>NZ_CP107840.1:0-5005993 GCF_036346835.1 Lentzea sp. NBC_00516
GACTGCGGTGTGCGCGTGTTCTTTGAGAACTCAACAGCGTGCCGAAACACAGCCAGTAATATATGAATTACCTCCTCGTCGAGGTAGTTCCTTTGAGGCAAGACCAGATTGATGCCAGACATATTCCGTCTGGAGCGATCAAACACAATCCTTATTGGAGAGTTTGATCCTGGCTCAGGACGAACGCTGGCGGCGTGCTTAACACATGCAAGTCGAGCGGTAAGGCCCTTCGGGGTACACGAGCGGCGAACGGGTGAGTAACACGTGGGTAACCTGCCCTGTACTCTGGGATAAGCCTTGGAAACGAGGTCTAATACCGGATACGACCACGAGATGCATGTCTTGTGGTGGAAAGTTCAGGCGGTATGGGATGGACCCGCGGCCTATCAGCTTGTTGGTGGGGTAATGGCCTACCAAGGCGACGACGGGTAGCCGGCCTGAGAGGGTGACCGGCCACACTGGGACTGAGACACGGCCCAGACTCCTACGGGAGGCAGCAGTGGGGAATATTGCACAATGGGCGAAAGCCTGATGCAGCGACGCCGCGTGAGGGATGACGGCCTTCGGGTTGTAAACCTCTTTCAGCAGGGACGAAGCGCAAGTGACGGTACCTGCAGAAGAAGCACCGGCTAACTACGTGCCAGCAGCCGCGGTAATACGTAGGGTGCGAGCGTTGTCCGGAATTATTGGGCGTAAAGAGCTCGTAGGCGGTTTGTCGCGTCGGCCGTGAAAACTTGGGGCTTAACTCCAAGCTTGCGGTCGATACGGGCAGACTTGAGTTCGGCAGGGGAGACTGGAATTCCTGGTGTAGCGGTGAAATGCGCAGATATCAGGAGGAACACCGGTGGCGAAGGCGGGTCTCTGGGCCGACACTGACGCTGAGGAGCGAAAGCGTGGGGAGCGAACAGGATTAGATACCCTGGTAGTCCACGCCGTAAACGGTGGGTGCTAGGTGTGGGGGGCTTCCACGCCCTCTGTGCCGCAGCTAACGCATTAAGCACCCCGCCTGGGGAGTACGGCCGCAAGGCTAAAACTCAAAGGAATTGACGGGGGCCCGCACAAGCGGCGGAGCATGTGGATTAATTCGATGCAACGCGAAGAACCTTACCTGGGCTTGACATGGACTAGAAAGCTCTAGAGATAGAGCCTCCCTTGTGGCTGGTTCACAGGTGGTGCATGGCTGTCGTCAGCTCGTGTCGTGAGATGTTGGGTTAAGTCCCGCAACGAGCGCAACCCTCGTTCCATGTTGCCAGCGGGTAATGCCGGGGACTCATGGGAGACTGCCGGGGTCAACTCGGAGGAAGGTGGGGATGACGTCAAGTCATCATGCCCCTTATGTCCAGGGCTTCACACATGCTACAATGGCCGGTACAAAGGGCTGCTAAGCCGCGAGGTGGAGCGAATCCCATAAAGCCGGTCTCAGTTCGGATCGGGGTCTGCAACTCGACCCCGTGAAGTCGGAGTCGCTAGTAATCGCAGATCAGCAACGCTGCGGTGAATACGTTCCCGGGCCTTGTACACACCGCCCGTCACGTCACGAAAGTCGGTAACACCCGAAGCCCGTGGCTCAACCCGCAAGGGGGAGAGCGGTCGAAGGTGGGACTGGCGATTGGGACGAAGTCGTAACAAGGTAGCCGTACCGGAAGGTGCGGCTGGATCACCTCCTTTCTAAGGAGCATCTACTACCGATCTTGGGCAAACGTTCCGAGCGGTAGTCAGAACCTGCACTCGCTTAAGCGAGGTAGGGCTCATTAGTGGATGCTGGCTGGCTAGACGTCCGGTTGCCGGATGAGTGAGTACTGCAGGCTTGCCTGCGTGGAAAGGTCATCGGGGGGCTGGGTGAACAGATCGGTACGCTGTTGGGTCCTGAGGGAACACGCTTTGTGTGTCTTTCAGTGATCGGGCTCTTGCCGCGGATGAACCACCTGACATTGGTCAGGCCGGCGTTCGCACTGGTGCGAGAGTGTCTGATTGTTCTTTGAGAACTGCACAGTGGATGCGAGCATCTTTGTAGCAAGTTAGTAAGGGCATACGGTGGATGTCTTGGCACCAGGAGCCGATGAAGGACGTAGGAGACTGCGAAAAGTCTAGGGGAGCTGTCAACCGAGCTGAGATCCTAGAATTTCCGAATGGGGAAACCCGGACCCAGTCATGTGGGTTCACCCATACCTGAACACATAGGGTATGTGGAGGGAACGCGGGGAAGTGAAACATCTCAGTACCCGCAGGAAGAGAAAACAACCGTGATTCCGTGAGTAGTGGCGAGCGAAAGCGGATGAGGCTAAACCGTATTCGTGTGATACCCGGCAGGGGTTGCGTGTACGGGGTCGTGGGACCTCTTGGTCAGTTCTGCCGAACTGGCAAACAGTCAGAAAACATTGTGGTTAGAGGAATACGTCTGGAAAGCGTGAGCGTAGAGGGTGAAACTCCCGTACTCGAAAACCCGATGTCTGTTTAGAGTGTTCCCAAGTAGCAGCGTACTCGTGAAATTCGCTGTGAATCTGGCGGGACCACCCGCTAAGCCTAAATACTCCCTGGTGACCGATAGCGGACTAGTACCGTGAGGGAAAGATGAAAAGTACCCCGGGAGGGGAGTGAAATAGTACCTGAAACCGTGTGCCTACAATCCGTCGGAGCCTTTAGGGGTGACGGCGTGCCTTTTGAAGAATGAGCCTGCGAGTTAGTGCTACGTGGCGAGGTTAACCCGTGTGGGGTAGCCGTAGCGAAAGCGAGTCTGAATAGGGCGCTTGAGTCGCGTGGTCTAGACCCGAAGCGGTGTGATCTAGCCATGGCCAGGGTGAAGCGCGGGTAAGACCGCGTGGAGGCCCGAACCCACCAGGGTTGAAAACCTGGGGGATGAGCTGTGGTTAGGGGTGAAAGGCCAATCAAACACCGTGATAGCTGGTTCTCCCCGAAATGCATTTAGGTGCAGCGTCGTGTGTTTCACCACGGGGGTAGAGCACTGGATGGTCTAGGGGGCCTACAAGCTTACCGAAATCAACCAAACTCCGAATACCGTGGTGTGAGAGCGCGGCAGTGAGACTGCGGGCGATAAGGTTCGTAGTCGAGAGGGAAACAGCCCAGAACGCCAGCTAAGGTCCCTAAGTGTGTGCTAAGTGGGAAAGGATGTGGGGTCGCACAGACAGCCAGGAGGTTGGCTTAGAAGCAGCCACCCTTTAAAGAGTGCGTAATAGCTCACTGGTCAAGTGGTCCTGCGCCGACAATGTAGCGGGGCTTAAGCACACCACCGAAGCTGTGTCATTTCAGCCTTGTGCTGGGATGGGTAGGGGAGCGTCGTGTAGCGGTTGAAGCGGCGGAGTAATCCAGCCGTGGACGCTATGCGAGTGAGAATGCAGGCATGAGTAGCGAAAGACGAGTGAGAAACTCGTCCGCCGGATGACCAAGGGTTCCTGGGCCAGGCTAATCCGCCCAGGGTAAGTCGGGACCTAAGGCGAGGCCGACAGGCGTAGTCGATGGACAACGGGTTGATATTCCCGTACCCGTGTGAACGCGCCCATGATGAACCTTGTGATACTAACCGCCCAAAGCACCTCCTGAAAGCCTTCGGGCCGATGGGGACTGTGGAGCGCGGGACCTGAACTTGTAGTAGTCAAGCGATGGGGTGACGCAGGAGGGTAGCTCCGCCAGTGAGTGGTAGTACTGGTGCAAGCGTGTAGGCCGAACTGTAGGCAAATCCGCAGTTCACATAGGCTGAGACGTGATGCGTAGCCGATTGAGGCGAAGTAGAGTGATCCCATGCTGCCGAGAAAAGCCTCTAGCGAGCTTTCACGCGGCCCGTACCCCAAACCGACACAGGTGGTCAGGTAGAGAATACCAAGGCGATCGGGCGAACTGTGGTTAAGGAACTCGGCAAAATGCCCCCGTAACTTCGGGAGAAGGGGGGCCGTAGCGCTTGAAGCCTCTTGCAGGCTAGGGCGAGACGGCCGCAGAGACCAGCGAGAAGCGACTGTTTACTAAAAACACAGGTCCATGCGAAGTCGCAAGACGATGTATATGGACTGACGCCTGCCCGGTGCTGGAACGTTAAGGGGACCGGTTAGTCCTTCGGGGCGAAGCTGAGAACTTAAGCGCCAGTAAACGGCGGTGGTAACTATAACCATCCTAAGGTAGCGAAATTCCTTGTCGGGTAAGTTCCGACCTGCACGAATGGCGTAACGACTTCTCGACTGTCTCAACCGCAGGCCCGGCGAAATTGCATTACGAGTAAAGATGCTCGTTACGCGCGGCAGGACGGAAAGACCCCGGGACCTTTACTATAGCTTGGTATTGGTGTTCGATTCGGCTTGTGTAGGATAGGTGGGAGACTGTGAAGCGCTGACGCCAGTCAGTGTGGAGTCAACGTTGAAATACCACTCTGGTCGTATTGGATGTCTAACCTCGGTCCGTGATCCGGATCAGGGACAGTGCCTGGTGGGTAGTTTAACTGGGGCGGTTGCCTCCCAAAGAGTAACGGAGGCGCTCAAAGGTTCCCTCAGCCTGGTTGGCAATCAGGTGTTGAGTGCAAGTGCACAAGGGAGCTTGACTGTGAGACTGACGGGTCGAGCAGGGACGAAAGTCGGAACTAGTGATCCGGCCATGGCTTGTGGAAGCGTGGTCGCTCAACGGATAAAAGGTACCCCGGGGATAACAGGCTGATCTTCCCCAAGAGTCCATATCGACGGGATGGTTTGGCACCTCGATGTCGGCTCGTCGCATCCTGGGGCTGGAGTAGGTCCCAAGGGTTGGGCTGTTCGCCCATTAAAGCGGTACGCGAGCTGGGTTTAGAACGTCGTGAGACAGTTCGGTCCCTATCCGCCGCGCGCGTAGGATACTTGAGGAAGGCTGTCCCTAGTACGAGAGGACCGGGACGGACGGACCGCTGGTGTGCCAGTTGTTCTGCCAAGAGCATTGCTGGTTGGCTACGTTCGGAAGGGATAACCGCTGAAGGCATCTAAGCGGGAAGCTCGTTCCAAGATGAGGTATCCCACCCTTCGTGGGTTAAGGCCCCCAGCTAGACCACTGGGTTGATAGGCCAGAGGTGGAAGACCGGTAACGGTTGGAGCTGACTGGTACTAATAGGCCGAGGACTTGTTACAAAGACGCTACGCATCCACTGTGCGGTTCTGGAAGAACAACCAGAACCGATCGAACCCGCTACGGGCCTTCTGGGTCTGTTGGATCGGGGTTCAGGTTGAATTCCATAGTGTTTCGGTGGTCATAGCGTTGGGGAAACACCCGGTCCCATTCCGAACCCGGTAGTTAAGCCCTTCTGCGCCGATGGTACTGCACTGGTTACGGTGTGGGAGAGTAGGTCGCCGCCGAACTTACGTACAGAAAGCCCCTGAGGGTCGAGCGCCACAAGCGCTCCTCTCAGGGGCTTTCTGCTTTCCCGATGCACTCTCTCCCCATGCCGGCCAGGCACCCCGCGCCGAACCAACGGGCCCGCAAGCACAGGTCAGACACCCCGAAGGCCCTCACGCAAGCCCGGCCTAGCTCGATCGGGTGAACAGTGGCCTGATCCGGCTCGAACTCCCTCTAGTAGACATATATCCCGAGGGGGTGTCACAAAACCATGGTCATCTTCGCCGCGCAATAAGGAAGACGCGTGGGCCGCCGACGGCTCCGGGCTGTCCGGCACCTTCCTTCCCATGCACAACGAGCAACGCAGTGCCGGACGCCAGTCACCGCTCTCGCCGGCAAGCCGCCGAAAACGTGCGAGCGAGAGCAAGTGCCACCTGGCCAGCAAGGACGAGCGATACCGAGCGCTCGCCAGGATCGACGCCACGACTGCGGCCGCCATGACGGCCGAGCACAGCGTTGTGGCTCGAGACAGCTTTGACCGCCGCGCGTTCAAGATCGCCGATAACAGTCGGAGCACCTCGCACAGACACCGGAATCGGCGGCTCTACACGGCGCTCATGCTGTTGGTCCTGGTGATCGCGACAGGCACGCTCACCTTGTGCCGGCCAGTTCCTCCCGCTGTGCGCGCAAAGGCCTACGTCAGCCGGGGTAGTAGCTCCGACAGCGGTGGCACTTCTGTGGGTGGCCGGACGGGGCGTGCTCGGCGTGGGCAGCGCCGCGACCGTCACCGGGATGAAGCTCAAGCCGAGCTTGGCCCCTACGCGTTCGGCGTACTCCTGGTCATCACGAAGCTCCTGCTCGCCGCAGGCATCGCTGTCATCGGCATGCTCGCACTGAAGGCGGGAGCGATCGCGGGGCAGAAGCTCGACAACCAGGTAGCGCTCATCATGACGGCGATCGCGCAGAGGTATTCGCAGCACGCCAGGACCAGGATCCTGGACAACTGCTCGAAGAAGTTGGTCGCCGAGCCCAAGCCCAGTACGGCTGACGCCGCGACCGATTAGACCGTCTACCGTTCTCCCATGCACAACGAGCAGCGCACCGCCCGCCGGTCGGCGGGTGTGGGCAGGACCGCCGACCTCGCCACGAACCCGTTCCGGGTGGACCGGGACCGCGTAGCGAGCTCCCCGTTCTTCGCGAGGCTCGGTGGAGTCACGCAGGTCGTCAGCTCCACTGGCTCCGGGCTGCTTGTGCACAACCGCCTCACCCACAGCCTCAAGGTCGCCCAGGCGGCGCGCGCCATCGCCGAACGGCTCACCAACCGTCCCGAGCTGACCGCGGTGCTGGAGAAGCTGGGTGGGTGCGACCCCGATGTGGTCGAGGCGGCCGCGCTCGCGCACGATCTCGGGCATCCGCCGTTCGGACACCTCGGCGAGCAGGTGCTCGACAGGCTGGCCCGGCACCGGTTCGGGTTGCCGGACGGGTTCGAGGGCAACGCGCAGTCGTTCCGGATCGTCACGACCACGGATGTGCGCGGGCCCAAGGCGTTGGGGCTCGACCTGACGGTGGCGGTGCGGGCGGCGATGTTGAAGTACCCGTGGACGCGTCACCAGGAGCTTGGTCTGGCGGTGGCGCCTCGTGGTGCCGGCGAGCCTGACGACATGCCCGGCACTGGTAGTTCGAAGTTCTCCGCGTACGTCACGGAGATCAGCGATCTGCGGCAGGCGCGCGAGCCGTTCGACGGGCGGATCGAGTCCTGGCAGCAGACGGTCGAGGCGAGTGTCATGGACACCGCGGACGACATCGCCTACGCGATCCACGACCTGGAGGACTTCCATCGGGTCGGGGTGTTGCAGCACGCGACGGTCGCCGCCGAGCTCGGGACCTGGCAGGCGCAGGCGCTGGACCTCGCCGGGCTCAGTGACGCTGAGCTGTATGCCGAGATTCGGATGCCCGGGCGGTCGCTGGAGACGCTCCGCAGGCGTATGCACCTCAAGGACTCCTGGGTGATGAGCGACGAGGCGTTCGCGCTCGCGGTGCGGAAGGTGAGCAAGGAGCTTGTCGACGGGTTGCTGTCGGTGCCCTTTGACGGGTCGGTCGAGGCCGAGCAGGCGGTTGCCGGGTTCAGTGCGCGGTGGACGCGCAGGCTTGTGGATGCCGTTGGCGTGATCGAGGAGCCGACGCCGCGGTCGGGGCATGTGGTGCTGGCCGTTCAGCAGTGGCACGAGGTTCAGGTGTTGAAGTTCGTGCACCGGCGGTTCGTGTTGCTGCGGCCGGATCTGGCTTTGCACCAACGTGGACAGGCGCGTCTGCTCGGTTCGCTGGTGGACGCCTTGGAGCAGTGGGTGACCGATCGGGCAGAGGCGGACCGGTTGCCGCGCAGGCTGCACGATCTGGTGGAGCTGGCCGAAACGGAGTACGCGGCACTCGCCCGGACGGAGCCGTCCACATTGGTCGGTACGACCGGGGAGCTTCCGGTCGGTCCCGATGTCGTCAGGGGATTGGCGCGGGGACGGGCCGTCGTGGACTTCGTCGCATCGCTCACCGACAACCAGGCCGCCGCGCTGTTGGAAGCGCTCTCCGGACGAACCGGTCAGTTGTGGACTGACGCTTTTGTCCTCTGACGATGTTCTGTGAAGTGTGATTGCGTCTGCTAAGTGGGAACTAGCCCAATCGGATGCTGACTGTGATCACGCAAGCACCATACGTTGACGCCGACCGGGAATCTCCGGTCGCAGGCCGCGTGCTCGGGGGCACGCCAACGTTCGGGGGAGAAACTCCTGTGCGCCGATCTCGAAGAGGCACGACCTTAGTCACCGCAGGTACCGCAGTTCTTCTGGCCGCACTCACCGCAGTCACGCCGGCGTCCGCTGATCCGGGCAAGGTGTCCAAGACCATCAGCGACCGCACGGCAGCGCAGATCTCCGCGCTGCAGAGCATCAAGAAGTCGCTCACCCCTGCCGAGTCCAAGGTGGACAGCGCACTGGTCGTCGAGGCGCGCAAGCGCGTCTCAACTGGTACCACGAGCGCCCTTCCGCAGGTGCAGACCGGCGTTGCCGTGACGCCGAAGTCCACCACTCTCGTCGACATCCGTGCCAAGCAGTACTCCGAGGACCTGGTCAACGCTGTCCGCGCCGCGGGTGGACAGATCCGGGCAGTGTCCCCCGAGCACCGCACCGTGCGCGCTGAGGTCCCGGTCGCGAAGATCGCCGAGATCGCCGGGCGTTCCGACGTCGCCCGTGTCGAGCCGGGCAGCGACGCGATGACGCAGGACGTGAAGAACAAGAAGGACAGCAAGTCCAAGGCTCCGTCCAAAGAGGACAAGTCGCGCGAGGTCGAGCGCCGGCTGTCGGAGAAGCAGCTGTCCGTCCAGGCCGCGAAGGTCGCGGAGAGCGACAAGGCGCACAACGCCGAGGCGGCGCGCGCATCGTTCCGCGTGACCGGTGTCGGCGTGAAGCTCTGCGCGCTGTCGGACGGCGTGGGTTCGCTGGCCGTGTCGCAGGCGTCCGGCGAACTGCCGGCCGTCGACATCGTTCCGGGCCAGGCGGGTTCCGGTGACGAGGGCACCGCGATGCTCGAGATCCTGCACGACCTCGCGCCCAACGCCGAACTCGGCTTCGCCACGGCGTTCAACGGTGACGCGAGCTTCGCCGACAACATCAAGAAGCTGCGCTTCGACCTCGGCTGCGACGTCATCGTCGACGACGTCATCTACTTCAACGAGTCGCCGTTCCAGGACGGCATCATCGCGCGTGCCGTGGACGCGGTCGTCGCGGACGGCGCGATGTTCTTCTCCAGCGCCGGCAACCAGGGCAACGTCGCGGACGGCACCTCCGGCCACTACGAGGGCCAGTTCGTCGACTCCGGTGTGGGCGTCGGCAAGTTCGCCGGCAGCGCGCACGACTTCAACCCGGACCCCAACGCCAAGCAGCTGTTCGACCCGCTGTCGAACTTCTCCGGCGACACCCCGGTGGTGCTGCACTGGGCCGACCCGCTCGGCCAGTCGGCCAACGACTACGACCTGTACCTGGTCAACGCCCAGGGCAACGTTGTCACTTTCAGCCAGAACAACCAGGACGGCGCCCAGGACCCGTACGAGCGCATCAACACCCCTAGCAGCTCGACGGGTACGCGCCTCGCGGTCGTGAAGTACCGCGGTGACGACAAGTACTTCGCGCTGTCGCTGTTCGGTGGCCGGTTCGCCGACACCAACGACGGCCTCAAGAAGTACGTCACGCCGGGCACGACCCGCGGCCACTCGGCGGCCAAGGGCGCGATCTCGGTCGCGGCCGCACCTGCCGCCGCCGCGCTGCCGTTCGACCTGGAGCCCGGTGACCCGGCCAACCCGAAGGGCCCGTACCCCAACGCCTTCGACGGCACGCAGAAGCCGGAACGCTTCACTTCTGACGGTCCGCGCAAGACGTTCTTCGCACCGGACGGCTCGCCGCTCGCCGAGACCCGGCAGAAGCCGGACATCACCGCGGCCGACGGCGTGACCACGTCGGTGCCGGGCTTCGCGCCGTTCTTCGGCACGTCCGCCTCGGCCCCGAACGCCGCCGCGATCGCCGGACTGATCCTGTCCGGCAACCCGACGCTGACGCCCGCCGAGGTCAAGGAAGCCCTTGTGGCCACGGCGATCGACATCGTCGAGTCCGGTGTGGACAACCGCACCGGCGCCGGCCTCGTGATGGCGGACCGCGCCCTGCAGTACACGGGTGCGTCGCCGCAGGCACTGGCTCGCGCGCAGAAGCCGACGATCGTCAACGACGCCGACGGAAGCGCTTTCCTGAAGCCGGGCACCTCCGCCACGGTGACGGTGCCGGTGGCCAACAACGGTGACGGCTCGGCCGCGTCGACCTCGGTCGTGCTGTCCACGACGTCCGCCGGTGTGACCATCGCGCCGCGGTCCAAGTACTACGGCAACATCGACCCGGGCCAGACCGTCAGCAACACCTACAAGGTGACCGTGCCGGCCTCCGCCGTGCTCGGTTCGGCGGTCAAGCTCGACGCTCGGGTGACCTACTCGGGCGCGACGTCGCCGACGACCAGCTCGTTCACGCTCCGCGTGGGTGAGCCGTCACGCACGTTCAAGACGTTCGCGTACGCCGGCGAGCCGCTGGCCATCCCCGACAACGACCAGACCGGCGTCTCGGTCTCGCTGCCGGTGACGGGTGTCGGCGCGGCGTCGAACCTGAAGTTCTCCGTGGACGGCGCGACGTGCTCGGCCGCCGACGGTGCGACGACGGTCGGCATCGACCACACCTTCGTCGGCGACCTGGTGGGCACGCTCACCTCGCCGTCCGGCAAGTCCGTGACGCTGTTCTCGCGGGCTGGTGGCACCGGCAACAACATCTGCCAGGCCGTGTTCACCGACGACGCCACGCTGCCGTTCTCGGGCGTGACGAGTGCCAACGCGCCGTTCACGGGCTCGTGGAAGGCGGGGGCGCCGTTGTCCTCGCTGACCGCCGACCCCGCCGACGGCACGTGGGTGTTCAAGGTCGCCGACGTGGTGGGCTCCGACCGCGGTTCGATCCGCTCGGTGACCCTCAGCGTCGCCGGCTGGGTGTGATGATCTGAGCTGATGCAACGAAAAGGCCCCCGGCGCGCCGGGGGCCTTTTCGTGTCCCAGGAGGGGAACACGGCGAAAGGGGCGCTTCCCAGGCTGGGAAGCGCCCCTCACGCGTCTGTCAGAGCCTTGCTAGCGGTTCGGCCATTCCCACCGGATGCCGAACACACCGGGTCCGAACCCGAGCGCCACGGCGTGCACGCCGCCACCCGAGTCCAGGGTGAGGTTGCGGCGCCGCGACGGCGTCTCGTCGCCCGCGGGCACGCTGTACTGCTGCACGCGCGACGGGAGGTTCGTCTCGTCGAACCGGACCTCGATCACGTACTCGCGCACCGGCAACCGGAACTTGCGCGCGAACGTGTTGTTGCCCTTGGGGGCGTGGCCCTCGGGGAACACCAGCTGGTATTCCATGATGAGGGTCTCGCCGCGGGTGAGCGGCCGTTCGAACATCATCTCCGCGACCATGATGTTGGCCTCGTGGTCACGGGCGATGCGGCCGAGGTGGCAGTTGCGCACGTTCGTGATCTCGGGGAGAACGTCGCTCTCCTCGGTCTCGAACACGAGCGCCCAACGGTCTGGGCCGTCCTGCTCCGCACGGAGGATCTGCCGCACCCACACTGATTTCTGCCCGCCGTCGGCAGAGATCTCGATGCGGTCGTGCTGACTGATCCGGCCGAGCTTCAGGTCAGAGGACGTGTCGACCTTCGAGAGCAGGTTCGCGACCCGCTCACGACGCGCCCAGAGGGCGTCGATCGGCATCATCGTCGTCGGGCGGCAACGGCGGCCTCGCGGACGAGGTGGGCCGAGCAGCGCCGAAAGACCCGACTGAGGTACTCCCAGAACCGACTCGAGGTGCCGCAGCGCCTCCAGTGATTCAGGGCGTTCAGGCCGTCGTCGTCCTGACTGCCAGTAGCTGAGTGTCGCGACGCTGATGGTGACGCCGCGCAGTGCCAACCGGTGCTGGATGCGGTCGAGGCTGAGCCGGCTCGCCTTGATCGCGGCCCTCAACGCTTCCGGGAACGGTCCCGTCGTCAAGAGCTGCGTAAGGCTGCCGTGGCCCGTTGAGTCCGTTTCTTCAACGGTCAGTGTTGGTCGACCGGCAGCAGTCGTCATGGTGACTCCCCGCTGTCATAAGATCACGCCCCAGTGACCCTACCCGCCCGTGAACATCGCTGGTCGGGACCGGATGGAGTCAATGGTTAATCCATACGGTTGATGAGTTCACGCTTTCGAGACTCATCTGTCAAGCGTTGCGAACCCATCAGTAACATCTTCGTGCCGTTCACGGGCTGTGTCGGGTCGGCTCTAGTGTGTGCACGGTGACCGACTCGCGTGTGGCCAAGGGATGGGACACATGAGCCGGGTGCGACCGGTTCCAGGCGGGCGGGCCGTCGAGGTCGAACCGGAACGGATCGAGGGCTGGATCGCCAGGTTCGCCGACCGGCACGGCGCCGCCGAGATCCGCGTGACCGAGGCCGAGGTCGAGATCACAGCGAACGACGGCGCGACGGCCACGTTCCCGACCCGAGGCGGTACCTCTGTACTAGAGGTGATCGAGAAGTTGGCGGAGCCCCGCAGGATCGGACTCGTCCTCGTGCGGCTCGGCGGCCACAGCATCGGCGTGGCGTTCGGCGGCAAGGTCGAGGTGTCGACCACCGACCGCAAGCAGGTCCACGGCCGCATCAGGGCAGGCGGGTGGTCGCAGCAGCGGTTCGCCCGGCGCCGGGAGGGCCAGGCCAGGGTCGCGCTCCAGGCCGCGGCGGACGACGTCGCCAGGGTGCTCGTCCCGCGCCTGGCCGAACTCGACAGCGTGGTGCTGGGCGGCGACTGGCAGGCGCTCGACGTCCTGCGCAACGACCGCAGGCTCTCGGACGTCTTCAGCAAGGCCGAGGCGCGCGTCCTGGACGTGCCGGAACCCCGGCGCGCGGTGCTGGACGAGGCCGCGCAACGAGCCCGTTGCGTCGAGATCGTGATCCAAGACACACGGGCAACCGGACGAGAGTCCGGCCGCATGGATACGGGTGAGGGTGCCTGATCCTGGCGCCACTGACCTGCTGGAGCTGCAAGTGCGCAAACGAATGGTGATCGTGGCCGGAGCGGTCGCGCTGGGTGCCATCGGCATCGCGGTGCCCGCCCTCGCGCTGAGCGGCGGCGGCAACGCGCCTCAGCCCACGACCTCGGCTCCGCAGCCGCCCACGTCGTCTCCGGTCTCGACCAGCCCTTCGGTGCTGCCGCCGTCGTCGACCGCGCCCGAGGTCACTCCGAGTGTGCTCCCGCCGTCCTCGTCGAAGCCGGGGCATCCGCCCACGACCGTGCTGCCGCCGTCGTCGCACCCGGCGTACCCGCCGACGACCGCGCCCCCGTCGGTCCTGCCGACGCCGTCGGTCACCCACACCCCCACGACGTGGACCCCGCCCGCCACGACGCCGGTCCCGTCGACCTCGGCCAGGTAGGGAGCAACCTCTGAACTGGGAGGCCGAGTTCACCGACTGCTTCGACCGGTGCGCCGACTCGATGCGCTTCACGGCGTTCCTGCTGTGCGGCAACTGGCACGAGGCGGAAGACGTCATGCAGTCGGCGTTCTTGAAGCTGTACCTGGCCGGTCCCAAGCTCGCGGACCGGTCGGGGCTGGAGCCGTACCTGCGTCAGATCGTCGTGCGGACGTTCCTCGCCGAACGCCGCAAGGTGCGCTGGCGCAGGGAGAAGCTGACTGACGCACCCCCAGAGGGCCTGTCTTCCGTCGTGTCGGCGGAAGACAGGCTCGTGGTGTGGCAGGCGCTCACCGCCGTGCCCGCACGGCAACGCGCTGTCCTCGTGCTGCGCTTTTGGCACGATCTGAGCGTCGAGGACACTGCGACCGCGCTGAAGTGCTCGACGGGCACGGTGAAGTCGCAGAGCAGCAAGGGCCTGGAGACGCTGCGGCGCAAGCTGGGCCCGGAGTTCGACCACTTGAGGCTGGAGGTGTGATGGTTCGCGAGGACGACCTGCGGGCGACTTTCTCCGCTCTGCACCAGGAAGGGGCGCCGCCGCGCGCCGTCACAGCGGCCGACCTGATCCAGCGAGGCGAGACCGTGCGGTCCCGGCGCCGCACCATCGCGGTGGTCGGCAGCGGACTTGCGACCGTGGGAGTCGTGGCGGTGGCGCTCGCCGTGTTGCCGGCCGCGACACCCCCGGAACCGGCGACACCGGGCCCGTCGTCGACGACGTCGCTGGTTCCGTCGACCACGTCGCCGCTGTCGCCCTCGGTGGAGCCGACGCCGACGACGTTGAGCCCGCCCAGTTCGCACGCGCCGCAGACACCGCCGGTCCGGTCGACGACGCCGCCCGGCTCCACGACGCCAACCGGCTCGGTGACCAATCCGGGTGTGCCGCCGACGTCCGTGGCGCCGCCGTCGTCCTCCACCGCTTATTCGGTGCCACAGACTTCCCGCTGAGCGGCATGATCCGAGCCATGAGCGCTCAGATCCGCCTGGTCGAGGTCACCGACGCCAACCGTGACGCCGTCATCGCCGTGCGCGTGCATCCCGCGCAGGAGCAGTTCGTCGCGTCCGTCGAGAAGTCCTTCCAGCACGCGCGGGAGAACCCCGTGGCCAATCCGTGGTTCCGCGCGGTCCACGACGGCGACACGCCGGTCGGGTTCGTCATGCTGAGCTGGAACGTCGTGCCCGGTCCCGGTCTGCGCGGGCCGTACTTCCTGTGGCGGCTGCTCGTGGACGCCGGGCACCAGGGCCGTGGCTACGGCACCGCGATCCTCACCGAGGTCGTGGCGCTGCTGCGCGAGGCGGGCGCCACCGAGCTGTACACGAGCTGCGTGCCGGGGGAGGGGTCACCCGCGCCGTTCTACCGCGCGTTCGGGTTCGAGCCCACCGGCGAGGTCGACGACGACGGCGAGCTCATCCTGCTGCTGGACCTCGGCTCGCGACCGTGAACCGGCGGTCCTCGCCAGGGCTCTCCAGCTCGTCGAGCACCGCGACGGCCAGGTCCTCCGCCGAGATCGAGGACGGGCCGGTGAGCAGCACGTCCGTGCCACGCCGGTAGGTGCCGGTGCGCTCGCCCGGTTCGAGCAGCGCGGGCGGGCTCAGGTAGACCCAGTCGGCGCGGTGGGCCTCGCACTCCGCCAGCTGACGCATGCTCGCCGCCGCGACGGGACGGATTTGCGGCGGCACGTACCGTTCGTCGTCGAGCACGAGGCCGGTGCCGTCCGGTGTTCGCAGCGGTGCGGCGCCACCGACGACGATGACCCGTGTGCGTGTCGCGAGTGCCGCGTCGAGCAGCACCGTCGAGGTGACCCCCGTGGTGGCCACCACCGCACCGTCCACTCCGGACAGAACGCCGTCCATCAACTCCCTGTCGGTGGCGTCACCGCGCACCTCGCCGGCGTTGCGGGACACCGGCGTCACGTCGTGCCCGCGTCGCACCGCCTCGGCGACGACCCGTGATCCGACCATGCCGGACGCGCCGACGACCGCGATCTTCACTGGAGAACTCCTTTGGCGAGAACGGGAGCCGGTCGCTGGCTGGCCAGGATCGCGGCGAGGGCGAGTGCGAAACCGGTGAGCTGCACCGGGTCGAGCGTCTGGCCGAGGACGACGACGCCGAGCAGCGCGGCGACCATCGGCGACAGCAGGCCGAGCATCGAGACGGACGTGACCGGCAGCGTGCCGATCGCGCGGAACCACAGGACGTAGGCGAGCAGGCCGCCGACACCGCCGAGCCACAGGTAGCCGAGCAGTGCGGTCAGGCCGATCGCGGGCGGCGGTCCCTCGAACAGGAACGTCACCGGCACCAGGAACAGCCCGCCCGCCGTGAGCTGCCAGCCCGCGAACGCCGTCGGGGTCGCCCCGGCCGGCCTGCCCCACTTCTTCGTCAGGGTCACGCCGAGCGCCATCGTCGCGGCGCCGCCCAGTCCGGCCAGCACACCGATCAGGTCGAAGCCCGCGGCCGGTCCGAGCACCACGAGTCCGACGCCCAGCATGCCGATCACGCCCCAGGCGAGCCGCCACGCGGACGCGTTCTCCTTGAGCACCCCGATCGCCAGCAACGCCACCACGAGCGGCTGTGCGGCGCCCAGGGTCGCCGCCACGCCACCGGGCAGGCGTTCGGCCGCGATGAACAGGAACGGGAAGAACAGGCCGATGTTGAGCACGCCCAGCGCGGCCGCCTTCGCCCACCACGAACCGCGCGGCAGCGTCCTGGTCAGCGCCAGCGCGATCAGGCCGGCGGGAAGCGCGCGGAGCAGGCCGGCGAACAGCGGGTGTCCCACCGGCAGCAGTTCGGTCGTGACCACGTAGGTCGAGCCCCAGACCACCGGGGCGAACGCCGCCAGCGCGGTGCGGGAGAGGTCGCTGTTCTTCACGTTCTCCAGTGTTGGCCGGTGCGATTGATGAGTCCAACGCATGCTTTTCATCCGATCCATCGTGATTCAAGATGGATCGGTGGAGCTTCAGCAGATGCGGTACGTGGTGGCGGTCGCCGAGACGGGCAGCTTCACGCAGGCGGCCCGGCGGTGCCACGTCGTGCAGTCGGCGTTGAGCCATCAGATCGCGCGCCTTGAACGCTCACTGGGCGCGCGGCTGTTCGAGCGGACCAGTCGCAGCGTCCGGCTGACCCCTGCCGGTGCGGCGTTCCTGCCGTCCGCGCGGCAGTGCCTCGACTTCGCGGAACGGGCGGTGGCCGAGGTCGCCGCGGCGGTGGGGGAGGTGCGCGGACGGGTCGTGGTCGGCGTGATCCCGACCGTCGCGGCCGTGGACCTGCCGGCCGCGCTGAAGGTGTTCCGCGAGCGGTATCCGCAGGTGCGGGTCGCGTTGCGGATGCTGTCGAGCCTCGACATGGTCGAGCAGGTGCGGCAGGGAACGCTCGATCTTGCGTTCCTCGGGTTGCCGCTCGGCGTGCGGCCGGACGGCGTGCGAGGGCGTGAGCTGGCACGCGACGAGCACGTGGCCGTGGTGGCGCCTGAGCATCCGCTCGCGCGGCAGGAGTCGACGAACCTGAGGGCGCTCGCCGAGGAGTTGTTCGCGGACTTCCCGGCGGGGTCACCGGGACGCATGCAGTCGGATCAGGCCTTCTCGATCGCGGGACTGCATCGCGAGGTCGCGTTCGAGGTGACCACCGCCGAGTTGATGGCCGGGCTGATTCGGGAGGGGCTCGCGGTCGCCGTGCTGCCGTCGCGGTACACGCCCCAGCTCAGCGGCGTCGCGACGGTGCCGATCGTGGGCGGGCCGTCGCGCGTCGAGCACCTCGTGTGGAGCGCGGCCGGGCTGACACCGGCCACGGCCGCGTTCCTCGACGTACTGGGTGTGGAGCCCGATTAACCTGCCGTGCCGGTCGACAGCAGGCCGCCGTCCACGCGCACGGTCTCGCCGGTGATCCAGGAAGCCTTGTCGGAGCAGAGGAACGCCACGAGAGAGGCGACGTCCTCCGGCGTGCCGAGGCGCTTCATCGGGTACTGCTGCGAGGCTTCCTCCTCGCGTCCGACGTAGAGGGCCTCCGCGAACTTCGTCTTGACCACGGCGGGCGCGACGGCGTTCACGCGCACCTTCGGGCCGAGCTGCCACGCGAGTTCCTCGGTCAGCCGGATCAGCGCCGCCTTCGACGCGCCGTACGCGCCGATCACGCCCGTGGACCGGATACCGCCGATCGACGCGACGTTCACGACCGCGCCGCCGTGCTCGCTCATCCACGCCTTCCACGCGAGCTGGATGAAACCGAGCGTGGCCACCACGTTGACGTCGAAGATCTTCCGGACGGCGTTCAGGTCGGCGTCCATCAGGAACCCGTACTGCGGGTTGATGCCGGTGTTGTTGACGAGCACGTCGAGGCTGCCGAACTCCTCGACCGTGCGTGTGACGACCTCTTCGCGGGACGCGTCGTCGCCGGCGTTGCCTTGGATCGTGAGGACCTTGCCGCCGGTGTCGGCCTCCAGCTGCTTCGCCGCCTTGGCCAGCTGGTCGGCCTTGCGGCCCGTGATCGTGACGGAGGCGCCGCGAGAGAGGAGCTCGCGTGCGATGCCGTAACCGATGCCGCGGGACGCGCCGGTGACCAGCGCGGCCTTGCCCGAGAAGTCTTCGCTCATGGCCGCAATCTATGCGCCTGGCCACAGGTGGGAAATTCGATGGTCGTGATCCCGTAGAATGAGTTGCGTGATCCTCCTCGAGTAGGCCGAACCGGACGTGCCATCCCTTGTCATGCCCGGAGTTTTGTTACTGCTCGGAGTTTCTCTTGATCACCGCAACTGACATGGAGTTGCGCGCGGGCTCACGCATTCTGGTGAGCGGCGCCAATCTGCGCGTTCAGCCCGGCGACCGCATCGGCCTCGTGGGCCGCAACGGTGCCGGCAAGACCACTTCCCTGCGCGTTCTCGCCGGTGAGGGGCAGCCCTACGCCGGCGCCATCACCCGCAAGGGCGAACTCGGCTACCTGCCGCAGGACCCGCGTGAGGGCGACCTGTCGGTCATCGCCAAGGACCGGGTGCTGTCCGCGCGCGGCCTCGACCAGCTCCTCCGCGACATGGAGAAGGCCCAGACGAGGATGGCCGAGCTGGCCGACGCGCGTGAGCTCGACGCCGCGGTCACCAAGTACGGCAAGCTCGAAGAGCGCTTCTCCTCGCTCGGTGGCTACGCCGCCGAGTCCGAGGCCGCGCGCATCTGCTCGAACCTCGGTCTGCCGGACCGGGTCCTGGAGCAGCCGCTGCGCACGCTGTCCGGTGGTCAGCGCCGCCGCGTCGAGCTGGCACGCATCCTGTTCGCCGCGTCCGAGGCGGGCATCGGCGCCAAGTCGAGCACCGTCCTGCTGATCGACGAGCCCACGAACCACCTCGACGCCGACTCGATCACGTGGCTGCGCGGCTTCCTCAAGTCGCACGACGGCGGTCTCGTCGTGATCTCCCACGACGTCGAACTGCTCGACGACGTCGTGAACAAGGTGTGGTTCCTCGACGCGATGCGCGGCGAGGTCGACATCTACAACCTGGGCTGGAAGAAGTACCTCGAAGCCCGTGCGACGGACGAGAAGCGCCGCCGCCGTGAGCGCGCCAACGCCGAGAAGAAGGCCGGCGCGCTGATGACGCAGGCCGCCAAGATGGGCGCGAAGGCCACGAAGGCCGTTGCGGCGCAGAACATGGCGAAGCGCGCGCAGAAGCTGCTCGACGGTCTCGACGACGTGCGCCAGAGCGACAAGGTCGCGAAGATCACCTTCCCGTCGCCCGCCCCGTGCGGCAAGACCCCTTTGATGGCAGAGGGTCTGAGCAAGTCCTACGGCTCGCTGGAGATCTTCACCGGCGTGGACCTCGCGATCGACAGGGGTTCCCGCGTCGTGGTGCTGGGCTTCAACGGTGCCGGCAAGACGACGCTGCTGCGGTTGCTGGGCGGCAGCGAGAAGGCGGACGCGGGTGGCGTCGTCCCCGGCCACGGCCTGAAGATCGGCTACTTCGCGCAGGAGCACGAGACGCTCGACCACAACGCGTCGGTGTGGGAGAACATCCGGCACATGGCGCCGGACGAGCAGGAGCAGCGGCTGCGGTCGTTGCTCGGCACGTTCCTGTTCAGCGGCGAGCAGCTGGAGCAGCCCGCCGGCACGTTGTCCGGTGGCGAGAAGACGCGACTGGCACTGGCCGGCCTGGTGTCGTCCGCCGCGAACGTGCTGCTGCTCGACGAGCCGACGAACAACCTCGACCCGGCCTCGCGCGAGCAGGTGCTCGACGCGTTGCGGCGCTACGAGGGCGCGGTCGTTCTGGTGACGCACGACCCCGGCGCGGTCGAGGCACTGGAGCCTGAAAGGGTCATCCTGCTGCCCGACGGCACCGAGGATCACTGGTCAGAGGACTACCTGGACCTCGTTCAGCTGGCGTGATCTCCACGCGTCAAAGGACTACCGAGCGCGTTCTGTGATCAACTCAGTGTGATCGAATCGACCGTTCGGCGATCTCTTTGCTTGATCACCTGGCGTTCTGCCGGTTCCTGTTCGATCATTGCGACGACAGGGGCCGTAGAACGGCCCACCTGCTCGTACGGAAGGCGGGACAAGGTGGCTGACCTGAAGAAGGGTGCCCGGATCACCGGCGCCACACGGGACAAGCTGGCCGCTGACCTGAAGAAGAAGTACGAAAAGGGCGCGAGCATCCGGGCTTTGGCCGAGAGCACCGGGCGTTCCTACGGCTTCGTGCACCGGGTTCTGTCGGAATCCGGGGTCACGCTGCGCGGTCGCGGTGGCGCCACCCGGACGAAGAAGAAGTAGCCCCGACTCAGACTGCTACTCTCCGGTAACTAGCTTCTAGTTCGCCGGAGGTAACGACATGCCAGTGCCTGCTATCGACGCTGGCTTGCTCGAGCGCGGTGGTGTGCGGCTCGCGATTTCCGGGCCGCGCGCGACCATCACGCTCGATCGTCCCGACGTGCTCAACGCGCAGACGCCGGCTACCTGGCAGGCGTTGCGGCACATCGGCGAACAGCTGGACCCGGACGTCCGAGTCGTGGTCGTCCGGGGCTCCGGCCGTGCCTTCTCGGCAGGGCTGGACCGGCGCATGTTCACCGGTGAGCCCGTCGACGGCGAGCCCGGTGGTCTTGGCGCGATCCTGGCGCTGTCTCCCGAGGAGGCGGACGCCCGCATCGCGTCGTACCAGGCCGGGTTCGCCTGGCTGCGCGATCCCGCACGCGTGACGATCGCCGCGGTGCAAGGGCATGCCATCGGCGCGGGTTTTCAGTTGGCGCTGGCGTGCGACTTCCGCGTGCTCGCCGAGGACGCGCAGTTCTGCATGGCCGAAACCGGGCTGGGTCTGGTGCCCGATCTCGGCGGCACGCTGCCGTTGGTGCGACTCGTGGGGTACTCGCGCGCGGCCGAGATGTGCGTGACCTCCCGCCGGGTCAAGGCGGAGGAGTCGCTGCGGATCGGCCTCGCGAACTCCGTCGTGCCCGCGGACGGGCTCGACGGCGCCGTCGACGAGTTGGTGGCCGCCGTTCTGAAGCCTCTCGCCGGTGCGGTCACGGAGACGTTGGCGCTGATCGCGTCGGCGGCCTCTGGCGTGGACGCGGAGACGCAGCTCGCGGTGGAGCGCGCCGCCCAGCTGCGCCGGCTGCAGTCCTTCGCGGCCCTGTCCGCTCAAAGCTGAAACTTTGCGCGCTCCTAGTCGCGCGCGACGGAATTGTCAGACCGCTGTGCTGTTCTAGTCAGCGTGGACGGATACAGCTCTTGGCGATTCATGATGGGGGCGACGTCGGACGCGCCCTCCAAGGTGCGCCGGGGGACGTTCCGGCGCGTACTGGCCTTCGCTCAGCCTCACCGGGCGAAGCTGCTGGTGTTCCTGCTGCTGACGGTGGTCTCGTCGGTGCTCGCGGTGTCGACGCCGCTGCTGGCCGGTCGGGTGGTCGACGCGATCGTCGGCGGCTCCGTGCCGTCCGTGGTCGTGTGGCTGGCCGTGGCGATCGCGCTGATCGCCGTGGTCGACGCCGGTCTGGGCGTGGTCGAGCGCTGGCAGTCGACTCGCATCGGTGAAGGCCTGATCTACGACCTGCGTCGTGCCGTGTTCGGTCATGTGCAGAAGATGCCCGTCGCGTTCTTCACGCGCACGCGCACCGGCGCGCTCGTCTCGCGCCTGAACAACGACGTGATCGGCGCTCAGCGCGCCTTCACCTCGACCCTGTCCGGCTTCGTCACGAACATCATCCAGCTGGTGCTGTCGCTGGGTGTCATGTTCACGCTGTCGTGGCAGGTCACGGCGTTGGCCCTGGTGTTGTTGCCCGTCTTCGTGCTGCCCGCCAAGCGGATGGGCCGCCGGATGGCGGACATGCAGCGCGAGGCGTCCACCCTGAACGCCTCGATGGTCACCCAGTCGACCGAGCGGTTCTCGGCGCCAGGAGCGACGCTGGTGAAGCTCTTCGGCCGTCCCGACCGCGAGGAGCAGGAGTTCGGCGAGAAGGCCGCGCAGGTCCGCGACATCGGCATCCGGACCGCGATGGCCACCCGCTGGTTCATGACCGGCCTGACGCTCGTGTCGGCTCTCGCGCAGGCGCTGGTCTACGGCCTGGGTGGCTACCTGGCGCTGACCGGGCACCTGGCGGCGGGCGCCGTCGTGTCGCTCGCCCTGCTGCTGACCCGCCTGTACGCGCCGCTGACCGCGCTGGCGAACGCCCGCGTCGACCTGATGACCGCGCTGGTGTCGTTCGAGCGCGTCTTCGAGGTGCTCGACCTGGACCCGATGATCAAGGAACGCCCGGACGCCCGTTCGGTGCCTGATGGCGCCGTGTCGGTGGAGTTCTCCGACGTGCGCTTCGCCTACCCGTCCGCGGACAAGGTGTCGCTGGCCTCGCTGGAGTCCGTGGCCACTTTGGACACTCGCGGTGGCGAGGAAGTGCTGCACGGCATCAGCTTCAAGGCCGAAGCCGGTCAGCTGGTGGCCCTCGTCGGCTCGTCCGGCGCGGGCAAGTCCACGCTCGCCTCGCTGGTGCCCCGCCTCTACGACGTCGACTCCGGCGCCGTACGTCTGTCCGGTGTGGACGTTCGCGACCTGACCTTCGACGCGCTGCGTTCCTCCGTCGGCGTCGTGACGCAGGACGGCCACCTGTTCCACGACACCATCAGGGCGAACCTGGAGTACGCGTCCCCCGGCGCCTCCGACGACGACCTGTGGGACTCGCTCCGCCGGGCCCGCCTGCTGGAGTTGGTGACGTCGCTGCCGGACCAGCTCGACACCGTGGTCGGCGAACGCGGCTACCGCCTGTCCGGCGGCGAGCGCCAACGCCTCACGATCGCGCGCCTGCTGCTGGCCAAGCCCCGCGTGGTGATCCTCGACGAGGCCACCGCACACCTGGACTCGGAGTCCGAGGCAGCCGTGCAGGAGGCCCTCACCGAGGCACTGCAGGGCAGGACCTCGCTGGTCATCGCGCACCGGCTCTCCACGATCCGCGCGGCCGACCAGATCCTGGTGCTGGAACACGGCGACATCGTCGAACGCGGCACGCACACCGAACTGATGACCGCCGAGGGCCGCTACGCGGACCTCTACAACACCCAGTTCGCCCAGCCCCCGGTCGTCGGCGTCCTGCCGACGCCGAAGTTCAGCGAGCGCCTCGGGGCGGCGCGAACGAACTGACCCCGCGGCGGGCCGCGACCCGTCCTCCCGGCCGGGTGATCGGCTGATGCCCCGGCGATGTCGGTCCGCTTTGGTGGAGAACCACCAGGGTGGAACGGTTTGGGACGAGCGACTCCAGGGATGGGCGGCTGGGCGGCCGGCCGTTGAACGGCGCAGACGGCGGTCTCGGAGCGAGAAGGTGGGCCCGACGTGCGTTGACACCGCAGCGGGCGGCTTCGGGGGCGGCAGGTGAGCCTGCAGTCGTTGAATGCTGGAGACGGAAAGCTTCGAGGCGCGAGCAGGTGGGCCCGCAGTCGTTGAACAGTGGCGCTGAAAGCCTGAGGCGGGCAGACAGTCGTTGAACCCTGGGCGGAAAAGCTCCGGCGTCGAGGAGTCGAGCCCGTGTGAGTTGGTCGTGGAGACGGAATTCGCCGTCGCGGGCGGCTCCACCAGCCAGCGGGGCGAGCCGTCGAGCGCTATTCGCCGGTGTGGGCGCGGTGGCGGCGGGCGGGTTGGTGGGGAGAGATCGGCCGCTGCCGTGCCCGATGTCCTGCTGATGGACCTGCTCATGCCTGGAACGGACGGCCTGGCTGCGACCCGCGAACCCGCCTGCACCGCACGCGTGCTGGTGCTGACCACGTACGACAGCGACAACTACTACGTCGTGTCCGCGATCGAGGCGGGCGCCACCGGCTACCTGGACAAGGGCGCTCCGCGGGACGAGTTCGTGCTGGCGGTCAGGGCCATCGCGCGGGGCGAGGCGGTGCTCGCCCCGGCCGCGGCGGCGCAGTGGATGAAGCGAGGTGCGGTCGGAGGCCGCCGTGGTGCTCAGCTCGCGCGAGTTGGAGGTGCCGCGGTTCGTCGCCGGTGCGCGACGAACCGCGAGGTGGCCCGAGGACTCTTCACCTCCGAGGTCACCCCGCGTCACACCTGCTCGCCATCTACGCCGAGCTGGAGGCGAGCGACCACGCGGCGGCCGTCACCGAGGCGTTCCACCGCGGCCTGATGGTGCCGCGCGGGTAGCGGTGATCGTCACCTGAGGAAGGTCGCCGTCGCGTCCAGAGCACTGGCCGACGAACCGGCGTTCTCCACGACCACCGCGAACGCCACGTTGTTCTGGTAGCCGACGAACCAGCCGTGCGCGGTGCCGCCGCCCGCCTCCGCCGTGCCGGTTTTGCCCGCCAGTCCGGGGATTCCGGCCAGCTGCTTGGCGGTGCCGGAGGTGACGACCTCGCGCATCATGGCGCGCAGTGGCTGCAGGACGGCGGCGGGTGGGGGTGCGGCCACGTCGTTCGGTTCGGAGGGCTTGCCGCGCATGAGGGTGGGCGCCGGGGTCTTGCCCGAGACGACGGTGGCGGCCACCAGGGCCATGCCGAACGGGCTGGCGATCACGTTGCCCTGGCCGAAGCTGTTCTCCACCTGCTGGTCGCCGGTGGCCGGTGGGACCTTGCCGGTGTTCGTGTCGGCGCCGGGGATGGTCCAGTCGGCGCCGAGGCCGAAGCGCTTCGCCATGGCCGGGAGGGCGTTCGCGTCCAGCTTGGAGCCCAGGTCACCGAAGGTCGTGTTGCAGGACAGGGCGAACGCCGTGTGGAACGGCACGCTGTCGTGGCCGAAGCCCGCGTTGGTGATCGTGCGGGTGCCGATGGTGGCCTTGGCCGGGCAGGGGACGGCGGTGCCGGACTGGACCAGGCCCGCGTTCATGGCCGCGGCGGCGGTCACGATCTTCATCGTCGAGCCGGGGGCGTAGCGGCCCACGAACGGGTTGGTCCCCGCGAGGGCCTTGTTCTGCGCCACGGCCAGGATCTCGCTGGTGGAGGCCTCGATCGCGACGATCGCCGCGCCCTGCGGTAGGGCGTCGACGGCCGCCTGCGCCGCCGCTTGGCGGGCCGGGTCGATGGTGACGGTGATCTTCTCGCCCCCTTCCGCCTTCTTGCCGTCCAGCGCGGTGAAGGCGCCGCCCGCGGTGATGCCCACCTCCCAGCCGTCGGTGCCCTTCACGTCGCCGGCCGTGGCGGTGATCGTCTTGTAGAGGCCGTCCGGGATCGTGCCCTGGACCAGCGGTTTGCCGTCACGGCCCAGCAGCGCGCCGTCCGCCAGCGCCTTGCGGTAGGTGAGCGAGGCGCCCTCGGTCAGCTGCGGGTGGATGAGCGCGGGGGTCCAGTGGACCTTCCAGGCGCCGTCCGCGCGCTTCAGCGAGACCTTGACGTCGTACTTCAGCTTGGCGGCGTTCGGCATCGTCCAGGTGACGGCCGCGGTGAGCTCGGCGGTGGTGGCGTCGGCCGGCGGCGGTTCGGAGGTCGCCAGGGCTGCCTGGAACGCGGAGGTGCCCATGCCGGCCTTGGTGGCTTCCAGCGCCGTGCTCGCCGCCGCCGGTGTGTCGGTGTAGACGGCGGCGCTGGCGGGACCGGAGAACGCCCTGGTCAGGAAGGACTGGGCCACCTGCGACGGTGTCTCCGCCGACTTGGCCGGTTCGTCGGCGACCACCACTGTTCTGCTGCCCGACCAGAGCAACGCGCCCGCCACACCGACGATTGCCGTCGTGGCGAGCGCGCCGCTGATCAGGATCCATCTACGAGTTTTCGGCTCCACTGTTGAAGACCCCCCAGGTCAGTGCTTTCCCCGGTGGGAGAATAACGGTGGCGAGCTGAGAAACCCTGAGGATTTCTACCTATCCGAGCTCAGGGACGCGGGTCTGGTAGTGGCGGAGCAGGTCCGCGTTGGCCGCGTCGCCGCCCTCCACGTTCGCGCTGCGCCACAGCGGCAGTTGCACACCGGACGCGGCGGCCTTGTCGAGCAGCCGGACCATCAGCAGGTTCCACAGGAACGTGGTGGCCAGCGTGGAGACGGCGGCGGTGACCGGGGCGGACTCCGGGTAGGTGGAGTCACCCGGCGGGACCAGGTTGTCGAGGACGACGGTGGACACCTCGGCCAGCGTCGCACCGGCCCGCCTGGGGGCCTGGGCGCTGGCGGCCACCGACGTGACACCGACGACCGGGCAGCCCTTGCTCGCGGCTTCCTGGGCCAGTTCGACCGGGTAGTAGTTCACGCCCGAGGTCGAGAAGACGAACAGGACGTCGTGCGGGGCCAGTCCCGACTCGCGCAGCACCTCGCCCGCGAGGCCGGAGCGGCGTTCGGCCGAGGTGCTGCTGATCGCGCCGTGCATCGGCAGCAGTTCGGGGTGGTAGATCGGGCGGACGCAGGCCAGGCCGCCTGCCCGGTAGAAGGTCTCGGCGACGGCCGCCAGTGAGTGTCCTGCGCCTGCGGTGAGGATGATTCCGTCGGCCTCGACGGCGGCCAGCACGAGTTCGGCCACGTCGTCGAGCGCGGCCGCGTTGTGCTGCTCGACGCGCGCGAGGTGCGTGCGCACGAGATTGCCGTAGTCGGATCCGGTCACGGTGTCGGTCGTCATGCCGGTCAGTAGTACCGGATTGCAGATGACCTCACCAGTAACCCGGGCAGCACAAACCTCGATACGCGCGATGACGGGTGTGGCGGCACTCGGCGGACAGGGGGTGGGTCGGATCACGCGGTACTTCTACTTCTGGGTGGTGCTGGTGGCCGTCTTCACGGCCGCGGCGGCCACGCACATCGCGCTGGCGATCACCTACTCCGAGCTGTGGCCGGTGTGGGTGGCGCTGGCGCTGCTCGTCGTGGCCGTCGGGTGTGCCAGGGCGGCGGTGCGGGCGAGGCCTTAGTGCCCGTTCTGACAACGATGGACAAAAGCCCGGCTCAGGCCAGCAGTTCGACGCCCAGCGCCGACGCGGTGTGCAGCACCGAGTTGCGGTGGCGCTGGGCGACGGCCAGGCCCGCGTCGCGCAGGACCGAGGCGTGGGCACTGGCCGAGGCCGCCGAGATTCCCAGACGCCGGGCCAGTTCCGTGGTGGTGCAGCCGCCGGCGATGACCTCCAGGGCGGCGGCACGGGTGCGGCCGAGCAACGCCTCCAGCGACCGTTTGCCGGCGCTCGTCACGTGCAGGTCGCGTGCGATCGGATAGACGAGCACGGGCGTGCGGCTGGGGTCGCGGAGCATGATCGGCCGTTCCCAGCAGAAGTACGACGGCACGAGAACCAAGCCCTGGCCGCGCAAGCGGACGTCACGCTGCGGGAGGCGCGACTCGATCGACAACACCGACGGCGTCCACGAGATCGTCGGGTGCAGTACCGCGAGCATGCCCTCGCAGCCGTTGTCCAGAAAGGACCGTGCCCGCACCGCGCGGTCGGCGTCGACGACGGCGCGGACCGCGTCCCAGATCGGGGCGAGCGCGTGGCGGTAGTAGGCGCGCAACGCGTCGCCGAGTGAGTCCAAAGTGGCCACGTCACCACTGGCCAGACGGTGCGTGCGAGGGTCGAGACGTTGCTGGCAGCCCAACTGCTCCAGGTCCGCGCGCAACGACTCCGCGGGCGTCGACAGCACCGCGTCGATGCCCGCGTCCACGGCGCACGAGCCCGCGGTGGGCGTCAAGAAGTCGGGGGAGTAGCCGACCGGCGGCGCCAGTTGCATGAGCCAGCGCGTGTCTTCCGGCAACGTCGCTCGCACGGTCGCGCGCCACGTGCCGAACACGGGCGTCGCCGAACGCTGCCGCAGCACGTGCAGGCTCAGCAGGATCTCCCACATCGGGTCGGGACCGGCGGCGACACGCACCCTCGCCAGGTCCTCCGCCGTGAAGTGGACACGCAGCACGGCGAGCAGACTGGCACAGCGGTGCGGGACCTGTACCGGATTCGAGACGACTCATCCGATTGGTGCAGATCGCCCACTCTGGGTGGGTCCGTGCGTCGGTGTAAGTACTTCTACCTGGCTTTTTAGGACTTGGCCGAATGTGGTGGCGGCCTTTCCCGCGTTGCCGCCAAGCTTTCGCCGAGCGCCGGATCAAGGGGACGGCGCCACACTGAGGGGTTGTTTCGATGAAGCTTGCGAAGATCACCGGGGCAGTGGCCGTGGTCGGTGTCGCCATGACGATTCTGACCGCACCGGTCGCGCTCGCGGCACCGGGCGAGAACGTCATTCCGGCCGCCGCCGAGCTCGGCATCCAGGGCGAAGGCGTGCTGCCGCACCAGTTCCAGGTGCAGAAGACCGGCTACTGGTGCTCCGCTGCCGCCGCCCGCATCGCTCTGACCGCGCGCGGCAAGTACGTCGAGCAGTCCACGCTGGCCTCGTTCATGAAGGTCACGACCAACGGCCTGCCCAACATCAAGAACCTCGAGAACGCCCTCGACCACTACACCGGCTCGACCTACTACCAGGTCAAGCAGTGGTCGACGGACGCGCAGCTGCTGCAGAAGCTCAAGGCCGACGTCGTCTACAACGCCGACCGCGGCCACGCCGTCGTCATCAACGTGATCCGCCTGAACGGCCGCAACTACTCCGGCGGCCACTACGCCACGATCGTCGGCTACCGCGCCGGTGGCAACGAGTTCGCCGTGTCCGACCCGGCCTACGCGGGCGGCGGCCTGCACTGGCTGAGCGCGTCCAACGTGTCGTCGGGCATCAAGCTCCGCCGCTACGTCGCCTGAGATCCTCCGGCCGATCGATGTCCGCACCGTCCGCCACGTCGGCGCATTCGACGTGGCGGACGGTGTTCGCCTTGAGGTAGTCCCGCGCGCCCTGGTCGCCCGCCGCCGACGCCATGACGCCCGCGAAGTGGTCCGACCCGATCAGCACCGGGTGCCCGATCTCGCCGTCGTAGGTGGCGCGGGCCAGCACTGCAGGCTCGGCGAGCGCCATGAGGCGGTGCAGGGCCTCGCCGGTGACTCCCGGGGTGTCCACGGGGAGCACCACGACGGCGTCCGCGCTGCCGATCGCGTGCAGGCCGGTGCGCAGCGACGACCCCATGCCGGTGTCCCAGTGGGGGTTGTCCACGACGGTCACGCCGTCCAAAGTGGCCTTCGCCCTGACCTCCGCCGCCTGCGCGCCGAGGACCACGACGACCGGGTCGCAGCCGGCGGCTCTGAGGAGCTCGGCTGCCGAGTCCACGAAGAGCTTGCCGTTCAACGGGACGAGAGCCTTGGGGGAACCGAACCGGCGACCGGCCCCCGCGGCGAGCAGAAGACCGGCCACGCGCATACCGCTGAATCTAATGACCGCCGGCGGATCACACGATTCGATAGCCGATTCCCGGTGTCGTCGCGATGATCGGCGGCTCGCCGAGCTTGCGGCGCAGCCGGCCCACCGTGACGGTGACGGTGTTGGTGAACGGGTCGGCGTTCTCGTCCCAGACCCGTTCGAGCAGGTCCTCGGCGCTCAGGAAGCCGGGGCACGCCCGCAGCAGCGCCTCCAGCACGGCGAACTCCTTCACCGACAGGGTGAGTTGCCGTCCGTCGCGCACGGCCGTCCGGCGCACGGGGTCGAGTTCGATCCCGGCGGCGCGCACCGTCCGGGGCCGCGCGTCCGGCTTGCGGCGGGCCAGTGCCCGGATCCGGAGGATCAGTTCCGGGAAGTGGAAGGGCTTGCCGAGGTAGTCGTCCGCGCCGAGGACCAGCCCGCTGACCCGGTCACCGGGCTCGCTCGCCGCGGTCAGCATCAGCACCATCGGCCGGTCTGCCCGTTCGGTGATCATCTGGCACAGCACGTCACCGTGCAGCCCCGGCAGGTCCCGGTCGAGGACCACCACGTCGTACGAGGTGACGTCGAGTTGCGCGGCGGCGACCAGTCCGTCGTGCGCGAGGTCGACGGGCATCCCCTGGTCGCGCAGCCCTTCCGCGATGACCTCGGCGAGGGCGCTGTCGTCCTCGACGACGAGGATCCTCATGCCGTCGCGGCCGGAAGCGTCAAGGACACGCGCAGGCCGCCTTCCGGCCGGGCGAGCAGGGCGAGCTGTCCGCCGTGCGCGGCGGCGACGGCGGCCACGATGGACAGACCCAGGCCCGAGGAGCCGATGCGGTCGCCGCCGAGTCGTTCGAAGGGCCGGCTCAGCCTGTCGACCTCCCGCTGGTCGAAGACGGGCCCTCCGGTCTCGACGACCAGCACTGCCTCGTTCTCGCTCACGGATCCGCTGATCCCGACCCATCCGCCGGCCTCGTTGTGCTTCACGGCGTTGTCGACGACGTTGCCCACGAGCCGCGCCAGCAGCGCCGGACTTCCCTGCGTCGCCATCTCCGGCGGCACGTCCATCACGACGTTCAGTCCCTTCGCCTCGACCTCGGTGGACAGCTCGCGCAGCGCTGCCTGGGCGAGCTCGCCGAGGTCGACCGGGGCGGAGTCGGCCAGCGCGCCGTGCTGCGCCCTGGCCAGCAGGAGAAAGCCGTCGAGCAGGTGATCGACCCGGTCGAGCTGGACGCGCAGACGATCCGCGAGCGCCACCGTCGACGTTGCTGGATCGGGTTTGGCGACCGCCACGTCCAGCGACGCGCGCATCGTCGCGAGGGGTGTGCGCAGCTCGTGGGAGGCGTTGGCGGCGAAGCGGCGCTGCGCGGCGAACGACACCTCGAGCCGTTCGAGCAACTCGTCGATGGTGTCGGCGAGGCCCTTCACCTCGTCGGCCGGGCCGGTGACGGCCAGCCGCCGGTCCAGGCTGTCGGCGGAGATCCGCCGGGTGGCGCTCGTGATGGTCCGCAACGGGCGCAGCACCCGCCGGGCCAGCACCCGGCCGACCAGCAACGAGACGACCGCCATCACGACCAGCGCCAGCAACGATCCGGCCAGCAGCTGGCGCGACTGCTGTGAGTGCACCTCGGCCAGCTGGTCCTGCAGTTGCCGGACGTGCTGCTGCGTCGAGTCGAGGCCGGGCGGGTTCGCGGGCGCGATGTCGGTCATCTTGCCGCCGGACAGCAGGAAGGTGAGGCCCAGCAGGCCGATGCCCGACACGAGGAACACGACGGCGTACAGGATCGTGAATCGCACCCCGATGGTCCCGCCGCGCAGCCTGCTCATGGTTGTCAGCATGCCCGCGAGGACCTAACAACAGCATGACAAGGCCGCTTCGGGCCGCGTTATCCGCCGATCTGTAGACCCAGCACCATGTCGAGCACCGAACTCCTCCGGCGGGAGTGGACCGCGTTCCGCAGGCCGGGCCGCCTGATCTCTCTGGCCGTCGCCGCCCTCTCCGTCATCGCGCTGGGCCTGCTGTTCGCGGGCGGCGCCACGTCGTCCTGCGACGGCCCGTGCCCCGCCGTTCCCACCACCGCCGACGGCTCCGTCGTCAGCGACACGTTCTGGTTCCGGCACCAGGACCTCGGCCGCGACGGCGTCATCACGGTCAGGATGACGTCGATGACCGGGACGATCACCTACCCGCCGCCCGGTCACGACCAGATCGTCTCGGGGCTCGTGCCGTGGGCGAAGTCCGGGATCATCGTCAAGGACGGCACGCGGCAGGGCTCGCGGTACGCGGCGCTCGCGATGACCGGTGGCCACGGCGTGCGTTTCCAGCACGACTACGAGCACGATGTCGCCGGCAGCGCGGGCAGCGTCTCGGAGCAGTCACCGCGCTGGCTGCGTCTGACCCGGTCGGGCGACACCATCACCGGGTCCGAGTCGGCGGACGGCCGGCAGTGGCACGTCGTCGGAACCGCGGAGCTCACCGGGCTGCCGGACACCGTCCAGGTCGGACTCTTCGCCACCTCGCCGGGCGACCTGACGCTCCGGAGGACCGGCTTGGGCGGCGCGATCGAGGAGGTCCGGTTCACCCAGGCCGTCGGCGTCTTCGACAACGTCAGCGTCGAGGGAGGTGCCGGTCGGTGGGACAGCGGCTCGGTCGGCGAGATGAACCACACCGACTGGGAGAAGTTCCACAACGCGTCAGGGGTGGTGGAGAAGGACGGCGTTGTCACCGTCAGCGGCGCCGGCGACATCGGGCCGATCGGCGAAGGTGGCGCCCGTGCCGTCGAGAAGACGTTGCCCGGCCTGATGATCGCGCTGATCATCGTGCTCGTCGTCGCGGCCCGCTACGGCGCTCGCACGGCCCGCGCCGCACGGCAGGTGATCGCGGTCCGGGCGGCCGTCGTCGGGGCGGCCACCTTCGTCACCGGCCTGGTCGCCGCCGGCGTCGTTGTCCCGGTGGGGGTCGCCGTCATGGAGGACCCCACGCCGGTGCCGCTGCTGACCGGTCTTCGGGTGATCGCCGGTGTCGCCGCGGCGCTCGCGCTCTGCGCGGTTCTCTCGTACGGGCTCGGCGTGTGGCTGCGCCGCGGCTGGGCGGCGATCCTGGCCGGACTGGCGCTGGCCGGCCTGCCCTACGCCGTCACCGCGGTTCCGCTGCTGCCCGACGGCGTCGCGGAGTGGCTGCTGCGGCTCACCCCGGCCGCCGGCTTCGCCGTCAAACAGACGATGGTGGAGCATCCGCAGGTGATAGCCCACTACGCGCCCTCGGCGGGGTTCTTCCCGCTGCCGGGTTGGGCCGGGTTCGCCGTGCTGTGTGCCTACACGGCACTCGTGCTGTGGCTGGCCGCTAGTTCAGGTTCTCCAGAATCAGCGAGGAAGCCGCTTCGGGAACCTCTTCCGGGATCCAGTGGCTGACGTCCTCGACCATCTCGAAGCGGTACGGGCCGGTGCACCACTTCTCGGTCTCGAAGGCGGCCATCGACCCGAACGCGACGTCCTCGGTGCTCCACACGTACATGGTCTTGACGCTGACCTTATCCGCGGCGCCGTGCGGCTTGCCCGCCCGGTACCAGTTCAGTGCGGCGGTGAGCGCGCCCGGTTCCTGCAGGCGCTGGACGTACTCCTCGACGTGTGAGGGCCGGATCCGCCACTCGAACATCTGCTTGAGGGCCTGGGCGTTGTTGTCGAGCATGCGCTTCTCGGTGCTGCGCTCACGCCAGTCGCGCATGTACTGCGACCGCATCGCCTGCTCCTCGTCGGTCTGCAGCGCGGTCTTCAACGCACCGGGGTGCGGCGTCGAGAAGACGGTGAGCGTGCGCAGCCGGTCCGGGTGCTCGATCGCGGTCCACCACGCCACGGCGCCGCCCCAGTCGTGGCCGACCAGGTCGAACGTGTCCCAGCCGAGCGAGTCCGCCATCGCGATCACGTCGCCGACCAGGTGCGTGACCGTGTACTCGCCGACCTGCTCCGGGCGCACGCCGGGGGAGTAGCCGCGCTGGTCGGGGGCGACCGCGCGGAAGCCGTTCACGCCGAGCACCGCGACCTGGTGCTCCCACTCGATGGCGGCCTCGGGGAAGCCGTGCAGCAGCAGCACCGGGCGGCCGTCCTCTGGGCCGGACGCGATGGCGTCGAAGGAGCCTGCCTCGGTTTCGATGCTGATGTGGTCGATCACTTTCCGAAGACTACCGCCGTGGCCGCCGACCCTCGCCGCGCCTTCCGGCACCCAGCAGGCCGCCTCGCGGCACCGGCCCCGCGCCCCCGTACAAACCAGTACGAGGGCGCGGGGCCGGCACCGCGATGCACCCGTCTGACCACCGAAATGCGGGGCGACGGCCGACGGCCACGGCGGTGCCGGTGTGAGCTGGCTCTCAACGGCCGAGCCGAAGGCCGTGGTTTCCCGAACATCAGGTGTGCATCCGCATGTTGACGTGCTGAAACCGCCGGACGGTACGAACGCCGTTGTGCTCGTGCTGCACGGCGGACGGGAACACGGCGCCGGACCTGTCCGGCGCCACAACCTGGCGTACCTGCGCATGGTCCCGCTGGCCCGCGCGCTGCGGGCGCCGGGCGTCGAGGTCTGGAACCTGCGCTACCGGGTCCGCGGCTGGAACGCGCCGAGCCTCGATCCGGTGAAGGACGCCGAGTGGGCGCTGGCGAAGATCACCGAGCTGCATCCCGGCCGGCCGATCGTGCTCGTCGGGCACTCCATGGGCGGCCGGACGGCGTTGCGGGTCGCCGGGCATCCGAGCGTGGTCGCCGTGTGCGCGCTCGCACCGTGGCTGGTGCCCGGCGAGCCCTTCGAGCAGTTGAGGGGCAAGGCGCTGCTCATCGCGCACGGCGACCAGGAGCGGATGACGGACCCGGCGCAGTCGCTGAGGTTCGCGCGGCAGGCCAAGACCGTGACGGACCGGGTCGCGCGGTTCAGCGTCGTCGGCGACGGCCACGCGATGCTCAAGAGGGCGAGGGACTGGACCCGGCTGGTCGTAGCTTTCGTCCACGGTGAGCTCGGACTCGAACCGGTGGCACCCGACATCGCGAATGCCATGGAGGAGGCCTCGCCGCGAGGTCTCGACGTGCCGTTGGGAGGCTCGCGTGGCTGAGGTCGCCGTCATCGGAGCAGGAGTGGCCGGGCTCACCGCCGCCTACGTGCTGCAACGCAAGCACGACGTCACGCTGTTCGAGGCCGACGACAGGCTCGGCGGGCACGCGCACACGCACGACGTCGGTGGCGTCGCCGTCGACTCCGGGTTCATCGTCCACAACGAACGGACGTACCCGAACCTGATCAGGCTCTTCCGCGAGCTGGACGTGTCCACTCAGGACTCCGAGATGTCCATGAGCGTCCGGTGCGACGGCTGCGGCCTGGAGTACGCGGGCGCCAGGAAGCTGCCGGGCCTGTTCGCGCAGCCGAAGAACGCGGTCAACGGCCGTTACGTCCGGATGCTCGCCGAGGTCACCCGCTTCTACCGGCACGCCCAGCGCGTTCTCGCCCACGAGGAGGCGCACGACGTCACGCTCGGCGCGTTCCTGGTGATCGGCGGCTACTCGCGCTACTTCGTCGACCACTTCATCATTCCGCTGGTCAGCGCGGTGTGGTCGTCCGGTGCGGCCCTGAGCATGAAGTACCCGGCCTGGTACCTGTTCGAGTTCCTCGCCAACCACGGGATGCTCGCGATCGGCGGCACCCCGCAGTGGAAGACCGTCGCCGGCGGCTCGCGCACGTACGTCGATCGCGCCGTGAAGGGCCTCAACGCCGTGCACGTCGGCACGCCCGTCAGGGCCGTCACGCGCAACGGCGCGGGCGTGGAGATCCGCGACGAGAACAACGTGCTGCACACCGCGGACCACGTCGTCATCGCCACGCACCCGGACCAGGCGCTGGGACTGCTGGCCGACCCGACGCGTGAGGAGAAAGAGGTGCTCGGCGCGTTCCAGTACTCGCGCAACGAGACCTGGCTGCACACCGACGCCTCGATCCTGCCGCGAGCGAAGGCCGCGCGGGCGTCCTGGAACCTCTACAAGCGAGCCTGCCGGGAAGCCGACGGCCAGGTGCTCGTCAGCTACCACATGAACCGGCTGATGCGGCTCGACGAACCACGCGACTTCGTCGTCACGCTCAACCCGCACGACGTGAACCCGGACCGGGTGCTCGCGAAGATGGTCTACGAGCACCCGATCTACACGCCGGAATCCGTTGCGGCGCAACGACGTCTGCCCGGCATCAACACCTCGACCACCGCCTACGCCGGCGCGTACCACGGCTGGGGCTTCCACGAGGACGGCTGCGCGTCCGGTGTGCGCGCGGCCCAGCACTTCGGGGTGGCCTGGTGATCTACGACGTCATGATCACCCACTCCCGGCGCGAGCTGATCGACCGGGCGTTCAGCCACCGCGCCTACATGTGGCTGGTCGACCTCGGTGACATGCCTCGCGTGCCGTGGTGGGCACGACCGTTCGCGAAGTTCGAGGCCCGCGACCATCTCGGCTCGCCGGACAGGACCATCCGGGAGAACCTGGACGAATGGCTGGCCGAGCAGGGTATCGACCTCGGCGGCGGGCAGGTCCTGATGCTCGCCAACGCCCGCGTGCTCGGCTACGTCTTCAACCCGCTGTCCGTGTTCTGGTGCCACGACGCTTCCGGAGAGCTCGCGTGCGTCGTCGCGGAGGTGCACAACACCTACGGCGGACGTCATTGCTATCTGCTGCGCACCGACGCCAACGGCCGTGCGTCGGTGGACAAGGAGTTCTACGTCTCCCCGTTCCTGGAAGTCGACGGCCACTACGTGATGAAGCTGCCGAAACCGGGGAACCAGCTGTCCGTGACCATCGCGTTGCGGCAGAACGGGAAGACGACCTTCAGCGCGACCATGAGGGGCGAGCGCAGTTCGGGTCTGCGCATGCTGTTCAAGCGTCCGCTTATGCCCCAGCGCGTGTCCGCGCTGATCCGCCGTCATGGCATTGCCCTCTACCTGAGGCGTATTCCGATCATCCCCAGGAGTGATGGATGAGCACGCTGTCCCTGCCCCGTCCTGGTCAGGGCGTCTGGCCCGGACTGTTCACGGCCCCGCGTTCGCCCATGCGCGCCCGCATCGCCGAGGCGCTGTTCCGCAAAGCCGTGCGCTCGTTGCACGTGACCGTCCAGTTCCCCGACGGCAGGTCGTGGGGAGCGGGTGGTCCGGTGATGCGGATCGTGCGGCCCGGCGAGTTCTTCCACCGCCTCGGCGCCGACGCCAAGATCGGCTTCGGTGAGGCCTACATGGTGGGTGACTGGGTCTCCGACGAGCTCGCGGACGTGCTCTCGGTGTTCGCGGCCAAGCTCTCGACGCTGATCCCGCCGCGCCTGCAGCTGATGCGGCGGTGGGCGGAGCGGCGGCAGACCGAGGTCAACGACGTCGCGGGCTCGCGGCAGAACATCCACCGGCACTACGACCTGTCGAACGAGCTGTTCGCGGTGTTCCTCGACGAGACGATGACGTACTCGTCGGCGTTGTTCGAGGGCGGGAACGCCGACCTGCGCACGGCTCAGCTGCGCAAGATCGACGGCGTGCTCGACTACGCGGGCGTGCGTTCCGGCTCACGCGTGCTGGAGATCGGCACGGGCTGGGGTGCGCTCGCGATCCGGGCCGCCCAGAGGGGTGCCACGGTCACGTCGCTGACCATTTCCGCCGAACAGCGCAAGCTGGCACTGGACCGGGTGAGGGCCGCTGGCCTCCACGATCGGGTGACGGTCGAGTTGCGTGACTACCGAGAGGAGCACGGCCGGTACGACGCCGTCGTCAGCGTCGAGATGATCGAGGCAGTCGGTGCCGAATACTGGCCCGACTACTTCTCGATGCTCGACCGCGTGCTCGCGCCGGGCGGCCGTGTCGGACTGCAGGCGATCACCATGCCGCACGACCGCATGATCGCCAGCAAGGCCAGCTACACCTGGATCCACAAGTACATCTTCCCCGGCGGGCTCATCCCGTCGGTGCGGTCGATCGAGGAGTCGGTGCGCGACCACACCCGGCTGCGGATCGTCGAGACGCGGTCGTTCGGCGAGGACTACGCCGAGACGCTTCGCCGCTGGCGCGAAACGTTCCTCACCCGTTGGGACGAGGTGCGGGAGCTGGGCTTCGACGACACGTTCCGCCGGATGTGGGAGTTCTACCTGGCCTACTCGGAGGCAGGTTTCCGCGTCGGATACCTGGGAGTACAGCAATTCGGCATGTCCGAACGACTGGGCCATTAGGACCACGTTCTACCCCAGAAGGGTGCTGCGTGCCCCACCCGCATGGACTTCGTGGTCCTCTTGGAAGCAGGCGGTATCAAACGGCTCGCTGCGGTCTCTACTTCAGTGAAGCCCCTAGTGTCGCTGTAGTGGAGGAGGGTCGCCGGGATGGTCATACCCACAGCCGTGCGGACCGGTGGCGGTGTAGACGTCCTCGTTCCTGAGGAGTCTTGGAACCAGCCAACGGTGCCCATGCGCCGTCGGGTGCGCCAGGCACCGGTCTCCAGCCAGTGGCTCGCCGAAGCCGAGTTCGCCGACCTCGTCGATGCCGCTCTTGCCGGAGACAGACGCGCGGTCGAGCACCTGCTCGGCCGGATCCAGCCGCTGATCGTGCGCTACTGCCGCGCACGGGTCGGCGGCCGCGAGCGCACGCTGGTCTCGGCGGAGGACATAGCGCAGGAGGTCTGCGTGGCGGTGCTCGGCGCGCTGTCGAAGTACCGCTACGAGCCCGGTTCGTTCCTCGCGTTCGTGTACGGCATCGCGGCTCACAAGGTCGCCGACGCCCGCCGCCGTGCCGTCCGCAACCGCGCCGAGGTCGTGCCGGAACTGCCGGACTGCCCGTCGCTGGACCTCGGCCCGGAGCAGCACGCCGTCAACGGCGAGATGATGGCCCAGGTCACGCGCCTGCTGCACAAGCTGCCGGCCCGCCAGCGCGAGATCCTCGTGCTGCGGGTGGCCGTGGGCCTGTCCGCCGAGGAGGTCGCGCTGGCCGTCTCGTCGACTCCGGGTGCCGTGCGGGTCGCACAGCACCGTGCGCTCACCCGGATGCGGGAGATGGTCGCCGAGGAAGGCTGACCGCGTTCTCGATGATCGCGGCGAGCTCTTGCGGGCAGGACAGGAACGGGGAGTGTCCTGCATCAAGACGTTCGGTCGTGGTCGCTCGCCGGGACATCGCCTCCTGCGCCGGTGGCGGGATGGCGTTGTCCTTCGCGCAGAGGACGTAGGTGCTGGGCGTGGTGTGCCAGGCCGCCTCCGTGAGCTCGTCGGTGAAGGCCTTCAGGCTTTGCGGCAGGAGTCTGTCCGTCGGCGGGTCGTCGACGTCGTTGAAGAAGACGGTCTCCGGCGTCAGCGCGTGGATGACGTCTTCCTCTGCGCACCACCACGGCGGCGCGGTGCCGCCGACCATGTTCAGCAGTGAGTCGCCCACGTCCGGCATGAACGCGGCCACATATATGAGGTGCTGGACCTCGGGCGTGGCCGCCTGGGTCGCCGGGATGCCGCCGTAGGAGTGGGCGATCACCACCGTCGGGCCGTTGACGGCGTCCCTGATCGCCTGGGCGTCGTCGTGCATGCCGTGCCTGGGCGCGTCCTGCGGCGCCACGCTGGGCAGGTCGACCGTGTCGACCCGCCAGCCGTTGGATTCGAGGAGGGCGCGCAGCGGGTTCCAGCACCAGGAGCCGTGCCAGGCGCCGTGCACGAGCAGCAGAGTGGGGCGTTCGGGCATGTCCTCAGTGGACGCTCTGGCCGTGTCAGTGGGAAGCATCGGCTTCCGCTGAGTGGAAGTTCGCCGGTGTCTTGAGGTCGGTGAACGCCGCCGCCACCGCCGTCACCAGGATCAACGCGCCGAACGTCAGCAACGCGACCGCGCCGCCGAACACACCGGCCAGCAACCCTCCGAGCGCCGGCGCGAGTGGCGTCAGCACGCGGACGGCCAGCGTCGAGACCGCGTCCAGGCGGCCCATCATGTCCTCGGGGACCAGCGTCGAGTGCAGCGCGGACACCGACACGTTGATCAGCGGCGTGACGACCGCGGTGAGCGCCAGCGGCACGAACGGCCAGAAGACGCCGAACGGGAGTGCCATCGCGAGGTTGCAGGCGCCGAAGACGACCAGTACGGCGACCATGAGCTTGCCGGGCGCGAGCGTGACCCTGGGGGACAGCAGCGAGCCGATGACGCCGCCGACTCCGATGCCCGCGAGCACCAGGCCGGTGTCGAATCCGGTGCCGCCGCGTTCGGCGACGAGGGCGAACACCGGCAGCATCGAGGCGCCGCCGAGCAGGTTCAGCACGAGGAAGATGATCGTGAGGTTGCGCAGGCCGGTCTGATGCCACAGCCAGCGGGCCGCGTCCTTCATGTCGTGGTGCATGCGCCGGCGAGGCTTCTGCTCACCGCGAGCCGGGATCTTCGCGAACCAGGCGCAGACCGCGGCCACGGCGAACGTGATCGCGTCGGCCACGAACGGGACCGCGCGGCCGACGGCCAAGAGCAGGGCTCCCAGCGGTGGTCCGGCCACCCGTGCCGCGTGGCTGCGGGCCTCCTCCTGGGCGTAGGCGGTGGTGAGCTGTTCCTGGGGCACGACGGCCTGGATCGCGGTCGTGCGGGCCGGGCCGGCGAACGCGGTGCAGACGCCGTCGACGACGGCCAGCGCGACGAACACGACGACGTAGGCGTGATCGGTGAGGATCGCGGCGGCCAGCAGAGCGGCCGCGAGCGCCTGCACGGACTGGCTCCAGACCAGCGTCTTGCGGCGGTCCCAGCGGTCCACCCACACGCCCGCCGGCATCAGGGTGAGCAGCAGCGCCGCGGCCCGCGCGCCCGCGATCACGCCGGGCAGGAAGTACGAGCCGGTGAGCGCGACGACCAGCAGCGGCATCGCCAGCGTCGTGATCGTGGTGCCGAGCTGCGAGACGGCTCCGCCGAGCCAGAGCAGCTGGAACTGGACGTTTTTCCTGAGCGGAACCCCCATGGCCGACGTTTCTATCGCATGACGGCCGAATGCGGATGGCAAGGTTTACGCATGGCGGAACCGGACTACGACGTGCTTCTCACCGGCACGGTCTTCCTCGACATCATCTTCACCGGCCTGCCCCGACCACCGGAGCCGGGCACCGAGGTGTGGGCAGAGGGCCTCGGGTCCTGCCCCGGCGGGATCGCGAACCTCGCGGTGGCGTTGCGCAGGCTCGAACTGAAGACCGCGCTGGCGGCGGCGTTCGGCGAGGACGCGTACGGCGACTTCTGCTGGGACGTGCTGGCCGACCAGGAGGGCGTCGACCTCTCTTACTGCCGTCGCTTCTACGGGTGGCACTCGCCGGTGACGGTGAGCATGGCGATGGAGCGCGACCGCAGCATGGTCACGCACGGCCACAAATCGCCCGTTGTCGCGGACGACCTCTTCTCGCCGCCGCCGTCGACCAAGGCGTGCTTCGTGCACATCCAGGCCGAGGACGAACAGTGGGTGCGCACGGCGAAGGAGAACGGTGCCAAGCTCTTCGCCGACATCGGCTGGGACCGCACCGGGGCGTGGTCGCCGGAACTCCTGCGCAGGCTCGACGGATATGACGTGTTCCTCCCGAATCACGTGGAGGCGCAGGGTTACACGCGCACCGACACCCCGGAGGCCGCCGCGCGCGAACTCGCCGAGCACGTGCCCGTGGTGGTCGTCACACGCGGGGGCGGGGGAGCGGTCGCCGTCGACAGCGCCACCGGCGAGTGCGTGGACGTGCCGGGGCTCAACGTCGCGCAACTCGACGCGACCGGTGCCGGTGACGTGTTTGGGGCCGGGTTCGTCATGGGCACTCTGGCCGGGTGGCCCCTCGAACACCGGGTGCGGTTCGCGAACCTGTGTGCCGCACTGTCCGTGCAACATTTCGGCGGCTCCCTGTCCGCTCCCGGCTGGGGGGACATCGCGGTCTGGTGGCGGACGGTGAGCAGGCGGCCCGACGAAGAACTGGCGCGCTACGGGTTCCTCGACGACGTCCTTCCCGACCACGCGGGCGTCGAGGTGCGCAGGGCAAGTCCGACGATCGGCCTCCGACTACTCCGGTAGGTTGGAAATCAGTCGATCAGCGGACGCAACCTCATGGGCCTTCCGCGCGACTTATACGTATAGAGAGTCTCTGGGGTTTTGCTCGGAAGGAGTTGCGGTTTGTTCGCCGCACGCGCGTCTGGCTTGGTCAAGTTGCTGGGGTTGTGCCTGACTGCGGGCGTGCTCCTCGCTGCGATGGTGTTCCCGTTCGTCGGAGGTCTCGGGCTCGCGTCCAACCGCGCGGCCGACACGGTCGACCAGACGTCGGGTGACCTCGCGAAGGGTGAGCTGCCGCTCGTCACCACCATCCAGGACATGGACGGCCAGGCGATCGCCTACCTGTACGACCAGTACCGCATCCCGTTGGAGACCAAGGACATCGCGGACACCATGAAGGGCGCGATCCTGGCCATTGAGGACAAACGGTTCTACGAGCACCAGGGCGTCGACTGGCAGGGCATCGCCCGTGCCGCCGCCAAGGCCGGTGTGGACGGTGGGGCGACGCAGGGCGCGTCGACGCTCACCCAGCAGTACGTGAAGAACTACATGGCGTTCGTGCTCGGCGCCGACAACGAGCAGGAGGCCTGGGAGAAGGCCACCGAGGCGACGGTCGGCCGCAAGATGCGCGAGGCGCGGGTCGCGTTGCAGCTCGAGCAGCAGATGAGCAAGGACGAGATCCTCACCGGCTACCTCAACATCGTGCCGCTGGGCAACCAGACCTACGGCGTCGGTGCCGCCGCCAAGGCGTACTTCAACACCACGGCCGACAAGCTGACGGTTCCGCAGGCCGCGCTGCTCGCCGCGATCGCGAACCGCCCGTCGTCGCTGAACCCCGGCGCGTCCCCGGAGAAGGCTCTGGAGCGCCGCAACATCGTCATCGACAAGATGCGCGAGAACGGTGCGTTCGGCGCCGACGAGACCGAGGCCAAGAAGAAGGCCGAGGAGTTCAAGGCCGCGCCGCTGGGCGTCGTCGAGGACCTGCAGATCCTGCCCAAGGGCTGCGTCGGCGCCGGTGACGGCCCGATCTACGGCTTCTTCTGCTCGTACCTGCTCGACTACCTGCGCGACGCCGGCATCACGGACAAGCAGCTGCAGCGCGGCGGCCTCACCATCAAGACGACGATGGACCCGAAGGCCACCAAGGCGGCGAAGGACGCGGCCGAGAAGCAGGTGCCGAAGACCACCAACGGCGTCTCGAACGTCATGTCCGTCGTCCAGCCGGGCAGCGACAAGCACCGCGTCCGCGCGCTGGTCGCGTCCCGCGACTTCGGCAACAACGCCGAGCTCGGCCAGGTCGCCCGTCCCGTGCCCGCCGAGGTGCTGCCGTTCGGCCCCGGCTCGGTGAACAAGGTCTTCACCGCCGCCGCGGCCATGCAGCGCAACCTCACCGGCATCGACCGCAAGATCAAGGTCCCGAAGACGTACGCGTCGAAGGTCTACCCCAACGGCGGCTCGGCCTGGCAGGTCAAGAACTCGGGCGACTACGCCGAGGAGATGACGCTGACCCAGGCCCTGGCCCAGTCACCGAACACGGGCTTCGTGATCCTGCAGGAGCAGGCGGGCCTGAGCAACGTCGTCGACATGGCGTACAAGCTCGGCATGCGCGAGACCCTGAGCGCGGTCAACCGCGGTGCCGAGCCGCTGAAGGCGGACGGCTCCAACGGCCCGTCGCAGGGTGACTGGACGAAGCAGAACAACGCGGGCTCCTACACCCTCGGCCCCGGCGCCACCAGCGTCCTCGAGCTGGCCAACGTGGCCGCCACCATCGTCTCCAGCGGCACCTGGTGCCCGCCGACCCCGGTCGAGAAGGTCATCGACCGCTACGGCAAGGAGATCCCGCTCAAGGAGAAGCCCTGCGAGCAGGCGGTCGAGCCCGACCTGGCGAACACGCTGGCCCAGGGCATGTCGCAGGACATCCACGGCGGCGGCACCGCGGCCCGCGCGGCCCAGGGCGCCGGCTGGAACCGTCCGGCCATCGGCAAGACCGGCACCACCGAGGAGAGCAAGTCGGTCGCCTTCCTCGCCGCCACCCCGCAGTACGCGGGTGCGGTGATGACGTACGCGGACGGCAACAACCCGCAGGTGATCTGCGCGGACCCGATCCGGCTGTGCCCCGGTAGCCGCAACGGCATCTTCGGTGGCCAGTCCGCCGCGCCGACGTGGTTCAACGCCATGAAGGCGATCCACGAAGGGTTGCCGGTGGAACAGCTCAAGCCGGCCGCGGCCAAGTACAAGTAAGCAATCGTTCGGTCCCAGAGGGCCGTCGGACGCCACGTGCGTCCGGCGGCCCTCTGTCGTGGGCGGGGCGGTTGGGTAAACCTTTCACGATTAAGCGACTGACCAGTACAAACGTACTGGCGGGGATTGGTTTAGAACGTGTTAACCAAGCCTGGAATGTCTTGACTACCGAAAGTGACTGGTAGTGGGCCTAATCACCTGAACACCCACTTGGCTTGCTCGGGCCGGTGACGCGAGGTTACGTTCTGCGCCGCATGTCACGGTTCGATAACCGCAAGGACACGGAACGCCCCCGAAGCGGTCCAGTCCACCACCGGGCCCCCGAAGCCCGCAGCCAGGCCCCCCGACGCCAGGCGAAGCGCGGTTGCCGAACTCCCCCGAGTGCATGGAGGCAGTTTTGGCACGGCATCGTGCGAAAGGTCCGCTGGTCGACGTCATCACCAGAGTGGACCTGGACCGCAAGAAGGCCGTTGCGGTGGTCGTCGCCGCCGGCGCCCTGGCCGGCGCCGGTTTCGCCCAGGCGGCGAGCACGGTGTCCCCGGTCGACCGCCTCATCACCCCCGTCGCGGCGACCAAGAACCTCGCCGCGGTGATGACCGCTCCGCCGCAGCAGGAGGGCCCGCAGACGATTCACTCCGTCGCCACCGGCTCCGAGGCGCGCAAGCTGCTGCAGGCCGAGCAGATCCAGGCGCAGTACCACGTCGCAGGGGCCCTCAAGTCCGCCGAGGGCGCGTACGTGAAGCGCCAGGAGGCCGCCAAGGCCGAGCAGGCGCGCATCGCGGCCGAGGAGGAGGCGAAGCGCCCGAAGTGCGTGCGGCCCGCTCAGGGCTCGTTCACGTCCGGCTTCGGCGCCCGCTGGGGAACCAGCCACAACGGCGTCGACATCGCGAACGCCATCGGCACCCCGATCGTCTCCGTCATGGACGGCACGGTCATCGAGGCCGGGCCCGCGTCCGGGTTCGGGCTGTGGGTGCGGGTGCAGCACGAGGACGGCACCGTCACCGTCTACGGGCACATGAACACCATCGACGTTCCGCAGGGCGCCAAGGTCAAGGCCGGGCAGCAGATCGCGACGATCGGCAACCGCGGCCAGTCGACCGGGCCGCACGTGCACTTCGAGGTGTGGCTCGGCGGCGGGCAGAAGATCAACCCCGTCGGCTGGCTGGCCGAGCGCGGTGTGAGTCTCTGACCAGACTTGGTGAGCTTCTGACCAACTCGCTCACACGATCACGAAAAGTGCCGATAGTGTCCGGCCACGTCGCCGTGCAACAGGTGCGGCGGCGTGGACACCGGAGTCGCGCCAGTGATCTACCACAGCCCCCTGCCGGCAGTGGCCGTTCCTGAACGCACAGTGCCAGAACACGTTCTGGAACGCGCACGGCACAACGACAAAGTCGCGCTCGTGGACGCCGTCACGGGCGAGTCCCTCACCTACGCCGAGCTCGCCGATCAGGTCGAGCGAACGGCCAAAGGCCTTGTCAGGTCTGGGATCCGGCCCGGTGACACGGTCGCGATCGCCAGTCTCAACCGGCCGAGGTACGCCGTCGGCCTGCACGCGGTCATGGCCGCGGGCGCGACGGCCGCGCTGATCAACCCGATGCTCACGCCGCCGGAGATCGCGCGGCTCAAAGAGCTCGCGAACGTCACCACGACGCTCGACCTCGACGACCTCCCTGAGAGCGAAGAAGATTCGCTGCCACCGGGAAATCCCGGCGGTACGGCGGTCGTCCTCTTCTCCAGCGGCACAACGGGTCTCACCAAGGCCGTCGGCCTGAGCCACCGCGCGCTCGTCGCGAATCTGGAACAGCACCGGCCTGGCTGGCGCATCGACGAGACCGACGTGCTCGCGGCGAACCTGCCGTTCTTCCACGTCTACGGCTTCGCGATCATCCTCAACTCCGGCCTCCTCGGTGGCGCCACGCTCGTCACCATGCCCCGCAGCGACGCCGGAACGTACCTGCGGCGCCTCGCGGAACATCACGTCACACGGGCGTTTCTGGTGCCGCCGCTCGCCGCCGCCATCGCGGATCACCCAGAACCGGTACCGGAACTGAGCCTCAAGCTCGTTCTCTGCGGCGCCGCCCCGCTCGACGACACCATCCGCCAAGCGGCCGAACGCAAGCTCCAGGCACCCGTCCGGCAGGGCTACGGCCTCACCGAAGCCGGTGGCACGCACCAGACATTCGACGGTGACGTGGAATCCGACCCCGCGAGCGTCGGTGTGCTCTGTCCCGGTACCGAGGCGCGCATCGTCGAGCCCGGCACCACAACGGACGCGGCGGAGGGCGAGATGCTCATCCGCGGCCCTCAGGTGATGGACGGCTACCTCGGCGACGAGCAGGCCACGCGCGACGCCTTCGTGGACGGCTGGCTGCGCACCGGGGATCTCGTGCGAGTCCACAACGGCCGGTTCCACGTCGTGGACCGCATCAAGGAAATGATCAAGTACAAGGGGTACCAGGTCGCGCCCGCCGAGTTGGAGGCGGTGTTGCACCGGCATCCCGCCGTCCAGGACGCGGCCGTGATCGGTGCGCCCGATCGGGTTAACGGCGAGATCCCCAAAGCCTTCGTGGTGACGCAAGGCGACGTCACCGCGGACGAACTGATGGCCTTCGTGGCGGCGGAGGTGGCGTCTTACAAGAAGATCCGCCAGGTTGAGTTCGTGCGAGAGATACCGAAGTCCGTCTCAGGCAAGATCCTTCGTCGCCTGCTGAAGGACGCCTCGCAGTGAGGGTTCTCATCACCGGGGGCGCCAAGGAACTCGGCAGGGCGTTCAGCGACGTCCTTGGCGCGCAAGGACATCAGCTCGTCATCACCGGACGCGACGAGAAGGCGCTCGACACCGCCCATGCCGAACTGACGGCCAGGGGCGTCGACGTCGAGACGCACGTCGCGGACCTGGGCGATCCGCACGCGACACCGAAGCTCATCGAGAGTCTCGGCGGGATCGACGTGCTGGTCAACAACGGTGCGCTGGGCGGACCGGTCGGTCCGACGTGGCAGGTCGACGAGAACGACTGGTGGCGCACGTTCGAGGTGAACCTGCGCGGCACCGCGTTCGCCGCCAACGCCGCGATCCGCACGATGACGAGCGGCCGGATCATCAACGTGGTCAGCAACGCCGGCGTGCACCGATGGCCTTACGTCACCGCGTACTCCGTGTCCAAAGCGGCCGTGATCAAGCTGACCGAGAACCTCGCGATCGAGCTGAAGCACCGGCCCATCGCCGTGCTGAGCTTCGACCCCGGCATGGTCGACATCGGTCTGATGCGCCGTGGCGCCACCATGGACTCGCGGGATCCCCACCAGCAAAGGATCTCGACGTGGGCGAGGTCTCAGCGCGACACGGGCAGGTTCACTCCGCTGGAGCAGTCCGCCGATCTTTTGGGCCGAATCGTGCGCGGAGAGTTCGATCACCTCTCCGGAGGCTTGATCACGCCGAAGGACAGCTGAGAAATTTTCCTCGTTTAGTGCGTACATAAGGCCCTTCCTCGCAGGCAGGTCAACCGGGATCGTCGCGAGTGGCTCCCAAGTCATATGGAGGCATCGTGCCTGTCGGAACATCTTCTGCTGTCCTGAATCTGGCCGCACACCTCGCACCGGCGCAGCTCGAACTCGCCCGCGATCCGTTGCACGTCGAACTGCCGGCGGACGTGCGCGCACGGATCGCGCGCTGCCACGAGTTCGTGCTCGAAGTCAGCTCGTCCGGACGCGCCATCTACGGCGTCACAACGGGTTTCGGCCCGCTCGTCGAGTTCGAGGGCCGCGCGGACAGCGCCGGCCAGAGCGACAACACCATCCTCCACCACATCGTCGGCCACGGTGAACTGCTGCCGCCGGCCGTCGCCCGCGCGGCTGTGCTCACGCGACTGTTCTCTTTGGCACAGGGGCGATCCGGAGTGTCCGAGCAGGTCGTGGACTCGCTGACTGCCATGCTGGACACCGATTTCGCCCCGGCTGTACCACGTTTGGGGTCAGTCGGTGCGAGTGGAGACCTCCAGCCACTGGCCTATGTGGCCCATGCGTTGCGTGGTAACGGGAACGCGTTCTTCGAGGGGCGGCTGATGCCCGCCGAGGAAGCGCTCACACGCGCAGGGCTCCGGAAACTCGTGCTCGGTGGCCGGGACGCCCTCGCGTTGGTCAACGGCATTTCGGTGACCGCCGCAGCTCTCGGACTCGCTGTCGCACAGGCGGTTCGCGCGCGGCGAACGGCGGAGTTGTTGTCCGCCTTGATGACCGACGTCCTCGGCTGCGGTGTCGAGTTCACGTCGGTTGGACTACTGGCGGCGTTCGGGCATCCGGACGTCGCTGAAACGGGTGCGGCCATTAGAACTTGGCTCGAAGGGAGTAAGCCATCCGGGGAGCGTCCGCTGCAGGAGCCCTACAGCATCCGGTGCACGCCGCAGCTGATCGGCGCGGCCGGCACGAGCGTGCGGCACGCGGACGAGGTGGTGCGCCGCGACCTCAACGGCGTGAGCGACAACCCGTTGTTCTTCCCGGAGACCGGGGAGGTCGTGCACGGCGGCAACTTCTTCGGCCAGCCCAGTGCTTTCGCGGCCGACCAGCTCAACGTCGCGCTGGTGCAGCTGGGCAACCTGGCCGAACGCCAGCTCGACCTGCTGGTGGATCCCCACCGCACCAACGGGTTGCCGCCGATGCTCAGCCCGCTTCCCGGGCAGCACCACGCGCTTCAGGGCGTGCAGCTGTGCGCGACCGCCACCGTCGCCGCGATGCGCAGGGCCGCAGCGCCCGCCTCGGTGCAGAGCCTGCCGACGAACCTGCACAACCAGGACGTCGTCCCGTTCGGCACGCAGGCCGCGTTCACCGCGCTCGACCAGGCCCGGCTGCTGCGGTACCTGCACGCGGGGCTCGCGATCGGGCTGCGCCAGGCCGTGCACGTCGGCGCGCGCCGACCGCTGGCGCCGCGGCTCGCGGAGGTGTTCGACCGGATCGCGCAGGTGGTGCCGCCGATCGTGGAGGACCGGCCGCTGGACACCGCGCTGGGCGGGGTCGCGGATCTTCTCGACGCCGTCGTGTCCGAAGTGGACGGTGAACGATGAGCGCTCCCGCCTGCCTGCCCGCGTGGGGGCACACCTGGGTCGACCTGCCCGTCCTGCGGCTGCCGATGCCGGGCGCGGAACTGATTCCATGCGCGGACCGGTGCTTTCAGATTCCGATCGTCATCAACGCCCCGCAAGACCCGGTGCAACGGGCCGTGCACCGGTGGTTTCTCGGCCATCACGGCGCATTTCTGGTGTGGAAGTTTCTGTCGGATTCACTCGATCGGTTGATGCGCGAGCCTGATTCGCAACTAGTCCGCCTCACTGCGCTTGGATACGACGCGTACTCGGTGATGCTCGCCTATTCGGGCAGTTGTTCCCGTGAGGTGTACGAGGACGTCATCCGGCCGATGATGGTGACGTTCGACCCGGCGTTCAGCGGGCGATGGGCACGTGACTACGAGCCACTGCCCGGCCTGCTGCGCAGGGCGCGTGCCGCACTGGGGCCCGCGGCGGCCGCGCCGCTCTCCTCCGCGAGCAAGGCGAACCTGGTGGCACACAAGGAGGTCATGCGCAGACTCGTGCCCGGCGGCCCGTCGCTGCTGCGCGAGTCCGGCCGTACGAGCGTGCCCACCACCGACGCCGAACGCGCCCGGTTCGACGAGTTCTTCCTCGTCAGCAGGGAGTGCGTGTGCGTGAGCCGCTACCAGGCGCACCGCACGGCCATCTTGTCCGCGATCGGTCATGACCTCGCGAAACACCCGCTGAGCCCCGAGTACGGAGAGACACTCAGGACGTTCGCCACCCGACTATGAGAGAAGGCCGCGTGAACGACTTCAAGACCGTGGTCATGACCCCGCAGATCTATCGTTACGTGCGCGAGCAGGCCGGTCAGCCGAGCGCCGTGCAGGAGAAGCTGATCGCCCGCACGGCCGAGCTCGGCGACTCGGCGGAGATGCAGATCCCGCACGAGCAGGCGGTGCTGCTGTCGTTGCTGGTCAAGCTCACCGGCGCGCAGACGGTGGTCGAGGTCGGCACCTACACGGGGTACTCCACGCTGGCGTTCGCGCAGGCACTGCCCCCGTCCGGCAAGGTCATCACCTGCGACCTCTCGACCGAGTGGACCGCGATCGCCGAGGAGGCGTGGCAGGCGGCGGGCGTGCGTGACCGGATCGACCTGCGGATCGGCGCGGCCGCCGTGACGCTGGCCGAACTGCCGGAGGAGCCGGTCATCGACCTGGTGTTCATCGACGCGGACAAGGTCGGGTACGTCCACTACTGGGACCTGCTGGTGCCGCGCGTGCGGCAGGGCGGCCTGCTGCTCGCCGACAACACGCTCTACTACGGCGAGGCCGCCGACGAGCAGCCGGAGGGCAACGCCGCCGCGATCGACGCCTTCAACAGGTTCGTGCGCGCCGACACGCGCGTGGAGTCGGTGCTGGTGCCGATCGCGGACGGTCTGACGATGGCCCGCAAGAAGTGAGGTTGTGAGCATACCGACCGGTCGGTAGGGTGCCTCCAAGCTGACTTGGAGGCGTTCATGGCTCGTTGGGGAATCACACTGCCGCTGATCGGCGTGCCGGTGCTGGAACACCGCGCGCTGGTGTCCGAGCTCGCCGGGCTCGGCTACACGGACGTGTGGTCGGCCGAGACCACGGGCACCGACGCGTTCACACCGCTCGCGCTCGCCGCGCAGTGGTCCTCCGAGCTGCGCTTCGGCACGGCGATCGCGCCGGTGTACACGCGCGGCCCGGCGACGCTGGCGATGACCGCGGCGACGCTGGCCGAGGTGACCGGTGGGCGGTTCGTGCTGGGCATCGGCTCGTCGTCGCCCGCGATCGTGCAGCGCTGGAACGCGATCCCGTTCGAGGAGCCGTTCAAGCGCACGCGCGACACGCTGCGGTTCCTGAAGGCCGCGCTGGCGGGGGAGAAGGTCAGCGCCGACTACGACACGTTCTCGGTCAAGGGCTTCAAGCTGGAGCGCCCGCCGGCGGAGAAGGTGCCGATCATGCTCGCGGCGCTGCGACCGAACATGCTGCGCCTGGCCGGTCGCGAGGCCGACGGCGCGATCACCAACTGGCTCGCCGCCACCGACGTGCCGCAGGTGCGTTCCGAACTGGGCGAGGCCGAGCTCGCGGCCCGGATCTTCGTCTGCCCGACCGAGGACGCCGACGCCGCGCGGGCGCTGGGACGCATGCTGATCAGCACCTATCTGACCGTGCCCGCCTACGCGGCGTTCCACGACTGGCTGGGTCGTGGCGAGGCGCTGCGCCCGATGCACGAGGCGTGGGCGGCGGGCGACCGCAAGGCCGCGTCGAAGTCGATCCCGGACGAGGTCGTGGACGCGCTGGTCGTGCACGGGTCGCTGGACCAGTGCCGTTCGCGCGTCGCCGAGTACCACGCCGCCGGTGTCGACACCCCGATCATCGCCCTGCTCCCGACCGGTGGCGACCAGATCGAACAGGTACGCGCACTGGCACCGAAGGCTTAGCGATGCCCAGCGCGACCGAGCAGAAGATCCTCGACACGGCCGTGCGGCTGTTCGCGTCGCAGGGCTACGACGCGACCTCGGTGCAGGAGATCGTCACGGCCGCCGAGGTCACGAAGGGCGCGCTCTACCACTACTTCCGGGCCAAGGACGACCTGCTCTTCGAGATCTACCGGCTGCTGATCACGTCCCAGTCCGCCGACATGGACCGGATCATCGGCCTCGGCCTGTCCGCGGGCGAGACGGTGCGCGAGATCCTGGCGTCGCTCGTCATCTCGACGGCCGAACGGGTCGACGAGACGGCGGTGTTCGTCCGCGAGCTGCACCGGCTCGGCGAGGACTCGATGACCGAGTTCCGCGCCGAACGCCGCCGCTACCACGAGACGTTCCTGGCGGTGATCGAGAAGGGACAGGCGGACGGCGAGTTCAGCTCCCTGGTGCCCGCGGACACCGTCGTGCGGATCGCGCTGGGCGTCGTCAACCAGCTCCCCATGTGGTTCCGTCCAGACGGCCAGAAGACGCCCGGCCGGCTGGCAGGGGAGATCGCGGACTTCGTGCTGGCCGGATTGAGATGACGAATTAGGGCGCGTTAAGCGCGATCTGGTCGACTGCTCCCGTGCCCCGTCTGAACCTGTTGTTCGCGACCATGCCCGTGCCCGGCCACGTCGTGCCGTTGCTGCCCATCGCCCGTGCGCTGATCGAGCGCGGCCATAACGTGCGGTGGTGCACCGGCGAGGTGTTCGCGGCCCGGATCGCCGCGACCGGCGCGGAGTTCGTCGCGATGGACCCGTCGATCGACCATCGGGGCCGCAACGCCGACGAGCTGTTCCCCGAGCGCACTCGGCTCAAGGGCATCGCGAAGCTGCGCTACGACATGACCGAGGTGTTCCTGGACCCGATCCCCGCCCAGGTCGGCGACCTGCGGCGGGTGCTGGCCGAACGACCGGCCGACCTCGTCGTGCACGACGCCGCGTACCTCGGCGCGACCTTGGTCGAACAGCTCGGCGGGCCTCGCGCCGTCAGCGTCGGTGTGATGCCGATGATGCTGCCCGCGCCGGACGTGCCGCCGTTCGGACCTGGCCTGCGGTACCGGACCGGTGCGTTCGCCCGGATGCGGTACGCGGCCGTGCGCGGGTTGCTGGACAACGTGGCGTTCAAGCCCGTGTTCCGGCACCGCGACCGGATCTTCGCAGGCCTCGGCCTGCCCGCGGGCGAGCGCGGCCTCGCGACCGTGTCGTCGCACCTGCACCTGCAGAACGGCATCGCCGGCCTGGAGCACCCGCGGGCGTTCATGCCGCCGCAGGTGAAGTTCGTCGGCGCGCTGGTCGACCCGGCGCCGTCTGTCGACCTGCCGGACTGGTGGGAACGCATGATGACCGCCGGCCGCCCGATCGTGCACGTCACCCAGGGCACGGTCGCGGACACGGACCTGGCGCAACTCGTGCTGCCCACGATCCACGCGTTGGCCGACGAGCCGGTCACCGTCGTCGCCAGCACCGGCGCGCACGACGTGGGCCCGTTGCCCGCCAACGCCTTCACCGCGCCGTTCCTGCCCTACGACAGGCTGCTGCCCGAAATCGCCGCGATGGTCACCAACGGCGGGTTCGGCGGTGTGCAACTCGCGCTCGCCCAGGGCGTCCCGCTGGTCGTGGCCGGCACGACCGAGGACAAGCCCGAGGTGGCCGCCCGCGTCGAACGGTCCGGCGCCGGCCTGAACCTGCGCACCTCGGCGCCGTCGGAGAAGACGATCAGGGCCGCGGTGAGCGAGGTGCTGCACGGCGGGTCGTTCCGGGTGCGGGCCCGGGAGCTGGCGGCGGAGTACCGGCAGCACGACGCCGGTTCGCTCAGCGCCGACCACGTCGAACGGCTGGCCCTGGCGAGCGCGGTGCAGACCGGCTGATCCGGTCGACGCGGATCCTTCCGGCACCGCACCGCGTCCCAGCAGCGGTAACGGCGGGAGTCGCGAGATCGACTCCCTCATCAGGGGGTCTTCATGTCGCACCAACCGCCCGAATACGGCATCGCACCACCGCTGCACGAGCCACCCAGGTCGCCGAAGTGGCCCTGGGTGCTGTTGCTGATCACGGTGCTGGTGGTCACGGGCGCACTCGCGTTCGGCAGCCACGTGACGACCATGCTGGAGCGGACCTTCAACTCCTCGACGAGCACAGGGGTTTCGCTGGAGCCCGTCGAGTCGCCCGCACCGGTCACCCGGACCGTCGTGTTCGAGGTGACCGGCACCGGCAAGGCGTTCAACGTCACCGCGACCGTCGGCGCGACCATCCACAACGAGGCGAGCGTGACGCTGCCGTGGACCCGCACCGTCGAGGTGCCCGCCGACCCCGCGTCCGAGTTCGTGATGCTCGTGGTCGTCGCGGGCCCGGACGGCGCCGAGGTGCACGGCAAGTACACGATCGACGGTGTGACTGTCCGCGAGGGCAAGGCTTCCGGGCCCTACGGCGTGCTGACGATCACCGACTCCTGAGGGCCTCGTAACGGACGTCCTTCGCAGGACGAAGGACGGCATCCTCGCCGCCACCCTGCTCACCGCGTGCGGCTCGCCGTAGACCAGCAGTCCGACCTGTCGGACGACCGAACGGCTACACGTCCAAGACCGCGTTGGTTAGCGGCTACTGAGCGGCTCGCTCACGGAGCGCCGCCAGCGCCTTGTCCGCGTGCGCGTTCATCGAGAACTCGCTCTTGACCACCTCGATGATCTCGCGGCCGGCCCCGATGACGAACGTGTGCCGCTTGACCGGGATCGGCCCGAACCGGCGCCGCACGCCGTACTGCTCCGCGACGTCACCGCCGACGTCGGCGAGCAGCGGGTAGTCGAAGCCGTTGAGTTCGGCGAACTCCTTCTGCTTCGCGACGTCGTCCATCGAGATCCCGACGCGCTGGGCTCCCGCCTCCTCGAACTCCTTCGCGAGGTCGCGGAAGTGGCAGCTCTGCGCGGTGCACCCGGACGTCATCGCCGCGGGGTAGAAGAAGAGCACGACCGGGCCGTCCTCGAGCAGCGCCGACAGCTTGCGGTCGGTGCCGTCCTGGTCGGGCAGCGTGAAGTCGGGGGCGAGGTCGCCGGGCTTCATGGATCTCCAATACGCTCGGGCCGTGACCAGCATGTCCGACGTGGCCAAGGCCGCAGGGGTGTCCGCTGCGACCGTATCGCGTGCGCTGCGAGGCGAACCGGGCGTGTCCGAGGCGACCAGGCAGCACGTGAGCGATGTCGCACGCCGGATGAAGTATGCGATCGCCCGCGACGCCTCCTCGCTGGCCGGTGGGCGGCGGTACGCGATCGCGGTGCTGACGTCCGAGGTCAGTCCCGTGCTGGCGGGCGCGGAGGGCGCGTTGCGGCAGGCCGGGTACGACGTGCTGCTCTACGTGCTGGGTGACGCGGACGCGCGCGCCAAGTTCTTCGACGAGTTGCCGCTGGGGCGCCGGGTGGACGGCGTGCTGCTGCTCTCGATGTCGCTGTCCTCTTCGGAGCAGGTCGCGCTGGAGTCGTTGGAGGTCCCGCACGTCACGGTCGACGACACCGATCTCCGTCACGCGCTGCAGACCGCCGTGTCGCACCTGCAGACCCTCGGGCATCGCGAGGTCGCCCTGGTGCTGGCCGACGGCGTGGACGAGTCCTACGACGAGATCCTGGTCGCCGCGGGTCTCGAGGTTCGTCCCGAGTGGACGGTGTGGTGCTCGCCGACCGTCGACGGCGGCGAGCAGGTGGTCGACGTGCTGCTCGACGGCGAACGCCTGCCGACCGCGGTGATCAGCTCGAACGGCGCCGCGGCTGTCGGGATCTTCCTGCGCATGCAGCGGGACGGGCGCGCGGTGCCCGACGAGGTGTCGATCGTGTCGCTGGACGGGCAGGAGCTCACCCGCGTGGTCGGGCTGACCGCCGTCGAGGGGGCGGCGAAGACCCAGGGGGAGCGGGCGGTCGCCGACCTGTTCACGCTGATCAGGGGTGGGGAGATCGAACCGGCGGAGCACCTGGTGCGGCTGGTCGTCAGGAACTCGAGCGGGCCCGCGGCCTGAGTACTGTGGCGTCATGCCCGCCCAGGAGCGCCTCACCGAACTGCCCGGCCTGCCGACCACCCCCGGCTACGCCCACGCGGTCACGGTCACCGGCACGCTCGCGTTCGTCTCCGGTCAGGTGGCGGTGGACGCGCAGGGGTGCGCGGTCGGCGTGGACGACCTCGCGGCGCAGACCCGGCAGGCTTTGAGCAATCTTCATCACATCATCAAAAAGTTTGGCGCGGACTGGTCGGATGTCGTCAAGTTCACCTGGTTCGTGCTTGATGCGTCGGAGGTTCAGACCATTCGTGACGTGCGGGACGAGATTCTGCGGCCCGCGCTGGGAGAAGTGCCCAACCCCGCCAGCACGCTGGTTCAGGTGGCGGCGTTGTTCGGCCCCGATTTCCTGGTCGAGGTCGAGGCGGTCGTCGCTATTCCAGGTGAAGCATCGGATGTCTAAGTAAATGCATCTCTGCGTGGGTGTCTCGACCGGCCTGCACCCATCGGGTGACCAGGGACCATTTGCTCTGGTAATGCGGACCGGGCTATGACATAGCTTGTACCTGTGGAGGAGTTGGTGGCGCGGTTGGCGGACGCTTGGGGCGTTGCCACACGGTACGAAAACGCGGACCAGCAAGAGGTCGCGGTCGATCGCGAGGTCGTCGTCAAGATCCTCGCCCAGTTCGGTGTCGACGCGTCCACTGAGGACTCCGTCGCCCGCGAGCTCGCCGAGGTCGAACGCCGTCGGGCCGAGCAGAAGCTCCCGTCCACGATCGTCATCCGCGAGTACGAGACGTACGACCTGCGCGGCCCCGCGACCATCGAGCTGGAGGACGGCACCTCGTTCGCCGTCGAACGGCACGTGCCCGACTCGGTTCCGCTCGGCTGGCACCGCGTCGTCACCGGGGACCAGACCGTCACGCTCGCCGTCGCGCCCAGAACGCTGCCGGACGTCCCGCACACCTGGGGCTGGATGCTGCAGCTCTACGCCGCGCGCTCGAAGGACTCGTGGGGGATGGGCGACTTCGCCGACCTCGCCACCATCGCCCGCCGCAGCAGTCTGGAGCTCGACGCCGGCGTCGTGCTGGTCAATCCGGTGCAGGCGCCGTCGCCGACGCATCCCGTCGAACGCTCGCCGTACTCGCCGACCAGCCGCCGGTTCGCGAACCCGCTGTACCTGCGCGTCACCGACACGGCCGAGTTCCTGCAGGCCTGCCCGCGCACCCGGCAGCTCATCCGCGACCTCAGGCCCGGCAACCACGAGCTGATCGACTACGACGAGATCTGGGACGCCAAGAAACAGGCACTGGAGCTGCTCTTCCCCGGCGGCGACGTCGAGATGGACGCCGAGCTGGAGAAGTTCGCCACGTACTGCGCGCTCGCCGAGGTCCACGGCAAGGACTGGCGCACGTGGCCCGCCGACCGTCCTGAACCTCCCGCCGAACGGGTCGGGTTCTACGCCTGGCTCCAGCACCTCTGCACACGCCAGCTCCAGGACGTCCGGCTCGCCGCGCACGAGGCAGGCATGGCCATCGGCGTCATCCACGACCTCCCGGTGGGCGTCGACCCCGGCGGCGCCGACACGTTCGCGGACCCCGACGTGTTCGCCATCGACGTCACGGTCGGCGCGCCACCCGACGCGTTCAGCGCCGACGGCCAGGGCTGGGGCCTGCCGCCGTGGCGCCCGGACAAGCTCGCCGAGACCGGCTACCGGCCGTTCCGGCAGGTGCTGCGCAGCGTCCTCAAGCACGCAGACGGCATCCGCATCGACCACGTCGCGGGCTTGTGGCGGCTCTGGTGGATCCCGCCGGGCGAGCCACCGTCCCGCGGCACCTACGTCTACTACGACTCCGACGCCATGCTCGGCGTGCTCGCGCTGGAGGCCTACCGGGCCGGCGCCGTCGTGGTGGGCGAGGACCTCGGCACGGTCGAACCGGTCGTCACGAAGACGTTGCAGGAGAACGGCATGCTGACCAGCGCCGTCCTCTACTTCCAGCGCGACTACTACGCCGAGGGTCACCCGCTGATCCCGCCGTCGCAGTGGAACCCGAACCAGATGGCCAGCATCTCCACGCACGACCTCCCGACCGCGGCGACGTTCTTCGCGGGCCCCGACGGCCCCGACTTCGACGAGCTGATGCGGCAGGAGGGCATCAAGTCCGCGGACAGGGTCGAAGGCGCCCACGAACTGCTCGCGCAGGCCCCCTGCGCGCTGGTCCTGACCTCACCTCAGGACGCTCTGCGGGAAACCCGGCAGCCCAACGTGCCGGGCACGATCGACGAGCACCCGAACTGGAGAATCCCCCTGCCGGTGGCATTGGATGATTTCTTCCCGCGCGTCCGGGAGATCACCCGGCCACTGCGCAACCGCGAAAGATGAAACTCTTGCGTAACGGCAGGTCATAGACCTGCGGAGTACTGTAGGGGCCGTCACCCGACGGTGGAAGACGAACGTTCTTGGAGGTGGCGTACCAAATGAGCTCAGCCGTGGGCACGCGGACATCAACCGGCGTGCTTGAACTGGCCGTCGAGCAGGTCCTCGCTTCGGTGAGACCCACCGCGCTCGGCGACCCGGTGGTCGGGGCACGGCGCGCGGAGGAATCCCTTCGTGACGCGCTGCGGGACGCGGGTCCCGTCGAGGACAACCTCGCCCTTCAGCACGCGCTGGCGTGCGCTGAGGCCGCTTGTGAACACCTGAAGTACGCGGAGATCCAGGAAGCCCGCACGCTGCTCACGGCCGCACGTGGACAGCTCGTTCTTGCACACGAAGGAGTGTGACCGCACCCGGTAGTCGCCTGACGGCACGATCACACGATCGAGTTAAGCAGCTCCGACTCTCGCGAAAACCTGCCGCAGCGGGCCCGGAATTGTCAGAGCCCGCTCGTAAGGTTCGAGTGTGATCTTCCACCAGGCCTACCGGCTCGCGTCCGTCGAGCACCCGGCACAGGCGCGGACGTCGTCCGCGCCCTGCGGTGCCGCGCGTTTCCCGCTCCCTCTACCAGCGAGGTCGAGCGCACCCACCTGCCGCCCGCGAGGCCGGCCGCGGCGTCCTGCGGCTCGCCACGGCGATCGCCGGCACCGGCACTGGTGAGATCCGGCGAACATCATGCGTACGAGGCGCGATGACGGGGTAAGTGTCTGTTCGTGGACCGTCGGTACCGGTCGTCGAAGCGTGATGCCACGACGTTGTCGCGCGGATATGGTCTGTCGGTAGCTAGTTTCTGTGACGAGGAGCATTGTGCGACCCTGGCCTGGTAGGCCCTACCCGCTTGGCGCCGGTTATGACGGCGTTGGCACGAACTTCGCTGTGTTCTCCGAAGTCGCGGAGTACGTCGAGCTCTGCCTGTTCGACGACGACGGCACAGAGACACGCGTGAGGCTGCCGGAGGTGGACGGTTTCGTCCACCACGGTTACCTGCTCGGCGTGGGCCCGGGGCAGCGGTACGGCTACCGCGTGCACGGGCCTCACGACCCGGCCCGAGGCCTCCGGTGCAACCCCAACAAGCTGCTGATCGACCCGTACGCCAAGGCCATCTCGAACGGCCTGGCGTGGGACGAGGCGCTGTACGGGTACAAGTTCGGATCGCCGGACGAGCGCAACGACGAGGATTCCGCTCCCCACGTGCCGAAGTCCGTGGTGGTGAACCCGTTCTTCGACTGGACGAACGACAGGCTGCCCAGGACGCCGTACAACGAGAGCGTCATCTACGAGGCGCACGTTCGCGGTCTCACCATCGACCACCCGGAGATCCCGCCGCGGCTGCGGGGCACCTACGCGGGCCTCGCGCATCCGGTGATGATCGACCACCTGACCAAGCTCGGGGTCACGGCCGTCGAGCTGATGCCGGTGCACCAGTTCATCAGCGATCACACGCTGGCCGAGCGGCGGTTGAGCAACTACTGGGGTTACAACACCATCGGGTTCTTCGCGCCGCACGACGGTTACTCGGCGTTGCCGTTGAACCAGGTGCAGGAGTTCAAGGGCATGGTCCGCGCCATGCACCAGGCGGGCATCGAGGTCATCCTCGACGTCGTCTACAACCACACGGCGGAGGGCAACCACCTCGGGCCGACGTTGTCGATGCGCGGTATCGACAACGAGTCGTACTACCGCCTGGTCGACGACGACCCGCAGTACTACACGGACTACACGGGCACCGGTAACTCGCTGAACGTGCGCTCGCCGCACACGTTGCAGCTCATCATGGACTCGCTGCGGTACTGGGTCACCGAGATGCACGTCGACGGCTTCCGGTTCGATCTCGCGGCCACGCTGGCGCGCGAGTTCTACGACGTGGACCGGCTGGCGACGTTCTTCGAGGTCGTGCAGCAGGACCCGGTGGTGTCGCAGGTCAAGCTGATCGCGGAGCCGTGGGACGTCGGGCCCGGCGGGTACCAGGTCGGCAACTTCCCTCCACTGTGGACGGAGTGGAACGGCAAGTTCCGCGACACGGTCCGCGACTTCTGGCGCGGTGAGCCGGCGACGATGGGCGAGTTCGCGTCGCGCATCACCGGCAGCAGCGACCTCTACCAGGACGACGGCCGGCGGCCGTACGCGTCGATCAACTTCGTGACGGCGCACGACGGCTTCACGCTCAACGACCTGGTGTCGTACAACGACAAGCACAACGAGGCCAACGGCGAGGACAACCGCGACGGCGAGGACCACAACCGTTCGTGGAACTGCGGCGTCGAGGGGCCGACCGACGACGAGGAAGTCCTCACGCTCCGGCGGCGGCAGCGGCGGAACCTGATGGCGACGACGTTGCTGTCGCAGGGTGTGCCGATGATCGTGAACGGCGACGAGTTCGGGCGTACGCAGAACGGCAACAACAACGCGTACTGCCAGGACAACGAGGTCTCGTGGGTCGACTGGTCGTTGCTGGAGGCCAACTCCGAGCTGGCCGAGTTCACCTCGGCGCTCGCCGCGTTCCGCAAGGCGCACCCGGTGTTCCGGCGCAAGCGCTTCTTCGCGGGCAGGCCGATCCGCAAGGGCGAGGAACTGCGCGACATCGCGTGGTTCACGCCGGCCGGTGAGGAGATGACCGAGCAGAACTGGGAGGACGACCTCGGCAAGTGCATCACCGTCTTCCTCAACGGTGAGGGCATTCCCGACCTCGACTCGCGCGGCATGCGGGTGGTCGACGACTCGTTCCTGATGGCGTTCAACGCGCACTACGAGGACATCCAGGTCACGTTGCCCGATCCCGAGTACGGTCCTGAGTGGAAGGTCGTCGTGGACACCACGACCGGGGAGGTCGGTGGCAACGAGAAGCCGATCGCCGCGTCCGGGCAGTTGTCGCTGACCGCGCGGTCGCTCGTCGTGCTGCAGCGGGTGGGCTGATGGGCGCGCCGTCCTCGACGTACCGCGTTCAGTTCACCCCGTCCTTCACCTTCGCCGACGCCGCGGCCGTCGCGGACTACCTGGCGCGCCTGGGGATCGGCGCGCTGTACGCGTCGCCGATGCTCGACGCGCGGGAGGGGTCGACGCACGGCTACGACGTCGTGGACCCGACCCGAGCCCGGCCCGAACTGGGCGGCGACGAGGGTCGGGTGGCGCTGCAGGCGCAGCTCGACGAGCAGGACCTCGGCCTGGTCGTCGACATCGTGCCGAACCACATGGTCGTGCCGAACCCGTGGTGGGAGGACGTTCTCGCTCACGGGCAGGAGTCGAAGTACGCGCGGTACTTCGACATCGACTGGTCGTCGGGCAAGGTGCTGCTGCCGGTCCTCGGTGAGGACGCCGAGGACGAGGTTCACGAGCACTACCTGAAAGCGAACTGGCGGCGCGGGAACACCGAGCTGAACTACCGGCGGTTCTTCGACATCACCGAGCTCGCGGCGCTGCGCGTCGAGGACCCCGAGGTGTTCGAGGCGACGCATCGCGCGGTGTTGTCCTGGGGCGTCACGGGATTGCGCGTCGACCACCCGGACGGGCTCGCCGATCCCGGCGGCTACTTCCGGCGGCTGCGCGAGCACTTCGACGGCTGGCTCGTGGTGGAGAAGATCCTCGGGCCGGACGAGTCGATGCCGCAGAGCTGGCCGGTCGACGGCACGACGGGCTACGACGCGTTGCGCGAGATCTGCGGCGTGTTCATCGCCCCCAGGGATGCCTTCAGCGGCGACTTCCACGAGATCGAGCACTCGTCACGGCAGCAGGTCGCGGACTCGATCCTGGTGGCCGAGGTGCGCCGGATCGCACGGCTGGTCCAGGGTGTCGAGTTCGAGGACGCCTGCCAGGCCGTCGCCGAGGTGATGGTCAACTTCCCGGTGTACCGCTCGTACCTCCCGGAAGGCCTGCGGCACTGGGAGATCGCGGTGCAGCGGAGCAGGTCGTCCGCGGTGCGGGCGTTGGACGAGCAGGTACGCGCCGACCCGCGCGGCGAGCTGGCGACGAGGATTCAGCAGACGTCCGGCATGGTCGTCGCGAAGGGCACCGAGGACACCGCGTTCTACCGGTACACGAACTTCGTGGCGCTCAACGAGGTCGGCGGCTCGCCGGACCGGTTCGGGATGTCCGTCGGCGAGTTCCACCAGCGCGCGGCACGGCGTGAGTCCGCAGAGCCGAACGCGATGACGGCGCTGTCCACACACGACACCAAGCGGTCGGAGGACGTCCGGGCGCGGCTCGCGGTGCTGGCGGAGATCCCGAACGAGTACCTGGCGTTCGAGGCCGAGATGAGCCGGAAGCACGGCCTCTCCGAACCGTCGCTGAACCGCCTGGCCTGGCAGTCGCTCGTCGGCGCGTGGCCGCTCACAGAAGAACGCCTGGGCGCCTACCTCGAGAAGGCGTCCCGCGAGGCGAAGATCAAGACCTCGTGGGTCGACCGGAACGCCGAGTTCGACGCCGAGGTGGCCGCGTGGCCCGCCAAGGCGCTGAACGAGCCCGAGGTCACCGCGTTCGCCGAACGGATCAAGGCGCCCGGCTGGTCGAACTCGCTGGGGCAGAAGCTGGTCCAGCTCACCGCGCCCGGCGTGCCGGACGTGTACCAGGGCACCGAGCTGTGGGACTTCTCGCTGGTCGACCCGGACAACCGCAGGCCGGTCGACTACGAGGTGCGCCGGGATCTGCTGGCGCGCATCGAGTCCGGCTGGCTGCCGGAGGTCGACGACTCGGGCGCGGCGAAGCTTCTCGTGGTGCAGAAGGCTTTGCACGTGCGCAAACGCGGTCTGCACGGCTACCGGCCGCTGCACGCCGAGGGCCCGGCTGCCGAGCACGTGCTGGCGTTCGAACGGTCCGGTGTGATCACGGTGGCCACCCGGCTGCCGGTCGGGCTGGAGCAGAAGGGCTGGCAGGACACGGTTCTGCCGCTGCCGGGTGCGAAGTGGACGGACGTCCTCACCGGGCGGCCGGCGACCGAGGACCTGGCGTCGTTGCTCGACACCTATCCGGTGGCGTTGCTGGTGCAGGGGGATCAGTGAGCTTCTCCGTCTGGGCACCGACTCCCGAGTCGGTGCACGTCCGCGTCGACGGCTTCGACCACGAGATGAAGCGCGACGGCGACTGGTGGCACTCCGACGCCGACGGGACGGACTACGCGTTCGTCATCGAGGACAAGGCGTACCCGGATCCGCGGTCGCTGTGGCAGCCCAACGGGGTGCACGAAGCCTCCCGCGTCTACACCCACGGGTTCGAGTGGACCGACGGCGCGTGGACCGGCCGGGCGCTGCCGGGCGGCGTGATCTACGAACTGCACATCGGCACGTTCACGCCCGAGGGCACGTTCGACGCGGCCATCGGCAGGCTCGACCACCTGGTGGACCTCGGCATCTCGTTCGTGGAGGTCATGCCGGTCAACAGCTTCGACGGCGTCGAGGGCTGGGGTTACGACGGCGTGCTGTGGGGTGCTGTGCACGACCCCTACGGCGGGCCGGACGGGTTCAAGCGGTTCGTGGACGCCTGTCACGCCCGAGGCCTCGCCGTGCTGCTCGACGTGGTCTACAACCACCTCGGGCCGTCCGGCGCGTACCTCGACAAGTTCGGCCCGTACTTCGCGGGACGCAACGACTGGGGCCCAGGGCTGAACCTGGACGGGCCGGGCTCCGACGAGGTGCGCCGGTACGTCATCGACAACGCGCTGCAGTGGTTGCGGGACTTCCACGTCGACGGACTGCGGCTCGACGCCGTGCACGCGCTGGCGGACAGCCGCGCGACGCACGTCCTCGAAGAGCTGTCCGTCGAGGTGGACGCGCTGTCGGCGGCGGTGGGCCGTCCGCTCACGCTGATCGCCGAGTCCGACCTGAACGACGCCAAGCTCGTGACGGCGCGCGAAGGCGGTGGCTACGGCCTGCAGGCGCAGTGGTCCGACGACCTGCACCACTGTCTGCACGTCGCGCTCACCGGCGAGACCTTCGGCTACTACGAGGACTTCGCGGCACCAGGAGCGTTGAAGAACACGCTGGAGAAGGTGTTCTTCCACGCCGGCACGTGGTCGTCGTTCCGCGGGAAGCACCACGGCAAGCCGGTCGACACCGCGTTGATCCCCGGCTACCGGTTCCTCGCGTACACGCAGAACCACGACCAGATCGGCAACCGCGCCACCGGCGACCGGCTGACCGCCTCCGTGTCGACGGGGAAGTTGCTGTGCGCGGCGGCGATCGTGCTCACCTCGCCCTACACGCCCATGATCTTCATGGGGGAGGAGTGGGCGGCTTCCACGCCCTGGCAGTTCTTCGCGTCCTTCCCGGACCCGCAGCTCGCGGAGGCCGTCCGGACGGGCCGGCGGCGCGAGTTCTCCCGGCACGGCTGGGGCGAGTCCGACGTGCCGGACCCCATGTCGCCGCAGACCGTCGAGAATTCGCGGCTGCGCTGGGACGAGGCCCGCGAGGGCGACCACGCCGTGGTCCTGGACACCTATCGCGCCCTGATCGCGTTGCGCCGCTCCCGCCCGGAGCTGGCCGATCCGCGACTGGACAGGTTCGTGGTGGAGCAGGACGGGGAGTGCCTGGTGTTGCACCGCGGCACGATCCGCGTGGTGGTGAACCTCGGCACGACCCCCGTCCCGCTACCTCAGGGAGACGTGCTGCTGACCTCCTCAGCGAACCCGTCGTTGCTTCCACCGGAGTCGTTCGCGGTCGTCGCGTCGACGTGATCCCACAGCATCTGGTCGGCTGCCTCGACGGGCCGTCCTAGGTGCGCGTGCACGAACGCCGTGACCAGCCGGTCGGCGGCGACGTGCAGCTTGATGTTGTGGTGCTGGGATATGTGCACCAGCAGCTGGAAGGCCTGCTGGGGTGTGCAGGGTTTGCGCGCGGCGATCAGGCCTGTGGCCTGCCCAATGACTGTCCGGGACGCCAGGGCTTTGCGCAGCCCCGCCACCTCGGCCTCCAGGGCGGTGATTCTCGCGGACGACACCGCCTGCTCCTTTCGCGTCGTCACGGTCACAGCGGCATGCCGGTGTGACGACGCGCTCTGGAGCTGCGTTGCGAAGGGCGGGCACACCCAGGGCAAGCCATCACATCGGCTTGCGGCTGGGTTCTCAACCGCGAGTGATCACCTTATCAACTGTTTTGATCCGTGCTCGCGGGGTAACCGGGAAGCATGGGTGCCGATGAGAAGTTCAGCAACAAGGCAGACGAACTCAAGGGCCGCGCCAAGGAAGCCGTCGGCGACGCCACGGACAACGAGCAGTGGCAGGCCGAGGGCCGCGCCGAGCGCGCCAAGGCCGACATCAAGCAGGCCGGCGAGAAGGTCAAGGATGCCTTCCGCTCGGACAAGTAAGAGCGCGGGCAAGACGGCGGACGCCGCCCAGTACGTCCCTGAGGGGGCTGACTGGGCGGCGTTGCAGTCTGCGGCCAAGAAGTGTCACGGCTGCGAGCTCCACAAGGACGCTTCACAGACCGTGTTCGGCGAGGGACCGGTGCCGGCGCGGCTGATGATGGTGGGCGAGTGCCCCGGTGACCACGAGGACACCGAGGGCCACGTGTTCGTCGGACCGGCCGGGCGGTTGCTGGACAAGGCGTTCAAGGCCGCCAGGATCGACCGTTCGAAGACGTACCTGACGAACGCGGTGAAGCACTTCCGGTTCACCGAGCGCGGCAAGCGCAGGATCCACCAGCAGCCTTTGCGAAGTCAGGTCGTGGCCTGCTTCCCGTGGTTGCGGGAGGAGATCCGCGTGGTGAAGCCGCGGCTCGTGGTCGTGCTGGGGGCCGTCGCGGCGAAGGCGGTGCTGGGGCCGTCGTTCAAGCTGACCGAGCACCGCGGTGAGGTGCTGGAGCACGACGGGCTGCGGGTCGGCGTGACGGTGCACCCGTCGGCGGTCGTGCGGGCCGAGAACTTCAGCGAGGCGTTCGACGCGTTCGTCGCGGATCTGCTGGCGCTGAAGAAGGCCTGAGAACGGGACAACCCCCGGACGACTCCTGCGCGAGCAGGCCGAGCGGGACCAGCGCTCGAAGTCCGGGGGTCGGGTGGCTGCCTGGGTTTACGACAAGGCGTCACCAAAAGGCGGTCCTATCGGACAGCCACCTCACGAGTCCTGTTGCTATACAACTTCGGACCACCTCCTCTCGTGTGTAAGACGAACCTATGTCGAGATCGGCCGGGCTCGCAACGGACTTTTCTCACGCCACTCGGCACGTCTGTTTCGCGTAGAATCCGCACCCATGGTGCGCATCCCACTGACGTCGCTGGAACGGGAGCGCGGCAGGCGGCTCGGTCAGTTGCTGCGGGACGCCCGCGGTGAGGAGAGCATGGTCGAGATCGCGGCCCGCGCCGGCCTGTCCGCCGAGACCGTGCGCAAGATCGAGACCGGACGCGCCCCCACGCCGTCGTTCTTCACCATCGCCGCCCTCGCGGGTGCGCTCGGGATCTCACTCGATTCCATCAACGAACTGCTGACCCCGCAAAGTCGATCAGCCTAGGTTCGCTCGATCGTTTGGTGATTCGCTCGGTTGAGTTACCACTAAAGTTGGAAGTCACCGGCGATTCGGCTGGTGACCTTGACTCGCCTTTCTTCCCATGTTCCGGTGGAGCCACGAGATTCGCTCTTCTCGAAGCAGGGGGAAATGATGAAGTTCATTTCAGCTTTGATTGCTGCGTTCTTCGCGCTGGTGCTCGTGGGGCCACCGGCGGCGTCCGCAGCACCGGAAGCGCAGATCAGCAGGGGTGACGTGCTGAAGCGGGCGGCGACGTGGCTGACCGCGAACAACGGCAAGCAGGTGCCGTACAGCATGTCGAAGTACTGGAAGGACGGTTATCGAACCGACTGTTCGGGCTTTGTTTCGATGGCCGCGAACTTGGGTAACGCGAATCCCAAGGGCGGCCCGAACACCGTCGCTCTGGCCGGCAGCAAGTACACGACACCGATCAAGATCGCCGATCTGAAACCCGGTGATCTCTTCATCGACCCCGTCGATGAACCCGGTGACGACTTCCGGCACGTCGTGATCTTCGAGAAGTGGACGAAGGCCGACAAGTCGCAGTACATGGCCTACGAACAGCGGGGTGGCCACGGCACTGACCACCGCCCGCTGACGTACGGCCTGAAGAACACCAAGTACAAGCCCTACCGGCTGAAGAACGTCACCGGCTGATCGTTCACCACGTGACCGGCATGGCCAGCGGACCTCGCATGGCCATGCCGGTCCGCCATGTCACGTCACCGGCCAGGCGCAGGTCCGGGAACCGTTCGAGCAGCGCCGTCAGCGCGACCTGCACGTCCATCCGTGCCAGCTGCGCGCCGATGCAGTGGTGCGGTCCGTGCCCGAACGCGAGGTGCCCCTTCGCGTTGCGCGTCACGTCGAACCGGTCGGGGTCGGGGAACTGGCGGGGATCGCGGTTGGCCGCGTGCTTCGCGAGCAGCACGGGTTCACCCGCGCGCACCGTGCCGCCGCTCAGTTCGACGTCCTCCAGCGCGTACCGGGGCAGGATGTCGGCGACCTCCTGCCCCGGGATCCACCGCAGCAGTTCCTCGACGGCGCCGGGCATCAGTTCCGGGTCGGAGCGCAGCAGTGCGGCCTGGTCCGGGAACGTCAGCAGGGTGTGGACCGAGTTGACGATGTGGCTCGCGGTCGAGTCGTAGCCCGCGCCGAGCAGCAACACCGTGAGCTGCGCCAGTTCTTCCGCGCTGAGCCGGTCGCCTTCCTCCTGCGCCACCACCAGCGCGCTGATCAGGTCGTCCTCCTGGTGCGCGCGGCGCTGGTCGGCGAGGCCCGCGAGGTAGCCCGCGAGTTCGCCGAGCTTCGACAGCTTCTCCTCGTCGGTCATCGCCGTGGTCGACATGAACGCCTCGGCGAGCGACTGGAAGTGGTCGCGGTCGGCGTACGGCACGCCGAGCAGGTCGCAGACCATCAGTCCTGGCAACGGAATCGCGAACGCCGTCAGGAGATCGGCCGGTGGACCCGCCTTCTCCATCTCGTCGAGCAGGTCGCCCGCCACCCGTTCCGCGGTGGCGCGCAGCTGTTCGACGCGGCGCACGGTGAACGCGTGGGCCAGCAGGCGGCGCAACCGGGTGTGGTCGGGTGGGTCGAGGTCGGTCAGGATCGCCCCGATGCGCGTCGGGCCCATCCGGGGCGTGTCCCGCACGGCCGCCTGCGCGAGGCTGAACCGCGGGTCGCTGAGGGCTAATCGGACGTCGTCGTATCTCGTGAGAAGCCAGCCTTCTTCCCCGTGGGGGAGCTTGACGCGGGCGAGTGGCTCTTCGTCACGCAGCCTGGCGTAGGTGGGGTGCAGGTCGAGCCCGTCCACCGGTCCGAACGGGTAGGTACGCGCGATCATGAGCATCCTCCAAGGGGTTCGCGGCCGACTCAGCGTACTTCCGGTAAACGCTTACATCCGAGGCTTGACCGGTCTTGACCGTCTTCTTTGGCGGTCCTAGGCTGCCGTCGGACGTACACATCCGATCTTTGGGCGCCGCCGCCAACGGACCTGAAGGGTGCTGGAGTGGAGCTGTCGCGGCGCGGGCTCATGGGCGGGGTGGTGGCGGGGGCGGCGCTCACGGCGTTGCCCGCCGGAGCGGAAGCGCGGACTTCCGGGTGCACGACGAGAATCGACTGGGAGAGGTTCCTCGGCGAGCAGGACCTGGTGTGGCAACGGATTCCGCGTGCCTGGTACGAGGGACCGTTCCTGGGCAACGGGTTTCTCGCCACCGCGGTCTACCGGGAGCCGGGCGCGAACGCCGTCCGGTTCACCGTCGACCACGCGAAGGTGCAGGACCACCGGCCGCAGTTCGGCAACGAGTGGGGCGTGGCGCGGCTACCGGTCGGACGACTGCTGCTGACACCGGTCGGCCAGATCACGGGCGTTGACCTGCGGCTCGACCTGTGGAACGCCGAACTGCGCGGCAAGATCGTCACGGACCGCGGCGAGCTGGCGATCAGGACGTTCGTGCACGCCGAGAAGTCGTTGCTGCACCTCGAAGTCCGGCCCACGAGCGGCGAGCGAGCGTTCAAGCTGGAGTTCCAGGCTCTCGACGCGCTGAGCCCGCGCACGATCCGCGAGCCGCCGCCCGCTACGTTCCCGCTGAACCCCCAACCCGTCAGCCGCACCGTGAATGGACTCACGCTCGTCACCCAGGAGATGGTCGCGGGCGGTCAGACGGCCACGGCGTACCGGACGCGCGAGAGCCACGGCCGCACGGATCTCCTTCTGTCCGTGGAACATTCGTTCCCGGACAGGACCGCGGAAGCCGCGGTCAGGACCGCGATCACCACGGCGCTGGCACCGGAGGTGCTGCGCCAACAGCATCAGAAGTGGTGGCATCGCTTCTATCGCAAGAGTTTCGTGTCCGTGCCGGACGCGTTGATGCAGAGCTTCTACTGGATCCAGCTGTACAAGCTCGCGTCGGGCGCGCGCAGCGAAGCGCCGATCATGCCGACCACCGGGCCGTGGCTGGAGCCGACGCCGTGGCCGTCGGTGTGGTTCAACCTCAACGCGCAGCTCGAGTACTGGCCCGTGCTGGCGTCGAACCACCTCGAACTCGACCCGATCCCGCGCACGATCTCGCAGCACCAGCAGATCCTCGTCGACGCGCTGCGACCCGAGTTCCGGGCGGACTCGATGGGGTTGCGGCGCAGCACCGATCCGACGTTCCAGGACGCCGGGTTCGTCGGCTCACCGCTGCACCCCTCGCCGGACCCGGAGATCGGGAATCTGCCGTGGTTGCTGCACAACGCCTGGCTGCACTACCGCCACAGCATGGACGAGCGGATCCTGCGCGACACCGTTTTCCCTGTTTTGCGCCGATCCACGAACTACTACCTGCATTTCTTGCGCAAGGGCGACGACGGCAGGCTGCACCTGCTGCCCACCTACTCACCCGAGTACGGCATCGCACCGGACTGCAACTACGACCTCGCGTTGCTGCGCTGGTCGTGCCGCACGCTCATCGAGTCCGCGAAGATCCTCAAGATCGCCGACCCGCTGGCCGCGCGCTGGCAGGAGGTGCTGGACCAGCTCGTGGAGTACCCGGTGGACGCGGGCGGGTTCATGATCGGCGCCGGGGTGCCGTTCGCGAAGTCGCACCGGCACTACTCGCACCTGCTGGCCGTCTACCCGCTGCACGAGGTCACCTGGGAACAGTCGGAACGCCGTGACCTCATCGAACGCTCGCTGAAGCACTGGCTGAGCTTCGAGGGGTCGTTGCGGGGCTTCACCTTCACCGGCGCCGCGTCGATCGCCGCCCAGATGACTCGCGGGGACGACGCGTTGCGTCATCTGCGTGAGTTCGTGGCCAGGTTCGCGCAGCCCAACACGATGTACTTCGAGGCGGGGCCGGTGATCGAGACACCACTGAGCGCCGCGAAGTCGTTGCAGGACATGCTGATCCAGAGCTGGGGCGGGCTGATCCGGATCTTTCCCGCCGTGCCGTCCGGCTGGCGGGACGTCACGATCCACGACACCCGCACCGAGGGCGCGTTCCTGGTCAGTGCGGTGCGGAGGGGCGGCAGGACGCGGTTCGTGCGCGTGCTCAGCGAGGCCGGCCAGCCGTGCCGCGTCCGCACGGGCATCGACGGGCCGCTGACCGTGCGTGGCTGCTCGCGGTGGAGCGTCCGGGACGGCGTGGTCGAGCTGGGGTTGCAGAGGGGCCAGGAGGCCCTGATCCACGCGAAGGGGGAGCGCGACTTCACCATCGCACCGGTGCGGATCACGTCGCCGAGCAGGCGCTGGGGACTGCCCGCATTGCCGCCCGGTGGCAGCGCGGTGCCGGTGAACATCAGCGCGTCGTTCGACAACGACGGGCTGTCCAACGAGTTCACCAGCCGCGACGGGGACTTCGACGGGCTGGGCGACACCTATCCGGCCGCGCAGCTGCCGCAGACCGGGTCCGTCACCGACGACGGCGTCCTGTTCGAGTTCCACAACGGCGACGAGGCCAGCAGGAACAACACCGTCGCCAATGGACAAACGCTCGCCGTTCCCGCCGGGAAGTACGGGAAGCTGCACCTGCTCGCGGCCGCCGACACCGGCAACGTCGAGGCGGACGGCGCGGTGGTGTACGCCGACGGCGCCGTTCCCGCCCGGTTCCGCGTGACGGCCTGGCAGCAGCGGCCGCAGTTCGGCGAGTCGGAACCCGTTGCCACGACGCTGATGCACACGCCGTCCGGTCCGGTGACCAGACAGGTGTCGATCTTCCACCAGTCCGTCGACCTGGACGCCGCCCGAGAGCTCTCCGCCGTCACCCTTCCCAGGACGAGCGGGCCACGCCTGCACGTCTTCGCGATCACCTTGGAGAAGCCGAAGTGAGATCACTGCTCACCGCGCTGGCGCTGGTCGCAGCGTCCGTGGTCGTCCCCGCACCACCCGCATCGGCCGTGGATCCGACGTTGGCGCTGACGCCACCGATGGGGTTCAACAACTGGAACACCACCGGCTGTGACATCAACGAGCAGATGATCCGCGACATGGCGGACATCTTCGTGACGAAGGGGCTCAAGGACGCCGGCTACCAGTACGTCAACGTCGACGACTGCTGGGCCGACGCCACCCGTGACCCGGCGACCGGCCGGTTGCGCCACCATCCCGTTCGCTTTCCCAGTGGCATGAAGGCGTTGGCGGACCACATCCACGCGCGTGGCCTCAAGTTCGGCATCTACACCAGCGCCGGAGTGCAGACCTGCGCCAAGACCATGCCGGGGGCGCTGGACCACGAGGAGATCGACGCGCAAACGTTCGCGGACTGGGGCGTCGACTACCTGAAGTACGACAACTGCAACAACGAGGGCCGTCCCGCCCTGGAGCGCTACACGAAGATGCGGGACGCGCTGAAGAAGACCGGCCGCCCGATCGTCTACTCGATCTGCGAGTGGGGCCAGAACAAGCCGTGGGAGTGGGGCAAGGGCGTCGGGCACCTGTGGCGCACCACCGGTGACATCAACGACACCTGGTCCAAGACCGTGGAGATCCTCAAGCTCAACGCGCCGCTCGACGCCTATGCCGGGCCAGGGCACTGGAACGACCCCGACATGCTCGAGGTCGGCAACGGCCGGCAGACCACCGTCGAGTACCAGAGCCACTTCGCGCTGTGGTCGATCATGGCGGCGCCGCTGCTGATCGGCGCGGACCTGCGCAAGGTCTCGGCCGAGCACTTCGACATCCTGCGCAACAAGGAGATCATCGCGGTCAACCAGGACCGGCTGGGCGTGCAGGGAAAGGTGATCCAGCAGAAGGACGGGCACTGGGTGTTCGTGAAGCCCCTGGCCAACGGGGACAGGGCGGTGGCGCTGTTCAACGAGTCCGAGGTGAACGCGACGATCTCGACCTCGGCGCGTGCGGTGGGGTTGCCCGCGAGCGTCGGGTACACCGTGCGGGATCTGTGGCAGGGCAAGAACTTCCAGTCCGCCGGACAGATCTCGGCCTCGTTGCCTCCGCACGGCACCGCGATCTTCCGGGTGAAGGCGTCGCAGGACTGGTACCGGCACGAGCCGGCGATCGACACGTCGCTGGACGTCGAGGCCACGGTTCCCGGCATTCCGGGCACTCTGACGCCGGCTGGGGATCCGTTCGTGGCCAGCGTGACCGCCACCAACCAGGCGCCGATTCCGCTGCTGAACGCTTCTACTTCCTTTGTGGCGCCTGCCGGGTGGAAGGTCGAGAAGCTTTCTTCCGAACGCGCCGCGGTGTTGCTGACCTCGCAGTCGGTGCAGAGCAGGTGGCGGGTCACACCTCCTACCGGGGTTGTGGCTGGGATGCATGTGTTGCGTGGCTCGTTGGGCGTGACGTGGGTCGGGCACGGCAAGTTGTCGCGTCCGGTGGAGTCCGGGGTGCTCGTGCCTCTCGTCGGGCCGTCAGGGGAGGTGTGGGCGAGTGACGTCCAGTTCACCACCGAGCGCAGCGGGTACGGGCCGGTCGAACGTGACCGGTCCAACGGCGGCTACGTCGGTGGTGACGGCAAGACGTTGACCATCAACGGGAAGACGTACGCGAAGGGGCTCGGCGCGCACGCTCAAGCCGAGTTGATTCTGTACGTGGGTGGGCGTTGTACGTCGTTCTCGTCCGACGTCGGCATTGATGACGAGCGGGACGTGAACCAGCTCGGGTCGGCGGTCTTCGAGGTCTGGGCGGACGGCACGAAGGTCGCCGACACCGGGCTGCGGACGTGGCGCGACGACGCCGTGTCGCTGACGGGTTCGTTGAAGGGCGCCAAGTTCCTGCGGCTGGTGGTCGGCGACGGCGGTGACGGCGTCAGGTTCGATCGAGGAGACTTCGCCGACGCAAGGCTGACCTGCTGAGCGCGACGGCCGCGACGACGGCGACGAGCGCGCCCGTGGACAGGATCTGGCCGCGGGCCTGCTCGTCGCTGAGCATCAGCACGATGATGCCGGCGATCGCCGCCAGCGCCAGCCAGGAGAGGTACGGGTAACCCCACATGGGGACCGCCGGGTTCTCGTACGTGCGGCGCAGGCGGATCTGGGAGACCGCGACGAACGCCCAGACGACCAGCAGCGCCGAGCCCACCGCGTTGAGCAGCAGCAGGAACACCGTGTCCGGCCACAGGTAGTTGAGGAGCACGGAGAAGAAACCGAACGCCGTGGAGGCGAGCACGGCGTTGCGTGGGACGCCGTTCTTCTTGGTGAGGAGGGCCTTTGGTGCCTCGCCGCGTTCGGCGAGCGAACTGAGCATGCGCGCGGCGCCGTAGAGCGTGGCGTTGATGGCGCTCAGCAGTGCCACGAAGATGACGACGTTCATGATCTGTCCGGCCGCCGGGATGCCGATCCGGTCGAGCACCGCCACGTACGGGCTGGCGCCGACCTCGGAGTCGTTCCAGGGCAGGAGGGTCACGACCACGGCCATCGAGCCGAGGTAGAAGACGAGCAGCCGGGTCATGGACGTCCGGACGGCCTTCTTGATGGCGTGCTTCGGGTCCTTGGCGTCGGCTGCGGCGATCGTGACGACCTCCAGGCCGCCGAACGCGAACACCACCGCCATGAACCCGGCGATGACGCCGCCCCAACCGTTCGGGAGGAAGTCTTGGAGGTTCTGCGTGCCGGGTGAGTCGAGGTTGGGCAGCAGTCCGAAGATGGCGGCTGCGCCCAGCAGGAGGAACAGGACGATCGCGGCGACCTTGAGGCCGGCGAACCAGAACTCGAACTCGCCGAAGTTGCGGACGCCGACGAGGTTCACGGCGGTGAGCGCGGCCATGAAAACCAGCACCCAGGCCCATTGAGGGATGGCGGGGATCCAGCCTGACGCGATCTTGGCCGCGCCGGTCGCCTCCACCGCGAGCACGACGCCGACCGCCGCCCAGTACGTCCAGCCGACCGTGAACCCGGCCCACGGACCGATCGCCTTCTCCGCGTGCACCGAGAACGCGCCACCGCTCGGATGTTCGGCGGCCATTTCCCCGAGCATGCGCAGGACCAGCAGCGCCAGAACTCCGGCAAGTCCGAACGAGATGAGCACGGCCGGTCCGGCCAGCGCGATGCCCGCCCCCGTCCCGACGAACAGACCCGCTCCGATCACGCCACCCAGCGCGATCATGGTGACATGCCGTTCCCGCAGGTGAGTCACGCTCTCCAGCCCCGTTCGAGTGTGCCGATGGCGGCCCGATAGTGAGTTCATGGCGGCGGAGAGTCAAATCGTGTGATCGGAGTTACACCGTACTGAAACAGAGTGAGGGTGAGATCGATGAACTCGCCTAAGGGAGTACTACCGTCCGGAGTTCTGCCGCAGCTCGACACCTTCTCCGGCGCGCTGGAGCGTTACTCGAGCTGGGGGTGGCTCGTGCTGCGGTCGGAGAACCGGTTGCTGCTGACCACCGACCACACCGTGTCCGCCGTGGAGATGGCGGCCGGGATCGGCGGGGAGGTGCAGCACTACCTGTCCGTGCGGATGCTTGGCGGGCCCGTTGTGGTGTTGCCGTCCGCGTCCGGGGCTGCCGGGCGGTGGCTCATCCTCACTGAGTCCGCTGATGAGGCTTCGCAGGTGAACTTGATTCGGTTGCGGGCTCGGGGGGCGTTGACGCATCGGTTGGGGACGTTGGTGCCGTTGCCGCCCTCGCGGATTGACGGGGGTGGGGTTCGGTGGTTGGGGGACGTGCCGTCCGCTCGGCCGTTCTTGCCGCCGTTTTCGGCTGTGGTGGCGGCTTTGAGGGCGGTTACTGAGACTGCTGGGTTGCGGTGACTGGTGGGGTCGCGGGCTTGCGGGCGGCGGCCTTGCGGGTGGTCACCTTGCGGGCGGCCAGGTTGCGTTGAGCTGGCGGGTTGCGACCGGGTGGGTGGTCACCGTGCGGGCGGCCAGCTTGCGTTGGGTGCTTCCCCTGGGGGCTCTGCCCCCAGACCCCCGGCAATCTGATCGGGGGGTGGCGCCACGAGCAGGTTGATGGCACGCCTGTTGCGTTGGGCGGCTGCGCGTTGCTTTGAGGGTTGCGTTGGCGGTGGGGTCCCGTCACGAGCCGCACCAGGAGCGGGCCACATCTGGAAGGGGAGGTCAAGTCGACGAAAAGCGTGTCGACTTGACCTCCCCTTCCAGATGCAGCAAGAGCTGTGGTGCGACTCGTGACGGGACCCCACCGCCGGGCCCGCTCGGTAAGGACGGCTCGCCTTCGGCATCGCGGTGGGACGGCTCGCCTTCGGCTTCGCGGGTGATCAGGCTGGGGGTAGGACGTTCGTCCTGAAGTGGTTCAGGGTGTTGCCTCGTTCGGCGAAGTTCACTACTACGTAGGTGCCGTTGCGGCCCTGCGCCAGGCCCACGCCTACGCGGGTCGACGCCTTCCAGACCATGGCGGTGAAGTGCAGGACGCCGTAGTCGACGTTCGACTGCGTCATCTCTTTGTCGTAGTCGTAGCGGCGCGATTCGGCATACCAGTCTTCCAGGGCTTTCACGATCACTGAATCGATTGCCTTGCGGCCGCCGGTCCCGTACAGGTTCTCGCCGTAGGCGTTGTCCGGGCGGTGTTCGAAACTGTTTGTCGCGTGGAGGTGGTCGGCCCATTCTTGCGCTGTTCTTGACACTTCGGAATCGAGGGAGAAAGGGGGCACGCCGTGCTTTGCGCGGTAGGAGTTCATGAGTTCCACCGCCGTGGAAACGGGGTCGGCGGCCACCGACGGGGTGGTCGGCAGGAGTAGGGCTGCCGCCACGGCGATTACGGTGAGCATCGATCGCATGACTGGTTTTGTCCCCCAAATGGGGTAGGGAAGGCAATAGTTGGGGGCACATCCGTTGTCTTGATAGGCGGTGTGTAGTCGTGCTGTAGCCTTGGCGTGTGATGCGGGTCACGGGTGGGCTAGGTGTCGGGGGATACCCCTACGACCCCCTTGGGTTACCGCCGACTACCCCGGTTGCGATGCAAATTCACTCCACAGGACGCGGCTGAGGCTTTATGGTTTGTGATGTCGAACACCAACGTTAGGAGCTGGACATGGATGGCTACGAAATTCTCGCCGACGAGGATGGCCACGTTCGCGGGTACGACTAGAGCTCACTCCACTGGCCGCGTGAGGGAGTCACCCCGAAGCGACTCCCTCACGGCCTGAGTGGTTAGTGGGCCGTTGTTGGTCAGGGCTGGGAATGTGCCCTGGCTGTGCTCGCGCGGACCACCAGCGTCGTCGGAAGTTCCCGGTGCTCGGGCTGTCCGCCGTCCAGCAGGGTGGCCAGGAGGTCCACTGCTACCTCGCCCGCGGCCTCGGTCGGCATGTGGACTGTCGTCAGCGCCGGGGAGCACATCGTGGCGTACAGGATGTCGTCGAAGCCGGTCACGCTGATCTGCTCCGGCACCTTGACGTCGTGCTCGGCCAGGTAGGCGAGTGCGCCTAGTGCGATCAGATCGTTGTAGGCGATGAATGCTGTCGCGCCGGTCCTGAGCGCCTGTTCGGCGGCTGTGTAGCCGCCGTCGAAGTTCGGGTCGAACGAGCCGAGCAGTTGGGCGCGGCCGCCCAGGCCCTGCATTCTGCGGTTGTTCGACCACGCTGCCGCGGGGCCGCCCAGGTAGACGTAGTCCCTGTGGCCCAGTGACTCCAGGTGTGTGACCACCTGTTCCATGCCGTCGGCGCTGTCCATCAGAACGGACGAGACGCCCGGCACTATGCGGTTGATCAGCACTAGCGGTGTTACGGCGGCCAGGTCGACGATCGTCTCGTCGGACAGCAGTGATGCGCAGAGCACCACGCCGTCCACCTGTGACGCCATCGTGCGGACGAGTTCGGCCTCGGTCTCCGGGTCCTCCCTGCTGTCGCAGAAGAACACCGAGGTGCCCGCCTCGCCCGCCTTCGTCTGCACGCCCCGCAGGACGGACGGGAAGAACGGGTTGAGGAGGTCGGGCACCACTACGGCGAGGTTGCCGGTGCGGCCCGTGATCAGGCTCCTCGCCGCCCGGTTCGGCTGGTAGCCGAGCCCGGCGACGACGTCCAGAACCCGTTGCCGGGTCGCGTCCTTGACCAGGCCCGGCGCGCTCAGCGCACGCGAGACGGTCGAGACGGAGACCTGAGCCTGGCGAGCGACATCCCTGATCGTGACGGCCACGCGCAAATCATCGCAGTCAAGGTCAAGAGCGACCGATCATCACCAGCTATAGCTCCAGGCCGGTCAGGACCAGAACGCGCTGTTCGGTGAGGTCGTCCATGGCCGCGCGCAGGCCCTCGCGGCCGATGCCGGACTCCTTCACGCCGCCGTACGGCATCTGGTCCGCGCGGTAGCTCGGCACGTCGCCGACGATCACGCCGCCGACCTGGAGCCGTTGCGCGGCACGGAAAGCGAGCCGCACGTCCGTCGTGAACAGGCCCGCCTGCAGGCCGTACCGGGAACTGTTGACGCGGTCGAACGCCTCCTCGACGCTGTCCACCCGCGTCAGCGTCACGACCGGGCCGAACACCTCCTCGGCGTTGACCTTCGAGTCCTCCGGCACGTCCGTCAGCACGGTCGGGGAGTAGGTGCGGCCGTCGCGGGTGCCCCCGGTCAGGACAGTCGCTTGAGCCTCGCGCACCCAGGCTTCGACTCGGTCCGCGGCGGCGTCGTTGATCAACGGGCCGACGTCGCCGGCCACGTCGAGCTTGTTCACGTGCTGCACAACGGCTTCCGAGACAGCGTCGTACACGTCGGTGTGGACGTAGACGCGCTGCACCGAGATGCACGACTGGCCCGCCTGGTACATCGCGAACGTGGCGATGCGCTGCGCCGCGAACTCGACGTCCTGCCAGTCCGGGGCGACGATCGCGGCCGCGTTGCCGCCGAGTTCCAGCGTGACGTGCTTGCGCGGCACGCGTTCCTTGATGCCCCAGCCGACCGGGCCCGAGCCGGTGAACGACACGACCGGCAGGCGCGGGTCCTCGACGAGTGCGGCGGTGTCCTCATTGGACAGGTGCAGGATCGAGAAGGCGCCGTCGGGCAGGTCGGTCTCGGCCAGCAGTTCGCCGAGCAGGAACGCGACCGTCGGGGTGGCGGGCGCCGGCTTCAGCACGATCGGCGCGCCGACCGCGATGGCGGGAGCGACCTTGTGCGCCACCAGGTTCAGCGGGAAGTTGAACGGCGCGATGCCCAGCACCGGACCGCGCGGCACCCGGCGGACCAGCGCGAGGCGGCCCTCGGCGGACGGGTCGGTGTCGAGGCGTTGCAACTCGCCGGAGAACCGGCGGGCCTCCTCCGCGGCCCAGCGGAACGTGGAGATCGCGCGGGTCACCTCGACGCGGGCCCACTTCAGCGGCTTGCCCGAGTCGTCGTTGATGGCCTGCGCGAACTCCTCGGCGCGTTCGGCCAGCCGCCGCGACACGTGGTCCAGCGCGGCCGCACGGCGGTGCGCGGGCAGCGCGGCCATTTCGGGGGCGACGGCAGCGGCCTTGGCGACCGCGTTCTCGACGTCTTCCCGAGTGTGAAATTCGATCATGCGAGCAGGGCTCCTTCGAGCACGTCGAGTCCTTCGGCGAGCAGGTCGTCCGGTATGACCAGCGGGGGCAGCAGGCGGATCACGTTGCCGTAAGTGCCGCACGTCAGCACGACGACACCCTGTTCGTGGCACGCCTTCGCGACGCGAGCAGCGACGTCGGGCGTGCGTTCGGTGAACTCGACGGCGAGCATCGCGCCACGGCCGCGGATGTCCGCGATGATGTCGGTCTTCTCCGCGATCGCCCTGAGCCTGGTCAGCACGGTCTCCTCGGTGCGGCGGGCGGCGGCGTTCAGGTCGCGCTCGCGCATCGTGCGGATGGCGCCCAGAGCCGCCGCGCACGCCACCGGGTTGCCGCCGTAGGTGCCGCCGAGGCCGCCGACGTGGACGGCGTCCATGATCTCGGCGCGACCCGTGACGGCGGCGAGCGGCAGGCCGCCCGCGATGCCCTTGGCCGTGGTGATCAGGTCCGGCACGACGCCCTCGTGGTCGAGCGCGAACCACGAACCGGTGCGGCAGAAGCCCGTCTGGATCTCGTCGGCGACGAACAACACGCCGCGCTCACGGCACCATTCGGCGATCGCAGGCAGGAAGCCTTCGGCGGGGACGATGAAGCCGCCCTCGCCCTGGATCGGCTCGATCACGAGCGCGGCGGTGTTGTCCGCGCCGACCTGCTTCTCGATCGCGGCGATCGCGCGTGCGGCCGCTTCGGGGCCGGACAGGCCGTCGTGCAGCGGGTAGGACGCCGGCACGCGGTAGACCTCGGGCGCGAACGGACCGAACCGGTGCTTGTACGGCATGTTCTTGGCGGTCAACGCCATCGTGAGGTTCGTGCGGCCGTGGTAGCCGTGGTCGAACACCACGACGGCCTGCCTGCCGGTGACGTGCCGGGCGATCTTGACCGCGTTCTCGACGGCCTCGGCGCCGGAGTTGAACAGCACCGACCGCTTCTCGTGGTCACCGGGGGTGAGCTCGTTCAACGCCTCGCAGACGTCGAGGTAGCTCTCGTACGGCGTGATCATGAAGCAGGTGTGGCTGAACCTGTCGATCTGCGCGTGCACGGCCTCGGCGACGGCGGGTGCGGGGTTGCCCACGTTCGTGACGGCGATGCCGGAGCCGAGGTCGATGAGTTGGTTGCCGTCGACGTCGATCAGCAGGCCGTCGTCCGCGGAGTCGATGTAGGCAGGCAGCGTCGAGCCCACTCCGGCAGCGACGGCGCCCTTGCGCCGCGCCTGGAGCTCCAGCGATTTGGGACCGGGAATCGCGGTTACTAGCCGGCTCTTGGGCAGCAGTCGGGTCATGTTCCCCAGCATGGCCCTGGTCAGCGCGCTGCGCAGTGCCTGAAATGGCGCTCCGCGGTCGTCGGGATGTACAAAGTGGCACATGCCCATCACCCTGCGGGAACTCGCTCGGACGCTTCGGCTGCCGGTGCTGGCCGGGGACGTGTCGAGGCCGGTCGGGTGGGTGCACGGTACGGAGCTCGCGGACCCCACGCCGTTCCTCGAAGGGGGCGAGCTGCTGCTCACGACCGGGCTCGCGGTCGTGGGTGCCGACTACGTCGAACGGCTTGTGCGTGCCGGGGTCGTTGGGCTCGGTTTTGGTACCGGACTGGGCCACGACGTCGTTCCGGTCGAGCTCGTGGAGGCTGCGGCGAAGGCCGACCTGGGGCTGGTCGAGGTGCCGCGCGGGGTGCCGTTCATCGCGATCAGCAAGGCGGTGTCGAAGGCTCTCGCGGCGGACGAGTACGCGGCACTGACCCGGACCAGCGAGGCGCAGAGGGCGCTGACCCGCGCGGCCGTGCGCGGTGGTGTCGCCGGCGTGGTGCGCAGGCTCGGCCAGTGGATCGACGGGTGGGTCGTGCTGCTCGACGCGGCGGGAGTGGCTGTCCACGAACACAACGCGCGCCAGGTACCCGGCCTGAGCGCCGAGGTGGCGCGGCTGCGCACGGCGGGTGGTCTGGCCAGCGCGGCGTTCGAGACAGGTGGCTGGAACGTGTTCCTGCAGGCGTTGGGGAGTCGCGCCAGGGGAGTGCTCGCGGTCGGCACCGCGGCTCCGCTCGACGCCGCCGACCTGAGCATCGTCAACACGGCCGCGTCCTTGCTGACCCTCGCGCTCGCCCAGAACGACGCCGTCGACGCGGCCCATCGTGAGTTGCGTTCGGGACAGTTCCGGTTGCTGCTGGCGGGGATTCCGATCGACGGACTGCCCTCGCGATTCCGGGTGTTCCTCGTGGACGAGCCGCCCGACGCCGGCTTCTGGGCCGAGCACGAAGGTCGGATCGTCGTGCTGACAAAGGAGTTCGACGGCTTCGCATCGTCCGAAGTGGACGTCACCGAGGTCGCGCGCGGCTATCGCGAGGCCCAGCAGGCACGTCGAGCGGGTGTGCGGACGTTCGAGGACCTCGCCGGCAGCCTGAAGGTCCCGGACGGGTTCGCGGACGCGTTGCTCAGGCCGCTCGACGCCGAGACCCGCGAGACGCTGCGGGTCTGGCTGACCCACCACGGCGCCTGGGACCCGGCGGCGGCAGAGCTGGGCGTGCACCGGCACACGCTGCGCAACCGGGTGCGCAAGGCCGAGCAGGCTCTCGGCCGCTCGCTCGACTCACCCGGTCTGCGCGCGGAGCTGTGGCTAGCCCTCCACCGCGAAGGTCAGTGAGGCGGTGTAGCCGGACCCGACGTCGCCCGACATGGTCGCCATCTGGTGGTCGACGCCGTCGCGGAACACCATGTCCTGCTTCAGGGACGTCCGCGACATGTTCTGCACGCTCTGCGTGTAGCCGGTCGTGCCGTAGACCTCCTTGCACGTCGTCTCGGGCAACGCGAGCTGCGAGGTCGTGATCTTGTTGCCGGCCTTGGTCGCCTCGGCCAGGCTCGGGTAGACCTCGAAGTGGATGTGCGGCCAGCGCCCCGAGTACGCGCCGGGGAAGACGCTGACGAACTTCAGCTTCCCGCTGGAGTCGGCCTCCTGGACGCCGCGCAGGAAGTTCTCGTTCTTCACGCGGTCCGAGTACATCGAGTAGTCGCCGTTGATGTCGCAGTGCCACAGGTAGACGGCGGCGCCCGCGAACGGCTTGCCGTCGTCGTTCTGCACCGTCAGGTCGATCGTGAGCTGCACGCCCTCGGCCGTGCGGGTCGAGGAACCGAAGCTGGACCGGATGTCCGACCGCACGATTCCGCTCTGCGTCAACGCGTTCGGGCCGTTGGAGCCGTCGCCGGGGAACGGGCCCGCCGTCTCCTCGGGGATCGGTTCCAGCGGCGAGCCGTCCGCCGTCGTGGACGAGCCGGCCGTGGTGGTCGAGGTCGCGGTGGTGGTCGACGGGGCGCAGGCCACGAGCGTGAGGCCTGCGCCGCCGAGCAGCGACAACGCCCGCCTGCGCCCGAAGAGCGTGGCGAGGTCGAACTGGAGGCCGCGGTCGTGGTTGTCCGTCATGCGACCCAGATTGCGGCCGTTTCCTGTGAGCCGCCTGTGGAAGAGCTGTCACGGAGATAGCAGCGGGAATTCTGGGAGGGTCATGGCCGAGTGCTCGGGCCGCGCGGCCGGGGCGGGCATCGTCTCGCGGGAGCGCAGGGCGGCGTTGCGGGCGGCCAGTGCCTCGGCGGTGCCCGGGAACAGCTCCGCGTTGCCCACGTCGACCAGGCCCTGGTTCGCCTCCACGAACGGCCGGATCGTGCGTTCGTACGCCCCGAAGTCGCGCATGTTGCCTGCCAGCACGTACGCGCCGACGAGCGCGAGGCTCGACCCCTGCCCCGTGAGGAACGACGGGGCGTACGCGGCGTCACCGACGAGAGCGACGCGGCCGGACGACCAGTGCGGCATGCGGATCTGGCTGACCGTGTCGAAGAACAGGTCGTCCGCCTCGTGCATCGCCTTGACCAGCCCCGGCACCTCCCAGCCGTTGTCGGCGAACACCGACGCCACGAGATCGCGCTGAGCCTGCGGGTCGCGGAACGCACCGAACGGAGCTTCAGGGCGCGTGAAGCTCAGGAACCCGTGCACGCTCTCGTTCGACCCCACCGCGTACAGGGCGGCGGCGCGGCCGGGTTCGTTCCACATCAACGCTTCCTGCTTGAGGCCGAGGTGGTTGGGCAGCGTGAAGCCCGCGAAGCAGTAGCCGAGGTAGCGGTGGAACTGCTCCTCCGGGCCGAACGTCAGCGCACGCACCGTGGAGTGGAGCCCGTCAGCGCCGATGACGTGGTCGTAGGTGCGCTGCAAGCCGCTGCGGAACGTCACGTCCACGCCACCGGAGTGCTCGTTCATCGTGACGATGGTGTTGTCGAAGAGGAACTCCACGTCGTCGCGCACGGTGTCGTAGAGGATCTCGGCGAGGTCGCCGCGCCGCACCTCCAGGTCACTGTTGTCGCTGCCGGTGAGCGACTCCGGGCGGATCGACGCGACGTGGCCGCCGTCGGCGTTGAGGAACGTGATCTGCCGCGTGTCGACGTGCGCCTCGCGGAGCCGGGGGAGCAGGCCCATGCGGTCGACCACTCCTAACGCGGTGCCGCGGATGTCGATCGGGTAGCCGCCGCCGCGCAGGGCGTGGGACTTCTCCACGACGGTGACGTCGAAGCCGTTCCGCCGCAGCCAGAACGCGAGCGCGGGGCCGGCGATGCTGGCGCCGGAGATCAGGACTGAGCTCATGGTTCCTCCAGATAACTAACTTAGGTATCCTTTTTCAGGTCGCGATGATCGCTACGGTTGCCTGCGACTGAGGCAAGCATATACCTAAGTTAGGTAAGTAAGGTGTGAGATGGGCGAGGCCCTGGACCCTGCGGCACTGCTGCCGCGCCTGATGCAACTGGGCACCGTGCTCAACCGCAGCCAGCTGGTCGAACGGGGGATGGAGCACGTCGGCCTCCCGCTCGACCGCCCTGGCCTGACCGTGCTCATCACCCTGCGCATGGCCGGGCAGCCGTTGCGGGTGGGGGAGATCGCCGCACGGATGCAGGTCGTCGGCCCGCACGTCACGAGGCACCTGCACGACCTGGAACGCGCCGACTTGGTCCGTCGTGTCACCGACCCCGACGACCAGCGTGCGCGTCTGGTCGAGCTGACGGACGCCGGCGCGGCGGCTGCCGGACGTTACCTGGAGGCCGTCATTGGACGGCTGGCCGGCGCGGTCGCCGACTGGTCCGAGGAGGACAAGACGACGCTCGGCCGGCTGCTCAGCCGGTTCGTGGACGACCTCCAGGCGCACCTCGGCCGGGAGTGAGGGCTCAGACCTTCTTGCCGTTGATGGTCACGTTGGTGAACGTGGTGCCGTCCGCGTTCTTGATGCTGGGCTTCGCGGTGGTCACGTTCGTGAAGGTGCTGTTGGAGATCGCGACGTTCCTGATGTGCGACTCGTCGAGGCCGTCCAGGGTGACGGCGGTCTTCTTGACCCCGTTGACGGTGAAGCCGTCCGCGGTGATGTTCCGCACCCTGGGGTTCACGATCGGGCCGTAGCCGGGGCCGGTGAGGCTGTAGTTCAGCGTCACCATGATCGCCTCGCGGTCGACGTCGGTGGCCTTGATCCGCCGGGCGTGGATGTTCTCGACAGTGCCGCCGCGCCGCTTGTTCGTCTTGATGTACAGGACGTGGAACGGTTTGTACGACGACCCCTTCTTCACCGTGCAGTCCTGGAAGAAGACGTTGCGCACGCCGCCGGACATCTCGCTGCCGACCGTCAGGGCGCCCCAGCGGCCCTCGAACGAGCAGTTCTCGATCACGATGTTCTCGCTCGCCACACCGACTCGGCGGCCGTCGATGTCGCGACCGGCCTTGATCGCGATGCCGTCGTCGCCGCAGTCGAACCGGCACCCGGTGATGTGGACGTACTGCGAGGCCTCGGGATCGCAGCCGTCGACCATGCCGCCGCGGCTGTACACGAAGATGTCGCGGATCGTCACGTTGCTGCACAGCACGGGATGCACGTTCCACATCGCGGAGTTGCGCAGCTGAACGCCCTCGACGAGGACGTTGCGGCACTCGTAGAGCGTGATCATGTTCGGCTTCAGGTAGTGGCCCATGCCGAACTTCCGGTCGGTCACCGGCCTGTTGTCGACGGCCCATTTCTGCAGCTGTTCCCAGTCGGGCTGCCGCTTGCCGTCGTAGTCGAACCACGGACCGGACGGGCCCTGGCCGTCGATCAGGCCCGGTCCGGTGATCGCGATGTTCTCGGCCTTGCGGGCGTAGATGAACGACGAGAAGTTCATGCACTCGATGCCCTGCCATCGGGTGTAGACCAGCGGGAAGTCCTTGGGGTCGGTGGAGAACCGGATGGTGGCGCCCTCCGAGACGTGCAGGTTCACGTTGCTCAGCAAGGTGATCGCGCCGGTCAGGAAGGCGCCTTCGGGCACGACGACCTGGCCGCCACCCGCCGCGGCGCAGGCCTCGACGGCCTTCCTGAACGCCTCGGTGTTCTTCGTCTTGCCGTCGCCCTTGGCGCCGTACGCGGTGATGTCGAACCTGGCGCTGGGGAACGTGGGCGGCACGATCTTCGCGAGGATCGCCGGCACCTGGTCCCACGGCGACTCTGCCATCGGTATCGCGGTGTGGTCCCGCGCCGAGGCGACCGGCGCCGGCAGGAACGAGCAGGACAACATCGTGACACCCGCGGTGGCACCGGCGACTTTGAGGAAGTCGCGGCGATTGGTCTCCATCGGCCGTCCTTTCGCACGCATGTGTTGGCACAAACTGCGAGCGGCGGCGATGAGAAGGTTGTGAAAACCTTTTCAACCGATGTCTACACCCGTTTCCGGCCCCGCGTCAACGGCTGCCCGAAGTCGGCATACTGGCTTGCGTGCTCGGATTGCGTCCGACGGAACTCGCGGTCTACGAGACGCTCGTGGACTCCTACCAGCTGGAGCTGGCGGAGCTGTGCCCCGCGGCGGGACTGGCCGAGCGGGTGGTGCGGGCCGCGCTGAGGTCGTTGACCGACCTGGGCTTCGTCCACCAGGTCGACGGGCTGCACACGGCCGTCGCCCCGGACGTCGCGCTGGCGGCGTACTTCCTGCGCCGTGAGGACGATCTGCGGCGGGAGCGGCTGCTGGCGGGTGCGCTGCAGGTCCGCTACGAACGGGCGGCGGGCGTGCGCGCTCCCGCGGACCTCGTCGAGGTGGTGCACGGGGCCGAGGCGATCTCGCGGCGCGTGGACCAGGTGATGCGCACGGCCCGGCACGAGGTGCGGTTCGTGGACAAGCCTCCGTACGCCAAGGCGCCCACGTCGTTGCACCCGGTGGAGGACGAGTTGCTGCGCCGCGGCGTCCGGTTCCGGGGCATCTACGAACGCCGGGCGCTGGAGCTGCACGACCTGCGCGCCGACCTGGAAATGGGGCTGTCGCTGGGGGAGGAGGCACGGGTCGTCGCGGTCGCGCCGACGAAGATGATCCTCGCGGACTCCCACCTCGGGCTCATTCCGTTGTACAGCACCGAGACGACGCTCGAGAGCGCGGTGATCGTGCACCGGTCGGCGTTGCTCGACTCGCTCGGGGCGCTGTTCGGGAAGCTCTGGGACGACGCGGTACCGCTGTCGTTACCGGGGCAGCCGGCGAGCTCCGAGGTCTCGATCGCGGACGCGCGGCTGCTCGCGTTGCTGGCCACCGGGTTGCCGGACCGCAGCATCGCCAAGCAGCTCGGGCTGAGCTACCGGACGTACCAGCGGCGCCTGCACCGGCTGATGGACGAGCTGGGCGCGCAGACCCGGTTCCAGGCGGGTCTGCGCGCGGCTTCGCGTGGTGCGGGTTCCCTTCTGCCGCCTCAGTGAGTGCGGAACGCCTTCTGCATGGTCTGCGTGACGGTGTTCCCGGTGCCGTCCCTGGCCTCGGTGCGCAGCCACACGTCACCACTCGGCTTGTCGATCGTGACCTGCCAGCGGCCACCGTCGGGCTCGATCCGCGCCGGCCGCCAGGTCACGCCGTCCGCGGACCACTGCACCTTCACCACGGTCACGGGCGCGCTGCTCGACGCGGTGACGTGGTAGACGAACGGCGTGTTCGCCGGTGCGGAGTTCGTCAGGTCGAGCGGCAGGTCGTGCCGCAGCCCGATCAACGGCTGGAACTGACAGCTCGCCGCCTGGGCGTGGCAGGAGTAGCCGCGCGGCGGCGGGTTGAGCGACCGGCGTGACTGGAACGTCCACGTCGTCTCGGTGCGCGGGGCGAGGGTGAACAGGACGGGGTTGACCGCGCCCGCGATCGCTCCTGGCGCGTGGCTTTCGACCTTCTCCAGGCGATAGGTGGCCTGGTCCGGTGACAGCGGGAAGGTCGGGTAGAACGCCAGCGGGTCCTGGTTCTGCCCGATCTCGCGGTCGTCCTGGAAGAGGCGGACCTTGGTCGTCGTGAAGAACTTGCTGTTCTGGTAGGGGTTTGTGTAGTGACCAGGGCTGCCGTCCGTCCACTGCAGAGCGGGGACGAACGTGTCGCCGGTGCGGCAGTCCGAGCAGAGCTGGCGCCACGCGTCACCCGCGGCGGGGTAGCGGGCGGGGTGGTCGGACTGCAGGTCGATCGCGGTGCTGTGCATCGGTCCGGCGAACCAGCGCTCGACGGCCGGGGCCTGGCCGTCGCGGAACACGTTCTCCTGGTACATCGCCATCGCCGCGCGAGCGCCCTTGTCGTCCGTGCCGCTCAACGTGACCGAACGCTTCCAGACGATCCGGTCGTCGCCTGGGCCGATGTACTCGTTCCACGCGGCGGGCGGGGTGAACGTGGTGCCGCGCATGATCTGCGTCTGCCACAGCCCGGTCGGAAACGGGTACCAGGTCTTCTGCACGGTGAGGCCGGGTTTGTCGGCGTGGTAGGAGGTCCTGTGCAGCACGAGCTTCGCCGGGTCGACCGTCTGCCGGTGGGCGGCGGGGATGCCGTTGGCGTCGAGGTAGCTGAGGTTGAACACGGACTCCGGACCGGACCTGATGCTCAGCCTGATCGCTGTCTGCTTCGCCAGGAACTCGCCGTCGGCGTTGCTGACGCTGAGCGAGGGCAGGGCGGTACTGGCGAGACCGGTGAGCGGGAGCGCCCCCGGTTGGTCCACATAGGACAGCAGTGCCTTCCTGCCTTCCTGGGCGGCGGTGGTGGCGGCGGCGTTGGCGGCCTTGACCATGACGGCCGGCGTGTCCGGCTTGATCTTCACGACCTTGACGTCGGTCCTCTCGCCCGGCCACTTCGCGGACAGCACGGCGATGTCGCCGTCGGCCTTGAGCGTGCGGCCGCCGGAGGTCAGCGTGACCGTGGCGGTCTGCAGGGTCACGTTGTCCTGCAACGAGATCGCGCCCTTGCCCGCGGCGGGGGACGGGGTCGCGCGGATCTCCCACGGCGCGGTGCCGAGCGCGGCCGAGGTCTCGGTGATCAGCGGCAGGTTGCCGCCCTCGGCGGGCAGGACGCGGCGCATCGTGACGGTGCGGTCGCGTTGCTCGGCCGGGCCCGGCGGCACGACCTCGATCGGCACGGTCCGCTGCGCGTCGAGCGAGACGTCCTGAGCGCCGGCGACCGTCAGTTCCGGTGCGGCCAGCGCGGACCAGCGGCGCACTCCCGCCGTGTTCTCGGTCGCCCAGCTCATCGCGGAGTAGCGGCCGCTCGGCACGTTCGCGACGCCCTCGCCGTTCACCACGTCGAAGACGTAGCTGAGGGTGTCGTCGAACGGGTCGTTGACGTCGTCCTGGCCGTTGGTGTCGTCGATGAGCTGGCCGAAGGCGGGTGCGGGTGCCCTGCCCGCGGTGTCGCGGACGTGCACCGACACCGGGAACGTCCGTGGCGCCTCATAGACGCTGACCGTGGTGCGGAGGGTGGTGCCCGCGCCGGTGGCCGTGACGACGCCGCCGTACACACCCGCCGGACCGGCGTCGGGGTCAAGAGTGAGGATCGCGGTGGCCTGAGCGCGGGCAGGGACGGTGAGACGGGAGGTGCTGAGCCGGAACGCCGTCGCGGACGTGCCGTCCCAGCCCTTCAGGGACGCGGCCAGATCGAGGGTGATCGGGGAGTCGGAGTCGTTGGTGTAGCCCAGTTCCCGGGTCAGAGTGTCGCCGGATCCCTTCTCCTGCCGCCCGAAGCTCACCGACGCCGGTCCGGTCGCCTTGCCCGCCACGGCGCGCGCCACGTCCAGCCGTCCCGCGCCCTGCTCGTACCAGGGCAGGCCCACGTCGGACGCGCTGGTCACGAGTGCGTTCTTCAGCTGCTTCGCGGTCCAGCCGGGGTGCTGCTGGGCGAGCAACGCGGCCGCGCCCGCGACGTGCGGCGTGGCCATCGAAGTACCGGACGACGCGGTGTGCAGGTCCGAGACCGGCGCGCCCATCGACGTGTCCGCGGCGCGCGCGGCGACCACGCCGACACCCGGCGCGGTGATCTCCGGCTTCACGTGCGCGTCGCCGATGCGCGGGCCGGTGCTGCTGAACGGCGCGAGCCTGTTCTGCCGGTCGACCGCGCCGACCGTCAGCGCGGACGCCGCGGCGCCGGGGGAGGTGACCGAACGCCCGGCAGGTCCGTTGTTGCCCGCCGCCACCACGAACAGCACACCGGTCTCGGCGGAGAGCCGGTCGACGAGCGCGCTGAGGTCGTCGGAGCCGTCCGTGACGTCGCCTCCGAGGCTGAGGTTGACGATCTTCGCGCCGGACCTGGCCGCCCACTCGATGCCCGCCATCACCTGCGAGGTGTCGCCCTCGCCCGCACCGTTGAACACCTTCGCGACCATCAGCTTCGCCGCCGGGGCGACGCCGGAGTACTTCGCGCCGGTGCCCGCGATGATCGAGGCGACGTGCGTGCCGTGGCCGTGGAGGTCGGTGACGTCGGGCTCGTCGGAGAAGTTCGCCGTCTCGGTGATCTTCGCGGCGACGTCGGGGTGGTGCTGGTCGATGCCGGTGTCCACGACGGCGACCGTGACACCGGCGCCGTTCAGGCCGGCCGCCCACGCCGCCGGTGCACCGATCTGCTTCGTGGTCTGGTCGAGCGTGACCCGGATCGGCCGGTCGTACTTCACCCGCACGCCGGATTTCACGCTCATGTCCAGGGAACGCCAGAACTCCTGCGCCTTGGCCTTCTCCACGTGGACGCCGGCTGCGTTGAGGGTGTTGATCCTGGTGTGCGCGCTGGCGCTGACGCCGCCGATCGTGAGCACCGGGACGGTGGCCGTGCGGTCGTCGGACTGGCCGGTGCGGACGAGTTCGGTGACGTTGAAGAGGGTGCGGTCGACGGTGCCGGACGCGACCGCGCCGATCGCGTCCGATGGGTAGACGTGCAGACCTTTGGCCGTCGTCATGGTGTGGAAGACCGGCGGCTCGCCTTCCCTTGGCGCGGCGTGGATCTGGGCGAATTTCCGGCCGTCGGAGCGTTCGGTGTAGTCGACGACGTCCCCGGTGATCAGAGTGATCCGGTGGGACGCCTCGGACGTCTGGGCCGGCGGGGGAGCCTGGGCGGCCCCGTGCGCCGGTGGTGCGACGAGCGTGGCCGCGGCAACGGCTAGTGCCAGGACGTGTCGGAACACGGCGCCTCCTCGTGATCAGTTCACAGCAGGATGAGGGGCCGGAATTCCTTGCGGAACAGTGGAAAGCGGCGGTTGGTCGCCGTTGGCGACTTCGCGCCACACGACGGAGCCCAGACCGTCGGTGACGGCCCGGGCTCCTGGGACTGTTCGGTCAGAAGGTGCGTTCCTGCAGCGAGAAGTCACGCTGGTTGTTGTTCGTGTCCTGGCCGAGGATGTTGCGGGTGTTCGAGCCGTTCAGCGCGGCCGTCTGCGCGGTTTCCGGCGAGGCGTTGACGCTCTCCTTGGGCGTGACCGCGCTCGCCGAGAACGCGACGCCGTCGATCTTGAAAGCGGTCGGCGCGTTGCTGCCGAAGATCGCGACACCGCCGTACACCGGAATGCCCTCGACACCGAGGAAGTTCACCGGGAGCACGTGTTGCGTGCTCGTGGTGCCGGAGAACTCGGCGCCCGTCAGCACCAGCGTGGAGCCGACGTTGTTCTTGGGCGCCAGCACGATCGGCTGGCTGAGGGAGTCCATCAGCGGGATCGTCTGGATGACCTGGTTCTGCTGGTTGTAGATCTTCAGCACCCAGTTGGTGAGGTCGAGCTGCTGGTCCGTGGTGTTGACGATCTCGATCGCCTCGTCGAGCGGTCCGTTCGGGCCCATCGTCGAGACCTCGTTGACGAGCACAGCCGGCACGGCCATGACCTCGGGAGCACCGGGCTCCTCGGCCGCGGTCGCCATTCCCGCGAACGCGATGGTGCTCGCGAATGCGAGAGCCGTGGCTCCGCTCAGCAGTCGACGCATTGTCTCGGTCCTTTCGAGAAGTGAATTGTGGGCATTTCTCGTGGCGGCCTGCCTGGTCTCGTGAAACAACCTGTCTTGCCGCCGGGACCGACTTTGCTCTGATTTGTCGTGGGTCGTAAGGGGCCATTGAAGTGTGGCTAGGGATTGATTTCTCCGGGAGTGGGAATGAGGCAGGTGAAGTCCGCGGAGTTGTGGTCGGTGTCGTGTGAGGCGCTGTCGCGGCCGAGTGAGGAGCCCTGGCCGGAATTCGGGCAGGGGGTGGCCGGTCCGTCTTCACGGCACGGTGAGGACGAGGTCAGGCCCACGCTGTCGGTGTGCGCGCCGTGCCGGTTTCGAGCGATAACGCCCGAGCCGTCCACCGTGCTCACGACGATCCCGTTGGGCACCGTTCCGCTGAACGCGCTGCCGACTATCAGGAAGTATTCACCCGGAGGTAGCACGGTGGCCGGGGGGATGGTGGCGAGGATTCGCGGAGTGCTGCCGGCGCAGGCCTGGACCGACCATCCTCCGATGTCTGTCTCGGTGGAGCCGGTGTTGCGCAGTTCTACGAATCCGCTCGATCCGAGCGCGATCTCGTTCACTTTGACCGGGGATGCCCCCGGCGCGCCGCCGAGCGCGGCACCGGCGAGCAACAGGTACGTTGCGACGGTGTTTCCCAGGGGTGTCACAGATCGCAGTCTGGCCCGGCCCGGTGGTCGTCACAGGGGGCCAAAGACCTGCTCTGCCTGGGACTTGCGGGAAGACGGTGGCCGCGGGGTCCTGGCGGTACACCGCTTCCCGGACGGGGGACAGGTTTCCTTCGGCCTGTCCGCGCTCCGTTAACCGGAGTGGTCTTCCCTGGTTCCCCTGCGCGTCTCACGTGCGATCGTCGCCGCCTTGTCGACCGCGGCGTGCGGCACGTCGAGCGCCGTGCTGAGGAAGGCTCGCCAGTAGGGGCCGGGAATGCGTTTGCCGCGTTCCCATCTCGACACTTCTTCACGAGTGACGCTGTCGTTTTGTGAGATCTCGCACAACAGGTCCGCGAGTTCGCGCTGGGTGAGGCCCTGCTCTCGCCTGGCCTGTGGAATCAGCGCGGTAATGGGCGGCACATCCTGGTGCTCGGTGGCTGGTAGGGCTGCCTTGAGCACGGTTCTGCTCCGTTTCGGTGTGATGGGTGGGTGTGTCGACCACCATGCCGCAAAGTCTGGATCATGGGGCCCTGCATTGCGGTGATACCGACGGTCGTTGAAAGTTCGCGTACCGATGGAATCGTCCGCTCGGATGTTCGGGTGAAAGTGAGCTGGGCCAACGGGGTGCGCGTTCTCGCATTGTGGGTCTTTGACTAGTGTGACTGCGCCAGGACCGTTGCGACAGCAATGACCGGGATGAGAAGGTGGAGAAAATGCTCTCGACGGTCGAAGTGGTGCAGGTGTTTCTCGCGCGGCTGGCCGCGCAGGACGCAGCGGGCATCGCGCGGTTGTGCGCGCCGACCGTGGAATGGGAGGCGCCCGACCCCGGTGGCGCCCGGTGGACGACCGGCCCGCGCACCCGCAGGGAGGTCGAGTCCCAGTTCCTCACCCTGTTCGCCACGTTCGGCCTGGAGCGGCTCTCGGCCCGCCAGGTGATCGTCGACGGAGGAGACGCGGCCGTGGTCGGTTCGGCGCGCTGGCGGGTCCTGACCACGGCCGAGCGGGTGGACGTGCGCTTCGCCGCCGTGGTCTCCGTGCACCTGGGGGAGATCGAGCAGTACTGGCAGATGCCGGACACGCTGGCCGCCGCCGTCGCCACAGGGGCCGCGCGGACCGAGGCATGAGCGTCAACCGCGAGAGATCGACCCGCACCAGGGCCAAACTGCTGCACGCCGCCGCGGAGGTGTTCGACCGCGACGGGTTCGCCGGATCCAGCCTCATCGCCGTGTGCGCGCGGGCGGACGTGTCGAAAGGTGCGCTGTATTGCCACTTTCGTTCCAAAGAGGCGCTCGGCGTCGCGATCATCGAGGAGCAGTCGCTGTTGTGGCACCGGCTGCGCGACGAGCAGCTCGCGATCGAGCAGTCGCCGGTCCAGGCGCTGATCGCGATGTCGTTCGAGTTCACCCGCAGGCTGGACACCGACCTCACCGTGCGGGTCAGCGCGAAGCTGTTGCGGGAGGCGGTGTTCTTCGACGTCGTGGCCGCCGCACAGGTCGTCGGCTGGGTCGCGGTGGTGCGGGAGCTGCTGTCGCTCGCTCGGGAACGAGGCGAACTGCGGCCGGAGGTGAACGTCCGGCACGCGGCCGAGCAGATCGTCGCGGAGCTGCTCGGACTGCAGTTCGTGGCCCAGGCACTGAGCGGCGGCACCGATCTCCGCACGCGGCTCGCGCGGGTCTGGCGGGCGTCTTCTGGCTGTCTGGTGACAAGACCTGTCTACGAGACGTTGCGTTTCGAGTGACGGTCGTCTCGACCCAATCGAGACAGGAATGCCCGCTCGCACCAGGGCCGTTGTGCTCCTCGTTCGTCAAGTGTCCTAACGAAGGAGCAAGGGTGAGCAGCATCGTGGTGGTGGATCCGTACTCGGCGGGCAAGGGCATCGCCCCCGCGTTCGCGGCGCGGGGCGTCGACGCGATCGCGGTGCTGACGACGGAGAAGCCTCCCGCCGGGCTGGACTGGATCCCGGACGACTTCGCGGAGGTCCACGTGCTGCACGACCTCGACGAGCTCGCCGCGAAACTGGCCGTGCACGAGCCGATCGCCGTCGTGCCGGGCACCGAGACCGGTGTCGAGACCGCGGAGGCGTTGTCGGAGCTCATCGCGCCGGGCCGGTCGAACGTCCTGACGCTCTCCTCCGCGCGCCGCGACAAGTGGCAGATGGCCGTGGCGCTGCGCACCGCCGAGGTGCCGCACCTGCGTCAGATCAGCTCCGACCGCGTCGACGAGGTCGCCGCGTGGCTGCGGCGCGAAGGCCTGGAGGACTCGCCGATCGTGGTGAAACCGCAGGAGAGCGGCGGTACGGACGACGTGTTCGTGGCGATGCCGGGCGACGACTGGCGGGCCAAGTTCGACCGGATTCTCGGTTGCGTTAACAAGCTGAACATCCGCAACGACAAGGTGCTCGTGCAGGAACTCGCGGTGGGCACCGAGTACGAGGTCGACACCTACTCGATCGACGGCGAACACGGCCTGGTCGCGGTCTGGCGCTATGCCAAGCAACGGCGCGGCGACCGGCTCGGCATCTACCTGTCGAACACGTTGGTCGCGCAGGACGAGCCGGTGGTCGACGTGCTGTTCGACTACGTGCGCCAGGTGCTCGAGGCGACCGGCGTCCGCAACGGGCCGGCGCACGTCGAGGTCATGATCACCCCCGACGGCCCGCGGCTGATCGAGATCGGCGCGCGGCTGGCCGGTGCGGAGCAGCAGGAGCTCACCGTGCTGGGTACCGGCGAAAGCCAGATCACCCGGATGGTGCGGCACCGCGTCGACGGCGACTCGTCGGTCGGCCGGTACTCGCGACGCCGGCACGTGAAGTCGGTGTACCTGTCCTCGCCCGCGGCGGGAGAGCTCGGCAACTCGGTGCGATTTGACGAGCTGGCCTCACTTTTGCCCAGTTACCAGAGCGACGCGCTGCCCTATCGCGAAGGTTCGACGGTGCCGCGAACCGATGACCTGTGGACGTCGTTGGGTTCGGTAGTGCTGGCGAACACCGACGCCGACCAGCTGGAACGCGATGTGGCGGTCGTCCGGGAGATCGAAGCCGGGCTGATCGTAGTGTGATCGTCAGGCGTGACCGGGTAGCCGTGATTCCACGCGACCCGTTAGTTTTGCTGTGCGACGGAGCGGAGGCCCATGAGCGAGCGCTGGGACGGTGACCTGACGGGCACGGTGGTCGACGACCGCTACGTGATCGGGTCGCTGCTCGGCTCGGGTGGCATGGCGGAGGTCTACCGCGCGTACGACCGCGAGACCACGTCGTCGGTCGCGGTCAAGATCTTCACGGGCCCCGGCCTGCCGGACGACGAACTGCGCCTGCAGCGCGAGGCCTCGATGCTGGTCTCGCTGGAGTGCCCGGGCATCATCCCGGTCTACGCGTCGGGTTCGTTGTCGCGCCGCCCGTACTTCGTGATGCGCGAGATCACCGGCGGCACCCTGCGCCAGCGCATGCGCGAACCGCTGCCGCCCCGGTTCGTGGCGCGGATCGGCAGCCAGATCGCCGCGGTCCTGGACCACGTGCACGACCTCGGCGTCGTGCACCGCGACATCAAGCCGTCCAACATCCTGATCGACGACGAGGAGAAGCAGGCGTACCTCGCGGACTTCGGTCTCGCGCTGGTGGCCGAGGTGACGCGGGTGACGACGTCCGGCGTGCTGGTCGGCACCGCCGGTTACCTGTCACCGGAACAGGTGCGCGGCTCGGACGTCGGGCCCGCCGCCGACGTCTACGCGCTCGGCCTCGTGCTGCTGGAGTGCCTGACCGGGCGCAGCGAGTACCCCGGCGGCGACGCCGAGGCCGCGCTGGCCAGGCTGGCCCGGTCGCCGCGGATCCCGCTCGACCTGCCGCCTGCCTGGGAATCGCTGCTGTCCGCGATGACGGACATGAACCCGTCGCGCCGGCCGACCGCCGCCCAGTGCGCGCGCTCGCTGACCGCCGCTTTCGAGGCCAGCCGGGGCTTGCCCGCGTTGCTGCCCGACGCGGCGGTCGCTCCGGACGCGCCCACGGGTCCGGTCGTGCCGGAGCCCCGGTCCTGGCGGGGCAAGCGCTTGGCGATCTCGGCCGCGGCGGTGGCCGTCACCGCGGTGGCCGTGGTGGTGGCCAACTTCGCCGTTGGCGGGAACGAGGCGCCGGCGGCGGACAAGCCTGTGACGCCGGACGCGCAGACCCAGGTGGTGACGGTGACGCAGTCCACGGTGACCGTGGTGCAGACGCCGGACGGGTCGGAGGCGCCCGGGGTGCCCGGTGCGCCGCAGCCAGGGGCGAGCGGTGTGGACCCGTCGACCTCGGCCGTCGAGACGACCGAGGAGGAGCCGGTCGACGAGACGACGAAGAAGAACAAGGAGAAGAAGAAGGACCGCAAGAAGTCCTCGGAGGCGCCCACTCCGTCGCAGGAGCCGCTGCCCTAGGCGTTCGGGTCGCTCACCTCGGCGAACGGCAGGTCGGCCAGTTCCGCCCGCAGCGTGTCCAGGTTCGCGTACACCGCTGAGGCCCCGCGGTCGACCAGTTCGTTCTCCGCGAACCCGCCGGTGAGCAGCCCGATCGACGGCAGGCCCACCCGTGCGGCGGCCTCGCAGTCCCAGACCGAGTCGCCGACGGCGACCGCGCGGTCGCCCTTGACCTCGCGCAGCGCCACCTCGATCAGGTCCGGCGCGGGCTTGCTGTCGTCGACGTCGTCGGAGGTCGTCCACGCGACGTCGCCGGGGTCGAGCAGCTTCAGGTAGTGCTCGACGTGCTTGCTCTTGCCCGAGCTGGCGAGCACCACGGCCAGGCCCATGTCGGTCGCGGCCCGCACCAGGCGGTGCGCGCCCTCCAGCGGCTGGATCTCGTCGAGCATGGTGTCGAAGTGGCGTTCCCACGCGGCGCGCACCTCGTCGCCGTGGTCCTGCTCGACCTTGTCGCCCGCCACGGCGGCGACGAGCTTGTCGCCGCCCATGCCGATCGCGCGATGCACTCGCCACGCGGGCACGGTGACGTCGACTTCGCGGAACGCGCGCAGCCACGCCACCGTGTGGTGGTAGTTGGTGTCGACCAGGGTGCCGTCCACGTCGAGGACCACGGTGTTGCTCATGAAACCAGGTTTGCCCGTGCGTCTACCTCGGCAAACCCACCAGCTCGCGAGTCTCCTGCAAAGCGACGAGCTCTCGGCGCAGCACTCCGTCCAGCCATTGCGCGTCCGACATCCACGACTGGTTCGTGTTCAGGCAGACGTGCACGGAGTTGCGGTACACCGACAGTGCGATGCCCACGGCGTGACCGGGTGCGACCGGCGCCACCGGGTACATCTCGCACAACGCGGCGCCGTCCAGCGCGAGCGGCACGGACGGCAGCGGCACCGAGGTGACCAGCGTGTCGAACAGCAGGGGAGCGCAGCGGCCCATCACCGGCGCGGCCAGGCGGTGCACCAGCGGCGGCACCTTGTCGGCGAGCAACGGCAGCGCGCCGGCGCCCCGGTCGGGACCGGCGGCCTTCGCGGACTCCATCTGCGCGCGGATGTTCCGCAGGCGTTGCGCCGGGTCGGTCTCGCCGACGGGCAGCGCGACCAGGAAACCGGAGATCTGGTTGCCCGAGGCGCCGTCACCGGAGCGTGAGCGCTGGTTAACCGGGATCAGGGCGCGCACGACCGAGTCGGTGCCGGCGCTGCCGTGCGCGGAAAGCCAGTGCCGCAACGCACCCGTGACCAGGGCGAGCAGCACGTCGTTCACCGTGCCGCCGTGCGCGCGCCGGATTCGGTGCACGTCCGCGAGATCCAGGCGCGACATCACCACCCGGCGTGGCCGGGTGGACGCGGTGAGCACGGGCGAGTTCAGCGTCGGCGGACGCGTGTTCATCAGCACCGAGGAGGCGATGTCGAAGGTGTCCTTGATCCCGCGCAGCGACGGGAGGGACGGGATGATCGACTTCACCACGGGCTGCGGAGCGTCCGGAATGGACAGCCGCGACGGGTCGAAGAGCTGAATTCCCAGGCCAACGGCCTTCATGCCGTCGCACAGCGAGTGGTGCAGCTTCGCGACGACGGCGAACCTGCCGCCCGCGAGGCCGGTGATGACGTGCAGCTCCCACGGCGGGCGCGCGAGGTCGAGCGGCTGCGCCATGAGGTGCGACACCAGGGTGGCGAACCGATCACGGCCGCGCACGTGGTGCGTGAAGACGTGGTCCTCTGGCGCGAAGCCGGGGTCCTCCACCCAGCGCGCGCCGCCGAACATCGAGGTGCGGGCGCGCTGGCGCAGGCGCGGAATCTCTTGCGCCCGTTCGCACAGCACGGCGGCGATGCGAGCCGGATGCACCGGAGTGGACGGTGCGAAGGTCGCCACCGCGCCGAGGTGCAACGGGTTGCTGTCGCCTTCCATTGCGAGGAAAGCGATGTCAAGGGGGGAGAGGTGGTCTGTCATATCCGTGCAAGGAAAACAGGTCCTCGTGTCCTGCGCATTGCGATGAGATGGCGGTGACTCTCTACCGGCCCAAGTACACTCGAACGGTGGTACCGCTGTGACTCGTGTGGGTGCGAACCAGGTCACACAACAGGTTCACCATCACGATTCCGAAGCCGGACAGGCCGGTGAACGACGGTGGGAAGCCGGTGCCTTCGTCGCTCACCTCGCACACCGCCGTGTCGCCCTCGCGCCACATCCGCAGCACCCCGCGCCCGGACGCGTGCAGGATGCTGTTCGTCGCGAGTTCGTTCACGGCGAGCATCAGATCCTCGATCTGCTCGCGGCGCAGCCAGTGCGCGTACGCCGACACGACCTTGCGCATGTGCGCGAGGGTGCCGACGGTGAACGGGTGCTCCTCGGCGTCCGCGGGCGGCGGCGGTAACGGCACGTTGTAGATGTCGGTCAGGCCGGCGGGGTCGGTGTACCACTCGCTCGCCACGCGCCGTTCGCCTTCGATCACCACGGGATGGGTGCGCCGCGCGTCCTCCAGCACGCGGCCGGGCAACGCCGCCGCGTCGTACGGGCACAGGATGACGCCCCGCCTGCCTTCGAACGCTGTGTTGATCAACGCCTCGTGCTGCACGCACGCCGGGTACTCGAGTTCGGTGCGGCCGGGCCACATCGGTTCGCCGATCATGCGGAAGCGGCCCTGCGCGCTCGCGCTGAACGCCATCAGCACGCCGGGGATGATCCGGCCGGGGTTGCGGCCGGCCTCGGTCATGTCGATGAAGTGGACCTGGTCCGCCGCTTCGCCCAGGCGTGCGCGCAGCAGCGCGATGCCTGCCTCCGACACCGCCACCAGCACCGGCTCGCCACTGTCGACACCTTCCGTCACGAATCTGGCCGTACCGGAGAGGAAGGTGTCCTCGTCTCGGTAGAACAGGGCCTCGTGCGCGAACGGAGCAACGGAGTTCATCGGCTTCCCGGTGAGGTCGGTGGCGGCGGCAAGCCACCATTCTGCTCCCCGTAACAGTGTTTCGGCGGGGGCCAGGACGGTGGTTGTCGGTACGCGTGCCGCCGTACGCCGGATTCGTCGTGCGGGCGGGCAAAAGCCCAGGCAGACTCGCGGATGTCGGGGCACAGCGAGGAGGTGACGCCGTGTTGCACCACACGCTGACCGGCCCGCGGGACGCGCCGGTGCTGGTGCTGGGCAACGCGCTCGGCACGACGACCGGACTGTGGCGCGAGTTCTCGCTGCCCTTCCGCCTGCTGCGCTTCGACCACCGAGGTCACGGCGGCAGCGCGCCCGTCGAAGGCCCGTGCACGATCGAAGACCTGGCGCACGACGTCGTAGAACTGTTGGACCACTTGGGATTGCGCCAGGTGTACTACTGCGGCGTGTCCCTCGGCGGCATGGTCGGCATGTGGCTGGCCGCGCACACCGACCGGATCTCCCGGCTGGCACTCGTGTGCACCACCGCCTGGGTGCCGGACAAGGCCAGGTTGGACGAACGCGTCGAACTGCTACGTGCACACGGGATGGAGTCCGTCGCGGACTCGATCGTCTCCCGGTGGTTCACGCCGACGTGCGCGCCGGCCGTCGTCGCGCACTACCGCGCCGAACTGCTCCGGACCCACCTGCCGTCGTACCTCGCCTGCGTCGAAGCAGTCCGGGACATGGACCTGCGGCCGGATCTGCCGAAGATCGACGTGCCTACCGTCGTGATCGCGGCGGCCCAGGACCACGCGACGCCGACGGAACTCGTCCGGCACATCGCGGACGACCTGCCGGACTCGGAGCTCTACGTCGTCGGGGACGCCGCGCACCTGGCGGTCGTCGAGGCGCCGAGAACGATCTCGGTGATCCTCGACGACCACTTCGGCAACAGCTAGACCTTCTCCAGCGGACGGTGCGGGTGCGCGGGCAGCTCGACGCGGATCTCGTCACCGGGGCGGACGACGCCGCCGGCGAGCACGATCGACATGATCCCCGCGCGCCGGACCAGTTCCCCGTCCGGGCCCTTGCCCACGACCTCCTTGAGCAGCCCCTTGGAGAACCCGTCGATCTGCAGGCACGGGTTGCGCAGCCCGGTCACCTCGACCACGGCCTCGGAACCCAGGTGCAGCAACGTTCCGGTGGGCAGGCCGAGCAGATCGATGCCCCGCGTGGTGATGTTCTCGCCGATCTGGCCGGGCTCCACGGCGTGACCCTTGTCCCGGAGCTCGTCGAAGAGCTCGGCGTGCATCAGGTGCACCTGGCGCAGGTTCGGCTGGGTCGGGTCCTGCGCCATCCGCGACCGGTGTTTGACCGTCACGCCCTGGTGGACGTCGCCCTCGACGCCGAGACCGGCGAGCAAAGTGATGCTCTCCCGTGCCGGCTTTGTGAACGTGTACTCCTCGTTGCGGCTTACCGCTGTCACAACCCCCATGTCCCTGATTGTGCACGATCAGTTGAGACGCGACGAGTACTCCGTTCGGCGGAGGGAAACACGGAAGCAGGAATCGATCAAGGTGTCTCAATTCAGGGCGCTCGACAGTGTTCTACCTGCATCGATGCACCCTGCTGTGGAAACGCTCTCACGAACTTCCGGCAAGACTCTTGACTAATCCTCACGTCAGGCTGTTGACTCCGTCACACCTCGTCGGAACCGGTACCGAAACCGGTTTCAGGAGGCGGCGGAAGGAAGTTCGGCATGCGTGTCACGATCGCAGAGGTCGCCCAACGCGCCCAGGTGTCCAAAGCGACCGTGTCACGTGTGCTGAACGGTAAGCCGGACGTGGACGCCTCTACCGCGCAACGAGTTCGCAAGGTCATCGACGAGATCGGGTACGTGCCGAGCGCCCGTGCCGTCGGTCTGGCGCGAGGCCGCACCCGCACCGTCGCGATGCTCGCGCCGTCGCTCACCTGGCCGTGGATGGGCGAGGTGCTGCAGGGCATCGTGGACACTCTCGAAGCCGACGGCTACGGCCTTCTGCTCTACACGCTGAACCGCGGACCCGAGTCGCTGAACCAGTTCGCGAACCACGTGTCCGCCAACGCCTTCGACGGCCTGCTGGTCGTCGAGCCGCCGGACGCCCTGCACTACATCTCCACGCTCTACCGGGCGGGCCTGCCGGTCGTCATGATCGACGACCGCGGCTCGCACCCGGAGTTCCCTTCGGTGACGACGACGAACCGGCAGGGAGGCGCGGATGTCGCGAGGCATCTCGTCGCGGCAGGCCGCCGCAGGTTCGCCGTCGTCACCGGACCACCGCACTTCGGGTGCACTCAGGCGAGGCTGGACGGGTTCCGGCTCGCTTTGGCGGAAGCGGGCCTGACGCTGCACCCGGACCTCGTGGTCGACGGCGACTTCACCACGGAAGGCGGTGAGGTGGCCGTCGACAAGCTCGTCGCGAGTGGAATCCCGTTCGACGCCGTGTTCGCGCAGAACGACCTTTCGGCGGTCGGTGTGCTGCGAGCGCTGCGGGAGGCCGGCCGCGTCGTCCCCGACGACGTGTCCGTGGTCGGCTTCGACGACGTCCCGGTCGCGGGACACACCGAACCTCGGCTGACGACGATCCGCCAGCCGGCACAGGAGATGGGTGCCGCCGCCGCGCGGATGCTGCTCTCCACGCTCGAGGGACAGCCGATGCCCGACCACCCGCTGGTGCTGCCGACCTCGTTGATCGTGCGCGAATCCGCGCCCTGACCCACCCTGCTCCACCACAACTGAAACGAACCGGCCAGGCCGTGCGCGGTCTGGCTAGTTCGCCGTACGTATGAGAGAGCGCTCTCATACACCGTCGTATCGGGAGATTCCCCCATGCGCAGAACAGTCATCGTCGCGTTAGCACTGGCGCTCGCGGCGACCGGTTGCTCCTCTGGTGGCGCCACCAAGGCTGCCGGAGTGCTGACCGTGGGCATGCCCAACGGGCCGCTGACCGAGAACCACAACCCCTTCCTGCCCACGTCGGCGGCGGGTTCGCTCGGCTACCGCTACCAGATCTACGAGCCGCTCGCGTTCGTGAACAACACGCGCCCGGCTCAGGACCCGGTGCCGTGGCTCGCCACCAAGTGGGACTGGACGCCCGACTACAAGAAGGTCACCTTCACGATCCGGGAGAACGTGAAGTGGTCCGACGGCAAGCCGCTCACGGCCGCTGACGTCGCCTTCTCGTTCGAGATCCTGAAGAAGTGGCCGGCGCTCAACAACCGCGACTCGCTCAAGGTCGAGACCGCGACCGCGACGCCGGACAACAAGGTCGAGGTGTCGTTCGCGAGCCCGCAGTTCGTGACCCGCAACAAGGTCATCAGCGCGATGGTGATTCCGCAGCACGTGTGGAGCACCGTCCCGGACCCGACGACCTACACGAACCCGAAGCCCGTCGGCACCGGTCCGTACGAGCTGAAGTCGTTCACCTCGCAGACCGTGACGATCGCCCGGCGCGCCGAGTACTGGCAGGAACTGCCCAAGGTTCCGGAGATCCAGTACACCTCGTACAACGACAACACGGCGCAGACCACCGCGCTGGCGTCGGGTGCGAGCCAGTGGTCGTACGTCTTCATCCCGGACTACCAAAAGCTGTACGTCGACAAGGACCCGGCCAACCACAAGCTCTGGTTCCCGGCCGGTCTCGGCATCCACGGTCTGTGGCTGAACACGACGATCGCGCCGTTCGACAACGCCGCGCTGCGCTCCGCGATGAGCGACGTGATCGACCGCGAGGCGATCTTCGTCAAGGGTGAGGCCCGTCTCTTCCCGAAGCTCGAGTCGAAGACCGGTATGCCGTTGCCCGCCGGTGACTCGTTCCTCGCGCCGGAGTACAAGGACGCGAAGTTCAAGATCGACGTCGACGGGGCGAAGCAGAAGCTCACCGCGGCCGGCTTCAAGCTCGAAGGCGACGTGCTCAAGGCTCCGGACGGCAAGCCGGTCACCATCGAGCTCACGAACCCGTCCGGCTGGTCCGACTACCTGACGGTGCTCGACATCATCAAGGGCGACCTGAAGAAGATCGGCATCGAGGCGACCGTGCGCACGCAGACCGCGGACGCGTGGACGACCGACTTCGCCAACGGCGCGTTCCAGGGCTCGCTGCGCTGGACCAACACCGGCGCGACGCCGTACGAGATGTACCAGAACATCATGGACAGCGCGGAGATCAAGCCGGTCGGGCAGACCGCGGCGGTGAACTTCGGGCGCTACAACAACCCCGAGGCGACCGCGGCACTGGCCGAATACGCGAACGCGGCGGACGACGCGGCGCGGGCCAAGGCCCTCGCGGTGCTGCAGAAGATCATGGTCGAGCAGGTGCCGATGATCCCGACCTCCGCCGGCCCGATCGGCGCGGAGTACAGCACGAAGAACTGGGTCGGCTGGCCGACCGAGGAGGACCCGTACGGTCCGCCGCAGGCCACCCTGCCCAACGCCCTGCAGATCGTCATGAAGCTGAAGCCCGCGGGATCGTAGATGAATGAAGTCGCGCTTGAAGCGAAAGGTCTGGTCAAGACCTACAAGCGCGTGCGCGCGGTGCAGGACGTTTCCATCGTCCTGCGCCGCGGGCGCGTGACCGCCCTCGTCGGCGAATCCGGATCAGGCAAGTCGACGGTGGCGAAGCTGCTCGCGCGGCTCGTGGAACCCACCTCCGGCGAGATCCTGCTGGACGGTGAGAAGGTGCGAAGGGTCCGGGAGTACCGGCGCAAGGTCCAGATGGTGTTCCAGGACCCCTTCGCGTCCCTCAACCCGGTCCACACGATCCGCTACCACCTGACCCGGCCGCTGAAGATCCACAAGCAGTCGGAGACGGTCGAGGAACTGCTGGAGCGGGTGAACCTGCCCGCCGACTTCGCCGCGCGGTACCCGCACGAGCTGTCGGGCGGTCAGCGGCAGCGCGTCGCGATCGCACGCGCGCTCGCGGCCAACCCCGAGGTGCTGCTCGCCGACGAGCCGGTGTCCATGCTGGACGTCTCCATCCGGCTCGGTGTGCTGAACCTGTTGCTGGACCTGAAGGACCGGCTCAAGCTCGCGGTCCTCTACATCACGCACGACATCGCGTCGGCGCGCTACTTCGCGGACGAGACGTTCGTGATGTACGGCGGGCAGATCGTCGAGGGCGGCGAGAGCGAGTCCGTGACGCAGCGGCCGGCGCACCCGTACACGCAGCTGCTGATCGAGTCCGCGCCCGACCCGGAACGGTCGGTGCTCGCGCTGGACGCGCCGCTGGAGGAGGTCGCGCAGATCTCCACCGGCTGTCAGTTCGCGGCGCGCTGCCCGAAGGTGCAGGAGCGTTGCTGGACCCAGGCGCCGGCCCGCACCGAGGTCGACTCCTACGGGCACTGGGCGGCCTGCTGGTTGTACGCGGAGGCGGCGGCATGAGCTTCCTGCTGCGTCGTGCGCTGTTCTACCTGGTCACCCTGTGGGCGGCGATCACGGTGAACTTCCTGCTGCCGCGCTTTCTTCCCGGCGACCCGGTGCAGGCGATGATCACCAAGCTCGGTGGACGGCTGAACAGCGACGCGATGGCGTCGCTGTACATCCTCTTCGGGCTGGACGACAACAAGTCGATCTGGGAGCAGTACGTCGACTACTGGGGATCGCTCGTGCGGGGCGATCTCGGGCTGTCGTTCACGTTCTTCCCGACGCCGGTCGCCGACGTGCTCGCGCAGTCGATGCCGTGGACGCTCGGGCTGGTCGGCGTCACCACGGTCATCGCGTTCCTGCTCGGCACCCTGCTGGGTGTCTACGCGGGGTGGAAGCGCGGATCGTGGATGGACAACCTGATCCCGGTCACGACGTTCCTGTCGTCGATCCCGTACTTCTGGCTCGGGCTGATCGCGATCTCGCTGTTCTCCGTGACGTGGCCGCTGTTCCCGGCGTCCGGGGGCTACGCGCCGGGACTGGTGCCGGAGTTCTCCGGCGAGTTCATCGGCAGCATGCTGGAGCACGCCGTGCTGCCCGGCGTCACGATCATCGTGAGCTCGGTGGCCGGCTGGATCCTGGGCATGCGCAACATGATGGTGACCGTGACGGCGGAGGACTACGTGCTCGTCGCGCGGGCCAAGGGACTCACCCAGAAGCGGATCATGTTCGCCTACGCGGCCCGCAACGCCGTGCTGCCGTCGATCTCCGGTTTCGCGCTGTCGCTGGGTTTCATCGTCGGCGGCGCCCTGCTGGTCGAGATGGTGTTCTCCTACCCGGGCCTCGGCTACGTCCTGTTCCAGGGCATCGGCGCGAAGGACTACCCGTTGATGCAGGGAGTGTTCCTGGTGATCACACTGGCGGTGCTGGTGGCGAACCTGCTCGCGGACATCGGCTACCTGCTGCTGGACCCGCGCACGCGGCGGGAGGGCTGAGACTCCGATGAACTTCAAGACCAAGCTGGGCCTCGGCATTCTGGCCTTCTTCACGCTGATCGCGGTGATCGGCGAGTGGATCGCGCCGTACGACCCGTCCGCGATGAGCGACGACCTGCTGTCGCCGCCCTCGGGCGCGCACTGGTTCGGCACGACCATGACCGGGCAGGACATCTTCTCCCAGGTGCTCGTGGGCACCAGGGGAGTGATGGTCGTCGGGCTGGTGTGCGGTGTGCTCGCGACCTTCCTGTCGATCCTGGTCGGGGTGACCGCCGGGTTCCTCGGTGGCGCTGCCGACGAGGCGTTGTCCATGCTGTCCAACGTCTTCCTGGTGATCCCGGCACTGCCGCTGATCATCATCGTGGCCTCGATGCTGCCGTCGGCCGACACGGTCCTGATCGCCGGGGTGATCAGCCTGACGGCGTGGGCGTGGGGCGCCCGGATTCTGCGCGCTCAGACGATGTCGTTGCGGCGCAGGGACTTCGTGGAGGCCGCGCGGGCGTCCGGTGAACGGACCTGGCGCATCATCGTGTTCGAGGTGCTGCCCAACCTGCTGGCGGTGATCGGCTCCGGCTTCGTCGGCACGGTGATCTTCGCGGTCATGCTGCAGATCACCCTGTCGTTCGTCGGCGTGATCTCGCTGTCGACCTGGAACTGGGGCACGATCCTGTTCTGGGCGCAGAGCAACCAGGCGCTCGGCCTGGGCGCGTGGTGGTGGTTCGTCCCCGCCGGGCTGTGCATCGCGTTGCTGGGCACGGCACTGGCTCTGATCAACTTCGGGATCGACGAGTACGCGAATCCCCGCCTGCGGAAGGTGCGCGCATGAGCCCGGTGCTGGAGATCCGCGATCTCTCGGTCGACTACGGCAACCTGCGAGCCGTGCACAACGTCTCGCTGACGCTGAACGCGGGCGAGGTGCTCGGTCTCGCGGGGGAGAGCGGCAGCGGCAAGTCCACTTTGGCCTATGCCGCGACCAGGCTGCTGCAGACGCCGGGCAAGGTGCCGTCCGGCGAGGTGCTGTTCAAGGGCCAGGACCTGCTGTCGCTGACCGACAAGCAGTTGCAGGTGCTGCGGTGGAACGAGATCGCGATCGTGTTCCAGGGCGCGATGAACGCCCTGAACCCGGTGATCTCGGTCGGCACGCAGATCGACGACGTGCTGCGCACCCACCGGCCGCAGATGAAGCGCCCGCAACGGACGGCGCGCGGCCGCGAGTTGTTGTCCCTGGTCGGCATTCCCGTCGACCGGCTGGGCTCGTACCCGCACCAGCTCTCCGGCGGCATGCGGCAGCGCGTGATGATCGCGATGGCGCTCGCGCTGGAACCCGAGATCGTGATCATGGACGAGCCGACGACCGCGCTGGACGTGGTGGTGCAGCGGCAGATCCTCGGTCAGATGATGCGGCTGCGCGAGACGCTCGGCTTCTCGGTCGTCTTCATCACCCACGACATCTCGCTGCTGGTCGAGTTCTCGGACCGCATCGCGATCATGTACGGCGGGCGAGTGGTCGAGGAGGCGCCGGCGGACGAGATCTACCGCGCCGCCAAGCACCCGTACAGCCAGGGCCTGCTGGGGTCGTTCCCGGCGTTGCGCGGGCCTCGACGTGAGCTGAAGGGCATTCCCGGCTCGCCGCCGGACCTGCGTTCGATGCCGTCGGGCTGCCCGTTCCACCCGCGCTGCCCGTCCGCGATGGACGTCTGCGGTGAGCGGATGCCGTCGCTGGAGTCCGTCGAGGAACGCCGTCGCGTGGCGTGCTGGCTGGAGGACGCGCGTGTCTGACGTGACTGCGTCTGATCCTCTTGGAGGGCTGCCCCGGGACTTCTTCTGGGGCGTCGCGACCTCGGCGTACCAGATCGAGGGCGCGTACGACGAGGACGGCCGGACACTGTCCATTTGGGACACGTTCTCCCGCCGACCCGGCGCCGTGCTGAACGGCGAGAACGGCGACGTGGCGTGCGACCACTACCACCGCATGCCGTCCGACGTGGCGATGATCGCTCGCCTGGGCGTGGACAAGTACCGCTTCTCCGTGTCGTGGCCGCGCATCCAGCCCGGCGGCCGCGGCCCGGTGAACGCCAAGGGCATCGACTTCTACTCCCGGCTCGTCGACGAGCTGCTGGGCAAGGGCGTCGACCCCTGGCTGACGCTCTACCACTGGGACCTGCCGCAGGAACTGGAGGACGCGGGCGGCTGGCCGCACCGCGACACGGCCTACCGCTTCGCCGAGTTCGCGGGCCTGGTGCACGACGCGCTGGGCGACCGCGTGCCGACGTGGACGACGCTGAACGAGCCGTGGTGCTCGGCCGTGCTCGGCTACGACACCGGCAGACACGCGCCGGGCCGCAAGAACTTCGCCGAGGCCATGCGCGCGACGCACCACCTGCTGCTGGCGCACGGCCTTGCCGCACAGGAGCTTCGGACGCGCGGCGTGGCGTCGCTGGGCATCACGCTGAACATGGGCACCCACACGGCCGCCTCGGACGACCCGCGCGACATCGACGCGGCCCGGCGCGCGGACGGCCTCGGCACGCGGATCTACATGGATCCGTTGGTGCACGGGCGTTATCCCGAGGACGTGCTGGTCGACATCGCCGCGCGCGGCGCCGGGATCCCGGTCCGCCCCGGCGACATGGAGATCATCTCGACGCCGCTGGACGTCTTCGGCGTGAACTACTACACCTCGCACGTCCACAAGGCGACCGACGACCCGGCAGTGTCCGAGGTGGTGCCGCAGGGCCGTCCGGTCACCGCGATGGACTGGGAGATCGTTCCCGAGGGCTTCACGGCACTGCTGGTCCGTCTGCACCAGGACTACGGCGTGCCGATGGTGATCACCGAGAACGGCGCGGCCTTCGACGACCTCGACGTCGAGGACGGCTACGTCGCCGACACCGACCGCGTCGAGTACCTGAAGTCGCACATCGCCGCCGTGGCGGAGGCCGTGCGCGCAGGTGCGGACGTGCGCGGCTATCTCGCGTGGTCGCTGATGGACAACTTCGAGTGGGGCTACGGCTACGCCAAGCGGTTCGGCATCGTCCGCGTCGACTACGAGACGCAGGAACGCACGCTGAAGCAGAGCGCGCAGTGGTTCCGCGACCTGATCACCCGATCGCGAGCGTAGTCCCGGCTCGGTCCAGTCTCCGGCCCGGTCGTTGTGGAATCTCTGCGCCCCCACAGCGACCGGGCCGGTTCCATCTCCGCGGCTTGAACCTCGATCCAGCGGCGTAGATCACGCCCTGATGCACTAGCTAAGGCATGCCTTAGTTAAGTTAGGTCGCTTTACGTCAAGGAGTGCCAGGAGAGGATCGCGATGGAACCGGTGTTAGACCTGGCCGGAATAGGCTTCGGGCCGTCCAACCTCGCTCTCGCGATCGCAGTGGAGGAACACGCGCTGCCTGTCAGGGCTCGCTTCTTCGAGAGGCAGCCGCGGTTCGGCTGGCACCGGGGGATGCTGCTCGAGGACGCCACCATGCAGGTGTCCTTCCTCAAGGACCTCGTCACGCTGCGCAACCCCACCAGCGGGTTCAGCTTCCTGTGCTACCTGCGCGACCGCGGGCGGTTGATCGACTTCGTCAACCACAAGAACCTCTTCCCGCTGCGCAAGGAGTTCCACGACTACTTCGAGTGGGCCGCCGAACGGGTCGGGCACCACGTGTCCTACGGCGCCGAGGTGTCGCAGGTGCGGACCTGTGCCGACGGCTTCGAGTTCGCCGTCGGCGAGCAGCAGGTCAGGGCCCGCAACCTCGTGCTGGCGACCGGCCTCGAGGCCAACCTGCCGGACGGCATCGAGACGAGCGACCGGATCTGGCACAACAAGGACCTGCTCACCCGCGTCGACAGCCTGAAGGACCCGCGCCAGGTCGTCGTGGTCGGCGCCGGCCAGAGCGCGGCCGAGGCCGTGGCGTTCTTCCACGACCGCTTCCCCGAGGCCGAGGTGCACGGCGTCTTCGCGCGGTACGGCTACAGCCCCGCCGACGACAGCTCGTTCGCGAACCGGATCTTCGACCCCGCCGCGGTGGACGACTTCTACTCCGCGCCGGAGGAGGTCAAGCAGAAGCTGATGGGCTACCACGCCAACACGAACTACGGCGTGGTCGACGGCGACCTGATCGAGGAGCTGTACCGGCGGGTGTACCGGGAGAAGGTCGTCGGCCGGCAAAGGTTGTTGCTGCACAACACCTCCAAGCTCACCGGCGTGACCGCCGACGGCAGGTGCGTGGTCGAGTCGCTCGCCGACGGCAGCCGGTTGCCGATCGACGCCGACGTGATCGTCTACGCGACGGGCTACCGGCCGGCGAACCCGGTCAGGCTCCTCGGCGACCTCGCCGGCCACTGCGAACGCGACGAGCGCGGCCGGCTGAAGGTGACCCGCGACTACCGCGTCGTCACGGACAACGGCCTGAGCGGCGGCATCTACCTGCAGGGCGGCACCGAACACACGCACGGCATCACGTCGTCGCTGCTGTCGAACACCGCGGTGCGCGTCGGCGAGATCCTCGACTCGGTGCTGCGGCGAGTCGCCCAGCGGCAGGCAGAACCGAAGCTCCAGGCAGTCAAGTAGTTCCATGAGGAAGGACCTGTGATGACCAACCCGTTCGAGGACCCGGAAGGCCGATTCTTCGTGCTGGTCAACGAAGAACAGCAGCACTCGCTGTGGCCGGTGTTCGCGGAGGTGCCCGCCGGGTGGACCAAGGTCTTCGGCGAGGAGAACCGCGAGGCGTGCCTGTCGTACGTCGAGGAGAACTGGACGGACCTCAGGCCTGCCTCGATCCGCTGAGGTACTCCTCGAACGTTCGCTTGCCCACCGCGCGGCCGGGAGTCAGGTTCCCGCCCGCGCGGTAGGCGCGATACGTCGCTCCTGGCACCTTCACCGGCACGAGCCGACGCTGCTTTCCCGTTGCCGCCAAGTACATCCGCGCGAAGTCGACGGCCTCGCGGATCTCCGGGCCGCCCATCTCGGGTGCCTTGCCCGCGGGCGGTGCCTGGGCCAGCGAGGCCAGTTCCAGGCCGACCTCGGCCTCGTCGACCGGCTGGAAGCGGAACCCCGGCACGAGCATCAGCGGCAGCTTCGAAGCGGCGTCGAACATCCCGCGCAGCAACGAGTGGAACTGCGTTGCCCGCAGAATCGTGTGCGGCACACCGGAATCGATGATCAGCCGTTCGGCGGAGAGCTTCTGCCGGTAGTAGGGGAGCGGCACCTCGTGGCAGCCGACGATCGAGATGTAGACCAGGTGCGCGGGCTTCGAGGCCAGCACCGCCCGCGCCATCTGAACCTCGTGCCGGAACGAGGTCGCGCAGTGCACCACCACGTCCGCCCGCAGAGCGTTCAAGCCGGTGCCGCGCACCAGATCCGTTCCGGAGGAACGGGAAACGGAGCGAGCCCCCGGCAACGCGGCGACGACGTGCCTGCCCAGCGAACCACTGCCACCCGTGACGACGAAGGTCATGCCGTCACTCTGGCACGGTGGTAGTAGGCCAGCACGACGGTGCCGGACACCGCGACGACCGCGCTGATCACCAGACCGGCCTGCGTCAGCGCGCTCATGACGGCGCCCTCGCCGAGCAGCTTGATACCGATCCACGCGGCGACGATCGGGTTCACCACGGTCTGCCCGGCCACGACGAGATCCGGCGGCCCGGCGGCGTACCCGAGCTGGATGAACCACGCTCCGGTCAGGAAGGCGACGGCCAACCCGCCGAGCGAGAACCATTCGATCACCGGCAGTGTGGTCGTCACGTCCCTGACCAGCACGGCGACCAGTCCGTACGCGATCCCGGCGCCCACGGCGAGCGCCAGCGCCCGTACGGCGTCCGCGGTGAACGTCGCCGCCACCACCCACACCAGCACGCCCGCGACGACCAGTTGCCCGGCCTGCAGCGCCACCTTCGGCGACACCTCGGTCGGCACCGCCGCGCCCGCCGTGATGGACACGAACACCACGATCCCGGCCGTCGTCACCAGCACCGCCACGGCGAGCAGTCCGGTCAGCCGCCGCGCCCGCGTCACCGCGATGATCGGGATGGCCAGCGCGTTCAGCGGCGCGACCACCGACACCGGGGCCAGCGCCAGCGCGACGACCTGCAGCACGGCACACGCGAAGAGCACCAGGAACCCGTAGACCCACCGGCGTGAGCGCACGAGCTGGAGCGCCGAGGTGAGCTTCAGATCGGTCGTCTCCCGCACCCCGGCGTGCTGCCACATCGCACCGAGCGCGCTGCACCCGGCCGCGAGCACCGCGCACAGAATCGCGACCCCGACCACCTGGCCGATGCTACGCCGCCACTGCTATGGTTCATTACATGAGTAACGAACCAAGGAACTGACCGTGTTCGACGACCGGAGCCCGATCTACCGGCAGATCGCCGACCGGATCAAGGCGGACGTGCTCAGCGGGGCGTTGAAGGCGGACGAGCAGGTCATGTCGACCAACCAGTACGCCGCCTACTACCGGATCAACCCGGCGACGGCCGCGAAGGCCTTCCAGCAGCTCGTGGACGAGCAGGTGCTCTACAAGAAGAGGGGGATCGGGATGTTCGTGAGCACGCGGGCTCGCGACATGCTGCGGGAACAGGGGCGGGAGTCGTTCTTCGGCGAGGTCGTGGACCCGATGGTCGCGGAGGCGCGCGCCATCGGCATTCCGCTCGCCGAGGTCATCCGCCGGATCGAACAGCACGAGAACAACGGGGGCGTGTGATGCGGGTTGACGTGCAGGGCTTAACGGTTCGCTACGGTGCTGTCACGGCCGTCGACGACATGAGCTTCTCGTTGTCCGGCAACAAGATCTACGGCCTGCTGGGGCGCAACGGCTCCGGCAAGACCAGCCTGATGTCGGCGCTCGCCGGCTACCGCAAGGCTTCAGGATCCGTTCAGCTCGACGGCCTGCCGGTGTTCGAGAACGCCGCCGCGATGCGCCAGGTGTGCCTGGTGCGGCACAGCGCCGACGCCGCGGACAAGGGTGACAAGGTCTCGCACGTGCTGGCGTACGGCGCGGCCTGGCGTGACACGTGGGACAACGACTACGCGCTCAAGCTCGCGGAGCTGTTCAAGATCGAGCTGAGGACCAAGGTCGGCGAACTGTCGCTGGGGCAGCGGTCCGCGCTCGGCGTCGTGATCGGGCTCGCGAGCCGCTCGCCGCTCACGATGCTGGACGAGTCGCACCTCGGCATGGACACGCCGACCCGGTACGCGTTCTACGACGCGTTGCTGGGCGACTTCATGGAGCACCCGCGCACGATCGTCATCTCCACGCACCTCATCGAGGAACTCGCCTCGCTGCTGGAGGAGGTGCTGATCATCGACAGCGGCCGGTTGGTGTTGCAGGAGGAGGCCGACGTACTGCGCTCACGCGGTACCGAGGTCACCGGGAACGCCTCCGACGTCGACGAGTTCACCGCGGCGTTGACCGTGCTCAGCGAGAAGTCGCTGGGGCGCACGAAGGCTGCGATGGTCTACGGCGCGTTGGACGACGAGCAGCTGATCCGCGCCCGTCAGCTCGGCCTGGAGCTCGGCCCGATCGCGTTGCAGGACCTGTTCGTCCACCTCACCGACCCGGTCGGAGGCAAGCGGTGAAGATCTTCCGTCACCTGACCGCTTCCCTCACCACGTTCTCCGCAATGGTCGCCGGCGGCGCGTTCGCGTTCGTCGTGGCCCTGACGTTCGTCGTCTCGGTCTTCCGGGACGTCGAGATCAGCGCGTGGAACGTCGTCGCCTCCCAGATCGGGCCCTGGTTCCTGTTGTTCATGGGCGTCTACGCGATCCACGTCATGCTGCCGATCGCTGTCGCGCACGGCCGGACACGGCGGGAGTTCCTCGTTGCGGCGTCCGGGTTCTCCGTCGTGCTGGCACTCGTCATGACGGCGGTCGAGTGGCTCGGGTTCCTCGCCGAGGGCGGGATCTACTCGCTGATGGACTGGCGTGCGGACGAGCACAGCACCCAGCTCACATACCTGCTGATGTACCTCGTCTGGATCGCCGTGGGCATGCTCTGCGCGGCGGCGTTCGACAGGTTCGGCGCGGGCGGGATCTTGGTGCTGCCGGTCGCACTGGCGCTCGTGGTCGCGACACGCGTGCAGCTCCCGGGTTCGGGCAACCTGCCGTTCCTCGACGAGATCCCGGACGCGCTCGGACCGGAGTGGTATCTGCTGCTCGCGGTGTCGTTCGTGGTCGCGCTGGCCGGTACCTGGGCGATCGCGAGGGACATGCCGATCAGGACGCGGACGTGACTCAGCCGCTGTCCCGCACCACCAGCGTCGGCTCGAAGACCACCGAGGTGGCGGGGGAGCGCGGTTCGCTGATCTGGCGCAGCAGCTGACGCGCCATCTCCGCGGCCATGTCGGTGATCGGCTGGCGAACGGTCGTGAGCTCGGGTTCGGACGTCAGCGCGGCGCTGCTGTCGTCGAACCCGACGATCGCCACGTCGTCGGGAACCTTGCGGCCGCTGCGGTGCAGCACGGGGATCGCGCCGTTCGCCATCAGGTCCGAGGCGATGAACACGCCGTCGACGTCCGGGCAGCAGCCGATCAGCCGTTCCATGGCGGCGACGCCGGACTGCCGGGTGAAGTCGCCGTGCACCACCACGGCGTTCGGCACCTCGGCGAGGAACCCGGCGAGCCGGTCCTGGCCCGCCGGGGTGTCCTGCGGCCCGGTGATCGTCGCGATCCTGTTGCACTGCAACGACTTGAGCCTTCGCGCGGCCAGTGCGGCGCCCACCGTCTGGTTCACGTCGACGTAGGTGATCGGCATCGGCGTGAGCGGGCGGCCTGCCAGCACGACCGGCAACCCGGCCGCGATCAGCTGACCGGGCACCGGGTCCGCGGGATCGGTGTGCACGAGGATCACGCCGTCCAGCCGCCCGCACCGCAGGTCGCTCAACGCCTGCTCGCGGGTGCCCGGCCCGGTCATCATCAGCACGAGGTGGATGCCGAGTGGTCGCACGACCCTGGTGACGCCGCTGACGACGCTCGCGAGGTGCGGGTCGCCGTCCATCCGGCGTTCGTCCGGCAGCAGCAGCCCGATCGCGGCTGCCCGGCGCGTGACGAGCGACCGCGCGGCGATGTTCGGCAGGTAACCGGTGCTGGAGATGGCTTTCTGGACGGCGTGCCGGAGCGACTCGTCCACGCTGGAGGCGCCGTTGACCACTCTCGACGCGGTCGCGCGCGACACTCCGGCCACGCGGGCCACCTCCTCCAGCGTCACGCGCTTCACCCGGCCGCCAGTTCCGCCGTGCGGTGGCGTTCCATCAGCTTGACCACCTCGGCGGTCGGTGGATGGGTGATCGCGGAACCGGCCGAGCGCACGACCTCCAGCGACTCGGTGAGGTGCGTGTGGACGAACTGCCGGAGCGCGTCCGGGCTGGTCGAGGCGAGCTGGATCTCGGCATCCGTTGGCATGCCGGGCATGTCGTGCCCGGCGTGGTTGTTCACGTACGGCGCGTCGAGCAGCTTCCTCAGTTCGGCGAGCTCGATGTTCCGGTTCTCCTTGAGCGAGGCGTTCTCCGTCAGGTCGAGCAGTCTGAGCGCCTGCTCGTCGGTGGCGATGGCGAGCTCGACGAACGCCCGCTCCGTTGCGCCGTAACCGTTCTGAGGAGTCGAGGGCGGTGCTGGCTGTGGAGGTGGAGCCTGCTGGCAGGCCGCGAGAAGGCCTGCCAGCAGGAGTACTGTCAACCGTGGTTGCCGGCGTGGTCGCACTTGATCACCACGTTGAGACAGTTGCGGACGCGGCGCTCCATCTCGGCGCGCGGCCACACGTTGAAGAAGTCACCGTGCATCGTTTGCCCTGTACCGGAAGCGAGTCGCAGTCCGGCGGTGCTGCCGCTGACCGGATACCTGAGCACCATCCGGAGCTTCGGCACGGACACGGGGTGGCTCGACGGGCAGCCGCCCGCGACCGGGTAGGACATGTGGGACTTGTGGTCGGCCGAGTCGAGGTTGCGGCCGTCCCAGCACTGCGGGAAGTCCAGGTAGGTCTCCAGCATCGTGCCCGCCGGGCACGTGACGAAGTTCTTGGACGGGTTGACGTGCCCGGCGTGCAGGCAGGACCAGCGCGCGATGCTGTCGGCATCGCCCGTGGCCTTCGCGTTGCCCGCGACGATCTTCAACCCGTACGGCGTGGGCTGGATCGCCCCGGGGTTGTTCACGCCTTCACCGAGGTAGTAGAAGGTGACCCCGGTCGGTGCGATCGCCGTGTTGTCGCGGTACAGCGTCGGCACCCAGTAGGACGAGATGTCCGTGGCCGGGTTGCAGTTGCCGGTCTGGCCCTCCAGCGACTGCTGGGTGGACCGGGCGTTCGTCGAGTGGTTGCCGAAGAAGTCGTGGAAGTGCGAGGCACCGGCCAGGTTCGGCAGCACGATCGGGTCGTCCGCCAGCCGGTGGCTGATCGGGCACTCCGCGAGGAACTCGGCCACGCGGACAGGTTCTCCTTGTGCCGCAACGGGAATGCTGAGAGCCGTGGCTATCAGTCCGATGACGGCGGCGATGTGGAACAAAGGCTTCCTCATTGAAGCTTTCCTCTCCGCAGCAGGATTGGGAGAGCGCTCTCACGCTCATCGAGCATGGCGCAGAACGCAATCAGGCGTCAATCCGCAAGAAACGTTCAGAAGTCCCGGTTTTCTTGACACGGCATGCCTGATGCCCTGACTCTCGGCTCTGAACTCCTGTCCCAGAGAGCGCTCTCTCGCGCCGCCGTCCCGTTCTCCGGCCTCAGGAGCATTCATGTCAGGAAGGCTTCAACGCGGAAGACTCCCCCTGTTCGTCGCGGCGATGGTCGCGACCGCCCTGCTCGTCCCGGTGCAGGCCTCGGCCGCCGGTCCGCTGATCTCGCAGAACCGTCCTGTCACCGCGTCCAGCAGCGAGAACGCCGCCTTCGCCGCGACGGCCGCGGTCGACGGCGACGCCGGAACCCGCTGGTCCAGCGCGTTCAGCGACCCGCAGTGGATCCAGATCGATCTGGGCTCGTCCGCGCGGGTCGACCAGGTCGTGCTGGCCTGGGAGGCCGCGAGCGCGCGGGCGTACACGCTCAGCATCTCCGCCGACGGCACCACCTGGCAGGAACTTCGTCGAACGACGACCGGTCCGGGCGGCACCGAAACGCTCCCGGTCACCGGCACCGGCAGGTACGTGCGCCTCGACCTCGCTCAACGAGCCACTCAGTGGGGTTACTCGCTGTGGGAGTTCCAGGTGTTCGGCACCCGCGACGGTGGCAACGGCGGGGAAACCCTGCTGTCCTACGGCAGGACCGGTGCCGCGTCGACGTTCCAGGACGACCCGAACTGCTCGGGGTGCACCCCGGCCAAGGCGTTCGACCGCGATCCGGCGACCCGCTGGGCGACGAGCGCGACGAACGGCTGGGTCGATCCCGGCTGGATCTCCGTCGACCTCGGCGCCACCGCCACGATCTCCAAGGTCGTGCTCCAGTGGGATCCGGCGTTCGCCACGGCGTACCGGATCGAGGTCTCCGACAACAACTCCAGCTGGCGCGAGATCTACTCGACCACCACGAGCCGCGGCTTCAAGGAGACGCTGACGGTCAGCGGCACCGGCCGGTACGTGCGGATGTACGGCACGGCCAGGTCGAACGGCTACGGCTACTCGCTGTGGGAGTTCCAGGTCTACGGCACGGGTGGCGCGCCGATCACGCCACCGCCGCTGCCGCCGAACCCGTCGTTCCCCGGCCGGCTGGTGTGGGCGGACGAGTTCAACGCGCCCGCGGGCTCCGGGCCGGACGCCTCGAAGTGGACGCCGGAGACCGGGCCGGGCGTGAACAACGAGCTGCAGTACTACACGAACAACAACAACGCCCGGCACGACGGCAACGGCAACCTGGTGCTGCAGGCGCGGCGCGAGGTGACGCCCGGCAGCGCGTGCCCGGTGGACCCGGTCAGCGGCAGCGGGACCTGCCAGTACACGTCCGCGCGGCTCAACACCTACGGCAAGTTCAACTTCACCTACGGCCGGGTCGAGGCGCGGATCAAGGTGTCGTCGACGCAGGGGCTGTGGCCCGCGTTCTGGATGCTGGGCGCGGACTTCTTCGACCAGCGCAGGCCGTGGCCGTACACCGGCGAGATCGACATCATGGAGCACGTCGGCAAGGAACCGAACCGGGTCTACTCGACGCTGCACGCGCCCGCGTACTTCGGTGCGGGCGGGTACGGGTCACCGCTGGAACTGGGTGCTCCGGCGTCGTCGGCGTTCCGGACGTTCGCGGTCGAGTGGGACTCGAGCCACATGACGTTCAGCGTGGACGGCAACCGGTTCTTCACCGTCGATCGGAACGTGCTGGAGACCACGCGCGGCCCGTGGGTCTACGACCACCCGTTCTTCCTCATCATCAACAACGCGGTGGGCGGCGACTGGCCCGGCCCGCCGGGGGCCGGGACGCAGCTGCCTCAGGACATGGTGCTGGACTACGTCAGGGTGTACCAGTGATGGAGATCGTCGCGGGCGGTGAGACGTCGAACGCCTCGCTGACCGCCTCGACCTCGATGTGCGCGGTCTCGCCGGGGGTGAGCGGGATCGCCGGCACGAAGTACGCGTCGTTCGTCGTGCCACCGAGGAAGATCCGCTCGGAACCGGTCCACTTGTAGACCCGGTACTGCCTGATGGAACCGGGCGAACGAGTCCAGGTGAGCCGTGCCGATGCCGTCGTGGCATTGGTGCGGCTCACCTGCTCGACCTGGACGCCGGTCGGTGCCGCCGGGGGAGTCATGACCGGGTTCGTCACGCCGATCCGGCCGATCAACGCCGTGACGGCCGCGCCGGGCAGGACCCGCAGCGAGATCTCCGTGAGCGTCGCGCCGGAGTGCTCACCGAGCGGGAAGACGCTGCGCCGCCACGCCCCGCTGACCCCGCCGAGGTCGAGGACCTTCTCCGCCGTGCCGAACCGCAGGATCGCCTGGAGTCGTGACGGACCTGTGCCGGTGCGGTGGACGATCTCGAACTGGCTGGCACCGGTCAGCTTCAGCGACGTCGCGAACAGCTTGACATCGTTGACGGACTGCGGGGTGCCGGTGATCTTCAGTGCGGTGCCGCCGTCGTACGGGTCGTCCCAGTCGAGCGACGGCGTGACCTTCGTGCCGGTGCCGGTGACGCTCCACCGCCACGTCGGCAGGACGTCCTGCAACGACAGGTTGTTCCAGGCTTGAGTGGACCGGACCGTGCCGCCGACCGCGAACTTCCTGCCGTGGCCGGTGTTGAAGTTCGTGACGAACGGCAGGCTCGTGATCGGCGTCAGCTCGGTGATGTAGTGGGCGATGCCCTTCCAGTTCGCCGTCGTCGTGGTGTTCGCCGGGTCGCCGTTCTGGCCGACCCAGAACCTGTTGTCACGGCTGTAGAAGTCGGCGGGACTCGTCGCCGACTTGAACGTCCACTCCGGACGGTAGAAGCCGAGCGACGTCACGTGCGGCTTGTTCTCGGGGAAGACGCTCGCCCAGCCGATGCTCGTGTTGTAGCCGTTGGACTCGACGTCCACGCCGGACGCCAGGTCGTACGGGCTGCGGCCCATCTGCTGGGCGAGTGCGGCCGAGCTCGCGAGACCCTGCGTGCTCCACCAGAAGTTCATGAACATCTCGTCGGACTGCTCGAAGAACATCCGGTTGCGCGCGGTCAGGGCGTTCTGCCAGCTGACGCTGCCGCTGTCGGTCATCGCGTCGTACCAGATGATCCGCAGGCCGGACTTCTGCAGGTAGACGATGAAGTCGCGCATGTCGTTCGCGAGCTGGGTGTTGCCGCCGGCGGTCTCCTGGTTGAGGAACCAGCCGTCGAAGCCGTGGTGCCGGGCGACCTGGATCATCTTGTCCGCCACCGGGAACCGGTCGCCGTCGCGCCTGACGAAGTCGCGGACCCACTGGATCTGGCCGCCGTACGCGGTCGGCGGGAGGAACACGTTGCCGATCACCCTGACCCCGTTGCGGTGGGCCGCGTCGGTGACCGTCGGGTTCGGCGCGAGGATCAGGCCCTCGGACGCGGACCCGCCCCAGAACACCAGTTCGTCGATGTACTGCCAGTAGTTCGTGGCGTAGTAGTTCATGTCGAGCGCGCCCTGTGCGGGGTTGTTGCTCGTGGGCGCGTACGCCACGAGCGCCTGCACTCGGGCCTCGCCGGCACGGGCGTGCGCGTTGGCCGGTCTGGCCGGAACGACACGTCTCGCGAGCGGCACCGTGCTGCGGTTGTACTTCGCGTCCCGGTCGGTCGACGGATCCCAGTTCAGGATCGTCGCCGGGTGCCAGTAGGACGCGTAGGGCTGCGCGATTTCGGCTGCGGACGCGGGAGTCTCGGACAGCAGGCTGGTGAGTGCTGCTGTGGAGCTCAGAACGAGGAACTGTCTCCGGGTGGGCACGTGATCACCCTTGTGCGCCATCTGATTCGCCGCATACCGCTTCTACGGTGACTGAACAGGACGACAAAGTCCCGGTCCGCTGCGCTGGGTGACGAGCCGGTCCTGGGAAACATTCTGTCGAACAGCGTCGAAACGTCCCCGTAACCATCCATGTGGCCGAATCCCAGGCAGGCTACTGGGCGGTAGCGTGAGCCTCGCCGTCGGTTTTTGGTTCCCCTGCAACCAATCGAGGTGTCATCGTCGTGCGCATCAAAGTCGTGCTTGCGGCATTCACCCTGGCGCTGATCCCGGTCGCCAGCCCCGCCGTCGCCACCGCGGCGGCCAACCCCTACGAGCGCGGCCCCGCACCCACGGCCGCAACAGTCGAGGCCTCTCGCGGCACGTTCGCCGTGACGTCCGCGGCCGTGGCCCGCCAGTCGAACTTCGGCGGTGGCACGGTCTACACCCCGACCAGCGATCTCACGTTCGGCGCGGTCGCCGTCTCACCCGGCTTCACCGCCACCCAGACGTCCGTCGCGCACTTCGGTCCGCGCCTGGCGTCCTACGGGTTCGTCGTGATCACCATCAACACCCTGTCCGGCTTCGACGACCCAGACAGCCGGGGCCGTCAGTTGCTGGCGGCGCTCGACTACGTGGTCCGCACCAACCCGCGCGTCGACGCCTCGCGTCTCGCCGTGATGGGCCACTCCATGGGCGGCGGCGGAGCGTTGCGCGCCGCGGCCACCCGCCCCGCCCTGCAGGCCTCGATCCCGATGGCCGGCTGGCACACCACCAAGAGCTGGCCGACGGTCGCGGTGCCGACCATGGTGCTCGGCGGCCAGAACGACCCCACCGCCCCCAACTCGCAGCACTCCACGCCGTTCTACAACTCGATGACCGCCGCCCCCGACAAGGCGTTCCTCGAACTGCGCGGCGGCGACCACTCGGCGCCGCGCAGTGACAACGTGACGGTGCGGAAGTACACGCTGTCGTGGCTGAAGCGGTTCGTCGACGACGACCTGCGCTACGACCAGTTCCTGTGCCCCGCACCGGCCGCGAACACTCTCATCTCGGCCTACCGGGACACCTGCCCGCACGCATGAGAAAAGGGGCTGTGCCACCACGCGACGGCGTGGCACAGCCCCTTCTTTCTGCCTACTCGTACGCGATCGCGTCCAGCACGTTCAGACGCGCGGCCCGGATCGCCGGCAGGATCGCCGCGATCACGCCGACGAACGCCGCCACCACCAGGTACTGGACCATGGTCATCCAGGGCAGCCCGATCTCCGAGATGCCCTGGTCCTTCAGCGCCTGCACGGTCGCGACGCCCAGGGCGAGACCGACCGCGAGGCCGAGCACCGCGCCGAACACCGAGATCACCACCGACTCGACGGTGATCATCCGCATCACCTGCGACCGCCGCATGCCGACGGCCCGCAGCAGACCCAGCTCGCGGGTCCGCTCGATCACCGACAGCGCCAGGGTGTTGATGACGCCGAGGACGGCGATCAGGATCGCCAGCGCCAGCAGGATCTGGATCATCAGCAGGACCGTGTCGAACTGCGAGGTCGTCTGCTTCACGAACGCGCTGCGGTCCTGGACGGTGATCTCCGGGTTGTCCGCGAACAGCGGTTCGACGCGCTTCTGCACGTCCGCCGCGGACACGCCCGGCGAGACCTGGACGAACGCCTGGGCGATCTGGTCCGACCGGAAGCTCTTGCTCGCCGACTCCGGCAGCACGAGCGCGCCCTGCAGCACCTGCGACTTGACCCAGATGAAGCCGACGGTGAAGTCCTTCGGCTCGCCCTTGGCCAGCTGCAGCGTGACCTTGCTGCCGACCGACCAGCCCTTCTCGGCCGCCAGTTCCTCCGGCAGCGCGACCTGGTCGTCCTTGAGCGGCGCGATGTCACCGGACTTCGGCTTGAGCGCGAACATCGTCGCCAGCGCGGGCATGTCCGTGACGCCGACCGCGAACAACTGGTTCTCGCCCTGCAGCACGCCGTCCTGCGACCAGCCGACCGCCGACTTGACGCCGTCGGTCTTCTCGATCTTGGTGAGGACGTCCCGCCTGAACGTTGCGGGCTGGCCCTCCATCTGGCCCTCGCCGGAGATGATCAGGTCGGTCTGCAGCTGCCCGGAGGCCAGCTTCTCGATCGACTTGGTCGCCGACGTCAGCACGACGCTCACGCCGGTGATCAGCGAGATACCGACCATCAGCGCGGCCGCGGTGATCGCGGTGCGGCGCGGGTTGCGCGCGGAGTTGCGGCGTCCCAGCAGGCCCGGCATCGACCACGACAGCAGGCGGCCGATCAGCGACACCATCGGCCTGGACAGGATCGGGGTCAGCAGTGCGACACCGACGAACGCCACGAGGATGCCGCCGAAGATCAGCGGCAGCGAGGCCTGGTTGAAGCCGAACGCCAGCGACGTGCCACCCGCGGCGGCCACCAGTGCGCCGGTGATCGTGATCTTCGTGAGCGGCCGGTCCGGCGTGGCCGCCTCGCGCATCGCCGCGACCGGTGCGATCCGCGACGCCCGCAGCGCCGGCATGACCGCCGCGATCACGGTGACGATCATGCCCACCGCGAAGGACGAGATGATCGCCGACGACGGCACGCCGATGCCCGCGAGCTGAAGGTTGGTGCCACCGACCGAGCTGAAGATCTTCGCCAGCAACGCGCCGATGCCGATCCCTGCCCCGAGACCGACGATCGACGCGATCAGGCCGATCACCAGCGCCTCCAGCACCACCGACCCGATGACCTGGCCGCGGGAGGCGCCCATCGATCGCAGCAGCGCCAGTTCCCGCGTGCGCTGGGCGACGATGATGGAGAACGTGTTGAGGATGATGAAGATGCCGACGAACAACGCGATGCCGGCGAACCCGAGCAGCACGTAGTTGAAGAACTTCAGGCCCTCGTTGATCTGGTCGGCCTGCTCCTTCGCCAGCACCGCACCGGTCTTGACGTCGTAGCCGGAGCCGAGCTTGGCCGCGACGGCGTCCCGCAGCGCGTCGTCAGACGTGCCTTGGGCCGCGGTGACGGTGACGCCGGAGAACACGTCCTTCTTGCCCAGCAACAACTGCTGCGCGACCGGCTCGGTGAACGCCACCGACAGCTCGCCGCCCAGCGAGTCACGGCCGCCCGCGTACTCGTAGATTCCGGTGACCTTGAAGGTCTTCTTGGGTTCCAGCGTGAGCAGCGCGATGTCGTCGCCGACCTTGAAACCACCGGTCGTCGCGAGATACCCGCCCAGGACGACCTCGTCGTCCGCGGCAGGCGCCTTGCCCTCGCGGATCTTCTCCTGGCCGGTGCCCGTCCAGTTGAAACCGAACCGGGGCGAGCCCGACGTGGTGATGACCTTGCCGTTCTTGCCGATCGGCCGCGCGGACCCCTGCACGTCACCGACGGCCGACGCCACGCCCGGCACCGACTTCACGTCGGAGATCGCCTGCGGCGTCAGCGGTTCCGGCTGCTTGCCCTTCTCCGCCTTCGGTGACACCGAGACGTCCACGTTGGCGAAGGCCGACGAGAACAGGTCGGTGAACGAACGCTGGAGCGTGTCGGTCAGAACGAACGAACCGGACACGAACATCACGCCCAGCACCACCGCGAGCGCGGACAGCACCAGGCGGAGCTTGCGCGACAGCAGGCTCTTGAGAGTCGCCTTAAACATGCGGCACCGCGACAACGGAGTCGAGGTGCTTCATCGTGTCGAGGACCTCTTCGGCCGACGGCGACAGCAGTTCGCGGACGATGTGGCCGTCCTTGAGGAAGATGACGCGGTCGGCGTACGACGCTGCGTTCGGGTCGTGCGTGACCATCACGATCGTCTGCCCGAACTCGCGGGCGGAGCGCTGCAGGAACCCGAGCACCTCGGCGCCGGACTGCGAGTCCAGGTTGCCGGTCGGCTCGTCCGCGAACACGACGTCAGGGCGCGACACCAACGCACGGGCGCACGCCACACGCTGCTGCTGGCCACCCGACAGCTGCGTCGGCCGGTGCGTGAGCCGGTCGCGCAGACCGACCGTGTCGACGACGACGTCGAACCACGCCTTGTCGACCTTCTTGCCGCCGATCGCGAGCGGCAGGGTGATGTTCTCCTCCGCGGTCAGCGTCGGCAGCAGGTTGAACTGCTGGAAGATGAAACCGACCTTGTCCCGCCGCAACTCGGTGAGACCGCGGTCCTTCAACCCGGTGACCTTGGTGTCACCGACCCACACCTCACCGCTCGTGACGTCGTCCAGACCCGCGAGGCAGTGCATCAACGTCGACTTGCCCGACCCGGACGGACCCATGATCGCGGTGAACCTGGACTTGTCCAGGTCGACGCTCACCCCCGCGAGCGCGGTCACGGCGGCGTCGCCGGACCCGTAAGACTTCCACACGTCGACGGCTCTCGCCGCGACTCCATCGGACGCGCTCACTTCTTGTCCCCTCCTATGGGCCTTCGTGCGCACCATCTTCGGCGACACGGGCACACCGAAGGCTCAGGTCTTCCACTGAGATCGACCCTGAGATTAACCCCGGTGCCCCCGCCCGAGTCACCACACTGAGAGAACTCTCAGCTGCGCCACGTAGCCGTGCGGTTGCTTGGAGGAAACGTTATTTCACTGCTGCGGCAATGTCTTCAGCCTTCGGATGACCAGGGCCTGCATCGAAAGTCTGATCCGCGATAGCCGGGCCTGAGGCGGCCCCTGGCGGCACGGCCGAACGACCCACATACAACACCGGTATGCGGGCCGTTCGTCCGCACCACCAGGAACCACCTCAGGCGCGACTCTCATCGAACCAGACCTTCGATGCAGACCCTAAGCCGTCAACTTCCGTCGCAAGGGGACGGTCGGTTCCATCAGCCATGAAACCAATTCCACGCGGAGGCCTTCCCTCAACGCGTTCTCGGCGAGCCAGTGGTCCACGTCACCGTGGTAGGCGCGCGCCGGCCTCGGCCAGCGGTCCATCCACTCGGCGAACGCCGCGTTGATCGCGATCGGGCCGCCGGGAGGCCGGACTCCGAGCACCAGCACGGGATCCTCTCCAGTGGCGAAAGAGGCGGCGGTGTCGTGCATGCCACCGAAGAGGATCCGATCCGCACCCAACTCACGGGCTTTGTCCGCCACCCCGAAGAACGCCGACCCACGCCCGTGAGCGCGCACCACCAGCTGATGCGCGCCGAAGTCGGTGTCGAGGAACTCATCGGCGTACGTGCCGTCGTCGGCCAGCACCAGCACGTTCGTGCCGCCGGGGAGAGCCCCGACCTGCCCAGGATGCGTGATGCCGATGACGGTGATGCCCACGACGTCAATCCTGCCGAGCTCGTGTTAACCCTTGGCACCGCTCGCGTTAAACAAGTTTCGGAAGCACTTCCGCGCCGAACAACCGGATCGTCTCGATGACCGACTCGTGCGGCATGCCGCCGATGTCCACCATCACCAGGTGCGTGTCGATGGACAGGTGCTCCGCCAACGCGTTCAGCCGCGCCGCCACCTCGTCCGGCGTGCCGCACACCGCGGCGCCGTCCATGATCGCGTCGACATCGATGTCGCCGTCCCCGCGCCACGGATCCGCGAACCGCGCGTACTCGGCCAGATGCGGCCGCCACCGTTCCCGCGCGTCCTCCCGCGACACGAACACATGACTGGGCACGCCGACCCGTCCGGCGGGGAAGTGCTCCCGGTACCGCTGCACGACTTCGAGGTAGGCCGACGGATCCCGCAACGTCGACGGCAGCATCAGCGGCATCTCCAGCTCGGCGCCCAGATCCGCGGACACCGCCGACCCCGACCCGATCCACACCGTCGGCCGCGGCGTCTGCACCGGGCGCGGCGTCGTCGTCACGTCGCTCAGCTGCCCCCGGAACCGCCCGTCCCAGCTCACCGACGGCTCTTCCAGCAGCTTGAGCAGCAACCGCAGGTGCTCCTCGAACCGCGCCCGCAGCTCGCCCGGCTGCACGCCGAACGCCGCGTCGGTCTCCTTGTCGACCCCGCGCGCCACGATCAGCTCGGCGCGGCCGTTCGACAGCACGTCGAGCGTCGCCAGCGCCTCGGCGACCAGCACCGGGTCGCGGTGGGCCAGCAGCGTCACGCCGGTCGAGAGCCGCAACGTCGACGTGCGCGCCGCCACGGCCGCCAGCAGCAGTTCGGGCGCGGACACGATGTAGCGGGTGAAGTGGTGCTCGCCGATCGCGACGCCCGCGAAGCCCGCCTCCTCGGCCACGACCGCCTGCTCGACCATCGCCCGCAGCCGGTCGGCCTGCGGCACCTCCTGCCCGGTGCACGGGTTGGGCAGGTGGTCACCCAGGATGAGCAGGTAGACGTCCATGCGGGCCATTTTCCATCGTCCGAGGCAAGATGGTTGATGTGGTCACCAACAACGAGGCCGAGAGCCGCTACGAAGTCCACGTCGACGGCGCGCTCGCCGGGTTCCTGGAGTACCGGATCATCGGTGAGGTCGTCGCCCTCGTGCACACCGAGGTCGACGAGGCCTACGCCGGTCAGGGCCTCGGCGCCCAGCTCGCGAAGTACGCGCTCGACGACGCGCTTGCCCGTGATGTCAAGATTTCCCCGTTGTGCCCGTTCGTGGCGAAGTACATCGACAAGCATCCGGAATACCGGGTTACTATCCGGTAAGGATAGTTGCTGTCGCTAACAATGAGGTGGCGAGCGTGTGGAGTGAGCCGGGCGCGTTCGAGGTCGCACCAGGGGTGCACCGGATTCCGCTGCCGCTGCCGAACGACGGGCTGCGCGCGGTCAACGTCTACGCGATCGAGGACGGCGACGGCCTTGTCCTGGTCGACTCCGGCTGGGCGCTGGACGAGGCCCGCGACCAGCTCGAAGCCGCCCTCGGCACGCTGAACAAGGGCTTCGAGGACATCAGGAAGTTCCTCATCACGCACGTGCACCGCGACCACTTCACGATGGCCGTGTCGCTGCGCAGGACGTTCGGCAACAAGATCGCGCTGGGCCTCGGCGAGCAGCCGGCGCTGCGGCACATGCTGCACGGTCAGGACGACCAGCACGTCTCGGACCTGCGCAAATGGGGCGCCGCGGAGCTGGCGGAGACGTGGATCAAGATCATGCACCACGTCGACCGCGGCGAGGCCCTGCGTGACTACGAGGAGCCGGACGAGTGGCTCGTCCGCAGCACGGTCGGCCTCGAACACCGCGAACTCGAGGTCATCCCGACGCCTGGCCACACCCGCGGGCACGTCGTGTTCGTCGACCACACCGCGAAGGTGCTGTTCTCCGGCGACCACGTGCTCCCGCACATCACGCCGTCGATCGGCTTCGAGCCGCTCCGGCCCGAGCTGCCGCTCGGCGACTACATGACGTCGCTGCGGCTCACCCGTGAGCTGCCGGACCTCAAGCTGCTGCCCGCGCACGGGCCGGTGACCGACAGCTCGCACGAGCGCGTCGACGAGCTGCTGCAGTTCCACGAGCAGCGCCTGGAGGAGATCCTCCGTGCCGTGGCGGGCAGCGCGTTCGAGACCGCCCGCAAGATCGGCTGGACCCGCCGGCAGCGCCGGTTCGACGATCTCGACATGTTCAACCAGGTGCTGGCCATCGGTGAGACGGCCGCGCACCTCGACGTTCTCGTCGAACGTGGCGAATTGACCCGAACTCAGAACGCCGGCGTGCTCGAATATCAAGTGTGACACCGCTTGAGCTGGCCGCCTGGACCTGGAAGATGCCCCGCAGGGGCAGGGGATTCTGGTTCTCGCTGGCGATCGACGTGCTGTGGCCCGTTGTCGTGCTGTTCGTGCGCCTCAGGGTGCGCGGCAAGCAGCACGTGCCGGGCAACGGCGGCGTGATCCTCGCGTTCAACCACCTGTCCAATGCGGACACGGTGGCGGCCGTGGTGTTCGCGCTGATGTCGAACCGGGTGCCGCGCGTGCTCGCGAAGGCCTCCCTGTGGCGCATGCCGGTCGTCGGCTGGGTCATGCGCTCCGGTGGTCACATTCCGGTCGAGCGGGGCACTGTGAAGGCCTCAGAGGCGCTGAGGCCCGCTGTGGAGGCGCTGCGCGACGGGGAGTGCGTGATGGTGTTCCCCGAGGGCACCTTCACCGACGATCCCGAGAACTGGCCGATGAAGGGCAAGTCCGGGGTGGCGCGGATGGCCCTCGAATCCCGCGTCCCGGTCGTGCCGGTGGCCGAGTGGGGGACGCAGGACCTGTTGCCGAGGGGCAAGATCCTGCCGAGGTTGTTGCCGCGCAAGAGGATCGAGGTCGTCGCGGGAGCGCCGGTCGACCTGTCGGACCTGTACGACCTCGATCTCACCGCCGAGGTGCTGGCCGAGGCCACGCGACGGGTCATGGCGGCCATCACGACGATGCTGTCAGGCATACGTTCCGCTCAGGCGGGTAGCCCTGGTGCATGACCACACGAGAGGAATTCGAGTTACGCAGGCAGCGTCGTCCCGGTGGGACGGGGATCTGGGCGCCGGTCGTCCCTGAACCGCGCGAGCCCCAGGAGTGGGTCGTGCAGGCCGACGACGAACCCGTGATCGTGCGCAGCGTCGACTGAGTGTCTAGTTCCCCTGGACGGCGTCTAGTGAAGGTAGACGCGTCTAGCTAACGTAGACGCCATGACTCTGGACGAAGAACTGCTGAGGGCGGCGCGGAAGGCGGGTACCGCCTCCGCCGCTGCTCAGGATCAGGCCGACATCGCCAAGGCCGTCTACCACCACTCCGTGCTGCGGCTGCACCGCGCCGGGGGATCGATGCGAGAGATCGCCGAGGCGCTGAAGATGAGTCATCAGCGCGTGCACCAGATCGTGGAGCAGTCCAGGCGCACCGAGCGCTGCTGGTTCTGCGGACGTGTCGGCGACGAGGTCGACAAGCTGATGGCCGGGCCGGTCGCGCTGATCTGCGACAAGTGCGTCACCGCGGCTCAGGTCGCCGAGGTCGGCCACTGCTCGTTCTGCAGCGAGACCAAACCGGTCCACGAGGGGGCCGAGGCGCAGATCTGCCGATCCTGCCTCGACTTCAGCGCCGCCGTGATCAGCGGGGCAGCTTGACCACGGTGACGAAGAAGTCGTCGATCTGGCGGACGACCTCGATGAACCTGTCGAAGTCCACCGGCTTCGTGACGTAGGCGTTGGCGTAGAGGCTGTAGCTGCGCAGGATGTCCTCCTCGGCCTCCGAGGTCGTTAGCACGACGACGGGGATCGAGCGCAGTTCGGCGTCGTTCTTGACCTCGCTCAGAACCTCACGGCCGTCCTTGCGGGGCAGGTTGAGGTCCAGCAGGATCAGGCCCGGCCGCGGCGCGTTCTCGTACTGGCCCTCGCGCCGCAGGAACTCCAGCGCCTCCACACCGTCCTTGACGATGTGCAGCGAGTTGCGGATCTTGTGGTGCTCGAACGCCTCCTGCGTCATCAGGGCGTCGCCGGGGTCGTCCTCGACGAGCAGGACGTCGATCACGGTCAGTGGTGAGTCAGACATGTACTTCCTCAAGCTCGGCGGCGACTTCCGCGACTACGGGCAGGGTGAACTCGAAGCAGGTGCCGGAGTCCACATCGGTCTTCAGCCGGATCGTGCCGCCGTGGAACTCGACGATCTTGCGACACATCGCCAGTCCGATGCCCGTGCCCGGATAGGCGTCCTTCGGGTGCAGGCGCTGGAAGATGACGAAGATCCGGTCAGCGTACTCCGGCTCGATCCCGATGCCGTTGTCCCGCACCGTGAACTTCCACATCTCGCCGTGGCGCTGGGCGCCGACGGTGATCACCGGCGCCTCGGTTCCCCTGAACTTCAACGCATTGCTTATCAGGTTCTGGAACACCGCGCTGAGCAGAGACGCCTCACCTCGCACGGAGGGGAGCTCCGCGATCTCGAGACGGGCCCCGGTCTCCTCGACGCGGTCGGAGAAGCTGTCCACGACGTGGCGCACCAGGTCGTTGAGGTCGATCACCGTCTGCTCGCGCGACATCCGGCCGACGCGGGAGAACGCCAGCAGGTCGTTGATCAGCACCTGCATGCGCTTCGCGCCGTCGACGGCGAAGTCGATGTACTGGTCGGCGCGTTCGTCGAGCTGGCCGCCGTAGCGGCGTTGCAGTAGCTGGCAGAACGACGCCACCTTGCGCAGCGGCTCCTGCAGGTCGTGCGAGGCGACGTAGGCGAACTGCTCCAGCTCCGAGTTCGACCGCTGCAGCTCGGACTTCGCCTCCGCGAGCGTCGCGAGCTCCTGCACGATCCGGCGGCGCATCTGGTTCACGTCCTCGCCGAGCATGACCGTCTCGCGTGGACCGTCCGTGTCGATCTCGTGGTCGAAGTCGCCGGAGGCCACCTGCCGGGTGTGGTCGGCGAGGTTCGCGAGCGGCGCGATCAGCAGGCGGTGCAGCAGCAGCGTCAGCCCGCCGATCACCGCGACCAGCAGCACACCCATGCCGATCACCAGCCACAGCACCACCTTCGCCGCGCTGTCGAGATCCGCACGGGCCTGCCTGGCGAGCCCGGCGATGTCGCTCTGCAGCGCCGCCGTCTCGGAACGGAGCTGGTCGAACACCACCTTGCCGCGCTCGATGTCGCCCGCGACCCCGGCGGCGGGGCCGGTCACCTTGATCGCGGCGATGGTCGGGTCCGCGTACTCGGAGCGCCACTGCCGCGCGAGTTCCTCGATGCGGCTGACCCTGCCGTTGACGTCACCGACGAGGTCGCGCACGTTCCTGGCGGCCTCCGTCTGGGCCGCCTGACCGTCCAGGTACGGCTTGAGGAAGTCGTCCTGGCCGGTGAGGGCGAAACCGCGCACGCCGGTTTCCTGGTCGAGCAGCGAGCGGTTCAGGTTCTGGATGCGGCGTGCGGCGGGCTCGATCCTGTCGACCGACTGCGACCGCGTGTCGCCGAGCGCGTCCAGCGCGACCACCGTGGACGAGATCGCGACCGCGGTCATGGCGAGCAGGACCGCCGCGATCACGCCGAGCAGGCGGCTCGCCGGCATCCTCTGCGGGAGATTCACTTACCGTCCTTCAGCAGCAGAATGGCCACGTCGTCATCGAGCGCGCCTCCGTTGAGCTCCGTCACCTCCGCGATGACGGAGTCCATCCAGTTCGGGCCGTTCCGCAGGTGCCGGTGCAGGATGTCGCACAGGCGTTCCACGCCGAGCCGGTCGATGTCGTCAGGTACCCGGCCCTCGATCAATCCATCCGTGTAGCAGGCGATCGACCAGCCGGACGGCAGCGGCACGTCCACGCCGGTCCACGCGTAGTCGGGCAGCACGCCGAGCGGCACGCCGATCTTCGACTGCGGCAGGTCCACGATCCGGTCGCCCACCATCAGCAACGGCTCGGGGTGCCCGGCGAGGAAGTAGCGCGCCGACCGCCGGTCCGGTGCCACCGTGACCATGCAGGCCGTGGTGAAGATGCCCTCACCGTGCCGTTCCGCGACCAGCACCTGGTCCAGCGTCTGCAGCACCTTCTCGGGCGGTGCGCCGGAAAGGACCAGCGCACGCCACGCGATCCGCAGGCAGACGCCCAGCGCGGCCTCGTCCGGGCCGTGGCCGCAGACGTCGCCGATGATCGCGTGCACGGTGCCGTCCGGCATGCCGACCGCGTCGTAGAAGTCGCCGCCGAGCAGCATCCGCTGGCCACCGGGCTGGTAGCGGACCTCCAGGTCGACGTCCGAGTTCTGCAGCAGCGGGGGAGGGAGCAGGCCGCGTTCGAGCCGGGCCCGTTCGGCGGCCAGCAGCTTCGCTTCCCGCAGCTGACGCTGGGCGTCCTCGGAACGACGGCGTTCGACCGCGTACCGGACCCCGCGCAGCAGCAGTTCGCCGTCGACCTGGCCCTTGACCAGGTAGTCCTCCGCGCCGGCCGCGACCGCGGTGATGCCCTCGCGTTCGTCGTCGCGCCCGGTCAGCACCAGGATCGCGGGCGCGTTCGGCCTGCTCAGCAGCCGGTGCAGCGCGTTCAGCCCGGTCGCGTCGGGCAGGCCCAGGTCGAGCAGCACGCACTCGGCGTCGCCGAGCAGCTGTTCGGATTCCGCCAGCGTGCGGGCGCGCGCCAGCACGAACGGCGCGTTCGCCTCTTCGAGCAGCGCCTCGACGAGCAAGGCGTCGCCATCGTCGTCCTCTACCAGGAGGACGCGCACTGTCTTCGTTCGCATCGAGTCGGACTTTAACGTTATTGGGCTGCGGGGTCCGCGTCCGACCTACCAGGATGTGCGGCGTGTTGATCCGTCTCGTCCAACCAGCCGAACTGCCATACCTCCAGCAGATCGAAAACGCGTCCGGAGAGCCGTTCCGCGACATCGGGATGCCCGAGATCGCCGACGACGACCCGATGTCCCTGGAGGACCTCGCCGAGCACGAGGTCTGGGTCGCCATCGGCGCGGAAGGCGTGCCTGTGGCGTTCATCGCGGTCGGCGACGTCGACGGCGCAACGCACGTCCACCAGGTCAGCGTGCATCCGACGCACGCCCGCCAGGGGATCGGCGCGGCGCTGATCGAGCACGTCACCCGCTCCGGGCGCGCTGTGACGCTCACGACGTTCCGCGACGTGCCGTGGAACGCGCCGTACTACGAGCGCCTCGGTTTTCAGGCCGTCGCGGACGTCTCGCCCGGTCTGGCCGGGATCATGCGCGAGGAGGCCTCACGGGGCCTCGATCCCGCGAGCCGTGTCGCGATGATCCTTCTCCCAGCGCAGGTACGAGCCTGAGGCCATCGAAAGACTGCTGAGCAGCCACACGAGGACACCCGCGTCGTCGGTCACGCCGATCACCGGAAGGAACTCCGGCAGGACGTCGATCGGCGACACGAGGTAGACCAGACTCACCACCCACAGCAGCACCTGGCTGCGGGGCAGTTCCGGGTACTTGCCGCTGCGCCAGGTCTTCCACAGCCGAGGCAACGCCTTCGCGCGCTGGATCGGGTTCCCGACCGGGCCGGGGCCGTTCTGCGCGCGTTTGCGGCGGTTGCGCAGCACGCCCAGCACCGCGAACACCAGTCCGAGCGGGATCAGCACCCAGCCGACCACCGCAGGACTCAGGCCGCCCAGCGGGGCGTTGCGGAACAAGAGGATCAGCAGACCGGACAGCGAGATGAACGATCCGAAGACGACCATCTTGCTCCCTAGCTCGGTTCCTGGAAGAGCATCGTCGGAATGGCCTTGTGCGGCTGCTTGAGCTGCTGTGGTTCCGGCTCGCGCAGGTCGATCACCGCTTCGGGTTCCTCAACCGGCTCTTCTTTAACCACCGGCTTGCGGGCGGCCTTCACGGGCGCCACGTAGGGCTGGTCCAGAGCGGCGCGCGCCTTGGAGATCCAGACCTTCTGCATGGCCTCGTCCTTGCCGCCGGCCGCCGTCGCCGCGAGTCCGGACAGGACACCGCGAATGCGGGGCACGAGTGCCTGATGACGCCGGATCGCATGCCACACAGGGTGATCATCCGGTAGCCGGGCGGCTACGAGCTTCGTGATCTGTGCACGCAGTTCCTCTGTGGACAGATCGAGCCAGCGTTCGACCGCTGACGGGCCAATTGCCACGTAGATAGCCTCCCCGAAAACGACAACTGCCCCCACAGGATCTCACGGATCCCGCAGGGGCAGCCCTCTGGTGTCGCGAAACGTCAGGAAGCCACGACTTCGAGCAGGGTCTTGCCGTTCTCGTCGACGATCCGGAACGTCGCGATCTCGTGCCAGCGCATGGCCACGTTCGCCTGCAGCCGGATGGTCTTCTTGTCGCCCGCCACCGGTTCCGGGGCGTACCAGGACGTCACCTGGGCGACGCGACCCGCGCGTCCGACCGCGACGAGCGAACCCCTGCTGGGGCCGGTCATGCCGCTGACCTCGATGTCCATCGAGGTTCCCCACGGCTCGTCGGAAGCGTTGATCTTCGTGAAGACGCCGCTGTTCGGATCCTGCTGCTGGACCTTCATCGAAGAGTCCGTGGAGTTGTTCGCCACCGGAGTCTGCGACGTGGTCGTGGTGTTGTTGGGGGCCGCCTGGTTCGAACCTTCGTCCCCTCCGCGTACTACGAGCGTCGTCACCACGGCGGTCACCGCCACGATGCCGGCGGCGGCGGCCGCGACACCCTGGGCGACGAACCACCGGCGGCGCTTCCTGCGCGCCGAGACGGCGTCGAGCATGACTCGCACCGACTTGCCGTCGGGGCGTTCCGGAGCTGTCCCGCGCAGCATCCCGCCCGCGTCGGCCTCGTCGATGAGGTCGGGCACCACCGCGAAGTCGCGCAGGTCAAGAGCACACCGCCGACACTCGGTCAGGTGGTTCTCGAACGCCTCCACCTCATCGGCATCGAGGATGCCGAGCACGTAGGCGGCGACGTCGAGGTGATCTGGTGCCGTTGTCACCGCGTCTCTCCCCGATCGTGCAACGCACGCCGCAACGCACGGAGCGCGTAGTACACCCTCGACTTGACCGTTCCCGGCGGCACACCCAGTGCAGCCGCGGCCTCACCGACAGTGCGGTCCCGCAGATATGTCTCGAGAATAGCCTCCCTGTGTTCCTCGGAGAGACCGTTCATCGCCTCGGCCACGACGATCGCCGCGAGGGTGCGATCCTCTTCGCTGCCCGAAGGCGACTCGTCCGAAGGGGTCAGTTCGAACTCCTGCGGACGGACGCTTCTCTTACGCCTGTCGTCAATGACCAACCGCCTTGCCACCGTGAACAACCACGACCGCAAGAGCACGGGGTCACGCTCGAGTTTTTCGGCGTTGCGCCATGCCCTGACCAGGGTCTCCTGCACGATGTCCTCGGCCCATTGACGATCATGGCCCGTAAGCCTCATGCAGTGTCCCAGCAGGGCGCTCCCGAATTCCTCGTACAGCCGACGGATCAACTCTTCCTCGAGAGACCCCGGTCTTGGTGATTGTTCGTCTAACTCGCGTTGACGTCTATGCCGCGCCACGGTGGACATCCTTGCCCCATCAACCGTCTCAAGTCGAGAGGCAAATATTCCTCACGAAGTTCGTGAACCGTTGCCGGATCGTGTCCGTACTCCTCGGTACCCCGCCGAGAAAGGACCCCAGCCGATGCGACGTGAACAGGCCATCACCGCTCTTGCGGCACTGGCTCTCAGCCTCACGGCGTGCGGTAGCACCCAGACCCCTCCCGGAGGGGTCGCGACGGGCGGCTTGCAGGCGAAACCCGCTGATCTGAGCGGCGCGAACATGTACTTCATCTCGAACACCGAGCAGATGGGGTGGTTCGTCACCGACGCCGACGGGCTCCCGCTCTACCGCTACGACAAGGACGTTCCGAAACCGTCCAAGTCCAACTGCGAGGGCGAGTGTGCGAAGGCGTGGAAGCCGGTGCTGGCGGACAAGACGCCGATGGCGACCGGGATCGATCCGATCTCCATGGGTGTTCTGACCAGGCCGGATGGCACCAAGCAGCTCACCATCCAGGGCTGGCCTCAGTACACGTTCGCCGAGGACAAGGTCGCCGGTGACATGAAGGGGCAGGGAAAGGGCGGAGTGTGGTTCGTCACCGCCCCCAACGGCGCCAAGATCACCGGCGGAAAAGCGCAGAACAACAGCAACAAGAGCAGCAGCACGCCGAGCACGTCCCCCTCGGGCACCGGCCAGACGTCATCTGCGCCTCCGCCCGCCGCGCCCGGCTACTGAGCCCACTGCTCAGCCGCAGCTTCATCCACCCCCTATCGACTTCCTTTGGACAACGAGGACAACAAGACGATGACCAGAGCCCTCGCCACCGTCTTTGCGATGTTGTTCCTCTTCTCCGGCCTCTCCGCCACGGCTGCAGCGCAGCCCGCGGACACCGGGGGAGTGATGGACACCCCGAGCGGACCTTTGACCGCGAACGACCGCGAACTGCTCAACAGGGTGCGCCTCGCAGGCCTGTGGGAGATGCCCATGGGCGAGCTCACGGCCACCAAGGCGTCGAACGCCAGGGTCAAGCAGATCGGCAAGATGATCATGCTCGACCACATGATGCTGGACGCGCTGACGAAGAAGACGGCCGCCGGATTCGGGCTGACCACGCCCGACGTGCCGAACCCGACGCAGCAGTCGTGGATGGAAGAGATCAACGCGCTCGAAGGTGACGCGTTCGACCAGGCGTTCATCGCCCGGTTGCGCGCCGCGCACGGCCAGATCTTCCCCTTCATCGCGAAGGTCCGCTCAGGAACGCGCAACGACGTGATCCGCGGGTTCGCGCAGGCAGGCATCGACGTGGTCATGAAGCACATGACGCTGCTGGAGAGCTCGGGCATCGCGGGTGACGCGGCGTTCGCCGAACCGCAGCCCGCAGGCAACATCATCAACGCGACGCTGGCCTCCGACGAGGGGCCGAACATGTGGGTGATCCTCACGGTCACCGCCGCGGGAGCCGTCCTCACCGTGCTCCTGCTCCGAGTACTCCGCCCGCGACGACCGGTGCGGTGATTCTGCAAGACCCCGTTGCACGACGGGAAACGGAGGTGGTGTCCCAACGTCAGAGGCACTCCAACGCGGACCTGTTCCCACCCGCCCGGCCCTGAAGTGTCCACTCCTGCACCCAGGACCGGGCGGGTTCCCGCGAGAAGTTCTTTCCGGAGGAAGAGTTGTTGTCGAGCCAGATTCCGCTCCTGGTGGCCCAAGCCGAGTTCGACTCGGGCGTCAAGAAGATGGCGCAGATCTCCGCCAGGCTGGCTTACGTCATGATGTGCGCAACCTTGTCCTGGGGCGTGCTGATCGCGACCGGATGGGCCGAGAAGCTCACCGGGCGTGAAGGGTTGAAGAACGGGCACATGGTGCTCGCGTCACTGGCGATCGCGTTCGGCTGCATCCACGCGTTCGCCTTCTCACTGCTGCAGGGTGCCCCCCTCGGCATCATCAAGCTGATCCTGCCGTTCGTCGACGGCGGCCTGTTCCGGCACGCGCTGGGCATCCTCGGCCTGGAGGTCATGCTCGCGATCGCCGTGCTCGCCTCGATGAGGCACAAAGTCTTCTACCGCAAGTGGTTGAGGTTCCATCAAACGGCGTACATCGCGGTGACGATCACCGTGGTGCACTCCTGGTTCGGCGCCATCGCGAACGGCAACCTGTCCGTTCTCTGGCTGGCCGGCCTCACCGTTCTCGTCCCGACCGCGACCCTGGCCCTGGCCCGGTTCCTGCCGCCCGACGTGCTGATGCGCATCGGCATGCTCGACTCCGAGCGCGGCAAGGAACCCGGCGTCGGCGAGGGCGACGCGATGGACGTGAGCGTCAACAACGAGAAATGCCACCGCTACGGCACCTGCCAGGCGGAGGCACCGGACGTCTTCCAGCTGATCGAGGACAACCGCCTGACCTACAACCGCCGGCCGCCAGAGGAGCACTTCGCTCAGGCCAGGGCGGCACAACGTGCGTGCCCGATGCGCGCGATCGAGATCAGGGAGCGAGTGAAGTGAGCGAACGGATCGTGGTCGTCGGCGGCGGACTCGGAGGAGTTCGTTCCGCGGAACGGCTGCGGGAGATGGGTTTCGACGGACAGATCACGATCCTGTCCGCCGAGCGGCACCTCCCGTACCACCGCCCTTGCCTGTCGAAGCAGATGATCACCGGAGAGTGGACCCCGGACGACTCGTTGCTGTCGTTCTCGGGTGACCTCGACGCCGAGTGGCGCATGAACTCCCCGGCCCTGCACCTGGACCCCAAGTCGCAGTCCGTCTGGGTGCCCGGCGGCGAGGAGATCAAGTACGACGGCATGATCATCGCCACCGGCGTCGACGCCAGGGCGATGGGCGGGGCTCCACGCCACGACCCGCGGGTGCACGTGCTGCGGACGCTGGACGACGCGATCGCGATCCGCAAGAACATCCGTCAGTCGCAGGGTCTCGTCGCCGTCATCGGCGGCGGGTTCATCGGCTGCGAGCTCGCCTGTTCGATTCGTCACATGGGCCGCGACGTGGCCCTGATCGTGCGCTCGCCCGCGTTGCTGGGCGGCGTCGTCGGTGACGACATCGGCAAGAAGATCACTGAGGCGCACGTCGAGCACGGCGTCCGCCTCGCCACCGGTGTCGGCATCAAGCACTGGGTGCGTCAGCCCGGCGGCATCGGCATTCACCTGAGCGACGGCCAGGTCTTCTTCGCCTCGTGCGTCGTGCTGGCCGTCGGCGCCTCCCCGGCCGTCGACTGGTTGCGCGGCTCCGGCCTCGACATCTCCGACGGCGTGCTGTGCGACTCGACGAACCACGTGGTCGGCGCCGAGAACCTGGTCGCCTGCGGTGACGTGGCCCGCTGGCCCAACATGCGCTTCAACGGTGCCGTGCGGCGCGTCGAGCACTGGCTCAACGCCGTCGAGGGAGGCAGAGCCGCGGCCGAGAACCTGTTGGTGGGCCGCAGCCACGCCAAGACGTACACGCCGGTCCCGCGTTTCTGGACCGAGCAGTACGGCATGCGGGTGCAGGGCGCGGGCCTGCCCGTCCTGGGCACCGACACCACCGACGTGAACGGCCTCACGGGTTTCATCGCCAACGGCAAGCTCGTCGGCATCGTGGGCCTGGAGTCGCCGGGCAAGATCATCACTGAGACTCCGGAACTGTTCCGGCAGAACGAGGTCGAGACGAACACCCCCGTGTGGACGCAGCCGGAGGAAGAACCCGCTGCCGCTGCTGCCGCCGAGGAAGCTCTCCCGACCTCCCTGATCCCGGTTCCCGAACCGGTCGCCGCCCTCGCATCATCGGTTCCCCCGTCAGTCTCGTCGTCGATGTCCCCGCCATTGCAGCGGCGGAGGCATTCGCGGTCGAGGCCGGAGATGGTGCGTTCGGGCGGAGGACGTGCGAGGCCCTAACCAGGTACAGGAGGTACTCAGGCCGGCGGTACAGGGCAAGCGGGAACGGCGAACTCCGACGTCGCCCGCGTGGCCAGGTGGCGGACCGATGACGTCACGCGGCGATGCGCTCGTTCCCGCACCGGCGGCCTGAACCTTCTTCTCGTGCGTCACCAACGGTGTGGCGGCTCGGCGGGCTCCCGAGTCGCCACACCGGCCTATTTGCGGGGAAAGTGAATCCCTGAAAACGCCGAACTGAACTGTTAAACGCGGTCGTGGCTGTCCGCAGGCCGGTTTCCGGACATATTTTTCCGGAACCCTGCTTGAAGGAGTTCCAGCCATGCGAATGCGCAGAATCATCGCCGCCGCGTGCGGGCCGATCGTCGCGATCGGTGTTCTCGCGGCGATTCAGGGCGGATCGGCGCAAGCCGTCCAGCCCGACACCCCTGGTGCACCGCCCGCCGCCGTCAACGGGGTGGCGAAGGCGCTGGGCATCTCGCCCCAGCAGGCACGCACCCAGCTCACCGCTCAGGACGACGCGCACAAGCGGTTCAAGAGCCTGCCGCCGTCCCTGCTCGACCAACTCGCCGGCCACTGGTTCGACGCCGAGGCGGGCGCGCTGACCGTGGCGGTCACCACCGACGAGGCCGTGGCCCAGGCGAACGCGCGCGGCGTCAAGGCGACCAAGGTCCAGCGGAGCCAGGCCGACCTCGACCGGCAGCTCGACGAGGTCCGCAAGCTGATCGGCACCGGCGTGCCCGGCGTGTACAGCTGGGGCGTCGACGTCAAGAACAACCAGGTCGGCGTCACGGTCAACACGACCAGGAAGACCCAGGCCACCGAGAAGTTCCTGCGGGACGTGAAGAAGCTCGGGGCCGGCGTCGTCGAGACGGACTCCCAGCAACGGCAGCAGGCCGGGACGGTGCAGACCGGCAGCCCGTGGTGGCCGGGGTCCGAGTCGAACTGCTCGGTCGGGTTCGGCGCGACGGACGCGAACGGCGCCAAGCACTTCCTCACGGCCGGGCACTGCACGAACGACGCCAACCAGGCCGCGTACGGGCAGTCCGGGCAGCAGAACCGTCTGGGCACCTCGAACGTCGGTGGCAGCCGCAGTGTGAACGCCCGCGAGGGTGACATGGGCGTGGTCGCGGTGACCGAGTCCGGCTGGAACCTGTCCGCCGCGGTCAACACGTGGGGCGAGCCCGCGATCACCGTGACCGGGTCCGCCGAGGCCATGGTCGGCGACCGCGTCTGCCACTCCGGCAACACCTCCAAGTGGAAGTGCGGCGAGGTCAAGTACACGCACAAGTCCGTCGACTACGGCGGCGGGCTGGTCATCGAGGACCTCACCTGGACCACCGCGTGCTCGCTCGGCGGCGACTCCGGCGGTGGCTGGCTGCTCGGCGACAAGGCCGTCGGCCTGCACGACGGCGGTCCGTCGCAGTGCGTGCAGAACCCGGCCGACGACGACATGTCGATCTTCCAGCCGGTCAACGAGGCACTGCGGAAGTGGAACCTCACGCTGGTCACCGGCGGTCCAGGCGACACTACCGCGCCCACCGCTCCAGGGGCCCCTCGTGCCGTGAGCACCACCTCGTCCAGCGTGTCACTGGCCTGGGATGCCTCCACGGACAACGTCGGCGTCACGGGTTACGAGGTCTACAACGGCAGTGCGCTCGCCACGGCGGTCACGGGCACCACGGCGACCGTCACCGGACTCAAGCCGGACACCGACTACACCTTCACGATCAAGGCCAAGGACGCCGCGGGCAACGCGTCCGCCGCCAGCGCGCCCGTCAACGCGCGCACCCAGCCGGGCACGGCGGACGACGAACCGCCCACGACGCCAGGAAACCCCAGGTCGACCGGCGTCACGGCGTCCAGCGTGTCGCTGACCTGGGACGCGTCCGTCGACAACGTGGGCGTCGCGAGCTACGAGGTCTACAACGGCAGTGCGCTCGCCGCGACCGTCACGAGCACCACGGCGACCGTGACGGGCCTGACCGCGGACACGTCGTACTCGTTCACCGTCCAGGCGCGCGACGCGGCGGGCAACAAGTCGAAGCCCAGCCCGGCCGTGTCCGCCCGCACGTCGCCCGGTGACACGGGTGGCCGGACGTTCACGAACGACACGGACTTCCAGATCCGTGACTTCCAGACGGCGGTCAGCCCGGTGCGGTCCACCGCCACCGGCTCCGCCAAGAACCCGGTCACGGTCAAGGTGGGCGCCACGCACACCTGCCTGGAAGACCTGAACGTCACGCTGGTGGCGCCGAGCGGCCGCTGGTACCCGCTGCTGCGGACGCCGGGAGGCAACTACTCGTGCACCCCGTTCCCCAGTGGCAGGACGTTCACCGTGGTCCCGGCGGCAGGGGAGGCCGCGGGCGGCACGTGGACGTTGCGGATCGGGGACAACGGCCCCGGTGACGTCGGCGTGCTGAACAGCTGGTCGGTCACCATCTGACGACCAGCGGCAGGAGCGGGTCCCGCATCCCCGGCGGGACCCGCTTCACCTATGACGTCATGAAATGAACAACTGAAAAGTGAACGGCGCACTGAAGAGTTAGGCATTGTGCCGGAATGTCCGGTGAAGCGAATCTGTCCGTCGTGAAAACAATGCGATTAATCGTCGGTGTCGCGGCCCTGCTCGCGACCCTAATTCCTGGATCCGCGCACGCGGTGAAAGGCGGCGAACACACCACGCACGCCGAGCACCCGTGGCAGGTGGTGATCACCAGGCCGGGCAGCGCGCATCCGCAGAAGGTCTCGTGCGGCGGCGCACTGGTGCGGCCGAACAAGGTCGTCACCGCCGCGCACTGCATGGACCCCACCTACGGCGACGTCAAGGACAAGACCGTCATCTGGGGCCGCACCGACCTCACGGGCACCGACGGAGTGGTCGCCAAGATCACGTCGTTCTGGAAGCACCCCGACTACCAGTGGGGCTCGCTGGCCGGTGACGACGTGGCGGTGCTGACGCTGGACCGCAACGTGGGCACGCCCGCGTCGTTGCTGCAGCTGGCCACCGACCCCGCGCTCAACGCCGTCGGCACCCAGTCGTTGCTCGCCACGCACGGCAAGACCGGCCCCGGCACCACGACGGCCGACTACGACCCGGTCATGAAGAAGGCCACCCTCCCGGTGATCGACCCGGACGCCACCGGTGGCTGCAAGAACATCGGCTGGACGTTCACACCGGACAAACACCTCTGCTTCGGGCCGGTGAAGAACGACACCACCGGCGTGTGCTCCGGCGACAGCGGAAGCCCGCTGGTGGTCCAGCAGAACGGCGTGTGGAAGCAGGTCGGGCTGATCGAGTCCGGCGACGCGCAGTGCGCGGGACCGCAGGTCGGCGCGAAGATCACCAACTACGAGCCGCTGATCCGTCAGCAGCTGGGCGACCAACCCGGTGACGACTTCTCGATCGGGGTCGAACCCAGGGCCGTGACCGTCCAGCCGGGCCAGTCGGCGTCGGTCAAGGTCGGCACCACGGCGACCGGTGCCGCGCAGACGATCGCTCTCAGCGCGTCCGGTGCGCCCGCCGGTGTCACCGCGACGTTCTCGCCGGCGTCGGTGAAGGCGGGGGAGAGCGCCACTCTCACGCTGGCGGCCTCGTCCTCGGCGACCTCCGGCACCGCGACGGTCACCGTGACCGGAACCGGTACCAGCGCGACGAAGTCGGCCGCGGTCGAACTGACCGTGGGCGGCGGTGGTGGCGGGGGCGTCACGAACGGCGGCTTCGAGTCCGGCTCCTTGACCGGCTGGACCGGTAGCGGCACCGCCACCGTCGTGAACGCGGGCGCCCGCACCGGCACGAACGCCGTGCGCCTCGGTGCCGCGACCGCCACCAACGGCGAGTCCACCGTCCGGCAGACCTTCACCGCACCGGCCGCGGGCACGCTCTCGGTCTGGTACTCGCAGTCCTGCCCGGACAGCGTGCGCTACGCGTGGGCGAAGGTCGTGCTGACCGACAACTCCTCCGGTGCCTCAACGACTCCACTGGCCAAGACCTGCACGAGTGGTCAGGGCTGGCAGCAGGTCACCGCGCCACTCAAGTCCGGCGTCAGCTACACGCTCACCCTCGTCAACCGCGACGACAACCACCCGGACGACCCGGTGTCGGCGTTGTTCGACGACGTCACCTTCGCGCCGGCCGCCGCCCTGGTCACGGGCCAGCGCGCCGACGCCTGAACCACAGCTCTCCCTGCGTAAGGAGCTCCACCGTGAGAAGAAGAACCCTGCTAGCGGCTGCGCTGGCAACAGCGACAGCCATCGCGACAGTCGTCCTACCCGCCTCCGCCGCACCGGAACCTCCGCCCAGCAGCGGAGACGCGCACGTCGTCTCGACGACCCAAGGCGGCAACGGCCTGCAGTACGTGGCCTACGAACGCACCTACCGCGGACTTCCGGTCGTGGGCGGCGACTACGTCGTCGTCAAGAACGCCACGGGCGCCGTGCTGAGCTCCAGTGTCGCCCAGCAGCAAGCGATCGCGGTCGACACCACCGCCAAGGTCAGCGCCGACCGGGCGAAGGCGATCTCCCGGACCCAGCTCGCGGTGGCGAACGTCGTCGACACGCCACGGCTCGTCGTGCACGCGACGGACGCGCCGAAACTCGCCTGGGAGACGGTCGTTCGCGGCACCCGGGACCGTGCGCCGAGCGTGCTGCACGTGTTCGTCGACGCCTCCACGGGCGCTGTGCTCGGCACGCGTGACGAGGTCTTCGCCGGCACGGGTCGCGGTTACTACAACGGCGACGTCACCATCGGCACCTCGGGCTCCGGTTCGTCGTTCAGCATGACCGACACCACGAAACCCGGCCTGCAGTGCGGCGGCCAGAGCGGCGGCGCCTACACCGGCGCCGACGACGCGTGGGGCAGCGCGGGCGCCAACGACCTGGAAACCGCCTGCGTCGACGTTCTGTACGCGGCGCAACAAGAGTGGTCCATGCTCTCGCAGTGGCTGGGGCGCAACGGCGTCGACGGCAACGGCCGGACGTTCCCGGCGAAGGTCGGGCTCCAGGAAGCCAACGCCTACTGGACCGGCAGCAACACGACGTTCGGCTACAACGGCGCCCGCGACCGTCAGCTCACCGCGATCGACGTGGTGGCGCACGAGTACGGGCACGCGATCTTCCAGACCACGCCCGGTGGCAACGGTTCCGGCAACGAGAACGGCGGCCTCAACGAGGGCACCGGCGACATCTTCGGCGCCCTGACCGAGCACTTCGCCAACAACCCCAACGACCCGCCGGACTTCCTCGTCGGCGAAGAAGTCAACTTCAGCGGCACGCAGCCGTTGCGCAACATGTACAACCCGTCGCTCGTGAGCGGTGACCCGAACTGCTTCTCGTCGTCCATCCCGAGCACCGAGGTGCACAAGGCTGCAGGCCCGTTGAACCACTGGTTCTACCTGGTGGCCAAGGGAAGCAACCCCGGCGGCAGCGACCCGAACAGCCCGATCTGCTCCGGCGGCCCGTCCTCGGTGACCGGTGTCGGCATCCAGGACGCGGGCAAGGTGTTCTACAACGGCCTGCTGGCCAAGACGTCGAACTGGAAGTACGTCAACGTCCGCACCGCGACGCTGAACGCGGCGAAGAACCTGTACTCCGACTGCCGGGTCTTCACCACCGTGAAGGCGGCGTGGGACGCGGTGTCGGTACCGGCGCAGACGAACGACCCGGTCTGCACCGGTCAGTCGAACGACTTCTCCGTCGCGCTGTCGCCGTCCTCCGGCAGCGTCGCGCAGGGCTCTTCGGCCACCGCGACCGTGAACACCACCACCGTGAGCGGCGCCGCGCAGACCGTGGCGCTGTCGGCGTCCGGCCTGCCCAGCGGAGCTTCCGCGGCGTTCAGCCCGTCCTCGGTGACGACCGGCAGCAGCGCGACGATGACGATCTCGACGGGCTCGTCCACGCCCTCAGGCACCTACAACGTGACGGTGAACGCGGCGGGCACGACCACGAAGTCCACTGTGTACTCGTTGACGGTCACCTCCGGTGGAGGTGGCGGAGGGTGCTCGGGGACCAACGCCGACGACGTGACGATCAACGACAACGCGACGGTGGAGTCGTCGATCACGATCTCCGGGTGCTCCACGGCCCCGTCGGCGACCAGCACGGTCCCCGTGAAGATCGTCCACACCTACATCGGTGACCTCGCCGTCAGCCTGGTCGCGCCGGACGGCTCGACCTATCCGCTGCACACCAACACCGGCGGTTCGGCGGACAACATCGACCAGACCTACACCGTCAACCTCTCGGGCGAGACCGCGAACGGCACCTGGAAGCTGCGGGTGAACGACAACGCGGCCAACGACACCGGGCGCATCGACTCGTGGTCGCTCAACCTCGGTGGCGGCGGCGGAGGTGGCGGTGGTCAGGCACCGGACGTCGACATCGCGGCGGTGAAGCAGCACCTGACCCAGTTCTCCACGATCGCGTCGCAGAATGGCGGCAACCGCCGGTCCACGTCGGCCGGGTACCGCGCGTCGGTGACCTACGTGAAGGACAAGCTGACCGCGGCCGGATTCACCGTGACGGAGCAGGCCTGCACCTCTGGTTGCACCTCGGGTGCCGGCCCGAACGTGATCGCCGAGTGGCGTGGCGGTGACGCGAACAGCGTGCACATGTTCGGCGCCCACCTGGATTCCGTGTCCGCCGGTGCCGGCATCAACGACAACGGCTCGGGTTCCGCCGCGTTGCTGGAGACCGCGCTCGTCCTCGCGAGGACCAACCCGTCGATGCTGAACAAGGTCCGGTTCGGCTGGTGGACCGACGAGGAACAGGGGCTGAACGGCTCGCGCTTCTACGTCTCGCAGCTCCCGGCGGCGGACCGCTCGAAGATCAAGGCCTACTACAACTTCGACATGATCGGATCGGTCAACGGCGGCTACTTCATCAACAACATCAACGCCACGCAGTCCACGCACATGAAGGCCTACTGGGACTCGCTGAACCTCCAGCCCGAGGAGAACACCGAGGGCCGCAACCGTTCCGACGACGCGTCGTTCACCAACGCGGGCATCCCGGCGTCCGGCTACGCGATGGGCGCCAGTGCCACCAAGACGTCCGCCCAGGCGACGAAGTGGGGCGGTACGGCGGGTCGCGCGTTCGACCCGTGCTACCACCAGGCCTGCGACAGCACGTCGAACATCAGCGACCCCCACCTGAACCGCGCTGTCGACGGCATCGCCTACACGCTGTGGAAGGCGGCGGTCGGTGGTGTGCCGGCCGCGGACTTCTCGGTAGCGGTCTCGCCGTCGTCGGGTTCGGTGGCGGCGGGTGCGTCCCTGACGGCGACCGTGGCGACCCAGACCGTCAGCGGTCAGCCGCAGACCGTGCAGCTGTCCGCGTCCGGTCTTCCCTCCGGCGCAACGGCTTCGTTCAGTCCGGCCTCGGTGAGCACGGGCGCCAGTGCGACGCTGACGATCAGCACCTCGGCGTCGGTGGCGCCCGGCAGCTACCCGGTCACGATCACCGCGGCCGGTTCGGCCTCGCGCACCGCCGCCTACACGCTGACGGTGACCGGCGGCGGAGGAGGGAGTTGCAGCGCCACCAACCCGAACGACGTCGCCATCCCGGACGCGGGTGCCGCGGTCGACAGCGACCTCGTGATCTCCGGATGCTCTGCGGTGCCGTCGATCCGGGCCGCGGTGGCGGTGAAGATCCGCCACACCTACGTCGGCGACCTGACGGTGTCCCTGATCGCGCCGGACGGCACGGCCTACCCGTTGCGCGACCAGACCGGGGGCAGCGCGGACGACATCGACCAGACCTACACGGCCGACCTGTCGAGCGAGTCCGCCAACGGCACGTGGAAGCTCCGCGTGCGTGACGTCTATCAGGCCGATGTCGGCACGATCGACACGTGGAGCCTGGACCTGGCTCCCACGAGTCTGACCCGGCGGGCCAGCTAGCCCCTCAGGCTGGCGATGTCGGTCGCAGGGACAGGGAAACATCGCCACGGGCGAGGGCACGCTCCATCCGTGCCCTCGCTTGGCGTTTTCACGGAGCGGTGATCACCTGACCCGCCCACGACAGCCCGCCACCGAAGGCGAACAGCAGGACGGGCTGACCGGACGGGAGTTCCCCGCGCTCGGCCATCTTGGACAGCGCGAGCGGCACCGAGGCGGCGGAGGTGTTGCCCGACTCGACCACGTCGCGCGCGATCACGGTGCCTTCGCGCAGACCGAGCTTGCGTGTCATCGCCTCGATGATCCGCAGGTTGGCCTGGTGCGTGACCACGGCCGCGAGGTCCGTGACCGCGACGCCGGCCCGTTCGCACGCCTGGATGGCGATGGCGGGGAGTTCGCTGGTGGCCCAGCGGAAGACGGCCTGGCCCTCCTGGGAGAACCGGGGCTGCCACTCGTCGACGAGACGCACCGCGTTGGCGCGCGTCGGGTCCGAGCCCCAGGTGACCGGGCTGATGAGCGCGTCGGGGGAGGCGCTGACCACGGCCGCGCCGGCGCCGTCGCCCAGCAGGATGCAGGAGGAGCGGTCCGTCCAGTCGACCAGGTCGGACATCTTCTCGGCACCGATGACCAGCGCGTGCTGCGCGGCACCGGCACGGATCGTGTGGTCGGCGGTGGCGAGCGCGGTGCAGAAGCCCGCGCAGGCGTTGTTGAGGTCGAAGACGACCGCCGACGGGATCGACAGGTGCGCCGCCACCCTGGCCGCGGTCGAGGGGGAGCGGTCGATCGGCGAGCAGGTGGCGACGATGACCTGCCCGATGTCGGACGGCGCGAGCCCGGAAGCGGCGAGCGCCTTCGCGCCCGCCGCGGAGGCCATGTCGGCGACGGTCTCCTTCTCGGCGGCGATGCGGCGGGTGGCGATGCCGGTGCGCTGGCGGATCCACTCGTCGTTGGTGTCCACCATCTTTTCCAGGTCGGCGTTGGTCAGCACGCGCTCGGGCTGGTGATGGCCGAACGCGACCACACGGGATCCGGACAAGGTGAACTCTCCTTCAGGCCAGGCGACCGGGCGAATATAGCAACCGATCGGTCGGTAGCTAAAGAGACGTAGACTACAAACATGAGCCCGCGCCGATCCGCCGCCGACACCCGCGAGACGCGGCAGCGCATCCTCGACCGGAGCCTCGCCATCGCCTCGGCGGAAGGGCTCGAAGGCCTGACGATCGGGCGGCTGGCGACAGAACTCGGGATGAGCAAGGCGGGACTGCTGGGCCACTTCGGCACCAAGGAGGCCCTGCAACTCGCGGTGGTCGACCAGGCCGCGGAGGTCTTCCTCCGAGAGGTGCCGCGCAAAGTCAAGCAGATGCCCTCAGGCCTGCCGCGCCTCATCGACGTCTGCGAGGCCTGGGTCTCCTACCTCGAACGCGAGGTGCTCCCCGGCGGGTGCTTCTTCACCGCCGCCACGGCCGAGTTCGACGGCCGCAGCGGACGCGTCAGGGACGCCCTGGCCGGCATGAACGCGTTGTGGCGCAGGGACCTGCGGATCCACATCCGGCGAGCGGTGAGCGACGGCGACCTCAAGCTGGACACCGATGTCGACCAGCTGATCTACGAGGTCCTCGGCGTCATGCTGGCGCTCAACCACTTCCTGCAACTCGAACACGACACCGCCGCACCGCGCCGGGCCCGTCAGGCGTTGAAGCGACTGCTCACGAAGTGATTGATGATCGCGGCGACTTCCTGCGGCTGCTCGGACACCAGGCCGTGCGTCGCATCGATGTCGTGCACCTGCACGTTCTTCGGTAGGTCGCGGCGCAGTCCCGCGCGGTGGGCGTCGAACAACGGCACGAGATCGGGTGGCACCGGCAGGTTGCGGGTGGCGAGCACCAGCAGGAACGGGCTGGTCACCTTCGCGAAGATCGGCAGCGCGTCCAGGAGTTCGGGCGACGTCCGCAGCACCGAGAGGATCTCGCGCGACGGGCGGGTGATCGTCTCCAGCTGGGCGTCGAAGATCGCGTTCAGCTTGGCGAGGCCGTCCGCGACCTCCTCGGCCGGCAGCCCCGCGTAGTTCGCCGGATGAGTTGTGGCGGAACGGTGTCCGTCCAGGCTGATCGCCGCCGGGCACGACGGGTGCCGCAGCGCCCACATGCCGGCCAGAATGCCGCCCAGCGACTGCCCGACGACGACGGGCTCGTCGAGTCCGAAGTGGACGGCGGTCTCGTCGAGATCGTCGAGCACGGCCTCCCAGTCCCACTCGCCGTCGGGAGACTCGCCGTGCCCACGCAGGTCGACCGCGACGGCGCGGCCGTTCAGTTGGGGCGCAAGCGTTTCCCAGGTGGACCTGCCGCCGCCCAGGCCGTGCAGGAGCAGGTGATCCCGGCCGTCGCCGCCGAAGTCGATTGCCGCTAACTTCACCTGAACTCCAATCGGCGGAAGCCTGGTCGTTGACGGCCAGGAGGAGCCGATTCCGGCTTGCGCAGCCCGCGCAGCGGGCCATCAATCGGGACGCTGCTGCTGGTCGATGTAGTCCTTGATGATGGACAAGGGCGCACCACCACACGACGCGGCGAAGTAGGAGGGTGACCAGAAGTGCTGCCCTCACAGGTATCGGCGGATGTGCGTGGAGAATTCCTGCCGCAGGCGTCGAGAGGAGACGCCGTCGAGACTGTTGACCAGTGTGGACAGGGCCAGACTGGGCGGGTGGTGCACGAGCATGTGCACGTGGTTGGTCTCGCCGTTGAACTCGCGCAGCTCCGCGTCCAGGTCGGCGCACACGTCCCGCATGATCTCCTCGCAGTGGCGCAGGATCTGATCGATGAACGCGCCACGCCGGTACTTCGTGACGAAGACCAGATGGACATAAAGGTTGTGGATGACACTGCGTCCCCTGCGCACGTTGGGGTCGGGTTCCCGCCTTGGTGACCTAGACCAACGCTATGGTGATCAACGTGAAGCAGGTCGTGCAGGTGAGGTTGCTGCCGTCGCCCGAGCAGGCGTCGGCGCTGGGCGACACCTTGCGCGTCTGTAACACGGCAGCTTCCTGGCTGTCTGAGCGGATGCACACCGACCAGGTGTTCCGGAAGTTTGATGTGCAGAAGCGCTTCTACGCCGAACTGCGGGATCGGTTCGGGCTGGCCGCGCAGCCGGCGATCCGGGTGATCGGTAAGACAGTGGACGCCTGCACGACGTTGCGGGCCAACCTCAAGGCAGGCAACTACGGGCCGCCTGGGTCGAGCCGGCGCCGCAAGGTCGAGGACACCCCGATCAGGTTCCGTCCGCAGGCGGGGCAGCCGTTCGACGCCCGCTGCCTGTCCTGGCAACTCGGTGACGCGGGCCGCGACGGGACAGTGTCGATCTGGACCACCGCCGGTCGGCTCCGCGGTGTGCGGATCGTGGGAAACCCCAGGCATCTCGCCCTGTTGCGTTCCCGGCCGGCGATCGGGGAAACCGATCTGCTGCACCGGGACGGGGTGTGGCTGTTGCACGCTGTCGTCGACAGTTTCGAGGCGCCCCGGCGGGAACCGGTGAACGGGTTTCTCGGGGTCGACCTGGGTATCGTCAACATCGCGACCACCTCTGACGGTGACCGGTTCTGCGGATCGCGCCTGAACCGCTACCGCAAGCGCCAGCAGCGAATCCGGAAGCGGTTGCAGGCCAAGAAGACCTCCTCCGCGCGACGGCTGCTCAAGAAACGCCGTCGCAAGGAGGCCCGGTTCGCCGCCGACGTGAACCACCGGGTCAGCAAGAACATCGTGGCCGTGGCTGAACGCACCGGACGTGGGATCGCCGTCGAGGAACTGATGGGAATCCGTGTCCGGGTACGGCTTCGCAAGCCCCAACGGGCCACGCTGCACTCCTGGGCGTTCGCCCAGCTCGGTCAGTTCCTGACCTACAAGGCCCAGCAGGCCGGTGTGATGGTGGTGCAGGTCGATCCGGCCTACACCTCGCAGACCTGCCACGCCTGCGGGCACGTCGACAAACGCAACCGCCGCACTCAGGCGGTGTTCCAGTGTGGCCGGTGTGACTTCGTTGGGCACGCCGACCACAACGCGGCACACAACATCGCGGCCCGCGGTGTCGTGCGCTGGGGCGAAGTCATGCGCCCAGACGCAGCGCCCATCCTGGCAGCCGGCTAGGACGGCAGCAGCAAGCCTGCAAACCGCCGCTCGCGGCGGCTGGCAACCTCGCTCCTTCAGGAACGAGCTCATGACAGGTCTCTCCTCAGGCTCAGCCGTGTGCGGATCGAGTCGACGGTCACGCCGCCGTCCGGGTGCCGCAGCAGCTTGTTGCGATTCACGAGGTCATGAACGCCCTGGCGGGTGATGCCGAGCATCGCGCCGGCCACCCCCAATGACACGTGGTCCTTGCTCGGATGGCCGGCGCGACGTGCGGCGGCACGGCCCAGTGGCGTCGCCCACCAGCTTTCGGGCGGGTCGAACGGGGTGTCGCCGGGGTAGAGCACGGCCATCAGGCGGACGGCCACCTGCCGGGCCACCGCGTCGTCCGGTCCGAGCAGCTGGGCCGCCCACATCTCGGCGTCGGCCTCGACGGACTGCCGCAGGCCGACGAGATCGGCCTGCGGCAGCAGGATTTCCAGCGGGTCGAGCAGGCGGCTCGTCGCGAGCCGGATCAGGTCGTTCCGCAGGTCCACGTGTTCCGAAGTGGTCGCCACTTGACAGACGATATCAAGTACTTGACGGCCACTGTCAAGTATCTAGGCGGCCCACATCTGCGCGGGAGCGATGTAGTTCCAGGTGTAGAGCTGGTTCGCCCCGTCGTAACTCCCGTCCGTGCCCGCCCCATAGGTGTCGTGGACGTAGAACGACCCGTTGTCGTGGTACCCGATCACCACGGACAGGTGGCCGGAGGTCGAGCCCCACGTGCCGCTCATGATCACGAACTTGCCCTGGTCGAGGAACGCGCGGACCTGCGCCGGGGTGAAGTTGCCCTGCTGGACCGCGGCGCCGTTGCGGGCCAGGAAGTCGCGCTCGGACTCCCACGAGGCACAGGGGCGGTTGCCGGGGCAGTAGTAGCCGGTGATCCAGCCGTGTGCACCCTTCCAGTTGCCGACGCGGTCCCAGTCGTTCATCGTGCGGTTGAAGGTGGTGCCGCGGTTGCTGAACTCGTCGGTGATGTAGCGACCCCACTTCGAGTAGTGCGAGAACGGTTGTGGGACCTGCACGCCGAACTCGTTCGTGAGCTGGTAGGTGACGAGGTCGATCACCGCGCTGGTCGGGCCGCAGGACGAGTTGCCGTTGAACTCGTTGCGCGTGTCCCACAGCTGGTGGATGTACTCGGCGCGGTTCAGCCGGCCCATCGTGGTCACCTCGCCGTCCAGCGAGGTTGCGCGCAGGCCCGAAGCCTTCACGTACCCCTTGGCGGGGCTGCCGATCACGGCCTCCGCGCCGTCGATGCCGGTCAGCGCGTAGTTGAACGACAGGCCCTCGACGACTCGCGAAGCCTTGCGGGTAGCCAGGTCCTGGACGTAGACGCCGTTGAACCCGGCGAACTGGTCGGGGCCGAGCGTCTTGTCGGACACGCAGCCCATGACCTCGTACGCCACGCGCGCGCCGTCGGTGCTCCACACCGCGCTGCGGTAGTGGTGCCGGGTCTCGCCGACCAGCGATCGGACCTCGCCGTTCTCCGACGCGAGGCCCAGCCACTGCGGGTCGGCGCCGCCGCAGCGGTAGACCTCGTTGTGCTTGATGAAGCTGACGTGCCGCTCGCCCTTGACGTCGACGAGCTTGAAGTCGCGGTACAGCGCCTCGACGCCAGACGTGAGCAACGGCTTCGCGGCGCCCGACTTCACGTCGAACCGCACCAGCGAGCCCACGTACGTGCTGTCGTCGGCGACGTTCGGGTGCTCCACGGCCAGCAACCCGGTGCCGTCGGTGGTGAAGCCGAGAAGCTGGGGTGCGCGGCCCTTGAGCTTGCCCACGGAGACGCCGTCGACCACGACGTTCTCGCCGTCCGCGTAGGCCAGCGTCGAACCGTGGAACACGGCTGAGGTGATCGCCCCGCGCGCCACGAAACGTGACTTGCCGTAGCGGTCGACCGTGTTCAGCACGCTGCCGCTGGTGCCGTCGAAGTCGGAGATCACGGCGGCCAGAGCGCCGTCGGCGGAAGAGGTCGACCGGACCGTGTAGGCGGGATCGCTGACAGCCACAGCGGCTCTCTTCACGCCGCCGACGATCACGTCGTAGCCGTCGCCCGAGCGGACGGCGTGCGACTGGGACGGGCTGGAGGAGTAGGGCTCGACGGCCTGAGCGGGGGACACGGCGGCGGCGAGCGTGCCCAGTGCCACCACCAGTGCCAGTGAGGTTTTCGTCATGGGTCGAACGTCCTGGCGCGTGGCATGCGTCCGGTATGCGGTTGGTAGTTACGATCGGGAGTTGTGGAGTTCCGGGTGCTCGGGCCGGTCGAGTGTTACGCCGACGACGGCGTGCGGGTGAGCCTTGGGCCGCCCAAGCAACGCGCGGTGCTCGCGTTGCTCCTCGCGCAGCCCGGCCGGGTGCTGTCGGTCGACCGGCTGATCAGCGTGCTGTGGGACGACGCGCCGCCCAAGACGGCGTTGAAGAACCTCCAGGTCTACGTCTACCAGCTGCGCAAGATCGTCGGATCGAGGCTGCTCTCGCGGGCGCCCGGCTACCTGATGTCGATCGACCCGGCCGAGCTGGACCTCACCCGCTTCACCGAACTGCTCGACGCCGCCCGCCGGGAACGCACGCCGCGGAGCTACCGGGAGGCGCTCGCGTTGTGGCGCGGGCCCGCCCTCGCGGATCTTGCCGCGTCCGGGTTGCTGCGCGGGGTCGTCGCCCAGCTGGAGGAGTTGCGGCTGGCGGCGCGGGTCGAGTGCGCCGAGGCGGAGCTCGACCTCGGCCGGCACGTCGAGATCGTCGCGGACCTGAACGAGTGGGTGCGCGAGCACCCGTTGAACGAACGCCTGCGCGAGCAGCAGATGGGCGCGCTGCACCGCGCGGGACGTCCGGCCGAGGCGCTGGCCGCCTACCAGGAGTGCCGCCGGGTGCTGATGGACGAGCTCGGCGTCGAGCCGGGGGAGTCGTTGCGGCGACTGCAGGCCGAGATCCTGCGCGCGAAACCCGTTGGCGCGGCGGCGATCCGGCAACTGCCGCCGGACGTGGTCACCTTCTCCGGCCGCGGCAGGGAACTGAACCTGATCAAGGCGCAGCTCCGGCAGGACCGGGTCGCGGTGTGCGTGCTCACCGGGCAGGCGGGTATCGGCAAGTCGGCGCTCGCCGTGCGGGCGGCCCACGAGATCGCCGCGAGGTTCCCGGACGGCCAGCTCTACGCCGACCTCTCCGACGGCGCCTCGGACCGGATCCTGAGTCAGTTCCTGCGGGCACTCGGCGAACGGCCCGGCGACGAGGAGGCCCTGCGCTACCGCTCGCTCACCGCGTCGCGCAGGCTGCTCGTGGTGCTGGACAACGTCGCCACCGCGGGCCAGGTCAAGCGCCTGCTGCCGACCGGCCCCGGCTCGGCCGTGCTGATCACGTCCCGCCGCCCGCTCACCTCGCTGACCGGTGCCTCGTACGTCAAACTCGGGGCGCTGCCACTGGAAGACGCGTTCCGGCTGCTGGAAGGCGTCGCCGGCAGGGTCGAGGACGCGACGGAACTCGTGCGCTGGTGCGGCGGACTGCCGCTGGCGCTGCGCATCGCCGGTGCCCGCCTCGCTGCCCGTCCACAGTGGACCGCACCGCTGCTCGCCGCCAGGCTCGCGGACGAGACGCGCCGCCTCGACGAGCTCCGGCTCGGAGACGTCGCGGTGCGCTCGGCGTTCGCGGTCAGCTACGCCGAGCTCGGATCGACCGCGGTGGCCAGGGTCTTCCGGCTGCTCGGGCTGCTGGACGGCCCGGACTTCGCGGTCGCGGCGGCACGGGCGCTGACCGACGTGCCGGACGTGGGGGACCTGCTCGCCGAACTCGCCGACGCGCACCTGGTCGACGAACCGGTGCCCGGCCGGTTCGCGTTGCACGACCTGCTGCGCCTCTTCGCCCGTGAACGCTGCCGCGGCTCGGAGTCGTCCGAGGAACGGTCGTTGGCGCTGGAACGCCTGCACAAGCACTATCTGGAAGCGCTGGCGGACAACCCGACGGACCTCTGGCTCGCCGAGGAGCGCGACAACCTGATCGCCGCCGCGCACCAGGCCTCGTCGGCCGACACGATCGCGTTCGCCGCCGGTCTGTCCTGGTACTTCCGCCGCCGTTCGGAGGTGGCGGACTGGGCCGCGTTGAACACGCTCGCCCTGGAGGCCGCCCGCTCGCTGGGCGACGTCCGCGCGGAAGCGCTGGCGTTGAAGGAACTCGGTGCCGCCTGCGAGCGCGGCTTCAAGTTCGCCGAGGCCCAGCAGCACTGGACGGCGGCGCTGGCACTGGCCCGTGACCTGCACGACCGCCAGCTCGAAGCCGTGACGCTCAACAATCTCGGCATCGCGCACTGGCGCCGCCGCGACCTGCCCGCCGCGCTGGCCTCGCTGGAGGCCTCGCTGACGTTGCGAGAGGAGCTGGACGACTCGCAGGGCGCGGCCTACGTGCGCACCAACCTGGGTCTCGTGCACGCGGCGCTGGGCGATCTCCCGGCCGCGCTGGTGTGTTACGAGGAGACGCTGACGACGCTGCGCGCGTGCGGCGACAGGTCCGGCGAACTGCACGCGCTCGCGAACATGGCCGACGCCCACCGCCAGCTCGGGTCCCTGGACCAGGCGCTGGAACTGGCGGACGAGGCGTTGCGGCTCGCGCGGTCGGTGGGGGACAGGCAGATCGAGGCGGGCGTGCTGCTCGACCGCGGCACCGTGCACGAGCTGGCGGGACGGGCCGAGCAGGCCCGCGCTTCCTACACCGAGGCCGTGGAGCTGTCCCGCCGCATCGGATTCCGCTGGGGGGAAACGGAAGCGACGCGGAAGCTGGCGGGTCTGGGCTAGGCCGTGTACCTGCCGGGCGCGAACACCCCGTCCGGATCGAGGGCCTGCCCGATCCTGTCCTGCAACGCCGTCGCCGTCCCCGGCCGGTCGACATCTCGCCGATACGCCGGAAAACCCTGTGCCGCAAACGCTTGGTGCAACCGGTCGAGCGTCTCCCGTGCCTCGGCGACGGCAGAAGGATCGTCTGCCGGAAAGCCGATGGCGATGACGTGGTCGACGGCGTCGCCGTCGAGAACGTTCATCGTGACGGCGGGCGTCGACGCGCAGCAGTCGCGGATCAGTTTCTCCGCGAGAGCCACGGTCTCGCCGGAGAACGGCAGGATCGGCAGGAACATCAGCAACCCGAGCTCGGCGTCGATCCGGTCGGCAGGACAACCCATCGTCCTGCGCTGGAACCACGTGTCGGCCGGATCGGGATCACCCGCGTACGTCGCGCGGACCACCTCGTCCACCGCCGACGCCCCCGCGACCAGGGGCGAATGCCGTGCCACGCCGAGAAGAACCGAGCTGAGCGCCTCGACCACCTCGCCCGCACCGCTGAGGCAGACGTGCGCGAGGTAGCCGTCCGCCTGCGCCGCGACCGGGTTGTAGACCTTGGTGGTAGGGGGAATCAGCCGCTGCTCCGTCCACGACCGCAGCGCGTCGACCGCGTCGGCGAGGTCGTCCTCGGCGAACGTGAAGGGCAGCACCCGCACCTCCTCCGGCCTCGGCAGCAGCCGGACCACAGCGGCCGTGACGACCGCGAACGACGACTGCGTGAACAGGTGGGTGAGCGTCGGCCCGAGACCGTGCGGCCGCGGCACGGCCGACGTGCCCGGCCACCAGCCGACGTGCTCGCGCCGGCCGTCGGCGAGCACCACTTCGAGCCCGACCAGGTCCTCCGCGCGGGCGCGGTGCACGCCGGCGCCGCGCTCCAGCGAGTTGCCGATGATGCTGGTGCGCAACGAGGACGTGGTCAGGTTGAAGATCCTCGGCGTGCCCCGCAACAACTCCACGAGCGCGCCCTGCGTCACGCCCGGCTCCACGACGGCATAGCCGCGTTCGAGGTCGAGTGCGCGAACGCGGTCCAGTCCCGACAGGTCGAGGACCGTGGCACCGTCGCCCACTGGCAGACCCGAACCGAGGCCCCAGTTGTAGCCGGTGCTGATCGGGTGCAGCCCTCGCCTGCCGGATCGGACGATCTCCACGACCTCGTCGGCCGTCGCGGGACGGAGGACCTCGGTGATCGTGCGCGGGCGGAAGGCGGCGGGTTGTTCGATGGACACGCGGCGCACGATAGGGCGAAGTGGCGGCGGAAGCCGGTAGCCGGGCGCCGCGCGTCACGGTGACGAGTCCGTGCTCCGAACGGCCTAGTCTGGATCACGTGGAACTGCTGCACCTCAGGTACTTCGTGGCGGTCGCCGAGGAACTGAACTTCTCGGCCGCCGCGCGCAAGCTGCACATGGCCGCGTCGCCGCTGAGCCAGCGCGTCAAGGACCTCGAACACGAGCTGGGCCGTCAGCTTTTCGACCGCAGCACCCACCACGTGGCGCTGACGGACGCGGGCGCGGCCCTGCTGCCGATCGCGCGGGACGTGCTCGACCGCGTCGGGTCGATCAGATGGCGCCTCGACCAGGCCACGCAGCCCACCAGGTCGACTGTGTTCGTCGGCGTGCCGGCCGGACTCCACCCGGCGCTGCGGGAACGGCTGACCCTCCTCGCGGAGCGGGTCGACGGCCGGTTCGAGGTCAAGCGCTGGCCGGGGACGACCACGGACCTCGTCGCGGCGGTGAAGGACGGCAGGCTCGCGCTCACGCTGGCCCGGCTGCCCGTGCAGGAGGCCTCCCTCGACACCCTGCACGTGATGTCGGAACGTCTCGGCGCGGTGGTGCCCGCCGACCGGTTCGAAGGCCGTGAATCGGTCAAACTGGCCGATCTCGCCGATCTGGCGTACGCGAAGTCGCCGGAGGAAATCATGCCCGCGTATTTCGAGCAGCTCGACCGACAACTGCACGAACTGGGCATCAAAAAGCGCATCCAGCTGAGCAACACCGGCTACCAGGGCACCTCGGAGATCGTGTCGGGCGGGCTCGGGTTCTCCGTCTCGATGCTCGACGAGGACAGCTCGATGCGGGGATATCGCCTGGAGAACATGGCTGTCCTGCCGTTCGAGGACTTCCGCGCGCAGCTCGACACCGGACTGCTGTGGCGGCGCGACCGAGGCGACGGCGGCGACATCGAGGAACTCGTCGCGGTCGCGAAAGAAGTCTTCTCCGAGCCGATAATCAAATGAACAATGGTGTGACCGCTGTGGTCATACCATTGTTCGCGACATGATCGTTCCCTTTCTCGTCGTTCGTCACTAACTTCGGAGGTGCAAGAACGAACAGGTGCGAAAGGACGAACGATGAAGGACATCACCGCCGGTCCGCTGGACGGCGTGCGGGTGATCGACCTCTCGACCGTGGTCATGGGCCCGTACGCGGCCCAGATCCTCGGAGACCTCGGCGCCGACGTGATCAAGATCGAGTCGCCTGTGGACACCGTCCGCAACGGCCGCTACCGCACCACGCCGGGCATGACCTCGTTGAGCCTCAACGTCAACCGGAACAAGCGCAGCGTCGCCCTCAACCTCAAGGACGAGAACGACCGCGAGACCGCCCTCGAACTGATCGACACGGCCGACGTGCTGATCACCAACATGCGTCCCGGCGCGCTGAGCAGGCTCGGCCTGAACTACGCCGACGTCGCCGAGCGCAACCCCGGCCTGATCTACGCCCACGCCCAGGGCTTCCGCGGCGACTCCGACCGCGCCGGCGTCGCGGCCTACGACGAGACGATCCAGGGCGCGTCCGGCCTGGTCGACATCGCGAACCGCGCCATCGGGCGGCCCGTCTACCTGCCGACGATCATCGGCGACAAGGTGTCGTCGCTGACCATCGCCTACAGCGTGCTCGCCGCGCTGGTGCACCGGAACTCGACCGGTGAGGGGCAGCGGGTCGAGATCCCCATGGCGGACACGATGATCGCGTTCAACCTGGTCGAGCACCTCGCTGGCCACGCGTTCGTGCCGGAGGAGGGGCCGACGGGCTTCACCCTGTCGATGGCCAAGGGCCACCACGCCGTGCACACCAAGGACGGCCTCGCCTGCGTCGTTCCGTACAACCCGCAGAACTTCCGCGACTTCTTCGCCGCCGCGGAGCGTCCCGACCTGGTCGAGGACCCGCGCGTCGCCGGTGAGCGGATCGATCCCGGTGACAGCGACGACCTGATGGGCCTGGTCGACGAGTGCGCGCCCGCACTGTCCACCGAGGACTGGGCCGAGGTGTGCGCGAAGCACAGCATCCCGTTCGGACCGGTGCTGGAGCTCGACAAGGCGCACGAGGACCCCTACGTCCGCGACGGTCACCTCCTCGACGTCGTGCGGCACCCGAGCGAGGGCGAGATCCGGTCGATCGGCATCCCAGTCCGGTTCTCCGCCACCCCCGCCACCGTCCGCAGGCTCGCCCCGCTGCCGGGGCAGGACACCGCAGAAGTGCTCGCCGAACTCGAAAACGGAGTGCTGTCATGACTGAGGTTCGCACCGAACGCGTCGGCTCGGCGCTGCTGATCACGATCGACCGGCCGGAGGCTCGCAACGCCGTGAACGCGGCTGTCGCGACGAAGCTCTCCGCCGCGCTGGACGAGCTCGAGGCCACGCCGGAACTGCGCGTGGGCGTGCTCACCGGGGCGGGTGGCTCGTTCAGCGCGGGCATGGACCTCAAGGCCGCGCTGAAGGGCGAGTCGCCGGTGGTCGGCGATCGCGGCCTCGGCGGTCTCACCGAGGCCGAGCTCACCAAGCCGCTGATCGCCGCGGTCGAGGGCTTCGCGCTGGGCGGCGGGTTCGAGCTGGCACTGGGCTGCGACCTGATCGTCGCCGCGCAGGACGCGAAGTTCGGGCTGCCAGAGGTGAAGCGGGGCCTGATCGCCGCCGCCGGGGGAGTCGTCCGCCTGCCGCAACGGATCCCGCACCACCTGGCCATGGAGATCCTGCTGACCGGCGAGCCGATCGACGGCGTCCGGGCGGGCACGCTGGGCATCGCCAACAGGGTCGTGCCGAACGGCGAGGCCGCCGCGATCGCACTCCAGCTGGCCGAGCAGATCGCCCTGAACGCCCCGCTGGCGCTCGCCGCCGTCAAGAAGGTCGTGCGCTCCCAAGACCCTTGGGCCGCGCAACGCACCGAGAGCGCGAAGCTGATGACCACGGCCGACGTCCGCGAGGGCATGACCGCGTTCGCCGAGCGTCGCACTCCACAGTGGACAGGACGCTGACATGAACCTCGGCATCACACCGCTGAGCGCACCGGCCTTCCCCGCCGTGCAGCCCCGGTTCTTCGACCGCGAGTACCTGAACATCGTCTACCGGACCGATCCGGAGGCGCTGCGGGCCGTCGTCCCCGCGCCGCTGGAGATCGACGAGCCGCTCGTCCGGTTCGAGGTCATGAGGATGAACGACGTCACCGGCTACGGCCCGTACACCGAGGCCGGCCAGGCGATCCCGGTCGTCTTCGACGGCGAACGCGGCGAGTACCTGCACGCCATGTACCTCGACAGCTTCGCCGCCACCGCGTCCGGCCGCGAGGTCAGCGCCTACCCGAAGGTCATGGGGTCGCCGAAGCTCTACGCCGACAGCGGCGCACTGGTCGGCACCCTCGACTACGGGACGCTGCGGGTGGCGACCGCGACCATGGGTTACAAGCAGTTCGAACTGGACCGTCGTCAGGCTGAGGCGGAGATCACGGTTCCAACCTTCATGCTGAAGACCATCCCTGACTATGACGGAACGCCGCGGGTCCAGGAGCTCGTGCGCACGGAGATCACCGACGTCGTGGTCAAGGCCGCGTACACGGGCCCGGCGCGCCTGCAGCTGTTCCAGCACGTCCTCGCGCCGCTCGCCGACCTCCCGGTGCTGGAGGTCGTGTCCGCCAGCCACGTCATCACCGACCTGACGCTCGCTCCCGCCAAGCCGGTTCACAACTACTTGGAGGAAGCATGAAAACCGTCGCAGTCGTCGGAGCAGGTGTCATCGGTCTCTCGTGGGCCCGCCTGTTCGTGGAGCACGGCCTGACCGTGCGGATCACCGACCCGCGCCCGGATCTCGCGGACGTCGTCCCGGACGGCGTGCAGATCGCGTCGAGCGTCGCGGAAGCCGTGCGGGACGCGGACTTCGTGCAGGAGAACGGCCCGGAGAACCTCGAGTTCAAGAAGAACCTGTTCGCCGAACTCGTCAGGGAAGCCGCGGAGCACGCACTGCTGCTCAGTTCGTCGTCCGCGATCCCGTCCAGCGCGTTCACCGAGGGCATCGACGGCTCGCGCGTCCTGATCGGACACCCGTTCAACCCGCCGCACGTGATCCCGCTGGTCGAGGTCGTGCCGGGGGAGCAGACGAGCGAGGAGTCCGTCGCGCAAGCCGTCGAGTTCTACCGCTCGCTCGGCCGCACCCCTGTCGTCGAGCGCAAGGAGATCCCCGGTTTCGTCGGCAACCGCCTGCAGGCCGCGCTCTCCCGCGAGGCCGCCTACCTGGTCGAACAGGGCGTCGTCACGCCGGCAGACCTCGACGCCGTCGTCACGAACTCGCTCGGCCTGCGCTGGGCGACCGTCGGCCCGTTCCTCGGCGCCCACCTCGGTGGCGGACCCGGCGGCTACCGGCACCTCGCCACGCACATCGGGAAGTCCATGCAGGGTTTGGAGCTGGGCATCCCTTCACAAGATCCAGAACGGCTGATCAAGGCCGTGGAAGACGCTTACGGCTCCTCCACGTACTCGGCGCTCGCCGAGACGCGCGACCGCAAGCAGCTCGCCGTGCTCACGGCATTGGAGGAGAACTGATGAACCGCCTGGAAGACCAGCTGACCGCCGACTTCTACAACTACGAGGCGCTGCTCGGCGACGACGAGCGCAAGATCCTGCTGAGCGCTCGCGAGTTCATGACCACCGAGATCAAGCCGCTGGTCAACGAGTACTGGGCCAAGGGCGAGTTCCCGCACGAGCTGATCGGCAAGTTCCGCGGCGCCGGCTTCACCGCCCTGTCGTACGAGGGTTACGGCGAGCACCCCGCCGCCGTCAGCAACCTGCTCACCGGCATGCTGGCGATGGAGATGACCCGCACGGACGCGTCGGTCGCCACGTTCTTCGGCGTCCACAACGGACTCGCGATGTACTCGATCTACGCGGGCGGTTCGCAGGAGCAGCGCGACCGCTGGCTGCCCGCCATGGCCGCGATGGACAAGATCGGCGCGTTCGCGATGACCGAACCGCTCGGCGGCTCCGACGTGGCGGGCGGCATGCGCACCACCGCGAAGCGCGACGGCGACACGTGGATCCTCAACGGCGCCAAGAAGTGGATCGGCAACGCCACCTTCGCCGACTACGTGATCGTGTGGGCCCGCGACCTCGACGACAACCAGGTCAAGGGGTTCGTCGTGGAGAAGGGCACGCCCGGCTTCGTCGCCGAGAAGATCGAGGGCAAGATCGCGTTCCGGATCGTCGAGAACGCCGAGATCACCCTGACCGACGTCCGCGTGCCGGAAGCGAACCGGTTGCAGCGCATCGACTCGTTCCGCGACGTCGCGGAGATCCTGCGCGCCACCCGCGGCGGCGTCGCCTGGCAGGCGCTCGGCGTCATGATCGGCGCCTACGAGGCCGCCCTCGCCTACTCGAAGGAACGCGAGCAGTTCGGCCGCCCGATCGCGCGTTTCCAGATGGTGCAGGACAAGCTGGTGCAGTCGCTCGGCAACATCACCGCGTCGTGGGGCATGCTCGTGCAGCTCGCGAAGCTGCAGGACGCGAGCATCTTCCAGGACGAGCACTCGTCGCTCGCGAAGGCGTTCGTCACCTCCAGGATGCGCGAGGTCGTCGCCTGGTCGCGGGAGATCTTCGGCGGCAACGGCATCGTGCTGGACTACGACGTGGCCCGCTTCTTCGCCGACGCCGAGGCGATCTACTCCTTCGAGGGCACCCGCGAGATGAACACGCTGATCGTCGGCAAGGCGATCACCGGGCAGAGCGCCTTCGTCTAATGGTGTGACTCGGGAATCTCGACGACCACGTGCGTCGACTTGATCGAGGCCACCGCGACGCTGCCGACCTCCAGGCCGAGCTCGTCCGCTGACTCACGGCTCATCAGAGACGTGACGCGGAAGGGCCCGGCCTGCATGTCGACCTGGGCCATCACGCCGTCCTTGACGACCCGCGTGACGATGCCCTTCATGCGGTTGCGCGCCGAGGCCGCCACGGTCGCGCCGTGCTCGGCCACGTCGGTCATCTTCTGGGCGAACGCGGCGAGCTCCGTGCCGCTGACGCCCTTGCGCCCGTTGTCGAGCACGACGGACGCGAGGCGTCCCTGATCAATCCACCGGCGCAGGGTGTCGTCACTGACCCCGAGCAGCGCGGCGGCCTCACTGATCCGCAGATTCGGCACGAGCGGGAGTGTATATCCGCTTTCGCGGAGTCAGGAGTGGCCAGCGATGCGGTGCGGCTGGTAGCCCGACTCCAGTTGCTCCACCTCGTCGTCGGTCAGCTCGAAGTCCAGCGCCGCCACCGCGTCGTCGAGTTGCGCGGGCTTGGTGATGCCGACGATCGGCGCCGTGACAACGGGATTGCGCCGCAACCAGGCCAGCGCGACCTGCGCCCGTGACACGCCGCGAGCGGTGGCGATGGCGGCGACCTGGTCGACGATCGCGCGGTCCGACTCCAGGTACAGAGTGGACCCGAACTCGTCGGTCTCGCTGCGCGCGGTCGTCGCGTCCCAGTCACGGACCAGGCGGCCACGGGCCAGCGGGCTCCACGGGATCACGGCGATGCCCTGGTCCGCGCAGAACGGCAGCATCTCGCGCTCCTCCTCGCGGTAGAGGAGGTTGTAGTGGTTCTGCATCGACACGAACCGCGTCCAGCCGTTCTGCCGTTGCGTGAACAACGCCTTGGCGAACTGCCACGCGTACATGGACGACGCACCGATGTAGCGTGCCTTGCCGGACTTCACGACGTCGTGCAGCGCTTCCAGCGTCTCCTCGAGAGGGACGGTGCCGTCGAAGCGGTGGATCTGGTAGAGGTCCACGTAGTCCGTGCCGAGCCTGCGCAACGAGTTGTCGATCTCGGCGAGGATCGACTTCCGCGACTGCCCGAAACCGTTGGGGCCCTCGTGCATCCGGTTGTGCACCTTGGTGGCGAGCACGATCTCCTCGCGCCGGGCGAAGTCGCGCAGCGCGGCGCCGGTGATCTCCTCCGACGAACCGGCCGAGTACACGTTCGCGGTGTCGAAGAAGTTGATGCCGGCGTCGAGCGCGGCCTTGATGAACGGCCGGGAGTCCTCTTCTGGCAGCGACCACGGGTGGCCGCCACGCTTCGGATCTCCGTAGCTCATCATGCCGAGACAGATCTCGGACACGTCCATGCCGGCGAGCTTGGTGTAGCGCATGGTCAGCCCCTCAGGAAAAAGACGATCACGGTCGGGTGATGGTGACGACAACCCGTCAACATCAACCTAGTCCGGCTCGCCGGATCGTGCCTCTGTTGAACACGTCAGTGGCTTTCGGTCCTGATTGTCCGACCAGCGGGTTTAGCGTCGTTTTCCCGGGGTTTGAGAGGAAAGCGCATGACGAGCATCGACCTGGTCGCGCCACCGCAGGACGTCCTGGAGCGCACCCGCGCCACGGTCGAGCCCTTGCTGCGGGCCGCGCTGGCGGAACTTCCGGACGAGACGCGCGAGGTGGTCGAGTTCGGCCTCGCCCGGCAGGACTTCTCGACGGCCGCGTTCGTGCTGCTCTCCGCCGAGGCCTTCGGTGACGCGGACGTGGCTCTGGTCGCGCTCGCGCTGGAGTTCGCGCACCTGCACGAACAACTGCACGTGGACCTCATGGCGCGCACGGGTGCGCGGGAGGTGTTCGGTGCGGACAGGACCGTCTCGGCGGCCGACGCGCTTCTCTCGCTGGCGTGCGCACGGCTCACCAAGCCCGGAGTGCTGATCCTCAACGTCGCGCTGATGTCCGTTGTGGACGGTTACGTCCAGGAGATCGAGATGGACGAACGCGACGACGTGGACATGGCCGAGTACCTGGGCGTGGCGGCGGCCAAGAGCAGTTCGCTCACCGCGGCGGCCTGTGAGCTCGGCGCACTGGCCGCCGGTGCGAGCGCGAGCCAGGCGGGCCACCTCAGGGAGTTCGGCGACGACATCGGCCTGGCGCGCAGGCACGTGGACGACGTGCTGGCCCCGGACACCGACCGTCGCACGCTCCCGATGGCGGCGGCGATCAGCTCCGGCATGACCGTCGACGGCGGGCGGAAGTGGTGCGAGCAGCAGGCCGAACTGCTGCTCGCCCGCGCCCTGCACCACCTGAGGCAGTGCGGTCCCAGGGCGCTGGCCGCGGACGAGCTGGCCTCGCTCGCCAGGACGGTCACGACCGCCAGGTGTGCACCGGCTCGAACCCCAGCACCCGTCGTGCCTTCTCAATCGACAGCAGAGTCTCGTGCGGACCAAACTCTCGCTTGATCGGCACGCCCGGATAGACCTGCGCGACCAACTCGTCGTTCGGCGTCGTCATGCACGTGTCGGCGTTCGCGATGATGAACACGTCGAAACCCGTGGCGTCGTGGGCCAACGCTTTGCGCACAGCCTGCGCACCATCGCGTGCGTCGATGTAGGACCAGAGGTTCCACTTGCGTGCGAAGGGGTCGGCGTCGAACGGGAAGCGCTCGTAGTCGTGTGGCTCCATGACGTTCGAGAACCGCAAACCGATGATCTTCATCGACGGCTCCCAGCGGCAGAACTGCTGGGCGAGTGTCTCGTCCACCAGCTTGCCCAGCGAGTACGACGTCTCCGGGCGTCCCGCGTACTCCTCGTCGACCGGGATGTAGGGCGGAGGAGTGTCGAACGGCAAGCCGAGCACCGTCTCGCTGGACGCCCACACGACGTTGCGCACGCCCGCCAGCCGTGCGGCGGCAAACACGTTGTACGTGCTTGTCACGTTGTTGTGGAACGTGCGCGCGTTGGGCGCCACGCCCGGACCGGGGATCGCCGCCAGGTGCACGACGGCGTCCAGCCCGGCGTACCTGTCGTCGATTCCGCTGATCGCCTCCACGACCTGGCCGTAGTCGGTGAGGTCGACGCGGGTGAACTCGCCTTGGGGAACCGGGGGAGCGGCCTGGTCCAGGTTGTGGACCTCCCAGCCGTTCGCCAGCAGGTCGGCCACGACGGCGCGCCCGAGCTTGCCGCTTCCTCCGGTCACCGCGACACGTTGAGTCATGGGTCAATCATTACCTCACGGGCGCAGCACGACCTTGCCCTCCGCGTGACCGGTCGCGCTCAGCTCCTGCGCCTTGCCCGCGTCGGCCAGCGGCAGGCTCTGCGCGACCCGCACGGCGAGCTTGCCGTCGGCGGCGAGCCGGGCGTACTCGGCGAGCCGGGCACCGAACGGGCCACCGCCGCCGGAGAACGTGACGCCGTGCTCGGCGGCCGCGGGATCGGCGATGGTGACGATCCGGTCGGTGCCGCCGCGCAGCTCGATCGACAACGGCAGGTCGCCCGCTCCGGCGGCGTCGAACACGGCGTCGACCCCGTTCGGCGCGGCGGCGCGGACGCGGTCGCCGAGCCCGTCCCCGTAGGCGACCGGGACGGCGCCGAGGGAACGCAGGTAGTCGTGGTTGCGAGGCGAGGCGGTGCCGATGACCGTGGCGCCGCGAGCCACCGCGAGCTGCACCGCGACCGCGCCGACGACACCGGCCGCCCCGTGCAGGAGCACGGTGTCGCCCGCCTCGACCTTGAGGATGTCGAGCACGCGGACCGAGGTCTCGACGGCCACGGGCAGTGCGGCGGCGGTGTCCCAGTCGAGGTTCGCGGGCTTGGGGGCGAAGTCGCCGGCCACGGCGTATTCGGCGTAGGCACCGGTGGCCCAACCCAGGACCTCGTCGCCCACGGAGACGCCGGTGACGCCCTCGCCGATCTCGTCGACGACCCCGGCGGCCTCCAGGCCGGGAGTGACGGGGAAGGGAGGCGTCATCTCCGGGGGCATCCAGCCGTTGCGGATCTTGGAGTCCAGCGGGTTGACGGCCGCGGCGACGACCTTCAGCCGCACCTGTCCCGGTCCGGCGTGCGGCTCTTCGACGTCGGTCAGGTTCAGCACTTCCGGGCCGCCGAACGTGGTGTAGGTGATCGCCTTCATGGCTGACTCCAGAGCTTCGTCTTTTGGTTGACATGTCAACACTAGCGCTGTCTCAGGTCTGCTGCCCCCGTACTTCGGCTAGTCCCGCCTAGTCGAACGGCCAGCCGGTCACCTGGTCGGGCGGACTAGCCTGGAATCCATGGACCTGTCAAAGGCCGCCGAGGTGATCCAGGCGCCGTTGTGCGAGACGTTGTCGCAGCTGTCGGCGGCCTTCGCCGGGGCCATTCCGCACCGGGCGATCTCCGAGCTGTCCAACTGCTCGTTCGCGCCGTTCAAGTTCCGCGGCGAGTCACCGGGGCCGTCCGTCACGATCGCCGACATCGCCGCACTGAGGTCGCTGGCAGGGGAGAACGGGCCCTGGCAGGGCCGGGCGGTCCTGGCCGGAGCCGAGGTCCCGGTCGTGGTGCTGGTGAGTGCCTTCTCCGTGCCGAGCGCGCTCCTGGTGCTCCTGCGCTCCGAGGACACCCCGGTGCCCGACACGGACCTGACGTCGGCCAACGCGCTGTGGGACGTCGTCACCGCGCACATGGAGGCCCTGCGCAACGAGGCCGTGCCCGCGACTATCGCCGTGTCTCGGGCAGCTGCTGCGGCGCGTGCCGTGGCCATCTCAGATCTCGGTGACGCGTACGGAGCCTCGTTGACCGCCCTGCTCGGCGTGCTGCGCGACCGCGACGTGGACGACGCACCTGCCCGTGCGCGTGCCGTCGACCTCGCTGTCACCGCGCTGGTCGAACTGCGTGCGCACGCCGACCTCGACCGGGCGCAGACCGAGGAACGCACCGGCGACGCCTTCGAACGGCTCGCCGAGTCGCTGCGCCGCGTCCTGCGCGGCCGGGACGTGCGGCTGGACCTGGGCACACCCGGTGCGGAGGAGGGCGCGGACCGCGTTCTGCCGACCGACATCGCCTCCACGGCCGGCGCGGTCGTCCGGTCCTCCGTGCACGCGATGCTGGACGACCAGCGGGGCGTGCACCGGATCCACATCGGCTGGAAGATCGTCGGGACGGTGCTGAGGGCGACCGTGCGCGACGACGGCCCCGGCACCCTGTCCTGCGGCAGCCTCGACGCGCGCCGCGTCGCCGAACGCCTCGGGCCGCTCGGAGGCAAAGTCGAGGTCGACGCCGTGCCGGAGTGGGGAACGACGGTGACGATCGAGGTGCCGCTCGGCCCGCCGGAGAGCCCGCGCGAGGACCCGTTGACCGTGCTGGGCGCGCGGGAACTGGAGGTGCTGGGTCAGCTCGCCCGCGGCCGCCGCAACCGCGACATTGCCGGTGACCTGCACATCAGCGAGTCCACGGTGAAGTTCCACGTGGCGAAGATCCTGGAGAAGCTGGGCGTCGGCTCCCGCGGCGAAGCGGCCGCCCTTGCCCACGAGTGGGGAGCGAACGCTCGCTAGCCGATCTCGCCGAGCCGCTGCCGGATCAGGTCGCGCACCACGTCGTCGGGCAGCGGCATGTCCGTCGTGAACCGGATCGTGCCCTTCGAGAGCGAGTAGCCGGTCAGCCGCTCGCGCACCACGTCCACCGCGGCCGGGCTGAACGGGAACACGGCCAGGTGGTCCCTCGCCGCCTTGAACCCGAGCAGCGGCTTGCCCTTGTGCCGAAGCGCGGCCAGGCCGTAGCTCAGGCCCTGCTCGGCGTCCGGCGCCAACTCCTCCGCGAGTGCCCTGACCCGTTCGAACGCGGCTCGCGCCGGGGCGTCGAGCGAGGCGAAGTAGTCGTCCACGTCGGCCATGCCGCGCACGCTACCTGGGCGAAGTGCTCCGCGAGCGAACCTGTGGGCATTGCCTGGATCATGTCGGTTTCCTGCTCGATACAGAGACCTGGACCACGCTCAGTTGCACGTCCAATAGTAGGAAGTCAAACTATTCTCATGGCGACCACTCTGCACAAGCCGGTGAACCCGGTGCGCTTTGTGACCGCGTCCAGCCTGTTCGACGGCCACGACGCGGCTATCAACATCATGCGGAGGATCCTGCAGTCGCAGGGTGCGGAGGTCATCCACCTCGGGCACAACCGGTCCGTGGTGGAGGTCGTCAACGCGGCGATCCAGGAGGACGCGCAGGGCATCGCCATCAGCGCGTACCAGGGCGGGCACGTCGAGTACTTCTCGTACCTGGTGGAACTCCTGCGCGAACGCGGCGCCGGGCACATCAGGGTCTACGGCGGCGGTGGCGGCGTCATCGTCCCGGAGGAGATCGAGCTGCTGCACTCGCGCGGGGTCGCGCGGATCTTCTCGCCGCAGGACGGGCAGACGCTCGGCCTCGCGCGCATGATCAACCTGATGATCGAGGAGTGCGACCACGCGCTCACGGCGCCGTTCAGCCACGACGCGCTGCTGACGGGGGCGGACGAGGCCCTGGCGCGCGCGATCACGCACATCGAGGCCGGCAGCGCCGAGGGCATCGAGACCACCCGCAAGGTCCCCGTGCTGGGCATCACCGGTACCGGTGGCTCCGGCAAGTCGTCGCTCACCGACGAGCTCGTGCGCCGCTTCCGGCTCGACCAGCAGGACAAGCTGCGCATCGCCGTGCTCGCCGTCGACCCGACGCGCCGCCGTGGCGGTGGCGCGCTGCTCGGCGACCGCATCCGGATGAACTGCCTCGACGGCGACCGCGTGTTCTTCCGTTCGCTGGCAACGCGCCGTGCGGGCAGCGAGATCCCGGACGGCCTGGAGCGGGCCATCGTGGCGTGCAAGGCGTCCGGTGCCGATCTGGTCATCGTCGAGACGCCCGGTATCGGTCAGGGTGACGCGGCCATCGTGCCGTTCGTCGACTTCTCGCTGTACGTGATGACGCCGGAGTTCGGTGCCGCGTCACAGCTCGAGAAGATCGACATGCTCGACTACGCGGACGCCGTGGCGATCAACAAGTTCGAGCGTCGCGGTGCTGAGGACGCGCGCCGTGACGTCGCACGGCAGATGGTGCGCAACCGCGAGGCGTTCGGCGTCAAGTGGGAGGAGATGCCGGTCTACGGCACGTCCGCCGCGACGTTCAACGACGACGGCGTGACGGCGCTCTACCAGTTCCTGCGTGACGGACTGGTCGAACACGGTCTCGCGGTGGAAGAGGGCTCTCTCGCGACGGTCAACGGCAAGACGTCGACGTCCGCGTCCACGATCGTGCCCGCTTCTCGTGCGCGCTACCTGTCCGACATCGCGGACACCGTGCGCGGCTACCACCGCAAGACCGACGAACAGGTCGGTGCTGTGCGCACGCACACCCAGCTCTCCGCAGCACAGAAGGCCTTGGAAGCCGCGGGCAAGGGCGTCACGGACATCGCCGAACTCGCCGACGCCGCCGAGCGCAAGGTCGGCCGCGACACCGCGGACCTGCTCCAGGCGTGGCCGGCGACGGTGGAGCAGTACTCCGGCGACGAGCTCGTGTTCAAGGTGCGGGACAAGGAGATCCACACCAGGCTGACGCGGGAGACGTTGTCCGGCAACCAGGTCCGCCGGGTCAGCCTGCCGCGCTACGACGACGAGGGCTCGCTGCTGCGGTTCCTGCGCAAGGAGAACCTGCCGGGCTTCTTCCCGTACACGGCAGGCGTCTTCCCGTTCAAGCGCGAGGGCGAGGACCCGGCCCGCATGTTCGCGGGCGAGGGCGACGCGTTCCGCACCAACCGCCGCTTCAAGTACCTGTCGAAGGGCAATCCGGCCACGCGCCTGTCGACGGCGTTCGACTCGGTGACGCTCTACGGCCGCGACCCCGACACCCCGCCGGACGTCTACGGCAAGATCGGCACCTCCGGCGTCTCGATCGCGTCGCTGGACGACATGAAGGCGCTCTACGACGGCTTCGACCTCGTGGCGCCGACGACGTCCGTGTCGATGACGATCAACGGCCCGGCACCGACGATCCTCGCCTACTTCCTGAACACGGTGATCGACCAGGAGGTCGGGAAGTTCAAGGACGCGGAAGGCCGTGAGCCGAACGCGGAGGAGTACGAGAAGGTCAGGGCCTCCGCGCTGGCCAACGTCCGCGGCACCGTTCAGGCCGACATCCTCAAGGAGGACCAGGGCCAGAACACCTGCATCTTCTCCACGGAGTTCTCGCTGCGCATGATGGCGGACATCCAGGAGTGGTTCATCCAGCAGCAGATCCGCAACTTCTACTCGGTGTCGATCTCCGGCTACCACATCGCCGAGGCCGGGGCGAACCCCATCTCGCAGCTCGCTTTCACCTTGGCCAACGGCTTCACCTACGTCGAGTCGTACCTGGCGCGCGGCATGAACATCGACGACTTCGCGCCGAACCTGTCGTTCTTCTTCTCCAACGGCATGGACGCCGAGTACAGCGTCATCGGCCGGGTGGCACGCCGGATCTGGGCCGTGGCCATGCGCGACCGCTACGGCGCCGCGGAGCGTTCGCAGAAGTTCAAGTACCACGTGCAGACGTCCGGCCGTTCGCTGCACGCGCAGGAGATGGACTTCAACGACATCCGCACGACGCTGCAGGCGTTGTGCGCGCTGTACGACAACTGCAACTCCTTGCACACCAACGCGTACGACGAGGCGATCACCACTCCCACGGAGTCGTCCGTCCGCCGCGCGATGGCCATCCAGATGATCATCAACAAGGAGTGGGGCCTCTCGGCGAACGAGAACCCGCTGCAGGGCTCGTTCGTCATCGACGAGCTGACCGACCTCGTCGAAGAGGCCGTGCTGCTGGAGTTCGACCGCATCTCCGAACGCGGCGGCGTGCTCGGCGCGATGGAGACCGGCTACCAGCGTGGCCGCATCCAGGACGAGTCGATGCTCTATGAACAGCGCAAGCACGACGGCTCGCTGCCGTTGATCGGCGTCAACACCTTCCTGCCGGAGGACGGCACACGCGAGGTCGTGAAGATCGAGCTCGCGCGCGCCACCGAGGAGGAGAAGGAGTCGCAGGTCGACCGCACCCGCGCCTACCAGGCGGCGCACCGCGACGAGGCCCAGAAGGCGCTGGCCCGCCTGCGCGAGGTGGCGCAGACGAACGAGAACGTGTTCGCCGTGCTGATGGACGCCGCCCGCGTCTGCACGCTCGGCCAGATCACCGAGGCGTTCTTCGAGGTGGGCGGCCAGTACCGGCGCAACATCTGAGTGCGTTGACGGAACGGGCACGGCTCGTTCCGTCAACAGTCCTGGGGGACTCGAATGAGACGCGTTCAGTTCTGGCTGCGCTGGTGCGGCGCTGACGCTCGCTGCCGGGCCGGCCGCACCCGCCTCGGCCACCCATCGTGTGGGCAGTCCGGCGGAGTGCGACTACTGCTTCATCGAGGCGATCCGCATCACCCGCTCGGACTGACGGCTAGACCGCGTAGGGCCGGCCGACGATCCACCCGCCGATGCGGTCGGGGAGTTCGTCGGTCGGCACCAGCTCGACGGTGTCGCCGACGTCGACCACACCCGGCTGGATCACCCAGCTGTCCAGGCACAGCACGCCACCGAACTCGTGCCGGATGCGCCGGTGCACGTCGAGGTCCTGCGCGCCGGTGTCCGGGTCGATCGTCGTGACCACGCACCGGGCCCGCTTCTGGTACATCCCGATCACCACGTCGCCGACCACCAGTGCGTGCCCCGGCCAGCCGTCCTCCTCGCCGGCCTCGACGCCGCCGATGAGGATGTTGGGCCGCAGCCGCCGCACGTCGACGCCCGCCGCCTCGACCTGGCCGTCCGTCGCCACCAGGACGTTGAGCACGTCGAAGCGCTCCGGGCCGGTGTAACGGGTCAGCCTGCCGCCGTACGGCAGCACCTTCTCGTGAGCCTGCCAGCTGTCCCAGGGATGTCCGTCGACCAGCGGGCCGTCCGGGCCGGTGGAGGCGGGGATGGTGAGCAGTCCGTACCGCGTGCGCCCGGTCAGGACGCCGCGCGGGCCCTGCACGTGCACGAGCCGGTCGCCCTCCACGCCGTCCGGGGTGAACGTGGCCTGCTGGAGTGGTTCGCCGCCCAGTGACTTCACCGGGAAGCGCCACAGTGCTTTGACGTGCACGTTCCTCACTCCTGCGGGATCTCGTAGGTCGAGCTGGGGTCGATGCGGCGGTCGGCTTCGGCGATCTTCACGTCGTTGATGCTCGCCTCGCGCCTGCTCATCAGGCCGGACTCGGCGAACTCCCAGTTCTCGTTGCCGTAGCTGCGCCACCACTGGCCCTCGTCGTCGTGCCACTCGTACTGGAAGCGCACGGCGATGCGGTTGTCGCTGAACGCCCACAGCGACTTGCGCAGCACGTACTCGTGCTCGCGCTCCCACTTCTTCGTCAGGAACGCGACGATCTCGTCGGTGCCGTGGACGAAGTCGGACCTGTTGCGCCACACCGAATCCGGCGTGTAGGCGCCGGCGACGCGCTGCGGGTCCTTCGTGTTCCAGGCGTCCTGGGCCGCCTGCACCTTGAGCCGGGCGGTCTCGGCGTCGAACGGGGGCACGAGTTTCACGACGGTCCTTCCAACGGTTGGGCGACGCTGCAAACGTTAGAACGAGATTCTAACGGATGCAAGCCTGTGTTACCGTTAGTCGTGCTGACGCCCGACGAACCCCGTCCGGTCCTGTTGATGAACACCATCTGGGCCAATCGGTCGCAGGTGCACGACGACCTGACGACTGTCGGTGGGCTCCGCGACTTTCTGGGGGGGCCGGCGGATCAGGCCGACCTGACGGCGTTCCGCGCGTTGCGGCAGGCGCTCCGGGACCTCGCGGGCGTGCTCACCGAGGACACGCGTCCGGTCGCGCAGGATCGTGACCTCGAACGGGCCGTGGGTGAGGTCAACCGTGCGGCGCGCAGCGCGCAGCGATGGCCGCAACTGGCCGTGCAAGAAGGGAAGCTGTTGCGGCTCAACGAAAGTGAGGGCTCGCTCGCGGATCGTGAGCGCGCTTCGATCGCCGCGGAGGCCGTGGAGCTGTTCACCGGCGAGGAGAGAGTTCTGTTGCGCGCCTGTTATGCGCCGGGCTGCGTGCTGTACTTCGTGAAGGACCATCCGCGCCGTGAATGGTGCTCGCCGTCGTGCGGCAACAGGGTCCGCGCGGCCCGACACTACCGGCGCAATCGGGGTGAATCCCCTGGTCCGAACGGGTTTTCCTGATCAGCGGGGGTAAACATGAGCCGCCCCGGTTCCGATTAAACGGACAACAGTTGGGCGCGTTTTGTGTGGTGGTGATCCGCGATGTCCCGAGAATCCGTGCCAGGTCACGACATCAGCTATCACCTCGTCTGCTTCGACGAGACAGGTAACGAGCGGGGGCGCGACAGCGCGGACGTCCTGTACGACGCCCGCCGCGGTGTCACCGACATCTTCTTCTTCATCCACGGGTGGAACGGCGACGTGCCGGCCGCCCGCGAACAGTACGGGCGGTGGGTCGCGACGATGGCCGGCTGCCGCGCCGAACGTGAAGCGGCGCATGGGCTTCCGGGCGGGTTCAAGTCCCTGCTCGTCGGCCTGCACTGGCCGTCGAAGGCGTGGGGCGACGAGGACGTGCGGTCGGACGAGTTCATCAAGGCACAGGCCCAGCGTCTCGGCGGAGGCGCAGGCCGCACGGCCGCGGTGCGCACGATCGTCGAGGCCGCGCGGCAACACCCGTGCCGGATGTCCGGTGCGGTCAAACAGGCCTACGACTACCTCGAGAGCTCGGTTCCCGACCTGCCGGGCGAGGACGGGATGACGTTCGACGCCGAGCAGCTCTACCGCGCGTGCCTGGAGGATCCGGCGCTGGGCGGGATCCTGTCGCCGTTGCGGATCCTGACGTTCTGGAAGATGAAGCGCCGCGCCAAGGTGTTCGGCGAGAGCGGCGCCGCGAGGATCGCCCGCGAGGTCGCTCAGGCCGCCCCAAACGCGCGCGTCCACCTGATGGGCCACAGCTTCGGCTGCATCACCGCGACCGCCATGGCGAACGTCGTGCCCGCCGCGACGCTGACCCTGGTGCAGGGCGCGATGTCGCTCTGGTCGTTCGCCGAACGGCTGCCCGGCGAACCCGGTTCCGGCTACTTCCGCGGCGTGCTCGGCCGCGTGCCCGGCCCGATCATCGTCACCACGTCGTCGAACGACTACGCCATCGGCAGGTTCTACCCGCTGGCCGCGCGATCGGGCCGCCAGGTCGACCTGGACGAGTACCCGAAGTACGGCGGCCTCGGCTCACACGGCGTGCAGGGCACATACGCCCACGGCCACAACATCGGATCTCCCGGCGAGCTGCAGCGCGGGCAGGTGCACAACGTCGACTGCACGTCGGTGATCCGCCGCATCGACGGAATCGCCGGTGCGCACAACGACATCTGTCATCCGGAACTGGCGCGACTGCTCTGGAAGGCGGTGATGGTCCGGTAGCCGGTCCGTTCTCAGAGACACGCAAGGTTGCGTCGTCCATTGCGGATAGTCGCTGCCTTCGCGTTGGCACGACCTGACCGTGCCACTTGGGCGCGGTCTACTGCGCGCCCAGCCGCAGGACCATCTGCGGCACCAGCGTGCTGCCGAGGCACTGGCGCAGGTCCGCGCGCAACGCGGCCAGGTCCACCGCGGCGAGCGCGGGGGAGACGTCGAACCCCATCGTCCCCGCCGTCAGGATCACGCGCTGCATCGCTTGCCCCGCACGGATTTCCGCCGCCGCACCCTGGTTGAACGTGCACAGCACCAGCTCGGTCCCGCTCCGCACGTGCAGCCACGCTCGTTCGACCTCGGCCGCCCGCGACAGCAACCCGCGCCAGGAGGCCAGCTCGGGAAACGCCGTCCACGCGCGACGGTTCGTGCGCAGGGAGTGCAGCAACGCCAGCACGTCCGGACTCGGCTCCTGGTACCCGCCGAGCCTGATGGCCGCGGCCGCGTCGTGCGCGCTCGGCCCCGGCAGCAACGTCACCAGTGGACGGATGCCGTGCCCCTGCAGTGCCAGCCGGACGTTGAGCAGCGCGACCCCGCAGGCAACACGCGTCTCCCGGCCGTGCGGGGTGGAGGTGTGCAGTTCGATCTGTTCGGGCCGCACCTCGAACCGCACGCCCGAGACCGAGTCCCTCGCAAGCGCCAGGACGGCACGCACGTCCTCACCCGCAAGTCCGAGTGAGCCGGGCACAGCGATCGTCATGCGCCCACTCTGCGGCCGGGGACGTAGATCGACCACGGTCGAAGGTCCTCACTTACTAGGGCCGTGAGTTGTCGGAAAATGTGCGAATCTAGGCGGCGTGCCTGACGTGCCTGGTCGCCGCGACCTCGACGAGCTGCTCGACGAGGTTCGAGACCGCATGGACGAGATCGTGACCACCCGCGACCAGATGCAGGAGCTCCTCGGCGCCATGCTCGCCGTCGCGTCGGGTCTGGAGCTCAAGCCGACGTTGCTGCGCATCGTCCAGGCCGCCGCCGACCTCGTGGGCGCCCGCTACGGCGCGCTGGGCGTGCTCGGCACCCGGGACGACCTGTCCGAGTTCATGCACGTCGGGGTGGACGAGGTGACGCGCGCGTCGATGGGCCACCTGCCCGAGGGCAAGGGCTTGCTCGGGCTGCTCATCAAGGACCCGACGCCACTGCGCCTGCGCGACCTCGCACGGCACGAGATGTCCGTCGGCTTCCCGCCCAACCATCCGCCGATGCACAGCTTTCTGGGCGTGCCCGTGCGCGTGCGCGACGAGGTGTTCGGCAACCTCTACATGACCGAGAAGATCGGCGCCGCCGAGTTCACCGCCGATGACGAGGCCGTGCTGCAGGCCCTGGCCGCGGCCGCCGGCATCGCGATCGAGAACGCCCGCCTGTTCGAACGCTCCCGCATGCGTGAGCGGTGGCTGGAGGCGATCGGGGAGGTCAACTCCGAACTGCTCGGTGGCGCGTCCGGCGAGTACGCGCTGCGCCTGATCACCCAGCGCACCGTCGAACTCGCGAGCGCGGACTCGGCCCTCGTCGTGCTCGGCGACGGCCACGACACGCCGCTGTCCATCGCCGCGAGCGCGGGCGTGAAGATCGAGAACTTCACCGCCGCCGACTACGCGGTCGACGAGGTGGTCCGTTCCGGGGTCCCGCTGCTGGTGGACGACCTGGGCACGGCGTTCGGCCCCGCACTGGCCGTGCCGCTGCGGTCCGAGATGGGTGTCACGGGCGCGCTGGTCGTGCTGCGCCTCAGCGGCGAGACGCGCTTCCTGCCCGACCAGGTGCCGATGCTGGCGTCGTTCGCCGACCAGGCCGCCGTCGCCCTGGAGTTCGCCGAACAGCAACGCTCGCAACGCCTGCTCGACGTCCTGGAGGACCGCGACCGCATCGCCCGCGACCTGCACGACCACGTGATCCAGCGGCTGTTCGTCACCGGCCTCACCCTGCAGGCCACCATGCGCCGCATCACCGAACCCGACGTCGCCTCCCGCCTGCGGACGGCCGTCGAGCAGCTGGACGAGACCGTCCGCGAGATCCGCACGTCCATCTTCGACCTGCACTCGACGGACAACACCTCGCTGCGGCGCAGACTCCTGGACCTCGTCGCCGGTCTGACCGAGGCGACGCACCTCAAGCCGTCCGTCCGCATGTCCGGCACCGTGGACAACTCCGTGCCACCCGAACTCGCCGAACACGTCGAGGCCGTGGTGCGCGAGGCCGTCACGAACTGCGTCCGGCACGCGTCCGCGACCGAACTGACGGTGCTCATCGACGCCGGTGACGACGTCGTGATCACCGTGCAGGACAACGGGGTCGGCATTCCGGCCGACGCCGCCAGGAGCGGGCTGCGCAACCTCGCCCACCGCGCGACCAAGTTCGGCGGGTCACTGGAGGTGCGGGCGACGGAAGGTGGCGGCGCCTGCCTGGTGTGGCGCGTGCCCCTCGGCTAATGGGGCCTGTCGACGTCCTTGCGGAACTGCGACGCGAACACGGCTGCCTGCGTGCGGCGTTGCATGCCGAGCTTCGCCAGCAGGTGCGAGACGTAGTTCTTGACGGTCTTCTCGGCCAGGAACATGCGCTCGGCGATCTGCCGGTTCGTCAGGCCTTCGCCGATGAGGTCGAGGACCGTGCGCTCCTGCTCGCTGAGCATGCGCAGCGGGTCGCCCTCCTCGCGTTCGCGGCGGATTCGGTTGAGCAGCGCGGAAGTCGTGCGAGCATCCAGAAGGGACTGTCCCGCTGCGACGGTGCGGACGGCGTTGACCAGGTCGGCGCCGAGGATCTGCTTCAGCACGAAGCCGGAGGCGCCGGCCATGATCGCGTCGAAGAGGGCCTCGTCGTCCGCGAAGCTCGTCAGCATCAGGCACTGCAGGCCGGGGATCCGGCTGCGCAGTTCGCGGCACAGTTCGATGCCGTTGCCGTCCGGAAGCCTGATGTCGAGCACTGCCACGTCGGCCTGGGCACCCGGCACCTTGGCCAGAGCCTCCGTGACCGACGCGGCGTCACCGACCACCAGCAGATCGGACTCCTCGCCGAGCAGGTCCGCTATGCCACGCCGGACGATCTCGTGGTCGTCGACGAGGAAAACACGCGTCGCCATGAGGGCCACGGTAGCCCAAAGACCCTGACATGAGGGGACCAACGGCACACGGCTCACTGCGACGATCGGGCCTACTTTGGGATCATGAGCAGACTTCCCGTGGTCGTCGGAGTCGACGGTTCCTCGTCCGCGCTCGCCGCGGTGGCGTGGGCCGCTCGGTCGTGCGCGCATCACGGTGCGCCGTTGCGGTTGGTGCACGCATACACGTTGCCGACGCGCGGGTATCCCGAAGTCATCTCATCGGCGCGTGACCTGCGTTCCGCCATGTACGACCAAGGGCGGATGTGGCTTTCTCAGGCCGTTGCCGTCGCACGGGCGGAAGCACCTGATGTGTCCGTGGAGCACGACCTGCGGATGGAACACCCCACGCCCGTGTTGATCGCGGAGTCTGCACGCGCACGCGAGGTGGTGGTGGGGTCGCACGGACTGGGCGGGTTCACCGGAGCGTTGGTCGGCTCAACGGCCGTGGCGCTGTCGATTCACGGTGAGTGTCCCGTGGTGGTGGTCAGAGGCAGTCAGCACGACGGCCCCGTGGTGGTGGGTGTCGACCTCTCGCCCGAGTCGGACCCGGCCATCGGCTTCGGGTTCGAGGAGGCGGCGGCGTCCGGGGTGGCGCTGGTGGCGGCGATGGCGCACGTCGACGAGCAGTCGTCGCTGCTGAACGCGCGCATGTCCGGGTGGCAGGAGAAGTACCCGGACGTCGCGGTGGAACAACTCGTGGTGGGGGAGCGGCCGATTCCGTTGCTCCTGAAGCTCGGGCAACGGGCCGGGCTGCTCGTCGTCGGGTCTCGGGGGCGTGGCGGATTCGCCGGGATGCTGCTCGGATCTACCTCGCAGGCCCTGATCTACCACGCCCCGTGCCCGGTGGCCGTCGTCAGGCCTGCTTGATCGCCGAGATCTCGAACTCGAGGACGACCTTCTCGCTCACCAGCACGCCACCGGTCTCCAGGGCGGCGTTCCAGGTCACGCCGTAGTCCTTGCGGTTGATGGTGTGCGAGCCCTCGAAGCCCACGCGGGTGTTGCCGAACGGGTCGACGGCCACGCCCTCGAAGGCGAACGGGATGGTGATGCTCTTGGTGACGTCCTTGATGGTGAGGTCACCCGTGATCTCGAAGTTGTCGTCGTCGATCTGCTTGGCGGAGGTCGAGACGAACTTGATCTCCGGGTACTCCTCGACGGCGAGGAAGTCGTTGGTGGTCAGGTGACCGTCGCGCTGCGCGTTGCGGGTGTCGATGCTGGCGACCTTCAGGGTCACCTCGGCGGTGGTGTTGTCCGGCTTGTCACCGTCGATGGAGATCTTGCCGTCGAACTCGTTGAACGCACCGCGAACCTTGGTGACCATCGCGTGGCGCGCGACGAAGCCGATGCGGGAGTGCGAGGCGTCGATGACGTAGTCGCCGGTCAGTTCGGAGAGGTTGGTGGCGGTGGTCATGGTGTCAAGTCCTTCGGTTGCTCGATTTGGTTGAAGTGTCACTCACCCTGCCGGAACGTGGATGATGTGTCAACTATTCCCGTATGCTGAACCAGTGACACGATGGTTGGAACCTGAGCAGCAGCAGGCGTGGCGTGCCTACGTCCGCATGCAGGGGGAGCTCAATGCGCATCTGAGCAGGCAAATGTCAGTCGATTCGGACATCTCGATGGCTGACTTCGCCGTGCTGGTGCAGCTCACCGACACGCGTGATGAACGCGTGCGCGTGTTGGAGCTTGCACGGTCCTTGCACTGGGAGAAGAGCCGTATCTCACATCACGTCGCACGGATGGAGAAACGCGGCCTGGTGCGCAGGGAGAACTGCCGCAGCGACGGGCGCGGGTCGTTCGTCGTGCTGACGGACCTGGGCCGGTCGGCGATCGAGGCGGCCGCGCCGTCGCACGCCGAGACGGTCCGCAAACTGGTGTTCGACCTGCTCGACGACTCCGAGGTGACGGCGCTGCGGGAGATCTCCGAGAAGGTCTTCACGCGCCTAACGACAGGAGAATGTGCGGCGGTAATCGCTCGGTGCGATGCCGACGACCCGATGGAAGTGGTGCCGGAGGAGAGCGGCTGTCCCGAAGCCTGACCTGGTCGCGACCGCGTCGACGTCCAGGTCGGTCTCCTCGAGGAGCCTGCGCGCGTGAAGTACCCGTTGGAGTGACAGCCACTTGTTCGGAGTGGTGCCGGTCTCCGCGGCGAACCTGCGCGCGAAAGTCCGTTCGGACATGACGGCGAGCTTTGCCATCGTGGCCACCGTGTGGTTGTCCGCGATCGTGTCGAGCACCTGCTCCAGCACCGGCTCCAGGCTGTCGGAGCTGCACTCCGGGATCGGGAGCTCCACGAACTGCCGCTGACCGCCGTCGCGCTGCGGCGCCACGACCATGCGGCGCGCGATGATGTTGGCGACCTTGGTGCCCAGCTCCCGCCGGACCAGGTGCAGACAGGCATCGATCCCTGCCGCCGTGCCGGCGCTGGTGATGATGTTGCCGTCGTCGACGAACAGCACGTCCGGGTCCATGTGGGCCTTCGGGAACCGCTCCTGGAACTGCCTCGCCTCGCGCCAGTGCGTCGTGCAGTTCCGGTCGTCGAGCAGCCCGGCCGCGCCGAGGATGAAGGCCCCGCTGCACACGCTGAGCAGCGTCGCGTCGGTCTCCTGGAGCGCCTTGACCAGCTTCTCGGGGTAGTGGTCGCGGACCCGCGCGGCGGGCAGTGCGACGAGGTCGACGCTCTGCAGCGCGTCGAACCCGTGTTCCGGCGTGATGCTGACGCCCCGGACGCTCGTCGGCACCGGCTCGTTCGGGAGTTCCCCGCAGACCCGGAAGTCGATCAGCGGCACGCCCTCCTCGGTCCGGTCGATGCCGAACACCTCGCAGAGCAGGCCGAACTCGAACGGCGCGACGCCGTCGATGAGGGGAACCGCCACCGAAGCCAGCATGGCAGGATATTAGCGCGCAGCGTCAGATCTGCCACTGTTGGCGGGATATTGCCGACCATACATTTATGACATGACTCTTGCAGCGATCGTCCTGGCAGTAGCAGCACTCTCCGTCTGGCTCGACAGGCACCGCGACCGCACCGCCGGTCTGGCGGGCTCCTCCGACGTCAACGACCGCGACCGCAGCCGCGTGCGCAACGACCTGCGGTACCTCACCTGATTCAGTGCCCGATGATCTGGGGTTCCGGTCCCGTGTAGCGGGCGACCGGGCGGATGATCTTCGTGTCCTCGGACTGTTCGAGCGCGTTGGCACACCACCCGATCACCCGGCTGCACGCGAACGTCGGCGTGAACATCTCGCGCGGGATTCCGCACTGCTCCATCACCACACCGGCGTAGAACTCCACGTTCGCGTACAGCTGCCGGCCGGGCTTGAGCTCGGCCAGCAGCTCCGTGACCCTGCGCTCCACGGTGACCGCGAACTCCGTCAGCCGCGTGGGCTGCTCGAGCGCGATCTCCTTGAGCAGGCGGGCCCGCGGGTCCTCCGTCTTGTAGACGGCGTGCCCGAAACCCATGATCCGGTCGCCCTGTTCGATGCGCTCCCGCACCCAGGCGTCGATGTTGTCCGGCGTCCCGATGAGGTCGAGCGCCTCCAGCGCCCGGTCCGGCGCGCCACCGTGCAGGGGCCCGGAGAACGTCCCGATCGCCGCCGTCACCGCCGACACGACGTCCGCTCCCGCCGACGCGACCACGCGCGCGGTGAACGTCGACGCGTTGAAGCCGTGGTCGATCGTGGCGATCAAGTACTGCTCGACGGCACGAGCCGCCCATGTTGACGGCTCCTGCCCGGTCAACATGTACAACCAGTTCGCCGACGTTGACAAATCAACCCTGGGGTTGACGGGATCAAGTCCGAGCTTGAGCCGGTGCAGTGCGGCCAGGATCGTCGGCGTCATCGCACTGACCCGCAGCGCGTCCGCCTTCCTGGTGCTCATCGGCGCGTCCCACATCGGCTGTGCCGGCAGCATCGACAACGCGGTCCGCAGCCCGGCCAGCGCCGTGCACCCCGACCGCGCGACGGCGGGCAGCACCTCGCGGATCGCCGCGGGTAGCGGACGCAGTTCGGCGGTCTGGCGGGCGAACAGCGCGGCCTCGGCCGGGTCCGGCAGCCTGCCCTCCGCGAAGAGGAACCACACGTCCTCGAACGACCGCGTCCTGGCCAGTTCGATCGCGTCGTGCTCGCGGTAGTGGTAGTAGCCCGCGGCACCGTTCACGTCCCCGATGAGGGTCGTGGTGACGACGACGTCTTTAAGCCCTTTGGGTGCATCAATCAACATGGACACCAGGCTCCGTCAACATGTCTTGTACAGTCAACGTTGATGGAATCAATGTTGACGACGAATCAAGCTGCTCGCCGCCTGGGCGTGAAACCGGCGACGGTCTACGCGTACGTCAGCCGCGGCCACCTGACCAGCACGAAGGTGAACCGCCACAGCATGTTCGGCGTCGCCGAGGTGGAGGCCCTGGCGCAGCGCACTGGTGCGCGCGGAGCAGTGGCCGCTGTGACGGATCGCATCCGCACCCGCATCTCGCTGCTGGAGAACGACCGCCTGCACTACCGCGGCCGGTCCGTCCCCGAACTCTCGAGCACCAAGCGCTTCGAGGACGTCGCGCACTGGCTGTGGACCGAGATCGACTCGACGGGCATGCAGTTCCCCGAGGGCCAGGAGATCTGGATGGCCCTGCCCGACAGCGCCACCCTCACCGACCGGGTCCGCGTGGCCATCGCGTTGGCCAGCGTCGGCGACCCGCTGCGCTACGACCTGGACCGGGCCGTCACCACGGCCAAGTCCCTGATCGCCGACGTCGTCGAGTCCCTGCCGCTGGTGGGCAGGCCTCAGGGCACCGACATCGCCGAACGCCTGTGGGCCCGCCTCTCGCCGGAGCCCGCCCAGCCGGACCTCCTCAACGCCGCCCTGATCCTGCTGGCCGACCACGACCTGGCCATCTCGACCATGGCCGCCAGGGTCGCCGCCTCGGCCCACGCCAACCCGTACGCCGTCGTGTCCGCGGGCATGGGCGCCATGGAGGGCCAGAAGCACGGCGCCGCCACCACGATCGCGTACCGCTTCCTGCTGCAGGCCCAGTCCGACCCGATGGGCACCGTCGCCGAACACCTGCGCTCCGGCCATCCGATCCCGGGCTTCGGCCACCGCGTCTACTCGGCGCGCGACCCGCGCGCCGACCACCTCTTCGCCCTGCTGCGCGGCCACGGCGACCTGGTGGCGGACAAGGTGATCGCCACCCAGTCGCAGACGTTCCCGAACGTCGACCTGGCGCTGGCCCAGTTCGCGCTGCTGTTCAAGATGGCGCCGGACGCCGGCGAGGCGATCTTCGCGATCGCGCGGATCGTGGGGTGGATCGCGCACGCGATGGAGGAGTACCGGGAGCCTGGGCTGCGGTTCCGGACGATGGGTGTGTACACGGGGGACAGGCCGTAGTCGCGTGAGGCGCCAGGCGACCCCCAGGACGCCTGGCACCGCAGAGCTCGTTCAGTCCGGCAGGCCGGCGTGGTCCTCCCCGGCGAAGGCGAGGATCTGCGCGGTGGTCAGCTCGAGTTCCTCCAGGTTCAGCGCATGGGTCGCCCCAGGCACGATCTCGGTGCGCACGCGCGGGACGAGTGACTCGACGCGCGAGGCGAGTTCCCGCGCGTTGATCAGCGAGCGCTCGCCCAGGACGAAGTAGGTGGGCACGTCGATCGACCGCAACTCCTCGTCGGTGAACACGTGTTGCGGAGCCATCTGGATCTTGTACTTGAGGCCGCGGAACACCAGCGGGCGCATCGTGTGGCGCACGGCGGGATCGCCGGCGCTGACCCGGCGCAGGATCGCGGCGGGCAGCCACCAGCGGAACAGCTCGCCGATGCTCCAGATGACGAACCTCAGGAAGGCGATCCCGAACCCGCCCGGTTCGAACGCGAGGACGCCGGCGACCCCGGTGGGACGCCGGGTGGCGAGGTTCAGGGCCATGTAGGCGCCCCGCGAGATCCCGACCAGGTGGACCTTCTCGTGGCCGAGACCCGCGAGGACGTCGGCGAGCCAGTCCGCCTCGTCGTCGGTGCTCTCCAGGGGCCGGGTCTGGACCGAGTGCCCCGGTTCACCGATCGTGTCGACGGCGTACACGGTGTGCCGCGCCGCCAGTTCGGCGGCGTAGAAGTACCAGGACAACGACGTGCCCATCGCGCCGGGCAGCAGGACTATCGGCGAACCGGTGCCGCTGCGCCGGACGCGGGTCGAGCCGAACCGCGTCTCCACGTCCAGTTCCTCCGACGGCACCGGCCACTTCCGCCGGATCGCCTCGTAGGTGGCGAAGTACCGCTCCTGCGCCTTCTGGTCCACGAACTTCCCGACCATCACACCCCCAGGTTGTTTTTCTAATGCAGATGCAATGTAACAGCGTCGCGCGGTGCTCGTCGACACCGGTCGTTGTGACACAGTGATCACATGCCGAAGCGCGTCGACCACGAGGAGAAACGGCGTGACCTCGCGGAGGCGCTCTTCCGGATCGCTTCGACGCGAGGCCTTCAGTCGGTGACGTTGCGCGCGGTCGCGGCGGAGGCCGGCGTGTCGATGTTCCAGATCCAGTACTACTTCCCGACCAAGGAAGAGATGCTGCGGCACGCGTGGCAGCGGATCACCGAGCTGGGCGCCGAACGTGCCGGGCAGCGCATCGCGGAGGCGATGCGGACGGGTGACGAACGCGCGGTCATGCGGGCATGTCTGCTCGCGGTCCTGCCGACGGACGAGCGCAGCCGCATGCTCTGCGCGGTGCAGATCGCCTACTTCGCGCTGGACGTCACGCGCGGCGGTCAGGCGCCGGACCAGCAGGCGATGATGCCCTACCTCGTGCGCCTTCTCGTCGACCAGCTCGGACTCGCCCGGAAACGCGACCGGGTCCCGTCACACCTCGACCTCCAGCTGGAGGCGGACGCGCTCGCGACCATGACGGCCGGCCTCCTCAGCGCGATGCTGGTCGACGCCTACGACGCGAAGCAGGCCGAGGAGATCGTCGACTACCGGCTCGGCCAGTTGTTCTCCGCCTAGCGAGGGCTGCCTCGCTTGGCCGCTGGCGTGATCGCGTCCCGAAGCGGACCATCGAAACCATGAGATTGTCCGCTGTGGACAACCTGAAGGTGATCCTGGTGGCGTGGGTCATCGGCGGCCACGCGCTGCTGGGCTACGCCGCGATCGGTGGCTGGCCGTACGACGAGGTCAACGAGGTCACGTTCCATCCCGGGGCCGAGACGGTGCTGGCGGCGATGATCGGGCCCTCTGGGCTGTTCTTCATGGGCACCTTCTACTTCATGGCCGGGATCTTCACGCCCGGCTCGATCGAGCGCAAAGGGCGGCAGCGGTTCATCGCCGAGCGGCTCGTGCGGCTCGGCACGCCCTGGATCGTCACCGCCCTGGTCGTCTGGCCGACGTTCGTGTGGATCGCCTACAACGGGGCCGGGCGGGACGTCTCGTGGTGGCAGGCGTTCACGGACCGGCGGCCGTTCCTGGACAGCGGGTCGTTGTGGTTCGTCGGGGTGTTGCTGATCTTCAGCATCGCGATCGCGCTGGCACCACCGATCAAAGAGCGGGCCATCACGACGAAGACCGTCGTCGGCATGACGATGATCGTTGCGGGGACCACGTTTCTGACGCGGCTGGTCTTTCCGGCGCGCAGCGGGCAGGTCGGGGATCTGCACCTCTGGTGGTGGCCGCAGTGCCTGGGGATGTTGCTGCTGGGGGCGATCGGCGGGCGCAAGCTCGCGGAACGGGTGCCGGACGAGATCTATCGGATGACCCGCAACGTCGTCATCGGGACGATCGTGGTCCTGCCGGTCGCGGCCGCGCTGATGGGCGTGCTGGATCTGGCCAGGAGCGCGGAACCGTTCCTCGGCGGGTTCACCTGGCAGGCCGCGATCCTCGCCCTCATCGAGGGAATTCTCGTGGTGGCGGGGAGTTTGTGGCTGATCGGGCTGGCGCAACGGCGGCTGACGCGCCAGGGGCCCTTCGCGGAGGGGCTGGCGCGGTCCGCCTACGTCGCGTTCGTCGTGCAGGGGCCGATTCTGCTCAGTCTCGCGACCGCCCTGCGCCCGCTGGACCTTCCCGCCGAGGCGAAGGCGCCGCTGGTGGGTGCGGGGGCGATCGCGTTGTCGTTCGCGATCGGCTGGTTCGTCACTTCACGCCGAGGCGCTTCAGCACGCTCGTCGTGATGCCGGCGGCGTCCAGGCCGTGTGCTCGCAGGATGCGGGCGCGGGAGTCGTGCGGCAGGAAGCGTGGTGGCAGCGCGAAAGTCGCCACGCAGGTCGAGGAACCGGCCAGCGCCTGACCCAGGCGGGCGCCCAGGGCACCGGTCGACGTCGTGTCCTCCACCGCGAGGACCAGGCGGTGCTGGCCGCTGTACTTGACCAGGTGCGGGTCCAGGGGAGCGGTCCAGCGCGGGTCGACCACGGTGACTCGGACGTCGTGCCCCGCGAGTTCCTCCGCCGCGGCCAGGCACTGGCCGGCCAGAGGACCGACCGCGATCAGCAGCACCTCGGCGTCCGGTTCCTCACGCAGCACGTCGAAGTGGTTCACGCGCCGCAGTGCGGGCACGTCCGGGCCGACGGCGGCCTTCGGATAGCGCACGACCGTCGGGCCGTCCGACACCTCGACGGCCTCACGCAGCAGTGCGGCCAGAGAAGCCGGATCGCGGGGTGCTGCCAACCTCAACCCAGGCACCACGGGCAGCACGGAGGCGTCCCACATGCCGTGGTGCGACGCGCCGTCCGGGCCGGTCACGCCGGCGCGGTCCAGCACGAACGTCACCGGGAGCCGGTGCAGGGCCACGTCCATCAGCAACTGGTCGAAGGCGCGGGACAGGAACGTCGCGTAGACGGCGACGACAGGGTGCAGGCCGCCCATCGCCATGCCGGCGGCGGACGTCACGGCGTGCTGCTCGGCGATCCCGACGTCGAAGACGCGCGCCGGGAAGCGTTCGGAGAAAGGCCGCAGCCCCACCGGTTCCAGCATCGCCGCGGTCAGGCAGACGACGTCCGGACGTTCCGCGCCGATCGCCACGATCTCGTCCGAGAACGCGTCGGTCCAGGTCCGTCCGCCGGAGGCACCGGACGCGCCGACGGCGTGCATGCGGTCGGCCTCGTCGGACTCCGCGGCCTCGTATCCCTTGCCCTTCACCGTCTTGCAGTGCACCACGACCGGGCGACCGAGGGACTTGGCCTCCCACAGGGCGTTCTCGACGGCGTGGACGTCGTGCCCGTCGACCTCACCGATGTAGGCGAGACCCAGCGCCTCGAACAGGTGCCGCGCCGAACCGGCCAGCAGGGACGCCGCGAAACCACCGGTCGTCGGGTCGTAGGAACGGCCGTTGTCGTTCAGCAGCACCACGACCGGACGAGAAGCGCCGCCGATGTTGTTCAGGGCCTCCCAGCACATCCCTCCGGTCAGCGCGCCGTCGCCGACGATGGCGACGACCCGGCGATCGGTGCCGCCGAGTTCGAACGCCTTGGCCAGACCGTCCGCATAGGACAGTGCGGTGGAGGCGTGCGAGTTCTCGATGACGTCGTGTGCCGACTCGGCGGCCGACGGATAGCCGGACATGCCGCCGGCCTGCCGCAACGAGTCGAAGTCGGAGCACCGGCCGGTCAGCATCTTGTGCACGTACGACTGGTGCCCGGTGTCGAACAGCACCACGTCGGCAGGGGAGTTGAAGACCCGGTGCACCCCGATCGTCAGCTCGACGGCACCCAGGTTCGGGCCGAGATGACCACCGGTCCGGTGCACCTTGGAGATCAGGAACGACCGGATCTCCGCTGCCAGCGAAGAGAGTTCGGAGGAGGAGAGCGCCCGGACGTCCGCGGGCGAGGTGATGTCAGCCAGCACGGCGCACCGCCAGCGGCAACGTGAAGGCGATCGTCTCCGTCGCGGTCGTGTGGGTCGACACGGAGACGGAACCCAAGGCCTCCAACGCCGCCACGACCTCGTCCACCAGCTCAGGGGGCGCTGAAGCACCTGCCGACAGCCCCACCGACGACACACCGGAAAGCCATGCCGGGTCGATCTCGGAAGCGTCGTCGATCAGATAGGCCGGAGTGCCGCCACGGGCGGCGAGCTCGACCATCCGCACCGAGTTGGAGGAGTTCTTCGATCCCACCACCAGCACCAGGTCTGCCTGAGCGGCGACCTCGCGGATGGCGACCTGCCGGTTCGTGGTGGCGTAACAGATGTCATCGGAACCAGGGCCGCGCACCTGCGGGAACTTCCGCTCGAGCGCCTCGATCACCTCGGTCGTCTCGTCCACGGCCAGCGTCGTCTGCGTCAGGTAGGACACCGGACCGGTGATCTCCAGAGCCTCGACGTCGGCCACGGTCTCCACCAGCACCATCTGGTCGGGAGCCTCGCCGAACGTGCCCTCGACCTCCTCGTGCCCGGCGTGCCCGATCAGCACGATGGTGTCGCCGCGCTCGGCGAAACGCCGCGCCTCGGCGTGCACCTTCGTCACCAACGGACAGGTGGCGTCCAGCACGTCCAGCGAGCGGTCCCGCGCCTCAGCGCGTACGGCGGGAGAGACGCCGTGGGCGGAGAAGACCGCCGTGGCACCGAAAGGCACCTCGGACAGCTCCTCCACGAACACGGCGCCACGAGCCTCGAGCGAACGCACGACGTGGACGTTGTGCACGATCTGCTTGCGCACGTAGATGGGGCCGCCGCGTTGGTCCAGCAGTCGTTCCACGATCTCGATGGCCCGCTCCACCCCGGCGCAGAACGACCGGGGTGAGGCGAGCAGCACCGAACGCGGCGGATGTTCCGTCATCTAGTGCCTTCCAAAAGGGGATTCAGTGGTCCCGGTGGGTGACCAGCTGGGCGAGCGTGCCGAGCTCCACCGCCGCACGCGCGGTCGGTGAGGCCTCGCCGAGATGAACCAGTGCCTGCGTGTGGAGTTCATCGGCCTGCGTCTGGCTCCACGCGCGACCACCGGCCATGTCGACCAGGGATGCCGCCCGCGCAAGCGTTTCCGCGTTCATCTCCTGCTCGCCGAAGTACAACGAACCCAGCTCCGCGGAGGCGGGCGCGCCGGCGTTCAGCGCACGAACGACGGGCAGGGACTTCTTGCGGTTCACCAGGTCCGAGTGCGCGGCCTTGCCGGTCACCGCGGGGTCGCCCCAGATGCCGAGCAGGTCGTCCACGTGCTGGAACGCCAGACCCAGCTCGGCGCCGTAGCCGCGCATCGCCTCGACCTGCTCGTCGGACCCGTCGCCGTACAACGCGCCCAAAGCCGTCGAGGCGCCCAGCAATGCACCGGTCTTGCCTCGTGCCATCTGCTCGACCTCGGGCACCCGCACGTCGCACCGCGTCTCGAAGTCCAGGTCGTACGCCTGCCCGTCGAGCAATGCCACCGTGGCGTCGCCGAGCGTCCGGATCGCTTCCAGGGCACGCGGATGCCCCGAGGCCGCGAGGACGTCGACGGCCAGCATCTGCAGCGCGTCACCGGCCAGGATCGCCGCGTTGACGCCGAACACGGTCCACGCAGTGGCCCGGTGGCGCCGGGTCGTGTCGCGGTCCATCACGTCGTCGTGCAGCAGCGAGAAGTTGTGGATCAGCTCCACCGCGACCGCCGCCGGGACGGCGGAGGAGGCCGTGCCGCCGACGGCCTCGGCCGCCAGCAGCACCAGCGCGGGACGGATCGCCTTGCCGCCGTTCTCCAGCACCGGGTTGCCGTACTCGTCACGCCACCCGTGGTGGTACTCCGCGATCGTGCGCATCGACGGCGGCAACTGGTCGACGGCCTTGCGCAGAGCCGGAAGCACGAGGCTCCGGCTCCACGCGAGCAGCTCACCCGACGGCCTGCCGGCCGCCAGCGGTTCGGTCATCTCGGCTGTCATGACTTAGAGACCGATCTCCACGTTCTCCAGCACACCCAGCGCGTCCGGCACGAGAACGGCCGCCGAGTAGTACGTGGACACCAGGTACTTGAGCATCGCGTGCTCGTCGATGCCCATGAACCGCACGTTGAGGCCGGGCTCGTACTCGTCCGGGATGCCGGTCTGGCGCAGGCCGACGACGCCCTGCTTCTCCTCGCCGAGCCGCATCGCGATGATCGACGTGGTGCCGTTCTTGTTGACCGGGATCTTGTCGCACGGCGCGATCGGGATGCCGCGCCACGACTGCAGTTGCTTGCCCTCGAGGTCCACGGTCGGGGCGTACAGGCCGCGCGAGGACAGCTGCCGGCCGAACGCCGAGATCGCCTTGGGGTGGGCCAGGATCAGCTTGGTGTTGCGGCGCCGCGAGATCAGCTCGTCCATGTCGTCGGGCGTCACCGGGCCGGAGCTGGTGCTGACCCGCTGCTTGAGGTCGGCGTTGGCGAGCAGGCCGAACTCCTTGTTGTTGATGAGTTCGAACTCCTGCCGCTCGCGCAGGGCCTCGATGGTCAGCCGCAACTGGTGCTCGACCTGGTCCATCGGCTGGCTGTAGAGGTCGGCCACGCGCGTGTGGACGCGCACGATCGTCTGCGCCACCGAGAGCTCGTACTCGCGGGGCCGCAGCTCGTAGTCGACGAACGTGCTGGGCAGCGTCGGTTCGCCGTCGTGGCCGGACGAGATGTCGATCTCGGCCTCGCCGTGCTTGTTCGACGCGTTCGTCGGGTTCGCGAGCTGCTGCTCGATGTGCTGGCGCAACGGCTCGATCTGCCCGTTGAGCTGCCGGAACGCCGCCCGCGACAGCACGACGGCCGTCGTCGGCGTCAACGCGCGCGCGGTGAAGCTCCAGTTCTTGTCGGAACCGGAGAGCACCGGCTCGTCGCCGATGTACTCGCCGTCCGCGATCGTGCCCAGCGCCACGTCGTCGCCGTACTCGCCGAGCCCGGTCTTGGTGACCTTGCCGTGCGCGATGACGATGATCTCGTCGACGGACTCGCCGCGGTGCGCGATCACCTCACCCGGCAGGTACTCGCGCTGCTCGAAGCGGTTCGCGACGGCGGTCAGCGCCGCCTCGTCCTCGAACCCGCGCAGCAGCACGAACTCGGCCAGTTCCTGCGGCACGATCCGCACCTCGGAACCCACCGAGGTGAACGTGACCCGGCCGTCGCCGATCGCGAAGGTGAGCCGGCGGTTGACGCGGAAAGCACCACCCTTCGCCTCGACCCAGGGCAGCATGCGCAGCAGCCACCGGGGCGAGATCCCCTGCATCTGCGGTGCGGACTTGGTGGTCGTCGAGAGGTTGCGAGCCGCCTTCGTGGAAAGGCTCAGCTGCCCGCCCTCGACCCCAAGGCCCGGATCGGTAACAGTCACTGGAAGTCCTGCCAATCTGTTGGTGCTGGGTTGGAACTAGCGAACGAGAACTGCTGCCGTGCCGAGACCGGACGGCTGGTGGAACGACTTCCGGTTGGGGACCGGGGAGAAGCTGAATCGGCCGGATCTCTGCGTCCAGAGGAGCTCACCGGCCAGCCACGACTTCAGTGCCTCGACGTACCGGTGCAGTCCGGCCTTGGCCTCCGCGTCGAGGCCGTACTCGTCGGCGATGGACGGCAGCTCACCGATGATCGAGCCGATCTGCCGCAACCGGGCCGCGATCAGGTCGCCGACGACCGAGACGGCCTGCGGAAGGTCGCAGTCGAAGAACTGCTGCACGGCGAGGACGGCGCTGGTCGAGCTGCCCCCGGTGGCGTAGAGGAGGTCGAAGCCGACGATCTCCTGACGCAGAGCGGGAACGTCGCCGAACGAGTCCACCAGGGCCCGCATCGTGCTGTTGCGCAACAACTCCGCCGGCAGTTCCGCGCCGACGGACTTGCGCGCGAGCTTCGCGGACAGCTCCGTGGCGATCGACCGGCGCCGCATCTCCACGAGGTCGATCGGGTCGGGCACCCTGCCCTGCGCGGTGTTGTGCAGCTCCCACAGCAACGCGTCGAAGAACTCGACCAGGTGCTCCTGGTCCTCGTTGTCCAGAGTGGACCGCGAGACCAGGTCGGCCAGACCCCTCTCGGCCGGGTTCGACGAGGGGAGCGAGCCGCTCAGCACCGACTTCAGCGCGGCCACGAACGCCCTGCCGCCCGCGACGTTGCGAGGCCGGAGGAAGCCGGCCTGGAACGCGTCGGTGACGTAGAAGCCCCACGTGTGCCAGTCGTTGATGTGCTTGAGGTCGTCCAGGGACGCCGTCGGGTGGGTCAGCGGGCCGAAGCCGCCGTAGTCCGCGGCGTCGTAGAACGCCTCGGTCCACGGCGCGCCGCTGAGCATGCCCATGTCCCGAACCCACGTCTTCGTGTGCTGGCGGACGCGGTCGACGTGCGGTGAAAGCCTTGCGGCGAAAGGCATGTCGAACGAGGGAACCTCAACCACGAGCCACCCCCAGCCACGCCGCGGACGTGCCCAGGCCGGTCGGCCCGCGCAGGATCGTGCGGAAGAACGCGGAGTTACCGGCGCCTCCCTCGACTTTCGTGTAGCGGCCCGCGTGCAGGTGCCACTCGTGGCCGCCGGACTGCCAGTCCTGCAGGCCCTTCACGTACTTGAGCACGCGGGCCTGCTCCAGCGCGTCGACGCCGTTCTCGGAGAACAGCACGGGCAGTTCGGTGAAGACGGTGTTCTCGAACTGGTGCAGCCGCGAGGTCAGCAGCGTGTTCACGGCCTCGACCGCGGTCTGCGTGTCGTGGCCGAAGAACTTCTCGAACACGAGCACACCGTTGGAGTTCTCGCCCTCCCGCAACACTTCCCGCTCGTACGAGAAGATGTCGTTGCGCAGGTGGATCGCGTCGGAGAACGTGTCGGACAGGACCCGCAGCGGCCGGGTGCCCGCGATGGACGCGGGCACCTCGGCTGCTTCGGAGACCTCCACCAGGTTCGCCGACCACGGCGCGCCGCCGACCTTGCGGCGCATCTCGATGTACTCGATCGGGTTGGCGACCGTGCCGCTCTCGATGTTCTTGATCTCCCACATGCACTCGAGCAGCAGGTTGTGGGTGCTCGTGGTGAACCGGCGCCGCCAGTCCTGCGACATCAGCGGAATGGTCCGCTGCCACAGGTCGACGAGGCCTCGTTCGGTCGGGTTCTCCGGCTCCGGCCACGGGTCCGTGCCGTTGAGGGGCATGAACGCCGGCAGCCGGTCGAGATACGCCTTCGCGCCCGCCACGTCCTTGGTCTGCTTGAACTCGGCGAAGAACTCGTCGTCGAAGTAGAAGACCCAGACGTACCAGTCCGTGATGAGGTCGAGGATCTCCGCGGGCGCGTCCGGATGGGTCCACGCGCACATGTGCCCGTAGTCGTCGCCCGCGAGGATCTCGTCGGTCCACACCCCGGTGTCGAGCATCCCCATGTCCCGCGCCCACTGCGTCGAGTGGGTGCGGGCGCGTTCGAGGTGGGGGTTCATCCGCGCCGGGTGCGGCACGTAGAACTCCGGCATGGTGAAGGAGGCCAAGACCTATCCCTCGCGGCCGAGCTCGACGTGCTCGAGCACGCCGATCGCGTCCGGCACCATGATGGCGGCCGAGTAGTAGGCGCTGACCAGGTAGTTGATGATCGCCTGGTCGTTGATGCCCATGAACCGCACCGACAGGCCCGGCTGGTACTCGTCCGGGATGCCGGTCTGGTGCAGGCCGATGACGCCCTGGTTCTGCTCGCCGGTGCGGATCAGCATCACCGACGACGTGCGGGTGTCGGAGACCGGGATCTTGTTGCACGGCAGCACGGGGACACCGCGCCAGGCGGGCACCTGCTGGCCGTTGAAGTCGATGTGCTGCGGGTAGAGGCCGCGCTTGTTGAGCTCACGGCCGAACGCCGCGATCGTGCGCGGGTGCGCGAGGAAGTACCCGGGGTCCTTCCACACGATCGACAGCAGCTCGTCGAAGTCGTCCGGGGTGGGCGGGCCGGACCGGGTGTGGATGCGCTGCTTGAGGTCCGCGTTGTGCAGCAGGCCGAACGACCTGTTGTTGACGATCTCGTGTTCCTGGCGTTCGCGCAGGGCCTCGATCGTGAGCCGCAACTGCTGCTCGACCTGGTCCATCGGGTTGTTGTAGAGGTCCGCGACGCGGCTGTGGACCTGCAGCACGGTCTGGGCGACGCTCAGCTCGTACTCGCGCGGCGACTGCTCGTAGTCGACGAACGTGCCGGGCAGGACGGGCTCGCCGTCGTGACCGGACGACATGCCGATCTCGGCCTCGCCGTGCTCGTCCTGGGGCTTGTTGCGGCTGTTGAACGTCTGCTGGATGTGTGCGCGCAGGCCGCCCGCTTCCCCGTTGAGCGCCTGAAAGTCCTCCCACGACAGCGTGAGCACGGTGACCGGCGTGACGGCCTTGGCGGTGTACTCCCACTCGCCCTGCGGCCCTGCCAGCACGGTCTCGCCGAAGTACTGGCCGTCGGCCAGGTTGCCGAGCACGGTGTCGCCGCCGTACTCGCCGGTGCCGATCTTGTCGACCTTGCCGTGCGCGATCAGCACGACGGTGTCTTGCGGGCGGCCCTTCTCGACGATGACGTCGCCGATGCCGAACTCCTGCTGCGTGAAGCGGCCGGCGAGCGCCGCGAGGACCTCTTCGTCGTCGAAGCCCTTGAGCAGCGCGAGTTCGGTGAGCTCCATCGGCACCACGCGGATCTCCGCGCCGATGTTCGTGAACGAGACGCGGCCATCGCCCAGCGTGTAGGTGAGCCTCCGGTTGACGCGATAGGCACCACCGGCCGCCTGCACCCAGGGGAGCACCTTGAGCAGCCAGCGGGAAGTGATTCCCTGCATCTGCGGGACGGACTTGGTGGTCGTGGCCAGATTACGTGCGGCGGCCGTGCCCAAACTCAGCTGCTGACGGCCCTCATTGAGGTCAGAATCCGTCACAGTCACAACCTGCACCCACCCATCTCAATGCGCTAATGGACCAATCCGATAAGCCGGAACGGACGTTAGTTCGCGCTGATGAGCACTGTGAAGAGGCCAAAAAGGCGTCATTCGGGTGGGTGGTTTACGCCTGATGATGCTACGGAGCGTACAACTGCTGTCGTACGCAACCGCTCTTGTATCCGCAGGCGGGTGACCGAGTGCTATTCGTTCGAATATGGAATAGGACACTCGTTTGGCCCAGTAGGATCACTCTTTCGAGCGTGCGGGCGGCCCTTGTGCGGATGCTATGCACAACCACTTCGAGTGGAACGGAATCCACTCGAAGTGGTGTGTATCAATACGACGTCACGGCTCTCGGTGATACTGGCAAGCGTTAACCGGATTTTGTACCAACGGCTATTCGTGCTATTACGCTTCGCGGCCGTTCAGGAATGATTCCAGCTCGGTGACGACGAACGCGTGGTCCTGTGCCTGGGGCAGTCCGGAGACGCCGACGGTGCCGACTGGACCCGTGCCGCGCAAGATCACCGGGAAGACGCCGCCGTGCGCCGCGTACAGCGCCGTGTCGAGACCCGACTCGGTCTCGAACGTCGAGCCCTTCTCGCGGAACGTCGTGCCAACGTAGAACGAACTGTGGCCGAACAGGTCGACGACACGCGCCTTGCGCTCCAGCCACCTGTCGTTGTCCGGCGCGGTGCCGGGCAGTGCGACGTGGAAGAGCCGGTGCCCGTTGCGCTGCACCGAGATCGCGATCGGCAGGCCCTGCTCCTTGGCTGCGGCGAGCAGGTGCAGGCCGAGTTCGATCGCGACGTCGTTGCCGAAGCGCGTGAACTGGAGCTCGCGTTCCTGGGCCAGGAGTTCCTCGCTCGTGGGGTTCACAGCTCCACCACCCGGTTCTCGCGCGCGGACGTGAACGCGGCCTCGATGACCCGCAGAGCGTCCACGGCGCTCGCGGGGTCGACGGGGACGCGTCCGGCCCGCAGTTCGGCGTAGAAGTTCTGGTAGGCGCCGGGTTCGACAGCTACCTCGGTCGTGTCGTCGAGGATGCCGAGCCGTCCGGTGCGGGACTCCTCGCCCCAGCCGGGGTCGGACGGGCGGCGGCCCGCGTCGAGCGCGTCCTCCTGCTCGTCCAAGCCGCTGATCTCGAACGCGCCCTCGCTGCCGAGCAGCCGGAAGCGCGGCCCGAGGCTCGCCGCGTGCGCGTTGGCCCAGAGGTGGGAGCGGACGCCGTTCTCGTGCGTCAGCGCCACGAACACGTCGTCGTCCACCTGCGCGCCGGGGCGGCGCCGGTCGAGTTCGGCGTAAACGATCTTGACCGGTCCGAACAGCTGCAGCGCCTGGTCGACGAGATGCGCGCCGAGGTCGTAGAGCAGGCCGCCGGCCTCTTCCGGCGCGCCGAACTCACGCCAGTTGTCCCAGATCTCCGGCACCCAGCGGTCGTAGCGGGACTCGAACCGCCGAACCTCACCCAGTTCGCCGATGATCTTGCGGACGGTGAGGAAGTCGCTGTCCCAGCGGCGGTTCTGGAAGACCGTGAGCGGCACCTGTGCGGCCTGCGCGGCGGCCACGAGCTCCGCGGCCTCGGCCGACGACGGCGCGAACGGCTTGTCGACGACGACCGCGACACCCTTGCCGATGGCGCGCTTCGCGTACTCGACGTGCGTCTTGTTCGGCGTGGCGACGACGATGAGGTCGAGGTCCAGCTCGAACAGCTCGTCGGCGGTGACGATCTTGGCGTCCGGGTGCGCGGCACGGGCCTGTGCCTGTCGTTCCGGGTTCGCCGTGACGATCGCGACGAGGTCCATGCCGTCCGTGGAGGAGATCAGCGGGGCGTGGAAGACCCGCCCCGCTATGCCGTAGCCCAGAAGTCCGACTCGAGTCATGCTTCCGATTAAAGCAACGCTGTTGAATAATTGCGACCGTGGACCTCACCTCGCTGCGTTCGCACAACGACAGGACAGTGCTCAGACTGGTCCGCTCCGGTGCTCTGAGCAGGGCTTCCATCGCCGAACAGGCCGGACTGACCCCGCAGGCGGTGTCGAAGATCGTGGCGAGGCTCATCGAGGCGGGCCTGCTGGAGGAGACCGGCGCCGTGCGCGACGGGGGCCGCGGCAAGCCCAGGATGTCGTTGCAGCTCGCCGCGGGTGGGGCTTACGCGTACGGGGCCTACGTCGACCGCGACGAGCTGCGGGTGGTGCGGCTCGACCTGACCGGCGAGGTGGTGTCGGCCGAGGTCGCGCCGCTGGCCCCGATGTTCACGCCGGACGACGTGCTGGACGCCCTGGAGCCGCTGGTCACGGCCGGGGAGAAGGTGCTCGGGCTGGGCATCGGCATCGCCGGCCCGCTGGACTTCCGCGACGGCGTGGTGTCGCCGAACGGCCTGCCGGGCTGGTCCTCGGTCCCGTTGAAGGCGCTGGCCGAGGAACGGCTCGGGCTCCCGGTCGTCGTCGACAAGGACACGAACGCGGCCGTGCTCGCCGAGGCGTGGCGACGACCGTTGCGGGACGCGGCACTGGTGTTCGTGGGCACCGGCCTGGGCGTGGGGCTGCTCCTCGGAGGAGAGGTTCATCGCGGCGCACGCTCGGGGGCGGGCGAGTTCGGGCACACGACGATCCAGCTCGACGGGCCGCTGTGCGTGTGCGGACGGCGCGGGTGCGTCGAGGCGGTGCACGCGACCGCGTCCGGCGTGGAGGCGGCACGGGTGCTCGGCGCGGCGGTCGCGAACCTGGTGCAGCTGCTGGACCTGGACCAGATCGTCCTGAGTGGACGGAGAGTGCTGGAGTCGCCGGAGCTGTACCTGCGGGCGATGCCGGACGTGGACGTGAGCGTCACGTCCTACGGCCCCGATCTGGTGCCGGTAGGCGCCGGGCTGCTGGTCCTGGGCGAATTGTTTTAGCATCGACAGCGTGGACGTCGAGCACGTCGTCGGCCTGCCGCACCCGCGGCTGCGGCCGTTCGTCACGCGGTACTCCGGGTATCGGATGCGCACCGAGCCCGGCATTCACCGCGGCCTGCCGTCGCGCTCGCTCACGCTCGTGGTCACGATGGACGGCACGGTCGACCTGTCCGAGGGCCGGTTCGCCGCGCTGTGCGGCGGGTTGCACGACGAGGCCGTGATCATCACCCACGACGGGTTCCAGCACGGCGTCCAGTGCGACCTCACGCCGTTGGGGATGCGGGCGTTCTTCGGCATGCCGGCCGGCGAGCTCAGCGCCGTCACGGTCGGGCTCGACTCCCTCGACGCTCCGGCCGCCGAGCTGCGCGAACGGCTGCAGGACGCGCCGACGTGGACGGATCGGTTCGCGCGCCTGGACGAGATGCTGGGCGGCCTGGTGAAACCGGTGCGGCAGCAGGTCGAGGTGGCGTGGGCGTGGCAACGGCTCGCGGCGGGGGCGCCGGTCGCGGAGATCGCCGCCGAGGTCGGGTGGAGCCGGCAGCACCTGAGCGCGCGGTTCGCGGCCGAGTACGGGCTCACGCCCAAGGTCATGGGCCGCGTGATGCGGTTCGAGCGGGCGAACCGGATGCTGCGCGGCGAACGCCGGCCCACGCTGACGGAAGTGGCCGCTGCCTGCGGTTACACCGACCAGGCGCACTTCAACCGGGACTGGCGCGCGCTGTGCGGGGCGACCCCGACCGAGTGGATCGCGGCCGAGCTTCCATTCGTACAAGGCAGCGAGCACGGTCAGGGCGCAGAGTTGCCGTCATGAGCACACCCGCACCTACCTGTTGGCCCTGTTTGTCCTATCAGGACGCTCCTACCGCGATCCGCTTCCTCGTGGAGGCGTTCGGGTTCAAGGAACACCTCGTCGTGCCAGGGGAGGCCGACGGCGAGGTCGTGCACTGCGAGATGGTCTGGCCAGAGGGCGGCGGCGTCATGCTGGGGTCCGCCGTGCGGTCGGTCGGCGAGGTCGAGGCGACCAAGGTCGGCGCCGGCTCCATCTACGTGGTGACCGACCGGCCCGACGAGCTCCACGCGCAGTCGCTGGCGCACGGGGCCACCGAGATCCGCGGTCTGCGCGACGAGGACTACGGCTCGCGCGGCTTCACCGTGGCCGATCCCGAGGGCAACCGCTGGAGCTTCGGCACCTATCGCGGAGCGTGAAGCAACCTTCACGCGCTGTTTGGAGTCTTCCCCGGAGGAGAGGTTCACACCTAGGGGAGGACACGTGCGTCTTGCACGATGTTCGGTGATCGCCGCCCTCGCCGCCGGACTGCTCAGTCCGGCGGCGACGGCGCAGGCGGAACCGTTGAGAGCTGCGAAGACGTCGACCATCACGCTGATCAGCGGAGACAAGGTCGTCGTCAACGAGCAGGGGGAACTCGTCAGGGTCGAGGGGCGGCCCGGCATGCAGTTCGCCCAGTACGTCCAGAACGACCACCAGTACGTGGTGCCGGCGGACGCGGTCGACGCGGTGGGGCAGGATCGCGTCGACAAGCGCTTCTTCGACGTCACCTCGTTGCACGGCTACGGGTACACCGACGACAAGATCGACCGGATTCCGTTGCTGAGCAATGGTTTCCGTGCGGCGGGCGCGGTGCAGAAGAAGGACGCGGCACAGCAGTGGACGGCGCGGCGCACCAGCGCGTTGAGTGCCGGCAAGCTGTGGCTCGACGGCAAGTCGAAGATCTCGCTCACTGAGAGCGTGCCCATGGTCGGCGCGCCCGGTGCGTGGCAGGCCGGGTTCGACGGCACCGGCGTCACGGTCGCGGTCCTCGACACGGGCTACGACCAGAAGCACCCGGAACTCGCGGGCGTCGTCTCGGTGTCGAAGGACTTCACCCCGGCGGGCATCCAGGACAACGTCGGGCACGGCACGCACGTCGCGGCCACGGTCGCGGGGCGCGGCAGCCAGTACGTCGGTGTCGCGAAGGGCGCCTCGCTCGCGGTGGGCCGCGTCTGCGAGGCCGAGTACTGCTTCGACAGCGCGGTGATCGCCGGCATGGAGTGGGCGGCGCGCGACGTCAAGGCCAAGGTCGTCAACATGTCGCTGGGCGGCGACCAGTCCGACGGCACGGACCCGTTGTCCCTCAAGGTGAACGAGCTGACCGCCGAGACCGGCGCGCTGTTCGTGATCGCGGCGGGCAACTACGGCACCCGGCGGCAGGTGTCCGGACCGGCGGCGGCCGACGCGGCACTGGCCGTGGCGAACATGACCAAGCAGGGCGTGCTGGAGGAGTGGTCGTCGCGCGGCCCGCGGATCAACGACCACGCGGTCAAGCCGGACATCGCGGCGCCGGGCACGGACATCGTGGCCGCACGCGCCGAGAACACGTTGTGGGACCATGCGGTCGACGACCTGCACGCGAAGCTGACAGGCACGTCGATGGCGACACCGCACGTGGCCGGTGCCGCGGCGGTCCTCGCGCAGCGCAACCCGACCTGGAAGGCCGCCGAGCTCAAGGCCGCGCTGATGGCGACGGTCAAGCCGGTCGCGGACTCTCCCACGAGCGTCGGCACCGGTCTGCTCGACGTCGAACGCGCGGTGAAGCAGCAGGTCCGGGCATCGGTGGGCAGCCTGTCGTTCGGGTTGCTGCAATGGCCGCACACCAGGACGTTCACGAAGACGATCACCTACTCGAACGCGGGCTCCGCACCGGTGACGCTGGCGTTGCAGCACAACCTCGGCGCGGACTTCGCGGTCCCGGCGTCGGTGACCGTGCCCGCCCAGGGCAGCGCGGCGGTCGACGTCGTGCTGGATCCGCACAAGGGCAACGGCACGTTCTTCGGGCACCTCAAGGCTTCCGCTGACGGTGTCTCCCTCACGACCGCCGTCGGCGCGTACGTGCAGGAGGAACGGCACGAGCTGAAGGTGTCGATGACCGGACGCGACGGCAAACCGGTCGCGAGCGAGTTCGTCGTCGTGGTCAACATGTCCACGCAGGAAGCGTCGGTGCTCTCCATCGTGGACGGCACCGGAACGTCGCGGCTGCCGGTCGCGGACTACGCGGTGATCGGCCGCATCGACGAGCTGACGCCGAACTACGCCTGGTTCACCCCGGTCTCCGCGACCGAGGTGGCGGGCCGCGTCTCGCTGAACGCGGACGTGTCCGTCGCGCTGGACGCCAGGCAGGGCAAGCCGATCAGCGTCGAACTGCCCGAACGCGACTCGGTCGTCTGGTACCGCGACGCCACGCTGGCGGTGCCGTTCAAGCCCGGCAAGATCAGCGGTGTCGCCAGCATCGTCGACGGCCGGGTTCCGTTGTACGGCCTGTCCTTCGGGGCGCCGCTGCCGGAACTGACCTACGACTCCGGGCTCAAGGGCGGACAGCCGCTGGTCTCGGTTCCCGGCGGGTTCCCCGTGCGGTACTACGAAAGCAGCAAGTACCTGCCGCCGGGCGAGCACAAGCTGGACGTGGCAGAACGCGGTGGGGACGTGCGCGGCAAGCTCGCCCTGGTCCGTCAGGCGGGCGAGGACCCCTACGCGGTCGCCCAGGAGATGAAGGACGCCGGAGCGGTCGCCGTGCTGTGGGCGGGACCGGTGCCGTTCGGCCTGGAGCCCCAGTCGGCGATTCCGGTGATCACGGTGGCGGAACACCACGTGACCACCACGCCGGCGAAGCTGACGTTGCGGGCCATCGCGGGTTCGCCGGTCTCGTACACGATGTTCCTGCGGGACAAGGGCGCGTTGCCGTTCGGCACCAGGAAGATCCGGCACTCGGACCTCGCCGAGGTCAAGGCGCGCTACCACACGTCCGGCGCCGACGGCTCGGTCTCGCAACGGAACTCCCCGGTCGTCAACGGCGCCCTGGGCGACGTGCTGGACGAACGGATCTCCGCTCCCATGCAGCGCACCGAGTACTTCAGCCCGGGCACCTGGTACCAGGAGGGTTTCGACGGTCGCATGTTCGGCAGCGACGACGACCCGAGCACGACCTCGTGGGCCGACCTCGCGCCGGTGACCTACCAGGCGGGCAGGAAGTACGAGCGGACCAACCTCCGCGCGGTCACCTCACCCCGGCTCGGCGGTTCGCCGCTCGTGACGTGGGCGGACGGCGGCGGCGTCGAGCGGTCCGGTGACCTGATCAACGCCCGGATCTCGCCGTTCGGCGGCTCGACCTGGGTGGAGAACTGGCACCGCGGCGGCTGGGGCACGCTCGAACTGCAGCACAACGGTGTCGCGCAGGGCTGGTCCGACGTCCGGCAGGGCTCCTTCCACGCCCCCGCCCGCGACGGCCGGTACAAGCTCCTGCTGGACGCCTCCCGCGAGACGCTGGCGTTGTCGACGAGCGTGAAGACGACGTGGGAGTTCTCGGGTGCCGCCGACGGCCGGTTGCCGTTGCTGGAGGTCGACTACTCGGTGCCGGTCGACCTGCGCAACAGCTGGAAGGCCGGTGTGCCGATGCCGGCGAAGTTCACCGCGTCACCTCAGGCGGGGGCGGGCAACGCCTCGTTGCGCTCGCTGCAGGCGTACGCGTCGTTCGACGACGGGGTCACCTGGGTTCCGGTGAAGTCGCTGGTGCCGCCCGGTGGAGCGGCGGGCGGGTTCGTGTCGTTGCGCGTGGTGGCCGCCGACGCGGACGGCAACACCGTCGACCAGACGGTGCTGCGGGCATACCGCCTGCGCTGAGATAGGCCGAACGGTCGTGTGTGTTGCGTCTTATGGGCGTAACCGCACGGCCGTTCGGTCGTTGTAACCCCCTGCGGCACCTGCCCCCGCCGTGCGCGAGACGATCAAGGACGCGGCGTCTCTGCGCCCGGGGCAGGTGCCGCCGTTTTCTCGGTGGCCGGTTCGGCGCCGCTGTGATGGCATGTCGGCCCATGGGGACTTTCGAGGAGCTGGTGGCCGAGGGCGCGGCCGTGCCGCTGGAGGGCTGGGACTTCTCGTGGTTCGAGGGCCGGGCCACCGAGGAACGCCCGCCGTGGGGCTACGCCGGGTTGATCGCGTCGCGGCTGGCGGCCGTCTCGTCGGCACTGGACCTGCAGACGGGCGGGGGAGAGGTGACGGCGTCGGCTCCGGTGTTGCCGCCTCTGATGGCCGCCACCGAGTCGTGGCCGCCGAACGCGTCGGTGGCGTCTCGGAACCTGCCCCTCGTCGTGCAGGCGCCCGACAACGGTCCGCTGCCGTTCCGCTCCGCGTCGTTCGATCTCGTGATCAGCCGGCATCCGGTGGTGACGCCGTGGCGGGAGATCGCGCGGGTGCTGCGGCCCGGCGGGACCTACTTCTCGCAGCAGATCGGCGCGGGCACGAACTCGGGGCTCACGGACTTCATGATGGGGCCGCAGCCGGTGAGCGAGGCTCGCAGTGCTGAACGGTCGCGCGCTGACGCCGAGGCTGCCGGACTGGAAGTGCTTCGGCTGGAACCGGCGGAGCTGCGGGTGGCCTTCTTCGACGTCGGCGCGGTGGTGCACTTTCTGCGGAAGGTGCTGTGGACCGTGCCGGGGTTCACCGTCGAGGGGTATCGGGATCGGCTCCTGGCCATGCACGAGCACATTCGGGAGCACGGGGAGTTCGCGTGCACCTCTGCACGGTTCCTGATCGAGGCTCGCAGGCCGTGAACGCGAAACAGCCCCTCCGGAACTCGTCCGGAAGGGCTGCTTCGAGGTGTTCTAGCGGGGCTGGCGCTCGCGGCGGATCGTGACGCGCTTGCCCTTGATCGTGGCGTCGCGCAGCTGCTCGATCACGTCGTTCGCGGCCGTGCCCGGCACCTCGACCAGCGAGAACCGGTCGGCGATCTCGATGGCGCCGATGTCGCGGCCCTTCAGCTCCGTCTCGCCGGTGAGGGCGCCGACGATGTCCTGCGGACGGATGCCCGACGAGCGGCCGGCACCGAGGAACAGCCTGGTCATGCCCTCCGTCGGGCCACGACGTTCGCGGCGCGGGCCGGCGGGCGCGCCACCGACACCATCGCGGCGCGGACGGTCCTCACGCGGGCGGACCTCCGGGATCTCCTCCTCGTCGGCGGCGGCACCGGAGGCCTCGTGCGCGAGCTTGACCGCGGCGAGCGCGATCTCCATGACGTCGAACTCGTCCGCCAGCGTCTCGACCACGACGCGGAAGCGCGAGAGGTCGTCCTCCAGCAGCGACTCGTGCAGCGACGAGCGGGTCAGTTCCAGCTGACGGGCGCGCAGGTCGGCGACCGTCGGGACCTTCTCGACCGGGATCTTGGTCTTGGTGACGCGCTCGATCGTCTTGAGCATCGAGTTCTCGCGCGGCTCGACCAGGGTGATCGCGACGCCCTCACGGCCGGCGCGGCCCACACGGCCGATGCGGTGCGTGTACGCCTCGGGGGCGGACGGCACGTTGTAGTTCACGACGTGCGTGAGCTGCTCGATGTCGAGGCCGCGGGCGGCGACGTCGGTGGCCACCAGCAGGTCGGCGGTGCCGGAACGCAGACGCGACATGACGCGGTCGCGCTGCTCCTGGCTGATGCCACCGTGCAGCGACTCGGCGCGGTAGCCGCGGCCGTTGAGCGTCTCGGTGAGCTGGTCGACCTCGTCGCGGGTGCGGCAGAAGACGACGGCGGCGGTCGGCGACTCGACGTCCAGCACACGGCCCAGGGCGGCGGGCTTGTGCTCGCGGCGCACGAGGTACGCGGTCTGCCGGACGCGCGGGGCCTCGCCCGGCTCCGTCTTCTCGCGCTCGATCTGGATCAGCACCGGCGAGCGGAGGTGGCTCTTGGCCATGCGGTCGATGCGCGGCGGCATCGTGGCCGAGAACAGCACGGTCTGCCGTTCGGCCGGCGTCTCGCTCAGGATCGCGTCGATGTCCTCCGCGAAGCCCATGTCGAGCATCTCGTCGGCCTCGTCGAGCACGACGACCCGCAGGTCGCCCAGCTGCAACGTGCCGCGCTGGAGATGGTCGATCGCGCGACCCGGGGTCGCGACCACCACGTCGACGCCGCGGGACAGCTCGCGCAGCTGACGGCCGATGGGCTGGCCGCCGTAGATGGGGAGGACGCGTGCGCCCATGTGGCGTCCGTAGCGGTGGACCGCCTCCGACACCTGCACGGCCAGCTCACGGGTAGGCGCGAGGACGAGGGCCAGCGGCTTCTCACCCTTGCCGATCCTGTCGGCGATGCGCTCGAGCAGCGGGAGCGCGAACGCCGCCGTCTTGCCCGTGCCCGTGGCCGCCTGGCCCAGCAGGTCGTTGCCCGCGAGCAACGGCGGGATCGCTTCGCTCTGGATCGGCGTCGGCTCCTCGTAGCCCAGAGCGTTGAGGGCGTTGAGGAGGTCGGGGCGCAGGCCCAGGTCGGCGAAACCGTTGTCGGCGGAACCGTTGTCGGCGGTGGTCATGGCGAGTATCTTCCCCCACCGCCTCACACCGCACTCACTCAGACCAGGTCAAGCCGCCTCTCGCAGGCTCACGCGCACGTCCGCGCTGCTCGTCACGCCGTTCGCCGTGACCGACATCTCGACCTGACCAGGCCTTATTCCGGTGAGGACATCGGTGTCACGGTTTGATCCCGGCCTTGGTGCCGACGTGCGGACCACGTGACCCTTCCCACACCGCGCCCATCGCCCATCGGACATCGCCAACGACCGGGCCCCTGTTTCACCGTCGCCGCAACTGTTTCCGTGACGCCGGAGCGCAGGGTGGACGGAGCCCGCACCTGGAGTGGGTCCACATGGGCCGGATCTCGGCTTTGGCACCTGCCGTTGATCACCAGCGGCAGGCAGTCCACAGTGGACGCGCGGGCTCGTCACGCCTCCCGGAACCTAGACTGGGCCGGTGAAGAAACGCCTGACGGTCTGCGCCTCGCACCTGATCACCCTGCCGAGCGCGCCTCACGGCCCGGTCCGCGAGGCGATCGGCGCCGCCCGCGAGGCCGTTGACGAGTTCGACCCGGAGCTCGTCGTCTTCTTCGGCACCGACCACCGGCGCGCTTTCCGTTCCGTGGTCCCGACCTTCGCCGTCGTGCTGGAGGCGACCGCGCAGGGCGACGTCGCCGGACCCACCGGTTCCTACGACGTGCCCGCCGATCTGGGACGCGCGCTGATCGCCGACCTGGTCGCGCACGAGTTCGACATCGCCACGGCCTACAGCGCCGCCCTGGACCACGCGTTCGGCCACACGACCCGCGACCTGCTGGGCACGATCGACGCCAAGCCGGTGCTGCCGATCTTCATCAACTGCGCCTCGCCGCCGCACGCGACCTTCCGCCGTGCCGCCGCACTGGGCCGCCGTGTCGGGGAGTTCTTCGCGGACAAGCGCGTTCTTTACGTCGGCTCGGGCGGGCTGGCGCACGACCTGCCGGGCTTCCGCGAACCCGAGACCGGCGTGGCGCTCACGGAGGAGGAACGCCAGACGTGGATCAAGGACGTCAACGAGCGCGCACGGCGTGAAGGAACGATCCGCGAGCTCGTGCGCACCTGGGACGAGGCGTTCCTGGCGGGAATCGGTGGCACGTCGCAGGAATGGCTCGACGAGATCGGCGCAGACCTGGTCGAGTGCGGTGGCAACGGCGCCGCGGAGTGCCTGACCTGGACGGCCGCGTGGGCCGCCGGTGATCAGCCGCTGCGGACCCTGGCGCACGAGTTCGACACCAGCGGCCGCGCGGTCGCGATCACAGATTCGGCGTGAGCTGTGCGGCCTTGGCGATGATGATCAGGATCCAGATGCCGGACGCCATGAACCCGAGGTGCACCAGCAGGCGGCCCTTCTGACCGGTCCGCATGATCTGGAACCGCGCCATGAAGCCGAAGATCCAGCACAGCAGGATCGGGAAGCCCAGGATTCCGACCAGGCCGCAAATGAAACAGGCGACCGCCCACCCGTTGCGGCCCGGCCCCGTGTACTGCTGCGGCGGAGCCTGGGACAGCTGCAGGTACGCGGGCGGATTGGGCCCTTGCGGCGGTTCCCCCGATGAATTGACCGACACAGTTCGCGATTGTGTCACAGCGCGCTAGGCCATCCGGCACAATCGGTGATGCTCGATCTTTCAGAGCGCACTGGGGAGGGCTCGTGCAGGGGCAGGACGTCGTCGTGGCCGGGACGAATCAGATGTGGCAGAGGCTGTTCAGCGGCCAGGAGAGGTGGGGCTGGGAGTTCACCGCTCCCGCGCTGCCCGCGATCAGCCCGGAGGCGGCCCACGAGCCGGTGGCCGACCAGGTCTACGCGCCTCACGACTTCCTGCTCCAGCAGAAACGCAGCAAGAAGGCCTGGCTCGCGTTGATCGGCGGGCTCGTCGCCACGTTCTTCGCGGTGGTGTTCACGGGCGCGCTGCTCAGGCCGACCCGCGCGACGGTGCCCGCGCTGGAGCAGTGGGCGACGTGGATCGTGCTGATCGTGGGCGTCGTGCTCGTGATCTTCTCGTTCTTCCGCACCAAGCGCCGTTTCAGCGTGATGAAGCGGCGCTACGACGCCGAGTACAACGGCGCGGTCCAGCGCTACAACGACGCGTACGCGGGGTGGCGCGCCCGCATCGAGGAGCACGACCGCCGGGAGGCCGAACGGTTCGTCACGGCCATGCTGTGGCACCCGTTGCAGCTCGCGTCGAGGCCGGGCCGGATCGACGTCTTCGGCGGCACCGAGGACGGCTGGGCCAGCCTGCTCACCACGATCGGCGCCGCGCAGCTCGCGTCCGGATCGTCGATGCTGCTGCTGGACTTCACCGACATGTCCGTCGGCGAGAACGTCGCGCACGCCGCCACGCGTCAGGGTTATGAGGTCCACGCCCACGAGGCGCCCCGCGACCTCACGCGCCTCGGCCTGCTGACCGGTCTCGACGCGACCGAACTGGCCGAGGTGCTGGCCGAGTCCATGTACAACCTCAACCGCTCGATGATGGCCGCGGACCAGCGCGGTCTGCACATCGACCTGCTGACGGCGATCGCCGAGCGGCTCACCGGGCCCGTCACGTTCGCGAAGCTGGTCGCCGGGCTCCAGGTGCTGCGCCGCGTGTACGACGCCGGATCGGACGAGACGCTCGCGGCGGACGAACTGCGCAAGCTCAACTCGTACGTCGACACGGCCGGCAACACCGACCAGGTCCGCAACGAACTCCAGTCCCTGGAAGGGGAACTGCGCTCGCTGGCCCGCGCCGAAGAGGACGCTGCCGATTCTGCCGGCTTCCGCGAGGTGTGGCCGGTGCGCGGTCTCGCGACGATCGCGACCAGGGCCAGGACCGGCAGGCACCGCCGGTTCCTCGACCACGTCGTGTTCCACCGCGCCCTGCAGGAACTGCACTCGCGCCAGGCGACCGGACGCGAGACGCTGGTCGTCGCCGGCGCCGACCAGATCGGCCTGGAAGCGCTCGAGGCGATGGCCAGGCAGGCGCGGCGCTCCGGCGTGCGGCTGATCTTCCTGATCCAGCACCTGCGGGACGACCTGCGCAAGCTCCTCGGCGCCGGCGGCACCGCCACCCTGCTGATGCAGCTGGGCAACGGCGAGGAGGCCGCGGCCGCCGCGGAGTTCATCGGCCGCGGGCACAAGTTCGTGATGTCCCAGCTGACCGAGCAGATCGGCAAGACCCTCACGCACGGCTCGTCGACGTCCGAGGGCGGTTCGGAAGGCGTCACCACCAGCAGGGGCTCCAGCTCGGGCGGCAGCTCCAGCAGTTCCTACTCCAACAACGGAGGGAGCTCGTCCTCCGGCAGTTCGTGGTCGTCGTTCAGCAGCAGGGCGGAGAGCAGGGAAGCGAACTGGTCGGACACCCGCAGCCAGTCGGAGGCCAGGTCGGAGACCCTCGGCCGGACCGATGCCCGCGTCTACGAGTTCACCGTCGAACCGACGACGCTGCAGGCGCTGGCGCCCACGGCGTTCGTGATGGTGGAGACCGCTCCCACGGGACGCAGGGTCGTTCTCGGTGACTGCAACCCCGGCATCGTGCTCCTCGACCGGGTGGCCCTCGATGCACGGGCCTCCTGAGTCCGTGCTCGACGGTTTCGTCTTCCACCGGATGAAGGTCGTCCCTCGCGGCGACGACATGGCCACGGCGGTGGACCGCCCGGACGAGTCGGGCGGGCGCGCCCCGGCCCAGTTGTTCGCCGCTCTGACCGCGGCGCACGCGGGCCTGCGCGGCCGGCCGGACTCGGCGTTCGCGGTGGCCTGGGAACGTTCGCGCGGCGGTCGTGAACTGCGCATCCTCGTCGGTGGACGGCCGTACTCGCCGGTGGTCCGCTCGGATTCCGACACCGGTGTGCCGTTGCTCTACCCGCCGGGCAGCCTCGGTGACGTGGAGCCGGTGGAGGAACTTCGTGCGCGGTGGGCGTCCCTGGGCTCGTGGACCCGTTGCGCGGGCGGGACCGATCCACTGTGGACACCGGAGTCCGGTTCCGCGGCACCGGGCAGGGGCGGCTTCGACGACTACGTCACGCACCTGCCGGGCGAGTTCGTCTGGCTGGTCCTGGCGGAGCCGTTGGCCGCGGAGACCGTCGAACGCGAACTGCTGGCGCTGGAGACGACCATGCCGCGCCTGCGGCAGCGGGAGAACTCGGAACCCGACCGGGTCGCGTTGCTGCGGGCCGAGTCGCGCTACCGGGAACTGTCCCGTGCCCAGGCCGTCGGCATGTGGTCGGTGCACGTGCTGGTCGGCGGTGTGGACGACGTGAGCGCGCGCACCGCGGCCGCGTTGCTGTGCGGTGCCAGCGATCTGGACGTCCTGCCGTACGTCCTCACCCCGGGACAGGACTGCTCGGACTTCGCCGGCGTGTGGCGTGACCGGGTCAAGAGCGGAGAGTTGAGCTCGCCCTTTTCTGCCACGGCCGAGTTGGTGGCCGCGCTCGCTCGTCCGCCGCGGCGGGAACTGCCGGGCATCCGCGTGGTCGAGCCACCCCTGTTCGACGTCACGCCCGAGGTCGCAGGGGACGTGCCGCTGGGACTGGTGCTCGACGACGCCGATCAGCCGGTCGGGGAGTACCGGGTCGCGCTGGACACGATCAACCGGCACACCTTCGTCGCCGGCGCCACCGGTTCCGGCAAGTCCCAGACCGTCCGCACGCTGCTGGAGGGGCTGAACGACGCGGGCGTGCCGTGGCTCGTGATCGAACCCGCGAAGGCCGAGTACGCCGCGATGGCGGGCAGGCTTGGTTCGCGCGGCTCGGTGACGGTGATCCGGCCCGGCGACCCCCACTCCTACCCGGCGGGCCTGAACCCGCTGGAACCGGTCGCCGGATTCCCGTTGCAGACCCACCTCGACCTGACCCGCGCGCTGTTCCTGGCCGCGTTCGACGCCGACGAACCGTTCCCGCAGGTGCTCGCGCAGGCGCTGACCCACTGCTACACCGCTTACGGCTGGGATCCCGTGACCGGCGTGCCGCGCGGCCGCGTGGGACCGGTGAAGTACCCCGGACTCGGCGATCTGCAGGGCGCGGCCGTCGAGGTCGTGAACAAGATCGGCTACGGCCGGGAGGTCGCGGACAACATCCGCGGCTTCGTCGACGTGCGCATCGGGTCGTTGCGCCTCGGCACGCCCGGCCGGTTCTTCGAGGGCGGCCACCCTCTCGACATCGCGGCGTTGTTGCGCGGCAACGTGGTGCTGGAGATCGAGGACATCGGGTCCGACGTGGACAAGGCGTTCTTCATCGGCGCTGTGCTGATCCGGTTGTTCGAGCACCTGCGCGTGAACCACAAAGCGGGCGTGCGCGGCCTGAAGCACGTGCTGGTGCTGGAAGAAGCGCACCGGCTGCTCAAGCGCGCCGAGCCGGGCAGCCAGACCGAGCACGCGGTGGAACTGTTCACGTCGTTGCTCGCCGAGATCCGCGCGTACGGCGAAGGCATCATCGTCGCCGAGCAGATCCCCGGCAAGATCGTGCCCGACGTCGTGAAGAACACGGCGTGCAAGATCCTGCACCGCCTGCCCGCCGCCGACGACCGCGAAGCCGTGGGCGCGACGATGAACCTCAGCGAGGCGCAGTCCCGGCACGTCGTCACGCTGCCGCCAGGCCGGGCAGCCGTGTTCACCGACGGCATGGACCGCCCGCTGCGCGTGCTGGTGCCGTTGAACGAGGGCTCCGAGGACGCGGCGCTCGTGTCGAAGGAACCGGTCCTCGCCCGCCTGCGCAGTGTCGCGTGTGGACAGTTGTGCTCCTCGCGGCCGTGCACGCTGGCCGAACTGGGCGACGCCGTGTACCGGGCGGACGAGGACGCGCGTTTCGTGCTGTGGATCGAACTGCTGACGGTGGCCCACCTGACCGGCCGTCCCGCTCCTGACCCGGACCCGGCCTGGATCACGTCACTGCGTGGTTTGGACCCGCGAACCCTCGACTGCGCTCTCGCCCACCGCGTGCAGACAGCGGTCGACTCCCGCTACGCCACGATCACCGCCCACAACGCGGCCCCCGACCTGGTGACACACCTGATGGACAGCGCCCGCCGCACCCTCGCCGGCGAGCCGCACGGCTGCGACGGCAGCGAATTCCGCTGGCAGTCCGGCCCCTACCGCTGGGCAGACGTGTCGAAGGCGCTGAAACGACCCGTGTCACCGGACACCGCCCCGGACCCCCGCACAGCATCCTGGGCGGCACGCGGCCTCGCGCTGACCGGCACCACCCGCGCCGAACAACACGACGATCTGCAGGCGCGCCCAGAACGCAGCCGCGGCGCCAAGGCCACCACGCGCGGCACGGTCACGCCCGCACCGATCGACCTCGCCGTCTCCGACCTGAGCAGCGAGAAGGACCCGCTGGCCCAGTTCCGGCAGGCCACCAGGTTCCTCAACCTCCGCACCTCGTGGGCGACCTCGGTGCTGAGGATCAAGAGCACGCAGAAGCCGGGGGAGGCGCCGTGAGCGAGACGGGCGAGACGTCGGGGGAGGACGAGGCGCCGGAGTCGTCCGGGTCTTCGGCGGAGTCTGCGGAGGATGAGGGCGCCGACTCGGCTCAGGAGGACGACCAGTCGGGGGAGGGGTCCGAGACTGGTGGCGAGGGCGAGTCGGGCGGGGAGGACGACGACGGCGCTGTCGAGGATGACGAGTCTGAAGAGGACGACGAATCGGATGACGACGACGAGTCTGACGACGATGACGAGTCCGATGACGACGAGTCTGAAGACGACGACGAATCGGACGATGATGACGAGTCCGATGACGACGAGTCCGATGACGATGACGAGTCCGATGACGACGACGAGTCCGATGACGATGACGAGTCCGATGACGACGACGAATCGGACGACGATGACGAGTCCGATGACGATGACGAGTCCGATGACGATGACGAGTCCGATGACGATGACGAGTCCGATGACGATGACGAGTCCGATGACGATGACGAGTCCGATGACGACGACGAGTCCGATGACGATGACGAGTCCGATGACGATGACGAGTCCGATGACGATGACGAGTCCGATGACGACGACGAGTCCGATGACGACGACGAGTCCGATGACGACGACGAGTCTGATGACGACGACGAGTCTGATGACGACGACGAGTCTGATGACGACGACGAGTCCGATGACGACGACGAGTCTGATGACGACGACGAGTCTGATGACGACGACGAGTCCGATGACGACGAGTCTGAAGACGACGACGAATCGGACGATGACGACGAGTCTGACGATGAGTCGGAAAACTCGGAGGGCGAAGGGCCTGACTCGTCAGATGGCCCTGACGACGACGGCGACGCCGACGACAACGGCGTGGACGACGAGACCGAGGACGAGTTCCGGGGCAAGCAGGTCGAGGAGTTCACCAACTTCGTCGGCGAGGCCGCTGAGAAAATCGGCGGCGAGGCCGCCCAGAGCGACATCATCGGTGCGCTCGCGCCGGTAGCGGGTGAGATCGGCAAGAACTTCGACCACTGGAAGATCATGCCGTGGACGCTCAAGGCTTACCTCGACTCCTTCGTCGACTCCATCAAGAAGCGCGGCGGAGGCGGCGAGAAGGGTGACGACGACTAGCCCTGGCGGTGGCGCGGCTCCGGGGCGATGGGTCCGGAGCCTGCCGGGGGTTGTTGTCAGGTCTGGGGGAGGTCGACTGTGGAGAGTTCGTCGGCCTCTGCCAGGTAAAGGCGGCCCAGGTCCATGAGCAACGTGCCGAGGTCGCGATAGTGCGCGGCGCGTTCCAGGTCGGGAATCAGGCCGCACGTGCGCAACATGTTTTGTGCGAGTAGCTCGCCGAACTGTGGATAAGTCTTCACCACCTCACGCGAGAGGCGCTGAAGAGATATGCGCAGTAGGTCTTCGGTCAGGATTTCCGCGGCCATGGCAGGATCCCCTCGTTCTCGCGCCAGATGCCGTCGCAGTCCCAGCACGTCGGCCACACTATCTTGTCTCGCCACAGGTTGAACTCTTGCGGCACAAAGGGATCGCCGCATAGAGTCTCGACGAGCCGCCCCCTGGCCGGCTCGTCGGAGATGGCGTGTCGCCGCCCTTCGTGGGGCGTCCATCGAAATCTCACAGGATTATTCTGCAGCTTGGAGGAGCTCCAAGCTAACGCCCTTTTGGGTTGTGTTGCTGGTAAATGTTCTGGAGGCCCTGAGAATGGGTCTACGGTCCTCGCCATGCCGAAAAGATTCTCCACTGCAAGGGGTCGGGAGTTCGGTGACGGGCTTCGCGCCGCCATCGCCGCCACGGGCATGACCTCGCGCAAGATCGCCGAAATCGTCGACTGGCAGGAAGCCAAGCTGTCCGACCTGATCAACGGCAAGGGCGGTGCGACCGAACTGGAACTCGCGCTGTTGCTGGGGGCGTGCCGGACGCCGTCGGACGAGCGGGAACACCTGCAGAAGCTCTTCCGCGCGACGAACGTCAAGGGATGGCTGCAGGAACACGGGGCCGCCGAGCCGATCCTGCCGCGCACCCTCGTCCAGCACGAGGCCATCGCGAAGACGCTGGTGAGCTGGTTGCCGTTGCTGGTGCACGGCATGTTGCAGATACCGGACTACGCGCGTGCGGTGATCGCGGCGAACGCGAACGTGCCCGAGGACGAGGTGGAAGAGCGGGTCAACGCACGAGTGGCACGGCAGGAAGCGCTGCGGCCGGGCCTGAAGGCGACGTTCTACCTCCACGAGTCCGTGCTCAGGACGCCGGTCGGTGGCGAGGAGGTGATGCGTGCCCAGCTGGAGTACCTGGTGAAGGTGTCGATGCGGCAGTACGTCGTCATCAGGGTGCTGCCCACGTCGATCGGAGCGCATGCGGGACACGCGGGGGGCTTCAACCTGATGAGGTTCCACAAGATCGAGCCGGTCGTCTTCGTGGAGAGCGAGAACGCCAGCCTGATCATCGAGTCGCCGCTGCCGATCAAGAGCTACGACGCGGTGGTCGAATCACTCGCCCGGACGGCGTTGGACGAGGAACAATCGAGGAGTCTGATCAAAGACATCATCGGTTGAGGAGAGATTGATGGCCGAGTGGCGCAAGAGCAGCTACAGCGCGAACGCCAGCGAGTGCGTCGAAGTCGCCATCGGCATCGGCATCCGGGACAGCAAGGCGCCGGCCGCCCACATCGAGATCGACGCCGCCGCCTGGTCCGCGTTCCTGGCGGGCGTCACGCGGGAGCGCTGACCGGCAGGTCGTTACCATCCGAACCATGACCATGCCCGCAGCGATCGATGCCGTGCGAGAAGCGTTCGTCGGGCTCAGCGCGGAGGAGTTCGACCTGCCCGCGCGGCACGCGTTCAGCGACAGCCGGTCGCTCGTCATGGCGGCGCATCACCGGCCCACGCGGTCCACAGCGGTCAAGGTGATCAGCATCGAGCTCGAACGGGATCCGGTGATCACGGGCACGGTCGTGTTCTCTCATCCGGACGGTCAGTTCGTCACGGACGCGGTGCCGCTCACGACGCTGCGGACCGGCGCTGTCGTCGGTGTGGCAACGGATCTGCTGGCCGACGAGGACGCCTCGCACCTGGCGTTGCTGGGGGCCGGGGCGCAGGCGGCGGACCAGATCCGGGCCGTGCACGCGGTGCGGCCGTTGAAGAAGCTCGTCGTGTTCAACCGGAACGCCAAGAAGGCCGAGGCGTTGCTGGAGAGCATGAAGGACGAGCTGCCGGACACGGTCATGGACGTGGCGAACGACCCGGACGAAGCGGTCGAGAGCGCGGACATCGTGTGCTGTGCGACGGCGTCGACCGTGCCGTTGTTCCGGTGCGACTCGCTCAAGGAACGGGTGCACGTCAACGCCATCGGCTCGTATCGGCCGGTGATGCGGGAGCTGCCCGAGGAACTGCTGGCGACCGCCGGAGTCGTGGTGGTGGACCAGGTCGAGGCGGCGCTGAGCGAGGCCGGCGAGATCATCCGGGCCGTGCAGTCCGGCGTGCTCAGGCTGGAGTCGCTCGTCGAACTCGGTGCGGCGCTGGGGAATCCGCCGCTCAGGGAAGGCCGGACGGTGTTCAAGTCGGTCGGCGTCGCGGTGCAGGACTGGGCTGTCGCAAGGCTTCTGGCGTAAAGGAAAAGCGCTGGACGTGAACCCATCCGCCGCGGGGGTTCACGTCCAGCGCCGTGATTCTCCTCGTCAGGCCATGCGCAACCTGACGTGGAGAGACCTCAGACCGCCCACTTCTGGCTGGCGACGCCGAGGCAGTCCCAGATGTGGGTTCTCGTGCCGTCGGCCGAGGAGCCTCCGATGGCGTCCAGACACTTGTTGGCCTGCGGGTTCACGATGTCCTGTGCCCCACTGACGGCCCATTGCTGGGCAGCCGAGCCGTTGCAGTCCCAAAGCTGGACCACTGTGCCGTTGGCGGTTCCGCCACCGTTGACGTCCAGGCACTTGCCCAGCGAGCGGATCGTGCCGTCACCGGGACGGCTCCACTTCTGGGCCGCGTTGCCGTTGCAGCCGACGATCTGGATGGGCGTGCCGTTGGCGGTGTTCGCCCAGGGCACGTCGAGGCACTTGCCGCCGATGCCGCGGATCTCCGAGCCGCCACCACCACTGGGGGTGTCGTTGGAGACGCGGACCCAGTCGATCACGAGCTGCTGCGGGAACGTCGTGCTGCCGTCGGGGTAGCCCGGCCACTCGCCACCGACCGCGAGGTTGATGATGATGAAGAAGGGCTTGTTGAACACCCACGGGTTGCCGTTGACGTCCGTCGGCGTGTTGCGGGCGTAGACGTTGCCGTCCACCGACCACGTGATCTCGCCGGGCTTCCAGTCAACCGCGAAGTTGTGGAAACCGTCGGAGAAGTTCGGGCCGTTGTAGGCGTGGGACTTGCCGCCGGCGCCGGAGTAACCGGGGCCGTGGATCGTGCCGTACACGGTGTTCGTCTGGTGTCCCAGGAACTCCATGATGTCGATCTCACCGGAGCCCGGCCACGGGTTGCCGGTGTTGATGTCCGCGCCCAGCATCCAGAACGCGGGCCAGATTCCCTTGCCGCGCGGCATCTTCATCCGCGCTTCGAACCGGCCGTAGGTCTGGGTGAACTTGTTCGCGGTGTTGATGCGGGCGGACGTGTACTCACACCGTCCGTACCAGCAGTTGTAGTTGCCGGGGTTCTCGCGCTTGGCGGTGATGACCAGGTTGCCCTGGCCGTCGTGCGCGGCGTTGGAGGTACCCGACTGGTACCACTGGTTTTCCCTGTTGTTGCCGTTGTTGTTGCCCACTTCCATGTTCCACTTGCCGCCGTCGACACCTGAACCGGCGGGAGCGTTGAACTCGTCGGCCCAGGTCACCGCCGCGTTGGCAGGGGGAGCTTGGCTGGTGGTGGCGACGGTGATCCCTGCGGCAACCATCAAGGCAGCGGCAAGGGCCGTCCCGATGCGTCGCTGCATCGAACCGACCTTTCCGGGTGTTAGTTGTGCGCCCAGTGGTTCGGAAGTGTTGTCGTGCTGTGACTCTCGGTCAACGTGTAAAGGTTTTCACGAATTTGTCAGATGAGAGCGCTCTCAGGAGATCTGGCCCGCTACCAGTGGATTTAAGGCTGCTTAACTCGAAGGTGCGTCTCCGGAGGGCCCGAACCGGTCCCTCCGGAGACTGCGGGCATCAGCCCTGCGGGGTCGTGATCACGTTGAAGACCGAACCACCGCTCGCCTGGCGCGCGCTGAGGTCTTCGAGGATCGTCGAGATCGGGGCGTAGTCGGTCAGCTCGCCCAGCTGGCACGGGCCGCTGCGGGCCTGCTGGCTGCCCTCCAGGATGCCCAGGGCCGCCTTGGTGACCTGGCTGAACAGCGGACTGCCGCTGTCACCGTTGCGCGAGCACAGGTCGGTGTTGATGCCGACGTCGGTCGAGAGGACCCGGCCGCACCGCGTGCCGACGAGGTAGTCCGCGCCGGGGCCGCTGTCGTAGGAGTCCGGGTAGTTCACCGAGCTGGCACCGGAACCCGAGGAGCACACGACCGCGCCGGGCAGGACCTGCGCCAGCGGCGTGACCGAGGTGATCTCCTGGTTCTGGGAGGTCGCCTGCGGGCCGCACGGGGTGTCGCCGTTGCTGTCCAGACCGCCGTTGCGGCAGTACTTGAGCACCATGTTGCGGTTGGTCTGGCTCTCCAGCCACCTGTTCGCGGTGGCCGCGTCGACGTACCGCAGGGCGGAGTAGTCGTAGGGGTAGAAGTTCTTCTCGATGCCGTGCTGGTTGAGGATCACCTCGCGGTTGTGCTCGGTCGGCACGTTGTTCGTCTTGGTCGCCATGCAGTGGCCCGCGGTCAGCACCCACGGCACTCCCGGGAACGCGCCGCCGGTCGTGCGCAGGTTGAACGCGCTGGTGCAGCCGCCGGTGGTGCCGTTGTCACGCCTCATGTCCAGGCGCAGACCGCCGCGCATGGGGCCGTAGTTCGTGCAGTACAGCGGGTGGCAGAAACCCCAGTCGATCGGGTCGGCCGAGTACGGGGTCGGCTTCTTCAGCGTGCGGGCCGACACCAGGCTCGGGTCGGCGTCGAACGTGCGCGGCTCCGCCTGCGCGGCGATCCCGGGCTTCTTGAGCCAGGCGCGTTCCCAGACGACGACCTTGTTCTCGGTCGGGCTGACGGCCGGCAGGTACACCGACTCCGCCTTGGCGCCGATCTGGCCGCTGATCCGGTCGTAGGTGGCCTGAAGCGAGGCCAGGGAGTTCTTGACCGTGCGGATGCTGACGTTCGCGCGGTCGGGCAACGCGGCGATGTGTCGTTGCGCGGCGGCGGGTTTCGTCATCGCGACGACGAGCTTGCCGCCCGCCTCCTGGTCGATCCACATGCCGCCGTACTCGCCGGCGGCCTCGCTCTTCAGTCTCTTCTCGAGCTCGGTGGCGTTGTTCTGGAGTTCCAGCCGGCGCAACGCCTCCCGCTCACTGATGCGGTAGGTCTGCACCAGGTACTCGATCGACTCCTTGACGGTGCTCGGGTCGATCGTGGTCGTGGGTCCGGCCGTGGCCGGTGCAGCCGCGATGGTCGACGCGAACAGCACGCTCGCGGTGACCGCCCCCAGGATCTTGGCTAATCGCAATGCTTTCTCCTTGCCGATGCGAGTGACTTGCCATTCATATCCGTGGACGGGTCGCTCGCGCCGAGGTTCCACAAGATCTCCACAAAACCTTCGCTTGACGTTCTGGGCTAATGGCGTTAGCTTTTGGGCTATGGTTGTTCGCGCTCGTCTCACCACCGCCAAGGTCGTGGACGCCGCACTGGAACTGGTCGACGAGCACGGCGTCGAGGCACTGACGCTCGCCGCCGTCGCCGCCAGGACCGGTGTCGCCACGCCCTCGCTGTACAAGCACATCGCGAGCCTCGGCGAGCTCAGAGGCCACCTCGGCCTGCGGGTGATGGAGGACATGACCGCCCGGTTCACCGCCGCCGTCGTCGGCAGGGCAGGGGACGACGCCGTCCGGGCGCTCATGTACGCGTACCGCGCTTACGTGCAGGAACATCCGAAGCGCTACCTGGCCGCGCCGATGGATCCGCTGCACGACGAACTGCAGCGGGAGGCAGGTCAGAAGTTCATGGAACTCATCCTCGCCACGCTGCGGAGCTACGGCCTGGAGGGCTCGGACGCCATCCACGCCACGCGACGGGTGCGGGTGATCGTGCACGGCTTCGCGTCGATCGAGTCCAGCGGCGGCTTCGGCCTGCCGGAGGGACTCGACGACACCTACGACCAGCTCGTCCGGATGTATCTCGACGATCTCAGGGGGCAATCATGAAGTGGACGCTGACCGCCGCGGGCCTGCTCTTCCTGCTGTACCCGGCGTTGAGACCGTGGCACGACGAAACGACGGCAGCGGGCGCGGCAGCCTCGATGGGCTCGACCGCGTGGGTGCTGTCGCACCTGTTCGCGATGATCGGCTTCATCCTGGTGCCGATCGCGTTGCTGGAGATCCACCGCACGGCCGCGATCACGTTCTGGGTCGGCGCGGGCCTCACGCTGCCGTACTACGGCGCAGAGGACTTCGGGCTGCACGCGATCGCAGCCCAGCCGAACGTCCTCGAACTGGCCGAGGCCGTGCGCTACAACCCGTTCGCCGTCACGATTTTCGCGCTCGGGCTCGTCACCATGGGCGTCGCGGCGATCATGGTCGCGCTGAAGCTCCGCACCACGGCGGCGATCGTGTTCGCGGCCGGGTTCGCGTTGTTCCTGCCGCAGTTCTTCACGCCGCCGGCTGTGCGGATCGCCCACGGCGTGCTCATGATCGTCGGCTGCGTGTGGCTGGCGTGGGACTCAGCGCGCAGTGAGGCGAAAGACGCGCAACTCGCGGCCGCCTGACCGCTCCACGTAGTCCTGGAACGCGGGGTAGGCCGCCACCATCCTGGTCCAGGCGGCCTCTCGCTCGGCGCCCTCCAGCAACGTGCCCCGCACGTCACGGATGTCGCCGCGCACGTTCACCTGGATGTCCGGGTTCTTCAGCAGGTTCGTGGTCCAGGCGGGGTGGTGGGGTTTGCCCCAGTTCGACCCGACGACCAGCATCGCGTCGCCGTCGGCCACGTACTGGACCTGGTTCTCGCGGCGCTCACCGGACTTGGCGCCGATGGTGATCAGCGTCAGGCCGGTCTGCTTGCTGAACGAGACGAGACCGACCTTGCCTCCGGTCAGCTTGTAGAGCAGGCGATCGGTGCCGATCACGGCCTTTTGCTGCCAGGACATTCGGCAATCTAATCGTGGGAGCCCCCGGCTCTTCAAGGCCGAGAGGATTGCGATCTGTAGTTCCGCGGCGCCCTGGCCTCGCGAGGAGACGCCTTTGAGGCTGTCGACCTGGCATGAGAGCGCGACCTACGAGGCAAGGTCAAGTCCGGTTTCGGCCCCATTGAGGGGATCCAGACCGATGTACGGTCTCGTTCGTGAAGATCGTTGTGCAGGTGAAGCTGCTGCTGGACGCCGTACAGGCGTCCGCGTTGGCGGCGACTCTGCACGGCTGCAACGAGTCTGCGGACTGGGTGTCGCGGATCGCGTTCGAGCACGGGGTGTTCCGTGAGTACGCGTTGCGCAAGCACGCCTATGCGGAGTTGAAGGCTCGCGGTCTGGGTGCGCAGGCCGCTCAGCACGTGATCAAGAAGGTCGCGGACGCCTACGCCGCGTTGCACGCGACCGTCCGGGCCGGGAGCCTGGGCAGGCCTGGTTCGAAGCGCCGGGTGAAGGCCGAGTCGAAACCGGTCGCGTTCCGGCCGGATGCGGCGCAGCCGTTCGACGACCGGTGCCTGTCGTGGAACCACGACGCGGGCACCGTGTCGATCTGGACCACGGCGGGCCGGATGAAGGACGTGCGGTTCGCGGGTTCTCCAGGCCAGCTCAAGACCCTGCGTGAGTACCGCAAGGGCGAGAGCGATCTGGTGCACCGCGATGGCATGTGGTTGCTGATCGCGACCTGTGAGGTGCCCGAGCAGCCACAGTTCGAGCCGGTCGACTGGCTCGGTGTGGACCGGGGCATCGTGAACCTCGCGACCACCAGCGACGCGGACAACTTCCAAGGCCGCGGGCTGGGCCGCTACCGACGCCGGCACGCCCGCGTGCGCGCCGAGTTGCAGGCCAGGCGAACGAAGTCGGCGACCCGGCGGCTCAGGAAACGGTCGCGTCGCGAGCAGCGGCATTCGACGCACGTCAACCACAGGGTCGCCAAGCAGTTGGTGGTTGTTGCCGAACGCACCGGTCGCGGGATCGCGCTCGAAGACTTGAGCGGTATCCGCGACCGGGTCACGGTTGCCCGGCACCAGCGAGCCACCCACAGCTCCTGGCCGTTTCACCAACTCGAAGCACACGTCCGCTACAAAGCCCGCCGCGTCGGCGTGCCCGTGCTTATCGTGGACGCGCACTACACCTCACGGATGTGTCCGCGCTGCAAGCACACGTCTCGTTCGAACCGTCCAGACAGGGACACCTTCTGCTGTCGCCGGTGCGGTCTCGCTGGACCCGCCGACGTCGTCGCCGCCGTGAACGTCCGAAACCGGGCACGGTCGGCGTGGGTACACGTCAACGCACCCGAACCCGCCGCCGCATAGACGACGGGTTGATGCGGCCCGCACGCCACACCCAGTGGCGCACGGAGAACGCGACTCGGCTTGAAGGTCCGAGCATCACGCTCGAACCATCAGGGCCAAGAAGTTGACAGCGCTCCCGTCGACCTCGCCGCGTGGACGGCGGCGGTTCTGTTGTGCACCCCCAGTTTGCGCATCGCGCCCCGGAGGTAGGCCTTGACGGTTTCGGTGCTCAGTCCGAGCTCGGCGGCGATCTCCCGGTTGGACGCACCGACCGCGACCAGCCGAAGCGTATCGAGTTCGCGCGGGGTCAGGCCGCTGGGGACGCTGACGGGTGGTTCGCCGCCGAGGTTCTGGTGCACCTTGCGGAGTCGTTCGCGCAGCACGGGATCGCCGACGAGCTTGGCGACCTCGGCAAGCTCGCGGAGTGCGGCCTGCGTGTGCAGTGTCTGATTCTGCTGGGAAGGCATGTCCAGGTCCTGTGCGAATCCCTGCGCGATGGCGCCGGCCATCCTGATCGCCCGGTCACCCACTGTCGTCTGCCCGCGCACGGCCCCGTAGAGGACGCCGCGAACGGTGCCCCGCACGGTCACCGGGTAGGCGAACACCGAGGTCAGGCGTTCGTTTACCACCACCATCTGATCGAACTCGTGGGTGATCGCCCTGGTCGTGGCGTAGTCGTTGACGCGGACCGCGGTGCCCATCGCGATCGCGGTGCCGCCCAGGCCCCGGCCGGTGCCGACGCGCAGTCCGTGCAACGAGGAGCCGTGCGTGCCGAGGAAACTGCTCAGCAGCAGGTCGTGGCCGGGCGTCAACGCCCCGCCGAACACGACGGGCAGCCCGGTGGCTCGGCGGAGCATGTCCAGGCGCTGCGGGAGCATCGCCTGAAAACGGTCTGGCAGCACGTCCAGCAGTTTCGCTGACGGCGGCACCCTCGAAAAGGGGTACACCCCCGTCCGGGGGTATACCTGCGACCCCTGGCGCTCCCACCCTCTGCGTCATGTCCAGTCACGACATCTACCGCGCGGCCCGCGACCTGATGCTCACGGACCCCGACTCGTTCACCTGGCCGAGCTTCGACGGCAGCTTCAACTGGGCGCACGACTGGTTCGACCTCATCGCGGAGGGCAACACCGCCACGGCGTTGCACATCGTGGAGGAGGACGGCTCCGAGCGCGCCTACTCGTTCGACGAGCTGCGCCGCCGGTCGAACAGCGTCGCGCGCTGGCTCGCGTCGCAGGGCGTCGGTCGCGGCGACAGCGTGATGATCATGCTGGGCAACCAGATCGAGCTGTGGGAGTCGATGCTCGCGGTGATGAAGCTCGGCGCGGTGATCATGCCGACCACCACCGCATTGGGGCCGGCCGATCTCGCCGACCGGCTGCATCGGGGTTCGGTGCGGCACGTCATCGCACGGGCTGAGGACGCCGGCAAGTTCGAAGAGGGACCTGTGGTGATCACGGTCGGCGGCACGGGCCCGTTGGACTACGCCGAGACCGCCGACGCGCCGGACACCCCGTTGCCGCACCCGAAGACCACCGCGGACGACCGGCTGCTGCTGTACTTCACCTCCGGCACGACCAGCCGTCCCAAGCTCGTCGAGCACACCCAGGCCTCGTACCCGGTCGGGCACCTCACGACCATGCACTGGATCGGCGTGAAGCCCGGCGACGTGCACCTCAACATCAGTTCGCCCGGCTGGGCCAAGCACGCCTGGAGCTGCTTCTTCGCGCCGTGGATCGCCGAAGCGACGATCTTCGTCTACAACTACGCCCGGTTCGACGCGGCCGCGTTGCTCGGCCAGATCCGCGCGAAGAACGTCAGCACGTTCTGCGCGCCGCCGACGGTGTGGCGGATGCTGATCAAGGCCGACCTCAGCGGCGGGCCGGGCGGGTTGCGCGAGGTCGTGGCTGCGGGGGAGCCGCTCAACCCCGAGGTGATCGAGCAGGTCCAGAAGCAGTGGGGCCTCACGATCCGCGACGGCTTCGGCCAGACCGAGACCACGCTGTCGGTCGGCAACGTGCCGGGCGCCGAGGTGAAGCTCGGCTCGATGGGACGGCCGTTGCAGGGTGTTCCTGTCGTGCTGGTCGACCCGATCACCGGCGAACTGGCCGAGGAAGGCGAGATCTGCATCGACCTGGGGCAACGCCCGATGTCGTTGATGGTCGGCTACCACGGCGACGACGAGCGCAACGCCGAGGCGATGGCCGGCGGTTACTACCACACCGGTGACGTCGCGAGCCGCGACGACGACGGCTACCTGTTCTACATCGGGCGCACGGACGACGTGTTCAAGGCGTCGGACTACAAGATCTCGCCGTTCGAGCTGGAGAGCGTGCTGATCGAGCACCCGGCGGTCACCGAGGCCGCCGTCGTGCCTGCTCCGGACCCGCTGCGGCTCGCCGTGCCCAAGGCGTACGTGGCGTTGAGCGCGGGCTGGGAGCCCAACCGTGAGACGGCGCTGCAGATCCTGCGGCACGCCCGCGAACACCTGGCGCCCTTCCAGCGGATTCGGCGGCTGGAGTTCTTCGAGCTTCCCAAGACCGTGTCCGGCAAGATCCGGCGCGTCGATCTGCGGACCCGGGAAGAACAGGGCTTCGACGGAACAGGAGAGTGGCGGGACGACCAGTTCCCGGAGTTGCGCGCCTAGCATCGGGCTCGTGGGGAGAGAAACCGTTGTGCCACGGCAGTTGCCTGCCAGACCGCCGGTGTTCGTGGGGAGGCTGGACGAGCTCAAGGCGCTGGACGCGATCGAGTCCGGGGTGGCGGTGATCGGCGGGCCAGGCGGGTCCGGCAAGACGTCGCTGGCCGTGCGCTGGGCATACGACAACGTCGAACGGTTCCCCGGTGGCCAGCTCTACGTGAACCTGCGCGGGTTCGATCCAGCCGCCGCGCCCTCGTCGCCCGCGGTGGTGCTGCGCGGGTTCCTGGACGCGCTGGGCGTGGTGCCCGAACGGATTCCGGACGACCTGGAGGCGCGCGGGGCGTTGTTCCGCGGGCTGGTGGCGGATCGGCGGATGCTCGTCGTCCTCGACAACGCCCGGGACGAGGAGCAGGTCAGGCCGCTGCTGCCCGGTGGCGCCGACAGTCTGGTGATCGTCACCAGCCGGAACCGGATGCACGACCTGGTGGCGTACGAGCAGGCCCAGCCGCTCACCGTGCCGGTGCTGGCCGACGACGAGGCCGTCGCGCTGCTGGCACTGCGGCTCGGTGCCGATCGGCTCGGGGACACCGAGGCCGTGGCGGAGCTGGTGCGGTGCTCCGGCGGGCTGCCGCTGACGCTGGCCGTGGTGGCCGCACGGGTGCTGTCCTATCCGGCGTTTCCGTTGCGGGCGCTGGTGGACGAGCTTCAGGAGGAACGGCTCGACGCGCTCGATGCCGTGTTCTCCATGTCCTACAACGCGTTGCCGGACGACGCGGCGCGGTTGTTCCGGTTGCTGGGCGTCCACTGTGGACCGGATCTGGACCTGCGGGCGGCCGAGGTCCTGCTCGAAGGCCGGGCGCGCAAGCCGTTGGCGGAGCTGACCCGCGCGCATCTGGTGGAGGAGCACGTACCCGGCCGGTTCCGGCTGCACGACCTGCTCAGAGCCTTTGCCGCCGACCTGGTGACGGAGGACGAGGCACGACCGGCGTTGCAGCGGTTGCTCGACCACTACCTCCACACGGCGTTCGCGGCGGAACGGTGTCTCGCCCCGCACTGGCCGTCGATCGGTGTCGAGTCGGACGTGTCGTTCGGCGGGTACGAGGAAGCGCTGGCGTGGCTGGAAGCCGAGCTGCCCGTGCTGCTCGCGGCCACGGACCTGGCCGTGCGGAAGGGTTTCGACGTCCACGCCTGGCAGCTGCCGTGGACGATGTCGACGTTCCTGTACCGCTGCGGCCGGTGGGACGACAGGGCTTCCACACAACACCTCGCCCTGGCCGCGGCGAGACGGCTCGGGGACCGGTCGGCGGAGGCGGTCACACTGCACCTGCTCGGGCGCGGCAAGGCCATGCTCGGCGACCACGCGGGTGCGCAGGCCGACCTCGCGAGAGCCTTGGAGCTGCACCAGGGCGACGCCGTGAACGTCGGCGTCACGCACTTCTCGATCGCCTGGTCGCACGCGATGGCCGAGGACTTCACCACGGCACTCGCCCACGCCCAGAAGGCCCTGGAACAGTTCATCACCACCAGGAACCCGTCGTGGATCGCCCTCATCCAGGGCGCGCTCGGCTGGGCCAACGCGATGATCGGCGACCTCGACGCGGCGCTCGACCACTCCACCGAGGCGCTGCACCGGTTGCGGGTGCTGGGCGACCTCGACGGCGAGGCGTACGCGCTGCGCACGCTGGGACATGTCCACCACAAGCTCGGCGAGCACGAACGCGCCGCGGTGGTGCTGCGGCTGGCGGTCGACCAGCTCGCGGGGCTGGGGGAGCGGTACGGCGAGGCGCAGTGCGCGGGTGATCTCGGTGACGCGCTCGCGGCCGCCGGAGACGACGAAGGTGCGCGCCGGGCCTGGTCACGGGCAGAAACGTTGCTGACCAGGCTCGGACATCCGGACCTGGAGGGCGTTCGGGCGAAGCTGATCGACTCTGGTGCGGCGGAGCGATCACTGGAAACGTGAGGTGCTCACGACGACAGGGAGCACGAGCATGGTCCGCAAGATCTCAGGACGTCCGGCGGTGATCACCGGGGCGGCCTCGGGAATCGGCCGCAGCCTCGCCCAGCGGCTGTCCCGGCACGGTTCGCCGGTGATCATCGCCGACGTCGACGAGATCGGGCTGGAGGAGACCGCGGCGTCGCTGAAGGGACCGGTGCTGAGCCGGATCCTCGACGTCCGCGACGCCGACGACGTGCAGCGGTTCGCGAAGGAGGTGCAGGACTGGCTGGACCTGCCGCTCGCGGCGGTGTTCAACAACGCGGGCGTCGCCACGTCCACGAGCGTGCTGAACTCCGTGGCGGAGGACGACTCCTGGCTGTTCGACATCAACTACTGGGGTGTCGTGAACGGCACGCGGGCTTTCCTGCCGTTGCTGGTCAAGCAGAACTACGGCGTCATCGTGAACACCTCCAGCGTGTTCGGGCTGTGCGGCATGCCGAACCAGAGCGCCTACTGCGCCGCGAAGTTCGCCGTGCGCGGGTTCACCGACTCGTTGCGCCAGGAACTGCGCGGCACCGGCGTCTCCGCGGTCGCCGTGCACCCCGGCGGCATCAAGACCAACATCGTCCGCAAGGGGCGCTTCCACACCGAACTCGACGAACAGGGCCGGTCGCTGGAGCAGATCGCCGCCGACTTCGACAAGATCGCCCTGACCACCCCGGACAAGGCCGCCGAGGTCATCCACCGGGGTGTCGAACGCGGGAAGGCACGGGTGCTCGTCGGGCCGGACGCCTACGCGTTCGACCTGCTCGCCCGCATCACGCCGACCCACTACTACAGCATCATGGCGCGCCTGTTCGAACGGTGAGGCATGATCCTCGCCGTGGCTTCGGAGACGGTCGTGCGGCAGACCGAGCAGTGGTTCGTCCGGCAGGGTGCGCCGACCATGATCGAGGGCTACGGCTTCCGGTCGCACGTGCTGCCGAGGATGTTGCCGGCGTTGACGTTCGTCGCGGTCGGCAGCCTCGCCTGGCTGGTGCTGCAGCAGTCCGCCGGGCTGTCGCGGTGGCTGCTGCTCGGGGTGATCGTCGCGGCGATGGTGTCCGCGTGGATCCTGCTTTCGCTGTTCGTGCGGCGGATGCCGAACTTCTCGCCGCGCATGACCGTGCTGGTGCTGGTCGTCTACGCGGCGATACCGGTGATCACACCGTTGATCCAGTCCGCGATCGACGTCAAGTTCACCGCGCCGGACGGGGACCAGGAAACCGAGTCGGTGTGGGTCGCCCTGGTCTGGTTCGTCGTCGTGTTCGCGGCGGCCTTCGTGGCGACCATGCTGGCCACGACCTACGGGCTGGGTGCGTTGCTCAAGGCCGCCATCCGGCACGTGATCGCCGATCTGGGCAACAGCGTGCACCTGATCGGCCGGGCGTTGCCGCCGATGCTGTTCGTGACGCTGTTCCTGTTCTTCACGGGTGAGCTGTGGCAGGCGATGAACCAGTTGCGCTGGCCTCGGGTCAGCCTGGTCGTGCTGCTGTTCGCCGCCATCACGGTGCTGGCGGCAGCAGCCCGGTTGCGCGACGAGATCGGCCGCGTCGAGCAGGACCTGCGGCCGGAGATCCTGTCCGTCGCCTGCAAGGGCACGCCGCTGTCCGAAGTGGAGATCACCGAACCGTTGCCGCCCAAGCGGTTGAACGGCCGGCAGTCGCGCAACCTGCTGGTGATGCTCGCGATCCGGCAGCTGGTGCAGGCGGCGGTGATCGGGCTCGCGCTGTTCGCGTTCTTCGTGATACTCGGCCTGATCGTGGTGACGCCCGCGATCGCCGAGCTGTGGATCGGGGAGCCGCCGAAGATGTCGTGGCTGGGCGTGCCGTCCGCGATGTTGCGCAACGCCACGCTGTTCGCGGCGTTCGGCAGCATGTACTTCTCGGTGATCTCGATGAGCGACGCCGAGCACCGCCGCCAGTTCTTCGCGCCCGTGATCGAGAAGGTCGAACGGACGCTGGAGGTCCGCGCGGTCTACCTGGACGTCAGGACACGGGCTGGAGCGTGAGCATCGCGTCCTGGCTGGGCGGCGCGCCGAACTGGCGGCGGTACTCGCGGCTGAACTGCGACGGGCTGTCGTAGCCGACCCGGTGGCTGACGCTCGTCACGTCCCGGTTCGTCGCGAGCAGCAACCTGGCCTCCTGCAACCGGATCTGCTTCTGGAACTGGATCGGGCTCATCGCCGTGACGGCCTGGAAGTTGCGGTAGAACGCCGACTCGCTCATGCCCGCGATCCGCGCGACGTTCTCGACCTTGAACGACTCGGCGTAGTTCTCGCGGATCCATTTCACCGCTTTGGCGATGTGGCTCAGGCTGCTGTCCTGGGTGCCGAGCTGACGGACGACCGCGCCCTGCTCGCCGGTCATGACCCGCCAGAGGATCTCCTGCTTGATCAGCGGCGCCAGCGCTCGCGCGTCCCGCGGCTGGTCGAGCAGGCGCGCGAGTCTCGTGACGGCGTCGATCAGCTCCTGGCTCGCGTCGCTGACGGCCAGGCCTTCCGGGGTGCCCGCGGGTTTCGGGAGGTCGTTGGTCAGGAGCAGTTCGGCGACCTTGTCCGGCCTGAGGACGAGGCCGATGCCGAGCGCGGGCTCGGAGGGGCTGATGTCGACGTAGTTGCCGGTGATCGGCATGTCGACCGAGGCCACCAGGTACTGGCCGGCCCGGTAGTCGTAGACGCGCTCACCTAACGCGATCCGTTTGCGGCCCTGGGCGACGAACGCGAGGATCGTGCCGGACATCGACGGCGTGGGCGGCCCTCCCAGCGTGGTCCTGGAGACCAGGACGTCCTCGATGATGGTGCTCATGTCGGGCCGGGCGTGCTTGGCCAGCAACGCGCGTAGTTCGTCCACCTCGCCGATGCTCCCCGCTGGTGGGGGGATCAGGCAAGTCCCTCGGCGAACGTGAGTGCTTCGGTGAGCGGTTTGCGGTGGAGGTCCGGCACCTCGCAGTCGTCGGCCGGGTAGCCGATCGGGAACAGGATGTACGGCCGTTCGCCGTCCCGTCCCAGCAGATCGGTCAGGAACGTCATCGGGTTCGGGGTGTGCGTGAGCGTCGCCAGGCCCATCGAGTGCAGCGCCGCGATGAAGAACCCGCAGGCGATTCCTACGCTTTCGTTGGTGTAGTAGGTCTTCTTGCCGTCCTGCTGCTTCTGCGCGAACGCGACCACCAACCAGGGAGCGACCTCCAGGAACTCCTTGTCCGCGTCGGTCTCCAGCCGGGCGAGCGCCGCGTGCCAGTCCGGGATCTCGCGCTCGTGGTAGAAGCGGCGTTCCTCTTCTTCCGCCGCTGCCCGGATGCGGCGCTTGAGCTCCGGGTCCTGAGTGGCGACGAACCGCCACGGCTGCTGGTGCGCGCCGCTCGGGGCGGTGTTGGCGGCTTGGACCGCCAGTTCGATCGCTTCCTTCGGAACCGGGTCGGGGGAGAACCAGCGCACCGACCTCCGCTCGTCGAGCAGCCGGTGGAACGCCCTGCCGTGGTTGAGTCCGTCCTCGATCGGCAGCCGGGGCGGTGTGTACGGGATGAACGGGTGGGAGTGCGGTCGGGTCACTGTTCGGACGATGCCCGTGGCCGACTCTTTTGGCCAGTTCACGTTTCTTCGGTCAGTTATAAGCTCAGCTCATGAATCTGCCCAACGTGACGGTGCGGCAGCTCGAATACCTGATCGCGGTGGCCGAGACGGGCTCGCTGACGTCCGCCGCCTCACGTTGCCACGTCTCGCAGGGCGCGATCTCGTTGGCGTTGACCGAGTTGGAACGGGTTCTGGACCTGCGACTGGTCGTCCGGTCGCCGCGCCGGGGTGCCGCGTTGACGGCGGCGGGCACGCAGGTGCTGGCGGACGCTCGGCGGGTCATTGGAGCGATGGGGGATCTTGGCACTGAGGCGCGCGGACTCAGTTCGACCGTGAGCGGTGTGCTGACGGTCGGGTGTTACGCGCCGATCGCGCCGTTCCACCTGCCCGCGGCGATCGCGACGTTCGAGCGGGCACATCCGGAGGTGTCCGTGCGGTTCGTGGAGGGGAGCCTGCCGGAGATCGGGGAGGACCTGATCTCCGGGCGGTGCGAGATCGCGTTCCTCTACGACCAGGACCTGCTGCCTGGCATCGAGACCCGGACGTTGTACGACCAGCCGCCCAGGGTCCTGCTGCCCGCTGATCATCGGTTGCGCCGGCGGCGCGCGGTGGCGTTGAGCGAACTGGCCGGCGATCCGTTCGTGCTGCTCGACGTGCCGCCGAGCGAGCGCTACTTCCGGTCGGTGTTCGCTGCCGCCGGTGTCGAGATGGTGGTGACGCATCGGGCGCGCAGCTTCGAGCTGGCCCGGTCGCTGGTGGCGCGCGGCATCGGTTACTCGATGACCGTCCAGCAACCGGCGCTGGCCCGGTCGTACGAGGGGCTGGAGGTGCTGGCACTGCCGTTGCGCGACAACGTTCCCACCACACCCGTGGTGCTCGGCTGGGCGAGTGGGCCGTTGACGCGCCGCGCGCAAGCGTTCGCCGAGCACTGCGCCGCGCTGTTCCGTTAGAGCGCTCGCGCGATGGCGATGTTGCCCGCCAGCCGGTCCCCGGCCTCGTAGATCATGTACTCCCGGCCCTGGTAGGTGCCGAACGACGGGGCGGCCGACCTGCCGTTGTCCGGTGATCCGGACGTCGAGTCGTGGAAGACGCCCAGGTGGTTGCGTTTGCTGAAGTCGGCGCCCACCTCGGTGATGAGGATGTTGCCGCCGCTGCCGATGTCGGTGTTGTAGACGACGTAGACGCTGTTGTTGCGGAACAACAGGTGCGGCCCGCCGACGTTGACCGCGCCCACGTCCTGGTGCCGGACGAGCGGGGTCTGGGCGAACGTCCAGTCGCGGGCGTTCGGCGACCAGCCCCAGCCGATGTCCCGGCGGTTCGTGCTGTTGTTGAGCATGAACACCATCACGTACCGGGCGTTGCGCGACGGCAGGTCGTGCCGGAACACCCTCGCGTAGGAGGTCTCGGTGGTGCCCGCGGGCTGCAGTCGCGTGGACAGGACCTCCTTCTCGTAGGAGAAGTGGATGCCGTCGGCGGAGCTGGCGAGCCGGGTCACGGTGTTCTCGCCGTGGAAGTACAGGTACATGCGCTTGACGTCGTCGTTCCACATCGCGTGCGGCGAGGACACGTGGGACACGCTGTACTCGCCGGGCCAGCTCCGCGAAATGATCGGGTTGCCGGCGTACTCGGTGAACTCCTCCTCCAGCGAGTTCGCGTAAGCCAGGCAGATTCCGCCTGGTGCGTCGTGGGGCGCGTAGTAGAGGTAGTAGGCCGCGAGAGCGCCGGAGATCCGATCTTTTGTGCCGCGAATGGTGGGAAAGATCAATTCGTTGGTCGGGTTGTAGCGAAGCTTGTTCTTGACGAGGGCGAGCCTCGTGTACCGGTAGTTCGGGAAGCCCGCCGGCGCCGCCGCGGCAGGCGCGACTCCTGTCAGCAGGGCCGCTCCCGCGGTGCCCAACAACAGTTGACGGCGATTCGGTGGCATGGGGGCGCTCCTTCGCGTCGAGGACTCCGGGGTGTTTCGGACCGTAGAGCCGACGATGCGACGAAACAAGACTGTAATACGTATTATCAGCGGAGATGCGAGCCTCGGCCTGGTCGCTGGACGCGGGCACGTTCTGGCAGGCGGTGACGGTCCTGATCCACGCCGGCGAAGTCACGCCGGCCCTGTTCAGTCCTGGCGTGAAGTCCAGGAGTGCTTCGCGCGCAAGGAGTACAGCAGGCGCAACCGGTCGGCGTCGGCGCTGTCCGCCTCGGCCGTGTAGACGAGCATGAACGGGCCGGGGTTGCCGGGCAGCGGATAGGTGTCCCAGTCGAGGACGACGTCACCGACCTCGGGAAGGTGGAAGGCCTTGGTGCCGCTGACTGACTCCCGCACGTCGTGGCGGGCCCACAGCCGGCGGAACTCGGCGCTGCGGATGCTCAGCTCGCCCACGATCGAGGTGGCGCGAGGATGGGTGGGGTCCGTGGCGACGGCGGCGCGCATCATGCCGATGTAGTCCATCGCGTGCTGTTCCCAGTGCGGGCAGTTCCGCTGGGTGGTCAGCGTCTCGTCGAACATCATCAGCAGCATGTTGAGCCGGTCGTGCGGGTAGTCGTGCGGGGATCCGAGCAGCGCCTCCGCCATCGGGTTCAGGTCGAGCAGGTCGAGGTGCCTGCCGAGTACGAGCGCCGGGGTGTCCATCACCCGCAACAGCCGCCGCGTGCTCTCCGGCACCCGCTCCGGACGGCGGTCCATCCGGTCGGGCACCGGCCGCCGGGCGGCGCGGGCCAGCGCGAACAGGTGCCGACGTTCACCGTCGTCGAGGCCGAGCGCGACGGCGAGGGCGTCCAGCACGTCGTCGGACGGGCGAACCTCTCGGCCCTGCTCCATCCGCTGGTAGTAGTCGGTGCTCAGCCCGGCCAGCAGTGCCAGCTCCTCGCGCCTGAGCCCGGTGACCTTGCGCCGCGCGCCGGGCTCCAGCCCCACGTCGTGGGGGCTCAGCCGGCCGCGGCGGGCGCGGAGGAAGTCACCGAGCTCGCGGACGTACGGGTGAGGACTGTCCATGTCGCCAGTGTGCCCTCGGCGCGATCGCCCGAGGTAGGTCTGCCAGACCTAGGCGCCCGAGGCCGACCGAATTGCCTCCGATCGCTCCTAGCGTCGCCGGTGACACGTTCCCGACCTCTTCCAGGAGTCACCGATGACGGCATGGACCGCCGACCGCATTCCCGACCAGACCGGCCGAGTCGCCGTCGTGACGGGCGCCAACTCCGGGCTCGGCCTCGTGACCGCCACCGAGCTGGCCCGGCGTGGCGCCCACGTCGTGCTGGCAGTGCGCGACACCGCCGCGGGTGAGGAGGCGGCCCGCCGGATCGGCGGCGACGTCGAGGTGCGCGAACTGGACCTGGCCTCCCTCACCTCCGTGCGCGCCTTCGCGGACGGGCTCACCGCCGACCACCCGGCGATCGACCTGCTCGTCAACAACGCGGGCGTGGTCCTGCTCGGGCCGCGCCGGACCTCCGCCGACGGCTTCGAGCTGCAGCTCGGCACCAACGCGCTGGGCCCGTTCGCACTGACCGGGTTGCTGCTCGACGTCCTCATCGCGGCAGGACGGGCCAGGGTGGTGACCCTCAGCTCGATCACGCACAAGCGGGCACACCTGGACTTCGACGATCTGATGTTCGAGCGCGACTACGGCGCGTCCGCCGCCTACGGACGTTCGAAGCTCGCCATCACCGTGCTCGGCCTGGAACTCGACCGGCGGTTGCGCGCCGCCGGGTCGGCGGTCGTCGCGACCCTGGCCCACCCCGGAATCACCCGCACCAACCTGACGCCCCGCGCCTGGGAACACCTCGGGCGGCGCGGCAAGGTGCTGGCCAGGGTCGGACTGCTGATGGCCCAGCCGCTGGAACAGGGCGCGTTGCCGCAGCTGCGCGCCGCGACGGACCCGCAAGCGCGCGGCGGTCAGTTCTTCGGCCCGGCGGCACTGGGGGAGACGCGGGGCCGGGTCACCGAGGCCAAGCTCGGCAGGGAGGCCGCGGATCCGGAGATCGGCAGGCGGCTCTGGGCGGAGGCGCAACGGCTCACCGGGGTGAGCTACCTCGGACTCGGCGCCGGGAATCACCTGTGATCGGCTGATACGTTGCCTGGTGGTCGGGTCGCTGAAGATCCAGCGCCCAGCGAGAAGGGTTGGCTCGATGAGCTTGCTGCGCAGCTACGTGTCGGGTGGATGGCACACGCCTTCGGTGGAGGGCGCGCCGTTGCACGACGCCGTGACGGGCGAGGAGATCGCACGGATCTCGTCGGCGGGCGTCGACATGGGGGCGGCGCTGCGGCACGGGCGCGAGGTCGGCGGGCCCGCGTTGCGCGAGCTCACCTTCCACCAGCGCGCGCAGCTGCTGAAGGCCCTCGGGCTGTACCTGAAGGAGCACAAGGCCGAGCTGTACGCGCTGTCCGCGCGGTCCGGGGCGACGAGGTCCGACTCGTGGATCGACATCGACGGCGGCTTCGGCGTGCTGCTCGGGTACGCGTCCAAGGCCAAGCGCGAGCTGCCGAACGACAAGGTCTACGTCGACGGGCCCGTCGAGCCGCTCGGGCGCGGCGGCACGTTCGTCGGCCAGCACATCTGCACGCCGCTGCACGGTGTCGCGGTCCAGATCAACGCCTTCAACTTCCCCATGTGGGGGCCGCTCGAGAAGTTCGCGCCCGCGTTCATCGCCGGGGTGCCGACGCTGATCAAGCCCGCGTCCCAGACGGCGTACGTGACCGAGAAGATGGTCGAGCTGATGCTCGCCTCCGGGCTGCTGCCCGAGGGGTCGCTGCAGCTGGTCTGCGGTTCGGCGGGCGACCTGCTGGACCACCTGACCGAGCAGGACCTGGTCGGGTTCACCGGCTCCGCGTCCACGGCCCAGCACCTGCGCACGCACCAGGCCGTGATCCGGTCGTCGGTGCGGTTCAACGCCGAGGCCGACTCGCTCAACTGCTCGATCCTCGGCCCGGACGCGGTCGCCGGCACGCCCGAGTTCGACCTGTTCGTCGGTCAGCTGGTGGCCGAGATGACGACCAAGGCCGGGCAGAAGTGCACGGCGATCCGGCGCGCGCTGGTGCCCGCGTCGCTGATCGACGAGGTCGGCGAGGCGGTGGCGGCGAAGCTGGCCGAGGTCGTGATCGGCAACCCCGCCGACAGGTCGGTGAAGATGGGCGCGCTGGCCGGCCTGGAGCAGCGCGAAGAGGTGCTGCGATCGCTGAAGGCGTTGCGGGAGAACGCCTCGGTCGTCTACGGCGACGGCGCTCTGTCCCTTGTGGACGCTGATGCCGAACGTGGCGCGTTCATGTCGCCGATGCTGCTGCGCGCCGCCGCCGATGCCGTGCAGCCGCACGAGGTCGAGGCGTTCGGGCCGGTGTCGACGCTCATGCCGTACGACTCGATCGACGACGCCGTGACGCTGGCCGCTCGCGGTGCCGGTTCGCTGGTGGGCTCGATCGTCTCCGCCGACACGGACTTCGTGCGCGACGTCGTCATCGGCGTCGCGCCGTGGCACGGCCGGTTGCTGGTGCTGGACCGCGAGGACGCCGGCGAGTCGACCGGGCACGGCTCGCCGCTGCCGATGCTGGTGCACGGCGGACCTGGCCGGGCCGGCGGCGGTGAGGAGATGGGCGGCATGCGCGGCGTGCTGCACCACATGCAGCGCACGGCCGTGCAGGGCAGCCCGCGCGCGTTGAGTGCCATCACGAACCGCTGGGTGACGGGTGCGCCTCGCCGTGAGGACGCCGTGCACCCGTTCCGCAAGACGCTCGCCGAACTGCGCCTGGGCGACACGGTCGTGGCCGGGCCGCGTGAGGTGACGCTGGAGGACATCGAGCACTTCGCGGAGTTCACCGGCGACACGTTCTACGCGCACATGGACCAGGAAGCCGCTGCGGCCAACCCGTTCTTCGGCGGCAGGGTCGCGCACGGCTACCTCGTGGTGTCGTTCGCGGCGGGACTCTTCGTCTCGCCGGAGCCCGGACCGGTGCTGGCCAACTACGGGCTGGAGAACCTGCGGTTCGTCACGCCCACGTTCCCCGGCGACCAGCTGACGGTGACCTTGACGGTCAAGCAGATCACGCCGCGCGAGGACCAGGAGTACGGCGAGGTCCGCTGGGACGCGGACGTCGCGAACCAGAAGGGCGAGTCGGTCGCGAAGTACGACGTGCTGACTCTTGTCGCCAAGAACTAACGCGGTTCCTTGCGGGGGAGGGGCCGGGTCGCCGGTCCCTCCAGCACCTCGCCGTCGACGTCGAACCGCGAGCCGTGGCACGGGCAGTCCCAACTGCGCTCGGCGGCGTTGAACCGTACGAAGCAACCGAGGTGCGTGCAGCGCATCGACACCCCGTGCAGCTCACCGTCGTTGTCGCGGTAGACGCCCATCTTGCCCAGGCCGTCGCGGACGACGTGGGCCTGGCCGGGCGGCAGGTTCTCGCTGGAGGTGGCGTCGGCCGGCAGCACGCGGTCGCCGACCATCTCCAGCGCGACCTCGGCGTTCTTCTTCATCAGCGTGGGCAACGACTTCAGCGACACCCGGTGCGGGCTGAACCGCTCGGCCAGGTCGTTCGGCTTGCCGGTGACGAGGTCCGCGAGCAGTGCCGCGGCGAACGTGCCGCTGGTCAGGCCCCACTTCATGTAGCCGGTGGCGGTGAACAGCGTGGTGTTGCCCGGCGTGTAGCTCCCGATCATCGGCAGGTGGTCGTAGGACGTCGGGTCTTGCGCCGACCAGCGGTGGGTGATCTCCTCGACCTGCCAGTGCCTCCTGGCGAAGTCCTCGAGGCGGCGGAACGGTTCCACGACGGGTTTGCCGGTCGGGTGGCTCTGGCCGGCGAGGATCAGCTTGTCCTCGTGCGCCGAGATGGACCACGACGGGCTGCCTGTGCTGATGGCGAGTGCTTGTGGAGGTGTGCTGACGCGGGCCGCGACGCAGTAGGCGCGGGTGAGTTCGAGGCGGGGGAAGTACAGGCCGCGGTCCAGCGTCGGGTAGTGCGTGGCGATCACGATCTTCTCGGCGGTGACGCGACCGTCCGCTGTGGACACGCGGTGCCCGCTCACGTCGAGCACGCGGCTGTGTTCGCACACCAGGCTGCCGTCGCCGTCGATCGCGTCGGCCAGACCCTGCAGGTACTTCACCGGGTGCAGCGCGATCTGGTCGTCCAGCCGGACTCCCGCGTGCACCTCGAACGGCAGGTCGACGTCACCGATCGCCTTGACCGGGAGCCCGACCTGGCGGGCGGCGATGAGTTCGTGGTCGACGTCGCGCACCTCGGACTCGGTGTAGGCGTACGTGACGGCCGGTGCGCGGCGCAGGTCGCAGGAGATCCCCTTGGCCAGTTCGGCGACCTGGGCCACGGCCGCGAGGGACGCCGTGGCGTAGTCGGTCGCGGCGGCCAGGCCGTGCGCGCTCCGGATCCGCGAGTACACGGTGGACTGCAGGGCGGTGACCTTGGCGGTGTTGTTGCCGGACACACCCGACGCGACCCGGTCGGCCTCCAGCACGACGACGCGCAGGCCGCGGCGCTTGAGCAGCAACGCGGTGGTGAGGCCGGTGATGCCGCCGCCGACCACGGCCACGTCGAACGAGTGTGCGCCGGTCAGCGGGGGACGGGCCGTCGCCGGGAGCGCGGCGAGCCAGAGCGACTGGTCAGCGGTGGTGGTCATGGCGGTGGATACCCGCGGCCTTCAGCGGGTATGCGATCTCCATGGGCAAGCATCGGGTAGTCGTTGTCGGAGGTGGGTTCGGCGGCCTGGGCGTCGTGCGCGGGCTCAAACGTGCGGACGCCGAGGTCACGCTGATCGACCGCGCGAACCACCACCTGTTCCAGCCGTTGCTCTACCAGGTGGCGACGGCGTTGCTGCCCGCCGGTGACATCGCGCCGGCGTTCCGGGCGATCCTGCGCGGGCAACGCAACGCGCACGTCCTGCTGGGCGAGGTCACCGGGTTCGACACGGCCGCCAAGCGCGTGCACGTCGACCTGACGGACGGGAGGTCGCGCCAGGTCGAGTACGACACCCTGGTCGTGGCGGCCGGCTCGCGCGACAGCTACTTCGGGCACGACGAGTGGGCCGAGTCCGCGCCGCCGATGAAGACCCTCGAACAGGCGGTGAACCTGCGGTCGAGGCTGCTCAGGGCGTTCGAGACGGCGGTGGCGGCCGACGATCCGAAGCAGTGGCTGTCGTTCGCGGTGGTGGGCGCGGGACCGACCGGGGTCGAGCTGGCCGGGCAGATCGCCGACCTGGCGCGCCGGGCGTTGAAGGGGCAGTTCCGCGAGATCGATCCCCGTGACGTCCGGATCACTCTGCTGGACGCCGTGCCGCACGTGCTGCCACCGTTCTCGGCCGAACTGCGCGAGCACGCGCGGGTGAAGCTGGAACGGCTCGGCGTCACGGTGATGACGAGCGCCATGGTCGAGTCGATCGACGCCGCCGGTCTCACCACCAAGGACGGCGATCGGGTCGAGGCGCGGACGATCATCTGGGCGGCCGGTGTGCAGGCCTCGCCGCTCGCGCGCAAGCTCGCCGAGGCGACGAACACCGAGACCGATCGCAAGGGCCGCATCGTCGTGAATCCCGTGGACTGCTCGGTCACCGACGACGTCTTCGCCATCGGTGACATGGTGAACCTGAACGACCTGCCGGGCATCGCGGAGCCCGCGATCCAGGAGGGTCATCACGTCGCCCGCGTGATCAAAGCACGCCTGCAGGGGCGCAGGGCCCAGCCGTTCCGGTACCTCGACCTCGGCACGATGGCCACCATCTCGCCTGGTGACGCGGTCGCGGACATCAGGAAGCTGCGGCTCAAGGGCCTGATCGGCAAGGTGGCGTGGGCGGTCGTGCACATCGCGTTCCTGGTGGGCTTCCGCAACCGGATCGCGGTGCTCACCCAATGGGGCTGGAACCTGGTCACCGGCCGCCGCGCGCAGCCGATCATCCTCGAACCGGTGCAGGCGATAGAGCGGAAATAGCGGCCGCCGCTAGCGTCCACCCGAAGCCGAAGGCTGGTTCGGTGCTCTCCGTGGTGGACAAGCGGAAGTGGACGTATGTCGAACCTGGTGAACCAACTGCCCGTCGAGGTCGTGCGCTGGCCGGTGGACGCGGCGGCACGGGAGGCGTGCCAGCGCAGTGGGACGTTGTGCCTGCTCGTGCTGGAGAAGAACGTCCCCGCGCCCGTGCTCACGGACATGCGGGAGGACTGGGTCCGCGCGCCGGTGGCGCATCAGGACCTGGCCGTGCGCATCGCCATGCTCAGAGCCCGCGCGGCCCGCTACGCCGTGCCGGAACTGGACATGTCCGGCATCCTGCGGTTCCGCACGCGGTCCGTCGTGCTCTCGCCGACGGAACGGGCGCTGGTCGGCGAGCTCCTGCGCCGCTTCCGTTCGCTGACCACACGGGAGGACCTGCTGCTCTGCCTGCCCACCAAGGACGGCGACACCAGCAACGCCCTGCACCTGCACATCATGCGGTTGCGGCGGCGGATATCCCCGCTCGGCCTGGTGATCAAAACCCTGTGGAACCAGGGCTACCAGCTGGGTCCGGCAGGCCCGTGAGAGGTTTGGCCAGGGGTAACCGGAGAGCGTGAACACGGAGCTGCTGGGCATCTACCTCAACGACCACCTGGCCGGGGCGATGGCGGGCACCGAGCTCGCCCGTCGCATCAGCCGCACCCATCCCGAGCTGCGCGTCCTCGCCGACGACATCGAGGCGGACCGCAAGGAACTGCTCGACCTCATGCGCGAGACCGGCGTCGAGTCGCGTCCCCACAAGGAGGCGCTCGGCTGGCTGACCGAGAAGGCGGGCAGGCTCAAGTTCAACGGGAGGGTGCTCGGCCGTTCGCCGCTGAGCGACGTCCTCGAACTGGAGACCCTGCGCGTCGGCATCGAGGGCAAGACCTCGCTGTGGCGGACGCTGCGGCAGCTGGGAAGCTTCGACGACACGCGGCTGGAACGGCTGGAAAGCCGCGCCGTGAGCCAGGCCGCACTCGTCGACCAGTACCGGCTCCACCTCGCGCCGCAGGCGTTCAACGCACCGCACGTGTCCGGTGTGGACGTCGAGCGCACCTTCACCGTCGCGTCCACCCCCGAAGGCGTGGTCGAGTACCTGCGTGACTTCTCCCGCGCCGAGCAGTGGGATCCGGGCACCGTGTCGTGCACGCGCCTGGACGACGGCCCGGTCGAGATCGGTTCGCGCTGGCGCAACGTGTCGCAGTTCCTCGGCCGCAAGACAGAGCTCGTCTACGAGCTGACCAGGGACGACGCGCACGGCCTGCAGTTCGTGGGGCGCAACGACACCGCCACCTCCACCGACGACATCACGATCAGCGCCGGCGACGCGCCCGGCACGGCCAGGATCGCCTACCGCGCCCACGTCGAGTTCAACGGGCTCGCGCGGTTCGGGGCGCCGGTCGCGAAGCTCGCGCTGGAGAAGCTGGGCAACGACACCGAGAAGAACCTGGTCCGCGTGCTGGGGCCGGTGCGGTAAAGACATCGGAAAAACGCAGGTCAGGCGCGATTCCGCCATTCGGACGTGATCCCTAGACTCCGTCGGGCCGGTAGGTGAGACAGGCCCTTCGTCCTGCCGCCACCGGCTTGGACGCAGAGGGAGTACTGGGGTGTTCGAGAACAACGTCACCAGGCGCGGCTTCGTCACGGGCGCGGCGGCCGTCGCCGGGCTCGCCGGCCTGTCCACCATCGCTCCGGGGCTGGCCAGTGCCGCCCCCACGCCCAACGACCAGCACTCGCCCGCGGAGATCGAGGCCGCCGAGGTCGGCGCGCTGGCGATGATGACGTTCCAGAAGATCGACGGCACTCCCGTCTACTACTGGCGTTCCAACCGCGGCAACACGACCGCGCTCAACTGGCAGGCCACCGACGCGTTCTACAACGCGCTCGTCGCCTGGGTCCGCGACCTGCGCTCGCTCTCGTCGAGCTACGGCTCGATCAGCTACATCGTCTCCGCCGGCTTCTACGTCGACAAGGCGGGCCAGCACGGCGCCGGCACCGCGATGGACCTCGACCACGTGCGCTGGTCCAACGGCAACGTCACCTCGCCGCTCGACCAGCACCACGCGTCGGGCACCGCGGCGCTGCGCAAGCGCTACCTCGCGACGGAGGCCGTGTGCCGCCGCCGGTTCCGTTACGTGCTCGACGGCTGGTACAACGCCGACCACCGCGACCACATCCACTCCGACTTCGGTGGCATGCCGGTGCGCGTGCTCAAGGACTCCGAGGCCGACACCAAGTTCGTCCAGGGCACCTGCAACAACTTCCGCGCGTCCGGCCTCGCGATCGACGGCATCTGGGGCCCGAACACGCAGAGCGCGTTCAACGGCCTGAAGTCCGCGCTCGGTGTGACCGGCGACCCGCACACCAGCACCTCGGTGTGGCAGGGCATGTTGTCGAAGATCGCGACCAAGGGCTTCGCGAACCAGAACATCTGATCTGGGGAAGCAGCAAGGCCGGAGCCCATGCCTCCTGGGCTCCGGCCTTGCTGTGCGAGGGCGCCGTGTACCTGATCTACCGGACTATCTGGGGCACGTCTTCCAGGCGAAGTGGTAGATGGTCTCGATCGAGCCGTCCGTCGAGTCCATCGCCATGAAGCTGGTCTTCTTCGGGTCGGACGTGCCCTTGTCCACCCGCAGTTCGGTGTTGATGTTGAAGTTCCGCTTGGCGCCGCACGGGTGGTAGATGATCGAGGCGACGTCGGTCTTGTGCGTGACCTGCCAGTCGTCGCTCAGCGCGCCGTTCCAGGTCTTCGAGCGCTGGTCGGTGTCCGACATTCCCTGGAAGTAGTAGCTCGCTTTTTGGGTGCCCTTCGAGCCCTTTTCCAGGTGTGCGAAACCTCTGTAGTCGGCCTGTGCGATGCCGAAGGTGAATCCGCCAGGAACGTTGACCTTCAGGTTCAGCTGGCAGTTCTTCCGGAAATCGGTCGGCCGCGAGTCCGGGCCCACCTGCGCCAGGTAGTCGCTGTAGGTGACCGTGAACGCCTTGTTGTCCGGGGAGACCGCCACGGCGGCCGTGCCGGCACGACAGCCGGAGCCGTTGACCGTGACGACGTCGATGGTGATCTGGCCCGTCGGGGGCGGGTCCGCTGCCGGGGGAATGACGATGGTGGACAGAGCCAGGCCGGCTGCGGCCAGCATGCTAATCATGGGACACCTTTCCGAATGTGCAGGACAGTTCGGGCGGCGTGATACGAGACCGTATCGGAAAGGTTGTTGACGAACCGTCCGCCAACCAGAGCAACATTGCCGTGAGAACGTGCTCACGAATACTTCTTCGCGCTCGTCGGTTAATTGCCACCCAGGTCGCGGGAATGCTGTTCAGGAACCCTAAAATCAATTCGTGAAGCGTCCACGCGGTGAACCTGACGAAAACGCAACAAAGGCGCGTCCACTGACGGACGCGCCCTCGCGGGTGAAACCTTGGTCAGCGCTGCTGGCCGTTGCCCATCGAGCCGCCGAGGCCGAACAGGATGCGCTGGATGAGCTCGGGATCGACGTCCGGCTCGTCGCCCAGCGCCTCGGCCGCGGGGGAGCGGCGCTTCTCGCGCCGGGGCAGCGGCACCGCGTTGGCGTTCACGCCGGTCGGCAGCTGCATCTCGCACCAGATCAGCTTGATGCCGCCACCGAGCTGCAGTTCGCCGGTGCGCAGGTCAGGCGAGGTGGGCGGCATGATGAACCTGGCTGCCTCCAGCTCGACGACGAGGTAGTCGCCGCTCAGTCGCAGTCGCAGCGTGATGAGCCGCGAGGTCTTGGGATCTGCCGATTCGATGGCTGCCTCGACCAGTGCGCAAGCCACGGCCGAGCACTCCGCGGTCATGTTCCGAAGGCGCCATTCACCCAGGGTGAAGCGCACGAACAGATCCGCGCAGTTCACCGCGGTGGGCAGCGCGATGAGTGTCAGGTCGTCGACCTGGGCGGTCTGGGCGTTCGCCTGCATGCTGCCTCCGTTTCGCGTGCGGCGCGCGAGTCCGCGACAGTCACCCGAATGGCCGTCACGGTGAGCGGGAATCTACATGGGTATACGCGGGAAGCAATGGTCCGGTTGACTCACCCGTCAAAAGTCACGTGCGGGTCACGAAGAGAGGGCCCGATGCTCACTGTGAGTATAGCGCCGGGCCCTCTCCGTGATCATTTCGGGTCAGCATCGCTTCCAGGCGAACTGGTACCGGGTCTTGACGCTGCCGTCGGTGGAGTCCATCGACACGAATGACGGTTGGTTCGACGCGTTCGTGAACGCCCGCACCTCGGTGTTCACGTTCAGGTGCCGCACCGCCCCGCACGGCGCGAAGACGATCTCCGCGACGTCGGTGGAGTCGGTGAACTGCCAGTTGTCGCTCGTCGGGGCCGCGATGTTGTGCGTGCTAGTGACCGTGGCCGACTGGCCGGCGAAGTAGTAGCTGGCGCGTTGCATGCCGCGCGCCCCTCTGGGTAAGTGCGCGAACCCGCGGTAGTCGGCCTTCGCGATCCCGAAGGTGAAGCCCTGCGGGTAGTGCACGCGCAGGTTCAGCTGGCAGTTCTTGCGGAACTGCGTCGGTGTCGATCCGGAACCGGCCTGGGCGGTGTAGTCGCTGTACGTCACCGTGAATGACGTGTTGTCGTCCGAAACCGCTACCGCGGCCGTTCCGGCGGGGCAGCCGGAACCGTTCACCGTGACGACGTCGACCGTGATTTTGCCGGGCGGAACCTCGTCGGCCCGCGCCTCGGGGGCGACGAGGAGGGAGAGTGCCAAACCCGTAGCAGCCATCGCACTGAGCATGAGTGGCCTTTCAATTTCGAACGGGGATGGCGGCGTGCGGGTGACGTTATCTTAAATTGACTTAAGTCGTGGACGACCGACCGGGCGAACTTAAATATATTTAAAACGGATTAATCGTCTGAACGGTGGATTGGCGACGATCAGCGGTCGGCTAACTTCATGTCAGATCGCAAAAAGATCACCCAGCTCCACTGAATGCACCGGAACCCCACACCTGGCGCCGAGAGCCCCGGCAGATCCACCTCGTTTCACCGGTGTGGGAAGGCAAGCGCGCACTGCTCATCGGGTTCCTCCCTCCTGCTCGGGACTCGGTGGTGCGGCAGCGGTGTAGCGCGGCCGGCCGGTGCCCGCCGGCGGCGTCGGATCCGTCCCACGGTCCGCGCCGCCGGCGGTGTTCGTCTTTCGGCTCCCGAGAAGGGCGCCCTAGAGCCTCCGGAGCCTCAATTGCACGCGAGCCCCACCCAGCGGCCCGCGGTCGACGTGGAGAGAGCCACCCGTGCTTTCCGCGGCGCGGCGGGCGATGTCGAGCCCCAGCCCCGTGGAACCGCCACCGCTGGCGCCGCGCCGCACCGCCCGTTCGGTGTCCGCGATGCCGGGGCCCGCGTCCTCGACCACCAGCGCCACCAGGTCGGCCTGGTGCACCAGCGTCACGGCGAACCGCGTGCCCTCCGGCGTGTAACGGAAGACGTTGCCCAGCAAGGCGTCCAGCGCGGCCGCGAGGTCGGCGCGGGTGAGCGGTACCGGCGCGGGCTTGTCGGCGCCGCGGACCGTCCACGGCCGTTCCTGGTCGTCGGCGAGCGCGGACCAGAACACCAGCCGGTCGCGCACCACACCGGCCGCGTCGGTGCCGGAGTTGTCGGGCTGCAGGCCGGAGCGGGCCGTCTTGATGATCTCGTCGACCTCCCTCTCCAGGCCGTGGACGGCCTCGCGGACCCGATCCGCCCCTTGACCACTGCCGAGGGTGTCCGCGTCCAGGAGAAGGGCCGTGAGAGGCGTTCTGAGGCGGTGCGAGAGGTCGGCGACCACCTCGCGTTCGGCGGCGAGCAGGTGCCGGACGCGTTCGGCCATGGCGTTGAAGGCCTTGCCGACCTCCTTGATCTCGGGCGGTCCCTTCACCGGAACGCGGACCGTCAGGTCGCCCTGACCCATCCGGCGCGCGCCCTCGGCCAGCGCCCTGGTGGCTTTGACGGCCCGTGCGCCCAGGCGATCGGCGACGAGCACCGACCCGGCGACCAGGCCGACCGCGACGCCGGCGAGAACCCACCACGTGCCGATGACGCCGTGGGTGAGCTGCTCGTGCGGCACGAACGCCTCGACGATCGCGAGCCCGCTCTCGCTGTTGGCGAGCGGTTGCAGATACGCCACGCCATCGGGGCGTTCGACCGTGGACGCCGTCGCGAGCTTCCGGGCCTCGTCCAGGTCCGCCGCCGTGATGTGCGAGTAGCCGTAGGTGCCGGCCGGGACACTCAGGTGCACGGCCAGCCGCTGCTGACCGCCGTACCGGGTGCTCCTGATCACCTTGCGGATCTCCTGCGGGTTGCGGGTGATCAGCAACGTCTGCGTCATCGCGTTGGCCTGCTTCTCCGCCTCGCTCAGGGCGCGGGTGTACGCGGAGCTCTTCACGACGATCGCGAGCGGGACGAGGAACGCAAGTGCCACCATGCTGGTCGCCGCGAGAGCGACCAGCACCAGTGACCGCCTCATTGCGGAGCGACCATGCGCACGCCGACTCCTCGCACCGTGTGCAGATAACGAGGCTGTGCGGCCCGCTCACCGAGCTTGCGGCGCAACCAGGACAGATGCACGTCGAGCGTCTGGTCGTCGCGGTTGGACGGCCACAGGCTCGCCAGGATCTCCGCCCGCGGCACCACCTCCCCCTGTCGTGCCGCGAGGTAGGAGAGCAGCTCGAACTCCTTGTGCGTCAGCGAGAGCTCCTGGCCGTCCACAGTGGCCCTGCGGAGGTTCACGTCGATCTCCAGGCCGCCGATGACGAGCTGCTTGCTGTCGCGGGCGCGTCGCAGCACCGCCTGCAGGCGGGCTTCGAGGTGCTCGCTGGAGAAGGGTTTGACGAGGTAGTCGTCCGCGCCCGCGTTGAGCAGCCGGATGATCTCGGCCTCGTCGTCGCGGGCGGTCGCGATGACCACCGGGGTGTTCGTGACGCCTCGGATCATCCGCAGCGCGTCACCGCCGTCGAGGTCGGGGAGCCCGAGATCGAGCACCACGACGTCGTAGGAGTTGGCGGTGACTTCGCGCAGGGCCTCGATCGCGAGCGCGACACCGTGCACGATGTGGCCCTGGCCGGTGAGGGCGCGCGTGATCGCCGCCCGCACCACCGGGTCGTCCTCGACGAGCAGTACTGATGCCATGAGCCGCTACAGGAGGATTGTCGCAGTGAGACGGTCGGTCGGATACCTGGTCGCCTGGGCTTTGGTGACCACGGTCGCCATCGGCCTGTCCTGGTTCGGCATCCGATGGGCGATGGAACCCGCCCCGGTCGCCGCCGTGCAGGTCACGACCGGGTCGGCCGTCCTGCCGATGCCGACCGTCACCTCGATCAGCGTCCCGCCGCCCGAATCGGGTCCCTCCGTCGGTACGTCGCCTGCCACGCCGTCGTCCACCAGGCCTCCTGAGATCACTACGTCCGCTGTTCCGGCTCCTCCCAGTAGTACGGATGCGCGTCCCTCCTCGGCTCAACTTCCGCAGGGGGAATGGCAGTCGGACGGTTCCTACGTCCACGCGTTCCACCTGCAGGGCGGGGACGTGGTCGTGCGCTACCGGCCGCAGGGGGTGCAGGCGCTGTCGGCCACCCCCGCGGACGGGTACTCGGTGTCGGTGGAACAGCCAGGCGGGCCGCTGGTGGTGAACTTCCGCAACGCCGCCGGCCGGTTGTCCAGGCTGGAAGCCACCTGGAACAACGGGCCGACGGCGAAGGTGGTCGAGCAGTGACTACAGGCCGATGGCCTTGGAGATCTGCGTGGGCTTGAGCACGCGCAGGATCGCCTCGTACAGGTAGTAGTCGCCGTACGGCAGCGAGATCTCCACGCCGTCCTCGGACGGGCGGTTGCGGGTGCCGCGCGCCAGGATCGCCTCAGCCCGCGTCGACCTGGTCGTCAGACACGTGCCGACCAGGCCGTCGAGGATCTTCAGCGCCCGGTCGCGGTAGCGGTCGGTGCCGGTGGCCTTGGCCAGGTCGAGCAGGCCGCACGCCATGATCGCGCCCGCCGACGAGTCCTTGATGTCGTTGACGCCCAACGGCGTGCGGTAGTCCCACACCGGCACGCTGTCCGGCGTGAGCACCGACAGCGCGTAGTCGGACAGCTTGCGGGCGGTGTCGCGGAACTCGCGCAGGCCCGTGCGCCGGTACATCGTCGTGAAGCCGTAGATGCCCCACGCCTGACCGCGCGCCCAGCACGACGTCGGGCTGTAGCCCTGCACCGTGTTCGGGCCGATCGCCGCGCCGGTGTCCGGGTTGAAGTCGAACACGTGCGGGGTCGAGCCGTCCGGGCGGACGAAGTGCGTCTGGGTGGTCCTGGCGTGGGCGATCGCGATGTCGAGGAACTTGCGGTCGCCGGTCTGCTCGGTGGCGAAGGCCAGCAGGTCCAGGTTCATCATCGTGTCGATGATGACGCGGCCCGCGTTGCCCGGCGTGCCCAGCGCGCCCCACGCGCGGATGTACTTGCCGACCGGGTTCCAGCGCTGGATCAGCGTGTTCGCCGCGTCGATGGCGCCGTCCCGCCACCTGGTGTCGCCGGTGAGCCGGTACGCGGTGACCCAGGACGGGTAGAAGAGGAACCCCAGGTCGTGGTCGCGCGGCTGAAGCCTTCTGGGCGCCAGCCTGTCGTTGGCGGCTTCGGCGAGAGCGCGGAACTGCGCGTCGCCGCTGTCGAGGTGCGCGAGCCACAGCGTGCCCGGCCAGAAGCCGCCGATCCAGCCGCCGTCGGCGACGTAGGTCCACTTCTCGGCCCTGGTGATCTCCGGGAACGAGGTGATGCCCGGTGCGACCGCCTTCAGCTTGCTGTTGCCGTAGTCGAGGGCCGCACGGAGTTTCGCGGGCGAAGCTGCGGCTTCTCCCGCACCGATGGCGACTCCTGCTCCAGTGAGCAGGGGAGTGGCCGCTGCGGACGCCAGAAGGGTGCGTCGAGACAGATTCACGAGACCGTCCAGTCCCTTTCATTGTCTTGCGCCCGGCGCCACGATGCCAGATCGGATCAACGCGTGTAAAGGTGCGTCAAAAATTGATTCCTTTGTCTTGCTCTGGGCCGCTGAACAGCGTAAAGGGCACCCATCCGAGTTGATCAGATATATGAACTTCCTGGAATCCGACGTTGTAAAACCCATTGTTCATCCTTGTGAACAATTCGCCGTTCAGACGCGGTGGAGAACGGCGTCCAGATGGCATGGCCTCAGGCCGTGCCGCCGCTTGAAGGCGGCGTTGCCGCGCCCGCCCTCCAGCGTGGACTTGCCGAGGCGGATCGCGAGCCGGACCGACTCCGCGAACAGCACGCCGTACGGGCTGTAGTTGCCGTCCACGGCGTAGTCGACGCCGCAGGTCCAGGTGTGGAACCGGGTGGCGTCGGTGAGGCAGACGCCGGCCGCGACGAGCCTGCCGTGCTGCCGCACCTCGATCACGTGCGCGAGGTCGCCGAGCGCCGTCACGAACCTGGCGAAGGCCTTGCCCGGGTAGTAGCCGTTGTTCTCGAAGCGGCTGGCGGTCTTGACGCACAGCAGGGTTATCTCGTCGAGCGAGGCGTGGTGGACGGGCAGGACCTCGATCGCTACGCCCGCCTCTGCCGCTCTTCGGTCGTTGCGCCGCACGTTCGCTCTGGCGCGCAGGCTCAGGCTCGCGAGGTAGTGCTCGTAGGTGGTGAGGCCGGTGGCCCACCGGTCGGTCAGGTGACGCGCGGGCAACCCGGCCGCTCTCAGCGCGTGCGACAAAGCGTTGCCGCGCTGGACGTTCATGAACCCGCACCAGCGCGCACCGAGGATCGACGCCGTGAGGACCATGGCGTCCAGCAGTCTCGGCAGCACCTCCGCGGTGGCGGGCACGTGCGCGTCGTAGCAGTGCCAGGTGTGGCTGAGCAGCGCCGGCTGGCCGGCCGCGTCCGGATAGGCCTCGTGCAGGCGGCGCAACGGATTCGCGGCCGTCTGGAGGTAGGCGGGCATGACCGCGACCGGCTTGTCGCCCTGGCGCACCACGAAGTACGCGAAGGCGTCGACCGTCGTCAGCGGCGACTGCTCGTAGGCACTGACGTAGGCGTGTCGGTAGAAGACCGGCGCGCCCGCGTCGCGGACCACGGAGTCCCAATCGGCAGAATCGATTTCCCTTATGGTGTTGGAGAATTCGACGTGCACACGGTCACTGTACGGCTTGCCAGACCGCGAAGGGGACGTCGATCTCGTCGCGGCTCAGGCCGCCGTTCTCGTAGCGGACGGACGGATCCGGGAGCGGGAACCTCGGCGACGCGGCCACCGCGACGACCGGGCCCGCCTCCGGCTGGGGCAGCCCGAGATCGGTGGCGTGGTGCACGGTCGCCGTGTCGCCCAGAGTCGTTGCCACGCGGTCGAAAACGACCTCCAGGCGGTCCGCCTTCGGGTAGAGCCACCGCGTGCGTCCCGCGCCGCCGGAGGGGATCACGCACTCCTCGCGCACGATCGCGTCCCAGGCCTCGACGAGTTCCGGGTCCGGGTCGACGGGGACCATGCCGTGGTCCGAATGCGCGACGACGGTCCAACCCTGTGCGGCCCAACGGGAAGCGTGGGCGTCCAGGCGCAGCATGGCCTCGTGCACCGACTCGTCGTAACCGTGGCGGCGCACGTGGTCGCCCACGTTGACGTAGGTCCAGACGAACCTGGAGTCCTTGAGCGCCTTGTCGAGGTCGGCGACGACGTTCGCGACCAGCAGCGGCGGGTCCTCGGCCTGGGCGGCGAGTTTGTGCGGGGCGTGCGCGGGTATCCGGGTGCACCCTCGCAGCAGGGCCTGCGCCCAGGTTCCCTCGAGCAGGTCGAGCTCGCGGGCCAGCACGGTCGCGCTGTGACGTTCCAGCACGGTCGTCAGGTTCGGGATCGCCGGCATGCCCTTGATGGCGTGCACGAGGCCGGATCCGTTGCGGTACACCGTTCCCGGCACGCGGTGGACGTCGGCGGGGACGCCGGTCAGCGCGGTCAGCAGCGCCGTCGCGGACGCCGACGGCACCGTCGAGGACAGCGTGGAGACGGAGGCGGACAACCACGACTGTTTGGCCACGTCCGAGGAGAGACCGTGCACCGCGAGCACGATTACGCCGGATCGAGCCTTGCCGAGGGCGTGTTCGAGCCGGGAAGGTATCTCCGCCAGTGACATTCGGTGACTGTAACGCATCTCATCAGGGCAAGATTGCGCGTTCGGGTGCTCAGTTCCGCACAATGGGCGCCGATGAGGTAAAGAACACTTGGTAGAAGGAAGGTGGCGGATGACGGTCGGAGTTCTGGACGTCGGGTGCTTCAGCGCACACCTGGTGGTCGTGGAACGAGACCTGATGCGTCCGCTGGTGTCCCACAAGGTCCGGCTGCGGCTGGACCGGGAACTGGATGCCGCCGGGGCCATCAGCCGCGACGGCGTCGAGTCGCTCTGCGCCGCCGTGCTGGCCGCGCGCAAGGAGGCGGGCGACGTTCCGTTCCTGCCCTTCGCCACCTCGTCCGTGCGCGACAGCTCGAACTCCGCCGAGGTCATCCGCAAGGTCGCCAGACGCACCGGCGTCGACCTGAAAGTGTTGTCCGGCAAGGAAGAAGCACGTTTCTCGTACGCCGCGGCCCGGCACTGGTTCGGCTGGAGCGCGGGCCCCATGGTCGTGCTGGACGTCGGCGGCGGGACCGTCGAACTGGCCGCCGGCTCCGGAGCGGAACCCGAGCGCGCGGTGTCGTTGCCTTTGGGGGCAAGGACTTTGACCCGCACCGGCCTGACCGTCACGGACATGCGCGCCGAGGTGGCCGAGCGGCTCGAGTCCGCGTTCCCCTGGGGTGAGAGCGCTCGCGCGGTCGGGTGCTCGAAGGTGTTCGAACAGCTGGCCCGCCTCGCCGGCGCGCGCAACGGCACCTACGCGCCGCGCCAGTTGCGGCTCAAGGACCTGGAGAAGTGGATTCCGCGCCTCGCGAAGCTCTCGGTGCGCGAACGCGCCGCTCTGCCGGGGATTTCCCGCCACCGGGCCCAGCAGTCGCTGGCGGGCGCGGTGGTCGCGGAGGGGTTGATGAAGGTCTCTGGCCACGACGTCGTGGACATCTCGCCGTGGTCCACCAAGGAAGGGCTGTTGCTCTCGCTGGTGGAGCGCTCTCGCGCGAGGAACTCGTCCGCCGCCTAGAAACTCTTCAGCGCGGTGACGGCGTCGTCGACGTCGTTGAACAGCAACAACAACTGGTCGACGGCCGTCATCTCCAACGGACGCAACACGATTCTCGTGTCGCTGACGACGCCGAACCTGATGCCGAGCTCGTCGGCCTGGGCCTGGGTCTCCACGAGCGCGCGGATTCCCTCGGAGCCGAAGAAGCGCACCTCCCGCAGGTCCACGACCAGTGCGGGCGGCTTGCGGTCGAGCAACTCGGCGAGCCTGCTGGTCACCGGGGCCGACGACAACATGTCGATCTCGCCCGTGAGCGAGACGATCGGGATGGACTGGACGTAGGTAGTTCTCTGTCGAAGCTGGTTCATAAGGACTCCCGTCCGCACCGACCGTACGCGTGACCGCCGGATCGTCACAAGCCGAACCGGGTTTCAGCAGGTCAGCACATCTTGATCGTCATACGGGCTCGGACACCCGTCGTCAGGCTTCCAGTTGCGCCCAGACCACTTTGCCGTCGCGCTGCGGTGTCGTGCCCCAGCGGACACTCAGCGCCTGCACGAGCTGCATGCCCCGGCCACGCGCGCTGGTGGGGTCCACGGGTCTGAGCTGAGGCAGCTTCGACGACTCGTCGTGCACCTCGACGAGCATGCCGCCCGCCTTCCGGCTCACCGTGAGTGTGATCGGTCCCTCACCGTGATCGATGCCGTTGGACACGAGCTCCGTCACGACGAGCTGCGCGTCGTCGGTCAGGTCCTCGGACAACTCCCACGAGGTAGCGGCCTCGCGCACCACCTGACGTGCGCGAGCGCACGAGCCACCCTCGGCGGTCAGGATCACCCGCACCTCGGCCAGTGGGTCGTTCAACACAAGGCGCATCGTCGCACATCCGGCGCGCCGTTCGGATCTTTCAGCCCCCCGGTGGTCGCATGGTCGAGCATCGTGCTGCACGATTTGGGTCGCACGAGTCGGGCGTGGCGGAAGGAACGGCGACGATGGAGCTCAACGTCGGCAGCGAGGTCCAGCGGGGATGGCGTGTTCTCGCCGTCGCCGGTGAGCTGGACATCGACACCGTCCCCTTGCTGTCCGCGCGGCTTGATTCCGATGTCACCGGGGTCCACGCCGTGCTGGATCTGTCCGAACTGGCCTTCATGGACTCGACCGGGCTGGCGCTGGTGCTGGACTGGCATCGGCGGCTGGCCGAGGGTGGGGGGCAGTTGAGGGTCGCTGCCGCTCAGGGGCCGGTTCGGCGGTTGTTCGAGCTGGCCGATGTGGCTGAGGTGTTGAGCTTGCACGAGTCGGTGGACCTGGCTGTTCAGGAAGCCGTCGACTCCACTCGGTGAGGGCTGCTCTCCGGGGGCATCGCGGGTCGGCTTGCGTTGGCATGTCGCGTTCCAGCGGGGTGGTCGCCTGCCGTGCGATCAGTCACCTTGCGAGGGTGGTTGCGCGGGCAGTACCGGGCCGGGTCAATTCATCACCGCTTCGCGACGATAGCGATTGGGGCTTGACTTTGAGCCTCTTGCGAGATGCATTATCGACCTTAAAAGGCCGGGCATAAGTGCCCGGCCGATCCCTTCAACGGTAGCATCTCGCACTCAAAGTCAAGCCCCAATCGCCGGATTGGTTGCGTCATCACCGCTGATCAGGCGGGCATGGTTCACACGCCTCGGCTTCGCCATTGCCCATTCCGCGCGGGCGGTGGTCCATTTTGTCACGCCTCTCCTGAAATTCCCAGGTAATAGGCGATCAGGCGGATGAGGTGTTCGGTGTCGACTGGCTTGGTTACGTAGTCGGTGGCGCCGGAAGCCAGGGACTTCTCGCGGTCGCCCTTCATCGCCTTGGCGGTGACGGCGATGACCGGGAGGTCCGCGTAGCGCTCCATGGCACGGATGGCCGAGATCGTCGCGTTGCCGTCCAGCTCCGGCATCATGATGTCCATCAGGACGATGGCCACGTCGTCGTACTGTTCGAGGGCTCGCACGCCCGTTATGCCGTTGTCGGCGTAGATGGCCTCTAGGCCGTGCAGTTCCAGCACGCTCGTGAGGGCGAAGACGTTGCGCAGGTCGTCGTCCACCACGAGGACCTTCTCGCCGTGGAAGCGCATTGAGCCGGAGGCGGCCAGAACCGGGGCGGGCATGACGATGGGGGTCGGTTCGGGCAGGACGAAGCTGTCCGAGATGACCTTGCCGAGTGGCAGGCAGAGCGTGAACGTCGAGCCGATGCCCGGCTCGGAGCGGACGCGCAGGGCGCCGTTCAGGAGCTGAGCGAGTTCACGGCTGATGGACAGGCCCAGGCCCGTGCCGCCGTACTTGCGGGACGTGGTGCCGTCTGCCTGTTGGAAGGCCTCGAAGATGACGGCGAGTTTCTCGGCCGGGATGCCGATGCCGGTGTCGTGCACGTCGAACGCCACGGTGAACGGGTCGTCCATGCGCACGTGCAGGCGGATGCCGCCGTCGTGGGTGAACTTCACGGCGTTGGACAGCAGGTTGCGCAGGATCTGCTGGAGCCGGTGTTCGTCCGTGTGCAGGGTTTCCGGCACGTTCGGGTCCACGCGGACGGAGAACTCGAGGTTCTTCTCGGCCGTCAGGGGGAGACAGAGGGTCTCGACGTAGCGGACGAGTTCGTCCAGGCGGACCGGGTCCTCGTGCAGCTGCATGTGGCCCGCCTCGACCTTGGTGAGGTCGAGGATGTCGTTGATGAGCTGCAGCAGGTCGGAGCCGGACGAGTGGATCGTGCGGGCGAACTCGACCTGCTTGGCGTTGAGGTTGCCGTCGAGGTTGTCGGCGAGCAGCTTCGCCAGGATCAGCAACGAGTTCAGCGGAGTCCGGAGTTCGTGGGACATGTTCGCCATGAACTCGGACTTGTACTTCGAGGCGGTCTGGAGCTGCCGCGCGCGGTCCTCGAGTTCTTCGGAACCGGCGCGCAGTTCGGTGGTGAGGCGCTGGGACTCGACCAGCAGGGCGTCGGTGCGGGAGTTGGCGAGCAGCGTGTTCACGTTGACGCCGATCGCCTCCTTGAGCTGGTCCAGGAGGTCGAGGTGGACGTCGGAGAACTCGTTCAGCGACGCCAGCTCGATCACGCCGAGGGTCTCGCCCTGGAACAGGATCGGCAGGATCACCAGGTTGACCGGGGCCGACTCGCCCAGCGCGGAGGCGACGGTCAGGTAGCCGCCGGGGACCTGGGTGACCAGGATCGTCTTCTTCTCCAGCGCCGACTGGCCGACCAGCGACTCGCCCATGGCCACGCGGGTCATCCGGGCGGAGTCCAGGCGGAAGCCGTAGGAGGCGGTGAGCTCCAGGGACTGCTTGGACTCGTCCTCCTCGATCTGGAAGAACGCGCCGTGGTGGGCGCTGACCAGCGGCGTCAGCTCGCTCATGATCAACGAAGCCAGCGCGCGCAGGTCGCGGTGGCCCTGCATGAGGCCGGACAGGCGGGCCAGGTTGGTCTTGAGCCAGTACTGCTCGCGGTTGGCGCGCGTGGTCTCTTTCAGGTTCGCGATCATCTGGTTGACGTTGTCCTTGAGCTCCGCGAGCTCTCCGGACGCGTCGACGGTGATCTGCCTGGTCAGGTCGCCCGCGGTGACGGCGGTGGCGACGGCGGCGATCGCGCGGACCTGGGTCGTGAGGTTCGAGGCGAGCTGGTTGACGTTGTCGGTCAGCTTCGACCACGTGCCGGCTACGCCGTCGACTTCGGCCTGGCCGCCGAGCTTGCCCTCGGTGCCGACCTCGCGGGCGACACGGGTGACCTCGTCGGCGAACGAGCTGAGCTGGTCGACCATCGTGTTGATGGTGGTCTTGAGCTCCAGGATCTCGCCGCGCGCCGAGACGTCGATCTTCTTCGTCAGGTCGCCCTGCGCGACGGCGGTGGTGACCTGGGCGATGTTGCGGACCTGGTTGGTCAGGTTGTCCGCCATGAAGTTCACCGAGTCGGTGAGGTCCTTCCACGTGCCGGCGACGCCGGACACGCGCGCCTGGCCGCCCAGGATGCCCTCGGTGCCGACCTCGCGCGCGACACGGGTGACCTCGTCACCGAACGCGCGCAGCGTGTCGACCATGCCGTTCAGGGTCTCGGCGAGAGCCGCGACCTCGCCCTTCGCCTCGACGGTGATCTTCTTCGAGAGGTCGCCGTTCGCGACGGCGGTGGCGACGGCGGCGATGTTGCGGACCTGGTTGGTGAGGTTGTCCGCCATCAGGTTGACGTTGTCGGTCAGGTCCTTCCACGTGCCGGCGACGCCCTGCACGCGGGCCTGACCGCCCAGCCGGCCGTCGGTGCCGACCTCACGCGCGACACGCGTGACCTCCTCGGCGAACGACGACAGCTGGTCGACCATCACGTTCAGCGTGGACTTGAGCTCCAGGATCTCGCCGCGCGCGTCGACGGTGATCTTCTGCGACAGGTCGCCGTTCGCGACGGCGGTGGCGACGTGCGCGATGTTGCGGACCTGGTTGGTCAGGTTGTTCGCCATGAAGTTGACGTTGTCGGTCAGGTCGCGCCACGTGCCCGCGACGCCCGGCACCGTCGCCTGACCACCCAGCCTGCCCTCGGTGCCGACCTCGCGGGCGACACGCGTGGCCTCGTCGGCGAACGAGGAGAGCTGGTCGACCATCGTGTTGATCGTGGTCTTGAGTTCGAGGATCTCGCCGCGGGCGTCGATCGTGATCTTCTGGGTCAGGTCGCCGCGCGCGATGGCGGTGGTGACCGAGGCGATGTTGCGGACCTGGGTGGTCAGGTTGTTCGCCATGACGTTCACCGACTCGGTGAGGTCGCGCCACGTGCCCGCGACGCCCGGCACCTGTGCCTGACCGCCGAGGCGGCCGTCCGAGCCGACCTCGCGGGCGACACGGGTGACCTCGTCGCCGAAGCTCGACAGCTGGTCGACCATCGTGTTGATCGTGGTCTTGAGCTCCAGGATCTCGCCGCGGGCGTCGACGGTGATCTTCTGGGTCAGGTCGCCGAGCGCCACCGCCGTCGTGACCTGGGCGATGTTGCGGACCTGAGTGGTCAGGTTGTCCGCCATGAAGTTCACGTTGTCGGTCAGGTCGCGCCAGGTGCCGGCGACGCCGGGAACCTTCGCCTGACCACCGAGCTTGCCGTCCGTGCCGACCTCACGGGCGACACGGGTGACCTCGTCGGCGAACGACGACAGCTGGTCGACCATCGTGTTCAGCGTGTTCTTGAGCTCCAGCATCTCGCCGGAGACGTCCACGGTGATCTTCTGCGTCAGGTCGCCGTTGGCCACCGCCGTCGCGACCTGGGCGATGTTGCGGACCTGGTTGGTCAGGTTGTTCGCCATCGAGTTCACGTTGTCGGTCAGGTCGCGCCAGGTGCCGGCCACGCCGGGCACCTTCGCCTGACCGCCCAGGCGACCGTCCGTACCGACCTCGCGGGCGACACGCGTGACCTCGTCGGCGAAGCTCGACAGCTGGTCCACCAGGCCGTTCACCGTCGAGCCGAGCGTCGCGAACTCACCGCGCAGCGTCTGGTCCGACATGCGCTTGGTCAGGTCGCCCTCGGCGACGGCGGCGAGCACGCGGCTCAGCTCGCTCGTCGGCCGCATCAGGTCCTCGACCAGGCCGTTCACCGAGTCCGCGATCAGCGACCAGCCACCGGCGGTGCCCGCGGGCGCCACCCGTTCGGTGAGCCTGCCCTCCTGACCCACCGCCTGGCGGACCCGGCCCAGCTCACCGGCGAGCCACTGGTTGCGCTCCGCGATCTCGTTGAACACGTCCGCGAGGGCCGACACGGGCCCGTTTCCCGGCACGACGAGCCTGCGGCGGAAGTTGCCGTCCCGCAGATCTCTCATGGCGGAGAGAACCCGTTCGAGGGTCGCGTCCGTCTCTTCGTTGGCCGTGGTCACTCCAAGCCTCCGTGCCTCGGTGGTCGCGGCCAAGCCTGCCACGTTAGGTTGGGAGCGAGGTAACTTGATGCCGCTATGCACGCCAACTATCCGCAGGAGGCCGTGATGATTCGGCCGGCTGCGCTGGGCGACTGCCGATGAGCAGCGCCGTCGGGATCGACCTCGAAGGCTGGCAGCGGCTCGTGGACGGGCTGCGCGAGGCCGTCCTCGTCGTGGACCCGGCAGGTGTGGTGCGCGTGCGCAACGCCGCGGCCGCCGACCGGTTCCCCCGGCTCGGTCTCGGCGGGCACTTCGACGTGCACGTCGCGGGCCGTCAGCACGACCTCGGCGAGGGCTGGAGTGCCTGGTACTTCACGGACTCCACGCTCGATCACGCCCACCTGCGGCTCGCCGGCGGCACGTCGCGGGAACTGACCCTGAAGACGATCGTGCAGCTCGCGGCGGAGTTGCTGGGCGAGCACTGCGTCGCCGTGGTGCCCGCCACCCGTGACCGGCTCGAGTGGTGGCGGTGCGGCGGCGGCGAACCGACGGTCGTGCGCACGCCGCGCAGGGCCTCCGAGATCGCCGAGGTGCTGACCGGCACGGCGGCGCTGACCAGGATCACCACATTGGGTGAAGGCAGCTGGGGTGTGCCGGAGGACTTCGGCTGCGCGCTGGCCGTGCCGCTGGGCGTCGGCGGTGCGCTGGTCGTGGCGCGCAAGGGCGACTTCGCGCCGAACGACGTCGAACGCGTCCGGCTGTTCGGCAAGCACGCCGCCATGGCGCTGGAGTCGTCGTCGAGGCTGACCGAGCAGCAGCGGACGATCGAGGTGCTGCGCTCGGCGTTGCTGCCGTTGCCGTTGCCCGAGGTGCGCGGTGTGACAATGGCCTCGGTGTTCATCCCCGCCCACCAGCGCGCGATGGTCGGCGGCGACTTCTACGACGTGCACCCGCGCACGGACGGCTCGGCGACGTTCGCGCTGGGCGACGTCTGCGGCCACGGCCTGGAAGCCGCGGTCCACAGTGGACGCGTCCGGCAGTCCCTGCAGGCGCTGTCCCTGGTCGAGACGAACCCGGTGCGGCTGCTGCACCTGCTGAACACCTCGTTGCGCGCCACCGGTTCGAAGCTCTTCACCACGATCGTCGTCGGTGAACTGGTGCCGCTGGCCAACGGCGGCGCGCGGTTGTCGCTCGCGTCCGGCGGCCATCCCGCACCGATGATCCTGCGGGCGGACGGCAGCGTTCACGAGGTGAGCGCGCCCGGTGCGATCGTCGGCATCCTGTCGGACGTCCGGTTCTCCGGCGAGCAGGTCACGCTGGCGCCGGGGGACACGCTCGTGCTCTACAGCGACGGGTTCACCGAGGCACGTGCGCACACCGATCGCACGGAGCTGTTCGGCGAGCAGCGGATGAAGGCGCTGCTGAAGGAGTGCAAGGGACTGTCGGCGGAGGAGATCGCGCGTCACTGCGAGCAGGTCGTGCTCAAGTGGCTGGACCACGACGACCACGACGACCTGGCGTTGCTGGCTGTCCAGGCCGTGTGAGTGAAATTCCCGGTACAAGCGTTCATCGTCCGTTCGTTTGCCACGCAAGCTTGACCGGTTGAGATCTGCGCATGTCCCACTCTCACGATCACTCGCACGGTGATCACACCCACCACCACGAGGTAGAGCCGGTGGAGGGCAGCTGGCTCGATCCCGGGGACGACCGTCCGTCGTCGGTCGAACGCCGCAGGTTCCTCGCCGGCCTGGGCATCGCGGCCGGCGCCGTCGGAGCCGTGGCCGCCGGCACGGGCAAGGCCGAGGCGCACGTCCCGGTCAACCCCTGGGGCGGCGGTGAGCGCTGGTACGCGGGCGACCACCACATCCACACCCAGTACTCCGACGATGGCCAGTACACGATCGCGCAGCAGGTCGGGAAGGCGCACGAGTTCGGCCTCGACTGGGTCGTGATCACCGACCACGGCGGCGTCGCGCACCAGAAGTTCTCGATCGACCAGATCACGCCGGACATCGAGCGCGTCCGCCGGTCCCAGCGCGACGTGCTGGTGTACCAGGGCCTCGAGTGGAACATCCCCGGCGCGGAGCACGCCACCGTGTTCATGCCGCCCGGCAAGCACACCGTCGACATCCTGAAAGCGTTCGAGCTGTCCTACGACGGCCGCATCGCGAACAACACCGAGTCGCTCGCCCTGGCCGCGCTGCGATATCTGGAGGCGCAGGTCCTCTCCGGACGGACCGAGATCGCGCTGATGTTCGCGAACCACCCGTCACGGCGCGGCGTGGACAGCCCGCACGAGATCCGCGGCTGGCGCGACGCGGCCCCCGGCGTCGCGGTCGGCATGGAGGGCGCGCCCGGTCATCAGGCCGCCGGCACGCCGAAGTCCGCGGGCGGTTCCGGTCGTGCCCGCGGTTACTACGACACCGCCGCCCCGTTGCCGGAGTCATTCCCCGGCTATCCGGCGGAGTCCTACCGCACGCACGGCGGGTTCGACTGGATGACCGCCAAGGTCGGCGGCCTGTGGGACTCGCTGCTCGCCGAGGGACGCCCGTGGTGGATCACCGCGAACTCGGACGTGCACCAGGTCTTCAACGACACCCTCACGCCGGGAAAGCAGGACTACGCCACGACCGGCTCGAAGGGCGCGCCGATCGACTCGGGCGTCAAGCAGACGGCCTACGGCGACTTCTTTCCCGGCCAGTACGGCGCGAACGTCGTCGGTGCGCGGTCGAAGTCCTATGTGGACATCATGCGCGGCCTGCAGTCGGGCAAGGTGCTGACCGTGCACGGCCGCCTGATCGACGGCCTGGAGCTGCGCGTGCGGTCGCGTGACGACCTGCGCGGCGTGACGCTGGGCGGGCGGACGTTCGTGCGCCGTGGCGGCGATGTCGAGATCACCATCGAGATCGACCGCGCCGACGGCCCGAACTTCTCCGGCTCCAAGCCCGTGCTGGCCAAGGTCGACCTGATCTCGGGCCCGGTGACCGGTCCGTCCGCGGACCGCGACCTGTTCCTGGCGCCGGAGACCGCGGTCGCGAAGACGTTCGAGGTGCCGCGCACCGGCAAGATCCGGTTCACGCACACGTTCAAGAACGTCGAGCGGTCGTTCTACCTGCGGCTGCGGGGAAGTGATGGCAAGCGGCTCACGTCGTCCGGTGATCCGGTGGTCGACGAGATCGCCAACTCGGACCCGTGGGCCGACCTGTGGTTCTACGCCAACCCGGTGTTCGTGGACGTGATCTGAGTCCTCTCAGGACTACGGTGGTCGGGTGTCCATGAAGCGCGAGCCCGACCGCCTGGTCCTGTTCACCGACGCGGTGGTCGCCATCGCGATCACGCTGCTGGTGCTGCCACTGGTGGAGATCACCTCGGAACCGGGCTCCGAGCCCGCGCGCGAGCTCGTCGCCCACCACTGGCCGCAGATCTTCAGCTTCCTGCTGAGCTTCGCGGTCATCGCGCACCTGTGGTTCACCCACCACCGGCTGTTCGAGAACGTGAAGCAGTACAACGGCACGCTGGTGACGCTGAACATGGCGTGGCTGCTGACGATCGTGATCCTGCCGTTCCCGACCGAGCTCGTCGGCAGGCCGGGTGACGACCACTTCACGCAGTTCTTCTACATCGGCACGATCACCGTCAGCAGCATGTTGCTGACCGCGATCACGCTGCTCGTGCACGGCAGCCCGGAGCTGGCGGTCGAGGCTCAAGGACTCTCCCGGCCGGTGGTGCTGCGGGCCATCACCCCGACCGTCGTGCTGCTGATCGCCCTCGTGCTGTCGCCGTTCATCAGCTACTGGGGCCTGCTGCTGTTGCTGGTCAGCCCGCTGGCGCAGCGGATCCGATGACGGCCAGCAGCCGCAGCTTCTCGTAGTTCTCGGTGCCGGGCGTGGCGGTGTAGACCAGCAGGAAGTGGTTCTGGTCGGGGTCGAGCAACGTCTGGCACTGCAGTTCCAGCGCGCCGATGCTCGGGTGGACGTACCGTTTGAACTCCTTCGGGCGCAGGCCGATCTCCTGGGCGTCCCACACGGTCCGGAACTCCTCGCTGCGGGCGAGCAGGAGGTCGGTGTAGTGCGCGGCGCGGGAGCCGGGGCCATGTCGCGTAAGGGCTTCGCGCAGGCCCGAGGCGAACATCCTGCCGAGGAACGCGTGGTCGGCGGGGTCGTACAGCGCGCGGGCCGCCGGGTCGGTGAACCAGCGGTAGCCGAGGCTCCTGGCCGGACCGGTGTGGCGGGTCGCGTCCCCGGTGAGCGCGATGCCGAGCGGGGTCTGGCGCAGCGTCTCGCCCAGCTCGGTGACGATCTCGGCCGGGGTGTCCTGCAGGCGGTCGAAGATCCGCGCGAGGCCAGGAGTGACGTGCTCGCTGAGCGAGCCGCGGTGGGGTGGGCTGTGCCCGGCGAGCCGGAACAGGTGGTCGCGCTCGTCCAGTGACAGGTGCAGGCCCTGGGCGATGGCCGCGATCATCTGCTCGGACGGGTGCGTTCCGCGTTCCTGTTCCAGGCGCGCGTAGTAGTCGGTGGACATGTTGCACCGGGCGGCGACCTCCTCGCGGCGCAGGCCGTTGGTCCTGCGTCGCGGTCCGCGCCGGAGTCCGATGTCCTCGGGCTGCAACGCCTCCCTGCGGTGCCGCAGGAACGCCGCCAGGCCTGCTCGGTCGATCGCCACGTCGGCTCCTCTCGTCCCCCTGATTTCTAACGTGCGCGCGCCGTCGTAGCCACGGAGCGAGAGGTCCTGGATGCGGTCATGCTGGTCCGGCCACTGTGGAGGACGACACCACAACGAGCAGGGGAGTGCGCGATGGCCAGCAGGAAGTTCGACGTCGAGGTCCCGGACCTGACCGGCAGGCGGGCGGTCGTCACCGGTGCCAGCGACGGTGTCGGACTCGGCATCGCGGGACGGCTCGCGGAGGCCGGGGCCGAGGTCGTCATGCCCGTCCGCAACCAGCGCAAGGGCGAGGCGGCGATCGCCGCGATCCGCCGGCAGACCCCGGACGCCGACGTGTCGTTGCGTTCGCTCGACCTCTCCTCGCTGGCTTCGGTCGCGGCCCTGGGTTCGGTGTTGCTGGAGGAGGGCAAGCCGATCCACGTTCTCGTCAACAACGCGGGCGTCATGACCCCGCCCGAACGGCAGACGACCGCGGACGGGTTCGAGCTGCAGTTCGGCACCAACCACCTGGGCCACTTCGCTCTCGTGGGCCACCTGCTGCCGTTGCTGAAGGCCGGTCGTGCGCGGGTGACCTCGCAGATCAGCGTCGCCGCCAACCAGAACGCCATCAACTGGGACGACCTGAACTGGGAGCGCTCGTACAACGGCGGCAAGGCCTACAGCCAGTCGAAGATCGCCTTCGGCCTGTTCGGACTGGAGCTCGCCCGGCGCAGCGAGGCCGGTGGCTGGGGCATCACGAGCAACCTCGCCCATCCCGGTGTGGCCCCCACCAACCTGCTCGCGGCCCGTCCCGAGGTCGGCCGCGCCAAAGACACGCTCGGTGTGCGCGCGGTGCGGGTCTTTTCGAGCGTGGGCATCCTCGGCACCGTCGAGTCCGCCCAGCTCCCGGCACTGCTCGCCGCGACGGCGCCGGAGGCCGGCACGTTCTACGGCCCGAGTCGCTTCGGCCACCTCAGCGGGCCGCCCGCCGAGCAGGCTCTCTACAGCCGTCTGCGCGGCACGGACGAGGCCCAGCGGGTGTGGCGGGTGTCCGAGGAACTGGTCGCTAGCGGACTCCGTGCGGGCGGAACTGCACGCTGATCCTCGGCCCGACGACCTTCGAGGTCTTCGGGATGGCGTGCTCCCAGGTGCGCTGGCAGGAGCCGCCCATCACGAGCAGATCGCCGTGCCCCAGCGCGTACTTGTGCGTCTCGCCGCCTCCGCGCGGCCGCAGCAGCAGGGCACGCGGGGTGCCGACGCTCAGGATCGCGACCATCGTGTCCTCGGTCTGGCCGCGACCGATCGTGTCGCCGTGCCACGCCACGCTGTCCCGGCCGTCGCGGTAGTAGCAGAGCCCGGCGGTCGTGAACGGTTCGTTCAGCTCGGGCAGGTAGTGCTTGGACAGTGCGTCACGGGCCGTCGTGAGGACGTCGAACGGCAAAGTGCCGCTGTAGAAGCAGAGCAGGCGCGGCACGTCGACCACGGCGTCGTACATCTGGCGGCGTTCGGCGCGCCACGGCACCTCGTCGACGAGCTGGTCGAACAACGCGTCGGCGCCCGCCAGCCAGCCCGGCTGGACGTCGATCCACGCGCCGTGGCCGAGTTCGGTGCGGCGCGGGGCGAGCGGGGCCAGTTCCGGCTCCGCGTCCAGGTCGAACAGTGATCCCTGGCGCATGGACCGCAGCATAATCGAACAGGTGTTCTATGGCCAAGCAAGGTCGTTCGTAGCTGATAATGACGGCATGACTGGGGATGACGACGAGGTAGTGCAGGCTGAACGGACCACCAGCATCATCAGCGGGACGGTGTTCGGCACCGTCGTGCAACTGGGAAGTGTCAACGGCATCGTCGTCTTCCCGGAACCGAAGGCTTCCGCGGACTAGGGCTTCAGCACGGCCCACACGGCGTCCGCGACGATCTCGCGGGCCTCGGCCAGGTCGAACACCCCGAGCAGGAACCTGCGCACCGACTCGTGCGCCGGTCCCATCACCACGGGCTCCAACGCCCACGGCGGGACCGCGCGCAGGTCGCCGGACGCCATCCGGTCGAGGAACCAGGCCAGGACCGGCGCGAACTCCGCCGTCTTGGCCGCCGGATCGGCGTGGTCCGGCGCGGCGTAGAGGAAGCGCGCCCGGCTGGGGTTCGCCATGACCCAGTCGAGGTAGCTCAGGGTCAGGGCGCGCACGCCCGCGGCTGCGGTATCCGCTTTCAGGGCGGGCAGCATCGCGGCGACGCACCGGGCGTAGCTGTCGGCGTAGAGCTGCGCGAACACGCCCGCGCGGCTGCCGAAGTGGTGGTAGATGCTGCCGTTCGACATGCCGGACCGCTCGGTCAGCGCCGCGATCGTGACGGCGTCCAGGCCGCCTTCCTCGACGAGCTTGAGCGCCGCGTCGAGGAGAGACTGTCGTCGGTCGGACATGAGGGTTAGAGTACCGCTCTGGAGCGACGCTCCAGAGAAGGGGAGAGCAATGGCGCTGTCGATTCCCGGCCTGCTGCGCGACCGGGTCGCCCGCACGCCCGACGCTGAGGCGATGCGGTACCGCGACAACGGTGGCTGGGCCTCGCTCACGTGGTCCGAGCTGCAGGAACGGGTTGCCGCGGAGGCGTTCGGACTGGCGGAGAAGGGCCTGCGCAAGGGCGACCGCGTGGCGTTGATGGGCCGCACGAGCATCGAGTGGATCGTCACCGACCTCGCCGTGCTCGCCGCCGGGGGCGCCACCACCACGATCTACCCGAACAGCACGGCCGCGGAGGTCGCGCACATCATCGGCGACTCCGGCAGCCGGATCGTCGTCGTGGAGACCGACGAGCACGCCGCGTCGATGCCGGACGGCGTCGAGGTGCTGCGGTTCGGCGCGGTTCCCCAGGCCTCGGGTGACTACGACGCGCTGATCGACGGGCTCACGCAGGACGACCTCGCGACGTTGATCTACACCTCGGGCACGACCGGCACGCCCAAGGGCGTCGAGCTCACGCACGAGAACTGGCTGACGACCGCGGAAGCCGTTGCGTCCCTGGGCATTCTTCAGCCGACCGATCTGCACTTCCTGTGGCTGCCGCTGTCGCACGCGTTCGGCAAGGTGCTGACGATGGCGATGATCGCCGCGGGCGTGCCGACCGCCGTCGACGGCAGCGTCGAGCGGATCGTGGACAACCTGGGCGAGCTGCGGCCGTCCATCGTGGCCGCCGCGCCGCGCATCTTCGAGAAGATCCACGGCCGGATCGTCGCGGGAGCGCGGGAGAAGGGCGGCGTCACCGAGAAGATCTTCCGGTGGGCCGACCGCGAGCACGGCCCCGCGACGCGCTGGCTCGCGGATCGCCTGGTGTACCGCAAGTTGCGCGACCGTGTGGGCGGCCGGATCCGCTACTTCGTGTCGGGCTCGGCGCCGCTCGCGCCGGAGATCGCCGAGTTCTTCGAGCGCGCCGGCATCACGATCCTGGAGGGCTACGGGCTCACCGAGTCGTCCGCGGCGACGTTCTTCAACCGGCCGGGCATGATCCGGATCGGCACGGTCGGGCCGCCGATCCCCGGCATGGAGGTCAAGATCGCCGACGACGGCGAGGTGCTGCTGCGCGGCCCCGGCGTCATGCGCGGCTACCACAACAGGCCGGACGCCACCGCCGAGTCGCTGGTCGACGGCTGGCTGCACACCGGTGACATCGGCGAACTCGACGACGCGGGCCGGTTGAAGATCACCGACCGCAAGAAGGAACTGATCAAGACCTCGGGCGGCAAGTACGTGGCGCCGACCCGGATCGAGAGCATGATCAACGCGGCGTCGCCGTACATCAGCAACGTGATCGTGCACGGTGACCGGCGCAAGTACTGCGTGGCGCTCGTGACGCTCGACCCGGACACCGCGGCGGGGCTCAAGGATGCCGAGTCCGAAGTGGACAACGCCATCCAGACCGTCAACGCGCAGCTCGCACGGCACGAGACGATCAAGCGGTTCGCCGTGCTGGAGCACGACTTCAGCGTCGAGGACGGGTTGCTGACCGCGTCGCTGAAGCCGCGCCGTCGCGAGATCGAGAAGCGCTACTCCGACGTTCTCGACAGCCTGTACTGAATCAGACCAGCGGGCCGTAGAGGTGGTTGCCCGCGGCCTGCGGGTCGGTGCTGGTGAAGTACTCCCTGGTGGCGACCGAGATCTCGGCGCGCGTCAGGTAGCCGCTGGCGTCGGTGTCGAGCAGGCGGAACGATTCCTCGGCCGCGGGCAGGGGAGTGCCGTAGCCGCCCTGCAGCCGCAGCCAGTCGTTCATGCTCAGCCTGCCGTCGCCGTCCTCGTCGCCGATGACGAGCAGCGCGTCGATGGCCGGCTGGAAGATGGTGTCGTAGCCGTCGCTCTCGGCGAGAACCGCCATGCCCGCGACGAACTCGCCGCGGGAGACGCGACCGTCACCGTCGGTGTCGAGCGAACCGACCAGCGAGGTCCACACCTGCTGGAACCCGTCGGACACCGACTTCGCGCGCTCGGAGGCAGGGTCGTAGCCGCACGCCGTGACGATCTCCTCGCCGCGCTGCACGAAGTCCTCGTGCTCGACGTACCCGTTGCCGTTGGCGTCGAAGTGGTTGAAGAAGTTGTCCCACTTGCGATCCAGCAGTGCCTGCGTCATTTTTCCCTCTGATGTCAACGAACTGGTGATCGACTTCGGGATCGGCAGGCCGGCCGGCGTTCTTGCGGTGATCAACCGCTTCGGGTGAATGTTTCGGTGTCGCCTGGAATCGCGGCGAACCGCCCACCGGCGGAAGTGGTGGGCGGTTCGCACGACGTTCGTCAGCGGCGGCCGCGCGGTTCGTCGTCGCGCTCGACCTCAACGCGTTCCTTGCGGACCTCGCCCTTGATGTCCTTCTGCTCGGTGACCGCGTCCTTCTCCAGCCGCACCCGTTCCACGGCCTCGGTGCGCTTCTGCACCACCGGTTCCTCGCGGTGCAAGGTGATCTCCGCCTGTTCGTCGGCGAACGCCTTGCCGGTGCTGCCCTCCGCGGGCTCGCGGACGACCCGGACCTCCTCGTGCGTGACCGGCACGGTGACGTTGCGCTGCTCGGTGACCGTGTGCTTGACCAGCCGGACCCGGCCCGTCTCGACGCTGCGGGTGCCGACGTCGAGCTTCTCCTCCGAGAGCGTGACCTCGGCCGCGTCACCACGTGCGGTGCCGCGCTGCCCGGCAGCCTGCTGCCCGCGCTGCCCGGTGGCCTGCTGTCCCGCGGCCTGCCTGCCGTTGCCGCCCTTGCCGTCGAGCCGGTCGTGGTCGCCGCTCCTGGCCTGCGGGGTCATCCCGTAGTGCCGGTAGAGCGCCTCCTGCTCCTTGTCCGACATGTGGTCGCCGTCGGTGTGCATGCTCGGCGACTCCTTCACCTGCTCCTTGGTGACGGGGACGGTGATCGCGCCGCCCGCCACCTGCCCCTGCTGGATCGGGACGAAGCTCTCCTTCATGCCGAACAGTCCGGTGTGGACCTCGGCCCACATCGGCTTGCCGGTGCCGTCCTCGAGCCACACCCGCTTGACCGAACCGATCTTCTCACCCCGGTTGTCGATCACGTCGCAGTCGTACAGAGCCTCAACGTGCGTCTGATCGATCATGGTGTCGTCCCTCCGCGTTTGGCTGTTGCCTGTGAACGCGAAGTACCCGCCGCTGTGAGCTCAATCGCGGGTGCCCACCGACCGGGTTACCGTGCCCGCGTGGCGAATTCAGCCGACTGGGCGACCCCTCACCACGCGATGACGCCCTCGTCGTCGAAGAAACCACCGCGCGGCCCGTCGTCGTGCAGAGTGGCGAGCCGGAGCGCGATCGCGGCGCCCTGCTCGGGCGTCCGCGGTGAGGCGAAGCCGGTGAAGTCGGTCGCGACGTAGCCGGGGCAGCAGGCGTTCACGATGACGTTCGTGCCGTCGAACGTCCGCGCGTACTGGACGGTGATGCTGTTGAGCATCGACTTCGACGGCGCGTACGCCGCCATGATCGGACCGGTCCGCAACGCCAGCGACCCCATGTTGCTCGACACGTTGACGATCCGCGGCGAGGTGGCCTGGCGCAGCAGCGGGAGCATCGCGTTCGTGACCCGGACGACCCCGAACACGTTGGTGTCGAGGACGGTGCGGACGACGTCGAGGTCGAGCGTCGTCGGGTCCTGCGCTCCCGCGTCGGTGCGCCCGCCGATGCCGGCGTTGTTGACGAGCACGTCGAGCCGGTCGATCGCCGCCGCGGCCTCCGCGACGCTGTCGTCGGAGGTGACGTCCAGCGCGACCCCGAACGCGTCGATTCCGTTGGCACGCAGGCGTTCGACGGCCTCCTTGCGGCGGACGTCGTCCCGTGCGCCCACCGCGACCCTGAAGCCGAGCGCTCCGAGCCCCTGGGCGATGGCGAAGCCGATTCCCTTGTTCGCGCCGGTGACCAGCGCGGTCTTCTTGTTCACGCCTTCATGCTCTGCTCGCTGTGGGCGTGCTGTCCAAGATCGATTCAGTAAGCTCTGATACCTACCGGGTATTAGGCTTGGTCCGTGGACGATCTGGAGACCCGCGAGCTTCGCTACTTCGTGGCCGTCGCGGAGGAGCTCCACTTCGGACGTGCCGCCACCCGGCTCGGGATCGCCCAGCCGCCTCTGTCGCGGGCGATCACCCAGCTGGAACGACGGCTCGGCGTCCGGCTCCTCGACCGGGACCGGCGCGGCGCGGAGCTCACCGACGCGGGCCGGGTGTTGTTGCGAGAGGCCAGAACGGCGCTCGACGCGGTCGCGGCCGCCGCCCGCCGGACCCGTCGTGCGGGAGACCCGGAACGCCCGCTGGTGCTCGTCACGAAGGCCGGAGCGTCCCACGAGCTGCTGCGAGCGCTGCTCGACGTGCTGGCCGACCCGGTCGAGGTCCTGCTGTGCGAGGTGGGGGAGCAGGCGCACCGGCTCCGCGACGGGCAGGCCGACGTGGCGCTGATGCACCGCCCGTTCGACGACCTCGCCGGGTTCGACACCGCCGACCTCCACACCGAGAGTCAGGTGGCGATCGTCCCGGCGGCGCATCCGCTCGCGGCCAGCGAGAGCCTCACGATGGCGGAGGTCAGCCACGTGCCGGACCTGCCGATCGCACGCTGGCCCCGGCTCGACGGGACCTACCCGGACGGGCCGGGACCCGAGGTGCGCACCCAGTCGCAGCTCGCCCAGCTCGTGGCGCTCGGCAGGACCCTGCTCGTCATCCCCGCCTCCAGCCGCGCCTGGCAGTGGCCGGAACACGTCGCGGTGCCCGTCGTGGACGCGCCGGACGTCACGACGCTGCTCGCCTGGCCGCCGGGCGCGCCAGTGGAGTCACTGGTTCGCTCGGCGGCCAAACTCAGTTTCTAGTCGCAGACGGCTCCGCGCGAGGCCGAGCCGACCAGCTTGGCGTACTTGGCGAGCACGCCGCGTTCGTAGCGCGGAGGCAGCGGCGCCCAGCCGTCCTTGCGGCTGTCCAGGTCGGCGTCGACGTCGAGCGTGCCCTTGGCGACGTTCAGCGTGATCTGGTCGCCGTCGCGCACGAACGCGATGGGCCCGCCGTCGACCGCCTCCGGTGCCACGTGCCCGACGCAGAGTCCCGTCGTGCCACCGGAGAACCGGCCGTCGGTGAGCAGCAGGACGTCCTTGCCGAGGCCGGCGCCCTTGATCGCCGCGGTGATCGCGAGCATCTCGCGCATGCCCGGCCCGCCCTTGGGACCCTCGTAGCGGATGACCACGACGTCGCCCGCGGTGATGGTGCCGTCCTCCAGCGCGTCCATCGCGGCGCGCTCGCGGTCGAACACCCGCGCGGTGCCGGTGAAGACGTCCGAGTCGAAGCCCGCCGACTTGACCACGGCGCCCTCCGGAGCGAGCGAGCCCTTGAGGATCGTGATGCCGCCGGTGTGGTGGATGGGCTTGTCGAGCGCGCGCAGGACGAGGCCGTCCGGGTCGGGCGGGTCGATGTCGGCGAGGTTCTCGGCGACGGTGCGGCCGGTGACGGTGAGGCAGTCGCCGTGCAGCAGACCGGCGTCCAGCAGCGCCTTCATCACCACGGGCACGCCGCCGATGCGGTCGACGTCCGTCATCACGTGCCGTCCGAACGGCTTCACGTCGGCCAGGTGCGGCACGCGCGCGCCGATGCGGCTGAAGTCGTCCAGGTCCAGTTCGACGCCGGCCTCGTGCGCGATGGCGAGCAGGTGCAGCACCGCGTTGGTGGAGCCGCCGAACGCCATCACGACGGCGATCGCGTTCTCGAACGCCTCGCGCGTCATGATCTGCCGCGCCGTGATGCCCTTGCGCAGCATCTCGACCACCGCCTGGCCGGAGCGGCGCGCGAACCCGTCGCGGCGCCGGTCGGTGGCCGGGGGAGCGGCACTGCCCGGCAACGACATGCCGAGGGCCTCGGCCGCGCTGGCCATCGTGTTCGCCGTGTACATGCCACCGCACGCGCCCTCACCGGGGCAGATCGCGCGTTCGATCAGGTCGACGTCCTCACGGCTCATCAGTCCGCGCGCGCAGGCCCCGACGGCCTCGAACGCGTCGATGATCGTGACCTCCTTCTCGGTGCCGTCGGTCAGCGTGACCCGGCCGGGCAGGATCGACCCGGCGTAGAGGAACACGCTGGCCAGGTCGAGCCGTGCCGCCGCCATCAGCATGCCGGGCAACGACTTGTCGCAGCCCGCGAGCAGCACCGACCCGTCCAGCCGTTCGGCCATCATCACGGTCTCGACGCTGTCGGCGATCACCTCGCGCGAGACCAGCGAGAAGTGCATGCCCTCGTGGCCCATCGAGATGCCGTCCGACACCGAGATCGTGCCGAACTCCAGCGGGTACCCGCCCGCCGCGTGCACGCCGTCCTTCGACGCCTTCGCGAGACGGTCGAGCGACAGGTTGCACGGCGTGATCTCGTTCCACGACGAGGCGACGCCGATCTGCGGCTTCTCCCAGTCCTCGTCGCCCATGCCGACGGCCCGGAGCATGCCGCGCGCGGCGGTGCGCTCCAGGCCGTCGGTCACGTCGCGGCTGCGTGGCTTCACGTCCGGTGTCTCGGTCATGAGCGCACGCTAGCCGGTCTTACGACGGGTTGGCTGCGTGAGTCAGCGTCTCCCAGGCGATGAAGAGGTTGTCGGTCCCGTGTGGACGATTCGACTCGGTGTAGATCTTGGTGTTCGCCATCGCGATGCCCAGCCGGGTGTTCAGCGCGTTGTAGCTGACCTCCGGCGTCGGCCCGAGCTCACGGCTGAGCGTGCCGCCGCACAGCCAGGACGGCATCGGCTCGCCGTTCTGGTACTTGCTGTGCAGGCCCCACGCGTGGCGCATGCGGTCCTTGATCTCGCCCCAGATGTCCTGGCCCTGGATCCACGCGGTCTCGGCGAGGTGCGAGGCCGCACTCAGCCCGTACGCCGTGTGTGCGAAGTCGCGGCAGGTCTCCTGGGTGACGCCGTCGACGAACGTGGACTGGTTGTGCCAGTAGGAGATGATCTCGGCCCTGGTGTCGATGCCACTGCCCGGCGGCGTCTTCGGCAGCGCGCCGTCGGTGGTCAGGTAGATGAACGCCTGGATGCGCGTCCGGAAGATGCCGATCGCCTTGTCGTAGGCGGCCTTGTCCTCCAGGAACACGGCGATGCCGATCGACGCCTCCATCATGCTGAGTTCCCAGTTGCCGTTGGTGTTCGCGCGGCCGTTCTGGATCTCGGGCAGGTAGACGTTGCGCAGCATCGTGCCGAACCTCGCGCTGTTGGGCCAGGTTCCGTAGACGTGCTTGATGATCTCGGCGGCCTTGGGCCAGCTCGACGCCGACCACGCGGTCTGCAGCGGGGCGTTCGAGTTGGTGTGGTCGCGGATCGTGTTGGACCAGGCGTCCATGATCTGGATCGCCTTGGTCGCGTACCTGGCGTCACGGGTGACGTACCAGGCCAGGGAGAGCGTGTAGGCGGCGAGCGCGTCCTCGCGTTCGTCGGTGCAGCCGTTGTTGGGATTGCTGACGGGACCGCATTCCACGACGGCGCGAGGTTTCGGAGTGCGGTTCAGGTCGGCGTACTTCGTCGCCATCATGCGGTCGTAGGCCGTTTTCCACGGCTGCGCGCCGGCCTGGACCTTGGTGCGCATGAAGTCGAGCTGTGGCCGGGAGACCACGACTCCCGGGTGGACGAACGTCGCCGGTGCCGCCGAGACCGAGCCGGTGACCGGGACCAGAAGGGATGCCAGCAGTGCGATCAGCACCGTGCAGGAGCGGGTGACCATGCGGTCAGTGTTAGTGGTCTATACCTTTGCGGTCAATCATTCCGGAACAAGATTCACGGTGGTGAACAAACCCAGGCCGGGCAACGAAAATCCCCCGGTGCGCGGGAGGGGCACCGGGGGATTTCGCCTATCTGAACTACGTGGTCAGAGCGTCACTCGCGGCACTTCTTGCCGGTGTTGACGCAGTTGACGAGGCGGTTCATGATCTTCTGCGACATCACGTTGGCGAAGTCGTCGTGGTCGGTGAGCGGGTTGTGCTCCTCCTCCGGGAAGGAGTCGACCAGGTAGCGACCGTCCTTCTGGACGTCCAGCGGGATGTTGTAGGTCAGGGAGATCCGCAGCTGCGGCACAGCCTTGAAGCCCTGCTTGCACTTGCCGTTCTGGTCGGGGAACACGATGTGGTCCCGGTGGTTGGCCGAGTCGATGTTCTTGCCGTCCCAGCAGCTCGGGAAGTCGTGGACTCGCTTGACCTTCGCGCCCTGCGGGCAGATCGGGTACTTGTCCATCAGGACCTTGTCCTCGAAGCCGGAGCAGGTCCACGAGGCCTTGGCGTTCTTCGGGCCGTTCTGGCCGGCCTTCGCGTCACCGTAGAGAACGCGGAGGAACTTCGGCATCGCGACGACCTTGCCGGTCGGGCTGCCGCGGAACTGCAGGTCGACGACGGCGGGGCGCTGGATCTCGCCCTCGTTGCCCTCGAGCTCGTTCTCGGCGTTCTCCTCCGGGTTGTTCTGGTTCTTCTTGGCCTCGGTGCCCTCTGCCTGGGCGGCGTCGGCGTTCTCGCCGCCGTTGTCGAGGCCTTCCTCACCCGCGGCCTTGTCCTTGACCGCACAGGCGGCGGCCGGGTTCAGGTCGGGAGCCTGCTTGCCCTGGCGGCTGAACGCCAGCATCATGCGGTTCAGGATGGCGGCGCGCTTCTCGCGCGTCGGGCCGACGATGATGTTGTCGCGGTCCTGCGCCTTGACCGAAGCGACCTTCTTCTCCGCTTCCTCGGTCACCTTCTCGATGTTCTCGAGTTCCTTGTCGATCTCCGCCTGGGCGGCGTCCGGCACGTCCTCGGGCAGCAGCGACGCGACGTCGGGGCACTCGAGCGCGGGCGCGGCCTTCGCGGCCTTGTCCTTGTCCTGCTGGGCCTTGTCGTCCTTCTTCGGCGGGGCCTGCTCCTCGGCCGGTGCGGCCTCTTCCGCTTCCTCGTCGATGATGCGCACGACGGGCCAGAAGTACGCGGACTTGTCACCGTTCTTGCAGGTCGTGCCTGCCGCCTGCAGGGACTGGTTGTTCGAGTCCGCGTTCGTGGAGAGGTTGCCGACGTAGTCGTGCAGGTGCTGGGCACCGTTGCGAACACCAGGCTGCGCGATGAAGTTGTCCGGGTTGAAGTGCCCGTTCTCGTTCCGCCCGCAGTTCACGGTGAACGTGCCTGTGGTGGCGTCGTTCTCCGCTTTTGGTTTTTTGACGTTCGGCTTCACCTTGGTGATGTCGACGAACAAGCTCTTGTCCGCACCGTCGGCGAGCGCGGAGCCATCAGAAGAACTGATGGCCACCACCGCGGCACCGCCCGCGACCACGGCCATCGCCGCCGCAGCGGCGGTGAGCCAGATCGTGGATTTCCTCCGGTGAATAGCCATTTGCCACCTCGTGGTAGTCCGATAAAACGGCATGGTGAAGCTGACGGCGGTATGGGGCCGCTATCTTCGGGATTGAACCTGGGTGTGCTGTTTTTTAAAACGAACGAGATTTCCGCCGTGATTTCTTCGATCGGGATATCATTCGCATCCCCACCAGCGCGAGCGCGAGCACCCCGATGGCGGCGAAGAAGACGCCGTTGTTGTCCCCGAACACGCCTTGCTCGGCGGTGCGGGTGAACCTGGTGCCCTCCGGCACGGTCGGGATCACGCCGTCGGTCGGGTTCGCTGACTGGTCGGCAGGCTGGTCACCTGTCGCGTCCGGTGCCCCGGTGTTGTCCGCAGGCGGCGGTGGCGCGAGTGGCTGTGGTGACTCCAGTCCGGCGAAGTCGACGCGACCGGTCTCCTCGAGCACCTTCATGTGGTCGAAGACGGTGATCATCGCTTGCGTGGAAAGGATGCGGATGAGCTCGTTCTTGGTGCCCGCCCGGATCTGCGCGGCATAGGCGTAGACCTTGCCGTGCGCCGCGCGGAGCCGGTTGGCGAAAACGGCGTCGAACTCGTCGCCGTTCGCCGCGTCCATCTCGGCGAGCCAGCCCTTCTGCTCGTCCGAGGCCTCCGCGGGCAACGTGTGGCCGAGCAGAACGCCCGCCCGGTTCACCACGTTGTCCAAGAGCGTGTGCCCCTCGATGAGGTGCTTGGAGGCCTCTTGGATCTTGGGCTGGTCGGCGCGCTTGGCCTTGCCCTTCTCGCCCGCGGGCTTCTCCCACAGCCCGGCCTGCTTGACCCGGTTCATGAAGTCCCGGTCGGCCGGTCCGAGCGGCCCCCACTGCGTCTGGACGACCTCGTCGCCCGTCCCGCCGCTGCCGGGCGGCGGGGTGGAGATGGGGGTGGACGGCGTCGTGCTGGGCTGGCCGACCGCGCTCCCCGTGTTCAGGAGCACCGCCAGCGCACAGCCGGCCAGCGCGACCATCAGTCGCGTCGGCTTCGCCAGATCCATGGAGAGTCGCACGACCGGGGATACGGCCAGGAATGGGAGAGCGCCTCAGTTCGAGACGTCTCCGTTATCGAAACGTTATCGCGGCGGCCGCAACCCCGGCCATGTCTGCGCCGAATGCCCCACATAGGGTCGTGAGCATGAGCAAGCGTTTTGTGGCGTTGGGGGACTCGTTCACCGAGGGTGTGGGCGATGACGACGCCAGTCGACCGAACGGTGTGAGGGGCTGGGCCGACCGCGTCGCCGACGTGCTGGGCGCGGCGGACCCCGAGTTCGCCTACGCCAACCTGGCCGTGCGCGGCCGGCTGCTGCCGCAGGTGCTGGGCGAGCAGCTCGAACGCGCTCTCGCGATGAAGCCGGACCTCGTCTCGCTCTACGCGGGTGGAAACGACCTCATGCGTCCGAAGGTGGACATCGACACGTTGATGCGCCGCTATCGCGCGGCCGTCGCACGGTTGGTCAACGCGGGCGCGCGCGTAATCCTGTTCACGGGCGTCGACGGTGGTGACGACCCGGTGTTCCGCAAGATGCGTGGTCGCGTGGCCATCTACAACGAGCACGTGCGCGCGATCGCCGCCGAACACGACTGCGTGCTGGGCGACATGTGGAACATGCGGCAGCTGCGCGACCGCCGCATGTGGTCCGCGGACCGGCTGCACCTCAACTCGCTCGGGCACACCGAGGTCGCGATCTCCGTTCTGGAGGGCCTGGGGGTCGAGCACGCGCTCGAGCGGACCCTGCTCGGCGTGGCTCCGCTGGTCGACCGTCGCGCGCGGCGGGCAGAGGACTGGCAGTGGGCCCGCGAGCACGTCGTGCCGTGGGTGATGCGGCGGGTGCGCGGGGAGTCCTCCGGGGACGTGATCCGGGCGCGCCGTCCGGAGCTGCTGCCGCCGTCGTAAGTAGAACGTGTTCCTTGGTGTGGTCGCTTCTAACGAGGCGACCGCGCTTTGGTGACGGCTTTCCGCGCGATTCTTTGCAGATAGAACGCGTTCTAGAAGTTGCTTGGGTCTGGATGGATGCAGATCCCTAACGTCAGTGCGCATGCGTCGCAGGACCGCACTGATCGCACTCACGATCTGCGCGTTGCTCGCCGGATGCGGAAGCAGGCTCACCGACGAGCAACGGGCCGCACTCGTCGTGCCTCAAGGAGGAACGGCAGGCACTCAGGACGGCGTGGTGACCGGCGAGGACGGCGCCGTGTCCGAGGGCACCGCGGAGCAACCGGGCGCCGCGAACCCGCAGGAGCCGAACAAGCAGCCGAACCCGCCGGGCAGCATCGCGGGCGGGTGCCAGGGCACCGGCGGCGCCACGGACAAGGGCGTCACGGCCGGCGAGATCACGATCGCCAACATCTCCGACATCAGCGGCCCGGTGCCCGGCCTCTTCCAGTCGGCGCAGCAGGCGACCAAGGCGTTCGTCGAGTACTTCAACGCCACCCAGGGCTCGGTGTGCGGCCGCAAGCTCAAGCTCGTCTCGTTCGACTCCCGCACCGACAGCGGCGGCGACCAGCAGGCCACCTCCCAGGCCTGTGAGCAGGCCTTCGCGCTGGTGGGCTCGATGTCGGCGTTCGACCAGGGCGGCGGACCGGCGGCGGCCGGGTGCGGCATCCCGGACCTGCGGGCCTCGACCGTCACCGCGCAACGCCAGCGCACGGCCGTGAGCTTCGGTGTCGCCTCGAACGTCGTGAACCTCGTGTCGTCGGCCGGGCCGGACCTGGTCAAGTCGAGCTTCCCCGGCGGCATCAACGCCGCGGCGTACCTCTACCTCAACGCCGACGCGAGCGCGCAGAACGCCAAGAGCATGCAGAAGGCGGCGGAGGCGCGCGGGATCAAGTTCGTCTACTCGCAGGCCATCGACATCACCGACGTCAACTACGCGCCGTACGTGGCGAAGCTGAAGGAGACCGGCACCAAGATCGTCTACTGGATCGGGTCGGCGCAGTACGCGGTGCGGTTGCAGCAGGCCATGCGGCAGCAGGGGTACACGCCGGAGGCGTTCATCACGGACCCGTCCGCCTACGACCCGCAGTACATCAAGCAGGGAGGGGCGGCGGTCGACGGCACCGTCGTCTACACCAACGGCGCGCTCTTCGAGGAGTCGAACGCCCAGGTGGCGCTGTACAAGCAGTGGCTCGGCCGGGTGGCTCCCGGAGCGGCGCCCTCGTACTTCGGGATGTTCGCCTGGTCGGCGGCGCGGTTGTTCGTCACCACGGCCGCGAAGGTCGGGCCTCAGTTGACCCGCAAGGCGATGCTGGAGGCGGTGCGAGGGGTGCACGACTTCACGGCCGAGGGGATGGTCGCGCCGCAGGACGTCGGTGGCAAACGCACCTCGGCCTGCATGACGCTCGTGCGGCTGAAGGGCGGGGCGTGGTCGCGGCTCGCTCCGGCGTCCGGCTACTCGTGCGGCACGTTGATCGACACGGGGGTGGGCGGATGACGGCACTCCTCGCCTACACCATCTTCGGCCTGGTCACGGGCGGCGCGTACGCCGTCGTGGCCGGCGGTCTCGTGCTGACCTACAGCACCTCCAAGGTGTTCAACGTCGGTCACGGCGCGATCGGCATGGTCATGGCGTTCCTCTACTGGGAACTCGCCGAGAACCGCGGCCTGCCGCAGTGGCTCGCGTTGCTGCTCGTGGTGGGGGTGTGCGCGCCGCTGTTCGGGCTGGTGATCGAGCGGTTCATCATGCGACGGCTCGCGGGCGCGCCGGTCGGGATCACGCTGGTGGCCGGGGTCGGCGTGCTGGTCGGGCTCATCGGGGTGGCGCAGGTGATCTGGCCGCCGCAGGCGCGGCCGGTGCGGCCGTTCCTCGACCAGCTCGGCGTGCACATCGGGCAGTCGTTCGTCAGTGGGCACGACCTGGTGACGCTGGCCTGCGCGGTGCTCGTCGCGGGCGGGTTGTACGTGCTGCTGAACCGGACGCGGACCGGGCTCGCGATGCGGGCGTGCGTGGACGCACCGGAACTGGCCGCGCTCTACGGGACGCGGCCTCACCGGCTCTCGGCGCTGAGCTGGGCGATCGGGTCGGCGCTGGCCGCGCTGGGCGGGATTCTGCTGACGCCGGTCGTGCAGCTCGACTACGTGACGATGACGTTGCTCGTGATCACCGCGTACACCGCCGCGCTGGTCGGGCGGTTGACGAGTCTGCCGTGGACGTTCGCGGGCGCTTTGGGACTCGGGCTGGTGCAGTCCTACGCCGTCGCCTACCTGCCGTCGTCGCCGTTCTGGATCTCGTTCCGGGCGGCGATTCCGGCGTTGCTGCTGTTCGTCGTGCTGCTCGCGATGCCGCAGTCGCCGTTGCGCATCGGCGGCGTCAGAGGGACGCGCGGGGTGGCTGTGCCGAACGCGCTGACCACCGGTGTGGGCGCCGGGCTGTTCGCGGGGGTGGTCGTCGCGCTCGCGTTGCTGGTGGACTCGGTGGTGGCCGGGCAGCTCGCGCTGGCGCTGGTGTTCGGGATCGTGCTGCTGTCGATGGTGCTGCTCACCGGGTACGGCGGGGTGGTGTCGCTGGGGCAGTTCACGTTCGTCGGCGTGGGCGCGGTGACGGTGGCGCGGCTCGGATCGGCCTCTCCGCTCTCGTTGCTCATCGGGGCGGGGGTCGCGGCGGCGGTCGGAGCGCTGATCGCGTTGACGGCGTTGCGGGTCAGCGGGTTGTACCTGGCGCTGGCGACGCTGGGATTCGCGCAGCTCATGGACAAGCTCGTGCTGCAGTCGCCGGTCGCGTTCGGGGTGCGGGGCAGTCTGCAGGTGCCGCGGATGGTCGAGTCCGCGACGGGCCAACTGTTGCTGGCCGCGGGTGTGTTCGTGCTGGTCGGGATCGGTGTGCTGGCCGTCCGGCGCGGACGGCTCGGGCGGCGGATGATCGCGGTCAAGGACAGTTCGGCGGCGTGCGCGACGCTGGGGTTGAACGTGCGCTGGATCCGGGTCTGGGTGTTCTCGCTGTCGGCGGCGATCGCGGGACTGGCGGGCGGGTTGTTCGCGCAGCTGCGGGAAACCGTTGCCGCGAGCGACTTCCAGCTGTTCAACAACCTGCCGTTGCTGCTGTTCGCGGTGATCGCGGGCGTGACGTCGGTGTCCGGCGCGTTGCTCGGCGGGGTGCTGCTGATGCTGCTTCCCGTGCTGCAGAGCGGCTTCCCGGCGTTCGCAGGGGTGGCGGTCGTGCTGCTCGGCGTCGCTGCGGCCGGGCTCGCGCGGGATCCGAACGGACTGGTCAGCTGGGGTTTCCGGGCCTGGTCCTGGCGGCGCGCATGAGCACGTTGCGGGTGGAGGGCGTGACGGTCCGCTTCGGCGAGGTGACCGCGGTCGACGACGTGTCGCTGGTCGTCGAACCCGGGGTCACCGGGCTGATCGGGCCCAACGGCGCGGGCAAGACGACGTTGTTCGACGTGATCAGCGGCCTGCGGAAGCCGTCGTCCGGCCGGGTCACGCTGGACGACGCGGACATCACCTCGCTCGGCCCGCACCAGCGGTCCAGACTCGGTGTCGCGCGGACGTTCCAGCGACTGGAGGTCTTCGGGTCGCTGACGGTCTCGGAGAACGTCCTGGTGGCGCTGGAAAGCAGGCGGCGGCCAGCGAAGCTCGCGCTGGAGTTGCTGGAACGGGTCGGGATCGCGGAGTTCGCCGGAAAACAGGCCGACACCGTCCCGACCGGCGCCGCGCGCCTGCTGGAACTGGCTCGCGCGCTGGCCACCGACCCGGTGTTGCTGCTGCTGGACGAGCCGTCGTCCGGGCTCGACCGCGCGGAGACCGACGCGTTCGGCTCGCTGTTGCAGGAACTGAGCGCGGAGGGCCGTTCGGTCGTGCTGGTGGAGCACGACATGGATCTCGTGATGGGCTACTGCGACCACGTGCACGTGCTGAACCTGGGGCGGCTGCTGGTGTCCGGAACGCCGGACGTCGTTCGTGCACATGAGGGTGTCCGGGAGGCGTATCTCGGATGATCGATCTGACGGACGTCCACGCCGGCTACGGCCGGATCGAGGTGCTGCGCGGGGTGTCGCTGAACGTGCCGCGCGGGACCGTCACGGCGTTGCTGGGCCCGAACGGCGCCGGCAAGTCGACGCTGGTCAAAGTCCTCAGTGGACAGCTGCGGGCCACGTCCGGCCACGTCCACCTGGGCGGCGTGCACGTCAACGACGCCGCGCCCGACGAGCTGGCGCGCGTGGGCCTGTGCACGATCCCGGAAGGCCGCGCGATCTTCCCGAACCTGACCGTCGCGGAGAACCTCCGCTTGATGCGCGGAGACGCCGACGTGGTCTACGCGCGATTCCCGAAGCTCAAGGCGCGCCACCGGCAGCTCGCGGGTTCGATGTCCGGTGGCGAGCAGCAGATGCTCGCGTTCTCCCGCGCGCTGATCACCGACCCGGCCGTGCTGGTGATCGACGAACTCTCGATGGGACTGGCACCGGTGATCGTCGCCGAGCTGTACGAGGTGGTGGGGGAGTTGGCTCGCTCGGGCGTCACGATGCTGATCGTGGAGCAGTTCGCCGAGACCGCCTCCGCCGTCGCCGACCAGGTCGTCGTGATGAAGCACGGCGAGATCTCCGCCGATTCCGACCTCGCCACCGTCTACTTCGGAGGGACGTCATGAGGTACGCGCTCGTCCTGCTGCTCCTCCTGCTGTCCCCGGCGCCCGCTCGGGCGTCCGACATCGGCGGCTTCACGCTGTCCGCCCACGCCGCACCGGTTTCCGTGCTGCTGCACACCGATCTCATTCCGGTGCCGGCCGAACCGCAGGGAGAGGTGCACCTCTCCTACACGCAGACCGAACTCGGCGCGGGCCCGATCGGCCGGTCGGTGGCCAGTTCCCTGTGGCCGGGTGCGGCCGTGGGCACCGGTCTGCCGCAACTGCTCGGCTTCGCCTACCCGGTGCAGGCCAACGCGGCGCACCCCGGTGGCCCGGCCGACCAGTCCCAGCCGGGCATGCGCGCCGCGGCCGGCGCCGCCAAAGCAGAGTCCTACGCGGGCGCCAAGCAGGAGGTGCCGTTCCTGCTGACCGCCGACGGCCTGTCGTCGAGCAGCGTCAGCGCGGTCAGCGCGTCCGAGGCCCGTTCCACGGCCGTCACGTCCGCGCAGACGATCTCGCTGCTGGCCGGCGTGGTCGTGATGTCGGGGGTCCGCTTCGAGTCCGTGGCCGTCAGCGACGGCAGCAAGGGCAGCGGCACCAGCACGTTCTCGGTCGCCGAGTTCACCGTGCTGGGCCAGAAGTTCCCGGTCAAGGCCCCGGACGCGCCACCGGACGGGCTCCTGAAAGCGTTGGAACCACTGGGAATCACCCTGACCTGGCCCACGGCGGCCACGAAACTCGAAGCCACGTCGGCGACGTCCTCCAGCCGCGGCCTGACCCTGACCGTCGACGTGCTGGCGTTGCGCACCAAGCTGGGCCTCGGCGGCATCCTGGACGGCGTCGTGGCCCCGTTGCTGCCCAAGGAACTCGCGCCGCTGCTCAACCCGCTGCGCAAGATGGTGGTGATCGTCGGCGACACCGAGGCCGTCGCGAACGCCTCCGTCTCCGCACCCCTGACCCCACCAGACGCACCGGCACCGGTCGTGCCCCCGCCGCCTTTGGCTGACGCACCGCCACCTCCTGGCCTGGGCACACCTCCGGTCGCGGGCGTGAACCCGCCATCGAAGTCGGTCACCCCGGTCGCCTCGGCCCGCACCAGGCCGCGCTCACTGCTCGACTTCCCCGGCGTACCGGCGCTGCTGGTGCTCACCGGCCTCGGGGTCGCCGCGGCGGGAGCGTTCGGCATGAAGTCGTTCGGCACCTTCCTGCTGGGCGGCGCCCCCTGTCCCTCCGGACACCCGACCGGTGTCCCCGACCTGCGGGTGAACCCATGACGATCCAGGACCGGCGCCGCGCGAAGATGCGCAGCGGACTCGGCCTCGTCGGCACGATGCTGATGACGGCGGGCATCGCGGCGATCCTCTTCGCCTGGTGGGGCGTCGCGCACACCGGGTACACGTTCGAGCAGATCCCTTACGTCGTGTCAGGCGGGATCCTCGGGGTCGGGCTGATCGGGGTCGGCGGGTTCCTCTACTTCGGATCGTGGCTCACGAAGCTCGTCGAGGAGCAGCGGCAGGCGACCTACGCACTTCTGCAGTTGCTGGAGGAGCGCGACCGGGAACGGGCGGAGCGGGTCTAGCCGCCTGCGATGATTCCGGCGTGATCGGGTGGTTTCGGCACTACTTCGCCGACGAGGACGTCTGGTTCCACTACGAGGTGGACGACGAGGGGTGGGTCTGCCGTCAGGTCGATCTGCGCGGCACGGACCTGAGCCCGCTGACAGCGGCGACGCTGGCCGAGGTGCTGCACGCACGGGACACCGGTGGCCTTGAAGCGGTGATCGCGTACGAGAAGAGGTTCGGCGTCCTGGCCGAGGGCGCCGCGTCCGAGGAGGAAGTGGGAGCCTGGCCCGGCGTCGAGGAGATCTCCGCCGGCGAGTTCGAACGTGTCTGGACGACCGCCCGCGAACACCTCGAACGAGCCACCTGAGGCGGTCCCGGTCGCGGTACCGGTTTCGCCCACGTCAGGGACTTTCGTCAGTGGTCAACTGACAACCATGTCAAGTGGACTGAGCGTGAGAGCGTTCCCTCGAAACGCCCTGACGAGGGCGAACGATGTCCGGTTCATCCCCTTGAACAGGTGGTTTAGACCAGTTAACGTGCCTGCCATCACGTACCCCCTGCACGTGAATGGAGCACCATGAAGAAGTTTCGCTGGCAGATCCTGACCCTCGGCCTGGCGATAGCCACCGTGGTCGGAGGCGTTGTCGCCGCGCCCGCGAGTGGCGCGTCGGGCGTGACGGCGGCGTTCACCAAGACGTCGGACTGGGGCAGCGGCTACGAGGCCAAGTACACGATCTCCAACAGCGGCGGGTCCGCGCTCTCGTCGTGGACCGTCGAGTTCACGCTGCCCAGTGGGCAGTCGATCGCGTCGCTGTGGGACGGCAGCTATGCCGCCAATGGCCAGAACATCACCGTCCGCAGCACGTGGAACGGCAACGTTCCGGTCGGTGGCAGCACCAGTTTCGGCTTCACCGTGAAGGGTTCCGGCGCGAGCCCGTCCAACTGCACGGTCAACGGCGGTTCGTGCGACGGCACCGGTAACCCGCCGACGACCACCACCACCACCACGACGACGTCGAACCCGCCGTTGCCCGGCAACGGACGGGGCGCGCCCTACCTGTACCTGGGCTGGGGCGACCCGCAGAACGCGACGCAGGTCATGAAGGACACCGGCGTCAAGTGGTTCACGCTCGCGTTCGTGCTGTCGAGCGGCGGCTGCAACCCGGCGTGGGACGGTCAGCGTCCGCTGACCGGTGGCGCCGACCAGACGACGATCAACGCCATCCGCGCGGCCGGTGGTGACATCGTGCCGTCGTTCGGTGGCTGGAGCGGCAACAAGCTGGGCCCGAACTGCTCGACCCCCGAGGCGCTGGCCGGCGCGTACCAGCAGGTCATCAACGCCTACGGGCTCAAGGCGATCGACATCGACATCGAGAACTCCGACGAGTTCGAGAACACCGTCGTGCAGGACCGGATCATCACGGCCCTGAAGATCGTCAAGCAGAACAACCCCGGCATCCAGACGATCGTCACCTTCGGCACGTCGACCACCGGCCCGAACTTCTACGGCAACCGGCTGATCGACCAGTCCAAGGCGCTGAACGCGAACATCGACGTGTTCACGCTCATGCCGTTCGACTTCGGCAGCTCCAACATCCGCACCGACACCATCGGCGCGGCCACGGGGCTGAAGAACAAGCTCAAGTCGACCTTCGGCTGGAGCGACGCCGAGGCGTTCAAGCACGTCGGCATCTCGGGCATGAACGGCCTGTCGGACCAGCGCGAGCTGACCACGGTCGACGACTGGACCGCGATCCGCGACTGGTCGAAGGCCAACGGCCTCGGACGACTGGCCTTCTGGTCGGTCAACCGCGACCGCGGCGGCTGCGACGGCCAGGTGTCCGCGGGCTGCTCCGGCATCCAGCAGGCCGACCTGGCGTTCACGAAGATCACCGCTGGTTTCTAGCCACGTCAGGTAGGTGACCGGCTACGGGCCGTCAGTGCCATTTAATCGGTGGCACTGGCGGCCTAGTCTGGTGCCATGCGACGACGACATTGATCTTCAACTGATCTGACCCGAACCGCGACGGCGTATGCGTGGTGTTCGCACCTCATCCCCATCTACGCGCTGTACGCGTTGCTCTTCGCCGACCGCGGGCTGTCCGACGCCCAGATCTCGGTGCTGCTCGCCATCTGGTCGCTGACCGCGGTGGTCTTCGAGGTGCCGTCCGGCGCTCTCGCCGACCGGTTCTCGCGGCGCGGTTCCCTGGTGGTCGCCGGTGTGCTGCAGGCCGCCGGGTACGGCGCCTGGGTGCTGTTCCCGTCTTTCTGGGGCTTCGCGGCCGGTTTCGTGCTGTGGGGTCTCGGCGGAACGCTGACCTCGGGCGCGTTCGAAGCCCTGCTGTACGACGGGCTGGCGGCCAACGGCGACGAGGACCGGTACGGACGGCTCAACGCCCGTGTCGACACGATCGAGCTGATCGCTCAGGTACCGGTCGCGGTCGTGGCCACCGCGCTGTTCTCCTTCGGTGGCTACGAGTTGGCGGGCTGGGCGTCCGTCGCGATGTGCCTCGCGTCGTCGGTGATCGCGTTGAGGTTCCCCGAACCTGAACGCGGCTCCGAGGACGATGACGAGCCCGGCTACTTCGCGACGCTGAGAACCGGTCTGCGCGAGGCCATTCCGATCAGACGTGCCGTGCTGGCAGTGGCTCTGGTGTACGCGCTCGACGCGTTCGAGGAGTACTTCACGCTGCTGGCCCAGGACTGGGACGTGCCGACGGTGTGGGTGCCGATGGCGACGATCGGCATACCGCTGATGGGTGCGGCCGGCGCCTCGCTGGCTGGACGACTGCCCTTCCGCGGCTGGGTGCTGTTCGCCTCCGGTGCGCTGCTGATCGTGGCCGCGTGGCTGGCGGTGCCGCCGGCGATCGTCCTGCTGGGACTGTTCTACGGCCTGTACCGGTTCGTGCTGGTGCACGTGGAAACCGAGCTCCAGCACCGGATCGAGTCCGATTCCCGTGCGACTGTCACGTCCGTGGCCGCGATCGGCTCGGAGTTCGTGGCGTTCGCGGTCTACGGACTGTGGGTGCTGGGCTCGGCCATCGCCATCGGTGTGCTGGTCCTGGTGGTGGCGGTGGTGATCCGACGCCGATGAGGCTCAGTGGGGGAGTGCGCGGCGAGGGCGTCGGTCATCGATGCCCTCGCGGTACTCCTCGATCGCGAGCGCCACGTCGAACGCCGTCCGCGTGTTCTCCAACGCCGGCAGGTAGTGCACGCCACGGGCCAGCGCGTCCAGATCCACGCTGAAGTACACGCCCATCAACGGGTTCACGAACAGCTCGCTGCCCTCGGTGCGGGTGGTGAACTGCACGTTCCCGAACTCGCCGCGCAACGAGGCCGCGATCTGCCCGTTCACGATGCTCGGCGACAACGGTGTCGCGTCCTGCGCCTGCTGCACCGCGGTCGTGTAGGCGCGGGCCTCGTGGCTGTCCGACGGGATCGACAACGCGCCGAGGTAGGAGCCCTGCTTGTCCAGTGCCGCCAGGTTCTCCAGCACGTGCGCGTGGCACACGCCGTGGTGCGCGTCGATGCCGAACCCGAGGCTGGTCACGATCTTCACGATGCCGTCGATGCCTGTCACGGCGGCAAGGCTCGTCATGTCCTCGGTGGGCGTGCCGAGGTGCTGTTCGTCGCCGCGCAGCAGGATGTCCGTGCCACCGTCGACGAGCACGACCGCGTCGATGGCGTGCTTCTCGATGATCGTGCGGTAGGCGCTGCGCAACGGGCGCACGCCCATGCGCGGGAACGCGTAGACGGTGTCGTTGAGGAATCGCGCGAGCTCGCGTTCGGGGAAGTACGCGTCCTCGCCGGAGGTTTCCGGTGCGACGGCGGCAAGTCCGCGCTCCAGCCACGCGTCGAGGTCGAGGCGTTCGAGGTCGCTGAAGCTGAGGCTGGCGTAGTGCACGCGCTTGCCCTGGCCGCGCAACGCGACGCCGAGCGGGATGCCGGCGAACACGTCGAAGCCGCCGCCCGCCCCGGCGATCAGGACGTTCTGTGCGGCGTGGAGTCTGGCGAAGAGCGGCGGTGTGGCAAGGCTGAACACGCCGCCGACCCTAGCTTTTCGACGTCCGCGGTGCTGCTGACTTTCACGAGCAGGCGGTCGGGTTGCCACGCCAGACCCTCGTCGAGTCCGGTCGCCAGCACGCCGATCCTGGGATGCGCGGCCTGGTCGCGGTACCGGGCGACGTGCTCGGTCTGGTCGGCGAACACGAACAGCCCGTCGTCGTGCTCCGCGGCCAGATCGGCGATCTCGGGCGACCGCGTGCAGGCGTGCCAGAGGTAGGGCCGGTCGGGCCACAGCGCCTTCAAAGCCAGGTAGTGCTCGACCGTCAACGGCAGGCTGTACTCGATCTCCTTGCCGAACCAGCCGAACACCCTCGCGGTGTTGCCGCGGCCGAGCACCAGGTCGGTCCTGGCGGGGGCGAGGAGGGCGAGCGTGGCGTACTCGGCGGCGAGCCGGGCCGGGTCGTTCGTGGTGATCAGCGTGGTGGCGGTGGACAGTCGCAGAGTCGTCCGAGCCGCGATGTGGGCGAGGAGCGTGGCGGGACAGGACGAGTTGTAGGGCGGGTTGTGGTGCTCGCCGACCGCGAAGACGTCGAGACCTGCCTCCTCGGCCGCGATCGCCAGGGTGACGATCTCCGAAGGCTGGAGGCCGCCCGCGGTGAAGACGCCGATCTGCACGTTCCTCAGTGTGCTCGCAGGAAGTCGGCGAACGAACGCAGACCCGGGTGGAGGGCGCGCAACGCCTCGATGTCGACGGGCGGTTCGGCGCGGTCGCGGAACACCTTCCGCAACTCCGGATCGTCCACCTGGAACTGTTCGTACTCGACACCCATCAGCCCGGCGATCTCCACCGGTGTCAGCAGGTCCCCGGCCAGCGTCAGCGACGAGCCGACGAACCGCGCCGGGTCGGCGAAGACGTGTGCGGCGATCGCGCCGATGTCGTCCACCGCGATCAGGTGGTAGCGGACCGACGGGTGCAGCAGGTGCCTCAGCTTCGGCAGGCCCGGCGCGTACAGCCCGTCCATGAACGTCGTCGGCCGCAGCACCGTCACGGGCTGGCCGACGTCCGCGATGTGCCGCTCGACCTCCCACTTGCTGTCGAACGACGCGACGCCCGTCTCAGTGGCCGCGTCCACCAGCGACGCGTACACGAGGTGCGGGACACCGGCGGCCAGCGCGGCGTCGGCGACGTTGCGGCCCCATCGGGTCTCCACGGCGGGGGAGTAGCCCTGCGGAGAGCGCGGGTCGTGCGGCGCGGGCTGCACGCTGAACACCGCACCGGCACCGGCGAAGGCCCGCGTCAACGAGTCCGGAGAGCCCTGATCAGCGACGACGGTCGAGGCGCCGGGTATCTGTGCCGAAGGGTCGCGGCTCACCGCGCGGACCTCCCAGCCCGCCGCGACGAGGTGCCGCGTCACGGCACCGCCCTGTTTGCCGGTCGCCCCGAGCACCGCCGCGATCATTTCTGCCCCCAGAAGGTTTTCTACAGAACTATCACGGATCCGGGGGCGGTGCCGCCACCTGGCCGATTCCATCGGGCCGGGCGTAACGCCAGGATCTTCCGAACAGATCAAACTGCACAAGCTGGACATCCGCGGAGGCCACCGTGCTAGTCGTACAGATCTTCCTGCCGCTGGCACTGGGCCTGGTGATGTTCGGACTCGGTCTCACCCTCACGGTCGCGGACTTCGCCAGGGTCGCCAAGTACCCCAAGGCCGCGGTCATCGCGCTCACCTGCCAGGTGATCATCCTGCCCGCGATCTGCCTCGGGCTGGTGCTCGCGTTCGGGCTCAAGGGCGTGCTCGCGGTCGGCATGATGCTGCTCGTCGCGTCGCCGGGCGGCACGTCGGCGAACCTCTTCAGCCACCTCGCAGGCGGGGACGTGGCGCTCAACATCACGCTCACCGCGATCAACTCGGTGCTCGCGGTGTTCACGCTGCCGCTGGTCGTCGGCCTGAGCATGGCGCACTTCATGGCGGACAGCGCCGAGGTCGGGTTGCAGCCGGCCAAGTTCGTGCAGGTGTTCGCGATCGTGCTGGTGCCGGTGGCGATCGGCATGCTGGTGCGGCGCAAGTTCGAGGCGTGGGCCTTGAAGATGAACGACCCGGTGCGCATCGCGTCCGTCGTGGTGCTGGTGCTCGTCATCATCGCGGCGATCGCACAGGCCTACCAGCAGCTGATCGACAACATCGGCACGCTCGGCCCGGTGGCACTGCTGCTGAGCATCTTCAGCCTGCTGATCGGCTACTACGTGCCCAAGGCGTTCAAGGTCGAGCGCAAGCAGGCGATCGCGTCGGCGATGGAGATCGGCATCCACAACGCCACGATCGCGATCACGCTGGCGCTGACCGTGCTGAACGACGAGACGATGGCGATCCCGCCCGCCGTGTACGGGGTGCTGATGTACCTGCCGGCGGCGGTGGCGGCACGGTTGTTGTCCCGCACCAAGGCTGTCGTCTAAAGCTGTTGCGGTGGTGGTTAGGTTGATCGTGACATGCGTTCAACCTCAACCACACTGATGGCGGCCGTGCTCGTTGCCGCAACCGCTGTTCCCGCCCACGCCGCGGGAATCGTCCGCACCGACACCGGATCTGTGTCGGGAACCATCATCGACGCCCAGCGCTCGTTCCAGGGCATCCCGTTCGCCGCACCGCCGATCGGGGAGAACCGCTGGCGCGATCCGCAGCCCGCGAAGCCCTGGCAGGGCGTCCTCAAGGCAGACAGGCCCGGTCCTCGTTGCGAGACCGACGAAGACTGCCTGTACCTCAACGTCACCGCGCCGGCCCACGCCACGAACCGCCCGGTCATGGTCTGGATCCACGGCGGCAGCTTCACCAGCGGCGCCGGCTCCGACTACGGCGCAGACCAGTTGGCGCGCAACGGTTCTGTCGTCGTCACCCTCAACTACCGGCTCGGCGCGTTCGGGTACTTCGGCTTCCCGGGACTCGACGGCTCCGGCGCGTTCGGCCTGCGCGACCAGCAGGCCGCTCTCGGCTGGGTCCAGCGCAACATCCGCCAGTTCGGTGGCGACCCGCACAACGTCACGCTGTTCGGCGCGTCGGCGGGCGGGCTGTCGACCTGCGCGCAGCTGACCTCGCCTAAGGCTCGCGGCCTGTTCCACCGGGCGATCATCCAAAGTGGACCGTGCCAGTTCGGCGTCCCGGCGGGCGAGAACAACGTCCAGCACACCTGGGCCAAACGCGAGGACGTCGAACGGGCCGGTGCCCAGGCATCGGGCTGTGCCGACATCGCGTGCCTGCGCCGGCTCACGGTCGAGAAGGTCAGAGCGCTGACACCGCAGTTCTCATCGCCCGCGTACGGCACGGAAGCGTTGCCGGAGAACCCGATCACGGCGCTCCGCGAAGGCCGCTTCCACCGGATCCCGGTGCTCGCGGGCACCGCGCGCGACGAGTTCTCGGTGTTCGCCGCGATGTTCTACCCACCGCTGGACGCCGCCGGATACGAGCAGGCGCTGGTCGACGGCTTCGGCGCGGCCAAGGCGCAGCGGATCCTGGCCGCCTACCCACCGCGCGGTGGCGACGAACGAGTGCCGTTGTCCGCTGCGCTCTCGGACATGACCTCGGCCTGCCCGACCGCCGAACTGCGCGCGCAGACGCACGCGTTCGGCTACGAGTTCGCCGAACCCGAGCCGCCGATGATCTTCCCGGGCATGCCGGACTTCCCGTACGGCGCCTACCACGGCTCGGAGCTGCCGTTCCTGATGCGGTACGCCGGCGTCGAGCTCGCCGGGAAGCAGCAGAAGCTCTCCGAGGAGATGGTGCGGGTGTGGACCCGGTTCGCGCGGACCGGACATCCCGGCTGGGCACGCCAGGACGTCCGGCTCTTCGCGACCGAGCCGGTTGCACCGATCGATCACCGATGCGACCTCTGGCGTTAACCGCGGCCTGACCCGTCGCGTGTTAGACCATGGGCCATTCGGAGGTGAGCCCATGTTCCCGTTGCTGCGGACAGCCGTCCGCGTCGAGCCCCTCCACGGGGAGGGGCTCACCAACGTCCTGCACCTCGTCACCCTGGCCGACGGGCGCAAAGCCGTGCTGCGGCAACCCAAGGTCGCGCGCGACCTGCCGAAGTTCGTCGTGCCCGGCGCGCCGGAGGTCCTTGCGCACAACGGACGCGGTGACGTGCTGGTCGAGTATGTCGAGGGCCGGACGCTCGCGGACGCCCTGCCGGTGTCCGAAGAGGTCTGGCACAGCATCGGCCTGGCGTTCCGGAAGATCCACCACGTCGGCCTGCTGCACAACGACGTGAACCTCCACAACATCATTGTCGGAGAAGGCAAAGCCACGCTGATCGACTGGGACAACCCCGGCCAGGGCAACCCGCTCGACGAGCTCGCGGCGTTCGAGGAGCACCTCTACCTGCACGGAACCGTGCTGCCCCAGGCGTTCTGGATCGGTTACGGGACCCGGCCGGACCCTGCCCTGCTGCGGGTGCACCGGATCGCGGGCTGCATCGGCTGGCTCGCGAGCGAGGACTGGCAGGAGTGGGAGGACGACCGGACACTCCGGCCCGAGTTGCTGGCCAGGGTCCGGAACTGGCGGCGACTGCTCGCGCAGTGGCTCGCCGACCAGCTCCGGACCGCCATCCTGGAAAGTGACGGTCTAGCGACTGAGGTTGCGGTACTTCAGCACCGACAGCGGCCAGAAGATCGCCACGAACACCGCAGGCCACAGCACAGCGAGTAGCAACGAGTTCTGCGCGGCCCACGAGTCGCCGCCGACACCGGGGTTGCCGAACAGCTCCCGCGCCGCCGCCACCGTCGACGACAGCGGGTTCCACTCCGCGACGACCCGCAGCCAGCCCGGCATCAGCTCCGGCGAGACGAACGTGTTCGCGAACATCGTCAGCGGGAACAGGAACATCCACGACGCCTGCGCCGCCTCCGGCTTGACCAGCAGGCCGAGGTAGATGCCCACCCAGACCAGCGCGAACCGCAGCCACAGGAACAGCGCGAACGCCAGCAGCGCGTTGAACAGCCCGTCGTGGAACGACCAGCCGATCACCAGCCCGCACAGCGCGAGCACCAGCAGTTCCAGCGACGAGTTCACCAGGTCCGCGATGCTGCGCCCGGCCACGACGCCGGTCTGCGACATCGGCGAGGCGCGGAACCGATCCGTGACGCCGCGGTCGGCGTCCATCGACACCATCATGATCGTGCTCGCGACGCCGAACGCGATGGTCTGGCCGAACATGCCCGGCAGCAGGAACTCGATGTAGTCGCCGCCGCCGAAGACGTTCATCGCGCTGCCGAACACCAGCCCGAAGATCAGCACCGAGATGATCGGGTAGGCGAGGTTCGCGAACACCCTGACGGGCTCGCGCACCCAGTGGATCAGGTCCCGCCTGGCGACGATCCACGAGTCGACGGCCGCGTACCTCATGCCCGCACCTCCGAGACTGCCTTGTGGCCGGTGATGGCGAGGAAGACGTCGTCCAGCGTCGGTCGCCGCAGCGCGATGTCCTCGGCCTCGACACCGTGCGCGGCCAGCGCCGACGTCACCCGCGTCAGCGCCGCCACCTGGTCGGCCACCGCCGCGCTGACCCGGAACGTGTCGGCGTCCACCTCGGCGTCCGGTCCGAGGACGTCCCGCACCACCGGCAGTTCGTCGGCGTTGCGGACCACGACCTCGATCCGGTCGCCGCCGAGCTTGGACTTGAGCTGGTCCGGCGTGCCCTGCGCCGCCACCCGGCCGGTGTCCATCACGACGATCTGGTCGGCGAGCTGGTCGGCCTCGTCCAGGTACTGCGTGGTCAGCAGCACCGTCGTCCCCTCCGCGACGACCCGCTTCACCTCCCGCCACACCTCGCCGCGGTTGCGCGGGTCGAGGCCGGTCGTCGGTTCGTCCAGGAACAGCACCGACGGCCTCGTGATGAAGCTCGACGCCAGGTCGAGGCGCCGCCGCATGCCGCCCGAGTACAGCTTGGCCCGCTTGCCGGCCGCGTCGGTGAGCCCGAACTGCTCCAGCAACTCGTCCGCCCGGACTTCGGCCTGGCGCTTGCCCAGGTGGTAGAGCCGCCCCCACATGACCAGGTTCTCCCTGCCGGTCAGCACGTCGTCGACGGTGGACTGCTGACCGTTCAACGCCACCTGCCGGCGCACCGCCGGCGCCTCCCGTGCCACGTCGTGGCCCGCGACCTCGGCGCGGCCGCCGTCCAGGCGCAGCAACGTCGCGAGGATGCGCACCGCCGTGGTCTTGCCGGCGCCGTTCGGGCCGAGCAGCCCGCAGACCGTTCCGGCCGGCACGGCCAGGTCGAACCCGTCGAGCGCCGCCTTCTTGTCGAACATCTTCCGCAGGCCTTCCGCGAGCACCGCGTGTCCCACGCCTTCACCCCCACAGCTAACTGCTTATGTTGTACACCGGGTGTACGTTGTACACGGTTCTAGGATTCACATGCAAGCGGTTGTGAACGAGGGGGTTGGGTGAAGAGCGATCGGGACCGGAGCGTGCGGCTGCTGTGGGAGCCGCCGGCCGAGCCGACCAGGGGGCCGAAGGCCGCGCTGAGTCAGTCACGGGTGGTCGAGGCGGCCATCAAGGTGGCCGACGCCGAGGGGGTCGAGGCGCTCACCATGCGCCGGGTCGCCGAGACGCTGGGCTTCACCACCATGTCGCTCTACCGGCACGTGCCGGGCAAGTCCGAGTTGCTGGACCTGATGGTCGACGCGGTGTGGGGCGAGACCGAGCACACGCCGCGGGGCCCATGGCGGGCCGGGCTGGAGTTCTTCGCACGGCAGATGTGGGCGATGTACCGCGCGCACCCGTGGATGCTCCAGCTGACGGCGTCGCGGCGGATGCCCGGCCCGCAGGCCATGACGCGCCAGGACGCCGCCTACGCCGTGGTGTCCGAGTTGGGGCTGGCGACCGAGGAGATCGTGGCGGTGGCGACGGCGGTGTCCCACTTCGTCGTCGGCGTCGGCCGGACGATGGCGGACCGCGTCCAGGCCGAACGGGAGACCGGCGTGTCCGAGGAGGACTGGTGGAACGGCAGGGAGGCGCTCTGGGAGCACTTCACGCCTGACCGGCTGCCGATGATGACCCACATCTGGAACTCGGGCGGCTTCGAGCGGATGCTCGACGACTTCGAGTTCGGTCTCGCCAGGGTCCTGGACGGCCTCGCGGTGTTCATTGAGACGGAGGACCGGCCGCTGGTTCGTCCACAGACGTGCCTGTAGCATTCGAGACACCTTGAGTCGTCCGATCGAGTGAAAAGCGCAGCTCAGGCAGGGCCGGAACCGTAGTTGGGCGGTTACGTAATGCCATTGTTATGCGCAATCAGAATGAACTCGTTCGCAAGCTGAACCGACCACTCCTATCTGCCCGTTTTCCTTCGTGACACCGTTTCGCCGCGGGGGTCGAATCGGGACGACGAGGAGGTCGTATGACAGCTGGCGCGCACGACGCGGTCACCCTTGGCTGCTACGCGCTCGGCGTTCTGGACGCGCACGAGAGTCTTGGCGTGGAGCAGCACCTTCGGGGCTGTCCGTCCTGCCGTGCGCAGGTCGCCGACTTCCATCGGATCCGCACAGCACTTGACGACGTGCCACGTGAGGCATTTCTGCACGAGCTCGAGGACGACCTGCCCATGCCTTCGGACCTGCTGCTGCAGCGCACGCTGCGGCAGATCAGGCAGGAGTCGGTCATTCCGCAGCAGCGGGAGTCCGCCCCACGCCCGAGAGCGAGTCCTCCACTGCCAGTGGAGGACCTCCCCGAACCGCAGCACGCCAGGCCACGGCGCTGGCCGGGCTATCTCGTCGCCGCGGCTGTCGCCGCGGTGGTCGCGTTCGGGGGTGCGGCGGTGTTCATGCAGAACCAGGCACCGCAGTCGACGATCGCCGGACCTCGCACGGGCGAGGGCAAGGCGAACGGCGGCATCGAGCTGAAGGCGAACATCGCGCCTTCGTCTCAGGACCGGTACATGGTCACGGCCGAGGTCAACGGCCTGCCCGCACTCCAGAAGTGCAAGCTGGTCGTGATCGGCAAGGACGGCTCCAAGACGGAGGCGTTCGCCTGGACCTCGTCCGAGAAGGCGAAGGCCGAGGGTGCCACCGTGCGAGGCGTGGTGAGCGTCCCGCCGGACCAGGTGCAGTCGATCGCGGTCGAGAACACCGAGGGCAAGCAGTTCGTGGTGGCGAACCTGTAAGGACGGAAACGGACGAAGGCCCCGGATTCTTCAAGAATCCGGGGCCTTCGACTTGCATTGGTGTAATTAGACCGCCTGCAATGTCAGCCAGGCGCCGACGACGATGACCATCGCGGCTGTGCCGACAGGTGCGTAATGCGACAACATGCGGGTGGCACGGCCGTCCAGGATTCTCTCGACGCGTTCCCGCGCCTTCACGAGCAGCAGGCCGACCGCGGTGAGCGTGCCGGCCATGCCGATTCCGTAGCCGAGGACCAGCAGGACGCCGAACCACGTGCGGCCCAGGGCCATCGCGCCCAGCAGGACCACCAGTGCGGACGGCGAGGGGACCAGGCCGTTGGCCGCGCCCATGCCGATGAGGCTCGCGCGGCTGTACCCGTGGCCGTGCCCATGACCGTGTCCGTGGCCATGACCGTGCCCATGTCCGTGGCCGTGCCCATGACCGGTCAGAGCACCGGCGAGCGCGGGTTCGCGGGTCGTCGACAGGGCCGAGCGCAGCAGCATCACGCCGATCACCGCGATCAGCAGGCCGCTGACCAGCCCGAGCCAGCGCAGCACCTGTTCACCGGCGAACGCGCTGGAGGCACTGATGATCAAGCCGAGGATCAGCACGCCACCGGTGTGCGTGGCCGTGACCGACGCACCGACGATGAACGCGTCCTTCGGCGTGCCCTGACGACCGGCCAGATAGGCCGCGATGAGCGTCTTGCCGTGACCGGGCAACGCCGCGTGCGACGCGCCGAGCACCAACGACAGCAACAACGCCAAAAACCCGAGCCACGGCGTGAGGTCGTCGCTGCCCAGGATGTCGTTGAGCTTGGCCGCCGTGACGCTGAAGGACTGGATGGGGGAGCCGGTGGCCTTCTTCGGCTCGGACCCGGTGCCCGGTTCGGCGCTGAACGCGACGGAGCGGACGTCCATCGGACTGCTGAGCAGGTCCTCCGGGTACGTCCGCAACTCGTCGCTGATGCTCTCGGTCGGCACCGGAGAGTCCGCGATCCTGATCCCGGTGCCGGCGGCGGTGATCTCACGCCAGCCGACCCGGTCGGCGTTCGACTCGTCGTGGAACTCGAGCCTGGCCGGCCGGTCCAGGTCCACCCTGGCGGTGAACTCGCAGACCAGCCGGGTCGTGCTGAGATCGGCCTGGCCGACCGGATGCTCCTTGGTGGAACTCGCCAGCGTCCAGGAGATCTGCCGCCCGTCCACAGTGGAGCGATCGGTGCGGGACACCTCGTCGCACCACTGCTTCGCGTCGCGGGTCTTCAGGTTCTCCTGCAGCGTCGGGATCTCCGCCACGTCGACCACGGATCTGAGATCGATCCGGTCCGGGTGCAGGTGCAGCCCGTGGTAGTGGTTGACGCTGAAGTTGCCCAACGGGTGGGCGGACGCCTCGCCGTTGATGAAGAAGATGCCGGCGAGCAGCAGCGCCGCCACCAGGACGGGCCGCACCACCCAGTTGGACAGACTCACCGGCCGCCTCGAAGCTCCGCGAGCTTGCGGCCGGCCTTGAGCGCCTGCAACGGGGAGAAGTTCGCGTTCAGCCGCAGCGCCTGCACCAGAGCCTCCTGGGCCTCAGCGACGCGGCCGAGAGCGGCCAGGATCATGCCGCGGTGGTAGGAGAACGTGGCGTTCTGCCAGCCCATCGCCACCGCGCGGTCGGAGTAGTCCAACGCCTCGGCGTCCCTGCCGTTCACGTGCAACGCCCAGGCCATCGCGTCGGCCACGAAAACGCTCTGCCGGCGGCTCCACTCGGTTTCCGCACGGCGCAGCGCCTGCATGCCATCACCGCGGTCCGCGGCGACGAGGGCCGCGGCCAGATCGTCGGAAGCACCCTGGGACTCCATCAGCCGTTGCTGCTCGGAAAGGACGTCGTACTGCCGCGCGGCCTCATCGGTGCGGCCGTTGGCCTCCAGCAGTTCCGCGTACTCCTGCAGGTACTGGGGCAGGGGAGCGCGGGCCACCAGCCTGCGGTAGCTCTCGATCGCCACCGGGATCTCGCCCCGTGCCGCCGTGATCTTGGCCATGCCTTGAGTGAGAGTCATGTCGTCTCCTCTCGCCGCCAGTCCCTGCTCGTAGTGCTGAGCGGCTTCGTCGAGCCGGTTGTGGTCGAACGCGAGTTCGCCCAGCCGGTAACGGCAGAACGCGATCTCCTCGGGCGTCGTGGCGGCCTTCAGCGCGCGCTGCATCGCGTCGCGGGCGCCGTCGACGTCACCGTGGAGTTCGAAGTGGAAGGAAGCGCGGGCGAACGACGCCGTGTTGGGCTTGAGATCCAGCATCTTCTGCACCGCGTCCTGCGCGCCCGCGTCGTCGCCCAGTTGCGTCAACGCGTCCGCCAGCACGCCGTACGCCTCCGAGGAGGACGGCAATGCGGTGATGGCCTTCTGAGCCCAGTCGCGGGCCGTGGGGAAGTCGTGGCGGGAGTTGGCCAGCGTGCCCATGCCGATCGCGGCCAGGCCCGTGTCACCCGCGTTCTTCAAAGCGCCTTCGGCTTTCGCGTAGTACGCCGGATCGGCCGTGACCCGTGCCAGTTCCACATAGGACGAACCGAGCCTGGCCCAGGAGTCCTTGTCCTGCGGAAGCTCGTGCAGCCGCTGCTGCAGCTGGTGCACCACGCGGTGCATCTGGTTCTGCTGCGCCACCGCCGGAACAGGGGGAGCAGGGGGCGCGCCCCCGGCCCTGCTGTCGGCAGGACCGGAGGCGGCGAGGTAGGCAAGCGCCGCGGTGACCAGGAGAACCACCGCGACGGCCTGCCGTTGCTGGTACTTCACTTCGAGTGCGACCCGTACTTGCGGATCGATGCCTGGCGCTTGCGCCACAGGAAGAAACCGGCGCCGAACACGAACGCCGAGCCCACCGCGGTGGTCATGGCCATCGGGTCGATGTTGCCGATCTTGCCGACCGGGTTGACCGCGACCTCGGCCGTGGTGCCGGAGGCGTTGACGGCGGTGCCGTTGCGCGGCAGGCCGACGTACGGGAAGTTCGCCTCGAAAGGCTGGTCGTTCGCGTCCACCTTGTCACCCGTGGCGAGCGCGTCGACGAGCTTGCCGGACGCCGCAGCACCCTCCATCGCCTGAACAGCGATGTCCACCACGTCGTCGGTCAGCCGCCGGCCGTTCGGGAAGCCCTGCGTGTCACCCGCGAGCAGGCCCAGGCGGTTCGGGTTGGCGTTCGGGTCGATCATCATGTTCAGCCGCAGCATCTCGGACGGGCGGAACCGCCGCGCGTCCACGTCCGCGTTGTTGACCTGCGAGTTCAGGTCGGCGTTGATCTGCGCGCCGAGCTTCTTCGTGATGCCGGTCAGGAAGATCTCGGCCAGGTCGTCGCGCTGACCCTGCGGTGCCGGGATCTTGTAGATCGCCTCGATGAGCTTCGGCAGCTCCGGGTTCACCACCCGGTCGACGAGCTCCTTCACGCCGGCGTCCTGGTCGGGGCGCAGGCCGTTGAACGCGTCCTTGAGACCCGCGGGGGCCACGACCTCGTTCACCAGCGGGTTGCCCAGACGCGAGACCTGCACGAAGTCGCCCTGCGGCTCCGCCTTGCCCGGCGAGAGCTTCAGGCTCCGCTTCTGCGTGGTGCTCCAGATGCCGATGTTCGGGTTGCGGTGCACGTCGTTGCGCAACGCCAGCGCCTGCTTGGGCAGCTGGATCGCGATCGTGTTGACGTTGTAACCGCGCAGCGTGTCCTGGCCGACCTCGCTCAGGTTGCCGCCGTAGAGCAGGTCGAACACCCGCAGGTCGGCGAAGAACGCGTCCTCCGACGGGCCCACGTAGATCTTGCCGCCACCGGCGACCTGCGTGATCGCCTGGTCGCGCAGCTTCTTGAAGTCCGGCATCGACGCCGGGCCGTTCGGGGACGGCGCCACCGGGGCGTTGTCGGCGAGCTTGACCTTCTGGCCGTTCTGGTAGATCGCCTCGAGGTCGTAGCGCTGACGGAACAGCAGGTTCTCGTCGTCGAGCGAGTCCACGACACCGTTGGAGTACAGGAACGTGTTGTTCTTGCGCCGGTCGTCGTTCTCGAACGTGAACCGCAGGGTGACGTCAGGCTTGGCGTCGCCGTCGCTGTCGACGTTGAAGTCGTACTGCGCGTCCTCGGCCCACGGGAAGAAGTTGGGGCCACCGTTGGGTTCCTGGAACCCGGACCAGTTGCCGACCAGCGTCACGGTGTCCTTGTGGTCCGGACTCACGAACGCGTACAGGTCGGTGTTGTCCACTGCCGGGTCGCCCGCGATGAGCGGAGCCTCACGGTGAGACGACGCCGTGGCGTTCGTACCGCCGAACATGGCCGCGTTCAGCAGTGTGGCGGCCACCAGCGCGGCCGCAGCCACCTGGCCGCGCCGACCGCTGAGGGCGTGCGGTGATGACATTTGTGGGCAACCTTTCGGAGATGAATACAGGGTGCTGTGCGTTCGTTCAGGCGCTGTGCATGAGCAGCGACGGTTCGCTGGAATGGCTGGAATGAACGGCGTGGCTTGTCCACCTCGCCTGGGTGAAGTCGCGGATGCCCTCGACGAGCCGTTCCACGTCCTGTTCGGGGCGGACGACCAGCCGGGCGAACTTGCTGGTCATGCCGAGCTTGTTGCCGCATTCGCGGATGAAGACCTGGTGCTTGGCCAGCAGGTGGTCGCGCAGTTCGCGGCCGTCCATGCCTCCGCCGAGCTTCACGAACAGGAAGTTCGCCTGCGACGAGTAGACGGTCAGGTCCGGGATGCGCGAGAGCTCCATGCCCATGCGGTACCGGTCGCGGCTCAGCAGCCGCAGGCTCTCGGCGTACTCCGCCTCGTGCTCGGCCAGCATGAACACGACGGTTTCCGCGAGAGAATTGAGGTTCCACTTCGGCAGCGTCTTGCGCATCTTCCCGGCCAGTCCCGGGTTCGCGACCAGATAGCCGAACCGGATGCCGTGCAGGCCGAAGTTCTTGCCGAGGCTCTTCAACACGACCACGTTGGGCCGGATGGACGCCTCGGCCGCGACCGACGGATTGCGCTCGACCTCGACGAAGTCGATGAACGACTCGTCGATCACGATCAGATCGAGGTCGGACAGCTCGTCCATGAACCGGATGATCTCCCGGCGCGGCAGGTAGCCGCCGTCCGGATTGTTCGGGTTGCAGATGACCGCGACCCTGCTGCCCCGCGTGCGGATGAACTTGATGTACTCGTCGATGTCGAGCTCGAAGTTGTTGCTCTCCTGGAGCAGGAACATGTCGACGCGCTTGTTGCTCTCCATCGGCTGGTCGGTCCAGCGGCCGAAGGTGGGGATCGGGATGGCGACGCTCTCGTGGATCCACAGGTGGTCCATCCACGTGATGAGCTCGGTCGAGCCGTTCGACATCGCGAGCGTCGCCGGGTTCAGCCCCAGCACCTTGGAGAGCTGGTCCGCGATCTTGCTGGAATCGCTCGGGTAGAACTTGAGGATCGACTCCAGGTTCTTCGACAGTTCTTCGAACATCTCCGGCGTCGGGAAGTACGGATTGCACGGGATGCAGAAGTCGACGAGCTCACCCGCACCCGTCCGCGACAACTCGAAGTAGGACGGGCTGTGCGCGGTCTGCTGGAAGAGACCCGAGTCCACACCATGCCGCACGCGACCACTCCGTCCTTCGATCCGGTTCCGACACCGGGGCATACGTGCCGACGTTCATCCCGGTTCACGGGTCCGTTTCGGGAAGGTCTCGGAACGGTCTCGCGCGCAACCTCGGCCTGTGCCGTCGCCGACCTGCCTCTCCGGCGGCCTCGCGTCCACTTAGGACAGAAGAACTGACCTGATCCGGCCTCTGGGATTGGCCGCGCACGTGCCCGGGTACCCGGCCTCGAGTCCCGCTCGCGCGCGTGATGTAGGCCAACCGCTCGCGTGACCGATCTCGTTTGGGACAGTTGTGGACGCTTCCGCAGGTCAGCAGGGCTGCGCGGGTGCCTGACGCGCAGGTGTGACGCACCATTCAGGGCGGTTTCCACTTCCGTGACGGGCGTCCTGCGAAAAATTGTCGGTCGGGACGGATACCCTGCTGGCAGTCCGCACACAATCAGGGAGCAGTACCCGTGACCGCAGAGACCCTGTACGGGGCCGACGACCTCACCCATCTGGAAGGTCTGGAGGCCGTACGCAAACGGCCAGGCATGTACATCGGGTCGACCGACAGCCGGGGCATCAACCACCTCTTCAGCGAGATCGTCGACAACTCGACCGACGAGGGCGTCGCGGGACACGCGACGAAGATCGTGGTCACCCTGCACGCGGACAGCAGCGTCCAGGTCGACGACGACGGCAGGGGCATCCCCACCGACGTGCACGCGAAGTCCGGTCTGTCCGGTGTGGAACTGGTGCTCACGAAGCTGCACGCCGGCGGCAAGTTCGGCGGCTCCGGCTACAAGACCTCCGGCGGCCTGCACGGCGTCGGCGCCTCCGCCGTCAACGCCCTCTCCCACCGCTACGACGTCACCGTGCGCCGCGGCGGCAAGGTCCACGAGATGTCGTTCGCCCACGGCGTTCCCGGCGTCTTCGACGGCCCCGGCCCCAAGGCCAAGTTCACCCGCCAGAACGGGTTGAGCATCGTCGGCAAGATGAAGCGCAACGAGTCGACCGGCACCTCGACCCGTTACTGGTACGACGCCCGTTACTTCGAGAACGGCGCCGTCCTGGACGTGGACGTCGTCCGCCAGAAGATGCGCAACACCGCCTTCCTGGTCCCCGGCGTGACCTACGTTCTTCGTTCGGCGCTGGAAGAGACCATCTCCGAAGAGGTCTTCCACTACCCGCACGGCCTGACGGACATGGTCGACTTCCTGGCCCCCAACGGCGACCGCGCGGTCTCCGGCACGTTGGTGATCACCGGCAACGGCACCTACTTCGAGAACGCCGCCGACGAGAACGGCGTGATGCGGTCCAAAGTGGAGCGTCAGGCCGAGATCGAGGTCGCCCTCCGCTGGGGCACCGGCTACGAACGCACCGTCGAATGCTTCACCAACACCATCCGCAACGTGCACGGCGGCACCCACCGCCGCGGCTTCGACCGCGCGGTCGTGAAGTCGATCCAGGACGCCATCTCGAAGACCCGAGGGCTCCTGAAGCCCAAGGAGGAGATGCCGACCCTCGACGACGTGCTCGAGGGCATGACGGCCGTCATCCACGTCCGCATCCCCGAACCGCAGTTCACCTCGCAGACCAAGGACGAACTCTCCACCGCCGGCATCACCAAGGTCCTGCAGGGCATCGTCGACCAGCAGATCCGCGCGTGGACAGAAGACCGCAAGTCCAAGATGGAAGCCAAGACCGTCCTGCAGAAGGTCGTCGACGCCTCCCGCGTCCGGCTCACGCAGAAGCAGCAGAAGGACGCGGCGCGCCGCAAGACCGCGCTCGAGGGCGCGGCGATGCCCGCGAAGCTCGTCGACTGCCGCACCACCGGGGTGGCTCGTTCTGAGCTTTTCCTCGTCGAGGGCGACAGCGCGTTGGGTTGTTTTGTTGGCGAAACTCGGGTCGCATTGGCTTCAGGCAGGTCGTTGTCGTTCCTGGAACTGGTGGAGGACTGGCAGCGCGGTGTCTCGCACTTCGGTTACGCCACCAACAAGGCTGGTCGTGTCGTCGTCGTTCCGTTGGTCGAGCCGCGGCTGACGAAGAAGAACGCCCCGCTCGTCCGCGTCACCCTGGACAACGGCGAGTCCGTGCGGTGCACGCCGGACCACCTGTTCCGGCTGCGTGACGGCTCCTACCACCGTGCGGACGCCCTGCAGGCCGGCGACTCGCTGATGCCGCTGTACCGGTCGGTGTCCTCGAAGGCGGAAGGCCACAAGCTCGACGGCTACGAACGGGTCTGGATGAACGACCGCCAGGAATGGGTCTACACCCACTACCTGGCCGACGCGTACAACCTGCGCCACGGCTTCGACAGCACCGAGGACGGCAACGTCCGCCACCACGTCGACGTCGACAAGCGGAACAACGACCCGCGCAACCTCAAGCGCATGACGTGGGAAGCCCACTCGGCACTGCACGCCGCGATGATGGGCGAGCACGTGCACGAGGGCTACCGCGCATGGCTGGTGGCCGGAGGCACCGAGTTCAAGTCCGCGATGCTGTCCGAGCAGTGGAAGAACCCGGAGTTCCGCGCCTCCTGCCTCGCCCGGCTCGCCGAACGCAACCAGGACCCGGAATTCCGCGCTCGCATCGAGCAGGGCTTCCTCGACTGGTACTCGGCACTGAGCGAGGACGAGAAGGCCGCCTACGCCGAACGCCTGCGCGCGCTGCAGGCCGAGTACTGGGCCAAGCCCGAGCACCGCGAGGCCGCCGCCGAGCGGGTGCGCGCGTTCTTCGCGCAGCCTGGCAAGCGCGAAGAGTGGAGCGAGCGGTCCCTGGCGCAATGGCAGGACGAAGAGCTGCTCGCCTGGCGTTCCCGCACCACGATCGACCAGTTCTCAGACCCCGCGGAGCGTCAGCGCCAGCGTGACGCGGTCCTCGCGTGGCACGAGAACAACCCGGAGTTCGGCCGCGAGCACTCGTCCCGGATGAAGCATCGCATGGCCGACGCCGCCACCGGCCACCTGGAGAGGATCCAGGAGGGCCGTCGCCGGTACGTGGAGTCGACGCCACGCGCGGAGCGGGTCGCCAGGCAGGTCGAAGGCCGCCGGACCGCCGCACTCAAGCGCATGGCGCCGATGCTGGACACGCCGTCGAACTTCGAGCTTGCGTTGTCCTACGAGCTCGACCGCCGGGAGAACGCCAAGACCGGGCTGAAGTTCCTGAAGGTGCTGGCGCACTACGACGACGACTTCGCGCGGTTGCGCGAGGCGGCGTCGATGGTGAACCACTCCGTCGCGTCCGTCGAGGCGTTGCCGGAGCGGGAAGACGTCTACGACCTGACCGTCGACGGCTACCACAACTTCGCGCTCGAAGCCGGCGTGTTCGTCCACAACAGCGCCCGCATGGCGCGCGTCTCCGAGTACCAGGCGCTGCTTCCCTTGCGCGGCAAGATCCTCAACGTCCAGAAGGCCTCGCTCGCCGACACGCTGCGCAACGCCGAGATCGCCTCCATCGTCCAGGTGCTGGGCGCCGGCACCGGCCGCACGTTCGACCTCCCGCAGATGCGGTACGGCCGCGTGATCCTGATGGCCGACGCCGACGTCGACGGCAGCCACATCCGGACGTTGCTGATCACGTTGTTCGCCAAGTACATGCGCCCGGTGATCGAGGACGGCCGCCTCTACGCGGCCATGCCCCCGTTGCACAAGGTCATGACGCGCGGCCGCAACGCCGAAACGCACTTCACCTTCACCCAGCGCCAGATGGAACAGACCGTCGCGCGGCTGGAGAAGGCCGGCAAGACGGTGGTCACACCGGTGCCGCGGTTCAAGGGCCTGGGCGAGATGGACGCGGACGAGTTGTGGGACACCACGATGAACCCGTCCACCCGCTCCGTGCGGCGCATCACGATGGACGACGTCGAAGCCGCCGAGGAAGCCCTCGAACTCCTGATGGGCGAGAAGGTCGAGCCGCGCCGCAACTGGCTCGTCGAGTCCGCCGCACGGGTCGACCAGTCGGCCATCGACCTCTAAGCCTCAACAGACAGACGGAGTCACGAAGTCATGGCACGCCGCAAGGGACCCACGACCAAGGTCGACCCAGCCGCGTTCGACCGGGCCGGCGCCAAGGTGCTCGACAACTCGCTGAAGACGGAGATCGAGGACTCGTACCTGGAGTACGCGTACTCGGTCATCCACTCGCGGGCACTGCCGGACGCGCGGGACGGCCTCAAGCCGGTGCACCGCCGCATCCTCTACTCGATGCACGAGCAGGGGTACCGGCCGAACCACGCGTACGTGAAGTCGTCACGCGTCGTAGGCGACTGCTTCGTTCGCGGTGCGCTCGTGTCGACGCCGAGCGGGCTGCGGCCGATCGAGGACATCGAGATCGGTGATCTCGTGCTCGACGGTCACGGCACTCCGGTGCGGGTGAGCGAGGTGTACGAGAACCCGGTCTCGGACCTCGTGCGGGTCACCTGGTCGAACGGTCGCACGATGCTCGTCACGCCGGGGCAGCGGTTCCGGACCGTCGAGTCAGACCTGTCGATCGGCTGGACCGCGGCGACGGACCTGGCCGGGCGGCAGACGATCGCCTACGGCGCGGATCGGCAGGCAGGCCTCGCGTCGGACGGTGGTGACGTCGCCGCCTACGTGCAGGGCCTCATCGTCGCCGAAGGGTTCGCCGTCGATCGCAAGCGTGCCGCCGATGGCCGGGTGCGCATCCACATGGTCGATGAAGAGCCGCTCGACGTCGCACACGGCTGGGCGATCCTCAACGGGGTCAACGTCTCGCGCGGCAAGCGCGTGGCGAAGAACCCGAAGCACAAGGACCAGCACATTCTCACGTTCGCGCGCCACGAGGCGCTGCTGGAGGTGGCGACTCCTCGCAGTGACCAGAAGACCGTGCCGCCGGGGGTGCTGGCCGACCGGTCCGCGTGGGCGCCGTTCATCGCCGGGTTCTTCGACGGCGATGGCTACGTGCGCAAGCAGAACCGCGAGATCGTGCTGGTCAGCACCAGCCAGCGGTTGATCGGCCAGTTGCACGGCATGCTCGCGGACGCCGGCATCCACGGCCACCACTGGTCGCGCGTCAGCCCGGCCGGGAACAATACGTTGCTGGGGTTGTCGATCTCGGGTCGTGACGCCGCCGCGCTCGCGCTGGCGCTGCTGCCGTGGACGAAGATCGGTTACAAGCAGGACGGCTTGCGGCAGGTGCTGTCCATCGGCTACCGCTACGGCGGCAAGCAGGGCAACGACAGGCTGCCGTGCGCACCGGTGATGGCGGAGTTCTCCGCCGCGCACCAGGGCGGCGGCTGGTTCCGTGACACCGACGGCGTGGCCTTCCGCGCCTCGTTGGGCGAGGACGTCCGGTACGGCAAGGATCGCCACGGCAAGGCGCTCGCGGACCGTTTCTTCCCGCTCGCGCGAGCCCACGAGAACGGTTGGGCCGACAAGCTGCGCCGGATCGGCTCGCCGCTGGCCGCACGTCTGGAAGCGTTGTCAGGCTTCAGCTTCCTCGAGGTGACGTCGGTCGAGCCGGTCACGCCGGACACGACCTACGACATCCAGGTCGCGACCGAGGAGCACGCGTTCGTCGTTGACGGCCAGGTCGTGCACAACTGCATGGGTAAATACCATCCTCACGGCGACACGGCGATCTACGACGCGTTGGTCCGCCTCGCCCAGGACTTCAGCCTCAACGAGCCGCTCATCGACGGACACGGCAACTTCGGTAGCCCAGACGATGGCCCGGCCGCGAGCCGCTACACCGAGTGCCGCATGTCCCCGGTCGCCATGCAGCTCGTCGGCGAGCTGAACGAGGACACGGTCGACTTCCGTCCCAACTACGACGGCTCGCTGCAGGAGCCGGTCGTGCTGCCGGCGGCGTTCCCGAACCTGCTGGTCAACGGCACGTCCGGCATCGCGGTCGGCATGGCCACGAACATGATTCCGCACAACCTGCGCGAGGTCGTGGGTGCGGCGCGGTGGCTGATCACGCACCCGGACGCGAGCCTCGACAAGCTCATGGAGTTCATTCCCGGCCCTGACCTGCCGACCGGCGGCATCCTGCTCGGCCTTGACGAGGTCCGGAAGGCCTACGAGACCGGGCGCGGCGTGGTCAGGATGCGCGCCAAGGTCGAGATCGGGCCGCTGGAGGGTTCCAGGGGCCGGCAGGCCATCACGGTCACCGAGCTGCCGTACGGCGTGGGCTCCGAGCGGATCGTCGAGAAGATCACCGACGAGGTCAACAAGTCCAAGCGGCTCACCGGCATCGCGGACGTCAAGGACCTCACGGACCGTGAGAACGGCATCCGGCTCGTCATCGAGTGCAAGGTCGGCGTGAACCCGCAGGCGCTGCTCGCGGACCTGTACCGGCTTACGCCGATGGAGCAGTCGTTCGGCATCAACAACCTGGTGCTGGTCGACGGCCAGCCGCAGACGCTGGGGCTCAAGCAGTTGCTGGAGGTCTTCCTCAGGCACCGCTACGAGGTTGTCACGCGGCGCACGAAGTTCCGGCGCCGCAAGCGTGAGGAACGGCTGCACCTGGTCGAGGGCCTGCTGCTGGCGCTGCTCGACATCGACAAGGTCATCAAGCTGATCCGGGGCAGCGAGAACGCGGCTGCCGCCAAGGACGGCCTGATGAAGCAGTTCAAGCTGTCGGAGATCCAGGCCACCTACATCCTCGACACGCCGCTGCGCCGCCTGACCCGGTACGACAAGCTCGAGCTCGAGAACGAGCAGGACAAGCTCCGCAAGGAGATCGCCGAGCTCAGCGCGATCCTGGACGACGAGGGCGTGCTCAAGAAGCTCGTGTCGACCGAGCTCGCGGACGTGGCGAAGGAACTGGGCGGCGAGCGCAGGACGAGTCTCATCGACGGCGACCTCAAGGAGGTGCTGGCGGCGTCGAAGCCCGCCGGGCCGCTGGAGGTGGCGGACGACCCGTGCCAGGTCATCCTGAGTGCCGCCGGACTCGTCGCGCGCACCGCGGCGGAGTCGGAGGAGGCGTCCGAGGGCAAACGGCGGGCAGGCCGGGTGAAGCACGACGCCGTGTTGGCCGTGGCGCACTCCACGGCGCGAGGTCAGGTCATCCTGATCACGAACTTGGGCCGTGCGTTCAAGACGGACGTGCTCCCACTACCCGTGCTGCCGGAACAGAGCGGCACGGTGTCGTTGCGCGGCGGCATGGCGGCGAGTGAGTTGGTGCCGCTGGAGAAGGGCGAGAAGGTCGTCGGCATCGCGCCGCTCGACCCGAAGGACTCACCCGGTATGGCGCTGGGCACGAAGCTCGGCACGGTGAAGGTGTGCGTGCCGGAGTGGCCGGTCCGTTCGGACGAGTTCGAGGTCATCTCGCTCAAGGACGGCGACGAGATCGTCGGCTGCACCTGGCTCACGGACGGCAGCGAGACGATCGCGTTCGTCAGTTCCGACTCGTCACTGCTGCGCTACGACGCGAAGCTCGTGCGGCCGCAGGGTCTCAAGGGCGGCGGTATGGCGGGTATCAACCTGAGTGGCGACGCGTACGTGGTGTTCTTCGGTGCGATCCGCACGGATGACGACGAGCACGGGGAACCGATGGTCGTCACCTCGTCCGGGCAGAGCGTCAAGGTCACGCCGTTCAGCGAGTACCCGGCCAAGGGCCGCGCGACGGGCGGTGTGCGGTCGCAGCGCTTCCTCAAGGGCGAGGACCATCTGGTGCTCGCGTGGATCGGCAGCAGGCCGGCGGGTGCGGACGACAAGGGCACGCCGGTGGAGTTGCCGGAGGTGGACCCGCGCCGGGACGGCTCCGGTCACGCGCATCCGGGCCCGGACGTCATCGGGCACCTGATCGAACGGGACTAATGCGGCGCCGGTGAGGACGGGCCACGTCCTCACCGGGGTCATGGAGAGATGCTGCCGGACACCTGGGCGGAGCTGTCGCTGCCGGGTGAGCTGCTTCCGGCGGTCTGCGTCAGCAACTCTCCGTTCGCCGTGCAGGTCGCGAGCACGCTCCCGCCGCTGTGCCGCAGGACGAGCTTCCACTCGTGGCCGCCGCTCTCTGCCGGGAACTCAAGAGTCCTGTTCCACGGGAGCGCTACGGACGTCTCCTCGCTGGAAGTTCCGTCGACGATGAGAGTCAGCGACGAGATGGTGGCCGTTCCCGTCACCTCCAGCACGATCACGTTCGGCGCGGCCTTCGCGGTGGTGCACCCGCTGAGCAGTCCCATGACGAGCAACGCCGAGGTGATCCGTCGACTCATCCGCCGAGCCTGGCAGAACCGTTCGGTACCGGTCCCCGCGTGCCGCTACCGGGCGTGCTTCTCGAAGAGCGCCTCGAAGGCGTCGAGCACGGCCGGGACGCTGAACTTCGCCGCGGCCGTTCCGTCCGGGACCGGTGGTTCGTCGCGCAGGGACCGCAGTCCGGCGGTGATGGCCGCCGCGTCGCCGGGTGGCACGATGATGCCGAAACCCGTCTCCCGCACCGGGATGCGCACGCCGGGCAGGTCGCTCGCCAGCACCGGTACGCCCGCTAGCATCGCGACGACCTGCACGATGCCGAAGGCCTCGAACGCGTTCACCGACGGCAGGGCGAACACGTCGAGGGAGGCGTAGAAGTCGCCGAGGTCCTCGTCGGGCACGAAGCCGAGCAGCTTGATCCGCGGGTCGTCCGCGATGCGTTCGCGGACGCGGGAGATGACGCTGCCGCCGGCGACGTTGCCGAAGTCGCCGCCGATCAGCAGTCGTGCCGAGGGATCCTCCAGTGCGCGGAATCCGTCGACCAGGTGCTCGACGCCCTTCTCCTCGACGATGCGGCCGAGGAATCCGACGTGCGGGCCGTCGCCGTCGCGGAACCGTGGCGTGCCAGGGGGAACCGGGCGGCAGGGCGGGGGTACGGCGGCCATGTGCGGCTGGATGGACGGCCACAGCCTGCTTTCCCGCGCGTAGTCCTCGCTCGTCACCGCGACGGCCACCGCGCGGCGCATCGCGAGGCGGCTGGACGCGTCGATCACCTTGCCCTGCACCGTGTTCACCAGGCCGGGAGGCAGGCTTACGTCGCAGTGGTAGGTCACGACGACCGGGCACTTCGCCAGCGCGGCCACCGGGCCGGCTTCCAGCATGGGCAGGTGGAGGTTGAGCACTCGGGCGTTCGCCGACGCCTCGCGCACCATCGAGGCGAACGCCGGGCTGATCACTCCCTTGCCGAACCGGGCGAGCACGGGTGCGCGGCTCACGCGCACGCCGTTGATCGTCTCCTCGTGCGGCAGCGAGGGGTCGTGGCGGGTGGTGATCACGCGGACGCGTTTGCCGCGCTCGGCGAGCCCCTCCGCGACGTCCCGCGCGAAGTTGGTCAGCCCTGACACGTAAGGCGAGTAGTAGGTCAGGGCGATGACGAGGTCGTCGAGCACAGTTCGCTCTCCTGTCGTGGGGAAGTGAGCAGCCGGAGCCCGACGAGCAGTCCGGCGAGGGACCCGGTGAGGAACGCGATCTCGGCGCGCAGCAACAGATCTGGGATGAGGGCGAACGTCGCCGCCGCCGTCAGGACGCCCACGACCCAGCTCCACGCGACCCGGCTGTGCAGGGCGTCCGCGACCAGGGCCTGGGTGGTGACGATCAACCCGAGGTGGGCGACGACGCCGAGCGCGATGAGCGTCAGGTCCGCGGCGGACACGACGTAGAGAGGACCGAACACCAGTCGCACCAGCCACGGTCCGATCGTGACCGCCACGGCGACGCCGGCACCTGCCGCCGCCGCGAGCACGGCGGCGAGACGGGTCACGACGGTGCGCCTCTGCTTGCCCGCGAGCACGGGCAACAGCGCTGTCTGCAACGGAACCGCGACGAAGAGCGGGACCCTGGCGAGCAGGAAGGCCGCGAGGAACACCCCGGCCTGAGCCCGTTCGGCCGGTGTGGCGATCGCGGTCACCAGCACGGGGATGCCGTTGAGCAGCAGTTGCGCGCACAGGGAACCGACGAGCAACGGGGAGACCGCGCGGGCGAACTCGCGCACGGGCACTTCGCCCTCTCCCTGCCACCAGATGGCGGCCAGCACGGGCAGGTGCGCCACCGCGACCGCCGCCACGAGCGTCCATTCGAACTGGGCGCTCGTGGTGGCTCCGAGCCAGCCGGCGAGCAGCGCGAACACCACGCGCAGGGTGGTGTCGGCGACCAGCAGGCCGCCGTGCCACGTCAGTCTCCCGCTGCCGATCAACGCGCCGCGCACCAGGAACTGCGCCGCGGACAGGAAGCACAGCACCACGACGGCGGGGGAGACGAACACGGCCAGCGCGCACTCGACGACCGCCATGCAGGCCGCGACGACGGCGGCCGAACGCAGCGCGCGAGGGCCGAGGCGGGCCAGTTCCTGTTCCACAGGAAGGAAAGCACCGAACCCGACCAGCAGGGCGATCGACCAGAACGCGCCGAAGTCGCTGTACTCGGCGGGCGAGACGTTGCGCGCGACGATCGCGAGGTAGGCGTTGACCAGCAGTCCGGACAGGACGATGCACACCCCGACGAAACCGAGCGCACGAACCATGGGCGGGACCATATCGGCCGCGGTGTGCCGATTTTCGCCTCCGTAACACGATTCCGGGGTATGGCAACGCAGACGTAGCAATGCGCGGGTCGCCTGGGCTCTTCGCGTAACGGGCGGTCGCTAGCTTCTGACGCCTCGCCCATTCCGAACCCCCTTAGGACATCGGCGCGTGACGACAGAAACGATTTCGCTCGCTCCTGAAACGCCTGCCATCACCACTGGGCCTGCGCCGGGGAGGAGACGACGGCTGCTGGCCGTCGCCGTCGTGTCCGGTGCGCTCACGGTGCTGCTGTCGGCGCTGATGCCGCTCGCGCCCGTGACGATCAACGATCCCACCGTGACCTGGCCGGAGAACGCGTCGGCGCCGCGGTCCACGATGCTCGCGCTGAGCGCCTACCGTCCATTTGAGATGGACGCGCGCTTCGGTTGCGCCACCGCACGTGCCGCGCAGGCCAGTGGTGGTGTGGTGTTCTCGACCATCACGCCGTCGGCCCCGGCGCGCGGTCTCGTCGTGAAGGTGGAGAACGACCGCCTGCTGGTGAGTGGTGTCGCCACGCTGGACGAGCCGGTGCCCGCGGGCGACTGCTCGTACGAGATCCGCGGCGACCGCGACGGACTGAGCATCCTGCGTGACGGCAAGGAGATCGGCCGGTCCGCGACCATGCCGGACGTGCACGTGCTCGCGACCTCGATCACCACGGCCGCCGACCTGTCCGTGCGGATCAGGGTGGACGACCAGTTCAGCACCAGCCCGGCGCCGTTCAAGATCGTGCTGATGGTGCTTCTCGCGCTGTGCGCGGCGACCGCGTTCGCCTGTCTCGTGCTGCTGGATCGGCGCGTGTCCCGTGAGCCGGCCAGGTTCCGGTGGCGGCTGAGCCTCGTCGACCTGGTCGTCCCCGCGATCATGATCCTCTGGTTGTTCCTGGCGCCGATGTCCGACGACGACGGCTACTACAGCGCGATGGCCAGGAACGTGCCGTTCGAGGGCTATGTCGGGAACTACTACCAGATCCTCAACCAGGGCTTCACGCCGTTCTCCTGGTTCTACTACTTCCTGGCCAAGTGGCAGGTCTTCGGCTTCGCCCCCGTGGTTCTGCGCATCCCCGCGTTGCTGTTCGGCCTGGTGACGTGGTTCGCCGCACGTCGTTACGTGTCGGGAAAGTTCAGCGGGGTCGTGCTCGGCGCGGCGTTCCTGGCGTGGTGGCTGCCGCTCGACATGGGTGTGCGGCCGGAGGGTGTCGTGACCATGTGCGGCATGCTCACGCTGCTGGCGGTGACGGCCGCGGTCGAACGTGGGCGGCTGGCGTTGCTGGGTGCGGCCGTGGGTGTCGCGGGCATCGGTTTCTTCGCGCACCCCACGGGTTTCACGACTCTCGCGCCGCTGCTGGCGGGCCTGCCGTTCGCGTGGAAGCTGCTCACGAAGGACGCGGGCTGGCGCACGGTCGTGGCGAGGACGCTCGCCGTGCTCTCTCCCGGTGCGATCGCGATGATCATGGCGTTCGGTGACGGAACCCTGCGCGATTTCCTGTACGCACAGGAGATCTTCAAGAAGATGGCCGGGTCGGAGTCCTGGTACACGGAGTTCGCGCGGTGGATGTTCCTGCTGAACCAGGGCGACGCCATGGCGAACTACGCCAAACGCGCGCCGGTGCTGGTGTGTGTCGTCGCGCTGGTCTGGTTCGTCGTGCTCGTCACGGCCGCACGGGCGCGCCGTATCGACGTGCCATCAAGGCTTGCGCTGGCGGGCTGGTCGACGTTGTTCGCGTTCTTCCTGCTGTGGCTGACACCCAGCAAGTGGACGCACCACTTCGGCAGTCTGGCGGGGATCGGCTCGGTGTTCGTCGCGTTGATGCTGCTGTGCTCCGTGCCGTTGGTGCGTGAGCTGACCAGCGACCGCCGCATGCCGGTTCCGGTGCTGCTGGGCGGCATCGTCAGCGTCGTCGCGATGCTGGGTCTCGCGGGGCACGGCGCCAACCTGTGGCCGTACTCGTGGCACCTCGGACTGCCGTCCACCGGTGTTCCACCGCACGTGTCGGTTCTCAAGTTCGACAAGCCGTACTGGTGGCTCGTGCTGATCGTGATCGTGGCGGTCGTGTTGTACCGGCGGGGCAAGGGTTCTCTCGCGCCGGTCATCGCGATACCGGTCGTGGTCGTGATGTTCTTCGTCGCCAACATCGCTTATCTGGTGGGCGGTTTCACCGTCGCGACCGTGAACACGCTGGACACGTGGTCGCCGTGGGCCGCGAACGTCCAGGACCCGCTGGCGCAACGGTGCGTCGCGGCGGACGCGGTCGAGGTCGCGGCGCCACAGCCGCTGGTCTCATTGCCGGACAGGTGGTTCGCGATCCAGACCGACCCGATCGCGACCGTCGTCACCGGCAGGCCGGCGCCCGTCACCTACGAGTACGCGACCTCGGACGCGAAGGTGCTCGGCACCGGCAAGATCACCGACAACGTGGACAGCACGTGGCGGCGCACCCTCCTGCTGCCACCGGCACCGGCCGGCGCGACGCAGGTTCGGCTCACCGGCGAGGGGGAGTTCACCCAGCCGGCCGCGCAGAAGTACGTGCGGCTGCGGGAGTTCCTGCCCCGCGAACCGGCGGTCGCGGTGGCGTGGCAGATCGCGTTCCTGTTCCCCTGCCAGCGTCAGCCGCGCGTCCAGGACGGCGTGATCGAACCGGTCTCCTACGCCGTGCAGTGGGGCGACACGCAGGCGCTGGGCCTGTCCGACGCGACCTGGCAACCCGTTCGTGGGGCGCTGTTCGGGGACGTCCTCACCACGCACGAGGTCACCGCGTTGCCGGCACGGCTGCGGGACTCCACCCGCCCGTACCCGATCCAGGTCTACCGGGCCACCCCGCTCTACGAGGCCGGTCGGTACACCACCACCCGCGACACCCAGACCCGCATGGGTTGGGAAGGCGTTCGATGAGCGATCGTGAAGCGGAGGCGCTGGTGGCCGTGCAGACGGCGCTGGCGAGACCACCCGTGGTGCACGTGGCCCGGCTGCTGTCGTTCTTCGGCGAGCACAGCGCCGGATGGCTGTTGCTGGGCTTGGCCGGCGCCGCGGTGGACCGGCGGCGTCGTCCTGAGTGGACGGTCGCGGCCACGTCGGTCGTCGCCGCGCACGCCGCGTCGATCGTGGTGAAACGCGTGGTGCGGCGGCGGCGTCCGCACCACGCGGAGGTCCAGGTGCTGGCGGGAACCCCGAGCAAACTGAGTTTCCCGTCGTCGCACGCGTCCTCCACCACGGCCGCCGCGGTGGCATACGGCGCGTTGACGAACCAGCCGCTGGTGCCGCTTCTGGTGCCGCCCATGATGGTCAGCAGGCTGGTGCTGGGCGTGCACTACCCGACCGACGTGCTGGCGGGTGCCGTGCTGGGCGCCGTGGTGGCACGCGGCGTGCGGCGCGTGGTGTGGGGTCGTCGATGACCGTGGCGGCCGAGACACGGCCATCGGTCGTTCGAGGACTGATCAGGACCGCCCGGCCGCACCAGTGGGTGAAGAACGTCCTGGTGCTGGCCGCGCCCTTCGCGTCGAGCAGGATCACGGAACCCGTCGTGCTGCGGTCGGCGGCGCTGGCGTTCGCGGCGTTCTGCTGCGCGGCCTCGGCGGTGTACCTGGTCAACGACGCGAAGGACGCGGAAGCCGACCGGGCCCACCCGAAGAAGCGCCACCGCCCGATCGCGGCCGGCATCGTCCCCGTTCCTCTCGCGTTCGGCACCGCCGGTGTGCTGATGGCCGCGTCGTTGTCGATCGGCGCGGTGGCGGGCTGGAAGCTGCTCGTGCTCATGGCCGTCTACCTGGCGGTCCAGCTCGGCTACTGCTTCGGCCTGAAGCACCAGCCCGTCCTCGAACTGTGCGTGGTCGCCTCCGGGTTCCTGCTGCGCGCCATCGCGGGCGGCATGGGCGCGAACATCGAGCCCAGCCAGTGGTTCCTGCTCGTCACGGCGTTCGGGTCGCTGTTCATCGTGGCGGGCAAGCGGTACGCCGAGATCAAGCTCTTCCACGAGACCGGCGCCGCGATCCGCCACTCGCTGACCAGGTACTCGGAGACCTACCTCCGGTTCGTCTGGGCCACGTCGGCCGCGGTCATGAACATGACCTACGGCCTGTGGGCGTTCGAACTCGGTCAGCGCACCGGCAGCCCGTGGGCCGCGCTGTCCATGGTCCCGTTCGTCATCGCCGTTCTCCGTTACGCCGTCGACGTGGACAGCGGCAAGGCGGGCGCACCGGACGACCTGGCGCGCTCCGACCGGGTCCTGCAGTCGCTGGGACTCGCCTGGGTGGTGACCGTCGCGCTGGCGATCTACCTCTGAGCGAGGCGGAAGACCCCGCCGGTTCCGCGGGACCGACCGCCCGCGTCGGCGAGGGCGACCACTCGCCGCCACTACGATTCCGCCATGGTCCGTGCCGCTCCGCAGCGCTCGGTCGACATCGCGGCGCACCTGCCCGCCATGGGCTTGCTGGCCCGTACCGCGGTGCGGTTGCACCCGCGGCCCGTTGCTGTGGCTGGCGGGGGAACCGTTGCCGGCCTGCGCTGAGCACGCGGGCCCGACGCTGCACGGCGTCGGCGTGCCCGACGTGATGGCGCGGCGGCGGATCCTGGCGCAGGCGTACGTGGTGTTCTTCGGTGCAATTCGCATGGACGACGAGCACGTCGGTGGAGTCGCCGGACGTGAACACTCATGAGAAATCGCTGGCGACTACGCCCTCGCGGCCGAGGTCGAGGTGGCGCTCGACGAGCTCGGCCGCCGAACCCGACTGCTCGGCGCCGCGGTCGATCATCCCGACCTGCTCGTCGGCGTGTGCCTGCGCCACTGGGCTCGAGCTGCGGACACGCTGGTCGCCAGACACGGGCTGGCCGCCGCGTCCACGATGCTCAAAGCGCTCCTCACGCTCGCGATGGCGCCCACTTTCACTTTCTGCTACGCCACTCGCTGGGCCAGTCAGCACCGCAGGGGAGTCGAGGAAGGCCAGAACCATCTATCTCGCGATGACTGCGGCACGGCCGTTCGTGGCTGGACTGGGCGAGAGCGAGGCCCAGTCGTTGTGGCTCATGGTCGTGAAGAACATGTTCCGGGCGGCGGACGGTGAATCTACCGAATCGGTCACACGCAAAGAGGAACTGGCCGCTGAGCAGCGGTGAGCGAGTGCGCTTCGCTGAGATTACCTGATCGGGCGAATGGGCGTAACGCGCGAGGCGGCGGGTGCGACGTAGTGCCCGTCGGGCGCGAGACAACTCAAGGGGGACCAGCGGGTGAGTCTGTTCGATCGGCTCCGGCGTGCGGTGAGTCCAGCGCCGATGCCCGGTTCCGCCGCTCCGCCGGCACCCGGCTACGTGGCGCGGTCCTCGCCGCCGCTATCGCCGCTCAGGAACTGGTCGCCTCCGACGTGGATGCCGGCAGGTGTCGTTGTCACGGTGCACGGGTACACGATCCCTGGTGGGTTGATCTACGTCGGATCGCCGTCGTGGGACGAGCCTGGTGGCGATGAACGGGTCGAGTGCATTGACCCGCGCCTGCCCGTCGACAGTCGAAACCCGGACCACGCCGGGCAGGGCATGGAGTACTGGCCTTCGTACCACTCGATCCCGCCCGGCTCCCGCAGCGCCTACCTGTACTGGCTCGCGAGCGGGAAGAACGCGCCGGACGCGTGTATTGGTTACGTGTTCCTTTACTTCTACGGCCTGGAAAGGCGAGCGCTGGTCGATGCGCGCGCCAGCCTCATGGCGGCGCAAAGGGAACTGCGGCAGATCTTCGCCGAGGTGACCCGATTGCTGCACATCTACGGTGACAACAACTCGTTCCGTTCGTATGCCACGAAGTTCTGCGACACGCTGAGGATCCTGTTGGTCGAGCAACGGCTGGTGTGCGACAGCCGCCCACCGGACCCGGCGGAGCAGGACCGCTGGGATCCGCCGCTGATGCTGAAGCTCGGAATCGGGGAGCTTGCTCGTGACGCTCGGCCGGTGCCCGCGGACTGGGCGTACAGCTGGGCAGTGCTGCACCCGGAGATTTACCCGCGCACACCGGCGGAGCGGTGCCCAGAGGAGTTCCGGCGGCTCTTCACCGCGCGCTACCGGCACAAGTACGGCGACGGGATGGTCGTGCGGCCGCTGAAGCGCACGGTCACGGCCGAGTACGGCCCGGCGAGCTCGGCGTTCCGCTATAGCGAGATCGAGATTCCGACCAGTATCCCGGACGTGCTCACTGCGGCCGTCCCGACGAAGGCCTTGGCCACGCTGGTGGAGAGCTGTACCAACGACCTGGACGCCTACAGCAGGTTGCTGGGCCGGCAACCGGACGCGGCAGGCACGCTGGCGGCTGCTGCGGTCCTGCCCGCCGAACTGCTCGACCCGGATCTTCCTGAGCTGATGCCGGTTCGTGAGTTCGTGGCAAAGCACTTGGCCGCAGGGCCAGCCGTGGTCGACGGGCAAGAGCTCGCGGCGTTGTGGCCGGAGCGGACTCCAGGCAAGTTCGGCAAAGCCGACGCCGTCGCGTTCGCCCAGCTCCTGCATCGGCTCGATGTCGGGGTCGAACCGGACGTCCGGATGGGAGGAGCCGTGCTCGGCACCGGACCCGCGGTGCTCTTCCCCATCACGCAGGCGCCGCCCACCTCGGCCAGCGCCGAATACGCGGCGGCGACCACGTTGCTCCACCTCGCCGCCGTGGTCAGCGCGGCCGACGACGAGGTGTCCGAGGTCGAACGGACGCACCTCGCCGACCACCTCGAGTCCGCCCTGCACCTGTCGGCGGGCGAGCGGGAGCGGCTGACCGCGCACCTGCTCTGGCTGCTCGCCTCGGAGCTCAAGCTGACCAGCCTCAAGAAGCGGCTCGCGGCGCTCACCATCCCGCAGCGGCGCGCGGTCGCGGACTTCCTCACCACGGTGGCGGCCATCGACGGGCACATCTCGCCGGGCGAGGTGAAGACGCTGCGCAAGATCTACTCGCTGTTGGAGCTCGACCCGGACACGGTGCACACCAGCCTGCACCGGTCGCTGGCCCAGCCTGCGTCCGAGCCCGTCACCGTCCGTGCGGCCGCACCAGGACCGGCGGGTTTCGCGATCCCTTCGCCGTCCAAGGAAGAACGGACCGATGGCCTTGAGCTCGACCGAGCCCTCATCGAGGCGAAACTCGCGGAGACGGCGGCGGTGTCCGCGTTGCTCGCCGACCTGTTCGCCGAGGAGGAAGAGGAGATCGTGGCCGTCGTAGCGCCCTCCGTTCCGGACGTCGCGTCGGTCGAAGGACTGGACGGACCGCACTCAAACCTCGCTCGCACGCTGGCCGAACGTCCCTTCTGGACGCGGTCGGAGCTGGAACTGCTCTGCGGTGAGTTGCACCTGCTGGTGGAAGGTGCGCTGGACACTGTGAACGAGGCGGCCGTGGACGTCGCCGGAGAACCACTGATCGAAGACGACGGCGACGACTACCGTCTGAACGAGTACGCGCGAGGAGAACTGCTGGTATGACGACCGCCTCCAACCGAATTCGCCCGCGCGAGCGCGACGCGATCATCCAGTCGCTGCGGGCCGGTGTGGTGCCGCGCAGCGGGCAGCAGCACGTCCAGGTCGGGCGGGCGCAGGAGGTGGGCGCGCTGGTGCGCGACATCGAACGCGTCGTGGACGGCGGAGCCACCACCAGGTTCGTCATCGGCGAGTACGGCGCGGGCAAGACGTTCTTCCTGCACCTCATCCGATCCGTGGCGCTCAAGCAGAAGCTCGTCACGATGCACGCCGACCTCGCACCTGACCGCAGGCTGCACGCGACCGGCGGACAGGCACGCAGCCTGTACGCCGAGCTCACCAGGAACACTTCGACACAGGCGAAACCGGACGGCGGAGCGCTCGGTGCGGTCGTGGAACGGTTCGTGTCGCAGTCTCTCACCACCGCCAGGGAGCGGAGCACGAGCACGGAAGCCGTTATCCGCCAACGCCTCGGTGAGCTGTCGGAACTCGTGGGCGGCTACGACTTCGCCGAGGTTGTCGCCGCGTACTGGCGTGGGCACGACACCGGCAACGAGCAGCTCAAGTCGGACGCGGTGCGCTGGTTGCGCGGCGAGTTCAGCACGAAGACCGACGCCCGCGCCGCGCTCGGGGTCCGGACGATCGTCGACGACGCGAACTTCTACGACCAGCTCAAGCTGCTGTCCCGGTTCGTCAGGATGGCGGGCTACACCGGCCTGCTGGTGTGCCTCGACGAGATGGTGAACCTCTACAAGCTCACCTCCGCCCAGGCGCGCTCGGCCAACTACGAGCAGATCCTGCGCATCGTCAACGACAGCCTGCAGGGCACCTCCGCTCACCTCGGCTTCCTGTTCGGAGGCACCCCGGAGTTCCTCATGGACACCCGCCGGGGTCTCTACTCCTACGAGGCCCTGCAGTCGAGGCTGGCCGAGAACACCTTTGCCACCAACGGTCTGGTCGACAACTCCGGTCCGGTGCTGCGGCTGGCCGGCCTCAGCCAGGAGGACTTCTACGTCCTGCTCACCAAGCTGCGCGACGTGTTCGCCTCCGGGGACCCCGCCGCGCACCTGGTGCCTGACGACGCCCTGACCGCGTTCATGCAGCATTGCTCGCAGCGCATCGGCGACGCCTACTTCCGCACGCCGCGCACGACCATCAAGGAGTTCCTCAACCTGCTGGCGATCCTGGAGAGCAACCCGGGGGAGGACTGGCGGCACCTGCTCGGCGCCGTCCGGCTGGAAGCTGAGACCAACCCCGACCTCGAACCGCTGGACGAGGTCCAGGAACAACCCAGGGCAAGCGATGACGACCTCGCCTCGTTCCGGCTCTGAGCACGCCCGGTCGTCCAGCTTCGACCTGTTGCACCACAAGGTGCAGCGATGGGTCTGGGCGCAGGGCTGGCCGGAGCTGCGCGACGCCCAGGAACGTGCGATCCCGGAGATCACGGCGGCGGACCGTGACGTGATCATCGCCGCGGCCACCGCATCGGGCAAGACCGAGGCCGCGTTCCTGCCCATCTGCTCGACGTTGTTGCAGCACGAGGAGAAGGCGGGTGTTCGAGCGCTCTACGTGTCTCCGCTGAAGGCGCTCATCAACGATCAGCACCGCAGGCTCGACGAGCTGTGCGAGCACCTCGGCGTGCCGGTGCACCGCTGGCACGGCGACGTGGCGAGCGCGGGCAAGGCGAAGGTGCTCGCGCGGCCGGACGGCATTCTGCTGATCACACCCGAGTCGCTGGAAGCGTTGTTCGTGCTGCGCGGCCTGGAGATCGCGAGGGTGTTCGCGGGCCTTGACTGGGTGGTGGTGGACGAGATGCACTCGTTCATCGGCACTCCCCGCGGTGCCCAGCTCCAGTCGCTGATGCATCGGCTAGAGCTGTCGTTGCGCAGGAAGGTGCCCCGTGTCGGTTTGTCCGCGACGCTGAGTGACATGGGCGGTGCGGCCGAGTTCCTGAGGCCCGGCAGCGGGAACTCGGTCACAGTCGTCGAGTCGAACGACGACAGGGGCGAGCTCAGGCTCCAGGTGCGCGGCTACCTGGACGACTCGGTGCCCACCAACGAGCAGGAGGACGACGCCGCGGAGAGTTCACTGGCGATCGCTCAGCACCTGTTCACAACCCTGCGCGGGAAGAACCACCTGGTCTTCGTCAATCGTCGCGGGGAAGCTGAGCGCTATGCCGACCGGCTCCGGCTGATGAGCGAGAAAGTCAACGTTCCCAACGAGTTCTTCCCACACCACGGCAACCTCGCCAAGGACGTTCGCGAGCACGTCGAGCAACAGCTCAAGAGCACCAGACCAACGACCGCGATCTGCACCTCCACGCTGGAGATGGGCATCGACATCGGTTCGGTGGCCTCCGTGGCTCAGATCGGGGCGCCGCCGACGGTGTCCGGTCTGCGGCAGCGCCTCGGCAGGTCCGGTCGTCGCGGCGAGGCGGCGGTGCTGCGGATGTACGTGGCGGAACCGGAGATCACCGCGGACACCCCGCCCTCCGATCAGCTGCGCGCCGAGCTGTTCCAGACGGTCGCCATGGTCGACCTGCTGCTCGAACGCTGGTACGAGCCTCCGGACTCGTCGTCGCTGCACCTCTCGACGTTGATCCAGCAGGTGCTGTCGATCATCGCCCAGCAGCAGGGTGCCCAGCCCGTCCAGATTTGGCGGGTGCTGTGCCAGGGCGGGCCATTCGCGCACGTCGACCAGCGCATGTTCGGCGACGTCTTGCGTGACCTCGGCCGCGCAGAGCTGATCCAGCAGGAACCCGACGGTCTGATGCTCCTCGGCCGCGTCGGCGAGGGCATCGTCAACCACTACAGCTTCTACGCGGCGTTCGCGACGTCCGAGGAGTACCGCATGGTCAGCGGCAGCCGAACGCTGGGCACGATCCCGATCCTGCACCCCGTGCTCCCCGGTCAGATGATGATCTTCGCGGGCCGCCGCTGGCAGGTCCGGGTCGTTGACGACCGCGCGAAGCTGATTGAGCTCTCCCTGGCAGGCGGTGGCCGGGCACCCTTGTTCGCAGGGACGCCCGCACAGATCAGCGACGTCGTGCGGCGCAGGATGCGAACCTGGTACGAATCGGACGAGGTGCCGGCATATCTCGACGCCACAGCGCGCAGGCTTTTGGAGGAAGGGCGCAGCAGTTACCGGCGCCTGGAACTCGGCACCGTCCCCGCACTCGCCTGGGGCGACGACACCGTCCTGTTCCCATGGCTCGGCGACCGCTTGCTCGACACCCTGGCCGTATGGCTGACGACCGCCGGTTTCCAGACCGGCCGAGACGGCGTGGCACTCACCATCTCTCATTGCACGCCTGCACAGCTCGGCCGCGCGATCTGGGAGATGCTCGACAGTGGCGTCCCGTCCGGCCTCGAACTGGCCGCCGCGGTGCCCAACACGACCGTCGAGAAGTACGACCCCTATCTCGGCGACGCGTTGCGGCACCTCGCTTATTCCCACGGCCACCTCGACATTGCCAGAGCGGCCGAAGTCCTGTCCGAGCTCCAGGAGACGCTGCCGTCCGCCGACCTCGACCCGATCGCGGGCAGGCCGGTACCGGATGCCGCTGGTGTAGAAGGGATGCCGTTCGCTGTGGTGGACGTCGAGACGACGGGCTTCGCGGCCCGGCGCCGCGACCGCATCGTCGAGATCGCTGTGATCCGGCTTGCCCAGGACGGAACTGTGCAGGGGGAGTGGAGCAGCCTCGTCAACCCGGAACGTGGCCCCGGCGCCACGTCCGTGCACGGTCTGCGCGGAGAGGATCTCCGGGGCGCACCACGGTTCGCCGACATCGCGGTGCTCGTCGCGGAGCAACTCGACGGTGCGGTTCTCGTCGGTCACAACCTGCCGTTCGACCGGGGGTTCCTCGATGCGGAGTTCTCCCGTGCTGGCAAGAAGTTCGGCGGCGGCCCCTCGTTGTGCACCATGCAAATTGACGAGTACGTGCACCGGTCGGGGCGGCGCTCGTTGCGCGACTGCTGCCGGGCAGTGGGCGTCGGGGACTTTGAGCAGGACGGTCGGCAGCACAGCGCGCTGGCTGATGCGCGGACGACGGCTCGGCTGTTGCGGCACTACATCCACGCAGGTCAGACGGTTATTCCGGTGATCAGCGTCTGACACGCCGAGTAAACGGAGCTCAATAAGCGTGGTAGCTGCTGGAATTTACTGGAAGACGTGGTGCGGTCTTGCTCATGGCGGAGGCACCGGAAGATCTCGAACGGCACATCGAGCAACTTCGCACCGAGGTGCGTCGCGCGGCGATGGCCGGGGATCCGGTGCGGGTGCGAGAACTCCGTAAGGCGGAGAACGCGTGGGACCAGGCGCTGGCTGCGATGACCGCGCCCACCGCTGACCTCGACGAGGTTCCGGAGCCCGAGTCGATCCTCCCAGTGCGGGAACAGGTCCACCAGGCGCTCGTGTTGCTGGGTGTCCCGTCCGCGCCGAAGCTGATCGCTTCGGTGCACAAGGTCGTGTTCTCCGGTGACCTGACGAGTTCGAAGCTGACCAGTCTGAAGCGTGACGAAGGGCGGTCGTTCCAGTCGTCACCCCACGCCCGGCCGTACTACCTTTGCAGCGCGCTCACAGCTGATCTGCTGGTTCCGGTCCGTGGCCTGCTCGCGGTGTCCACGTGGCCGATGGCTTGTCGTGTGGTGGGGCCTTTGAGTGCGCGCGTCGACTTCCTGAGATCGGGCATCGCACTTGCCGAACAGGTCGGGCGGATGGTCGCGCCGACCACACCGGTGCTGCGGCTGCTGTGGCAGTTCGCTGCGAACATCCCTGATGCCGCAGCCACTTTCGACGTGATGCAGCCCGCAGTCGCCGCCGCTGCTGCTGCTGCTGCTGAGCTGAGTGTCCACGAGGACGCGGACCGCGCACACCGCGAGGCCGCGGCCGAACGAGCCCGTACCTAGCTCGACGAGACCCGTCAGCTGTTCGGCTCCAGTTTGAAGGTCGTGCGTCGTACCGCGACCGACTTCTGAAGCACCTCCCACGGAGCGTCCCCGAGAAAGAAGCACGGTGACAGAACAGAAGTCGCGCTTGGACGGTATTCGGGGGCCGGTCGAGCCGACGAAGCACAACGCCAGGACGATCGCCGCGTTGATCAGCAACCTCGGCTGCACCCGCCGGCGCGTCCTCGACACCGCAGGTGTCGATAAGAAAGCTCTCGCCGAGCACCTGGGCGCGCTCGCCTCGTTCGGTGCGTCCCCGTTCGCTCTCGCACGCGGCAACGCGTTCGAGGCCGTCGTCAAGGCCAACGGTTGTGCGGAACTGGTCCGGGTACTGCGCGAGCAGTTGGACCTGCCACTGCCCGAGGTGGCCTACGACGACCTGAATTCCGCCGCCGGGCGTGAATCGCTCGAGACGAGGCACCAGCGGTCCGCCCAACTGCTTATCCGCGCCGCGCGGTCCGCTGAGGACGCCGGCACCCTGTTTGACCAACCGTTGCTGCGCATGGACGTCGGTAGCCGGGCCGTCTACCTCGAACCCGACCTGATCGCGTTCCGGAGCAGGCACCGCTTCCACGTAGTGGAGATCAAGTCGTTCCCGGTGATCGACCGGAGCGCGGATCCAGGCAAAGTCGCCGCAGCGGCGATCCAGTCCGCTGTGTACGTGATGGCCATGCGGGACTTCGTACGCCGGTTGGGACTCGATCCCGATGTGGTGTCGCACGACGTGGTTCTGTTGTGCCCGAAGGACTTCTCCAACGTTCCCACGTCCGCGCTAGGAAGAGACCGAGCGGGCGCGCGCCGCTCACGAGAAGCTGTTGGCTCGCATCGAAGCCTCGAAGGAGGCGATTGAGAGCGCGGAGAAGGCGGTGGCGGCGGCGAACACGCTCGCGGCCCGGTGGCAGACGATCGAGGCCGGTTTCGGTGGGCTTTCTGTCACGTTTCACGATGGCGAGGACGTGTCCACCGAGGCGATCGCGGCGGCGATCGGACAGGCTGCGGCGCAGGAGACCAAACTGAATGAGTTGGACGAGGCCAGAAAGGGTCTCCTCCGCAAAGCGGCACCGTTGCTCGAGGAGTTCAGAGCGCTTGAACAGCGACACCGTGCCGAAGTGGAACGCCCAAGAGGCGATCTGGTTCAGCAACTGCACGTTCTCGCAGAACGGACGTCGGCCGCGACCGAGCTGCTGAACCAGGGTGAGGTTCCGGTTCGTCCGCAGCAACCTGCTCTCGTCGACGACCCGAAATGGGCCGCTGAGGTGTGGGCGTTCGCGAGGTGGGCCATGAAGGCCTGCCTCGACGAGGCACAGGCATTGGACGCTCAGATCGTTGCGGCGCAGGAGGAAATCGCCGCGGCATACGACAAGGTCGACGTGGCTGACGTCGAAGCGCCGGCGTCGCTGATCCGCGAGAACGACGTGGCCGTGGCGTTGGCCAAACGCGATCGCCGGACGGCTGACCTCGCGCTGCCGGTGTCTCAGGAGCTGGACGAACGGCTCGGCGCAGCACGGCCGTCGTGAACGGGCTCCGCGAGCTGGCCACCTAGCTCGCGGATGGGAAGTTCGTCAACAGCGTCGTGCGCAAGAGACAACGTCGGGTGCTCGCGGTGGCGAAAACCATCTTCGGGAAGATGACGGACGACCACTTCGGCTTCGCGGAGGACTTCCGGATCATCGACATGAGCACGGGCCAGGCGCGGGACGTCATGACCCCGTCCGGAGGCGAGACGTTCCTTGCGAGCCTCGCGCTCGCACTGGTCGAGGCGCTGTTCTTCGACGAGGGTTCGGCACGCTCGACACGAACGTGTTGAGCTGGGCCTTGCAGGAGCTGCACAGGAACGCGGGTGACGGTCGGCTGGTTGCGGTGATCAGTCACATGCGGGATGTTGCGATCAACTTCGGCAACATTTTTATGGTCGAGAAGACACGCGGGGCGAGCAGCGCCAGATGGCTGTCCGCCTCTGAACGGCACGATCTGGTCGCGGATGAGCTGGTCGTCGGCCTGCGGTCTTGAAAGGCGCAACCGGGGGTGCGGACCGTTGCGCCGTCCGCATCGCCCTCTCTTGCAGCGCGGGCGCATCGAGGCGTACGAGTAGATTCAGCGGGACACCAGGTTAGGACCCGGTCAACCAGGTGACATCACAAGGATCTCCCGCATCTTGCTGGTCGGAGCTGAGCGAGAGGGGGGCGACCTCACCGCCGCGGCTGTCATTCAGCGCAGGGAACGACGAGTTCGGTTCGATCCGTCTGGCCACCTTGGGCAGGCTCGAACGCGTCCTCACGGACGGCCTTGTCACCGCGATGCTTGAGGAGTCGGGCAGAAACTGGTGCCATTGCCGAGGCTCGGGGGAGCGGATCGGGTGAATCTGGCGCTTGCACTGGAGGCCATTTCGCGATCGTGTCGGTGATGGCACTCATCTGGTAGTCCGCCAGCCGTTTCCACGCCGCGCATTCGGTCCGGCGGAGTGAAGGTCCGGCGGAGTGAAGGTCCGGCGAACTGAAGCTGCCAATACGATCCCGTCATGGTCCGCACCACTCCACCGCGCCCGGTCGACCTGACAGCGCACCTGCCCGCCTTCACCTCACTGGCCCGCACCGCGGTGCGGCTGCACCCGCGGCCCGGCGAGCCGACCACGTCGGACAGCTCGATCGGCGGCCCGTTGCTGTGGCCGGCGCGGGAACCGTGGCCGACGTGCGCCGAGCACGCCGGCCCGTTTCTCGAAGGCGCGAGCGTGCCCGACGTGATGGCGCGGCGGCGGATCCTGACGCAGGCGTGGGCCAGGCCGCGGGAGCGCGGCACGAACCTGCTGACCGAGGACGAGAAGGCCGTCGTCGACCGCGTGGACGACGGTGCGGAGATCGCGCAGGACGGACCGTCGCCGATGGTGCCGGTGGCGCAGCTGTACGCGCGGGACGTCCCCGGTCTTCCCAGCCCGGACGGCGCGGACCTGGTGCAGGTGCTGTGGTGCCCGTTCGACCACGAGGACGACGGCTACGTGCCGAGCACCGTGGTGCGCTGGCGGGTCGCCGCCGAGGTGACCGACCCGCTGGCAGCACCGCCGCTGCCGGTCGCGGTCGAGGACAACTACCTGCCGCAGCCGTGCGTGCTGCACCCGGAGACGGTCGTGGAGTACCCGGCTCCGCACTGCCTGCCCGAGGAACTGGCCGGGCAGGTGCACGAGTGGGAGAAGCGGGAAGAGCAGAAGTACCAGTACGAGCTGTCCGTCGCCACCGGCTGCAAGGTCGGCGGGCACGCGCCGTGGAGTTTCTCCGACCCGTACCCGATGTCCTGCCCGGACTGCGGCGCGGACGTCGAACCGTTGCTCACCATCGCCAGCTCGGAGTGGGACGGCAACCAGAGCTGGCAGCCGATCGAGGACGCCGGGACGGACCATCCGCCGTTCCCGGCTCCGCACGAGCCGACGATGCTGATGATCGGCCGCGGCTACCACCTGCAGCTCTACACGTGCGTCGCGTTCCCCGAGCACGGACACGTCACGAACATGCAGTAGCGCGCTGGTCAGAGCCCGAATCCGCCGGACACCTCGACGTTCTGCGCGGTGATCCACCGGCCGTCCTCACCGGCGAGCGCCGCGATCGCCACCGCCACGTCGTCGGGCTCGCCGACGCGGCCCAGCGCGGTCTTCGCGGCCAGCGCCGGGATGAACTCCGGGAACTTCTCGAAGGCGTCGTCGCCCAGCCTGGTCCGGGTGGCGCCGGGGGAGACGGAGTTGACGCGGATGCGGCGCGGGCTCAGCTCCTTGGCCAGGTAGCGCGTCAGCACGACCAGGGCGCCCTTCATGGTGGCGTAGCCGGAGTAGCCGGGCTCGGCCTGTTCGGTGGAACTGCTCGTCGTGTTGACCACCGCGCCGCCGTCCGCGAGGAGCGGGAGCAGGGTCTGGGTGAGGAAGAACGGGCCCTTGAGCAGGACGCGGTAGAACTTGTCGAACAGTTCCTCGGTGGTGTCGGGGAACAGGGCGGTCTGGGCGAAGCCCGCGTTGTTCACGAGGACGTCGAACGTGTCGCGGCCCCAGCCCCCGAGCACCTCGGTGACCTGGTCGCGGAACGCCGGGAAGGTGTCGCTGCGGCCCAGGTCCAGCGGGAGGGCGACGGCCTTGCCGCCGTTCTGCTCGATGACGGAGACGGCCTGCTTGGCGCCGGTCTCGTTGGAGCCGTAGGTGAGGATCACCGCGGCGCCTCGCCGGGCCAGTTCGACGGCCGTGCTCCAGCCGATGCCCGAGCTGCCACCGGTCACGATTGCGACTGACATGTTCCTACCGCCTGTTCTGGTCTGCTTTGGTTTCTGATGAACCAATAAGACCAGCGGGAGCAGGGTGAGTAGGAGACCGAAGCTCTCGTCCTCTTGCCTGATTCTCCCGTTGCGTGTGGCGTTGGGACAGGTCCCGGATCGACCGGTGCAAGGTTGCCGACGGGGGAAGGCCCGGCCTGGGACTTTCGGGGGGTCCCGGGCCGGGCTTCGCGCGAGATCTCGCGACCTACGTGATGTGCAGGTTCTGCACCTTCGCCTCCGCGACGATGCGCTCGGCCTCGTCACGGGCCACGTTGCGCAGTTCGGCCAGGGCGCGCATCGCCTCGGCGCGGCGGGCCGACATCGCGAGCCGGAAGTCCTCGCGGATCCCGTCGCGTTTCGCTGCCGCCTCCTCGTCCAGGCGGCGGGCTCGTTGCTCGGCCTCGCCCACGATCATCAACGCCTTGAGCTGCGCGTCCCTGACGACGTCACGGCGTTCTTCCTCGGCCAGGGCGACCATGCGGGCGAGCCGTTCGGGCAGGCCCTTCGGGTCGATCGGGGTCAGGCAGATTCGGTGCAGGCCGTCCTGCAGGGCGGCGTTCTCCTCCTGGACCGAGACCAGTCTGCTCGCCAGGGCCTCCGCGCGGGCCTCCGAGGCGTCGCGGTCGGCTGTGACCAGGCGAAGCTCGGCTTCCAGCTCGGCGACGTAGTCGTCCACCTCGTCGCGGTCGTAGCCGCGCCATCGGAGCCCGAACCACGTTCGCAGCGGTACGAGCTCAGTCCTGCTGTCGACACTCACTGCCGTCTCCTCTGCCTCCCGCGAAGTCAGTCTTGACAAGGGGTACGTACGGGGTGCGGCATCGGTTCTAATGGGTTTACCAGGCACAATGTCGGCGTGAACAACAAACTGTGCCCCTGTGGTACTGGTCAGTCCTATGTGGACTGTTGTGGTGCGCTGCACTCCGGAGCCCGCAAAGCGGCCACGGCCGAGCAGCTGATGCGTTCGCGTTACAGCGCTTTCGCGGTGTCCGATGAGGACTACCTGCTGCGCACGTGGGCGGCGAAGCACCGCCCCAAGAGCGCCGGACTCGACTCGACCGACCGCTGGCTCAAGCTCGAAATTCTGGCGACCGAGAACGGCGGTCTGCTGCAGAGCGTGGGTGTGGTGGAGTTCCGTGCGCACTACGTCGGGGGCGTGGTGCACGAGCGGAGCAAGTTCATCAGGGAGAACGGCCAGTGGGTGTACGCGGAGGGCCTGGAATGAGCACGGTGACGGTCGCGAGCAGGTTCAACGGGCCTCCCGGCATGGGCAACGGCGGGTACTCCGCCGGTCTGCTCGCCGCGCACGTCGACGCGGAAACGGTGAGCGTCCGGTTGCGCAAACCGGTGCCGCTGGACCGCGGGATGGAGGTCCGCGACGGGCAGTTGTTCGACGGGGAGACGGTGATCGCCTCTGCCGAGCCCGCCACGCTCGACCTGGAGGTTCCCGCCGCGCCGACGCTGGACGAGGCGCTGAAGGCCTCGGCGAAGGTGCCGTGGCGCGACAGGCACCCGTTCCCGACGTGCTTCGGATGCGGTCCCAACAGGGAAGACGGCATCGCCGCGCTGCTGGGCCCGCTCGACGGCCGCACCGAGTGGGCCGGGGTCTGGACGCCGACCGGTGTGCTGCCCAACGACGGGGTCAGCGTGCTGCCGGAGATCGTCTGGGCGGCGCTCGACTGTCCGTCCGCGCAGCCCGTCGCACCGGACGGGGGACCGGCGTTCGTGCTCGGCACCTTCGTGGCCCGAACCGAGCAGCCGGTGAAACTGGGCGTGGACCACGTGCTCCTGGCGTGGGAACTTGGCCGGGACGGACGCAAGGCCTACTCCGCGTCCGCGATCATCGGCCCTGACGGAGTGTGCGGACGAGCACGCGCCGTGTGGGTCTCGATCGGATGACGCCAAATAACCCGACTGGGTGACAAGTGTGCGGTGCGTCTTGATAGCGTGCACGCTCGTTGCCCGATTAAGCCGAAAGGGCGAGTGACCGGGATGGCACGGAGGTGATCAGGCGCTTGATGGGCCGACGTGCCGCCGCCCATGGCGACCAGCAACCACAGACCCAGAGTTCTGCCCAGAGCGTTTTCGGGGTTCAGACGATTACGAGCACCGAGCAGGACATGGATCTGTATCCCGTCGAGCAGCCCCCGGCAGCAGCGCCGCCGCCGGAGCCGGTACCCCAGAGGACGCCGTTCGCGGCGAACCTGGTGGGGTCGACGCTCGTCGTCTCCAATCCCGAAGGCCCCAGTCAGGGCGCCACGGGACTCGCGCGCGCCCTTCCCGCCGACACCGGCCGGACCGTGGTCGTGGTCGACTTCCCCGGCGGAGACCAAAGCACTTTCTGGCCGCACGTCGTGACGGCGTTGCACGGCCGTGGGCCCCTCCGGCTCGCGGTGTCGCACGCCGGGACGATGCGGCCGACCGCGCCCGCCCAGTGGCTCGCCGAGCAGCTCCAGACCGAGGTCGTGGCGCCGGACGGCGTGCTGACCACGGTGCCCGGTGCCGCGTTCGTCGTCGGCACGCAGGGCTACGGCAGCTGGGTGAAGTTCCAGCCGAACGCGTCCCCGATGCCGTTCGGCCGCCGTTTCCCGGTGCCGCAGTGGGAGGCGATGGACCCGAACTCGCCGTGGCCGACGGGCGAGATCGGCATCTCCGAGCCGATTCCGAGCGGACTCTGGCTGCGCGCGCAGCAGCCGCCGTTCGAGCCGGCCGCCCAGGACTCACGGCCGATCGTGGCGCTGCCGTGCCGCGACAACGTGCTGACGGTCGTCGTCGGCGGCCCCGGCCAGTCGTCGATCCCGATCGACGAGGTGTGCCGCCTGCTCACGGCGCTGCCCCAGGCGGCCCGGTCGCGCGTGCGGCTCGTCCCGTACGGCATCGACGCGAGCATCGGAAGCCTGGTCGCGGACCAGATCGGCGAGCCGATCGCCATGTTCACCGGCCTGCCGGTGGGCAACCTGCGCAGTGGCGGGCCCGCGGTCATCGCGGTCGACCCGCGCGGGCAGCAGACGTGGCGGCCGTTCGTCACCGAGGTGCTGTGCGTGCCGAACGAGTCCGTGCCCGTCGTGTCGGGCTACCGGACGCCGGTGCAGGGCCTGACCGAGGTCTCACCCGGTGTGTTCACCCTCGGCGACGGTGTCGTGCTCGAAGTCGTGCCCTCCGGCCTGTGGGTGCGTGAGCAGGACGAGCCCTACAACGCGGCCGAAGTGCGCACTCAGCCTCTCGACCCGGAGTGGGCCCGTCTGACCGTGGGCACGCCTGGGCGCACGACGCCTGGCGCGGTCGCGGTGCACGGCGCAGCCCTCGTCGAACGCCTGGAGCCCGAGGTGCGCAAGCTCCTGCGGCTGGTGTTCTGCGACTCCAAGGTGACCGCGCCGCCGCCTCCTCCGCCCGCTCAGCCTCCCGCAGCCCCGGCACACGCGTTGTCGACGCGTGACTCGTCGGACAACGGCGCCGGCTTCTTCACCGCCGTCACGCCGGCCGAGCCCGAGACGGAACGGTCCGCGTACGCGAGCATCGGCGCCGGTCCGGCGATGGCGACCGTGACGTCGCACGCGCTGGACGACCCGGACGAGGCCGCGTTCCCCTCGGACGACCCGGACTCCGCCCCGGTGAGGTTCCGCGTGGACGGCCCGCTGCCGTTGCAGCCGCTGGCCCTGTGGGAGATCCCGCCGGAGAACGACGGCGAGCGCGAGACGGTCTCCGTGGACCACAGCAGTTCGGACGCCGAACGCGACACGGTCCGCCGTGCGCTCGGCGAACGCTACGGCGTGCACGCGGCGACGGTCGTCCGCCTGCTCTCCCAGCGCCCGGACGCGGAGGAGGACCCGGCCGCGTTCGAGGCCATGGTCACCGACCTCACGGCGTTGCTGGCGTGCGTGTCGCAGGACGAGGAGATGGTCGTCGAAACGCTCCGCATGGGACGTCTGGGCCGCTTGCGCCCGTACGTCGCGTGCATCGTCTCCGGCCTGAACCGCCTGCCCGTGCACAACGGCATCGCGGCGGTGTGGGGCATGAGCGGCCCCACGGGTCCGCGGCGCTACCGCCACGGCGAGGTCCTGGTGGAGCACGGCCTGCTGGACGCCGTCGCGAACCCGTCCCAGCGCATCGAGGGCGTCACCGAGTACCTGATCTGGTCGGTCACCGGCCGCGTGGTCGAGGTGACCGACCGAGTCGCCGTGGCCACCGAGGAACGCGTGATCTTCGCTCCCGGCACGCCGTTCCGCGTGCTCGCGGTCGCCGAGGCCGAGGGTGATCACCCGCAGCAGGTGCTGTTGCAGGAGATCTCCGGGCCGGCGTCGGAACAGGAGATCGCGGGGATGCGGCCGAGCGTGCTCTCCCAGCTGGAACGGGCGGCCGCGAACCTGCGCGTGCTGCCGGTCTCGCACCAGGTGACGGCCTGAACCTCGGAATCCGTTACGCCGAACCGCCCGTCGGCCCGCTGCGCCTCCACCCACCGGTGGACTGCGACGGCGAGCCGGCGGGCGCTTTCGGTGACCGGCACACGCTGAACGTCTGGTCTGCAACGGACGGTCCGGCGCCGGTGATCCTCTGGATCCACGGCGGCGCGAACACCGTCGGCACCTCGGCACAACCGGAGTACGCGGGCGACTTCCTCGCGTCGAACGGGATCGTGTTCGTCAGCTGCGACTACCGGCTCGCGGTCGACGGTTATGGTGCCCTGGAAGGGTTTCCGCACAACCGCGGGCTGCTCGACGTCGTCTCGGCGCTGCGCTGGATCCAGCGCAACATCGCGCGTTACGGCGGAGATCCGGCCAACGTGACCGTCGCCGGACAGTCGTCCGGCGCGCAGACGGTCGCGAGCCTGATGGTCATGCCCACCGCGAAGGGCCTGTTCCACCGCGCGATCGCGCACAGCCTCGCCGGAAGGTTCTTCACGCCCGAGGAAGCTGTTCGAACACAACGGCAAGCCGACCCGGAAGTCGTGCTGTACCAGCCGATCGTCGACGGCGACACGCTGCCGCGCAGCCCGTTGGAAGGCCCGTACGACGTGGACCTGATGGTCTGCCACACGGCCGATGAGGACGCCGAACTGTTCCAGCGCCCGACGATGCGGCTGGCCGACGAGCACGGCGGTGCGTTCCGTTCGATCTACGCCCGCACGCCGGCACACCACGGCGCCGACGTCCCGGACATGTTCCGCGGCGACATCGCGCGGGCGTGGGCGAGGTTCGCCCGCACGGGCAATCCCGGCTGGCCGGCCACAGAACTCAAGCGCTGGGTCTAGCTTTCAGTCGTGAGACCGAGCGTGCCGTTCAACCGCGGCACGCACGCCCCGTCGCGCTTGTCCGAAGCCAGGAACTCGGTGAGACACCGGCCGATCTGCTCGTGACCGCGGGCGTTGGGGTGGAACGACTCCTGCAACGCGTGCGACGCGCGCCTCTGGTCCTTCAGGCCGTCGAAGTCGACCGTCAACCGCGTGAACCACTCCGTCTCGGGCTTGCTGCCGCCCACGCACGCCTCGTGACCCTCACCGGCCCGTGCCAGGTCGAGGAAACGGGCGTTGACCTTCGCCGCGGCGGTGCGCAGGCCGTTCGACAGCTCCGGCACGGCCTCCTCCACGACCCACTCCAGGTCGGCCGTGCGCAGCGGGCAGCCGGACAGGTTCTGCAGCGACTGCGGCATCTTCGGCGACACCGGCGCCGCGTACGACTGCACGACCAGCTGGTAGGAGGAGTCGAGGTAGCCGGAGTCGCGCATGGTCTGGCGGATGGCGTTGAGCGTGTTCTCGACCTTGGGGATCATCCGCCGCACGCGCTTGGTCCACTCCGGCGCCACGGACGACGTGCAGTCACTGCGCTTGCCCCACGCCTCGAAGCACTTGTTGAGGATCTCGGAGAACCTCGGGTCGTCGTTCGCGCCGATGGCCACGACGATCGCGACGACCTGGTTCGATCCGGCGATCGCGCGCAGCTTCGGCAACTGCTCGTTGCGCAGCTTGTCCGAGTTCGCGCCGGAGCACGCCAGGTTGATCTTCTGGTCGGCCTGGAACTCGGTCTTCATGATCTCGGACTCGCGCGAGCGATGGCACCAGTCGCCGCCGTCCTCGCCGTCGGTTCCCGGCTCGTAGTCGCCGGCGCCCTCACCGGACATCGTGCTGTCGCCGAGCGCCACGACCGCGGTCCTGGTCTCGCGATCGGGCTCCGAGGGTGGCGGGAACACGTGGTCGCTCACGACCAGCAGGATCGTGAGCAGGCCGATCGCCGCGAAGAAGAGCACTTTGCGCATCGCGCACCAGTTTACGTGGGTGGCCGAATGCGAGGGGCATATGGCGTTGCCGCCTCAGGCGGGGGTGAGGAAAGTGGAGGTGTGGGGAATCTGAGGGAGATGGTCGTGGTCGCCTACGACCGCACGGCGCTGCTGGACCTGGCGGGACCGATAGAGGTGTTCCAGGCAGCCAACTACGGCGAGCCGCGGTACGAGGTCACGCTCGCCACGCTCGGGGGAGAACCGTTCACCGCGACCGCGGGCGTGCGCATCGAGGCGGGCGCCGATCTGCGCGAGCTGGACCGTCCGATCGACACGTTGATCGTGGTCGGCGGCTGGGGCTACGACGAGGCCGCGTCCGACGCGGTGCTCATGACCAACCTGCGGCGGCTCGCGCTGAAGTCGCGCCGGGTCGCCGGTGTCTGCACCGGATCCGTGGTGCTGGCGAGCGCCGGGCTGCTGAAGGGCAAGAAGGCGACGACGCACTGGGCGTTCACCGGCGAGCTGGAGAACCGCGGCGTCGACGTGGAGCCGGACGCGATCTTCGTGTGCGACGGCGAGGTGTCCACGTCCGCGGGCGTGACGGCGGGCATCGACCTGGCCCTGGCCATGGTCGAGCAGGACCACGGGCCCGCGCTCGCCCGCAGGATCGCGCAGTACCTGGTCGTCTTCCTGCAGCGCTCGGGCGGCCAGTCGCAGTTCAGCGTGCACACCCGCTCGAAGCCGGTGCGGGACGGCTCGCTGCGCGCGTTGCTCGACGACATCCACGCCGATCCGACGCGGGAGTGGACGGTGCCGGTCATGGCGCGCAAGGCCATGATGAGCGTGCGGCACTTCGCCCGCGTCTTCTCCCGCAACGTGGGCGTCTCGCCCGCGCAGTACGTCGAACGAGCCCGCGTCGAGGCCGCCGCCGACCGGCTGGCCAGCACCGGCGACTCGCTCGACCTCGTCGCCCGCCAGTCGGGGTTCGGCTCAGCCGAGACCCTGCGAAGGGCCTTCCTGCGCGTGCTCGGCGTGTCGCCGGGCAGTTACCGCGCCCGTTTCCGGACCACTGGGGTTGCCTGATGGATGCCACGTTCGTGCTCTACCCGAACATGACCGCGCTCGACTTCGTCGGCCCGTTCGAGGTGCTCGGCAGCGTGCCGATCATCACGGCGCGGTTCGTCGCCGCCACGCTCGACCCGGTGAAGTCCGACAACGGGCTGAGCGTCGTGCCGACCGACACGTTCGACTCGCTGAAGTCGACGGACATCGTGGTCGTGCCGGGCTCCGGGCACTGGAAGGAGCTGCTCAGGGACTCCGGCGGCGTCGTCGAGTGGCTTCAGGAGGTCCACCCGACGACGAAGTGGACGACGTCGGTGTGCACCGGCTCGACGCTGCTCGCCGAGGCCGGGCTGGTCTCGAAGGCCACGACGCACTGGGCCGCGCGCGAGGACCTGGAGGTGCGCGGCGTCGAGGTGTCGACGGACCGGGTGGTGTTCGACGGCAAGGTCGTCAGCGGCGCGGGCGTCTCGGCGGGCATCGACATGGCGTTGCGGCTGGTCGAGGCCGAGTTCGGCGAGATGGTCGCGCAGGCCGTGCAGGTCGGCATCGAGTACGACCCGCAGCCGCCGCGCGCCTACGACTCGATCCCGCCGGAGATCGCGCAGGGCCTGAAACAGGCTTTCGACGCTATCCGGGCCTGACTTCGAAGCCCTATGGTCGAGCGGACGGCTCAGGGGGAGCCGTCCGTTCTAGGGGGAACGATGTTCAGAACAGTGGCCGCGCTGGCGGCCGTCTTCAGCCTGCTCATTTCCGGCACACCGGCCTCGGCCAGCCCGACGGGGATCGACGGGACAGTCACGTCCGCGGCGACCGGGCTGCCGATGAAGGGGATCCAGGTCATCGCGAAAACGCCTGATGGCGGCTGGGTGCGCGATGGCTTCACCAACGCCGAGGGCAAGTTCGACATCCCGCTCACGGCGGGCCGGCAGTACCGGATCTTCGCCCACGCCAGCGAGCACGAAGAACACCTGAGCGAACCGGTGACCGCGCCTGGCTCCGTGTCGATCGCGATGAAGCCGTTCACGTACGGCACGGTGCGCGGCACGTACCTGCGCAAGCCCGGTGAGCCGATCGCGAACGTCGGCGTGCAGCTGACCGACCTCAACGGCAACGACGTCAAGGACAGGACGATCACCGCGGCGGACGGCACGTTCCGCTTCGACCACGTGCGCACCGGCGAGCGCAAGCTCCGCTTCTACTTCCCGTACTCGTCCGACCACTGGTCCGAGCAGCTGACCGTGCGGGACGGAGAGGAGACCGTCGTCGAGCAGGTCGCCCGGCCGATGGGCAGCGCCGAGATCACCATCCGCGACCGGGAGACCGGCGAGCCGATGCCGAACGTGCGGGTCGACGCCTCAGGGCTGTACGGCGGGGTCGGCGCCACCACCGACGCGCAGGGCAAGGCGCGGTACTCGGACCTGGTCACCGGCAAGTGGCGCTTCCTGATCTCGCCGCCGGAGGGTTACCTGTCCGAGACGATCGAGGACGTCGAGGTCAAGGTGGACGAGACCGCGGTCGCCACCGACACGGTGCAGCGCGAGGCCGTCTTCGAGCTGACCTTCACCGACGTCGCCACGGGCGCCCCGGTCGACGGCTGCTACATCTCCGTGTACCCCGACCGTCACAACGTCGTCGACTGGTACCAGAGCCACTGCGGCTACGACGGCACCGGCAAGCTCCGGGTGAACGGCTACTGGCCCGGCCGGGAGCGGTTCTTCGTCTACCCGCGCACCTCTGCCTCGCACGGCAGCCAGTGGGTGGGGGAGAACGGCGGCACGGGTGACGTCGATCAGGCCAAGTGGTTCGAGTTCGTCAGCGGCGAGACGACGTCCGTGCAGGTGAAGTTCGACGGCGCGGGCACCATCAGCGGTTCCGTCGTCGACGACGAGTCGGGTGCCGCGGTGTCGGGCCTGTGCCCGTCGGTGACGCCGTCTCACTACTACGTCTCCCAGGGGCGCAACGTGAAGTGCACCTACACCGAGGGCCGCTACGAGATCAGCGGTCTGGGCCCGTACGCGTGGAAGGTGCAGTTCCCGTCGGAGTACGGCGACCACGCCTGGCAGTGGTCGGGTGGGGCGGCGGACCGCTTCGGCGCGACGCCGGTCCAGGTCACATCCGGCGGCACCGCCACGGTCGACGCACGGCTGAAGAAGCCCGGCAGGATCAGCGGCAAGCTCGTGAACGCCACCAGGCCGTTCGAGTACACGACGGTGCTCGCGGTGAACCCCGTGACCGGTGACTACGCCGGGCCGTCGGCGTCGCGCAACAGCAAGTACGAGTACTGGATGAAGGGCTACGCCACTCAGGACGTGCAGCTGCAGTTCCACGGCAACTTCGAGGACGAGATCCAGATCCACCCGGACCTCGTCCACGTCCAGGAGGGCCAGGAGACCTCGGGGGTCGATCTGCAGGTCAGGTGAGGCCTGACTGAACGGCGAACACGACGAGCTGGGCGCGATCGCGTGCGCCCAGCTTCACCATCGCCCGCGACACGTGCGTGCGCACCGTCGCGGGCGAGATCACCAGCACGGCGGCGATCTCGTCGTTGGACGCGCCGGACGCCACGTGCCGCATGATCTCCCGCTCGCGTTCGGTCAGCTTGTCCAGGTGCGGCACGGGCCTGGCCGACGCACCGGACGCGAACCGGTCGATCACCCGGCGCGTGACGGATGGCGAGAGCAGCGAACCGCCATCGGCCACCACGTGCACCGCGCGCAGCAGGTCGGTCGGGTCGGAGTCCTTCACCAGGAACCCGGACGCGCCGGTCCGCAGCGCCTCGAACACGTACTCGTCGAGGTCGAACGTCGTGAGCATGACGATCCGCACGTCACCCAGTTCGGGGTTGGCCGAGACGCGGCGCAGCACCTCCAGGCCGTCCATCACCGGCATGCGGATGTCGAGGAACACCACGTCCGGTTTGGTGGACTGGATCAGCGACAACGCCTCGCGGCCGTCGGCGGCCTCTCCGGCGAACTGGACGCCGTCCTCGGTCTCGATCAACGTCCGCAGTCCCATCCGGACCAGCGGCTGGTCGTCGGCCACCACCACGCGAATCATGCTGGCAACGGTATCCGGGCGATCACCGCGAAGCCGTGCGATGCGTCTGTTTGGAGCGTGCCGCCGAGTGTTTCGGCCCGTGAACGCATGCCGGTGATGCCGTGGCCTTCCGTGAACGTGCTGGGCGTGCCGGTGTCGGTCACGTGCACGACGAGTTCGCCGCGCACGACGTAGACGCGTACGGACGCGGTGACGCCGGGGGAGGAGTGGCGCAGGACGTTGGTCAGCGACTCCTGCACGATCCGGTACACGGCGAGTTGGTAGGTGTCCGGCAGTTCGACTTCCGCGACCTCGACCGACACCTCAAGCCCTGCCTCGCGCATCCGTGCGGCCAGTGCAGGGATGTCGTCGAGGGTGATCGTCGGTGTCAGCGGAGCCGAGCCGCGCAGAGTGTCCAGTTCGGACCGCAGGCCGTCCAGCGCCTCCTTCGACGTGTCGCGGATGGCCTCCAGTGAGGCGCGGGCCTTCGCCGGGTCCTTGTCCAGCACGTAGAGCGCGACGCCCGCCTGCATCGCGATCACGCTCAGGCCGTGGCCGACGACGTCGTGGACCTCCTGGGCGAGCCGCAGCCGTTCGGAGATCACGGCACGTTCGCGAACGTCCACAGCGGACTTCCTGCGCAGCTTCATCAGCACGCCGGCCGCGACCGGCAGCAGGATCCAGCCAGCCGACCAGGTGATCCACGAGGTGATCGAGTCGTTCCACCACGGCAGGATCGCCAGCGCGTAGACCAGCGCGGACGCGGCAGCCAGTTCGATGCGCGCGTACACCGCCACCGCGTACATGGCCGCGACACCGCTCATCAGGATCGGGCCGAACGGATAGCCCTGAGCCAGGTAGACGGCGATGGCGACGGTCGTGACCGCCACCGTCCACAGCGGACGAACCGAGCGGAACAGCAGGCCGCAGGCCGCCACGACGATGAGCACGTAGGCGAGGACGTCGAGTGACTCCCCGGTCTGGAGACGCGCGGCGAACCGCGTCCCGGCGAGTCCGAAGAACAGCAGCGCCGCGGTCAGCGCGATGTCCTGCCATTTGAAGCGCATGAAGCCGACCATACGACCCGGGACGTACGCAGATGTGCGTATCTTCATGACGCTCCGGAGCGGACGACCCGGGGCTCTCGCGGGAACACGATTGTCGCCATGATCGTGACGACGGAGCAGCTGACGAAGCGCTACGGCGACCGCGCCGTGGTGGACGAGGTCAGTCTGTCCGTGCGGCGGGGCGAGGTCTACGGGTTCCTCGGTCCCAACGGCGCGGGCAAGACGACCACGATCCGCATGCTGCTGGGGCTCGTGAGGCCCACGAGCGGTTCCGCCTCGGTGCTGGGCGAGACGCCCGGCACCCCCAAGGCGTTGCTCAAGGTCGGGTCGCTGATCGAGGGGCCCGGTTTCTACCCCTACCTGTCCGGTCGCGACAACCTGCGCGTCCACGCCGCTCGCCGGGGCGTCGGCAGGACCCATGTGGAAGCGGCGCTGGAGCAGGTCGACCTCGTCGGTGCCGCCGGCGAGAAGTTCCGCCGGTACTCGCTCGGCATGAAGCAACGGCTCGGCGTCGCCGCGGCCCTGCTCGGCCGGCCAGAGCTGCTGATCCTCGACGAGCCGACCAACGGCCTCGACCCGGCGGGCATGGCCGACATGCGCGACCTGGTGCGGGCTTTGGCGGCACAGGGCCAGACCGTGTTGCTGTCGAGCCACCTGCTCGGTGAGGTCGAGGAGATCTGCGACCGGGTCGGGGTGATCTCTCAGGGACGGCTGATCGCGGAGAGCACGGTCGACCAGTTGCGCGGTGACACCGTGCTGCTGATCCGCGCCGACCCGATCGAGAAGGCGCACGTGCTGATCGAGGGCAGCACGGTGCACGGCGACGTGTTGCACGTGAACGAGACGGACGCGGGGGCGTTGGTGCGCACGCTGGTGCACGCCGACGTGGACGTGCAGGAGGTCCGGCCACTGCGCCGGACCCTGGAAGAGGTCTTCTTCGAGATGACGGGAGCGGCGTGATGGGCAGCGTGAAGGCGGAGCTGCTGCGACTGTGGAAGTGGCCGGCGACCTGGGTGCTGATCGGTGTCTGGCTGGTGATGACGCTGACGTTCGGCTACGTGTTCAACTACCTCGCTCTGAACGGCGGCACCAACACGCGTGACTTCTCGCAGCAGCAGTTGATCAGCGCGATGCAGCCGGAGAACGTGGGCGCGGCCGTGGTGCGCGGCCTGCCCATGTTCGGCGGGTCGATCATCCTGGTGCTCGCGGCGCTGGCGGTCGGCAGCGGATATGGCTGGGGCACCTGGAAGACGACGCTGACCGCCGGCCCGCGCCGGGTCTCGGCGATGGCCGGCACGCTCGGCGCGTTGGGGATCGTCGTGGTGCTGCTGGTGGCGCTGACGTTCGCCGTGAACCTCGGCGCGTCCATCACGGTGGCGTCGCTGGAGGGCTGGGACTGGAGCCTGCCGGGTCTCGGCGTCTTCAAGGCGTTGAGCGCGTCACTGCTGATCGCCGCCATGTGGACGGCGTTCGGGGTGTTCCTCGGCGTCGTCACCAAGGGGCCCGCGCTGGCCGTCGGACTCGGGCTGATGTGGGCGATCGTGACGGAGAACCTGTTGCGGGGCGTGGGTTCCCTGCTCGGACCGGTCGAGTCGCTGACCGAGGTCCTGCCCGGTGGTTCGGCCGGCAACCTCGCCGGTGCCGTCGGCGGATCGGGTGCTCCCGGTGTGCTGACCGATCTCAGCGGCACCACCGCGGCGCTGTTCCTCGCCGGGTACGTCGTGTTCTTCGTGGGCGCGGCGACGCTTCTGAAGGTGCGCCGCGACCTCGTATAGGGCCACGGCGGCCCAGGTCACGCCCAGTGCGACCGCGACTCCGGTGGGGTAGTCGCGGTCGTGCAGGCCTGGGTTGACCGGACCGCTGTGCTCCCGCCACAGCAACGGGACCGCGATCAGCGTGATGACTCCGGAGACGGTCAGGCCGACGCCGATGGACGGCCGCTTGATCACGAGTCCGGAGGCGCCGACGAGCGGGGCGATCAGGAAGTCGTGCAGCACCACGCCCCCGCCCAGCCACAGCAGCAGTTCGAGGGTGATCTGAGGGAGCAGGAGCCAGGCGCCCCAGGCTCCCAGCCCCACTCCGGCCGCGCCGAGCGCGAACCTCATGCCGGTCGTGGTGCTCACTTCTCGACCTCCAGCGACGTGACCCACTTCGTCTGCAGCACACCCGGCCGGTTCGGGGCGATGAGCCGGCACGGATAGCCGTGGTCCGGACTGAGCTCCTCGCCGTTGAGCTGGAGTGCCAGCAACGTCAGCGGGTCCTGGGCGAACGCCTCGGGCAGCGTGGTCGCCCGGTACAGGCCGTCCTTCTCCAGCGACTCGACCCGCACGTCGCCGCCGTTGACGAGTTCGGAGACGCGGACGCCGGTCCAGGTCGCGTTCTGGCTCCAGCCCTCGACACACGCGATCGGCAGGTCCACTGTGGTCTGCGGCAGCGCCTGCAGTTCCTTCAGCGAGTAGCTCTTCGCGCCTGCTTTGAGCCGCCAGTCCTGTGGCACCACGACTTTCGCGGCTTGCGCGGTCCGGTTGACCGGCAGGTCGCCGTCCGACCGCCAGGCCAGCACGGAGATCTTGCGCAGCCACGGCACCGTGACGCCCGCCGTCGCGACGACCGCGACACCCGTGGTCAGCGCGGTCGTGCGCAGGAAAGCCCTGCGGGACAGGATGGTCCGTTCGTCGGACTTCGGTTCGAGGGTGCGCCGGATGACGGGGATCTTCACCGCGATGTGCACGAGCAGCGCGCCGATCACGATCCACGCCACCGCGTAGTGGGCGGTCGGGAAGTAGAACGACCACGGGTAGTTCTGCGCCGCGTTGAACAGCCCGGTGATCAGCTCGAAGAACGACGCCGCGATCAGCACGAAGATCGTGCCGCGTTCCAGAGCGTGCGGCACGTTCTTGACCAGCGGCCGTTCGAACAGCTTCGGGTAGACGCTCCACAACTTGGCCAGCAGCAACGGAACCGACGCCACCCCGGAGATCACGTGCACCCCCTGGGTGACGCGGTAGAGGTCGACCGGACGGGTCGGCCACACCCAGTCGTGCTGCACGCCGTGGCTGAGCAGCCCGGTGACGAAGCAGAGCCCGAACGCGATGCCGAGCCACGTGCCGATCCGGCTGGTCACACCGGTGTGGTGCGCGGGGGATTTGAACGCCGGGGTCTTCACAGCCGCTCCCAGCACGCGAACCAGCGCCCGGCGCGTTCGACCTGCCACAGCAGGAAGAACCCGTCGGCGGTCAGGGACTCCGCGTCGCTCCAGGCCCACGGGAACCAGTCGCCCCTGGTGCCTTCCGTCCGCACCCGCGCCTGGCCGATGGTCAGCCCGGAACCCGGCTGCTCGACCTCCACGACGACGGTCCCGCTGGGCTTGAGCAGCTGATGCACGCGCCGGAGCAACGCGGCCGGGTCACCACCGATGCCGATGTTGCCGTCGGCCAGCAGCACGTGCTGCCAGCGACCCTCGCCGGGCAACAGGTCGAACACGTCGCGGCGGATCGCGATGCCGCCGCGTTCGGTGGTGCGCCGGATCGCCTCCGGTGACACGTCGACGCCGAGTGCCTGGATCTGGCGGCTCAGCAGAGCCGCCACGAGACGGCCGGGGCCGCAGCCGACGTCGAGAGTGGGGCCGGAGCAGGCGTCGAGGAGGACGGAGTCGCCGCCGTCCGCGTCCGCCTGCCAGCGGGCGACGCTCAGCTCGCGAGGGGCGGTGCCGGGGAGGTCGAGCCAGCTGGGACGGCCCTGGAGGGCCTGGTCGAACATCATCGCGCCACCGCCGGGCGGCTCGCGGCCGAAAACTGTCGGTGCCGGCTGGGAGAATTGAACCAGGGGACCCCTCCGGAGGGGACCCTTGCGCGAGCCTGCCGATCGTCCGTCATCGCGTGACCACCGCGCGGCTCGCGGCCGCGAAGTGTCGGTGCTGTCTGGGAGAACAGCAGCAGCGGAAGGACTTCCGCGGGGACGCTTGCGTGAGCCTGCCTCATCGGGGCACCGCCGCGATCTCCATCAGCGTCGCGGCGAACCGGCTGCCCGGTGCCTGGGCCGCCACCGCGCGAGCGTCAACCATGGTGTCCACATCGGACAGGGTCGGCAGCGTGCGCACCCGCATCCCGTCGGGCGCGTCCGGCGGCCGCGTCGTCCCGCCCTCGTGTGGAGCCGGCGCGTCCAGCGTCCTCCAGCCCTGCAACGCCTCCAGCGTCCGCGCCCCGGTGTCCGCGCGGGACATCGGCACGTCCCGCAACACCTCGGCTCGCAGCGGATCCCGCAACCCGAGCGCCCACCACCCGCCGTCCAGCGCGAACCCGAGCGCGGCCTCGTCGAACTCGGCACACGACTCCAGCAGCGAGGGCGTCACCTGCGGCGTGTCCATGCCGATCTGCAGCACCGGCATCCCGAACCGCGCCACGTCGGCGTGCGCGTGCACCAGGCGTTCGGCGAAGGTCAGGCCGCGCTGCGGGATCACCACGCACTCCGCCAGCGCGTCCCGCACGTCCTCGCGCCGCACCACTCCGGCCAGCGCCACCACCGGCACGGCGCCGGGGGTGGCCAGTGCGGCCTCCACCGTGTCGAGCAACGCGGCTGCCGCCACGTCGGCGGCCTCCTCGGGGGTCAGCGGCGGGCACAGGCGGGTCTTCACCTGGCCGGGGATCGGCGACTTGGCCATGATCAGCAGGCAGAACCTCATCGCAGCACCCCCGCCATGTCCCGCGCGGCGCGCATCGTGCCGCGCACCGAACCCGACACCTTCGACCGCGTGCCGGCCGCCCGCGGGCCGTAGGAGACGTCGACCTCGTGCACCCGCCAGCCCGCCTCGGCCGCGCGCACCAGGAGTTCCAGCGGGTAGCCGAAGGCGCGGTCCTGGAGGTCCAGTGCCAGCAACGCTTCGCGCCGGCACACCCGCAGCGGCGCGATGTCGTGCACGTCCAAACCCCTGCGCCGCAACAGGGACGCGATCACGGCGTTGCCGGCCCGCGCGTGCCACGGCCAGACGCCCGGTTGCACGGGCCTTCGTCGTCCGACGACGAGGTCGGCGTCGGCCAGCAGAGCGGCCATCGCGGGCAGTTCGGCCAGGTCCAGCGAACCGTCCGCGTCGGCGAACGCCACCAGGCCGGAGGTGGCCGCGAGCAGACCGGTGTGCACGGCTGCGCCGTAGCCGCGCTTGGGCTCGTGCACGACCAGCGCGCCGTGAGCAGCGGCGACCGCAGGAGAGCCGTCCACAGAACCGTTGTCCACGATGATCGCGCGGTATCCGGTAGGAAGGGAGGCGAGGACCGCGGGTAGTGCGGCGGCCTCGTCCAGGCAGGGCAACACGACATCCATGTGTCCACCCTGGACCATCGGAAAGTGTTGTGGTGCTTACGGAATTATGACGCACGAAAGAGTTCTTACGATTGTCTTGCGGGGTCCGCGAGACCCCCGCGACACCCCCTAGGTTGGGCGCGGTGCGTCTAGTCATCGCAGGACTGCTCGTCGTTGCCGCCATCATCGTCGGGATCGTCGTCAACGCCCACGACCCGGACCTCCTCTACGCCTCGGCGGCACCGATCTTCGGCAACTGGGATCCGCACGTCGGCCCCGGCACGCCGCTCGCGGTCCTGATCGCGTTCCTCGTCGTCGCCAAAGGTCGCGAGCTCACCGGGCACAGGTTCGCGCTGCCGATCGCCTACGCGGCCTCGGTGGCGTTCACCTTCTCGCTCGCGATGATCGACGGCTGGGGCCGGTTCGTCACCAGGCTGACGACCGAGGACGAGTACCTGCACGAGGTCCCCGGCGTCACCGACATCCCGGCGATGCTGCGCGGGTTCGCCGCGCGCATCCCCGACTTCCAGCCCGACTCGTGGACCACGCACGTCTCCGGTCACCCGCCGGGCGCGTTGCTCACCTTCGTCGCACTCGACCGCGTCGGGCTCGGGGGAGGGGCAGCGGCGTCGATCTTCTGCGTCCTGGTCGGGTCGCTCGCGGTCGTCGCGATTCCCAAGGCCATCGACAACAACGCCGTGCTGCCGTTCCTGGTGCTGTTCCCCGGCGCGGTGTGGGTCGGCGCGTCGGCGGACGGCATGTTCATGGGCGTCGCGGCCGTCGGCCTCTACCTGCTCACCCGGTGGCCGGTGCTGGGCGGCGTCGTACTGGGCTGGTGCCTGTTCCTGTCCTACGGACTGGTGTTGCTGGCACCGCTCGCGATCGTCGCGGTCGGCTGGAAGGCCGGCTGGAGGATCGGCTGGGCCGTCGCGGGCGCGCTCGCGGTCGTGGGAGCGTTCGTACTGAGCGGGTTCTGGTGGCTCGACGGCTACGAGCTCGTGAAACTCCGCTACTACCAGGGCATCGGAGCCACCAGGCCGTACTGGTACTGGGTGTGGGCGAACCTCGCGGCACTCGCGCTGGTCATCGGCCCGGCGGGCATCAAAGGGCTGCGCAAGGACAAGTGGGTCGTTGCGGCCGGCATCGCGATCCTGGCCGCCGACCTGTCCGGGCTGAGCAAGGCCGAGACCGAACGGATCTGGCTGCCGTTCGCGGTGTGGCTCATGGTCGGCACCGCGAAGCTGGACCACCGCAAGAGGTGGCTCACCGCCCAGGCGATCACAGCCCTGGCGGTGAACCACCTCGTGCTCACGAACTGGTGACTGACTCCCGTTGCGAGGCGAAGGCGAACTCCCGCACGCCCTCCTCGAACCCGACCTGAGCCTCGAAACCCAGCACGTCCAAGGCTTTCGCGGGCGAGGCGACGACGTGCCGGACGTCGCCCGGCCGCGCCCCGCCGACGATCTCGGGCGTCGGCCCGTCGCACGCGTCGGCCAGCGCGAACGCCAGGTCGCCGATGGTGTGCGGGGTGCCGGAGCAGACGTTCACGGCCTCGAAGCCAGGACGCGGTGACGACAGAGCGAGGACGTTGGCCCGAGCCACATCCGTGACGTGCACGAAGTCGCGCCGCTGCCGCCCGTCCTCCATCACCCGAGGCGCGACGCCGTTCTGCAGCGCCGACCGGAAGATCGACGCGACCCCGGCGTACGGGGTGTCGCGCGGCATCCGCGGGCCGTAGACGTTGTGGTAGCGCAACGCCCACACGCTCCCGCCGGTCTGCCGGGCCCACGCCACCGCCAGGTGCTCCTGCGCCAGCTTCGTGGCCGCGTAGGTGCTGCGAGGCTCCAGCGGAGCGTCCTCGGGCACCAGTTCGGAGACCACGAAGTCGCCGCAGAAGCACCGCGGCTCGTACATGCCCGCAGCGAGGTCGGCGGCAGTCCGTTCGGCCCGCACGATCCCGTGGGAGAGGCATCGATAGCGCCCCTCGCCGTAGACGACCATCGACGACGCCAGCACCAGCCGCGACACCTTGGCCCGGTACATCTCGGCCAGCAACACCGCCGTGCCCAGGTCGTTGTGACGCGCGTAGGAGGGCGCGTCGAACGGATCCACGCCGTGCCCGACCATCGCCGCCTGATGGCACACCGCGTCCACAGTGGACAGCAACGGCCGCAGCACGTTGGGCGAGGTCACGTCGCCGATGACAAGTTCGTGGTCCAGCAAAGGAACAGCGCTGTGCGCCTCGGGCAGCAACGCGTCGAGCACCACGCATTCGTGGCCCTGGGAGGTCAGCTCGTCCGCGACGTGCGACCCGATGAACCCGGCCCCGCCGGTGATCAGTACTCGCATCCACCGACCGTAGGACTCTTGTGACGCCCCGGCGTGCCCCAGGCGTCAGCCGTCAGAACTCCGTAAGACCATTTCGACGACGAACCGGGAGCCGCACGGCGCACGGTCCTCCACCCAGACCCGGCCGCCCAGCCGGTGCACGTGGTCGCGGACCAGCGCCAGCCCCAGCCCGCTGCCGGTGTCGTCACCCCGGCTGCCCGCCATCACCCCGCGCGCGAACCGTTCGAAGATCTCCTCCCGCAACCCCTCTGGCACGCCAGGCCCGGCGTCCTCCACCACCAGTCGCGCGAAAGAACCAACGGTCCGCACGGACACCAGCACCGCGCCACCGGCGTGCCGCTCGGCGTTGTCCAGCAGGTTGGTCAGCACCCGGTCCAGCCTGCGCCGGTCGCCCAGCACGACGACGGGTTCCAGGTCCAGGGGTACGGGAGTGCGGGTCGCGATCACATTGCGCACCAATGCGTCCAGCGCGATCTCCTCCGGCGCGGGGTCGTCGGTCTGGTCCGCCCGGGAGATCTCGAGCAGGTCCACGACCATCCGCGCGAACCTGTCGACCTCCGAGGTCAGCAGTTCCAGCGCCGTTCCCGCCGTGCCGGGCAGGTGCTCACGACGCCGGCGCAGCACCGCGCCCGCGTTCACCATCGTCGTCAACGGCGACCGAAGCTCGTGCGAGACGTCCGACGCGAACCGGGCGTCCCGCAGGGCTCTCTGCTCCAGCGCCTGTGCCGTCGAGTTGAACTTCGCCGCCAGCGCCGCGAGATCCGGGTCGTCCTGGTCGGGCAGCCGGGCGTGCAGATCACCGCCGGCGATCCTGCCCGCCGCGCAGTTCAGCTCCGTCAACGGTTTCAGCGCCCGCTTCGACGCCCACGACCCCAGCGCCGCCCCGAGCAGCGCCGAGCCGATCGTCCCGGCGATCAGCACCGCGCTCAGGAACGCGAACGTCCGGTTGAGCTGCTGCAGCCCGAACAGTTCGACGTAGACGGCGTTGCCCGCCACCGGCCGTGCGACGGCGAGCATCGGCAGACCGTCCACGGTGATCCGCTCCTTGCCCGGCGGGTGCTCCACCAGCCCGGACGGCAGCTGCGACGGCTCGACCTTGCGGCCCGCCGTCACCAGGCCCTCCGGGCTCATCACCAGGATCGACGAGTCTGGCCCGGTGGTGAGGCCGGTCAGCAGCTCGTCGAAACCCGGCGAGGCCAGCGACCGCTCGACCAGCCGCACGTTGACCTCGGCCTGCCTGGTCGCACTCGCCTCCCGTTGCCGCAGCATGTAGCCGGAGGCGAGGTTCCAGGTCGCGAACGCCAGCACGCTCGTGACGACCAGCAGGCCGAAACCGAACGAGAGGGTGACCCGGCAGCGCAGCGTGAGTCTCACGAGCGGATCCGATAGCCGGTGCCGCGCACGGTGAGCACCAGCTCGGGATCGTCCGGGTTGGCCTCGATCTTGCGGCGAAGTCTCCTTATGTGCACGTCGAGCAGCCGGGTGTCACCGAAGTAGTCGTATCCCCAAACCTTTTGCAGCAACTGTTCCCTGGTGACGATTCGCCCGCTCGCACCAGCGAGTTCCAGCAACAGCCGGAATTCCGTCCTGGTGAGATGAACGCGTTCCCCCGCTCGGTGCACGAGCCCTTCCTGCGGACGGATTTCCAGTTCCCCGATCCGAACGGCTTCACGCCCCGGCCCGCGTCGGCGCAACAACGCGCGGATGCGGGCGGCGAGAACTCCGGCCATCAACGGTTTCGTGACGTAGTCGTCCGCTCCCGCCTCCAGCCCGGCGATCACGTCACGGGCGTCCGTTCGCGCCGTCACCACGATTATCGGCAGGTCACCGCGTGATCGGAGAGCCTGCACGACCTCCAGGCCGTCCATGCCGGGCAACGTGAGGTCGACCAGCACCACGTCAAAAGATTCCGTCTCCAAACGTTGTAACGCCTCTTCGCCCGAACCTGCCTCGTCAACGGTGAAACCCTCATCGGACAAGGCAAGGCTCAACGCCTGCCGGATTCGCTCGTCGTCTTCGACCAGCAGGACCCGTACGCACACAACGACTCCACTGTGTGAGAGCCGCGGCGACGGCGTCTCACACAGTGGAGTGAAAGTCGATCAAAAGCAAGATTGCTTCGGTTTAAAATCCGGTCAGCGTGACTTTCGCCGAACGCGGGTTCGGTTCGTGAACAAGTGACTCGAACGCGCCGACGTCATCGAACGCGAACCCGTAAGCCTTCCCGTCGGCCATGTTCTGGTGCACGATCTTCGAGAAGTGGTTCGTGGTCGCGCGGGTGTAGAAGTCGCCCGCGTTGTAGGTCGGCTGGGTGTGGATGAAGCCGAACGTCGAGCGGTTGAGCCCGGCGCACAGCGAACGCGAGATCGCGCCGACGTCGTTGTTCGGCGCCGCGAGTCGCCCGTCGCAGTTGAAGACGTCACGTGTGGACGGCTGCTGGAACGACGCGACCTGCTGGCCCGCCGTGTTGGTGAAGTTGAGGTTCCCGCCGCTGACGCGGCCGGTGAACTTGCGGTTCGGCTCGTTCTGGTACGGCACGACGGTCAGCGGCGTGTTCTGGTACGTCGACCAGGCGCTGCTGACGTAGTTCGCGAAGTACGAGGCGGAGAACACGCCCGCGTCGAGGCCCTTGCTCGGGTTCAGCACGCGCAGCCGCGTGCCGTCCGAGCGGGTGTAGACCAGTCGCGCCCAGTCGCCGCCGAGCTGCTGGTGCTGGTCGAAGATGCGGTTGCGCCCGTTGGAGACCAGCTGGCCGGTCTTCTTGGTGACGCCGCTCTGCGAGGTCGCCTCGACCGCGTGCGGCACCGAGAACATGTCCACCTGCGAGCTGTTCAACCACAACCCGCCGCCGTTGTAGGTGAACTCGCTCCAGTCGAACAGGATGTCGCGGTTCGGGTCACCCGCGGCCCACGGCGCCGGCTGCACCAGGCCGTTCGGGACCAGGGAGAACTTCAGCTTGTCCCGGAAGGACATGTAGAGCCGGCCACCGGCGAGGTTGAGCGGGATCTGCAGGGTCCGGCTGGCGCCGTTCCCGGGGCCGGGGATCGAGACGTCCGGTGCCGGGGTCGGCGGGATTCCGCCTCCGGACCAGGCCGTGAACTGGCCGTTCGCGTTCACGTAGCCGAGCCGGCCGCCCATCTCGCCGAACACGTACAGGTGGGTCGCGTCGCCGCGGCCAGAGTTGTTCGTGACGGTGAGCGGGAGCAGATTCGGTGGAGCGGCTTGAACAGCAGGTGCGGACATCGTTGTCAGCCCTAGTAGGGCCGATGTCGCGAGCAGCAGGAGCTTGCGCATCGACTATCTCCTCACTGAGACAGGCAGGACCATTTCAGCGGCGGTGAGAGCGCTCTCATACCAGCGCGTCGCTGTTGATATGTCAAGAATGGTCTTCATGCGCGCACTGACGGTTGATCTTGCACGGGCCGGGTCGTTGTCCCTGACCGAACTGCCCGATCCGGAGCCGGGCCCGGAGGACCTGCTGGTCGAGGGCGTGGCGATCGGCATCTGCGGGACGGACCGCGAGATCGTGCGCGGCGAGTTCGGCGTCGGCGGAACTCTCGTGATCGGGCACGAGTCGCTCGGACGGGTGATCAGCGGACCGGGGTTCGAGCCGGGGTCGCTGGTCGCCGGGGTGGTCCGCAGACCCGATCCGGTGCCGTGCGTGGCGTGTGCGCGCGGGGAGTTCGACATGTGCCGGAACGGGCAGTACACCGAGCGCGGGATCACGGGCCTCGACGGCTACGGCTCGACTTTGTGGACAGTGCCTGCCGCTTATGCCGTCGGTGTCGGTTCTTCGACAGGTGTTCTGGTCGAACCCGCGTCGGTGGTCGTGAAGGCGTGGGAGCGGCTGGACCGGCTGGCGCCCTTCCCGTTCGAGAGCGTGCTGGTGACGGGAGCCGGGCCGATCGGCCTGCTGGCGGCGTTGATCGGGGTGCAGCGAGGGCTGGACGTGCACGTGTTCGACCTGGCCGTCGACGGCCCGAAGCCCGCGCTCGTCGAGTCGCTCGGCGCCACCTACCACCGGACGCTGCCGGACTGCCCGGTCGTGATCGAGGCGACCGGGGCGCCGTCGCTGGTCGCGCGACTGCTCGGGCGGGACCTGGTGTGCCTGACCGGGGTGCCGTCGACCGAGGTGATCCCGGCCGACATCGGGCAGATCAACCGGGACATGGTGCTGCGCAACGGGATCGTGTTCGGCACGGTCAACGCGAACGTGCGGCACTACCGGGAGGCCTCCGCCGTGCTGGACCGCGCGGACGACGCGTGGCTGTCGGCGATGATCACTCGGCGGGTGCCGCTGGAATCCTTCGCGGAGGCGTTCGAGTCGCGGCCCGGTGACGTGAAAGTGGTGCTAGAGCTGTGATCGCGGCCAGCCCGACGATCGCGGCCGCCAGCAGCAACGCCTGGTGGTAGCCGTTGTGCAGCAACGGGGTGGCGACGAGCGGGCCGACGATCTGGCCCGCCGAGTAGCCGGCCGTGAGGGTGGCCGCGGCTCGCGGGAAGCCGAGGTCGGCGCCCAGCTTGAGGGCGGTGGCGGCGATACCGATGAACGTGCCGCCGAACAGGACGACCGCGATCAGAGCAGCGGCGGTCGTGCTGACGAGTGCGGGGAGCGCGATGGCCACGGCCTGCACGGCCAGTGCGGCGACCAGCACCGGGCGGCCGTTGCCGAGCCGGGCCATCAGGGCGGGGGAGAGGGCTGCGGAGACTCCGACCAGGATCCACGAGGTGCTGCCGAGCGGGCCGCTGATCGCCGCGACCAGGAACGTTGCGGCGATGATGTAGCCGACGCCTTCGAGGGTGTAGGCGGCGAAGAGGGTGGCGAACGCGCGCCGGGTGGAACGGCTCACGCGCGGCTTGCGCGGCTCCTGGATCGATCCCGACTCACCGGCCCCCAGGGGGCGTCGAGCCCCCACTCCCATCATCTCAAGCGGGTCTGACAGTTTCGGTGCGCCGGGCTCCAGACCCCACGCCACGGCCGTCAGCACCGCCGCCATGCCGGCCGCCAGCCACCAGGCCGTTTCCCAGCCGCTCCAGCCCAGCAGCCCCGACAACGCGATCCCGGCCCCGACGCCGCTCATGCCCCACCCTGGCCGCGCGTTCACCGCCGCCACGAACACCACCGCGCTCGCCACCCCGGCCACCAGCCGCAGCACGAACCACGCGGCCATGCCGTGCACCAGCGGCATTCCGGCGAGGGTGGCCACGAGCAGCACGAGCGCGACACGGTTCGTGGTCCGCGACGGCGCACGGACGATCGTGGCGAGCGCTCCGACGAAGTAGCCCAGGTAGTTGGCGGTGGCCAGCGACGCGGCCGAGGCGGCCGACAGGCCTGCCTGCGCGGTCATCAGCGGCAGGATCGGCGTGTAGACGAACCGTCCGATGCCCATGGCCGCCGCCAGCGCCGCGGCGGCCTGGCGGGCGCTCACAGCCGGCCGGGGTCGTTCGGGTGAGGCTGCACGGCCGTGACGGTGAACGCCATCCACGGGCTCAACGGCAGCGTGCCGAGCACGTGCGCGTGGAGGTCGGCCTCGTCGTCGGCCCGCCACAGGCCGATGCTGCGCATCTCGCCGATCGGCCGCCACAGCCGGACGAGTTTGCCGCTCGTGGTGAGTTCCTTGGCCCGCACCGCTTCGGCCGCCCGGCGCGAGTCCACTTCGGACTGGGGTGTGCCGTCCGGGATCGTGGTGATGATCTCGACGATGAACTCTCTCATGACCTCATCGTGCGACCCCGCGGCGACGGACGCCACGACCGGCTTTCTCCTGCGTGGGAGCCTGAGCCTCCTAGGATGCGTGATGTGGAACTGCGTCAACTCCGGTACTTCCTCGCGGTCGCCGAAGAACTGCACTTCGGTCGGGCGGCGGCGCGCCTGCTGATCGCCGGGCCGTCGTTGTCGCAACAGATCAAGGCGCTCGAACGCGACCTCGGCGTGCCGCTGTTCGCCCGCGACCGCCGCACCGTCGCGCTGACGTCCGCCGGTGCCGCGCTGGTCCCCGAGGTGCGGGCGCTGCTCGAACGGGCCGATGAGCTGCAACGGCACGCGCGGCAGTTGTCCGGGTCGCGGCCGGTGCGGATCGGGTACGTGAACTGGCTGCCGCCGGACCTGACCGCTCGCACGGCCGGGGTCGCGCAGCTCTACGTGGACGCCTGGGTCGTGCCGTCGCACCAGCAGGCGGCACGGGTGGCGGACGGCAGCCTCGACCTGGCCGTGTGCTGGATCCGCAGGTCCGAGGCGGCCCAGTTGGGCCTTCAAGCACAACTGCTCGGCGCGGATCGGCTGTACGCGGTGGCGGTGGGCACGGACACGAGTCCCGTCCGGGCCAAGGACATCGCGGTGCTGGTGGACGACGACGTGACGTCGTGGCAGTCCTGGAACGACTACGCCGAGGAGTTCGCGCGGGACACCGGCTGTGCCGTCCGGCGCATCCACAACGGCGCCATCACCGGACCGGCGTTCTTCGACCACGTGCGGGTGTGCACGACGCCGGTGCTCAACTCGCCGAAGGGGCAGACCACGCCATTGCCGCCGGATCTCGTGCAACGGCCCGTCGTCGATCCCGAGGTCGTGTGGACCTGGTCGCTGGTGCGCCGCGAGGACGAGGAACGCGCGGACGTCATCGCCGCCGCCGACGCGATCGTGCGGGACGTCGGCGACCTCGGTCTGGACCGCGCGTGGCTGCCCTCGGACGACCCCTACCGTGCGTTGAGAGGCTGAGACTCGCACGAGGGAGGAAACGGGTCGCAATTCCGCGAAATGAACCCGGTTCGCGGGCCGTTGTGGCTGTCAGATCCGCTACTCCTCCTTCGAAAGCGAGCAGGAAAATGACCAGCAAGGTGGCAATCGTCACGGGAGCGTCGCAGGGAATTGGCGCGGCACTCGTTCCGGCCTATCGCAAGCTCGGCTATTCGGTTGTCGCGGTCTCGCGTTCCATCGGCGCTTCCGACGACCCCGAGGTGCTCGCGATTCGCGCCGACCTCAGCAAGACGGGGGAGGGCGCACGGGTCGTCCAGGAGACGCTGGCGCGGTTCGGCCGCGTCGACTCGCTCGTGAACAACGCCGGCATCTTCGTCGCCAAGCCGTTCACCGAGTACACCGACGAGGACTTCGCCGCCGTCACCGGCACCAACCTCGTCGGGTTCTTCGACATCACGCGTGCCGCCGTTGCGGCGATCGGCGACAACGGCGGCCACGTCGTGAACGTGTCCACGACCCTGGTCGACCACGCGCTGTCCGCGGTGCCCTCCGCGCTCGCGTCGCTGACCAAGGGCGGTCTGAACGCCGTCACGAAGTCGCTCGCCGTCGAGTACGCCGCGAGGAACATCCGCTTCAACACCGTCGCGCTCGGCATCATCAAGACGCCGATGCACGCCCCGGAGACCCACGAGGCGCTCGCCGGGCTGCACCCCGTCGGCCGGATCGGCGAGATCTCCGAGGTCGTCGACGCGATCACGTTCCTCGAGCAGGCCGGCTTCGTGACGGGCGAGATCCTGCACGTCGACGGCGGCCAGAGCGCGGGGCACTGACATGGTCCTCGAAGACGTCATGGACCGGTGGAAGGACGCCGTCGACGCGCACGATCCCGAGCGCGTGGCGTCGAACTTCACCGAGGACGCCATTTTCCAGGGGCTGCACCCGTACGGAGTCGGACGGCAGGCGGTCGCGGCCTACTACGATTCCCAGCCCATCGGTCTGAAGGCCGAGTACAAGATTCTGGAAACCCGCAGGCTCGCCGACGATCTGGTTCTCGGCTATTTGACCGTCGATTTCTCGTTCGTCGACCGGCCGACCATCACCGTCAACCTGAGCGTGCTGGTGAAGGGAGACCTGATCGCGCATTACCAGGTCTCCCGACTGGGCTAGGGGCGCGGCCCCGCAGGCCGGGAAACCTTTCGAGGACACCACCCCGGCCTGCCACCCTGGTGCGATGCTGCGGCGTACCCGACAGCGCCGATCGCCGTTGGCGCCACCGCGAGACCGAGATGTGGGTGCGTCGCGCGCTGGAGTACCAGGACCGAGGGGTCGATCTCCTGCTCACCGGGCAATCCCCGCTGGGAGAGGTGCCGGCCGCTCCCAGCGCCCGGCACCGCGAGCACGCCAGGAACCCCCGGCACCTGCCCGAGGCCGTGATCGACGGCGGCTGGCCTCGGATGGCCTGGCACCGGTGGACCGGGTGGACCGGGTGGACCGGGTGGACCGCCGACGATCAGCGGTGGTCCACCCACCTGGTCGACACCACTAGTGCCGACGAGGCTCCCGGCCGAACGGCGACGGAGGTCGCTCGAGGTCGGGGGCCTTCGGGATCGGCATGGTCACCGGGGCGTCCGCCGTGATCGTGATCGTCTCGCCGTGGTGCTTCGTGGTCAGCGACGTGCCGTCCACGATCCGGTAGGTGGCCTCGCTCTCGCACACGTCCACGGAGATTCTCGTGCCCTGGAAGGACATCCGGAACGAGAAGCGGGTCAGCTCGGCCGGCATCCGCGGCGCGAACGTCAGCTCGCCGCCGTGGTCGCGCATGCCGCCGAACCCGGCCACCAGCGCCGTCCACGCACCCGCCAGCGACGCCATGTGCAGGCCGTTGGTGACGTTGCTGTGCAGGTCGTGCAGATCGGTGAACGCGGCCTCGACGAGGTAGTCGAACGCCAGCCCGAGGTGCCCGACCTCGGCCGCCAGCACCGCCTGCGTGCCCGCCGACAACGACGAGTCGCGCACCGTGCGGGCTTCGTAGTAGGCGAAGTTGCGGGCCTTCTCGTCGTCGGTGAACACGTCGCCGCGCACGTGCATCGCGAGCACCAGGTCCGCCTGCTTCACCACCTGGCGGCGGTACAGGTCGAAGTACGGGAAGTGCAGCAGCAGCGGGTACTTCTCCTCCGGGGTGTTCTCGAAGTCCCACTCGGCGTGCTTGGTGAAGTTGTCCGCCTGCGGATGCACCTCGAGCATCTCGTCGTACGGGATCGCCATCGCGTCCGCGGCCCTGCGCCAGGCCGCGATCTCCTCTTCCGTCGCGTCGCAGGGGTTCCGCTCGGCGGCGTCGGCGGCCGCCCGCAGGTTCTGCTGCGCGATCAGGTTCGTGTAGACGTTGTTGTCGACGATCGCCGAGTACTCGTCCGGGCCCGTCACGCCGTCGATGCGGAACCCGTCGTGCCGGTCGTGGTGGCCCAGCGAGCACCACAGCCGTGCGGTCTCCACGAGGATCTCGGTGGCTTCGTCTCGGTCGAAGTCCTCGTCACCGGTGGCGTTCAGGTACTGCTGGGTGGCGTAGGCGACGTCGCCGGAGACGTGGAACGCGGCCGTGCCCGCAGGCCAGTACGCGCTGCACTCTGCGCCGTTGATCGAACGCCACGGGAACGCGGCTCCCTTGAGCCCCAGCACCTTCGCGCGGTCGCGGGCCTTGTCCAAAGTGGCGTGACGCCACCGCAGCGCGTCGCGGGCGGCGTCGGGCAGCGTGTAGGTGAGCACCGGGAGCACGAACATCTCGGTGTCCCAGAAGGCATGGCCGTCGTAACCCGGTCCGGTGAGACCTTTTCCAGGAATGGCCCGGGATTCACCGCGCGCCCCGGCCTGCAGGATGTGGAACAGCGCGAATCTGATCGCCTGCTGCAGCTGGTCGTCGCCGTCGATCTCGATGTCGGCGACCTCCCAGAAGTCGTCCAGGAACTCCTTCTGCTCCTCGACGAGCCCGTCCCAGCCGGTCTGGCACGCACCGGCCAGAGCCGCCTCGACCTGCGCCCTCAGCGCGGGCGTCGAACGCTGCCCCGACCAGCCGTAGGCCAGGTACTTGGTCAGCTTCAGGCACCCGCCCGCCGGCACGTCGACGGCCGTGGTGAACCGGGCCAGGTCGTCCTCGGCACGGATCTCGGTGCGGACGTCGACGCCGTCGACGTCGACCTCGTGGTCCATCGCGGCGGCCATGCGCAGACCGGACACCTTGGTGTGGTGGCACAGCACGGCCCGCGTCTTCTCCGCCATCTTGAAGTCGTTGACCAGCGGGGAGTCCAGCGCGGCGGCGACGCGGGGATCGTTGCTGCGACTCACGGTCGGCTCGTTGGCCAGCAGGTCGGACTGGACGACGAGCTGCAGGTCGTCCATCGGCTCGACCTCGTAGCGGATGGCGACGACCGCGCGCTGAGTGAACGACACGAGCCGTTCGCTGCGCACGGTCACACGCCTGCCCGTCGGCGACTCCCAGACCGTGCGGCGGCGCAACGTGCCGGAGCGGAAGTCGAGCGTGCGTTCGTGCTCGATGGCGTTGCCGTAGCGCATGTCCAGCGGCTCGTCCTCGACCAGCAGCCGGATGATCTTGCCGTCGGTGACGTTGACGACGGTCTGGCCCGCCTCCGGATAGCCGTAGCCACCCTCGCCGTACGGCAGCTGGTGCTCTTCGTAGAAGCCGTTGAGGTACGTGCCGGGCAGACCGCGCGGCTCGCCCTCGTCGAGGGTGCCGCGCAGCCCGATGTGGCCGTTGGCCAGCGCGAACGTCGACTCGGTCTGATGCAGGTCGTCCACCGACAGGCCCTGCCAGCGCAGCTGCCACGGTTCGACGGCGTAGCTCATGAGAGCAGCTCGTCGAGCTCGTCGACGACCACGTCGGCGCCGTGCGACTTCAGCGCGTCACGCTGGTGGCCGCGGTCGACGCCCACGACGAACCCGAAGCCGCCGTCGTGCCCCGCCTGCACGCCCGCGAGCGCGTCCTCGAAGACCGCGGCGTTCTCCGGTGCCGTCTTCAGTCTTCTGGCGCCCTCGACGAACGAGTCCGGCGCCGGCTTGCCCCGCAGGTCCGACGCGGTGATCACGTTGCCGTCCACCAGCGCGTCGACGTAGTCGAGCAGGTTGCCGGAACGCAGCACGCGCATGGCGTTGGCGGAGGACGTGACGACGCCGATGGGCAGGCCGGCTTCGCGCGCGGCCTTGAGATAGCTGACCGACGCGGGGTAGGGCGTGATGCCCTCCTTGTCGATGATCTCGTTGACCAGATCGTTCTTCTGGTCGCCGATGCGGCGGATCTCGTCCTCCGACGGCGTGAGGTCGCGGGAGGTCAGGAAGCTGCGGACACCGTCGTAGCGCGGCTTTCCGTCCACGTAGGCGAGGTAGTCCTGCTCGCTGAACGACTGGCCCATGGCTTCGAACGTCTGCCGCCAGGCCTGCCGGTGCAGCACGGCGGTGCTGGTGAGCACGCCGTCGAGGTCGAACAGCAGTGCTGTGATCTTGTCCGGGAGGCCGAGGCTCATGGTTCGATCATGCACCCGTCTCGCCGACATCGCTGCGTTCTTCTTTGAGGCGTTCATCGAGCGGCCGCGGGTGCGCCTGCTCGTACTCGGTCGTTCCGTACCTGTTGGACTCGGCCCAGCCTTCCTCGGGCTCGGTCTCCAGCGGGTCGTGACCGAGGTTGTCCTCGTCCAGACCCTCGACGTCGCTCTCCTGGATGTACGCACCGCGTTCTTCGCTCATGCCCACCGCAATACCCAGTTCGGCGTCATCCAATGCTTTGGCCCACGAGCGAACCGATCGCATAGGTGACGCCCATGGCGATCAGGCCGCCCACGACGTTGCGGACGACGGCACGCCTCTTGTCCGCGCCGCTGAGCCTGGCGCTGACGAAGCCGGTGAGGGCCAGGGCGAAGATCGCGGCGACGACGGTGACCGGCACGCGCAGGGTGGTGCTCGTGAACGCGATCGCGGCGAGCGGGAGCAGGGCGCCGATGGTGAACGAGACGAAGCTCGCGATGGCGGCGCCCCACGGGTTCGTCAGCTCGTCCGGGTCGATGTGCAGCTCGGCCTCGGCGTGGGCGCCCAGGGCGTCGTGCTCGGTGAGCTGTTTGGCGACCTCTTCCGCGGTGTCCGCGTCGAGGCCCTTGCTCTCGTAGATCTCCTTGAGCTCTTCGAGCTCCTGTTCCGGCATGTCCCGCAGCTCCGCGCGTTCCTGGGCGAGGAGGGCGCGTTCGGCGTCGCGCTGGCTGCTGACGGACACGTACTCGCCGCTGGCCATGGACATCGCGCCCGCGAAGAGGCCGGCGAGGCCCGCGACGAGGATCTGGGCGCGGTCCGTGGTGGCCCCGGCGACGCCCACCACGAGGCTGGCGGTCGAGACGATGCCGTCGTTCGCGCCGAGGACTCCCGCGCGCAACCAGTTCATCCGGTCGCCGCTGACCTCGTCGTGGGGCTCGTGGTGGGTCATTTCCGCAGGTTAGCGCTGGGGTCTCCGCGTGCCCGGTGACCACGCCGCGACCCCGGTCGGACTCTGCTGAACGGGTGAGTTTCCCCTGGTCAGAGGCTGTGGGTTCATTTTTTGTCAGACCCCCGTGGCATCCTGTCGAACAGGTGTTCGTCAGGCGTGCTAGAGGAGGTCAGTTCCCGATGCAGATCGAACCCCGTCGCTGGCCAGGCCGAGTGGTGCCGTCCACCGACGCCGACGTGGACGTCGCCGTCGAGTCCCTGTGCGTCCGCGCCTCGTGGCCGGACGCCGACCGCCGCTGGGTCCGGCGCCTGCTCGAACCGTGGTTCACGGCGGGCTGGTGCGTCGACGCCCTGCTCGCGGCCATCGACAAGAAGCCGGACGGCACCCGTCAGGGCCGCCCTCGTTCGCGTGCCCAGGTGGCGCACGAGTTCCTGCGCGCCCGCCTGCGCACCTGGACGGCGGACGGCGCGGGCCTCGCCAAGCCGCCGCTGTCCGGCGTCTCGCTCGGCGAGTGGTACCGGGTGAACCGCCGCAACACCGCTCTGCACGCCCCGCGGCGCGCGACCGGCCTCACGTCGGACGGCGAGCGCGCACGGGCGGAGTCGCGCGCCCTGGCCCACCGCCGCGACCCGGTGGAGCGCAGCCGCGAGAAGGGGCGGCGCCGCCAGGAGGTGCTCGACAGCCTGCTCACGCCGGGGCAGGAGGTGCCGTCGTTCGCCGACTCGTGGAAGCTGGTCGCCGAACTGGTGCCGGTGCCGCGGGTGTGCTCGGCCTGCGGGCACGTGCGGAACGAGGTGTCACGGCAGGCGCACCGCGTCGCGTGATCAGGGGCCGGCCACCGGGCCCGCAGATGGCCACGGCCCGTCGAACGCGCCTTCTACCTGGGACTTCGGCGTGCGGTGATTGAGAACGGCTCAGGCCGGGAACACGGAACGAGTTTCTTGTTTCCGATGTTAGGGGCCGACATGCTCGAAGTGACGCCGATGGCTGCCGAGGTCATCAACGAGTTGACCTCACAGTCCGATGGCACCACCGACGACACCGGCCTGCGCTTTGCCCTGGCCACCGAACAGAACAGCCAGGCCGCCCTGGAGCTGTCGCTGAGCCAGCCCGTCGACGGGGACGAGGTGGTGGCGGCACCCGCGGGGGCCAAGGTCATCCTCGAGCCGGCCGCCGCCGAGTACCTGGAGGACAAGGTCCTCGACGTGCGCCAGGACGACGAGGGCAACCCGGCTTTCGCGATCGCACGCCAGGACCAGCCTGGCTGAGCGCGCGGAATTCTTGCTCGGGTGGGATCAGCGTCGATCACGCCTGACGTGCGAAACGGGCCGGACCCCTCAGGACATGAGGGGATCCGGCCCGTTTCGTGACACCCCCGGGATCAGGGAATGGTCAGCACCTGACCGGGGTGGATGAGGTCCGGGTTCGAGATCCCGTTGGCGGACGCGATGTCGCCGTAGCGGTTGCCGTCACCGTAGAAGCGCTCGGCGATCGCCCACAGCGAGTCGCCACCCTCGACGGTGTAGGTCTGCACGGCCGGAGCGGCGGGCGCGGCCGGGGCCTCCTCGACCGGGGCCGGAGCCGGAGCGGCCGCCTCGGGAGTGGGCTGCGGCGTGTCGGTGTTGGTGTTGCTGGCCCACCGCGCGCTGCCGTCGGCGGCGAACACGACCAGGTTCCTGTCGTCCTGCAGGACCAGGCGCGAGCCCTCGTTGCCCTGGGTGCCGGTGGACCACACGGCGTTCTCGTCGCTCGTGTAGAGCACGAAGTTGCCGTCGTCCTGCAGCTTGGCGCGCACCGCGCCCGTGCCGTCGGTGCCGCTGGCCCACACCGTGCCGGTGTCCTCCGAGAGCACCAGGTTCCCGTCGGACTGCAGGGTCAGCATGTACCCGTTGACGCTCGTCAACTGCTGGCCGCGGGTGATTTCCTGCCCGGCTTGCAAGGTGTCCACTCAAAACTCCACTTCGGACGACGACGGCCGCCTGGAACGGCGGCGCCCGAAGCGGAACCTAGTCAAGGTGCACCCGTTCCGCCGGATCACCGCGGCACGTGCACCCGAGGGAGTGAAAAACGCCCCCTGCCAGAAGGCAGGGGGCGTTCGACCAGAACTGGTGGTCAGCCCTCGATGCGGCGGATGACCGAGATCGGGCCGATCGAGTCGATGTCGGCGATCTTCACCGGCTGACCCTCGGTCGACGCGTGCACGGCGCGAATGCCGTCCACCGCCATCGCCACGTGGGACTGACTCGAGTAGTAGACGATGATGTCGCCGGCCTTGACCTCGCCGCGGCTGACCGAACGACCGGCTGCCGCCTGGGCGTAGCTGGTGCGACCGATGGACACGCCTGCCGAGGCGTACGCCTTCTGGATCAGCGAGGAGCAGTCCCAGGTGTCCGGGCCGTTGGAGCCGTAGACGTACTGCTCGCCGCGCTGGTCGAGCGCGAACTGCAGTGCGCGGCCCGCGGTGCCCGCCGGGACGTTGATGTTCGACATGTCGCCGGACTGCGCCAGGTTGTTGCGCACCGACGTGCTCAGCGCGCGGTACGCGGTCGTCGCCTCCGCGAGCTGCTTGTCGAGATCGGCCTTCTTCTGGTCCATCTCGGCGAGGAGCTTCTTCGACGTCTCGGTCGCCTCGTTGGCCGACTTCGTCGCCGCGTCGGCCTTGCCGACCGCGTCGGTCAGCTTCTGCAGGGCGTCCGCGTTGTCGGCCGCGAGGATGTTGATGGCCGACATGCGGTTGAGGAAGTCCTGCTGCGAGTCGCTCACCAGCAGCGCGGAGATCTGGCTGAAGTTCGCGCCCGAGTTGGTGGCCTCGGTGAGGAGGTCGACCTGACCGCGGAGGGCCTCCTCGGCCTTCTGGGCCTCGGCCAGGTCACCCTTGGCCTTGTCCAGCTCGCCCTGCTTGGCCTTCAGGTCGTCCTGGGCCTTGAGGTGGTCCTGGTTGAGCTTGGACGCCTGCTCGGACAGCTCGTTGAACTTCTTGAGCGCGTCCTGGGCGTTGGGCTGTGCGGTGGCCGGCGCCGTGGGGAGTGCTGCCGCGACGACTGCTGCCGTCGCCACGAGTGCTCCACGCACGATGCGGCGTGAGGGTTGCGACACCACGTCGCGGGTCCTCCTTTTTCCTGGCGGTCACCCCGCGAGAACTACTCCGCGTCAGGCGACAACCTTGGCGTGTGCCCCGAGTGGGTTAACTGCTGAGCCGAAGGTCTCGGACAGGTTACGGAATGACCTTGCCCTCGTCCAGCACCGGGTCCTCAGCAGTTCACCTGCCAGCACGCTCTCACAGTGGCCCACATGGGTTTATCGCGGGGTGGGAGAGAAGCGTCACCCGACAACCCGGCGAATCACCGAAATGGGTCCGATCGAGTCGATGTTCGCGATCTTCACCGGAATGCCCTCAGTGGACGCGTGCACCGCGCGGGTGCCGTCCACGGCCATGGCCACATGCGACTGACCTGCGTAGTAGATGATGAGGTCTCCGGCCGCGACCTCGCCGCGACCCACGCCGCGGCCGACCTTCGCCTGGTCGTACGTGACGCGCGGAATGGACACCCCCGCGGCGCGGTAGGCGGCCTGCATCAGCGACGAGCAGTCCCACGAGTTGGGTCCGTTCGAGCCGAACACGTACGGCTTGCCCTGCTCGCCCAGCGCGAAGTTCAGGGCGGCCCCGGCCGCGCCCGCCGGCACGTTCACGGAGCCCACGGGCACCTTGGTGCCGGGATTGGCCAGCGTCTGCCGCTGCGGCGCGGTCAGCGACTGGAGCTTGTTCCGCGCGACCGTCACCTGCTGGTCCATGGCGACCTTGCGGGTGGACACCTCACCGGCGAGCTTGTCCGCCGCCGAGGCCGCGGTGGCGGCGTCGGTGCGCGCCTTCGTGGCAGCGGCCAGCGTGGCGCTCATGCGCGACACCGCCTCGTTCTGGTCGGCGGCGATGATGTTCATCGCCTGCATGCGTTCCAGGAAGTCCTGCTGGGACGTCGAGGTCAGGAACGCCGACAGGTCGTTGAGCCGGGCGCCCTCGAAGGTCGCCTCGGTCAGCGTGTCGACCTGGCCGCGGAACTGCTCCGACTCGGCCAGCGCCTTCTTCTCCGCCTCGGTGGCGGCGACCACGATCCCGTTCGCCCTCGACAGGTCGCTCTGCGCCTTGAGGTGGTCCTGGCTGAGCGTCTCGGCCTCTCGCGTCAGGTCGTTGTAGACCTTGAGCGCGTCGTCGGCGGGTTGCGCGTGCGCCGAAGGCATCGACACCACCGTCGCGGCGATCACGGCGGCCAAAGCGGTAGTCCTTGCAGCACGGCCGGGCACGCGGCCTCCTCAGGAGTCGGAATCGGCTACTGAGGAGGCGTACGGCCGAACGGGCGCAGGGGTTCAGTCGAGGTCGACGAGCGGTCCGTCCACCACGAGCACCGGTGCGTCGAACTCGACGTCCACGAGTTCGTCGGCGAGCGCGGGTGACGCGCTCACGAGGGCGATCCCGGCGGTGGTGGCCAGAACGGTTGCGATGCGTGAAGAAATAGACACGAAGAGCAACATAATGGACTAAAGGGGCAAGTCGGGCGGTGTCACCCGATCAGGCGGCCCGGTGTGCCTCGATCGAGGAACGGCACGCGGCGAGCAGACGGGCGGTGGCGGCGCTGCCCCCGTGCCCACAGCGGGGGCAGCGCATCGCGACGGCACCGGCGAGCTCGTCGACCACGACGCCCAGCGGCGAGTCGCAGCCGCGGCACCAGCGGTGCCGCGTGACCGGGTTGACGTGCACCGGCGACGAGACGCACTGGTGGATCCACCTCCCGTGCACGTGGCAGGTCAGGCGGTCGTCGGGCGCCAGGACGCCGTCGTCCTCCGCGTGGTCTTCGTCGACCAGTGTGGCGATGAGCGTGGCGATCATGGCGACCCTCCAATCCGGAACCTTCCTTCTGCAGGTACGTCGAACCGGCGCTCGCGGAATCGACACGCACTGTCCGTCGGTCCAAATTCCGATCCGTGAACCCGCTTGATAGGTTAGGCAAGCCTAAATCAGGAGGTGGACAGGTGCGCAGGACAGTCGCCGCGGTTCTGCTGCTCGGCCTAGTGGCCGGGTGCGGTGGAAACGCTCCCACGGAGCAGGGAAGTGGCCAGTGGTCCTTCAAGGACGATCGCGGTAAGGAGGTCACCGCGCCCAAGCGTCCGGAACGCGTCGTCGCGCAGGTGTCCGCCGCGGGCGCCCTTAAGGACTACGGCATCAACGTCGTCGGCACGTTCGGCCCGCTCAAGCGCGCGGACGGCACGACCGACCCGGAGGCCGGCAGCATCGACCCGAGCCAGGTCACCGACATCACCGGCCCCGGCTACGGCGAGATCGACTTCGAGAAGTTCGCCGCGCTGAACGCCGACCTGGTCGTCGCCGGCTACTACCCCGAGGTCTCCGGGCTCTGGCACCTCACCGCCGAGTTCGAGGAGAAGGTCACCAAGATCGCCCCGACCGTCGGCATCGGCCAGTCGAAGATCCAGCTGCCCGACGGCGTGAAGCGCTTCAAGGAGCTCGCCCAGTCGCTCGGCGCCGACGTCGACTCGGCGAAGGTGAAGGCCGACGAGGAGGCGTTCACCAAGGCCGCCGACCGGCTCAAGGCCATCGGCACGAAGATGACGGCCGCGAACCAGAAGATCCAGGTCATCGGCGCGGACCCGAAGCTCTTCTACGTCGCCGTGCCCGCCCGCAACCCGGACCTCGACTGGTACGTCAAGGAACTGGGCCTGCCGCTGCTCACGCCGGACAAGCCCGACACCGAGGGCGGCGGCTACTTCCAGTCGCTGTCGTGGGAGAACTCCGGCACGTACAAAGAGCACGTGATCATGTGGGACACCCGCCAGCACGTGCTCACCCCGGAGCAGATGAAGGAGGGCCACCCGGTCTTCCAGGGCCTGCCCGCCGTGCAGGCCGGCCGGTTCGTCGAGTGGAACGCGGTCGCCCCGCTGAGCTACTCCTCCTACGCCGGGATCATGAACAAATTGGCTGACCAGCTCGACCAGGTGTTGGCAAAGTAGCCATGTGCTGACGCTTCTGAAGGAAAACGGCCCGTTGCGCGTGCTCAGCACCGCACGGGTCGTTTCTGTTGTGGGGGACGCACTCAGTCTCGTCACGCTGATGGTGCACGTGCAGTCCGTGCTGGGGAAGGCGATCGCGGTGGCGGCGCTGCTGCTCGTGGGCGACTTCGCGCCGTCGTTGCTCAGTCCGCTGACCGGGGTCATCAGCGACAGGTTCGACCGGCGCACCGTCATGATCGTCTGCGAGGTCGCGCAGGGCGTGCTGCTGGCGGTCATCGCGTTCACGCTGCCGCCGTTGCCGATCCTGCTCGCCCTGGTGGGGGTGCGGGCCGTGATCGGGCAGATCTTCATCCCGGCGTCGCGGGCGGCGGTGCCCAGCCTGGTCGCGGAGAAGGACCTCGCGCAGGCGAACACCGCGCTGGGCCTGGGATCCAACAGCGCCGACGTCATCGGGCCGTTCCTCGCGGCCGTGCTGCTGCAGTTCATGGACACCCGCGGCGTGCTGCTCGTGGACGCGGTCTCGTTCGGTCTGTCGGCGTTGTTGTTGCTGCGCCTGCCGAAACTCGTCGTGCCGGCCGAGCCGGGGGAGACGGTGTTCACCGACGTGAAGGCCGGCGTGAGCGAGATCTGGCGCAACCGGGCGTTGCGGATCGTCTTCCTGGGCTTCTGCGGTGTCGTCGCGTGCACAGCCATCGACGACGTCGCGGTGCTGCAGCTGACGATGGGCGTGTTCGGCGAGTCGGAGAGCGTGGCCGGGGTCGTCCTCGGCGCGGTCGGCATTGGTCTGCTCATCGGCTATGCGTTGCTGGCTAGGGGATCGGCGCGGTGGAGCATGGTCACACTGCTCGTCACCGGGTTCCTGATCAGCAGCGCCGGCAACCTGTTCACCGGTCTGGCGTGGGGCGTCGCGTCGGCGTTCGCGCTGCAAGCCGTGCGGGGACTGGGAATCGCGGCGATGGACGTCGCGCACAGCACGTTGATCCAACGGCTCGTGCCCGGTGATCGAACGGGCAGGGTGTTCGGCAACTTCTACGGCGGGATCGGTGTGGCTGCGGCGATTTCGTACATCGTCGGTGGTCTGCTCATCGACACACTCGGTCCCCAGCTGATTCTCGTTCTGGCGGGCGGGGCCGGGGTTTTGGTGACGTTGTGGGTGGTTGCCGCTTCACGGGCAAGAGGTGTTGAGTGGGAATCAGCCTCTTGAGGGGAGAAGGCGATGTGGGGGAAACGCATTGCTGTTCTTGCTGTCTCGTTGCTGCTGACCGGATTGACCGCTTCCGTCGCGCAGGCGGGCACCGGTGTCGTGCCCGCGTCGACCTCCTGGCCCGCCGCTGACCGCGGCTGGGTGCTGGGCCTCGACACGCTGTGCCAGACCGCGAACTGCCCGCAGCTCGTCCGCACGTTCGACGGCGGGGCGTCGTGGACGCGGGTGACGACCCCGGCGCTGTCCGTGCCGGAGACCGGTCGCCTGCGCGTGCTCTTCGCGAACGACGCGGCGGGCATGGTCACCGACGGCGAGCAGCTGTTCGTCACCAGCAACGGCGGCACGCGCTGGGAACCGTCCGGCATCAAGGGAACCGTTGGCGCGCTGGGCTTCGACAGCTCCGGGTTCCTCGCGGTGATCTACGACGGCACGTCGTCGCGGCTGTTCCACCGCGAGCTGTGGCTCGACTCGTGGCAGCCGGTGCCGGGCGTCGAGGTCAAGGGCCAGTCGCGCGGGGAGATCGCCGCCGGTCAGGTCTCGCTGTCGACGATCGGCGTGGAGAACCGGTACTGGACCCGGTCTCTCGCGGGCTGGCTGGAGGAACCGGCGCCCTGCACCGAGTTCTCGGCCACGCGGCTCGGCACGGTCGGCGCCGACCGCTATGCGTTGTGCAGCTTCGATCCCGGCTTCGGGAACATGACGAAGGAACTGCGCCAGGCCACGGGCGGTGGGCCGTTCAAGACCGTCAGCGTGCCACCGCGCGAGGGCATCACGACGGGCTTCGCGGTGTCGCCGGAGGCGGCGCTGGTGGCCGCGACCGGGCGCGACTGGTCGTTCGTGCACCGCGGCCTCGGCGCGAAGTGGGACACGCCGCTCACGCTCGGAGGGCCGCCGTTCGAGGACCTGGCGTTCTCGGACTCGCGGCACGCCACGCTGGTGCGCGGTGGTCCTGGCCAGGAGTTCGCCGAGGTCTACCGGTCGGATGACGCCGGTCTGACCTGGAAGGCACTTACCGTGTAGATCGGTACGCTCGGGATCATGGAGCCTTACGAACACGGCATGCTCGACGTCGGTGACGGCAACCAGGTCTACTGGGAGACCGTCGGCAATCCTGACGGCAAGCCTGCCGTGTTCCTCCACGGCGGACCGGGCGGACCGGCGAAGGGCGCGCGGAAGTCGCTCGACGCCGAGAAGTTCCGGATCGTGATCTTCCACCAGCGGGGCTGTGGTCAGAGCACGCCGCACGCCGGCGACCCGGCGGCGGACATGAGCGTCAACACCACCGAGCACCTGATCGCGGACATGGAGAAGCTCCGCGAGCACCTCGGCATCGAGAAGTGGCTGCTGTACGGCGGTTCCTGGGGAACGACGCTCGCGGTCGCCTACGCGCAACGGCATCCCGGGCGCGTCTCCGAGCTGATCCTGATCGCGGTGACGATGTCGTCGCAGCGCGAGGTGGACTGGCTCTACAAGGGCGTTTCCCGGTTCTTCCCAGAGGCTTGGGCGAGGTTCAGCGCGCACGCCGGTGACGCGCCGGACGTCGTGCGGGCGTACGCGGACCTGATGGAGAGCCAGGATCCGGCCGTGCGGGAGCAGGCCGCGCTCGAGTGGTGCCGGTGGGAGGACACCGTGTTGTCGCTGGAGAACTTCGGCAAGCCGGACGTGTTCGCCGATCGGGCGTCGGCCGAGGTGATCGCGCTCGTGCGGATCATCGCGCACTACTACGCGAACCACGGCTTCGTGGACGACCTGCTGGGAAACATCGGCAAGCTCGCCGGCATCCCGGCCGCGTTGATCCACGGCCGGCGTGACCTGAGCTGCCCGGCGGACACGGCCTACGCGCTGGCGCAGGCGTGGCCGGACGCCGAGCTGACCCTCGTGGACGACAGTGGCCACAAGGGCAGCCCCGCCCTCCGAGAGGCGATCGGGGCCGCGGTCAGGAGGTTCTCCCCATGACACAACGGAAACCGCCAGGCATGGGCTTCGAGTCGTGGATCGACAGGCAGATCCGCGAAGCCCAGGAACGCGGTGAGTTCGACGACCTGCCGAGCGCCGGCAAACCGTTGCCCGGCGCGGGAGAGGCGCTCGACGAGGACTGGTGGATCAAGAGGAAGGTCCGGGAGGAAGAGGGCACTGCAGGGTTGCCCCCTTCCCTCGTGCTGCGCAAGCAGGCCGAGACCGCCAGGGCCCGCGCCCTGGCGGCCACGACCGACGAAGAAGCGCGCTCGATCATCGAGCAGTTGAACGCGGAGATCCTCGACGCGCTGCGGAAACCGTTGTCCGGCCCGCCGTTGAACCTGATGCCGTTCGACGTCGACGAGCTGCTGCGTGAGAGGAAGGGGACCTCACGCGGTCAGTGATCAGCTCGCGTTGATGTCGATGCAGGAGTAGAACGCCATCGCGGTGTCACCGATGTTCCACACGGCCAGGACCTTGTGGCGGCCGGCCGAGCCGACGTTGACGGTGTGCGACACGGTGGCCGGCGGCTGCTGGTTGTTGCCGCTGAAGGTCGCGACCTTGCGGCCGTCGACGAAGTAGTCGTAGTCACGCGTGCGGTGGCGGGCGGTGAACGTCCAGTTGAACGTCACCGAACGGCCGGTGTTGGTGACCTTCCAGCCCTTGTTGTCGTTGCTGAGCACCGAGAACTGCGACAGGTTCGCGTGGCAGCTCTGCAGCCCCTTCGGGCCCTCGACGGACTGCGGCTCCCACTGGATGGCACCGCAGTCCTTCACGACGCCACTGGCGCACTGCGCCTGACGGCTGGCAGGTGAGTTGATGTAGCCATGTGCGAGCGCCGTGCCGGAGGGGAGTGCCACGACGATCAACGGTGCAGCGAGAACGCCGGCCATGGCGGCCGTAACCTTGCGTCCAATCTTCATGTGACTTCCTTTGCCTTGATGTGTGCGTACTCCCGTTACATCGCGGCGGCGATTGAAGGTCTAGACCATACCGCGCGTAATCGCGGTGCCACAAGGTGTGTCCGATAGATCAGTCAGGTAAGTGATCACCGCTCAACTTCGCACAAGTGCGAAACATCGGTCATCGGTGAGCGAAGTCGTTGGGTTCTGTAGGACTTGACGCTCGGTCTGGGGTGCTTCGCGCGTGCGGCCGTGGGCTTGTGCGGGTTCCCGGTTCGCGCGGCGTGGACCGGGACGTGGACCGGAATCTCGGTGGCGGCTCGACGGAGCGTGAAGTCGCCGTCTCAGCACGCGGCCGGGCACGTCCGGTTCGGGAAGGTGTTTGCGCAGTTCACGCTGGTTTGTGAGCTGAACTGCAATTGTCGGCCGTCATTTCTTCGGATTGCATTCGCACTTAGAATCGCGCGCATGTGGTGGTCGGTGAACTCGCGAACTCGTCTGGTGGGACGGGAACGCGAGCTGACCACCGTGCGGCGGCTGTTGCGGCGGCATCGGCTGGTGACGCTCGCCGGGCCCGGTGGGGCGGGGAAGTCGCGGCTGGCGGCCGAACTGTGCCCGTCCGGCCCTGTCGTCGAACTGGAGTCCGTGTACCGGCCGGACCTGCTGTGGCACGTGATCGCGTTCTCGCTGAACGTGTGGGAGGAGCCGGGTTCGCCACTGCACGCGACCGTCGTGCGCGCGCTGGCCGGGCATCGGTTGCTGGTGCTGGACAACTGCGAGCACCTGATCCGCGAGGCCGCCTCGGCGGTGGCCGAGTTGCTGGCCCGGTGCCCGCGCCTGCGCGTGCTGGTGACGAGCCGTGAACCCCTCGACCTGGCCGGCGAGATGTGCGTCGAGGTCGGTCCGCTGTCTCCCGCGGACGCCCGGCAGATGTTCGTGGAGTGCGGCGGCGCCCCGGAACTCGCCGGCGCGGTGCACGACCACCTGCCGCTGGCGATCGAACTGGCCGCCGCCCGCACCGACGTGCCCGCGCGTCACCGCACGCTCGACGCCGTGATCAGGTGGAGCTACGACCTGCTGGCACCGGCAGAGCAGTCGGCGTTGCGCAGGCTCTCCTCGCTGATCGGCGACTTCGACCTCGACCTGGCCGCCGCGGTGTGCGGCGACCCGGAGCACGTCGTGCAGTTGATGGCCTCGTTGCGCGCCAAGTCATTGGTGGTGCGCACGCCGTCGTCCTCGGGTGCGCGGTTCCGGATGCTCGAGTCGATCCGCCTGTTCGGCCTGGCGCGGCTGGAGGAGAACGGCGAGGCCGCGGTGACGTTCGAGCGGCTCGTCGAGCACCTGATCCGGGCGATCCGCGAGATCGCGGCGGCGCCGATGATCGAGAACAACACGACCACGTGGCTGGCGAGCCAGGAACACCAGTTGCTGCACGCCGTGGAACGTGTTCCGCGTACGGACCCGCGCCACACGTGGCTCGTCGCGGGTGTCGTGCACGTCTGGTACCTGCGCGGCTCGTACAGCGAGGCGATGCGGATGGCCCGCGCCGCCCTGGCGCACGGCCCGTTGACGTCGCACTCGGAGATGTTGCTCTTCCGCGCGGCGTGGCTGGCGGGGTTCACCGGCGACGAGGTGGCCGCGCTGCGGTTCGCGGAGGCACTGGTGGCGCACCCCGCCATGAGCCGGCCGGTGTGGGAGGCGCGGGGGTGGAACACGCTGGGGTACGCGCGCGGGGCCAACTCCGATCTCGCGGGTGCGCGCGCGGCCAACGAACGGTCGGTGGCGGTCGCGCGGAGCCTCGGTGATCCGAGCCTGCTGATGACGTTCCTCAACAACCACGCCTGGCTGCTGATGCGAGTGGGCGATCTGCCCGGCGCGCTCGCCGCCGCCCTGGAATCGCTCTCGCTGGGAGTCCTGGACGGCTTCCGCCTGATGGCCTCCCGGCACACCGCCGGAGTGATCGCGTTGGCGGTCGACGACGTCGACCAGGCCGAGCACCACTTCGCGATCGCCCTGCGGGTGGGCGCTTCCGAATCCCTGGCACAGGCCGGTGTCCTGGAAGGACTGGGCGTGGTGGCGGCCCGCAGGGGAGACGCCGACCGCGCCGTGGTGCTGATGGCCGCCGCGGCCGCCACCCGCAGGTCCGGTGGTTCCCGGCAGGAGGAACCGTGGAACCACATGGTGTCGGACGCCCGCGAGCTCGCGCTGTCGTCGGCGGGGTCCCGGCGGGCGTCGCAGGCATGGCGGCTGGGGGAGCGGCTCGACCAGGCGGGGCTGACGGCGTACGTCAACTCGGGCCGGCGGGACGAACCGCTGACCGTGCGGCAGCAACAGATCGCCGACCTCGTGGTGGAGGGGCTGACCAACCCGGAGATCGCGGTGCGGCTGGGGATCTCGACCGGGACCGTGCGGTCGCACGTGACGCAGATGTTGTCGCGGCTGGGTTTGAGCTCGCGCACCCAGCTGGCGGCACGGACGGCGCGGGCACGGTGACCGTGACGTGTGAGATCTGCGGAGCCGCTCTCACCACCTCCGCCAAGTACTGCTCCAGCGCCTGCCGGCAGCGCGCGTACCGCCGCCGCGCCGCCCGCGACGTCGTCCCGGCCTCGCTGCGCCTGGACACCTTCGTCGGGCGCGGAACGGAACTGACCGAGCTCACCAAACTGCTGGCACGCAACAGGATCGTCACCGTCACCGGACCGCCCGGCGTCGGCAAGTCCCGGCTGGTGCACGAGGCGGTCGCGCACCGGCGGCACGTCATGGTGATCGAGCTCGCGGACGTCACCAGGGTCCCGGACCTGCTCGCGAACGGCCCCGAACCCGGGCTGCTCGTGCTGGACGGCTGCGAGCCCGTGCTGGCCGGCTGCGCGAACTTCATCGCCAGGCACCCCGCGCTCCGCGTCCTCGCGACGAGCCGCGAACCGCTGAACGTGCCGGGCGAGCAGGAGTACCGGGTGGGGCCCCTCGGTCAGCACGACGCGAAGCGGCTGTTCAGCGATCGGGCGATGGCGCTCGACAGCGAGTTCGACGAGAACGCCGCACTGCTGGAGACCGTGTGCGAGCGGCTGGACCGGTTGCCGCTGGCGCTCGAACTCGCGGCGCGGCTGGTGCGCGTGCTGACGCTGGAGGAGATCGTGGCACGGCTGGACGACCGGTTCGCCGTCCTCACCACCGGACCGCGCGACGCCCCGGCGCACCACCGGTCGTTGCACGCGGCGATCGACCGCAGCTACGAGTTGCTGACCTCGGACGAGAAGGTCGCGCTGCACGCGTTCGCGCTGAGCCCCGGCACCGTCGAACCCGTTATGGCGCAGCGACTTCAGGCGCGGTCACTGCTCGAGTCCGACTTCACCATGCTCGAGTCGGTGCGGCAGTTCGCCCTGCCGGGAGTGCGGATCACCACGCCACGCCCGCGGGCCGAACCGGAGCAGGCCGCGCCGTCGTGGCGCAACGAACGGCTGCTGCGCGTCGCGGCGATGGTCGCGGAGGGGCTGACGAACAAGCAGATCGCGGACGGGCTGCACGTGTCGCTGCGCACCGTGGAGGCGGACGTGCGCGACCTCAAGTCCGTGCTGGGCGTGCGATCGCGCGCCCAGATCGCCGCCTGGACTACACAGGCGTGACTTCTTCTTCCTCGGCCGCTTTCGCGAGCTTGCGCTTCACGATGAAGACGCCGGCGATGCCGAACACCACCGCGATCGCCAGGCTCGCGTAGGAGAAGCCCTTCAGCCACTTCTCGGCCACCACGCCGAGGTAGTAGACGGCCGCCGCCGTGCCGCCCGCCCACACGACGCCGCCCAAGGCGTTCGCCGCCAGGAACTTGCCGTAGTTCATGTGCATCGAACCGGCCAGCGGCCCGGCGAGAATGCGCAGCAGTGCCACGAACCGGCCGAAGAACACGGCCCACGCGCCACGTTTCTGGAACACCCTGCGAGCGTGTTCGAGCTGCGTTTCCCCGAAGTGCTTGGGGAATTTCCGGCCCATCCACGCGAACAACCGCGGCCCGCCGCGCCGCCCGATGAGGTAGCCGAAGTTGTCGCCGATGATGGCGCCCGCGCTCGCCCACACGCCGATCCACAACGGGCTCAGGTGGTCGTGTTGCGACGCCATCAGCGAGGCCGTGACCAGCACGATCTCGCCTGGCAGCGGGATGCCGAGCGACTCGAAGCCGATCACCAGGCCGACGATCACGTACACGAGCAGAGGTGGGATGGCTTCGAGCCACTGTTCGATCGGCACCTCGCAACTCTAACCTCACGCCTGTGAACGAGCTCGCACTCGCGGTAGTCGCGGGAATGGTGGCCACCGTCAACCCGTGCGGATTCGCGATGCTGCCCGCCTATTTGGTGTTGGTGGCGCGGGACAGCCCGGTGCGAGCCTTTATGTCCGGTTTGGTAATGACGGCCGGATTTGTCACGTTCTTCGGCGCTTTCGGTGTTCTGGTCAGTCCGGTTGCCGCGACGCTCAAGCGCTACCTGCCGTTCGTGACGGTCGTGATCGGGCTGGTGATGGTCGTCGTCGGCGTGCTTCTGCTGCTCGGCAAGGACCTCTACGTCCGGCTGCCGAAACTCCAAGCAGCACCCAAGAGCCTCTGGTCCATGTACGGCTACGGCATCGCGTTCGCCATCGCCTCTCTCTCGTGTGCGATCGGCCCGTTCCTCGCCTTGGTGGGCGCATCGCTGCAGACGGGCATCACGGCGTTCCTCGCCTACGCACTCGGCATGGGTCTCATCGTCACCGTGCTGGCGGTCGCGGGTTCGGCGCTCGCACCGCACATCAGGAAGCTGCTGCCCCACGTCGGTCGCATCGGCGGTGCGGTGCTGGTGGCGGTCGGTGCGTACGTGACTTACTACGGCGTCTACGAACTGCGGTTGTTCCTGGCCGGGGGCAGCGCGATCGACCCGGTCGTGCGGGGCGCGGGGCGGTTCCAGAACACGCTCGTGCAGATCGTGGCGGCGCTCGGGCCGTGGCCGTTCGTGGTCGTGCTGGCGATCACCGGTGCCTGGTGGCTGAACCGGAGGAGGCGCAAGGCCGTACGCCCAGACAGGAGGTGAGGAGCCGAATGCGCATCCTCGGACTGCTGCTAGGGATCCTGCTGCTCACCGGCTGCGCGGAGAGGACACCGCCGCCGGAGAAGTTCCAGTTCACCGCCCAGACGCTGGACGGCGCGGAGTTCCGCGGCGACAAGCTCGTCGGGCAGCCCGCCGTGCTGTGGTTCTGGACGCCGTGGTGCCCGTCCTGCAACGCCGAGGCGGAGACGGTCGAGGCGATGGCCAAGCGGCACAACAAGATTCAGTTCGTCGGCGTCGCGGCCGAGGACCAGCTCGACGCGATGAAGAAGTTCGTGAGCGACCACAGGATGACCAGCTTCCCGCACCTGGCCGATCTGGACGGTGCGGTGTGGAAGCGATTCGGCGTCACCGCGCAGCCGACGTTCGCGTTCGTGGGCACCGACGGCTCCGTGGAACTGCTCACCGGATCGCCCACCGAGGAGCAGCTCGACCAGCGCGTTTCTGCTTTGATGCCAAAGGTTTGATCGAGTGACATCACTAGGTCCGGCAGCCGCACCATTCTCTCAGCAGAAAGGCCCTGCGCTGTCGGGACCAACGCCCGGTTCGGCGTTGCGATCGGATTCGTATCGTCGAACTGGCCTCGTGGCGGTGCCGCGCGGCCTTGAGGAGGCAGGTGTCGATGGACTACATCCAGGTCTCGCTCGCGGAGGCCATTCCCGAGCAGGCCAGGGACTACGCGTCCGCGCGAATCGGCTCGCTGGACCGGTACGCGCCGGCCAGGGTCGACTTCGCGTGGGTCAACCTGACCTCGGACAAGTCCGTGATCCACGCGCACGCCCGGCTCGACCTGCAGTGGGTCGAGGTGCAGGCGTACGCGGAGGCGGGCACGGTCACCGAGGTGATCGACCTGGTGCGGGAACGCATGCGTCGTCAGCTCGTCTCGATGCACGGCGTGCCCGCGCACAACTGACCTCACCGAACTGAACCCACCACTCGGCGGCGGACGGGTGGTGGGTTCGCCGTGCCTTCCGCACGGATCGACGGAATCATGTCGTCGTGGTTGTCGAAACGGGTCGCCCTCGTTCGTACAAGGGGTGAAAGGAGACCACCATGACGCAGAAGTACCTGCTCAGCATCTATCAGCCCGACGGTGAGACCCCTCCGCCCGAGGTTCTCGAACCGATCATGGCGAACCTGAACGCGTTGAACGAGGAGATGCAGGCGAAGGGCGCGTGGGTGTTCGCCGTCGGCCTGCACCCGCCGTCGACCGCGACCGTGCTCAGGGCGAAGGACGACGACGTGCTCATGACGGACGGTCCGTTCGCCGAGGGCAAGGAGCACATCGGCGGCTTCACGATCATCCAGGCCGCCGACCTCGACGAGGCGCTCGACTGGGGCCGGCGACTCGCCGGCGTGCTCAGCCCGTTGTCGATCGAGGTCAGGCCGATCGCGTTCTGATGATCGAGGAGATCTTCCGGGCCGAGTACGGCCGTGCGGTGGCCGTCCTGACCCGCGTCCTCGGCGACATCGACCTCGCCGAGGAGGCGGTGCAGGACGCCTTCGCCACGGCCGTCCTGCGGTGGCCGGTGGACGGTGTTCCACCGGCTCCCGCGGGCTGGATCATCACGACGGCCCGCAACCGCGCGATCGACCGGTTGCGGCGTGAGGTCAAGGGCTCGGAGAAGTACGCGGAGGCGGCACGGCTTCGGCACGGCCCGGAAACCCAGGAGGCGGGGGACGTGGCGGACGACCGGTTGCGGCTGATCTTCACCTGCTGCCACCCGTCGCTGGCGCCGCAGGCCCAGGTCGCGCTGACGCTGAAACTGCTCGGCGGACTGACGACGGCGGAGATCGCCAGGGCGTTCCTGGTGCCCGAACCCACGATGGCGCAACGGATCGTGCGCGCGAAGGGCAAGATCCGCGCGGCCCGCATCCCGTACCGGGTGCCACGCGACGCCGATCTGCCCGAACGACTCGACGCCGTGCTCGCCGTCGTCTACCTCATCTTCAACGAGGGCTGGCTCGACAAGGCCGAACTGGCGGACGAGGCGATCCGGCTCGGTCGCGTGCTCGCCCAGTTGATGCCGGACGAACCGGAGGTGTGGGGACTGCTCGCGTTGATGCTGCTCGTCGCGTCACGCCGGGACGCACGGCTGCGCGACGGCGAGATCGTCCTGCTCGAAGACCAGGACAGGGCGTTGTGGAACGCGGATCTCGTGGCGGAGGGCCAGGACGTCGTGCGCCGCTGCCTGCGCTGGAACCGGCCCGGCCGGTACCAGATCCAGGCCGCGATCAACGCCGTGCACAGCGACCCGCCGACCGACTGGCACCAGGTCGTCGCTCTCTACGACCAACTGATGGCGATCACGCCGAGCCCTGTCGTGGCACTGCATCGCGCCGTGGCGGTCGCCGAAACGCACGGCCCCGCGGCAGCGTTGCTGGAAGTCGAGGTGCTGGACCTCGACCGCTACCACCTGTTCCACGCCGTGCGCGCGGATCTGTTGCAACGGCTCGGCGAAGACCCGACCGCGGCACTGGAGGCCGCGCTGGACCGGGCCGAACACCCGGCCGAACGCGACCTACTCCGCGGGCGGCTGCTCCTTGCGGCGGCGGACCAGCAGGATCGCGCCGACGACGACCACTAGCCCGATCAGGAGCCACACCCAGATCGGCACGCCACCGGAGTCCTCCGCGGTCGAGGTCGACGGGGGAGCGTTCGACACCGTCGCGCTCGCCGTCACCGAAGAGGGCGGGGCGGCGGACGAGGAGGGCGGCGCCGCGACCGTCATCGTGAAGGCGATCGTGCCGGACACGGTGTCGCCGTCGTCGGACTTGGCCGACCAGGCGATCGTGTGCGCGCCGGTCTTGGCCGCGGACGCGTCGACCGTCGCCGTGATGGTCTTGTCGACGGCGTGCACCTGGGTGACCGGCACCCTGGCGCCGTCCGGTCCCGTGATGGTGACCGCGTCGCCGTCCGGCAGACCGATCGTCTCGCTGAACACCAGCTCGACGTGTCGGGGCGGGGCGTCGAGGGCCGCGCCGGACGCAGGGGTGCTGCTCTTGAGCTCGGCGTGGGCCTGTGCGGGGACGACCATGGCCGTCGCGGCGAGCAGTGCCAGCACGAGCGCGCTGAAGTAACGCGTCACGTGCGCAGCGTAATGGCTCTGTCGATCAGTCTCACCCCACCGGACGCGGGACGTGCTGTGCGGCCGGCACCAGCGACAGCCCGGTCGCGAGCGCCGCGGCCAGCCCGGCGGCGATCACCGGCGCGATCGGCTCCACCTCGTACAGCAGTGCGCTCAGCATCGGCCCGATGATGAACGTCAGCCCGCCCGTCGCGGTGACCAGTCCGGCCATCAGACCCTGCCGGCCGGAACCGACCCAGAGTGAGGCCGTCGCGCCGAACCCGGTGATCGCGAGACCGATTCCCAGCGACACCACCAGGAACGCGAGCGACATCAGCGCGGACGACGGCGAGACCGCGAGCAGCGCGCACCCGGCCACCGCGACCGGCGACCCGATCCGCACCAGCCTGGCGGGAGACCACTTCAGCAACGGCACGAGCAGGCCCTGCGCCAGCAGAAGCCCGATGCCGGAAGCGAACAGCAGGCCTTCGAGCGCGCCCGAGGTGCCCCGCACCCGGTCCGCGGCGAGGTACACGACGACGGTCTGCAGGATCGCGAGCGACAGGTACAGCAGGAATCCGGCGCCGAAGGCAGGCACCAGTTCCAGCGGCCGCACCTGGACCGGCTCCTGCGACCGTTCGACCGGTTTGACGGTCACCAGCACCAGAACCGCGACCAGCAGCGCGACCACGGGCGCCACGTACAGCGGCAGCCACAGGGACGCCACCGCGAGCACACCGACGACGACCGGGCCGAGCACGATGCCCAGTCCCTGTGCGGCACCGACGAAGCCGATGGCTCGGGTGCGTTCGACGACGCTGTGGGTCGAGAGGCCCGCGACGGCGAGTGCGGCGACGAGCACCGAGGCGAGTCCCGCGCCGAACAGCAGGCCGCGGAACACCAGCACCATCACGAACGCGAGGTCGGGCGTCAGGGTCTCGTCGACGGCGAACGCCACCGCGGCGGCGAAACCGGCCGGCCCGGCCACGCACAGGGCGAGCCCGGCGACCAGCACGGGACGCACTCCGGCGGCGTCGAGCAGCAGGCCCCAGAGCGGGCTCGCCAGCGTCGTCGCCACGGACGCGGCGGTGAACACCAGGCTCAGCTGGGTCGTGGTCAGCGACAGTTCGCGGGCCAGCGGAGCGACGACCGAGGTCAGCAGCTGGTGCAGCGAGTAGATGACCAGCAGTGCGGCCAGCAAGGGCGTCAAGGATCTGGGCACGCGATTCCCCCTGGAGTTGCGGCGGAGCCGTGAGAGTAGTTCAACCACATGAACGGTTGGTTTGGCGGCTGATGTACCCGGGTAACCCGCGTTCCAACTGATCAACGGACCGAGGAGCGGTTTGGCGCGCGACCAGGCAGCGAGGACGGGCGAGGCGGCCAATCTGCCTTTGGGCAGGCAACGGCCGTCACTCGCGGCCGTCCGGCGCTGGGTGCGGCTGGAGCTGATGGGCGAGGACACCGACGCGGTCGCCGATGTGCTGCTGGTGGTGAACGAACTGGTCAGCAACGCGTACCGGTACACGTCCGAGCCGTCGTTCTTGCGCGTCGTCGTGGAAAAGCAGAGGATCCGCATCGAGATCGAGCACAACGCCAACGCCCATCCGCCGTTGCGCAAGGTGTCCCGTCCACAGCGGGGGTACGGCCTGGTCCTGGTGGCCCGGCTGTCCGATCGCTGGGGCGTGGACAGAGCTCTCGGTGGCACCGTGGTCTGGGCCGATCTGCCGAGGACGTCATGAGTTCAAGTTCGATGGGTTTCGATGTACGCGCTCTGGGGTATGGAACCCCCTGCCTTGAACGAACAGGGCGCGGGGAGATGCTGATGGGTATCGCAGGACGGTCCAGCGAACGACTGGACCTCGTCCTACCGGAAGGTGTTCTGCCGCTCGCCGACGTGCGGGCGGAGGTGCGTCGCCTCCTGAAGGGAATGCACGAGAACGTCGTGGTCGACGTGATGGTCGTGGCCACCGAACTCGTGAGCAACGCTTACCACCACGCCGCCCCGGGGAGGCGTGCCCGCATTCTTCGCCTGCCGGAGCGAGAGGTGGTGCGGGTCGAGGTCGACGACGGAACGCCCGGCCGCTTCCCTCAGCTCGGGCGGATGGGGTTCATCGGGCGTCGGCAGCGGGGTTTGTTGCTGGTCAACGGCTTGGCTCAGGTGTGGGGGCACAACCGGTTCCCCGACTCCAAGACCGTGTGGGCGGACGTGTCCACCGTCAGGTGAGGGTCTTCACGACGTAGGCGGCGGCTTCGGCGACGAGAGCCTCGTCGTACTCGGCGTCCGCCGCGGACCTGCTGGACATGATCGCGATCAGGACCGGCTCCCGGTTCGGCGGCCACACGACGGCGATGTCGTTGACCGTGCCGTACTCGCCGGTGCCGGTCTTGTTCGCGACCCTGCTGCCCTCCGGAACGCCCGCCCGGACTCGCTTGGCGCCGGTGGTCGACCGTTCCAGCAGGTCCTTCAGGAAGTCGCGCTTCTCCGGTTCGAGGGCGTCGCCCAGCACGATCCGCTGGTAGTCCGTGCCGAGCGAACGCGGGGTGGCGGTGTCGCGCGGGTCGCCGGGCGTGGCCGAGGTGAGGTCGGGCTCGATCCGGTCCATTCTGGTCTCGGTGTCGCCGAGTTCGCGCAGGTACTTCGTGAGTTCCGCGGGGCCGCCGACGTCGCGCAGCAGCAGGTTGCCCGCCGTGCCGTCGCTGTAGCGGACCGCGGCGTCGCACAGGTCGCGCATCGTCATTCCCGTGTGGACGTGTTGCTTCGTGATGGTCGAACTCTTCATCAGGTCGGCGTCGGTGTAGGTGACGACGGTGTCCAGATGCGACATCGGGTTGCGGTGCAGGATCGCCGCCGCGGCAAGGCCCTTGAACGTCGAGCAGAACGCGAACCGCTCGTCCGCCCGGTGCTCGATCGTGCTGCCGTTGTCGCTCATCGCGTAGACGCCCAGCCGTGCGTCGAACTTCTTCTCCAGCTCGAACAACGCGTCGTGCCGCACGGGAGCCGCGCTCGTGGTCGTCGCCGGTGGCGTTGTGGTGGTCTGAGCCGCAGGGGTGGCGGCGCAGCCGGCGAGCGGGAGCAGGGCGAGGGATTTCAGGGCGGTGCGTCGATCGATCACCCGGTCACACTATTTCGATCTCCGAGAGGCGCAGCGACGGGTCCGCCGTGACGGCCCGCAGGACGTCCGCGAACCGGGCGAGGAGCTCGACCGCCTGCTGTCGGGTGAACAGCAACGAGTTGTAGACGACGTGCCCGCCGGTGTCGTGCAGGTGGAACGTCACCTCGGACTTCACGATGACCGGTCCGCGTTGCCGCGCCTCGAACGCCGTCGCTCGCACACCGGGGAGGTGGAGTTCGGGGACCGGAGGCACGAGCGCGAACGTCAGTCGCAGCGGAATTCCTTCCACCACCTCGTGAAACGGCACCTCCTGGTGTTCGTGGGCGGCCGCCGTGGTCTCCTTGACGCGCCGCAGCACCTCGCGGAAGTCCGGGTCGCCGGACAGGTCGGTGCGCAGCGCCACGACCTTCGCGAACAGGCCGATCACCTGCTCCAGTTCCGGCCGGACGCGGTTCGCCATCGGCGTGCCGACCACGACGTCCGTGGCCCTGGTGGTCTGGGACAGCAGGACCTTGAACGCGGCCAGCAGCACCTCGTACGGCGTGGCCTGCTCCTGACCGGCCAGTGCGGAGACCTGGGAGAGCAGGTCCTTCGACGGCGACCACGGCAGCAGCTCGCCGGGGCCGAGCGGGTTGACGTCCCGGTCGGCCTTCGTCGGCAGCTCGATCGGGCGCATGCCGTCCAGGTGCTGCTGCCAGTACTTCGCGTGCTCGGGGGACAGCGTGTCCTGCTCCCACAACGTGAAGTCGGCGTACTGCACGGCCGGTGCGGCCGCGGTGCCGTTCAGTTCCTCGATCAGCAGTGCCTGCGACCATCCGTCGCTGACGAGGTGGTGCATGGTCAGCAGCAGCACGTGGTCCTCGTCCGCGAGCGTCAAGACCCGTGCCCGCAGCAACATTCCGCTTGCCAGGTCGAACGGCACGGTCATCTCGTCGCCGGCGATGAACGCCGCTTCCTCCACGGAGGACACCTCGACGACCTTCAGCGGAACGGCCTGAGCAGGCCGGACTTCTTGCAGGACAACGCCATCACGTTCGACGAACGCCGTGCGCAACGCCTCGTGCCTGCGGATCACGCGGTCCAGTCCGGACTGGAGGTGATCGAGGTCGAGCGGCCCGTGCAGGCGCAACGCCAGCGGCACGGTCCAGAAGCCCGCGGCCAGCACCGAGCCGAACCACCGGTTGCCCTGGTTCTGCGCGATCGACAACGGCACTGGGCCGTGCGCGCGTGGCGTGACCGGCTTGGTCCACGACCGTTCGCCGGACAGGATCCGCGCGAGCCGTTGGGGTGTGCGGTGGTGGAACAGCGCGGGCAACGGGAGTTCGGCGCCCAGTTCCGCCCGGACGCGGGTGATCACGCGGGTGGCGAGCAGGGAATGCCCGCCCAGCGCGAAGAAGTCGTCGGTCGCGCCGACGTCCTCGATGCCGAGCACGTCCGCGAACACCTGGCACAGCGCGGCTTCCTCGGTGGTGCTCGGCCGGACGTGCGGCGAGCGCGGCGACGGCACGGGCAGCGCGCGGCGGTCGATCTTGCCGTTCGCCAGTAGCGGGAACGTGGTCACCGGCAGGAAGATGGACGGCACCAACTGGACCGGCAGCAGCGCGGCGCAGTGTTCCAGCAGGTCGTCGGCCTCGCCGGTGTAGTAGGCGATGAGTTGCTTGTCCCGCAACACGACGACGGTCCGCGTCACCTTCGGATGGGCGTTGAGCACCGCTTCGATCTCGCCCGGCTCGACCCGCACGCCGCGGATCTTCACCTGGTCGTCGACGCGGCCGTGGAACTCCAGTTGGCCGTCGTCGTTCCACGACGCGAGGTCTCCTGTCAGGTACATCAGCTCGCCGTCTTTCGTGACGAACTTCCGTTCGCTCAGCTCGGGACGACCGTGATAGCCCGACGCGAGTCCGGCGCCCGACACGCACAACTGGCCCGCGACGCCCACGCCGACCGGCAGCAGGGTGGCGTCGAGCAGGTGGACCCGGGTGTTGTCGATCGGCCCGCCGATCGGGGCGACGGCGGGCCAGTCCACCACGTCGGCGGGCAACGAGCAGGACGTGATCACGTGCGACTCGGCCGGGCCGTAGTGGTTGTGCACGCGCAGCCACGGCCTCACAGCGCAGAAGTTGCGCAGCTTCACGTCGAGCGTCAGCGGTTCGCCGGCCTGCGAGACGTGCCGCATCGAGGCGAACGACGGTTCCTCGTCCAGCAACGCCCGCAGCACCGAGTCCGGCACGAACAGCCGCGTGATCCGTTCGACGTCCAGCCAGGCGGCGAACGCGGCGGGGTCGCGGCGTACCTCGTCGGACGGGATGACGAGCGTGCCGCCGAACAGCAGTGCGGAGAAGATCTCCTGCACGGACACGTCGAAGGTGGCGGTGGTGAACTGCGCGGTGCGGCTGTCCTCCTCCCGTTCGAGGGCTTTCTCCTGCCAGCGCGCGAGGTTCACCACGCAGCGCCCAGGCATGAGCACGCCCTTGGGTCGTCCGGTCGAGCCGGACGTGTAGATCATGTAGGCCGGAGCGTCCGGATCGGTCCTCGGTGGTGCGGAATCCGGGTGGGAGTCCATTTCGGAGGGTGACAGCGGCCGGTGGAACAGCACGCGGTTCCGGCTCACCACCACGGACAGCCGCGCGTCGTCGACCATGAACTGGATGCGGTCCAACGGGTGTTCCGGATCGATCGGCACGTACGCCGCACCGGCCTTCAGCACGCCCAGGATCGTGACGATCAGGTCCGCGCCCCGGTCCAGGCACAGCCCGACCAGGTCGCCGGTCCCGATTCCCCTGGACCGCAACAGGTTCGCCATCCGGTTGGATCGGCGGTCCAGCTCGGTGTACGTCAGCGCCTCGGACCCGTGCTCGACGGCGACGGCGTCCGGCGTGGTCAGCACCTGCTCGGCGAACAGTTCGGGGATGCTCACGTCCGGCAGGTACTCGGTGGTGGAGTTCCACTTCTCCAGCAGCGCGGCCTCGTCCTGGTCGATCATCGAGATCCGCGAGAGACGCTCGTCGGTCGGCGCGTCCAGCACCTTCGCGAGATGGGCCAGCAGCCGGGTGATCCGCGGGCGGTCGAACAGCGCCCGGTTGTAGAGCACGCGGCCGTTCTGGATCTCGACGTCGAAGCTGGTGAACGCGACCTCGGGGTCGTAGAGGTCCCGTCGCGGCCGCAGGTCGACCTGCACCTGCACGAGCGGATGCCGCGACAGATCCCGTTCCGGCGCCAGCAGATCCACGACCTGGTCGAACCCGACGAGTTGCGTCGCGGCCGTGGTCAGCTGCTCGGCCGTCAGCCCGCACAGCTCGCCGAACGTCGGATCGCCGGACAGATCTCCGCGCAGTACGACGAGTTCGTCCGCGACGACGACACCGATGGGCACGTCGACAGACCGCGTGCAGCGGCCGAGCACCACCTGCAGCGCCGCGAGCAACGCGTCGGAGTCGACGTCGGCCGACCACGGCACCACACCGGCTTCCGGCCGGTGCAACGGCGGCCGAGGCCGATCGGTCGGCAGTTCCAGCACCGGCAGGTCACGCAGGTGATCGAGCCAGAAGTCGGGAGAACCCTGGGCGGCCGGGGGAGTCGGTCCGCCGAGCACCGTCTCCAGCACGCGGATGTCGCCGAGAATCCCGTGCATCGTCAGGACGAGCAACGACGAGTTGAGCTCCAACGCGCGCACCAGCGGGCCTTCGCGCAGGTCGAACGGCTGCGTGAGCTCCGCGCGCACCGCTGCCCGCACGTCGGGGACCTGCGCCGACCTCACGACGACGGGTGGCCCGCCGGGAACGGGCCGCCCGTCGTCGTCGAACCGGACCAGGAGGGTGTCCGGCACACGGACGGCAGCGGGGGTGGTGATCAGCGTGACGTGGTGGCTGGGGTTGCCGGGGTCGAGCCGGTCGAGGAACCACATGCGGCGCCGGGTGTGGTCGGTCACGGTGCCTCCCGCTGCGAGTCGGGCTTCGACGCTAACTCGCGTGGAACTGGGCGGATCCCTGGACTTGGGCCATCGTGAGGTGCGCGCGATCGCCTCTCAGCACGACCCACGACCGTTCGACCAGGTCCAGCCACGAGATCGACAGCACTGGCGTGGCGGGGCGGACGCCGAGGAGCCTGGCGAGGCGCGGTGTGGCGAGCGTGGTGGTGCACCAGGCACGCAGGTCGCCGAACCGGACCCGGTAGGTGGTCGAGAGGAACCTCCGCAGCGGCGTGTCGTCGTAGCGCTCGGCGAAGCCCGGGAACCGGGCGGCGCACAGGCAGGTCGAGCGCACGCCGATCGGTTCGTCGCCGCGGACGAGGACCGACTCGACGGTGAGCACGTCCCTGCTGATCCTCACGGCGGCCTGCTCGCGGGTGGCGAGGTCCTGCACCAACGCGTCGAGGCTGAGGCGGTGGACCTGTTTGGGTGGGGCGACGGTCGTGCCCTGGCGGCCCGTTCCGCGGATGAGCCTGCCCTCCAGCACGAGTTCGTTCATCGCCTTGCGGATCGTGGTGCGGGACATGCCGAGCACGTCCGAGAGCTCGCGTTCCGGTGGGAACGGGGTGTTGCCGGGCAGGTCGCCCAGCAGGTCGAGCAGCCGGGCCTTGGCCTGGTAGTAGCGGGGGATCGCGGGCACCGCCCGGACGCTAGCGCCGTCCGATAACCAGCGACTCATCGTCGGCGTCCGGCCTCGACCCGATCTCCTGGTAGATCCGGCGAGCCTCCTGCCGGTCGCCGCCGAGGAAGGCGACGGCGGCGTCCTTCCACCGGGACCAGGGCGCCTCGGCGAGGCACTCGGGGCCGTGACCGGTGGCGGCGAGGACGATCGGCAGGCTGACGCCGATCGTGCCGGTGATCTGGTGGCAGGGCAGCAGGTCGCCGACGTCCACCGGTTCGCCGGTCAGCAGTGCGAGGTGGGCCCTGAGGACCAGCGGGTGTTGCAGGTCGCCGGGATTTCCTTTGCTCCTGGCGAGTTCGAGCGCCCGGTCCGCGCATTCGGTGGCACCGGCCAGATCCCCGGTCAGCAGGAGGACGCGGCCGCGAAGAGCGAGGACGTGAGCCTGGCCCGACTCGTCCAGGGCGGCCAGCGCCTCGGCGTACCTGCCGTCCCAGAACAACTCCAGGTACCGGGACGCGTCGAGCCAGGCGAGCGTGTCGTGGTCGCCATGGCGCCGGGCGGCCGCTCGTGCCTCCGCGCGCACCGCGAGACGTGCCTTGGCGTCGCCGAGCACGGTGTAGGCGGTGCTCAGGTTGACCAGGCACAGTCCGGGCGAGATCCCGGCCGTCGTGCGTTCGCTCACGGCCTGGCGCATGTCCGCGATGCCGTCGGGGTCGCCCTGCTTGACCCGCGCGAGGCCCAGGGCTTCCAGCGCGATGGCCCGTTCGATGCCGGTGGCGCCGGTCAACGCCGTCTTCGCCGCGCTGGTGGCCTCGGTCAGCCTGTCCGCGAGTGTCAGGGAGTGCGCGAGGTACGCCCGCACGCCGTACGCGTGCTCGGTCAGCGCGAGGAACTCGATCGTGCGGTCGAGGTGTCGTCCGGCCGCGGAGTGGTCGCCCTGGTGCCAGGCGGCGCGCCAGGAGGCTCTGGCGGCCGCCGCCGCGCCCGCGAAGTTCCCGGCTTCGCGGTGGAGGTCGGCCGCCTCGGCCAGTTCGTCGAGCCCCGCACCGCTCAGGGCCAGGCTCGATCCCAGCAACGTCAGCAGCTCGGCCCGGTCGGGGTGGCCCGGCGGGCAGACGGCCAGAGCGGCGCGGTAGCAACGGATCGCGGTGTCCCTGGCAGCCAGGGCGGTCGCTCTGCGACCTGCGTCCGTGAGGGCTGCTCTCGCCTTGCGGCCCATGATGTCGCACGGTCTTCCAGAGGCTTCCGCGATCCACACCGCTTCCTGGAAGTGGTATGCCAGCAGGGGAACGTGCTCCAGCGGCAGCGCCTGCACCCACTCGGCCGCGTGGTAGTGCTTCATCGCCTTGGTGCCGCGCGGAACCCGGTCGTAGGCGGCGTCGCGGACCAGCACGTGGCTGAAGGCGTACTCGATCTCGCCCACGACGTTGCTGGTGCTCTGGCGTTTCAGGAAGTCCCGCTGCCGCAACATCTCCAGGCAGCGTGCGATCTCGGCGACATCGCGTTCCGCGACCACCGCGACCGCGCCGGGCCAGACCGTCGGGCCGATGACCGCCGCGTCCTGCAGCACCGCTCTCTCGTTCCGCGGCAGCGAATCGAGCCTCGCGCCGATGACGTTCCGCACCGTCTCGGGGAGGGCGTCCGGGGCGCCGTCGCGGAGCATGCGGACGTACTCACCGGCGAAGAGCGGGTTGCCGGCCGAGCGGTGCAGCAGCGCCGGCAGGTCGGCGGTCACGTCGTGACGGGTCATCAGCGCTTCCAGCAGCAGCCTGGTGTCCTCTTCGGACAGTGCGCCGAGCGTGATCGCCTCACCCCGTGGCTCCTGCCGTGTGGTGAGGAGCACGAGCAACGGCACGTCGTCCGCGGTGTCGGCGAGTCCGTGCAGGAAGCCGAGCAGCAGGTCGTCGGCCCAGTGCACGTCCTCGACGATCACCACCAGCGGTTCCTGGGCGAGGTGCTCGACCAGCCTGCGCCACGCCATCAGCACGTCGCTGCCCTGCGGGCTGACTCCCACGAGCGCGGAGAGTTGCGTGACGAGCCACGGGTCGTCGCTGATCGCCTGGATCTTGGCGGTGACCGCGGCGGCGTCGTCGGTGTCGAAGATGCCCGCGTGACTTCGCACGATCTCGGCCAGCGGGGCGAAGACGTCGTCGCGCGCGAACGGGGGAGTGCGGCCGGTGAGCGTCCGGCGGCCCCTGGCGAACTCCCTGACGAGCCTGCTCTTGCCCGCGCCGGGCTCGCCGGCCACCGTGATCACCCTCGGCCGGTTCGTGGTTCTGACCTGCTCGTAGGTCTCGACGAGCAGTGTCATCTCGGCCGAGCGTCCCACGAACGGCGCGTCGTCCTCGGCCGGCGTGAGCGTCCTGTCGGTCACCGGGCACGTCCTGACCTCGCCTGGCGAGGCCTGGGCGAGCAACCGCAGGCCGGCGTCGAGCACCGTGCCGCTGACCTCGACGTGATCGCCGGACGTGACGAGCGCGGGCCCGGTGGACACCGCGGCGGCCGCCGGATGATCACCGGTGATCTCGAAAGCGGCGCGCACCGCCCGTGCGGCGTCGTCCTCGCGGTTGACCGGGGCGCCGAAGGCCGCGCAGACCGTCGAACCGAGCGTCGAGACCGTGACGCCACCCAGGGCTTCGACGTGCCGGAGCACCTTCGCGACCGAGGTCTCGAGCTGCTCGTCGGCGGCCTCGTCCACGCCCGGCAGCTCCAGCCGGACGACGAGCACGCTGACCTTCTTGCGTTCCAGCATGGTCGGCGCCTGCCCGGGGCTCGTCGCGAGCGCCGGGTCCTGCGTGAGGATCGCCTGTTCCAGCCGGACCAGATCGGGCCCTGGATCGATGCCGAACTCGGCGGCGAACCGCGCGCGTGCCGTGCGGAACACCGCGAGCGCGTCGGCCTGCCTGCCTGACCGGTAGAGCGCGAGCATCAGCTGCCCCTGCACCCGTTCGCGCAACGGCTGATCGCTCGCCAGCGCCTCGATCTCCGCGATCACCTCGCGATGGCGGCCGCACGCCAGTTCGGCGTCGAACCTGTCCTCCACCGCCACGTCCCGCAGGTGCGTGATCTCCACCAGCGCCGGCCACGTGACGCCGTCCGCCACCAGGTCCGCCAGCACCGGCCCGCGCCACAACGCCAGCGCGTCCCGCAGCACGTTCGCCGCCTGTTCGGGACTCGGTGCGGTGGAAGCCCTGGTGAGGGCGGCGCGGAACCGGTGCAGGTCAACGCGGTCCGGTTCCACGCGCAGCAGGTAGCCGGGCTTGCGGGTGACGATGTCGAGCCCGGCCTTGCGCAGCGCCGACACGACGTTGAGGAGAATCCCGCGCGCCGTCGGCGGGTGCCCGTCCGGCCACAACGCCTCGGTGAGCTCGCTGATCGACACCACCCGGCCCGCGTTGAGCAGCAGGAAACCCAGCGTCGCCCGGCGGGTGAACCCGCCGACCCGGTGTTCCCTGCCGTCCACGCGGACCTGCAGGGGACCGAGAACGGCGAACTCGACAGACATCGCCCGGGACCATACCGCCGATCAAGGCACCAGACGGATCCCAACGTGTCGTGCCCGTTCCGTTGGTACAGCGGCGATCTGCGGCACCGGCCACTGCAGGTCGCTGAACCCGAGGTGCGCGCCGTCGTCCAGGTGCACGTCCCGTTTCCACCCGCGCTGGTGCGGCCACGTCCTGGTCAGACTCGTGTCGACGTGGCTCAGTTCGCGCTCGCCCAGGTCCCCGCCGAACAGCAGGAACGGCCGGTCGAGCCCCTCGGTGACCGCTTTGCCCGGTGCGTAGGGCCGTCGTCGCCGGTGTGCTCCATGGCGCCGTCGATGTTGATGCCCGCGTTGAACCTGCGGTCGTTCGCCATCATCTCGGCCGCCGTGTAACCGCCGTACGAGTGCCCGGCGATGCCGACTTTGGTGGTGTCCGCCCCGTGGTGGAGTTTCGGAAGCTCGTTCAGCACGAACCGCATGTCGGCGACCCGTGCGGCGACTGCAGGCCCGGCGAGAACAGCACGACCGGCCACTTGCCCGGTAGCGGCCGGGCGTCTCGTGCCTGTCGCCTGGTGCCGGCCCAGTCGACGGTTCCGGCGGGGATGTCCAGGTAGGCCGGGCTGGAGATGATCGGGTCCAGCGCCGTCGCGAGGGTCGCGTCGAGCCACGGCGCCTGCTGCCCGGTGCGCCTGGCCGGGTAGCTGATGGTCACCATCAGCTCTCGGTTCTTCGTCGGCTGCCACGGGTCCGCGCGGGTGGAATCGGTGAGGTGAGCGTCGAACGTGCCGACCGCGAACGGGCCCGTGAGCTGCGGCGTCACCAGTGTCGATGCGGCCAGGACGGCCGCCGGCAGTAGCTGCACAGTTGATCAACTCCCTTCGCGCGTCAGCCTCGCAGCCACCCACTGAGCGGGTGCTGAGAGCTTGTGGACGTCGTGATCCAGTGCCATGTTGGACCGATGGGGCGAACAAAGATGTTCGGGCTGGTGGCGGTGTGCGGGCTGCTGGCGGGCTGCCTGGGACAGACGCAGAGCGGTGATCAGGCGCGCAACGCCGACGCCAAGGAGATCACCCTGACGATCGTCGCCAACTCGGCGGTCGGCGGGAAGAACGCGCGCGGGGCGAACTGGATCCAGAACTGGGTGATCCCGAAGTTCACCGAGCTGCAGAAGGCCAAGGGCGTCACCGCGACGATCAAGTTCGAGCAGAACGGCGCGGGCGACGAGGACTTCAAGACCAAGGTCGCGCTGGACCTGAAGACCGGTGGTGGTGGCGACATCATCGAGATCGACGGCATCTGGCTCGGCGAGTTCGCGCAGGCAGGGCAGATCAAGCCCCTCGGTGACGTCGTCGGCAACACCGACTGGGACGGCTGGGACCAGATTCCCAAGGCCGTGCAGGGGCTCGGCGAGTTCGACGGCAAGCGGTACGGCGTGCCGATGGGCACGGACGGGCGCGTGCTGTTCTTCAACAAGAACCTCTTCGCGCAGGCCGGGTTGTCCGCGGACTGGCAGCCGAAGTCGTGGCAGGACGTGCTCGACGCGGGGGCGAAGCTGAAGGCGCTGCCCGGTGTGACGCCGATCCAGCTCAACGCCGGCAGCGCGATGGGCGAGGCCACGACCATGCAGGGCGTGCTGCCCGCGTTGGCCGGCACCGGCAAGCCCATCTACGAGAACGGGAAGTGGCAGGGGGATTCGGCCCAGCTGAAGGACGTTCTGGGGCTGTACCAGAAGGTCTACGGCGGCGGGCTCGGCGATCCCGTGCTGCAACAGGAGGCCAAGGGACGCGATCGGTCGTTCCAGCTGTTCGGCGAGAACAAGATCGGCATCCTGCTGGAGAGCGACTACTTCTGGCGTTCGGTGGTGGAACCCAAGAACGGCGTGGCGAAGATGGCCGACCGCGACACGGCCGTGGGCTGGGCGCTGGTGCCCGCCAAGCAGGCGAAGGCCGGTGTGGGCGGACAGGACTTCGTCAGCATGTCGGGCGGTGGCGTGCGGGTGATCAACCCGAACAGCCAGTACCCCAGGCAGGCGTGGGAGTTCATGCAGTTCCTCAACTCCGCGGAGGCCGTGAAGGAGTCGCTGGCGGGCACGGCGCAGCTCACGCAGCGGCAGGACGTCAACGACGAGGTGCTCAAGGGCGACCCGATGCTGACGTTCATCGCGGAGAAGGTCCTGCCGATCACCCGGTACCGGCCGGGGCTCGCCGACTACCCCAAGGTGTCGGCGGCGCTGCAGCAGGCCACGGCGGACGTGGTGGCGGGCAAGAGTCCGGACGAGGTGGCGACGGCCTACCGCGCGGCACTGGTCAAGGCCGTCGGAGAGGCCAACGTTGGATAGCTCCGGGCTGGGCGTCCGGCGCGCCCTGGGGTTCGTCACGCCCGCGCTGGTGCTGATCGGGGTCTTCCTGGTCTTCCCCGCGTTGTGGACGCTCTACATCGGCGTCACGAACTACCAGCTCACCGGGCCCGCGGCGGCCAACCCGCAGGTCGTCGGGCTGGACAACGTCGTCGAGGCCGTGCGCGACCCGTTGTTCACGAACTCGCTGTGGCTCACGGCGTTGTTCGTGCTCGGCTCGGCGGTGATCGGGCAGAACGTGCTCGGGTTCGGGCTCGCGTGGTTGCTGCGCACGGTTCGACCCGGGTTGCGGCGGACCGTCGAAGGCCTCGTACTGCTGTCGTGGATCCTGCCGAGCACGGTGGTGGCGTACCTGTGGTTCGCGGTGCTCAGCCGCGACACCGGCACGCTGGGCCTGCTGCTCGGCTCGCCGCAGACGGCGTGGCTGGTGCAGTACCCGATGACGAGCCTGATCATCTTCAACATCTGGCGCGGCACGGCGTTCTCGATGCTGCTCTACACCTCGGCCCTGGCCGCGGTGCCGCCGTCGCAACTGGAGACCGCGCGGCTGATGGGCGCGTCCGGCTGGCAGACCGTGCGGGACGTGGTGTTCCCGCACATCCGCGGGCACGTGCTGACGAACACCCTGCTGATCAGCCTGTGGACGGCCAACGACTTCACGCCGTTCCTGCTGACCGCGGGCGGTCCGAACCACCAGTCCGAGGTGCTGCCGGTGCTGATCTACCGGCAGGCGCTGGAGGGCGGTCAGCTCGGGTACGCGTCCGCGATGTCGATGCTGCTGCTGGTGGGCAACCTCGCCATCGCACTGGTGTACCTGCGGTTGCTGCGGAGGCGGGCATGAGTCCTCTGTGGATCGTCCGGCGGATTGGCTTCTACGTGCTGGTCACGCTGGTGCTGGCGTTCTTCGCGGTGCCGATGCTGTGGCTCGCGTCCGCGCCGTTCGACGCGAAGCCCGGGCTGGGGTTGCGCTGGCCCGACTGGACGTTGCGCAACGTCGTGGCGACCTTCGAGCACCCGTACGCGCTGACGTCGTTGCTCAACTCGTTGGTGCTGTGCGTGGTCGCGACCGTGGTGACGACGGTGCTCGCGGCGCTGGCGGCCTACGCGTTGTCGCGGGTGCGGATTCCCGGGCGGGATCTGCTGCTGTACCTGTTGCTGTTGTTGTCGAGCGTGGTCACGGGTACGGCCGCGATGGTGCCGATCTTCGTGATGATGCTGCAGCTCGGCCTGATCAACTCGCAGTTCGGCACGGCACTGGTGATCGCGGGCGGCATGCTGCCCGCGGCCATCTTCATCCTCAAGGACTTCATGGACGCCGTGCCGCGCTCGTACGAGGAGTCGGCACGGGTGTTCGGGGCCTCTCCCCGGCAGGTCCTGAGCCACGTCGTGCTGCCCGTCGCGCGGCCCGGCGTCGCGACGATCTTCGTGTGGGCGTTCGTCAACGCCTGGGGCAACTTCCTGCTGCCGTTCCTGCTGCTGCGCGACGTCGGCCAGCAGCCGGCGGCGGTGCTGTTGCGCACCTTGTACGACGAGGGCGGCAGCGCCAACCTGACGGTGATCCCGGTGTTCTCGCTGCTGTACTCGATCCCGGTGGTCGTGCTGTACCTGTTCGTGAACAAGCGGTACGGGTTCCGATTCCACGGAGGCATCAAGAGCTGATGGCGGGTATCACTGTCGAGGGTCTGTCCACCGTGTACCCCAACGGGGTGCGGGCGGTGGACGAACTGGACCTCGAGATCGCCGACGGCGAGCTGTTCGCCCTGCTCGGTCCGTCCGGGTGCGGCAAGACCACGTTGCTGCGCACGATCGCGGGCCTGGAAGGCGCCTCCGACGGGGCCGTGGCGATCGGCTCGAGGGATGTCACGAGGCTGCAGCCTGGAGACCGCCGGGTGGCGATGGTGTTCCAGGACTACGCGTTGTTCCCGCACATGACGGTGGCGGAGAACATCGCCTACCCGCTGCGGGTGCGGGGCGTCGCGAAGTCCGTTCAGCAGGAGACAGCCGTCCGGACCGCTCAGGGCCTGAGCCTGGGGGAGTTGCTGGACCGGCGGCCCGGCCAGCTCTCGGGCGGCCAGCAGCAACGGGCGGCGCTCGCCCGCGCGGTCGCCGCGTCCGCCGAAGTGCTGCTGCTGGACGAGCCTCTGTCCAATCTGGACGCCCGGTTGCGACTGGAAGCGCGCACGTTCCTCAAGAAACTGCAACGAGAGCTGGCGCTGACGACGGTGTTCGTCACGCACGACCAGGCCGAGGCGCTGGCGCTCGCCGATCGGATCGCCGTGATGGACGCGGGCCGGATCCGGCAGCTCGGCACACCACGCGAGGTGTTCCAGCGACCCGCGGACACGTTCGTGGCCAACTTCATCGGCTCCACGCCCATGAACCTCGTGCCGCGCGGCGCGGAGATCATCGGCGTGCGCCCCGAATACCTGTCGCCCGCGGCCGACGGCCTGTTCAGCGGCGAGGTGTCCATTGTGGAGAACCTCGGCGTGACGTCGCTGGTGACGCTGGACTGCGGCGAGGAGCAGATCGGCTACATCGTGCCCGAGGACGACGAACCCGCCATCGGCACGACGGTGACCGTGGACGCCGCGCCCGCGCGCGTTCTGCGCTATGACAAGGAGACCGGCCTACTCGTGAGGTGACGATGTTCGAGAAGGATGGTTACGAGACGCACGCGAGCGTGCTGGCACCGGCGAAGTTCGAGGCGCTGGCCGCGCACTTCGAGGCCAAGCTGGCGGCGCTGCCGGAGGGACAGCGCCCCGAGCACATGGACGTGCCGCACCTGACCGACCCGGCGCTGTTCGAGTGGCTGCTCGACCCGGACGTGCTGGACCTCGTCGAGTCGCTGATCGGCCCGGACATCGCGTTGTTCTCGTCGCACTTCATCTGCAAGCCCGCCGGCGACGGCAAACCCGTTCCGTGGCACCAGGACGCGCATTTCTGGCGTGACAGCATCTCACCTGCGGGCGACGCCATCACCGTGTGGCTGGCGATCGACCCCTCGACCGTCGAGAACGGCTGCCTGCGCGTAATTCCGGGCAGTCATCTCGCCGCCGCCGAGCACACCGGCACCGCCGACTCGTTCTTCAACCAGGAAACGGCCGTGGACGAGTCACGCGCCGTCAACGTGGAACTGGAGCGCGGGGCGTGCAGCGTGCACTCGGCCATGCTGGTGCACGGCAGCCCACCGAACCGCAGCACGTTGCGCCGTTGTGGCTACACGATGAGATACATGCCGACGACCGTCCGGTTCCTGAAGCAGGACAGCCACAAGATCTATCTCGCGCGAGGACGTGATCATGCGGGCAACACCTACAGCTAATCGCTAATAGCCGGGAAAATCGATTCAGTCGTCACGGCTTCATCCGTCTACCTTCTTGACCGTTCAGTGGGTCGGACATAGCGTACGGAAAGCGCTTTCCGACCCGAAGGAGCTTTGTGAACACGGTTCAGGCGGACCGCTGGCGCGGCGTCGTGGAGCGGACCTGGCGTCCGGTCGCGTTGCTCGCCGCCTGCCTCGCGATCTGGCACCTCGTCACCGTCACCGGCCTGGTCGAGGCCTACCTCGTGCCGTCACCGGCCAAGACCTTCGGCCTGCTCGTCGACAAGTGGTCCTACCTCTGGGGTCACACCTGGGTGACCACCTACGAGACGATCCTCGGCTTCGCCATCGCGGGCGTCCTCGGCGTGCTCATGGCCGTCGCGATGGTCTACTCCAGGACCGTCGAGAGCACCGCGTACCCGATCCTGCTGTTCGCGCAGGTCATCCCGAAGATCGCCATCGCGCCGCTGTTCGTGGTGTGGCTCGGTTTCGGCTTCGAGCCCAAGGTGATCGTGGCCGTGCTGATGGCCTTCTTCCCCGTCGTCATCTCCACCGTCACCGGCCTCAAATCGGTCGACACCGAGATGCTCGAACTCGCGGCGACGATGGGCGGCGGCCCGGTCAAGACGTTCGTGAAGATCCGCTTCCCCGCCGCGCTGCCGCACCTGTTCGCGGGCCTGAAGGTCGCGGTCACGCTCGCCGTGACCGGTGCCGTGGTCGGCGAGTTCGTCGGCTCCAACGAAGGCCTCGGATACGTGATCCTGCAGGCCAACGGCAACATGGACACCCCGATGCTGTTCGCGGGCCTGATCGTCATCTCGCTGGTGGGCGTCCTGCTCTTCCTCCTGCTCGATCTCGCCGAGAAGCTGATGCTGCCGTGGCACGCCAGCCGGCGCGGCGCCGCCGTCACAACCCTTCTCGCGAAAGGTGGGTCTTGACCTGTCCATCGGTCTCGCGGCCGATGGTTCCTGCTTCTGTCTCCGTGAAGGGAGGTTGCGACAGGTGCCTCACCGACTAGAGCCGGTTTGGTCTGACCCCGTCTCCACAGGCCGTCGCCGCCAGCCCGGCGGCCAGGATGTTCTGCGCCGCGTTGACGTCACGGTCGTGAAGACATCCGCAACCGCGACATGTCCACTCACGCACGTTCAGCTGCAGGCTGTCGACGAGCTGTCCACAGGTGGAGCAGGTCTTGCTCGACGGGAACCAGCGGTCGACGGTGATCAGGCTGCGGCCGTACCAGGCCGCCTTGTACTCCAGCAGAGATCTGAACTGCGACCAGCTCGCGTCGGAGATGGCACGCGCCAGGCAGTGGTTGCGCACCATGCCCGACACGTTGAGGTCCTCGATCACGATCGTTTGGTTCTCACGAACGAGTCGAGTGGTGAGTTTGTGCAGGAAGTCTCGTCGCCGATCGGTGATGCGGGCGTGGACACGAGCGACCTTGCGTCTGGCTTTGTCCCGGTTGGCCGATCCCAAGATTTTGCGGGAATGGCGTCGTTGGGCTCTCGCGAGTGCGGCGCGTTCGCGTCGCTCGTGCCGAGGGTTGGTGATCTTCTCGCCGGTGGAGAAGGTCAGCAGCGCTGTGATCCCAGCATCGACGCCGATCGTTCGCGTGCTTTGCGGGTGGTGGACGACCGCAGTCTCCACTCGGAACGACACGAACCAACGTCCCGCCGGGTCACGCGTCACCGTGACCGTGGACGGAACTGCGCCCGCAGGCAGCGGACGGGACCAGACGATGTTCAGTGGTGTGATCATCTTCGCCAGCTTGAGAGTTCCATCGCGCCAGCGGAACCCCGATCGGGTGTACTCGGCCGAAGCGCGAGACCTCCTGCGAGACTTGAACCTGGGGTGTCTGGCGCGCTTGGCGAAGAAGTTCGTGAACGCGGCCTGCAGGTGTCTCAAAGTCTGTTGCAGCGGAACACTGGATACCTCGGCCAAGAACGACAGGTCCGGGTCACGCTTCCAGTCGGTCAGCATCGCCGAGGTCGCGGCGTAGTCCAGCCGGCGTTGCTCGGCCCGCCAGAGATCGAAACGTGTTTGCAAGGCCTTGTTGTAGACGAGCCGCACGCAACCGAAGGTGCGCAGCAACTCCTGCGCCTGCGGCTCCGTCGGATAGAAGCGGTACCTGAACGCCCGCTTCGCCATTGTCGCCGCCACATCTCACATGTTGGCAGTCCAGCACATCGTGCCGATCTTCGGGGTACGCGATTGGAGTCTCGATGAAGAAACTGCTCGCAGGCTTACTTCCCGCGTTGCTGGTGGTTGCCGCCTGCGGTGGGGGCGGCGGCACGACGTCCGAGTCCGGCGGCGAGGCCAAGGAGGTCACGCTGACCCTCAACTGGTACCCGTACGGCGAGCACGCGCCGTTCTACTACGGCGTCAAGCAAGGCATCTACGAAAAGCACGGCATCAAGCTGAAGATCCAGGCCGGCCAGGGTTCCGGCAAGACCGTCACCGCGACCGGCGCGGGTCAGACGGACTTCGGCTGGGCCGACACGTCCGCGCTCGCCACGGCCGTCGAGCAGGGCGTGCCGGCCAAGAGCATCGGGGTGTTCCTGCAGACCACGCCGGCCTCCGTGCAGTTCTTCACCGACAAGAACATCAAGAAGCCCGAGGACCTCAAGGGCAAGTCCGTCGCGACGACGGCGGGGGACGCGCTGACGAAGACGTTCCCGGCTTTCCTGAAGCAGAACGGCATGCAGGAGTCCGACGTCTCGATCCAGAACATCGACCCGGCGGGCAAGATGGCCGCGGTCATCTCCAACCGCACCGACGTGCTGCTCGGGTTCGCGTCCGACCAGGGGCCGACGATCAAGGAGAAGTCCGGCAAGGACGTCGGCTACCTGCGGTTCTCCGAGTTCGGGCTGAACTACTTCAGCAACGGGCTGCTGACGTCGAAGACCATGCTGCAGAAGGATCCCGAGCTGGTGAAGAAGATGGTCGCGGCGACGCAGGAGGCGTGGGCGGAGTCGGAGAAGGCGCCGGAGGCCGCGGCCGAGTCGATGAAGGGCGCCGCCGAGCAGCTGCCGTCGGCGACGGTGGTGCTGGAGCAGTTCAGGACGACGCTGACGTTGCTGCACACCGATGCGACGAAGGGCAAGGCGCCGGGCGTCAACACCGTGGACGACTGGAAGAAGACGATCGAGACCTTCCAGAAGACCGGCATCATCAAGGAAGCGTCCGAGCCTTCGGCGTACTGGGAAGAAAGCGTTGCCCCGAAAGGATGAGCACCGCAGGGATGAGCACTGATGTGACTGTTACCAGCTCGGCTGTCGCGATCAACGACGTCTCCGTGCGCTTCCAGTCGAAGCGCACGGAGGTGACGGCGATCCAACAGGTCTCGCTCGACGTCGCGCCGGGCGAGTTCGTGTCCATCGTCGGGCCGTCCGGCTGCGGCAAGTCGACGCTGCTGAAGCTGGTGTCCGGCTTGCTGACGCCGTCGTCGGGCACGGTGACGTTGCTCGGCGAGCAGGTGCGCGGGCCGCGGCACGACATCGGGTTCGTGTTCCAGCGGGCGGCGTTGCTGGAGTGGCGGTCGGCGCGTAGGAACATCCTGCTGCAGGCCGAGATGCGTGGGATGAACTCGGCCGAGGCGGGCAAGCGGGCGGACGAGCTCATCGAGATGACCGGGCTGTCCGGGTTCGAGAACGCGCTGCCGCACGAGTTGTCCGGTGGCATGCAGCAGCGTGTGGCGTTGTGCCGTGCGTTGTTGCACCAGCCGCGTGTGCTGTTGATGGACGAGCCGTTCGGCGCCCTGGACGCGTTGACCCGCGAGCAGATGAACGTCGAGCTGCACCGGGTGTGGCGGGAGACCGGCACGACGGTGCTGCTCGTGACGCACTCGATCGCGGAGTCGGTGTACCTGGCGAACCGGGTGATCGTGCTGACGCGACGTCCCGCGGTGGTCAACGAGATCATCGAGGTCGACCTGCCCGGCGACAGGGACTACTCGGCGACGATGGCCCGTCCAGAGTTCGCGTCGGCGACCGCGCACATCCGCGACCTGCTGGGAGCCGTGACAGGGCACGACTGAGCGCGTAGAGTCTGGCTCGCCGCCGCGTGGTAAGCGCTTTCCCAAGCCGATCCACGAGGTGGTGCGCGATGTTCAGATCGCTCTCAATCGTTGCCGCGCTGGCTGTCGCGGCGGCCACCCTGGTGCCACAGGCGGCCGCCCAGGCAGGTCCGGTCACGGACCCACTCCCCGCACCGGCGCCGTCGGGCGTGGGCGTGCGACTGCAGGAGATCGCGAGACTGCCGCAGTCGTCGACCACGCCCGCCGCCGGGGACAGCAGACTAAAGCAGTACAACCGGGTCAACTACCTCGGCGAAATTCCGGACGGCTCCGGAAGGTTCTTCGTGCCGGACATGAACGGCAAGATGTACACGCTGAACCACGACGGCGGCGGGCAGCGGACGTACCTGGACGTCCGCTCGGCCATCGGCGCGAACTTCCACAACCACCAGGGACTCGGCAGCGGGTTCGGGTTCGTCGCGTTCCACCCGCGGTTCGCGACGAACGGCAAGTTCTACACCGCGCACACCGAGGCCAAGGACGCGCTGAAGAACCGAACACCCGACCTGCCCTCACCGAACTCGGTGGTGCACGGCGTGATCACCGAGTGGACGGCGTCGAATCCGCGCGCGACGACCTTCGCGGGCACTCGCCGAGAGCTGCTGCGCATCGGGTTCGCCATGTACCTGCACGGTTTCCAGGAGATCGGCTTCGGACCGGACGACCTGCTGTACCTGGCGGTCGGCGACGGTGGCGTCGGCTACCGCTCTGACGTGCCGCAGGACGTGAAGGTGCCACAGGGCAAGATCCTGCGCATCGATCCCGCGGGAACCAACAGCGGCAACAGGAAGTACGGCATCCCGCCGTCGAACCCGTTCCTGGGCACGCCGGGCGCGCTGGCCGAGCTGTACGCGATCGGCATGCGCGACCCGTACCGGTTCAGCTGGGACTCCGGTGGCACGCGCAAGATGCTCCTCGGCCACATCGGCGAGAAGGTCGTGGAGTCGGTCTACGAGGTCAAGCCCGGCGCCAATCTCGGCTGGGGGCAACGGGAAGGCCACCTGACCTACCGCCGCGACGACCCGAAGTGCCAGCTCTACCCGTTGCCCGCCGACGACGCGAAGTTCGGCTACACCTATCCGGTCGCGGGCTTCGACCACAACCGGCCGGGCGGTGGCTGCGGGGACAGCGGCAACGCGTTGATCGGCGGTTTCGTCTACCGCGGCACGGCGATTCCGTCGTTGCAGGGCAAGTACGTCTACGGCGAAGGCGTGAAGGGCCTGCTGTACTACGCCGAAGAGAAGGACATGCGGGCCGGAGCGCCGATCGCGAAGACGTTCGAACTCGCGGTGTACGACTCGGCGGGCAAGCGCACGACCATGCAGTCTCTGGCCGGCAAGAGCCGCGTCGACCTGCGGTTCGGCACGGACGCGGCCGGTGAGCTCTACGTGCTGGCCAAGGCGAACGGCAGGATCTGGAAGGTCACCGGCACCGTCCAGACCCAGCAGGCCTGCGACTCCGGCGGCGACGTGGTCAGCGACGTCACGGGTGCGGGCGACTGGAGGCCCGTCTCGCCGTCGCGCTGGCGGTTCCCGGGCAATGAGGTCGTGCTGTCCAAGGCCGGCGCGGTGCGGCCTGGCCCGAAGCGTCCCAACGAGTACGCCGTCGTCACCAAGGGGCCGGCTTTCGGCAACGTGACGGTGGACGCGCAGGTGCGGCTTGACACACCGGTTTCGCAGAAGGATCGCGACGTCGTCATCGTGTTCGGGCACCAGTCCGACACCCGCTTCTACTACGCGCACCTGTCGTCGGACAACAAGATCTATCCGCACAACGGGATCTTCCTGGTGGACAACGCGGATCGCGTGCGCATCGACGACCAGTGGAACGGCTCGGTAGGCGCTCCACCTGCCGTAACGGATATGAAGTGGCACCGCGTCCGAGTCACGCACTGCGCGGACACCGGAGCCATCGCGGTGTACGTGGACGGCTCGTCGCAGCCGTTGATGACGGCGACGAACACCGTGCTGAAGTCCGGCAGGGTCGGGTTCGGCTCGTTCGACAACGTCGGCCGTGTCGCTGACCTGCGGATCACCGGCAAAGCCGCGTCCTTGCAGGCGGAGGCGTCTCCTGAGGTGTCACCGGGCATCGCGTCCGCGGTCGTGCACCACTACGACTTCGAGCATCCCGCCACTGACCCCAGGAAGGAGGACGACCTCGGGCGTACCGACTCGCGGACGCCGATCTCGCTGGTCAACGGCGGCGCGGCCATGCGGGTCCAGGACGGCGCGTTCCTGGCCTCCAGAACGTCGCTGCAGCTCAAACAGGTGCGGCCGAACGACAAGACCAACGACGACTGGAAAGCGGGCGTCTACGGCTCGTCCGGGGTCGCGTCGATGAAGGCGTTCAGCAAGGCGCGCGGCATGTCGATCATGACCTGGGTGAAGATCACCGGTGAGGCGCCCGCGCGGAACTCCAACTCCTCCGGAAATTCGGACTTCTACGGCGCGATCGGCATCGCGGGCGTGCTCTCGGGTGACTCCGACGGTCACGCCGCGCGGGCGTTGCTGGAGATGGAGAACCACGACGGCGCGATGCGGCTGATCGCTCTGGGACGCCGTGCCGACGGCGGTGACAAGCAGTTCTTCGTGGCCAACGCCGACTGGAAGACGCTGCTGCCGTTGAACAAGTGGGTGTTCCTCACCGGGACGTTCGACTTCGACAACGGCACGATCGGCCTCTACGTCGACGGCAAGCCGGTGGAGGGCACCTACGCGGTCAAGGGTGATCCGTGGAAGCTCGTCGGAGCACCCGAACCGGACGTCACCTCGGCCACGAACCCGCGTGGCATCAAGATCGGCGGCAGTCACCCGCAGAACAACCGCGAGGCGAACGCCTGCAACTGCCGTCTCGACGGACTCATGTTCCTGGACCGCGCGGTGAGCGCCGACGAGGTGCGCGGACAGTACGAGTGGGTGACCGCAGGCCGCCGGTGAGGGGTTGTAACCACCTTATTAGCTAGGTAGATTCCGGGTGCCGCTGCATTGGAAAGCGCTTTCCGCTGCCGTGCTGGCACGGCCTGGCCCACAGGGTGGTGGGGGATGTACAGACGCTTGTGTCGTTTGGCTGTCACAACATTCGTGCTCTCGGCGTTGTTCGTGCCGATCGCTTCGGCACAGCAGGACGTGCCGATCGCCGACCCGTTGCCGACACCGGGTGCGTCCGGTGCCGGCCTGGAGCTGACGGAGGTCGCGCAGCTGCCGAAGTCGCAGCCCGTGCCACCACCGACCGACACCAGACTGGTGCGCTACAACAGGATCAACTACCTGGGCGAGGTGCCCGACGGCTCCGGACGGATGTTCGTGCCCGACATGAACGGCAAGCTCTACCTGCTGGACAAGGGTGTTCAGCACGCGTTCCTCGACCTGGGCGTGGCGGTCGGCCCCGACTTCCACACCCACCGCGGGCTGGGCAGCGGTTTCGGGTTCGCCGCGTTCCACCCGGACTTCAGGCGCAACGGCAAGTTCTACACCGTGCACACCGAGACCGGTTCCGCCCTCACCACCAAGAAGCCTGATCTGCCGTCGCCCGCGGACACCCAGGTGCACGGCGTGATCACCGAGTGGACCGCCTCGGACCCGAGCGCGGACGTCTTCTCCGGCACACGCCGCGAACTGCTGCGGGTCGGCTTCGCGTCGTTCATCCACGGCTTCCAGGAGATCGGCTTCAACCCGACGGCGCGCTGGTGGGACGAGGACCACAAGCTGCTCTACATCGCCTCCGGTGACGGCGGCATCGGCTTCTCGACCACTGTGCCGCAGGACCTGGCGCTGCCGCAGGGCAAGATCCTGCGCATCGACCCGGCCGGGCACGACGGCGTGAACGGCGAGTACGGCATCCCGCGCGCGAACCCGTTCGTGCGCAAGGCAGGCGCGCTGGGCGAGATCTACGCGTACGGCATGCGTGACCCGTACCGCTTCAGCTGGGACCCCGGCACGCACCGGATGTACATGGGCCACATCGGCGAGAAGGCCGTCGACTCCGTCTACGAGGTCCGCAAGGGCGCCAACCTGGGCTGGAGCGAGCGCGAGGGCATCTGGGAGTACCGGCGCGGCGACCCGTCGTGCGGCGTGTTCCCGCTGCCCGCCGACGACGCCAAGTACGGCTTCACCTACCCGGTCACGGCGTTCGACCACAACCGCCTCTCCACCCAACGGCCGTGCGCCGACAGCGGCAACGCGTTGATGGGCGGCTTCGTCTACCGCGGCTCGAAGATCCCTTCGTTGCGCGGCAAGTACATCTACGGCGAAGGCGTGAAGGGCCTGCTCTACTACGCCGACGAACGCGAGATGCGCGCAGGCAGGCCGATGGCCGTCTCACGCGAGTTGATGGTCTACGTCAACGGCGAGCTGACGACGATGAAGGCGCTGGTCAACGACCCGAACCGGGTCGACCTGCGCTTCGGTCAGGACGCTTCTGGCGAGCTTTACGTGCTGGCCAAGGCGAACGGCAAGATCTGGAAGGTGACGGGTGCGCGCACCTTCGCCTCCTGCCGCTCGGGCCACGACTTCGTCTCCGGTGCCACCTCGGCGCGTTCGTGGCAGCCGGTGACTCCCGACTTGTGGCAGTTCCCCGGCCGTGAGGTCGTGCTGGCCGAACCCGGTGTGGCCCGGCCGGGTCCGCGCCGCCCGTTCGAGTACGCGGTGCTGCAGAAGGGACCCGCGTTCGGCTCTGTGCAGGTCGACGCGTCGGTGCGACTGGACACGCCGGTCGCCGAGTCCAACCGGGACGTGATCATCGTGTTCGGCTACCGCTCGGACACCGAGTTCTACTACGCGCATCTCTCGTCGGACAACAAGATCTACCCGCACAACGGCATCTTCGTGGTGAACAACGCCGACCGCCTGCGCCTCGACCACCAGTGGGACGCCGTGCGTTCCGTTGGCGCTGCGCCGGCGGTCAGCGACACGGCCTGGCATCGCGTGCGGGTCAAGCACTGCGCCGACTCGGGGGAGATCGCCGTCTACGTGGACGGTTCTCCGTATCCGCTGATGACCGCCGTGGACAGGACGTTCTCCTCGGGCCGCGTCGGCTTCGGCTCGTTCGACAACATCGGCAGGCTCCGCGACCTGCGCGTACAGGGCAGGGGAGTCCGATGAAGCGCCTTCTGGTTATTGGCCTGGTCGCGACGTTCAGCGTCGGCCTGGCCGCACCGGCCCAGGCCACGTTCGGCACGGTGCTGCCCACGTTGTCCCGCAACCTGGTGTCGTACTACGACTTCGAACACCCGGCGCGCGGCAACAAGACCCTGGAACAGGACGGCGGCCGTTCAGGCACGTCGTTGCAGCTGATCAACGGCGGCGCCGACATGCGCGTGCGCGACGGAGCGTTCCGGCGCAGCCGCAACTCGGTGCAGCTCAAGCAGATCAACCCAGAGGCAGCCGGCAACGACGACTGGAAAGCAGGCCTGTACAGCGAAACCGGCGTTCCGACGCTGAAGTCGTTCAACGGCGCGCGCCAGGCGTCGATCATGGGCTGGGTGAAGATGACGGGCCAGAACCCGGCCCCGAACTCGAACTCCGCCAACCCGGACGACCTCTACGGCGCGATCGGCCTGGCGGGCGTCCTGACCGGCGACTCCAACGGCCACGCGGTGCGCGCGCTGCTGGAACTGATCCAGGTCGACGGCGAACTGAAACTGGTCACCCTGGCCCGCAGGATCGACGGAGGCGAGTCGCAGACGTTCGCCGCCGCCGAGCCGTGGCAGAAGCTGTTGCCGCAGAACGAATGGGTGTTCCTAACGGCCACGTTCGACTTCGACACCGGCGCGATGGCCCTGTACCGCAACGGAGATCCACTGGCGGGCAGGTACGTCACCGCCGGTGACCCGTGGAAGCTCGAAGGCGAACCGGAACCCGACCTCGCGTCGGCCACCGACCCGCGCGGCTACAAGATCGGCGGCAGCTATCCGCAGAACACCCGCGAGGGCAACGCCTGCAACTGCCGGATGGACAGCCTCATGTTCCTCGACCGCGCTGCCCATCCGTGGGAGGTGTACCTGCAGTACCGCTGGATGAAGGGTTAGTCGAAGACCGTGACGCCCTGGGCGGCCGGCTGCATCGTCCCCACCTTGGCCTCGCTGACCTTCAGCTTGGTCATGTCGGCGATCGGCTGGCCGTCCGTCCCGACGAACGACACCTTCACCGGCACCATGCCCGGCAGCTCGGCGGTCATCTCGTTGATGGCGAACGAGTTGGCGTCGTCGTCGACGTCGAGCAGCACCCCGGCGAACGCGGTCTGCCCTGGCTGCAGCGTGATCGACGGCCCCTCGCCGGGCACCAGCTTCTGCTCCACCGGGATCGCGGCGGGCTGGTTCGCGGGGTTGGTGAAGGCGAGCTTCGGCCAGCCCTGGAACGTGATCGGCCCGGTGCCCTGGTTCGTCGCGGTCAGCAGGCCCAGGCCGGGCTTGCCCTGCATCGTCAGCTCGGCCTTCACCGCGGGCTTCTGCTTGTCGCTCGACGAGGCGGACGTGGGCGCGTTCGAGGTCGTGGAGGGAGCCTGACCCTGGGACGCCGGGGTCGGTGACCCGCAGGCCGTGGCGCCGACCGCGAGCACGGCGGCGAGGATCGTGAGACGCATGCGTGGACCCCTTACCGGTTCGTTTTGATCTCCGACGAATAGCCGGGCGATCGGGGTCCGCAAACCCCGATCGCCCGATAGTGTGGCCCACATCTCGTTTGGGGAGGCTGGCATGGAGGAGTTCACGGCTGGGGTCAAGCAGGTGTTCGGTGTCGCACCGAGCCTGGAGACCGGACTGGTTCTCGACACGTTCGACGGCGCCGGACTGGGCACGGGAGCAGAGGCCGCCCTCTGCTTCTGCACCCAGTCCGTCAGTCCCTGTCGTGCCTGTGGGTCCACTCGCGTCGCCGTTCCGGAGTGACTTCACGGCACATCGGCTTCAAGCGGCACCTGCGTGCCGAAGTGGTTCCGGGCGACGCGGTGTACGTGTTCTCCGAGGAGGACACCACCGCGTTGCGCGGTGCCGGAGTCGACGCGCTCGCCCCGCTGCTCGACGGCAGCCGGGACCTCGCCGCGGTGCGCCGTGAGTTCGACGCGTCTCCCGAGCACGCCGCCGGTCTGCTGACCCAGCTCGCGCAGGCGGGACTCGTCGGCATGAGCACGTCCGGCTCCGCCTATTGGGACGCGCTGGGCGTCGAACCCGCGGGGACGCCCGACGTCGACGTGATCTGTCTCGGTGTCGAGGCCGAACTCCCGCCGATCGCCGAGGGCGACGGCGCGCTGACCGTCGTTCTGGTGTCCGACCACCTCGTCGACGGTCTGGCCGAGGTGGACGCGAAGCTGCGTGCCGCCGGCCGGTCGTGGCTGCTCGCCAAACCGGTGGGCGCCAAGGTGTCCATCGGCCCGTTCTTCACGCCGGGCTCGGGTCCCTGCTACCACTGCCTTTCCCATCGGTTGTGGGCGAACCGCGCTGCCGAGGCCCACGTCCGCTCCGCGCTCGGCCTGCCAGGGGCGGTGCCGCGGTCTCGTGTCGACTTCGAGCCGCTGCGAGCCGTCGCGCTGAACCTGGTGGCCCTGGAGGCGGCGAAGTGGGTCGCCGGTCACCGCTACGACGGCCAGCGCGACCTGTGGACGTTCGACAGCCGCGACCTCACCGGCAGGCGGCATGCCGTCTCCGCCCGTCCCCAGTGCCCTTCCTGCGGCGATCCGTCCCTGGTGCGGGAACGCGCCTGGCGTCCGGTGGAACTGTCCTCACGCCCGGCGGTGCACACGTCGGGAGGTGGACACCGTTCCTCGACGCCGGAGGAGGTGCTGTCGGCCTACCGCCACCTGATCAGCCCGATCACCGGGGTGGTGAAGGACGTCGTGCGCGACGACCGCGCCCCGGCGTTCTTCAACGCCTTCCGCTCCGGCCCGAACGTCGCCCTCGGCCACCGGGGCGCGGCCCACCTCCGTTCCGCCCTGCGCTCCGAGAACGGCGGCAAGGGTGTCACCGCCCTGGACGCCGAGGTGGGCGCGTTGTGCGAGGCGCTGGAACGGCACAGCGCCCAGGTCGACGGCGATGAGGCGCGCGTGCGCGGCAGCCTCCGTTCGCTCGGCGCGCGGGCGATCCACCCGGATCAGGTCCACCTGTACGACCAGCGCCAGTTCGACGGCCGGGCGACCTGGAACGCCGCGCACTCGGGCTTCCAGCACGTCTGCGCTCCGTTCGACGACGACGCGGAGATCGACTGGTCCCCGATGTGGTCCCTCACGCGCGGCGAACACCGCCTGCTGCCAACAGGTCTGCTCTATTTCGGCACCGGCGCGGACGAACAGCTCATCGCAGACTCGAACGGCAACGCGGCCGGGTCCTCGTTGGAAGACGCCGTCCTGCAGGGAATGCTGGAGCTCGTCGAACGCGATGCTGTCGCCTTGTGGTGGTACAACCGGACTTCACAGCCACCCGTCCACCTGGGCGGGGATCCGTGGATCGACGAGCTCCGGTCCGCGTACGCCGGACTCGGCCGCGAGGTGTGGGCACTCGACCTGACCTCCGACATCGGCGTGCCCGTCGTGGTCGCGTTGTCCAGACTGGTCTCCGGTGAACGCGACGAGGTCGTGATGGGCTTCGGCGCCCACCTCGACCCGGCGCTGGCGACGCGCCGCGCGCTGACCGAGATGAACCAGATGATGCCCGCCGTGCTGGCGGGCCACACCGCCGAGGACCCCGACCTGCTGCACTGGCTCGCCACGGCCACCGTGGCGAACCAGCCCTACCTGCTTCCCTCGGGTTCGCCGGTGCTCCACCCGTACACCGCCTCCGGCGATCTGCTGATCGACGTGCTGGACGTCCAGGCACGGCTGGAGAAGGCGGGCCTGGAGGTGTTCGTGCTCGACCAGACCCGCCCGGACATCGGCTTGCCCGCGGTGAAGGTGATCGTGCCCGGGCTGCGCGGCTTCTGGGCGCGGTACGCCCCCGGACGGCTGTTCGACGTGCCGGTCCGGCTCGGCAGGCTCACCGCACCCACCCCGTACGCGGAGCTGAACCCGATCCCGATGTTCCTGTAGGAGACCGCGTCAGAGTGTGGCGATCTTCACCGCCTTCGCCATCGCCTCGAACCCCTTGTCACCGGGGTGCAGGTGGTCGCCCTGGTCGTACTCCGGCTTGATCCGCTGCGGGTCGGCAGGGTCACGGATCACCTTGTCGAAGTCCACGACCGCGTCGAAGTCGGAACTGGTGCGGATGAACGAGTTCACGCTCTGCCGGACCTGTTCCAGTTCCTCGGTGTAGCTGTTCCAGCCCTTGAACGGCGTGATCGTCGCGCCGATCACCCGCAAGCCGCGGTCGTGCGAACGCTGTGCGATCTGCTTCAGCGCGGCGATGATCTTGGCGGGGTCGGTCTCGTGCGGGGTTTGCTGGATGTCGTTGATGCCCTCGAACACGATCACCGAGCGGACGCCGGACTGGGTGAGCACGTCGCGGTTCAGCCTGGCCAGGGCGTTGGGGCCGGCCGAACCGCCGTCGAGCAGGAGGCGGTTGCCGCTGATGCCCGCGTTCAGCACGCCCAGGCGGGTGTTCACGCGGTCGGCGAGCTGGTCCGGCCAGCGCAGGTTCGCGCCCCAGGTCGAGTTCGCGCCGTCGGTGATCGAGTCGCCGAGTGCCACGACGCTGCCCTGCAACGTGGAGGTCCGCACGTCGACGCCGGAGACGTAGTGCCAGTTCGTGGTGCGTTCGCGGTAGGCGGCGGCGGACTCGTCGGCCGTGTGGTTGCCGTCGCGGGTGAAGTACGAGTTCTGCATCGTGAGCTGGTGGTGCGTGACCGGGCCGCCGGGCTCGGGCGTGTAGACGCTCACCAGCAGGTCCGAGTCGGCGGGGACGTTGAGCGCCACGCCGTCGCTGATCACGTCGGCGCCGGGCGGGGCCGTGATCGACTGGGAGCCACCGAACGTCAGCGTGCGCATGGTTCCGGCCAACGCCAGCGGCGTGTCCGGACCGGCCGCGCGGGCGACCGTGACCTGCCCGAAGACGGCCGGGGTGCGGCCGTAGGCGTTGGAGAGCCGCACGCGGATCTCCTTGCCTCCGGCGCTGACGTGCACGATGTTGCGCAACGAGAAGTTCGGATAGCCGTTCTCGGTGCCGGGGACCGCGGAGGACGGCGCGGTCGCCCACGTGCCGACCCATCTGAGCGGTGCGGCCTGTGCGGGAGAGGCCACGGCCACGAGCAACGCCACTGCCAGCAGAAAGCGCGTCATGTCCTCGACCTTGGCAGCGCTCTCACCAAGACGGTATCCGCCGATCTGCGGGTCTAGGCTGCGTCTCGTGTGGAACGGGGCGGAGTACCAGCAGAGATTCGACGCACTGGCCGAGGCGGGGATGGACGTGCACGGCGAGGCAACTTTCGTGCGCGCGTTCGGACCGACCGCCGTGCTGGACGCCGGATGTGGCACGGGACGGGTCGCGATCGAGCTCGCCCGGCACGGCATCGAGGTGGTCGGGGCGGACGTCGACGAGTCGATGCTGGCCCACGCGCGCGAACTGGCGCCGGACATCACGTGGGTGCGGTCCGACCTGGCCGAACTCGACCTCGGGCGCACGTTCGACGTGGTCGTCATGGCGGGCAACGTGCCGCTGTTCACCGCGCCTGGCACCCAGGACGCGCTCGTCGCGGGGGTGGCGCGGCACGTCGGCCGGTTCCTGGTCGCCGGGTTCAGCCTGAACCGCGGGTACACGGTCGAGCAGTACGACGAGCACTGCGCCCAGGCCGGACTGACGCTGGCCGAGCGGTTCGCCACCTGGGACCGGGAGGAGTTCCGCGGCGGCGACTACGCGGTATCGGTGCACATGTCTTGATTGGGCCAGAACTCTTCTCTTGCGTCCGCCTCACGGTGTAGGTCTGGTTGATCTACTACCAGGGGGATGCATGCGTTTACTGGGAGCGATCGCCGTCACCGCGCTGGTGCTGAGCGGGCAGACCGCTGTGGCGGCGCCGGCGGTGGTGCAGCCCGACCCGTTGCTGGCCTTCCTGGCGGATCCGGGCGCGGTCGACCTGGCCAAGGCGGCCAAGGCCCGTGAGGCGAAGACCAGGGCACGGGTCCTCACGGCTGCTGCGCCGGGCTACACCTACGCCGAACGTGAGCCGGCATCGGCACGGGGACGCAACGACAGTCCGTGGACCGCCGAGTCCACGGACTTCCGCCGGCACCGCGCCGCGCTGTTCACGGGCTCGCTGGCCGCGGACCCGACCATGCCGGTCGTCGCCGAGTTCGCCGAACCCAACGACAGCGCGCAGACCGCGAGCGACTCGGGCGTCGGTACGACCCACCGCGCGATCAGGACGACCGGCAAGATCACCGGTGCGGACCAGGACTTCTACCGGTTGCGCGGCAACGGTCACACGACCTTCGACACCCGCACCGAGGGCAGCGACCTCGACACGGTGCTGACGGTGTTCGACGCGGCGGGCAAGGAGATCGCGGCCAACGACACGGTCGGCGTCAGCACCGATGCCCGCCTGGAGGTCGAGCTGGCCGCGGGCGTGGACTTCTTCGTCCGCGTCACCGGCGGCCTGAACACCTCCGGCGCCTACGAACTGACGATCGCGGCGGGCGAAGGCAAGGGGGACGAGGACTTCTTCGCCGTCGACCTGAAAGCGGGCGACGTGATCGGCGCGTCCGTCGCGGGTGCCGCGCGCAAGGTCGCCGTGCACGACAGCAGGGGCCGCGAGGTGATGGGCTCCCGGCAGGACTTCTCCGGCGTCTACCCGAAGGAGAACCCGTTGCCCGGCGGCGGAAACGCGGTCGCCGACTTCCTGGCACCGCGCGACGGCCGTTACCACGTCGGCGTCGAGGACGGCACCGGCCGCTACCAGCTGACGGTCCAGGCGTTCCGGCCCGGCAGCGAGAAAGCCGGACCGCAGACCGTGTTCGTGGACTTCGACGGCGCTCTCGTCGACACGACGGTGTGGGGCCCGCCGGGGGAGAAGCAGCTGTCGCCGTTGTCGAAGTTCCTCGCGAACTGGGGCCTGACCGCGGCCGACGAGAAGCGCGTCGTGACCGTCGCGGTCGACACGATCCGCGAGAACCTGGCGCTGCACGGCAACTTCGGCGTGAAGCTGCTCAACAGCCGCGACCACGCCGACCCGTGGGGCCGGAAGAACGTCAGCAGGCTCGTCATCGGCGGCACGATCGCGGAGTCCGGGGTGGAGACGGTGGCGATCGCGCAGTCCATCGACCCCGGCAACTTCGGGCACGAGGAGACCGCGATGGTCCAGCTCGACCTGCTGAGCGCTCCCGCGGGCCCGCCAGTCTCGCTCAACACCTACATCACGCCGCAGAGCGACAAGGTCCTGTTCGTCGGCCGCGCGCTGGGCAACATTGCGGCGCACGAGCTGGGACACCTCTCCGGTTCGTGGCACCAGCACCAGTTCAACGAGCACGACACCCTCATGGACCAGGGCGGCAACCCGAAGGCGATGTTCGCCGTCGGCGCCGACGCCGTCGGTGGCAACGCCGACGACACGGACATCGACTTCGGCGAGGACGTGTTCGTGCCGAACGAGGGCTTCACCGGCATCGAGGACGCGGCGACGCGCACGAAGTGGGGCTACAGCCGGGGGTAGGCCTGAGATGCCGCCTCGACGAAGTCGAGGGTGAGCGGATCGTCCTTGATCCACGCGATCACGACGGGACTGGGCGGCATGTCGGTCAACGGCACCACGACCAGCTCGCCCAGGTCGTGACCGAGCGGCGCCAGCCCCACGGAACCGTTCCACAGCACGGATTGCACGCACTCCTGGACGGCGCGGACCGTCGGGCCGCTGCGCGGTTCGCCGCCGTTCCAGTAGTTCCGCCAGATCTCGTCGGTGCCGTCCGGGAACTGGAACCAGTCGCGCTCGGCCAGATCCGCGGTGGTGATCCGGTCGCGAGCGGCGAGCGGATCATCGGCACGCAGCACCGCGCCGACCGGATCCTCACGCAGGACAAGTGTTTTCAGGCCGCTCTCGTCGAACGGGCCGCGCGTCAGTGCGACGTCGACCTGGCCGGTGCGCAGGCCGCAGGTCGGGTCGGTCAGGTCCGTCTCGCGGACGCGGATCTCGACGTGCGGGTGCTTGCGCCGGAACGCCTCGGCGAGCCTGGCGGCGCCGTGGTCGCCCATCATGCCGACGGTGATGGTGGTCCGCGCGAGCTTGGCGCGGATGCGGCCGGCGTGGTCGAGCAGGATCTTCGCCTCGGCCAGCAGGACGTGGCCCGCGTCGGTCAGCGTGACGCCGGCGGGGGAGCGGTCCAGCAGGGTGACGCCGAGGTCGTGCTCCAGGTGCTTGATCGCCCGGCTCAGCGGCGGCTGGCTCAGGTGGAGTCGCTGCGCGGCGCGGCCGAAGTGCAACTCCTCGGCGACCGCGACGAAGTACCGCAGGGTCCGCAGCTCCATGATCAGGCACGATACTCGCGCGGTATCGGGTGTGCGCAGACGGTCTTGGACGCGCGCCCCACTCCGCGGGTGGAGTGGGGGCATGAACCTTCCTGACCCCGCCGTCCACGTCTCCGGTGCCGTCGAGGTGGCCGCCGACGTGCTGGTGATCCCCAACGAGCACGTCAGCCTGGTGCCCAACATCGGGATCATCGGCGGCACCGAGGCGATCCTCGTCGTGGACACCGGCCTCGGCCTCGTCAACGCCACCGAGGTGCTCACGTTCGCGGACAAGATCGCGAACGGACGGCGGATCCACCTGACGACGACCCACTTCCACCCCGAGCACGCGTTCGGCGCGTCCGTGTTCGAAAGCTCCTACCTGGTGAACCGGGCACAGGCGGATGACCTGCGGCGCAAGGGATCCGGATACCTGGAGCAGTTCCGCGGGTTCGGCGGGACGATCGCCGAACGGCTGGCCGGCGTCGAGGTGCCGGTGCCGGACGAGGTGTTCGACGGCACCCGAGCGCTCGACCTCGGCGGCCGGACGGTGCTGCTCAGGCCGACCGGACGCGGCCACACGCTGGGGGACCAGGTGATCGAGGTGCCGGACGCGGGCGTGCTCTTCACCGGCGACCTGGCCGAGACCGGGCAGTTCGCGATCTTCCCGTGGTTCCCGCCGCACGACACCGACGTCTCCGGCCTCGCGTGGATCGACGTGATGGACGGGCTGATCGCCGGTGAGCCGCGGGTCGTCGTGCCAGGACACGGATCGGTCGGTGACATCCAGGTGCTGCAAGGAGTCCGGGACTACTTGGGGGAGTTGCGGGACGAGACGTGGCGGCGCCGCGACTCCGCGATGGCACTCGACGACATCGTGGCCGAGGTGCGGGCGGTGCTGATCGAACGGCACCCGGACTGGGCCGGGCAGGAATGGATCGAACCCGGGGTGGGCTGCCTCTGCGCTGAGTAGTCTCGATCTTGTGGAGCTGCTCGAGTGCGGTCACGCGGCCGTCACCGGTCCATCACGCGTCTGCGAACACATGCTCGTGGAGGAGTCTCCGGACTTCTACCGCGTGCTCACGGGTTCCGGTGTGCGGTACGACGTGGTGTGCGCGGAGTGCGTCGAGAAGCCGCTGCTGACCGTCTGCGAGGGGTGTGCGGAGCGAGCGGAGGACTGGGGTGACAGCCTCGGCTGGAAGGGAACTCCCGAGATCCGGCTGGAGGACCGCTTCGTGGCGGGCACCGTGCGCTCGGAGTCCTGGGACGTGCAGCCGCTCAATGGTCGCTGCCTGGCGCCACTGCCACGCGGCTGGCTCGCACTGACCGAGTCGGGATTGGTGGATCAGGCCGGGTTCACGTGCGAGGTGGTGTTGCCGGTCGCCCACGGCAAGAAGCCTCTGCTCGCACTGCACACGTCGGCTGACGGCCGCTATGCCGCCGTGGGCGTGGACTACGGGTCTCAGGCCATCGTCCTCGACCTGAGCACCAAGGCCGTGGTGCTGGAGGTGGACCGCGGTGCTTATCACGTCGAGTGGACGCCGTATCCGATCGCGTTCCTGCCGGGAGACAGGGTGGTCGCGGCGACGAAGTGGAACCGGCTCGACGTCTTCGCACTGCCGTCCGGTGAGCTGCTGACGGACCGGGAGTCGGAGGGGCCGTTCTTCCACGGACGCCTCACCCCGAGTCCCGGCGGCCGGTGGGTGCTCAACGATCGCTGGGTGTGGGGTCCTGCCGGTCTGCCGCACGTCGTGGACCTGGAGGCGGGACTGCGAGACGGCGGTGTGCAGCTGGCCCAGCGCTGGTACGCCTGGGATCAGCCGGTCGCCTGGGTGTCGGACGACGTCGTGGCCGTCCAGCGGCTCGGCGAGGACGACGAGTTGATGATCGACGGCGTCGGCCTCTACGCAATGCCGGCCGGACGGCGCGTCGGTGCGTTCGCTGGACCCGCCGGCCTGATGTGGGGCCACAAAGGACTGCTGTACGTCGTTGGCGCGGAAGGGCTGGAGGTCTGGGACTCCGAACGCGGCGCGCGAATCGGCCTGGTGCAAGGGTTCCGGCCCATCGCGCACCGCGACGGCACGTTCGTCTCCATCAACGATGGTGTGCTCGATAGCTTCAGTGTTGACTAAATGAAGTCCTCGCCGAGGCGCGCGCGGATGACCTTCTTCGGCACGCACATCGTCCAAGCGCCGATGACGAGCTCCGTCATCTCCTCGACGTCCAGCTCGGCCATCGAGGCGTGCGCCCACTGGAAGCGCATGTCGGACTCGCTCGGGAACGCGAACTTCACGGGGTCGCTCGCGACGAGCGCCTCCCGTTCCTCGCGCGGGTAGCCGAAGCCCAGCACCGTCTCGTCGCGGGAGAGGGCGGCGTAGACGATCTGGCCCACGCGGAACTTCACGCGGTCGCGGATGAGGTGTTCGGTGGTGCGCGGCAGCGTCAGTGCCACGGCGCGAATGTCGGCGACGGTGACCATCGGTCCATTCTGCCGGACACGCTCGGTGAATGGAGTCACTTCAGGCAAATTCGGCAAACCGCCGCCAATCGGACAATAGTGATCAAGAACGACCTCGTTCTTCAATTCTTGCGGCCGTCTCAATTCGAATTTGCAAGCACAACAAAACTCCCTCGAAAGCCCTTGTTGCAATGGACTTGCAGGCGCTTTGACCTGCATTGACGCACTTCCGGAAGCTGAAGCACTTCAGTGCCGCCCTGATTGTGGTGACGGGAACATTTCCGGCCGATGAGAGCGCGAACACACTCCACTTCCCCATTTCACCCGATCGGGTGAAAAGTGGCGTCATGAACATCAAGCGGTCCCTTCCGGCTCTTCTTCCGCTCGTGCTCACCGCGACCTTCTTCGCGAGTGGCGCGGCCGAGTCGGCGACACCGAAGCAGAGCCCGGTGAACGTCACGCCCCACGCGATCCGGTTCGACCCGCACGCGCCCAAGCTCGACGTGTCCTACGGGCACTCCGCGCTGGAGCTGAAGTACATCCAGAAGGACGCGGCCAACCCCGCCGGGTGCACGACCCGCGACCACGAGGAGACGGAGGAGGCGGAGGTCGAGCCAGGGGCGGGCCACGTCACCGTCGCCGGCACCAGATACGACCTGGTGCAGTTCCACTTCCACACGCCGTCCGAGCACCAGTTCGGCGGCCGCAACACCCCGCTCGAGATGCACCTCGTGCACCGCAGCGCCGAGGGCAAGCTGCTGGTGGTCGGCGTGCCGCTGGTCGTCGGCTCGCACTCCGTCGTGGACGACGTGCTGGCCAGGCTCTCGCCCGAGTGCGGTGCGCCGGTCGACATCGCGCCCATCGACCTCAACCGGTTGCTGCCCTCGGGTCACCACACGCTGCACTACACCGGTTCGCTCACCACGGCGCCGTTCACCGAGGGCGTCGAGTGGTACCTGACCGGCGAGCAGCACGTGTCGGCCGCGACCATCGCGCGCTTCAAGGGCCTGTTCACCGCGGGCAACGCCCGTGCGACGCAGCCGCTCAACGGCCGGACGATCGTGGACGTCCCGCGCATCTGAGTCGGTTCTGAACCTGAAGGCCGGTCCCTGGTGGGGCCGGCCTTCGGCGCGTCCGGGGCGCGTGACGAGCTTCACCGATACAGAAGTCGCCTGCAATTGCCCGCGTATGCAACTATTGCTCGCGCGGACAACCTACGACTTCAAGGACTGTGTGACATGCCTGTCGCTCTGCTCGCCCTCGCGATCAGCGCCTTCGCCATCGGCACGACCGAGTTCGTGATCATGGGACTGCTGCCGGAGGTGGCCACTGACCTCGGCGTTTCCATTCCGGGCGCGGGGCTGCTGATCTCCGGTTACGCGCTCGGTGTCGTGATCGGCGCGCCGTTGCTGACCGTTCTCGGCGGACGCCTGCCGCGCAAGAAGATGCTGCTCGGCCTGATGGTGCTGTTCATCGCGGGCAACCTGGTCTCAGCGATGGCCGACACCTACGGCGTGCTGATGAGCGGGCGCGTGATTGCGGCGCTGGCGCACGGCGCGTTCTTCGGCGTCGGCTCGGTCGTCGCCGCTGACCTCGTGGCGCCGCAGCGCAGGGCGAGCGCCATCGCGTTGATGTTCACCGGTCTGACCGTGGCGAACGTTCTGGGCGTGCCGATGGGCACGGCGCTCGGTCAGGCGCTGGGCTGGCGTTCGACGTTCTGGGCCGTGACGGTGCTCGGCGTGATCGGGCTGCTCGGCATCGTGTTCCTCGTGCCGCGGCAACAGGCCCAGGGCGGCAACCTCCGCAGCGAACTCGCCGTGTTCCGCAACCCGCAGGTGTGGCTCGCACTGCTGATGACCACGTTCGGTTTCGCGGGTGTCTTCGCGTCGTTCACCTACATCGCGCCGATGATGACCGAGGTCGCGGGCTTCTCGTCGGGCGCCGTGACGTGGCTGCTGGTGCTGTTCGGGGTCGGCCTGTTCGCGGGCAACCTGCTGGGCGGCAAGGCGGCGGACCGTTCGGTCATGAAGAGCACCATCTTCATCCTGATCGCGCTGGCCGCGATCCTCACCGCGTTCGTGTTCACCGCGCACTCGCCCGTGCTGGCCGCGATCACCATCGTGCTGTTCGGCGCTGCCGGGTTCGCCACGGTGCCGCCGTTGCAGATGCGCGTCATGCAGACCGCGGAAGGTGCGCCGGCCCTCGCCAGCGCGGCGAACATCGCGGCGTTCAACCTCGGCAACGCAGGTGGTGCGTGGCTCGGGGGTCTCGCCATCGAGCGTGGCCTCGGCTACACCGCGCCGAACTGGATCGGGGCGCTGCTCGCGGTCGGCGGTCTCGCGGTCGCGATCGTGTCGGTATTCCTCGATCGGCGTGTGAGGAGTGGCACCGGCTCTGAGTCTTTTGAAGCGCTTCAGAAGACCCGTAAAATCGATGCGGTAGCTAACTAAGTCCGCTGCTCACGAGCCATGGGGAAGCCTTGAACACCACCCGCGCCATGACCGCTCTCGCGCTCGGCGGGTTCGGCATCGGTACGACCGAGTTTGCGACCATGGGACTGCTGCCGCAGATCGCGGAGACGTTCGGCATCCCCGACTACCAGGCCGGCCACGCGATCAGCCTGTACGCCGCCGGTGTCGTCGTCGGCGCGCCGCTGATCGCGGTGCTCGGCGCCAAGCTCCCGCGCAAGGGCATGCTGATCAGCCTGATGCTCGCGGTCGCCCTGGGCAACGGGCTGTCGGCCGCCGCGCAGAACGAGACGCTGCTGCTCCTCGCGCGGTTCGTCGCCGGACTGCCGCACGGCGCGTTCTTCGGCATCGCGGCCGTTGTCGCCGCCACGCTCGTTGCTCCCGAACGGCGCGGCACGGCCGTCGCACGCGTGATGGTCGGACTGACCGTGGCGAACCTCGTCGGCGTGCCGCTCGCAACGGCCGCGGGCCAGCAGATCGGCTGGCGCACGGCGTACCTGGCGGTGGCGGTCATCGCGCTCATCACGGCGGCGGCGATCGCGGCGTGGGTGCCGCTGGTGCCCAAGGTCGAGGGCGCGTCGATGAAGGGCGAGGTCCGCGCGTTCGGCCGCCCGACGGTGTGGTTCGCGATCTTCACCGGCATGATCGGCTTCGGCGGCATGTTCGCCGTCTACTCCTACGTCGCCCCACTGACCACCGAGGTCGCCGGGCTGTCCTCGAGCGCGGTGCCGTGGATCCTCGCGGTGTTCGGGCTCGGCATGACCCTCGGCGCGACGTTCGGCGGCCGGTTCGTGGACAGGTCCGTGACGCGCTCGGTGTTCGGCGGCCTGATCACGGTCACCGTGATCCTGGTGCTGTTCGGGCTCACCGCGAGCATCCCGGTGTTCCTGTTCGTCTTGCTGTTCCTGCTGGGTTTCACCATCCAGATCCTCGCGGCGGCCCTGCAGGTCCGGTTGATGGACACCTCCCCGGACGCGCCGTCGCTCGCGGCCTCGTCCAACCACTCCTCGCTCAACGTCGCGAACGGCGCGGGCGCGTGGCTCGGTGGCCTGGCCATCGCGGCGGGCTGGGGCTACACCTCGACGGCGTGGGTCGGCGTGGCGCTGTCGGTGGCCGGTCTGGCGATCGCGGTGGCGTCGGTGCTCTACGAACGGCGCGCCTTCCGGCGCGAGACCACGAACCAGACGATGGCGATGGCCAGCGCGGCCAGCACCACCGTCGAGACCCAGCCCAGGTAGCGGTCGACGAGCTCGTAGTTGTCGCCCAGCGCGTACCCGGCGAGGATCAGCGCGGTGTTCCACACGAGGCTGCCCGCCGCGGTGTAGAGCGTGAACTTCACGATCGGCATCCCGGACACCCCGGCGGGGATGGAGACCAGGCTCCGCACGACCGGCACCATCCGCCCGATGAACACGGCCTTGTTGCCGTGCTTGTCGAACCACGCGTCGGCCTTGTCCACATCGGACGAGGTGACGAACGGGATCTTGTCCGCGACCTTGCGCAGCCGTTCCAGCCCGAGCCACGCGCCCAGGCCGTACAGCACGAGAGCGCCGACGACCGATCCCGCCGTCGTCCACAGGATCGCGGCGACCAGCGAGATCCTGCCCTGACCGGCGGTGAACCCGGCCAGCGGCAGGATCACCTCGCTCGGCACGGGCGGGAAGACGTTCTCCAGCGCGACCGCGAGACCCGCTCCGGGCGAGCCCAGCGCCTCCATCAACCGGGTGATCCACTCCATGGTTGTCGAATTACCCGTTTTGCCCCGGCCCTCAACCCTCGGGTGGAGACGGATCTCCACCCTGGCTACAGCGCTGGGTCCACGCGCTGACCTGCGCGAATTCCTAGCGTTGACGGCATGAACACAACCGTGGAGATCGTCCTCATCGCCGCCGCGATCATCTTCGTGATGGCCCGCAGGCTGCTGGGAGAACCCGCCGTCGGCAAACGCCTGTTGCTGCTCCCGGCGATCCTGGGCGTGATCGGACTGACGCAGACGTCGGTGGGCTCGGTCAGCGCGCTGGCGTTCCTGCTCGTCAGCGCCGCGCTCAGTGTCGTGTTCGGGCTGCTGCGTGGACTGACCATCCGCACGTACGAGCGGAACGGCATCGTGATGCTGCGCTACACGGCCATGACGATCGCGCTCTGGGTGGTGAGCATCGCCGCGAGGATCGCTGTCGGGTTCTTAATGGCGCCCGGCGGGGCGCAGGCGGGCAACGGCCTGATGCTCGTGGTCGGTGCCGGCCTGCTGGCCGAGGGGCTGGTCGTCATGAACAAGGCTTTGAGGGTGCGCGGGCAGGTCGTGTGGTCGAAGGGTCGCAACGGTGCTCCACACCGCACTTCGGCGTTCCTCGACTCCTGGCAGGAGAAGGTCCACGGAACCCGGCATGATTCATCCCGATGAGGTTCGCCGAAGAGCTGTTCCGGCCGTTGGTCACGCTGGTGATCGCCGTGATCACGGTGGTCCAGCTGATCGTGCGCCCACCACAACTGCCAGAGCTGACCTGGGCGCTGACCGTCGTCGCGATCATCGCGGCTATCGCGTCCGTGTTCGTGCCGGACCAGGTGTCGCAGCGCGTGCCGGTCGCGTTGGCAGCGGTGTTCGTGCTGGTGAGCGCCCCGTTGTTCGCGTTGGCGCCGGCCACTGCGGGCGTGGCGTTCGTCTTCCTCGCGACCGGCACCGCAGGGCGTGGGCTCGAGTCCCGTCAGGTCGCTGTCGCCCTCGCAGTATCCGGGTCCGTACTGGCGATGGTGTCGACCTGGGTGGCGGAGGCGTTGGGTGTAGCTGACGTCCCGCCGTGGTGGCTGTGTCTCACCGCGGGGCTGCCGGTGTTCTTCGGCTTGATACGTCGGGAACGCCTCGCGGTGGCCGCGGCCGCCGAGTACACGGCGGTGCTGGAGGAACGCGGCCGCATCGCCCGCGAGATCCACGACGTCGTCGGACATTCGTTGTCCGGCATCGCCGTGCAACTGGACATGGCCGACGCCCTGCACGGCGCCGGTAAGACCACCGAGGCGAACGAGGCCGTGCTGCGCGCACGGGCGTTGGCCGTGTCCGGGCTGAAGGAGACTCGTCGCGCGGTGCACGCGTTGCGGGAGAGCACTTTGCCGCTGTCCGAGTCCATCGCACGGCTTGCGGAGTCGCACGGCGCGGTGTTCCACGTCTCCGGCGAGGGCTCGGTGAGCGTGGAGATCGCGCAGGCCGTCATCCGTGCCGCTCAGGAAGCACTGACCAACGCCCACAAGCACGCGCCAGGGGCCGACGTGACACTGCTGCTGGAGTACGAATCCTCGGCGATCAGGCTGACCGTGACCGACGACGGCACGGAACGCCGGCAGGGGAGCGGGATGGGGCTGAACGGCATGCGGGAGCGGGCTGCTTTGCTGGGCGGGACGCTGTTCGCCGGGCCGGACGGTCCGGGATGGACGGTCAGGATGGAGCTGCCCCGATGATCAGGCTGTTGATCGTGGACGACCAGGCCGCCTTGCGCGACGGGCTCGCGGTCATGCTCGACCTCGACCCGGACATCACGGTCGTCGGCACCGCGTCCAACGGCCAGGAAGCCGTTGCGGCCGTGGGAGAACTGGCTCCCGAGGTGGTGCTGATGGACCTGAACATGCCGGTTGTGGGCGGCGCCGAGGCCACCCGCGTGCTGCGGCAGTCGCATCCCGAGCTGCCGGTCGTCGTGCTGACGACGTTCGACGACGACGAGTCGATCCTGGAGGCGTTGCGCGCGGGTGCTCGTGGCTACCTGACCAAGGACGCCGACCGGGCCACGATCATCCAGGCCGTGCGCGGTGCTCACGCCGGCAACGCGATCCTCGACCCCTCGGTGCAGATGCGGCTGCTCGACCTCGCGAGCCGCAGGCCCGTCGAACAGCCCGGCATCGACCTCACGGTGCGCGAGCGCGAGGTGCTCGACCTGATCGGCGAAGGCCTGCGCAACGGCGAGATCGCCCGGCGGCTGTTCATCAGCGAGGCCACCGTGAAGACGCACATCAACAACCTGTTCGCCAAAGCCGGCCTGCACTCGCGCGCCGACGCGGTCCGGCTGGCCCTCAAGCTCCGATGAATCTTGTCAATCGTAGGCAATTCTAGTCACTTTTGTTGACAACGCAGGTCGAGACCTCCTACCTTCGGTGCTGCCGCCAGGAAGGAAGCTCGATGAAAATCGCACTGACGGCCGCCGCGCTGATGCTGGTCACCGTCTCTCCCGCCCACGCGGCACCCGCGTGGAGCCCGAACCCCGCGACCGACGGCCTCAAGGCGTTCGAGGGCATCGAGGTCGACCGGGGCAACAAGTTCCCCGACCGCAAGGGCAAGTACATCGTCGTCCAGGGCGACGCCTACCGGTTCAACATCTGGAAGAACGACCGCGACACCACCGGCGGCGGCGACCGTCAGCGCACCGAGTCCAAGGGCATGGTGTCGGGCGGCAACGCGCTCAAGATGAAGAACGGCGAGACGTGGGTCATCTCGTACGAGATGTACATGCCGTCATCGCTGCACGGCACGAGCAAGTTCACGCACATCTTCCAAACCAAGACGCCCAGCACCAACGGCGGCCCGTGGACGACGCTGTCCCTGAGTCGCAGCGGTAGCACCGAGACGATCCGAGCGCGCGCGTTCAGCACGTCCGGCGCCCCGGACATCGCCGCCACGAACCTGGCCCCGCTGCGCGACAAGTGGGTCACCGTCGAGTGGACGATCACGCCCGGTTCCAACGGCACGGTCGGTTTCGTGCTGCGGGGCGGCACGGGGGCGAACGCGCCGATCGCGGTGCAGGGCAAGCGTTCCGGCGTGAAGATCCCGGACGAGGGCGACTACGTGCGGCCCAAGTGGGGCATCTACCGCTCGGTCGAGAGCGCGTCGTCGGACATCCTCGACACCTACATCAACTTCCGGAAATTTTCGGCTACCAAGAAGTAGGACGTAGTCCCGGTGGCCCGCTGAACGCGACCAGGTCTACCGTTGACTGCCTTCACTTCTGGAGGTCAGACGGTGCGAGGCGCGATCGCGGCGGGCCACCCGCTCACCGCACAGGCGGGCGCGGCGCTGCTGCGCGCCGGTGGGAACGCCGTGGACGCGGCCGTCGCGGCGATGCTGACGTCGTGCGTCACCGAGCCGTTGCTGACCGGGCTCGGTTCCGCGGGGTACATGATGATCGCGCCGGCAGGGGAAACCCCTGTGCTGCTGGACTTCTCGGCCGTGGCGCCGGGACGCGGGCAGACCGGCGAACGCGCGCCGCTCACCCCCATCACCGTCCACTTCGGCGACGCGCAGCAGGAATTCCACGTGGGACCGTCCTCGGTGGCCGCGTACGGGATGCCCGCCGGTGCCGCGAAAGCCGCCACCTACGGTCGCGCGCCGTTGCACGAACTCGTGGCCACGGCGGCGATGCACGCCCGTGAAGGTCATCGCGTCAACCGGTACCAGGCCTACGTGACGTCGTTGCTGCTGCCGCTCGCCCACAGCGCGGGCCTCAACGCCTTCGAGGAAGGCGAACTGCTCGTCCAGCCCGAACTCGCCGAGGCGCTGGACCGGCTGGGCAGCGACGGCGCGGCGCCGTTCTACACCGGCGACATCGCGGGCGCGGTCGCCGACTGGATCACCTCCCACGGCGGTGACCTCGGCAAGGCGGACCTCAACGCGTACGAAGCCGTGCAACGCGAGCCGTTGCACGTGAGGCATCGCGGCCGTGACATCCACACGAACCCGCCACCCGCGGCGGGCGGTGCGTTGCTCACGCAGATGCTGGAAGCGTTGCCGGACAACCCGTCGCAGCAGGACCTCATCCGCGCGCTCGCCACCCCGAAGACGCACCTGAACCGCCTGGGCTCCACCACGCACATCTCCGTGCTCGACGCGGACGGCACGGCCTGCTCGGTCACGACGACGAACGGCGCGGGCTCCGGGATCTCGATCGCCGGCGTGCACCTGAACAACATGATGGGGGAGGAGGACCTGTCGCCGGACGGGTTCTTCAGCCACGCGCCCGGCGACCGGTTGCCGTCGATGATGGCGCCGACCGTGGTCACCAGGCACGGTCAGGCCGAACTCGTGCTCGGCAGCGCCGGGTCGAGCCGGATCTGCGGCGCGATCCTGCAGGTGCTCGTGAACGTCCTGGACCGCGGCATGCCCGCCCAGGACGCCGTCGACGCGCCCCGTATGCACCTGAGCGGAGACCACCTCCACGTCGAACCGGGAATTCGACCGGAAAGTGAACTCCCGGTCACTCGATTCCGCGCTCCGAACATGTTCTTCGGTGGCTGCCAGGTGGTCGAAATGACCGGATCAGGCCTGCTCAGGGGTGGTGCAGATCACCGTCGCGACGGTGCGATCGTCGTCGTGTGAGAGATTGACCGCATCATGGGATATCAAGTTTCCTGATTGACCGGTCAAAGAGCACGATTACGGGGTGACGGCACTACGCGAGAGAACATCCTCGCCGCTCCTGTCCCGTACTTTCCTCCAACTCTCCGTCATCAGCGTCGTGTCGGGCGTGTCGATGGCGTTCGCGCTGCCGTTCGGCTCGCTGTTCCTCACGAGCGAGATCAAGGTCTCGCCGTTCCAGCTCGGCTTCTTCCTGATCGTGAGCCCGCTCGCGTCGGTGGTCGCCAGCACGATCATGGGCAGGCTGTCCGACGGTCGCGTGCAACGCCGGTACTTGCTCGCCGTGGGCGGTATCGCCGGCGCGATCGGCTACGGGCTGTTCGCCGTGTCGCGCGACTACTGGTTCCTGCTCGGCACGTCCGTGGTGTTCATCGCGATCACGTCGTCGTTGCTGCCGCAGCTCTTCGCGTACGGCCGTCAGGTCTCCCGAGGACCGTCGATGGTCGTCAGCGTGCTGCGCACGTTGCTCTCGGTCGCGTGGGTCGCCGGACCGCCGGTGGCCGCGCTGCTCGTCGCGAAGACCGGGTGGATCGGGCTCTTCGCCTCCACCGCCGTGCTGCAACTCGGTGTCGCGGTGCTCGCGCTCACGCTTCCGGTGCCGCCCGCTCAGACCGAGGAGCAGGCCGAGGAAGAAGAAGCGGCAGGACCGGCGCGCGGCAACATGATGGTCGTGTCCGCCGCTTTCCTGTTCCTGCAGGGGGCCGTGGCGCTCGCGGTGAGCGGCCTGCCGTTGTTCGTCACGACCGAGCTCGGGGGAACGGCCGGTGACGCCGGACTCGCGATGGGGCTGTGCGCGGCGCTGGAGATCCCGATGATGCTGTGGTTCGGGTCGCTCGCGAACCGGATGTCGCAGCACAAACTCGTGCTCATCGGCGCGGTGATCGCGTTGAGCTATCACGGCCTGATGGTGTTCACCGACTCGATCTGGCAGGTGATGGCCGCGCAGCTGCTGCACGCCACCGTCATCTCGTTGATCATGGGCGTGGGCATCACGTACTTCCAGAGCCTCGACCCCGGCCGTCCCGGCCACGCCACGACGATGTTCAGCAACACCCAGATCGTCGGCGGCATGGTCGCGGGCGCGTTGCTCGGCGTGTCCCAGCAGCTGGGGTTCCGCTGGGTCTACGGCTTCAGCCTCGCGATGTCCGTGTTCGGCCTCGCGCTGCTTGTGGTCGCGGGCAGGCTCACTGCACCGTCGAGGCGGTGACCTTCGGCTTCTCCCCGACGCCGAGGTAGAAGATCCCCTTGATGGTCTCGAAACCGAGGCTCGGGTTGCGGCGCAACGTGGAGCCCTCGACCGACATCGAGCCCGACTTGTCGTTGCTGACGAAGAACACCGCCCCGCCACCCTCGTTGGCCTGGTTGTCCTCGATCAGCGTGCCGGCGAGACGCAGCGTGAACGTGTTGCCGTCGTTGTAGATCGCGCCACCGCTGCCGCCACCCGGCGTGCCACCGCGCGCGGGGTTGGCGCCGCGGCCGATGGCCTTGTTGTTCTTCATGAGGCTGTTGAGCACCACGAACGACGCGCCGATGCTGCTCAGCGCTCCGCCGTTGGAGCACACCCCGCCCTCGAAGGTGCTGTTCACGACGTAGATCGGCGCCTTCTGGGCCCAGTCGGTCACGCGGATCGCGGCGCCGCCGAGATCGGGACCGTTGGCGTCGCACCTGTTGTTCGCGAAGCGGGAGTTCACGACCTTGAGCTGACCGCCGAGCACCATGATCGCGCCGCCGCCACCGCCCTCGGTCTTGTCACCGGTCGAGTTGCCGTCGGCGAGGGTGATGTTCTGGACCACCAGCCTCGGCCCGTTCTGGTCGAGCACCCGGCGCTGTCCCTGGCCGCTCAACGTGATCCGGCCACCGCCGTCGAGCACGGTCCTCGTCCGGACCTTCGCGGTCGCGGCCATCGGGATGACGTGCGGCTGGGCACCGCAGTCGAACGTGACGACCCCGCCGGCGGCGACCGCGTCGACCACGGCCTGCGACGTGCAGGACGCGGGCGTGCCGGTGCCGATCACGCGGGTGGGCTTGGAGGTGTCCTCGGCGGCGGCTTCGGCCGGCACGGCGGCGGTGCCGGCCGGGTTGCCGAACTTCGCGACAGGAGGAGGCGGTGGCGGAGGAGCAGGCGGGGGAACGGCACTGCTGCTGCTCGAAGGTGGCGCCGTCGTCACGACGGTGACGGTCTGGGACGTCGATGTCAGAGGTAACTGGGGTCCCGCGACGGGGGAACCGGGGATCGCCGTGCCGCAACCCGCCACGAGGGCGGCAAGCAGCACGACGGCCTGTCTACCTGAGGGCATGGCGGGCACCCTAAACGGGCTAGCGCCACGGCGCTAGTGTCCTGAGTCGTTAATTCTCTGACAGTAGGCGGCTAGGGACTCGAGGATCTGGTCTGCTGTGCGGGTCCAGACGTAGGGCTTGGGGTTGGTGTTCCACTGCTCGATCCAGCCGCGGATGTCTTTCTCCAGTGCGGTGACCGAGCGGTGGACGCCCCGGCGAAGAAGCTTGACGGTGATCTCGGCGAAGAAGCGTTCGACCAGGTTGAGCCAGCTTGAGCTGGTCGGGGTGAAGTGCAAGTGGAAGCGTGGGTGCTTGAGCAGCCACGTCTTCACCGCGGGTGTCTTGTGGGTACTGAGGTTGTCGAGGATGACGTGGACATCCAGGCCGGTGGGCACGTTCTTGTCGATAGTGCGCAGAAACGCCAGGAACTCCTGGTGCCGGTGACGGCGTTTCACCGCGCTGATCACCTGTCCGGTGGCGATCTCCAGCGCTGCGAACAGGCTCGTGGTGCCGTGCCGGATGTAGTCGAAACTCTGTCGCTCGGGCACGCCGGGCAGCATCGGCAACACCGGCGCCGAGCGGTCCAGTGCCTGAATTCCGGTCTTCTCGTCCACGCACAACACCACGGCTTTCGCGGGCGGGTCGAGATAGAGGCCGACGACATCGCGGACCTTGTCCACGAACAACGGATCCTTGCTGATCTTGAAGGTGTCGACCTTGTGCGGCTTGAGGCCGAACGCCCGCCAGATCCGCGAGACCGCCGACTGCGACATCCCGACCTGCGTGGCCAGTGACCGGGTCGACCAGTGCGTCGCGCCGACCGGCTTGGTCTCCAGTGTCGTGACCACGATCTGCTCGACCTGATCGTCGGTGATCGTGCGCGGCCGGCCTGGGCGAGGCTCGTCCGACAACCCGTCCAGCCGGTCGCGCAGGAACCGTGCCCGCCAGGTCGCCACCGTCTGACGGCCCAGGCTCAACTGTTGCGCCACAACGGTGTTCGACTCACCAGTCTCAGCACATGCCAGCACGATCCGGGCTCGCAACGCCAACGCCTGCGCAGTTGTCCGCCGACGCGTCCAGCTCTCCAGGACTCGGCGTTCGTCATCGGACAGGGTCAGCGGCACCAGTTTCGGGTTCGGCACCGACACAATCTAGTGCTGATGCCGAATTAACGACTCAGGACACTAGGGAAGCTTGGCCACTACCGCTTTCGCCAGGAAGATCGCTCCCGGGCACAGCGCGGCGGAGTCCTTGGCGTTCTCGTCCGCCAGGATCACGACGACGACCTCGAACCGCTCTTCCTGAACGGCCTTGTGCAGGATCGACACCTCGCAGGCGCCGTCCTCGGGCTCGTAGACGGCCCCCAGCCCGCGGCCGACATCGACCCGAGTGCCGTCGTCAGGCTCGAACGGGCCCTGCCGGCTGAACTCGATGGACGCCGTGCGCCGCCGGTAGTCCCAGCCACAGCCCCAGTTGCCGAGCTCGTTCCACGGATAAGGCGTCGCCTCGGCCTCCAGCTGGGCCCGGATCTCGTCCTTGCCCAGCAGACCGCAGGCGTTGAGCGCGCCGAGCGAGTCCTGCGGCCACGGCTGCGAGCGACGCGGGATCTGGCCTTCGCTGAGCACGGTCCGTGCGTGCGCACCGGCGACGTCGGCGATCTCGCACAAGGGACGATCCGAGGTCCCGCCCGTCTTGACGTCGATCTGCAGGAGGTTGCCGTCCACCATCCTGATGGTCTTCGTGCAGATGTCCTTGGTGGAGGTGCCCTGCTCGATCTGGCCCAGGGCTCCGGTCGGCTTCGCGGCGCCGTACGGGGCGAACTGCTTGACGGAGTACTCGACGACCACGCCGTCGTCGCCCTTCTCGTCGAACGAGACCCAGGTGGCACACCCGTTGAACCAGTACGACTTCTCCGCGCCCGTGCCGGCGTCGCGGGCGTTGAACCGCTGGTAGTCGTCCTTGCCTGCGGCGAGTCCGCAGACGTCCATCGTGGCCGGGTCGCCGACGGTGCCGGCCGCCGGGAGGTTCGCGTAGATCACCGCGCCGGTCACGAGCACGGCCACCAGGGTGGCGGCGCCGACTACGGTCGCCTTGCGGCGCCACGGTTTCGGCAGCCTGACACCCTCCAGCAGCGGCCGGACGTTCTCGGTGGCCGGGCGGTCCTGCGGATCGCGCCGCATCAGCTGGGCGAGCACGTCGCCGAACGGGCCGGAGTTCCGCGCGGGCGTGATGTCGTAGGCCTTGGCACGCCGGAGTTGTTCCTGCGCGCCCGCGTCCGGCGAACCCCACGGCGAGGTGCCCTCGACGGCGGCGAACAGCGTGGCGCCCAGCGCGAAGACGTCGGACGCGGGCCGCGCCTCATGGCCGTCCGCGACCTCGGGCGCGAGGTAGGCGGGCGTGCCGGCCACGTCACCGCCGCCGACGCGGGTGCCCTCCGACCACCGGGAGATGCCGAAGTCGCTGAGCTTCGCCACGTCGTTCTCGGCGACCAGGACGTTGCCGGGCTTGACGTCGCGGTGGACCATTCCCTTGGTGTGCATGGCGGTCAGCGCGTCCGCGAGCTGCGCGCCGATCTTCGCGGCGCGCTCCGGCGAGATCGGGCCGTCCGTCTCGATGATCTCCGCCAGCGTGCGGGACGGCAGGTACTCCATCACCAGCCACTGCTCGGCGCCGTCGACCACCGTGCCGTGGACCGTGATCACGTTCGGGTGGCTGAGCTCGGTGCCGATGCGCGCCTCACGAGCGGCGTCGTCCGTCCGTTTCAGCGCGACCGTCTCGTGCAGTTCCAGGTCGGTCGCACGCCAGACCTCACCCATGCCGCCCGAGCCGAGGTGCTCCTCCAGCCGGTAACGGTCCGCGACAGTCCGCTCACCCACGAACGAGGATCTTAGGGACAGGTCCCCGAACGGCGGGTGCAGACTGCGAAGAATGTACGAAAGCCTCGCGCGGCAAGTGCCGCAGACGGTGCCCGGCGGGATCGTGGCGCTGGCACTCGCCGGACGCGTGAACAGCGCTCCCGTCGACGGTCACACCGTGGTGTTCGGCCGCAACCGGCCAGAGGTCGACATCTGCGTCGGGGAGAGCGACCTGCGGGTGTCCCGCCGGCACGGCGCCCTGACCTGCCGCGACGGGTCGTGGTGGGTCAGCAACCTCGGCCGGCTGCCGATCCGGTTGCCGAAGTCGCGGTGGCTGTTCCCGGAAGAGGACCCGGTGCCGCTGGTGGGCGGCTACACGCCGTTGTTCATCCGCGGCACCCGCGACCGCGAGCACCTGCTGGAGCTGTACGTGGCGGGACCGGACGGCGGCCAGCCTTCCGTGCCGCACGGCGCCATGACCGAACCTCCGCGCCGATGGCGGCTGACCGACGACGAACGGCTGCTTCTGGTCGTGCTCGGCCAGCGCTACCTGATGCACGAGGCGAACCCTCAGCCGCTGGCGCGCCAGCACGTCGCCGTGGTGATGTCCGAACTGCGGCCAACGGAGCAGTGGAGCCACAAGAAGGTCGAACACATGGTGGCCGCGGTCAGGGCCCGGCTGTCACGCGAGGGAGTGCCGGGACTGGTCCGCGAGGAGGTCGGCGAGCCGGTCGGGAACGCGTTGAACGACAACCTGATGCGGGAACTCGTCCTGTCGACGACCCTGGTGCCGCCAGATCTTGCGTTGATCGACGCCCTGTCCTGAACCTGGCGGCACTTGACCGGTTCTGTTGCCCTGAAACGCAACGAGATCAAGGCGTTCTTCAGGCGTTTCCGTCCCGTGACACGGAAACCGGGACAAGATCCGGTTTTTCGGGGGCGGCGCGGCGGGTGTGCGCAGGTGCGAGACGGTGCTTAGCCTGACTCACGAGTCAGGAATGAGGGGCCGGACGGACCAGTGTTCGTGACGGTACGTAGACGAAACGGGCTAACGAACTGCACAGCGTGCGGTCCATTGAGTTCAAACAACCCGTTCGTGAAAGAACCACACGTTCAGGTGGCCCTGTGTCCCTGGCACACTGCGCTCCGTGCCGACCCAGTTCCCCGACGAACCACCGACCGAGCGTCATCTGGCGCCCGACCCCGCGTTGATGGAGGCCGCACGCGCCAGGGGAGCCGCCCGGTGGGCCGCGGCCGGTGACTTTCCGGAGCAGGAGCAGAAACCGCCGGCCGGTCCGCTCAAGCCGCGCGCCGCCGCGATCGCCGCCATCGCCGCGCTCCTCGTTCTCGGCGGGATCGCGATCGTCACGTTCAACGGGGGCTCCGGCAACGGCGGCACGGACATCGCGCAGCCCTCGCACAGCTACATCCCCGGCCTGATCACCCCGCCGGAGGAACTGCCGGCGGAGTCGCCGTCGAACGGCATGGACCCGTCGCTGGCCTCGTCCGCGCTGGGCCTGGTGCCGACGACCACGCAGAACGTCGCCCCGCCGCCCGCGGGGGACACGGGCAGGGCTCCCGGCGGTGCCAAGTCGTTCACGACCGGTCCTGGCTGCGGCGGCTACAGCAACGTCGGCTCGTACCGCGACGGCCGCAAGGGCTGGGTCGACCACGGCGACGGCAAGTGCGGCTCGACGTTCGTGTCGATCCCGATGTCCGGCGACTCCCGCAAGGACGACAGCTCCGCCTACGGGCAGTGGACGTTCGCGGTCACCGGTACGTGCGACGTCTCCGTGCACGTCCCGAACGGCAGCCTGGAGGAGGTCGGGGGTAACCCGACCGTGTACTACGTCTTCGACCGGGCGAGTGTCGGCGGCACCCCGCTGGCGTCGTTCGCGATCAAGCAGGTCGAGAAGCGCGGTCAGTGGGTCAGCGCCGGGAAGTTCAAGGCCAGCGGAAACCTGACCGTGCAGCTGCTCACCCGAGGTCAGGACTGGACCGGCTCCGGACCGACCTACGCCCATCACGCCGCCAGTGCCATCAAGGCAGACTGCACGGCGTGACACGAGATCTGCATCTGGTTCGGCACGGCGAGGCGACGAAGGACGAGTCCCGGCTGACGGCACGGGGCCGCAAGCAGGCCGAGGCGCTCGCGGAACGGTTGCGGGGCACGGGTTTCGCCGCCGTGCACCACGGTCCGTTGCCCCGGGCCACCGAGACCGCGGCGATCATCGCCGAAGTGCTGCACGTGCCCTGCAGGGTCGAGGCCGCGGCGGGCGACTACATGCCGCACTTCGTTCCTGATCACGACGAGTTCTTCGAGCAGTTCCCCGAGTCGGAACGCACCCGCGGGCCCGCGTTGGCGCACGAGGCCGAGACGCGGTTCGCCCGGCCCGGCGACGGTCCCGTGCTGGTCGTGACGCACTCGTTCCTGATCAGCTGGCTCGTGCGGGACGCGCTGGACGCCCCGCCCGAGCGGTGGCTGACGCTGAACCACGACAACGCGGCCCTGACGGTCATCCGCTACACGACCGGCGAGTCACCCCGTCTGATCAGGTTCAACGACTCAGGCCACCTCAGCTCGCTTTGAGCGTGAGGAGCGTGATCTCACTGGGCGCGAACACGCGCATCGGCGGGCCCCAGAAACCGGCGCCGCGGCTGGTGTAGAGCTGGGTGCGGTCGCTGTGCCTGCTCAGGCCGGCGACCACCGGCTGCTGCAGCCGCACCAGGTAGTGGAACGGCCAGATCTGGCCGCCGTGCGTGTGCCCGGACAGCTGCAGGTCCACGCCCGCGTCCACGGCCTTCTTGATCTCCGACGGCTGGTGCGCGAGCAGCACGACCGGCGCGGTGGAGTCGGCGTCGCGCAAGGCGCGCGTGAGGTCGGCGGCGTGGCCGGGCTCGCCGGAGTGGTCGGCCGTGACGTCGTCGATGCCCGCGAACACCAGCTTGGCGTCGCCGCGTTCGAGCGCCACGTGCTCGTTGCGCAGCGCCTTCCAGCCCAGGCGGGTCATGAGGTCGATCCAGCCCTGCGCGTTCGAGTAGTACTCGTGGTTGCCGGTGATGTAGAAGCGGTGCGGCGTGTTCACGTCGCCGAGCGGGGTGGCCTGCTCCAGGCGTTGGTCGGCGGTGCCGTCCGCGATGTCACCGACGTGCACGGCGACGTCCGCGTCGAGCTTGTTGACCGCGTCGACCATGCCCCGCGACCACTTCGCGCGGTTGATGGCGCCGTAGTGGGTGTCGGTGATGACGGCGACCGTCAGCCCGTCGAACGCGGGGTCGAGCCGGGGAATCGTCACGTCTTGCCGCTTGATCCGCGGCACGCGCATCGCCTCGTACACGCCGTACACCGTCACGGTGACGATGAGGACCGCGAGCAGCACGGCGATGAAACGGGAGCGGAACGGGTTCTCGACGCCCGCCATCGCCATGCCGAGCCTGACGACGTCGGAGATCAGCGTCCACACGAACGCGATCCACACGAAGCCGAGCAGGAACTGGGAGATCCGGGCGGCGCGGTCACTGCCGCGCTGGGTGAACAGCACGATCATCGCGATGGCACCCGCGACGAACACGACGGCGGCGATCGGGCGGACCGGGTCGGGCCACTCGGCGCTGGCCGCGAACAGCCCTTCGAACGGCACCCAGAACAGCAGCGTCGTCACGGTGAAGAGGACGAGCGTGAACACCACCCGCCGAACCGTGATGCGGGGCCGGGTAGCGGTGGTCGTCATGCGCGAATCCTCCAGGGGTGAGCTTTCTCAAACCATCTCAACGCACAGACCGGTCAGTTTGTTCGCCTGGCGGCCGATAGACGTCCATCACAGGCGTTTTCCCAGTTCGGGAGCAACCGCCAGGCCGACCGCGCATCCTCATATCAGGACCGGAACACCCGCCTGACCCGACGACCTAGAGTGGGCCACATGATCTTCTACACCGACGAGGAGAGCCGCACGCTGCGCACCGCCGTGTACGGCGCGATGCTGCTGGTTTCCCACGCCGACCCCGGCCCCGTGCTGGAGGAGCGCTTCGCCGGCCTGCGCGCGCTCGCGAACCTGTCGCCCGACCTGCGCGGCGTCCTGGGCGCCGCCCGCCCGTCCGTGCCCGCCGGCACCGACGAGGAGATCGAGCCGGTCGTCCTGGAGGCTCTGCGCTCCTCGATGAAGACCCTGGCGGCCAAGTCGCCCGAGGACGCCGCCGACTTCCCGCGCGGTGTGCTGGCGATCTGCCGCGAGGTCGCCGAGGCCGACGGCGTGGTCGTCGACGCCGAGGACGCGATGGTCGCTCGCATCGAGGGCGCGCTCGCCCTCTAGCGCTGTGGCCCTGTCTGCCGGTCAGACGGGATCGGTGAAGGAGATCGGCTTGCCGGTGGCGCGGGCGTAGCCGATCTCCCTGCTCGTGGACTCGCCGACGTACCCGCCGGGGTTGACGACCAGGACCCGGTCGGCCAGGTCGATCTTGCGCAGGTGGAGGGCGTCCAGCGCGGTCTTCTGCTCGTCGGTGACCAACTCGTCTGCTTCGCCCGGCGCGACGACGATGACACCGGCGAAGGTCAGGTCACGGTTCGCCGCACGCATCTCGTCCACGAACCGGGCAGAGCCGCAGATGCAGACGATCTCAGGTCGGTCGGGCACGGCTCGGTCCTTCGGTCGAACGGGAAACCGTCAGCGTGCATCGTCCCATCAGGTGGATGCTGGGCCGAATGGCCGATGGCGCAAGGCTTTGGCGGTGCCAGGGTGGATCTCCTAGGGGATCAACACTGGGGAGTGTGCCGCTATGGAACTGTCCCGCCGCGAACTGCTGACCCGCACCGGCCAGGCCGCCGCTGTCGCCACCGCCGCGTCCACGCTCACGATCGGGACCGCGGGGGCGGAACCGGGCGAACGCGTGAAACTGACGCAGGGCACCAACATCTCCGTGTCGCGGTCGCGGGACGGCAAGTGGCTCGCCATCGACCTCGTCACGGCCATCTGGGTTCTGCCTTCCGCCGGTGGGGAAGCGCGCAAACTCACCGACGAGCTGCAGGACGCCACGCTGCCGTCGTTCGGACCGGGCGACCAGATCGCGTTCCAGTCCTATCGGGACGGGAACTACCACCTCTACGTGATCGGGCTCGACGGCAACGGCTTGAGGCAGCTCACGCGAGGTAAGTACGACCATCGCGAGCCCGCGTTCTCGCCGGACGGCAAGCGGATCGCGTTCGTCAGCGACCGGGCGGGCAGCTACGGCGTGCACGTGCTCGACCTGGCCACGAACGCCATCACACAGCTGACCGGGGTGCCGGACGAGGCCGCGGCGCCGCAGTGGTCCGCGGACGGCAAGCGGATCATCTTCACCGTCGGCAACGCTGCCGTGGACACCGTGACGGTGGACGGCAAGCGCGAGCGGCTCGTCACGGCTCCGGCCGGTACGCAGCTGTTCGGCGCCGCGTTCGGACCCGGTGACCAGGCCAGCTACACGCAGATGCGGCCCGGTCAGGCCGATCTGATCCTCGGCACGACGGCGATCACGTCGAAGGAGGACGTGTTCGGGTTCGCGCCGATCTGGAACGGCGACAGCGTCCTCTACACCGCGGACGGCAAGCTCAGGTCGCGCAGCGGCAGTGCCGTCAAGGACATTCCTTTCGAGGCAACGGTTCCGGTGCGCACGACCAGGCGCCAGCACCGCACGAAGAACCTCACCGGCGGTGCGGTGAAGGGCATCGCGAGCCCTGTCGTGTCGCCCGACGGCACGAAGATCGCGTTCCGCGCGCTCAACGCCCTTTACGTGCTGAGCGGCGGCAAAGCGACGAAGCTGACCGACAACAGGTACTTCGACTCCGACCCGGACTTCTCGCCGGACGGCACGAAACTGCTCTACACCAGCGACCGCGGCGGCATCCCGCAGTTGCGGGTCCGCGACCTGAAAACCGGTGACGACAAGGCGTTCGCGCCCGCACCCCACGCGCAGACGATTCCCAGGTTCTCTCCGGACGGCACGAAGGTCGCCTACCTGGACCACGACGGGCAGGTCTGGATGGCCGAACCCGCCGGGCTGCGCCAGGTCACGCCGACGTTGTTCCAGCCGGGCCGGCCGACCTGGTCGAAGGACGGCAACACGGTCGCACTGGCCGCCGTGAAGCCGTTCTCACGCCGGTTCCGCGAAGGCACCAGCCAGTTGCTGTTCGTCGACCTCGTCGGCGGCGCCCTCACCTACACCGAGCCGCTGCCGTTCCGGTCGATCGCGACGCGGGGCGACGACGGCCCGGTGTGGTCGCCGGACGGCAGGAACATCGCGTTCGTCGTCGAGAGCGTCGCCTGGGTCGTCCCGGTCGACGCCCGGGGCAAGTTCCTCGCCGAACCGCGTCAGGTCACCCGCGAGGTCACCGACTCGCTGGCCTGGAGCGGCAACGACTCGCTGGTGTACCTGAACAACGGCCGCATCCGGAAGTCCACTCTGGACGGCAGGGTCACGACGATCCGGCACGACCTCACGTGGCGCAGGCCGAAGGCACCCGAGCGCGAGGTGATCCGCGTCGGCGCCTACTGGGACGGCGAGGCGCACGCGCTCAAGCGGAACGTCGACATCGTCGTCGAGGACGGCAAGGTCAAGGAGATCCGGCCACAGCGCGGCAAAGCCGACGTCGACGCGTCAGGACTGACCGCCATCCCCGGCCTGATCGACGCCCACAACCACTGGCACCTGCGCGGGCGCCAATGGGGTGCGAGGCAAGGCCTGACGTGGCTCGCGTACGGCATCACGACGGTTCGCTCGCCCGGCGACCCGGTCTACCAGATGGTCGAGACCCGCGAGGCGCTGGCGGCCGGAACCCTCACCGGGCCGCGGTTCTACGCGACCGGCGAGGCAGTGGACGGCTCGCGCGTCTACTACAACTTCATGCGCCCGACGCTCAGCAAGGCCCAGCTCGACCTCGAACTGCGCCGAGCCCACGAGCTCGGCTACGACCTGATCAAGACCTACGTCCGGCTGCCCGTCGAGCTGCAGCGCGCCGCCGTGCAACGGTCCCGGGTCCCGCTCTCCAGCCACTACCTCTACCCGGCCGCCAACCTCGGCATGGACGGCATGGAGCACGTCGGCGCCACCAACCGCCTCGGCTACTCCCACACCGTCACCCGCCAGGGCCACGCCTACCAGGACGTGATCGCGCTCTTCACGGCGTCCGGCATGTCGATCACGCCCACGCTCTTCCAGTCACGCGCGTTGTACGCCAAGGACAAGTCGATCGTCACCGACGAACGCACCCGCGTGCTGTACCCGCTGTGGGAGTACGAGCGGTTCGTCGCCGACGCCAACAACCAGGGCACCCCGGCCGGCACGTCGTCGCTGGACGTCCTGCGCGGCTGGGTCGAGTTCGCCCTGAAGGTCCACCGGGGCGGCGGTTTCGTCATCACCGGCACCGACGCGCCGCTCGACAGCCCGGCCACCGCCACTCACACGAACCTTCGCGCGCTGGTCGAGTTCGGCTTCACCCCGAGGGAAGCGCTCATCACCGCGACCCGCAACCCGGCGAAGTGGCTGGGCCTGCCGCTCGGCACGATCAAGCCGGGCGCACCGGCCGACATCGCGTTCGTGGAGGGCGACCCGCTCACCGACATCAAGGCGGCCGCGAACGTCAAGCTGGTCGCGGTCGGCGGGCAGGTCCACGACATCCCGGAATTGCTGGCGCCGTACCGGAACCAGCAGACGCTCACCGCCCACGCCACCGTGCTGCCGGCGTTGCCGTCAGCGGAGAACAGGCACTGGTGGCACGAACCGGAGTGGGCCGAGCGCGTCTGCTGCGATCACTGACTCGGGGCAAGCACGATGTCGAAACGGGAGCGCGCCCAGGGCTTGTCGCCCAGCGCCCTCCCGTCCGGCGTCGGCGCACCGGCCGGCTGCTCCTCGAACCGCTTGATCAGCGACTCCTTCACCCCGAACACCGAGTCGCCGATCTCCAGCTGCGGATCACCTTCGACGAAGATGTGCGTGACGAGCGTGCGGAAGTCCTGCGCTGACACCATGAAGTGCAGGTGGGCGGCACGCACGGGGGAGCGGTCCACGGCGTCGAGCAGGGCGCCCACCGGTCCGTCGTGCGGGATCGGGTACGGGGTCGGCGTCGTGCACCAGAACGCGAAACCGCCGTCCTCGCCGGAGAACAGGTGCCCTCGGCCCGCCACCCGTGAGTCGGTGTACTGCACGTCGTAGAAGCCGTCCTCGTCGGCCTCCCACACCTCGATCCGCGCGTTCGGCACCGGGTTCCCAGCTGTGTCGCGAACCGTTCCGGAAACCCAGCACGGGGTCCCGCTGGCACCACCGGCGATGTCGCCGCCGGCACCGACCAGCGGCGACTCCTCCACGAAGAACGGGCCGAAGACCGTTGCCTCCGTGGCGTTCTCGTAGGCCTCGTTGTTCACCGCGATGGTCTGCATCGAGGCGCCCAGCACGTCCGACAGCAGGATGAACTCCTGCCGCTTCTCGTCGGTGATGTGCCCGGCGGCGGTCAGGAACTCGATGGCCCGCGTCCACTCGCCCTCGGTCAAGCGGGTTTCGCGGATGAACGCGTGCAGGTGCCGGGTGAGCGCCTCCATCAGCTCCTTGAGCCGCGGGTCCGGGGTGCGCGCGAACGACGCGATGACCTCGTCGGTGAGCTGTTCCTCGATGCGGTGCTGGGCGGTCATGCGTCGAGCCCCTTCTGGGCGGCGGTGAGCAGGGAGATCAGGTCGTCCTCGGTGACGGGGCGTGGGTTCGACGGAGGCACGGACGGCAGCACGAGACGTGCGGCCTCGCGGACATCGGGCACGCCATGAAGCTCATGTGAGGCACCGATTTCGTCGTACAGGTCGATGAGCCCGCCGCCGAGCGCCTCCGTGATCCTGGCGGCCGCCTCGGGGACCGCGGGGGCGTTGAAAGCCAGCACGTACGGCAGGATCGCCGTGTGCGTCTGGGCGTGCGGGAGGTTGTAGGCGCCGCCGAGCACGTGGCAGATCTTGTGGTGCAGGCCGGAACCCGCCGACGCGAACGCCACGGCGGCCAGGTAGGCGCCGTAGAGCAGCAGCTCGCGACCCTCGACGTCGCCGATCAGGCGAAGACCACGGCTCAACGTGCGAATGCCTTCCAGGGCCAGCGCCTGGTTGATCGGGTCGGCGCGCGGGGCCCACATCGAGTCCACGCAGTGCGCCAGCGCGTTGCAGCCCGAGGCGATCGACAGCTCCAGCGGCAGCGACGACGTGAGCGCCGCGTCGTAGACGACGGTCACTGGAAGCACGCGGTCGTCGACGCCGGTGGTCTTGCGGGACGCCTCGGTCAGGCCCCACACGTTGGTCGCCTCCGAGCCCGCGTACGTGGTGGGCACGGCGACGATCGGCAGTCCGGTGGTCAGCGCGACCGCCTTGGCCAGCCCGGTCGTGGAGCCGCCGCCGACGCTCACCAGCAGGTCCGCGCCGGACTCGGCGGCCAGTGCGCGGGCACGTTCGGCGTTCTCCACCGGGACGTGCGGAGCCACGTCCGTGCAGTGCGCGGCCACGTCGATCTTCGCCGTCACCTCGGGAACGGGCTTGGAGGAGATCAGCAGCACTCGCCGCGCACCGAGGCGGGCGACCTCCGCGGCCACGTCGTCCGCCGCCGTGCCGGTGCCGAACCGCACCCGCTGGCCGAGCGTGACGTGCTCGAACTGCCAGGTCACGCGGTCTCCTCCCGGCTCAGGACCGTGGTCAGGACGGACATCAGCTCCGCCTCCGGGTCCGCGGGCAACGACGTGCCGCGCCAGGCGACGTGCTTGTCCGGCCGCACCAGCACGGCTCCATCTTCGTCCACACCGGACAGTCGCGACCAGTCGAAGTAGAGGTCGGTGACCGCGCGTCCTGGCCCGATGACCACGGTGCGCAGCGGCACGCCGAGCCGGTCGGCGGCCTTCTGCGCCGCGTCGGCCCACGCCTCGCCGGTGATCCCCGTCAGCAGCGTGAACTGCCCGTACGGCACCAGGTCGTGAGTGGAGAGCTTGCTCCTGCTGTCACCGACCCAGGCGTGCGGCAGCCGTGTTCCGGGCCAGGTCGACGGCTCGTAGTACAGCTCGGGATCCCGTGAGGGGGAGGGCTGCTCACCGCCGTCCGCGACCACCGCGCTGGACACGTAAGACTGGCCCATCTCCACGCCGTGCGCGTTGAACTCGTAGTTCTTCAGCTCCATGGCTTCCCGCACGGCCGCGCGCTTGGCGGCACCCGCGAGGCTGGCGGACTTGCGCTCCTCGATGCGCGCGTCCATCTCGGCGGCGGACTGCGAAGCGTCGAGCCCGAGCGCCTCGAAGAGAGCACCGAACTCGCGAGCGGACTTGTTGGCCCGCGTCACGATCTGCCGCGCCACCGGAGCGCGTTCGTCGGAATAGGTCTCCAGCAACGAAGAGCCGGCCTGTCCGTTGAGGACGAGAGCGAGCTTCCACGCCAGGTTGTAGGAGTCCTGGATCGAGGTGTTGGAACCGAGCCCGTTGCTCGGCGGATGCTTGTGCACGGCGTCCCCCGCACAGAACACCCGCCCGTGCTGCAACCGTGTGGCGTACTGCTCGTTGTTGCCCCACAACGAGATTCCGGTGATCTCCGCGTCGAGTGCCGGATCACCGACGAGGTTGCGCACGATCTGCAACGCGTCGTCGTCGCTCACCTCGGGCACGCCCTGCGCGAGGTCGAAGCCCCAGACGATCAGCCACTCGTTCCACGGCCGCACCATCCGCACGAGCCCGGCGCCGATCCCGCCGACGTTCGCACCGGGCTGGATCACCCAGTACAGCACCGAAGGCCGGTGCCGGCAGAGTTCGGAGAGGTCGGCCTTGAAGGTGATGTTCATGGACCCGGCGACGTCCATCTGGCCCTCGTACGGCAGGTCCAGGTCGGCGGCCACGGCGGACCGCGCGCCGTCCGCGCCGATCAGGTACTTGGCACGGATCGTGTACTCGGTCCCGGTCAGCCGGTTGAGCACCCGCACGGTCACGCCGTCGGAGTCCTGCGTGTGCCCCAGGTACTCGGTGCTGAACTGCGTCTGCGTGCCGCGTGCGGTGGCGTTGCGGACGAGGATCGGCTCCAGGTAGGTCTGCGGGATGTCGCAGTTGAGCGACGGCGACGCGAGCACGTGGTCGGCGTGCCGGGCGGGGTGGTTGCCCCAGGTGAGGATGCGGCCGATCTCCTCGCCGGTGATCGAGGTGCAGAACACCGTGTCGCCGATCAGGTGGTGCGGCGTGGCGTCGGCGAGCACCTGGTCCTCGATGCCGACGTCGCGGAAGATCTCCATCGTGCGCTGGTTGGTGATGTGCGCGCGAGGGGTGTTCGCGGTCCACCGGTACTTCGTGATCATGATGTTCGGAACGCCCAGAGTGGACAGGAACAGCGCTGCGGAGGCCCCGGCCGGACCCGATCCCACGATCAGCACATCGGTCTCGACCACTGTGCTCGCCGGCGGGGACGTGTCGGTGAGACCGTCGTGGAAAGTCACCATGACGGAACGGTGACAGTCCTGTGTCGCCACGAGGGCCGTGCGCCCGCACGTGGCGGAAACAGGCAAAAACTCAGGACCGCAGCGCCGCCCGGTCCTGCCGGGGCGTCACCCCGAACCGCGCCCGGTAGGTGCGGGAGAAGTGCGCCTGCGACACGAAACCGGTGCGTGCCGCGACCTCGGCGAGCGACACCGGTTCGATCAACACGCTTCTGGCCGCGTCGAGCCGTGCGTTCAGGATCGCCTGCGGCACGCTCTGCCCGGACTTCGCGAACAGGCGCGACAGGTGACGTTCGGAGTACCCGATGGCGGCGGCGATCCGGAGCGCGCACAGCTCCTGTTCGTGCAGGTGGGCGGCGATGAAGGCGTGGGCAGCAGCCAGGTCCGCGGTCGGGGTGCGGGCGCCGAGCAGCGTGTCGAGCAGGTCCGTGGCGGTGTGCTCCAGCCCGTCCCAGTCGGCGGGGCCGCGCAACGCACCCGACAAGGCGCTCACCAACGCTTGTGCGTGCGCGTTGTCCCGGAAGCTGAACACCTGAGGCCGCACGGGTCCCCGCCGCGGTGCCTTCAGCACGAGCTCGGTGAGGCCGTCCGAGAACTCGCGCCGGAACGGCTGGTCCCCGTCCAGCACGAGCGCTTGACCGGGGACGACCAGCTCACGACCGCCCCGGTGCTCGAAGTGGCTTTCCCCGGCCAGTGAGAAGTAGACGACCACACCGTCGGCCGGGTGCTCGGCGATCTGCCGGACGTCCCGTTCGACGGCGTGCGGCGACCCGCTCACCCGCGCCACCTGCAGGCGGGGCAGCGTCAGGTTCACCTCGGTGCCGTCGAACGGACGGTCGGTCGTGACGCGCAGCCCCACCAGGGCGCGGGCGTTGTGCTCCTCCCACCCGGTCAGCCTGCGTGAACCGGGCAGGTCGTGCGTCCGGAACCTGGTCAGGCCGGGCGGGTGCACGAGTGCCATCCGTTCACGGTAACCCGAGTTCAGGCCCGGACCGCGAAGTGCGGTTCCGCCGCGGCCAGCCGGGGTGCGGGGATTCCCAGCCGGCGCGTCTCCGCCAGGGTGTCCCGGCAGATCGCCCGCGGCTCCTCGGCGTCAGGGTCGGAGTGCGCCTGGAAGCTCAAGCGGGCCGGCGGGAAACGAGCGGTCAGCGAGGCGAACACGGACGCCGTCAGCCAGGCCGGCGCGCGGAGGAACAGTCTCGTCCTGGACGGGCTGCGCAGGTGAGAACGACCTACCGCGGGTCCCAGCCGAGCACGCTGAACGACTCCCCGGCCAGGTAGCCGGCGATCCCGGCGGCGGGGTAGGGGATGAAGTCGGCGGGCAGCGCGTCGAGCCCGAACCACCGCACCTCCGAACACTTCTCCGGCTCGCGGTTCTCCGGTTCGCCACTCCAGCGCCGCACCTCGAAGTACAGCCCGAGGCGCGGTTCCACGCCGAACCCGTTGGCGTGTGACGTGTGCACGAGCCGCAGGTCGCCGGGATCGATCCGCACCCCGACCTCCTCCGAAGCCTCGCGCACGGCGGCGGCGAGCACGGACTCGCCCGCGTCGAGCTTGCCGGACGGCAGGTGCCAGAGGCCGTCGAACCGCGGGTCCGGGTCGCGGCGCCGGGTGAGCAGCACCTCGCCGTCGCGGACGAGCAGAACGTGGGCGTCGATCAGGTGCCGGTCGGCCATGCGCCCACCGTAAATGATCTGCGTTCGGCACAGAGGTCGTGGCACGATCGTGCCATGACAGCCTTCGCGACCCCCGAAGACATCGCCGGCCGCACCGCCGCTGCCACCGAAGCCGCCGTCGCAGCCGGTCGCGAACTCGGCCTGGAGATCACCGAGGGCAAGGTCCTCTACGAACTGTTCTCCGTCGTCGTGCACCTCGCGCCGTCGCCGGTCGTGGCCCGCATCCCGACTGTCCTGCCGCACACCACGACGCTGGAAAGCCTGGCCAGGCGCCAGCAACAAGAACTCGACGTGGCGCAGTGGCTGCACGACCAGGGCACGCCGGTCATCCCGCCGAGCCCGCTCGTCGAACGCAAGCCCGTGCAGCGCGACGGTTTCTCCATCACGTTCTGGCCGTTCACCGACGAGGACAAGTCCCAGGAACCGGACTACGTCAGGAACTCCGAGCTCACCGCCGACCTGCACAAGGCCCTCAGGGACTATCCGGGCGAGCTGGACTTCCTGTCGTCGGCGGAACCGCAGTTCGTCCGGGAGGGACTGGAAAGGCTTGAGGGCCTGGACATCGTCACCGCGGAGGATCTGCGGAGGGCACGCGCCGAGTGGGAGGTGCTGGAGCCGCTCGTCAGCTCCCAGGCCGCGTTCCAGGCGAAGTTCCCCGGCATCGAACTGCAGCCCGTCCACGGCGACTCGCCGCCCGCGAACATCTTCGCGAGCACCGAAGGCCCGCTGTTCTCCGACTTCGAACTGATCACGTACGGCCCGGTCGAGTGGGACCTGGGCGGTCTCGGCCCGGAACACCACGCCGCCTACGACCGGGGCGCCACGAAGAACGGCCTGCGCACGATCGACAAGGAGGTGCTCAGGTTCGTCAACGCCGTCGGCGCGATCCGGGTGATCGCCTACCTGTCGGTCGCGGACCAGTTGCCCGCCATGGTCGACTTCATGCAGCCCTTCATCAACCAGTGGCGGGACACCGATTTCTACGCGTGAGCGGCCGCCCGATCTCCTAGCCAGGCAACGATTTCCTCGGCGGGCAACGGCTCGCTGAGGAAATACCCCTGCACCACGTCACATCCGGCCTTGGCCAGCGCGGTCCAGGTGTCCTGGTCCTCCACGCCCTCCGCGACGGCCTGCAGCCCGAAGTTCTGGGCCAGCGCCACCAGGGCGTGCACGATCGCGCTGTCGCCGGCGTCGGTGCACATGTGCGTGACGAACGACCGGTCGAGCTTCATCTCGTGCACCCGCATGCTGCGCAGGTACGAAATGGACGAGTAGCCGGTGCCGAAGTCGTCGATGGACAGTCGCACGCCCAGTTCGGTCAGGCCGCGCAACACCTCCACCGCGCGGTCCGGGTCCGAGATGATCGCGGACTCGGTGATCTCCAGCGTCAGCAACCTGGCCGGCAGGCCGTGGCGCTTGATCAGGTCGGCCACGTCGCCGGGGAACTCGGTGTGGTGCAGGCAGGCCGCGCCCACGTTCACCGAGACCGGCACCTCCCAGCCTGCGTCCTGCCACGTGCGGCACTGGCGCAGCGCCGCGTCGATCACGTAGCGGGTCAACGGCTCGATGAGCCCGTTCTCCTCGGCGATCGGGATGAACTCGTCGGGACGCACGAGCCCGCGCGTCGGGTGCTGCCAGCGGGCCAGGGCCTCGACGCCGCACACCGCGCCCGTGTCGGCCAGTGCTTTGGGCTGGTAGTGCAGGAACAGCTCGCCGCGGTCGATCGCGTGCCGAAGCTCCGTCACGGCGGTGAGGTGCGCGGCGCCGCGTTCGTGCAGGCGTGCGTCGTACACGGCCACGCCGGACTTCTCGCGCTTGGCCGCGTACATCGCGATGTCCGCGTGCCGCAGCAGTTCGTGCCCGTCACCCGAGTCGGACGGGCACAGCGCCACGCCGACACTGCCCGCTATCTCGAGCTCCAGGCCCTCCAGGGTCACCGGCATCGCCAGTGCCTGCAGGATCTTCTCCGCGACCATGCCGGCGTTCTCCGCCGAGCCGACGGCGGGCAGCAGCACGGCGAACTCGTCGCCGCCCAGCCGTGCCACCAGGTCCGTGTCGCGCACCGCCCACGACAGGCGGTTCGCCACCTGACGCAGCAACAGGTCGCCGGTGTGGTGCCCGAGCGAGTCGTTGACCTCCTTGAACCTGTCGAGGTCCACGATCAGCAACGCCAGCGGCTCGTCCTTCTTGCGCGCCTGCTCCACGGCCAGGTCCATCCGGCGCGCGAGCAGCGTGCGGTTGGCCAGCCCGGTCAGGGCGTCGTGGTGCGCCTCGTGCTCGTTCTTGGCCGCCTGGCGCAGTATTTTGCGGCGGTAGCCCAGCAGCACCCCGCCGAACAGCACCACCAGGATCGCGTCCAGCACGAACGCCACGATCTGGGCGATCCGCAGCCAGGAGTTCTTCTCGTCCGCGGCACGCATGTACTCGGTGGTGTCGAGGCGCTTGGCCCCGACCGTCGAGGAGATCTGGCGCCGCAACGAAGAGTGCGCGAGCAGGGCCTGGTCGGACTGCAGCGGGTCGGGGCCGGCGATCACCCTGCGCAGGATGTCCGAGGTCTGGTCGTAGAACGGCAGCAACCGGGACGCCACGGCGGCGTCCGACGGGGTGCCGCTGGTGCGCAGCCACTCCAGGTCGGCGCGCGCCGAGCCGACGGAGTTCTCCAACGGCTGGACGGTCTGCTCGGTCCGCTGGACCTGGAGATCGCGCAACGCGTTGTCGGCGACCTCGATGTGTTCCAGCACGCGGCTCCACCGCTCGCTGGTGTCGTTGAGCTCTCGCACGTACGCGGTCGTGTCCTGCGCGCTGACGCTGCTCCACAGCGACAGTCCCGCCAGGGCGAGCAACCCGACCGTCAGCCCTGCCGTCGCCACCCGTGCGGTGCCGCGGCCTTCCCAAAAGCTCACCGTGCCTGCTCCAACGGTCGCACCCAGCTCGCCGGATCCTCGACGAAGCTGTCGATCTGAGGCTGGAAGTAGTCCCTGCGCGCCTTCTCCGACTCCTGCCGGTGCAGGATCTGGTCCAGGTTCCCGGTGGTCACCGTCAACCCCGGCGTCTCGATCCAGCCCTCCGGCAGTGTCGCGCCGTCCTTCGCGTGCCTGGCGAGCAGCCAGCCGGCGACGGCGCCCTTGAGATAGTGCTCCGGGGAGATCGTCGCGACCATCGCGCCGTCCCGCACCGCCTGCAACGTTCTCGGGTCGACCCCGAAACCGCCCACCAGCCACCTCGCCGACTTCTCCGTCTTCAGCGCCGCGAGGCTCACTCCGTCGCAGTCGCCCGTACCAACGAACGCGAGCGCGTCGGGGTTCGCTGCCACGAGACGTTTCCACGCGTCCCGATTCGCGACGTCGTCACGTTGCGTGTCGAACGGGCCCAGCACCACTACCCCCGGTAGCTTTTCGGCGAATCGGCCCCGGATTCCCTCAGCCCGGTCGTCGAACCCGGCGAGTCCAGGAGCCGTGTTTCCCAGCACCACTGTTCCGGTCGCGGCCGAAGGCAATCGGCGCATCAACTCGTCAGCCAGCTTTTCGCCGAGTTCGTAGTCGTCGTTACCGATGTGGAGTTTCACGCCGGAACTCGCGGTGAGCCGCATGTCCACCCCGACCACGGCCACGTGCTGCGTGAGCGCCTCACCGATGGACGGCGCCATCAGCGCGGGTTCGGACGTCGCCACGGCGATTCCGCCTGTTGCCGCCATCGTCAAATCCCGGAACAACTCGACTTCCTTGTGCCCGTCCTGTCCGGGAGGTCCCGTCACCGTCGCGCTGACCCCGCCGATGCGGCCGACGCCCTCGTGAAAGCCGCTGGTCATCTCCTGGGCGAAGGAGCCACCCGTGCGCTTGACCACGAAACCGACGTGCGGCAACGCCTCCGACTCCGCTGCCGCACCACAGCTTGCCAACAGCACCAGACCCAGCACCAGCGCCGCAGCTCGCATGGATGACCTCGGGCTCGCTCGACCTAGGGTGATTGATCTCCAGAGCGGCCGATGCTACATCGCTTGGGCCCAACCGGGATAACGCCTGCCAATACCGGCAAGCGCTTTCACGTTGGGCGACCGTCAGGCGGGTTCGTACCCGAGGTTCGGGCGCAGCCACTGCTCGACTTCGGCGAGCGGCTTGCCGTACCGCGTCGCGTAGTCCTGCACCTGGTCGCGGCCCAGCCGCCCCACGGTGAAGTACTTCGCGCCGGGGTGCTGGAAGATCAGGCCGCTCACGCTCGCCGCCGGGTTCATCGCGAACGATTCAGTGAGCGAGATCCCGATTTCCTCCGCGCCCAGCAGGTCGAACAGTTCCCGTTTCACGGTGTGGTCGGGACAGGCCGGGTAGCCCAGGGCGGGCCGGATGCCGCGGAACTTCTCCGCGTGCAGGTCGGTGAGTTCCGGCTGGGAGTCCGGCTCGAACCAGTCGCGCCTGGCCCGCAGGTGGATCCACTCGGCGAACGCCTCGGCGAGCCGGTCTGCCAGCGCCTTCACCATGATGGCGCGGTAGTCGTCGTTCTGGGCCTCGTACTTCGCGGCCAGCTTGCCCGCGCCGAGGATCGTCACCGCGAACCCGCCGATGTGGTCGCCCTCGGGAGCCACGTAGTCGGACAGGCAGCGGTTCGGGCGCGACAACGGCTTCTTGGTCTGCTGGCGCAGCATCGGGATCCGCACGCCGTTGTCGAGCAGGATGTCGTCACCGTCGGAATGCGCGGGCCAGTACCCGTACACGCCCTTTGCCTCGAACAATTCGCCGGCGACGATTTCCTCGAGCAACTCGGTCGCGTCGTCGTACAGTTCGCGTGCCACCGGCTGGTCGAGAATCGCCGGGAACTTGCCTTTCAGCTCCCAGGCGAGGAACAGGAACGTCCAGTCGATGAACTCGCGCAGTTCGGCGAGAGAAGGCGTCATCAGGCGAGTGCCGGTGAACTGCGGAGTCGGCAGATCGGAGAAATCGACCTCCTCCCGATTCGCCCGCGCCGTTTCGAGCTTGAGCAACGGCACCGACTTGCGGTTCTCGTGCTGTTCGCGCAACCGGGCCTGCTCCGCGCGGTTCGTGAGGTTCAGCTCGTGGGCTCGACGGCCGTCGAGCAGGTCGGAGACGACGCCGACGACCCGGGACGCGTCGAGGACGTGGATGACCGGCTCTTCGTAGACCGGCGCGATCTTCACGGCGTTGTGCTGCTTCGAGGTCGTCGCCCCGCCGATCAGCAACGGCAGCTTCATGCCGCGCCGCTGCATCTCCTCGGCGACCGAGACCATCTCGTCGAGCGACGGCGTGATCAGCCCGGACAGGCCGATGACGTCGGCCTGCTCCTTGATCGCCGTGTCGAGGATCTTCGCGGCGGGCACCATCACGCCGAGGTCGATCACCTCGTAGTTGTTGCAGCCCAGCACGACGCCGACGATGTTCTTGCCGATGTCGTGGACGTCGCCCTTGACCGTGGCGAGCACGACCTTGCCGTTGCCGCCGGCCGTGGCCTTGGGCTCGGCGTCCATGAACGGCTCCAGATAGGCGACCGCGCGCTTCATCACGCGGGCGCTCTTCACGACCTGCGGCAGGAACATCTTGCCCGCGCCGAACAGGTCGCCGACGATCTTCATGCCGTCCATCAGCGGACCCTCGATGACGTCCAGCGGACGGGGGAGGGACGCGCGCGCTTCCTCGGTGTCCTCTTCGATGAAGTCGACGACGCCGTGCAGGATCGCGTGCTCGAGTCGCTTGCCGACCGGGGCCTCGCGCCACGACAGGTCGACGACGCGCTTCTGGCCGGGGCCCTTGACGGTCTCGGCGTGCGTGACGAGCCGGTCCGTCGCGTCCTCGCGGCGGTTGAAGATGACGTCCTCGACCAGTTCCAGCAGGTCGGCCTTGATGTCCTGGTAGACGACGAGCTGACCGGCGTTGACGATGCCCATGTCGAGGCCTGCCTGGACGGCGTGGAACAGGAACGCCGAGTGCATGGCCTCGCGGACGACGTCGTTGCCGCGGAAGGAGAACGACAGGTTCGAGATGCCGCCGCTGATGCGGACACCGGGACATCGCTCCTTGATCCGCGGCAGGGCGTCGATGAACGCCCTGGCGTACCCGTTGTGCTCCTCGATGCCGGTCGCGACGGCGAGCACGTTCGGGTCGAAGATGATGTCCTCGGCCGGGAAGCCGACCTTCTGCGTCAGCAGGTCGTAGGCGCGGCCGCAGATCTCGACCTTGCGGTCGGTCGTGTCGGCCTGGCCCTGCTCGTCGAACGCCATCACGACGACACCGGCGCCGTAGTCGCGGATCGTGCGGGCCTGCCGCAGGAACGGCTCCTCGCCCTCCTTGAGGCTGATCGAGTTGACCACGCCCTTGCCCTGCACGCACCGCAGGCCCGCTTCGAGCACGGTCCACCGGGAGCTGTCGATCATCACCGGGATGCGGGCGATCTCCGGCTCGGTCGCGATGAGGTTCAGGAACGTCGTCATCGCCTGCTCGCCGTCGAGCAGGTCGGCGTCCATGTTGACGTCCAGCAGGTTCGCGCCGCCGCGCACCTGGTCCAGCGCCACGGTGAGCGCGGCGTTGTGGTCGTCGGACTCGATCAGCCTGCGGAACTTCGCCGAGCCGGTGACGTTGGTGCGCTCACCGATCATCACGAACCCGGTGTCGGGGCCGATCTCGAACGTCTCCAGGCCGCTGTAGCGGGTGGTGTGCCGTGGCTTGACCACCTCGCGCGAGTCGGTGCCGCGCACGGCGTCGGCGATGGCCTTGATGTGCTCGGGAGTGGTGCCGCAGCAGCCGCCGACGACGTTGACGATGCCCTTGCCCGCGAAGTCCTTCAGCAGGGCGGCGGTCTCGTCCGGCGTCTCGTCGTAGCCGCCGAACGCGTTGGGCAGACCGGCGTTCGGGTGGCAGGCCACGTAGGTGTTCGCGAGTCGCGCCAGGTCGGCGACGTGCGGGCGCATCTCCTCTGCGCCCAGCGAGCAGTTGACGCCGACGATCAGCGGTTCGGCGTGCGCGACCGAGTCCCAGAACGCCTCGACGGTCTGGCCCGACAGCGTGCGGCCGGACAGGTCGACGATCGTCACCGAGATCCACAGCGGCAGGTCGGGCGCGACCTCGCGGGCCGCGGCGATGGCGGCCTTGCAGTTCAGCGTGTCGAAGATCGTCTCGATCAGCAGCAGGTCGACGCCGCCTTCGTGCAGCGCCGAGATCTGCTCCGCGTAGGAGGCCTTGACCTGCTCGAACGTGACGGCGCGGAACGCGGGGTCCTCGACCTTGGGCGACAGGGAGAGCGTGACGTTGAGCGGGCCGACCGATCCTGCGACGAACCGGCCGCCGAACTCGTCCGCGGCCTGGCGGGCGAGCCGTGCGCCGGCGATGTTCATCTCGCGGACGCGGTTCTCCAGCCCGTAGTCGGCCTGGCCGATCGAGGTGGCGGTGAACGTGTTGGTGGTCGTGATGTCCGCGCCCGCCGCGAGGTACTGCCGGTGCACGTCGAGCACCAGGTCCGGGCGGGTGAGGTTGAGCAGGTCCGGGTCGCCGGCGACGTCGGGCACGTGGCCCTCGTACTCGTCACCGTAGTAGTCCTGCGGCGAGAGCCTGGCTTGCTGGAACATCGTGCCCCATGCGCCGTCCAGCACTGCGATTCGCTGGTCCAGCAGGGATTTGAGTCCACTCACGCGCGCTCCCGAAAGGTTCGGAAGCGCCCTTGTCCGTGGTAGAACGAAGCCGAGCGTGGCAGGCGCTCGGCCCGTTGCAGCGCTTCTCGGTTTCACTTTAAAGGCTACCAACCTAGCTCATTCACCAGGAACTCGTCTCACTCCATAGGATGGCCGCTGTGACCGGAGAACGCGCGTTGGTGCTGGGTGGCGGTGGTGTCACCGGAATCGCCTGGGAGACCGGGATTCTGCACGGACTTGCCGAACAGGGCGTCGACCTGACGGACGCCGACCTCTTCGTGGGGACGTCGGCCGGATCGGTGGTGGCCGCCGAACTGGCCGGCGGTGGTGTGCTCGCCGACCTGTACGCGGGTCAGTTGTTGCCGCCGGACGGGGAGATTCCCGCCCGGCTCACGTCGTGGATGGTCGCCAGGTACGCGCTTTCCTACGTGATGCCGGGGTCGCCCGCGCAGAAGCGGGCCCGTCTCGGTCGTGCCGCCCTGAAGGCCCGCACGCCGTCGGAGGAGTCGCGGCTCGCGGTGTTCGACTCTCGACTGTCCACTAAGGACTGGCCGGAGCGCGCGCTCAAGGTCACCGCCGTGGACGTGGCGAACGGGAAGTTCGTGGCTTTCGACCGGGACAGCGGAGTGCCGCTGGTGAAGGCGGTGGCGTCGAGTTGCGCGGTGCCGCTGGTGTGGCCGCCGGTCAGCATCAACGGCAGTCGGTACATGGACGGCGGCATGCGGTCCGTGGCGAACGTCGACCTCGCGGCGGGCTACGAACGGGTCGTGGTCATCGCGCCGCTGACGCGCTCGGCCAGTCCGGCCGCGGCGCCCGGCGCGCAGGCCGCGAAGCTCGGGGTGCCGTCGATCGTGGTGAGTCCCGACAGCGCGGCCCTGGCCGCCATCGGCACGAACCTGCTGGACCCGGCCAAGCGCAAACCCGCTGCTGAGGCGGGGTACGCGCAGGCCGTCTCGATCGCGGAGGACGTCCGGAAGGTCTGGCAGTAGTTTCCGCAACCGGTTTCGGTCCCGATGACCGGTCCACACCTCTTGTCCAAAGTTGACCGACCCGCCTAAGGTCGCCGCAATTGCCCCTTTAGGCAGGTTTGTTAACCAATTGACTGAGGTGGTTGTGGACAGACGAGCGGCGTTAGCTGCGGTCAGTGCGGTCGGGCTCGTGATTGGTCTCCTGGTGGCGGGGACGACCAGTGCGACGGCGGCGGATCCACTGGTCTCGCAGGGCAAGGCGGTCACGGCGTCCTCCGTCGAGGGCGCAGGGCTGGAGGCGGCGAAGGCCGTGGACGGCAGCACGACGACGAGGTGGGCGTCGGCGGAGGGCAGCGACTCAGAGTGGCTGCGGGTCGACCTCGGTACGTCGCACGCGGTCAGCCGGGTGCGGCTGACCTGGGAGGACGCGTACGCCAGGGGCTACCGCGTGCAGACCTCCCCGGAGGGTTCCGCGTGGACGGACGTGTTCTCGACCAGCGCCGGTGACGGTGGCGTCGACGACCTGACCGTGTCCGGTGCCGGTCGGTACGTGCGGGTTCTCGGCACGGCGCGTGGCACTGCGTGGGGTTACTCGCTGTGGGAGGTCGAGGTCTACGGCGTGGCGGGCGGCACCCCGCCGACGACGACCACGACCACTCCGCCCTCGAACGGTCTCGGCTACGCGTTCGGCAGCCGGCAGACCCCGTACGCGGCGGGCGTCCTGCGTCCATCGGGTTCGACGTCCACTTTGGACGCCGCGGTCGTGGACTACTACCAGCGCTGGAAGTCCGCGTTCGTCCGGCAGAACTGCGGCAACGGCTGGTATCAGGTGATCTCGCCCGACGCCGACCACCCGTACGTCGCCGAGGCGCAGGGCTACGGCATGGTCGTCGTCGCCACGATGGCCGGCGCCGACCCGGACGCGAAGAAGATCTTCGACGGCCTGGTGAAGTGGAAGATCGACCACCCGTCCTCGATCAACCGCGATCTGCTCGCGGCCGAACAGGACGTGAACTGCCGCAGCGTCAACGGCGGCGACGGCGCCACGGACGGCGACATGGACGTGGCCTACGGGCTGCTGCTCGCCGACCGGCAGTGGGGCAGCGCGGGCACCCACAACTACAAGCAGCTGGCGATCCGGCACGTCAACGCGATCAAGGCCAGCGAGGTCAACCCGTCGACGAACCTGCTCAAGCTCGGCGACTGGACCAGTTCGGGCGACCAGTACTACTACCTCTCGAGGTCGTCGGACTGGATGGCCGACCACTTCCGGGCGTTCCGGAAGGCGACGGGTGACGCGGCGTGGGACACGATCCGGTCCGCCCACCAGAACCTGATCTCGACGTTGCAGCAGAACTTCGCGCCGAACACCGGCCTGCTGCCGGACTTCGTGGAGAACACGAACTCTTCGCCGCGCCCGCCCGCGGGCCAGGTGCTGGAGGACGTCAACGACGGCAAGTACTGGTGGAACGCCTGCCGCGTGCCGTGGCGGATCGGTGCGGACGCGGTGACCAGTGGCGACTCCCAGTCCCTGGCGGCGGCCCGCAAGCTCAACACGTGGGTGAAGTCCAAGGCGGGCAACAACCCGAACAACATCGGCATGGGCTACCAGCTCAACGGCACGCAGATCTCCGGTGGCAGTGCCGCCGCGTTCTTCGCGCCGTTCGCCGTGGTGGCCGCGACCGATCCGGGCGGTCAGGCGTGGCTGGACGCGTTGTGGAGCAAGATGCTGCAGACGCCGATCGACGGCAGCAGCTACTTCTCGGCGAGCATCCAGCTCCAGGTGATGATCACGGTGACCGGCAACCACTGGGTGCCCTGACCGGCACTGTCCGATCGCGCAACAACGGTCTGTACCTCTTGTTCAGGGGGTCTGACCTGCATAGCGTCGCCAACCACTCGCATTGACAGCTTTGTTAACTAATTGCTGGAGGCGGTCGTGGGCGGCAGAACAATGGCGTTCGGGGCGGCCGGGCTCGTGCTCGGCCTCCTCGTCGCGGGAACGACCATCGCATCGGCGGCGGACCCTCTGGTCTCCCGCGGCAAGGCGGTGACGGCCTCTTCTGTTGAGGGGTCGGGATTCGAGGCCGCGAAGGCGGTCGACGGCAGCACGTCGACCCGCTGGGCCTCGGTGGAGGGGCGCGACCCGGAGTGGCTGCGGGTCGACCTCGGCTCGGCGCACGCGATCAGCCGGGTGAAGCTGAGCTGGGAGGCCGCGTACGCCAAGTCGTACCGCGTGCAGACCTCGCCGGACGGCTCGGCGTGGACCGACGTGTACTCGACCAGCGCCGGTGACGGCGGCACCGATGACTTGACGCTGTCCGGTTCCGGACGATATGTCCGTGTCTACGGCACTGCGCGCGGCACCGCCTACGGCTACTCGCTGTGGGAGCTCGAGGTGTACGGCGTGGGCGGTGGCAACCCGCCGACGACGACCACTCCGCCCACGACCACGACGACTCCGCCCTCGAGCGGCCTCGGCTATCCGTTCGGCAGCAGGCAGACCCCGTACGCGGCGGGCGTCCTGCGGCCGTCGGGCAGCACGTCCACTTTGGACGCCAAGATCGTCGACTACTACCAGCGCTGGAAGTCCGCGTTCGTCAAGCAGAACTGCGGCAACGGCTGGTACCAGGTCATCTCGCCGGACGCGAAGTTCCCGTACGTGGCCGAGGCGCAGGGCTACGGCATGGTGATCACCGCGCAGATGGCGGGCGCCGACCCGGACGCGAAGAAGATCTTCGACGGCCTGCTGAAGTACAAGCTCGCCCACCCGTCGGTCAACAACCCCGACCTGCTGGCCGCCGAGCAGGACACCGCCTGCAAGAGCGTCAACGGCAGTGACAGCGCCACCGACGGCGACATGGACACCGCCTACGGCCTGCTGCTCGCCGACAGGCAGTGGGGCAGCAGCGGCACATACAACTACAAGCAGCTCGCGGTGAAGAACGTCAACGCGATCAAGAAGAGCCTGATCAACCCCAGCACGAACCTGCTCCTGATGGGCGACTGGTCCGGCCCGGACGACAGCAGGAAGTACTACGGCTCCCGGTCGTCGGACTGGATGGCCGACCACTTCAGGGCGTTCCGCACCGCGACCGGCGACTCGGCCTGGGACACGATCCGCGCCAAGCACCAGGACCTCATCGCCACGCTGCAGTCGAAGTACGCGGCGAGCACCGGCCTGCTGCCGGACTTCGTGCAGGACACCAACTCCACGGCCAAGCCCGCCGTCGGCAAGCTGCTCGAGGAGGACGCCACCGACGGCAAGTACTGGTACAACGCGTGCCGCGACCCGTGGCGCATCGGCGCGGACGCGGCGGTGACCGGCGACAGCAAGTCACTCGCCGCCGCCCGCAAGATGAACTCGTGGATCAAGAGCAAGACCGGCGGCGACCCGAACAAGATCGCGGTCGGCTACCAGCTCAACGGCACGCAGATCGACGGCGGCAGTGACGCGGCGTTCGTGGCCCCGTTCGCGGTTGCGGCTTCCACGGATCCGGGTAGTCAGGCGTGGCTGGACGCGTTGTGGACCAAGATGGTGAACACGCCGATCGCCACGGACACGTACTTCGGCGCGAGCATCCAGCTGCAGGTGATGATCACGGTGTCCGGAAATCACTGGATCCCGTAGATCTTCGAGGGCTTCAATGGAGTGATGGGGACAGCTAGAGCACGCCGCATCGCGAGGCGGGCACACCAGGGGCAGCTCACGTACAACGGTGAGCTGCTCCTGGACCGGTTGGAACGGGTCGCCGCCGCCGTCGCGGAGCGGGGCGGTGACTGGGTGGCCGTCCAGGCGGTGTGGTTGCACGAGGTTCCGGTGTCCGTTGAGGACCTGGTGCGTGAGGGCGTCCCCACGCGGGTCCTCCAGGTGGTGCGGGCATTCCGGTCGGGATCGCGGTCGGCGCCTGCCCGAGTGAGGCGTGACGCGGAACTGCTGCGCGCGGCGCTGCTCGCGGACCGCCGCCACGTTCCGCAGCCTGAGAGCCCGCCCGATGCGCGCACGCTGCCCGAGCTGCTCGCGGCGTACCGGGAAAAGCAGGACTACCGGCTCCAGTGGGCGATCAGCGGGCTGCTCGGCGAACCGAACACCCCTGGTGCGGCCGAGCTGGCCGAACAGTGGTGGGACTCCGCCGACGACTGGGAAGCACAGATGGCGGTGCTGGCGGCTCGCGGAGCAGGTCTGCTGGACAGGGAACGCCTGCTGCGCAAGGTGGTCGACGGGGGTCCTTACGCTGTCGGCACCGCGATCAGCGTGCTGAGTGGTGAGGGTGACCAGCAGGAGATCGAGCTGCTGCGCGCAGTCCTGACCAGGCAGGAGCCCGTGTGGCAGTCGGCGCGTTCCCGCGCCAAGGAACGGCTGGCCGCGATCGGAGGACCCGAGGCGGAAGCACTGGTAATGGAGTTCGCCGTCGAACTGGCGGACCTGCCGTGGCGCCACGACCGGGCCTGGTTGCACCGGAACGCGGCGACCGTGATCCCCCGGCTGATCGAGCTGCTCTCCGACCCTGACTGGTGGCACGAGGCTCCCGTCGCGCTGGCCTCGCTCAGGGCAGTCGAGGCGGTCGGCCCGATCTGCGAGAGCGTCCGGGTCGCCGAGTACCCGATTCCGATGATCCAGGCTCTGGGCGCGATAGGTTCCGCCGAAGCGGGGCCGACGCTGGTGTGGTTGCTCGGGCACGAGAGTGCGGAGGTGCGTGCGGAAGCCCTGCAGGCCCTCAGCCGGACCGGTGGCGCGGACGTGGCCGACGTGGCGATGGCGGCTTGTGACGATCCTGATGTGCAGGTGCGGGACCGAGCGGCGACGGTGCTCGCCCGGCATGCGGACGGCCGCGCGGTGACGACGCTGATCCGACTCTGCGACACCTGGCACGCGGCCGAGGCGGCGGCCGCGCTGGCTCGCATCGGTGACCCTCGTGCGTTGCCGACGCTGTGGAACCTGTTCGTGAACCACTCCGACAGGGCGGCACGCCATGCGGCGGGACGGGGCCTGGCGCGCATCGAATGCGATCAGTGGTCGTGGTGGCACGCCTCGGACGATGAGTGGGTCCAGCGCGCGCACATGTGGTTGCTCGGCCACAAGCCGGAGTGGAGCCGTAGCCGCCTGGTGGACGGGACCAAGCACTCCAAGGCGATGGTGCGGGTTCGTGCCGTGGAGGCCTTCGGTCGCCTGCGTGACCGCGCCGGCGCCGAGCACGTCCGTCCGCTGCTCGCCGACCCCGATCCGCGGGTCAGGTCGGCTGCGAGGAACGTGCTGCGGGTTCTCGAGAATCCGGGGTTGACCTTGCCCTAGGGTCAAGGTCCGAGGGTAGGGGCATGGACAACGACTTCATCGCCAGGACCGCCGCCCGCTTAGACATCCCCGGCGCCGCCGTCGGCGTCTTCCACGACGGGCGGGAGCACTTCTTCTGCCACGGCGTGACCAGCGTCGAGAACCCGTTGCCGGTCGACGAGGACACGCTCTTCCTGCTCGGCTCGGTCACCAAGACCTACACCGCCACGGCGATCATGCGGCTGGTGGCCCAGGGCCGGGTGTCGCTGGATGCCCCGGTCCGCGAGTACGTGCCGGAACTCCGGTTGCTGGACGACCGCGAGTTCACCGTCCGGCAGCTGCTCAACCACACGTCCGGGCTCGACTGGGGCACGCTGGTGGACACCGGTGAGGGTGACGACTCGTTGCGGCGCCACGTCGACACGCTCGCCACGTTGACGCTGGTCGGGGCGGTCGGCGAGCGGCCGTCCTACAGCCAGTCCGGCTTCAACCTGGCCGGGCGGATCATCGAGAACGTCACCGGGCAGACCTACGAGCAGGCGCTGATGGCGTTGCTGCTGGAGCCGTTGGGGTTCGGCAACACGCACTTCGACCGGGACGCGGTGATGACCCGGCGGTTCGCCGTCGGGCACGAGAAGGGCGAGATCGCCCGGCCGTGGCGGCATTGGAGGGCCAACAATCCCGGCGGTGGCATCGCGGCCTCCGTCGCGGATCTCCTTGCCTGGGCCCGTTTTCACCTGAGTGACGGTGACGGGATCGACTTCGCCGAGATGCGGAAGCCCACCGCCTTGTTGCGTGGCAGCAACCTCGGCGACGCCATCGGGGTCGGCTGGTTCCTGCGCGAGATCGACGGCGTGCAGGCGATCGGGCACGGTGGTTCGTCCAACGGGCAGTTCGCCGAGCTGCTGATCGTTCCCGAACGCGGCTTCGCGGTGGTGTCGATCGCGAACCAGGGGCCGGACGGCATCCCGTTCAACCAGGCGATGGTGCGCCGCGCGTTGGAGGACTGCGTCGGACTGCTCGATCGAGACCCGGAACCGTTGCCGTACAACGCTTCGAAGGCCGCCGAGGTCGCGGGTGGGTACGACAACGACGCAATGGTCATGACCATTGAGGACACCGGGTCCGGGTTGGTGCTGGAGGTGCTGATCCGGCCGGAGATCCGGGCGTCCGCCGAGATGGACCTGCCGGCCGACCACGCGCCGTTCCCGATGGGGCTGCTGCCGCGCGATGAGTACATGATCACGGACGGCGCGTTCGCCGGTCAGCGAGGGTTCTTCAGCCGCAACGCTTCCGGCGAGATCGTCGGCGTCGATCTCGCCGGTCGGATGTTCGGCCGGGTGCGATGATGCCGCGGTGATCACGATTGGCCAGCTCGCCCGGTACGCGGGCGTGACGATCAAGGCGGTGCGGCACTACCACAAGGTGGGGCTGCTGCCGGAACCCGAGCGCGACCACTCCGGCTACCGGCGCTACACCGCCCAGGACGCGGTCGGCCTGGTCAAGATCCGCACGCTCGCCGAGGCCGGTGTGCCGCTCGCCCGCGTGAAAGAACTGCTCGCGGCGGGGGAGGAGGAGTTCGCCTCGTCGATCACCGAGATCGACGAGGCGCTGCGCCGCAGGGAAGAGGAGATCCGGCAAGCTCGCGAACGGGTGGTGCGGCTGCGGGCGGGCAACGCGCTGTTCGTGAGCACGGAGGCCGCCGCGATGCTGGACCTGTTGCGGGAACTGGGAGTCAGCGAGCGCGGCGTCCGGATGGAACGCGAGGTCTGGGTGCTCATGCAGGCCGTCGCACCGGACGAGGCGGCGGTCTGGCTCGCGGACAAGACCGACTCGCTCGCCGACCCCGAGTTCCGGCGGATCTACCTGGCCTACGACGAGGCCTTCGGGTTCCCGGCCGACGATCCGCGGTTGCCCGCGCTGGCCCGGCGGGCGGCGGACTGGCTGGCACGGCGGCCCGTCCTGCCGATGGCGGATCCGGAGGTCTCCGCGCTGGCCATGGCGGCGGCCGGTGCGTCGTCGCCGGCCTGGGACCGGATGGCCGCGCTGAGCGCGCTGGTTTAGCGACCAGATGCCCCTCGGTCACGTGCCTGGCCACGGCCTGCAGCTCGTCCATCCACGAGTCGTCCGTGCGGGAATTCGGCTGGGGCTGGGCCAAGGGCGCCGGCCGGCGGACCAGGCCGGCGCCGCCCTGCCTAGAACAACGTGCGCAGGAAGGCCGGTCCGCCCTCCTCGGCGTTCAGGCCTTTCTCGACGAACGCGATGTTGTGGTGGAACGAGATCCCGCTGATGTTGCGCTCCAGATAGGAACCCTCGCCGCGCGGGTCGCGCACCTCGGCCTGGTTCAGACCATCCACAAAGGACTTGAGCATCCCCATCGACGTGCCGGCGGTCGCCTCGGGATGGCCGCCCCAGCTCGGCCAGTACGCGGTCTGCAGGTCCTCCACGACGTAGAGCCCGCCCGCCCGGACGTGCGGGAACAGCGCGTGGAACGAGGTCCGCACGTGCTCGTTGAGGTGGCTGCCGTCGTCGATGACCACGTCGAACGGGCCGAGCTCGCGACCCAGCCGGTCGAGGAACTCCGCGTCGGACTGGTCGCCCAGCACGGTCATGATCCGCGGTCCGGCGACGTTCTTGCGCGCGATGTCCAGGCCGTGCACGAGGCCGCGCCGGAAGTACCGCTGCCACATCCGCAACGAGCCACCGCCGCGGTCGGGGTCGTCGTAGCCGCCGATGCCGATCTCCAGCACCCGCACGGGTTCGGTGCGCAGGCGGGCGAAGTGGCGGTCGTAGTGCTGCGTGTACCAGTGCAGGTCGCCCCACTTGTCCGAGCCGTGCTCCACGGCCAGCTCGCCCAGGTCCCGGTGGGCGGGCCTGAGCGCGGACAGCAGCTCCTGAACCGACTCCGCAAGGCCCTTGCGGTCCTGGAACCACCCGCCGATCCCGCGCTCGTCGAGGCCGGGATCCGGGGTCGTGACGGCGAGGCTCGGCCACGGGCGTTCGTCGGTGCCGTAGAGGCCGCGCACGGCGTCGGCGAGGTCGAGCGTGATCACGACCTCCGCGTCCGCGCACAGGTGGCGGGTGGTGCGGCCGTCGAAGCCGAGGTCGAGCCGGACGTCGTGCTCACCGATCTCCCGCAGGACCTCCCCGGTGACGGCCTCGGGGGTCAGCCTGCGGATCGTGTCGTCCAGCAGGTCGCGGCCGGCGGTGGCGGCCTGCAATAGCGGGGCGAGAACCGTCCATCGGGAGGTGTCGAACACGGAGGTCCCTTCGTCTGGCTTGAGTCCGGCTTGAGCATGTCCGTTTTAGGATCGAACGCATGGGGCTCCGACGAGTGTTGAGCGTGATCTTGGCCGTGGGTCTGGTTGTGTCCGGTGCTGGATCGGCACAAGCGGGAGAGCGGCAGTTGTTGTACTACAACCACGCATGGGGAACGCTTGATCGCGTCACCGCGGACGCGGTCGAGCACTCGCGTTATCTCAAGGACTTCGCGAGCGTCGAGGTCCGCACCACGACCGGCGCGGACGGCAAGGTCTGGACAGGCCGCTACCTGCGGGGCCGCGAGACCTACCTGGAGATCTTCGGCATCGGTGACGTGCCGGGCCAGGACGGTGAACTGGGCTCCGCCGGCCTCGGGCTCTCGACCGAGCACGACGGTGACGTCGAGAAGCTCAAGACCCGGCTGCGCGCCGCGGGCGAGAAGCCGATCGACTTCACGCAGACCCGCGACTTCGGCGACGGCAAGCCCGTGCCGTGGTTCGACTCGGTGTTCCTGATCGAGAGGTATGACAGGTTCGGCGCCTGGGCCATGGAGTACCGCGACGAGTACCTGACCGACCCGCGCAGCAACGTGGGTCCCGCGAAGTTCCCCGGCGACGTCACGCGTGAGCGGTACCTGCCGGACGCCTACAAGGACAAGGTGATGCGCGACATCACGCTCATCCGCGTCGCCGTCACCGCCTCGGACCTGGCCGCCACCATGCCGTTGCTGCGGGCGGGCGGGTTCTCGCTGAGGACCGGACCGGGCACCGTCGTGGCCTCGCGCGGCGGCACCACGATGCGGTTCGACGAGGCGCCGATGGGACAGACCGGGCTCAAGCGCGTCGAGTTCGACCTGAACCGCCCGGTCGCGCGGCACGTCGAGAAGCTGGGCACGTCCACGCTGGTCGTGGGTCCGGGCAAGCGCGCGGTCTGGACTTTCTGAGGATCCTTTCCAGCTGCCGCTTCTCTGGCCAAGATTGGATCGGCGCCATCTCCGTACTTCAGGTCGCGATTGCGCCGATCCCACTTGTGCGTCCTGCGGCACAAAAGCCATTGTCGACGTGGCCTGTCTTGTCCACGCGGCGTGGACCAACACGATACTGTTAGCTTGTGCACGCCAGGTATAGCTTTCGAATTGAGCCTGCCGAGGTTCAACGCGGGATGTTGGCGCGCACGTTCGGGTGTGCCCGGGTCGTGTTCAACGATGCGATCCGCTGCCGTGATGAGGCCTATCGTGCAGGGGTGAAACTTTCGCCGGCCGAGGTTCAGAGTCGCGTGATCACCGCGGCGAAGGCCGTCGACGAACGTGCTTGGTTGTCGGAGGTGGCATCTGTTGCGCTGGTGCAGTCGGTGCGCGACGCCGACCGCGCCTACCGGAACTTCTTCAGCTCGGCTGCCGGTCGCCGCGCCGGTCGCAAGATCGGCAGGCCGCGGTTCAAGTCCCGCAAGGACAACCGGCAGTCGTTCCGACTCACACGCAACGGCTTCACACTCCGGCCGAACGGGCGGCTGCACATCGCGAAAATCGGTGATGTGAGGGTGCGTTGGTCACGTGAACTACCGTCCGAACCATCTTCGGTAACGATCATCCGCGAATCAGATGGGCATTACTACGCCTCGTTCGTGGTTGAAGTCGCACGGACGCCGTTGCCTGTCGTGGAACGAGAGGCAGCGGTGGACCTCGGTATCACGCGGCTGGCCACCGTCGCCACCACAGACGGCGCCCGGATGGATATTCCGAATCCGCGGCACCTGCAGCGTGGCCTGCGCAAGCTCGCTCGGTTGCAACGCGAACATGCACGCTGTGCCAAGGCCAGCGCGAACAGAGCCAAGATTCGGCGCAAGGTCGCGGCCGTGCACAGCAAGATCAGTCGTGCACGACGGGACAATCATCACAAGCAGGCTCTGCTTCTGATCCGCGATAACCAAGCGGTCCACGTTGAGAGCCTGAACATCGCAGGAATGCTCCGCAACCAGCGGTTGGCGCGTGCCATCGCTGACGCAGGATGGGCACAGTTCGTCCGGCTTCTCGAGGAGAAGGCTGACCGGTACGGTCGAGCTGTGGTCAAGGTGTCCCGCTGGCTGCCCAGCTCAAAAACCTGTTCGGGTTGTGGATACGTTATGGACTCAATGCCGCTGAACATCAGGGCGTGGGCCTGCCCAGAGTGTGGTGTGGGACATGACCGGGACCACAACGCCGCTGTCAACATCCTCGCCGCAGGGCGTGCGGAGAGGCTAAACGCCTGCGGAGTCCTTGTAAGACCCCACTTCTAGGGGCTCAGGGCGATGAAACAGGAAGCGTTCCGGACGCGGCACAGCCGCGCAGGAATCCCGAACTCATGATCGGGAAGTACGTCAAACCCTGGTCCGGACGGACCAACGAACGGGGTGTCGGGCGGGTGTCGCTGATCGGGCGGGATCGGGAACGGGAACGGCTGGTGGCGCTGGCGGAGGCCGGCGGGTCGCTGCTGATCGTCGGTGAGCCCGGCGTGGGCAAGTCGGCGCTGCTGTCCTGCCTCGACGGTCACCTGGTCGCGGGCGTCGAGGCCGAGCAGGACCTGCCCTACGCCGGACTGCACCAGGTCCTGCACCCGTTCCTCGATCTGACCACGTTGTCCGGTGCGCGGCGGGGCGCGCTGGAAGTCGTTCTGGGACTCGCCGACGGCCCCGCGCCACCCGTGCACCTCGTCGGGCTCGCCGCGCTGGAGGTGCTGAGCGCGGCACGGCCCGTCGTCCTGGTCGACGACGCGCACTGGCTGGACCAGGCGAGCCAGGACGTTCTCGGGTTCGTGGCGCGCCGCCTCACCGGTGCCGTTCTGGTTCTCGCGGCCCGGACGCCGGTCTTCGAGGGCGTGCCGACGCTCTCCTTGGCACCACTGGATTCCCCGGAGTCCGTCGCGGTGCTCGACGCGGTCGCGCCCGGCCTGGATCCCGAACGCCGCTCGTGGGTGCTCGCCCAGGCGGCCGGGAACCCGTTGGCGCTCACCGAACTCCCGCTCGGCGGCAACTCCCTGGAGGAGTCCTTCGCCGCCCGTGCCTCGATCCTGCCTGCCGACGTGCGGGCGTCGTTGCTCGCCTTGGCGCTCGGCGGTGCTCCCTCCGCGGACCTCGGCCCGGCCGTCGAGGCCAGGCTGGTCGACCGGGACGGGGCGTTCCGGCACCCGTTGATCAGGTCGGCGATCGCCGGTGCCGCAGGCCTTTCCGAACGCCAGGAGGCCCATCGCCGGCTCGCCTGGGCGACCGACGAGCCCGACCGGCGGGCATGGCACCTGGCCGGAGCCGCGACCGGTGCCGACGAGAACGTGGCCTGCCTGCTGGAGAAGACCGCCGACCGGGCGCTCCGGCGTGGCGGCGCGGTGGCCGCTGTTCGCGCTCTGGAACGCGCTGCCGCCCTGGGCGACGGCGGTGAGCGTGCCCGGCGGTTGTTGCGGGCGGCCGAGCTGGCGGCGGAGGCGGGACGGCGCGACGACGTCGAGCGAATCCTGCTGGATGTGCGCGGCCTGGACCTCACGGCACGGGAGCGCGCACTCGTGACGTGGCTGCCCACGGCGTTCGACGACGGCGTGAGCGAAGGTGTGGCAGGCCCCGGCGAACTGGTCGGGCTGGCCGAGTCCGTGGTGGCCGGCGGCGACGTCGAACTGGGCATGCGGATCTTCTGGAGCGTCGCGATGCGGTGCTTCTGGGTGGAGCCGGGCGCGGCTGTGCGGGAGCGGATCGCGGCGGTGGCGCGCAGGCTGCCGATCGACCCGTGCGACCCGCGCATGCTCGCGATGACGGCTTATGTGTGCCCGGTACAGCAGGGGGACGCGGTGGTGGCCGGGCTGCGTGCGGTCCGCGGCGAATGCGACGACCCGGCCACTCTCCGGTTGCTCGGCAGTGCCGCCCTCCAGGTCGGTGCCTTCGCCGACTCGGTCCGGTTCTCCCTTGCCGCCCAACGGGATTTCCGCGCGCAGGGCCAGTTCGGACTCCTTGCCAGAGCCCTCGCCGTCGAGGCCTGGAGCCGGACGCGCCTGGGCGACATCGCCGCCGCCGAACCCGCCGCCGAGGAGGCCGCCCGACTCGCCGAGGAGACCGGCCAGCCGTACATGCGCGGACTGGCCGCCGCCGTCCAGGCCGAGATCGCCGCCCTGCGCGGCGAGTACGAGCGGTCGGCCGAACTGGCGGCCAACGCCGAACGCATCGGGCTTGCGGCGGGCGCACGACCCGTTCTCGCCACCGTGCAGTTGGCCAGGAGCCTGGCCGCGCTCGGGGAGGGCCGCTACGCCGACGCGTTCGCCGCCGTCCGCCGCGTTCACGACCCCTCCGACCCCGCCTACCAGCTCGCGTTGCGCCGGTACGTGCTGCCCGAACTGGCCGAGGCCGCGACCCGCAGCGGCAACGCCGACGAGGCCGCCAAGATCGTGGAGGAGCTCGACACCGCCACGAGTTCGCCCGCGCCGGCGGCCGGGCTGAGGTACGCGCGGGCACTTTTGGCCGCGGACGACGAGGCCGAGGCGTTGTTCGAAGCGGCGCTCGACAGCGGCAGCTCGCCGTGGGACCGGGCGCGCGTGCAGCTGGCGTTCGGCGCGTGGCTGCGCAGGCAGCGCCGGGCGGCCCAGGCCCGGCCGCACCTCAAGGCGGCCGCGGAGGCGTTCGAGGCGTTCGGCACCAGGGACTGGGCGGAACGGGCCCGCGAGGAGCTGCGGGCGTCCGGCGAGTCGCGCGGCGGCAACGGCGAGCTGACCGAGCACGAGCTGACCATCGCGCGGATGGCGGCGGACGGGCTGACGAACAAGGAGATCGGCGAGCGGCTGCACCTGTCGCATCGCACGGTCAGCACGCACCTGCACCGGATCTTCCCGAAACTCGGGGTCACGGCACGCGCCGAACTGAAGGAGGCGCTCATGACGTACTCCGACACCGTCACCTGACGCTCGCGAGCCCCCGCCCGACGCCCCTACCGTCGACGCCATGATCAGCAGGCGACAGTTCTCCCAGGCTCTGGCCGTGGCCGGTCTCGCGGCACCCCTGGTCACCGCGACCGCGCACGCCTCGCAGCCGTCCTGGGGCCCGATCAAGCAGGTCAGGGCAGGCCTGCTCGACATCGGCTACGCGGAGATGGGCCCGGCGGACGGCCCGGTCACGATCCTGCTGCACGGCTGGCCGTACGACATCCACAGCTACGTCGACGTGGCACCGGCCCTGGCCGCGCGGGGACACCGCGTCCTCATCCCGTACCTGCGCGGCTACGGCCCCACCCGGTTCCTGCACGCGCGCACGACCCGCAACGGCCAGCAGTCGGCGCTGGCCGCGGACGTCATCGCGTTCATGGACGCCCTGAAGATCCGCAAGGCGACGGTGGCCGGGTTCGACTGGGGCGCACGAACGGCGTGCATCGTTGCGGCGCTGTGGCCGGACCGGGTCAAGGCGCTCGTGTCGGTCAGCGGCTACCTGGTCGTCAACCTCCAGCAGAACCAGGAACCGCTGTCCCCGCAGGCCGAACTGGGCTGGTGGTACCAGTATTATTTCGCGACCGACCGCGGCGTGAAGGGCTACGAGCAGAACTCCTACGAGTTCAACAAGCTCATCTGGAAGCTCGCCTCGCCCCAGTGGAACTTCGACGAGGCCACCTACGCCCAGAGCGCCACGGCGTGGAAGAACCCCGACCACGTCGCGATCGTCATCCACAACTACCGCTGGCGGCTGCAGCTCGCGCAGGGTGAGCACCGCTACGACGGGTTCGAACGCAAGCTGCAGGCCAGGCCGGTGATCAGCGTGCCGGCGATCACCATCGCCAGCGACTTCGACGGCCCCAACAAGGACGGCATGGCGTACCGCAAGCAGTTCAGCGGCCGCTACGAGCACCGGATCCTCGACGGCATCGGGCACAACGTGCCGCAGGAGGCACCCGAGGCGTTCACGAAGGCCGTGCTCGACATCAGCTCGGGGGCGTGAGGATCCCACCCGCGGTCGTGCGGATGCGCAACGAGGAAGCCCGCGCGTCCCGCACGATCCGGTCGACGTCGTAGGCCACCAGCCTCCCGCCGCGCTTGATGATCCGGCCGTCCGAGAACACCGTGTCGACGTTGGCGGCGGTCGCCGCCTGCACGAGCGTCGTCTCGAACAACCCGCCCGGCGCGAGGTTGATGTCGTTGGTGCGCACCAGGATCACGTCCGCGCGCTTGCCGACGGTGATCGACCCGGTGACGTCACCGAGTCCCAGCGCACGGGCGCCGTTGAGGGTCGCCATCTCCAGCACGTCCCGGAACCCGACCTCGGGCAGACCCGCGGAAGGCGTTCCAGACCAGGGGATTCCGGTGTTCCAGACGAGCCTCATCGCCTCGAACACGTCCGACGGCGCGATCGACGTGGCGTCCGAGGACAGCGACACCGGCACCCCGGCCCTGCGGAACCGCAGCAGCGCGTCCCGTGGATCACCCGCGGTGCCCAGCCGGAACTCCGAATGCGGCGCCCACGACAGCGGCGTGCCGGTCCGCGCCATGATCTCCATGTCGCTGTCCAGAGCCGTGACGTAGTGGCACAGCAACGTCTTCGGGCCGAGCCAGCCCCGGCGTTCGTAGTCCGCCGCGTCCACGGTTCGCGGCGGTGCCTGACCGGCGTGGATCGCGACCGGCAGACCGCGTGCCAGCACGGCGTCCATGTCCGCGAAGAACGCCGGTTCGGTGCTCTGCGACAGCCCGCGCACGCATACGCCCAGGTGCACCAGCCCGTCGAACGCCGTGCCGTGCGCGAAGTACTGCTGCCGCACGCGGTCCACGTCCGTCAGGTCCATCGGTACGTCGCGCGGCATCTGGTCGACGTGGCCGTAGGAGAACCGGGCGCGCAGCAGTCCGTCGCGGTGAGCGCGCAGTTCGGCGTCGGCGTGCGCGGGGGAGCGGGTGTTGTTGGACCAGTTGTGCACGGTGGTCACGCCCGCGTTCGCCAGTTCCGCGAGCCCGAGCAGGACGCTGCGGTGGACGTCCTTCGCCTCGTACAGAGTGGAGGTCGCCCGTTTCGCGGCGAAGTACGGGAAGCCGTCGGCCACGAAGTTGCGGCCCAGCGCGCTCCACATGTGGTGGTGGGTGTTGACGAAGCCGGGCAGGACGATCATGTCGGTCGCGTCGACGACCTTCGCGCCGCGCGCGTCCAGGTTCGGCCCGACGCCGGTGATCCGGCCGTCGTCGATCAGGACGTCCGCGCGGGGCAGCACCCCGAGTGCCCTGTCGACGGTGACGACGGCGCCGCCGCGGATCAGGTACCGCCCGCGCCGCGTGTCCGACGTGTCAGCGCTCGCCACGCCGCCGGCGGCCGACACGGCCAGTGCCGCGCCCAGGGATTTGGTGAGTGTCCTTCGGTTGATCATGCGGCCTCCAAGGCAGGGAGAGCCGATGCTCGCCGACCGTCAGAGGCCTGTCACGGGAGTTGCGCCGCCCGGCTCAGCGCGTCTGGTCGAGTGGACGCATGTGCTTGTCCGGCGCGGTGGTCAGGGCGTCGATCTGCGGCCGTGCGGCGTCCAGGCGGTTCTTCTCGCTCGACTGACGGCGGATGATCTCGTCCACGTTGGACGCCTGCACGAGCAGTCCGGGGGCGACGAGCCAGCCCTCCGGCAGCGCCCGGCCCTGCGTGGCCTGCTTCGCGAGCAGCCACCCGCCCACCGCGCCCTTGAGGAAGTGCTCGGCCGACACCGACGCGAACAGGTGCCCGTCCTTGACGCCCTGCAACGCCTTCGGGTCCAGGCTGAACGCCGCGGCCAGCCACTTCGCGTTCTTCTCCGCGTGCACGGCGGCGAGGTTGATCGCGTCCACGTCACCCGCGCCCAGCAACGCGACGGCGTCGGAGTTCGCGTCGGCGAGCCGTTGCCACGTCGCGAGGTTCGCCGTCTGGTCGCGCCCGGTGTCGAGCGGGCCGATGACCTGCATCTTCGGCAACCGTTCCGCGAGCCGTTCGCGCAGGCCCAGCGCCCGCAGGTCCAGGGCGGGCATCGCGGGGGAGTTGCTGCCGATGACGATCTTGCCCGCGCTGTCCGGTGGCAACCGCTCCGCCGTCGCGTCGGCGAGCACCCTGCCGAGTTCGTAGTTGTCGTTCTCGATCATCAGCTTCGCCCCGCTGCCGGGGGCGACCTGACCTCCCGCGACCGCGATCAGGGGGATTCCCTCGTCGATCACCTGCGCCATCGGCTCGGCCACCAGTTCGGGCGCCACCGCGGACACCCCGATGCCGCCCTTGGCCCGCGTCGAGAGGTCGCGCAGCAGTTCGGCCTGCTTGAGACCGTCGTGCGTGTCCGGACCGGTCGTCTCGGTTCTGACCCCGCCGGCGATGGTCGCGCCCGCCCGGAAACCTTCGCTCATCTCCCGGGAGAAGTCGCGGCTGGTGTTCTGGGACACGAATCCGATGATGGGCGGGTCATCGGACGTCTGCTCGCCACCGCATCCGCCCACCCCTGCCGTCAGCAGCAAAACAGCAGGTAGAGCTATGTGGGTGAAGCGAACCACGGGGCGTCCTGTCCGTTGGCCGGTAGAAGGCGAGAAGGCTAGTGCACGGTGGAACGAGGTGTCGGCTTGCGTGCGATCCTTTGGCTGCGTACCAATAGCACCTTCGCAAGGACGCGACGTGAGGCTTTGTAGATGCTGTCCAACTGGGTCGAGACTCGCACGACCGTGCAGACGACCGTCGTCAGCCTGACGATCGGCCTCGCCGCGTTGGCGGGCCTCGCGCTGTGGACGAACCTCAGCATGCAGCGCGCCGCCACGCACCTGCACGAACTGAACGAGACCAGTGACCACTGGGGGCTGGTCGTCCAGAACGTCGACGTCGCCGATCACGCGCTCACCGACTACGTCAGGTCCGGCACGCCGGTGATGAGCCAGCCCGTCGCGACCGCCGCCGGTGCCGCCGACGAGAGCCTGCGCTGGCTGCGCGACCACGGCGCGCCGGCCGACGTCCGTGCCGCCAGGATCGTCGGCGATCTTTACGGTGACTACAGCGGTCTGCTGCGCGAGACGGTCGCGGCGGGCGATCGCGGTGACGCCACGGCCGCGTTGCAGAACGCGGACCAGGCCGAGCTGACGCTGGCGTCGTTGCGCAAACAGCTCTCCACGGTCGTGCAGCTCAAACGTCTGGAGACGACCGACTACCTGCGTGCCGCGGAGATGCAGAACGGCAACCTCCGCATCGCCGCTCTCGTCGCGTTCGTCATCGACCTGGGACTGGTGGGGCTGTGCGGCGTCGTGCTGCTCGGCCACCGCCGCAAGATCCTCCGCCAGGCCGCCAGGAGCGAGCACGAGGCGATGCACGACGCGTTGACCGGCCTGGCCAACCGCACGCTGCTGACCCAGCGCACCGCGCAGGCGATCCGCCGCAGCAACCAGACGGGCGACCCGCTCGGCCTGTTCCTGATCGACCTCAACCGCTTCAAGCCGATCAACGACACCCTCGGCCACGCGTTCGGCGACAAGCTGCTGCAACTGGTCGCCAACCGGCTGACCGGCGCCGTCCGCGACGTCGACACCGTGGCCAGGCTGGGCGGCGACGAGTTCGCGGTCCTGCTGCCGTCGGTGAGCACCTCCGAGAACGCGCTGATCGTCGCCGAACGCGTGCACCGCGCGCTGGACGAGGCCGTCGACCTGGACGGACTGTCGGTCGACGTCGGCTGCAGCATCGGCGTCGCGCTGTACCCGACCAACTCCGCCGACGCGCACGAACTGCTCAAGCACGCGGACATCGCGATGTACGCGGCCAAGCGCGGCCGCCTCGGCACGTCCGTCTACGAGCCGTGCCTCGACGAGCACCACGCCGCGCAGCTCACCGTGATCAGCGACCTGCGCCGCGCCCTCGACCAGTGCGAGCTCGTCCTGCACTACCAGCCGAAAGCCGACCTGCGCAGCGGCGAGGTCTGCGGCGCCGAGGTCCTGTGCCGCTGGCAGCACCCGGTCCACGGCCTGCTGGGCCCGGACAGGTTCATCCCGGCCGCCGAGGAGACCGGCCTGATCGAACCGCTCACGCAGTACGTGCTCGACCACGCGCTGGCCCAGTGCCAGGCCTGGCACCTCGCCGGCTGGGACGTCCCGATCTCGGTCAACGTCGGCGCACAGTGCCTGCACGACATGACGTTCCCCGAGCAGGTCGCCGCCGCGCTGAAACACCACGGCCTCGACGCCGCCGTGCTCACGCTGGAGATCACCGAAAGCGCGATCATCGCCGACCCGCACCGCGCGACCGACGTGCTGACGCGCCTGCGGGAACTGGGCGTGCGGCTGTCCATCGACGACTTCGGCACCGGCTACTCGTCCATCGCCTACCTGCGCACGATGCCGGTGCACGAGATGAAGATCGACCGCTCGTTCACCACGAACATGCGCACGGACGCGTCCAGCGGCGCGATCACCCGCTCGTTGCTCGGGCTCGCGCACAACCTGGAGCTGGAGGTCGTGGCCGAGGGCGTCGAGGACGAGGAGACGTGGGCCGTCCTCGCCGCCCTGGGCTGCGACATCGTGCAGGGCTACTGTCTGAGCAAACCGTTGCCGGCGGACGAGTTCGTCACGTGGCTGCGCGGCCGGACGCTCGCCGAGCTGGTCGTCACCGCTGACTAGCGGCGCGGCCTGAAACGTTGCCGCAACGTTTCAGACCGCGCCGCTGGCCAGCTTGTAGGCCGCCGCCCCGATCAGCTCCAGCGATACCTGCAGCCGTTCCAGGCTGATGTTGTCGCGGATCGTGTCCTCCGGCGTGTGGTAGATCGGCTCCAGCTGTGCCGGCCCGCCCTCGCCGCGCCAGCTGAAGTTCGCCGACGCCAGGCCCTTCTCGTGGAACGGCACGTGGTCGCTCGACCCGCGCGCCACCGGTCCGTGCACCCGCGGGTCGTAGCCGAGGCGTTGTGCCGCAGCACGAACGTTGGCCGTCGTCGCGTTGTCGGCGCCGTCCACGGACAGCAGCCAGTAGGCCGTCGCCGGGTCGTGGCTGGTGGCGACCATGTCGTTCTGGAACACGCCCTTGATCCGGGTGATCTCCTCGGGCGGCAGCTGCGAGACGTAGTGCCGTGACCCGAGCAGTCCCTGTTCCTCCGAGCCCCACAACGCGAACCGCAACGCCTTGTTCGTTGGCAGATAACGCAGAACGCGCGCCAGCTCCAGGCACAGGACCGTGCCGCTGCCGTCGTCGTTGGCGCCCGGCGAGCCCGGCACGGTGTCGTAGTGCGCGGTGACCATCACGACCCCGTTGTCGCGCCACGGGAACGTCGACGGCCGGTCCGCGATCACGTTGTAGGACGTGAGGTTCGGGTGGTGGACGGTGCTGATCGTCAGCTCACCGGAACCCTGGGCGCGCAGTTTCTCCGTGTGCACCTGGGCGAGGCCGATCACGGGCACGGCGACGTCGCGGTCGAGGGCGGGGGAGAAGGCGCTGGACTTGCTCGCCGTGGCGGAGATGCGGCCGAGCACCACCGCCACCGCACCGCGTTCGATCGCCGCGTGCGTGGGCGCGGATCCGGCGGGAGCGTTGACGTAGAACGCGATCTTGCCGGTCAGATCCGGCAACTGGCCGTCGGCGACCTCGACGAACGGAGCCTTGACGGTGACGCCGAGGCTGCCGAACCGGGAGGCGCCGGCCTGCCACTGGCCGTTGACGTCGGCGAGGTACTTGTCCGGCACGGTGAACGGCTGCGTCGTCACCTGGTACCGCAACGCCTTGAGCTCGCGAACGAGGTAGTCGCGCGCCCGGTGCTCGGACGCGGTGCCGCCGATGCGCGGCCCGATCCTGTCGCTCAAGACCTTGAGGTGTTCGAGTGCGTGGCGTGCCCGAACCCTTGCCACGACGGGGAAATCGCCGAGGTTCAGGTCCGGCACGTGCGAGGCGCCCGGCCGCTGCCCGGTGGCCGCGATCGCGCTCGCGGGATTGGCCACCACGGCGGCCACCCCGGCCGCCGCCGCGAAGAAGTCACGTCTGCGCAAGTCGTCCCCCATCTCCGAAGTTCCCAGGCCGAACGTAGGCAGGGCGACGGGGGCGGGACAAGCGACTAGTGTCCTGAGTCGTTAATTCGGCATCAGCACTAGATTGTGTCGGTGCCGAACCCGAAACTGGTGCCGCTGACCCTGTCCGATGACGAACGCCGAGTCCTGGAGAGCTGGACGCGTCGGCGGACAACTGCGCAGGCGTTGGCGTTGCGAGCCCGGATCGTGCTGGCATGTGCTGAGACTGGTGAGTCGAACACCGTTGTGGCGCAACAGTTGAGCCTGGGCCGTCAGACGGTGGCGACCTGGCGGGCACGGTTCCTGCGCGACCGGCTGGACGGGTTGTCGGACGAGCCTCGCCCAGGCCGGCCGCGCACGATCACCGACGATCAGGTCGAGCAGATCGTGGTCACGACACTGGAGACCAAGCCGGTCGGCGCGACGCACTGGTCGACCCGGTCACTGGCCACGCAGGTCGGGATGTCGCAGTCGGCGGTCTCGCGGATCTGGCGGGCGTTCGGCCTCAAGCCGCACAAGGTCGACACCTTCAAGATCAGCAAGGATCCGTTGTTCGTGGACAAGGTCCGCGATGTCGTCGGCCTCTATCTCGACCCGCCCGCGAAAGCCGTGGTGTTGTGCGTGGACGAGAAGACCGGAATTCAGGCACTGGACCGCTCGGCGCCGGTGTTGCCGATGCTGCCCGGCGTGCCCGAGCGACAGAGTTTCGACTACATCCGGCACGGCACCACGAGCCTGTTCGCAGCGCTGGAGATCGCCACCGGACAGGTGATCAGCGCGGTGAAACGCCGTCACCGGCACCAGGAGTTCCTGGCGTTTCTTCGCACTATCGACAAGAACGTGCCCACCGGCCTGGATGTCCACGTCATCCTCGACAACCTCAGTACCCACAAGACACCCGCGGTGAAGACGTGGCTGCTCAAGCACCCACGCTTCCACTTGCACTTCACCCCGACCAGCTCAAGCTGGCTCAACCTGGTCGAACGCTTCTTCGCCGAGATCACCGTCAAGCTTCTTCGCCGGGGCGTCCACCGCTCGGTCACCGCACTGGAGAAAGACATCCGCGGCTGGATCGAGCAGTGGAACACCAACCCCAAGCCCTACGTCTGGACCCGCACAGCAGACCAGATCCTCGAGTCCCTAGCCGCCTACTGTCAGAGAATTAACGACTCAGGACACTAGTGGCTGGCTTTCACCATGTGGTCCTCGGAGTGGTCGATGACCAGGTCCTGCACCTGTTTGCGCGCGTCCGCCCGCGCCTTCTGGACGCACGCCATCAGTTGCGCCGCGAGCACTTCCGGTTCTAGTTCGCGCACTTCGGGGTTGAGCATGATGCCCGTCGTGAGGCCGTTCGAGTCGACGGTGACGCTGATGCCGCCACGGGTGGCCTCGCCGCTGACCGCCGCGAGCAGCCCGACCAGGTCGAGGTAGCGGCGCTGCTCGCGTTCGGCGGTGGCGTCCCTGCGCTCCTCCCACCACGTGATCCGGCGGCGCAGCAACGCCTGCGCGGTCGCCGGGTCGGACACGGGAACCGTCCACGAACCGGACGCGGTGTGCAGCACGATGGCGTTGGACTGCGCTGTCACGCGGAGGACGCGGGCGAACGAGACCCCGGCGTCGACCCGGGAACCGTGCCGGGTGGTCCAGTCGACGCGGTCGGTGCCGATCATCACCCGCGTCCCGTCGCCGACCAGCACGAGCGGGAACGCGGTCGAGCCGAGTTCGAGGACGGGCGCCGAGAGCAGTGAGCGATGGGCCAGGCGGGCGAGCGCGCTCGCGGACCCCGCGCCGAGCACTCCGGCCGCGCACAACGCCTTCACCGCGATCGCCGCGCCGGGACTGAGCCGCAACGCGATGCCCGAGCCCGGCAGCACACCGAGCACGAGCTGTGCCGAGGTCATCAGGGTGGTGGCGGGCAGCCACGAGTGCGGGTCGCTCAACCCGTTGCGCCGCAACCAGGTCAGCAACGCCCACGCGCACGCCGCCGCGGCGACGGCCGGAATCGCCGACCACCACGGCATGATCCGCTGCCCGGCCGAGGTCATCCCGGCGAGCACGATGCAGACGATGCCGATGGCGACCGGCAGGACGCCGGCGGAGAGCAGGAGCAACGTCCTCGTGCGGCGCCATCGCGCGGCGAGCGCGTGCACGACCTGAGGATCGTTGATCAGGGGGATGGCGTGGGGAATGAGAGTCATTCGGGCACCCCTCGTCAGCTCTCCGCCGCCACCTCGTGTGACGTGCGGGCCGACCAGACTTCCCGGCTCACCTGGGCATTAATATGCCGTAAATGTCCAGATCAGGCAAGCCTTGTCCACAATGGACGGTCAGGAGGCCGCGGTTTTCGACCGCCTTCCGAGCAGAACGTCGATGGCCAGGAAGGCGACCAGGCTGACGCCGAGCAACGGCACGAACCACCCGACGAGCAGCGTCGCGAGGCCGAGTCCGATCAACGCGCCGCGCGGTGCCTTGCGCCACTGGCCGCGCGGCGTCGGACGACCGAACCCGCTGGTGGGCCTGCGCTTCCACCACATGCGGTAGCCGAGTACGACCAACGCGACCAGTCCGCCGCCGACGAGCAGCAGCAGGAGCTGGTTGGGCCACCCGAACAGCACGCCCATGTGCGCGTCGATGCCCCACCTCGTGAGCTTCGCGCCCAGCGGGAAGTCGGCGAACTTGAGCGTGCTGACCACCTCGCCGCCGTGGACCGCGACGGCGTCACCCTGGCTGGGCAGGCCCTTCTCGATCTCGGCCACCTTCCACGCGCCGCCGGACTCCGCGGGCAGGCTCACCTCGACCGCCTTCGCGTCGATGCCCGACAGCTTCGCGACGCCGAACACGGTGTCGATCTCGCTGTGACCACCGGCGGACGAGCTGCTCGAACCGTGGTCGCCGTGGCTCTCGCCGGCGCCGGGCATCGTCAACGTCGGCGTGGACCAGCCGATGGCCGTGCGCAGCATGGCGACGTTCTCACCGGCGTAGGCCGACCACGTGAGACCCGTGGCGGACAGGAACAACGCACCGGCCAGCACCCAGACGCCGATCAGTCCGTGCGTCTTGATGCGTTTGCTGTTGCGTGCCCGGGAGATCCACAGGACCAGCCCGCCCAGTGCGACGACCCACAACCAGGAGGCGGCGAGTTCGCTGTAGAGGCGGCCGGGCTCGCCGAGCATCAGGTTGCGGTGCAACTGATCCAGCGTCGTGCGCAGGGGTAGCACGCCGCTCGACCCGTAGACGACGAGATCACCGGTGACGCGTCCGGTGCCGGGATCGACGAAGACTGCCCGGCGTTCGGACTCGCCCAGACCCTTCTCAGAGAACAGAACCCTCGTCGTGGCACCGGGTTCCGGGGCGGGCCGGACCGCGACGAGCGAGCCCTGGGGTGAGGTCGCGAGCGCGGCGTCGACCTGCTTGGACAGCGGAAGTTGTTGCGTGGAAGCGGGAACGCGGAGCTGATCGGAGTAGACCCACGACTCCAGTTGCGGCGTCAGGGCGTAGAGCACGCCGGTCAGCGAGGCGATGAGGATGAACGGGGCGACGAGCACGCCGGCGTAGAAGTGCAGGCGCAGGAAGAGTCCCCGCCACGCGAAAGATGTGCGTGACGGAGCGGCTGTGGTGGTCATGACGCTCCTGGATGGGCGTGAACAGGGGCAGGACCGCTCGATGAGCGGACCTGTGAAGGGGATTCAGACCTGTTCAGCCGGAGGACCGCGCCACGACAGCACGTCCAGGAAGACGATCGCGGTCGGCGCGAGCGAGGGCGTGGCGACGACCAGGGGAGCGGTGGCGGGCAGGACGGCGAGCCTGCGGGGGAGAGTTGCTGTGACCGCACGGGCCAGCGTGAGGATCGAGCGTTCGGCCGCGGCGAGCACGACGACCGTCAGTGCCGTGGCCACGACGTGCGAGACGATCATGCGCGACGGCTCGGCCTCGTGCGCGTGCCGGAACGCGGCGAGCGACACCAGGACGTGCATCGCGAGCTGCCCGCCGCCGATCAGCAGGAGCAGCCGCTGCCAGGTCAGCTCGTGCCGGGCGAACCCGGTCGTCGCCCACGTCAGCAGCGCGACCAGCGAGAAGAGCAGTCCCGCGTCGGGTAACTGACCGTCCGCAGTGGAGTGCGCGAGAACCGCGAGCGTGCCGTTGACGATGCCGACAGCAGCACAGCGCGCACGGCGCAGCGGAGCGGTCGGCAGGGTCACGACCAGCAGCTTAGCGGCCGAATTGGGCGAAACCAGCCCTACGCAAGATGTGGGAACTTGGTTCAATGTGCGGGTGATTTCGTACAGCACCGATCTCAGCGGCCTGACCGAGGCCGATCTCGCCGGTTTCTTCGTGGGCTGGCCCACGCCGCCGTCGCCCGCCCAGCACCTCGCCGTGCTGCGCGGGAGCTACCGCGTGGTGATCGCGCGCTCACAGGACGAGGTCGCCGGCTTCGTGAACATGATCAGCGACGGCGTGCTGACGGCGTTCGTCCCGTGGCTGGAGGTGCGGCCTTCGTTTCAGGGCCAGGGCATCGGCACCGAGCTGATGCGCCGGATCGTGGCCGAGGCCGCGCACCTGTACTCGGTGGACCTCACGTGCGACGACTCACTGCGTCCGTACTACGAGCGCCTCGGCATGTCCGCGCTGACCGGGATGGGGCTGCGCAACCGCTCTGTGCTCTAGATCCCTTCGAGATCCAGGGTCTGCTGGTGCGGGCCGCCGGTGAACGAGCTGGTGAGCAGGCCCGCACTTCGGCACCGCCCGCACGTCACCGGTGACGTCGTCGCCTTGAACCGGGTGAAGTCCCAGCTGCCCGTGCCGACGTGGCAGCCGGGGCCGGGCACCTCCAGCCCGAGCCAGCCCTGCAACCGCACGGCGTGCACGACGTCCGATCCGTCGAGGTAGCCGTTGAGCCGCCCCGCGAACCGGTGGCGCGCCTCTGCCGCGGGCGCGCTGAGTGCCTCCTGCAAGAGCGAAATGCCGTTCATGAACCCGATTCAACCTCAAGGGGACGTGTCGAGCCGTGCACCACGCCGCTCCAGCACGGTGAGGCTCCTGGCACACCACCGCACGTTGTCCCGCTCGAAGGACAAGCCGCGCAACAAGGTCAGGTACGGCCCGACCCGTTCGGCGGTGGCCAGGAACTCCTCCTCGTCCAGTCCGCCGAGCAACTTGGCGCGCAGTCGTTCGTAGCGCTGGATCTTCGCCTCGGCCCACTGCTTGCGTTCGCGGATCGAGGCCTTCACCGCCTCGACGTCACCGGAGTCCGCCGCCAGTACCGCGACCAGCAGCTCGTCCCGGATCGCGGTGGGCTTGTGCTGTGCGGCCGTGAACCTCGTCAGCTCCTCGCGCCCTGTTGCCGTCAGCGAGAAGAGGCGCTTGTTCGGCCGGCGTTCCTGCTCGACCGTCCTGGCCGTGATCAGCCCGTCGGTCTCCATCCGGTCGAGCTCCCGGTAGAGCTGCTGCGGCGTGCAGATCCAGAAGTTCGCCACGGACGCGTCGAACGCCTTGGCCAGGTCGTAGCCGGACGACTCCCCGTCGAGCAGAGCGGCCATCACGGCGTTGCGCAGCGACATAGCAGCAGGTTACGGTGCTTCGACCTAGTCAACAAGTTGAGTATGCGAGGGTCCACGTGAACGCATTCCGCAAGGCGGTCGAGGCACGCGACACCGAGGCGATGGCGGCGTGTCTGGCAGACAACGTCGTGTTCACCAGCCCTGTCGCGTTCGCGCCCTACCCCGGCAAGCCGCTCACCGCCGCGATCCTGCGCGGTGTGATGCGGGTGTTCGAGAACTTCCGCTACGAGCGCGAGATCATCGACGGCCGGAACCACGCGCTGGTGTTCCGGACCGAGGTGGGCGGCAAGGAGATCCAGGGCTGCGACTTCCTGCACCTCGACGAGAACGGCCTGATCGACGAGTTCACCGTCATGGTGCGCCCGCTGTCCGGCGCCCAGGCCCTGTCCGAGGCGATGGCGGCCCAGTTCGACCAGATCAAGGCCGAGGCGCTGGAAGCGATGAGCTAGGCGCGTTCGTACACGCTCACGTGCCGCTTGCTGTCCGCGACGAACGGCTCGCCGTTCCAGCCACCGTGGCGTTCACGCAGCCGCAACCCCGCGATTCGTGCCATGAGGTCGAACTCGGAGGGGTAGGCCTGCCGGGTCTTGATCGGGCCGAACCGGATGCCGTCCGCGCTGATGCTCACGTGGTTCTCGTCGAGGATCTGGGTGACCGGGTCGAAGCGGTTGACGTCGAGCCGGACGTGGTCGACCTCCACGGCCTCCACGTCGATGAACTGGTGACGCGGGCGCGCCACCCAGCTGGGCAGGCCGCACTCGACCACGAACACGCCGTCCGGGGTGAGATGCCGTGCCGCGTTCTCGAAGCAGCGGACCTGGTCGTCCTGGGTGAGCAGGTTCGTGATCGTGTTGTAGACGAGGTACACCAGGTCGTACGTGCGGCCGGTGCCGACCGTGGACATGTCGCCCATCGTCACGTCGACGTCCTGGCCGCCGGGCTTTTCCCGCATGCGCGCCACCATGTCCGGCGACAGCTCGATGCCGTCCACCTCGACACCGGCGTCTCTGAGCGGCAACGCGACGCGGCCGGTGCCGATCGCGAACTCCAGCGCGGAGCCGCCGAACGCGGCGAGGAACCGCACGGTGTCGGCCTCGTCCCCGCGGGGCTCGTTGTCGTAGGTGCTTGCTGTTTCAGGGCCGAAACTCGGGTTGAATCCCTTCACCCGTCCCACGCTAGCCACGTTGCCAACCGGTTTATCGGACCAGGCCGCGCAGCAGAGCCAGATCGTGCAGGTCCCGTTCGCGCGGCTCGTATCCCTGATGGAAGAACACCTGCTGCTCGGCCGAAAGACACCGCACGGTGGTACCGAGGATCGTCCCGGTGACGAAGCACGAGGCGGGGTAGCGGAACGGTTCGCCCGGCGTCGGTGAGGACTGTTCGGCGCTGCCGTCCTCCGCGTACCGCAAGGGATGCAGGTCGATCTCGCGGCCCTTGTGGTCCGTGACCACGAATCGCACTGGGCGCCACGACAGTGTTTCTTCGAACCCCTGCGCCGCCAAGACTTCGAGGATCCGCGGCTCCTGCTCCTCGCGGTGCATGAGGTCGAGGTCGCCGTGCGGGCGGGTCTGCCTGCCCACCAGCGCGTCGATGCCCCAGCCGCCGCCGACGCAGACGTCGAAGCCGTCGAGCGCCGCCAGGACTTCCAGCACCTCTTCCCCGGTCACGCGCTACAGCGTGCAAGTGAGGCGGCCGAGGCGCCACCGAGTTTCGTCCGGCGCTGCTAGGTTGAAGGTCGTGCCGGACTTCAAGCTGCCGCTCTACGGCGCTGACACCGAACGTGGCGACCTCGCTCCCTGAGTCGCCTCGCTCCTCCGCCACCACTCTCACCTTTGTCCTGCACAGGGAGCTTTGCCATGCGTTCGTTCGTCCACGCGCTGCCCAAGGTCGAGTTGCACGTCCACCTCGTCGGATCGGCCGGCATCGACACCGTCCTGGAACTCGCCCGGCGCCACCCGGAGGCCGGCGTGCCCACCGACCGCGCCGAACTGGAGCGCTTCTACACGTTCCGGGACTTCGACCACTTCCTGAAGGTGTACTGGGCGGTCCAGTCGATGCTGAAGGGCCGCGCCGACATCCACACCCTCGTCGTCGGCCTGGCGCGCGAACTGGCCCGGCAGAACGTCCGGTACGCCGAGGTCACCGTCACGCCGTACAACCACGTCACGGACGGCATGCCGGGCAACGAACTCCTCGCGGGCCTCGAGTCCGGTCGCGCGGAAGCGGCGGCGCTGGGCGTCGATCTGGCCTGGTGCTTCGACATCCCGGGCGAGAAGGGCCTGGTGGCCGGGCGGGAGACGCTGGCGTTCGCGCTGTCCGAACGTCCTGACGGCCTGGTCTCCTTCGGCCTGGCCGGCCCCGAGGCGGGCGTCGGCCGCGCCCAGTTCGCGCCCTTCTTCGACGCGGCAAGGGATGCGGGCCTGCACAGCGTGCCGCACGCGGGGGAGACCACCGGCCCGGAGACCATCTGGTCCGCGGTGCGGGACCTGCGGGCCGAACGGATCGGCCACGGCACGAGCTGCGTCGAGGACCCGGCGTTGATGGAACACCTGGTGCTCAAGGGGATTCCGCTGGAGGTCTGCCCGACGTCCAACGTCCGCACGCGACAGGTCGCGTCGATCGAGACGCATCCCGTGCGGCAAATGCTCGACGCCGGTGTCGTGGTCACGCTGAACACCGACGACCCGCCATTCTTCGGCGCCACGCTGGAAGGCGAGTATCTGGCGGTGGCGACCGCGCTCGATCTCACGCCCGTGCAGGTGGCGACGCTGGCGGAGAACGCCGTGCTGGCCTCGTTCCTCCCCGGTGGCCGCAAGACGGCGTTGCTGGAGGAGATCGCGGACGTGCTCGCCCAGGTCTGAGACCGGTGGCCCGCGGGGCGTTCGCCCGCGGGCCACCGTGAACTCACTGCTGTGGAACGGAGTACGACCGCTCGAGGTTGCCGGACACGACGCCGTCAGGCGTCCGGCTCGACACGGTCAGGTAGAACGTCCCGCTGGACGGCATGGTGACGGTGAACCGCGCCTTGCCGTCCGCACCCACAGGAACCACCTGCGGCGTGTTGAAGGCGACGTACCACAGGACCTCGTGCGACCCGGCCAGCGCGGGCGTCACGACGAACTCGATCGGCACGTTCGGCCGTGCCGTCACCGGACCACCGTCCGGGAACTGCGGGCTCGTCACGGCAGGAAGCGCCGGCTTCACCTGGAACATGTACGACTGCTCGTCGCTCTCCAGGCCCGTGTCCATGACGCCGCGGACGTACAGGTAGTGGTAACCCGGCTTCTTGGGCGCCCACTGGACCTGCGTGCCCGTGGTGGTCTGCCACGGCTCGTCGTCGAACCTGTACCTGTACGACACGACGGGGAGCCGTGGCGACGAGAACGTGAACGTGCCGGCCTGGCCGGGAGCGCCGCCCGGTTCGTACCTGTAGTCGGTGCTCGTCACCGTCGGCGCCGGTGCGTCGGCCTCGATCGCGCTCTCACCCCAGCCGGAGCGGACTCCGGCCCCGTTGACGCTCGCCACCAGCACGTCGTAAAAACCCTTGGCCGTCGGCGTGTGCTCGAACGTCAGTGATCCGTCCTGCGCGGCGGGCAGGTGCTGCTCGGGATCATCTCCGATCTTGTACACATAGGACACGACCCCGTTTTGCCGAGGCGTCACGGTGATCGTGCGCTTCTGGCCGACGATGCCCGACCACGGGTCGGTCTCGACCTCGGGTCGCAGTTGGTCGACGGTGAACGAGCTGTTCGCGACGCCCGAGCGGACACCGGCCGCGTTGACCGTCCAGACCTTGAGGGCGTGCCGTTCGGGACCGGGGTCGGTGTACGTGAGGGTGAAGCGCCCCTTCTGGTCCTCGCCGACCGGCACGGTCTGCTCAGCGCCGCCGTCGATCTGGTACACGAACCGCGTGGCACCGTCCTGAGTGGCGGTGAGCACGAACGCGCCGGGCGTCCCGAGCGACATCAGAGGCGTCTGCACCCGTGGAGAGGTGGTGCGGACCCAGAAGCGGTAGGTAGTGCTGTCCGAACGGATTCCGGCGCGGTCGATGCTCTGGACCTGGACGTACAAGGGGCCGTCCCGGTCGGGCGTGACCGTGATCGTTGCCTTGCCGCCGGGAGCGTCCGCGTTCACCCGGCCGTACGGGACGCCGATGCCTTCATACGTGAACGCGACGACGTCCTGCGCGCCGTTGGCGTCGAAGGTGAACTCACCCGGCAGACCCTGGCCGCCGTCACCGGGCGGCCCGCCGTTCTCCTGGTAGGTGGTGGAGGAGATCTTCGGAGCGGCCGGAGCCGTCACGTCGGCAGTGAACTGGCACGGTGCGGACCAGTCGGAGTTCGCGAACCCGTCCTCGGTGCGCACGGCGAAGGCGTAGGTGCCGCCGTCCTTGACCATGCCCTCGGGGAACAGGGTGTCCACCACGCCGGCGCCGGGGAAGGGAGCCTCGACCTCGACGCGTTGTTCTGGTGCGTCCACCGGCCAGAACGCCAGGCGCCCGGTGAGGCCGCTGCCGGGGTCGGCGTCGTGCAGGGTGGCCTTGACGCGCGGCGTGAGGCTGGGGACGAAGCGCGTGGTGCCGTCGCAGTCGTGGATGTCGATCTTCAGATCGGTCGGCGTCCCCGGCGGCGTGTTGAACGTCGTGCTCAGCACCGCGGCCGGGTCGTAGGTGCGGCCGTACTCGACCTTGCCCTGGAACTGCTCGGCGATCCGGAGCACGAACGTGATCTCCGTCCGGCCCTTCTCCAGAGCCTTCCTGATGGGCTCGGCGACGTTCCAGGTGACCGCGGGCGACACGCAGTCCTGGTTCGGGCTCGGCTCGATCTTCGAGCTCTCCCAGGGCTGGTGCGCCCAGGTGATCTTCTTCGGCGGCTGCACGACCCACAGCTGCGTGGTACGCGGCTTGGCGCAGTCGTTCGCGGCCTTCTCCGGCGTGCGCAGGTTCGCCGTGAACAGCTGTGTGCCCTTGAACCGCGTGATGTCGAACGTGAAGTACGACTTGCCGATGTGGTGCTTGTCGTCCCGCCAGGCGCCGATTTTCGCGTCGCCCGTCGTGATCTCCTGGTGCGGCTGCTTGGAGTCGGTCGTGACCCGCTTGGCCGGGTTGGACATGGCCCAGTTCGGTTGCTGGGCGGCGTGCGCGGCGCCGGGCACGGCCACCACGAGACCCGCGACGAGCGCGGCAACGAGTGCCCCGGCACCACGCCAGGGTCTGTCAGATGTTCTCAACGATCCCCCTAGAGACGAACAGTCCGGCGGATGGTGGCATCCGCTCTGGGCGTTTGTCATGGAAGTTCCGAAAGATGGTCCTCGCTGATCAGCGCACGGGGGAGGGCCACCGCATCTCGTTTGGCGGCGCACGAGGTGGTGTCTCGGGCACTATGGCGACGGAACGACATCGATATCGGGGGTCCTGTGAAAAGAACGATCGTCGTCCTCACAGCGGTTCTGGCCGCTCTGGGGATCGCTCCCACGGCCAACGCGAGCTATTCCACCTCGCTTGTAGTGCTCGGTGACTCGTACGCGTCGGGCACGGGAGCAGGTTCCTACCAAGACGGAACGGCCGGGAACTGCTGGCGCAGCAACAACTCCTACGGTGAGCAGGTGGCCGCCCGCCTGCGCGCGGCCGGCAGGCTCGGCTCGTTCGCGAACGTGAGCTGCAGTGGCGCCGCCACCGCGGACTTCTCCCGTCCCTTCAAGGACCGTCCGGCCCAGTTGGACGCCCTGAAGCGCGACACGAACCTGGTGCTGCTCACCGTCGGCACCAACGACATCGACTACGCGACGTACGGCGGCATCTGCATCCAGGCCGACTGCACGGGTGCGCCGACCGAGGCGATCCTGGCGAGGTTGCCGCAGATGGGGCTCAACGTCACCGCTCTGCTGACCGAGATCGACAAGCGCAGCCCGCACGCGCGGGTCGTCGTCGTGGGCTACGGCCGCCAGGTGTCCACTTCGGACAACCCGGACGGCGCCACTCTGGACCCGATCTGCGGCGAGGGAATCTTCACCACCGCGGAACGCGCCCAGGGCAACCAGGTGGCCGACGGCATCGACGCCACCCTGCGTTCCGCCGTGACCAAGGCGGCCCGCCAGGGCGTCAAGGCCACGTTCGCCAGCCCGTTCTCCCGCCCCGGCACGTTCGACGGCCACGCGCTGTGCGAGTCGGGCACCCCGTTCCTGCGCGGGTTCGACGCGCTGGCACCGGGCCAGGAGGGGCCGGAAGCCGTGTTCCACCCGAACCAGCAGGGACAGACCGCCCTGGCCTCGCTCGTCCGGGCCTAGCCGGTGACGGTTGCTTCCGCCCGCTCATCGGGTGAGCGGAAGCAACCGTCTTGGCGATGGACACCGGCGAGTCGGACGAGGATCGTGCAGCACGTGGAACAGGTCGTCGAGGTGGCGGACTTGGACGCGGCGCACGAGGTGTTGAATGCGGCTTACGGCCAGATGCGTCTCAACGCCGGTATCGAGCACCCTCACATGCGGATGTCGTCGCGGATACACGGGGACATCCGGTTCGACGAGTTGCACGGCCACATCTCGCTCGAGGTCAGCGTCGACCCGATGCAGAACTACGTCTTCGGGCACAACGGCGCCGGTGTCGTCTACTACGGTTCGGGCGGCGAGGACCGGTTCTGGCTGCCCGGCGAGGTGTTCCTGAGCGCACCGCCCGAAAGTTCCTTCGTCGGGGCGATCGCCGACCCGAGGTTGTCGACGGTCACGCTGCCCCAGTCGGTGATCGACCAGGTGGTCGACGGCGTGCGGTTCACCGGTTTCCGGGCGGTCTCGCCCCAGGTCGCGGCAGCGTGGTGGTCCACCTGCGTGCATCTGCGCGATGTGGTGCTGCCGCACTTCGAGGACAACCCGCTGGTTGCGGCGAACGCGATTCGTCTGCTGGTGTCCACCACCCTCGCCGCGTTCCCGAACACCACACACGCCGCGCCGACGTCTGCCGACCGGCGTGACGCGCACCCGAGAAGCCTGCGCCGTGCGGTCGCGTTCATCGAGGACAACGCTGCGATGGACATCTCTGCGGCTGACATAGCGCGTGCGGCTCGCGTGTCCATCCGGGCGCTGCAACTCGCTTTCCGCCGTTACCTCGGCACGACGCCGATGGCCTATCTGCGGGGCGTGCGTCTGTCGTGCGCCCATGAGGACCTGAGGGCGGGCAACGGTTCCGTCACCGAGATCGCGGCCCGATGGGGTTACGCCCGCCCGAGTGTCTTCGCCGCGCACTACCGCGCCGCCTACGACATCCCGCCGTCACAGACCTTGCGGTCGCGTTGAGAGCTTCGTTTTCCGGGCCACGGCTTCGTTTCCGCTGCTATCGTTCGGGCCTCGCAGTGCGGTGAAGTGGTGGCCCGTCTTCGAGGTGAGGCCCGATGACCGCCTGTGAGACCAGCCCGTTCGCCGTGCGAACCGAACGCTCCGGCACCCGCTTCACGGCCACCTGCCGAGGCGAGATGGACATGACGACGTGCGACCTGCTCTTCGCCGCCGTGCTGCCCGGCATCACCGACACCACCACCGACCGCGTCTCGGTGGACCTGGCGGAGGTGACGTTCCTGTCCGCGAGCGGCCTGCGCACCCTGCTGCTCCTGCTCTGCGCCGCGCACCACAGCGGCAAGTCGTTCACCCTGCGCCACACCCAGCCCCAGGTCCGCCGAGTGCTGGACCTGTTCGGCTTCACCACCTTCAAAGCGGGCCTTGTGTGGGAGGAAACCATGTCGCCGAGGACCCGCCACAACTAGCTTGACCAGCTATGTTGCTCTCGCTGGTACTCGTACTCGCGCTCACCCCGCCGACGTCCGCGACAACGGTCCCCGGCGCCGAACATCAGCAACTGACCCACCTCGCCGACCTCACCACGACCGGCCTGGTCACCACCGGCCACACCGACCCGGCCGACTGGGCGGGCCTCACCAGCACCGCCCTGCCCGTCCCCGCCGCCGTGCCGGGAATCCAGATAGACGGCTACTTCCCCGACACCTCCCGCACCAACACCAACCACGGCTGGCACGACTCCCAGTTCGTGGTCAGACTGCCCGACCACTGGAACGGCGGCCTGGTCGTGACCGGCGCCCCCGGCGTGCGCGAGCAGTACGCGAACGACCGGGCCATCTCCGACTGGGTCCTCTCCCGCGGCTACGCCTTCGCCGCCACCGACAAGGGCAACACCGGCGCCCAGTTCTACCGCGACGGCCGGGCCATGGAGGAGTGGAACCACCGCTTCACCCAGCTCACCATCGCGGCGAAGTCCGTTGTCTCCCAACGCTACGGCCGAGCCCCACGCCGGACGATCGCCACCGGCATCTCCAACGGCGGCTACCTCGTCCGCTGGCAACTGGAGAACCGCCCGCACCTCTACGACGGAGGCGTCGACTGGGAGGGGACACTGTGGACAGTCGCGGGCCCGAACCCGCTGACGTTCCTGCCAGCCGTCCTCCGCGCCTACCCGGCCTACCTGGCAGGCGAACCGGGCGCGCACGAGGCGATGGTCGCGGCAGGCTTTCCGGCCGGCACGGAATTCCTGTGGGACTACCACTATCGGTACTACTGGGATCTGACCCAACGGATCTACCGCGAGGAGTTCGACCCGCGGTTCGACGGGGAGTTGGAGGCCGGCGTGCCGTTCTGCACTCCTGGTAGTGCTGCTTGCGATGCTGACTACTCGTACGTTTCTCGACGTCGCATCGCCGGTCCCGCGGTGTCCCGGGTCGCGTTGACGGGCAAGGTGAAGCGGCCTTTGCTGACGGTGCACGGGACATACGACGTGTTGCTGCCGATCAGTCAGGATTCGGACGTGTACGCGCGGATGACGCCTGATCGGCTGCACCGGTACTACCGGGTGGAGCAGGGCACGCACGTGGACGGGCTGGTGGACGCCTATCCGGATCGGTTGCGGCCCCTCGCGCCCTGTCATCGGGCGGCGTTCGTGGCGTTGGAGCGGTGGCTGGACGGGGTGGAGCCGCCTCGGTCGGCGACCCTGCCACGGCCGGCCGACGTGGCCACCTGCCCTTTGTCGTGATCGCCTGCCCCAGCAGGTTGAGTGGGGAGATCGCGGACACCGGATCGCGTCCGACCGATCATTCGGGACTCGCCGTCCGGTTGTCGCTTTGCACAAAGCGGACGCTGCTAGCGTCTGACCCTGCCGCCCAGTCAGCCCGATCGCGAGGAACGCCCGCCGGATGTCCACCACCCCACGCATCGGCGCTCGGGTGCTGCTACTCGACGCCAACGACCGCGTGCTGCTCGTCCACGCCTGCGACCCGGACGACCGCGGCCATCACTGGTGGGAACTGCCCGGCGGCGGCCTCGACGAGGACGAGAAGGCGGAAGACGCCGCCCTGCGCGAGGTCGCGGAGGAGACCGGACTCATCGTTCCGTCGCTGGGCCGCAAACTGTGGATCCGCGAATCCCGCTTCCACTACAAGGGACGCGACCACCATCGCGAAGACCACGTCTTCCTCGGTCGCATCGACGACATCGAGCCGAAGGTGGCCCTCAACCTCACCGAGAACGAGAAGGCCGGGCTGATCGAACGACGCTGGTGGTCCGCGGCCGAACTGCACGAGTGCACGGACGAACTGCTCCCCGCTCAGCTCCCCGGTTTGCTCGACGAGCTTCTCGCGGGTGCCCTCAGCACCACGCCGCTGAGTCTGGTCGACTGACACAGCTTTCCGGTGACTCTGCCGCGGCCAAATGACGTGGCCACCTGTCCTTTGTCGTGATCCAATCGGGGACGTGGCCACCATCGAGTACGTCCTCGGCGACATCACCGAGCAGGAAGCCGACGTGATCGTGAACGCCGCCAACTCCTCCCTGCTGGGCGGCGGGGGAGTGGACGGCGCGATCCACCGCAAGGGCGGCCCGGACATCCTCGCCGACTGCCGCAAGCTGCGCGCCGGCCACTACGGCGGCGGCCTCAAGACCGGCCAGGCCGTCGCCACCACCGCGGGCCGCCTGCGTGCCAAGTGGGTCGTGCACACCGTCGGCCCGGTCTGGTCGGCCACCGAAGACCGCTCCGAACTCCTGGCCGACTGCCACCGCAACGCACTCCGCGTGGCAGCCGAACTGGAAGCGCAGACGATCGCGTTCCCGGCCATCTCCACCGGCATCTACCGCTGGCCCCCGGAGGACGCCGCGAGAATCGCCCACGCCGCCACCAAGGACTCCCCAGTCCCCGTGATCAGGTTCGTCCTGTTCGACCAGCGAACCTACGACGCCTTCGCCCGCCCGTAGTCCGCGATCTCCATCGCCCACCGGTAGACCTCGAACGGATCGCCCAAAGTCGCGGGCAGCGAAGGATGAACCAAAGTCCCGTTCAACGCCCGAAGCAGGTCGTACAGCCCGAGATGGGTCCAATCCCACAACATGCTGTCGAAGTTGTAGGCACGCATCAAAGGCGTGAGCCGCGCACGGATTGAATCGATCGACGACTGAGAGAGCCCCACGGCGTGCAACCGGGCATCGGTGGCCGCGATGTGCGCGGCGCTGAACGACGTGTCGAGGAACGGCTCGAACAGGTTGCCCCACACGTCGAGACGCCCCGCGACCGAGATCCCGTGACGCTGACAAAACCCAGCCAGCCCGTCCGAGTCGTCCCACGACAGGAACAAGGTCTCGCCGGACACGGTGCGGATCTCCGGCGGACCCACCTGGGTGGACGCGTCCCGAACAGCGGACGCGGGCAGGATGCTGTGGGGGTGCACGCTGGCCCACGGGAACTCGTAGCCCGCGAAGACGATGTGGTCCGGGCCGAACGTCACCGTCATCGGGCCACGGTACTTTCCCTCACCTGCAACGAGAACGGGGTTTCGACGTCCTCCAGCGCCGAGTCGCGGGATTCGGCGCGGCGGTGCAGCAGGTCGACGGCGGCGCGGGCGATGGCGCCCTTGTCGGGGGCGACGGAGGTCAGGGACGGGGAGCTGTAGACGCTCTCCTCGTTGTTGTCGAAGCCCACCACCGCCAGGTCCTGGGGCACGCGCACGAAGCGTTCGGCTGCCGCTCGCATGGCGCCGATGGCCAGGAGGTCGTTGAAGCAGAACACGGCGTCCGGTGGGTTGCGCAGGTCCAGCAACGTCTTCATCGCGGCGGCGCCGTCCGCGCGGTGGTAGTTCAGTGCTGGCACGACCAGTTCGTCGACGAACGGCAGCGAGGCCTCGGCCAGCGCCGCGCGGTAGCCCTCCAATCGCAAAAAAGCAGTGCCACGGTGGGGGTGGGCGCCGATTGCGGCGATTCGCCGGTGACCCAGCGAGATCAGGTGGCGGACGGCGGCCTGCGCGGCGGCCACGTTGTCGATGCCCACGCGGGAGATCGGGACGTCGATGGCGTGCTCGCCCAGCAGGACGGCGGGGACGGACAACTGGAAGTCGTCCACCTGCAACGCTTCCGGGCTCAGGATCGCGGCATCGACCAGATGCGGGCCCAGCGACGCCAGCGCCGAACGTTCGCCGGCCAGGGTGCCGAACGTCTGCTCGATGAGCACGTTCCACTCGTGCTCCTGGGCGGCGGCGATGACGAGGCCCGCGAGCTCGGCGAAGTACGGGATCGAGAGTTCCGGCAGGACCAGGGCGATGAAGCCGGTGCGGCCGCGGCGCAGGTTGCGGGCGCCGAGGTTGGGGCGGTAGCCGGTGGCCTCCAACGCCTCCTCGACGCGGCGGCGGTTGTCCGCCTTCACGAACGAGTAGCCGTTGACCACGTTCGACACGGTCTTGACCGAGACGCCCGCCAGGCGGGCGACGTCCTTCAGCGTGGCCAACACAGCCTCCAGAAAAGTACCGGGAAAAGTACCGGGAAGTTCTCAGTCTTTACAACGTTGGAACAACGATGCAAATCTAGCGCCTGAGAGCGCGTCCACGCACAGCCCGCCCGTGTAGGAGCCAACGATGTCTCGCATCCTGCTCATCGCCGTCACCGCCTTGCTCGTGACGGGGTGCACCAGCAGAGAAACCTCGACGACCGCGACCAGTGGAGGCCCCGCCGCATCTGCCGCGCAGAACCAAAGCGCTGGTCCCGGCTGTGCGCGCAGCAAGACCGGATACCCGCAAGTCGATCTCAAGGGTGCGATGGTCGGCTTCTCCCAGTCGGAGAAGGAAGCGAACCCGTTCCGCACCGCCGAGACGCAGTCGATCAGGGACGAGGCTGCGAAGCGCGGGGTGGAACTGCTGTACACGAACGCGCAGAGCGACCTGAACAAGCAGATCAGCGACATCAAGTCGATGATCGACCGCGGCGCGAAGCTGCTCATCGTGGCGCCGCTCAACTCCGACGGCCTGCAGCCCGCGTTCGACGCGGCCAAGGCCAAGCAGGTGCCGGTCGTGACGATCGACCGCAAGGTCACCGCGCAGCCGTGCACGGACTACCTGACCTTCATCGGTTCCGACTTCGTCAAGCAGGGCGAACGCGCCGCCCAGCAGATGATCAAGGCGACCGGCGGCACCGGCAAGGTCGCGATCCTGCTCGGCGCGTCGGGCAACAACGTCACGGTCGACCGCACCAAGGGCTTCAAGGACGGCATCGCCGGCACCCCCGGCCTCACCGTCGTCGCCGAGCAGACCGGCGAGTTCGACAGGTCCAAGGGCCAGGCCGTGATGGAGCAGCTCATCCAGAGCAACCCGGACATCACCGCCGTCTACGCCGAGAACGACGAGATGGGCGTCGGCGCCGTCACCGCGCTCAAGGCCGCCAACAAGGTGCCGGGCAAGGACGTCAAGGTCGTGTCCATCGACGGCACGCGCAACGCCGTGCAGCTGATCGCGGACGGCAGCTACACCGCCGTGGTCGAGTCCAACCCGCGCTTCGGCCCGCTCGCGTTCGACACGCTGGAGAAGTTCGGCAAGGGCGACGAGATCCCGCAGAACATCGTGATCTCCGACGACGAGTACGACACGACGAACGCGGCGCAGAAGCTCGGCAATGCCTACTGATCCGGTCATCGAGGTCGCCGGCGTCACCAAGACGTTCGCCGGCGTCCAGGCACTCGGCGATGTCGACTTCACGCTCCAGCGCGGCGAGATCCACGCGCTGGTCGGGGAGAACGGCGCCGGCAAGTCCACGCTGATCAAGGTGCTGACCGGCATCCACACCCCGGATGCCGGTCGGATCACCCGGAACGGGCACATCTCCACGATCTACCAGGAGGTGAACCTCGTTCCGCTGATGAGCGTGGCCGCCAACCTGTTCCTGGGCCGCGAGCCGCGCAACCGGTTCGGCCTGATCGACCGCGCCCGCCGCAACGCCGACGCCTCGGAACTCCTCCGTGGCTACGGCATCACCGCGGACGTGAGCAGTCCACTCGGGACACTCGCGGTCGGCGAGCAGCAGATGGTCGCGCTCGCCAGGGCGGTCGAGGCGAACGCGGACGTCGTGATCATGGACGAGCCCACGTCGTCGCTGGAACCACGCGAGGTCGAGACGTTGCTCGGCGTCGTGCGGAAACTGCACGAGGCGGGCATCTCGATCATCTACGTCAGCCACCGCATGGACGAGCTGTACCGGATCTGCGACACGGTCACGGTCCTGAGAGACGGGCGAAACGTTCACAGTGGTCCTCTCAAGGAACTTCCGCGCATCGAGCTGGTCTCGCTGATGCTCGGCAGGTCGGTCAAGGAGATCGAGAAGCACGGCACCACGGCGTTCGGCGAAGGTCACCACGCCGACACCCAGCCGGTGCTCGAAGCGCGGGACCTGACCAGCAAGCCGCGCATCAACGGCGTCAACGTGTCGATCAGGCCCGGCGAGGTCGTCGGCCTCGCCGGCCTGCTCGGGTCGGGCCGGACCGAGACCGCGAAGGCGATCATCGGCGCGCTTCCGCTCGACGGCGGCACGGTGATCGTCGCGGGCAAACCGGTGTCGCACAACGTGAAATCGGCGATGCGGGCGGGCATCAGCATGCTCGCCGAGGACCGCAAGACCGAGGGGATCATCCCGAACCTGTCCGTGCGCGAGAACATCGTGCTGGCCGCGCTGCCGCGGCTCAGCCGGTTCGGTGTGGTCAGCAGGTCCACCCAGGACCGGATCGTGGACACGTTCGTCAAACGCCTGCGCATCAAGGTGTCCAGCCCCGAGCAGAAGGTCGCGGAGCTGTCGGGCGGCAACCAGCAGAAGGTCCTGCTGGCCAGGTGGCTGTGCACGGAACCCAGGATCCTGCTGCTCGACGAACCGACGCGCGGCATCGACGTCGGTGCCAAGGCGGAAGTGCAGGAGCTGATCGACGAACTCGCGCGGGAAGGCCTGGCGGTGCTGCTGATCAGTTCCGAGCTGGACGAACTGCTCGACGGCGCGGACCGTCTGATCGTGCTGCGCGACGGATCGGTCGTCGGCGAGCTGGAAGGCGACCAGCTGACGAGTGAGCACGTGCTCGAGGCCATCGCGGCGGAGGTGATTGATGACGTCGACAGCCACTAGAACAGCCACGAGGACACGCTGGTTGCAGGACAACGGTGTCTATGTCGCCGTTGGCGTGCTGCTGCTGTTCAACGCCCTGTTCACGAGCAACTTCCTGACGCTGGGCAACTTCACCACCCAGCTCGTCCAGGCCGCACCGGTGCTGATCGTCGCGCTCGGCATGGCGCTGGTGATCGGCACGGAAGGCGTCGACCTGAGCGTCGGCGCGGTCATGGCGCTCGCCGCCGCGATCATCCCGCTCTACCTGGGCGCCGGCCCGCTCGTCGCGATCGTGATGGCGCTCGTCGTCGGCGTGCTCGCGGGAGCGTTCAACGGTTTCCTGGTCGCCAAGGTCGGCATCCAGCCGATCGTCGCCACCCTCGCGCTGCTGGTCGGTGGGCGCGGACTGGCACTGGTCATCGCCGAGGGCCAGCTCGTCCAGTTGCACGACCCGACGTTCCTGGAACTCGGCACCGGCGACGTGCTCGGAATCCCGATCAGCGTGCTGATCGCGGGATTGTTGGCGCTCACAATCGCCGGCCTGACGAACCGCACGACGTTCGGGCGTCAGCTCGTCGCGATCGGCGGCAACCGCAAGGCGGCCACGCTGGCGGGGCTCCCGGTCAACCGGGTGCTGGTCGGCGTCTACGCGATCTGCGGCGTGCTCGCGGCGATCGCCGGCGTGCTGGCCACCTCCAGGCTCGCCGCCAGCGACCCGGCCGACATGGGCCTGCTCATGGAACTGTCCGCGATCACCGCCGTGGTCGTCGGCGGAACCCCGTTGACCGGAGGCAAGGTCCGGGTGCTCGGCACGGTGTTCGGCGTGATCCTGATGCAGCTCGTCAGGGCCACGTTGATCAAGCACAACCTGCCGGACTCGATCGCGCAGATGATCCAGGCCGCGATCATCATCGCCGCCGTGTACGTGGCACGGGAGCGCCGATGATCACCACAACCACTCCCGCCGTTCCGAAGGCGGCCGCGCGGACCAAGGTCCTGCAACGCCAGGGCGCCGCCGTCGCGCTCGTGCTGATGGTCGCGGTGTCCTGGCTGGTCTTCCCGCGTTTCGGCAGCCTCGACAACCTGCGCGACCTGGCCCTGCAGGGCTCGTTCCTCGCGGTGATCGCGATCGGCATGACGTTCGTGATCATCACGGGCGGCATCGACCTGTCCGTCGGCTCCCTCTACGCGCTCGGCGGCGTGCTCGCGGCCTGGGGCTCGCAGTACGGGTTCCTGGCGGCGCTCGCACTGCCGCTGGTGGTCTGCGGGTTGATCGGCCTGATCAACGGACTGCTCATAGCCCGCACGAACATGGCGCCGTTCATCGTCACGCTGGCGTCGCTGCTGTTCGCCCGCGGACTCCTGCTCGCGATCACCGACGAGGGCGCCAACACCTACAAGATCCCGGCGGACAGCGCGTTCGTCGAACTGGGCCGCGGCACCGTGCTCGGCTTCGGCTATCCGATCTTCATCGCGGCCGTCCTCGCCGTCCTCGGCGGGATGATCCTGAACCGCACCAGCTTCGGCCAGAACGTGTTCGCGACCGGTGGCGCCGAGCAGTCGGCTGTCCTGCTGGGCGTTCCCGTCGCGAAGACCAAGATCCTCGTCTACACGATGAGCGGCACGCTGGCGGGTCTCGCCGGCGCCCTGACCGCCGCTTATCTGCAGTCGGGCGTCACGGTCATCGGCGTCGGCCTCGAACTGGACGCCATCTCGGTCGTCGTCATCGGCGGAACCCTGCTGACCGGTGGCATGGGCACGATCCTCGGCACCGTCATCGGCGTCGGCCTGATCAAGGTCATCCAGAACGTCATCAACCAGATCGGCACGCTCGACAGCAACTACCAGTCGGTGGTCAGCGGCGTGTTCTTGCTCATCGTCGTAGTCCTGCAGCGAATATTGCGAAGATAGGAGAGCCATGACCAGACGCGTCCTGGGCGTATTGGTCTCGATCCTGATCACAGCAACGTTCTTAACGCCGACAGCGCACGCGGCGGAGTGGGTACCGAAAGTCCCTCCGCTCTCGACACCCTGGACCTCCCAGGTGTCGCCGACGAACGCCCTGCCCGAGTACCCGCGACCGCAGCTGGTGCGCACCGAGTGGCAGAACCTCAACGGTGTCTGGGAGTTCGCCGGAGCACCGAACCTGAACAGTCCGCCCATCGGCCGCCCGCTGGCCGAAGGCGTCCTCGTGCCGTACCCGATCGAGTCCGCTCTGTCGGGCATCAAGCGGCACGAGGACAACATGTTCTACCGCCGCACCTTCACCGTTCCGTCCACCTGGAACGGTCGCAACGTCAAGCTGAACTTCGGCGCGGTGACCTGGGAGACGCGGGTCTGGGTCAACGGCAGGCAGGTCGGCACGCACACCGGCGGCTTCGACGCGTTCTCGTTCGACATCACCTCGGCACTCACCACCGGTGCGAACGAGATCATCGTCGGTGTGAGCTCGACGGTCGACGGCAGCCGCTATCCGATCGGCAAGCAACGCAGGAACCCGAGCGGGATCTTCTACACCGCGGCGTCCGGCATCTGGCAGACGGTGTGGCTGGAACCGGTGCGGGCAGCGAACATCACGCGTCTCGACACCACGCCGAACGTCGGCGCGGGCGCTCTCGACCTGGTCGTGCAGGGCACCGCGGGCCAGTCGGTCACGGCAGAGGTGCTCAGCGGCGGGCAGGTGGTCGGCAGGCAGACCGGCACGACCGGTGGCTCGCTGCGGGTGCCGGTGCCGAACGCCAGGCTGTGGTCGCCGGACGACCCGTTCCTCTACGACCTGCGCGTGACGCTGGCCGGTGGGGACGTCGTGACGGGCTACTTCGGCATGCGCTCGCTGGGCAAGGCGATGGTCGGCGGCGTCATGCGGCCGTTGCTGAACGGGAAGTTCGTCTTCCAGAGCGGCACGCTGGACCAGGGCTATTGGCCGGACGGCATCTACACCGCGCCGACCGACGAGGCGTTGCGCTTCGACCTCGAACGCCAGAAGGCGCTGGGGTTCAACATGGTCCGCAAGCACATCAAGGTCGAACCGGCGCGCTGGTTCTACCACGCGGACCGGCTCGGTCTGATGGTCTGGCAGGACATGCCGTCCGTCGACTCGATCGACGAGGCACCGAACTCGCACGCGAACTACGAGTCCGAGCTGCGCCGGATCCTCGACCAGCTCAAGGGCATCACGTCGATCGTGCAGTGGGTGCCGTTCAACGAGGGCTGGGGCGAGTACGACGCCGGCCGGATCGTGAACCTGGTGCGCTCGATCGACAACACCCGCCTGGTCAACCACAACTCGGGATCCAACTGCTGCGTCTCGGATCCCGACCCCGGCAACGGTGACGTGATCGACGACCACCACTACCAGATCTCGGCCGACACCCGTCAGCCCGACGCCAACCGGGTCGCGATGCTCGGCGAGTTCGGTGGTCTCGGCCGCCGGGTCGTCGGCCACGAGTACCAGCCGGGAGCAGGATTCGCCTACGGGGCCCTGTATCCGGACGAGCAGTCGCTGACCAAGCGGTACGAGGAGGTCATCAAGCAGGTGCAGCGGCTCGTCCACACGCGTGGGCTGTCCGCGATGGTCTACACCGAGCCGTACGACGTGGAGAACGAGGTCAACGGCTTCTACACCTACGACCGGCGCGTGCTGAAGATGACCGAGTCGCGGGTGCGGGACGTCAACCAGAGGGTGCTCGCGGTCGCGCGTGGCACGGCGGTCAGTCCGGACGACGTGGTGTCGTTGCGCGTCACCACTTCCGGTTACACCAACCGCTACCTGCGCCACCAGGAATCGCTGGCCCGCACCGACGTGATCAGCACGGACCTGGGCAAGCTCGACGCCACGTTCCACCCGCGGCCCGGACTCGCCGACGCTGCCTGCCTTTCGTTCGAGTCGCGGAACTTCCCCGGCCAGTTCCTCAGGCACAGCAACGGACGCATCCGCACAGACGTGAACAACGGCACGATCGCCGCCGATGCCACGTTCTGCGCTCGTGAAGGCTCTGGTGGTACCGCTCTGGAGTCGTTCAACGTGCGCGGTTCGTTCGTCCGGCACTACAACGAGGGCGTCTACCTGGCACGCTCCGGTGGCCCGAACCCCTGGGACACCGCGAACTCCTTCGCCGCCGACACGACGTGGGCGATCGGGACCGGGCTGTGGCGCAGCGGCGCGGAACTGCCGCTGGACCAGGCCCGTTCGTTCCGCGTCACCTCGCCCGGCTTCACGGACCGCTACCTGCGGCACCGGGAGTCGTTGGCGCGCACGGACGTCGTGACCAGCACGAGCGACAGCTTGACCAAGGCGGACGCGACGTTCGTCGTCCGGCGCGGGCTCGCCGACCCGACCTGCTACTCGTTCGAATCCCGCAACATCTCCGGGCAGTTCCTGCGGCACGCGGACTTCCGCGTCCGCCTCGGCACCAACGACAACACCGACCTGTTCCGCCGGGACGCGACGTTCTGCGCGCAACAGGGCACTGGCGGCGTCCGGCTCGAATCGGTCAACGAGCTCGGCACCAACATCCGGCACTACACGGAGGAGGTCTGGGTCGCCTCGAACGGCGGCGCGCACGTGTACGACAACCCTGCTTCGTACAACCAGGACGTGAGCTGGGCCGTGAGCTCACCTTGGACACCGTAGGAGAGAACATGCTGCTACGCATAGTTTCCGTGTCCGCGATCGTGCTGAGCACGATCACCATCCCTGCCGTGACGGCGTCGGCGGACGTCGTCGACGCGATGAGCCGCGACCTCGGGATCACCCAGGCGCAGGCTCTGACGAGGATCCGCGCCGAGAAGGTGGCGCTGAAGATCGCTCCGGCCGCCGAGCAGGCCGCCGCCGACGCGTTCGGCGGCAGCTGGTACGCCGACGGCAAGCTTCAGGTCGCGGTGACCGACCCGGCGAAGGTCGAGGCGGTCAAGGCCGCGGGTGCGCAACCGGTGTTGCGCACGAAGACACTCGCGTCCCTGAACGCGGTGAAGACGGGCATCGACAGACTGTCGAAGGCCGGATCGGTGTCGAAGGACGTCGCCGGGTGGCGGGTCGACGTCGAGCGCGGCACCGTGGTGGTCGACGCCCTGCCGGGAGCCGATGTCTCGGGCCTGCCCAAGGATGTTGTCGTCAACACGGAAGGCGTCCAGCGGCCGCAGACCTTCGCGGCCGGCACCGTGGGCGGTGACCCGTTCTACACGGGCAACGTCCGCTGCTCGATCGGCTTCTCGGTGCACGGCGGCTACGTCACCGCCGGACACTGCAACGTCGGCGCCTGGAACGTCTACGGCTGGGACCGTTCGTGGCAGGGCGAGTTCGTCGGCTCTTCGTTCCCCACCAACGACTACGGCTGGGTGCGCACCGGTGGCGGCTGGTGGAACGTGCCGGTCGTGCTCGGCTGGGGTCAGGTCGGTGACGCCCTCGTGCGCGGTTCGTGGGAGGCCCCGCCCGGCACCTCGGTGTGCCGCTCGGGCTCGACCACGCACTGGCACTGCGGCGTGGTCCAGGGCCGCAACGAGACCGTGAACTACCAGCAGGGCGCGGTCTACGAGATGGTCGGCACCAGCGTGTGCGCCGAGCCTGGCGACTCCGGCGGCTCGTTCATCACCGGTGACCAGGCGCAGGGCGTGACGTCCGGCGGCTACGGCAACTGCTCCGGCGGCGGCCGCACCTGGTTCCAGCCCGTCAACGAGATCCTGCGCACGTACGGGTTGACCCTCCTCACCGCCTGATCGGCCGATGTCCACCGGGACGCGAACGCGTATTTTCTTCACGTCTGCGTCCCGGTGGATCTCTTGGTCGAGGTGGTCACGTGCTGGCAGCCGGTCTGGTGTTCGCGATGCTGGCGAGCGGCTCTCCGCTCGATCCCAGGGAGCCCGGCGAGCACTCGGTGGTCTATCGCGCCGAGACCGTCATCTCCGCGCCGCAGGAACGCATCTACGGCCTCATCACCGACTTCCCGGGCTATGCGCGCTGGAATCCGTGGGTCGTCAAGGCGGCGGGTGGCACCGCGCCGGGCGACGAGGTTCGCGTGGACGTGCTCCTCGGCTCGGTGAAGATGGCCGCGAAGCACACCGTGCTCAACGGCGTTCCGGGCCGGCGCTTCTGCTGGAAGGACGCGGGCTGGAACGCGTGGTTCGTCTACGGCCAGCGTTGTCGGACGCTCACACCGCAGCCTGACGGCACCGTGCTGGTCACCAACGAACTGCTGGTCGACGGCGTGCTGTCCGGGGGAGCGGACCTGTTCATCGGCAAGGCCATGAAGGACGGCATGCAGGCCGAGAACGCCGCTCTGAAGCGGGCCGCCGAACTCTGATCACCTGTCAGCGGGCCAGTTCGGCGAGCAGGTCGATGGTGCGGTTCTGCTCGTCGGCGGTTCCGTAGGGCGCGGCCATGAACTCGGTGACGCCGGCATCGCGAAGCCGGGCGAGTGCCTGTGCCACCTGGGTTTCCGTGCCGACGATCGCGACGTCCTGCGGTCCGGCCACGCCTTCCCGGTCGAGCGTCGCGCGGTACTCGGGCACCTGCGCGGCGAGCGCGAACTGCTCGGCGATCCGGGCGCGGACGTCGTCGGGGGTGCTCGTGACGCACACGGGCAGTCCGGCGACGACTCGCGGTGCCTGTCTTCCGGCCGCCGCCTTGGTGATGGCGGGAACGATGTGCTCTCCCAGGGCTTTCGGCCCCGTCATCCAGGTCACGGTCCCGTCGGCGAGTTCTCCCGCCAGGCGCACCATGCGCGGTCCCATCGCCGCGACGATCACCGAGGGCGCCGGCACGTCGCCTGGGACGGTCACTGCCCCCATCGCGGTGAGCGTATCGCCGCGGTACTCGACACTTTCCCCTTGCAGCAACGGTCCGAGCACCGTCAGGTAGTCGCGCATGCGCTGCACGGGCCGGTCGGTGGGCAGTCCGAACATCCCCGAGACCATCGCGGCGACACCTACGCCGACGCCCAGCGTCAGGCGTCCCGTCACGGCGGCCTGCGCCGTCAGCGCCTGCCCTGCCAGCATCATCGGGTGCCGCTGGGGAACCGGAACCACGGCCGTGCCCACGGCGATGCCGGGGACGGTGGCACCGGCCACCGCGATGGCGGTCAACGCGTCCCAGCCCAGCGCCTGACTTGCCCACGCGGTGGCGAATCCGGCGTCGGCCGCCACCCTCACCTGGTCGACGACCGCGTCCAAGGTCGCGGGACCGCGCACGTCGCCGACCGCTAATCCGATCTTCATTCTTCGTCTCCACCTGTCCAGGAATCTAAGTGGAGGGACCACCCCACTTGTGGTCCGGTACGATATGGGGGACCCACCCCACTTAGCAACAAGGTTGCGGAACCATGGGAGAAACCCCCGGCTCGTCAGGTCGGCGTGCCGACGCACAGCGCAACCGCGACCGAGTGGTGGCCGCGGCCAGTGTGGTGATCGCCGAGTCCGGAGCCGAAGCGTCCCTGGAGGAGATCGCCCGCCGCGCCGGAGTCGGATCGGCCACTCTGCATCGGCACTTCCCGCGCCGTGCGGAGCTGTTGGAAGCGGTGCTCCGCGATCGCGTGCAGGCCTTGTGCGATCAAGCGGAGGACCTGCTGACGGCGCCGGACGCGGGGGCTGCGCTGGTGACCTGGCTGCGTGCTGTGGTGACGCACGCGGCCACAGCGCGGGGGCTGGGGCCGGCGCTGACGGGATACCAGTCCGATCCGGAGTTCTCGCCCCACACCATGATCCGGGAAGCCGCACAGCAGCTCCTGGCTCGTGCGCACGCAGAGGGTTCGGTCGGCCCGAACGTCACCGTGGACGACGTCCTGCAACTCGCGAACGGGATCTCCCTGGCGGTCGAGTCCCTCCCCGACCCGGCGCAACGCGCGGACGTGCTGGTGGCTCTGGTCGCCGGCGGTCTCCTGGCGGTCTAGTTGAACAGAATCCGCTTGGCCACGGCCTTTCCTGGCGGTGTGCGCAGCGTTGTGAACGCGAACTCGGCGAGGTTCGGACTCCTGACGAGCGACAGGCCACGCCGCAGCAGTGACCTGGTGCGGTAGCGCCGCCGCATGGCCGCCCCGTCGTAGTGCTCCAGCACATACCTGTTGCCGCTGCGCAGGTAGTCGAACGTGACCGAGGCCGCGAGCTCCGACATCCGCATGCACGGATCTAGCCCGCCCGCGGTGAGCGGTGAGACCGCGCCCGCCGCGTCACCGACCAGCAGACCCTGCGGCGACACGATCCGGCGCAGCAGCCCGCCGACCGGAATCGGCCCGCCCCGGCGCTTCACCGGCCCGGCGGGCTCCGGCACCGGGAAACTGTCGCGGAAGCGTTGCAGCAGCTGGGGGAGCGGTGCGGTGAACCGGTCGGCGCGGCCGGCCAGCCCGATGTGAGCGTGCTCGCCGTCGTCGATGACCCAGGCGATGTAGCCGGGCGCGATCCGCGGGTCGACCACGCAGTGGAACGTCGGCGTCGAGCCGGTTGCGACCGGGTAGACCTCCTCGATGCCGGTGATCAGCTGCCGGTTGACGTCCAGGCCGAGGTTCTTCGCGACCGTGGACCGGGCGCCGTCCGCGCCGATCGTGAAGCGGGCTTTCGTGGACTTCGCCGGATAGCTGGAGTTCAGGTGAACGTGCGCACCCGCACGTTCGGCGTCCTCGACCGCCGCTGCGTAGATGCCCTCCATGTCGCCGACGCGGAACTCATCGCGAGCGCTCACGAACTCCACCGGTTCCTTCAGCGACGGCGGGTAGAGCAGCACTCGCCGGACCGCCGGCCCCAGGTGGGGAAGCTCGTAGTCGTCGAGCGTGCGCCGGACGAAGATCCCGGTCGTGCGAATTCCGGTCTCCAGGCTTGTCCTACGTTCACAAACGGCCACGTCGAGACCTGCTTCCGCGAGCAGGCGCGCGGTGTTGAGACCGGCCAGCCCGGCGCCGACGACGAGCACGTCCACGGTGTCCATGTCCCGACGCTAGGTCCGATCACCGGACCGGTTCCCGTTTCCCGGCAACACCTTCACCGGATCTGCACCGTTTCTCCACGAATGTGAGCCCTTGACACGTCGGAGGTCTGTCCCAGATCGTGTGGGTACCGCTGCCTCGGACCGCCGCCCTGGTTCGAGGAGGAACCGCATGCAGTTGTTCAACCGCCGCACCGCGCTGCGAGGGGCTCTCGCCGTCGCGGCCACGCCACTGGCCGCCGGTGTGGCCTCCGCTGACGTGGGTGCGATGGCGTTCGTGCAGAAGTGGGCCCCGAACCCCGGCTCGGCCGGGCTGAAGGCGTTCGTCGGCATCGAGGACGACCGCTCGAACTCGCATCCCTCGGCCACGCACATCTTCGCCGAGAGCGACCAGTACCGGTTCGTGATGCACAAGTCCGATCGGGACGGTTCCGACCGGCAGCGCAACGAGGTGCGCGCGATCCAGACCGGCAGCACCCGCCATGACATGAAGAAGGGCGAGACCTGGCGTTTCAACTACCAGATGTACATCCCGGCGTCGTTGAAGGGCACCACCAGCTTCTCGCACATCTTCCAGGTCAAGCACACCGGCGTGGACTCGCCGGTGGTCACCATGTCGCTGTTCCGCTCCGGCTCCACCGAGACCGTCGAGATGCGACTGTTCGGCGCGGGCCAGGCGAAACTCGGCAGCACGCCGCTGGCACCGTTGCGCAACAAGTGGATCGACGTCGAGATCGAGATCAAGGTCGCCGACTCCGGCAGCCTGCGCTATTCGCTGAAGGACGGCGGCACGACTGTCGTCAACGCCTCGCGGTCCGGCTTCGACACGTGGCTGGGCGGTGACCAGGCGCATCCGAAGTGGGGCATCTACCGGAGCATCAACGACTCCGCGCAACTGCAGGACACCTACCTGTTGCTCCGCAACATGAAGGCGTATCGAAACGAATAGTGGGTGTTCCCAGGAAGCCGTCGAGAGGTGAGAATTACTCGCGTGGGGGATCTTCACGGACGAACTGTCGAGAGCAGGGCCGGTGTCGCCGCGTTCCTGGCGGGCGTGTGGCTCATCGCCGCACCACCGGTCCTGCACTTCGGCGCGTCACTACACGCTTTCCGGCCCTACTGGTGGTCGATGGGCCTGGCCGTGGTCGTGATGCTGCTCGGCATGGTGCGGGCGATGGCGCCGCTGGACGTGCCGCTGGCGCAACCGATCACGATCGGTCTGGCGGTAGGCCTGATCGTCGTCGCACTGTTCCGAACGGACGGTGGCGCGGCGGCCGTTTGGCTCAACCAACTGGTTGTCGGCGCTCTCATCGCCCTGTCGGCCGCGCTCGCGTTGCTGATCAGCATGCGTCGATGAGGTGGTCGGACCACTGCCTGATCTGCTCGGGTCAGCAGGAACTCGTGGTCAACGTCCGCGAACGCGGGCCCTACGAGCAGATGCACGACTACACCCGCGTGCTCTTCTGTCGTGCGTGCTCGGTCGGTGAGCTGCGGTCGTTCAGCTACGACGGTTTCGTGGTGTTCGGCGAGGAGGACGAGGTCATGGTCTGGTCCTCGGTCCTCTCCGCTGCTGACGTCGACTCGCTGCGCTCGGTCTTCACCTGCCCGACCCCGCTGGCGGGCAACTGCGAATGTCGCCACCACGTCCGGGCTTACGACACGAGTCTTCGTGTGAACAAGACACGGCTGCCGGAGCACGGGCCCGACCGGCACAGTCCGGCCGGGCGCACCACCGCTGTTGTGGAGTTGGTGGACGGACTGGTGGAGTTCCGCTCGGTGTCCTAGCAGCGCTCGCTGGTCTTGGCGAACAGGAAGTAGCTGCTCCCGTCGACCTCACCGTGAGCGCGCGTGCACACGTCCAGCGTGTCCGCCCCGCCCGACCACAACTCCTGCTGCCCGCGAGCGCCGGTCTTGTAGCCGTTCGAGTTGTTCGGCCGCGTCTGAACGTACGTGCGGAGCGTGAAATCCCTGCCATGACTGGCAATCCACGAGTCCCACACGTAGATGTAGGAGTAGTTCTTGCCGCAGCCCGCGTACTGCTTGACCGAGGCGACCGTCGTGCTGCCGTTGTTCACGTAGGCGGTCGACCCGATCTGGCCGGCGCCAGGGCACGCGGGGTTGGTCTCGGCCTGGGCGGTACCGGTCAGCACGGTGGCCGCCGCTGCCGCGATCGCCGCCACAGCCAGAATCTTGCGCATGGGTAGCTCCTCCTGGGTTTGGTTCGGAGCCTGCGCTTGTCCGGTTAGCCGCCGGTAAATCAGTCGATCACGGCGGTGGCCTCGATCTCGACGAGGTGCTCCGGCACGTCCAGCGAGGCCACCCCGATCAACGTGGCCGGCGGTTTCGCGGTCTCACCGACCCTCGCCCTGGCGTTCTCGATGCCCTTGAGGAGCTCCGGCATCAGGTCCTGCGTCCACCCGACGACGTACATCCGGACCCTGACCAGGTCCTTGAACGACGCTCCCGCGGCCTTGAGCGCGGTGTGAACGTTCACATAGGCCTGCTCGGTCTGCAGGGCGAGGTCGGGCTCGGTGTCCCAGGCGACCTGTCCGGCCAGGTAGATCGTCTTCGCGCCGCTCGCGACGGCCACGTGGTGGTAGACGTCCAACTGCGGCAGCTCGTCGGAGTTGATGAGCGTGACGGCCATTGCGGGTCTCCCTAGTCGCTCTCTTGTGGTTACTCGGTAACCGTAGGAGAGTGAGCACTGACCTGGAAGAACGCACTTTTTCGAGAGTGGGGCACCACAAGGTGAGCAAGCAGCTCAGCGGCGATCTGGCCCGCGCGGATTCGCTGGCCCGCGAGATCTTCTCCGACATCGCCAACAAGTGGGCGCTGCTGATCGTCGAGACCATCGGCGACTCGACGAAGCGCTTCACCGAGCTCAAGACGGAGGTGGACGGCATCAGCCACAAGATGCTGACCCAGAACCTGCGGCTGCTGGAGCGCAACGGGCTCGTGTCGCGCGTCGTGCATCCGACGGTGCCGCCGCGTGTCGACTACACGCTCACCGAGCCGGGGCAGGCGTTGCGGGCGACCGTGGACGCGATGTGCGCTTGGACGACGCGGTACCTGGGGGACATCGAGGAGGCTCGCGGCCGCTTCGATCGTTAGGAGCGCTACCCCTTCTGTGTCAGGGCATCGCGGGCCTGGGCCCGGCCGCCGCCGTACCTTCTTGGGACGCCGTGTCCCGCCGGTGGGTTGCCTTCGCGAGGCGAACTTCACGACATTCACTACGAGGCTAGTGAAAGTTGCTACCTTGCTGTGGTGGCAGCGAAAGGAGGTGGCCGTGAACACGCGAAGGCATCCTGAGTCCGAGCTTCCGGTCCTCGCCGAAGGTGTGGGCAAGAGACACCGCACGAGCTGGGCGCTGGGCCGGACGTTCCTGGGGATCCCGAACAACCGGGTTGTCGCCCCCGGAGCAGGACCAGCCGTTCTGTTGCAGCCTCGCGGTGTGCGAACTGGTGCGCCTCGCCGCGGCCATGAACGACCGCTGGTTCAGCACCGTGTCCGCGGGCGCCCGCGTCCGGGTGGCCATCGCGCCACCGCCGGGCCGGCTGCTTCTCCTGGGTGAGCTGGTGACCGACCTCGATGCGCCGGCTCGTGAACCGGTGCGAGGTGTACGACCGCATGCGCGTGATCGAGGACGGCCGAGTCCGGTTCGACGGCGGCATCGAGAAGTCCCCGCGCTGCATCGCATCCTGGTCGACTCTGTCGCCGACGAGTCCGTTGTGGAGGGAAAGGCTTCCACACCCCGGCGCGAGTCCATGGTCCGCGAAGGCTGAGTGGTGCCGCGGAGATGCTGCGGCACAGCGCTTCGTCGTGTCCGAATCCGGTTCCCGGTAACGGTGACCGGAGTGCTTGGCCTGGGGGCCGAGTAGTCCTGGACGTCACCTCGTGCTCTGCCAGGCGGTCCCGCACGACCGGCCACAAAGGCGTGCGCAGGGCGTCGTCGTCTCCCTTCCACTGATTTCCGGACACCTGGAATCACTCGGCGGCGTCGAGCAACAGATGGCGCAACTCGTCGTGAAGAGTTCCTCCTCGCTCGGTTGGATAGGATCAATGGTCATTTCGGATGATGCGAGTCGGCTCTCCCGAGAAGTAACCCTGAATCTGGTCACGCAGCGGCTGCCGAAGCAGCCGCCGAAGCGGCGTGGCCGGGTCAAGTGGGCCGTTTCGGCGGGACTGGTGACCGCGCTGGTCGCGGTCCTCGTCGTGGCGTTCCAGGTCGGCTCGGACGACTGGCGCACCGACTGCACCGAGTTCACGCCGGTCGCGGATGTGGTGCCCGCCTTGGAGAAGGCGCGCCAGGCGCTTTTGAGCGTCGGACATGAGCCAGTGCTTTCGATGGAGATCGTCGACCTGGACACCTGTGCGACGGCCGTGTCCTGGAAGGGCGACCTTGCTCAACCCGCTGCCTCGGTGGTGAAACTGCTCATCGTGCTGGACTTGTTGCAGAGAACCTCCACGAACTCCGGTGCTGTGGAGAACGACGTCATCGCGATGCTCACTCGTAGCGATGATGGCGTGGCGAGCCGGTTGTGGCAGGAGGGCGGAGGGTCGGCGATCGTCACTCGCCAGGTCAAGGCGCTCAACCTGCGCAACACGCGGCCGCCGGCGGTCGCGGGTCAATGGGGGAGCACGGCGATGTCGGCCTCGGACATCTCGACCGTCTACCGCCACATCGCCGGTGCCCTCGAGGCTGAGGACCGTGAACTGCTGACGTCGGCGATGGCCGAGGCGCCGCGCGCCGCAGCGGACGGATTCGACCAGCACTTCGGCATTCCCAGCGGCCTGCCGGGCGCGACGTGGGCGATCAAGCAGGGCTGGGGCAGCTCAGGCGGCCGCCGTGTGCTCAACAGCACGGGGTTGGTCAAGTTCGGCGACACCTATGCCGTGACACTGATGAGCTCTTGGCGCCAGGACGCCGACTGGGCGACGGTGAGCGCCGCGCTGACCAAAGCCACCAACGCTCTCCGCGGCACCATGCGCTAGTTCCGCCGCACAGCCGATCTTGTCGCGGTGCCGGGCGGCACGGTGGCCAGACGATCCACTTAGGACACGGCTTTTCGGGTGGAGGGCGGCGAGAAAAGGACTTCCGAAATGAAAGCGGTAGGCGACGCCTCCGGCGTGGCCTCGCGGTGAGTGCCCTGCCCGTCCCCGCCCTGCGCCCAGTCGCCACGGCTCAGGTTCTGCTGTGGGAGCGCACGATCTCGCCGAACACCTTCTTGAACTCGGCGAACCGTTCGCCGCCCACGAGTTCGGCCAGCCGCGCCTCGATCTCGGCGATGATCCTTTGCGCCTGGACCAGTTCCTTCTGGAAGCCCGAGAGCAGGTGTGCGGAAAGGACGCCGACGTCTGGCAGGGGAGGAGGTTAACCCGGCGGCGGCCGAGTCCGAAGAGGACGGACGAACTCGGCACGCCTCGTGGGCAGAAGTCAGGCCCGCGGCTCGTACAGGCTGAACGGGGTGCCCTGGTCGTCCGAGCAGTGGGCGATGCGGCCTACGTCCGGCACGGTCTGCACGTCGTCGCTCTTGCCGCCGAGGTCGGCGACCTTGCGCACGGACGCGTCGATGTCCGTGGTGTGGAAGTAGATCCGCGGCTGGGTGAGCTGGGCGTCCTTGACCGCGATCGCGCCGGACGCGCCGTTCGTGATGAAGTGGTAGTCCTCGCCCATCTGGCTGGTTTCCCAGCCGAACACGCCCGCGTAGAACGCCCTTGCCCGCGCGGTGTCCTCGGCGGGCAGCTCGAACCAGTTGACCTGTCCGGACATGTCGATCGCTCCTTCGGTTGTCGGGACTGACGAGCGAAGGACGAGCGAGCGGGACCGCACTCGACATCAGCCGCGAAGAATTTCGAGGCCGCTTTCGTGGTGGTCGAGTGCGGCGCCGACGGCAGCGGCGACGGTGACCTCGAAGATCTCGTCCTCGGTGTGGTCCTGCTTGAGGCGGGCGATGTCGTCGTCGGTGAGGCGGTAGGAGGCGGTGCGAATCGTTGCCGCGTAAGAACCCCAGGCGTCACCGGCGGCTGCCGCCTGCCTGAGCTCGGGCGGCGTGCGGGCAGGAGCCTCCAGCACGGCACGGCGGAGTTCGGCGGGGGAGCCGGAACCGGGGCCGGTGAGGAAGCGCGGGAACCGGTAGCCGAACCGGTGCAGCGACCGCGTGCCTGACTCCAGCTGGCCGGGCAGCAGCGCGAACCCGAACGCGTTCGCGAGCCTGTTCACCACCTGCCAGATCAGGCTGACGTTCAACGCGTCCGCCATCGCGTCGGTAGGTACGTGCCCGGAAAGTGTCAGGTTCTCCACGAATGCAAGCGCTGCAACGAGTTCCGGGCGCAACGGCGAGGGATCACCGGCGATCTTGACCAGTTCGGTGTGCGTGACGGCGCAGTACGGGCACTGCAGTCGTTCGGCAGTGCGTTGTGCCATGTACTCGCGTTCGCCCGCCGTCCAGAACGACGGCCCGCGCATCGCCTCCGCGCTCAGGTCGAGGAACACCGCGCCGAAGAAGTCCGGGCGGTACAACAGGGTCTTCGGCACGTCGGACATCGGGACGCGCGACACCAGCCCGGTCAGACCGAAGAACATCCGGGCCGGCAGGCGGTGGCCGTGGTCGAGCACGCGCAGCCGCATCAGGGGACCTCCAGGGAACGCAGGCGGGCGGCGAGGAACCGGCGATCGGCCGGGGTGACCGCCAGGTCGTGGGCGAGCCGGTACGCGGCAACGGCCTCGGAGCGCCGGTCCAGGCGCCGCAGCAGGTCGGCGCGGGCGGAGTGCAGCAGGTGGTAGGAGTCCAGGCCGCTGATCCCTTCGATCAACGAGAGCCCGGCCGCGGGGCCGTCGACCATCGCGACGGCGACCGCGTGGTTGAGTTCGATCACCGGAGTCGGTGCCACCACGAGGAGTTCGGCGTACAGGGCCGCCACGCGGGCCCAGTCGACCGGGTCCTGCACGTGCAGGGCGGCGATCACGGCGTGCAGCACGTACGGGCCGGGCGAACCGAACCGCAGCGCCCGGTCGAGCAGCGTCATGCCCTCCGAGATCTCCTCGACGTTCCAGAGCGAACGGTCCTGGTCCTCGAACAGCACGAGGTCACCGTCGGACGAGATCCGGGCCGCACTGCGCGAGTTGTGCAGCAGCATCAACGCCACCAGACCGTGCGCTTCCGGTTCGTCGGGCATGAGCGTCGCGACGAGCTTGCCCAGTCGCAACGCTTCGAGCCGCAGTGAGGCGTCCGCGGTGGTGTAGCCGCGCGTGAAGATCAGGTAGAGCACCCCGAGCACGCCCTGCAGCCGTTCGGGCAGCAGGTGGTCGGCCGGCACCTCGAACGTGATGCCGGCGTCACGGATCTTGCGCTTGGCCCTGACCAGCCGCTGGGCCAGCGCGGGCTCGGCGACGAGGAACGTCCGCGCGATCTGCGCCGCCGTGAATCCCGCCACCGCCTGGAGTGTGAGCGCTAACCGCGCATCCTCTCCCAGAGCGGGATGGCAGCAGGTGAAGATCAGGCTCAGGCGTTCGTCGCCGAGGTCGACGAGCTGCTTCTCGGTCATCGCGACCGGCTCCGGCACGGACGGCAGCTTGGTGCGGGCCATCTTGGCGTGCCGGATCCGGTCCAGGGCGTGGTTGCGGGCGACGGTGAGCAGCCAGGCGAACGGATCGTCCGGAACTTGTGAACGTGGCCATTTCCGCAACGCCTGCGAGCACGCCTCCTGCAGCGCGTCCTCGGCCAGCTCGAAGTCGCCCAGCGCCCGCACCAGCGCCGCGAGCATCCGGCTCCGGTGCTGGCGGTACACCCGTTCGACCGCTGCCGAGGCGAGGTCGCTCATGTCACCCCGTGGTTCAGGCCGGGGATGTGGTCGACGGGGCGCACCTCGATCGTCGCGCCGAAGTGCGCCTGCGGGATCATCTCCGCCAGCTCGAGCGCCTCGTCCAGGTCGCGGCAGTCGAGCAGGTAGTAGCCGCCGAGGTGTTCGTGGGTCTCCGCGAACGGGCCGTCGGTGAGCAGCGCCTTGCCGTCCCGCACCCGCACCGTGGTCGCGGTGGTGACGGGTTTCAGCGGGTCACCGGACACGAACGCGTTCCGGCGCCGGCACTCGTCGGCGAACGCGTTGACCCGCGTGAGGATCTCCTCGAACCGCGGGTCGCCGGGGTGCGGGCGGTCCTCGCAGTTGTAGATCAGGAACATGTAGTGCATGCGTGCCCTCCAGTCGTCGTTCCGAGGACGAACGAGATCCCTGGAAGTCGACATTCGAGCACGCGGTGTTTCTCACGGCGCGGCGAGCGCCTCCGTCGGGGTGAGCCGCGACGCCCGCACGGCCGGATAGACCCCGGCGACCACGCCCGTCACGACCGCCGCGCCGAGTCCGGCCAGGACCATCTCGATCGGGATCACCGCGGGCCAGTTGTGCGCGAACGCGTAGCCGGCGGTTCCTGTCAGCCCCAACAACACGCCCGCGATGCCGCCGAGCAGGCACAACACGACCGACTCCGTGAGGAACTGCGTCCTGACCTGACCGCGGTTCGCGCCCAGAGCCCGGCGCAGGCCGATCTCGCGCTTGCGTTCCAGCACGGAGATCACCATCGTGTTCGCGACCCCGATGCCGCCGACCAGCAGCGCCACGCCGGCGAGGCCCAGCATCAGCGCCGAGAAGGTGTTCTCGGTGAGCCGCTTGGCCGTGAGCGCGTCGGACGGGCGGCTGACCCGCACCTGCGACGGCTGCTCCGGGTAGACGGTCTGCGGCAGCACCGCCCGCACGTCGTCGATCGACGGCTCCTGCGCCCTCAGGTAGAGCACGGTGGGCCGCTGGTCGAAGCCGAGGTCCTTCGCCGACTCCCAGCCGACCAGCGCCGACCGTTCGATCTCCGGCGCTAGCGGCAGGGGAGCGAGGATCCCGATCACCGTGAACCACGTGTCGTTGATCCTGACCTGGGCGTCCGGCGCGGTGATGCCGAGCCGGGTCGCGGCGATGTCGCCCAGCACGACGGTCGGGAACTTCTCGGTGGCCTCGGTGAGGAACGAGCCGGTCCGCACGCGGCCGTTGATCGTGTCGAGGAGGTTGAGCTTCGTGGCCAGCACGGTCAGTCCTGACGTCTCCGAGTCCGGGATCCGGTCGGAACGGCGGATCACGGCGTGCGTGTTCGCGACCGCGCTGACCTGGTCGGCCGGTCCGATGCGCTCGACCATCGCGACGGAGTCCGGTGGCAGCGACGCGGCCTCGTTGCCGGAACCGGTGGCGGCCTCGGCGCGCAGCAGGTTGGTGCCCAGCGTGGCGAACTCCTCCATCAGTGCGGCGCGGCTCGACGCCGGGATGCCGGTGACCACGACGAGCGTGGCGATGCCGATGGAGATGCCGAGCGCGGACAGTACGGCCCGCATCGGCCTGGTCCGCAACGGGGACAGGCCGAGCAGCAGGAGGTCGGTCAGGCTGAGGCGGGTGGGTTTGACGTCACGAGGGTTCGCGGACCTGGCTCGGCGTGCGGTGTGAACGCTCACGTCGTCACCTCCGCGCGGATGCGGCCGTCCCTGATCTCCACCTGGCGCGGCAGCCTCGCCGCCACCTCCCGGTCGTGGGTGATCACCGCGAGCGTCGTGCCCTCGCTGTTCAGGTCGAGCAGCAGGTCCAGCACCGCGCGCCCGGTCGCCGTGTCCAGCGCACCAGTCGGTTCGTCGGCCAGCACCAGCGCGGGCCGGTTCACCACGGCACGGGCGATGGCGACGCGTTGGCGTTCACCACCGGACAGCTCGTGCGGCCGGTGCCGAAGTCGATGACCCAGTCCCACGCGGGTCAGTGCTTCGGTCGCCATCGCGGCCCGCCATTTGCGCGGGGTGCCCGCGTAGAGCAGGCCGGTCGCGACGTTGTCGATGGCCGTGAGGCCGTCCGCGAGGTGGAACTGCTGGAACACGAACCCGATCCGCCGCCCGCGCAACGCTGAGAGCTGCCGGTCGGACAGCGTGGAGATGTCGTGCCCGTCCAGCCTCACCGTGCCGCTGGACGGACGGTCCAGCGTGCCGAGCAGGTTGAGCAGCGTCGACTTGCCCGAACCCGACGGGCCGACGATCGCGACGGCCTCACCTTCGTGCAGCGTCAGCGAAACACCGTCGAGGGCGCGCACACCGCCCGCGTACTCCTTGACGGCGTCCATGATCTGGAGAACCGGGGTCACGACGTCGTCACCACCCGCATGCCCTCGCTGAGGCCACCGCCGCTGATCTCGACGAGCCCACCGGCGAACAGGCCGGTCTTCACCGCGACGAGCCCGCCTTCCTCGGTCTGCACCGCGTAACCGCCCTCGCGCAACGCCAGCAGCGCCGTCACCGGCACCGCCAGCACGCCCTGCCTCGCGGTGCTGGTCAGCCGGATCCGCACCGGACCCGAGTCGAACTCGCCGACCTCGGCGTCGAGGCCGATGTCCACGGCGATCACCGGGGTCTCCTCGCCGTTGCCGTTCTTCTCGGACTTGGCTTCAGTGCTGACCGACCGCACGGTGCCGGCGGTCTCGGTGCCGTTCGGCAGCACGACGGTGACCTTCAGGTCCTTTTTGAACACTTCGGCCTGCCGCGCGTCGATCGAGGCGTCGACGGCCTTGCCGGTCGCGGTCACGCTCATCAGCGGGCCCTCGCCGGACGCCGACAGCTTCGCGGTGACCGACTCGACGCGCACCTTCCCGGACAGCACCACGACGTCACCGGGATCCAGAGCGCCGCTCTCCTCGACCTTCTCGGCCTTCTGCCACCGCTTGACCGCGTCGATCGTGGCCGGCGTCAGTTCGTCCGGGGCCCCGCCGAGCTTGTAGCCGAGAGCGCCCAGGTTGTCCTTCACGATCTTCACGTCCGGGCCCTTGGTGCCGGCCTTGTCGAGCTTGCGCCACAACGGGGTGTCGCCGAAGAACAACCAGACCGGGCGGTTGTCCACTTTGTACACGGCGGCGCCGCGATCGACGGCCGCGCCGGGAGCGGGGAGCCAGGTGAGCGTGCCCGCCCGTCGTCCCGTCACCTCCTGCGAGGCGCCGAAACCGAGGGTGGCCTTGAACTCCCGGACGTCGGTCAGGTCGGTCTTCACCACGGCGACGGTCCGCGGTGCCGGTGGTGGCGAGGACTGGGCGGGCGCGCGGCGCGTCCAGGTGAGCGCTAACACGCCGCTGACCAGTACGAGAGCGACGACGCCGGCGATGATCCACCGCTTCACTTACGTCCTCCGCCGAACACTTCCTGCTCGCAGTCCTCCTCGATCTTGCGGCGCTGGTCCTCCGGCAGGGTCTGTTCGCCGTCGTAGGTCCAGCTGCCGGGCTCGGTCTCGATGACCTTCATGCCACGGCTGTTGAGGCACTGGACGTTCTTGTGCCAGTTGTCCGCGAACGTCGGGTTCTTCGAGTCCATCTCCCACGGAGGCAGCGGCCACGTCTTCGCGCACAACTTCCACGCCTCGTCGCTGTACTGCGCGGGCCGGAGGGTGCCGGCGGGACCGGGGCCGGTTCCCGTCGCGTTCGGGTCCTTCTCGGCGAGGCAGGCGGTGTGAGCGTTGTACAACCGCTGCTTCTCCTCCTCGGTCATGTCCATGCGCAACCGCGGCTGACCGTCGTCTTTGGGCGTCGCGGCGGTGGAGGAGGGCACGGCGACGCCGGAGGACTGCAGGGACGCGACGTTCGAGGACGGCGGAGGCGCGGCCTGGCCGCACGCGGAGAGCAGCAGCACGGCGGCGCCGATCAACAGCCTGGGATTCATGGCGGCGATGCTGCCGGGCGGTTGTGAGGAAAATATGCGCTCAGCGTGCCGGCAGCGTGATCGTGAACGTCGTCCCGCGTCCGACCGCGCTGTCCACGGTGATCGTGCCACCGTGAGCGCTCACAATCGCGTGCACGATCGCCAGGCCGAGCCCGCTGCCGCCGGTGTCGCGGGTGCGGGAGCGGTCCGCGCGCCAGAACCGGTCGAACACGTGCGGCAGGTCCTCGGCGGAGATGCCGGAACCCGTGTCGCTCACGGTGATCCGGCCTCCGTGAGCGGACAACCGGACCGTGCCGGTCGAAGGCGTGTAGCGGAAGGCGTTCGTGACGAGGTTGGTGAGAACCTGCCGCAGCCGCACCGGATCCGCGTGCACCACCCCGCCACCCTCCGCGACGAGACCAGGATGTGCGGCGACCAGCTGGTCGAACAGGTCCCGCAGGTCGACGGGCTCGGGATGCAGCCGCAGCTCACCGGCGTCGGCCAGCGCGAGGTCCTGCAGGTCGTCGATGAGCCGCTGCAGCACCAGGGCCTCGTCGAGCAACGACGTGAGCGTCGTGCGGTCCAGCTCGACCATGCCGTCGCGGGCACCCTCGAGCCAGCTGCGGATCGTGCCGAGCGGGTTGCGCAGCTCGTGCGAGATGTCGCTGGTCATGGCCTTGCGCTGGGCGTCGGTGCGGGCGCGGTGCGCGGCCATGTCGTTGAACGCCCGCGCGAGCTGGCCGATCTCGCTGCGGGACCGGATGTCGACCTGGGCGTCGTCGCCGTGCCGCAACCGCTCGGCGGCGGCTGTGAGCGTGCGCAACGGCCTGGTCATGCGCAGTGCGACGACCATGCTGAGCCCGACGGTCAGCACCAGCACGATCGCGGCGACCAGCACGATCCGGCCGACGTCGAACTTCACGACAGTCGCCTGGGTCGTTTTGCCGGCGGGGTCGGTGACGAACAGCAACGCGGGCGGCGCCACGTAGGGCCGCAGCTGGGTCCGGCGCGCGTTCACCAGGCACTCGGTGTTCGTGGCGGTGGGCTGCCACGACGCGTTCATCTTGATCCGCTCGGCGGGCAGGCCGCGCTGCTTCAGGCAGTCGTTGACGAGGAGGTCGAGCTCGTTGAACGCCGCGGACTCCCCGAGGGTGAGCGTGGTCAGCCGGGTCTGGATCTCGGTGCAGGACGGCGTGGCCGGGGCGGCGGTCGTCCTGTTCACGTTCACGATCGGGCGGCCCCAGGCGGTCGTCGGCGTCGTCTCCGCCTGCGCCGCCTCGCTCGGATTCCGGCAGCGCGTCTGGTAGATCTCCGCGTCCTGGGTCAGGCTGCCCTTCTCGCGGTCGGTGAGCTGGAACGGGCCGGAGATCCGGGCGTCGACCCGGTCGGCGGGGGAGTCCGGTGCCTGCGCGAGGTCGAGCTCCAGCGAGTCGATCACCGCGGACGGCACGGCGGGCAACTGGCTCGGGTCGAGGTTCGTGCCGGTGTCGGAGATGACCTTGCGATCGGCCGTGGTGAGGATCAGCCGGCCCTTGCCCGGCTTGAGCGCGACGCCGTTCCAGTCGCGGTGCTCGACGGCGAACGTGATCAGTTCCCGGTACGTGGCGGCGTCGCCCGCCAGCGCGTTGCCGAGCTCCTGCCTGATCGACGTCGACGTGCTCTGGGCGGCGAGCCACGCGGTCGCGGTGATCGAGCAGAGCGCGACGAGCACCGACGCGGCCAGCAGCCGCGCCAGGACGCTATGCACCGGATCCGTCCACCAGCTTGTAGCCGACGCCGTGCACGGTCAGCAGGTACGCGGGCTTACGCGGCAGGACCTCGATCTTCTTGCGCAGGTTCATGACGTGGGCGTCGATGGTGCGGGAGGTGATGTACCCGTCGAGCCCGTGCACCGCGCTGAGCAACTGCGCGCGGCTGAACACCCTGCCGGGGCTCGCCGCCATCGTGTGCAGGATCCGGAACTCCGACGCGGTGCACTCGGCCGCGTCACCGCGCACCCGCACCTCGTGGCGGTCGGGGTCGATGACGAGGTCGCCGAGCGCGATGTCGTTCGCGGCCGTGCGCTGGACGCGCCTGAGCAACGTGCGCACGCGGGCCATCAGCTCGCGCGGACTGTAGGGCTTCGTGACGTAGTCGTCGGCGCCGAGGTCGAGGCCGTGCAGCAGATCGTCCTCTGTGGACTTCGCGGTGAGCATGAGCACCGGGATCTCCGTCTCGTTGCGCAACGTCCGCACGACTTCGAGCCCGTCGACCTTCGGCATCATCACGTCGAGGATGAGCAGATCCGGCGGATCGCGGCGGATCTCGTCGAGCGCGGCGGATCCGTCGTGGACGATCCGCACCCGGTAGCCCTCCTGGCGCAGGTATCTCCCGAGCATGTCGGCCTGCATCACGTTGTCCTCGGCCACCAGCACGCACATGCCCATGCGTCGCAAGATAGTCACTCGTGCCGCCGCCGCACGGGATGAGGACTCGTTCCGCACAGGATCCTCACAACTGGCTGCCACGGTCGGCTGCATGCGAATACTCAGCGTGGTCGCGCTGCTGCTCCTCGGTGTGCCGGGCCTGGCGGCGGCTTCTCCTTCGGACTCCGACGTGGTCGTGCACGATCTCGGCACGGACGGCGTGGCGGCCTACTGGACGCCGGATCGGATCGCGGCGATGCCGACCGGGCCGTCCGCGCCACCCGGAACGCCCGCCGTCGACGACCCGACCGGCGCACCGGCACCGAACAGCAGGTCCATCGGCCGCCTGTTCTTCGTCGACCGCGACGGCGAGGACTCGAGCTGCACGGCGACCGTCGTGGTGAGCGCTGACAAGCGCACAGCGGTGACCGGCGGGCACTGCGTCCACACGGCGAACCTGATCGGCCAGGACCCGCGGTGGCATTCGAAGATGCTCTTCGTGCCGGGCTTCCGCGACGGGGCCCGGCCGTTCGGCGAGTTCGTGGTGCGCAAGGCGATCGTGAACAGGACCTGGATCACCGACGACCAGCAGTCCGAGTACGACCAGGCGTTCCTGGTGCTGGACAAGCCTGCCGGTGCGAGCGAGAACATCGCCTTCGACCGGCCAGCCGACCGGTTCGCACGGGAGTACGGTTACCCGCGCGCCGCCGGGCAGCCCGGCCACCAGGGCAGGCCGGAGTTCACCGGTCAGCGGCTGGCGCAGTGCTGGGGCACGCCTGCCCACAACCCCGGCCATCCCGAGCAGCAGGTGGACGAGAACCTGTGGGGCGTGCCGTGCGACATGGGCGGCGGCTCCAGCGGCGGGCCCCGGATCAGCGGAAACGCCGTTGTGGGCGTGAACATCCAGAGCTTCAACCTGGACGCGAACGGCCAGTGGGTCCCGTCCGGTCAGGGCGTGCGGCACCTCGGTGGGGCCCAGTTCAGCTGGAGGATCACGGCTCCGCTGTACCAGCGGGCGCAGCGCGGCTAACCGGAGCGGCCGCGATCCTGCCGGGGGATCGCGGCCCTCACCCGGCGGGTGCGAGATCGCCGGCGATGGCGGCGATCAGCTCGTAACTCCGGCGCCGGTCCGCGTGGTGGTAGACCGGCGAGGTGATCATCAGCTCGGACGTGCCGGTCTCGTCGAGCACCGCCTGGAGCTTGCGCACGATCGTCTCGGGGCCACCGACGAGGACGCGGCCGTCATCGGGGAGCGTGGCCGCGTTCTCAGGGCTGGGCAACAGGATCCGGTTGCCTTCCCGCCTGCCGCGCACCTTGGTCCTGATCGGTCCGGCGAGCCACTCGGCCCGTTGATCGTCCTCTGCGCAGATCACCGAGACGCTGACCAGGTCCGCCGCGCAGGTCAGCTCCGGGCTGAGGTGCCGCGCGAACGCGAACGGCACGCCCAGCTCGGCGGCCAGCGTCGCCGTGCTCGGAGACGAGCCCAGCAACCACAGTTCCGGCACGTTGCCGCCCTTCACCGGTACGGCGACGGTGTCCGACGGGTTCAGCAACGCCTGCAGCTCACCGAGTTGATCGCGGTACGGCCGGTCGCTGCGGCGCAAAGCCGAGACAACCGATGGCGGACCACCGGGCGCACGGCCGACGCCGAGGTCGATCCGGCCGGGATGCAGGGCCGCGAGCGTGCCGAACTGCTCGGCCACCACGAGCGGCGGGTGGTTGGGCAGCAGGACACCGCCGGAACCGACGCGCAGGCGGGAGGTCACGGCCGCCAGGTGCGCGACAAGCACGGCGGGTGCGGAACTGGCGACCCCTCGCATGCCGTGGTGCTCCGGCACCCAGTACCGGTGAAACCCCAGCTCTTCCGCCAGTTCCGCGAGATCGACCGTGTTGCGCAACGCTTCGCGCGGCGTCGACCCCTGCACGATCGGTGACGTGTCCAGCACCGACAACCGCAGCCCCATGTTCTGGAGGTTACGGCTCAGCAGCGTTCGTCGGTCTGTCCCCAGTAGACGTTGCCGTCGCCCCACACCTCGCCGTACGCACGCGTGCACTTGGTGAGCGTGTTGGTGCCCTTGGACCAGACGTCCTGCTTGTTGGTCCCGTTGACGTTGCTGTTGAAGTCACGCGAACCGTTCACGACCATGGCGGCGCTGGAGCTGAAGCTGCCGGGCTGCGCGGCGTGGGAGTCCCACACGTAGGTGTAGGCCCAGTTCTTGCCGCAGCCCTTGAACTGCTTCACCGAGGCGATGATCGTGCCGTTCTTCTTCACGTAGCCGGTGGAGCCGATCTGCACGGTGCCGGCGCATCCGGGGGCCGACTCGGCCTGGGCCGTGCCGACCGAGGCGAGGGCCGTCAGCGCCACCGCGGGCAGGAGCAACATCACTTTGCGCATGTCCCGACGGTGCCGCGGGCCGGTTAGTCAGCGGTAAATCACGTCAGCGGTGAATCACGGTTGCGCCGCCAGATCGGAGGGATGCGTCGCCAGCGGCGTCACCTCGACCCGCATGTACTCCCACAGCGGCAACGACGACAGGAACGCGTGTAACTCGTCGTTGGACGGCACGTCGAAGACGCTGATGTTGCTGTACTGGCCCACAACGCGCCACAGATGCGGCCACACGCCCAGCTTCTGCAGTTCCAACGCCCGGTCCTTCTCGGCTCGGACCAACTCGGCGCGATCGTTGGGGTCCATGTCGTGGGGCAGGGAAACGTCCATCCGCACGTGGAAGAGCACGGTCACCTCCTGGGGTCGTGACGGGGAATACCCGCCACGACCGGGAGCTGAACCGTCTTGGACGGAGGATGAACGCAGGGAGCCGTCGCCGCCATCCGCGAGGCGGGCATCTCGATCTCGCACACACCTACGTCTGGCAGCTGAGCAAGGGCCAGCGCGACAACCCCACGAAGCGCCACCTCGAAGGTCTCGCGCAGTTCTTGGGCGTGCCGACGTCCTACTTCCTCGACGACAGCAGCGGCATCGAGGACCAGCTGGAGCTGCGGCTGTACCGGCGGACCGTCGAGATCCGCGACGCCCAGTTCGACCTGTCCGGCCGCGTCCAGTTTGGACGACGAACTGGCCGATCTGCTTGCCCTGCAACGTGCACTGCGCGACCCGGCAGTCGTGGCGGCGGAGCCTCATGCCCCTGTGACGCCGTCGATTCCCTCGCGCAGGAAGTCGGCATGGCCGTTGTGCCGGGCGTACTCGTGGCAGAGGTGGTTCATCACCAGCCGCAACGACACGTGCTCCTCCCACCGCGGCTGGTAGCCCGTGACGTCGAGCGACTCGGCCTCGCGCTCGATCCGGCGGGAGTGCTCGACCTCGGCCTGCCACGCCTCGAACGCCTCTGACCGCGTGGATTCCGAGGCGTCGTAAGCCACCTGGTAGTCACCCGCGTCCGACCACACCAGCGGGATGTCCTCGCCGTTGATGACCTTGCGGAACCAGGTGCGCTCCACTTCGGCCATGTGCCGGACGAGGCTGAGCAACGTCAGTGTGGACGGAGGCATCGAGCGGCGGCGCAGGTCGTCGTCGTTCAGGCCGTCGCACTTCATCGCGAGCGTGGCGCGGTGGAAGTCGAGGAACGCGCGCAGGGTCTCGCGTTCGCCCGCCTGCATCGGCGGGCTCGGACGTTCGGTGGTCACGGCGTCAGTTTGAGCACAAAGAGGCTCTCGCGCATCCGGATTTGGTGTATGTGTAGTCACGTCGTCTACGTGGTTCTGGGGGAATCAATGATGCGTCGATCAGCGCTTGTCGCTGCAATTGGCTTGGCGTGCACGGCTTTCACGGCACCTGTGGCGGTGGCCGATCAGGCAGCCTGCGAGTGGGTCGTGTCGAACGTGCCGGTGCCGTCCGGTTACGACGCCCGCTTCACGACGGTGAAGGGCACGGACAGCAACGGCAACTACTCGGGCAACGCGCTCCGGCAGGGCTCGACGGACAACTCGTACGACGCCGTGATCTGGACCGGCGGACAGCCGAGGGCGCTCCGGGAGGTGGAGAACCTCAAGGACCTGCACGTGTCCGACGAGAACCGTTCGGGCACCGTGCTGCTGTTCGGCCGCTTCCCGGACCGTGCGGCGGTGTTGTTGTACTCCGGTGCGCACGAGACCACCGGCACGATCACCGAGCTCCCCGCTCCGGAGGGCTATCAGCTCAACCCCGCCCTCGCACTCTACGAACGCGGCGACGTGCTGGGCGGCGCCACGCGGATCTCCGACGGCGAGGGGGTGACGGTCCTGTGGACCGCGACCGCGAACCCGGCCGCGCCTCAGATCATCGAACGGTCCATCGGCCTGGGTCAGGACCTGGACGACGACGGCACGGTGCTGCTGCGCCACCCGACCGGCAACGGCGGACTGTTGTGGCGCAACGGTGTCGTGACGCCGCTCGAACACCAGGGCAAGCCCCAGTACGTCCAGGCGATCCGGGGCGGCAAGGTGGTCGGCTACCAGCTCGAAGGCTCGTGGCCCAACGCACAGGCCCTGCTGTGGGACGGCAACGGTGTGGTGAAGCGCATCGCGGGTGCCGCGTCCGCGTACACGATCACCGGAGGCGGCCTGGTCACCGGTCAGCGGTCGTCGCTGACGGGCAAGGCGGCGATCTGGCGGGACACCACCTTCAAGACCGAGCTGCCGCTGCCGAGCGGGGTTTCCGGCGTGTCGGAGCTGTTCGTGGCGGGTGACGACGAAACGCTCTTCAGCAAGTCGGGTTCCGGCCCCCTGCGCTGGAGCTGCGAGTAACTCCGTGTGAGGCGCCACATCACGGCCTTCTCCCATCGGCGCTACGGTGGCCGGTGGGAGAAGGGGTGGCGGATGACGCAGCAGCTGGACGAGGCCGAGTCGGTGTTCGCGGCGGCCCGGCCGAGGCTGTTCGGCATCGCCTACCGCATGACCGGCAGCGTGGCCGACGCCGAGGACCTCGTGCAGGAGGTGTGGGTGCGCTGGCAGCTCGCGGACCGCGCCGCCGTGCTGAACCCCGAGGCGTACCTGGCCACCGCCATCACCCGCCTCGCGATCAACGAGTCGCAGACCGCCCGCGCCCGCCGGGAGACCTACGTCGGGCCGTGGCTGCCCGAGCCTGTGGACACCTCCGCCGACCCGCAGGTCGGTGCGGAACAGGGCTCGGTGCTGGAGCTCGCCGTGCTGATGCTGCTGGAGAAGCTGACCCCGACCGAACGAGCCGCGTACGTGCTGCGCGAGGCGTTCGACTACCCGTACCGGGAGATCGCCGAGATCGTGCAGACCAGCGAGGTCGCGACGCGGCAGCTGGTCAGCCGGGCGCGCAAACACCTCGCGGACGAACGCCGCGTGCCCGTCGAACGAGCGGACCAGCGCAAACTGCTGGAGGCGTTCGTGGCGGCGGCGCAGGCCGGTGACCTGGCCGGGCTCGAGAAGCTGTTCGCGCAGGACGTCGTGAGCTGGTCCGACAGCAACGGCGCGATCCGGGCGGCCGGTCGCCCGCTGGTCGGCGCGGCCTCCCTGGCGAAGATCATCTCGGGGTGGGCGCCGTCGTTCTGGGCCGGCGCCGAGGCGTCGTTCGTGGAGGCGAACGGGCTCACCGCCATCCGGCTGCGCAGGGACTCCGGCACCTACGCCGTGATCACTGTGACGGCCTCCGGCGAGGGCATCGACCAGGTGTTGTGGCTGGTCAACCCCGACAAGCTGGCCGCGTTCCGGTAGGCCTGTCACAACTTCGGGGGCTGTCCTGTCTTAGCTCGTGAACACCCGCACGCGGCGGGCTCACGAGAGGGACGGACCCATGAGGATCGTTGTCATCGGCGGCACCGGGTTGATCGGCAGCCAGGTCGTGAAGCGGCTCGGTGAGCACGGCCACGACGCCGTGCCCGCCTCCCCGAACAGCGGCGTGAACACGCTGACCGGAGAAGGCGTCGAGGAGGTGCTGCAGGGCGCCGACGTGCTGATCGACGTGTCGAACTCGCCGTCGTTCGCCGACGCCGACGTCATGAACTTCTTCACCACCGCCACGACGAACCTGACCAAGGCCGCCGCCGACGCGGGCGTCGGTCACTACGTCGCGCTGTCGATCGTCGGCACGGACGAACTGCCCGAGTCCGGCTACCTGCGCGCGAAGGTGGCGCAGGAGAAGCTCATCACCGAGTCGGGCCTCACGTACTCGATCATCCGCGCCACCCAGTTCTTCGAGTTCGCGGGTGCCATCGCGAACTCCGCCGAGCAGGACGGCGCCGTGCACCTCCCGCACGGTGGCGTCCAGCCGATCGCGGCCTCGGACGTCGCCGCGGTGGTCGCCAGGACCGCCGCGACCGAGCCGGTGAACGGCGTGCTGGAGATCGGCGGGCCCGAAGAGTTCACAATGGACGGTTGGATCCGCACGGTGCTGACGCAGCGCAAGGACGAGCGCGAGGTCGTGAGCGACCCGCAGGCCAAGTACTTCGGCACGCTCCTGACCGGCAAGCAGCTCGTGCCGAACGCGGGCGCGCAGCTCCAGGCGACCAGCCTGCAACAGTGGCTGGACGCCGGGAACTGACACTGCGTCGTGGAGAGTGCGGCCGTTCGGCCGCACTCTCACGCGTGCCAGTTGTACGAATGGGTGGCCGACTCGATCGACCTCTGGGTAGCGTGGGCATCGCTTGGCTCACGAACTCTGGGGGAAGACATGAGTCGAAGACTCTCTTTTGTGCTGTCCACAGCCTTACTGGCCACCGTTGTCGTCACGACGCCGGCGCGCGCGGACACGACGATCACCGACCTCGGCGGCGTTCCGGGCGCCACCTCGAACTGGGCCTTGGCCGTCAACGAACTCGGCGTGGCGGTGGGCGGCAGCGGCTACAGCGACGGCCGCACGGATCGCCCGGTGAAGTTCGACGGCCAGGGCGGGGCGACCGAGTTCGCCGGACCGGCCGACGGACGCACCTCGGTGAAGGCGGTCAACCGCTTCGGAGTCGCCGTCGGCACCACCAGCGGTCCCAGCACGGGAACGAGGGCCATCCGCTTCAACGAGGACGGTTCGTACGCGGTGCTGTCCGTGCCGTTCGGTTTCGAGAACTCGCTCGGGCTCGCGATCGACGACCGCGGGACCACGTACGGCATCGCCACCAACTCGAACAACCAGCAGATCCCCGTGCGCTGGCGGCCGAACGGCGTCCTCAACGCGATGAAGCTGCCGACGGGCGCCACCTGGGCCTACGTGTCGGACGCGGCGGCGAACGGGTACGTGGCCGGATACGTCTCCGGTCCCGGTCTCCCGACCTCGGCGGTGCGCTGGAACCCCGACAACACCGTGACCGTGCTCGCCAGGCTGGCGGACGGCGCGGTGACCAGCGCCCAGGCTGTGAACCAGGTCGGTGAGGTGGCCGGCAACGCCAACTCCGCGAACGACCAGGAGACGTTCGGCGTGCGCTGGAACACCGACGGATCGGTGACGAACTTCGGCCAGGGCAGCCTGCCGAAGGGCATCAACGAGCACGGCGTGGTCGTCGGCAGCTACTACGTCGGAGCAGACCAGCACCCGTTCCGCTGGGACCGGTACGGAACCAAGCTCGAACTGGGCCACCCCGATGGTGTCACCAGTGCCGCCGCGCTGGACATCAACAGCGACGGCGTGATCGTGGGATGGGCGGGGGCCCGTGCCGTGAAGTGGGTCGTCGGCTGAGTCGTCGCGAGCCACCGTTCTGCACAAAAACTGGGGGAAGAAAATGAGTCGAAGGCTCTCTTTTGCTTTGTCCGCAGCACTTCTGTCGACGCTGGTCGTCACGGCGCCGGCCCACGCGGAAACGACGATCATCAACCTCTTCGGCCTGCCGGGAGGCGTCGGCCACCGGGCGATGTCGATCAACGACTCCGGCCTCGCGGTGGGAAGTTCCATCGTCAGGGGTGTCACTCGCGCGGTGAAGTTCGACGGCTCTCGGGTGACCGAGGTCTTCGGGCCGGACGGCGTGGACGTCCGCCTCACCGCGGTCAACAACCACGGGGCAGCCGTGGGCAACAGCACCTTGCCCGGCGTCAGCGACAACGCCATCCGGTTCGACCCGGACGGGACCTACTCGGTGCTCAGCATTCCGTTCGGCCACAACTACACGAGGGCGGTGGGGATCGACGACAACGGGATCACCTACGGCGTCGCCGAAGGCAACGACCGCACGACGCCGGTGCGCTGGAGGCAGAACGGCGTCCTCGCCGCCCTGAAGTTGCCGGCGGGTGCCACTGGCGGGAGCGTGGTGAGCGCCTCACCGAACGGGTATGCGGCCGGATTCGTTTTCGGTCCTGGGCTGGACTGGGTGCCGGTGCGCTGGAACCCCGACTACAGCGTGACCGTGCTCCCACTGCCGGCCGACGGCGTCAGGAGCCGCGCATCGGCGGTGAACCGCAACGGTGACGTGGTCGGCGTCGTCGAGACCGCTAGAGGCGACGGGTACGGCGTGCGTTGGAACGCCGACGGGTCAATGAACAAGTACGGCCCACTGGATGAGCCGACAGGTATCAACGACCACGGCACCGTGGTCGGGTACGGCAACGTCGACAACGAGTGGCGCCCGTTCCGCTGGACCCGCGAGGGTGAGAAGCTCGATCTGGGCCTCTTCACGCGCGTCGGCAGCATCGAGAAGCTGGCCATCAACAACGACGGCGTGATCGTGGGATCGGTCTGGGGCACCGCGTACAAGTGGATCGTCAGCTGAGACGGACCGGCCAGGTCATCGGGGTGTTGCCCGGTGACCTGGCCAACGTGATCGTTCCCTCTATATCGTGACCCCCGCATGGCTCACTGACTTGGGGGATTGGGAATGAGTCGAAGACTCTCCTTTGCTTTGTCCACAGCACTTCTGGCGTCGGTCATCGTCGCGCCACAGGCTCACGCGGCCACGACGATCACCGAACTGGGCAGCCTGCCGGGCTCCAACGGCAGCACGGCGGCGGCGATCAACGACTCGGGCGTCGCGGTCGGGAGCTCCGGCAGGGGCGGTTTCAACCGGCCGGTGAAGTTCGACGGCAACGGCGTGTCCGAGCTCGCCGGACCGGCCGACCGCCACACCGAGCTCCAAGCGATCAACAACCGCGGTGTCGCCGCGGGTACCGCCACCGGTAGCAGTCCCGACGTCGCCGGCAGGGCCCTCCGCTACAGCGCGGACGGAACGTATGCGGTGCTGTCCGTGCCGTTCGGCTACTGGTCCGCGTCCGCGGTCGCGATCGACGACTCCGGCACGGTCTACGGCACCGCGGCGGGCCGCAGCGACGATCGCGAGATCCCGGTGCGCTGGCGGCTGAACGGCGTTCTCGCCGCCTTGAAGTTGCCGGAGGGCGCCACCTGGGGCCGCGTGACGGGCGCGTCGCCGAACGGCTACGCGACCGGGGTGGTCTCCGGGCCGGGGATGAACCGTCTGGCGGTGCGGTGGAACCCCGGCGGCACCGTGACCACGCTGCAAAGGCTGGACGACGGTGCCGTCTCCGAGGCTCTGGCGGTGAACCGGAACGGTGACGTGGTCGGCACCGCCGACTTCTGGAACGAGGGGACCTACGGCGTGCGTTGGAACGCTGACGGGTCGATGACCAAGTACGGTCCGAACCTCAAGCCGTGGAGCATCAACGACCACGGTGTGGCGGTCGGGTGGAGCATGACCGCGAACCGGAACGTCCCGTACCGCTGGAGCAACGAAGGTGAGGAGCTCGACCTCGGGGTCCCCACCGGCAACTCGTTCGCGTACCCGCGGGACATCAACAACGACGGCGTGATCGTCGGAATGGCAGACGTGGCCGCGTACAAGTGGACCGTCAGCTGATCGTCGGCTAGAACCTCGCGTCGCGCAGCTGGCGGCGCGAGGTCACGCCCACCTTGCCGAACACCTTGCGCAGGTGCCATTCCACGGTGCGCGGGCTGATGAACAGCCGCGTGCCGATCTCCGGGTTCGAGTAGCCCTCGCGGGCCAGCCGGGCGATCTGGTACTCCTGCGCGGTCAGCTCGTCGGTGGGCTCGGCGGTGCGCTTGCGGGCCGTCTCACCGGTCGCCTGCAGTTCGCGGAAAGCCCTGTCGGCGAACGCGGTCATGCCACTGGCCGTCAGAATCTCGTGCGCGGTGCGGAGATGCTCACGCGCCTCGACGCGCTGGCCCTCACGGCGCAGCCACTCGCCGAACAGCAGGTGGGCGCGGCCCAGTTCACCGCGCAAAGCCGTGCGCTCCAAGGAAGAGATCGACTCGGCGAACGCGGCGGTGTCGCCGTTCAACGCGCGCAGCCGGGCCTTGATGCCCGACGACCAGTGCGTGTCGACCCACGGTGCCGAACGTTCCAGGGCCTCCGCGACCAGAGCCGTGTCGCCGGTGCGGGAGGCGGCCTCGGCCAGTTCGGACGCGATCAGGCAGCTGTAGACGAGGGTGTCGGACGCGAACACCCGCAGCGCCGCGTCCCGGGCGAGGTCGTGGCGGCCCAGTCCGTTGTGGAGGATCGCGGCGGTCCAGTCGGCGATCACGGCCAGCCGTCCCTGACCCGCGGCCAGCGCCTCCGCCCGAGCCGTGGTGGCCACGTCCTGGCCGCGATAGGCGGCCTGCAGCAGCATCGCGTAGCCGACCGGCGGGATGCCGGTGACCTCGGAGATGCGCTGGTCCTCCTCGATCAACGCCTGCGCGGCCGCTGGCTCGCCGGCGAGGAGTTCGTTGTCCGCCAGGAAGTTCAGCGCGAACTGCAGTTGCACGAGCGCACCGGCGTCCCTGGACAGGCGGACCTGCTGCTGGGCGAACGCGCGGCGCGTGTCGAAGTCCCACATCTCGCTCGCGACGATCCCGCCCGCGCGGTTGCCGAACAGCCACGGCACACGGCTGATGTCGTCGGCGCCGACCTTCAACGCCCGCACCTCGTCCAGTGCGCGCGCCATGTGTGGAACGGCCGCCGCGTACCCCGACGTGATGCGGGTCGCCAGAGCGTCGAGCACCTGGTCCAAAGCGCAGGCCGGGGTGCGCGCCGGGGGAGCGGTGCGGGCGGCGTCGGCCAGCGGCGCACCGGCCCAGATCGCGGCCGAGAGGCCTTCCAGGTGCGTCTCGCGGGCCAGGTCGGCGTCGAACGGCGTGAGCCGGCGGGCGGCGCTGAACAGCAGCGGCGCGGCGTCGGCGACCCGGCGCTGGTCGAACGCGATGTGGCCGCGCAGGTGCTCGATCTCGGCGCTGCGGCGCTCGTCCGGTGGCCCGGCCTCGACCGCTGACAGCAGCCGCAACGACGCGTCCAGCGCCCCGGCGTCACGCTTGGCCCGCGCGGCGGCGAGTTCGCGGGAGGCCCGGCGGCCGGGTTCGGGGGTGAGCACGGCGGCCTGTTCGAGGAACGCGGCTGCGGCCAGCAGCCCGCCACGGGCCTGCGCGCGACCGGCCGAATGCTCCAGCGCGGCGGCGACCTCCTCGTCCGGCGCGGCGGTGCCCTGCGCCCGGTGCCACACCCGGCGGTCCGGGTCGATGGCCGGATCGGTCACGTCGGCCAGCGCCCGATGCACCCGCATGCGGTCCACAGTGGACGCCGACCGGTACACGGCCGATCGCACCAGCGGATGCCGGAACTGGACGCGGGCGCCGAACTCGATCAGCCCGGTGCCCAGAGCAGCGGCGGCCGGGTCCGCGCCCAGCCCGAGCAGTCCGGCGGCCTGCCACAGCAGGGTCGCGTCACCGAGCGGTTCGGCGGCGGCGATCAGCATCAGGAGCCGGGTGTCGGCGGGCAGCGGCGCGATCTGCCTGACGAAACCGGCCTCGATGCGGCTGGTCAGCGGCCCGCCGTCCAGTCCGTCCGCCAGTTCGGCGGTCGTCCACGCGCGCGGCAGCTCCAGCAGCGCCAGCGGGTTGCCCCTGGCCTCCGCGACGATCCGGTCGCGCACCCGGCCGTCCACCGGCCCCTTGATCACCGACTCCAGCAACGAGCGGGCGTCGGCGTCGTCCAGGCCGCGCACGAACAGCTCCGGCAGCCCGTCGAGGTAGTCGTTGCCCTCGCGCAGCACGAAGACCAGCGCGATCCGTTCGGCGAGCAGCCTGCGGGCGACGAACCCGAGCACCGCCGACGACATCGAGTCGAGCCACTGCGCGTCGTCGACCAGGCACACCAGCGGCTGCTCGTCGGCGACCTCGGCGAGCAGCGTCAGCACCGCCAGCCCGACCATGAACCGCGTCGGCCGGGATCCGGTGGCCATGCCGAACGCCGTGCCGAGCGCCTCGCGCTGCGGTGGCGGCAGCTTGTCGAGCCGGTCGAGGAACGGCACGCACAGCTGGTGCAGCCCCGCGTACGGGAACGCGCTCTCGGACTCGACGCCCGCGGCCCGCGTCACGCGGAAGCCCGAGGCGCGCGTCGACACGTGGTCGAGCAGCGCGGTCTTGCCGATCCCGGCCTCACCCCGCAGGACCAGCACCTGACCTGCGCCGGACCGCGCCTGCGTGAGCAGCCGGTCCAGCGTCTCGCCCTCAGCGCGTCTGCCCAGCAGACCTTCGTCCGACACGGGTCCGAGCGTAGTCACCAGGGATCGACCAGGGGGTTACACGGGTTCGAACCGGCCCCTGGTGGGAGCAGTCTCATGTCATCGACAAAACGAAGGAGTGGGACCCGATGGACTACAGGTTCGAGGTCACCGTCATCCCGGTCAGCGACATCGACAGGGCCGTGCACTTCTACAAGACGCTGGGCTGGCGTTTCGACGCCGAGTTCGCTGACGACGAGGGCTACCGCCTGGTCCAGTTCACCCCGACCGGCTCGCCCGCGTCGATCATCTTCGGCAACGGCGTCTCGAACGCGGAACCGGGCAGCGCCGAGGGCATGCACCTGATCGTGGACGACATCGAGGCCGCCCGCGAGGACCTGATCGGCCGCGGCGTGGACGTCAGCGAGATCTTCCACGACAAGACCGGCGTCTTCCACCACGCCGGCACGGTCGGCCGCGTCGCCGGCCCGGACGCCGCCCGCACCAGCTACGGCTCGTTCGCCTCGTTCAGCGACCCGGACGGCAACGGCTGGGTGCTGCAGGAGGTCACGACGCGCCTCCCTGGACGTGTGTGATGACCTCGCACTACGACGTGATCGTCATCGGCGGCGGTTCACCCGGCGAGCACTTCGCCGCCGCCGTCGCCGAGGGCGGGCTGCGCGTGGCGCTGGTCGAGCGCGAGTTGCTCGGCGGGGAGTGCTCGTTCTACGCCTGCATCCCCTCGAAGACGTTGCTGCGTGCCGGTGAGGCCGTGGCGGCGGCCCGGCAGGTGCCGGGCGCCCGTGAGGCGGTCACCGGCGAGATCGACGCGAAGGCCGTGCTCGCCTACCGCGACTTCATGGTCTCCTCCTACGACGACGCGGGCGGCCAGAAATGGGCCGAGAGCGCGGGAATCGACGTGCTGCGGGGCGACGGCAAGATCGCCGGTCCCGGCACCGTCGCGGTGGGCGACCGGACCTACACGGCCGACCACGTCGTGATCGCCACCGGCTCGTCGGCGTTCATCCCGCCGATCCCCGGCCTGCGCGACCTGGACGTGTGGACGAACCGCGAGGCCACCGGGGTCCAGGAGATCCCGCGCCGGCTGCTGATCCTCGGTGGCGGCCCGACCGGGGTCGAGCTGGCCCAGGCGTTCACGCACCTCGGCGCCTCGGTCGCGCTGGTCGACGGCGCCGACCGGGTGCTGTCCCGTGAACCTGAAGCGGCCGGCCGCGCACTGGGCGAGGCGTTGACCGCGGACGGGGTCGAGCTGCACCTGGGTGTTCGTGCTGACAAGGCCTCGTTCGAGAACGGCGAGTACGTCCTCGACCTCTCGGACGGGACGCGGTTGCGCGGCGACAAGCTGCTCGTCGCCACCGGCCGGCGTCCGCGCGTCGACGGCATCGGGCTCGACACCGTGGGCATCGAACCGGATCCGCGTGGGCTCGCCACCGACGAGCGGATGAACGTGGCGGACGGCATCTGGGCCGTCGGTGACGTCACGGGCCAGTGGAACCTGACCCACGTCGGCAAGTACCAGGGCCGGGTGGCCGCCGCGAACATCCTCGGCCAGCACGCGAGCGTCAACTACGACGCCGTGCCACGGGTCGTGTTCACCGATCCGCAGGTAGCCGCAGTCGGTGCGGCAGAAGGAAAGTACACCGCGACCGCTCACCTGTCCGGGGTCGCTCGTACGGCCACCTACACCCGTGAGTACGCCACGCGGCCCGGATTCCTGACCCTCGTGTCCGACGGCGAAGTCCTCACCGGCGCACACGCCGTCGGCCCGGAGGCGGGCGAGTGGTTGCAGCAGGCCACCGTCGCGATCCGCGCGAAGGTCCCGCTGGCCGTGCTGCTCGACGTCATCCAGCCGTTCCCCACCTTTTCGGAGGCGTTCCTCAACGCTCTCCACGATCTCGCGAAGGAAGTAGCGAAGTGAAGAACCTCGACCAGATCGACATGTTGCTCGAAGTCACCGTCATCCCCGTCACCGATGTCGAGCGCGCCAAGGAGTTCTACTCGCGCCTCGGCTGGCGCCTGGACGTCACCCCGCCGTGGGTCGTGCAGTTCACCCCTCGCGGATCGGACGCCTCCATCCACTTCGGTGAGGGCGCGACGACCGCGGAACCCGGTTCCGGCAGGCACTTCCTGATCGTCTCGGACATCGTGGAGACGCACGAGGCCCTGCTCGCCGCCGGCGTCAAGGTCGGTCCGCTGTTCCACGGCGGACCGGACGGTCCCGTCGAGGGAGCGGACCCCGAGCGCCGCAGCTACTTCACGCGCGCCGAGTTCGCCGATCCGGACGGCAACACGTGGATCCTGCAGGAGGTCACGACCCGCCTGCCCGGCCGCGTCGACGCCGACGACACGTCCTACGCGTCGATCGCCGACCTGGCCGCGGCGTTGCGCAGGGCCGCTGTCGCCCACGGCGAGCACGAGAAGCGCAACGGCGGCGAGTACGACGAGAACTGGCCCGACTGGTACGCCGAGTACATGGTCAAAGCGCAGACGGGCGAGCAGCTGCCGCAGTAGGTTCGGGCGGGTGAACGAGGAAATCGCAAGAGCGCTGCGCGGAACGCCGAGCCCCTTGGCGTTCCGCGCGCTTTGTGCTGCCGTGACGAGATCTGACGAGGATCTCCTCGGGTGGTGCGAGGAACAGCTCGTCTCCTGGCCCGATGAGACACGTCAGGCGCCGTACTCCTGGATCGCCGCACTGAACTCCGGTTTCGCCGCACCGGTCTGGCCGCTCGTTCGTTCGCTCGACCTGCGCAGCGCCCGCGACGGGATGCGCGACCTGGAGCTGCCGGACCCGCGGGTCCGTCCCGAGGTGCGTGCGGTGACCGGCCTGCGGCTCGCCTGGTACGACCACGACCAGGTGGCGGCACTGGCGGAGACCGCCGATCACTGGGAACACCTGCGCTCGGTCGAGTTCGCGGGTCTGTCGGAATCGGACGGGAAAGTGATCGACCGGTTCGCGGCGAGCGAGGTGGTCACCCGGCTCGAGTCGCTCTCGACGGTGCGGGTGTCAGAAGACCTGTGGCACTTCAAGATTCCGCCCCTGCGCATCGACCGGCCGACCCGGCTGCGGCACGCCGCCCTGCTCGCGCCCGACCTGATCCACCTCTTGCGGAACGGCCTCGCGCCGGACCTGAAGTCCGCCGTCGTGCTCGTGGAGAGCGCCGACGACGCACGTGATCTGGCCGGGTGCCAAGGAATCTCCGCGCTGAACCACCTCGAGATCGGGTTCCGCTGCGGCAAGGACGGCAAGCAGCCGTTGTGGGCACCGTACTTCGGCAACGTCATCGAGGCGGACGACGTCGCGTGCGAGGAGTTCTTCTCCCGCGCGACGCTCACGAACCTGCGCGGTCTCACCGTGCACGGCACCACCATGGGCATGGGCCGCGAAGGACTCGGCGCGCGAGGCGTGGCGGCGATCGTGGCCGGCGGCGTGCTCGGACAGCTCACCGAACTGACCCTCGCGGCGTTGCCCGTCGGCGACGACACGATCGCGGGCGTGCTGGGTGCCGTCGACGCCGCGATCATCGAGAAGATGGTGTTGACGAACCTCGTCGCGACCGACCGCACCGCCGGCGCGTTCGCCGAGGAGTACCCCCGGCTGCGGCATCTCGACCTCCACCAGAACCACCTCGGCCCGGACGGCGTGCGGAAGTTGTTCTCCGCACGCATGCCCGCGCTCGAACACCTCGACCTGAGCGGTGGCACGGGTGGTTCGCCGCACTACGGCCGGTCGGACGTGCAGCCGATCGGGGACGCGGGCGCACGGGCCGTCGCGGAGTCGAAGCGCCTGAGGTCGCTGAACCTCTCCGCGACCGGACTCACCGCCGCCGGGTTGACCGCGGTGCTGGAGCTGCCGCTGGAGTCCCTGACCGTGTCGGCAAACCCGTTGGGCGCCTTGCCTTCCGTGCCGGACGCGCCCGCGTGGCGCACCCTGCGGACGTTGAACCTGGACGACTGCGCCCTCGGCGACATGACGTCGTTGCCGCCGGAAGCGCCGCTGCTGGAGAGCATCTCGTTCTCGCACAACAACATCGACTCCGGCGGCGCCCGCGTGCTCGCCGAGTGGCCAGTGCTGCCCCAGTTGTGGGAACTGGGCCTGCACGACAACGTGATCGGCGACGAAGGCCTGACCGACCTGGCCCGTTCCCGTGCGGCGCAACGGCTGCTGGAACTCGACCTGGAACAGGACGTCTGGACCGCGCACCACCGCCGCGACAGCGTGCCGCTACCGGCCGAGGTCGTGGCGCGGGAGTCGTTCCCGAACCTGGACGCGCTGTACCTCGGGGTGATCGACCGCTACCACGGTGCTCGCTACTCGTGCGGGTTTCCCGCTGAGCGGCACGAGGAACTGATCAGGACCGGGCGACCGGAGCTGGCCGCGTTCCTCACGCACGTCCAGCCCTTCGAGTACCTCCCGGACGAGGACCAGGATCCGGATCCGCCCACGGAGGACTTCCGCGCCGAACGCATGGCCAAGTACGCGAAGGACTTCGCGGACGCCGAGGACTTCGCCGCCAGGATGATGTCGGACGACATCGGGTGGCCGCCCTAGGGGTCGTCCCTGATGTGCCGGGACATCGCCGCCGCTTACCTTCCTTCGCAAGGCAGGGAGGCCGCGATGAAGGCGATCGTGCAGGACAGATACGGGTCCGCGGACGTGTTGGAGCTGCAGGAGGTCGAACGGCCCGTGCCCGCGGCCGGCGAGGTGCTGGTGCGGGTGCGGGCGTCGTCGGTGAACGCCGCCGACTGGCACATCATGCGCGGCGACCCGTACTTCGCGCGGCTGTTCCTCGGGTTCAAGGGCCCGAAGACGCGGATCAGGGGGATGGACTTCGCGGGTGTGGTCGCGGAGGTCGGGCCAGGGGTGGGCGGCATGGTGCAGGTCGGGGACGAGGTGTTCGGCGAGGTCGAGGGGTCTTTCGCCGAGTACGTCCGGGTGCCCGCGAACCTGGTGGAGCACAAGCCGTCCAACCTCAGCTTCGAGCAGACGGCGACGCTGCCGCTGGCGGGCAACACCGCGTGGATGGGGTTGCGGGACCTGCGGGCGGGGCAGAAGGTGCTGATCAACGGCGCGTCCGGCGGGGTCGGGCTGATGGCGGTGCAGATCGCCAAGGCGCGCAAGGCGACCGTGACCGCCGTGTGCAGCACGCGCAACGTCGAGCAGGTGCGCTCGGTCGGCGCCGACCACGTCATCGACTACAAGACCACGGACTTCACCCGCACCGGGCAGCACTACGATGTCGTCTTCGACCTGGTGGGGAACAGGTCGATGGGGGAGTTGCGGGCGCTGCTCACCCCGGACGGCGTGCTGGTGCTGTCCGGGGGTGGCAGCTTCAGCGGTGGGGCGTTGTTCGGCCCGTACCGGCTGATCATCCAGGGCAGGCTGCTCGCGTCGTTCTCCCGGCAGCGGCTCGTGGTGCTGGAGGCCAAGCCCAGCAAGGAGAACCTGGCCGCGTTGCGGGAACTGGCCGAGTCGGGGCAGCTGGTGCCGGTGATCGAGCGGACCTACCCGCTGACCGACGCGCCGGACGCCATCCGGCACGTCGAGTCGGAGCACGCGCGGGCGAAGGTCGTCGTCACGGCCTGAACCGCTCAGCGGTAAATCCCTGGCTATTTCGGCAGCGGTGCGCCGACGATTCGGCCATGGTCGAGGTTCGAGTCAGCGGTGGAACGGTTCGGGGCGCTTCCGAGGCGGGAATGGCGGTGTTCCGCGGCATCCCGTTCGCCGCGCCACCGGTCGGTGCGGCACGTTTCGCCGCACCGCGACCCGTGGTGGCGTGGGACGGCGTGCGGGAGGCGTTGGCGTTCGGGCCGCCGCCACCGCAGGCCGGGGTGTTCGGCGTGGACGGCGTCGGAGTCGCCGGCGACGAGTGGCTGACCGTGAACGTCTGGTCGCCCGGCCTGGCAGGGGACCTGCCGGTGATGGTGTGGATCCAGGGTGGCGCCTACATGATCGGCATGTCCGGACTGCCCGAGTACGACGGCACGCGGCTGGCGTCGGACGGCGTCGTCGTGGTGACGTTCAACTACCGCGTCGGCGTCGAGGGGTTCGCGCTGATCGAGGGTGCTCCGGCGAACCGCGGCCTGCTCGACCAGGTCGCCGCGCTGGAGTGGGTGAGCGCCAACATCCGCGCGTTCGGCGGTGATCCGGCCCGCGTGACGATCTTCGGTGAGTCGGCGGGCGGAGGTTCGGTGGCGGCGTTGCTCGCCATGCCGCGCGCCAAGGGCCTGTTCCACCGCGCGATCGCGAGCAGCGTGCCGGTGGCGTTCTTCGCGCCGGACCTGGCCGCGGACATCGCCGTCGCGTGCGCCGCCGAACTCGGGCTGCGCCCCACCGTCGCCGATCTGTCCACTGTGGATCCGGAGATGCTGACGGTCGCGGGCGACGAGGTCATGACCAAGATCGGCCAGTTCTTCCGGTGGGGGCAGGCCGCGCACAAGAAGATCCCGTTCGCGGCCGTGGTGGACGGCGACGTCCTGCCGATGACGCCGTGGGAGGCGTTGGAGTCGGGTGCGGGGCGCGATGTCGAGCTGATCGCCGGGCACACGCGGGACGAGCAACGACTGCTCACCGCGCTGGAAGGAATGCTCGGCCAGGTGACCGCGGAACAGGCCGCGTGGGCGTTGGAGGTGTTCGCGCCCGGTCTCACCTATCCGGAACTGGCGCCGGAGGAGCTGTTCGAGGTGGTGTGCTCGGACTGGCTGTTCCGCATGCCGTCGCTGCACCTCGCGGAGGCCCAGGTCGCGGGTGGCGGTCGCGCGCACGTCTTCGAGCTGACGTGGGCGCCGGCCGACCGGTTCGGGGCGTGCCACGGGCTGGACGTTCCGCTGGTGTTCGGCAACCTCGGGGTCGGGGGGACCGCCGCGATCCTGGGTGACGTCACGGCGGAGACGGAGGAGGTGTCGGCGCGGATGCGGACGGCGTGGAGCGGGTTCGCGATCCACGGCGATCCCTGGCCCGCCTACGACACGACGAACCGGCTCACGCGAGTGTTCGGAGTGGAGGACGAGGTGACCGCCTATCCGGAGGAGGTCTCGCGGATGATCTGGCGGAACCACGCTTTCCGCTCGCTTTCGCTCGATCCGCGACAGTGATCCCGCGTTGCGAGTCGGCCGGTCCTGGGCCGGTGGGGAATACCTGCTCCCGGAAGGCGTTGTACGCGCCGGAAGGGAGGATCGATGAACAACGAGTTCTCGGTGCACGACAGCGCCGGCTTCAACAGCTACCAGCCCAACGGTGAGGTGGCGGCAGATCGCTGGGCGACCGTGAGGCACCTGTTCGACGCCGGCTACGTCGAGACTCCCGCTGACAAGTGGGAGCGCGCACAGCTGCTGTTCGAGTCCCACGACTACGTCAAGGCCGCGCAGTTGTTGGCGGAGGTCGTCGGCGAGGTGCCGTTCCAGACGGACCTGCACCTGCTGCTGTCCCGCGCCTACTACCACTCGGCACAGCTCGGCAAGGCCGAGGCGCAGCTCCGCGTGATCGTGGACCGCGACCCGGTCGAGCACTACGCCCACCTGCTCCTCGGACGCACCCTGGAGCGGCAGGGCCGGCCTGAGGAGGCCGCGCCCTGGCTCCGGCTCGCCGCCGCGTTCGGTGGCGAACTAGCCGACGTCTAGCTTGGCGAAGGCGCGCAACAGGCCTGGTGCGACCCGGCTGGCGAGCCGGGCCGCCTTGGCTTCGGCCGTCACCGGCACGACGGGCTTGTTGCGCCGCACGGCACGCACGATCTGGGTGGCCACGCCCTCCGGGCCGAAGCCGCGCCGGGCGTAGATCCGGGACGCGCGGTCCTGCTTGCGGCGTTCCTCCTCGGAGCTGACGCCGGAGAACGTCGTGGTCGCGGTGATGTTCGTGTTCACGACCCCAGGGCAGATGGCGCTGACGCCGATGGCGTGCGGCGCGAGCTCGGCCCGCAGGCAGTCCGAGAGCATGAACACCGCCGCCTTGCTGGTGGCGTATGCGGAGAGGATCTTCGACGGCAGATAGGCCGCCGCCGAGGACAGGTTCACGATGTGGCCGCCCTCTCCGCGTTCCACCATCAGCTCGCCGAACGCCCGGCAGCCGTGCATGACGCCCCACAGGTTGACGTCCAGCACCCGCTGCCACTGCTCCGTGGACGTCGACATGAACGACCCGGAATGGCCGATACCGGCGTTGTTCACGACGACATCGGGCACGCCGTGCTCGTCCGCGACCTGCCGCGCCCAGGCCCGTACCGCCTCCTCGGAGCGCACGTCGACCTCGTAGGCGTGGCCGTCGATCATGCCGGCGGTCTCCTTGGCCGCAGTGAAGTCCACATCGGACACCACGACCTTCGCGCCGGTCTTCGCGAACGCCACCGCCGTCGCCCGGCCGATCCCGCTGCCACCGCCCGTGATCACGACGAGCTCGCGCGGGGGAGTGGAGTCGGTGACGAACTCGCTGATCATCCGGGCGAGCGGTGCCGGGTGGCTCAGGGGTGCCCAGTGTCCAGCGGCGATCTTCCTGCGCGTCAGTGACGGCACCCAGCGTTCGAGATCGAGCGGTTCGGTGCGGATGTACCGGTCGCGAGTCGGCTGGATCACCTGTACCGGCATGGGTGCGAGGCGTTGCCGCGGCGCGCGCATGACCTGCCGGATGTTGGCCCGGTACAACGAGATTCCGCGCACCGCGTCCGATGTGATCGTGCGCGAGGGCTTGACCTGCACGCCCTCCAGCCGTTGCAGCACGCCGCCCCAGCGCGGGCCGAGGTACAGCCGCCAGAACAGCGGCGCGAGCACCGGCAGGTGGAACGCGCCGATGTACCAGGACCGGAAGAACTGCCTGATGTGAGCGATCGACAGGCCCTTCCGCGACCAGTGCCCCATGTGGTCGAGGCACGGCCCGGAGATCGAGGTGAACGTGGCGATCCGCGCGCCGGGTGTCGTCACGGCCTCCCAGGACTGGATCGAACCCCAGTCGTGGCCGACGACGTGCACCGGCTCGTCAGGGCTGACCGCGTCGATCACCGCGAACAGGTCGGCCGCCAGCCGTTCGAGCCGGTAACCGTCCTCAGTGGACGGCGGCGTCGACTCGCCGGCGCCGCGCACGTCGTACGTGACGACGCGGAAGTCCTTCTCCAACAACGCGGCCACGCGATCCCAGACCTCGTGCGTGTCCGGATACCCGTGTACCAGGACCACGGTCGGCCCGGACGTGCCGCGCACCTGCACGGCGAGTTCGACTTCCCCGGAACGCACCCTCACAGTTCCTCCAAGACGAGTCGATCACCGGTTGGCCGGTCCACGCAGATCCGCACACCGCCGACGTCGCACGTGCCGCAGAACCCCTGCCGGCACGAGTAGGCGACCGACGGGCGGAAGTCCCTGATCACGTCCAGCGCCGACCGGTCGGCCGGCACGTCGAGGGACACCCCGCTGCGGCGCAGTTCGACCGTGAACGGCCGCCCGTCGACGATCGGCGGCGGGCTGAAGCGTTCGAAGTGCAGCCAGCGCGACGAGAACTCGGCCCGCACCTGTTCGAGCATCGACGCCGGCCCGCAGCAGTACACCGCGCCACGGGGAGAAGCGTCGCCGAGCAGTGCATCGCCCCGTCCGATCCGCACGTCGACGCGTCCGACGGGTAGCTCGTCCAGGAACGGCATCGCCGCCATCGACCGCCCGCAGTACACGAGCCGCCAGTCGAGGCCCGCCCGCGCGGCCGCGTGCACCATCGGCAGGATCGCGGTGATCCCGATGCCGCCCGCCACGAACACGACGGGCCCGAGCCCGGCGAACGGGAAGGCGTTGCGCGGCCCGCGCACCTGGATCCGGTCGCCCACCTGCAAAGCCTGCACCTCGCGCGAACCGGCGCCGACCTCGCGCACCGCGATCCGGTAGGTGTTCTCGCCCGGATCGCCGCACAGCGAGTACTGGCGGCGCAGCCCGGACGGCAGGTGCAGGTCGAGGTGGCACCCCGGCTGCCAGGCGGGCAGCGCGGTCCCGCCGAACCGGAGGCTCACCACCCCGTCCGCTACTTGTGAGCGTTCGACAACGTTGAGCCACAAGGCATCCCGCGCGATGCCAGGCCGCGCCCGGCCACCGAACCGGGTGACCGCGGCGTCGTAGAGGGCGCCGAACCGCGTGAGGCCGTTCAGCATCAGTGCGCCTCGCGAGCGGCGGGGGAGGAGGCGAGGTACGCGATCGCCTGCGTCGTCGAGCCTTCCTGCTTCGGGTGGTACGCCGGGTGGAAGTACCGCAGGAACGCGCGAAGGATCTCCGACAGCTTCGGCAGCAGTCCGCGCCGGGACGCCCGCATGAACTCGCGCCAGGTGAGCCGCACCCTCGTGGTCTTGTCCGCGCGCACCATGAACCGCGCTCCGCGCACCCACAGCCCGAACAACACCGGCGCGACGAGCAACATCGTGCGCGCACGGCGCACGTATCGGCGGTCGAGGTGGCACATCAGGTCGTACGCGACGCTGCGGTGCTCGACCTCCTCGGCCGCGTGCCAGCGCAACAGGTCCAGCATCACCGGGTGGATGCCGGCCTTGTCGAGCGCGTCGGCGTTCAGCATCCAGTCGCCCAGGTAGGCGGTGAAGTGTTCGATGGCGGCGACGATCGCGACCCGTTCGAGCAACTGGTCCCGCGCCCGTCCCTCGCTCAGTCCCGGTGTGGGCGCGAGGATCCGCTGGAACACGTGCTCCATCTGCCGCGTGTACGGCCGCGGGTCCAGCCCGTTCGCCAGCAGGTGGTCGAGGACCTCGCTGTGCGCCTCGGCGTGCATGGCCTCCTGCCCGATGAACCCGAGCACGTCCTCGCGCAACGTGTCGTCGGTGATCAGCGGCACCGCCTGCTGGAACGTCCGCACGAACCACCGCTCGCCCTCGGGCAGCAGCAGGTGCAGGACGTTCATGACGTGCGTGGTCACCGGCTCGTCCGGGACCCAGTGCATCGGCAGGGTCGACCAGTCGAACTGCACGTCACGCGGCTGCAGAACGAGGTTGTCCGGCTCCATCGCAGTACCTCCGCCAATTACTACGCCAGCGTAGCTTTGTGAAAGCTACGCCACCGTAGCAATATGGTCCCGTGAACACAACGCGTCGCAAGTACGCCCGCCGCCTGCCGCCCGAGCAGCGCCGCGAGCAGCTGCTGGACGCCGCGCTGAGCCTCATTCCGGCCGGCTTCGACACGGTCACGATGGAGTCGGTCGCCAAAGAAGCCCAGGTCACCAAGCCCGTGTTGTACGACCTGTTCGCGAACAGGGGCGAACTCATCAGCGCCCTGCTCGACCGCGAGGCGGGCCGCGCGACCGAACAGGTCATCGCCGCCCTGCCCACCGACTTCGCCACGCGGTCCCCGGACGACGCCTTCGCCGACGCCGTCCGCGTCTTCGTGAACGCGGTCGTGGAGGCCCCCGACCGCTGGCGCCTCGTGCTCCTCCCGCCCGAGGGCACCCCGAACGAGTTCCGCGCTCAGGTGGAGCTGGTGAGAGCGGGCGTGCTGGCCCAGATCGAGGACCTGGCCGCGCTGGGCCTCAAGGAACTGGGCCGCCTGGACGATCTGGACTCGGCCCTGCTCGGCCACGCGATGCTCGCCCTGGCCGAGATGTCGGGCCGCCTGGTGCTCACCGACCCGGACAAGTTCACGCCGGACCGGCTGGCGGCCTTCGTGACCCGGATCGCGCACGGCCTGCGCTGAGTCGCGGCCGGGACGTCAGCCGCGCCGCGTCCGGACGTGCGTGAGCAGCGCCAGCCCGGTCGGGTCGTGGCCGACGGACACGTCGCAGCCCGGCAGCAACGCGCGCACGGCGGGCTCGTCGCGTTCGATCACCGACCAGTCCATCAGGTACTCCAGTGACCACCGGAACGGGTTCCCGGACGTGATGCTGGAGAAGTAGAACGTGCCACCCGGACGACAGAGCCGGGTCAGCACGGCCTCGGTCAGCCGCACGGCCGCGCGGTCGTTGAGGTAGTCGTACAGGCCGTTGACGAGCACGAGGTCGAACGGGCCGAGCTCGATGAGCTTCGGGAGCGCGCGGAACACGTTGCCGGAGACCGAGGTCGTGACGTCGTTGAGCGGCCCGAGCCGCTTCTCGGCCAGTTCCAGCGCGTCCGGGTCGACGTCGGTGAGCACGAACCTGTCGCCGGGCCGCAGGATGCCGGGCGGGATGAGCCGCAGGTCGGGGGCTGCGCCGGCGGCGATCACCAGGATCGAACGCGGGCCGTTGCGCGGTGCGGTGAGAGTGTCGCTGATCAGCCGGGCCTGGTGCATCACCCGGTTGCGCTGCTGCTGGGTGATCGCGGAGTTCTGCAGGTTCGTCTCGACGTGCCAGCCGAGCGTGCCCGGCGCGGCCTCGTTGGCCTGCGCCATCACGTGTTCCACCAGCTTGAAGTCGCTGGGGTAGCCGCGTGCCCACTCGTTCTCGTCGCGCATGAAGGGTGAGCGTGAACACGCCGACCGGGCGGGCTGGACGATGGCGGCGATGTCCTCGTCCGGGATGCCCGCGGCCACGCTGGTGCCGATCTGCGCGCCGAGCGTGCGCAACCGGCCTCCGACCAGCATGTGCGTCGACGGGTCGGTGAGGTTGAACTCCCTCTCACTGCGCAGGAAACCGTCAACGGCGTCGCTGAGCCGGTGCAGGACGTCTGTGGTGTGCGGGAGCACGGTCATCGAACACTTCCTCGGTGCGGCAACGGTTCGAGAGCTTGTCAGGCGCGGACGCTGATCAACAGAGTCTTTCGGGTAATACGGGGACAACCCTGCTCCGGTTCGCGGGTTGGCCTCGTGGTCCCGCTGTGCGGGAGAGCGAACTCTGGAGGCCACTCGAGAGGAGCCAGAAGATGACGGAGTGGCTGAACGAGCTCGCCGCGTGGGCGTGGGCACGGCATCACAACGAGCTCAGCTGGTACATCCGGCCGTTGTTCCTGCTGCCGTTCGCGTACTTCAGCTACAAACGCAGTGGTTGGGGACTTGTGGCGACGTTGTTGGCGCTCGCCACGAGCATGGCGTGGTTCCCCGCGCCGGAGCACCCGACCGCCGGCGCGATCGAGATGCTCGCCGCAGAACGCGAGTACCTGCTAGGCGAGTGGACGCCTGCGAAGCTCGCCGTCGGCCTGCTCGTGCCGCTGACGTTCGGCGGTCTCGCCGTGGCCTTGTGGCGGCGTTCGCTGCCGTGGGCGCTGGTCGCGATCAACGGCGGCGGCCTGTTCAAGATCGCGTGGACGTTCGTCGTGAGCGACACCGCAGGTGCGCTGCAGCACCTGTGGCCGGCGGTGGCCGGGCTGACCGTGGTGAACGTGGTCATGGTGGTCGTGTGGCGGCGACGGCAGGCGGGACACGTGGTTGCATCAGCGCATGCGCGTAGTAGTAGCTGACGACTCTGCGTTGTTCCGCGAAGGTGTCGCGCGGTTGCTGACGGACGCGGGGTTCGAGGTGGTGGCGAAGGTCGGCGACGCGGCCGAACTCCTGGCTCGCGTGCAGGCCGACCCGCCGGACGTCGTGGTCGTGGACATCCGGATGCCGCCGGGCTTCACGACCGAAGGCCTCGACGCCGCGCGGAAGATCCGCGGGACGCACCCGGAGATCGGGATCCTGGTGCTGTCGGCGCACGTCGAGCCGCACTACGCGGTGCAGCTGCTCGACTCGGACGCCCGAGGAGCCGGCTACCTGCTCAAGGATCGCGTCGCGGACACGGCGGAGCTGGCCGACGCGGTGCGGCGGGTCGTGGCGGGCGGGCTGGTGATCGATCCCGGCGTGGTGGCGACGCTGGTGGGCAGGCGGCGGGCCGGCGATCCGCTGGAGTCGTTGTCGGAACGGGAACGCGAGGTGCTCGCCGTGATGGCAGAGGGCCGGTCGAACCAGGCGATCTGCGAGCGGCTGTTCCTCAGTCCCAAGACGGTCGAGGCGTACGTGCGGTCGGTGTTCACGAAGCTCGGGCTGCACCAGGGACCCGACGACAACCGGCGGGTGCTGGCCGTGCTCGCCTACCTGCGCCGATGAGGATCCTCTGGCTGGGCACCGGGTTCCTGGCCCTGGCCGCGCTGGTGTGGGGCGGCTACGAGGTCCCGGTCCCCGCCGTGGTGCTGAACCTCGCGGTCGGGCTGGCGTTCATCGGCGCCGGCATCGAGGCCGCGGACCGGCGTCCGGACAGCCTCGCCGGCCGGCTGATGATCGCTGTCGGCCTGGCGTGGTTCGTGCGGCTGGCCGGGGCCGTCGAGACCTCCTGGGCCTACGCCGTCGGGGTCTCGACGAAGACGCTCTACCTGGCGGTGCTCGGGCATCTGCTGGTCACCTATCCGACCGGACGGATCGCGAGTCGTTGGCAGCGCGTGGTCGTGAGCGTCGCCTATCTGCTGACGGTGCCGGTCAACGTGGGTTACCTGCTGCTCACACCGTTCGACGGGCCGCAGAACATCGTGGTGATCCGTGAGGTGTCGTCGCCGGGGATCCCGGCCGTCGCGGTGGTCGTGCTCGTCGGCGGGATCGCGTTGTTCGTCGCGTTGCTGGCACGCATGATCACGCGCTGGCTGCGTGCGGGGAGCGCGGCCCGGCGTGATCTCGGGCCGGTGGTGTGGGGCGGTGCGGCGATCGTGCTCACGCTGGTCGTCACGTACGCGGCGGCGTTGCTCGGGCTGCCGGCCGCGGTGCAGGTGCCGTTGCAGTGGTCGACCGAGATCGTGCTGGTCGGGTGGCCGTTGGCGTTGCTCTACGGGTTGGTGCGGGCGCGGCTCGACCGGTCGGCGGTGGGCGAACTCGCGGTCTCTCTCGGCGCCGGGGTGCCCGACGACCTGCGTTCGGTGCTGGCGCGCACGTTGCACGATCCGTCGTTGGAGATCGTGTACGGCGAGATGGCGCCGACCTCTCGTGGCGTCACGTACCTCGAAGCGGGAGGGACACGGCTGGCGGCGCTCGTGCACGATCCGGCGCTGGACCCGTCGTTCGTGCGGGCGGTCGCGGCGAGTGCGGCTTTGGCCGTGCAGAACGAGTCGCGGGCGCGGCGGATCGTGGAGGCCGCCGACGAAGCACGCCGCCAGGTCGAACGCGACCTGCACGACGGCGCCCAGCAGCGACTGGTGTCGGTGCTGCTCACCTTGCGGCTGGCCGAGAACTCGCCCGAGCTTCTCGCCGCCGCCCGTGAGGAGCTGGCCAGGGCGCTGGACGAATTGCGCGAACTCGCCCGCGGCATCTACCCGGTGCTGCTCAGCGACGCCGGACTAGGTCCCGCGCTGCTCTCGCTGGCCGAGCGGTCGGCTGTTCCGGCGGTGCTCACCGGCGTCCCGTCGGCCAGGCTCTCCGCCGTCGCCGAACGCACCTGCTACTTCGTGGTCGCCGAAGCGCTCACCAACGCGGCAAAGCACGCCAGGGCCGGCGAGGTGCTGATCGAGGTCACCTGCGTGGACGGCATGGTCACAGTCGATGTGAGCGACAACGGAACCGGTGGCGCCGACACGTCCGGCTCCGGGCTGCGCGGGCTGGACGACCGGGTGGCGGCGGTCGGCGGACGGCTGACCGTGCGCTCCGTCGCGGGTGAAGGGACCTCGGTGCGGGCGGAGTTCAGCGACCCGCGGCGGTGATGGCGTCCGCGATCGCCTGGTGGCCTGCCGGCGTCGGGTGCACGTCGGTGTCCTCGCAGATGTAGGTGAGCGTGCACACCTCGGCGACCGAGACCGGGATCTGGCCGTACTTCGGGTCCTCGGTCAGGTCGGTCAACGCCCCGTAGCCGCCGGTCGTGCCGGTGACGTCGATGAACTTCGCGCCGAACTTCGCGTACTCCGCCGCGATCTCGCTGTTGAAGTCCTCGTACAACGTGACCGACGTGCGCGCGAGGTCCTCGCCGTTCGGGAGCGCGGGGTTCACCCACGCGCCGAGGAACACGTCCGGGTAGCCCAGCCCGACGATCCGCACGTCCGGCGCCACCTCGCGGAACCTGGTCAGCGCGGTGGCGATGTTGATCCTGGTGTCGGTGATCGCCGACGTCGCGCACTCGGCCGGGTCCTGGGCCACCGCGCACGGTTCCAGCAGGTCGTTGCTGCCGATCACCATCGTGACCAGGTCTACCTGGCCGGTGCGCAACGTGTCGACGGTGACGTCGACCTGGGTCCGGTCGCCTGCCTCCGGTTCGCACGCCTGCGAGGAGAGCAGGTCGGCGGAGGTGGCTCCGTTGCAGGCGACGCTGACCAGCCCGAGACCGGACTGCCTGGCGACGATCTGGGCGAAGCTCTCGCCGGTGCCGTTCGGCCCGAGTCCGGTGGCGTAGGAGTCGCCGAGCGATACGTACAGCCGTTGCCCGGCCTCGACGGTGCTGGTCGCAGGAGGTGCGCTCGCGGAACACGAGGCCACCAGCAGCGTCAACGCAGAGGTCAGGACCAGCGAGAACCTCTGCACACCTGCTCCTCGTCCCCGTGCGAACCGACCTGCCGAGGGTACGAGATCGCCCGTGAGGCCGTCGTGATCAACGTCCCGCGGCGGTGACGGCCTCCGCGATCGCCTGGTGACCGGCGGGCGTCGGGTGCACGTCGGTGCGGTCGCAGAAGTAGGTGAGCGTGCACACCTTGGCCACGGAGGCGGGGATCTGGCCGTACTTCGGGTCCTGGGTCAGCTCGGTCAGCGCGCCGTAGCCGCCGGTCGAGTCCGTGACGTCCGCGAACTCGGCACCGAACCTGCCGTACTGGGCCGCGATCTTGGTGTTGAAGTCCTGGAACATCGTGACCGACAACCGGGCGAGGTTCTTGCCGTTGGGGAACGACGGGTTCACCCACGCGCCGAGGAACACGTCCGGGTAGGTCAGCCCGACGATCTTGACGTCCGGCGCGGCCTCCCGCAGCTCGGTGAGCGTGCCGGCGACGTTGGTCTGGATGTCGGCGACGGTCCTGGTCGCGCACTCCAGCGGTTCCTGCGACAGCGCGCACGGCGCCAGGTCGTTGCCGCCGATCACCACCGTGACCAGGCCCGCCTTCTTGCCGCGCAACGCCTCCACCGCGGCGTCGAGCTGGGTCTTGCCGCCGGCGTCGGGCCCGCAGGCCGGTTTGGAGGCGAGATCGGCGGACGTGGCGCCGTTGCAGGCCAGGTTGATCAGCTTGAGGCCGGACTGCTTCGCGACGATCTGCGCGAAGCTCTCGCTCGCGCCGCCCGGCCCGAAGCCGGTCGCGTAGGAGTCACCGATCGACACGTAGACCTGCTCGGCCGGTGGTGGGGCGCTGCTGCCGGACGTGGGCGCCGGAGTGTTCGCGGGCGGCGTCGAGGTGCACGCCGTCAGCGTTACGAGCAACGCCGCGACCAGGGCGAACCTCGGCACACCTGACTCCTGTTCTTCGGAGGCTGATGTACCGAGGCTACGGAACCGCCCGTGTGGGTCCTGTCAGCGGAAGCCGCGCAACCGCAGGCTGTTGCTCACCACGAACACCGACGAGAACGCCATCGCCGCGCCCGCGATCATCGGGTTGAGCAGGCCCAACGCCGCCAACGGCAGCGCGGCGACGTTGTACGCGAACGCCCAGAACAGGTTGCCCTTGATCGTTGTGAGCGTGCGCCGCGCCAGCCTGATCGCGTCCACGGCGGCCCTCAGGTCGCCGCGCACCAGCGTGAGGTCGCTGGCCTCGATCGCGACGTCCGTGCCGGTGCCCATCGCGAGGCCCAGGTCGGCCTGGGCGAGCGCGGCGGCGTCGTTCACGCCATCGCCGATCATCGCCACGACGCGCCCCTCGTCCTGCAGGCGCTTCACGACGTCGACCTTGTCGGCCGGCAGCACCTCGGCGATGACCTCGTCGATGCCGACCTCGGCGGCCACGGCTTCCGCCGCCGCCCTGTTGTCGCCGGTCAGCAGCACCGGACGCAGCCCGAGCCCGCGGAGACCCTCGACGGCTTCCTTCGACGTGGGCTTCATCGTGTCCGCGACCACCAGCACGCCACGGGCCTTGCCGTCCCACGCGACCAGGACTGCCGTGCGTCCCTGCCGTTCGGCCGCTTGCTTGGCCTCGGTGAGGCGCGCGTCGAGCTTGACGCTCCAGTCGTTCAGCAGGCGTTCCCGGCCGACGAGCACCGCGTGAGCGTTCACCACCCCTTGCACGCCAAGGCCTTCGACGTTCTGGAAGTCCTCGACAGGAGGCACGTCACCCGCTGCCTGGGTGACGGCCCTGGCGATCGGGTGCTCGGACGCGTTCTCCAGCGCTCCGGCGAGCTTCAGGACCTCGTCCTCGTCCTCGCCTTCCGCGGTGTGAACGCTCACCAGGCTCATCTGCCCGGTCGTCACGGTGCCGGTCTTGTCGAGCACCACGGTGTCGACTCGGCGGGTGGACTCCAGCACCTCCGGCCCCTTGATCAGGATGCCGAGCTGGGCGCCCCGCCCGGTGCCGACGAGCAGCGCGGTCGGCGTGGCCAGGCCCAGCGCGCACGGGCAGGCGATGATCAGCACCGCCACCGCGGCCGTGAACGCCGCCCCCGCACCGCCGCCCGTGCCGAGCCAGAAGCCCAGCGTGCCCACGGCGAGTGCGATCACGATCGGCACGAACACGGCGGAGATCCGGTCCGCGAGGCGTTGCACCTCGGCCTTGCCGTTCTGCGCCTCCTCGACTAGCCTCGCCATCTGCGCGAGCTGCGTGTCCGACCCGATCCGTGTCGCCCGCACGACGAGCCGTCCGCCCGCGTTGACCGTCGCGCCCGCCACCGCGTCACCGGGCCGGACCTCGACCGGCACCGACTCGCCGGTGAGCATGCTCGCGTCGACCGCGGAGCTGCCTTCCTCGATGACGCCGTCGGTGGCGATCTTCTCGCCCGGCCGGACGACGAACCTGTCGCCGACCTCGAGTTCGCTGGTCGGGATGCGGACTTCGCGGTCGTTCCTGATGACCGCGACGTCCTTGGCGCCGAGTTCGAGCAACGCCGTCAACGCCGCACCCGCGCGCCGCTTGGACCGCGCCTCGAAGTACCGCCCGGCCAGGATGAACGTCGTGACGCCCGCCGCGACCTCGAGGTAGATGTTGCCGGTCCCGGCCATCCGTTCGACGGTGAACGTGAACCCGTGCGTCATGCCGGGAGTGCCCGCGGTGCCCAGGAACAGCGCGTAGAGCGACCAAAGGAACGCCGAGCCCACGCCGATGGAGATCAGCGTGTCCATCGTGGCGGCGCCGTGCTTGAAGTTCGTCCACGCCGCCTTGTGGAACGGCCACGCGGCATACGTGACGACCGGGCCGGCGAGAGCCAGCGACAACCACTGCCAGTACGTGAACTGCAGCGCCGGGATCATCGCCAGTGCGATCACCGGGATCGACAGCACGGCGGACGTGATCAGCCGCTGCCGCAACGTCTTCGTCGTGGCGTCCTCGGTGTTCTGAGCCGGCGCGGCTTGAGTCGGCGCGGCCGGGAGTTCGGCGGTGTAGCCGGTGTCCTCGACGACCTTCACCAGGTCGGCGGGCGTGAGGTCTCCCGCGTAGCTGACGCGTGCCTTCTCGGTGGCGTAGTTGACCGAGGCCTCGACGCCGTCCAGCTTGTTGAGCTTGCGCTCGATCCGCGCCGCGCAGGAAGCGCAGGTCATGCCGCCGATCGAGAGTTCGATGGTGTCAGTGGCCATGACCGCCCTCCCCGTGGGTCGTGAGCGTGAACTCCGCCGTGCGGACCACGTTGTCGTGCTGGAAGTCCAGGAACAGGCGGTACTTTCCGGCTGTCGGCACCTCGACCGCGAACTTCACCTGGTCGCTTTGTTCGGGGTGCACGTGCAGGTAGGCCAGGTCGGATGCCCGCAGCGCTACCAGGTGGCCCTTGGCGCCCAGGTAGTTCTGGAGGTCTGTCACCTTCTTGCCGTTCTTGGTGATTTCTATCGTGACGGTCGATGCCTTGCCCGCGTTGAGTTCTCCGGTGAGGGATACCTCGTAGCCGTCCACGGTGAACGTGCTGCTGTTGATGTGGTTCTGGGGGCGGTAGTCGCCCGGTATCTGGATGTCCGCGCCCAGTGTGGTCTTGGGGCCGTCCTCTGGTTTGAAGTCGGCGAACACTCGGTAGCTGCCAGCTTGTGGGAGGGTGAGAGGGATCGACCAGGTGCCGTCCGGGGCCATGGTCGGGTGGACGTGCTGGAAGTTCGAGCCGTCTCGGCGGACGATGATCAGGTGCAGGCGTTTTTCGTGTTCTACGGCGAACTTCGTGACCGGTCGTCCGTCTGGGCCTTCGATTTGGAAGGCCAGTGACTTGTTCTCGTTCAGCCGTAGCGTGTAGCCGTTGTCCGAAACGGACAGTCCTGGTGGGAGCTTGGACTGTGTCTCGTCGTGGGTGCCGCTGCCGTGTGAGGCTTCTTCGGTGTGTGTCGGCGGTGTTTCGGGTGGGCCGGTTGCCGCGCCTGCTGCCCAGGTGCCGGTGAAGATCGCCGCCAGCGTTGCGGCGTAGAGGGCTACCTTGTATCCGGTCTTCATCGGACCGGGGAGATGCTGGTGATCGTTGCCTTGCTCATGGGCCTTCTCCTCGCGGTTTAGGAGCGGACCAGGCGGGCGATTGCGTCACTGGCTTCCGCGATCTTCGCGTCGGCTTCGGTGCCGCCTGCTGTGATGGCCTGGCTCACGCAGTGCTTGAGGTGCTCGTCGAGCAGCCCCAGTGAGACCGCCTGCAACGCCCTGGTGGCCGCGGAGATCTGAGTGAGCACGTCGATGCAGTACTCGTCTGTTTCGATCATCCGTTGCAAGCCGCGGACCTGGCCTTCGATTCTCCGGAGGCGGCGTAGGTGGGAGGCCTTTGTTTGGGCGTAGCCGTGCATGTCTCGCTCCTTCTCCGGCCACCGCGCGGCCGGGTGGTCATGCCGGGGGAGCGGTGGGCTCTGGCCTTATTTATACCCTAGGGGGGTATGGGTATGTCAAAGGGTGCCGGTTGTGCTCCCCCTGGCTGGCGGGTTGCGACCGGGTGGGCGGCGGGCTTGCGGGTGGCGACCTTGCGGGCGGCGGGCTGGCGGGTTGCGACCGGGCGGGTGGTCACCTTGCGGGCGGCCGGCTTGCGTTGGGTGCTTCCCCTGGGGGCTCTGCCCCCAGACCCCCGGCAATCTGATCGGGGGGTGGCGCCGTGGGCGGGTTGATGGCACGCCTGTTGCGTTGGGCGGCTGCCTGTTGCTTTGAGGGGTGCGTTGGCGGTGGGGTCCCGTCACGAGCCGAGCCAAGAGCGGGCCACATCAGAGAGGTCAGGTCAAGTCGACGAAAAGCGTGTCGACTTGACCTGACCTCTCTGATGCAGCAAGAGCTATGGCGCGACTCGTGACGGGACCCCACCGCCCTGACCGCGCGGTAAGGACTGCTCGCCTTCGGCTTCGCGTGGTCTGTGGTGCGTCAGGAACGCGTAAAGATCACCCGGTAGCGCTCTGCGGTTGTCCTGGGGTGCGGTTATCTTGCGGGCACCAGGTGGTTTAGGGGGTTGTTCGTGGCTGATCAGCAGGTTTCCGACGCGCCGGCTCGGCGGAAGCTTGCTCATGATGGCGTTCGGCTGGCTGTGGTTGTTGGGGCGCTCGGGGTTGTGTTCGGTGACATCGGTACTAGTCCGATCTACACGATTCAGACTGTGTTCAACCCCGCTGATCCGCATCCTGTGCCGGTTAGCGTGGACAACGTTTATGGCGTTGTGTCGTTGATCTTCTGGTCGGTCATGATCATCGTGACCATCACCTACGTGTTGCTGGCCATGCGCGTTCACAACGATGGTGAGGGCGGCATCATGGCCCTCATCACGCTGTTGCGGCGGTGGAAGGCCAAGCAGGGGCGGAAGGCTGCGGCTACGTTGGCTGCGCTGGGGGTGTTTGGCGCTGCGTTGTTCTTTGGCGACAGCATGATCACGCCTGCTATCTCCGTGTTGTCTGCGGTGGAGGGGTTGAAGGTCGTCGAGCCGGAGTTGGAGCGGTTCGTCGTGCCGATCACTGCCGTGATCATCGTTGGGCTGTTTTTGGTGCAGCGGCGGGGGAGTGGGGTGGTCGGGCGGTTCTTCGGGCCGGTGATGATCCTGTGGTTCGGTGTGATCGGGGTGGCTGGGGTCGTTGGGATCGCTGGGCATCCGGAGATCCTCAAGGCGTTGTTGCCCACGTATGCGGTCGGGTTTTTGTTCGGGCACTTTGACATCGCGTTCTTTGCGCTGGCGGCTGTGGTGCTGGCTGTGACTGGTGCCGAGGCGTTGTACGCGGACATGGGGCACTTTGGGCGGCCCGCCATTGCCCGTGGGTGGTTGTTTCTGGTGTTTCCCGCCTGTGTGCTCAGTTATATGGGGCAAGGGGCGTTGATTCTGGACGACCCTGCCAACGTCAGCGGGCCGTTCTTCCTGCTGGTGCCTGAGTGGGCTCGGTGGCCGATGGTCGTGCTGGCCACGGCGGCGACCGTGATCGCTTCGCAAGCCGTGATCACTGGGGCCTACTCGGTGGCGTCGCAGGCTGCGCAGCTCGGGTATTTGCCGCGGTTGAGGATCGCGCACACGTCGGAGTCGACGATCGGGCAGATCTACGTGCCGTGGATCAACTGGATGTTGATGATCTCGGTGTTGACGCTCGTGTTCGCGTTTCAGACGTCGGCTGCGCTGGCGTTCGCGTTCGGGATGGCCGTTACCGGGACCATCACGATCACCACGACGTTGTTCCTGTTCATCGCGCGCTTGAAGTTCGGTGCTCCGGCGTGGGCGATCGGGCTCGGCTGCGTTCTGTTGCTGGGTGTGGATCTGTTGTTCCTCGCGGCCAACATGACGAAGTTGCTGCATGGCGCTTGGTTGCCGTTGTTGATCGGGCTGACCGCGTTCACCGTCATGACGACCTGGCAGCGTGGGCGGGCGATCGTCACCAAGGCTCGCCGGGATGCTGAGGGGTCGTTGCAGGCGTTTGTCGAGGAGCTCCATGAGCAGCAGCCGACGCGGGTGCCGGGGTGTGCTGTGTTTCTCAACCGTGGCAAAGAGACCGCGCCGTTGGCGATGCGGGCGAACGTTGAGCACAACCACGTGTTGCACGAGCGGGTGGTGATCGTGTCCATCGAGACCGAACCTGTGCCGCGGGTGCCGCTGGAGCGGCGCGTTCAGGTTGACGAGCTCGGGTACGTCGACGACGGCATTGTCTACGTGAGCGCTCGCTTCGGGTACATGGAGACGCCGGACGTGCCCGCGGCGCTCGCGTTGCTGGATCCGGCGCAGACCGAAGGGGCGCTGGACCTCGGGCAGGCGCGGTACTTCCTGTCGAAGATCGAGCTGCAGCGCGGGTCGAAGCGGACCATGGCCGGGTGGCGCAAGCGGTTGTTCGTGGCGACGTCCTACATCACGGCCGACGCGGCCGAGCACTTCGGATTGCCCCGAGAGCGAACAGTGATCATGGGAGCGCACATCGATGTTTAGGTAGAGCCATGACGGACCTCTACCTGGAACTGGAACCGACGGCCGAGAGGCCCGTGGTCGTGCTGGTCGCCGGGATTCCCGGGGCGGGAAAGAGCACGCTCGCGGAGTTGCTGGCCCGTCGCCTGCGCACGCCGATCTTCTCCATGGACTGGGTGATGGGGGCGCTGGTCCTGGGGCGCGCGATCACCGAGGAGAACGCGTACGAGGTGGGCGATCTGCAGCTCCGCGCCTCCGTGGCCCGGCACGTCCAGTTGGGGATCGATGTTGTCGTGGACGCCACCGGGCACACCCGCGAGGAGCGTGGCCGGTGGCGTGAGCTCACCGAACGGCTTGGGGGTGTGTTCGTCGGCGTCGAGTGCGTTTGTTCGGACGAAGCCCTGCACCGGGAACGGATCGACGGTCGCGACCGGGGGATTCCTGGTTGGCACGCAACGGTTCCGTGGGAGCACGTCCAGCGCATGCGTGGCCTGTGGGAGCCGTGGGAGGACGACCACCTGGTGCTCGACTCGGCCGTCGAGACTCCGGACAGCTCTCTGGAGCGCGTCCTGGAGGTGGTGCGGGGCCTGCGGTCAACAGGGGAGACCGCAGACCCCGTGATTGTGGGCCGTTAGGCGCTTTCCGCTGCTGCCGCACGGCCTGCCGAGCGTCCGGAGAACAGGCAGCCGCCGAGGAACGTGCCTTCCAGCGCGCGGTAGCCGTGCACGCCGCCGCCGCCGAAGCCGGCGACCTCGCCCGCCGCGTACAGGCCGCGGACCGGCTGGCCGTTCGAGCCGAGCACCCGGCCCTGCAGGTCCGTTTGCAGACCGCCCAGCGTCTTGCGGGTCAGGATGTTCATCCTGATCGCGATCAGCGGGCCGGCTCCGGCATCGAGGAGCTTGTGCAGTCCCGCCGTGCGGGCGAGGCTGTCTCCGCTGTAGGCCAGGGAGTTGCGGATCCCCATCACCTGGACGTCCTTGGAGAAGGGGTTGTCGACCTGCTGGTCGCGGATGGTGATCTGGCGGCGCAGGTCGTCGAGGTTGATCAGGTTCTGCCCGGTCAGCGCGTTCATCCCGGCGACGAGGTCGGGCAGGTTGTTCTTGATGACGAAGTCGACGCCCTTGTCCATGAACGCCTTCACCGGCGGCGGCGTGCTGTTGAAGATCCGCATCGCGATGTAGGCGGCGAGGTCCTTGCGAGTGATTTCCGGGTTCTGCTCGGAACCGGAGAGCACGAACTCCTTGTCGATGATCTTCTTGTTGAGCACGAACCACGAGTAGTCGTAGCCGGACTTGCCGATCAGCTCCAGCGTGCCGAGCGTGTCCAGGGACGGGATGCCGGGGTTGGGGAAGCGTTTGCCCCGCGCGTCGAGCCACAGCGACGACGGCGCGGCCAGCACGCGGATGCCGTGGTCCGGCCAGATCGGCGTGTGGTTGATCATGCCCTCGGTGTAGTGCCACATGCGGTCGCGGTTCACGATCCGGCCGCCGGCCAGTTCGGTGATCGCCAGCATCCGGCCGTCGACGTGCGCGGGAACGCCGGTGACGAGCCGCCGCGGTGCAGGGCCGAGGCGAGCAGGCCAGTTGCGGCGCACCAGGTCGTGGTTCGCGCCGATGCCGCCCGACGTGACGACCACCATCGGCGCGTACAGCTCGAAGTCGCCGACCTTGGTGCGGGAGCTGGGTGTGCCGCGCGCGGCGCTGCTCGGCTCGAGGACGGTGCCGCGCACGCCCGTCACGGCGCCGTTGCTGACGATCAGCCCGTCGACCTGGTGGCGGAACTTGAAGGTGACCTTGCCGTCGCGGACGGAGTCGCGCACCTTCTTCTCGAACGGCTCCATCACGCCGGGACCGGTGCCCAGCGTCATGTGGAAGCGCGGCACCGAGTTGCCGGGTCCGTCCGCGAGCTGGCCACCGCGTTCGGCCCAGCCGACGATCGGCACCCAGCGCACGCCCAGGCCGTACAGCCAGTCGCGCTTCTCCCCGGCCGCGAAGTTCAGGTAGGCCTCCGCCCACTTCGCCGCCCAGTAGTCCTCGCCCAGGGGATCGCTCACACCGCGGTCGAACCCGGCGGTGTTGAACCAGTCGGCGCGGGCCAGTTCCAGCGAGTCCTTGATGCCGGCGGTGCGCTGCTCGGACGAGTTCACGAAGAAGAGGCCGCCGAGCGACCAGAACGCCTGTCCACCCAGGCTGGCCTCGGGTTCCTGGTCCAGCAGGAGGACCTTGCGGCCCGCCGCGGCCAGTTCGGAGGTCGCCACGAGACCGGCCAGGCCGTGCCCGATGACGATCACGTCCGCGTCGACTCGCGGCGCCGCCCCGGCGACTGCCTGCCCCAGTGTCCCGCTCGCGGCGATCGCCCCGATCGCGCCGCTGGCGGCAAGCAGGTTGCGGCGGCTGATGTTCCGGTCCGACATCCCAGGGCCTTCCTCGTTGAAGGGTGGTGCCAACGCGAATTACTCTCGCGTAAAGCAACTAACCAGTAACCGGAGAGCGGGGGATAGGGGCCCGTCACCAAACGGCGACGGCTGTGTTGTGGCCGTCACACAACGTGGTGTTTGGGAGGCGCTGTGCCGGGTATGTCCGCGATGGTCCGCCGGGTGCTCGAGGCCGTCGCCGCCGACGAGAAGGTGGTCGAACGGGTCGTCGACGCCGCCCGCGGCAACTCGCCGGAGGTCGCCAGGCTGCCCGCGGAGGAGAACCGCAGACACATCGCCTTCCTGCTGGCCGAAGGGATCTCGCACCTCGAACGCGGCGGTTCGCCCGACGACGGCGACTTCTCCGCCGCGTTGTCGCTGGGTGCGGACCGCGCCGCTCAGGGCGTGTCGATGGCGGGACTGCTGCGCGGCGTGCACGCCGGGCGCACCGAGCTGATCAGGGCGAGCGTCGAGCTCGCGCGGTCGCTGGGGGTCGCCGACGGCACGATCCTGGACTTCATGATCGACCTGGACCACTACGTCGGCGCGGTCGAGCGGCACATCATCAGCGGTTATCACACCGCCGAACTGCAGCTGTCCCGCACGGCCCGCGATCTGAACGCCCAGGTGCTGCGGCGGCTGCTGGTGTCCGGTGAGTTCCCGGACGCGTCCGAGCTCGCACGCACCGGTCTGCGTCCCGACGGTCGTTATCACTGCGTGGTGTCCGGGGTGACCGATCCGAGCCATGCGCGGACGCTGGAACAGCGGCTGCACACGTTCGGCGGCGTGTACGGACTGGTTGAGGGGCGGCTCGCGGGACTGACGCACGTGCCGCCGTCGTGGTCGGACGACCTGCTCGTGGTGTCACCGGCGACCGCGCTGAAGTCGTTGCGGGGCACGTACTCCCTGTGCGCGCGGGCACTGGCGGCCGCAGGAGCTTCTCTGGGAGTGCGGCTGCTGACCGATCTCGCTGGTGAGACCGCTCTCGCGGCGGTCCCGGCGCTGGCGGACACGCTCGCCGACTCGCTGCTCGGCCAGCTGGATCCGAAGAGCACGTTCCACCACGAGATGGTCGTGACGGCGTTGTGCTACCTGGACAACGGTGGTCGGCTCAGCGCGACGGCATCGGCGTTGCACATCCACGCGAACACCGTGCGGTACCGGCTCGACCGGCTGGTGGAGCTGACGATGGTCGATCTCGGCGAGAACCCGGTCACGGGACGTTCACACGTGCTGACGACGCTGCACACCTGGTGGGCGCTGCGGTCGTGGATCGACCGCAGCGCCAGGTGAGGCTTTAGAGACGGTAGAAGTTCGCGTAGTGGTCCGGGGAGAAGTAGACCGTGCCGGCGGTGCGGTCGACGATGATCCGGTACGCGTCCCGGGACGCGCCACAGGCACGCGGGTAGACGTCGAACTCCAGGTAGCTGTGGCCGGCGGGCAGCTGGCCCTCGCGGTTCTGGTGGACACCGCCGGCGTAGTTGCACTGGCTGCCCGACCAGTTGCTGACCCAGCCGCGCGTGCTCGGGTAACCCTTCTGTTGCCACGTCTTGTTGGCCGAGACGGCCGCGGAACAGCGAGACTGAGTGCAGGAGTTGTAGACCGCGGCGTCGGCGGCGGGTGCGACGGCCGTGGTCACACCGAGCGTGGACGCGACGATCGCGAGAGCGGCGAACAAACGACGTGTCCGGTGCGGTTGCAGGGTTTGCACTTCAGACCTCCATCGGCAGGGAACGAGGGAACGTCCTGATCCTGGCTGTTGATCACCACGAGCCGATGAACGGCAGGGAACCATCCGCGCAACTGTGGCCTCTCCACGTTCGCACACACGGCGTCGTCCCGCGAGGCTTGGACCGCTGACGACTCTGAACGCCGGAGTTGATCAACGCCGAACAGTGGATTGCGCACGCTGCCACCGGCGATAAGTTTGTCCAATGGCGGCACGGAAGCACTTGGTGGTGCTGTTGACCTTGCTCGTGGCCGGGTGCACGGCCACACAGGACGGCAGACCTTTCCCCGCACCACGCGTTTCTTCTTCCACAGTGGAGAAAGAGCCGTCCACAAAGGTGCGTGCCGTTGTGGACGGCCGCACCGTCGAGCTGGCCGACGGCACGCGCGCCCGCATCGCGCGCCTGGCCGAACCTCCGGCATGCGCCGCACCGGCCGCCCTCGACTTCGCCACGAAGGCGTTGCTGGACAAGGAAGTCCGGGTGAGCAGCATCACTCCCGGCGAGGTCTCGCTGACGCTGCCCGACGGCACCGACTACGCGTTGCTGGCCGTGCAGTACGGCATCCTGCGCACCGCGGGCGTGGACGGCGGCCCGCTGGTCGAGGCGGAGAGCAAGGCCTCGAAGGCGAAACTCGGTCTGTGGGCGCAGGACTGTCCCGCGTCGGCCGTCCCGCCGCCTTCTTCGACCGCCGCCACGCCCGCGGCGCCCTGCGTCGTGGTCTACCGGATCACCGGCCAGTGGCCCGGTGCGTTCCAGGGGGAGGTGACCATCCGCAACGTCAGCGGCGCGTTGGTCCAGGGCTGGACGGTGCGCTGGCGGTTCGCCGGCGGGGAGACCGTGACGCAGCTGTGGAACGGCACGGTCGCCCAGTCCGGCGCGGATGTGAGCGTGACCAACGCCGACTACAACGCGCTGATCGTCACGGACGGCTCGGTGTCGTTCGGTTTCAACGGCTCCATCACCGGTCCCAGTTCGCCGCCGACCTCGTTCAGCGTCAACGGCGCGGCCTGCACCACGGGTTAGTGGTGTGGCCCGGAACGTTGCCGGGCGACACCACTAGTTCTTCTGCCACCAGGTGGTGACGATGCGGGCGTACTCGTCCGCGTTCTCCTCCCACACGAAGTGCGCCGCGTCCACGACGTCCAGCCTGCTGTTCGGCAACCGCTCGTGCAGGTACTCCGCGTTGGAGACCGGCACCACCGTGTCGTGCTTGCCGTTGATCAGCTGGACGGGCGTGGTGATGCTCGGCAGGAGCTTGCTCAGTTCCTGCAGCTCTGCCGGATACGCGCGGACGTACGCCATCTGTTCGACGAACCGCTGGCCCTGGTAGCCGGCGAGGTAGTCCTGCCGCACCACGTCCGGCAGTTCGTAGCCCTGGATGGCGTCCATGGCGACGTTCACGATGTCCTTGGGACCGAGTGCCCGGTACGGCGAGAGGTCCTCGTCGTGCACCCACTCGTGCAGCGGGGTGCCCAGCTCCGTCGGTGACACCGCGCCGCCGCTGCCGATCACGATGCTGCGGAACCTCTCCGGCGCCTTCGCCGCGGCGAACAGGGCCGCGCTGGTGCCGATGTCAGGGCCGACGACGTGGGGCTGTTCGAGGTCGAACGCGTCGGCGATGCGCACGAGGAAGTCGCCCATGGCCTTGGGGGACAGCAGGTCCTCGCGCAGGTCGGAGTGCCCGAATCCGGGCAGGTCGACCGCGATCAGGCTCGCGTGCTCGGCGAGTCTCGTCCAGGTCGGGTCGTAGGCGTAGACGCTCTCGGGCCACGGGCTGAGCAGCAGCGCGGCCGGTTTGCTGTTGGCGCTCACGGCGTAGCGGATGGACAGGCCGTCGATGGTGCGGAACCTCGGTTGGATGTCGCTCATGAATCCAATATGACCGGTCGTCTTGAGTTCGTCAAGAGGTAAGACGGTCGGTCATATTGACCTGGGTCTCAGTGCAGGACGACCTCGAAGGCGACCGTGAAGAAGGCGGCGAACGCCGACCCGTCCTTGGCCGCCCGTTCGCCGACGATGGCACCTTCCCAGGAGTTGAGCAGGAACCTGGCCAGGGTCTCCGGGCTCTGGGTGCTCGCCACGTCGCCGGCGTCCTGCGCCTCGTGGATCACGGCGGCGATCGCGTTTCCCCAGAGGTCGAAGGCGGTCCTGACCCCGTCGCGGATGGCGGGGATGTGGTCTGCGGCCTCGACGCTGAAGTTGCCGTAGACGCAGCCGCGTTCGTAGCCGAAGTCGACGATGTCCCGCGCCAGCGCGTCGAAGTGGTCGCGCAGCCGGGCGAGCGGTGCGGTCTTCGGGGTTTGGAGCTTGTCCAAGTGGCGTGTCTGGCCGTAGCGGTCCATCACGACGAGGGCGAGCGCTTCCTTGCTCTCGAAGTGGTTGTAGAACGAGCCCTTGGGCACGCCCGCGCTGTCGGTGATCAGCTTGACGCCGCACGCGTTGTAGCCGTGCCTGTGGAACTGTTCGAACGCGGCGTCGACGATCTGCTCTCGCACACTTGCCCTGGGCATACCACCAATATGAGCGGTCGTCTCGGAGTCGTCAAGTTGGTGCGAGGCTTCCGTTCAGTGGAAAGCCGCGGTCGACTCCGGCGAGGCGCTTGCCTAGCGTTCGATGACGTGACGACCAGCCAGCACGAGATCAGCGACGAGATCGCGAAGATCCAGGCCGACTCACCGGGGGGTGCGCCGCTGCTGGACTTCGCGCCGTACCGCAGCACGACGTTGCGCCACCCCACCAAGGAACCGCTGCACGTCGACCCCGAGGGCGCCGAGCTGCTCGCGCCGGTTTTCGGCCACTCGGACGTCGACACCGTCGAAGCGGACCTGACCCTGCAGCGCGGCGGCGAGCCGATCGGCGAACGCATCCGGGTGCACGGCCGCGTGCTCGACGGTGACGGCCGTCCGGTGCGCCGGCAGCTCGTCGAGGTCTGGCAGGCCAACGCCGCCGGCCGCTACTCGCACCAGGGCGACCAGCATCCCGCGCCGCTGGACCCGAACTTCACCGGCGTCGGCCGTTGCCTGACCGACGACGACGGCTGGTACTCGTTCACCTCGATCAAGCCGGGCCCGTACCCGTGGCGCAACCACCACAACGCCTGGCGGCCCGCGCACATCCACTTCTCGCTGTTCGGCACGGACTTCACCCAGCGGCTGATCACGCAGATGTACTTCCCCGGCGACCAGTTGCTGGCGCTGGACCCGATCGCGCAGTCGATCACCGACCCCGCCGCCCTGGCCCGGCTCATCGCGTCGTACGACCACGCGCAGTCCGAGCACGAGTGGTTGCTCGGGTACCGCTGGGACATCGTGCTGACCGGCAGCCACGCGACCTACCTGGAGCCGTCCGATGACTGACTCGACGCCCGGCCAGACCGTCGGCCCGTTCTTCCACCACGCGCTGGCGTTTCCCGGCGACTCCGAACTGGTGCCGTTCGGCTCGGCCGGATCCGTGGTGCTGCACGGCTACGTCCACGACGGCGCGGGCGATCCCGTGCCGGACGCGATGATCGAGATCCGCCAGTCCGACGCCGCCGGTGTCGTGCCGCGGGTCGGCGGGTCGTTGCGGCGGCGCGGGGCGGGGTTCACGGGCTGGGGCCGGTCCTGCACCGACGGCGCCGGGCACTACTGGTTCAGCACCGTCGAGCCCGGGCTGCCGTTCTTCGCGGTGACGGTGTTCGCGCGTGGGCTGCTCGACCGGTTGTTCACGCGCATCTACCTGCCCGGAGCCGCGGACGCCGTGGAGGGACTGGTAGCGGAGCGGGAGGAGGACGGCCGGTTGCGGTTCGACCTTCATCTGCAGGGGCCGTCCGAGACGGTGTTCTTCAAGTTCCCGCGGACGTGATCGTGCTTCCAGGTTCTCATCGCGCCGCGGGCCTCGTCGACGATGCCGCGCTGGTGCGCGCGATGCTGGAGGTCGAGGTCGCCTGGGCGCGCGTGCTCGGGACTTCGCTCTCGTTGGGCGACTGGGTTCCTGTGCTGGACCCGGTCGAGGTCGAGGCGGCAGGAAATCCGGTGTTGCCGCTGGTGTCCGCTTTGCGCGCAAGGGTTTCCTCGCCTGTCCACACCGGACTGACCAGTCAGGACGTGCTCGACTCCGCGCTGATGTTGCTGGCGCGCGGGGCTTTGGAGCGGGTGTCGGCGGATCTGCGACGGGTTGGCGTCGCGCTGGCCCGGCTGGCCGGCGAGCATCGGTCGAGCGTGATGGCCGGCCGGACGTTGACGCAGTACGCCGTGCCGATCACGTTCGGGCTCAAGGCCGCGCGGTGGCTGGTCGGGGTGCTGGACTCGGTGGACGAGCTGGACGTCGTGGCGCGGAACCTGCCGGTGCAGTGCGGCGGCGCGGCGGGGACGTTGTCGCGGGTCGCGGACCCGGTTGCTTCGGCATCGGCCTTCGCCGGGCATTTGGGGCTCGTGTGGCCGGGGATGCCCTGGCACACGTATCGCGCGCCGGTCACCCGGCTCGGCGACGCGGTGGTGCGGTGTTGCGACGCGCTCGGGGTGATGGCGGCGGACCTGCTGACGCTGGGGCGGCCGGAGATCGGCGAGGTCCGCGAGGGGTTCGTGGAGGGGCGGGGTGGCTCGTCGACCATGCCGCACAAGCGGAACCCGGTGCTGTCGGTGCTGGTGAACAGCGCGGCGCTGCAGGCTCCCGGGCTGGGAGCGCAGTTGCACCTCTGTGCGGCGCGGGCGGTGGACGAGCGGCCGGACGGGGCGTGGCACGCGGAGTGGCCTGCCTTGCGGGCGTTGCTGGAGCTGGCGGTGGTGGCGGCTTCGCAGGCCGCGGAGTTGGTGGAGGGACTGGAGGTGCACGCCGATGTGATGGCGCGGCGGGCTCGTGAGGTTGCCGGGGAGTTGCTGGCGGAGCGCGGTGGTGGTGATGATCCCGGCTCGTATCTCGGGGCGGCCGAGGTGTTCGTGGACGAGGCGCTGAAGCGGTGGGAGGGGCGCGATGTCCGTTGAATGGGCGGGGGCTGGAGGAGATGCGATGTCCTACGACGACGGCATGAAGGTTCGGCGTGAGGTGCTCGGGGACGCGCACGTGGACCGGGCGGAGCCGGACGAGTTCACGCGCGACTTCCAGGAGTTCATCACCAAGTACGCGTGGGGCGAGGTGTGGACGCGGCCCGGACTCGACCGCAGGACGCGCAGTGCGATCACGCTCACGGCGTTGATCGCGCGCGGGCATTGGGACGAGTTGAAGCTGCACGTCGCGGCGGCGGTGCGCAACGGGTTGACGAAGGACGAGATCGGCGAGGTGATCCTGCAGAGCGCGATCTACTGCGGCGTTCCCGCGGCCAATCACGCGTTCTCGGTGGCGCGGTCGGTGCTGAAGGAGGACGTGTGAACGAAGGAGCTGTCATGACGCGCACCCAGGTCGGCATCGTCGGAGCGGGACCGGCCGGGCTGATGCTCTCGCATCTGTTGTCCCTCAACGGGATCGACAGCGTCGTTGTCGACAACAGGACGCGCGTGGAGATCGAGAACACGGTCCGCGCCGGGATTCTGGAAGCCGACAGCGCGCGGTTGCTGGCCGAGACCGGGGTGTCGGACCGGGTGCTGCGCGACGGGCATCCGCACGAGGGCATCGACCTGCGGTTCGGCGGCGAGAGCCATCGCGTCGACTTCCGCGCGCTGGTCGGCGAGTCGGTCTGGCTCTACCCGCAGACCGACGTGTTCGTGGACCTGGCGAACGCCCGCGAACGCGACGGCGGCGACGTGCGGTTCGGCGTCAGCGACACGTCGGTCGACATCACCGAGCCCGCGATCCGGTTCGTCGACAGCGACGGCGTGCGGCAGGAGGTGCGCTGCGACCTGCTCGTCGGCGCGGACGGCTCCCGTTCGATCTGCCGCGCCCAGGTGCCGGAAGCCCTGCGCACGCACAGCTTCCGCGAGTACCCGTTCGCCTGGTTCGGCATCATCACCGAGGCGCCGCGCAGCGCCCCCGAGCTGATCTACGCGCACTCGCCGCGCGGGTTCGCGTTGATCAGCCAGCGCACCGAGACGCATCAGCGCATGTACTTCCAGTGCGACCCGGAGACCGATCCCGCGGCGTGGTCCGCCGGCCAGATCTGGGAGGAGCTGCAGGCACGGGTCGCCGGGCCGGACGGGTTCACGCTCAGGGAAGGGCCGATCACCGAGAAGACCGTGCTGCGCTTCCGGTCGTTCGTCGCGGAACCCATGCGCCACGGCAAGTTGCTGCTCGCCGGCGACGCCGCTCACACCGTGCCGCCGACCGGCGCGAAAGGCCTGAACCTGGCACTGCAGGACGTCCGGGTGCTCGCCGAGGTCATCGAACGCGCGTTGCTCAAGAACGACGACGACGCGCTGGACGAGTACGGGCCGCGTGCGCTGGACAGGGTGTGGAAGGCGCAGCACTTCTCGTACTGGATGACCACGATGCTGCACGCCCTGCCCGGCGCGACGGACTTCGACGTGCGCAGGCAACTCGGCGAACTGCGTTCGGTGGTCGGGTCGGAGGCGGGATCGAGGTTCCTGGCCGAGGGGTACACGGGCTGCTGGCCCGCTTGAGTGAAACTGGAGCGCGGTCCGCGAGACTGTCCTGATGGACATCGCGGCGCTGCGCCTCGGCAACATCGGACGGCTCAAGTCGGCGGAGGACGTCGTCGGCTCGCTCGGAGCCCTGCAGGGCCAGGACTACGGCCAGTCGCTGTGGGCGATCGGCCTGCGCACGGCGGGTGCCAGGATCGCCGACGTCGAGGAAGCGCTGCAGACCGGACGAGTCATCCGCACGTGGCTGATGCGCGGCACGATCCACTACGTCCTGGCCGAGGACGTCCGGTGGATGCTGGGCGTGTTCGGCGCCCGCTACCTCGCCAGGCTCACCCCCAAGGCCTGGCAGTACCACCACATGACGCCAGAGCTGATGTCGTTGGCGCGCAAGACGTTCGTGAAGGCGCTCACCGGTGGCGGCTGCCTCACCCGCCGAGAGATGATCGACCTGATGGCGGGCGTCGGCATCCCGGACGACCGCCAGCAGAGCTACTTCACGTTCATCCACCTCGCCCACGAGGGCCTGGTGGTGCCGGGACCGCCGCGCGGCAAGGAGCAGACGTTCGTGCTGCTGGACGAATGGGCGCCCCGGCAGCGTTCCCTGGAGGGCGACGAGGTGTTGGCCGTGCTGGCGTCGCGGTTCTTCGACAGCCACGGCCCGGCGACGCTCGCGGACTTCGCGAACTGGTGCGGCATCGGCATGCGTGAGGCTTCCCGCGGACTCGATGAGGTGAAGCACGAGCTGGTGTGCGAGACGTTCGACGGCAAGGAGTACTGGCTGCCGCCGGACCTCAAGCCGGCCTCGGGCGCGTTCGTGCTGCCCGCCTACGACGAGCTGGTGATCGGGTACAAGGACCGGAGCGCGCACTTCACCCGGTACGACGAGATCCCGATCTCCACGTACAACGGCATGTTCTACGCGACGATCATCGAGGACGGCCAGATCGCGGGGCTGTGGCGGCGGGTCATGAAGAAGACCTCGGTGGACGTGGAACTGCGGCCGCTGCCGGGCTTCGACGTCGACCGGCTCGCCGAGCACATCGCCCGGTTCGGCGACTTCCTCGGACTGCCGGTGCGGACCGTCGTGAAGGACGCGCCCGAGACCGGTTCGTCGAAGGTCAGCTGGCGTTCACGCAAGTAGCTCCACCTCGCCGCCCCGGTGACCGGGCGGGACGACCGCTAGGGCGTCCGCCAGTGCCGCGCCCCAGAGCGAACCGGGCCGGTCGTGGCCGACGGGGACGGCCGCGTTGCCGGACCTGGTGACCGGGATCAGCCGGGTGTCGCGGGGGTGAGCGTTCACATCGCCCAACCACGCCGTGATCGGCGGGCGCGCGGTGTGGCCGCCGAGGGTGTCGAGCAGCGGGTGGAGCAGGGTCAGGACCGCTGCCAGTGCGGCGAACGGGTTGCCGGGCAGGCCGACGACGCAGCGTCCGTCGGGTAGGACGGCGAGCAACATCGGGTGGCCGGGGCGGCAGGCGACGCCGCTGACCAGGATCTCGGCGTCGAGGCCCGTCAGCACTGTGCGCAGGTGGTCGGCCGGGCCCACCGAGGTGGCGCCGCAGGTGACGAGGACGTCGGCCTCGCCGGACCTGAGGGCGTCGGCGAGGGCGGACGGGTCGTCGCGCAGGTGGGTGGTGCCGATCAGGTCCGCTCTGGTGAGCAGGCCGGGGAGCATCGGGCCGATGGCGTCGCGGACTCGGCCTGGCCTGGGCAGGCCGGTGTGGAGGAGTTCGTCGCCGGTGACGATCACGGCCACTCGCGGGCGGCGGTGGGCCAAGAGGGTGTCGTGGCCTGCCGCGGCGGCCAGGCCAAGGACGGCAGGGGAGACGAGGGAACCGGCGGGGATCAGCTCGTCGCCCGCTGACCAGTCCTCGCCTCGGCGGCGGATGTGTCTGCCTGGGGGCGGGGGCTCGTGGTGGCCGTCGGGTGGGGAGGCCTCGCGGCTGTGGACGTGGCCGTCGAGTGGAGTGCCGTCCCGTCGGTCGGCGTGGTTGCCGGACGGGTCGGCCTCCGGGCCGGGTGGCGGGGTCTCGCGGTTGTCTGGTGGCGGGTCGGCGTCCTGGTGGACGTGAAGATCGGCTGACGCGCCGTGGCGTTGGTGGCTGCGAGGTCTGGGGTCGTCCAGGCGGCCGCGTCTGTCAGGGGCGTGGGCTTCCCTGAGTTGTGTGCCGTCGATGGCGCAGCGCTCCACCGGGAGCACCGAATCCGAGCCGTCCGGCACCGGCGCGCCCGTCGCCACCCCGAACGCCTCCCCGGGCCCCAGCGACAGAGCAGGCACCGGGTCCCCGGCGGCCACGCGTCCCACGACGGTCCACGGGCCGGGGCCCGCCACCGCGTAGCCGTCCATGGCCGAGGTGTCACAGGTCGGCTGGCTGGTGAGGGCCCGCACGGCCGAGGCGAGTGCGAGGCCCAGCGCGTCGGGCAGGGCGAGTTCGGCCGCGTCCAGTGGCTTCGCGGCGTCGCGTGCCGTCTGGCGGGCGAGCGTCCAGGGCATGTTCATCAGGGCTCCCGTGGTATAGCCTACCGAATACTGTATGCAATCCTCGGGACGGGGTGAAGGGCATGTCGGTCGCGACTTACGTCCGTGATCACGTCGGCAGGCTCTACCGGGTGGGGGAGACCGACGTCGAGGCGTCGGGGCGCTCGCGCCGCACGGTGCTGTGGGCCGCTTGGGCGGCGATGCTCGCGGCCGGCATCGGGCAGTACGGGTTCGGGGCGCTGATCCCTCAATTGCAGGACCGGTGGAGTGTGCCGGAGTTGTTCTGGGCACTGGCGTTGTGGACCGTCTGTCAGGCGGGCACGGCGTTTCCGGTGGCCTGGCTCAGGGAGCAGAAGAGACTGACGTCCACCGGCGCGATGTGGATCGGCGCGATCCTTTGCGGCGCCGGGCTTCTGACGCTCGGGCAGGGGCAACTGGTCGGGTACGCCATTCTCGGCGGCATCGGCGCGGGGCTGGTCTACGCGACGTGTCTCGGCACGGTCGTCCGCTGGTATCCGGAGCGCGTGACCAGGAAGGTCGCCTTCGTCAGCGGCGCGTTCGCGTACGGGTCGGTGCCGTTCGTGCTGGCCGCCGGGATCTTCTTCGGCGGCGGGTTCCTCGCGCAGGCCGGGATCGCGATCGCCGTGGTCGTCGCGGTGGCGGGCGCGGTCATGAAGGACCCGCCCGAGCACTGGTGGCCGCCGCACATCCCGCCGCGCGAGTGGGCGCTCGACCGGGCGCGCGTGCCGAACCGGTCTGCTCTCAAGGAGTTCCGGACCTACGAGGCCATGCGGTGCGGCACGTTCTGGTGGCTGTACGGCGGCGTGGCGTTCGCGGCGGCCGTGTCCCTTTACGACCTCGCGTATCTGCCGCTGTTCGTCGGCGACGAGGTGCTCGGGGCCGTCGCGCTGGCAACGCTGGCCGCGGCGACGGGCACCGGACGCGTGCTGGTCGGGTGGATCTCCGACCGGGTCGGGCGGCGGAAGGCACTGGTCTGGACGCTGGCGACGGGCGGGCTGGCGCAGTTCGTGTTGCTGTACTCCCAGAACGTCACGGGGCTGCTCATCGGCGCCACGCTCGCGGGCCTCGGCACCGGGTGCTGCTACTCGTTGCTGGTCGGCGTCACCAGGGAGTACTTCGGCGAGACGAACGGCGCGCGGAACTTCGGCGTCCTCTACACCGCCAAAGCGGCGGGGGCGTTGATCGCCGCGATTGTCCTTGCGTCACAGGGACCTGCGTTCGCGTTCATCGCGGCGGGTGTGCTCGGGCTGGCGGGCGCGGTGCTCACCGGGCACCTGTCACAACCGGGCAGGCCGCGCCTGTGAGCCGCCTGCCGCGGCTCTCGGCAGGCTGGCACCAGACGCCCGCGGACGGCTGTTGCCTGATGGAACTGACGTCGGTGCTCGCGGGCGAGGTCTGGTCGGACCGGCCCGCCTGCGTGCACCCGGTGCTGGCGTGCGTGGCGAGGTGCGTCAACGATCAGTCCACAGAGGATGGACGCAGGAAGCTCCTGCCGTTCGCCACCAAGGTGATCGGGACGCGGAAGGCGCCCGGCGAACGTCTGGTCGCGCATTGCGCGAGGAGAGCCGGGATCGTCGCGCCGAAGTGGTGGCCGCGCGACTGGGTCGTGGCCAGGGCCGTCAGGGCGCTGTCCGGGGACGAGGTGTTGCGGCGGCTGCTCGACGAGTGCGTCGCGATCTGCTGGGAGGCAAGGCATGGGGCGAGTGACGAGCAGGCGGCGTGTGGTGCGGCTGGTGGACGACGCGGTCACCGTGCGGCCGGACACGCTGGCGGTCGAGGAACCACTGGAGATCCGCGTGCGTGGCAAGTCCCTCGCCGTGACCATGCGCACGCCGGGTGACGACTTCGACCTCGCCGCGGGCTTCCTGGTCAGCGAGGGCGTGGTGCGCGCGCCGTCCGACATCGCGTCGATCCGCTACTGCGCGGGCGCCACGGCGGACGGGAGCAACACCTACAACGTCCTCGACGTCGGGCTCGCGGACGGCGTCGCGCCACCGGACCCGTCGATCGAACGGAACTTCTACACCACCTCGTCGTGCGGCCTGTGCGGCAAGGCGAGCCTGGACGCCGTGCGCACCACCGCGTCCTGGCAGGTCGCGGCCGACCCGATCCGCCTCGACCCGAAGATGGTCACCGAGTTCCCGACAAAACTCCGTGCCGCGCAACGGGTCTTCGACCGCACCGGCGGCCTGCACGCGGCCGGGCTGTTCGACGCCCAAGGCAACCTGTTGTGCCTGCGCGAGGACGTCGGCCGGCACAACGCGGTCGACAAGGTCGTCGGCTGGGCCACGCGCGGCGGACGGCTGCCGCTGACGAGCACCGTGCTGATGGTGAGCGGCCGGGCGTCGTTCGAACTGGTGCAGAAAGCGGTCATGGCCGGGATTCCGGTGCTCACGGCGGTGTCCGCGCCGTCCTCGCTCGCCGCCGACCTGGCGGAGGAGATGGGCGTGACCCTGGTCGGCTTCCTGAGGGGCACCTCCATGAACGTCTACACCGGCGGGCACCGGCTGGGGGTCACCGCCGGGGCACGTTAGTGGATGACCAGGCCGCCGACCGGGACCGCAGCGACATGCCCGGTCGGCGGCCTCCCCAGGGCGAGCGCGAGACCGACGTCGACCAGCGCCGCCCGGCGCAGACCCGCGACGTCGGCCAGCGGTGTCCACACAGGATCGACGGTCGCCCCGTTCGGCTCCGGCCGCGGCTCGCCGGTGATCCGGACGCGGTAGAAGACGCCGATGTTCTGGTGCGGCCCCTTCTCCGGCATGTGCCGCTCGGCCGCGGGGATGAACCGGGAGTCCACGCCCAGCAGACGTTCGACCTCGCCGTCGCACCCGGTCTCCTCGGCGACCTCCCTGACCACGGCGTCGAACGGGTCCTCGCCGTGCTCCACCGCACCACCGGGCAGCGACCAATGGCCTTCGTCGAACGCTGATGTACAACGAACGAGCAGTACGCGGTCGTTCTCGATGCTCACGGCGTAGGCGGCCAGCCGAAAGGTCGTCATGCGGACGACGTTAGCCCGTAAGGGGTCCTCCGCGAGGATGATGCCGCGCGGCGGACGCGATCTTGAACGCCACGACCTACCGTTCTCCCCATGTTGACTGTCAGGGGGATCGGCCGGAGCTTCGGCGATCACAGGGTGCTCGACGAGGTGAGCTTCGACGTCCGGCCCGGCCGGATGACGGGCTTCCTGGGCGCCAACGGGTCGGGCAAGACGACCACGATGCGGATCGTGCTGGGCGTGCTCGCCGCTCACGGGGGAACGGTGAGCTGGCAGGGGACCGAGGTCGGGCCGCAGAACCGGCCCGACTTCGGTTACATGCCGGAGGAGCGCGGGCTCTACCCGAAGATGAAGGTGCGCGACCAGATCACGTGGCTGGCGCGGTTGCACGGCATGGACCGCGAGACCGCGCAGCGCAACACCGACGCGCTGCTGGCGGACCTGGAGCTGACCGAACGGGCCGGGGACCGGCTCGAGGAGTTGTCGCTCGGCAACCAGCAGCGCGTGCAGATCGCTGCGGCGCTGGTGCACGACCCGGCCTTGCTGATCCTGGACGAGCCGTTCTCCGGCCTCGACCCGATCGCCGTCGAGACCGTGCTCGACGTGCTGCGCAAGCGGGCCGCCAACGGGGTGCCGGTGCTGTTCTCCAGCCACCAGCTGGCGATCGTGGAACGGCTCTGCGACGACGTCGTGATCATCTCAAAGGGACGGATCGTGGCCAACGGGTCACGCGAGGAACTGCGCGCCCGGCACGCGGGGGAGCGGTACGAGATCGTCGTGCAGGAGGACGCGGGCTGGGTGCGCGACGTGCCCGGCGCCAGGATCCTGGAGCTCGACGGGCCGCGCGCGGTGTTCGAGGCGGAACCCCAGCAGGTGCTCAGGGCGGCTCTGGACCGCGGCGAGGTCCGCTCGTTCACGCCGGTCGTGCCCACGCTGGACGAGATCTTCAGGGAAGTGATCTGACATGGCTCGCGCCTCCTTCAGCCAGGCGACGTGGCTCGTCGCCGAACGTGAGATGAAGACCCTGGTCGGCACCAAGGGCTTCTGGATCGGCTTCCTCTTCACGGTCGTCGGGTTGTTCGCGCTCACGATCCTGCCGACGGTGTTCGGGGGCGACGACCCCAAGGTCGCCGCGGTCGGGTCGGCCGTGCAAGCGGTGCAGGGCAAGGCACTCGACGTGCAGGAGGTCGGCAGCGTGCAGGAGGCCGCCGACCTGGTCAGGGCTGACGACGTCGACGCCGCGATCGTGCCGGACGGCGCCGGGATCAAGGTCCTCGCGCTCAACAGCCCGCCCAACAGCGTGATCCGCCGGCTCGTCGAGTCGCCCCCGGTGGAGTTGCTCGAGGCCTCGGCGGTGACGTCCGGACAGCGGTCCGTCACGGTGATCGTGTTCGGGCTGGTGTTCCTGATGTTCGGCATGGGCGGCGCGGCCATCGCGCAGAGCACCGTGACCGAGAAGCAGACGCGGATCGTGGAGATCCTCGTGTCGACCGTGCCGGTGCGGGCACTGCTCGCCGGCAAGATCCTCGGGCACACGATCCTGACGCTCCTCCAGGTCGTCGTCCTGGCGCTCGCGGCACCGATCGCGTTGCGGGTCGCGGGACTCGGCGAACTGCTGGGGGTGGTGGCGCCCGCGCTCGGCTGGTTCATCCCGTTCCTGATGCTCGGGTTCGTGCTGATCTCGTCCATGTGGGCCGTGGCGGGCGCGCTCGTCAGCCGTCAGGAGGACCTCGGCTCGACGATGGGCCTGGTCATGATCGCGGTCATGGGACCGTACTTCGGCGTGCAGTTCTTCTACGAGAACCCCGTCGTGCTCAAGTGGATGTCGTTCGTGCCCTTCACGGCCGGCGTCGCGATGCCGGTCCGGTTGTTCTCCGAACAGGCCGCGGCGTGGGAGGCGATCCTCTCCCTCGGCATCCTCGCGGTGACCGTCGTGGTGATCCTGCTGGTCGCGTCACGGCTCTACACCGGTTCGTTGCTGCAGACCGGCGGCCGGGTGAAGCTCTCCAAGGCCTGGGCACCTGCAGAATAGGCGCATGATCGCTGATCCGATTCGCCTCGCCGTCGTCGGCCTGGGAGCCATGGGCACCCGGATGCTGACGGCGGCGCTGGCACATCCCGACTTCACCGTGGTCGCGGGCGTCGACGTCGCACCTCGCACGCTCGACGTCCCGGTCGTCACGAACCTGGACGACGTGCTGTCCGATGTGGACGCGGTGTACGTCTCGACGCCGCCCGCCTCGCACGCCGAGCTGACGACGAAGGCGTTCCAGGCCGGCAAGGCGGTGTTCTGCGAGAAGCCCCTCGCCGTCGACCTCGCCGAGGCCCGCACGATGGCCGAAGCCGCCCAGGGCCGGCCGAACGCGGTGAACTTCGCGTTGTCCGACATGGTCGCGACGGTCGAGATCGAACGCCGGCTGCCCGAACTGGGCACGCTGCGGGGCGTGGAGATCCGGCTGCAGTTCCCGCGCTGGCCCAGGGCGTTCCAGGCGGAGGCGACCTGGCTGTCGCGGTCGGAGCAGGGCGGGTTCGTCCGCGAGGTGTTGTCGCACTTCGTCTACCTGACGGACCGGATGCTCGGGCCGCTCACGGTCGAGTCGGTGTCGTCGGACTTCCCCGAACCCGGCGCGGCCGAGGTGGCGGCCCGCGGTGTGCTGCGGGGCAGTGGCGCGCCGGTGCACGTGTCGGCGTTCTCCGGACTGGCCGGGCCCGAGATCTACGAGTGGACCGCGTGGGGCACCGAACGGTCGCTGCGCCTCGACCAGTGGGCCCTGCTGTCCACTTCGGACGGTGGAGCGTGGGAACCCGTGCCGCTGGAGCAGACCGGGTCCGACTACTCGCGGCTCACGCTGTTCGCACAGGCCGTGCGCGGCGAGCACCCGCGTGACCTGGCGGACTTCGCCAGCGGGCTGCGCGTGGCCGAGGTGATCGAGGCCTTCCTGCGATAAACCGCTTGACCCCGTTCGGCAGGATCGGGCCAATGGGGATCTTGTTCGTCACGCTCGCAGGACATGGACACGTCACGCCGACCCTCGCGGTCGTCGAGGAGCTGACCAGACGCGGCGCCGAGGTCGACTACGCGACCGGCGCCGAGCACGCCGAGGCGGTGATCGGAGCGGGCGCGCGATGGGTGGAACTCCCCGCGCTGCCCGACTTCCGGCCCGTCACCGCCAACCCGATCGACGAGTGGTTTCCGCACTACTTCCGGGCGATGAGCGCGACCTACCCGGTCCTGCTCGACCACTGCCGGACCGCCGAACCCGACCTGATCTGCTACGACTCCACGAGCTGGCCCGCCAGGCTGGTCGCGCACGCACTCGGTATACAGGCTGTGCGCACGGTGCCGCACACCGCATCCAACGCGCATTACAACCTCATGGACGCGAGCCTGGCGCGATATATCGCCGCCGACCTGGCGAAGTTCACCAGCCGTTACGACGTGGAGCTCGACATCCCGAGCACGATCGAGGCACCCGAGGCGTGCAGCATCGTGTTCGTGCCGCGGGAGTTCCAGCCGTACGAGGAGACGTTCGACGAGTCGTTCCACTTCGTCGGCCCGGTGCTGGGCAGCAGGCTGGACGAGGAGTGGTCACCGCGCCGTGACGACGTGCCGCTGCTGTTCGTCTCGCTCGGCTCGATCATGAGCGACGCCGGCTTCTACCGGGCCTGTGCCGCGCAGTTCGGCGACGGCGCCTGGCAGGTCGCGATGACCGCCAAAGACGTGGAGGGCACGGACGACATCGACGTCCAACCTTGGTTCCCGCAGCCCGCGGTGCTGAAGCACGCCAAGGCGTTCATCAGCCACGGCGGCATGAACTCCACGATGGAGGCACTGCATCAGGGCGTGCCGCTGGTCATCGTCCCGCAGACGCCGGAACAGGCCGCGAACGCCGACCGCGTGACCGAACTCGGCCTGGGCGAACGGGTCGACGACCACGCGGACCTGCGAGCGGCGGTCGAACGGGTGGCGGCCAGCGGCACGATCCGGCGGAACCTCGACCGGATGCGTGCCGCCATCGCTCACGGCGGCGGCGCCGCGAAGGCCGCCGAGATCATCCTCAGCCGAGCACCTCGCGCAGCTTGACGCCGAACTCCTCCGGCTTGCCCGCGTAGCCGAACTCGCCGCCGATGAAACCGCCGTGGTGGCTGGGGAACACGGTGGCTTCCTGGCCGAGCAGGCGTGCCGTGTGGACGGCCGTGCGCCCGGTGAACGCGTCGCCCGTCTCCTCGCCCACGGCGATCACGATGCGAGTGGGCGCGGCCGCCAGCTCCTGCACGCGCGGGTAGTAGTCGGTGATGGCGAGCGAGGCGGCCCCGAGCAACGGGTCGTCGCGCTTGCCGTCGTCCTCGGCGGACATCCCGAACTGCGCGGGGTCCGGCAGCGGCAGCGCGAAGTACTCGTCGGTGAACTCGCCCTGCCACGAGGTCATCTGGATGAACGCCGCCATGCCCGCGCCCTGGCCGTTGGCCTGGTACGCGTTCATGAACCCGTCACGGGCCCGGCGCGCGGCGGGAGCGTCGGGCAGCACGTCGATGAGTGGCGGCTCGTGTGCGACGAGCGTGACGACGTCGTCCGGGTAGGCCGCCACCAGTTCGAGAGCCGTGATCGCGCCGCCGCTGGACGCGAACAGGTCGACCGGACCGCCCACGGCCTCGATCACCGCGTGCACGTCCGCCGCCTGGATTTCGGGGGTGTTGTCGGTGCGACCGTCCGAACGGGTGCTGCGACCGAGACCGCGCGGGTCGTAGGTGATCACCGTGCGGTCGGGGAACTGCTCGCGCAACGCCACGAAGCCGCTCGCGTCCATCGGCTGGCCGATCATCATCAACGGACGGCCACCTTCGCCGCTGACGTCGTAGGTGATGGCTGCTTTGTCGGTTTCCAGAACGTGGGATTTCATGAGGTTCTCCCCAGTGGAGTCGGGTCTGAGCAGCCTAGTCACAGACGTGAACCCCGATGGGCTAACAGGCCGATCGACCTGCATGTATTCCCCTGTTATCAAAGGTCGCATGACACGAACAGCAGTGGTGACCGGCGGCGGCACCGGCATCGGCAGGGCGGTGGCCGCCCGGCTCGCCGAGCAGGGCCTGGACGTGGTGATCACGGGCAGGCGCGAGGACGTGCTCAAGGCGGCGGCGGGGGAGATCGGCGCACGGGCGGTCGTGTTCGACGCGGCGGACCCGGAGTCGGTCGAGGCCGCGCTGAACGACCTGCCGTCCTCAGTGGACGTCCTCGTGAACAACGCGGGCGGCAACATGACCCGCCGCTTGCCCGCGCCGCAGAACCTCACCGACGTGCGGAACCTGTGGCTCGCGAACTACGAGTCCAACGTGGTCAGCGCCGTCCTCGTGACGACCGCGCTGGAACCGCGGCTGGCCGACAACGCGCGGGTGGTGACGCTCGGCTCGATCGCGGGCAGGCGGGGTTCCGGTGCCTACGGCGCGGCCAAGTCCGCGGTGGAGGCGTGGACGGCGGACCTCGCGTTCGCATTGGGGGCGAGGGGGATCACGGTCAACGTCGTGTCGCCGGGTGTCGTCGAGGACACCGAGTTCTTCGGCGGCACCCTGAGTGAGGAACGGCGCAAGAAGCTCGTGGGCAACCCGGCGAACGGCCGTGCGGGCACCCCGGCGGACGTCGCCGCGACGATCGCGTTCCTGACCTCACCGGAGGCAGGGCACATCACCGCGCAGGTCATCGGGGTGAACGGCGGAGCCGGCCTCGGACGCTGAACCCGATGACCACCAGCAGCACGACGACGAGCGCGATCCAGGAGAACTCCGCGAGGTAGTGCTCGGCGGCTTCTCCCACGAAGTAGACAGCCGCCGTCGTGCCGCCGGCCCACGCGATGCCGCCAGCTGCGTTGGCCAGCAGGAACTTCCCGTAGTGCATGCCCATCGTGGCCGCGAGCGGACCGGACAGGATCCGCAGCAACGCCACGAACCGGCCGAAGAAGACCGCCCAGGCGCCGTAGCGCTCGAACAGCGCTTGGGCGCGGCCGACCTTGTCCGGACTGAAGTGGCTGGGGAACTTCTCGCCGGCCCAGCCGAAGATCCGCTGCCCGAACCGCTTGCCCAGCGCGTACCCGATGCTGTCGCCGATGATCGCCCCGGACGACGCGGCGATGCCGACCCACAGCGGTGAGATGCCGTCGTGGTGCGAGGCCATCAGCGCCGCCGCGACGAGCACGACCTCGCCCGGCAGCGGGATCCCCATGCTCTCGACACCGACCACCAGGCCTACGACGACGTAGACCAGCAGCGGTGGAACGGTGTGGAGCCACTCGGTCAGCACATCCGCGATCTTCCTCCAACCGGATGGGATCGGCCACGAGACACGGCCGTCTCGGTACCCTGCTGATCATCAGGACGAGGGGGCGGTTGTGGCGAGCCAGTTCGGCTTACTGCTGCGTCAGTGGCGGCAGCGAGCGGGCTTGAGCCAGGAGGCGCTCGCTCAACGCGCTGCCGTGGGCATTCGCACGGTGCGGGGGCTGGAGACCGGCGAACGGACCGATCCACGCATGGGCACCGTGCGCGCGTTGGCCGATGCTCTGGAGCTCACCGGCGCTGAGCGCACCGAGTTGTTCTCCGCCGCTGGGCGCGATGAACCCGTGGCCGCCGTGGAGCCCGTGAGGTTCGATCCGCTGCACGAGGCCGTCGAGACGTTGAAGGTCGCCATCGAGGCGCGGTGGCGGCGCGAAGAGGAGCAGCGGCAGATCCACGACCCGGTGCCGCTGCCGGTGCGGTGGGACGCGGCACCCGCGTCGTTGATGGACAGCTGGCTCAACATCGGCGGCGAGGCCGCGCTCGGAGGACGGCTGGACCAGGTCGTCGAGGTATATCGCGGGGTCGGGTCCCGGCGGCTGGTGGTGCTGGGCAGGGCGGGTTCCGGCAAGACGGTGCTGACCACGCGGTTCGTGCTGGATCTGCTCGCCGCGCGCAACCCGGCCGATCCGGTGCCGGTGATCTTCAGCCTCGGGGCGTGGCATCCCGAACGGGCCGGCTTGCGCGACTGGCTCGCCGACCAGCTCACGCGCGACCACCCGTTCCTCGCGGCTCCCGGCCCGAGCGGCGGGACGCTGGCGGCGGCGCTGGTCGACTCGCAGCGGGTGCTGCCGGTGCTGGACGGCTTCGACGAGATCGCGACCGGACTGCATCGGCCGGCGCTCACCGCGTTGAACACCACCACTCTGCCGTTGCTGCTGACCAGCCGGGTGGACGAGTATCGCGACGTGGTCGAGGGCACGGACGTGCTGACGTCGGCCGTCGCGGTCGTGCTGGCCGATCTGACGTGCGACGACCTCGCCGACTACCTGCCGCGCACCACGCGCAAGACCGGGCCGGGCGGCAACGTCTGGAAGCCCGTTCTCGACGAGGTGCGCAACGGTGGCCCGCTCGCCGAGGTGCTGACGACGCCGTTGATGGTGGCGCTCGCGCGGCGGATCTACAGCGACACCCCTGACCACGATCCGGCCGCGTTGCTGGACCTGCACGCGCCCGACGAGATCGAACGGCACCTGCTCAGCAGCTTCGTACCGGCTGTATACGGGGTGCATGCAGATCGTGTGCAGCCCTGGCTGGGTCATCTCGCCGATCACCTGACCAGACTCGGGACGCACGACGTGGCGTGGTGGCAGTTCGGCACCTCCTCGGTGGTGACCGGGCTGACCGTCGGGATCACGGTCGGAGTGGCCGACCTGGGGCTGGAGACGGTCCTGGTCGGCGGGCTGACCGCCAGGGGACTGCTGTTCGCGGCGATGATCGGGCTGGTCACCGGGTTGTTGTTCGGCGTGGCGCACCGGTTCGTGGTGCGCAGGACCCCGCTCGAACCCGTGCGGACGCGGCTGCGGTTGCGTGGCAGGGCCGGGCGGCGGGTGTGGTCGCGCGGATTGCTCGGGCTGGCGTTCGGCGGGGCGGTCGGTGCCGCCTACGGGCTGGTGCGCGCGATGGCGTTCTGGCTGGTCACGCCTGATGTTCCGTGGTCTGCCGGGGTGCTGGTCGACATCGGGGTGTTCGGCCTGGTGTTCGGGCTCGGTGCCGCGCTGGTGTTCGCCGTGGTCGCCGCGATGGAGGCGCCGCTGGACGTGCGGTCGGCGGGCAGTCCCGACGGGTTGCTGGAGGCGAACCGGCGCGCGGTGCTCGGACTCGTGGCGGCGATGGTGCCGGTGTTCGCGGTGTTCGTCGCAGGAGCCACCGGGGTCGTCGCGAGCGGGCTGACGGCGTTGCGGTTCGAGGTGCTGTGGAGCCCGACGACGGCGCTGGCGCTCGGGCTCGTCGGCGGCGTCGGGGGTGGGCTCGCGTACGTGCTGAGCCTGACCGCGTGGGGGCAGTGGGTGGTGTTCGCGCGCGTCTGGTTGCCGTTGACCGGGAAGCTGCCGTGGGGGTTGCCGGCGTTCCTGGACGACGCCTATCGGCGTGGCGTGCTGCGGCGGGCCGGTGCGGTCTACCAGTTCCGGCACGCGCGCCTGCAGGAGCATTTCGCGCGTTTGCGCTGATCAGGTGGACCGGCCACAAGTGGCCGGTCGTCTGGCCTGTTCCCTCGTTTGGTCCCGGTGTGATCGTTTGCCGGGACGAAGGGGGAACCAGGGGTGTCAGGCATCAACTGGGAGGCGTACAGCCATGAAGAGTTGCACCGGATGCTGTGGCAGGACGCTGATGTCGCGGACGTGAGCACCGTCGCCGAGGAGTGGACGCGGCACCGCGCCGCGTTGGACGCGCACGCCGAGGTGCTCCGGGAGCAGCGGACCGCGTTGCTCGACGGGTGGGCGGGGGCCGCGGCGGAGGAGGCCTCGGCTCGGCTGGGGGCGCTGGCCGAGCGGGTCGAGAAGATCAGTGAACTGGCGGTGGCCGGGCAGAAGGCCGCGCAGGACTCGGCCGACGCGTTGGCCGCGGCCCGTGCCGCGATGCCGCCGCCACCGGCTCCCGGGACGACGATGCCGGCGTTCGCGGGGCTGCCGACGGTGCCGGGGCTGCCCACCGCGCCGGCGTCGTTCGCGCTGCCCAGCGCACCGGCGCCGTTCGCGCCCGCCCCGTTCGCGCTCCCGACGGCTCCCGCGCCGTTCTCGCTGCCCAGCGCACCTGCACCGATGGCCCTGCCGAGCGCTCCGACCATGCCCGCCGGAGCCGCCTCGGGCTTCTACTTCTACTTCGGCGCCGCCTCGGCCGACCAGCAGAAGGCTCAGGCGGTCCGGGCGATGCAGACCTACGAGTCCAGCCTCAACGGCAGCGGCCGCCTCATCGACGACGCCCGCGGCAACATCCCGCAGGCCGCTCCCACGCCTCGTGCGGCGGCCGTGGCGCAGGTCAAAACACCCAGTTCAGGTGGCGTGCCGTGGCAACGCCTCGTGGGAGGAGGCGGTGGCGGTGGCTCGGTGGCGACGACCCGTGGGCCGGTGATCGGCGCCGCCACCCCGGTCAGCCAGCAGCTCACCCCTGGCATGCGGGCGGGGGTGATGTTCGGGCAGCACGGCGGGATCGCCGCGACCGGAACGCTCACCGCCGACCCGAGAACGGCGGCCCAGAACAACGCGATGGGTGCACCGCCGCCGGGAGGCGCCCGCAAGGACGAGGACGAACACCACGAGAACCAGATGCCGACGCTCGACCACGACCTGTTCGCGGTGACCGAGCGCGTGTCTCCGGCGGTCATCGGGGAGGACCGGTGACCGGCTACGAAGTCTCGCCCGACCAGCTGCAGGACCGGGTGAAGACGCTGACGAGGCTGGCCGAGCTGACCGGCGACCTGGTCTCGACGGCGAGCAGGCTGGCGGAGCGGACGCCGTTGCTCGGAACCGCCCCGCCAGCCCAGGACCTGTCGCGTCGCCTCAAGGACGCCGGGTCGGGGCTCGCGGGCGAGGTGAGCGCGGCCGAACGCGAGGTGCGCGAGTTCCGGCAGATGCTCGCGGAGATCAGAACCACCTACACCGAGACCGACGACGACCAGGCGCGGAAGGCGGGGCGATGATCGCCTTCGACCTCGTGGAGATGGACCTGCTCGCCACGCACGCCGGGGTGCGCTGGCCGTTCCCGTTGCGGGTGCCGTCGTTCGGCAGGCTCGCGGACGAACGCGCGACGCTGCTCGCCGAGGCGGGCCACGGGTTGCAGGCACGCGGACTGGCGGCACCGCACGGCCCGACGGGCATGGCCGCCGAACTGGTGACCGCGCTGCACGAGCACACCGCCGTGGTCGACCTCGTCGTGCCGGGAACGGGTGCGGTCGCGATGGTCTACGGCGACGACGCGCTGGTGTGCACGCAGTCCGAGAGCACGGTCCGGGTCACGCACGTCGAGGCGGAGACGCTCGGCGACGAGCTCGTGGCGTTGATCCCGGAGTCGAGGCCCGCGCAACTGATGCCGATCACCCTGCCGCCCGGCGCCGGACTCGACCTGGAGGTCACCGGGCAGGGCCAGGCGGGCGTGATCAGGGGCGGGCAGCGCCAGGAAGTGTCCTGGTTGGACAGTGCGGGCGGACGGGTCAGGGTCGACGTGGGCGAGGACGGCTGGGTCAGCGTCAACCCGTTGCGGCACCACGACCTGGTCCGGCTGATCGGTGAGCTCGCCGCGGTCGCGCGAGCCTAGAAGAGGGGGAGAAGTGGATCCAGCACAGTGGCTGGCGGACTACCAGGAACGCCTGGAGCGCGTCGCCTACAGCGCACGGTCGGCGAGCGCGAGCCTGGCCGAGGTCGGAGCCAAGGCGACGTCGCCACGCGGTGAGGTCACCGTGACCGTGAACGCGGGCGGAGTGCTCGGCGACGTCGTGCTGACGCCGACAGCACGCAAGCTCGACGTCGACACGCTCGCCATGCTGATCGTCAGCACCGCGCGGGAGGCGCAACGGCTGGCGAGCGCGCGAATGACCGAGGTGATGGCGGACTACCTCGGCGAGAGCGACGCACTGCACCAGATCACGAGGCACCTGCCGGAGGCCGTGCGATGAGCTTCACCGCCGACCACGAGCAGTTGCGGCGCCACGCCACGACGTTGACCGGGTACGCCGACCAGCTGTCCGAGACCGGAACCCGGCTGCCCGACCAGCTCGGCCAGGAGTCGCTCGGCTCGTTCGCCCAGTTCCTCGCCACGGGCCTGAGCGGCCCGATGGGGGAGACGATGGGCGCCTTCGCGCACGTCGCGTCCACAATGGACAAGGTCGGGGAGGGCATGCGGCGCACCGCGGAGAACTACCAGCGCACCGACGAGCGCAACGCCGAGAGCATCACGGGAGCCGGCCGATGACCGCCACCGCGGCGGACGCGGGCACGATCGCCGCGCTGCTGAACGAACTCCGCACCACCACGAGCGCCATCGCGGGCGACGAGTGGCTGTCGTCCGACCTCGCCGCCACGCCCAAGGCCCAGATGAGCGAACTGGGTTCGAACGGGAAACCGTTGCAGGCACTGGACAGCGCGGGCGTCGGCTTCCTCACGCCGATGATCTCGTTCCTCGAGGAGCCGCTGAACCAGTTGCGCGGCAACCCGGACGGTGTGCGGCAGGGCGCGGGCGAGTTCCAGAACGCCGGCAAGGCCGCGACCACCCTGGCCGACGAGTACGGCGCGAAGGCGGGCAGCGAGACCAGCGAGTGGACCGGGGACAGCGCGGCCGAGTACGCCAAGACCGGCAAGGAACTCGTCGACGGGGTGCTGTCCGTCGCCGAGACCGCGCTGACCAACGCCACCGCGCTGATCAAGGCGGGCGAGGTCGTCGCGCAGGTCGTCGCCGAGGTGACGCGGCTGATCACCGAGGCGGTCGGCAAGATCGTGCCGATCATGACGCAGGCGATCGCCGCGGCGGCCGCGACGTTCGGGCAGAGCATCGCCGTGGCGATCCCGCAGTGCGTGCAGATCGCCGTGGAGTGCGGTGCGCAGATCGCGGCCAAGCTCGGTGAACTGCTGGCCAGCGGCGAGAACCTGATCAAGCTGGTCGAGGGCGCGCAGGCAGTGCTGAAGATCGTGAAGCAGGCGATGTCGGTGATCGGGGACAAGGCCGAGGGAGGGTCGGCCGCGAGTAGCAAGGCGTCGGGCGACACGGCGTCGGGCGACACGGCGTCGGGCAACACGGCGTCGGGCCGTGCGGAACTGCCGACCGTCTCGGCCCGCACGGAGGCGGACCGGGCAGAGCAGCCGGTCGGCTAGGGCGGCGGGCGCGACTGTCTCGGCCCGCATCGGGGCGGACCGAGACAGTCAGCCCGCCCGCGCCCACGGCCGTCTCGGCCCACGCCCTGGCGGACCGAGACGGCCGGTTCTGCTAGCTGGTCAGGATCGCCCTGGCCAGGGCGGCGGTCTCGGACGGCGTCTTGCCGACCTTGATCCCCACCGCCTCCATGGCCAGTTTCTTGGCCTCCGCCGTGCCCGAGGAACCCGAGACGATGGCGCCCGCGTGGCCCATCGTCTTGCCCTCGGGCGCGGTGAAGCCCGCGACGTAGCCGACCACGGGCTTGGACACGTTGTCCCGCACGAACTCCGCCGCCCGTTCCTCCGCGTCGCCGCCGATCTCGCCGATCATCACGATCAGCTCGGTGTCCGGGTCCGCCTCGAACGCCTCGATGGCGTCGATGTGCGTGGTGCCGACGATCGGGTCGCCGCCGATGCCGACGCACGTGGTGAAGCCGAAGTCCTTCAGTTCGTGCATCAGCTGGTACGTCAGGGTTCCGGACTTCGACACCAGGCCGATCGACCCTGGCTTGGTGATGTCGGCGGGGATGATGCCCGCGTTGGACTTGCCGGGACTGATGATGCCGGGGCAGTTCGGGCCGATGATCCGCGTGGACCTGCCCTGGGCGTGCGCCCAGAAGCGTGCCGTGTCGTGGACCGGGACGCCCTCGGTGATCACCACGGCCAGCCCGATGCCGGCGTCGACCGCCTCGATCACCGCGTCGCCGGTGAACGCGGGCGGGACGAAGAGCACCGTCACGTTCGCGCCGGTCTCCGCCATCGCCTGGGCGACCGTGCCGTACACCGGCAGCGTGACGTCGTCGAAGTCGACGGAGGTGCCGGCCTTGCGCGCGTTGACGCCGCCGACGACCTGCGTGCCGGCCGCGAGCATGCGGCGGGTGTGCTTGGCACCCTCCGCTCCCGTCATGCCCTGCACGATCACGCGGCTGTTCTCGTCGAGGAAGATCGCCATCAGGACTCCTTGCCAGCGAGAGCGGCGGCACGGCCCGCCGCGTCGTCCATCGTGTGCGCCACGGTGATCAGCGGGTGTCGTGCCTCGTCGAGGATGCGGTGGCCCGCGTCGGCGTTGTTGCCGTCGAGACGGACTACCAGCGGTTTGTCGGCTCGGTCGCCGAGCATGCCGAGGGCCTGCACGATTCCGTTGGCCACCGCGTCGCACGCGGTGATGCCGCCGAACACGTTCACGAACACGCTGCGGACCGCGGGGTCCGAGAGGATGACGTCGAGGCCGTCGGCCATCACCTGGGCCGAGGCGCCGCCGCCGATGTCGAGGAAGTTCGCGGGCGCGGCGCCGGCCAGCGCCACGACGTCCAATGTGGACATGACGAGACCCGCGCCGTTGCCGATTACACCTACGGTGCCGTCGAGCTTGACGTAGTTCAGCCCCTTCTCGGCGGCCCGCACCTCCAGCGGGTCACCGACAGCGCTGTCCGAAGGTCGAGAGTGCCGGAACGACGCGTTGTCGTCCAGCGTCACTTTCCCGTCCAAAGCGACGATCCGGCCGTCCTTGGTGCGCGCCAACGGGTTCACCTCGACCAGTGTCGCGTCCTCGGACACGAAGACCTTCCACAAAGCGGAAGCGACGGCGTTCACCTCCGCGGCAACAGACGGTGGAAACACCGCAGCTGCGTCGAAGGACGAAGCTGGCATTCGAGTGATGGAGTCCGCCATCTCCTCGATCTCCACGCCGCCGGTGGCCGAGGCCATGCCGATGAACGTCCTGTTGGCACGATCGAGGAGGAACGACAGGTAGTACTCCTCGGCGATCTCGCTCGCCTCGGTGACCAGAACCTTGTGCACGGTGTGGCCCTTGATGTCCATCCCCAGGATGGCCGAGGCCGCGCCGAAAGCTTCGTCGGGCGTCGAAGCGAGTTTGATGCCGCCAGCCTTGCCGCGGCCGCCGGTCTTCACCTGAGCCTTCACGACGACAGTGCCGCCGAGCTTCGAGGCGGCCTCGCGCGCGGATTCAGGAGTGTCCGCCACGAAACCACGCGGAACGGGCACCCCGTACCGCTCGAAGAGGTCCCGCGCCTCGTGTTCGAAAAGATCCACCGTCTACGTCCTCTCGCCGAAAACTTGCGGCCATCTATGGACATCCGGTTGGTAGCGGAGTAACGATATGCCTACCTCATACGGTATGCAATCTACAGTCGAAGCGCCAAGGGGAGCTGATCGCCGATGACGAGTTCCGCGGAGCCGGAGTCGATTTCTGGGGGCCACCTGGTGGCCAAGGCGCTCAAAGCCGAGGGCGTCGACACCATCTTCACGCTGTGCGGCGGGCACATCATCGACATCTACGACGGCTGCGTGGACGAGGGCATCGCCGTCATCGACGTCCGGCACGAACAGGTCGCGGCACACGCGGCCGACGGTTACGCCCGCATCACCGGCAAGCCCGGTTGCGCCGTCGTCACGGCGGGTCCGGGCACCACGGACGCCGTCACGGGCGTCGCGAACGCGTTCCGCGCGGAGAGCCCGATGCTGCTGATCGGCGGCCAGGGCGCGTTGAGCCAGCACAAGATGGGCTCATTGCAGGACCTCCCGCACGTGGACATGATGACGCCGATCACGAAGTTCGCGGCCAACGTCCCGCACACCGCCCGCATCGCGGACATGGTGTCGATGGCGTTCCGCGAGGCCAACGCCGGCGCGCCGGGCCCGTCGTTCCTGGAGATCCCGAGGGACGTCCTGGACGCCAAGGTGCCGCTGAGCACCGCACGGATACCGGAAGCGGGCCACTACCGCGCGTCCACGCGCAGCGTCGGTGACCCGGCGGACATCGAGAAGCTCGCGGACCTGCTGGTGCACGCCAAGAAGCCCGCGATCCTGCTGGGTTCCCAGGTGTGGACGACGCGGGCCACGGACTCCGCGATCGACCTCGTCCGCACCCTCAACATTCCCGCCTACATGAACGGAGCGGGCCGCGGCACCCTGCCTCCCGGCGACCCGCACCACTTCCAGCTGTCGCGCCGCTACGCCTTCGACAACGCCGACGTCATCGTGATCGTCGGCACCCCGTTCGACTTCCGGATGGGCTACGGGCGAAGGCTTTCCGCGAACGCGACGGTCGTCCAGATCGACCTCGACTACCGCACCGTCGGCAAGAACCGCGACGTCGACCTCGGCATCGTCGGTGACGCCGATCTGGTCCTGTCCAGCGTCGCGGCGGCCGCGTCGGGCCGTGAGGACAACGGCGCGATGGGCCGCAAGGTGTGGCTGGAGGAACTGCAAGCGGTCGAGGAGAAGGCCCGGTTGAAGCGGGCCGAGCACCTGCTCTCCGAGGACCTGCCGATCCACCCGTACCGGCTGGTGAGCGAGATCAACGACTTCCTCACCGAGGACTCCATCTACATCGGCGACGGCGGCGACGTCGTCACGTTCTCCGGTCAGGTCGTGCAGCCCAAGTCACCCGGCCACTGGATGGACCCCGGTCCACTCGGGACGCTCGGCGTCGGCATCCCGTTCGTGCTGGCCGCGAAACTGGCCAGGCCCGAGAAGGAGGTCGTGGCCCTGTTCGGCGACGGCGCGTTCAGCCTCACCGGCTGGGACTTCGAGACCCTGGTCCGCTACAACCTGCCGTTCGTCGGCATCGTCGGCAACAACTCGTCGATGAACCAGATCCGCTACGGCCAGGCGGCCAAGTACGGGCTGGAACGCGAACGCGTCGGCAACACGCTCGGCGACGTGCGCTACGACCAGTTCGCCAAGATGCTCGGCGGTTACGGCGAGGAAGTGCGCGACCCCAAGGACATCGCGCCGGCGTTGCAACGGGCCCGCGAGTCCGGCAAGCCCTCGCTGATCAACGTGTGGATCGACCCCGACGTGTACGCGCCCGGAACCATGAACCAGACGATGTACAAGTAGGTGAGCTGACCAAAATGGGTAAAACTCCGACCAAAGCCCTTGAGGGCGTCAAAGTCCTCGACATGACGCACGTGCAGTCCGGACCGTCGTCGACCCAGCTGCTCGCCTGGCTGGGCGCGGACGTCATCAAGCTGGAAACCCCGGGACGGGGAGACATCACCCGCGGCCAGCTGCGTGATCTGCCCAATGTGGACAGTCTCTACTTCACGATGCTCAACTGCAACAAGCGGAGCATCACCCTCAACATGAAGTCCCCCGAAGGCAAAGAGGTCTTCGAGAAGCTCATCGGCGACGTCGACGTCCTCGTCGAGAACTTCGGCCCCGGTGTCGTCGAGCGGTTCGGCTACCCGTGGGAGAAGCTGCAGGCGCTCAACGAGAAGCTCGTCTACGCGTCGATCAAGGGCTTCGGGCCCGGCCGCTACGCCGACTTCAAGGCGTACGAGGTGATCGCGCAGGCGATGGGCGGCTCGATGAGCACCACCGGGTTCGAGGAGGGGCCGCCGCTCGCCACGGGCGCGCAGATCGGCGACTCGGGCACCGGCATCCACCTGGTGGCCGCGATCCTGGCCGCGCTGTACCAACGGACCAACACCGGACGCGGGCAGCGCGTCCAGGTCGCGATGCAGGACGCTGTCCTGAACCTGTGCCGGGTGAAGCTGCGCGACCAGCAGCGGCTCACCCACGGGCCGCTGGGGGAGTACCCGAACGAGCAGTTCGGGGACGAGGTGCCCCGCTCCGGCAACGCATCCGGTGGTGGCCAGCCCGGCTGGGCGGTGCGCTGTGCCCCCGGCGGCCCCAACGACTACATCTACGTGATCATCCAGCCCGTCGGCTGGGCCCCGCTGACCGAGCTGATCGGCAGGCCCGAACTCGCCGAGGACCCGGCCTGGAACACGCCCGAGGTCCGGCTCTCCAAGCTGGACAAGGCGTTCGCGCTGATCGAGGAGTGGACGGAGAAGCACACCAAGTGGGAGGTGATGGACAAGCTCAACGCCCACAACATCCCGTGCGGACCCATTCTGTCCACAAAGGAGATCATCGAGGACGAGACGCTGGCAGAGCTCGGCACCGTGGTCGAGGTCGAGCATCCCGAACGCGGCTCGTTCAAGACGGTCGGCAACCCCCTCAAGCTATCCGACTCCGCGGTCGACATCCAGCGCCCGCCGCTGCTCGGCGAGCACAACGACGAGGTCCTCGGAGCACTCGGGTACAGCGCGGACCGCCTCGCGGGACTGCGTGCCGCCGGCGTCATCTAATCCTCGAGGGAGAAGAATCTCATGCCGGACAACGGCTACGACCGCGCCGCGGTCGAGAACGTGCTCGCGAAGGTGCGGGCCGAGGGACGGTCGTCGCTCACCGCACCGGAGGGCAAGCGGGTCTGCGACGCCTACGGGATCGCGACCCCGGCCGAGGCGCTGGCGAAGTCGTCGGAGGGCGCCGTCGCGTTCGCCGAGGAGATCGGCTACCCGGTCGTGCTCAAGATCGTCTCACCGGACATCCTGCACAAGACCGAGGCCGGCGGCGTGCTGGTGGGCCTGAAGAACGCGGCCGAGGTCGCCGAGGGCTACCGCACGATCATCCACAACGCCAAGAACTACAAGGCGGACGCGGACGTCACCGGCGTCCAGGTCCAGCAGCAGCTGCCGACCGGGAAAGAGGTCCACGAGGTCATCGTGGGCGCCACCACCGACGAGACGTTCGGCAAGATCGTCGCGTTCGGTCTCGGCGGCATCCTGGTCGAGGTGCTCAAGGACGTCACGTTCCGGCTGGCACCCACGAGCCCTGCCGAAGCCCTCTCCATGGTCAACGGCATCGCGGCGGCGGAGATCCTCCGCGGTGTGCGTGGCGCGGAGGGCGTCGACGCGGACAAGCTCGCCGACCTGATCCACCGCGTGTCGGATCTGGTCACGGACTTCCCGCAGCTCGCCGAGGTCGACCTGAACCCCGTGCTGGCAACGCCTTCCGGGGCCACCGCGGTCGACGTGCGCATCCTGGTGGACGAGAACGCCGCCAAACAACCGCACCGGTTCACCCAGGAAGAGATCCTCGCCTCGATGAACCGGATCATGAGGCCGAACGCCGTCGCCGTGATCGGTGCCTCGAACGAAGAGGGCAAGATCGGCAATTCGGTGATGAGGAACCTCGTCAACGGCGGCTACCAGGGCGAGATCTACCCGATCAACCCCAAGGCGGACGAGATCCTCGACCGCAAGGCGTTCGCGAGCATCGCCGACGTACCGGGAGACATCGACGTCGCGGTGTTCGCCATCCCGGCCAAGTTCGTGCCGGCCGCGCTGGAAGAGGTCGGCAAGAAGGGCGTCGGCGGCGCGATCATGATCCCGTCCGGCTTCGGCGAGACGGGCAACATCGAACTGCAGGACGAGATCGTCGCCATCGCGCGCAAGCACGGCGTCCGCATCCTCGGCCCGAACATCTACGGCTACTACTACACGCCGGAGAACCTCTCAGCGACGTTCTGCACGCCGTACGACGTCAAGGGCGGCGTCGCCCTCACGTCGCAAAGTGGCGGAATCGGTATGGCGATCCTCGGATTCAGCCGTTCCGCGGGCATGGGCGTCTCCGCGATCGTGGGTGTGGGCAACAAGGCCGACATCGACGAGGACGACCTGCTGACGTTCTTCGAGTCCGACCCGAACACCCAGCTCGTCGCGATGCACCTGGAGGACCTCAAGGACGGCCGGTCCTTCGCGGAAACGGCGAAACGCGTCTCGGAAAAGAAACCGGTCGTGGTGCTCAAGGCCGGCCGGACCGACCAGGGCGCCAAGGCCGCGAGCTCCCACACCGGCGCGTTGGCCGGCAACGACCGGGTCTACGACGACATCCTGAAGCAGAGCGGCGTGATCCGCGCACCTGGCCTGAACGACCTGCTGGAGTACGCGCGTGGAATCCCGCTGCTGGCCACGCCGAAGGGCGAGAACGTCGTCATCATCACCGGAGCGGGCGGCTCGGGCGTGCTCCTCTCGGACGCCTGTGTGGACAACGGGTTGTCGCTCATGGAGATTCCGGACGACCTGGACGCGGCGTTCCGGAAGTTCATCCCGCCGTTCGGCGCGGCGGGCAACCCGATCGACATCACCGGCGGCGAACCACCCTCGACGTACCGGAACACGATCGCGCTCGGTCTCGCCGACGACCGCATCCACTCGTTGATCCTCGGCTACTGGCACACCATCGTCACGCCACCGATGGTGTTCGCGAAGCTCGTGGTCGACGTCGTGGAGGAGTACCGGGCGAACGGGATCCACAAGCCCGTCGTCGCTTCGCTCGCGGGCGACGTCGAGGTCGAGGAAGCCAGCGAGTACCTGTACCGCAACGGAGTGGTTGCGTATCCGTACACAACGGAGAAGCCTGTCGCAGTACTGGGTGCCAAATACCGGTGGGCCCGTGCTGCCGGCTTGCTGTAGATAAGTCGTGAGTGGTCGCTGGTCTTGGGAGAGACCGGCGACCACTTTGCGGCAGTACAAGGAGAGATGGCCCGTCCGCGACCGTGTACACGCCCACGGTCGCGAACCCGCCAGGGAGGTCAACGAAGACAGCCGGTCCTCTGGAGGTTGTTAACCGTGGATGATCCAAATCTGGCAGCTCGCACGGAAACCAGCGTGCCACCCGAGAAGGAGCGCGTCTGGGCCGCGGGCAAGCTGGAAGCGATGCCCATCAGGAAACTCCCCGACGCACCACCGTCGATCCACCTGCTCGGTCCCACGGTGTTCCTGGTGGCTCTTGGCGTGGGCATGGGCGAGTCCTACATGTGGCCCCGCCTGGTGCTGGTCTTCGGACCGGACATCAGGTGGCTCTTCCTGATCGGCGTGACGCTGCAGGCCGTCGTCATGCTCGAGATGGCGCGGTACGCGATGGCGACGGGGGAGAGCATCTTCTTCGGCGCCGCACGCGTGTTCAAACCGATCATGTGGTTCTTCTTCGTGGTCGCGATGCTCGTCTACATCTGGCCAGGCCATCTCTCCGCCGGAGCAGCGGCTCTGGAGAAGATCACCGGAATACCCTGGACGGTGTCGGCGTGTGTCGGACTGATCCTGGTCGGGGTGCTGTTCAGCCTCGCCAAGGTCATCTACAACCTGCTCGAGAACCTGCTGTCCATCCTCATCGGACTGCTCGTCGTCAGCACGTCCGTGGTGGCGGCGATGGTCGGCACGTGGGGCGACCTGACCAGCACGCTGAGCGGCATGCTCCAGTTCGGGTACTTCCCGGCCCAGGCGATGTCGCCGGAGTGGTTCCCGATCATCGTCGGCTCGATCGCGTTCGCCGGACCGTCCGGCATGCAGCAGATGTGGTACACGCTGCACCTGCGCGACAGCGGCGCCGGCATGGGTGCGCACATCCCGAAGGTCCGCGGGCTGCGGCACGCGGGCGAGGAAGAGAAGATGCCGGCCCGCGGCTTCATGTTCGACACCGAGGACAAGGCGGAGCTCGCGAAGTGGAAGGGCTGGCGGCGCTGGGTCACGTTCGACGCGCTGTTGCTCTTCTGGGGCATCACGATGCTCGTCACGGTCTCTTTCACGGTCCTCGCGCAGTCGGCTTCACGGACCAGCCCGGACGTGAAGGCGCTCATCGAGTCCGGTGAGCGTGAAGCTGCTTTGAACGCCATGTCGGACGCGTTCGCGTCGGCGGGCGGACCGGTGCTCGGCGCGGTGTTCCTCGGGTTCATCGCGTTGATCGGCCTGAACGCCACGCTGGGTCTGTTCGACTCGTTCTCGCGCGGCCAGGCGGACATGACGTACCACTTCGTCAAGGGCGCCAAGAAGTTCGGGATGTCGCACCTCTACGCGGGATTCCTCTGGGGTGTCATCACCTTCGGCATCCTGATCCTGCTGTTCGGACCCGCCGACGGACCGGGCGCGATTCTCGACGTGCTCGCGTTCCTGTCGACGTTCGCCATGGGCGCCTACTGCGTGGTGCTCCTGCTGGTGAACAACCGGATGCTGCCCAAACCCATCCGCCCCAAGCTGGTCACGAACCTGATCATCGGCTTCGGAGCGGTGTTCTACCTGGGCATGCTGTTCTTCAGTCTCATCAAGTTCGGAGTAGTGGTGGGCTGAGATGGCGATCCGCGAAGGCTTTCTCAAAGAAGCGGTGCCCGGCGCGTTCGTCGGTCTCGCCGCGGGGCTCATCGCGGGAGGGCTGGCCGCGCTCGTCGGCCAGCCGCTCGGGTGGGCACTCGTCACGACGGTCGCTCTCGGCCTGCCGCTGGGTGCGTTCGGCGGCGGTTTCGGCCTGCTGGTGGCGGCGGGCCGGCTCCCGGCCGGACGGTTCGCCCCGGTGGCTCTGTACTGGCTCGTGGCGTTCCCACTGGCCAGGCTCGTCCACGAGACCACCGTGAGCCTCGTGCTCACCGGTCAGGTCCGACTGCCCGCGGACCTCGCGGGTTTCCTCGCCTACCAAGGGATCGTGAGTTTCGGCTGGGCCATCGGTTTCCTGTGGCTGCACGAACGCATCTCCATGCGCCTGCGCGCCACCGCCTCCCGCTGACCTTCCCTTCCGCCGAAGGAGCCCAAGGATGTTGGATCTTCCCGTCTGGGTGTGGATCGCGACCATGGGCGGCATCGCCGCCATCATCGCGTTCGACTTCTACCTGGTGGTGCGCAAGCCGCACGAACCGTCGTTCCGCGAGTCGTTGTACTGGGTCATCTTCTACGTCGGCCTGGCCGTCCTCTTCGGACTCGGCGTCACGGTGTTCGCCGGGCCCGGCCACGGCGGTGAGTTCTTCGCCGGCTGGATCACCGAGTACTCGCTGAGCGTCGACAACCTGTTCGTGTTCGTGATCATCATGGCCCGGTTCGCGGTGCCGCGGGAGTACCGGCAGAAGGTGCTCATCGTCGGCATCATCCTGGCCCTGTTGCTGCGCGCGGTGTTCATCGCCGCGGGAGCACAGGCGATCGCGCGGTTCGACTGGCTGTTCTACTTCTTCGGGGCTTTCCTGATCTTCACGGCGTGGAAGCTGTTGAAGCAGGACGAGACCGACGAGGCCGACGTCCCGGAGAACGCCGCTTTGCGCGCGGTGAAGCGGTTCCTGCCGGCGACCACGGTCTACCAGGGCGCGGCGTTGACGACGCGCATCGACGGCAAGCGCGTCGTGACGCCGATGCTGATCGTCATGGTCGCCGTCGGCACCACGGACCTGTTGTTCGCCGTCGACTCGATCCCGGCGATCTTCGGGCTCACCAAGGAGCCGTACCTGGTGCTGACCGCCAACGCGTTCGCGTTGATGGGCCTGCGCCAGCTCTTCTTCCTGGTGGGCGGTCTGCTGGATCGCCTGGTGCACCTGAGCAAGGGCCTCGCGGTGGTGCTCGCGTTCATCGGGTTCAAGCTCATCTTCGAGGCGATGCACCACCACGGTGTCTCGTGGGCTCCGGAGATCCCGATCGTGGTGTCTCTCGGGGTCATCGTGGCGACGCTCGCCGTCACGACGGTCTGGAGCCTGCACACCTCACGACGGGCTGCCCGCTCCGCCGTGGAGGACGCGGAGAGTGCGCGAAACAGCGATGACGCTCCTGTGAAGGACAATCAGCCGTGAATCGTGTGGCCTTCGGCGTCCTTGCGGAGCGTCTTGGCCACGGCCGCCTGGGCCTCGGCGTCCTTGCGCTGTTCCGTCAGCGCGGTGGACAGTCCGAGGCCCAGCGCGCGGCCGTCAGCGGAGAAACCCTCACGCGGCTGGGTGAGCGAACGCGCGAAGTTCTTCAAGCGGGACATGGTCTTCCTCCTGACGATGGTGGCTCCCGAGGCGCGCAGGGACCTGAAAGGCACTGTGGCACGGGAGGAACAGGGTTGCGGCCGGGGTCCTGTCCACCGGTCGCCCATTGCGCGGGTACCCGGTGGGAAACCTCTCGCGGGTCTCCGTTGACCCCGTCCCTGTCGCGATCCAGCATACTGCGTTTTGTATGCAATCGGCCGCCACCGTGTCGCGGATCACCCGTACGGTACCAAATGACCGAATTGAGTGATCTGAGAGTGATGGATCAGTCGCCGTCCGTGGAGCTTTCGGGCGTCTTGCGGTCGTGGTAGGTCTGGCGGGTCTGCTCCGCGTGGTTGTGCATGACCTCGCCGGCCTTCTCGGCGTCGCCGTCGGCGATGGCCGCGACCAGCTCGGCGTGCTCGTTCCAGGAGTCGCGGCTGCGTGGGCGGGCGATCGGGGTGTAGTACCAGCGCACCCGGCGGTCGACCAGTCCGATCATCTCGGACAGGACCTTGTTGCGGCTGATCGACGCGACGGCCGCGTGCAGATCGGCGTTCGCCTTGACCAGGCGCTCGACGTTCGCGGTGACCAGGGCCTCCTCGCCGGCCTTCTGCAGCTTCCTGAGAAGCTTCACGTCGGACGCGGTCGCGTGCTCGGCGGCGAGCTTGGCGGAGTAGGTCTCCAGCACGCTGCGCACGGCGAGCAGCTGGTCGGCCTCCTCCTCGGTCGGGGTGTGCACGAAGGCGCCCTGGGCGGGACGCAGGTCGACCCAGCCGTCGGTCTGCAGTCGTTGCAGGGCCTCGCGCACCGGCTGCCTGCTCACGCCCAGGTACTCGGCCAGCTCGGCCTCGACCAGGTGCTGGCCGGGGGCGAGGGTGCGGTTGACGATGAGCTCGAGCAGAGCGTCGTAAACGGCCTGTCGCAGCGGTGCGGGACGTTCGACCCGGCGGGTCGCGGCGGCACTGAGTGAGCCGCGAGGTGCCCGGCGGCCACTGGGCGAAGAGGTCATGCCGGACAGAATACAGCTTTTGGTATGCAAAAAGCACTTCTGGAGAAATACCCGTGTTGTCCGTATACTGTATGCAATCTTCTTCTGGAAGAGTGGCAGAGCGGGGCGTGCTATGAAGATCGCTGTTCTCGGAGCAGGAGCGATCGGTGCCTACGTCGGTGCGGCTTTGCATCGTGCGGGCGTGGAAGTCCATCTGATCGCGCGTGGAGCCCATCTCGCCGCAATGCGTGAGCACGGCGTGCGGGTGCTGAGTCCGCGCGGTGATTTCACCGCGCGTCCACATGCGACCTCCGATCCCGCCGAGGTGGGAGAGGTCGACTACATTTTCCTCGGTCTGAAGGCGTACTCGTACGCGTCGTCAGGCGATCTGCTGGCACCGCTGATGGGCCAGGACACCGCCGTGATCGCGGCGCAGAACGGGATCCCGTGGTGGTACTTCCACGGCATGACCGGGCATCCCCTTGAGGGACAACGCATCGAGGCCGTGGACCCGGGCGGGTCCGTCACCGCCGTGCTGCCCATGGAACGGGCGATCGGCTGCGTCGTCTACTGCTCGACCGAGATCGAGGCGCCGGGGGTGATCCGGCACCTGGAGGGCACGCGGTTCTCGATCGGCGAGCCGGACCGCAGCATCTCTCCGCGGTGTGTCGCGCTCAGCGAGGCGATGGTCGCGGGCGGGCTGAAATGCCCGGTGGAGAAGGACGTCCGCGAGGACATCTGGATCAAGCTCATGGGCAACGTGGCGTTCAATCCGTTGAGCGCGCTGACCCGCGCGACGATGGTGGAGATCTGCGACCACTCGGACAGCCGCGACCTGGTGGCCCAGATGATGGCGGAGACCCTGACCGTCGCACGGGCTGCGGGCTGCGATCCGCAGATCTCCATCGACAAGCGCATCGACGGCGCCCGCCGCGTCGGGCACCACAAGACGTCGATGCTGCAGGACCTGGAGGCGGGCAAACGGCTGGAGATCGACGCGATCATCGCCGCGGTGGTGGAGATCGCCGAGCTCACCCGCGTGCCTGCGCCGACGCTGCGGCACGTCTACGCGGCGATCGACCTCCTGTCGCGCACGTCGCTGGTGTCGTAGTTGTTGCTGCGTCAGCTGGAGTACCTGGTCGCCTTGGCGCGCGAACGCCACTTCGCGCGTGCGGCCGAGGCGTGCCACGTGTCCCAGCCGTCGTTGTCGGCGGCGATCAGCAAGCTCGAACGCGAGCTCGGGGTGCCGATCGTGTCCCGCGGCCGCCGGTTCGAGTCGCTGACGCCGGAGGGGGAACGGGTTCTGCTGTGGGCGCACCGCATGCTCGCGGATCGCGACGCGTTGCGGCAGGACCTGTCCCGCATGAGGGAGTCGCTGTCGGGGGTGCTCCGGATCGGAGCCATCCCGACAGCGCTCCCGGTCGCGCCCCTGCTCACGGCACCGTTCTGCGAGCGTCACCCGCACGTCCGGGTCACGCTGGAGTCGTTGTCCTCCCAGGAGATCGTGCGGCGACTCGAAGAGTTCGAGATCGACATCGCGATGACCTACGTCGACGGCACCATGCGCGCGATGCCGTTGTACGAGGAGCGGTACGTCCTGCTGACACCCGCAGAGGAGGAGATCGCCTCCCGCCCGGTGGCGCGGTGGGCCGACGTGGCCGCGCTGCCGTTGTGCCTGCTGACCTCCAACATGCGCAACCGGCGGATCCTCGATTCGGTCTTCGCGGACGCCGGGGTGCAGCCGGTGCCGGTGATCGAGGCCGACACCGTGGCGACGTTGTGGGCTCATGTGGCGACGCGGAAGTGGTCGAGCGTCATCGCCCACGCGTGGCTGCAGATGTTCGGTACGCCGGAAGGGATGCGGGTGGTGCGCATCGAGGATCCCCAGCGGGTGCCGCGGATCGGGCTCGTCGTCGGGGACCAGGAGCCGGTGTCGATGCTGGCGCAGGCGATGCTGGGGCTCACCCGCGGGCTGGACGTGCGCGGGGAGCTGGAACGCATGCTGCACAAGCACCTCGACCGCCGGGACCTGTGACGTGTCCCGCTAAGCTCCTCCCGAACACGCAGAACCTGGGGGAGCAACGTGAACATGCGTATTTGTGCTGCCGTCGCGGCGGCGGTCGCCCTGACCACGGCCTGCGGTGGTGAGCCGGTGGCCGCACCGCCGGCCACGACCACCACGACGACTGTTGCGCCACCGACTCCGGCGGAACTGGACCAGCGCGCCAAGGCGGCGATCGCCCCACCAGGCGCGTTCGACGCGATGGGCGGCAAGCTCAAGGAGAGTGTGCCGGCGAACGACAGCGGTCCCGGCGCGGAAGGCGAGATCGTCACCGTTGTATGCAGTGGCTCCGAGTTGCGCGCCGATGACGTGTCGGTTTCGCGGACTCGGATCTGGGCGGGACAGGTGAGTCTGTTCCAGAGGGTTCACGCCATGTCCGAGCGCCCGGCGGCCGGCCTGCTGGAGGCGGTGCGGACCAGGGCGGGCAGCTGTAGCCGGTCCCGCCTGGCTGACCAGATGAAGGTGGACATCCCGATCCCCGCGCCGCAAGGCGTGGACGGCGTCTACGGCGTCTGCGAGGCGAACCGCGATCCCGAGTTGGTTCCTTGGTCGTGCCAGGCGGTGATGGGGCGAGGCACGCTCATCTCGGTCGTGGTGGCGTCCGGCCAGACCCAGGCGGCCGCAGAAGCCCAGCTGAGCTCGGTGGTGCCGATCTTCGCGGAGACGTTCGTCAAGGCGTGACAGCTACTCCTGGACGATGGACGCGTTCTGCAACCGGAGCGCGTCCTGTCCCGGTGGCGCGCCGAACATCCGCCGGTACTCGCGGCTGAACTGCGACGGGTTGTCGTAGCCGACCGAGTAGCCGATCGCGGCCACGTCGTGCGGCGCGGTGATGAGCGTGGCACGAGCCCGTTGCAGCCGGATCTGCTTCTGGTACTGCAACGGGCTCAGTGCGGTGACGGCGCGGAAGTGGCGGTTGAGCGTCGGGACGCTGGTGCCGATGTCCGTTGCCAGGTCGTCGATGCGGATCACTCTGTCGTAGCGTGCCTTGATCCACGCGATGGCGCTCGCGACCAGAGCCAGGCGGCTGTCGGCCGTGCCCGCCTGCCGCATCAGCGCCGCCTGCGGGCCGTTGAGCAGCCGCCAGTGGATCTCGCGCCGCACGGACGCGCCGAGCACCCGGAGGTCGCGTGGCTCGTCCAGCAGGCGCAGCAGTCTCGCGAGCGGATCGAGCACCCTGTCGTCGGCATCGCTGATCGAGATGCCGGGGCCGTCGTGCGGGCGGATCTTCGCCGGTCCGCCGTCCATGAGCAGTTGCGCGATGGTCTTCGGCTCCAGTTTCAACCCCAGTGCGAGGAACGGGGCGCTGGTGATGTGGCCCGTGAGCGGGAGGTCGACGGTCACGACCGCGATCTGGCCTGGGCCGTGGTCGAACGTGTGAGCACCGAGGACCGTGCGTTTCGTGCCGTGGGCGACGAGGGTGAGCACCGGTTCGGTGACGGTGCACATGGGCTCGGTCACCCGGTCGGCGGCGAACACGAACACGCCGTCGATCCACAGTGGACGGCCAGGAGTGCCGGCGAGCCGGGTGATCCGGCGACGGATCTCGTCCAGGTGCGTCATGGCTCCCAGTCTCGCACCGCCGTGACCGGATCGCCGCGAAAGTGAGCGGATCGTGCAACGGACCGAGCCCATCGGTCTAGGTGATCGCGCCGCCGGGGCCTTGAATCGGGGTATGTCGCTTGATTCGTACATCACCCTCGGCCGCTCCGGCCTGCGCGTCAGCCCGTTCACCCTCGGCACGATGACCTTCGGCGAGGACTGGGGCTGGGGCACCAGCCCCGAAGAGTCCGCGAAGATCCTCGCGTCCTACGTGGAGCGCGGCGGCAACTCGATCGACACCGCCAACGTGTACACCGGCGGGCACTCGGAGAAGATCATCGGTGACTTCTTCGCGGACCGCCCGTCGTTGCGGGACCGGGTCGTGATCGGCACGAAGTTCTTCTGCAACCTGCACGTCGGCGACCCGAACGGCGGCGGGCCCGGCCGCAAGGCGATCGTGCACCAGCTGGAGGACTCCCTTCGGCGTCTGCGAACCGACCACGTCGACATCTACTGGCTGCACAACTTCGACCCGGCCACTCCCGTCGAGGAGACTCTGCGCGCGCTCGACGACCAGGTGCGCGCGGGCAAGGTCCGTTACGTCGGCTTCTCCGACATCCCGGCCTGGGCCACGGCCGAGGCCGCGACGCTCGCCCGGTGGTACGGCTGGTCGCCGATCATCGCGCTGCAGCTGTGCTACTCGCTGCTGGAGCGCACCTCCGAGGGTGAGCTGATCCCGATGGCGCAGGCCATGGGCATGGGCGTGCTGCCGTGGTCGCCGCTGGCGGGCGGTCTGTTGTCCGGCAAGCACTCCGGCGCCCGCGGCCAGGCGCCGAGTGCCGCCGACCAGGTCGTGATCGACGCCGTCACCGCCGTGGCCGACGAGATCGGTGTCCCCGCCGCCCAGGTCGCCCTGGCGTGGCTGCGCGGACGACCGGGCGTCAGTTCCGTCGTGATCGGCGCTCGCCGCGTGGACCAGTTCGAGACGAACCTGGGCGCGCTGGACGTGACCCTGTCCGACGCCCAGCGCGCCGCGCTCGACGAGGTGTCCGCGCCGAGGCTGAACTTCCCGGCCGACAACAACCGTCAGCTCGCACCGATGCTGCAGTTCGCGGGGGCCACTGTGGACGGACGACCGTCCGCGGTCTTCCCGTCGCTGGTCACGCGCTGAGGAACTCCAGCGCCTGCTCGACGAACAGCTCGTGGTGCTGGAACAGGGCACCGTGCCCGGCGTCGGGGTAGATGCTCAGTCGCGCGTTGGGCAGGTACTTCGCCAGGTTGAACGAGCTGATCGTCGGGGTCATGATGTCGTTGTCCCCGTTGACGACGAGCACCGGCTGGCGGACCGTCGCGAGGCCCTCCGGCGAGCTCTGCTCCCACTTGGCCAACGCGGTCGCCTGCGCACCGATGGTCTCGTTCGTCACCTCGGCGTCGCGGTCCTCCGTCCGCTCGTTCAGCCGCGCGAGGAACGCGTCCGCGGCACCCTGGCTCCGCGTGGTGGGGGAGAAGAACAGCACGTGCTTCGGGTGCTTGCCCTCGGCGGCGGCCTGCTGGAGGGCGTTCTGCAGCAACGCGAGCGCGTTGGCCGGTCCCGCGTCCCCGGCCGGTGAGGTGCCGGCGAGGATCATCCGGCGCACCAGGCCGGGTTCCCGCTGGGCCAGCACCTGGGCGATCATGCCGCCCATCGACACGCCGAGCAGGTCGACCTCGTCGAACCCCAGCGCGCGCAGGAATCCGGCGAGGTCGGTCGCCATGGCTTCCACGCTGTCCGGCGTGGTGCCGCCGGAGCCGCCCACCCCGCGCAGGTCGACCAGGACGACCCGGTGCTTCTCGGCCAGACCGTCGACCACGGCGGGATCCCAGTCGTCGAGCACCGCGGTGAAGTGGTGCAGGAACACCAGAGGAACGCCCTCGGTGAGGCCGATCTCGCGGTAGGCGAACGGGGTGCCGTCGACGTCGACAGTGCGCGTGACAGCGGAGTGTGCGGACATGGTCCCTCGCGGATTCATAGAATAACGATCGCTATGTAACGAGCGTTATCGTATGATCATGACCCCGGTGGAAGTCAAGTGGGGAGTTCGGCGTGCGGTACGCGAAGGACCACAAGGAGCAGGCCAGGGCCTCGATTCTGGCCGCGGCCGGACGCCGGTTGAAGGAGAAGGGCTTCCACGGCGTGGGCGTGGACGGTCTCGCCTCGGCGGCCGGCGTCACCTCGGGTGCGATCTACTCGCACTTCGGCAGCAAGGAAGCCTTCCTGGAAGAGGTGATCCGCGCTCAGGTGGGCGTGGAGTTCGGCGTCCTCGACGGCCTGGAAGCCGTCGAACGCCGTCGCGCCCTCGTCGAGTTCCTGCACGACTACTTGGGTGACGAGCACTGCGAGGCCGTGGCCGACGGCTGCGTGATGCTCGCGTTGACAGCAGACGTCGCGAGGGCCGGCGAGTCGGTCCGCGGCGTCTACCAGCTGCGCATCTCCCGGCTGGTGGCGCTGCTCATCCCGGCCATGCCGGGGGACGTCGAAGAGCAGAAGCGCCGGGCGTGGGCCGTGGTGGCGGCGATCGTGGGCGCTGTCGGCATCGCCAGGGCGCTCCCGGACGAGGCGCACAGCAGGGCGGTGCGAGAGGCCACGCTGCGTTCTGTGGAAATGATCATCGGCGGCGCTCTAGTCTGATGATCAGGCAAACACTGGGGAGGCGTTGTGTTCGTGCTCGGCGAGGAAGTCACGCAGGAGATCACTGCGGTGCTGGAAACCGACTCCGTGATGTGGGCGGGAGTCGCCAACCGTGAGACGGCCGTCGACCTGGGCGACGATCACACCGTCTGACACATGACGTTGCACCGGCTGACGTCGAGCCTTCGCACCGCTCAGTTGCACGAGACCCTGGCGCGGGCCAAAGAAATGGCTGCCGGGCTGGGGATTTCGCGGGTGACTGAGACGACGTGGCTCGACGTCGTCGGTATTCCAGTGTTCGCAGGCATCAGACCGGACGCGGTGGCGGGCTCGCTGTGCGTCAGCGCGGGGAAGGGCTCCCGGCCGGAGGAGGCCCGTGTCGGCGCGTACCTCGAAGCGATCGAGCTCGCCGTCTCGGAGTACCGCAGGCGTCACGTCGACGTCGTGATGTCGACGCCCAGGGCTGTCGCCGGGCAGGCCGGTAGCGCCTTCGAGTTCGTCGACCTCTGCCCGCGGCTGGGGCGGCAGGTCGACCCCGACGGGCCACTGGCGTGCGTGCGTGCCGAGGAGATCAGCACCGGTACGCGGGTGCTGCTCCCGGCCGAGCTCGTGTTCTTCCCCTACGGCGAGGACGACGGCCAGCTGGTGTTCGGCAGCGGTACGACGGGACTCGCGTCCGGCAACACCGTCGACGAGGCGACCGTCCACGCGCTCGCCGAGGTGATCGAACGCGATGTCTGCACGTTCAACCTGGTCCGCGACGCGTCCCGGCACGTGGTGTTCGACCGGCCGGAAGGCGTGGTCGGCGGGTTGCTCGAGAAGGTGCGCGCGGCAGGCCTGCGCTGCGCGGTCAGGTGCACCGATTCGGTGTTCGGGTTGCCGCACTTCGAGGCGTACCTGATGGAGCCGTCCGACGAGACGCGGCCGGCGATCGCGGTGGGGTCGGGTTTGCATCCGTTGCGGGACGTCGCGGCGGTGCGCGCGGTCAGCGAGGCGGCGCAGTCGAGACTCACCGCCATTCACGGCGGCCGCGACGACCTGCTCGACCGGTATGATCACTTTGCCCGGTTCGGCGAAGAGCGGGAGCTCGCAGCCACCGCCCGGCTGCGCGCCAGGGTCTCGGACACTTCGCGTTCCATCCGGTACGAGGACGTGCCTGAGGGGCCGGACCTCCGAGACCTCGGCCAGGCGCTGGCACATCTGATCGGGGCGCTGCGCCGCGGCGGCGTCGAGCAGGTCTTCCGCGTCGTGCTGTCGGCTCCGGACGCGCCCCTCGCGGTGGTGCGCCTGGTCGTTCCGCGCATGGAGTCGTTCCACCCCTCGACGCGGCGGGTCGGGCCGCGCCTCGCCGCCGCGCTGGGAAAGCGCTGACGATGGGGTTCCTGTTCGCGGGGCCGACCGCGTTCGGTTCCTGCCGGGTCAAGACCGGCGACCTCGTCGATTTCTGACAGAGAGGCCCTGGCAGACCGTCTGACCGGCCGTCTCGGGAACCGTTGGCTGAGTGAAGAATCCGCATCTGGGGCTAGCGCATACCGAAGATTGCATACAGTATGGGCGGAGGAGGTGCAGACGATGAGCAGGCGGAAGAAGACCGAGCCCTACGTGCGGCTGACCCAGCCACTGGTGCGCGACGCGGGAGTCCTGCGGCCGGCCACCTGGGACGAGGCGCTGGACAAGGCAGCAGAGGGCTTCCGCAGGAACGTGGCCAGCGGTGGTCCGGACGCGTTCGGCATGTTCTCCTGTGCGCGGGCCACCAACGAGATGAACTACATGGCCCAGAAGTTCACGCGTGCGGTGATCGGCACGAACAACGTCGACTCGTGCAACCGCACGTGTCACGCCCCGAGCGTGGCCGGGCTGGCCAAGGTGTTCGGCAGCGGTGGCGGTACCTCCTCCTACCAGGAGATCGAGGACGCCGACCTGATCGTGCTGTGGGGCTCGAACGCGCGGGAGGCGCACCCGATCTTCTTCCAGCACGTGCTGAAGGCGGTCAACAAGGGCGCGAAGCTGTACGTGGTCGACCCGCGGCTGACCAGCACCGGCAAGTGGGCCCACGGGTGGTTGCGGCTCAAGGTCGGTACGGACATCCCGCTGGCGCACGCCATCGCGCGGGAGATCATCGCGTCGAACCTCACGAACATGTCGTTCGTCGAGCGGGCGACCGAGGGCTTCCAGGAGTTCGTGAAGGCCGTCGAGCCGTGGACGTTGCCGGTCGCCGAACTCGAGACCGGGGTTCCGGCGGAGCTCATCCGAGAGCTCGCGCACGCCTATGCCAAGGCGGATCGCGGACAGCTGAGCTGGACGCTCGGCATCACCGAGCACCACAACGGCACCGACAACGTGCTGAGCCTCATCAACCTGTCGCTGCTGACGGGCCAGGTCGGGCGGTACGGCGCAGGGCTGAACCCGTTGCGCGGGCAGAACAACGTGCAGGGTGGCGGCGACATGGGCGCCATCCCCGACCGGCTGCCCGGCTTCCAGGACATCACCGATCCCGGTGTCGCCAAGAAGTTCAACGACGCGTGGGGTTCGAACTTCAAGGCCTCCAAGGGCTGGAACCTCACCCAGATGCTGGAGGCGATGGAACGCGGTGACATGACCACCGTGTACATCATCGGCGAGAACCCGGTGCAGTCCGAGGCCGACTGCGAGCACACGATCAAACGACTGTCCAACTTGGACCACGTCGTGGTGCAGGACATCTTCCTCACCAAGACCGCGCAGCTCGCGCACGTCGTGCTTCCCGCCGCGGCGGCGTGGTGCGAGACCGACGGCACGTTCACGAACAGCGAGCGCCGGGTGCAGCGAGTCCGAAAAGCCCTTACACCGCCCGAAGGTGCGCGCGACGACATCGAGATCATGGGTGAGATCGCGACGCGGCTCGGCGCGGACTGGCAGCACAAGACCGGTCAGGACGTGTGGGACGAGCTGCGCAGCCTGTCGCCCATCCACACCGGTATGACGTACGACCGGCTCGAGAAGCTCGGCGGCATCCAGTGGCCCTGCCCTGACGAGGACTCCCTCGAACCCAGCTTCCTGCACGGCAGGCTCTGGGAGGAGGACCCGGTCAAGCGCGGCATGCCCGCGACGTTCTCGCCGGTGCCGCACAGCCCGCCCGTCGACGAGCTGACCGAGGAGTTCCCGTTCCGGCTCACCACGGGCCGCCGGCTCGACTCCTACAACACCGGGGTGCAGTCGAGCGGCTTCGAGTCACCGCTCCGCATGGGCGAGACGCTCGACCTGTGCCCGCAGGACGCTCTGATGCTCGGGGTGGAGGCCGGCGAGGAGGTGGCGATCACCAGCAGGCGCGGGCAGATCCAGGCACCGGTGCGGATCGACGACGGACTCACGCCGGGTCTGGTGTTCATGACGTTCCACTTCCCGGACGAGATCGACGTCAACATCATCACGATCGAGGCGACCTGCCCGATCGCGGGTACGGCCGAGTACAAGGCCGCGGCCATTCGCATCGACAAGCTTCCGGTGAAGGTGGGCTGAGTGGATCTCAAACTGCTCGACGTCGAACCGTCCGAGGCCGAACGCGTCGTCGTGGACCTGTTCACCGGCATGGGCAGGGACCAGTTGCTGCCCGCCCTGCACGCGGTCAACGACCGGGTCGGCTGGATCAGCCAGGGCGCGCTGAACCACATCTGCCGCGTCCTGCACGTCCCGCCGGCCGAGGCCTACGGGGTGGCGAGCTTCTACTCGCTGTTCTCGCTGACCGAACGGCCGGCGAAGGTCGTGCACGTCTGCGTCGACCTGGCCTGCCAGGTCAACGGCGCGAACGCGTTGTGCGACAGGCTGACCGACGAGCTCGGCCCGGCGGGGGCGCGCAGCGGCTGGTTGCGCAGCCCGTGTCTCGGGGTGTGCGAGAAGGCTCCGGCCGCGCTCGCGTTCGAGGCGGGGGAGGTGGCGAAGGAGCAGCTCCTGGCGCCCACCCACGCCGGTGAGGTGATCGCGGTGGCGGCCGCCGGTCCCTCTCATGTGGACGGTGAGCGCGCGGAGGTGCCGCAGGCCGGTGCGGCCGGCCTGCGGCTGCTCAAACGGGTCGGGGTCGTCGATCCGGAGTCGCTCGACGACTACCGGGCGACGGGCGGCTACGCGGCGTTGCGGACGGCTCTCCTCCTGGGCCCGTCCGGGGTGATCCGCGAGGTCACCGACGCCAAGCTGATGGGTCGTGGCGGCGCGGCGTTCCCCACGGGACGCAAGTGGGACGCGACCGCCCGCCAGCCCGTCCGGCCGCACTACCTGGTCTGCAACGCGGACGAGAGCGAGCCCGGCACGTTCAAGGACCGGTTGCTGATGGAGGGCGACCCGTTCGCGGTGATCGAGTCGATGACGATCGCCGGGTTCGCGGCCGGCTGTTCGCGCGGCTACCTGTACCTGCGCGGCGAGTACCCGAGGGCGCTGCACCTGCTGCGCAACGCCATCGCCCGCGCGAAGGAGCGCAACTTCCTCGGCGAGAACATCATGGGCCACGAGGGTTTCTCGTTCGACATCGAGATCCGCCGCGGCGCGGGCGCGTACATCTGCGGCGAGGAAACGGCGATCTTCAACTCCATCGAGGGCTTCCGCGGTGAGCCGCGCTCGAAGCCGCCGTTCCCGGTGGAGTCGGGGCTCTTCGGCAAACCGACGGTGGTCAACAACGTGGAGACGCTGGTCAACGTGCCGGTGATCCTCACGGAGGGATGCGAGGCCTACACCCGCATCGGCACCGAGGCCTCGACGGGCCCGAAGCTCTTCTGCCTGTCGGGCAACGTGAGTCGTCCGGGCGTGTACGAGGTGCCGTTCGGCACCACGCTCGGAGAACTCCTCGATCTGGCGGGTGGCGTGCCGCCAGGCCGGGAGCTGCGAGCGGTACTGCTCGGCGGGGCGGCAGGCGGGTTCGTCCGCCCGGACGAGCTCGACCTGTCGCTCACCATGGAGGACGCGCGGGCCGCGAACACCACGCTCGGCTCCGGTGTCGTCCTGGTGCTCGACGACACGGCCGACCTGGGCAGCTTCCTGTTGCGCATCGCCGCGTTCTTCCGCGACGAGTCGTGCGGCCAGTGCGTACCGTGCCGGATCGGCACCGTGCGCCAGGAAGAAGCGATGCACCGGCTGGTGGGCAAGCGTCCGCTGAGCACGAGTGCTGCCGATCTCCAGCTGCTGCGGGAAGTCGGGCAGGTCATGCGCGACTCGTCCATCTGCGGTCTGGGCCAGACCGCCTGGAACGCCATCGAATCAGCCCTCGACCGGCTCGGGTACGCGGAGGAGGCGGCATCATGACGATCGTGGAAATCGGCCTTCCGAAGCGACTGGTCGAGCTGACTTTGGACGGCGAGTCCGTGCGGGTGCCGGAAGGCGCGACGATCCTGGATGCCTGTACGGCGCAAGGGAAATCGATCCCGACGCTCTGCTATGGCGACACCCTGGAGCCCGCAAACGCTTGCCGCGTCTGCATGGTCGAGGTGGAAGGGGCGCGCACGCTCGTGCCGTCGTGCTCGCGCAAGGTCGAGCCGGGCATGGTCGTGCGCACTGACTCCGAGCGCACACAACACAGTCGCAAGCTGGTGCTGGAACTTCTGGGGTCCGCGACGGATCTCTCCACCACGCCGCACGTGGACGAGTGGATGTCCGCGTGCGGCGCCGAACCTTCGCGCTTCGGTCCGGACGCCGCCACCGTGCAACAACCGATCAAAGTGGACAATCCGCTGTACGTCCGTGACTTGAGCAAGTGCATCCTGTGTTACAAGTGCGTCGACGCGTGCGGCGACCAGTGGCAGAACACGTTCGCGATCTCGGTGGCCGGCCGCGGCTTCGACTCGCGGATCTCCACGGAGTTCTCCGTGCCGCTGCCCGAAAGCGCTTGCGTGTACTGCGGCAACTGCATCGAGGTCTGCCCGACCGGCGCGTTGAGCTTCAAGCGCGAGCACGACAAGCGCGAAGACGGCACCTGGGACGAAGAAGCCCAGACCCAGACCACGACCATCTGCACGTTCTGCGGTGTCGGGTGCAACCTCACCCTGCACGTGCAGGACAACGAGATCGTGAAGGTCACGTCGCCGCACGAAAGCACGGTCACGCACGGAAACCTGTGCATCAAGGGCCGTTTCGGCTGGCAGCACGTGCAAAATCGCTGATCAAGGATCCGGGAGGGCGCTCCGATGTCGTTGATCCTCAAGCCCGGCACGTCGTGGCACGACGTCTACTCGCAGTGCGTGAAAGCCGCACCCGAAGCGTTCCACGACGATCGGCTGCTCAACCACTTCGGCGGCGAGTGGAGTCGTTCCGGCGAACCGATGCCCGCGACCACGCCGGTCGACGGCTCCACCATCGCGGGCCCGCCGTTCCTCGACTTCGACGTCGCGGGACGAGCCGTGGTCGCGGCCGTCGACCAGCACATCGAGTGGCGCAACGTGCCGCTGGCAGAACGCAAGGCCCGTGTGTCTGAGGCGTTGGACGCCCTCACCGAGCACCGCGACCTGCTGTCGCTGCTGTTGGTGTGGGAGATCGGCAAGCCGTGGCGGCTCGCCACGGCCGACGTCGACCGCTGCATCGAGGGGGTGCGCTGGTACGTCGAGGAGATCGACTCGATGCTCGTCGGCCGGTCGCCGTTGAACGGCCCGGTCAGCAACATCGCCTCGTGGAACTACCCGATGAGCGTGCTGATGCACGCGATGCTGGTGCAGGTGTTGGCGGGCAACGCCGTCATCGCCAAGGCACCGACGGACGGCGGCGTCAGCTGCCTGACGCTGGCGACCGCGCTGGCCGCGCGGTCGGGGCTGCCGCTGACGCTGGTGTCCGGAAGCGGAGCGGAACTCGCACCGGTGCTGGTCGGGTCGTCGTTCCTGGGCTGTGTGTCCTTTGTGGGCGGTCGCGATGTAGGCAGTGCCATCGCGACGCGCCTGGTCGACTCGAACCGCAGGCACGTCCTGGAGCAGGAGGGCCTGAACTGCTGGGGCATCTGGGAGACCGACTCCTGGGACATGCTCGGCACGCAGATCCGCAAGGCCTTCGACTACGGCAAGCAGCGCTGCACCGCCTATCCGCGCTACGTCGTGCAACGGTCCCTGTTCGACAAGTTCCTCAGCGTCTACCTGCCCGCGGTGAGGGACGTGAAGTTCGGCCATCCGCTCGCGGTCGCCTCGCCCGGCGACGAGCTGCCCGAACTGGACTTCGGGCCGTTGATCAACGACGCGAAGGCCAAGGAGCTCGGCGACGTCGTGGACGAGGCGGTCCGGGCCGGTGGCGTGCCGCTGTACCGGGGATCTTTGGACACCGGCCGGTTCCTGCCGGGCCAGCAGACCGCCGCCTACCTGGCGCCGGTCGCGATCCTCGACCCGCCGCGGTCGTCGGTGCTGCACCACGCCGAGCCGTTCGGACCGGTCGACACGATCGTCCTGGTGGACACCGAGGCCGAGCTGCTGGCCGCGATGAACGCCTCGAACGGTGCCCTGGTCGCGTCTCTGGCCTGCGACGACGAGGCCACGGCTCGCCGGCTGAGCGAGGACGTCCAGGCGTTCAAAGTGGGCATCAACAAGCCGAGGTCGCGGGGTGACCGGGACGAGGTGTTCGGCGGCCGTGGTGCTTCGTGGCGCGGTGCGTTCGTGGGCGGCTCGTTGCTCGTGCGCGCCGTGACGGAGGGCCCGCCCGAGGAACGCATGTACGGCAACTTCCCCTCCTATTCGCTCTACCCGCCCACGTGACGTACCGGGCGGACCTGCTCCGCATCGTGCAGACCGTGGTGGCGCCGAACGCCGCGGACATCGACCAGCACTCCAGATTCCCGCGCGCCGCCCTGAACGCCCTGGGCGCGCGCGGCCTGCTGGGCATGACGATCTCCCGCACGGTCGGCGGGGGAGGCCAGGACGTCCGGTCGGCGGGACGGGTGGTCGAGGACGTCGCAAAGGTTTGCGCCGCAACGGCTTCCGTCCTGCGCTCGCACTACTCGGCGGCCGCCGTCCTGGACCGCTCCGGCCCGCACTGGTTGCGCGCGGAGATCGCGGCGGGCCGGCATCTGTCGACACTGGCGGCTTTCGGCCCGTCGGGTGAGATGTCGACGCACGGCGATGTGGTGCAGGTGCGGGCGCGCAAGAGCTGGGTGATCGCGGCCGGTGAGGCGGACAGCTACGTCTGGTCGTGCGGCTCGGAGTTGTTGCTGGTTCCCGCCGAGGCACCGGGCCTGCTGGTCCCGGCCGATCACGCCGGGATGGGCCTGCGGGGCACCGTCGCCACCTGCGTGGAGGCGGATCCCGTGCGAGTACCCGCTTCCAACCTGCTGTGGTCGGAGGAACTCGCGTTCCCGTGGTTCATGGTGCTCGGGGCCGCCGTGTCGCTGGGGCTGATGGAGGGCGCGCTGGCGGCGGCGATCGGGCATCTCGGCGGCGGCGATCCGCGCACCCGGTCCGATCTGGCCCGGATGCGGCTGCGGACCGACGCGCTCAGGGTGCTCTACAACGACACGCTGTCCGCGGTGACGTGGCATCCCGAACGGTCGGCCGACCGCGTGCGGCTGCTGGCGGTCACCGCGACCGAGGCCGCCGTCGCGGTGACGGACCTGGCGATGAAGGTGTGCGGGGACGCGGCGTTCCGCCGGGACCTGGGCATCGAGCGCCGGTTCCGGGACGCGCGGGCGGCGGCCGCGATCGAGCCGACCGTCGACGTTCTGCTGGATTCAGTGGAGATCGGCAACGTGGCCGGCGTTCTATGAGGCCAGGGGCAGGAAGTAGACGAGAGCGTCGTTCACGCCGTCGAGCCCGATGACGTCGTGGGCGATGTCGTCGTAGAACCCGCCGACCAGTCCGGTCCGGATGCCCAGGTTCGCCGCGGTGACGGTGAGGTTCTGGGCGAGATGCCCGGCCTCGGTGAACGCGAACCTGAGCGCTCGCAGGCCGTAGGTCTGCCGCAGTGAGCCGAGTCTGATGTAGAGGGCCAGGACGGCTGGGGTGCCGGCGAGTTCGGTGGTGCCTTCGCCGAACCACATCGAGGTCGCCTCCAGGTCCTCGATCGACGGCGCCTCACCGAACCACGTGAGGGCTCGCTCGACCTCGTTGACCTCGTAACGTCCGCGGGCCAGGCCGTCGACGTTCAGCGCGATGAGCCTGATCCGGGCGCAGTACTGGGCGCCCGCGCTCGGGTACGGCCACCTGCCGTCCTTCGGGGACATCGCGTTCCAGAGCAGGGTGCCGAGCTGTCCCGCGTCGAGGTCGCCGGTCAGGTCGCGACTGGTCTTGCGGGCCCTGAGGGTGTCAGTGTCCACTGTGGAGGGCAATGAGGTGGTGGCGGGCCAGGACTGCCTCGGTTCCGCTGTCTTGCGGGGCAGTTGGTCGCTGAAGCCCGGCAGGAACTTGCTCGCCTCCAGGTAACGGCGGTCCGGCGCGGTCTCGCCGTCGTCGTGGAAGTCCGTCAACCCGTTGGGGGACAGGGCGGCGGCCGCGGTGGTCCAGCAGATCATGCGCTCTTCGTTGGGTGTGATGCCCATGCGGTTGAGCAGCATGTGCAGCTGCGAGGCCCAGACGTACGGCAGCCAGACGTCGAGACGCTGCTTGGCCTCGTTGATCGTGGTGCGCCAGTGGGCGACGGCGCCTCGTGGCTCGCGGTGCCAGCGCGCGGCGAGGTCGCGGCCGCGTTTGGCGAGGAGCTGGTTGGCGGCGTGCTGGGAGCCGATGGTGGGCGCGGGGGCCTGCTCCCGGACGTTGCGCCAGCCGGAACCCAGGCTGCGCAGCCAACTCGCGGCCTGCGGCAGGTTCAGGTCGAGCGCCTTGGCCGTCGCGATCGTCAGGTCGATGGCGGCGGTGAGGCGGGCGCTGTCGGTGTGGGCCGCCTTGAGCACGGCGACGGCGACCTCGGTGCTGTGACAGAACACCTCCTCGGCGATCGGCAGCGCCTGCGGGCCGCCGTACCGTTCGGTTTCCGGGACGTACTCGACCTCGCGGACGTCGCCGTGCGGGAGCCAGTCCGGTTCGCCCTGTTCTGTCGCGAATTCTTGCGCCGCGATGAGTTCTTCCAGTTGCCGCTGGAGTTTGTCGACGTTCTGCGCGTTCTTGATCCTGACCCGGAGGTGCGGGCCGGTCTCCCAGTAGCGCAGGAAGTACCACTCCTGGCCGGCCATCGCGGGGGCCAGCGTCTCGGCCACGAACGTGTCGAGGTCCGCACGGTTCCAGTTGACCCTGCAGTGCAGGCCGGTCCAGGTCACAGCTGCTCCAACGGTGGTTCAGGGAAACGGGTGGGGATGGCCCGCCTGGAGGTCGAGCCGGGGAAGACCGTGCGTCCGGCGGTGCAGGTGGCCGAACGTCATGGGCAGCGATCCCGGCACGACGACCTTGGCGGAGTGCAGCCCGAGGGCGTTCGCCGTGTGCGGGTCGGACTGGTCGACCGCGATCAGCTCCAGGCCTTTGGTCTTCAGGTCTTCCGTGTAGCGGTCGAGCAGCTCTTTGAGATCTGTGTGCTGCGGTTGGTCGTGCAGGGCTTGTGGCGGTTCGTCGCTGACCAGGGACGCGTATCGGTCTTTCGCTTCCGGCAGGGTGTTGACCGCGACGTGGTCGTCCATGCTTCTGACCTGCGTCGGGTCGTGGAGAAGCTGCAGGAGGCGTTCTCTTTTGTAGGCCTCGGGGTTCTCTCGCGCGCGGTCGGCGAACGCCTCGACGTCCACGGCGACCTCGACCGCCGCCGACCGCATGGCCTTGGTGGGGTCCGGGCTGGCTCCGGCAGCGAAGAACGCCTGGGGCAGGCCTTTTCTGGTGGTTCTGGCCAGGGTCAGCACGGCCGGGATGCCCAGGTCGTTGGTGGCGTTGAGGAACAGGAGCTCGTAGCCGAGTTCTTCGAGCCGGTCGGTGAGGTGGTGCAGCAGTGGGTCTGGTGGGAGCTTGATCCTGGTCAGCGGCGTTTGGGCGTACCAGGCCATCAGGAACGCGTCGCGTTCGGCCACCTCGAACAGGCCGTGCAGCACTGCCTCGGTCAGGCTGTTGCCCAGTCCGCAGCCGTTGGACGTCTCGTGGACGAACCGCTGTTCCTGCGGCGTGTGCGCGGCCCAGTACGCGACCTGTTCCGGCACCTGGATCGGCTTGCGCCGGGTGTACGACCAGCCTTGTGTCCAGCGGAACCTCAGGTCCGGGTGGTAGGTGTTGCCGAAGTCGTTGAGGCCCAGGGTTTCCGGGTCGAGTGCCTGGTCCGCTCCCAGCTCGGCGAACGAGGCTTCGAGGGCGCTCGGGACGCGGGGGCGCATGCCGTTGAGTCGTTCGATCGCCTCGAAGATCGCGACCCGTTCGGCCTCTTCGAACGACGTCGTGCGGCCGTAGCCCGCGGTGTGGGAGTCGAGTTCGGCGGTGACCGTGGCCAGCGGCAGGTCTCCGGTGCGGAACAGCGCGGTGACCGGTCCGTGCCTGAAGTCGACCACGGCGTCTTTCAGTCCGTCCACTGTGGTCTTGTCGTTCGGGGTGCGGAGTTCACCTCGGGGGGTTGCGGTTTCGTCGGCTGTGCCGGGTTCCGGAGCGCAGCAGGTGCCGGGTGCGATCCGGTGAGTGGACACCAGTCCGAGGTCGGTGCGGATCGCGATCACGGTGTCGTGTTCCCGGCCTTGGAGTGCGGTGACCAGGGGCTGGAACGCCGGTGCGATCAGGCCTCTCAGCTGGAGGTCCTGGCGTGGGGCTCGGGCGGTTGCCCGCCGTGCGTTCTCGGCGCAGTCGACGCAGATGTCCGCGGTCGGGCCGATGAGCACCAGGCCGCCGTCCACGCGGGTCATCGGTAGGCCTTCAGACCGGCGGCGCTGAGTTCCGGGTCGAGCCGGAGCGGGACGACCCGGACACCCGGCAACCTCGCGATCGCCTGCTGGAGCCGTTCTTCACGGTCTCGCACGTCAGCGGGCCAATGCCACTGCCTCGTGACCCAGTCGGGGTTGTCGGCGGACTTGCAGGGGGCCGCGCCGTTGAGGTGGGCGGTGCCGGTGCGGCCTGCCTGGGCGTGGCCGGTGGCGGCGAGAGCGGCGAAAGCCACCGCGTCCGCGGCCGTCGCCTCGACGGCCCACGCGAGGATCTGCCGGCCGTTGCCGATCTCTGCCTTGTACGCGCCCGGTGCTAGACGCTCGACCCGGACGACCGCCGGGACGCCGAACCTCGCGGTCAGCGCCTTCCACCAGCGGTGCGCGGTCGGATCGCTGGTCCACTCGTGTGCGTCGGCCGGCTCGCCCCGGTGGTGGCGCGCGGCCCGGCGCAGTGCCGCGCCACGGGCATGGGACTCGTCGATGCCGATCACGCCGTCGGTCTTGAGGGCGTTGAGGGCGGCGTTGAGGCGGGCGGCGTCGGCTGTGGTGCCGATGCCGAGGGCGTCGCCTGAGGTGGCGAGGTTCGCCGGGACCTGGGGGAGGGAGCCGAACACCGGGGTGTCGACCGGGCCCAGCTCGGTGTCCGTCAGGGCTTCGAGGGCTCGCCACGGGTCTGGTGCCGGCGGTCCCTGCAGGAGCGGGTGGTAGGTGGCGCTGAGTGGGTTCGCGTGGGCCACCAGGGCCATCGGGTAGGTGTCGGCGAACTCGGCGGCTGGGTCGGGCAGACCCGCGATGGCGCAGACGAGGCGGTGGACGGCGGCGGATCCGATGAGGGTGGCCAGGATCTCGGATGGTTCGCCGGTGACGCCCAGCCTTGCGGCGGTGCGCATAGTTACTTCAGTGTTGAGTGAAATAAGGCTTTCAGTGGTGGGCAGAACAAAACCGACCTCGGTTCCGCAACCCGCCGCGACGATGAGGTCGCCCGCGGACACGACGAGATCCCGGCCGGCGGACTGGACTGCCGCGCTGCTCCCGTGAAGAAGCCAGGAAGCCGGTGGGCTCGCGTTCGGCAGCGGGTTGAGCGGCTCGTGTCCGCTGGAACGAGTGGCCGCTCCTGACCGCTGAACCGCCAGCCCCACCGCCTCCGCCGCCTGAACAGCCGCGCGCTCCAGCGGCCCGCGTCCGGACACGACCACCGTGGCCACCCGAAGCCGCCTCCAGGCCTCCACCGGTTCCGCGGCCGCGGACTCCAGCCAGGTCGCCACTTCGGGAGCGGGCGCGTCGGCACCCCACTCCGGCATCTCGACCAGCATGTCGTGCTCCCACAACTGGTCCAGGATCAGCGAGACCGCCGCCCGCACGTCCGGAGCGGCATCGGACGGCACCTCCAGCGAGGCACGCGGGATTCCCGCCTCCAACTGCGGGGCGAGGCGTTGCCACACCTTCCACAGGCCGGTTCCGCCGGACAGGGTGCAACTGGACGCCCAGCCGCGCAGGTGCAGGCCGTCGGCGGTCGGGGTGGCGGTGACGACTGGGCGCAGCCGCACGAGCACGCGCGTCACCCCACCTTCGGCAGGGCGGCGAACTGTTCGGCCCAGGTGGTGCCGAGGACCTTCTGTGCGGCGTTGGCCAGGAGGTGGGCGGCGGCGTAGCGCTCCATCGGGGTGACGTCGCAGATCGCCAGGAGTTGGTAGAGGACGTTGGTGCCCAGGCGGTAGACGGTCATCGAGCGGGCGATCGCCGGGTCGGAGAGGTCCACGGTCCACATGGCGGTGTGGTAGTCGGTGAACTTCGTTCGCTCGCCGTAGTTGTAGCGGCGGATGGCGTCCTGGTCGCCCACCTCGTAGGCGCGTTCGCCGTGGCGTGGGTTGGGGTCCGAGGTGAGCAGGCCCGCGTCGTAGCGTTCCTGGGCGGTCAGGCGCAGGGCGATGGTCCAGGTCTGCCAGGCCGCTTCGAGGTGGGTGGTGGGGTGGCCCAGTGCTACCTGTTCGACCAGAGTGCAGGCGGCGGAAGCGTTTGCGATCCAGACCGAGTCCAGTTTGGACCGGACTGTGCCGTCGGGGTCGCTGGCGAGTAGGAAGTCTTCTACGTGCGAGAGGAACGAGTGGTAGCCGTACTGCAGGCCGGCCGGGTAGCGGCTCGCGTGGACGGCCATCGCGGTCAACGCGAGTGTCGGGCGTGACACGGACAGCGAGTGGCGCAACGCGGGCAGACCCAGGCGGAGGCCTTCCGCACGCAGCGAAACGTGTGCTGGGGGAAGGAAAGCGCGGGCACGGGAGTCGTCGGTCGGCTCGATGCGCACGGAGTTGTTGGGGTGGAAGGGGGTGAACGGCGGCAGCAGCAGCTCGGCGACGGCCGCGGACTCGGCGTGAGCGAGCTGCTCGGACTCGGAAAACTCCACTGTGGAGGGATGAGCGGCCAGGTAGGAGCGCAGCAGGGCCGCCACCAGCAACGCCGCTGTCGGTGCGGACGGGCCGGTCAGCACGACGCGCACGTGCGGGCCGTGCAGCCAGTGGCGTTCGACGTGGCCCACGACGTCGGCGAACGTGGATTCGGCCGCCGCCAGGGCGGGTAGGACGCCGTCGCGCAGCAGTGGGGCCTTGATCGGGTCGTGGTAGTAGCAGACGACGTCTGTCATCCGGCCCTCCGAAAGGTCTCCGCCACCACTTCGAGCACCTGGCCGGACGGGACCGGGAGCGCCTCGGTGAGCCGGACGTGGTCGCCGTAGCGGGACGTCAGGCGCGGCAGGCAGCGCAGGTGCAGTGCGTTGGTGAGGTCGGCGTACTGCGGTTTCGGGCCGTTCACGCGGGCCTCGAAGTCCTCGCGGGACGTGATGACGCCGCCCATGCCCGCGAACAGTTCCGCGGGCATGCCGTAGCGGGCGCGCAACGCGGTCGCGCCGGTAACCGACGAGAACGGCTCCGTCAAAGAAGAAGCCGGGAAGTCCCAGTAACGGCGGCCGAGCACGACGTCGCGGTAGCGCAGCCGATCGGCGACGCGCACGTCACCGGCCAACGACACCGGCTGCAACGGGGAGAGGTCGGCCGCGCCGCAGGTGAGGTCGGAGTACAGGGCGGCGACGCGGTCGGGCAGCGAGATCGGCATGAGGTAGCCGAGGTACAGCACGTCCAGCACCGCGCCGTTGTCGCGGCGGCGCAGACGCAGTTCGTCGTTCTGCTGGTCGTGGAAGACTTCCAGCGCGTCCGGGGTGTAGTCGGCCCAGCGCGGGTCCTCGCCGATCTCCGCGCGGCCGAGCAGCGGGTGCAGGTTCGGGTTGAAGCCCTGCACCGGTCGGTACTCCACGAAACCGCGCGGGAACACACCGTCCAAAGTGGCCCGGACCGTCGCGTACGCCTCGGGTGGCAGCAGGTCGAGGAACCGGCCGGGGAACCGGCCGAAGCCATCGTAGACGTGGTTCACCACCAGGCCGTCCGGCGACGGCTGGGCGAAGAACGAGTACGAGGTCGGCCTGGTCTTCATCCACGCGGGCAGCAGGTCCGCGGCGGCCGTGACGACCTCGTCGGTGATCACGCCGTCCCGCACCAGGTCGGCGACCTGGGCCCGGCTCGCACCGAGACCACCGGTCGGCACGCCGGACATGGCCTCGTGCATCAACGGCGCGCAGGCGGCGAGGCGAGCGGAGCCGCCGTGACCGAACTCCGAGACGAACAGGTCGCGTGAGTGCCGCCGGATCGCGAGGTGCCGGTCGAACAGCATCAGCAACGGGGTGAGACCGGCCAGCGATCGCACGCCGTCGTACCCGTGCTTGCGGCCAAGACGAACGGGCAACGGCAGAATGACGTCCTCGCTCAACGGCGTCACGTCGCCCAGGTCCGTGCCGACGACCGAGCCCAGTTCTTCCCACGACGCGAACAGCGCGGCCAGTGCGGCAGGCCGTTCAGAAGCGCTGGTGTCGGCGAACGCCAGGGTGTCCCGGTAGATCGAGATCACCCGGTCGGCGAGCTCGGGCCTGCCGGTGTCGCGCAGCCACGAGGCCAGCGCGGGACAGGCCTCGGGGTCCTGCGGGTCGGCGGGCAGCACCGGCACGAGGAGCTTGGTGTCGAGCAGCAGCGCGACGTAGTGCTGCGCGCGGTCGGACTCGCCGTCGGGCAGCCGGGTCGCGAGGGCGCTGGCGAGCTCGGCGGGGCTGATGCCCTTGGGGTTGGCGCCGGTGAGGCCGACCAGGAACTGCAGCGGCGGGCTGGACGCCAGTTCGACGTCCTCCTCGATGCCGACGTTGGCGCGCAACGGTCCGCGGGCGGGAACGTCGCGGCGGAACTTCACCTGGCCGCCGTCGGCGTGCACGTCGGGCGCGAGGCGGTGGGGGTGGTCGAAGAGGTGGGCGCGATCAGCCAGCAGGGCGGCGATCAGCCGGGTCAGCAGCACCTGGTTGACCCGCGTGACGGCGACCGGTGTGCCGAAGTCCGGCGCGGGGGCGTCGGGGGACCAGGTGGCCCAGCCGACCGCCGCGTACCAGGACAGGGGACTGGTCTTCGACGTCGCGCGCAGGGCGTAGCGCAGCACGGTGGGTTCGGCCTTGCGGGAACGCTTGTCCCCGGCGCCGGCGCGGGCCAGTCCCTGCCAGAGGTCGCGGCCGCTGAAGACGGCGGCCTTCCGCAGGGACTCGGTGCCGCACAACGACGCGAGCACCTCGCGTTCCGCGGCGAGCGCGTCCGGCAGCAGCCGCTCGATCTCCGCGGTCACTTCGGCGCGTTGATCCATGGCCGACAACCACTCGCCCAGCTGCGGAAACCGCGAGACCAGCCCATCGGCCTCCGAGCGAAGCGAAGGCCGGGGCAACCGTCCGTTGTGGACGTCGCGGCGCAACGGCAGCACGACTGTGCGGTGGTAGGAGTCGGAGTGCGTGCCGGCGCTGTCGTGCAGCAGGTCCGACACGGGGCCGGCCAGTGACAGCAGCGAGGCTTCGAGCGCCGCCAACGTCTCCACCGCCCGCCGGAACGGCGCTGCCGTCGCAGCGCCGTCCGGGTGCGGCAGGGCCGCCAGGCGCACGAGTGCGTATGGCGCTGTTTCTCCCTGCACGCGATCGCTCATGCGTTCTGGACGGGAGGCTGGGTGCAGCTGCTGCACGACGAGCTGCCGCACGAGCACGACGAGGCACCCCCGGAGGCACCGGACTCCGGCAACGCGACCGAGTCGCGCAGGGAGGTGACCGCGAGGTCGCCGAGCTCCAGGTCGTCAGGGTCGAAAGAGAGATCCTTCATGCCGTGTCCTCACGTCTTCAGTTGTTGTTGAACTCGCCCAGGGGCTGTTCAGCCAGGCTGAAGAAACGCGATACGGCACGGATCGCGCTTTGCTTGATCGCACGCGCTACAAGCGGCCGCGGACCTCGTCGGCCTTGGGCTCGCCCAGCTCCTCGAACAACGTCACGGACTCCAGCCAGCACTTCTCCGCGCCACGGCGGTCGCCGAGCCCGTCCAGCGCCAGCCCGAGGTTGTCCAGCGACTCGGCCTGCCCGTAGAGGTCGCCGATCGCCCGGAACGTCTCCAGGGCCCGGTCGACGTACGACACGGCCTCGGGGAAGTCGAGCAGCCCCCGGTACACCTCGCCGATGTTGTTGAGCAGGATCGCCTCGCTGTACGGATCCTTGATCTCCTTGCGGATCTCCAACGCCCGCAGGTACCGCGCCAGCGCGACGTCGAACCGGCCCGCGTCGGCGTGCAGCAGCGCGATGTTGTTCAGCGTCACGGCCTCCGAGTGCAGGTTGCCCAGCTCACGCGCGATCTCGGCGGACTGCTCGTAGCACGCCAGCGCGTCCTCGGGCCGGCCCGTCACCATGTAGACGATGCCGAGGTTGTTGAGAGCCGGTTCCTGACGGGCCTTGTCGCCGGTCGCACGGAAGATCGCTATCGCCTGCCGGTTGCAGTCGATGGACTCCTCGTGCCGCCGGACCTCGCGCAGCGCGATGCCCAGCGTGATCAGCATCCTGCCCTCGGCGCTGCGGTCACCGACCGAACGTGCGGCGGCCAGCGCGACGCTGTGCGTGTCGAGCCAGTCCGCCCAGTGCTTGCGCAGGTTGAAGAAGTCCCACAGGCATTGAGCCAGGCTCCAGCAGTGCTCCGGCAGCTCGTGACCGGCGGCGTCCCGCACCGCCGCGACCAGGTTCGCGCGTTCGGTGTCGCACCACAGCAGAGCGGTGTCGCGGTCGGCGAACGAACGTGCGTGCACGACCGGGTCCGCGGGGCTGATGTCCAGCTTGCGCTGCGGGTTGAGCTGCTGCGCGCTCTGCCACGACGTGTGGACGTACCAGTCGAGCACGCGGCGCCGCGCCAATGCGCGGGCGGGCGGTGGTTCGGCGGCGGTGACCTGCTCGACGGCGTACGTGCGCAGCAGGTCGTGCAGGCTGTAGCGGCCTGGGGTGTGTTGCTGCAACAGGTGTTCGTCGAGCAACGTCTCCAGCAGATCGGCCGCCTCGTGCGGGGTCAGCCCGGCGAGTGCGGCGGCCGAGTCGGCGGAGAAGTCCTCTCCTGGGTGGAGTCCGAGGAGTCGAAACAGGCGCCTCTGGTTGTCCGGCAGCGCCTGGTACGAGAGGTCGAACACGCCCCGGACACCGAGACCGCCTCCCCGTTCGAGCTGGTCCACCAGGTCCCGCATCGTCCACTGTGGACGACGAGCGAGTCGCTTGGCTGCCAGTGCGACGGCGATCGGCAGATGGCCGCACAGCTCCGCGATCCGTTCCGCGGCCTCGCGATCGGCCTGCACGCGGTCCTCGCCGGCGATCCTGGAGAGCAGCGCGAGCGCCTCACCGGGCGTGAAGAGGTCGAGGAACAGCGACTGCACGCCGTCCAGCCGCAGGAGTGTGCGGCGGCTGGTGATCAGCACCATGCAGGTGGAGCTGCCCGGCAGCAACGGCCGCACCTGGTCCTCACCGGCGGCGTTGTCGAGCAGCACCAACGCGCGCTTGCCCGTCAGCCGGTCGCGGTAGAGCGCGGCCCGTTCCTCCAGCGACGCCGGGATCTGCCCGCCGGGCACGCCGAGCAGCCGCAGGAAGCTCTCCAGTACGGCGGACGGGTCCGCGGGCAGCTCGTCGGCGTCGAAGCCGTGCAAGTCGGCCCACAGTTGCACATCCGGGAAACGCTGAACGAGCCGATGGGCCGCACGGACGGCCAGCTTCGTCTTGCCGACCCCTGCCATGCCCTCGATCGCGGAGATCACGACGGTGGTCTGCGGTCCCGGCTCGCACAGCCGCCGCAGCTCGGACTCCCTGCCGGTGAACTCGGCGATGTCCATCGGCAGCTGGCGATGCGCGTTCAAAGCCGCGGGCGAGGGCACCCGGCTTTCGAGGATCACCTGCTGCAACTGGCGCAACCGCGCGCCCGGCTCGACGCCGATCTGCTCGACCATGTGTTTGCGGGCCGTCGCGAAGGCCTCCAGCGCCTCGCTGCGACGGCCCGAGCGATCCAGCGCCAGCATCAGCTGCGCCCAGAGCTCCTCGCGCAACGGGTGCAGCGCGGTCTCCCGCCGCAGCCGGTCGATCACGTCGTCGAACCGGCCGAGTTCCAGCGAGGTCCTGGCGAACCGCTCGACCGCGGTGAGACGGCGTTCCTGGATCCGGGTGAACTCGGCGCGCAGCAACGGTCCCGCGTTGAGCTCGGCGGTCGGGATGCCGTGCCACCGGGCCAGCGCCTGACCGAAGAGGCCCGCGGCCGCCTCCGTGTCGTTGTCCGCCAGGGCGGTCTCGCCCTCGCGGACGAGCTGGTCGAACGCGTCGAGGTCCAGCTCGCCGGGTTCGACCACGAGCTGGTAGCCGTGGCCGGGATGCGTGATCAGCCGGTCACCGAGGACCTTGCGCAACCCGGCGACGTACGTGCGCAGGTTCGACTCGGGCGACACCGGCGGCGAATCCCAGACCGCCTCCGTCAGCTGTGCGACGCTGACCGCCTCGTTCGCGTGCAGCAACAGCATGGTGAGCACCGCGCGCTGCCGGGGTCCGCCCAGCTCCAGCACTGTGCCGGTCCGCCGTACCGCCAGCGAACCGAGCAGCAGGAACTCCACGGGTATATCGCTCCTCGATGATCCAGGCGTTGGGGTGCACAGCCATCCTCGCGCACTTCCTGACGGTCTGTGCACGGCCTGGGCGAAATCTGTGCACGCCCCCTGTCATCTTTGTGTCCAGAACCGGTACCTGCGCCGCCGGGCCCGAGAAACTCCCGGGAGTGGGGGTCGGCGCAGTTATCGGATCTGGTTCCCCCAGAACCCGGCCGGCGTGTGAAAGTCACCGCGCACGTCGGCCACCTCTTCGCAAGACCGGTGGCCCGGACGGGTCCCCCAGACTGAACCGGGCCACCACCTTGCGAACGGGGGTCTCAGCGAGCCCAGCGGGCGCGCAGAGTTCCTGCGAACGCCTCGAATTCGGCCGTCATCGACACTTCGTCCGGTTGGAGCAGCCACTGCTGCTGCAATCCGTCGATCACCGCGATGGTCGTCCGCACGATCGAACCGACCGGCGCGTCCGCCGCGATCTCGCCGCGTTCCTGGCCTGAACGCACGGCGGCGGCCAGCCATCGCTGCAATCCGCTGTAGTGCTCCCGCACCCACGTGTGCGCGGGATGGGCGGGTTCGGTCGCCTCGGCGGCCAGTCGCACGAACAGGCCGACCAGGTGCGGCCGCGTCGAGTTGCGCGCCACGAGGGCGGCCAGTGCGTCGAACGCGGCCCAGCCCAGCGGCGGACCCGCGCTTCCGGCGAGGAATTCGCCGTCCTGCCAGTCGCGTTCCTCCAGCACGGCCGTCAGCAGCGCCGCCTTGCTCGGGAAGTGGTGCAGCAGACCGGACTGCGACAGCCCCGTCCTCGCCGCCACGGCCGCCACCGAGGTTCCCTTGAAACCGGTCAGCGCGAACAGTTCGGTCGCCACGGCCACGGCTTTGGCCCTGGACTCCTCACCGGAGACGTCCACCCGCGACTTGGCCCGGTATCGGGGCGGAACCGACACGGCGTCACCTCACTCCTGATCAGCGGGCAGGGTAACGCGGACGTCGCCGAGCCCGCGGGCGATCAGCACCTCACCGCCGCCGATCGGCTGCCAGCCGTCCGCCCACACCCGTTGCACGCGCGGGGAGCACGGCACCTCGACCTGCACTTTCTGCCCTGCCTCGACGTCCGCGACCGCCCAGCCGATGAGCCGGACGGGTTCGCCGGCCGGCCGCAGGTAGACCTGAACGACCTCGCGCCCTGGCCGTTCGCCGGTGTTGGTGAGTTCCACCGAGACCGAGGTGAGCGTGCCGTCCACAGTGGACCGGGAGGCGGCGCCGTACTCCCAGGTCGTGTAGCCGAGTCCGTGGCCGAACCAGAACAACGGATCGTTCGCGCCGCGGTAGCCGATCGCGGTTCCTTCTGAGTACACCAGTTCGCCGTTGGACGGAATCAGCGGCAACGCGCCGGAGTCGGCGCGCGGGAACGTCGTGACCAGGCGCCCGGCCGGTTCGATGTGGCCGAGCAACGCGGCCGCCACGGCGTCACCGGCTTCCTGACCGGGCAGGCCGGCCCACAGCACGGCGTCGACCTGCGCGAGCCACGGCATGAGCACCGGCGTGGCGGCGTTCACCACGACCACCGTGCGCTGCGCGGCCGCAGCCACCGCCGCGACCAGTGCGTCCTGCTCGCCGGGCAACGCGAGCGTGGTCTTGTCGAAGCCCTCGGTCTCCTGCTCCTCGGTGAGGCCGACGACCACGACCGCCACCCCGGCCTCACGCGCGGCCCGCACCGCGGCACCGATCGCGTCGGCGGGAGCGCGGGGGACCGGCTGGGTGATCAGGCCGACCAGCGCGCTGGCCTCGCGGACACGGGCCGTGATCCGGTCGCCGGGCGACAGCAGGACCTCGGCCGTCCAGTGCGGCGGCTTCAGCAGCGCCTCCTCGACGATGCCGTTGGCCCAGGCCAGAAGCGTGGCGTACCGGCGTCCGGCGACGTCCAGCGTCCAGTCGCCGAACCCGCGCACGCCGATCAGCATCCGCGTCGGCTCGTCCAGGACGACCTCGCCGGACACCTCGATCGACGCCGCGCCCTGCGCCCATCCGCCGTACGCCGCGAGCTCGGCGATCTCCATCTCGCGGGATGCCAGCACTTCGCCATCAGCGTCGTACGTCGTGGCGCGAATGTCCTTGAGCACCCCGGGACTGGGGGCGGCGTACCGGAGCCGGACCTCCACACCGTCCACAACGGACACCGCTGAGCCGAGCTGCGAGGTCAGGCCGTCCGCGATGCTGATGACGTGCGGTGGCCGCACCCCGGCCGAACCGCCGCCCTGCGCGACGGTGTCGATCGCGTGCCGCCCGATCAGCGCGACGCTGGAGTCCTGCAACGGCAGCACGCCGGAGTTCTTCAGCACGGTCATGCCACCCGCCGCGAACCTCCGCAGCTGCTCGCGGCGCACCTCGCTGTCGGGCGCGGGCAGGTCCTGCGGCCAGGAACGTTGCTCACCCAACGCTCCGGTGCGCGACGCGAGAAGCAGCAACCGGCCCAGGTGGTCGTCGATGGTCGACTCGGCGACCTCGCCGGCCTTCACGGCCGCGACCAGCTTGTCCTCCCACGGGCCGCCGGGACCGGGCATGGCCAGGTCGAGGCCGCCGTTCGCGCTGGCGGCCGTGGACTTCGTGGCGAACCAGTCGGACATGAGCAGGCCGTCGAAACCCCACTCGCCCTTCAGCACGCCCTCGACCAGTTCGGTGTGCTCGGTCGCGGGGACGCCGTTGACCAGGTTGTAGGCCGCCATGATCGCCCACGGCGCGGAGTCCTCGACGACGATCTCGAACGGCAGCAGGTAGATCTCGCGCAACGTCTTCTCGTCCAGCACCATGCTCGCCGTGCGCCGCTCGGTCTCGGACTCGTTCGCCACGTAGTGCTTCGGCGTCGCCGCGATGCCCTTGTCCTGCAACCCCCGCACGTACGCGGCCGCGATCACGCCCGTGAGCAGCGGATCTTCGCTGTAGGCCTCGAACAGCCGGCCGCCGAACGCCGTGCGGTGCAGGTTGATCGTCGGGCCGAGCACGACGTGGACCTGTTGTGCCGCAGCCTCGTCCGCGAGCACCTCGCCGACCTCGCGGGCCAGCACCGGATCCCAGTGCTGGGCGAGCAACGTGGCGTTCGGCAGCACGCAGGCGATCGTGCCGCCGCGCAGTTCGGCGCCGCGGACACCGGTCGGGCCGTCGGACACCTTCAGCGACGCCAGCCCGATCTCCGGCTCCGGGTGCAGCGCGAACAGCGCGGAGCCGGTGAGCAGCCGGACCTTCTGCGGCAGGTCGAGCCGGGCAATCGCTTCGTCGATGTCCATGCGTCCGAGCAGACCAGAACTACCGACCGAGTGGTCGGTCGGTAGACCGTGCTGTTATCGCTCGGTTATCCGGCCGTGATGTGACGCCGCGCGGCACACCCGTGGCACGCCTCTACCTGTGTCCAAGGGGAGGGGAATGGTGATGAAGATCGAGGTGCGGCTGCTCGGGCCGCTCGAGGTGCGCGGACCGAACGGGCCGGTGCACTTCACCGGGGCACGGCGGCGGGCCGTGTTCGCGTTGCTGGCGTTGCGCACCGGCCGGTTGGTGTCGAGGTCGGCGCTGGTCGACGGCCTGTGGGGCGAGGAAGTGCCGCCCACGGGGACCAAGACGCTGCAGGGGCACATCGCGAAGGTCCGAAGAGCGCTGGAGCTGGCCGGCGCGGACGGCGTGGTGCTGACGCGCGAACCCGGCTACCTGCTCGACGTCACGCAGGTCGTGGTCGACGTCGAGGAGTTCGACGAGCACCTGCGGTGCGGCAGGTACGCGGAGGCGCTGGCGTTGCACCGCGGTGATCCGCTGGCGGACTGCCCGGTCGAGGGCTGGGCGGGTGCGGAGATCGTGCGGCTGCGGGAGGCGCTGGCGTTCGCGGAGGAGAACCAGGCGGCGGCGCTGTGCCTGGACGGCCGGTACGCCGAGGCGATCACCCAGCTCGAACGGCTCGTCGCGCTCTACCCGCTGCGGGAGTCGTTGTGGGAGCTGCTGATGGAGGCCCAGCACCGGGCGGGCCGCGCCGGTGACGCGCTGAGGACCTACCGGCGGGTGCGGGCGCTGCTCGTCGAGGAGTTCGGCATGGAACCGGGCTCGGCGTTGCGGCGCAGGGAGGCCGCGGTTCTGGCGGGGTAGGGGCTCCGCGGCTCGTGTCGGGGGTGCGAGCCGCGGAGCTGGATCGTGGCTCGCCCTGGGGGGCGCGAGCCACGATCCGGTTCTCCCCCCGAAGAACCTGTTCTCCCCTTGCCCCGAAGTCTGCGGGCCCTCGGTGGCCAACCGGTTGCCGCGCGGTGGTCAAGATCAGCCGGGCTGGTACGAACAGTGATAGCCCGTGGTCACGGCCTTGCGCAGCGCGTCCGCCGTCGGCTGCTCGGTCGCCGCGATCGTGTCGATGGCGCGGCGGATCGCCTTGCGCACAGCGGTTCTGGCGCGTTCGGCCGGGCCCGCGAAGTTCCGGCCACGACCACCCATGCCGGTCTCGCGTTCGAGGTGGCTGAGCAACGCCTCCAGTTCGGCCTCGGCGCGCGGCGTCGGGTTGTCGTCGAGCTGTGCGCGAAGGTCGCGGATGCGGGTGAGATACGCGGCGCGGGCCACGGGATCGAGCAGCGGCTGGTTGCCGCTGTCCTGTCCGCCGACGAGTTCCAGCGCGGCGATCTCGACGCCCGGATCGGCCACGAGCCGCGCGAGGTAGCGCATGCCGACGAGGTCCTCGACGCGGGTTTCCCTGCCGTGGTGGGAGACGATCCACCACGCGTTCTCCCTGCGGATCACGATCCGGCCGGACAGGCCGTCGCGGGCCTGCGCCCACATCGCGGCCCGCGCGGTCATGCCGATCGCGTTGGCGTCGCTGATGGCGACGTCGAACAACGCCCTGCCCCGCTCGCCGCCGACGGTCTGGGCCAGCGTGGCGCGCGCGTAGGCGGTCATCGGCAGGTTGCCGAGCCTGATGTTGGTGGTGACCGCGCGTTCCAGGTGCCCGGTGGCGAGCGCGGGCTCGCCGAACGTCGTGGCGGCGATGCCCAGCAGCAGTTCGGTCGAGCCGAAGCAGACGATCGCCGTCGCCGGCACGACGGGCAGCGGCGCGAACGGTTCGAGCAGCCGGTAGGCCTCGCGGGCGATGTCCGCCTCGCCCAGCGCCGCGGCCACGTGCACCACGCAGAACAGGCACGTGATCCAGGTGCTGGACAACGGAACCGCCGTGAGTCCGTTGATCGTCAGCCGGTGCAACGCCGACCGCGCGCGATCCCGTTGGCCTGCTTCGAGTGCCAGCAACGCGAGCGCGGCCTCGAAGCTGAACTCGAGGTCCGGCAGCGTGGGGGAGTGCGTGACCTGCTCGGCCAGGTCGACGAGTTCGCCGCCGCGGCCCTGCAACCAGCGGATCGCGAACAGGTGCGTGCTGTGGAACGTCTCCGCGTCCACGTCGCCCGCTTCGAGCCCGAGTCGCAGGCAGGCCAGGGACTTCTGCTCGGCCTCGGCGAACCGCCCTGCACGGATCGTGCGCATGACGTCGATCGCGGCGTGGAAGAACAGCAGCCCCGGATAGCCGGACGCCCGGCGTGCCAGCTCGACCTGTGACCGTTCCGCGTGCGGGTCGCCCAGGCAGAACAGGTCCATCGTGCGGCGGCACAGACCGCTGAGCGCCAACAGGTCCAGCCCCGCCGCCGATGCCACGGAGATCAGCTCGTCGGCCAGCGCCAACCGGAAGGCGGTGTGCTCCGGCGACCACAACGCGTGATGTGCCAACGACAAGGCCTCGGCCAGGGTCAGTTGGTCACCGGTGTTCCTGGCCTGCTCCAACGCCTCCAGCACGCACTTGGTCTCTCGCCGGTCGTAGGCCTGTTCGGCCGCGAGCCTCGTGACCAGCCGGGTGCGCAGTGGTTCGGGCGGCTGTGCGGCGACGGCCTCGCGCAGCCGGGCGAGCGCCAGCGCGCGGTCGGCCCGGCCGCGGAACTTGTTGACCCACATGCCCGGCAGCCCCAGCGCCGCCTCGGGATCACCGTCGCGGGCGGCCTGGTCGAGCAGGTCGCGCGCCTCGGTGATCCGGCCCCTGGCCAGCACGGCGTGAGCCCGTTCGACGAGCCGGACCGCGTCGTCCAGCGCGGTGGTGCCGGTGGAGGTCACGACGATGACCACGGGCAACTGGTGGACGGTCCCGGCCACCAGTCGCGTCAGCTGGAACGCCTCCTCGCCCGCCACGTCGACGTCGTCCATCAGGATCAACGCGGGGGTGCGCTGGAGGACGTCGACGACCTTCTGCGCGCAGACCTCGGGTTCGGCGTCCAGCGCCGCCGCGTCGCCACCCAGACCGGCGAGGACCGCGTGCCACGGCCAGTACGCGGGAGCGTCCGCGCGGCAGGTCGTCCAGACGACCGCGAGCCCCTGCGCCTGAGCCTGCTCCACGGCCTGGACCAGGTACTGCGTCCGTTCGGCGCCCGGCGGCCGGTTGACCGCGACGAGCTGCCCAGAGCCCCGTTTGGCCCGTTCGAACGCCGACTCCGGCACCAGCACCGCTTCACCCTCGAATGCACTTCTTCAGCCAGGACTGGGGCAACCTAGCGGAGGGCGGCGACCGGCACGTACGCGGTCAACACGCATTTAGAGGTGCGTTGATGCGAACAGCGGATCGGTGTAGTCCGTGAGCGGGCATGATCCGCCGGTTCACGCTGGCTGATGAGGGAACATCGCGTACGACAGGTCGTCGGTGAGGGGCGTGGAGAGGTGACCTTCGCCTTCGGTGTCCTCAAAGGACAGAAGTGCGCCCGCGCCGAACTCGCGCCGCTCGCCGTCCGACACCGTGACGGCGGCTCGTCCGGTCAGCACGATCAGCCACTGCTTGCGTGGGGCGACGTGCGGTTCCCACTCCGGTGTGCCGTCGGACGGTTGTTCGACGACCAGCATCGAGGCCGCGGGAAACGGTCCGGAGACGAGCAGCGGTGGCACGCCCTCGACCGTGACCGTTGGTGTGCCTTGTACCTCGACGTCCTCGAAGGCCGATTTGCCGTTCTCGTCCGCGAAAATCCGCACGTACCGCATGATCCCGAGGCTACCCGCGATCTTCGAGGTAGCGGGTGTGGTCGGCCTGCCGTTGCGCGTCGGCCGCGTGGAACCGTTCCGCGGTCCGGACGGCGTCAGCGTGCAGCAGATCCAGCTGCCGCACCAGTTCCGCGCCCGAGCCACGTGCGGCGGCGTACCACCACGGCAGGTTCAGGTAGGTCTGCACGGACAGCGGCAGGTCGGTGCCGACGAGCCGGGTGACGGCGTGCAGCGCGTCCGGGTCGGCGCGCAGCTCACGCGGGCGGTCCAGCATGCCGCGCAGGACCTCGGCGATCTCCGCGAACCTCGGCGCGACCTCGTCCGGCACCCGGAATCCCCGGACCCGCTCGACCAGCGCGTCCAGTTCGGACCGCAGCGCGCCGGCCTCCTCCACAGGGTCGGTCACCAGCGTGACGCGCTCTGGCGGCGCGACCAGTGCTCCCACGCCGTACAGGCCGATCACGACCAGGACCCAGTAGGAGCCGGCCAGTCCGGCGAAGTGCAGGCCGAGGCCGATCAGCCCGCCCGTGCAGCCGGCGAGGTTCTTCCAGGAGCCGAGATACCTACTGATAGCCACGGATCTCCTTGAAGGCGGACGACAGCGAGCGGCTGCGGGCGTCGAACACCTTGCCGCCACTCATCTTCGCCACCTGTTCCATTTCGGCCGTGGCGCTTTCGCCGAACAGCACCGGGAAGATCGGGATGCCCTTGAGGTTCTGCGGCAAACCTTGGTGGAACAGCTGGAAGTCGGTGACGTCCTCGCTGCCGGTGTTCTCGCCGTCGGTCATCAGCACGATCGACGTGAAGCGGTCGGGATCGGCGTCGATCTGCTGGCGCAACACGTCGTAACCGCCGCGCAGGCTGCTGTAGATCGCCGTGCCGCCGGCCGCGTCGAGCGACGTGGCGGTGTTCCGGATCTGGTCGAGGACCGGGCGCGGATCGTCCTGCGGCACCTCGTACTTCAACGCGGGCCGCGCGCTGCTGCTGAACGGCAGCAACGTCACCTGCTCGCGGCCGTGGAACCGGCTGAACTTGCCCGCGAGCGACTCGTCGGCCCCGGTCAGCCCGACCAGCGCCTGACGCAGGCCGTCGATGCGGTCGCCCTGCATCGACCCGGACGTGTCGAGCACGTAGAGCGTGCGCGACGGGCGGCGCAGCTGGTCGAAGTACGTGGTGACCAGGCCGTCCACAGCGGACTGGCTGCCGGGGAACGGCAGCTCGACCAGGTCCCGCACGGTGAACTTCGCGTCCGGCTGCACCTGCGGCACTGCCGGTCGGCGGTGGGTGGTGTCCATGATCTTGCGCTGAACGTCCGCGCCGCGCAGGTAATCGGAGAGCTTCCGGTGTGCCTCACGGGCTTCCGACGACGCCGACGTGAGCAGCGTGAGCGGGTAGTCCGCCGTCACCACGCCGTCGCTCGGGTAGACCAGCGTCAACGGGTCGGGTGACGACAGCAGCACGGACTCGTAGTTGATCAGACCGTCCACTTCGGCCCCGGGATCCTCACCCCTGGCCCTGCGCTGGTAAGCCTCGGACAGCCAGCCGGAGGAGCCCGCCGACAGCGTCTGGGCCGAGAAGAACTGCTTGAGCTGCGGCGCCACGGCGTCGATCTTCGCCGCGTCCAGCGCGGAGCCCGACCCTGACAGCGCCGCCGCGACGCCCACCAGTGCGGAGAACCCGGAGTTGGACGCGGACGGATCGGTCATGCCGTAGGTGAACTTCCGCGCCCCGGCCGCCGCGGCGATCTCCGCCCAGCCGACGCGCCTGCCGTCCCAGCCCAGTTCCGCGACCTTCGCGGCGGGCAGGCCCAGCACCACGGGCGAGGACATCACCTTGGTCGGCGTGCCGAGCCGCTTCTGGGCCTCGGGCACGAGTTCCAGGTAGCGGTTGGAGGAGAACCAGACGGCGTCGAAGCCCTGTTCGGCGGAGCCGCTCGCGACCTTCTCGGCGCCCTCGATGGTGCCGGTGAAGCTGAACTTGACGCTGATGCCGGTGGCTTTGACGGCTTCGTCGAGGATCGGCTGGAGGTCGGCCAGTTCGCTGCCCGCGAGGACGCGGAGAGTGCCGGGGGTGGCGTCGCCGACAGGTTTGGACGGGTCGGCTTCGTTGGAACATCCCGCCAGCAGCGCTACTACGGCGACCGCGGGGATGAGGCGGCGGATCATGCGGACTCCTCGGCGCCGCGCACGCGGCTCAGGTGGTCGTGGGCGCGCCGGATCTCGGTGTCCAGCGCGGAGACCGTGCTGGACATGGAGTCGGCCGCGCGGGCCTTGAAGGTGTCGATCGCGTCGATCGCCGCGTAGATCTGGTCGAACGAGGTCCGCACCGCCTCGATGCCGACGGCCGGAGTCGACGCGATGCGCTGGATCTCCTCGCCCTGCAACGACATCAGCGTCGCGTTCGAGCGCAGGATCGAGTCGGTGAGGCCGCGCACGGCGTCGACCTGGTCGATCACCTCGCGCTGCCCGGCCAGTGCCGCCGCCACCGCCACGCCGATCCGCAACGCCGCGACGGTCGTGCTGACCGCCCGTTCGATGCCCTTGACCAGCTCGTCGTTGTTGCGGCGCACCACGTCCAGTGCCATGTACCCCTGCGCGCACACGGCCAACTGGGTCAGCAGGTCCTGACGCCGTTGCCGCAGCCCGAACAGCACGTCGGCACGCAACGCCTGGGCGCGGCCGGGTTCGGCCAGGTCGAGGATCGCGATCTGGCGTTCGACGGCCTCGTCCATCTCGGCGGCGAGAGCGGCGTCCTGGGACAGCTTGGTCATCAGGTCCCACAACCGCTGCCGCTCGCCCTTGATCGCGGCGTTGTCGCGCTTCAGCGCGTCCTGGCCGGACCGCAGCTTCAGCACGATGCGGTTGAGCGGCTCGTCGGCCGCGCGCAGCCGTGCCAGCAGACCGCGGGCAGAGTTGCCACCGGGGATGAACCCGAGGATCTTGCGGCCGGTCAGCTTGCTCAGGTCCTGCGGGTCGAGCTCACGAACGGACCTGCGCAACTCGGTCAGGCTCGTCGAGACCTGGGCGCCGTGCGGTGACGAGACGGACGCGAGCGTGCGGTCGAGCAGGCGGCCCGCGATCTGCGCGGCCAGCCGCATCTCGGCCTCGCCGAGGACCAGTGCCTCGTCGGCGATCCGGCTGAAGTCCGGTGACTGCGGGTCGACAGCACCCAAAGCCGAGATGAAGGCCTCGGCGCGTGACGACATCTCGACCTTGGCCTCGTCGCCGACGGGGATGAGCCCTGCCGCGCGGCCGACCGGCACGGGTTCGACGGGATCCGGTGGCGTCAGCACGAAATCGGCCACGTCAGTACTGCTTCGCGATCGCTTCGAGCATCCGCTCCAGGGTCTCGTGGGCGGGCGGTTCGACCACGTCCACGATCGTCTGCGGCACGCTCAGGTCCTTCTCCTTGACGATGTCGTTGAAGTGCCGGGGATCGGCGGTGCGGAAGCCGAACGTCGCGGCGAGCCTGCCCAGTTCGGCGTCGCTCTGCAGCAACTGCCCGACGCGGTCACCGGCCTCGCGCAACGGCACGAGCGTGTGCTTCGACAGCACGGTCGGCGCCGGGTAGAGCAGTTTCATGTCCGGCCGGATCGAGGAGTCGCCCCGCACCACCCTGTCCACGAACTGCGCCTCGTACGCCAGCACCAGCGGCGTCTTGCCCATCCCCGCGGACAGGTAGTCCTCGAACGGCCCCTCGCTGCTGCTCTGCGTGTATCCCTGGTCCAGGAACAGCTTCGACACCGCCGGCACGACCTTGGCCTCGGCGTCCTGCGACGACACCACCCCGCCGTTGGCGACGAACGACGTGATCGCCAGGTACATCGCCGCCGAGTTCGAGTCGCGCGGATCGGTCGTGGTGACGAGCAGGTTCTTGCGCGCGGGATAGGAGGTGTTGCCCGGCAACTGGTCCCAGCGCGTGCCCCTGGCCGCGAGTTCCAGGTAGGCCTGCACGTCGAACGTCTGGTAGCCCGGCCCGGACTTCACCACGCCGGCCTTCGTCAGCAGGTCGACGATCGGGTCGAACGTGGCGACCACCATCGGCGACGAGAACGGCGCGTACGTCCGCGCGGCCTTGCGATCGCGCTGGATCTTCTCAGCGGCAGGCGCCGAAGACGGAAAGGCGAAGTCGTACGAGTTCAGGTCTGTGGCCGTCGCGATCTGCCGCGACCCGGCGGGATCCACCTCGACCTTGAGCCCGTGCTTCGCGAACACGTCCTTGACCCGCTGGTCGGCGAAGAAGGCGAGCTTCTCCGAGCCGATCACGCCGCGCACGGTCTGGAGCCGGGCCGGTTCGCCGCCGCCCTGTCCCAGGACGATGGCTGTTACGACACCCACGAGCAGCACGACCGCAAGACCGATGCCGAGCGTTCTCTTCACTGTCCACCTCTACGAAAAGCCCTGTCAGAGAACAGATCTTTCGTCACTTCGACGCCGTGGCGGGGTGGGTGGTCGCAACCATGAGGTGAACAGTCGATGAACGCACCGATGAGTTTCGGGAGGTTCGGAAGTCGGTATGGCTGAAGAGTCCGAATCGAGGAGGTTCCGCGATGAAGTTCGTGACGATCGGCTACGGAGAGCGTGCGGACTATGACCGAACGGCATCGGCCGTGCGCGATGAGGCGCACGCCCACGACGACCGGTTGAGGGCCGCCGGAGTCGAGATGGGGATCGCCGGAGCACCGATCCAGGTCCGCAACCCCGACAAGGCCGGCACGACCGTCGAGGACGGCCCGTTCCTCAGGTCCGACCTGCCGATCGCGGGTTTCGCGATCATCGAGGCGGAGTCCGTGGACGAGGCCGTGCGGATGGTGGCCGGGACCCCGTGCGCGGTGGCGCACGGAGTCGTCGAGGTGTGGCCGCTGCAATCAGCCCAGGGGTGACCGGTCGCCCACGGACCACTTGTGGCCGAACGGGTCAGTGAAGCCGCCCTGCCGGTGCGTGCCCCAAGGCGCTTCGTGACTCACGACAGCGGAACCAGCGGCTCCCACGGCCACAGCCTGGGCGACGACGCCGTCGGGGTCGTCGGTGAACAGCTCGATCCGCACGCTGGTGACGCCGCCGGGACTGGACTCCGCGGGGTTGTCCGGGTTGACCGCGTGGACGAAGAACGGCGCGCCACCGATCTCCAGACCGGCGACGCCGCCGAGGTTCCACAGCTCCGTGGCGCCCAACGCGGCCTTGTACCAGGCAACGGCCGCGTCGGCGTCCGGAACGATCAGCATCACCGAGATCACCGGAGGTGTCGACATGCCGCCCAGCCTGCAGGATCCGCTCACGGATCGCCGGACGATCAACGGCGGCGCAACCGCTTGTCCTGGAACCTAACTCAGCAACCAGGCGACGTCGCGCACCAGCGCGTGCCGCCAGCCTGCCCGGTCGTGCCCGGCGGGGGACCGGTTCACCCGTACCGTCACGCCCGCCTGCGCCGCAAGCTCTTCGACGGCTTCGCAGTGCCGGTGCATCCTCGGCTCGTGCTCGCCGACGTCGAACGCGACGCGCAGCCCGGACAGATCCGGCAGAGCCCCAAGGCGTTCCGCCGTGTCACCGCCGGCCGGGCCGTCGAGCGAAAGGCCGTGTTCGGGCAGGTCACGCGCCCACCAGAACGACCCGGACTGGCAGGCCACCTTCGACACCACGTCCGGGAAGTCCAGCGCGGCACGGAACGCGCTGAGCCCGCCCAGACTCTGACCCGCGACCACGAACCGCGACAGGTCCACGGTCACGCCGTTCTCCGCGAGCAACGGCAGCAGCTCGTCCCGGATCGCCTGCCACAGCGCGGAAGAGCCGTACTCGGCACCACGATCACGAGGCGTGGGAAGGAAAACCAGCGTGGCGGGCGGCATCTCGCCGTTCTTCACCGCCGACTCGAACGCGGCCACGGCCGGGTGCACGTACATCCAGTCGTCGCCGTCGAGCAGCAGCACGACCGGCTCGCCACCCTGGTGCACGCGAACTGTCTTGCGCCCCAACGAACCGTTCCACCGGACGCGCAGCGACGGCACGTCCAGCACCTCGTCCGGGCCGACGACCGGCCAGTGCGGCTGCGGTTCCAGACCGGGAGTCGCGAAGATCGACCGGTTCGGGCCCGCGCCGGACGGGTTCGACGGATCGGCGTGTTCGTCCCCGTCGAAGAAGTGGTACGTCACGCGCAGCCGGGGCGGCATCTCGACCTCGGCGGACCAGAGGTCGTCCTTCTCGTGCGTCAGCTCGACCGGGTCCAGCACGCTCTCGAACCGCACCGAGGCAGGGCCTCCACGCCACTCGAACCTCGTCATCGGGCCACCGCCAGCTGGTAGGAGGAGTCACGGCCGAGCAGTTCGCGGTGCGTGCCCTCGGACGTCACCACGCCGCCGTCGAGCACGATCACCCGGTCAGCGACGTCGAGCAACGCCGGGCTGCTGGTGATCACGATCGTCGTGCGGCCGCGGCGCAACTCGGTCAGGTTGCGGGCGATGAGCTGCTCGGTCACCGCGTCGACGGCCGTGGTCGGGTCGTGCAGCACCAGGATCTCCGGGTTCGCGGCCAGCGCACGGGCCAGCGACAACCGTTGCCGTTGCCCGCCGGACAGGTTCGCGCCCCGGTCGCGCACGGCGTAGTCGAGGCCGTCGGAGTGCAGAGCCACGACGTCGGTCAGCATCGCGGCGGACACCGCCTCGTCCACCACCGTGCTGGAGCCGGCCGGATCCACGTTCTCCCGCAACGTTCCCGCGAACACCTCGTGGTGCGACGGGTTGACCAGCAGGTGGGTGCGCACGCTCTCGATCGTCAGCGACGCGACCTCCTGCTTGCCCACCCGCACCACGCCTTCGTAGGAAGCCGGTGGCACGTCGACGGACAACACCGACGCCAGTTCGGCCGCGGCCTGCGGCTGGTAGGCCGCGATCGCCACGAACTCGCCGGGATGCACGGAGAACGTCAAGTCCCGCAACGTTCCGTGCGTGACGCCCGAGACTTCGAGCCCGCTTTCCGGACCGGGCTCTTCCACACCAGGGGTCATCAGCGCGGGCGCGGCGAGGATCAACGCCATCCGTTCGGCAGAGGCCCGCGCGATCATCACGTACTTGGGCATCTCCGAGAACAGCTTCAGCGGTTCGATCAGGAACTGCGCCAGGCCGACCGCCATCACGAGCTGACCGATGGTGATCTCGCCCTGGAACGTCAGCAGGCCCGCCCACAACGTGACCGCCGCCGCCAGCAACGAGTTCAGCGCCAGCGCCAGCCCGGCGTAGACACCGTTCACGCGGGCCACGACGATCGACTGCTTCTTGGCCTCGGTGCTGACCCGGCGGTAGGCCTGGAAAGCCGCGTAGCTGCCGCCGAACCCGTGCAGCGGTCGCAGCCCGGCGATCAGGTCGGACACCTTCGCCCCCGCCCGCGCGACCTTCGCCTGCTGCACCTGGGTGTTCGTGCCGATCCGCCGCGACATCACGCTGAGCACGCTCAGGATCGCCGCCGTGCCGACGAACACCAGCACGCCCAGAGGCACGCTGATCACCGCCAGCACGACACCGGTGATCACCACCGACACCAGCGAGCTGATCAGCAGCGGCACCACCTCGATGATGTCCGAGGTCTGGTCGGCGTCCTCGGTGGCGATGGTGAGGACCTCGCCGGACTTCAGGTCGACCTCGCGCGCCACCGGCTGCAGGCCGCGGTCGGCGACCTCGACGCGCCACCGGTGCGCCTCGGTCGTGTTCGCCTTCTGCAGGATGCGCATGCCGAACCGCCACGAGTACGACACCGTGGCCATCACGAGGCCGAGCGCGAGCAGCGCCAGCCCGAGCGAGCTGAGCTGCCCGCCGCGCAGCGCGTACTCGACGATCACGCCGAGCAGGATCGGCACGGCGGTCTCGGCGGCCTGGTAGGACCCCATCAGCAGGGTCCCTGCCGTCATGGCGCCTCGGTTGCGGCGCAGGGCGACCCGGAGGATCTCCTTGCCCGTGCGGACTTCAGTGTTCGTCAACGTGCCGCGCAATCGCTTCGGGGGTGGAGAGGGACAGCAGGTCGCGGATGGTGACCACGGGGCCAAACTCGCGGCGGAGCAGTCCGATGAGCCGCACCGCGAGCATCGAGTGCCCGCCCAGGTCGGTGAAGCCGCTCGTCATGCCCACCTCGTCCTCGTCGAGATCGAGTGCCTCCGCGAACATCTCGCGGACGACGATCTCGGTCTCGGACAGTTCGCGTTCCTCGACCTTGGTCATCAGGGTGCCGAGCGGACGGGCCTGCGGCAATGCTGAGGTGTCCGCTTTGCCGTTGACAGTGAGCGGGATCGCGTCCACCGAGGCGTAGTGCGAAGGTCGCAGGTAGTCCGGCAGGCCGGCGCCGACCTCCGCCGCGATCGACGGGATGTCCGCGCCGTCGGTGAGAACGAGGTAGGCCGCGAGCCGGTACGCGCCGTCGACCTGCGGGTCGGCCTGCGCGACGGCCGCGACGAACCGGACGCCGTCGTGGGCGGCGAACCGCGCCTCGACCTCGCCCAGCTCCACGCGGTGCCCGCGGATCTTGACCTGCTTGTCCGTGCGGCCCAGGTAGAGCAGGTTGCCGTCCGGGCGCCGGATGACCAGGTCACCGGTCCGGTACATCCGCTCACCGGGCACCCACGGGCAGGCCACGAACCGTTCGGAGGACTGCCTCGGCTGCCCGAGGTAGCCCCGCGCGATGCCCACGCCAGACACGTAGAGCTCGCCCGCGACACCGTCCGGCACGTGCCGCAGCCACGGGTCCAGGACGTAGACATCGGTGTTGTCGATCGCCACGCCGACCACCGGGTCGACGCAGTCGAACGTGCCGATGCCCAGCGTGTTGATCGTGTACTCCGTTGGCCCGTAAAGGTTGTAGCCGATCGTGCCGGGAGTGTCCGCGAGCTGCTGCCACAGCGTCGGCGTGACGGCCTCACCGCCCAGCAGCACCAGCGCGGGCTTGTGCTCGGCCGCGAGCAGGCCTTCCGCCACCAACTGCTGCGCGTAGGTCGGCGTCACGTTGATGACGTCGATCTCGTGCCGCAGGCAGTACTCGACCAGCCCGGTGGCGTCGCGGCGCAGTTCCTCGTCGCAGATGTGCACCTCGTGGCCGTCGGCGAGCCAGAGCAGCTCCTCCCACGACATGTCGAAGGCGAACGACACGGTGTGCGCGATCCGGAACGTCCGGTGCCCGTGCTCGGCCAGCACCGGCTCGAAGATCCTGCGCTGGTGGTTGACCAGCATGTTCGTCAGGCCCGCGTACTCGGTCACGACGCCCTTGGGTTTGCCCGTCGAACCCGAGGTGTAGATCGTGTAGGCCGCGTGCTTGAGCCGGTTCGGGTCGTTGGGCGTGAACGTGGTCACCGGTTCGGCGTCCGGCCACGGCTCGTCCAGCTTGAAGGTGCCGTCCTGGATCCTCGGAGCCACCGCGCTGGTCGTGATGATCAGCGACGGTTGCGCGTCCTCGATGATCGCGGCGATCCGCTCGTCCGGGTGGTCCAGCTCCAGCGGCACGTACGCCGCGCCGCAGCGCAGGATTCCGAACAGCGCGACGACCCAGTCCAGCGACCGCGGCACCGCGATGGCGACCGACGTCTCGACGCCGATTCCCTTCCCTGCCAGCACTCCGGCCAGGTGACGGCTGCGGTCCCTGAGTTCCGCGAACGTCATCGTCTTGCCGTGCGCGACGAGGGCGGTCCTGTCAGGACTGCGGTCGGCGGCCTGATCGAACAGGTCGACCACGGTCAGGTTACCGAAGTCGTTGGCGGGATTGAGTTCCGGCTCCGGTCCCGTGCCGCGGATCGTGCCCAGCGGGCCTTCGGTGGTGGCGAGGTCGGTGAGGATCCGCAGGTAGTCGTCGAACAGCCGCTCGGCCAGTTCGGGTGCGGTGACCTCCGGCCGGTACTCCAGCTTGACCGTGAGCTGCCGGCCCGGCGTCACCACCCAGGTGAACGGGTAGTGCGTCGAGTCCTCCGACTCGTGGTCGACGATCCCGTTGCGCGCGTTGAGCTCGTCGAACGTGCTGTCGTCCAGGAAGTTCTGCAGCACGAACAGGTTGTCGAACAGCTGGTCGTACCCGCTCGCCCGCTGGATCTCGCCGAGCCCCAAGTGCTCGTGCTCCATGGCGTCGACCCGAGAGGCCTGCACGTTCGCGAGGAACTGGGCCGCGGTGTCCTGGGGCTTGGCCGACACCCGCATCGGCACGGTGTTGAGCAGCACGCCGACGATGTTCTCGGTGCCCTCCTCCTCGCGCCCGGAGACGGTGACGCCGAAGACCGCGTCGCCCCGGCCGGTCTCGCTGCCGAGCATCAGCCCCAGCGCGCCGGTGACGACCGAGTTGAGCGTGATGCCGTGCCTGCCGGCCGCCTCCCTGATCCGGCCGGAGTCCTCTTCGGACAGCGTGCGCACGATCTTCGTCGGCAGAGTGTCCGAAGTGGACCCGTCGCCGAGCAGTGTCGGACCGGGCAGCTCCGCCAGGCACCGGGCCCAGAACCGTTCCGCCGCCTGCTGGTCCTTGGCGGCCAGTGCCCGGCAGTAGCTCTCGAAGCTCGGCGTGGCGGGCGTGGAGTCGACCGGCTCACCGGCGAGGAGTGCCTGGTACGCGCCGAACAGGTCGCGCAGCACGATCTCGCGCGACCAGCCGTCCCACAGCAGCAGGTGGTAGCTGAACAGCAACGCGTCCCGGCCGTCCGGCAACCGCAGCACGGTGAGCCGCACCAGTGGGGGCCGTTCGAGGTCGAAGCCCGTGCCGCGGTCCTCGATCCGCAGCGCGTCCACCGCGTCCTGGTTGAGCACGTCGACCGTGCGGACCTCGAGCTCACCGCCGGACGTGAGGACCTGGACCGGCGTGCCGTCCTCGTCCGCGAAGCCCGCGCCGACGACGGGGTGCTTGGCGATGACGTGCGCCATCGCCTTGCCGAGCTTGCCGGCGTCGAGGCGGCGGTCGAACGTGAAGTAGCTCTGCGCCACGTAATGCCCGGCGGCGCTCAGTGCGGCCTGGAAGTACAGACCGCGCTGCAACGGCGACACCGGCGCGGTGCGGGTCGCGGTGACCGAGGTGTCCGCGATGCGTTCCAGCGCGAGCAGCCAGCGTGCCGCGATCTCGTCCGACACGTCCTCGCTGAGCGCGAACGTCGCCCGCAGGCTGCCGGTGCCCGTGTCGACCCAGCAGTTGACCTCGACGGCGTACGGGCTCGGCTGCGATCCCATGTCGAGGCTCAGCGCCTGCGACTCGCTGCCCCGGCCCAGGTAGTTGAACAGCACCTGCGGCCTCGGCAGCGAGGCCAGCACGGGCGAGGTCTGCGGGTTCAGGTACCGCAGCAGGCCGTACCCGACGTGCTGTTCCTCGTCCGGCTGACGCTCTACGAGCTCGCGTGCGGCGTCGACGGGGTTGGTGTGCGCGCTGAGCTTCACGGGCGCGATAGAGGTGAACCAGCCGACCGTGCGCGTGTAGTCGTGGTGCTCCAGCACCGGGACACGGCCGTGGCGCTCCAGTTCGACCACGAGGTCCGTGGGCGTGCCCTGGATCTCGGTCAGCGCCGTGCGCAGAGCGCCTGCCAGCAGTTCGGTCAGGCCGATGCCGAGCGCGGTCGGTGCGGTGTGCACGACGCGGTCGGTGATGTCAGCGGACAGGGTGACCGTGACCTCGCGCTGGTCGCCGATCTGCGGGGTGAGGGACGGGGTGTCGAGCACCTCGATCCAGTGGCGCAGGCCGGTGCCGGACTGGGCCTGGAGGGTGAGGGCGCGGGTGTAGGCGCTGAACGGGGTGGTGGCGGGTGCGAGGGTTTCGCCTCGCAGGGACGCGTTGATGTCGTCGAGCAGGATCAGCCACGAGACCGCGTCCACGGCCAGGTGGTGCACTACGACGACGAGGGTCTGGCTGGGTTCGAGCCAGGTGAAGGCGGCCATGACGCCGGCTTCGGGGGCGAGGCGGCGGGCGGCCTCGTTGGCGGCGGCTTGAGGGTCGTTGCCGTTCTTCGGGAGGACGACCGGAATCTCAAGATCACCAGGACTGTCAGACCCGGTTGAGATGATTGGAGTGGGGACCCGATCCCCCCAGGGGGTCTGCGAATCGGAATCGATTCCGGAGGCTTGTGTCCCGTACGCGGTCCCGGAGGACTGTGCTCCATCCGCAATTCCGAACGACCACACCCCGTCCGTGACGGTCAGTCGCATCCGCAGGGCGGCGTGAGCCTTCACCACGGCGTCGGCGGCCCGTTGCGCGTCAGCCAGGCTCGCGCACTCGACCTGCCGAGCCTGGGCGAACAGGTTCAGCTCCCCACCCAGTTCCCGCTGCCGCAGCACGATCGGCGTCGGCACCACCGGCCCGTCCTGCTCGTCAACCACGACCGGTGCGGCGGCCGGAGCCACCGCGAACTTCGCAGCCAGCGCCCGCGGGGTCTTGTGCAGGAACAGGTCCCGAGGAGCGATCCGCACTCCCAAAGCCCGAGCCCGGTTCACCACCCCGATCGCGATGATGCTGTCGCCACCGGCCACGAAGAAGTCCGTGTCCGCGTCCACCACAGCCCCAGGCAGCACATCCGCGAAAATGCCGACCAGCGACTCCAACGCTGGCGAGCCAGCGACGACCGGCGCGTCCTCAGAAGAACGAGCCCGCTCTTCCAGGGCCTTGCGGTCCAACTTGCCGTTGACCGTCAAAGGCAAGGCGTCCAGCGAGAGAATCCGCTGCGGCACCATGTGCACCGGCAGCCTCGACCCGAGCACACCCGGCAAATCCGCAGCCGGCATGCCCACGACGTGCGCGATCAGGTGGTCCGCGGTGTCCGCGACCGTCACAGCCACGTCGACGACGCCGGGCACCGAGCGAACAGCCGACTCGACCTCGCCCAGCTCGATCCGGAAACCCTTGAGCTGCACCTGGTTGTCGGCCCGGCCCACGAACTCCAGCGAGCCGTCCAACGCACGCCGGGCCAGGTCGCCCGAGTTGTACATCCGCGAACCGTCGCCGGCGAACGGGTCCGCCACGAACCGGCCGCAGGTCAGATCCGGCCGGTTGTGATAGCCCAGAGCGAGCTGCGAACCCGCCACGTAGATCGCGCCGACCTGCCCAGGAGCGACCGGCCGCAACGACGAGTCCAGAAGATACGTGCGTAAGCCGGGGATCGGGCCGCCGATCGGGCTGACCTCACGCCCGGACGCGAAGTCCAGGTCGTCGAGCACCCGATGCGTCACGTGGACCGTGGTCTCGGTGATGCCGTACATGTTGACCAGCTCGGGACGCGAAGTGCCGTAGCGCTCGACCCAGCCGCGCAACCGCGACAGCTCCAACGCCTCGCCGCCGAAGATCACCCGGCGCAGCGCAGGAAGCGGTGAGCTCAGCCGGTCCGCCTCGATGAACTGGTAGAACGCCGACGGCGTCTGGTTCAGCACGGTGACGCCACGCGAACGAACCAAAGCGTGGAAGTCGACCGGCGAACGGGTCAGGCCGTGGTCGGGGACGAGCAGTTCGCCGCCGTGGAGCAGGGCGCCCCACAGCTCCCAGACCGCGAAGTCGAACGAGTACGAGTGGAACTGCGTCCACACGTCGTCCGGCCCGAAGTTCATGTCCGGCTGGGTGTTCGCCAGCAGTGACACCACGCTGGCGTGCGACACGACGACGCCCTTGGGCCTGCCCGTGGAGCCGGACGTGTAGATCACGTAGGCCGGGGTGCGCCAGTCGAACGACGGAAGCTGCGCATCACCAGCGACTTCCTCGCCGTACACCAGCACCCGTGCCGACACGCCGGCCGCGGCGAGCAGACGCTCGAAGCGTTCGCGGTGCTCGGCCTCGACCAGCACGACCTGCGGTGCGGAATCGGCGAGAACGTGCCGAAGCCGCTCGTCGGGGTAGGCGAGGTCCAACGGCACGTACGCGCCGCCCGCCGACACGATGCCGACCAGCGCGACGACCTGCTGCAACGAACGCCCGATCGCGACCGCGACCCGTTGGCGCGGACCAACCCCCGCGTTCACCAACGAGCGAGCGAGCCGGGTCTTGGCGTCGGCCAGCATCCCGTACGACAGGCTCTCGGCACTACCGTCGAGGTGGCACATCGTCACAGCCCGCGCGGACGGGTCACGCAAAGCCGTGGCATCGAACAGCTCCGCCAACGTCACAGGCTCAACGGAGGCCGCGGCACGCGCAGACGAGAGCGAGACCGCAGGGATGTTCTCCCCGTGCAGCAACGAGTTCAGCGTGTCCGAGAACGCCTGCAAGATCGTGCGGGCACCTTCCACGCGCACGACCGTCGTGTCGTAGATGAGGTTGAACCGCAGCGCGCCGTCGAGAGAACGCTCGACCACCAGCGTCAACGGGTAGTGCGGCGCGCCCTCGTTCACGACCTCGGCGATCTTGAACGGACCCTCCAGCGCCGTCACGTCCGTGGCGACGTCGAAGACCACGAGCGTGTCGAACGCCGAACCGTGCGGAGCCTGCCGCCCGATCCGGGTCAGCGACACGTGCTGGTGCGGCAACACGGCGGTCTGGTGCGCCCGCACCGAATCCAGCAATGAACGCGCAGAAGAACCAGACCAGCCGACGCGCACGGGAATCGTGTTGATGAACAGGCCGACCATCTCGTCGATGCCCGGCACGTCGGCGTCACGACCGGACACCGTCGACCCGAACACGACGTCCTGGCTGCCCAGGATGCCGCCCAGCGTCACGCCCCACGCGCTGTGCACGGCGACGCTCAGCGACACACCTGCCGCACGCGCCGCAGCGTCCAGGTCCGGAGCCGCGTCGATCACCACGTCCTCGAACAGCTCCGACGGCGTGTGCCCCTCCGCCACGAACGAAGGCGCCGCCAGCCCGGCGAGCTCGGAGGACCAGACCCGGTCGCTCTCCGAGGCATCGGCGTTCACCAGCCAGCGCACGTAGTCGGCGTAGCTGCCGCGTGGGTGCACCGAACCCGGCGTGGAGTACTCGGCCAGCAGCGCGCGCAGCATCGGCGGCACCGACCAGCCGTCCGCGATGATGTGGTGCACGGTCTGCACCAGCACGAACCGTTGCGGTGCCACCCGGATCAGCGTGAAGCGCATCAGCGGGCCGCGCGCGAGGTCGAACCCGGCGACGCGGTCCCGTTCGGCGTACTCCTGGATCTCCTCGCCGGTCATGCCCTGACCGTCCACAGTGGAGAACTCCGGCCGGACACCGGACTCCAGCACCGAGACGACCCGGCCGTCGTCGAGACCGACGAACCGGGCGGCGAGGTTCGGGAACAGCTCCAGCACGCGGGCAGCGGCCGCCTCGAGCTTGCGGGCGTCCACCGGGCCGGTCAGCGTCAGCAGCTGCTGCTCGACGTACCGGTGCGCCGACTCGTCGTCGAACACGGAGTGGAAGTAGAGACCCTCCTGCAACGGTGTCAACGGCAGGATGTCGCGCAACACCGCGGAATCCAGCGAGTCCACATCGGACTGGGTGAGCGGCAGCAGGTCGAAGTCGCTGGGGGAGTGGCCGCCCTGCGTCAACGCGGCGAGCCCCTCCAGCGCGGCCACGAAGTACGAGCCGATCCGTGCGGTGTCTTCGTCGCTGAACACCCCGGACGGCCACGAGATCACCGTGACCAGCTCCAGGTCGCCGTCCGCGCCGGGCTCGGCCGAGGCGTTGAACTCCAGCGCCCGCGGGAGTCGCATCGCCGGGTCGCGCTTCTCGCCGAGCTGACCGGCGTTCTCCGCGAGCTGCCAGTCACCGGACGTGCCACCGGAGAACCGGCCGAGGTAGTTGAACAGCACCTGCGGCCGGGACGCGTCGAACTCCGCACGCCCCAGGTACTTCAACGCGCCGTACGAGACACCGTTGCTCGGCACCCGAGCGAGGTCTTCCTTGACCCGCTTCAACGCCGAGCCCAGATCATCGGCGGAACCCGGATCCACCGTCACCGGGAACAGCGTCGTGAACCAGCCGACCGTCCGCGACAGATCGGGGTCGAGCGGCACGAACCGGCTCTCACGGCCGTGGCCTTCCAGCTCGATGTGCGCGAACGTCTGGTCCTGCCCGTTGTCCCGGCGCCACCGGGCCAGCGCGACCGCGAGACCGGTCAGCAGCACGTCGTTGACCTTGGCGTGGAACAACGCCGGCACCTCGCCCAGCAACGCGGCGGTGACAGCGGAACCCACTGTGACCGTGCGAACCTGTTCGCCCGCAACGACATCGGCCTCGGTCAGCTCACGTCGCCCGAGAAGCTGGTCCACACCCGGCAGTGGACGCTCGTAGTACGAACGATCGCCCTCGAACCCGGTCTTCTCCAGCAACTGGGTCCAGCGCCGGAACGACGTGCCGACCGGTCGGAGTTCCACAGCCACACCAGAAGAAACCTGCTGCCAGGCCAAAGCGAGATCATCGAGCAGGATGCGCCACGAGACACCGTCGATCACCACGTGATGGATCACGATCACGAGCTGCCGTGCCCCGGGCCGCCACACCGCGCGCAGCATGATGCCCGCGTCCGGGTTCAGTCCCTCGGTCGCCGCCGCGACGCACTCCTCCAGCGGCGCATCACTCTGCTCCCACAACGCGGTGCCGTCCGCGGGAATGTCGAACGACCACCGCTCACCCCGAACGAGCTTGGCACGCACCATGTCGTGCCGTGCGACCACCGCGTCGAGGATCTGGGTCAGCGCGTCGGCGGTCAAGGACGCCGGAGTGTTGAGCACGACCGACTGCACGAACCCGTCGATCGCGTCCGTCGTCTCCCCGAGCCACTGCACGATCGGCAACCCGGCGACCGGACCCGTCGGAACGTCGTCGTGGTCGACCGCCGAAGCGCCGTTCCGCGACGCGACCGCGGCCAGAGCGCGCGGCGTGCGGTTCACGAAGATCTGGGTGGCGGTGACGAACACGCCCTCCGCCCGCAACGCGCTGAGCAGCGAGATCGCCAGGATGCTGTCGCCGCCCAGTTCGAAGAAGTCCTGGTCGGCGCCGACCTGCTCGACCCGCAGCACCGACGCGACGGCGGCACAGATCACGGCCTCGTCGTCGGTGGCCGCGGCCGTCACCGGCCCGGTCTCCACCACGGGCTCCGGCAGGGCGCGCCGGTCGAGCTTTCCGTTGGCGGTCAACGGGAACTCGCTCATCACCACGATGTGCGTGGGAACCATGTACTCGACGAGGTTCTCGACCGCCCACTGCTTCACCGCGTCCGAGGTCAGGCCCGAGTCGGACGGCACGACGTACCCGACGAGGTAGTTGCCTCCCGCCGAGTTCTTCCTGACCACGACACAGGTGTGGCGCACCCGCGGGTGCTCGGCCAGCGCGACCTCGACGTCCTCCAGCTCCAGCCGCATGCCGCGGATCTTGACCTGGTTGTCGACGCGGCCGAGGAAGTCGAGCGACCCGTCCGGCGCGAACCGCGCCAGGTCACCGGTTCGGTAGAGCCGCGAACCGTCGGTGGCGAACGGGTTCGCCACGAACCGCGACGCCGTCAGGACGGGAGCGTTCACATACCCGCGCCCCAGCAGGAATCCGCCGATGTACAGCTCGCCGCCGACGCCCACCGGGCACGGCCGCAGCTCGTCGTCCAGCACGTACAGGTCGGTGTTCGGGTTCGCCCTGCCGATCGACGTCGACAGCCGCTCGGCCTCGCCGCGGTAGATCACGTGCGAGACGCCGATCGTGGCCTCGGCCGGGCCGTACCCGTGGTACATCGGGATGTCGAGCCGCGTGCGGAACCGGTCGTACAGCTCGGGAGTCAGCACCTCGCCGCCGCACCACACGTGCCGCAGGCTGGCCAGTTCGCCGTCGCCCGCGATGTTCAGCAGCACGTCCAGCATCGAGGACACCAGGTACACGAACGTCACGCGGTGCCGGTCGATGGTCCCCAGCAGGTGGTGCGGGTCGCGTTCGCCGCCGGACCGCACGACGACGGTCCGTCCACCGCACACCAGCGGCAGGAAGATCTCGTTGATGGAGATGTCGAACGACAGCGGCGCCTTGAACAGCGACGCGTCGGAGTGTCCGAAGTGGAGGATCTGGTCGACCTGCCACAGCAGGCGTTCGCTGATCGCCTCGTGCCGGATCATCGCGCCCTTGGGGCGGCCGGTCGAGCCGGACGTGAACATCACGTACGCGAGCTGCGCGCCGCGGATGGTGACATCGGTGGGATCGCCGGAGTAGTCCGAGAAGCCCCAAGAGGAGAGGTCGACCTCGACGGCCGCGGGCTCACCTTCCTGGCCACTGCCCAGAAGTAGGACGACCTGCGCGTCGGTGATCACGGACTCGCGCCGCGACGCCGGCCACTGCGGGTCGAGCGGCACGAACGCGGCCCCGGCCTGCAGCACGGCGAGCAGGCTGATCACCATCTCGGCCGAGCGGTCGAGCGAGATGCCGACGACCTGCTCGGCGCTGAGACCGCGTTCGCTCAGGTGGCGGGCGAGCTGGTTGGACCGGGACAGCGCCTCGCCGTAGGTGAACGCGCGGTCACCGTCGTTGATCGCGACGGCGTCCGGGCGTTGCCGGGCCTGCTCGCGGAACAGCTCCACGATGCTCGGCCGGTCGCGCGGGAACTCGTTGTCGTTCCAGCGGGCCAGGTCCGCGAGTCGTTCCTCGACGGTCTGGGAGGTCAGCGTGCCGATGGTGCGGTTGGGGAACTCGGCCAGGTCGTCCAGCGCGCGCTGGGCCTCGGCCAGGTCGACGCCGTCCGGAACGGGAACGGCCCAGCCGTCCGGCCGTTCGACGACGTCCCAGGCCTGGCCCTTGTCGGCCCACACGAGCAGGTCGCTGAACAGCGTCGCGGGCGTGAGCTCGAACCCGTCGACACCGAAACCGGGGGTGGCCCAGTGGTTCAGTGCGACGGCACTCGCGACGGCGATGGTCCGCTGCGGGTACTCACCGGCACGGCGCCGAACGGAGGCGATCCGGGCGGTCGAAAGAAGTACGTCACGGTCGGCCATCTGTTCCATCGACGACTCAGCCATCCCTTCACAATCGGTGAAGGTAGCCTAACCTAACTACTTACCGTTCCGAATCGCCAAGCAGCCCAAAGAGCTGCGTAACGCCCATCACGCGCCACGAGTTCTTCGTGCGTGCCGTGTTCCAGCACGCGACCTGCGTCGAGCACGACGATCCGGTCCGCGGCGATGGCCTGGGTGAGGCGGTGCGCGACCAGAAGTGTGGTGCGGCCCCGGCAGGCCGCGAGCGCGGCTCGTTCCAGTGCGGCTGCACCCTGGCTGCCCGCCTCGGCCGTCGACTCGTCCAGCACGACGACGGGGGAGCGGCCGAGCACCAGCCGGGCCAGCGCGATCTGGGCGATCTTGGTCGAGTCGAGGCGTTCGCCACCCTCGCCGACATCGGTCCGCAGGCCCCGGGGCAACGTCTCGACCCACGTGTCCGCGCCCACGGTCCGCAACGCGTCCATCAACTCGTCGTCGGTCGCGTCCGGTGCCGCCAGCCGCAGATCCTCGGCGAGAGGGCCGGCGAAGACGTGGGCTTCCTGGGTCAGGATGCTGACCAACGCGCGGGCGCCCGCCTCGTCCAGGTCCACGAGATCGGACGAGCCGATGTGTACGGATCCGGCCAGTGGAGTGCCGGTCCCGGCGACCAACGCCGCCAGCGTCGTCTTGCCCGCGCCGGTAGCCCCGACCAACGCGAGTGACGTGCCGGCGGGAATCTCCAGATCGATGTCCTGGAGCACGTCGTGCTCGGAATCGGGATAGCGGAAGGAAAGCCCGCGCACCGACACCGGAAGTGGTTGTGCGTCAGGGCCGACGGCCACCGCGCTGCGCACGAGTTCGTCGCCGTCGGATTCCGTCGTCACGCCGACCAGCCGCGTCAGCCCGGCGCCGGACTTCTGCGCCTCGTCGAAGAACGCCATGATCAGGCCGAGCGGAACGAACAACTTGTGGAACAGCAGCGCGGCGACGGAGACCTGGCCCAGCGAGGACTGCCCGTTGGTCACCAGGAAGTAGCCGACGACGATGATCAGCCCGAGCCCGATGAACTCGGCGCGGTTCTCCCTACCGATGAACCGGCCGAAGAACCGGAAGACGTCGATGCCGATGTCGCGCACCCGCCACGACTCCGCGGTCACCTTGTCCCGGAACACGTTCTCCAGGCGGTAGGCGCGCACGGTGGCGATGCCGTCGAGGCCGCTGATCAACGCCTGCGCGCGATCGGCCTGAGCCTCGGAACGGGCGCGGTAGAGCGGCTGCGAACGAGGTAGGTACCAGCGCAACGCCAGCCAGTAGGCGGGCAGCGCGCAGGCACCGGCGAGACCGAGCCGCCAGTCGAGCCCGAACATGCCGGCGGTCGCGATCACGACCAGCACGACCGCCGAGAAGATCGTCGGAATGGCCGTGCGGAAACCCTTGGAGATCACCGCGACGTCGTCACCGACGCGCGAGAGCACGTCACCGCGGCCGACTTCCTCGATGCGCGCGCTCGGCATCCCGAGCACCGCGCGCACGGCGCCTTCTCTCAGGCGCGCCAGCATTTCCGCGCCAACGCGGCCGACGAGATAGGTCGAGACCGCGGTCATGACCGCGCCGGCCAACGCCGAGACGACGGTCGCGATGCCGACGGTCCAGAGGATCGACGCGTCACGGCCCTGCACGACGCCGTCGACCACGGTGCCCAGCAGGAACACCGGGATGATCTGCAGCACCGCCCCCACCACCGTCGCCAGCACGGTGGCGATCGGCAGGCCGGGGGCGGAGCGGCAGTGGTCGAGCACCCAGCGAGAGGCCTCCCGCCCGGACGCCGTGCGCAGGATCTTCGCCGGCGGGGCGGAGACGCTCGTGGTCACGAGGGGAGGCCTTTCGCTGGAACCTGGTGCGTCAGAAAGAGAATCAGCCGGCCGACTTGGCTGCCTTGACCAGCTCGTCCACCGCGTACGGCATGGACGCCAGGGTCGCCTGCGAGATCGCGGCACCGATGGCCGGGCCCTCGCTGTCGAGCAGCCAGTGGACCTTGCCCGCCTTGACCGCCGGCAGGTTGTTGAACAGCTCGAAGCCCTTGAGCGACTTCTGGTCCGCCTCGTCCGCGATCACGAAGACGCGGTCGACGTTCATCACGTCGATGCGCTCGGGGGACAGCGTCACGAAGAACTTGCCGGCCGCGAGCTCGTCGACCTTCGTGTTGCCCTTGAAGCCGATGCCCGTGATCACCTGGCCGCGCACGTCGGTCGTGCTGAACGGCGCGACGGAGTCCTTGTACCAGGACGTGACGACCGCGGTCTCGTTCGCCCAGGCCGGGTTCGCCTTCTTGGCCTCGGCGAGCTTGTCGTCGATCGCCTTGATGGCCTTGGCGCCCTCGTCACCCTTGCCGACCGCCTTGGCGACCTGGAGCGCGTTGTCCTGCCACTTGGCGGAGAAGGGCTCTTTCTCCTCCTTGGTGCGGCCGACCACCGGGGCGATCTTGGAGAGCTTGTCGTACCACTCCTGGGTCGCCTCGGAGTAGACGGCGACGATCAGGTCGGGACGCAGCTGCGCGATCTTCTCGTAGTTCGGCTCGGTGTCACCGTTCTTCATGATGACGTCGGGGGTGGTCGAACCCCACTTGTCCTTCACCCAGGCCCACTGGGTGTTGATGTCCGGGGTCTTGCCCTCGGGGTTGGGGTACTGGTCGACCATGCCGACCGGAACGACGCCGAGCGCGAGCAGCGTCTGGTCATCGGTGTAGCCGAGGGAGACGACGCGCTTGGGCGCTTCCTTGATCTCCGTCGTGCCGAAGAAGTGCTCGACCTTGGTCGGGAACGTGCCACCGGAGGCGTTGTTCGCCGCCGGGACCGTTTCAGGCGTGGAAGAACCGCACCCGGCGAGGACGCTGGCACCGACAACGGCGGCTGCTGCCACAGCTGTCAGTCGCTTCCAGGTCATGGTCGTTCTCTGGCCCATTCGGCACCTCTTCTTGCTGCCCACACGGCGGGGAAATTAGGACAGCCGAACCTTATCACTCAGTTAGGGCAGGCTAACTTGGCCTTGGTCACTCTTCGACACCACGTGGGTCCGGCCGATGGGGACGATCAACGGACGCTCGCTCACGGGATCGTCGATGACCTTCGCCTGCAGGCCGAACGTGTCCAGCAACAACTCGCTGGTGATCACTTCGCTCGGATGTCCTTGCGCGACAATGGATCCCGACTTCATCACGATCAGGTTATCGCTGTAGCGAACGGCCAGGTTCAGGTCGTGCAGCACCATGACGATCGTGCAGCCGCCCTCGTGCAGATCGTCGACGAGGTCGATCACGTCGATCGCGTGCGCAAGGTCCAAATAGGTCGTCGGCTCGTCCAGCAACAACAGATCCGTGCCCTGCGCGAGCGTCATGGAGATCCACACCCGCTGCCGCTGCCCGCCCGACAGCGAGTCGACCGGGCGGTGAGCCAGATCGGCGACACCTGTCATGTGCAACGCCTTGGCCACGACGTCCGCGTCGTCGCTCGACCACTGGCGCACCCAGCTCTGGTGCGGGTGCCGGCCGCGAGCCACCAGGTCGGCGACAGTGAGGCCCTCCGGCGCGATCGGGGTCTGCGGGAGCAGGCCCATCCGCTTCGCGACGTCCTTGGTCTTGAGCCGCGCGATGTCGCCGCCGTCGAGCAGCACCTTGCCCTGGCGCGGTTTGAGCAACCGGGACAGCGTCCGCAGCAACGTCGACTTGCCGCAGCCGTTGGGGCCGATGACCGTCGTGATCACCCCGGTGGGGATGGCGACGTCCAGGTTGTCGAGCACGACCCGGTCGGCGTACCCGACCGTGACGCCCTCGGCGCCCAGTCGGGCGGCATCGTTGCGCAGCGCGGTCATAGGCCAACCTTACTTAACGGAGCCTTACCTCAGGTCGCGCGCTTCACGTTCGCGCGCACCAGCAGGTAGACGAGGAACGGTCCGCCGATGATCGCGGTGACGACGCCCACAGGCAGGTCGTTGGGCAGCACGCTGCGCGCCAGCAGGTCCGAGCCGATCAGCAGCAACGCGCCGAACAGGCCGGACGCCAGCAACGGCGGCACGGGGGAGCGCAGCAGTCGCATGGTGATCTGCGGCGCGACCAGCGCGACGAACGGCACCGGGCCCGCTGCCGAGACCGCGACGCCCGCGAGCAGCACCGCGCACAAAAGCAGAACGGCGCGCACGGCCGAGTACCGGACGCCGAGTCCGGCCGCGACGTCGTCGCCGAAGTGCATCGGCTGGAGCTGGAAGGCGACCACCATCACGACGACGACCAGCGCGATCGTGACCCACAGCGTCGTCCAGACCTCGGTCCACGTGCGCGAGTCGAGCGACCCGACTAGCCAGCGTTGCGCGCGGGCGACATCGCGGATGTCGGCCAGCACCAGCAGCCACGTCGTGAGCGCCTGCATGACCGCGCTGACCGAGACGCCGATGAGGATCAGCCGGAACCCGTCGATGCCCTTCTTCCACGCCATGAAATAGACGAGCAGGCCCGTCAGCAGCCCGCCGGTCAGCGCCGCCGCCGGCAGCCCCATCGCGCCGCCGATCGCCGTGCCGCCGCCGGCCGTCACGACGAACACCGCGGTCGCGCTGGCGCCGCCGGTGATGCCGAGCACGTCCGGGCTGGCCAGAGCGTTGCGGGCGACCGACTGCGTGAGTGCGCCGGAGATCCCGAGCGCGACACCGGCGATGAGACCGACCAGCGCGCGTGGCATCCGCAGGTCCATGATCACGAACTCGTCGACCCGCTCGCCCTGCCCGAACAGCGTCCTGACCACCGCGGGCAGTTCGATCGTGAAGTCGCCGATCGAGATCGACACGCAGAAGATCAGGAACGTCAGCGCCGCCAGCACGACCGTGACGAGCACGGCCCATGGCCGCCAGACCCAGGACCAGCAGCCGACGCGGAGGCCGCGGTGCATTTCGGGTGCCTTGATCATGCCTGCCTGAACTTCCCGAGCCAGACCAGCACCGCGAAGAACGGGGCGCCGATGAGGGCGATGACGATGCCGGCCTGCAGTTCGGCCGGCCGTACGACGAGCCGTCCCGCGATGTCGCCGACCAGCAACACGGCCGCGCCGAGCAACCCCGCGTACGGCACGAGCCAGCGGTAGTCCGGTCCGGTGAGCCATCTCGCGATGTGCGCCACCATCAGGCCGAGGAACGCGATCGGCCCGCACGCCGCCGTCGCCGCACCCGCGAGCAGGGTGACGGCGACGACGCCGACGGTGCGTCCCGCCGCGATGTTCACGCCGAGGCCGCGCGCGACGTCGTCACCGAGGTTGAGCAGGTTGAGCACCGGCAGGTTGAACAACGCCAGCACGAGCCCGACGCCGACGAAGATCGCCGCGACCACGATCACGTTCCACCCGACGCCCTGCACCGAGCCCGCGTTCCAGAACCGCAGCACGTCGAGCGTCTGCTTGTCGCCCAACGCCACCGCGCTCGTCATCGCGGCCAGGAACACCGTGACGCCCTGGCCCGCCAACGCGAGCGTGAGCGGGTTGCCGGAGCCGCGGCCGAGGCTCGACAGCCCGAACACCACCACGCCCGCCACCGCGGCACCGAGGAACGCGAACCACATGTACTGGACCGGGTTCTGCAGGCCGAACAGGTAGACCGAGAGCACCACGGCGAACGACGCCCCGGAGTTGACGCCGAGCAGACCGGTGTCCGCGATGGGGTTGCGGGTGTGCCCCTGGATCAACGCGCCCGCGACGCCGAGCGCGAGGCCCGCCACGAGCGCCAGCACCGTCCGAGGTATGCGCAGCGTCTGCACGATCAGCGTGATCTCGGTGAGCCGCTGGTCGCCGCCGGGGTCGCCGAACAGCCCCTGCCACACCTCGGCCGGGCTGAGCGACCGCGCGCCGATCACCAGTGACAGCACCGACGCCGCGGCCAGCAACACCAGCAGACCCACCAGCCCGAGACGCCGCCGCCGGTGCGGGCTCTCCAGTGCTGGTGCGGGTTCGGGCCCGCGGTGCTCCACGACCATGCTCACGACGGGCTACGTTAGCTCCCGCCCGTCGCGTTGACCTAGGGCACCCTTACCTAACCCCTGGTCTCGATGGCCCTCACGGTCTTCTCGAGGGCCCCGCCGAGCACCTTCTTGCCGAGCAGCCCGAGTGAGAGCCCGAGCAGCTTTCCCTTGAGGTTCTTGCCCTCGCGCACCACGTGGGCGTGCACGAGCGTCGTTCCGTCGGCCTGCTTGGTGAACGTGTAGGTGTGGCCGGAACGTCCGCCCCACACGTTGGAGTCGACGGTGGTCAGCACGACGCGGCCCAGGTCGGACCAGTCGTAGTGCAGGCGTTCCCAGATGCCGCCGGATCCCTCGGTGACGTCGGCGAACGTGTCGCCCCGGTCGTGCACCCGCAGGTCGGCGTCGGCGCTGTTGGGGAACAGGTCCGCGCGGCCGGGGCCGAAGTCGGTGAGCCCGGCGACGAACTGCTCGGGCGTCGCGGTGGTCTGCTGGGTCAGGGTGATCGTGGGCATGTCGTCCGCTCCTCGTGATGCTGTGTGCAGGAGTCAGACTTCCCTGGCCAGGGGGTTGTTCGCGCCCGTGAGTGTCCCTGGTCCGCGTTGGCGAGGAACCCCGGCCGCGGTGCCCGCACAGCACCGCGGCCGAGGCTGTCAGGTGGTGCAGGCCGCCTGGTTGAGCGTGACGGCCGAGGGAGCGCTTGCCGTGCCGTTGGCGGTGAAACCGAGCGACACCACCGCTCCCGCACCCAGCGACGGGCTGTGCGACGGCGCGGTCACGGTGACCGTGGCACCGGTCTGACTGAAGGTGCCGTTCCAGCCGTTGGAGATGGTGACGCCGCTGGGCAGCGTGAAGGCGACGGTCCACGGATTGGCGGCGCTCGTCGCGGTGTTGGTGACGGTCAGCGCGCCCTGGAAGCCGCCCTGCCAGGAGTTGTCCAGCTTCCAGGCCGATTTGCACCCGCCAGTGCCGCCGCCGGTGGTGGTGGTCGTGGTGGTCGTCGGGCCGGGACCTCCGCCGGCGGGCGGGATGAGGTAGGGCTGGAGGATGTTCTGCTTCGCCTGGTTCACCGTGGTCCAGTCGTCACCGACGATGCCGCCGGTGTCACCGGAGTTGGGGTTCCACGACCAGTAGGTGAACGAGATGCCGTTGACGCCGGTCCCGGTGTAGGCCATCAGGTTCTCCAGCCACACCTTGTCGACCGGGTTGGCCAGCGTGGTGCCGAACTCGCCCATCATGAGCGGCGCGATGTTCTGCTTGTACAGGTAGCCCCAGTACTTGTCCCAGATCGCGGGCATGTTCGCCGGATAGTTCGGAGCGCTGAACCACGGCTGGTTGTAGACCGACGTGGCGTACTCGTGCGGCGAGTACACCAACCGGCCGGGCACGGACAGGCGCACCGGGAACTGGCCCGCCTTCGACAGGTTCCCGCCCCACCAGCCGCAGTCCTCGTCGTTGGACGGGTCGCCGTCCCACACGTTCGACAGTCCGCCGCTCGGGCAGCTCACGCCCTCGACGAAGATCAGCCAGTTCGGCTGCACACCCAGGATCGCGTTGCCCGCGCGTTCGGCGGCCAGCCGCCAGTCGCGGGCGGTGTCGCCACAACCCCAGCACGAACCGGTCGCGGCCGGGTTGGTGCCCTCGGCGTGCGGCTCGTTGTGCAGGTCGGCGCCGATGACCGTGGTGTTGCCCGCGTAGCGCTGGGCGAGCATCTTCCAGTCGTTGATCCAGGTGCTCTCCGGGACGCCCGCCGTGTACCAGAGGGCGCTCTGGCCCGCGCTGGTCGGCCGGTGCCGGTCGAGGATCACGCGCATCCCCTTCTGGCCCACGTAGTCGATGACCTTGTCGAGGATCTGCAACGGTGACAGCCCCACCAGGTCGGGATTGGTGTAGTCGTTGATGCCGGTGGCCCTGGCGTCGGCTTTGAGCGCGTCGTTGGAGAACGGGACGCGCAGCGTGTTGTAGCCCAGCTGCGCCATGTGATCGAGCTGCTGGCGCCACGTGACGCTGGCCCACAGGCCGTGGAAGGTCTTGTTGTCGGTCTCCATCCCGAACCAGTTGATGCCGGTCAGCCTGACCGTCGCGCCGGTGCTGTCCAGGATCCTGCTCCCGCTGGTGTGCAGGTACCCGGTGCCCGTGCCGCCCGCCGCCACTGCCGTGACCTGGCCGGTCGTGCCGATGGCGACCATCGCGCTCGCGGCTGTCACAGCCGCGAGCAGCGCGCCGAGAACCTTGTTCCGCCGCTTCATCCGCTCTCCTTTGAGCAAGAGGTTCATACCGCTGTGCGGCAGAGGGTTCCGTTCAGCCTGAACGCCGCCGGCGGGATGTTCGGCCCGGTGTAGTTGCCGACGTACCCGACGCCGACGGTCGCGTTCGGTTCGATGCGGGTGGATCCCGTGACGGTGACCGCGTTCCCGGTCTGGGTCCACGTCGCGCTCCAGCCCGAGCCCACCTGCTGGCGCCCGGTGGGCCAGTCGAACGTCAGCGTCCAATCGGAGATCGGGTGGGTGCCGGTGTTGGTGATGTCGATGCCGCCGACGTATCCGCTGCTCCAGTCGGACACCGTGGACAGTCGCACCGCGCAGGTGCTCTGGGCGGGACTGCCGGTGGTGACGGTGAGCGGGGGAGAGGCCCAGGACACGGCACCGGCGGCGGTGCGCGCCAGCACGTTGACCGTGTACCTGGTGCCGGGGTTGAGGTTGCCGACGGTGAACGAGGTGCCGGACGTCTCGCCCCACTGCTCCCCGGTCGTGCCGAGCTGACGGTGGACCTCGTACTTCACGGTGCCGGGAACAGGAGGCCAGGTGATCGTCGCGGTCCGGTCGGTGACCTCGGCCGAGGCCGGTTGTCCCGGCGCGGCGGGAAGAGGGGCCGGAGCGGACGGGTGCAGGACGAGCGTCGTGAGCGAGAACGGCGGCAGCGTCCGGCTGAGCGCGTCGCCGTCGGTCGAGGTCGAGATATCGGTAGCACCGTTGGTGAACGTGTGCACTGTCGGTGCGGCAGCGGAAGGTGCGTAACCGGCGTAGTCGATGGCGACCGTGCGTGCGTTGTCCGGGTCGGAGTTGAGCAACAACACCGCGAGATCACCGTTCGGCCGGCGTGCCGCGTGCGCCCGGACCGACGGGTCACCGGAACCCGCTCGCACGAGCTGATCACCGGGGCTGGCGAAGAGACTCAGCATCTTGAGCGCGTGGTACGGCGCGAACGGGGTGTTCAGCGGCGGCTCGCACGCGCCGTCCGCCAGGCAGGTTCCGCTGGAGAGCAGGCCGAAGTCGTCGTAGTCGGGCTGACCGGCCACAGTGGACGCTCTGCCGGGACCGTTGTGGGTGTTCCACCAGTCGACGGTGAACACGCCGTTCTCCAGCAACGAGGTGTAGGCCTCGGCCGCGAACAGCGCGCCCGGCTGGGTGTTTCGGCCGTACGTCGTGTTCAGCTCGGTCATGGCGATCCCGATGCGGTCCGCGTCCGGCCCGGCGTGGCGGGCGATCTGCTGACGCAGCAGGTACGTCATGTCGCCGACCTGGTCCGCGCTCGCCATCGTCTCCGCCGCCGTCGACCCGCTGGGGTACCAGTGCACGACGACGAAGTCCACGTACGGGCCCGCGATCGAGAGCACCGTCTGGTTCCAGCTCGCGGCGTCACCGGCGGCGACGATCGCGTCCGGCCAGTTCGCCGGCGTGGTGAGCACGGCGCCGATCTTGATGGTCGGGTCGACCGCCTTCATCGCCTGTGCGTAGGCCACGGTCTCCCTGGCGTATCCCGCGGGACTCTTGTCGGGATGGTCGTCCGCCTCCCACGCGGAGCCGTAGTGGCCGTTGCCGTAGAGCTCGTTGCCGATCTCCCAGTACTTCGCGCCGTACCCCTTGGTGATGTTGGCGTAGCGCACCCAGTCGGCAGCCTCCTGCGGCGTGCCGGTGCCGTAGTTCGCGATGATGATCGGCTGCGCCTGAGCCCGGCGCACACCGGACATGAACGTGTCGAAGTCCGTGTTCGGCGCCACGTATCCGCCGGGGGCCGTGTGGTCCTTCCAGTGGTAGATGTCGCCGTACGAACCGCCCGGGTAGCGCATCATCCGCACGCCCGCGTCCCCGAGCAGGTCGGCCACCGCGTTCGTGCCGAGCTGGCTGTCCCAGATCGCGTGGTTCACGCCGAGAGCGGTGTCCGGCACGGTGGCCAGCCCCGCCCGCGCGTTGACCACGACCGTGGCGTCGGGCGCACTGGACGCGGTGGTCGCCACGGCCGGTAGTCCGGCCGCGACGAGCGCGGCCACCAGGAGAAGCCGGCGCCTTGCCATGCGCATCACGTCCTCGTCGACGAGTCTGGGAGCGCTCCCAGACTCCTGTCCCGATCGTCGAGGGTCAATACTGCGTTCGGAGTCTTCGCGCGGGCCGTGGCCGTCCACATTCGACAGTCGAATCGAGTCGAACGCATTGGGGGAGTGCGAAAACCTCAGGACGCGATGTCAGGTTGATTGACCGAGGTCGGGCGGTGTCTCCGGGCCGAGGTGGCCGCGTTTGTCACTCAATGCACCGTTGCGGTCTCGGAGGGTGACGGATAGGGTGAATTTGGGAGCGCTCCCAGATCGATCGCTGTTGCTCGATCATCGGAGAATGGAGGCTCAACCATGCGTCTGCACACTACCTCCGGTTCCGTCGCCAGACGTAGAGGCATCATCGCCGTGATCGTCGGCATGCTGGCCTGCACCGTCCTCTGGGCCCCGCCGGCCTCGGCGCACGGCACCATCGTCGGCCCCGCGACCCGCGCCTACCAGTGCTGGAAGACCTGGGGCAGTCAGCACACGAATCCCGCTATGCAGCAACAGGATCCCATGTGCTGGCAGGCCTTCCAGGCCAACGCCGACACCATGTGGAACTGGATGAGCGCGCTGCGGGACGGGCTCGGCGGAAACTTCCAGGGGGCGACCCCGGACGGGCAGCTCTGCAGCAACGCCCTCTCCCGCAACAACTCCCTGAACACACCTGGCCAGTGGAAGACCACCAACGTCGGCAGCACCTTCTCGATGCACCTGTACGACCAGGCCACTCATGGTGCCGACTACTTCCGGGTGTACGTGAGCAAGAACGGGTACGACCCCACCACTCAGAGACTCGGCTGGGGCAACCTCGACTTCATCACGCAGACCGGCAGGTACGCCCCGGCCAAGGACATCACGTTCAACGTCCAGACCTCCGGCGCCTACCGCGGACACCACATCGTGTTCACGATCTGGCAGGCCTCGCACCTGGACCAGGCCTACATGTGGTGCAGTGACGTGAACTTCGGTTAGAAGATCCGTCCGATGTGGTGCGTGCCCCCGGTGCTTCCCGTGGGCACGCACCCACGTCGTCAGTTGGCGTTCAGGGTTGGAGTTGCCCGCGCAGGCGTCCGGCTTCCTCCTCGCGGCCCTGCTGTCCGAGCGCCAGGTGGGTGTGGCCGACCTCCGCCGCGCAATGGCCGATGTTGTTGTGCGCCATGGCGATCAGCATCTTGTTGCCGGACTTCTCGTACTGCGGGAGTGCGGCCTTGGCGTGTTCGAAGGCGCGTCCGCAGTCCGACCTGCTGGCCCACAGCCACGCGGCGGTGCCGTGCGCGTCAGCTGTCCTTCTCAGCGGCGAGCAGCGATACGACGGCCAGCCCGGTGTTGACGGCGGAGATGATCGTGGTCAGCTTCGCCGCCCTGGCCGGCAGCTCGCCGCGCTTACCGGCGTAGACAGCGGCAGCGGTGTCCGTGGCGTGAATGAGCACGGCCTGGCGCAACACCCGCCGTGCGTTCGCGTCACCGCTCTTCAACGTCAGCAGGTCCACGCCGAGGACGAGCGTGCGGATGCCGAACATGCGGGCCGGGTAGACGAACCGCTTGTCGTCACCCAGTTCGTCGCCGAGGCTCTTCGCCATCCGGTCGGCGGCGACCAGGCCCAGCGCGCCGTTGAAGATCCGGACGCAGGCCAGAGCGGTCCGCGTGACATCGCCCAGCTTCATGTCGCCACCTCGTGTTGATCACTGTTGGCCGGAGTTTAGGCGCTTGCCGAGCCACTGCTCGATGTCCTGCCAGGCGGCCCGCGCCATGCCGTTGTCCCGGTTGGTGAAGCCGTGCCGCGACTCCGGGTAGATCTTGAGGTCGACCTCGCCGCCCGCCCCGACGATGCGGGCCGCCATGGCCAGGTTGTCCTCCAGGATGACGTCCTGGTCGCCGACGACCATCAGGAACGGCGGCAGTCCGCGCAGGTCGGCGAAGACGGGGGAGAGGTCCGGGATCGTCTTGTCGGGCACGTGCCCCGCATAGGCCTCGATGAAGTACTCGTCCGCGATCAACCGGCCGGCCGGGGTCAGCCCGCTCACGTCGTAGGTGCCGAACTGCAGGACCGCCCCGGTGAACCGCTCTGCTTCGCCCTGCTCGCGCAGCCGCAGCAGCGTGGTGACGGCGAGGGTCGATCCCGCCGAGAAGCCCCCGATGGCGAGTCGGTCGGTGCCGAACCGCTCCCCGGCGTTGTCCAGGAGCCAGTGCGCTGCCGTCTCGGCGTCGTCGGGTGCGGCCGGCCAGGGGTGTTCCGGGGCGAGCCGGTAGTCGACGCTCACGACCGCGATGCCGAGCGCGTCCGCGAGCCGCTGGTTGCGGGCGTCGTCCTGCGCCGCCGAGCCCATGTAGAAGCCGCCGCCGTGGAAGTCCAGGTAGACCCCGCGAGGCGCGCTGCTCGGCTCGAGGATCCGGACGGGGACCTGCCGGCCGCCGGCCTCGACCAGGACGTTGTCCTCGGGTGCCTCGGTCCGGAACTCCCGCAGTTCGTCCGGGTTGCTCGGACCTCGCCTCATGCCCCGCTCGGCGTTCGTCCGGCGCGACTCCTCGACGTGCACGGCGAGTTCGGGATCAATGAAGGTCTCCAGGTTCATGGACAAGTCCTATCGTGTGGCCATGAGCCGGGGCAGGGCGGCAGTGGTGCTGCGCAGGAAGTTCGACAGCGTCCTCAGCTGGACCGTGACGCTGGGCATGCTGGTCACGACCGTGTACGTGCTGCTCACCCCGTTCCCCGGCAACGGGTTCGCGCAACGGCTGGAGTTCGTCGCGATCATGGCGCCGATCACCTGGTTCGTGTGGATGGTCGGCGCGCACGCGGCGGTGAAGATCTACGGCTCGGGCGTGCTGGTGGTGAACTGGTTCCGCGTGTACTGGGTGCCGTGGGCCGACCTCGCGTCGATCGAGTCGGAACGCGAGGTCCACCTCGTGACCACCTCGGGCGAGCGGATCAACGTCGCCGCGGGCGCGTTCTCCGTCACGAGCTCCCTGAACGGAAGCCGGGTGCAGCACCGGATCCGGGAGGAGATCGAGCGGCACCGGCCGGACCCCGTGCCCGCGGAGACCGGTGTGCGCAGGAGCTTCGACCTGGTGTTGTGGCAGTCCGCGGGCGTGGTGGGGATCCTGCTCGTCATCGCCTTGATCGGGGCGCGGATCTAGACGATTGGACAGGCGGTGCGGCTTCTCGCCCATGTGCCGGTCGTGATCAGGCCGTGTTCAATCGGACTCATGAGCGATTCGCTGACCACCGAGGATCTGGAGTTCCTGAGCCGCCCGCTGTACGGGTTCCTGTCGACCGCGGCGGGGCCGGTGCCGGCGCAACCGCGGCCGGTGTGGTTCGAGGCCACGGCCGAGGGGACGATCCAGCTGTTCACCGACCCTAACTCGCTGAAGGTCCGCCGCCTGCGCCGCGATCCCCGCGCCTCGATCGTCGTCGCCGCACCGGTGGGGGAGCGCGAGCGCTGGCTGGCGGTCTCCGGCTCCGTCACGGTGGAGACCGACGGAGCACATGAACTGGCCGAGCGCCTGGCGGCCCGCTACTGGGACGCCGGTGACCCGTCCCGTGTCGACGATCTCGCCGAGATCCTTGGCGCGGACCAGGTCCGGCTCGTCATCCAGCCGGACGAGGTGCGCAGGTTCGTCTACTGAGCCGTCAGTTCCACGGTGGATCCCATTCCCAGCGCATGCCGTAGACGCCGGGTACCGCGTCCGGCTCGGCGATCATCGCGGTGCCGCGGCTGATCAGCGTGGCGTCGCCCTGGTCGGTTCCGCGTGGTCTGCCGAGGAACCGCACGCACCGGGCGGGCGAAGGGGTTCTGCGGAAGGAGACCTGGAGGACGTACAGGTCCGTCGGCTGGGTGATCACCCGGAAGTACTCGTCCTCGGCCAGCGGCCGGTCGAAGACGCAGTCGTACTCGATGACGAACGTCTCGTCGCGCCGGTAGACCCGGTCTAGCAGGAGTTCGGTGCCGAGCAGGTGGGCCGAGTCGTCCCGCACCGTGGTGCCGGTCCGGCAGCGGCGGACCGGCACCACGCGGATGTCGTTCAGATCCCGCTTCGGTTCCGCCGTGCAGCCGACGCACCAGCGGTCCACCGCGTGGCTGCCCGTCACCGTTCCCATGATCTTGGTGCGGACGGTGCGGAGCAGGCGGTTCTCGCTCACGTGGACCTGGTCCTCGGTCAGGAGCACGCGGACCGGCGCGTTCGAGCCGAGGTGGCTGATCATCCTGGTGATCCCGCTCCACCCGGACGGCGTGGTCCTGCCGCGCGGCCTGCGCGGGCCGAGCAGCCGGATCAGCGAGCCCGCCGGAAGCGCGAGCAACTGCTCGATCGCGGCGACCGCGCGCAGCGACTCTGCCCGTTCCGGCCGGATCTGGCCTGACTGCCAGCTGCTCAGCGTCGCCAGGCCGATCACGATGCCGTGCTGGGCGAGCCTGGTGCGCACGCTCTGAAGCGTCAGGCCCCTGGCCCTGATGGCGGACCGCAACGCCGTGCCGAACTCGGCCTGGTTCATCTCTCCTCCAGGGCAGACGCCGGAATTCCAGAGTTCTTCCAGAGACTCGCGCCGTGCCAGGCACAGCGCCCGCCGATTTCGCCCACCACCGGCCGTGCCCGGTCGATCGCTTGTCGTGACGCCGCCCGTCGGCCAGTGTCGGCGATCCCTGCACTCCGCTCAAGAGATGGAGTTTCTCGTGTCCCTGCGCAAACTTGTCGCGACGATGGCCGGTGTGGCCGCGCTCGCACTGACGGTGGTCGCCGCCCCCGCGGCCTCCGCGGAATCCTCAGCCGCCCTGGCCCGGACGATCACCGTCAGCGGTGGCGGTGAGTACGCGGGCTATGTCCCGCAAGCCATCCAGGTGTGGAACAGCCGGGTTCCGAACATCAGGATGGTCCAGACGAGCGGGTCCGGGAACATCCGGATCTCGGTGACCAGCGGTGGTGGCTCGCGGGCGACCATCGGGCACGGTTCCGGTCAGATCATCCTCGACCGGTTGCAGATCAACGAGGGCTACTCGCCGCTGCGGGTGATCACCCACGAGATGGGTCACAGCCTCGGTCTGCGGGACAACTACAACGGTGACTGCAACATCCTGATGTCCGGTGGCAGCGCCGGGTACTCCTGCCGCAACGTGTACCCCAGCGCGGGCGAGGCGAACTGGGTGAACCAGAGCTTCGCGAACGGTCGCGCGGCGAAGTCCACCGAGTCCACCGAGTGGGTCGTCGAACCGACTTCGTACGACCACCTCGCGGTGCTCGCGAGCTAGCTCGATCGGATGGCGCATGACCGTCACGGTGGCACGGAGAGCGATTCCGAGGAACCGGCGAAAGTCGCCTTCGGGCTCACCGGGCCACCGTGAGCGGTAACGCGCTGATCACCTCGGCCGACAGTCCTGCAGTGAGTCGCGTGAGGACGGTGCACGAATCGTTTCGCACCAAGCGACTTTGGGGTCGGTGGACAGTCGGGGGTTACGGTGGCGCGCAGGCACCTGCTGGTGTTGTCGGTGTTGTTGATCGGTGCGTGTTCGGCCGCGCCCGCGGCGCCGGCGCCGTTGCCCCAGACCCCGCTGAAGCCGCCGACGCTGGTCAACGAGGTGGTGCCGCCGCAGAACGTGCTGACCGTCGTGCGCGATGTGGTCGACGGCCGCACCGTCGAGTTCGCCGACGGCACGAAGGTCCGCATCGCCCTGCTGGCGGAGCCGAAGGAGTGCTTCGCGAAGGCCGCGCTCGACTTCGCGAGATCGACGCTGCTGGCGAGCTCCGTCCGGTTCACCGTGCTGACGATCGGCGAGGTGAACCTGGAACTGGAGGACGGCACCGACTACGCGGTGCTCGCCGTGCGGCAGGGCGCGCTGAAGCCGGAAGGCGTCGACGGCGGGCCGATGATCGCGGCACGGGACGAGGCCACCGCGGCCAAGCGAGGGTTGTGGGGTCCGCCGTGCGAGGGCTCCGACACGACCAAACCCGCTCCTCCCACGACCACGACGACCAAGGCCCCACCACCGGCCGCCGCGGCCCCGCCGAAGCCGGCGAAGGCCTGCGCCGCCGCCTACCGGATCACCGGGCAGTCGCAGGGCAGGTTCCAGGCGACCCTGACCGTGCGCAACACCGGTACCGCGGCGGTGAACGGCTGGTCGCTGCTCTGGACGGTGTCGAACGGCGACACCCTCCAGAACGTGTCGAACGCTTCCGGGCGGCAGTACGGGGCGATCGTCAGCGTCGCCAACGAGACAGCCAACCGGCAGATCGCCTCGGGCGGGTCGGTGCAGCTCGGGATCACCGGCACCACACGCGGCACGCACAAGGCGCCGACCGCGTTCGTCTTCAACAGCGTGCAGTGCTCGGTGGAGTAGCCAGCGACGCCAGCGGGACGTGGTGCTGCCCGGCGTGGATGTCACGGTCCAGCAGCCCACCCTGGGGAACGGGCCGGGGGAACGAGATCTTGACGACGTTCAGCGACGGGATCCGGAAGATCTGGACGTCCTCGGCGCGCACGCCGTACAGGAACGCGATGGCCTCCTCGTTGATGATCTCCGGCGCGGACGCCAGGGCGTAGTCCTCGGGGTTGCGCATGAACAGCTCCATCGTCACCCAGAACGGTCCGGCGTTCTTGGAACGGACCTCCAGTGCGATGTCGCCGAACGTCTGCGTGGGCTGCTCAGTCATGGACAACGGCCTTCCGGTGCTCGATGCGGAACATCTCGGTGGGGGTGCGGGTGTCGACGACGTGGTTGAGCGCGAACTCGTAGACAGGGCCGCGTTCGGTCTCGGCGGGGGAGGTCGCGAACGCGAGGCTGGGCAGGTAGGCCATGTCCGGGGTCGGCAGGTGCAGCATCAACGGGTTGGCGACCTTCGCGACGGCCGTCGCGAGCTCCTGGGTGGTGGCGCGGACCAGCAGCATCACGCCGATCTCGCGCGGGGGGCGGGTGGCCGGTTCGAGCGAGCCCAGCACGGCGTCGTAGCCGTAGCGGCGCAGGTCGAAGGAGTAGTCGGCGCTGTCGAGGCCGAGGGTCTGCTCGACCCGCGCGGTGAAGACCTTGACGAACAGGTCGGTCCAGTCCTCGATGTTCGCGAGGATGTGCTCGTCGCGGATGGCCGTGAACGACATCGTCTCGTAGCCGGTGATCCTGGCTCCCTCCAGCTTGACCGTGTGCTGGTCTGCCGTGTGGAACAGCGAGCCTTCGACGCGCACGCGCCGTTCGTCCAGCGCCGTGTAGACGGCCTCGGTGACGTCCAGTTCGCCGGCGGGCTCGCGCATCCGGAAAGGGTTGACCGTCTCGTAGAGCATGTGCGCGGCAACGGAGATCGGTGTGCAGGCGGCGTCGGGGTCGAGCGGTTCGATGGTGAAACCGGTGTGGTCGATCGTGGCGAGAACGCCGCCCGCGCGCGGGTTCGTCGTGCACTGCCCGCCGCATTCGACGATCTTCGCCGCATGCCACGCCGGACCCGCGGGCATGCCCCTCATCAACGGCACCGCGGCGGCGAGGGCCGTGTCGGTCGCGCGGCCCGCCAGCACCACGTCGGCTCCGGCGCGCAGGGCCTCCTCGATCGGTTCGTGGCCCATCATCCCGACGATGTGGGTGCAACTGTCCACAGTGGTCTCGTCGAGCGCGGAGGACGGTGCCAGCGGATGCACCGCGCGTTCCCGAAGGCGTGTCTTGACGAAGTCCGCGCGTTGCCCGCTGAAGATCGTCGCGACGGACAGGTCGAGCTTCTCCTCGCACAGGACGTCCTCGACGATCCCGGCGACCCAGGCGACGCCCGAGTCGGTGCCGCTGGTGCCGCAGGACCCGACGATGAGCGGGATGCGGGCCTGGGCGGCGGCGCGGAGCAGGATCCGCAGGTCGCGGGCGACGGCCGCGGCGGTCGTCTTGGCGGTGCCCGAGCCGAGGTAGTGCGGGCCCGAGTCGGTCGAGCCGCCGTCCACGGCGATGACGTCGGCGCCCAGCTCCAGCCCTCGGTCCACGGAGGACTGGGTGAAGCCTGCGCCGAGCATGCCGGTGGGCGTCAGGACGCGGACAGCTCCGATAGGAGCGCTCATGTGCGGTTTTCCTTTCTACAGCGAGACCGAGCGACGTCGGCTCAGGACGGCGACGCGCAGGATCACGGCGGTGGCGAGCGCGGTGATCAGGGCGATGTCGAGGAGCATGTAGCGCCACCCGGTGATGTCGACCATCGCGCCGACCACCCCCGGTCCGATGAATCCACCGGCCGCCCAGCTCACCGTGTACAGGCCCGTGTACACACCGATCACGCGGGCGGACGGCGCCAGGTTCCACAGCACGACGGCGGCGTTGATCAGGAACCCGGACGCTCCGGCGGCCGCGACGCAGAAGGCGACGACCGTGGTGATGGGGGTCGGCACGAGACTGCCGAACGCGAGCGAGACGCCGAAGACGACCATCCCGATCGTCATCGTCCGGATGCGCCCGATGCGTTCGGCGAGCAACGCGGCCGGGTAGGCGGCGAGGAGGAACGCGACACCGCTCGGGAACGTGAGCGAGCCCGCCTCACCTCGGGACAGGGCAAGGGTCTCCATGCCGTACGGGGTGAACAACGACCGCGAGGAGAACCAGGCGGACGCGAACAGCAGGACCGCGGTGACGACGAGAAGCCGGCTGCGGTCGTGGTCACGAAGGATGTCCCTGGCCAGGTCCCGCAGACGTACGGACGTCTCGTCGTGGGCGTCTTCGGTGAGCGCGAGCTGGTAGCCCCTCGACGTGTTGTCGCGCACCCGTGAGACGAGAACCGCTGTGCTCACCAGCATGATCAGGGCGGGGACGGTGAACGCGAGCTTCGGGTGGTCGTCCACCATGAACGCGCTGACGAGCGCGGACACGATGACCGTCGTGCCGGAGGCGATCTTCACCACCGCGTTCGCCCTGCCCCGGCGTTCCGGCTCGATGAAGTCCGGCAGCAACGCCTGGGCGATCGGCTTGAAGCTGTTGCCCACCAACGAGTAGATGAAGATGACCGCGATCAGCGCCGGCAACGCGGTTGCCAGCGGGATGAAGACGAACAGCACCGCGGCGAGTGGCATGCCCACCGCGAGATAGGGGATCCGGCGGCCCCACCGCGTGCGGGTGTTGTCCGAGCGGTTCGCGATCCAGGGCTGGACGAAGATGCCGAGCAGGTTGTCCATGCCCATGAGCAGGCCGACGATCGCGGTGCTGGCGATGTGCTCGCGCAGCAGCGGCGGCACCTGGGCGTCGTAGAAGTCCCAGGTCGTCTCCTGCGCGAACACGGCGAGCGCGACGAAGAACGTGATGCGCCTGGTGAGCCGCCGGTCGACCGGCGCGGCGAGTGACGACATCGGGAAGCCTCCGTTGGCTCGGGAACGTCGCGGCGACCCCCAAACTAGGATGCTATAGCAAAATTGGCAAGCAATAGCTTAAGTGATTGTCGTAGTATCGGTACCTGTGATGGCCGACAAGGATCCTCAGTCCGATACGCTGGCAGGCCGGGCCTACCGCTCGGTCCAGGAGGCCATCGCCGCAGGTGACCTGGCCCCCGGCGAGAAGATCACCGAACGTGGCCTCGCCGAGCGGCTGTCGATGAGCCCCACGCCGGTCCGGGAGGCCATCCGCCGGTTGGAACAGGACGGCCTGATCAACAGGATCGGCCCGCGCACGGTCGTCGTCGCGGACATCGGCGCTTCCGCCGTCGAGGACCTCGCCGAGGTCGAGATCGCGCTGCGCGGCCTCATCGCCCGGTTCGCCGCCCGTCACGCGACCACCGCCCAGCTCGACGAACTCGACGCCGTTCTCGACGAGGCGGACGACCTGCTGATCGTCATCAAGCAGCGCGACGCCGAGGGCCGCGCGGTCGAGAAGCACCTGAACACGTTGCTGGACACCATGCAGCGCTTCAACGACGCGGTCGCCGCCTGCGCGGGCAACGCCGTTCTGGCCCGGTTGCTGGAGCAGACGAGGGTGTTCACGCGGGCGGAGCGCCGGACGCGGATGCTGGACCGGGTGCTCGCGAACCACCGGTTCGGTCTCGACCGCTACACCAGCCACCGCGCGCTCGTCCGGGCCCTGCGCGCGGGCGACTCGGCCGCCGCGGAGCAGATCACCATCGACGACGTCCGCGGCGGGCTGGACGACCTGCGGCGCGAGCCCGGCCAGGTGCCGTCAGCGAACTGAGAGCACCGCGTCGAGGAGTGCCTCGGGTGACTCGACCTGCGGCAGGTGTCCGGTGCGGGGCAGCAGGGTGAACGTCGACCGCGGGATCGCGGCGGCGAAGGCCTTGCCGTACTCGGGGGAGACGATGCCGTCGCTCTCGCCCCACATCACGTGGACGGGCACCGGAGTCCGGCCGAGCCGCTCGGCGAGGGTCGGATCGGCCATCTTCGGTCCGGTGTAGCCGATCAGCGCTTGCACGTCCGGGCCTGGGCTGGTCGCTTGCGGCGCCTTGCTCGGGTCGTGCCACGAGAGCGCCCGCAGTTCCGCCGGGGAGAGGCCGCGGACGTCGGTGATCGGGTGGCCCTCGACCTCGACGCCGATCCCGTTGGCGATCACCACGCTGCCCACCCGCGGGCTGCCGAGCAGCGCGATCTCGGCGGCCACCCAGCCGCCGAACGAGTTGCCGATCACGGTGACGCCGGTGAGGTCGAGGCGGTCGAGCAGGTCGGCGTAGGTCCTGGCCAGGCCGGCGACGCCGGTGAGACCGTCCGGTTTCGGCGTGCCACCGAAACCGGGGTGCGTGGGCAGCAGCACTCGTGCGTGAGCGCGTTCGGCGAGCAGGTGGGCGAAACCGGCCATCGTCGGCACGCCACCGCCGCCGTGCAGCAGCAGGAACGTCCGGGTGTGGTCGAGGTTCAGCAGGGTCAGCTCAGGAGTCATATAAGGAACCTTAGATAAGGATGCTTATATAAGCAACCTGTCCTCAGTCGGGTAGGCTGGCCCGCATGCCTCACCGTCCCGCCGACGTCGGCCTGGCCGTCAAGCGCCTGCAGCACCGCCACCACCGAACGATGAGCCAGGCGCTGGCGCCGCTCGGGCTTTCGCTGGTGCAGTGGGACACGCTGCGGCACCTGGCCCGCAACCCGGACGCGTCGCTGCACGACCTCGCGGTGCTGACCTTCCAGACCGACCAGTCCTTCGGGTCGCTGGCCACGCGGATGGCCGACCGCGGGCTGATCGAACGGATCCCGGGGCCGGGACGTCCCGTGCGGCACCGGCTCACCGCGGAGGGGGAGAGGCTGCTCAAGGCCGGGCAGGACCTTGCCGACGGTGTCCTGGACACCTCGTTCCGGAACCTCTCGGCGGCTCAGCTCGACCAGCTGGGTGACCTGCTCGCTCTCGCGCTCGGCGCCGATCCGACGGCGTGATCCGTCACCACCCGCGCAGGCGGCTCCACGTGGTGCCGCTGACGAGGTGGTAGCGGTCGTGCTGGGCGGCGGTGGCGCACGCGTGGTTCGGCAGGATCCGCAGCCGGGTGCCGATGGGCAGGTCGGGTACCGGCTTGCCGTCCCGAGTGCTCAGGACGCCGTGCTCCTGGCTCGCCCCGGTCATGAGCAGTTCGGGGATCAGGTCGCCGTGCTCGTCGGCGACGAGTCCGTACCCCTGGTCGACGGCCTGCGCCTGCGTGCCGCGGTCCCGTGACGTGGCCATCCAGCCGCCGTCGGTGAGCACCCAGTTCTTGTCGTGCCGGTGGCCGATCACGGTGACGACCACCGAGAGCGCGAGGTCGTCGAGGCCGCAGACGCCGATGCCGGCCATGACGAGGTCGAAGAAGACGTAGTTGCCGGCGCGGACCTCGGTGACGCCCGTCAGGTCGGTCGCCGCGTGCGCGGTGGGGGTCGAGCCGACGCTGACGATCGGGCAGTGCAGTCCGGCCGCACGCAATGCCTCGGCGGCGGCCACCGCGACGTCCCGCTCGTTCTGTGCGGCCTGGTGCAATACCGCTGGGGTGTAAGCGAAGTAGGACTCGCCCGCGTGGGTGAGCACGCCGGCGAGGTGCGGGCCGAGCGACTGTCCGATGTGGACGAGGGCGGGATCGGCGGGTGCGATGCCGCCCCGATGACCGTCGCAGTCGATCTCGACGAGGGCCGGCATCCTGAGGTTCTCCCCGGCTGCGAACCGGATCAGCGCCTCGGCCTGTTCGACGGTGTCGAGCAGCACGGTGAGGGTCACGCCGCGGCGCAGAAGAGCGGCGACGCGGGGCAGTTTGTGCGGGTCGAGACCGACTGCGTAGAGCACGTCCCGGTAGCCCGCGTCGGCGAAGTGCTCGGCCTCGGCGAGGGTGGACACCGTGATCGGCCCGTCCGCGTGGACCCGTTGCGCGACCTCGACGGACTTGGACGTCTTGACGTGCAGCCGCAACGGCGCACCAAGCTCGCTCAGGTGGTCGCGGAGCCGGGACGCGTTGCGGTCCAGCCGGTCCGTGTCGATCAGGGCGAACGGGGTGTCCACAGTGGTCATTCGGGGTCTCCCGGGGAGGCGGCGCGGCGACGCAGCAGGGCGGCGGCGAGAGTGAGGTCCTGCAAGGCGAATCCGGAGCTGTCGAACACCGTCACGTCCTCCGGCGAGGTCCGTCCTTCGGCATCACCGGCGAGCACGGCGCCGAGCGCGACCGGCACGGAGCGGGCGTGCTGGAACTCGCCGATGGTCCGGGACTGCTCGGGAAGGTCGCAGAACAGCGAGGCGCGGTCGTACAGCGCGACCGGCAGCTCCTGCTTGCCGGGACCGTCGGCTCCCATCGCGGAGATGTGCGTGCCCGGCGCGACCCAGCTCGCGTCGAACAGGGGCTCGCGGGCGGTCGTGGCCGTGACGAGCACGTCCGCCGCGGCGACACCGGTCCTGGCGTCGACGGGTTCGGCTTTCAAGCCGGTCACCGCGGTCACTTCAGCGGCGAACGCCAGTGCCGCGTCAGCACGCCTGCCGACGACGAGGACCCGGTCGATCGGCCGCACCCGGCTGACGGCGCGGACCTCGTGCAGGGCCTGATGCCCGGTTCCGATCACGGTCAGCGTGCGGGAGTCCTTGCGGGCCAGCGTGTCCACGGCGAGCGCGTCGGCGGCGGCCGTGCGGTAGGCGTTGGCTGCCGCGGCCTCGACGACAGCGCTCAGCCTGCCGGTGGCGGGATCGAGCAGCACGATCGTCGAGCTGTGCCGGGGGAGTTCGACGTTGCCTGGCCAGAAGCTGCCGATCTTCACGCCGACGAGGTCGCCCGCCGCGCCGGACTTGAGGGTGAACCTGTTGTGCGGCAACGACTGGCCGATCACCACCGGGATCGTCGCTCCCGTCGCGGTGGCCAGGAACGCCTCGCGCGCGGCGGCCAGCGCGAGGTCGTCGTCGACGAGGGCTGCCGACTCGGACTCGCTGACGAAGGCAGGGCTGTCGGTCACGGGGTGTCCTTCTTCAGCTCGGCGAGGTCGTTGTACAGACCGGTGCGGGAGATGCCCAGCCGTTGGGCGATACGTCCAGGCGCGCCGCGCAACGCGAACACACCGGCCTCGTTCAGCGACCGGACGAGCACCAGTCGCTCGTCACGTCCCAGCGCCGCAACCGGTACGGCGTGCGCGCGTTCGGCGCGTTCGATCAGGGACTCGACGACCTGGTCCAGGTCGCCGGAGAAGTTCGTGGACGCGGTCGGCTCCTCCAGTGCGGACAGGCCGAGCAGATCCGAGAGCACGCCGGTCGCGCGGTTGATCGCCGAGACGTCGATGTTGACGCACAACGCGCCGATCAACGTTCCGTCGACGTCGCGCAACGGCAGCGTCGTGCACTTGAGCACCCGCCCGTCCTGTGCGCGGGTGAGGTAGCCGACCTCGTTGCGGGCGTCGTCCCCGGCGGCGAGGACGCGCAGGCCGATCTCGCTCATCGCGTCGCCGACCTCCCGGCCCGTGACGGATCCGGCGACCGCGACGACCGACCGCTCCTGATCCCGGTAGTCGTGCAGCACCACCTCGCAGCTTCGCCCGAACGTCGCCGCGATGCCCTCGATGACGGGGGACAACGCGGCGAACACGGCGTCCGCGGTGGTGCCGGCGGGATCTCGCACGTGGTCTCCAGAACTGAACGAAGTGTCAGATGCTGGACAAAGTGTCACACGGGCGAGTTCCTGACGTCCAGTGAGGGGTCAGATCTGGTTCTCGCCGCCGTCGACGTACACGTTGGTGCCGAGCATGAAGCTGCTGTCCGAGGAGGCGAGGAAGGCCACGGCGGCGGCAACCTCGTCCACGTGGCCCATCCGCCCGATCGCGATCCGGGCGGCCTCGTTCGCCTTGAACGCCTCCGCGTTCTCCTCGCCCACGAGCTCCGTGATCCCGTTGGTGTCGGTCGGCCCGGGTGAGATGGCGTTGACCCGGACGCCGCGGTCCTTGAGCTCGTTCGCCCAGGTGCGCGTGAACGTCCGCAGGGCTGCCTTGGACGCGGCGTAGGCGCCGAATCCGGCGGTGCCCCTGTCGGCGGCGGTGGAGGCGTTGATGATCACCGACGCGCCCTTGTTGAGCAGTGGAAGTGCTTTCTGCAGCGTGAAGAGGGTGCCCTTCACGTTGACGCCGAAGACGGTGTCGAAGTCCTCCGCGGTGATCGTCTCGATGGTCGCGAACGACGCGGTGGCCGAGTTGGCGAACAGCACGTCCAGCCCCTGACCGCGCGCGGCGACCGTCTCGTAGAGCCGGTCCAGGTCGTCCAGGTTCGTGATGTCGCCCGGTACCGCCGTCACGTTGCGGCCGATGGCCTCCACGGCCTCGTCCAGCTCGGTCTTGCGGCGGCCGGTGATGAACACGTGCGCGCCCTCTTCGACCAGTCGTGCGGCGGTGGCCCTGCCGATGCCCCGCGTGCCGCCACCGGTGATGACCGCGGTCTTGCCTTCCAGCCTGCGCATTCCCTGACCTCCACGCTTTTGTGCACCGATCGGTGCATATTGCGACCGTAGCACTTCAGCACCGATCGGTGCTGAAGGGTAGGATGAGGCCGTGGAGAAGGCTCAGATCGGTCGGCCGCGCGAGTTCGACGCCGAGGAGGCCCTCCAGAAGGCGATGGTGGTCTTCTGGGAGCAGGGGTACGAGGGCGCGAGCCTCACCGACCTGACCGAGCGCATGGGGATCTCCCGCAAGAGCATGTACGCGGCCTTCGGCAACAAGGAGGAGCTCTTCCGCAAGGCGTTGCAGCGCTACTCGGAAGGCACGGTCTCCTACGCCGTCGAAGCGCTGCAGGCGGCCACCGCCCGTGAGGTCGCGGAGACGTTCCTCGCCGGCTCTGTTCGCGCCAACACCCGGCCGGGATGCCCGGCCGGCTGCCTCGGAGTGCAGGGCGCGCTGGCCGTCGGCGAGACCGGTCGGGTCGCGCGCGACATCCTGACCGAGTGGCGCAACGGGGGCCAGGGGCTGCTGCGCGACCGGTTCGAGCGGGCCGTCGAGGAGGGCGACCTGCCCGCCGGCGCCGATCCGGACCTGATCGCCCGCTACGTCATGACGATCGGGAACGGCATGGCCGTGCAGGCGGCGGGTGGCGCGGCGCGCGAGGACCTTCAGCGGGTGGCCGACGCCGCACTGCGGAACTGGCCGCCTGCCTGAGGCGAGCGACCGTCACGGACGCAGTCATCTGACGGGTGCCGGTCGTGGGCATTCCGCCGACGATGGTGTCCATGTCGAACAAGGAAGTCCTCCGCACCGCGATGCGCGAACTGTTCGAGGACAAGGACATCACGGCGCTGGACCGGTACTGGGCGGAGCCCTACGTCCAGCACAGCCCGAACCTGCCCAACGGACTCGACGGGCTGCGGGCGGCCGTGCCGTCGCTCGTCGGCTTCAGCTGGAACCCGGAACGGATCTTCGAGGACGGCGACCACGTCATCGCGCACAGCCGGGTCAGCGGCTGGCTCCCGGACGGTGACGCGGCGATCGTCGACATCTTCCGCTTCGAGAACGGCCGCATCGTCGAGCACTGGGACGTCGTGCAGCCCTACGTCCCGGCAGGGAAGACCGTCAGCGGCAACGAGATGGTCTGAAAGCGCGACGCGGCGGGGCCACCCGGAAGTGGCCCCGCCGCGTTCGCGGATCAGTTGGCGACCAGGCGCCACCGGTTGTCGGCGCTGCCGTTGTCGGAGTCCTGCACGACCTGCGCACCCGCGGTGGTGGAACCGTTGAGGACGCCGAGCAGCTTCCCGCTGTGGACGTTGCGGATCTTGTAGGTGCCGTCGCCCTGAGCGACGAGAGTCCACTTGTGATCGGCCGTGCCGTTGTCGGACCACTGCAGGACGCGGGCGTTGTCGGCGGTGGACATGTTCTCCACGCCCAGCACCTTGCCGCTGTGGACGTTGCGGAACCGGACGTCCGACCCGTCGGTGACCATCTGCCAGTTGTGGTCGGCGGTCCCGCTGTCGTGCCACTGCACGGCGAGGCCGCCGTCCACAGTGGACATGTTCTGGACGCCCAGCACCATGCCGGTGCTGGCGTTGACCAGCCGGTGGCTCGCCGTGCCGCCACCGCCGGTGCTCCAGTAGACGGTGTAGTTGAAGCCGTGTGCGTCGTGGAACGGCCCCAGGTTGACCTGCGTGCCGTTCGCCGTGGCGGAGAACGCCAGTGACGACGTGCTGGTGCGGGTCACGGAGCCGACGTTCAGCGAGGGCAACGCGGACAGGCTGGTGTTGCCGTAGTTGCCCGCCAGCACGGCGGGGCCGTAGGTCAGCGCGACGACGCCGGTGTTGTCGTTGGCGGGCTGGGCGATCACGCGCATCGGCAGTCGCAGTGTCACCACGTCGCCGGACGTCCACGTTCGAGTCAGGGACGCGTAGGTGCCGGGAGTGGCGGTCACGTTCTGCGCGACGCCGTTGACGCTGATGGTCGCGCCCGTGGTCCAGGCCGGGATGCGGAGCCGCATCGTCCACGATCCGCCCGCGTTGCCGGTGACGGTCAGCGTCGTGGTGTCGCTCGCCGGGTAGCTCGTGGTCTGGGTGACCGTGATGGCGCGGGACGACCACGTCAGCACCGACGGCGTGTAGAGGTTCACCGTGAGCGTGGTGCCGTTGAAGAAGTAGACGGAGTCGGCGAGCTTGGTGTTGGTCTCCAGCGCGGTGCCCTGGCAGCACCAGAACGTGCCGTAGTCCGTGCTCCAGTTGCCGCCGCCCCACGCGGGACCGGTGTTGCCGCGCCGGTGGCCGGGGTTGAGGCCGGTGAAGTAGCAGATGTTCCCGTGGGAGTCCGCCGGGTTCTGCTGGCCGATCAGGTGGTTGAGCAGGGCGCGCTCGTAGTAGTCGAAGTAGGCGACCTTGCCGGGGTCGGTCAGCCACAGCTCACGGGTCAGCTTGAGCATGTTGAAGGTGTTGCACGCCTCGCACGCGTCGGTGCTGAGGTACGGGGCGATGGCGTTGGGCGCGCGGAAGTGCTCTGCCTGGCTGTTGCCGCCGATGACGTAGGTGTGCGCGCCGACGGTGATGGTCCAGGCGTTGAGGGCGATGTCGCGGTAGCGGGTGGTCCCGGTCGCCTTGTACTCGCGGGCGGCGCCGATCCACTTCGGCACCTGGGTGTTGGCGTGCAGACCGTTCAGCCGGTCCTGGTTGGCGGCGAGGGGGTCGAACACCGCGGCGTGGTCGAACCGCTGGGCCGTCGTCAGCCAGCGCGCGTCGCCCGTCTGCTGGTAGAGGTCGGCGAGCACCGCGTTCATGCCGCCGAACTCCGTGCCCAGGACGTTCTGCATCGTGCTGTAGGACAGCCGGGCCGTGCGCCAGTCCACCCATCCTGCGAAGCGCAGCAGCACGTCGCGCGCCTGGGTGTTGCCGATGTAGCGCCATGCGTCCAGCAGGCCGGCGAGGGTCTTGTGCAGGGAGTAGTACGACACCGACTTGGGCGAACCGGACTCCATCGCGTCGAAGTCCGACTCGGGGAAGCCCGACAGGTAACCGGTGGTGAACCCCGCCGCCGAGTTGTTCGCCTGGCACTTGGCCAGCTCGGCCACCATGTAGTTCGCCTTGTCGCGGCACGTCGTGTCGCCCAGGACCGCCCACGCCTGCGCCCATGCCGTGAGGAAGTGTCCCTGGCTGTGCGTGCGGAACGGGAAGTTCGGGGCCTCCCACCCGCCCAGCGCGGCGGCGCCGTTCGTGGACAGCCGGTGGTTGGCGCGGAAGTTGTAGAGCAGCCGGTCGACGTCGACGAACCGCAGGTAGGAGAGCGTGCGGTTCTGGTTGTCCAGCCACCGGCCCGACGTCAGCCGGACCTCGGACAGGTCGAACGCGTAGGCCGAGACGCCCGCGTCGCCACGGGCCGGGGGCACCGTCGCGGCCTGGGCAGAACCTGTCAGCAGCGACGGCGCCGCGGTCGCGACGGCGGCCACACCCGCGGCTTGCAGGAGCCTGCGTCGGCTCAACGATGAGGACATGGGGACGCTCCCGTCGCTCGGCGAAGCGGTGCGGTTCGGAACGAGTCGCACCGCGGCGCGGAGCCGGACTGCCCGCGTCGGCCCCGAGACGGAACGTAGCCACGAGTCCACCTAGCGTCAACGCTAAATGTGAGCGTTAACTTTAGCGGTTTTGCGAGGAATCGAACGCGATTCGACGCTCGGGCAGCACTGCTGGACGATGCTGCAAACGCCGTTCGGGCCGCAATGTTATCGCTCACATGATCAGCGGACGAACTGGTGCGCGGCGGGTCGCCTGGCACCTCATCGTCCGCTTCGCTGGGCGTCCAGACGGAGAGCCCGGCATGCTGGCGGCCCTCGCGGACCGCCGCAACCGGGCTCTCGTCCGAAAGTACTAGATGGCAACCCGTTGTGCTGCAACCACTTTCGCCGCGTCCTACGGTCGTGATCATGACTACTGCAACGGGCAGGACCACGCCGCCGGGCACCATCATCGCCGCGTTCGTGGGATTCCTCGTGTCGTGCGTCTTCGCGGTGACGTCGGTGGGTGTCCTGGTGGGCACGCGTGATGATCTCGTCGAAGCGCTGAGGGCGTCGGGGACGGCGATGACCGAAGAACAGCTGCAGAGCGCTGCCACGTTCACCCAGGTGCTGGTGGCGGGCATCGCGGTGGTGATCGCGCTGGTGCAGCTGTGGCTCGCGTTCAAGCTCAGGTCGGGACGCAACTGGGCCAGGATCCTGCTGACCGTGTTCACGGTCTTCCAGGTGGCGTCGCTGTTCATCGGGGAGGGAGCGGCGACGCTTCCCGCGTACGGCGGCGCCGCGGTGGCCGCACTGGCGGTGGTGGCGAGCTACCTGCCCGCCTCCAACGTCTACGTCGACGCGGTCAAGCGGGCGGGGTAGCGAAATCCTCCGCCGGTGCCGGGGCCAGAATGCCGGTATGACCGCAGGGGGACAGCCGGCGCGGCGAAGCGTGTTCGTGGCCGAGGTCGCGGTGCTGCTCGTGGCGACGGTCGTGGACGCGGTGCAGGTGTCCGGCGGGGACGGTCCGCGGGGCGTGCTGGGACCGTTGCTCACGATGGTCGTGCCGTACGCGGGCACGGCGGCCGCGATCCTGGCGGTCCTGCGCCGCAGGTTCCCCCGCCGGATCGAGCTGCTGGCGGGCGCGGTCATGGGACTGTCGCTGCTCGGCACGGCGGCCGCGGGGTTCGTGGAGCAGGTTCCCGCGCAGCCGCCGCTGACGGAGGTGCTGGCGGTGCTGTTGCTGGCCGCCGCCGGATGCCGCCGGCTCCCTTCTGCGCGGGCGGCGGTGCTGGCCGTCGCCGCCTGCGTCACCGTGGTGCTCGCTCCGATCGTGCGCTACGGCCTGGACTATCCGGCGGCGCTGTTCCCGGTGGCCGCGGCGCTGGCGTGGGGAGCGGCGGTGGCGCTGGGCCTGATCCTGCGGGACGCGGACGCCCGGCACCGCCGCGATCTGGAGCGCATCCGCACCGAGGACCGGCTGCAGCTCGCACGGGACCTCCACGACCTGGTGGCGCACCACGTCACCGGCATCGTGGTGCGGACCCGTGCCGCCCAGGCGCTGGCCGCGAATCCGGCGGCACCGGCCCAGGACCCCGCCGAGGTGTACGACCAGATCGAGCACGCGGCGGCCGAGGCCCTGACCGCCACGCGCGGACTGGTCGGTGTGCTGCGCAGCGACGAGCCACTGCCGTCACCGAGTCTCGTGCTGGGCGACGTCGTGCGCGTCGCGGCGGGGGAGGAGGTGGCGGTGCACGTGGGTGACGACGTCGAAGCACTTCCTTTGCCGCCAAGGGTTTCCGTCGCTCTGCACCGGGTGCTGCTCGAGGCGCTGACCAACTCCCGCCGGCACGCGCGTGCCACCGGCGTGCGGGTCACGGCCCGATCCGACGACGGCGACCTGGTGCTGGAGATCGACAACGACGGTGTGCCGGACGGCGTCGCGGCGCAAGGCGGACATGGGGTCCTCGGCATGACCGAGCGGATGGCCGAGCTGGGTGGCGAGCTCGCCGCGGGTCCGCACGGGCACGACGGCTGGCGGGTCACCGCACGGCTGCCGCTGGGACCGGACGACGATCCGTTCGACACCGTGCCGAGGGGGATCTGATGACGATCCGCGTGCTGATCGCCGACGACCAGACGCTCGTGCGCACCGGCTTCCGGCTGGTCCTCGACGCCGAGCCCGGCATCGAGGTGATCAGCGAGGCCGCCGACGGTGAGGCGGCGGTGAGGCTGGCGCGGCAGCTGCGTCCCGACGTGACGCTGATGGACATCCGCATGCCGAAGCTGGACGGGTTGCGGGCGACCAGGCTGCTGGCCGGACCGGGCGTCGAGGACCCGCTGCGGGTGCTGGTCGTCACCACTTACGACGTCGACGAGAACGTCTACGCCGCGTTGCTCGCCGGGGCCTGCGGGTTCCTGCTCAAGGACGCCCGGCCGCGGTTGCTGGTGGAGGCGGTGCACGCCGCGGTACGAGGCGAAGCGCTGGTCTCGCCCGCCGTGACGGTGCGGCTGCTCGCGCACTTCACCGGCGGCGTCGGTCCCGAGCGGCCCGGCGAGCCGTTGACCGGCCGCGAGCTCGACGTCGTGCTGGCGGTGGCACGCGGCTGGACCAACTCCGAGATCGCCGACCGGCTGCACGTCTCGTTGTCGACGGTGAAGTCGCACCTGACCAACGTCCAGGGCAAGCTCGGCGCGCGCAACCGCACCGAGATCGCGATCTGGGCGTGGCGCAGCGGCCTGCTCAGGTGACGGGGTCCGCCGGGGAGGGGCGCCGTACCACCACCGTGCCGGCGACGATGTCCCCGAGCCTCTGGTTGCGGGGTGTCACCGCGATCAGCACCGCGCCGACCAGGCCCATCAGCAGGCCGTCCACGGCCATCAGCAGCCACCGCACGAAGTAGTCCCGCAACGACGGCTCATCGCCGCGCAGCGTGGTGATCCGCAGCCCCAGCCAGCGCATCGCCGGAGTCGAACCGCCGTGCCGGTACGGGTACCAGATCTCGATCCACAGCACCCCGAGCAACGACACCGCCACCACCATCGCCCACGGCAGCACCCAGAACACCTTCGGCGTCACGCCGAGGTTGATGAGCGGCACCGACAGCAGGACGCCGAGGAACACGCTCAGGACGGCGGCGACGGCCAGCAGGGCGAACTCGATGACGTGCTGCCAGTAGCGGCGGAGAACGATCGAACGGGCATCCGCGTCGGTGGCCACCCGGCCATCATGCCAAGGTTCGCGGCCGGGCGGGCCGACGGGTCGAGACCTCTTCTCGCAGCCGCCGGCGTCCCGAGCCCTGGCGTGACAGTCCTAAGTGGATGCGGGGGCTGTCGTGCCGCGTGGCAGGTAGCGGGCGGTCGGCGACCAGCGCGGTGTGACCGGGCCGCCGTCGATCAGTTCCAGCACCGACTCCGCCACCGACACGCCGAACTGGTGGACGTCGACGCTCATCGTCGTGAGCGCGGGGGAGGCGAGCCGGCACAGCGTCGAGTCGTCCCACGCCACCAGGCTGAGCCGATCCGGCACCGCGACACCGAGTTCGGCGGCCGCGGCGAGTCCGGCGACCGCCATCACGTCGTTGTCGTAGAGGATCGCGGTGGGCGGCTCCGGTCCACTCAGGAGCGAGGCGGTGAGCTTGGCTCCCGCCTCCTCCGAGTAGTCGCCCTCGACGATCACCGGGTCGACACCGGCCTGCGCGCATCCGGCCAGCAGCGCGTCGGTGCGGGCCCGCGTGTGCTGCAAGGCCGACGGGCCGGTGACCCTGGCGATCCGCCGGTGCCCCAGCGAGAGCAGGTGCCCGAGCGCCTCGGCGACCGGGCCGGTGTGGTCGGTGCGGACCGAGGGCAGCACCGGGTCGTCGCCGACGACGACCGCGGGCAGCGCGATCTCGGCGAGCACGGCGGGGCGAGGATCGTCCGCCACCGGGTTCACCACCACGACGGCGTCGACCAGACCGCGGCCCGCCCAGCGGCGGTACGCGGTGATCTCGGCCTCGTGGTCCGCGACGACGTGCAGCAGAACGGACAGGTCGCGCTCGGCGAGCCGTTCCTCGATCCCCGCGATGAACTCCATGAAGAACGGCTCGACGCCGAGCAGGCGCGCGGGCCGCGCGAGCACCAGCCCGATCGCGCCGGTCGGTTCAGCGGGCATCGGGCACCGCGCGGAGGTCGTTGGTGCGGAGGTCGTTGGCGCAGCGCAGGACCAGCGGATCGGTGAAGGCCGCGGGATCGACGAAAGCGTCCGTGCGGATGTGGAACACGCGCACCTCTCCTGCCAGCATCGGCACGAGCGAGTCGTCGGCGACGGCGTCCGGCGCGACCCGGTCGGCCAGGATCGTGACGTCCCGCGCGAACGAACCGGCGCGCACCTCGACCTCGTAACCGCCGGGCACGGCCTGCGCCTGGGCGGAGAGGGGACGCGGGTCGTACGCCAGTTCGACGTCCTCCAGGAACGGCAGGATCGCGCGGGCTTCGGCGGTGGTCGCCACCATCACCTCCGCGTCGTCGTTCACCGGCCGCGGCAACGCCTCGTCCAGATCCAGTTCGAGGATCGAGCGGGGCGGCACCGTCCGGCGCAGTCTAGTCAGGTGCAGGGTGACACCCCGGAACGTCTGGCGCTCCAGGGTGAGGTGCGCGTCCCACGTCTCGTCGTGGTCGTTGACGGCGATGAGCACCAGCCGGTCGCCGCGCGGCTGGAAGGTGAGGAGCCGGGGCGCGTACGCGTGCCGCAGCCCGAACCACAGCGGCTTCACCCGTTCCTCGCTGTCGATCGCCGCCCAGGACGTGACCGGCCAGCAGTCGTTGAGCTGCCAGATGATCGCACCGGCCGTGCGCGGCCACCACGAGCGGAAGTGCTCGATGCCGAAGCTGACCGCCCGCGCCTGGTTGAGCTGCGTCGCCCAGTGCCAGTCCTCGAAGGCCGATGGCACCGGCAGGTGCGCCGCCAGGCCGCGCGCGAGCTTTCCGTTGCCGTCCTCGGCTTTCTGGTGCGTCAGGAAGCTCGGCGAGTCCGGGGTCAGCGGCTGGTCGTGGATCCACCGGGTGAGCGTGGACCACGCAGGCGGGCCCTGGAACCCGAACTCCGAGCAGAACCGCGGCACGTGGTCGCGGTAGCGCTCGTAGGGTGCCTGGTTCCAGACGTGCCAGTCGTGGCGCGTGCCGTGGTCCTCGTCGTTCGGATGCACGCCGTCGACCGGGCTGTACGGGCTGCTGGGGCAGTAGAACCGGGTCGGGTCGAGCTCGGCCACGATCCCAGGCAGCAGGTCGTCGTAGTAGCCCAGGCCCCACGTCCGGCCGTCCAGTTGCTCCGGCCAGCCCCAGTCGGCGAATCCCCACAGGTTCTCGTTGCCGCCGTTCCACAGCGCCAGCGAGGCGTGGGACATCAGGCGCACGACGTTCTCGCGGGCCTCGGCCTCCAGTTCGCCGCGCACCGGTTCCTCTTCCGGGTACGCGGCGCACGCGAGCGGGAAGTCCTGCCACACCAGGATTCCGCGTTCGTCGCAGACGTCGTAGAAGTCGTCGGACTCGTAGATCCCGCCGCCCCAGACTCGCAGCAGGTTGACGTGTGCGGCCACGGCCTGGTCGACCCGCCGTGCCAGCCGGTCGCGGGTGATCCGGGTGAGGAAGTGGTCGTCCGGAATCCAGTTGGCGCCCTTGACGAAGACGGGCTTGTCGTTCACGACGATCGTGAACGGCGTGCCGTGCTCGTCCGGGGTCGTGTCGACGGTGATCGTGCGGAACCCGATCCGCTTCGCCGTGCTGTCGAGCTGCTCGGATCCGCCGCGCAGCACGACGTCGAGGTTGTAGAGCGGTTGCCCGCCGTACCCGGCAGGCCACCAGGGTTCGGCGCCGGGCACGTCCACGCGGGCGACCACGGTCGTCTGACCGGCAGGGACGACGACGGTGCGCTTGTGCGCGCCCACGGTGATCAGCAGCGTCAGGTTCTCGGCGGCGTCCCGCGTCCACTCGACGTCGACGTGCAGCTCGACCTGGCCGGTCCCGTCCGGTGCCACCGTCACGATCGGACGGACCCGGGCCAGGCGCGCGGTGTGCCAGCGCTCCAGCCGTACCGGCCGCCAGATCCCCGCGGTCTGCAGGTCCGGTCCCCAGTCCCAGCCGAAGCTGCAGGCCATCTTGCGGATCATGTTGAACGGGTGCGCGTTGACGTGCTCGCGCCGGCCCAGCGCGGCCTCGACCTTCTCGGCGTGGGTCAGCGCGGAGGAGAACGCCACGGTGAGGTCGTTGGCGCCGTCCACGAGGAACGGCCGGACGTCGAAGCGGTGGCTTCGGTGCATGTTCGCGGTGTGGCCGAGCAGGTGGCCGTTGAGTTCGACGGCGGCGATGGTGTCCAGCCCGTCGAAGACGAGGTCGGCCTGCTGCCCGGACGTGACGGCGGCGGCGAGGAACTTGGTGCTGTACCGCCAGTCCGCACGGTGCGTCCAGGCCAGCTCCTCCTCGGCGCGATCGAGGAACGGGTCGGTGATCAGCCCGGACGCGAGCAGGTCGAGATGGGTGCTGCCGGGCACGGTCGCGGGCACCGTCCTGTCCCGGATGTTGTCCGGAACTTCGTTCGTGGTCGCGGTCAGCTGCCAGCCGTCGTGCAGGTACTGCCGGATCAAGACGGACCTCCCTGGAGGAAACGGGTTTCGGGGTCGGGCGCGGCGGCGGCCAGCTGCCGGGTGTACGGGTCCTGGGGACGCAGCAGCACGTCGTCGCCCGGCCCGCGTTCGACGATGCGGCCCCGGTGCATCACCAGCACCTCGTCGGAGAAGTGCCGGGCGGTGGCCAGGTCGTGCGTGATGTAGAGGACCGCGAGGTCCTCCTCGCGTTGCAGCCGGTCGAGCAGTTTGAGCACGCCGAGCCGGATCGAGACGTCCAGCATGGACACCGGCTCGTCCGCGACGATCACCGTGGCGCCCGGTGCGAGCGCGCGGGCGATGGCCACGCGCTGCCGTTGCCCGCCGGACAGTTCGTGCGGACGGCGGCGCGCGAGGTCCGGGCTGAGGCTCACCCGCTCCAGCAGGTGGGGCACCTCCGCCCGGGAGCGGCCGTGCAGCAGCAGGGGCCGGGCGAGGTGGTGTTCGACGGTGTGGAACGGGTTGAGCGACGCGAACGGGTCCTGGAAGATCATCTGCACGTGATCGCGGTACCGGCGTGACGGCACCGGTTCACCGTCCGGCCCGGTCAGCGTGATCTCACCGGAGGTGGGCCGGACCAGCCGGGCGATCATCCTCGCGATCGTCGACTTCCCCGACCCGGACTCGCCGACCAGCGCGACGGTCCGGCCGGCGGTGAGCGTGAACGAGACACCGTCGACCGCGCGGTGCCGGTGGAACGTCTTGGCGAGGTCGCGGACTTCGAGCGTGGTCATCGGATCAGGGCTCCTCTCTCGCCGGTCAGACTGGGGAACGACGCCAGCAGCTGACGGGTGTACGGGTGCTGTGGCCGCAGGTACATCTCCTCGGCCGCCGCGTACTCGACGACCTCACCGTCGCGCATCACTGCGATCCGGTCGCTCAGCTCCAGCAGCAACGGCAGGTCGTGCGTGATGAACACGACCGCGAACCCCAGCTCGTCGCGCAAGCGCTTGATCTCGTTCAGGATCTCGCGCTGCACCAGCACGTCGAGCGCGGTGGTGGGTTCGTCCATGATCATGACCTGCGGTTCGAGCAGCAGCGCCATGGCGATCATGACGCGCTGCCGCATACCGCCGGACAGCTCGTGCGGATACGAGCCGAGCCTGGCCGGGTCGACGCCGACGAGCCGGAGCACCTCCGCGCACCGGGCCTCCCGGTCCGAAGTGGACATCGAAGGACGGTGTGTGCGCAGGACGTCCTGCAGTTGTGCGCGGATCGGGGTGACCGGGTTCAGGGAGTTCATGGCGCCCTGGAAGACCATGGACAGCTTCACCCAGCGGAACTCGCGGAGCTCCTCCGGGCCCAGCGCCAGCACGTCGACGCCACCGAAGTCGACAGAGCCGGAGGTGACCTCCGCCGGTGGCCGGTGCAGGCGGTTGATCGCGTAGGCGAGCGTGGTCTTGCCGCAGCCGGACTCGCCGGCCAGGCCGAGGATCTCGCCCCGCCGCAACGTCAGCGACACGTCCTTGACCGCGTGCACGGGTGTGGCGCCCTGGTACACGACGTTGAGGTTCGTGACCGTCAGCACGGCGTCCTGATCCGCGGGGGCCCCCGCGGGTGTGGTGGCGACGACATCGCGCCTGCGCCGGGGCCGTTCGCGCAACGCGGGGTTGATGATCTCGTCGATGCTGAAGTTGATGAGCGACAGCGCGCCGCCGAACAACGCGATGATCAACCCCGGCGGGACGAACCACCACCACGCTTCCCGTTGCAGCGCGAACCCGTTCTGCGCGTAGTAGAGCATCGTGCCGAGCGTCGAGGAGTCGGCAGCGCCGAGCCCGAGGAACGACAGGCCCGCCTCGCTCAGGATCGCCAGGACCACGGCGAACACGAACTGGGAGGCCAGGATCGGCAGCAGGTTCGGCAGGATCTCCACGCAGATCACCCGCCAGGTCTTCTCGCCGGAGACCCGTGCCGCGGCCACGTAGTCGCGGTTGCGCAACGACAACGTTTGCGCGCGCAGCACCCGCGCCGCCGCTGCCCATCCGGTGATCGCGAGCACGAGTGAGATCGTCCACGTGCCGCGCTGGTCTGCGGGCACGAACCCGGCGATGACGATGACCAGCGGCAGGCCAGGAATCACCAGCATCACGTTGGAGAACAACGAGAAAGCCTCGTCCACGACGCCACCCGCGTACGCGCCGACGATGCCGAAGATCCCGGACAGGACGGTCGCCATGACCCCGACGAGCACGCCGATCCACAGCGAGCCGCGAGTGGCGTGCGTGAGCTGGGCGAGGACGTCCTGGCCGATGATCGTGGTGCCGAGCAGGTGGTCACCGCCGGGCGAGGTGAGCCCGATGTCCCTGATCGTGGCGGGATCGCCGGTGAGCAGCGGACCGAGCAGTCCGAAGAGGACGATCAGGCCGGCCAGGCCGAGCCCGGCGCCGAGTTTCCCTGACCAGGTCATGACACCGTGCTCCGATCCCTCGTGCGGGCGTCGATCAGCCCGTACAGCAGGTCGACGACCAGGTTCGCGCCGAGCACCGCGACCGTGATGACCAGGAAGATCCCCTGCATGAGCGCGTAGTCGTTGTTCTGCACGGCCTGCAGCAGCTTCGACCCGATGCCGGGGTAGGAGAACACCTGCTCGGTGATGATCGACCCGGACACCACGAACCCGAGCGAGATCGCGAACCCGGCGACGGAGGGCAGCACGGCGTTGCGGGCCGCGTACCGGACCATCACCCGGCTGCCGGTCAGGCCCTTGGCCCGCGCGGTCAGCACGTAGTCCTCCGACATGGCCGAGACCATCATGTTGCGCATGCCGAGCAGCCAGCCGCCGACCGACGACACGACGATCGTCAGCGCGGGCAGGATGCCGTGGTAGAGCGCCGAACCGAGGAACTCGGGACTCCAGCCGGGATCCAGGACCACGTCGTAGCCGCCGTTGAGCGGGAACCAGCCGAGCCCTGACGAGAGCAGCGCGACCAGGATCAGCGCCAGCCAGAAGTACGGCACCGCGGCCAGCATCGTGGTCGCGGGCACCAGCGAGTCGAGCCAGGTGCCGCGCTTCCAGCCGACGAGCGCGCCGAGCCCGATGCCCAGCACGAACGAGATCAGCGTCGCGAGCCCGACCAGCACGACGGTCCACGGCAGCGAGGCGCCGATCACGTCGGAGACCTTCGCCGGGAACGCGCTGACCGACACCCCGAGATCGCCGCGCAGCAGGCTGCCCAGGTACGCCAGGTACTCCTGCGCGAACGACTCGCGCCCGCCGGTGCCGAGCAGCGTCTCGTAGGCCTGGCGCGCGGCGGGGTCGACGGACCCGCCGCGCTGCTGGAGCTTGGCCATCAGGATGTCCACCGGGTTGCCCGGCAGCAGCCGCGGGATGACGAAGTTCAACGTCACCGCCGCCCACAGCGCCGCCAGGTAGAAGGCGACCTTGCGCAGGTGGTAGCCCATCGTCAGGACCCGGCGGGCTTGAGCTTCGCGTACACCTGCGAGGCGTCCGGCCGCTTCCACACGGCGGGGAACGCGTACAGGTCGTCCTTGGTGGGCCAGCCGGTGAAGGCCTTGTCGTTGTACTCGTTCGGGACGCCGCCGGTCAGCACCGGGATGTACGGCATGGACTTCTCGAGCTCGACCTGGATGGCGTCGTAGTGCTGCTGCCGGGAGGGGTCCTTCCGGTCGGTCTTCTTGAGCTCGGCCAGCGCGGCGTCCACCACCGGGTTGCTGAACCGGGCGAAGTTCGGGTTGGCCGCCTCGCCGACCGGCGCGGTCGTCGCGGTCGAGAAGAAGTAGCTGTAGGTGTAGTACGGGTCCGGCGCCGGCCCCTGCTCCACCGAGTCGATCAGCAGCTCGAACTGGCCGCGTCCGCGCGCGTCCGCCCACTCGTTCCACGACAGCTGTTGCGGCGTGATCTTGATGCCGATCTTGAGCAGCTGCTGGCTCAGGGTCTCCAGCGCGGTGATGTAGTCGGTCCAGCCGGCGACCACCTTCACGGTCAGCGCCAGCGGTTTGCCGTCCTTGGCGTAGATGCCGTCGGGGCCCTTGGCATAACCGGCGGCGGTGAGGATCTGGTCGGACTTGGCGGTGTCGGCGTTCATCGGCGCCATGCGGTCGGTGAGCTTGCTGGAGATCAGCGACTCGTCGCGCGGCTGGAGGGTGTAGCCGGGCGACATCGCGGCGGCGGTGTTCTGGAACGCCAGCGAGTTGATCTGCGTGCGGTTCATGCCGTGGTAGATCGCCTGGCGCACGGCGGGATCGGTCTGCGCGCCCTGGCAGCCGAGCTGCGCGTTGGAGCAGGTGAACAACGCGACCTGGTTGAGCGGCAGCGTGACGACCTTGTAGCCGGGGTAGTTCTTCTCGACGTCCTTGATGTCCGGGACCGGACCGGTCTGCCAGTCGATCGACCCGGCCTTGAGGGCGTCCACGCCCGCCTGGTTGCCCGACAGGGACAGGTAGCGGATCTGCTTCAGCGCGGGCTCACCGCCCCAGTACTTCGGGTTCGCCTTGAGGGTGAACGACTGCGCCTTGAACTCGCCGAGCTGGAACGGGCCTGTGCCGACCGGGTTCTGGTTCACCTCGGTCGCGGGCGTGGGGTAGTTCTTCCAGATGTGCTCCGGCATGATCCACAGCTGGCCGAGCACCTGGGGTCCGTCCATGTAGGACGGTTCGGGGAACTTGACGACCACGTGCGTGTCGTCGACCGCGGTCGACGTGCCCTTGAAGCCCGTCTTGTTGACAGCGGGGGTCTTCGCGACCATGTCGAGCGTGAACTTGACGTCCTCCGCGGTGAACTTCTCGCCGTCGGACCAGGTCACGTCGTCTCTGAGCGTGACGGAGAGTTCGGTGCCGTCCGCGTTCCACTGGAACTCGGTGCCGAGCAGGGGTTTCGGCGGCTGGTCCTTCGCGATGTTGAAGAAGAACAGCGGCTCGTAGATCGTGCCGGGCCCCTCGATCAGGGTGGGGGCGTACGGGTTGAAGTTCAGCTGGTAGTCGCCGGCCTGGCCGGTGTAGACGACGAGGGTGTCGCGGGACCGGCTCGCTCCGCCGGATCCGGAGCAGGCGGCGGTGGCGGCGACGACCGCGGCCAGACCGAGTAAGCAGAGCCTCTTGTGCAGGAACATCGTTGATCCTCCCGTGGGCTGGGTGGTTCGCGGCGAGGATTCTTCAGTTACTAAACAAAGAAAGTCAACGGCTCGGGATGCTTTACTGATCCCGGGCTTGTCGATGTGCCAAGTTCGTCGTTCGACGGAGGAGTGCGGTGAGCGGACCGGCGCGGGTGACCCACGCGAGCACCAGGGCGGCGGTGCTGGACCTGGTCAGGGCGGCGGGCATGATCAGCAGGGTCGGCCTGGTCAACGCCACCGGCCTGACCGGCGGAACGATCTCCACGGTCGTGCGCGGGCTGATCGACGAGGGCCTGGTCGCCGAGACCGGGCACGCCGAGTCGACCGGCGGCAAGCGCCGGGTCATGCTGCAGCTCAACCACTTCGCGCGCTACGCCGTCGGCGTGCACCTCGACGGCGCGCGGATCACCTACGTGCTGACCAACCTCGGCGGGGCGGTCGTCGCCAGGATCTCGCGCGCCGGTGCCGGCGCCGACGAACCGGCGGCCGTGGTCGCCAGGGTGGCCCGCGAGGCCGACGCGCTGATCGACAGCGTCGGCGTCGAACGCGATCGGATCCTGGGACTGGGACTCGTCGCGGCCCGTCCGGCGGAGCACCACGAGTTCGGCCGTGCGCTGGAACGTGCGACGGGACTGCCCGTGGTGCTCGACCACGACGCGACCGCGGCGGCGATAGGCGAGCACTGGTCCGGCGGCGTCGGCGCGACGTCGACGTTCGCCGCGCTGTTCATGGGCACCGGGATCGGCGCGGGGATCGTGCTGGGCGGCACGACCTACCGCGGCCCCAGCGGGCACACCGGCGAGATCGGCCACGCCTGCCTCGACGTCGACGGCCCGCGGTGCTGGTGCGGTGCGAGGGGATGCCTGGAGGTGCTGGCCGGTCCCGCCGCCGTCGTCGAGCAGGCACGGGCGGACCGGGCGCTCACCCGTGCGGCGGGACTGGTCGGCGGCAGGACCCGCGCGGCCACGCCGGTCGCGGCGGACTTCGCGGCGATCAGCAGGGCGGCCCGGCAGGGCAACACCCGCGCGGTGGCGTTGCTGGAACGGTCCGCCCGCTACGTCGCGGCCGCCGCCCGCACGCTCGCGAACGTGCTGGACCTGGAGGTGCTGGTGCTCACCGGCCCGAGCTTCGCCATCGCGGGCTCGATCTACCTGCCCGTGCTGCGCGCCGAGCTCGACAGCGCGTTCATCGCCCGCGACGTCCACCCGATCTCCGTGCGGTTGTCACCGTCGGCCGCGTCGGCGCCGGCGATCGGCGCCGCGGCGATCGTGCTCCAGTCGGAACTGGTGCCGCGGCGGCAGGGGCTGCGGCTGCCGGACGACCTGGCCGCCGAGGAGCCGCCGGTGTTCCAGGTACTGCGCTGAATGGAGTTTCTTTTTGTCTCAAAAGGAGCTGCCCCTGTAACAAAGAGGTGTCCGTCCCAGACAATGCCGGGCATGACTAGGCAAGACGGTGGCGCAGGTCACAAACCCAGGCGATGGATCGCGGTCACGGCCGCCGTGGTCATCGTGCTGGTCGTCGGGACATCCCTGCTCGTCAGCGGAGTGTTGAGCGGCGAAGAGCCGGTGGCCACCGTCCTCACCACGTCACCGGCCGCGCCTCCGCCGCCCGTCGAGGACTGGTACGACCTCACCACCTACCAGACGGTCGAGTCCGGTGCCGGGCACGAGACCCTGGCGTCGATCAGCATCGGGGTGGGCAAGGAGCCGTTCGCCCGCGGCATCCGGGGTTCGGCCGGCTCGTCGGCGGCTCAGCCGGCCAACTTCCGCACCTGGTCCACCGCGGGCAGGTGCACCCGGCTGTCGGTGTGGATCGGCAAGGACGCGGCCTCGGTCCAGACGGAGGGGATCGGCCAGTTCCTGATCAGGGCGGACGAGACGGACGCCGTCACCCGGCAGGCGAGCATCGACGACGCTCCCCAGCACGTCGAGATCGACATCTCGGACGTCGACCGGCTGACGTTGCTGGACGTGCGGGCCGGCCGCGACGCCGCCAACGCCTGGGGGACCCCGCGGGTGTTCTGCTCCGTGCCGCCCGGCAAGGCCGTCTGACCGGATCGCCCGGCGCTGGTGAGGCTTTGCTTTGAGGAGCAATAGCTTCAGCGCACACGGGTGAGCGCTGTTAACTGCCGTCATGGTTTCGAGAACCTTCAGCAAGATCGCCGGCCGGGCCGCGGCCGCCGCCGTGGTCGCGCTCTCGGCAGTCGTCGTGAACGCGCCCTCTGCCAGTGCCGCCGCGCAGGAGTTCATCTACTCGGGGCAGGACTACGGGTACGCCGGGGCGACGTTCGACTGGACCGGGCGCAGTTCGGTGGGCAACATCGACCTGCTCGTGTCGGACTGGGGCTGTGACGCCAAGCCGGTCTACGCCTACTTCCTGTTCTACAACGGGTCGCTGCACCCGGACACGACGCCGACGCGCCGGTACGACTACTCCGGTTGTGACAAGGAGGACTACTCGTCCTACAACAACCTGACGTGGTCGATCAGCGGCGACTCGATCACCTACATGGGCGTCGTCGTCTGCCGTGACGCGTCGAACGGCCCGTGCAAGGTGGGCGGGCTCTCCGGGCGCAACCCCTACGCGTAGCGACCAGGTCCACAAAGGACCTGTGTTGAACGGGTCGTCGAACAGTGACGCGGCTGTTCGACGACCCGCTGTGCTGGTGCGGTGCGAGGAGCTGCCTGCAGGTCAGATCGACACGCCGTCGAGCTGGAAGGTCTGCACCTGCCCCGCCGCGAACGGCACCCGCAGCAGCTTGCCGTCCAGCTGGACGTCGGTGCGCTGGGTGTACCTGTCGGTTCCGCTGGTCGTCGAGGTGGACCACCGGGTCAGCAGGCCGGTGGGCAGGGTGCCGAACCGGGTCAGGTCGAAGGTGATCGTCTGCGCCGACGTCGCGGTGTTGACCCCGACGAGCACCAAGCGGCGGGCGGCCGGATCGTAGGCCACTGCGGCGTTTCCGGTGGACGCGGAGATGATCCGCATGCCCGGCCGGATGTGCCGGGTGAACTGCGCCAGCACGTAGAGCTTGTTCTGGACGGCGCCCGGCTGCAGCGTGTCCTGGTTGTAGGCGATCAACGCCCACGCCGGGGTCGGGTCCATCACCTGCCAGTAGCAGTACGCCGTCGGGTGCAGCCAGCGCCAGTCCAGGCACAGGTTGCTCGCCATCGAGAGCCCGGTGCCTTCCTTGTCGCCGTACTCGGAGTTCCAGAGCACCTTGCCCGCCGCCTTCGCGTCGGTGTACAGCAGGTCGCGACGTCCGCCGGAGCCCTGGTAGCCATGCACGTTGATCTGGTTGACGACGGACTTCGTGTTGGCGTCGAAGGAGTTCCACGTGCTGCGCGCGGCGTCGTAGCTGGTCTCGTCGGACGCGGAGATGCGCGTGCCGGACAGGCCGCGGTTGTTCAGTTCCTCGCGCAGGTACTGCAGCACGGTCCGTTGCAGGGACGGATCGAAGTGGCAGCCTTCCTGCTTCCCGGTGGCGGACCAGTAGTCCGACGCGGGCTCGTTGAACGGGTCCACCGTGCGGAACGCGACACCCCAGCGGTCACGGAACTGCCGGGTGACCTCGGCCAGGTAGGAGGCGTGGGTGCGATAGTTCCACGACTGCAGGTTGTTGCTGTTCGCGTTGGCAGCGCCGGACGGGTTGTGGTTGACGCACATCCACCATGCCGGTGAGTTGGCGAAGAGTTCCGTGATCGCGCCGCGTGCCACTGCCTTGACCAGTGCGGCGCGTTGCTTCGCGTCCGCGCCCCACTGCCACGAGCCGGGATCGGTGGTGCGCCAGTCCTGCCAGAAGGTCTCGATCTGCTTGAAGCGCGGGATGTTCGGCGAGGCGGCCATGGTCGTGCCGTCCACGGAGTTCCAGCTGCACGCGCCGAGGTTGTAGCGGGCGATGTTCATGCCCAGTCCTGGCAGCGTCGTTCCGTTGTAGGTGACGGACTTCGTGGTGAACCACAGGTCCGCGAAGTCGTCGCGATCGCCGAACACGTTGGCCCACCACGCGAGTGATGTGCCCCAGCCTTCCCACGTGCCGTAGTTCGTGCCGGGGTCGATCGTGATGGTCTGGTCGGCACTGGCATCCACTCCCAGCGCCGTCGCCGCGATGGCGGCGGCTGTGCCGGACAACACTGTCCTGCGGGTGACCATGGTTTCTCCTAGGGACTTGGCAGGGTGATCCTCGTGTCCAGTCCATCGCTCCACCGCAGCACGATCTCGTCGCCGTGGCGGGTGAGCAGCGGGTTGGCCGCGGCGCCGCAGTCGCGGTCCAGGCGCACGGCCGCGACGAGCACGTCGCCCCGTGCCACGGGGCCGGAGGTGGCGAGCCAGGGGATCGCGACGTACCTGCCCAGCGGGGACGAGCCGGTCTCGGTGCCCACGCCCGCCTTGTCGAAGCCGCGCAGGGCGCACAGCGAAGAACGCAGGCGCGCAGCGGTGACGACGACCTCGGGCCTCGGCGCGGTCTCCACCCCGGGCTGGGTGTCGGCGGCGACGGGCCACCCGGACAGCCGCAGCCGGGCGTCCGTCTCCCCGTCCACGCGCACGATCCGGATCTCCACACCGCCGCGCACGACAGAGGCCACCACCATCGGCGGTCCCTCGACGATCTCGCCGCCACGGCCGGAACCGTGGTCGGGTGAGTCGTCCGCGGCGGTGCCGACCCAGCGCACCGGCCCCTGCGACGCACCGGCCACGACACCACCGGGCAGTTCCTCGGCGAACAGCGTCCGGAAACCCGCGCGGTGGCTGGTGGCGCCGTCGCGGTCGACCAGCACCACCGAGTTGTCCGTGGAGCACGGCATCGTCGCCGTGGAATAGCCCAGTTTCGCGTACAAGGGGGAGTCCGAACGCTGGTCGCCGGGCAGCGCGTGATCCGTGCCGTGGTTGACCGTGGTGACGATGCCGTCGGCCAGGCGCCCCGACACCAGCCAGCCCGGTGCGGCGACGACACGGGTGAAGTCCGCCGTCTCCACCGGCAACGGGCGCTCGGTGTCCGTCCACACGGGATGGTCGGCGGGCAGGGCCAGCCCCAGCATCCCCTTGGCGGCCCAGTACGGCGATCCCGGCCCGGAGTACGCCTGGCGGATCGCGGGCCAGCCACCGTGCCAGCCCAGGCGCAGCAGGCCGTCCGGTTCCAGTGCGCCGTTGTCGGCGAAGTGCCGCAGCACACCGGACGCCGCGCGCCGCAGCAGTCCGGGTTCCGGCCCCGGCACACCCGTCATCGCGGCGACCCAGAACGGCGCCGCGGCGGCGAACCGGTAGGTGAGGCTGCGACCCTGCATCAACGGCGACCCGTCGGCGCCGAGCAACGCGACCGCGTCCCGCAGGTACCGGGCCAGGTCGTCCGACCAGGTTCGGCGCGTCTGCTGCGAGCACAAGGATTCCGGGACGTCGAACAGGTGCGTCCACAGCAACGGGTACAGGTGCAGCGCCCAGCCGGTGTAGTGGTCGAACGCGCGTTCCTCGCCGTCGCTGAGCCATCCGCCCTCGCGCCGGAACGACGCGTGCAGAGCGAGGTCGTGCTCGACGTCCCCGGCGGACCAGGGGCCGCCGGCCTCACGCAGGAACGACTCCACGACGATGCGGAACCACACCCAGTTGATCGGCGGGTACGGCTGACCGACCACGGTGCCGAGCCAGGCGACGACGCGTTCCCGCACGCTGTCGTCGAGGTGGTCCCACAGCCACGGCTTGGTCAGTTGCAGCACCAGCGCGATCGACGCCGCCTCGACCTTGGCCTGGCCCAACTGGTCCGGCCGCGGCCAGGCTTCCGGTGAGTGCGGGTCGGTGCCCGCGGCCAGGCCCTGGGCGTACCGCTCCAGCAGTGCGGGATCACCACCGCCCGCGACCCGGAACCCGGCGAGCAGGAACGTCCGCGCGAACCCTTCCAGCCCGTCGGAGGCGGGGCCGTACCGGCTCGGCTCGCCGGGCAGGTCGATCCGCGCGCACCGCGGGGACCAGTACCTGTTGACGGCGGTGAGCAGGCGGTCGGACACCGACTCCCAGTGGACGCGGGTCCAGCCCGTGTGCGGGGAGAGGAGCCGGTTCTCGGGTGGCATCGTCGTCATGCCTGCACCGTCAGCCCGTGCCGGGTGACCGGTTCGAGAGGCGGCCGCCCCGACCCGTATCGCTCCAGCTCGTCGAGCGCGGCCGCGGCCATGAGCCTGGTCTCCGAGCCCAGCGACCCCGCGACGTGCGGGGTGATCACGACGTTGGGCAGGTCGTACAGCCGCGACCAGGCCGGCAGCGGTTCGGGATCGGTCACGTCCAGCACGGCGTGCAAACGTCCGTGCGCGCACGCCTCCTCCAGCGCCGCGGTGTCCACAAGGGACCCTCGAGCGGTGTTGACGAGCGTGGCGTGCGCGGGGAGCGCGGCCAGCTGCGCCGCGCCGATCAGGTGGTGGGTCTCCGGCAGCGCGGGTGCGTGCAGGCTCAGCACATCGGCCTGGGGGAGTGCTTCGGCGAGCGTCACGACCTCGGCTCCGGCCTCCCGCACCAGCACGGGGTCGACGACCGGATCGACCACGAGCAACCGGCCTGCCTGCATCCGCCGCAGGAGCTCCACCACCCGCCTGCCGACCCGCGAGAACCCGACCAGCACGATCGTCCGGCCGAGCCCGGACAGCTCGCCGCGCCGTTCGCGGTAGGACCAGTCCTCGCGGAACCGGCGTGCGTCGGCGGCCAGGAACGGCACCTTCTTGAACGCCCACAGGATCGCCGCCACGGTGTACTGCGCGACCGGTTCGGCGTTGACGTGCGCGGCCGTCGTGACGAGGACGCCGCGGTCGAACACCTCGTCACCGACGTGCGACCGCACGCTGCCCGCCGCGTGCAGTGCGGCGCGCAGTTCAGGTGCCGCGGCCAGCACTTCGGCGTCGATCGGCGGACAACCCCACGAGGTGATCAGCACCTCCACGGAGGCGAGGCGCCTGCGAACGGCGGGCGACGAGAAGTCGTTCGCCACCAGGGGAGTGCCGAGCTTCGCCAGCCCGCGCAGCCTGTCCAGCTCGCGCGGGCCGAACTGCAGATCGGCGACGTCCGGGCTCATGGCGAGCAGGACCTCCGGCCGGTGCGCGCTCACTTGACACTCCCCGCGGCCAGACCCTTGCGCCACTGCCGGTTGAGCACCAGGAACGCCACCACCAGCGGCAGCACCGCGAGCAGCGACCCGGTGATCACCAGAGGTGTGTACTGCGGGAACTGGGTCTGCCGGGTGCTCCACTGGAACAGCCCCAGGCTGACCGGGAAGAGCTTCGGGTCGGTGAGCAGGACCAGCGGCAGGAAGAAGTTGTTCCAGATCCCGATGAACTGGAACAACAACACGGTCACCACACCGGGGCGCATCATCGGCAGTGCCACGGTGAAGAACGTGCGCAGCTGGCCGGCCCCGTCGACCCTCGCGGCTTCGAGCACCTCGTCCGGCACCGACGCGTCGGCGTACACCCTGGCGAGGTAGACGCCGAACGGGTTGGTGAGCAACGGGATGAAGACCGCCCAGAACGTGTCCACGATCCGCAGCTCCGACGCGAGCAGGTACATCGGCAGCGCGAGCACGGTGGTGGGGACGAGCACGCCGGTCAGCGTCAGAGCGAACAGCACCCGCCTGCCGGGAAAGCTCGTCTTGGCGATGGCATACCCGCAGGCGGCGCAGATCAGCGCACCGAGCACGGCTCCGCCGCCCGCGTACAGCACGGAGTTGAGCAGCCAGCGCCAGAAGATCCCGTTCTCCTGCGTGAACAACGTTTTGACGTTGGTCCACAGGTTCCACTCGCCGAACGAGAACGCTCCGGTGGTGGAGAAGTCGCCGAGCGACTTGGTGGCCGACGTGACGAGCCACACCAGCGGCAGCAGGCTGTACAGCGCGGCGATGACCAGAATCAGGTGCACCGCGGGGATGGAGACCCAGCGCGACCTGCGGTCCACAAGGGACGTGCTCACCGCGACCTCCTCGTCGAGAAACGCATGACGACGGCGGACAGCAACGCGCAGATCACCGCGAGCAGCACCGACGCCGCCGCGGCGCGCCCGTTGTCACCGGCCACGAACGCGGCCTCGTACACGTACATGCTCGGTGACCAGGTGCTGGTCACCGTTCCGGTGAAGCCCTTGAGCACCATGGGTTCGGTGAACACCTGCAACGAGCCGATGACGGTGAACACCGTCGCCACGAAGATCGTCGGCCGGATCACCGGGATCTTGATCGACCACGCGGTGCGGAACCCGCCGGCGCCGTCGGCCCGCGCGGCCTCCACGATCTCCTTCGGGACGGCCTGCAGAGCGGTGTAGAAGATGATCATGTTGTAGCCGACCCACTGCCAGGTCGCGATGTTGGCGATGGACGGCAGCAGTGCGCCGTCGCTCAGCGGGTCGACGCCCAGCACGTTCTTGATCGGGCCGAGCGTGGGGCTGTAGAGGTAGGCCCAGATCAAGCCGCCGATGACCACCGGCACCGCGTACGGCACGAACACCGCCAGCGACCACATCTGCTTCAGCCGCACGACGCCGGAGTCCAGCAGCAGGGCCAGGACGAGCGAGCCGATCAGCATGCTCGGGATGTGGATGGTCGCGAACAACGCGACGTTGCCCAGACTCGCGTGGAACGCGGAGTCCGCGATCACCGAGAGGTAGTTGCCGAGCCAGACGAACACGTGCTCGGGACCGGAGAAGCCCAGGCCCTGCAAGCGTTCGGTGAACAGGCTGAGGTACAGCGCGTACAGCACCGGCACCAGCACGGTGCACACGAGCAGAACCGCGAACGGCACGGCCAGCACGAGCCCCGCGAAGTCCTTCTTGCGGGCGCGATCGGTCACCGGCACGCGATCGCCCGGCGATTCCCGCATAGGTGTGCGTTCGGGCGCGAGGACGCTCATGCGGCTTTCCCTTCTCGCACCGAAAGTCCCCTGGCGCGCATGTCGGCCATGGCGTGCTGCTGGACCTTCCGCACCGCGTCGGGCAATGTCGTCCCGCCGCCGCGGACCGGCCCGAAGGAGTCCGAGATGGTCGAGAACAACCGCAGGGCGTTCGGGCCCCACGTCCACTCCGGCACCCGCTTCGCCGCTTCGTCGAGCACGTCGTAGACCGGGTCGCCGAGGAAGAAACCGCCCTTGTACGCCTGTCGCGCGACGGCGCGGTTGGGCAGGTGCGCGGGGAACGGAGTGCTGAAGGCGCTGCCGATCTTCGGCACCTCGGGGTTCGTGCTGAGCCAGCGCAGGAACGTCATGGCGGCCTCCGGCGCCTTGCTCTCCGCTGAGACGCCGAACGCCGTGCCGCCCTGGATCCCGTTGGCAGGCTTGCCGTCCCAGGTCGGCATGGTCGCCACGGCCCAGCGCCCGGTGTCCTTCGGGATGGACCGGTTGAGCGTGCCGACGCTCCACGACGCGCCGAGCACGCCCCAGAGCTTGGCGTCGTGGATCCCGGCGATCCAGTCCTGCGAGCCGTAGACGACCCCGGCGACCTGGTTGCCGGAGATCATCGACTGCCAGAACGACGCGGTGCGCAGCGTGCCCTCACCGGCGATGTCGACCGCCCAGGTGTCGCCCTGCGCGGTCCACCACGGATCGCCCGCCTGCCAGGACATGCCCGCGAAGAACGAGCCGTCGTTGAGCGGGAACGAGCAGATGCGCGCCTGTGGGTCGACCTGCTTGACGGCTGCGGCGGCCGTGCTGAACTCGTCCCACGTGCGCGGCAACGAGATGCCGTGCTGCTCGAAGAGATCCTTGCGGTAGTAGAAGACCATCGGCGCGAGGTCCATCGGCACGCCCCACGTCCTGCCGTCGGGCCGCACACCGCGCCACGCCGCCGGCGAGTACTGGCTCTCCAGGTCGGCCATGTCCGCGGTGAGGTCGCGCAGCCCGCCGGTGAGCAGGATCTGCGGCAGGCCCTGGTACTCGACGTGCAGGACGTCCGGCGCGTTGTGCGCCCGGATGGCGTTGGTCTGCTGGGCGTAGCCACCGGACAGACCCGCCGCGATCACCCGCAGGTCGACGAAGACGTTGCGCTGTGCGGAGTTGAACGCGGCGACGTACTTGTCCATGCCGGTCAGCCACGACCAGATGGTGACCTTGGTGGCGCCCGGTGGTGCGGCGGTGGCGGTGCAGCCGCCGACGAGACTCGCCGCGCCGAGGGCGGCGGAGGCGCGCAGGAGATCGCGGCGTGAGAAGCCGCGAGCCTGCAGCGCTGGGGAAAGCTTCATTGCTGACCCTCCTGCTGACTGATGTGGCACACCTCACCCCGTGGCACACTCAGCGGTCAACGAAACGATCAGAAACGCTCGTAACCGATCAGAAGCGAAGTGATGAACCAGAAGTTGGCTGCTCAGCGCCATGAGTTGATCCTGAGAGCCGTCCGGACGCACGGCACGGTCCGATTGCAGGAACTGGTGGACCTGCTCGGTGCGTCGGCGGTGACGGTGCGCCGGGACGTGACCGTTCTCGCCGACCGCGGCCTCGTGGCGCGCGTACACGGCGGGATCACCATGCCCAAGCACGCGGAGCCCTTTCCGCGCGGACCGCAGTCCGTGGTGGGCGCGGCGCCGGCGCACCCGCTGGTCGGCATGGTCGCGCCGTCGGTGGAGTACTACTGGCCCGCGGTGATCCAGGGCGCGCAGACCGCCGTCGCCGCGGCCGGCGGCCGGCTCGTCCTGCGCGCGTCCAGCTACGACGCCGCCGAGGACCGCCGCCGGGTGTACGAGCTGCTCGACCGCGGCGTGCAGACCCTGCTGGTCGCGCCGAGCACGACCGGTCGCGCGGGCGTCGAACTGCTGCGGTGGCTCGGCGCGCAGACCGTGCCGGTCGTGCTGGTCGAACGGTTGCCACCGCCGGAGCTGCCCACCATCGCGCTGGACGCGGCGGTCACCGACCACGAGATCGGCGCGGGACTCGCCGTCCGGCACCTGGCCACGCTCGGCCACCGCCGCATCGGCCTGGTCGCCTCCCGGCAGAGCCCGCACAGCGACGCCATCCGCACCGGGTGGACGACGGCCGTGTCGTCGCTGGAGCTGCCGTTCAACGGTGTTCCCGTGCTCGACGTGCCGCCCTACGGCTCTCCACAGTGGACACGCGCGGTCGACGAGGTGATCGACGAGTGCCTGACCGCGGACGTGCACGCGGTGCTGGTGCACGCCGACCGCGAGGCGATCGGCGTGCTCGAACGCGCCCGCGACCGGGGAATCCAGGTGCCGCGGGATCTCGCCGTCGTGTCGTACGACGACGAGGTGGCGGCGGCGTCGGATCCCCCGCTGACGGCCGTGCGGCCGCAGAAGCACCGGCTGGGAGCGCTGGCCGCCCAGCTCGCGCTCGCGAGGCTCGCCGACCCGCTGGACCGGCCGGTGCACCGGGTCGTGCTGTGGCCGACGCTGACGGTGCGGGAGTCGTGCGGCACCGCGCTCAGCCCTGCCTGACACCCTGGTGCGCCGCGCCGGCGTCCACATCGGACTGACGGTGACCGGAGCCGTGGGCCGGCTTCGCTCACCACACGCTGACGGCGATGGCGGGCGAGTAGTACAGCCTGCCGTGGACGGCCACCCTGACCAGCGTCCACCAGTGCGCGCCGCGGCGAGCGGTGGGCGCCGCGGTCGCCGTCACGAGCGCGGTGATCTTGCCTCCCGGCGGGATCACGAACGGTTGGGTCCGCGGACCGATGGCGATCTCGCCGGCCCAGGTGCCGAACGGGCTGATCGTGGTGACCTCTCCGTGCACCTCGCTCTGCATCCGGTTCTGCAGCGTCACCGGCAGCAGCGCGTGCCCGCCGGGGGCGACCTGGAGAGCCCCGGCCCTGAGCTGGACGTCGACCAGGTCCCGGTCCGTGGTGGCGCCGGACACCACCTCGACGGTGTCCTCCAGCACCTGGCCGAGGTGGTCGCGGATGCGTGCGGAGTGCAGATGACGGCCCGGCCGGGCCTTCGTGGTGGCGGTGAACTCGGCGAACTCACCGGCGGCCAGGTCGTAGTCCCACGACTGGCCGCCGGTGAACTCGAGGCGGCCGTTGGCCGGGATGCCGCTGCAGCCGACGGTGATCCGCACCTGACCGGTGGCGCCGGGGGCCAGCCTGGTGAAGGACGGCGTGACGTGCACGGTCACCGGCAGGTTGCCGATGGGAGCGGGGCCGGAGTTGTGCCGCCAGTACCGGGTGTAGACCGGCTGGACCGGTTCGGCCGACTCGGCGGGTACGTGGGTGCGCGCCGCCGCGGGCACCAGCCGCAGGGTCGCGACGTCCGCCGCGCCCAGCTCGACCACGGCCTGTCCGGAGTGGACGGTCAGCGGTCCGAGGTCCTGTTGCTCCAGCAGGTCCGTGCGGCAGGCCGCGTCGAGACCGCCGTACAGCGACACCGACGCGGTCACCGGGGTCCCGGCCGACTCGTACAGTCGCACGGCGAGATCCGAGCCGTGTTCGTCGGAGCCGGACGCGAGTGGGTTGCCGTGTGCCTTGACGGCGGTGAGCAGCACGTCCGGCGGTGACACGGCCAGCAGGCTCAGTTCAGCAGGCAGGTCGCCCGCCGTCGAAGGGATCTGGAGGGTGTGCAGCGGGTGGTTGACGTCCTGGCCGGCGCGGGCGAACCCGGCCCGGCGCCAGTCGCCCTCTCCCGCGACGATGCTCAGCTCGAACGTGTGGGACCAGTGCTGCCAGGCGAAGCTGGACCCGTCCGGCACGGTGCGGCGGTCGCCGTCGATCCACACCCCGGCCGGCCAGCCGCTGCACGAGCGCATCAGCGACACGTGCAGGGTTCCGTCCGGTGCCACGACGAACCCCGGCGTGCCGCGGTTGACGACGGCCACCGAGTAGTCGGTCGCGGGGTCGGTCGTGCCACCGGGTCCGGCCACCTCGACGCACGCGTCGGCGAGATCGTCGATCAGGGCGGCCACGTCGGTGACGATCAGCACCGGCAGGTCACGCGGGCCGCGCAGGTCGGCATCGGGCACCCACTGCTGTGCCCGGGGACGTGACGCGGGCACGAACACCATGCCGGAAGCGTCGAACGTGGCGCGGTACTCGGCCGGCGCACTGTCGAGCACCGCGGCCGTGAACTCGTTGTCGCCCAGCACGATGCGCACGTCGGGCAGGTTGGAGTCCACGTCGAGAGCGCCGTAGCGAGGCCCGGAGGGACGGGTGCACGTCGCGGTGACGCCCTTGGCGACCAGCGCGGCCATCAGTGCCCGCCCGTCCTCGGCGACCACCTCGGCCACGCCGATGGCGTGCAGGACACCGCCGGGCAGCCGCAGCCGCACGGTGGCGGAGAGGCCGGCCCAGGTGTGCGCGGGGCTGTCCAGCGTCCACAGGTGCTCGGCGGCGTCGACGTCGGGAAAGCCGAACGAGCGGCCCACCGCGGCGAAACCGACCTCGGCCACGGGCAGGGCACCGGGCAGGTCGAAGGCGAACCGGCTGCGCAGCAACCGGTCCTGGCCGATCGAACCGTCCACGAAGGACCGGACGTCGACGCGCGGCAGCCCGTGCCACAGCGTGACCTGCTGGGTGATCCGCAGGTCGCCGAGGGTCGTGCGGCTCACGAGACGTTCGCCGACCGGGCTCGTCTCGGCGTGCACGTCCGCGGACCCGGCGGTTGCCCCAGGGCCTTGGGGCAGCAGGTGCCAAGGCCCCTCGCCCCACACGTGATGACCGGGGTGCTCTTCCTGCACGAGCAGTTCCGCCGCAAGGCCTCCTGGCCGCACGAGCTCTCGTCCAGCGGTCTTGTCGTACACGCTCGTCAGCGCGCCGCCCCTGGCCGGATCCGCCTGGACGGCGAACGACTCCGAGTCGATCGTCACGCCGTTTCGCGGCATCCAGCGCGGCGGCACCGACGTGGCATCGACAACGCGATACACCCGGTATCCGGTCGCCGGAATCCGGCGCGCCAGGAACGTCAGCGTCACTTCGAGCGTGTTGTCCGTGTGCCGCATCACGGCTTCGGTCACCGCGGGGACCTCGTGGCCGTCGGGATCCGTGACGCGGGCTCCCTTGAAGCCGGGAAGGAGAAGCGTCACGGTCGCCAGGGCGTCACGGGCGAAGGCCAGTGCGTTCACCACGATGAGCGCCTCGCCCGCACCGGTGGTGTCGGCGCGGGAAGCCAGGTGTGAGATCGCGCCGGTCAGCACGGAACGGCCGAGCTCGTCCGCCTCCCGCCACCCGGTGAGCAGGTCGAGGTACACCTGGTCGGACTCGGTGCCGGTGATGGCGTCGTGGTGCGCGCCGTACACCAGCTGGCGCCAGGCCTTGTCCAGTGCGAAAGCCGGATAACCCGCTCCCAGCAACGTCGACAGGGCCGCCATCCGCTCGCCGTCGAGCACCGCCACCTCGGCGGCGCGCTGCGCCTGCTTGGTGTCGATGTACGAGACGTCCTTGCCGGTGTAGACGGGGTTCATGTCCCTGGTCTGCGGGCTGAACGTCACCGAGCGAGCCGAAGCGTCCGCGCGCACGGCGGCGAAGAAGTCGCGCGGGAGACCGACGACGAAGCGCGGCCAGACGTACTTGGCGTTCCACGCGCGGTGGATCTCGGTGCAGTACCGGGACGGCACGTTGTGGTCGTGGCCCACCGGCAGCATGACGTTGCGGGTGGCCGCGACCTTGCGCAACGTGCTGAACTGCCGGTACGCCTCCGCCATCGCCTCGTCCAAAGTGGACTTCCGTTCGATGTCCCACCCGGCCACGTAGTGGTCGGCCAGGTAGGCGGTGAGCACACCGCGGCCGCTCGGCGAGATCCACTCGAACTCGGACGGGAACTGCATCCTGGTGATGTCGCCGGTGTGCCGCTTCGCCCCCACGTGGTGCCACGGCCCGCGCGCCCACACGCTGGAGTCCATCCCCGCGTCGGCCATCAGCCCGGGATAGGACGGGTCGTGCCCGAACACGTCGAGCATCCAGGCGGTCCGCGGATCGGCTCCCAGCACGTCGCGCTGGAACCCGACACCGTAGGCCGCGTTGCGGACGGTCGACTCCGGATGCGTCAGGTTGGTGTTGGCCTCGTTGTAGTTGCCACCGACGATCTCGATCTTTCCTTCGCGCAAGAACCTGCGCAGGTCCTGCCGGTCCTCCGGGAACACGTCCCAGTGCGGCTTGAGGTAGTCCACCTCGGCGAGCACGAACCGGTAGTCCTCGTCCTGCCGCGCCGCGTCGAGGTGGGCGTGCACCAGGTCGAACGCGGAGAGCTGGAACGGCATCCGTCTCGCCTGCGCGCCCGGCAGATCGAGCCACGTCTCGGTGAAGCCGCCCTGGGTGTTCCACCAGACCGGGTCGTAGTGGAAGTGCGAGACCATCCACATCGTCCACCCGGTCTCCGCGGCGGTGACCGTGACGTCCTGGGCGAGCGGCGCCCTCCCGCTGACCGGCGCGAGGAGCACGGTCGCCGGGTAGGTCGTGCCCTCGGTGGCCGGCGCGGCGAAGACCACGCCGACCTCGGCCACGACCTCGTCCGGACCTGCCGCCACCCGCACCGGTTCCGGCGTGCGGACGAGCGGACCGGTGATCCGCACCCACACCGCCTCTGTCCGGGGCCTTGTCAGGGTGACCCGAATGAGCTGGCGTGGGGCGGACACCGGCCCGACGAACAGATCCGTGCTCTCGACGACCACCACGGCGTTACTTGGCCCCGTTCAGCGCGGCTTCGGCGTCGCGGAAGTACTGCGCGACCGCGTCGGGGATGGACATCTTGCCGAACGCGACCTGCTTGGCCGCCGCGTCCAGCGCCGTCTTCGCGTCGTTGTAGCCGGGAGGCGCGGTCGGTGCGTTCGGCAGCCCGTCCTTCGCCACCTCGTCGGCGACGTACTGCGCGTAGGTCACATCTCGCTTGTCGGACGCGGTCAGCGTCGACGTCAACGCGTCCAAAGCCTTGCCCGACGGCGGGATGCCGCGCGTCATGGCCATCGCCTTGATCGCGTCGACGTCGCTGACGAAGAGGTCGATGAGCTTGGCCGCGGCCTCGGGATTCTTGCTCTTGACCGGGATGCAGAGCAGCACGCCGCCGCTGAGCGCCTGCCCGGTCTTGCCGTTGCCGCCGCGCGGCACCACCACGATGTCGAGTGCGTGCTGGGTCAGCGGCTGCATCTGGGCGAGACCCCAGCCGGTGGTCATCGCGATCTGCCCCGAGATCAACGGGTGGCTGCCCGACGCGGAGTCGGTACCGGACAGCATCTCCGGCGGGCAGATCGCACCGGACTTGCGCAGTCCCTCCCACAGGCTGAACCACTCGGCGAGGTCGTCCTTGCCGAACGCGAGCTTGCCCTCGGCGTTGTAGAGGTCCTTGCCACGTTGCCGCAGCCACGGCTGAAGCGCGCCGGAGTCGTCCTTGGACGCGTCGAGCGAGCCGTACTTGCCCTGCCCCATGGCTTTCGACAGCTCACCGGCGATGCGGCCGAAGTCGTCCCACGTCCAGGTGTCGGCGGGGATGGGGATCTTGGCCGTCTCGAAGACGGTCCTGTCGTAGAGGATCGGCGCGAAGCCGGAGCCCGACGGCACGCCGTAGGTCTTGCCGTCGACCGCGCCCGCCGACCGCACGGCCGGGTAGAGCGTGTCGAGGTGGATCGTGCCGGGGATGAACGAGGACAGGTCGGTCAGCACACCCTTGGCCGCGTAGGTGCTCACCAGCGCGGTGTCCATCTGGAAGAGGTCCGGCGGGTTGCCGCCGGCGAACTCGGTGTTGAGCTTGTTGAAGTACCCGTCGTAGCCGGAGTACTGGGCGTCCACCTTGGTGCCGGCCTTCTCGGTGAAGATCTGCAATGCGTTCTGGTACGCCTTGTTGCGCGCTTCACCACCCCACCAACGGAACGTCAGCGAGTTGTTCGACGAGCCACCACCACTGGTCGGCGCGAATCCGCACCCGGTGAGCGAGGCGGCGGCGAGACCACCGGCGAGGCCGAAGAGCCCTCTCCTGGAAACAGACATGGTCTTCCTTTCTGGCGGGGGAAAGGTGTTACTTGACGCCGGTGGTCGCGACGCCCTCGACGAGGCGGCGTTGCGAGACGAGGAAGACGGCGACGGTGGGCACGAGGGTGACCACGGACATCGCCAGCATTCCGCCGTAGCTGGACCCGCTGGCCCGGTCGACGAACGCGTTCAGACCGAGTGGCGCGGTGTAGCGCGTGTGGTCGGACAGGTAGACCAGCTGGCGCAGGAAGTCGTTGAACGTCCAGATGAACGTCAGGATCGTCGTGGTGAGCAGCGCCGGTTTCAGCAGCGGAAGGATGATGCTGAAGAACACCCGCACGTGCCCGGCGCCGTCCAGCTCCGCGGCCTCGTCCAGCTCGCGCGGGATACCGCGGATGAACTGCACCATCAGGAAGATGAAGAAGGCGTCGTAGGCGAGCAGGTACGGCACGACGAGAGGCAGGAACGTGTTGATCCAGTTCAACTGGTAGAAGATCGCGTACTGGGGGATCAGGGTCGCCTGGAACGGCAGCATCATCGTGCCGAGCATCACCCCGAACCAGAACTTCCGGAACGCGAAGTCCAGGCGCGCGAAGGCATACGCCGCCACCGAGCAGGACGCCACGTTCGCGACCACCGTGACGAGCGAGACCGTCAGCGAGTTCGACAGGTACACGGTGAACGAGGTGCCGGTCGCCGTCCAGCCGCTCACGTAGTTGGCGAAGGTGAAGGCGAACGGCAGCGGGTTCATCGTGGAGAAGATCTGGTTCTCCGGCTTGAACGACGCCCCGACCAGCCACACCATCGGATAGATCATCGCCACCAGTACGACCAGCAGCACCGCGTGTGCACGCCATTGGCTCTTCTTCTTAGTCTGCATAGTTCACCCACCGGCGGGCCGACCAGAAGTAGACGGCCGTGAAGAGGCCGATCACGGCGAACAACACCCACGCCATCGCGGAGGCGTAACCCATCTGCATGCTGCCGAATCCCTTGAGGTACAGGTAGAGCGTGTAGAGCAGGGTCGAGTCGATCGGACCGCCCAGTCCGTTCGAGATGACGTAGGCCGGCGTGAACGTCTGGAACGCGTTGATCGTCTCCAGCACGAGGTTGAAGAACACCATGGGGGACAACAGCGGCAGGGTGATCCGGAAGAACGTCGTGAACCGGCCGGCGCCGTCGATGGCCGCGGCCTCGTAGAGGTCCTGCGGCAGCTGCTTCAGGCCGGCGAGGAAGATGAGCATGGGTGTGCCGAACTGCCAGGCGGACAACAGCACCAGCGTCCACATCGCGTAGCGCGGGTCACCGATCCAGTCCGCGCCCTGGACGCCGAACAGCGCGAGGACCTGGTTGACCAGACCGTCGCGGGAGAAGATCTGCCGCCACATCACCGAGACCGCGACGCTCGCGCCCAGCAGTGACGGCAGGTAGAAGGTCGCCCGGTAGAAGCCGAGCGCCCTGAGGCCGCGGTTGAGCGCGACGGCGACGAGCAACGCGGCGGCGAGCTTGAGCGGTACAGAGGTGACCACGTACAACAGCGTCACCTTGACGGACTGCAGGTACCGCTCGTCGGCGAGCAGCCGGGTGTAGTTGTCTGAACCGATCCACTGTGGAGCGGTGAGCAGGTTGAACTTGGTGAACGACAGGTACAGCGAGTAGCCCATCGGGACGAGGGTGAAGGCGAACAGGCCGATCAGCCAGGGCGCCAGGAACCCGTAGCCCACGAGATTGTGCTTGTGCCGCTTGCGTTTGTGCCGTACCGGTGCCTGTTCGGCGACCGGAGGGTCGAGAACGGCAACGCCGCTGTTCTCCGACATGTGAGCCACTCCTGGGACTTCATCGCTGGACCGTTCGGGTCGTCTTGCCGATGCCACGCACGACGCGATCCGCGGTTCGTCCCAGGAATCCGGAAAGCGCTTTCCGGACTGTAGGAACCGAGTACCCGCCTGTCAAGAAGATCTATTGGAAACCTTGTTGCCCACGGGGTCTGCTCGATTTGTGTCTTGACGTGGACCGGGTAAACAAGTTTACGTTTAAATCAACTAGGCGGGTCCCAGCCGCGAAACAACCATGAGCACGAGGAGGCAGAGCACCCCGGTCACGCACGCCCATCTGTGCCGAAGATCTCGGGCGAGCGCCCTGCGAGGAGTTCCGATGACCGCCGCCGCGGTGTATTTGCCGAGTCAGCACGCCAGCGTGCACGACCTGCCCGATGACGACGAACAGCTGCGGATGGTGCTCGCCGGGGCGGTGTCCGCCGCGATCGGCCGGCAGCGTCCCGACGGCAATCTCGAAGATTTCGCCGCTGTCGACGACATCGGTGACATGGCGCTGGGTGTGGTGTCGTTGCTGTGCCTGGCCTGGCACCGCGGCGACCGCCGGGATCCCGAGCTGGTGTCCGCGGTCCGGCGGGGGCTGGACTTCGTGCTGGCCGAACGGGTCTTCCGCGCGGACAACCCCGGCGAGCCCTTCCTGCGCGTGCGCGACAGCGGTCTGCCGTACGCCCGCTACGTGCTCGAGCCGGGCGACCACCCCTTCGGCGACTGGCCGAGCACCGTGTGGGCGTTGCTGCACGCGGTCAACGTGCTGGAGATCGGCCGCGAGGTGATCACCGAGGCTCAGTGGACGGCGCTCGCGGACGTGGCGACCGGCTACTGGCGATGGCTCACCGATGCCAGCGTCTTCAACCCCCAGCAGACGGCGAACCAGGCGATCGGCGCCGTGGTGGCCGGTTTGACGCTGGGGCGCCTGTTGTCCGAAAAGTCCATCGTGGACGATGCGTTGTTCCTGTATCACAGCGAGATCAGGAACAAGCGGATCGTCGACCGCGAGCTGCGGCTGCCGGTGGAGCACGGCGCGGGGCACGACCAGAACTACCTGCCGATCTCGCTCACGTTCCTGGCCAGGGCGTACCAGGTGAGCGGGGAGCAGTGCTTCCTCGACGACGGCGACGAGATCGCCAGGCACCTGGAGACCAGGCTGTCGGCCCGTGGCTTCGACTACGGCGGACCCCGCTACAGCGAGCAGCACTGCGGCTGCGAGGGCATGCTGGGCCTGCGGTTCTTCAGCGGCCGCGTCCAGGCGGAGCTCGGCCGCTACCTGGGTGACCGCCGGGGGGCCTACTACTGCGCCGGCGCACCCGGTGTACCCAGCGGGCATTTCGCTTTCACCACCGTGTGGTTCTTCCTCGACGGTCATCAGTGGTACCGCGAACCGGCTGAAACCCCTGTGCACACGCGGTACTCGCTGCGGCACGGGAAGGTCTCGGTGTCGCTCACGGCCGCGCTGACCCCGTACCTGATCGATGCCGGTGCGACCGCGGTGATCGAGTCCGTCGTGGACCACCAGCACGGCATCGGGCCGCTGGTGCGCGCCGCGGACGGCAGGGGGACGTTGCTCACCCGACCGCTCGGCCCGTCGCGCGTGCGCGACCTGGTGGAGGGCGGGCTGGGCGCCAAACTGGTGACCAAGGCGGTCGTGACCTGGGAGCAGGTCATGCTCGCGGTGCAGCAGCTGTACGTCACCGACGGCGAACGCCTGTACCTGGTCGCGGTGCTCGACCGTGCCGCGCTGCCGACGGGCTCCGAACTCAGGTTCCTCGCCGGTCTGCCCTACGCGACCGCGGACGGCTCCCGGCAACGTCGCATCCGGACGGTCCGTGAGCCTGGCGGGGATCCGTTCGACCTCGCAGAGCCGTGGCGTGCCCTCGTCACCGGCGGAACGCTGCTCGCGGGCGGGCTGGCGCTGAGCGCGGCCGCCGGTCTGACCGTGGAGAACCCGCCGGACGGCGCCGGGTACTTCAACAGCCCGCGAACCGCGGACATGACCCAGGAGCAGCTGTCGTTCTGGCTCGGGGACGACCCGAGGGGCTACGGCGACCCGGACGCCGGCTGGCGCCGCGTCGTCGCGACGAACCACGTGCTGGCCGATCCGATCGCCGACACTCCGCACGGCCGGACCGTCTTCGCTCTCTGTTACGGACCTGAGCCTGTCGCCATGAAGGTGTCGGCTGACGGCGTCGCGGACGGCGTGCAGGTGCGCACGCCGTTCTTCACAGCAGTGATCGGCCACCCCTCCGGTGACGTGGGCGGAGAGCCGGTACTTCGGCTGGTCGAGCGGTGAACTGTTAACGCTCACACCCTCCACGAACTCGGGTCCCGTTCTGTCTCGATGCGTATTGTGCACACAAACCTCCGTACGGCCACAGATGTCCACACAGGACTATTGGGAGCGTTAACATGACAACCGCCGAGACGTTCGACCGCAGGAGTCTGCTGCGTCGTTCGGCGATGCTGTCCGCAGCCCTGCTGATCGGTCCCGCCGCGCTGGACCGCGCCCTCGAAGCGAGCGCCGCCGAGTTGCCGACCGGCGCGGCGCCCTTCGTCGACTCCTACCGGACGAACGTGCCGGCCAACCTCACGCCGGAGACGAACGCCGCTGTGCGCGCTCTTTCCGGGATGCAGGACCTTTGGCGCACCGGCAGCACGTGGGACAACGGCGTCGTGCTGCGCCGGGACGTGCTCACGGCCAACATCCGCCACTGCGCGCGAATCACCTCGGCGCGGACCGCCGACCAGGCCAAGCGAGCGTTCATCGTGGACCGTCAGCACCAGAGCTACAGCGCCATCGGCGGCCTCGGCCCGCTGGCCGACCTGTACAAGGCGGGCGCCAAGGCCGTCACCGGCATCACCTCGGCGCCGGACGGCACGCCTCCGTCCACTGTGGAGGAGAAGCTGCCCCCGGACGCGCCGGCCGGATCTGCGCTGGGCGCGGGCTCACCGGACTCCGCGCTGGGCCAGGTCGTGCTCCTGGTCAACACGCTGCGCGGGCCGTTCGCCTCCGGCAACCCGTCGAAGTACGCCTACCAGTACCCCCGGCCGTGGCGGATGACCCCGGACAGTTCGGTGGTCCCGACCGGGGAGACCGACGAGTTCGGCTACCCGGTCTACCGCTCCGAGGTCCTGGTCGCTCCGCAGTTGTTGCGCCAGCGCAACCTCAGTCCCGTCGACGACGCCGGCTATCCGAGCGGGCACACGAACGCGCTGCACCTGGCGTGCCTGGCACTGGCCTACGCGGTCCCTGAACGGTTCCAGGAACTGGTGACCAGGGCGTTCGACCTGGCCGACATGCGGATCGTGGCCGGCATGCACTCCCCGGCCGACGTCATCGGCGGCCGGATCCTCGCCACGGCTCTGGCCGCCGCGACTCTGGCGGACCCGCAGAACGCCACGCTCAAGGCCGCGGCGAGGACTCAGGCGAGCGAGTACCTCCGGCAACGCACCGGCGCCGACCTGTTCGCCTACGCGCACTCCGCCGGTATTTCGGCCGACCCGTACGCCGACCGCGAGGTGAACGCCGCGCTCGTGGCACCGCGCCTGGCCTACGGGCTGCCCAGTACCGGACGCCGCGTGCCGATGGCCGTGCCCAAGGGCGCGGAGGTGCTCCTGGAGACCCGGCTGCCGTACCTCGGCGCGAGCCAGCGCCGCGAGGTCCTGCGCACGACGGGGCTGCCGTCCGGGCACGCGCTGCTCGACGGACCGGAGCAGTGGGGCAGGCTGAACCTCTTCGCCGCGGCCGACGGCTTCGGCGCGTTCGACTCGGACGTGCGCGTCGAGATGGACGCGAACCGCGGTGGCTTCCACGCCGCCGACACCTGGCACAACGCGATCGGCGGCGATGGCGGGCTGGTCAAGAGGGGCAGTGGCACCCTGACGCTGGCCGGCGCCAACGGCTACACCGGTGGCACCCGTGTCGAGGGCGGCACGCTCGTGGCCGCGTCGCCGTCCGCGCTCGGCCGGGGCGACGTCGACCTCCGTGCGGGAACGCTGCGACTGACGGACCAGGTCCGGGTGCGCGGCTATCGGCAGCGTCCGGGCACGACCCTGGCGGTCACCGGACGGCAGGGCGACCGCGCCGCACTGGCCGCGGTACGCCCGGTGACGCTGTCGTTCGGCAGCAGGCTGGAGATATCGCTGGAGGACGTGCGGGCCGGCGCCATGATCCCGGTGCTCACCGCGCCCGTGCTGCTCGGCCGGTTCAGCCGCATCACGGTGGAAGGGAGCGAACGCCGGGTGCAGGCCTGCTACAGCCCGACCGGACTTTCGCTACGCGTCCTGAGCTAGCGTCGAGGTCGATGAGGGGAGCTTTCCCGAACCTGGGGGTTGGGAAAGCTCCCCTCATCGGCTCTCGGTCCGCGAGTCAGAACTCGGACCACAAAGGACTTCAGTCGAACAGGCGCGGCTCCGTTCGACAACGGCATTCGACTCCATTCGACTCCCTTGCTTGACGCTCATGATGCTCCGTTGCAGACTCTGGAAAGCGTTTTCCAGCCGATGAGGTCGGGAGTTCATGAGCGCGCTAGACGAACTGCGCCAGCTGCGCCGCGGTGGTGTTCAAGTCCGCAAGCGGGACAACAAAGCCGCGTTCTGGTTCCTCGCGCCCTGGTTCGCCGGACTGCTCCTCGTCACGGTCGGTCCGGTACTCGCGTCCTTCGGACTGGGCTTCACCAGGTACAACCTGATCCAGCCGCCGAAGTTCATCGGATTCGACAACTTCGCGCGCATCCTCAGCGACGCGCGCCTGCACAACGCGCTGCGGGTGACGTTCACGTACGTGCTCGTGTCCGTGCCCTTGCAACTGGCGTGCGCGCTGGGCGTCGCGCTGCTGCTCAACCGCGGCCTGCGCGGGCTCGCGTTCTACCGCTCGGCGTTCTACCTGCCGTCGCTGCTCGGGTCGAGCGTGGCGATCGCGGTGCTGTGGACGCAGGTCTTCGGCACCGAGGGCCTGGTGAACCGCGTGCTGGGCTTCTTCGGGGTCGAGGGCAAGGGGTGGATCTCCGACCCGGACACCGCGCTGTCGACCCTGATCGTGCTGAACGTGTGGACGTTCGGCTCACCGATGATCATCTTCCTGGCCGGGCTGCGGCAGATCCCCGAGGTCTACTACGAGGCCGCCGCGATCGACGGGGCCGGCAGGTGGTCGCGGTTCTGGCGGATCACCCTGCCGCTGCTGTCGCCGATCCTGTTCTTCAACCTGGTGCTGCAGATCATCCACGCGTTCCAGTCGTTCACGCAGGCGTTCGTCGTCTCCGGCGGCACCGGCGGACCGTCCGACTCGACCATGTTCTACACGCTCTACCTGTACCAGCAGGGTTTCAGCCGGTTCGACATGGGTTACGCGTCGGCGCTGGCCTGGTTCCTGCTGCTGATCATCGCGGCGTTCACGGCGATCAACTTCTGGGCGGCGAAGTACTGGGTGTTCTATGACGACTGAGCGGCTTTCCCGGCTGGCCAAGCACACCGGTCTGGTCCTGTTCGGGTTCGTGATGCTGTACCCGGTGCTGTGGATGGTCGTGAGCTCGTTGCGGCCGGGTGACGAGATCTTCCGCAGCCCCGGGCTGATCCTCGACAGCTTCCAGACCGAGAACTACACCGAGGGCTGGAACGCGCTCACGCCGTCGTTCGGGACCTACCTGCTGAACTCGGCGATCCTGGTGCTGGGCTGCATCGTCGGCAACCTGGTGTCGTGCTCGATGGCGGCCTACGCCTTCGCCCGGTTGCAGTTCACCGGCAAGCGGTGGTGGTTCGGCCTCATGCTCGGCACGATCATGCTGCCGATCCACGTGATCATCGTGCCGCAGTACGTGCTGTTCTCGAACATCGGCTGGGTCAACACGTTCCTGCCGCTGATCGTGCCGAAGATCCTCGCCACCGACGCGTTCTTCGTCTTCCTGATGGTGCAGTTCATCCGGGGCCTGCCGCGTGAGCTCGACGAGGCGGCGCGCATCGACGGATGCGGCCACCCGCGGATCTTCGCGCAGATCGTGCTGCCGCTGATGAAACCGGCGCTCGCGACCACCACGATCTTCACGTTCATCTGGACGTGGAACGACTTCTTCAGCCAGCTGATCTACCTGACGGACCCGGACATGTACACGGTTCCCGTCGCCCTGCGCTCGTTCGTCGACTCGACGGTCGCCACGTCGTGGGGCTCGCAGTTCGCGATGAGCGTCGTGTCGCTCCTCCCGATCTTCCTCGCGTTCCTCGTCGGCCAGCGGTACCTCGTCCAGGGGATCGCCACGACCGGGGGCAAGTAGCCGAAAGGACAGCTCATGTTCAGAGGTGTTCGCCGCGGTGCCGTGTGGGCGGTTCTGCTGTCGCTGACCGCGTCCCTGGCGGCGTGCGGGTCCGGATCCGACGCGGGTGGCGACCTGACGACGGAGAAGGTCACGCTGCGCTTCACCTGGTGGGGCGCCGACGACCGGCACAAGCGGACCCAGCAGGTCATCGAGATGTTCCAGAAGAAGCACCCGAACATCACCGTCAAGGGCGAGTTCAAGGAGTGGAACGGCTACTGGGACAGCCTCGCCACCACGATGGCGGCCAACGACGCGCCGGACATCATGCAGATGGACGAGCTCTACATCGCCTCCTACGCCGAGCGCGGCGCGTTGCTCGATCTGAACGAGTCCAAGAAGCACCTCGACACCGCGAACTTCGACCAGAAGGCGCTCGCGACCGGTGCGATCGCGGGCAAGCAGTACGGGTTGCCGGTGGGCCTGGGCATGTACTCGATCATGGTCAACCTCGACATGCTGGCGAAGTACAACATTCCCGTGCCCGATGACACCAAGTGGTCGTGGGACGACCTGAGGAAGATCGGCGACCAGGTGTCGAAGGCCGGTGGCGGTCAGGTGTTCGGCGTGCAGTCGCCCGGCATCAACGACGCGGCCGGGCTGAGCATCCGGGCGCGGCAGCAGGGCAAGGCGATGTTCGACGCGGACGCGAAGGTCGTGCTGCCGCAGGAGATCGCGCGCGACTACTGGCAGTACATCCTCGACCTGTCGAAGTCCGGTGTCGCGGCACCGCCGTCGGTGACCGTCGAGAAGGCCTCCGCCGGGCTGAACCAGTCCGCCACCGCGACCGGCACCGCGGCGTTCGGCCTGTGGTGGAACACCCAGCTCACGGCACTGACCGCCGCCAGCGGCGCCAAGCTGAAGCTGTTGCGGCTGCCCGGTGAGACGCAGGGCACCGCGCCCGGTGCCTACTACAAGCCGTCGATGTTCTGGTCGGTGTCCTCGCGGTCGAAGTACCCGGCCGAGGCAGCGGCGTTCGTGAGCTTCCTCGCCAACGACGAGGAGGCCGCGAAGATCCTGCTGACCGAACGCGGCGTGCCCGCCAACCAGAAGATCCGCGAGGCGATCGCGGGGCAGCTCAAGGACACCGACAAGGCCGCCAAGGAGTACCTCGACACGGTCCCGGTCAGCGACCCGCCCAGGATCACGCCGAACGGCGCCAGCACCCTCGACACCATCCTCAAGCGGCACACCGAGGACGTGCTGTTCGGCCGGACCACGCCCGACGCCGCCGCCGCGGCGTTCATCAAGGAAGTCCAGTCCGAAGTGGACGCGGCGAAGTGAGGCGTGCCGCCATCATCGGCACGGGTGCCATCGCGGCCGCCCACGCCGAAGCGCTGCGGGCGACGGGAGAACGCGTCGAACTGGTCGCTGTGGTGGACGTGGACGCCGGTCGTGCGACGGCGTTCGCCGAGGAGTGGGGTGTGCCGCGCACACACCCCTCTCCGGCCGCGTTGCTCGACGCGGAGGACCTGGATCTGGTGCACATCTGCACACCGCCGCGCTCCCACGTGCCGCTCGCGCTGGAGTGCCTCGCCGGGAACGTGAACGTGCTGGTGGAGAAGCCGCCGGCGTTGTCGCTGAGCGAGATCGACATGCTGATCGCGGCCGAGCACGGCTCGACCGGCCGGGTCGCGACGGTGTTCCAGCACCGCTTCGGGCCCGCCGCGATCCGGTTGCGGCGGCTGGTCTCCGAGGGGGTGCTCGGCCGGTCGTTCGTCGCCAAGTGCGACACGCTCTGGTATCGCGGCGACGCCTACTTCGACGTGCCGTGGCGCGGCACGTGGGAGAGCGAGGGCGGCGGGCCGACGATGGGCCACGGCATCCACCAGTTCGACCTGCTGCTGTCGATCCTGGGGCCGTGGCAGGAGATCCGGGCCGTGGCGGTCCGGCAGGCGCGGGACGTGCAGACCGAGGACGTCTCGATGGCGCTGGTGACCTTCGCCGACGGCACGGTCGCCTCGGTGATCAACTCCCTGCTGTCGCCGAGGGAGACCTCGCAGCTGAGGTTCGACTTCGAGCGCGCCACGGTCGAGGTCGAGCACCTCTACGGCTACACCGACGCGCATTGGACCGTGACTCCCGCGCCCGGCCACGACGAGGTCGTCGGTGCCTGGCGTGGCGAGCAGCCGCTGGTCGTGAGCGGCCACCGGTGTCAGCTGACGGCGTTGCTGGACGCGCTGGACAGCGGCGAGACGCCACCGGTGACCCTGGCGGACACCAGGAACACGATGGAGTTCGTCGCGGCGCTCTACGCCTCCGCGTTCACCGGTGCCGTGGTGAAGGCAGGCGAGATCGGCCCGGACAGCCCGTTCTACGCGACGATGGAAGGAATCGGTGCCCCGTGGGCGGATCCCCGGTGATCACGAGGCAGGACGACGAGGTGCTCGCCGTGTCGGTGGGCGACGTCGAGCTCTTCCGGTACGTGCACCGGCCGTCGACGCCGGCGTTCGAGGGGCCGAAGCCCTACCTGCATCCCGTGCGCACGCTGGCCGGTGACGTGGTGACGGCGTTCCGGCCGCACGACCACCGTTGGCACAAGGGCGTGCAGATGACCGCGACCGACGTGTCGGGGGAGAACTTCTGGGGTGGCGTGACGTACGTGCGCGACCAGGGGTACGTGGTGCTGCCCAACGTCGGGACCATGCGGCACGAGGACTTCGAGGTCGACGGCGCCCGGTTCACCGAGCGGCTGTCCTGGTTCACCGAGGCGGGCGAGCGCTGGGTCGGGGAGACGCGCTCGTTCTCGGTGCGTGACGTCGAGGACGACTCGTGGACGCTGGAGTTCGCCACCACGCTGACGAACCTCCGCCTGGAGCCGTTGGTCTTCGGCAGCCCGACGACCAACGGGCGGGAACTCGCCGGTTACACCGGTTTCTTCTGGCGCGGGCCGCGTTCGTTCACCGACGGCGCCGTTCTCGCGGCAGACGGGGGAGTGGGCCAGGAGATGATGGGCGAGACCGCGCGGTGGCTCGCGTTCATCGGCCGCCACGACGAGGTGGACCGGTCGTCGACGCTGCTGTTCCTGGACCACCCGGACAACAAGGACACACACTGGTTCGTGCGCAGCACACCGTTCGCCGCGGTCAACCCGTCGTTCGCCTTCCACGACACGGTGGAGCTTGCTCCTGGCGACGCGCTGAACCTGCGCTACCGGCTCGTCGTGGCCGACGGCGAGTGGAACAGGGACCGACTGGAATCCTATGTGGAGGAACATCCGTGGTGACGCCGTTTCCCGGTGGGGTGGGGATCTCCGGTCTGAGGGTGTACGACTGGCCGGCGGTGGACGGGGTCTGCGGCGGCTCGCCGCACGTCCACCTCGCCTGTGCGGAGTGCTACTACGTGATCGGCGGGCGGGGCAGCGTCCAGACCCTGACCCGTCGCGGGTTCGCCGAGACGCCGCTGCGCGAGGGCACCGTCGCCTGGTTCACCCCTGGGACGATCCACCGCCTGGTCAACGACGATGACCTGCGGATCCTCGTCGTGATGCAGAACAGCGGCCTGCCGGAGGCGGGGGACGCGGTGTTCACGTTCCCCACCGAGGTGCTGGCCGACGCGGAGAACTACCCCGCGCACGCTCAGGCCGGTGACGAGGAGTCGGCCAGGCGGCGCAGGGACCTCGCCATCGAGGGATTCCAGGAGTTGCGGCGACGCGTCGAGGCGGGCGAGGACGCGGCGCTGGAGGACTTCTACCGATCCGCCGTGCGGCTGAAGCAGGACGTTCTGGACGCCTGGGAGAAGCGGTGGCGGTCCGGTGCCCTGGCCTCGGCCGAACGCACCGGTGAGCAGCTCAACCGGTTGCGGGAAGGCGACATCGGCCACCTCGCGGACGCGGACGTCCACGTGATGCGCGCGGAAGGGCCGCAGCGGCTCGGCATGTGCGGCCGGCTCGACGTCCACGACCCGGCGGAGGGCAGCTCTCCGCACGACTGACTCGTCGAGTCGAACCGTTCGTCGAATCGACGGAACTGTTGTGCGGCAACAAGTCCATGCCGGACAGTGAGGCGATGAGAATCGCAGCAGGCGCACTCGTCGTCGTCCTCACCGCCGCTTCCACGACCCCCGCGAACGCGGCGGCGTGGGAAGAGGTGATCGGGACGGGCTCCTTCAGCGGCTACGGCGCGCTGGAGTCGGAATGGAACTACCGCTACCCGTGGGGCTCCGACCACAACGGCACGGCCAGGATGTACGCGAGTTCCAGCGACCACAACCACGTGTCGCTGTCCGGCGGCGTGCTGACGGTGAAGGCGACGCGCATCTCGTGGGACGAGGGCAACAGCGGGGCCGATCCGCACCTGCCCATCCGCTACCACTCCGGCGCGATCCACGCCAAGGAGCACGTCGTCGTGAACGACCAGTTCCCGAACTGGGAGGTGAAGGGCGACTTCCAGGCGCCGTCCACCCGCGGCACCTGGCCCGCGTTCTGGCTGACCGGGGTCAACAGCTGGCCGCCGGAGAGCGACATCCTGGAGCTCAAGGGGGACAACCGGAACTGGTTCAACACCTTCCGGACGTCCAGCGACGTGTCGAGCTCGATCGTCGGGGTGTCCTCGCCGGGCTCGTGGCACACCTACCGGGCGTGGATGACCAAGGTGAACAACACCGACGTCGTCATCCACTACTACCTCGACGGCAAGTGGATCGCCCAGCACACCGCGAGGAACTTCGTCGGCAAGCCGCTCTGGGTGATCATCAACCTGCAGATGGAGGGCTCGTCCGGCAGCCCGGGCCCGACCGCGGAGACCGTCTACCGGGCCCGCAACGTCTACATCGGACGCACGCGGGCGTGAAAAGGAGGCGGCCCCGGCGAACACCGGGGCCACCTCCTTTGGCCGGGGGTCAGTTGGTGGGGCTGGTCCAGTCGGCGGAGATGTGGGCGACGCGGACGCGTTGCGGGTGGTCGCCGACGGGTACGGAGACGACTTTCTGGCCGGTGCCGAAGTCGATCGCGGTGACCTGGTCGGCACCGCTCTCGGAGATGACGCACTGGCGGCCGTCGCCGCTGACGGTGGCCCAGTAGGGCTTGGAAGCGGTGACGAGCGGGCCTTCCCGCAGGGTGGCGCGGTCGACGACGGTGGCGTAGTCGTCCATGGTTCCGGCGACGCACAGCTTGCTGCCGTCCGGGTTCATGGACAGGCCGTGGTGGCGTGAGTCGTTGACGAAGGTGGTGCGGTCGTCGCTGGTGTCCGGGTTCTTCGGCAGGGTCTTCACCTGGGTGATCCTGTCGGTGGCGACGTCGTACTCGATGAAGCCGTTGAAGTACGACACCTGGAAGTACAGCTTCGAGAAGTCGGGGCTGAACGTCGCGGGCCGCACTGCGTTGGACAGGTCCTTGCGGCCGAAGGCGTCCAGCTTGCCGCGCATGTCGATGGTGCGGACGACCTGGTAGGTGGCGGCGTCGACGACGGTGATGTGCCGGTCGCCCTTCAGGAAGTCCTGCCACGGGGCGTCGAAGTTGTTGTTGACCTCGCCGATCGACATGTTCCAGAGGTACCTGCCGCCGTTGGTGAAGACGTTCTCGTGCGGCTTGTCACCGGTCTTGAAGGAGCCGAGCTGCCGGCCGGTGTTGATGTCCAGCACGTGCACGGTGTTGGACGTCGACGCCGAGACCGCGATCTTGGTGCCGTCGGGGGAGACGGCCATGTGGTCGGCGCGGAAGCCCGACACGGGGAACCGCCACTTGATGTTCCCGGTGGCCAGGTCGAGGGAGACGACGTCGGCGAAGCTGGGTCGTGAGACGACCATGGCCGTGCCGTCGGGGGTGGAGTACATGTCGTCGACGAACTGGTCGTGCCCCTCGCCGGGGCCTGAGCGAATACCGAGGAAGAAGGCCAGCTTGATCGGGTTGAGGTAGATCTCGGTGAGTCGCTGGTCCTTGTCGGGGATGACGTTGATCCGGCCGATCTTGGCGAAGTCGCCGGTGGAGGAGATGACGTCGGCGGTGCCGTCCCAGTTGTTGCCGACGAACATCACTTCACGCAGCGGCGCCGCGGAGGCGGCCGGACTGGTGACGCAGGCGGCGAGCACTGCCGCCGCGGCGACAGCGTGGGTGAGGCGACGGCGTGTGAGAGCGCTTCCGGAAGGTTTCCGCGCAGGGGTGGACGAAGCGTGCATCGTTGCATCTCCGAATGAAGTGGGCGCCGGCAAGGGAGGGCGCATGCCGCAGGGAGATCTGAACTTGGCCAAGTTCAGATCTTACCTACTGGATAGTAGGCTGACGTGATCCCGGCCACAAGAGCCAGTGGAGGCAACCACCTCACCCATCCGTTGGAGGCACCGTGGCAGGCAGGATCACCCCGGCGGAGGGTCGTTACGGCGGCAAGGACGCGGCCGAGCGCCGGGACGAGCGGCGCGGGCGGTTCCGGGAAGCGGGCCTGGAGACGTTCGGCACCGCACAGGGTTTCCGGGGTACCCGCCTGGGTGATCTGTGCAAGGCCGCCGGTCTGTCGAGCCGCCAGTTCTACGAGGAGTACCGCGCCCTGGAGGACCTGCTGGCCGACCTGCACCTCCACGTCAACGACGTGGCGGGGAAGGCCGTCGCCGAGGTGCTGCCCGGCACCGCGCACCTGAGTCTGCCGGAGCTGCTGCCCCGGTTGGTGCACGCCTACGTGAAGGGCGCCTGCGCCGACCCGCGGCACGCCCGCATCGCCTACGTCGAGGTCGTCGGAGTCAGCCCCCGCATGGACCGTCAGCGCCTCGAACGCCGCGCCATCTGGGTCGAGATGATCAACCGGCTGGCCGCGGACGCCGCCGCACGGGGCGAGATCCCTCCTGGCGACTACCGCATCACCGCCGCGGCCATCATCGGCGCCGTCAACGGACTCATGCACGACTGGGTCGTCGGGTGGGTCGACGCGACGCTGGACGAGGTCGCGGACGAGCTGGCCCAGATGGTGCTCGGCAGGTACCAGATCGCCGAATGAGCAGAACGTCCACATCGGACGCACGCGGGCGTGAAAAGGAGGTGGCCCCGGCGAACATCGGGGCCACCTCTTCCGGTCAGGCCCCCGCCGGAAGGCCCGACCAGGCCTCCTGCGACGTCAGCGGTCGCATCGTGATCGTGTACTCGTAGGTGCTGTCAGGACGGACCTGGCTGCGCTGCCGCACCGGGTTCGGCGTGTCACCGACACCGGTCACGGCGTGATCGGCGTGCAGCGTGAAGTACCCCTTGTTGCGCTGCAACATGAACGGGTACGCGGCGCGCTCGATGTCGTCGTACTGCGTCACGCTGACCTCGCGAGCGCCCGACACCAGCAGGCCGGACGTGCGTCCGTCGGTGAGCAGCGCCCACCGGGTGTCGGTGTGGTTGCCGTGGTCCTGCGGACGGTGGTACTCGACGTACTGGTCGGCCACCGAACTGGAGTGCACCCCGATCGGCGTGCCGTCCTTGCGGTCGACGTAGCTCTCCGCCTTCCTGCCGTACCAGGAGAACTCGGAGAAGCGGTCGGGCACGGACAGCTGGACACCGATGCGCGGCAGGTACGGCAGCGTCCGCATCGAACCCTGCGGCGTCACCCGGTGCCCGAGTCGCAGCACACCGGCCGAGTCCACCGAGTAGACCATCGTCTGGTCGAACCACGCCCCGCTCACACCGGGTGCGGCGACCTTGCTGTCCACGATGATCCGGGTGGCCTTGTGGCCGTCCTTCTCCACCCGCACACCGGACACGGTGGTCTCCAGGCGGTCCAGGCCGGCCTTGCGCCAGTCCTCGCCCTCGGCGCGGCCCCACGTGTAGGTCTCGTTGCTGATCGGAGCACGCCACGCGTCGAGCTTCGGACCGCTGGTGAGCAGTTCGCGGCCCCACGACTTCATGGACGTCAGCGCACCGGACTTCTTGTCGACCGTGTACGCGGCGCCTGCCGCCGTGGCGGTGACCTTCTGGGCGTCCTCCTGGGTGAACACGACGGCCCAGTCGAGCGGCGCCTTGTCCAGACCGGGAACGCGGCTGCCGCCCAGCGAGAACTGGTCGTGCGCGAGGACGTGCCCGGCCGGAAGCAGCGGTGCCTTGGCCGACGTGACCGTCTCGACCGTCAGGAACCGTTCGCGATCCGCGTCGTTGACCGGCACCGGCAGCGAGATCGGCGCGGTCGAGGCGGCGGCGACGCGCAACGGCTGTTCGCCGCTCTTGACCACCCGTGAGCCTTCGGTGACCCGCCAGCGCAGGGTGAGGTCGTCGGTGCCGGTGAACTGCCGTTCGTTGGTCACCGACAGCACACCGCCCGAGTAGCCGAACCGGATCGGCTGGTGTGCCCACGCCATCTGCGTGGTCTCCGGCTGCGCCTTGCGGTCCGTGCCGATCAGACCGTCCACACCGGACAGCGTCGACCCGTACGCGAAGTGCGTGCCGCGTTCCCGCACGCTGTCGAAGTCGAGCGCCAGCACGGCGCCGCCGGCCGGCGCGGCGGAGGCACCGAGTTCGGCGGCCGGCAACGCCCGGTCGTACACGCGCACGTCGTCGACCTCACCGCGGGCCATCCAGCCGACGGTCGACGGGTCGTTCCACGACATCTCGAAGTCGCGGCCGATGTTCACGTCCGCCGCCGAGTAGTCGATCGCGCCGGTGAACGGCAGGGTGCCCACCTCGGCACCGTCGATGTACAGCCGCAGGGCGGTGCCGTCGTAGGTGCCGCTGACCCGGTGCCACTTGCCGTAGAAGTCGGCGGGCACCTTCGCCTGCACCGCACGCCACGTGCCGCTGTGGATGAAGAACTCGAGCGTGGTCTCGTTCTTCATCTTGAGCGTCCACTGGTGGTCGCCCTTGGCGATGATGGGGAACTGGCCGGTCCACTTGCCGGGCTTGACCCACGCGTCGAGCGTCAGCGCGGTGCCGGTGATGTCGAGCTTGCGGTCGCGGTAGACCTCGACGAAGTCGTCGAGCCCGGACAGCGACAGCGCCTTGCCACGGTGGCCGTCGACCAGCTTCGGCGCACCGGAGAGCAACGCGGTGATGTCGTTGCCCGAACTGTCCGGCGCGACGCGGGTCTTCTGCTTGATGTTCTGCTCGGCCCAGTCCCAGATGAAGCCGCCCTGGGTCTGCGGGTTGGCGCGGATGATGTCCCAGAACTCGCGGAAGTTGCCCAGGCTGTTGCCCATCGCGTGGGCGTACTCGCCGAAGATCAACGGCTTGGTCGTGCTCTTCGCCTGCTCGGCGAACCTCTCCGGCGACGGGTAGCGCGGCCCCCACACGTCGGCGAACGGCGCGTCACCGTCGGGGTTGTTGGACTGGTGGTAGATCGGCCGTGACGGGTCGTTGGCCTTGAGCCACTTCGCCATCTCGTAGTGGTGCGCGCCGAGCCCCGCCTCGTTGCCGGTGTCCCACAGGAAGACGCTCGGATGGTTCTTGTCGCGCTCGACCATGCCGATCAGCCGGTCCAGGAACGTGTCGCGCCACTCCGGCTGGTTGGCCTGGCACCACCGGGCGCAGTTCTCGTGGTTGTGGGTCTCGATGTCGACCTCGTCGTCGATCCAGATGCCGTGCTTGTCGGCGAGGTCGTAGAAGTACGGGTCGCTCGGGTAGTGCGAGGTGCGCACGGCGTTGACGTTGAGTTGCTCCATCAGCGCCACGTCACGTTCCTGCGCCGCACGCGGGACGTGCCGGCCGTGGTCCGGGTCGGTCTCCGCGCGGTTGACGCCCTTGAACAGCACGCGCTTGCCGTTGATCAGCAGCGTCTTGTCGCGGATCTCGATCTCGCGGAAACCTGTGGTGTCACTGGTGATGTGCGTGGTCTTGCCGTCGGGCGCGGTCAGCGTCAGCACGACGGTGTAGAGGTTCGGCGTCTCGTCGGTCCACTTGGCCGGGTTGCGGACGGGCAGCGTCAGGCGTGCGGTGCTGCCGTCGGTTTCCTGGCTCACCGCAACGACTTCGGTTCCGCGAGAGTCGCGCAGGCTGGCGGTGACGCGGTGCGTGCCGGTGGTGCCGCCGGGTTTGTGGCCGAGTTCGACGTCCGCGGTGAGGGTCGCGTCGGTGTAGGTGGCGTCGAGGTCGGTCTTGAGCGTGACGTCCTGGATGAACGTGGCGGGCGTCGAGTACAGCGACACCGAGCGGAAGATGCCGGAGTACCGCCACTGGTCGTAGTCCTCGAGGTACGAACCGGCGCTCCAGCGGTGCACCTGGACGGCGATCTTGTTGCGGCCCGGTCGCAGCGCGGAGGAGATGTCGAACTCGGCCGGGGTGTAGCCACCCTGGTCGTAGCCGATGTACTTGCCGTTGACCCACACGAAGTAGCTGGACGTCACGCCCTCGAAGCGCACGAACGTCGCGCGCTTCGTCCAGTCCGCGGGCACCTCGAAGTCGCGGACGTACGCACCGGTCGGGTTCACGTCGCGGGGCACGCGGGGCGGGTCGTCCGGCTGCACCTCGGTGGCGATGTTGCGGAAGATCGGGTGGTCCAGGCCGTCGGTCTGCCAGGTGTGCGGCACGGTCACCGCGCGCCAGCCGGACGTGTCGTAGTCGTCGGCGTAGAACCGCGCCGGAACGTCGGCGGGCTTGTCCGCCATGGAGATCCGCCACTTGCCGTCCAGTGACTGCGTGAACGGCGTGCGCTCGTCGCGGCGCACGGCCGAGGCGACGTCCGCCTGCGGGAGGAGCAACGCGTGGTGCGGCTCCTGTCCCTCGGCGATCTTGCGCGGATCTTCGAGGTAGGTGTGCACGTCCGGAGGTGGATCGGCTGCGGAGGCGATCGGTGTCGTCGAACCCACCGCAACTAACAGCACCGTGGCAAGAACAATCGCGCGCCGCACGCTGAACCTCCATGTTCAGACAGAACTGAACACAAGTGAACAGTCGAGGTGGAAGAGCGACAAGGGGCCACGAGGTCCGGGCCGTTCACAGGGCGCCCGCTGTTATCGAACAGGTCGACGCTTGCGTTCGATTTTGTTCGACTTCACGCTCCGGGGGAACCAGTCGAACCGCGACCTGCCGGGGGAACCGTGAAGAGGACAGCTCTGAGCTTGGTGGCCTTGATGCTGCTGGCATCGCCAGGAGCCGCGATGGGTGCGCCCGCGGCGGCACCGGCGGTGAGCCTCGTGAGCGATACGCTGCTCGATCCTTCGGCGCTGTACTTCGTGTCCTACGACGGGGTGGTGAACAACAACTCGTTCCAGCAGGACGCGATCCTTACGTACCAAGGACGTCAGTACGCCACCTGGTACACCGCGAGCCGCAACGCCGTGGTCGCGCGGCGGACCGTGGGCAGCACGCAGTGGGAGACCGTGGTCCTGCCGCACCGGCTCAGCGTCGACGACTCGCACAACGTGATCTCGCTGGGAATCTCCTCGCAGGACAACGCGATCCACGTCGCGCTGGACACGCACAACACGCGCTTGTTCTACTTCCGGTCCCAGCCAGGCCTCGCGACCGGCGCCCAGCAGTGGAACGCCGCCGCGTTCGGTCCGGTGCAGCGCACGCTCGGCGGCGTCGAGCTCGGCTCCATGACGTACCCGCAGTTCGTGGTGACGCCCGAGGGCAGGCTGCAGTTCAGCTACCGCACCGGTGGCTCCGGCAACGGCGTCAACGAGCTGGCCGAGTACTCCGGCGGCACGTGGCGCAAGCTCGGCGGCTGGTCGTCCGCCACCGGTTCGTACACCGGCCCGAACGGCGTGGTGTCCACGACCCGGAACATGTACCTGCACGGCCTGACCTATGACCGAAGTGGACGGTTGCACGCCGCTTTCACCTGGCGTGAAGGCAACTCCGGCGTGCTGTGCAACGCGGGCGGGCTGACCAACCACGACACCGGGTACGTCTACAGCGACGACCGCGGCCGGACGTGGCGCAACGGTGCCGGAACCGTGGTGGGCACGACCGGCGGCGCGTCGGTGAGCGTCAACTCGCCAGGCCTGGTGGCCGATCCGCTCGACCCGAACCACGGCCTGATGAACCAGGAGAGTCAGGCCGTGGACTCCCAGGGCCGGCCGCACGTGGTGATCAGCTACGTCCCCGGCCGGTTCACCCAGTGCGTGTCGAACTACGCGCAGCAGCGCACGCAGTACGGCCGCACCTTCCACGTCTTCCGCGGGGCGGACGGCAGGTGGACCAAGATGGAGGTCCCGATCCCGCCGAACAGCAGCCAGCGCACGAAGATCGTGTTCGACCGGGACGACAACGCGTACCTCGTGCTGCCGCGCGGGAAGATCGTGGCGGCGAGCAAGGCCAGCGGATGGACGGACTGGACGACGTTGTTCGACCGCCCGTCGATGCAGGCGTTCGGCGAGGTGAACGTGGACGCGTCGCGCGTCGCGTCCCAGGGAATCCTGTCGGTGCAGTACCAGCAGACCTCCAGCGGCACCACGCCGTCGCCGATCCGCGTCGCCGACTTCCGGCTGGGGGCCTGACATGGCGCGACTTCTGCTGGCTCTCACCCTCGTCGCCGCCGGCCTCTCCACGCCGGTCGCGGTCGCGGCCCCGTTGCCGCAGAACGCGGTCACCGTTCGCGTCGACCCGTCCTACCAGCAACCGGAGTTCGAGGGCTGGGGCACCAGCCTGGTGTGGTTCGCGAACATCACCGGTGGTTATCCGGAGCCGATCCGCCGCAAGCTCGTCGACCTGCTGTTCGGTGAGGACGGACTGCGGCTGAACATCGCGCGGTACAACATCGGCGGCGGCAACGCGCCTGACGTCCGCGAGGACTACATGAAGAAGGGCGCGACGATGGAGGGCTTCTGGAAAGCCCCTCCCGGCACCACGCGTGAGGACGTGGACTGGTGGCAGCCGGAAAACCCTGACCACTGGGACCTCGCCGCGGACGCCAACCAGCGCTGGTGGATCGACCAGGTCAAGCGCAAGGTCACCAAGTGGGAGGCGTTCAGCAACTCGCCGCCGTGGTTCCAGACCGTCAGCGGCTACGTCTCCGGTGGGTTCGACGCGAACACCGACCAGATCCGCCGCGACCGCGTCGAGGACTTCGCCACATACCTGGCGCGCGTGACCCAGGAGATCGAACGCGCGCACGGCATCAAGTTCGACACGCTCGCCCCGTTGAACGAGCCCAACACGAACTACTGGGGCACGCAGATCGGCCCTGACGGCCAGCCGACCGGCGGACGCCAGGAGGGCGCGCACGCCGGACCCGAGTTGCAGCAGGAGGTTCTGCTCGCGACCCGACGCGCGCTCGACGAGGTGCGGTCACGGGTGAAGGTGTCCGCGATGGACGAGACGAACCCGGGCACGTTCGTGCGCAACTGGAACGGCTACGGCCCGGCGCGGGACGTGGTCGACCAGCTGAACGTGCACACCTACGGCACCGGCCAGCGCACCAGCGTCCGCGACATCGCCAAGGGCGCCGGCGAGAAGCTCTGGATGAGCGAGGTCGAGGGCACCTGGGGCAACGGCACCACCGACTACACGAGCATGGAACCCGGTCTGGGCATGGCGACCAGGATGCTCGAGGACATCCGCGAGCTCGAACCGTCCGCGTGGGTGTTCTGGCAGCCGGTCGAGGACACCGCCCCGCAGACGGCCGCGGGCAAGAACTGGGGCAGCGTCCACATCCCGTTCGACTGCAAGGCGAACGACACGCTGGAAACCTGTCCTGTCAGGACCAACACCAAGTTCCACACCATCCGCAACTTCACCCACTTCGTCCGGCCGGGCGACCGGTTCGTCAAGACCGACGACCCGTCGAGCGTCGCCGCGGTGAAGAGGTTCGGTCTGGACGCGACCGTCGTCCACGTCAACAGCGGCAACACCGATCGCGCGGTGACGCTGGACCTGTCCCGGTTCGGGCTCGTCTCGCCGCTGGCCAAGGTGACGCCCGTGGTCACCGACGCGTCCGGTGCCCTCGTGCGCGGCAAGCCGGTGCGGGTGGCGGGGAAGTCGGCGACGCTCACGGTGCCGGCGAAGTCCGTCACCACGTTCCTCGTCGACGGAGTGGCCGGGGTCTCCGGCGACGCCGCGCTCGTCCAGCCCGATCACGTGTACCGGATCGCCACGGGCGGAAAGTCCCTGCAGCCGTCCGACGACTGGGCGAAAGCGGTCCTGCGGACCACCGACACCTCGAGTGCGCGACAGCTGTGGGCGGTGCGGAAACTGGGGTTCGGCAACGGAAACCGCGAGCGGTTCGAGATCGTCAGCGCCGTGACCGGAACCCGGCTGGCCGCCTCCGGTGACGCCGTCGTGCTGCAGTCGGCCGGCGACACCGCGGCTCAGTGGATCATGTCGACGACCGGTGACGGCGGCTGGACGTTCGTCAACGCCGCCACCGGCACGCTGATCGAGGCGACCGGGGAGACCGTGTCGGCCAGGACCCCGACCTCCGGCGCGAGCCAGCGCTGGACACCGGTCGACGAGACCGTGCAACGGGTTCAGGACGCCGCCGTGTTCACGGTTCCCAAGCTGCGGCCCGTGCTGCCGCAGACCGTGACGCCGGTGTACCCGGACGGAGCGCGAGGCGCTCTTCCCGTGGTCTGGAACCTCCCGCCGGACTGGCACTGGCAGCAGCCCGGCACCGTGCGCGTCCACGGCACGGCGACGGACGTGCTCGGGCGGAAGTTGCCCGCACTGGCCGTGGTCACCGTCGACACGATCGCCTCGACCCTGCCCGCCCGCGCGAAGACCTACGTCGGCGGGCGGCCCGAGTTGCCGGCCACCGTCACGGGTGTCGGAAAGCGGGGTGGCAAGGCCGAACTCCCCGTGGTGTGGGACGCCGCGGTGTTCGACCACGTCGGGACGGTGACGGTGTCCGGACGTGCCAGGGTCGTCGACGGCAGCACGGTGGCCGCCACGGCGGTCGTGCAGGTGACCGAGCCCGTCGAGGTCAACGCGGCGCTCGACTCGGCCGTCGCGGCGACCTACACCGAGTCCGGCTACTCCGCGGACCGGCTGCGCAACGGCGTCACGGAGGAGAAGGCGTGGTCGAACTGGAGGTCCGGCACCAAGAACCCGTCCGACACGATCACCTTCACCCTGCCCGGAACCCGTGATCTCACGCGGGTGGCCGTGCATTCGCACCGCGACGGCGAGGGAGGCATCGCCCAGAACCTCAAGGTCCAGGTGCGCACGGTCGACGGCACGTGGGTCGACGCGAGCGGCGACGTCGAAGTCACCGCACTGCGAACGGAGGTCGTGCTGAACCCTTCACCGCCGGCCACCGCCGTGCGAGTCGTCCTCACCGCGCGTCCGTCCGGATACCTCACCCTCGGCGAGATCGAGGTGCTGGCGAAGGCCTCTGCTTTGTGAGCGTCGAATTCAGGTCGAAGAAATCACCCTCCTCGCATTCGATTTGTTCGACGCTACTGTTCCTCGTGGTGAAACGTTTCAATTCTTGCGAGGAACAATTGTTCGGTGTCAGGAGGGTGATCGACGATGAGACGGACGACGATGTCAGCGCTGCTCGCGGCGATACTCGTCGCGAGCGGCGTTCCCGCGCTCGCGGCTGAACCGGCGGGTGCCGCCGAACGCGGGCTGGTCAGCACTCGGTCGGTGCGCGGCGACGGCAACTTCGTGTCGTGGCGGCTGCTCGGCGGTGACGCCACCGATGTGGCGTTCAACGTCTACCGCGACGGGGTGAAGGTCAACCGCGTGCCGGTGACGACGGCGACGAGCTATCTCGACGCGGGTGCGCCCGCGACCGCGTCCTACTCGGTGCGCCAGGTGAGCGGAGGCGTGGAATCGGCGGCGGCCACGCGTTCCGTCGGCACCCTGGAGACGAGCAGGGACGTCCCGATCCAGAGTCCGGGATCCGGTTACGTGGCGAACGACGCGTCGGTCGGCGACCTGGACGGCGACGGCGAGTACGAGATCGTCCTGAAGTGGGATCCCGCTGACGCCAAGGACAACTCGCAGGCGGGTCGCACGGGCAACGTGTACCTGGACGCGTACAAGCTCAGCGGCACCCGGTTGTGGCGCGTCGACCTCGGCCGCAACATCCGGGCGGGCGCGCACTACACGCAGTTCCAGGTCTTCGACTACGACGGTGACGGCAGAGCCGAGATCGCCGTGAAGACCGCGGACGGCACGCGGTCGGGCACCGGGCAGGTGATCGGCAACGCGAACGCCGACCACCGCAACAGCGACGGTTACATCCTTACCGGACCGGAGTTCCTCTCGGTGTTCCGTGGCACGGACGGCGCGGTGCTCGACACCGAGAACTACGTGCCACCACGCGGAACCGTCTCGTCGTGGGGTGACAACTACGGCAACCGGGTCGACCGCTTCCTGGCCGCCACCGCGTACCTGGACGGCTCGCGGCCGAGCATCGTGATGGCCCGCGGGTACTACACCCGCAGCGTGATCTCGGCGTGGGACTTCCGGAACGGGCAGCTGACCCAGCGCTGGACGTTCGACTCGGCGTCCCAGTCGAACCGCGCGGCCTGGGAGGGCAAGGGCAACCACAACCTCTCGATCGCCGACGTGGACGGCGACGGCCGCGACGAGGTCGTCTACGGCTCCATGGCCATCGACGACAACGGCCGCGGCCTGTGGCAGAACAGCACCCACCACGGCGACGCCCTGCACGTCGGCGACTTCATCCCGGGAAGGCCGGGACTGGAGGTCTTCAAGCCGTCTGAGTGGACGACCGAGGTCTCGCACTGGATGGGCGACGCGCGCACCGGTCAGATCATCTGGAGCGCGCCGTCGTGCGGCTGCGACAACGGCCGCGGGGTCGCCGCGGACATCTGGGCCGGCAACCCCGGCGCGGAGGCGTGGTCGGCGTCCGTGGGAGGCCTGCGCAGTGCCACCACGGGAGCCCAGGTCGCCGCGCGCAAGCCCGGTTCGATCAACTTCGTGATCTGGTGGGACGGTGACGCGCAGCGCGAGCTGCTCAACGGCACCACCATCGACAAGTACGGCCCCAACGGCGACACGCGGCTGCTCACCGGTTCGGGCGTGGCCTCCAACAACGGCACCAAGTCCACGCCGGCGTTGCAGGCGGACATCCTCGGCGACTGGCGCGAGGAGGTCATCTGGCGGACCTCGGACAGCCGGGCGTTGCGGATCTACTCGACCACCGAGCCGACGACGATCCGGCGGGCCTCGCTGATGGAGGACCGGCAGTACCGGGAGGCGGTGGCGTGGCAGAACACCGCCTACAACCAGCCGCCACACCCGAGTTTCGCGTCGCCCTGATTTGACTGAACACCGAATTCGCGGACGGGATCGCCCGTCCGCGTATTCGGCATTTCGGACTGTTTCGTGAATTGCGCTTGGCGGAAAACCGTTGGACGCGTCACGAGCGGCTGTGTTCGATCACGTGATGCCTGTCTTGTTGAGCACGCCGGGTGTTGACGACCTGGACGAGGGGATGTCGGCTTCTACTGGCAGTTCGGTTCGGAGGTGACCGTCGCGGCGTTGCGAACATGGCGTCCTGCCGGCGGACAAGGCCCACGTCGAAGCGCTCTGGCAGGGCCGATTCCGGGAAGTGCTGCAAGAGGACGGCTGGGAACTGGATGAGCCGTGGATCCCGATGGTGCGGGACCTGAGCGCGCCTGTAGCGGACAGCGGCGTGCGGATCGAGGTGGTCGGCCCCGAACGGGTCGAGGACCGGGTCGCGGGGCGTTCGCGGGATCGAAGTTCAGCGCGGAGCGGTGGCGGGCCATGGCCGCCGGGACGCCGTACGCCGATGCCCGATGCCTGGTCGGGTACGACGACCGGGGCGATGCGGTCGCGGCCACGACCGTCTGGTCGGCGGGCCCAGGGAAACCCGGTCTGATCGAACCCCTCGGCGTGCACCACGATCATCAGGGACACGGTTACGGCAGGGCGATCGCGCTCGCCGCCGCGGCGGCCCTGCAGGACATGGGTGCGTCCAGCGCGACCGTGTGCGCCGAAGGCGCCAACACCGCAGCCGTTGCCACCTACCGCGCTGCCGGATTCCAGTCCCGGCCCGAGATGCGGGACCTGCGCCGGATCGGCTAGTGCTGCAGTCAGTGGAGTACTAGATCCTGGCCGCCACGATCGGCGCCAACCTGTCGGCGATCTTGCGGTGGCCCTGGTCGTTCGGGTGCACGTTGTCCGACGTGTCGGTGGCCTCGTCGATCCAGCCCAGCGTGTCGACGAAGTGCACGTTGCGGTCGCCGCCGTCGGTGAGCGTCTTCACCGCCGCCTGGGTCTCCGGGAGGAACCGCTTGCGGAACGTGCCGAGAGCGAAGATCGCCGCCGTGGGGTACTTCTCCCGCGCGCGCCGCAGCAGCGTGACGTAGGAGGAGCGGAACTCGTCCTTGGTGACGCTGTGGCCGACGTCGTTCGTGCCGAGATTGATCACGACGGCGTTCGCCTTGTAGCGACCGAAGTTCCACGCGGGCGCGGTCAGCGCCAGGCCGGTGCGCAGGAAGCCCTCGCGCATGCTCAGGCAGCCGTCCGCCGCCGGGTGCAGGCACGCGCCGCCCACCGCGATCTGCGTGTGGCCGGCCTTGAGCTTCTCGCCGGTCAGCCAGCCGTACGCGGTGAGCGCCTGCTTCGACGACAGCTGGCCTACGGTGATCGAGTCGCCGACGAACTCGATGATCTTCGACGGCACGGTGGGCGCGAACGTGCGCGCGCCGGTGTCGATCTCGATGCCCTGGTACACCGCGTCGCCCTTGTACGAGCCCGCGATCGGGCGGTAGGAGACGCGGAGGGTGTGGTTGCCCGTGGCCAGCGGTGTCGGGGTGAGGTCCACCGTGCCGGTCCGGTTCACGTAGGACACGTCCGGACCGCCGTCGATGCTCACGAAGAAGTCGATCGCGCGGCGCTGCTTGAGCTTCACCGTCCGGCCGGTGAAGCCGACGACGAGGTAGGCGCCCGCCCACTCGGAGACGTAGGCGCTCGACGTGCTCGTGTTCCAGCGGCCGAAGTACCTGACGTTCGGGTCGGTGGGCGAGCTCGTGGTGGCGGCGGACGCCGCCGGGGCCGCGACGGCGGTGCTCACGAGCACCGCCACCGTGACGAGAAGTCGTGTGATCATGATCCGGCCAATCGGTGCGAGGGCAGGGGAACGTGCGACCAGTCGACGTCCGAGGCGAGGTAGAAGCTCGGGTAAGACGGCTGGTTGTAGGTGGTCTGCTGGCGGGCGACCTCGACGCGGTACTGGCGGTCGTGCATGAGCGTGTACATCTTGTGGTTCGTCGGCTCGGTGCTGAGGTAGAAGCGCAGGGCCGTGCTGTCCTGCGTGCGCACGACCAGTTCCTCGCGCCAGTCGCCGAAGACGTCGGCCACGAGCGACGGATTTCCCTTGGTGCCGTTGTTGGTGCGCGTCCCGGTGGCGGTGAGCAGCGTGCCGCGCCGCCAGTCGTCGATGGACGGCGTCACGTCCTGGGCGCCGTTCACGATCTGGGTGGTCAGGTCGCCGGCCCAGCGGATGCTCATGTTCGTTCCGGGAGAACGGTTCTCGAGCCGGCGGCCGTCCGCGCTCCAGGTGCCGGCGGAGTCCGAGCCGTTCGGCATGGACGACCACGTCTCGAGGCCGGGCACGTCCGGGCGGACGTCGCCGATCATGCCGCGGCCGGTGTCCATTCCGGAGTAGGCGCCGTAGATCGTCGCGCCGGTGCGGGCGTCGCGCAGCGCGTAGCCGTACGGGGCGGAGCGGGCGCCCTCGTGGACCATGTAGATCTCGAGACCGGGACGGTTCGGGTCGATGTCGGTGGCGTGCAGGGCGTCACCGTGCCCGACCCGGACCTCGGCTCCCGGTTCCGCGCTTCCCGGTGGCAGCACGCCGACCGAGCTGTACATCAACGAGCCGTTGTCGTCGAGCGTCGCGCCGCCGTAGATGATCTCCTGCTTGCCGTCGCCGTCCACGTCGGCGACGCTCAGCGAGTGCGAGCCTTGCGTCGTGAGCTTGGCGTGACTCGGGTTCGTGCCGTCGCGGCCGTGCGGGGTGTCGCGGAACGGGTTCGTCATCGGCACCCAGCCGCTGTCGACGAGCCAGCGCTTCTTGAGCCGCCTTCCGTCCCAGTCGTAGGTCGCTACCGTGGAACGGGTGTAGTAGCCGCGGGCGAAGATCGCGGACGGGCGCCTGCCGTCCAGGTAGGCGACTCCCGACAGGAACCGGTCGACGCGGTTGCCCGGTTCGATGCGGGACATCGCGTAGTCGCCCCACATCAGGCCGTCGTCGGTGCGGCCGGGTTCGTATCGGACGGTCTGCAGTTCGCGTCCCGTGGCTCCGTCGAACACCGTCAGGTACTCCGGGCCGTCGACGATGAAACCGGCGAACTGGCGCAGTTTGTTGTTGGCGCTGCGGGACGGCGCGTAGACGTCGACGAAGTGGTCGACCAGCGCGGCGGCGTCCTCTGTGGACAACGGGTAGGTGTACCGCGGCTCGATGCCGAACGCCTGCTCCAGCGTCGCGGGCCACCGGCCGGAGACCACCTCGGGATGGGAGTCCCAACCGCGGAACACGCCGATGAGGTGGTCGCGGTACCCCTCAGGGCTGAGCCGGTAGTCGTCGGTGTGCCGGTAGCCGGCGCGCACGTCCTCGCGCGGCATCGTGATGAACCGCTCGCGGCCGTCCCGGGTGCCCGGCGCGGTCTTCGTCATCAGCTCCGCGCGGCCGTCGCCGTCGAAGTCGTAGACCAGGAACTGGGTGTAGTGCGCGCCCGCCCGGATGTTCACGCCGAGGTCGATCCGGTGCAGCAGCGTGCCGTCGAGGCGGTACGTGTCGAGGTACACCGGTCCGGTGTAGCCGACCTGCGAGACGTCCTTGGAGTTGCTGGGATCCCACTTGACGACGTACTCGTACTGGCCGTCGCCGTCCACGTCGCCGACGCTGACGTCGTTGGCGGAGTATGTGTAGTGCTCACCGGCCGGGGTCACGCCGTCCGCGGGCTTGTGCAGCGGCAGGTCGTGGTGGGACGCCGGCCACGCCATCACGGGCCTGCTGCGCCCCAGCGGGACACCGCGTCGCACGGGAGCGACCTGGTAGCGCGCACCAGGTGCCGCGCCGCTGTCGACGTACGTCGTGCTGTCGGTGACGGTCGCGATGCGCCTCCCGTCCCGGTAGACCGCGAAGCCGGGCCCCGAGAGGCCGGTGGCGGTGGCGCCGGTGGCCTCCTGGCCGAGCAGGCGCCAGCTCAGGTGCACGCCGCCCTCGACGGAGGCCGCGACGAGCCCGCGGTCGAGGTGCTCACCGGGTGAGGCGTGCGCGGAAGCGGGCAGCTGCCCGGCCAGGACGGCTGTGATCACGAACGGCAGCAGAACCCCACGTCGCAGATCCACGACGGCTACGATGAACCGTTTCAACACTGGAGGCAAGGGTCTGGAAGTGTTGTGGCGTAATGTGGAAAGCGTTTTCCGCAGCTCGCTGTCGAATCGAGCGCGCCGTTCGACGGGAGAGGTGTCGAACGAGTCGAATCGACGTCACCGCTTCCGTCAACCGTCAATGTGAGCGTTCACACGGCCGGTCGTGAACGGAAGACGTGCCCGGTCCGTAATGTCATCGAAACGCTTCAACACTCGGAGGTGCCCGCGGTGACCCGCCTGTGGTTCGAGGCCCCTGCGGGGGCGTGGGAGGAAGCGCTGCCGCTGGGCACCGGCAGGCTCGGCGCGATGTGCTTCGGCGGCATCGGCACCGAGCTGGTGCAGCTCAACGACGACCGGCTGTGGACGGGGTCGCCGCTGCCGGCGCCGTCCGGTGATCCGGATCTGGTGGAGCAGGCCCGTTCGCACGTGCTGGCCGGTTCGCCTCGCGCGGCGGAAGAGGTGTTGCGACGCCTTCAGGGGCCCGACACCGCGAAGTACCTGCCGCTGGCCGACGTCCTGCTCGGCGGCGGACCCGAGCAGGCCGAGTCCTACCGCCGTGAGCTCGACCTGCGCACCGGCACGTACTCGGTCTCCTACCGGACCGGGGAGACGGTGGTGCGGCGGGAGGCCGTGTGTCATGCGGGCCTGCACGTCCTGGCACTGCGGGTGACCGGTGCGGGCGTGAGTCCGGTGCTGCGCGGGTCGTTGCCCGGCGAGCACTTCACCTCGTCCGGCGGGATCGTGGGGGTGCGGGGCGTGGTGCCGGGCGGAATGGCCTGGGCGGCGGTCGTGGCGGTGGACGGCGACACGGTCTACGTCACCACCGAGACCGGCTACCGCGGGCCTGGCGCCGCGCCGGTGGACGATCCCGCCGAATGCTCCCGCGTGGCGCTCGAGCGGGTCGAACAGGCCCGCGGGCTGGGCTGGGCGACGTTCCGCGACCAGGCCGTGCAGGCCCATCAGACGTTGTTCGACCGGGTGAGCCTCCAGCTGGGCCCGGTGCCGGACCTGCCGACGGACGAACGGATCGCGCGGCCCGACCGGGCGTTGCCGGCGTTGCTGTTCCAGTACGGCCGCTACCTGCTGATCACCAGCTCCCGGCCGGGCACGTTGCCCGCGAACCTGCAGGGAATCTGGAACCCGCACACCGATCCGCCGTGGCGCGGCAACTACACGCTCAACATCAACCTGCAGATGAACTACTGGCCGGCCGAGGTCACCGGGTTGACCGAGTGCCACGAGCCGCTGCTGGAGTTCGTCGAGCAGCTGTCCGGACCCGGTGCGGAGACGGCGAAGGCTCTCTACGGCGCGCCAGGCTGGGTGGCGCACCACAACAGCGACCCGTGGTGCCTCACCACCCCGGTCGGCGACGGCGGTGGCGACCCGGCGTGGGCGAATTGGCCGATGGCGGCGGCGTGGCTGTGCCGGCACCTCCTGGACCACTACGCCTTCACCGGTGACGTCGACTGGTTGCGCGACCACGCGTGGCCGGTGCTGCGCGGAGCCGCCGAGTTCTGCCTGCACTGGCTGGTCCCGCGCGACGGCGTGCTCACGACGGCGCCGTCGACGTCACCCGAGAACCACTACCTGGACGGGGGAGAGCCGGTCGCGGCCGGCGTCGGGTCCACCATGGACCTGGCGTTGACGGCGGACCTGTTCGCCGGTCTGGCCGAGGTCGCGGAGGTGCTGGGGCTGCGTGACGACGTGGTGGACGAGGTGCGGAGGATCGAGCTGCCGCCACCACCGATCGGATCGCACGGCGGGCTGCTGGAGTGGGCCGACGAGGTGCCCGACGCGGAGCCGGACCACCGGCACGTGTCGCACCTGTACGGCCTTTACCCCGGTGATCGGATCGATCCCGTGCGCACTCCGGAACTGGCCGAGGCCGCCCGGCGTGCGCTCGTCGCCAGGGGAGACGCGGGCACGGGCTGGTCGCTGGCCTGGAAAGCGGCGCTGTGGGCACGGCTCGGTGACGGCGACCGCGCGCACACGTTGCTCTCGATGTTGCTGACGGAGGCCACGGACGGCAGTCCGCACGGGGGAGGGGTGTACCGCAACCTGCTGTGCGCGCACCCTCCGTTCCAGATCGACGGCAACTTCGGCGCCACCGCCGCGATCGCGGAAATGCTGCTGCAGAGCCACACCGGCGAGCTGCGCCTGCTGCCCGCGCTGCCCTCGGCGTGGCCGACCGGGGTGGTGCGCGGACTGCGGGCAAGGGGTGGCGTGGTGGTCGACCTGTGGTGGGACGGAGGGGAGTTGAAGGCTGTCGCGCTGCGAACTCTCCACGGTGCCAAAACAGTTGTCGTGACCTGCGAGGGACGTGCGGCGGAGGTGACGATCCGGCCGGACGTTCAGCTGATGCTCGGCGAGAAGCTCGTCCTGCGGTGACTTGACGTCCGCGCCCAGGCACGTGCCATGGGCGCGGACGTCATCTCGTGGCTCAGGCGGGCACGAAGATCGCGCCGAGCCGGTCGATCTCGGTGCCCGACCGGCCGGTGAACCCGGCGATGCGCCAGCCCGCCGGTGCGGTGACGGTGAGCGTCTCGCCGGTCGGCTGGCCCGCCGAGAGCGTGCGCCCCCGGTTGGTGGTGAAGGCGGCTGAGAACACCCGCGTGTGGCCGTTGTACTTGCTCTGGGTCAGTTTCGCGGACACGAGGTGTTCACCCGGCTCGAGGGTGAGGGACGTGGCATTGCCGCCGGAGCCGCCGTGGGTGAGCGTCGTGCCGTTCGTGAGCGTGGCCGAGATCTGGTCCAACCTGCTGGCACCGCGCAATGTGAGCGTGCGCACGGCACCCAGGTCGACCGACGCGACGTCGGTGAACGGGCTTCCGTGCGGACCGCCGGCCTCGGCGCTGAGCTTGATGCCGTCGTCCGCCGTCCAGTCGAACCGCGCGGCGATCGGGTAGTGGTCGGACAGCGGTTTGCCCTGTGCGTCCACGAACGCCGCGTTGTCGTTGCGGTAGTCGCGTGCGGTCAGCGTGATCTGCCGGTTGCCCCGGTAGAGGATCTTGTCGACCACCTCGCACGAGTCGGTGAGCGCCGCCGGGTCGCACACCAGCGCCGGGGCGCCCGCCGCCGGTGCCTGGCCGCCGCGTTCGAGCTGCACCCACGCGTCGGTGAGGCCGTTGGTGCCGGTCAGTTCGCGGATGTTGTCGTCGGCACGGGTGTAGCGGGTGTTGGTGTCTCCCATGACGATGACCGCGTTGCCCGCCGAGTTCGCGGCGATGAAACGGGACAGCTGGGTGATGTTCGACCGGCGCGCGGCGAGGTCCGCGTTCTCGGTACCGGCGTTGGGGTGCAGGTTGTAGACGTCGACGTACACCCCTGCGGCCAGCTCGACCCGTTTGTAGGAGAAGCCCTTGGGCGTGAGGCAGTCCGTGCCGTTGCAGGACGACCACTTCGTGCGCTCGAGGTCGCTGTAGGGCCGGTGCGACAGCGTGTTCAGGCCGCTGCCGAATGGGACACCACCGGTCGTGGGTGTGCGGTGGGCGTGGTTGTCGCCCGCGTACAGCGCCGCGTGGTAGTTGAAGTCCTCCTGGACGTTGACGATGTCGTAGGGCGCGAGACGCGGGCTGATCAAAGGGGTGTTCACGGCGGGGTCACCGGACGACAGCGGCTCCGGCAGGCCTGCCACGTTGTAGGTCAGCACCTCGAAGCTGCCACCGGTGGCGGCGTGGGCAGGTGTGGCGAGCGCCGCCAGCACCACGGGGATCAGGAGCAGGGGTCTGATCATCAGTTGCGCGTCCACTTCTGGTTGGCGGCGCCGTTGCACGTCCACAGGACGAGCTTCGTGCCGTTGGTCGTCGCCGCGTTGTATGCGTCGAGGCAGAGGCCGGACTGCACACCGGTGATGGTGCCGTCCGGGTTGAGGTTCCACTGCTGGTTGGTGCCACCGGTGCAGTCGTAGATGGCCACATTCGTGCCGTTGGTGGTGCCGTGGTCCCAGGCGTCGAGACACTTGTTGCCGTAGACCACGAGTTCCTTGCGTGCGGTGTGCGTGAACGTCTGCTGCTCGCCGCCGTTGCAGTCCCACAACTGGGCCTGCGTGCCGTTGGTGATGGTGTTGCCGTTGATGTCGGCGCACCGGCCGGACTGCGAGCCGATCACCTCCGTGCCCGCCGTGCCGGGTAGTTCGCGCACCTCGACGGCCGTCACCCCGGTTCCGGACAGCGTCAGGGAGTTGGTTCCCCTCGCCAGGGACACGATCGCGGACACGGTTCCCTTGGGCGTCGGCGGAAGCGCGAGCGTGGTGGGGATCTGGCCGCCGTTGACCTGCAGGGTGGTCTGGCGGGCGACGCGATCGCCGTTGGTGTACTCGAACGTGGCGACCGCCAGCCCGCCGGTCCTGGCGGTGATGCCGGTGGCGCTGGAGTTCACGACGGGGTAGGTGGCGGCGCTCGCCTCCGCGCCGGCGATGGACAGCAGCACCGCGTCACCCGCGGGAACCGTGACTTTGTGGCTGCCGTTGGTGATCGGCGTGGCGACGCCGCTCCACAGGTCGCGCGCGGCCGCCATCGGGCCGGCCAGGCCCAGGTCGGCCAGCCTGACCGTCATGGTGGCCGCCGAGGACGTCCGGTTGAGCAGGGCGACCGCCCTGCGCCCGTTGCCCGACAACACCTTCGCGTAGACCTGCTGGTCGCGGACGTCCTCCGCGACCTCGACGGCGGGCAGTCCGCGCGGGTCCTGGCCCACGGCGAGCACCTCGCGGTTGGTCAGCACCGAGATCGCGTTGTCGTTCATCTTCGTCACGTCGTTGCCGAGCAGCATCGGCGAACCGCCGGCCGCCCACAGGCTCATGTGCACCCGGCTCGCCGTGGCGGACAGACCGGGCATGCCGATCATCATCATGTCCGGGTCGTTGTAGTAGCCCGTGTGCTGCGCGGTCGGCCGCTGGTTCTTGTCGAAGTTCTCGTGGACCATGCCGATCGACGGCGTCTCGTGCGCGAAGATGATGTCCGTGCCGGTGCGCCACAACGGGGCCATGCCCGGCGCCCAGTTCCACGGGTCGTTCTTGCCCCACTCGCAGATCGACAGCACCAGCTCACGTCCGGTGGTCGCGCTCGCCTTGGCCGCGGCGTCGCTGAGCGCCCGGTAAGTGGCGGGAGCGTCGAGCTTCTCGACGTCGGCGCCGCACCAGTCGACCTTGACGTAGTCGAAGCCCCAGCGGGAGAACCGCAGCATGTCCTGCTCGTAGTGCCCCTCGCTGCCGGTGCCGGCGTGCGGCGGGCCGGGCGTGGGGAAGTAGTAGCCGCAGCCGTTCTTGCCCGCGTCGGTGTAGATCCCCGCCTTGAGCCCCTTGCTGTGGATGTAGTCGGCGATCGCCTTCATGCCGCCGGGCCACTGGGTCTCGTCGACGGTGATGTCGCCCGCGCCGTCGCGGGTGCCCTTCCACCAGCCGGAGTCGATGTTGACGTAGCGGTAGCCGGCGGACGCGAGCCCGGACGACACCAGCGCGTCGGCCTGCGCCTTGATCACGTTGTGGTCGATGTTCTCGAAGAACGTGTTCCACGAGGCCCAGCCCATCGGTGCGGCGGGCACCCGGACCTGGTTCCCGGAGATCGCGGGCCCGGCAGAGGCCGGTGCGCCGCCGATCGCGGTGACGGTGCTCAGGGCGACTATCAGAACGAGTAGCCGTGTGAACGTTAACATGAGGGGTTGCGACTCGCTTTCCGCTTTTGCAGGGGGATTCGAGGAAAGGGAATTCGGGCGGGATGTGAGCGCTGCCATGATCTAGTCGCGAACGGGGGTCGTCAACGGTTCGGCGAATGTTCGCGGTCGATTCGACGAATGCGTTCGACGGTATGACAGAGGCCGTCCGGCCGGACAAACCCGAGGTCAGCCGGATGTCCGCACCGGACAGGCTCCGCCGGTGGGCCACTCGGCGGTGTCTGCCGGTGGTCGGCTGGCTAGTGTCCGAATTCTGGGAGCGCTCCCAGAATTCCCCGAGAACAATCGAACATTTCCCAGGAGGTCGTCGTGACCTTGCGATTCCTTCGAGCGGTGGTGACCGGGCTGCTGCTGGCCGCCTGTGTCGTCATCGCTCCCACCGCGGTGAACGCCGCCGCACCCGCGCGTGTGATGGCGCTCGGTGACTCCATCACCGGCTCCCCGGGGTGCTGGCGGGCGCTGCTGTGGAAACACCTGCAGGACACCGGGTACACCGACGTCGACTTCGTCGGCTCACTGCCGGCGCAGGGTTGTGGCTTCTCCCACGACGGTGACAACGAGGGCCACGGCGGGTTCCTCGCGACCAACATCGTGCGGGACAACCAGCTTCCGGGCTGGCTCTCCTCGGCACGGCCGGACGTCGTGCTCATGCACCTCGGCACCAACGACGTCTGGAACAACATCCCGGCGAGCACGATCCTCAACGCCTACACCGCCTTGCTCGGCCAGATGCGGGCGAGCAACCCCGCGATCAAGCTGGTCGTCGCGCAGATCATCCCGATGAACCCGTCGAACTGCTCGGCGTGCGGGCAGCGGGTGGCCGACCTGAACGCCGCGATTCCCGGCTGGGCGCGGGCGAACAGCACCACGGCGTCCCCGATCACGGTCGTGGACCAGTGGACGGGGTTCGACACCGCCGCCGACACCGGCGACGGCGTCCACCCCAACAGCACCACCGGCATCCAGAAGATCGAGGCCCGCTGGTATCCGGCTGTCGTGGCGGCGCTGCGGTCCCAGCCCGCGGCGGTGGGCCTGCACGTCGAGGGCACGCGGGTCGTCGAGGGCAACGGCGCCACGTTCGTCATGCGCGGCGTGAACCACGCGCACGTCTGGTACCAGAGCCAGACCCGAGCGTTCGCGGACATGAAGTCCTTCGGCACCAACACGGTGCGCGTCGTGCTGGGCAGTGGGCAGCGGTGGGGACCGACTCCGGCGGCGGAGGTCTCGAGCGTCATCTCGCTGTGCAAGCAGAACAAGCTGATCTGCGTGCTGGAGGTGCACGACACCACCGGCTTCGGCGAGCAGAGCGGCGCCGCGAGCCTGGACCAGGCGGCGACCTACTGGATCAGCGTGGCCGACGCGTTGAAGGGGCAGGAGAACTACGTCGTCGTCAACCTGGGCAACGAGCCGTTCGGCAACAACGCCGCGGTGAGCGCCACGTGGGCCAGCGCCACCAGCAGCGCGATCAGCAGGCTGCGCGGTGCGGGGTTGCAGCACCTGATCATGGCCGACGCGCCGATGTGGGGCCAGGACTGGGGGAACATCATGCGCGACAACGCGGCGTCGGTGTTCAACGCCGATCCGTTGCGCAACACCGTGTTCTCCATCCACATGTACGGCGTCTACGACACCGCGGCCGAGATCAACGCCTACTTCGACGCGTTCCGGACCGCCGGCCTGCCGCTGGTGGTGGGCGAGTTCGGGCACAACCACAGCGACGGTGACCCGGATGAGGCCACGATCATGGCGCAGGCCCAGGCGCGAGGCCTCGGTTACCTGGGCTGGTCGTGGAGCGGCAACAGCAGCGACGTCGGCTACCTCGACATGACGAACTCCTTCAACCCGGCGAGCCTCACCTCCTGGGGCGAGCGGTTCCTCAACGGCGCCAACGGCGTCCGGCAGACCTCGAAGGAGGCGACGATCTACGGCGGTGGCGATCCCGGCGACACCGTGGCACCCTCCACGCCGGGCACTCCGGCTGCTTCCGGTGTCACCTCCACGGGCCTCACTCTGAACTGGATCGCGTCGACCGACAACGTCGGCGTCACCGGTTACGAGGTGCTGCGCGCCGTGGGCAGTGGTTCGTTCGCCGCGGTCGGCACGACGGCGACCACCACGTACGCCGATTCCGGTCTCACGCCGTCGACCACCTACCGCTACCAGGTGCGGGCCAAGGACGCCGCCGGCAACGTGTCGGCGAGTTCCGGCATCGTGTCGGCGACGACCGGTGCGGGTGGCGGCACCGGTGCCTGCAAGGTCGGGTACTCCGGCCAGAACTGGGGCGGTGGCAACGGCTTCACGGCCAACGTGACCATCACCAACACGGGCACCTCGGCGGTCGACGGCTGGACGCTGGCCTTCAGCTACGCAGGCGGCCAGAAGGTCACGCTGCCGGGCTGGGGTGCGACGTTCGCCCAGTCGGGCGCCGCCGTCACCGCGACGAACCTGACCTGGAACCGCACGCTGGCGCCGAACGCGTCGGTGGGCATCGGATTCAACGGCACCTACAGCGGGTCGAACCCCGCGCCCACCTCGTTCACCCTCAACGGAAGCACCTGCACGACCGGTTGACGTTTAAACGATTCAACCGGTGATGTCCGATTGCGGACAGCCTGCTCCCGCAGTCCTTGACACTCCGTCCTGCCCACAACACTCTTGCCCTCGACGCCGCGATTGAAACGTTTCATCCAGCGACGAAGGTGGAGACGACGTGCGCAGACGTGAGTTCCTCAGGACATCGGCCGTCGGGCTGTCCGCGACGGCGCTCCCGGTCGGGGTGGCGCACGCAGGGCCGGGCGAGAAGGCCGGTGGGTTGCGGGTCGTGCGCACGACTGTTGAGTACGCGGAAACTGTGCTGGGCAGCGATGTCACGGCACCCCGGCTCGGCTGGGTGCTGGCGGCGGAAGGTACCGGCGCACGGCAGACCGCCTACCAGGTCGAGGTCGGCACCGCGCCCGGACGGTCGGACGTGTGGCAGTCCGGGAAGGTCGGTTCCGACCGCACGGTCGGGGTTGCGTTCGCGGGCAGGGAACTGAAGCCGCGCACGCGTTACCACTGGCGGGTGCGCGTGTGGGACGGCTCCGGCCGGGTGTCGGCGTGGAGCACGACGAACTGGTGGGAGACCGCCCTGCTCGGCACGCCGTGGCAGGCACGCTGGATCGGTGCCGCGGACACGTCGATGACCTTCGCCGGCGCCTCGTGGATCTGGTCGACGACGGCACCGGTGGAGAGCCGGTGGTTCCGGACGTCGATCGACCTCCCCGCGGACGCGGTCAGGGCCAGGCTCGTCGCGACCGCGGACGACGACTTCACGTTGTACGTCAACGGTTCCGAGGTCCTGCACGTCCCGGAGCAGGTCGACGTGTGGAAGGTCGGGCAACGCGCCGACGTGACCCGTCTGGCCGGCCGGCGGATCGTGCTGGCCGCTCGTGCCACGAACAGGTCGTCGGGACCGGCCGGACTTCTGCTGCGACTGGTGGTCGATCTTCCCGATGGTCAGCGCGAGATCGTCACCGGCCCCGGCTGGAAGGTCGCGCAGACCGAGCAACCCGGCTGGCAGACCCCGGACTTCGACGACTCGGCGTGGACCCCGGCGACCGTGCTCGAACCGTACGGCCAGGGCCCGTGGGGAGCGAACGTCACCGTCAAGGAGCAGCCGGCGCCGTTGCTGCGCAGGGAGTTCGCGCTGGCCAAGCCGGTGAAGCGTGCTCGGCTGTACGTCAGCGGCCTCGCCTACCACGAGACCGAGATCAACGGCCGGCGCGTCGGCGACCGGGTGCTGGATCCTGGATTCACCGACTACGACAACACCGTTCTGTACGCGACGCACGACGTCACGAGTCTGGTTCGCAGTGGCCGCAACGCGATCGGCGTGACGCTGGGCCGCGGCTTCTACGGCATGAAGACGCCGAACGTGTGGCGGTGGGAGCGCCCGCCGTGGCACGACGAGCCGAAACTGCTGGCACAGCTGGAGATCGACCACCCGGACGGCACCCGCACGACCATCACGTCGGACGAGGAATGGCGCCTGACCGACGGCCCCACGGTCTCGAACTCGCTCTACACCGGCGAGACCTACGACGCCCGCCTCGCTCCGCGCGACTGGACGAAACCGGGTTTCGACGACGGCACGTGGCAGCGCACTTCCGTCAGGCCGGCGCCGAAGGGCACGCTGAAGGCCCAGGAGCACGAACCGATCCGCGTGGTCGAGTCGGTCACGCCGACTGTGAGCGTGCTCAGGCCGGGCGTGTTCGTCGCTGACATGGGCCGCACGATGTCCGGCTGGACGCAGCTCACCGTCACCGCCCCCGCGGGCACCCTGGTGCGGCTCAAGCACGGCGAGACGCTGAACTCCGATGGCAGCGTTCACATGGAGAACGGGCACGTCAGCGGCAACCGCATCCAGCTCGACGAGTACGTCTGCGCCGGCGGCGCGGAGACGTGGGAACCGAAGTTCTCCTACAAGGGTTTCCGCTACGTCGAGGTCACCGGACTGACGGCGGCGCCGAAGCTCGTCGGCCGCCTGGTGCACTCAGACGTGCCGCGGGCCAGCACCTTCCGCTGCTCCGAGCCGTTGTTCGAGCAGTACGACGCCGCGATGCGCCGCACCGTCGCGAACAACCTGCACGGCATCCCCACCGACACCCCGACCTACGAGAAGAACGGCTGGACCGGCGACGCGCAGGTCGGCGCACCGTCGATGCTCGCCGAGTTCGGCATGGCGAAGTTCTTCACCAAGTGGCTCGGCGACCTCGCGGACAGCCAGGACGCGGCCGGTCAGCTCCCGGTGATCGTGCCGAGCGGAGGCTGGGGCTACCGCGAACTGGCGCCCGCGCCCGAGTGGACGACCGTGTATCCGTTCGTGCTCAGGGAGATGTACCGGATCTACGGCGACGACCGGCTGCCCGCGCAGCACTGGCCGGTACTCACCCGCTATCTGGACTGGGAGATCGGCAGGCTGCGCGACGGCCTCGCGGTCACCGCGCTCGGCGACTTCCTGCCGCCCGACTCGGGCGGCATCCCGCCCGAGGACACCAGGCTCACCGCCACCGCGTACCTCTACCGCGCGTTGGTGCACACCGCCGAACTCGGTGACGTGATCGGCAAGCCCGTCCCGCGCTACCGCGAAGTCGCCGCGAACCTGTTGTCAGCGTTCAACGCCGCGTTCCTGAACGGCTACTACCGCACCGCCAAGGACACCGACTACCGCCAGACGTCCAACGCGATCCCGCTCGCGTTCGGCATGGTGCCCGCGGGCTCCGTCCAGGCAGTCGCGGACAAGCTGGCCGCCGAGGTCCGGGCGAACGGCAACCACGTCAACGTCGGCTGCCTCGGCGCCAGCGTGCTGCTCCAGGCGTTGGGCGACAACGGTCACGCCGACGTCGCGCACGCCATGGCCACCGAACGCTCGTACCCGAGCTGGGGCCACTGGTTCTCGAACGGCGCCGACACCATGTGGGAGATGTGGGACACCGGCACCCGTTCGCGCAACCACTACTTCAAGGGCACCATCGCGCAATGGCTGTACGAGCACGTGGCCGGTCTGCGGCCGGGCGACGCGGGCTACCGGACGTTCACGGTCCGGCCTGCCACGACCGCCTTGGCCTGGGCGCGAATGGAGTTCGAGAGCGTGCGCGGCCGCATCAGCGTGGGCTGGGCGAAGGTGGACGGCGTGTTGCGACTGACCGTCGAGGTGCCGGTCGGGTCGACCGCCGAGGTGTACGTGCCGCATTCCAGCGGTGTCGCGGTGGTGAAGGTGCCGCACGGGCGGTGGAGGTTCACCGGGGGAGGTAGCGCCACAGCGGCTGCGACCGCCGAACCGGCTTCCTGAGGCCGTTGTCCCCCGTGAGAGCTACCCCCGAGTGTCCTCTCCGGTGGGATTCGCCCGGTCGCCGATCTTCCTAGTGTTCGCGGTGTTCCCGCAGACAACCAGGAAGTCGGAATCATGGAGCGAAGTGCTTTCCCGGACGACAGTCGTTCAGCCGTCGAGTTGTCCGTGCGCAGGCTTCGGTTGCGCACGTTCAGGTTCCCGGTTCTCTTCGTCTCGCTGTTCGTCGTGATGCTCGCGGTGGTCGGCATCGACACCCTCGTCGCGCCGCTGCCGCTGCTCGCACTGCCGATCGGGATCGGCCTGGCCGCGGCGGGGATCGTCTGCTACCGCAGGCTTTCCCAGACCGTCGAGGTGCGGGACGACGTGCCGGAACTGGAGTCGCGGGGCCGGTGGCGCGGGCTGGGCAGGGGCGCGCTGCTCGGGTTCGGCCTGTTCTGCGCGATGATGCTGGTGATCCTGGTGTTCGGCGGCGTGGACGGACTGTCCTGGGGCTCGTTCTTCGGTTTCCTCGGCCTCGCGGGAATGATGTCGAGCGTCGCGGTCATGGAGGAGGTGCTGTTCCGCGGGGTGCTCTTCCGCATCCTCGAGGAACGTGCGGGGACCGTGATCTCGTTGGTCGTGTCCTCGCTGCTGTTCGGCGCGACGCACCTGGTCAACGTCAACGCGACGCTCTGGGGAGCGCTGGCGATCGGGCTCACCGGCGGCGCCATGCTCGCCTCCGCCTACGTCGTGACCCAGTCGCTGTGGTTCCCGATCGGTCTGCACTTCGCCTGGAACTTCACCCACGCCGGCCTCTTCGGCATCGCGGTGTCCGGGTCGAACGACGTGCCCAACGGACTGCTGCGCACCACTTTGTCCGGCTCGTCAGTGCTCACGGGCGGCACGTTCGGCCCGGAGGCCAGCCTGATCGCACTCCTGGTCTGCCTCGCCGCCACCGTGCTGCTGCTGCGCAGGGCCGCCCGCGCCGGTCAGATCCGCCCCTGGCCGGCTCGCCGCGGCAAGTAGTGGCACCGCACTACCGGAACAGGCGGATCGGCACCGCCTCCGCGAGCATTCGGTACCCGGTCGGGTTCAGGTGCAGGTGGTCACCGACGTCCGCGGCGGCAAGGAGTCGCCGCGGATCGGCCGGATCGCGCACGGCGGCGTCGAAGTCGATGACCGCGTCGAAGCGGCGGCTCGTGCGGATCCAGCGGTTGACGGTCTGCCTGGCCGCCTCGCGGGTGCCGCCCGGATCGTCGTAGCCGCTGCCGCCGAACGGAAGCAGTGTGGCGCCGTAGACCTGGATGTCGTGTGCGTGGGCGCGGTCGACGATCTGCTGGTAGGCGGCGATCAGGTCGTCGGACACCTGCTTCTGGGCGGTTTCGTCCGGCGCGGCGGTACCGATGTCGTTGACGCCCTCGAAGAGGATCAGCCACCGGACGGCGCTCTGCGCGAGGAGGTCGCGGTCCAGCCGGGCCAGCACACTGGGGCCGAGGCCGTCGTTGAGCACGCGGTTGCCGCCCGCGGCCTGGTTGAGGACCGCGATGTCCTTGCCCCGCAACCGGTCGAAGAGCTGGTTGGGCCAGCGGTCGTTGCCGTTGGTGGTCGAGCCGCGGCCGTCGGTCAGCGAGTCGCCGATCACGACCACGCTGGAGGCGTCCGCGCGCACCTCGACGCCGCTGACGAAGTACCAGTGGTCGGTGGGGGTCGCGCCCGGCAGGTCCGGGGAGTCGACGTGGTTGCCCGCCACCAGGTGCGACGTGGTGCGGGAGCCGGGGTGCGAGGTGATCGCCGTGGACGCCTGGCCGCTCGCGAAGTAGGCGGTCACGGTGAGGTTCGTGCCCGGAGCGAGGGTGAAGCCGAGTGGGTCGGACAGGACCAGTGCGCCGACCGGAACGTTCGCCGAGGCCCTGCCGCCGAACGTCACCCGCCGGACCGTCCCCGGCTGGACCGCACTGACGCCCGCGCGGCCGTCCACCGGCAGTGCGACGGTGACCGCGGTGATCGGCAGCACCGCCCCGCCGAACGCGTTGGAGAACCGCAACCGCATCCGCCGCCCGCCCACCGAGACCTGGACGGTCTGGCGCAGCGTGGCGTCCGCCAGCACGAGGTTCTCCTGGGTGAACGGCGGCGGTGGCATGTTGTGCGGTTCCGTCAGCTGTGGCATCGACGTCCACGTGGTGACCCAGCGTTCGCCCCTGGCATCAGCCTGGGCGACGGTGGGGACGAGTGCACCGGTGGCGGCCAGGCCGAGGAACGAACGCCTGCGCATCTCTCACGTTCCTTTCGAAAAGGAGTGAAAAGACGAACCTGCAACGAACCTAGGGCTGCGCGCGAACGAGAGTCAATCCGCACGGACGGACGAATAATTTTCGAAACTTCTCTCGAAAAATCATCGCGGGAGGTAGTGCCGCAGCTGCTGCGACTGCCGCACCAGCTTCCTGAGATCGGCGAGTGTGCCGTGGGCCGCGCCCACGGCACGCGCCTGCACCAGGACGTTGCCCAGCGCGGTCGCCTCGGCCGGACCCGCCACGACGGGCAGCCCACACGCGTCGGCGGTGAGCTGGCAGAGCAACTCGTTGCGCGAGCCGCCACCGACGATGTGCACGACCTCGACCTCCTTGCCGGACAACCGCTGCGCGTCCGCGATGGCGTCGCGGTGAGCGAGCGCGAGACTGTCCAGAATGGACCGGACGATCTCCGCCCGTGTCATGGTCTTCCCGCAGGCCCGTTCGATCCGGGCGGGCATGTCGCCGGGCGGGAGGAACACCGGGTCGTTGGGGTCGAACACCGACCCGGTCACCTGCGCGGCTTCCCGCAGCAACGGGTCCAGCGCGGTGTCCCAGGTGCGCAGGCATTCCTGCAGGAGCCAGAGGCCCATCACGTTGCGGAGGTAGCGGATCGTGCCGTCCACGCCGCCCTCGTTCGTGAAGTTGGCGGTGCGGCTCTCGGCGGTGAGCACCGGGAAGTCGAGCTCGACGCCGACCAGGGACCAGGTGCCGCACGAGATGTAGGCGAACCGGTCCGTCTCGGCGGGCACCGCTACGACGGCGGACGCGGTGTCATGCGAACCGACAGCGGTGACGGGAATGCCCTTGAAGGTGCCCGCGAGGTCGCCGGGGTGACGCAGGGCCGGTAGCAGGCCTGGCGGGAGGTCGCGGGTCAGCTCGGGCGACCACTGTCCTGTTCGGACGTCGATCAGGCCCGTCGTGGTGGCGTTGGTGTACTCGGTGCCGCGTTGCCCCGTCAGCCAGTAGGAGACCAGGTCGGGGATCAGCAGGAGCTGGGAGGCCTGGGGGAGCAGGGGTTCGGCCATGAGCTGGAACATCGTGTTGAACGGCTGGAACTGCAGCCCGTTGATCTCGTACAGGCCATCGGCGGGCGTGATGCCGTCGGTGCGGGAGTCGCGATAACAAACGGGATCGCCCAGCAGTTCGCCGGACGCGTCGAGCAGGCCGTAGTCGACCGCCCAGCTGTCGATGCCGATGCTGGCCAGACCACCAGTGAGTCGCAGCCCGGTGAGAACCTCGTGGTAGAGGCGGGGCAGGTCCCACCGCAGCCGGTCGCGGTGGCGCACCGGCCCGTTGGCGAACCGGTGCACCTCCTCGATGTGAACGCCGCGGTCGGTGAAGACCCCTCGCACCACGCGGCCGCTGGACGCGCCGAGGTCGATCGCGGCGACCGTGGTCATCGCAGGAACGCCGCTGCGACACCGGCGTCGACCGGCACGTGCAGGCCGGTCGTGAGGGACAGGTCGCCCGCTGTCAGCGCGAACACCGCCGCTGCCACGTGCGAGGGCAGCACTTCGCGTTTGAGCAGCGTGCGCTGGGCGTAGAACTCGCCGAGCTTCTCCTCGGGCACGCCGTAGACGGCGGCGCGCTGGGCGCCCCAGCCGCCGGCGAAGATCCCGGAGCCGCGGACCACACCGTCCGGGTTGATGCCGTTGACGCGGATGCCGTCCTCGCCGAGTTCGGCCGCCAGCAACCGGACCTGGTGCGCCTGGTCTGCTTTGGCCGCCCCGTACGCGACGTTGTTCGGGCCGGCGAAGACCGCGTTCTTGCTGGAGATGTAGATGAGGTCACCGCCCATGCCCTGGGCGCGCATGATCTTGGCTGCCTGCTGCGAGACCAGGAACGACCCCTTGGCCATCACGTCGTGCTGGAGGTCCCAGTCCGCCTCGGTGGTCAGTTCGAGCGGCTTGGAGATCGACAGGCCCGCGTTGTTGACCACCAGGTCCACGCCGCCGAACGCGAGCGCGGCCGCGCGGAACGCCTCGGCGATGCCCGCGGCGGAAGTGACGTCGACGGTCACCGGCACCGCAACGTCCGAGGAACCCAGGCCTGAAGCGACTTCGCGTGCGCTGTCGCCGTCCCGGTCGGCCACCACGACGCACGCGCCCTCGGCGGCCAGCCTCTGAGCGACCGCGCGACCGATGCCCGAACCACCACCGGTGACGAGCGCGACGCGGGTGGCGAGCGGCTTGGGTTTCGGCATCCGCTGGAGCTTGGCCTCTTCGAGCGACCAGTACTCGATGCGGAACTTCTCGCGCTCGTCGATCGGCGCGTACCGCGACACGGATTCGGCGCCCCGCATGACGTTGATGGCGTTCACGTAGAACTCTCCGGCTACGCGCGCGGTCTGCTTGTCGCGGCCGAAGCTGAACATCCCGACGCCCGGCACGAGCACGATCGCCGGGTCGGCACCGCGCATCGGCGGGCTGTCCGGCCCGGCGTGCCGCTCGTAGTAGGACCGGTAGTCCTCGCGGTAGGCGGCGTGCAGGAGTTTCAGGCGCTCCACCACGTCTTCCAGCGGCGCGGCCGGCGGCAGGTCGAGCACCAGCGGCCGGACCTTGGTGCGCAGGAAGTGGTCGGGACACGACGTGCCGAGCGCGGCCAGTTCCGGATGCCGTTCCCGCGACAGGAAGTCCAGCACCACGCCGGAGTCGGTGAAGTGACCGATCTGGGGGCTGTCCGTGGAGGCCAGGCCGCGGATCACCGGCGCCAGCTCGGCAGCCCGTACCCGCCGCTCCTCCGAGGATAGCGGTGCGTGGACCACCGGCCCGAACGGCTCAGCGCGGCCGTGCTCGTCGAGGTAGCGCTGGGCGGTCTCGATGATCTCCAGCGAATGAGCCTCGCACTCCTCGCTGGTCGCGCCCCACGCGGTGATGCCGTGTCCGCCCAGAACGACGCCGATCGCCTGCGGGTGGTCACGCTTGATCGCCGCGATGTCCAGTCCCAGCTGGAAACCGGGCCGCCGCCACGGCACCCACGCCACGCGCTCGCCGAAGCACGCCTTGACCAGCGCCTCGCCGTCCGCGGCCGTCGCGAACGCGATGCCGGCGTCCGGATGCAGGTGGTCGACGTGGGCGGCGTCGACCAGGCCGTGCATGGCCGTGTCGATCGATGGCGCCGCGCCTCCCTTGCCGTGCAGGCAGAAGTCGAACGCGGCGACCATCTCGTCCTCGCGCTCCACGCCCGGATAGACCTCGGTCAGCGCGCGGAGCCGGTCGAGCCTGAGCACCGCGAGCCCGGTCTCCTTCACCGTCCCCAGGTCACCGCCGGATCCCTTGACCCACATCAGGTCCACGGGCTGCCCGGTCACCGGATCCGTCTCGGATCCCTTGGCCGAGGTGTTGCCACCCGCGTAGTTGGTGTTGCGCGGATCGGCGCCGAGCCGGTTGCTCCGCCCCAGCAGCGCTTGCACCTGCTCCATCACGCACCCCACCCGGCGGCCTCGCCACCGACTCGTTCCCTGACGATCTGCTCGGCGTACCCGGACCGCCGGTACGCGGCCATCGGATCGGGGTCGAGGCCCATCTCCTCGCGGAGCTCCCGCAGAAGTGGCCGCACATCGGTGTTGTAGGCGTCCATCACCGCGGCGTTGGCACCCAGCACGTCACCGGCCCGCTGAGCCTCCGACAACGCCTCCTGGTCGACCAGGAGGGCCTTGGCCGTCGCCTCCTGGACGTTGAGCACCGAACGGATGATCGCCGGGATCTTCGGCTCCAGGTTGTGGCACTGGTCGAGCATGAACGCGATGCCGGCGGCGGGCTTCAGCGCGTCGCCCAGCACGATCTCGTGCATGATCCGGAACAGCTGGAACGGGTCGGCGGCCCCGGCCATCAGGTCGTCGTCGGCGTAGAAGCGCGAGTTGAAGTCGAACGCGCCGAGCTTGTCCGCCCGCAGCAGGAACGACACGATGAACTCGATGTTCGTGCCGGGGGCGTGGTGCCCGGTGTCGATCACGACCTGCGCCCGTTCGCCCAGCTGCAGGCAGTGCGCGAACGCCGTGCCCCAGTCCGGCACGTCCGTGGCGTAGAAGGCGGGCTCGAAGAGCTTGTACTCCAGCAACATCCGCTGATCCGCGCCGAGCCGTTCGTAGGTCTCGGCCAACGCCTCCGCGAGCCGGTCCTGACGGGCGCGGAGGTTGTCCTGACCGGGGTAGTTCAGGCCGTCGGCGAACCACAGCTTGAGATCGCGAGACCCCGTCTGGTCCATGATGTCGACGCAGTCCAGCAGGTGCCCGATCGCCTTGCGCCGCACCGTCGCGTCCGGATGGCAGACGCTGCCGAGCTTGTAGTCGTCGTCCTGGAACACGTTGGAGTTGATGGCCCCGAGCGCGACACCGCGATCCCGCGCGTACTCGGACAACTTCCCGTAGTCGTCGACCCTGTCCCACGGGATGTGCAACGCGACGGTCGGCGCGATGCCGGTGAGCCGGTGCACCACCGCGGCGTCGTCGATCTTCTCGTACGGCGTGCGCGGAACTCCCTGCTGCGCGAACACCTTGAACCGGGTGCCGGAGTTGCCGTACGCCCACGACGGCGTCTCGATCCGCTGCTCGCGCAGCGCGTCCTTCACACTCATGGTTCTCCCCAAAGCATTTCAGTCGAGGTGGAAGACCTCGTCGAGCGGCCGCATCCGTTCGTCGGCGTTGCCGTCGCCTTCGAAGAACTCCGCCATCTCGGCCTGCCAGCGCGCGTTCACCTCGGTGCGCGCCATCTCCGCGAGCGCCGCGTCGAAGTCGTCGCACTCGAGGTAGCCGATGAGCAGGCCGTCCCCGGCGAGGAAGAGGGAGTAGTTGCGCCATCCCGCTTCGCTGAGGGCGGCCCGCATCTCCGGCCACACCTCGCGGTGCCGCGCCCGATAGTCGTCGAGACGATCGGGGCGGACCCGCAAGGTGAAGCAGACGCGCACGTCAGAAGTCGAACTTGTCGATGTTGTCCTTGGTGAACACGGTCGGCGGGCCGAGCACGACCTCGCCCTTGGCGCCGATCGTGTAGTCGCCGAGCTCACCGGCCTTGTACTTCTCGCCCTCGGCACCGGTGATCTGCCCGGACGCGAGCGCGGCGGCGGTGTAGGTGGCGAGGTAGCCGAGCTTGCTCGGGTCCCACAGCGCGAACGACTTCACGGTGTCGTCCTGGACGAACTTGCGCATCTGGTTCGGCGTGCCGAGACCGGTCAGCTGCACCTTGCCCTTGTACTCCGACGAGCTGAGGTACCGCGCGGCCGCCGCGACACCGACCGTGGTCGGCGAGATGATGCCCTTGAGGTTCGGGTGCGCCTGCAGCAGACCCTGCGTCTTCTGGAACGACGTCTGGTCGTCGTCGTTGCCGTACGCGGTCTCCACGAGCTTGAGACCGGCGTACTCGGGCTTCGCGAGCTCGGTCTTCATGACCTCGATCCACGCGTTCTGGTTGGTGGCGTTGGGAGTCGCGGACAGGATCGCGATCTCACCGGACCCGCCGACCGCCTCGGAGATCAGCTTCACCTGGCCGGCGGCGATCTCGGTCGACGTGGCCTGGTTGATGAAGACGTCGCGCGCGTCCGGCGCCGCGTCGGAGTCGAACGTGACGACCTTGAGCCCTTGTGAACGTGCGCTCTTCAACGCGGGCGCCACGGCGTTGGCGTCGTTCGCGGAGATCACCAGCGCGTCCTGCTTCTGCTGCGCGGCGGTGTTGATGTAGGTGACCTGGGAGGACGCGGCCGCGTCGGACGGTCCGGTGGCCTTGAGCTCGGCCTTGATCGCCGTGCCCGCCTGCTCGGCACCCTTCTGCGCCACGGTGAAGTACGGGTTGTTGACCTGCTTGGGCAGGAACGTGATCTTCAGGCCCTCTTTGAGCGCCGCGTTGGGATCACCCTTGGCGGCGTTGGTGGCGCCACCGGTCTGATCACCGGCGTTGTCCTTCGTGGTGCCACCGCAGGCGGTGAGCGCTACGGCCCCGGACATCACCAGGGCAAGCACTAGACGTGTCTTCATGGCGCGGCCTTTCTCAGACTTCCAACGCGACGGGTGACGGACGGGGCGAGAACGCTCACCAGCAGCAGGAGGCCGGTGACGATGGTGAGGACCTCGGTCGAGGTGTCCTGCAGGATCAGGAGGTTGCGCAGGCCGCCCAGCAGCAGCACGCCCGCGAGCACGCCGAAGAGCGATCCCTTGCCGCCGAAGATGGACACGCCGCCGAGCAGCACCGCGGCGACGACGGCCAGTTCGAGCCCGACGCCGTTGTCCGCGCGGGCGCTCGAGAAGCGGAACGTGTAGACGATGCCCGCGATCGCGGCGACGGCCCCGGCGAGCACGAACAGGGACAGCTTGATGCGCTTGACCCTGATGCCGGAGAAGCGCGCACCTTCTTCGTTGGCACCGATCGCGTAGACGGACCGGCCGAACGAGCTGGCGTGCAGGGCGACGCCGAACAGGACGGCGAGGATCGCGGCCAGCACGATCGGATAGGGGATGTCGGTGCCGGGCAACGGAGTCGTGCCGAACGAGGTGTAGCTCGCCGGGAAGTCGGCGACCGCGGTGTCGCCCAGGACGACCAGCGCGAGGCCGCGGTAGAGAGCGAGCGTGCCGATGGTGACGGCGAGCGAGGGCAGTCCGAGCCGTGTGACGAGCAGGCCGTTGACCGCTCCGCACACCGCGCCCACGACGATCACCGTGGGCAGGATCGTTTCCAGGGACCAGCCCGCGTTCCACAGCCAGCCGATCAGCGCGCTGGACAGGCCGAGCACCGACGCGACGGACAGGTCGATCTCGCCCGCGACGATCACCAGCGTGAGCGGGAGGGCGATCAGCGCGATCTCGCCGATGTCGAGGCCGAGGTAGAAGAGGTTGCCGCCGGACAGGAACGAGCCGTCCGTGCTCACCTGACCTGTCAGCGCTACCACGATCAGCAGGAACACCAGCGCGGTCTCCCACCGCAGGAGGTTACGCATGGCTGGTCCCTTCGGAGGTGCGCAGGGCTTTCGCCAGTCGCAGTGCGAGGAGCCGGTCGACGGTGATCGCGCTGAGCAGGAGCGCGCCCGCGATCGCCTGCTGCCAGAACGCGGGGATCTGCAGCACCACCAGGCAACTGGTGATCGTGCCCAGCAGCAGCGCGCCGAGCGCCGCGCCGGTGACCGTGCCGGACCCGCCGAAGATCGCGACGCCGCCGACCACGACCGCCGCGACGACCTGGAGTTCGAGGCCGGTGCCCGCGGCCGCGTCGACCGTGCCGTACCGGGCCACCCAGAGCGCGCCCGCGAGTCCGGCGATCAGCCCGGAGATGGCGAACGTGGTGAGCGTGCGCTTCGCCACGGGGATGCCGGCGAGCGTGGCGGCCTCCGGGTTCGAGCCGATCGCGTACAGCTCGCGGCCGGACCGGTAGGAGCGCAGGTAGACGGCGGCCACCACGATCACCACGACGGCGACCAGCACGAGGATCGGGATGCCGAGGACGCGGCTGCTGCCGAGGTTCAGCAGGGCGTCGGGGAGGTTGGAGGCGTTGACCTGTTTGCCTTGGGCCAGCGCGTAGTCGACGCCGCGGAACACGTACAGCGTGCCGAGCGTGACCACGAGGCTGGGGACGTTGCCGAGTGCGACCAGCAGGCCGTTGAGCAGTCCGCACGCGAGACCGACCGCAACGCCGAAACCGATGCCCAGGACCAGTGGGGTGCCGGGGTTGTCGGCGAAGTGCTGGGCCGTGAGGAACGCGGACAGGCCCAGGACCGAGCCGACGGACAGGTCGACGTTGCGGGTGATGACGACGAGGGTCTGGCCCACCGCGAGGAGCGCGACGATCGAGGCGTTGAGGAGGAGGTCGCGCAGGCTTTGGGGCTGGATGAAGCGCGGGTTGACGATCGCGGTGGGGATGACCACGAGGGCCAGCGCCACGACGATGCCGAGTTCGCGGACCCGGCCGACGCGGGTGGTGAGGCGGCGGGCGGCGGTGCGGCGGGAGGGGGCGACGGCCGGGGTGAGTTGGGTGGTCATGGCGCCACCACCTGTCCCGCGGCCGCCATCGCCACCCGTTCCTCGGTCGCCTCTGTCCGCGACAGTTCCTCGACCAGGCGGCCCTCGTGCATCACGAGCACGCGGTCGGCCATGCCGAGCACCTCCGGCAGTTCCGACGAGATCATCAGCACCGCGACGCCCTGCCCGGCCAGTTCCGACAGCAGCCGGTGCACCTCGGCCTTCGTACCGACGTCGATGCCACGCGTCGGTTCGTCGACGATCAGCACCGACGGGTTGCGCGCCAGCCACTTCGCCAGCACGACCTTCTGCTGGTTGCCGCCGGACAGCACGCCGACCGGGTCGCTCAGCCGGGAGAACTTCAGCCGCAGCTTCACCGCCCAGTCCTGGGCGAGAGCACGTTCACTACGGCGGCGCAGCAACCCGAACTTCGACAGCCTGCCCAGTGAGGCGAGCGCGGTGTTGCGTTCGATGGACGCGTCCATCACGAGTCCCTGCTGGCGGCGGTCCTCCGGCACGAACCCGATGCCCGCGGCCATCGCGGCGGTGGGGGAGCCGTACTTCAGCTTCCGGTTGTTCACGTGCACAGAGCCCGCGTCGGGACGGTCGATGCCGAAGATCGCCCGTGCCACCTCGCTGCGTCCGGCGCCGACGAGCCCTGACAGGGCGACGATCTCGCCCGCCCGCACGTCGAACGACACGTCGGTGAACACGCCCTCACGGGTCAGCCGTTGCACCGAGAGCAGCACCTCGCCGGCGGTCGTGTCCTGTTTGGGGAAGAGCTGGGACAGCTCGCGGCCGACCATGCGGCGCACCAACGAGTCCGGAGTCTCGTCGGACAGTTCGCCGGACCACACGAACTCGCCGTCACGCAGCACGGTGGCGCGCTGGCACAACTCGAACACCTCACCCAGCCGGTGCGAGACGAACAGCACAGCGGCGTCCTGCGCGCGCAATGCCTGCACCACACCGAAAAGCCGTTGGACCTCGTGCTCGGACAGGGCGGCGGTCGGTTCGTCCATGACGATCACGCGGGCGTCGAACGACAACGCCTTGGCGATCTCGACGAGCTGCTGGTCCGCAATGGACAGTCCGCGTGCCGGGCGGGCCGGGTCGAGCTTGACCCCCAGGCGGGAGAACAACTCCGACGTGCGGGCGTGCATCGTGGCGACGTCGATGCGGCGGCCGAACCCGAGCGGCTGACGGCCCATGAACACGTTCTCGGCCACCGACAGGTCGCCGAACAGCGTCGGTTCCTGGTAGATGATCGCGATGCCCGCGGCGAGTGCGTCGGCGGGACCGGAGAAGCGTTGCGCGGCGCCGTCGACGAGCACCTGGCCGGCGTCCGGGCGATGGACTCCGGCGAGTGTCTTGATCAGCGTCGACTTGCCGGCGCCGTTCTCCCCGAGCAACGCGTGGGCCTCGCCGGGCAGCAATCGCAGCGACACCCCGGACAACGCGCGGACGGCGCCGAAGGACTTGCTCACCTCGTCCAGTGTCACCACGGGAGGTCGGTCCACGTCCGTCTCCTCGATGTTGAAACGTTTTAACGCCTGAGTTACGAGCACTCTGGGTGTGTTACGGCACCATGTCAAGAGTTGCGAGGTACGATTCGTTGTCACGTTTCAACAAAGGAGCCGCCGGTGAAGCCGTCAGTGGGCATCCGCGACGTCGCGCAGCACGCCGGCGTGTCCAACGCGACCGTCTCGAACGTGCTGAACCGCCCCGACGTCGTCGCCCCGGCCACGCGCCAGCGGGTCCTGGCCGCCATCGAGCAACTCGGCTTCGTGCGCAACGAGTCCGCGCGGCAGCTCCGCGCGGGCCGCAGCAGGGTGATCGCCTATGTCGTGCTCGACGCGGCGAACCCGTTCTTCACGGACGTGGCACGCGGGGTCGAGGACGCGGCGCGAGAGGCTGGCCTCGCCCTGTTCCTGTGCAACAGCGCGTCGGACGACGGCCGTGAACGCGAGTACCTGGAGTTGCTGCACGAACAACGCGTCGAGGGCATCCTGATCACCCCGGTCGACGCGGAGAGCGCGCAGATCGCCGAACGCGGCACGCCCGTCGTGCTGGTCGACCGCGAGGCGGCGGACGGCTCGCGCTGCTCGGTGGCCGTGGACGACGTGCTCGGTGGCGAACTGGCGGTCACCCACCTGATCGAGAGCGGCCACACCCGCATCGCGATGGTCGGCGGCCCGCTGTCCATCCAGCAGGTACGTGACCGGCGTGAGGGCGCCATGCGAGCGCTGACAAACGCCGGGCTGCCCGCGGACGCGCTCACGTTCCTCGAAACCAGGAGCCTGCAGGTGGCGGAAGGCCGGGAGGCGGGGGAGCGGCTGGTGGGCCTGCCTGCCTCGCGCCGTCCCACGGCGGCGTTCTGCGCCAACGACCTGCTCGCGCTCGGCCTGCTGCAGTCGATGACGCAGCAGGGGCTGCGCGTGCCGGACGACCTGGCCGTCGTCGGCTACGACGACATCGAGTTCGCCGCGGCCGCCGCCGTGCCGTTGACGTCCGTGCGCCAGCCGCGTGAGCAGCTGGGCCGCACCGCCGCCCAGCTGCTGCTGACGGAGAACGAGCCGGACCACGAGCACCGGCACGTGAAGTTCCAGCCGGAGCTCGTGGTCCGCGCCTCCACCGCGGTCAAACGGCGGGCGGCGACTACCTGACGAGCATCATTTCCCTGTCGCTTTCCACAATGCTCGAACTGTCCGGCGGAAGGTAGACGTTCAGCGACGCGGAAGTGAATGCGACGCCCTGCCGGAATGCTTTCGTGCGCGATACCACGGTGACGTCGACCTTGTGGAAGGCGCCGGTGCACGGAACGCTCGACGTGTACTTGTCGCCGATCGCGAGGTCACCCCGCACGTTCTGGGTGACCTGCACCCACAACGACCCGGTGGCACCGTTCTGGCACATCACGCGGGTCGGCACGACGACGGCGACGCCCCGCGCCTCCAGCCTGGCCTGCGGCTGAAGTGACACGGCCGCGTCGACCTGTGCCGCCGACGCCGGCACTGCGGTGGCCAGTGTCGCGGCCGCGATCAACACGAACGCCGAAATTGCACGCACGATTTCTCCTCGTTCTCGTGGAAGGGCGGAATGCGGCCGCACGCCGACATTAGCCACGAGGTGTTCAGCGGTGCGAGGGGCCATTGATCGTCGCGCGAATCCACTCCGCGTGCGCCGGCACGTTCGTGTAGAGGCCCGGCCCGTTCGCACAGAGGCTGTCCGTGTCACCGGGACCGGAGGTCGTGCCGATCAGCTCCCACCGGCCGTGCTTCCCGCGCTGGATCTGCGGGCCGCCCGAATCGCCGACGCACGCCATGGCGCCCGGCTTGCGGCTGATCGTGCACAACCGCGTCGCGTCCGCGTAGCCCGGCGCGCACTCGGACACCGCGCCACGCCGGGTGTCCAGTTGCTGGAGTCGTTCGGGGAACACCGCCTCGGTGATGTCGACCGTGTCCACTGTGGTGCCGAAACCGAGCAGCCTGGTCGGCGTTCCCGCCCGGCCGGGCCGGGCGGCGACGCGGATCGGCTGCTCGCGCACCGGGCGGTCGAGCCGGATCAACGCGATGTCGTGCTGGTTGGGCTGTCCGAGCCGATAACCCGGATGCCGCACCACGCGGTCGATGGCGCGCACGGTGCCGCCGGACGTCCTGCGGTCGCTGCCGATGCGGATGGTCCCGTCCGGCACCGCTCCGGTTCCTTCCGGGTCGACGCAGTGCGCGGCCGTCACGACCCAGCGGGGGTGGATCAACGACGCTCCGCACACTCCTTTCGCGCCACCCGCGGCGGGCACGGTCTCCGGGATCGACGCCATGAACTCGTAGCGCTCGGTGGAGTCGCTCCCGTTCACGACGGCACCGGCGGTTCCGGTCATCGCCATGGCGCACAAGGCCCCTGTCAGCAGGACGAGGGCCGGTTTCAGGCTGGGCATGATCTTCTTTCGGTCGCGTGACGTCTGTCCTGCTCAGGATGGTCAGGCGGCGCGGAATGATCGATGAAGCCAGCCGGTGTTCTCAGGTGGAGCCTGCTCCACGGTTGGATCACCCGGCGGGTGGGCACCCACGGGTGGTCCCGCCCGAACGGAAAGGCCTTCCCATGCCGCCGGACAGTGTTCTTCTCGCCGACCGGTACCGGCTGGGCGAGGTGCTCGGCACGGGCGGGGTCGCGCAGGTGCGCCGGGCCAGGGACGTCCTGCTGGCGCGTGATGTCGCCATCAAGCTCTTCAAACCCGGCGAGGACCTCGCGGACGCACACCGGATCGACAACGAGATCCGCGCGCTCGCGGGGCTGTCGCATCCGGGCCTGGTCACGGTCTTCGACGCGGATCCGGGTGGCGAGGAACCGTACGTGGTGCTGGAACTCATCGAGGGCAGGACGTTGCGCGACCGCGTCAACGACGGCCCGATGTCCGTCGACGACGTGCGCCGGGTGGGTGCGGCACTGGCCGACGCGCTGGCGCACGTGCACACGCGCGGCCTGGTCCACCGCGACGTCAAGCCCTCCAACATCCTTCTCGACGCCGACGGCATGCCTCGCCTGGCCGACTTCGGCCTGGTGCGCTTCACGGACGGCGCCAGCCTCACCAAGACCGGTCTCGTCGTCGGCACGGCCGCCTACCTCGCGCCGGAACAGGTGCGCGGCGAGGAGATCACCGAGGCCGCCGACGTCTACGCGCTCGGGCTGGTGCTGCTGGAATGCCTGACCGGCCACCGCGAGTACGAAGGCGCGGAGGTCGAGGCCGCCGTCGCCCGGCTGCACCGGCCGCCGGTCGTGCCGGACGACCTGCCGTTCGACCTCGTGCGGTTGCTGTCCAGGATGACGTCTCTGACCGCGGCCCGCCGTCCCTCCGCTCGCGAGTGCGCCGAGGCTCTGCGCACGCCCGCGTCGGACCCGCCGACTCTTGTGGTGGCACCACCCCGGCCACCGCGGTCACGCGGACTGCTCGCGGCCGCCTCGATCGTGGTGCTGATCTCGGTGATCGGCACGGGGATCAGCGCCTGGAACAGCGTCACGTCAACGGGGTCGGAGCCGCCGGAGACCACCGCGCCTGCCTCGACCCCGGTGGACTCGACTCCGGCGGACTCGACCTCGGCGGTGTCGACCCAGCCCCGCACGGCGGAGTTCGTGCCCACCCCCGTGGCGGTGCGGCCGACCGCTCCGATCGTCGCGCCGCCGGTCCACGCCGTGGACAAGCCCAAGCCGGCCGACCAGGACAAGAGCGGCAAGGGCAAGTCCGGCAGGGGGAAGGGCAAGCCCGGCGAGGGCGCCTGACCCGTTCAGCGCACGGGAAGAATGATCGCGGACGGCCGTGCCGGTCCACAGTGGACCGTCTGGTCCGCCGCGATCATCGTCGTGGCCGTCGCGCGCGGTTCGCCGGTACCGGGATTGCGGGCGTAACGGGGGAACGCGCCGCTGGAGACCTGCACCCGGATTCGGTGCCCGCGCCGGAAGCGGTACGCCGTCGGCCACAGCTTGACCGTCGCGCACTGCGGTTCGTCCGCCGATGTCAGGCTCACCAGGCCGTCGCACACGTTCCACGAACGCCCTGCCGGATCGACGTCGCAAAGCCGGACGAACACGTCGGCGTGCGCGAGCGACGAGGAGAACCAGATCTCCGCGCTGACCTCACCGATCACCTCGGTGTCCTGGTCGAGGACGGGCGTGGTGTAGGTGAGCACGTCCGGCCGGGCTTCCAGCGAGGTGTTGTCGACGCGACCGCCGTCCCGCGCCAGGCGCACACCTCCGGACGCCGGAGTGGGATCGGTCGGGTCGTAGTGGAACGTGTCCACTGAGGACTCATCAGGCGCCGCTGTACCGAGGGCACCGTCTGAACCCAGGTGAAAGCGCGTGGGCGAGTAGCCGGAGGGCGGCCAGGAGTCGAACGAGCGCCACGCGTCCTCACCCATCACGTACAGCCGGACCGCGGCGCGCTCAGGTGGTTCTTCACCGCGTGCGTGCGCGAGACCGAATTCCAAGGCCTCGTTGATCGGTGGAGCCATGACGTCGGTGTGGGTCCACGGTCCGACGGTCAGCCGCGCGGAACGGCCGTTGTCCTGCAAGACCTGGAAGTCGCGCAGCTGACCGGGCAGGAAGATGTCGTGCCAGCCGCCGATGGAGCTCACGGGCACGGTCACGCCGGCGACCCGGTGGCTGTGGTCGAACCCCTGCCAGCGCGGAGAGTCGGCGTCGTGCGTGAGGATGTCCTGGATGTAGGCGGAGCGCGAGCCGAACGCCGCGATGTCCCCGTCCCGCAACGGCAGCGTCCGCAGCGCTCGTGCGGTCTTCTTGTCCTGGAACGTCTTGCGCAGCAGCGCCAGCGGACGTTGCTGGGTGCCGACCAGCACACCCCACTCGAACGGCGTCTCCAGCGACATGCCGTCCGGGCGCAGGAACTCCAGCGTCAGAGCCGATTCCGTCACCACCGGGATCATCGCCTTGACCTGGGGCGGCACCTGGTCGGCGACCGCCCACTGCACGTGACCGAGGTAGCTCAGCCCGTAGAGCACGATCGCGTCGCTCCACGGCTGCTCCACCAGCCAGTCGAGCGTCGCGAGGCCGTCCGCGCGTTCCTGGCGCATCGGGTCGAACGTGCCGCCGGAGCCGAACCCGCCGCGCACGCTCTGGATCACCACCTGGTAGCCGCGCTCGGCCAGCGGCCTCGCCATGACCGCGCCGAACAGGCGCCGGCCGTACGGGGAGCGGATCAGCGCCGTCGGCAGCCCGTCGCCGCCGGAGCGCGGCATCCACCGGTCCGCGAGCAGGTCCACGCCGTCGGGCATCGGGACGCGCAGATCCCGCTGCACCACGACGTCACGGGTCAGCGGCGGCGAGAGCTTCATTCCACGTTGAAGAAGACGGCTGATCATCGGGGCTCCAGGAGTAGTGAGATCACGCTCATCAGCCGGTCGGTGAACGTCTCGGGATCGGGCGCGCCCGCGACCACCCAGGACGTGACGAACGATCCTGCGCCGCCCGTGACGAACGCGGCGAGGTCCTCGGCGGCCTGCTCGGAGAGCCGGTCGCGGTACAGGTGTTCGACGGCCTGGCGGTTGATCGGCAGGAGCAGGCTGATGAGCCCGCGGTCCAGGGCGAACGCGCACGAACCGGTGAGCAGGGCGCGGTAGAACACGCGGTGGTCGGCGAAGTGCCGGGCCATGGCGAGGGTCTCGGCCCGAGGGTCCGCCTGGTTGAAGCCGGTGAGGCGGGGCAGCAGCTCGCGCCGGGCGAGGTCGAGCCCCGCCTCCAGCAGCAGCGAGTCGAGGTCGCCGAAGTGCTGGTAGACGACCCGCCTGCTGACGTCGGCGGCCTCGGCGATCTCGGACACGGTGATCGCCGCCGTGCCCCGCTCGGTGACCAGGTCGATCACGGCTCGCAACACGGCCGCGCGGGTGCGGCGCACCCGGCGGTCGCGTGCGGGCTCGACCTCGCGCAGATCCATGCGCCAGATCGTGTAACAGCTGTTACTAAGTAGTCAAGTGTTACTTATCTTCGTCGCGGTGGCCGCGCAGCGAACCGGGATGGGCCTTGGCTGCCGGGTCGTTGCGCGTCTTGATCAGGCTGGCGACGGTGACGATCACCAGGATCGCGATGATCACGCCGAGGCTGAGCGGCGTCGGCACCTCGGGCACGCTCGCGGAGATGTCCACGTGCGCCCAGTGCAGGATCAGCTTGACGCCGATGAACGCGAGGATGATCGCGAGCCCGGCCGACAGGTACACCAGCCGGTCGAGCAGGCCCTTGACGAGGAAGAACAACGCCCGCAGGCCGAGCAGCGCGAACGCGTTGGCGGTGAACACGATGTAGGGCTGCTCGGTCACGCCGAAGACCGCGGGGATCGAGTCGAGCGCGAAGAGCAGGTCGACGCCACCGATCGCGACCAGCACGACGAACAGGGGAGTGGCGAGCCGCTTGCCATCGATGCGGGTGAAGATCTTGCCGCCGACGTAGTCGTCCGTGACGGGCAGGAGCCTGCGCGCGGTCTTCACGACGATGTTGTTCTCGACGTCGGGATCCTCGTCGCGGTGCCGGAACAGCTGCACGGCCGTGAAGATCAGCAGCAGGCCGAACAGCAGGAACATGAACGAGAACAACGACAGCAGCGTCGCGCCGACCGCGATGAAGATGCCGCGCATGATCAGCGCGAGCACGATGCCGAACGTCAGCACCTTGTGCTGGTGCTCCTCCGGCACGAGGAACGTGGTCATGATGATCACGAAGACGAAGAGGTTGTCGACCGACAGGCTCTTCTCGACGATGTAGCCGGCGAAGTACTCCGCGCCGAACCCGCCGCCGTGCGCGCTCGCGAACCACACGCCGAAGCCGATGGCGACGGCGATGTAGAACACCGACCACAGACTGGCCTCGCGGAAGCCGATCCGGTGCGGCCGCCACGCCGCGATCACGAGGTCGGCCGCCAGCAGCAGGACGATCACCCCGATCGTCATCGCCCACGTCAGTCCGCTGATCTCCAGCACAGGAACACCCCTCGGCCGCCCGATCCGTCCGCAGTGGACGTTACCGGGCGGCCAGGGGTGAGACCGCCAGCGGCGCGGCCAGGAACGCTATGAACTCGCGGTGAACTCCGGCGTCGCGGTGCGGTCGAACCCGACGCGCCGGGCAGGCCCGGTCATCGTGAGCTTCAGCGCCGTGTGGATGTTCGCGCTGGACGTGCCGACGTGCAGTTCGACGTCACCGGTGTCGACCTGGCGGTGGCCCGCGCGGCCGGTGTAGGAGGTGAGGTCAGCGTGCAGCCGTGCGGTGACCGTGCGGGTCTGGCCGGGAGCGAGATCGACCTTCAGCGCGCCGATCAGCTGCCGGACGGGCCGCGCGACCTCCGCGACCGGGTCGTGCAGGTAGACCTGGACGACCTCGGTGGTCGGGACGTCCATGTCGTTGCGCACGACCACGTGCACGGTGCAGATGCCGTCGGTCGGCCACTCGCGTTCTTCGCAGCCCGCCGTCACCCAGGTGGCGGGGGCGTAGGAGAGGCCGTGGCCGAACGGGAACAGCGGTGTCGGGTCCACGTTGCTGATCTCGGTGAGCTTCCCGAGCGGGGCGCTGAGGTAGGTCGAGGGCTGGCTCGAGCCGACGCCGGGGAAGCTGATCGGAAGCCTGCCGGACGGGTTGACGCGTCCACTGAGGACACCCGCGAGCGCGGGCCCGCCCTCCTGACCGGGGTAGAAGCCGCAGACGACGGCGGCGAGCCGGTCGGCCTGCCGTGACAGGTCGTAGGGCCGGCCGGACAGCAGCACGAGCACCACCGGCATGCCGGTGCCGAGCACCGCCTCCAGCAGTTCCTCCTGCCGTCCAGGCAGCCTCAGGTCCGTGACGTCACAGCCCTCGCCGGACGTGCCGTTGCCGAACAGCCCCGCCTTGTCACCCAGCACGACGACGCAGACGTCCGCCTGCCGCGCGGCCTCGACGGCCTCGGCGATCTCGTCGTCGGTTCCGCCGAGCACGGGACATCCGAGCGCGAACACCACCTCGTGATCCGCGCGCAACGCCTCCACCACGGTGGTGACCTCGATGCCCATCTCCACGTCCGGGTGGTGCACGCCGACGTGCAGGGGGAACGAGTAGCAGCCCATCATCGCGCCGGGCTCGTCGGCCCGCGGTCCCACGACGGCCAGGCGCTTGCCCGCCAACGGCAGCACGCCGTCGTTCTGCAGCAACACGATCGAGCGTTCGGCCATCTCGCGGGCGAGCGCGCGGGACTCCGGGTCGTCCAGGTCGAGATCCGCGCCAGGCGCGGGGGAGTAGCCGGGGTCGAGCAGGCCCAGCTCCACCTTCTGCGTCAGCACGCGGGTCAGCGCCCTGTCGACGAGTGCCACGTCCACCCGTTCGAAGTAGAGGCCCTCCAGCAGGGGTTCGCCGAAACAGTCCACAGTGGGCAGTTCGACGTCGATGCCCGCGGTGAGCGCCTGCGCGGCAGCGTCCTCACGACCGGCGGCGACCCCGTGCAGCTTGTGCAGGAACGCGACCGAGAAGTAGTCGGACACCACGGTCCCGGTGAAGCCGTACTCGCCGCGAAGCAGGTCCGTGAACAGCCCGGCGTCCGCGGCGGCGGGAACGCCGTCGTTGTCGGCGTAGGAGTTCATGACCGACCTGACGCCGGTCCGCAGCGCCATCTCGAACGGGGGCAGGATCACGTCCGCGAACTCGCGCGGCCCGATCGACACCGGCGCGTGGTTGCGTCCCGCACGCGAGGCCGAGTAGCCGGCGAAGTGCTTGAGCGTGGCCACGATCCCGGCCGACTCCAGGCCCGCCACGTAGGCGGAACCGATGGTGCCCACCAGGTGCGGGTCCTCGCCGATGGTCTCCTCGATCCGGCCCCAGCGCAGGTCGCGCGCGACGTCCAGGACAGGGGCCAGACCCTGGTGGATTCCGAGGCGACGCATCGAGTCGCCGACCCGGGCGGCCATGCGCCGCACCAGGTCCGGTTCGAAGGTCGCGCCCCAGCACAGCGGTGACGGGTACACGGTCGCCTGCCACGCGGCCAGTCCGGTCAGGCACTCCTCGTGCGCCACCGCGGGAATCCCGAAGCGGCTCGCCTCGATGATCTGCCGCTGGGTGCGGGCGAGCGTGTGCGCGCCGACGTCCGGCGCGATCGGCCGGGTGCCGAAGACGCGGGTGAGCTGGCCGATGCCGTGGCGGGTCAGTTCGGCGAAGTCCTGCGGCGCCACGGCGAACTCGTGCTGGTGCGGGGCCATCTCGCCAGCGGCGTCGATGCCGGCCCAGATCCCTTGCAACTGCGCGATCTTCTCCTGTGGCGTCATCCGTGCGACGAGGTCGCTCACACGGTCGGCCACGGGGGCGTGCGGATTCCGCCAGAGTTCGTCCGGCGTGGTGGCTTCTGTCGTCACGACAACCTCAGGGGGTCAGTGGGCGGGTCGACTGCCGGACGACCAGTTCGGTGCCCAGGGTGATGTGGGTGTCGCCGGGCTCGGTGCCGTTGATGAGCCGCACCAGCAACTCGACGGCGCGATGGCCCATCTCGCGGATCGGCTGCTGCACCGTCGTGATCGGCGGCGTGCACAGCGCGGACTCGGGGATGTTGTCGAAGCCGACCACCGACAGGTCCTCCGGCACCCGCAGGCCCATCTCGCGGGCGGCGTCGATGGCCGCGATGGCGGTGATGTCGTTGGCGGCGAAGATGGCGGTCGGCCGCTGGGGCCGGCTCAGCAGGGAACGCGTGGACGCGGCGGCCACGTCCGCGTCGTAGTCGCCGCGGCAGACCAGGCTCTCGTCCACCTCGACGCCCGCGCTGGCGAGCGCTCCCCGGTAGCCGGTTTCGCGCTGCTGCGCGGACTTCAGGTCCGCGCGGCCGGTGAGCAGGCCGATCCTGCGGTGGCCGAGTGCGAGCAGGTGCTCGGTCGCGAGCCGTCCGCCGTGCAGGTTGTCGGAGTCGACGGTGGGCAGTGCCGCGCGCCCGGTGTGCGGGTCGACGGCGACGACGGGGGTGCCGGGCAGGCCTTCGAGGTCGACGGCCGGCGTGACCAGCACGGCGCCGTCGACGAGGGTGCCGCTCAGCCTGGTGAGGTAGCGCTGTTCCCAGCCCTCCGGGTCGCCGGTGCGGCCGCCCGCCGAGTACACCACCAGCTCGAAACCGGTGCCGCGGATGGAATCCGCCGCTCCCTTGAGCAGTTCGGTGCTGAACGGCTCGATGTCGGCGACCAGGATCCCGATGACGTTCGTGCGGTGGTTGCGCAGGCTCTGCGCGACCAGGCTCGCCTCGTACCCCAGGTCCTTGATCACGGCGGTGACCCGCGCGAACGTCTCCGCGGAGACGCCGTACCGCTGGTTGAGCACCTTGGACACGGTGGCTACCGAGACGCCGGCCTGAGCGGCGACGTCCTTGATCGTGACGCGAGAGCGTGGAGGCACGGGGGTCAGGCTAGCCGTGTAAAACGTTATCGACAACGATTGACACGGAGCCGATTTGGCGGGAGTCTCTGGCCCCAACACACGCAGTCCAACTCGGCCGACGTCGTCAGGAGTGGACCAGAAATGCGTTCCAGAAAGCCCCTTGCCCTCTTCGCCGCCGCGGCACTCGCGCTGGCAGGGTGCAGCGGCGGTGGCGCCCCCGACGCCTCCACCGATGGTCCCGTCACGCTCACCTGGTGGCACAACCGGACCACTGAACCGATGAAGTCGAAGTGGCAGCAGATCGCCGACGACTTCCACAAGACCCACCCGAACACGTCGTTCACGATCGAACCGATCCAGAACGAGCAGTTCCAGACCAAGGTGCCCCTCGCGCTGCAGGGCAACACCCCACCGGACCTCTTCCAGCAGTGGGGCGGCGGAGCACTCGCCGACCAGCTGAAGTCCGGCAAGATCGCCGACATCACGCAGGCGTCGTCCGGCTGGATCGGCCCGCTGGCCAAGAACGCCGACGGCTGGAAGGTCGGCGGCAAGCAGTACGGCGCTCCGTACCTGATGCACGCCGTCGGGTTCTGGTACCGCAAGGACGTCTTCACCAGTGCGGGAATCACCACGCCACCGACCACTATGGACGAACTGAACGCCGTGGTGGCCAAGCTGAAGACGGCGGGCGTGACGCCCATCGCGATCGGCGGCAAGGACCGCTGGCCCGACGCGTTCTACTGGGCCTACTTCGCGGTGCGCCAGTGCTCGGTCGACACGCTGAAGAAGGCGGTCGAGAAGACCGACATCACCGACCCGTGCTTCCTCAAGGCGGGCGAGAACCTCAAGAGCTTCCTGGACACGAAACCGTTCCAGGACGGGTTCGTCGGGACGCCCGCTCAGCAGGGGGCGGGCAGCTCGGCGGGCCTGGTGGCCAACGGCAAGGCGGCCATGGAGCTGCAGGGCGACTGGAACCCGGACGTGATGCAGGCGCTCACCGAGGACAAGGAGCTCGGCTCGAAGATCGGCTGGTTCCCGTTCCCGAGCGTGCCGGGCGGGCAGGGCGATCCGAGCGTGCTGATCGGCGGTGGTGACGGGTTCTCCTGCACCACCCGCGCGGCCAAGGCGTGCGCGGAGTTCCTCGGGCACCTCGTCGGTGACGAGGCGCAGAAGATCCTCGCCGAGACCAACTCCGGTCTGCCGGTGACCCCTGCCGGGGTGGCCGCGCTGAAGAGCGAGCCGCACAAGCAGATCGCCGAGGCCATGACCAAGGCGTCGCACCTCCAGTTCTACTTCGACACCGCGTTCCCGACCAAGGTCGGCCAGGCCCTGAACGACTCCATCGCGAACTTCTTCGCGGGTCAGGGCGGGCCCGACACCATGGTGAAGACCGTCAGCGAAGCGGCTGCCGGGAACAAATGATGAGTGCCGCGATCACCACGCGGCCGCCGACCGCCCCCGTGCCGCACGCGCCAGCGGCCGGGGGCACCCGGCGGCGGTCCAGACTCCGCACCCGTCTCGAGCTCGCCCTGCTGCTGACCCCGGCACTGGTGCTGTTCTTCGGGTTCGTCCTGATCCCGATCGGCGTCGCCGGGTACTACAGCCTCTACTCGTGGAACGGCTTCGGCCCGCTCACGGACTTCGTCGGGCTGGACAACTACGTCGAAGCCTTCTCCGGTGACGTCTTCCAGGGCGCCATCGGGCACAACCTGAGAATCGCCGTGCTGTCCGTCGTCGTGCAGCTGCCGCTGAGCATCGGACTCGCGTTGCTGCTCAACCGGAAGCTGCGCGGCCGGACGTTCCTGCGGATGGTGGTCTTCGCGCCGTACGTGCTGTCCGAGGCCGTGACCGCGGTGATCTGGCTGCTCATGCTGCAGCCGGGCGGGTTCGTCGACGAGATCCTGCGCGGTGTGGGTCTGGGCGGTCTCGTCCAGCTGTGGCTCGCCGACCAGTCGCTCGTGCTCTACACACTCTTCCTGGTGATCACGTGGAAGTACATCGGGTTCGGCGTGATCCTGCTGCTGGCCGGCCTGCAGGGCGTTCCGCCCGAGCTGCGGGAGGCCGCCGCGCTGGACGGCGCGAGCGCCTGGCAGACCACCCGGCACGTCGTGCTCCCGTTGCTGGGGCCGACGATCAGGATCTGGGTGTTCCTGTCGGTGATCGGGTCGCTGCAGCTCTTCGACCTGGTCTGGATCATGACCCTGGGTGGGCCCGCCAACGCGTCCACCACCATGGCGACCTACCTGGTCGACCACGGCTTCAAGCGGTACGAGTTCGGGTTCGGCAGCGCGGTCGCGGTGATCCTCTTCATCATCTGCTTCCTGTTCGCGTTGCTGTACCAGCGATTCGCCCTGCGCCGTGACACCGCCGGCGCGATGACGGGAGCCCGCTGACATGTCACGTCGCAACACTGCGGGCTATCTCGCCGCGTTCGCCGTCATCGGCATGACCGTGGTGCCTCTGCTGTTCGTGGTGCTGGGAGGGTTCCGCACCACGGCGCAGATCAACTCGTCGCCGGCCGGGTTGCCCGGTCCGTTCGTCTGGGACAACTACATCGACGTGGCGACCTCCCTGCAGTTCTGGCGCCTGCTCGGCAACAGCGCGCTGATCGCGGTGATCGCGACGACCCTGGCGGTGGTGCTCGGGTCGATGGCGGCGTTCGCGTTGTCCCGCTACGCCTTCAGGGGCCGCGAGGCGTTCTACACGTTGTTCACGCTCGGGTTGCTGTTCCCCCTCGGCGTGGCGACGTTGCCGCTGTACCTGTGGCTGCGCGAGCTGAACCTGCTGGAGAACCCGCTCGGCGTCGCGATCCCGGAGGCGGCGTTCTCGCTGCCGGTGACGATCGTGATCCTGCGGCCGTTCATGCACGCGATCCCCGGCGAGCTCGAGGACGCCGCGTTGCTCGACGGCGCGGCCAAGCTCGGCTTCTTCTGGCGGATCCTGCTGCCCCTGTCACGTCCGGCGCTGATCACGGTGTCGGTGCTCGCGTTCGTCACCAGCTGGAACTTCTACCTGCTGCCGTTGCTGGTGTTCAACGACTCCACCAACTTCACGCTGCCGCTCGGCGTGGCGATGTTCCAGTCCGAGCACACCCAGGACACCGCGAAAGTCCTCGCCTTCACCGCGTTGTCCATGATTCCCGCGCTCACGTTCTTCGTGCTCGCCGAACGCCGCATGGTCGGGGGACTCACCGGTTCAGTGAAGGGCTGACTCACAAGGGAGTGATTCATGCGAACCCGATTAGCGGCCGGCATCGCCGTACTGGTGGTGCTGTCGCAGACGGTTCCTGCTTCAGCAGCAGGTCCGTTGAAGAGCGTCACGAACAGGTACGTGGGCAGTGCGGTGGCCGTCCAGCACCTGAACGCCGAAGCGGACTACAAGAAGGTTCTGACGCGGGAGTTCGACAGCGTCACGCCCGAGAACGAGATGAAGTGGGGCGTCGTCGAAGCCGTGCGCGGCCAGTACGACTGGTCCGGAGCGGACGCGATCGTCGCCTACGCCAAGAAGACCGGCAAGTCCGTGCGCGGGCACACGCTGGTCTGGCACAGCCAGCTGCCCGACTGGGTGGGCGGGCTGGAAGCGGCGGAGCTGCGCGGTGTGGTCAAGGACCACATCAGGACCGAGGCAGGCCGGTACCGCGGCAAGATCCGCGCGTGGGACGTCGTCAACGAGGCGTTCAACGAGGACGGCACGCGCAGGCCGACGGTGTTCCAGGAGAAGCTCGGTGACCGCTACATCGCCGACGCGTTCCGCTGGGCCCACGCGGCGGACCCGAAGGCCAAGCTCTACATCAACGACTACAACATCGAGGGACTCAACCCCAAGAGCGACGCGACCTACGAACTGGTGAAGTCGTTGAAGCGGCAGGGTGTGCCGATCCACGGCGTCGGCATCCAGGGACACCTCTCGCTGATGTACGGCTTCCCGTCGGGCATGAAGGAGAACATCGCCCGCTTCGCCGCGCTCGGACTGGACGTCGCGATCACCGAGGCCGACGTGCGGATCCCGTTGCCCGTCACGCCCGAGAAGCTGGACGCGCAGGCGAGCTACTTCGGCCAGGTCTGGGACGCCTGCCACGCGGTGCGGCGGTGCGTCGAGTTCACCACCTGGGGCTTCACCGACCGGCACTCGTGGGTGCCCGACGTGTTCCCCGGCGAGGGCGCTGCCTGCCTGTTCGACGAGAACCTGAGGCCGAAGCCCGCCTACGCCCGGCTCAACCCCTAACGGGAGTGTCCACTTGACACAGTTCGAGAACCCGATCCTGCCCGGCTCGCACCCCGATCCGTCGGTGTGCCGGGCGGGATCGGACTACTACCTCGTCACCTCGACGTTCGAGTACTTCCCCGGCCTGCCGATCTACCACAGCAGGGACCTGGTGCACTGGCGGCTGCTCGGGCACGTGCTGGACAGGCCGTCCCAGCTGCCGTTGCAGGGCGTCCGGGCCTCCGGCGGCCTGTACGCGCCGACGATCCGGCACCACGAAGGCGTGTTCTACGTGGTGTGCACGCTGGTCGACGGCACGGCGAAGAGCGGCAACTTCGTCGTCACCGCCACCGATCCGGCCGGGGAGTGGTCGGAACCGCGGTGGCTGCCGGAGGCGGACGGGTTCGACCCGTCGCTCTTCTTCGACGACACCGGCCGCGCGTGGTGGACGGCGACCCGCGAGGTGCCCGGTGGGCGGTCTGGCCAGACCGAGGTCTGGTTGCGCGAGTTCGACCCGGTGGCGTTCGAGCTCATCGGCGAGGAACACGTGATGTGGAGCGGCTCGCTGCGCGACTCCGTGTGGCTCGAAGCACCTCATCTGTACAAAGTGGACGGCAAGTACGTGCTGCTGTGCGCGGAGGGCGGCACCGACTTCGAGCACTCGGTGGTCGTGGCGACGGCGGACGACGTCACCGGGCCGTATCGGGGTTCACCGCTCAACCCGGTGCTGACCCACCGCCACCTCGGCCGGGACCACCCGATCGCGGCCGTCGGGCACGCGGACCTGGTGTGCACGCAGGACGACCAGTGGTTCGCGGTGCTGCTCGCGACCCGGCCGTACGGTGGCTACTACTACAACCTCGGCCGCGAGACGTTCCTCGTGCCGGTGTCCTGGGAGGCGGGCGGCCCGGTGTTCAGCCCGGGCATCGGTCGTGTCGAGGCCCGGTACGACGTTCCCGCGCTGCCCGCGCACCCGTGGCCCGAGATCGGGCCGACCGACGACTTCGACGCACCGGTGCTCGATCCCGCCTGGATGTTCCTGCGCACGCCGGACGAGGCGTTCTGGTCACTGACCGACCGGCCGGGCCACCTCCGGCTGCGCGTGCGCCCGGAGTCGATCACCGACCTGGTCACGCCGAGTCTCGTCGTGCGTCGCCAGCAGCACCGGGACTTCCACGCGTCCTGTGCGCTGGAGTTCACGCCGGCACACCCGGACGACGCCGCGGGACTGGTGCTGCTGCAGAACAACGACCACCACGTCCGGCTCCTGCTCGGCGCCGACCGCGAGGTGGCCCTCGTACGCCGCGTGAGCGGACGCGACGAACTGCTGGCCACGACGCGACTGCCCGGCGGTGTGGTGCGGCTGGGCTTCGAGGCGACCGGGCAGGAGTACCGGGCACTGGTCGCCGGTGCGGCGCAGGAGTGGCGGCCGCTCGGCGAGCCCTTCGACGGACGGGTGCTCAGCACGCAGGCGGCAGGCGGGTTCACGGGAGTCCACATCGGACTGCTCGCGACCGGGGTCGGCGGGGACTGGGCCGACTTCGACAGCTTCACCTACCGGAGCCTGGACGGCTGACCGATCATCGGCGAGCCGCGACCGCCTGTTGCAGCAGGGTCAACGCCTGTTTGGCCACGACGTTGAACATGCCCATCGTGGTGTCGCGCTCGCCGAGCACCACCAGCAACGTGTCGGCGTCGATCCCGAACACGCCGACCTGCCCGGACTCGCCCTCGAAGAACACCGCCCGCGGGCTGCCGACCCTGGCCTGCGAGGTGAACTGGGTCGCGAGACCCGCCGCCGCCGAGGCCATCGCCGCGACGCCGTCGTCCTCGATCCCGCGCGTGACTCCGCACAGCACCAGGCCGTCCCGTGTCGCGACCAGCACGCCGTTGATCGCCACGGAGTCGATGCGACCGTGGACCTCCTCCAGCGCCTCGGTCATCAGCTTCGCGACGGCACTCGCCGGTACCTGTCGCTCCGGTGCGGGAGGTGCCTCCGACAACGGCCCGCGCCGGCGCAGAGGCAGTGCGCCGGGCGTCTGCGCCGGTTGGGTGGACATCTCGTTCACACCGTGAGGTCGGCTTCGATGGACTTGAGGCTGTGCCTGGCCATCGCGAGGTTGGCGCGCTCCCGGTCCAGCACGAGGTAGAGGAACAGCTTCGAGTCGCTCCGCTTGCCCGTCGTGAGCAGGCGGATCAGGTGGTACTGGCGGTGCAGCGTGATGAGGATGTCCTCGATCTCGTCGTTCAGCTTGAGCGCCGAGATCACCCGCTGCTTGGACCGCACGACCTCGGTGTTGCCGGCCGCGGCCACCTCCAGGTTCAGCCAGTCGCCGCCGCCTATCGAGCCCAGCGACATGCCGCTGTCGTAGTCGACGAGCGCGGCTCCCACGGCGCCGGTGATCGTCATTGCTTCCTTGAGCGCTGTGTCGATGTTCATGTGACTGCTTCTCCTCGTACCCGACCGGTCACGCGCGGCGACGATCTGCTGGAACTTCACCGAAATTCGCTGGCAGACCCCGTGATCGAATCACCCTACGTCGCCACGGCGGGGCACGGGACAGGCCCGTTCGGAGCAACGTGCGAAGTGCACAGTCCGTTCAGGACCGAACGGAATCGACTCCGCGAAGGCCTAGTTCGACGACCGTTCGACTCGAACGGAGTCGAAATGATCCATTACCGCCACCAGCACGTACCCCGTGACATGAGCCTCTACAAAGGACGTTCTCTCGCGGTGAAGCTCACCGCGGGTCTGCTCGGCCTGACCGCCCTGGGCGCGCTCGCGGTCGCCGCCTCGACCGGTGGCGAGGTGTCCGCCCTGGCCGACGGCGCCGACAAGTCACAGTTCGTCGACATCACGAAGGTGAAGCCGAACGTCCAGAGACCCAGACCGGGGAAGGGGGCGACGACCGGCACGTTCACCGTGGACTGCGGCCGCAACGAGAACGGGCACTTCAACCCGGACAACTTCATCGCACAGCCTGGTGTCCGCAACGGCGCCCAGCACCTGCACGACTACGTCGGCAACCTGTCCACCGACGCCGACTCGACCGACGGCTCGCTGGAGCGGGCGGGCACCACCTGCCGCAACGGCGACAGGTCGGCCTACTTCTGGCCTGTGGTGCGGATCAACGACGACGACGAGGACGAGGCGAAGACGGTGAGCTGCCCCGACGTCGCGAGCAAGCTGCCGAAGGTCCCCGACCAGGCGAAGGCCGAGGTCGACCGGAACCTGGCGCTGCTCAAGACGCAGATCGACGAGGCGAACACGCGCCTGGCCAAGAACGAGAACCCCCGCGATGCCAACTTCAACCAGAACGCGATCGTCGGGCCGTTGAAGGACAAGCGGGTCGCCACCATCGACCGCATGGCCATCGCGATCGGCCGCAACGCCGAGCGCCCGCAGGGGCTCGAGAAGCTGGCACCGTGCAAGCTCGAGGGCGGCGACGGCGGCGGCGAGAACGAACTGCCCGGCAACGAGGGCGACATCCAGCGCCCGGAGACCGTGGACCTGACCTTCCAGGGTTCCCCCGCCGGCAAGGTCGTGGCGATGCCCAAGTTCCTGCGCGTCCTGTACGGCGACGCCAAGGTCACGGCCAACGGCACGAAGAACGCCCGCGACTCGTGGACCTGCACCGGCCTGGAGGACAAGGTGCTGATCAACAAGTACCCGGTCTGCCCGAAGGGCTCCAAGGTCAAGCGGATCCACGACTTCCCGAGCTGCTGGGACGGCAAGAACACCGACTCGAAGAACCACCGCGACCACATCGCCTTCCCCGACCCCGGTACCGGCAAGTGCAAGGACGGCTTCAAGGCCGTTCCCCAGCTGCGGATCTCCTTGACCTACAACATCCCCCTGGACGTCCAGAAGCAGGGACGGTACGCGGTCGACTCGTTCCCGGAGGAGAAGCACAACCCCTTCTCCGACCACGACGACTTCGCCAACGTCATGTCCCAGCAGATCATGAACAGGCTCGTCGACTGCGTGAACACCGGGAAGAAGTGCCGGGAGTGACGGGAAAGTCGGTGGCCGGCCGGCCACCGCCTCCGAAACTTCGGAGTCTCAGAGCCGCTGGAGCCCGAACCGCTGGTTGAGCCCGCTTCCCGTGGTCCACTGCGAGACGCGGGCGCCGTCGGCGGTCGAGGCCTCCCGGCACGGCGAACGCCGCGAGTCCTCCGCCGAGCAGCGTGCGCCGGCGGATCCTGCGCCGGTGCGCCGGCAGACTCTCGTCAGGGGTGGGGGACAAGGTGCTCTCCTGGCCGGCCAGGGTGGTGGCGAGCGATCTGACGCGCCGCCGCGGGGGTGCGCTGCCGAACATCGCGACACTCGTCCCCCTGAAGGGAAAGGGTTGTTCGAGCTCACGGCACGGCTCACGCCGCGCCGAGTCCCGGTGCCGGTGCGGCGATCCGGGGAAGTCCTCAGTGGACGGTCTCCCGCCGTGCGGGCACGGCTCGGTGACCGGGTGTTCCGGCGGGTGGCCGGTTCTCCGCGTGCGGCGGTGGGCCGGCAGCGCCGGGATCGATCCGTGAGTGACCGGCAGGGTCGCGCTCACGGCGTCAGGCGCCTGCGTTCGGCGGCGGACATGCGTCCCTCCCTCGATGCCTCACTGCACCGAATTCAGCACGACACATCACACTGACAATCGAGAAGGTTGTAGCACAAATCGAGAAGACGGGTCCAGGTCAGCCGAACACGCGGCGCTGGATCTCCCGCCGGTAGTCCTCGAGGGTCCGGTCCACGTGCACGGCGGCCGCGCCGGCCGCGGCCTCGGGGTCGCCCCGCCGGATGGCCTGGTAGAGGGCGGCGTGCTCCTCGACCGCCTCCGCGGTGTGGCTGCCCACCGTGCCGTGCATCCCGATGATGTTGGACTGGCGCTGCAGCCGGCGTGCCTCGCGCACCGCCGCGACGAGGAACTGGTTGTGCGAGGCCGCCGCGACGGCCAGGTGGAAGTCCTCGTCGCCCTGGTCGAACAGCGCGGCTTCACCGGTGAGGTGGCCCTGCCGGCACATCTCGGCGGCGGTCTCGATGGTGTGCAGCTCGGCGGGGGTGGCGCGGGTCGCGGCGTACCTCGCGGCCGCGGTCTCCTGCACCCGGCGGAACTCGAAGAGCATGTACACGTGGTCGAGGTCGGTGGGCAGGAAGAAGCCGCCCCAGCGGGACGCGCCGAGCATCCCCTCGTCGTCGGCCACGTAGAGCCCGCGACCCTTGTGCGCGCGCACCCTGCCGAGCGCCGAGAGGATCTTCACGGCCTCCCGCACGACGGTTCGGCTGGTTCCCATCCGGCCGGCCAGCTCGTTCTCGGTCGGCATGCGGTCGCCGGGACGCAGCTCCAGCTCGGCGATGAGCTCCAGGATCTTCTCTGCCACGACCTCGTAGCCGGGCCGGTAGGCGGGCGGTGCGAACGTGGCTTCTGCATCCACCGGCCGGCTCCTTCATGAGTACGACTTTTTCTCCGTCGAACGAGGATACATGTGGAATCGAACGTGCAGGGCAACCCGTCGAACACGAGATCGCGGCTGCCCAAAGTCATGATCGTGCACGCTGTCGACGACCAGGATAAGCATGCTCATTTTCTTGACGACGGCTCGTTCAGGCTGCCATGGTCCAGCGGGCACGGGGGGACACACGACGTAGTGGAGCAGCCGATGAGTCGTCGTTGGAAAGCGCTTACCGCCTTGCGGTTGTTGATGTCGCTCCTGCTCGCCACATCCCTGGCGATCGTCACGCAAACCACCGCGCAGGCGTCCACGAGCCAGTTCCGGGGCGTGAACTGGGCCGACCAGAGGGACAACTTCGTCAACGGCGTGCTCTACCCGTCCGGGCTCAGCGCGTCGGACACCTACTCCTCGGCGGCCGTGGTCGCGGACCGCGTGGTGGGGCAGCTGTACTCGCTCACCGGCGCCAACACCGTGCGGATCCCGATCAACGAGCCGACCGTCACGAGCTACTGGGGCACCTACACCGGTGCGATCGACACCGCGCTCGGCAAGGGCAACGTGATCTTCGCGTACTGGGCGCACACCGGTGGCAGGCCGCAGAACCAGGGCGCCTTCGAGAGGATGTGGGACACCGTCATCGCCAAGTACGGTTCCCACCCCAACGCGTACTTCGAGGTCATCAACGAGCCGCACGGCTACAGCACGTCCGACCTCAACAACATGTACAACTCCTGGTTGAACAGGTACTCGTCCGTCCCGCGCGGCAGGGTGGTCCTCGACGGTGCCGGGCTCGCCCAGAACGTTCCCGCGGTCGGCGGCGACAGCAGGCTGAACGGCACCCTGCTCGCCGTGCACGACTACTCGTTCTTCGCCGGGTTCGAGAGCGAAACCCAGTGGGCGGACCACATCGCGAGCTACATCGGCGCCTACGCGAGCCGCACCATCGCCACCGAGTGGGGTGGCGCGATGGGGCCGGGCACCAAGAACGGCGTCTACTTCGACGCGGTCGACTACAGCGTCCCGAGCGGGTCGTACATGGCCGACTACATCCGCGGGGTCAGCTCGAAGCTGCGCAGTCTCGGCATGGGTGGCGTGTACTGGCCCGGCCTGCGCGACGGCGACTGGTACAGCCTGACCACCAGGAGCGGCAGCGGTTCCGGCACGACGCTGTCGCTGACGAACCGCTCGGGCCTGCAACGGCTGCGCTACTCCTGGGGCCTGGGCGACGCGGGCACCGAGGTCGCCGGGATCCGCAACGTCGGGACCGGCTGGTACGTCGACGGTCTCGGCAGGACCACCGAGTCCCCGGCAGGACAGGGATCCGGCGGTGCGAGCCCCGGTCAGCGGTGGGTCGTCGAGAACTCCGGCGCCTACGTCCGGATCAAGAACGCGACCACCGGCCTGTACCTCGACGGCCTGGGCCGCACGGCCAACGGCTCCGACGCGGTCCAGCGCGCCGGCAACACCGCCACCAGTCAGCAGTGGACGGTGGTGACCGGCGCCAGCAGGGGCAACGACGTGCGCATCAGGAACCGCGCCACCGGCCTGTACCTGGACGGCATGGGACGTGCGTCGACCTCCGCGAACCTCGGCCAGTGGAGTGACAGCAACAGCGTCAACCAGCAGTGGCGGATCGTCGCGGCGGGCTGACCGCGCCCGCCTCAGGCGAGCGCACAGGCGTGTCCGTTGAGGGTGAAGGCGCGGGGCGTGGTGCTGGTACCGGACGCGATGAAGCCCAGCAGCAACGACTCGCCGGCGGGGATCGCGACGTTGTACGGCACGGCGGTGGCGGAGATGTCCCTGCCCGACTGCTTCGGCGTCGCGTTCCACATGTCGGACACCGTCTGCGTGCCGGCGAACGTCCACTGCAACGTCCAGCCGTTGATCTCCGCGGCACCGGTGTTGCGCACGGTGACGTCGGTGCGGAACCCGCCCTGCCAGGTGTGGGTGACGACGTAGGCGACCGAACACCCGGTCACCGGCTTCGGCGCCTGTGGTGCGGCGGGCGTGGACGCGGCCGGTGCGGTGGGCGCGGGGGCCGCGGTGGCGCTGGGAGCGACGCAGGGCGGGCCCCACTGCCCGAGCCGCTTCGAGGTCGCGGTCGCCTCCGCCTCCTTCATCGCGCGGTCGTCGGGGTTCTCGTTGCGCGCCATGCCCATCTCGACGGCGAGCAGCGCGTAGTCGGTGCCGTCCGCGAGGCGGAGCGACACCACGGGTTCGCCGTCCGGTGTCCGTTCGACGGGCTTCTCGAGCAGCATCGTCTTCGCGAACGTCGTGGACGCCTCGGTCCAGCACGCGTCCGGCACGGCCAGTCCCTTGACGCGCACCTCCTCGCCGTCGGAGAGCCGCACGGTCCGCACGTCCACGACGGTCTGGACGGTCGAGGAGTACGCGGTCTTGAGCGGAGGCTCGATGATCGAGGGGAAATCGGGCGGTGTCGAGGTGACGGCCGGTGGTGCCGGCTCCCCGCCGCAGCCGGCGACGCCGATCAGCAGTGCCACGGCGATCGCCGGCCACCTGCCAGATCTGGTCCCCGGAGCGGTCCGCGCGTCGCCTCGTGATCGTGTCATTGTTCCTCTGCCGGGATGCGGCGAACACCAGGAGGAGTTCGCCCGAACGGTCGATGTGATCCCGGGAGGCTACGACCTTTCGGTGGAACACGGAAGATCTTTCGCAGCAGTGAAAAGTGTTCTTCGACGCTTTCGAGTCGAATTTCTGTCGAACGTGCGGCTCATAGAAAAATGGTGAACAACGTTTCCGGCTTGATCGGCACGGGCTCAGCGGGCGGCGGTGCTGCCGCGATCGGTGAGCAGCGGCTGGAGGAGACGGACCTCCGGCGCGAGTTCACGGCCTAAGCGGGCCATCACCATCTCGACGGCGATCGCGCCCAGTTCCTGTGCGGGAACGGCGATCGAGGTGAGCGGGACGGGCAGGTTCTCCGCGACGTCGTCGGGGCACAGCGTGATCACCGACAGGTCGCGGGGGACGTCCAGCAACCGGCGCCGCAGTTCGAGCAGCAACGGGCCGAGGACCGCCTCGTTGTGCACCACCAGTCCGGTGGTGCCGCGGTCCGGGTGCAGCACGTCGTCCAGGCACTCGGACACCGCGTCGAAGCCGGCCGCGCACGAGTGCACCGAGGCGAGCAGGCCGCGTTTGGTGGTCTCGCCCTGGAACCCGGCCAGCAGCCGCGCGGCGTAGCTCGTGCCGCGCTGGTAGACCGAGGGAGGCGAGCCGATCAGCGCGATCGAGCGGTGGCCGCGCTCCGCCAGGTGGCTCGCCATCTGCCGGCCCGCGGTGGCGAAGTCGAGGTCGACGCAGCTCAGACCCTCGTGGTCGTCGGGCATGCCGAGCAGGACCACCGGCGCGTCGACGTCGCGCAGTTCCGGAACGCGGGGATCAGCGCTCTCGACGTCCATCACGACGATCGCGTCCGCCATGGACCGGGCGATGACGCGGTGGGCCTCGCCGGGACCCGCCTCCTTGGTCAGCAGCAGCACGTCGTAGTCGTGGTCACGGGCGCGCGCCACGATCGACGACACGAACCGCATGATGATCGGCATGTTCTGGTCGGAGTGCAGCGGCACGACCAGGCCGACCACGCGCGACCGGTTCGAGGCGAGCGCCCGCGCACCGGCGTTCGGGTGGTAGCCCAGGGTCACGATGCTCTGCTCGACGCGGCGCTTGGTCTCCTCGGAGATGCTGCGCTTGCCGCTGAGCACGTACGAGACCGTGCTCATCGAGACGCCGGCGTGGTGGGCGACCTCCTTGATCGTGATCATGCCCGCCCTTCGGGTCGCGCCGGTTCGTCGCGAGCATCGTAGTGCGTGGGACCGGTGTGGTCGAACAGCTGTCGAACGCCGGCGCGACAATGGTCGAACTCGTCGAACAGCTGCACTGTGCTTGACGTGCGGGTTTCGCCTGTGTCACATTCTGAAACCACGTTCGAAGCGCTTCGATTCAATTCTGCTCGGGCGCTGCGGGACCGGAGGTGTCGGCGTGGTCACCATTGTGGACGTGGCGAGGCATGCGGGTGTCGCGCCCAGCACGGTTTCCTACGTGCTGACCGGCAAACGCCCGGTTTCGGCCGAAACCCGAATGCGGGTGGGGGAGAGCATTCGGCTGCTCGGCTACCAGCCGCACTCGGGGGCGAAGGCGCTGGCCGGCAGCCGGACGAACGTGCTGGCACTCGTCCTGCCGCTGCGGGAGGGCGTGCACCTGCCGGTGGTGATGCGGTTCGCCTCCTCGGTCGTCACCACCGCCCGCGAGCACGACATGGACGTGCTGCTGGTGACCGCGGACGAGGGCGCCGCCGGACTCCGCCGAGTCGCCGGCACCGCCAGGGTGGACGGGTTCCTCGTGATGGACGTGGGGCTGGAGGACGAACGCGTGCCGGTGTTGCGCGAGCTCGGCCGCCCGGCCGTCCTGCTCGGGCATCCCACCGTGGCGAACGGGCTGACCTGCGTCGATCTGGACTTCGAGGCGGCCGGCGCGCGGTGCGTCGACCACCTCGTCGAACTCGGGCACCGCACCATCGGCTTCCTCGGGGCGCCGGGAGCGGTCTACGCGCGCAACACGGGGTTCGCGCAGCGCACGCTCGCGGGGTTCAGCGCCGCGGCCATGCGGCGCGGTGTCGCGTCGACCGCCCTGCCCGCCGAACGGCACCGTGACGCCGTGCGTGCCGTGGTCGGGACGCTGCTCAGAGAGCTGACGCGGATGACCGCGCTGGTCGTGCACAACGAGGCGGTGCTGGGCCTGGTCGTGGAGTGCCTGCGGGCCGAGGGACGCCGTGTGCCGGAAGATGTCGCCGTGGTCGCGATCTGCCCGGACGAACTGGCCGAGCAGCTGCGGCTGACCTCGGTGCGGCTGCCCGCCGACGTGCTGGGGCGGCGCGCGGTCGAGCTGCTGATGGCCAAGCTGAACGGGCAGCAGCCCCCTGCGCTCACGTTGCTGCCACCGAAGCTGTTCAGCCGGACGGGATGAGGCGTGAATCGGATTCGTCGCACACTTGCGCGTGAATCCTCATCGAATTTTTTCGCTCGGTTGTGTTCGATGATTTCGATGTTAGGTTGAATTCAGCGAATCGCTTCGGCTTCTCGGGCGGCGCGAATTCCGTTCAATGGTGTGCGGAAGGGAAAATCGAAGATGAAAATCGTGCGTGCATTTGTTGTCGTGATGGCGGCTGCCCTGACGGTCTCCCTGGGGGCCGGCACCGCGTCCGCCGCGACCTGGAGTTCCTCCGACAGGTGGGGAACGTGGTCGAACGGCGGTTACACGGTCCGCAACAACATCTGGGGCAACGGGTACGGGCCGCAGACCATCTGGGCCAACTCCTACAGCAACTGGGGTCTCTGGGCGAACCACCCCAACACCGGCGGGATCAAGGCCTACCCGCACTCCGAACGGCAGGTGAACCGGCGGCTCAGCTCGCTCGGGAGCCTGTCGAGCAGCTTCAACGTCTCCTATCCGAACTCCGGCGCCTACACGACCGCCTACGACATCTGGGCCGACAACAACGCCTACGAGATCATGCTGTGGATGAACAAGGTCGGCCCGGTCGGCCCGATCGGGGCGCGCGAGACGACGGTGTCGGTCGGCGGCCACACCTGGGACGTCCACCGCGGCTCGAACGGCTCGAACCAGGTGTTCTCGTTCGTCCGCACGTCCAACACCGGGTCCGGCACGGTCAACGTCAAGGCGGTGATGGACTGGATCCGCAACCGCGGCTGGTTCGGTGACGTCACCGTCGGCTCCGTCCAGTTCGGCTACGAGATCACGTCGTCCAGCGGTGGCCTGAACTTCACCACCAACAGCTACTCGGTCTCCTTCGGCTGACGCCGGGCAGAGGGGATCACGGCGTCAGGGCCCGGTCGCGCAGCCACTCCAGCTGCGTGACCGGGTTGGACCCGTACCCGCCACCGTGGTCGGCGAACGGCCACACGGTCATGGTCCGGTCCTCGCCCGCGTAGTGGTTGAACGCGGCGTACACAGTGGACGGTGGGCAGACCGGGTCCATCAGCCCGACGCTGAACAACGCCGGCGCCGTCGCCCGTTGCGCGAAGTGGACACCGTCGAAGTAGGACAGCGTGCGGAAGGCCGGCTCCACCCCGTGCCTGCTGTGCCAGCGCAGGTACTCCGCGATCTCCACGTACGGACCCTCGCCGGCCATCTCGGCCGCGCGCCGGTAGTGGCACAGGAACGGCACGTCCGGCAGCGCGGCCGCGACGCGGTCCCGCGCCAGCCCGGCGACGGCGATGCTCAGCCCTCCGCCCTGGCTGCCGCCCGCGACGACCACCCGCTCCGGGTCCACCCCAGGCAGGTGGGGGACCGCGTCCACGGCGCGGACGCAGTCGGTGACGAGACGCCGGTAGTAGTGGTCGTCCGGTGAGTCGATGCCGCTGGTCATGAAGCCCTTGACCCACTGGGTGCCCCCGCCGGCCACGCGGTCAGGGGTGTCGTGCCCTTGACCGCGGCTGTCGACCACGAGCTGGGCGTACCCGGCGGCGGACCACAGCAGGTGGTCGGTGGGCAGGCCGCGACCGCAGCTGTAGCCCAGGTACGTGACGACGACGGGCAACGGGCCGTGGCTGCCGCGCGGGCGCAGCAGCCAGGCGGCCACCGGGTCGCCGCCGAAGCCGGGGAAGCGGACGTCGGCGACCTCGACGGTGCGCAGCAGGTGCCGGTCGGTGACCTCGGTGGCCTCCACCGCGCCACCGGCCGAACGGGCCTCGCCGAGCGTCCGGTCCCAGAACTCGTCGAAGTCCGGTGGTGCCTGAATCTCCGGACGGTAGACGACGAGTTCGTCGAGCGGGGCGTCCGTCAGCGGCATCGAGGCTCCTTCAGGCGGGTCGGCGTGCGGATCTCATTCTGCGGTGGAGAAGCGGAAGGACGTGAGCCGGAAGGAGCCGTGCAGGACCACCCGCAGGTCGTGGACCCCGGTCACCGCCGACGGCAGCGCCGCCGAGACGGTCGTCCACTCGTAACGGCCGCCGGTGGCCGGCACCGGGAGCTCCGCCAGCACTCCGTCGTCCGTCCTGAACTCCAGCCGTGCCAAGGGGTTCTCCGAGGAGACCTCCGCCTCGACGCGGAGCGCGCCGGACAGGTCGGTCCGCCCGAACCACAGGGTGGCCGGTCGATCGGTGTCGGTGGCGGTGACCGCGTCACCGGTCACGCGCGTGGCGTCGACGAGGGTCACGTTGTCGTGGTCGTCGAAGTCGGCGGCGAGAAGACGGCCGGCACCCGCACGAGGGGAGGGAGCCGGTCCTGCCACCGTGAGCGGGGCGGTGAGCACGACGTCCCCGGCCGACCGGGCGACGAGAACCTCGTAGGCGCCGGGATCCACCGCGAACGCACCGGTCGCGACGTCCCAGTGGGCGAGCTTGTCCAGGGGCAGCCGGAAGGACAGGACCCGGCTCTCACCGGGAGCCAGCGTGACCTTGCGGAAGTCGGCGAGCCGCAGCAGCGGGGCCTCGTACCGCGCGTGCAGCGCGCGGACGTAGAGCTGGACGACGTCGCTGCCGGTCCTGGCGCCGGTGTTGGCCAGCGTCACCGAGAGGTCGATCGCGCTGTCCCGGGTGGCGGTGTCCGACGACAGGATCAGGTCGCGGTGGGCGAAGCCGGTGTAGGAGAGGCCGTGGCCGAAGGGGTACAGCGGCGCGGCGCGGTGGTACTGGTAGGTCCAGCCCGCCTTGATGATGTCGTAGTCGAGCGGGTGTGGCAGCGCGTCGTCGCCGCGGTACCAGGTCTGCGGCAGGCGTCCGGCGGGTTCGGCCTCGCCGAGCAGGACGGCGGCCAGCGCCCGGCCGGTCTCCTGCCCGCCGTGGGACGTCCACACCACGGCGGGCAGGTGCTCGTCCGCCCAGTCCAGGGCGTAGGGGTAGCTGCTCATCACGACCAGCGCCGTGTCCGGCCGGACTCCCGCGACCGCGCGCAGCAGCGCGTCCTGGGCGGCCGGGAGCGCGATTCCCGTGCGGTCCTCGGTCTCCCGTCCGTGGATCAGCGGGTGGTTGCCGAGCACGACCACCGCGACGTCCGCCGACAGCGCGGCGGCCAGTGCCTCCGCGGTGCCGTCGCGCAGGACCTCGCGCTCCCAGCGCTCGGCGGCGTCGGCGGTCTCGGCGGTGACGCTCACCCTGCCGTCGACGGGATCGACGACGGCGTACCGGCCCGTGAGCACGTTCTGCAGCAACACCGAATCTTCGTCCTGCACGAGGCGGAACGTCTCGCGGACGTCCCAGCTCTTGATCAGTTCCTGGTCGGCGGCCAGCGAGGTGTCCTGGAGGCTCAGGTAGCGCCCGGACTCCGCCGACCGCAGCGTGAGCACGCCGCCGCCCCAGTCGACGACGTCGAACGGCGTCTTGCCCAGCAGTTCGCCGCTGGTGCGCGAGCGCAACGCGATCCGGTCGGAGCCGTCCGCGACGACCACCTCGCCGCCTTCGCCCAGGACGGACCGAAGTCCACTCGCGACGGTCACCTGGTACGGAAGCGTGCCGCTGTACCAGTCCTCGCACACCATGTCGGCGAGCGGGCCGATCACGGCGATCCGCGACGTGCTGCCAGATTCCAGCGGGAGCAGTCCCTCGTTGCGCAGCAGCACGACCGATTCAGTCGCGGACCGCAGTGCGAGGGCGCGGTGCTCGGCGCAGCCGATGACCTCGGGGCCGATGGTGGCGTACGGGTCGAGATCGGGGTCGAACTCGCCGAGGCGGAAGCGGATCTCCAGCTGCCGGCGCACGGCGCGGTCCACGTCCTCCTCGTCGATCAGGCCGCGCTCCAGCGCCTCGCGGAGCCTGCCGATCGGGACAGCGCTGTCTTCGCCGTGGTCGGTGAAGCTGTCGATGCCCGCCTTGAGCGCGGCGGCGTGGGACTCGGCGTGGTCGTCGAAGTAGTGCTCCGGGTCCACCAGGTTGGACGGCGCCTCCGCGTCGCTGACCACGAACAGCTCGTGCCCGGTCGGCTCGGCCCAGCGGCGCAGTTCCGTCCCGATGAGCGGCGTGACGTGGCACGGGCGGCCGTTGACCAGGTTGTAGCCGGCCATGGCGCCGGTGGCGGCGCCCGAGGCGACCACGGGGCGGAAGGCCGCGAGGTCGTACTCCTGCAGCACGCGCGGGCGCAGGCCGGAGGAGGTGACGCAGCGGTCGTCCTCGTTGTTGTAGGCCAGGAAGTGCTTGAGCACCGGGGCCGCGCGCAGGAACCGGTGGTGCTCGCCCGCGAGGCCGCGGCAGAACGCCGTGCCGATCCGCGCGGTGTGCACCGGGTCCTCGGAGTAGCCCTCCTCGTTGCGGCCCCAGCGGGGGTCGCGCAGCAGGTTCAGCACCGGAGCCCACGCCTGCAGGCTGTTCCTGCCCGAGCCGATGGCGGCCGGGCGGTGGTAGTGGAACGCCCTCAGCTCGACCGAGGTGGCCTCGGCGACGCGGCGCACCAGCTCCTCGTCCCAGGTCGCGCCCAGCCCGACCGCCTGGGGGAACACCGTGGCGGGGCCCAGCCACGCGACGCCGTGCAGCGCCTCCGATCCGGTGCGGAACACGTCCACACCGAGGCGGGGCACGGCCGGTGAGTACTGGTGCAGCATCGCGATCCGCTCGTCGAGCGTGAGCCGCGCCAGGAGATCGTCGATGCGCTTGCGCGTCGACAGTGCGGAGTCGCGGAAAGGCAGCCGATCAACGGCGGGCACGGACTCGGAAACCACGTGGTAACCCCTCAGCTCAGAGCTAGCGTTGAAGCGTTTCGACGGTGTCACGCAGAGGTTTCTGCTGTCAACGGTCTTGTCTGATGCGACCTGCGTCACTAACCTCCCCGACATCTGTTTAAGCGCTTCGACACTTCGACGATGAAGGATCGGTCCCGCCATGGGCAACGAGTTGAACCGCAGAAGCTTCCTCAACGCCGCCGTCTCGGCAGCAGGGCTCGTCGCGATGGGACCGCTGCTGTCCGCCTGCGGCAGCGGCCCGGCGCAGCGGGCCGGAGTGGGTTCCGAAGAGGCGCTCAAGGCCGTGTTGCCGGCCTACGTGCCGAACACGTCGATCAAACCGGACATCCCGTCCATCGCGGGCGGCCCCGACGTGATGACGAACCCCGGCTTCCTCAGCTACCCGGCGAACCGGGTCGCCACGGTGCCCGGTGTGCCGGGCAAGGGCGGCACGTACTCGGCGGTCACGCCGCTGTGGGGCACCATTCCTCCCGCAGACAACGCGTTCTACTCGGCGATGAACAAGGCTCTGGGCGTCCAGCTGGAGATGAAGCCGGCGGACGGCAACACCTACAACACGATCATCCCGACGATGACCGCCTCGAAGCGGCTGCCGGACTGGATCCAGCTGCCGACCTGGTGGAACTCCCAGATGAACGTCGGCGGGCTGGTGGGGAACCAGCTCGCTGACCTGACGCCCCACCTGTCCGGCGACAACATCAAGAAGTACCCCAACCTCGCGGCCATCCCGACCGCCGCGTGGCGAACCGGCGCCTGGGGCGAGAAGCTCTACGGGATCCCCTCGTTCGCCTCCGGCTTCCAGGTCGCGGGCACCCTCTACTACCGCCGCGACGTCTTCGACGCCAAGGGCATCACCGCCGACCAGGTCAAGTCCGCCGACGACCTGATGAGGCTCGGCAAGGAGCTGACCGACGCCAAGGGCGGCGTGTGGGCGTTCGACGACGTCTACCGCTACCTCTTCACCTCCTTCGGCGCGCCGCTGAAGTGGCGGGTGGACAACGGAAAGCTGGTCCACCTGTTCGAGACCGAGGAGTTCTTCGCGGCGCTCGACTGGAACAACAAGCTCGCGACCGCCGGTTATGTGCACCCTGATGCGCTGGCGGGCGACAACGCCAACGGCAACACGCGGTTCTACGGCAAGAAGACGCTGATCTCCAGTGGTGGCACGGGGGCGTGGAACCTCGCCGACCTCCAGTCCGGCAGGGCCGCCGACCCGAACTACCGGCGTGGGGCGTTCAACGTCATCGCCGCCGACGGCAAGAGCACGCCTCGCATCTACATGGGCGCGGGCGCCGACATCATGAGCTACCTCAACATCAACCTGAAGCCGGAACAGATCGAGGAGTGCCTGGCCGTCGCGAACTACCTCGCCGCGCCGTTCGGCTCCGCCGAGTTCACGATGGTCAACTTCGGCGTCGAGGGCACCCACTTCACCATGGTCGACGGCGCGCCGACGGCCACCGAGGCCGGTAAGAAGGAGGTCCAGGCGCAGACCTACCCGTTCCTGGCCGCGCCGGCCGCCGCGACCAACAGCCCCGGCGCACCGCAGGTCACCAAGGACTACCTCGCCTGGCAGGCCGCCAACGTGAAGGCGCTGGCCAAGCCGGTCTTCTGGAACATGAACATCAGCATGCCCCAGGCGCAGGCCACGGCGGACGCCGCGCAGCAGGTCGAGGACGCGATCAAGGACTGCATCCACGGCAAGAAGACGGTGGCCGCGGTGAAGGACGCCGTGGCGAGCTGGAAGACCAGCGGTGGCGGGGACAAGCTGATCCAGTGGACGAACGACAACGTCCTGCAGAAGCACGGCACCGGGCAGTGACCACGGCGGCCCCGACGCGGCCGGACCGCGCGACGCGACCGGCGCGGCAGAACTGGCGGGTGAGACTGCGCCGCGACCGGTCGCTGATCCTGATGACGCTGCCCGCCGTCGTCCTGCTGCTGGCGTTCAACTACGTCCCGCTGTTCGGGCTCGTCACCGCGTTCCAGGAGTACGACCCGCTGGCCGGGATCTGGTACAGCACGTGGGCGGGGCTCGACCAGTTCCAGCGGCTGTTCGGCGACGCGCTGTTCTGGAACGCGGTGCAGAACACGCTGTACCTGAGCTTCGTCCAGCTGATCCTGTTCTTCCCGGTCCCGATCGCGCTGGCCCTGCTGCTCAACTCGGTGCTGTCGTTGAGGATCCGCAACTTCATCCAGTCGGTCGTCTACCTGCCGCACTTCTTCTCGTGGGTGCTGGCCATCACGATCTTCCAGCAGATGCTCGGCGGTGCGGGAGCGCTCAACCACTTCCTGCGCAACAACGACATCGGCACCTGGGACGTCATGACGAACCCGGACACCTTCGCGCTGCTGATCTCCGCCCAGGTGATCTGGAAGGAGGCCGGCTGGGGGATCATCGTCTTCCTGGCAGCGCTCGCCGCCGTCAACACCGACCTCTACGAGGCCGCGGCGGCGGACGGCGCCGGGCGGTGGCGACGGCTGTGGCACATCACCCTGCCAGGGCTGCGCGGCGTCATCGTGCTGATGCTGGTGCTGCGCCTGGGAAACGCGCTGACCGTCGGCTTCGAGCAGTTCCTGATCCAGCGCAACGCCGTGGGCTACGACACGGCGGACGTGCTGGACACCTTCTCGTTCTACTACGGCATCGCGACCGGTGACTACAGCTACGGCGCGGCGGCGGGTCTGTTCAAGAGCGTGATCTCGCTGTTGCTCATCTGGGGTGCGAACAAGCTGGCGCACACCTTCGGCGAAGACGGGTTGTACCGGAGATGACCGACATGCTCACGATCGAACGCACGGCTGAGGTCGCGAAAACGCTTGCGCGGCAGCCGGTTCGCAAGAAGAAGCGGAACACGCGGCCGGCGTGGGAGGAACCGCCGACGATCGCCGGCGAGGCGGCCAAGGGCGTCACCCTCGGCGTCGTGCTGCTGGTGATGCTGGTGCCGTTGTGGATCATCGTGGTGACCAGCCTGTCCACCCAGGGCGCGGTCAACCGCGCCGGTGGCCTCGTGATCTGGCCCGACGGCCTGACCTTCGAGGCGTACCGGGTGATGCTGGAGGACACCACGGTGCGCACCGCGCTGCTGGTGAGTCTCGGCATCACCGCGGCCGGCACCGCCGTGTCGATGGCGGTCTCGGTCATGTGCGCCTACGGCCTGTCCCGGTCGCGGTCGTTCGCGCACCGTTTCCTGCTGACCCTGTTGATCGTCACCATGTTCGTCAACGGCGGCCTGATCCCTACCTTCCTGGTCGTCACCGGGCTGGGCGGCTACGGCCAGTGGTGGTCGCTGATCCTGCCGAGCGCGATCTCCGTCTTCAACATCCTGATCCTGCGGTCGTTCTACTCCAGCACCTCGGCAGACCTGATCGAGGCTGCGCGGATCGACGGCGCGGGGGACTGGCGGATCCTGTGGTCCATCGTGCTGCCGACCTCGCAGGCGGTGACCGCGGTGATGGCGCTCTTCTACGGCGTCGGCTACTGGAACTCCTTCTTCAACGTCATGTTGTACATGCCGACGGACAGCGAGAAATGGCCTCTGCAGTACGTGCTGTACACGTACGTCAACCGGGGCAACGGCATGCCGGGCTCGGTGAACTCGGGCTTCGGCACGGCGTTCTCCCAGACCGCGCCGCTGTCGCTGCAGATGGCCGTGGTGGTGCTGACGCTCGTGCCGTTGCTCATCGTTTATCCGTTCGTGCAGAAGCACTTCCGCACGGGCGTCCTGACCGGCGCGATCAAGGGCTGAACATTCATGGTGACCATTGCCGACGTGGCCAGGCACGCGGGCGTGTCGTCCAGCACGGTGAGCTACGTGCTCAGCGGCAAGCGCGCGATCTCCGAGGAGACCCGGCGCCGGGTGCGGAGTTCCGTGCGGGAGCTCGGATACCACCCCAACGCCGGTGCCCGTGCGCTGGCCGCGCGGCGGTCGCACATCATCGCGCTGATGGTGCCGTTGCGCACCGACGTCTACGTCCCGGTCATGATGGAGATCGCGATCTCGGTGACCACGGCGGCCCGTCAGCACGGGTACGACGTCCTGCTGATCACCAACGACGAGGGGCCTGACGGGGTCCGCAGGATCGCCGCCAGCGGTCTGGCGGACGGCCTGATCCTGATGGACGTCGAGCTCGACGACGAACGCATTCCGGTGCTGCGCGCGCAGGGCACCCAGGCCACGCTCATCGGACTGGCCGACGACGCGCGCGGACTGTCCTGTGTGGACCACGACTTCGTGGCGGCCGGGGCGTTGTGCGCGGACCACCTCGCCGATCTCGGTCACCGCGAGATCGCGTTCATCGGCTACGGCTCCGGGGTCTACCACCGGCACGCCGGGTACGCCGAACGCACCCTCGCCGGGTTCCGCGACCGGGCGGGGGAGCGTGGTCTGCGCTTCCTGCACCGGACCTGCGAGGGCACCTACGAGAGCACCGCGGGCACCCTCGCCCGAGTTCTGGCCGACCGTCCCGGCACCACCGGGTTCGTGGTGCAGAACGAGGGCGCGATCGGCCCGTTGCTCAACCTGCTGCGCACCAGCGGGCGGACCGTCCCCGAGGACGTCTCGGTGATCGCGTTGTGCCAGGACCAGCTCGCCGAGCAGTTCGCGCCGAGGCTCACGGCGGTGACGGGGTCCGCGCAGGAACTCGGCCGGGTCGCCGTCGAGCAGATCGTCGGCAGGCTCGCCGCGTCGCGTGACGGCGGCCGCCCTGACGACGACCGGGCTCTGCTCACGCCGACGCTCACCGTGCGCGAGAGCACGGGACCCGCGCCGCTGCTTCCCTGACCTTCTCCCGCACTCATCCAGGAACGTGAGGAGCTTCCGCATGCCCCAGCACTTCCGAGACCTCGGCACCGCACTCGAATGGCGGGCCAGGGGCGAGACGCTCCGAGTCGAGGTGTGGGGCTCCGACGCGGTCCGCGTGCGCGCCACTCCCGCCGGTCCGCTGCTCGACGACCTCCCCGGCGCGTTGCTCGGCACGCCACCGGACGGCGGCCAAGTGGAGATCAAGATCTCCGAGCACCACGCCACCCTCGTGCACGGCGCGCTCACCGTCCGGATCGACGCCGGCACCGAAGGCTCCCTGACCCCGGAACTGGGGGCGCTCGCGGGAAGTCTGACGTTCAGCAGGACCGAGGACGGCACCGAGCTCCTCGCGGAGCAACCGGCCCACTTCTGGTGGCCCGGGCCTCGTCTCGCCACCGCGACCGGCAACGGCCATCACCGGCTGGAGCAGCGTTTCCGTGCCTATGAAGGGGAACGGCTCTACGGCCTCGGCCAGCACACCCACGGCATGCTCGACCAGAAGGGCGCGGTCATCGACCTCGTCCAGCGCAACGCCGAGGTCACCATCCCGTTGCTGGTCTCCGACCGCGGCTACGGCCTGCTGTGGAACTCGCCCGCGATCGGGCGGGTGGAGCTCGCGGAGACCGGGACGCGCTGGGTGTCCGACAGCGCCCGCCAGATCGACTACTGGTTCACCGCGGGCAAGCCGGCCGACGTGCTGCGGCGCTATGCGGACGTGACGGGGCACTCGCCGGAGCTTCCCGAGTGGGCTTCCGGTTTCTGGCAGTGCAAGCTGCGCTACCGCACCCAGGAGGAACTGCTCGAGGTCGCCCGCGAGTACAAGCGGCGCGGGCTGCCGTTGTCCATGATCGTCTGCGACTTCTTCCACTGGACCCACCTCGGCGAGTGGAAGTTCGACACCTCCGAGTGGCCCGACCCGGCGGCGATGGTCCGCGAGCTCGACGAGATGGGCGTCAAGCTGATGGTCTCGGTCTGGCCCTCGGTCAGCCCGGCCAGCGAGAACTACCACCCCATGCTGAACCAGGGACTGTTCGTCGGCACCGAGTTCGGGCCGATGGCGCACGCCGACTGGCCGGACAAGGGGCTCGGCGCCTACTCCGCCCAGGTCGCCTTCTACGACGCCACCAACCCCGAGGCGCGCGAGTACGTCTGGGAACGGATCCGGCGCGGCTACCACGACCTCGGCATCTCCGTGTACTGGCTGGACGCCGGCGAACCCGAGCTCAAACCCGGCCACCAGTACAACCTGCGCTACCACGCGGGTCCCGGTCTGGAGGTCGGGAACCTCTATCCGCGCGAGAACGCCAGGACCGTCCACGAAGGACTGACCGCGGCGGGGGAGACCGAGATCATCTCGCTCAACCGCTCCTCGTGGGCGGGCGCGCAGCGGTACGGCGCCGCGCTGTGGTCAGGCGACATCGGCACGGACTTCGCCACGCTGCGCACGCAGATCAAGGCCGGGCTGAACGTCATGATGTCCGGCATTCCCTGGTGGACGACGGACATCGGCGGTTTCCACGGCGGCGATCCCGACGACCCCGCCTACCGCGAGGTCCTGGTGCGCTGGTTCCAGTACGGCACGTTCTGCCCGCTGTTCCGCCTGCACGGTTTCCGCGGCGACGAGCAGGTGCTGGAGCCCGCGATGACGGGGCTGCCCAACGAGGTCTGGTCCTACGGCGAGGAGGCGTACGAGATCCTCGCCGGGCACCTGAGGCTGCGGGAGCGCCTGCGCCCCTACGTGATGGAGCAGATGCGCACGGCCTCCGAGACCGGTGTGCCGCCGATGCGGCCGGTGTTCCTGGAGTTCCCGGACGACCCGGCGGCGTGGCGGGTCGAGGACGCGTTCCTGCTCGGTCCCGACCTGCTCGTGGCTCCGATCACCGAGGCGGGCGCCCGCGAGCGTGATGTCCACCTGCCCGCCGGCGCGCGGTGGACCGACGCGTGGACCGGCGAGGAGCACGACGGCGGGCGGACGGTCACCGTCGCCGCGCCGCTCGACCGCATCCCGCTGTTCCTGCGCGACGGCGCCCGGCTCCCCGTGCGGGAGGAGGCGTGATCGCGAACCGGCTGGGAGGCCTGGCCTTCGGCGGCGACTACAACCCCGAGCAGTGGGACGAGCGGGTGTGGAAGGAGGACGACGAGCTGATGCGCGAGGCCAGGGTCAACCTGGCCACGGTCGGCGTCTTCTCCTGGGCGCTGCTCGAGCCGGAGGAGGGCCGCTACGACTTCGGGTGGCTCGACGCGCACCTGAACCGCCTGCACGCCAACGGGGTCGCGGTCGACCTGGCCACGCCGACCGCCTCCCCGCCGCCGTGGTTCACGCTGGCTCACCCGGACGCCATGCCGGTCACCCGTGAGGGCACCAGGCTGGTCCACGGCAGCCGCGACACCTACTGCGTCAGCGCCCCGGCCTTCCGCGCGGCGTCCCGGCGCATCGCCTCCGCGCTCGCGCAACGCTACGGCGACCATCCCGCGGTCGCGTTGTGGCACGTGCACAACGAGTACGTGACGTTGTGCTGGTGCGAGCACACCGCCGCCGCGTTCCGGGTCTGGCTGCGCGCCCGGCACGGTTCGCTGGACGCGCTCAACGAGGCGTGGGGGACGGCGTTCTGGAGCCAGCGGTACGGCAGCTGGGAGCAGGTCCTGCCGCCGCGCGCCACCCAGTGGCACCGCAACCCCGGTCTCACGCTGGACTTCAGCCGGTTCTTCTCCGACGAGGTGGTCGCCGCCTACACCGAGCAGCGGGACGCGATCCGCGCGCACAGCGACCGGCCGGTGACGACGAACATGATGCAGCCCGGCTACCAGAACGTCGACCTGTGGGCGCTGAGCCGCGAGGTCGACCTGGTCGCGATCGACCACTACCCGGACCGGCCGGGTCTCGACGCGGCGGCGGACGTCGCGTTCGCCGCGGACCGGGCCCGCTCGTTCGGCGGCGGCAGGCCGTGGCTCCTGATGGAACAGGGCACCAGCACGGTCTACGAGCGGGGCAGGACGCTGGCCAAGGAACCCGGCGAGATCCTGCGGCACTCGCTCGGCCACATCGCGCGCGGCTCCGACGGCGCGCTGTTCTTCCAGTGGCGCCAGTCGAAGGCGGGCGCCGAGCAGTGGCACTCGGCGATGGTCCCGCACGCCGGTCCGGACAGCCGAGTCTTCGCCGAGGTGAAGGCGACGGGCGAGGCCGTGTCCCGGCTCGGGGACCTCGCGGGCTCGACCGTGACCGCCGACGTGGCCGTGCTGCACGATTCCGACGCCTGGTGGGCGTTGAACTCGGACGGCCTGCCCTCGTCCGAGCTCGGCTACCACTCCGCACTGCGCAACGCGCACCGGGCGTTGTGGGACAACGGCGTGGTCACCGACTTCGCGCACCCGGAGGCGGACCTGAGCCGGTACCGGCTGGTCGTCGCCCCGGCGCTGTACCTGCTCTCCGACGCGGGCGCGGAGAACCTGCGCCGCTACGTCGTCAACGGCGGAACGTTGCTGGTCCAGTACTTCAGCGGGGTCGTCGACAGCCGCGCGCACGCCCGGCTCGGCGGCTATCCGGCCGGCCCGCTGCGTGAGGCGCTGGGCATCCGGGTCGAGGAGTACCGGCCGCTGCGGCACGAGGAACGGATCGTCCTCTCGGATTCCTCGCACGGCACGGTCTGGAGCGAGTCGGTGCGCGCACAGGGCGCGGAGACGGTCGCCGCGTACACCCACGGCGCGCTCGCCGGTTCTCCCGCGCTGACCCGGAACCACTGCGGCGCGGGCGATGCCTGGTACCTGTCCACCCGGCTCGACGACGCGGACTACACGGCACTGCTGTCCCGGCTGCTGGACTCCGCCGGTGCCGGCCCGGTCCTGCCCGGCCTGCCGTCCGGCGTCGAAGTCGTTGTCCGCCAGGGCGAGGACGGCCGCCGCTGGCACTTCGTGCTCAACCACCGCGCCGAACCCGTGTCCCTGCCCGATACCGCCCACGACGTGCTGACGGGCGGACCGGTGCGGGAGCTGCCACCTGGCGGATGCGCTGTGCTGACAGAAGCCGGCCGGTGACGATCCCCGTGATCCCGGGAATGCACCCCGACCCGAGCGTGTGCCGGGTGGGGGAGGACTACTACCTGGTGTGCTCCAGCTTCGAGTACTTCCCCGGCACCCCGGTCTTCCACAGCCGGGACCTGAAGAGCTGGACGCAGATCGGCAACGCCCTGGAGCGTCCCGGCCAACTGCGCCTGACCGCGGAAACGCCGTCGTCGGCGGGGATCTACGCGCCGACGTTGCGCCACCACGACGGCCGGTTCTGGCTGATCGTCACGAGCGTGAGCCACGGCGGCGGCAACATGGTGTTCACCGCTACCGATCCGGCAGGGCCGTGGTCCGACCCGGTCCCGCTGCCCGGCGTCGGCGGCATCGACCCGGACCTCGCCTGGGACGACGAGGGCACCTGCTGGTGCACGGTCGCCGGGGTGCGGCAGTACCGCGTCGACCCGGCGACCGGCGAGACGTTCGGTGAGCCGCGACGGCTGTGGTCCGGAACCCCCGGCGCCAAGGCACCGGAAGCGCCGCACCTGTACCGGATCGGCGACCACTGGTACCTGCTGATCGCCGAGGGCGGCACCGAACGGGGCCACGGCGTCTCGATCGCCCGCGCCTCGTCGCCGGACGGCCCGTTCGAGCCGTGCCCCGCCAACCCGATCCTGAGCCACCGCAGCACTGACGAGCGCGTCCAGAACACCGGTCACGCTGATCTGGTGCAGGCGCCGGACGGTGCGTGGTGGATGGTGCTGCTCGGCGTGCGGCCCGGCGGCGGGACCCCCGGCTGGCACGTGCTCGGCCGGGAGACGTTCCTGGCGCCGGTGACGTGGACCGACGGCTGGCCGGTGGTCGGGGAGCTGACGCCGGGCGCACCCGGTTCCGCCGCGCCGGAACGGGACGACTTCGACCTCACCGAGCTGCGGCCGTGCTGGGTCTCCCTGCGCGACCGCTCCGAGCAGCACTGCACCACGAAGGAACGCCAGGGCTGGCTCACGCTGCACGCCCGCGGGTCCGGAATGGACGATCCCGCCGTCGTGTTCGCCGGGCGGCGCCAGCAACACCTGTCCTGCGTCGCCCGCACGTTGCTGGATCCGTCAGAGGGCCGTGGTGGCCTGGCGGTCCGGCTCGACGAGGTACACCACTACGAGATCGAGGTCGCGTACGGGGAGGTGCGGGTCCTTGCCCGCATCGGACCGGTGGCCACTGTGGTCGCCTCCCGGCCGGTGCCGGAGGGGCCGGTGGTCCTGGTCGTGCGCGTGGAAGAGGCCCGGGACCTGCGGGACGCGCGCTCCGGGCCCGACACCCTGTCGTTCGGCGTGGAGGAGCCCGACGGCGCCTTCACCGCACTCGCCACGCTCGACGGCAAGTACCTCTCGACCGAGGTCGCCGGTGGGTTCACCGGCCGCGTCATCGGCCTGTACGCCGCCGCGGGCACCGTCCACTTCGACTGGTTCGAATACCTGCAGCTCGACTGAATGCGAGGGTTCATGAACGGATCACGCAGGGCAGTGCTCGGCGCGGTGGTGGCCCTGGTGGCCGCCGTCGTGCCGGCGACAGCGTCCGCGGCCGCCGATACCGGCTGTGAGATCACCTATTCGGTGAAGGGCCAGTGGCAGGGCGGCTTCGTCGCCGACGTCGCCGTGACCAACCGCGGCGCGGCCCTCGACGGCTGGAAGTTGAGCTGGGACTGGCCGTCCGGCCAGCAGGCGGGCCACGGCTGGAACGCGAGGATCACCGAGGCCGGTCAGCAGGTCACGGCCGAGAACACCGGCTACAACGCGAAGATCGCGACGAACGCGACGGTGAAGTTCGGCTTCAACGGCACCTGGGAGGAGGCCAACACGGCGCCGTTGTCGTTCTCTCTCAACGGAGTCACGTGCGTCCACGGCGGCCCGCGCCTGAGCGCGATGCAGCACACCGAGGCGATGCAGCCGGGGTGGAACCTGGGCAACACGCTGGACTCGACGGGCAGCGACGAGACGTCGTGGGGCAACCCGCGCATCACGGAAGCCCTGCTGGACAACGTGAAGGCGCAGGGCTTCAAGAGCGTGCGCCTGCCCGTCACGTGGAGCGCGCACCTGGGGCCCGACCACGTGATCGAGCCGGCGTACCTCGCCCGCGTCAAGGAGGTCGTGCGCTGGGCGCTGGCCCGCGACCTGTACGTGATGGTCAACATCCACCACGACTCGTGGCAGTGGATGTTGAACATGCCGGCGGAGCACGACTACGTGCTCGCCCGGTTCAACGCGATCTGGACGCAGCTCGTGGGCGCCTTCGCGGAGTTCGGGCCCAAGCTGACGTTCGAGAGCTGGAACGAGCCGCAGTTCACCGGAAGCACCGGCAAGCCGCAGGAGATCGCGCTCAACAGCGAGCTCAACGCGTCGTTCCACGACATCGTGCGGCGGTCGGGCGGCAACAACGCCACCCGCCTGCTGGTCCTGCCGACCCTGCACACCTCGTCCGAACAGGGGTACATCGACCCGCTGGTGGAGCAGATCCGAGGGTTCGCCGACCCCAACCTGATCGCGACCGTGCACTACTACGGCTACTGGCCGTTCAGCGTCAACGTCGCCGGCGGCACGCGCTACGACGCGACCGCGCAGAAGGACCTGACCGACATGTTCGACCGCGTGCACGACAGCTTCGTCGCGCGCGGCATCCCGGTGATCATCGGCGAGTACGGCCTGCTCGGCTTCGACCGGCACACCGGCACCATCGAACAGGGCGAGAAGCTCAAGTTCTTCGAGCACCTCGGCTACTACGCGCGCACCAAGAAGGTCACCACCATGTTGTGGGACAACGGCCAGCACCTGAACCGCACCTCGGGGCAGTGGAACGATCCCGAGCTCTACGCGCAGATCAGGTCGAGCTGGACGACCCGCTCCGGCACCGCCTACACCGACCAGGTGTTCAGCGAGAAGTCGAGCCCCATCACGGCCAAGACCATCGCGCTCAACCTCAACGGCACCAAGTTCACCGACCTCTACCACGGCTCCACGAAGCTGACGCGCGGCCGTGACTACACGATCGCGGGCGACCAGCTCACCCTGACCGCGTCCGCGCTGACGAGGCTGAGCGGTTCCCGGGGCTACGGCACGAACGCGGTGCTGACGGCCCGCTTCTCCCAGGGCGTGCCGTGGCGGCTCCACGTCATCACCTACGACACTCCAGTGCTGTCCAACGCCTCCGGGACGACGGAGAAGTTCGAGATCCCGACGGCCTTCCGCGGTGACCAGCTCGCCACCATGGAGGCCAGGTACGACGACGGCACCAACGCGGGGCCGAACGACTGGACCTCGTTCAAGGAGTACGACCGGACCTTCCTGCCCAACTACACCGACGGGCGCACGACCCTGACGCCGGACTTCTTCGCCGCTGTCCGGGAGAACGCGCGAGTGACGCTGACGTTCCACTACTGGAGCGGCCTCAAGGTCACCTACTTCGTCGTCAGGTCTGGCAGTTCGGTGACCGGCACGGCCGCCTGACCGAACGGCGTCGAACGGGATCGTTCTCCCGTTCGACGCCGTTCGACACTACCGTTGACCTCCAACGAGGTTCCGTGTTCGCCGCATCCATCCACAGTGGACTCAAGGAGCACAGGGTGTACCGGTTCAAGCGGTCGGCAGCCGCCGTCCTCACCGCCGCGCTGACCGCGGCGGTCACGATCAGCAACGTCCCGCAGGCCGGAGCCGCCGCGGGCTGCCGGGTCTCCTACCAGGTGACCCACGAGTGGCAGGGCGGCTTCAGCGCGGACGTGAACGTCACGAACCTCGGCGATCCGGTCACCGGCTGGCAGCTGGCGTGGTCGTTCGGCGCCGGCCAGACGGTGGGCCAGCTCTGGAACGGCAAGGTGCGCCAGTCCGGCGCGCAGGTCACCGTCGACGACGCGGGGTACAACGGCTCGCTCGGCTCCGGCACCAGCGCCGGGTTCGGTTTCATCGGCACCACCAACGGCTCCGGCAATCCCGTGCCCGCCGGCTTCACGCTCAACGGCACGGCGTGCACGGGCACGGCGCCCGCACCGGACCCGCTGGAGCTGGCGCACACCGCGGGCCGGGTCACCGCGTCCGGGCAGTACTCCTGGCCCGGGGTCTACTTCGAGGGCCGGTTCAGGGGCACCGGCGTCGGGATCGTCCTCAACGACTCGGTGAACGACTACGACGTGCAGATCGACGGCGCGACCGTCGCGTCGCTGGTGATGCCGGGCAGGACCACGTACTGGGTCCGCGACCTGAGCAACACCGAGCACCGCGTTCGTCTGGTCAAGCGGACCGAGAGCACCTGGGCGGCGGGGGAGTTCGGTGGCTTCGTCGCCGCGAACGGCGGGGCGGTTCTCGCCAAGCCGGCCGCACGGACCCGGCAGATCGAGTTCATCGGCGACTCCCTGACCGCGGGCTACGGCAACCTCTCGACCACCCGTGACTGCTCCGCGAACGGCGGCGTCACCCGCAACACCAACACCGACATCAGTTTCGGTGCGCTCGCCGCGAAGACGCTGAACGCCGACTACCAGGTCAACGCGTTCTCCGGCCGCGGCATGGTGCGCAACTACAACGGCGGCGAGCCCGGCACCAGCTACCGCACCTACTACGACCGGGCGTTGCTGCACGTCGACGGCGACGTGTGGCGCAACCCCGGCACGTGGCGCCCGCAGCTGGTCGTGGTCGGCCTGGGCACCAACGACTTCTCCACCGCCCTCAACCCCGGTGAGCAGTGGCCTGCCCAGGACAGCCTGGTCACCGCGTACAAGTCCGCGTACCAGGGCTTCCTCGACAAGCTGCGCACCCGGTACGGCCCGGCCACGACGATCGTCGTGAGCGTCCCCGAGGCCTCCGGCACGTTCGCCGACGCCGTCCGCCAGGTCGTGCAGGACCGCAACAGTCAGGGCGACAGCCGGGTCCGCCACTGGAACTACAGCGACCCGGCGCTGGACCGCCTCGGGTGCGACTGGCACTTCTCGGCGCGCGACCACCGGCTGATCGCGGGGAAGCTCGGCGACTACCTCGCGACGCTGCCCCTGGCCTGGTGACGCCTACTTCGGGTCGAGCACGAACAGCGGGATCAGCCGGTCGGTCTTCTCCTGGTACTCGGCGTAGTTGGGGAAGGCCGCGACGGCGCGCTCCCACCACTCGGCCCGCTCGGCGCCGTCGACCTCACGGGCGACGTAGTCCTTCACCTCGGTGCCGTCCTGAAGGACGATCTCCGGGTGGGCCTTGATGTTGAAGTACCACGTGGGGTGCTCCGGCGCGCCGCCCTTGGACGCGACGACCGCGTAGCTGCCGTCGTGCTCCACGCGCATGACCGGGGTGTAGCGCAGGGCACCGCTCTTCGCGCCGCGCACGGTCAGCAGCACGATCGGCCTGCCGACGACCTTGATGCCCTCGGTCGTCCCGGTCTCGAGGATCTGCTTCGTCTGGTTCTGGACCCACTCGGTCGGGCTGAGCTTCACATCTGCCATGTCAGCGATCAACAACTCCCGCGCCGGTCTCATTCCCCGGCGCGGGCGAACTGCAGGGTCGTGGCCTGGACCGCGTCCGGCCTGACCGGCAGCGCGTTCACCACCAGGCGCTCGCCGTGGACGTCGGTGACCGCGATGGACCCGCCGCACCCGGCGCCGTTCTCGGAGAGGAAGTAGTTGTACTCGGCGCGTTTGAGCTGCCGCCACTGCCCGCCCGCCTGGACCTCCAGCCGGGCCACGGGGTTGCGGTGGTCGAGGACCTGGATCCCGCACCAGTACTGGCTCGAACCGGTCTTGTAGCGGATCGCGATGGTCTTGGACGTCTCCGGGCTGACGAGGGTCCAGGTGATCGGGATCTCGCCCTTCACCGGGGGTGCCAGCATGGCGAACGCCGCCGCGCTGAGGTCCAGTTGTCCTGGACGGCACGGCGCCGGGCAGAGGTTCGTGATCCGCACGGTGATGCTCTTCCCGCCGGCCTGGACCAGGACGTACGCGCCGCACGCGGCTGAGCCCTCGTAGTCGGACTCGTTCATCGCGGCGGTCAGCGGATCGGGGCCCGGATCGTACGAGCACGCGCCGCCGCCGTCAGAGTCGTAGAACGTCGCGACACCCTGGCGCGGCTCACCAGGCTTGATCTTCCCGGCCAGGGGAGCGCCGGCCGGGGTCGGCGCTGTCGTGGTGGTGGCCGGGACCGACGTGGTCGCCGCCGTGGTGGTCACCGGCGGGGAGGTCGCGGACGTGGTGGTCGCGGGCGCGACACTCGAGCCGGCCACGGGTGTGCCCGCGACGCCCTGAGGTTCACGCAGCACCACCACGCCGACGACCGCCACCAGTACAGCTAGCAGGACGAACAGCAGTGGGCGAGTGCGTCTCACCGCCGAACCATAGTCCGCTGCACCGCGATGAACACCAGCAGCAGCACACCGATCACGATCTTCGTCCACCACGAGCTGAGCGTGCCCTGGAACGAGATCAGCGTCTGGATCGTGCCGAGCACGAGCACCCCGGCCAGCCCGCCGAGCACGTACCCGACCCCGCCCGCCAGCAGCGTTCCGCCGATGACGACGGCCGCGATGGCGTCAAGCTCCATGCCGACGGCGTGCAGGCCGTAGCCGGACAGCATGTAGAGGCTGAACAGCAGACCGGCCAGCGACGAGCACAGGCCGCTGATGACGTAGACGCCCACCTTGACGCGGGTGGTCGGCAGGCCCATCAGCAGCGCGGACGACTCGCTGCCGCCGACCGCGTAGACCGTGCGGCCGAAGCGGGTGCGGTGCAGGACGTACATCGCCGCGGCGACGACCAGCAGCGCGATCACGACGTTGTAGGTGATGGTCACGCCGCCGGGCAGTTCGATCGCGGCGGTGGCGACGTCGCGGAACGTCCTGTCCTTGATGGACACCGACTCCACGCTGATCAGGAAGCACAGGCCGCGGGCGAGGAACATGCCGGCGAGCGTGACGATGAACGGCTGGATGTCGAACTTGTGGATCACCAGGCCCATCAGCAGGCCCAGCGTCGAGCCGGTGAGCAGGACGGCGATGATGACGAGCGGGACCGGCCACCCCGCCTGCAGACCCGACGCTGTGACCATTGTGGACAGTGCGACGACCGAGCCGACGGACAGGTCGATGCCGCCGCTGAGGATCACGAACGTCATGCCGGCGGCGAGCACGATCAGGAAGGCGTTGTCGATGAACAGGTTCGCGATCACCTGGCCGGACGCGAACCCGTCGTAGCGCGCCGAGCCGACACCGAACGCGAGGACGAACAGCGCGACGGTCGCGAGCACCGGCAGGAACCGCGTCGGCACCCGCGGGGCGAGAGTGGTCATGAGACGGCCACCTTCCGGAAGCTCAGTGCGGCGCGGGCCTTCGGCGCCTGGACCAGGCACACGGCGATGACGACGATCGCCTTGAAGACCAGCGTCACCTCCGGGGCGACGCCGATCGTGTAGACGGTGGTGGTGAGGGTCTGGATGATCAGCGCGCCGAGCAGCGTGCCGGCGAGCGAGTACCGCCCGCCCGCCAGCGAGGTGCCTCCGATGACGACGGCGAGGATCGCGTCCATCTCGATCCACAGACCGGCGTTGTTGGCGTCGGCCGCGCTCACGTTGGAACTGATCATCAGCCCGGCGATGCCCGCGCACACCGCGGCGAACACGTAGACGGTCCAGATGATCGTGCGGGACCGCACTCCGGCCAGCCGCGACGCCTCCGGGTTCACGCCGACGGCCTCGATCAGCATGCCGAGCGCGGTCCGCCGGGTCACGAACGCCACCAGCCCCAGCACCAGCAGGGCGATCAGGATCGAGATCGGCAGCACCACGAACCCGGCGCCGACCTGGCGGTAGGCGGTGTTGTTGACCGTGACGATCTGCCCCTCGGTCACCAGCATGGCCACGCCGCGTCCCGCGGTCATCAGCACCAGGGTCGCGATGATCGGCTGGATCCCCAGCCCCGCCACCAGGAACCCGTTCCACAGACCCAGCACCGCGCACAGCACCAGCGCGATCGCCATGCCCGCGAACGCCGTGGCGGCACTCCCGGACGTTCCGATGTGGACACACGTCACGGCGCCCGCGATGGCCGCCACCGCGCCGACCGAGAGGTCGATGCCGCGGGTGGCGATCACCAGCGTCATGCCGAGGGCGATCAGCAGGGTCGGGGCGCCGTTCTTCAGCACGTCGACCAGGCCGCCGTAGAGGTGGCCGTCCTGCATGCGCAACGCGAAGAAGGACGGCGTCACGATCAGGTTGAGCAGCAACAGCGCGACCAGTGCCAGCAGCGGCCACAGCAGCTTGTTCTTCATGAGGTCGCTCCTTCCGGCGCGGTCTCGCCTTGGTGGGTGCGTGCGGGGCTGCGGTCAGTTGATGCCTTCACGACACCACCTTCTCCGGCGTTGCCCCGCCCGCGATCAGTTCGACGACCTCGTCCACGCCGGTCACCGAACCGTCCAGCTCGGCGATCTTGCGCCGGTCGCGCAGCACGACGATGCGGTCCGCGATGCGCACGACCTCCTCGAGTTCCGCGGAGATGAACAGGATCGCGGTGCCCTCCGCGGCCAGCGCGGTGACGAGCTGCTGGATCTGGGCCTTCGCGCCGATGTCGATGCCCCTGGTCGGCTCGTCCAGGATCAGCAGCCGCGGTTCGGTGACGAGCCAGCGGGCCAGCAGGACCTTCTGCTGGTTGCCGCCGGACAGCGTGCGCACCAGCGCGTCCGGGTTGGCGGGCCGGATGTCCAGTGCCTTCAGGTACTTGTCGACGAGCTGGTCCTTGGTCTTGCGCGGCAGCGGCCGGGTCCAGCCGCGGGCCGCCTGCATCGCGAGCACCAGGTTGTCGCGGATCGACAGGTCCGCGACGAGGCCTTCGCCCTTGCGGTCCTCCGAGCTGAACGCGATGCCCGCCGCGATCGCGGACCGGGGGCCGCGCAGGCGCAGCGGCTTGCCGTCCACGAGCAGCCGGCCGGAGTCCGCGCGGTCGGCGCCGAAGAGCAGCCGGGCGAGTTCGGTGCGGCCCGACCCGAGCAGACCGGCGAGGCCGACGACCTGGCCCGCGCGGATCTCCAGGTCGAACGGTTCGATCGCGCCGCGCCTGCCCAGGCCCGTCGCCTCCACCAGCACCGGGCCCTGGGCCTGGCGCTCCTCGGCCGCGTGCTCGATCGCCTCCAGCGTGCCGAGGTCGCGCCCGATCATCTGCGCGATGAGCGTGCGCCGGTCCACGTCCGCGGTGAGATGCTCGCCGACGAGGGTTCCGTTGCGCAGCACCGTCATCCGGTCGGAGATCTCGTAGACCTGGTCGAGGAAGTGCGACACGAACAGGATCGCGACGCCCTCGTCGCGCAGCACGCGCATGATCCGGAACAGCTCGGCGACCTCGCCGGCGTCCAAACTGGACGTCGGTTCGTCGAGCACGAGCACGGTGCAGTCGACCGCGATCGCACGGGCGATGGCGACCAGCTGCTGCACCGCGATCGGGTGTTCGCCGAGACTCGACGCCGGGTCGATGTGCACGCCGATGCGCGCCAGCACCTCCGCGGCACGCCGCCGCATCGCCGGGAAGTCGATGCCGCCGAACCTGCGAGGTTCGCGGCCCAGCAGGATGTTCTCCGCGACCGTGAGGTTCGCGCAGAGGTTGACCTCCTGGTACACCGTGCTGATCCCGGCGTGCTGGGCCTCGCCGGGGGAGGAGAACGCCACGTCGTCGCCGGCCAGCACGACCTGCCCGGCGTCGGGGCGGTGCACGCCGGTCAAAGTCTTGATCAGGGTGGACTTCCCGGCGCCGTTCTCGCCCATGAGGGCGTGCACTTCACCGGGAAACAGCCGGAAGTCGACGTCCTGCAACGCCTTCACGCCGGGAAACGCGAGGCTGATGCCCCGCATCTCGACGACAGGTGGCGGTGACTCGGTCATGGGCCCTGGCTCTCGTCGTTCTGGCCGAGGGGCCCGCCACCCGATGCGCGGGAGTGACGGGCCCTACGGGTCTGGGATGACGGTACTTCCCTCTGGGAGGGAAGGCTCAGTACTGGCGCTGCGGGAGTGCGGCCTTGGCCTGCTCCTGCGTGAACGTGCCCTCTTCGGTCACGACCCGCTCCGGCACCTGCTCGCCCTTGACGACCTTCTTCGTGAGGTCCATCAACTGCTTGCCCAGCAACGGGTTGCACTCGACGATGAAGTTGATCTCGCCGTTGGCCAGCGCCTGCATGCCGTCCTTCACCGCGTCCACGGTGATGATCTTGATGTCCTTGCCGGGCACCTTGCCGGCAGCCTTGATCGCCTCGATCGCGCCCAGACCCATGTCGTCGTTGTGCGCGTACACCACGTCGATCTTCGGCTGGGACTTGAGGAACGCCTCCATGACCTGCTTGCCGCCGGACCGGGTGAAGTCACCGGACTGCGACGCGACGACCTTGATGTCGGGCTTGGCGGCGATCTTCTCCTCGAAGCCCGTCTTGCGGTCGATCGCGGGCGCGGCGCCGGTGGTGCCCTGCAGCTCCACCACGTTCGTCGGGCCGGAGGCGTTGGCCACCAGCCAGTCGCCGGCCTTGCGGCCCTCCTCGACGAAGTCGGATCCGAGGAACGTCTTGTACAGCGACGTGTCGTCGGAGTCGATCGAACGGTCGGTGAGGATCACGGGGATGTTGGCGCGCTTGGCTTCCAGCAGCACGGTGTCCCAGCCGGTCTCGACGACCGGGCTGAACGCGATCACCGACACCTTCTGCTGGATGTAGGAGCGGATCGCCTTGATCTGGTTCTCCTGCTTCTGCTGCGCGTCGGAGAACTTCAGGTCGATCCCGGCGGCCTTGGCCTCGTCCTGGATCGACTTGGTGTTGGCCGTGCGCCAGCCGCTCTCGGCACCCACCTGGGCGAAGCCCATCGTGATGGTGTCACCACCGGACGAGCCGGTGTTCGCACCACCTCCCGAACCGCACGCGGTGAGCGCGCTCAGCAGGACCACGCTGGCGACTGTCGTGATCTTCTTCAGCACTGGGGTTCCTCCGGGGTGACGACGGTGTCGCGGAGCTCGACCGCGTGTCCGCGGTTGTCAGGTGGACAAGAGTGAACGCTCACAACTGTCGCGTCAAGGGCTTGCTCGTAACGAGTTCGCAGCCCTATGTTAACGCTCACTTCCGAGCCTGGGGAGGAATCCCGTGCCCCGCAAGCACGTCCTGTTGAGCGCCGCTCTCGCGGCCAGCCTGCTGGTCGCCGTTCCCGGATCGGGAGCGGCCGCCGAAACCGACTACACGCTCAAGATCGACGCCACGAAGAAGGGCGTGTCGATCGACGACTCGATGTACGGCGTGTTCTTCGAGGACATCAACCGCGCCGCAGACGGCGGCCTGTACGCCGAGCTCGTGCAGAACCGCTCGTTCGAGTACGACCCCGCCGACAACGCGAGCTACCACGGCCTGACGTCGTGGGCGCCGCACAGCGGCACAGTGGACGTCGCCGACGACACCGGCCGGATGAACGAGCGCAACCGCCGCTACCTGAAGCTGGGCCTGCCCGCCGGGGTCATCAACTCCGGCTACAACAGCGGGATCGCGGTCCAGAGCGGCCAGCGCTACGACTTCTCCGTCTGGGCGCGCACCGACCAGGCGAGCACCGCGCTGACCGCCGTCGTCACCGACCCCGCCGGAACCCCGCTGGGCGACCCGGTGAAGATCCAGGTCCGCGGCGACGGCTGGGCCCGCTACACCGGCACCGTCCGCGCGCAGAAGACCTCGACGACCGGCAGGCTGCTCGTCACCGGTGGCGGCACCGGAACCCTGCGCCTCGACATGATCTCGCTGCTGCCGCAGGACACCTTCAAGGGCCACGGCCTGCGGCGCGACCTCGCCGAGAAGATCGCCGCGCTCAAGCCGGGCTTCGTCCGGTTCCCCGGCGGCTGCCTGGTCAACACCGGCAGCCACTACGGCTACGACGCGCCGAATTTCGAGCGCCGCCGCTCGTACCAGTGGAAGGACACCATCGGCCCGGTCGAGCAGCGCGCCACCAACTCGAACTTCTGGGGCTACAACCAGTCCTACGGTCTCGGCTACTTCGAGTACTTCCAGTTCTCCGAGGACGTCGGCGCCATGCCGCTGCCCGTCGTGCCCGCGCTGGTCACCGGCTGCGGCCAGAACCGCGTCACGGACGACCCGGCGCTGCTGGCCAGGCACGTCCAGGACACGCTCGACCTGATCGAGTTCGCGAACGGCCCCGCCGACTCCACCTGGGGGCGCAAGCGCGCCGAGATGGGGCACCCCAAGCCGTTCAGGCTGACCCACCTCGCGGTCGGCAACGAGGAGAACCTGCCCGACGAGTTCATGGCCCGCTTCACGAAGTTCCGCGACGCCATCAACGCGAAGTACCCGGACATCACCGTCGTCAGCAACTCCGGCCCCGACGACACCGGCGGCACGTTCGACCGCCTGTGGCAGCTGAACAAGCAGGCCGGCGTGAAGATGATCGACGAGCACTACTACAACAGCCCGAGCTGGTTCCTGGAGAACAACAACCGCTACGACTCCTACGACCGCAACGGTCCCAAGGTGTTCCTCGGCGAGTACGCCTCGCAGGACAACAGGTACTTCAACGCGCTGAGCGAAGCGGCGTTCATGACCGGCCTCGAACGCAACGCCGACGTCGTGAAGCTCGCCTCGTACGCGCCGTTGCTGTCCAACGAGGACTACGTCCAATGGCGTCCGGACATGATCTGGTTCAACAACCACGCGTCGTGGGGCTCGGCCAGCTACGAGATGCAGAAGCTCTTCATGACCAACGTGGGCGACCACGTCGTGCCGAGCACCGCGTCCGCCACGCCGTCCGCCCAGGCACCCATCACCGGCGCGATCGGGCTGTCCACCTGGGCGACCGCCGCCGCGTACGACGATGTGAACGTCACCAGCGCGGCCGGTCAGGCGTTGTTCGGCGACGACTTCTCCGGTACCGACGCGCAGTGGACGAAGTCGGGCCGTGGCGCGTGGAACGTCGTGAACGGCGCCTACGTCCAGTCCGACGCGGCCGCCGAGGACACGCTGGTCACGGCAGGGGATAAGTCGTGGCGTGACTACACGCTGAACCTCAAGGCCACCAAGCAGTCCGGGCGCGAGGGCTTCCTCGTCGCGTTCGGCGTGCAGGACACCGGCAACTACTACTGGTGGAACCTCGGCGGCTGGAACAACACCCAGTCCGCGGTGGAGAAGGCCGTCGGTGGCGCCAAGAGCACGTTGATGACCAACGGCACCCGCATCGACACCGGCCGCACGTACGACGTGCGTGTCGAGGTCCGCGGCCGCCACGTCGCGTTGTTCCTCGACGGCCAGAAGTGGGGCGAGTTCACCGACGACAAGGTCGCCGAGCCGTTCCGCCAGGTCGTCACCCGCGACCTCGCCACCGGTGAGCTGATCGTCAAGGTGGTCAACGCCCAGGACAACGCCGCCCGCACGCGCGTCGACCTCGGCGTCCCGGTGGCGTCGACGGCGCGGGCGACCGTGCTGCAGGGCCGTCCCGACGACATGAACACCGAGTTCGCCCAGCCGATCCGCCCCCGTGCCGAACAGGTCCGGGTGGCGAGCAGCTTCACGCACACGTTCCCGCCGAACTCCGTCACGTTCCTCCGGATCAGGAGCCGCTCGTGATCACCCGACGATCTCTGCTGGCCACGGGCGGTGTGCTCGCCGCGACCGGGGCACTCGCCTCCGCCGCGCCCGTCGCCACCGCCGCCGAACCCGCCGCGGAGGTGCCGACCCGCAACCCGCTCGTCGAGCAGCGCGCCGACCCGTTCATCACGCCGCCGACCGACGGCATGTACTACCTGACCGGGTCCGTGCCCGAGTACGACCGGATCGTGATCCGCGGCGCGTCCACTCTGGACGGTCTGGCCGCCGCCCGTGAGCGCACCATCTGGCGGCGTCCTACGTCCGGCAAAATGGGTGGCTACATCTGGGCGCCGGAACTGCACCGCATCGACGGGAAGTGGTACGTCTACTTCGCCGCCGGCGACAAGGACGAACCGTTCCGCATTCGCACCTACGTGCTGGAGTCGCCGAATGCGGACCCCCGCGAGGGCGGCTGGGTGCTGCGCGGGCAGATGATGACGGCGTGGGACACGTTCACACTGGACGCGACCACCTTCGCGCACCGCGGCAAGCGCTACTTCCTGTGGGCGCAGAGCGAACCGGGCATCGCCACCAACACGAACCTCTACATCGCCGAGATGGCCTCGCCGCTCGCGCTGAAGACCGCGCCGGTGCGCATCGCGACGCCGACGCTGCCGTGGGAGGTGCAGGGCTTCAAGGTGAACGAGGGGCCCGCGGTGCTGATCCGCAACGGCCGGGTGTTCGTGACGTTCTCCGCGAGCGCCACCGACGCCCGTTACTGCATGGGCCTGCTGACCGCCGATGAGAACGCGAACCTGCTGGACGCGCGGTCGTGGACGAAGTCGCCGAACCCGGTGTTCGCGACTCATGTGCCGACGTCGCAGTACGGGCCGGGGCACAACTCGTTCACCACGGTCGGTTCCACCGACGTGCTCGTCTACCACGCCCGCGACTACCGCGACATCACCGGCGACCCGCTGTTCGACCCGAACCGGCACACCCGCGTGCAGAAGCTGCACTGGAACGCGGACGGCACGCCTTCGTTCGGCGTTCCCGTCGGCCGTGGCGGGCCGGTCGTGCGGCTGTCGCCTTTGGACGCGCCCTCGCTGGTGGTGCGGCACTACGAGTACCGGCTGCGGGTCGACGGCAACGTCCGCGACGTCGGCGACAGCCAGTTCCGTTTCGTACCGGGATTCCTGGGCGCAGGCACGGTCGCGGTGCAGTCGGTGAACTTCCCGGACCGGTACGTGCGGGTGGACGGGGACGTGATCCGCATCGACCCGTTCGAGGACACCGACGTGTACGGCCGCGCGGCGAGTTTCGTTCGTGTGCCGGGACTTGCGGACGGTGGCGCGGTGTCGCTGCGTGCCGGGGCGGACACGTATCTCGCCCACGACAACGGTCGCGTGGTGTTGTCCAGACCAGGAAGCGCCCGCGACGCGCGCCGACGTGCCACATTCCGTCTCGAATAAGTGGACAATGAGCACTGCATCGAAGCCGACCTGGTGTTATCGCTAACATCACCGGCGCAGATCGAAGATCGGAGACCGCTCGTGGAGAAGACGTCGCGTGACCCCGCGATGACCGATGTGGCACGACTTGCCGGGGTGTCGCACCAGACGGTCTCGCGTGTGCTCAACAACCACCCGAACGTCCGCGAGCAGACCCGGCTGCGGGTGAAGGCGGCCATCAAGGAGCTCGACTACCGGCCCAACCGGGCGGCCCGCGCGCTCGTCACCGGCAAGACGCAGCTCATCGGCGTGGTCGCGCAGAACTCGACGCTGTACGGCCCGGCCTCGTTGCTGTCCGCCTTCGAGGAGGCGGCGGGCGAGGCCGGGTTCGCGGTCAGCGTCGGCAGGGTGAAGGTGCTCGACCGCGACTCCATCGCCGCCGCCGTCGAACGGCACCGGGACCAGCGCGTGGCCGGCATCGTGGTGATCGCGCCGAACTCGTCGGCGGCCGACGCCCTGGCCGACGTGCCCGCGGGCGTGCCGCTGGTGACCGTGGACGGCGACCCCGACAGGTCGACGCCGCTGGTCACCGTCGACCAGGCCAAGGGCGCGTTCGAGGCCACGAAGCACCTGATCGACGCGGGCCACGAGACGGTCTGGCACGTGTCCGGCCCCGCCGACTGGTTCGACGCGGCGGGCCGCGTGGAGGGCTGGCGCGCGGCACTCGACGCCACCAGCGCCGAGGTACCGCCGGTCGTGGCGGCCGACTGGAGCGCGGCGTCGGGCTACCGGGCAGGCCAGATGCTGGCCAGGATGCCGGAGGTGACGGCCGTGTTCTGCTCGAACGACCACCTCGCCCTCGGCGTGCTGCGGGCGATGAGCGAACGCGGCAGGAACGTCCCGCACGACGTGAGCGTCGTGGGCTTCGACGACGTGCCCGAGGCCGCCTACTTCATCCCGCCGCTCACCACCGTGCGCCCGGACTTCGCCGCGGTGGCGCACGAGACGCTCGGCCTGCTGCTGGAACAGATCAGCGACGGCGAGACCACCCGGCCGCGCCGGACGGTCGCGCCGATGCTGGTGAAGCGCAACAGCGTGGCCCCGCCGCCCCGCTAGTCCCGCGCCGCCGGCTTCGGCGGCGTGCATCCCTGTCTTCAGGGATGCACGGGGAACGTTCGTGCTTCGGCGTGGGTCTCCGCGTGGCATTCAGGTGTTGGCGGCTTCGACGGTTCGTGCGGGCTGTCGTCGAGGGCGCGGGGGATCGTTCGCGCTTCGGAGTGTGCTCCCCACGTGGCGTTGGGACGCTGGCGGTCCCCAGTTGCACGCGGGAAGCGGCTGCGGCCGGGGCTGGACGGGGCCCGGCCCGTACCGGTACTGACGCGGGCCTGTTTGTCGTGCGCTCACGTCTCTGCGCATTTCCCTCGCTCGCAGGGAAATCACGATGTATCGGGCACATCTTGACTCCCTGATTGTTAGCGATAACACTCAGGTCGTGACTGACATGACGATCGACCGCGACGCGTGCGTGGTGGGTGTCGACTTCGGCACGCTGTCCGGCCGCGCCGTGGTCGTGCGCGTCCGCGACGGCGCGGAGCTCGGCACCGCTGTGCACGAGTACCGCCACGGAGTGGCGGACCAGGTGCTGCCCGCGACCGGCCGGCCGCTGCCGCCGGAGTGGGCGCTGCAGGTCCCGGCCGACTACCTCGACGTCCTGCGCACCGCCGTCCCGCAGGCGGTCGAGGCGGCCGGGATCTCCGCAGAGCAGGTGATCGGCATCGGGACCGACTTCACCGCCTGCACGATGGTGCCGGTCACGGCGGACGGCACACCGTTGTGCGAGCTGCCGGAGTTCGCGGAGAACCCGCACGCCTACGTGAAGCTCTGGCGCCACCACGCCGCCCAGCCGCAGGCCGACCGCATCAACGAGCTGGCCCGGCAGCGCAAGGAGCCGTGGCTCGCGCGGTACGGCGGCCTGATCTCCTCGGAGTGGGAGTTCGCGAAGGGCCTGCAGGTGCTGGAGGAGGCGCCCGAGGTCTACGCGGCGATGGCGAGGTGGGTCGAGGCCGCGGACTGGATCATCTGGCAGCTCACCGGCACCTACACGCGCAACGCCTGCACCGCCGGCTACAAGGGCATCCACCAGGACGGCCAGTATCCGGGCGAGGACTTCCTCAAGGAGCTCAACCCCGGGTTCGAGACGTTCGTCGCCGACAAGCTCGACCACCCGCTGTCCGCGCTCGGCGACCGGGCCGGCGAGCTGACCGCGCAGGCCTCCGAGTGGACCGGGCTGCCCCAGGGCATCGCGGTGGCGGTCGGCAACGTCGACGCGCACGTCACGGCGCCCGCCGCGCAGGCCGTCGGCCCCGGCCAGATGGTCGCGATCATGGGCACCTCCACCTGCCACGTGATGAGCGGCGAGGTGCAACGCGAGGTGCCGGGCATGTGCGGCGTCGTCGACGGCGGCATCGTGCCGGGGCTGTGGGGTTACGAGGCCGGGCAGAGCGGTGTCGGCGACATCTTCGCGTGGTTCCTGCGCAACCAGGTGCCGCCCGCCTATCACGATCAGGCGAGCGAACGCGGCATCACGGTCCACGAACTGCTCACCGAACTGGCGGCCGACCAGGGAGTGGGCGAGCACGGGCTCGTCGCACTCGACTGGCACAGCGGCAACAGGTCCGTGCTGGTCGACCACGAACTCTCCGGTGTGATCGTCGGTCAGACCCTCGCCACCAAGGCGGAGGACGTCTACCGCGCACTGCTGGAGGCCACGGCGTTCGGCACGCGCGTCATCATCGACACCTTCACCGACGCGGGCGTGCCGGTCACCGAGCTCGTGATCGCCGGCGGGTTGGTCAAGAACACGCTGATGATGCAGATCTACGCCGATGTCGTGAACCTGCCGCTGTCGGTGAGCGGCTCGGCGCAGGCTCCCGCGCTCGGCTCCGCGATGCACGCGGCGGTGGCGGCGGGCGCGTACCAGGACATCCGCGCGGCCGCGGCCGAGATGGGATCGGTGCGCCGCAACGTCTTCACGCCCGTGCCGGAGAACGTCGAGGCGTACGAACGACTTTTCCACGACTACCTGGAGCTGCACGACTACTTCGGCCGCGGTGCCAACGATGTCATGCACCGGCTGCGCGAGTACCGCCGCGCAGCCCTGGAGGGGAAGAGCTGATGTCCGCAACGGCAGAACTCCGCCGCACGGTCGCCGAACTGCATCGCGAACTGACCCGCTACGAGCTGGTGTGCTGGACGGCGGGCAACATCTCGGCGCGGGTGCCCGACGAGGACCTGATGGTGATCAAGCCGTCCGGGGTGTCCTACGACGAACTGGGTCCGGACGCGATGGTCGTGACGGACCTGCACGGCACCCTCGTCGAGGGCGAGCTCGCGCCGTCCTCCGACACCGCGGCGCACGCGTACGTATACCGGCACATGCCCCACGTCGGCGGTGTCGTGCACACGCATTCTCCTTACGCGACAGCGTGGGCGGCACGCGGTGAGCCCATCCCGTGCGTGCTCACCATGATCGCGGACGAGTTCGGCGGCGACATCCCGGTCGGGCCGTTCGCGTTGATCGGCGACGACTCGATCGGCAAGGGGATCGTGGACACCCTCAGCGCCAGCAGGTCTCCCGCCGTGCTGATGCGCAACCACGGCCCGTTCACCATCGGCGCGACCGCCCGCGCCGCCGTGAAAGCCGCGGTGCTGGTGGAAGACGTCGCCCGCACCGTCCACTTCGCACTCCAGCTCGGCAAGCCCGACGTGATCGAGCAGGAACACGTCGACCGGCTCTACGAGCGCTACCAGAACGTTTACGGCCAGTGAGCCCAGAAGGAGAGCACATGCCGGACAAGCCCCAGATCTGGTTCCTCACCGGCAGCCAGCACCTCTACGGCCCCGAGACACTCGACCAGGTCGCGGCCCAGTCCCAGCAGATCCAGCGGATGCTCGGCGAGTCCGGCCGGATCAGCGCGGAGATCGTGTGGAAGCCGGTGCTCACCGACTCCGGCGCCATCCGGGCGATCATGCAGGAGGCGAACAACGACCCGTCGTGCGTCGGCGTGATCGCGTGGATGCACACGTTCTCACCGGCGAAGATGTGGATCACCGGGCTGGACCTGCTGCGCAAACCGTTGCTGCACCTGCACACGCAGCTCAACGAGGCGCTGCCGTGGTCCACCATCGACATGGACTTCATGAACCTCAACCAGGCCGCGCACGGCGACCGCGAGTTCGCCTACGTGCAGACCCGGATCGGGGTGGCCCGCAAGACGGTCGCCGGGCACGCGAGTGACCCGGTGGTGGCCGAGCGGATCGACGGCTGGGCCCGCGCCGCCGCCGGTCGCGCGCACCTGCGCGGCCTGAAGCTGGCCCGGTTCGGCGACAACATGCGCGACGTCGCCGTGACCGAGGGCGACAAGGTCGAGGCGGAGCTGCGGTTCGGCGTCTCGGTCAACACCTACGGCGTCAACGATCTCGTCGAAGTGGTCGACGCGGTGCCCGACGCCGGCATCGACCTGCTCGTCGCCGACTACGCCGAGACCTACCGGCTCGCACCGGAGCTGGCGCGCGGCGGAGAGCGGCACGACTCGCTGCGCTACGCGGCCCGCATCGAGATCGGTCTGCGGTCCTTCTTGGACGAAGGCGGGTTCGGCGCGTTCACCACGAACTTCCAGGACCTCGGCGGGTTGCGGCAGCTGCCGGGCCTTGCCGTGCAACGCCTGATGGCGGACGGCTACGGCTTCGGCGGCGAGGGCGACTGGAAGACCTCCGCACTGCTCGCGGCCGTGAAGGCCATGGGCACCGGCACCGGCCGCGGCACGTCGTTCATGGAGGACTACACCTACCACTTCGGGCCGGGCACGCCGAAGATCCTCGGCGCGCACATGCTGGAGGTGTGCCCGACGATCGCCGCGGCCCAGCCGTCCTGCGAGGTCCACCCGCTGGGCATCGGCGACCGGGAGGACCCGGTGCGGCTGGTGTTCGACGCGGCGCCCGGCCCCGCCGTGGTGGTCGGCCTGGCCGACATGGGTGACCGGTTCCGCCTGGTGGCCAACGAGGTCACGGTGGTCCCGCCGGACGAGCCGCTGCCGAAGCTGCCGGTCGCACGGGCCGTGTGGCAGCCGGCGCCGTCGCTGTCGACGTCAGCGGAGTGCTGGCTCACCGCGGGCGGCCCGCACCACACGGTGATGACCCAGGCGGTCGGGGCCGAGGTGCTGCGGGACTTCGCGCAGATGGCCGCCACGGAGCTCGTGCTGATCGACTCCGCGACGACCCCGGCCTCGTTCACCGACCGGCTGCGCTGGAACTCCGCCTACCACCGCCTGGCGCTGGGAATCAGCTGACGCGCGTGGAACTCGGCGATCTGCCGCCACATCGCGACGGGGTTGGAGTACATGGGGAGATGCCCGCTGTGCGGGATCTCCGCGAGCTCCACCCCGTTCGCGTCGAGGATCGGCAGATAGGACAGACCGGCGCACTGCTCGCCGTAGAGGTACATCTTCGGACAGGGCAGTGACAGGAACTTCTGCAGCAGGTTCCCGTGGTCGGCGAGCTCGACCATCGACCGGAAGAGGGTGGGCACGGCACCGCGCTGGACCTTGATCGGGAGGTTCGCCGCGTACAGGCCGCCGCCGTAACAGGGGGTCTCCCGGCTGCGTTCCGCGAGCCTGAAGAGGTAGTCACCGGGATCGCGGTGGTTCAGCGCCTCCCTGCTCAGCACGCAGTCCTCGGGTGCGAGCACACCCTTGATGTTCACGAAGCTCAGCACCCGGCCCGGCTCCTGGTGAGCCAGGAGAAGCGCCGCGAGTGCTCCCGTCAGGTGTCCGACCACGTGGAACCGGCCGATGCCCGCGCGGTCGAGCATCGCCCGCGCGGTCTCCGCCAGGAACGGCACGTCGACCTCGCCCAGGCCGGAGCACTCCGTGGCGCCCGAACCGGGCGCGTCGTAGGCGAGGAACGGACGCCCGGCGAACTCGTGCCGTTGGAGGACGTCCAGATAGTCCTCCTTGCTCGTGCCGAACCCGTGCAGGAAGACGACGGGCGCATCGACGCCCGCGCGACGCACCGACGCGACCTTGAGGTTCACCCCGTGGATGCGCAACGGGATCTGCTCGTGGACGACTCTGTCTGCCGATGGCATGGCTGTTCCCCGGTTCTTCGCAGGTGCGGTGCTGCGGAATGAACCGTGAGCATGCCAGCAGCTGTGAACGCTCACAAGTGGTTGAACTTTTTGCTTTCCCGGTCCGTATCCCGTTGTGCCGGCACAAAACGTCCCCTAGTCGTGAGGTTCGAATATGTCGAGAGCGCATGCACGACCCCAGCGGAGCAAGCGGGTGCTCGTGGCCGGAGTCGCCGTCGCCGCAACGCTGACGGCGGTGACCGCGGCCGTCGCCTTCGCGGGCGGGGAGACCACCACCGGCTCGATCGCGTGTCCGCAGCCCGTCGTCCCGGCGGTGCCGGCCGCGGCGCAGGCAGAGGTCCAGCGAGAACTCGCCAACCTCGACAAGCAGATCGCGGAGGCGAACAACAGGCTGCGCACGTCGGCCGGTGAAGGCGGGCCGAACTTCGTGCAGAACGCGATTCTCGGCCCGCTGGCGAGCAAGCGGGTCGCGGCGCTGAACCGCATCGAGACGGCCATCGGCCGGGTCGCCGCGAAGCCAGAGGGTCTGGAAAGGTTCGCTACCTGCGGACTTGGTCAGGCACCCGCCGTGTCCGCGCCGCCGACGACGTCACAGCCGGCGTCGACGGGCACGAACACCGGTACGGGTACAGCGGCCGGGCAGGTGATCGAGTGCCCGCTGCCGGTGGTGCAGAACGTCCCCGCCGCCGCGCGTGCCGAGGTCGACCGCGAACTCGCCAACCTGGGCAAGCAGCTGGCCGAGTCGAACGAGAGGCTGCGCACGTCGGCCGGTCAGGGCGGGCCGAACTTCGTGCAGAACGCGATCCTGGGTCCGTTGGCCGGCAAGCGCGCCTCAGCGCTGGACCGCATCGCGATCGCCATCGGCCGCGTGGGGGCGCGGCCTCAGGGACTGGAACGTTTCGCCACCTGCTCGCTCAAGTAACTCTCCTCGGGGTTCGAGCGTGCGGGCCCGTCTCCTCGGGGGCGAGCGTTCCAAGGGGACCTGCCGGACGGACGCGCCTCCGTCCGGCAGGACCTTGACGCGCGAGTAGGTTCTCGATAGATGTTAGCGTGAACATCGCGCGTTCAACGGAGAACCGATGACCAGACTTCTTGCTCTGCTTGCCGTTTCGGTGCTGTCACTGTCCACCGCGGCCCCTGCGACGGCCGCCGTGGAAGCCGTCACGGTGAGACCGGATCCGACCTACCAGCAGGAGCCGTTCCAGGGCTGGGGCACGAGCCTGGTGTGGTTCGCCAACGCCACGGGTGGTTATCCGGACGAGATCCGCAACCAGCTGGCGGAGCTGCTGTTCGGTGAGGACGGACTGAACCTCAACATCGCGCGGTACAACATCGGCGGTGGCAACGCCCCGGACGTGCCGCAGTACCTGCGAGCGGGTGCCGCGGTCCCGGGGTGGTGGAAGGCGCCGGCCGGTACCACCCGCACGGACACCGACTGGTGGAAGCCGGGCGACCCGCGTTTCTTCGACGCCGCCGCGGATCCCCGTCAGCGGTGGTGGGTCGACCGGATCAAGCAGGACGTGACCCGGTGGGAGTCGTTCAGCAACTCGCCGCCGTGGTTCCAGACCGTCAGCGGGTACGTGTCCGGCGGCTTCGACGCGAACGCGGATCAGCTGCGGGAGGACCGGATCGGAGACTTCGCCGCCTACCTCGCCCAGGCCACCGCGGAACTGGAACGGGCCCACGGCATCAAGTTCGCCACGGTCGACCCGTTCAACGAGCCCAACACCTCCTACTGGCGCACGACGCTCGGCCCTGACGGCAACCCGACAGGCGGGCGGCAGGAAGGCGCCCACATCGGGCCCGCCCTGCAGGCGAAGGTCGTGCCCGCGATGGCGCAGGCCTTGCGCGCCAACAGGCTGAAGGCCACCGTGTCCGCGCCGGACGAGACCAACCCCGGCATCTTCGCCGACGACTGGGCGGGCTATCCCGCCGCGACGCGCGCACAGGTCAGCCAGCTGAACGTGCACACCTACGGCACGGCGCGCCGCACGTCCGCCCGCGACATCGCCAAGGGCGCGGGCAAGCCGTTGTGGATGAGCGAGGTCGACGGGCACTGGGGCTCCGGCCAGAGCTTCACCAGCATGGAGCCCGGTCTCGGCATCGCGGAGCGCGTGATCGACGACCTGCGCGAGCTGGAACCGCGTGCGTGGCTGCTGTGGCAGGCGGTCGAGGACTACAACAACATGACGCCCGGCGCCGAGTCCCCGGACGGCATGAACTGGGGCGTGATCCAGATCCCGTTCAACTGCGGGGCCCAGGACACGCTCGCGACGTGCCCGGCACGCGTCAACACGAAGTTCCACGCGCTGCGCAACTTCACGCACTTCGTCAAGCCCGGTGACCGCCTGGTGAAGGTCAACACCACGACCGACGTGGCGGCGGTGCGCAACACCGAGCTGAAGTCGTTGGTGCACCTCAACAAGAGCGATCAGGCGCAGTCCGTGACGCTGGACCTGTCGGCGTTCGCGACTGTGCGGCAGAACGCGTCCGTCCGTCCGGTCGTGACGGACCAGTACGGCGCGTTGATGAAGGGCGCCGCTGTGCGGGTCAAGGACCGCAAGGCAACGCTGTCCGTGCCGGCGAAGTCGGTCGTCACGTTCGAGGTGAGCGGTGTCAGCGGCGTGAACCGCGAGGCGGCTCTGGGCGGGCAGTACCGGCTCACCGGGGTGCAGAGCGGCAAGTCCCTTGCTCCGTCGGGTACCTCGCTCGTCCAGCGCACCACCAACGCGACCGCGGCCGACCAGGTGTGGCGGGTGGAACGCCGATCCGGCGGCTACGACAACCGCGCGCAGTTCTCCGTCGTCAACGCCGCCACGGGCCAGCGGATCGCGGCGGCCGGCGGGAACGTCGTGCTGACCTCGTCCGACAGCCCGGCCGCGAGATGGGTGCTCTCGTCCACCGGGGACGGCACGTGGACTTTCGTCAACCAGGAGAACGGAAGTCTGCTCGACGTCGCCGGTGAGTCGCGTGAGGACGGAGCCAGAATTGGTTTGTACCAAGCGACTTCCGGCGCCAATCAGCGTTGGTCGATGACGGCCGTTCCGCGCAGGTAGTCCACTCCGAACGGTCGATTGAGCGCGGCCCGCGACCCTCTAGGGTTGTTGATAGTTCAATGACAATTGGGGTAACGGTGTCGCGCAAGCTTTGGCTCGTCGTTCTGGTCCTGCTCACCGGAGCATGCACGGCAGGGCCGCCGTCGCCGGCGCCGTCCACCCGCACGCCCTGGAAACCGCCCTCCCTCATCAACGAGGAGGCGCGGTACCAGGGCGTGCTGCACTTCGTGCGCGACGTGATCGACGGCAGGACCGTCGAACTGGCGGACGGCACGAAGGCCCGCATCGCGCAGCTGGCGGAGCCTCCGGCCTGCTGGGCGGAGGGCGCGTTGTCGTTCGCCAGGACGACGCTGCTGGCCAGCGCCGTCCGCATCAGTCCCGTCGTCTCCGGCGACGTGAACCTGATGCTGGAGGACGGCACCGACTACGCGTTGCTCGCGGTGCGGCAGGGCGTGCTGCGGGCGGAAGGGGTCGACGGCGGCGCGCTGCTCACGGCGGAGTCCGAGGCGGCCGGCGCCGACAGGGGCCTGTGGGGACCGCCGTGCGACGGTCTCGACGCGGCCCTGCCTCCCGTCACCACCACGGGTCTCCCCGCGCCGGGCACGACCGCGGTGCCGCCGCGACCGGCTCCGGCGATCACGACCACGACGCCACCCCGTCCCGCGCCCACGACCACGACCACGTCGCCGAAGCCTCCCGCACGGACGTGCGCGGTCGCCTATCGCATCTCCGGTCAATGGCCAGGTGGTTTCCAGGCGAATGTGAACGTGCGCAACATTGGTTCCTCGTCCGTCAACGGCTGGACGCTGAAATGGAGTTTCGCGAACGGGCAGACCGTCACCGACATGTGGAACGCGAAGGCGCGGCAGTCCGGTGCGACCGTCAACGCCGCGAACGCCGACTACAACCCGCAGATCCAGCCGGGCGGCTCGGTGTCGATCGGATTCAACGGTTCGGTGCGGGGCGCGAACTCCGCGCCGGGCGCGTTCACGCTCAACGGTCAGACCTGTTCGGTCGAGTGATCACGCGCTGTCCCGCACGACGAGTGCGGACGGGTAGAACGTCGCCCCGGACGTGTCGCGGCGGTCGAGGACTGCCTGCGCCGCGGCGGCGGCGATGTCCTCCACCGGGTGCGTGCTCGTCGTGAGCGCGGGGCGGCTGAGCCCGGCGAACGCGATGTCGTCGAACCCGGCGACGGCCACGTCCCCCGGCACCCGCACGCCCAGCGCGTGAAGTCCGTCGAGGACACCCAGCGCGGTGAGGTCGCTGAGCGCGAACACCGCGTCGGTGTCCGGCCACCGCGCCATGATCTCGGTGGCCGCCTCGGCACCGCGGGCGGCGGTGAAGTCCCCGGTGACGACCCTGGGTTCGCCGCCGCTGTCGCGCAGCACCTTCCGGTAGGCGTCGACGGCGCGGTCGCCGCAGGGCAGCCACGACGGCCCGGTGATCATCGCGATCCGGCGCCTGCCGGTGCGCACGAGGTGCCGCACGACCCCGTCCGTGCCGGCGCGGTTGTCGACGTCGAACGACGGCACGTGCCGCGCGCCGACCCCGACCGCGGCGACCCGGCCGCGCAGGCCTCGCGGCACGGTCTCGAGCGCCGGCCGCGTCGGGTTCACCACCACCAGGCCGCCGAGCCCGCGCCCGTCGGCGAGCCGGGCCAGCGAGCCGGGGTCGTCCAGCGGCAGCCAGTGCAGGGAGACGCCGACCTCGCGCTCGGCGGCGACGTGCGCCGCCGAGATCAGGACCCGGCCGACGTAGGGGTCGTCGAGCACGGCGGCGGTGTGCCCGATGACGGCGATGGCCAGGCGGGTGCCGGTGCGGGTGACCAGCGCGCGGGCGGAGGCGTCCGGCACGTAGCCCAGTGCGGCCACGGCGGCGGTGACCCTGTCCCGTGCCCGCGGCGATGCAGGACCCTGTCCGGTGACCACGCGCGAGGCGGTGGCCCGGGACACGCCTGCGGCCCGTGCCACGTCGTCGAGTGTCGCGGTGCGTTCTCCCGTCATCTCAGCAGTATTGCGGTGGAAGCGCTTCCATGTATGGGGTAGGTACTTCGTGTATCGAGAAAGGAGGACCGGGATGTCGGTCACGGTGCCGCGCAATCAGGTCCGAGCCGCCGCCGCGGGGGTCGCGGTCACCTTCGGGCTCAACGGCGTGGCCGTGGCGACGTGGTTCGCCCGCGTGCCCGCCGCCCGTGACGCGCTGGATCTGACGCCGGGCGCGCTGGGGTTGCTGCTGCTGTCGATGTCCGTGGGCGCGTGCCTGGCGATGCTCACCGCGGGCGAGGTCACGCACCGGCTCAGGCCGAAACGGACGGTGAGCCTGTCGGCCGTGACGGTCGCGCTGGGACTCGCGGTGGCGGGCGTCGGCATCGGCGCCTACCCGTCGCCGGTGGTGACGGCGATCGGGATCTTCGTGCTCGGCTACGGCTCGGGGCTGTGCGACGTGGCGATGAACGTCGAGGCCGCGGAGGTGGAACGCGCACTCGGCAAGACGGTGATGCCGCGCTTCCACGCCATGTGGAGCCTCGGCACGGTGGCCGCCGCCGGTCTGGCGTCGTTCGCGGCGTGGGCGGTCCTGCCCGTGACCGGGCACCTGGCCGTGGTGGCCGTGGTCGTCGCCGGCGGCACGCTGGTGGCCGCGCGCACGTACAGCCTGGCCGCCGAGGCGGAACAGGGCAGCGGCAGCGGGGTCATGGCGGCGTGGCGGGAACCCCGCACGTTGCTGATCGGGCTGCTGGTGCTGGTGCTGGCGTTCACCGAGGGCACCGCGAACGACTGGGTGGCGGTGGCGTTCATCGACGGCTACCAGGCCGACCCGGCACTGGGCGCCCTGGTGTTCGGCGTGTTCGTCACGACGATGACGTTCGGCCGGATCTTCGGCACCATCGCGCTGGACCGCTGGGGCCGCGTCCCCGCGGTCGTCCTCTCGATGCTGCTGGCCGTCTCCGGCGTGACGCTGGCGGTGTTCGCCGGATCGTTCGGTCTGGCGGTCGCCGGCGTGGCCGTCTGGGGACTCGGGACCGCGCTGGGCTTCCCGGTGGGCATGAGCGCGGCCGCCGACGATCCCGAACGCGCGGCGGCACGGGTCAGCGTCGTCGCGGTGATCGGCTACACCGCGTTCCTGGCGGGACCGCCGCTCGTCGGGCTGCTCGGCAACCAGTGGGGGGTGTTGCGGGCCTTGATGATCGTGCCGCTGTTGTTGCTGCCCGCGCTGGTGCTGGTGCCCTCGTTGCGGCAGGTGAAGAGCTGAGGCCCTCCTGGGCCTGAGCAGGGCCGTCGAATGACGAACGCCGCGATCGACTTCCGATCGCGGCGTTCGTCTGTTTGCTCCAAGCAGGAGCGCGAGAATCGATCAACCGCTGATCCACACTCCTGAACAATCGACGGTATTCGATTCGAAGAATCGTCGAACGCCGTGCTGAATCGTCGAATGAATTCACTTCGTTGACGCATGCCGGACGCATTCGTAATACTCGGTTCACGATCGTGGACCTTGTTCAAGAATGTGAATCCTCCCTTCCGAAGGGTATTCCGTCATGCGGCTTTTCGTTGGCGCGCTGGTTCTGGCCTGCGCATCCGCCGGGGTGGTGAGCCCTTCCGCGCACGCCGGACACGACCCGGCGAGGCAGGTGCTACCCGCGGGGGACGGCTGGGCGTCGGCCGGGCCGGGCACTACCGGGGGAGCGGCGGCGCCCGCCGCTCACGTGCACGAGGTGCGCACACGGGCCCAGCTCGTCGCGGCGCTGGCCTCGCCGGGACCACGGATCATCAAGGTCAGGGGCGTGATCGACGCGAACACCGGTGACGACGGGAAACCGTTGCGGTGTGAGGACTACGCGGCCGACGGCTACACGCTGGCCGGTTATCTCGCGGCGTACGACCCGGCCGTCTGGGGATGGGAACGTGAACCCGAAGGGGCACTGGAGGACGCGCGAGCCGCGTCGGCGAAGAAGCAGGAAGCGGTCATCGGCCTGAACGTCCAGGCGGACACCACGATCGTCGGGGTCGGCCGTGGCGCCGGCATCACCGGTGGCAGCCTGCGGATCCACGGCGCGCGCAACGTGATCGTGCGCGATCTGACCTTCCGCGACACCCGTGACTGCTTCCCGCAGTGGGATCCGACCGACAACAGCCCGGCCTCCCCGCCCGGCAACTGGAACTCGCTCTACGACTCGGTGTCGCTGCAGCGGTCCGAGAACGTGTGGGTCGACCACAGCACGTTCACCGACGAGCCGAACGTCGACAGCACCCAGCCGCTCCACTTCGGACGGCCGTACCAGGTGCACGACGGCCAGCTCGACATCACGAACGGGTCCGACCTCGTCACCGTGTCCCGCAACGTCTTCGCCGAGCACGGCAAGACCATGCTGATCGGGTCGTCGAACTCGTCCACGACCGATCCGGGCAAGCTGCGGGTCTCGGTGCACCACAACGTCTTCCGCGACGTGCTGGAACGCGCGCCCCGCGTGCGGTTCGGCCAGGTGCACGTCTACAACAACCTGTACGAAGGCGCCCAGACGTACAGCTGGGGTGTCGGCGTCAAGTCCCAGATCTACGCGCAGAACAACTTCGTCAGGGGCATCGCGCCCGAGGAGGTCGTCTACAACTGGGGCGGCACGGCGATCACCGACACCGGCAACCTCGTCGACGGCAGGCCGGCGAGCCTGGTGAACGCTCACAACACGGCGTTCCCGGACAAGGCACTCGGCACGGACGCCGGGTGGACGCCGACCCTGAACCGCGGACTCGAACCCGCGCACCGGATCAGGCACCTCCAGGCGGGCGCGCCACCGGCAGGACACCACCTCGTGGTGGGCCAGGGTTTCGCCACCGTGCAGTCCGCGATCGACGCGGCACCGGCAGGAGGCGTGATCACCCTGCCGAAGGGCGTGTACCGGGAGGTCGTCAAGATCCCGGCCACCAAGCAGAACCTCACGCTGCGGGGCGCCACCGGGCGCGCCCAGGACGTGGTGATCGACTTCGACAACGCCAACGGCACCAAGAAGCCCGACGGCACCACCTACGGCACGACCGGCAGCGCCACGGCGACCATCGCGGCCAGCGGGTTCACCGCCCGCGACCTCACGTTCCGCAACTCGTTCGACCGCGCGAAGCACCCGGAGATCACCGGCACGCAGGCCGTCGCGGTCAAGGCCACCGGCGATCGAATGCTGTTCGACCGCGTGCGCTTCGAAGGCCACCAGGACACGCTGTACGCCGACACCCCGGACGTGGCCACGCGATCGCGGCAGTACTACCGGGACTGCGCGATCACCGGCGACGTCGACTTCCTCTTCGGCCGGGCCACGGCCGTGTTCGAACGGGCGACCATCACCGCGCTCAACCGCGGCGGCGACCCCAACGGCTACGTGACCGCCGCCAGCACCCGCAAGGACAACCCGCACGGCTTCCTGATCGTCAACTCGAAGATCCTCAGCGACGCCCCGGCCGGCACGTACTTCCTCGGCAGGCCCTGGCACCCCGGCGGTGACCCGGACGCGATCGCCCAGGTCGTCATCCGCGACACCGTGCTGCCCGCCGCGATCAAGAGCGCGCCGTGGACCGACATGTCCGGATTCCCGTGGCGTGGAGCCAGGTTCGCTGAGTACCGCAACACCGGGCCCGGCGCGGGCACCGGAACCGACCGCCCGCAGCTCACCGCCGAGCAGGCGCGGCAGCACACGAAGGACGCCTACCTGAGCGGGTGGAACCCCGCGTGAGGACCCGCACCTGGGCGCCGTACGCCCTGATCGCCCCGACGCTCGCGCTGATGGCGGTGTTCCTGGTCTACCCGATCGCCAGCGTCGGATGGTTCAGCCTGCGTCAGCACACCGTCACCCAGCCCTGGAAGAACGGCTTCATCGGGTTCGAGAACTTCCGGCGGATGCTGTTCGAGGACCAGCTGTTCTGGCAGAGCCTCGCGTTCAGCGCCAAGTGGGTCGCCGTCGAAGTGGGACTGCAGCTGGTGCTGGGACTCGTCCTCGCGCTGATCGTCAACGAGACGTTCGTCGGCCGTGCGATCGCGCGGGCACTGGTGTTCTCGCCGTGGGCGGTGTCCGGAGTGCTCACCACCGGCATCTGGATCCTGCTCTACAACCCGTCGACGGGGATCTTCCAGCAGCTGGCCCAGTGGGGCATCGGCGATCCCGGCACGTCGGTGCTCGGCGATCCGTCGACCGTGTTCCCCGCGACCGTCGTCACCGAGCTGTGGCGTGGCGTGCCGTTCTTCGCGATCCTGCTGCTCGCCGACCTGCAGACCATCCCGAACGACCTGTACGAGGCCGCGGCGGTCGACGGCGCAGGGCGATGGCGCCGGTTCGTCAGCGTCACGCTGCCGCACCTGCGGGACGCGATCGTGCTGTCCACGTTGTTGCGCGCGGTGTGGGAGTTCAACAACGTCGACCTCATCTACACGCTCACCGGTGGCGGACCGGCGAACCAGACCACCACGCTGCCGCTCTACGTGGCACGAAAAGCCGTGGACTCGCACGACTTCGGCTACGGATCGGCGCTCACGATGGCCGGCTTCGTGATCCTGCTGTTCTTCTCCGTCCTCTACCTGAGGCTGTCCAAGTTCGGGAGCCGGGCATGACCCAGACGCTCACCCGCCCGCCCACGGTCCTGACACCGCCGCCGGCGCCACCTCGCCGCAAGAGGCACCGCGATCCGAGCCGGTACTTCCGGCTGCACCTGCCGCTGGTGCTCTACCTGCTGTTCACGCTCATCCCGTTCTACTGGATGGTGGTCTTCGCGGTGAGGCCGGCGGGGGAGACCTCGCTCGTGCCGTGGCCGATCACGTTCGAGCACTTCGACACGGTGTGGAACGGCATCGGGTTCGGGGTGTTCTTCCAGAACAGCCTGATCATCGGGGTCGGCACGATGATCGTCGTCACCGTGTTCGCGCTCATGGGCGGCTACGCGCTGGCGCGCTTCAAGTTCCGCGGCCAGCGGGTGTTCCTGCTGGCGTTGCTGTGCACGCAGTTCATCCCCGGCGCGATGATGCTGATCCCGTTGTTCGTGATCTTCAAGTCCGCCGGGCTGCTGAACAGCCTCACCGGCCTGGTGGTCGCCGACACCGCGTTCCAGCTGCCGCTCGCGCTGATCCTGATGAGCGGGTTCGTGCGCAACGTTCCGATCGAGCTCGAAGAGGCCGCGATGGTCGACGGCTGCTCGCGGCTGCGCGCGTTCTTCGCGGTGACGCTGCCGCAGCTCAAGCCCGCGATCGTCGCCGTCGGGTCGTTCGCGTTCATCGGTGCCTGGAACAACTTCCTGTTCGCGCTGATGTTCGCGAGCAGACAGGACAAGTTCACGCTGCCGGTCGGACTCAGCTACGCGCTGGGGGAGTTCAACACCGACTTCGGGGCGCTCGCGGCGGGCGGCGTCATCGCCGCGGTGCCGGTCGTGCTGGTTTTCGCCGTGGTGCAACGGTTCCTGGTGCAGGGACTGAGTGCCGGCGCGGTCAAGGGATGAGGGAGACATGAGAAGACTGCTGGTCGCGCTGGTGCTTTTGCTGAGCGCGTGTTCCGCGGGACAGGACGGGCCCACGACGATCACGTTCTGGGACAACAACGGCGGCCCCGGCCGCACGCCCATCTACCAGGAGCTGATCAAACGGTTCGAGGCGGCCAACCCCGACATCAAGGTCGAGTACGTCGGCATTCCCAGCGCTTCGGTGCAACAGAAGTACGACACGGCCATCGCCGGCGGGTCCACGCCGGACGTCGGCGGCGTCACGACGTCCTACCTCGCGCACCTCGTCGGCCAGGACGCGCTCGAACCGGCCGACGACCGGGTGGAGAACGGCCCGCTCAAGGGAAAGCTGCTGAACGGGCTGCTGGAGACCGTGCGGCAGACCGCACCGGACGGCAAGCTCTACGCCGTTCCCGCGTCGGGCAACATGGACATCATCTGGTACCGGTCCGACCGGTTCGAGGAGAACAAGATCCCGGAACCGTCCACCTGGGACGATCTGGCCAAGGCCGCGACCCAGCTGACGAAGCCCGCGGACAACCAGTACGGCTTCACGATCCGCGGCGGTGCCGGATCGGTCTTCCAGCTGCTGTCCGAGGCCTACTCCTACTCCGGTGTCGAGAAGTTCTACGACGGCGGCAAGAGCACGGTCGCCGACCCGCGCAACGCCGAGCTCGTGCGCAAGGTGGCCGAGCTGTACAAGAAGGCCACGCCCGAGGCGGACGTGAGCAACAGCTACACGCAGATGGTCGCGCAGTTCACCGGGGGCACGGTGGCGATGATGCACCACAACCTCGGCTCGACCGCGGACGTGATGAAGGCGCTCGGCCCTGAGCGCGTCGCCGCCATGCCGTTGCCGAAGGGGCCGTCCGGCAAGCGCACGGTGGTGCCGAACCCGACCGACGGCTTCGCGGTGTTCAAGGGCGGCAAGAACCGGGACGCGTCCTGGAAGTTCGTCGAGTTCCTGACGTCGGCCGAGAGCAACGGCTACTGGAACGAGAAGGTCGGCCAGATCCCGGCGAACACCGACGTGCGCGGGGCTGAGTGGATCCAGAAGAACCCGGCCGTGAAGATGGCGCTCGGGGTGCTGGAGGACCCGGCGACCGTGCTCGTGCCCGCGCCGGTCTACCTGCCCGAGTACTCCTCGATCACCAAGACCGACACCGAGCCGCTGTACCAGAAGGTGTTGCTGGGGCAGATGTCCGCGCAGGAGTTCCTCGACCAGCTCGCGGCCAAGCTCACCACCGCCCAGCAGGACTGGGAGAAGCGCAAGTGATCGAACGGGTGGTGGTGCGGACGTTCAAGACCACGGCTGCCACGTCCGTCGACCCGGAGGGGCACCGGCATCCGGCGCCGGAGCACGAGGTGGTCGAGGCGCTGCTGGAGATCACCGACGCCGACGGTGCCACCGGCTACTGCCAGGTGCAGCCCGACCAGCTGCGGCCCGCCGTGCTGGACAAGCACGTGCGGCCGGTGCTGCTGGGCCAGGACCCGTGGGACCGCGAACGGCTGTGGCGCCTGCTCGCACGCCGGCAGCGGGGCGCGCACGGCGGGTTCACCGACCGTGCGCTCGGGTTCGTCGACCAGGCGTTGTGGGACCTCGTCGCCCGCCGGGTCGAGTTGCCCGCGTGGAAGCTCGCCGGGGGTGCTCGCGACCGGATTCCCGCCTACGGCAGCACGATGTGCGGCGACACGGACGGCCTCGCGACACCGGGCGACTACGCGGACTTCGCGAAGCACCTCGTGTCGTTGGGCTACCGGGCGATCAAGCTGCACACGTGGATGCCACCCGTGCCCGGCGCGCCCAGCGTCTCGCGTGACGTCGAGGCGTGCCAGGCGGTGCGGGACGCGGTGGGGCCGGACGTCGCGCTGATGCTCGACGCGAGCCACTGGTACTCGCGGACCGAGGCGCTGCGGCTCGGCAAGGCGCTGCAGGAGCTGGACTTCTACTGGTTCGAGGAGCCGATGGAGGAGGCGTCGATCAGCTCCTACCGGTGGCTGACCGAGCAGCTCGACATCCCGGTGATCGGCCCGGAGGTGGCGTGGGGCAAGCACCTCACCCGCGCCGAGTGGATCGCCGCGGGCGCGTGCGACATCCTGCGGGCGGGACCGGCGGGAAGTGGTGGCATCACCCCGGTGCTCAAGACCGTGCACCTGGCGGAGTCGTTCAACATGGACTGCGAGATCCACGGCAACGGGTCGGGCAGCCTCACCGTGCTCGGCGCGACCGACGCGGGCCGCTGGTACGAACGCGGTCTGCTGCACCCGCACGTCGACTTCGACCGCGTCCCGCCGCACCGCAACGCCATCGCCGATCCGCTGGACGAGAACGGGCACGTGTCGCTGCCGGTGATTCCCGGAATTGGCGACGACTGGAATTTCGAACACATCGGAGTTCACACTCTTGAAGTGTGGTGAGAAATGCCCCGGCCAGCGGCCGGGGCATTTCCTCTATCAGTGCTATCGGTAGGTGATGTCCGAGGACTTGAACAGGCAGTTCGTGCTGTCCGCCCCGGTGCCGATTTTCTTCGGCTCACCGCTCGTGACACCCTGGTACTTGTCGCAGATCGCGATCTTCTTGCTGCTGTCCCCGACGATGGTGATCCTCGAGAACCGCGCGGTGTCGCCGTAGTTGGTGTTGATGCCGACCAGCGACTTGCCGGGGGAGAACGCGGTGATGTTCTCCAGCACGACGTTGCGCTTGTGCTGCGTCTTGCAGTTGCCGCAGGACCGGTAGAGCTTGCCGAAGTCGTCCACCTGGAAGTTGCGGATGATCATCGTGCCCGGCCCGTTGTGCTGGAACACCTTGTCCGCAGCCTTGCGCGCGCCACCACCGCTGATGGTCATGGTCTGCGACGACGACGTGCCCTTGAACGTGGCCGCGTCCTCGCCGACGTCCTCCCACCACACGTTGGTGAGCGTGCAGGTACCGAGGCAGTGGACCCCGTCCGCGGCCGGCGCGCCGAGCACGACGTTCTTCAGCGTCGCGCCGTCGGCCAGCTGGAAGATCGGGCCCTGGTCCTCGCCCTGTCCGCCGGATCCGAGTTCGCCGGTGCCGTAGAACCGTTGCATGCCACCGTCGTAACCGCTCGATCCGACCTTGATGGTCGTGCCGACCGGTTTCGACCCGGACGGCGTGGGGAAGGTGCTGCCCGCTGCCTGTGCCTGAGGTGCGAGAAACGCGGCCAGAGCCGCGGCCAACACCAATGGTGCCATTTTCTTCATGTGCGCTCCGCTTGCAGGGGGATGCGCGGCGGTAATTCGATGGTAGGGCGGAGATCTTTTCTGTCAACCTCTATTCGAATGTTCGAATCGAATATCTTCGAATTGGTTGACCGTTCTGTCCGGTGCTGGTTGTGTGAGTTCTACCGCCGCTCACTCTCATTGGGAGCGAGTAAATGATTCCAAAGCGCACAGCATTGATTTCCGCCGTCGCGCTGGTCCTGGGTGCGATGTCCGTTCCCCAGGCGGCCGCCGCTCCGTTCGGGCTGGTCGGCTGGGCCACTCAGGGTGGTGGCACGACGGGTGGCGGCAGCGCCTCGCCGGTCACCGTCACCACGGCGTCCGCGTTCGTCGCGGCCGCGAAGGCGTCGGGCGCGGCGGTGATCCGGGTCTCCGGCACGATCTCGTTGTCGAGCATGACGAAGGTCGCCTCGAACAAGACCATCGAGGGCGTCGGCTCGTCCTCGGCGATCACCGGGCAGGGCCTGAACATCGCCAACGCCTCGAACGTGATCGTGCGCAACCTCAACTTCCGCAGCTGGGGTGACGACGCGATCAACGTGCAGTACTCCACCCGCGTGTGGATCGACCACAACACCTTCTCCAACGGCTATGACGGTGCGGTCGACGTCAAGCGGGCCTCGGACTACGTCACGGTGTCCTGGAACAAGTTCACCAGTCACAACAAGACGATGCTGCTGGGCCACAGCGATGACAACGGCTCAGAAGACCGCGGCAAGCTCCGGGTGACCTACCACCACAACTGGTTCGACGGAACGCAGCAGCGCCACCCGCGCGTGCGGTTCGGCAACCCGGTGCACGTCTACAACAACTATTACGGCGGTGTGACCGACTACGGCGTCGCGTCGACCGTCGAAGGCGGAGTCCTGGTCGAAGGCAACTACTTCGAGAACACCGAGGACCCGTTCCACCGCGGTGAGGGCAGCTCGCCCGGTGGCTCGCTGGTGGCGCGCAGCAATCACTTCGTCAACTCGGGCACGGGCGATCAGGGCGGCTCGGTGAAGAGCATTCCCTACTCGTACCCGCTGGACGGCGCGAGCAGCGTGAAGAGCGTGGTCACGGCCGGTGCTGGAGCCGGACGCGGCTGACGAGACCAGGGGGCGCCCGAAGTGGCGTGGGCGCCCCCACCCTCGTCTGGGACCGCTCCCAGAATTCCACTCGAAGAGAGCAGTAAGAGGAACCGGCAGACGAATCGTCGTTGCGCCACACGGGCCCAAACCCAGTGCCCTTCGGTGGATCGTCGGCTGCACCGGCGGCCAGTTGGCCGATGTGGTCCACGTTACAGTGCCGTGAACTCTGGGAGCGCTCCCAGTTGTCGAGAGGGCGGCGGCATGACTCGACGAACAATGGCGTTGGCGGTCACGGCGGTGGTGTTGATCGGCGGGGTACCCGCCGTCGCCGCACCACTCGCGGTGGCCTGCACCGTCAACTACCAGATCACCAACGAGTGGAACAACGGATTCGGCGCTGCTGTGTCGATCCGCAACGACGGGGAGGCGCTCAACGGCTGGAACCTGACCTGGACGTTCCCGGACGGCCAGCGCGTCACTCAGGGCTGGAGCGGCAACTTCACGCAGACCGGTGCGGTCGTGAGCGTGACCAACCCGGCCTGGGCGCCCTCGCTGCCCTCTGGCGGCACCGCGCAGGTCGGCTTCAACGGCAGCAAGGGCTCGACGAACCGGCCCCCGACGGACTTCGCCGTGAACGGCGTGTCCTGCACCGGGCCCAACCAGTCGCCTTCCGTGGCGCTGACGGCGCCGGCGAGCGGCAGCAGCTACACCCTGCCCGCGCAGATCCCGCTCGCGGCGACCGCGCAGGACACCGACGGCACGGTGGCCAAGGTCGACTTCTACGCGGGTGCCACCCTCATCGCCACCGACACCAGCGCGCCGTTCACCGGCACGTGGACGTCGGCACCGGCCGGTGACCACAGCATCACCGCGCGGGCGACGGACAACCGCGGTGCCACCGCGACGTCGGCACCGGCCGCGGTCAAGGTGCTGTCCGGACCGGCGGTCGTGGCCTCGCCGAGCACGGTCTCGGTCAAGCAGGGCCAGACGGCGACGTTCGACGTCTCCCTGGCCACGGCACCGAGTCAGCCCGTCACCGTCACGCTCGCCCGCAGCGGCAGTGCGGACCTGACGGCGACGCCCACCACGCTCACGTTCTCCGGCACCGCGAAGCAGACGGTGACGGTGACGTCGGCGAACAACGGCGGCGCGCTCGGCACCGCGACGTTCACGGCGTCGGCCACCGGGTACAGCCCGGCGAGCGTCACGGTCAACGAGATCGATCCGTCCACATCGGACTTCAACAAGGCGTTCCTCGACCAGTACAACAAGATCAAGGACCCGGCGAGCGGCTACTTCCGCAAGTTCGGCGACCTGCTCGTGCCGTACCACTCGGTCGAGACGCTGATGGTGGAGGCACCGGACCACGGTCACCAGACCACGTCCGAGGCGTTCAGCTACTACCTGTGGCTGGAGGCGAGCTACGGCCGGGTCACCGGTGACTGGGCGCCGTTCAAGTCCGCGTTCGCGTCGATGGAGAAGTACATCATCCCGGCGAAGGCGGACCAGCCGACCAACGACAAGTACGACCCGTCGAAGCCGGCCACCTACGCGCCCGAGCACCCGAGGATGGACGCCTACCCGTCGACGCTGGACGGCACCGTTCCCGTGGGCCAGGACCCGATCGCGGGCGAGCTGAAGACCGCGTACGGCAACTCGGACGTCTACGGCATGCACTGGCTGATCGACGTCGACAACACCTACGGCTTCGGCAAGTGCGGTGACGGCACGACGGCGCCCGCGTACATCAACACCTACCAGCGCGGTTCGTCGGAGTCGGTGTGGGAGACCATCCCGCAGCCCTCGTGCGACACGTTCAAGCACGGTGGCCCCAACGGCTTCCTGGACCTGTTCACCAAGGACTCGTCCTACGCCAAGCAGTGGAAGTACACCAACGCGCCGGACGCGGACGCCCGCGTGGTGCAGGTGGCGCTGCTCGCCCAGCAGTGGGCGACGGCACAGGGCAAGGCCGGCGACATCTCCAGCGAGATCGGCAAGTCCGCGAAGATGGGCGACTACCTGCGGTACGCCATGTTCGACAAGTACTTCAAGCGCGTCGGCAACTGCAACAGCCCCTCGTCGTGCCCCGGCGCGACGGGCAAGAACAGCGCGCACTACCTGATGTCCTGGTACTACGCGTGGGGCGGCGCGACCGACACGTCCGCGGGCTGGGCGTGGCGCATCGGTGACGGCGCTTCGCACCAGGGCTACCAGAACCCGTTGGCAGCGCACGCTCTCGCGAACGTGCCGGCGCTCAAGCCGTTGTCCGCCACCGGACAGCAGGACTGGGCGACGTCGCTGAGCAGGCAGCTCGAGATGCTGCAGTGGCTGCAGTCGGCCGACGGCGGTCTCGCCGGCGGTGTCACGAACAGCTGGGAGGGGCAGTACGCCTCGCCTCCGTCCGGCACGCCGACGTTCTACGGCATGTACTACGACGCCCACCCGGTGTGGCGCGACCCGCCGAGCAACCGGTGGTTCGGCTTCCAGGTGTGGGGCATCGAGCGCACGGCGGCGCTGTACCGGCTGACCGGGGACGCGCGCGCCAAGAAGATCCTCGACAAGTGGGTGCCGTGGGCGATCGCGAACACCACCACGGGCACGAACTTCCAGATCCCGGCCGACCTGCAGTGGTCGGGAGCGCCGGACACGTGGAACGCCACCAACCCCGGCTCGAACGCGAACCTGCGGGTCAGCGTGCTCAACCACAACCAGGACGTCGGTGTGGCCGCGTCGTACGCCAAGGTGCTGCTCAACTACGCGGCGAGGTCGGGCAACGCCTCGGCCAAGACCACGGGTGAGTCGTTGCTGACGTCGTTGCTCTCGCACCAGGACAGCCTGGGCATCGCGACGCCGGAGACCCGCACGGACTACAACCGGTTCGACGACGTCTACAACACCTCCACCGCGGAAGGCCCGTACGTGCCGCCGGGCTGGACCGGGAAGATGCCGAACGGTGACCAGATCGGGCAGGGCTCGTCGTTCCTGTCGATGCGGTCGATGTTCCGCAACGACCCGCAGTGGCCGAAGGTTCAGTCCTATCTGGACGGTGGACCGGCACCGACGTTCACCTATCACCGCTTCTGGGCGCAAGCCGAGATCGCGACGGCGTTCTCCCTGCACGCCGAGATCTACGGGTGAGGAGTCCCGAGATGAGGAAACGCATAGCTCTGCTGGCGGTCGCAGCCGCGGTCGGCGCCTTGTTGGTGCAGACCGGTGGCACGGCGGTCGCGCACGGGTCGATGGTCTGGCCCGGCAGCCGCACCTACCTCTGCTACGAGGACGGCCGCGCCGGTAGCGGTGGCGGCGACATCCAGCCCACCAACCCCGCGTGCGCCGCGGCGGTGGCCCAGGGCGGGAAGCAACCGTTGTGGGACTGGTTCGGCAACCTGATCAGCAACGCCGCCGGGCGTCACCGGGAGATCATCCCCGACGGCAACCTCTGCGGCCCCACCACGAAGTACGCCGCCTACAACCTGACGCGCGCCGACTGGCCCACGACTCAGGTGCAGGCGAACAGCTCGGTCACCTTCCGGTACAACGCATGGGCGCCGCACCCCGGCACGTGGGAGCAGTACGTCACCAAGGACGGCTTCGACGTGACGAAGCCGCTCAAGTGGTCCGACCTGGAGTCGGCACCGTTCGACAAGGTGACGAACCCGCCGCTGGCGAACGGCGAGTACGCCTGGCAGGCCCGGCTGCCCAACAAGTCCGGCCGGCACGTCATCTACTCGCTCTGGCAGCGTTCGGACAGCCCGGAGGCGTTCTACAGCTGCTCGGACGTCGTGTTCGGCGGCGGCAGCGGCACGCCCGACACCACCGCGCCGTCGTCGCCCGGCACCCCTGTCGCGTCCAGCGTCACCAGCAGCACGGTGAAACTGGACTGGAGCGCGTCGACCGACAACATCGGCGTGACGGGCTACCGCGTCTACAACGGCAGCCAGGTGGTCGCGACCTCCGCGACGAACTCGGTGACCGTCACGGGTCTGACCGCGGACACCCAGTACTCGCTGACGGTGGTCGCGACGGACTCGGCGGGCAACGCCTCCTCGGCGTCGTCGGCCGTCGCGGTCAGAACATCGAGTGGTGGCAGCATCGGTTCCTGTTCGGTGGCGTACTCGCGGCCGAGCACGTGGAACGGCGGATTCACCGCGAACGTGACGGTGTCGAACAGCGGCACCAGCGCGATCAGCGCGTGGCAGCTCGTGTGGGACTTCCCTTCCGGACAACAGCTCTCGCAGGCCTGGTCGTCGACGGTCGCCGTCGCGAGCGGGCAGGCGACCGCGAAGGGCGTGTCGTACAACGCGGACATCCCGGCCGGAGGTTCGGTCACGTTCGGGTTCAACGCCACGACGACGTCCACACCGGCTGATCCGACGTCCTTCACGCTCAACGGATCCGCGTGCGCCATCCGGTGATGAGGGCCCTGGTCGCCCTCCTGGTGGTGGGTTCGGTCGCGTTCGCCCTCCTCGTAGGACGCGCCGAACCCACCCCAGATCTCAGCAAGGGCGTCGACGGCATCGCGGCATGGCTGAACGACCTGACCGACGAGTGCGCGACCGTCGAGCGGGACGACGACTTCACCGACTTCGCAGGTCCGGTGCGGTCGAAGGTCTACGCGCCGTTCATCGCGGAGTGGGGGACCTGCGCCAAGCCGCCTTACGAGCGGCTCGGGCTGCTGGTCCTGAAGCCGGGCCTGGAACAGGCCTGGCGGACGGCGCTCGCGAACGGCGAGGTCCGGGGCGACCCGGACCTCGCCTTCGGGGACGGTTTCGCGCTCACCGGCTCGATCGGCATGGAGTACCTCGGCCTCAAAAGACTTGAGTGCACGCCCACGGCGTGTTCGCTCATGGAGATCAAACACCATTGAAAGACAGGAGATCCGGAGCAATGAAGCTCAACGGACAGAGGCGGTGGGCCGCGACGGGAGTCGTGGTCGCCACCACCGCGGCGACGATCGCGGTGGCGCTGACCGCGCCTCCCGCGGGCGCCGCACCCGGCTGCCGTGTCGACTACACGGCGAACAACTGGGGCGGCGGAGGGTTCGGCGCCTCGGTGAAGATCACCAATCTCGGCGACGCGGTGACGGGCGGCTGGACGCTGAAGTTCGCGTTGCCCGGCAGCCAGCGCGTGGCGCAGGGCTGGAGTGCGAACTGGACGCAGTCCGGCGCGAACGTGACGGCGGCGAGCATGTCGTGGAACGGGAGCCTGGGCACCAACGCGTCCATCGACATCGGCTTCAACGGCTCCGGTGCCGCCAGCGGTGACGTCAACCCGACGACGTTCACCCTGAACGGCACGGTGTGCACCGGTGCGCCGACGACCACCACCACGACGACCACGACCACCACGACGACGAGTGGCAACCCGGACCCCGGCAGCCGCGTCGACAACGCTTACGTGGGCGCGAAGCAGTACATCAACCCGGACTGGGCGGCCAAGGCGAACGCCGAGGCGGGCGGCAGCCGGGTCGCGAACCAGCCGACGGCGGTGTGGCTGGACCGCATCGCGGCGATCGCCGGGACGGCCGACTCCCGCGGTCTGGTCGGACACCTGGACGAGGCGGTGCGCCAGGCGGCGGGCTCACCACTCGTCATCCAGCTGGTGATCTACAACCTGCCCGGTCGTGACTGCTCGGCGCTCGCCTCCAACGGTGAGCTCAAGGCGACGGAGATCGACCGCTACAAGTCGGAGTACATCGACCCGATCGCGTCGATCCTCGCCAGGCCCGCGTACGCCGGCCTGCGGATCGTCACGACGGTGGAGATCGACTCGCTGCCGAACCTGGTCACCAACGTGACCCCGCGGCCGACCGCCGTGGCGGCGTGCGACGTGATGAAGGCGAACGGCAACTACGTCACCGGTGTCGGCTACGCGCTCGCGAAGCTGGGTGCCGTGCCGAACACCTACAACTACCTCGACATCGGCCACCACGGCTGGATCGGCTGGGACGACAACTTCGGCGCCACCGCCGACCTGCTGTTCCAGGCGGCGAACGCCTCCGGCAGCACGAAGGCGAACGTCCAGGGCTTCATCGCCAACACCGCGAACTACGGCGCGTTGAAGGAGCCCTACTTCAAGATCGAGGACTCGGTGAACGGTACTTCCGTGCGCCAGTCGAAGTGGGTGGACTGGAACCGCTACGTCGACGAGCTGTCCTACGCGCAGGCGTTCCGGCAGCGGGCCGTGCAGGCGGGCTTCGACGCGAACGTCGGCATGCTGATCGACACCAGCCGCAACGGCTGGGGCGGCAGCGCCCGGCCGACGGGTCCCGGCCCGACGACCGGCGTCGACGCGTACGTCAACGGCGGCAAGCTGGACCGCCGCATCCACCTCGGCAACTGGTGCAACCAGTCGGGTGCGGGCCTCGGTGAGCGCCCGAAGGCGGCACCGGAGTCGGGCATCGACGCGTACGTGTGGGTGAAGCCCCCGGGCGAGTCCGACGGCGCGAGCGAGGAGATCCCGAACAACGAGGGCAAGGGCTTCGACCGGATGTGCGACCCGACCTACACCGGGAACGTGCGCAACGGCAACAACATGTCCGGAGCGCTGGGGAACGCCCCGATTTCCGGCAAGTGGTTCTCCGCCCAGTTCCAGGAGCTCATGCGCAACGCCTACCCGGCGCTGTGAGCAACTGGATGTGAACGTGCCCATGCGGCCGGCCCTGTCGTTCGGGGCCGCGCCGTGTGGGCGCGCTCTTCCTACCTGGTCTCGGTTTCTGTCGGGCAAGTTTCCAGACAGTGCGGAATTCGTCTGGACCACCCGAATTGCGCAATGTTAACGCACACATAACCCTTGATGTCATCAGAAGGTGCTCCCTATGGTGTCGACACGCTCACTGAGCGCAAGCGCGAAAGGAGGCTGTGTGGTCACCATCGCGGACGTCGCAAGGCACGCCGGGGTAGCCCCGAGCACGGTCTCCTACGTCCTCACGGGCAAGCGGTCGATCTCCGCGGACACGAAGTCGAGAGTCCGCGAGAGCATCAGGGCGTTGGGCTACCAGCCGCACGCCTCGGACCGCACCATGTCGGCGGGCCGGACGAACGTGATCGGGCTGGTGCTCCCGCTGCGGGCGGGCACCCACCTGCCCGCGGTGATGCGCTTCGTCACCGCCGCGGTGACGACCGCGCGCCGTTACGACATGGACCTGCTGCTCATGACCGCGGACGACGGCGCGGCGGGTCTGCGCCGAGCCGCGAACAGCGCCCAGGTCGACGGTTTCCTCGTGATGGACGTGGAGATGGACGACGACCGCGTGCCGCTGCTGCGGCAGCTGTCCAAACCGTCCGTCCTCATCGGACACCCGGCGGCCGCGCGCGGACTGACCTGCGTGGACCTGGACTTCGAGGCCGCGGGCGCGAAGTGCGTCGACCACCTCGCCGACCTGGGCCACCGCTCCATCGGTTTCCTCGGCGCGCCGAGCGCCGTCTACCGGCGCAGCACCGGCTTCGCCCACCGCACCATGAACGGCTTCAGCGCGGCCGCCATGCGCAGGGGGGTCGCCGCGACCGCACTCGCCGTCGAGGGTGACCACGACTCGGTGCTCAGGGCGACCAAGGCCCTGATCCGCGCACACCCGTCGATGACGGCGCTGGTGGTGCACAACGAGGCGGCGCTCGGCTGGATCACCACCTGCCTGCGCGCGGCCGGCCGGCAGGTCCCCGGCGACGTGGCGGTGGTCGCGATCTGCCCGGACGAGCTGGCCGAGCAGACGTCACCGCTGCTCACCTCGGTGCGCCTGCCCGCGGAGGAGCTGGGCAGGCACGCCGTCGACCTGCTCGTCGCCAAGCTGGAGGGCAAGCAGCCGCCACCGCTGATGTTGTTGCCGCCCAGGCTTTCCCGCCGGGCGAGCACGCCGGACCACGCCACCCACCGCGGCGCGACAGGCTGACCGGTCCGCCATCGGCGGATCGGGACGAAGACGGGCGGTCACTGGGACGGCCTCCGCGCGTGCGGAAATGCGGCGCGCACACGCGGAGGCCCCCGAAGATCGTCCTGGAGGGGTGCGCGACACCACGGCGGAGCGGCCGTCGCGCACCCCTCCCCATCGTTCCGGCGTCCGTAGACTCGCCGGGATGGAACTGGCAGAGGCTTTGGCACACAGGGCGGTCGTGCTCGACGGCGGGATGTCGACGGCCCTGGAGCTCGCCGGGCACGACCTGTCCGACGAGCTCTGGTCGGCCCGGCTGCTGCTCACCGACCAGGACGCCGTGCGCGCCGCGCACCTCGCCTACTACCGGGCGGGCGCCGAGGTCGTCATCACCGCGAGCTACCAGGCGAGCTTCTCGGGCTTCGCCCGCCGCGGCATCAGCGAGGCGGAGACGGCGCGGCTGCTGCGGTCCAGCGTGGAGCTCGCCCGCTCCGCCGCGTCCGAAGTGGACGGACCGCGCTGGGTGGCGGCGTCGGTCGGCCCGTACGGCGCGGTGCTCGCGGACGGCTCGGAGTACCGCGGCCGCTACGGCCTGAGCCGGCAGGAACTGATCAGCTTCCACGCCCCTCGCATCTCGACGCTCTGCGAGGCGGGCCCGGACGTGCTCGCGATCGAGACGATTCCCGACGTCGACGAGGCCGAGGCCGTGCTGGAGGTGGTGCGCGGCAGCGGGGTGCCGGTCTGGCTCTCCTACACCGTGCGCGGCGACCGGACCTGCGCGGGCCAGCCGCTCGAGGAGGCGTTCGCGGTCGCGGCCGGAGTGGACGAGGTCATCGCCGTCGGCGTGAACTGCTGCGCACCGGAGGACGTGGCGGACGCGGTCGCCGTGGCGGGCCGGGTGAGCGGGCTGCCGGTCGTGGTGTACCCGAACAGCGGCGAGCAGTGGGACGCGGCGGCGCGGTCGTGGTCGGGTGACGGTGCCGGCTTCGCCGCTCGGGCCGAGGGGTGGGTCGACGGTGGTGCCCGGCTGGTGGGCGGGTGCTGCCGGACCGGTCCGGACGCGATCGCGGTGCTGGCGGAGGGCTTGCGGCGCTGAGGTGAGCGGATTTCCGCCGGGTTCAGTCCGGCGAAAGCCCCTCGTTCGGCAGAAGAACGGCCCGTGGATCTCGTTCGCGTTGGTGCTGAACGGGATCTGGCGCAGGTGCTCACGGTGAGAGGGCTTCCGCCGGCTCCAGGTCGGCGAAAGCCCTCCGAGCGGCCGAGCGACGTCCCACGGGCCTCGTCCGCGACGGCCACGGGCGAGGGACCCGGCGGCGGCACCGCCGAAACGACCGGACACGCCCGTATGAGGTCGTCTCGGCGGCACCGCCTCCGGGCCTCTCGCCCGTGAGTCACGTCGAACGAAGCCGCGGGACGCGGCCTACACCTGCGACCAGCGCTGGTTCGCGCCCGAGTGGCAGGTCCACACGATCGCGGCCGTGCCGTTGGCGGTGCCGGCGCCGTTGACGTCCAGGCACAGCCCGGTCTGGGCGTTGCCTATCGTGCCGTTGGTGTTGACGTTCCACTGCTGGTTCGTGCCGCCCTGGCAGTCCCAGAGGCGTACCGCGGTGCCCGCCGTGGCGTTGGCGGGGGCGTCCAGGCACTTGCCCAGGACCTGCAGGGTCTGGCCGGTGCGGGTGAACTGCTGGTTGGCGTTGGTGTGGCAGTCCCACACGACCATCGGGGAGCCGTTGGTCGTGCCGGCGCCGCTGACGTCCAGGCAACGGCCCGAGGCCTCGCCGCGCAGCCGGAACGTGGTCGGTGCGGGAGTGGTGTCGCCGGTGAAGAACTTCCAGACCTCGGTCTTCACCCAGCTGCGGGCTCCGCTCTCACAACCGGCGCAGCCGTCCACCGGTCCCTGCTGGTGGCCTCCGTCGAAGGGCGCCCACACCACCGGGTACCCGGCCCGGCAGCCCGCGTAGGTGGTGGTGATGTGCGTCCGGCTGCCTGCCGCCGGTTCCGGTGCGTTCTGGGACTGGCAGCCGTTGTTGCGCACCCACCTGTCCCGCTGGCCGCGGCCGGAGCCGAGGTTGTCGCCGTTGCCGTGGATCCCCATGAACGCGACGGGCGCGGTGCCGCCCGCGCATCCGCTGATCTCGCCGGGGCTCGCGATGGCGGCGATCGCGCGGAAGACGGTCGGCCGCGAGCACGCGAGCGAGATGCTCATCGCGCCGCCGTAGCTGAAGCCGAGAGCGAAGCGCTGCGTCGTGTCGACGCAGAGGTCGTTCTCGATCCGGCTGCGCATGTCGTCGACGAACGTGACGTCCTCGCCGCCGGAGTTGGCCCAGCCGTTGCCGATGCCCTGCGGTGCCACGAAGATCGCGCTGTTGTTCGCCAGCCGCCGGAGTCCGTAGTGGGCGTAGACGTCGCCGTCGCTCCCGCCGGAGGCGACGTCGTTCATCGTGCCGCCCCACCAGTGGAAGCCGAAGACCAGGCGGTACTGCCGGGTGTTGTCGTAGTTGTCCGGGACGCTCAGGACGAACGACCGGCTCTTGCCCCCGCTCTGGATCGTCTGCGTGCCGCTGCGCAGCGTCGGGGCCTTGCCGCAGCCAGGGGTCGCGGCAAGAGGCGCCGGGGAACCGGCGGCGAGAGGTGTCTGCTGGTCGGCGGCGGCGGTGCCGATGCTGACGCCGGAGAGGACGAGTGCGGCGACGGCCACCGCGGTGAGCCACCACTTCTTGTGCTGGTGCATGGGTTTGTTCGCGCTCCCTGTAGTGACGGTCAGGCGACTGAGCACGCGTTGCCGTTGAGGCTGTACGAGGCCGGCGCCGAGTTGTTGCCGGTGTGCGTGGCCTGGAAGCCGACGGTGATCGACGCGTTCGGCGCGATGTCGCCGTTGTACTGGACGTTCTTCGCGGTCACCTGCCCGGAACTGGGGGAGTAGGTGGCGCTCCAGCCGGACGTGATGGTCTGCCCGCCGGGCAGGGTGAAGACCAGCGACCATCCGCTGATCGGTGAGGAACCGGTGTTGGTGATGGTGATGTTCGAAGTCAGGCCGTTGTTCCAGGCGCTGATCACGTTGCCGACGCGGCAGGCCGCGCCGCCGGGAGGCGGGGTGGTCGTGGTCGTCGTGGTGGTGCTCGTCGGGCCGCCGCCGCCCGCGAACTGGGTGAGGAACTTCCACGCCTCACCGGACGTCCAGGTCCGCCAGCCGTCGCCGCCCGAGTCGATCGGACCCGGCGTGTGGCCGCCGTCGAACGCGGCCCACACCACGGGATACCCCGCCCGGCAGCCGCTGTAGTTCGTGACGATGTGCCGGCGACTGCCCGCAGCGGGCTCGGGAGCGTTCTGCGGGGTGCAGCCGTTGTTGCGCACGAACGTGTCGCGCAGGCCGCGGCCCAGTCCGATGCCGAGCACGTTGTCGCTCACACCGTGGATGCCCATGTACCCGATGGGCTGGTTGCCGCCGTCGCAACCGCTGAGCTGCGCGCCCGAGTAGGCGACCACGGCGCGGAAGACGTTGGCGCGGGCACAGGCCACCGCGTACGACATGCCGCCGCCGTAGCTGAAGCCACCGGCGAACCGCTGGGTCGTGTCGACGCACAGCCCGTTGTCGAGGAGGCTGACCAGGTCGTCGACGAACCTCAGGTCCTGGCCGCCGGGGTTGGCCCAGCCGTTGCCGTTGCCCTGCGGCGCCACGAAGATCGTGCCGTTGTTCTCCGCGTCGGCGAGCCGCCGCAACCCGTAGTAGGACCAGTTGTAGCCGTCGGTGCCACCGGAGTCGACGTCGTTCGCGGTGCCGCCCCGCCAGTGGAAGCCCACGAACAGCCGGTACTGGCGGTTGCTGTCGTAGTTGGTCGGCAGCCGCAGGATGTACGAGCGGTTCTGGCCACCGCTGTTGATCGTGTGCTGGCCGCTCGTCAGCGCCGGTGGCTTGCCGCACCCCGCCGTCGCCGCCGTGCCGGTCTCCCCGGCGGCCTGGCCGCCCAGCGCGATGCCCGCCGCGCCCAGGAAGGCCACGGCGCTCGCGACGGCCGCCGCGAGCACGGACCTATGCCGCGACATGGCAGAACCCCTTGTGCAGGTGGAACATCGTCGTCCCTTCGCTCGTCAGGCTTGCTGGAGTTGGAACCGCTGGTTGGTGGAGCCGGTCGGACTCCACTGGGACAGCCGGGCGCCGTCGGCGGCCGACGCCTCCCAGACGTCCACGGCGAGCCCGCTCTGGCGGTTGACGAGGCTGATCACGCCACCGCCGTGGTCGGTCACCTGCCACTGCTGGCTCGTCGCACCGGTGTCGGGCTGCTGGGTGATGTCCGCGCCGCTGCTGGAGCTCGCGACCTGGAGCACCAGCCCGCTGTGCCGGGCCCGGACGCGGTAGTAGCCGCTGCCGGAGTCGAGGAAGTCGAACTGCTGGTTCAGCCCGCTGGTCGCGGACCACTGCTGCAGCAAGGCTCCTGCCGCCGTGGACCCACCGCTGACGTCGGCGTACTTCCCGCTGTGCCGTGCGACGAGCCGGTAGTAGACGCCAGGGCGCACCCCCGGACCCGAGGCCTGGCCCGTCACGCGATAGGTGTGTCCACGTTGGACGGAGAACGTGATGACGTCGGCTTCCGGTTTGGTGTGCTCCACCAAGGCGCCGCTCGTCGTGTCGCGCAGCTCGAACGTGCCGGCGAAGACCCGGTTGCGGATCCTCACGGTGCCGTCCCGGTCCGGCGTCACGGACAGGGTGGTGGCGCCGTCGGCCCCCCAGGTCGCGCCGACGGTGTGCCCACCACGTCCGCGCAGCCCCGTGAAGCTGCCCGCGGACCAGGCCGGTGGCAGCGCGGGCAGCACGTGCAGTTCGCCGTTGTGGCTGTGCAGCAGCATTTCCGCGACGCCGGAGGTGGCGCCGAAGTTGCCGTCGATCTGGAACGGCGGGTGCAGGTCGAACATGTTGGGCGCGAGGCGGTCGGTCGTCACCAGCGACCGGAGCAGGTCGTGCGCCCTGGCACCCTCCTCCAGCCGCGCCCAGAAATTGATCTTCCAGGCGAGCGACCACCCGGTGCCCGCGTCACCGCGCAGTTCCAGGGTGCGCAGGGCCGCTGCGTGCAGCTGGGGAGTGCCGCGCTTGGTGATCTGGTTGCTCGGGTGCAGTCCGTAGAGGTGCGAGACGTGCCGGTGGTTGCGCTCGGTCTCGGTCCAGTCGTACAGCCACTCCATCACGTTGCCCCGCGACCCGACCCTCGTCGGCGCCAGCCGCTGCCGCGCGGTGCGCACCTGGGTGCGGAAGTCGGCGTCGACGCCGAGCACCTCGGAGGCGCTCGCGCAGCCGTCGAACAGGTCGCGCAGGATCTGCATGTCCATCGTCGGCCCGGCGCAGACGCTGGCGTTCGTGTGGTGGTTGAGTTCCGGCGAGTTCGACGGGTTGGTGACGAGGTTGCCGAGGCTCGGTTCGGTGACGAGCGTGTCCAGGAAGAACTGCGCGCACCCCTTCACCGCCGGGTAGTACGTGCGCAGGAACTCGAGGTCGCCGGTGAACAGGTAGTGGTCCCAGACCAGCGTCGAGAGCCACGCCCCGCCGGTCTGCCACATGCCCGCCGCGGCGAAGTCGACGACCGAGGAACCGCGCCAGGCGTCCGTGTTGTGGTGGGTGACCCAGCCGCGCGCGTTGTACTGCAACTGCGCGGTGCGGGCCCCGGTGACGGTCAGGTCGTTGATCATGCGGAACACCGGCTGGAGGCACTCGCCGAGGTTGGTGGTGTCCGCCGGCCAGTAGTTCATCGGCAGGTTCGCGTTGATGGTGTACTTCGAGTCCCACGACGGCGCCATCTGGTCGTTCCAGATGCCCTGCAGGTTCGCCGGTTGCGTGCCGGGGCGCGACGACGAGATCAGCAGGTAGCGGCCGTACTGGAAGAGCAGCGCCGCGAACTGCGGATCGTTCGTGCTCGCGTGCCGGGAGATCCGGACGTCGGTCGGCTGGTCGGCCGCCGCCGTCCGCCCGAGGTCGAGCGACACGCGCCCGAACAACGCCTGGTAGTCCGCGACGTGCCGGGCCCGCAGGGTGTCGAAACCGGTGCCCTGCACCGCGTTCAGACGCGAGCGGGCGATGCCCTGGTAGTCCCCGTTGACCGTGCGGAAGTCCACGTAGCCGCTGCCGATGGAGATCAGCACCGTCACCGCGTTCGCACCGGTGACGCGCAACGTCCCGCCGGAGCTGCTGACGGTGCCGCCCTCGGTGACCGCCCTGGCGAGCGCGAGGAACCGGACGGTGCCCGCGATGCCGCGTTGCGTGCCGGAGATCCCGTCCAGCCCGATCGTCGTTCCGTCCACTGTGGACGTGGTCGTGCGCTGAGGTGAGCCGAACGACGCGGTGAACGAGATCGAGCCGGGCGTCTGGGCCGTCAGGCGCATCACGATCACCTGGTCCGGCGCGCTGGCGAACACCTCGCGCTGGTAGCGCACGTTGTTCGCCGTGTAGGTCACCACCGTCGTCGCCGTGGTGAGGTCGAGCGACCGCTGGTAGGACGACGCGGTCGCGGAGGGGAACGTCAGGCGCAGGTCGCCGACCGGCTGGTAGGCCAGCTGCCCGGCGGGACTGCCGAGCATGGTCTGGTCGATCAGCGACTGCGCCTGCGTCCACTGGCCGGCGAACACGAGCCGCCGGATCTCGGCGAGAGCCCCGGCGCCGCGCGGGTTGGTGTAGTCGTGCGGCCCGCCCGCCCAGACCGTGTCCTCGTTGAGCTGAAGGCGTTCGGTGTCGGTGTTGCCGAACACCATCGCGCCCAGGCGCCCGTTACCGATCGGAAGTGCGCGCAACCAGTCGCTCCCGGCGGGTCCGCCGTACCACAGCGAGAGGTCGTTGGGTGCGCGCACGTCCGCCGAGGCGGGGCTCGCGATCCACCCCGCCTGCGTCAGAGCGACACCTGCGCCGAGCTTCATGAGCTGCCGGCGGTTCAGTTCGGACATGCCGGTCCTCCAGTGGTGTGCGCGGTCAGGCCACGGTGCAACGCACGCCGTTGAGCGTGAAGCCGTCCGCGGGTGCGCTGTTTCCCGTGTGCGTGGCCTGGAAGCCGATCGACACCTGGGCCGAGGGCTGGATCTGCGCGTTGTAGTCCACGTTCCTGGCCGTCACCTGGCCGGTGGCGGGGGAGTAGGTGGCGCTCCAGCCGCCCGTGACGGTCTGCCCGCCGGGCAACGTGAACTGCAGCGTCCAGCCGTTCACCGGTGCCGAGGACGTGTTGGTGATGGTGATCGTCTCGGTCAGGCCGGTGTTCCAGGCGTTGACGACGACCTTGACCGAGCAGCCCTGGGACGGCGGCGGCGTGGTCGTGGTGGTGGTCGTCGTCGTGGTGGTAGTGGTCGTTGTTGTCGTCGGCGGTCGGTCCAGGCCGAGGAAGGTGATGGCCTGCGCGACCATTCCCGCGGTCGGCACGTCGTGGCCGGTGCCCTGGGCGCTGATCCCCTCGACGACGGCCGGCGTGCCGGTGCCGTAACGGGTGCGGGTCCAGTTCGACTGGGGCTGGTCGGTGAACGTCGGTGTCCTGCTCACCCCGTGCAGGTTCGTCCACTGGTCGAGCGCCTCACCGAAGTTCGGGTACGCCAGCGTGGTGTCGGCGGTGCCGTGCCACAACTGCATCCGCGGGTAGCGCCCGGTGTAGCCGGGGTACATCGCCCTCGCCTGATCGCCCCACTGCTGCGGGGTCTTCAGCAGGTTCCCGCCGGAGCACTGGCTGTTCCACATCGACCCGTCCGTCGTCGCGAAGCAGCCCGCCGGAACACCGGCGAACGCCGCGCCGGCGCTGAACACGTCCGGGTACTCGGCGGCCAGCACGTTGGTCATCATCGCGCCGGACGAGATGCCGGAGACGACGATGCGCTCCGGGTCCACGTTGTAGCGCTGGCGAGCGTACGACACCATCGACATGATTCCGGTGGAGTCGCTGCCTCCGTTGCGGCGCAACGCGTTCTGGGTCGACACGTCGAAGCAGTGCCCGTCCCGCGTCGCCTCGGGATAGATGATCACGTACCCGTTGCGGTCCGCGGCGGTGACGTAGTCGCGCCCGCCGCCGTTGTGCACCGCGCTCGCGGAACCGGTGCAGTAGTGCACCATCACGAGCAGCGCGGGGCGTTCCGCGAGCCGGTCGGGTGCGTAGACGTACATGTTCAGGCCGGTCGGGTTCGTGCCGAAGTTCGTGACCCGCACCAGGGACGCGGCCTGGGCCGGCTGGGGCACCAGTGAGAGCGCGACCGCCGCGATCAGCACCAGCACGGCCGCGATGATGCCGACGAGACCGAGCCCGTCGAGGCCCGTCCGGCCGTTGGAGTTCGCATTGCTCATGATGAGCTCCCCCCGGTGAACTGCCACCAGTTCATGTTGAGCAGGTAACCGCTGCCACCGCTGAACCTCAGGTAGAGGTCACGCGTACCGGTCAGCCCGTTCACCTGGCAGGAGACCGTGGTCCAGGTCTGCCAGCCGCCGGTGTTGGGCACGGAGCAACTGCCCGCGAGAGCACCGGTCGGGCTGCCGCTGCGCACCTCGACGGAGCTTCCCGCCACGGTCGACGAGACGCGGGCGGTGAACGTCGAGGCGCCGTTGCCGAACGCGACGTTCTTCACCTTGATGTTGTCACCGTTGTTGATGAAGCCGACGTTCATGCCGCCTTCGCTGGAGGCCTCGGTCTCGATGCCGTTGCCCCACGCGATGGTCTCGGCTTCCTGCCGTGCATAGGGGTTGAGAGTGTCCGCCGCCGGTGGGCCGGCCGTCGTCATGGTGAGGGACGGGATGGTGCCGTCGGCGTTGTAGGTGAACTTCTCGACGGCGACGGAGCGGGTGAAGCCGCCACCGCCGGGCAGGGCGCCGTTGTGGTAGAAGAAGTACGAGCTGCCCTTGAAGTCGATGATGCCGGGGTGGTTGGTGAAACTGCTGCCCTGCGTGGACATCACCGTGCCGCGGTAGGTCCACGGCCCCGTCGGTCCGGGGGAGGTGGAGTAGGCGATGAACTCCGAGCAGCACTTGGCTGCGTAGACGTTGTAGTACAGGCCGTTGCGCTTGTAGACCCAGGGACCCTCCTCGTAGAGGGTGGGCCGGTTCGGGTCGCCAGTACGGGTGCCGAAGCCCGCCGTGGTGAGCTGGATCCTGTTGACGCCGCCGGAGTAGGAGATCATGTCGGTGTTGAGGCGGACGTAGGAGAGGTTGGGGTTGCCCCAGTACAGGTACGCCTGGCCGCCGTCGTCGATCATGACCGTGGGGTCGATCTCGCCGTTCTCCACCAGGGGACGGCCGAGAGCGTCGCGGAACGGGCCGGTGGGGCTGTCGGCGACGGCGACTCCGATGGCCGGACGTCCGGTGGACTTCGTGACCACGGGGACGTACCAGTAGAACTTCCCGTTGCGTTCCACGGCCTGCCCAGCCCACGCGTCCTGCTTCGCCCAGCTGAACGAGGCGATGTTCAGGGGAGAGCCGTGGTCGGTCCAGTTCACCATGTCGGCCGAGGACCAGACCCGCCACTCCTTCATGGTGAACCAGGTCGAGCCGTCCTCGTCGTGCCCGGTGTAGAGGTAGACCCGTCCGTTGTGGACCAACGGTGCGGGGTCGGCGGTGTAGATGTGCTGCACGATCGGGTTGTCCGCTCTCACCGGCGAGACCACCGTCAGGATCGTGCCCACCACCAGGGCGATGCTCGTCCAGAACCTTCTTCTCGTGACCATTGTCGTCTCCCGGGGCAGGGCCGCTCCGGCGGACGATCGCTCGTCCGCCGGAGCTTGCCGGTCGGTGGTGCGGGAGTCAGCTCGCGGCGCAGGACGGGTTCAGTCCTGATCCGCTGCCGTTGCCCTGGAAGCCGAACTCGGTGGACTGGCCCGCGGGCACGTTGGCGTTGTAGTCCACGTTGGTCCAGTTGACTGTTCCGCTGGTGCCGCTTCCGTTGGCACTCCACGAACTGGTGACCGTGCCGCTCGACAGCGTGGTGGTGACCCTCCAGCCGCGCAGGGCGCTGGAGCCGGCCGTGACCTTGATCGTCGCGACGAAACCGCCGTTCCACTGGTTCAGCGACACCGACGCGGTACAACCGCCCGGAACGGGGTCGGTGGTCGTGGTCGTCGTCGTGGTGGTCGTGGTCGTGGTGGTCGTCGGACCGGGGCCGCCCGCGTTGAGCGCGTCGAGCACCGAGTTGTACGCGGCCTTCTTGGCGCCGGAACTGGTGAACAGCAGCGGGTTCTCACCGGTGCGCCACGAGTCGCTGTCCCGGATGCCCCACACGGTGATGCCGGTGCAGCGGGCGACGGCCAGGCATGCCCTGGTGACCGCGCCGTAGGCGTTGGCCTGGTTGGAACCGGCGATGTCGAGCTCGGTGATCTGCACGTCGACGCCGAGGTCGGCGAAGCGCTGGATGTTCGCCTGCATGTCGGACGGGGCGTTGTTGGTCAGGTGGGCCTGGAGCCCGACGCAGTCGATCGGCACACCGCGGGACTTGAAGTCGCGCACCATGTTGTAGATGCCGGTGGACTTCGCGTTGATGCCGTCGGTGTTGTAGTCGTTGTAGCAGAGCTTCGCGGCGGGGTCGGCCGCCCTGGCCGCCCGGAACGCGGCCTCGATCCAGTCGTTGCCGGTGCGCTGGAGGTTGGAGTCGCGCCGGCCGCCGCTGCCGCCGTCGGCGAACGCCTCGTTGACGACGTCCCAGGCGTAGATCTTGCCCCGGTAGTGGGTGGCGACCTGGGTGACGTGGTTGATCGCGGCCTGCCGCAGGTCGGAACCGCTCAGGCCCTGGGCCCAGCCGGGCTGCTGCTGGTGCCACAGCAATGCGTGCCCACGCACCCGCTTGCCGTTGCCCACCGCCTGGTTGAGGATGCGGTCGCCGCCGGAGTAGTTGAACTGACCGCGGTTGGGCTCGGTCGCGTCCCACTTCATCTCGTTCTCGGCGGTGACCATGTTGAACTCGGTGTTGAGGATGTTCACGTAGGTCGAGTCACCGAGTTTTCCCGCCGCGACCGCGGTGCCGTAGTAGCGGCCCGACTGGGCTGCCGCGGCACCGAGAGTGGTCGCCGCGTTGGCTGTGGCCGTCACGATCAGAGAGGCGCCGAGCACCGCCGCCGCGACTGTCGCCACGAGAGGGATCAGTGACACTGACCTCGATGTCAGTTTCATCATTCACGCTTTCGCAAGGAACACCCCGACCGCAGGGTGGTGATGGGCAGGACGGTTGGCCGGAACCGGTGCGCCAGGGCCGGATCCGGTGAGCGGTGAAGTGGTTGACGGTGCACTTTCCCGTCATCGCCGCTGTTGCCGTCCCTGAGTGTGGCAGTCGGGTGTTCACGCTCACAAGCAGGTGCTGTCGAATTCGACGCCAGGTTGACTCGATCGGCGTACGAATGTAGGGGAGCGCTCCCAGTGCAAACGTCAAACCGTTTGAACACGTTCATCGAACGGTATTGAAACTCTATTTTGCTAAAGTTAGCGCTAACAATTTTAGCATTGACGGAACGGTGTTACGAGGCTACGTTGACCCGAACTCGTAATCGCTTTTCCGCGATGCCGGCCCGAACCGGGCCGGCGCTCGGCTGTGCGGCCGCAGATCCGCGCGCCGCTTATGAGAGCGCTCTCATGCATCGCGCCCTTTCCCATCAGCAACGACGCTGCGAGGACCTGAATGACAGCAACTGTTCCGTCCCCAGGAGACACGACGGCACCGGGCAGGCGCGCGGCGGGCGCGGGCCTGCTCGCGAGCGCTCTCGTCGCCGGGATCACCGCCCTGGTGGTCAGCGGCGGCACGAACGTCAGCGCGGCCGAGTCGGCGTTCTACGTCGACCCGTCGAGCTCGAGCGCCAGGTGGGTCGCCGCGAACCCGGGAGACTCGCGGGCCGCGGTCATCCGCGACCGCATCGCGTCGGTTCCGCAGGCGCGCTGGTACACCACGACCAACACCTCGACGGTGCGGTCGGAGATCAGTTCGTTCGTCGGCGCGGCGGCCTCCGCCGGCAAGATCCCGATCCTGGTGGTCTACAACATCCCCAACCGTGACTGCGGAGGAGCCAGCGGCGGCGGTGCCTCCTCCCACGAGGCCTACCGGGCGTGGGTGGACGAGGTGGCCGCGGGCCTGGCAGGCCGTCCCGCGACGATCGTGCTCGAACCGGACGTGCTGCCGCTGATGACCAGCTGCCAGAACGCGGACCAGCAGAACCAGACCAAGGCGTCCATGGCCTACGCCGGCAAGAAGCTCAAGTCCGGCTCCGGGCAGGCGAAGGTGTACTTCGACATCGGGCACGCGGCGTGGCTGAACCCGTCGGAGGCCGCGAACCGGCTGCGCGGCGCGGACATCTCCAACAGCGCCGACGGCATCTCGACGAACGTGTCGAACTACCGGTCCACGTCCGACTCGGTGAACTTCGCCAAGGCCACGCTCAACGCCGTCGGCGACAGCCGTCTCAAGGCCGTGATCGACACCAGCCGCAACGGCAACGGTCCCGCCGGCAGCGAGTGGTGCGACCCGGCGGGACGCGCGATCGGCACGCCCAGCACGACGAACACGGGCGACTCGAAGATCGAGGCGTTCCTGTGGGTCAAGCTGCCCGGCGAGGCGGACGGCTGCATCGCGCAGGCCGGTCAGTTCGTGCCGCAGCGCGCCTACGAGCTCGCGATGGCGGCGGGCCCGATCACCACGACCACGACGACCACCACGACAACGACCACGACGACTGGTGGCAACCCCGGCGGTGGCTGCAAGGCCACCCAGCGCGTCGTCAGCCAGTGGCAGGGCGGCTACACCGGCGAGATCGTGATCGAGAACCGCGGCCAGGCGATCAACGGCTGGACGTTCTCGTTCTCCGCTCCCGGCGTGTCCGTCACGCAGGGCTGGAACGGGACGTGGACCGACTCGGGCGACGAGGTCCGCGTGACGAACACGGCCTGGAACGGCTCGCTGGGCGCCGGCGCCCAGCTGAGCATCGGGTTCAACGCGAACTACAACGGTGGCACGCCTCCGTTCTCGTCAGCGGTGCTGAACGGCGTCGCCTGCTCCTGAGGTGACGTGGACGGGTCCCCGCACCGGCCGGTGCGGGGACCCTGTGGTGTGACTCGGAAGGTCGGCTGGGTGATTCACGCTCAGGGGAGCGCCTCGCGGCGCCGCGACGCACCCGTCTGACCGCGAACTCGCCCTGTGACCCTCCAAGCCACACCACTGGCTGTGCTCAGCCGCGCAGGCTCCACTGCTGGTTCGTCCCGCCGTGGCAGGCCCAGAGGTGGATGAGCGTGCCGTTCGCGGTGCCGTTGCCGCTGGCATCGAGACACAGCCCCGACTGCGCACCGGTGATGGTGCCGTCGGCGTTGACGTTCCACTGTTGGTTCACACCGCTGTGGCAGTCCCAGAGGATCGCCGCGGTGCCGTTGGCGGTTCCTCCGCCGCTGGCGTCGAGACACTTGCCCTGCACGGTGAGCTGCCTGCTCGCCGTGTGGTTCCAACGCTGGTTCGCGCCACCGTTGCAGTCCCAGAGCCTTGCCTGGGTGTTGTTGCCGGTGTTGGCGACGTCGAGGCAGCGACTCGACTGGCTTCCGACGACCGTGACGTTCTCGCGGCCACCGCCCCCGCTGCCGCCCGGTCCGGCGTTGGCGATGACGGCCTGCGCACCGGACGGCCAGTTTCCGCCTGAGACAACGACGTTGCCGTTGACCACGTTGCCGCGGTCGCCGTTGGTCACGTTGGTGCTGTTGTTGGTCGACCAGTTGCCGGTGAGGGTCCAGTTGCCCATGTTCTCGCCGCCCCAGTAGTTGGCGGTGGCCCAGGTTCCGGTGGAGGAGAAGACGTTGCCGGTCGCGCGGTAGTACTTGGAGCCCTCGTCGAAGTAGAGCCCGAACCACCCGTTGGTGCGCAGGCAGTGGTTGCCGCTGATCTCCGCGTTCGGGTTCCAGCCGAGCGTGTAGATGCAGCCTCCGTCGGTCATCTGCTGCATGACGTCGTGCACGTAGTTGTTGATGAGCTTGTTGCCGGACGCGGTGGTGGGCGTGGAGTACCGCGGCTGGTAGTTGTACAGACCGCGGTTGGCGTAGTGGTTGCTGCCGCCCGCGTCGTTGGCGCCCCAGCCGTATCCGAGGGACAGGCCGGAGTACGGCATGTTGTAGATCTCGTTGTGGGACACCGTCGCCGTGGTGACGTAGGTGTTGAGCACCGACACGTTGCCGCGGTACTCGACGGCGAGGTCGTGGATGCGGTTCTGGCTGACCGTGATGTCCCGGTTGACCATCCGCTGGTCGCTCGGGTGGTGCGCGTCGGCGCGCACGCCACCGACCACGACGCCGCCCGCCGAGTTGCGGGCGATCTCCGACCTGGTGATCGTGATGCCGGACGCGCCCAGTCCGACACCGCTGGCGTGCGCGTTGGCGTCGTTGCCGATGCCGATCGCGGTCTGGCCGAGGTTGACGAACTGCGAGTCGGTGAAGGTGATGCCGCTCGCCGCCGAGACCTGGACCGCCGCGGGCATCTGGGACCAGTGCGGCCGCGCCGCCTCGAACTGCGCGCAACCCTGCTGGCAGGAGTTGATCCGGTCGGCGGGCCAGTTCTGGTTGCCCGCCATGTAGGCGCCGGTCTGCTGGTCGGCGAATCCCTGGTTGCTGCTGGGGCCGAGCCACGACGTACCGGTGAAGGTGATGCCGCCGAACGTGATGTCGCGCGCCGGGGCGTCGTAGGTGCCGCCGACGTTGACCAGCGACTGCAACACCGGCAGTTCCACGTTGACGTTGCTCATGTTCTGGCCGGCGAGCGGGATGTAGTAGAGCGCGCCCGCGCCGGGGTTGACGTACCACTCGCCCTGCGCGTCGAGGAACTCGTACGCGTTCGCCAGGTACAGCGGCCCTGCCCGGTGCGGTTTGCTGAGCGTGTCGTAGCCGAAGGTGTTGTTGTTCCACGCGGGTTGTTGCATCGTGAGGAAGTTCCCGGCGATGCTCTGCACCGGCGAGTAGCGGTCGGTGAACGAGTTGACGCTCTCGACCTCGACGCGGTTCTGGTTCGCCAGGTTGTTCAGGTAGTTCAGCGCGCCGTTCGAGAAGCGCATGCCGGTGTCGGTGAACGTGAAGTCGGCGCGGTTCACCTGGGTCCGCGCGCGGGTGGCGATAGCGCCGTTGACGTACAGCTGGCGGCTTTCGACACCGGTGCCGACGTTGGCCCGCCAGACGTTCTTGCCGGCGTCGGCCAGCGACCAGCCGGTGACCGCCCTGGCGCCGCTGATGACGGGGCGCGCCGACGGTGCCGCCTGCCAGCGCACGCGGTACCCGTTGCCGCCGGAGTCCGCCGCGGTGAGCCGGAACGGCGCGGTGAGCCGGTAGGTCCCGTCGGCCAGCTCCACCACGATGTCACCGGACATCGAGGTGTTGAGGGACCGCACCGCGGCCTGCGCACCGGTCAACGAGCACGGCGCCGCGGCGGAGCAGGCCGTGCCGGTGCCCGAGGGAGAGGCGTACAGGGTCGTGGTGGCCGCGGAGGCCGGGGGAGCGAGGGTGAGGGCGGCGATCACCGCGGCCGAGGCGGCGAGTGCGATCCGCCCGCGCACAGCGGGGAACGAGGACGTGGACAAGTGACCTCCTGGTGGGTGTGGCCTGATCACCTCTCCCGCTGCGGCGGACGGGACAGCTCGTGTCCTGTGTGGACGGTCAGGTTCGTCGAGCCCGCCGGGGGAACGTGCCGGCGTCGGGCGGAGGAATTCGCGGCGACGGCACCGTGGAACGGGGCGTGCGGACGGGGTCCCGCGGACGGGAGGACCGGCGTCCAGGCCGGCTCAAGAACAACGCGAACGTAACTCGTATGACGTGTGACGTCAATGGTGTTACGTATACTGTCGGGTCCTGGCAACAGGTTGCGGCGCAACGGAGGCGAGATGTCGGTGACACGTCCGGAGCAGGGCGAGGCCGCGATCCCCGGATGGACGCGGAGACCGGTGAACCTGGCCGCCGCGGTCACCGCGGAGCTGGTGCAACGCGTCGTGCGCGGCACTTACGCCCCCGGAACCACACTGCCGCCGGAGCCCGTGCTGTGCGAGACCTTCTCGGTGAGCAGGACGGTGATCCGCGAGGCGGTGAAGGTCCTGCAGGAGAAGGGGTTGGTGCGGGTGCGCCAGGGCGCGGGCACCACGGTCACCCTGATGGCGCAGTGGAACATGCTCGACGAGCTGGTGCTCGCCGCCGCGGTCGACGAGGACGAGAGCCTCGCGATCCTCGACGACGTGGTGGTGACCCGCCGGTTGCTCGAGTCGGACATGGCGCAGGTCGCCGCGCGCACCGCCGGCCAGGACGCCCTGGACCGGTTGCGCGCGTTGGTGGACCGGATGGACGAGCTCGTCGGCGACACGGCCACCTACGAGGAGCACGACCGCCTGTTCCACGACACGATCATGCAGGCCTCGGGGAACCGCATCGCCCGTGGCGTGGTGCGCTCGCTGGAGAGACAGGTGCTCAACAGCGCCGGCTACCACGGCCGCAGCGGCCGGGACATGTGCACGGCCTCCAACCAGGGGCACCGCCGCATCTGCGACCGCATCGCCGCCCGCGACGAGGCCGGTGCCGCGCAGGCCATGTTCACCCACATCACCGAGGCGTGGCTCGTGCGCCGAGGAGAGGCGGGGGACCCCGGCCGCCTGAAGCGGTAGACCGCTCGTCGCCGGACGGTCCCCTCCGCCAGGGCCGTTCGGCGGAAGGCGTGTGACCACAACCATTTTGTGGAACATCCGACTGGAACGCGGTCGGGCCCGTACAGCACGGGAGGCGGATCTGCGGTGGGACGAACTCGCGTGACCCTGGCCGACGTCGCGGCGGCGAGCGGGGTGTCGGTGACGACGGCGTCGCTCGTGCTGACCGGACGCGCGCGCGAACTGCGCATCTCCGAGGACGCCGAGCAGAGGGTCCGTTCCACGGCCAGGGAGCTGGGCTACCGGCGCGCCGCCCTGGTGGGCGGGCCCCGTCCGGGACCGTCGCGGACGATCGGGTTCGTGCTCGACACCGTCACCTCCTCCGGACTGGCGGGCGAGGTGGTGAAGGGCGCGGTGGAAGCCGCCTACCGGCACGGTTTCATGCTGTTCGCCGGGGAGACCGGCGGAGACGCCGGACTCGAGCGGTCGCTGGTCGAGGCGATGCGCGACCGGCGCGCGGACGGCATCGTCTACGCCACCACGCACACGAGGGCCATCGTGGTGCCGGAAGGCCTGCATCACGGGCCCACCGTGCTGCTCAACGCCACCGCCGGGGCCCGTTCGAGCATTCCGTCGGTCGTGTCCGACGAGGTGCAGGGCGGTCGTTCGGCGGCACGTGTCCTCGTCGAGGCCGGGCACCGCCACGGCGTGCACCTGATCGGCGCGGGACCGGGTCCCTACGACGTCCCGCCCCACAGCATCGCTGCCGTGCAGCGCCTCATCGGGATGCGCGAGGTGTTCGCGGCCGCGGGCGTCGAGGTGGTCAGCGCGCACCGCTGCCCCACGTGGACGCCGGAGGACGGGTACGACGCGACCAGGGAGCTGCTGCGGCACCACCTGCCCAGGGCGCTGGTGTGCTTCGACGACCGCCTGGCGTTCGGGGCCTACCAGGCACTCGGGGAGGCCGGGCTCTCGGTGCCGGGCGACGTCTCCGTGCTGGGGTTCGACGACCACCCCGTCGCCTCGTGGATGCGGCCCAGGCTGACCACCATCGCCCTGCCCCACCACGAGCTCGGCGTGCAGGCGGTCGAGATCCTGGTTGGGATGCTCGGGCGACGGGGACGCGGCGTCCGGCCCCCGCTGGTCCACCGGGTGCCGATGCCGGTGCGCGAGGGCGGTTCGGTCGCGCCGCCGCAGCGGTGAGCGGCGTTGTTCGCGTTAACAGCGCGAAGGCGACCGTTTGTGGGTTGAACGCTTGTGCACGTCGTTTTGCTAAAAGTTAGCGCTCACATTTAGCTTTGACCCGGCGTGACGGGGTCTTCTACATTGCTGGAAGCCGCCCCGCCGCTGACCGCTCGTCGAAAGGCTCATCATGCCGAGCCCGCTCAAAGCGCTGTGCGGTGCGTTGATCGCCACTCTGCTGGCCGCGTCGCCCGCTCTCGCCGAACCGTCCACTGTGGAGGCTCCGGCCGTCTCCGCCGACCCGGTGCGGGTGATGCCCCTGGGCGACTCCATCACCCAGGGCGGCTCCATCGGTGGCTACCGCCTCGACCTCGGCACGAAGCTGCGTGCCGCCGGACGCGCCGTCGACTTCGTGGGCTCGCTCGCGGACGGGCCGGGCTCCATGCCCGACCGCAACCACGAGGGGCACCCCGGCTGGACCATCGCGCAGGTCGACGCGAACGTCGTGAACTGGCTGAGGACCTACACCCCGCGCACGATCCTGCTGCACATCGGCACCAACGACATGTACGGCAGCGACCCCGCCGGTGCGCCACGCCGGCTCTCCGCGCTGGTGGACAAGATCACCGCTCAGGCGCCGAACGCCGAGGTGTTCGTCTCGACCATCATCCCGATCCGGTTCGCCGACGCCACCGTGCGCGGCTACAACGCCGCCATCGTCCCGCTGCTGCGGGCGAAAGCGGCGGCGGGCAAGCGGGTGCACGTCGTGGACATGTACCCGGCGGTGCCGATCTCCGACCTGCCCGACGGCATCCACCCGAACGCCGCGGGCTACAGCAAGATGGCGGCCGTCTGGTTCACCGCGCTGTCCTCGGTTCCCGGCAGCATCGGTGATCCTCCCGCACCCGGCGGCACCTGCACCGCCACGTCGAGCGTCACGGGCCACTGGAACGGCGGTTTCCAGGCCGAGGTCACCGTCGCGAACCCCACCGCGTCCGCCCTCTCCGGCTGGACCGTCAGGTTCACGCTTCCCAACGGGCACACCGTGTCGCAGATCTGGGGCGGCGTCGCCAGCGGTTCGGTCACGGTCACCAACGCCCCGTACAACGGCTCGATCAACCCCGGCGCCTCGACGACGTTCGGCTTCCTCGCGTCCGGTTCCGGTGCGGTGGCGGTCGGAACCGCCACCTGCGCCAGTGCGTGATCCCTGCTTCTCCGCTCCCTCCGACGACGAAGGGTGATCATGTTCTTCGCACGATTGTTCACATCACGACGAGCCCGGCTCACGGCCGTCGCCGCCGTGCCGCTCATCGCGGTGTCCGCGCTCGCCGCGGTGGCGGTGCCTCCCGCAGCCGCCGCGCCGGGCTGTTCGGTGACCTACTCCGCACCGTCGCAATGGGACGGTGGCTTCACGGCGAACGTCAGCGTCACCAACCTCGGTGACGCCGTCGACGGCTGGACGCTCACCTGGGGCTTCTCCGCCGGCCAGCAGGTGAAGCAGGCCTGGAACGCCGAGGCGACCCAGTCGGGCACCGAGGTGACCGTGCGCAACGTCGCGTACAACGCGACGATCCCCACCGGCGGCCGTGTCGAGTTCGGCTTCAACGGTTCCTCCACCGGTTCGACGAACCCGAACCCCACGGCGTTCACGCTCAACGGCACCCTGTGCACCGGCGACGTCGGCCCGACCACCACCACCACCACCACGACGACCACCACGACCACGACGGGCAACCCGCCGGTGGGCAACCTGCCGTCGAGCTTCCGCTGGAACTCGAGCGGCGTGCTGATCAGCCCGAAGCCGGACGCCACGCACGCGAACGTCGCGGTGAAGGACCCGAGCGTCGTGTACTACAACGGCAAGTACCACGTCTTCGCGTCCACTTACACCAACGGCTACAACCTGATGTACACCAGTTTCAGCGACTGGTCCCAGGCGTCGTCGGCACCGCACTACTACCTCGACCGCTCCGGCGTCGGTGCCGGGTACCGGGCCGCGCCGCAGGTGTTCTACTTCGCGCCGCAACGCCTCTGGTACCTCGTCTACCAGACCGGGTCCAACGCGTCGTACTCCACGACCACGGACATCTCCAACCCGGCCTCGTGGTCCACGCCGAAGAACTTCTACGCCAACGGAATGCCGCAGATCATCCGCGACAACATCGGCAACGGCTACTGGGTCGACTTCTGGACGGTGTGCGACACCGGGAAGTGCTACCTGTTCTCCTCCGACGACAACGGCCACCTCTATCGGTCGGAGACCAGCCTCGCGCAGTTCCCGAACGGCTTCACCAACACGGTGATCGCCATGCAGGACAGCAACAAGAACCGGTTGTTCGAGGCGGCCAACGTCTACAAGATCGCCGGCAAGAACCAGTGGTTCCTCGTGCACGAGGCGATCGGCTCGGACGGCCGCCGTTGGTTCCGCTCCTGGACCGCGCCCTCGATCACCGGTCCGTGGACGGGACTGGCGGAGAGCGAGTCGAACCCGTTCGCCCGCGCGAACAACGTGACGTTCCCAGGTGGACAGTGGACGCGCGACATCAGCCACGGCGAGATGGTGCGCACGAACGTCGACCAGACGATGGAGATCAGCCCCTGCAAGCTCAGCTACCTCTACCAGGGCATGGATCCCAACGCCGGGGGTGACTACAACCGGCTGCCCTGGCGGCTCGGCCTGCTGACCCAGACCAACTCGACCTGCTGAGTGCAGGACCGACGCCGCCGGGCACGCGCACCGGCGGCGTCCCCCTGCGAGAAAGGGGCAACGATGCCCTCCTGGTCCAGGAAAATCACGCGCCTCGCCGCCGTCCTGCTGGCGGCGATGGCGACCGTCACCGCGAATCCCGCCGCCGCGCCCGCCGCTCCCGGCAGCCCGGCGCTGACCCCGCCGCTCGGCTGGAACAGCTGGAACAGCTTCGGCTGCGGCATCACCGAGGGCCAGGTCCGCCAGGCCGCCGACGCGATGGTGTCGTCGGGCATGCGCGACGCCGGCTACCAGTACGTCGTCGTGGACGACTGCTGGTTCGACCCGCAGCGCGACTCCTCCGGCAACCTGCGCGCGCACCCGTCGAAGTTCCCGAGCGGGATGAAGGCGCTGGGCGACTACATCCACGGCCGCGGCCTGAAGTTCGGCATCTACCAGGCGCCGAACGAGAAGACGTGCGCGCAGGGCACCGGCGCCCACCCCGGTTCGACGGGGAGCAAGGGGCACGAGGCCCAGGACGCGCGGAGCTTCGCGTCGTGGGGAGTCGACTACCTGAAGTACGACTGGTGCTCGGGCGCCGGCACCCGCGACGAGCAGATCGCCCGGTTCACGATCATGCGCGACGCCCTGCGCGCCACCGGCCGCCCGATCGTCTACAGCATCAACTCCAACAGCTTCCACGCTCCCACCGGCGACAGGTACGACTGGAGCGAGATCGCCGACCTGTGGCGCACCACCGAGGACCTGCTGGACATCTGGCAGAACGGCAACACCAACAGCTACCCGATGGGCGTGGGCAACGTCGTCGACATCACCGCCCCGCTCGCCGTGCAGGCCGGTCCCGGCCACTGGAACGACCCGGACATGCTCGTCGTCGGCCGCCCCGGCCTCACGCTCACCGAGTCGCGGTCGCACTTCACGCTGTGGTCGCTGATGGCGGCGCCGCTGATGGCGGGCAACGACATCCGCACCATGTCCGCCGACGTCAGCGCGGTCCTGCGCAACCAGCGCCTGATCACCGTGAACCAGGACAGCCTGGGTGCGGGCGGTCGCCGGGTGCGTGACGACGGCGCCACCGAGGTGTTCGCCAAACCGCTCGCGGACGGCTCGGTCGCCGTCGGCCTGTTCAACCGGGGCGGCGGCACCGCGACCATCGCCACCACGGCCGCCCAGATCGGCCTGTCCGGCAGCGGTTTCACGCTGACCGACCTCTGGACCGGTGGCACGTCCAGCACGTCGGGCGCGATCTCCGCGGCCGTTCCCGCGCACGGCGTCACCGCGTTCCGGGTGACCGGCGGCAGCCCGCTGGAGAACACCACCTCCCGGCTGCGCGGTGCCGGGTCGAACCGCTGCCTCGACGTCGAGAACGGTTCCACTGCGGCAGGGGCCGCGGCCGTGATCCAGGACTGCCTCACCCCGGCCTCCCAGCGGTGGACGTCCTGGACGAACGGCGAGGTCCGCGTGTTCGGCGACAAGTGCCTCGACGCGTACGACCAGGGCACCGCCACCGGCACGAGGGTCATCGTCTGGCAGTGCAACGGCCAGGCGAACCAGCGCTGGACGCTGGGCTCCGACGGGACGCTGCGCAACACGAACGCCGGTCTGTGCCTCGACGTCGAACGGGCCGCGACCACCAACGGCTCGAAGCTGGTGCTGTGGACCTGCAACGGCCAGACCAACCAGAGGTGGTCACGATCATGAGATGGGCTCCCGTCGCGGCGGCGGTGTCCGCCCTCACTCTGGTGGCCGCGGGACTGGCCGCGAGCACGACCGCACAGGCCGCTCCCGGCTGTTCGGTCAGCTACACCTTGACCTCCGAGTGGCAGGGCGGCTTCGGCGCGTCCGTGTCCATCACGAACACCGGTGACGCGATCACCGGCTGGACGCTCGAGTGGGCGTACGCCTCCGGCCAGCAGGTCGGGCAGCACTGGAACGCGGTGATCACGCAGAGCGGCGGCGACGTCAGCGCGCGCAACGCCTCCTACAACGGGTCCGTGCCCTCCGGCGGCAAGGTGGAGTTCGGGTTCAACGCCACGTCCGGCTCCGCCAACCCCGACCCGGTGTCGTTCCGCCTCAACGGAACCACCTGCAACGGCGGCACGGATCCGACCACCACCACCACGACAACGACCACCACGACGACGTCGACACCCCGGCCGGCCTCGTTCACCAACCCGGTGCTGTGGCAGGACTTCGCGGACATCGACATCATCCGCGTGGGCGACGCTTACTACTACTCGGCGTCGACCATGCACTACTCGCCGGGCGCGCCGATCCTGCGTTCCTACGACCTGGTGAACTGGGAGTTCGCCGGGCACTCCGTGCCACGTCTGGACTTCGGCTCCAAGTACGACCTCAACGGCAGCCGGGGCTACGTGCGGGGTATCTGGGCGTCGATGTTCAACCACCGCAAGAGCAACAACACCTTCTACTGGGGCGGGTGCGTCGACTTCGCCCAGACCCACATCTACACCGCCGCGGCCGTGGACGGGCAGTGGTCGAAGCTCTCCACGATCAACAAGTGCTACTACGACGCGGGAATGCTGGTCGACGACAACGACACGATGTACGTCGCCTACGGCAACACCACGATCAGCGTCGCGCAGCTCTCGGCGGACGGGAAGTCGGAAGTCCGTTCGCAGCAGGTCTTCCAGACGCCGTCCAACATCGGCACCTTGGAAGGCGCGCGGTTCTACAAGCGCAACGGCAGCTACTACATCTGGCTGACCAGGCCCGCGAACGGCCAGTACGTGCTCAAGTCGTCGAGCCCGTGGGGCCCCTACACAGTCCAGCAGGTGCTGCTGAACATGCCCACGCCGATCCAGGGCGGGGGAGTGCCGCACCAGGGCGGCATGGTGCAGACGCAGAACGGCGACTGGTACTACATGGCCTTCGTGGACGCCTACCCCGGCGGCCGCGTGCCGGTGCTCGCGCCGATCACCTGGACCTCCGACGGCTGGCCGCGCATCACCACCGTCAACGGCGGCTGGGGCGCGAACTACCCGATGCCGAACCTGCCCGCACCACCGCGCCAGGTCAAACCCATGACCGGGGTGGACACCTTCGACGGAACGAAACTCGGTCCGCAGTGGGAGTGGAACCACAACCCGGACACCACGAAGTACAGCGTCAACAACGGTTTGAGGCTGTCCACCGCGACCGTCACCAACGACCTGTACAACGCCCGCAACACCCTCACCCACCGAATACAGGGCCCGACCTCCACGGCCACTGTCACACTCGACCTCGCGTCGATGCGCGACGGCGACCGCACCGGACTGGCGATGCTGCGCGACTCCTCCGCGTGGATCGGGGTCAAGCGCGACAGCGGCCGCAACCGCGTGGTCATGGTCAACGGCCTCACCATGGACAGCAACTGGAACACCACCGGCACCGGCACCGAGGTCGCGAGCGCGAACCTCACCGGCACCCGGATCTGGTTGCGCGCCAACGCCGACATCCGTCCCGGCAGCGGACGGCAGGCGAGGTTCTCCTACAGCATCGACGGCGTGAACTTCACGTCACTGGGCAGCGGCTTCACGCTGAAGAGCGACTGGCAGTTCTTCATGGGCTACCGGTTCGGTGTCTTCAACCACGCCACGCAGGCGCTCGGCGGCTCAGTAGGGGTACAGCGATTCGAGCTGACCACTCCCTGACAGTTCAGAGGTAGTGGCGTGGCCCGGGAACGTGGCTGGGTAATTCACGCTCAGCAGGGCACCACGATGCACCCGTCTGACCGCGAATTCCCCCGGCGACGTTCCGAGCCACGCCACTAACAGCACAACAGCACGGCGAGCACCGCACCGGTCACGGCGGCGACGAGAACCGTCGCCGCCGCGACCACGAGGTGACGCCGCCGCACGGTCCGGACGAGCCGGGGCAGGACGGCGGCGGGCACCTCCGGGTCGGTGTCCAGCGACTGCACCGCCCACGCCTCCGGCACGCGCGACAGCAGGCCCGTCACCCCGGCGAGCCCGCAGACCTCGCGTTCGCACGAGGCGCACTGCGCGAGGTGCTGCTCGTAGGCCAGCCGGTCCGCGGTCGACAGCGAGCCCAGGACGTAGGCGCCGTCCCACTCCCGGAACGGATCCGGTGTGTTCACCGCCCCGTGACCCCGTTCTCCTGCAGGGCGAGCCTCAACGCCCGCAGGCCGTAGTGCAGCCGCGACTTCACCGTGCCCTGCGGTACTTCCAGCGCGTTGGCGAGTTCGGCGATGGACTCGCCGCGGTAGTAGGCCCGCACGATCACCTGCCGGTGCTCGGGTTTGAGCGTGGACAGCGCGTCGGCGACGAGCCAGGCGTCGAGCGTGGAGTCGGTGTGGTCGGCCCGCGAGCGTTCGGGCAGGCTCTCCGAGTCGACCTCCCACCGGGCACGGGCGCTGCGGCGTTCGTCGATGGCGTAGTTGCGCGCCACGGCGTAGAGCCACGCCTTGGACGCCGACGAACCCTGCTCCAGCACCTCGGGATGCCGCCAGGCGCGCAGCAGCGCCTCCTGGACGATGTCCTCGGCGAGTTGCTCGTCCCCGGTCAGCCGCAGGGCGTAGCGCCACAGGGCGGCGGAGTGGCCGTCGTGCAGCGCGCGCAACAGGGCGATGTGGTCGTCGTTGATGACGCACCCCGCCTAGGTGCGGAACGCCGGGGAGCGTTTGCCGAGGAACGCCGCTGTGCCCTCGCGCATGTCGTCCGTGGTGAAGGTGTGCCGGAACGCCTCGAGCTCGACGTGCAGCCCCAGCCCGACCGGCATGCCGTCCGCGGCGTTGATCACCGACTTGCACGCGGCCACCGCGGCGGGCGAGTTGGCGGCGATGTCGCCGAGCACCAGCCGTGCGGCGGCGAACATCTCCTCGCGGGTGTCGAAGACCTGGTTCACCAGCCCGGTGCGGTGCGCCTCCGCCGCGTCCACCTGCCGGCCGGAGAAGATCATCTCGCGGGCCCGCGCCACCCCGACCCGCCGGAACAGTCTGACGCAGCCACCGAACCCGGGGATCAGGCCGAGGAGCACCTCCGGCTGCCCGAACACGGCCTTGCGGGTGGCGTAGACGAAGTCGCACGCCAGCGCCATCTCGCAGCCGCCGCCGAGCGCGTAGCCGTCGACGCAGGCCACGACGGGGACGGGGAGCCGTTCGAGCAGGCACGTCACCTCCTGGCCCAGCGCGCCGAACTCCTCTCCCTCCTCGGCGGTCATGGCCGCCATCTCGCGGATGTCGGCGCCGGCGATGAACGCGGGCCCCTCCGATCCCGTGAGCAGGACCGCGCGGGGACCGGAGAGGGTCGACAGCAGGTGGCGCAGTTCGGTGAGAGTCCGCTGGGACAGGGCGTTGCGGGCGTGTGGCCGGTGCACGGTCACCGTCAGTACGCCGCCCTGCTGGTCGAGCACGAGGTCCTGATAGTCCACAGTGGTCTCCTCACGAGTCCCAGATGGCGCCGTAGGCCGGGATTCCCCTGGCCTCCAGCTCTTCGACGACGTGCCAGGTGGTCTGTTTGTTGGAGATGCAGATGACCGCCTCCGCGTCGAAGCGGCGGCAGGCGTCGTGCGCGAGCGCGACGAGATCAGGCTTGCCCTGACCGGCGGTGTCCCAGACGACGGCGTCGGGTTGCGCGTCGAGGATCTCGTCGACCAGCGCGTCCCCGTAGGTGCGGCGCGGGTCGCGGGTCGACCACACCAGCGTGGCCGGCGCGGTGCGGGCGAGCAGGTGCGGCAGGCAGGGACCGATGCCGCTGCCGGTGGCGACCCACACCACCCGGCGAAACAGCTTGTCGATGTTGCCGACACCCGCGGTCGGGATCCCCTTCACCCACAGGTGGCTCGGCTGGTCGGCGATGAGCTTCGCCGTCCAGTCGCCCGCGCGGGAGATGGTGAGCCGGAAGCCGGAGCGTCCAGGAGCGGGCACGTTCGCGAACGAGTGCCATTCGAGCAACGGGTTGCGGCTCACCGCTGTCGAGGAGCCCGCGAACGGCGTGACGCCGTGGTCGAACGACACGAGCGCGACGTGCGGTGACGGGCTGACGATCCGCACCGGCACACGCCGCAGCCGCAACCACGGCAGCGCAACGCTGACCACCACGAGGGCGAGGGGCCAGAGGAACACCGGGTTGGAGACCGCGGCCAGCACTCCGAACAGCACGAGCACGGTCCAGCCGCCGAATCGGTGCGACCGTTCGAAGAGGTCGTGGTGGCGGGCACGGAACCGGGGGAGCGCGATCACGGTCATCGCGACGAGCAGGGCGAGGATCGTCCAGCTCAACGCCATCGGCAGCGCGCCGCGCGTGATGACGGCGAGCGGGACGAACCAGGCCACAGCGCAGACGGCGGCGCCGACGTGCAGACCACCGAAGTGGTAGACCTTGCCCAGCGTCCACCGCACCCGCAACGGCCAGTGCGTCGGCGCGCTGGTGGCCAGCCGGAACAGCAGGTTGATCACCAGCTGCTGCCGGATCAGCGCGGCGAGCGCCACGTTGACGACCACGAGCGTCGTCAGCACGTCCTGGTCGCCCCACCAGTCGCCGGCCACGGCGAAGACCAGGTTCGCGAGGACGACGCCCGCCGCGAGCCGGTTGTGGTGGGTGAACGGGCGCCGGCGCAGGACCGCGCGCAGGGATCGTTCGGCCGGTGGCAGAACGAGATCGTGCACCGTCATGCCACGGGCTCCCGCCGCAGTCCGTCCACACGCGACAGAAGCGCGCGCCGGTCGACCTTGCCGCGGTCGGTCGTCGGCAGCGTGTCGACCGGGACGATCAGCGTCGGCACGCAGTAGTACGGCAGCCGTTGCGAGACCGCCCGCCTCGCCTGCTCCGGCGTCGCGGTGCCGGGGCTGATGAATCCGACGAGCTTTCCGTCGTGCACCACGGTCGTCGCGCGGTCGCAGTCCTCGGCGCGCTCGAGCGCCGCGGTGACCGCGTCCAGCTCTACCCGGAACCCGCGCACCTTGACCTGGTCGTCGGTGCGGCCGCGGTGCTCCAGCCGGCCCTCGCGCGTCCACCTGCCGAGGTCGCGCGTCCGGAACATCAGGTGGTCGCCGCCGAGGAACGGATCGGGGCGGTACCGCTCCGCCGTGAGGTCGAGGTCGCCCAGATAGCCCCCCGTCACGCACGCCCCGCCTGCCCACATCTCACCCACCGCGCCGATGGGGCACGGCCGCAGGTCGTCGTCGAGCACGTACACGGTCGTGTTCGGCACGGGCCTGCCGATGGTGAGCTGCCCGGAGTCCGGTTCGTAGCGCTGCACCGTGTTGACGATGGTGACCTCGGTGGGACCGCAGGCGTTGTGGAACGCCACGCGGCCTGCCCACACGTCCGCGAGGGCCTGCGGGCAGCGCTCGCCGGCGACCGCGACCGTGCGCACCCGGTGGCACGCGGCGGGATCCAGCGTCGCCAGCACGCTGGGCGTGGCGATCACGACGTCGACCGTGCTCGCCGTCCGCCCGAGGTCGTCGCCGCGGATCACGAGCGTGCCGCCGTTCGCGAGCGTGCCGAGGATCTCCCACATCGCCATGTCGAAGGCGATGTTGAGCAGCTGCGACACCCTGATCCCCGGTGCGATGCCCAGGGAACCGGGCGCGGTGAGCAGGACGTTGCACAGGTTGGCGTGGGAGACCCGCACCCCGTTGGGCCGCCCGGTGGTGCCGGACGTGAAGATGACGGCGGCGATGTCCGACTCCGCGATGATGGTGCGGCGGAACGCACCGGCCGCGGGCAGCGTGTCGATCGTGATGATCGTGGCGAGGTGAGGGGGCAGGGAGGCCGCGTCCGCGGTCGTGGTGAGCACCACGTTCACCCGCGCGGTCCGGACGATGTGCCGCAGATGGGCCTCGGGGGTGATGCGCACGTCCTGTGGCACGTAGGCCGCGCCGGCCTTGAGCACCGCGAGAACGCCCACCACCATGGAGATCGACCGCGTCAGGAACAGTCCTACGTGGTCGCCGGGGCGCACGCCGCCGCGGACCAGGATCTCGGCCAGTGTCGAGGCTCTGGCGTCGAGCTCCCCGTAGGTCAGGGACTCACCGAGGTGTTCCACCGCGGTCAGGTGCGGGCGACGTGTCGCGTGCGTCTCGAAGGCGTGGTGGACGTGGTCGGACGGAGGGGTCCGGACTGGACCGGCGCCGAACGCCTGGAACAGTTCGCGGTCGGCGGGGGACAGATCGCACAGGGCGGATTCCTGGAACAGGGCTGTCACGACGGGTGCCCTTTCGTGAGCGGTGCGTGGGCAACCGCTTGAACGAGACAGCCCGTCGGGAAGTTCACGTCGTGTCGAATCGCTCGTCGAATTCGAAAAGTCCTTGCCGTGCAAAGCTTTTCTTCGCGCGTGAGCGGGACTGTCCCGTCACCCAGACGGATGATCCAGGGCTCCTGCGTTTGTCATAGTCGTCTGCGCATATGAGCATCTGTCCTATGACGACTGTCGAGCACGCTCCCGCGGAACTGCACCGCCACACCCACGGCCCCGGCTGCGGCCACGATGCCGTCGTGCACCGGGACCACGTCGACTACCTGCACGACGGACACCTGCACCGCGAACACGTGACGGATCGCGGTGTGCACTACGACGAGTGCGACAAGTGCCGGTGCGCGCACTGCACGGACTCGTGCGCGCAGTGCGACTGCTCAGAATGCGACTGCCCGACGTGCAACCACGCCCAGTGCGCGTGCGATGGCTGCTCGGACTCGTGTGCGAACTGCACGTGTGCCAACTGCAGTTGCCCCACGTGCAGTCACGCGGCGTGATCTAGGGCCTGTGTCGAAGTCTGGTCCGCGATAGCCGGGCCCGAGGCGGCCCCTGGCGGCACGGCCGGACGACCCACATACAACAACGGTATGCGGGTCGTCCGGCCGCACCACCAGGAACCACCTCAAGCGCGACTCTCATCGAACCAGACTTCGACACAGACCCTAGTCCGCAGTGGACAGTTGGAAGACCGTCTCCTGGTGGTAGACGTCGCCGGGCCGCAGCACCGTGCTGGGGAAGTCCTGGCGGTTCGGCGAGTCCGGGAAGTGCTGTGCCTCCAGGGCGAAGCCCGCGCCGCGGCCGTACGGGCGGCCACCGGTGCCGACCAGGTCGTCGGTCAGGAAGTTGCCCGAGTAGAACTGCAGGCCGGGCTCGCTGGTCCACAGGGTCAGCAGGCGTCCGGAGACCGGGTCGCAGGCCTGCGCGGCGAACGAGGCACCGGACGAGTCCAGCACCCAGTTGTGGTCGTACCCTCCGGCCATCCGCAGCTGCGGATGGGCCGCGCGGATGCGGGCGCCGATCGCGGTCGGCAGCCGGAAGTCGAACGGGCTCGCCTCGACCGGCACGGGAGCGCCCACCGGGATCAGGGCCTCGTCGACGGCGCAGAACCGGCTCGCGTTGAGCATCAGCGACTGGCGGTGCACGTCGCCACTGCCTTCCCCGGCCAGGTTCCAGTAGGTGTGGTTGGTCATGTTGAGAACGGTGGGCGCGTCCGTCGTCGCGCGGTAGGTGATGCTCAGGCGGTTGTGCCGGTCGAGCCGGTACGTCACCTGGGCGTCCACGGCGCCTGGGAAGCCACCGTCCCCGTGCGGGCTCACCAGTTCGAGCCGCACGCCCACGCTGTCCGTCTCGTGCAGTTCGGTCGCGGACCACACCCGCGTGTCGAAGCCGGCCGGTCCGCCGTGCAGGCTGTTCGGGCCGTTGTTGAGCGGGAGCTGGTGCTGGACGTCGTCGAGGGTGAAGGCGCCGCGCGCGATCCGGTTGGCGTACCGGCCGATCACGGCGCCGAAGAACACCCTGGTCGCGCCGGGCCGGGTGTTCGCGACGTAGTCGTCGAGCGTGGGGAACCCGAGCACCACGTTGGCGGGAACGCCGTGGCGGTCGGGCGCCTCCAGCGACTGGATCACCCCGCCGTAGTCCAGCACCCGCACGGTGAGGCCACCCGGCCACGCCAGGACGTACCGGTGGACGTCGGTGTCACCGACCCGGCCGAACTGCTCCCGGCGTAGCTCGGGTTCCCGCTGCGACATCGAACTCCTCGTGTCAGTTGATCAGGGCCCGGCAGTGCTGCGGCCGGATCCGTTGTGGTGCGACGCTCTCCAGGGTCGGCGTGACCGGGACGATGGAGCCGTCGCGGCCGAACCTCATCCTGTCGATCGTGGTCTCGCGGTGCGTGCCGTCCCCGCCGGGGATGGCGAAGCGGTGGTACACGAGGTACCAGTCGTCGGTGCCCGGCACCTGCAGCATCGAGCTGTGCCCGGTGCCCTTGACGCCGAGCTTCAGGTCCTTGCTCAGGATCAGGCCGCGGTTCGTGAACGGGCCGGTGGGGCTGGGCGCGGTCGCGTAGGCGACGCGGTAGTCCTCGCTGCGGGTGTCGTCGATCGACCAGCTCAGGTAGTACGTGCCCTTCCGCTCCACCATGAACAGGCCCTCCCGGAAGTCCGTCAGCCCGGTGAGGCGGGTGATCTTGGCCGGGTCGTAGGAGATCATGTCACTGTTGAGCGGAACGACGTAGGCCTCACCGTTGCCCCAGTAGAGGTACGCCTGCCCTGAGCGGTCGACGAAGACGGCGGGGTCGATGGCCTGGCCGCCGCCGGTGGGGTTGCGGGCGATCAGCGGCTGACCGGAGTCGACGAACGGGCCGGTCGGGGAGTCGCTCACCGCGACGCCGATCTTGGCCTCGGCGCAGAAGTAGAAGTAGTACTTCCCGTCGCGTTCGACGATCGTCGGCGCCCACGCGTTGCGGTCCGCCCAGCTCACGCCCGGACCGAGGTCGAGGATGACGCCCTCGTCCTTCCAGTCGACCAGGTTCTTCGACGACCAGGCGGAGAACTTCGTGCCGCTCCAGCCGTCGAAGCCGTCGGTGGTCGCGTAGATGTAGTAGGTGTCGCCGAACGCGACGATGTTCGGATCGGCGTTGAGGCCCGGCAGCACGGGACTGCGCATCTCGTGGGCCTCGACCGTCCACACGCGACTCTCGCGGCCCAGTTTCACGGTGAACTGCCGCGGCTTGCGCAGGTCGACAGGGCCGCTGGGCGTGATGGTCGCGCCGGGAGCCAGGCCGAAGTCGAGCTGGACCCGCCGCAGGTCGGTACCAGGTCGCACCGGGAGCACCACGCTGCCGGGTTCGATGACCGCGGGCGCTTTGAGCGAGTTGTGCGCGACCGACCGGATCAGGGTCGCGTTGAACGGCAGCGCGGCCACCTCGGTGCTCGCGAGCGCCCGGTTGTAGAGCCGGACGTCCTTCATCCTGCCCTGGAACGTCCTGTCCGCCGCATAGACCGATCGGCCGAGGTAGTTGGCCGCGGTGACGCCACCGCCGAGGTCGGACGGCTTGATGGTGACGGCGGTGTTGCGGGCCACCTCCACGCCGTCGAGGTAGAGCACCTCCACGCCGTTGCCGACGGTCAGCGTCACGTTCTTCCAGACGCCGCGCGGCAGCGCCTTGCTGGAGTTCACGCCCTGCTCGGTCGTCCAGTTGCCGGTCGCGATCGCGCCGCGGTACCCGTCACCGGTGCTGAACAGGTAGCCGTTGCCGACGCCGTTCGGCGCGGTGTTGCCGAACCCGTAGAGGAAGTACGGCGTCTGCTGGGCCGGATCCACCAGCACGTCGGCGGAGATCGTGGCGGCAGGGGCGCCGGTCAGCATGTTGTTCGGCAGCTGGACGTGCCCGCCCTTGAGCGACAGGGAGCCCTCGGACCACGTGGCGTCGCCGGCGAGCACGCCGTCGTAGCCGTGGCCGGTGGCGTCGGCGGCGGACCCGTTGAGCGGCCAGTGCGCGACGAGACCCTTCGAGTCGGCCTTCACCGGCGTTGGGGGAGCGGTGAGCCGGGACAGTTCGGCCTGGGTCACCGGGAGCACCGTGCCGTGCCGCGGAGAGGTGGGCAGGCGGGCGCCCGTGGACATGGTCCACTTGCCGGAGGCGAGGTCGGTCGTCTCGAACGGCACGTAGCCGCGGCCGCCGTACTCGTCGATGAACAGGTACCACTTGTTCTCGGTGTTGGACTTGAACCCTGTCGGGCCCTCACCGGCGCTCAGGCCGGGGCTGGTCGAGGTGGCCTTGCCGATGCACTCGGCGACGAAGTCGTACTTCGGGTTCAGCAGGTCCGCCGACTTCTCCGCGGTGATGTACTTGCTGCACGGCGAGGACGACGAGTTGTTCCGCTCGTCCTTGGTGTAGCGGTAGTAGGTGCCGTTGTGCTCGATGACGGTCGAGTCGATCACCGAGTAGCCGGGGTCGATCCACACCTTCGCCGGGCTGAACGTCACGAAGTCGCGCGTGGTCGCGTACATCATCCGGTTGTAGCTGTCGCCGGTGTGGCCGGGATCGTTCTCCGCGTACAGCTTCGACGCCCAGTAGACGACGTAGTGGCCGCGCTTGGCGTCCCAGAACGCCTCCGGTGCCCAGGTGTTGCCGGCGGTCGGCGGCGAGACCTGGACGCTGCGCTGGCGAGACCAGTTCCGCAGGTCCGTCGACTCCCACACCATCAGCGACCGGCTGCCGCTGCGCTGCGCCGCGTCCCAGCCGCGCCCGCCGTTGATCTTCAGATCCGTGGCCAGCAGGAAGAACTTGTCGCCCTCGGGGGAGCGCAGGATGAACGGGTCGCGCACGCCCAGTTCACCGAGGCTGGACTTCAGGACCGGCTGGCCGCCGTTGACCTCGGAGAAGTCCAGCGGGTTGTTCCCGTTGCTGGCGGCGGCGTAGATCTGCTCGCCGATCGGGCTGCCTTCGCCGGTGAAGTAGAAGAAGCTGTAGCCGGCCAGCGGTTCCTTGACGGGCAACGGGGTGACGGTGGCGGTGAGCGCGCGGGTGACGCTCTGCTGCCCGCGGCTCACCTTCGCCGTCAGCACGACCTTGGCGGGTTTGCCGCCCGCAGGAGGGCGGCTCACCTCACCGGTCGCCGTGATCACCTTGCCGTTGGACGACTTCCACGTGACGGTCGTGTCGTGCGCGCCGGTGGCGGGCAGGGTGAGATGTCCGCGGACGTCGTCGATGTTCGGGACTTCCAGCGCGTTCGCCGCTGTCCGCACGAGCGGTTCGGCGGCGGCAGGGGTGATGGGGACCAGGGCGGCCGTCACGGCCACCACCAGACCGAAACGGCGCAGGGATGACAACATCGTTGTTGTTCGCCTTCCGGGGTGGAGAGAGGAGATTTCAGGCGCGTCGCTTGGTCCAGACGTCGTAGGCGACCGCCGCGAGCAGGACGAGACCCTTCACGAGCATCACGCGCTCACTGGGCGCGCCGATCAGGGACATGCCGTTGTTGATCACGCCCATGATCAGGCCGCCGGTGATGGCACCGACGACCTTGCCGACACCACCCTGGACCGCGGCACCACCGATGAACGCCGCCGCGATGGCGTCCAGCTCGAACGACATGCCCGCCGTCGGGCCCGCCTGGTTGAGCCGGCCGGCGAAGATCACGCCGGCCAGTGCGGCCAGCGCGCCCATGTTCACGAACACCCAGAACGTGACGGCCTTGACCTTCACGCCGGACAGCGTGGCGGCCTGCAGGTTGCCGCCGATCGAGTAGATGTGCCGTCCGAACACCGAGTTGCCGGCCATCAGCGAGTAGCCGAGCGCGAGCGCCGCGAGCAGCACCAGGACCCACGGCAGGTTGCGGAACCGGGCGAGCTGCACCACGACGGCCATCACGACAACACCGACGCCGACGATCTTGAGGACGAACACCGGCATCGGCTCGACGACCTGGCCGTAGCCGAGCCGGGCCGCGCGCTTGCGCCACTGCGACAACGCGAACCCCGCCACGAACGTGAGTCCGGCGAGCAGGCTCACGAGGTCGGCCCCGCCGAGCGGGCCGAGAGCGATGTTGCCGAGGTAGCCGCCCGTGAAGCCGTTCGCCAGCGACCGGATCTCGTCGGGGAACGGCCCGATTCCCTGGTTGCCCAGCGTCGTCAGGGTGAGCGCGCGGAACACCAGCATGCCCGCCAGCGTGACGATGAACGCCGGGATGCCGAAGTACGCGATCCAGTAGCCCTGCGCCGCGCCGATCAACGCGCCCGAGAGCAGCGTCAGCAGCACCGCCACCGGCCACGGCAGTCCCCATTGGACGGTGAGCACCGCGCAGATCGCCCCGGTCAGCGCCACCGTCGAGCCGACCGAGAGGTCGATGTGCCCGCCGATGATCACCAGGATCATGCCGATCGCGAGGATCAGCACGTAGGAGTTCTGCACGATGATGTTCGAGATGTTCTGCGGCTGCAGCAGGGCGCCGTCGGTCAGCACCGCGAACAGGACGACGATCAACGCGAACGCGACGTAGATGCCCGACTGCCGCGGGTTGATCGAGAACCGCCGTGACTGGGCCGGCGTGGCGGCGGCGGGAGCGGGCGCGGTCTTCGTGGTCATCAGCTCTGTCCTCGCGTCATGTACTGCATCAAGCGTTCCTGCGTGGCCTCTTCGCGGCTGACCTCGCCGGTGATGCGGCCCTCCGACAGCGCGTACACGCGGTCGCACAGGCCAAGGAGTTCCGGCAGCTCCGAGGAGATCACGAGCACCGCGCGGCCCTGGGCGGCGAGCTCGTTGATGATCGAGTAGATCTCGTACTTCGCGCCGACGTCGATGCCGCGCGTCGGTTCGTCGAGGATCAGCACGTCCGGGTCGGTGAACATCCACTTCGCCAGCACGACCTTCTGCTGGTTGCCGCCGGACAGCGTGCCGGTCACCGTCGACACGGCGGCCGTCCTGATGCCCATCGACTTCCGGAACCGTTCCGCGACGGTGTACTCCTCGTTCTCGTTCACCCAGCCGCGGTTCGCGAGCTTGCCCAGCGCCGCGGCGGAGACGTTGCGCTGCACGCCCTCGATCAGGTTGAGGCCGTACTTCTTGCGGTCCTCGCTCACGTACGCGAGGCCGTGCCGGATCGCGCCGCGCACGGTGCGCGTGTCGATCTCCTGGCCGTCCTTGACCACGCGCCCGGAGATGCCGACGCCGTAGGAACGGCCGAAGACGCTCATCGCGAGTTCGGTGCGGCCCGCGCCCATCAGGCCCGCGAGACCGACGATCTCCCCGCGCCGCAACGACAACGTGGCGTTGTCGACGACCACCCGGTCCGGCTGGGCGGGGCTGTGCACGGTCCAGTCCTCGATGCGCAGCACCTCCTCGCCGATGTCGGGCGTGCGCGGCGGGAACCGGTGCTCGAGGTCGCGGCCGACCATGCCGGAGATGATGCGTTCCTCGCTGAGTCCCTTGGCGGGCAACGTCTCGATGGTCTTGCCGTCCCGCAGGACGGTGACCGTGTCGGCGATCCTGGTGACCTCGCCCAGCTTGTGGGAGATGATCACCGAGGTGATGCCCTCGTCCCGCAGGCCGTCGAGCAGGTCGAGCAGGTGCTGGGAGTCGTCGTCGTTCAGCGCGGCCGTCGGCTCGTCCAGGATCAGGAGGCTGACCTCCTTGGACAACGCCTTGGCGATCTCGACGAGCTGCTGCTTGCCGACGCCGAGGTCGTTCACCGGGGCGGTCGGGTTCGCCTGCAGTCCCACGCGGTCGAGCAGCGCCTGGGCCTCGTGGTTGGTGCGGTTCCAGTCGATGAGCCCGCGCCGCGATCTCTCGTTGCCCAGGAACAGGTTCTCCGCCACGGAGAGCTGACCGCACAGCGCCAGCTCCTGGTGGATGATCACGATGCCGCGGCGCTCGCTGTCACGAATGCCGTCGAACGCGCACGGCTCGCCCTCGAAGAGGATGTCGCCGTCGTACGTGCCGTGCGGGTGGACCCCGGACAGCACCTTCATCAGCGTGGACTTGCCCGCGCCGTTCTCGCCGCAGATCGCGTGGATCTCACCGCGCCGCACGGTCAAGGAGACCTCGTGCAGCGCGGTGACACCCGCGAACCTCTTGGTGATGCCGCGCATCACCAGGATGTCGTCGGACACAGGATCTACCTGAGCTGGTCGGCGGTGTAGTAACCGGAGTCGATCAGTTCCTTCTGGTAGTTCGCCTTGTCCACGGGGACGGGCTGGAGCAGGAAGGACGGCACGACCTTGTTGCCGTTGTCGTAGTCCTTGGTGTTGTTGACCTCGGGCTTGCCGCCCTTGAGCACCGCGTCGGCCATCTTCACCGTGACGTCGGCGAGCAGGCGGGTGTCCTTGTGGATCGTCGAGTACTGCTCACCGGCGATGATCGACTTCACCGAGGCGACCTCGGCGTCCTGACCGGTGACGATCGGGTAGGCCTGGCCGGCCGTGCCGTAGCCACCGCTCTTGAGCGCGGAGAGGATGCCGATCGAGATGCCGTCGTAGGGGGACAGGACGCCGTCGACCTTGGCACCGCCGTAGGTCGAGGTGAGCAGGTCCTCCATGCGCTTCTGCGCGGTCGCGGGGTCCCAGCGCAGGATCGCGACGGTCTTGAAGTCCTTCTGGCCCGACTTCACCACGAGCTTGCCCTGGTCGACGAGCGGCTGGAGCACGGACATGGCGCCGTTGAAGAAGAACGTGGCGTTGTTGTCGTCCGGCGACCCGGCGAACAACTCGACGTTGAACGGGCCCTCGCCCTTCGTCTTCAGGCCGGCCAGCAGCGAGTTCGCCTGCTCCACGCCGACCTTGAAGTTGTCGAACGTCGCGTAGTAGTCGACGTTCGGGCTCTTGCGGATCAGCCGGTCGTAGGCGACCACCGGGATCTTCGCGTCGGCGGCCTGCTGCAGCTGCGACGTGATCGCGGTGCCGTCGATCGAGGCGACGATCAGGAGCTTGGCGCCCTTGGTGATCTGGTTCTCGATCTGGTTGGCCTGGGTGGGGATGTCGTTCTCCGCGTACTGGAGGTCGACCTTGTACCCCTTGCCCTCCAGGGCCTTCTTGATGTTGTCACCGTCGTGGATCCAGCGTTCGGACGACCGCGTCGGCATGGTGACGCCCACCAGCGCACCCTCGCTGGAGCCAGTCTGCTGGTCGACCGTCTTCTGCGCCGAACCACAGGCGGTGAGGGTGACGGCGAGTGCGGTGGTGGCCGCGATCCTGGCAAGCCTCATTGCTTCTCCTCGATGTCACCGACAGGCAACAAATGCTGTAGGCGGCGAGTGTTATCGCTAACAACTTGCCCGTCAAGTTTCAACTGGATAACAGCAGGTAGTACCTGTTAGCGCTCACAGGAAACGGAAATGCGGAGCGCCCGCCTCGGGTTGTCGAGGTCGACGGACGCGTTCCTGGCGGCCTCGGCCCCGCCGGCGGGCGATGCCCTGGTGCCTGGGGACTGGTGGGGTCGCCGAGCGGGATGTTCGAGCTGGTGTCGCGTGCCGCTTCCGGTCCCGTCCTCGCGCTGGAGGCCGCGTGGTCGGGCGTCGTGATCTGGCGATACTGGCGTAGCTGGGAAGCCGTGTCCACACCACGAACGCAAAGCGCCCGCCGCCACCGAAGTGACAGCGGGCGCATCCCTGGTGCGGGTCAGGCGATCTTGCAGGCCTTTCCGTTGATGGTGAAGGCGGTCGGATCCGTTCCGGTGCCGGAGCCGTTGAATCCGATGTGGACGGCCTGGCCGGGTCCGACCTGCCCGTTCCACGGCATGCTGGCCGCCGTCACGTCCCGCCCGGTCTGGCTCCACGTCGCCGACCACCCCGCGGTGACCTTCTGGGTGCCGGGGAACGCGAACCCGAGCTTCCACGACGTCCACGCCGTCGTACCGGTGTTGGTGAGCTTCACCTGCGCGGACAGGCCGTCGTTCCACCGGCCGGCGGTGAAGCCGACCTCGCAGTCCGGCTTCGGCGCGGTCGTCCCGGACTTCTCCGCCGCCCAGCCCGAGACCCAGGCGAGCGCGGAGTTCCAGTTCACCGCCACCTCGTTGACCGAGTAGGCGCCGATGTCGTCCACCCAGCACTTCTGCTGCGGGCAGCCGGCGAGCAGCCGCTGCGCCACCGGGTCCTGCAGAGCGCTGTTCGGGCCGCCGGACAGCGAACCGGCCGGCGCGATCGGCAGGGTCGGGTCGTTCTGGTTGGCCCAGAACCGGTGGTGCGCGTTGCGCATCGCCTGGTCGCCGTAGCCCGCCACGTACGAGGTGCTCAGCGGGTTGCGGCCGAGGACGTAGTGCAGTGCCTCGAACACGCCGTCGCGGTACTTGGCGGCACCGGTGAAGTCGTGGGCGAGCGCGAGCACCTGGGCGTTGTTCAGAACCGCGGAGTTCGAGCCCCAGACGTACCCGTCCACGCTGTTGTCGTACGGCGCGGCGTAGCCCATCCCGGCCATGGCGGTCAGGTGCTGGTCCGCGACGGTCGCGAACGCGGACTTGATCGCCGCGACGTCCGCCGCCGGCAGGCCGTTGGGCGCCAGGGCGAGCGTGATGTCACCCAGCGGCGCCGTGCCGCCCCAGTAGAAACCGGCCCTGGTCAGGCCTGCCGCCTTGTAGTGCGGCGAGGCCGTCACGTCGGTCCGGTAGGCGCTGTCACCCGTGGTCGCGTACAGCTCCGACGCGGCCCAGTAGAACTCGTCGCTGACGGTGCTGTCGCTGTAGGCGCCACCGCCGGTGCCGTCGTTCGGGTCGGCGATCTTGGCCGGGTTCGCCTTGGCCGCCGTGTAGGCCTTGCGCGCCGCCGTGAGCAGCGTCGCCGAGTACGCGGCGTCGATGCCCTTCCACAGCCGGGACGCCTGCGCGGCGACCGCGGCCAGGTTCAGCGTCGCGGCGGTGCTGGTCGCGGACAGCCTGCGCGGCTGGTCGTCCAGTTCGGGCCGGGTCGGCAGGGCCGTCCAGTTCGCGTCGTGGATCTTGTGGTGCGCCATGCCGTCGGGTGCCTGCATCTTCAGCAGGAAGTCGACCTCCCAGCGCGCCTCGTCGAGCAGGTCGGGCACGCCGTTGGTCTTCTCCGGGATGGCGAGGGTGCCGTCGCGGAACGCGGACGCGTCACCGACGCGGGTGGCCCGCTCGTAGGAGTTGAGCAGCTGCCATGCCGCGATGCCGCCGTTGACCACGTACTTGCCGTGGTCGCCCGCGTCGTACCAGCCTCCACGCACGTCGAGCGTGTAGCCGCACGCGAGGTCGGCCCGGCACGGCACGTTGTTGTCGCCCTGGTTGGGCGCGACGTTGATGTGCCCGGCGGGCCGCGCGTACTCGTCGCCGACGTACTGCGCCTGGATCGGCGTGCCGCTGCGCTGGTGGTAGAAGAACGCGAGCGAGTCGTAGCGCAGCTTCTTGATCGGGTCCGCGGAGATGTCGAACGGGAAGCTGCTGTCCTCACCGACGGACAGCGTGTAGCCGGTGCCGGCCGTGTCGAACGAAGAGAAGTCGATCTGGTGCACCGAGTCACCGGACGTGGCGTCCGCGCCCTTCGGCGTGCTCTGGCCGGTGGCGACGGCCGTGCCCGCGGAGTTCTTGAGCGTCCACGTCTGCGGCGTCGTGGCCGTGGAGACGAGGGTGGCGCGCTTGGGCAGACCCGGTACGTACCCCACCAGGTCGACCTGGACCTTCTTGGTGGGGTTGGGGTTGACGCCACCGGGTGGCTTCACGCCGCCGACCACGGAGACGTTGTCCACGCAGATCGTGTTGTCGGCGGCCTGTCCGCCCAGCTGGAACGCGACCTGGCCGTTGCCCGCGTCCGGGAAGTCCAAAGTGGACGTGAAGGTGAACGTGAAGTGCTGCTTGGCGGTGGAGAGCGCGAACTGCTGGCTCGCGATCCCGCGGTACGGGCTCACGCTCTCGCCCGCGGCGGCCGTGATCGGCTGCGCCGTGGTGGCGCGGGCGTCGAACGAGAACGTGTAGGACTGGCCGGTCTCGAACGGAACGCCGTTCTGGCCGATCAGGGCGTCCCACGGGTTCGTGGTCCCACCGGTGACCGCCGCGCACAACTCGCCGCCGGTGACCCGGTTGGTCACTCCGGCGCCGCTCCACCAGGGATCGGCGGCGCCGCTGTCGAACGTGCCGTTGAGCACGCGTTCGTAGTCTGCCGCCGCGGCTGAGCCCGCGGCCTGGAGTGAGCTCGCCGTCAGCACCGCGAGCAGGGTCGCGGCGAGGAGACGTGGGGGTGACGATCTCATCGGGATTCCTTCGTGGATACCCCGGCCTTCAGGCCGGGAGGAAACGGACCCCTGCGGAGCAGGACAAGGGCGGGGTTTCGCCTCCAGGGCGAAAGACCGTGCCCTGACCCCAGGTTCGGCGGTTGACGGAGCGGCTTGTGGAGTTGTCGCGCCCGGTCGGCGATAACCAAGTCGGCCGGGTCTACCGCCGGGCTGGTGGGATGTCAGGTCTGTGGAGCTCGTGTAAGACCGTGGGCGGTACACCGTCCCTGTGCTGGTAACCCAGGCGGCGACGGGCTGTGAAGCAGAAAACTCGACCCGCGAGGGAAGAATCTCCCTGCTTCAGCTGGGAGAGAGGTCAAGCTTTGAGGTTCTCCGTCCTCGTCGACGATCGGCCTGGGAGCGCTCCCAGGCCGACCGTAGGCGGAGTTCTGCGACGGCTACAAGCCCCGTTCGGTCACCGGACGCTTTCGACGGTCGATTCGACTCGAACCGCCGGGCGCCACCGGTGGGGCCACGTCACCCGGTCGTCCACTGCTGGTTGCCGCCGCCGTGGCACGTCCACAGGATCGTCTTCGTGCCGTTGGCGGTGGCTGCCCCGTTGACGTCGACGCAGAGCCCCGACTGCGCGCTGCTGACGGTGCCGTTGGCGTTGAACTGCCAGCGTTGTCCGGCTCCGCCGTCGCAGGCCGCGATCACCACCGCGGCGCCGGTCTGGGGGCCAGACGCGGCTGCGCACCGAGTCGAGTCTCCACTGTAGACGGTCAGCTGACCGGACGTGGTGCGTGTCCACGTCTGGTTCGTGCCGCTGTTGCAGTCCCAGATCTGCAGTGGTGTTCCCGCCGTGGTGCTGCCCGCGTTGACGTCCAGGCACCGGCCGGCGGCGACCGAACGGACCGCTCCGGTGGCACCGGAACCCCCGCTGCTGTACCCGGCCGCGATGATGTTCGCCTGCACCGCGTTCTCGGTCGCGTCGGACGGGTAGCCCGACACCATCGCGCCCTCGTAGAAGGTGCCCGCGCTCAGGTTGGCGCCACCGCCCGGTTTGCAGCAGTCCCCGCCGCTGCCGAGGATGATGGCGCCCTGCTTCCGCATGGGGCTGTAGCCGGGTGGGAGCGAGCCGTCCCACAACGTCGTCACGCCACCGGACTGCGCGTTGGCTCCCTTGATGGCGAACCGCGAGGTCCCGTTGTTCTTGAGCATCGCCGTGACGAACCTGTTCGGGAAGGCCCTCTGGTTGGGGTTCCAGGACTGGCTGCCGCCGGAGAAGAGCCCCCATTCGAGGTCGGCCTGCACCCACGGGCCGGTGCCGGAGCACCCGCCGAACCAGCACTGCGTGCTGAAGTTGATGGCGTCCATCGCCCCGGCCGCGTCCGCGCTGCGGGTCGTCTCGCTGTTGCCGTAGTCGAAGCAGCAGCCGCCGTTGACGTGCGTACCGCTGGTGACCATGTACATGCCCTCCGGCGCGCTGCCGGTCGGGACACCCGTCAGGTGGCCGTCGCGCCAGTAGCTGTTGCCGGGGTTGATGTAGAGCGAGTAGGCCTTGCCGCCGCCGACGGTGAGCGCCTCGGAGGTGGCGGTGGCGGGCCTGCTCTGACTGGAGCCGGGAACGACGCTGGAACCCTGGTACCACAGGTCGTTCCCGCGCCCGGACTGGTCGTAGACCACCGTGATGACGCAGGAGGTGCCCGCGCAGAACGTGTCCTGGGTCGTCGCGTTGGCCGTGCCTCCCGCAGCCAGTACGGCGATGTCGCGTGTGGTGTTGTCCGATGATCGCCGGACTTGGTAGAGGTTGCCGCCGTACGAGCCGTAGAGCGCTCGCACGGTGCTGTGCGCGGCGACGCAGGGTGTGCCGCCGGCGGCGTAGATGTCACATGGTCCGGTGCCGGCTGCCGACGCCGGCGCGCTGCCCGGTGCGACGGCCAGTGCCGCCGCGACGCACATCCCGAGTGCGGCGGCCAGACGGCGCCGCACCTTGCTTCGAGCCTTCACTGTCATGAGGTGCTCCACTGCGTTGTGGATGGACATGACCCGCCTCGGGACTACCGGCCCCAGAGACGCCAGGTCTGGTTGAGCTCACTGCCCTGGGCAGCGGACTTGCACGCCCACTGGATGATCCGGGCCCCCGCGGCCGTGGAGATCCCGTTGACGTCCAGGCACTTGCCGCTGTGCCGCGCGACCAGCTGGTAGTCGTGCGGGTCGTTGCCGCTGTAGGTGACCTTGCGCAACGAGTACTGCTGGCTCGCCGAGCCGGGTGAGCAGGTCTGCTGCACGACGGCGGCACCGTCCGCGGTGGAGAGGACGTCGAGGCACTTGCCCGACTGCTGGTTCACGACGGTGTAGGTGTCGGCGACGCCTTGCACGGGCGTGAAGTTCCACAGCTGCTGGTCCCCGCCCTCGCAGTGGAACTGCTGCTGCGGGTTGCCGTCGGCGGTGCCCAGGTTCGTGTTGTCCAGGCACTGCTGGGAGTGCTGCGCGGCGGCGACGGACTGGAATCCGCTGTCGCCGGGTGGCAGCAGCGTGACGGTGAACGTCTCGTCGACGCTGTTGTGCGGCACAGTGACCGTGACGTTGTTGCCGGACAACGAGACCACGGAGTTCTGCACGGTGACCGGCCCCTGCACGGCGCCGCCGTTGTTGTACGGGATGCGCTGCACGAGCACCCGCACCTGGTTGTTCTGCACGAGACCGGTCGTGGTGTCCAGGCGCTGCAACGTGATCGCGACGTTGCCGGTCGTGCTGCCGCCACCGACGAGGACCTTCGCCACGCCACCGGCCTTGGTGGCGAACGAGTCGTACGACTGGCTCGGTGTCGTGGAGACGATCTGGCCGGTCTGCGAGCCGTAGAACCGGTAGGCCCACCACTCGCCCTTGGGCTGGTGCTGTCCCGCGGAGTTGCGCACGAGCAGGTTGCCGAGGTCGTTGTGCAGGTTGCCGGCACTGGCCCAGTTGGCGCGCAGGCCGTCGGCGCCCGCCCGTTCGAGCCGCGCGATGTACCACGCGCCGTCGCCGGAGTTCTGCTCGTTGCCCGCGCCGTATTCGTTGATCTGGTACGGCCGTGGGTGCGGGATGCCGCGCGCGTCGAGCGTCGAGTTCGCCACCGCCACGTTCGCCACCGGATCGCTCGGCAGCGCGTGCCAGCTGAAGATGTCGGGCACGACGTTGTTCGCGCGCACGAAGTCCAGGTACTGGGTCCACCAGCCGCCGGTCGACGGCACCCCGGCGTGGCTCGGCCCGACGATGAGCTGAGTGGGGAAGGCGGCCCGGACGCGCTGGTACGTGCGGCGCCAGAGCTCGAAGTACTGGGACTGCGGCCGGTTCCAGAACAGCGTGATGTTGGGTTCGTTCCAGAGGTCCCACTGCACCGGCGCGCCCGTCGCCCGGATGTCCGCGATCAGGCGGGTGAGGAAGTTGTCGTAGTCGGTCCAGTCGCCGTTGTCGCCGGGGAAGCGCGAGATCGGGTATCCGTCGGCGCCCCACAGGTCGTGGGGCAGCAGGACGAACTCGCCGCCCAGCGAGCGGGTGCGCAGGAGTTGGGCCCTGGTGGCGTTCCAGCGGCGGTCGTACTTGCCCGACACCCAGCCACCGGGACCGTCGAGCTGCGCGCCACCCGCCCTCATGTAGCGGAACTTCACGTCGCGGAAGAAGTGGTCTGCGGGGCCCGCGGCGTTCTCCGTCATGCCGTAGATCCAGCCGGACGCGCGGTGTGCCTCTGGTGACGGAGAAGTCGACGCTGATGGACTCGTTCGCGGCCTGGGCGGGGGTGGTGAAGGCGAGTGCCGACGCCACGACGGCCAGGAGGACTGTGCTGGTTCGTCGCTGAACCATGTGGGACTCCGTAACGGGTCAGGGGTGACGGAGAATCGAACCGGTTCGATCGAGAAACGAAGGTACGCCCGAGCGACGAGTGACAGCAATGGACCGGAGGGTCGAACCGATTCGTCTCCGGTCAGCTCCTGCGGCAGGCTCCGGTGCTGGAGCGCAGGGTGATCGGCGGAGCGAGCAGCGCGTGCCGCGGCGGCGCGGACGGGTCGGCGATCTGCTCCATCAGCAGGTCGACGGCGAGCTGCGCCATCTGCCCGGCGGGGACGTCCGCCGCCGTCAGCGGCGGGTGGAAGTCGACGGCCAGCCGGTCGGCGATCACGCCGGTGAGCGAGAAGTCGCGGGGCACGTCGAGCCCGGCGCGGTGCAACGCGCGCTGCACGCCGGGCAGCGCGGCCTCGTTGATCGTCACGGCCGCCGTCACCTCCGGGCGGCGCTCGAGGATCTGCTCGAAGCAGGCGAGACCGGCCGCCGGGTCGTCGGCGCAGCACACGTCGTGCGCCGTCATGCCGAACCCCTCCGCGGTCTCGAGGAAGCCGGCCGACGCGCGCATCGCGGGGCCGTAGCCCGACGCGACCAGCTCGTCGGAGCGGTTGATCAGGACGACGTGCTCGTGCCCCAGGTCGGCGAGGTGCCGCACGCAGCGGCTGATCAGGCCCGCGTAGTCGACGTCGACCCACCGGGACGCGGCGGAGTCCGCGACGTGGCCGATCGTGACGAACGGCAGGCCGGAGCTGGTGAGCCGGTCGACCCGCGGATCCCGCAGGAGGATCTCCATCAGGATCACCCCGTCGACCCTGCGGCCGGTCACGACGCGGTCGAACGACCTGTCGTGGTCGCCGCCGCTCGGCGACAGCAGCACGTCGTGGTCGTACGCGGCGGCCACCTCGACGACGCTGGCGACGAAGCTCAGCTGGACGTCGGTCAGCCGGGTGCTCGCCGGTGGGATCACGAGCCCGAGCGTCCTGGTGCGCCCCTCGGCGAGCGCGCGGGCGCTGGCGTTCGGGCGGTAACCGAGCTCGGCGATGACGTCGTTGATCCGCCGCACGGTCGCCGCGGAGACCGGTCGTTTGCCGCTCAACGCGTACGACACGGTGCTGCGCGACACGCCCACCCGTTTGGCGATCTCTCCGATGTTCATGCCCGTTCCCGTCTCCGGTCCGTCGAATGAACCGGTTCGACCATCGACAATCGTAGGCCACTGGCTCTTGCGACGTTTCGTTCGGCACGGCTACGTTGGCGCAGTTCCTCCAAATCGAACCGGTTCGATGAATGTCGTCAACGAAGTCGGCAGGAAGGACCAAGATGCGACGCGCGGCTGTTCCGAGGCTCCTGACCGCGGCCTGTCTGGCCGTCTCCGCGACGGCCTGCTCCTCCGCGCCGGGCGGCTCCTCGCCCGACACGTTCTCCGTGTGGGACCCGTACCCGCAGTTCGCCGCCGGCTCCGACTGGGTGCGGACGATCGAGGGGTGCGCGGCGCAGGCGGGGGTGAAGGTGCAGCGGCAGGCCTACGACACCACGGACCTCACCGGCAAGGTGCTGCTCGCCGCGCAACAGCGCACGGCCCCGCAGGTGCTGGTGGTCGACAACCCCGTGGTCTCCACGCTCGCCGAGGCCGGGGTGCTCAGGTCGAACTCCGACGTCGGTCTCGACGCCTCGCAGGCGTCCCCGAACCTGGTGGCCGCGGGAACGTCGAACGGCCAGACCTACGGCACGCCGATCGGCGCGAACACGCTCGCCCTCTACTACAACAAGGCGGTGCTCGGCGCCGCCGGCGTCGACCCCGCGTCCGTCACGGACTGGGCGTCGCTGGACGTGGCTCTCGGCAAGGTGAAGGCCGCGGGCAAGAAGGGCATCACGTTCTCCGCGATCGGCACCGAGGAGGGCAGCTTCCAGTTCCTGCCGTGGTTCTGGGGCTCGGGTGCCACGCTCACCGACCTGTCGTCCACGGAGGCGGTCAGCGCGCTGACGTTGTGGAAGTCCTGGCTGGACAAGGGACTCGCGCCCAACTCCGTGGTCGGCAACACCCAGACCACCAGCTGGCAGGAGTTCGCCACCGGGGAGTACGCGTTCGCCGAGAACGGCACCTGGCAGCTGCAGAACGCGAAGAAGGCCGGCTTCGAGTACGGCGTGATCGCGATCCCCGGCCGCACCGGGGGCACGGCGCCCGCGCCCACGGGAGGCGAGTTCGTCACCGTTCCGGCGCAGGACGACAAGGGCACGGAGACCAAGGCCGCGCAGATCGCGACCTGCCTGACGGCGCCGGACCGGGTGCTCGCCACCGTCACCGCGCTGACGTACGTCTCGGCGGTGCCCTCGGTGCGGGAGCAGCAGGTGGCCGCGACGCCGGAGCTCAAGGTCTGGGTGGACGCCGTGCAGAACGCCAAGGGCCGCACCGGCGACAACCTCGGCACCCGCTATCCCCGGATCTCGCAACCGCTGTGGGGCGCCGTGCAGGCCGCGCTCACCGGTGCGAAGACCCCGGAGGCGGCGTTGAAGGACGCCCAGGCCGCCGCGGCGTCCGCGAAGTAGCCGCCGGTGCGCACGCGACTCACGGGGTGGGCGTTCGTGCTCCCGCTCGTGGTGTACCTGCTGGTGTGTTACGCGTATCCCTTGTACACCAACGTCGATCTGAGTCTGCGGAACCACACGGTGCGGACTTTCGTCCACGGCGGTGCGCCGTTCGCCGGGTTCGCCAACTACGCCACCGTGTTCGCCGACCCGGCCTTTCGGACGGCCTTGCTGCACACGGTGGTGTTCACCGCCGTGTCGCTGTTGTTCCAGTACACCATCGGCTTCGCGCTGGCGGTGTTCTTCGCCCGCCACTTCCCGCTGTCCGCGACCCTGCGCGCGTTGTTCCTGGTGCCCTGGCTGCTGCCGCTCATCGTGTCCGCGTCGACCTGGGCGTGGTTGCTCAACAGCGAGTCCGGGCTGGTCAACGCGGCGCTGGGGGTCGTGGGCATCGGGCCGGTCAACTGGCTGACCTCACCGTCGTGGTCGCTGGTGTCCGTCGTCATCGCCAACATCTGGATCGGCGTGCCGTTCAACCTCGTGCTGCTGCACAGCGGGTTGCGCGGCCTGCCGCCCGAGGTGCACGAAGCGTCCTCATTGGACGGAGCGAGCGGCTGGCAGACGTTCCGCCACGTCACTTTCCCGCTGCTACGCCCGGTGTCGGCGATCACCCTGCTGCTCGGCCTGGTCTACACGCTCAAGGTGTTCGACATCATCTGGATCATGACGAGGGGCGGGCCGAGCGGATCGTCCTCCACACTCGCGACCTGGTCCTACGAACTCGGCTTCGGCGGGGCGCTGCCCCGGTTCGGGCCGAGTGCCGCGGTGGGCAACGTGCTGATCCTGATGGCGCTCGCGGCGGGCCTGGTCCACATCCGCGCGCAGGGGCGCACATGAGGACCCGGTACTGGCGCACGGCCGCCGGACTGCTGATGACCGCGGTGATGCTGTTCCCGGTCTACTGGATGGTCGTCGTGTCGCTCACGCCCGCGCGCGAGATGCGGAAGTCGCCGCCGAGCCTGTTCCCGGCCTCGCCCACGCTGGAGGGGTACGAAAGGGTTCTGCGCGAACAGCTGCCGTACTTCGGCACGAGCCTGCTGGTGGCACTGGGAACCGTCGTGCTCACCCTGGCGCTGGCCGCGCCCGCCGCGTACGCGCTCGCGAAGCTGTGGCCGGCGGGGCGGCGCGCGTTCGGGTTCGTCCTGCTCGTCGCGCAGATGATCCCGGGGATCATCATGGCGCTCGGCTTCTACGGCATCTACGTCCGCCTCGGCATCACGAACACCGTGTGGGGCCTCGTCCTGGCCGACTCGACGGTCGCGGTGCCGTTCGCCGTGCTGGTGCTGACCGCGTTCATGGCCTCGGTGCCGGACGAACTGCTGCAGGCCGCCCGGATCGACGGCGCGGGACCGTGGCGCGCGTTCGTCTCGGTCGTGCTGCCCGCGAGCCGCAACGGCGTGATCACGGCGGCGCTGTTCTCGTTCCTGTGGGCGTGGTCGGACTTCCTGTTCGCCGCCACGCTCGACTCCGGCGGGGCGCTGCAACCGCTGACGCTCGGCATCTACCGCTACATCGGCAACAACAACCAGGAGTGGAACTCCATCATGGCCACCGCGGTGGTCGCGTCCGTACCGGCGTCCGTGCTGCTCGTGGTGGCGCAACGCTTCGTCGCCGCCGGGCTCACCTCCGGCGCCGTGAAGGACTGAGAGGGGTCCGGCGTGACAACCGAGTTCTCCGTGCGTGAGATCCCCTTCAGCCGGTACGGCGCGTGGTTCTGCCTCTCCCCGGTGGTAGGACTCGCCGAGTACGCCGACGACGTGCACCTCGTGTCGCACCGCAACGGCATGCACCCGGTGCTCTCGTTCGTTCCGCTGCTCGGCGGCGAACGCGTGCCGGTCGAGGTGACCGCCGACCCCTCGGCACTGCGCTGGCGCGCCGGAAGTGGCAGCGTCACGGCGGTGTTCTCGTCACCGGACGCGGTGCGGCTGCGCGGTACCGGCCTGGGCCTGCGCATCAGTGCCGCGCAGAGGACGCTCACCCCGTTCACCGGCACCTACTTCTTCACCGATCCCGCCGGTGGGCTCGTCTTCACCTCCTACGAGACCGGCCACCGCCTTCGTCTCACCGTCCAAACCGGACAGTGGTGGCCGTGCGGCGACCAGGAGCTCGGGGAGGCGGAGCGCGGGGTCGTCCTGGACGACGGCGAACCCTGGGAGCTGACGATCGAGGAACTCGGCACGGCCCGTCCGCCGTCCCGGCCCGCGAACGACTTCGACGACGCCGTGGCGGACGCGCGGGACGAGTTCGGCTGCTTCGCCGAGGCCGTGGCACCCTGGCGCGGCGACCACACCCCGGCCGCCGAGCTCGCCTGCTACGTGCTCTGGTCGGCCACCGTGCGGCCCGCCGGGTTCGTCCACCGGCCCGCCGTGCTGATGTCCAAGCACTGGATGGACAAGGTGTGGAGCTGGGACCACTGCTTCACCGCGCTGGCACTGGCGCCCGGCGCACCGGCGCTCGCCTGGCAGCAGTTCCAGGTCGTGTTCGACCATCAGGACGAGCAGGGTGCGCTGCCGGACTCGGTCACCCACTCCGAGGTGCTGCGCAACTTCGTCAAGCCGCCGGTGCACGGATGGGCGCTCTCCCTTCTGCGGCAACGACTTCCGGGCGGACTGCCCGACGCCGCGCCGACGTACCGGCAGCTCCGCGCGTGGACCTCGTTCTGGCTGGAGCACCGGACGGCCCCCGGCAGCCTGTTGCCGCACTACGAGCACGGGAACGACAGCGGGTGGGACAACTCGACGGTGTTCCGGGAGGAACGCCTCGTCCGCTCGCCCGACCTCGCCGCCTTCCTGGTGCTGCAACTGAAGGAGCTCGCCCGGCTCGCCGCCGAGGCGGGGGAAGAGCCGGCACGGTGGTCGGAGCAGGCGGACGCGCTGCTCGACGAACTGCTCGGCGAGCTGTGGCTGGGTGATCACTTCGTCAGCCAGGGCGTGGCCAGCGGGACGAAACGGCGCAGCGCGAGCCTGCTCGACCTGATGCCCGTGGTGCTGGGGGAGCACCTGCCGCGGGAGGTCTTCGACGCCCTGTGCGCCGGTGTCGCCGCGCACCTCACGCCCGTCGGCCTGGCCACGGAGCAGCCGGATTCGCCCTACTACGAGCCCGACGGCTACTGGCGCGGACCGGTGTGGGCGCCGGCCACCGTGCTGATCGAGGACGGCCTGCGCCGCGGCGGCGCGGTGGACCTGGCAGACCAGGTGAGCGCGCGGTTCCTGGCCACCTGCGAGAAGTCCGGGTTCGCGGAGAACTTCGACGCGCTCACCGGGGAAGGGTTGCGCGACCGCGCCTACACGTGGACGGCCGGCGCCTACCTCCTGCTCGCCGGTGAGGTCGACCGGAGCACTACACCCCGGCGTTGAGAACGGGGCTCTCCTCACCCGCCTCCACCGCGTGCAGGCGCCGTCCCGCGCGTTCGGGCCGGATGTGCGTGCCGCCGGCCGACGGGTGGGGGAGCAGGTGGCTCGACGCGGCGATGGTCTGCTCGTCGAGCCGCACGCCCAGTCCCGGGCTGTCGCCGAGGACGTAGGCGCCGTCCTCGACGTGCAGGTCGAGCGAGACGCCCACCGCGGGCCGCAGGTCCTGCAGTTCGCTGACCAGGTGGTTGGGCACCGACGCGGCGCCGTGCAGCAGGCCGATCGGACTGGTGCCGATCGGACTCACGGGCAGGTCGTGCGCGTGCGCGAGGGTGGCGACCCGCAGGAAGTGGGTGATGCCCCAGACTCCGGCCGTCTGCACGATGTCGACAGCACCGGCCGCCATGAGCGGACGGTGCTGCTCGAGCCCGGTGAGGTTCTCACCGGTGGCGACGGAGGCACGGATTCCACGGCCGACCGCCGCATGGCCCTCCACGTCCCAGCGGCGCACGGGTTCCTCGACCCACGTGAGGTCGAAGGTCCGCTCGAGCTCGCTGACGTACCGGACCGCCTGCTTGCGCGTCCAGGTCTCGTTGACGTCGAGCATCAGGCTCGGCCGCGCGCCGCCGCCCGCCTCGGTCAGGACGTCCCGCACGAGGGCGAGACGGTGCCGGTCGCGATCCACGTCGAGGCCGCCCTTGAGCTTCGCCGCCCGCAGTCCGCGATCGGCGTAGCCCTGGTACACCGCGACGAGTTCGTCGTCGGTCAGCGCGATGTCCAGAGCCGAGGCGTAGGCGGGCACTCGGCGGTCACGGCCGCCGAGCAACCGCCACAGCGGTTCCCCCGCCGCCTGGGCCTTGATGTCCCACAACGCGCTGTCGAAGGCGCCGATGGTGCCGAACACCGCACCGGCGTGCCCGGCCTTGAACATCCGCCGCAGCATCCGGTCGTACAGGGCGGTGACGCAGCGCGGGTCCTCGCCCTCGATGGCGGCGAAGACGGCCTCGATCTCCACGTGCGGGCCGAGTCCGACACCGGTGAGGCCCGTGTCGGTCTCGACGACGACGATCGGGACCCGGACGAGGCCGTCGGGGATCACGCCGTTGGCGTCGCCGACAGGACGGCCCCAGTCCTGGACCGTGGTGAGCGTCCGGTAGCCAGTGATGCGCATGTCAGCCCTTCGTCGACCCGGCGGTGACACCGTCGGCGATCTGGCGTTGCAGGAACAGGTAGACGACCAGGACGGGGACCGCGGCGATCAGCACTCCCGCCGCGAACGTGGGGATGTCGTCGGAGTACTGACCGCGCAACGACGTGACACCGACCATGAGCGTGCGGTGCTCCGCGGACGGCATCATCAGCAACGCGACGAGGACGTCGTTCCAGCAGAACAGGGCGTTGAGCACACCGACCGACAACAGCGCGGGCGCACCGATCGGGAGCATGATCCGCCAGTACACCCCGTACACCGAGTTCCCGTCGATGCGCGCGGCGTCGACGATCTCCGCGGGCACGGTGGCGTAGTAGCTCGTCAGCAGGAAGATCGTGAACGGCAGGAACTGCGCCACGTACGCGAGGACCAGGCCGGGATACGTGTCGATGAGACCGGTGTCCGCCATCGTCCGCGCCAGCGGGACCATGATCACCTGGAACGGCACGAACAGCGCCGCGAGGATCCCCAGGAAGAGCGCGGACGAACCGCGGAACCGCAGCCGCCCGAGCGCGAAGCCCGCCATCGAGCCGAACAACAGCAGCAGCGCGACCGAGCACGCCACGACGACCACCGAGTTCAGGAAGTACCGGGACATCCCGACGCTCGTCCACGCCTTGACGACGTTGTCGAGGCTGAACGAGTCCGCAGGGGAGAACCGGTCGAGGACGTACTCGCGCCGGGTCTTCATGGCGACGTTGGTGGTGAACACCAGCGGGTAGATCGTGGCCAGGGCGAGCGCGGCCATCGGGACGGCGACGACCCACCTGACGGGACGGGAGCCGGACATCAGTCCTCCTTGCCGGCGGCACGGCGCAGGATCGCGATCTGGGCCAGCCCCACCACGAGCATGATCAGGAACAGCGCGGTCGACGCCGCGGAGGCGAGCGCGGGCTGGTTCAGGCGCCCCTGCTGGATCCAGATGTAGTACTCGGGCAGGTAGGTCGACCCCTCCGGCCCGCCGCTCGTCATCACGTAGAGCAGGCCGAACATCGAGGTCAGCATGCCGATCATGGTGGTGACGAAGACGAACTGGATCGTGCGCGTCAGGCCCGGGACGATCACGTGCCGGACCGTCTGCGGGAACGACGCGCCGTCCATCTTCGCGGCGTCGAGCAGCGACTGGTCGAGGGTGGCGAACCCGGCGAGGAACACGACGAGCGCCATGCCGAACGTCGCCCAGACGTGCACCGCGACGACCACGAAGAACGCCACGCCGGGATCGCCGAGCCAGTCCACCGGCCCGATCCCCAGGCCGCCGAGGACCCTGTTGAGCGGCCCGTCGAACGCCAGCAGCAGGGTGAAGATCGCGCCGACGATCACCGGCGAGAGCACCGCGGGGAAGAAGTAGACGCCGCGATACAGCCGATGTCCCGGCACGCGCAGGTAGATCAGCGTGGCGAGGAGACCGGGGATCGCCACCGCCACCGGGAGCAGCAGGACGAGCAGCCCGACGTTGCGCAGGGCCGTGCGGAACAACGGATCGGCGAACAGGGTCACGTAGTTGTCGAGGCCGACCATCACGCCGTCCCGATCACCGTCGCCGGTGAAGGAGAAGTTGACGCCCAGCACCAACGGCCACAGGCGCAACCCGGCGATGATCAGGACGGCCGGCGCCACGAGCACCAGGGGAGCCAGGCGCTCGGCCCGTGAGCCGGAGCGGCGCGGCCTCGCGGGCCCGGCCGGAGCCGGGCGCGCGGGGGAGAGCGTGGGTGCCGCCACGACGGTCAGCCGGTCTTGTCGGAGGCGGCTAGCTGCGCCACCGCGTCGTCCACTGTGGCCGATCCGCTCAGCAGCTGCTGCGACAGACGTCCCATCAGGTCGAGGGTCTTGGAGGACAGGGCGACGTGCAGTGCCGGCTTGCCCGACTTGACCTCCGCGACGATCGCCTTGACCGCGGGGCCGCCAGAGGAGACGTCGATCGTCGCGTCGGACGCGATCGCGCCACCGTCGGCGTAGAACGCCTTCAGCGCGTCGGCGGAGGTCAGCGAGCGCACCAGGTCCGCGGCCAGTTTCGGGTCCTTGGTCCACTTCGCGACCGCGTACCCGATGCCGCCGTCGAACGGCAGGCTCGGCTTCGCCGCGGGGTTCACCACGGGCGCCCGCATCACGCCGAGCTTCTCCGGGGTGAGGAACTCGGCGAAGTCCTTCCAGTGCCCGACGTCCGACATCAGGCCGATGACGTTGGCCGCCTTGCCGGAGTTGAAGAGCGCGAACGCGTCGTTGAACATCGCCGTGGAGTTGGCGCCGTCGGTGTTCAGCCCGGCGTCGGCGGTCTGCTTCCACAGCTCGAAGATCCGCTTGACGTTCGCGGAGGACCAGTCCCGCTTGCCGGCGATCCAGTCGTCGTACTCCTGCGGAGTCAGCACCGCCGATCCCATGGCGGACAGGAAGAACTGGATGCCGTAGCCCTCCTTGTTGCCCTGCGCCAGGCACTTCACGCCGGTCTTCTGGGCGATCACACCGCAGTCGCGGACGAAGTCGTCCCACGTCCTCGGCGGGGAGTCCGGGGCGAGGCCGGCCTTCTGGTAGAGCTCCTTGTTGTAGTAGAGGGGATGTCCCTGCAGCGTCACCGGTGCGGCGTAGGCCTTGCCGTCCTTGGTGAACGCGTCCCAGCCCGCCAGCCGCTTCCGGTCGTCGGCGACGTAGGTGTCGAGCGGGGCGAGCGCGTCGGCACGGTCGCGGATCTGCCCGCCGCAGTTGAAGAGCACGACGTCGGGACCCTTGCCGGCTTGGATGGCCGCGCCGAGCAGGGTGTAGTACTGGTCGAACGGCTGGGCCACGAACTCGACGTTCACACCGGGGTGCTTCTTCGCGAAGTCGGCCTTCGCCTTCTCCACGTAGGCGGCTGCCTTGGCGTCACCGGACTTCCAGTCCCAGACCACGAGCTTGTCGCCGGAGCCGCCGGACGAGGTGCCCGGCCCGGAGGCGCTGCCGCATCCTGCCGTCAGCGTCAGCCCCAGGACCAGGGCGGCGGACAAGAGTGTGCGCTGCTTCATCGCTGGCTCACTTCTCTTCCCGAGAGGGCGCCGGGCTGCGTCGTTCCCGACGGGGTGCCGTGAACGTAAGTCGTATGACGTATTACGTCAATCGCCCGTTCTGCAGTACTCTCGCCGCACGTACCCGCACGACGGCGCGGGGGACGTGACCGGAGGAACGATGACCGCATCAGGCCGGAGACCGGCCGCCGCCGCCCCTTCCTGGGTGCGCAGGCCGGCGAGCCTGGCCAGTGCGGTGACCGCCGAGCTCGTGAGCCGGATCGTGCGCGGCGACCACCCCTCCGGGACGTCGCTGCCTCCCGAGCCCGCGCTGTGCGAGGCCTTCTCGGTGAGCAGGACGGTCATCCGCGAAGCGGTGAAAGTCCTGCAGGAGAAGGGTTTGGTGCAGGTGCGCCAGGGCGCGGGCACCCAGATCACCCCGCCGTCCTCGTGGAACGTGCTCGACGAACTCGTCCTCGGGGCGATCGTCGCCGAGGACGAGACCCTCGCGGTGCTCGACGACCTGGTGGTCACCCGGCGCCTGCTCGAGTCGGACATGGCCCAGGCCGCCGCCCGCACCGCCGACGAGGCCACCGTCGCCGCGCTGCGCGACCTCGTCGAGCTGATGGACCGGCTGGTCGGCGATCCGGACGCCTACCGGGAGCAGGACCGGCTCTTCCACGACCGGATCATGCGCGCGTCCGGCAACCGCATCGCCAGGGGCGTGGTGCGGGCGCTGGAGAGCCAGGTGATCAACACCGCCCGCTACACGGGCCGCAGCGACCGTGCCCTGTGCGCCGCGTCCAACGAGGGCCACCGCCGCGTCTACGAGCGGATCGCCGCGCACGACCCCGCGGGCGCCGCCGAGGCCATGTTCACGCACATCACCGAGGCCTGGCTGGTCCGCCGCAGCGATGTGGGGGATCCCAGCCGCCTGGAGCGGTAGTCGTCAGGTCAGGAGCCGGTCGACGAGGTCGTGCCACCCGGCCTCCACTCGTGCCAACGGCATGTCGTGCCCACGGACGAGGTGGTCGGTCAGCACGACGTCCACCGACGCGAGCAGGGTGTGGGCGAGCAGGTCTGCGTCGGCATCGGGCAGGAGCGCGCGCACCAGCAGCGCCACGTGCCGGTGGCGCAACTGCTTGGCCGGGACCGCGAACCGGCGGCTCGGCGACGGCTCGGCCGCCAGGTAGAGCTCGAGGTCGGCGTGCTCGTGGCGCAGCAGAGCCGGACCGAACGCCCTGAGTCTCGTGGCCGGATCGGCCTGCGGCCCGAGCGGCGGCGGTCCGCTGAGGAACGCCTCCTGGAACAGGCTCTCCGAGCGGTCCAGCAGGGCCTGGAGCAGTCCGTTGCGGTCACCGAAGCGCCGCGACACCGTGCCCTTGCCGACCCCGGCCTCCGCGGCGACCGCCTCCATCGTGATCGCTCCCGCACCCCGTCGCGCCGCCAGCCGGGCGGCCGCTTCCAGCAGCAACGCCCGGTTGCGCACCGCGTCCGCACGCAGGGGCGGCTCCGCACCGGCGAGGGGCAGGGATGTGCTGTCGATCACCTCGGCAGCGTAGCCGGAAGATAACCGGGCCGCGTCCCGTTTAGGGTGTAGTCGTTCAAGCACACACCGCACCTGGGAGTCACTTCATGGCCGTCCGCATCCTCACGCTCGTCGGCAGCCTCCGTTCGGGTTCGCACAACCGCAGGCTCGCCGAGGCCGCGGTCCAGATCGCGCCCGAGCACGTCGAGGTCGGCCTCTTCGAGGGCCTGGACACCGTGCCGTTCTACAACGAGGACCTCGACGCCGAGGGCACCGTGCCCGCCCCCGCCGCCCGGCTGCGGGAGGCCGCCGCGGAGGCGGACGCCCTGCTCCTGGTGTCGCCCGAGTACAACGGCACCATCCCCGCCGTGCTGAAGAACGCCATCGACTGGCTGTCCCGTCCCTACGGCGCGGGTGCCCTGTCCGGCAAGCCGGTCGCCGTCGTGGGCACCGCGTTCGGCCAGTACGGCGGCGTGTGGGCGCAGGACGAGGCCCGCAAGGCCGTCAAGATCGCCGGTGGCGCGGTCGCCGAGGACCTGACCCTCTCGATCCCCTCCTCGGTGGTGCGCTTCGCCGACCTCCACCCGGTCGACGACCCCGAGGTCACCGAGAAGCTGTCCGGCGTGGTCGAGGGTCTCGCCGCCCGCGTCGCCGCCACCGTCTGATCCCCAGGTTCACGTTCGACTGTCGATTCGAGTCGAACGTGCCCCGAAAGGCCCAGCGCCACAACGGAAACGCCGGCTTCCGTTGCGCCGTCCGGAAAAGCCTCCGATGATCACGTGAGCGTCCCGCTCACGACGGAGGTCTCCTGATGGCTGTCCTGCCGGAGCGGGTGCTGTTCGGCGCCGCGTACTACCACGAGTACCAGCCGTACGAGCGGCTCGAAACCGACCTGGACCTCATGGTGCAGGCCGGTTTCACCGTGATCAGGGTCGGCGAGTCGGTGTGGTCCACGTGGGAGCCGGAGAACGGCCGGTTCGAGCTGGACTGGCTCCAGCCGGTGCTCGACGGCGCTCACGAACGCGGGATCTCCGTCGTGCTCGGCACGCCGACGTACGCGGTGCCGCCGTGGCTCGCCCGGCAGTACCCGGAGATCGCGGCGCGGCGGGCCGACGGCCGGCGCGTCGGCTGGGGAGCCCGGCAGGAGGCCGACTTCACCCACCCCGCCTTCCGCTTCCACGCCGAACGCGTCACGCGCAGGATCGTCGAACGGTACGTCGGCCACCCCTCGATCATCGGGTTCCAGGTGGACAACGAACCGGGCGTGCACCTGCTGCACAACCGAGGCGTGTTCCAGCGCTTCGTCGACCACCTGCGCGCCACCTACGGCGACGTCGAGAACCTGAACCGCGCGTGGGGCCTGGTGTACTGGTCCCACCGGTTGTCGGACTGGGCCGACCTGTGGACGCCGGAGGGCAACGCCCAGCCGCAGTACGACGTCGCGTGGCGGGCGTTCCAGGCGCGGCAGACCACGGAGTTCGTGGCGTGGCAGGCCGGCATCGTCCGCGAGTACGCGCGGCCGGAGCAGTTCGTCACCACCTGCCTGCACTACCCGCACGTGGCTCTGGACGACGACGGGCTGACCGGCCACGTGGACGTCACCGCCGGAAATCCTTACTACGACATGCAGGACGGGCTCACGCTGCCCGACCCCACGCCGGACGACCACGAGCAGGGCTGGAAGACCAGGGGAGTCTGGGCGTTCTACCGCGGTGCCGACTGGATCTTCTCCTCCCGTCAGGAACCGTTCCTGGTCACCGAGACCAACGCCGGGAACATCGGCACGCCCTGGGACAACCGTCCCGCCTACGACGGCCAGTGGCGCCAGGCGGCCTGGGCTTTCGTCGCCCGCGGCGCGCGGATGATCGAGTACTGGCACTGGCACACGCTGCACTTCGGCGCGGAGACCTACTGGGGCGGCGTGCTGCCGCACAGCGGCCGGCCCGGTCGCGTTCACGCCGAGCTCGCGCGGCTGGGAGCCGAGTTCGAGACCGCGGGCGCGGCGGTCGCGGGCGTCGAGCCGGACGCCGACATCGCGATCGTCCACTCGCTGCCCAGCAAGTGGCTCATGCAGAAGTACCCACCGCTGTCCACTCCGGACGGTGGCCCGGACGCCGCCGCGTACCAGCGGATCTTCGACTCGTTCTACCGCGGCGCGTTCGAGGCGGGACGGCAGGTGCGGATGATCCACGCCGGTCAGCTGCACGACCTGGAGGAGGCCGCGCGCCGGCACCCCGTGCTGATCGCGCCCGCGCTGTACCTCGCCGACGACGCGACGATCGACTGGCTCGCCGAGTACGCGCACTCGGGCGGCCACCTGGTCATCGGACCTCGCACCGCCTACGCCGACCACGAGGGCAGGGCACGCCACGAGCCTGCTCCCGGCCGTCTCACCGAGGTCGCGGGCGTCCACTACGACGAGTTCAGCAACCTCTCCGGCGACCTGCGCGTGCACGCCACGGAGGGATCCGCGCTGAACCTGCCCGCGGACGCGGTCGCCACCCGGTGGGTCGAGGGGTACGTGGTCACCGACGCGGACGTGCTCGTGGAGTACGACCACCACCACTTCGGACGGTGGCCCGCGGTCACCACCCGGAGACACGGCGCCGGTCGCGTCACGTGCGTCGGCACGGTGCCCGGCCGCGTTCTCGCCGCCGCGCTCGCGACGTGGTTCGCGCCCGCACCGGTGTCGGGCTGGGCGGATCTCCCGGAGACGGTCACCGTGACGACCGGCACCTCGCCGGACGGACGTCGTCTGCACGTGGTGCACAACTGGAGCGGAGACCGCGCCGAGATCGTCACGCCGGTCGCGCTCACCGACCTGCTGGGCGGCGACGGCGTTCCGGCAGGCGGGCGCGTCGCGCTCGGGGAACGGGACGTGCGCGTGTTCGCGTCGGACCGGTAGGCGTGCGCCAGATCCTTCAGCGCAGGTCCTTCAGCGCATGGTGACGGCGCGCCAGTGCGCCGAGTCGTCCTGCGTGCCCCTGCCGGGGCGGTTCTCCTGGTACCAGTCCATGATCCGCCGCCGCCCGGCGTCCGTGATGTGGTAGCCGAGGTGGTCGCCGACCGGCGCCCAGATCAGCTCGCTCTTCAGGGCCTCCTCGATGGCGTCGCCGCGGCACATGCTCTGCAGCAGCCACGGCCACACCATGCCCTGCGCCGTCATCCACAGCACGCGCAGCACCGCTGTGTCCGATAGTTCCGGACCGCTGTCCGGTGAATTGTCCGGTGAATCGTCGAAGAATCGGCCCGCCTGCATCGCAACCCCCGCTCTCTCTCCCTCGCATGTCGTAATACGGCCTGGTCCTGGCTCTGGTTCAGGCTCGGGAGGAATTACTTCCGCGTCGAATGCGTTCGAGTCGATTCGACGCGAGGGCGATCGAACCGTTGGGGTGCAAGCATGATCAAGCGCTCGCGCGGCGCACCAGCGACGTGGGCAGCAGCATGGACTGCGGCAGCTTCTCCTCACCGGCGAGCTCGGCCAGCAGCCGCCAGGTCAGGGTGCGGCCGAACCCCTCGACGTCCTGCCGCACGGTGGTGAGCGGCGGCACGGCCGTCGCGGCGAGCACGGAGTCGTCGAACCCCACGACCGCTACGTCGTCGGGGATCCGGCGGCCGCTCTCCTGGAGCACTCGCAACGCGCCGAGCGCCATGATGTCCGCCGCCACGAAGACCGCGTCGAGATCGGGCGCCCTGCGCAGCAGCTCCTCCATCGCGAGCGCGCCGCTGTCGGGCGTGAAGTCGCTGTGCACCACCAGTTCCACGGCCATGCCGTGTTCCGCGAGCCCGCACCGCCAGCCGCTCAGGCGGTCCATGCCCACCGCCATGTCGAGCGGACCGGCGATCGTGGCGATCTTCTCGCGACCCAAGGAGATGAGGAACCGCACGGCCCCCAGAGCTCCGTTGAAGTTGTCGGCGTCGACGAACGGGACGGCGCCACCCGCGAGCGGACGGCCGCCCACCACGATGGGCAGCCCCGTCTCGTGCAACGTCCTCGGCAACGGGTCGTCGCCGTGCAGGCTCACCACGAGGGCACCGTCGACGTGCCCGCCGGTGAGGTACGCGACCTGGTCCTCACCGTCGTGCGGCCGGTTCATCATCAGCAGGAGTTGTACGTGCCGTCCGGCGAGTTCGGCGTGCACCCCGCGCAACACCTGGGCGAAGAACGGGTCGGCGAGGACCCGGCTGCCCTGCTCGGAGATCACCAGGGCGATCGCGTTCGCCCTGCTGCCGGCCAGGGTGCGCGCGGCGTGGCTCGGGCTGTACCCGAGCAGCGCGATCGCGCGGTGCACCGCCTGGCGCGACCGCTCGCTCACGTACTTCTCGCCGTTGATCACCCTGGAGACCGTCGACTTCGACACCCCGGCCACGCGCGCGACCTCCTCGATGCGCGGGCCGGGGCGGCGACTCCTGCCTTCCGTCATGAGACGGCGACCAACGCGTTGTCCCGAGCCACCCTGCTGTACCACCTCGCACTCATCTTCGGCGTGCGAATCTGGGTGTCGTAGTCGACGTGGACGATGCCGAACCGCTTCGCGTACCCCTCTGCCCACTCGAAGTTGTCCAGCAGCGACCAGCAGAAGTAGCCGCGCAGGTCGACACCCGCCTCGATGGCCGCGTGGGCGGCACGAAGGTGGGAGGCGATGAAACCGGTGCGGTCCACGTCGTCGATCGCGCCGGTGCCGGAGAAGTCGTCGCGGAACGCGGCGCCGTTCTCCGTGATGTACAACGGAAGCCGCGGGTAGTCCTGGTGCACCCGCATCAGCACGGCGGTGAGGCCGTCCGGCCTGACCTCCCAGCCCATGTCGGTCATGGGAGCGTCCCTGGCAGGGAACGAGGCGTGCTGCACGCCGACCCACGGCGACGGACCGGTCTCGCCGTTGGGCGTGGAGCTGACGTAGTGCTCGGTGTAGTAGTTGACGCCGAGCATGTCCATCGGCCCGGAGATCACGCCGAGGTCGCCGTCCTTGATGTGCTCACCGAACCCGAACGGCTCGAGGTCCGCGAGGATGTCGGCCGGGTACTCCCCGCGCAGCAACGGGTCCAGGAAGATCCGCTGCTGCAGCCCGTCGAGCCGCCGCGCGACGTCGAGGTCCGCCGGGTTGCCGGGATCCACGGGGATGATCGGGTACATGTTGAGCGTGATGCCCACCTTGGCTTCCGGCTGGGCGGCGCGGATGGTGTCGGCCGCGAGCCCGTGCGCGAGCAGCAGGTGGTGCACCGCGGCGACGGCGGCCTTGGGCTCGGTGCGGCCGGGCGCGTGGATTCCGCCCGCGTACCCGAGGAACGCCGAGCACCACGGCTCGTTCATCGTCGTCCAGGTGCCGACCCGGTCACCGAGCGCCTCGACGGTGGCGGCCGCGTAGTCGGCGAACCGGAACGCGGTGTCGCGGTTCGCCCAGCCGCCGGTCTCCTCGAGCTTCTGCGGGAGGTCCCAGTGGTACAGCGTGGGCCACGGCGCGATGTCGTGCGCCAGCAGCGAGTCGATCAACCGCTTGTAGAAGTCGAGCCCCGCCTGGTTGACCTTCCCGCCGTCCGGCCGCACGCGCGGCCAGGCGATCGAGAACCGGTAGGCCTTCAGTCCCAGGTCCGCCATCATGGCGACGTCCTGCTCGAAACGCCGGTAGTGGTCGGCGGCGGGTTCACCGCAGTCGCCGCCCACCACCTTGCCGGGTTGCCGGCAGAACTCGTCCCAGATGGAGTCGGTGCGGCCGTCCACGTCGGTCGCACCTTCCACCTGGAACGCGGCGGTCGCGGCTCCCCACAGAAAACCCTGTGGGAAAAGAATGTTCTCCATTTTCACCCCTTGACGGCGCCCTGCATGACACCGGCGACGATCTGCCGCCCGAGTACGAGGAACACGATGAGCACCGGAACCGTCGCGAGCGTGGTTCCGGCGAGAACGAGCGAGTAGTCGACGTAGTAACCGCTCTGCAGCTTCTCCAGTGCGACCTGGAGCGTCGGGTTGTCGGCGTTGAGCACGACCAGCGGCCACAGGAAGTCGTTCCAGGACTGCATGAACGTGAACACGCCGAGCATGGCGGCGGCCGGCCGGGCTGCGGGCAGTGCGACGTGCCAGAACGCGCGCCACAGACTGCAGCCGTCCATCCGGGCCGCCTCGACGAGCTCGTCCGGAATGGCGTCGAGCAGGTACTGCCGCATCCAGAACACGCCGAACGCGGTGACGAGGTTCGGCACGATCACGGCTTCCAGCTCGCCGGCCCAGCCGAACTCGGCCATCGCCATGTACAGCGGGATGATCCCGAGCTGGGTCGGCACTGCCAACGTTGCCACGACGAACAGGAAGAGCACTCCTCGGCCGCGGAAGCGCAGCTTGGCGAAGGCGAACCCGGCCAGCGTCGACAGCAGCACCACCGAGAACGTCACGGTGCCGGACACGAGGAAGCTGTTGCCCAGGGCCTTCCAGAACGGGATCGTGTCGAACACGCGCAGCGAGTTCGACCAGAAGTTGCCGCCGGGGATCAGCGTGAAGTCGCCCGTCAGCACCGAGTTGTCGCGGCTCGCGACCAGGAAGGACCAGTAGAACGGGAAAGCGGAACCGAGCACGAACGCGCCGAGGATTCCGTAGATCGCGAAGGACGGTCGTCTCATCATCGCACGGCCCTCCTGGTGAGGAAGAAGTTGAGGGCGGCGACGGCGATCACGATCATGAACAGCACCCATGCGATCGCGGAGGCGTAGCCGAGGTCGAGGCCCTGGAACGCCGACTGGTACAGGTAGAGCACGACGGTCTGGTACTGGTGCTCCGTGCCGCCGCCGCTGCCGCCGGACGGCTCGAACAGCTTCGGCTCGGTGAAGATCTGCAGGCCGCCGATGGTCGTGGTGATGATCACGAAGATCAGCGTCGGCTTCAGCATCGGGAGCGTGATGCTGAAGAACTGCCGCAGCGCGCTCGCGCCGTCCACCAGTGCGGCCTCGTAGACGTCACGGGGGATCGCCTGCATCGCGGCGAGGACGATCAACGCGTTGTAGCCGGTCCACCGCCAGTTGACCATCGACGCGATGGCGACGTGACTGCCGAACGTGCTGGCCTGCCAGTCGATCGGGTCGACGCCGACGAGCCCGAGCACGTCGTTCACCAGGCCGTACTGCGGGCCGAACAGGTTGCCGAAGATGATCGTCAACGCCACGAGACTCGCCACGTAGGGAAGCAGCACGCCCATCCGCCACCCGGTGCGGGCCCGCAGGTTCGCGTTCAGCAGTGCCGCGATCAGCACCGCGACGACGATCTGCGGCGCGCTCGAGAGCAGGAAGATGCTGAAGGTGTTGAAGAGCGCGTTCCAGAACTGGTCGTCCTCGAACAGCGTCCGGTAGTTCTCCAGGCCGATGAACAGCGGCTCGTCGGCGCCGACCTCCCAGTCGAACAGGGAGACGTAGGCCGTGTAGAGCAACGGGAACAGCCCGATGGCCCCGAAGAGCACGAAGAACGGTGCGACGAAGAGGTACGGCGACACCTTGGTGTCCAGATGGGACAGCCGGTACCGCCGCGGAGGCCGCGGGCGAGCCTCCTGCTCTCGCCCGCGGTCCACCTTGGAGAGAGTGGCCGTCACTACTTGGCCGCCTTCTTCGCGCCTTCGACGGCGGTCGTCCAGGCTTCGTCGGCGTTCTTGCCCTGCTCGACCGACTGCAGTGCCGGGCTGAACACCGTCTCCTGGATCTGGCCGTCGGCCGGACCCTTGTACTGCGCTGCCTTGATCTTCTTGGCCTGCGTGGCGAACAGCTCGCCGGCCTTGACGTTGCCGAAGTAGGCGTTGGTCTGCTCCAGCAGCTCAGGCGCCTCGAGGGCCTTGGTCTGGCTGGGGAAGGTGCCCTTGGCCTTGAACGCCTTGATCTGCTGCTCCGGCGCGGTCAGCCAGGCGGCGAGCTCGGCGGCCTTCTTGGCGTTCTTGCTCTGCTTCGGCACGCTCAGGTACGAGCCACCCCAGTTGCCGCCACCGTTCGGGAACGCGTCGGTGACCGCCCACTTGTCCTTGTTCTCGGGGCCCGCCTGCGTCTCGACCACGCCGAGCATCCACGACGGGCAGGTCTTGGTGGCGAACTTGCCGAGCTTGAAGCCGGTGTTCCACTCGTTGCTGAACGCGCCGAGCCGAGCCGACTGTCCCTTCGCGACGGCCCCGGTCACCGCGGTCCAGTTGGACTTGATGCCGGCGTTGGTGTCGACGACCAGCGTGTCGGACTTGTCGTAGTAGCCGGTCTCGAGCTGGTTGTGCATGGCGTTGTAGACCTGCGCGGCGCTGTCGAACCACGCGACGCCCGGAACCTTGGCGACGAACTGGTCACCGGCGGCGAAGTAGCTGTCCCACGTGGCGAACAGGGCCTTGACGCCCTCGGGGTCGGACGGCAGACCGGCCTGCTGGAACAGGTCCTTGCGGTAGCACATGGCCAGCGGACCGATGTCGGTGCCGTAGCCGATGAGCTTGCCGTCCTTGGTGGTGATCGCCTGGGTCTTCCAGTCCAGCCAGCGCCCGTCCTCGATCTTCGGGCCGATCTCCTTGAGATCGTTGAACTGGGAGGACTTCGACATCACCTGGCTGAGGTAGCCCTCCTCGACGCCCTCGATGTCGGCGAGCCCGGAGCCGGCGCCCAGCTTGGTGAACAGGTTCTGGTGGTGCGGCTGGCCCTGTCCGGTCTTGCGCTGGGTGATCTTGATGTCCGAGTGAGCCGCCTCGTACTCCTTGAACAGCTCTTCGTAGCCGAACTCGTTGAACGTGGCGATCGTGAGTTCGGTCTTTCCGTCTGCGGACTGGCTGGCCCCGCCTGATCCGCACGCTGTGGTGGCGGCGGCGGTCACGGCGGCACAGATCAGCACGCTGATCCAACGGTGTCGCACGGGAGAACTCCTCTGGTCTCGGCGGCGGTTCTGGGAGCGCTCCCAGATGCAGGGGAGTGTCGTACTGGCTTCGAACGTGTGTCAAGACACGCTTCGGCCCACACCAGGCGTTTTCGATGTCACTCGACCGGGTGACCTCGTCATTCATGACTCAGGTCACGGTTGGGAAACCTGGGAGCGTTCCCGGAAATGTGTCCTAAGGGTTAACACTCCGTGCTGATCCCGGCACGGAAAGCGTCAGAGCCCGTGGTGAAGTCCGGTCCGCGACAGCCGGGTCCGAGGCGGCATCCGGAGGCACCGGAGTGCGGGCCGTCCGGCCGCATCACCAGCAACCACCGCAAGTGCGGCTCTCGGCGAACCGGACTTGGACGGCTCCTAAGCGCTCGCGCGGCGCACCAGAGAAGTCGGCAGCAACAGCGACGGCGGAAGGCCGTCCTCGCCGGCCAATTCGCCCAGCAGCCGCCACGTCATCGTGCGGCCGAGTTGCTCGACGTCCTGCCGGACGGTGGTGAGCGGGGGAGTGGCCGTGGAGGCGAGCAACGAGTCGTCGAACCCGACGACCGCCACGTCCTCTGGAACGCGCTTGCCGCGTGCGTGCAGCACCTGCAGCACGCCCAGGGCGATGATGTCGGCGGCGACGAACACCGCGTCGACGTCGGGTGCGCGGTCGAGCAGGTCGCTCATCGCGCGAGCGCCGCTCTCCGGCGTGAAGTCGGCCTCCGCGACGAGGTCCGCGGGCAGCCTCGCCTCACCGAGCCCGCGCCGCCAGCCGCTGAGCCGGTCGAGGCCCGCCGCCATGTCGCGCGGGCCCGCGACGGTCGCGATCCTGGTGCGTCCCAGTGAGACCAGGTGCCGTGCCGCGTCCAGGCCTCCGGTGAAGTTGTCCGAGTCGACGAACGGGATCGAGCCGGAGCCCAGGGGGCGCCCGCCCGCGACGACCGGCAGGCCGATCTCCTGCAGCCGGCGCGGCAGCGGGTCGTCGCCGTGCAGGCTCACCAGCAACGCGCCGTCGACGTGGCCGCTCGCCAGGTAGCCGACGAGGTCGTCGTGGTCCTCCGGCTGGCTGAGCATGAGCAGCAGTTGGATCTGCCGCCCGGTCAGTTCGGCGTGGACGCCGCGCAGCACCCCGGCGAAGAACGGGTCGCCGAGGACCCGGCCGCTCTGCTCGGAGACGATCAGCGCGATGGCGTTCGCCTTGCTGCCCGCGAGGGAGCGGGCAGCCTGGTTCGGGCTGTACTTCAGGTGGGTGATCGCCGTGTGCACGGCGTCACGGGCCTTGGCGCTCACGTACGGCTCGTCGTTGATCACCCTGGAGACCGTGGACTTGGACACCCCGGCCAGTCGGGCGACCTCCTCGATCCGGGGGCCGGGCCGTCGTTGCCGGTCGATCTCCGTCATGAGTCCATCGTAGAGGCCCGTGAGAGCGCGTTCACGGCACGACGCTGTGCCGGGAACGCGGCTGGGGTCGGGGCGGGACGCCTGCCGCTCAGAACGTCCCGCCCCGAAGTCGTCAGGGCTCGGCACCCCACGCGAGGGCGCCACCGGTGTGGGCGGTCACCCTGTCGAAGTCGGTGAGAGCACTGCTGATCCGGTAGCTGTGGTCGTCGGACTGGACGAAAGTGGACCAATCGGACTTCGCGATCCTCACCTGGATTTCGCCCGTGCTCGCGCCCGCGGCGAGGCTGCCGGAGGCGAAGGACACCTCCAGGTACGCGTCGGCTCCCGCACGTGCGGTCGTGAGCCTGACCACCCGCACCTGGACGCCGGCGCACCCGATCTGCGCCCAGTCGCACCAGGTCTGGTACGTCGCCGCCGGCGCCTCACCGGTGAACCAGTACCTGATCGTCGTGGTGGCCAGGCTGACCGGTGAGGTGCCCCGGTTCGTCAGCTGAAGCGTGGCGCCGATCTGGTTCGACGTGGCCGAGCCGGACCCCTTGTGCTGCACCGAGAGCGTGCTTGCGGCGCCGGGGAGTGTGCGCGTGGCGACCGAGGTGCTGGCTGCGGAGGTGTTGCCCGCCGCGTCTCTTGCGCGCACGGAGAACGAGTACGGCGTGTCCGGCGTGAGGCCGGTGACCTGCAGGCTGGTCGTGGTCGCTGTGCCGACGACCGTGGTTCCGTTGAGCACGTCGTATCCGGCGACTCCGACGTTGTCCGTCGACGCCGTCCAGCTCAGCGTGACGCCGGTGGCGGTGGCGCCGGAGGCGGTCAATCCACTCGGGACCGACGGTGCCTCGCTGTCCTCGACCACGCCGCCGGGTTCGTTGCCCCACACCGTCCTGCCGTCCTGGCGCAGCACGATCCTGTCGGTCTGGGCGACGGTGTTGCCGCTGCCCAGGCCGGTGTGGGACCAGTCGTTGGCCGGGTCCCACGTGCCGGTGCTGGCGATGCGGAACTGGACCTCCTTGCGGAACGCGGACTGCCCGGCCGGAGCCACGCCGGGGCACGGGATCTCCACGTAGTACACCGCGCCGCGGTACTGCGCCGGCGCACTCGGTGTGCCGCACTGGTTGTAGTTCGTGGTGACGGTGATCTGGCTCGGCGTCGTGGCGCCGTCGAGCGTGAAGTAGTAGCGCAGCGTGCCGTTGAACGTCCGCGCGGGCCACGCGCTCTTGTTGAGCACGAACGCCTTGATCTCGGTGAACTGCGCGGCGCTCTGGTTCACCGACGCCTGGACGGTCAGTTCGGGGCCGTCCGGCGTCTCGGCCACCGGGAAGTTCGTGAGCGGGGTGCCGCCGAACTCGCCGTACAGGCGGGCGAGCGCGCCGGTGAAGCCGGCGTTGTAGTCGAGCGCGACCTCGTTCATCACGTAGTCGCTGCGGCTGTCGGTGTAGGCGTCGTTGTTGGTGCTGGGACCGCCGACCAGCGCGCCGTAGAGCACGTGCCGGCTGGTGGTCGGTTCCTGGATGCTGTCGGCCCACGAACCGTGCGCGGTGCGGTGGTGCGGGTTGCGCGGCGGGTTGGTGCCGAAGCCGACGACGTAGCTGGAGTTGCGCGGGTTGTCGCCGAGGGCGTAGTTGACCTGCCGCACACCGAAGTCGTGGTAGGTCCTCGCTCTGGCGCTGTCTCGAGTGGACAGCCAGTCGGAGTAGGTCAGGGCGGCGAACGCGGTGTTGGCGGCGTAGCGCAGCGATCCCCAGCTGTCGAGCACCGCCTGACCGCCGGGGGAGTAGCGGACCCGGTTGCCGTTGTAGCCGGTGGTCCAGAAGTCCAGCCAGCGGTTGGCGTCGGTGATGTACGCCTGCTCGCCCGTGAGCTTGGCCATCAGGACGTAGGCGCCGTAGGACTTGTCGTCCCACGCGATGGTCCACTTGTAGGAGCGTTCGGAGCTCTGCGGTTCGGTGCCGAGCTTCTGGTACTCCGTCTTCGCCTTGGTGAGGTAGCTCGCGTCACCGGTGGCGCGGTGCAGCCAGATCGCACCCCAGACGAGCTCGTCCTGGTAACCGCTCCAGGAGTTGTAGTAGTTCGCGGCGTCCGTGATGCACGAGCTGTACTTGCCGCGATAGGTGTCCGCGAAGCTGTAGAGCTGCTTGGCGTGCGTGAGCAGAGTCGCCGCGTAGGTGGGGTCGGTGTCCTTGAAGACCATCGACGCCGACGCCATCGCCGCCGCGTACTCGCCCGCGAGGTCGGAGCCGGGGCACGAACTGTCCACTTTGTACGACGGACGGGCCATCGGCATGACCTCCGCCGATCCCCACCAGGCGTGGTCGGGGTTGCCCGCGCCGACCTGACCGTAGACGACGTTCGGGGACGGGTGCGCCTTGATGATCCAGTCCGTGCCGTGCCTCAGGTTCGCCAGGAGGTGCGGGAGCTGGCCGGAACCGGCGTAGGCGGCCCGGTTCTCAACGGCTCCCCAGGCGAGCATCGACACGCTGAACGCGAAGGGCAGCCCGAACTTGACGTGGTCACCGGCGTCGTAGAAGCCGCCGGAAAGGTCGAGTCCGACGTCGGAGCCGTCGCGCAGGGCCGAGTCCGCACGCCAGCTCACGCGGTTGCTCGCGGGCAGCGCCCCCGACCGCTGGGCGTCGTAGAACCAGACCGACTTCTGCAACGCCTCCGCGTAGTTGAACGCGGGTGCGGCGGCCGATGGTGGCGCCAGTGGGCCGGCCATCCCCGCGAGCAACGCGACGAGGACGGCTGCCACAGCTCTCGACATGCGACGGTGCACGTCAGCCTCCGATGACAGGGTGCGGACTGTGTCTGGGAGCGCTCCCAGGTTTCGGACTGTAACGGTCATGAAAGCGCTCCGACAGAGGGCTGGACTCATTCGACAGGCACATCGACCACAGTTCGACGGCTCACTTTTCGAGCGTGTTGATGCTGGTTACAGTCCGGCTCCGAACTGGGAACGCTCCCAGGCCGTGGAGGTGGGTGGCATGACCGGAAGGCGCATCGTCGCGCTGACGGCGGCGTTCGTGTCGGTGGCCGCGAGCATCGGCCTGGCGGTCGTGGCTCCCGCCGCCGCCGCGCCGGGCTGCAAGGTGGACTACGCGGTACCGAGTCAGTGGCAGGGCGGGTTCACCGCCAACGTGTCCGTGACCAACGTCGGCGACCGCGTCGACGGCTGGCGGCTGACCTGGACGTGGCCGTCCGGCCAGCAGGTGACGCAGGCCTGGAACGCGACCGTCACGTCGTCGGGCAGCCAGGTCACGGCCGCCGACGCGGGCTACAACAAGGTGATCGAGCCGAACGCCAAGGTCTCGTTCGGCTTCAACGGCAGCTGGTCGGGCACGAACACCGCGCCGGCGTCGTTCGCTCTCAACGGGGTCACCTGCACCGGAAGTCCCGGCACGCCCACGACGACGACCACCACCACGACCACCACCACGGGAAATCCCGTGCCGGGCAACGCGATGGCGCAGGTGGCGGCGATGCAACCGGGGTGGAACCTCGGCAACTCGCTCGACGCGACCGGGAGCGACGAGACGTCCTGGGGCAACCCGCGCGTCACGGAGGCTTTGCTGGACAACGTGAAGGCGCAGGGCTTAAAGAGCATTCGCATCCCCGTCACGTGGGGCCAGCACCAGGCGTCGGATCACACGATCGAGGCGGCCTACCTCAACCGCGTCAAAGAAGTCGTCGGATGGGCGCTGGCCGACGACCTCCAGGTGATGATCAACATCCACCACGACTCGTGGCAGTGGATCTCGGCCATGCCGTCCAACAGGACCGGGGTGCTCACCCGCTACAACGCGATCTGGACGCAGCTCGCGTCGGCTTTCAAGGACTCACCGGGAAAGCTCGTGTTCGAGAGCGTGAACGAGCCTCAGTTCACCGGCAGTTCGGGCGACGCTCAGAGCGCCCAGCTGCTGCACGAGCTGAACTCGTCGTTCCGCGACATCGTGCGCCGCTCAGGCGGTAACAACGCGAGCCGCCTCCTCGTGCTGCCCACCCTGCACACGTCGTCCGACCAGGCGCGCCTCGACGAGCTGGCGACGTCGATCAGCGGGTTCAACGACCCCAACCTGATCGCGACCTTCCACTACTACGGCTACTGGCCGTTCAGCGTGAACGTGGCCGGCGGCACGCGCTACGACGCGACCGCGCAGAAGGACCTGACCGACTCGTTCGACCGCGTCCACAACACCTTCGTGGCACGCGGCGTCCCGGTGATCCTCGGCGAGTACGGGCTGCTCGGGTTCGACCGGCACACCGGCACGATCGAGCAGGGCGAGAAGCTGAAGTTCTTCGAGCACCTCGGCTACTACGCGCGCACCAAGAAGATCACCACGATGCTGTGGGACAACGGCCAGCACCTCGGCCGCACTTCATTCCAGTGGAGCGATCCCGAGCTGATCGCGCAGATCAAGTCGAGCTGGGCCACCCGTTCCGGCACGGCGTCGAGCGACCAGGTGTTCAGCGCCCGGTCGAGCGCCGTCGCCGCCAAGACGATCACGTTGAACACCAACGGAACCACGTTCATCGGCCTGCGTCAGGGCACGACGGAACTGGTGCGCGGCACCGATTACACGATCGCGGGCGACCAGCTCACGCTGACGGCGGCGGCGATGACCCGGCTGAGCGGATCACGGAGCTACGGCACGAACGCCGTCCTCACAGCGAGTTTCTCGACGGGTGTGCCGTGGCGGATCAACCTCATCACCCACGACGTCCCGGTGCTGTCCGCCGCGACCGGCACCACCGCCGCGTTCTCGATCCCGACCACCTTCCGCGGCGACCTGCTCGCCACGATGGAGGCGAAGTACGCGGACGGGTCGAACGCCGGCCCGCACAACTGGACTTCCTTCAAGGAGTTCGACCGGGCGTTCGCACCGAACTACACCACCGGCGCGACGACGCTCACGCCGGAGTTCTTCGCCGAGGTCAACGACAACGCGCGGGTGACGCTGACGTTCCACTACTGGAGTGGCGCCACCGTCACCTACTACGTCACCAGGTCGGGCAGCGCGGTCACGGGGAGCCTGTGACCTTCAGCCCGCGGCGCAGCGCGGCGATCTCGTCGGCGAACATCCGGGCCGAGATCTCCGCGCTCGCCACCATCGACGAACCGTGGAACGTGCCGGGGTAGAGGTGCAGCTCGACCGGCACGCCCGCGTGTGCGAGGCGGCGCGCGTACTCGACACCCTCGTCGCGCAACGGGTCGAACTGGCACGTCGACACGAACGTCGGCGGCAGGCCCCGGAGATCTGCCGCCCTGGCGGGAGCGGCGTACGGCGAGACGTCGTCCCCGCCCGGTTCGGTGCCGAGGTAGGCCGTCCAGCTGTAGACCGCGTTGGGGCGGTTCCAGATCGGGGTGTCGACGTAGTCGGTCATGGACTCGGTGCCGAGCCGGTCGTCGAGCTCGGGGATGCCGAGGAACTGGAAGCACAGCTCGGGGCCACCACGATCGCGTGCCATCAGCACGGTGCCGGCGGTGAGACCGCCACCCGCGCTCTCACCGCCGATGCCCAGCCGTGCGGGGTCGATGCCCAGCTCGCCCGCCTTCTCGGCGGTCCACTTCAGCGCCGCGTAGCAGTCCTCGACCGGAGCGGGGAAGGGGTGCTCGGGCGCGAGCCGGTAGTCCACCGACACGATGACGATGCCCAGTTCGTCGGCCAGGCGCAGGACATGGGCGTGGAACGTGTCGAGGTCGCCGAGGACGAACCCGCCGCCGTGGACGTAGACGAGTCCTGGCACCAGGCCCTGGCGGTTCGCCGGGCTGTAGACGCGCACCGGCACGTCCGGGGCGTCGGACGGGCCGGGCACCGTGAGGTCCCGGATGTCGATCGGGTTCGCCGGTTCGTAGGCCGGCATGAGATCGCTCAGTTGTGACTGCTGGCCGCGCGCCGCCTGCAGTGCTTCGTAGTCGGGCAGGGCCACCAACGGCAGCATGTCGAGCCAAGGCAGCAGTTCGGGATCGACGTTGTAACTCATGCACTGATCCTCGGGGTGGGACGACGGTGTGGGCAGCCGACACGTGGCGGGAGATTCGGCCACCCGGCCAGCCACCTGTCGGGGCTATGGTGGCGTGATGCGAGGCCTGCTGCTGAGGTTGTCCGGGCTGGACGCCGACGCCGAGAGCGCGGTGAGGGTGATCGGGTTCTTCGATCGCCTGATCACCGAGCGCGCGGGCCTGGACGCGTTGGTGCGCAGCACGTCCGAACTCGCCGGGTGCCCGGCCGGGCTGAGCGCGCCCGGACAGGGACTGGCGCTGCGGGCCGACGCCGGTGGTGCCGTCACGGCGGGTCCGGTGCCCGCGGGGGCCGCCGTCCGCGCTCTCGAAGGCGGCGTGCAGGTGTGGGTGGCGCGCGAGGGCATGCCCGCACCGTTGGACGACATGTTGCTGGAACGGTTCGCGATCGCCGCCGCCGTGCTGCTGGAGCACTCCAGCGTGCCGCTGCCGGAGCTGGGCGATCCGGCGCTGGTGGAACTGGTGCTGTCCGAAAGCGTTGGCACAGCGGAACGATCCCGCGCCCTGCACCTGCTCGGCATCGCCGCCACGGCACCGCTGCGCGTGCTGGCGGCGACCGGCGAGGTACCAGGTCGGTCGGTGCTGCTGGGGAACGTGCGGGCGGTGCTGAGCACCGAGGTCCCCGACGTGGACGGGCGTCTCGGCGTCGGGCCGCTGCTGCCCGCGATCGAGGCGGCGCGGTCCTGGCAGGCCGCGCGGACGGCGTTGCGGTACACATCGGACAGTGAACCGGTGGTGTGGTGGGAAAGGCTCGGCGGACTGGCACTTCTCGCCGAACAGCTCGACTCCGCCGACATCGCGGCGCTGCCGGACGTGCGCGCGCTCGACCGGCTGGCCGCGGAGCCGGGCATGATCACGATGCTGGACGCGTTGTGCGCCACCGGTTCGGTGCGCAAGGCCGCGGCGGTGCTGCACCGGCACCACAGCACGATGACCGTCCGGCTCGCCCGCGCCGAATCGGTGCTCGGTTTCGAACTCGACTCGGCGGGCCGGTTCCGGCTCCATCTGGCGTTGATGTTGCGCCGCCTGCGGGACGACTAGGCCCTGTTTCACGGCGCGGATGTGCCACCCGCCGCGCGGCGGAACCTCGTCGCGAGGCGGTCGAACGCCGCCGCGAGCTCGACTCCGTCGATCACCTCGATGTCGAAGTCGAGCTGAGCCATCCACAGCGCGATCCGGTCCGGGGCGTCGAAACCCACCTCGACCCGGCACGTGGACTCGTCGACCGCCTCGACGCCGACCGGGATGTGGATCCTCGCGGCGACCTTGGCGGCGGGCGCGTGCACGAGTACCAGGGCGCGGTACCTCGAGGCCCCCTTGCTGACGCGTCCGAGGACGTACTCGACGGCATCGTCCTCCGGGATCACGCGCGGCCGGAACCGCGCACCCGTCGGTGCGTGCGGAACCATGCGGTCGACGCGGAAGACCCGCCAGTCGTCACGGGCGAGATCCCACGCGAGCAGGTACCAGAGCGTTCCCCAGCTCACCAGCCTTTGCGGTTCGGTGTGGCGCGCCTCTTCGTCGCCCCCGGGCTTCGTGTACCCGAACCGGAGTCGTTCGTGGCCGCGGATCGCGGCGGCGACCGCGCCGAGCACCGAGACGTCGAGCGGTGGGCCTGCCCCCGGAACAACGCTCATAGCTTCGCGTACCGACTCCACGCGCCGACGCAGCCGCGAGGGCAGCACCTGCTCCAGCTTCGCGAGCGCGGTCAGCGATGTCTCCTCGACTCCGAGCCGCTGGGTCGCGACCGCGCCCAGTCCGACCGCGACGGCGACGGCCTCGTCGTCGTCGAGCAGCAGCGGGGGCATCGCAGTCCCGGCCGCCAGCCGGTACCCGCCCGCGACGCCGGGGCGCGCCTGCACGGGATAGCCGAGCGACCGCAGCTTGCCGACGTCGGCGCGCACGGTCCTCGTACTCACGTCGAGCCGGCCGGCGAGTTCGGTGCTCGTCCAGTCGCGCTTGAGCTGGAGCAACGACAGCAGTTCGAGCAGGCGGGCCGAGGTCTCCAGCATGTTCTCGATCATTCCAGCAATTGCGGAAGCCAACCTGCCGCATTACCTGAAAACGTCGGCCTCATGAACCAGAGCAACGCACTCACGCCGTTCCGCGTCGACATCCCGCAGACGGACGTCGACGACCTGCGCGACCGGCTGGCACGCACCCGCTGGCCGATCCCCGTGCCGGGCAGGGACGATCGCAGCGACTTCAGTCGTGGCATCCCGTTGGCGTACCTGAAGGAACTCGCCGAGTACTGGCGCGACGGATTCGACTGGCGTGCGCAGGAGGCGAAGCTCAACGAGCACGACCAGTTCACGACTGTCGTCGACGGCCAGACGTTCCACGTCGTCCACGTTCGATCGGCGAACCCGGAGGCCACCCCGCTGGTCCTGAACCACGGCTGGCCCGGATCGTTCGTCGACTACCAGCGACTCGTCCCGCTGCTGACCGACGAGTTCCACGTGGTGATCCCGGCCCTGCCCGGTTTCGGGTTCTCCACCCCGCTGTCGGGGACCGGCTGGGAGCTGGCGCGGACGACGGAGGCCTACGCCGAGATCATGACGCGGCTGGGCTACGAGAGGTTCGGGGCCCACGGCACCGATGTCGGCTCGGGCACCACCGGCCGGCTGGCGGCGATCCACCCCGAGCGCGTCATCGGGACGCACATCGGCGTCGACCCCCGGCTGCTCGGGTTTCTCGGCGACAAGTTCCCCTTCCCCGACGGCCTGTCCGACGACGAGATCGCCCAGATCGAGGCGGTGCGCACCGAGGACGCGGCCGATCGCGGGTATCTGCTGATGCAGGACCACCGTCCCGACACGATCGGCGCGGCGCTCACCGACTCGCCGGTCGGGCAGCTCGCGTGGATCGCGGAGAAGTTCAGGACCAGGACCGGCGGCGGCTACCGGACGCCGGACGAGACGGTCGACCGCGACCAGCTCCTCACGAACGTCAGCCTGTACTGGTTCACCCGCAGTGGCGCGTCGAGCGCGCAGTTCTACTACGAGTCAGAGCACTCCGGACTCGACCTGGTCATGTCCGCCGGTGTGCCGTCGGGATGGGCCGTGTTCGACACCCACCCGCTCGTGCGCCGCGCGATGGACCCGTGGAAGGCGATCGGCCACTGGAGCGAGTTCGCCGAGGGCGGTCACTTCCCCGCGATGGAGGAGCCGAAGCTGCTCGCGGACGACATCCGCACCTTCTTCAGCGGCCTCTCCTAGCCGCTGACGGGCGCCCGCCACAGACCCACCAGGGCGTCCACCAGGCCCGTCGCGGTGTCGTGCCAGCTGGCGCGCGGGGTCGGGGTGTTGTCGGCCAGGGCGCGCTCGCGTTCGGCGATCATGTGCACCAGCAGCTGGCGGGCCATGTCGTGGCGTTCGGCGCGCACGTCGTCCGGCAGGTCGGCCAGGCACGCGTTCAGGCCGGCCAGGATGCGCACCTGCGACGGTGACGAGCGCGTCTCCTCGATGATGATCGGCCGCAGCGTCGGGTCGGTCATGACCTGCGCGCCGAACCGGGCGAACCAGGTGGGGCTGCCGACCGCGTCCAGGTGCTCGGTGACCGGGCGGACGAGGCAGCTGAGCCAGTCGCGGATGCCGGGGGAGTCGCCGAGCTCGGAGACCATGCGCTGCCGGATCTCCTCGACCTGCGCCAGGTGCTTGCGGGCGATGGCACGGACGAGGTCGGCCTTGGTGCCGAAGTGGTAGCCGACGGCCGTGTTGTTGCCCTGACCCGCCGCCTCGCTGACCTGGCGGTTCGACACGGCCAGCACGCCGTGCTCGGCGAACAGGCGCTCCGCGGCGGTCAGGATCAGCTCACGGGTGGCGTGCGCCCGTTCGGCTCTCGTCGGGTTGTCGACCTTGCTCATCACGTCACCATCTTCCACCGGGAGCTGCTCCGGACATCGCGGACATCCTTCGCGCGGGCCGTGCAAGATGCCCGCCCTCTCCAGATTAAGTCAAGTGACTGACTTAGACTCGGTGGCGTGCTCCTCGAAGAAACGCCTCCGGTGACCCGTCCGAACGTCGTCGTGGCAGTCCTCGCGCTGGGCGGCATCACGGTCGCGCTGATGCAGACCCTGGTCATCCCGCTTCTGCCGAGGTTCCCGGCACTGCTGAACTCCTCGCCGGCCGACACCACCTGGGTGATCACGGCGACGCTGCTGGCCGGCGCGGTCGCGACCCCCGTCGTCGGCCGGCTCGGCGACATGTACGGCAAGCGCCGCATGCTCCTCGTCAGCCTGATCCTGCTGGTCGCCGGCTCGGTGATCGCCGCGCTGAGCTACTCGTTGGTGCCGCTCGTCATCGGACGCGTGGTGCAGGGGCTGGCGGTCGGTGTCATCCCGCTCGGCATCAGCATCATGCGGGACGAACTGCCGGTGGAACGGCTGGCAGGGGCGACCGCGCTGATGAGCGCCTCGCTCGGCGTCGGCGGTGCGCTCGGCCTGCCCGCGGCGGCGATCCTGGTCGAGCAGACCGACTGGCACATGCTGTTCTGGACGTCGGCGGGCGTGGGCACCCTGGTGCTGGCCGCGGTGCTGGTCTGCGTGCCCGAGTCCCCTGTCCGCAGCGGAGGGCGGTTCGACGTCCTCGGCGCGGCAGGCCTGTCGGTCGCGCTGGTCTGCCTGCTGCTCGGGGTGTCGAAGGCGTCCCAGTGGAGCGGTGGCACGGTCACGAGCCTGTTCGTCGTGACGGCGGTCGTGCTCGGGCTGTGGGGCTGGTGGGAGCTGCGGTCACCGCGGCCGCTGGTCGACCTGCGCACCACGGCCCGGCGTCAGGTGCTGCTGACCAACATCGCATCGGCGGTGTTCGCGTTCGCCATGTTCGCGCAGTCCCTGGTGCTGCCGCAGGTGCTGCAGCTGCCGGTCTCCACTGGGCACGGACTCGGGCAGTCGCTGCTGGTCACGGGCCTGGTGCTGGTGCCGTCCGGTCTGGTCATGATGGCGACGTCACCGATCGCCGCGCGGATCTCGAACGCGCGCGGCCCGCGCACCACGCTGATCTTCGGCACGCTCGTGGTCGCTATCGGTTACGGCGCGGGGATCTTCATGCTGACCGCGGTGTGGCAACTCGTCATCATCTCGGCCGTGATCGGCGCCGGCATCGGTCTCGGCTACGGCGCGATGCCCGCGCTGATCATGGGTGCCGTGCCAACGTCGGAGACCGCCGCGGCCAACAGCCTCAACGCGTTGATGCGCGCGATCGGCACGTCGGTGTCGAGCGCGGTGGCGGGCGTTGTGCTCACGCAGGTCGGCGTGCCGTTCAGCTTCCAGCTCATCATGGGCCTGGGTGCCGCGACCGCGCTGCTGGCAGTCGTGGTCGCGGCGTTCATCCCCTCGGCACGTCCGGTGAGGCAGGTCAGCTGAAGAAGCGGACGATCTCGCCCGTGACGAAGTCCGGCTGCTCCTCGGCGAGCCAGTGGCCGGACCCGTCGACGCGCACGACCTCGAACTGGTTCGCGACGTTCGGCAGCGTCCCGAGGAACTGGTCGTAGGACGAGATCGAGGCCAGGCCCAGCACCGGCGGCACGAGCTTGGCGTAGGTCTTGCCGTCCGCGATGTCCTGGTGGAACGCCTGGTACCAGCCGTTGCTGGCGCGGATGGCGTCAGCCGAGTTGTAGTTCTGCGCGTAGATCCGCCGCGAGCGTTCGTCGATGGCGGACGGCGTGAACGCGGTGTTCGCGAAGAGCCAGTCGATCAGGTACCGGAACCGCCCGGCCAGCAGCTGCTCTGGCAGCCCCATGACCTGGTTGAACGCGAACCACCACACGCTGAATCCGCCCGGTCGAGGCAGCAGCGGGATCTGGTAGAAGCTCTCGTCGGGGTGCAGCACGTCCATGAACGCGACCTTCTTCGTCGCGTTCGGGAAGTTGGCCGCGAACGAGAACGCGACCATGCTGCCCAGGTCGTGCCCGAGGACGTTGACCTTGTCGTACCCGAGCTTCTTGACGAGCTCGTGCAGGTCCGTCGCCATCGTCTTCTTGTCGTACCCGCCGGCCGGCTTGTCCGATCCGCCCTGCCCGCGCATGTCGACCGCGATGACCCGGAACTTCGTGGCGAGCGCGGGCAGGATCTTGTTGTACAGCCACCAGGTCTGCGGCCATCCCGGCAGCAGCACGAGCGGCTCGCCCTTGCCGCCCGTGACGTAGTGCAGGCGCACCCCGTTGACCTGCGCGTAGTTGTGCTTGAAACCGGGGAGGTCCGGCTCGGTGACCTTCCGCTCGGCGTCAGCACCGGCGGTCCCGGCGCCCGCGGCGAGCGCGGCACCCGCACCCAGCGCGAACACTCTGCGCCTGTTCAGTTCCATGTCCCCTGCCCCCATCCGTTGCTCGGCGCGGACATCCGAACAAGCGGCGCTCGAGCACGACTGGAGATCAGGGAACGAGGTGGTAGGCGACCGTCGGCCAGATGCCGCCCTTGATCTCCCGGTCCTCGTCGCGGGCGGGATCGCGGACGAACCCGGCGCGCTCGGCGGCCTTGCGAGAGCCGATGTTGTCCCGGTGCGTCCACAACCTCAGTTCGCCGACGGTGCGACGGGCGAGGATCCACGCGACGAACTCGGTGAGCGCCTTGGTCGCCAGTCCCCGGCCGCGTGCGGGAGCGGCCACGAGGTACGACACGTGGCCGATGCCGTCCTCGAAGTCGACGGCCACGTTGCCGCAGCGTTCACCCGCGTCCTCGATGCAGAACGACGCGGTGGTGGGGTTCGTGGACAACGACCTGATCGCGTCGGCGACCTGTGCCTCGGTGATCGTGGGCGGGTCGGTCGTGTAGCGCTGGACCTCCGGGTCCCTGGTGGCCTCCGCGTACCAGGCCGCGTCCTCGACGGTCCACTCGCGCAGCCTCATCCGAGTTCGGCGGAGTCGGTGAGCCGCAGCTTGCGGCGCGCCCGCTGGTAGAACGTCGTCAACCCGAGCCGCACCACCCGCGCGGCACCGGCGCGACCGCGCAACGACACCCGCTGGCCGGGTTCGACGTAGCCCGCGACCATGCCGTCCACCTCGACGGCCAGGCGACCGCTGGACGGCAGCAGGTCCAGGTCGACCTCGTCGTTGACCGACAGCACGATGCCCCGGCTGTAGGCGGAGTGCGGGGCGGCCGGGGTGACGAGCAGGGCCTCGACGGACGGGCTGGTGATCGGGCCGCCCGCGGAGAAGCTGTAGGCGGTGGAACCGGTCGGGGTGGCGACGATGACGGCGTCGGCGGCGTAGCTGACGAACGGCTGACCGGCCACGCGGACGGCGACGCGGGCGCTGCCCTCGCCGGGGATGCGGACGACGGCGATGTCGTTGAACGCGGTGACCTTCTGGTCGTTGAAGTGCGCGTCGACGGCGAGGCGGGGTTCGACGGTGAACTCGTGGGCGTCGATGGCACTCAGTGCGGCGGGCAGGTCAGGGACGTCGACCTCGGCCAGGAAGCCGAGTTTGCCCAGGTTGACGCCGAGGACCGGGGCTCGTTCACCGTCGGCCATGCGCATGGCGCGCAGCATGGTGCCGTCGCCGCCGAGGCTCACGAGCAGGTCGGCGCGGCGGCCCAGTTCCTCCGCGGTGACCGGGGTGGCCTCGCAACGCAGGCGCTGGATCTCGTCGGAGATGCCGAGGATCTCGACACCGCGGAGGGTCGCCCAGCCGAGGACCGCCTCGACGGCGGCGGCGGAGTCTCGTTGCGGGTGCAGCACCAGGCCGGCGGCGTGCACGTCAGTTCGTCCTCTGTCGGGTCACGACGCCAGTCTGCCGAATTCCGGGCGGACGTGCGTCCCTCGTCCGAACGGCTGATCCGCACGCCTGCGAACCGGCCGTTCGGCGGGCGGGCGTGACCTCGAGGAGGAGTCCGGAGTGGACGACCGTTTCTAGGTTGGCTGCATGACCATCCTGCTAGCCGATCCGGTCGTGCGCGCCGTCCGCGTGCTCGACAACGGGGATCCTTTGGTGCCATTGGACCACGCACCTGGAGTGTGGGTGCGGGAGGGACTCGCGCGGCGGCTCGACGTGGCCCGCGCGCTGCTTCCGTCCGGTGTGGACCTGCGGGTGATCGAGGGGCATCGCAGCATCGACGACCAGAGCGCGATCATCGAGCGGTACACGGCCGAGTTGCTCGAACTGCACCCCACGGCCGATGCCGTCGAGCTCGGCCGGTTGTCGAGCCGGTTCGTGGCTCCGCTGGCCGTCGCGCCGCACGTCGCGGGCGCCGCTGTCGACCTGACGCTGGTCACGGCGTCGGGTGCCGAGCTGTGGATGGGCACGGCGGTCGACGCCACTCCCGAGGAGAGCGACGGCGCCTGCTTCTTCGCGGCACCGGTCGACGAGGAGGCCCGCCGCAACCGGACGGTGCTGGCCGACGCGCTGAGTGCGGCCGGCCTGATCAACTATCCGACCGAGTGGTGGCACTGGTCCTACGGCGACCGCTACTGGGCGTTGCTGACCGGGGCCGACCACGCCGTTTACGGACCAGTGGAGGTGCCTGCGTGGGCGCGCGCGTGACGAGCCTGCGCCAGGTCTCGGCCGGGCCGTCGCTCTCGGTCGACCTCGCCGCGGTGGCCGCCAACACGAGGCGGTTCGTCTCGCTCGCCCGCGGTGGCGTGATGGCGGTGGTGAAGGCGGACGGGTTCGGGCACGGGCTGGGTGACGTCGCCCGCACGGCGGTGGCCGCGGGCGCCACCTGGATCGGGGTCACGTCCCTGGCCGAGGCCGTGCGGGTGCGGGAGTCCGGTGTGGACGTTCCGGTGCTGAGCTGGCTCAACACGGTCGACGCCGACGTGCGGACGGCGGTCCGGTACGGGATCGACCTGAGCGTGCCGAGTCTCGACCACCTCGCCGCGATGGAGGCCGGGGTGCGCGTGCACCTCCAGCTGGACACGGGAATGGCGCGGGACGGGGCCGCGCCGGAGACCTGGTTGTCGCTGATGTCGGCGGCACGTCGCGCGGAACTGGCCGGGAGGGTCTCGGTCGTTGGAGTGATGGGACATCTGCCTTGTGCCGACATTCCTGGAGCGAATGAGACCGGGAAGCGGGCGTTGCTGCGGGGAGTCGCGATGGCGCGCCAGGCGGGGCTGCGGCCGTCCGTGCGGCACCTCGCGGCCACGAGCGCCGCGCTGACGGACCCCGGCACCCATCTGGACGTCGTCCGGATCGGGGCCGGGCTGGTGGGGATCGACCCGTCCGGGACCACCCGGCTGCGCTCCGCGTTGCGGTTCACGGCGCCGGTGGTCCAGGTGCGGCGGGTCGCCGCGGGAACCGGCGTCGGCTACGGGCACACGTACGTGACGGAACACGCTACGACGCTGGCGTTGCTGCCGGTCGGCTATGCGGATGGCCTGCCGCGCAACGCGTCCACGCGGGCTGAGGTGTGGCTGGCGGGACGGCGCCGGCCGGTCGCCGGGGTGATCTCGATGGACCAGGTCGTGGTCGACGTCGGGGACGACGTGGTGGAACCGGGGGACGAGGCGGTGGTGTTCGGGCCGGGGGACGGCGGCGAGCCGACGACGGGGGACTGGGCCCGGTGGGCGGGCACGATCCCGCACGAGATCGTGACGGGCATTGGGGCGAGGGTGCGGAGGAGCGTTCGATGAGGGGGATCCGCGTCGCCGTGATCGGTGGCGGGCAGAACTGCGAGCACGACGTCTCCGTGGCGTCGGCGGCGTCGGTGCGCGAGGCGCTCGACCCGGCGAAGTACGAGGCCGTGGCGCTCACGATCGGACGCGACGGCCGGTGGTACGGCCAGAACGGCCAGGTGCTGGACACGCTGACGTCCGGCAGCCTCGCCGCCGCGCTCGACGTGATCGCGACCTGCGACGTAGTGTTGCCGCTGGTCCACGGGCCGCTGGGCGAGGACGGCACGCTGGCCGGCCTGTGCGAACTGGCGGGCGTGCCGTACGTGGGCTCGCCGCTGCGGGCCGGCGCGCTCGCGATGGACAAATGGGTCACCAAGCTCGTCGCCGAGGCCGTCGGGGTCCGTACGGCGAAGGGCACGCTCGTCACCAACGCGTCCACTGTGGACTTCACGGGTCCTGTCGTGGTGAAGCCGGTGGCGGCGGGGTCGAGTTTCGGGGTGAAGCTCGTCGAACGCGAGGAAGAGCTCGAACCGGCCGTGCGCCACGCGTTGGAGCTGGACGACCGCGTGCTGGTCGAGGAGGTCCTGGACGGCCGGGAGATCGACATCGCGGTCCTGGACGACCCGGAGGAGGGGCGCAGGACCGGGCCACCGCTGGAGATCCAGGTTCCCGGACTCTTCGACACGGCCGTGAAGTACGACGGCAGCGCGAAGTTCGTCATCCCGGCCCCGTTGGCGGACACGGAACTCAAGGCTTTGGAAGACGCGGCGTTGAAGGTCTACGAGGCGCTCGGCTGCCGTGGACTCGCGCGGGTCGACTTCTTCCTCACCGAGGACGGCCTGGTGCTCAACGAGGTCAACACCATGCCGGGCATGACGGCGGAGTCGCAGGTGCCCAAGATGTTCGCGGCCGCCGGACTGTCCTATTCGGACCTGCTGGACAAGCTCGTCCGGGGAGCGATGCGGTGAAGCGGATCGCCGGGCTGGACGTGTTGCGCGGCATCGCGATTCTGCTGGTGATGCTGCGCCACGCGTTCCCTGACGTGTTCCCCGGTGCGGGCGTGGTCGGTGTGGTCGTGTTCTTCACGCTCAGCGGCTACCTGATCACCGGCGTCCTGCAGCGGGAGCTGACGAACACCGGACGTGTCGACTTCAAGCGGTTCTACCTGCGCCGGGCGCGAAGGCTGCTGCCCGCGTTGCTGGCGCTCACCCTGATCTTCGCGATCGTCACGCTCGTGTTCGACCCGTTGGGGGAGCGCGACAAGCTGCTCAAGACCGTGGTCGTGCTGGTGACGTTCACCGGCAACCTGCCCATCAGCGGGGTCAGTCCGGCGGCGTTCCACGGCTGGACGCTCGCGACCGAGGAGCAGTTCTACCTGCTGTGGCCCGCTGTGCTGGCGTTCGCCTGGGTCCGCAACCGGACCGGCGCGGTCCTGGTCGTCACGGCACTGGGCGCGCTCGCGGCCTGCACGGCCACGCTCGTCTGGCTGTGGCCGAACGCCGACAACGCCTACGCGCTGCCGACGTCGTGGTTCGTGTGCTTCGTGATCGGCGCCGCCACCAGGCTGAAGCTGACCACCGCGCCGCGCTGGGCCGTGCCGATCGCCCTGACCGGTCTGGCGGTGCTGTCGGTGGTGCCTTTGCGAGGCCACGCGCTGACCTACCTCGTGGCGGGCCCGGCGATCGCGGCCTGCACGGCCGTCCTGCTGCTGGTCTGGTCGAAGTGGGAGCAGGTGGCGACGCCGATCCGCCCGCTGGTGGCGCTCGGCACCCTGTCCTACGGCGCCTACCTGTGGAACTACCCGCTGACGCTGTGGCTGCGGCCCGAACTGGGGGCCGCCGCCGGGCCGATCGCGGCGGTGCTCACGATCGTGGCGGCGGCGCTCAGCTGGCGTTACGTCGAGGAACCGGTCATACGGCGAGGAAGCCGTTCACCAGAGCGGGCCAGCCCGGCTCCCTGAACTCCACGATGCACCCGTCTGACCACGAATCCCCCGGCAAAGTTGCGGGCCACTAGTGGCAGAAACCGGCGATCGTGGCGGTCAGCACCTCGGTCAGCCGGTCCAGCGAGGCCAGGTCGACGTACTCGGTGGCCGCGTGGGCACCCGCGCCGTCGACGCCGAACAGCAGGCAGGGGATGCCGGCGCGGTCCAGCAGGGCGCAGTCGGTCCAGAACGGCTCGGCGCGGATGACGGGCGGCTCGCCGAGGTTCGCGATGAGCGTGCGGACGATCTCGGCTTCGGGGTCTGCCTCGAACGGCTCCCTGGCGAGGCCTCGGGTGAGCGTGGCGGTGAAGTCCGGGACCGTCGTGGTGAGATGGTCGAGGATCGTGCGCAGCTCGTCCTCGGTCTGCTGCGGGGATTCTCCCGGGACGGTGCGGCGTTCGAGGGTGATCCGGCAGGTCGCGGGGTACGTCGAGGCCTCCTCTCCACCGCCGATCAGCGACGCGTGGACCGTGCCGGTGCCGAGCAGGTGGTGTCTCGGGCCCTCTGCGAGATCTCGGCCGAGTTGTTCCAGTGCCACGAGGAAGTGGCCGGCCTTGGCGATCGCGTCGATGCCGAGCTCCGGCCGTGACCCGTGCGCGGCCCTGCCCTGGACCTCGACGTCGAACCACACGAAACCCTTGTGCGCCAGCGTGACTTCGAGGTGGCTGGGCTCGGTGACGATGGCGGCGTCGGCGGTGAAGCGGTCCAGCACCTCTTCCGTGCCGGAGCTGCCGTGTTCCTCGTCGGCCACGCACGCGACGATCACGTCGCCGCGCAGCGGGCGTTCGGTGGCTCGGGCGGCGGCGATCATCATGGCCGCGATGCCACCCTTCATGTCGAAGGTGCCACGGCCGAACATCCTGCCGTCGTTGATCTCGGGCTTGAGCGGGTCGCCGTCGTAGCCCGCGAGGCCGACCGTGTCGAGGTGGCCGTTGAGCATCAACGACCTCCCGCCGCCGGTGCCCTTCCTGACGGCGACGAGCGACGGCCTGCCCGGTCGCCGCTCCAGGCGGTGGACCTCGAAGCCGTTGCGCTGGAACCAGGTGGCGCAGAAGCCGGCGATCGCTCCTTCGCCGTTGCCACCGGGGACGAGGTCGGGGTTGACCGAGTCGATGGAGATCAGGTCGGCCAGCAGGTCACGTGGGTTCACGGGCGTCCTTCGGTGCTGATGAGCACAACGGTGGCGAGCTCGCCGAACTCGCTGCGGATGGCGCGCAGTCCGGCGAGAGGGGCGGCGCCGCACGGTCCTGAGTGGACGTTCTGCGCGTGGAGGTCTTGCATTGCTTGGGCGCATTCGGCTTCGGAGATGGACACGGCGGCGTCCAGGCCGTTGCTCAGGTACGGCCAGGCGGTCGCGGACGGGGTGCCGCAGTTGAGACCGGCCATGATCGTGTCGCCGGTGGGGATGGTCTTGCGTTCGCCCGCTTTCAGACTTTCGAGGACGCAGGCGGCACTGTCGGGTTCGACGGAGAGGAGTCTCGTGCGCGAGTCACGGCTGCGGTAATGCGTGATGACGGCCTGGGCGAACGAGCCGACGCCGACGGGGATGACCACCAGGTCGGGTTCTGCGTCGAGCTGTTCGTCGATCTCGTGGCAGAGCGTGCCGTAACCCTCGACGATCCAGGCCGGGATCTCCTCGTAACCGGGCCACCCCATGTCCTGCACGAGGATCCCGTCCGCTTCGGCGGCTCTGGCGACCGCGTCGTCGTACGTGCCGTCGACGACGGTGACCTCGGCGTTCTCGGCGCGGATGGCCTCGATCGCCTGGGCGGGCACGGTGTTCGGCACGAAGACGTGGGCTCGCCGGCCGCGTAGCCGGGCCATGCGGGCGACCGCGCGACCGTGGTTGCCGTCGGTCGCGGTGGTGAGCGTGACCGGCCCGGTGTGATGCTGAAGAACGCGGTGAACGGCCCAGGACGCGCCCAGGGCCTTGAAAGCGGGCAGGCCCAGCCGGGAGGATTCGTCCTTGACGAACAAACGGCCGATCTCGAGCTCCGCGGCGAGAGCCGGCAGTGCGGTCAGCGGGGTGGGCGCGTAGTCAGGCAGCTGAGCGTGGAAGTCCCGCACCTCGGTGGGCGCGGGCGGGCATCGCCAGCTGCGGGCCTCTGGCCGCGAGAACTTCATGAACGACAGCGTGCTGGTAACGCGGATCATCGGTCCAGCACATGTTTTCGACGTGTATCGGTGGAAGAATCCGAAGAGTCGGGAGGAGGTGCCGGATGAGCGACGAGGAGCTGATCGTCGAGTTCGCGCTGACCCGCCTCGACCACCCCGGCCTCGACCTGGAGGAGGTCGCCGCGCTCGTGGTCCGGAGGGTCGGGCCGGAACGCATGGTCGACTTCGCCGGGCAGACCCTGGCACGCCGCGACGAACTGCGGGGAGCGGTGTTCCCGGCGGCCGTCGAGCACGTCCTGCGGGTGGTGCTGATGCTGCGCGGGCCGAGTGACTAGCCCCTGTCCTGTAAGTCTCGTCGGGCGACAGCACCGCCTCCGGGACTCTCACCCGCGTCTCTCACCTGACGAACTTGCAGGACAGCGCCTAGAGCTTCGCGGCCGTCTGCCTGGTCAGTTCGATGACGCGGGTGGCCAGCGGTGACAGCGTCCGGTTCGCCTGCCAGGCCAGGTAGATCTCGCGCGGGGCCAGCGCGGGTTCGAGTTCGTGTGTGGACAGGTCGTCCGAGGGCACGTCGAGCGCGAGTCTCGGCATCACGGCGACGCCCATGCCGGCGCGGACCATCGAGATCACGCCCCGGTTGTCGGCCGTGCGGAACACGATGAGCGGCGCGACCCCGGCGTCGGCGTAGACCCGTTCGACCCTGGCCTGGTCGCAGATCGGCGGCTGGGCGACCATCGCTGCGCCGTGCAGGGCCTGGAGCGGGACCGGGCCCGCCGGGAACTGGACGCGGCGGGTGACCAGCACGTACGGGTCGTCGAGGATCTTGACCTGCTCGGCGTCCTTGACCCGTCCGTCGAAGAAGACCAGGTCCAGGCCGTCGGCGGTGGGCTGGTCGGTCTCCTCCTCGAACAGCCGGATGTCGGCGTTGGGGTGTTCGATGAGGATCTGGCGGACCACCGTCGGGAGGATGACGTTGGTGACGCTCTGGAAGGTGCCGATGTCGACGCGGCCCTCGCCTGCCTTGAACCGTTCGACGGCGTCCTCGGTGGCGGCGGCTCTGGCCAGGAGTTCGCGTCCGTGGGCGAGCACCACCTCGCCCAGTGGCGTGAGGCGGACCGGTTTCGGGCCGCCGGGACGGTCGAACACGGCGCCGCCCACGGCCTTCTCCAGCGCGGCGACCTGCTGGCTCACGGCCGACTGCGTGTAGCCGAGGCGGTCGGCGGCCTTGCCGAAGGTGCCTTCGGTGGCCACGGCGTCCAGGGTTGCGAGGTGGCGGAGGTCCATCACGGCCCCGAGTATAAGCGTGGCTTGTTGTTGTGAGCAGAATCTATCGCTTTTGTTAATGCTCGTTCGTTTCTAGCGTTGCTCTCATGAACCCACGATGTGCTCTCTGGTTGCCGCTGTTCGACGCGCTCGCCGATCCGTTGCTCGTCGCCCGGCTCGCCGCGGAGGCGGAGGAGGCGGGCTGGGCGGGGCTGTTCGTCTGGGACCACGTCCGGTGGCGCGAGCCGGTCACGCACGTGGCCGATCCGTGGATCACGCTGGCGGCCGTCGCCTCGGCCACCTCGCGGCTGCGGTTCGGGCCGATGGTGTCGGCTGTCGCCCGGCGGCGGCCCGTGAAGCTCGCCCGCGAGACCGCTTCGCTGGACCTGCTCAGCGGCGGACGGCTCGTGCTCGGGGTGGGGCTCGGGAGCGACCGGTTCGCGGGCGAGTTCTCGCGGACCGGGGAGGAGTGCGACGACCGGGTGCGCGGGCAGATGCTGGACGAGTCGCTGGAGATCCTGCGGGCGGCGTGGTCGGGGGAGGTCGTGCGTCATCGCGGCGCGCACTACACAGTGGACGGTGTGACGTTCCTGCCTCGGCCCGTGCAGCGGCCTGGAGTTCCGGTGTGGGCCGCCGGGTTCCCGGGGAAGGTGCGGCCGATGCGTCGGGCCGCCGGTCTGGACGGCTTCTTCCCCGTGAACCTGTCGTCCGCCGGTGAGTTCGCTGACGCGGTGGGGCAGGTGGAGGCACTGCGGACCGGTGACGGGCCGTTCGACTACGTCTGCGAGGTCTCTCCTGGTGAGGACGTCACGCCGTACGCCTCTGCTGGGGCAACCTGGTGCCTGACCGCCTTCGACCCCGCTGCCTTGTCCGTGGATCACGTGCGCGGCGTGCTGCGCGATGGACCGGCGGTGCGGTGATGCGCGTCAACGGGGTGGAGTTGTGCGTCGAGACGTTCGGGGATCCTGCCGATCCGGCTGTGCTGCTGATCCACGGCGCGTGCGCGTCCATGTTGTGGTGGGAGTCGGAGTTGTGTGCGGCGATCGCGGCGCGTGGGCGGTTCGTGATCCGTTACGACAACCGCGACACAGGGCTGTCCGTGAGCTATCCGCCGGGTGAGCCGGGGTACGCGCTGTCCGACCTGGTGCTGGACGCCGTGGGGATCCTGGACGCGTTGGGCGTCGGCCGTGCTCATGTGGTCGGACGATCGATGAGCGGGGCCATCGCGCTGGCGCTGGGCGTCGATCACGCGGATCGGGTGCTGTCGCTGACGTTCGTGGCGACCACGACCGGTGACCCGGACCTGCCGCCGATGACCGAGGCATTTCTGGAGGCCTCGGGTGCGCAGGCTTCGTCCGATGTGGAGTCCATCGTGTCGGTGCTGCGGGCGTACGCGGGTACGTCGCCGTATTTCGACGAGGAAGCCGTGCGTCTGCTGGCCGTGCAGGACGTGGCGCGGACGGTGAACGTGGCGTCGGCGATGACCAACCACTTCCGCATGGAGTTCGACGCACCGAGTGGAGGTGGGTTCGGTGACATCGTCGCGCCCACTTTGGTGGTACACGGTTCGCTCGATCCGGTCTATCCGCTGGAGCACGGGGAAGCTCTGCGTGACGCCGTGCCGGGTGCGTCGCTGCTGGTCCTGGACTCGGTCGGGCACGATCTGCCCCGTCCGGTGTGGCCCGAGTTCGTCGACGCTCTGATGGAGCACACGGCTTGAGCGGTGCTCGATCGCGGCTGCACGGAATTGTCAGGGGTGCCCGGTAACGTCCTGTCCATGAGTGCTGCGGGGGATCGGATTCAGGAGCTGGCGGCGCGGATCGTCGAGCTGCGGGACGCGTACTACCAGGGCGAGCCGCTGGTGGCGGACGCGGAGTACGACGCGATCGAGGACGAGTTCCGCGGTCTGGTCGCGAAACACCCGAAGCTGGCGCCGAAGGACAACCCGCTCGACCACGTGGGTGCGCCGTCGGTGCTGCACGCGCCCGTGCGGCACTCACGGCCGATGCTGTCGCTGGAGAAGGCGAACAAGCCCGAGCAGGTCGAGTCGTTCTTCTCGCGGTTCCCCGGTCAGCCCGTGGTCGTCATGCCGAAGCTCGACGGACTGTCGCTGGCGCTGGTGTACGAGAACGGCCGGCTCGCGCGCGCTGTCACCCGTGGCGACGGCTCGACTGGGGACGACGTCACGTTCCTGACGCGCGCGTTGTGCGACGGAGTGCCGGACAAGGTGGAGGCGCCGGGCCGCGTCGAGGTGCGCGGCGAGTGCGTGATGCTGCGCTCGACGTTCGACACGTACAACGCGGCGCACCCGGACAAGCCGTTGATCAACCCGCGCAACGCCGCCGCGGGCACGTTGCGCGCCAAGGACCCGAAGGCGGTCGAGGGCCGGCGGATGCAGTTCTTCGCGTTCGACCTGACGACCGAGCCGGAGAGCGCCGACTCCGACCTCGACGCGGGCCTGCGCAAGCTGGGCTTCAGCGTGGCGGAGATGAAGCACTGCTCCACCGCGGCCGAGGCGCAGGAGCTGATCGGCGGCATCGAGCAGGCCCGCAACAAGCTCGACTACGACCTCGACGGCGCCGTGCTGCGCCTCGCGAACCGTGACGCGTTCGCCGCCGCGGGCACCCGTTCGTCCTCTCCGCGCGGCGCGATCGCGTACAAGTTCGCGGCCGAGGAGAAGACGACGGTGCTGAAGGACGTCGTCTGGGACGTGGGCAAGACCGGCAAGATCGCCCCGGTCGCGTGGCTGGAGCCGGTGTTCGTCGGCGGCACGACGGTCACCCGCGCGACCCTGGCCAACCAGGAGGTCATCCGCTCGCGCGGCATCAAGATCGGCGACACGGTCCTGGTCCGCCGCGCGGGCGACGTGATCCCGTTCGTCGCGGGCGTCCTGGACGAGTCGAAGCGCACGGGCGACGAACGCGAGATCATCCCGCCCTCCGACTGCCCGTCGTGCTCGCAACCGCTGACCGAGCAGGGCAACAGCCGCGAGCTGTTCTGCACGAACGCCGTCTGCCCCGCCCAGACCGTGCGCCGCCTGATCCACTGGTCGTCCCGCGCCGCCGCCGACATCGACGCCATCGGCCAGGTGTGGATCGAGCGCCTCGCCGAGACCGGCGACCTGGTGAACCCGTCGGACTTCTACACGCTCACCAAGGAACGCCTGCTGGAGTTCGACCGCGTGGGCGAGATCTCCGCGACCCGCATGATCGAGTCCATCGACCGCAGCCGCTCCGTGGGCCTGCGCCGAGCCATGATCGGCCTCTCGATCCCGATGGCCTCGGAAGGCACCGCGGCCCGCCTGTGCCGCGCGGGCTTCGGCTCGCTGGAAGAGGTGGCCGACGCGGGCGTCGAGAAGCTCGTGGCGGTCGAGGACATCGGCCAGAAGGTCGCCGAGTCGATCAACTTCCACCTGTCCCGGCTGCGCCCGGAGATCGAACGCCTGCGGGAGCGCGGCGTCTCCCTGGAGGTCCGCTCGGAGGACCTGCCACCGGTGGTCGTCGCCGGCGCGCCCCTGGAGGGCAAGTCCGTCGTGATCACGGGCTCGATCAGCGACCCGCGCTCCGGCGAGAAGGTCACCCGCCCGACGTTCCAGAAGATGTGCGAACGCGCCGGCGCCACCGCCGCCTCCTCGGTCTCGGCCACCACCGACCTGCTCATCACGGGCGAGGGCGTGGGCGCGGGCAAGCTGACGAAGGCGGAGAAGCTCGGCGTCGAGGTGGTCGACCAGGGCGAGATCTGGACGAAGCTGATCGCCGCCGGAGTCGCCTGACCCGTCCGGCCCGCAGATGCGAGAAGCCCCCACGCTGCCTGGGGGAGGACGGCAGCCTGGGGGCGAGTTAGGTGGTCGGTGCGGCGGTCGCCTCTCGGCGGTGGGCACGACGCGGCTCCGGGTGAACGGTGGTCCGCGAGGGCGTTTGTGTTGGGGCCCGGGGACTCGTTCCGCACCGACCGTCTCGTACAACGGCGCGGGGTTCCGTTGTGTTTCCTGGTGATCTGTGTGCTCGCTCACCGCGCGGGGTACTGAATTCCTGGTTTCGCAAGGGATTGAGCGTGTCCGGTGCGGGATTCTTTGTGGTGCAAGGGAATTCGGGTGAAGAGGAAGGCCCTCAGGCTGCCTGGGGGTGTACGGCCTGAGGGCCGAGCTTGTGGTCGGTGCGGGTTCCGTTGTGTTCCCGGCGTGCTGTGTGCTCGCTCACCCGGTCGTCCGGCGTCGAATTCCCAGCCGTGCAAGGGAATCCGGGTGAAGAGGAAGGCCCTCAAGCCGTCCGGGGGGTGTACAGCCTGAGGGCCGAGCTTGTGGTCGGTGCGGCGGTCGCCTCTCGGCGGTGGGCACGACGCGGTTCCAGCCGAACGGTATGCCGCGAGGGCGTTTGTGTTGGGGCCCGGGGACTCGTTCCGCACCGACCACCCCGTACAACGGCGCGGGGATCCGTTGTGTTCCAGGGGAACCTGTGTGGCCGGTCACCGTCACGAACGCGGAAGACCTTCCGGGGCAAGAAGAAACCGGGTGGTCGGCGCGGCAGGAGAGCTCCGCGCCGACCGGACGCCCTCAAGACGTCTGTCGGGGAGAGCGACGCCTTGAGGACGAGCTGGTGAGGCCGATGCGATCGGTCGCCTCTCGGCGAGTGGCTCTGCGCGGTACCAGCCGAACGGTCTTCCGCGAAGGCGTTGAGGTGAGGCCCGGGGGACACGGATCGCACCGACCAACACGTATAACGGCCCCCATGCCCACAGTGTTTCCGGAACGGGCTGTGTGGTCGCTCACCACGTACCGGGATCCTCCGAAACCCTGGCCTGGCGGGCCACTCCCCGCTCTAATGGGCGATGACGCCGCCCATGTCACAAATTGGAGAAAACCTGATGGTGAGGCGGCGTTCGTTCCTGCTCGGGGCATCAGCCCTGCCACTCATCGGTCCCGGCACCGCGCTGGCGGACGCCGGGCCGCTCGACTCCGGGCGGCTGGCCGCGGACTACTGGATCCGCACGCAGGCCGTCGGCGGCAACGACTGGCAGGACGCGACCCTGCACAGCGGTGTCATGGCGCTGTACCGGGCCACCAACGACACCAGGTACCGCGACTACACGCTGGGCTGGGCGAACCGGCACAACTTCGGGCTCAGGAGTTCGTCGGGCAACCCGCACTTCGCCGATCACCAGGCAGCGGGCCAGGCCTACCTCGACCTCTACGAGGACAACCCGGAACCGCGGCGGAGGGCGGCGATCGTCCGGGAGATCGACGCGACCATCGCGACCGGCAGGACCGACTACTGGTGGTGGGTCGACGCGCTGCACATGGCGCTGCCGATCTTCGCGCGGCTCGGCAGGATGGACTACGGCGACCGGCTCTACCGCTACACCCGGCAGCGGCTGTGGAACAACGGGTCGTGGTGGCGGGACAGCAAGTTCGTGAACAAGAACATCTACTGGTCGCGCGGCAACGGCTGGGCGATCGCGGCGCTCGCCAAGGTGCTCCAGGTGTTGCCGCCGCAGTCGCCCTACCGCGCGGGCTACGAGGCGGACTTCCGGCAGATGGCCGCGAGGCTCGCGCAGGTGCAGCGCTCGGACGGGTTCTGGAACGTCAACCTCGGTGACCCCGACAACTATCCGGGTCCAGAGACGAGCGGCACGGCGTTCTTCACCTACGGCCTGGCGTGGGGTGTGCGGTCCGGGCTCCTCGACGCCACCGCCTACCGCCCGGTCGTGACGAAGGGCTGGGACGGACTGACCAGGCTCGCCTTGCAGTCCAGCGGTCGGCTCGGATACGTGCAGGGCGTGGGGCAGCAGCCGTCCGACCACCAGCCCGTGCGCGCCAACGACACGTCGAACTTCGCCGTCGGGGCGTTCCTGCTCGCCACGTCGGAGGTCGCGCGCCTCTAAGAGCCTGTTGGTAGATGGTCATGCCGTGGTTGAGCTGGGTTGTCTGGGCTGGCCCCAGCGTGCTGGTGGTGGGTCGCCGGAGAGTTCTCGGGTTAGGCGGCGGGTCATGATCGTGACGGTGGCCCACCACACCATGGCTTCGTGGTGTTCTGGTCGGCGTTCGTAGTCCCGGACGAGGCGTCGATGGCGGGTCAGCCAGCCGAACGTCCTCTCGACGACCCATCTGCGGGGCAGTACCACGAAGCCCTTGATGTCGTCGGTGCGTTTGACAACGGTGAGTGTCAGGCACAGCACGGCTTTGGCCCACGTGACGAGGCGTCCGGCGTAGCCGCCGTCGGCCCAGACCAGGGTGATGGTGGAGAAGTGTTCGCGCAGCAGTGCCAGCAGCCGGTGGGCGCTGTCGCGGTCTTGCATGCCGCCGGAGGTGACGGTCACCATTAACAGGAGTCCGAGGCAGTCAGTGGCAATGTTTCTCTTACGCCCCTTGGTTTTCTTCCCCGCGTCATAGCCGGCGCCGTCGGCTGCCACGGTGTCGGCACCGCGCACGGTCTGGGCGTCGATGACCGCTGCGGTAGGCAACTCGGCCCGGCCACACGCGATCCGGATGCGTCCCGCAACCGGTCGACCAGACGCTGCGGCAGGCCCCGTTCGCTCCACCGTTCGAAGAACGCATACACCGCTTCCCAGGGCGGGAAGTCGACCGGCAACGCCCGCCACTCGATGCCATAGCGGCTCAGATAGCCGATCGCGTCCACCATCGCACGCAGGTCATGCTTCATTGGCGCTCCGGCAGGGCTCTTGCGCAACTCGGCCATGACCGCCCGCGCTTGCGGCTCCAACACCTGCCACTGCTCATCGGTCAGATCAGACGGATACCGACGTGTCCGGTCACGACATGCGCAACCAGACACGCCACAACTCGCCTTCGCGGCCTCGGCACGGTAGACAGACATCCTGGGGCTTTTAATGATCAAGTTGGTGGTACATCTCGATTACCAGAAGCCCCACCTTCATGCCCTCACGCTCACGACCAACCCACACCATTCGCCAACAGACTCCCAGGGAGGAAGTCGTGAGAGTTCTTTTCTCGTCATCGCCGGGGCTTGGCCACCTGTTTCCGATGATCCCGCTCGCCTGGGCGCTGCGGACCGGGGGTCACGACGTGCTGGTCGCCAGCACCGGTGACGTCGTCGAGCGCGCCGCGCAAGCTGGGCTGCCCGCGGTGGAGGCCGCGCCGGGGCTGGACGTGATGAAGTTCTTCGGGACTACAGTGCGGGAGAACGAGCGGTTCGGGGACTTCGCCTCGATCCACGAGCTGTTCGTGGAGGACCCGCGGCGGGCGATGGAGCTCGTCGCGCGGGTGTTCGCCGCGCTCGGCGACCGGCTCACCGAGGGGATGCTCGCCGCCGCCCAGGGTTGGCGGCCGGACCTGGTGGTCTTCGAGCAGATGGACTCCGCGGGCCCGTTCATCGCCGCGAAGCTCGGAATTCCCGCCGTGCAGCACAACTTCGGTTCGGCGCGCGGGACCGACGAGCTCGCGCTGTACGCCAAGTACACCGACGCCTACGACCGGCATGGCGTGACGCGGCCGACCGAGGCCGACGCGATCATCGACATCGCCACCGAGGGGCTCGGCACCCCGCAGATCGGGTGGCCGATGCGCTACGTCGCGTACAACGCGGGCGGGGTGCTGCCGGGGTGGCTGCTCGCCAAGCGGGAACGGCCGAGGGTGTGCGTCACCCTCGGCACCGCGGTCGGCCTGATGTCCGTCGGCGCGCTGGGCCAGATCGTCGAGGCGGCCAAGGAGATCGACGCGGAGTTCATCTTCGCGCTCGGCGACTCCGACGTCGCGGAACTGGGCGAGCTGCCGGAGAACGTGCGCCTCGTCGAGTGGATCCCGTTGAACGCCCTGTTGGAGCACTGCGACGCGATCGTGCACCACGGCGGTTCCGGCAGCACCTTCACCTCGCTGGCCGCCGGAGTGCCGCAGTTGCTGCTTCCGCACAGCGCCGACCAGTTCGACAACGCGACACTCGTCCGCGACGCTGGTATCGGCCTGTGGCTCGAAGACACCACTGTGGACGCTTCGCATCTCACGAAGCTGTTGGAGGACAAGGAGATCAGGGCGGCGTGCGAGCGACTCCGCGCGGAGAACGCCGCACGCCCCCTGCCGTCGGAGCTGGTGTCGAAGCTCGTCGCGCTGGTGAGCTGATCCGGCTTGGTGATCTGGGCCTCGACCGAGCTCAGCGCGCCGGAGCGCTGGTAGGCCTTGCGGCCGAAATGTGTCAGTCGGACGTATTCAGCCGGACGCCTCGGCCACGGCGGGAGAACGGGCCGGTGAACACCGAGGGGCGGCGACGGGGGTCTGAGCGGGGGCGGTAGACATTGCCCCGACACGGCACGGACCGAGAAGGACCCAACACGGGTGGTGTGATCATCAGTGAGCCGGAGGAAGGCTCCCCAATCGAGGACCTGCCCTGGGTCATCGTGTTCCAGTCCCTCGACGATTCGTGGGACTCCTTCACCTGCGGGCCATACGAGCGGGATCCCACCACTGTCCACTGAGGACGAACAGTGCGCCACCGAGCGCCAGCAGCGTTCCGGTCACCGCGACCGTGCGCAGCCACGGCCGGTCGCCACGCCGGTAGATCTCGTTGTGCCTGCGGGCGTGCCGACGGTCGGGCTCGAAGTCCAACCGCCGCCGGGGCATCCGCCCGTCGGCGTCCGGTACCTGCGCTGGCGAGGTGACCCGGGGGGAACACCGGGACCGCCTGCGGCGACACGTGCGGCTGACCGCGCTCGTCCCACGCCAGTTCCACGCCGAAGCGCTGATTCGGGTAGCGCAGCTCGGTTGGCAGCTTGTCCGCGGGCAGTACCATCGGCCGGTCCTTGCCCTTGAGCTGGTTCGCGCCCCTGGCCAGCTCGCCGAGCAGCACCCATTCCGCCGCGTCGATGGAGGCGCCGACCTCGCGCAACCATTCGCCAACAGGCTCCAAGAGCGAAAGCCGTCCGGCAGCGGCGGTTGCCTGCCCGCGACACGGCGGGCGCTGTCGCCATTGCCGGAACGCCAGCACCGCTGTCAGTCGAGTCGATGCGCGCTCTCGCGGACAACGGTCGCCGCAGGCCACCGTCAACCTCAGTCGCAGGCCGCCTCGACGTCCGAGATCGGTTCACCGGGTGCCGAGTACTTCGCCAGTCGTCTGGGCCTGGTCGGCTGCGCGACGGACAGGTCTCCGAGCCGAGCTGTACGGCGAGATCTACCTCTGCCGCATCCCGCAGAAGCTCACGAACGTGCGAGTCCGGGCCTACGACGCGGCCGGCCGTCTCCTGCGTGAGGCCGAGATCTAGCCGGACCTGGATCGCCGAGAGCCTCGGCGATCCAGGTCCGGTGTTCCAGAGCGTGGATCAGTAGAAGCAGCCCGTGCGGGGCAGCGACGACGGCGCCGGCGGTGTCCGCCCGTCGTACAGCGCGAGCAGGAAGTTCTGCGGGCAGTAGGACGTTCCGCTGATCTTGATCGCGATGTGCAGGTGCGGGCCAGTCGAGTTGCCGGTGTTGCCGGTCGTGCCGACGCGGTCACCGGCCTTGACGGCGGTGCCGTTCGAGACCGACCACGACGAGAAGTGGCAGTAGATGTAGTCGACGCCGCTCTTGACGATCCGCAGGCCGTTGCCGCAGCCGCTGGGCTCGTTGATGCGGTAGGCGGTGCCGGTGACCATCGCGTACGCCGGCTTGCTGTTCACGGGCAGGTCGATGGCGGGGTAGTCGTGGTGCGGGTCGTCGTACTCGCTGCGCGGCAGGGCGCTCTTGGCCAGCGGCAGGCTGAAGGTGCCGCCGCCACCGCCGCCGGAGCCCGATCCGCCGACCAGGGTCTGCCAGGTGTTCGGGCCGACGACGCCGTCCGCCGACAGGCTCTTCGACTTCTGGAACGCCACGGCCGCGCTGTGCGTGCCGCCGCCGAAGTCGCCGTCCTCGTCCAGGCCGTAGCCGTAGCGGTTGAGCTGCACCTGGGCGGCGCGGACGGCGTTGCTGTTGTTGCCCTGCTGGACGCTGACGATCAGCTTCGGCCAGGTGTTCGGGCCGATCTGGCCGTCCGACGACAGGCCGTTGGCGGTCTGGAACTGCTTGACCGCCGTCTCGGTGGCCGGGCCGAAGTCGCCGTCGGCGCTGATGTTGTAGCCGCGGTGACGCAGCAGGTGCTGGGCGGTCAGCACGGTCGCGCCGTTCTGGCCTTCCTTGACGTTCGGCCACGACGGCAGCGCCGCCTGTGCGGGGCTGACGACTCCTATCAGAACCCCGAACGAGATCAGGGCGGCAACGAGGATTCTCATGCCCAGCACGCTAGGAACGGACGGCCAGCGGACGCCCTAGTCGCGAGACCAGTTGTGTGCGGTCACGGCAACCGAACTTTCTCAGCAGGTTCGACACGTGGTACTTCACCGCGCTCACGGTGATGAACATGGCCGCGGCGATCTCCGCGTTCTCCCGCCCCTCGGCGACCAGCCGCAACGTCTCCCGCTCCCGGACGGTCAGGGACGCCGGCGGGGGACCGGGCAGCAACGAGGACACCAGCCGCGGCGACACCCAGCCGCCGAACCGGTGCACGTCGTGCACGGCCCGCACGATGTCCTCCGGAGGGTCGTCGGCGAGCACGAGCCCCGTCACGCCCAGCCGCACCAGTCCTTCCACGGCGTCGAACGACGACAGCACCGCGACCGTGCGCGGCCCGGCGGCGGCAGCGGCGTCGGTGACGATCACGTCGGCGGGAGTGCCTGGGACAGCCCACGGCACGGCGGTGAGGCGGGACGAGATCCGGTCGGCCAGCAACGTGCTGCGCAGCGACAGGGACACACGGATGGTCGGCACATCCCGGAACAGTCGGGAAAGGACCGTATTTCCGCGTATCGGCTGCGTATAACGCCAGGTCGTTGTTACCGTTCCGCCGATCATCGGGGGAGGGTGCGTGCGGTTCCGGGTGCTCGGTCCGATCGTCGTCGCGGCGGGCGAGGAAGAGACCCCGTTGCGGTCGGCGAAGCAGCGGATCCTGCTCGCGATGCTGGTGCGGCACGCCAACACACCCGTTTCCCCGCAACGGCTGATCGAGGCGCTCTGGGAGGTCCCGCCGGCCTCCGCTCAGGAGAACGTCCGGCTGTACGTCTACCAGCTCAAGCGCGCGCTGGGCCTCGGCGACCGGATCACCCGCGAGCCGGCCGGGTACGAACTGAGGATCGACGCCGGCGAGCTCGACGCGGACCTGTTCGACCAGCTGACCGAGGACGGTGAACGGGCGCTCGCGGACGGCGACCCCGCCAAGGCGGCCGACCTGCTCACCGAGGCGCTCGGCCTGTGGCGCGGCCCGGCCTATCCGGACCTGCCGGGCCAGTTCGCCGCGAGACTGGACGAGGCCCGGCTGCGCGCGGCCGAAGCGCGTGCCGCGGCGGAACTGGCGCTGGGCCGCCACGCCGAGGTGATCGGCGACCTGGCCGAGCTGGCACAGGCCAATCCGTACCGCGAACCGTTGCACGCCAAGCTGATGACCGCCCTCTACGGCGCATCCCGCCAGGCAGAGGCCCTGGAAGTGTTCCGCCGGGCACGCGAACGGCTCGTGGACGACCTCGGCATCGAACCCGGCCCCGAACTGCGCGGCCTGCACGAGACGATGCTGCAGGGCGCGCCGCTGCACGAACCCGCGCCGCCGAAGACCGCCCGCGCGGACTGTCCGTATCGCGGCCTGATGGCGTACCAGCCGGAGCACCACCCGTGGTTCTTCGGCCGCGATCACCTCGTCGACCTCGTCACGCGCCGGATCGACCGCCATCCCGTCGTCGGGGTGTTCGGCGCTTCGGGCAGCGGCAAGTCCTCGTTGCTGCGCGCCGGTGTCGTCGGTGGGCTCGACAGGACCTGGCGGCCGATCGTCATCACGCCGACCGCGCACCCGATGGCAGCGCTCACGAACGCGCTCGCGGCGTTCACCGGCAAGCGGACCGACCTCGGCGCCGACCCGGCGGCGTTCGACGTCGAGGTCCGCAACGCGCTCGCGAACGGCCCGGACGACGTGCGCGTGCTGCTCGTGGTGGACCAGCTGGAAGAGCTGTTCACGTTGTGCACCAACGAAAGTGAGCGCTCACAGTTCATCGGCGTACTGCTCGACGCGGCCCAGGGACCGCACCGCCGCACCCACGTCGCGCTCGGCGTCCGGGCGGACTTCCTCGCCCACGTCACGCAGCACCCCGGCCTGGTGCGGGCGCTCGCGGACGAGGCGACCGTGCTGGTCGGACCGCCGTCCAGCGCCGACCTGCGGGACATCGTGCTGCGCCCGGCCACGATGAGCGGGCTGTCCGTCGCCGCCGACCTGCTCGCGACCGTTCTCGCCGACGTGGACGCCGAACCGGGCGCGCTTCCGTTGCTGTCGCACGCGCTCGTCGAGACGTGGCAACGCTCCGGCACCGAACTGACGCTGTCCGCCTACCGCGCCGGAGGCGGGGTGCGCGGGGCGATCGCGCAGACCGCCGAACGCGCCCACGACGACCTGGACGACGCCGAACGGCAGGCCATGCGCCGGATCCTGGTGCGGCTGACCGCGTTCGGCGACGGCACCGAGGACACCCGCAGGCCGATCCGCCGCGCCGAACTCGACGGCATCGCCGAGCCGGGGGTGATCGACGGCGTACTTGGCCGCCTGGTCGCCGAGCGGCTGATCGTGGTGGACGAGGACACCGCGGAGATCGCGCACGAAGCGCTGATCCGCGCGTGGCCCCGGTTGCAGCGCTGGCTGTCCGACGACCGCTCGACGCTGCTGGTCCACCGCAGGCTGACCGCCGCCGCCCACACCTGGAGCGAGCTCGACCGGGACGAGGGCGCGCTCTACCGGGGCACCCAGCTCGTCACCGCGTCGGCCTGGGCGCAGGACCATCCCGGCGAGCTGAACGCGGCGGAGGAGGCGTTCCTCGCGGCTAGTCGCGAGCGCGACGAGGCCGAGCAGGTGACGGTGAAGCGCCGCAACCGCTTGCTGACCAGACTCGTCTCGATCATGGGCGTGCTGCTCCTGCTGGCCGCGGGCGGTGGCGGCGTCGCGTGGTGGCAGTCGCGGGAAGCCCAGCTCCGGCAACGGATCGAGCAGGCCCACCAGATCGCGCTGTCCGCGCGCGGCCTCGTCGACACGGCCCCCGATCTCGCCGGACAGCTCGCCGTGTCGGCCTATCGGCTGCACGCGGACGACGACACCCGAGGCGCGTTGCTGAGCGCCGCCTCCGCACCGCGACGGCGAATCGAGCTCAACGCGGACGGCCCGCCCGTGCTGGATGTGAGCGTGTCGCACAAGGGTGATGTGATCGCGACGGCCGATCGGGACGGCCACGTCACGCTGTGGGACCCGCAGACCCGGTCCCGAAAGCTCCTTCTGGCCGACCACAACGGGTTCACCGACGGCGGCTACGCCAGGCAGGCCGAGTTCAGCGCCGACGACAGGTTCCTCGCCTCGAACGCGTCACTGCCCGCGCTGGGCGGAAGCCGCGGCGACGTCGTGGTCTGGGAACTGGCGAGCGGCACCGCCGTGTTCTCCCACCAGTTCGACGTGATCACCACCGGGCTCGCGTTCCACCCGGCAGGGACGTCGTTCGCGGTCGGCGTCGCCGGTGGAGCCGTCGAGGTGTGGGACGTGGCCGCCAGGACCAGCCGGATCTTCCAGGGGCACGCGAACGAGGTGAACGCGCTGGCGTTCAGCCCGGACGGAACGCTGCTCGTCACCGCGAACGGCAAGGAACGTCCGCTGGTGTGGGACGTCGCGTCCGGCGCGCGCATCGGCGAGATCCCGTCGCTGGAGGTCAACAACGTCGGCTTCGACGGCGCGGCGATCGTCACCGCGACCCTGCGCGACGGCGTCAAGTTCTGGGACGTCAGCGGGACGCTGCTGTCCGAGCTGCCGAAGCAGGGCGCCTACGCGTGGGAGGCGTCCGGGCCGGCTGGCGGCCGGATGGCGGTGGCGGACGAGGACGGCCTCATCACCATCTGGGACATCCGCACCGGCCGTCCCATCACGACCTACCGAGACCGCGGCCGCACCGAGTCCAGGGCGATCGCGCTGGGCCGCGACGGCACGCTGCTGGTCTCCGGCGGCTACGGCCGGATCGTGGCGGTGCGCGAGGACGCCGTGCCGCCGTTCACCGGACATGCCGACGGCATCAACGACATCGACGTGTCCGGCAGGCTGGTCGCGTCCGCCGGGGACGACGGAACCGTGCGGCTGTGGGATCTCGACGGCGCCACGGTGGCCACTTTGGACGGTCATTCGGATCGGGTGGAGTCGGTGGCGTTCAGCCCGGACGGCTCCCGGCTGGCCGCGCTGACCCGGGATCACACCATCTCGCTCTGGGACGTCGCCCGGCGGGAACGGCTGTCGTCGTTGTCCTACAACGGTCTGGGCGCGTCGACCGACATCGCCTACCAGCCGGACGGGCGCGGGATCGTGACGGCGTCGCTCGGCCGGTTCCGCTGGAGCCTGCCCGGCCTGACGCAGGGCGCGTTCTCCGGCGGCCCGTACATCGCGAGCGCCGTCGAGTTCACCCCGGACGGCCGCCTGCTGATCTCCACCGATCCGGCGGGCGGCGCGATGCTGTGGGACCTCGCAGGCGACCGGCTGGAACGACGGGTCAGCACCGGTCAGGGCGACGTGAGGGACGTCGCGGTCAGCCCGGACGGCACGCGGTTCGCGACGGCGGGCGCCAACCGGACGGTGAAGATCTGGGACGTGGCCACGGGCGCGGAGCTGATGACGCTGACCGGCCACTCCGCCGCGGTGGTGGCGCTGGCGTTCAGCCCGTCCGGCGACGCGCTGGCGTCCGGGGGAGAGGACGACTCGGTCGTCGTGTGGAACCTGGACACCCGTGCCGGCACCACGCTGACCGGGCACACCGGCCCGGTGCAGGCCGTGGCGTTCACGCGGGAGGACGAGCTGGTGTCCGGCGCGAACGACTCACGGATCATCCGCTGGTCACTGTCCACCGCGGACGCCGAGGCGCGGATCTGCTCCGAGGGCTATCCGCGTTCCGAGGCCTGCGGGACGACCAGGCCCGACTCGTAGGCGATCACCACGAGCTGGGCCCGGTCGCGGGCGTGCAGCTTCATCATCGCCCGGTTGACGTGGGTCTTCGCGGTGAGCGGGCTGATCACCATGCCGGCCGCGATCTCGTCGTTCGAGAGGCCGCGCGCGACCAGCGTCACGGCCTCGCGTTCGCGGTTCGTGAGGTGGGCGAGGCTCTGGTTGCGGTGCGGCGGCTGGCTCACGTACCGGTCGATCAGCCGGCGGGTGATCGACGGGGCGAGCAGCGCGTCGCCGCGGGCCGCGACCCGCACGGCGTGCAGGAAGTCCTCCGGCTGCACGTCCTTGACGAGGAACCCGGCCGCGCCCGCTTTCAGAGCGTGGAAGACGTACTCGTCCAGGCCGTAGTTGGTGAGGATCACGACGTGCGTGCAGGTCAGGGCCGGGTCGGCGGCGATCTGCCTGGTCGCCTCGATGCCGTCCATCCCGGGCATCTGGACGTCGATCAGCGCGATGTCCGGGAGGTGCCGACGAGCCTGGTCGAGCCCTTCCGCGCCGTTCGCGGCCTCGGCGACGACCTCGATGTCGTCCTCGGCTTCCAGCAACGCGCGGAAACCGCTGCGGATCAGCGGCTGGTCGTCCACCAGCAGGACGCGGATCACGGCTGCACCACGGGAAGTTCGGCCTGCACGCTGAAACCGCCTTCAGTGCGCGGCGCGGCGCGGAGGTGGCCGCCGAGCGCCGTGACCCGTTCGCGCATGCCGAGCAGCCCGACGCCCGGTTCCGGGTTCCTGGGCGTCGCCGTGCCGTCGTCGTCCACCTTGATGACCACTGCGTCCGGCCGGCAGTCGATGTGGACCTGCGCGGTGGCCGCGACGGCGTGGCGGGCGATGTTCGTCAGCGACTCCTGCACGATCCGGTACGCCGTCCGGTCGACCGCGGCGGGGACGTCGTCGTGGCGGCCTTCGATCGTGAGCCGGGCGTCCAGTCCGTTCGACCTCGCACGTTCGACGAGCGCGGGGACGTCGTCCATGCCGTGCGGTGGGTTCTTGTCGTCGTCCCTGAGCGCTTCCAACGTCGCCCGCAGCTCCCTGGCGGCTTCGCGGCCGGCGTCCCGGATCACCAGGAGCGGCTCGGGCACGTCCTCGCCGCGCTTGCGGGCGAGGTGGACGGCGACCTCGGCCTGCAGCTTGATCACGGAGATCTGGTGGGTGAGGGAGTCGTGCAGTTCGCGGGCGATGTGCAGGCGTTCCTCGCCCGCCCGCCTGCGCGCCGTCTCCTCACGGGTGCGTTCGGCCTCGTCCGCTCTGCGCTCGGCCTGCCTGAGCGCCTCACCGGCGGCCGCGGCGGCGATCAGCCACGCGATCTGCAGGACGTCCCTGGTCTGCCCGAACGCCTCGTACGCCGTGAGATCGCGGGGCGACAGGAGCGCCGCGAGAGGGAGCGTGGCGAGCATCAGCACGGAACCGGCGAGCGTGACGACGCGATGGCCCGCCCGCATGGTCGCGTACACGGCGAACAGGAACGCGATCACGGGCACGTCGGCCCCGGTCGCCTGGTAGCCCAGCGCGAGGAGCCCGGTCGCGGCGAGCACGGCGATCGGAGCCGTCCTGCGCGCCACGAGCGCCAGCCCGCTCGCGGCCAGCAACGCGTAGCCCGGGCCGGTGGCGGGGTGCCCGGCCACCACCAGGCTCGCGGCGACCCCGGCGGCGATCGCCCAGTCCAGCCAGCGCCTGCTCATGCGTGCACACTAATCCGGTGTTGACGCTGGTAGATCCTGCGCTGGGATGACTTCGGGACTACCGCGACCGCGGTAGTCGCTGTCTGCGCACGCACGACGACCGTTCGCGGTTCGCGGGACAGGCTGGGGCCATGTTGCTCTCAGCTGCTTACGAGATGTCCGCCGGACGCATGTGGTCGCTGATCGGCGCCGCCGCCGGAGTTTTCGGCGTGGTGATGGGCGTGCTGGCCCTGAGACGAGGCCGGAGCGGCCTGGTCGCCGCGATCGCCGGTGGGGTCGCGGTGGTGCTCGGTGTGGTGGTCGTGCTGATGGCGAAGGGCGGCCCCGGCACCGGCTACGGCATCGTCGGCGGCTACGTGTCGCTGGTGGTGGGCCTCGCCGCCGTGGTGCTCGGCGTGCTGGCTAGGCGAAGAGTCGTTCGGGCTGCTGCACCGCGCGCCTCGTGACCAGTCCCGCCGCGCCCCGCACCACCGCGAACTCGCCGAGGGGTGAGGCGATCAGCCTGGTGTGCCGCTCGCCGCCCGCGAGCACCCTGCGGTTCATTTCGGACTGCACGGCCTCGCGAAGATGGTCGTACAGCACGGCATAACTGCCGCCGAGCACGACCGTCGGAACGTCGAAGAGGTTCATCAGGGTCCCGAGCCCGACCCCGAGCGCCTCGCCGGCGCTCCGCGCGGCCTCCAGCGCCCTGGGATCGCCCGCGTCGAGTGCTTTGCACAGGGAGTCGAGCCGCCGCCGTCCCGCCTCGCGCAGGATGACGTCGAGGCCCGCGTACCGCTCAACGCAACCGCGGCTGCCGCACGTGCAGAGGACGCCGTTGCGTTCGATCACGACATGCCCGAGTTCGCCCGCGAACCCGCTGACGCCGCGATAGACCTCGCCGTTCAGCACGACACCCGCACCGATGCCGACGTCCGCGGTCACGTGCACGAAGTCCTCGCCCGCGAGGTGCCGCGGCCACAGGTGGGCGAGCGCGGCGAGGTTCGCCTCGTTGTCCAACTGGACGTCGAGTTCCGTTCGCAGGCTCAGCCTCTCGGCCAGCCGCACGCCGACGAGGTTCGGCAGGTTGGGGGTCCTGATGACGACGCCGTCGTGGACGACACCGGGTATCGCCAGGCCGGCGCCGAGGAACGGCCGCGGCCCGGTGACCTCGCGGATCAGTTCGGCGATCCGGTCGAGCACCTCGTCCGCCGTGGCCTTGCGCATGTCGGCGGGCACGAGACGGCGGTCGAGCGTCTCGCCGTCGAGTCCGATGGTCTCGACGGCGAGGTGGCTGACGTTGATCTCCGCGCCCACCGCGACCGGGCCGTCCGGGTGGAAGCGCAGCGGCTTGGACGGCCTGCCCATGCCGGCGAGCGTGGCCGGTTCCTCGACCAGGATCCCGTTGGCCAGCAACGGTTCGGTGAGGTTGGACAGCGTCGCCTTGGTGAGGCCGGTGCGCCCGGCCAGGTCGGCCCGCGAGCCGGGGCGGTCGACGAGCGCGAGCAGCACCGTCCGCAGGTTGCCGAGGCGGACCTGGCGGAGGTGGTCGACGGTGGTCATCGACTCAAGTATCGCTGCGCGGGTCCGGGAGTCCGCACGCGGACTCCCGGCCTCCGGGTGGTCATCGGTTCAGGTACTTCCGCGCGGCATCGCCGTACCGCGCCCGGATCTCCGGCACCGCCTCCGCCTCGTAGCGGGTGCTGTCCGCGAGCGTCCACTCCGGCGGCGTCGCACCGCCCGTGAGCGTCCACGCCGCCTGCCTCGCGGCGCCGTCGGCGACGTACTCACCAGGCGCGGGCACCGTCACCGGCACCCCGAACACCACCGGCGCGATCTCCCGCACCGCTGGAGAAACCGCCGCTCCTCCGACGAGCCGCACGCCCGTGACGTCCGCACCTTGCTCAGCGAGTGCGTCGAGTCCCACGGCGAGACCGCACAGCATGCCTTCCACGGCCGCACGCGCGATGTTCGCGGGCGTCGCGTTGGCAAGCGTCAGGCCGTGAAGTGCACCCGTCGCGTCCGGCAGGTTCGGCGTTCGTTCGCCTTCCAGGTAAGGCACCATCACGACGCCTTCCGCACCCGGCTTGGCGGACAGGGCGAGCTCGCTGAGCTTCGTGAGGTCGACGCCCAGCATCCTGGCGGTCGCGTCCAGCACGCGGGCGGCGTTCAACGTGCAGGCCAGGGGCAGGTAGCGGCCCGTGGCGTCGGCGAACCCCGCCACGATGCCGGACGGGTCCTGCGCCCGGACGTCGCTGGTGGCCGTGACCACGCCGGACGTGCCGAGCGACACGAGGATGTCCGTGCCGCCGCCCACACCGAGCATGGCCGCCGCGTTGTCCCCGGCGCCCGCGCCCAGCCGGAGCGGGCCGTCCACGAACTCCGCCGGCCCCAGGACTCGGGGGAGCACGACGTCGGAGCGCCCCAGAGCCAGCGAGACCAGCTCCGGCACGTAGGCGTTCGTCACCGAGTCGAAGTAGCCGGTGCCAGACGCGTCCGAGCGGTCGGTGACGAGGTCGGCGAGGTCACCGGTGCCGCGCAGCCGCCACGTCAGCCAGTCGTGCGGCAGGCAGACGGCGGCGGTGCGCTTGGCGTTGGCCGGTTCGTGCTGGGCGAGCCACCGCAGCTTCGTGATCGTGAACGACGCGACCGGCACGAGGCCGATTCGCGATGCCCACTCCGCCGCGCCCAGTTCGTCGGTCAGCGACGCGGCGGCCGCCGCGGAACGGGTGTCGTTCCACAGCAGCGCCTCGCGCACGACCTCGCCGTCCTCGTCGAGGCAGACCATGCCGTGCTGCTGACCGCCGACGCTCACCGCCGACACGTCGTCCAGCCCGCCGGCGTCGGACAGCGCGGACCGCAACGCCGACCACCAGTGCGACGGGTGGACCTCGGTGCCGTCCGGGTGGGCCGCGCGGCCCTCCCGGACGAGCCTGCCGGTCTCCGCGTCACGAACCACGACCTTGCACGACTGCGTGGACGAGTCGATGCCGGCGACGAGCGTCATGTCAGCGTGCTCCCGTGAGGTGCTCGATGGCGAGCTGGTTGAGCTGCACGAAGCCGTAGCCGCGCTCGCCCGCCTGGTCGGGGTCGAAACCGGTGTCCTTGATCAGGTCATCGTAGGACTCGCCGGCGTTCAGCGTGGGCTGCGACAGCTCGGCGACACCCGCGGTCGCGAGCGCCTCCTGCACCTCCGGGTCGGCCCGGAAGGCTGCCGCGCGGTCGCGAAGCAGCAGGTAGGTGGCCATGTTCGCCTTGGCCGAGTCCCAGACGCCCTTGATGTCCTCGGTGCGCGACGGCTTGTAGTCGAAGTGCCGCGGACCCTCGTAACCGGCGGTCTCCAGCAGGTCCACCAGCGCGAACGCGTTCATCAGGTCGCCGTGCCCGAACACCAGGTCCTGGTCGTACTTGATGCTGCGCTGGCCGTTGAGGTCGATGTGGAAGAGCTTGCCGTGCCACAACGCCTGCGCGATGCCGTGCACGAAGTTGAGCCCGGCCATCTGCTCGTGCCCGACCTCGGGGTTCACGCCGACCAGCTCGGGCTTGTCGAGAGACGTGATGAACGCCAGCGCGTGCCCGACCGTCGGCAGCAGGATGTCGCCGCGCGGCTCGTTCGGCTTCGGCTCGATCGCGAACCGGATGTCGTAACCCCGGTCGGTGACGAACTGCGTCAGCAGGTTCATGGCCTCGCGGTACCGCTCGAGCGCCGCTCGCACGTCCTTGGCCACGTCGTACTCGGAGCCCTCGCGCCCGCCCCACAGCACGAAGGTCTTGGCGCCGAGCTCCGCCGCCAGTTCGACGTTGCGCAGCACCTTCTGCAGCGCGAACCGCCGTACGCCGCGGTCGTTGCTGGTGAAGCCGCCGTCCTTGAACACGGGGTGGCTGAACAGATTCGTCGTCACCATCGGGATGACGAGCCCGGTTTCGGCGAGCGCGCCCTGCAGCCGGCTGATCTGCTGGTCGCGGTTCGTGGCCTCGAAGCCGAACAGGTCGTCGTCGTGGAACGTCAGCCCGTACGCGCCGAGTTCGGCGAGCCGGTGCACCGCCTCGACCACGTCCAGCTCGGGCCGCGTGGCCTCGCCGAACGGGTCACGGCCCTGCCAGCCCACGGTCCAGAGACCGAAGGAGAACTTGTCCGCCGGAGTGGGCGTGCTCATCATCCACCTCATTCGTTCAATGCTTGAACTTAGTGCGGACAGTACGATGCCACGGCGTTGATCGCAATCGCTCAGGCGCGAAGTTCCGCGGCGACCGCCTCGACCGCGGGCGCGAGAGCCGCGGCGATCGCGCGGTAGCCGGCGGCCGACGGGTGGAAGCGATCCGCCGCGAAGAGCGAGGGGTCGGCGGCGAACTGGGGCGTCACCGCGCGTTCGACGTGGGCGACCACACCACCCGCACGGATGACGGCCTGCTGCTGCACCTGGGCGTAGTCGCGACTCACGGCCGATACGACGTCGCGCAGGGCGGGCGGCACGTGGGCGACGACGCTCAGGTCGGGCGCGGTGCTGACGACGACCGCGGCGCCCGCTCGCCGCAGGTCCGTGACAGCGTCGTGCAGTTGCTGCGCGCCGACGTGCGCCGGGACGAACCTCGTCAGGTCGTTCGCGCCGATCACCACTACCGCGAGGTCGACCTTGCCCGCCGCTCGGACCTGGGCGCGCAGGTCGGCCGAGCGGGCGCCGGCGAAGGCGTGCACGCTGAGATCGACCTGGTGTCCCATCGCCCGAAGGCGTTCGGCGAGCAACGGGCCGAGCGTGTCCTCCCGGCGCGTGCTGCCCACTCCAGCGGCGATCGAGTCGCCGAGCAAACAGAGGCGCATGGTTGGTGAACGAACAGCCGTTGCGGTGGTGTTCCGGGGAACAATCTGCTGTGAGCGAATGTTGATGTGAGTAAACCGCTGTCGTGAGAGTGCTGATCTGTCTACACTCCACGATCATCAACGAGCTACCGAGCGAGAGGGGACCGGCCATGCGCACCACCGCCGTGCTCCCGTCCCGTTTCGACGTGATCCTCGTGTCTCCGCACCCCGGCTGCCCGCTGCGCGCCGGGTACCGGAGTGTCTGACGAACCCGTTCCAGGTGTTCGTCGGGTCATCGCGCTGACCCCGTAAGTCCTTGACACCAAAGGCACACAGCCATGCGCACGATCACGTTGAACGCTGTCCGCAACCTCGGCATCCTCGCCCACGTCGACGCGGGCAAGACCACGCTCACCGAACGCGTCCTGTTCGCGACCGGCAGCACCTACAAGCGCGGCGAGGTCCACGACGGCACGACCGTCACCGACTTCGACCCGCAGGAACGCGACCGCGGCATCACGATCTTCGCCGCGGCCGTGACCTGCACGTGGGACGGGCACCGCATCAACCTCATCGACACGCCGGGGCACGTCGACTTCGCTGACGAGGTCGAACGATCCCTGCGCGTGCTGGACGGGGCCGTCGCGGTGTTCGACGGCGTCGCCGGTGTCGAGCCGCAGAGCGAATCCGTGTGGCGGCAGGCTGATCGCCACGGCGTGCCGCGGATCGCGTTCGTCAACAAGCTCGACCGGGCGGGCGCGGACCTCGACGCCGTCGTGGAGTCGATCCGCACCCGGCTGCACACCGTGCCGCTCGTCGTGCAACTGCCGATCGGCGTGGAGGACGGGTTCCGCGGTGTCGTCGACCTGGTGCGCATGCGTGCGCTGACCTGGGACGACGGCATGACCGAGGGGCCTGTGCCGGAAACGCTGCTGGCAGAGGCACAACGACGTCGCCGGGCCTTGGAAGAGGCGGTGGCGGAACTGCACCCCGACGCATTGGAGGAGTTCTTCGCACAAGGCCTGTCCGAGCAGACGCTCGTCGAAGCACTGCGGGAACTGACCCAGCGAGGTCAGGCCACCGTCGTGCTGTGCGGCTCGGCGTACCGCAACCGCGGCATCGAACCGTTGCTGGACGCGGTGATCGCGTACCTGCCGTCCCCTGTGGACGTTCCGCCGGTGCGCGGCGTCGACGGCCAGGAACGGCAGCCGGACCCGGACGCGCCGTTCGCGGCGCTGGTGTTCAAGGTGAACGCCACCGCCACCGGACGGCTGGCGTACGTGCGCGTCTACTCGGGCACCCTCCACAAGGGAGAGACGGTCCAGGTGGGCGGCCGCAACGAGCGCATCGGACGGATCCTGCGCGTCCAGGCCGATCGGCACACGCCGGTCGACCAGGCCGTCGCGGGTGACATCGTGGCGCTGGTGGGGCTGAAGTCGGCACGCACGGGCACAACCCTGTGTGCGCCAACGGCTCCGTTGCTGCTCGAACCTCCGGTGTCGGCCGATCCGGTCGTGTCGGTGGCGGTGGAACCGCGGACCAGCGCGGACAACGCCAAGCTCACGGAGGCGCTGGCCCACCTGGTCGACGAGGACCCGTCCCTGCGGTTCGGGACGGACCCGGAGACCGGCCAGACGGTGCTGTCCGGCCAGGGCGAGCTGCACCTGGAGGTCTCGGTGGAGAAGGCGCGCACGCTGCACCGCATCGAGATCACCATGGGACGCCCGCGCGTCTCGTACCGCGAGACCGTTGCCTCAGGCGTGACGGGATTCGTTTACCGGCACGTGAAGCAGGACGGAGGGCAGGGCCAGTTCGCGCACGTCGTGCTCGACACCGAGCCGCTGGAGACCGGTTTCGAGTTCCGCTCGGCCGTCACCGGCGGGCGCGTGCCGCAGGAGTTCGTACGCGCGGTCGAACAGGGCTGCCGGGACGCGCTGGCCGAAGGGCCGCTCGGGCACCCGGTCACCGGCGTGCGGGTGACGCTGGTCGACGGGTCCACGCACGTCAAGGACTCGTCGGAGATGGCGTTCCGCACGGCGGGACGACTCGGGCTGCGTGACGCGCTGAAGGCCGGCGCGATGACGTTGCTCGAACCGATCGCCGAGGTCACGGTGACCGTGCCGGAGGAGTACCTCGGTGGTGTGCTCGGTGATCTGGCTTCGCGCCGGGGCAGGATCCTCGGTTCGACGGCCCGGACAGGCACGACGGTGGTGACGGCGAGCGTGCCGTTGGCGGAGATGTTCGGCTACGTGACTCGCTTGCGCAGCCGGACGCAGGGCCGCGGCAGCTTCACCGCCACGCCGACCGGCTACGCGCCCGCATAGATGGAAGCAGGCCCGTCTCGTGAGAGGCGGGCCTGTGCCATGATCGGCCGAGTGGACCCGTTGAGCGTGATGTCCTTCAACCTGCGGTACGCCTCGGCCGCCGAGCCGAACTCGTGGGCCACCAGACGTCCGGTGATGGCTCAGATGCTGCTCACCGAACTGCCGGCCCTGCTCGGCACGCAGGAGGGCCTGTACGGGCAACTCCTCGACATCGCCCACGACCTGCCGGCCCACTACGACTGGATCGGCCTGGGCCGCGCGGGCGGCAGCCACGACGAGTTCATGGCGATCTTCTTCGACACCCTCCGGCTCGAACCCCTCGAGTTCGACCACCACTGGCTGTCCGCCACCCCGAACGTCGTGGGCTCCCGGTCGTGGGGCAACAACGTGATCCGCATGGTCACCTGGGTCCGGTTCGCGGACCGCCTGACGGGCAGGCAGTTCGTGGCCGTCAACACCCACTTCGACCACGAGTCGGCGAACTCCCGCCTGCGCAGCGCCGAGTTCGTCCGCGACCGCCTCCAGGCCCAGACACTGCCGGTCGTGCTCACCGGCGACTTCAACGACGTCCCCGGCTCACCGCCCTACGCCACCCTCACGGCCGGTCTGGCCGACACGTGGCTCGCGGGTCCGCAGACCACTCCTGCGTACGGGACGTTCCACGGCTACGGCCCGCTCGTCCCGGACGGCCCGCGCATCGACTGGATCCTGACCCGCGGCGCCACCGTCGAGGCCGCCGCGATCAACACCTTCCAGCGAGATGGCCAGTTCCCGTCCGACCACCTCGCTGTTCAGGCGCACATCAGCTTCTAGGCGCCCACTCGGGCGGCAGGTCGTGCGAACAGGTCGGTGCTCCGGCCGCCCGCGCCTGCCGCTGCTCCAGGTACGGCCCGGCGATCTGGTCCCGGGGCACCGGGGCCAGCGCCGTGATCGCGTCGCCCGCGGCCAGGACCTGGCGCCGCATCCGTTCGTGGTCGACGGCCGCCGAGCCGAACGACGGCGCCCAGAGCGTCCACGGCCCGGAGATCATCGCCATCGTCGGGACCAGGTGCGAGTGGAAGTGCGTGCCGATGCCGCCGAACGAGCACTGCGCCGGCACCCGGCCGGGCACCGGTGGGTCGCTGCCGGGCAGGACGAACGTGCGATCGACCGCGCGCCCGGCCAGTGCCGTCTGCGCGCTCTGGGCCAGCACCGGACTGCCCGCGAACCAGCCGGACAGCTCGGCCAGGCCCGTCGGTCGCAGAGAACCTTCCTGAGGCAGGAACTCCCGCGTGCCGAGGTGTTCCAGCACGAACGCGAACGCGACCGAACCCGAGTCGTACTCGGCGTCGAGCGCGCGGGCCCGGAACTCGCTGCCCTCCGCCGGGCGGTGCAGGTGCCCGGTCGCGAAGACGAACTCGATCGTGCGCGGCCGGCAGCGCAACGGCAGGCGTGCGAAGTGCTCGGCCAGCGCCAGCAGCGCGACGGTGCCGTTCTCCTGCACCCACCCCACGCCGTCGGTGTTGGTGTCGAGGACGATCCGCTCACTGCTCAGACCGGGCAGCGTGGCGATCAGCGAGCGCGTGACGGCCGGTGCGCGCCCGGCCAGCACACCGATCGTCGTTCGCGTGCCCGGGACCAGCCGGACAGCCGCGTCGGAGCCGACGAACACGCCCGGCACGCGGTAGTGGGTGCCGAGGTGCGGATCCCAGTAGCCCTTCACCTGCTCGTGCGGGAACGGGAAGGCGATGACCACCCCGGCGGCGCCCGCCCTGCCCGCGTCGACCATGTCCTTGTCCAGCAACGGCTCGGCGAGGTAGCCGCGGTCGAGGGCGGGGAAGTCCCGCAGGACGATCTTGCCGCGGGCGTTCGCGGTGGTGATCGGCGTGCCGGTGGGCAACCTGACCAGCTCACCGCTGCGCAGGCCTGGCTCGGAGTAGGGGATGGCGCCGGCGACCGGCACGACACCGCCCGAGAGCAGGAGACCGGGACCGGGCTTCCAGCGCTGGATCGCGACGGGCTCCGACCGCACGGACACGCCCGGCAGCCGGTCCACGCGGCGTTCCAGCCACGAGATCAGGCGATTGTGGGCAGGGCTGCCGGTCGCGCGCACGCCGAACCCGGCGACGGTGGCGTTGAGAGCGCGCAACTGGGCGGCGGAGGCGAACGACCGGTCGTCGACGGTGGGGGAGCAGTCGGCCGACGCGACGGCCGGAGCGGTCAGTTGGAGGGAGAGAACCGTTACGACACCTATGAATGCGATGCATCTGGCGGGCTGCACGAGGCTCACTGTGAACCTGGCGAACGGGTCCTCACAATCCGCTGTCCAGGTAGCCAAGTGAGACCCTGTCAACGGTGAACAGAAATGGTTTATACCAATTTCCGCTACGGTCCGCCAGATGCGCCTGAAATCGACGTTCGGCCGCGTCGCGGTGATCGCGTACGCGCTGCTGTTCACCCTCGGCTCGACAGCGGTCGCGAACGCCTCGCACGGCCGCGAGTGCGCCACCCCGTCCATCGACCGGTACCAGCAGTGGATCGCCAGTGGTGAAGGTGCCACGGAGCCCGCGACCGGCAGCATCCTCGTGCCCAAGGGACGGCACGACCACACCGCGAAGATCAAGTTCCTGGCCGACGACTGGGCTGTCATGGTCGTGTGGCTGGGCAACAGGTTCGAGGCCCAGGCCGACCTGTCGCACTCGGCCGGTTTCTGGATGACCTACCGCGCCACCAACGACCTCTACGTCCAGTTGCGACCCGCGGAGTTCTGGAGTGGCGGCGACAAGTGGGTCACGAAGATTCCGTCCACCGGCGGCAGGCTCGTGAAGCGGTTCTTCAGCTTCAAGACAAAGGACTGGACATATCTGCCCGCGCTCGGCAAGCCGTCCTACCCGCTCGCCGAGGCCCTCGACGACGCCCGTGGCCTGGTGTTCGTCGGCAACACGAAGAACGACCTGGAGTTCCAGAGCCTGAAGATCGACGGCTACCGGCCACCCTGCGTTTACTGAGAACCGGTTACTGTCCCGGGACGTGAGAGCGCTCCCGGTCTTCCTGGTCACTGTCCTCACCGCCGCGCTGGCGACTCCCGCGAGTGCGGCGGTGAGAGACGACACGCGCTATGTCGACCCGCTGATCGGCTCGGCGGGCGGCGGCAACACCTATCCCGGCGCCGTGCGGCCGTTCGGGATGATCTCGTGGAGTCCGACGTCGACCCGCGGCGACCAGACGAACACGGGCGCTGCCAACGGTTACGCCTACGACGCCACGAGGGTGCGCGGCTTCAGCCTCACGCACGTCAACGGCGCGGGCTGCCATCCCGGCGCGGCAGGGGACGTCCCGATCATGCCGCACGTCGGTGACATCACCTCGTCGCCGACCGCGGACACCAAGGACCAGATCTTCGCGAGCGACTTCTCCCACGCCGACGAGAAGGCCGAGACCGGTCGTTACCGGGTGGGCCTGAAGTCCGGTGCCACGGCGGACCTGTCCGTGTCGACGCGCGCGGGCATCGGCGAGTTCACGTTCCCCGTCAACGGATCACTGTTGTTCCGCACCTCGAACTCGCTCAACGGCAGCGAGGACGCCGACATCAGCATCGACCCGGCGACGAACACCGTCTCGGGCTCGGTGCTGACCGGCGCGTTCTGCGGCCGTCGTGCGAACGGCGGCACGAACAACCAGAAGACCTACTACCGCCTGCACTTCACCGCGTCGTTCGACCGTCCTATCTCGGCCTACGGCACGTGGATCAACAGCGAACTGCGGCCCGGCACGACGTCCGCTTCCGGCGGCGAGGGCTACCTGACCGGAAGCAACCGCGCGGGCAAGGGTTCCGGCGGTTACGTGTCCTTTGCGGACAGTGCGGTGCGGATGCGCGTCGGCATCTCCTACACCAGCCTCGACGCCGCGAAGCGCAACCTCGCGACGGAGATCCCGAAGCGCGCGACCGTCGCCGACGTGGCGGCGGAAGCCAGGAAGGCCTGGGCGAAGCAGCTCCGCGCGGTCGAGATCGACGGCGGCACCGCGGACGAGCGCACGATCTTCTACACCGCGCTCTACCACACCTTCCTGCAGCCCAACGTGATCAGCGACGTCGGCCGCGAGGTGCGGTACGGCAACTTCTCCGGCTGGGACCAGTACCGCGCCCACACCCAGTTGCTGGCCCTGCTGGCACCGGACGTGGCGAGCGGCTACGCCCAGTCGTTGCTGGACATCTCGCGCAAGAACGGTGGTGTGTGGGATCGCTGGGTCCACATCACCGGCCCGACGCACGTCATGACCGGCGACCCGTCCGCCCCGGCCATCGCGGGCATGTACGCCATGGGCGCGCGGAACTTCGACGTGCGGGCGGCCTACGACTCACTGCTGCGGCAGGCCACCGTCCCGCACCCGGACGGCCTGTCCGACAAGGGCTGCCCCGGCCAGTGCGAGGGCCAGCGCCCGAACCTCGCCGAGTACATGCGCCTCGGCTACGCCCCGCAGGACACCTGCCACTGCTGGGGCGGCGCCGCCGAGACGCTGGAGGACTCCGTCGCCGACCAGGCGCTCGCCGACCTGGGTAGCAGGCTCGGCCGTCCCAGCGAGGAGATGCGGAAGCGCGCGGGCTGGTGGCGCAACACGTTCAACCCGGCCACCGGCCACCAGCAGGCCCGCAAGGCCGACGGCACCTGGGTGACACCGTTCAACCCGGCCTCCGACCAGGGCTTCGCGCAGGGCAGCAGCGCCACCTACACGTGGATGGTGCCGCACGACGTCCAAGGCCTGGCCGAGGTGATGGGCGGACCCGAAGCGGCGGCGACCAGGCTCGACGCGTTCTTCCACCGCGCGGACGGCTCGTGGGCGACCGGCGGCGACGCGTTGCGGTATGACCCGACCAACGAGCCGGGCATCCACACGCCGTGGATCTACAACGAGCTCGGCCAGCCGCGGAAGACCCAGGAGACCGTGCGCGCGATGGCGCGGCTGGTCTACCGCACCGGCCCGTCCGGCCTGCCCGGCAACGACGACCTGGGCACGATGTCGGCCTGGTACGTCTTCGCCGCTCTGGGCCTGTACCCGCGCACACCGAGCAGCGCCGAGCTGCACGTGTCGAGCCCGATGTTCCCCAAGGCGCGGATCACCAAGAAGAACATCACGATCCTGGCCACCGGCACGCCGGGCATCTATGTACAGGAGACGCGGTGGAACGGCCGCAAGGTCGAGCAGCCGTGGCTGCCGGAGGCGTTCGTCGAGCGCGGGGGAGTGCTGGTCTCACGTCTTGAAGGGTGATCCAGCACCCTCGGCACGGGTGTGGCTGCGCCGCGCGGTGGCGGACAGCGGCAGGGCGACGTCCTCCAGGGACTTGTTCTCCGCGTCCACCGCGAGTGACCGCGCGACCAGTCCGCCCGCGACCATGATCGCCGCACCGACCAGGTAGCCGATGAACAACCGCACCGGCTGGTCCCCGGTGCCGATCAACGCGCCGTAGATCACCGGGCCGAGCGCGCCGAAGCACTGGGCGATCGCGAAGAACACGCCGATCGCCTTCGCGCGCACCTCCAGCGGGAAGATCTCGCTGACCGTCAGGTACGCGGCACTGGCGCCGGCCGAGGCGAAGAAGAAGATCACGCACCACGCGATGGTCTGCGTGATCGCGTTCAGCACCCCGCTGTAGAACAGCAACGCGGTGATGCCGAGCAGTGCGCCGGAGATCGCGTAGGTCAGGAACAGCATCCGGCGGCGGCCGATGGTGTCGAAGAGGTGCCCGATGGTGAACGGCCCGACGAGGTTGCCGACCGCGAACGCGATCAGGTACAGCGGTGTCACCTCGGAGGGCACGCCGTAGAACTTGCCCAGCACCAGCGTGTAGGTGAAGAAGATCGCGTTGTAGAGGAACGACTGCGTGATCATCAGGGTCGCGCCCAGCACCGCACGGCTGGGGTACTCGCGGAACAGCACGCGGGCCAGCGCGAAGTAGCCGATCTCCTCGGCGGGCTTGATCTCGATGGCCTTCTTCTCGTCGACGGGTGGCAGTTCCGCGCCGGACTCCTTCTCGACCTCGCGCTCGATGCCGGTGATCGTCTTCTCGGCGGCCTCCTCGTGGCCGTGCATGATCTGCCAGCGCGGGCTTTCCGGCAGGTGCCTGCGCACCACCAGGATCACCAGGCCCAGCACCGGTCCGATTAGGAACCCGAGCCGCCAGCCCAGCGACAGCTCTACGTGGTTGAGCAGGATGTACGAGCCGAGCGTGCCGAGCACCGCGCCCGCCCAGTAGGTGCCGTTGACCGCGATGTCGACGCGACCCCGGAAGCGGGCGGGGATGAGCTCGTCGATCGCGGAGTTGATCGCCGCGTACTCGCCGCCGATGCCCATGCCGGCGATGAACCTGGTCAGGTACAGGAAGACCAGCCAGCCCGTGCCGTTGCCCAGCGTCAGCGCGGTCAGGCCGGAGCCGACGAGGTAGACGCCCAGCGTGATCATGAACAGCTTGCGGCGGCCCAGCCGGTCCGAAAGGTGACCGAACCACAGCGCGCCGACGACCTCGCCGATCAGGTAGACGGTGGCGAGCAGGCCGACCGCGGTCGACGACAGCCCCAGCGTCTCCGGTTTGGTCAGCGTGTCGGCGATCGCGCTGGCGACCGTGATCTCCAGGCCGTCCAGGATCCACGCGACGCCCAGCGCGACGACCATGCGCGTGTGGAACGGCGACCAGGGCAGCCGATCGATCCTGGCGGGAATCAGTGTGCTCACACCGTCGGCCATCTCAGCCCCTCACCGCGATGAGCGCCTGAGCCGCGCTCTGCTTGATCCGTGTCTTCACCCAGTTCCGCAGGCCGAGTTTCTCCATCTGGCCGTCGGCGATGCGATTCACGAAAAAGCAGTACCCGGCGTCTTTTCGTTGAAACTCAGTCCGCTCGCTGTCGATGAAGTCGACATGCGCATACGAGTACTTTGTCCGTTCCGATAGGAATTGTCGGTAAATCGACCAGATCGTCGATTTCCGGTTACCCCTCGCCGTCGCAAATGGGTTCGAATCGCGGCCCGGTGGAACCCCGCGGGGACAGATCGTCGCTCGAGCGACGAGTCCGCCTTGGAGGATTCTTGAGATTCGTCATGATTGTGTCGGTTTGTCCGGTGTCGCGTGAACGGTGAGAACGAACTGGACGAGGAGTCGCTGCACGACAGCGAGGCGTTGCCCACCAGACGTCCGCACCCGATCATCGTCGCCGCGAGCCTGACCGCGCGAGGTGGTGTGCTCTGGTTGCCCATCGCCGGGCTGCTCGTGTTGGCAGGCAGGGAAAAGGCCGCGAAGCGCGCATTTGTGGCGGCCATCTTCGCCATGCCGCTCGGACACCTGATCAGCCTCTTCGTGCACCGTCGCCGGCCGCAGGTCCCGGCCATGCCCGCGCGCAGGGCGCTGCCGGAGCACCCCCGCTCGTCCTCGTTCCCGTCCAAGCACGCGGTGACGGCCGCCGCGTTCGGCACCGCCACCGCGCTCGTGGACCGCGAGGCCGCCGTGTTCGTGACGCCGGTGGTGTTGCTGGTCGCCTACAGCCGCCTCAGGACCCGTGTGCACTGGCCCACGGACGTCCTGGGCGGCTTGACGATCGGCGCTCTGGTGGCGCTGGCTCAGGCCGGGATCGGGCGCTCTGCCAGGGCCAGGGCGACGGCGTGCAGGTTGGCGGCCATCGTGCGGCCGGTCTTCTCCGACCACTCGTGACCCTCGTCGGTGTCCGAGTAGCTCGGGCCCGGGCCCGGACCGCGGTTCCAGTAGGTCCAGGCCTGGCCCGGGATCGTGTAGCCGATGTCGCCGAGGCCGCCGCAGATCTCGCTGATGACGTGGTGCGCGCCGTCCTCGTTGCCGGTCACCACCACGCCCGCGACGCGGTTGTAGGCGACGGGCCGGTCCTCGTCGTCGGTCTCGGAGATCATGGCGTCCATCCGTTCCAGCGCCCGCTGGGCGAGCGAGGACGGGCGGCCGACCCACGTCGGGGTCGCGAACACCAGGATCTCGGCGTCGAGCAGCAGTTGGTGGACGTTCGGCCACTCGTCGCCGCCGCCGAGGTCGGTCTCCACGCCCGGCGGGATCTCGTGGTCCGCGAGGCGGAACGACGTGACCTCGACGTCCTTCTTGGTCAGCTCGTCGATCACGACCTGGGCGAGCAGGTCGGTGTTGGACGGGTCAGGGGACTTCTTCAAGGTGCAGTTGAGCACAACGGCACGCATCAGGGCCTCCTCCACTTCGCGTGACCGGGACGGCCGGGCGGGTGTCGAGCGGGAAGAGATCGCCATGCCCTACCGGCCACCCGGTCCCTACCGACTACCCGGTCGTGCTGGTGTGAATCGTCCTGACCGGGGGTATTCGCTGACCAGCACCGAGCCAGGAGGTCGTGATGCCAGCGGGATCGAACGCGAAGCGCGAACGTCAGTACGAGCACATCAAGGACTCCGCCGAGGACCGTGGCGCCTCGCCCAAGCGCGCCAAGGAGATCGCCGCGCGGACGGTCAACAAGAACCGCGCGCAGGCCGGTGAGTCCAAGACCGCGAGCCGATCGTCCATCAAGGACATGTCGCCGCAGAAGCGCGGCGGGCAGCGGTCGCACAGCGGTGCGCAGGGGCCGACGTACGACCAGCTGTACAACGAGGCGAAGCAGCGCAACGTCAAGGGGCGCTCCAAGATGACGAAGAAGGAACTCGCCGACGCTCTCGGCCGCTGACGTGTCCGAAGTGGACAAGAACGCCGCGCTGACGATCCTCACCATGGAGCACAACACGCTGCAGATGATCCGCACGGCGACGATCACCGACGCGACCGGCCGGGCGGGCCACCTGCTGACGACGATCTCGGCGTCCATGATCGCCCTCGGGTTCGTCGCGCAGGTCGTGCCGCTGACGGTGTTGCTGACGCTGATGCTGGTCATCTTCTCGGCGCTGTTCCTGATCGGACTCGCCACGCTGTTCCGCACGGTCGAGCTGACCATCGAGGACGTGCAGGCCGGCCTCGGGATCAACCGCATCCGGCACGTCTACGGCGACCTCGAACCGTCGACCAGGGACGTCTTCGTGCGGCAGATCCACGACGACACCCTCGGCGTCGAGGCGGACGGCGGCCAGACCGGCTGGCGCAAGACCCGGCGGCCGCGGCTGATCGGCACGACGCTGGGCGTGTCCGGCCTCGTGAACCTGGTGAACGGCCTCGTCGCCGGCGTCATCGCGGGCTCGGCGGCAGGTCTGCTGAGCGCGGGCCTGACGTGGTCGATCGTGATCGGCGCCATCGGCGCGGTAGTGGTGTTCAGCGCGTTCGGCGTGGCACTCGGCCGGATCGGACGGCGCGGCCTCGCCCCCATCGCCACGCGCTACCCGAGGAAAGACCCGAACTGAAGGAGAACCACCATGCAGTACGACGTCGTCGACCTGATCATGCAGGACCACCGCGAGGTGGAGCGCCTGTTCGACGAGCTGAAGAACCACCCCGAGAAACGCCCGCTGCTGACCCCGGTCATGTGCGGCCTGCTCGTCGCCCACAGCCGCGCGGAGGAGTCCGAGGTCTACCCGCCGGCCAAGGACGCGGGTGGGGAGGACGAGGTCGAGCACAGCCAGGAGGAGCACGCCGAGGCCGAGCAGTTGCTCGCCAAGCTCCTCGACTGCGAGTACGACTCGCCGAAGTACGAGAAGGCGCTGCAGGACGTCATCGACTCCATCACCCACCACGTGGAGGAAGAGGAGAAGACGGTGCTGCCGGGCATGCGCAAGCGGCTCAGCGCGCAGCGTCGCTACGAACTCGGCGAGGCGTTCGCCCGCAGCCGGGCCGACCACCTCGGTGAGCTGCCCGGTCAGGCCACCCGCGAGGAACTGCTCACCCAGGCCCAGAACCTCGGCGTCACCGGTGCGTCGAACATGACCAAGGAGCAGCTGCGCAAGGAGCTGGAGAAGGCAGCGTCCTCCTAAGCGTCGTCGGTCCGCACGGTTGGATGTGCACGGTCCGGGCGCCGGTGTGTGCGTCCCGGCCGTGCCAGCAGCGGTAGTTGTCGATGACCAGGAGTTCGCCCTCGTTCACCCTGATCCTCGGCAGCGTCCGTTGCACCCGCTCGACCTCGTTGTCGAAGCGGGCGAGCATGTCGATGACGTGTTCGGCGGCGGGGTCGCGGTGCAGGGCCGCGACCCCGTCCGTGCGCCGCGTGATGCCCTTGCTGGTGCGCGTGCCTGCCACTGGCCATACAGGTCCACGTCGCACCCCGTGAGGAAGTCCTTCAGCTCCGCGTCGAGCGAATCGGCGAACTCGTGCGCGTCGAGGACGAAGGACTGGCCTCCCTACTGGGCCTGGGAAGCGCCTAGCACCTGGACGTGGTCCTCGTCGGGATGCCTGCGCGCCACGGGTTTTCCGGCGATGCCGAAAACCATGTCGAAGCTGTCCGCGTGCAACCCGGCTTCGCCGTCCACCGAACGCCCGATCTGGTGACGGACAGCAGGGAAGCTGCCACGGGCAACGAGTTCGGAAGGCCGGTCAGGACCAACCGCGCCCGTGTCCGTCAACGTCCTGCGCGGCCGGATCCAGCGCCTGCAGGCGGGGCACGATCATCGGCGCGGCCCGAAGTCGCGTGACGACGGCACCAGCGCGGCCAGCGCGGGCGCGGCGAAGCAGATCACCGCACAGGCGGCCAGCACCACCGGAGCCCCGAACGCCGAGATCGCCGGGGCGATGAGCGCCAGGCCGATCGGCGCCAGGCCGTAGGACATCAGGAAGTCCAAAGAGGACACCCGGGCGAGCTTGGACGGCTCGACCTCGCGCTGGGTCGCGGTGAACCACGGCACGTTGAACAGTTCGATGCCCAGTCCCGCCACGGCGTAGGCGGCGATCACGACGAACGGGTGCACCGGCATCAGCAGGCTCAGCGGCGCGAACCCGTACAGCGCGAGGCCGAACAGCGCGGTCCAGCCCGCGTGGCGCGGCCGCCAGCGGGCGATGAGCAGGGCGCCGGCCAGCGCGCCGAGCGTGTACGCGGTCAACGCGCCCGCCAGCACCGCCTCGGTGTCGTAGCGGTCGCGGCTGACCAGGGGGAGCACCACGCCGGTCGCCGAGTAGCCGGTGGCGATCACCGCGGTCAGCGCGACGAGCCCGGCCAGGAACCACGGATGCCTGCGGGCCTCGCGCACGCCGTCCCAGAAGTCCGCCACGAAGCCCGAACCGCCGCCAGGAGCCGTGCTGCCGGTTCCCGCGGGCGGGACCAGGGCCGCGACCAGCCACAACGCGCCGATGCCGAGCAGCAGCACCTGGGTGTTCAGGACCAGGGCGAGCAACGCGGTCAAGCCCGGCGCCACCAACGTCGTCACCCGCACCGAGAGGGTCATCGCGGCGTTGGCCTGCTGCCGTTGGTCGGTCGCGACCACCTCGGCGGTCAGCGCCTGGAAAGCCGGGCGGCACGCGCCCTGGCCCGCTCCCATCGCCGCGGCCGCGACGGCCGCGAACACCAGCGAGTTGCCCACGAAGGCAGCGAGGACGGGCGCGGCGACGGCGGACACGAGACCGGACCACAGAACCACCTGGCGGCGCGCGTAGCGGTCGGCCAGGACGCCGCTGACCGGGACGGCGGCGAGGAATCCAGCGGTGCGCGCGGCGAGCAGGACGCCGAGTTCCACGGCCGTCAGCGAGCGCGAGAGCACGGCCAGGCCCAGCACGAACGGCAGCGCCCAGGTGGCGATGCCCGATGCCGTCGTCGCGGTCCAGAGACGGAGAAAAGTGGTGCTGCGCAACACCGATGGGCTGCGCATTGTGTCGTGGGCCACGCGATCGACCTTCCAGCAGGGTTGCAATGAAAATGATTGTCGTTACAGTAGCGCACACCGTTCGAGTGAACTTTCTGGAGGATCCGATGTCTCACCCCGCCCGGTTCGGCCTGGCGTTGGTCGCGGTGCTCGCCGCGGGCTGCGCCACACCGGGAGGCGCCCAGGCGCCGACGGCTCAGTCGGTGGTGGTGGACAGCTGCGGCAAGCAGCTCACGTTCACCGGCACGCCGCAGCGGGTGGTCACGCTGGACCAGAACTCGACGGAGACGTTGCTGGCGCTGGGAATGCAGGACCGGATGGCCGGCACCGCGAACGTCAAGACCAAGGTGTCGCCCCGGTTCGCCGACGCCTACGCGAAGATCCCGGTGCTGTCGCCCAAGATCCTCACCTCGGAACCGCTGCGGGCGGCCAACCCCGATGTCGTCGTGGCGTCGTTCAAGGAGCTCTTCACCGCCGACCGCGCCGGAACGCGCGACGAGCTGGAAACCCTTGGGGTGCCCACGTTCGTGAGCGCGGTGAACTGCCCGGACGGCACGACCGCGCCGTTCGACCGGCTGTTCCGCGACTACGAGAACTTCGGGAAGATCTTCGGCATCACCGAGAAGGCGAACCAGCTCGCCGCCGAGCAACGCGCGGCTGTCGCCGAAGTCCAGGCCGTGAAACGGGATCCGGTGAAGGTCGTCTGGGTCTACTCGGTGTTCAAGGGCGTCCCGTACGTGGCGGGCAAGGACGGCATGCCCAGTCAGATGAGCAGGATCGCCGGTGCTGTCAACGTGTTCGACGACCTCAGTCAGGAGTGGCCGGAGGCGTCCTGGGAGGAGGTCGCCCGCCGCGACCCCGACGTCATCGTGATCGGTGATCTGTCCGAACGCGGCAACCCCGGCGACAAGGCGAGCGAGAAGCTCGCGATGATGCGTGAACACCCGGTCGTCTCGCAGCTCAAGGCGTTGCGGGAGAACAACGTGATCGAGCTGCCCGGCATCGAGATGGACCCGTCCGTGCGCACGGTCGACGCGCTCAAGGCGTTCGGCGCCGGGCTCGACAAGATCGCCGGCCGTGGCTGACGCCGCTCTTCTCGACCCGGTCGTCCTGGAAGCTCCGAAAACCTTTCAACGCAAGAAGAACACGTTTGTGGTCGGGCTGAGCCTCGTCGTCCTCGTGGTGTCGATGGTGCTCGCCGTCCGCATCGGCGTGGGCGCGGGCTGGGCCGAGATCGGCAGGGCCGCGGGTGGACGCCTCGGCCTGCCGGTCGTTCCGCTGCCGCGCCTGCTGGACTCGCTGATCTGGGATCTGAGGGTGCCGCGGGTGCTGCTCGCGGCGCTCGTCGGCGCGGCGCTGGCGGTGTGCGGCGCGGTGCTGCAGAGCGTCACGCGGAACTCGCTGGCCGACCCGTACCTGCTCGGGGTGTCGTCCGGCGCCTCGACGGGCGCGGTGGTCGTGGTGGTGCTGGGGTTCGCCGGCTCGCAGCTCGGGGTCACCGGCGGGGCGTTGATCGGCGCGCTGGTGGCGTTCGGGTTGCTGATGCTGCTGCTCCGGCGCACCGGCCTGGACTCGTCGCGCGTCGTGCTCACCGGTGTGGTCGTGGGACAGCTGTTCGCCGCGCTCACCTCGTTGATCCTGCTGACGTCCGGAGACGCCGACAGCATCCGCGCCGTCACCAACTGGCTGCTGGGATCGCTCGCGTCGGCCCGGTGGACGTCCGTCGTGGTGTGCGCGGTGGTCCTGGCCTTCGGGCTGCTGGTGGTGTGGCTGTGCTCGGCCGCGCTGGACGGGTTCGCGTTCGGCACCGACACCGCGTCCTCGCTGGGGGTCGACGTGCGCACGACGAGGATCGTCCTGCTGGTCACGACCTCGGTGCTGACGGCGGTCGCGGTGGCCGCCGTGGGCGCGGTCGGGTTCGTCGGGTTGATCGTCCCGCACGGTGTCCGGTTCCTCGTCGGGCCGTTGCACCGCAAGCTCCTGCCGCTGTCGGCCGTCGTGGGCGCGGTGTTCCTGGTCTGGACGGACGCGCTCACCCGCGTGGTGTTCTCGCCGCTGGAGGTGCCGGTGGGCGTGTTCACCGCGCTGCTCGGCGTGCCGCTCTTCCTGCTGGTGCTGCGCAAGCGGGGTGAGCTGTGAGGATCGACGTCCTGAACCTGAGCTGGGGCGTGCCGGGCAAGACCATCGTCAGGGACGTGAACCTGACGGTCGAGCCGGGGGAGACGGTCGGGCTGATCGGGCCGAACGGCTCCGGCAAGTCCTCGCTGCTGCGGTGCCTCGCCGGTCTGCGTACTCCCACCAGCGGCGTTGTTCGTCACGACGGCGTGGAGATCACGTCGTGGTCCGCCCGCGAGCGAGCGCGCAGGCTGGCGTTCGTCGAGCAGACCGCCGACACCGACAGCGACCTGCGGGTGGCCGAGGTCGCCATGCTCGGCCGCACCGCCCACCGGTCGCGATGGCGTGGGCCCGACGCGAGTGATCACGCGATCGTCGCCGCCGCACTGGAGAGGCTCGACCTCACCGCGCTGGCGGACCGGCCGTGGAAGCAGCTGTCCGGTGGCGAACGTCAGCGCACCCACCTGGCGCGGGCGTTGGCGCAACGCACGTCCGGACTGCTGCTGGACGAGCCCACGAACCACCTGGACGTGCGCCACCAGCTCGAACTGATGGAACTGGCAGGGCGCACACCGCAAACAGTTGTCGTGGCGCTGCACGACCTCGCGCTGGCCGCCCGCTACTGCGACCGGCTGGTCCTGATGCACGGCGGCACGGTCGTCGCGGACGGCCAGGCGGCCGACGTGCTGACCACGCCGCTGCTGCGCGAGGTGTTCGACGTGGAAGCCGAGATCGGCCGCGACAGCCTGGGCCACCTGGCCGTCGGCTACCGCGAGCCGGTCCGCTGAGAAGGGGGAGACATGTCCACTGTGGATGATCTGATAGCAGAGGTGCTGGCGGGCCGACACGGTCCCGATCCGCGAGAACTACCTGCCACCAGCGTGTTCTGGGTCCACCACGGCACCAGGCTGGCCGGCGGCGACACCACCTACCGCAACCAGTACGTGCTGGTCCGCGTCGGAAGCGCGTTCGGCGCCTGCGCGTTCGCGGAAGGCGACGCCGACCCGGCCGTGGCAGCGAACTACTCCGGTGCTCCCGTCGCCCGCCTGCTCACCGAGGCCCCGGCTCCGGTGCGGGTGGCGGCGCTCGACGCCTACCTCGGCAGCGTCCGTCCACATCGGACCTCCGATGCCGAACGGGTCGTGCTGCCGTCCGGAACGCCGGAGGAACGGGCGCGGGCGAGAGATGCCGCCGTCGCCGGCCTGCTCGACGTCGATCCCGGCGCCAAGGTCGCGTTGATCGGCGTGGTGAACCCGTTGGTGGCGGCCATCCGCGAGCGCGGCGCCGAGTGCCTGCCGTGCGATCTCTCGTTGCGCACGACGCAGTGGGGCGACCCGGTGACCCCGGACATGCGCGACGTCCTCGGAGTCGCGGACGCAGTGGTGGCGACGGGCATGACGATCGGCAACGGCACGTTCGACGAGATCCTGCGCGCCTGCCGCGAACGCGACATCCCGCTGATCGTCTACGCCCAGACCGCGAGCGCCGTCGCGCGCCACTTCCTCGGCGCGGGAGTCACCGCCCTGTCCGCGGAACCGTTCCCGTTCTCGCAGTTCAGCGCCGACGAATCCGCGCTGTACCGCTACCGAGCAGGAGAGAAGACGTGGACCACCACATCGCCGACGCGCTGAGCCGTCCCGCCCTGGTACGCCTCGACTCCCACACCCTCTGCCTGCGCTTCGAGACGATGAAGGTCGCCTCCGCCCTCGAAGCCGTCCGGTACCTGCTCGAACGCGGCACCATCGCGCAGGGGGACACGCTGGTCGACAGTTCCAGTGGCATCTACGCGCACGCCCTCGCGTTGGCCTGCCACCGCTACGGCCTGCGCTGCCACATCGTCGCCTCCACGACGGTCGACAAGACGTTGCGCACGCAGTTGGAGATCCTCGGTGCGACCGTGGAACCGATGCCGCCGTCCGCGAGCCTGAAGCTCGACCAGAGCCGGCGGGTGGCACGGGTGCGGGAGATCCTGCGCGATCATCCACGCCACCACTGGATGCGCCAGTACCACGACGACGTCCACTACCGCGGCTACCGGCCGATCGCCGACCTCATCCGCGAGCACACCGACTGCGACCACCTCAGCATCGTGGGCGGTGTCGGCACCGGGGCGTCGACCGGGGCGTTGGCCATGTTCCTGCGCGAGACGGCGCCCGGCGTGGAACTGGTCGGCGTGCAACCGTTCGACAGCGTCACGTTCGGCAGCGAGCACGTGCACGACCCGGAGATCATCATCGCCGGGATCGGCAGCTCGATCCCGTTCGGCAACGTCGACCACACGCTCTACGACACCGTGCACTGGTTCGGCTTCGACGCGGCTCTGTCCGGCAGTGTGGCCCTGCTGCGCGAGCACGCGATCTTCGCCGGGCTGTCAGCGGGAGCGGCGTACCTGGCGGCGCGGTGGGAGCAGCGGCTGGATCCGGAACGGCACGTGGTCGTGCTGGCCCCGGACACCGGCCACCGCTACGTCGACGCCGCGTACTCCCGGCACGCGGAGGTGCCCACGCCGGACGAGTTGCGGCCACGCCAGATCGCCAAGCTCACGGAGATGGACCTGCCGTGGTCGCGGATGCACTGGAACCGGGCAGAGGCGCCGCCGAACGCGGTCAGTCGGCCGATCGCGGTGGCTTCCTGAAGAACGCCGCCACGCGCTGCCCCACGTTCCGCTGAGCCAGCGGACCCTGGCTCAGCGCGTGAGCCAGGTCCGGGTCTGAGGCGCGAAGCCACCGTTCGATGTCACTGAGCTGCTGCTGTTCCTGAGCACTGAGCATGCCCGCTCCCCAGGTCGGTCCGGCCTGCCGAAGAGCCGCATACCCGGCGGCTCAGCGGTTCAAACCGGTTTCGGCTGCGGAGGAAGCGGATCGTCGTCCGGCCCGGGAGGCCGCACCGGGTCGGCGTCCGGGCCGGGCAGATGTGGCTGGTCCGGCCCGGTCGGTTGCGGCTGATCCGGACCCGGCGTGGTCGGCACGGGTTCCGCTGGTGGAATCGGTTGGTTCATGACCGTTGGGTACCCGCCGGTCAAACCCTTCCCACCCGATTCTCATCCGCGTCGAATTAAGCCCGTTTCCGCTAATGAGCCGTCCTGCCTGGCCGACAATCCGTCCAGATTCTGTTTGGATCCGGCAGAACGGGGCGGGGACTTGACGCTGTCCAGGGCGACACAGGGGTGGTTCCACGGTTCCGAGCAGACCCGCGGCCTGCAGTTCAGCGGCGCGATCGAGCTGCTGCGGCTGCTCGACCGCCTGGCAACCCGCCCGCGCTGGCCGTCTCGCGACGTGCCGCTGCCGATCGTCTGCCTGCGCCGCCCGCCCGGTGCGAAGGGGCCGCTCGAGGCGCTGGTGAACCGGCCCGCGGACACGCGCGGTCGCCGGATCCCGTACGCGCTGGTCAACGGTGCCGCGGAATCCCGGCGGAGGCTCCTCGACGACGTGGTCGGGCAGCTCGCGAGCGAGGTGCGGGGCGTGGCGCGGCTGCGGTTCCCGCGGTTCGCGCTCGTCGGGTGGTTGCTCGACCTGACGCTGCCCGCCGGCGTCGAGGCGGAGGAAGAGGAACGGGAGATCGCCCGGGAGTTCCGCCTGCACCTGCAGCGGCGCATGCGGGTGACGCGGGACGGGATGCAGGACCTCGCGCACGACTTCCCCTGGTGGATCCGGCTGATCATCGGGGTGATGCCGCGCATCGGCCTCGCGCTGATGGCGTTGCTGTGGCGCCCGGCGAAGTGGGTGGGCGAGCAGTCGCTGGGCGGCCGGTCGCGCCAGGGCCTCTACCGGCTCGCCCGCACAGTGGTGAAGGAACGCCTGGCAGAACACCACGAGGACGAGGTCGGCGACCTGCTCGTGCGCGCGCTGCTGGAGGATCTGCGACGTTCGCACCGCCGTTGGACCTTGTGGGGAACGGGCCGGCGGCGCACGGGGTGTCCGTGGCTGCTGCTCGACAACCACAACGGTGACTGCGTGGGACAGTGGCTGGTCGACGCCATCGGCCGTGCTCGCAGTGGCGTCCGGAGTGGACAGTCGTGGCGCGCGAACCCGTTGAGCCGGCCGGATCCGCTGCTCGTGGTCGCGGCGAAGGAGTCGGCAGACGTACCGGCGACGCACGCCGCGGACGCGCTCGCGGGTTATCACGACTGGCTGCGGCAGCTGTCCCGGTCGGAGAACTGGGTGCTGGCGCTCGACACCGACGCCACCGAGCCCGCGCGCGGCATCGTCGGCGCGCTGTCCGAGTTCCCGCCCCTGCGCCTGCGCAGAGCCCTCGCCGCGCCACTCGTGCTGCTGGTGCTCGCCGGATCACTGGTGGCCGTGCCCTTCCTCAACAACGCCAGGTGCGACGAGTGGTGGTCGCCGTCGCTGCGCTCACCGCTGGAACGGGTCGGCGCGGAGTGCATCGGGGTGTCGGCGGATCCGTTGCGGCACTTCGTTCCCGACTGGGTGCCGGACGACATCCGGCCCGCGCTGGAGGACGTCTACGGCCGGATCGTGGCCGAGAACCGCAAGGCGGCGCTGCGGCCGGACGCGATCACGATCGTCTTCCTCAGCGTGCTGACCCCCAGCACCGCCAACAGCTTCCACGCCCTGGTCGAGGAGCTGCGCGGGGTGTGGGTGGCGCAGAAGAACAGCGACGTGCCCATCAAGATGTTGCTGGCCAACGGCGGCGAAGGACCGGGCGGCCGCGGCCTCGCGTCCGGTGACATCGCCGCGGACAAGATCATCGAACTGGCGGCGCGCGACCGCAGCGTGGTCGCGGTGACCGGGCTGTCGATCAGCTCCGACACCGCCAAGTCTGCTGTGAAACGGCTGGGCAGCAACGCATTGCCGATCATCGGCACGCTGACGTCCGCCGACGACATGGCGAGCATCAACGAGTACTACTACCAGGTCGGGCCCAACAACCTGCGTGAGGCGAAGGTCGCCGCCTACTACCTGCGCAGCCGGTTGAACGTGACGAACGTGGCGATCTTCTTCTCCGGCGACACCGGCGACAGGTACAGCCAGAACCTGGCAGAGGACGCCCGGCTCTCCTTCGCCGAGCGCGGAATCGTGGTCAGCCAGTACAAGTCGTACCGGGTCGCGAACGACGACGAGGGCCTGGCGCCGGCGAGCCTCGGCCAGGGCGCGTGCCCGGCGGAGGACACACCCGGCTACGCGGTCTTCTACGCCGGCCGCGCCCAGTACCTGGCGGAGTTCCTGCGCGGCATGAACAGCAAGTGCCAGGGCAGCACGCCGCCGGTGATCGCGAGCGACTCGTCCACGCGGTTCATCCTGGAGGGGACCATGGCCCAGTTCCCGAACGTGCGGCTGGACTACCTGTCGTTCGCGAGCCCCGCCGCGTGGGCCGACTGCGGGAAGGTGCCGTTCTACAAGAACTACCTCGACGTGTTCCGCAAGACCTGCCAGACGCTGGGGGACGGGCGTTCGGCCGCCGCCTACGACGCGATGCAGGTGCTGGCGGAAGGGGTCCGGCAGGTGCGGCGGACGGATCCGGGCGCGCGGGTGCGGGAAGGTCTGCTCGCCGGGATCGGCAGCATCCGGCCGGACAACGCCATCCAGGGCGCCACCGGGACGATCGGGTTCGGGGCGAGCACCCGCCTGCCGGCGAACAAGGCCGTGCTGGTGTTGCAGGGCAACACGGACACGACCTCGACGCCTCGGCTGTTGTGCGGTGAACTGCCGTTCCGCGAGGACCTGGCGGCAGGGCTGGAGCAGGACGGGGGATGCCCGCGCGATCCCCAGTAGGTCAGCGTTCCGGACCCAGCACGGGCTTGACGTCGACGATCGGCGTGCCGTCGATGGCCTCCAGGTGCGCCACCCGGATCTTGAGGCCGTCCACCGCCGTGATCCGGACGTGGTGCAGGCCGATCGGGTTCGGGCGGTCCGGCGAGCGGGTCGAGAACACGCCTGTCTCCGGCCGGGCCTCCTCGCTGCGGGGATGCACGGCCAGCACCGATCTGTCGGCGCGGTCGAGCCAGGTCAGGACCAGGACGTCCTGGCCCGCTTCCAGTTCCCGCATCGCCCGCGCGTACTCGGGCGCGAACACGAGCAGGGCCTCTGGCGCGCCCTCGTCGGGTTGCTTGGGCGCGACGGAGCGGTCGGTGAGGGGCGATTCGACGTGGCCGATCGGCTGCAGCTTCATCAAGTCCCGCAGTAGGTCCGGTAGGTGGCACTGAAGTCCCGCGGCGCGGGATCGGCGAAGTATTCCAGGCCGGGCCGTTCGCCGAACGGGGAGGTAACCGCTTTCAGCAAACGGTCGAACGGGCCCATGTCGCCGTCCGCCCCGGCGGCCAGCGCCTCCTCCACGAGGTGGTTGCGCGGGACGTAGACGGGGTTGGCGCGGTCCATCGCCTCGGCGTCCGGCCCGAGTTCGCGCCAGCGCGCGAGCCAGGCGTCGACGGCCGCGAGGTCGAGGAACAGCGAGCGGGCGGGTTCCGCGTCGCCGCGAGCCGCCTTGCCGAGGAGGTGGAAGAACGACGTGAAGTCGACGTGGTTCTCGTGCATCAACGCGAGCAGGTCCTGCAGCAGGGGCTTCACGTCGCCGGACACGCCGAGCTTGGCCCGCATGCCGCCGATCCAGGTCTCCTCGAAGTGCGCGTCGAACGTCCGCAGCGTCGCGAGGGCCAGTGAGACGGCCTCGTCCTCGTTCTCGGCGAACAGCGGCAGGAGGGCCTCGGCGAGGCGGGCCAGGTTCCACTCGGCGATGATCGGCTGGTTGCCGTAGGCGTAGCGGCCGCGGTGGTCGATGGAGCTGTACTTCGTCGTCGGGTCGTAGGCCTCCATGAACGCGCACGGGCCGTAGTCGATCGTCTCGCCGGAGATCGTCATGTTGTCCGTGTTCATCACGCCGTGGATGAAGCCGACCAGCATCCACCGGGCGACGAGGGACGCCTGGGCGGCGACCACCTGCGCGAACAGCTCCAGGTAGGTGCTGCCGGGGTGGTGGCGGGCGATCGCGTGGTCGGCGAGGCGGCGCAGCAGGTCCAGGTCGCCGGTGTTGCGGGCGTACTGGAAGCTGCCGACCCGCAGGTGCGACGCGGCGACCCTGGCCAGGACGGCACCGGCCAGCGGTTCCTCGCGCTGGACCACGTGCCCGGTCGACACGACGGCCAGCGCACGGGTCGTGGGGATGCCGAGCGCGTACATGGCCTCGCTGATCAGGTACTCGCGCAGCATCGGGCCGACGGCCGCCAGCCCGTCGCCTCCTCGGGCGAACGGGGTGCGGCCGGAGCCCTTCAGGTGAAGGTCGCGGAGCCGTCCGTCGGCGTCGGTCAGTTCACCGAGCAGGAGCGCGCGGCCGTCGCCGAGCCTGGGGGAGTAGCCGCCGAACTGGTGCCCGGCATAGGCCTGGGCGACACCGCGACCGCTCACGAGAAACGGCAGATCGTCAGCGCGCAGCCGGCTGGGGTCGAGGCCGAGCTCCTTCGCGAGTGGCTCGTTGAGGGCCAGGAGTTCCGGTTCGGCGACCGGGACGGCCTCCCACGAGACCGCCATCTCCGGCACCGCGTCGGCGAAGTCGCTGCTCAGGCTGATGTTCACGCCCCCAACGGTACCGGGTGCGCCTCTCGATGAGTGTGATCGCGCTCTCACCTCGAACTCGGCTGAACCGATCCGAGGAGCTGTACGTGATTGGGGGTGAACAGGTTGACGAAAGTCCACTCAGGAATGAGAAAAACAATGCGTCGCAAGCAAGTTGGGTTCGCTGCTGCCCTTTTCGCGGTCGGTGTCATCGCGTTGACGGCGTGCGGTCAGGGTGCCGCTCAGTCCGGATCTGCCTCTCCCGCAACGGAATCGTCCTCGGAGGCGCAGCAGGCGTCCGCCGAACAGTCCGATGTGGACTTCCTGCGCGGATCGGCGAACTCCAACAAGGCCGACCAGAACACCGGCGACCGCGCTCCGGCGACCGCGTCTCCCGAGGTGAAGCAGAAGTGGGTCGAGCTGCGCGTCGCCGACGCCGGTGGCCTGGAGCCCGCCGTCGTCAACGGCAAGGGACTCTCGGTCTACTGGTTCAGCGACGACCCGGTGAAGGGCGGAGTGTCCAACTGCAACGGTGACTGCGCCAAGACGTGGCCGCCGATCACCGTCACCAAGGGCACCAAGCTCTTCTTCCCCGGCATCAAGCGCGAGAACATCGGCTTCGTCAAGCGCCAGGACGGCGCTACCCAGGTGACGATCGGCGGCCGCCCGATCTACCTGTTCGGCAAGGACGAGAAGGCCGGTGACATCAAGGGCCAGAACGTCGGCAACAAGTGGTTCGTCATCAACCCCGAGGGCAAGCGCGCCGTCGCTCCCGCCGAGGCTCCCGCCACCCAGCCCGCCCCGCCCGCTTCCGGCGCCAAGCCCGCGAACTCCGTGACCTTCTTCAGCGGCAAGAACTTCGACGACTTCAGCGGCAACAACTTCGCGACCGGCGTCAAGGTCGAGGCCAAGTGCGGCGACCTGCGTGGTGGTTTCAAGTCGCTGTCCCCGGACGGCGCCGTGAAGATCTGGTCCGAGCCCGGCTGCAAGGGCAAGTCCACCGTCGTGTCCGACGACGTCGCGGACACGGCCGCGCTCGGGTTCCCCGACGGTGTGAAGTCCTACATCCGCGCGTGAACCTGATCGGGTGAACGCCAAGGCCGCCGGAGCACCCCAGCTCAGGCGGCCTTTCGGGCTCGCTACGCTGCCCGCATGCGCTACTCCGCCATTGCGCTGGCTTTCCTCCTGCTCGGGTGCGGCACCGGGACGTCGTCCCTGCCCACGATCAAGCCGGCCCCCACCTCGTCGACCGGCTCACCGCTGCCGGACCTGCAGCCCAGGCTCGACGCGATCGGCGTCCTGCTCACGGACTGCGCGGCGCGCCTGCGAGGCGAGCCCGTCGCCCCGGCCGACAACTGCACGCACGTCATGCCCGACGTGACAGGGGTGATCGACGAGGTCGAGAAGCAGTCGGCCAAGCTGCCACCCGCAGGCCAGACCGCCCTCACCGAGGTGCGCCGCCAGCTCGCCGAGATCGCGCCGTGCGAACCGTGGTTCGCGGCCGGCGGGACGAGTGCGGACGGGCAGCTCGACGCCGCGTGCAAGAAAGCCTGGGACGCGCTCTACGACGGCTACAGCGCCGTGCGCAACTCCGCCTAGTCTGGTTCCACTGTGGACTCGACGACCTCGACGACCTCGGCGAAACGCGCGGTCAGCTCGTTCGAGATCTCGTAGTGGCGCACCAGGAACGTGCGCTCGTCGAGCTTCTTGCGCCGCAGCCAGCCAGTCACCTCGGCGTTGCACTTGCTCGCGTTGCACGATCCGCACGCGGGCACGATGTTGCCGAGCGTGTAGCGGCCGCCGCGGGAGAGGGCTTGCACGCAGTCCTTCTGCAACGAGCTCGCGGGAGCGGTGCAGTAGGCGCAACCGCCCCACGCCGTCTTGAGGGCGTCCCACTGCTCGTCGGTGAGGTCGTTGATGACGCGGGCCATGCGCTTCTTGCGCTTGCGCGCGGCGCGAACCTGTTTGCTACCGCCGGTCGGCACGATCGGTGAGACTACGCGTCGCGATGGTCAACAGGTCGGAGGCGGGGCCCCGGGGTGTCCGCCCGGACGGCCAGACCGCCCTGAGCGCGCGGTGCAGGTCGACGCCGCTGACCTCGACCTGGACGAGCGTGCGGGCGGCGATGTCGGCGGCCACGGTGTGAATGCTCAGGACGGCGGGGCCGATGCCGCCGATCGCGGCCGCCTTGATCGCCGTGGTCGACGACATGTCGAGCAACGGCCCCGCGGACTCGGTGATGCCCGCGGCCTTCAGCGCGTGTTCCCAGGCCTGCCGCGTGCCCGAGCCAGACTCCCTGCTGACCAGCGGCGTCGCGGCGGCCTTCGCGGCGGTGACGCGCCGCCGCTTGGCCCAGGGGTGACCGGGAGCGACGACGAGCACGAGCTCGTCCTGGGCGACCACGCGGCTGGCCAGGCCCGCCGGCACGTCGGTGCTCTCGACGAACCCCAGGTCGGCCTTCTGGGCCAGCACCTGCTCGGCGACGTGCACCGAGTTGCCCGCCGACAGCACGGTCGCGGTGTCCGGGCTGACGGACCGCAGCGCGATCAGCCACGCGGGCAGCAGGTACTCGGCCACGGTGAGGCTCGCGGCGATCCTGAGGTGGCTCTGCCGGTCCGCGCGCAGGCTGGTGATGCCGGCGTCGAGGTCGGCCGCGCGTTCCAGCACCTGGGCCGCCCAACCGGCCACGAGCTGGCCCGCCGTGGTGAGCCGGGCGCCGCGCGAAGTGCGTTCGAGCAACGTGACGCCGACGCGGGCTTCGAGGGTCCTGAGCCGCTCGCTGGCGCTGGGCTGGGACATGCCGTGCGCCTGGGCCGCGCGGCCGATGCTGCCCAGCTCGGCGACGCTGCGCAGCAGGTCGAAGCTGGTCAGGTCGGTGACCCTGGACGGCAGAGGCATAGGGACAGCCTATGTGCACCTCGGCGATTGGTGCCTACCGAACCAGGCGCGGCGCGGGGATTGTCATGTCGTGACCGCTCTCGCACCTCAACACACCGTGCCCGTCGGGGTGCGACGAGCGGCACCATTCGGCCCGAACCTCTTCGCCTCGGTGATGGGGACGGGGATCGTCGCCACGGCCGGAGCCTCGATACCCGGCCTGCGCACCGCCGCCACGTACGTGTGGGCGCTCGACGCCGCGCTGCTGGTCTTCCTCGTGGCCGCCGCCCTGAGGCGCTGGACGTGGTCGACGGTGCGCTCGCAGCTCGCCGATCCCGTGATGGCCCAGTTCTGGGGCGCGCCGCCGATGGCGTTGATGACCGTCGGCACGGGCGCGTTGCTGCTCGGTTCCGACTGGATCGGACTGCCCGCCGCGCTGGCGCTCGACTGGACACTGTGGACGGCAGGCACGCTGCTCGGGCTGGCGACCTCGGTGCTGGTGCCGTTGCGGATGATCGGCAGCGGCGAGCGCGCGTTCGCCGGCTGGCTGATGCCCGTGGTGCCGCCGATGGTGTCCGCCGCCTCCGGTGCTCTGCTGGCTCAGCACCTGCCGGAAGGATCAGCGCGGCAGACCATGGTGCTCGGCTGCTACGCGCTGTTCGGCGTCAGTCTGTTCGCGACGATGGTGATCGTGCCGCAGATCTGGCAACGGCTGGTGCAGCACGGGCTGGGCGCGGCCTCGACCGTGCCGACGCTGTGGATCGTGCTCGGGCCGCTGGGCCAGTCGATCACCGCCGCGAACCTGCTCGCGGGTGTGCCCGTGCTGCCGGGCCAGGCCGCGTTCGGTGTGCTCTACGGCACGATCACGTGGGGCTTCGCCCTGCTGTGGGTGGCGCTCGCGGCGGCCGTCACCGTGCGGACCGCGCGGCGCGGGCTGCCGTTCGCGTTGACGTGGTGGAGTTTCGTCTTCCCGCTCGGCACCCTGGTGACCGGGACGAGCGCGCTCGCGGTCCGGGTTCCCTCGGCGATGCTCTCCGGGGTTTCCGTTGTGCTGTACGGAGTGCTCGTGGTCGCGTGGATCACGGTGGCCGCCCGCACGCTGATGCGCCGGTAGACGTACACTGCCCGCATGAGCCCGGAAGCCCGTTACGTCATCATTCTCGTTGAAGGACAAGGGCTTCCGCTCGCCGTCGTACGGCTGACCGGGGCCGTTGAGGAAGCGTTCACGCACGAACTGCGCTGGGAGCCGTCGGATCTGCTCGGCCGCGTTCCGTCCGAACCGGACTGGACGGCGCGCGACGTGGGCGTCAGCGACGCCAGCGGGTTCCTGGTCGAGATGATCCGCACGATCCGGTCGCGCGACCACGAGTCGGAGCTGACGGACTACAAGTACTACGCGTCGTTCAAGGACGCGCTCGGTGTGCTCGACCTGGCCGAGGCGGACCGGCTCCTCCGCCGGCCGGACGGCGGTGCCGAGGAGGAGTACGCCGGGCACGAGACGTGGGAGCCCAGCGAGAAGCTCCACCGCATCGACTCCGGGCTCGACAAGCCGGAGGAGTACGTCGCGCTCAGCCTCGTCGAGGCCGCTTCCGTCAAGAGGTTGATCGACGCGCACTGGGACCAGGGCTGCACTCACCACGTCGTCCTCGTGGACAAGCGTCCGGTGGCCGTGGTCACCCAGGTGGCGAAGGACCCGGACAGCGAGCTCGCGTTCACCGGTGACCCGGAGCCGCAGCCGTCGAGGTTGCTCGCCCAGGCAGCCCGCGAGCCCCGCATGGACGCCGTGCGGACGTCCATGGCGACCGCCGTCGAGACGATGGCGCGGCTCTCGTCGAGGTGGCGGGCCGAGGCACGGGCGGGCGAGACCGCCGGGTACGCGGTCTTCCACCGGCTGACCGACGTCCTCGACCTCGACTCGGCGTACGCCGTCGTGCCGGAACCCGAGGGCCAGTTCTCCGTGCCGCTGAACGAGTCGGAGAAGGCCCGCCTCACCGCCCGCCTGCACCTCCGCAACGCCCGCCGGGAAGCGCAGCCGATCGACGGTCACTTCTACTTCGCCGTCTTCGAGTTCCTGCACGAGGTCGTGGACCTGGACAACGCGCGTTCGCTCCTCCGCGTCGCCGACTCCCAGGAGTGGGAGATGCTCCAGCAGGACGGGCAATGGGCGCCCACGAGCAAGCCGCGGAAGCTGCACACGCTGCCGCTGACGAAGTCCGGCCTCGACCGCGTCACGCGTCGGGCGGAACGGCTGACCCGCTGAGCTTCTGGTAGCGCGCGTGCACGATCAGCAACACCTGCTTTTCCTTCTCCAGGGCGGGAAGTTCCGCGAACCGCTTGGCGCGGGACAGGCAGAGCTTCAGGAACTCCAGCGAGTCGAGCAGGTCGGGGATCACCCACGGCTGGGACTCGCCGACGCAGCCGCGTTGCAGCGTGATGGTGGCCAGGATCGCCTGCTCCGCCTCGCTCCAGCGGTGCAGGGCGGCGTACGCGTTGGCCATGGACCACGTGGCGATGGCGCACTTGGCGGCGTAGGCGCGCGGCGACTGCGAGACGAGTTCGTGCAGCGCGCGGGTGGCACTCAGGTAGCCCTCCAGCGCGTTGGCGTGATCACCGCGGGCCGCCAGGCGGTTCGAGAAGTTCAGCACCACCTGGGCGTACTGCGGGCCGTGCCGCTCGGGGTCGCGCCGGTGGAGGTCCTGGATCAGCGTCAGGGCCTGCTGGCCTACCTCGAACCCGTCCTGGCCCGCCGCGCTCATTGCGATCGCGTAGCTGTCGAGTGCGGCGATGTAGCGCGGCAGGTGCCGGCCGGGATCGCGGTCGGCCAGGTCGCGGAGCAGCGCGACCGACTCGGCGGCGAACTCGGCCGCGCGGGCCGGGTCTCCGGTGTGGACCGCGCAGGCGAGGCTCAGCGCGACGGCCCGATCGCCGGGGTCGAGTTTCCGGGAGAGCTCCAGGGCTTCGAGCGACGCGGCTTCCGCACGGGTGTGGTCGTTCACGGCGTGATTGCTCGTCACGACGGTCTGCAGGGTGTCGAAGAGCAGGCCGCTGTTCCCGACGCCACGGGCGATGGCCAGGGCCTCGTCCGCTTTCTCACGGGCGTACCAGGGGTGGCCGAGCTGAGTCACCGCCTGGCAGAGCGTGACCAGCGCACGGACGCGGAGCTCCTGGCTGTGCGCGTTGTCGGCGGCACGCCGGGCGAACGCGGCGGCCTGTTCCGGTCGCCGTCCGTCGAGCATCCGGGTGGCGAGGTCGAGGTCGAACATGGGACTGGGCTCGTGCGCCGGATCGGGCTCGGAGTCGAAGGTGTTGCGGGCGAACAGGTCCAGCGCGATCTGGGCGGCGGCCGAGCCCAGCCGCGAGTGCTGCCGCGGCAGGCTGAGATAGGCGTCGACGGCGACCTCGTAACTCGCCGCGGCGAAAGCCCGGTGCAGCAGTTCGATGATCCGCGCGGGATCCTCGACCGAGGGCGCCGCGAGCGCGAGCGCGGGCAGGTAGGCGTCCGGGTCGCCGGTCAACGCCTGTGCCAGTGCGAGGTCCGCGGCCTCCGCGGCGACCCCCGGCACGGAGGCCAAGCGGCACAAGGATTCCACGGCACGTGGACGATCTGGTGCCGCGACGGCGCGCAGGGCGTCGACGAGCACGTCGGCGCCTCTGTCCGGTTCCCCGTAGGCGTTCAGCGCTTCTCGCACCAGCTCGTCGCCTGATTCCACGGGGAAGAGAAAGTCCGCGGTGCGCCGGACGTCGTAGAGCCGCGCGCGGAAGCCCGGCAACGCGGTGAGCAGCGCTTCCGTCGATCGCCTGTCGCGCACGGGAAACAGGGCGGGCAGGGCCAGGGTCAGGGACAGGGTGATCGGGTCGTCCGCGAAGCCCAGTCCGGCGTCAAGGACTTTGGTACGCCAGTGCTCCAGGTCGTGGGGCATGGGATCATGTAACCAGCTCTCGTGCGTGTGCAGGGTGCCGATCGGGGAAGGCCCGTGGATCCGTTGTCGCGTCTGGCGGAACGGCTCTGGTGGTTCACGACGGGCGGCGACCCGGCCCGTTGCTGGAGGACGCCGCGGTCGACGAGTCCCTGGAGGTGCTGGAGGCCGCGCTGAGGGCCGGTCCGGACGGCCGTGCCGAGGTGCTCGACCACGACGCCGTCACGTTCGCCGCGCTGGTGCACTGGTTCCGCCACACCGCGCTTCCCAAGGGACAGTGCGAAGGCGACCACCTGCGCAGCATGTCCCTGGCGCGGGCCATCGGGTTCGACGATCCCGGTCAGATCACCGTCGGCATGAAGGTCGGCGGGGTGGAAAGGGCCGCGCTCGACACGGTGGACGCGGCCGTGCAGTGGGCGCGGCACCTCGCCGCGCGGTTCGACCAGTCCGGCGATCAGGAGGAGCTGGCCTCCGCCGCGGGCCACCTGTGGGCCCGGATCTCGGCGCTGCCCGATCCCCGGCTGCTCGACGCGTTCGTCGCGATGGTGTACCGGCAGTTCCTCGCGCGCCGCTTCCGTTGCCACCAAAGGAACGGCCTAGCGGTGAAGCGCGGCCACGCACCTTCCTGCAGCCGGACCAGGGCGAGCTGCAACGGTTGCACGAGCAGGGAAAGCAGGGTCACCGCGAGAACGAGGACGAACGCCTCGCCGACGCCGATCTTGCCCGCCGTGCGCCAGGCCGCGCCGAAGTCCAGCCGCGGACCGGGAGCACCGGCCCACACCAGCACGAGCACGCAGACCGCGCCCGCCGCCGTCGGCAGGTAGTTCACCAGCACGAACCGGCCCGACATGGCGTCGTTCAGCGGTCGGGCGAGCTGCTCGAACCGAGTGGAGACACCGGGCTGGCCGGCGCGGTCGCCCTCGCCCAGCCGGTGCAGCGGCTCGCCGGACAGCCGCGCGAACCACGTGCGCGTGCAGGCGCCGATCGGCCGCGCCCCACAGTGAGCATCACCTGGTCGAGGCCGGGCTCGGTGCGATACAGGGCGATGAGCGCCCTGGCGACCTCGGCCGCCGGTACGTCCGCGTCGCCGACGTCGAGCACCGCGCGCCCGTCCGACGGCGCCCGCGGGTCCAGGAAGACCCCGTACCGCGGGTGTCCCGCGTCCATGCCGCCGATTCCGCTCGCGCGGTGCAGGGATCGGCTGTTCGAGCGTCAATTCATCGCCGGGAAAGTGCCGGATTTCGCGGTTGAACGGCACGCCTTTTCTCATTTTCCCGCTCGGCTGCAGGCGCGGATCCCCGCCGCGACCAGACCACGGCCCTCACTGGTCCTATCGCCCGGCCCCATCGCACTCACCAGGCCGAACTGGCCCCTCGCGCCATGAAAACGCCGCCTGACCAGCAAGATCACCATCACTCCGAAAACCTTAAAGGCATTTAAAACCAACAGGGTTCTGTTCACTTTGAACCCCGTCCGTGACGTCCCCGTAGTCATCGGTACAACACCGTTCGACCCCCCGAGGAGACACAGAATGGGCGCTCGACACCGCAAACCCGCGATGATCGGCGCGGGCGCCGTGCTGGCGGTCGCCGCTGTCGCCGGTGGCATCTTCGCCTTCAGCGGCACCAACTCGAACGCGGCGGAGGACTGCGGCGGACTCGACACCGCGCTCCAGAACAACCTGACCTTCATCGCCGGTCAGCAGGCGAACCCCGACGCGCAGTCGGACGCTCGCATCGCGAACCGGCAGGCGGTCGTCAGCCTGATCAACCAGCGGCGTGCGGCGGCTGGTTGTGGCAACAACGTCCAGGCGAAGCCCGAAGCGGGGCAGGCCGCCACGTCCGGTGAGGACTGCGGCGGGCTGGACAAGGCGTTGCAGAACAACCTGACCTTCATCGCGGGGCAGAAGTCCGCTCCGGACTCCCAGTCCGAGGCCCGCATCGCGAACAGGCAGGCCGTGGTCGACCTCATCCAGCAGCGACGCAAGGCGGCGGGCTGCAAGGGTGACGGTGGCGCGGCCGACGCGGGCCAGGGCAACGCGAACCAGGGCAACAACGCCGGCCAGGCACCGGCCCAGCAGCCCACCAAACAGCCCGATGCGAACCAGGGCAACAACAACGCCGGTGGCGCTACCGGCCAGCAGGTCTGCAACGGCTCCACGGTGACGCTGTCCGGCGAGGGCGGCGAGCCCGCCGCGTCGAGCGGCACGTTCCCGATCGGCACCACGCTGAAGGTCACGAACCTGGACAACAACAAGTCCACGACCGTCAAGGTGGCGTCGGCCTCCGGCAGCTGCGCGCTGCTGAACAACGCGGCCTTCGAACAGGTCCGCGAGCCCGGCAAGTTCCTCATCCGCAACGCGCGGATCGAGAAGATCGGCTGATCTGTCCACAACGGACGGCACGAGGCCGGGTGTTCCCGTCAAGGCGCGGGGGAACACCCGGCATCGTGCCGTCCGTGCGCGGTCACCGGGAATAACGATCTCGTGGTGGTCAGAAGCGGGCCCAGGATGAGACCTTGGTCGTCGTGACGGAGAAAGCATCGGCACCATCTGTCTTCCGGAACACCGCGTTCCTGCGCCTGTGGACGGGCACGACCGCGTCGGGGTTCGCGATGTGGGCCATGCCCTTCGTACTGGGCCTGGCCGTGCTGGAACGCTCGATCACCGCCGTGGAACTGGGTGTCGTCCTGGCCACCAGAACCGCGGGTTTCGTCGCCGCGGTCCCCGTCGCCGGTGTGCTCGCCGACCGGCACCCCCGCCGCGCCGTGGTCTTCTGGTCATGCCTCGTCGCCGCGGTCATGACGCCGGTCATCGCGGTGGGGATGGGGAAGTCCCTGCTGCTCATGGCCGTCGCCGCAGCGATCGTCGGCGCCGGTCAGGGCGCCTGCCGGCCGGCGTTCCAGGCGCTGGTGGCCGAGGTCGTGCCGGAATCCGGACGGCAGCAGGCCAACGCGGCGACCACCCTGGCGATCAGGGTGACCACGCTGGTCGCGCCGAGCCTCACCGCGCTCGCGGCACTGCTCCTGGACGCCCGCGCGCTGCTCGCGATCACCGCCGTGCTGTGGCTCTGCGCCGCGCTCGTGCCACCGAAGGGGACGGGCAAGCCGCCGCAGACCGGCGAAGCCCGCGCGGGGTTCGTCGCCGACTTCCTCGACGGCATCAGGGAGGCACGCCGGCACCCGTGGCTTCTCGGCGGGCTCGGTGCGCTGACCGCGATGATCGCCTTCGGCTACTCCGCGACGGCCGTGCTGCTGCCGGTGGTGAGCCGGGATCGCTACGACACGGAGGCGGTGCTGGCGGCCGCGACGACCGCGTACACCCTGGGAGCGCTCGGGGAGCGGTGCTGATCGCCCGCTGGCGGCCTCGGGCGGCGGGATGGGCCTCGCTGGCCGGACTCGCCTGCTACGGCCTCATCCCGCTGGGCCTGCTGGCGCCGGTGCACCCGTTCGTGCTGATCGCCGTGTACGTCGTCGCGGGGGTCGGCATCGAGCTGTTCAACGTCCCGTGGTTCACCGCGATCCAGCGCGAGGTCGAACCGGGCAAGCTCGCCCGAGTGTCCTCTTTGGACTTCCTGCTGTCCTACGGCCTGGCGCCGGTCGGCCTGGCCTTCATCGCGCCGGCGATCGACCGGTTCGGCGCGAGCGCGGTGCTCGGCGTCTGCGCGGTGATCTGCTTCGCCGCACCCGCCGCCGCTGCGCTGATCCCGTCGTCGCGCGGCTTCACCAGGTCCAGCTGAACCCGCGGACACCAGGCTGCACGTCCAGCGCCACGTCCAGCAGCGTGCGGCCGGGAGTCACGGCGGAACCGTCCGCGAGCTGGACGACGGACGCGGGCGCGGCGCCCTCGAACGTCACCTCCAGCACGTACTCCCGCGTCGGCAGGCGGAACTTGCGCTCGTAGTTCGTCGCGAGTGGACACGGGTCCTGGTTGACCAGCTCGTGCTCGATCACGACGCTCTCACCCTTGCGCAGCGGCCGTTCGAACAGCAGTTCCGCGACCAGCAAGCCTTCGGACGGTTCCCGGACCACCTGCCCGACCGTGCAGTTCTTCAGGGCGTTGACCAGCGGCAACGGTCGGTCGTGCGAGTCGACGTGCATGATCACGACCCACCGGTCCGGCCCGGTCATCGACGCCGACAGCACCTGCCGCGAGCGGAACGCCCGCTCGGTGCGGTCCGCCCCGACCGTCACGAAGTCCTGCTGGCTCACGCGCAGGAGCTGGTCGTCCCACTGCGTGTCGAGGTCGTGCAGCGCCTGCTCGACGGGCGACGGAGACGGCCAGAACGCGGACATCGGCGCCGGGGCGTGCCTCAGCCAGCGGCCACGGGGACGCGGTGGCCCCAGCAGCTCCGAGAGGTGGCCCGGCGGCAGCTGCAGGATGTGTTCCAAGTGGACGACGGCCTGCAGCGACTTCTGCCGCTCTGGACGGCTTCGGCCCGTCTGCCAGTAGCTCAGCGTCGCCATCGAGACCGACACGCCGTTCTGCGAGAGGTGCTCGCGCAGGCGCTCCAGACCGAGACCGCGATTCGTGATCGCCGTCCGGAGCGCCTGCGCGAACTCGTCCACGCGAGCCACGCTAATGCATCTGCACGTCCGGCTGCACCCCTCCGGGCGGCTGGTACGGCCGGTAGGTGACCTGCCGTCCGTCGATCACCATCTCGACGTCGACGGTGTCGGGGAACGGCGGGCCCATCGGCCGCAGCAGCACCGGGTTGCCCCCTGCCTGGTGGATCCGGATGTTGACGCCCTGCTGCGTCGCGATCAGCTGTCCGACCAGGTCACGGGCGTTGCCGGCGCCGACGTTCTCGGCGGCGTCCGGCTTCATGTGCCAGTTCGCGTTCTCGACCAGTGCGCCGTTCATGTGGCCCTGGTGCATCGGCCTGCTGACGGTGTACTCCGCCACGAACTTCGTGACGGCCTGGTGGCTCGCGGCCAGGCCCACCACCTGCTGGCGCAGCGTCACCGGGTCGATGCCGCGGGCCTGCGCGACGACCGAGTACAGGCCGTTGGTGGTGACCGGCGGCGTGGGCTGGCGGACCAGGACGTCCTCGTTGAGGAACCGCAACTGCCGCTGCGTGTTGCTCACGTGGTCGGACGCCACGAGCCCGTGCGCCGCGACGACCTTCTGGTCCTTCTGGACGCCCGCCTGCATCTGGTCGAACGGCGCGGGCATCGGCGCGGACACCGCCGGGTTCATCCGGTTCTTCTGCGGCGCGCCGAGCTGGGTCTCCATCTTCCTGGGCGGGTTCCACGTGTTCGTGGTCTGCCCGTCGGCAGGAGGCAGGAACGGCTCGACCACGGCGTGCTCACCGGTGGCGAGACGTTCGCGCTCGTCGGCGAACTTCGTGCCCTTCTTGGCGGGCTTGCCGTCGAGGAACCGCTCCGAGACGTTCGGCAGCGCGGTGTGCGACTGCGGCAGCTTGCCGTCCGTGATCAGCCCGTAGGCGATCCTGGACAGGTCGGTGCCGGTGTCGCCCGCCACGAAGTCCGTCGTGAACGCTTGACCGCGCACCGGGTGCCGGTTGTTCTGGACGTCCACCTTGGCCCGTTCGGTGGCGGCGTCCATGTCCGCGGCGTCGGCGGGCGTGTGCAGCTTGGCCAGCTCCGCGGCGTAGAACCGGTTGAGCGATTGGCTGAGCTGCCCGAACTCCGCCTGGCCAGGACCGAACCGCACGTTCGGGTCCACCAGCGGCACCAGGCCGTCGACGAACAGGTTCGGCTCCGGCGTGTAGGGCAGCAACGGGTGGATGCCCTGCTGGTTCCTGCGCGCGTGCATGTCCGCGTCGATCACGTGCACGAACCGCTCGTGGAAGCCCGGATCGTCGAGCTTGGCCCGGTAGGCCTTCTTCTGCGCGTCCGTGGTCTTCGAGTCGCCGTTGATGCGGTCGAGGACGTCGGCGTGCAGCTGCTCCGGCGTGACGGCGACCCGGTAGCCGCCGCCGATCATCAACGGCCGCAGCGGTGCCGGGACGTCGGGACCGTCGGCGGGCCCGACCTCGTCGGCGTCCGTGAGCCGCTTGACGTGGTCGAAGACGTGCACGCCGTCGCGGGTCGTGCGGTCGCCCGCGTCGAAGTCCATGACCGCGACGTACGGGTGCGTTCCGGCAACGGCCAGGGCGGTCACCGCGAACACGTGCGCCTCGCTTTCCAGCGTGGCGTTGCGGGTCTCGCCGAACTTGAAGCCCTGCGGCCCGTGCGGAACGCTCACCAGCGCGACCGCTTCCGGCCGGCCGGCGACCGACGGGGTCGCGGTGGCGATGGCGGCGTCGATCTCCGCCTGCGTCGCGCCGTTCACGCCGAGCACGAACGCCACCCGGCCGTCCATGTCCTGGGTGCCGGCCATGACACCGTCGATCACGGTGTCGAGCTGGCCGAGCTCGCTCGCGCGGACGATCATGCTGACCACGAACGACGGCTTCTCGCCCGCGTCGATGCTCGCCTGCGTCCACTGCAGGTAGTTCTCGGCGGTGACCTCCGCGAGCGCATTGCCCCTGGCCAGGTTCTCGTACGCCGCGTTGTGCACGCCGTTCTCGTTGAACGACGTGGCTTCCTGCTCGGCCATCTCGACGTCTTCGTTGTCCTCGATGGACAACTCGGCGAGCTCTTCGCGGGTGCGCTTGGCAGCGTCCCCTGCCGGGTCGTCGCCGAGATGTTCGTTGCCGCGCTTGGGCATGTTCGGCGGCGGCAGCTCGGACCGTTCCTCGACGACGGGCTGAGGCCTGTTGTGCGTCTGCAGCGCCTCCATCCGGTTCTGGACCAGCTGGAGGTGGCGCGGCTTGAGTCGGGCGTCGGCCTTGTCGATGCCCTGCGTCATGGGGGTGTTGTCGTTGACGACGCGGCCCCGGCCGTCCTGGTGCTGGAAGATCGGCTTCACGTCGCCGGTCTCGAGGTACTCGTCGCGCAGCCCGAGGAAGTGCCCGACCTCGTGCGCCAGGCGCCGGGAGTCGGTGTGCGAGGGCCAGGTGAGCTGGTTGGCCCGGCCGTCCGGGTCGTTCGTGACGTCGATCGTGGCGTGCGCGTCGGCCGGGTTGCCGGTGAACTCGACCGTGACGTGGAACTGTTCGCCGGTGGGCAGCTTGTAGCCCTGGTTGTACAGCTCCTCGACGCCCGCGCGGGTGCGGTCCTGAACGTCGGCGTCGCCGCCGTTCAGGTGCAGCCGGACGGTGAAGTCGCGGACCGGCACGCCGTCCACGTTCAGCACGCGGTTGTCGTACGCGATCGGGCCGCGCCAGGCCTTCATGGCGATGCCGTGCGGGCCGACCTTCGTCGAGTCGAGGACACCGCCGTCCTCGCCGCGCACCCAGCTGGTGGCCGGGGTCGTGGCGCGGACGTCCGCGATGGCCTGCGAGGACACCGGGTTCTGCGCGTCGAACCACGCCGCGCTCGTCTCCGTGCTGTGCAACGGACTCGGGTCGGCGGGCGGCACTGTGGACGTCGGCGCGTCCATCGGGGGAGCGGACGGCGCCGGGTCGTCGTCGACCATGCCGTAGTCCTGGAGCTCCTGCTTCAACTCGGTGATCAGCGCGGGGTCGAGCTGGACGCCGAGGGCCTGACCGAGCTCGGCCTGGTTGTCGGTGACGGCCTGGGTGAACGCGTCCGGGCTGACGAGTCCTTCCGGGACGAGCATCGACTTGGCGAGCACCTGGTGCACCCACAGCGCCTGGCTGGTGGCGTCGGTGCCGGGGACCGCGATCTCACCGATCGAGTCGGACAGCGGCGGCGCGCCCATCACGTCGATGATCGCGGTCTCCTGGGCGAAGTTGAACGCCCGGTTGTAGCCCTTCTCGTGGTTGAAGATCTCGGAGACGATCTTCGCGGGGTCCGCCGCGAACGTCGGGCTGTTCTCCAGGGTGTTCCACAGCTGGTGCGACCAGTCGTCGAACTTCCCGTGGCCGGGGTCGTCGGCGAACGCGGCGATCTGCTCGCTCTCGATGATCGGCCGCTCGAACTGGTCGTTGAACGCCTTCCTGACGGCCTCCAGCCCGTGCTGGTCGACCAGCGCCGCGACCTCGCCGGCGCGGGTGTGCAGGACCACCGAAGCACGCAGCAGGTCCATGCCCGCCTTGTGGTCCAGGTACTTCTGCGGGTTCTGCGCGAGCTCCGCCTCCACCTGCTTCATCAGCGGGGTGGCGTTCTCCACGGCGTCCTCGGTCAACGCCACCAGCTCGGTCTCGGCCGCGCTGCGAGGAGCGGGAGCCGACGGCGGCACGGGCGCGGCAGCCGGGGCAGGCGCCGGGTCGTCGGCGACCATGCCGTCTTCCTGGAGCTTCTCCTTCAGCTCGGTGACCAGCTCCGGCGTCACCTCGACGCCGAGAGCCGCACCGATCTCGGCCCTGTGGTCCGTGACGGCCTGCGTGAACGCCTCAGGGCTCACGATCGCGTCGGACGGGATGATCTCCGCGTCGCCCAGCACCTTCTGCACCCACAGCGCCTGGCTGTAGGAGTCGGTGCCGTAGACCGGGGTGGCGGCGATGGAGTCGGCCAGCGGCGGTGCGCCGACCAGGTCCGCGAACGCCGTCTCCTGCGCGAAGTTCGTGCCGCGGTTGTATCCCTTGTCGTGGTTGAAGATGTCGGCCGCGAGCTTGTCCGGGTTCGAGGTGTAGGACGGCGTGTTGCCGATCGTGTCCCACATCCGGTGCGCCCAGCCGTCGAACGCGGCCCGGCTCTCCGGCGTGCTCAGGTCGCCGAACTGCGCCAGCTGCGCCGACTCGATGACCGGGCGGCCGAACTCCCTGTTGAACGCCCGCGCCACCTGCTCGACGCCGTGCCGCTGGATCATCGCGGCGACGTCGTCGGTCCTCGTGTCGAGCACGACCGACGCCCGCAGCAGGTCGAGCCCCGCCTCGGACTGCACGTACTGGCCGGGGTTCGACCGCAGCGCCGACTCCACCTCGTGGGCGAGCGGCGAGGCGTTCGTCATCGCGTCCGCCGTCAACGCCTGGAGATGGCTCCGCACCACGACGTCCGGCACGCTGGTGGGCGCCTGGGCGTCGGTGCTCGACGAGGTGGTCACCTCGGTGGACGGCGCGTTCGGCGGCTGCGGTGCCGACCGGGTCTCGGCGTCCCTGCTCGACGAGGCCTCGCTCGACGAGGTCGCCTTGGCTGCCGGCGGTTGCGGTGCCGGTCGCGTCTCGACGTCCCTGCTCGACGAGGCCTCGGTGGACGAGGACGTCTCGGCGTCCCTGCTCCTCGACGCCTCAGGCGCCGGCGGTTGCGGTGCCTGCCGGGGCTCGGCCTCCGTGCTCGTCGAGGCCTCGGTGGGCGAGGACGTCTCCGGCGCGGGCGGAGGCGGCGGGGGAGTGGACGACGTCGTGGTCGTCGACGGCGGGGTGTTGTAGTCGGCGATCCTCTGGTCGACCGCCGACTTCTTGTCCCACCACTCCTGCTGCCGGCCGTCCGCGGTCGTGCGGGCGTCGTTCAGCCTGGTCTCGGCCGCCGTGACGAGGGCCTTCTGCGCCGCGTGGTCGGTGGCGAGCTGGGCCGCCGCCTGGTCGTGACGGGCCTGCTGCGCGATGCGGGCCGCCTCGAGCTGGGCCACGACCTGCTGCTGTGCCACGAGGTCCGCGCGCCGGGCGGTGGCCTCCGCGCGCAGACCGCCGATCGCGGCGTTGGCGGCGTCCAGCTGGTGCTGGGCGTCCTGCATGCCCGCCTTCGCGCCGGCGAACGAGCCTTCCGCGGTCCGCAACGTGGTCTGGGCGTTCGTGTGCGCCAGCCGCGCCGCGTCGACCTGACCCTGCAGGGCCACGTTGCCCGGCGTCGCGGCCAGCTGACTCTCCAGCGACCGCACGGTCGCGGCCTTGGCCTCGACGTCCGACTTCGCGTCGTCCACCTCGAACTGCGCGGTCATCGCCAGCGCCCCGAAGCCGCCGACCTTGGGCGACAGCTCGGAGATCGCGTCGACCGTGCGCTGCGCCTCGAGACGGGCGTTCTCGGCCCTGGTCTCCAGGTCCGGGAGCTTCGCCTGCTCGTCCAGGTGCGCCTGGATGGCGTTGTTGTAGTCGATCTGGACGGGCGTGAAGGAGGAATCGGCCCTGGCGAGCGCCGCGGCCGAGTTGTTGATCACCTGCTGCGCGTCGTGCCGCCGGGTGTCGACGTCGACCTCGGCGGTGCGCCAGGCGTCCGCGGCGGTCTTCACCTCGGCCTGGGCGGCCGTGAGTTCCGGGCTGAAGTTCTTGCCCAGCACGGTCTGCGCGTCCGAGGTCGGCATCCGGACCGCGGCCGAGTTCGGCACGGACAGGTCGATGACGGAGGTCTTGCCGCCGATCGTCGCCACCACGCGGTACTCGACACCGAACTGCACCAGTCCGGTCGTGGCCTTCGGCTTGAGGTTGTTGACCTTGTTGTCGGTCTGGCCGCCGGAGTTCGCCGTGGCGTCCTCACCGGCGTGCCGCAGCTCGACACCGCTCGTGCCGAAGGTGACGTTGTCCTTCGGATCGGTGTTCTGCTTGACGCCCGCGCCACCGGTCGCGAGACCGACGGACAGGTCGCCGGTCTCGGTGACCTTCGAGTCCGTGCTGGTCGCGGTGACCTGCGACTTCGGGTTCTCCAGCGCCACACCGTCGCTGAGCGAGCCCAGCGTCGGGTCGACCAGCTTGGCGTAGACCTTGACGTCCGCGTCCTGGCCGAACGTCAGCGCGGCCTCGTGCAGGCCCGGCACGTTGAGCGGGCCGGACAGCATGCCGGGCAGGTGCGGCTGCAGGTTCTCCGGGCTCAGCGTGGACAGCAGGCTGTTCAACGCGCCCGTGCCCTTGCCGGTCAGGCCCTTCTTGGCGCCCGCGTCCTTCAACGCCTGGATCGTCGCCTCACGCAGGTCCTGCGCGCCGCGCAGGTTCTCCACCGACGCGCCCGGCGGCAGCGCGGAGGGGCTGCCCTCCTGCTGCCAGTCGGAGACGGCCTGCGGGGTGCCCTGGTCGGCCGTGCGGGAGTTCTGGTCCTTCGTGTAGGGCTGCGGCGCGGCCGAGCCGTCGACCTTCTGGTTGTCCGCGTGCAGGCGGACGGTCATCTCCTGCGCGCCGCTCTCCGCCTTCGCGACGAGCTTGTCGCCCTTCTCCACGACGAGTTCGAACTCGATCGGCATGGTGTAGCGCGCCGCCGGTCCGCTGCCCGCGCGGAAGCTCGCGAACTGGTCCGTCGTGGACGTGGAGACCGAGCTGCTCTTGGACTGCCCGATGTTCGCCGCCGCCATGACACCCGCGGTGCCGGAGACGTTCGGGTTCGCGCTGCCCGGCTGGGCGAGGCCCGGCGCCTTGAGCCCGAGACCCCAGCCGGTGGCGCGGCCCTGGCCGTCGGTCACCTTGTGCGAGCCGGCGATCGTCGACTCCATCTCGACGCCGTCGTTGACGACGTTCTGGAACTCCGGCGTGCCCGCCTTGGCCCGCAACGTGACCTGGTACGAGTCCTTGCCGAACGTGCCGGGCTGGTGCACCAGCAGCGGAACGCCGCCGTCCAGCGCGCTGTCGATCATCGCCTTGACGCTGGCCGGCGAGCTGAAGTCGACCAGGCGCTGCAGGTTGCTCATCGAGTCCTTGAGCACCGAGTCCGGCAGCAGCGGATTGCCGAAGCGCTTCGCCGTCTTCGCGTTGACCTTGGTGGAGAGGTCCTCGACCACGTTCGACAGGTCCGGCACGCTCTCCACAGTGGACAGACCGAGCGCGCCGGGCTCACCCTCGGCCACCGTCGCGGGCGGCGCCATCTTCGGGAACTCGGGCTTGGGCACGGTCGGCTGCACGTCGGGCAGCAGCCCCATGTCCCGGGCCACGTCCTCGGTCACCCGCACGAAGACGGACTTCGGCAGGCTGACGGTCGCGCCCTCGGCCCTGGGCGTGCTGCCGGCGATGAAGTTCGCCGCGCGGCTCTCGCCGACCACGGTGACGTCGGCGTCGAGCTGCACCAGCACGGTGCGGCCGCCCGCGGGCGTCACGTGGTTGCGGTCGTGGCTGCCGCCGACCTCCTTGCCGGTCGACTTCGAGTCCGACCACGGCGTGACCTTGCCGGCCACCGCGAAGCCACCGGCACCGCTGGCGGGTGTGGGCTCACCGGCGGGTGGGGCGGTGGTGTTCGGCTTGATCGGCACGTTGATGCCGCCGGTGACGTCGACCGACCGGTTCGTCGACGACGACTGACCGGCCTTGTAGCCACCGGTGCTGGCGTTCTCGGTACCGGTGTTGTCCGAGATGGACACGATCTTCGGGTTGCTCAGCCCGAACTTGACGCCGATGGCGCCGGTCCGGTCGGTGACCCGGCGGTCGTACTTGAGGCCCTGCTCCTGGATGCCGGTCTCGGTCAGCGTGCGCAGGTTCGCCTTGATGTTCTCCGGGGAGAACATCTTGTCGATCTGGGCGCGCGACGCGGTGCCCGGCACGGTCAGCGCCGAGTCGCCACCGGCCGCGCGGTTGAGCGCGTCGATGGCCTGGTCGCGCAGCGCCGTCGTGTTCGCCACGGCTTCCACGTGCAGGAAGTCCGGCGCCTTCTCGGCAGGCCTGGTGCTCAGGAGCTTCTTGACGGTCGGCGCGTCCTTGAGCGTCTTCGGCTCCGGAGCGCCCGGCTCGAAGCCCTTGCCGGGGTCGGAGTCCAAAGTGGAGCTGTCCGACACCCAGAGGTTGACCGGGCCCTTGATGGGCTTGAGGTCGGTGACGCCGCCGCCGGTCTTCGCGACCGTGTGCTGCTCCGGCGAGTGGAAACCGGGAGCGCCGGGCACGACCCGCCGCACCCAGGCCCGCGGCCGGGTGAACGTGGTGATCTCGACCTCGAACTCCACGTCGCCGCGGAACACCTGGGCGTTCGGGCTGCCGACGCTCAGCGAGGTGCTGTTGACCGTCGGACCGGCCGAGGTCTTGTCGGTCCACGAGTGGTTGTACTTCACCCCGGCCTGCGGCGCGGGCGTCAGCTTGGCGGCCTTGGTCTCCGCGGGGATGACGACCTTGCCCTCGACGCCGGCGCTCCAGCCCTTGGTGGTGCTGGTCGCGCTGTCGAGCTTCGGGCCGGTCGACGACGCGTCACGGACGTTGCGCGCGTCGGCCTGACCGAGGTGCTCGGTGCCGGTCACCTTCGCCTTGACGGTCACGTTGACGTAGGTGTTGGTGGACTTGCTGCTGCTCTTGAGCTGCACCTGGACGCCGGGACCCATGAGGCTGTCCATGTTGGTCCGCAACGCCGCCGGCGAGAGCTGCGAGGTCAGCCTGCGCTGGTTCGCGAGCTGCTCGGCGACGTCGGAGAAGGACTTGCCCTTGCTGCTGCGCGGGTTCGCGTTCGGGTCGTTCCAGCTCGGCAGGAAGTTGCCCAGGCCGGGGACGTCCCGCAGCGCGTCCTCGATCTGCGTCTGGACCTCCGACGCGACCGCGAACTCACCGACCTTGGCGTTGCCCGCGGCGAGCGCGTCGCTCATGTAGGGCGGCGGGAACTTCTGGCCCTTGTTGGACTCGTCGACGATCTTGTCGCGCGTGCCGTCCGGCGTCGGCAGGCCCATCTGACCCGCCTCGGGCAGACCGACGCGCAGGTAGGACGTGACCGGGATCTTGACGCTCTCGCCGCTGGGCGTGCGGACCTCGACCTCGGCGGTCACCTTGTACAGACCGGTGTCGCCCTTGAGCTGGATGCCGCTCTTGTGCGCGGTGTTGATGCCCGCGTTGACGTTCTCCGCGACGCGCGCGGCGTAGCCGACCGTGACACCGGCCTGGCCGCCCACCACGTTCGGCAGACCGGCGTTGAAGCCGACGCCGGCGTTGAGGTCGCCACCGGACTTGGTCGTCGAGGACACCCCGCTGCTGTGCGCGGAGGTCTCGTGCAGGCGGAGCTGACCGGTGCCGAGCGTGCCGACGAGCTGCGCGCTCTGCAGCGTCGCCTTCATCTGCACCGCCGCGCCCTTGCTGGCGTGCGGGCTGATCAGGTCCGGTGACGTCACGTAGGCGCCGCCGAGCATCGCGCCGAGGTTGTTGCGGATCTCGGTGGGGCTCAGGAAGTTCTGCAGCGCCTCACGGCCGGGCGAGCCGACCTTGACGATCGACGGGTGCAGCTTGCGCGCCACGTCGGAGAACGCCTTCGCCGGGTTGTCGACCGACACGGCCTCGGGCGCGGGGTGTTCGAGCTTGGTGCCCCACTTGGCGTCCGGCGGCGTGACCGCGGCGGAGGTGTTGCCCGAGTTCGTGATCGTGGCGAGGTCGTTCGGGATCTGCAGCGTCACGTCGGTGCCGGTGTCGACCGTGGCGACGGGCCGGAGCCCACCGCTGGCGTTGGTCAGCGTGATGTCGTAGGACACGTTCACAGTGGCCTGCGTCGAGCCCTCACCCGCGCGGATGATCCGCTGGTCGGTGAGCGACGACGCCATGCTCTGCGACTGAGCCGGCGTGGCGAACTGCGCCTTGCCGCCCAGCGAGCCGTACGCGCCGAGCCCGTTGCTGGCCGAGGCCGAGCCGCCGATGTCGTTGGCCGTGGCGACGGTGTGCGTGGCCGACGACGAGTTGCCCGACTGCGCGGTCGCGTCGACCTTGACGCCCGGCGCGTCCACCGGTGCGACGTCCGTCTGCGCCTGCATGGTGGCGCGGATGTTCGCCTCGTACCAGTTGTTGCCGATCTTGACCTGGAAGTTGCGGCCCTTGTCCAGGAACGACTCGAAGTCACCGGTGATCGCCTGCTGGATGCGGGCGGCGTCGGCGGGCTTGAGGTTGTCGATCGCGTTCGTGACGTTCTCGGCGCCACGGACGTCCGTCGGCGCGATGGTGCCCAGCGCCTTGTTGTCCTGGAAGAAGCCCGGCAGGGCCTGCGTGCCCGGCATGACCTGGCCGACGGGCTGCGGCGCGAGCGTGGTCATCGCGATGACCGGGTTCGGCGTCGGCGGTGCCGGCCGCGTCTCGACCTCGGCCTCGGTCTCGGTCTCCGGAGCCGTCCACACCGGAGCGTCCTGAGTGGACGGTGCGGGAGGCGGCGGTGCCTGGCGGGTGTCCATCGCATCGTCGAGGGACTGGTTCGCGGGGTCGTGCCGGGTGAACGCGCTCCTGCCGTTGTCCAGCGGGCGGGCGTCGAGTTCCAGCGGTGCCGGGAACTTCGGCTTCTTCCAGTCCTTCGCCTTCTTGAGGTCGGCATCGGACGACTTGGAGGTGGTCTCCGGGCGGGGCTCGAAGAACGGCTCGACGGTCGTGGACCCGTTGGGGCCGTGGATCGTCAGCGGCCGGCCGATCTCGGTCGCGAGCAGCTTGGCGGCCAGTTCCTCCGCCTTGGCGAGCCTGTCGACGTCGGCCGAGTGTTCCAGGGCGAACGGGGTGGCGTCGGGGTCGGTGACCGACGGCGGGCCCGGCTCGACGAGCGCGGTGACCAGGTGACCGTTGTCCAGACCGTGCTCCTGGCGGAACCTCGCGATCTCCTTGTTGATCGCGGGCGAGGAGATCGAGGCCTTCTGGACCGCACCGGACCGCAACTCCGCCGGGGTCTTGACCGCCGGAGCGGCCTTGCCCTTCTTCTTGCCGGAACCGGATGCCGGGGCGGGGGTCTGGCTGTTCAGGGCGTCGTGCACGGCGCTGAACAGGCCGTCGGGCCGCGGGTCCCCTGCGATCGGCAGGATGCCGTGCTCCAGGGTGCCGAACGTGCGGGTGACGTTGCTCGTGTTGGCCGACATGGCCAGGTTGAGCATCGTCGCCATCTTCTGCTGCTTGTTGCCGGGGACGATGTGCTGGACGTCGTCCTCGGTCTTGGCCTTCTTGGCCGGGGTCTTCTCCTTCTCCTTGCCCTTCCCCTTGACGGGCTTCTCCGCCACCGGCTTCTCCGGGTAGACGGTGGTGGGGTCGACCTGCGGGTCCACACCCATGTGGCCGTGGCCGGGGATGGGCGCGGAGATCGCGCCGCCCAGGGTGTTCTTGTCCTCCCAGCCGAGGTGCAGCGCGTCGACCTTGGACGGCTGCCAGCCGCCCGACTTGCCCGTCTCGGTGTGCAGGCCGGTCTGCGGGTCGACGCTGTACTCGTGCTGGGTGATCTGCTGGGCCTCACGCTGCGAGTGAGGCTTGTTCTTCGGGTTCGGCGTGCCGTCCGCCTTGGGCTTCTTGTCGCCGTACTCGTCGCGGACCTTCGCACCGGACACGTCGGCCTTGGCCGCCCGGTCCGCCTTGTTGTCCACCTTGCCGTCCGCGTCCGGCAGGGCGCCGTACGCGCGGTTCGTCACCGAGGTGAGCGCGACGTGCGACTGCGGCCACTGCTTGCCCTCGGTCTTCGCGAAACCGAGCGCGAGACGCGACAGGTCCGTGCCGACCGCGCCCTTGACGAAATCGCTGGTGAAGTTCTCGCCGCGATAGGGGTTGCGGTTGTTCTGCATGTCGACGTCGATCGCCGACTCGATGGTGCTGTTCGCGAGCGTGCCGTCGACCACGGCCGCGACGGCCTCGTCCATCTTGGACTGCGGAAGATCGGGCTGCGTGGCCCTGAAGGTCGCCTCGACCTCGGACTTGAGCTGGGCGATGTCCGCCTCGGCCTTGTCGATCTCCGCCTGGAGCCGCTGCAGCGTCCGGATCTCGCGGGGGCTCGGGTCGCGGCCCTCGGCCGCGATGTCCGCCTCCAACTGGGCCTTGGCGTCGGCGAGCGACTCGTCGGGCCTCGGCGGCGTGGGCAGCTGGTTCTCGTGGAGTTCGACCAGTTCCTTGCCGGCGAACTCGTTGATCGAGTCGCTCAGGTCACCGAACTCGTTGCCGCCGTCGCTGAACTTCACGCTCGGGTCCACGACCGTGACGGCCGCGTCCATGAACAGGTTGGGCTCCGGCGAGTAGGGCAGCAGCGGCGCCGAGTCCTTCTGACGGCTCCGCGCGTCCATGTCGTCGCTCATCGCCTGCTGGAACTTCTCGGCGAACTCCGGCTTCGCGAGGTAGGCCTGCGCGACCTTCAGCTCGGCGAGCGCCTTCTGCCTCTCCTCGGGCTTGAGCGTGGAGTCGCTCTTGACCGAGGCCCGTTCGGCGTCGATCCGCGCCTGGGTGTCCGCCACGAGCTTCGCGGGGTCACCGACGCGGTAGCCGCCCGAGTACAGCAGCGGGCGGATCGGGCCCGCGTCCGAGCTCATGGACTCGGCGACGTGGGTGAAGATGTCCTTCGGCGGCGTGCCGTCCGGCGTCTGCACCCGGCGTGAGCCGGTGTCGAAGTCCTGGAACGAGATGTACGGATGGGTGCTCTTGCCGTTCATCGCGCCGATGGCGAACTGCGTGGCAGAGCTCTGCATCGTGCCGTTGCGCATCCGTCCGAACGGGAAACCGTCCTTCGGGGCGAACGTCGGCAGCGGGACGAGGGCGATCGGTTCCTTGCGGCTCGCCACGTCGTCGTTCGCCTTGGCGATCTCGGCGCCGATCTTCGCGTCCGCGCCGGTCGGGCCGTTGACGCCGATCACGAACACCATGTCCTTGCCGAGCGGACCGGCGTCCTTGGTGATCGCGTCGATGACCTGGTTGATGTCGGCCTTGGGGTCGTTCAGCGCGCTGTGGCTCACGATCATGTTGACCACGAACGACGGGCGCCTGCCCTCCTCGACGCTCTTGCGGAGGTCGCCGAGGTAGGTGTCCATGGTCGGCCGCACGAGGTCGACGCCCTTGGCGAGCTTCGCGAACGCGGGGTTGTAGGCGAAGTCGACCTTGCCCAGGGAGAGCTTGTCCAGGTCGGTGGCCAGGTCGTCGAGGTCGGAGTCGCTCTGGGAGTCGGAGTCGACGTCCATCGCGGTGTCGGCGTTGCTCGGCCCGGCCTCGGTGTTGGTCCAGCGGTCGGCTTCCGGCTTCTTCTTGGTGCTCCGGTCGTCGACCGGGGAGTTGCTGCCGCTCTCAGGGGAACGATCGCGCTTCGCCATTGGCCGGGTGTCGCCGTCCGGCGTGGAGTCCGGAGTCGTGGTCGGCGGCGTCGTGGCAGGGCCGGCCGAGTCGAGCCTGGTGTCGGGCACCATGACCTGGCTGTTGGCCGTGCGTTCGACGAGCCACAGGTGCCGCGGCCGCAGACCGGGCTCCTTGCCGTGGACGTCGGCGCCCATCATGCCGCCGTCGTCCTTGTGCACACCGGAGTTCGTGTCGTGCTGCTGGAACACGCGCGACTTGTCGCTGTACTCGTCGGGAATGCCGAGGTAGTGCAGCGTCTCGTGCGCGAGAACCTCGGGGCTGGTGTTCGGGTTCCAGTGCGTCTGGTCGACGTTGGGGTTCTTGGGGTCGACCTTGATGCTGGTGTGGGCGTCGGCCTTGTTGTCGGTGAACTCCAGGTTCAGGTGGAACTGGTCACCGCTCGGGAGCCGGAAACCCTGGTTCAGCAAGGAGTTCACGCCGTTGGCGGCGTTCTCCTTCACCTTTGCGATGTCGGCCGCGTCGGTCTTCGCGACAGGGTCGATGTGCACCTTGACGGTGTACTCCTGCACGAAGTTGCCGGGCGAGGTCTCGATGCGGCGCAGGTCGTAGTTGATGAGGCCCTTGTAGGACTTCAGGTTCGACGGCGTGCTGTTCGTGCGGACGTCGTGCACGACGACGTCGACCGTCTTGGCGTTCGCGTCGGCCCTGCGGTCGGCCCACGTGCTCGGGTCGGCCGGCTTGCTCGGCGCGAACCAGTCCGCGGTCTTCGCGGGGTCGTGCCGCCACGACTCGTCGGTGAGGACGTCCTTGCCCTGGTGGGATTCCGGGGTCGGCGGGGTCATCCTCGGCGGCGCGCCGCCACTCTTGACCTGCTTCGGCGCGTCGCTCTGGGCGACCGGCGCCGGGGGAGCGGGCGGTGCCACGGGCGGCGCGGGACGGGACGAGCTCGCCTCGGCGCCACTGCGGCTGGTCTCCGCCACGGAGGATTCCGGCGGCAGCGGCGGCAGCGGCCTCTGGTCGACGGCCGGGGCCGTCGTGGAGGCGGTCGTGGTCGGCGCGGGCGGGGTGTTCGCAGTGGTGTTGAACGCGTCGACCTCGTTGTCCACCTTGACCTTGGCGTCCCACCACAGCTTCTGCTTGACGTCCGCCTCGCGCCGGGCGGCGTCGAGCTTCGTCTCCGCGTCCTTGATCGCCTGCTCGGCCGCGGTCTGCTCGTTCACGAGCTTCTGGCGCGCGTCCTCGGCGGCCGTGCGGGCGGTCTCGGCCTGGGCGGCGGTCTCCTTCGGACCCTGGAGGTCGGTGCGGGCGTCCGTGGCGGCCTGACGCTGGACGTCGAGTTCCGCACGCACGTCGGCGATCTGCTGCTGCACGTCGGTCAACGCGGTGTGCGCCGCGTCGGCCTCCTGCGTGAGCCGGTCGATCTCGGCCTGCGGCGCACCGTTGTCCCGCGCATCGTTCACCGCGTTGTCGGCCACCTGCGCGTCCTGGCTCAGCGACACGGCCTGCGCGTTGAGGTCCTTGATCGCGGTACGGGTCTGGCCCGCGTCCCTGATCGTGTTGTCGAACGCCGTCTGGACCGGCGTGACCTTGGCCTCGGCGTCGAGGTGCGTGTCGATCGCCGTGTTCAGTGCCGTCGACGCCTCGCCCAGCTTCGTGTCGGTCCGCGCCAGCACGGCCGCGGCCTCGTTGATCGCGTCCTGGGCGTCGTGACGGGCCTTCTCGACGCCCTGCTCGGCGGTCCGCCAGTCGTCGGCCGCCTTCTTGACCTCGGTCTGGGCGTCTTTCAAGGAGTCGCTGAGATCGTGATCGTGCTTCAGCACGTTCTTGATCTCGGCGGCCGGCACGCGCACGCCGGCAGAGCCGGGCACCGTCAGGTCGACGACACCGGTCTTGCCGCCGATGGTCGCCACCACGCGGTACTCGACGTCGAACTGCACGAGACCGGTGCGGGACGCGTCCTTGGGCTTGACGTTGCCGCCCTCGGCCTGCGAGGGACCGCCGGACACCGCGGAGGAGTCCTCACCCGCGTGCCGCAGTTCGACACCGCCGGTGCCGAAGTTGACGGTGTCCTTCGGGTCGGTGCCCTGCTTGACCGCCGCGCCGCCCTGCGCGAGACCGACCGACACGTCGGCGGTCTCGGACACCTTGGCCTCGCTGGAGGTCTCGGTGGTCTTCGTGGTGAGCGGGGTCTCGATCTTGACGTCGTCGCTGAGCGAGCCCAGCTGCGGGTTGACCAGCTTCGCGTAGACCTTGACGTCGGCGTCCTGCCCGAACGTCAGCGCCGCTTCCTTCAGACCCGGCACGTCGAGCGGGCCGGACAGCATCGACGGCAGGTGCGGCTGCAGGTTCTCCGGGCTGAGCGTGGAGAACAGGGCGTTGAGCGAGCCCGTGCCCTTGCCGGTCAGGCCCTTGCCCGCGCCGGCCTCCGTCATCGCCTTCACCGCGGCGTCGCGCAGGTCCTTGGCACCGCGCAGGTTCTCCACCGACGCGGTCGCCGGCAGCTGCGAGGCACGGGTGTCCTGCTGGAACGCGAACGTCGCCTCGGGCGTGCCGAACTCACTGCTGCGCTTGCTGGCCGCGGACATGTACGGCTGCGGATTCCCGTGACCGGTGGTCGGCTGGGAGATCTTCTGGTTGTCCGCGTGCGTGCGGACCTTCATCTCCTGCGGGCCGCTCTCCGCCTTCGCGACGAGCTTGGTGCCCTTCTCCACGACGAGCTCGAACTCGACCGGCACGGTGTACTGCGCCGCCGGGCCACTGGCCGTGCGGGTCTGGCTGAACGCCTCGTTGGTCGAGGTCGTCACCGAACTGCTCTTGCTGCCACCGATGTTCGCGCCCGCGCTGACACCCGCGGTGCCCGAGACGGCCGGGTTGGCACTACCTGGCGAGGCCAGGCCCGGTGCCCGCACGCCCGCACCCCAGCCGGAGCCGCGGCCTGCGCCGTCGCTCTCCTTGCGGGAGCCGCCGGCGTTGTGCGACATGTCCACGCCGTCGTTGACGACCTGGTCGAACTGCGGCGTGCCCGCTTTGGCGCGCAACGTGACCTGGTACGAGTCCTTGCCGAACGTGCCGGGCTGGTGCACCAGCAGCGGAACGCCGCCGTCCAGCGCGCTGTCGATCATCGCCTTGACGCTGGCCGGCGAGTTGAGGTCGACGATGCGCTGCAGGTTGCTCATCGAGTCCTTGAGGACCGAGTCCGGGATCAGCGAGTCGCTGCCGAACTTCTTGGTCTTCGCGGACAGCTCGGCGGTGAGGTTGTTGACCACGCCGGAGAGGTTCGGCACCGACTCCACGTTGGACAGACCGAGCGCGCCGGGCTCGTTGGTCGCCACCGTCGAGGGCGGAGCCATCTTCGGGAAGTCCGGCTTGGGCACGCTCGACTCGACCTTGGGCAGCACGCCCATCTCGCGCGCGACGTCCTCGGACACCCGCACGAACACCGACTTCGGCATGTCCACCTTGACGCCCTCGGCGTGCGGTGTGCCTCCGTGCAGGAAGTTCCCCGCGCGGCTTTCGCCGACGATGGTGAACTCGGCGTCGACCTGGACCAGCACGGTCCGCGCGTCACCGGGGGTGGTCCGGCCGCGGTCGACGTTGCCGCCGATCTCGTTCGACGTGGTCTTGCTGTCCGACCACGGCGTGATCTTGCCCGTGACCGCGGCACCGCCGGACCCGCTGGGGTTCGACGGAGTGCCCGCGGGCGGCGGAGTGACGTTCGGCCGCACCGGGATGTTGATGCCCGCGGTGAGGTCGACGGACCGGCTGGTCGAGGACGACGAACCGGCCTTGTAACCGCCGCTGACCGAGTTGTCGGAGCCGGTGGTGTCCGAAATGGACACCAGCTTCGCCTCGCCCAGCTTCACGGACATGCCGATGGCGCCGGAACGGTCGGTGACGCGCCGGTCGTACTTCAGGCCCTGCTCCTGCACACCGGTCTCGATGAGCCGCTGCAGGTTCGCCTTGATGTTCTCCGGGGCGAACATCTTGTCGATCTGGGCACGGGACGCGGTGCCCGGCGTGGTGAGCGACGAGTCGCCGTTGGCCGCGCGGTTGAGCGCGTCGATCGCCTGGTCGCGCAACGCGGTCGTGTTCGCGACCGCCTCGACGTTGAGGAACTCCGGCGACTTCGGCCGCGCGTCCTTCGGGTTGAGCAGGTCCTTGACGGTCGGGGAGTTCTCGAGCTGCGTCGGCTTCGGCTCGCCGGGCTTGAAGCCGTCGCCAGGGTCGTTCTTGAGCGTCGAGCCGTCCGACACCCACAGGTTGACCTTGCCGTCGATCTTGTCGAGGCCGGCGCCGGTCTTGGCGACCGTCGTCACCTCGGGCGCCTGCTGTCCGGGTGCTCCTGGCACGACGTTGCGCACCCACGTGCGGGGCCGGGTGAAGGTCGTGATCTCGACCTCGAACTCGACGTCCTGTTGGAACACCTGGGCGTCCGGGCTGCCGGGGTTCGACGACGTGGCGCTGACCGCCGGTCCCGCCGCGGTCTTGTCCGTCCACGAGTGGCTGTAGGACACACCGGCCTGCGGCATCGGGGTGAGCGAGGCGACGCCGGTCTTCACCGGGATGTTGGCCCTGCCCTGGACGCCGCCGGTCCAGCCCTTGGTGGTGCTGGTGTTGGCGTCGAGCTTCGGACCGGTCGTGGTCGAGTCGCTGACCGGGCGCGCGTCGGCCTGGCCGAGGTGCTTCGGGTTGCTGACCTTCGCCTTGACCGTGACGTTGACGTAGGTGTTGGTGGTCTTGCCGGAGTTCTTCAGCTGCACGGAGACGCCCGGCCCGAGCAGGCTGTCCATGTTGGCCTTCAACGCGGCCGGGGACAGCGTCGCCGCGATCTTGCGCTGGTTCGCGAGCTGCTCGGCGACGTCGGCGAAGCCCTGACCCTTGCTGCTGCGCGGGTTCGCGTCAGGGTTGTTCCACTTCGGCAGGAACTTGGCCATGCCGGGGATGTCCTTCAGCGCGCCCTCGACCTGGCCCTGCACCTTGTTGGCCGGCGTGAACTCGCCGACCTTCGCGTTGCCGGCGGCGATCGTGTCGGCGACGAACGGCGGCAGGAACTTCGTGTCGGCGGTGGCCGGGTCGGTGATCGAGTTCCTGGTGCCGTCCGGAGTGGGCAGGCCCACCGCACCGGCCTCGTGGAGGCCCATGCGCATGTGCGTGGTGACCTCCATCTTCACGCTTTCGCCGGACGGCGTGCGGACCTCGACCTCGGCCGTGACCTCGTACATGCCGGTCTCGTTCTTCACGCCGATGCCGGTCTTGTGGCTGCTGCTCGACCCCGCGTTCACGCCCTCCGCGGTGCGCGCGGAGTACGTCGCGGTCGCGCCGACGGTGCCGCCGACCTGGCCGGGCACGCCGATGTTGGCGCCGCCGCCGACGGTGGCGTCGAACCCGGTCTTGGTGGACGCGGACACACTGCTGCCCCAGGACGAGGTGTCCTTCAGGTCCAATGCCGCCGTGTCGTGCGTGCCGACCAGCTTCGCTTCCTTCAGCGTCGCGGTCATCTGCACCGCGCCGGCCTTGCTGGCGTGCGGGCTCATCAGGTCAGGGGACGTGACGAAGCCGCCGAGCATCGAAGGCAGGTTGTTGCGGATCGAGGTGGGGCTCAGGAAGTTCTGCAGCGCCTCACGACCGGGCGAGCCGATCTTCGTGATCGACGGGTGCAGGCCGGCCGCGACGTCGGTGAACGCCTTGCCGGAGTCCTTGACCACCACGGCTTCCGGGACCGCGTTCTCGAGCTTCGTGCCCCACGCGGCGTCGTCCGGCTTCTTCACGTCCGAGGTCTTGCCGGAGTCGGTGATCTTGCTGAGGTCCGCGGGGATCTGCAGCGTGACGTCCGGGCCGGTGCTCAGGGTCGCGAACTGCTTGGGGTTGCCGGACGCGTCGTTCAGCGTGATCTCGTAGGAGACCGGGACGGTGACCTTCTTGGAGCCGTCGTCCGACCCCTTGATCGCGCGCTGCTCGGTGGTGCTGTTCGTGTTCGACTGCGACACCGCGGGCGTCGCGAGCGCGGCCTTGCCGCCCGCCGTGCCGTACGGGCCCATCGCGACGCCGGCCGTGGCCGAAGCGCCGACGTCGTTGGACGTGGAGATGGTGTTCGTCGTGGTGGTCGACGTGGCGGCCTGGTAGTTCTTGTCGACCTTGGTGTCGGCGTCGGCCGCGACGTTCGTGGCGGCGTCCGCGTGCATCTCGGCGCGGATGTTCGCCTCGAACCAGGCGTTGCCGATCTTCACCTGGAAGTTGCGGCCACCGTCGAGGAACGTCTCGAAGTCGTTCTCGATCGCGTTCTTGATGCGCGCCTGGTCGTCCGCCTTGAGGCCCTGGATCTCGGCCACGACGGCGTCCGCTCCGCGCACCTCGGTCGGTGCGATCGAACCCAGTGCCTTGTTGTCCTGGAAGAAGCTCGGCAGGTTCGTGCCCGGGACCTGGCCGACCGGCTGCGGAGCCATGGTGGTCATCGGGATGACCGGGTTCGGCGTCGGCTTCGGCGGCGCGGGACGGGTTTCGACGTTGGCGTTCGTGTCCGCGTCGGGGGCCGACCGCGTGTCCGTGTCGGGCGCGGGCGGTGCGGGACGCGTGTCGGCGTCGGCGTTCGCGCGCGCTTCCTGGACCTCGTTGGTGAAGTCGCGGAGGGCCTCGAGGTGGCCGGTGTTGTGGCCGCCCGCCTGCGCGTCCTGGATCTGCTGGTCGAGGTGGGTCTGCACGGCCGCGATGTCGGCGTCGCTGAACTGGCGCCAGCCGTACGAGTTCGGGTCGGCGGGCTGCTGCAGCGCGTACGTGGTGAGCGCCGCGTCGCGGTTGTTCGTGAACTGGTCGACCCGGTTCTGCTGCCACTGGACGTCGCGGCCGGCCCGCTCGCGGCGGGCCGCCTGGTCGTCCAGCATCGACTGGGTCTTGAGAGCGTCCGGCACCATGTCGGCGGCGTTCCACCGGGTGCTGTCGGCCTTGGCCTTGGCGAGGCCCTGCTCGGCGATCTGCGTTCGCTGGTCGTAGATGTGCGGGGGACCGGCGTGGCGGGAGATGTCGATCGCGTTCTGGATCGCGGCCGCACGGTCCGGGTTGTTGCTGTACGCCGGGTTCTGCTGCATCTCACGCAGCGCCGGGGTGTCGAGGCCGTACAGAGATGCCTCGAACGAGCGCCGCGTCGTGCCCTCCTGGACGGGACCGAAACCGCCGGGGACGACGAGGTCCACGTCCGGGTTCGCGGGCCGCGCGGACGGGTCCTGCATGAACGGGCCCGGTTCGGCACGGGGCGCGGGCGCCGGTGCGGGCTGGGCCTGCTGGTTCTGGTCGGCCGCGCGGTCCCGGACGTCGCCGGCCGGCTGGGCCGGCGCGTCGTTGTCCGAGTGGACGGACGAGGCGTCGTCCACCTGGACCGGCGGCGTCTCCGGCCGGTAGGGCACTGCCGAGTCGAGGAGTTGGAGGTCCTGGAGCTGGCCGTAGAGCTGGTCCAGCTCAGGGGTCGGCTGACCGCCCACGCGTGCGTCGCGGATCAGGTCGGTGACGTGGTCCTGGAGGACCTCGACGTCCTGCGGGGTCACCGACTGCCAGCCGGGAGCGTTCAGGTCGTCCGGCGGCAGGTTCAGCGCGTACGTCGTGAGCGCGTCCTTGCGGTCGTACTGCAGCGTCATCAGCTCGTTGGAGAGCTGCGACTGCTGCTGCTTGAGCGTCTGCTGCTGGGCCTGGCGCTCGGCCTGGTCCGTGCGCATGAGCTCGGACTTGAACATGTCCGGAAGCGCGTCGGTGACGTGCTTCAGGTCGGTCGCCTTGCGGTGGTTGTCGTTGATCTCGGTCTGGAGGTCGCTCAGGTGCTGCTGGATGCCACCGGGCTTCTGCGCGATCTCCAGGTTGCGGGACATCTGGTTGATCTCTTGCACGTGGAACGGGTCGTTGCGGTGCTGCACGGCGAGGTCGGCGAGCTCGGCGGGGGTCTTGCCGAAGAGCGAGGCCCTGAACGCCGCGAACTCCTGCCGCGGGTCGAGCCCGCGGTTGTCCGGCTGCACGTCGAGATCGGACTGGGCGTCGAGGTCCGACTGAGCGTCGAGATCGGACTGCGCGTCGATGTCCGACCGCACGTCCGACTGCGCGTCGATGTCCGACCGCACGTCCGACTGCGCGTCGACGTCCGACTGCACATCGGAGTCGGGACCGTTGAGGGCGGCCTCGTTCGCCATCTCCTGGCGGCGCTGCTCCAGCTCCAGCTCGAACTGGCGGTTGTTGAACTCCCGGGTCCTGGCATCGAGGTCGCGCAGGCGTTCCGCGCGCGCTTCGATGTCCGCGTTCATCTGCGCGATCTTGGCCTGCGTGGCCTGGATGTTCGCGTACGTGTCCGCGGCCTTGGCGAAGCGGTTGTCGTAGTCGGGGTTGCCGACGAACGACAGGTTGTGCTCCGTCTGCTGTACCAGTGCCTCGGCGTCGGCGATCTTCTGGTCGAAGTCGACCGAGGTGTCGACCTCGCCGCCGAACATGCTGGTCAGGAAGCCCTTGATGCCGGTGTTCGCCGACTTGCCGTCGCGGTAGTTCTGCAACGCCTCCTTGGCGTTCTCCAGCTGGGTGCTCAACCCGTCCAGGCCGCGCGTCGAGGCGTGGGAGAGCACCTTGCGGACGTCCGCCTCGTTCTGCACCCGCTGCTGCAGGTCCTTGAGGCTCTGGGCGTCGAACCCGGCGTTCTCCGCCGCCGCGATCTGCTGGGTCAGGTGGGCGTCGAGCTGGGTGAGCACGGTCGGCTTGATGCTCGCGAGCCCGTCCGCGTTGGGGCCCGCGACCTGGGTGTCGATGATGTGGGTCATGCCCACGTTCGGGCCCTCGGCGTTGAGGGTGTCGATCTGGCTGTTGGTGTTGTCCAGCAGATCGGTGAGGGTCGCGACCTGCTCCTTGATCGCGGCCGTCTGCGCTTGCTCCTGCGGGTTCTGCATCGCCTCGGGCTTCCAGGAGCCCTTGGACTTCGCGTCGTCGATCCGGTTCTGCAGGTCCGCCGACCGCTGCATCAGGTCGTTCGTGAAGACCTGCGGACCGCCGGGATGCGCGGCCGCGCGCTTGATCAGCTGGGTCTTCTGCGCCGCGTCGTAGAGGCCCTTGTCCTGGCGCCCCTTGTACAGGTCGCCGACGGTCTGGTTGACCTCGGCGGAGGACTTGCCGCCGAGCCAGGCCTCCATGCCGGCGCGGACCTCCTGCGGCGTCGGGCCGCCGAGAGCGCCGAACGTGCCGTTCTGCGAGGAGACCTGCACCTGCGGCGCGCCCGCGGGGCCGTGGACGGTCTGCACGCCGTTGTTGTCGACGACGAGCTGCACGCCCAACGACTGCGCGATCGTGTCAGGCAGGTGCGAGCCGACGTGGGAGTCGGCCCAGGACGGCGTCTGCAGGGCGTGGGTGACGAGGTCGGGCGACGACGGCAGCGCGCCGTTCTGCTTCACCTCCTGCGTGACGTGGTTGACCATGTCGACGTCGCCGGGCTTCATGCCGTCGGTGTTCAGGCCGGCGTTGACGACGTCCCAGCGCTTCGGCGTTCCGTTCGCGAGGTCGTTCGCGAGGTTCGCCCGCCACTGGTCCACCTTGGCGTCACCGGTGAGGCCGGGCACGTTCGGTTCCAGGTCGGGGTGGAACTTCGCCAGCGTGGCCGGGTCGACCTGGCTCGCGACCCAGTTCGACAGGGCGGGCGGGTTCAGGCCGGGGTGGTTGTGGTTCTGCGGGTTCTGCTGAACGTCGTTGATGACGTTGTCCACAGTGGACTTGACGTCGCTGGTGCCGACCACCGGTGACGCGTTCGGGACCGGCGTGTTCTGGAACGCGGCGCTGCGCAGCACCGACTCGACCAGACCGACCTTGTCCAGGTTCGGCAGGTGCGTCTGGCTGTTGGGCCGGACGTCGGCGTCCACATCGGAGTCGACGTCCCAGCTGCCGGGCAGGTTCGGCGTGTCCGAGGGCATCGGACGCGTCCGCACGTCGGTGTCGACGTCGGGGCCGGAGTCGGTGGTGTCGGTGTTCGGAGTGGACGGTGCGGGCGTGCTGTCCGTGGCGGGCTTGGGAGTCCAGTCCGCGGGCGGCGGCACGGTCGCGGGGCCGGCCGGGTTGATCGTGGTGTCGGGCACCGCGACCTGGCTGTTGGCGCTGTTCTCGATCAGCCACAGGTGACGCGGCCGGATGCCGGGGTCGTCCAGGTGGATGTCGGCGCCCATCATGCCGCCGTCGTTCTGGTGCACGCCCGAGTTCGTGTCGTGCTGCTGGAAGACGCGGCTCGAGTCCTTGTACTCGTCCGGGATGCCCAGGTAGTGCAGGGTTTCGTGCGCCAGGACCTCGGGGCTGGTGTCGGCGCCCCAGTGCGTCTGGTCCGGGTTGGGGTTGTTCGGGTCGACCTTGATGCTGGTGTGCGCGTCGGCCTTGTTGTCGGTGAACTCGAGGTTCAGGTGGAACTGGTCACCGCTGGGCAGCCGGTGGCCCTGGTTCAGCATGGAGTTGACGCCGTTGGTGGCGTTCTCCTTGACCTGCGCGATGGCCTCCGGGGTCATGTTCGCGGCAGGGTCGATGTGCACCTTGACGGTGTACTCCTGCACGAAGTTGCCGGGGCTGGTCTCGATGCGCCGCAGGTCGTAGTTGATGAGTCCCTGGTAGGACTTGATGTTCGACGGCGTGCTGTCCGTGCGGACGTCGTGCACGGTCTGGTTGACAGTCCGCACGTCGGTGTCGTTGCGGCGGTCCGCCCACGTGCTGCGGTCGGCCGGGTTGTTCGGGTTGGACCACTCCGCGGTCTTCGCCGGGTCGTGGCGCCACGACTGGTCGGTGAGGACTTCCTTGCCCTTGTGCGACTCCGGGGTCGGCGGCGTCATCGCCGGCGGCGCACCGACCTTCGGCACGTCCTTGCGGGTGCCGTCGGGGCTCAGGTTCGAGGCCGGAGCGGGCGGTGCCGGGGGAGCGGGCGGTGCCGGCGCGGGCGGCGGGGTGGCCGGTGCGTCCCTGGTTGGCGCCGGGCCGTTGCCGGTGGTCTGCTGGGTGTTCTGGGACGGCGCGTCGGCGTCCGCGGCCTTGTTCGTGTCGGTGTTCGGCCTGACGTCGGTGTTGCCGGGCGCCGGGGGCGCGCTACGGGTGCCGTCCCCCGGGTCGGTGCCGGGGTTGGACTCGGCGTCGAAGAAGGCGTCGTTGTCGGATTCGACGTCGCTGCTGGTGCCGGGGTTGGACTCGGCATCCACGTAAACGTCGTTGTCGGACTCGCTGTCGCTGTCGGACTCGGCGTTGGCGCCGGTGTTGGTCTCGACGTCGCTGTCGAATCCGAAGAGGCCGCCGCTCATGTCGGGTCCGTCGGATTCGGCATCGGACTCGACGTCGCTCTCGACGTCGCTCTCGGCGTTGGCGCCGGTGTTGGTCTCGACGTCGCTGTCGAACCCGAAGAGGCCGCCGCTCATGTCGGGTCCGTCAGACTCGGCATCGGACTCGACGTCGCTCTCGACGTCGCTCTCGGCGTTGGCGCCGGTGTTGGTCTCGACGTCGCTGTCGAACCCGAAGAGGCCGCCGCTCATGTCGGGTCCGTCAGACTCGGCATCGCTCTCGACGTCGCTGCCGGCGTTGGTCTCGACGTTGGCGTTGGGGGTCGTGACGGCGGGAGGCGCCACCGAAGCAGGGGCCTGCTGGGCCGGGGGCGTCGATTCCACCGGCGTCTGCGGACTCGGCACCTCGGCGTCCGGCGTCTGCTCTGCCGGGGCAGGCGGCGGTGGGGACGGCGGGTCCAGCCGCAGGGTCAGCGCCTGGAGAACCTGGTTGTTCTGCGGTGCGCGAGCGTCCTCGAACACCTGGGAGAAGTACTTGCTCTCGGGACTGTCCTTCTGCGAGAGGTTCTTCAGCAGGTCAGCGAGCTGGGCAACGTCGTTTTGAGCCGAATCCGGATTGGCGGGATCGACCGGATTGTTGCTCGGGAAGTTGTCGGCCAACTGTTGCTGGAGGTCCGGCTTCCGCGACTCGAGCAGATCGATGATCTGGTCCAGTTGATCCTTGGTGAGGTCGACCGCGTATTTGGAGTCGTCGAGGAACTTCGGCGACGGCTGGTTGCCGTCGATGACGCTGCTGATCTCGTTGGCCGAGGCTTCGGGGATTCCGGAAAGGATGTTCGTGACCTCCGCGCCCCTGCCGTGGAGCGCGGGCGAGAGCATGGAGGCGATCTGGGAGACAGAGCTGGCTGGCTCTGCGGGGTCGCGGTCCGGCGACGCCACGTAGTCCCGGAGCGCCGAGAAGGTCTCGATGGCGGTGGTCACCTTGAACGCCTGCTTTGCAGCCGACGGGTTCTTGGGGTCGGCGTCCGCTTGCAAGGCCGCGTCGATGGCTGCAGTCCATGCGGTGTCCGCTCGCAAGCCGTTGCTCGCGTTGTTCAGGTTCGTGGTGGCGGCGTCGGCACCGGGGACGTTCGGATAAGGGGTCTTGCTGGTGAGAACGGAGATGTTCGGCCGTTCGACGAGGTGCGCGAGGTTCGTGGAGTTCGCGCCCTCGTTGATCGCGGGCAGGGTGCCGAGCTGGAAGACCTGCTGGAACACCGCCTGGGGCATGGACCCGGTGTTCACCACCAGGACGTCGCCCTGCTTCAGGTTGTCGATCTTCTGCTGCAGGTCGGGTGAGGTGATGTCCGCGCGCTGGATCCCGTCCGCCTCGAGCTGCGGCACGAACCAGACCGACGAGGGGGTGATCTCCATCATGATCGCGGGCTTCTGGTTCAGCGAGTGCAGAGCCATCGCGAGGTGGTTGGACACGCCGGGACGGCTGATGGGGTCGACAGCCACGAGGCCGTAGACCGGCATCAGGTCGGCCTTGTCGCCCAGCACCGCGTCGGCGACCTTCTTGATGCCGTCCGCCTTCGCGGGGTTGGCGGCCATCTCCTGGTCGATGAGGTTGGCCAGTGCCTGCGGATCGGTGATCTTCGGCACGTCGTAGACGTACCTGGCGTCCGGGCTGATGTGCGGGTCCAGATCGATGATCTTGACCTCGCTGCCGGGGGCGTCGCGCTTGATGAGAAGCCGCTTGCTGCTGTCCCAGGCGTAAGGCTTGAGGATGACAGCTTCGTTGACGTTGTTCTTGTTGAGGTAGTTGGTGGCGGTGTTCGTGTCATGCGCGTTGAGTGAGTCGTCGCCTGCCGACATCAGCAACGTGTTGCTGTCGGCGGGATGGTTCGGCGAGCTGGTGACCTCGACCGGCTGCAGGTCCGGCGTGATCAGGAGGTCCATCTTCGCCACGGACTCCGGATCGGTGACGAAGGTGATCTTGTCCTTGTAGCCGCCGTCGCGCAGCGCCTTCACCAGCGTCGTCGCGGCGGCCTGGTGGCCGAGCCCCGCCGCGTTGTCCACCGCGACGATGACATTGTCGACGTCCGCCAGCAGGTCCTTCACCGTCGGAGCGGTAGTGGAGGTCGTGGCCTCCTGCTGGGCACCGCTGGACGAGTCGGAGTCGGACGCACGGCCCGTCTCCGCGTTGGGGTTGGGATTCGATCCGGCGGCCGCGGGCGGCAGCACGACCAGGTCGGGAGTGGGGTTGGCCGTCGTGTTCGGGTTCGCCGTGGTGTTCGGGTTCGGCGCCGCGCCGGTGGGCGGCGGGGGCGACGGCCGCGTCTGGACGGGCGGCGCGTCGGTGTTGGGGCCGTTGACCGGCGCGTCGACCTGCGGCGCCGGACGCGTCTGCGCGGGCGGCGGCACGGCCGTGTCCGGGGTGGGCTTCGGCCCGGCAGGGGGAGCGTTGGTCTCGGGCTTCGGCGTGTTCGCCGCGGGAACGGCGGTGTCCGGCCTCGGTGACGGCGTGTTCGCGGGCGGCACGTTCGTCGCGGGGCTGGGCGACGGAGTGTTCGCGGGCGGCGCGTTCGTCGCCGGGGTGGGCGAAGGCGTGTTCGTCGGCGGGACGTTCGTCTCGGGCCTCGGAGACGGCGTGGCGGCCGGGGGAACGGTGGTGTTCGGAGCGGGGTTCGGCGTGTTGACCGGCGGGACGCTGGTCTCGGGCCTGGGGGCGGGGTTCGGGTTCGGCGAGGTGTTCGCCGGGGGAACGGTGGTCTCGGGCCGCGGCGACGGCGCGGGAGTGTTCGCCGGCGGAGTGTTGACGGGCGGGGTGTTGACCGGCGGCGTGGGCGACGGGGTGTTGACCGGCGGCGTGGGCGACGGGGTGTTGACCGGCGGGGTGTTGACGTTCGGCGTGGGCGACGGTGTGTTGACCGGGGGCACGTTCGCGGGCGGTGCCGGGCGCGTCTGCACCGGCGGTGCGTCGGCACGCGGCGGCTGCGCGGACGGCGTCGTCTCCGGACGGGGAGACGGCGTGTTCGCCGGCGGGACGTTGGTCGAAGGCGCGTTGGTCGCCGGGTTGGGCGCGGGCGCGTTGGCCGGTGGCGTGTTGGTCGCCGTGTTGGGTGCGGGCGCGTTGACGTTCGGCGTGGGCGACGGCGTGTTGACCGGCGGCACGTTCGCGGGCGGTGCCGGACGCGTCTGCACCGGCGGTGCGTCGGCGCGCGGCGGCGTCGTGTCCTGACGCGGCGACGGCACGTTGGTGTTCGGTGCGGGCGACGGCGCGTTGGTGCTCGGCGACGGCGTGTTGGTGTTCGGTGCGGGCGACGACACGTTCGTGTTCGGCGCGGGCGACACCGGCGGAGCCACCGGAGCCGGCCGCGACTGGGCGGCGGGCGGCGGCACGTTCGCCGCGGGAGGCGGCGTCGACACCGGCGGCGTGCCGGGCCGGTTCTGCGCGGGCGGCGCGACGTTCGTGTTCGGCGCGGGTGCCGGCGAAGAGACCGGTGGCGTGCCAGGGCGGTTCTGTGCCGGCGGTGCCGTGTTCGGCGAGGTCGTCGAAGGCGCGGTGGCCGCGGGCGGCGGGGACAGCGGCGTCGGCTTCGGGGCCGGAGGCGGCGTGGAGGGCGACGTCTGCGGCGGGGCCTTGGTGATGGTGCTGTCGGGCGAAGGCGGCTTGGGCGCGTCGAACACGCCCTTCGCGCCGCCGCCGGCGGGGGTGAACTTGCTGCCGCCGCGTTCGCCACCGGTCGCACCGGGGTTCGCGCCGCCGCCAGGCGCCATCGGCGGCGCCATGGGAGGAGCGGCCGCGGCGGAAGGCGTCACGCCGGGGGCTCCGCCGGCACGAGGGCCGGCGCTCTGCGGCGGTGTGGCGACGGCGCTCTGCGAACCGGGCGCCGCCGGGCCGCCGGGGTTGCCGGGGCCGTTGTAACCGGGCGCCGTCGGCGTGAAGGCAGCGGGGGCCTTGGCACCGCCGCCGGGCGACGAGGAGCCAGGAGCCGAGGAACCGGGAGTCGCGCCACCGGCGGGCGGCGTCGCGCCACCGGGGCTGCTGCCGGGGCTGCCGGGGCCGTTGTAGCCGGGCGCCGTCGGCGTGAAGGGAGCGGGGCCCTTGGCGCCGCCGGAAGCCGGGGAACCGGGAGTCGCGCCACTCGTGGGCGACGGGGTGCCGCCGACGCCCGGCTTCGGGGCCGGGGGCGGAGTCGAGGGCGAGGAAGACGGCGGGGCCTTGGTGATGGTGCCGTCGGGCGAGCCGGGCTTGGGCGCGTCGAACACGCCCTTCGCACCGCCGCCGGCGGGGGTGAACTTGCTGCCACCGCGCTCACCGCCGGCGGCACCACCGGGGTTCGCGCCGCCCATCGGCGGGGCCATGGGGGGTGCCGCGGAAGGCGTCGCACCGCCGCGCGAAGGCGACGTCACGGCGCCCTGCGGGCCGGGAGCGGACGTGGAGGGCTTGGTGCCGGCCGCGCCGCCGGGCGTGTTGGGGCCGTTGTAACCGGGTGCCGTCGGCGTGAAGGCCGCGGGGCCCTTGGCGCCGCCACCAGGCGTCGCACCGCCACCGGGAGTCGCGCCCCCGCCCTTGCCTCCGCCTCCGGGTGCCGTCGAACCGGGCGCCGTCGGTGTGTAGGCCGCAGGACCCTTGGCGCCGCCGCCTGGCGTCGTGCCCGTGCCCTTGCCTCCGGCGGCCGTGGCACCGCCGGGTGGGGTGTAGCCGGGCGCGGTCGGCGTGAAGGCAGCGGGGCTCTTGACGCCGCCGGCAGCGCCGCCCTTGCCACCGGACGTGTTGGTGCCGCCGGGCGGGGTGTAGCCGGGTGCGGTGGGGGTGAAGGCAGCGGGAGCCTTGGCGCCGCCGCCAGGAGTCGCGCCGGCACCGCCCTTGATGTTCGGGGCAGCGCCTGCCGCGGCACCACCGGTGGCCTTCCCGCCGCCGGACGTGCCGCCCTTGGCGCCGCCGCCGGGCGGGGTGTAGCCGGGTGCGGTGGGGGTGAAGGCAGCGGGAGCCTTGGCACCGCCGCCGGGCGTCGCGCCCGCGCCGCCCTTGATGTTCGGGGCAGCGCCTGCCGCGGCACCACCGGCGGGGTTCACGCCGGACCCGCCGCCCTTGGCGCCGCCACCACCGGGCGGGGTGTAGCCGGGCGCCGTCGGGCTGAAGGCAGCGGGAGCCTTGGCACCGCCGCCAGGAGTCGCGCCGGTGCCACCCTTGATGTTCGGGGCCGGACCGGCCGCGGCACCACCCGTGGGTCCCTTGCCGCCGCCGGGCGTCGCGCCGGCGCCGCCCTTGATCGCCTGCGGGCCGGTGACGTTGGGACCGCCGGGTCCCTTGGCGCCGCCGCCCGTCGCGCCGGTGCCGCCGTTGATCGCCTGCGGGCCGGTGACGGTGGAGCCGGCCGGAGTCTTGTTGCCCGCCGTGCCGGTGCCGGCGCCGGGCACGTTCTTCGCGTCGGTGGTCGAGTCGATCGACTTGATGTTGGTCTGGTTGGTCTGGTCGACCTGCACCGCGGTCTGCTGCGTCGCCTTCAGGTTCGTCTGAACCTCGGTGAACGCCTTGGCACCCCGGTCGGCCTGTGAGACGGCGTTGTCGTTGGACGCGTTGAGCGCCGGCACCGCGAACAGGCCGATGGGCCCGAGCGCGTTGCCGCTGAAGTTCAGGCCCCGCAGGCCGGACGAGATGCCCGTCAGCCGGGACCCCAGGTCACCCGCCTTGTTCTGCAACCCCTGCATCGAGGAGTCGTTCATGGAGAAACCGGTGTTGCCGGTGGGACCGCCTCCGCCCGTTCCGCTGGTGGGCGGTGCCGAGGCGGGAGGGTTGGCTCCCGGGTTCGGCGCTGGGTTGGGATTGACGTTCCCCTTGGCCATGAGCGGCGATTCTCCAGTGCTGCGTCAGAACAAGGCGGGATCGCGGGGATCCCGGCTGTTGGCTGGACTTACTCTGTCGGCCGGACGGACCGCTCGTGCGCGATGGTCGGCTGCAGCGGCTGGGCCGCGGCACCGCCGGCCGCTTCGTAGCCGACGGTCGGCTGCAGCGGCTCACTCGCCATGAGCGGGTTGACGCTCTCGTAAACGGGCTGTGCGTCGACCCGCCCGTAGACCTCACGCGCCTGCGACGGCTCGAGGGCGTCGTACGCGTGCGACATCTGCGTGCGCGCGAGCGGCTCGTAACCCGACTGGGCCTGCAACGGCTCCGACGGGGTTTCAGGGCTCGAGTACATCTCACGCGCCTGCATCGGCTGGACGGCCTCGTGCATCGGCGCCCCCGAGGTCATGCTGACGCCCGACACCATCGTGGAGTCCTGCGCCGACGCACGGGAGAACGCGACGGGAGCCTCGGCCGCCTCCACGCGGGAGAACGCCATCGGTGCCTGAACCGCCTCGGCCCGCTGCATCGGCTGCAACGGCTGCATCGGCTCGGTCACGTGCATCGCACGGGCCTGCAGTGGCTCGGTGGCGTGCACCGCCGCGGTACGGGCTTGAAGGGGCTCGGCCGCGTCCATCGCACGGACAGCCTGCATCGGCTGCAACGGCTCGGTGGCCAGTCGCTTGACGGCCTGCATGGGCTCGGCCGCTTCCGTCCGCCTGAGGGCCTGCATTGGCTCAGCTGCCGTCGTCCGCCTGAGAGCCTGCATGGGCTCGGTCGCTGCCGTCGCCCTGAGGGGAGCGTTCTGGAGCGTCGCCTGCGCGTACCCGTCCTGCTGCACGGTGCCGATGCGGGCGTTGGCGAGGGTGGCCTGCGCGGTCCCGTCCTGCTGGACCATGCCGACGCGGGTGTCCGCCAGCGTCGCCGCGCTCGCGGTACCGGTCGTGTCCGCGGCAGTCTTGCCACCGGAGGCGCCGGGCGGGGTGTTGCCGCCACCGCCGCCGCCCTGGTTGCCCGCGACCGCCTCGTCGATCTTCTTGTTGACGCCGTCCTGGGCCTTGTAGCCCTCGTAGGTGATCTCGGCGACGTCAGCGGAGTTCTCGAACCGCTCCCAGCCCTTGCTGACCTTCTTCATGATGTCGTCGAGGTCGCCGATGCGCTTCATCTGACGGCCGAGGGCGGCGACGACACGGGCGACGCGGGACGCGATGTTCACGCCCAGCGCGACCGCCTTGCCGACCGCGAAACCACCGAAGACCGCGATCGAGGTGCCGAACGTCGGGATCATCATGGCGGCGGCGATGAGCGCGCCGGCGATCAGCGAACCGATCAGCTGGGCGATCAGGTCGCGGACGATGTCACGCAGAACGGTGACGAGCATGCCCATGATCGCGACGATCTTGGCCTTGGACTCGACGGCGTTCGCCAGGTCGTCGAGCTCCTGGCTCATGCCGTCCATCGACGTCTTGAAGCGCTCGGACGACTGACCGGTCCAGCCGTCGAACGTCGCGAGCCCGTTCTTGTGGTCCTCCGCCAGCACCCGCAGCTCGGCCGCGCGCGCCTTGTTGGCCTCGACGTTGGCCTGGATCTCCTCCGGGTTGCCCATCAGCTGGTTCAGGGCGTCACGCAGGAACGACACGTGCTCGATCAGCCAGCCGACACCGGCACCGATGATGCTGCCGAGCGGGTCGATCGCGAACATCACCGTGGCCGAGGCCGCGCCGATGGCGTTGAACGTGATGTCGAGAGCCTTCTCGGTCTCGGACTCCGCGTCCTTGCTGATGCCGTCGATCAGGCTGCCGTAGGCCTCGATGAACAGCGAGCCCTTGAGCTTGTTCTCCTCGGTGATCTTCATCCCGGGAGGAGACGGGAGTGGAGTTTCAGGCGCGGTCATCGCTGTTCCTTACCAGGGGTTGTCGTCGTCGTCATCGTCGTCGTCCGCACGGCGCCGGCCGCGGACGGGCGCCGGCTGCGGGGTCGCCGCGGGCCTGCTCGCCGGAGGAGCCGGAGCAGGTTCCGGTTCCTCGTCGACCTCGTCGTACGGGTCGGTGTCCTCTTCGACCTCGTCGTCCGGGATCGAGTCCGAGACCATCTGGTAGGCCTCGGTGCCCTCGCCGAGCGGCTTGAAGAGCTCGAGGACCTGCGTCGCGGCCTGCTTCTGGGCCTTCCGCGCGGTCTCCAGGATCAGCGCGGTGAGCCGGGGGCCGCCCAGCTCGACCGCGCGGTGTCCCAGCTGCAGGTTCTGCAGGCCGCCGTTGGGGCCCACCGTCACGGTCACCGCGCCGTCCTTCGACGTCACGGTGGCGGAGGCCGCCGCGACGTTCTCCGAGAGGTCCTCCGACTTCTGCTTCAGGTCGGCCAGCTTGGCCTCGTACTCTTCGACCCACTGATAGGGGTTCGCGGGATTCACACGGTCCTCCGGCGGCGGCGGTTCAACTGAGACGCGCTAGTTCACGCGAGCACAGCGTCGATTCGGGTGGCGATGCGGTCGTTGTCGGTCGGCGAGACGCTCATCCAGCCGTCCGAGTTGACCATCAGATAACGGCCCTGGTGGGTGTCGAACCAGTTGATCACGACACCCGACCGCTGGCGGCCGTGGGTGACGCCGAACTGGCCGCCCGCGACGCGGTTCGACGCGAGTTCGTCGAACTGCTTCGCGTCCTGTGCGGACAGACCGACCTGCTGCAGCGCCTCCTGGTCGTCCACCCCGCCGTCGCCGAACAGGTCGTCGGAGGGGTCCACCTCCTGGGCCTCCTGCAACGCGACCGCGTCCTGAAGGGACTGGACCCGGACGTTCACCGCCGTGCCCGGTCCGGGCACGGCGTCGGGCAGCACCTTGACGATCTCGCGGGCGATCCCGGTCTCGCGGATCTCCAGCAGCCCGACCCGGTCGCCGTCGATGATCGCCAGCGCGGCGCGCCGGCCGTTGGAAACGGCCAGCGCGCGCACGGTGCGGTCGAGACCGGCGACGGCGTCCACGGACACCTCGTGGTCGTCGAGCAGCCGCAGGAATTCCTCGAGACGCTGGTTGTCCACGAGCCCGCGTGACCGCAGCTCGTCCATCGTCTTCGTGACGAGCACGCGGCGTTCCTGCTCGGTCTCGCCCTCGTTCGGCACGTCCAGCGGGTACGGCACTCTGCCGAGCCGCAGGGCGTGCCACAACACGTCGAACTCGCGCGGCGACAGCAGGAACTCGGGCGTGATCACTGCGACTCGGTCCCCTTCTGCTTCTTGACCTTCGCGGCACCGATCACCGACGGGGGCAGGTTCTCACCGGGGAGCTCGAACAGGTCGCCGCCCATGATGTAGCTGGCGGACCGGTGTTCCTTGTCGTCCTCGCCCTTGCCACCACCGGGAGCGCCGCCCATCGGCGCGCCACCCATACCGGCACCCGCCGCGGAAGCGCCACCGGGGCCCATGCCCATCGGCATGCCGCCACGAGCGGCCTGGCCCTGGACACCGGACGCGCCACCGGACTGCATCGAGCCGCCCGCGCCCGCGGCACCGCTCGCGCCGCCGCCGAACCCGCCGCCGCCTCCGGCACCCATCTGGGGGGAGTACGGCATCGGGCCGCCCTTCATGCCGCCACCGCCACCGGCGCCACCACCGGCACCGCCGCCGCCACCACCGGCACCGCCGCCCGCACCACCGGGACCGGTGTAACCGGGCGCCGAGGGGTTGTAGGCCGCGGGACCCTTGGGGTTCTGCGGGGTGTAGTTCGGGTTCGCCAGGTCCTTGCCGACGACCGGGGTCTTCGGGACGTTCTGGTTCTGGCCGGTGTTCGTCTTGCCGCCGGTGCCCATCTGAGGCGTGTAGCCGGGCGCGGTCGGCGTGTAGCTGCCACCGCCACCGCCGCCACCACCACTGCCGCTGGTGTACGTGCTGCCCGTGTTGCTGGGGCTGTAACCAGGCGCGGTCGGCGTGTAGGCCGCAGCGGTGTTGGTGTTCGTGTTGCCCATCTGCGGCGTGTAGCTGCTGCCGCCACCGGCGCCACCACCCGCGCCGCCGCCGGCGCCTGCTCCGGTGTAGCCGGGCGCGCTCGGGTTGTACGCGGCCGCGGCGGGCTGGTTCACGCCACTGCCGGCACCCGCGCCGCCGCCGGCTCCGGCACCCGCGCCGGAACCCGACTGCTGGCCGGTCGGAGTCGGAGGGGCGGCCGTCGCCGCACCGGCACTCGCCGCCTGGGTGGACATGAGGCCGTCCGCACCGCCGGTGAACGCGGCCGCACCGGAGCGCGGGACCGCCATCACCGGCTCCTCGACCTTGCCGGTGTTCGGGTTGAACGGCGGCTTGAAGGCGGGCGTCGTCGAGTCGATCTGGCGGGAGTTGTTCTCCATGTCGGTCATCACGGTGACCGCCTGGTCGTGCGCCGCGCGCGACGCGGCGTTGGCGACCGCGATGTCGGCGGAGGCCAGCACGAAGGCGGGCGTGCCCGGCTGGGAGAGCGCGGCAGCGGCCTTGTTCCAGTCGAACTGGACCGGCTGGGGCATCTGCGCCCTGGCGTTCTCCATGACCCGGCCCTGGTCGGCGACCTTGGTGCCGACGTCGACGGCCGTGCGCGCGGTCTCGTCGACCCAGTCCCCGAGCTTCTTCATCGCGGCACGGGCGGCCTCGGCGGCTCCACCCGTCCACTTCGACTCCGACGCGGTGATGACCGAGTTGATGGTCTTGGACGCCTCGGTCAGCTCGTTGCCGTACTTGCTCCAGTCGGAGCTGATCTGGCCGGCTTGACCGGGGTCGTTGTTGTTGTGCACCGCGGCATACAGCTCTTGGTGCGATCGGGACGCCCAGTTCTGCGGGTCCGTGAGGACCGGGACGTTCTCGACCTCGCTCGGGTCGGTCTCGGGGGGCATGACCGGCTCGCCTCTCACTCCGTTGGATCAGCTGGCCACAAGATCAGCTGTTACCCATGTGCTTCTTCAGTTCGGCCTGCTGTTCCTCGTCGAGCTTCGTGAAGTTCCCGATCGCTTCGACGATGGAGTTCTTCGTCTGCTCCAGAACCGTGCGATACGCGGTCATGACGCTGACGAACGAGTACTGCTCACCCTCGGCGCGATGCGTGAACTTGTCGCGCATCTTGTCGCCGACGGGGTTCGCACCAAGCGGCGCCGGGCGGGCGATGCTCGAGTTGGCGCGCTCGATCCACGAGTCGACCTGGTCGATCTGGGCCTGGAACTGCTTGCGGAGTTCCTCGCCCGCCTCCGGGTCGATCTGCACCTGACCCGTGCTGACGGTGTCGCCGAGTGGGACAGCGTCTTTGTCACCGACGATGTACATGCGGGCAGTATCGGGTGTCTTTAGGTGTATCGCTCACTTTGCCGCGCGCGAGTTACCAATTGAGATCCCCGTTCACAATGCGTTGTCGCTGACCGAATCGGGCCACGAACCGGTGAACGTCGTGTAACGGGGTGATCGTTTGCCCTGGTTGTGGGAGCGCTCTCCGGGTGCTGCCCGTTCGGGCTCTCGATCTCTGTTCACATCCCTGGAACGGCCCTTGACCTGGGCCGACTGTGACGCGAATCACATAGGGGATTCTCTGGAATTTAGGGCTTTCTTGAGGTCCGTCACAGCCTGGTTCGTCGATCACCGGATCGGGTGAATCAGTCGACCGGAACAAGAGCGCGGGCGCACTCCGGAGAGTACGCCCGCGATGCCCGATTTGGATCATTCTTGTGCGCTGGAACGCACCGCTCTCAGGCCAGTACGGCGTCGATCCGCGTCGCGATGCGGTCGTTGTCGGTGGGCGACAGGCTGAGCCACCCGTCGGAGCGCACCATCAGGTAGCGCCCCTGGTGGGTGTCGAACCAGTTGATGACCACGTCAGCGCGGTGCCGTCCGTGCGTGACACCGAACTGGCCACCCGCGACCCGGTTCTGCGCGAGCTCGTCCATCTGCCGTGCGTCCTGCGCGGACAGCCCGGCCTTCAGCAACGCCTCGCGGTCGTCGAGTTCCTCGTCGGCCGCACCCCACGGGTCCTCGGATTCCTCCTCCTGCTCGGCCTCCTGCAGCGCGACGGCCTGCTGCAACGTCTCCAGCCGCACGGACAGCGCGCTGCCGGGCCCCGCCACCCCGTCGGGCAGCACCCTGACGATCTCGCGTGCGAGAGAGGTGGGCCTGATCTGCGACAGGCCGACGGTGTCGCCGTCGATGACGGCCAGCACGGCCTCCGTCCCGGCGGTGGCGGCCAGTGCCCGCACGGTCCGGTCGAGCCCGGCGACGGCGTCCACGGACACCTCGTGGTCGCCGAGCACCCGCAACAGGTCCTCCAGCCGGGGGTCGTCGGCGATGCCGCGCCGCCGCAGTCCGGCGATCGTGCTGTGCCGCAGTGCTTTGACGTCCTGCTCGGTCGCTCCTTCGCTGGGCACGTCGAGCGGGTACGGCATTCTGCCGAGCCGCAGCGTCTGCCACAGCACCTCGAACTCGCGGGTCGACAGCAAGTACTCGGGCGTGATCACGAGTGCTCGGAACCTTTCTGCTCTGCCTGCTTTGCGCGCAGTATCGGGCAGAAATGCGTCAACCGTTCCTCATCGGCCGAATACGTACCCGGTTGAGACGAATGTTCACAATCAGTCGCGGCGGCCCGAAACGGGCCACTTCCGGGCAGCTGGAACCTGTGTGCACACTTGTTTTCCCAGGTTCCGGGAGCGCTCTCAATGCGTGACCTGGGCAGATGCCCGCGGCCCGTTCACACGTCCTCACGGGCGTCGTTCGGCCGGTTGGCTGTGACCCAAATCACGCCGCCTGGGTGGTCCTGCGATGTGAGACGCACTCTTGCGGTGGGTAGCTAGCTTCGGACGCATGATCTCTCGGCGCGGCGTGCTCCTCGCGGCAGGACTCTCGGTGCTGCCTTCGGTGCTTCCCTCCAGGGCCGTGGCGGCTCCCGCGATCGTGAAACCGTTGCCCGACGCGGACTTCATCGTGCACGGCACCAACGCGGAGACGCGGTGGGAGGCCCTGCGCGGCACCGGCTCGCTGACGCCGGTCCCGAAGTTCTTCGTCCGCAACCACACCTCGACACCCCTGCTCGACGCCACGTCCTGGCGGCTGGAGATCCACGGCTCCGGAGTGGCACGTCCGCTGTCGCTGTCCCTGCGAGACCTGCGCGCGCTGCCGTCGTGCTCGGTGGAGGCGGTGATCGAGTGCGCGGGCAACGGCCGCAGCTTCTTCACCACGCAGCAGGGCCAGACCGTGTCGGGCACGCCGTGGAAGCTCGGCGCCGTCGGCAACGCCCGGTGGCGAGGCGTGTCGCTCGGCCTGCTCCTGCGGCTGGCCGGCCTGCGCCGCTCCGCCGTCGACGTGCTGCCCGCCGGCCTGGACGCGGAGTACGTGACCGGCGGCGTGAACCTGGGCCGGGTGCGGCGCCCGCTGCCCGTGCCGAAGGCCCTGGACGACGTGCTGGTGGCGTACGAGATGAACGGCGAGCCGCTGCCGCCCGACCACGGGTTCCCGGCGCGGCTGGTGGTGCCGGGATGGGTCGGGATCGCGAGCATCAAGTGGCTGGGATCGCTGGAGGTGTCGGCGTCGGCGCTGCACTCGCCGTGGGACACGCAGTACTACCGGCTGCTCGGTCCCACATATCCGGCGGACGGGACTTTGGTGACCTCGCAGGTGGCCAAGAGCGCCTTCGAACTCGGGTGGGGCGCCGTGGTGCCGGCCGGGCGTCAGGTGCTGACCGGGCGGTCCTGGTCGCCCGGCGGGGTGCGGAAGGTCGAGGTGTCGACGGACGGGCGGTCGTGGCGGCGGGCCACGCCGGTGTCGCGCGGCGGGTGGACCCGGTGGCAGGTGCCGTGGCAGGCGACTCCGGGGGAGCACGTGCTGCGGGCGCGGGTGGACGGGCAGCCGGACGAGTCGCCCTACAACACGCAGGGCTACCTGTTCGGGGCCGTGGTCCGGCATCCGGTGACGGTGGCCTGAGCTTTCGTTCTCTCAATAGCTTCAGTGTCGACCAAAAGCAAGCCTCCAGCTGTGCTCGGCAAGGCGCACCCTCAGGTGTGAAGATCAGTCAGTGACTGTCTCCCCGTGGGCGCCCCTGCGCCGCAGCGCGTTCCGTGCGCTGTGGCTCGCCCAGTTCGCCTCCAACATCGGCACCTGGGCGCAGACGGTCGGTGCCCAGTGGCTGATGGGCGACCTGGGCGGCAGCGCCCTGCAGGTCGCGCTCGTCCAGACCGCCACGACGCTGCCGGTGTTCCTGCTGGTCGTGCCCTCCGGAGCGCTCGGCGACATCCTGGACCGGCGGCAGGTGCTGATCGCCGGGCAGGCGTTGATGCTCGCGGGCGCGGGCGGGTTGATGGTGCTGGCGGGCACGGACAAGGCGACTCCGGCCAGCCTCCTGGGGTTGCTGGCGCTCATGGCGATCGGGCAGGCGTTGTCGATGCCGTCGTTCCAGGCCATTCAGCCGGAACTGGTGTCGCGCGAGGAGATTCCGCAGGCCGCGCTGCTCAACGGCGTCAACATGAACGTCGGGCGTGCGATCGGGCCCGCGCTGGGCGGGTTGCTGATCGCGCTGGCCGGGTCGGAGGCGACGTTCGCGTTCAACACGGTGAGCTTCTTCGGCGTGTTGATCGTGCTCTCGCGGTGGAAGCGGCCGTCGGACCACCGGCCGCTCGGGACCGAGCACATCACCACCGCCATGCGGACGGGTGCGCGGTACGTGGCCAGTTCGCCGTTGTTCCGGCGCGTGCTCACGCGGTTGACGTTGTTCATCGTGTTCGGCAGCGGGTTGTGGGCGCTGTTGCCGGCGATCGCCCGCGGGCCGTTGCGACTCGACGCGAGCGGGTACGGCGTGTTGCTCGGCAGCGTGGGGGCGGGGGCGATCGGCGGCGCGTTCGTGGTGCCGAAGTTGTTGCAGCGCATGAGCAAGAACCGGATGGTGCTGCTCGCGACGTTCGTCTACGCGGCGGCGACCAGCACGGCGGTGCTGACGCAGAGCTTCGCGGTGGTGATCGTCGCGATGCTGCTGACGGGCGCCTGCTGGATCGCCACGCTGTCGACGTTCAACGCGCTCGCGCAGGTGCTGCTGCCGGCGTGGACGCGTGCGCGGGCGTTGGCCTACTACCAGCTGATCCTCATGGGCGGCCAGGCGCTCGGCGCGGTCGTGTGGGGCGTGATCGCGGACGCGTACAGCCTCAAGGTCGCCATGATCGTGCCCGCGGTGGCGATGGTCGTGCTGGCCGCCGTGGCGACGAAGTGGTTGCCGCTGCACGACCGGCCGCTCGACGTCAGCCCGGCGACCTACTGGGAGGAACCGCCGGAGATCACCGACACCGACGCGGGCCCGGTGCTGGTCACGGTGGAGTGGCCGGTGGCGCCGGAGAACGAGGACGCGTTCATCGACGCCATGCAGCGCGTCGGCAGGGCCCGGCGCCGGACGGGCGCCACGATGTGGGGACTGTTCCGGGACACCGAGAAGCCCGAGACGTTCCTGGAGACCTTCACCGTGGCGACGTGGCAGGAACACCTGCGCCAGCACGTCGAACGCGGCACCGTCGTGGACCAGCAGAACCAGGAGACCGCACGCGCGCTGGCCAAGGGACCGGCGCACGTGCGGCACCTGCTGTTCGCCGAACCGACCAAGCCGGAGTAGACGTCGGGGACAACCCATAGCAGCGCGCTATGTGCGGAAGGGATGATCGCGGGCCGACGGGCGATGTGACGCTCTGGGACACCTCAGAACCCTGCGGAGGACCCAATGAGATCACTCGCGCTTGTCCTGGCGCTGTTAGCCGGGCTGCTCGCCCCTGCCACAGCTCAAGCCGCCGCACCCGGCGCACCGAACAGCCCGTTGCTCCCGCCCGAGACCACCAGGAACGTCCTTCATCCCGCGCCGGAATCGACGATCTACGCGGCCGTGACGGACTATCCGGCCGAACTGCGTGCGTTGACCCGCGTGCTCGACAACTACACCAGCGCGGACGACGCGGCCGTGCACGCCGGCATGCTCCTGCTCTACTACGGCCACGGCTACCCGGAGTTCCTGACGGCGGTGCGGGCCGACCCGGAGGTGTTGCGGGCGCTGCACCGGTTCGTGTTGGGGCACCTGGACCTTTTCGGCACCGATCGCCAATACCTGGTCCAGAACGCGACCCGCGAACTGGGCAGGTTCTTGCAGCACAACGACATCGCCCCACGCGTACATCCGTTGCTCGCGGACATGGCGTCACGCGGGGACGTCGTCGGCCGCCTCGCCCCGCTGTGGGTGGGCGTCGCGGAGATGGCCGACTGGTACGACAAGCCGAACTGCCGCCGCTACAACACCTGCGACTTCCGCGCGAAGATCGACCGCCGCGTGCTCACCGTCCGGCACACCTGCAGTGCCACGCTGAAGATCCGCGCCCAGCAGCTGACGCGCACGCAGCTCCGCCAGACCTGCGCGTCGCTCGCAGGCCAGGACGCGGCCTTCCACCGCGTCGTGCGCGATCCGGGACCCGTTGCCGGCGACCAGAACACGGCACTGGAGGTCGTCGTCTTCAACACCAGCAACGACTACCGGACGTACGCCGGGGTGCTGTTCGACATCTCCACCAACAACGGCGGCATGTACCTAGAAGGCGACCCGGCGCTGAACCAGGCGCGGTTCATCGCGCACGAGGCCGACTGGCTGCCGGCGTTCGCGATCTGGAACCTCAACCACGAGTACACCCACTACCTCGACGGCCGATTCGACATGCACGGCGACTTCGAGGAGAACGTGACCACCCCGACCGTGTGGTGGATCGAGGGCTTCGCCGAATACCTCTCCTACAGCTACCGCGCCGAGGTCTACACCGACGCGCTGGCCGAGGCCAAGAAGCAGACCTACGCGTTGAGCACGCTGTTCGACACGACCTACGACCACGACACCAAGCGGGTCTACAACTGGGGTTATCTGGCGGTCAGGTACCTCGTGGAGAAGCACCCGGCTGATGTCACGGCGGTGCTGGCGGACTACCGCGTGGGGGACTGGGCGGGTGCCCGCGACCACCTCACGCGGGTGATCGGCAACCGCTACGACTCCGACTGGTACGGCTGGCTCAGTTCGCTGAAGTGAGAGCCGTGCCGCGCTCCTCCCACCACGGCCGGAACACCGGACTGGCGAGCGCCTGATCCGAGTAGGCGTCCAGCACCTCGGCGAACACGCGGCTGGCCTGACTCCAGGTCAGCCGCTCCCGCCGCCACGCGAACACCACCCGCATCCGCATCGGCGCTCCCGCCAGCGGCCGCACCGCCACCCCGGGACCACCCTGCGACGTCGGCTCGACCAGCTGCACGGCCTTGCCCGCCGCGATCAGCTGACGTCCGGCACCGCTCGGCACCTCGAACCGGACCCGCGGCACGAACCCCGCCGCCCGGCAGGCCGCTCGCAACGCCGTCAGCGACCCGTCCTCGGCCCCCGGAGGCCCGATCCACGCCTCGCCGGCCAGGTCGGCAAGCTCCACCTCGGTGCGTTCGGCAAGGTGATGACCTGCGGGAACGGCGATGTACACCGGCACCCACGGCACGACGACCCGTTGCGCCACCCCGCGCGGCAACCCCAGGTCGCCCTCCTCGTCGACGGCGATCACCGCCGCGTCCAGGTGCCCGTTCGCCAGCGCCAGTGCGAGGCCCGTCGACGAGGGATCGACCACCAGCGTGACGTCGTCCAGCACCTCTTCCAGCCGCGAGTACAGGGCGGCCACGCACTCCATGTGCACCGATCCGAACCGGACGGGCCCGCCGCGACCGGCCGTGTCCGAGCCGAACGCCTCCAGCTCCACCAGCAGCAACCTGGCGCGTTGCAGCATCTGCGCGCCCAGCGGGGTGGGCACGGCGCCGGAGCGGCCGCGGTCGAAGAGCGTGCCGCCGACCATGCGCTCGACCCGTTGCAGCAGGGTGGTGAGCGACGGCTGGGAGATGCCGAGCTGCGTCGCCGCGCGGGAGAGACTGCCCGCGTCACCGATGGCGCAGATCGCCCTCAGGTGCCGGATCTCCAGTTCCATAGGGCCAGGCTATACGCGCGATCAGCAGGAACGGTCGCGCTGGGCTTCCGGCCGCGAGAACTCCAGGCGCGTGTCCCCGGAGCGGGGCAGCACGAGGGCCACTCCGTCGCGCTGGTTCCACTCCTTCGGCAGCAGGAGGCTCTGGCCGGTCGACTGCAGGACCATGACCAGCCCGTCGTAGCGGAACCTGTACACCGAGTCCGCGGTGGAGCACGCGGTCGTGGTGACGCCCGGCCCGCGGATCCCGATGTCCTTGGTGCTGAACACGACCGTCTGGGGCAGGGTGCCGAGCCTGGTCTGGTACTCGTAGCCCCTGGTCGCCCCGACGGCCGCCGAGTAGTCGTTGACCGCCCAGAACAGGCCGATGCTCGCGAGCACGAACGTGAACGTCCACTGGATCACCGGCACGACGCCGGCGGCGCGCTTGCCGGACAGCGTCGTCTGCAGGTGCTCCGCCGCCGGGAACAGGATCACGCCCACCGCCACGCACACCCCGGGAAGACCGGGCACGGCGTAGAGCAGCCGGGGCAACACCAGGCCGGTGAGCCCGAGCAGCAGGAACACGAGACCAAGCGACACCAGCACCGGAACGGCGCGCCGGGTCAGGGCGCGCCACGTCCTCGGAGCCAGTGCCGAGTGCAAGAAGCGGTAGCCCCACAACGTCGCGAGCCCGCCGGCCGCCAGCACCGTCAGCGGCACGAACATGCCGTCCGAGCTGCGGATCAGGTAGTCCGGCGCGGTCAGGCCGAGCACGGAGTAGTGCACGCCGAACCAGTCGCAGAAGAACGTCGCGTGCCGGGTGCCGAAGTAGAACAGCAGCGCGGTCAGCAAGGTGGTCGGCGCGAGCAGGGAACCGAAGACCCGCAACCCCTTCGACGGCGCCTCGTCCTTCGGCCTGGCGGGAGCCGGGCGCACGGGTCAGCCCTCGGAGCACAGGTTGTTGGTGATCCTGAAGGTGATCTTGCCGCCCTCGTGCAGGGGGACGGGCACCTTGATGCCCTTGTCGACGACCTTGCAGTCGCCCTCGAGGCCGGTGGACCCGTCGACCACCAGGGTGTAGCCGACGCACAGCTTCTTGCCGGGACAGGCTTCCGTGAGCTGGCCCGAGATGTTGGTCCAGGACAACTTGAACGGAATCTCGTCCTGCTGCTCGATGGATCCGCGCAGTTCGGAGGTGAGCACCCAGCGGTCCGGGGGTTTTGGCGGCGGTGGGGGTGGCTTCGTCGTCGTGGTGCGAGGCGGCGGTGGCGGAGGTTTCGGTGGCTGGGTCGTCGTGCGCGCGGGCGGAACGGCGCTGGTGGTGGCCTCGGTGGTCGACGTGGCCGTGACCTCGGTGTTCGGCACCGGTTGGGCGGTGCCGGGTGATGGCGGCTGGCCGCAGGCGGTGAGCGTGGCGGCGGCCAGGAGACAGATGACGGTTCGGCGGTTCATGGCGAATGCCTCCTTTACAAATGGAGGCCTGCCGCGGACCGGCGGATACACCGGCCGTCTTCCATAGCCTGAAGCTATGGCCAACTGGGATTGGCGAGACAGCTCCGGCTCAGGCAAGGGTGGAAGGTAAGGACAACCCTGGAAGGACTCGAATTGGCTCGGACACGCCGCGACATGGCGAAACTGGTGGACGCGGACGGTTTCCGCACGTACATCCGCGACGGCTGGGGCGAGTGGGACAGCTCCGTCGACCTCCCGGACGGCACGGCGGAGGCGGCGGCGGCCCACCGCGCCAGGCTCACCGCGGCGCTGCCCGGCAAGCGGATCGCGCTGGCCGCCGGGCGTGCGCACGTGCGGTCCAACGACACGTTCCACGAGTTCCGCGCCGACAGCGACTTCGTGTGGCTGACCGGCTGCCAGGTCGAGGGCGCCGTGCTGGTGCTGACCGACGACGACGCCACGCTGTTCGTGCCGGTCCCGTCGGAGACCCACAGCGTCGACTTCTTCGGCGACGCCGACCGCAGTCCGTTCTGGATCGGCGCCGCCGCCGGCCCGAAGGAGTGGGGTGCCGCGCTCGGCATCACCGCCCGCCCGATCGAGGACCTCGCGAACGCCCTGCGCGGCCGCCACCCCGAGACGCTCGTCGCCAAGGGCGTCGACCCGGTGCTGGACGCGCTGACCGGCTCGCACAGCGACGAGCTGCGGACCGTGGTCTCCGAGCTGCGCCGGATCAAGGACGACTGGGAGATCGACCAGCTCCGCCAGGCCGTCGACGCCAGCGTCAAGGGCTTCGCCGACGTCGCCATGGAGCTCGGCCAGGCCGTGCGCGGCGGGGGAGAGCGCTGGCTGCAGGGCACGTTCGACCGTCGTGCGCGCACCGAGGGCAAGGGCCCCGGCTACACCTCGATCGTCGCCGCCGGCGCGCACGCCCCGGTGCTGCACTGGACGCGCTGCGACGGCCGCGTGAACGACTCCGACCTGCTGCTGCTCGACGCCGGTGTCGAGATGAACTCCCTCTACACCGCCGACGTCACCCGCACGTTCCCGGTGAGCGGCGAGTTCAGCGAGCCGCAGCGCAAGGTGTACGACCTCGTGCTGAAGTCACACGTCGCCGCGCTCGCGGAAGTGCGGCCGGGCAACGACTACAGCGCTTTCCACCACACCGCCATGCGCGTGCTCGCCGAGGGCCTGCACGACTGGGGCCTGCTGCCCGTCAGCGTCGACAAGGCGCTCGACCCGTCCGGGCAGCACCACAGGCGCTACATCGTCTGCGGCACCGGCCACTTCCTCGGCCTCGACGTGCACGACTGCGCCGACGCCCGCCAGGAGACCTACCAGCAGGGCATCCTGGAACGCGGCATGGCGCTGACCGTCGAGCCCGGCCTGTACTTCCACCCCAACGACGAGACGCTGCCGCCGGAGCTGCGCGGCATCGGCGTGCGCATCGAGGACGACCTGGTCGTCACGTCGACCGGCGCGGACGTCCTGTCGGACTCGCTGCCGATCGACGCGGACGACGTCGCCGCGTGGGTGCGCAAGCAGCGTTCCTAATTGGACGGAGTGGAGCGGGCCCAGGCGAACGTGAGTTCCACGGCCCGCTTCCAGTTCGCGTACTCGTTCTCGCGGTGCCGGGCGTCCATCGCCGGGTTCCACCGCGCGGCCAGATGCCAGTTGCGGCGCAGCCCCTCCAGGTCCGGCCAGTACCCGGCGGCCAGGCCGGCGGCGTAGGCCGCACCGAGCGACACCGTCTCGGCGACCAGCGGCCGTTGCACGGGGATGTCCAGCACGTCCGAGATGAACTGCATGAGCAGGTGGTCGGCGGTCATCCCGCCGTCCACCTTCAGCACCGGCGTCGGCACGCCCAGGTCGGCGTTCATCGCGTCGACGACCTCCCGCGTCTGCCAGCCGGTCGCCTCCAGCACGGCCCGCGCCAGGTGCCCCTTGTTGATGTACGACGTCAGCCCGACGACGAGCCCGCGCGCCTGCGAGAGCCAGTGCGGCGCGAACAACCCGGAGAACGCCGGCACGATGTAGCAGCCGCCGTTGTCCTTCACCGTGCGCGCCAGCGTCTCGATCTCCGGCGCGGAGTGGATCAGCCCGAGGTTGTCGCGGAACCACTGCACCAGCGACCCGGCGACGGCGATCGAGCCCTCCAGCGCGTACGCCGGCTCACCGCCGATCTGGTAGCCGATGGTCGTCAGCAGCCCGTGCTTCGAGCGCACCAGCTCGCTTCCCGTGTTCATCAACAGGAATCCGCCGGTGCCGTACGTGCCCTTGATCGAGCCCTTCTCGAAACAGGTCTGCCCGAACAGCGCCGCGTGCTGGTCGCCCAGTGCCGCCGCGATCTTGATGCCCGGCACCACGCGCGTCGTGACACCGCTGATCTCCGTCGACGGACGGATCTCCGGCAGGATCTGCGGCGGCACGCCGAAGAACTCCAGCAGCATCGGATCCCATTGCCGCGTCGAGAGGTTCATCAGCATCGTCCGCGACGCGTTGGTGACGTCCGTGACGTGCAGGCCGCCGTTGACGCCGCCGGTGAGGTTCCAGATGAGCCAGGTGTCCATGGTGCCGAACAGGACGTCGCCGCGCTCGGCCTTCTCGCGCAGCCCGGCCACGTTGTCGAGCATCCACCGCAGCGACGGCGCCGAGAAGTAGGTCGCCAGCGGCAGGCCGCACCGGTCGCGGACCTCCTCGAGGCCCGGCTTCTTCCCGAGTTCGGTGACGAGTTCCTCGGTCCGGATGTCCTCCCAGACGATCGCGCGTCCGATCGGGACACCGGTGTGCCGGTCCCACAGCACGAACGTCTCACGCTGGTTCGTGATGCCCATCGCGACGACCTGGTCGGCGGTGATCCCCGCCTGCCGCAACGCCTGCGGCACGATCCGGTCGACGTTGCGCCAGATCTCCACAGCGTCCTGCTCGACCCAGCCGGGCCGCGGGTGGTACTGGCGGTGCTCGCGCTGGCTGACAGCGACGAGGCGGGCGTTCTGGTCGAACACGATGCAGCGCGTCGACGTCGTCCCCTGGTCGATCGCCATTACGAACCGTTGCACGGCGAGCCCCTCAGTTCTCGTCGACAAGCGAAGTGGTGACGGATTCCGCGGCCTGCACGACCTGACGCACCAGCGTCGCACGCGGACGGCCCGCCGAGTCGCACAGCCGGTCCGCCGCGCCGGAGATGCCGATCGCGCCGATCACGAGGCCACCGGGGATGCGGATGGGCGCGGCGATGCTCGCCTCACCCGGCATGTACTCCTCGGCCTCGCCCGCCCAGCCCTGCCCGCGCACCTCGGTCAGCACCCGCTCCAGCATCTGCGTGCGCGTGATCGTCCTGCGCGTCAACGACGTCAGCTCCCGTCGGCGTGCGGCCGCCGACAGATCCGGGTCGTAGGCCAGCAGCACCTTGCCGAGCGCGGTGGCGTGCAACGGCAGCATCGCGCCGATGCCGAGTGTTTGCACAGAGTCATCAGGCCGGAACACGTGGTGCACGACGAGCACGGCACCGTCGTGGTGCATGCCGATCCTGACCTCCTGGCTGCTGCGCGACGCGAGCGTGTCGGCCCAGTTGATCGATCGAGAACGCAGTTCGTTCGCGTCGAGGTAGGACGTTCCCAGGTGCAGGAGGGCGGCGCCGAGCCGGTAGCGGCCCGTCGCCTGATCCTGTTCGACGAACTCGACCCGTTGCAGCGTACGGAGAATCCCGTGCGCGGTGCCCCGCGCGAGACCGAGCGAGTCGGCTATCTCCGTGAGACCGTGATGGCCGGAGCCACGCGCGAGCAGCCGCAGCACGGCGGCGGCGCGTTCGATCGACTGGATGGGTCCCGGCACGCGTGAAACGTAATTGAGACGGCCCGTGTCGGCAATGTCGAACGGCTGGGGCGAGCATCACGCCTGGACACGGGCCTGAAACGCCTTGTCTGCGCGCAGCGTGACCGGTCGGTCACACCTTTTGGGGTCGCAGGTGTCGACATTGTCGAACAGCACCTGTTGAACAGGCGTTCAGGCAGTCATACGTTCCGCCTCAATCACCACGTGGTGATCAGCCGTTCAAAGACGAATGGGAGGCCAGCGTGGGTCTCGGGTCAGTGTTCCTCAGCGAGGTGCTCGGTACGGGCGTCCTGCTGTTGCTGGGTGCGGGCGTGGTGGCCAACGTGCTGCTCGCCAAGTCGAAGGGTTTCGACGGCGGTTGGCTGTTGATCAACTTCGGTTGGGGCCTCGGTGTCTTCGCCGGTGTGTACGTCGCCTACAAGTCGGGCGCGCACCTCAACCCCGCGGTGACGGTGGGCATTCTCACCAGCGGTGCGGCCGAGTACGCCCCTGGTGTTCCGGTCAGCTTCGGCTCGACGATCATCTACTTCGCGGGCGAGATGCTCGGCGCGTTCCTCGGTGCCGTGCTCGCCTGGCTCGCCTACAAGCCGCACTTCGACGAGACCCCCGACGAGGGCCTCAAGCTCGCCGTCTTCTCCACCGGCCCGGCGATCCGCAGCTACGCCTGGAACCTCGTGTGCGAGATCATCGGCACGTTCGTCCTGGTCTTCGTGATCCTCGCGTTCGGCAAGACGCCGACCCAGATCGGCCCGCTGGCCGCCGCACTGCTGGTCGTCGGTATCGGTGCCTCCCTCGGTGGCCCCACCGGCTACGCGATCAACCCGGCCCGCGACCTCGGCCCGCGCATCGCACACGCGCTGCTTCCGTTGTCCTACAAGGGCACTGACGGCGAGGCCGTGGGCAAGAAGGACTCCGACTGGAGCTACTCCTGGGTGCCGGTCGTCGGCCCGCTCATCGGTGGCGCGCTCGCCGGTGTGATCGCTTCGCTCGCGTTCTGACGCTGACCATCCGGAAAGGACTTCTTCGATGTCGCAGTACGTTCTCGCCGTCGACCAGGGCACGACCAGCACGCGGGCGATCATCTTCGACCACAGCGGCTCCATCGTCGCCGTGGGCCAGAAGGAACACGAGCAGATCTTCCCGCGGGCCGGCTGGGTCGAGCACAACCCGGTGGAGATCTCCGAGAACACCCGGTTCGTGATCGGCCAGGCGCTCTCCACCGCCGACCTCAACACCGGTGACCTCGCCGCCGTGGGCATCACCAACCAGCGCGAGACCGCGGTGGTGTGGGACAAGAACACCGGCGAGCCGGTCTACAACGCGATCGTCTGGCAGGACACCCGCACCCAGGCCATCGTCGAGGAGCTCGGCGCTCTCGGCGGCGGTGCCGACCGCTACAAGGCGAAGGTCGGCCTGCCGCTGGCGACCTACTTCTCCGGCCCCAAGATCCGCTGGATCCTCGACAACGTCGAGGGCGCCCGTGAGCGTGCCGAGGCCGGCGACCTGCTGTTCGGCAACACCGACACGTGGACGCTGTGGAACCTCACCGGCGGCCCCAACGGTGGCGTGCACGCCACGGACGTCACCAACGCGTCGCGGACCATGCTGATGGACCTCGACACGCTGCAGTGGGACGCGGAGATCGCCTCCGACATGGGCATTCCGCTGTCCATGCTGCCGGAGATCCGTTCCTCCTCGGAGGTCTACGGCACCGGCGGTCCCGGCGGTGTGCTGAAGGGCGTGCCGATCGCGGGCATCCTCGGCGACCAGCAGGCCGCGACGTTCGGCCAGGTCTGCTACGAGCCGGGCACCGCGAAGAACACCTACGGCACCGGCAACTTCATGTTGCTCAACACCGGTACCGAGAAGGTCGCCTCGAAGAACGGTCTGCTCACGACCGTCTGCTACAAGATCGGCGACGAGGCTCCCGTCTACGCGCTGGAAGGCTCCATCGCCGTCACCGGTTCGCTGGTGCAGTGGCTGCGCGACAACCTCGGCATCATCGGCTCCGCCGCGGAGATCGAGACGCTGGCGAAGACGGTGGACGACAACGGTGGCGCGTACTTCGTGCCGGCGTTCTCCGGTCTGTTCGCGCCGTACTGGCGAGCGGACGCGCGTGGCGCGGTCGTCGGTCTGACCCGGTTCGTCAACAAGGGTCACCTGGCGCGGGCCGTGCTGGAGGCGACGGCGTTCCAGACCCGCGAGGTGCTGGACGCGATGAACGCCGACTCCGGTGTGCCGCTGACCGAGCTGAAGGTCGACGGCGGCATGGTCGCCAACGAACTGCTGATGCAGTTCCAGGCCGACGTTCTGGACGTGCCGGTGGTGCGTCCCGTCGTCGCCGAGACGACCGCTCTCGGCGCCGCGTACGCCGCCGGTCTGGCCGTCGGCTACTGGTCGGGGCTCGACGAGCTGCGCGCCAACTGGGCCGAGGACAAGCGCTGGACGCCGGCACTCGACTCCGACGAGCGCGAGCGCGAGTACCGCAACTGGAAGAAGGCCGTCACCAAGTCGTTCGACTGGGTCGACGCCGACGTTCGCTGACTTCTTTCTTTAGGAGCTGAAGAAGTTGTTCGCAAGGCTGGATCCGGCTCGGCGTGCTCGGTCTCTGGAGACGTTGGGCAGCACGGAGTTCGACGTCCTCGTCGTCGGAGGTGGTGTGGTCGGCGCGGGTGCCGCTCTCGACGCGGCGTCCCGCGGCCTCTCCGTCGCGCTGGTCGAGGCCGACGACTGGGCGGCGGGCACGTCGAGCCGGTCCAGCAAGCTCGTCCACGGCGGGCTGCGATACCTGGAGCAGCTGGAGTTCAAGCTGGTCCGTGAAGCTCTGAAGGAACGCGGCCTGCTGCTGCGCCGGCTCGCACCGCACCTGGTGCGGCCGGTGCCGTTCCTCTTCCCGTTGAAGAAGCAGTGGGAACGCGCCTACGTCGGCGCGGGCGTGATGTTGTACGACTCGATCGGCGGCGCCGGAGCCGTGCCGATGCACCGGCACCTCTCCCGCCGCAAGATGGCCGCTCTGGGGCCATCACTCGACTCTTCGGCCTTCGCGGGCGCCATCCGGTACTACGACGCGCAGATGGACGACGCCCGGCTGGTGTCGACGCTGGTCCGCACGGCCGCCCAGCACGGTGCGACGGTGGTGTCGCGGGCTCGCGTGACTTCTCTTCTGCGTGTTGACGGCCGGGTCTCCGGTGCTTCGGTGCGCGATGAGCTGTCCGGCGTGACGCACGTGGTGCGAGCCCGCCGGGTCATCAGCGCCACCGGTGTGTGGACCGACTCGCTGAACTCGATGTCGCCCGGCGCGCCGCCGTTCCACGTGCGGATGTCCAAGGGCGTGCACGTGCTGGTGGAACGGTCGAAGATCCAGCTGGACGGCGGGCTGATCACGCAGACCGAGAAGTCGGTGCTGTTCGTGATCCCGTGGGGTGCCTACTGGATCATCGGCACCACCGACACGCCGTACTCCGGTTCACCGGAAGACGTTGTCGCTACTTCCGAAGACGTCTCTTATATCTTGGACCACGTCAACGCCGTGCTGCGGTCTCCGCTGACCGTGGACGACGTCGTTGGCACGTATGCGGGTCTGCGGCCGTTGCTCGCCGGGGCTTCCAGCGACACCTCGAAGCTCTCCCGCGAGCACGCCGTCGCCGAGCCCGAGCCGGGGTTCTTCGTGATCGCGGGCGGCAAGTACACGACCTACCGCGTGATGGCCGCGGACGTCGTGAACGCCGCGGTTTCTGGTTTGGGGCGTGCGGTGGCGCCTTCTCTGACCGCCCGGCTGCCGTTGTGCGGCGCCGTCGGTTTCCAAGAGCTGTGGGCGGACCGGGCTCGAGTCGCTGCGGAGTCCGGCCTGCCCACGTCCACTGTGGAGCGTCTGCTGCGCCGGTACGGCTCGGCCGTGTCCGACGTGCTGGCGATGATCGCGCAGGATCCTTCGCTGGCGGCGCCGGTGGCGGGGTACCTGGCGGCGGAGATCGTGTACGCCGTGACGCACGAGGGCGCGTTGGGGCTGGAGGACGTTCTCGCGCGGCGGACCCGGATCGCGATGGAGCACCTGGACTTCGGTGCTTCGGTCGCCGGCGAGGTGGCGGATCTGATCGCCGGTCCGCTGGGCTGGTCTTCTGATGAACGTGTTGCTGCTGTGGAGTCCTATCGGACGAGCACGGAGTTGGCGGCGAGATGAGATGGACAGCGCGGAGCTGATCGAGAGGTTGCGGCGGGAAGGCGGCTTCCGGCTGCTCCCGCTGCTCGGGAACACCGGGCAGGTCGCAGGGGTGCACCTGGCCCGGTTCCTTCCCGGCGGGCAACTCGACGTGATCCAGGCGTGGGACGAGCGGTGGGCCGTGTGGGCCCGGATGCCTGACGTGGTGGACCCGGCCGCGCCGTTCGCCGGGCCTGAGGGCGGTGTCGTGCAGAGCGGCCCGTTCGCTCGCGTGGTGTCGCCGTTGCTGCCGCTTCAGCCCGGCCTCAGCCGCTGAGCACGTCCCACTTGTCCCACCACCGCACGACGTGGGACGCGGGCACGGCGTAGTGGCGGCTGTCGGGGTTCTTGGGACGCGTGCCCACGCGCGCCAGGTACTCGGTGTACCGCTTCTCGACGTCCTGGCGGAACCAGTCGGCGGGCACCGGGTAGAACTCGGGGTGTTCGCCTTCCAGGTCGACGAACACCACGGCATCGGTGTCCGGAGCCAGCGGCTTCAACGCGTCGGACAGCTGCCACTCGTCCGAGCGCTTGCCGAACACCTGCACCAGCCGCCCGCCGACCTTGAGGCGGTAGCGTCGTGGTTCCGATCGGACCTCCACCGGCAGCATGGTCTTCCGGACGGCTTCCGCCGCCGTGCAGTACACCGCGTAGGCGTGCACCTGATCGTTGCTCAGCTTGGTGAGGCTCGACGTCACCTCCGCATGGTTCACCGATGTGGTTTTGTGCGTCAACGAACTGTCCACTCCTGACTGAGAAGTGGACGTTCACCGCCGAATAACCACGCCTTAAGCGACCCGCGCGAGGGTGCTGGACATGATCAGAGTACTCGCGCTGGCCCTGCTGGCCGTCGTGGCGACCGCCCCGGCCGCGCACGCCGCCAGCCCCGTCGGCATGACTGACGGCTTCTACGTCGACCCGGACTCCAACCCCGCCGTGTGGGTGCGCGACCACGCGGCCGACGGGCGCCAGGCCGCGATCAAGGCGAACATCTCGTCCAAGCCGATCGCCCGCTGGTTCGGTGCCTGGAGCGGCGACATCAAGACCTCGGTGTCGGCCTACGTGAACAAGACCGGCACCAAGCTGCCCGTCCTGGTCGCCTACAACATCCCCGGCCGTGACGCGTGCGGCGGCCACTCCGGAGGCGGTGCCGGCACGCCGGAGGCCTACCGGACCTGGATCTCCTCCTTCGCCTCTGCCATCGGCACGCGCCCGGCCGTGGTCGTGATCGAGCCGGACTCGCTGGCGGACTTCAACTGCATGGACAGCGCGAAGATCGCCGAGCGGACGGCGATGATCAGGTACGCCACCGAGCAGTTCAAGGCCAAGGCGCCCAACACGTGGGCCTACCTCGACGCCGGCAACGCGCAGTGGGTGCCCGCCGCGGCGATGGCCACCCGCCTGGACTCGGCGGGCGTGCGCAACGTGCGCGGCTTCTCGATCAACGTGTCCAACTACCACACCACCGCGGCCTCGACGGCGTACGGCAACTCGGTCAGCGGCGCGCTTCCCGGCTACACCAAGCCGTACGTGATCGACACCAGCCGCAACGGCAACGGCCACAACGGAGAGTGGTGCAACCCCGGCGGCCGCAGGCTCGGCACGCCCGCTCGCACCGGTGGCGGCGCGGAGATGTTGTTGTGGGTCAAGGTTCCCGGCGACTCGGACGGGCGCTGCGGCAAGGCGCCGGGTGTCGACGCAGGCAAGTTCGACCCGCAGCTCGCGTTCGACCTGGTGTACGGCTACTGAGTCTTGACCAGGGCGCGCAGCGGTGTGGGCCCGCGGTACTCCGCGAGTTTGCGCCGTGACTGGTTCTCGTCCAGGGCGACGTTCTCGAGCAGGTCGAAGAGCTTCCGGCTCCGCTCGACGGCCGCCTCGCCCTGGGCGAAGACCCTGGCCAGGCCGGATTCCACGTGGACGAGCGGCGACGCCTTCTCGAACTCGAACAGCGTGCACGCCGACTGGAACGCCGCCGACGCCGCCTCCTCTGGCACGATGCGGACGATGGAGGAGTTCGCCAGCAGCCACACGAGCTGCTCCTCCATCACCCGGTCGTCGCCGAGCCGCATCCGCAACGCCAGTTCGTGCAGGTAGAAGACGCACTTGGGACCGTTGGGGCGGCGCATGACCGCCTGCCTGTCCAGGTCTTCGATCGGTTGTCCGGTCGCGGCCTGCACGGCACGCGCGTACTTCGGCGTCCGCAGCAGGCTGTTGACGGTCAGGACGTCGTAGGCGGTGATGCCGGTGGACATCGCCTCCGTCATCTCGAGGGTGCGCAGGCTGTCCGGCGCCTGCGCGAGGTACGGGTCGAAAGCGTTGTGGTAGCGGCGAAGGAAGTCCTCGAAGTAGTCGATGTCCTTGCCGCACACGGTGAGGTACTGCGCGAGGTCGATGTCGGTGCCCTTGATCTTGCCGTGCTCGAGGTTGGAGACCTTGCTCGGATCCCAGCCGAGCTGCAGCGCCATCGCGCGGCCCCTCAAGCCGGTGAACCTCTGCCTGAGCCGGCGCAGTTCGTCGCCCATGTCCCTGCTGTACGCGGTGGAAGTCGTCACGGTCACGACCTCGAACGTATGGGTTGGAACAACTCCATGCCACGGGCTCGTTCGGGTGAAAACGCGTTCTTGAACGCGCCGCTGTGGCTGGTCTCAGGCCGCCTTGACGAAGGGACATGCGTTGATGAGGCGGCCCTGGATCCCCGCTCTTCTCGCCGCACCACTGGCTCTGGCCTTCGCCGCACCGGCCTCCGCACAGGCGACACCGGTTCGTCCTCGACTGCGGCCATCGCACGGATGGCGGCGGGCCTCGGGTACTCGAAGTTCACGTTCGCGCCGTACACGAACCAGTCGTTCTGGGCGAGCCTGAAGTCGAACCTCGGCTCACTGGTCGACCGCGCGTACCTGCAGGGCTACGCGGGCGGCGCGGGCAACAACCCGGCGACCTGGAACCGCGCGCTCGGCATGACGGTGGACCCCGGCCGGCATCACCGGCGGCTTCATGCGGCTCTACGACGACATGAAGGCGTGCGCGGCACAAGGCACCGCGGCGGCCTACGCGAGCGCGATCCGCACCGGCGTCAGCTAGTCGGGTCGAGCAGCTTGCGGAGCTCGGCCTCGAAGTCGACGTAGTCGTTCTCGTGACCGGGGGCGACCACGTCGTAGGTGGAGTTCAGGAACTCCTGCATCTCCGACGACTGCACGTGGAACACCGCGTGCGACACGTCGGACCGCAGCTCGAGAACAGCCGTCGTGGAGTTGTGGGGCCGCAGCGTCACGTCGCCGGCACCGCTGGTGGTGATCAACCCGTCGGCGAGCAGGTCGCGGCTCACGAGCCACACGGTCTCCTGGCGTCCCATGCGGAACGTCATGGTCACGGCGTGCGGGTCGTCGGCGCGGTAGCCCAGCTCGACCTCGACGGGCAAGGGGCGCCCGGAGGGGGCGATGAAGGCGAAGACGGACTCGGCGCCCACTCGTGTCACGTTCGTCATGCCCCCTAAGACGTACAGCAGCCTCCGTGGATGCCTCGATCAGGAAAAGCGATCAGAACGTGATTTTCAATGGTCCTGAAGTATGACTTTTGACAACCGGCTTCGCTCACCAGGTGAGACGAGCCTGTTTAGCTGTTCTGACCTGCGGTTTTGCGTTCTTTGTGCTGGTGGGGTTCGGTCATCTGTGGAAGAAATCACCAGCTCGGACGCGCTGGATGCGGTATGGGGAAGGCCCGGATGCTGAGACGGTGAAGCCCGTTACCTTAATTCGACTTAAATGTGGAAGTGCTTTCCGTAGTTAATTCAGCACGGAAAGTGATGGCCGCAGGGCGGTGAGGTCGGCGACGAGCGACGCCGCTCCGTCCCGCACCTCGACGGGCTGGGCCGGGTCCTGCGTCAGCTCGCGACAGATCCGCACAGCGGCGTCCCGTTCGCGCTCGAACACGCCGAGCACAGCGTGCAGAGCGGCGTCGAGGTGGTCGGCCTGCTCGTGGTCGGCGGCCGCGACCGCGGCGCTCACGACGGCGAACCCCAGAGCGTCGCCACGGCGGAACAGCGCCTCGGCCGTCTCCTGAGTGACGAACGTGTCCGCGGGGTCGAGCACCAGCTTCAACAGCACCGGGCGGGCCGCGGACACGTCGGCGAAACTCGCGAGACCGCGGCCCGCGTCGGCCCTGTCCCGGTGGTGAGGACTGGCGGCCAGCCGGACCAGTGCGGTCACGGCGGCCTGCCGGGCGTCGTCGTCGGTGGCGGTCATGCCGGGTTGCCGCGCGGCCGCAACCGCCCACCCGGCAGCGGCGGCGCCGGCAGGCGATCACCGGGATAGCCCTCGACCCGCCCGAACCGGTCCGTCTCCGCCTGCCACTCCTCCCGGAACCCGGCGATCTCGTCGTGCGTGCGCCCGACGAAGTTCCACCACATGACGATCTCCTCGCCGAACGGCTCCCCACCCAGCAGCACGACCCGCGCCCCGGCAACCGAGGACAGCGTCAGCGTCGACCGGCCGGTGCCGACGTACCCGAGCGACCCAGGAGACAACGCGGTCGCACCCAGCGTCACGTCACCGGTGTCGAGCAGGACGCCGTGCTCGAACGACGGCGCCACGTCCAACGTCAGCGACGCACCGGCAGGCAGCACGATCTCGGCGCCGAGCAGCGGGGTGAAGGTGCGCACCGGCGACGTCGACCCGGCCAGCGAGCCGAGGAACACGCGCACAGCGGCACCATCAACGGCAACGGTCGGTGGGGCGTAGTGCTGGAAGTCGCGCGGTGCGTCGCGGTGGGCGCCGGGCAGGGCCAGCCAGAGCTGCACGCCGTGGAGCACGGAGGACGCGGCGGTGGACACCTCGGAGTGCGCGATGCCGCGGCCGCCGGTCATCAGGTTGAGTTCGCCGGGGCGCACGTAGGCGTGGACGCCGTGGCTGTCGCGGTGCTCGATCTCGCCGGTGAACAGCCAGCTGACGGTCTGCAGGCCCGTGTGGGGGTGTGGGGCCACGTCCATGCTGACGTCGTCCGGGCCGTAGTGGTCGCAGAAGCACCACGCGCCGATCAGCGACCGTTGTTTCTGGGGGAGCGTCCGGCGGACCGACATCGCTCGCGGGCCGCCCAGGGGGACGTCGCGCGGGGTCAGGACTTCCACGTCGCCGGGGGAGGAGGTGCACGTCACTTCTGCGGGCTCGGCCTCGACATTGCTCACGGGGTCGATCGTAAGCTGGCGCGGGGGGAGCAGTGGATCTTCGCGCGCACGTGTCGGGCAGCGGGTACGAGCTCGACGACGCACAACTGGAAGCCATCACGAGGCTCAACGAGCTCGCAAGCCAACGCAGGGGTGTCTACCTGCACGGGCCGGTCGGCCGCGGGAAGAGCTTTCTGGCGGACGCGCTGTTCGACGTGCTGCCGGAGCCCAAGAAGCGTGTGCACTTCCACGCGTTCTTCCAGGAGCTGCACCAGAGGATCTCCGAACGGCTGCACGAGCGCGGCGCCGTCGCCAGGGCGGTGAAGGAGCTGATCGGGCGGGCGAAGGTGCTGGCGTTCGACGAGCTGCACGTGCACGACGTCGGCGACGCGATGCTGATGACGCGGCTGTTGGAGGAGCTCCAAGCGCGCAACGTGATGATCATCGCCACCTCCAACTACCCGCCGGACGGCCTGCTGCCCGACCCGCTCCACCACGACCACTTCCTGCCCGGCATCGCGCTGATCGAGGAACTGATGGACGCGGTGGAGCTCGACGGCGCCACCGACTACCGGCACCTGCACACCGAGCCGCGGTCGCGGTTCGAGACCGGCGAGATCACCAGGACCGCGACCCTGCCGGACACGCCGGTCGTCCTCGAGGTCAACGGCCGCGCGTTCACCGCGCTGGGCACCGAAGGCGCCAGGATCTGGTTCGACTTCGGCGACCTGTGCGAGAAACCGACCTCGACGCAGGACTACCTGGTGCTCGCGGACCGCTTCGACGACTGGGTGATCACGGACGTCCCACGGTTGGGCACCCGCGGCCGGGAGACCAGGCAGCGGTTCGCGAACGTCGTGGACGTGTTGGTGGACAAGGACGTCCGGCTGACGCTCGTGAGCGACCACGCGCTCGGGGAGATCGTCGGCGGCGACACGCGCGACCTCGCCCGCACCGCCAGCAGGCTGGAGCTGATCAACACGACCGGGTGAACAGTTGGGTCGCCTCCACCGCCGATAGGTAGCACAACCGTTGCCTGAATTGTGAGCGAGTGTGAGTCCACTGTGTTCAGACAGCCGTCGCCTTGCGGCGTCGGCGTTGACCCGTACTGGTCTGTGCGGGTCTTCCCGTGGCAGTACCCGTCGCCCGCGCAGCGCGGGTCTTACGCAGGTTTCCAGCGGGCTCGTTTACCGTCGCCCCGCAACTCGGGGAGGACATCTCGCAGCGCACGAGCGCGGCGAGGTTGCACGCGGCGTTGAGATCACGGTCCAGGACCAGACCGCACGCGTCGCAGCGGTACACGCGTTCGCCCAGGCGCAGTTTGGCTTTCACTGCGCCACAGGCCGAACACGTCTTGGAGGAGGGATACCACCGGTCGGCGACATGCACATGCACGCCCGCCCATGTGGCCTTGTACTCGATCTGGCGGCGCAGCTCGGCCATACCGACACCGGCGATGTGCCGGGCAAGCCTGCGGTTGCGGGTCATGCCGGCCACGTTCAGGTCCTCGATCACGACCGTTCCGTGGGTGCGCACGAGCCGGGTGGACAGCGTGTGCAGCCCGTCGCGCCGGACGTTGGTGATCGCGGCGTGCAGCCGCGTGATGCGCGCCTGGGTCTTGCGCCATCGGGCGGAGGGTTCCCGGCGGGTGCGCCGGTCCGGGCCAGTGCGGCGCGCGGCTTGGCGTTGCAGGCGACGCAACTCCCGCTGAGCGGTCTCCAGATGCCGCGGGTTCGGGATGATCTCGCCGGTCGACAGCACGGCCAGGGACTTCACGCCCAGGTCCACACCCACAACGCTCTCCGGCCGGGTGGGCACGGGATCGGCGCGGGTGATCTCCACGGAGAACGCCACGAACCAGCGGCCGGCCCGGAAGGAGACGGTCGCAGAGCGGATGCGCGCTGTACCACGCTCGACGTGCCGGGCGAGCTTGCGGGTCGACTCGTGGGTGCGCACCATACCGATACGGGGCAGTTTCACGTGCCGCCGGTCGTCGGCGAGGCCGAACGCGCCGGTGGTGAACCGGCACGACAACCCGGACCGGCGGCCCTTGAACCGGGGGAACCGAACCCCTTGGCCGCGCCGCTTCCCGCTTGTGGAGCCGACCCAGTTACCGAGCGCGGCCGCGAGGTTGGCCAAGCCGGACGAATAGGCCTCCTTCGAGTTCTCAGCCCACCACGGCGCGACCTCGTCCTTGCCCTGGTTCCAGCCCTTGCGCAGGCTGTAAGCCGACCACGACACCGGCGGGGTGAGCTGATCCTCGGGAATGTCGTAGGTCTTCTCGGCGGCACGCTGGTCCAGGTTCACCCTGATTCGCGCCAAGCCCCAGTTGAACGCGTACCGCTGCGCACCACAATGCGACCGCAGAGCCGAATGCTGCCCCGCGGTCGGATCGAGCGCGAACCGATACGCCTGGATCACCGTGACCATTTCACCGACACCGTAGCGGCCGACACCGACAACACCGCCCTGGCCCCGCTCCACGAAAACTCACACAACTCCGCGTTTGTTCACGTTCCACCAAACAGTTACAACCCCTGTAGTAGGAGCAGCAAGTGATGATGGTGCGCGCCCGCGTCGGCGAGCTCGTGGAGAGCAACCGGTTCCAGATGTTCATCGTCGGCGTGATCGTGATCAACGCGATCACCCTGGGAGCCGAGACGTCGACCGTCCTGGAAGCGAAGTTCGGCCCGCTGTTGACGACGATCGACCACCTGGCGCTGGCGATCTTCACGGCCGAACTCGCGGCCCGGCTGTACGCGTTCGGCTGGAAGTTCTTCAAAGACCCGTGGAACGTCTTCGACTTCATCATCGTGGGCATCGCGCTGATCCCGGCCGCGGGACCGCTGGCCGTGCTGCGCAGTCTCCGGATCCTGCGCGCGCTGCGGCTCGTGGCGATGGTGCCGAGCATGCGCCGGGTCGTCACGGCGCTGGTGCGGTCGATTCCCGGCCTGGTGTCGTTGTCCGGTCTGCTGGTGCTGCTCGTCTACATCGGCGGCGTGATCGCGAGCAATCTGTTCGGCGACACCGGCGACCCCCGCTTCACCGGTCTGGGCCCGACGTTGCTGACGCTGTTCCAGATCACGACCGGCGACGGCTGGTCGGACGTCATGCGCGACCTGATGGTGCAGAAGCCGTTCGCGTGGATCTTCTTCCTGATCTACCTGCTGGTCGGCACGTTCACGATGCTCAACCTGTTCATCGCGGTCGTGTGCAGCGCCATGCAGGAGGAGGTGACGGTGCCCGCACCCCGTTCCGCGGGCCACGACGACCTCCTGCTGATGGAGGTCCGCGCGCTAAGGGACGAAGTGCGGTCGATGCGTCAGAACGCCTGACAGCAAGCCAGGGATCCCGATCGGCGACGCCGCCGTACACCGATCGGGATCCCTGCAACCCCCGCCTTCTACGGGGTGACCGGGATGTTCGACACGCCCTTCTTGGCCCTGGTGACCGTGTTCGAGGCGTGCACGACATTCGGGTTGGCCTTGCACTTCGACGTGGACGACACGTACACCGCGTACTCGCCGACGTTGCCGAGGTCGGACTTGTTGCCGCGCCACACGTTCCCGCAGCCGTTGCCGAACGCGGGCGTGGTGCTCGGGTTGTGCGTCTCGTAGCCGTTCTTGAACGTGCCGGGCGAGGCGAAGGTGCCGGTGTTGTTCTCGATCCGGTAGTCGAAGCCCTTCACGTCGATCCAGGAGTCGGCGGAGTTGGCGCCGGAGATCCCGGTGCCGTTGAACGTGTTGCCGCTGATCAGGCCGCCCTGCGTGCCTTCTTTGACGTCGATGTGCTCCGCGGACACCCCAGGGCCGATCCTGTTGTTCAGCACCTGCACGCGGTCGGACTTGTCGACGCCGCCGGAGTTGCCGTGGCACTTCCAGTTCGAGTTCGCGGAGCCGATGTACACGCCCTCGCCGTAGTCCTTCGTCACGACGCCGGCGTCCGTGATCGTCGAGTTCCTGATCACGCCGTCCGCGGAGGAACGCCGGAAGTGCACGCCTTCCTCGTCGGTCCTGCGCACGGTCACGCCGTCGATGGTGACATGGTGGGAGTTGTCGAGGACGATGCCCTTTTTCGACTCCGCCACCGTGATGCCCTTGATGTTCCAGTAGGGCGCGTTGTACAGCCACAGGCCGTAGCCCGAGTCCCAGCCCGCGGTCGGCACCGGGCAGGACGGTGCCGTGCCGGACGGGCCGTCGTTGACCAGCACGGCCGACGAGGGCCCGGTGAGCGTGATCGGGTTGCCGGACGTGCCGGCCTTCTGCGAGACGAACGACCCGCGGTAGGTGCCGGACGCGAGCTGGATGGTGTCACCCGGCTTCGCACCGGCGAGCGCCGCCTTGAGCTGGTCGGCGTTCGACACCGGGATGGTGGCCCGCGCACCGAAGTCGTCCTCTGTGGACCCCGCGGCGAAGGTGGCCGGGATGTTCTTGAGGAACAACGACTTCGCCGAGTCGGTCTTGGTCGCGTCGACGCCGTGACCGCCGGTGTAGTCGCGCTGCTCGTTCTTCGCCCAGTCCGTGATCGGGGCGCCTCCGACGTCGAGGTGCTTGTAGGCACTGCCGTTCCAGCCGAACTGGTAGACCCGTGACTTCTCGCTGTAGAAGGCGTCGTAGGAGCCACCGGTCGACAGTTGCTTCGTCATGCCGTTGTTGAAGAACACGTTGCGCGGCCCGGAGGCGCCCGACCACTTGACGGCCTTCTTGCCGGCGCCCCACCAGATCGGGAACCAGTTCGAGTCGTCGGGCCCGCCGCCGCCCTCCTCACCGCAGTTCGCGCGGCAGTTGCCGGAGCGGTGTGCGTAGGAGACCTTCACGCTGTTGTTCTCGAACAGGTTGTTGCGCTCCCAGCCGCCGTGCAGGTTCAGGTCGGAGTCGAAGTCGTTGCCGATCACGACGTTGCCCGACGCGGACCACTGGAACGTGAAGTGGCGCAGGTTGCGGGAGGTGTTGCCGGCGTAGAGCGAGTCCCACACCCGCGAGCCGCGGAAGTAACCGTTGCCGCCCTTGCCCTTGTTCCACGAACCGTCGAGGTGGTTGTCGACGATCTGGAGGTTCTTGGCCTCCTCGGTGACGATCGGGTGCGAGCCCGTCATCTCCGCCCTGATGCCGCGCACCCACGAGTTGGCCGCCCACTTGAAGACGATGCCGTGCATCTCGTCAGCGGGAGCCATGTTGCCGTAGTTGTTGGTGGCCTCGGCGGGGTCGAGGTTCGGCATCGCCTGCGTGAAGCCGAAGTTCTCGAACCCGACGCCGAGGACCGGGTCCACCAGCGGCGACACCTTCGAGTCGTACGTCGCCCCGCCGATCGCCGGTGAACCGTCCGAGGTGGAGTTGACCGGAACGTCGAACTCCAGCGGCTTGTCGAGCGTGACGGTGGTGCCCGACACCGACGCGACGGTGAAGATCTGCTGCCGCATGTGCATGTTCAGCATCGGGTACGGGGTGCCCGTGGCGAACTGCTGCTCGTAGAACTTGACCGAGTTCGCGGCACGGACGTTGACGAACATGCCCGCCTTGATCGCACTGGCGGAGGCGAGCTTGATGGTGCGGTCACCGGCCTTGGCGGCGGCGCTCACCTTCGCGCCGGCCTTCCAGTGCACGTTGATCGTGCCCTCGAAGATGTCCTTGCGGTTCTCCGGCGCCGCCGCGTGGTCGCTCGCGTAGCTCGCGTGCACCCCGCGCGACTGGACCCGGAACAGGCCGCGGCCCGGCCACAGCCAGCCGCCCTTGCCCTGCCCGGACGTCATCCCGTCCTCGTCCCAGTCCGAACCGTCCGGCGTCAGGGAGTCGTACCGGGTGTTCGCGTCGGGCGTGTAGACGATCTTCGTCGCCGTCGCGCCGGCACCCCTGATGATCAGGTAGTCGGCGTCGGCGTGCAGTTCCTTCGACACCTTCAACTGGCCCGCCGGCAGCGTGATGGTGCTGAGCTTCGAGTAGCTCGCACTGGGCGAACACTGCGTCTTGACGGCGTCGATCGCGGCCTGGAGCCCTGCCGTGTCGTCGGCCGCGTCATCGGGACGCACGGAGAACTGAGAAGCGAGTTCCGCCGCCGTGATCTGACAGGCGGCGCTCGGGTTCACCTCATTGTTCCCCGGCAGCACACCATTGCCGCGATACCCGGCCTTCGACCAGTCGTACAGGCCGGAAACAGGTGCGCGCCGGTTGCCCGACGAGACGTCCAGGCCCGTCAGGGCAGGTGCGGCGATCGCCGTGGCAGCGGGAACGGCCAGGGAACCTATTAGAAACAGGGATAGCAGGGGCAGGGAGGTTCGCATCATTGATTGACCTCGTTTGGCAGGGCGGGGCCATTTCTTTGTAGTAGAGGTGTAGACCTCTGTCAAACTTTCACATTCATGAAATAGATAATGATGCAATGGTTTTCAATGACGGTTCTTGCCTGATCGGACAATGCACGGAGCAGCTCACGCGTCTGAATCGTGTGAGTCGATCGGGCCGGCCACGTCCCGGAGGGGCGAATGAGGTCCCGCGGGCGCTGTACCGGGATTTCTGCCAGGCGGCGTGGAATCCCGCTTCCCGCTGTCATCCGGTTGGTTGCCGGGCCACCCGTTCGTGTCCGAACCAAGCCTGAACGGCGGATCGCTGACTGGGCCATCAGCTGCAAAGGTCAGTTCCTGTTCGGCAGTGAGCGTTCCAACGAACAGGAGCCACCCAGACCATGGCGAGCCCCACTGTGAAGCCGGTTCTGCGCACCGACTACCAGCGTTCCGTCGCGGACTACTGGAACAAGGAGAAGGACCCGGTCAACATCAAGCTCGGTGAGGTGGACGGTCTCTACCACCACCACTACGGGCTCGGCCAGTACGACCCCGCGGTCCTGGAGGCGCCGCTCGCGGTGCGCGACCAGGCGATCATCGCCGAGATGCACCGGCTGGAGACCGCCCAGGCCGAGGTGCTGCTGGACGCGTTCGGCGACGTTCCCGTGCGCGGCCACCTGATGGACGGCGGTTCCGGCCGCGGCGGCACGAGCTTCATGGCCAACGCCCGGTTCGGCGCCCTGGTCGACGGCGTCAGCATCTCCGAGCAGCAGGTGGCGTTCGCCAACGACCAGGCCGTGGAACGCGATGTCGCGGACCAGGTCCGCTTCCACTTCAAGAACATGCTCGACACCGGCTTCGAGACCGGCTCGTTCAACGGCATCTGGACCAACGAGACCACGATGTACGTGGACCTCCAGCAGCTCTACGGCGAGTTCGCGCGGCTGATCGCGCCCGGCGGCCGGTACGTCTGCATCACCGGCTGCTACAACGACCTGACGGGCGGCCGTTCGCGGGCGGTCAGCCAGATCGACCAGCACTACATCTGCAACATCCACCCGCGCAGCGAGTACTTCAGGGCGTTGGCGGACAACGGTTTCGTGCCGATCAGCGTGGTCGACCTGACGCCGGACACCATCCCGTACTGGGAGCTGCGCGCCAAGTCGTCGGTCGCGACCGGAGTCGAGGACCCGTTCCTCACCGCCTACAAGGAAGGGTCGTTCCACTACCTGTTGATTGTCGCGGACCGCATCTGATGAGGGATCTCCTCACGGGGCCGTCCGGGCTGGGCACCTCCGCTGCCCGGCTCGGACGGCCCGAGGCCGTTGCTCTGCCGCCCGAACCCGGTTATGCCGAACGCCCGTGGGGTGACGGCACCGCGCCTCCGCTGTACGTGCCGGTGCTCGAACGCGAGGACGCCGTGCTGGCGGCAGCCGTCGACGAACGCCTCGTCGCGTGGGCGGGGGAGTGCGGTTTCGAGGAGCCGGAACGGTTCCTGGGCGGCATGTTCGGCCGGCTCGCGGTGCTGACCCACGTGGACACCGACGACGTCGACCAGCTCCTGATCGCGGCGAAGCTGAACGCGGCGTGGTGGGCCGCCGACGACCTGTACGCCGACAGCACCGAGATGGGCGCGATCCCGGCCGAACTGCCGCCGCGCCTCGCGTTGGCGATGGCCGCGATGGACCCGGTCGCGCCCGCCGCCGAGTTCACCACCGAACTGGAGGAGACGCTCGCCGCCGACCCGGTGCTCGTCGGCCTGCGCTCGGGCATCGCGCACCTGACGTCCCGCACCACAGCGACCGTGGTGCAACGGGTCTGCTACTCGACGTTCGCGATGTTCGTGTCGTGGGGCGCTTACGCGGCCTGGCGGCACACCGGCAACTACCCGCCCGCGTGGCAGTACCTCGCGACCCGGCAGCACGACACCTTCTACACGTCGATGACGCTGATCGACGCCGTCGGAGGCTACGAACTGCCCGCGCCGCTGTACTACGACCCGCGCGTGCGGCAGCTGCTCACGGCCGCGGGCACGGCGTCGGTCATGGTGAACGACCTGGTGTCGGTGGAGAAGGACGCCGCCGACGAGCAACCGGTCTGCAACATGGTGCTGCAGATCGCCGCCGACCGGGAGTGCTCGATCGCCGAGGCCACCGCACGGACCGTGGAGCTGCACAACCAGCTGGTGCGCGATTTCGAGGCCGGGCACAAGGCACTGCTCGCGGTGCCGTCGGTGGAGCTGCACCGGTTCCTGAAGGGCACCAAGGCCTGGATGGGCGGCGGCTTCGAATGGCACACCACGCATCCGCGTTACCGGTGACCACAGGACCTCCTCGCGTGCGGTGACTCTCCCTCCCCACCGCCGCGAGGACCTCAGCCGATCACCCTGCTCAGCCAGTCCATGCGCGTGGCACGGGCGCGCCGCGACAGGGCGGCCTCCGGCGCGAGCTGGTCGAAGCCGTGGCAGCCGCCGGGCCACACGTGCAGCTCGGCGTTCCCACCGGCCTGCCAGATCCGGGACGCGTAGCCGACGGCCTCGTCGCGGAACACGTCCACCGAGCCGACGTCGACGTAGGTCGGTGGCAGCCCGGAGAGGTCGGTGGCGCGCGCGGGAGCGGCGAACGGCGACACGTCCGGACCGCCCCGCGCGTCACCCAGCAACGCCGTCCAGCCGGTGATGTTCGACGAGCGGACCCAGATCGTGCCGTCGAGGAACTGGTGACTGGACGGGGTCTCGCACCTGTCGTCGAGCATCGGGTAGATCAGCAGCTGGCCGCGGACGGCAGGGCCGCCGTGGTCGCGGGCCATGAGCGTCACCGCCGCCGCCAGCCCACCGCCGGCGGACGTGCCCGCGACGACCGGAGAGGTGAAACCGTTGCGCTCCATCCACGTCAGCGTCCGGTAGCAGTCCTGCACGGGCGCCGGATGCGGGTTCTCGGGCGCCAGGCGGTACTCGGGGGAGAACAGCGTGACGCCGAGCTCCGACACCCACTCCGCCAGCACGTGCAGGTCGGAGCGGCGGGTACCCGCGACCATGCCGCCGCCGTGCACGTGCAGGACCGGCGGACCCTCCGCAACCCCGGCGGGGCGCAGCACGAGCACGGGCACGCCGTCCGCGTCCTGTTCGGTGAACGTGACCGAGCCGTCCCGAGTCAGTTCGGCGTCGGTGACGACCCGGTTGGCGGCCCGCCTCGCCGCGATCCCGTCCGCCGTGAGCGGTGGCCGGGAGAGGTCGATCGCCGCCGCGAGCTCCGGATCGATCATCCCTTCACGCCCGTGTGCGCGAGACCCTCGATGAACTGCCGCTGTGCCAGCACGAACACCACCAGGATCGGCACCGCCGTCATCGTCGCGGCGGCCAGCTGGACGTTGAACATCGGACCGCCGTAGATGTCGACGAACTGGGTCAGCGCCTGCGGCAGCGTGAACATGTCCGGTGTGGACAGGTACACGATCGGTTCCAGGTAGAGGTTCCACGAGTGCAGGAACGTGAAGATCGCGACCGCGCCCAGTGCCGGGCGGGAGAGCGGCAGTGCGATCCGGTAGAAGATCCCGGCCCGACCCAGGCCGTCCATGCGGGCGGCCTCCTCCAGTTCCGGCGGCAGCGCGATGAAGAACTGACGCATGATGAAGATCGCCAGCACGCACGGCGCACCGAAGATCGGCACGATGATCAACGGCCAGTGCGTGTTCGTCATCCCGAGCGACTGGAACATCTGGAACAACGGGACGATCGTCACCTCGCTCGGGATCAGCAGGCCGGTCAGCACCACCACGAACAGCGCGTTCTGGCCGGGGAACCGGATGCGCGCGAACGCGTAGCCCGCGAGCGCCGCGACGGCCATCGTGCCGGCCGTGACGATCACCGCGATGTAGAGGCTGTTCCAGTACTGCTGCCCGAACGGCTGCATCCGGAACACCTGGGAGTACGTGGAGAACGTCCACTCCGACGGCAGCAGCGACTCGGAGAAGATCTCGCTGATCGGCTTCATCGACGAGGTGACCATCCACCACGTCGGGAACACGAACGGCACGCACAGGACGGACAACAACCCGTAGAGCGCGACGTTCCGCTTGGAGACGTTACGACTCATGGAGCACCCACTTCCGGCGCATCCGCCACTGCAGCAGCGTCAGAGCGGCGACGATGACGAACAGCAGCACCGAGATCGTCGCGCCGTAGCCGAAGTGGTGGAACTGGAACGCCTGCTGGTACAGGTAGTAGATCAACACGGTCGTGGACGTGCCGGGACCGCCCTGGGTGAGCACCGCGATCTGCGCGAACACCTGCAACGAGCCGACGATCGTGATGATCGACGTGAGCAGGATCGTCGGGCTGATCAACGGGATCGTGATGCTCCGGAACCGCCTCCACGCGCCCGCGCCGTCGATCTTCGCGGCCTCGTACAGCGGTGCCGGAACCCCTTGCAGCGCCGCGAGGAACAGCACCATGTTCAGGCCGACGTTCTTGATCACCTGCACGACGACCACCGACACCATCGCGGTGGTCTCGCCCCGCAGCCAGTTCGGTCCGTCGACGCCGAACACGCTCAGCAGCCCGTTCACGCTGCCGTCCGGCTGCAGCATGAGCTGCCAGACCAGCGTCCACGCCACCAGCGACACCAGCACAGGAGAGAAGAACAGCGTGCGGAACAGCGTGGTGCCGCGCAGTTTCTGGTTGAGCAGCACCGCGAGCAGCAGGGCCAGCGACAGGTTCAGCACCACCAGCCCGGCGGCGAACCAGGCCGTGGAGACGAGCGAGTCACGCAGCTTCTCGTCGGCGAGGAGCCGCTGGTAGTTCTCGCCGCCGATGAACTCGAACGTTCCGCCGAGCACGTTCCACTCGTTGAGGCTGTACCAGGCGACCAGCCCCAACGGGATGAGCACGAACGCGAGGCTGCCGAGCAGAGCAGGCGCGACGAACAGGTAGCCGACCAGGTTGTCGCGCCTGCGATACGTCCAGAACGTCACTGGCGCTCCAGCAACGGCTTGATCTTCGCGCACACGCCGTCGAGCACCTGGCCGATGTTCGCGTCCGGCTTCCACAACGGGTCGAGCGCCGCGCGGATCGTCTGGTTCAGCTCCTCCTGGCCCTGGTGGCTCGGCTTCACCACGCCCTTGCTGATGCCGTCGATCACGACCGACTGCAGCTGCTCCGGCTTGATCAGCGGGTTGCTCTTGGCCAGGGTCTCCGCGTTGAGCAGCGACTGGCGGACCGGCGGGAAGAACTGGGCGAGCTTGGCCGAGTTGGCCGAGTTGGTGAAGAAGCCGAGGAAGTCCGCGGCGGCGTCGGCGTTCTTCGAGCGCTTGAGCACACCGACGCCGGCCTGGCCGATCACCGCGTAGTCACCCTTCGGGCCCTGCGGCAACGGCAGCAGCGTCCAGCCGAACTTGGCCTCCTTCAACGCACCCGCCCGCGAGATCTGGCTGACGGCCATGGCCGCGTCGCCCGCGAAGAAGTCCACCGTCGTGCCAGGGCCGGGGATCGCCTTGTCCGTGAAGATCGCCTTGTGGACGAACGTCATGGCGTCCTTCATCTCCTGGCTGGAGAAGCCGCAGGACCTGCCGTCCTCGCTCCACGCGTTCGCGCCCCAGCCGCGCCAGATCGCCGAGAGCACCGCCCAGTTCTGGTACTTGAAGTCCGGCAGCACCAGGTTCTTGCCCGCCGCGGCCGCGACCGCCTGCTCCCAGGTCTTCGGCAGGTCCTTGACCAGGTCGGTGTTGACGAACAGGCCGAACGGCGAGGTGGAGAACGGGTAGGCGTAGAGCTCGCCGTCCTTCTCCCAGAGCTTGGTGGCCGAGGGCACGAGTTCGTCGGCCTTCTCGACCTTGCCCTTGATCGGTGCGAGCGCGCCGGAGGAGACGAAGTCCGGTGCGGACTCCTCCAGGATCCACGCCAGGTCCGGCGCGTTGCCGCCGGCGATCTGGGTGGTGAGCGTGGTGGTGTAGCCGTCGGCCGGGATCGAGTCGAACTTGATCTCGGTGACGTCCGGGTGCGACGCCTTGTACTCGGACGCGATCTCGTTGAGCAGCTTGAGATGCGCCTCGTTGGCGGTCCACACGGTCATGCGCAGCGACTTGGGACCGGACTGTGCTGAAGAGCCTGAACACGCCGTGAGGGCGAGCAGTGCGGCGACGATCAAGGCTGTGAGGCGGGACATCGTTGTCTCCCTGGGCTTAGTAGCCGGACACGTCCGGCCAGCGGAGCTCGACCCCGTCGCGTTCCAGCCGGTGCTGGAAGTCCGCGAGCAGGCCGGGGGTGTTGCGCACCGCGCGAGGGGTGACTCGGTGCGCCAGGCAGAAGTCCGCGAGCGCGCCCGCGACCTCGCCGATGTTCCACTCGACCGGGTGCAGCCGGTGGGAACCGTTGGTGATGTGGGTGGTGCCGATGTTCTTGCCCGCCGGGAGCAGGTTCTCGACGCGCTGGGGGATGAGCGCGCCGAGCGGGATCTCGAACGGGCAGCTGGCGACGTCGAGGTAGTTGTCGCCGCCGGTCGAGGGGTGCAGGTCGATGCGGTACATGCCGACACCCACGGCGTCGGCGTGCTGCACCGCGCCCTTGTCACCGCGCACGGCGAGCGAGAGGTCCTGCTCGACGATCGTGTACTCGGTCCTCATCCGCCGCGACTCGCGGATGTACGGGGCCTGGGCCAGGCCGTCCGTGCTGCCGGTGACGTCGCCGCGCAGCCGCAGCCCGGGGAAGCCCGTGCCGCCGTCCGCGCGCGGTGCCTCGGTCTGCAGCCAGTACAGGACCGACTTCGACAGTTCCCGTGCCGCCGCGATGTGCTTGTCCACGTCCGGCACGTCGATCACCGGCGACTCGAAGTAGTCGATCATCGGCCAGTTGACCAGGCAGATGTCGCTGTCGTAGGCGCCTTCGACGAAGTTGCGGCGGGCGGCGATGCGCCGGAACGTCCACAGGTTGCTGTCGCCGGCGCTCAGCCGCTGGTCGGACAGGACCGAGAGCGGGTCGTCGTCCGGGTTCGGGGTGAAGGTGCGCTCGGCGATGCTCAGCGTGCGCGGGTCGGGGGAGCGGAACGACAGCATGCGGTCGCCCCAGTAGTCCGGCTGGTATTCGCGCCAGAAGTCGTAGCGCGCCGGCTTGTCGATCGTGTGGTCGCCGTCGACGTGGTCGATCGCGAAGCACACCGACATCGCCTGCATGTTCGCCGGTTGCGCAGTTTCCGGCGCGCTGGGCTCGCCTGTGTCCAGAGTGGACTCGAAGCCCGTCACGTACTCGGTGCCGGACAACGGGAGCAGCTCGCCGGTCTCGGTCGCGTCGAGGACGTACGGCGCGGCGAGTTCGATCTCGGCACCGTTGTGCTCGACGGTGACCGACACGATCCGGTCGCCGTCGGTGCGCGCGGAGATCGGCCTGGCGGGCTGGAGGACCGTGAGCTTGCCGCTGCCCCGGTACGGCGCCAGCATCTCGTCGATCACTGCGACGGCGACGCGGGGCTCGTGGCAGAGCCTGCTCACGTTGCCGGCGCCGGGGTTGAGCTCGCGCCACGCCCGCGCCTGCGGGGTCAGGGGGTAGTGGCGGCGGTAGTAGTCGCGGATGCCGTCACGTAACGCGCGGTATGAAGCGGTGACACCGAAGCGTTCGACCCAGCTGTGCTCGTCCGGAGGCACGGCCTGGCTGGTGAGCTGCCCGCCGAGCCACTCGAACTCCTCGGTCAGCACGACCCGGCGACCGGCGCGCAGCAGCGCGAGCGCGGCGGCGACCCCGCCCAGTCCACCGCCCACGACGACGACATCTGTGTTGTGCGGCAACAGGTTCCTCCTGATCAACCCTGGGCCCTGCACGGGCCCAGGGTGGTGCCTTCGACGAACTCGCAGGCCAGCAGCTCCCGCGGGGTGGTGCCGTGTTCGAGCACCTCGGTCAGCGCCTGCACCGCCCGGCGGCCCATCTCGCGCCGGGGGATGCGGAATCCGGTGAGCTGGACGTCGTCCGGCGCCGGACGGGTCGCGGCACCGAGCATGAGCACGGAGAGGTCACCGGGGACCGACAGGCCGCGCTCGCGGGCGGCGAGCACGAGTGCGGCACCGTCGGAGACCTCCTCGGCGAGCACGGCCGTGATGCCCGCGTCGAGCAACTGGCCGAGTCCGGCGAACTGCACGTGCGTGCCCTCGACGCCGTGTGCCGCAACGGCTTGCTTGAACCCGCGCAGCCTGTCGGCCGACGACTCCGCGCCCGTTCCGGCACCCAGGTATGCGAACCTGCGGTGGCCCAGGGCGACCGCTCGGTCCACAAGATTCCGCACAGCCGCGGGGTAGTCGGCGCCGATGTGCGGCACCGGCCCGCCCGCGTCGTCACGCCGGCCGATCGAGACGAACGGGACGCCCTCCGCCACGAGCTGCGCGAGGTCGTCGCGGTCGATCGAACGACCGAGCAGCACGCAGCCGTCGGCGAGCCGGATCCTGCTGTCGTCGCTGAAGATCCGCCGCTTCCCCTCTGCCGCCTTGGCACTGGTGAACAGCAGCAGATCGCAGCCGGCCACCTCGGCCTGCTCCTCGATGCCTTCGAGGAACGGCTGGTAGAAGTCCGCGCGGGTGCTCGGGAACACCGCCTCGTAGGTGAAGACGCCGAGGATCCGGTTGCGCTGGTCGTGCAGCCGGCGCGCGATGGGGTTCGCGACGTAGCCCGTTCTGCGGATGACCTCCAGAACGCGTGCACGGGTCTCCGGCGCGATGCGGACACCGCCGTCGGTCCGGTTGTTGAGCACCAGCGACACCGTGGCCTGGCTGACGCCTGCCATCCGCGCGATGTCCTGCTGGGTGAGCCGCTTGGCCATGAGCACCTGCCAATTCGAATTGGCAGGGAGTCTGCGTCAGCACCTGTGTCGCCGTCAACCCTGTAATAATTCGAATTAGCATCTTGACGGGCCGCGCCTGGCCGCGCGAGTGTCCTCCGCCAAGGAGGTAGGCCACGTGAACGCATTCAGCCGACGCAGCCTGATCACCGGTGCCACCGCGATCGGATTGCTCGCCACCCTGCCCACGCCGGCGCACGCCTTGCCAGCGCCCCCACCCGTCACCCCGAACCGGCGCTTGTTCGAGCCCGATGAACAGCGGTTCGCGCAGTACCTGATGCTCGTCTCGCCGATGGTCTCCGACATGAACGCCGGCGGCTTCTTCGGCGGTGGCTGGTGGCGCAGCCCCAACGTCTCGTACAACGCCCGCGTCCAGGAGCACGTCTACACGCTGGCGTGGTTCGCGACGCAGTCCCGCTCGTGGAACCCGTACCGCGGCAACAGCTTGGTCCTCGCCGCGCTGGACGCCGGGCTCGGCCACTACCTCGGGCTGCAGCACGCCGACGGGTCGTGGCCGGAGTACTCGGCGGACCAGCACTCGCTCGCGGCGACCGGGTTCGCCATGGGCTACCTGAGCAAGACGAACGCGTTGCTCAAGCGGGCCGGAGCGCTGCCGTCCCGGCAGGCCCAGATCTCCGCCGCGCTGCGCAGGGCCATGACCTGGTTCCTCGACCCGTCGAACGGCACGGTCTGGCAGTCGCCGCTCACCTGGGCCAACCAAACCACCTCCGGGCTCGCGGGGTCGGCGCTCGCGTTGAAGCAGGACCCCGACGCCGTGCTGCGACAGCGGCTCACCGAGGCGTTCCGGCGGCTGACCACTGTCGGTCAGAGCCCCGCCGGGTTCTTCTACGAGGAGTCGGGCGCGGACACCAACTACAACTTCGAGGTCATGCTGCCCGAACTGGCCGACGCGTGGCGGCAGTCCGGCGACCCGAACCTCGTCACCATGGCCGGCAGGTACATCGACTGGCTCGGCTACAACCTGCTCCGCGAACCGGACGGCTCCGGCTGGTTCGCGAACATCGCCACGAACTCGCGCACCTCGTCGAAGTTCTACGCCGACGTGCGGCCCGATCCCGAACGGACCGCGCTCAACGCCCAGTTCGCAGCGGAGGTGCCGAATCTCGCCGCGTTCGTGTCCAGTCGTGAGGACCTGGCCGTCGCACGGGCCGCGTGGGCGGCCTCCTCGGCACCGGTGCCCGCGTTGGTCAAGCCCGACACGTCACCGCGCATCCTCGCGCACGCCATCTACGGCGAGCGCTACCCGAGCCGTGCCGAGCGGACGGCCGCGATCGCACGGTTGCCGTACCACCGCGCGCACTTCACCGAGCGGCGGAGCGATCAGGGGCAGGACTTCCTGTTCGTGCGGCGTCCACGGTGGTATGTCGGCGGCTACTTCGGTGCCCGCCGCGCGACCTCGTTGGCACGCACCGGGTTGACGTTCCTGTGGCACCCGGTGGCGGGCACGCTGGTGCAGTCGATGAACAACAACAACCACGCGTGCTGGGCCACCGTGTTCCCCGGCCAGGTGCCGGACTCGAACGGCCCGCAGCAGGCGGAGTTCCTCGGCGGCGAGCCGTACCGGTTCCGCTACCGCACGCCGTCCGGTTCGGTGGTGACCGAGGTGACGGTGGGCGATCGGGTCGTGCGGTCGGTACGCGCCCAGTCCGCGGCGACCGAACAGATCCCTTTGGTGGTAAGGGATTCCGACACCGTGGCGCTCGACTCACGCGGCCTCACGCTCACCCGCGGGCGGACCGTGATCCGGTTCGACTGGGCGCGGTCACTGGATCCGCGGCTGCGGCCGGCGTCCACGATCACCTATCCCGGCCGTCGCATGGAGATCCTCACCGTGCCGCACGACGGCACGTTCACCCTCACGATCACGGCGCGTTAGTCCACTGAGGACGGAATGGTTCACCCTTATGTCGCAGTGGTAGCAGGCATGTTCGCGCAGCTCACGGGGTATTCGGTGATCCCAAACCCGCTGGCTCCGCAATCCATGCGAAGGAGTGGTCGCGATGGCACACGTACGTCATCTGGTCGACGTCCACACCGGAGACGAGTTCGATCAACCCGTCCCGTTCGGTCTGGTGTATCCGATCTGCACCGCGGACGGTTCGGCACCGCCGAGCCAGCGCGGCCGCACGTGGGAACACCTGATCGCCTGCGATCGCGAGCTGCGCCAGGTTGTGTGAAGTCCGTGTGAAGTGAGCCCGCACCGGGTACTGCCAGGTGCGGGTGGCCCGGTCGGGCGCCCGTGCGAAGGGAGTTCGACATGGACTTCGGACAAGGGCTGACCGACGCCTGGCGCGCCGTGGCCACGTTCGTGCCCAAGCTCGCGGCGTTCCTGTTGATCCTGCTGATCGGCTGGTTCGTCGCGAAAGCGGTGGCGAAGCTCGTCGACAAGGTGCTCGAACGCGTCGGGTTCGACCGGCTCGTGGAGCGCGGCGGCATCAGCCGGATGCTCGCGAACAGCAAGTACGACGCCTCTGACCTGCTCGCCAAACTGGTCTACTACGCGTTGTTGCTGATCACACTGCAGTTCGCGTTCGGCGTCTGGGGCCCGAACCCCGTCTCCGAGCTGCTGACCGGCATCGTGTCGTGGCTGCCGAAGGCCGCGGTCGCGATCATCATCGTCGTCGTGGCGGGCGCGGTCGCCAACGCGGTCAAGGACTTCATCGGCGGCGCGTTGGGCGGCCTGTCCTACGGCCGCGTTCTCGCGAACATCGCGTCGATCTTCATCTGGGCGCTGGGCATCATCGCCGCGCTGAACCAGATCGGCGTCGCCACCACGGTCACCACACCGGTCCTGATCGCGGTGCTCGCCACGGTCGGCGGCATCCTCGTCGTCGGTGTGGGCGGTGGTCTGGTGAGGCCGATGCAGCAGCGGTGGGAAGGCTGGCTGGGGCGCGCGGAGCAGGAGCTGCCGCAGGCCCAGGCTCAGGCGGAGGCGTACCAGCGCGGGCGTGAGGACGCCGTGCGCACCGGCACCTCCGCACCGGCCGAGCCCGTCACCGCGCCGGTGCCGGCCGCCGTGCGACCGGAGGAGCCGGTGCTCGGTGAGCGGAGGCCGGAAGACCGCTGAACGAGGAACAACGACGAGGCGCACCGCCTGGGTGCGCCTCGTTTCTCATGTGAGCTTCGGAAGTGCGGACACGCTGTCGGTCAACGGCTTCGCGTCGTGCACGTGCGCGAGCTGACACACGGCCATCAGGCGGACGCCGAGCCACGACGTGGGTGTCCAATCCGACTCGAGCGCGTTGTCGAGCAGACCTCGCCCGTACGCGGCGAGGAGCACGACCGCACCCACCGTGCCTACGCCTTCGACACCGAGCAGGAGGATGTCGCGCACCGCGGCGCCGTGCTGGTCGACCTCGGCGGCGAGAGCGGGGGTGAGGGCGAGCGTCGCCCACCCGGCCGCACCGATCCGGTCGGAGAGTTCGGAGATCCACTGTCGCGCGTTCTTCTCGCGCCAGGTCACACGCATCCCGACACCGTAGCCGCGCCCGGTGAAGCGACGGTTTGACGGCGCTCGAACCGGGTATACGGGCGCGTGCGCGTCAAGCAGTCGGCGCGGAGTATCCGGCTGTGAAGGCAGGCGATGACCATGACCACCGAACTCGACGAACCGTCGTCGCGGCAGCAGTGCGCGACCGCTCTGGAGAAGCTGGACAACGCGGTCTGCACCGCGTTGGCGGGCATTGACGAAGACGAGGCCCGCAGAGGACTCAAGGAGGCACTGGCAGCGTGCTCGGCCGCGCACACCACCGTGTCGCCGCAGCTCATGGGGTATGTCGAAGCCGCGAGCGAGCACCTGCGCTACGGCGAGCGGATGGAAGCCCGGACTCTGCTGACCGTCGCTCACCGCCTGCTCAGCCGTGCCTCTCGCACAACGGCCGTACCGGCTCCCTCGACTCCTGGTGATGTCGTCCTCCATCGGTGATTGGACCCGTGACGCCCTGGGTATCTCGAACGTACGTTCGAGTGGAAGGGGATCGCGGTGAACCGCACGCCGGAGAAAGACCCGCAGGACTGGACGACCGGTGACGAGCCGATGACCGGTCCACAGGAGTCGTACCTGCACACCCTCGCTCAGGAAGCGGACGAGGAGGTGCCGGCCGAACTCACCAAGGTGGAGGCGTCGCAGCTCATCGACCGGCTCCAGGAGAAGACCGGCCGGGGAAGTTGATCGTGTTGGACGCCGCGCCCGCGGGTAACCGGAGGACGTGGACATCAAGCACGAAGTGACCCGGACCGAGTCTTCCCTGCTGGCGAGCTACCCGGACTACCTCGACGCCCAGCGGCTCGTGGACCGGATGTCCGACGACGGGTTCCCGGTGGAGAGCGTGCGGATCATCGGTGACGGTGTCCGGACGGTCGAGCAGGTGACCGGGCGCATGACGCGAGGCCGCGCCGCGGTGACGGGCGCGGCCAGCGGTGCCTGGTTCGGTGTGTTCATCGGCCTGCTCTTCGGCCTGTTCACCGCCGGTCAGACCTGGGCCTGGTTCGTGTTCATCAGCCTCGTGGTCGGTGCCTTCTGGGGCGCGGTCTTCGGGTTCGTGGCGCACTGGACCACCCGCGGGCGCCGTGACTTCGCGAGCGTCATGACGCTGCAGGCGCGGCGGTACGAGGTGCACGTCGACAAGGAGCAGGCCGCGCGGGCGGCGAAGTACGTGCTCTGAGCCGATGCAGACCTTCCTGCCGTACCCGGACTTCGCCGAGTCGGCCCACGTGCTGGACCGGAGCAGGCTCGGCAAGCAACGCGTCGAGACGATCCAGGTCCAGCGCGGGCTGGTGGTGCCCGGCTACGGCTGGCGCCACCACCCGGCGGTGAAGATGTGGGCCGGCCACGAGGAAGCGCTCGTGCGGTACGGCCTGGAGGTCTGTGCCGCGTGGCGTGAGCTGGGGTTCCCCGACACGCGCGAAGAGATGATGCGGTCGGACCTGGCGCACGCCAGGAACGTCGTGGTGGTGCGCACCCAGCAGCAACTGGCCGAGGCCGGCGACCTGCCGGGCTGGCTGGGCGACGAGGACTTCCACCGCAGCCACCGGTCGGCCCTGGTGCGCAAGTTTCCCGCGCACTACCGCCGGTACTTTCCCGACGTGCCGGACGACCTGCCCTACGTCTGGCCGCCGATGCTCACCCGCACCGTGAACCCGTCGTCGTCCCGGCACATCGACACGTAGTCGCACGTGCGGTGCAGGATCCACAGCCCGAGCCCGGCGGACAGGGTCTCGGCGGTCGGCATCAGGCCTGCCAGCGGGTTGGACGGGCCGGCGCCCCGATCGGTCACCGTCACCACCACGCGCGAGTCGTCCGACCACAACCGGAACCGGACCGGCGCGACGCCGTGCGTCAGGCCGTTCGTGACGATCTCGCTGGCCGCGTAGACCACGTCGTGCGCGTCATCCTCGGTCAGGCCCATCTCGCCGATCGCCGTCCCCACCGCCTCGCGCACGCAGCGGGCGGTCGGGTCGACGAGCTCGACCAGCGGGACGCGCTGTTCCAGCACGTCCGGGACCTGCGCCGATGCCGCGAGACCCTCGCGGTAGCCGGGGTTCGGCTCGTGCGTGCCGGGCGCGGTGGAGATGTTGGGGTGGGTGCGGACCACGTCGGCCAGCACCTCGGCGGGCGTCGTCCTGGTGTCGTACGGGCACAGGCCCCACACCGGGAACTCGGCGTAGGCCAGGTTCACGGCGGCCTCGTAACGGGCCCACCAGTCCCACGGCGCGCCCATGCCGGGATGCGGCACGTCGCCGACCACGCGCATCTGCTGTGAGCCGGAAGCCGTGTGCTCGGCGAACAGCTGCCGGTAGCTGGCTATGGCCTCGGACGGCCGGGCGTACTGGTCCGCACCCGGCGTGTACGTCACCAAGGCGCCGCGGCCGAGTGCTCCGAGCAGCAGCGCGGTGTTCTGCTCGTTGCACGCCACCACCGACGGCTCACCGGCGCGCAGGCCGTTCTCGAGGAACGGCACGGCGTGCGCGAGGAAGTCGTCGTCTGAGCCGTAGAAGGCGGTCTCGTGGAAGAAACCGGTCACGATAACTGATGCTACGCGCGCCGACGGCCGTGAACTGCGATACCGTTCTAGTTGGGTTGAGCAGCCAGCCCCTGTGACGGTCGTTCGTGCCGTCCCTACTGGAGGTTGCCGCGTGCTCCCCAACGGTCAAGTGCCCTTCCGCTCCACCCGCGAGAGAGTGGGCGACACCGTTCTCGTACGCGTCGCCGGCGAAATCGACGTCTCGACCGCCCACAACCTGGCCGACTGTCTCGGCGAGGCCGTGCGTACGGTCACCCCACCCGCGTCCGTCGTGCTGGACCTCAGCGGCGTGCGTTTCCTCGGCGCCCAGGGCATCGGCCTGCTGCTCGACCACCAGGATCTCTGCCTGCGCCGCGGCAGCGCGCTCGTGATCGTCGCGAACACCGCCGCGGTGCTGCGGCCGTTGCAGGCGCTGGAACTGATGAGCGTGCTGGGCGTGCGGTCCAGCGTGCTGGAGGCCATGGCGCCGGCCTAGGCGCGCTCGGACTCGCTGCGCAGCACGCAGAACTCGTTGCCCTCGGGATCGGCCAGGATCGCCCAGCCGGTCCCGTCGGGGTTGCGGTGATCGCCGACGAACGTCGCGCCGAGGCCCAGCAGCCGTTCGACCTCCTCGTCTCGCGAGGTGTCGGGGCGCAGGCACAGGTGCAGGCGGTTCTTGACGGTCTTGGGCTCGGGCACCTCGTTGAAGAAGAGCACCGGGCCCTCGGCCAGCAGCACCTCGGTCTCCCGGTCGCCCGGCTTGTCGTCGGGGTGCATCGGGCGACCGGTGACCTTGCTCCAGAACAGCGCCAGTTCGTAGGCGTTCGCGCAGTCGATCGCCACGTTCTGCAACACAGATGTCATGCGCGCCAGCCTATTGCCGCGGCTGGAGCATCGGCGGCATCAGCCGGTAGCTCGCACGCTCTCGCGTTCGCGATCCGCCTGGCGGCGACCAGGCCGCCTGCCGAGCGCGTGCTCCCGCGGGTTTGCCCGGCGAACCGGCTGCGGTGAGTTGCAGTCCACTGCCTGTCCACAGAGCAGTTGACAGTCGTCTAGAGCCGGTCACGTGTTTGGGTCAACAGGTGTGCCGCAGCGTCAGCGAGGGGTTGGAAAACCGGCTTGGTAACGGTCGTGAACAGGTTTGTCAGGTCGACGCCGGCCTTCTCCGGTGAGCCGGTGTCGAAGGGAGGTTGCGGGTCGTACTCCATCCCCAGTTGGACGAATTCGGCGATGTCGCGGCCCAGAAGCTCCGCCACCACTGTCAGTCCGAAGTCGATTCCTGCTGTGATGCCGCCGCCGGTGATCCTGTTGCGGTCCATGCAGACACGCTCGGTGGACACCTCGACGCCGAGGCCTGCCAGGACGTCCCGCGTCGCCCAGTGCGTTGCGGCGCGGTAGCCGTCCAGCAGTCCCGCTGCCGCGAGGACGAGCGCGCCGCTGCACACCGACGTGACATACCGCGCCGTTGTGGCGCGAGCACGCAAGAAGTCACACAGCTGGGTGCTCGACATGGCGTCGCCGACTCCGCCGCCAGGCACGCAGATGATGTCGAGGTGCTGAGGACTCTGATCGATCGTGACATCAGGCGTGAGACGGATGCTGGTGTCCGTGCTGATCGGTGTGAGGGTCTCGGCGATGAGTTGGACGTGCATGCCCGCGAGCGTGAACGCCGTGTGCGGACCGATGACGTCGAGCAGCGTGACGCCGTCGAACACGAGGATGCCGACGGTCACCGCCGGCAGGGCGGGCTTGTCAGGAATCAACACGGATCGTTGCTCTGTCATGGATCTCCCCAACTGAGAGCAGGTGAGCGTCGCGTGCCGGGCCCGGCAACGGACCTGCGCGGCGATGCGGCTGACCACGAGAGTGATCCAGCTGGTCGATCTTCGTGGCGTTGCCCACCCGTCGGCTATGGGCAGGGTTGCCGCTTTGCGACAGTTTCCTGCCACCGCGACCGAAGAATCGCGTCCTTGTCGGCTGTGCGGTAGCGGGGCGGTCGCCACGCTCGGCCGTGGCAACAATGGCGCGGAAGTCGGCATTTCAGCATCTGGTGGTCGTTCCGTCGCGTGAGCAGAGTTGCTGTCATGATCCGGATCCCGACACTGCTGTCCGAACCACTCGCAACGGAAACCCTTGACTTTCTGCGATCCGCGGTCACCGAGCCGGTGGCCAACCACTGCATCCGCTCGTACGTCTACGCGGAGCTTCTCGTCGACCAGTTGCACATGCGAAGCCATGAGGACTATCACCCACTCGAAGTGTTCTACGCGGTGGCACTGCACGCCGCCATCGTCGGGCAGGCGAAAGCCAACCCCGCCAAGGCCCCGCTCGCCTCACTGGCCCTCTATCTCCTGACGACCGAGAACATGGGCCACGACCGGAACATGGCGGCCCGATGGGGAGACTGAGAACGCCGCGAACCCAGGAGAAGGCGCATCTGCCGGTCGTAGTCCATGGCACAGCACTTCGTCGCATTGCGGTAGTTTCCGGTCATGGCCGGTCACCGCGTCACATTGCTTGCCCTCGAAGGAGTTCTGGCATTCGAGTTCGGCATGCCGCTCACAATCTTCGGGTCTCTGGACGACCTGTACGAGCTGTCGGTGGTGACACCGACACAAGCCGGTGTCACCACCGACGCCGGCTTGCGCCTGTCGGGGGCGGGCACGCTGACGGACCTGAGGTACGCGGACACGGTGATCGTGCCCGCGTACGCCTTCGAAGAGGGCCTGTCGCCGCATGTGGCCGACGCACTCCGGAGCTGCCTGCAACGATCGAAGCGCGTGGTGTCGCTCTGCGTGGGCGCCTTCGCTCTTGCCCAGTCAGGACTGCTCGGACAGCGGCGAGCGACAACGCACTGGATCCACGCTGAGCGTCTCGCACGAGAGCACCCCGACGTCATCGTCGATCGCGACGTGCTGTTCGTCGATGAGGAGACCGTGCTCACCTCCGCCGGCACGTCCGCCGGCATCGACCTCTGCCTGCACCTGGTTCGCAAGGACTACGGTGCGGCAGTCGCCAATCAGGCCGCGCGTAACGCGGTGGCCGCTCCACACCGCGACGGCGGCCAAGCACAGTTCATCAAGCGCCATCTTCCGGTGGCACAGGGGGGCACCACCGCCGCGACCCGTGCCTGGGCGCTCGAGCGGCTCGCCGAACCGCTGGTTCTCCGGCAACTGGCGGCGCACGCGCACCTGTCCCAACGCACGTTCATCCGCCATTTCGTCGCTGAGACCGGGATGCCGCCGATGAAATGGATGGCCGTCGCGCGCATCGATCACGCGAAGCAGCTCCTGGAACAGACCGATGCCTCGATCGATGAGATCGCCCGCGACAGCGGTCTTGGTACCGCGGCCAACTTCCGAGCTCGTTTCTCGCAGAACTGCGGGCTTTCCCCTTCGGCTTACCGAAGGGCGTACTGCCGTGAGGACAGTTCTCCGGCCGCATAGCGGTCAACGCCGCTGGGCGGCAAGAAAGAATCGCAGAACGGCAATCGTGCCTCTCGTCCGTGGCGATCACGAAAGCCACGATTTCCGCATGGAACGCACACCCGCACCCGGTCTGACCGATCCGGCACTGCTGTCATCACCCCTGCGCAAGCTCGTGGCCGAGCGAGTTCTGTCCAGCGAGGAGACCTCGGTCGCGCATCACAGTCTGCGCACCTACTTGTTCGCCACCAAACTGGCCGAGCACCGCGGTCTCCGGCGAGATGTCGACTACGACGACGACGCGCTGTTCTTCGCCACCGTGCTGCACGACCTCGGACTGTCGGACGAGGGCGACGCTCGTCCGGATCGCTTCGAGATCGCGGGCGCCGATCTCGCTGTCGAGTTCCTGCGCGAGCACGGGGTGCAGCCGGAAACCACCGACATCGTCTGGGACGCGATCGCGCTCCACACCGTGCCGGGGATCGCGCAGCGCAAAGGAATTGTCTGTGAACTCACCTTCGCCGGCAGCGCCCTCGACTTCGGACAGGATTCCGACTTCATGTCCGACGAGGAAGCCGTGGTCATCAACGATGCGTTCCCTCGGCTCGACGTCACCAGTGTCATGCCCGCCGTCGTCGTCGGGCAGGTCGAGCGCAATCGCGCCAAAGCTCCGCATCTCTCGGCCGCCGACATCTTCTACCGCTCCGTTCACGGCCTGGAACTCGACTTCATCACACGGTGGGGCGCGTCCTGATCCCGTAGCGCCCGACGTCTCGGCGTCGGGCAGCGGCTTCTACGTCTGAAGCCGGCGATACCAGAACCTCACTCCTGCAGGGAGAGGGCCTGGCCAGGGCACACGTGCGCCGCTTCGCGTGCCTTCGCGACCAGCTCGCCCTCCGGTGTCTCGTTCAGCACGATGACGGTTGCGTCGTCGTCGCTCTGATCGAACAGCGCGGGCTCGGTGAGCACGCACTGTCCGGCACCGACGCACTTGCTCGTGTCCGCGATGATCTGCACGGGCCCTCTCCTCCTGAGATGGGGGTGGCGGTCGGGCCTCTACCAGGTCACCGGGAGCTGGTAGAGGCCGTAGATGTTCGCGTCGTCCTTGAACGGCAGCTCGTCGACGTCCGACGCGAGCTCCAGGCCGGGGATGCGGCGGAACAGCGTGTCGAACACGATCTGCAGCTCCATCCGGGCCAGGTTCTGGCCCAGGCACTGGTGCGGCCCGAACCCGAACGCGACGTGGTGGCGTGCGCCGCGTTCGATGTCGAGCTCGTCCGGGTTCTCGAACGCCCGCGGGTCCCGGTTGGCCGAGTAACCGAGCGCCAGCACTCCTTCGCCCGCGCGGATCAGCTGCCCGCCGACCTCGATGTCCTCGACGCACAGCCGGGCCGTCGCCACGTCGACGATCGTGAAGTACCGCAGCATCTCCTCGACCGCGTTGAGCGTCTTGGTGGGGTCGGCCTTGATCATCGCGAGTTGCTCGGGGTTGCGCAGGAACGCCACGGTCGACAGCGAGATCATGTTCGCTGTCGTCTCGTGGCCGGCCACGAGCAGCAGGAAGCCCATGCCGGCCAGTGCCGTCCGCCGGTAGGTGCCGTCCGCGCGCAGCTTGACGATCTGCCGCCCGAGCAGGTCGTCCGGCGGGTTCTCCTCCTTCTGCGCGATGAGGTCGATCATGTAGTCCTGGACGGCTTTCGCGGACGCCCACCGTTCCTCGGGCGGTGTCGACTGCTTGATCACCTTCACCGTGTGCTCTTGGAAGAACTCGTGGTTGGCGTAGGGCACGCCCAGCATCTCGCAGATCACCAGCGACGGGACCGGCAGCGACAGCGACTCCACCAGGTCACCGGGCCGCGGCCCGGCCAGCAGCAGGTCGATCTGCCCGTCGACGATCTCCTGGATCCGCGGCCGCAGCGCCTCCAGCCGGCGCACCGTGAACTCGCCGAGCACGGCTCTGCGCGCCGGCCCGTGCTCGGGCGCGTCCATCGCGAGCAACATGCGCTCTTCGTCCGGCCGCCGGGACGCCGCCTCGCCCTGGACCAGCGCCGGGAAGTCCGGATGCTGCCGGTCGGCGCTGAACCGCCGGTCGTTCAGCACGGTGCGCACGTCTTCGTGGCGGCTGATCACCCAGGCCCACCCGCCGTCGGGCAGGCGAACCCGCGAGACCGGCTCCTCTTCGCGGATCTCCTCGTACGCGGGCGGCGGCGCGAACGGGCACGTGCGGGCCATGGGGAACTCGTGCTTCTCGGTGGTGGTCATGACTGTCCTTTCACGACGTCGAGGGCGAAGTGCGGTTCGGCTGCTTCCAGTCGCGGTACCGAGATGCCCAGCCGTCGTGCTTCGGCCAGGGTGTCCCGGCAGACCTCACGCGGCTCCTCGGCGTCGGGGTCGGAGTGCGCCGCGAGGCTCAAGCGCGCGATCGGGACATGAGCGGTCAGCCAGGCGAGCGCGGTGGCTGTCAGCCAGGTGGGTGCCCGGAACAGCAGCACACCTCCCCGGTGACGTCTCAGGTCGATGCCGCGCGCCTGGAGGAGCGGCAGCAGTTCCCTGGCGGCCAGCAGCCCTTCGCGCAGGTCGCCCCTCGACCCGACCAGTTCGGACAGGGAACCCAGCCGCAGACCCTGGGAGAACAGGCCGGCATCCGACACGAAGTGGACCCACAGCCAGCCGCGGAAGTCAGGCCGCTCCTTGAGCCGGAGCCCGGCCTCGCCGAACGCCTGGCGCACGGCCCGTTCCCGGTCGGTCGGGGGCCGGCCGAAGGTGCCGAAGAACACCGACGGCAGCAGCGCCCCGCGGAGCACGCCGTCCGCGTCGAAACCGCCACCGGCCTGGGGAAAACCCCAGGCGACCTGGTCGGCGGGGAGGTCGCCGATCGCGGCCGGGGGCTCGGTCCAGAGGTTGCCGAAGACCAGCACCGTGGCCTGGCCGACGCGCGGGGACAGGAAGGCCGTCGCCTCCGGGAGGCGGTGGTGCGGCAGGCTGAGCACGATCAGGTCGAAGTCGTGGTCCGGCTCCAGCGTCTCGCGCAGGCGCACCGGCCACGTCTCGACGACGCGCTGTCCCCACACCCGGCGCCGCGCATCGAGCAGGTCGAGGTCCACCGCGTCCCCGTACGTCGCCGCGCGGCCCGGCCGGACGTAGAACTCGACGTCATGTCCCGCTTGTTGCAGGGCCCAGCCGTAGATGGTGGCGATCACACCTCGGCCGAACATCAGGATCTTCACGCTGCACCTCGTGGGATACGATCGATCTGGAGGAGATCTCCACTTTCGAAAATATGGAGGTCATCTCCATTTGTCAACGCGAGGTGGCGCATGACCGCAGACAAGCCGCTCCGGGCCGACGCCCAGCGCAAGCGCGACGCCCTGCTCGCCACGGCCAGGGAGGTCTTCGACGCCGGTGGCTTCTTCGACCTGCGCTTCGATGACTTCGCCCGTCTGGCCGGGGTGGGCACGGGCACGCTGTACCGCCATTTCCCCACCAGGGAGGCGCTGGCCGAGGCCGTCTACCACGGAGAGATCGCCGCGCTGTGCGACCGTGTCCGCCAGTTGCGGGACGAGCTGCCCGCGTCGGAGGCTTTGGCGACGTTCCTGCGCGGCATGGTCGAGCACATAGCTGCCCACGAGGGCCTGGCCCGGACGCTGTCCACGCTCATGACCACCCGCGCGGCCGCCCTCGCCGAGGGCAGCCGCGCGCTGGAGCAGGCCGTCACCGACCTGGTTGCCGCCGCCGTGCGCGACGGCACCGTGCGCGACGACGTGGGTGCCGGTGCCGTGATGATGGCGTTGCACGGCATCTCCGCGGGCCATGACCGCCCTGGCTGGCGGGCCGAGGCCGACGATGTCATCACCCTCCTGCTGGACGGGCTGCGCCGCCCGCTGTGACCGGCCTCGGCACGGCTTGGTCGCCGGTGGGTGTCCAACGTGGACGGTAGGGTGCGTTTCCGTGCGAGTGCTCCTCGTCGAAGACGACCACGAGTTGGGTGACCAGGTGTCGCGGCGCTTGCGGGCACGTGGGTTCGCGGTCGACCGCGCGTCCGACCTCGGTGAGGCGGACCTGAAGCAGTCCGTGCACCTCTACGACTGCGTGGTCCTGGACCGCGGTCTGCCCGACGGTGACGGACTCGACCTGCTCGCGGCGTGGCGGCGTGCCGGGGTGCGCGTGCCGGTGCTCGTGCTGACCGCGCTCGGTGCGGTGACCGACAGGGTGGCGGGCTTCACCGTCGGTGCCGACGACTACCTCGGCAAGCCGTTCGCCGTGGAGGAGCTGGAGGTCCGGGTCGTCGCGCTGTGCCGCAGGGGAGAGGCGCTGCGGAACACCCTGCTGGGTGTGGGCGGTGTGGAGATGGACCTGCCGCGCAGGCGCGTCACCCGCGACGGCGTCGTGCTCACGCTGACCGGCAAGGAGTTCGCGGTGCTGGAGCTGTTGCTCGCGCGGGCCGGCCGGGTGGTGTCGCGGAGCGAGCTCATCGAGCACTGCTGGGACGAGATGGCCGAGCCCATGTCGAACGTGGTCGACGCGGTGGTCGCGCAGCTGCGCCGCAAGCTCGGCGATCCTCCGGTGGTCGTCACGGTGCGCGGTGCGGGTTTCGTGGTGCGGCCGTGAGCCGGCTGCGCCGGTTGCGGTGGTGGCTCACCGTCCTGTTCACCATCACCACTTCCGCGTGCCTGGCGGTGCTCGCGCTGCTGGTGGCCACGATCGACCTGCGGTCGCGGGAGGCCGCGGTGGACGCCGAGGCGAACCGGCAGGCCACCGGCCTGTCGAGGGCCGTCTACTTCCTCGACGGTGTGCTGCACCTGGAGCCGCTCGCCGAGGACTACCTCTCGCGCGAGGCTCACGGGATCAGGATTGTGGAGCGTGCGGGCACCGGCTGGCGGACGCGGTTCGAGCACGGGAACGCTCCCTCGTCCGGCACCGGGCTCGAGCCGGTGTTGCGGGACCAGGACACGGCGCTGCTCGCGCCGCACCTCGTCGGCGCGCCGGTCTGGAACGGCGACACCATCGGCGCGGTGGTGCTGGTCGTGGCGAGCGAGCGCCAGTCGCTGGCCGAGCACGACCTGCTCGTGCGCTGGCTGTGGATCGGCTGCGCGGCGCTCGTGGCGGTGGCCGCGGTGGGTGGTCACCTGCTCGCACACCTGAGCATGCGTCCCGCCGTGCGGGGACTCGCCGAACAGGAGCAGTTCCTGGCCGAGGCGGCACATGAGCTGCGCACCCCGCTGGCGACGTTGCGGCTGGTGTCGCGGGAGGAGGACGTCACCAGGCACGTCGACCGGCTGGGCCGGCTGGTCGACGGGCTGCTGACGCGAGCTCGCGTCCGCGGCGGTGCCCAGGAGGTCGAACACGTCGAGCTGTTCCTCGACCAGCTCGTCGAGCAGGTGGTCGCCGAGATCGACGACACCGTTGCGGTGCGGGGCGAGCGGACGATCGTGCGCGGTGACCCGGACCTGCTGGGCCAGGCGGTGCGCAACCTCGTGGAGAACGCGGTGCGGCACGGCGGTGGCGCGCGCGTCGAGGTGACCGGGCACGCCGTGGTGGTCGACGACGACGGGCCGGGACTCGGCCGCAGTGGCAACGGCGGCAACGGCATCGGCCTCGCGATCGTGCGCTGGGTCGCCGGGCTGCACGGCGGCGGCGTGGAGATCGGGGAGCGGGAACAGGGCGGGGTGCGAGCCGTGCTGCGACTGCCGCCGCCGTCCTCATGATTTCCTCACGATCCGCCCCGCAGCCTGAGGCATGCGCAAAATCCTGATCGTGGCGGCAGCCGTCGCCGTGCTGGCGCCGGTCGTGCCCATCGTGGTCAACGCGAGCAGCGAACCGTTCGCGGTGCTGCGGGTCGACCAGGTGGGCTTCGCCCCCGACGAGGCCAAACCGGCCTACCTGATGGCGTCCCGCGACGTCGCCGACGAGAGGTTCTCGGTGCTCGACCAGTCGGGCCGCGCCGTGCTGAGCGGGATCCTGTCGGCCTCGTCCCGTCCGTGGAACGACAGGTACCGCGTGGTACGGGTCGCCGACCTCTCCGCGCTCACCGCACCCGGCCGCTACGTCGTCGAAGCGGCCGGTGCGCGATCGAACTGGTTTCGCGTCGCCACGCGGCAAGAACTGTTGCGGCCGTTGGTGTCGAGCACCACGTCGTTCTTCCGCGCCCAGCGCGACGGCACCGAGGTCGACCCGAACCTGTTGCGGCGCAAGCCGTCACACCTCGCGGACCGCGAGGCCGTGGTGTACGCCCCGCCGCGCATCGACATGCAGCGCTACGAGCTGCTCGACAAGGCGCTGACCGAGATCGGTGGCCCGATCGACGCGGAAGGCGGCTGGTTCGACGCAGGCGACTTCCTGAAGTTCACCCACACGACGTCCTACGCCACCGCTCAACTGCTGCTGGCCCAACGGGACGGTGTGCCGGACGAACGCCTTGCCGCGGAAGCGATGCACGGAATCAGGTGGCTCGGCAAGATGTGGACGGGCGACGTCCTGCACGCCCAGGTCGGCATCGGCGTCGGCAACGACGGACTGCGCACCGACCACGACGTGTGGCGCCTGCCGGAGGACGACGACGCGCTCGACGTGAAGCCCGGCGATCGCGACTTCCACATCAAGCACCGCCCGGTGTTCCCGGCGAACAACCCCGGCGAGCCCGTGAGCCCCAACCTCGCCGGCCGTGTCGCCGCCGCGTTCGCGCTGGCCGCCCAGGTGACCGGTGACCGTCACTACCTCGATCTCGCGGCGGCCGTGTACGCCCGAGCCGACCACAGTCCCCGTGCGCTCGTCACAGCCTATCCGCCCGAGTACTACCCGGAGACCGGATGGCGCGACGACATGGAGTTCGGCGCGACCGAGCTCGCGCTGGCGGCGCGACGGTTCGGAGACGACCGGGCGGCCGGCTGGTTCGCCGAGGCCACCGACTGGGCCACGTCCTACCTCGACGGCGACGGGCGGGGCTCGCTCGGCATCGCCGACGTGAGCGCGATGGCGCACGCGGACCTCGCCCCGCACCTCGACGGCGAGATCCGCGACCGCCTGGTGGAGGACCTGCGCGGTCACTTGGGCGACGCCGTCACCCTTGCCCAGAAGGACCCGTTCGGTTCCGGCGTCGCCTACTGGAGCTGGGACTCGGTGCCGAAGACGTTCGGCCTCGTGCTCACCGAGGCGTACTACCGGAAACTCACCGGCGACCAGGAGTTCACGGCCTTCGCCGGGCGCCAGCGGGGCTGGGCCCTGGGCGCCAACCCGTGGGGCAGGTCGTTCGTCATCGGAGCCGGCACCCGCTCACTGGACTGCCCGTCCCACGCGATCGCGAACCTCACCGGAGGGTCGCCGGTCGGAGCCGTGGTCAACGGCCCCAACGCGGCCGAGCAGTTCAAGGAGCTCAACACCTTCCCGACGATGCGCGCCTGTCCCTCGGACGGGTCCAACACCCTGGCGGAGTTCGACGGCACCGGCGCGCGGTTCCTGGACCACGCGGGCGCGTGGGCCAGCGCCGAGGTGGCGATCGACTTCACCTCCACGGCCTTGCTGGCGTTCGCGCTGACCGCGCACTAGGGCCTGTATCGCAGTCGACTGCCACTGCGCTTCAGGACACCTGGGTCGGTGCCGGTGGAGGTGTGCGTCGCAGCAGGAGTACGACGAATCCGAGAACTCCGCGGTAGCCGCCCAGCCAGCCGGCGCGGTGGGCCGCTGACGTCTCAAGAGCGAGGTCGCTGCCGGGGTGTTCGGGATTGTCGAGGGCCCAGTTGGCGAGGGTGCCGGTCCAGCACCATTGGTACTCGTCCCACTCCGCGATGGTGCTGACGTATCCGTAGACCGGTGCCCACCCGTCGGCGACGACCTGGGCCACGGTGGTCGGGAGGTCCGCGAACTTCTGCGGACCGTCCTCCAGTTCCGCGCGGACGGCGGCGTCGGGTTCGCGCTCCCAGAAGCAGTCGCCGAGCAGGAGCATCCCGTTTTCGGCGAGGTGTTCCCGAGCGGCGTTCAACGTGGGGAGCAGCCCGCCGTACGCGTAGGCGGCCCCCACGCTGAGCACCAGGTCCGCTTTCCTGGCCGACCGGTACTCGGCGACGTCCTGGCGGCGCAGTTCCAGCCGATCGGCCAGACCGAGCCGGGCGGCCTCGCCCAGGACGTGGTCGAAGCCCTCACCCGATTTGTCGACTCCGACAGCCGTCACGCCGTCGTGCGCCTGCAACGCGCGTAGCAACCAGGTGCCGTCGCCGCAGCCCAGATCGAGCAGGTGATCGTCCTGCCCGCGGATGGACCGGTCGAGCAGGTGCGCCACTGTGCTGTCGCTCAACGGCGCGGATATCGGGTGGTCGGTGTGTGCGATGGTGGTGAGTTCGTGTCGTTCCACCAGGGCTGTCTAACAGAGTCTGGATCTTGTGTCGCAGGCATTCGCAGTGGAGATGGTGGCAACCTGCCGCCGAACACGCCCTGGGAACCACTAGGCGAGACACTTCCAACTGTACGGGTCGGCGATGGCGGTAGACCGGGAGAAGACGGCCTGCTCGTGCGGGTTCTGGCGCTGGCAGGCGTCGTCCAGGTCCATGGCCATCTGTGCGCCGGTGCCCGTGACGCAGCGCCAGTCGTGGGCGGTCGTCCCCGCGAGGACGACCCCGTTCACAGCGCCGATGGACGTGCAGTAGCCCTGCAGGTCGAGGCCGCCCTTCTCGGTGAACGCCGGCGGCCGCTCGAGGGTCACGGTGACCGAGTTGGTGCCGGCCGGCAGCCTGACGGTCCCCTTGGCGCTGTCGACGGTGCCGGCGCTCGCCCTGGAGATGTTGCCGAGGAACGCGGGCACCTCGAAGCTCACGCCGCCCGCGGGGGTGGCGCCGGACAGGGTGAGGCTGATGTCCGCCCCGGAGGCGGTGATCGCCGCACCCATGCGCCTGCCGCCCGCGATGGGGAAGTTGCCGGCGCTGGTGGTGGCGCCGTCACGGAGCCATTGCTTCGGCAGGCCGCGGCCGACGATCACCGTGCCGTCGAGCTTCTCGGCGAGCAGCGAGTCCAGCAGCACCTTGGAGGCGTTGGCCTGTCCCCACATGTGAGGACTCGAGCCGCTACCCGCGGTGCTGTGGGTGCCGGGGGACCAGTTGCTCGTTCCCACGGCCTGAATTCCTTCCCACCACGAGAAAGGAGCGCTCTGCGCGTTCTGGACGAGGTACTGGTAGCCGTAGATGCCCTCTGAGCGGTAACGGGAGGAGGCCAGTCCGGCAGACCCGTAGCCCGCGTTGTAGGAGCTGCTCACGCCGGGGTAGCCGCCGAAGGTGTGCTTGGGCAGGCCGGACAGGCGGCTGAAACCGTTGTCGTAGGTGGAATCGATCAGGTCGATCATCGGGCCGGCCGGGCTGCTGCCCCACAGCTGGCCGTCCCACGCCCATCGTCCGAACAGGAACATCGAGGCCCAGTTGCCGTTGTTGGTCTGGCCGCAGACGTTCGCACTGCTGTTGGGGACGTCCATGGCACAGGGCAGATAGGACAGGCCGTTGGCCGAGATCGTGGTGTTCAGCCGCGCGTTGACCGCGCGCAGGAGGGTGTCGTACGTCCGGCCTGCCCAGGACGCCTCGGCCGTCTCGCCGAGGGTGGTGGCGATGTACCGGTAGGTGAGAAGAGCGAGCAACGCCGACTGGTTGTCGACGGTCCAGTAACCGGTGTGGTCCACCGCGACGGTCGCCTTCATGATGCCGCCGGGGCCGGTGGCGTCGGCCTCGATCCTGCGGGCGGTCTGCCTGATCGTGGCGAAGTGGGACCGGACGAAGGCGGCGTCGCCGGTCTTGCGCAGGTACACCGCCCAGGGCCAGTTGTACTTCCACGTCCCGTCCGGGTACATCCGGGTGATGTCGTTCGGGTCGTCCTGGGCGATCAGCGTCGGCAGGTAGTCCTTGGCCCTGTTCAGGTCTCCCGCCTCCAGCAGCTGCACCAGCATGCCGACGAGGTCGTGGTTGAAGATCGCGTCGTAGCCGTTCTCGCCGACGTTGAGGCGGTTGCCGTCCTTGACGAGGTTCGTGGTGATGTAGCCGGCCTTGTAGGCGTTGGCCAGCTGCGGGTCGGGCACCTGGATCTGGGCGATCTGCGCGAGCTTGCCGTCCCAATAGGACGTCATGTGCGCGTAGTGGGCGTCGTAACCGCCGGCCGCCGTCAGTTCCGCGGCCGTGGGCCACGCGTAGCTCTGGCCGAACCGGTCGGCCGCGATCACGTAGTCGAAGTCGGTGGTCTGGCCCGGCCCGACGGTCGTCGACGGGCGGTTGAGAGGGAGGGTCCCGCCGGTCGGCGCCGGGTCCAGCACGTGCGCGACCGTGTCGTGGTTGACGACGCGGACCCGCGAGTAGATCGCGACGAAGTCCCGGTTGCCGGTGGTGACCATGTCACCGAAGTTGGTGATGGTGACGGTGCTGTTGTCCCGCTCGAACTGCGTCGTCAGGGCGGGGTGGTAACCCCCGGCGTTGAACCACTGGACGCGTCCGGGGTTGTTGTAGATCCCGAACCGGACCGTGGTGTTCGGTCCTGAGTGGACGTCGAAGCTCCCGTCCTTGTGCGTGAGCACGCCGTAGTAGTCGCCCTCCCAGCCGATCGAGGCGCTGTCGTGCTGCGTCACCGCGGCTCGCGCGTCACCGGAGTGCCACACTGGGGAGCTGCCGGCCAGGACCAGGGCCGCGGTGACGGCCACGACCGGCCACCCGCGCCGCTTTCGGCTGTACGTCTTCATTGACGGGCCTTCCCCTCCGGGCGCACCGAATTGGATCGTTAAAATTGGCGTGGACCAAACCCAACCACAGGCTCGCTCAGACTGTCAACGCTGGGAGAACTCCCCGCAACGCCTTGGTTTCCGGCTCGGCGGGGTGCGGTGGATCGACCACTCCGCCGGCGTCGGCCGCCGCGAACGATCAAGCCCGATGACGGGACGAACCACGCACGATCAGCTCCGGCGCCAGCAGCGTGGCGACGGAGAGCACCGTCCCGTCGGGCGGGCACAGGGCTTCCACGATCCGCCGCCCGATCTCGGGGATCGGCTGGCGAACGCTCGACAGGTCGAGGACCTCTGCCGAAGGCGTGTCGTCGTACCCCACCAGGGCCACGTCCTCCCCGGGAGTCCGTCCAAGATCACGAACGGCCTGCATGGCGCCCGCGGCCAGGGTGTCGGAGGCCGCGACGAGGGCGGTCGGCGCATCGGCTCGGTCCAGTAGACCGCGAGCCATCCTCGCGCCGCTGATCCAGGTGTCCTCGCCCCGCACGTCGAGACGGTGGCTGCCTGCCAGCAGGCCGTGCCGGTCCATGGCCGTCACCCAGCCCCTGGCCCGATCGTCGCCGACCCGGTGGCCCTCGGGGAAACCGAGGAACCCGATCCTCTGATGGCCGCCCGCGGCCAGATGCTCGACGACGACGGCGATGCCCGCCGCGTTGTCGACGTCCACCCAGCCGGTCGCGCCGGCGGAGTCGGAGAACCGCCCGAAGCACACGAACGGCACCCCGGCGTCCAGCAGCATCGACGGCCGCGGATCGTCGGGCACCACGTTGTACAGCACGACACCCTCGACCGCCCCGCTGCGCACCAGCCGCACGCAGGTGACCACCTCGTTCTCCACGTCGTCCACCGCGAACAACATCAGGTGCCTGCCCACCGCCTGACCGGCCTCGGCGAGCGCGTGCAGAAACCGGTCGTGCAGGTGGGCGAGCGAGTGGGAGGAGACGGGCTCGATGCGACAGGCGATCATGCCGGCCGAGCTGGAGCGCAACGCCCGAGCGGCCCGGTTGGGCTGGAACCCGAGGTCCGCGACGGCGGACAGCACGCGGTCCCGGGTCTGCGGCCGGACCTTCTCGGGGTAGTTCATCACGTTCGACACCGTCTGCTTGGACACCCCGGCCGCCACGGCGACGTCGGCGATCGTGACCGGACCGGACCGCGGAGCGGCAGGCCTGGCAGGCGACTTCGCCACGACGGGCACCCCTGACCGAGTTGAACGTTAAAATCCGGCTGACCAGTGACATCCTAAGGTAAGCCCTGGTTGTCGCAGGTGACGTCAGGTGAGAGTGCCGGGCGCTGCGGCCGGCTGACGGCCATCGACCTGTTGTCCATCGACGGCGGAGCCAGGCAGCTGAGGGTCGTACGTGCTGAAGATCAACCTGCTGTCCGCTAACCCGCCGGCAGGTCGATCTCGACGCGCAAGCCACCGTCCAGGCCGGGGCGGGCATCGATCGTGCCGTGGTGCGCGGCCGTGATGGACCGCACGATCGACAGGCCGAGGCCCGCGCCTTCCCGGTGCGACGTCCGGTCCGCGACGAGCCTGCGGAACGGCTCGAACAGCGGGGCGACCTGGTGGGCGAGGACTTCCCGGCCGGTGTTGTGCACGGTGACCCCGTCGGAGCTCACGGCCACCTCGACCCAGCCGCCGGTGCGGTTGTACTTGATGGCGTTGTGCACCAGGTTGCCGAGCATCCGCTCCAGTAGCACCGGGTCGCCCGGCACAGTGCGTTCCCTCAGCGCAGGGCGCAGCGAGACCTCGTGCTGCGCGGCCAGATCCGAGTAGCGGTCGAGCACGGAACCGGCGAGTTCGTCCAGGCGTACCGGGATCGCACCGGAAACGCCCCGGTCGCTTTCCGCGAGCACCAGCAGGCCCTCGATCAACGCCTCACTGCTTTCGTTGACCAGCAGCAGTTCCCGGCCGAGCCGGTCCACGCCGGGGTTGTCCTCCTCCGTCACCATCGCCACCTCCACGAGCGTCCGCTGGACGGCGAGCGGCGTGCGCAGCTCGTGGGAGGCGTTGGCGGCGAACCGCCGCTGGCCCTCGTAGCTCAGCGCCACCCGGTCCAGCATGGCGTTGATGGCGAGGGCCAGGTCCGTCAACTGGTCGGGTGCGCCTGCCGTCGGGACGCGTTGGCTCAGGTTCTGCGGCCCGGTGGCGCGCAGGACATCCTGCATCGCCTTGAGCGGGCGCAGGACGACCTCGTTGACGACCGTGCGGATCAGCCGATGGAGTACCACCAGCGCGATCAGCATCGCGAGCACGAGCCCCACCATGCCGAGCACCGCCCAGAACGAGCGCCAGTTCATCAGCGTCTGGTTCCACCGGTCCCATCCGTCCCACCACCACCGCAGGTCTGCGAACCGCTCGCCGATCCACCTGCCCAGGCTGATCACCGGGTGGAAGAGCACGACGCCCAGCACGAAGCTGCCGAGGACGAGCGTGGCGACCCGGCCCGCCAGCGACGCGGGCTCGCTGATCAGCCGCCGAAGCGGTACCCCGCGCCGGCGACGGTGTGGATCAGCGGTGGGCTGCCCAGCTTGCGCCGCAACGTCATCACCGCCACCCTGACCGCGTTCGTGAACGGGTCGGCGTGCTCGTCCCATGCCTTCTCCAGCAGCTGCTCGGTGGTGACCACCGCGCCCTCGGCCCGCATCAGCACGCCGAGGACCGCGAATTCCTTCGGCGCCAGCTTGAGCGGACAGCCGTCCCTGCTGGCGAAGCGCCGCGCCGTGTCCAGCTGCACGCCGGCCTGGTCGAGCACGGGTGGCAGCGCCGGCCGCACCCGGCGGCCCAGCGCGCCGATCCGCGCCACGAGCTCGGCGAACGCGAACGGCTTGGTGAGGTAGTCGTCGGCGCCGATGCCCAGCCCCTCCACCCGGTCACGGATGGACGCGGCGGCCGTCAGCATCAAAACCCGGCTGTCGCGCTGCTCGGTCATGATCCGACGGCACACCTCGTCACCGTGCACCTCCGGCAGATCGCGGTCGAGCACTATCACGTCGTAGTCATGCACCAACGCCTTCTCCAGCGCCGCGTCGCCGTCGTAGCAGACGTCGACGGACATCCCCAGATGCCGAAGCCCGCGCGCGACGGTATCTGCCAGCTTGCGCTCGTCCTCGGCGACCAGAACCCGCATCTCCACCTCCGTTCGCACTGTCTACCCGCGTGGGGATAAGCGCGGCATAAGAAATCGGCTTATCGGGTGTGTAATGCCCGGCGCGTACCTCTTTCCCTGCCGAAAACGGCCGAAAAGAGGATTCCATCAAAATGACGTTCCTTCTCCGCTGTACCCGGCATCCCGCGGTATTCGCGGCCCTGCTCGCATTCGACCTCGCACTGTTCGTGTCAACCGTGCTGTCATTCCACCCGTCGGTGGGCAACGGCTACCTTCTCGACCTCGACGTGTACCGGACCGGGGCACAGGCCTGGCTGGACGACGGCGACCTGTACGCCGACCTCCCCCTCCTGGCCGGGTTCACCCTGCCATTCACCTACCCGCCGTTCGCGGCGGTCGTGCTCGCACCGCTGGCCATGCCACCGTTGTGGGTGGCCAACACGCTGCTCACCGTGGTGACCGTGATCGTCATGGCCTTGTCGACAGTGCTGGTCGCGCGTGCGCTGGGCGCCCCGCGGCAGTACCTCGCCGTGCTCGCCGTCGCCGCGGTCCCGTTCGTGCTGGTGTTCGAGCCGCTGCGCAGCAACCTGGCCGCCGGGCAGATCAACGCGGTCCTGCTGCTGCTCGTCGTCGTGGACTGCCTCGCGCTCACCCCGTCGCGCTACCGCGGCGCACTCGTGGGCGTCGCCGCGGCGGTGAAGCTCACCCCCGCCGCGTTCATCCTGTTCTTCCTGCTCAAACGCGATCGACGGGCAGCGCTGAACGCCGTGCTGTCGTCCGCCGCGTGCTCGACCATCGGTTTCCTTTGCGCCCCAGTGGAATCGTGGCGGTTCTGGACGGACGTCCTGTACCAGACCAAGCGTGTCGGCGGCCCGACGTTCACGGCGAACCAGTCCATCACCGGCGTGCTCGCGCGGTTCGACGTGCCGCCGTGGCTGCACACCGGCCTGTGGTCGGTGATGGGCGCCGTGGTCGTCGCCCTTGCCGTGGTCGGCATCCGCAAGGCGTTGGCCGAAGATCAGACCACCCTCGCACTGGCGTTGACCGCCCTCGTCCCCCTGCTGTGCTCGCCCATCTCGTGGTCACACCACTGGGTGTGGGCGGTTCCCCTGGTGCTGGCGCTGGGCGCGGCGGGCTGGCAGGCCCGTCCGCCACTGGTGCTGGCCATCAGCGGAATGACGCTGTTCGTACTGGGCGCGCACTGGTGGTTCCCGGCCACCGGCGACGTGGAACGCACCTGGCCGTTGTGGCAGCAACTGCTCGGCGGCGGCTACATCTACTGGGGCTTCGCCGTGCTGGGCTGTGCCGCGGCCGGCCTGCTGGCACCAAGGCGTCGTGTGCCTGCGACGCATCGCGCCGCGCAATGGGTGGCAGTGCGGCAAGCCACCCCTGGCCGGCACGAGTGAGCACCACAGGGATGCCGTCTGCGTGGGTTCCGGCACGGGGAGCCAATGGTTGCCGGCCAGTGCGACATGGATGGCGTCGATCGCCGTGGCCGCGAGCGCCGGGCAGAGACGCGCTCGTGCCGATGAGAGCGCAAGCCTCCTGCGAGCAGCCGCGCGGTCCGGCCAGGGACTGTGAGCCCGTTGTCTACACCTTGCTCGCCACCACCACGTAGTTCTCGGCCTCAGGGTCGAACGTGCTCGTTTCCATCCGAAGTCCGACCCGGTGCAACTCGACTTCGAGTTCGTCGTATCGGTAGGGCCAGCACGACAGCAGTTCCGAGCGGACAAGAACCGGCCCAGCCGCATCCACTTGCGCGATCGCGATCTCGATGTGGTGCTCGTCCTCCCAGTTCGGCGCAATGTCCCAGCGGTAGACCACGACGGCATCGCGACCGTTCCGGCGGACGAGTCGGTCGCTGATGTCCAGTCGAGAACCTTTGGCCCTCACGAGTTCCCACGTGCGGGAGGTGAGCACCAAGCGCCCGCCACGGCGCAGAAGCCGTGACATCGACTCCAGAGCAGCAACCCTGCCTCTCGCGCCGACGGCATGGTGCAGCGAGTTGCCAACGCAGAACACCATGTCGAAGGTGGCGTCATCGAAATGGTCGGGCAACTCTTCCCAGTCTGCCCGCACCGTCCGAACAGATGCCCCGAACTCCTCTGACAACTCCGCGGTCCGACGAACCATCGCTTCGCTGGCGTCAGTTGCGACAACCTGGATGCCAAGATCGGCGAGGCCTACCGCCAACTGTCCGGTGCCGCACGAACAATCGAGGACGTGGGCGTTCGACGGCAGGAGGCTGAGGACATCAGCGAACGACGCAGCGAACTCGGCCGGAGCCAGCTTCGCATCGGAGATGAGCCACTCGTACACCTCGGCAAGCGCGTCATAACCCGTCAACTACTACCTCCGTCAGCGGCCCACTCACGCCGGCACATCAGTACATCAGCGGAGTAAGTCGGTTCACCAATGGTTTTCGCAGGGGCAACCCGTCCGCTCATGCCGCGAGGCACGTACCCAACATGCCGACGAGCGGATGACTCTGCGGCCCGTTCATACAGGCGAACGTCTTCCCCGACCTCGTGCTGGATGCCCTGCAGGTCAGCGCGGGTCGGTGCGATAGCTCTCGGGGAAGTGTTCGCCTATTGAGGCCCATCAGTGGACCAGTGCATATGTGCTGGTCAGCTGGCTTGTCGACGACGTTCTAGTCGAGGTGTTAGTGCTGATTGGGAGCAATTTGGGAGCACAGGTGCCGAACACATTCGCAAAGCAGAAGTGTTCACCAGGCTTCGTCGGGTCCTTCCAGGATCCAGGACCAGCCGCCGTCGACCTCCCAGCGGCGCTGGAGCTGTTCGAGCATCCTGCTGATCATCGCCTCGGTCACGTGCGAATACCGGTCATCTGTGGAACTGCGCCTGTGTCCCAACCGCTCCAGCCGCAGCACGCGTGGCACATCGTCCTCGATGAGCCAAGTCTCCTGTGTGTGCCGGAGATCGTGGAAGACCATGCCCTCCTTCAGCGGAGCCCAGCCGAGTGCTTCGTTGCCAGAGACGGCTGGCAACCAAGCGCGCGCCCGGAAGTTGGCGCGACGTTGAAGCAGGCCCCGTCTCGTGGGGAACACGAATCGCGAGTCGGGATTGCGTTCGCGATGCGCGAGCAACTCGTTCACGAGGAACGGTGGCAGGTGCACGTCGCGGGCGCTGGACGGCGTCTTGGGCGGCCCGAGAGTGGGCTTGCGTCCCCCAATTTCGTGCAGCGCGCCGAACTCAGGATCCACGGTGATGCGCGGATTCGAGTCCAGGTGAGTCCTGATCCACTGCAGTCCGGTCAGCTCGCCCCAGCGTAGGCCGGTGTAGGCGGCTGTGATCACCAGCAAGCCGTCATCGGGGTGCATTCGCGCTGCGAGCGCGTCCACTTCGTCCGTGGTGGCATGAGGTCGTTCTGGTGAATCGGCGAAGACGATCCGCAGCTTCCGGCAGGGGTTCGAACCGATCAGCTTCTCGTCGACCGCCTCGCCGATGATCTGGGAGAAGAGCTTGAAAACATCCCGTGCACTCTTGTCGGCGAGCTTCGACCGCAGTGTCCTGTTCACCCAGCCCTTGACCTCGATCCGCTCGATGTCGCCGAGCGCGGTGCCGGACCAGAACGGCAGGACGGACCACCCCCGCGTGTACAGGGAAGACATGCCGACGACCGGCATCTGGAGTCGCACGAGCGGACCACTCCCCACGCACAGGGAGAACGTCGCCGCTCCGCGCGGGTCGACCCCGCCGAGGGACCCCGCACGCGCGGAGAACATGTACGCCCGCGATCCCCGGCCGCGGGACTACGGAGCACCCCCGCACGGGCGGGGAGAACAACTTCGCCATATCGCCGTCCAGCGACACCACCCGCACGCGCGGGAGAACGTGCCGCTCTTGTTGAACGTGAGGTTGATCGTGGGACCACCTCCGCACGCGCGGGGAGAACTCGGGCAAACACCTGTACGCGGTGTTCCACGTGGGACCGCCCCGCATGCGCGGGGAGAACTTGCGGCGGGGCCATCACGCAAGAGGGCAGCAGCGGACCACCCCTGCACGCGCGGGGAGATCTGACAGCACCTCCTCGTCGCCGAGTGGGCGCCGGGACCACCCCCGCACGCGGGGAGAACAACGTCTCTTCCAAGCCGAAGCCGTACGGCGCTGGACCACCCCCGCACGCGCGGGGAGAACAATGCCGGCAACTTCGAGGCTGCGAAGGACGCGGGACCACCCCAGCACGCGCGGGGAGAACTTCGGGTTGCGGGTGAACAGCACGCGCCCGTTGGGACCATCCCCGCACGCACGGGGAGAACACGGGCCCGACCGACGCGAGGTACTCGTCCCACGGACCACCCCCGCATGCGCGGGGAACGACCGGTCGCGGGTCGGTCGGGCAGCCACATGGGGACCACCCCCGCATGTGTGGGGAGAACGTCTTCATCTTCGCCACCAGGCCCGGCAGCTCCGGACCACCCCGCACGCGCGGGAGAACCCGCCCACGCCGCCTGAGAGGTTCTTCGCACCGGGACCACCCCCACGTGCGCGGCGAGAACGTCACACGCCACTTCCTCAGCCCCTCCGTCCAGGGACCACCCCCGCGTGCGCGGGGAGAACGCTGCGGTGCTGTGCCTTTGGGGGTGCAGGCGGGACCACCCCCGCGTGCGCGGGGAAACCTCGGCGAGCGAGCGTGCCGTGTTGTGGGCCATGGGACCACCCCCGCGTGTGCGGGAAGAACGCCGCCGAGAAGTACGGCCAGCGACTCACCGAGGGACCCCCCGCACGCGCGGGGAGAACGTGAAGGACCCGAGCGCGGTCCTGGACTGGAAGGGACCACCCCGCGTGCGCGGGGAAGACCCGCCGACCGCCGGCCAGCTGACCCTGACCGGGGGACTTCCCGCGTGCGCGGGGAAGACCACGCTCGGCACCGCGATGGGCACCCGCTCGTAAGGACCACCTCCGTGTGCGTGGGGAAGACGCAGTGATGACGCCTACCAGCCGGAGGCACCTAGGACCACCCCCGCGTGCGGGGGAAGAGCAACCCCAGCACCGGCGAGGCCGCAACTTCGCGGGACCACCCCCGCGTGCGCGGGGAAGACGTGCCGGCTCAGGTAGTCCAGGACGGGGTGTTGGAACCACCCCCGCATGCGCGGGGACGACTCAGAACCTTGACGAGTGGCGTCATTTCACACCGGACCACCCTCCGCGTGCGCGGGGAAGACAGCAGGGCGCCTCGATGGGCGCTGGCGTACAAGGGACCACCCCCGCGTGCGCGGGGAAGACGAGCGGCGTGGTGGATCGATGGCGGTGATCCCGGGACCACCCCGCGTGCGCGGGGAAGACCCGACGTGATGATGAATCGTCGGTTCCGCGTAGGGACCACCCCCGCGTGCGCGGGGAAGACGACGTCGGCGGGCTCGTGGCCGACTCGCCGGGGGGACCACCCCCGCGTGCGCGGGGAAGACTGGGTGACAGGCGACGAGGTACCGCCTTTCCGGGGACCACCCCGCGTGCGCGGGGAAGACGCGGGCGAGAACTGGCGGTGGCGCTTTGACCACGAGGGTTATGTCTGACCGGCCTTCGTCAGGGCCGCAGGAGACACCGGATCAGCACGGCGCGTTCCCCGCCTGGACGGCGACCAGATTGTCCAAGTCGCGCGGTACGGCACACGGCGTCCGACGCGAGCGGCGGAGGTGCTGTACGCCGAAGGCGACCACAGCCACGTCCCGTATCCGTGACGGTATGCGGGGAAGACTTGGTGTCCGAAAACGTGATCGTGTTGATGCAGGGACCCCCCGCGTGCGCGGGGAAGACCGAACCAAGATGTCCTTGGTGCCCGGGATCTGGGGACCACCCCCACGTGCCTGGGGAAGACGCCGGTTCCGGTGTCACCGGCGGTTCGTTCTCGGGACCACTCTCGCGTGCGCGCGGAAGACGCGGGGACCCGACTGGGACAGCTCACACTCATGGGACCACCCCTCCGTGCGCGTGGAAGACGGGACGGCCTCACGCGCGGTCGGCTCGAAGCTGGGACTACCCCTGCGTGCACAGGGAAGTCGCCGGGTACAAGTTCGTCAACCGCTACCTGTGGGAACCCTCCGCGTGTTCGGGGAAGACCACGGCTTCTGGCCGGATGCCTTGTCGGGTTGGGACTACCCCCGCGTGCGTCGGGAAGACTTGACGTTCAGCGCCCCGCCGCCGCCGGTGTGTGAACCACCCCTGGGTGCGCGGGGAAGACTTTTCCGCCTGGTCCGCGAGCACCGCTGGTACGGGACCACCTCCGCATGCGCGGGGAAGCCCCATCCCCACCGTTGCCTGACTCGTTCGCGCCGGGACCACCCCTGTGTGTGCGGGGACGACATTGGCCCCCACAAGGGCTTGTTGTTGGTGTCGAGACCACCCCCGCGTGCGTGGGGAAGACGCTGGCGACGCGAGGCATGGCGATGCCGGCCAGGGACCACCCCCGCGCGTGCGCAGGGAAGACACCAAGCTCGTGCTCACGGGATCACGAACACCTTGGGGACCCCCGCGTGGGCGGGGACGACCTCGACCTCGCGATCATCCTCGGCGAGAACCGGGGCCCATCCCCGCGTGCGCGGGGAAGATCTGGGCCCGTGGTTGGTTCACCTCTACGTCATGGGACCACCCCCGCGTGCGCGGGGACAACCGGGCGGTCTTGGTGATGCGCAGCCGGTACTGGGGGCCACCCCCCGCGTGCGCGGGGACGACGCGGTGCTGTGGGTCTGCGGCACGGAGAAGCTGGGACTATCCCCGCGTGCGCGAGGACGACAGCAGGGCAAAGCCCTTCCAGGGCTCCAGGCAGGGACCACCCCACGTGCGCGGGGAAGACGAGCAAGAACGCGTGATCAAGGTGAAGGCCGAGGGACCACCCCCGCGAGCGCGGGGAAGACAGCCGGGTTGCGCGCAGTGCCGCGCTGACCGAGGGACTACCCCCGCGTGCACGGGGAAGACCCACAGCCAGGTGTTCACATGCCTGAGCGGCTCGGGACCACCCCCGCGTGTGCGGGGAAGACTCGCAGCAGCGGCGTGGCCTCGCGTTGAACGTGGGACCACCCCCGCGTGCGCGGGGAAGACGCCAGGACGAACGCGAACGCCGCGATCCGCTGGGGACCACCCCGCACGCGCGGGGAGAACGCTGACCGTGCGGCGAGCGAGCACAAGCTGAAGGGATCATCCCCCTCACACGTGGGGAGAACAGGCGATTCGGAGAAGCCCAGATCCGCACCGAGGAACCACCCCCCGCACGCGCGGGGAGAACTCACCTGGGGACTCTCCGGTGACGATGACCCCGGGACCACCCCCGCACGCGCGGGGAGAACAAGGGCAACATCCTCGCGGGATGCAACCCGGCGGGACCATCCCCTTACGCGCGGGGAGAACGACCAGGCGGCGGGCTTGCCGCGGCTCCATGCGCGAACCGTCCCCGCACACGCGAACCACCCTCGCACACGCGGGAGAACGACCCGCGAACCTCTACGGCCCTAGGTCAGGCGGGACCACCCCGCACGTGCGGGGAGACTCGTACTCGAACCTCACGATCAACTGGCGCATCGGACCACCCTGTACGCGCGGGGAGAAGGTCGAGTAGAGCATCGAGTACAGCGTACGGTCGGGATCACCCCGCCACGCGCGCCAGGGCACTTGATCACCTGGCTGGCGGCCACGCCGGGGGTACCGACCAGCCCGCACGCGGGGAACGAGACATCCCGCGACGTCCAGTTCTTCCAGCACGGACCACCCCGCACGCGGGGAGAACGTGACCTAAGAACTCAGGACCACACAGGACTACGGACCACCCCCGCATGCGCAGGAAGAACCTCAACTGGACATGCCGGTACTTCACCGGCTTGGGACCACCCCGCACGTGCGGGGAGAACCGCAGCTTGGTGAGGGCTGCGCCGAGGTCGCGCGGACGACCCCGCACGCGCGGGGAGAACGGTTGCGAGCTCGACGATCGCACCCACGACGAGGGGCCACCTCCGCGTGGGGGAGAACCTTCCTGCCGACGCCACGGTAGGACCACGCCTAGGACCACGCCCGCGCGCGGGCAGAACGTGTTCGTGACGGCCGGCGCGAGCATCGCCGCGGGACCACCCCGCATCCGCGGGGAGAACGATCCGAATAACGATGCGGTCATGGTGACCTTGGGACCACCCGCACATGCGCGAGGAGAACGGCTCGACCCACGCGAGTTCGTGCGCAAGTACGGACCACCCCGCACACGCGGGGGAGAGCAAATACCCGCACCGGATTTAGCCAGGCTAGGTGGGGCCACCTCCGCACACTCGGAGAGAACAACCTGCAGTGCGTCGTAGACTGGCAGGACGCCGGATCACCCCCGCAGGCGCGGGTTGACGTCATAGGTTCGCCGTTCGTCAGCACGACCTTGGGGTCACACCCGCATGTGTGCAGGCAGGCTACATGGGCACGATCAGCGGAAGGATGGCTGAGACCGCTCCGCCCGTGCGGCTAGGCAGCACGTTCCGGCCGGTCGCCCCGTCCAAGCCCGGAGAGTTGACCTTAATTTGTCATTTAATTATCAAAGGTCGGCCGCGCAGGTGTCAGCGGGGTGCTTGCCTCCACCTTAGGTCGAAGCTGAGTCGCGTCTGCGTATTTACGCACTTGCGGGCGTTGTGATCGAGCGCATGCTGAACTTCAGGTAAGTCAAGGTTATCTACAGGTCAGTAGGTTCTGTGGCGATCGGGTAGTGCCATGCTTGAATGGAGTAGGGTGTCCAAGTCTCGCTTTGAAGTTCCTTTGCGATCTGTTTTCATGTCTGCTCTTGGTTGCTGTTGGGTCGACGGTTTCGAGCTGTAGTGGAGTGTTGTGAGCAGGGCAGGAGCCAAGCCGTCGCTGTGGGCGCCATGGGGGAAATCTGCAGGTAGAGCCATCCCTCATCCGCTGGTGTGTCACATCGTCGACACTGCGGCGATGGCGTCGCGGATGTTCGTCCTGGTGCTTGGTCCGCGCTGCCGCAATGAGCTGGAGGCCGTGTTCTCGGCGGTGGGTGACGCGAAGGTATGGGTCACTCTGCTCTGCGGGCTGCACGACCTGGGAAAGTATTCCCCCACGTTCCAGGGGCTGAACGCCGACCTCGCGGAACAACGCCTCGGTGAGATGGCTGCGGTTGATGTGCGGCGAGTGCGGCGGAAGTCGGGTCTACCGCGACTGGACACTCCGCACGGACTCCTGACTGCCCTGCACATGAAGGACATGCTCATCTCCTGGGGCGTGGAAGCCCGCACCGCCGAACGAATTGCGGTGGTGCTAGGTGGCCACCACGGCTATTTCCCCACCGGGCAGGAGTTCGAGCAAGCCCGGGCCCAGGTCAACAACCACGGCGACGAGCGGTGGAGGGCCTGGCGGGACGACCTGGTCGATGCCGTACTCAACGCGCTCGGGTTGCCGGATCCGTGCACCCTGCCCTGGAGCCAGGTGCGCTTGAGTTCGGCCGGCGCCGTCGCTCTTGCCGGGTTGACCACCGTCAGCGACTGGATCGCCTCGGACGAGCGCAACTATCAGTCACCTGAATCCGAAAGCGACCTCGTCGACTACCTGCGTGTGGCGGAGACCTTTGCGGACGATGCTGTTGCCCGGCTGGATCTGCAACCGTGGACGCCACCGCAGGACACCAGCTTCGCCGGTCTCTTCGCCGCCGAGACGCCACGTCCAGTCCAGGCGGTGGTCGAACGGGCGCTTCGAGGGCACACGGAACCGACGATGCTGGTAGTGGAAGCACCAACCGGCGAGGGCAAGTCGAAAGCGGCGCTGCAGGCAGTCGCGACCCTCGTGCGTGACCTCGGGCTTGCCGGCGCTTACGTAGGGATGCCCACGCAGGCGACGAGCCATCAGATGCTCGGTGAGTTCGAGACGATGCTCGCTCACGTCGGCGACACCTCGGCAGTGCGATTGATCCACTCCAACGCCAAGGAGTTCCTGGCCAGCAGGGTCACGACGCCCACCGATGTCGGAACCGATGATCTCGACGACTGTGATGTTGCTGCCCAAGAGTGGTTCACCCGCAAGAAGAGCCTCCTCTCGCCCCTCGGGGTGGGCACGGTCGACCAAGCGCTGAAGGGAGCGATCCGATCGGGACACGTGTTCGTTCGGCTGGCAGCGCTGTCGAACAAGGTCGTGGTGATCGACGAGGTGCACGCTTACGACACCTATATGTCGACCCTGCTTGATCGGTTGCTCATGTGGTTGGGGCACATGGGAATCTCGGTGCTGTTGTTGTCGGCGACACTGCCTTCGCGCCGGCGAGAAGAGCTGACCGCGGCGTGGCGGGCCGGGGCGCAGAACTGCGTGCCTCAGGCTGTGCCGCCATTGCCCGCCTCGACCGCGTACCCGCGGATCACTCTGGTCGATAGCGACACGAGCACGGCGGAAGGCGCCGAGGTGTCCGCGTTGAACCACGACCGCAGGGCGAGCCTCGAACGGGTCGAGGACCAGGACGTCGTGCAATGGGCGCTTGCTCGCGCGGTAGCGGGACAATGCGTTGCGGTCGTGCACAATCTCGTCAACCGGGCCAAGGAAACCAGCGACGCGTTGGCCAAGAGGATCGCTGCGCTTCCCGAACTGCAACGACCGAGGCTGATCACGATCACCGGTCAGCTGGCCGCCGGGCATCGCAGAGCCGTGGAAGCCGATCTTCGAGCCGAGTTCGGACCTGAAGGCACCCGATCGCCAGCGATCGTGGTGGGAACCCAGGTCCTCGAGCAGAGCCTCGACCTGGACTTCGACACGATGCTCACCGACCTGGCCCCGATCGATGCACTGGTCCAACGAGCCGGACGCGTACATCGCCACAGTCGGGAAGCACGGGGCGTGCTCACCCTGGCCATCACCGGTGTTGTGGAAACGGCCGCCGGGCCAGTGTTCCCGGCCTACACCACCAATGTTTACGCGCCGATGGTGTTGCTGCGGACGTGGGCGTTGTTGCGACACAAGGAGGAGCTGCGTTCGCCAGAGGAGGTTCCGGTGCTCATCGACGCGGTGTACGGACCAGCCGAGGCGATCGAATGCCCGTCGGGCTGGGAACAAGCCTGGGGTCACGCGGATGAGCGGCTGCGTCGCTCCCTCGACAAGGACAAGCACGACGCTCGGCTGATGTACCTGCCGTTGCCGGTGGCGACACACCGGCTCGCCGATTTGACCACCCGCCCGCAGAACCCGAGCAAGACCCGAAAGAGCCGCCGCCGATGAACCTCGACGATGAGCCACGTGAGCTGTTGGTAGACGTCGTGCTGCTCAACGGCACCGACGACGACCGTGTGGTGGCGGTGTGCGGAGACCGCCCCGTCCTGCTGACGTCACCTGATCCCTTGCCAGAACGCACTCTTCGCGAACTGCTTGACTCACGTACGACCTTGACAGCGCACGTGGGCGTGCCGGTCGAAGTCGTCCGAGCGTTGCGGGAAACGGCAGTGCCGCACGCGTTCGAACAGTCGCCATGGCTGCGGCAGCATCGAGCCCTGGTCTTCGTCGACGGTCGGTGCTCAGTCGGTGACCACGTCCTTGCTTATGACGAGAGGATCGGCGTGCACGCCGAGGAAGCACTGTGACCTCAACCCGACCCGCCTCCTACGATCTGCGCACTCAGCCCTGGCTGCCCGTCGTCGACCGCGACGGCAACCACGAGCTCGTCAGCCTGACGCGACTTGTTCTCAATGCGCACCGCATCCGCCGCATCGTCGGCGAAACGCCTTCGATGACCGCGGCGTTGCATCGGCTGGTGCTGGCGCTGCTCCACCGCGTCTACGGGCCGCCCTCGGAAGAGGAATGGGCGCGGTTGTGTGAACTGCCGAGCTTGCCGTCCGCTCCGCTGGTCAGGTACCTGCGCGGCCAGGGAAGCCGCTTTGACCTCTTCGACGCCCAGCATCCTTTTCTGCAGTGCACAGGTCTGGCCAAGCTGGCGCCCGCCACCGCGGCCAAGCTCGTCCCGTACCGGTCCGTCGGCAACAACGTCACCCTGTTCGACAAGACGATCGACACCGATCAGGTTCAGCTCACACCCGCCGAGGCAGCGCGCTGGCTGGTCACCGTGCAATCGTTCGATCCCGGTGGCATGAAGACGCCGTTCGAGAAGGACAAGTCCTCCCAGCGTGCACCGTGCGCGTGGCTCGGAGTGGTGCTCGTGGAGGGCGAGACGCTCAAAGAGACCCTGCTGCTGAATTTGCTTACCTATCGGCCCGAACATGAGCGGCCGGCGCCCAGCACGCCTGAGGACGGCCCGATTTGGGAGCAGGAGGCTCCGCCCTCGCCGCTGCCGGACAAGCGAGTGCCGCGGGGATGGACGGATCTGCTGACGTGGCCTGCTCGCCGCGTCCTGTTGTCCACGCAGCAAACCGGCGAGGGACTGGTCGTCGACGGAGTCACCATCACGCCGGGGTCGCGACTCAACACCGAGAGCGTCCAGGTGGAGATGATGGCTGCGTTCCGCAAACCCTCCGGCCCGAAGGGGCAACCGAAGCGGGACGCGCCGATGCTGCCGGTGCGGCTGCATCCGGTGCGGGGAGTGTGGCGGCACAGCGTGGAGTTGCTGATGACCAACCTCTGGGAGGAGGGCAAGACCAGGCAACGGCCGCGCACGTTGGAGCAGATCTCCGAACTCGCCGAGCACGGACACATTCCGGCCGGCGCGGTCTACACGCTGCGTGTGTTCGATCAGAAGCTGGATTCGAAGGGCACGGTGGTGGAGGCCTGGCTCGAGGAGGTCGTCCCCGCGCCGGTCGCTGTGTTGCGTTCCAAGGACAAGACGCTTGGAGCGCTGCTGGGGTGCGCGATCGTGTATGCGGACAGCGTTGGAGCCGCTCTGCGTCACATGCAACGCAACTACCGCGTCGAGAAGCAGGGCAACCGGGAGAACAAGCGTGTGACGCCCACTTGGAGCCTCGACGTCGAGTACTGGCCGAAGCTGGCGCGGCCGTTCGCCACCTATCTCGAGGGCATCGCCCGAGCCTACGAGGAGGGCGAGTCCCTGGCGGACGTGACCGAGGTGTGGCAGAAGGCCGTCGCTGTCGTCGCGCTACGTGCCACAGATCGCTGGGCTGAGGGCTCTCCAGCGGAGGGACGCGATCTCCTCCTCAGGGGGAAGCACCAAGGTCAGTTCCTCGGGCGCCTCAGCGAGCTGACGCGCCTCTTCCACGCCGAGGCCGCTGCCTACATCGTCACGAAAGGAGCCGCGTGACCACATCGATCATCGAGCGGCGCCAGGAGTTCACCGCTCACCTTTACCGCCTGAACAGTGCGCTGTCGTCCCCGGTGTCTCATCGCGTGTCGGAGGCCCGGCAGGTTCTGGCGAGGTTGCGACGCAGTTTCGCCGGAGCCCGGCAGCAAGCCGAGGCCTACGACTTCGTCTTCGCCCACAACCCGCCCGAGGCCGAGCAAGAAATCTGGTTGCTCGTAGCGGGACTGTTCGCCCTGCACCCCCAACCGAGGAGGAACGCGCGCTCGCTCGGCGCTTCCATGGGAAAGCTCGCGTCGGCGCGAGGTGAATCGGTGACGCGCAGGTTCACTCAACTGATCGCCCGCGACCGCGCTGCCTTGGCTTACCAACTGCGGCAGGTGGTCCGCCTGCTCGACACCGAAAAAGTGCCGGTCGACTACGACCAACTGCTCGCGGACCTCGTCGTACTTCTCGGTGACCGCTATCGAGGCGACGAGGCCCAGCGCATCCGACTCCGATGGGCGCGCGAGTTCCACTACCGCCCAGGCGCGCGTGAGTCCATGAAGGACTCTTCAACGCTCGCTGACACCAACTGATATAGCGGAGACCCTCCAGTGATCATCGAACTGCACCTGCTTCAGTCCTTCCCCGTCAGCAACCTCAACCGCGACGATGTCGGTCAGCCCAAGACCGCCACGTTTGGCGGCCACACCCGCGGGCGGGTCTCCAGCCAATGCTTCAAACGCGCTACCCGCCAGCTGTTCAACGACTACGGACTCGAGAAGTCCGAAACCGCCGTCCGCACCAAGCGGCTACTCGACCACGCCGCCGCGGCTCTGGCCGAGAACGGACGTGACGCGGAACTCGCGGCTCAGGTCGTCGCCACCGGCTTGCAGCAACTCGGCTTCGGCGTGGACGAGAACACAAGGCTCACGGAGTACTTGCTGTTCGTCGGCCGGCACGCCATCGACCACCTGACGACCTACTGCGACGACAACTGGGACACCCTGCACGCCATCGCAGCCAAGAACAAGGCTGGTGCGGACAAGGTCAAAGACAGCAAGAAAACGGAGAACGGCGAGCCGAAGAAGGGAGGCAAGGTCGCCAAGCCGGACAAGGTGGCAGTAGAGCAAGCGCGCCGCATCCTCGATGCCAGCCGCGTCGCCGACGTCGCGCTCTTCGGACGCATGATCGCCGACAACAAGGACTTCAGCGTCGAAGCCGCGTCCCAGGTGGCCCACGCCATCAGCACCCACGCAGTGGTCAACGAGTTCGACTTCTACACCGCGGTCGACGACCTCAAGCCACGGGGGGAGTCTGGTGCCGACATGATCGGCACCATCGACTTCAACTCCGCCTGCTACTACCGCTACGCCAACCTCGACCTCAACCAGTTGGCGACAAACCTCGCCGATGACCAGGACCTGGTCCGCCGCACCGCACGTGCCTGGCTGTACTCCTTCATCCACGCCATGCCCACCGGCGCACAGAATTCCATGGCCGCCCGCACGATGCCTGACACGCTGCTCGGCGTCGTCCGCGACCGGGGCGCGTGGAACCTCGCCAACGCGTTCCAGGCTCCCGTAGTCGACGCCGACATTATGGCTGCCTCCACCGAGCGCCTGACCCAGCACTTCCACCGGCTACGTGGCTTCTACGGCAACAACGACCTCCGCACAGTTGCCGCAGCCTCGGTCACCGCTGAACTGCCGTACCTCGACGAAGGCGACATCGTCGCCAGTATCGACGCTTTCACCGACCGGATCCTCGCTGGGGCAACGGTCTGACAATGGTGACGTCACTGGCCCTGTGCTTCGACGCACCCATGCAATCCTGGGGAACCCGCTCACGGGGCGTCATCCGAGACACCACGTCGGAGCCCACCAAGTCCGGCGTTGTCGGATTGATCGCCGCCGCCCTCGGCATTTCGAGGGAGGACGATCACGCAATCGCGGAGCTCGCGCGGCTTCGACTCGCTGTAAGGGTCGACCGGGAAGGCATCCTCGAACGCGACTTTCACACCACACAGAATGTACCCACCACGAAGGGCACGGGGCACCGCACGGTCGTCAGCGAGCGCTACTACCTGGCCGATGCACTGTTCCTCGTTGTGCTTCAAGGAGACGAACGTCTGCTGTCGCGCATCGCTTCCGCAGTCGACCGGCCACACTGGCCGATTTTCTTCGGCCGACGAGCGTTCGTGCCGGCACGGCCGCTGCTTCCGCCAAGTGGAGGGCCAGTCGTGTCCACCGCGGAAGATTTGCTCGCGCGCGAGCCGTGGCTGGAGACGTCGAAGACCGTGCGGGACATCGAGCTCTCGAAAGGCGACCGCGTCGACCTGCGCACGGTCGTCGACTGTCCGGCGACAGACAAACGCGCCGAAGTCCGCCACGACCACCCCGTCAGCCTCGCCGAAGGCAGGCGCCGATTCGCCACCCGGACCGTGCTCGTCGAGCAAGTCAGCCTGACCGACAGCATGATCACCACCGGAGACTCCTCGTGTTCCTAAGTAAACTCACCATCAACGTGCGATCCCGTGAGTTCCGCCGCGACTACGCCAACATCCACGACATGCACCGCACCATCATGAGCGCCTATCCCGATGTCAGCGGCGAAACGCCCGCCCGGCTCGAGCACAAGATCCTCTGGCGCCTGGACGCCACCCAAAGCGGATACACCCAGTACGTCCAGAGCCACACAGAACCGGATTGGAGCCGACTGCCGGCCGGGCACCTCATGATGCCAGCCGAGGTACGACCGTTCGCACCGGTGATCTCGGCAATCGCTCCTGGCCGGAAGTTCTCGTTCCGCCTGCTCGCGAACCCGACCCGCAGCGCCCGCGTCGAGAACGGCCAGGACGTTCGCAAGCGCCGCGCACACACGACACCCGAAGCGCAGATCGAGTGGCTCATCAGCCGCGGCGAGCGTGATGGCTTCGTCATCCCCACAGCGCGCCGCGGCGAGCCTGACGTCGCACCATCGCCAGTTCCCACGCTGATCGGCCAGAAGAAGGACCAAGGCAAGATCACCGTGGTGCCGGTCCGGTTCGACGGACACCTGATCGTCACTGATGCCAAGGCGTTCACCGATGCGGTGATCAACGGCGTGGGACGGGCCAAGGCGTATGGGTGCGGCCTGATCAGCCTCGCGCCGGCTCGAACCGGCCGGTGAGCGAACAACTTACGATCTGGATCTGCTGAAGGCGAGTTCTCGTGCGATCAGGTGGGCTTGGCGCGAGGTCAGTCCGCCTTCTTCGAGTGTCAGGCGAACAGGCATGCAGTCTGTTCAACGGTGGACATTCACGGCCTCTCTCGCTGCCGTCGAATCGTTCGGCTGAACGGATCTCTGCGATCTTGTTGAGCGTCCACGCTGTCAAACGTCTTATCGCGGAGTGCGCCTGCTTTCCTGGCGTCACCTCGTATGTGCGAACAGAACCGGCGTGACGCTGGCGATGGCGGCAAGTGCGCCGGCGTCACCCCGGTAGGCATCGGTAGGCAATACGCCGACTGCGCAAGGTTCCGTAGCGCTGGGGTCGCGCCACGCGCGGGGAGAGCTGTGCCAACCGACTCCTGAACCCTACGCGCCAGGACCTTCCGTACGGAGAGAACCAGCGCATGGTCTGGAAGGTGTTGCGTCCTTCGGGACTACCCGCACTCGCCAGTAGAACGCGATGTGCCTTCAGTCGGTGCTGCTCTCGTGGGGACCATCTCTGCACGTGAGGAGAACATCGGTCGAAGTAGGGTCAGGCGCGCCCGAACGGATTACCCGCACGCGCGGGGAGAACGCGTCCTTACCCATGACGTTGATGGTTATGTCTGGAACATCCCCGCGCAGGAGAACGTCGGCCTTGGTCAGAAGCCGGAGATCGTGTCGCTACTTTCCCCTCACACGCCGCGGAGGATACGCGAAGAGCCTTGCCGTGCCGGCGCCCTGTACCACCCTCGTGCGTGGGGAGAATCTGATGCCCAACTTCGCAGACCAGTCCAAGGCGGGACCACCCCCGAGTGAGCGAGGAGAACCCGAACGTCGTCCATGTAGGCACGTGTCAGTCGGGACCACCTCCGCACATGCGGGGAAAACCAGGACCCCCGCGTTCCACACCGCTGGATCAAGGGAACCCCGCACACGCAGGGAAATGAAGGAATCGAGATGGCACCCTCGATCGCCATGGGATCACCCCCGCACGCGCAGGAGAACCCCGGTCTCCGGTTCGGCCTGGTACACCGAGACGGGACTACCCACGCATGCGCGGGACAACGCATCGATCTTCTTCGGTGAAGTGGCGTACTCCAGACCATCCCCGTACGTGCAGGTCGAACCCCACTGCTACCAGTAGATCGCGATGATTTCGGCGTCGATCAGGTTCTCCTCGCTCGGCTCCTGCTGCAGGGGATAGGTGTAGCTGCTTGGGTTGCTCAGCGTTCCGTCGACCAGGAGTTCTTGTCGGTGGCATGCCGCCGCGCGGAGCCGGGAATGCACTTCTGGCGACAGCGTGGCACCTGCCAGTTGCTCAACGTACTGCTTGATCGGGTTGAAGGCGCTCGGTGCGGTGCTGGCTGACTTGAAGACGTGCCGGTTGTCGTGCGCCAGCACAGAGAGCTGACTCACCTGCTCGGCATTCAGCGAGTAGTGCAGCTCCTCGGCGACGAGTTTCCCGTAGGTGTCCAGTGCGGCCGTGCGGCGCTCGTGGACGTGGGTTTCGGGGCTTGCGGTGCCGGAGAAGGCCGACACCGCGGTTCTTCCGAACGCAGCGAGCTTGCTGCTCAGGTCGGGGACGACCGTCCTCAGGGAGTTCCCCATCTTCAGCGGGTTCCAGCTCGTCGTGATTCCGGTGACGTTCAAGCGGCACAGCACGCGGAATCTGGACTGGGTGAACAGGACTCGGCGGATGTCTTTCCAATACAGGTCTCGCTGCGTGTCGCCCACGAGGTAGAGCGGTTGGGCGGTATAGCCCGAGTCCGTGTCGAGGTCGTCGAAGATGCTCTGGTGGACGATCTTGACGCCGTGTTCGGTGTCCACGGCGACGTAGTCGACGATGCGGCACTTCAACGGGATGAGGCCGACCATCATCTTCTCGATCAGGTTGTTGATCGCGATGAGCTCCTCCAGGAGCTCAGCCGACCCGAGCTGTGCGCGCAGGTCGGCGCTTTCGTCGGTGAGCTCTTTAAGCGTCACGAGGATGTTGCTGAGCTGGAAGATGGCGTCCGTCTCCAACTCGACCTCGATCTCGGCCAGCTGCCCGCGGGTCAGGCTGAAGGCCGGGATGAGACCCAGTATTTCTCCGCCGGATCGAGTTCCTCCGCGAGCACGCGCCCAGTGTCCTTCTTCGGCGGCCTCGTGGAGGTGGGGAGGTTGGCACGCATGAAGAGGTCGCCTTCCTCGAGTTCGAACAAGCGCCCGACCAACGCCTGCACGGTGGCCTTGCTGACCACCTGCGAGTTAGCACTTCGTGATGACTCGTACCGCGAGCCGACACGGCTCTTCAGCGGTCCGATGCCGACCTCGATCTGGCCGTTCACGTCGCCCTTGTAAGCGGAGCCCGCACTGTCCGTGAACTCGTGGGGGATCGCGCCGGTGCGGGCTGACAAGAGGCTGGTGACGCTCACCTCGTCGAGGTAGACGAACTCGCGCAGCTCGTTCTTGGTCTGCTGCGTCTGCGTTTCGGCCTTCCTCTCGCGGTGCTTCTTGAACCACTTCACTTGTCGGCCTCGGTCTTCGTGCTCGTCGACTGCTGAGTGGAGGCGATCGTGCTGCGGCGCTTCGCGGCCTGTTCGAAGCCGGCGAAGTAGTCCTCGGCCGTGATCGCATCGCGCCCGTCCTTGACCGCGAACAGTGCCGCATCGCTCCAGATGGCGGTGAGCTCTGCCGGCGACCAGCCGTTCGTCCGACCCGCGATGATGTCGTGGGGAAGGTCGCCGACCGTGTTGAGAGTGCGCGCACTGGTCATGAGGACGGCTTCGCGGTCGTCCCTGTCCGGGTTGGAGAAATGGATCTCCCAGTCGAACCGTCCAGGTCGGCGCAGAGCCACGTCGATGTCCTGAGGCCGGTTCGTCGTGGCGATCACTATGACGTTGGTCGTCTTGTCGAAGCCGTCCATCAAGGTCAGAAACTGGCCGACGAGACGTCGCGACGCCTCGTGCGACTCGTCGCTGCGCTGGGGCGCGACGCTGTCGATCTCGTCGAAGAAGATTATCGCGCGGTCCTTGGTGCGCGCGTCTTCGAAGATCGACCTGATGATCTCCTCGCTCTGGCCTACGTACTTGCTGATGATCTCCGGGCCGCTGATCTTGTAGAACACCGCGCCAGCCTGCTGGGCGATGATCCGTCCGAGCAGCGTCTTGCCGGTTCCAGAGGAGCCGGTGAACAGAACGCCCTTGATGGCACGTGCGCCGATCCTCTGAAGCTGGTTGTGGTACTGCAGCGGCAGCTCGATCAGGTCCCGCGTGCGGTTCTTGACCTCCTCGTAGCCACCGAAGTCCTCGTAAGTGAGGGTGCTGTCGGGCTCCTCGCGGAGTTTGCTCACGTCGAACGAGTCGCCGAGCGAGAACTCGTACTCCTTGAGCGGCTCGTCGGTGAGGAGCCGGGTGATGCCGAGTTCGCTGGAGCCCGCGACGGTGTTCCCCACGGCGATCTCCAGCTCTGCGGGCAAGGAGACCATCTTGAGACTGCCGTTGATGCTGACGATCGCCCCGTCCGCGAGCATGGCTCGGACGATCCCGACCCAAGGAGCGTCCGGCCACAGCTCACGTGGCGCGAAGCCGGCGAACTGGTAGCCGTTGTTGACGAAGACGAAGTCGCCCTCCTCAAGATCAACTGCTCGTGGCAGATCCTCCAAGATGAACAGCTGGCCGCCGAACAGTTCGAGGTAAGCGAGCCGCTCGTCTTCGTCGAAGTGCTTCACCTGGGCGACATGACGCTGGGGACCATTCTGGGAGGTCAAGCTCGACACCTTCCGTTCGAGCACGTGAGCTGCAATATGTATGTTAACGGTCAACGCGATGCCGCTACGGCGTCCCTCTGTGTTGAGGCGCTTCGCGACCGAGTCTCTGCCTCATCGGGCGTGCGCTGGGAAGACCACCTGAACCGGTAAGTGGCGTCATCCCACAAGAGCACCCCGCGTGCGCTGGAAACACCCGATCGAACCCGTCACCGTTCCGCTGAACGGAGCACTCCCGCGCACGGGGGAGAACCAGCCCTTCGCCGAGCAACGCTTGCGTCTGCGTGGACCACCCCCACATGTGCGGGGAGAACTGCTGAAGACACGGGACGTCGATGCACGGCTTGGGACCACCACCGCGTGCGCGGAGAGATGGCGCGCGCCGGGCAGGCTTCCGCGAGGAGGGGACCATCTCCGCGTGCCTGGAGAACGGCTTTGTACTTTCTTCGGCGTGTCGTTTGGCGAGACCGCCCCCGGCACGCGCGGGGAGAACCCGATCATGCTGGCGTGGCACGCCCAGGCCGACGGGCCACCCGCGCACGCGGGGGAGAACTCGTGCCCCCGCACGCGCCACGGAGAACATCTTCCTTGGAGCCCAACCATTTGTGCCTGGGACCACCCCCGCACATGCGGGGAGAAACTTGCCGCGGACGGCTGGCCAGTTGTCGATGTCGGGACCACCCCCGTACGCGCGGGGAGAACTGGGCCGGCGGAGGCATCGGCGGGCACAACCGGGGACCACCCCCGCGCACGGGGAGAACTTGAGCGCGGACACGATTCGGGTCGCGCCGTGGGACCCCGCTTGCACGGGGAGAGCGACGACCTCGTGCTCATCCGCGCCCAGCAAGGTAGACCGCCCCCGCATGCGCGGGGACACAGGTAGACCCGCTTCGCCATCAGGAAAGCTTGGGACCACCCCGCGCACGGGGAGAATGGCATCAGGCTCCGCAAGGGCGGGCATATCAAGGGGCCACCCCGCGCACGCGGGAGAGCACCTACGTGTGGATCTGAATGGTCTTGCTGTTGGGACCGCCCCTGGGTGACAGGGGAGAACGACGTCGCGCTGATCGCGCCATGGGTACTGCTGGGACCATCCCGCACGCACGGCGAGAACGCTTCATGAACGGCAAGATGCTCAGGTTGAGTGCGTCTTTCATTCAGTTGCACAGGTCGGCATGACCGAGACTCCGTGTGTGCGGGGAGAGCGAGAAGCGTGCCGACTGGATTGGCCAGGAAGTGGGACCACCCCCGCGTGCGCGGGGAGTACGACTGGAGTTCGCCCGGATACACGTAGCCGCGTAGACCGTCCCCGCGAGCGTGGAGAACACGGTTTTGTCGAGCGGCGCTCTTAGGAGCGGATCGGACCGCCCTGCGCTAGCGGGGAGAACCGGAACACGTACGAGGCGTGAATCTGGGAGGAGGGACCACCCCTGCGGTGCAGGGAGAATCTGCAGCGCAACCTGCACAGGCACTACAACGACAGACTACCCCGCATTTGCCGGGAGACCTTCGTGAACCTGTCAGTCAGCCTCCAGAACTGGGGACCACCCCGTGCACACGGGGAGAACGATCGATGAGGGCGTCGACACCGCGAAGGACGGACCACCCCCGCGGGTCCAGGGGAAAACATGCCGCAGTTGTAGACCGTCTCGATCACGAAGGGACCATCCCCATGTGTACAGGGAGAAGGTGGAGCGAATGGACGAAACTCGCGATGGGAGTGGGACCACCCCTCAAGTGTGGGGAGTGCTCGCGGACGCGGTGAGCGCAGCCGTGCGGTCGGGGTGCTCGTATTTGAGGCGGCTTGCCAGCCCGCTCTTGCTCAGTCGCCCGTCGGTTCATGCGGCCCTCGTCAGATGTTGGGTGCTGGTCCCGAATTCTACCGTGGCGTGGCCGCCAGACATGCCAACTCAGGGTCGTGTGGAACTGCGCGGGGTGCCGCGCGACGACACCGTCACCGATGCGCCCTCGCGGGCACGCCAAACCGTGTGGATGTGGTTCATGTCCGCTGCGTGTTGTCGTACTCGGCCAGCAAACGCGGCCCTGCGGCCGGTCGCAGTGCGGCTCGCTGCGCTCGACGGGCCTAGTCGATTGGCAGTGGCTTAGTTCATGCAAGTCCAGAAGAACTCGTAGCCCTCCTATTGTTGCGCCACCACGGTCTGTTGTAGGTCGCCAGGGGCGAAGGCTCGCCAGTTGTCCAGAAGCTGGGACAGGCTCGGGTAGGGAGCGTCGTCGTCGCAGGTGGGTTGATCCCATTCCAGCTGCGAGCCGCGCCTTGAGTGCCTGCGGTCCGGTCCAGCGCGGTGGTCATGTGCGGTCGGCGCCCTGACCGCATTGATATCCGCGACCGACTGAGTGACGGCCGAACCCACGAGCCTCGTCGCCTCGGGGAGCACCCAACGGGAGCAATCGGGGAGCAGAACCATGCGTTCAACGTTTCAGTACGGATTCCAACGAACTTGAACGGATCCGCGCTGACCTGCAAGAGTCGTTTTTCCGCAGGTCAGCGCGGGTTGGTGCGATAGCTCTCGGTGTAGTAGTCGTCGGTGCGACTGCGGTAGCCCTCGTGGTCGTCCGGGTCGTACTCCGGCGCGTTCTTGATCTGCTCCTTGGTGCGGTCGACGTGGACCTTGCGCTCCTCGTGGTCCACGTGCCGCACCGTGCCGACCGGGAGCACGACCCGGTGGCCGAAGATCCACGGTCCGGTGTCGACCATCAGGCAGTCGTGCGGCACCTTGGCGTTGTCCTGGTCGATCTTGCCGATGCCGCCGTCGGTCGCCTCGACGTCGTAGCCGATCAGTCCGGTGTCGGGGCGATCCGCGAGGTCCTGTTCCGGCTCATCGGCCCACGACGGATCGCGCCACACCCACGGCATGAACGGGACGGGTTGCATGTCGGCCTCCTTCAGTCCGGCATGGGGTACCCCGCTACGCCCTGTCGAGGAACTTCTTCATCATGCCGATCTGCGCGGTGCGGGACTTGTCGATCCGGTCCGCGAGATCCTTCACCTCCCGGTCGGCGCCGCTGCCCGTCTCCCACCGCGCCATCTGCACGGCGTCGTCCTGGTGGGCGATCATGACGTTGAGCAGCCGCTTGTCGAACTCCGAGCCGCGCAGCGCGGACAGCCTCGCGACCTCTTCGGGATCGGACTGCCGCATGCCGCCGTGGCCCGAGTGGGCATCCGGCGGTGCCGTCAAAGGCTCGCCCCACGACGTCAGCCAGTCCCGCATCGTGCCGGCCTCGGTCGCCTGGGTCTGCTCGATCGCGGCCGCGAGCATGCGCAGTTCCTCGTTGTGGGCACGGTCTTCGGCGAGCGCGACCATCTCCACTCCCTGCTGGTGATGCGGGAGCATCATCTGCAGGAACATCACGTCCAGCGGATCGCCGCGCAACACGGTGTCCGGCTGCGTGGTCGCGCAGCCGGACACCACGAAAGCGAGCGCCAGCAACAGGAACCGCATCAGAGGCGTCGCCACAGGGCGGGCGTGGCGGGCGGTTCCCACCCGGCGAGGGCGGTGTGCGCGAGCTGGCACTCGTAGTTCACGCCGTTGTAGGTGACGCGGTTGCCGATCGAGTAGGTCGTGCCCGCGGCCCACGTTCCACCGGCCGGCGGGGGAGTCGTGGTGGTCGTGGTCGGCGGGGGTGTGGTGGTCGTCGTGGTCGGGGGAGGCGTGCTGCCGCCGCCGAAGTCGACGTCCGAGCAGGTGTAGAAGGCCTCGTTGCTGCCGACCACGCGCTGCCAGATCGAATAGAGGACGTGGCGGCCGGAACGACCGGGGAGGTTCAGCGTCCAGTTCGTGAACGTGCTGGGGTTCTGGCCGTTGAACGTCTGCAGGTGCACGAGGTCCGACCAGCGCAGCGGCTGCGTCGGGTCCCAGCCGTCCCTGGTGAGGTAGAACTCGAAGTTGCTGTTCGAGTGCGGCGCCGACGCGTGGTAGGTCACCGTCAGCGGCCCGGCGGAGACCCGCTTGGCGGGCCAGTCGGCGCGTTGCAGGTCGAGTCCGCGGTACTTGTCGCGGCCCGCGCTGCACAGCTTGCCGTCCGGGATGAGCTGGCGGTGGCGCCCGCCGGCTTCGAGCAGCGACACCTCGTTCCAGTCGTAGTACGCCTGCGTGCCACCGGCGGCGACGGCCGCCTTGCACGCGTCGGACTTCGGGGTCTCGGGGCCCTCGTTCTTGCACGTGTAGACCCGGCTGGCCGGATCGGACATCGTGCCGTGGGCGACCGCGGGCGTCGTGGGGACGAGGAACGCGACGACCACCACGGCGGTGGACGTGAGGCTCGCCAGAGCAAGCCGAGTACGTGACTTCACAACGCCTCCTGGCAGGCGGAGGTGGCGAAGCACTTCCGCGAGGGAGGTGGTTCGCGTGACGGGTCGGCGGCCCTGTTCACAAGTGTAAACAAGTGGTTGAACCATTTCATTGGACCAACCGGACGAATCGCCCGTGGTTCACCGATGAGTTCTCGTCGCGCGACCGGTCCACCCTTTCAAGACGATGGGAAGGGTGGACCGCGTGGATCTGCACAGCGTGATGTGTGTGAGTGACCTGGCCAGGTCGCTGGAGTGGTACGAGGTGTTCTTCGGCCGCGGGGCGGACGAGGTCATCGGCGAGGAACACCTCTGGCAGGTCGGGGAGAACGCGTACATCGTGCTCGACGCCCGTGACGTGCGGTCGTCGCGCGTGGGCGGCTCGATGATCACGTTCGGGGTGGAGCTGAACGAGTTCGACGAGGCACTGGCCCGGCTCGCGGCCTTCGGCGTCGGCCATGAGCCCGTCGAGACGTACTCCAACGGCGTCCGGCACGTCGAGGTGCTCGATCCGGACGGCAACAGCCTGTCGCTGGCCGCGCTGCCCTCGGGTACGTCGTAGAGTCGGCGAGATGAGCGACGAGAACGTGCTGGGCCGCATCAACGAACTGGTCGACGAGGAGCACAAGTTGCGTCAGCAGCTCGCGTCCGGGGAGATCTCCACGGATGAGGAGCACGCCCGGCTGCGGTCTTTGGAAGAAGCCCTCGACCAGTGCTGGGACCTGCTGCGGCGCCGCCGGTCGGCCCGGTCGCTGGGCGGCGACGCGGAGGACGTCCCCGCCCGCACGGTCGGCGAGGTCGAGGGCTACCTGCAGTAGGTCAGTCCTCGGTGTCGCGGAAGATGATCCAGCGCATCGCGCTGTACATGAACGCGGCCTCGCACGCGCCGGCGACGATGCGGGACAGGTGGTACTGCAGGCCGATCTCGGTCAGCGCGCTGCCGACCCCGAGGATGAACGCCAGGTAGTTGATCGCGATCGCGACGGCGTACAGGCCCGCCTGCGGGCCGACCGGCGCGTGCGAGCGGAAGTTCAGCGCCCGGTTGAGCACGAAGCTCAGGCCGAACGCGAGCACGTAGGCGATCGTGAACGCGATCGGCACCGGCAGGCCGAGTCCACTGCGGAACAGCGTGAGCAGCAGCAGGTCGACGCCGAACGTGAACCCGTTGATCAGGGCGAACCCGAGGAAGCTCGGCGCCACGACGCGGGAGAGCCCGAACGGCAGCCACCTCACCACGACTTCCATCCGGTCGTGGAACCTCGCGCCGAGGTCTCTGCCGTCGTTCAGGGTGGTGCCGGTCATGGCACGACAGTGCCACGGCTGGGAGGGACGAAAGCGACGAAACGGCCCTTGATCGACAGGCCGTCCACAGGAGTTCAGCGGGCGTTCAGATGGTTGAACCGCCGCCAACGCGTGGGGCTCATCCCGTGCACCTTGCCGAACGTCCGCGCGAAGTAGCCGGCGTCCGGGATGCCCACGTCTCGCCCGATGTCGCCGACCGGCAGGTCCGTCCCGGCCAGCAGCCGCCGTGCCTGGACCATCCGGCGTTCGGTGATCCACTCCTGCACCGTGCGCCCGGTCCGCTTGCGCACCGTCGAGGTCAGGTGGCCGGGGGAGATGCTGACCGCGGCGGCGACCTCGCGCAGCGACAGCGGTTCCTGGTAACGCCGCTCGATCACGTCGAACACCTCGGCCAGCAGCGGCTCGGCGTTCTCGCGCAGGTCGCCGACGACGTCCGCGGCCAGCCTCGACACCCCGACCAGCAGCAGCGTCAGGTGCGCCGACACGGCTTCCCGGTAGCCGTCCTGGCGTCGCACGAGTTCCGCGTGCAGCGCCTCCACTCGGGCAGTCCACTCGGGTCGGTGCTCGACGGGGACCTTGAGCCGCAACGCACCCGTCGCGCCGCCGTGGACGAACGGGAACAGCAGCGGGTGCGTGCGCCACGCCAGGTGCGCGCCGGGAGTGTCCTGGCCGAGCGAGTCGGCGGTGAAGAAGACGCCCCAGCCCCGTGCGCCGAGGAGGTCGTCGCTGCGGGCCTGGCCCATCACGTCGCCGGGCGCGATGACGAACAGGTCGCCGGCCTCGACCTGCCTGACCTGACGGCCGTGCCGCACCACGCCGCCCGCCGTCTCGAAGTAGGCGAGGCCGGGGAAGTCGTGGGAGTGCGCCTCGTGCGAACCGTCGAAGTCCGCGCCGTGCCCGAGCCGCAGGGCCATGACGGGCAGGTCGCCGGGAGCGGGTTGCCAGGCGTACTTCGCGGGCCCGGAGCCCTTCATCGGTGTTCGGATGGCGCGCACCGTCAAATCGTCCCACTCAAACCGTGGATCGGCACAGAAATCCAGGTCTGAGGCCAGTCAGAATGAGTTCATGGCCGAAACATCGTCCCAAGAGCGTGACTACCTGCCCGGGATGGGCAAGCACTTCCTGCTGCCGTTCTACGACGTGCTGCACCGGGTGTCCGGCTTGTCCGCGATCCATCAGGAGATGGTCGAGGTGGCCGGACTGGGTGCCGGGCAACGAGTGCTCGACGTCGGCTGCGGCACCGGGAACCTGTTGCGCTCCACCGGAAAGCGTCATGGCGACGTCGAGCTCGTCGGCGTGGACCCCGATCTGAAGATGCTGGCGCGGGCCGAGCGCAAGCTGCGGCGGGCTGGGGTGAAGGCGAAGCTGGACCGGGGGTTCGCGCAGGAGCTGGCGTTCCCGGACGCCTCGTTCGACGTCGTCTTCTCGAGCCTGATGCTGCACCACCTCGACGGGCCTTCGAAGGGCGAGATGCTCGCCGAAGTGCGCCGCGTGCTGCGGCCCGGAGGCCTGCTCGTGCTCGCCGACATCGTGCATCACGGCCACGCGGCGAAGGGGATCGGCGAGGCCGGTTTCACCACGGAACCGACGAGGACGCGGAAGTTGCGGATGTTCGGGGAGATCGGGATCGAGGTCGCGAGAGTCCACTAGGGACAGGTCCATTGTCGACCGATTGAACGCGCATGATGTTTCTTTGCTGCCAACAGTTCCGATTGTTCACGAACTTGCCGGTTACCGTCGTGGGAGCGCGTTCTCCCATCTAAGCTCCGCGCCGTGACAGATGCGACGGGAAGCCTGGTGGCGCAGCGCTACCGGCTCGTTCAGGTGATCGGCGTCGGCGGCATGGGCCGGGTGTGGCTCGGCCGGGACGAGGTCATCGGCCGTGAGGTGGCCATCAAGGAGCTGCTGCTGCCGGTCGGGCTCGACCCGCAGCAGCGGGCGTTGCTGTGCCAGCGCGCCATGCGGGAGGCGCAGCTCGCCGGCCAGCTCAACCACCCCGGCATCGTCACCGTGCACGACGTCGTCGAGTACAACGGCACCCCGATGATCGTGATGGAGTACGTCCGGGGCGGCTCGCTGTCCGACGCCGTCAAGGCCCAGGGCGCGCTGCCGCCGGACCAGGTCGCCTACATCGCCACGTCGATGCTGAGCGCGCTGCGGGTGGCGCACCAGGCAGGGATCGTGCACCGCGATCTCAAGCCCGCCAACGTGTTGCTGTCCGGCGACCGGGTCGTCATCACCGACTTCGGCATCGCGCGGCTCACCGGCGACGTCCCGCTGACCACCGACGGCTCGATCGTCGGCACGCCCGCGTACATGGCGCCCGAGCAGGGCACCGGCGCGCCGATCACCCCGGCGACCGACATGTGGTCGCTCGGCGCCACCCTGTACGCCGCCGTGGAAGGCCGGCCGCCGTACCAGGGCAAGGACTTCATGACGACCCTGTCGATGCTGCTCACCCAGGACCCGCCGCCCCCGCAACGAGCAGGGCACCTCGCGTCGCTGCTGGGTGGGCTGCTGCGCAAGAACCCCGTCGACCGCGCCTCGGTCGACCAGGCGCTGGCGATGCTCGCGGGCGCACCCGTCGTGCTGCCGGTCGTGGCGAAGTCTGGCGGTGTCAGCAGACGCACGGCGTTGTTCGCCGGTGTCGGTGCGGTCGCGCTGATCGGCGGCGGCACCGCGTGGTGGATCGGCACGAGGAACAACGACGGTGGGGAGGCCGTACTGCCGTCCAACAACGACAACAAGGCGGCGTCCGACAAGGAGGGCGGCTCCGAGCAGTCGACGACGTCGTCGAAGGCCCAGCCGGGACGCCCGGAGGAGTTCACCGAGCACGTCCAGCTCGTCGATCACACGTACGCGATCGCCTCCGTCGCCTGGAGCCCGGACGGCAAGTTCCTGGCCAGCGCCCAGGACGGCCTGGGTGACGGCGGTGACACCGTCCGGATCTGGGACACCACGACCAACAAGGTCGTCGGCACCGTCCAACTCCCGGCCGGTCCCGGCGGCGCGGCGGCCACCGCTGTCGCGATCAGCCCGGACGGCAAGATCCTCGCGGCGGGCGGCAACCGCACCGGCGACTTCACCACGTACCTGTGGAACCTCGCCGACCGCACCATGATCGGCGGCCTCGACGAGAGCCGTTCGATCATGAAGAACCTGCGCTTCCACCCGGACGGCAAGACCCTCGCCGGCATCACCCACACCGGCCGCCTGCAGGTCTGGGACGTCGCGACGCGCAAGGTCAAGATCGGCCTGACCGAGGCCCAGGGCAGCAGCGAGCTCTCCTTCAGCCCGGACGGAAAACTCCTCGCCTACGCGGGCACCAAGTACCAGGAGATCAAGATCGTCGATCCGGCCACCGGCAAGACGGTCAAGACCATCAACGACTCGACCGGCGACGGCGGCACGTTCTCGCCCGACGGCAAGTCACTCGCGGTCATCGACGGCGACGGCACGAACGCGATGCAGCTCTGGGACGTCGAGTCGGGCCAGAGCAAGGCGGTGTTCCTGCGCGCGGACGACGGTCTGACGGTGTCGAGCGCGCTGTTCCACCCGGACGGCGACACGATCGCGGTCTGGGGGCAGGGCAACTTCGTCCAGCTGTGGGACGTGGAGACGAAGAAGATCCGCGCGACCGTGATCGGTGCGGCCGGGCAGATCCAGACGGTGGCGTTCTCGCCGGACGGCAAGCGGATCGCGGCGGGTGGCGACGACAAGACCGTCAGGATCTGGAAGTTGTGAGTGCGCGGAGCGTGATGCGCTCGTCACAAGTGGTGCGACTGAACGAAACGCGCAGTTCCTAGCGTCGAGATCCATGACCCTTGACGAGGTTGTGGAGCCCGCGCCGGTACGTGCGGCGTCCAAAGAGACGCTTGAGGACTACACCCTTCGGTTCGCACCCCGGACGTACCGGCGCTGGACGCCCGCCGTCGTCGGTGCGTCCGCGCTGGGCGGGATCGCCTACATGGCGGACTTCTCGATCGGTGCGGGCATCGGGCTCGCGCACGGCACCGGGAACGCGTTGCTGGCCATCGCGTTCGCGGCGATCGTCATCTTCGTGACCGGGTTCCCGCTGGCCTACTACGCGGCGCGGTACAACATCGACCTCGACCTGATCACGCGCGGATCAGGGTTCGGCTACTACGGCTCGGTCATCACGAGCGTGATCTTCGCGAGCTTCACGTTCATCTTCTTCGCGCTCGAAGGCTCGATCATGGCGCAGGGCCTGCGGTACGCGCTGGGGCTGCCGCTGTGGCTGGGGTATCTCGCGTCGACGTTGGTGATCATCCCGTTGGTGATCTACGGGATGAAGGTGCTCGCGAAGCTGCAGAGCTGGACGAACCCGTTGTGGCTGCTGCTGATGGTGGCGCCGCTGCTGTACCTGGTGATCGCGGACCCGGACTCGGTCAGCCGCTGGCTCGCCTACGGGGACACCGGCGTGAACACCGCGGCGGTGATGCTCGGCGCTGGCGTGTGCCTGTCGTTGATGGGGCAGATCGGCGAGCAGATCGACTACCTGCGGTTCATGCCGCCGCGCACCGCGGAGAACCGGCGGGCGTGGTGGACGTCGATGATCATGGCCGGACCGGGCTGGGTCGTGTTCGGCGCGCTGAAGCAGGCGATCGGCGCGTTCATGGCGGTCTACGTGCTCGACGCGGTCGGCAAGGTCGCCGCGGTGGAGCCGATCGAGCAGTTCACCGGGGTGTTCAAGCAGTTCATGCCGGCGTGGCTGGTGGTGCCGCTGGCGCTGGTGCTCGTGGTGCTGAGCCAGGTGAAGATCAACGTCACCAACGCCTACTCGGGGTCGCTGGCGTGGACGAACTCCTTCACCCGCGTCACGAAGCACTATCCGGGACGACTGGTGTTCGTGCTGGTCAACCTCGTGATCGCGTTGGTGCTGATGGAAGCGGACATGTTCAGCTTCCTCAACAACCTGCTGAGCTTCTACTCGAACTGTGCGATGGCGTGGGTCGTCACGGTCGCGGCGGACATCGCGATCAACAAGTACCTGCTGAAGCTCTCGCCCAAGCAACCGGAGTTCCGCCGCGGCATGCTGTTCGCGGTCAACCCGGTGGGCGTCGGGTCGTTCCTCGCCTCGTCGATCTGCTCCATCTCGGTCTACTTCGGACTGTTCGGCGCGGCGATCCAGCCCTACTCGCCACTGGTCGCGGTCGGCATCCCTATCGTGCTGACGCCGTTGCTCGCGGTGCTCACGCGCGGCCGGTTCTACCTGCGCCGCACGGACGACGGCATCGCGGAGCCGGTGCTCGACGAGGACGGCAACCCGAGCGGGACGCGGTACGAGTGCGTGGTGTGCACGGAGTCGTACGAGCGACCGGACATGACGGCCAGCGCTCTCGGCGGCGAGATCTGCTCACTGTGCCTGAGCACCGATCGTGACGGCCGCCACGTGCTTCCTGCTTCCTGACCGGCGTGGCTGCCCGGGCGAGGTCCGTTCCGATCAAGCAAACTGCACGTCATGCAGGAATGGGCCTTGCTCGCCGTCGCGGCCGTGCTGATCATCGTGGTGGTGTCGTACGCCGCGCCCAAACTGGGCGTGGCCGCACCCGTGCTGCTCGTGCTCGTCGGCATGGGCTGCAGCCAGCTGCCTGGAGCTCCGCACCTGTTCGTGGAGCCTGAGTGGATCCTCGTGATCGTGCTGCCGCCGATCCTGTACTCGGCGGCGGTGAACGTGCCGGTGGTCGACTTCAGACGCAACTTCGCGACCATCGGCGCGCTGTCGGTGCTGCTCGTGGTGGTGTCCGCGTTCGGCACGGGTCTGCTGATCTGGTGGCTGTTGCCCGAGATCGGCTTCGCGGCGGCGCTCGCCCTGGGCGCGGTGATCAGCCCGCCCGACGCGGTTGCCGCCACGTCGATCGGCAAGAAGCTCGGCCTGCCGCCCAGGCTCGTCACGATCCTCGAGGGCGAAGGCCTGGTCAACGACGCGACCGCGCTCGTGTTGCTGCGCACGGCCATCGTCGCGATCACGGCGAGCGTGTCGTTCGGCAGTGCGGTGGGCGACTTCGCGTACGCCGTGTCGGTGGGCGTGGTGATCGGCGCCGCGGTCGGCATCGTGTCGGTGTGGGCGCGGTCGAAGATCCAGGGCCAGCCGGTGCTCACGACCGCGATCTCGTACGTCGTCCCGTTCCTGGCGTTCATCCCGGCCGAGGAGGTGCACGCGTCCGGCGTGATCGCCGTCGTCGTGGCCGGTCTGATCACCGGGCACCAGAGCGCCAAGCGGTTCACCGCGCACGACCGCATCTCCGAACGCACCAACTGGCGCACGATCCAGCTGATCCTGGAGAACGGCGTCTTCCTGCTGGTGGGCTTCGAGCTCACGTCGGTCGTCGCCACCGTGGCGGACGACGACCTGGCGCGAACGCTGGTCATCGGCGCGCTGGCCACCGTGGCGCTGGTGCTGCTGCGCGTGGCGTTCACCATCCCGGTGATCGCCCTGCTGCGCCGCCAGCAACGCCGCGCGGACGCGTTCACCGGCAAGCTCGAGGCCTTCGCCGACCGGTTCGTCGCACGCGGCCCCAAGCCCGGCGAGGAGAAGCGGTACGACCGCGGAATCCGGATGCTGCAACGCAAACAGGCCGACGTGGCCTTCTACGCCACCGAGGGCCTGAGCTGGCGGGGCGGCGCGGTGCTCGCCTGGTCCGGCATGCGCGGCGTGGTGACGGTGGCGGCCGCTCAGACACTGCCGGAGGACCTGCCGTTCCGCAACGAGCTGATCCTGATCGCCTTCACGGTCGCGATCCTCACCCTGGTCGTGCAGGGCGGCTCGTTGCCGCTGGTGATCAGGTGGCTGGGCATCCGGGGCAACGACGAGGACCACGAACGCCGCGAGTACGCCCGGCTGGCGGGCGAACTGGTGACGGCGAGCCGGACGTTGCTGGAGAGCTCGACGTTGTGCCGCGAGAACGGTGAGCCGTTCGACGAGCACCTGCTGGAGCAGACGCTGGAACGCACGATCGCGATGAGCGAGGGCATCGAGAAGAAGTTCCTGGAGCAGGACCCGGACAAGTCGCTGCACCAGCGTTTCGAGCTGCAGCGGATGATGACGGACGCGCAGCAGAACGCCCTGCTGGACGCGCGTGCCGGGGGAACCTACGCCTCGCACACCCTGGAACGCGCGCAGACCTTCGTTGACAGCCAGAGCACCCGGTTCATGTGATCCGGCGGACGGCCCCGTCGGGCACTCGCGGGGGCAAAGGCTTGCGCGGCCGCTAGTTCCATGGCGGCCGAGGTGTCGTTGCTCCCGCGCCGTCTTCTGGTGCGGACGAAGAAGCTCAGCCCGATCACCGCCGGCATCAGGCTCACCGCCTAGATGAACGCCCAGTACGCCCATCCGCGGCTGAACTCCGCCTCCATGCGCGCCGCGTAGGTCCGAGATTCGGTCTCGAACTCGCCCGCCACGATCTTGTCGGTGCCGAGGCTTCCACCTTCCGAGCCTGCGGTCGAGCGCGAGGCCGAAAGCCACTGGGAGCTTGGCCGCTTCGCCGGCGCTCACCGAGGTCCCGTCGGTCACGTTCTGCGGCACCGCGGCACCGCGGCACCGCGGCGCCGAGTTCCGGAGGAAGTCTGACGCCGACGCTGAGGTTGAGGGAGTAGGTGTCGTTGGGAAACTGCGTTGGGTCGGCGTCGGCCGGTACGGAGGCGGTCACCTGGCGGGCGTCTTCCGGGCCGAACGGGTCCACGGCGTACGCAACCGGAAACGGCACCGTCGTCGATCCGAAGAGCGAGTTGGTCAGCGTCACGTTCAGCTTCGAGCTGGCGTACTCCTCGTTGAGAACGCCGTACTGCGCGACCGGTTTGCGCTCGGCCGGGTTGAAGGCGGTCGCGGTGACGATGAAACGCAGCGCGGGGACGCCGGCGTCGTACTCGTGGTCGTCGAGGGCGAGGTGGATTCCGGCCTCGGTGTGGTCGTTGTTCGTGAGGGGCAGCAGGGGGTCCCGACTTCGGCGACGAAGGCGATGCCGGCCAGTGTGGCCTCGACCGCGCGAACGAACGTAGGTCCCTGCACGTGATTTCACGTCGTGCCAAGGCAGTCCGGTGTTACTGGAACAGGTCGTTCCCGACCTTCGCCTGCACGTCCACGGTATTGCGCGGCGAAGCCCCGAGCGTCAACCGCGACACGATCCGATACCGGTCCCCCCGATAGATCGAGTGCACGTACTCCACTTGCCGCCCTTCGGCATCGGTCGTCAGCCGCTCGAACAGCAGAGCAGGCGCGAACACCGGTACTCCGAGCAATGCGGCCTCGGACTCGTTGACCACCGTGGGCTCGATCGACTGCACGGCCTCGGAAACGTGCACGCCGTGCTCGCGCAGCCGTTCGTAGAAGTCGCCGGACTCCATGTCGTGCAACGTCAACGAGGGCGCGACCAGCGCGGGTACGTGCAGGTACTCCAACGCCATCGGTTCGCCGTCGACCAGGCGCAGGCGGGCGATGTAGTGGATCTCGGCGGCGGGGGAGAGGTGCAGGCGGCGGCCCACTCGGGCGCCGGCCGGGATGCGGGCGTGTTCGAGCACCCGGGACGACCACGTGCCGCCTGCCTGGGGCAGGGACATGGATCCGGTGTCGGACACCATCTCCTGGGTGATCTTGGCGCGCGCGACGAAGGTGCCCCGGCCGTGCTGGCGGACGAGCAGGCCGGTGTTGACCAGTTCCTCCACGGCTGAGCGGACAGTGGGGCGTGAGACTGAGAGTTGCTGGCACAACACGCGTTCGGCGGGGATCGGGGCGCCCGCCGGGTGGGTCTCGATGAGCTCGAGCAGGTAGTCGCGGACCTGCTCGCGCTTGAGGATCGCTTCGGCCATGCCCCTCCGCTCGGTCGGCGGCCAGTATGGCATACCACTGGTAAGTAACCAGCCTGTTGAAGATCGAGAGCGCTCTCACGCAGCCAACCAGGGGATTGACCTGAGAAGTGGTCTATGCCACTTTCTACCCACTCCCATCGGACCTGACCAATTGGTCACATCCCAGCGAGAGGTGAGTCGTGTCGCGCTCCGCTGCCTTGTTAGCCCTGGCTCTCACGTTGTCGGCCTGCGGTACGTCCGCGGGCGGCGGCGGTGGGAAGCAGGAGATCACCGTGTGGCTCATGAAGGACACGGCCACCGAGGAGTTCGTGTCGAAGTTCGAGAGCGAGTTCGAACGTGATCACGCCGACCTCGACCTGAAGATCCAGATTCAGGAGTGGAACGGCATCACGCAGAAGGTGACCAGTGCCCTGGCCAGCACTGATCCGCCGGACGTGATCGAGGTCGGCAACACCCAGGTCGCCCAGTACGTGGCCAGCAAGGGCGTCACGGACCTGTCCGCCAAGAAGAGCGAGCTTCAGGGCGACGACTGGATTCCTGGCCTGGGCGAACCGGGTGCGGTGGACGGCAAGCAGTTCGGCGTCCCGTTCTACGCGGCCAACCGGGTCGTCATCTACCGCAAGGACCTGTTCGAGGCCGCCCAGGTCACGCCGCCCAAGACCCGCGAGGAGTGGCTCGCCGCCACCGCCAAGCTCGACCAGGGCGACCAGCAGGGGATCTACCTGCCCGGCCAGAACTGGTACACGCTGTCCGGGTTCGTCTGGGACGAGGGCGGCGACCTCGCCAAGCAGAGCGGCGACAGGTGGAGCGGCTCGCTGAACACGCCGCAGGCGTTGGCGGGCATGGACTTCTACAAGAAGCTCCAGGCGCTCGGCGACGGGCCGAAGGACTCCGACGAGGCCAAGCCGCAGCAGACGGACGTGGTCGCGGGCGGCAAGGTCGCGCAGTTCATCGCGGTGCCCGGCGCGGCGAAGCTCGTCACGAAGGCCAACCCGGAGCTCGAAGGCAAGATCGGCTTCTTCCCGATCCCCGGCAAGACCGCGGACAAGCCCGGCGCGGTGTTCACCGGCGGTTCCGACCTCATCATCCCGATGGCGTCGGGCAGGCAGGACGGCGCGTACGAGGTCGTCAAGGCGCTCGCCGGCGAGAAGTGGCAGGTCGAGCTCGCGAAGGCGATGAACTACGTGCCGAACCGCAAGTCGCTCGCGCAGGCGGTGGGCGGCGATCCCGGTACGGCGGCGATGGCGCAGGGCGCTGCCAACGGGCACGCCACCCCGAACTCGCCGAACTGGGCGGCGGTCGAGGCCCGCAACCCGATCAAGGAGTTCCAGACCGCGGTCCTGACCGGTGCCGATCCCGCGACAGCGGCCAAGACCGCCGACGAAGTGATCACCCAAGCGTTGAACTCGGGCAAATGACGCTCCTGGCCGAAAGGCCGGTGCGGGAGACCGCGCCGGCCGCCCCGAAGCGCCGCAAACGCCCGGTGCTGCCGTATCTGCTGATCGCGCCCACCCTGCTCACCACCGCGTACCTGCTGGTGTACCCGCTGGTTCGCAACGTGATCATCTCGCTGCAGGAGTTCGGGCTGCCGCAGCTCGTGCGCGGCGACGCGAAGTTCGTAGGGCTCGCGAACTACGTGAAGGTGTTGTCCGACCCCGAGTTCTGGGGCGTGGTCAGGCGCACGCTCTGGTTCACCGCGATCAACGTGGTGCTCATCATGGTTCTGTCCACTTTGGTCGCGCTGTTGCTCGTCAGGCTCGGGAAATGGCTGCGCCTGTTGGTGATGGGCGGGCTCGTGCTCACCTGGGCGACGCCGATCATCGCGGCGACCACGGTGTTCCAGTGGCTCTTCCAGTCCAGGCTCGGCGTCGTGAACTGGGCGCTGGTCGCGCTGGGCTTCGAGGAGTACCGCGACTACACCTGGTTCGCGAACGGCGAGGCGACGTTCGGCATCCTCATCACGCTGATCGTCTGGCAGTCGATCCCGTTCGCCGCACTGTCGCTGTACGCGGCGATGATCACCGTGCCGCAGGAGCTGTACGAGGCCGCGCGCATCGACGGCGCCGGCGCGTGGCGGGTGTTCTCGACCATCACGTTTCCCATGCTGCGCGCCATGTTCGGCCTGATCACGTGCCTGGAGGTGATCTGGGTCGTCAAGGCGTTCGTGCAGATCTGGGTGATCAGCCAGGGCGGTCCTGGCCAGGCCACGACGACGTTGCCGGTCTACGCCTTCCAGGTCGCACAGTCGTTGCAGCGCTACGACCTGGGCGCGGCCGTGTCGATGCTCATGGTGGTGCTGCTCGTGCTCGCACTGCTGGCGTACTTCCGCCAGCTCTACCGGCAGGAGCGGGACGCATGATCGGACGGATCTCGCGCACCACGGCGGCGCTCATCGTCTTCGTGATCTCGACGTTCCCCGTGTACTGGATGGTGCTCACGGCCTTCAAGCCCACCAAGGACATCCAGAGTGCGACACCGACGTTCCTGCCGCTGCCGATCACGTTCGACCACTTCGGCACGGCGATCGCTGCGAAGGGGTTCTTCTCGTTCTGGCGCAACAGTCTTCTCGTGGCGGGCGGCGCGGTGGTCCTGGCGTTGCTGGTGGCCCTGCTCGCGGCGTTCGCGATCGCGCGGCTGCAGTGGAAGGGCCGCAGGGCTTTCGTGCTGATGGTGTTCGTCGCGCAGATGACGCCGTGGGAGGCGCTGCTCATCCCGATCTACGTGATCGCCAGGGACACCGGCATGCTCGACACGCTGTGGATCCTCACGCTGGTCTACTTCATGATGACGCTGCCGTTCACCATCGTGACGTTGCGCGGGTTCCTCGCCGCCATCCCGGTCGACCTCGAAGAAGCGGCACAGGTCGACGGGTGCACGCGCGGGCAGGCGTTCCGCAAGGTCGTGTTCCCCTTGCTCGCACCTGGTCTGCTGGCGACGTCGCTGTTCGGGTTCATCACCGCGTGGAACGAGTTCGCCTTCGCCAACGTGCTGATCATCAAGGACCAGGACGACCGCACGCTGCCGGTCTGGCTGTCCTCGTTCAACAACACCTTCGGCACCGACTGGGGAGCCACGATGGCCGCTTCGACGCTGTTCATGCTGCCGGTGCTGCTGATCTTCGTCGTGTTGCAGGGCCGGGTGACCACCGGCATCGTCGGAGGGGCGGTGAAGGGATGATCGTTCCACTCCCGACCAGGATCGTGCGGCGCGGCAAGGGGTTCACGCTGGACTGCGGCACGAGCGTGCGCGTCACGCCCGGCGCCGAGCCCGTGGCCAGGCTCCTGCGCTCGCTCCTCAGGCCGGCTACGGGACTGCCGTTGCCGATCGCCGACCACGGCCAGATCGTCATCGCGCTGGACGCCAAGCTCGTCGGACTCGGCGCGGAGGGCTACGCGCTGACCGTCAACGAGCACGGCGTCCTGCTGCGCGCGGGCACCAGAGAAGGCCTGACGCACGGAGTCCAGACGATCCGCCAGCTCCTGCCGGTCGAGGCGCTGAGGCCGACACGAGCGTCCGAAGTGGACTGGACGCTGCCGGGCGTCGACATCCGCGACGTGCCCAGGCTGCCGTGGCGCGGGTTCATGCTCGACGTCGCCAGGCACTTCCAGCCGGTGCACGTGCTGCGCAGGTTCATCGACCTGATGGCCCTGCACAAGCTCAACGTCCTGCACCTGCACCTGACCGACGACCAGGGCTGGCGCATGCCGGTGCCCGCGCACCCGTTGCTGACCTCGATCGGCGGCTGGCGCACCGAGACGAACGGCGACGGCGTCCCGCACGGCGGCACCTACACCCGTGCCGAGCTGGAAGGCCTGGTGGCGTTCGCCGCCGAGCGCGGCGTCCGGGTCGTGCCGGAGATCGAGATGCCCGGCCACGCCCGCGCGGCGCTGGCTGCCTATCCCGACCTAGGCATCGCCTCGGAACCGCTGCCCGTCTGGACCCGCTGGGGCATCAGCGACGCGGCGTTCGGCCTGCACGCGATGGGCTTCGTCCGCGAGGTCCTGGCCGAGGTGCTGGAGGTCTTCCCCGGCGAGCACGTCCACCTCGGCGGCGACGAATGCCTGCTGCCGGAGGACGTGCACGCCCAGTTCCTCCGCCAGGCGAGCAAGTACCTGCTCGACCGTGGCCGCGTCCCGGCCGCCTGGGAACCGACGGGCGACCCGCGATCCCTCGTGATGCCGTGGAAGGACGAAACCCAGGCGGCCAAAGCACTGGAGCGCGGCCAGCCGGTCGTCATGACCCCGCACACCTCCACCTACCTCGACTACCCCCAGTCGGACGCCCCGCACGAACCACCCGGCCAGCCCGGGTACGTCGTGACCGCCCGCGACGTCTACCACGTGCCGCTGCCCGACGGCGTGCTCGGCGCCCAGTGCCAGCTGTGGACCGAGCACGCCCGTTCCCGCGACCACCTGGAATACCTGGCATTTCCCCGTCTTGCCGCGCTGGCCGACACCCTCTGGTCCCAGCGCCCCGAGTGGGAGGGCTTCACCACCAGGATGCGCCTCCACTCGTCAAGGCTCGCCGCCCTGTCCATCCCTGCCGAAATGAGGAGAGAACGTTGCGAGCACTCCTAGCCGCGTCCTGCGCGGCCCTGGCGGTGGCAGCACTGGCCGTGGCGCCCAGCGCGTTCGCCGCCGACGCGATCACCGCCCAGTACCGGACCAGCGCGTCCGGTGCGACCACCGACCAGGCCGAACCGTGGTTCAAACTGGTCAACTCGGGCACCACGAGCGTGCCGCTGTCCGACGTGAAGATCCGCTACTACTTCAAGAGCGACACCCCGGACGTCGGCTACCGGTTCGCCTGCTCGTGGGCCGTGCGCGGCTGCGGCAACGTGACCGGCCAGTTCGGCACCCTGACCGGCGGCCCTGCCGACCGCTACCTGGAGGTCGGCTTCACCTCCGGCGCGGGCACGCTGAACGCCGGCGCCGACTCCGGAGACCTGCAACTCCGCTTCTACCGCACCAACTGGGGCCCGATCGCCCAGTCCGACGACTACTCGTTCCGCGGCGAGAGCACCTACTCGGCGTGGAACCGCGTCACGGTCCACCGCGGCAGCACGCTGCTGTGGGGCACCCCGCCCGGCGGCAGCCCGCCCACCACCACGACGACCACGACGACGCAGCCGAATCCCAACGGCCCCAAGATGTTCGACGACTTCGCCTACAACAACTCGAGCGACTCGCGGATCGGCCAGCGCGGCTGGACCGTCCGTTCGGGCGGTGGCGGCCCCGGCGTGCCGGGCGCGACCTGGGACCCGTCGCGCATCACGTTCCCGACCGTCGACGGCCAGAAGGTCATGCGCCTCGACTCGTGGAACAACGGTTCCGCCGCCAGGCAGACGGAGCTGTACCACCAGCGGAAGTTCTTCGAGGGCACCTACGCGTCACGCGTGAAGTTCAGCGACGCGCCCGTTTTCGGCCCGGACGGTGACCACGTCGTGCAGACGTTCTTCACCATCACCCCGCTCGACGCGCCGATGGCCCCGAACTACGGCGAGATCGACTTCGAGTACCTGCCCAACGGCGGCTGGGGCGAACCGGCCAACGTCATGTACGAGACCACCTGGGAGACCTACCAGAACGAACCGTGGGTCGCCGACAACATCCACAACGAGCAGCGCGTCAGCTACAACGGCTGGCACGACCTCGTTTTCCAGGTGGCGAACGGCCGCGTGAAGTACTACATCGACGGCAACCTGGTCGCCGACCACGGCGACAAGTACTACCCGGAGACGCCGATGTCGATCAACTTCAACCTCTGGTTCATCTCGGGCGGCCTGCAGGGCAGCAGTGCCGAACGCGCCTACCAGCAGGAGGTCGACTACGTGTACTTCGCCAAGGACCAGGTGCTCAGCCCGGCCCAGGTGAAGACGGCCGTGCAGGACTACCGCACCGCGGGCGTCGCGCACGTCGACAACGTCTGATCGAGGTCTGATCAGGTCAGCAGTTTCTCCAGTGTGATCGGCAGATCGCGAACCCGGACACCCGTGGCGTGGTGGACGGCGTTCGCGATCGCGCCGGCCGCGCCCACGATGCCGAGCTCGCCGACGCCCTTCGCGCCCAGGCCGCTGACCAGCGGGTCCGGGTGGTCGAGGAGCCGGACGTCGATCCGCGGGACGTCCGCGTGCACCGGCACGAGGTACGAGGCGAGGTTGGTGTTGGCGAGGTTGGCGTTGGCGAGGTTCACGAGCGTGAACCGCCGGCGGGTTTGACCTGGGGCGCGGTCGGCCGATCCGGAAGGAGGTCGCCGGTGCGTGGGGGCTCGGCGCTGGGGAGAGGGGGTGGCAATCGTGTCGCAACGCGGACAACTTGTGCTGATCGTGCTCGGTCTGATCCTGCTGGGATTCGCGGCAGGCGCCGTCATCGGCGTGCTCGGGATCGAAAGGCCGTGGATCTACGTGATCGAGGTCGTCCTCGTGCTCATCGTGGTGCCGCCGATCATCAAGTACCGGGCGCGGCGTCGCAACTGACCTTCTGACCGGGCGCGCCCGTTGCGGTCGCCAGTTCCTTGACCCCGTCGAGCAGGATGCGGCACGTCAGCACCTGATCGCCCTTGGGCGCGGCGGTGACCTGGGCCTTCTCGCCGGCGTTGATCACGACCTCCGCGGTCCACGGCAGCGGCTTCGAGACGCTGACGTTCTGCGGCGTCTCCTTGCGGTACCGGGTGGGCGACTCGGTGTACGTCACGTCCCCGAGCGACTCGGCGGGCTGGGACGAGACCTCGTAGGTGATCGCCCAGGCCTTGCCGGTGAGCGTCGTCCAGCCGCCGAAGTGGTTCACCAGGGCAACGGTTCCGCCGCCCAGCACGGCCAGCACGACGAGGACCACCACGAGCGTCTTCATAGGACAGACGGTAGGGGTGAACGCCGTGCACCGGCATCGTTCGGCGGTGTGACTCGCGGGTCATTCCCCAGGACTACTCACTTGAGCAGCAGACGCACCGTGAGTTCGAGGCGGTTCGCGACGTCCGTGGCGGTGGCGCGGCGGGTGACCCAGGCGACCAGGTTCGACAGCCACACGTCGCCGATGACGCGGGCGATGGCCTTCTGCTCCTCGGTCGGCGCGTCGTCGCTCATCGCCTTGGTGAACATGCTCTCCATGAGCAGCGAGACCCGGTCGATCTCGGCGCCCGCGGAAGCGTCGGCGAACGTGAACGCGCGCGTCATCGCCTCGGTGAGGTGCGGGTTGCGCTGCAGGCCCCTGGTGATGCGGCCGAGCACGAACAGCACGCGCTCGTACGGGCTCTCGCCGGGGACGGTGGTGCGGTCCATCTTCTCCTGGGCGCGTTCCAGTTCCACCGCGAGGCTCGACACGAGCAGGTGGACCTTCGAGGGGAAGTAGCGGTACAACGTGCCCAGCGCGACGTCCGCGCGGTCGGCCACGGCGCGCATCTGGACGGCGTCGAACCCGCCCTTCGACGCCAGCGCGATGGTCGCGTCGACGATCCGCTTGCGACGCTCGCGCTGGGCGGCCGAGCTGAGCTCGTCGCCCGCCATGAGCGCGTCCGTGCGCGACTTCGAAGGTGACACGGAGATGATCCTCCTGGAACGTGTTGCAGCTGCCTTCGCATCATACTCGATCGGTTTCCCAGCCATGATCTGTTGCCGGAAATAGAACACGTTCTATAAACTTCTTCATGTACTGGAGGAGGCCGCATGCCGATCGCCACGACCGGGGAACAACGCGCCCTGCGCGACAGCGTGGACGCCGCCAAGGGTGAGTGGGCCGATCTCGTCAAGGTCGGGTTCTTCGAGGTGACGCGGGAGGGCGGCACGGTCGCCGATCTCACGGTGATGCTGGAGCGGGCGGCCGAGAACCTCGTGCCGGGGCCGTTGCTGCCCACGGCGCTCGTGTCGGTGCTGTTCCCGGACTTCGAGGGGATCGCCGGGTTCGGGTTCTCGTCCCAGCACGTGGTCGGTGCCGCCGAGGCGACGCACCTGTTGCTCAAAACGGACAGTTGGATGCTCGTGCCGGTCGAGCAGGTGTCGCTCACCGCGCTGGAAGCCGTGGACCACTCACGTTCGCTGGGATCGGCGGTGGTCAACGAGCCTGGGCGGACCGTGGACGACCCGACCGACCTCGCGGTGACGTTGATGGCCGCCGAGGCGAGCGGGGTCGCCGCGTGGTGCCTGAACACCGCTGTCGAGTACGCGAAACAGCGTCAGCAGTTCGGGCGTGTCATCGGGTCGTTCCAGGCCGTCAAGCACCTCTGCGTGGAGATGCTGTGCCGCGCCGAGCAGGCGTCGTCGGTGGCCTGGGACGCGGCGCGGTCGGTCGGCGAGGAGGAACACCCCCTGGCGGCGGCGGTCGCGGCGGCGGTGGCGTTCGACGCGGCCGTCCGCAACGCCAAGGACTGCATCCAGGTGCTCGGCGGTATCGGCTTCACCTGGGAGCACGACGCGCACCGCTACCTGCGCAGGGCGTTGGCGCTGCAGCAACTGGCGGGTGGTGTGGCTTTCTGGCGCCGACGTGTCGCCGAGCTGGCGTTGGCGGGAGCGCGCCGTTCGCTCACCGTCCAGGTCGAGTCGGATCCGGAAGTGCGGAAGTTCGCGGAGGAGATCGCCGGACTCGACCCTGCCGCCCAACGAGAACGGCTGGCGGACAGCGGGTTCCTCGTGCCGCACTGGCCGAAGCCGTACGGGCAGGACGCCGATCAGGCCAGGCAGATGGTCATCGACAGCGAGTTCGTCCGCGCCGGCGTGCGCAGGCCGGACCTGATCATCGGTGGCTGGGCGGGACCGACGATCCTCCGCCACGGCACGACGGAGCAGCAGGAACGGTTCGTGCCGCCGACGCTGAGCGGTGAGCTGACCTGGTGCCAGCTGTTCAGCGAACCCGAGGCCGGCTCGGACCTGGCCTCGTTGCGCACCAAGGCCGTTCGCGTCGACGGCGGCTGGAAGCTCACCGGGCAGAAGGTGTGGACGTCGCTCGCGCACCAGGCCGACTGGGCGATCTGCCTGGCCCGCACGGATTCCAGCGTCCCGAAGCACAAGGGCATCACCTACTTCCTCGTCGACATGCGCGCGACCGGGGTGGACGTGCGGCCGTTGCAGGAGATCACCGGCGACGCACGGTTCAACGAGGTCTTCCTGGACGACGTGTTCGTGCCGGACGACTGCGTGGTCGGCGCGGTGAACGACGGCTGGCGGCTGGCCCGCACCACTCTCGCGAACGAGCGCGTCGCGATGGGCTCGGCACTCGGCGAGCCGCTGGAACAGGTCCTGAAGTCACCGTCGGCTCCGGACCACGCGGAACGGCTGGGGGCCCTGGTGGCCCAGGGGCTGGCGGTGTCCGTGCTGGACCTGCGCGCGAGCCTGCGGGTGCTCAGCGGACAGGAGCCGGGCGCGGAGTCCAGCGTGCGCAAGCTGGCCGGGGTGCGGCAACGGCAGGACGTCGCCGAGTTCGCGGTCGAGCTGCTCGGTCCGGACGCCGCGGTCGAAGGTGAGCTGATCTACGAGTTCCTGCTCACGAGGTGCCTGAGCATCGCGGGCGGAACGACGCAAGTGCTGATGAACCTGGCAGGCGAGCGAATTCTCGGTCTACCGAGGGAGCTTTGATGGACTTCAAGCTCGACGAGACCCAGCAGGAGATCGCCACCCTGGCGGCCGACGTGCTGGGCAGGGAGAGCGCGACCCCCTGGAAAGCGCTGGGGGAGGCGGGACTGCTGGCCCTGGCCGTTCCTGAACGGCTCGGTGGTGACGGGCTCGGCGTGCTGGAGACGGCCGTGCTGCTCACCGAGGTCGGCCGGCGGGCGGTGGAGGTTCCGGCGCTGGCCACGCTCGCGCTGGGCGTGTTGCCGATCGTCCGTTACGGCACCCCCGAGCAGCAGGACGCCTTGCTGCCGTTGGTGACCGAACAGCACGGCGTGCTGACAGCGGCGTTGAGTGAACCTTCGAGACCTCTGCCTTCCGCGCCGGAGACCACGGCGGGACCGGACGGCATCTCCGGCGTGAAGATCAACGTGCCGTACGCCGCCGAGGCGCACCGAATCCTCGTCAGCACGGACAACGGAGTCTTCGTCGTCGACCCGGCGCAACCCGGTGTGTCCACATCGGACGGAACCGTGCGTCTCGAAGGCGCTCAGGGTGAACTGCTGGAAGGCGCGGAGGAAGGCATCCGCAGGTTCGCCCTGGCCGGAGCGGCTGCGGTGGCGGATGGTGTCCTGGCCGGAGCCCTCGACCTCACCGTCAAGCACGTCGGCACCCGCCACCAGTTCGGCAAACCCCTCGCGACCTTCCAAACCGCGGCGTGTCTGGTCGCGGACGTCTACATCGCCTCCCGCACCCTGCACCTCGCCGCGCTGACCGCCGCCTGGAGCCTCGACGACAACGACCTCGACACAGCCGCGTACTGGTTGGCAGCGGAAGCCCTGCCGGCCGTGCACACCTGCCACCACCTGCACGGCGGCCTCGGGCTCGACATCACCTACCCGATGCACCGCTACTACGGCATGGCCAAGGAGCTGACGCGGTTCGTCGGCGGAGTGGAGCACCGCTTGGGAGCCATCGATGTTCATTGACCTCACCGACGAGCAACGCAAGCTGCGCGACGAGCTGCGCGAGTACTTCGCGACCGTCATGTCCGACGCCGAACGCGAGGCGATGCTGACCGAACGGCATGGCGTGACCTACCGCGAGCTGGTCAAGAGACTCGGTGGCGACGGCAGGCTCGGCGTCGGCTGGCCGAAGGAGTACGGCGGGCTGGGGTTCGGGCCGATCGAGCAGCAGATCTTCGTCAACGAGGCCGCCCGCGCGGACGTCCCGCTGCCGTACGTGACGCTGCAGACCGTCGGCCCGACGCTCCAGACGTACGGAACCCAGGAGCAGAAGGACTTCTTCCTGCCCAAGATCCTCAGCGGTGACCTCCACTTCGCCATCGGCTACACCGAACCGGACGCGGGCACCGACCTGGCCGCGTTGCGCACCAAGGCCATTCGCGAAGACGATCACTACGTCGTCAACGGGCAGAAGACGTTCACGACGGGCGGTCACGACGCGGACTACGTGTGGCTGGCCTGCCGCACCGGAGCAGCGGACTCGCGGCACAAGGGCATCACGATCCTGATCGTCGACACCACCGATCCCGGCTACTCGTGGACGCCGATCATCACCTGCGACGGCGCGCACCACGTCAACGCCACCTACTACAACGACGTCCGCGTGCCCGAGGCCCGCAGGGTCGGCGAGGAGAACAAGGGCTGGCGGCTCATCACCACCCAGCTCAACCACGAGCGCGTGATGCTCGGCCCGTCCGGACGGCTCGGCGCGCTCGTCGAACGGGTCCACGGCTGGGCCTCGGAACGTCAGCTCCTCGACGAACCGGACGTGCGCAGGGCGTTGGCCGAGGCGCGGGCGGTCCACCGCGTGAACGAGCTGCTCAACTGGCAGGTCGCCGGCGGTGAGCTGGAGGTCGCGGACGCGAGTGCCACCAAGGTGTTCGCCGCGGACAGGACACAGCGCATCGGCCGGTTGCTGGAGGAGCTCGTCGGACGGCACGGCGGGCCGGCCGACCTCACGAAGTGGCTGGACGTCCAGGCACGGCGCAACCTCGTGCTGACGTTCGGCGGGGGAGTGCAGGAGATCCAGCGCGAGCTGATCGCGAACATCGGGCTCGGACTGCCGCGGGTGGTGCGATGATCGACATAGAGAAGGAAGCCGCCCGCATCGCCGAACAGGGCGAGTGCGCGCCACGACTGGCCCGCGACCCGGTCAACCAGCCGATGATCAACAACTGGCTGGAGGCCATCGGCGACGAACACCCCGGCTACACGGGGACGGCGCCGCCCGCGATGGTCCAGGTCTGGACGATGGCGGGACTGCGCGGCCAGCGCACCCTGGACGACCCGCTCGGCGCGATGATGACGATCCTGGACGAGGCCGGCTACACCTCGGTCGTCGCGACCAACAGCGACCAGACCTACCACCGCTACCTCGAGGTCGGCGAGCATCTGTCGGTGACGACGAGCCTGGAGGACGTGACCGGGCCGAAGAAGACCGGGCTGGGCGAGGGCTGGTTCGTCACGACCAGGAGCACCTGGTGGGTCGGCGACGAGGCCGTGGCCGAGATGCGGTTCCGCGTGCTGAAGTTCAAGCCCGCGCAGAAGCCCGAACCTCCGAAGGAAGCTCCGAAAGCACAAGCGATCCGGCCGTCCGTCAATCGCGACACCGAGTACTTCTGGGAAGGCACCCGGCAGGGCGAACTCCGCATCCAGCGGTGTGGCGGTTGCGGTCTCCTGCGCCATCCACCAGGCCCGATGTGCCCGGAATGCGGTGCCACGAAGCCGAAGTACCTCGTCTCGGAGGGCTACGGCGTGGTCTACAGCTACGTCGTGCACCACCACCCGCAGGTGCCCGGCAAGCAGACCCCGTTCGTCATCGCCCTGATCGAACTGGACGAGGGCGTGCGGATGCTGGGCGAACTGGACGGCGAGCCCAGCGTCGGGCAACGAGTCGAGGTCGTGTTCACCAAGGTCGACGACGACCTGACGATGCCGAGCTGGAGGCCCCGTGCGGATCGGTGATTCCCTGCCCGAGTGGCACGTCGAGGCCACGCCGACGTTCGTGATCAGCACCGCGCTGGCCACCCGCGACTTCCAGGACGTGCACCACGACCGCGACCTGGCGATCCAGCGCGGCTCGAAGGACATCTTCATCAACATCCTCACCACGACCGGGCTGGTGCAGCGCTACGTCACGGACTGGGCGGGCCCGGAAGTGCTCGTACGGCAGGTGAACATCAAGCTCGGCGCGCCCTGCTTCGCCTACGACACCCTGAAGTTCTTCGGCCAGGTCATCGAACGCGAGCAGCAGGACCTGACCATCGAGGTCGTCGGCCGGACCGTGCACGGCGACCACGTCACCGGAACCGTGAAGATCGAGGTGCCCGCGTGAACGCCGCGATCGTCGGAATCGGAGCGACCGACTTCTCCAAGGACTCCGGCCGCAGCGAACTCCAGCTGGCGGCCGAGGCCGTCAGAGCCGCGATCGAGGACGCGGGCCTCGAACCGTCCGATGTGGATGGCCTGGTCAGCTTCACCATGGACACCAACGCCGAGATCGCGGTCGCACGAGAACTGGGCATCCCGGAGCTGACGTTCTTCAGCCGCGTCCACTACGGCGGCGGCGCGGCGTGCGCGACGGTGCAGCAGGCCGCGATGGCCGTCGAGACCGGTGCGGCCAAGGTCGTCGTCTGCTACCGGGCGTTCAACGAACGCTCCGGGCACCGGTTCGGGCAGGTGCAGACCGCGGCGGCGGCCAACATCGACAACAGCTGGTCGTACCCGATGGGCCTGGGCACCCCGGCCGCGATGGTCGCCATGTTCGCCCGCCGGTACATGCACGAGTACGGCGCCACGAGCGAGGACTTCGGCCGGATCGCCGTGATCGACCGCAAGCACGCCGCCACGAACCCGCACGCCTGGTTCCACGACCGGCCGATCACCCTGGACGACCACCAGTCGTCCCGCTGGATCGCCGAACCGCTCAGGCTCCTGGACTGCTGCCAGGAGAGCGACGGCGGAGTCGCGCTGGTCGTCACCTCGGCCGAACGGGCCCGCGACCTGCCGAAGAAGCCCGCGCACGTCAAGGCGGCGACGCAGGGCAGCAGCGTGGACCAGTTCACGATGACCAGCTACTACCGCGACGACCTCACCCGGCTGCCCGAGATGGGCGTGGTGGCGAGGGGACTGTGGGAGAAGTCGGGCATCGGTCCGTCCGATGTGGACGTCGCCGTGCTCTACGACCACTTCACGCCGTTCGTCCTGGTCCAACTCGAAGAGCTGGGCTTCTGCGGTCGCGGTGAGGCCAAGGACTTCATCAAGTCCGGTGCCCTCGAACTGGACGGGACTCTTCCGCTCAACCCGCACGGGGGCCAGCTCGGCGAGGCCTACCTGCACGGCATGAACGGCATCGCCGAGGGCGTCCGTCAGGTGCGCGGCACCGCGGTGAACCAGGTCGCGGACGTCGAGCACGTCCTGGTCACCGCAGGCACCGGCGTCCCGACCAGTGGCCTGGTACTCGGCCGGGAGGCCTAAGCTGGCCGACCATGACCGAGCCCGCGTTGCACGTCAGCAATGGCGACAGCACCGACGTTCCGGGCACCGGGCTCGCACAGCGCGTCCTGTACTGGCGTGACTCGCTGCACGAAGGCCCCGTGCCCGAAGTGGGGCCCGAGGAGCTGCGCGGGATCAGGGCCGGCTTCCTGGCGGAGAGCGGCGTCGACGAGCACGCGGAGGGCTCGGCCATGTTCGCCGAGCGCGACCGGGTCCTGGAGGCCGGCAGGGACGGCGAGTACGTGCTGTGGTTCGAAGCCGATCTGTACGACCAGCTGCAGATCATCCAGATCCTCGACCGCCTGGCCAGCCTGGGCGTCCAGGCCTCGCGCGTCACGCTGATCTGCATCGGTGAGTACCCCGGCATCGCCCGGTTCGGCGGCCTGGGCGAGTTGACGGCGGACCAGTTGCGGGAACTGCCCGCGACGAACGCGTGCGCGGTCCTGACCTCGAACGCGCTGGAGCTGGCCGTCGACGCGTGGGCGGCCTTTCGGGCGCCTGGTCCTGAACGCATCGCGGAGATCGCCGCCCGCCGCTCCGGCGAACTGCGGTTCCTCGGCGAGGCGTTCGACCGGCTCGGCCGCGAGTATCCGTCCACTCGCGACGGTCTGTCGCTCACCGAACGACGCGTGCTGGCCGCGGTCGCGAGCGGTGCCGCCGACGCGGGCACGGCGTTCGTCCGTGCCGCGGCCAGGGAAACGCGCCCCTATCTCGGTGACACGTGGTGCTTCCTGATGATGGAACGGCTCGCGCACGCGACTGTCCCGCTGCTCATCGCGTCGGACGACCGGATCACCCGCCGCACCCGCCTGAGTCTGACCGGCACCGGGGCACAGGTGCTCGCGGGCACGGCGGACCACGTCACGATCAACGGCGTCGACAGGTGGATCGGCGGCGTCCACCTGCGAGGGAGTCAGCCTGGCTGGCGCTGGGACGAAGGCACCGAAGCCGTCACACGGTGGTGAGCACCGCGTCGGCGAGAACGGGACGGTCCCCGGCGAAAGTCGTCAGCACCAACTGCGAGCCGTCCCGCCACACCCGCGTCGTCAGCGTCTCGCCGGGGAAGACCACGCCCGCGAACTTCGCCCCGAACGACGACACCTGCTCCGGTCCGTCGAGCATCGCGTCGATCACGGCCTTGCACACCACCCCGTAGGTGCACAGCCCGTGCAGGATCGGCGCGTCGAACCCGGCCCGGACAGCGAACTCGGGATCGGCGTGCAGCGGGTTCCGGTCACCGCACAACCGGTACAGGTAGGCCTGCTGCGGCAGAGTCGGCGTCTCGATCACGAAGTCCGGTGCGCGCGACGGCACCTCGACCCTGCCGGAAGGCCCGCGGTCTCCGCCGAACCCGCCCTCGCCACGAGCGAAGATGCTGGACCGGGTCGTGTACAGCGCGGTCCCGTCCGGGGTGACAGCGGTCGACTCCTGCACGATGACCGCGGCTTTCCCCTTGTCCCACACGTCCGCGATCCGAGTCCGCAGCACCGCCTCACCTTCGGCGGGCAGCGGAGCGTGCACCGTGATCTCCTGCGTTCCGTGCAGAACGCGGGCCAGGTCGATGTCGACACCGGGGAACGACACGGCAGGCGGTGCGGTCTCGTGGAAGCGAGGCGCGACAACACCGAACGTCGGCAGCACCCGCAGACCCTGCTCGTAGACGTAACGGAGCTCGGTCGCGCCCAGAGCCAGGTGGTAGAGCAGGACGTCGGACTCGGACCAGGAGAACTTGATCTCGGGAAGTTCCGCCCCGATCGCGACAGTGGGATCGATCGGCATCAGGCGCCCCTCACTCGTAGCTGATCTTCACGATGTCGGTGACCGGAACCGACTGGCACGCCAGCACGATGCCCTCGGCGATGTCGTCGGAGTCGAGCACGTCGTTGTTGAGCATCTTGACCTCGCCCTCGACCAGGCGGCACGCGCACGCGCTGCACGCACCCTCCCGGCACGAGTACGGCGCGTCGAGTCCCTTCTCCAGCAACAGGTCGAGCAACCTCGTCCGAGCCGGCCACGGAAACCGGTGCTGCTCACCGTCCAGGTCGACCTCGACCACCGCGTCCGGCCGATCGTCCGTGATCGGTTCTTCGACAGTCGAGAACGGATCACTGGACAGTGAGACGAACTTCTCGATGTGCACGACCGAAACGTCGTGCAAAGCCTTGCGAGCGGCCTCCATGAACGGCCCGGGCCCGCACACGAACGCCTCGTCGCACGACCGGACGAACGCCCGCAGTCCCGCCACGGAAGGCAGTCCCTGCACCGACTCCAGCCAGTGCACGACGGTCAGTCGTTCCGGATGCGCGCGAGCCAGTTCGGCGAGCTCGCGGGCGAAGATCACCGAAGCCTCGTCCCGGTTGGCGTACACCAGGAACACCCGCCCGGAACCCTCACCGAGCACGGCCCGGATGATCGACATGACCGGCGTGATCCCGCTCCCGGCCGCGAACGCCAGCAAGGACCCGTCCAGCGACGAGGGCGTGAACACCCCGGCCGGCGCCAGCACGTCCAGTTCCATCCCGGCGGACAACGACGAGCACATCCAGTGCGACCCGTACCCGTCCGGCGTCCGCTTGACCGTGATCTTCAACGGCTCACCCGGCGCGCTGGACAGCGAGTAGCACCGGGCCACGTCTCCCGCCCGCACGGTCAGGAACTGGCCGGGCTTCACCGCGAAGTCCACACCCGACAACACGAACGAACGCGCGTCGGCGGTCTCCTCGATCACGGCGTCGACCCGCAGCCGGTGCACCTCAGCCATCGGCGACCTCCAGCGTTCCCTCGCGCACGGCCTTCTCGATGCCGTTCCGCAGCCGCAGACACGTGGGCACGAACGCGGACCGCGGCCCGCACAGCTCGACGCACGTGGAAGTGTCGGAAAGCCACTGCACGCTGGTGTGCTGGGGGCTGTTCTTCTTGACCAGCACCCGGTTCCCGCAGTCGCACCGGACCGGAACCATGCCACCGGCGAGGAACTCGTCGCGCTCGCTCACGTCGCCGACTCCTGAGGCGCTGGTTGCTGCTTGGCGAGATTCTCGGCGACCTCCTTCTCCCAGACTTCGACCGCCCGGCTCGTGTCGACCTCGAACTCGAAGCGCCGCACCATGTCGTCGCTGACGTCCTCGGCGTCGACGTAGAACTGCTCGTACCAGCGGCGAAGCTGGTAGACCGGCCCGTCCTCCTCGCACAGCAACGGGTTGTCGATGCGCGACTTGTTCTGCCAGATCTCCACGTCCTGCAGGAACCCGACACCGATGCCGCGCGCGAACTTCCTCGCGATCTTGTCCGCGTGCTCGTCGTCCACGCCGGGCAGCTTCTTCACGATCGCGCCCCACTGGAGCTTGAACGAGGTCGGCGAGATCGGGTAGTGGCAGTTGATCAGCACCGTCTCGATCTCGAGGCCCTTGTAGTCGTTCCACAGGTAGTCGATCATGTACGACGGCCCGTAGTACGCGGCCTCGGAACGCACTTCCACGTCACCGGTGTAGTTCGAGCCCATCGCGACGTCCGGACGGCCGCGCGTGGTCAGGTACTGCGAGGCGACGTGGCCCTCCATCACGTTCTTGAAGTACGTCGGGAACGCGAAGTGGATGTAGAAGAAGTGGGCCATGTCGACGACGTTGTCGATGATCTCGCGGCAGTTCGCGTTGTCGATCACCACCGAGTCCCAGGTCCAGTTGCTCCACTCGTCGCTGAACGCCGACTCGATGCGCGGGATCGTGATGTGCTCGGGCGGCGGGTTGCCCTGCGGGTCGTTCCACACGAAGAGCTGCTTGTTCTCCTCGAGCGTGATCCACGACCGGGTGCGCGCCCGCAGCGGAACCCGCTTGGCGTAGGGGATGTCGACGCACTTGCCGTTGCCCGCCCACCGCCAGTCGTGGAACGGGCAGGCGATGTTGTCGCCCTTGATCGTGCCCTGGGTGAGGTCGCCGCCCATGTGCCGGCAGTACCCGTCCAGGACGTTGATCTTGCCGTCCTCCGAGGCGAACACCACGAGCTTCGTGCCGAACGCCTCCACGGGGTGAGGTTTGCCGTCGCGGAAGTGACTGGCGAGGCCGAGGCAGTGCCATCCGCGCGCGAACCTCGCTGGAGGCGCGCCGGCATCGATCGTCCGCACGCTGTCCTGCGTCATCGCTTTCCTCCAGAGATGTCGAGGCCGGCCAGATATCCGAACGTCATCGCCGGTCCGAGGGTGGCGCCCGCGCCCGCGTAGGTGTGGCCCATGACGGACGCGCTGGTGTTGCCCGCCGCGTACAGGCCTTCGATCACCGAATCGTCCTCGCGCAGCACCCGTGCACGGGTGTCGGTGCGCAGGCCGCCCTTGGTGCCGAGATCGCCGGGCACGATCTTGACCGCGTAGAACGGGCCTGTGGTCAGTGGCGCCAGGTTGGGGTTCGGTTTGTTGCGCGGATCGCCGTAATAGCGGTCGTACGCGCTGTCGCCGCGGTGGAAGTCGGCGTCCTTGCCTTCCACGGTCAGGATGTTGAACCGCCGCACGGTGTCCACCAGTTCCGGCAGGTCGGCCGCGTGGGCGAGCTCGTCCAGACCGGGCGCGGTGAGCACGGAGTCCTTCCAGCGGCGGGGGAGCGGTCTGCGCGGCGGGATGCCGCAGAACGGGTAGCGGCTGCGGTAGGAGTGGTCGAAGACGAGCCACGTGTCGCCGGTCATCGCGTTGACCACGTCGATGTAGGGCGCGGCCTCGTTCACGAACCGGCGGCCGGTCTTGTCGACCAGCACGCAGCCGGGCAGGGACCGTTCCGCGAGCAGGAAGAACGGGCCGCGCGGCAACGGGACGGACGGGCCCCACCAGGCGTCGTCCATCAGCCCGACGGCCGCGCCCGCCCGTTGCCCGGCCTCGATGCCGTCGCCGGTGTTGGCCTTGGCGCCGACTGTCCACTCCGTACCGATGTCCTGGTGCTGCTTGCGCATCCGTTCGTTGTTCTCGAACCCGCCGGACGCCAGCACCACGTGGTTCGCCAGGATCACCTTCTCGCCGACCAGAACGCCGGCCACGCGGCCGTTCTCGAAGTGCAGGTCGGTCATCGCGGTGTTGAGTCTGACCTCGACGTTCAGCGCTTTCAGCCCTGCCCGCAGCCCCGCGGTCAGCGCCTGGCCCATGGTCAGCCGACGACCGGGCAGGAACCGGCGGGCGAAGACCTTGGCGGCGGTGACGATGCCGCGCGGGTGCCGTCCGATCAACGTCAGCCAGCGGTAGTCGGTCTGGGTGATCACGATGCCCGCGGGTGTCGGCACGTACGGCGGCTCGAGGGTCTTGATGTCGTCGCCGAGCAGCGCCGCGTTGAACGGCAGGGGCTCGACCGAGCGGCCGCGTGGTTGCCCTCCTGGCGCCTCCGGGTAGTAGTCGGAGTACTCGCGGACCCAGCGGAACTTCAGCGGCGTGTGGGCGCAGACGAACGCCAGCATGGCCGGTCCGGCGTCCAGGAACGCCTCCCGCAGCTCGGCCGGGACCTCGCTCGCGATGTGCGCGAGATAGGTGCTGGCCTGCTCCGGCGAGTCGGGTATGCCGTTGGCGGCGACCACGGCGTTGTTCGGCACCCAGATGCCGCCGCCCGACCGCGCGGTCGAGCCGCCGTAGTGCGCCGCCTTCTCGATGACCAAGGTCCGCAAGCCGTTTCGAGCGGTGCAGAGTGCGGCTGTCATGCCCGCCGCGCCGCTGCCGACGACGATCACGTCGTACATCACACCTCCACGGGGCTCCAACTAGAACAGGTTATAGTTCTGAGGCGGTTTGGCGCTATGGTGTAGGAGTTCCAGGCAAGTCGACTCACCAAGAACCTGTTTCTGGAGGGTTGCGTGGAAGTCACCGCTGACGTGGTCGTCATCGGCTTCGGTGCGGCCGGCGCGTGCGCCGCCATCGAGGCCGCGGAGGCTGGCGCGTCCGTGGTGGTGCTGGACCGGTTCGGAGGCGGTGGAGCGACCGCGTTGTCCGGCGGCGTCGTCTACGCGGGCGGCGGTACGCGGCAGCAGGTCGAGGCCGGTGTCACCGACTCGGCCGACGCGATGTTCTCCTACCTGCGGCACGAGGTCCGGGACGCGGTGTCGCCCGAGACTCTGCGGCGGTTCTGCGAGGACAGCGCGAAGATGCTGGCCTGGCTGGAGGACCAGGGCGTGCCGTTCGACGCGCGGGTGTCGCCGTTCAAGACCTCCTACCCGACCGACGACTACTACCTCTACCTGTCCGGCAGCGAGGACGCCTGGCCCGACCCGGCGCCGCGCGGGCATCGGACCAGGGCGAAAGGCACTTCGGGCAAGGCTTTCTTCACCCGTCTGGCCGAAGCCACCCGGCGTGCGGGAGTGCGGATCATGCCGCAGACCCGGGCCGTCGAGCTGGTCGTCGCGGACGGCCGGGTGACGGGTGTGCGATGCCGGACTCTCACTGGTGTTGTACGTGCTCTGCACGGCGCGTTGTCCAAGGCGGGTGCCAAGCCGTGGCTCTACTACCCGCCGCTCGGTAAGAGGCTGTTCGGGCTGGCAGCGTGGCTCGAACGGTTCAGCCGGCCGTTGATGATCAACGCCGGGCAGGGCGTGATCATCGCGGCCGGCGGCTTCATCGCCGACCGCGGTTTGGTGCACGAGAACGCTCCGGCCTACCGCGGTGGCCTCGCGCTGGGCACGCCCGCCGACGACGGTGGCGGGATCCGGCTCGGCCTGGCTGCCGGTGGCAAGACCGCGCGGATGGACAAGATCTCGGTGTGGCGGTTCATCACACCGCCCAGCGCGTTGCAGCGCGGAGTCCTGGTCGACTCGGCCGGGCAGCGGTTCGGGGACGCGACCCTGTACGGCGCCGCCAACGGAGGCGCGATCGTCGAACGCGGCGGCAAGGCCTGGCTGCTGATCGACGACGAGATCCTCCAGGTTGCGCGGGCCCAGGTGAAGACGCAAACGGCGCTGTTCCAGCGCTGGCAGGTCCGCTACCTGCTGGGACGCGGCATGGTGACCGCGCCGACCATCGAGGAAGTGGCTGCCAAAGCCGGAATCGCGACGCCCGAACCGTTCGGGACGCCGCCCTATTCGTTGATCAACGTGTCGGTGCGCGCGGGGTTCGGCTACCCGTGCCCGATGCTCACGCTCGGCGGGCTCGTCGTGGACGAGGACACCGGTCAGGTGCAAGGAGTCGCAGGCCTGTACGCGGCGGGCCGGTCGGCGGTCGGGGTGTGCTCGGAGTCCTACGTCAGCGGCCTCGCGCTCGCCGACTGCGTCTTCTCGGGCCGCCGTGCGGGGCAACACGTAGCCAAGGAGGCCCGGTGCTGACGATCCAGTCCAGGGAGGCGGCCGCCGAACTGCTGCGGACGGCGGAACGCGACCGCGTGCCGATCAAACCGCTGGTGGAGCTGTATCCCGACATCGACGTGGTCGACGCGTACGAGATCCAGCTGCTCAACGTCCGGCACCGCAACAGGGATGTGATCGGCCACAAGGTCGGCCTCTCGTCGTTGGCGATGCAGCAGATGATGGGCGTCGACGAACCCGACTACGGCCACCTGCTCGACGACATGCAGCTCGCCGGAACCGCGGACGCGTCGGCGTACCTGTACCCGCGGGTCGAGGTGGAGATCGCGTTCCTGCTGGCCCGCGACCTGCCCGGCGAGGGCTGCACGGTCGAGGACGTGCTGGCGGCCACCGAGTTCGTCGTGCCGTCCATCGAGCTGATCGACAGCCGGATCGAGAACTGGCGGATCGGTCTGCAGGACACCATCGCGGACAACGCGTCGTCGGCCGGGTTCATGCTGGGATCGGAGCGTGTTCGTCCGTCCGAACTGGACATCGGCGCCGTCGCGGCCACGTTGCGGCGCAACGGCGAGGTGGTCGCCGAAGGACGTGGTGACGCCGTGCTGGGTGATCCGGCGATCGCGGTGGCGTGGCTGGCGGCCAAGGTCGCGAGCTTCGGCGTCCGGTTGCTCGCGGGGGACATCGTGCTGCCCGGTTCGTGCACGCGCGCCATCGACGCCCGGCCGGGTGACGAGTTCCGCGCCGAGTTCGCCGGACTCGGTTCTGTCGACCTGAAATTCGAATGAGGTGACTGGGTGAAGGCGGCCATCGTCGGCTCCGGCAACATCGGCACCGACCTGCTCTACAAGCTCCTGCGCTCGCAGGTGCTGGAACCGCGCTGGATGGTGGGCATCGACCCGGCCAGCGAGGGACTGCGCCGCGCGGCCGATTCCGGGCTTGAGGTCTCGGTCGACGGCGCGGAGTGGTTGCTGCGTCAGGACGAACTGCCGGACATCGTCTTCGAGGCGACGTCCGCGGCGGTGCACAGGGCCAACGCCCCGCGCTACGCCGAGGCGGGCATCCGGGCGATCGACCTGACACCGGCCGCGGTCGGGCCCTACGTCGTGCCGCCGGTGAACCTCGGTGAGCACCAGGACGCGCCCAACATCAACCTGATCACGTGCGGTGGCCAGGCCACGATTCCCATGGTGCACGCGGTTTCCCGTGTGGTTCCGGTGTCGTACGCGGAGATCGTCGCGAGCGTCGCGTCGGTGTCGGCGGGACCGGGCACGCGGGCCAACATCGACGAGTTCACCCGCACGACCAGTCGTGGCATCGAGGCGATCGGTGGGGCGGACCGCGGCAAGGCGATCATCGTGCTGAACCCGGCGGACCCGCCGATGATCATGCGCGACACGATCTTCTGCGCGATTCCCGAGGACGCCGATCCCGACCCGATCACGGACTCGATCGCCCGGATGGAGACCGACATCCGGTCGTACGTGCCGGGATTCCGGCTGCTGCGGGAGCCGCAGTTCGACGCGGGACGGGTAGCGATCTTCGTCGAGGTCGCGGGTGCGGGCGACTTCCTGCCCGAGTACGCGGGGAACCTCGACATCATGACGGCCGCCGCGACCAAGGTGGGGGAGGAGATCGCTCGTGCAGCAACGTCTGAGTCTGCGGTTGACCGACACGTCACTGCGTGACGGCTCGCACCACAAGCGGCATCAGTTCACGGTCGACGACGTGCGCTCGATCGTGGCGGCACTCGACGGCGCCGGGGTGCCGGTCATCGAGGTGACGCACGGCGACGGACTGGGCGGGTCGTCGTTCAACTACGGCTTCAGCCACACACCCGAGCAGGAACTGATCAAGGTCGCGGTCGAGACGGCCCAGCAGGCCAAGATCGCCGTGCTGATGCTGCCGGGCGTCGGGGTGAAGGACGACATCCTGGTGTCGCAGGACAACGGCGCCTCGATCGTCCGGATCGCCACGCACTGCACCGAGGCCGATGTCTCCGTGCAGCACTTCGCATTGGCTCGTGAACGCGGCCTGGAGACCGTCGGGTTTCTGATGATGGCGCACTCGCAGCCGCCGGAAGCGTTGGCGAAGCAGGCAAGGATCATGGCCGATGCCGGGTGTCAGTGCGTGTACGTGGTCGACTCGGCCGGAGCCCTTGTCCTGGAACAGGTTTCGGAGCGGGTCGAAGCACTGGTGGCCGAACTCGGTGACGATGCCCAGGTCGGCTTCCACGGGCACGAGAACCTCGGGCTGAGCGTCGCGAACTCCGTCGCCGCGGCACGGGCAGGCGCGAAGCAGATCGACGGCAGCGTGCGCGGATTTGGCGCGGGCGCGGGAAACACGCCTCTCGAAGCGTTCGTCGGCGTCTGCGACAAGCTCGGGTTCGAGACCGGCGTCGACTTCTTCAAGATCGTGGACGCGGCCGAGGACGTCGTCCGGCCCGTCATGCCCGACGAGTGCCTGCTCGACCGGATGGCGCTGATGATGGGGTACGCGGGCGTCTACTCCAGCTTCCTCAAACACGCGTACACGCAGGCGCAACGCTATGGCGTGTCCGGCGCGCAGATCCTCGTCCGCGCGGGCGAGCGCAAGCTCGTGGGCGGGCAAGAGGATCAGCTGATCGACATCGCACTGGAGCTGAGCAGGGAGAAAGTCCGATGAGCGAGGAAATCCTCGGCAAGGTGCGGGAACTGCTGCCGGCGCTGGCCGAACGCGCGGCCGAGGCGGAGGAACTGCGCAAGGTGCCGCCGGAGTCGGTGAAGGCGTTGCAGGAGACCGGGTTCTTCCGGATGCTGCAGCCCGCGCGGTACGGCGGCTTCGAGTCGCATCCGCTCGACTTCTACACCGCGGTCAGGATGATCGGCAGCGCGTGCGGGTCGACGGGCTGGGTCGCGTCCGTGCTGGGCGTGCACCCGTGGCACGTCGGGCTGTTCGACGTGCGGGCGCAGGAAGAGGTGTTCGGCGAGGACCAGGACACCCGGATCTCGTCTTCTTATGCGCCAACAGGTCGTGCCACGGCGGTCGAGGGCGGATTCCGGTTCAGCGGCAAGTGGAGCTTCTCGTCCGGCTGCGACCACGCGACGTGGGTGCTGCTCGGCGGCCTCGTGATGAACGACGAGGGCAAGCCGATCGACTTCCGGACGTTCCTGCTGCCGATCGCGGACTACACGATCAACGACGTCTGGGACACGGTCGGCCTGCGTGGCACGGGTAGCAACGACATCGTGGTGAACGACGTGTTCGTGCCGGAGTACCGGGCGCTGAGCATGTCGAACACCGCGCGGTGCAAGTGCCCTGGCCAGGAGGTCAACCCCGGCCCGTTGTTCCGCATGCCGTACGGGACGATCCACCCGTACGCGGTGACGGCGCCGATCATCGGCATGGCGACCGGCGCGTACGACCTGCACGTCAACGCGACCCGTGAACGCGTCCGGGCGGCGTACCTGGGTGAGAAGTCGGTCGACGACCCGTTCGCCCAGGTCAGGATCGCGACCGCGGCGGCCGACGTCGACGTGGCGTGGTGGACGCTGGAGAAGGACATCAACGACGAGTGGGCGCACGCCGTGGCCGAGACGAAGATCCCGATCGACCTGCGCCTGAGGGCTCGGCGCGACCAGGTGCTCGGCAGCGGGCGGGCGCTGGCCGCGATCGACCTGCTCTTCGAGAGCGCGGGCGGCAAGGCGATCAACGCCGGTCTGCCGTTGCCCCGCTTCTGGCGCGACGCCCACGCCGCACGGGTGCACGCGGGAAACGATCCGGAGCGCGTGCTTGTGCTGTACGGCAAGAACGAGCTCGGCATCCAGGTCCGCGACGGCTTGTTCTGAGGGGGCGTTGATGAGCGTGCGGTTGCACTACCACGAAGCCGGTACCGACAACGCCGAGACGCTGGTCCTGCTGCACGGTGGCGGGCCAGGCGCGTCGGCGCTGAGCAACTTCCGCGCGAACATCCCGGTGTTCGCGAAGTCGTTCCGCGTGCTGGCGGTCGACATGCCGGGGTACGGCCAGTCGGACAAGCCCGCCGAGCACGACCAGTACTTCTCCTTCGCGTCCAGGGCTTTGAAGGATCTGCTGGACTCGCTGGAGATCGAGCGGGCGCACATCCTCGGCAACTCGCTCGGCGGCGGCACCGCGGTCCGCTTCGCGTTGGACAACGGGAAACGCGCTGGTCGACTGGTGCTGATGGGCCCAGGTGGGTTGTCTCTCAACGTCTTCTCGCCCGACCCGACCGAAGGCGTGCGCAAGCTCAGCGCGTTCGCTCGCACACCCACGCGGGAGAAGATCGAGGAGTTCCTGCGGATCATGGTGTTCGACCAGTCGCTGATCACCGACGAGCTGATCGACGAACGGTTCGAGGCCGCGTCGAAGCCGGAGTCGTTGCGGGCCATGGCCGCGCTGGGCAAGTCGTTCTCCGGTCCCGACTTCGAGCAGGGCATGCTCTGGCGCGAGGCCTACAAGCTGCGCCAACGGGTCCTGCTGGTCTGGGGCCGGGAGGACCGGGTGAACCCGCTGGACGGCGCGTTGCTGGCGACGAAACTGATCCCGCGCGTGCAACTGCACGTGTTCGGCGGGTGCGGGCACTGGGCGCAGCTGGAGAAGTTCGACGAGTTCAACCGGCTCGCCCTCGACTTTCTGACGGAGGCGTGATGGGCATCCGGTCGCTGGCGTATCTCCGGATCGAGGCCACCGACATGAACCGGTGGCGCGAGTTCGGGCTGAAGGTCCTCGGCATGGTCGAGGGCAAGGGAACGACTGAGGGCGCGCTGTATCTGCGGATGGACGACTTCCCGGCGCGGCTCGTGATCGTGCCGGGGGAGACTGACCGGTTGCAGGCTTCCGGCTGGGAGGCCGCCACCGAGGCCGAGGTCGAAGAGGTGGCGAAACGCCTGGCCTCGGCCGGGGTCGCGTACGTCGAAGGATCGGCGGAGGACCTGGCGGAGCGGCGGGTCACCGGGCTGATCCGGTTCGAGGACCCGTCCGGCAACACGCTGGAAGTCTTCCACGGCGCGGCCTTGGAGCACCGGCGGGTCGTGTCGCCGTACGGGCACCGGTTCGTGACAGGGGAACAGGGCCTCGGGCACGTCGTGCTGTCCACTTCGGACGACGAGGCCGCGCTGCACTTCTACCGCGACGTGCTGGGATTCCGGCTGCGCGACTCGATGCGGCTGCCACCGCAGTTCGTCGGCAGGCCCGCCGACGGACCGCCCGCGTGGCTGCGGTTCTTCGGCTGCAACCCGCGCCACCACAGCCTCGCGTTCCTGCCGATGCCGACGCCGAGCGGGATCGTGCACCTGATGGTCGAGGTCGAGAACACCGACGACGTGGGCCTGACGCTGGACCGGGCGACCCGGCGCAAGGTGCCGATGTCCGCGACCTTGGGCCGGCACGTCAACGACCTGATGTTGTCGTTCTACATGAAGACGCCCGGCGGGTTCGACGTCGAGTTCGGTTGCGAGGGACGGCAGGTCGACGATGAGGACTGGATCGCACGCGAGAGCACGGCGGTGAGCCTGTGGGGACACGACTTCAGCGTGGGCGTCCAGAAGTAACCGCCCGCTACCGTTCCGTGCTCGGTCACTTCTGCACAGGGGTGACCGTGGTGACCGGCATGTCCGACGACGGGCCGGTCGGGTTCGCCTGCCAGGCCTTCGCGGCGTTGTCGCTGGACCCGCCGCTGGTGGTGTTCTGTCCACAACGGACCTCGCGCAGCTGGGCGGCGATCGCGTCGGCCGGCTCGTTCTGCGTGAACGTGCTGGCCGAAGACCAGCGCGAGGTGTCGACGGTGTTCGGGAAGGCGGGCACGGACAAGTTCTCGACCGTCTCGTGGACGCCTTCCCCGACCGGCGCTCCGGTGCTCGACGGCGCGCTGACCTGGGCCGATTGCCAGGTGTCGGTCGTGCACGACGCCGGTGACCACCACATGGTCGTCGGTTCGGTCGTGGAGCTCGGCCCGGTGCGCGAGGCGCAGCCGCTGCTGTTCTACCGCGGCCGCTACGCCTCGCACGCCGAGCTGGACACCCGCGGCTGGTCCGGCGAGGTCCTCGACAACCTTTTGACCTGGCAGCGTCAATCAGAGTGGAGCTGACGCGGTGACCTGCCACACCGCGGCGGGAATCCGCACCTCGTCCCCGTGCACGAAACCGTCGAACGCGCCCCGGACGGCCGCCATGATCCGGGGCCGTTCGGACTCCTCCGCCGCCTTGAGCGCACGGGAGACCGGTCCGAGGTTGCTCAGGTACGGGACCAGCAGTTCCTCCGGCAGGGAGCGGACGTGGTCCACCGGGCGGATGTCGATCCCGCCCCAGCCGGCCTCGTCGAGGATCTCGCGCGTCCTGCCGGGTTCGGCGAAGGCGTACGGACCTGGCCCGTCCGGATCCGGCGCGGGAGCGTCGGGTAGCAGCGGGGCGGCGGCCTTGCTCGCGGTGGTCATGAACGGGTTCTCGTCCGCGGAGCGCCACGTGATGAAGCAGAGTTCACCGCCGGGCGACGTGGCTCGCAGCAGGTTGCGGAAGGCGGCGGTGGGGTCGTCGAAGAACATGACCCCGAACCTGCTCACGATCAGGTCGAAGCTGGTGTCGAACGCGTGCACCTGTGCGTCGGCCAGGACGTACTCCGCTTTTCCGTGCTCGCGGGCGGCGGCGAGCATCGTCTCGGAGATGTCGACGCCCACGCAGGCCGCCCCGGTGGCCTCGGTGATCGCCCTCGTGACGCCGCCCGTGCCGCACCCGACGTCGAGAACCCGTTCGCGCGGCCGTTCGAGCGCGGCCTGGACGAGCAGGTCCTGGAACGGGCGGAGCATCATGTCGACGATCTCCTGCACGTTCGCCCAGCCCTGCCCCGCGGCGTTCCACCAGGCGGCCTGCTCGCTGTTCACGTCTGCTGTCATGCTCCTACCGTCCTACTTCAAGTCGGCTTGAGGTCAAGTGTCGTGGGCAAAACCGAGATCGGCATCGGCGAGGTGGTCCGGCGTTCCGGTGTACCCGCGTCGACCCTGCGCTACTACGAGGAACGCGGCCTGATCGCGTCCGTGCGACGACAGGGCCTGACCCGCGTGTTCGCACCGGCCGTGCTGGAACAGCTGGCGTTGATCGCAGTCTGCCGCACGGCGGGGTTCTCGCTGGACGAGATCACGCTGATGTTCTCGCCTGACGGCAGCCCGTCGCCGAACCGCGCGATGCTCGCGGCCAAGGCGGACGAGCTGGACGTGACGATCCAGAAGCTGGCGTCGATGCGCGACGACCTGCGGCACGCGGCGGCCTGCCCGGCGCCGACGCACATGGAGTGCCCGACGTTCCGCCGCGTGCTGGGTCAGACCTGAGCCACGTCGACGCTCTTCGGTCAGGGCTGCCTGGGGTGGTGACGGTGATCGACGTAGGGCGCAGCGAGGTCGAGCACGTCGTCGCACGGCCAGAGTTCGCCGTCGAGGTGGCAGTCATCGTGGTTCTCCCACGGTAGTTCCGGATCGCCTCCCGCTGGACTGAAGACGTGGCGGGCGAGCACGCGTCGCTTGGCCTCGACCTCGCGGAGGACGCGGGCGGGGTCGTGCAGTGCCACGTGCTGGGCGATGGCGGGATGAAGTGCGGCGAGTTCTCCTGGGAAAAGATGTTCCCGTCAGCAGCCCAGCCCCCGCATCCGTTACGTTCGCAGCGCCGGGCCAAGTCGGCGTCCTCATCCAGCCGTGCGCTGATGAACGTCGCGAAGTCTTCACTCATCGGGTCATCCTGAGCGACGCGCCGAGTTCCGGTCGACCAGTTTCCTGCATGACACCGATGTCCTCGTTTGCCGTGGACAGCAACGGCACGTCCACAGCTCAGATCTTCGCCCGCAGCCGTTCGAGGTGCACGGCCGGGCTGCCGAACAGCTGGCCGCTGCCGTGCGCCCGCTTGAGGTACAGGTGCGCGTCGTGCTCCCAGGTGATCGCGATGCCGCCGTGCAACTGGACCATCTCGGCGGCGACCTTGAAGAACGCCTCCGAGCAGTACACCTTCGCCACCGCCGCGGACACCTCGTCGGTCGCTGCTTCGGCGGCTGACCTGGCGGTTTCGACGAGGACGTGCATGTCCGCCATGCGGTGCTTCAGCGCCTGGAACGAGCCGATGGGTTTGCCGAACTGCACGCGGGTCTTGGTGTACTCGACGGTGAGTTCGAGGGCTCTCGTGGCGGCGCCGACCTGTTCCGCGCTCAGTGCGGCCAGCGCGATGTCACGGATTTCTGGTGACCAGTGGCCCAGACGGGTTGCCGCCGCGTTGGTCAGGCTGATGGTGGCGAGACGGCGGGTCTGGTCCATCGTCGGCGTGTGTTCGCGGCTGACGCCCGGCTGGTCAGGGTCGACCTCGTACAGGTACTCGCCGTCGCTGACCAGGAGGATCTCGGCCAGGTCGCCGTCCAGGACGTAGCGCTGGACGCCGTCGAGGTGGTCGCTCGTGGCGCTGATCCCGGTGCCGTCCCAAGGCCACACGAGTGTGGCGATGGCCCCGTCGGCGATCCGGCGCAGCAGCCGGTCCGAGTTGTCGAGCGTCAGCAGAGCCTGTGCGGCGATGGTCGAGGCCAGCAGCGGTGACGGGGTGAGGGTGCGGCCCAGTTCTTCGAGGGCGATGCGGGTTTCGGTCAGGCCGGCGCCGGAACCGCCGTGCTGCTCGGGGATCGGGAGCACGCCGATGTCGCACAGCCGCGCCCACACGGCCTTGTCGTAGCCGTGCGGGGTCTCGATGGCCGCGCGGACGTCCGAGTGCTTGTCGAGCAGGCTGCGGACGGCGTCACGCAACGCGAGTTGTTCCGGTGTCACAACGCCTCCAGCACGCGTGCTCGGTGCATCGACGGACTGCCCCACGCCGTGCGCAGGGCTCGGGTCTGCAACAGGAAACGGGCCAGGTCGTGCTCGGCGGTGTAACCGATGGCGCCGTGGACCTGCAGTGCCGTACGGGCGGCCTGCCAGGCGGCGTCGGAGGTGGCGACCTTGGCGGCGGAGACGTCGCGGGAGGACATGGTCACGGCCGCGCCGAACACCAGCGGGCGGGCGAGCTCGAGTCCGATCAGGACGTTCGCGAGGTGGTGCTTGACCGCTTGGAACTGGCCGATGGGCTTGCCGAACTGGGCGCGGGCCTTGGCGTGGGCCGTGGTCATCTCCAGCATGGCGCGGCCGAGGCCGAGGAGTTGGGCCGAGCAGGTCAGGACGCCGAGGTCGAAAGCTCGATCTGCCGGCACGTCGGTGGCGATCACCGGGCCGGCGGAGAGTTCGAAGAGGCGCCGGGCCGGGTCGACGGACTGGAGTTCGGCGGTGGGGGAGGCCTCGCGGAGAGTGTCGCCCTCGACGAGCAGGTAGTGGTCGGCTTCGACGGCATGGGGGAGGAAGGGAGGGAAGGCAACAGACCAGGTCCCAGCCCCAGCCTTGAGGCCGTCCACCAGCGCGGGCACCACCGCGAGCGACTCCACCAGCGGGCCGCTGACCGCGTGATGCCCCAACTCCTCGAACACCACCACGAGGTCGACCGGGTCGGTCACCTCGTCCACTCCGAGCGAGGCCAGGTCCGTCTTCCCCGCGGCCAGGAACCCGTGCAGCACGGTGGCGAAGTCCGTCTGCTCCGGCGAGAGCGTGAACATCATCGCGGCAGCCCCAGGAGTCGTTCGGCGATCACGTTGCGCTGGATCTCGTTGGTACCGGCGTAGATCGGCCCCGACAGCGAGAACAGCCACCCGTCCCGCCACCCCGGCGCGACCTCGCCGAGCAGGTCGAGCGCCGTCTCGTGCAGCGCCACGTCCAGCTCGGACCAGAACACCTTCGTGACGCTGGCGGCAGGCCCGGACAAGGGGCTGGCCAGCGCGCCGAACGTGTGGAGCCGGTAGGCCTGCGCGCCGATCCACGCGTCGACGACCCGATCTCGCAGCGCCGGGTCCGGGTTCTTGCGGTACAGCTCCACCAGCCGGGACGCCGCCGCGGTGAACCGGCCCGGGCTGCGCAAGGTCAGGCCGCGCTCGTTGCCCGCCGTGCTCATCGCCACGCGCCAGCCGTCGCCGACCTCGCCCACGACGTCGTGGTCCGGCACGAACACGTCGTCCAGGAAGATCTCGGCGAAGCCCGGTTCGCCGTCGAGCTGGTCGATCGGCCGCACGGTGACACCTGAAGCACGCAGGTCGAAGAGCAGGTAGGTCAGGCCGCGGTGACGTTCGCCGGGACCGGTGCGGAACAGGCCGAACGCCCGGTCCGCGAACGCCGCCCGCGAGCTCCAGGTCTTCTGACCGCGCAGCAGCCAGCCGCCGTCACACCGGACGGCGGTGCTGCGCAACGACGCCAGGTCCGATCCGGCCTCGGGCTCGGACCAGGCCTGCGCCCAGACCTCGTCGGCACGCGCCATCGACGGCAGGATCCGGGCGCGCTGCTCGTCGGTGCCGTGCGCGAACAACGTCGGTGCCAGCAGGAAGATGCCGTTCTGCGAGACCCGGCCCGGCGCGCCCGAAGCGTGGTATTCCTCCTCGAACACCAGCCACTGCAGCAGTGAGGCTTCCCGGCCACCGTACGAAGAAGGCCACGAGACCACCGACAGCCGTTCGGACGCGAGCAGTCGTTCCCACGAGCGATGTTCCTCGAAGCCCGCTTCAGTGTCCATAGAGGACAGCGGCCGAACGTGCGCGGCCAGCCACGAACGCACCTCTGCCTGGAACTCCACTGTTTGAGCGTCCAGTGAGAGGTCCATCAGCCGGAGGCCTTCTTCATCGAACGGGCGTCCATCCCGGCCAACGCGTCGGAGCTCACCTCGGCGTTGTGCGCGTGCGCGAAGTGGTGCAGCCCGAACACCGAATCCATCCCGGCACGCAACCCCATCAGGTCCTCGGACTGATTGACCGCCTTCTTCGCCAACGCCAGCCCGAAGCGCGGCATCGCCGTGATGCGCGAAGCCAGCTGGAAAGTCGACGATTCCAACTCCGCGCGCGGCACGACACGTGACACCATGCCCCACTCGTAGGCGCGCTGGGCCGAGAACCGGTCGCCGGTGAAGAGCACCTCCTTCGCGGCGCGCGGGCCGAGCATCCACGGGTGCGCGAAGTACTCGACACCCGGAATGCCCATGCGCACCACGGGATCGGCGAAGAACGCGTCCTCCGCGGCCACGATCAGGTCGCACACCCAGGCGAGCATCAGGCCGCCCGCCACGCACGCACCCTGCACCATCGCGATCGTCGGCTTCGGGATCTCCCGCCACCGCCGGCACATGCCGAGGTAGACCTCCATCTCGCGGGCGAAGCGGAGATCACCGCCCTCACGGCCGACGTGGTCCCACCACATCACGGCCTTGCGCTCGAAGGAGACGTCGACATCGCGACCGGGCGAGCCGATGTCGTGGCCCGCGGAGAAGTGGTCGCCGGCACCGGCCAGGACGATCACCTTGACCTCGTCGTCGTTCACGGCGCGGGTGAAGGCCTCGTCCAACGCGTAAGTCATCGCCGAGTTCTGCGCGTTGCGGTACTCCGGGCGGTTCATGGTCACGACGGCGACCGCGTCCCGCCGCTCATACGAGACTGTCACGCGTTCTCCTTGCGCAGTTGGGTTTTGAGGACCTTGCCCATGGCGTTGCGGGGGAGGGTCGGGTGGAACTCGACGGCACGCGGCACCTTGTAGTTCGCCAGCCGTTCGCGACTGAACGCGATTACCTCGTCGGCGGAAAGCACGAAACCAGGTGAGGTGACGATGTGTGCCACCCCGACCTCACCCAGCCGGCCGTCGGCCATCCCGACGACGGCCGACTCCGCGACCCCCGGCAACCGGGCCAGCGCCTGCTCGATCTCGGCGGGGTAGACGTTGAAACCGCCGCAGATGTACATGTCCTTGAGCCGGTCGGTGATCGACAGGTAACCCTGCTCGTCCACCGCACCGACATCGCCGGTGTGCAGCCAGCCGTCGGCGTCGATCGCCGCGGCGGTGGCCTCCGGATCGTCGAGGTAGCCGAGCATCACGTTAGGTCCGCGCAGCAGCACTTCGTCCTGCGAGCCCAGCCGGAGCTCGAACCCCGCCATCGGCGCACCGCACGTGTGCGCGACGGTCTCGGGTGAGTCGCCAGGGCGGCACATGGTGGCGACGACGGCCTCGGTCAGCCCGTAGGCGGTGAGCACGGTCAGCGACAACTCCTCCCGCAGGCGCTCGATCAGCACCACGGGCACGACCGCCGCGCCGGTGACGACCAGCCGCAGACTCGACAGGTCGAACGAGCCGCGCTCGGGATGGTCGAGCAACGCCTGGAAGATCGTCGGCGGCCCGGGCAGCACGGTGATCCGTTCCCGTTCGATCAGCCGCATCGTCTCCACGACGTCGAACACCGGCTGCGGCACGATCGTCGCCCCGGTGAGCAGACAGGCCAGAATCCCCGCCTTGTAACCAAAGGTGTGGAAGAAGGGGTTGACGATCAGATAGCGATCCGCGGACGTCAGCTCACCGCAGGCGGCCCAGGCCTCGGCCACCCCGAGCGACTGCCGGTGCGCGCTCATCGCCCCTTTGCTGCGCCCGGTGGTGCCGGACGTGAACATGACGTCGCAGAGCTGATCTTCATTCAGTTCAGGAAGATCGACGTCCGCGGCGACCCACGAGGCCGGTAATCGCACCACCGCGGGCAGGTCCGGCGACAACGCCCGCAGCTCCGCCTCCCGGTCGCGCCCGAGGAACTCGCCCTCGACGATCAGCACGCGAGCGGCACTGCGTTGCAGCACGTCCAACGTCTCCGTCGCGGTGAACCGCGTGTTGATCGGTACCAGCGCCGCGCCCGCGCGCAACGCCCCGAGCGCCGCGACCACCCAGTGAGCGGAGTTGGGCGCGCACAGAGCCACTCGATCACCCGGTCGCACACCCATCCCGACGAGTGCGCGCGCCGCGTCCAGCACCGCCGAACGCAACTCCAGCCAGGTGAGGCGAACCTCCCCGTCCACCAACGCCTCCGCGTCGATGTACGAAGCAGCAGCGCGGTCGAGCACGGCTGAAACCGTTTGCCTGCTTGGAACGTCCGCCATCACGCCCTCCAAAGCAAGTGCTTGGTAGGTTAGAGTATGGCGCATGGAGTCCTTCCGGCGCGAGGTGCGGGAATGGTTGTCCGCCAACCTCGTCGGTGAGTTCGCTGAGCTGCGCGGCCTGGGTGGACCCGGCCGCGAGCACGAGGCGTTCGAGGGACGGCTGCGGTGGCACCGGCACCTGGCGCGCAACGGGTGGACGTGCCTCGGCTGGCCCGGTGAGCGCAGTGTGGAAGAGCAGGTGATCTTCCACGAGGAGTACGCGGAGGCCGACGCTCCGGCGAAGGTCGACATCGTGGGGGAGGGCCTGCTCGGCCCGACGCTCGTCGCGTTCGGCACGCCAGAGCAGAAGGAACGCTTCCTGCCCAAGATCCGTTCGCTCGAAGAGCTGTGGTGCCAGGGCTATTCCGAACCGGGCGCGGGTTCCGACCTCGCCTCGGTCACGACCAAGGCCACCCTCGAAGGCGACCAGTGGGTGATCAACGGCCAGAAGATCTGGACGTCGAACGCGCACTACTCGGACTGGATCTTCGTCCTCTGCCGCACCGAACCCGGTTCGCAACGGCACAAGGGCCTTTCGTACCTGCTCGTGCCCATGGACCAGCCGGGCGTCGAGGTGCGGCCGATCCGCCAGCTCACCGGCACGTCCGAGTTCAACGAGGTCTTCTTCGACGGCGCCGTCACATCGCGCGAGAACGTCGTCGGGCAGCCCGGCGAGGGCTGGAAGATCGCCATGGCCACCCTCGGCTTCGAGCGCGGCACCGCCATGCTCGGCCACCAGGTCAGCTTCCGCCGCCAGCTCGACGCGATCATGGCCGCCACACCTGACGACGAACGGCTCACCCGAGCGTGGCTCGAACTGCACGTCATGCGCTCGCACACGATGAGAACGCTCAACGACGACCCAGGTCCGGAGGCGTCCGTGCTGAAGCTGTTCTGGGCGGGCTGGCACCGCAGGCTCGGCGAGCTGGCGATGGACTCGCTCGGCCCCGAGTCGATGATCGACGACAACGAGTGGCAGCGGATGTTCCTGTTCAGCCGCGCCGAGACGATCTACGGTGGCTCCGACGAGATCCAGCGCGAGATCATCGCCCACCGCATCCTGGGGCTGCCCCGATGAACGGCCACGACCTGCTCAAGGACAAGATCGTCGTCGTGACGGCCGCGGCGGGCACCGGCATCGGCTCGGCGACCGCGAAGAGGTGCCTCGAAGAAGGCGCGAAGGTCATCATCAGCGACTGGCACGAGCGCCGCCTCAAGGAAACGCACGAGGCACTCGGCACCGACCACGCGATCCCGTGCGACGTCACCAACGAGCAGCAGGTGCAGACGCTCATCGACGAGACGGTCGAGCGCTACGGCCGCATCGACGTGATGGTGAACAACGCCGGCCTCGGCGGCGAGAAGTCCCTGCTGGACATGGCCGACGACGAGTGGTCACGCGTCCTCGACGTCACGCTCAACGGCACCTTCCGCTGCACCAGGGCCGCGCTACGCCAAATGGTCGTCCAACGAAGCGGTGTCGTCGTTAACAACTCCAGTGTGATCGGCTGGCGCGCTCAGAAGGGTCAAGCCCATTACGCGGCAGCGAAAGCCGGAGTCATGGCGCTGACCAGATGTGCCGCGATGGACGTCGCCGAGCACGGCATCCGGGTGAACGCGGTCGCCCCGAGCTTGGCGGCGCACCCGTTCTTGACCAAGGTCACCAGTGAGGAGTTGCTGACGGAGCTGGCGTCCCGAGAAGCCTTTGGGCGCGCCGCCGAGCCCTGGGAGGTCGCGAATGTGATCGTGTTCCTCGCCAGCGACTACTCGACCTACCTGACGGGCGAGGTCGTCTCGGTGAGCAGTCAGCACCCGTGAGGAAGGAACGACCGATGAGTAGCCGGAGGGCCGAGCTGCTGGAGCTCGCCGCGAAGATGTTCGCCGAGCGTGGCTACGGGCAGACCACGGTCAGGGACATCGCGGACGCGGCGGGCATCCTGTCCGGCAGCCTCTACCACCACTTCGACTCGAAGGAGTCGATGGTGGACGAGATCCTGCGGACCTTCCTGGACGAGCTGTTCACGCGGTACCGGGAGATCGTCGAGGCCGGCCTCGGCCCGAAGCAGACGCTGAAAGCGCTGGTCGTGGCGTCGTTCGAGGCGATCGACACCCGGCACGCCGCGGTCGCGATCTACCAGAACGAGTCCAAGCACCTGATGCCGCTGGAGCGGTTCTCCTACGTGGACGATCGCAGCGTGGAGTTCCGCAAGCTGTGGACGGTGCTGCTGGAGGAGGGCATGAGCGCGGGCGTGTTCCGCGCCGACCTCGACGTTGACGTGGCGTACCGGTTCATCCGCGACACGGTGTGGGTGGCCGTGCGGTGGTACCGGCCGGACGGTGACCTGGCCGCGGACGAGGTCGCCGACCAGTACCTCGCGATTCTGCTCGACGGCATCGCCACGGGCCGCAGGAAGAACTCCAAGACGTAGCAAAGCCGTAGAAGGAGGGCCCTCGTGGCCGAGGCGTACATCATCGAGGCTGTGCGGACTCCGGCGGGCAGGCGTGGCGGCGAACTGAGCCACGTGCACCCCGCCGATCTCGGCGCGCACGTGATCACGGCGCTGCTCAACCGGGTCGACGTCGACCCGACGGACGTGGACGACGTGATCTTCGGGTGCGTGGACACGGTCGGCCCGCAGGCGGGTGACATCGCGCGGACGTCCTGGCTGGCGGCGGGTTTCCCGGAGCAGGTGCCGGGCGTGACGGTCGACCGGCAGTGCGGGTCGAGCCAGCAGGCGCTGCACTTCGCGGCGCAGGCGGTGATGTCCGGAACGGCCGACGTCGTGGTCGCGGGCGGCGTGCAGAACATGTCGCAGGTGCCGATCGGGTCAGCCATGACGGTCAGCCCCTTCGAGGGGTGCGAGGGCTGGCAGCACCGGTACGGCGACGAGGAGGTCAACCAGTTCCGGGCGGCCGACCTGATCGCCGTGCGGTGGGACCTGTCGCGCCGCGAGATGGAGGAGTTCGCGCTGCAGAGCCATCTCCGCGCGATCACCGCGATCAAGGAGGGCCGGTTCGACCGCGAGATCGCGCCGGTGAACGGGGTCGCGGCCGACGAGTGCCCGCGTCCCGACACCAGTGCCGAGAAGATGGCGAAGCTGCAGCCGTTGCGGCCGGGCGGACGCACGACGGCGGCGCTGTCGTCGCAGATCTCCGACGGCGCCTCGGCGGTGCTGGTGGTGTCGGAACAGGCCGTGCGCGAGTACAAGCTGAAGCCTCGGGCTCGGGTACACCACATGTCGGCGCGCGGTTCGGATCCGATCTACATGCTGACCGCGCCGATCCGGGCCACCCGGTACGCGCTGGAGCGGGCCGGGATGTCCATTTCGGACATCGACCTGTTCGAGATCAACGAGGCGTTCGCGTCGGTGGCGCTGGCGTGGGCCAAGGAGCTCAAGATCGACATGGGGAAGGTCAACGTCAACGGGGGAGCGCTCGCGCTGGGGCATCCGATCGGCGCGACCGGCACGAAGCTGTTCACGACGTTGCTGCACGAGCTGGAGCGGACGGGTGGCCGGTTCGGGCTGCAGACGATGTGCGAGGGCGGCGGTCAGGCGAACGTGACGATCATCGAACGTCTCTGAGCCGGTCGATCGCCGACTCGGCGTCCTTCACGATGGTCTCGATCAGCTCCGCGCACGTCGGCAGGTCGCCGAGCAGTCCGGCGACCTGACCGGACGCGAGCACGCCCGCGTCGGTCCTGCCCTCGACCAGGCCGGCGCGCAGCAGCATCGGCGTGTTCGCGGCCATGATCACCTGCGACCAGGTGAGGTCCTTGCCGTGCCTCATGGCCAGGCCCTCTTGGATCATCGCGCGCCACGACAGACCCGTGTGCTGCCGGAACCTGGCCGCGTTGGTGACGGCCCGCGCCAGGCTGCTGAGCCTGCCGGACTTTTCGAGGTGCTCGACGAGATCCGACCGCAGGACCCGGTGCGGCAGACCGTCGACGCGGGTCGTCACGACCGTGCCGTTCAGATCCCGTTGCAGGTAGGCCTGTTTCACCGCGTCCGGGACCGTGCTCTCCCGGGTGAGCAGGAACCTGGTGCCCATCGCGATGCCCGCCGCGCCGTACGCGAGCGCCGCCGCGAGGCCTCGGCCGTCGAAGAAGCCGCCGGCCGCGATCACCGGGATGTCGACGGCGTCCAGCACGCTCGGCAGCAGCAGGGTCGTCGCGACGCCGCCGGTGTGGCCACCGCCCTCGCCACCCTGGACGATCACGGCGTGGGCGCCCCACTTCGCGACCTTCTCCGCGTGCCTCGCGGCGCCGATCGACGGGATCACGACGACCCCGGCGTCGTTCAGCTTCGCGATCATGTCCGGTTTCGGGGCCAGCGCGAAGGAAGCGACCTTCACCTGTTCGCGGATCAGCAGATCGATCCGCTCCGGCGCGTCGGAGGCGTCCGCCCGCAGGTTCACGCCGAACGGCGCGGACGTGCGGGACCGGGTCTCCTTGATGGCGGCTTCGAGCTCCGGGTAGGTCATGGTCGCCGAGGCGAGAATGCCGAGGCCGCCCGCTTCGGCCGTCGCGGAGACCAGCCGTGGCCCCGCGACCCAGCCCATTCCGGTCTGCACGACCGGGTGCCGGACGCCGACCAGGTCGGTGAGCGCGGTTCTCACTGCGGGACTTCCTTGTCGCGCTTGCTGCCCGGATCGAGCCTGGTCCTGATCAGGTCCAGTTCCTCGTCGGTCGGGAGCCGCGTCTCGGTGACATCTTCGGCCAGGAGCGGGAACGACGTCTGCTTCTGGACCTCGTCGACCGACACGCCGGGATGCACGGAGACGATGCGCATCGAGTGGTCCGGGGTGTCGAAGTCGAGCACGGCGAGGTTCGTGACGACGCGGTGGATGTCGTGGAACGGCCCGGCGGCGCGGTCGTAGCCGACGCCGGAGACCACGTCCACGGCCTCGACCAGCACTCGCGGGCTGTGCTTCGGCACCCAGTAGCTGGTGCGGTGGTTGACGGTGTTGCCGGGCGCGCCGCGGAACCCGAGCAGCTGCCGGGTGGGCTTGGCGTGGTCGCCGATCGCGGAGATGTTCTGGTTGCCGAACCTGTCGACCTGGTTCGCGCCCATCACGACGTGCCGGCGGCCGTGCGCGACGACGTCGAACACCTTCCGGTACGGCAGCCAGCCCTCCACAGTGGACTCGGGCGTGAGCAGGAACGCCTCGCCGTCGCTCAGCAGCAGGTCCGGTTCGGTGGTGAGACGGGCGAGTTTGGCTCCGAGGGACGGGATGAGGCCCATCGGGCTGGCGAGCGTCTCACCGGCTCCGAGGAACAGGTCGGCGCAGGCGGCGACGCAGACTTCGGCTCGCGTGATGTCGCTCATCCGAGGAACCTCTCGTAGAACTCCGGCCACTTCTCCAGGTCGGCGGCCGCTTCGGCGTAGGAGCGCTGAAGCGCCTCGTCGCGCGGATAGTCCGGGACGCAGCTCGTGAACCCCGCCCCACCCGGCGCTTCCACCACGCCGTCGACCATCATCCGGTTGAGCAGCAACGTCTGCGGCGGCCCGTCGAACGCCTCCACGATCTGCTCGCACGAGACGTAACGCCGGTCCGCGGCCAGGCAGAACAGGTCGTCGAAGTACGGGTCGGGCCCGAGGTACTGCGCGTTGCCGTGCTTGTCCGCGCGGTTGAGGTGCACCAACGCGACGTCGAGCTTCAACGCCGGCATGGCGACCAGTTCTTCGCCGTCGTCGTAGGGCGATCGCACGGTCTTGAGTTCGGGCGCGTACTTCAGCACGTCCGAACCGAGTCCGGCCCTGATCGGCAGGAACGGCAACCGGTGACCTGCCGCCCGCAGCCCGGTCTGGAACATGCCCTCGTCCAGCTCCAGCACCTCGATCGCGGCGGTCTCGCGCGCCCGTTTGAACCACGGGTCGTACGGGATCGAGTCGAGTGAGACGAAACCGTAGACCAGCTTGCGGACCTTGCCCGCCGCGCACAGCAACCCGGCGTCCGCGCCGCCGTAGGTGACGATCGTCAGATCCTTGACATCGGACCGCAGCAGCGCTTTGACCAGTGCCATCGGCTTGCGCCGCGAGCCCCAGCCACCGATGCCGACGGTCATCCCGTCCTTGATCTCGCCGACGACCTCGTCAGCTGTCATTCGCTTGTCGCGCATGGTTTCCGTCCAGGAAGGCCTGCCGGGCGTGGTCGGACACGCCGGTGAGGTTCAGTTCGAAGGTGAAGCCCTGCTCGAAGCGGTAGCTCTGGTGCACGCGCTGCGGGTCGATGCCGTTGATGGCCTCCTTGGCCGCGCGGATCACCGCCGTGTCCTTCTTCGCGATCTCCTTGGCGATCTCGCGCGCCGCGTCGTCGAGCTGTGCGCGCGGCACGACCTCGACGACGCTGCCGTGGTGGTGCAGGGTTTGCGCGCTGACGTTGCGGGCCGTGTAGTAGAGCGTTCGCATCAGGTGCTGCGGAACGAGCCTGGCCAGGTGCGTGGCCGCGCCGAGCGCGCCCCGGTCGACCTCGGGCAGCCCGAACGTGGCGTCGTCGGACGCGACGATGATGTCCGCGTTGCCGACCAGTCCGACACCGCCGCCGAGGCAGAACCCGTTCACCGCGGCGATCACCGGCACCTCGCAGTCGTACACGGCCGCGAAAGCCTTGGCACACCCCCGATTGGCCGCGACGAGCGCGTTGTAGCCCTCGGCGCGCTGGATCTCCTTGAGGTCGACGCCCGCGCAGAAGCCGCGATTCTCGGCCCGGAGGATCACCACACGTGCGTCCGGGTCTTCGCCCGCGGCCGTGATGGCCTTGGCCAGCTCGAACCAGCCCTGCGACGGGATGGCGTTCACCGGGGGATAGTCGACGGTCACCTCGATGATGCCGTTTTCGGTGTGGCTGCTGGAGATTCCCATGGAGCCGCCTTCCGAACCAAGCGATTGCTTGGTAACTTAGCAGTGCTGAAGCGACCGGGGTAGGTGCTTGTGGAACTGGACCTCGACGGAGCAGTCGTCCTCGTGACGGGCGGCGTGCGGGGTGTCGGTCTGGGCATCACCCGTGCGTTTCTCTCGGCCGGGGCTGTCGTCGTGACGTGTGCTCGGCGTTCCGCGGAGGTGGAGGGCGCGTCGTTCGTGCCGTGCGACGTGCGGGACGCGGAGCAGGTGGCTGCCTTGGTGTCCGGGATCGTCGCCGCACACGGCCGCCTCGACGTCGTGGTCAACAACGCCGGTGGCGCGCCGTTCGCGTTGGCGGACAAGGCCTCGCCGCGGTTCCATTCCAAGATCGTCGAGTTGAACCTGCTGGCGCCCTTGCTGGTGTCGCAGGTGGCGAACGAGGTCATGCAGAAGCAGGGCTCGGGCGGGTCGATCGTGAACGTGAGCAGTGTCAGCGGGCGGCGTCCGTCGCCCGGAACCGCCGCTTACGGCGCCGCGAAGGCCGGGCTCGACAACCTGACCTCGTCGCTGGCCGTCGAGTGGGCGCCGAAAGTGCGGGTCAACGCGCTGGCCGTGGGCATGGTGCGCACCGAACAGTCGCATCTGCACTACGGCTCCGAGGCCGGGATCGAGGCCGTGGCGCGGACCGTGCCGTTGGGGCGACTGGCCTCGCCGGACGAGGTCGGCGCATGCGCGGTGTTCCTGGCTTCACCGCTGGCGTCCTACGTCAGCGGCGCGACCTTGGTCGTGCACGGCGGGGGAGAGGCACCCGCGTTCCTGACCGCTGCCGATGGGGGCTCTTCATGAACCGGGTTGTGATCGTGACAGGGGCCGGACGTGGCATCGGCCGTGCCCACGCGCTGGCGTTCGGTGCCGCTGGAGCCAGGGTCGTGGTGAACGACCTCTCCGAGGCGGTCGCGGGCGAGGTGGCGGAGCTGATCGGGCCGCGGGCCGTCGTTAACACCGACGACGTCGGCACCTGGGCAGGTGCGCAACGGCTGGTCGACACCGCGGTGTCGGAGTTCGGCGGCTTGGACGTGCTCGTCAACAACGCCGGCATCGTGCGCGACCGCATGATCGTGAGCTGCGGCGAGGACGAGTGGGACGAGGTCGTCCGCGTTCATCTGAAGGGCCACTTCGCGACGCTGCACCACGCCGCCGCGCATTGGCGCGCCGTGCACAAGGCAGGTGGCGCGGTGTCCGGCCGGGTGATCAACACGTCGTCCGGGGCGGGGATCTTCGGCAGCGTCGGACAGGCGAACTACTCGGCGGCCAAGGCGGGCATCGCCTCGATGACCCTGGTGGCGGCCGCCGAACTGGCGCGGTACGGCATCACGGTCAACGCGATCGCCCCGGCCGCCCGCACGCGGATGACCGAGGCGACGTTCGCGGACACGATGGCGGCGCCGGAGGACGGGTTCGACGCGATGGCCCCGGAGAACGTCTCGCCGCTGGTCGTGTGGCTCGGCAGCGAGGAGGCCGGGGACGTGACAGGGCGGATGTTCGAGGTCGACGGCGGCCGCGTCTGCGTCGTGCACGGGTGGCAGCGCGGGCCTGAGATCGACAAGGGTGAGCGGTGGTCGCCAGAGGAACTGGGGAGCGTCGTCCGCAAGCTCGTGGCCGATGATCACCCGACGCCGGTCTACGGAGCCGACTAACTTCGATCATGTGACCCGTCTGGCCTCCTACACCGCCGTCTCCAGCGCGTTGGCGCTGCTCAGCGACCGTGAACTCGGTGACCTGGTAGATCGTGCCGAGCCGAGAGGGACGGGAATCGGCGGGCCGACGGCGTTGGCGGACGTCGGCGGGATCCCGGTCTTCGTGAAGCGGCTGCCGCTGACCGACCTGGAGCTGCGGCACGCCGGATCGACGGCCAACCTCTACGACCTGCCCATGCACGCCCACTACGGCGTCGGCCTGATCGGCTCGGCGGGCTTCGGCGCCTGGCGTGAGCTGGCCGTGCACGCCATGACGACGGACTGGGTGCTGGCGGGCGAGCACGAGGGTTTCCCGCTGACGTACCACTGGCGGGTCCTGCCGCACCCAGGCCAGACGTTGTCCGCGGAACTGGATCAGGCGGTCGACTACTGGGGACCGGAGGTGGGTCCCCGCATCGAGGCGCTGAAGAAGTCGACCGCGAGCATCGCGCTGTTCCTGGAGTACGTCCCGCAGAATCTGCACGACTGGCTGAACACCCAGGACGACCTCGAAACTGCCTGCGAGATGGTCGAACGCGAGATGGCGGCCGGGGTGGAGTTCATGAACTCCCGTGGCCTGCTGCACTTCGACGGCCACTTCCAGAACATCCTGACCGACGGCGAGCGCCTGTACTTCGCCGACTACGGCCTCGCGATCTCCTCCCGGTTCGACCTGTCCGAGGAGGAGATCGCGTTCTTCGCCGAGAACCAGGACTACGACCGCCACTACACCGTCACGCACCTGATGATGTGGTTCGCGTACCAGTTGCGCTCGCAGGGAGTTCCGCCACGGATCGCGACGATCCTGAGCCGCCACAACGATGTCGCCGCGGTGATGAAGGACTTCTACCGCCGGTTCCAGCACGAGAGCCGGCGGACTCCATACCCGGCCGTGGACCTCAGATCCGTTCGATGATCGTGCCGGTGGCCATGGCGCCACCCGCGCACATCGTGATCAACGCCGTCGAAGCGTCCCTGCGCTCCAACTCGTGCAACGCCGTGGTGATCAGCCGGGTGCCGCTGCTGCCCACGGGGTGACCGATCGCGATCGCGCCGCCGTTGACGTTGACCCGGTCCAGATTCGGCCGGTGCACCGCCGCCCACGACAGCACGACGGACGCGAAGGCCTCGTTGACCTCGAACAGGTCGATGTCGGCCATCTTCATGCCGCTGCGCTTCAGCAACCGCGCGGTGGCGTCCACGGGACCGTCCAGGTGGTAGTACGGGTCGGACCCGACCAGGCACTGCGTGACGATCCGTGCGCGCGGCTTGAGCCCGTGCGCCCGTGCGAATTCCTCGTCCACGACCATCACAGCGGACGCGCCGTCCGAGATCTGCGACGACGTCCCGGCGGTGTGCACGCCGTCCGGTACGACGGGCTTCAACGCCGCCAACGCCTCCAGCGACGTCTCCCGCAGGCCCTGGTCGGTGTCCACGAGTTCCTCGCCGACCTTCACCGGCACCACCTCGGCGGTGAACCGGCCCGCCGCCCACGCCGCCCGCGCCCGGTTCTGCGACTGGACACCGAACCGGTCGACCTCCTCGCGCCCGATGCCACGCCGTTCCGCCACCCGTTCCGCGGCGACGAACTGGTTGGGCAGGTCGATCGTCCACGAGTCGGGGCGCGGCATGCCGGTCTCGCCGATGTTGCTGCGCAACGGCACGCGGCTCATCGCCTCGACCCCGCACGCGATGCCGGCGTCGATCGCGCCCGCCGCGATGAGACCGGCGATGAGGTGCGTGGACTGCTGGGCCGAGCCGCACTGGGCGTCGACGGTGGTGCAGCCGGTGGTCTGCGGCAGGCCCGCGTGCAGCCAGGCCGTGCGGGTGATGTTGTTCGACTGCTCGCCCGCCTGGGTGACGGTGCCGCCGATGACCTGTTCGACGGTGGACGGATCGAGACCTGTCCTGTCAAGAAGACCTCGTTGTGCCGCACCGAGGAGCTCGGCGGCGTGCAGGCCGGACAACCAGCCGTTGCGCCTGCCGATGGGCGTGCGCACCGCTCCCACGATCACCGGACTGCCCACACGAGCCTCCTAGGCCTGGAGAACTAGAACACGTTCCTGTGTTGCTCCAGATTGGCCGTCTGGGGCCTTCAATACAAGCCGCAAGCGTGTTTGAATCGGATAGAACGCGTTCCACCTAGGAGGTGCCTGTGAGCAAGCCGCGCATCCCGGAAGGCTTCGACTTCACCGACCCCGACATGTACGCGAGCCGGCTGCCGTTCGAGGAGTTCGCCGAACTGCGCCAGACCGCGCCGATCTGGTGGAACTCCAAGCCGCTGGGCGAGGGCGGGTTCCCGGACGAAGGCTTCTGGGTGGTGACGAAGCACCACGACGTCAAGGAGGTCTCGCGCAACAGCGAGCTGTTCTCCAGCCGTGAGAACACGGCGATCATCCGGTTCAAGGACGACATGCCGCGCGACAACATCGAGATGCAGCGGCTGCTTCTGCTGAACATGGACCCGCCGACGCACACCAAGCAGCGCGGGATCGTGTCGCGCGGATTCACCCCTCGCGCGGTGAACAGCCTGCGCGAGGCACTCGCTTCGCGCGCCGAGCAGATCGTGGCGGAGGCACTCGAGAAGGGCAGCGGTGACTTCGTCTCGGACGTCGCGTGCGAGCTGCCGTTGCAGGCGATCGCGGAGCTGATCGGGATTCCGCAGGACGACCGTCGCAAGATCTTCGACTGGTCGAACCAGATGATCGCCTACGACGACCCCGAGTTCGAGATCGAGCCGCTGACCGCCGCCACGGAGTTGCTCGGCTACTCCTGGACGATGGCGGAGGACCGGCGCAAGTGCCCGCGTGAGGACATCGTCACCAAGCTCGTCCAGGCGGACGTGGACGGTGCCGGGCTCGCGTCGGAGGAGTTCGGGTTCTTCGTGCTGCTGCTCGCTGTGGCGGGCAACGAGACCACGCGCAACGCCATCACGCACGGCATGAAGGCGTTCTTCGACCACCCCGAGCAGTGGGAGCTGTACAAGGACCAACGGCCCACCACGGCCGGCGACGAGATCGTCCGGTGGGCCACGCCGGTGATCTCGTTCCAGCGCACCGCCATGGCCGACACCGAACTGAGCGGCGTGGAGATCAAGCAGGGGCAGCGGGTCGGGATGTTCTACTCGTCGGCGAACTTCGACGACGAGGTCTTCGAGGCCCCCGAGAAGTTCGACATCCTCCGCGACCCCAACCCGCACCTCGGGTTCGGCGGCAGCGGCGCGCACTTCTGCATCGGCGCCAACCTGGCCCGGCTGGAGATCGACCTGATCTTCAACGCGATCGCCGACGCCATGCCGAACATCCGCCAGATCGCCGAGCCGCGGCGGCTGCGTTCCGGCTGGCTCAACGGCATCAAGGAGTTCCGCGTCCAGTACTCGTGACGCACGACTGAGGGCCCCTCCGGTTCGGAGGGGCCCTCAGTCATGAACTCAGGACTCGACGCGCAGGGTGGCGAGCGCCCGTTCGGTCTCCCAGAACGCCCGCATCGACTTGATCAGCCCGTCCTCGCCCACGTTGTAGACGAACACGCCTTCGGTGTCGACGCGCGCCCCGCCGGGCAGGAACGCGCTGATCGTGCCGACGTTCGCGCACTCAGAACCCGCCGCGAACGAGTCGTGCATCGCGAACTCGAAGCGTTCGACGTTGGCGATCGCGAGGTCCCAGAAGGCGGCGATCGCCTCCTTGCCGTGATGGCCCTTGCCCTCGGCGTCGAACATCGACGGGCCCACCGGGTCCTCGACCACGGCGTCCTCGGCGAACAGGGCCAGCCACTCGTCCTTCTTGCCGCTCGACACGGCCTCCATGGAACGCCACGAGGCCAAACGGGCGGGGGTTTCTGTCTTGGACGCCGTCCAGGTAACTGCGGTCACGCGAACTCTCCGATCACCTCGTCGGCGAAGCGCCGAAGTCCGTCCTTCTTGGCCTGCAGGCTGCCGTCGAAGCCGACGCCGTAGAACAGCCACGGCACGACGATCGTGTCGGTCACGCCGACCTCGTCGAGCTGCTTGTAGCCGTCGAGACCGAACCGGTCGATGCACACGGCCTGGATCTCGAACGGCCGCTCGAAGCAGCCGAGGTCGGTGAGCTGGGCGATCACCGACTTGAGCTCCTCGAACTTGATCATCGCCGAGGTCCAGCCGTCGCCGACGCGGGCGGCGCGCTTCAACGCGGCGGCGGAGTGGCCGCCGACGTAGAACGGCACCGGCGAAGTGGGTGCCGGCGACATCTGCAGCCGGTCGAAGTCGAAGTAGTCGCCGTGGTACTCGACCATTCCGCCACCGAGCACCAGCTTCAGCACGTCGATCATCTCGTCCACGCGCGGGCCGCGGTTCTTGTACGGCACGCCGCACCACTCGAACTCCTCCGGCGACCAGCCGAGGCCGACGCCGAACCCGAACCGGTTGCCGGTCATGTGCGCGACCGACCCGACCTGGCGGGCGAGCAGCAACGGGTTGCGGGAGCCCAGTTTCAGGACCTGCGTGTAGAAGTTGATCCTGGACGTCACGGCGCCCATCGCGGCGGCGGCGACGAACGGGTCCACCCACGGCGTTTCGGCGTTCCACATGCGGGAGCCGTCCGGGGTGTACGGGTAGTCCGCGGACACCTTCTCCGAGAAGAACAGGGAGTCCGGCAGCGCGATCGAGGCGTAGCCGCACTCCTCGGCGCACTGGGCCAACTCGGTCAGCTGGTCGAGTGGGCTCATGGCGATGCCAACGGTGAACTTCAAGGCTTCTCCGATCCTACGACCCACATGGCGAAGAACTGCGAACCACCGCCGTACGCGTGGCCCAGCGCGACCCGCGCGCCGTCGACCTGGTGGTCTCCCGCGGTGCCCATGACCTGCATGGCGGCTTCGGCGAAGCGCAGCAGACCGGAGGCACCGATCGGGTTGGACGAGAGGACGCCGCCGCTCGGGTTCACCGGCAGGCGGCCGCCGATCTCGGTCTCGCCGGCCTCGGTGAGCTTCCAGCCCTGCCCGATGTCGGTGAAGCCGAGGTTCTCGAGCCACATCGGCTCGAACCACGAGAACGGCACGTAGATCTCGGCGGCGTCCACTTCGGACAGCGGGTCGGTGATGCCCGCCTGCTTCCACAACGCCCTGGCGGCGTCCTGGCCCGCCTGCGGGTTGACCTGGTCGCGGCCGGCGAACGTCGTCGGCTCGGTGCGCATCGCGGTCGCGCGGATCCAGGCGGCCTGGCCCGACGTGGGTTCCGCACTGATCACCACCGCGCAGGCGCCGTCCGAGGAGGGACACGTCTCGTCGTAACGGATCGGGTCCCACAGCATGGTGGAGGCCTGCACCGATTCGACGGTGATGTCCGGTTGTTTGAGGTGCGCGTAGGGATTGCGAGCGCCGTTGCGGCGGTCCTTGGCGGCGACCATCGCGCCGATGTGCTCGGGGGCACTGGCTCGGCGGATGTAGGAACGTACGTGCGGCGCGAAGTAGCCGCCGGCACCCGCGTGCACGGGCATCGTGAACGGCGTCGGCACGGAGAGCGCCCACATCGCGTTCGACTCGGACTGCTTCTCGAACGCCACGGCCAAAACGCGGTTGTGCACACCGGACTGGACGAGCGAGGCCGCCACGTTGCCCGTGCTGCCGCCGACCGAACCGGCGGTGTGCACGCGCAGCAACGGTTTCCCGACCGCGCCCAGAGCGTCGGCGAGGAACAGTTCGGGCATCATCACGCCCTCGAACAGGTCCGGTGCCTTGCCGAGGACCACGGCGTCGATGTCGGACCAGTCCACGCCGGCGTCGGCCATCGCGCGATCGATCGCCTCACGGCACAAGCCCGCCATCGACACGTCGAGGCGCTTCGCGGCGTGGTGCGTCTGGCCGACGCCTACCACTGCTGCCGGTCGCATCACTCACGCCCTTCCATGACGCAGACGAGGTTCTGTTGGAGGAGTGGCCCACTGGTGGCGTGTCCGAGGACCTTGGTCGCCGAACCGTCGTGGATCCTGCGGGCTGCCTCACCGATGCGCGCCAGCCCGGCCGCGAACATCGGGTTGCCCGCGAGCACTCCGCCGGACGGGTTCACGGTCACGTCGTCGCCGAGCCCGAGTGCCTGGCGCAGCAGGATTTCCTGGTGGGTGAACGGGGCGTGCAGCTCCGCCACCTGGACGCCATCGGTGCCCGCCGACTTGCCCGCGGCCACCGCTGACGGGGAAGTCGTGAGGTCGCGCGTGCCGAACGACGGCGAGTCGACGCGGTGTTCGAAGCCGGTGATCCACGCCGGACGTTCGCACAGTTCTCGTGCACGATCTCCGGCGGCCAGCACGATCGTGGCCGCGCCGTCGGTGATCGGCGCGCAGTCGTGACGGCGCAACGGATCCGCGACGTAAGGCAAGTTCAGCAACTCGTCGGCATCGACCTCACCGGACAGCTGGGCCAGGGGGTTCGAGAGGGCGGCAGAACGGCTCTGCGCGGCCACGGCGGCCATCGCGCGTTCGTCCCAGAGGCCGTTCTCGATACCCATGCGCGCCTGGATTCCGGCCAGGCCAAGGGAGTCCGGCCACAGCGGCGTCACGAGGTAGGGGTCGAGCTGCATCGCCATGACCCGCCGCAGCTGGCCGGCCGACGACTTGCCGAAGCCGTAGACGAGCGCGGTGTCGATCTCGCCGCAGAGCAGCTTCACCCACGCCTCGTACAGTGCCCAGGCCGCGTCCATCTCGACGTGCGACTCGGCGATCGGCGGGAAGGCGCCGATCGCGTCGACCGCCGAGACGAACGAGAACGCGCGCCCGGCCAGGTAGTCCGAGGAGCCCGAGCACCAGAACCCGATGTCGGTCTTGGTGATCCCGAGCCCGCCGAGCACCTCGTGGAAGATCGGCACCAGCATCTCGACACCGTTGGTGGTGCCGTCGGTCTCGCGCACGCAGGGCGTCTGCGCGAAGCCGACTACCGCAATGTCACGCACGCGAGCCTCACAGGTGCTGGGAGTAGGAGTCGAACGGCGCGTCCGGCTCACCGGACGGCCTGAAGTGGTCGATGTTCTGCATCGTCGGGCCCCACTCCTCGCGTGGCTTCCAGACCGCCTCCACGCGCATGCCCATCCGCACGTCCTCCGGTGCGACGCCGAGCAGCAGGTGCAGGAACGGGATGTCCGCCCCGTCGAGCAGCACGTACGCCGAGACGTACGGCGGCGGGATGCGCTGGCCGAGGAACGGGACGTTGACCACGCAGTACGTCGTGATGGTGCCGCGGTCGGACAGGACGATCTGGTCCGTCGTCGGCACGCCGTCCACGGGGCAGGCGGGGCGCGGCGGGAAGTAGACCTTCTCGCACACCGGGCAGCGCTGGGCGATCAGCCTGCCTTCCATGAGGCCACGCAGGAACGGGTCCTCCGTCGGCGACGCCGAGTGCGTGTAGTGCAGGTTCACCGGTGTCGTGACCATCGTGACGGCCTCCGCCTCGACCGGTGGGTCGGCGGGTTCGTCGGAGATCTCGAAGCACTCGATGTCGGTGATCGCGCCGACGCGTTCGTCACGCCACCTTGCGCGCACGCGTGTTCCGGTCGCCATCTGGTCCGGCGAGCCGGCGTCGACGGCGTGCAGCAACGAGGTGTCCGCGCCGTCGAGTTGGATCAACGCCCACGCGAACGGCCGGTCGAGCGGCTGTCCTTCGAGGGGTTCGGGAATCCACGACCACCCGCGCACGACACCGGTCGCCGTCACGTCCACGAACTCATGGAGGCGTTCGGCGGTCACGGGGTCGTACTCGAGCGGCGGCACGTGCACGCGCCCGTCACTGCCGCGGATCCCGGTCACCTTGCGGCGGCGGAGATCCGAGAGGAACCGGCCCAGCGTCGGGCCGAGCGAGCGCGTGTAGTCGAAGCCAACGTCGAGCGGAGCACTCAGCGGCCGAGTCACAGATCAAAGTGAAACAGGTTCTCGAAATGGTGGCAAGATGGGTGCATGAAGCTCGGTCTGCAGCTCGGGTACTGGGGCGCCGGTCCGCCCCAGAACGCCGCCGAACTCGTGGCGGCGGCGGAGGAATTCGGCTTCGACGCGGTGTTCGCCGCCGAGGCGTGGGGATCGGACGCGTTCACCCCGTTGGCGTGGTGGGGATCCGAGACTTCGAGGGTGCGGCTCGGCACGTCCGTCGTGCAGATGTCGGCGCGCACACCGGCCGCCTGCGCGATGCACGCGCTGACCCTGGACCACCTCTCCGGCGGCCGGTTCGTGCTCGGCCTGGGTGTGTCCGGGCCGCAGGTCGTGGAGGGCTGGTACGGGCGGCCGTTCGCGAAACCCCTGGCCAGGACCAGGGAGTACGTGTCGATCCTGCGTCAGGTGATGGCTCGCGAGGCGCCGGTGCGCAACGACGGCCCGCACTACCCGTTGCCCTACCAGGGGCCGGGCGCTCTCGGGCTGGGCAAGCCGTTGAAGCCCATCACCCATCCACTGCGCGCTGACCTGCCCATTTGGCTCGGTGCGGAGGGGCCGAAGAACGTCGCGCTGACGTCCGAGATCGCGGACGGGTGGCTCGCCATCTACTACGCGCCCAGGCTCGCCGGCATGTACGACGAATGGCTTGACGAAGGCTTCGCGAAGTCGGGCCGTAGCAGGGAGAACTTCGAGATCGCTGCCACGTGCCAGGTCGTCGTGACGGACGATCCGGCGTCGGTGCGCGCCATGTTGAAGCCGTTCGTCGCTTTGTACATCGGCGGAATGGGTGCGCCGGGGATGAACTTCCACGCCGAGGTGTTCACCCGCATGGGATACGGCGAGGTCGTCGAGGACGTCGGCAGGCTCTTCCAGGCGGGCCGCAAGGACGAGGCGGCGCAGGTGGTTCCGGACGAGCTGGTGGCCGAGATCAGCATCGTCGGCAACGCCGAGCACGTGCGCGACGAGGTTCGCCGGTGGGAGAAGGCGGGCGTCACGACGTTGCTCGTCGGCTGCCGCGACGTTGCCTCGATCAAGGCCTTGTCGGAGGCTTGTCAGTAGGTGAAACGCGTTCTACTTTGAGGGTGTGGTCACAGGACTCTGGAACATCGCTGCCGATCAGCCGGACCTGACCGCGCTGGTCGATCCGAGTGGTCGAGAGATCACCTACTCGGAGCTCGCGGACTCCGCGAACCGCTACGGGCGCGGGTTCCGGGCCCTGGGGCTCGAACCCGGCGACAGCATCGTGCTGATGCTGCCCAACAGCGCCGATCTGGTGTCGGTGTACTTCGCCGCCTTCCAGACCGGCCTCTACGTCGTGATGGCCAACTGGCACCTGACCGGGGCCGAGGTCGCGTACCTCGTGCAGGACAGCGGAGCGAAGGCTTTCGTTGCCCACGAACGGTTCGCGGCCGCCGCCGCGGAGGCCTCGGCCAGTCTGCCCGCCAACGCCCGGTTCGCGGTCGGGGACATCCCGGACTTCACGCCGCTGGCGAAGCTCGGTGCCGGTGAGGAAGGCCGTCCCGAGGGACGTACCACCGGGTCGCCGATGCTCTACACCTCCGGCACGACCGGCCGGCCCAAGGGCGTGCGCAGGCCACTGACCGGTGCCGACCCCGATGTCGTGCCGCCGTCCGCCCCTTGGTTCTTCGGCATTTTCGGGATCAAGCCGCACGACGGGCACGTGCACCTGTGCGGGTCGCCGCTCTATCACACGGCGGTGCTCAACTTCGTCGTCATCTCGATCCAGCTCGGCCACGCCGCCGTGCTGATGGACCACTGGGCGCCCGAGGACATGCTGCGGCTGATCGAACGGCACAAGGTCACCCACAGCCACATGGTGCCGACCCAGTTCCATCGGCTTCTCGCGCTGCCGGACGACGTCAAGGCCAAGTACGACATGGGTTCGCTGCGCGCGATGATCCACGGTGCGGCGCCGTGCCCGCTGGAGGTCAAGCGCCGCATGCTCGACTGGTGGGGACCGGTCGTGATCGAGTACTACGCGGCCACCGAGGGCGGCGGCACCGCGATCACCGCTCAGGAATGGCTGCGGAAACCCGGATCCGTCGGGCTGCCGTGGCCGACGTCCGAGATCAAGATCCTGGGAGAGGACGGCACCGAGCTGCCCGTCGGTGAGCAGGGCCTGGTCTACATGCGGATGGGCGACGCGACGTTCGAGTACCACAAGGACGCGGAGAAGACCCGTGCCGCGCGGGTGGGCAAGCTGTTCACGTTGCAGGACATCGGTTATCTGGACGACGATGGCTACTTGTTCCTGTGTGACCGCAAGAACGACATGATCATCTCCGGTGGGGTGAACATCTACCCGGCCGAGATCGAAGGTGAGCTCATCTGTCATCCCAAGGTCGCGGACGTGGCCGTGTTCGGTGTGCCGCACCCGGACTGGGGCGAGGCGATCAAGGCCGTTGTCCAGCCCACGGACGGAGTGGTCGCCGATGACGCGCTGACGGAGGAACTGCTGGAGTTCGCGCGCACGAGGCTCGCCAAGTTCAAGTTGCCGCGGACGATCGAGTACCTCGCTGAACTGCCGCGCGATCCGAACGGCAAGCTGTACAAGCGAAAGTTGCGTGACCGTGCGTGACGCGATCAAGATGTCGGCCGAAGAGGTCGAGGCGTTTCTGGGTGAGCAGAAGACGTTGATCGTCGCCACCATCGGCCGCAACGGGCTGCCGCACCTCGCGCCGATGTGGTTCGCGTGGGTGGACGGCGAGCTCGTGTTCTGCACCGACCGCAAGTCGCAGAAGATCGTGAACCTGCAACGGGATCCGCGCTGCAGCGTGCTGGCCGAGGCGGGGGAGACCTACGACCAGTTGCGCGGCGTGCACATGGAGGGCGTCACCGAGTTCATGCCGGACCTCGGCCGGGTCGTGGACGCGGTGGTGGCGCGCAACTTCGGCGAGGTCGGCTCCGATCCCGACGCCCGCGAGGCCTTGCGCAAGGCGATGTCGAGACGCGTCGCCGTGATCTTCCGTCCGACGAAGACCGCCAGCTGGGACCACCGGAAGACGATGTCTGGAGTGACCCCATGAACCTGAACCGCCGTCAGGTGCTCGCCGGAGCCGGTCTCGCGCTGGCTTCGGGACTAGTCAAGCCGTCGTCGGCCTCCGCGGACCTCGGCGAGTTCGACGTCGTGGTCGTCGGCGCGGGTGCGGCCGGCATGACCGCCGCGCTCGCCGCCGCCAAGCGCGGCCTGAGTTGCGTGGTCGTGGAGAAGGCGCCGACCTACGGCGGTTCGGCCGCCCGGTCCGGTGCCGGCATCTGGGTCCCCAACAACGAGGTCATCCTCGCGGCCGGCATCCCGGACACGCCCGCGAAGGCCGCGCAGTACATGGCCGCGGTCGTCGGTGACATCCCGCTGGTGCGGCAACAGGCCTACCTGTCGCACGGGCCGCAGATGATCTCGTTCGTCATGCGCAACAGCCCGCTGCGCTTCCGGCACATGGACGGCTACAGCGACTACTACCCGGAATACCCCGGTGGCATCGCGAAGGGCCGTTCGATCGAGCCGGAGATGATCGACGGCCGGATCCTCGGCGCCGAGCTCGCGAACCTGAACGCGCCCTACCTCGCCACCCCGGCGGGCATGGTCATCTACGGTGCCGACTACAAGTGGCTCGCACTCGCTCTCGTGAACGCGAAGGGCGCCGCGACGGCTGCAGCGGCGTTGGCGCGAGGCACGGCAGCCGCACTGGCCGGCCAGAAGCCGTTGACCATGGGCCAGGCGCTGGCCGGTGGTCTGCGGGCGGGCCTGATGCAGGCGAACGTCCCGGTGTGGCTCAACACCGGCCTCCAGGACCTGCTCGTGGAGAACGGCGCCGTCAAGGGAGTGCTGACGTCACGGGGCGTCGTGCGCGCCCGGCGCGGCGTGATCATGGGCTCCGGCGGCTTCGAGCACAACGCGGCGATGCGCGCCCAGTACCAGCGCCAGCCGATCGGTACACAGTGGACCGTCGGCGCGAAGGAGAACACCGGCGACGGCCACCGCGCCGGCCAACGAGCGGGCGCCGCGCTCGACCTGATGGACGACGCCTGGTGGGGTCCGGCCATCCCGACACCGGGCTCCCCGTACTTCTGCCTCGCCGAACGCACGCTCCCCGGCGGCCTGATGATCAACGCGGCGGGTAAGCGCTTCGTCAACGAGGCCGCGCCCTACAGCGACGTCGTGCACGTCATGTACGACAAGAACCCCGCCGATCCGTGCATCCCCGCCTGGCTGGTCGTGGACCAGAACTACCGCAACAGGTACCTGTTCGCCGACGTGGCCCCGACCCTGCCGCTGCCCGACGGCTGGTACCAGTCCGGCGCCGTGGTGAAGAACTGGTCCCTGGACGGCCTGGCCGGCGCCATCGGGGTTCCCGGAGCGGCCCTGAAGTCGACCGTCAGCCGGTTCAACGGCCAGGCCATGACCGGCCGCGACCCCGACTTCAAACGCGGCGACAGCGCCTACGACCACTACTACACGGACCCCGCGGTCTTCCCGAACTCGTGCCTCGCACCGCTGTGGGCACCGCCGTTCTACGCCTTCAAGATCGTGCCCGGCGACCTCGGCACGAAGGGCGGCCTGGTCACCGATGCGCGGGCCCGTGTGCTGCGGCCGGACGGTTCGGTGATTCCCGGGCTGTACGCGGCGGGCAACGTCAGCTCGGCCGTGATGGGCCACAGCTATGCCGGGGCGGGGTCGACGATCGGGCCCGCCATGACGTTCGGGTACATCGCGGCCAACGACGTCTAGGGACAGCGGCAAAGTGCGGGCACGTCCACGAACCGCACCTCGTCGGTGATCTGCACGAAAGGCCAGCCACCGGTCTCCGCGAGCAGGAGATCGGTGGTCGTGCTGTCTCCCGCGACGAGACACACGGTCCGGCCGTCCGTCAGCGCGGTGCGGACGGCCGCCGTGAACTCGGCTGTGCCCTTCGGATGTCCGACCTCGCCGGAGACGAACACGCGCTCGAACCGGTCGGCCAGCCCGGACAGCTGTATCTTCGCGCGCTGGAGCGACCGGCAGCCGTCCGTGGCGAGCCACAGTTCGTGGCGTTCGCGCAGTGAGTCCAATGCGGACTCCACACCGGGGAACGGCCGCACCAAAGCCCTGCGCAGCCTGCGGAACGCCAGCGCGGCCTGTGCGGCGTCGGCGGCGCTTCCCAGGTCGTCCAGGGCGAGCCGCCACGCTCGGACGTCGTTGCCGACGAGCGCCTGAACGGTCTCGCGCGGCATCGGCAGGTCGTGGAAGTCCGCCCAGAGCGCCTCCCAGGACGCGACCCGTTCGACCTCGCGATGGGTGACGCGCCTGTGGTCGCGCCATTCCCGGCGGGCGGCGACGAGCACCGAGTCGACGGCCTGCTCGGTCGCTGCGATCGCGAACTCGTCCAGCACGGCGGCGATGGCGGCACGCGCCGCGGCACCGTCCGGGATCAGGCAGTCGTCGAGATCGACGATGACGACAGGTCTCACGGATCCGATGCTAACCACATCGATCCCGAGTCGAGCGGCGTTCAGGAGGACTCCCACACGGTGACCTGGCCGGTGATCGCGCTGCCGTCCAGCACCGTGACGTCGATGCGGAAGATCCGGCCCTCAGGGGTCTTCCCGCAGACCCGGCTGCCCACGACCACGTTGTCCGCGTCCAGCGTGGAGTTCTTCTCGAGGTGCGCCACGCACTCCTGCTGCCCCGGCACGCCGTCGCTGTGCCACTCCGCCAGCCAGTAACCGGGGTCGCCGTGCAGCCGGGTCGGGGTGAGCGCCCAGACATTCGACTCCGGCACGTCGCGCGGGGTGGCGGGATCCAGGTGAAAACTGCCGAACCGCAGCTCGCCGCTGTACCGCACGCCGGACTGCGTGATCGGTGGCGCGGCCGAAGTGACCTTGGTCTTCGGGGCGCGCGTGGCGGTGATCGACGTGCCACTGGCGGTGCGCGGAGTCGATCCGGGCGGCACCGGACGGTTCGCACCGGCCATTGTGGCGGGAGTCCGCGCATCGGCCGCGGAGGACGATGACGACGTCGTGGTGGTCTCCGCCGGGACAGAACCTGCCTCGGCCAGCGGGGTCTCCGTGATCGGGTCGTTCGGCGACACCAGCTGGACGGCCGTCAGCGTGGCGCCCGCGACGACCGCCACCGCCGGCGCGGCCAGGTACTGCACCGCCTTGAGCCACCGGGGCCTGGCGGGCTCGCCGACGTAGACGTCGCCCATCGACGTGGCCTGCAACGACGTGCCGTGGACATCCCCGCTGATGTCGTTCTCGGCCGACTGATCGGAGTGTTTCAAGACCTGCACCTGCCCCGGACCGCGGATGTTTGATACGCAGATCGGAGCTGTCCCGCGGAGTGTTACGGGCACGAACGAATTGGTTGGAGAGGTATCTACCGGCCTTTGAACTCCGGCTTGCGCTTCTCGGAGAAGGCGCGAGGGCCCTCCTTGGCGTCCTCGCTGGAGAACACCTCCATCCCGAGCCGAGCGTCCACTTTGAACCCGTCGTTCTCGTGCATGGCCTCGGTCTCCCGCATGGTCTGCAGGATCTTCTGGACGGCGATCGGCCCGTTGGCCGTGATCAACGCGGCCAGCTCCATCGCCTTGTCGAGCGCCTGACCGTCCGGCACGACGTGCCCGATCAGACCGATCTCCTTGGCCTCCGCCGCGCGAATGTGCCGTCCTGTCAACAGAAGGTCGGCCGCCACCGTGTACGGGATCTGCCGCGGCAGCCGGACCGCCGAGCCGCCCAGCGGGAACAGGCCCCAGCGCGCCTCGGAGACGCCGAACCGCGCGCTCTCGCCGGCCACGCGGATGTCCGTCGCCTGAAGGATTTCCGTGCCGCCCGCGACCGCGGGTCCTTCCACCGCCGCGATGAGCGGTTTCGTCAATCGACGACCTTTCAGCAGCGGTTCGATGACGGAGAAGTCGAACTTGCCGGCGTTCTCGCTGGGATGGTTGGACGTCATGGCTTTCAGGTCCGCGCCCGCGCAGAACGAGCCGCCCGCGCCGGTGAGGATGCAGACGCGCACGTCCGGATCGGAGTCCACGCGGTCCCACGCCTCGCGCATGATGGCCAGCATCGGGCCGGACAACGCGTTGCGAACCTCCGGGCGGTTCATCGTGACGACCAGGACGTTGCCGACCAAGTCCACCAACGCATGTGGTTCCGTCGTGGTCGTCATTCACGCGCCTCCTGGATCGAGTCTGACCGCACGGGGGATTGTCCAGAACAGTAACACGTTCTACTTTGCCACCATGGCCCTCAACGTCGCAGACCTCGTTGAACACGCCGCCGACACCGTGCCCGACCGGACCGCGCTCGTGTGCGGGTCCAAGAGGGTCACCTACGCCGAACTTGAGGCGCGAGCCAACAAACTGGCTCACCACCTGGCAAAGAACGGCGTGACACAGGGTGCGCACGTGGGGCTCTACGCGCGCAACTCGATCGAGCTCGTCGAAGCCATGCTCGCGGTCTTCAAGCTGCGTGCCGTGGCCATCAACGTGAACTACCGCTACACCAAGAACGAGTTGCAGTACTTGTTCGGTGAAGCGGATCTGACGGCACTCGTACACGAACGGCGGTACTCGCCGTTGGTCGCGGAGGTCGGCGCCCCCGGCCACACGGTCGTGATCGACGACGAGACGGAAGAAACGTTCGCGGGTGCCGACTACGAGACCGCGCTCGCCGAGGAGTCGGCGGAGCGGGACTTCGGGCCGCGCAGCCCGGACGACCTCTACATCCTGTTCACCGGTGGCACGACCGGCATGCCCAAGGGCGTGATGTGGCGGCACGAGGACGTGTGGCGCACGCTCGGCGGCGGCATCGACTTCGTGACCGGCGAACGACTGACCGACGAGTGGCAGCAGTCCAAGGCCGGCAAGGACTACGGGCTCATCAGGCTGTGCCTGCCGCCGCTGATCCACGGCGCGGCGCAGTGGGCCATGCTCGGCGCGTTGTTCAGCGGCAGCACGGTGGTGCTGGTGCCCAAGTTCGACCCCGCCGAGATCTGGCGGGTGATCGAAAGGGAAAAGGTCCAGGTCGCCGCCATCACCGGGGACGCCATGGGCCGGCCGCTGATCGAGGAGTTCCAGCGCGGCTCCTACGACGGCTCGTCGCTGTTCATCCTCAACAGCAGCGCCGCCCTGTTCTCGTACACAGTCAAGAAGCAGTACCAGGAGCACCTGCCGCACACGACGCTGCTGGAGTCGATCGGGTCGAGCGAGACCGGGTCCACCGGCATCGGCGCGGTGTCGAAGGAGATCGTGAAGACCGACGGCACCAAGGTGAAGCTCAACGAGGACACCATCGTCATCGACGAGGACGGCAACAAGCTCGAGCCCGTGCCCGGCGTGATCGGCAAGCTGGCGCGCGGCGGGCACATCCCGATCGGCTACTACAAGGACCCCGAGAAGACCGCGCGGATGTTCGTGGAGGTCGACGGCAAGCGGTTCACGGTGCCCGGCGACTTCGCGAGGTTCGAGGAGGACGGCGACGTCACGTTGCTGGGACGCGGCAACACCTGCGTCAACACCGGTGGCGAGAAGGTGTTCCCCGAGGAGGTCGAGGGGGTGCTGAAGTCGCATCCGGACGTGTTCGACGCGCTCGTGATCGGCATCCCGGACGACCTGCTCGGCCAGCGCGTCGGCGTGATCATCCAACCGCGCGACGGTGCGACGCCGACACTGTCCGAACTGGACGCTCACGTGCGCGAGACCCTCGCCGGCTACAAGGTGCCGCGGTCGTTGTGGCTCGTCGGCGAGATCGGCCGCACCCCCAGCGGCAAACCCGACTACCAGTGGGCGAAGCGCCACGTGGAGGACCATGCGCACCAGCCTGTGTGACGAGTTCGGCATCGAGCACCCCGTCTTCGGCTTCACGCCGTCCGAGCACGTGGCGGCGGCGATCAGCAGGGCGGGCGGGCTCGGCGTCCTCGGATGCGTGCGGTTCAACGACGCGGAGGACCTCGACCGCGCGTTGACGTGGATGGACGAGAACACCGACGGCAAGCCGTACGGCGTCGACATCGTCATGCCCGCCACCGTGCCGAAGGAGGGCACGCAGATCGACCTGGCCGGGCTCATTCCGCAGAGCCACAAGGAGTTCGTGCAACAGACGCTGCTGAAGCTCGGCGTGCCCCCGCTGCCCGACGGCGAAGGCAGTGAGGGCGTGCTCGGCTGGCTGCACTCGGTCGCGCGCTCGCACGTCGACGTGGCGCTGGAACACCCGATCCGGCTCATCGCGAACGCCCTGGGCTCGCCGCCCACCGACGTCATCGAACGAGTGCACGCGGCCGGAGTTCCGGTGGCGGCGCTGGCGGGCAAGGCCGAGCACGCGCGCAGACACGTCGCCAACGGCGTCGACATCGTGGTGGCGCAGGGTTACGAGGCCGGCGGCCACACGGGTGAGGTCGCGTCGATGGTGCTCGTGCCGGAGATCGTGGACGCGGTGGACGTGCCGGTGCTCGCCGCCGGGGGCATCGGCTCCGGCCGGCAGGCGGCCGCGGCGCTGGCGCTCGGCGCGTCCGGGGTGTGGATGGGCTCCTACTGGCTCACCACGGCCGAGTACACCCTGGGCAACACCAGCACGAAGGAGGCGTTGCTCGCCGCCGGTTCCAGCGACACCGTCCGCACCCGCGTCTACACCGGCAAACCCGCGCGGTTGCTGAAGACGCGGTGGACCGAGGCGTGGGCCGAGCCGGACGCCCCGGACCCGTTGCCGATGCCGTTGCAGAACATCCTGGTGAGCGAGGCGCATCTGCGGATCGCCCGGTCCGACGATCCGTCCGTGGTGTCGATGCCGGTCGGTCAGATCGTCGGGCGGATGAACGAGGTGCGCCCGGTCGCCGAGGTCATGGCGGACCTGCTGGCAGAGTTCGACCAGGCTGTCAGGAGGCTGACCGCACTCGGCTGACGCTCATCCCTCTTGACCTGGCGGCGCGGCGAGTTAGGGTGTGCGTCGGAATCCGTTCTGGGGGGAACACGTGAAGCGCGTACTTTTGCCATGCCTTGTCGTGCTCGCGTCGCTCGTCGCCGCGCCGCAGGCCTCCGCCACCGCCTGTCAGTACACCAAGCAGGATCTGCCCGTTCCGGCCGGAGCGGCGACGAACGTCTTCCTCAACGGTGGCAGCGCCGACAACAGCCGGATCGTCGGTCAGACGCAGGTGGGGCAGGACACCGTCGGGACCTACTGGGCGAACAGCACCCTGGGGCAACTGCCGCCGTCACCCACGGGCGCGAACAACGTCAGCCCGCTCGACGTGAACAACACCGGGGTCATCACCGGCGCCGTGACCGACACGAGAGACGGGATGCCGTGGACGGCGCGAGCGTTCCGCTACGAGAACGGCGCGTACGAGTTCCTGGAGACCGACGCGGGCGTGGAGTCGTTCGGGCGCGCGATCAACGAGGCGGGTGACATCGCCGGTACACACGGCAACGACCTGTACCTGTGGCCGCGCGGTGGCGGCCGGAAGCTGATCGCCACCAACGCCAGCCTGGTGCTCGGCATCACCGACGACGGCAAGATCGTGACCGCGGCGCCGAGGTTCACGGCGAAGGTGTACGACGTCAACGGCGGCCCGACGGTGGACCTCCCAGCCGGGAGCGCCGGTGGGCCGGTGATGGACAACAACAGGGTGTTCATCCGTGAGCGGAACGCAGCGGGCGAGATCGTCACCGCGGAGTACGACCTCAACGGCGTGAAGATCACGTCGCACCCCATCGGGAGCAGGACGTTCGGCCGCAACGGCAGCGGCACCGTGTGGGGCACCTACGTGCGGTCCGGCTTCACCCAGGTCCACGCCCTGTGGCGCACCACGGGCCGGACCGACCTGGTCGCGGACCCGATGCCGCTGGTCAGCACCTACTCCGACATCACCGACGCCGCCACGCTGATCGGCACCTACCGCGCGGAGCAGGGCATCCGCCCGGCGCGGTGGCTCTGCAGCTGATCACAGCACAGCGCTGAGTTTGAGGAGCTGGACGGTCGCCCCGCCCAGCTCGAACTCGTTGCGCTTGGCCGCGGTGAAGTACTTGTGCACCTCGTGGCTCATGTCGATGCCTGTTCCACCATGAACGTGCACGGCGGTGTGTGCGACGCGGTGTCCTGCGTCGGCGGCCCAGAACTTCGCGGTGGCCACCTCTTCTGAAGCGTCCAGGCCTTCGGAGAGCCGCCAGGCCGCCTGCCAGAGCGTCAACCGGATGGCCGCGACGTCGATGTACGCATCAGCAAGCCGTTGCGCCACAGCCTGGAAGCTGCCGATCGGCCGGTCGAACTGCACGCGGGTCCGCGCGTACTCGGCCGTGAGTTCCAAAGCCCGTTCGGTCACGCCGAGCTGCAGAGCGCACAACCCCAGCGTGTACCTCGTGATCAGCCAGCCGGGGGAGAGACCGGGCACCAGTTCCCCACCGGAATGCTCGAATGATCCCGCGTCCGAGCCGTCGACCAGCTCCTGCGGAGTGATCTCCAGCTGTTCCGCCTCGACGAGGAACACCTGCTCGTCTTGTGCCACCAGGAAAGCGGCCGCGGTGGTCGCGAACGGCACGGTCGTCTTCAGGCCGTCTGCCTCGGAGAGTGCCACGGACAGCACGGTTCCCGGTGTGAGCCAGCGTTCGCGCTGCTCGGGCGTGCCGAACTCCGCGAGCGCCGACGCCGCGACCGTCGCGGGCAGGTAGGGCACGGCGGAGACCGCGCGGCCCAGTTCGATCAGCACCGAGCACTGCTCCAGCACGCCGAACTCGTCGGGCTGTTCCGGCACGACCCCGGACTTCACGAGGTCGAGCCATGGCGAGTCGGACGAGTCGAGGATCTTGCGGGTCAACGCGGCCAGTTCGCGCTGGGCCTCGGTCAGGGTGAAGTCCACGGAAGTCTCCTTTACCGGGGCACGGCGGGAAGCCCCAGGCCCACGCGCGCGATGATGTCCCGCTGGATCTCGTTGGTGCCGCCGCCGAAGGTCAGGATCAGCGACGACCGGTGCATGCGTTCCACCCGGCCGTGCAGCAACGCTCCCGGTGAGCCGGTGCGCACGATTCCGTTGGCGCCCAGCACCTCCATCAGCAGCCGGTAGCCCTCGGTCGCGAACTCGGTGCCGAACACCTTGGTGGCGGACGCCTCCGCGGGGGAGGGGGCTTCGTCGCCGCCGGACGCGATCCGCCAGTTGATGAGCTTGAGGAACTCGGTCTTGGCGTGCACGCGGGCGAGGTGCAGGCGCACCCACTCCTGTTTCGCGGCACCGGTTTCGTCCGCCCATTGACGAACCTCGCGCAGCGCGGTCTGCAGGGGCGCGGCCGAGCACAGGGCGACGCGCTCGTGGTTGAGCTGGTTGGTGATGAGCTTCCAGCCCTTGTGCTCCTCGCCGATGAGGTTCGCCGCCGGCACGCGCACGTTGTCGTAGAAGGTGGCGCTCGTGGTCGGGCCGGACATCGTCGGCACCGGCGTCCAGGAGAAGCCGGGGGCCGTGGTCGGCACCATGATGATGCTCAGGCCCCTGTGCCGCTGCGACTCCTGGTCGGTGCGGCAGGCCAGCCACACGTAGTCCGCGTACTGGATGAGGCTCGTCCACATCTTCTGGCCGTTGATCACGTACTCGTCGCCGTCGCGGATGGCCCGCGTGCGCAGCCCGGCGAGGTCGGTGCCCGCCTCCGGTTCGGAGTAGCCGATCGCGAAGTGGATCTCCCCGGACGCGATCTTCGGCAGGTAGAACGCCTTCTGCTCGGGCGTTCCGTAGCTCATGATCGTCGGCCCGATGGAGTTCAGCGTCAGGAACGGCACGGGCGCGCCGGCCGCGGACGCCTCGTCGAGGAAGATCAGCTGCTCGATCATCGGACGGTCGCGGCCGCCGTACTCCCGCGGCCAGCCGATGGTCAGCCAGCCGTCGAGCCCCATCTGGCGGACGGTGTCCTTGTAGGCCTCACCGTCCCCGTAGTCGCCGCCACCGGCGAGACCGGCTCTGCGGTCGGGCGTCATGAGCGCGGCGAAGTACGCCCGCAACTCCTGGCGCAACTGCTCCTGTTCGGGCGTGAAACCGATGCGCATGACCGCTACTCTAGAACAAGTTCTACTTGATGTCAGGAGGCCGCGATGAAGGTCGACGTCGACCCTTCGCTGTGCGAGGCGCACGGGGAGTGCATGTCAATCCTGCCTGAGGTGTTTGACCTTGACGATGACGAGGTTCTGCAGATCCGGGACGGTGAGCTGGCTTCAGGCGAGGTGGCTCCGGCGGAACGTGCGGTCGCGTCCTGCCCCAAGGGCGCGCTGCGCCTCTCAACCTGATGGGCCTTGTCATGAACAGGAACAGATTCTAGTGTGCGACGAGTACTTCGACCGTGAGCTCAGCGAGGAGTGATACCGGTGAAGGCTGCCGTGCTCAACCAGGTAGGCGACGACAAGCTCGAGCTCCGCGACGACGTGACCACCGCCCCGGTGGGGCCGCAGGAGATCCGCATCAAGATCAAGGCTTGCGGGGTGTGCCACAGTGATCTGTCCGCAATGGACGGAACGCTGCCCGCGCTGACCCCCGGCATCGTCGGGCACGAGGGCGCCGGTGAGGTCGCGGAGATCGGGAGCGCCGTGACGTCGCTCGCGGTCGGCGACCACGTGGCGATCACGTTCGTGCCGCCGTGCGGGAAGTGTCCTCAGTGCGTTACGGGCCAGTCGCATCTGTGTCTCATCCACACCATTTCGGCGTTCACCTCACCGAGGTTCGTCGTCGGGGGCAACCCCGCCTTCGGGTACGCGGGCCTCGGTGCGTTCGCCGAGGAGATGGTCGTGCCCGCCGACGCCGCGGTGAAGATCGACGACGACGTGCCGTGGGAGATCGCCGCGCTGTTGTCGTGCGGCATCCTGACCGGCGTCGGAGCGGTGCTCAACACCGCGCAGGTCGAAGCGGGCACCAGCGTCGCCGTGATCGGCTGCGGTGGTGTCGGTGTCGCGGTGATCCAGGGTGCGCGGCTCGCCGCCGCGACGCGGATCGTCGCTGTCGACCCGGTGCTGGAGAAGCACGAGGTGGCGCAGAAGTTCGGTGCCACGCACGCGACTACGCCCGACGGCATCGTGGACCTGAACAACCAGCTGAACTTCGGGATGGGCTTCGACTACGTGTTCGACGTCGTCGGCCTGCCCGCGACCATCCGCCAGGCGTGGGACCTGACCCGCCGCGGTGGCCACACGGTCGTCGTCGGCGCGGGCCGGGCGGACGCGATGGTGTCGTTCAGCGCCCAGGAACTCTTCCTGCACGACAAGACCCTGCACGGCTCGTTCTACGGGACGGCGAACTTCCGCCGTGACATCCCGCGCATGATCGCGCTGTGGCGGCAGGGCCGGCTGGACCTCGAAGGCATGATCAGCAAGAGGATCAGGCTGGAAGACGTCAACGAGGGTCTCCAGGCGTTGCGCGGTGGCGGATCCCTGATCCGGCAGGTCATTCTCTTCGACTGACACATTTCTGGGAGTCTCTTGTGGACCTTGCGGGGAAGGTCGCCGTGGTCACCGGCGCCGGTGCCGGGCTCGGCCGCGCGGAAGCGCTGGAGCTCGCGAGAGCCGGTGCGTCGATCGTGCTCAACGACCTGCCTGGATCGGCCGACGCCGCTGCGGCCGAGATCGAGGAGCTGGGCGCGAAATGTGTCGTGGTCGAGGGTGATGTGGGCGAGCGGAGCACCGCCGACGCCCTCGTCACCGCCGCGATGGAGCAGTTCGGCGGGCTGCACGTCCTCGTGAACAACGCGGGCGTGTTGCGCGACCGGATGCTGTTCAACATGTCCGACGAGGAGTGGGACCTGGTCGTGCGGGTGCACCTGCGCGGCCACTTCCTGTTGTCGCGCAACGCCGTCTCGCTGTGGAAGCAGCAGTCGAAGGCGGCGGGCGAACCGGTCTACGCCAGGATCGTCAACACCTCCTCGGAGGCGTTCCTGCTCGGCTCGGAAGGCCAGGCCAACTACGCGGCGGCCAAGGCGGGCATCGCGGCGCTGACCGTGGCGACCGCTCGTGGCACCAGCCGCTATGGCGTGCGCGCCAACGCGATCTGCCCACGCGCCCGCACCCAGATGACGGCGCACGTGTTCGGCGACGCACCAGAGGGCGACGACTCGCTGGCGCCCGAGCACGTCGCGAAGTTCGTCGCGCACCTGGCGGGACCGTCCGGAGACAAGATCAACGGACAGGTCTTCGTCGTGCACGGCGGCATGGTCGCGCTGATGGCACCACCGACCGTCGAGCAGAAGTTCGGCGCGTTCACCGATCTCGACGGCTACTTCGCCGATCGCGATCCACAAAGGACTTTCGCCTGCACGGAAACGATGGATCTGTAGGAGGAGCTGTGCCGCTCACCGTCCAACCGCATCGCGAGACGCTGGGCCTCAAGGACGGCCGGCTCCTCATCGGAGGCGAGTTCCGCGAGGCGGACGAGACCTGGACCCACCACCACCCCGCCACCGGCGAGGAGATCGGCAGCTTCGCCGTCGCGTCGGCCAAGGACGTGGACGCGGCGGTGCTCGCGGCCCGCAAGGCGTTCGACGAGGGACCGTGGCCCCGCAGCCGGGCCGGCGAGCGGATCAAGATCCTGCGCCGGTACAGCGATCTGCTGCGCGAGCACGCGGACGAGCTGCGTGGCCTGCAGGCGCTGGACAACGGCGTGCCGCTGTCGTTCGGCCAGATCTACGCCACCTCGGTCGGCATCGCGGCGGACATCTTCGACCACCACGCGGGCTGGATCGACAAGGTCGGCGGCCAGACCCTGCCGCCGTACCAGGGCGGCGACCACCTCGCGATGACGTTCCGCGAACCGGTCGGCGTCGTCGCGGCGATCCTGCCGTGGAACGCGCCGTTCGTGCTGTTCGCCCAGAAACTCGCGCCCGCACTGGCCGCGGGTTGCACGGTCGTGGTGAAGCCGTCGGAGTACGCGTCGTTCTGCGTGATCCGGATGGTTGAGCTGCTGATCGAGGCCGGCCTGCCGGAAGGCGTGATCAACCTCGTCACCGGTCCCGGCAACCCGACCGGCGAGGCGCTGATCACCCATCCCGGCGTCGACAAGATCAGCTTCACCGGCAGCCGCACCGTCGGCCGCCGGATCGTCGAGGCCTCCGCCGGCACGATGAAGCGCGTGTCCCTGGAACTGGGCGGGAAGTCGCCGGCGATCGTGTTCGCGGACGCCCCGAACGTCGGCCTGGCCGCGATGACCTGCATGGGCATGGTCACCATGGGCCTGTCCGGGCAGGCATGCGTCGCGCACACACGGGCGTTGGTGCAGCGTGACGCGCAGGAAGAGTTCCTCTCGATGGCGCAGATGCTCGCGACCGCGGTGACGTTCGGCGACCCGTTCGACCCAGCTGTGCTGGCCAGCCCGCTGATCAACGCCAAGCAGCTCGAACGCGTGCTCGGCTACATCGAGCGCGGTCAGGAGGAGGGCGCCCGGCTCGTCACCGGCGGCACCCGGCTCGACGGCGACTACGCGTCCGGAAACTTCGTCGCGCCAACGATTTTCGCCGATGCCAACAACGACATGGCGATCGCCCGCGACGAGATCTTCGGCCCGGTGCTGACCGTCGTCCCGTTCGACGACGAGGCGGAAGCCATCCGCATCGCGAACGACACCGAGTACGGACTGGGCGCCGGCGTCTACACCAACGACGTGCGCCGCGCGTTCCGCGTCTCGAAGGCGTTGCGCGTCGGAATGGTCGGCATCAACGGGTTCCAGCTCGAACCGCACCTCCCGTTCGGTGGCTACAAGCAGTCGGGCCTCGGCAGGGAGGGCGGGCAGAGCGCCTACGAGGCCTACACCGAGCTCAAGACCGTGATGATGCCGCTGACCGACGAGATGATGTAGATGCGGCTGGACGGAAAAGTCGCCCTGATCACCGGCGCGGCGCGGGGTCAGGGCGCGGCCGCGGCACGCCGGTTCGTCGCCGAGGGCGCGCGGGTGATGATCACCGACGTCCTCGACGACCAGGGCAAGGAGCTCGCGGCCGAACTCGGTGCCGAGTACTGCCATCTGGACGTGTCGTCGGAGGACGAGTGGGCCGAGGCCGTCGCGTTCACCGTGCAGACGTTCGGCGACATCACGGTTCTCGTGAACAACGCCGGAATCCTGCACTTCTCCGCTTTGGCCGAGACGAAGCTCGCCGACTACCAGCGGGTGATCGGCATCAACCAGGTCGGCACGTTCCTCGGCATGCGCACGATCGTCCCGTCGATGCGGGCCGCGGGCGGCGGGTCGATCGTGAACGTGTCGTCGGTCGAAGGCCTGGGCGGTATGCCCTATCTGGTGGCGTACACGGCGTCCAAGTTCGCGATCCGGGGCATGACCAAGGTCGCCGCGATGGAGCTGGGGCAGCACGGGATCCGCGTGAACTCCGTGCATCCCGGTGCCATCGACACCCCGATGGTCAGCGAGGCGCTGGGTAGGCCGATCGACGTGTCGCCGATCGGCAAGAAGCTGGCGTTGCGCCGAATCGGGCAGCCGGAGGACGTCGCGAACGTCGTGCTGTTCCTGGCCAGCGACGACAGTGCGTACTGCACGGGCGGGGAGTTCGTGGTCGACGGAGGGGCGACGGCGACGCACGCGCTGAGCGGTTGACTCTTGCCGGGACGCAACCAGGTTGATCTCCACGGCGTCTAGGTCGTCGAGAGATCTACCTGGGGAGCTTCGTTGTGAAATCAATGTTGTTGACGGCTGCGCTCTTGATCGGGCTGGCACCGGCCGCGCCGGCCGCCGAAGAGGCGCAGACGCCCGTGCTGTCTTGGCAGGACTGCCAGGACGGGTTCCAGTGCTCGACCGCGAAGGTCCCGCTGGACTACGACCAGCCGTCCGGCTCGAAGATCGACCTGGCGCTGATCAGGCTGCCCGCGACCGATCCGTCGAAGCGGATCGGCTCGCTGTTCGTGAACTTCGGCGGGCCCGGAGCGTCCGGTGTGGACAGACTGCGGGCTCGTGGCAAGTGGGAGTGGCTGTTCTCGCCCGAGCTGCGGGCGCGGTTCGACGTGGTGTCGTGGGATCCGCGCGGCATCGGCCGTTCGGCGACCGTGCGCTGCTTCGACAGCGTCGAGGAGCAGCAGTCGTTCCTCAACTCCATCCCGGTGTATCCGGACACCGCGGCGGAGGAACCCGCCTTCTACGACGGCTACCGCGAGTTCGTCCGGCGCTGCGAGGAGAAGTCCGGCGACCTGCTGGACCACGTCTCGTCCGCGAACACGGCCCGCGATCTCGACCTGCTGCGCAAGGCGGTGGGGGACAAGAAGCTGACGTACCACGGCATCTCGTACGGCACGCACCTCGGCGCGATCTACGCGAACATGTTCCCGGACAAGGTTCGCGCGCTCGCGTTCGACGGCTCGCTCGACTTCGTCGGCAACGCCACCGGGCACGGTGACCAGGGCACGACCGTGCCGCTGGACACCCGCCAGGACGTGCCGCGTGGTGTCGCCGAGACGTTCGACCAGTTCCTGCGGCTGTGCGCCGTTCCTGGTGCCCAGTGCGCGTTCGCGGGCGGTGACCTGAAGCAGAAGTGGGCGGACCTCGTCGCGAAGGTGTCGGCGTCTCCGGTCACCACGCCGGATGGGCGCTTCGACCGCGTTTCGCTGATCAGTCTCGTGTGGGACGCGCTGGCGCAGCCGGACACCTGGCAGGACACGGCTCGCGTGCTGCAGGGGGTCTGGGACGCGCCGGCTTCGCTGACGGCGTCGGCCGACTACGTCACGAACCGGTTCGAGGGGTTCAACGCCGTGCAGTGCTCGGACAGCGACTTCCCGCGTGACCCGGCCGCGTACTCGAAGTACGGCAAGAGCGAGGACGAGCGCGTTCCCTACTGGGGCCGTGCCGTGGTGTTCGACATGATGGCCTGCGCGTTCTGGCAGGGCCGTGACGAGGACCGCTACACCGGGCCGTGGAACCGCAGGACGGCGGCGCCGATCCTGTTCATCAACAGCAGGTTCGACCCGTCGACGCCGCTGCACGGTGCTCGCGACGGCGCGGCGGAGATGGCCCGCACCGGGTTCCTCACCGTCGAGGGATACGGGCACACCTCCATGTACGTGCGCAGCGCGTGCGCGGAGAAGGTGAAGCGGGAGTACCTCTTCACCGGCGTGCTGCCTGCTCAGAAGACGTGCGGCATCGACAAGTCGCCGTTCGCCTGAGTTCGTTGCTCACGGAGGGGCCTCACCTGCTGCCGGGTGAGGCCCCTCTTGCTTTGCCCGCTGCAGCGTGGCTACGGTAACGAAACTGAACCGGTAAGAATTCTGAACCAGGAGGAGCTGTGCAGGCTGTCGCCGACCTCGCCCGCGAACTCGCGCCCAAGACCGAGACGGCCCGCGCGCTCGCTCCCGAACTGGTGGAAGCGATTCGCGAGCAGGGGCTGTTCCGTCTCGGCGTCCCGCGCACGCTCGGCGGGGCGGAGCTCGCGCCGGCCGAGACGCTGGCCGTCGCCGAGTCCATCGCCCGCGGTGATGCCTCCGCCGGCTGGTGCGTGTCGATCGCGGCGACCTCGGGCCTGCTCGCCGCCTACCTGCCTGATGCGGGAGCGGAGGCGGTGTTCGGGGACCCGCGGACGGTCGCGGCCGGGGTGTGGGCGCCGAAGGGACGTGGTGTCGCGGCCGACGGCGGTGTCGTGGTGTCCGGGCAGTGGTCGTTCTGCTCCGGGATCGGGCACGCTGACTGGTTGTTCGCCGGGTTCGTGGACTCCTCCGGGACGCTGAAGGTGGCCGCGTTGCCCAAGACCTCGTTGGACGTGCTCGACACCTGGCACACCACCGGGCTGCGCGGCACCGGAAGCCACGACTGCGTGGCACGGGACGTGTTCGTGCCGGACTCGCGGATTCTGTCCGTTTTGGACGGACCGCTGCGGGATGGTGCGCTGTACCGCTTCCCGGTCTTCGGGTTCTTCGCGCTCTCGGTCGCGGCGGCCGCGATGGGGAACGCGTTCGGTGCGCTGGACGACTTCGTTTCTTTGGCCGGCCGCAAGCCGCTCGGGTCGAGCCGCACCTTGGCCGAACGCGGATCAACGCAGTCCGCGGTGGCATCGGCTTCGGCGTCGCTGAGGGCCGCTCGGGCGTTCTTCTACGAGGCGGTGTCGGAGGCTTGGGAGGCGGCACAGGGGAGTGACCCGGTGCCGGTCGAGGCTCAGGCCGGGGTGCGGCTGGCTGCCACGCACGCGACCCGGACGGCTCGTGAGGTCGTCTCCTCGCTCTGCGACCTGGCCGGTGGAGGAGCGATCTACGACGGGGCGCCGATTCAGCGGCGGTTCCGGGACGCGCACACGGCTTCCGCGCACTTCCAGGTCAACGCCGCGTCCTTCGAGTTGCCGGGCAAGGTGCTGCTCGGCGTGCCCGCGCGGACGGAACAGCTGTGACGTCGGTCGGGGTGGTGACGCCGTTCTGGCTCGACCGGCCGCTCGCCGAGGCGTTGGACATCGCCGTCATGGCCGATGAGGCCGGGTTCGGGACGTTGTGGATCGGGGAGATGGCGACGTTCGACGCGTTCGCCCTGGCCACGGCTGCCGGGCTGCGGACGTCGAACATCTCGCTGAAGATCGGGCCGCTCGCGGCCGGCGTGCGGAGTCCGGTGGCTCTGGCACTGGGACTGTCCACTGTGGTCGCGACGACCGGGCGGCGAGCTGGGCTCGCGCTGGGGGCTTCGAGTCCGCGGATCGTGACCGAGTGGCACGGCCGGGACTGGGAACCGGTGCGGCGGATGCGGGAGACGGTCCGGGACACGCGGGCGATCCTGGACGGGAACCGGGTGGCCGGGTTCCGGTTGCAGCAGCCGGTTCCCGGCACGCCGATCTCGGTGGCGGCGTTCGGGCCCGCCATGACTCGCGTGGCGGCGGCGGTGGCGGACGAGGTGGTGCTCAACCTGGTGAGCGCCGAGCACGTCGCCAACGCGAAGAAGCAGGTCAGTGCGTTGGCGAGTGTTCCTCCACCCTTGGCCGTCTGGATCCCCGCGGCTCTCGATCCCGGCCCCGCCACCCTCCACCAACTCCGCGCCCAACTGGCCGTCTACCTGTCCCCGCCCGGCTACGGCGAGATGTTCACCGCCCTCGGCCACGGCACCCTGGTCGAGCAGGCCAGAGCGGGCAGGCCGCGTGCCGAACTGGCCCAGGCCATCCCCGCGGACCTCATCGAGGCAGTGGGCGCGATCGGCTCGGCCCAGGACATCGCCCGCCGCGTCGACGAGTACTTCGACGCGGGAGCCGAGCACGTCGGCCTGGTACCCGCGACGGCCGAGGATCCGGCGGGTACCAGGCTGCTGACCACGCTCTCCCCGCTGCTGACGAAAGGACACCGATGATCGACTCCGACGCCCTCGACCGCCGGTTCCGCGGCGAATCCGTCGGGCGGGCGCTCGACCTCGTGGGGGAGAAGTGGACGCTGCTGATCCTGCGCGAGGCGTTCTTCGGCGTCCGCAGGTACGGGCAGTTCGTCCGCAACCTCAACGTCCCGCGGCCCACGCTGTCCGCGCGGCTGAAGACGTTGGTCGAGGCCGGGCTGCTGCAGCGCGTGCCGTACGCGGAGGACCGCGAGGAGTACCGGCTCACCGAGGCGGGGCTGGAGTTGTTCCCCGCCATCGTGATCCTCATGAAGTGGGGCGACCGGCACGTGCCTGATCCGGACGGGCCGCCGATCGTGCTGGAACACAGCGCTTGCGGGAAGCCGGCCGACGCGTTCCTCGCGTGCCGGTGCTGCGGCGAGGAGATCACCGCGCACAACGTGACGGCTCATCCCGGGTGACCTACGTTGGGACGCATGCTGAACCCGCTGAGCCAGGTGTCCTTGGAACGGTTGCGGCAGCGCACGAGCGTGAAGTGGCGGGAGTACCCGGACGACGTGCTGCCGCTGTGGGTGGCCGAGATGGACGTCGACCCGGCTGAGCCGATCAAGCGGGCGATCATCGACGCCCTCGAACTGGGCGACACGGGCTACCCGGCCGGCACGGACTACCCCGAGGCGCTCGCTGCGTTCGCGAACGAACGCTGGGGCTGGGACGGGATCGCCGTGGAACGCACGGCGCTCGTGTCCGACGTGATGCTCGGCATCGTCGAGCTGATCAAGCTGGTGTCCGGGCCAGGCGACCCGGTGATCGTCAGCCCGCCGGTGTACCCGCCGTTCTACCTGTTCGTCAGGAGCATGGGCCGGGCCGTGATCGAGGCGCCGCTGACGAACGGACGCCTCGACCCGGCCGTGCTGGAGCGGACGTTCCGGCACGTCAAGGCCGATCACCCGGTGTACCTGCTGTGCAACCCGCAGAACCCGACCGGCACCGTCCACACCCGCGACGAGTTGACGGCGCTCGCAGGACTGGCGAAGAAGTACGGCGTCCGCGTGATCGCCGACGAGATCCACGCACCGGTCGTGTCCAAGAGCGCGAAGTTCGTGCCGTACCTGAGCGTCGACGACCGCGGGATGTCGCTCATGTCCGCGTCGAAGGGCTGGAACCTGGCGGCGATGCGGGCGGCGGTCGCGGTCGCGAACACCGACGACCTCGCGCGGTTGCCGGAGGAGGTCAGCCACGGGCCGAGCCACTTCGGCACGATCGCGCACACGGCCGCGCTGCGCCACGGCGGCGAGTGGCTCGACGCGCTGCTGGCGGGCCTCGACGAGAACCGGAAGCTCCTCAAGAACCTGCTCACCGAGCACCTGCCGGAGATCGGCTACGAACCGTCCGAGGCGACCTTCCTGGCCTGGCTGGACTGCCGGGCCATCAGCGACGACCCGGCCGCGTTCTTCGTCGAACGAGGACGGGTCGCCCTCATGTCCGGCGCCGGGTTCGGCAGCGGCGGGGAGGGCCACGTCAGGCTCAACATCGGCACCTCGCCGGAGATCATCACCGAGGCGGTCACGCGGATGGCCTCGGCTGTCAGGCATTGACAAGGACTACCAGCGGGCTGCCAGCGGTCTGCCAGCGCGGCGGCGCACAGTTCCTCCCGACACAGGGAGGGACCAACGATGGCGCTGGCGATCAGGGCAGAAGGCCTGGTCAAGCACTACGGGGAGACGAAAGCGCTGGACGGCGTCGACCTCGAGGTGCCTGAGGGGAAGGTCGTGGGGGTGCTCGGGCCGAACGGCGCGGGCAAGACCACGGCGGTGCGGGTGCTGGCGACGTTGCTGCGCCCGGACGCGGGGCACGCCACGGTCCACGGGCACGACGTGCTGAAGGACCCGAGGGCGGTCCGGTCGCTGATCGGACTGACCGGGCAGTACGCGTCGGTGGACGAGGACCTCTCCGGCACGGAGAACCTCGTGCTGCTGGCCAGGCTGCTCGACTTCTCCCGTGCGGGGGCACGGGCGAAGGCCGCGGAGCTGCTGGAGCAGTTCGAGCTCACCGACGCCGCGGGGAGGGCTGCCAAGACGTACTCGGGAGGTATGCGCCGGCGGCTCGACCTCGCGGCCAGCCTGGTCGGCAATCCGTCCGTGCTGTACCTGGACGAGCCGACGACGGGGCTGGACCCGCACGCCCGCAACGAGGTGTGGGCGGTGGTGCGCAAGCTCGTCGCGAACGGTGTGACGGTCCTGCTCACCACGCAGTACCTGGAGGAGGCAGACCAGCTCGCGGACTCGATCACGGTGTTCGACCACGGCCGCGTGGTGGCCGAGGGCAGGCCGGACGAGCTGAAGCGGCGCGTGGGCGGGCAGACGCTGCAGGTGCGGCCGACGTCGTTGCGCGATCTCGACGCGGTGTACCGGATTCTCGGTGACCTGACGGGGGCCCGGCCGACCCGCGACGACGACACGGGACTGCTGACGGCGCCGGTGAACGACCCGGTGCTGCTGTCCACTTTGGTCCGCAAGCTCGACGACGCCGGCATCACCGCCGACGAACTGGCGTTGCGGCTGCCCTCGCTCGACGAGGTGTTCCTCGCACTCACCGGCAAGCAGAACGAAGGGAGCCTCGTGTGAGCTCGCCAACGGGAAATTCGACACTGTCGTTGGACAGGAGTGTGCGCCACGGCTTCGCGCTGGCCTGGCGGGGAATCCTCAAGATCCGCAAGAACCCCGAGCAGCTGGCGGACGTGACGATCGCCCCGATCATCTTCCTGGTGATGTTCACCTACCTGTTCGGTGGTGCGCTCGCCGGCAACACGGACGCCTACCTGCAGATGCTCGTGCCGGGCATCATGGTGATGGTCATCCTGCAGTCCAGCATGACGGCGGGCGTGCAGATGAACACGGACGTCTCCAAGGGTGTGTTCGACAGGTTCCGCTCCATGCCGATCGCGCGCTCGGCGCCGTTGGTGGGGGCGGTGCTCGCGGACATCGTGCGCTACGTCGTGTGCATCGTGGTGCTGATGGTCGTCGCGACGATCATGGGCTACCGGGTGCAGACCGGACCGGCCGAGCTGCTGATCGCGTCGGGGCTCGCGATCGCGTTCGGACTGTGCTTCTGCTGGGCGGCGGTGTTCGTGGGCATGCTGCTCAAGACGCCGCAGGCGGTGCAGGGCATCATGATCGTGCTGATCATGCCGTTGACGTTCGGCAGCAACGTGTTCGTCGGCACCTCGACGATGCCGGGCTGGCTCAAGGCGTGGGCGGACGTCAGCCCCGTCAGCCTGCTGTCGGACGCGCTGCGCGGCCTGCTCAACGGTGGCGCGATCGCCGGGCCGCTCACCGGATCGCTGATCTGGATGGCCGGTGCGGTCGCGGTGTTCTTCCCGCTGGCGATGTGGGCCTACCGCAAGCGCGTGTGACGTCTCGGAAACGGGGCGGGCGTCAGCTCTTGCTGATGCCCGCCTCTTCGCGTATCCGGCGCAGCGCCTCGGCCTTGGTGATCGTCAGCCGTTCCGGTTCGCCGAGCTCCGCGACCAGCAGGCGCACGTCGGGATCTCCCAGGTCGAGCCGGCCGCGGAGGACCTCGGCGAGCGCGAGCAACCCGGCCGCCGCGTCGGTGCGGCCCTGCGCGTGCCTGACCAGGGCGAGCAGTTCCGTCACCGTCGACAGGTCCGGCATGTCACCGCGTTCGGACGTCGTCTCGACCGCCACGACGATGCGGGATTCGGCCTCGTCGGGCCTGCCGTCGGCGATCGCGATGCGCGCGTCCAGCATCGCCGCCCACTCCGCCACGAACGTGCCGAGCACGCTCGAGGACGTGGCCGATTCCTTGAACCGGGTGCTGAGCTCCCGCGCCTGCGCGATCTTGCCGGCGCGCAGCACGACCTCCGCCCGCGCGTAGCCGATCATCATGGCCATCTGGTCGTTGCCCAGGTTCTGGACGTACCGCTCCGCCTCGACCACCTCGCGCTCGGCGGCGGCGTGATCGCCGAGCCGGGCGTACTCGACCGCGAGCCGCCACCGCTGCTGGACGGAGTCGTCCAGGGAGCCCAGTTCCTGCGCCGTGTCCAGACCTCGTTGGTACAGCGCGATCGCCGCGAGGTTGTCTCCGGTGTGCGAGACGAACGCGGCCTTCATGCCGAGCGTCATCGCCGATCCCCACCGGTCGCCCACGGCCACGAACTGGTCGTACGCGCGGTCGCGGGCCAGTTCGGCGCCGTCGAGATCGCCCTCGTCGGACAGGATGAAGCTCAGCGCCCAGTCCGCCGCCGCCCGTGCCCACGGGTACTCGCTCGCCGCCGCACGCGCGACCTCCCGCCGGGCCAGTTCGCGGTTCTGGCTCAGGAACGCGAGCATGGGCAGCGCGATCGCGAGCGACGGGTACTTCTGGGTGGCGCCGGTGTTCACGCAGTCCTCGATCACCTGCACGGTGTCGTTCGAGTCTGGCAGGCCGGGGACGGCGGCCATGATCAGCTGCATCGCCCGGAACGTGGCGAAGATGTCGGCGGGCAGTTCGTCGCCGAGCGTGAGCAGGTCGCGCACCGAGGTCTCCGCGCGTTCGTTGTCGCCCTTGATCAGCCAGTACCAGAACACGCCGCAGAGCAGGTCCGCGGCCAGCCCGACCTCGCGGTCGTCGATCGCGCCGCGCAACGCGGCCACGATGCTGTCCTGTTCGGTCTCGTAGACCTTGATCGCCTCGATCTGCCTGGCCGTGCGGGTGAGCGGCTCCCACCTGTCGGTCAGCTCCCGGTAGTAGTGCCGGAAGCGGTTCACGAACTCGCGTTTCTCCCCGGACGCGTCGAGCTGCTCGGCCGCGTAGACCCGGATCGTCTCCAGCATCCGGTACCGCGCCTCGCCGTCCAGCTCGATGACATCCACAATGGACTTCTCGACCAGTGACGTGAGCACGTAGAGCGCGTCCGGCAGGCAGACCTCCTCGATCGCGTCGAGGCCCGCTCCCGCGGGGAACACCGCGAGCCTCCTGGCGAGCCGGAGCTCCTCCTCGGTCAGCAGGTCCCAGCTCCACTCGACGACCGCGCGCAGCGTGCGCTGGCGGGGCAGCGCCGTGCGGCTGCCGGAGGTGAGCAGCCGGAACCTGTCGTCCAGGCGCTGGGTGATCTGCCGGACCGTCATGGACCGCAGCCGGGCGGCCGCCAGCTCCAGCGCGAGCGGCATGCCGTCGAGCCTGCGGCAGATCAGCCGCACGTCGTCCACAGTGGACTCGTCGAGCGCGAACCCCGGCCGCACCGCGCCGGCCCGGTCCAGGAACAACCGCACCGCGCCGAACCCGGACACGTCCGCCTGCCCGTCGGGCACCGCGAGCGGGCCGATCGGGCACAGCGACTCGCCGTCGATCGCGAGCGGTTCCCTGCTGGTCGCGAGGATCCGCAGGTTCGGCACCCGGCGCAGCAGATCGGTGGTGAACTCGGCGGCCGCGCCGATGAGGTGCTCGCAGTTGTCCAGCACCAGCACCGACTCGCCCGCGCCGAGCACCTCGGCGATCCGGGCCATGCTCTCGCTCGCCCGCCGCATCGGATCGGCGACGAAGCTCAGTTCGAACGCGCCGAGCACCGCACCGGCCAGGTCCTCCGCCGCCCGCACACCCGCCAGCGCCGCGAACCACACGCGTCCCTTGCCGTGCAACGGATGCCGCGCCGCGACCTCGGTGGCGAGCCGCGTCTTGCCCGCACCACCCGGCCCGACCAGCGTCACCAGCCGGGCCTGGCCGAGCAGTCCGGCGATCTCCGCGAGCTCGTCGTCACGCCCGACGAAGCTGGTGAGCCGCACCGGCAACCGGTCGACAACGGCTCGCGGCCCGAGTTCGCCGCGCAGCGCGGCGAGATGAACGTCCTGCAACTCCTGGGACGGATCGACGCCCAGTTCGTCGGCGAGCCGCCCGCGGACCTCCGCGTAGACGTGCAGCGCGTCGGACTGCCTGCCCTGCGCGCACAACGCCCGCATCAACAGCCCGGCCAGCCGTTCCCGCAGCGGATGCCTCTCGTGCATCGCCGTCAGCGCGGCGACGTCCAGCTCACCGGTCCTGAACCGGTCCTCCTCCGCGGAGAGACGTGCTTCTTCGAGACGAGCGGCGGTGGGAGCGGCGAACGGCGCGTCCCGCACGTCGGCCAGCGCCTCACCACGCCACAGCCCGAGCGCCTCGTCCAGCTGCCCGGCCGCCCGCAGCCGTTCGAACCGGAAGACGTCGACGTCCTCGGTCGCGACGCCCAGCCGGTATCCGCCCGGCTCCAGCGCGACGGGACAGACCTTGCGCAGCCTCGACACGAGCGACTGCAGGGCGTTCACGGCGTCGGCGGGCGGCTGCTCGCCCCACAGGTCGTCGATCAGCGTCGCCGTCGGCACGGCGCGGCCGGGGTCGAGCGCGAGGCGGGCCACGAGCATGCGAACGCGGGCACCACCGATGTCGACCGGTGTGCCGTCCTCGGCCTCGACACTCGTCGGCCCCAGCAATGCCACACGCACAGGTCCAGCTTCCCAGATCGTCGGCGGCGGTCAGGCGAGAACGCCGAGTGCGCGGGTCAGCGCGCCGGTGATCATGCTCTCCATCGCCTCGTCGGTGCTGCCGCGCGGCACCCGTTCGACGAGCATGATCGAGTAGAGATAGGCCTGGTAGGCGGCCAGCCGCAGGCGTGCGGAGCCGGTGAACTCGAAGCCGTAGCCCCGCAGGAGGTCCTCGTCGTCCTCGATGGACCCGAACAGCGCGAGCGACACGAACTCCGCGACCGGATCGCCCCAGAACGCGCGCTCGCCGTCGACCAGTCCGGTAAGTCCGGTATCGGCCAGGACGTTGCCGTCCCACAGGTCGAAGTGCACCAGGGCCGGTCGTCGCACCTCGTCGAACGCCTTGGCGTGCCGGTGCAGATCAGCGGTCGGGAGCTTCACGCCGTAGCGTTCGGCGTCGGCTCGCACCGCGTCGAACATCCCGAAGAACGCCTCGGTCCACGTCGTGCGCAGGCCGAGCTGGGGGTAGCCGAAGCCTGGCCCGGTCACCTCGTGCAGCGCTCTCACGGCTTGCCCCAGCTGACGGCGGAGCAGCGGACGGTCGACATCGGACCGGCCGAACACCGGCTCGCCCGGCAGGCACGTCGCCAGGAGTGCCGTGTCGTCCGCGTAGACGACGTCCGGCACCGGTGCGACCTTGGAGCCGAGCGTGCAGAACAACGCCTCGGTACGCATGAGGTGCCGCTCGTAGGTCAGGCCGGGCTGGTCGCCCGGCGACACCTTCAGCACGAACTCGCCCTCGCGCGCCGACACGCGGAACACCGAGTTGTAGGTGCCGCCGCCCAACGGGCTCGTCGTCGCGCCGGTGAGCCCGGCGGCGGTGAGGATTCGCTGCACGGTCACCTCCGCCAATGTAATGATCGGCCGCATGGGGACGTACTGGGGGACCGCCGAGCTGGCTTGGCGATGGGTCATGGACCAGGTGCGATACGACGACGGCTGGTGGATTCCGGAGTATCCGGGCGGTGACCTGGAGCTCCGGCTCCGCGACGGCATGTACGCGGGCATCGGCGGGCTGGCCCACGTGCTGGCGGAGATCCGTCTGAGCCGGGAGTGGACGGCGCGCGAAGCGGAGTTGGCCGACGCCATCACGGCACGCGTCCAGGCGAGCATCGGTACGACGAGCGACATCACGTTCTTCAACGGGCTGGGCAGCACGGTCAGCGTGCTGACGACCTTGGGCGCGCCCGGAGCCGACGCGGCCGTCGCCAGGCTGCTGGAACTGTCCACACCGGACGGATGGCCGCAGGACTTCCTGGACAACGCGGAGAAGTACCTGCCCGGCGCTCGTGCGCACGACCTGGTGGTGGGCTCGGCGGGCGTGCTGCTGACCGCGGTGTGGGCTCGCCGGCACGGCGTCGAAGGTGCGGAGGAGCTCGCGCGGGTGGCGGCCGATGTGCTGCTGGCCGAACGGGAGGAGGCGGAGTTCGGTGCCAACTGGCGGTGGGTGCCGCAGCGCTTCACGACGAACGACTGGCACTCGCCGAACTTCTCGCACGGCGTCGCGGGCATCGCCGCCGCGTTCGTCCTGGCCGGTGCCGAGTTCGCGCGACCGGACCTCGTCGGGGCGGCCGTCGACGGTGCCGAGCACCTCGTGTCGCTCGGGGACACCAGCGATGGCGGATTCCGGGTGAAAACCCGCTGTCCCGGCATCGAGGACGTGCAGCCGTTCAGCTACGGCTGGTGCCACGGACCGACCGGAACCTCGTTGCTGTGGCCGGCTTTGCGGCACGCGGGCGTGTCCGAGGTGGCCGGCGTGGACGTCGCCGACTGGCATCGCCGGTGCCTGCACAGCATTCGCGTGTCCGGCCTGCCCGAACGCAAGTACCCGGGATTCTGGGACAACGACGGCCGGTGCTGCGGCTCGGCGGGCGTCGGCGACGTGCTGCTCGACTCGGGACAGCACACGGACTTCGCGCTCCACCTGGCCGACGTGGTGGTGGAGCGCGCTGTCCCGGACGGGTCGGGCGTGTGCTGGCGGTTCATCGAGCACCGCAACGAAGACCCGCTGTTGCCGCCCGGCATCGGCTGGATGCAGGGTGCGGCGGGCATCGCCGGGTTCCTGTTCCACGCGGGCCGCGTGGAACAGGGCGACCTGAGGTCGGTGCCGCGGATGGACACCTGGTGGGTTCTAGGCGGGTGACCAGCCCAGTTCCGGGCCCAGCTTCGTGGCGATGTCGGTGAGGATCTGCACGTAGTCCTCGTGGTCGAAGCTGAACGGCAGCGCGAACGCCACCTCGTCGACCTCCTGGAACGCGAGGTGCGCGTACAGCTGCTCGGCGATCTCCGCGGACGTGCCGATGATGTCGCGCTCGAACATGAACTTGCGCGGGCCGAACGGCTTGCCGACCCGCGCGGCGCGTCCCTCGACGTAGGCCTCGTACTTGGCGCGCTGCTCGGAGGTCGCCGAGTCGGTCGGGATCACCACCAGGCCCTGCGACACCCGGTTGCCGCCGTGCTCGCGGAACGTCCTGATGTGCGACAGCTGGGTCTCGGCGAAGTCCTCGGACTCCTCGGACTGGGCCACGTTGCTGGCCAGCAGGTTCAGGCCGTGCTCGCCCGCCCACTTCGCCGAGCGCAGACTGCCGCCGCCGTACCAGATCCGTTCGCGCAGGCCCTGGGCGTGCGGCTGGACGCGGTCCGACCAGACCTCGATGCCCTCGACACCGCTGAACGACGCCACCTTCTCGCCGCCCACGAAGTCCAGCAGCCGCTGCACGCGGTCGTAGCTGAAGTTCTCGACGTCCGCGGTCTCCGGGTAGAGCGCGTGCTTGACGTCGTCGTAGTGCATCGGCGGCCCGACGCTGATGCCGGGATTCAGCCTGCCGCCGGACAGCACGTCGACCGTGGCCAGGTCCTCGGCGAGCCGCAGCGGGTTCTCCCAGCCCAGCGGGATGACCGCGGTGCCGAGCTGGATCCGGCTGGTCCGCTGGGTGGCGGCGGCCAGGACCGCGACCGGCGACGAGATGCCGAACTGCAGGTGCCGGTGCCGCACCCACGCGCTGTCGAACCCGAGCTCCTCGCCGAGCACGATGACGTCGAGCGTGGACCGGTGGCCCGCTCCCGGGTCCTTCTCGTCGAACAGGCCGATGGTGAGAAAACCCAGCTTTCGCAACGGCTCTGACTTCCGCGGCACGGAACCCTCCTCGATCCAGTCTCCCTTCCCAGTTTAGGTGACGTCTCAACTACGTCCAGATGCTGGAACGAACGTGACCGCGAACGACGCCTTCCGCGCGTGCAGCCGGTACTGCGGCAGCACGCCCGGCCCGCACGACGCCGTGCCCAGGCCGTGCTGGGCGAGGTCGAGGTTCAGGTGCACGCGGTCGCCCGGCACGAGGTCGTCGGTGTGCTTGGCCGCGTCGAGGTCCTCGCTGGTCCAGCGGCGGGCGGTGAAGTCGAACACCGGCTCACCCGTGATCCTCAGCCCGCCGATCTCCAGCCAGCGGGCGTCCGCGCGGTTGCCGTTCTCCTGCGGGAAGACGTACGGCGTCTGCAGCGCGTCCACGGTGGAGGAGAACCGGCCTACGCGGGCGGCCTGACGGCTGTCCGCGTACGCCTCGCCGGGGCCCGTGCCGAACCACTCGACGGCGTCCGCGCCGGGCAGTGCCAGCCGCAGGCCGAGGCGGGGGAGCGTGCACGGCCACTCGCCGTCCGGGGTGACGTCGACCTGGAGCCGCAGGCGGTCGCCATCGGCGGTCCAGCGGTAGTCGGCGAACATGCCGAAACCCCAGGCCGGAGGCGCCACACGGGTGCGCACGACCAACCCGGACCCGTGGACGATCTCCACGACTCGGTGCTGGAGCCGGTGCAGGCCCGCCTCGCGCCACGCCCGTTCCTCGGGGTGGTCGGAGCCGCGGTCGTTGTCGGTGGGGGCACGCCAGAGGTCGAGGCGGGGGCCTTCGAGGGTCAGGTCGCCGAGTTTGGTGAGCAGGCCGGTGACCGGGTCGAACTCGCCGGGGCCGAGCCGGAGGGAGTCGCCGAGCCGCAGGGGTTCGGTGCCGGTGACGGGGGAGGAGGGGGCGGCCGGTGAGACGGAGATCTGGCCCCAGGCGATGACGTGGCCCGCGTCGGCCCAGGTGGTGGGGGCGGCCAGGGACGCACGGACGGTCAGCCAGCCCTCGCCGGCCACCGGAGGCAGTGGAGGAAGTGGCAGGTCCGTTGAATTCCCGGCGGCCACACCGAGCGTGCCCGAGGCGACCTCTGCCCCGTCGTCCTCGTACGCCCAGTCGAACCGCAGGTGGTCCAGCCCGACGTGGTCGTAGAAGCTCTCGACCCGGATCCCGGCCCCGCCACCCGTGATCCGGACCGGTTCGAAGACCTTGGCGAACTCCAGCAGCCCCGGCGACGGCGTCCGGTCGGGGAACACCAGCCCGTCGATCACGAAGTTGCCGTCGTGCAGCGGTTCGCCGAAGTCGCCGCCGTACGCGAAGTGCCCGTCGCTCTCCAGCCCGTGGTCGATCCACTCCCAGATGAACCCGCCCTGTACGTGCCGGTACCGCTCGAACAGCTCGCGGTACTCGAGCATCCCGCCCGGACCGTTGCCCATCGCGTGCGCGAACTCGCACAGCACGAACGGCAGTCCGTGCGTGTGCTCGCGCCCGATCTGGTCGACTTCCTCGTGCGAGGCGTACATCCGGCTGTAGACGTCGACGTACTCGCAGGCGAAGTCGCCCTCGTAGTGCACCGGCCGGGACGGATCGCGGTCGCGGGTCCACTCAGACATCGCCGCGAGGTTGCGACCGGTGTGCGACTCGTTGCCCAGCGACCACATCACGATCGATGGGTGGTTCTTGTCCCTCTCGACCATCCGGCGCATCCGGTCCACATAGGACTCGGCCCAGCGCGGGTCGTCGCTCGGGTTGCCGGCCCAGCCGAGTTCGCCGAACCCGTGGGTCTCCAGGTCGCACTCGTCGATCACCCACAACCCGTACTCGTCGCACAACGACAGGAAGTACGGGTCCGGCGGGTAGTGGCTGGTGCGCACGGCGTTGACGTTGTGCCGCTTCATGAGCAGCACGTCCCGCAGTGCGACCTCTCGTGGCACCGCGCGGCCGAACCGGGGATGGTGCTCGTGCCGGTTGACGCCACGGAACACGACACGAGCGCCGTTGACCGTCAGCACGCCATCGGAGATCGCGACCGTTCGGAACCCGATCCGCACCGGCACGCGTTCGGCGTCGGTGTGCACAACGCCGTCGTACAGCCGAGGGCTCTCCGCGCTCCACGGTTCGACGGGCAGCGAGAACGACTGCCCCGGCAGGAGATCGGTCACCTCCAGTTCCGGCACGGAGAGCAGTCCGCCCTCGACCGACAGCGTTCCCGAACCGGTGACGTGGTCGTAGGAGGCGTGGATCTCGTAGTCCGCGACACCACCGCGCGGACGGGACAGCAGCGCGACCGAGCGGAAGATCCCGGACATCCACCACATGTCCTGGTCTTCGAGGTAGCTGCCGGCCGACCACTGGTGCACGCGCACGGTCAGCACGTTCCCCGAAGGGCGGAGCAGGTGCCCCACCTCGAACTCCGCTGGCAGCCTGCTGCCGCGGGTGATGCCCAGTTCGACGTCGTTGAGGCAGATCCGTCCGCACGAGTCGATGCCGTCGAAGCGCAGTGCCGCCGGCTCGTCCGGCCAGTTCTCCGGCAGGTCGAACGTCAGCCGGTAGTCGCCCGTGGGGTTGTCGGAGGGCACGAACGGAGGCTCGACCGGGAACGGGTAGCGCACGTTCGTGTACGCGGGCGAACCGTGTCCCTGAAGTTGCCAATGCCCTGGCACGGTGATGGTGCCCCAGTCGCCTTCGTCGAGACGGAAGTCCCAGTTCCCGTCCAGCGACAACGAGGCCGCGTCGGAGGTGAAGAACGCACGCGGCGGCAAGGAACCGGTGCCCGGACCCATGTCCTCGATGTACGACAAAGTGTTTCAGCCCTTCACTGCGCCGGCGGCGATGTTGCGGATGAAGTGGCGTGCGCCGATCAGGAACACGATCACCAGCGGCACGATCGCCACCAGCGTCCCGGCCATCACGACGGCGTAGTCCTGCAGGTACAGGCCGTTGAGCTGGGCCAGCGCCACCTGGAGCGTCACGTGGTTGGAGTCGATCAGCACGACCAGCGGCCACAGGTAGTCGTTCCACGCGTTGACGAACGTGAAGATCCCGAGGAACGCCAAGGCGGGCCGCAGCACGGGCAGGCCGACCGACAGGTAGGTGCGGAAGAAGCCGGCGCCGTCGACCCGGGCGGCCTCCAGCAACTCGTCCGCGATGGCGCCGCGGGCGTACTGGCGCATCCAGAAGATGCCGAACGCGTTGGCCGCCGCCGGGATGATCAGCGCGTTCAGGCTGCCGACGAGACCGAACTTCGCCATCAGGTCGAACTGCGGGATCGCCGAGAGCTGCGTCGGCACCACGAACGTCGCCAGCAGGATTCCGAAGAGGACGTTGCTGCCGGGGAAGTCGTACTTGGCGAACGTGAAGGCCGCCAGCGAGTCGAAGAACAGCACCAGCAACGTGATCGCGATCGCCACGACCAGCGTGTTCAACACCGACCCGAAGAAGTCGACCTTCGCGAACACCTCGCCGATGTTCTCCACCAGGTGCCCGCCGAACCAGAACTTCGGTGGCGACGAGTAGATGTCGGCGGTGGTGTTCGAGGCCATCACCGCGAGCTGGTAGTAGGGGAACAGCGTGATCAGCGCACCGACCACCAACGCGCCGTAGGTGAGGAGGCTGCCGGGTTTCGTCCGGTTCACTTGTCGCCTCCGTTCACGCGCGCCGGGCGCTGCACGAGCCGCCAGTTGAGGATCGAGAAGAGGACGACGACCACGAAGATGCCCCACGCGATAGCGGCGCCGTAGCCGAAGTCGTTGTCCGCGAACGCCGTGTTGTAGAAGTAGAGGACCATCGTCATGCCCGCGCCTTCGGGTCCGCCGCGGTCGCCGAGCAGGATCTGCGACTCGGTGAAGATCTGCAGGCCGCCGATCGCCGACATCACGACGGAGAACAGGATCACCGGGCGCAGCAACGGAAGTGTGACGCGGAAGAACGTCTGCACCGGTCCGGCGCCGTCGAGCTTCGCGGCCTCGTAGACGTCCTGGGGGAGTGCCTGCAGGCCCGCCAGCAGGATGATCGCGTTGTAGCCCGTCCAGCGCCAGATGATCATCACCGAGATGGCGGTCCTGATCGCCCAGGGATCCGTGAGCCACTGCACGGGATCCACGCCGATGAGGCCGAGGAACCAGTTCAGGACACCGAACTCGCTGGAGAAGAACGAGCCGAACACCAGCGACATCGCCACGATCGACGTGACGTTGGGCAGGAAGTACGCCACCCGCAGGAAACCCTTGTGGCGCACCGAGGAGTTGAGCCCCAAAGCGACGAGCATCGACAGGACCAGCATCGGGATCGTCGACATCACCCAGATGATCAGGGTGTTGCCGATCGCGTCCCAGAACGCCGTGTCGGTGAGGAGGAACGCGAAGTTCTCCAGTCCGACGAACTTCATCTCGCTGACGCCGTTCCAGCGCTGCAACGACAGCCACAGCGAGTAGACGACGGGGTAGACCCCGAAGATGGCGAACAGCACGAAGAACGGCGCGATGGCCAGGTACTGCGGAAGGTACTTCCACCTGCGGTTCACGCGAGCACCCCCTGCCGGCGCAGCAGCCGGTCGACCGCCGTCCGAGCGTCCTGCCAGGCCTGTTCCGGGTCCTTGCCCGCGCTCTCCACGTTGGTCAGCTCATCGGTGTAGGTGTCGGAGATCGTGATGTCCCAGGGCGAGAAGTAGACGGGCTGGACCTTCTCCGCGATCTCGCCGAACACCTGGATCGTGGCCTGCCCGCCGAAGAACTCCTCGGCAGCCAGGACCTTCGGGTCGGAGTAGACGGCCGGGCTGGACGGGAAGAGACCGAGTTCCAGGTAGGTCGACGCCTGGTTCTCCGGCGACATCAGCCACTTCACGACCTCGTAGGCGCCCTGCGGATCGGGGCAGTACCTCGTGATCGCTAGGAACGAGCCGCCCTGGTTGCCGGGGCCACCGGGTGCCTGGCAGACGTGCCACTGACCGGACGTGCCCGGCGCGGACTGCTTGAGGTTTCCGGTGATCCAGGAGGCGTTGACGAACGCGACCTCCTTGCCGTTCGTCCAGGCCGCGCGCCGGTCGACGCCCTCACCGGTGGCCGAACCCGCGTAGCCCGCGGTGAGTCCCAGCTGGAACGCCTTGACCGCGCGGTCCCAGGCCCGCCGGACCTGCGACTGGTCGTCGAGGTAGCGGTTCTGCCGGTCGAGGTACTTCTGCTTCTCCTGCGCGAGCGAGTACGTGAACACCATCTTCGTGTCGGTGATCAGGTACCGGCCGGGCAGCTTCTCCTTGACCCGCAGAGCGAACTCGAAGTAGTCGTCCCAGGTGGACAGTGCGGCCGCCACCGCGTCCGGTTCGCTCGGCAGGCCGGCCTCGGCGAACAGGTCGTGCCGGTAGTAGAGCGCGGCCGGGCCGGTGTCGATCGGGAAGCCGAGCTGGAACCCGTCGGGGCTGCGGCCCGCCTGCCACTTCCACGGCAGGTAGCGCGACTCGTCCTGCTTCGCGCCGAGCGCGTTGAGGTCGGCGAACCTGTCCGTGGCCGAGAAGTAGGTGGAGATGCCGTCGCCGAGCATCGTGATGTCCGGCAGGTAGGCCTCGCCGGACAGCGCGGCGAGCAGTCGCCGGTTCAGTTCGCCGCTCACCTTGGACGGCGTGAGGTTCTGGGTGGGGAAGCGCCGCACGGCCTCGCCGAGCACCTTCTCCGACAGGCCGTTCGTGGAGTACCAGAGCGTGATCTTGCCAGGGTTGGCCGTGGTCGGGCTGGTGCAGGCGGTCGCGCCCAGTGCGGTGGCACCGAGTGCGGCCGCGCCGGTCAGGAACCTGCGTCGAGTCAACGTCATCGGGGACCCTCCGGAGAGCCCGTGAACGCTCCCGTGAGCGTTCACGGATTGCCGCGAATGATGAGCTGAACGGGTGACCCTGTCAAGGGTCAGGCAGATTCGCGCACTAACAGAACGGCGCTGACCAGCAGTTCTTCGTCGGGCAACGACGGCTCGCCCGCGACCAGCCGACCGGCCTGCGCTATCGCGAGTGCACCGATCCGGCGGGTGTCTAGCGCGACGCTCGTGAGCGCCGGATCGACGACCGTGCCGAGCTGCAGCCCGTCGAACCCGATCACCGCCAGGTCGCCGGGCACGGCCTTGCCGAGCCTGCGGGCCGCCTTGAGCGCGCCCATGGCGATGATGTCGTTGTAGGTGAACACGGCGGTGAGATCGGGATGCTGGTCGAGCAGCTCGTTCAACGCCTCCGCGCCACCGTCGGCGGACTGCACGGCGTTGCCGACGACGGGAGCGTGCAGCCCGTGCTCGTCCATCGCGTCGGTGAACCAGTCACGGCGCAGGCTCGGTTCGGCGCGGCCCGCGTGGTCGAGCATGCCGATCCTGCGGTGACCTGCGGCGACGAGATGATCGACGGCCTCGTGCACGCCCTTCTCGCCGTCGATGCGGATCGAGCTGAAGCGCGGCGAGCTGTGGTCACGTCCGATGAGCACCGCGGGCATTCCGCCGAGGTGCCGGTCGAGCTCGGCCTCGTCCAGGCTGAAGTAGCCGACCACGGCGTCCACCTGGGCCACGACGACCTCGAGCGTGCCGCGTTCCACGGCGATGCTGTCGGCCGTGTCGTAGACGATCACGTGCCAGCCGCGGGCCCGCGCTGCCTCCAGCGCCCCGGCCGCGACCTCGGTGAAGAACGGGTTGAGCAGATCGGGGATGACCAGGCCGATCGTGGTGCTGTCCTGTCGCACCAGACCCCGCGCGAACCGGCTCGGCCGGTAGCCCAGCTCCCGCGCCGCGTCGAGGACCCGCTGCTTGGTGCCGGCGTCGATCTCGCCCTTGTCGTTGAGCGCCCGCGACACCGTCTGCCGCGAGACACCGGCGACCCGCGCGACGTCGTTGATCGTGACGCGCTTGCCCATGATCACCTCTCGTCCGACTGCGACCGAGTATGCAGGGCGTCGAGCACCACGGTGATCGCGGCGCGCGAGTCGCGGCGCACGGCGGCGGTGATCCTTCTCGTCACCGGCAACTCCCTGGTGACGACGTCGAACCGCCGGTCGACGGCCAGCGCGGGCAGCACCGCGACCGCCAGCCCGGCCTCGACGTGCTTGAGCGTCAGCATGTAGTTGCTGAACCGCCCGACCACCCGTGGCTCGAACCCGGCCTGACGGCACAGCCGCGTCGCGAGCTTGGCCATGTACGAGCCGGGGATGTCGAACGCCCACGGCTCGTCCTTGCACGCCGGGATGTCCGCCGCGGGATGGTTCGGTGGCGTGACCAGCACGATCGGGTCCTCGCCCAGGGGCACGACGTCGATGTCGCGCGGCACGGGCAGCTCCACGAAGTCGGTGGTCGTGATGATCACGTCGACCTCGCCCGCGAGCAGCGCGGGCATGCTGGCGTGCGGCTCCAGCTCGACGATCTCGACGTCGAGGTGCGGGTGGTCGAGCCGTTGGATCGCCGGCACGGCCAGGGTGTGGATCGAGCTCTGGAACGCGCCCAGCCGGATGAGGCCGGACGGCTCCTGGCTGAGGCCTCTGAGCTCGGCCTCGACGGCGTCCATCTGGTCGAGGATCGACCGCGCCCGCCTCGCCAGGATGTGCCCGGCCGACGTGAGCCGGACGCGCCGCCCGGTCCGTTCGATCAGCTGGGTGCGCGTCTCGCTCTCGAGCACCGCGAGCTGCTGCGACACGCTAGAAGCACTCAGGTTCGCGGCCTGTGCCACGGCCCGCACGGTGCCCAGCGCGTCGAGCTGGCTGAGCAGGCGCAGGCGCCACGGGTTCAGCGTCATGTTGTGCAGTATTTCCGAACAGCGAGCGTGGAATTGTGAGATGGACCTGATGCTCGGCGCGTCCTAGCGTTTTCGGCATGGACACCTTCTGGGACGACGTCGACCGCCACCTCGTCCGCTACGGCGGCACGTTCACGCGCGAGATCATCGACAGCGCGTCGGGGAGTTTCCTGTTCACCGAGGACGGCCGCCGCATCCTGGACTTCACGTCCGGGCAGATGAGCGCGATCCTCGGCCACTCGCACCCGCGCATCGTCGAGACCGTGCAGCGGCAGATCGCGAACCTCGACCACCTGTTCAGCGGCATGCTGAGCCGCCCGGTGGTCGACCTGGCCCGCAGGCTCTCCGACACGCTGCCCGAGTCGCTCTCGAAGGTGCAGCTGCTGACCACCGGCGCCGAGTCGAACGAGGCCGCGCTGCGCATGGCCAAGCTCGTCACCGGCAGGCACGAGGTGGTGGCGTTCGCCCGCTCGTGGCACGGCATGACCGCCGCCGCAGCCGCCGCGACCTACAGCGCGGGCCGCAAGGGCTACGGCCCCGCCACGCCCGGCAACTTCGCGATCCCTGCGCCGTCCGGCGACTGGCAGGCGCAGCTCGACCTGGCGTTCGACCTGATCGACGCGCAGTCCGTGGGATCGCTGGCGGCGTGCATCGTCGAGCCGATCCTGAGCTCCGGCGGCGTCCTCGAACCACCGCCGGGCTACTTCGCGGCGTTGTCGGCCAAGTGCCGTGAGCGCGGGATGTTGCTGATCATGGACGAGGCGCAGACCGGGCTGTGCCGCACGGGCAACTGGTACGCGTTCGAGCGGGACGGCGTGGTGCCGGACATCCTGACGCTGTCGAAGACTTTGGGCGCCGGGTTGCCGCTGGCCGCCGTGATCACGTCCGCGGAGATCGAGGCGGAGGCGCACGCCCGCGACTACCTGTTCTTCACCACGCACGTGTCGGATCCACTGGTGGCGGCGGTGGGCAACACCGTGCTGGACGTGCTGATCGAGGAACGGCTGGACGAACGGGCAGCGAAGCTCGGCGCGTTCCTGCGCAACGGGCTGGACGACATCGCCGCGCGTCACTCGCTCGTGTCGGACGTGCGTGGGCGAGGGCTGCTGGTCGGGCTGGAGATCGCGGACGAGTCGCTGAGCGCGCCGATCACCCAGAAGTGCCTGGATCTGGGGCTGCACATGAACATCGTGCAGATCCCGGGGATGGGCGGGGTGTTCCGGATCGCGCCGCCGTTGACGGCGTCGGAGGAGGAGCTGGCGCTCGGGCTGGGCATCCTGGACGAGGCGATCGGGTCGGCCTGACCATCTGGCCATTCGTCTCGGCTGGAAGGTCGAGGCAGGCCGGTTCCGCTGCTCGTACGATCCCCGCGTGGGGGAACTTCGCCGTAAACCGCTGATCATCGCCACCGTCCTGCTGTGCGCGGCCGTCTTCGCGGTCACGGGACGGATCATCGGCTTCGACCGGGCACTGCACCTGATCAGCGGTCCCGGCGTCGGCAAGTCGGCGTTCGACAACCCGGTGTACACGATCGTCGAGTCGGCGTTCGTGCTGGTTCTCGTGTTCACGCACGCCTGGCGCACACCTGTGCTCATGGCGGTGCCGTCGATCGTGGCACTCGTGCTCGTCGTCGAACATGCCGCGTTCTACCGCCCGCACATATCGATGTCCCGCGCGGACGCCGTTCAGCTGATGCTGATCCTGAGCATCATCATGGCCGCGGGCGGTCTGCTGTTGCGGATGCGAGAGCGGTCGCGAGCCGCGTTGGCCGCGGCGGCGGAAGAACGGGCTCGCCGGGACGAGCGGCTCGACATGGCCCGGGAACTGCACGACGTCGTGGCGCACCACGTCTCGGGCATGCTGGTGCAGGCGCAGGCCGCGCTCGTGGTGGCGCAGCAGGACAAGGACAAGGCGTGCGAGATGCTGCCGGGCATAGTGGTGGGCGGCACGGACGCGTTGGGGGCGATGAGCGCGATGGTCAGGACGTTGCGGGACAACGGAGCCGCGACCGCGACCACCGATCTGACGGCGGACCTGCACCGGCTCGTGGAGAGGTCGGGGCTGCCGGTGCGGACGAGCATCGAGCTGACCAGCGAGGTGCGCCCGGAACTGGGGCGGTCGGTGCTGCGGCTGGTGCAGGAGGCGTTGACCAACACCCGCAAGCACGCCTTCGACGCCACGAGCGTAGAAGTGGACGTGCACCTCACGGACGAAGCGGTACTGCTGTCCGTTGTGGACAACGGGTCGGTGAGACCTTCGCACTCGGGCGGTTTCGGATTGGTGGGCATGCGGGAACGGGTGCACGAGCTGGGCGGGCGGTTCTTCGCGGGCGCCACCGGGGAAGGCTGGCTGGTCACCGCCGAGCTGCCGCTGGAGGTGCGTGCGTGATCTCCGTGCTCATCGCCGAGGACCAGGACATGGTGCGGGCGGGGTTCCGGCTGATCCTGGAGGCGCAGCCGGACATCACCGTGGTCGCCGACGTGGCGGACGGGGTGAGCGCGGTGCAGCGCGCCCGCGAGCTGGAGCCGCAGGTGTGTCTGGTGGACGTGCGGATGCCCGGCCTCGACGGGCTGGAGGTCACCCGGCAGCTCGCTCCACACACCCGTGTCGTGGTCGTGACGACGTTCGACAGCGACGAGGTGCTGAACAAGGCGCTGGACCTTGGCGCGTGCGGGTTTCTCACGAAGGACGCCAGTCCCGGACTGCTCGCCGAAGCGGTCAGGTCGGCGGCACGTGGCGACGTGCTCGTGTCGCCCCAAGTTGTGCTGCGGGTGCTGCGGCGGTCGGTGCAGCCGGTCGCGAGCGCCGACGCGGGCGTGCTGAACGAACGCGAACTCGACGTCGTGCGGCGCGTCGCGCAGGGACTGAGCAACAACGAGATCGCCGCCGCGATGAAGGTCTCGGTGTCGTCGGTCAAGGCTTATCTGGCGTCCGTGCAGACCAAGGTCGGTGCGCGCAACCGCGTCGAGATCGTCGCGTGGGCGTTCCGCTCGCACGTGGTGGCCGGCTGACCATGGCCGGATGGCCAGTTCCCGGCTCGCTGTCGTCCTTACGGCCATGATCTTGCGGCTCTGCGGCTGATCCGGCGGTACCCGTCGTACCAGCAGGCTCGTCCACAACGGATTTCGTTGTGGACGAAGGGTTCTGGACTGTGCTGGATCAGGTGCGGAGGTTCGGGTGGTGGCCCCTCAGTGCGATGCCCCGGGTCGATCCCCAGCGGATCTGGGTCGTCGTGGCCGCCTGCCTGCTCCTCTGGGTGTTCGTGCGCGGGTTCGGCACCGGCCTGCTGGATCTGCGGGTCTACCTCGCGGGCGGTGAGGCCTGGCGGGCGGGCACGGACCTGTACACCGCGGACTTCCAGGCGCCCCGAGATCTGCCGTTCACCTACCCGCCGTTCGCGGCCGTGCTGTTCAGCGGTCTCGTCACGCTTCCATTGCCGCTCAACGGCTTGTTGTTCACCGCGGCGGGCATCGCGCTCTTCACCGCGGCCTGCCTCGTGGCGGCGCCACGCCTGCAGACGGGTTTCGGCCTGGCCGCGTTAGGACTGCTGCTCGAACCGTTGCGCGGAGGGCTGGACCTCGGTCAGGTCAACATGGTCCTGATCGGCCTGGTCGCGGCCGACTGCCTGCTGCCGCGCACCCCGTGGCCGCGCGGCCTGCTCGTCGGACTCGCCGCCGCGATCAAGCTGACCCCGGCGATCTTCGTGCTGTTCTTCCTGTGCCGCGGGCGATGGCGGCCCGCGCTGACCGCAGTGGCGACGTTCGCGGCGTGCGGTCTGCTCGGCTGGGTGCTCGCGCCGGGGCAGTCGAAGCAGTTCTGGTTCCACGCGATGCTCGACCCGGAACGCGTCGGCGGACTCTCCTACAGCGCCAACCAGTCGTTGCGCGGCCTGCTGTTCCGGCTCGGCGCGCCCGAGTTCGTGTGGTTCGCCGCGGTCTTGGCGGTGCTCGCGGTGACCGTCGTGCTGCTGCCGCGGCTGCGTGACGACCTCACGGCCCTCGTCGCGGTCGCGGCAGCGGGTCTGCTGATCTCGCCGGTGTCCTGGTCACACCACTGGGTGTGGATCGCACCCGCGTTGATGCTGCTGGGCGGACGCGTCAGGATCGCGGTCGTGGCGGCGTTCGCGGTCGGCCCGCACTGGCTGCTGCCGACCGCGGGCGACCGTGAACTGGCGTGGACGTGGTGGCAGCACCTGGTCGGCAACACCTACGTGTGGCTGGGCCTCGCGTTCCTCTGCTGGTGCGCGGTCCGGTCCGCTCAGAGCGCGGGGCGAGGCCAGACGAACTCGTCGACCAGGGGACCGGCGACCACCCGCGCCAGCGCCTGAGCGGCGTCCATGCCGGAAGAGGGCATCTCCGCGGCGATGAGGCCGCCGAGGTACGCGGCCGCGCAGGAGGTGCCTCGCCACGTCGCGTACCCCGTGATGAGGTCGGTGGCGGGGTCGCCCTTGAACATCGTCACCGTCGCGGAGTCGAGATAGGTGCTGGTGAACGTGTCGTCGACCTCCGGCTGAACGATGTGCGTCACCCACGGCAGATCAGCGCTGTAGTGCGTGGTCGGGTCGGGGTCGGGCAGGTCGGGCACTCCGGCGGCGATCACACCGGGCAGCGCCGCGGGCCACGTCGCGGAGTTGCGGGTGACCAGCGAGGACGAGGTCATGCCGAGAAAGCCCCCGTGGTTGCCGGCCGCCGCGACGACGGCGATGTGCGGACTGAGCCGTTCGACGGCCCGTTCGAGGATCAGCGGCGGCTGGCCGTCGTGGGTGCGGCAGCCGTTGGCCATCACGATCAGGTGGACGCGGTCCTCCGGCTTGTCCGCGAGGAACGTCGCCAGCTTCTTGACCACCACCCACGCCTCGGCCTTGCCGTCGGGACCCAGCGCGGCGCGCGGGACCACCGTGGCGCCGGGTGCGGTCTTGAGGATCAGCCCGGCGACGAAGACACCGTGGCCCTCCTCGAAGTGGCTGGTTCCCTGCCGGTCTTTGGTGAACCAGTCGTGGTCAGAGGCGCGGACGGAGGTCTTGGGGAGCTGGGGGTGCTGGTAGATCTTGGTGTCCACCATGCCGACGCGCACGCCCTGACCCGCGTCGCCCTGGATCCACGGACCTTCGTGAGTGGCGGGCATCGGGTTCCAGAACGCCTGGCTCTTGGTCTGCGGGTAGGCGCCGAAGACGTTCCCCATCTTCCGGTTCTTGCCGATCAGCGGTGTCCAGCCGCCGCTGCGTCCCGCGATCCGTGCGCGCACCTCGGTGAGCACCGGGTCGAGGTCGGTGACGGGGTTCTGCGTGTCCCCGTGTTTCAGCGTGAGCAGTGTCAGGTCGAACTCGGGTATGGCGTCCTTGACGGCGTCCTCGATGTGCAGTTCGCCGAGCACGTGCCGCACGGCGCCGAGGTGGTGGGTGTCGACGACGAGCTCGTCGAGAACGGCGGTCGTGTTGTCCTGTTCGGGGTTCATCTCAGCCTCCGTTGGGGTCTCCGGTGAACCGATGCCGGAACGGCTCGCCCTGATACCTGGCGAAGAACGACCTCGCCGTGCACATTGGTCATCATGCTGGCGGGATCGGTGTTACACGCGGCGAGCGAAGCGATGCGGCTCGCCGACGTCGACCCGATCAGGGCGATCCCGCTGGCGGCACAGGTCGTGAGGAATTCTCGCGACGACGTCCCCGCCCTGGCGCTGGCCGAGCAGGCGTGGGGCCACGCGCTGTGCCAGACCGGCCAGATCGGCGAGGCGGTCACGCACCTGCGTCGCGCGGTCAGGCTGGGCGCGGGCAAGGCGGCGGCCGAGAGCCGGATGAAGCTCGCGTTCGCGCTCGTGCAGCAGGGGAGACCCACGTCGGCGCTGCACGAGGTGGACTTGGCCGTTCCTCTGCTGGGTGCGCGCGCCCGAAGCCAGCGCGCCGTGATCCTCTACCACCTCGGCAGGCTCGACGACGCCTTCGCCGACTATCAGGCCGCCGACCGCGCGTTGCGCCGGGGCGGCGAGAAGCTGGCCGTGCAGCGGAACCTCGTCAACCGGGGCATCGTGCAGGCCGAACGCCAGAACTTCGGGCTCGCGGTGAGGGATCTGGTGGAGGCGGAGGGGCTGGCGCGCGACCTCGGCCGTGATCTCGCGGTCGGGATCATCGCCGAGAACCTGGGCTTCGTGGAGAGCCGTCGCGGTGACGTTCCTGCCGCGCTCGCGCACTTCGACCGGGCCGAGGAGATCATCACGCGGAACGGCGGCCGGCTCGCACCCGTTCTCTTCGACCGCGCCGAGTTGCTGCTGTCCGTCGGTCTGGCCGGGGAGGCGCGAGAACACGCTTCGCAGGCCGTCACGGCGTTCCGCATCGAGGGACGCCGGCTCATGGTCCCCGAGACGTTGTTGCTGCTGGCCGACGCGGCGTTGCTCGGCCGCGACTGGGCCGCCGCCGGTCGGCACGCGCGCGCCGCGCTCGCCCAGTTCGTCCGCCAGGGCCGTGACCAGCACGCCGCTTTCGCGCGGGCAACGGTGCTGCGCGCCTCGTTGAGCGCCGGAAAGCCCTGCCGGATCAGCGATCCCGACGCGATGATGGCCGCACTGCACGGCAGACCCGCCGTGCAGGCGCACCTCGACCTGGCCGTGGTCGCCGGACGCCGAAGACAACCGGCCCGTGCGGTCGCGCACCTGACCACCGCGAGCCAGGCGCGGACACGTGGCCCGGCGACGCTGCGGGCGCGTGGCTGGTACGCCGAAGCCCTGCTGTACGAACACACCACGCCTCAACGCGCCGTGGCCGCCGCCAGGCGAGGCCTGCGCGTCCTCGACGAGAACCACGCGGCCCTGGGCGCCGGCGATCTCCGCGCCCACTCGGCCACCCACCGCGCGGACCTCGCCGAACTGGGCCTGCGCGTGGCACTGAGGTCCGGCCGGCTCGCCGACGTCTTCGAATGGGCCGAACGCGGCCGCGCGAGCCGGTTCCTGCACCGCCCGGTCCGCCCGCCGGACGATCCCGAACTCGCCGCGCTGCTGCAGTCGTTGCGCGCCACGAAGCTCACCCACCGCCAGGTGGAGCTGGAACGCCGGATCAAGAACCGCAGCCGCCTGCTCCGGGCGACCGGCCCCGGCCCGTCCGAACCGGTGCGGCCCGCCGAGCTGGACCTGGGCGGCCGGGTGCTCGTCCAGTACGTCGAGGCCGACGGTGACCTGCTCGCGTTGACCCTCACCGACCGGCGCCTGGACCTGCGCGTCGTGGGCCCGGTGCGCGAGGTGGCCGACCTGCTCGAACGCGTGCCGTTCGCGTTGCGGCACCTGGCCCGCCGCCCACGTCCCGAGATCCTGAAGCTGCTGAACACCACGACGTCCACATTGGACTCGCTGCTGCTGCCGCGCTGCGACCGGCCGCTGGTGGTCGTGCCGACCGGCCTGCTGCACAACGTCCCGTGGTCGACTTTGCCGTCGTGCCGTGGAAAACCGGTCGTCGTCGCACCCTCGGCGACGTCGTGGCGCAGCGCCGCCTCCCGGCCCGCTCGCCCACGCACGTTCGCCGTGGCGAGTGGCCCTGGGCTGCCAGGCGCGCAGGAAGAGGCGCAGGCCGTCGCGGACCTCCACGCCACCACGAACCCGCGTGACGCGACGGTCGACGACGTCCTGAAAGCGCTGGCCACGGCCAGCACCGTGCACCTGGCCGCGCACGGCCGCCTGAACCCGGACAACCCGCTGTTCTCCGCGCTGGACCTGCACGACGGCCCGCTCGTGGTCTACGACGTGCAACGCCTCGAACAGGTCCCGGACACCGTGATCATGGCCGCGTGCGACGTCGGCCGTTCGGTCGTCGTGTCCGGCAACGAACTCCTCGGCCTCGCCGCCACGTTCCTCGAACGCGGGACCTCGCAGCTGATCGCCCCGGTCGTGCCGGTGCCGGACGCCGAGACCAAGGACCTGATGCTGGGAGTGCACCGCCGGTTGCGCGAAGGCTGTTCGCCCGCGGCGGCGCTGGCCGAGGCGCAGGAGGAACTGGGCCGGCCCAACGGTTTCGTGTGCGTGGGAGCTTGAGGCTGAACGGGGCTCCCGCCCGGAACCCCGTTCAGCCTCACGACTACCGAGCGAACTGGAACCAGTTCACGTTCGCCAGGTCGCCACCCGTGCCACCGGTCGCCACCAGGTACAGCCGGTGCACGCCGGTAGCGCCGGACGCCGCGGCCGTGCGGCTGGCCCACGTCTGCCACCCACCCGTGCTCGCCGCGGAGACGGTCGCGACCAGCGGGCCGGTCGGGCTGTCCAGGCGGAACTGCAGGGTGCCGTTCGCCGTGGAACCGGACGCGAGTCGCGTGGTCACCGAGGTCGGGGGAGTGGCGCCGAAGTCGACGTCCGCGTAGGCCACGTAGTCGCCCGGCGTCAGGTAGCCGACGTTCTGCCCGCAGCCCGAATCGGTGCACCGCTCGACCTGCGTGCCGCTCTGCTCGTCGTAGTACGAGGCGCCGATCAGCGCGTACGCGTTCTGCGTGGCCGGGAACTGGGCGCCGAAGCCGTACGGGAACAGCGGTGCCTTGCCGTCACCGACGTTGATCGGCTGTTGCGAGGCGCTCTGCATCCACGTGAACGGCAGCGTGCCGGTCGGCCGGTAGTCGTCGAACAGGACGTCCGCGACGCCGTTGCCCTCGGTGCCGGGCAACCAGGCCGCGACCAGCGAGTGCCACTGCGGCAGCTGCGCCGCGATGTCCAGCGGGCGGCCGGAGACGAGCACCACCACGACCGGGACACCGGTGGCGCGCAACGTGTTCAGGGTCGCGATGTCCTCGGCGTCGAGGCCAAGGCCGCCGGGCCGGTCACCCGCGCCCTCGGTGTACGGGGTCTCGCCGACGACGGCGATCGCGGCCTGGTAGGTGCCGTCGACGCCGGTGCCGTTGCGGTTGTACGTCACCGTGGTGGACGTCGACACGGCCGAGCGGATGCCTTGCAACACAGTGGTTCCCGGCGTCACCGCGCCGCTGCCGCCCTGCCAGGAGATCGTCCAGCCGCCGCTCTGGTAGCCGATGTTGTCCGCGCTCTTGCCCGCCACGAAGATCTTCGACGCGGTCTTGGGCAGCGGCAGCACGCCGTTCTGGTTCTTCAGCAGCACCTGCGACTTGCGCACGGCCTCACGGGCCAGCGCGCGGTGCGCGGCGTTGCCGACGGTCGGCGTGTAGGCGCGGTCGGTCAGCGGCTTCTCGAACAGGCCGAGCTCGAACTTCTTGGTGAGGATGCGGCGGTTGGCGTCGTCGATGCGCGACATCGGCACGCGGCCCGCCTGCACCTCCTGCTTGAGGTAGGTGATGAACTGGCGCCACGCGGTCGGCACCATGATCATGTCGAGGCCGGCGTTGATCGAGTCGCGCACCTCGGCCGCGGTGAAGCCGGCCTGGCCGTCGATCTGGTCGATCGCGTTCCAGTCCGACACGACGAGGCCGCTGAAGCCGAGCTCGTTCTTCAGCACGTCGGTGATCAGGTACTTGTGGCCGTGCAGCTTCGTGCCGTTCCAGCTGCTGTAGGTGATCATCACCGAGCCGACGCCCTTGGCAATGGCGTCGCGGAACGGCGGCAGGTGCGTCGCGCGCAGCTCGGCCTCGCTGACCTGCGTGTTGCCCTGGTCGGTGCCGTTGGTCGTGCCGCCGTCACCGATGTAGTGCTTGGCCGTGGCGAGCACCGAACCGGAGTCCGACAGCTTCGAGCCCTGCAGGCCGGTGATCATCGTCGTCATCGACGTGGCGTCCTGGGGCGTCTCACCGAACGACTCGTAGGTGCGGCCCCAGCGGTCGTTGCGCGCGACGCACAGGCACGGCGCGAAGTCCCAGTCGATGCCGGTGCCCGACACCTCCTCGGCCGTGGCACGCCCGATCCGCTGCACCAGCGCCGGGTCACGCGTCGCGCCCAGGCCGATGTTGTGCGGGAAGATCGTGGCGCCGACGACGTTGTTGTGGCCGTGCACGGCGTCCACGCCGTAGATCATCGGAATGCCCAGCGGCGTCGCGATCGCCGCCCGCTGGAAGTTGTCGTACATGTTCGCCCACGACGTGGCGTTGTTCGGCGACGGCGCGGAACCGCCACCGGACAGCAGCGACCCGATCCGGAAGTTCGTCAGGTCGGCGTTGCTGACCGAGTTGCGCTCGGCCTGCGTCATCTGCCCGACCTTCTCGTCGAGCGACATGCGGCCGAGCAGGTCGGCGACGCGCGCCGGAATCGGCTGGGCAGGGTCCTTGTAGATGGGGTCGGCCGCGGCGGCCGTACCGGTGGGGATGACGGCGGCACTGAGCAGTAGTGCGGCCGCGAGGAACTTTCTCACAGGGCAGACCTCCGCAGGACGAGGTCCTGTTTACCTTGCGGCACAACAGGGTTCGCCGAGCGTAACCCGCGTTCACAAAGTGGTATAGACCATCGGGGAACCGGAACCAGTACCGGTTCCCCTGACCAGCCCTAACGACACCAGGACTGCACGGTCTCCGCGAAGTCGGGGAACTCCGCCCGCGCCTTGGTGAGCACCTCGGCCGGTGTGCGCGGCTCGATCCCGGAGTACTTCTCCGCGACGGCACGCAGTTCGGCGTTCGGCACACCGGTGTCCGAGCCGAACTCGACGGCCTCCTGCGGCCCCACGCCACCCGCGAGCAACCACAGGAATTCGCCCAGGCTCGTCGCGACGGGCCCGACCTCACCCTCCGACCCGAAGAACACGACGGGCTGCGCGGTCAACGGCCCCTCCCGCACCAGCCACAGCACGGCCAGCCCGCCGGTGCCGTCCTGCCCGAACGTCCGGAACGCGTCGCCGTCCAATTCTTTGTCACCGGTCCACGACCTGATCCAGTCGGTCGTCTCCTCGGCGGAGTCGAACTCCTGGTAGGGCTCGTAGTCCATGTTGCCCGGCGAGGGTTCGTCGGCCTTCTCGTCGTACTCCCAGGGGAAGTCGATGCCGCTCAGTGCGGCCAGCGCGGCGGGGAAGTCCCGGTCGTCAGTGATCTCCACGCGCGCACGCTACTTCAACAGATCGGCCGCGAGCGGCGTCTTGGGACGAGGAGAGGAGTCCGACATGCCGATGCCCAGATGGTGGGGCCACATCAACAAACGCGTGTTCAACCCGCGCGCGATCAAGAGCGGCAAGTGGGCGGTGCTCACACACGTGGGCCGCAGCTCGGGAATGCCCTACCGCACACCGATGGAGGCGCACCCGGTCGACGGCGGCTACCTGGTCGTCCTGGTCTACGGATCGAACTCGGACTGGGTCCGCAACGTCATGGCGTCCGGTCGTGCGCAGCTGACGGTCGACGGCGAGGAGCTCGAACTGACCGCGCCGCGGGTGGTCGGTGAGGCGGAGGCGTTCGCGGCACTGGCCGACGAGGTGAAACGGCCTCCCAAGGCGCTGCGCATCACCGAGTTCCTCCGGATGGACCTCGCCGCGCGCTAGTCCGACCGCTCGGTGGCCAGTTTGCCCAGCGCGTGCCTGTTCGTCAGCCCCGTCTTGGTCAGCAGGCTCGACACGTGCTTCTCGACGGTCCTCCGCGACAGGTGCAGCTGCGCGGCGATCTCGTTGTTGGCCAACCGGACCCCGAGCAGCCGCAGCACCTCGTACTCGCGGACGGTCACGCCGGCCAGCCGCAGCTCGTCGGGCACCTCGTCGGCGCCGGAGCGGCGTTGCGTCACCCGCACGCCCATCAGGCGCAGCTGGGCGCGGCACGCTCCGGCCACGGCGGCGATGCCGGCGTCGTGGAAGTGGTGTTCGGCGGCGCGCAGCCAGGTTTCGGGGTCGCCCCAGCCGTCGCGGGCGGCGGCCTCGCTGACGAGTCGCAGGCCGAGGTGGCGGGCCATCGGGTAGGGGTGGCCGACGTCGCCGCTCTCCTGGACCTGGGCCAGGGCCGCGTCCTTGTCGCCTTCGGCGCCGGCCAGGACGGCGGAGGCCAGCAGGGCGAAGTGGTGGTCCCAGCGCAGGCCCGCGGCGGGATCGGCGACGACCTCGTCGTACTCGGCTCTGGTCAGGTCGTCGTCGACGGCTCTGAGCAACAGGGAGAGGCCCAGGCGGCCGGTCAGGTGGTAGGTCGTGGGGGTGGCGCGTTCGGCGGCCAACGCCAGTGCGAGATCGGCCCGCGCCCTCGGTCTGTCCTCCTCGAGCAGTGAGCAGAACGTCGCCGCGAGGCCGTGCAGACGTGCGGTGTGTTGTTCGCCGCCTGGTTCGGACAGCACGGACCAGGCTTCGGTCAACGTCGTCCGGTCGCCGCGGTGGCCAGCCAGCACGGCGCGCAGCACCGCCATGAACTGGCTGATCTCCTGCAGTCCCAGGCGTTTCGCGGCGGAGGAGACGTCGTCGACGACCAGGGAGGCAGCGGCGAAGTCGGCGCGCAGGACGAGTTGCAGGCCGATGTTGACCTCGGACTGGTAGCGGGCGATCACCGCGCCGATCCGGGACGCCAGGTCGCGGGCCTGTTCCAGGCGGCCGAGGTCGCCCGAGCGCAGGGCGTCGTCCAGGCCAAGCCGCACGAGGGCGTGGATCTCCCAGATCGGCAGGTCGTGCGCGATCGCGAAAGCCCGGCTGCGTTCCAGGTACGCCGTCGCGCGGGCCGGGTCGCGGCGGCGGGTCAGCGCTCCGAGCAGTTGCCACGCCTGGCAGGCGACGACGGGGAGCGGGACGCGTTCGGCGACGGTCGCGGCGCGCAGCGCGGTCTCCTCTGCGCGTTCGAGGCTGCCCTGTTCGGCGCGGTCCAGTTCCAGGTGGGCGGCCACGACGTCCACAGGCGCGCACTCCTCGGGAGGGGCGTCACCCAGCAACGCCCGCGCGATCTCCACCTGGGCGAGGCCGTCGGAGGTGCGGCCGGCCAGGTTCGCCGCCCACGCCAGTTGCGTGTGCAGGCGGGCGCGGTGCGGGCGGTCGAGGCCGGAGCTGTCGAAGCTCATGGCCAGCGCGCGGTCGACCTGTCCGGCCTCGGTCAGCGCCAGCAGCTGGGCTTCGAGCGCCTCGAAGCGCTGGACGGGGTCCTCGACGAGTTCCAGCGAGCGTTCCAGCAACGTCACGGCCGACTGCGCGGCGCCCTGGGCCAGTGCCCGCCGTCCGGCCTCGGCGTAGAGCGCACCGGCCTCTGCGGTCTGGCCGGCCGCCTCCCGCAACGTCGCGCAGAGGTGGCACCAGTCGCCGGGCACGCCGGGGTAGCGCTTCTCGACGGCGTCGGCCGCGCGCCGGGCCAGGGACGACTGGACGTCCTCGGGGATCAGGGTCAGGACCGCGTCGGCGACCAGCGCGTGCGTGAAGAGGTACCAGTCGGGGGTGTGGTCGTCGGGGCCGATCAGGTGTGCGACGGGTTCGCTCTGCAGGTGGCGCAGCAGTGTGCGGTAGTCGAGGCCGGTGACCTCGCGGACGACGGTCAGCGGGAACCTGAGGCCGATCACGGCCGCGGCCGACACGAACTCGCGCGCCTGGTCGTTGAGGCGGCCGAACCGGCCTGCCACGCTGTGCACCAACGCGGACGGCGGCACACCGGCCTCGCCCATGCACCAGACGTCCCCGGTTCGCACGAGGTGCCCGTCCGAGACGATCTCGTCGAGCAGTTCCTCCACGAACAGCGGAAGCCCGCCGCTGCCCGCCCACAGCAGATCCAGTGCGGGCGCGGGCAAAGCGCCCTCCAGGCACGCGCCCGCGAGCGCGGACACCTGCTCGTGCTTGAAACGCCGGAGCTCGATGAGCGTGGCGGAGTCGCGTTTGCTGGTGGCGCGGGCGAACTCCAGCGCCGCGCTGTCGTCGTCGCGCATGGTCGCGAGCAGCAACGTCGGCTGGTGCGAGATGTTGTCGATGACGTACTCGAGCACTGCCAAAGTGTCCGGGTCGGCGTACTGCAGATCGTCGATGACGACGGCACATCCGCCGTCGCGGCCCACGAGTTCGGTCAGCCGCAGCACGCCCTCGGCGAGCACGATCAGCGAGCTGCTCGACGCGTCGTCGGCCGGGGTGCCCCAGTCGGGGTTCAGCCGGGCGAGTGCCGGACGGTAGGGGCCCAGCTCGTCGATGTCGACGGTGGTGCCCAGGCGTTGCAGTGACAGCAACGCTTCGCTCAGACAGCGGAACGGGATCGTGCGGCTCATGGCGCTGCCGCGGCCGCGCATGATGCTCATCCCGCTCTGGTAGGCGAGGTCGGTCGCGGCGGTGGCGAGCCGGGATTTGCCGATCCCGGCTTCGCCGGTCAGGAAAACGACCTGACCCCTCCCCGTAGCGACTTTCGCCAACGTCGTCCTGATCAGTCCCAGCTCATGGTCACGACCGACGACGACTGGTGCACGTAATGCCACTTGCACATGAGATCACGACCTGCCACGAAACGGTGACATACGGTCAGAAATCGGGCGTCAGTTTTCCGGACGGCAACAGGTGGAACCGTTCCCACCGCCGTTGACGGACACGACCGAGTCGAGCACGACGTCGGCGCTGGTCGGCGCCGCGGCGCTCGGACCTGCGGCGATGACGCCGGCGGAGAGAACGACGCCGGTCAGCGCGGCGATCCGCAGGCCGATCTTCCTGGTGGTGGCGCGAACCGAGGCGGACTGGTCGTGGGTCTCCGGCAATCTCATTGTTTCTCCTGTTGGTGAGTAACGGTTTCCTGCACTGCCCCGATCGACGGGGAAGATCAGTTCCCTGCTTCGAAAAGCAGGACGGACGGTGTCCGCTCCGGGAATCCCAGGCGCAGCAGGCCCATCCCGAGCCCGGCGAGTCCGGTGAGGAGTCCTGGGGTGGGCACGCGGTCCGGAGTGACGCAGCGGGGACCGTCGCGGCGCAACGTGGCCAGCACCTCGCCCGTACGGCGGTGCCGGGTCGCGGCGGACCAGCCGGTCACCGACACGTCCGCATGGCCGAGTTCCCCGTGGCACAAGGACAAGTCGTCGTCCGTCCATTTGGAAGCATCGTGCTGGCACCACCGGTCAGGACCGGCCGGTCCGTCCGGGTACCGCTCGGCCAGCTCACGTGCGTCGGAGCAGCCGATTTCCGCGTCGAGCGCCCGCATCGCCGCCGCCAGGCCGTGTTCCGGTTCGAACTCCGCGGCGGCACTTGCCAACCGAACGGTCGTGCGGGCCCAGCGAGCGACCTCGTCGTCGTCCAGCAACTTGGCGATCCTCGCGAGCCCGTAACCGATTCCGGCGAACCCGTTCAGGCCGCCGGAGCCGACCGCGGCGATCAGGTCGTCGTTGCCCCTGAGCGCGGCCAGCAGGTCCGGCACCGTCGCGAGCGCACGCCGTGCGACGTCGGTGTAGCGGCAGACCTCGCTGATCCGGCCGAGCTGGGCCAGGAACAGCGCCACGCCCGTGTAGCCGTGCGCGAGTCCGGCGCCCATCGGCAGCACCAGCCACCGCGTGTCACCTACGGGTTCGAGACCGATCCAGTTGATCCGCTCGGTGCCGTAGCTGGTCGTCACGATCCGGTCGGCGATCGCGCAGGCCGCGGACAGCACCTCGTCCGTGCCGACGGCGTGCTGCCGCACCTTGCCCGGCCCCGCTCCGGTGACCGCGACGCGGCGGGTCGCCAGTGCCGCGGCGATCACCCACTCCTGGTCGTCGCGGTCGAACTCGTCGAACTCGGACAGGCCCGCGAGCGCGTCCTCCAGCCCGGACGTGGCGAGCACACCGGGAAGCTTTCCCTTGGCGGACATCAGGTCGTGGCCGTCCGCGCGGGTCGTGAACAACGGGACGTCGCCCGTGTCGAGCTCGGCCGCCTCGAGTTCGGCCAGGCCGGGCAGGAAGTCCGTCGCGCAGGCCGTCGTGAACGCGGCGAGCCGGACACCGGCGTCGCGCAGGAACTCCGGCCCGCGGGTGGCGGCGAGGAGTCCGGTGTACTGGGCCGTCGGCCGGGGCACGATCCGCACCGGCACCGAGGCGCACCCGGCCAGCAGGGCGGCGAACTCCGCACTGTGCAAGGAGATCGCGTCGTAGGTCTGCCGGAACCCGGACAGGACGGCGTCCGCGTGGTCGGCGGCCTCGACGGCCTGGCCCTGCCACGTCGGGCGGTTGGCGGCGCCGATCACGAACTCGGGCCTGAGGACCGCGCGCATCCGGTCGGTGCCGGCGTCGAGCCATTCCGTTGTGGCGCTGGAGGTCTCCTGGCCTGCGTCGCCGCCGACGCCGGAGATGTCCACGAGCCCGTGCCGTCCGGCGACGGCGGGCAGGAGGCCGGTGCGGGCGACCGAACGGCCGAGCGCGACGACGGCAGGGTCGGGTCGTTCACCGGGCAGCTGGGCCTGGAAGAGGGTCTCCACGTCGATCAGCAGCGGCTGGTCTGCGCGGGTGATCACGTTCTGGTGGTGCATGTCCGTGGCGCGCAGCAGGTGCAGCACCGCGAGCAGGCCACCAAGTCGCAGAAAGTACGCCGTGGCGTCGGGGCAGGGCAGCGGAGCCGGCTCGACGTGCTCGGTCCAGCCGTAACCGTCGCCCGGCACCGCCTTGACGGTCGCGAGACCGAGGTCCACCAGGTCGTTCACCAGCTCGACGACGTGCGTGAGCCCGAGGTGGGCGTCGACGCCGCGCGGCTTGTAGACCAGCCGCTGCCCGTCCGCGAGTTCCAGGACCGTCGTCGCCCGTCCGCCCCGGTGCCGATCTCCGCCGGGACGGGCCGCGACGAGCGCGGACTTCGTGTTGAGCAGTGTGCCGGTCAGACGGTCCTGGTCGGCGGCATAGCGCGTGGCGAGCTCGGTGATGACCTCGACCGCGGTGTCGCGTTCCCCGTCCAGCTCCCGCACGAGCACGGGGTAGTGCTCGAAGTGGGCGCGGGTGAGGAAGTCCTGGAACCGCTCGTGCTCGTCCGCGCCCTTGAGGTCGTCCGCCTGCCCCATCTCGTGCACGAGAGCCGGCGCCGCGAGGCGGGTGAGCCGGGTGGTGAGGAGCCCGGCGCACGAGGCGACCAGTGCGGACGGATCAACGGCGTGCTCGGGCAGTGCGGCCAGAGCGGCGTGCAGACGGGCGCTCGCCGTGGCCACCCAAGGCTCCACGACGTGCGCGAACACGTCCGTGGGAGCGGGTGTGGCGCGGCAGGCGATCTCCATGAGACGAAGCGTGCCAGGGCGCTACCGGCGGGTCATGGGTGTAGAACACCACCATTGGCCCGCCGCTACGCATGGGCCAGTACGCATGCTCACCCATGCCGCTCGCGAATCGCTTGAGCGCATGCCGGTCGCACCCCTCCCCGCAGTGGCGTCGAGCTGCGGTTTCCGAATGGTGGTAGCGGCCACGGATGAGGTTTTCGCTGGTGGAAGGCACATTTGTGTCAGGCCGCAACGGGGCCTGAAACACCGAGAACCACTACACGGAGGTGCTTTCCGATGGAGAAGATCGTCGACGCGACCGACCTGCTGACCATGGGCTTCGAGGACGACGCGCTGCTGATGGAGGACAACTCCCTCTGCACGCTCTGCTCCTGGACGTCGAGCCAGAACTGACCGGATCTCCGGTAATGCGGTGGGCCGCCTTCTGGCGGCCCACCGCAAGTCCCTTCTCAGGCAGGTGAATGTCATGCGACGACGCGTTGCCCCGGACCCGATCCGGCGCGAGGCCGGCGAGATCGCCGCCGCCTGCGCCGACACCTACACCGTGCGCGGTGAGCCGTTCTGGTGGCACTTCGACCCGGTGGCCGACCGTCCGGCCCGCCGCCAGGGCTGGAAGATCCACGTGAGTGCCTCACCTCTGCACGCCGCCGAGGTGCTGCGCCGGGTGGCCGCCGTCGTCGTTCCGCTGTCACTGCGCTGGAAGGCCGCGCGGTCCGTCGACAAGCTGATGGACCTCAGCTCGCCGCCCTCCCCGCTGACGCAGTCCGGCAAGTTCATCACCATCTACCCGGAGTCGGACGTCGAGTCGCTCGCGGCGTCGTTGGACGCGGTCACCCGCGAGTTCGACGCGCCCGTCGTTCCGTCCGACCGCCGGTTCCGGCCGCACAGCAACGTCTACCTCCGCTACGGTGCGTTCGTCGGGCAGAGCGTCTTCGACCCTGTCGAGCAGAGCCTGAAGTACGTGCTCGTCGACCCGTCCGGCCGTCGCGTGGAAGACCGGCGCGCGCCGGGCGTGGCCGCGCCGGACTGGATCGACGACCTGGTGCCCGCGCGGCCGCGGGCGTTCCTGGCCCGGCCCGGCAGCGGGTTGTTCGGGCGCGAGATCGTCGTGCAGGGCGTGCTGCGGCAGTCGGTGAAGGGCGGCGTGTTCCGCGTGCTGCACCGGGGCGTGCCGGCCGTGCTGAAGGAAGCCCGGATCGGGACCACGCCGGACCGGCTCGGCCGGGACTCGCGCACCGCTCTGCGCAACGAGTGGCAGCTGCTGCGCGCGTTGAGCGGGTCAGGGCTGGCGCCGGAGCCGTTGGCGTTCTTCCACCAGGAGGACAACGCGTACCTGGTGCAGGAGTTCCTGCCGGGACGGACGTTGCGGGCCGAGGTGGAACGCCGGAACTACCGCTCCGAGGTGTCGCCGGCCTCGTTGCTGGAGCTGCTGGACGGGGTGCGGCGGCTGGTCTCCGCGGTCGAGGCTCGCGGGATCCGGCTGCTCGACCTGACGCCGAACAACATCATGGTCGACGGGGCCCGGCTGGCCGTGATCGATCTGGAGCACGCCGGGCTCGTCGACTCGCCGGAGCCGCCGTTCGTCGCGCACACGCCTGGGTATGTGCCGGCTGCTGCGCCTTGGGCGGCGGACACGGAGTACGCGCTCGCGGCTATCGGGCATTACGTGCTGACCGGCATCGATCCGTTTCTGGGGCGGGACGTCGACTACGCCTCGCACCTTGCGGCGGTGTTGGACGCCTTCGTCCCGGCTGGGCTGGACACGACAGTGGTGGACGACATTCGCGGCCGGTTGGGTGCGACGGCGACGGCGCTTGCCGCCGATTCGACGGTGGAGGAAGCGGTCGAGGCCGGTGAGGAGCTCGTCCGCCTCGCCGAGTGGGACCGGCATCCCTGGCCGTGGCCCCAGCGCTGGGCTCCCGGCTCGATGCACCCGGCCTCGTTCATGGCGGGCACGGCCGGCATCGCCCGCTTCTACCTCGACCTGTGGGAAGCCACCGGCGACAAGACGTGGCTCAAGCACACCGACAAGCTCCTGACCTGGACCGTCGAGAACAACCCCGTGGTCCCGGGCCAGACCCCGCCAGGCCTGTACTTCGGCCTCGGCGCACTCCCGTGGCTCATGACCGACCTGGCACAGGCCGGTCACGAACCCGACCTGTGGCAGCAGGAAGCACTGAGGTTCGCCGACGAACTCGCGGCGATCGACGTCCACGGCTGGGACATCACCCACGGCTGGGCGGGCGTCGGGCTGGCGAGAACGGCGTTGCTGCGGGCCACCGGTGAAGGTGCGGACGAGGTCTCGAAGATCATCGTCAGGATCCTCGCCGGGGTGTCGACGAAGGACGGCATTCCCGCCTGGCCGAACAACGGCTCGGCGTTCCACGGGTTCGCGCACGGCAGCGCGGGCGTCGCGTACTTCCTGCTGCACGCCGGACTCGCCGTGGACGATCCGGTCGCGGTCGATCTGGCCGTCGCCACCGGGCGTGCGCTGCTGACCCACGCGATTCCCGCCGCGAAAGGCCTGTCCTGGCCTCACAAACCGAACAGCGACACCGTCTGGTCGCACTGGTGCAACGGCGCGGCGGGGGTCGGCATCCTCCTGCACGCGCTGGCACGACACACCGGAGACGACGACCTGACCCGAGGCGCGATCGCCGCGGGCCGGGCGATCACGACCGCGCGGCCGTTCGGGAGCACGTGCCGGTGCCACGGGCTGGCGGGGGACGGGGACTTCCTGCTCGACCTCGCGGCGGACCACGAGGAGTTCCACGAGGGCGCCGTCCACATCGGACGCAAGCTCGACGCGCTGCGGTTCCGGGACGGGTTCGCCGTCAAGTGGGCGCCGGAAGGGCTCGGCGTGCCCCGGCCCGACTACATGCGCGGCTACACCGGCGTGCACGCGTTCCGGCTTCGGCTCGCGGGCCACGTCGCCCGTTCGCCACTGACCCTGCGACTCGAGGAGCGACCGTGAACCTCACCGACCTCCTGGTCCACGAGATGGTCGTGGACTGGGGCTCCAACCGGCGCGTCATCACCAAGCGCAACGGCGAGACGGTGTTCGAATGCGTTGTGAGGCCTGCCCAAGGCCTCACCTACGTCACCGAATGCCTGCCGCAGCGCGACGATCCGGCGACCGTGGAGCACCTGGCCGAAGTGCTCGCGTACCTGCGAGGGCTCGGGATGAACGACGTCGTCGCGGTCCACCCGGAGTTCTGGGACGTCGGCGGCACGGACTGCGGCCGCATCGTGCCGATGTGGCTCAGGCTCGACAGCGAGATGATCGCGTCATTCGAACGGGCGCTGCCGGTCGGGTACCGGATCGCGCCGTTCACGACCGAACTGCCGGGCGGCGACCACGACCGCGGCGTGTTCGAGGAGATCGTGTCCGGCCAGTACGGGCCGCTCATCGACGAGGCCAGCCTGAGGATCGTGGAGGACGGCACCAAGGGCGCGATCGCCGTGACGGAGGACCGGGGTGTGCCGCTGATCGGGCACCTCGTGGTCGAGTCCGGGCAGCGGGGCGCGGGTCTGGGCAAGACGTTGCTGGTGCGCAGCATGCTCGCGCTCGCGTCCGCCGGATACGCCGACTGCCGCCTCAACGTGATGGCGGAGAACTTCACCGCGCGGCGGCTGTACCGATCGATTGGCTTCGTGCAGGACCGCGCGATGCTCAAGGCGAGCCGGGTGACGTCATGAGCGTGACGGTGCTGTCGGTCGAGTCCGCGTGGATTCCCGGCGTGCTGGCCGACCTGCGGGCGCGACACGGGAAGGTCCGCTACTACCTGTCGGCCGGGCGGCCGTTGTGGCTGAAGGAAGACGGACCCGCTGACCTGACCACGGCGTTGCTCAGGTGCCACGACGAACGCGAGGCACGGCTGCGTGCCGAGGTCAGGGCCGTGCGTGAGTGGCTGGCCGAGGGCGGCAAGCGGGCCGTGGTGGTCGAACTGTTCGGTGCGCCGACTCACGACGACGTGCGGTTCCTGCAGGAGTGCCGCATGCGGCTGATGCGCGGGGAAGCGCAATCGGTCACCGTGCTCCGGCACATCCGCGGCGCGGTGCCGGTCGAAGGCGACGAGATCCTGGCGATGCTGCGCCTGGCCGGTGGATCGGTGCCGGAGAACGAGTTTCGCGCCTGGCAGGCCGCCCACGGCTGGGACGACTCGCTCGTCCACGCCGTGACGTCCACAAGGGACGGTCTGCGCACCTATGCCACCCCGGTCGCGCGCCCGGTGCCGATCACCCCGGAACTGGCCGCGGAGGTCGTCACGACCTCGTCCGCGCCGCTCTCGACGGCCGCGCTGCTCACCGATCCCGTCCTGGCGCTGAAAGCCTTCACCGCCGGTGCCGCCGCCGAAGCCGCCGGTCAGGGACGCGTCCTGTCGCGCTACGCGGGCAATCTCTACCGGCGCGCACTCCAGTCCGACGGCATTCCGCACGGCACGGCGGCGAGCGCCTACCTGGCGGCACTGGTGGCGGACCGCCGCCGGGTCTCCGGCACGCTGGCCGGCCTGATCCTCGACCAGGCCGCGAAGTGGGACGTCGAACCGGCGCAGCAGGCGATGCTCGCCTACAGCCTTGGCCAGCTGCTTGCCAAGGACCCCGACCAGGCCGAGCGCTCATCGGCCGCACGGTGCTTCGCGCACGCCCGCGAACTGGACGTGCCGGTCACCCAGGTCGCCGCGTCGTTCAACGGCGCCGCGCTCGCCCTCTACCGCGACCGCGACCTCGACGGCGCCGTCACCAGCATGCGGAACGCGCTGAAGCTGCTGGAAGGCCACGACACCGTTGCCGATCAACAGATCCAGCTCCTGACGAACCTGGCCAAGCTGCGCCGCGGCACCCCTGAAGCTGTCGGCCTCTACCGGCAGGCGTGGGGCATCGCGGACGACGTCGCCAACGCCACCTATGTCGCGTCCGACCTCGTGCGGGTATTGCTGGACGCGGGGGAGGAGGCCGAGGCGGAGGCCGTCGCCACGCGGCTGCTCGACCTGTTCGACCGCGCCGCCGACACGAACCAGGCGAGCGAGAAGGCCGTCTCCGCGGTGTGCTTCCGCCTTGCCGACCGGCGACTCTCCGCGGGCGCGATCACCGAGGCGGCCCGCTGGTACCTCGCCGCGGTCAGCCGGATGCGCCGCGGCGCGCCGGACGTCGTCGACGCGGTCCTGCGCAACCTCGGCGAACAGCCGGAAGCGCTGCTGCGGGAACGCGCCGCGCACGCCGTCGTCGCCGAGGATCTCCTGGCACTGCGGGGTCTGCTGGCCGGTGCGGCATGACGATGCTCTCGCCGGGCAGCGACCTGCTCGCCCTGACCCGACCGGGCGAGGTGGGCCTCGTCGAGGTCGACCCGGACGGCAACGCGGACCTGGCCGCGACGGACTGGATCCCGGCCGGCGACTGGCACCTCGCCGGCTGGGCCGCCCCGACCCTGCTCACGTTGCGCCGCCGAGGCGAACTGGGCCTCCTGGACACCGACCGCCGGATGCTGACGTCATCGCATCCGGTGGTCGGACGCACTCTGCGGTACGACGGCGAGGAAGCACTGATCGCGGTCGTGCGCGACGGCCGCCCGATGCTGTGCGTTCATCGTCCTGACGACGGCGGCTACCGGCTCCTCGACGGCACCGAGGGAGTTCGCTCGATCGCCGCATGGGACCGGAGCACCCTGGTCTTCACCAGCGACCGAGGCGTGACCCTGATCCAGGGCGGCGAGCGGATCGACCTCGGCGCGGTGTCCGCGGCAGGGGAGGGCCCGCTCGTCGCGTTGACGGGAGAGGGCGAAGTGCCGGGAGTGCTGGATCTCGCCACCGGCCGGACGCGGTGGTTCACCGAGGAAGGCGGGGGCATCGCGGTCTCGCCATCCGGGCTGCTGCTCACGATGGCCTGGACCGACCACCGCTACGTCCACCGGGTGCTCGATCGGGATGGTCACATCATCGGAACGCCCGTGCCCGACCACGGCATCGCCACCGACCTGGCCTTCACCGCCGACGAACGCCACCTGCTCGGCCGCCACCAGTCCCCGGCCGCGTCGCCCTCGCTCGTCCGCTGGAACATCCACAGTGGACGAATGCAGGTGCTGCCCGGCCAGCAGCGGGAGGAGATCACCGTCCGCTGGAGGCACCGCGAATCGGCGCAGTCGCCGGAATGGCTCTATGAACCGGAGAACGGCCACGGCGGCGTGGTGCTGCACCTGCACGGCGGCCCGCGCAGCCAGCTCAGGCAGATCCACGAACCGATGATCGCCGCGCTGGTCGACTCGGGCTGGACCGTCATCGGCATGAACTACCCCGGCAGCTCCGGCTACGGGGACTCGTTCCGCGACGTCGTGGTCGGAGATTGGGGCGGCGCCGACGTCGCGGCCGTCATCGCCCGGCTGCGCGAACTGCGTGGCGACCGGCCGTTGTGCCTGTACGGACAGAGCTACGGCGCCTACCTGGCCCTGCTCGCCGCCGCACCCGACCTGGTGGACGCCGTCGCGGTGTGGGCGCCGGTCACGGACCTGAACGCCTTGCTGGAGTCCGCGACCGGCTTGCACCGCCAGTGGCTCAGGACCGAACTCGGCGCTCTGGCAGAGGATCCAGCCGAACTACGTGAACGCAGTCCGATCCACCGGCCGTTCACCGCGCCACGACTGCTGATCGGGCACAGCGAGGGAGACGACAGGGTGCCGGTCGGCCAGTCGCGTGCCTTCGTGGAGCGGTTGGGGGCCGAGCGCTACCTGGAGCAGCACGGGAACGGCCACGAACCAGCCGACATGGCGGCGTGGACGGCTGCAGTCGTGGCGCACCTGGCAGACCTGATGGTCCGCGCCGTGCGGGAGGAGGTGTCGGCGTGAAGACGTTGCTCTGGCAAGCCGGTCGCTGGCGGTTCGCCCTGTTCTGCGTGCTGGCGGTGCTGCAGGGCCTCGCCCCGGCCGCCGCCATCGCCGCGTCGGGCGTGCTCGTCGCCGGACTCCCGGACGACCCCGCGCAGGCCACCCTCGGGCTCGCCCTGTTCGGCACCGCACTCCTCGTGGGCACAGTGCTTTCCGCGGTCCTGGACCACGAAGCCGCCGTTCTCGACGGCAGGTTCGCCCAGGCCGTCCACGAGACGGTCGCCGGCGCCACCCTCCGCACGAGCGCCGCGAACCTGGTCGACCCCAGGACTACGAAGGAACTGGGCGCGCTGGCCGAGTTCGAACGCGTCGACGGCTTCGTAGGCACCGTCACCGCCCTCAAGGAACTGCTCAGGCAACGGGCGACCGGCGTCGGCGCCGCGGTGGTGCTGGCGACGTTCGCCTGGTGGGCGCCGATCGTCATGTTCCTCGGGTGGCGCGGCCTGAGCTTCGGCGTGCGGAAGTGGCTCGACCACGGCATGACCCTCGGCGCGCAGCAGGGCGAGAACGCGATGCGCCGCGCCCGTTACCTGCGTGGCCTCGCCGTGGACAGCCCCGCCGCCAAGGAGATCCGCGTGTTCGGCCTCGCCGGGTGGCTGGTGCCGCTGTACCGCGACTCGTACCTCAGCGCGCTGGAGGTCGTGTGGGCCGGACGGAAGCTGGGCATGCGCACGGTGTTCGCCGCGACCGGCGGTGTGCTGCTCGCCCATCTCGTCGTCCTCACCGCGATCGCCCAGGCGACCACCACACCGGCGGAGATCGTCGTCTACGCCCAGGCGGTGCTGTCCACCAGCGCGCTCGGCTACGTGTTCGGCGCCGAGATCCCGCTGGCCCGTGCCCGCAAGGTCGCGGAACTGGCCCGGACCCTCGCTCAGCGCCTCACCGCGGCCCCCACTCGGCCACAGGTGACCGCACAAGCCATCCAGCTCACGAACGTCCACTTCGGATACGCCGGAAAGCCCGTCCTGAAGGGCATCGACCTCACGGTCCCGAAAGGACAGTCGCTGGCGATCGTCGGCGAGAACGGCGCGGGCAAGAGCACGCTCGTCAACCTGCTGTGCGGCATCTACCAGCCGGACAGCGGCGAGATCACCATGCCCGGCAAGGTCAGCGCGATCGTGCAACGGTTCACCCGCTTCGAACTCTCGCTGAAGGACAACATCGGCTTCGGTGAGGGAGGCGTCGAGGAAGCACTGGAACGGGCAGGCGGCGAAGGCCTGCTCGACGACCTCCCGCACGGCTGGGACACGGTCCTGTCGTCCTCACACCCGAACGGCCGCGATCTCTCCGGTGGCCAGTGGCAGAAGGTCGCGCTCGCCAGGGCGTTGCGAGCGGTCGAGTCCGGCACCCTGATCATGGACGAGCCCAGCGCCAACCTCGACGTGCTGGCCGAGGAAGAACTCTTCGCCCGCTTCAGCGAACTGGCCGGCGAGATCACCACGATCCTCGTGTCGCACCGGCTGGCGTCGGTGAAACACGCCGATCGCATCGTTGTCATCGCGGACGGCCGCATCGCCGAGGACGGCACCCACGCCGAACTGATGGCGGCGAACGGGCAGTACGCCGCGATGTACTCCCTGCAGGCAGAACGGTTCGCGGAGGTGAGTCATGCGTGAGATCCGCGTCCTGGTCGCGATGGCGTGGCGGGTGGACCGCAGGCTGACCCTCGCGATGATCGCCGAGCCGTTCGGCAACACCCTCGTGCTGCTGTCCGGCCTGTGGCTGGCGATGCTCACCAACGGCGTCATCCAGAACGACACCCGCCAGGTCGTCACCGGTGTCGCCGCACTCGTGCTCGGCGCCGGGCTCGGCTGGCAGCTCGACCTGTCGGCCAGCCAGTGGCGGATGGTGCTGGGGGAGAAGGTCGCGCACGCGTTCGACACGGAGATCGCGCGCCTGTCCGCCGAACTGCCGACCCTCGAACACTTCGAGCGCGCCGAGTACCAGGACCAGCTCGAGATCCTGCGGCAGCGCCAAGGCCAGCTCGGCAACTCGATGAGCGCCCTCGCCGTCACGATCAAGGCGATCTGTGCGGGCCTCACGGTCCTCGTGCTGCTGGTCGTCGCGCACCCGGCGATGCTCCTGCTGGTGTTGCTCGCGTTGCCCGCCTTGCTGATCACGAAGACCCAACAGCGGTGGCGGGCACAGGCGGAGGACCAGTCGGCGTTGCCCGGTCGCACGGCCCGGCACCTGCGCGCGGTCGCCCAGGATCGGGACGCCGCCGTGGAGATCCGGCTCTTCGGGCTCGCGGACAACCTCGAACGCCGCATCGGCACGCTCTGGAACGCCCAGCGCCGGCCGATCGAGCACGCCGAACGCAAGGTCGCGCTCCTCTCGCTCGCCCAGCAGGTCCTCTACGTGATCGGCGTGATCGCCGCCGTCGGTTTCGTGCTGCACCAGGCGATCCAGGGCAGGTCGGCGCCCGGTGACGTCGTGCTGGCGATCTACCTCGGGCAGCAGGTGCAGACCGCGGTGATCTGGCCGATCCAGGCCGTCGCGGGCTTCGGCCGCACCCTGCACACCGTCAGCCGTTTCCTCTGGCTCGCCGACCACGCCCACCCGGCGACGGGCAGCGAACGAGCGCCGGAGCAGATCGTCGAGGGCATTCGGCTGGAGAACGTGTCCTTCCGCTATCCCGGCACCGACAGGTGGGTGCTGCGCGACGTCTCGCTGACCATCCCGGCGGGTGCGGCGCTGGCCGTGGTCGGCGCGAACGGCGCCGGCAAGACCACCCTCGTCAAGCTCCTGACCAGGATGTACGAGCCCACCGAAGGCCGGATCACGGTCGACGGCGTGGACCTCGCCGACCTGGACGTCCACGAGTGGCGCGCCAGGCTCGCCGCGGCGTTCCAGGACTTCGCCCGCTTCGAGTTCACCGTCCAGCACGCGGTCGGCGTGGGCGACCTGGAACACCTCGACGACACCGGGCACGTCCGCAGGGCGATCACCAGGGCGAGCGCCGACGTGCTGGACCAGGACGCCCAACTCGGCACGTCGTGGGGTGGCACGGACCTCTCCACCGGCCAGTGGCAACGGATCGCGCTCGCCCGCGGCCTGGCCAGGACCACCCCGCTGGTGCGGTTCTTCGACGAACCGACCGCGTCGCTGGACGCGTTCACCGAGGACGCCTTGTTCGACAGCATGACCAGGGCCACCGACGGCGCGAACGGCATGATCACGATCCTGGTCACGCACCGCTTCTCCACCGTCAGGTCGGCGGATCTGATCGTGGTGCTCGCCGACGGCGGCGTCGCGGAACTCGGCTCACACCGGGCGCTGCTGGACCGGAACGGCCGGTACGCGCGGCTCTACCGGTCGCAGGCGGACGCGTTCGCTGATTGACATGCGGGAATGGACGTCCAGCAGCTGCGCTACGTGTCCGCGTTGAAGGACTTCCGGTTTTGACTTGCATCCGGTGCCCAGGTACGGGTTTACCGTCGAGGCATGAGCGAGATTTGGGCGCCCGAGGCCTGCACGCTGCCGACGGCGGAGAGGCCGTTCCGCCAGGCCGAGTTCGACGAACTGCTCGCGACCGCCGTGCGCCACCGTCCAGAGAGGACACGGCTGGTGCTGGACCTGGAGCCACGGCCGGAAGTCGCGGCCCGCGCGGCGGATCTGGCGGTGCGGGAGACGGGCTGCTGCTCGTTCTTCACGTTCGAGCTCACGGCGACCGGCGGCGGCCTCAGCCTGGCGATCTCGGTGCCGGACGCGCAGGCAGAGGTGCTCGACGCGCTGGCGGCGAGATGACCGCGCTGCGCACGGGCGAGGTGGCGTCGGCGGCCGGCGTGAACCGGGAGACGCTGCGTTACTACGAGCGCGTCGGTCTGCTGGCGCGGCCGGAGCGTTCGCTGGGCGGGCATCGGCTGTACCCGCGCGAGACCGTGACGGTGATCCGGGTGATCAAGTCGGCGCAGCGGCTCGGGTTCGCCCTGGACGAGGTCGCCGAACTGCTCGGCTCCCGTCGCCCTGGCCTGCGGGAACGTGCCGAGGTGAAGCTCGGCGAGGTGGAAGCGAAGATCGCGGACCTGGAGGTCGTCCGCGAGGCGTTGCGCGCGGCGATCTCCGCGGGGTGTGACGACCTGGTCACCTGCTCGCACACACCTGCCTGCCCGCTGCCGGGGATATCGTCCTGATCAACTGATCGGGAGGGTGCCTTGCCGGGGTTCGTCGCGGGGATGGAACGTCACCAGGTCGTCGTCTACCTCGGCGCACTGGCCGCGGGCGGGGTGGCCGGCTGGGCGGCTCCTGGCGCGGGGACGTTGCTCGAACACGCCATCAACCCCGTGCTGGCGGCCCTGCTGTACGTGACGTTCCTGCAGGTGCCTGTCAGGCAGCTCGGGCGTTCGCTGCGTGCGGGCCGGTTCCTCGGTGCCGCACTCGTCGTGAACTTCGCGGTCGTGCCGTTGGTGGTCGCCGCGTTCTTCACGTTCCTGCCCGCCGACCAGGCGATCAGGCTGGGCGTGCTGTTGGTGTTGCTCGCGCCGTGCGTCGACTACGTGATCGTGTTCAGCGGCCTGGCCGGCGGTGACAGCCGGCGCCTGCTCGCCGCCACACCGCTGCTGCTGATCGCGCAGATGGTGCTGTTGCCCGGTTATCTGCTGCTGTTCCTCGGCTCTGACCTGGCCGTGGTCGAGCCGGGGCCGTTCGTCGAGGCGTTCGTCGTGCTGATCGCGATCCCGCTGGTGCTGGCGTGGCTCACCCAGACCTGGGCGGGGGAGCGGGTCGGCGCGATCAGCACGACGATGGTGCCGTTGATGGCCGCGACCCTGTTCGCCGTGGTGGCGTCGCAGGTGCCGAAGCTCGGCGACCTCGAGCCGGTCCTCGGCGTGGTGCCGTTCTACGTGGCGTTTCTGCTGGTCATGGCGTTCGTCGGGGTGGCTGTCGCGCGGTTGTTCCGCCTGGACGTCGCTTCCGGGCGCGCGATCGTGTTCACCGGGGCCACGCGCAACTCGCTGGTCGTGCTGCCGCTGGCGTTGTCGTTGTCCGATCTCGCCGCTGTCGTCGTGGTGACGCAGACGCTGGTCGAGGTGATCGGCATGGTCATCTACGTGCGGGTGGTGCCGCGCCTGCTGCGGTGACCGCGGAACGTCATGCCTGCGCGGCGAGCTGACGGTCGCGCAGCGGGGCGAGTGCGCTGCTCCAGGCCACGAGCTCGTCGAACATCGTGGACAGCGTGGCCGCCTGGAACTCGGACGGGTGGAACTCGGTGAAGTTCGTGAACTCGGTGAACATCGACAGCGACACGCTGGTGCGCACGTCGGCCAGCTTGAGCTCGCCCGCGACCAGACGGAGGTGCTCCACGGCCCTGGCGCCGCCGACGCCGCCGTAGGAGACGAAGCCGACCGCCTTGTTGTTCCACTCGGCGAACAGGTAGTCGATCGCGTTCTTGAGCACGCCGGACGTCGAGTGGTTGTACTCCGGCGTGACCATGACGAACCCGTCGAAGCCCGCGATCTTCGCCGACCACGCCTTGGTGTGGTCGTGCTGGTACTGGCCCATGATCGGGGGCATCGGCTCGTCGAGGTGGGGCAGCGGGAAGTCCTTGAGGTCGACCAGTTCGAACGTCGCGTCGTCGCGCCGCTCCGCGTGCTCGAGGACCCACCTGGCCACCTGCTCGCCGTTGCGGCCGGGACGGGTGCTGCCGATGATGATTCCGATGTGCGTCATGTTCCTGAGGTCCTTTGCCGAGATCATCTGGAGTTAAGCGGACTGCACCCCGATTCCATAAGTGGACTCTACCCCGCTTGTGCGAGGAGTGTTCGATGCCGTGGGTCACAACGGCCGTCTTCTACGATGAACCGATGAGGGGCGGCTGGGGGCTGCGGTGGCAGGAAGCCGCGTTGTGGGCGGTCCTGGTGGTGCCGCTGGTGCCGGGAGCGTGGGGTGATCCGGTCGAGCTGGCCGCCGGTCTGGTCCTGCTGACCGCCGCGGTGGTGCTCTTCCGCAGGTTTCCGGTGTGGACGCTGTGCGCGCTCGTCACCGCCGCGGCGCTCCCCGCGCTGGTGCTGGCGCCGACCGTGACGAACCCGCCGTGGGTCTGGCCGTTCCTCGCCGCTGGGGTGTTCGGGTTCCGCGCCGGACGGTGGGTGCCGGAGCCGGTGCTGGTGCCACTGGCGGCCGTGTTGCTCGCGGGACTGCCGGTCAGCGTGCTGGCGGACGGTTCGACGCGCGGCGGTTTCGGCGTGCTGTTCGGGGTCTACGACTGGTTCCTGCTGGTGCTGATCGTGTTGGTCGTGGTGCTGGGACCGTGGTTCGCGGGCCGCTACCTGAGGTCGCGCGCCGAACTCGTGGCGGCGGGGCAGGAGCGGGCCGCGTTGCTGGAACGGGCCCGGATCGCCAGGGAGATGCACGACTCGCTCGGCCACGAGTGGGGGCTCATCGCCTTGCGTGCCGCGGCTCTCGAAGTGGCCCCGGATCTCGCCGAACGGCATCAGGTCGCGGCCGGCGAACTGCGGGCGGGGGTCGCGGCGGCGACCGAGCGGCTCCAGGAGATCATCGGCCTGCTGGGACCGCGCGACGAACGGACCGGCGTCGGCGAACTGGTCGAACGCGCGGCGGCTGCGGGCATGGACGTCACCTGGATCCCGGCCGAGCCGTCACCGGAAGCGGTCGAACGCGCTGTGTGCCGGATCGTCCGGGAAGGACTGACCAACGCCGCCAAGCACGCGCCCGGAGCACCGGTCAGCGTGCGGGTCGAACGCTCGTACAACAGCACGACCGTCACTGTCGCGAATGGACCGGCGACCAGGAAGCCCGCTGCGGCGCGCGGAGGTGTCGGACTGGCAGGACTGACCGAACACGCCCGGCTGCTGGGTGGCACGCTCACCGCCGAGCCGCACGAAGGCGGGTTCGCGCTGGTGGCGGAGCTACCGCACGACGCGCGACCGGCGACCGTCAGTGCGCCGGCTCGCCGAAGCCTCCTCGGCGTGGCCAGGAAACCGCTCCTGATCGGCACCTCCGTCGCCGTGCTCGCGATGGCCCTGTACGCGGTGGTCGGCGCGAACAACAGCCTCGACCCCGAGGTGTACGACCAGATCCAGCTCGGCGCGCCGCGCGCGGACGTCGAGGCCGTGCTGCCACCGTTCCAGATCCTGGGGGACTCCGAACGCATGCTGTCCGACCCGCCGCAGGGCGCCGACTGCCGCTACCACTGGTCGCGCGTGCAGACCGACGACCGGTTGTTCTTCCGGCTGTGCTTCGTCGAGAACCGGTTGGTGCTCAAGGAGACCGTGCCGCGCAGCGCCATCTCGGCGGGGGTGGCGAGGTGATCAGGGTGCTGCTCGCCGACGACGAACCGCTGACCAGAGCCGGTGTCCGGGCCGTGCTCGGCGCCGACCCGGAGTTCGAGGTGGTGGGCGAGGCAGCCGACGGGCGCGCGGCGGTGGAACTCGCGCAGGCTCACCGGCCGGACGTCGTGCTGCTCGACATCATGATGCCGGGCATGGACGGGCTCGCCGCGGCGGCCGAGATCCGCCGCACCGTCCCGGACACCGGCGTGATCATGCTGACGACGTTCTCCGAGGACGAGCACATCGCGCGCGCGTTCGACGGCGGCGCCAGCGGTTTCCTGCTCAAGTCAGGCGATCCGAGGGAACTCTTCGCGGGCATCAGGGCCGTGGCGGAGGGGGCGGCGTACCTGTCGCCGAAGATCGCGCACTGGGCGATCCGGCGGCTGGGCGGTGAACGGGAGACCGGCGCGACCCGTGCGCGAGAGCTGGTCGCGAGGCTCACCGATCGCGAACGGGAGGTGCTCGCGCTGGTCGGCGCCGGGCTGCCGAACGCCGAGATCGGCCGGCGGCTGCACGTCGTGGAGGGCACGGTGAAGGTGTTCGTCGGCTCCATCCTGCGCCGGCTGGAGGTGCCGAACCGGGTGCGGGCGGCGATCATCGCGTTCGAGGCGGGGCTCGTCGGTCAGGGTTGATCTATGCCTTTCGGCCAGTCCTCCCGGCAGCCTTCGGCAGATGCCGGTCGGTGGTGGTGATCGACAGGCTGACCGCATGAGAACCAGGTACAAGGCCGTCGTCGCGGCGGTGGGGCTGACCGCGGCACTGGCCGTCCCCGCCGCGGCCGAGCCCGTCGCACTGGCATTGCCGAAACCGGCCGGGCCGTTTCCCGTGGGCACCACCGAACTGCACCTCGTCGACCACTCCCGCACCGACCCGTGGGCGCCCGGCCGGTCACGGGAGCTGATGATCTCCCTGTGGTACCCGGCGATGCCCGCGCTCAAGGCCCCGTCCCGCCACCTCAGCGCGGGGATCGCGGCGTTCTACGACCAGACCTCCGGTCCCTCGGTCGGGCTCGACCCCGGCGTCGCCGACTTCGCGGGCACCCGGACCCACGCGAAGACCGCCGCGCACGCACTTCCCGGCCGCCGCCCCGTGATCCTCTACTCGCCGGGACGCGGCCAGTCCCGTTCGTTCGGCACGACGCTGGTCGAGGACCTCGCCAGTCGCGGCTACGTCGTCGTCACGATCGACCACACCTTCGCCGGTCCCGTCGAGTTCCCCGACCGCGTGGAACTCCCCGTGAGCCGCGCGGACACGGCGCTGATGATGCGGGAACGGGTGCGCGACACCGGCTTCGTGCTGGACCGGCTCGGCTCCACCGCCCTCGCCTCCTCGATGGACCTGTCGAGGATCGGCATGGTCGGCCATTCGATGGGTGGGTTCACCGCCGCCGAGGCCATGCTCACCGACCCGCGCATCGACGCGGGCGCCAACCTCGACGGCAGCCTGGACCCGAACTCGGGCCAGTCGAGCGCGCGGGGCGCTGACCGCCCGTTCCTGCTCATGGGCGGGGGAACCAGCGGCTCGGACAAGCACCCGCACGACCACTTGCACGCACCGGACTGGGCGTCGTTCTGGGCGAACTCGACAGGCTGGAAGCGAGACGTCTACCTGCCGGAGGCGGAACACGCGAGCTTCACCGACGCCCAGGTGCTGCTGCCGCAGATCGACCGGAAGCACCCGCTGCCCGCGGACAGGCTCGCGGCGGCGATCGGCACCGTGGACGCGCGCCGGAGCCTGACCGCCCAGCGCGACTACCTCGCCGCGTTCTTCGGCCTGCACCTGCGCGGACAGTCCACGACCCTGTTCGACGGCGACTCGCCCAACCACCCGGACGCGAGGCTCGTTCCGTGACCGCGTTCCTCGACTGGCTCGCGCAGCTGCCGCCGGCCTGGGTGGTCGTCGCCGCCGGACTGCTCGTGTTCGGCGAGTGCACGCTCGGCCTGGGGTTTATCGCTCCCGGCGAGACCGGCCTGTTCGTGCTCGGCACGACCGCCACCAGCCCGCCCGCGTTCGTGCTGATGTGGCTGGTGACCACGGCGTGCGCGGTCGGAGGCGACTCGGTCGGGTTCCTGATCGGCAGGCGGTACGGCGCCCGGCTGCGCGAGACGCGGATCGTGCGGAGGCACGGTGCGCGGCATTGGGACCGTGCCACCGACTTCCTGCGCCGACGGGGAGCGGTCGCGGTGCTGATCGCGATCTTCCTCCCGGTGCTGCGCACCCTGCTGCCCGCCGCTGCCGGAGCGGCCGGGCTGCCGTATCGGACGTTCCTGCCCGCCGTTCTCGTCGGTGCCACGGGCTGGTGCGCGTTGCACATCGGCCTCGGCGCGGCGGCGGGGGAGACCGCCCGGCGGATCGAGAAACTCGTCGGCACGGGGAGCACGATCGCGGCCGTCGCCGTGGTTGTCGTAGTGGCGGTGGTGGTGCTGCGCAGGCGGTCAGGAATCGAGAAGCAACGGTCCCAGGGTGGCGCCTAGCGTTTCCGGCATGACCTCATTCGACGCGATCACCCTCGAAGTGGCCGACCTCGCGGCCGCCGAACGCTTCTACGCCAACGCTTTCGGGCTCGGCTCCCGGCTGCGCCTGCGCGAGAGCCAGGAACCGGCCACCGGCTTCCGCGGCTTCACCCTGTCCCTCACGGTGGCGCAGCCCGCCGACGTCGACGTCCTGATCGGCGGCGCGATCGACGCCGGCGCGACCGTGCTCAAGCCCGCCGCGAAGTCGATGTGGGGCTACGGCGGAGTCGTGCGGGCGCCGGACGGCACCATCTGGAAGGTCGCGACCTCGCAGAAGAAGAACACCGGCCCGGCCACCGGGCAGATCGAGGACGTCGTGCTCCTGCTCGGCGCCACCGACATCGTCGCCAGCAAGCAGTGCTACCTCGACCAGGGCTTCACCGTCGAGAAGAGCTTCGGCCGCATGTATGTCCAGTTCGCCTCGTCCGGTGCCGTGAAGCTGGGGCTGTACCGGCGGCGTGCCCTCGCGAAGGACGCGGGAGTGTCGCCGGAGGGCTCCGGCTCGCACCGGATCGTGATGAGCGGCCCCGGTCGGTTCGTCGATCCGGACGGGTTCGCGTGGGCGTCAGGGCAGACGGCCGGCCAGCTCGGCGCGTGAGCGGATGCCGAGCTTCGTGTAGACCTTGCGCAGGTGGTACTCGATGGTCTTGGGGCTCAGGAACAACGCGGCGGCGACCTCACGGGTGGTCTTGCCCTCCGCGAGCAGGAGTGACACCTGCAACTCCTGCGGGGTGAGGGTTTCGCCCGGCGCGCGACGTTTGATCGTCTCGCCCGTCGCGCCGAGTTCGACCGCGGCGAGATCCGCCCACCGGGCCGCGCGCAGGTTCTCGAACGTGTCCAGCGCGGCGTGCAGGTGCGGCCTGGCGTCGACTCGACGCCGGGCGCGGCGCAGGCGGGCACCGTAGGCGAGGCGGGTGCGCGCGGTCTCGAAGTCGTCCAAAGTCCTTTCGTGGAACCGCAAAGACGCCTCGAAGTGGGTGTCGAAGTCGGGACTGAGCACGCCGATCGTCCGTTCGGCCCGTCCCATGGCCCAAGGTTGGCCCTTCGCGGCGGCTTCGGCACGGTAGCGCCGGGCGACCTGCCAGGCGTCCTCGTGCCTGCCCAGCCGCACCAACGCGTCGGCGAGTTCGGGCGCGGGCGACAGGTCCGGGTCGGTGAGCTTGAGTTCGTCGAGGAGGGTCGCGAGCTCTTCCAGGTGTGTCAACGCCTTCTGCGGATCGCCGAGTCCCAGTTCCAGCTCTCCCAACGCGAACAGCGACCAGACGCGTCCGATGTGGATGTCCCGGGAGCGGCAGAGGGGCAGCGCCTCCGCGACGAGCACACGGCACCGCGCCTCGTCGCCCAGTCGTGCCCGCAGCCACGCCAGGCCCGCCAGGCACATCGCGAGATCGGTCTCCTGCCCGGTCTCCCGCGCCAGCCTGGTGGCCTCGTCGTAGGTGGCTTCGGCCCGCACCCACTGGTTGGTGGTCGCCTCGTCCCTCGCGACGTGGAACAGCAACGACGGCAGGGTTCCCACGGCCGCCTCCGTGCGTGCCCGTCCGACGATGCGCCTGAGTTCGGCGCCGGAGTCGGTGTCCCGCAGGAACAACGGCCCGATCATCAGCCACCACAGCCTGCGCCGGTCGTCTCGCCACTCGTCGGAGGCGGCGAGCAGGCCGGTGGCGGAACGGATCTGGTCGGCACCGCCCTGGTTGGCGAGAATCCGGGCCACTCCCGCCGCCATCCGGCCCAGCCCGAGTGCTCGCGGCGTCGTCACCTGCTCGAGCAACACCTCGATCTCGTGGGCCAGCGCGATCGCGGACGTGGTGTCGCCGAGGTAGAAGCAGGCGTTCACGGCGTCGGCCAGGAACACGACACCTTCGTCCGGGTCACCGGACTGACGGGCAGCGGTCCAGCAGAGGTCGCGAGCCTCGGTCAGCGAACCGGTGCGCGCCGCGATCGCTCCGCGCAGTTCCAACGCCCTCGGCCCGTTCGACCCGCCCTCGTCGAGCAGCGCGACGGCGCGCGGCGTGGTGCCGGCGAGCCACGCCGACTCCGCGGCCGTCACGCACAGCAGGGCGTGCCGTTCGACGTCCGGGCTCAGTCGCGCGGCCCGTTCGTACGCGGCGGCCGCGACGTCGTGCGCACCGCGTTCGTGGGCCCGCTCCGCCGCCCGTTCGAGAAGATCGGCGACGCCGGCGCCCGGTCCGACGGAAGCCTCGGCCAGGTGCCAGGCGTGCCGATCGGCGTCGTGCGGTCCGACGGCCTCGGCCACCGCACGGTGGATCGACCGGCGCCGCTGCGGATCGCAGTCCCCGTACACGGCGGAGCGGATCAGCGGATGACGGAACTCGACCCGGCCGTCGGTGATCCGGACCAGCCCGGCGCTCTCGGCCTCGGCCAGCGAACCGACCGTGACACCGAGCAACCGGCACGCGTTCGCGACCACTCGCAGGTCGTTGCCCGCCACCGCGGCGACGGTCACCGCCGCCCGCCCGTCCTCACCGAGCGACCGGGCCTGCGCCGCGAACTCGTGGGCCAGCGCCGCCGACACCGGCAGCGGAGCCTCGGGAGACACGTGCTCCAACCGGTGCGCGGCCAGTTCGATCAACGCCAGCGGGTTCCCGGCCGTCGCGCGATGCAGCCGCGCGATCAACTCGGGCGACAGGGCTGTGCCGGAACGGCTCGACACCAGCTCACCGGCGGCCGCGAGATCGATGCCGGACAACGGCAGCGCGGGCAGTCCGGGATCAGGGGAGCGAGTGGTGGCCAGCAGCACGATCGGGTCGGCCACGAGCCTGCGCGCCGCGAACGCCAGCGCGTCCGCCGACGGCCGGTCGACCAGGTGCAGGTCGTCCAGCAGCACCGCGACCGGCCGTTCCTCGGCGAACCGGCACAGCAGGCTCAGCGTGGCGGCTCCGACGGCGAACCGGTCGATCGCGGGCCCGGGACTCAGCGCGAGCGCGACGGACAACGCCTGCGCCTGCGGGGCCGGGATCTCGTCGAGACGGTCGAGTGCGGGCCTCAACACCTGGTGCAGGGCACCGAACGGAATCTCCCGTTCCGGCTCGCTCCCCGCAGCCTGCAGGACGGTCATGCCCGTGGCGCACTCGGCGGCGAACCGCAGCAACGCGGTCTTGCCGACACCGGGCTCGCCGGTGATCGCCAGAACGCCGCCGTGCCCGAGCCGGGCGCTCGCGACGAGCCGCTCGACCTGTCGACGCTCGGACTCGCGTCCCATCAGCACACGGGGGAGTGTAAGCAGACCTGGGTGACTAGGTGGGGCACCTGATGCGACCGTCCCGTTGGCGCTCATAGGTTCCGACCCTCACCGGAGGGAAGAGCAGATGACGACCACAAGACCCGAGGTAGACACCGACAAGCTCATGCAGTTCGTGTTCCGCGCCGTCGACGAGGTGGGCGCCACGCTGAACGCCGCGCTCGTCGTCATGGGCGACAAGCTCGGCTACTACCGCGCGATGGCGTCCGGCGACCCGATCAGCCCCGCCGAACTCGCCGACCGCACCGGCACCGCCGAGCCCTACGCGCGGGAGTGGCTCAACGCCCAGGCGGCGGGCAGCTACGTCACCTACGACCCCGCTACCAGCCGATACACGCTGCCGATCGAGCACGCGGTGGCGTTGACGGTCGAGGACAGCCCCGCGTTCCTGCCCGGCATGTTCCAGATCGCGCTGGGCACCGTGCACGACGCCGGACGGGTGCTGGACGCGGCCCGCGGTGGCTCCGGTGTCGGCTGGCACGAGCACAACACCGACGTGCACCTCGGCTGCGAGCGGTTCTTCCGGCCGAACTACGCGGCGAACCTCATCGAGGGCTGGCTGCCCGCGCTCGACGGCGTGACCGCCAAACTCCAGGCAGGCGCGAGGGTCGCCGACGTCGGCTGCGGCCACGGCGCATCAACGATCCTGATGGCACAGGCGTTCCCGAAGTCGTTCTTCACCGGGTCGGACTACCACCCCGAGTCGATCGAGATCGCCCGCGAACGGGCGGAGGCCGCCGGAGTCGGCGACCGGGTGACGTTCGAGGTCGCCTCCGCGAAGGAGTTCAGCGGCAGGGACTACGACCTCGTGACCATGTTCGACTGCCTGCACGACATGGGCGACCCGGTCGGGGCGGCACGGCACGTCAGGGACGCGGTGGCGTCCGACGGCACGTGGATGATCGTCGAACCGATGGCGGGCGACCACGTCGAGGACAACCTCAACCCCGTCGGCCGCACCTACTACGGCTTCTCCACGCTGCTGTGCACGCCGGCCTCGCTGTCGCAGGACGTCGGTCTCGCGCTCGGCACCCAGGCCGGGCCCGCGCGCATCCGCGACGTGGCGGTGGCCGGTGGGTTCACCCGTTTCGCCGGAGTGGCCCAGACCCCGTTCAACCAGGTCCTCGAAGTCCGGCCGTGAGAGCCGAGCCGCGCCCGGTGCGCGAGGCAGACCGGACGGGGTTCGCCGAGCGCGCCGGGGTGCGGCTCGCGTTCCGGGTCTACGACAACCCCGGCAGGCCGACGGTGCTGATGATGCCGACGTGGTCGATCGTGCCGTCGAGGTTCTGGAAGGCGCAGGTCCCTTACCTGGCAAGGCACTTCCGGGTGGTCACCTTCGACGGACGCGGGTGCGGCGACTCGGACCGCCCGACCGGCGGAGAGTCCTATGTGGACGCCGAGTACGCCGCGGACGCGATCGCCGTCCTGGACGCGACGGACACCGAACGAGCCGTGCTCGTCGCGTTGTCGCGCGGGGACGCCTGGTCGGTGCTCGCGGCCGCGCACCATCCCGACCGGGTCACCGGCATGGTCGTGATCGGCCCGGCCAGCGGCTCGCTCATCGGTGCGCAGGCGCAGGAGAAAGCTGCCTGGGAATCGACCGAGGACGGCATCAAGTACAACCGGCACCACTGGCTGAACGGCGGCTACGACGACTTCGCCGTCTGGTTCTTCGCGCGGATGTTCCCCGAACCCCACTCCACCAAGCAGATCGAGGACGCCGTGCGGTGGGCGCACGAGGTCGAGCCCGCCACGCTGGTCGACACGACCACGGGCCGCAACAGTTCCGGTTCCATCGAGGACGACTGCCGCAAGGTCCGGTGCCCGGTGCTGGTGATCCACGGAACCGACGACCGCGTCCGCCCGCACGCCATCGGGGAACGTCTCGCGGAGTTGACCGGCGGTTCGCTGGTGCTGCTCGACGACTCCGGGCACGGCGTGCACGCCCGCGATCCGGTGCGGATCAACCTGCTGATCAGGGAGTTCGTCGAGCGCGTGCACCCCGTGGCTCGGCGCACCAGGTCGTCCAGGGCGATCACCAGGCCGCCGCGAGCGCTGTACCTGAGTTCGCCGATCGGCCTCGGGCACGCCCGGCGCGACCTCGCCATAGCGTCCGAGCTGCGCAAACTGCACCCGCGCCTGCAGATCGACTGGCTCGCGCAACATCCGGTCACCGAGGTGCTCGGACCGGCGGGGGAGCGGATCCACCCGGCGTCCGCGTGGCTGGCGAACGAGTCGTCCCACGTCGAGGACGACGCCGGCGAGCACGACCTGCACGTGTTCGAGGCGTTCCGGCGGCTGGACGCGGTGCTGGTGAACAACTTCATGGTGTTCAACGACGTCCTCGACGCCGAACCGTACGACATGGTGATCGGCGACGAGGCGTGGGACGTCGACTACTTCCTGCACGAGAACCCCGCCCTGAAGCGGTTCTCGTTCGCCTGGCTGACGGACTTCGTCGGCTGGCTCCCGATGCCCGACGGTGGCGCCCGAGAACAACGCCTGACCGCCGACTACAACCTCGACATGATCGAGCAACGAGCCCGCCTGCGCCGCGTGCGCGACCGTTCGGTGTTCGTCGGCAACCCGGACGACGTGATCTCCCTGCCGTTCGGCGAGGGCCTGCCCGCGATTCGCGAGTGGACGGAGCAGAACTTCGACTTCTCCGGCTACGTCACGGGATTCGACCCGCCGGGCGAACGCGAGCGCGACGCGTTGCGCCGGCAGATCGGCGTCCGCGAGGGCGAGAAGCTGTGCGTGGTCACGGTAGGCGGCTCCGGGGTGGGGGAGTCGCTGCTGCGGCGAGTGCTGGACGCCGTGCCCGCCGCGGCGAAACGGGTGCCAGGACTGAAGTTCCTCGTCGTCACCGGACCCCGCATCGATCCGGCCTCGCTGCCGGGCCACCCCGGCGTCGAGATCCGCGGCTACCTCCCGGACCTGCCCCGGCATCTCGCCGCGTGCGACCTGGCGGTGGTGCAGGGCGGCCTGACCACGTGCATGGAACTGACCGCCGCCCGGCGCCCGTTCCTCTTCGTCCCGCTGCGCCACCACTTCGAGCAGAACTTCCACGTGCGGCACCGGCTCGAACGCTACGGAGCGGGCCGGTGCATGACCTACGAGGAGGTCTCCGACCGCGAGGTGCTGGCCGCCGCCATCGCCGAGGAGATCGGCCGCGAGACCGCCTACCGCCCGGTCGAGTCGGACGGCGCGGCCCGGGCCGCCGCCCTGCTCGCCGAGCTGCTCTGAGAAGTCAGCCCTGCGAACGGTCGTCGGCGGCCGCGGTCTGGGTGAGCACGGCGACCGTCTGTTCCAGCCCGCGCTGCACCTCGTCGCCCTGTGCCTCCCGCACGCTGTGCAGGCTCACCGTGATCCGCGACCGCCCCGGCGCGACCTCCTCGATCTGGAGTTCGCCGTGGTAGTCGTCGGGACCCTCGGCGCCCCACTCGAGGGTCCGCCGTCCGGCGTCCGGCCGCACCCACGCCTCGCCCTCGACGTGGTGGCCGTGCACCTCGGCCTCCACGTGCACCTGCTCACCGCCCTCGGGCTCGGCCGCGGTCATCTGCGGGAAGTACCGGGGCAGGTTGCGCGGCTCGGCCAGGAAACCGAACAGCGTGTCGGCCGGGATGTCGGCCTCAGCTGTGTGCGTGTACGTCGTCATGGGGCTCGGGGTACCCGGTCTTCCGTTCCGCGAACACGTCCACCGTCCTGGCCGCGTGCTCGTGCCATCCGCGCTGGTCACGCCGGAACACCGGGACGACGAACGCGCCGCCGACGAACAACGCCACGACGATCAGGTCCCACCAGCCGATGTCGATCAGCGGGGACACGACCGTCGCGTACGCCATGAAACCGGTGAGGCCGAGCAGTTCGCGCAGCGCGAGCTGGGCCGGGTTGGCGCGCGACCCGTCCTGGGAGCGGATCCGGTAGTGCAGCAGGATTCCGCCGATCGTCATCCCGTTCGCCGCGGCCGGCAGCACCACGCGGAACGCCACGAGCACGCAGACGGCCCACAACGGGTCCGAGTGCAGCACGAGCTTCGCGATCACGATCACCAGCACGAGCTCGGAGAGCAGTCCGAGAAGCCTGCGCGGCACGGTGACGGTGTTGGACGGCGCGGCCGACTCGTCCGACGACGGCACCCTCGGCACCACGAACGCGGCCGGCGCCATCATCCACCCCAGCAGGCCGCCGAAGGTGTTGGAGATCAGGTCGTCGACGTCGGCGATTCGGTACGGGCACGGGTAGAAGCCGAGGTTGCCGGTGTACTGCACGACCTCGATGGCCAGCGACAGCCCGATGCTGATGGCGATCACGGCGAGCGGCCCCTTGCCGTACGCCTTGCGCAGCACGATACCCAGCGGGACGAACAGCGCCACGTTGAACAGCTGCTGCAGGAACGCCTGCGACCGCACCATCGCCAGGATGCCGGAACGCCCGTTCGCCGCCATGTTGTTGTTCATGTCGGTCACCCACTGGAACGGGACCGTGGACAGCATCTGGTCGCCCGTGCACAGCTTCGCCACGTCGGACGGGAACGGCAGGAAGATCAGCGCCAGCGCGACGAGTCCGTAGGCCAGCAGGCCGTACAGCACGAAGGCCCTGCGCGGCTCCACCCGCCGGAACCGGAAGTAGTGCAGCAACACCAGCGGAACGAGCACCATCAACCCGATGCCCACGAACGCCAGGAAACCGGTCCGGGCGGTCTCCCAGTACGACGCCATCATGAGCCGTCCAATGCCCACGAACGGCTGTGGTCAAACCAAGATTCGCGAAGTTGCGGCGAACGGCCGCGATCAGCCGTGCTTCGCGAGGTACACGGTGTTCGTCGAGTCGCGGCCCTGAATCGGGTTGGGGAAGCTGACGACCTCGGCCCGCACGTCGGAGAAGACCGTCGAGAGAGTGGCGGTGTACTCGTCCTCGGGCGGGTCGTTGGACCACAGCGCGAACACCCCGCCAGGACTGAGCAGGTCGCTGATCCGCCGCACGCCTTCAGGTTCGTAGAAGTCCGCGTTGGACGGGTGCAGCAGGTGCCGCGGCGAGTGGTCGATGTCGACGACGATGGCGTCGAACAGCCTGCCCGGCCCCGTGGGGTCGAAGCCCTGCCCGGACCGGGTCAGCTCGAAGAAGTCACCGTGGACGAGCCGGCAACGTTCGTCGGCCGCCAGCGTCTTCCCTGCGGGGATGAGGCCCTGCTGATGCCATTCGATCACCTCGTTGAGGGCGTCGACGACCAGCAGCGAACCGACCCGCGGGTCTTCGAGCACCGTCTGCGCCGTGTAACCGAGTCCGAGGCCGCCCACGACCACGTTGAGGTCGTCCCCTGGCAGTTCCGCGAGTGCGAGGTGAGCCAGTTCGACCTCGGCGACGACGAAGAGGCTGGACATCAGGAACTCGTCGTTGAGCTTGATCTCGTGGATCTCCCTGCCGCTGCCGGGATCGAGCCGGCGGCGGAGGGTGAGCTCGCCGAGCGGGGTCTGGCGGTAGTCGAGTTCCTGGAACCGAGCACTCATGCGACGGCACGGTACCCCGTGGACCAGGACCCGATCGGGTGAGTGCCGCTCGTCGTCGGGGCGTTACTCGAAGGAGCAGCCGGGGTTCGGCGTGCTGACCGCCAACGGGTCACCTGCGGGGTTCTCGTAGAACACGGTCAGCACCAGCGGGGCGTCCGTGAGGTTTCGTCCGATGTGGACGTACCCGGTGCCGCTGCGCTCGCTGATGAACTGACCCGGCCGGTACACGCCGTCCACCGAGCAGTCGGCGTCGTGGTGGGTCAGCACGCCCTTGGTGACCACGCCGCGCACCGGTCCGGGGTGGTAGTGCCAGCCCGTGGCGCCACCCGGCGCGATGGTGATCTCCCTGATCACGTACTGGGTGTCGCCCACCGTCTGGTCGAAGATCGTGACGGCGCTGACCCCACGCCCCGGCGTCGCGCCCGCGACGGCCGGTGACGCGGCGGCCGCCAGACCGACGACGGCTGTGATCAGAGCGAGCCGGCTGATCGTCCGCATGTGCGTCTCCTCAGGGATGCGGTGGCGGCACCTGCTCCGCCAGCGTGATCGACTTTAGCCGGGCCTCGTCCGGCGAGAGGCGTGCCCGTGAGAGGATTCCGGCTTCCTGGCGGGAGAACAGATGCTCTTACCTGACATCCTTCTTGTTCACGGCGCGTGGCACGGTTCGTGGTGCTGGGAGCTCGTGATCGAGGAACTGCGGAGCCTCGGCCGCACCGCGCACACCGTCGACCTTCCCAGCTCGGGCTCGGCCGCCGGGTTGCACGAGGACGCGGAGGCGATCCGGCACGCGATCGCGGAGATCGACCGGCCGGTCGCGGTGGTAGGGCACTCCTACGGCGGGTTTCCGGTCACCGAGGCGACGGCGGGCTCGGCCTTCGTGACGCGGCTGGTCTACCTGGCGGCGTGGATGCTCGAAGCGGGCACGTCGATCAGTGAGGCGGCGGGCATGCCACCGTTCGAGACGGAGCTGGTCGCTCCGCCGGCCGACGCCCTCGCCGAGTTCTACGGCGACGTCGATCCCGAGGTGGCCGAGCGTGCCGTCGCGATGCTTCGGCCGCAGAGCGCCCGAGTCGCCACGGATCGGCTCAGGGCCGCCGGCTGGCTCACGATCCCGTCCACGTATCTGGTGTGCGACAACGACAAGACGATGCCGCCCGCGGTGCAGGAGGAGCTGGCCGCCCGCGCGTCGGTGGTGCATCACCTGCCGACGTCGCACTCGCCGTTCCTGTCCACGCCCGGCCCGCTCGCCGAGCTGCTGCACCAGGTCACGAAGGATCAGGCGCGCGTGCGCTCGTAGTGCCGCGCGACCCGGGCCCGGTTGCCGCACACGTTGGCGGCGCACCAGACCCGGCGCTTGTTCTCGGCCAGGAACACCATGGAGCAGGCCGGGTTGCCGCACGCGCGCAGCTTCTCCAGCTGAACGGGGTCGGCCAGCAGCCGGATCGCCTCTCCCGCGATCGCGGCCAGCGCCGGATGGCCGTTGTAGTCGTCGTGCCACCGGATCCCGGCCCGTGCCTCGCTGCCCCAGCCGTCGAGCCTCGGGCTGGTGGGCACCGCGGCGGCGACGGCGTTGAGATCCGCGATCAGCGCTGGATCCGGCGCGCGCCTGGTCAGGTGAGCGTCGAACAGGTCCTGGAGCACTGAACGCAGCCGGCGGGTCGCGCTCATCGCCGGTGGTGGCGCGGCGGGCAGCCGGTCCGCCTGCAGCGCCCACCACTTCGCGTGGTCGGCCTCGTCCGCGAGGAAGTCCCTGACCGGGTCGAGGCACAACGCCCGCGTGTCCACCAGGTCGAGCGCGACGAGCGGCTCGGCACCCATGGGGAAGCCCGCCGCCTGGAACTCGGACAGTGTCGTGGTCACGCCTCTCCTAATGGCTGAAGCAACGACTGAGACGTTAGCAGATTCTCGCCGGGGACGCTTGCGGCAGCGAACCTAACGTGTATACGGTCGTTCTATCCATTAGAACGAACCGAGGAGAACGACATGCCCGCGATCCGCCACCACCACGTCGAGGTCGACGGCCTGAAGGTGTTCGTCCGCGAGGCCGGCGACGCGAGCAGGCCCACCCTGGTCCTGCTGCCCGGCTACCCGTCGAGCACTCGCGCCTACGTGCGGCTGATCGACCGCCTCGCCGCCGACTGGCACACCGTCGCGATCGACTACCCCGGCTTCGGTTCGTCCGACCCGCTGCCGGAGAGCCCGACGTTCGACGGGCTGGCCGAGGTGACCGGCAAGGTCATCGACCTGCTCGGCATCGGCGACTACGCGGTCTACATGTTCGACTTCGGCGCCCCGGTGGGCTTCCGGATCGCGCTGGAGCACGACCAGCGCGTGAAGGCCGTCATCACGCAGAACGGCAACGCCTACGTCGAGGGGTTCGGCCCCGACGTCGAAGGGTTGAACGGCTGGTGGAGCGACAAGGCCAAGCACCAGGACACCGTCGACTGGGTCGTCAGCCTCGCGGGCACGCGGCACCAGTGGCTCACGGGCGCGAAGAACCCCGAGCACATCGACCCGGAGCAGGCGCTGGCCGACCAGGCCGTCATCGACCTGCCGGGCCGCGCCGAGTACATGAAGTCCCTGCTGTGGGACTACCAGACCAACCCCGTCCGCTACCCGTCCTGGCAGGCGTGGCTGCGCGAACGGCAGCCGAATGTTCTCGCCATCTGGGGCCGCAACGACACGTTCTTCATCGCTCCCGGCGCCGAGGCCTACCGCCGCGACGTGCCCTCCGCCGAGGTCGTGCTGCTCGACACCGGTCACTTCGCGCTGGAGGAGGCGGCCGACGAGATCGCCGCGCACGTGAACACGGTGCTGGCGAAGACTTTCGCCTGACCTGACGCTGCCCACAGCCGCTGACCTCGCGATTCCAGAAAGCCTGCAAGGACTCCACAGCATCGGCTCTCCATCGTGGTGGCACGGCAACCTGCCGTGAACGAGGAGGGGACATGTTCAAGAAGATCACCGCGGCTCTCGCCGTGGCGGGGGCGGTTCTGCTGGGCCTGGCGGCGCCGGCGTCGGCGGGCATCGAGGCGAACCCGGACTGCCAGAACGACAACGGCTTCCAGACCGTCGTGACCACCGGGCCGATCAAGTCCATCTCGACCGGCGACCGCATCGGCACGATCTACCTCTGCCGCGAGGGCAGCCTGTACTTCGCGTTCGCGCTGTACGAGCAGACCTTCGTCACGAATCAGACGGCGCAGGTCTGGCTCCAGCGCTTCGACAACGGGAACTGGGTCGGCGAGGTCAACTGCGACACCGAGCCTGGCGGCAACCAGCACATCGAGAAGGGCCAGCGTCGCTGCTGGACCCCGAACCTGAACGGTGACGCCGCCAGGTACACGTTCCGCGCGCTGTCCGAGAAGTACATCGGCAACAACCTGATCGCCAACGGCGCGACGGCCACCCGGCGCTGATCCGAGCAATACTGCCCATTTGATTTTCATTGCTCAGGCACGGCTAAACGATTTTGGAGCGCTCTTGGAGCTTTCTTGGAGTGCGCGGGCAGACTCCTCGATGTCAGTTGCACATCGGAGGGAGGAGCACTCATGGAGAAGACCAAGGCCAAGATGAAGCGAATCACCATTCGCAAGGTGGGCCCGGTTCGCCTCACGGCGGCCGCCTGCTCGCAGTACAACGTCAAGCCGGTCTAAGGCGCGACGCGGATGCGCTGGGCTCCCGAGGCCCAGCGCATCCGGCCTGACGCCGGGGAGGAACGTCGTGACCGAGATCGATCTGGACCGGCCGGTGCCATTGCATTCGCTGGTGTTCCTGGAAGACGGCGACGAGGTGACGATCGGTCGCCCCGACGTCGACTCGTACGGCATCTTCCCCGGTGAGGGCGCCGCGCTCGTGCGCAGGCTGGTCGACGGTGACACCCCGCGCGAGGCCGCCCGATGGTTCGAGCGTGAATACGGGGAAGAAGTCGACATCGAGGACATCGTCGCCGGACTGGACGAACTCGAGCTCATTCGCAAATCCGGTGAAGTCGCCGCCGAGACGGCGCCGGTGCGTTTCAGTGGACTCGGCGCCGCGTTGTTCTCGCCGGTGGCCTGGTTCGGTTACGCGGGTGTGGCCGTCTGGGGATTGTTCGCGATGGTGTTCAACGCGGACCTGCGGCCGACTTATCACAACATCTTCTTCTCCGACTATTACATGGTCATCCAGGTCGGACTGTTCCTCGCCGCCATTCCCCTTCTTTTCCTGCACGAGTCCTTTCACGCGCTGGCGGGGCGCCGGCTCGGCGTTCGGTCAAGGCTGCGCATCGGGCGACGGCTCTACTTCATCGTGCTGGAGACCTCGCTCGACGGGCTCGTGGCGGTGCCGCGCCGGCAGCGCTACCTGCCGATCGTCGCAGGGCTGCTGGCCGACGTCCTCGGGATCGCCGCGTGCACCATCGCCGCCGATCTGACGCGGCACGCGGACGGCACGCTGTCGGGCCCCGGACGGTTCCTGCTGGCCGTCGCGTTCGCCGCGCTGCTCCGCGTCATCTGGCAGTTCTTCCTCTACCTGCGCACCGATGTCTACGTGCTCGTGAGCACGGTGCTCGGCTGCGTCGACCTGCACGGGGCCGCACTTCTGATGGTCCGCAACAGGTTCCGGCGGTTGTTCGGCAAGCAGGAGACGGACGAGTCGGCGCTGCACCCGGTCGACCGCAAGGTGGCTCGCTGGTACTCGTGGCTCGTCGTCGTCGGCTACACGGCCAGCCTCACCACGTTCGTGCTCGCCGGCGCCCCCGTGCTCTACCGGTTCGTCACCGGCGTCATCGGGCGGCTCACGGGGGACGGGGTGCCCACGGCCCAGTTGCTCGACTCGATCGTCTTCGGCGGCGTGGCGATCGCGCAGTGCGCAGTGCTCGGCTGGCTCATGGTCCGGGAACGCGTGCGGGCACGCCGGGACCGTCGTCTGCACCACGTCATTCACTGAAGGGACGCACCATGGACAGCCGCTACTGGATCCGCGCCGACCGGCGGCGCGACCGGGCACACGCCCTCGCCGCACTGGAACTGCCGCCGATCTGGGCGGTCCTCGACGCCCACCGGCGGCTGCGCGGACCGTACACGGCTGCGGGGTCGCTGCTGCGCCAGATCGCCGACGACCTGCTGGAACGGTGCCCGGAACTGGGGGAGCGGCACAACATCGAGCTCCTCACGACCACACCGGAACTCGCCGGCCGGGTGCCGAGTGCCTGGCACACGCTCGAATGGGCCGTGCAGGACAGCGAACGCACCCGCTACTACTCGCGGCTGCACACCCGCAACATCGCGAACGGCCTGGCGGAACTGCTGCGCGACTACCTCACCGCCCTGGGCGGCGGTCCGCGCACCCTCGTGATCGAGAACGCGCACGAGGCCGACGCGTCCGACCAGGAGTTCATCGCGGTCCTGTTGCGCCGCAGCGACATCCCGGACCTCACCGTGGTCGTGGGCACCAGCCGCGCACCGCTGGCAGACCCGCTCGGCGAGATCGACGTGTCGCTGGCGCAGACGATCGCCGCACACGCTCAGGTCGTCGAAGCAGAACCGGTCGCGGAGAAGTCTCTCGAAGGTGACCTGGCACGGACCTATGTGGACGGTGACGGCACCGCTGACGACCCACGCGTGCTCGCCGCCTACCTCGAACTGCCGGCTGATGCCCGTGCCGCGCTGCACGACGCCCGAGCCGAGAAGCTCGCGGCGTCCGGGGAGTTCTCGTTGCACCTCGGTGCGATCCCGTACCACCTGGAGCACGGCAGCGATCCGGCCGGAGCGGGCGCGAAGGCGTTGCGCGTCGCGTTGGACCACTGCCACAAGGTCGGGCTCTACCAGGCCGCGGCGGACCACGGCCTGCGCGGGCGGGCGGCCGCCGATCGGGAGACCGACCCCGACCTGTGGTGGCACCTCACGTTCCAGACCGGCATCGTGCTGGCGGCCGTCGGACGCGCCGCCGAGGCCGAGACGCTCTACGTCGAGGGACGTGCCGCCTCCACGGACGCGGCCATTCACCTCGAACTGGCCTACTCCACGGCGATGCTGCACGCGCGGCACTACTCGGAGGCCGAGCGCGACTACGTTCGGGCGCGGGCGTGGATGAACCTGGCGATCGCGATCGCCTCCCAGCTCACCGACCCGAAGAAGGAAGCCTTCCAGTCCGTCTTCACCCGCAACGGGTTGGCGCTGGTCGAGGTGCGCGAGCAGAAGCCAGAGGTGGCGCTCGCCCTGGTCAACGACGGAATGGCCAGGCTGGACCGCGACCTCGAACCGGACGAGCACGTGCTGCACCGCCTGGTGCTGCGCTACAACCGTGCCCAGGTCTACGGCGCGATGGGCCGCCTGGACGACGCGCTCGCCGACTACAGCTACGTCCTCGAGCGGGATCCGAACTTCCCCGAGCACCACTTCAACGTCGGCAACGTGCTGCGCCGGCTCGGCCGCGACGAGGAGGCGATCGAGGCCTACCGCGAGGCGCTGCGCCTCTCGCCGCCGTTCCCCGAGGCGTACTACAACATCGGCGACGCGCGGCTCGCGCTCGGCGACGTCGAGGGCGCGATGACCGACTTCGGCTATGTGATCGAACTGGACCCGCGGCACGTGGACGCCAGGATCAACCGCGCCGGGTACCTGCTCGCCGGTGGCGACGTCGAGGGGGCGTGGCGCGATGTCGCCGCCGCTCTGGAACTGGCGCCGAACAACGCACTCCTGTTGTGTCTCAAGGGCCAGTTGCTGGTCGAGCAGGACGAGTACACGGCGGCGTCCGAGGCGTTGGCAGAGGCGGTGCGGCGAAACGACCGGCTCGCGGAGGCGTGGGCGATCCGCGGCACGATCGCGGTGGCCTCCGGCGAACTCACCGACGCGATCAGCTATCTGAGCCGGGCCATCACGCTCGACGACAACCCGGAGTCCCGCTACAACCGCGCCGTCGCCTACGAGGAGTCCGGCGAGCTCGATGCCGCGATCCTCGACTACGACGCGGTGCTCGCGGTGACCGACGACGAGGACGCCCGGCAGCGCAGGGAACTCTGCGCCGCGGCGTCGGCCAGCTAGGAGAACGCCGTGACAGCAACGGAGAACGTGACCGCCGCACCGCCGGCGGCCACGTTCACCGACGCCATGAGCCGGCTGGTCTCCGGACTCGCCGTGGTCACCACACGTCAGTCTGGCGGCCGGCCGTGCGGGTTGCTCGTGTCCTCGATCTGTTCGTACAGCGTCGATCCGCCCTCCGTGCTGGTGGTGGTCGACCACGCTTCTCGTTGCCGCGAGCCGTTGACGCACTGCGCGGAGTTCGGCGTGCACGTGCTCGGCAGCGCCCAGGAACGCACCGCGCGGACGTTCGCGAGCCGTGGCGCGGACAAGTTCGCCGACATCGCCTGGGAGTGGGACGGAGCCGTGCCAAGGCTGTGTGCGGCGCCGATCTACCTGCGCTGCACCGTGACCGCGATGTTCGATCACGGCGACCACACGATCCTGATCGGTGAGGTCACCCGCACGGAGGTGAGGGAGGCCGAGCCGCTCGTCTTCTACCGCCGCCTGTTCGACTGGCGGCTAAGGGGAAACGGTGTGCGCCAGCTGTAGTCCGGTGAGCACCCGTTCGTGCCGATGACCCCGGTCGAACGGGTCCTCTCCGTTGAGGATGAGTTGGTGCATGGCCCGGAGCCGGGGCCCTGGCTCGATTCCGGCCTGGCTCGACAGCAGCCGGTACGCCCTCGCGTAGGCAGTCAACGCGTCGGCGCGGCGTTCGGACTGGCACAGAGCGAGCATCAGCTGCTCGTGAAATCTCTCCCACAATGGGTATGTGCGGCACAGCTCTTCGAGGTCGAACACCGCCAGATGCCCGTCACCGTTGCAGAGCATGACGTCGAACCTGTTGCGCAGCACCTCCAGGTACTCGCGCTCCAGTCGCGAGATGTCGTGGTCGAACATCCCCGTCTCGCGCAGGTCCGCCAGCGGAGCACCCCGCCACAGGCCCACCGCCACGGCGAACATCTCCCGGGCCCGCGCGCAGTCGCCGGCCGCCATCGCCACCTGGCCCTGTCTCGCCAGGTCCCGGAACCTGGTCAGGTCGAGCTGATGCGGTTCCAGGCAAAGGATGTAACCGGACGGCCGCGTGTTCAGGACGGGATGCGACGTTCGCGAACTCACCCAGCTCGGCGTGAGCACTCGCCGCACCGCCGTCACGTAACCGTGCAGCGCGGCGACGGCCGACCTCGGCGCGCCCCGCGTCCACAGCTGGTCCACGATGCGGCTGGTTGGCACGAACTCGTTGGCGTGCAAGGCGAGCAGCGCGAGCAACGCCCGTTGCTTCGGTGCCGTCGGCGTGCAGCGGCGGTTGCCTCGCGACACTTCGAACGTACCGAGAACCCGGAACTGCGGCGGTTCGTCTCCCGGTGCCACGTGAACGCCACCTCCCGGTATGTCCGACTCCGAGAGTGTTCACCAGCCGACGGGCTTTGAGGTAGTGCTCGCACCGAAACTGCCGGTTCGACCTGTGTCGTGGTGGACCAGGTGATGGATAGCGAGTCGACAGCACGGGGGATCCCTTTCCTGACAACGGGGATCGAGTGCTCCGCCGAACGCCGTGGCGGCGGCCGGATCGTGCCGAATCGGCAACGGCCCGGCACGATTCCACTGTGGACGGCCACGGCGGATCGGCGCGGTCCTGCTCGGCGGCGGTCTCGTCCCGCGAAGGGCGGTCCGCGGCGCGGCATCGGTCTGCGATCATGCTGCGCCATGGACCGCTACGAACAGTTCCGGCGCGCGGCGATCGACCAGGGTCTGCCGGAGGACGAGGCCGCCAAGTTCGCCGCTCACCTCCGTTTCGAGATCCGGCTGGGTTCCGGCCCCGACGAGAAGGTCGTCGCGCAGTCAGGAGGACTTCCGCGGTTACCGGTGGGCATGGAGTGGCCGGCCTCCGCCAACGGCTCCTCGTTGCCGTTCATCGCCTCGATCGACTGCGGGCTCGTCCCGCGGGCGGACGGGCTGCCCCTGCCGGACGCCGTTCCTCCTGCCGCAGGGCGAGTTCTCCGCGTGGATCCAGCCGATCCTGCCGGACTGGATCGAGGCGGAGGACCTGCGATTCGAACCGGAAGCGGTGAAGCAGCTGCTCAACGAGCTGAAGCACGTCGACGAACTGTGCGACCTGGTGGACGAACTGTGGCCGGATCCGGACGGGAGCTGCTTCCTGCGTCTCGGCGGGTACTGCGAGGAGATGGGCGGCCAGAACCCGCCGTGGACGCAGATGGCGGACGCCCACCTCAGGAACAGTGCCGACGCCGGCCTCCGGGGGCCGGAGCGGTCCCGCCTGCTCCACGACGAGGCGCACCGGCTGAACCGGGAATGGGTGCCGCTCGCCCAGTTCTACACGACGAGCGACCTCTACTACGGGTGCTTCCTGATCAGTTTCGACGACCTCGCGGCCCAGCGCTTCGACCAGATGCGCTCGTTCACCATGTTCACCGAGTAGGTGGTCAGCGAAGAGCGGCTTCGATCGCCTCGGTGATCGAGGCGTCCTCGGGCTCGGTGCGCGGGCGGAACCGGGCGAGGACCTGCCCGTCGCGCGAGACGAGGAACTTCTCGAAGTTCCACTGCACGTCACCGGCGGTGCCGTCGGCGTCGGCGTGCTTCGTGAGCTCCTGGTAGACGGCGTGCTGACCGGGGCCGTTGACCTCGATCTTCTCGTACAGGGGGAACGACACCCCGTAGGTGGCCGAGCAGAACGTGGCGATCTCTTCGGACGTGCCCGGCTCCTGGCCCATGAACTGGTTGCACGGGAAGCCGACCACGGAGAAACCTTCGGTCCCGTACTTCTCCTGCAGCCGCTCCAGACCCGCGTACTGCGGGGTGAGGCCGCACTTCGAGGCGACGTTGACGACGAGCGTCACCTTGCCCCGCAACGCGCTCAGGTCGCCGGGCTCACCCGCGAGAGTCTGGACCGGGATGTCGTAGATCTCCATGCCACCAACGTAGTTCATGTCTTCTTGGGGCCGGGAGCGGGCACGATCCGCGCGCTCACCGAGGGCGGGGGAGCGGCGAGCCCCGGTCCGCCCGCGTCGACCCAGTCGATCACGCCGCGCACCGCGTCGTCGTCCAGCACGGACCCGACCCACACCGGCTTGGCCCCCGCGCCCCGTGCGGCGGGGCTGGGCTGCACGACGACCACGTTCGACACCTCGCACGCGTCCAGGCAGTCGGCGACCCGGACGTCCGCGAGCTTCGCGCGCAGCGCCTGGAGCTGGCGGTCGTGGTCGACCTCGGGGTGCTTGCGCTCGGTGCCGCAGCAGCAACCTCGGCAGACGGTGATCCGTGACGTCATGATCACCGTTCTACCCAGTCGGCGGTTCGTTGCACAACGAGCACATTCCGCTGGCCGTCCGGCGACATCGCTGCGTCAGAGTCGAAGTCGTGGCTGGTAAAGGAAGTTGGATGGCGCTCCTGCTCGTGATGGTGACGGCCTGCACACCCGCTGGACCGAGGTCCACGAGCGCGCAGGTGCGGGTGACCGAGGACGGCAGCATCCCGAAGAACGAGAGCATCTCGCTGGACGACGGCAAGCACGCCGCCATCGCGAACCTCGACCCCGAGCTGCTGACGGCGATGCGGAAGGCCGCGGCGGACGCGAAGCTCGCCGGGGTGGAGCTGCGGGTGACGTCGGGCTGGCGCAGCGCGGAGTACCAGCAGCGGCTGCTGGACGAGGCCGTCGAGCTGTACCGCAGCGAGGAGGAGGCCCGGCGGTGGGTGCTCCCGCCGGAGAAGTCGGCGCACGTCACGGGCAAGGCGATCGACATCGGGCCGACGAACGCCGATGACTGGCTCATCCAGCACGGGGCGGACTACGGGCTGTGCCAGGCCTATGCGAACGAGATGTGGCACTTCGAACTGCTGACGACTCCGGGTGGCCAGTGCCCGCAGCCGCAGTCCACCTAGCGGCCGTGGATCACGGCCAGGGCGTGCTCGCGGGCCGGTGCGCTCAAAGTGGTGTTGAGCTGCTCGAACAGGGCTTCCGCGGTCACCCCGTTCCAGCCGGGAGGCAGCAGGGACAGGGGGAGTCCGGGGTCGCTGTAGGGCAGCCGCCGCCACGCGGTCAGCATCGGCACGTACGTCTGGAAGGCCTGCTCCGGTGACAGCACCCCGCCGTCGAGAACGGGGCGGTGGCGGCGCAGGAAGTCCGCGTACAGGTCGGTCAGCTCGTCCAGGTCCCACCAGGCGCGCACCTTCGAGCGCAGGTCGCCGAACGCGAAGTGGTGGCCGCTGAAGATGTCCACGTACTCGGACAGGCCGCGTCGTTCGAGGGTGCGGCGGGTCTCGGTGGCGAGGTTGCCGGGCGCGATCCACACGCCGGGAGCCGTGGTGCCGAAGCCGAGCTGGGTGAGGCTGGTGCGCAGGGCGTGGCGCTTCTCGCGTTCGGACTCGGGCACGGAGAACACGACCACCAGCCAGCCGTCCTCTGCGGTCGCGCGGCGGCGTTCGAAGATCCGGGTGTCGCCCTCGGCCAGCGTCTCCAGGGTGGCTTCGGCGAGGGCGTAGCCGGCGCCGTCGCGGCGTTCGGCGCGGACCACGCCACGGCGCTTCAGGCGGGAGATCGACGAGCGTGCGGCCTGGCTCTCGACGCCGAGGTCGGCCATGAGCTGCACGACGGACGCCACGGACAGCCAGTTGTGCTCGCCGCGCGCGTAGAGGCCGAAGATCGTGATGATGAGCGGGCCGAGCCGGTCGCGCCCGGCGGGAGCCGCGGCTTCCACGGTCATGTCCGCGACGTTCAGTGCCCTCTCCCTCATCTCGATCAACCGAGCTTAACTCGTGCCGAGATCGGTCAGCGTGACGGTGTTGCGCAGCTCGCCGAGGCCGCTGACCCACGTCACGACGACGTCGCCGTCGCGCAGGAAGAGCTGCGGCTCGCGGGCGTTGCCGACGCCGCTGGGCGTGCCGGTCAGGATCACGTCCCCGGCGCGCAAGGTCATGCCGTGGCTGAGCTCGGCGATGATCCGGGCGAACGAGAACGCCATCTGCGCGCTGGTCGCGTCCTGCAGCAGCACGCCGTTGACCTCGCACTGCACCCGCATCCCGGCGAGGTCGTCGATCTCGTCGACGGTGGTCAGCCACGGGCCGAGTGGCATCGTGGCGTCGAGGCTCTTGCCCTTGAGCCACTGGCCGCCGTGCGCGCGTTGCAGGTCGCGTTGCGAGACGTCGTTGGCGACGAGGAAGCCGAACACGTGGTCCAGCGCCTTCTCCTCCGGGATCGACCGGCCGTCGCGTCCGATGACCATCGCGATCTCGGCCTCGTAGTCCCACTTCTGCGACAACGCGGGGTCGTAGGCGATGCCGTCGGACGGTCCGATGACGGTGTCCGGGCCCTTGGTGAAGAACGTGGGCCGCAGCGGCCGCTCCACCGGATCCTGTGCCTCGCGCTTGCCCTTCGACTCCTCGAAGTGGTCCCAGTAGTTCCAGCCCGTGCACAGGATGTCGCGGTTGAAGCGGTGCAACGGCGATTCCAGCCGCACGTCAGCCAACGGCAGCACCTCGGCGGTGTCGACAGGGGCGCCCCGCACCACGTCGTCGACCGTGCACGACAACAGCGCGATCGACTCACCGTCGACGGCACCGCCACGACGCACACCGTCGACGGTCACTGAAGCCAGCCTCACCCGTGAACCTCCAGAATATCGCGTTCATGTTTCGTAGATCATGAGAACGCTATCGATTCAGCTGGGCCTGACCAGCCGCTCCTCCGGGATCACGGCCACGCCGAGGATCTCGATGAGGGCCTCCGGCTGCCACAACGCCGTGCAGCCGATGCCCGCCATGGCCGGGTAGACGGGGCCGGCGAGTTCGCGCCACACCTTGCCGATCTCCCTGCCGTGCGCCTGGTAGTCCGGGATGTCGGTGAGGTAGATCGTGATGCTGACCAGGTCTTCCGGCTCGCCACCCGCCGCGCGCAACGTCGTCAGCACGTTGCCGAACGCCTGGCGGAACTGCTCGACGATGCCGCCGGGAACGATCTTCATGTCGGCGTCCAGGGCGGTCTGGCCGCCCAGGTGAAGGGTGTTTCCGGCGAGTGTTCCGTGGGAGTACCCGCGCGGGACGGGCAGGCTGGCCGGGTTCACTGCTACGGGCCTCATGCGTATTGACAATATCTGACGGCGGTGAAGAATGCGATATATGGAGCCCGACCTCAGCAAGTACCGGCTCGAAGGCGACAACTCGATGTACCGGCTGCCCAGCGGACTGGTCGCGCCGGTCGTGACGCGCGGCGGCGCCGAGAACCTGGACACCGCGAACTCCGGCGGCGCGATCCGGATCTCGGGCGTGAGCATCCAGCACACCCCGGCCACGCGGCTGTGGTTCGGCAAGGTCACCAACGAGCCCGGCTACCGCTCGGTCTCCCACCACCACGGCGAGGCCGAGACCGGCGGGTACGTGCTGTCGGGCCGGGCGCGCATCTACTTCGGCGAGAAGTTCGAGGACTACCTCGACATGGAGGAGGGCGACTGGGTGTTCGTCCCGCCGTTCATGCCGCACATCGAGTGCAACCTCGACCGCAACAACCCGCTCACGTGGATGACCACGCGGACGCCGGAGAACATCGTCGTGAACCTCGACGACGTCCCGGACGACGAACTGCGCGACTGGCTGAGCCGATGACCCCCGGGACGACCTCCGCGATCTTCACCGACGCCATCACGCTGGAGAAGGCCGAACCCGAGCACTTCGACCTCGCCTTCACCGCCGTCACCCAGCCCTGCCCGTGGCCCAAGGCGTACGGCGGGGACCTGGTCGCCGCCGCCGCGGCCGCCGCCATGCGTTCGGTCACCGACGGCAAGACGCTGCACTCGATGCACAGCTACTTCCTGCGCCCGGCCGACATCGGCGCCCAGGTGCGCTACGAGGTGGAACTGCTGCGCGACGGCCGCGGCTACAGCACCCGGCAGGTCCGCGGTTACCAGAACGGCAAGCCCCTCTACGTCTGCCTGGCCAACTTCGCCGCCGGCGAGCCGGGCGGCAGCTTCCGGGCCGGGTTCACCGACGACCTGCCCGGTCCCGAGGACTTGCCGAGCTCGGCGGACTTCCTCGCCGAACGCTCCGGCGGGTCGATGACCGAGGAGTCGAAGGCGTACTGGGCGGGTGGCCGCAGCTTCGACATGCGGCACGTGCCCGGCCCGGTCTACCTCGCCGTCGAGGGCGAGAAGGTGCCGCACCAGGCCGTGTGGATCAAGCCGTTCGACCCGTTGCGCCCGGTCGACGGACTGACCGACGCCCAACGGGACCTCGCCGCGCTGGCCTACGTCTGCGACTACACGATCCTGGAACCCGTCCTGCGCGTGCTCGACCTGCCGTGGGCCCAGCCGGGACTCGTCACCGCGAGCCTCGACCACTCGATGTGGTTCCACCGCGAGGGTCCGATCGGCGACTGGCTGCTCTACGTGCAGGAAGCCGTCGCCGCCGACGCGGGCAGGGGCCTCGGGTACGGCCGGTTCTTCACCCGCGATCAGCAGCACCTCGCCACCGTTGCCCAGGAGGGCATGATCCGCGCTTCCTGACCCGCCGCCCGCGGAAGGACTCACCATGGACACCTTCGCTCGCGACCACCTCCCACCCGCGGCGTTATGGCCGACGATCGAGTTCACGACGCCGGAGCTCCAGTACCCGGACCGCCTCAACGCCGCCACCGAGCTGATCGACGTCCCGGCGGCGAAGTACGGCGCCGACCGCCCGGCGTTGCGCACGCCCGCCGGTGAGGTCTGGTCCTACGGCGAGCTGCGGACACGTGCCAACCAGATCGCGCAGGTGCTGATCGAGGACTTCGGTCTCGTCGCGGGGCAACGGGTTCTGCTGCGCTCGCCCAACACCCCGTGGACCGTGGCCGCGTGGCTCGGCGTCCTCAAGGCGGGCGGTGTGGTCGTGACGACCATGGCCGCGCTGCGCACCCGTGAACTGGCGCCGATCGTCGAGCGGACGCGTCCGTCGATCGCCCTGGTGGACCAGCGGTTCGCGGAGGACGTTCGGGCTCTGCCGTCGCTGACCGTGGTGGCGTACGACGACCTCCAGGTGCTCGCAGCGGTCAAGCCGGGGGAGTTCACCGCGGTGGACACGGCTGCCGACGACGTGGCCCTGCTCGCGCCGACGTCGGGCAGCACCGGTTCGCCCAAGATCACTGCGCACTTCCACCGCGACGTCCTGTCCATCGACAACACCTTCGGCCGGCACGTGCTGCGCCTGACCGAGAACGACCTCGTCGCGTGCACGGCGCCGTTCGCCTTCACGTTCGGCCTGGGCATGCTCGTCGTCTTCCCGTTGCGGGCCGGTGCCTGCGCGTTTCTGACCGAGGCGGCCACGCCCGCCCAGGTCGCGGATCTGGTGGAGGCGCACGGAGTCACGGTGCTCGCGACGGCGCCCACGGCGTACAAGGCGATCCTGCGCGATGGCACGGAAGGAAAACTCGCCGGACTGCGGACCGCGGTGTCGGCCGGGGAGCACATCCCGCAGGAGACCTGGCGACGGCTGCACGACCGGCTCGGACTGAGGGTGATCGACGGCATCGGTGCCACGGAGTTGTTGCACATCTTCATCTCCGCCGCCGGCGACGACATCCGGCCCGGCTCCACCGGCCGGCCGGTGCCGGGCTACCGCGCCACCGTGCTCGGCCCCGACGGCGACGAACTGGGCCCTGGCGAGCCGGGACGACTCGGCGTGATCGGCCCGGTCGGCTGCCGCTACCTCGACGACGAGCGGCAGAAGGACTACGTGGTGGGCGGCTGGAACGTCACCGGCGACGTCTTCCACCGCGACGAGGACGGCTACTTCCACTACCACGCCCGCAGCGACCACATGATCGTGTCATCCGGTTACAACATCGGCGGTCCCGAGGTCGAGGAGGCCATCGACACCCACCCGGACGTGCTGGAGTCCGCCGTCGTCGCCAAACCCGACGACGAACGCGGCTCGGTCGTGTGCGCGTTCGTGGTGCTGCGCGACGGCACTCTGGGCGACGACACCAAGGCGCGCGAGATCCAAGATCACGTGAAGCGGACCATCGCGCCCTACAAATATCCCCGCGAGGTGCGGTTCCGCACGTCGTTGCCGCGCAACGCGAGCGGCAAGCTGCAGCGCTTCACGCTCCGCAAGATCGTCGAGGACGAGGTGCTGTCATGAAGATCGCCATCGTCGGCGGTGGGCCCGGTGGCCTCTACTTCGCCGCGTTGATGAAGCAGCTCGACCCCGCGCATGACGTCACCATCTGGGAACGCGACGCATCCGACGTCACGTTCGGCTTCGGTGTGGTGTTCTCCGACGAGACGCTCGGCGGGATCGAGAACGCCGACCCGGAGTTCGCCGACGCGATGGCGCGCCGGTTCGCCCGGTGGACGGACATCGACATCCACTACCGCGGCGAGAGCCACACCGTCGGTGGGCAGGGGTTCGCCGCGATGAGCCGCAAGGAGCTGCTCGGCCTGCTCCAGCAACGGTGCCGCGATCTCGGCGTGGTCGTGCACTTCTCGACGCCCGCGCCCGCCGTCGACGTCCTGCGCGAGTCGTACGACCTGGTGGTCGGAGCGGACGGCGTCAACTCGTTGGTGCGTCGGTCCTCCGACGTCTTCCGCTCCACTGTGGACCCACGTCGCAACAAGTACATGTGGCTCGGCACGGACCTGGTCTTCGAGGCGTTCCAGTTCTTCATCAAGGACACGCCGTGGGGGACCGTGCAGGTCCACGGTTATCCCTATTCCGACAGCGGTTCCACGTTCATCGTCGAGATGCACGAGGACGTCTGGCGCCGCGCCGGTTTCGACACCGGCGAGGAGTTCCCGCCGGGCGCCTCCGACGAACGCGCCGTCGAACGGGTCCGTGAGCTGTTCGCCGAGGAGCTGGCCGGCCACCAGGTGTTCGCCAACAACTCGAAGTGGCTCAGCTTCACCACCGTGCGCAACGAGCGCTGGCACGACGGCAACCTCGTCCTGGTCGGCGATGCCGCGCACACCGCGCACTTCTCGATCGGCTCCGGCACCAAGCTCGCGATGGAGGACTCGCTCGCCCTCGCCGCGTGCCTGCACGAACACCGCGACGTCGAGACCGCGCTGACGGCCTACGAGACCGAGCGCCGCCCCGTCGTGGAGTCGACGCAGCGCGCCGCCCAGGCGTCCCTGGAGTGGTTCGAGAACATCGGCATGTACGCGGACCAGGAACCGACGCGGTTCTGCTTCAACCTGCTCACCCGGTCCCGCCGCATCACCTACGACAACCTCCGCACCCGCGACTCGGAGTTCGCCGACCGCGTCGACGCCGCTTTCGCCGCCTCCCAGGGACTTCCGACCACGGCGCCGGCGATGTTCCAGCCGTTCCGCCTGGGGCGGCTGGAACTCAAGAACCGCGTGATCGTCTCGGCGATGGACATGTACTCGGCCGTCGACGGCGTGCCGGGCGACTTCCACCTCGTCCACCTGGGATCGAAGGCCATGGGCGGTGCGGGACTGGTGATGACCGAGATGGTCTGCGTCTCGCCGGAAGGCCGCATCACGCCGGGCTGCACCGGCCTGTGGACTGACGAGCAACGCGACTCGTGGGCGCGGATCGTGTCGTTCGCGCACGAGCGGAGCACCGCCCGCATCGGCCTCCAGCTGGGCCACTCCGGCCGCAAGGGCTCGACCCGCCTGATGTGGGAGGGCATGGACGAACCGCTCCCCGAGGGCAACTGGGACGTCGTCGGCCCATCACCGCTGCCGTACGGCCCTGGAAACGCCGTCCCGGGCGAAGTCGACCGCGAGCGGATCACCGCCGAGTTCGTGGCGGCGGCGCAACGTGGTGCCGAAGCGGGCTTCGACCTGCTCGAACTGCACTGCGCGCACGGCTACCTGCTGTCCTCGTTCCTCTCACCGATCGCGAACCAGCGCACCGACGAGTACGGCGGCACACTCGCCAACCGGCTGCGGTTCCCACTGGAGGTGTTCGACGCCGTCCGCGCGGTGTGGCCCGCGGAACGGCCGATGATCGTGCGCATCTCCGCGACCGACTGGGTCGACGGCGGCAACACCGAGCACGACGCCGTGGAGATCGCCCGCGCGTTCATCGCCCACGGCGCCGACGCGATCGACGTCTCCACCGGCCAGGTCACGGCGGACGAGCGCCCGGCGTACGGTCGCAGCTACCAGACCCCGTTCGCCGACCGGATCCGCCACGAGGTCACCGGTGCGGCTGTCATCGCGGTCGGCGCCATCGCCTCCTACGACGACGTCAACTCCATCCTGCTGGCGGGCCGCGCAGACCTGTGCGCGATCGGCCGCACGCACCTCTACGACCCGCACTGGACCCTGCACGCGGCCGCGGAACAGGAATTTCGCGCCGAGTGGCCGGTCCAGTACCGGGCGGGCAGCCGCAAGCCGCCGTCGGCGCGCACCGACGCCGTCCGGCCGAGGTTGTCGCTGCTGCGGGCCGACCCTCCAGATCGGAACGTGCACCTGCGCTGGACGCCGCGCCGCGAGCATTCGGTTCTCGGATAGGCACTTCAGGCGCGTTCAGGTGAAACTTCATTCGACTATGAATTGGAATCTCTTGTCTGGTCACATGTTCCGCGCGTCCGCATTGGTCTGATGGGGCAGACCTCCCACGCACGCGGGTGAGGGGGTGTTTCGAACACTGGCGCGATCCCTAGCGTCGGCGGTCAGTTCCCCACTGAACCGCCACCGAAGGGATCGTTCTCGTGCGAAGACGTTTGCCGGCGATGGTGCTAGCGGGCGTGCTCGCCGGCGCCACGCTCACCGCCGCTGTTCCCGTGGCCGCCCAGCCACCCGTTTCCACGCTCACCAAGTCCGTGCAGGGCGTGTCCGATCCCGCCTCCCACGGCGACAACGCCTCCTGGGTCGTGTCCTATGCGAACGGTGCCAACGGTGCCGCCGCGATCACCGACCCCATCGGCCCCGGCCAGACCCTCCTGGCCGGCTCGCTGCAAGTGCCGCCGGGCTGGACCGGCACCGAGGGCAACCCCGTCACCGCCACGAACCCCAACGTGCGCAACGGCGGCAAGGCACTGTCCAGCCTGCTCACCCCGCCCGTGCAGGCCAGCGCGAGCAGCACCGGCGGTGACGGCTTCACCCCGATCCTGCAGCGCACGCCGGACGGCCGCCTGCAGGCGTGGAACGTCTACCACCACGTGGGCCCCGCCGCCCCGAAGCTCGTGTGCACCGATCTCACGACCAGTTCGCTCTGCTCGGGCGGTCCGTGGCCGAAGCCGCTCAACACGTCGTCCGGTCCGTTCGGCACGGGCAACACCGGTGACATCGGCAGTCCACTCGAACCGCAGTACGTCCGCGACGAGGCGAATCCCGCTCGCGTGTACTACTCGGCCGTCACGGCGTCCTCGCTCGGCGTCGCCTGCCTCGATCTCGCCGCGCCCGGCAACTGCGGGTTCTGGTCCCTGATGCCGCGGGCAGGGCAGAACGTCGAGATGGCGGGACTCGTCCAGGTCGGCGGAAACCTCTACGGCGTCGCGACCTCCGGCAGCGTGGTGTGCTGGACGATCGCCACGCAGAGCGCGTGCGGAGGCCAGCCCTACGCGCCGATCGTGCCGTTCACCAGCAGCAACAACTACTACCTCGGCGCGCTGACCGTCGCCGGGGGCAAGATCTTCGCCTCGTCGTCACTGCCCGGCGGCGGCATCCCCAGGATGGGCTGCTTCGACCCCGGCACCAACGCCGCGTGCGCGGGCTGGGCCTCCCCGAAGCAGATCGGCCCGTCCGGCAACTACACCTACAACGCCTACACCGCTTACAGCACAACAGGTGCGGAGACCGGCGCGTGCTCCAGCACGACCGGCCAGAACGTCACCACCTGCTATGCGATCGACGGCTCGTCCCTGCCCGCACCGTCGGCTCCCGCCGGTCTGGAGAGCGGTGTCATCTCGTTCAACCCCGAGGTGGTCCGCACCGGCAACCGCGTCCGCAGCTTCATCGGCATCTGGGGCGGCCCGTACATCGGTGCCGCGGTGTGTCACGACTGGAGCACCGGAACGTCGTGTGCCGGAGTGCCGGCGCGCATCACCCATCCCACCGCCAACGGTGGTGACACAAGAGATTACGGCTACGCCTACGACGCTCCCACCGGTTGCATGATCGGGCTGGGCGACGCCGGCGTGCTGTTCTCGATGGATCCTGACACGGGGGCGTCGCCGTGCGTACGCAGTGGCGCCTCCGTGTCGCTCACCCCCTCGCAGTTCTATTGCGACGGCAAACCGCACGCCACCACCTACACCAAGGCGCGGCTCGTCGGCGTGACACCGGCGAACGTGAACCTCGGCGCGTCCACCGTGAAGGCCGTGGACGGCGGTGGAAACCCCGTCACCGTGCCGAGTTTCGCTCCTGACGGGACGGTCGACCTGACCGGCGTCACGGCCGCCACGCTGACCCTCACGGCGTCGCTCGTGCTGAACAACGCCGCGGACTTCGGCGGCGGCAACCAGCCGTCACTGGCCCTGGAGTTCAACGGCGACGCGCCGCAGGTGTGCTTCCGCACCACGATCTCCGCGGACTGCCCGGTCTCCTCGGTCGCGAACAAGGCTGACGGAACCGACGCGACCGGCGGCTTCTCGTCCAACACGGTGACCCGCCAGGTCGCACCGGGCGCGGGATGCATGCCGAACGTTGTGGTGAACAAGGAGATCTGCGGTTCGCACACACCCGCCAACTGCAAGGCGGGCGGCGCCGGGCCTTGGGTGAAGCAAGCACCCGTGGGCGTTCTCGGCCTGCTGAACGCCACGGCGTACTGGCGGATCACCGTGACCAACAACGGCCCGATCGCCATCGTCGACGCCTACGTGGTCGACGACGTGGAACCGGCCTGCCAGACCGGGCCGTTCACGCTGCAGCCCGGTGAGTCGAAGCAGGTCCACTGTTCGACCTACGCGCTGCTGTCGCTGTTCCCCTTGACCAACAAGGCGAAGGCGAAGTACACGCCGGTCAACGGGACGCGCGTGTACAGCGACTGGTCGTCCGCGAAGGCCTGTTCGCTGCTCTGCGTGCTGGGCTGAGTCGTCAGTGGAGGAGCATCAGCCGAACTCGGCCAGATAGGTCAGGACGGCCAGCACCCGGCGGTGCTCCTCCACGTTGGCGGCCAGCCCCAGTTTCGCCATGATGCTGCCGATGTGGGTCTCGACCGTGCGTTCGGTGAGCCAGAGCCGACGCGCGATCGCGACGTTCGTGCAGCCCTCGGCCATCAGTCCGAGGACCTCGCGTTCGCGCGGGGTGAGTGACCCGGTGGCGGGCCGGCCGAGCAGCCTGCCCACCACCTCCGGGTCGAGTGCCGAGCCGCCGGCGGCGACCCGCGCGATCGACTCCAGGAAGTCGTCGACCTCGAGAACGCGATCCTTGAGCAGGTACCCGAATCCACCCTGGCTGACCAGGTCGACGGAGTGCCGCGTCTCGATGTGCTGGGAGAGCAGGAGAATCCCGACACCGGGCTGGGCGGACCGGATCCGGCGGGCGGCCCGTGCGCCGTCGTCGGTCAGGTCGGGAGGCATTCGAACGTCCACAATGGCCAGATCCGGCTCCGCCTGAGCCACCACGGCCACGAGAGTGTCCGCGTCGCCGGCACGGCCCACGATGTCGTGTCCCGCGTGGGAGAGCAGGCTTGCGATTCCCTCCCGGAACAGCATCGAGTCCTCGCCGATCACGATGCGCACGGCAGCACCGCCTGGATCGTCGTGCCGCCACCGGGCCTGCTGTTGAGCAGGAGTGAACCGCCGAGCGCGGCGACGCGGTCGGCCAGCCCGGCCAGTCCGGAACCGCCGCGTGGATCGGCGCCGCCGCAGCCGTCGTCCTTCACCCACACGTTCACCTCGTCCGCCTGCTGCGTGACGCGGACGGTGATGGCGCTGGCGTGCGCGTGCTTGGCGGCGTTGGTGATCGCCTCGGCGGCGACGAAGTAGGCGGTGATCGCGATGTCGTCGGCGAGTGGTTCGGACATGATCTCCAGCGCCACCGGCACCGGCAGCTTGTTCGTGAGCGCGGCGAGTGCGGAGTGGAGGCCGTCGTCGAGGCTCGTGGGACGCAGACCGTGGGCGATCTGCCGGAGCTCGGCGATCGCGGTGGCCAGTTCGGCGACGCCCTGGTCGAGCAGGGCGTGCACGTCGACGGAACCGGTGGGCAGCTGCCGTTGCGCGAGCCGCATCGCCATGCCCAGCGACACCAGCCGCTGCTGGGCGCCGTCGTGCAGGTCGCGTTCGAGCCGGTGCCGTTCGGCGTCTCCTGCCTGGATGATCCGGGTGCGGCTCGCCTCCACCTCGCGCAGGGCGGTGGCGAGCTCACCGCGCAGCCGGGCGACCTCGACCAGGCTCGCGGCGGCGGTCGCGACGACCCGCAGCACGGCCGGGGTGGTGACGGACGAGGCGAGAACGCCGATCTGCGTGCCGCCCAACGTGATCGGGACGAGTCCGGTGTCGGTCACCGGTGCGCCCTTCGCGTCGACGAAGCCGGTCGACGCGGGGAACAGCAGCCCGACCCTGACCGTGGTGTCCCGCAACGCCGTGCGCAGCGTCGCTTCGAGCTCTTCCGGTTGGGCGGCCTGCGTGTGCACGCGGTGTTGCAGGTCTTCGATGGCGAGCAGCGCGGCCCTCGTGCGCGGGAAGAGCCGCCGGTCGACCTCCCGTTGCAGACGCCTGCGGACGGGCGTGAGCAGCACGGCGCAGACAGCGGTGGCGCCGGCCGCGGCGGCGGGGGAGTCCTGGCCCGCGATGAGCCCCAGAGTCAGGGCCGACAGCGCGTAAGCCCCGATGAGGACCAGCAGGACGATCGTGTAGCTGATCGTGTCGGCCAGCACGCGGTCGACGTCGTAGAGGTCGTGGCGCAGCATGGCGACACCGACCGAGCAGAACAGCGCGATGATCGTGACGACGCCGAACACCGTTGCCACGACACCACTTCGGCCGGTCACGACGATCTCGGCCAGGCACACGACCGGGTACGCGGTCGCGGCCAGTCCGGCGAACGCGAGCCACTTCAACTGCGCCCGGCCGACGCCTACGGACCTGCGGAACCGCACGACGAGCGAGACCCCGGCGGCGAGCAACGTCAGAATCAACCCGATGTTCACCACGTAGCTGAGGACGTGGACCACATCGAACGGTGGCCCCCAGGGCTTGGCCAGCCCCTCCATCGGTTCGGTGAACGGTTCCCGCGGCGTCGCGCCGAACACCTGCTGCGCCAGGGCCAGGACGACGATCAACGGCGGCAGGAACGACCACCGTTTCCCGGGCAGCGAGCCGTCCGGGAAGTGGAGCAGCAGCAACGCGACGGCGGCGAGCAGCCACCAGCCGCTCTCGTTGAGCACCGCGACCACGCGGGAGTCCAGCGGCACCGAGGCCGGATCGGCGAGCCAGCGCCCGTAGTAGACGTCGCGGGCGGCCAGGAAGACCACGATCGCCCCGACCCAGGCGAGGAGCGGGCCGACGGGGTTGGCACGCACCCGGAACGCGATCGTCACGCCGAGCGCGGCCATAGCCAGTCCGAGCGTCGCGAGCCCGGCGAACGCGCCGATCATGTCGCTAGGCGTGCGGAACAGCAGCCAGCCGGCGCCCGCCGTCATCAGGACGGCGATGCCCAGAAGAGCCAGTCCTGCCGGCCGCGGCCACGTCATCGCCCCAGGGTAAGGCCGGTGCGGCGGCCTGGCCTCAGTGCTGGCACGGAGAACGGGTTCGGGGCCGGTACCGATGTGGACGGCCCCCTGCGCCGGTTGCATGAGGCAACCGAATCCCGTGGAAGGGCAGGAACCATGTCCGTCGACATCACCGCGGCGCACGACACCGCCGCAAGCTCCACACGGGGACGCGTCGCCGTCCTCGCGCTAGTTCTGGGTGTCACGTCCGTCGCCGCCGTCGCAGGCGGACTGCTCTGGCCGGAACCGGCGGGCGGCGGCGAAACCTACTCGTACACCGACATCGCGGCCGACCGCGATCTGTGGTGGACGCTGCTCACCGGCCTCGCGGCCATGCAGGTCCTCAACATCCCGTTGCAGGCGCTGGCGACGATGTTCCTGGTCCGGCGCCGCGGCAGCGCCTGGGCGACCTGGGGTGCCGCGCTCATGTGGATCGGCGGCGGGCTGCAGGGCGCCGGGGTCGCGGGCTGGGCGGCCGCGTACTTCTTCCCGACCGACCCCGGACTTGACGCCGGCGTCGGAGATGCGGTGATCCAGGCGGCCAACAACGACACCGGGCACCTCTTCGCTTTCGTGATCCCCGGAGCCGCACTGGTGTTGCTGGGGACCGTGCTGCAGTGCGTGGGCCTCTTCCGCTCGCACGCGGTCCCGGCGTGGGTGCCCGTGCTCCTGCTGTTCATCGTGCTCACGTTCGTGAGCCCAGGCGACGGCCTGACCGGCCTGCTGACCAGCGTCCCGATGGCGGTGGGCGCGATCGGTCTCGGCTACCACGCCTGGCGTGCGGCAGCGTGAGAAGTGCGGCAAGGTGATCGACAGCAGCGCGTTCGATGGCGCCGACGAGGAACTCTCGCGGACACCCACCAGCAGCATCTCGAAGAATTCCGTGACGGAAAGAACCTCGTCCAGCGGGCGTGCGGTGAGGTCATCGCAGCGAATCAAAAGCGTCCGATTTGGACTTCGCCGGTCCTGAACTGCGCGAGCAGCACTCCTCATGCATCACCGGCAGCATCGTCTACGCAGCGATTGAATTGTTAGAAGACGTCAGCGCGGTGCTCAGAGATCATGCACCGATGAGGCCGGGCGAGCTGTACGTAGCGATAGAACTGCGAGTTCGGCACGAGCTACCTTCACGAAGCTGATGCTGCCATCAACACCGTATGTGCGTCAGATCTGCTGTCGCAAGTTGCATGGATCGCGGTTCAAGGGGGGACTTGAGTTCCCATACGTAGCAAGCTTGCGCAGTTCGGGTGTTCATGCGCTATTGGATAGCTCGAATCCAGTATAGAGGGCCAGTCGACACTAATCAATCTTTTATGGGCTGATCTGTATCGGCTAGGCAAGAACTTTCGCGGCGACCTCTTCGACTGTCCGCTTATCTTGGAATCAGTCCCATCTGCGCTAGGCGCTGGCTGAGTACGAGTGATACTGTAGCGAGAATCGAGCCCGCCAATCGCTCGCCGACGCGGCACTCCTGCGGGGCCGGCCCAAGGCCTGGCGAACCCGCTCCGATCGAACACCTCATCATAGACCGACATGATCTTCTCGACTCAGTCATGTACCAGTATCGCCATATGTCTTGACCTGCATGGACGTAGTTTTCGGCACGCACAACTCCGTTTGACCTGTGCGGACGTAAACTCGGCACGCACACCGTTACGTAGTACGGCGAATGGCGGCGACCGATGAATCTGGCTGGTCGGTCAACCGTGATCGCAGGGCTGGAAGCGTTGCGGCCTAAGGAGTGGTGGCCACGTTGGTGCGCGGCAACCGGTGCGGGGGCGAGGCGCGGGACGACGGGGCGCGAGCCGGGAGACCTCGGCGAGGCGCTTCGTCGCTTCTTCGACGGCGGTGATAACCACACCGAGATCCTCGCCTACGACGGCCTCGCCCACGCGAATGGGGGCCAGTTGCCCCGTTGCGAAGAAGATCCTCCGTGAACTGACACAGGCAAGATGAAGCTTGCCGTCACACCACGTCATCGAGGGTCCGAACCGTGAACGGCGGAAATTGCCGGTCGCGCAACAGAACGCGCAGTTGTGGCCAGCCGCGCTGGGGTGCGCCGTCGGCCAGTACCAGCCGGGCATTGCGGCGAAGACGTTCGTTGCGGCTGGAATCCTGTACGAGATCGTTCAACGCTTCCCTGACCTGAGGGTGGCGATCCGGTTTGAGCTGGAGCACCAGGCTCGACACGAACTCGTCGTCCAGTTCAGGGAATGCGTCGATCACTTGCATTTGGAGCGCGCCACTCGCCCCGGACAGCAACTCCCTCATGGCCGCGCGCCACCAGATCGCGGTGTCCTTCTGGGTGCGGGGTGGTGCGCCCCTCAGACGTCTGCCGAAAGTGAGCATGAACCGCACCGCCTCCGCCCCGTTCACCGCACGGCCACGACGATGGCCTGGCTGGACGTAGCTCGACACCGGAGCGATGAAGGGGCCGTCGACCGGATCGCGGAAGGCGGTGTCGAGCAACGCCTGCTCATCGTCGAACCATTTCGCGAGCAAGACGACGAGCACGGTGCGCGCGGCTGTCGCATCGGCGGTGTTGCGGTCGGAGAGGTATGACTCCACGACGGTGCGTGCGGGACCCGGTTCGTATCGGCCTTCCTCGACTCCGGTGCCGATCAGTTCGATGAGAGTCTGGCGGAGGTGGACGGATTGTCGCGCTTGACGCAGCCACGCCGTCAGCTCGTGCCATGTCGGCAGTGAGAGCACCTGGGTGTCGATCGCTGTGCGCAGCAGTTTGGCGCTAGCGCTCTGGTCTCGTTCCTTTGGCGACGCGACGCCGGTGTCCACGAGTTCCCGGACCTGGGTTGCCCTGGCCTGTGCTCGTGCCGCGAATCCTGGAAGCATCAGGAAATCCTGCACCACACGGCGTTCGGCCCACCCCAGTGCGATGTCGAACAGCATCAGGGCGTCCGAGTTGAGAGTGTCCGTGGGCACCAGTTGCTTGACGAACATCGCGCGGGCGTTGCCGAGCACGCCCGGATTGGCTGCGATGTGGCGCACGGCTTCTCTGGCCGTCCTCGACCCGCCCAGCATGCTGCGGACCACGAGTCGAAGCAGCAAATCCGCGTCGGTCCACGGCGTGAGGGGAGCGTCGCGCACGGCAGGCCCCTCTGCGGCGTGGTCGACGAGTCGTACCGCGACCTGGTCCGCGAGGCGGGCGATCTGCGACTCGGGCAGTCGAGGTGATTCCAGCGCGCGGCGTGCGGTCTCGGCCCAGTTCTGCTCGGGTGTGTGCTGCTTGTGCTGGGAAGCAGGTAGGCCGTCGCTCAGCCAGGACGTCCATGCTCTGGTCACGGCGTTGTCCTGCCGCAGGCCGAAGTCGACGAGCCAGCCACGGCGCAGTTCGCCGTGCACCTGGTTGCTGGACACGGTGCGCAGGACGGTGACGAGCGCGGCTGCGGTCGTCGACGGTGGCGCGTGCCAGGCGAACGCGCTGACCATGCCGCCGAGCCGGACGATGTCGAGCCAGGCCAGATCCCGATTCGTGTCCATCCGACCGATCAGCGTCTTCAACTCCGCCAGTTGACGGGACCAGCCGCCTGCGGTGGCTGCCACGCGCGCGGTTTGGATCTTGTGCAGCTCCGCGTGCGCCACTACGGCCGTGTGCGTCCTCTTCGGGCTGATGGGAACGACCTCGTCGGCCCACTGCCCGAGATCGAACTCGGGAACAGCGTCCGCGTGTGCGGACAGCAGATTGAAGACGTCGATGACGTAAGTGTTCAATCCGTGTGTTGTCGCCGTGCTGCACAGGACGCGGAGCTGATCCATGACCACGTCGGGCGCTACGTGCAGCAACGAACCGAGCTGCTGCAGCAGCTCGCGATGGTCACCGAACTCCTGGCGCGACAGAGAAGCGACGTGCGATCCGAGGTCAAGCTTCTCCATCGCTCGCGCCGCCAGGTTGCGATCACGGTGGCCGAGACGTTCCAGCACCTTGAGAACCGCGAGCCACGCGGAATCACCCCGTTGGACGCAGCGGTGCAGCACGTCGACGTCTGCCTGCTCCCAGGTGCGCACCGGGGACGGCATGAGTGCCAGGCAGTCTCGCACCTCGGGCAGTTCCGCCGTCGCCAGCACCTCGCCGAGCTGTTCGAGGCACTCTGCCGACACCCCTCCGCTCTGGGCCGTCACCCTGAGCACGGTGGTCCTGAGTTCGGCGGGGAGCGCCACTGCGCCGGCGTCGGTCAGGAACCGGCCGGCCATGGCGTTGGCGTCGGCGGCGAACGCGCCGTCCGGCCAGGCACAGAGCCAGGTCTGTTCGAAGACGGCCAGCATGAAGTAGTCGTTCGGCTGTGCACGGCACCGCTCTTCCAGCAGAGCGAGACCCTGTACGCCCCAGATGAGCAACAGCGTTCTGGCCGCGGCGAACTCGAAGAAGGTCTGGTGGAAGAACCGGAACGCGGTCTGGCCCGACACCGTCGTCAGCGCACCGACACCACGTTGCACCAGGAGCTCGACCTCCTGGTAGAAGGTCCCCGCCGACACAGGTGCGATCTCGTTGAGCGCGATTTCCGGGACGCCGGTGATGAGCATGTGCAACGCGAGCAGAGCCGCCGTGTTCTCCAGGTTCACGTCGGCAGTGGAGGCGGGCGCCCAGCCGTGCCAGGCTCGACGGTCCTGGCACACGCGGTCGGCCCAGAACTTTCGGTGCAGCCCGGTCACGTCCACGTCGTCGTAGATGGTGGTGGGTGCGTAAAGCTCGAACAACATCCGCAGCGTCAAGGGTTTCCGTGCCAGCACGCCCAGGTGCTGGCGTCGGGCGACGGCGGAGATGAGCTTGTCGGCCATCTCGTGGCCGACCTGGGCTGTGCAGTAGACGCGACAGTGTGCGGCGACGGCTCGCTCGAACTCGCTCGACCCGCCTGGCGGACGAACGGTGTCGTAGTCGCGCAGCTCCACGAGCTGCCACTCGTCCGGCAGCCGCCGTGCTTCCGCGGGACGGCTCGTGACCACTACCGATGCCCCCGCCGCGTGCGCTTCCGACACGAGCGTTCGCAGCGCCATCCAGGTCACGTCGTCATTGACCAGCAGGTCGACCGTGTCGATGAGGATCGTGCACGCACGGCCGGCGGTGACCGCCGCGTGCACGGCCTCGGTCAGGACGTGGCGCGCCACGATCGGTGCGCCATCGACGTCCTTCTCGTACAGCCACGTCGCCTTCAACAGGTGCACGTCGCGATTGCCGTCGCGCAACAACTGCCGGGAGAGGCCCCAGACCAGGCTGGTCTTGCCGGCGCCTGGTGGGCCGTACAGCACCAGTGGCCGGTGTCCAGGCGCGTGGACACCGGCGAGCAGCTCCTCCTCGACATCGCGAGGCACGTAGAGCCCTGCTTCGAACCGCAGGCCGCCGGCCAGTTGCCCCATCTCCTCCTCGGCGCGCTCGCTGAGCAGCCGCAGCCGGGAGAGGGAACCGGCCGCAGATGCGACCTGTTCGTGGTCCTGAGGCTTCGGCACCGCGTTGACGAGGTGTTCGACCATCGCCAAGCTCGTCGAGTCGCCGGCCATCCGGGAGGAGGCCGATGGGGGTGGGGCCAGCCCGAGGGCGTTGAGCAGCTGGTGTCTCGCGGCCTGATCATCGAGTCCGGAGAGCTCGATCACTCGTTGGGCACGTGCCTGGCACGGCCGGACGATGACCCCGACCTGCGTCGGAGAGTTGGCCGCCGCGATGGCCCACCGTGCCTGCAACGCCTCGTCCGCCACCGCTGTAGGGCTCAGCACGAGCAGAACTGCCTGGCTGTTCGCGGCGTGCGCGGCGACGTCGACGAGGCGGTGCCGGGACCCGGCGTCGACGTGGACGGGTACGCCCGCGCCTTCGAGCTGACGTGCGATCCACTGAGCCCAGGTCACGTCGATGTCCGCGGCGCAGACGACGAACGACTCGGGCATGCGGCCATTCTCCTACAGACGATCGACCCGGATCTGATCACCCGGATGAGGTACGTGCGTGACCATTTGGAGGGAACGGAGCCACTGACGGTGCACTATGGCCGGTAGGGCGGCCGTGCGTCGGTCCGAGAACGACGGGAACAGCAGAAGATGCGGGTGAGCCTCGAACGTGAGGTGTGGACTCTGGGTGAGCGGCTCGGCCGAGGTTGGTTCGGCGACGTCCTGGAGGCGTGGACGGAGTCCGGTGAGCTCGGCGCCGCCAAGCTGGTGTTCAAGGAGCCGGGAGCGGAACGCGAGCTGCTGTTCGCCCACCTCACCGGAGTGCGTCATGTGATACCGGTGATCGACCGGGGTGAGACCGACACACATCTTGTGATGGTGATGGTGAGGGCGGAGAAGTCGTTGCGCCAGCACCTCGACGAGCACGTGGGCGCGCTTGACAGCGGTGCGGCCACCGCGATCCTTTCCGATGTCGCCGAGACGCTCACGGACCTCGCCGCGTGTGACGGAGGCCCGGTGATCCACCGGGATCTGAAGCCCGAGAACATCCTCCTGCTGGACGGCCGCTGGTGCACGTCCGACTTCGGCATCGCCAGGTATGCCGAGTCCGCGACCGATTCCAACACGCGCAGCCATGCCAAGTCCTCCGCGTACACCGCGCCGGAGCGGTGGCGGGACGAGAAGGTGACGACCGCGACGGACGTGTACTCGTTCGGTGTCATGGCTTACGAGCTGCTCACAGGCGAGCGGCCGTTCCGCGGCGAGACCCCCGAACTGCGCGATCAGCACCTGCACAGCATGCCGCCGCTCCTGAGCGACGCCTCGCCTCAGCTCGCCGGCTTGATCGACATGTGCCTGGCGAAACCGTCTGCCTCGCGCCCGCGGTCGGCAGACCTGCCCGGCCGGCTGAGGCGCACCGAGGTCGTGCCCAGGCTCGCCGGGGTGGCCGCGCTGCAGGTTGCGGGGCAGGCCGAGGCACGCAGGCGCGCTCAGGAGGCTGCGACCTTGTCGCTGGCACGCACGAGGCGCGAGAAGCGGGAAGAACTGGCCGTGGCAGCGGCGCGAAGCTTGACGTGGATCGTCGACGGGATGAAGACCATGGCGTCGGCCGAGGCCCCTGCGGCGGACGTGCGCGACGCGAACGGCCTGCGCGTCGGCGTGGGCAAGGCGTTGCTCTCGCTGAACTGGCTCTCGCGCGTCGACAACCCGTGGGAAGACTGGGATGGGGTTCCGTTCGACGTGGTCGCGTGCACCGAGATCAGCGTGGAGATGCCCGCGAACCGCCTGGGTTACGAAGGCCGGTCGCACTCGTTGTGGTACTGCGACGTTGAGCAGGCCGGACGTTTCCAGTGGTACGAAACGGGATTCATGGCCTTCTCGCTGAACGAGACCGCCTCGGTCACCCCGTTCTCGATGCGGCCGAGCCGGGAGATCGGCATGGCGCTCAGCGGTGTGAGCGGGCGGTGGCGGCACGCGTGGCCGTTCCTGCCGGTCGTGCCCGGAGACATGGACGACTTCGTCGACAGGTGGGCCGGCACTCTCGCCCAGGCTGCGGACCGCACCCTCAGGGTGCCGTCCTTGCTTCCCGAACGCCCGGTCGAGGGTAGCTGGAGGAAGGTGTGATGGAGGGCCAACTCGTTCGTTGCAAGCGGTGGACCTGGCGGGTGGGCGAGATGATCAAGAAGGGCGGCTGGGGTCAGGTGTACGAGGCCCGGTCCGAACCCGGCGGCCTCGTCGGGGCGATCAAGCTCGTGCCGAAGGACCCCGGGGCCGAGCGAGAGCTGCTGTTCGCGAACGTGGCTGGCGTCCGGAACGTGGTACCGATCATCGACGACGGTGAGACCGATGAGAAGTGGGCACTCGTCATGCCTAGAGCGGAGAAGTCGCTGTACGACCACCTGAAGACGGTGGGAGGTCCGCTCGACCTGGTGGCGTGCCGAGAGATCCTCGCCGACGTCGCGGCCACCCTCGCGGACCTGGACGAAGCCGCCCGCAAGGTGGTTCACCGCGACGTGAAGCCGCACAACGTCCTGCTCCTCGACGGACGCTGGTGCTTGGCGGACTTCGGAATCGCCCGGTACTCCGAGGCCTCGACGGGGCCGTCCACGAGGAAGGACAAGTGGTCGTCGCCGTATGCGGCGCCGGAGAGGTGGACCAACGAGACGGCGACCAGTGCGACGGACGTCTACTCGTTCGGGGTGATGGCCTACGAGTTGATGGTGGGCAGATTGCCGTTCGCGGGGAGGAAGCGCGAGGAGTTCGAACGCCAGCACCTGAGCGTGCCTCCGGACATTCCCGCGACCGCGCCGGCTTCTCTCGCCTTGCTGGTGGACCAATGCATGGAGAAGGCGTCTGGTGCGCGCCCGAGCGCCGCAAGTCTGCCGCGCCGGGTCGAGAGGCTCACCGAGACGGCGTGGTGACTTGATGCCCGGGGATCGTGGCGAGGAACGCTTCCCACTGGTCACGTGGAAAGCGCAGTGCGAGGGCGGGATGTTTGCTGTCCCGCACGAGCACCCCGTCCGGTGTCGAGCACACCTCGACGCAGTCGCCACCGGACGTCGAGTTGCTCGCTGATGATCTGATCCATCGTGGGGCCCTCGTCATCGTGTCCTCATGATCTTTTGGAGGTGCGGGGACCTCGGTGGCGGTCGATGCGGTCTTTCAGCGCGTTGGCGGCAGGCCAGGTGAACCTGGTCAGAAGCGTCAAGGCTTCACTCCATCGCTCTCGCGCCTCGTCTGTCCGGCCGGTGCTGTCGAGGGCTGCGGCGAGATGGTCCAGGGACACCGCGAGTTCCCAGTCGGTTTCCCGGTCGCGGTGCATGCGCACTGCCGCGAGGTGAAAGGCGATGGCGTCGTCGTAGCGGTGGAGCTCCCGATAGGCGAGGCCCGTGACGTCGAACGCCCCGGCTTCGATGGTGCGGTTGCCGAAGCGCCGTGCAATCGCCGCAGCCCGTTGGCTGCTCTCCAGCGCCTGTTCCGGCTCGTTCATGGCGATCTGGAGCGTCCCGAGCGCCACGAGGCAGCCGCTTTCGAGCGGCAGTGACGTGTGGGCGCGGGCGACCGAAAGAGCCCTCTGGATGCTTTCGTGTGCTAAGTCGAGCTCGCCCAGTTCCTGTTGCACCGCACATAGTTCGAGGAGCGCACGGGCTTCCAGGGTCTCATCGCCGAACTCGCGTACCGCGGCTACCGCTGAGGTGATGTGGCGATCGGCTGCCGTGAGTTCGCCCAAGTGCGACAGGGTCACGCCGAGGTTGACCTCTATCACCGATGCCATCGGCCGGTTGCCCAGTTCGGACGCGATGGCGAGGCTCTCTTCGAACGTGCTCAGAGCCGCGACCGGCTGGTGATCGACTAGGTGGGTCAGCCCGAGGTTGTGCATCGACCTGGCCACCCCGAGCCTGTCTCCGACCGCGCGGAACGCCGCAATCGCCGCGTCGAAGCAGTTCGCCGCCGCTCCGATGTCGCGCTGCGCGCGGTGCTTGATTCCGATGCGGTCGAGCAAAACCCCCTCGCCGTAGGAATCCTGCACTTGCCTGGCAGCCTCGAGCGCGACCTTCTCCGCGTCCGCCCACGTCCGTCCCGAGTCGCGGTTGTCGTAGATTGCGGCCAGTACGGCGGGAAGTTGCCAGGCCATGACCAGGTTTCCCGTGCGGGCAGCGCTCATCGTCGCGTCGAGGAGGTTCGCCCGTTCGGTCTCGTACCAGTCAGCGGCGCGCTGGTGGTCGGCCAGCACGAGCGGTGCGACGCCCTCGGGCGCGGCCGTGAGCTGGATCGGCATGCGGTGCAGGGACGGGGCGAGGACTCGTCGGGCCGAATCAGCGGTGTGCAGATACCAGGAGAGCACGCGCCGAGTCGCTGAGACCTGCTGGTCTGGAGGCTCGTCGAGGCGGGCCTGGTCGAGCGCGTATGCGCGCAGCAGGTCGTGGAACTGGTACCTGTCCGAGGCGATCTGGTCGATCAGGTGGTTCGCCACCAGGCCGTCCAGCAGACCCCGGGTAGTACTGTTGTCCAGCCCCGCCAGGGCGGCGGACGCGGGGAGGCTGAACTGGGCGCCGGGATGCAAGCCGAGTAGCCGGAAGAGACGGGCGGCATCGGCCGTGAGCGCTCGGTAGGACCACGCGAACACCGCGCGTACCGCGCCCGACTCGTCACCGTCTGCTGTGGACAGCGCGGTCCACAGTCCCGACTCGTCGCGCAGATCGGCCATGAGGTCCGTGAGTCGCGCCCACGGGTGAGTGATGGCACGGTCGGCGGCGATCCGCAGTGCCAGTGGAAGACCCGCGCAGAGTCTTGCCAACTCGGTGAGATCGGCGGGGTCGTCCGCGGATCGGTGTCCCGCCATCACCTCCCGCAGCAACGCGGTCGAATCGGCCGGGTCGAGCACGTGCACCGGCACCGACCACGCTCCCTCCCGAATGGACAGACCCGAGAGCTGGCTCCTGCTCGTGATCAGCGCCAGGCAACCGGATGTGCCGGGCAGCAGCGGACGAACCTGCTCGGGAGAGATCGCGTTGTCCAGCAGGACGAGGACCCGCCTCCCGGCGAGGAGCGAACGGAACAGAGCGGCTTTCGCTTGGACGTCGGCGGGAACGCCCTTGGCCGTAACACCGAGGCCTCGTAGGAACTGGTCGAGTGCGGCGTCCGGCTCCACCGGCTGACCAGGATCGTGTCCGCGCAGGTTGATGTACAGCTGACCGTCCGGGAACCGATGCTCGACGAGGTGAGCCCAGTGCACGGCTAAGGACGTCTTACCCACGCCCGCTGTGCCCGTAACCACGCAGACGGCGGGGGTGTCGTGCGCGGCGTCGAGGACGTCGTCCATCCGGCCCAGCTCCGCGGTTCTGTTTATGAAGTGCCGCACACGGCCCGGCAGTTGGCGCGGATGGCCGTGCGGGAAGTCGCGGCCCTGGACGTGCACGTCGCCGTAGATGTCCCTGACCTGGACGACGTTATGCGCGGAACCGCTCATCTCCGAGTGGGTGGTTCCCGCCGGGGCCAGGTCTTCTTCGTCATCTCCTGACATGCGCGCACCACCTGACGTCGTCTCCTGGAGTCTGCTGGTGGCGGCGCAGAGGTCACAAGCACCCATTCGAAGTCCTGATGGTGTCAGCACCATCGCGAGCAGCGACAGCACCTGTCGCGATGGGCTGCCGCGAGGCGCGATTCTGGTTGGCGGCCGCCCAGGAGCGCGCCTCGCGGTGAGGTAGACCTGTCGCCGACGCACAACGTCGGCGACCTCAATCGCGCTGGTGTCAGCGCCGGCGGAAGCTGTTCTCAGGGCGCCGCTCAGGCATCGAGCTGGGATGGCTCAGTCTGCCGTCTGACGCTGCGGCCAACCATCCCGCCCACCGCCCGATGAACTCGCCCAAATCGTCCACGGTCAGCGGTGTGAACGGCCAAGCGAGTTGCCACTCTGCGATTCCGTTCCACAAGGCCTTGGCGGCTTCCGTGCCGGGGTCGAAGGCGAAGGGGTCCTGCCGCGCCGAGCGGTTGATCAGAGGCGAGACCATGAACGCTGTCTCGAACCATTGGTAGTTGCCCTCGCCGGTAGGGGCTGCGTCGCAGAACCACAACGAGTGCCCGCGTCCCTCGTAGCCGTAGCTATCGGTCGGAATGCGCAGGTCGATCTCGGCATGCGCGATCACATCGAAAGCAGGCCGGTTCCCCTCACCCCACGTTGACTCCGCCGTCGGTTTCGGACCGGTCAAGGTGAGGGCGGCCTGCCCCAAGCGAATCTCCCAGCCGCCGCCCCGTACCGCCTGCACTCCGGCTCCCGGAGCATTGGTCGTCAACGCGTCCTTGAACATCTCGGCGATCCTGGTGAAGCTGCGCGTGGCCGCGTCGAACAACCCCGCGCGACGCTGCTGCTCCGATTGCTCGATGGACTCTGCTCGCACAGGCGCTGCCTTGCGGACGACCTGGGCGCGGTTGGCTTCCTGCAACGCGGCCAACCCAGGTGAGGCAGCCTGGTCCGCCGCGCGCTCCAACCGCTTGATCAGGTTCGCGGCGTTGGGTCGGGCTCCTGGGGATTTGTATAGGCACTCCTCGACCAATGCGGCCAGCACCGCAGGTGCGGAGACCAGGTGCGGCACGTCGCCGTGCATGTGCGCCGCGCGTAGGTCGTGGATGTACTGGCCCTGGAACGGCGGAACGCCTTCGAGTATCTCGTAGGCGATGCACCCGAAGGAGTAGACGTCGGTGGCAGCGGTGGCGCGTTCGTTGCTCCATCGTTCCGGAGCCGCGTAGGGCGCGGAGAAGGCACCCTTACGGGTATCCGGGGCGGTTGTGACGTCCGCGTAGCGGGCGATGCCGAAATCGGCCAGACACCAATGGCCGCCGAGCAGAAGCACGTTGGCTGGCTTCAGGTCACGGTGAACAACGCGGCCTTCGAGATCGGCCAGTGTCGCCGCGATGTCGCGCAGCACCTCCACGGCCGAGCCGACGTCGAGAGAACCGCCGACCTTCTCGAGATGATCCGCCAGAGAATGTTCGGCCCGTGGCATGACCAGCACCCACGCGTCGTCGGTCTCACCATCGTCGATGATCGGCACGACGTTGCGGACCCCCTTCAGGTCGGCGAACAACAGCTCACGCTCCGCGCCGGGTTCCTTGGGTACCAGCTTGGCCGCACCGTCGATCCCCGAGTCGGACTGGGCTTCTAGCACTTGGCCGTAGCCGCCCCCACCGATCAGGTCGCTGAGTTGCCACGTACTGTTTTTGCAGCTGACACGCATCGAGGCGTTCCTTTCACAAGATCTAGATTTTGAATGCGGAGTCCGATCGGGACTTCCTGCCCAGTGGCGGCCCGTTCGATGGGCGGCGATCGGTTCGCGCTTCTTAGACGACCCGCGCGGTCACGGGATGATGGGGACACCGGCTCTGGCGGAACTGATGTCCCCAGTCTCACTTCGCCGCTACCAGCGCGTGAATCCAGGTTTTTGATCTAGGGCTCGCGACCTGTACTGGATTCAACGAGGCTGCAGCTAACTACCTGTCTAAGCAGCCTTCCCGTTAGACGGCCCTGTCACCTTGGCGTTCTTCGGTTTTGCCACGGACGGGATGTCAGCGAACTCGAGTTTGATGCCCAGGAAGGTGAGTTCCTGGTTCAGCCGTAGGAGGCTGACTCTGGTGAGAGGGAAGATCTTTCCGACGTCCCAAAGCCGGCCGCCGAGCGCGAGCACCACCGTTCGCGGCCGGTCGGCGATCGTCCGGGTGCTGTCGAGTGCCTGCACCTTCTCCCGGAGCTGCTGCAGCGCCTCGGGCTCAAGGCGCTGTGACCAGGCGGATGCCTGTGCCTGGCTGAACAGGTGTCCGAGTTCGGCGGCGCGTGATGGCCACTTGATGTGGATCAGTTCATCGTTGGGGCCGATGCCGTCCGCGAGTTCCAGCTTCGGGTGCATGGGAGTGTTGGCGAAGTCCTGGTCCAGGCAGAGGAAACCCGGTTGTTTCGCCAGCTCGTCTTTGCAGTAGCGGTGTTCGTCGTCCTTGCCTCGCTGCCGTTCCCACACGGGGAACAGCAGCGAGCTCTTGTTTGCGATGAGTTCGGCGAGTTGCTCGTTGACTCGGTCGATGGAGTCCTTGCTGAGCTCGTACCACCGGCCTTGCTGCAGACAGAAGGTGCTGTCGCCGATGGTGGTCTCGAAGGAGATCCACTTGAACATCGAGATCGGCCGGCACAGCTCAGCCTGGCCTTGGTCGTCCTCGCACGGCACGAGTCGTGCCGCTTCCAGTTCCGCGAGCCGAGATCCCTCGCTGATCTGCGCGAACCGGCCGGTGATCTCCACGATGTCGAAGTCGGCGCCGAGTAGTAGCGAGCCAAGGCCAGCGATGCTCGTGGTGACGAAGGAGTCAGCCTCCTCGACCACGCCGTGCACCGCGGTCGGCCAGCAGATCCCGATCGCCCCGAAGCACTCGTCGCCGCCCAGTGCGACCGCTAACAGAGCGTCGAGCTCGGCTTTCAAGGGGTGGTTGGAGCTGACCGGTCGTACCTCGTTGAGGAATCGCAGCGGCGAGTTCTCGTCACTGGAGTCCACGATGCTGGAGATGGCACGCAGATCCTCGATGAAGTCTTCGGGCGAGCGTCCGACCTGGATGCGCAGCGAGTTTCCGCACCTGATCTGCCACGCCTTCCCGTCGGCCGCGGCGTGGTAGGTGAGGCCTTCGAGGCTGGCTGGGCCTGCCAGCCGCGTAACGACTTCGCCGGCCGGCTCGAGGCCGAAGCCGGAGAGCGAGTGCCCTTGTGGGAACGAGGTCTGCTTGCTGCGGGAACTGGTGTCGAGCGAGTTGCTGTTCAGCGTGCGCAGCTTGACGGGGTCGAGCCGGCGGATGCCGAATCGCAGTCCGAAGCCCTCGTCCAGCAGGACATCGTCGAGCAGGTGTCGAGCGCTGGCGCCCCAGCATGCTGCCATCACCCAGTTCTCGTCGATCTGGGTGAGGATCACGGTGAACGGCGTCGTCGACGACAACGCGAGGCCGAAGCCTGTCACCTCTCGGGGGTGCGGTGCCCACGTTGCGTCGTCGGCCGTCCGCACGCCTGCGAGTACGTGTGCGGGCGCACCTGCGATCTCCGTTGCGGTGTCGACCTCGACTTCGGCGCCGTCGGCGAGCTTGAGGTAGTCGGTGAGAACGAGACCGGCCCGGAATCGGTAGAGGGCTGTGGGCCCGGTGGGAAGTGCTTTGCCTGCCAAAAGAGTCGTCCTTGTCTTGCAACGACGAGCGCAGCCAGACGGCGTGCGCCCGCCGTGACGTTGAGTCTGTTGTGTACGGACGAGGCCGTACACGCAAGTGCGACGTCGACTGCGCAAGAGCCTGTGCAGCAACGGGTGGCCGACTTCGAGCCAGAAGCAGGAAGCCGGCAGCCGTCTCGTTGCAAGCGTCGCTGATCATGACGTCGTGGTCGACGTCATCGAAAGCGCAGAAGTGTCACCGAACGCGACTGTGAAGGGGGAGAAGGTCGTTCGACCTCAACGAGGCTGTGTGCAAGCGAACATTCGAGCTCGCCGATTCACTCGGCCGAGGCTCTAGTGGAACGCGGGCATTAGCCCTAGACTCAACGCGCTTCCTCCAAGAGACTTGCTGGTTGCTAGGCCAGGCGGACATGGGGTGAAGCTTCACGCGGCTCCCTGTTCCAGCGGGGGGCCGCGTTTGTGTTCGGAGATAGTAGCGTCACCCGAACGTGATCAGGATGCCTCACGCGAACGGGTGGCGTCTGCTCCGGTTCGAGGTGCTGCGCCAAACGGCAGATTCCACCGGTTGGGTGGAAAGTGAGTGTGGTCGAACTGATAGGCGAAGCGCAACTCGACACAGCGCGTTCCGTGTGAGGGCCCCAAAATAACTAACGTTGTTCGGTTATTGGGGTGCCTGTCAGGCCTGTGAGAGCGCGTCCATTGGCCAAATAGTGGCCAATATTCTCCAACTCGAAGAATTACTACACGGCGTAGTCGTTCGGCTGCGAGGCCGGGATCATCAAGATCGACCGATCGGCGGCGCGCAGCTACCGCTCGCCGCAGGTGTGCGGCGCGCATACGCACTTGTCGGTACCGAAGTGCGGGACGTTACGGCGCAGTGCGCATCCAGGATGGTCGTCGGCAGGCAGTGGTCGTAAGACAGCGACTCCTGCTGATCCATCGACGGCCCCTGTCTATGACGCCCGTAGCGGTCCGGCCGGCGTCTTCACATCGTCAGGTCGACTGGTTCTGCTGGTGAGTGGACCCGCCCATGTAGGGCAGGGCTCACCCCCCTCCATCAGCATTGGCTGACAGTGTTGGGCTGTTTAGGTGGAGTCGGCTTGAGTCGTCGTCATGGTGTGTCCGATCGCCGGGTCTCGGCTTCGACTAAGGGAGCTGATCGTGGCCAGGCTGACGAACGCTGAACTGCTCACCGCGGTGACGGGCCATCGCCGTCGCACGCCACCATCCGAGGAGGCTGGCCTTCGCTTCGCGTTCTACGGCCGGATGTCGACGAGCTCGTTTCAGGACGTTCAGACGTCTCGTGCGTGGCAGCGTGCGGTGTTGGAGGAGTTGATCGACGGTGTCGGCTCGGTGGTTGCGGAGTTCTTCGATGTGGGTGTGTCGCGCCGGTGGGCGTGGCGGGAACGTCCGGAGGCTGCAGCATTGCTGACCGCCGCCGCGGACACTGGTCGTGAGTTCGACGCGGTTGTGGTGGGCGAGTACGAGCGCGCGTTTCATGGTGATCAGTTCCGTGAAGTCGTCTCAAAGCTGAATGCGCTGGGTGTCGCGGTGTGGCTGCCGGAGGCGGGTGGTCCGGTCGAGCTCGGGAGCCCGGTGCACGAAGCCCTCATGGTGTTGCTGGGCGCGCAGGCGCAACGTGAGGTGGCGAGGGCACGGCAGCGCGTGCTGGCGGCAATGCGGTCTCAGGCACGGTTGCAGGGCCGTTTCTTGGGTGGTCGGCCGCCTTATGGGTATCGGCTTGTTGACGGTGGTCGTCATCCGAATCCTGTGCACGGGCGATGGGGCCGGCGGGTGCAGGTGTTGGCGCCGGATCCGGTGACGGCGCCGTGGGTGCGGTGGATGTTCGCCGAACGTGCTCGCGGCCGGACGGTGGCGTCGTTGGCATGGGAGCTCAACGAACGCGGCGTGGTATGCCCGTCGGGCGCGGATCCGGAGCGGAACGCGCACAGATCGGGAGAGCGGTGGATTGTCCGGACGGTCGCGATGATCCTGGAGAACCCGCGCTATACCGGCCGACAGGTATGGAACCGAAGCAGCACAACGGGTCACGGACCTGGAGGCCGTCCCGGCGGACGCGGTTCAGGTGTGCTGCGATGGAACCCGTCAGCGAGTGGGAGGTCTCCGAACGGATCGCGCACGAGCCACTCGTGGATGACGAGACGTTCGTCGCCGTTCAGGGCTTGCGGGTGGCGAAGCCTGCAAAAGACGGCGAGGTCCGGTGCTACCTGCTGGCGGGGCTCGTCGTGTGCGGGCTGTGTGGCCGGCGGATGGACGGGCACTGGGTTCATGGGCGAGCGGGCTATCGATGCCGGCACGGCTTCACCAGCGTCAAGCGACGTTCCGACGGCGAACCGCGGAGCATCTACGTCCGAGAAGACCACCTTCTCGAAGCACTGCCACATCTGCTCGGGCGGGCCGCGCGACCTGCGGAATCAGGTATGGGCGAAAGCCTGGTCGATCAATTCCGCCAGCAACACCTGCAGATTCACTACAGTGACCGGCGTCTTGAAACTCGACCCGCGTCGCTAACGCTCAAAGCTGTGGAAACTGCTCGTCGCCCAGTTCAACCGATGCTTGCGTTGGATTGGTGTGATGACATGAAATTTGCCCAAATATGAATTACCCCACGGGATTCTGGTGAATCCCGTGGGGTAATAGAATGTCCGAGGGGGACTTGATTCCCCATATGTAGCAAGCTTGCGCAGTTCGCGTGTTCATGCGCTATTGGATAGCTCGAACCTAGTATAGAGGGCCAGTCGATGCGATTCAAGATTTCGTCGGCAATTACTGAGCAACGTGTCAATAGATCGCTCGTCGCCGAAGCACCCTGCGGGCAGGGTCTCACTCTCTTGGACTTGGCCGGATTGAACGCCTCGCCATAGATCGGCAGACCCGTCTGGGTGGAGTCATCCATGAGGGTCGTCATCCCACTTAACTGAGCGGATGCTGTGTTCGGCGCGCGCAACGCTCATCATGTAGGTGGTCTCGTTCGGGCACACCCACTTGGCGGCCGAGGCGCAAACTGGTCTCCGCGAGGCGGATCTTCGTGAAGACGTTCGCCAACGCTCGACGTGATTGGCACGGCGGCCGGGTAACACCGCCTGCCGGCGTCACGACATGCCGTGGGGAACGTCGTGGTGCGGTCGACAGGAGTTTCGCGCGTGCGCTTGGAGTCGTTGACGTCCGGTATCCGGTTGAACGGGGTGGAGCCAGGCGAGACGGTCACCGTTCTCTTCGCTCAGCCGCACGGTGCCGACGCTGTCGAGCTGGCCTACAAGCGCGTTAACGGCTCCTTGGGGCAGCGCCTCGTCTTCCGCGACGACGAGGACTCGCTCACCGTCGCTAACACCGGAGCGCGTGCGTTCGACGCTCCAGCGGAGGACTTCAAGCTGGCGGCCGAGGCCAAGCGGATTCAGCTGGCCGGCCTGTTCGACCCGATGCTGGCGGTGGCGACCAGCAACGTCCGCCCGTTGCCGCACCAGATCTCTGCCGTGTACCGCGAGCTGCTGCCGCGCACGCCGCTGCGGTTCCTCCTTGCAGACGACCCCGGCGCGGGCAAGACGATCATGGCGGGTCTCTACGTCAAGGAGCTCGTGCTCCGCGACGACGTGCAGCGGTGTCTGATCGTGGCTCCCGGTGGGCTGGTTGAGCAGTGGCAGGACGAGCTCTTCTTCAAGTTCGGCCTCAACTTCGACCTGCTCACCAACCAGCTGATCGACGCGAACGTCAACGTCAACGTCTTCGAAACGAAGAACCTCGTGATCGCTCGGATGGACCAGCTCGCCCGCAACGAGGAGCTCCAGCGCAGGCTCATGGAGAGCCGGTGGGACCTCGTCGTCGTCGACGAGGCACACCGCATGGGCGCGAACTGGTTCGGCGGCGAGCTGCGCAAGACGAAGCGGTTCCTGTTGGGGGAGAAGCTCGGCGAGATCGCCCGGCACCTGCTGCTGATGACCGCCACCCCGCACTCGGGTAAGGAGGAGGACTTCCAGGCCTTCCTCACCCTGCTCGACCGGGATCGGTTCGCTGGCCAGAAGAAGACCTCGGTCGACACCGCGGGGCTCATGCGTCGCATGGTCAAGGAGGACCTGCTCACCTTCGAGGGGAAGCGGCTGTTCCCCGAACGCGTCGCCGAGACGGTTCCGTACGCGCTGACCTCGCTGGAGCAGGAGCTGTACGAGGACGTCACCGAGTACGTGCGCACCGGGATGAACCGGGCCGAGCGCCTGGACGGGAAGCGGCGGAACACCGTCGGGTTCGCGATGACCGTTCTCCAGCGGCGGCTGGCGTCGAGCCCAGGGGCGATCTACAAGTCCCTGGTCCGCCGCGCCGAGCGGCTCGAACGCAAGAAGCGCGAGATCGAGGAGGGTTTGTTCGCCGAGCCGCTTCCGAACGTCGACCTCACGAACCTCGATGACGACGAGCTGAGCGCCGAGGAGCTGGAGTTCCTTGAGGAGGAGGTCATGGATGCCGCGACGGCGGCCCAGACCGTCGCCGAGCTCGGTGCCGAACTCAAGGAGCTCGACGTGCTGATCTCGGCCGCGTCCCAGGTCTGCGCGTCCGGCACGGACCGCAAGTGGTCGGAGCTGTCCCGCATCCTCCACGACCACACGCTCACGACCGACGCCAAGGGCTTGCCGCGCAAGCTGATCATCTTCACCGAACACAGGGACACGCTGGACTATCTGCGAGGACGTGTCACCGCGCTGCTGGGGCGGCCCGAAGCGGTGGTGGCCATCCACGGCGGTGTGCGGCGGCTGGACCGGCGCAGGATCACCGAGGAGTTCACCAAGAACCCGGGGTGCCAGGTGCTGCTGGCGACGGACGCCGCGGGGGAGGGCCTGAACCTCCAGGCTGCACACCTGATGGTCAATTACGACCTGCCGTGGAATCCGAACCGCATCGAGCAGCGGTTCGGACGTGTGCACCGCATCGGCCAGACCGAGGTGTGCCGGCTGTGGAACCTGGTGGCCACCAACACCCGTGAGGGCGAAGTCTTCACCACCCTGCTCTGGAAGCTGGAGCAGATGAGCGAGTCGTACGGCGGGAAGGTCTTCGATGTCCTCGGCGAGGCGTTCGCGGAGACGCCTCTGCGTGACCTGTTGCTGCGTGCTATCCAGTACGGCGAGCAGCCCGAGGTGCGGGCGCGCATGCACGAGGTCATCGACGAGGCGGCCGGAAAGAGAGTGCGGCACCTGCTCACCGAGCGGGCGCTCGCCGCGACCGGCTTCTCGGAGGACGACCTCCAGACGATGCGTGCGGCCATGGACGAAGCCAGGGCGAAGCGCCTGCAGCCGCACTACATCGAGATGGCGTTCAAGGTCGCGTTCGCGCGGCTTGGCGGCAAGATCGTCCGGCGAGAGAAGGGACGCTTCGAGATCACCCACGTCCCGGCGACGGTCCGTGCCCAAGCGCACGCCCCGGTCGCGTCGCGGTACGAGCGGGTGTGCTTCGCGCTCGACCACATCGGGGACGAGGAAACCATCCGGGCCGACCTGCTCGCGCCGGGCCATCCGCTGCACGACGCGGTGATGGACCTGGCGACCAAGCAGTTCTCCGGTTCCCTCAACGCTGGCACGGTGCTGGTGTCGGCAACGCTGGAGAAACCCCATCTCCTGGTCGGCGTCGAGGAGACCGTGAACGACGGCACAGGTGCGTCCGTGGCACGCCGCTTCGGGTACGTGTTCGTGGACGAGCACGGCACCGTGGCTTCCGCGGGCCCGGCGCCGTATCTGGACTGCGTGGCTGCTCCTCGCGGCCACAAGGTGGACCAGGCCAGGTCCGCCGCGTGGCTCACAGACGCCGAGACCAAGGCACTCAGCTGGATCAGCGCACACCGCCTCCGTGAGTACCTCGACGAAGTCCGCCCGGCCCGCGCCGCCGAGTTGGAGCGTGCGCGAGGCCAGGTGCGGGAGCGCCTGGTCGCCGAGCGGGAGCGCCTGCTCCGGGACGCCTCCACCGCACAGGAGAAGCAGCGACGCGGGGAGAAGGTGAAGGAGACGGCCGCCAGCCTCACCAGCAAAGCCACCGATCTCGGTGTCCGGCTCATCAAGCGGATGGAGCTGCTGGACCGGCAGAGCCACATGTCGACACAGCCACCGCGGTTCGTCACCGCCGCACTGGTCCTCCCGCTCTCCGCGGTCGCCGACGAGATCGACCGCAACGCACCCCTGCACGCCAAGGAGACCAAGGAGGTCGAGCGGCGCGGGATCAACCTCGTCCTGGCGACTGAGCGGAACCTCGGACGCGCAGCCGAGGAGCAGACCTTCACCAACCCCGGCTTCGACGTGCTCTCCGCCGCCCCGGACGGCACCACGGTCCGGATCGAGGTGAAGGCGCGCAAGGCAGGTGCCGAAGACTTCTTCGTGACCCACAACGAGGTCATGACGGGCAAGAACGCGGCACCCCACTACCGCCTCGCCCTCGTCTCGGTCGATCCGCGCGGTCCGGAGCACGACCAGGTGCGCTACATCGCCGATCCCTTCAGGACCACCGACCTGGGAGGCTTCTCGGCGACGGGCGTCCGCGGGGACTGGGCCCAGTCGTGGGCGAAAGCGGCAACACCCTTCTGACCAGGACACATCCGCCACGGAACATCAGCCGCTGACCACCGCAGCGTCCACCGGTTAACGCCGGCAGGCAGGTGACGAGAGAGAACGATGGACAAGGTCGAACGCGAGCGGGCCAAGGAGATCGCGGCCAGCCTCAAGCAGTGGTCTCACCGAGCCGCGAGTGTGCTTGCGACAAGGAAGGCTGTCACGGACGAGGCCGCCGCCGCAGCCAGGGAGATCGAGCGCCGCATCTACCGGTGCGTGGTCGGCCAGACCGTCCTGTGGAAGACCTTCAACCTGAGCTCTGACGACGGTGCCCGCGTCACTGCGCTGCGGCGGGCACACGAGATGCCGAAGCTCTCCGAGGTGACGCACAAGGCTCTGAACGGTCTCACGGACGATCGGATCCGCTTGGCGCTGGCCGACAGCAGGTCGGCGTTCGGTGCCCGGCGTCTGTTCGCCTCCAAGGATCGCAAGGAGAAGGCCGCGGGCAGCGTGGGGTACCTCGCCGAGTTCGACGGCCGGCTGACCAGCTCGGGTGCCTTGAACGTGCTGGCGCAGCTGGAGCGGTGGGACCCGGCGCTGACGAACGACGTCCCCGAGAACATGCTGCTGGCGCCCGAAGTCGGCTTCGCCCACAGGCTTCCGGCCGGTTCGCAGATGATCGACGTGCGGGTTCTGGCACCGGCACGGGCTGCTCTGGCGGCGATCGACCGGTCGCTGCGCGCGGTGAACCAGGTCCAGGCCGTTGTCGCCGCCGCCGCCGAAGCGCTGCGCCAGGCCGAGACCATGGCGATGGTCGTCGAGATGCCGGTCGAGCGCCTGCGGGAGGCCACGAGCGGACAGCTCCGGCTCGGAGCGCTCCGCGAAGCGGGGATCAACACCGTCGGCGAGGCCCTGCGACACGAGAACGTGATTCCCTCGCTCCCTGGCGTGGGTGAGGTGACCGGCAAGCGGATGATCGGGGCCGCGCGCACCATTTGGCAGACCACCCTGGACGAGATGCCGGTGCGCATCGACATCACCAAGCGAACGTCTGCGGCCACCGAGCTGCTCCGCGCCCTGCGTGCCTGGGACGCGGTCCGGTCCATCGGCACGGCTTCCGCCGAGCTGGCGGCCGTGGAAGAGCTGCGCGCCGTCTTGCGCACCGTCGTCAACGGCGCCACCCACCTGGTGGTGATCCCCGCCGAACGGCAGGTCGTGGATCTTCGGACGGTTTGCGACAGGGTCACGAACTGGGCGGGCGTGCTGGGGCACCGTGACGGCAGCGGAACGTCCGGCGGCCCGGCCGACCCGTGGGAGGACTTCTTCGCGCGTCCTGCCGACTACTACGCGATGCTTTCCGAGCTGGGTTTCCTGAGCGATGACGAGGAAGGCACCGGCGACCTCCCGGACGAGATCCTCGAGGCGGTCCGCGATCTCAAGCTGGAGACGGCTCACCTCCGCGCCTCGCTGCGCGGTTACCAGTCGTTCGGCGCGCGGTTCGCGATCGTGCAGCGCAAGGTCATCATCGGCGACGAGATGGGGCTCGGGAAGACCGTCGAGGCGCTCGCCGTGCTCACGCACCTGCGCGCCAAGGGCTCCCACCACTTCCTGGTCGTCTGCCCCGCAGCCGTGGTGACGAACTGGATCCGCGAAGTCCGGTCGAAGTCGGACTTGTGGGCCTTCCGGCTGCACGGCCAGGGCCGCGACGACTCGCTCAAGCAATGGATCCGGGACGGCGGCGTGGCCGTCACGACGTACGACAGCCTGGCGTGGCTGGAGGGACGAATTCCCTCGAAGGCCGTCCCTTCCTGCTTGGTGTTCGACGAGGCGCACTACATCAAGAACCCCTCGGCCAAGCGGACGGCGAGGTCGCGGGCGCTCATCGACAGGGCTCCGCGCGCGATCCTGCTGACCGGCACGCCCTTGGAGAACCGGATCGAGGAGTTCCGCAACCTCGTCGACTACTTGCGCCCCGACCTCACGGTCGACGCGGGGGAGCACGCCCCGCGCCAGTTCCGCAAGCAGGTTGCCCCCGCCTACCTGCGGCGCAATCAGGAGGACGTGCTCACCGAGCTGCCGGAGCTGGTCGAGGTCGAGGAGTGGCTGCCGCTCTCCGACGAGGACCAGCGCGCCTACCGCGCGTCCGTGGCCCAGTCGAACTTCATGGCGATGCGCCAGGCCGCGATGCGGGCGGGCCGCAGGTCCGAGAAGATCAGCAGGCTGCTCGACATCGTGGAGGAGGCCGAGGAGAACCACCGCAAGGTGCTGGTCTTCTCCCACTTCCGGGAGGCCCTGGACGATGTCGCCCGAATCCTGCCCGGCAAGGTGTTCGGGCCGCTCACCGGATCGGTGCCCGCGGCCAAGCGCCAGGAGATGGTCGACGAGTTCTCCCAGGCACCCCGAGGCGCGGTCCTGGTCGCCCAGATCGTGGCGGGCGGTGTCGGTCTCAACATCCAGTCCGCCTCCGTGGTCGTCATCTGCGAGCCCCAGCTCAAGCCCACCACGGAGTGGCAGGCGATCGCGCGGGCGCGCCGGATGGGCCAGCTCGAGACGGTCCAGGTCCACCGGCTGCTGTCCGAGGAGGGTGTCGACCGCCGGATCACCGACATCCTCGGACGCAAGCGCGAGCTCTTCGACGACTTCGCACGGGTCTCGGCGACCGCGGACAGTGCCCCCGAGGCGTTCGACATCTCCGACGCCGAGATCGCCCGCGAGATCGTGGCCGCCGAGCGGAAACGACTGCTCGGCGGCCCGGCCTCGTAGGTCTCAGCGCCAGCTCGTTGTCGATGAACGCGAAGGTCTCATCGTTCGACGCCTTCGACGTGTCCAAGCGCCCGCCCCCTCCGGCTCCGGTTGCCCGAGCCACGGCTGGCCCACCGCGGGCGTTCACTGCGGGGCCTGTGGGGTACCAGAACTCTGCACTCGCCAGCTGAGCAGCGGCGATCGTGTGCTGTCGCCCTGACGGCATGATCGTGAGCGTGGCGCTTCGATTGTTGTACTTCGTCTTTGTTCGGCTTGTCGGTTGGCTGGTTCTGCTAGCCCGGTCTTCGGCGGCCAAAGACGTGGAGTTGCTCGTTCTGCGGCACGAGGTCGCGGTGTTGCGGCGTACCCATGGCCGTCCGCGGTTGAGTTGGGCTGATCGTGCGGTGCTGGCTGCGTTGGTGGGGCGGCTACCGTCCTGGTTGCGGGATCATCGCCTGGTGTCGCCGGGCACCGTGCTGCGGTGGCATCGGCGCTTGGTCGCGAAGAAGTGGACCTATCCGAACCGAGCTGGGCGCCCGCGGATCGATGGGACCGTCGTGGCGTTGATCGAGCGTTTGGCGCGGGAGAACGACGGCTGGGGTTACCGCCGTATCCAGGGTGAACTGCTCAAGCTCGGCCACCGGGCGGCCGCGTCGACTGTTCGCCGGGTGCTTAGTCGTCTTCGGATTCCGCCCTCGCCGACTCGAGACTCCGACACGTCGTGGCGGCGGTTCCTGCGCGCTCAGGCGGAGACCATGCTGGCGTGCGACTTCCACGTCGACTGCGCCGTCACGTTGAAACGGGTGTACGTCTTCTTCGTCATGGAGGTCGGCACCCGCTACGTCCACATCCTCGGCACCACCACCAACCCTGACGGTCCGTGGACCACTCAACAGGCGCGCAACCTCCTCATGGTTCGTGACGATCGGGTCAGCGACTTCCGATTCCTCATTCGTGACAGGGCCGGCCAGTTCACGGCGTCGTTCGATTCCGTTCTCGCCGACGCTGGCATCGACGTCATGAAGATCCCACCGCAATGTCCGCGGGCGAACTGCTACGCGGAACGGTTCGTCGGCACTGTAAGGCGAGAGCTCACCGACCGGCTGCTCATCATCAACGAGCATCACCTGAAGTCAGTCCTGAACCGCTACATGTCCCACTACAACCACCGACGACCACACCGAGCGCGGCACCACACCCCACCGCAACCCGATCACCCGGTCCCAGAGCCCGGCTGTAGGTCCGTACGTCGTCGGCGAGTACTCGGCGGCTTGATCAACGAGTACGAACCTGCAGCTGCTTGATCCGCAGGTCAGGCCTATCGAGCCGTGTTTTGGCACCCCACACGCTGGCTGCGGGAGCACCGGTTGGTGTCGCCGGGCACGGTGTTGCGGTGGCATCGGCGGTTGGTCGCCGAGAAGTGGACCTACCCGAATCGGAGTGGTCGCCCGCGGGTCGACGAGACGGTAGTGGCGTTGATCGAGCGGATGGCGCGGGAGAACGCCGGCTGGGGTTACCGGCGTATCCATGGTGAGCTGCTCAAGCTCGGCCACCGGACGTCCGCGTCGACTGTTCGCCGGGTGCTGAAGCGGCTTCGGGTTCCGCCTTCGCCGACTCGGGATACTGACATGTCGTGGCGCCGGTTTCTGCGTGCTCAGGCGGGGAGCATGTTGGCGTGCGACTTCTTTCATGTCGACTGCGTTGTCACGTTGAAGCGGGTGTACGTGTTCTTTGTGATGGAGGTCGGCACCCGTTACGTCCACATCCTCGGCACTACTACCAACCCTGACGGCCCGTGGACTACACAGCAGGCTCGCAACTTCCTCATGGAGTTGGACGACCGGGCCAGCGAGTTTCGTTTCATGGTTCGTGACAGGGCTGGTCAGTTCACGGTGTCGTTCGATTCCGTTCTCGCGGACGTCGGCATCGACATTGTGAAGATCCCACCGCGATGTCCGCGGGCCAACTGCTACGCGGAACGCTTTGTGGGCACTGTTCGACGAGAGCTCACCGATCGGCTGCTGATCATCAATGAGCGTCACCTGACGTCAGTGCTGGTCCGGTACGTCTCCCACTACAACCACCGGCGACCACACCGAGCGCTGCAGCACACCGCGCCACGACCCGATCATCCGACCGGAGACCCAGGTTGTAAATCCGTACGTCGTCGACGCGTGCTCGGCGGCTTGATCAACGAGTACGAACCTGCAGCCGCTTGATCCGCAGGTCAGGCCCGTTGGGTCATGTTTTGGCACCCCACAGGCCTACATGGACTCGCGTGGTAGACACAGTGGCGTCGTCGAGCCTGAGACGCGTGTTGTCGGCCGTGAGAGATACGGCTGCGGAATCTTGTGGTCGGCCGCAACCTGCTCATGGACCTACCGTGTATCTCGCGCGGATCAGGTTACTCATCCGCGACCACGACGCCGAAAACCTCGCGTTGATCGACAAGATCCTCGCGCTCCGCGGGACCGCGACCGTGCGGCGGGTGTCCGGACGCTCCGCGTCTGCCCAATCGCCGAACCCTAGGTCGCTATGGCGAGCTCGCTTGACCTCTTGACCTCAGCCAGATCGAGTGCTTCACGACGCCTAGGCGGAACTACTTACGAGTACGTCCATATGGCTCAAGCTGCATGGAGTAAATCTCGGGATGCACATGGTCGTCCGACCGGGTGGTGCTTCGCGCCATCGGGGTGGCATCGGGTTGAGACCGGGTGAAGATGGCTTGGTGTGATGCGGAGGTGTAAGCAGAATGGTGGAGTGTGATCGTCCAGGTAGGCACGGTTGACGAGGCGGTATTGTATTAGTGATCGTAGCAATGAGGCGCTGGTGCCGCGGCAGGTGCCCGCGCTCCAGTGGGATTCGCTGGCTATGACATCGAGTTCGCCGCAATTGAGAGTTTTGTGCTACTCGACTGAAGCAGTTGCGATATGGAACCGACGGTGGTTGTGGCGGCTGGTATGGCATGGGTGTATCCGTGTCGACCGGTCAAAGCGCTCAACCCGTGAGGGATTGACGGCCATCGCTGCGCGGTGCACCTCGGCCTCTAGTAGTCCGGGTTGCGGACTGCAGGTAGTGCGGCTCAGAATCAATCTGGCGGATCCTTAAAGTCAAATAAAAATACTGCCCTGAATCTGCAAGAAGATGTGGAATTCATGAGTTTGGTCGACCTTGGGGTATGGCTAGTGCAGTTTAGCGGAAGTGTGAAAGAGGGGTCGAGATGGGGCAGATATTGATCGGCTTGACAACTTCGCTTGTGTCTTTTGTAGCCGGAATTCTCTTTCACTCGGCAAAGACAAGGTTTCAGTCAAAGAGGGTGAGCTCGATACAGCAAAGGCAGGGGCAGGAGAGGCTCCCGGTGTACGCAAGGGATTGGATCCTGCGCTACTATGCGACGAACGGCAGGACCTTGGAGCTTTTTTCGATCGAAGCTTTCGGCGCCTTGCATTCGGTGCCTTTTCTGACTAAGCCATTGTGGTGCAGCGGTGAGTTTAATGAAGATGACCTGATTGTCCAAACAATCCCGCACGCTAAATCAACCGTCCCTGTTGTCAAGTCCATCCTAAAGGAACGCGGACATTTCATGAGTGGAGTTGATGGGGATGAAGTCTGGAACGACCTTCTGGTGTGCGTGAAAGGTATTGATGACACAAAAGGGCGGCCGAGAATAAGCGTGCACCTTGCGGAGTACTTTCAATACCTGTCGGCCTGTGGAGCCCTTGAGGACGAGACATACAGGGCTATTCGCAATGCTCGCCAGGGTACGCCACTGAGGGATCGGTTTCTTTCTAGTCTAGAGAAGGCTAAGACCGCCGGACTCGGGGCTCATGGTCTTGGTATGCAGGTGGCCGTTGTCTACCCGCAAGGGAATTCTTTCAGGGTGCTCATTCAGGAAAGGTCAAGGAATGTTGCGTTGTATGGAGGAGGATTGGCTGCAGTTCCGGTCTTCGGGTGTCAGACCTTGGATATCTCGGCGCAAAGCCGCGTTTCCCTATTTCATAATTTCTTGAGGGAAATGTACGAGGAGTTGTATGGTGGCGAGCTAGTGCAGCGTCCGAGAGGGTCGGTAAATTCGAGTTGGTTCTACGCCGAAGAGCCCGTTGCGCGTCTGATAGCAGCTAAGGGGTCTGGGGATCTTGTTTTTCAGATTACGGGTTTCGGTTTTGATGCACTTAACGGTGAGGTCAACATTGCGGCGGTGGCGCATTTGCGAAGCGAGGAATTTGCGCTAAGAGAGGTCGAAAGGATGCAGGCCAACTGGGAGATTCAACATGTAACACCGTGGGACCTGCTTGGGGTTGATCTGGAAAAGTGTCTGGTGAACGGAACTTTCTCTCCTGGCAGTGCTTTTGCGTTGGAGCGGGCTAGACAGTATATTCGAAGCCTTGGCTGAGTGGGGAGAAATAATGATTTCTGGCGCGCAATGCTCGCTCTGTGCGGGCCGTAATTTTTCTCGTGTGTTCGACTTGGATTTCGGAATTGTTGCTCGCTGTGCAAACTGTGAAATGGTTCGCATGATCGATCCTGTGACTCTAGGATTTCCTGAGCTTTCGTACGATTCTGCCTACTACTGTGGAGGTTGTCAGCATGGAGGCTATGTCGACTACTTTGGTGTGGAGCGAAGCGAAAGGAGAATTTGTGCTTCAGTATTCGCGAGAGCGATTCGAGGCGACGACGGAAGTGCCGGAATGCGAGCTCTGGACATAGGGTGCGGCGGCGGGTACCTGGTGAGCGCTCTCTGCTGTGCTGGTTTTGAGGCGGTCGGAATCGACTCGTCCGAGTACGCAATTCAACAGGCCCGCATCATAAATCAGGGTGAATATATCATCTCGGATTTTCCTGCGCAGGTTCTGGCGTCTGGCGAAGACTTTGGGCTGGTAACCATGATGGATTTTATTGAGCATGTCAGGGATCCGGTGTCGGTCCTGAAGCACGCTTGTGATCTTTTATCTAAAAGCGGAAAACTTGTTGTCATGACACCCATGTATGGTGGGAGGTTATCGACCACCCAAGGAGCAAAGTACGTCCAATTTAAGGCCGATCATATTCATCACTTCACGGTGGAGACGATGCGATTCGCATTCGAATGCGCGGGTGTTGGTGGCAGTCTTAAAATAGAAAACGCTCTTGAGTGGGTACGGAGGCGTACATCTAATATTGAAGATCTATTTGTGAAGAAATATGCAGATGAGCGCGAAAATATGATTGCGGTATGGACTCCCTGAGAGTATTCCGATTGTGGTGAGCAGGCGATCGTCGGGAGCCGGGTGATGGCTATCCGCTCCGCTCACGGCGCTGCCCCTTCTACGCTGCGACCGGTGTCGAGCCACATGTTCGGTCACGTACGTGACCCGCGTACCTACACTGCTGCCGCCCGGCGATCTCGTGCGTGATCTGCGCAGCACCGCTGCTGATGTGCCTCGGTATGGGCTCTGGAGAGCGGAAGAACGCTGTGGGGCAGGCGTTTCACCAGACGACCTCGGCGGACCTCGCCACCACGAGCGTCGGTTGGCGCGACCAGGTTCGACTAGAGGTACGTGGCAGCCTCGGCGATGACGTCCATCGATTCACCTTCGTCGAGCGCGAACGTTCGCAGCGTCGAGAACCGTTCCGCGATGTGCTCAACTGGACATGGGATTCTACGTACTCGGGGCGCAGGAGTGTTTCCGTGTACACCACGTCGTTGTGCTGGCGGTGAGGGAAGCTTAGCCAGGTGAACGGACAGCCCATGGGTCTGCTGCACCGATAGGTGACATCTTGACCTGCCCTACCGGAAGGGTTCCAGTCGTTGTGGCTAACTGGCAGCGGTGATGGTGTCGTGGTCAGAGCGTAGTTCGTACTCGATTGGGGTGAGGTAGCCGAGGGCGGAGTGCCGGCGGCGGCGGTTGTGGAAGATCTCGATGTAGTCGAAGATCGCGTTGGCCAGCTCTACGCGGGTCTTCCATCGTTGGCGGTTCAGTAGCTCGATCTGCATTGATGACCAGAAGGATTCCATCATCGCGTTGTCGAGACCGTCGCCTACGGTTCCGAAGGATGGCAGCAGGCCGGCTGAGCGAATCTTCTCGCCGAAGACCCATGAGGTGAACTAGGTTCCGTGGTCGGCGTGGACGATGCCGCCGGGCTCGGGGCGCCGGTTGCGGATGGCCATATCGAGTACGTTGACGACCAGGGTCGAGTCCTGCGTGGAGTCAATCGACCAGCCCACGATTCGACGGCTGAACGCATCGAGGACCGCGGCGCAGTAGAGCCATCCTTCCCTTGTCCTGTGCTGGGTGATGTCGGTGACCCACAGTTCGTTCGGTTTCAGTCGATGGAACTTGCGGTTCACCAGGTCGCCGGCGGTGACGACCCCGCGGAGCTGTTTGACCCGTGCCGGCCCGGGAAGTCCGTGGATGCCGACCTGGTTCATCAGTAGCCAGACAGTGCGTTCGCAGACGGTGATGCCCATGCCAAGGGTGAGTTCGGCGTGGACCCGTCGATGGCCGTAGGTGCCGCGTGAGGCGACGTGCACTTCGCGGATCACTCCGGTCAGCCAGCGGCGTCGCAGCTCCGTCGGTGTGGCCGGTGTTCGTTTGGCCTTGTAGTAGTTCTGGCGAGCGACCCCGAGGACGCGACAGGAACGGTCGACCGGAATCCCGGCGTCGGCGAGCCTGTCGATCACCGGGTAGAACCTTTTGGGCGAGGGCGATCCGTCTCCAGGAACGTCGCTGCCTGACGCACGATCAACAACTCGGTCTCGAGCTCCCGAATCCGTTGTCGAGCGGCACGCAGCTCAGCGGACTCGCAGGAGGACACGGTCGCCGGAACTGAGGTGTCCTGCTCGACGGGCGTCGGCTGGTAGCCGGACGTGTCCCTGTTTGGTGAGTTTGAAGACGCCGTGCGGGTCGGCAGCCACAGCTAGCAGGCCGTCGTGTTCGCGGATGCTCAGCCGGGTTGCGGCGGTCCAGTTCAACGCCGCGGCCATCTGGCGGTCGGCGACCCGGCCGCGGTCGTCGACCGTGGCGACGCTGTACAGGACGTTGCTCAGCCGTTGTGGCGGCGTCGCCGGTACGGCGATAAGGGGAAGAGGCTGCCCGACAATGCGGCCAGATGCGGCCCTTGCGTTTCCTGGCGCGGTGTCAGGAACGATGGGACGGATGTAGGAAATCGTCATCGGACGCCACCTGGAAGTGGCGCCGAAACACAAAACAGGTGCTCAAGTGGACTTGAGCACCTGCCACGTAGACGTGGCATACATGCCACATTTTCGTGTCCGAGGACGAAGTCGCACACTATTCACCCGCGTAGCCCTTCTTGGCCCTCGGTAAGGCCTGCTTGGCCGGTACGAACCGCGAGGCCCGCCCTGTCGGCGGTTGGGCGGGGCGGGCCTCACGGTATGACGCCGAGGGCTCCTGTCTGTGGGACCGGCGTACAGACACGGGACGTGTTGCGGCGTAGGGCGCTCCAAAGGGCGGTGAGCGTGCTAGCGCACGATGTCTCGCCGCAGCAACCCATTGACATGCGCCGGTTCGGTAAGTCCGCAGTGCGTATCCCGTCGACGTTCCAGACGCCGGCGAGGCCCAGGTCTTCCTGAAGCATGTCGGCGAGCTCTTCGTAGGTTGGCTCGAGGAGGTCTGCGGCGACGACGCCCAGTCTCAGGATCCCGCATCCCTGGGTGCGGATATCTTCACGCCCGGTCGGCTGTGGAAGGGGAAGCGTCGTCTTCACGACCCCACACACGAGTCCTCGTTCTGTACGGTCCCGCCGGCGACGCACATATGTGCTTGGCACTCCATCCGTGACCTTCACATGGAACTAGGCGCATGGAACTATTTTCAGGTTGTGCTCATACCATGGAACGCAGTACTGCTTAACATCTTGTCCACCGGGTGACACGCGGAAAGAGTTTCCCTCGAAGTCGATATCCAATCTGTGCTCGACGCCTTCAACGAAGTAATCGAGTCGGAGCTTAAATTCGTGAACCAACTTGGATGTATGGAATGCCAGCGTAATCGATTCTGTCAAGTGTGGTGCGATGGAAAACGTAGATTCAGTAAAGGCGTCTGGTTTGTTGGATATCTTCTCCACTTGCAGCATTTCCGAACTTGTCGTAGTAACGAATCTGGGCCGAGGATTGTCAAGGTTGATTGCTAGCACCGTGTTGTTTGAGCCGCCGGCGCCATCGTGTAGGTAGGATGACTCAAAGTCTGGTTGATATGACTTATGGTCGATAAGTGATACCCCGCGCACTATTGCGGCTGAATCGCCTGGTCGCGACAGGTGTAACACCATCACGAGGGGTGATACGCGTATGCAGCCTCTTTCCAGCAAGAAGGAGGTTAGTTCTTCGCTGTAGTTGTCGAGGGTGCCATTTGGTTGTGTCGTGAGGTCGATCGGCACTGCAGAGTTAAACCTCCAATGACCGTTAAATGTCCAGGCGATGTCTGTGAACACGCGCAACTCGGATGTTGCGAGTGCGGTCCTTGCGCGTTCTTGAACATAAGTGGTAACTACAGTGCCAACTATCCCTGTAGCTACACCGACTAGGCCTACGGTGCCTGCCAAGATTACATCTCGTCGAGAAACAGTGCGCTGAGGCCTTGATGCGGCAGCTATCTCGTTATGATCTTTCTGGTCTGCTGGGTCTGTAGCCTTGACTGCATCGTCATCGCTTGAGTGACTACTATCTTCCATGTGTTCCTCCGCGTAACAATGCGGCTTTCGGTAGATCCGGGGCGGCCGCAGGCAGTCATTGATTGAAATAAATAGATATTGAGCGAGTAGTGCGATGGTGTTACCAGATTGTCGGTTGCGCCGTGACGGTCGTTAGCCGCTACAAGATCGACTGACACCTTTGGTTCTCGTGTCACCCGGACGGATGCGGTAGAGCCGAGGGCACCTGGTCACAGAAGCGGCTGGACTGGCGACTCACCTATGCCAAGGTCGGCTGTGTGCAGCTCGGGCTCCGCAATGATCGAGTCCATACCAGGCTATGTGGCAAGGACTCCGCCAAGTTGGTGCGAACGGCAGTTCGTTGCTGGGAGCCATCTCACGAACCACAGGCCAGTACACAGCCGCTGGCCGCGAGGTTTCGAGCGAACAGACGCTGTCGGGTTACGCGGTGCGGTGACCGAGCGATAGCCACTGTGGGTGGTTTGTCGCGCAAGCGGTCCGAGGAGCTTGTCTGGTGAGTAGGAAGTCGAACAGCGCGAGGCGGAAGAGGAAGAACCAGTCCAGGTCGTCCGGGGGAGAGAAGTCGTGGAAGTTCTGGCTTCCGGTTGTTCTCACGGTGGTGGGCCTGATCTTCGCCGCGGTCCAGTGGACGCGAACGCCGCAGACGGGGGTGGAGTCCCAGCGGGCGATCGACCGCGACAAGGACCAGCGCCTGGCGTCCGCTCCTGCCTTGCTCGCACAGGTGACGCCGTTCGACCCTGAGGCGGGCACGTGGGTGTTCCGCAACGACATCACCGCCGCGCAGGTCGCTGAGATCGAGCGCACGGAGGTGCTCTCCGCTGCGACAGGTGGAGATCCCATCCGGCCCGAGTTCGCCGGCCTCGTCGAAGCGGCGGGCGGCACTCGGGTGAATCCCTACTACAAACCAGGAGAACCTCAGCTCTGCCTCGGAACTACCCATGTCAAGGTGTCGCTGACGGGCAACAGGGAACAGAAAGTCCAATTGGTGGACGTCAGGGCGAAGGTGCTCGGCAAGGAGGCACCGCCGCGGGGTGCGCTGCTCTTCGGTCCACCGCAGGGCGGAGGTGCGGTGGACGCGGTCGTTCTCGATCTCGACAGCGCGGAGAGCCCGCGTGCCCAGGCCAGGACTGATGGCGGGTACCGGCCGTATCTCGACGTCAACTTCCGCTATCTCGAGAAGGGCGAGCCGCTCGTGCTCGACGTCATCGCGACCGCTCGCGAATTTCAGTACGACTGGGAACTCGTGGTCGACGTCAGGTATGAGAACAAGGTCGAGACGGTCGTCGTCCGGTCAGACGGGTCCACCGCCGGTGATCCGTTCCGGACCATCGGCTGGACGCACGAGTCGCGGTTCGGAACTGTGCTGGACTTCGACTTCTCCAGCCGTAGGTTTGCGCCTCGGCTCGGTTGAGGCGCCGCGACTTGTCGCGGCGGCTGAGGTTGACTGCCTGACGAGCTTGAAAGCAGGCATCCAGGGAGGGCAACTCGCACGAGTCGCATATGACCTAGCCGGGAAGCGGCCCGCTCGCTGCGTGCAAGGCCAGCACTTCGCCAGACGCAATGGTCCAATTCGCTACCGACTTGAACCCCCAAGTGTCCGAGGACGAAGTCGCACACTATTCACCCACGTAGCCGTGCCTAGTACTCAGTAGGTCAACCTGGCCCTTCAGCACCTACGGCCCGTCCCGCAGTAGTCGAGCGGGACGGGCCGTATACGTTGCGCCTCGGGCTTCCTACCAGCAAATCTCTGTGCATGGGACACTGGGACAGCCCCGTTCTCGACGTGTCCCGAAACTGACAAAGTGGTCTGTCGAGGAGCGATCGTGAGCGCCGTATTGCCGGGACGGCTGGCGCAACTTGCTGGCTGTCAGCGACGCCACATGCGACCTGGCCAACCCGTCGCAGCAAGCGCGCCATCCAAGCTGGCCGTGGGGGCTCACCGCCACCTTGCGTAACCCCTCCGGGCTGCGGTGTGGGCGAACACGGGCGGTACGGTGCCCATGAGCGCGGGTTCCCGTCGGTGACGCTGGCTGATCGACCAACCACAGAAGACTGCAACCCAAGGCGACAGCCAAGGCTGCTGCGGTGGGTGCGTCTGATGGCAGCAGGGTAACTTGGGGTATGCAGCTCGCACTACCGGTGTTTGACGGTAAAGATGCCTGGATTACTCCGGGGTTGAGTATCTCGATCTTGGCTCTTTTCTTCACGGTTCTGTCGTTTTGGTGGATACATGTGCGACGAGGTCGACTTCGTTGCTACACCTCGCACGCGTATAGCGGGGCATTCTCTTCTAGGCCAATCCTGGTACTGTCATTCGCCTTTCATAATCCGGCGCCAGCGCCAATTGCGGTCCTCGATCTCAGGCTTCAGCTAAGCCTGCCGGAAGATCGTTCTATCGGTAAGTCCGCCGAACCGTCAGTTACACTTCGATGGATTGCAAGTCACTCATCGATTTATCCAAAGAACGAGACGCGCGAATACATGTCGGCTTTCGCGGTGGACGGTCGAAAAATTGTTGAAAAGTTCATCGAATTTCAAGCTGAAAGCTCAGGTTCTTCGCTGAATGATGGGCCCTATAGGGCGACGGTTGAGGCACTGATTCCGTCGCGCTGGTCAAAGAGAAACAGTCACAGGTGGCGCGAAGTTGCTTCTTTCGCTTTCAACTCGCAACTCGCTCAAGATGATCGATCTAGGTTGATTCCCCGCTCTAACGATCCTGACTTTGATCGCGTTGGGGAATAGTCGGTAGTGCTGAGCTGAGGTCGGTGTATGTGGTGGCGCTTAAAGGCGAAGCAGGTGCTTGCGTTAGTAGGACTCGTGCGCGGGCGAAGCCATGATCATCTAGCGTTACATGGGGCCGACGTGCCGAGAACTCAGATCCACCACCGTGTGTCATCCATAGGGTGGCGGGATGTAGCTGTCAGAATATGGAGGTGTCCGGTTCAGATACCGTACGTGGCATCGCATATCAGCAGGCGCAGGCTGTCCTGGAGGCCGTCGCGCTCCTCAACGATGAGCGGGTAGCTGCGCTTCGGGTCGAGGGTGTTGAGGACATCGTGGACGTCGAGATCCTTGATCATCGCTTGCAACTGTTGGCAGGCAAGCAGTACAAGGTTCGACGCGACGGGTACAGCTGGGGGCAAGCGGAGCTGGTAGCTGTCATGCGGCGATGGGCCGCAGTGCCTGGCGCGGAGTCCGCAGTCTTTGAGTTTGTGACAGACGGCGTGCTCGGGCCGTCGGGGGAGCGGGTGCGTGACGCGCTGACTGAGGCGTCATCTGGGGATTTCAAAGACCTCGCTGCGATCATCGGTGTCAGCGACGACGATGCTGTGATTCGGCGGATGGCCCGAGCGTCCGTGCGCCGTGATCCCGTAGGAGTTGGGCCACTTCTCCTTCATGTGGAGCTGCAAGTAATGTCGATGCTGCCTGCTGTAGTGACAGTTGCAGATGCGCGGCACCTTGCAGAAACCGGTGTCAACCGATTGTTCATCCTTCTGATGGAACGGGCGGGGAATCCGGACCCGCAAAGAAGACTGATCAGTCGGGCTGAGATCGCTGCTGCACTCGGGGTCGCTTCTGATCAGGCTCCAAGCCAACGGTGGCCAGGGCAGGCGCGTGGACGGTACTTGAGCAGAGCCTCCGCACTGACCTTCAACATGGTGACGCCGCAACTCCTGAAAGATGCCGGCGTTGACGGTGCTGCTGGTCGTGCTAGCGTTTTTCGGGATGCTGGCCGACTATCGGTAATCAGCATGGTGGAACAAGTGCCGTCCTTACTGGCGGGCCCGACCGGCGCAGGCAAGTCGACTGCTTGTCATGTGCTAATAAGAGACGCCGCCAACGCAGATCAAACAGTGCTTCTGGCACACGCCGAAGCATATCTTCCAGGCCGTTTGGCGGCACTGGCTGCAGACGCATTGTCTGAAGTGCTGGACGAACCAATGCCATTATCCACAGGTGTCCAGTTGCTAGCCGACCCGGCTGTGGCCCTCGTGATAGATGGTGTTTCAGAAATACCGCCAGCGCTGCGAGACGCCATGGCTGAGGATCTGCGAGTACTTGTGGCATCCGGCCGTGGTGCAGGTGTGGTCGTTGTAGGACGAGACGCTGTTGCGTTGCGGGCCGTGTTGCCAAATAGTCGCAAGTCGACGCGGTTTGCGGTTGTGGCGCTGGATCATAAGCATCGTATAGACGCAGCTCAGCGACTTTTGGCAGGCGAATTGCTGTCAAACCAGCAAGCATCTTCGATGGACGCGCGAACATTGACGGCTCGGGCAGACCATGCGTTGGGAGATGCGGCAGGAAATCCCCTATTGTTCACGATGGCGGCGCAGCTCATCTACCGAGGCGTGTCATTCAAGGATCGATCCGGAATGTACGCAGCATTCGTGGAGCGGCTAGCGGAGAGAAGTGGAGTGGAGGGAATTCCTGAGGTAGAAAGAGTGCTAGGCGTCGCGTTCGCGCGGCTCCTGAATGAGGGGCGACGCTATTCAAATCCCTACGAGTGGCGGAAGCTAATAGGTGAAGCCGCGCAGGAATTTGATGCGGATGCTTCTCGGGCTGACCATGCCGCGCGCCGAGCTGGGCTTATTGTATCTGTGGGGTACTCGCAGACGGTTATGCCAATGCATGACTCCTTTGCAGACTTTTTTGCCGGAGCGGCACATGCGGCCAGGCTGATTCCGTATCCGATTAAACTAAGTCAAGCCGATGAGCAGCGCGTCGTTTTCGCTGCGCAGATCGGTGGAGTCGACGCCGAACTCGCTGCGGCCGTTGTTCGAGATCTGCCGATGGCTGCAGTTGCGGTCGCAGACTACGATACGCGCGGCCTTGAGGAGTCGGCGCCCGCCGAGACTGCCAATCTACTCGCTGTCCTTGTTCGGTCTGATGCGCTGCCAATAGTCTCCTTTTGGCGCTACCAAGACGGTGTTGTTGCTTTCCTGAGGAATAATGGTGAGTCGGGCTGGGTTAATGACGATGAGGCCCAAGAACTCGCCAAATATTCGCCGAGCGTTACTGGTAGAGGTGGACCGTTGGATCTCGCAGTGCGGCTCTGGAGACGCCATCTTCGCTTGCGGTTGACACCGATGGACGGTGCGCCGATAGGCCGTCCGAGGACGAGCGCTCAGGCTGTTGATGCGCTACGTTTGCACGCAACCTCAACTGCGGCTGAGATCGAGAAACTCCTCCGCATTCTGCCAGTCTCAGCGCGGGCCGCGGTTGCGATACAAGTTGGGCCATTCGGGATGACTGCGCGCATTGATCGACATCAGCAGGAAAGTTTCGGCAGCATGGAGTGGATCGTGACCTTTGGTCACTCTGAAGAGATCGACATCGCCGAAATTGATGATGAATCAGATCGGGTCGATCGCCTTGGAACGACGGGAAGTGTTCAGCACGTGTTGTCAGTTCCATCGCAAACCAGGGCTGCTGCACGCATCCGTGAAGCGATCAATAAAATAGTTGATCGCGACTGGCTCTAATTTCGGATCAGGATGTGAACACCGATGACGACGTATGACTTTTGGCGGGCACTGCATGATCTTTCTAAAGCGTGGCGACAGACGCCTGTTTTGGAAAGATTTACAAGTGATCTCCCTGGAAACGCATCGCGCGTATCGACAGGGCTGCCGGGGGTTCTGCAGAATATCCATGCAAGTGCTGCTGCCATGATCGGAACCCCCTTAGTGCTTGCGAGCCGTATGCCTATGGCGTTGAGTGTGCTTCCGGAGTTGAATGAGCAGGAGTTTTATGCCACATATCGTGACTGGTTTGATGCAGCTAAACGCGTTGAAGCCGCACATCGCCTTACGTGTGCGTGGCTACGTGCTCGGATGCCCGGATACCCGAGTTTGCCAGCGCCTCAACTGGCGCCTGGGTCTCCTCTAGTTACCGACGAATTTACTTTTCGTCTTATATTTAGTCCAGGCGAGCGCGCTCAGCAATTGCAGCTGCGCGATTTTCCTCCCGAGGTTCCCAATGAGCTGCAGGCTGATGCAGTCGTGGCGAAAGGGTTGATGCAGGCTTCCCGTGACGTTGCCTCTGCTCTTGTCGCTACACCGGAGTGGATCACGCTCGCCGATGCGACTGCTGCGCTCGATGATTTTGCGCGAGCGGAGCTCCGGGGGGCTCGTGCGCGTGTACGCGAACGGCTGACGGCCGCCGCGGTGGATGCTCACGAACCTAAGTTTGCGCTGCCCCGAGACGAGTATCGCGAATACGTACTTCGCGATGAGGTTGATGGACTAACTGGAATTGCTGGAAACTATGCCGCTGCGTTCGGGGACGCTGACGGGCTAATTCAGAAGTTTGCTAGCAACATATTTGGTCAGATTGCGTGTTACCCTATTGGCACCTTGCGTCCGATCGACCTTGAAATCGCGCCGGTCGGATCCCCTTCCGTGCATTTTTCTGTCGCTGATGTGATGCCCGAGTTGCCAAGATCGGGTAGTGTAGTTTGGCTTGATACTCCGCTTGTCCCCGATGCCGTGCAGATTGATAGCATGAGGCTAAGCTTCCAGGCGACCAGTCAAACTGAGCTCAACCTTTCAGCGAACATCCTTCAGGGAACTGCGGCGGCCTGGAGGGTCGCTAGGTAGGCGTGATGTCAGTAATGTCGACTGCGAGGGCGTGAGTTGGCTTCAAGGATTCGACTAGATTCGTGCAGCAGTGTCTGCGATGAGTTCCAGGGAATTCCTTTCGCTGAGCGCCAATGAGCGAGCTTCGGAGAACCGTTCTGCAGCCAGCTGGATCTGTGATGGTTTTTCTGCGTACTCGACATTAAGAAATGTGTCCGTATAGATTACGTCGTTGTGTTGTTGGTGTGGGAAACTTAGCCATGTGAATGGGAAGTTCATCGAACAGGGTGCAGACGATAGCGGCACCACTCGAACGCTTACTTCTGGTAGTTCACTGGCCTCGATAAGATAGAGGAGTTGTGCCTTCGCCACACGCCTTCCCCCTGTTACTTGTCGCAGCACCGACTCTAGGACGACGGCCTCGACTGCGATCGGGTCGTCGCCGTTCGATCGATTAAGCCAGGTCTCCCTGACGCGTGAGAGCTGTGCGGCTCTGGCAGGGTTGTCTCGCTGCGTTATTGCTCCGGTGTAGTCAGCAAGCTGGAAGATGGTCGGCACAGTGCCGCTGGCGAACGTTCGTAGTTGCGTCGCGTCAGCTATCAGAAGAGGGAAGTCTTCAGCCGGATCGAAGATGGCCGCACGGGACAGATGGAACGTCCTCAGGTCTGCAGCGTGCTGTGCTTGCGACATCACGAACTGCCACTCAGGTGTGGGCACCTTGTATACGTAACCCAGTGCCATGATGTCGACAACCGGCGAGGGCTGTATCGCGTTCTCCATCATGGACAGCTTGGCGCTGCTGAATCCGATGAGCCTGCCAGCTTCGACGAGGCTGAGGCAGCGTTCGTCTCGCCAGCTGGCCAGCTTTCGGCCAACAGCGCGTTCAAGCGCGGTGGCCCGGAAGTCCTTAGGCATGAGGAGTCGACACCTCATGCCTTGGTGCGGTCCTGCGCGGGTTGGCTGCCGCGGGGACCTCCTGATTTGCAGCGGCGACGTACATCCCTGTCTTTAGTGAGTCGTCTCGTCGTTGCATCAGCCGGACCTGGTCGAGGACGAAGACTCCGACAATCATGAGATCTATGAGGAGAGCAGCCATTGCCCAATTTCGCGCCGTGGCGGCCCTGAGCGAACCGGAGGTCCCTTCGATCACGAGGACAGCGAGAATCACAAGCGTCGAGGCAAGGCGAAGTCGCCTCCGGCTGAACTGAACGTGCCGGTCGACAACGCGCCGGATCTCGTGGATGAGGCTGCGCTTTTGGTGCCGGCCGCTCTCCATCGCCTCGCGCGGTTGCAGCGCTACCGCCTTGATCACGGCGAGCCTCAGGGCAGTTGCGGCGTCCTGGTTCGTCACGGTGTTCGCTCTCGTGTCGGTCCGATGTGTATCGCGTCTATATCGGCGGAAAGGGCTCGTCCTCGCCTTCGTCGTTCACGTGCTCGGCTCCGCTCGCTTCTTGGATGCGCACACACAGGCGGCTGAGGCAGGCTGTTGACTCTTCCTGGTCAAGGCTGATCTTGCTGAGCGCCTGGAGGATCGACTCGTAGCCTTCTACTGCGGACTTTTCTTCGACGAAAAGGCTGGAGTTCTCGGTCGTGGTCCAGATCAGTGGCTGGTACTTCGGGAACTTGAGCTGTGTGAACGGACCTGCGATGCCGGCATGCACACCGGCTGCTGCGGGCACGATTAGAACCTTGACCCTCTTCCAACTCGCCGTGAGCATGAGGCGGCATAGCTGGGTGGCGTGCACTTCGTGCCCGCCGACTTGAAGTGCGAGCGCGAACTCGTGGATGTAGAAGGTGCAGTCGACGCCGTTGCGAAGCAGTTCCTGCAACTCGTGCAGCGTGCGCAACCGCTCGTCCACCTCGGTCGCTGGCACCGTTGCGGAGGCGGCCAACCACGCACGGGCGTGGTCAGTTGTCTGGAGGAGATCCGGGATCGCATGCGGATGCCAGCTGACTAGGGACTCGGCCGCGGCAAGTTGGGTCCGAGCGGTGAGCGGCCGGATCGGCATGCACTTGCCGTGCGGCTGCCACCAGCCGTCCAACTCCCTGCCTGGAAAGAGGTCCAGCAGGCGTTCACGTTCTGGCTCGGGGACTCGGCAGGCGCCGAGCACCAGTAGAACGTCCTGGAGGATGACCCCTCCCTTGCCGTTCACCATGTCTGAGACCTTGGCTTCCTGCCAACCCAGCACGTCGGCAAGTTCTCGGCCGGTCATCCCCGACCGTGCGATTGCCGCTCGCATGCCTTCGCCGAACGCTCGGCCGCGCACGGTTGAGTATCTAAGAGGCATGTCCGGATTCCTCGTTCTGGTGCGAAAACTTGGCGAGATGCGTGGCATTTGGGCGCTCATACGCCTGAAGGGCTGTGTGGTCTCGCCGTGGTCGGTCGGCGCCTTGTCGAGCGCCATCTCGTTGAGCTGGTTCTCGCGGCGCTGTGACAGCAACTCGGACCGCTGTTCGTTGGTGAACGACAACCACTTCTCGCCTAGCGCTTCGGCTGTTAGGTCTTCCATCCGAGCGTCCGGTTAGTGGCTGGCCCTCTGGTGACGGCGGCGTGCGGCTGCTCGCTGCCACCAGTCGAGGTGGTCGCCGATGATCCATGTCCATGTCGTCGCTGCCACGAGGCTGAGGGCGATCGTGATTGCGATCATCGGCGCTCCCTTCACGAAGGTGTGCGTTTGGGGTGTCCGGTGATGTGTCTGAGGCGGACGCGGAGTCCTCACGCCACCGGACGGTCTGACGGGTGTTGAGTGGGCGTGTCAGACTGAAATCAAGATTTCATCAGCGCTCGGTCAGCGGAACGGCCTGTGGGCGACCGGGGGACGTCCTGATGCGACCTGGCGAGTTGGGAGGGGCGATGCGGACGTTTCGCACCGTGCTTGAGCAGCGGATTTGGGAACGCCGGCTGACGCTGGAGGAGTTTGTCGAGGAAGCCGAGCTGTACGCGCGGGAGCACAGGGAGCCGGGCACGCTTGGGCTTCGGCACCTTCAGCGGCTCGTTGCTGGGCGTCGGTCTGCTGACGAGCCTCTGGGCCAGGTGAAAGCGAGTACCGCCCGGCTGCTGGAGAGCATGTTCGGTTCGACGGTCGAGGTGTTGCTGTCTCCACCAATGGAGGGCAGCCCTGGGGGAAGCTCGGTCGGCATATCGGCTCATCCGGGCCTGGCGGGTGCGTTCGAGTGGCTGGATGGTGCGGCTGGCTGGCTGTCAGGTTCGGCCGCGGCGAAGGTGAGTGCAGGACTGAAGGTCGCTGACGTCGGGATGTTCCAGGGACAGCGGGCACGGCGTAGTCGGATCAGCCGGCAGCAGATCGCGGACGCGGTGCGGCGGTACTACCGAGTCAACGACACGTTCGGGGTTCGAGGCCTGGGCTTGGATGTGCAGACCAGCGTGTTCACGCGGTCCGAATGGAGCGGCCTTGGGCTGCCGCTCGATGCCGGCAATGAGCGGCTGGCCCTCGTACAGGGAGATGGGGCGGCACCCGTCTTGAGTGCAGGTTGCGCGGAGGCGGCTGTCCAGCGGCTCGTGATGGCTGCTGCTCTTGGCGTGCGGTTCGCGAACCTGCCGCTGTACCGGTTGGCGGAGATCGACGTCAGCGCACGCGGCATCGGTGGGGCTGTCGACGTGGGGAGCTTTGTCGAGTACGCGCTGACGATGGACCTGCTCGAAGCGGAGTTGGCGGACGCGGTGGTAAGCGGCTCTAAGGCTCTGAACCCGTTGCGGGACAGGTACTTGCCGGACATGGATGCTGTGGTCGATGTCGCCGGGCGCGTGTGTGCAGGTGGGGTTCTGTCGCTCGTTGCGATTGCGCGGCCAGCGGACCCGTTCCGTGGTGCTGCGGACTACGCGTTGATCGTGCAGACGCGGTCGGACCAGGTTGTGAACGCCGCTGGGAAGTTGGCGGTCATCCCGAAGGGCTTCCATCAGCCGCTTACCGATCCTCGGGCTGATGTCCGGATCGGTGCGACGCTTCGGCGAGAGCTGGAAGAGGAGTTGTTCGGGCGCGACGATGTGGACGTGACTGCAGGTGCTTCGCGGGCGGCATCGCCAATGCATCCTGGGCGCTGGTCTGCGCCGATGAGGTGGCTGGAGGATGAGCCAGGCCGGATGCGGATGGAGTGCACCGGGTTCGGGCTGAACCTCGTCAGCGGCAACTACGAGTTCGCGACACTCGTCGTCGTTGAGGACGAGGAGTTCTGGCCGCGGTTCGGTGGGCAGCTTGAGGCGAACTGGGAGGCGTCCGGGTTGACGTTGTACTCCAGCCTCGACGGCGAACTCATCACGGACCTGGTGCAGCAGGAGGCTTGGAGCAACGAAGGGTTGTTCGCGTTGCTCCAAGGGCTCCGGCGGCTGCGTGAGATCGGTGGCTCGCGGGTGAGCCTGCCGAGCTTCGAGGTGTCAGGTCTGTGAGGGCCAGCGGACAGTCATGACGACGGAGTCCGCGAGGGCTTCCCACGAGTGGTCTACGCCCGGTCCCCACATGATGTAGTCACCCTGACGGCTCATGGTCTTGCTGCCGTCAGTGGTGTCTACGCGGAAGTTGCCTTCTACCAACAGGACCAGGGTCGTGCGCTGGTCGTCTGCGGTCCAATCTGGACGCTTGTCGCCGGCGGGGTGAGTTCCCCACTTCACTTCGACGTCCTTTTGGGAGCGGACGCCGATCGACGGGTCGATGAAGTGTCCGACCAGCCACCCGCGGGTCTCCGTGCTGTCGTCCGCGGCGTTGCCGGCCTGCCAGTTGGCGGTCACCTGATCTCCCATTCGATCTCTGGCAGGTCTACGCGGGTGCCGCCGATCTCGCGGAGGCGGCGTAGGCCCTGCAGAAGGGCGAAGAGCCCTTCGTTGCTCCAAGCTACATCGTTGACGAGTTCGTCCAGGAGCTCCGCGTCGCGGCTGGAGTACTGGTGCAGACGGGACGCTTCCCAGTTGGCTTGGACGTCACCGCCGTAGCGGGTCCAGAACTCCACGTCTTCGATGACGATGAGGCTGGCGAACTCGAAGTTGCCGCTCACGAGGTTCAGGCCGAAGCCTGTGCACTCCATGCGAAGGCGGCCGGGTTCGGCCAGCAGCCAGCGCATCGGCTCGGAAAGCCGGCTTGGATGCATGGGGTCTGCGTGGCGCTGTTCGCCGACGGTGTTGTCCACGTCGTCGCGGCCGAACAGTTCCTCTTCCATCTCGCGGCGGAGGGTCGCGCCAACCTGTGTGTCGGCGCGGAAGTCCGTTAGCGGCTGGTGGAAGCCCTTCGGGATCACGGCCAGGCGGCGGGCTGCGTTGATCACGTGGCCTGAGCGTTCCTGGACAAGGAGGAGGTAGTCCGGTTCGCTGCGGAACGCGTCTGCGGGGCGGGCGATGGCCGTGAGCGCGAGGGCTCCGCCTGCGCACATCCGGTCGCCGACGTTCAGCGCTGCCGTCAGGTTCGGCATGTAGGTGTCGCGGAGGGGGAGTGCGCCGGGGCTCGTCGGCTTGTCGGTCGTGAGCGCGTCGACCAGCTCGCCTTCGAGCAGGTCCATCGTCACCACGTACCCCACGAAGTCCGTCACGCCCACGGTGCCCGCAAGCTGGTGCTTCCGCATGTCCACGTCGAGCAGCCGGAACAGCGGCATGTTCACCATGCGGTGTCCCAGGGCCAGCGTTTCGGCCAGCCGTTGCGCGGCGCGGTCTGCGCTCGCCTCGTCCATCGTGATGTTGTCGGCTGGGGTTACGCCGGCGAGCTTCAGCTTGTCGTGCTTGGGGAACAGCAGGCAGTCGAGGTCCAACCAGTCCGGGTGCGTCAGCACGGTCGTCGAGGCTGCCGTGTTTGTGCCGAACGTTGCTGAGTAGCGGCCGTGGCCGGTGGTCGAGGTGCCGTAGTAGTTCGCGAGTGCGCTCGCAGTGTCGCGTTGATTCACGCGGCCACGGAGGACTCCGCGGTCCTGGAGGGCGTGCAGGTCGAGCGCTGCTAGGCGTGCAGCTACTTCGCGGCGGGCTGTGCCGGGATCCCAGCCTGCGTGGGCGTCGAGCCAGTCGAGAGCGGCGACGATCGTCGCGTCTTCGCTGAGACGGAGTTCCGCGTCCTTGGACGCGCCGTCCGGGAGGTCCAGCGGTCCGCCGTTGATCAGCTCATGGAAACGGTCAGCTGCGTCAGCGGGTGCGTTCGCCAGTGCGGTGTCGAGTGCGCGCTGGACTCCTGAGCGTGGCTTGGTGTCTGGCTTCTGGTGCCAGGAGGCCACGGTGCGGACGCCGATGCCGAGGTGTTCGGCGAAAGCCTCGTGAGTCATGCGCAGTGCTGCCTGGAGGCAACGCGCTGATTGGCCGGTCCACTCGTCGTTCACGCTCATGCTCGCGCTACCCCCGGAGCGCAGAACCTGCATTGAACTTGCATTGGACATGCATGGGTTCGGGCGCCGATTCACGCTGGAATTGGTGCATGGAAATCAAAGCGCTCAACCAGCAGAAACGCACAGTGCTACCGGTTCTCGCGGACTTGCTTCGCTACCGACGCGAGGTCCGACTTCAGGTCGTCGAGGCGTTCGGTGATGTCGATCAGGCGCTGTTCGACACTGTCCAAACGCGACCACAGCGAGTCGCCGGGGTCGGTGATCGGCTCGTCTCGCTCGGGTGGGCGGCGGCCGTGCAGCACCGCGTCGAGGTGCATCGGGTGCCAGCCCATGGCTGTAGGCAAGGACTCCAGCGTCCGCGGCCCTCGCCGGCGCTCCACTGTGTTGTGTTGGATCTCGCGGACGATCGCCTGGGAGACGTTCGAGCGTTCTGCTAGCTCGCGTTGACGCCAGCCGAGCTCGTTCACGCGCTCGTTGATGGCTCTGGCGACTGCCGCCCAATCCTCCGACACGTAATTCCTCCGCGTTCCGCCTCGGCGCTGATATTAGCCGCCTTGCGCTGTTTGGAGACGTGACACGGCGCATTTCGCGCTGTGCGGGATCAAGCGCGCCTTCGTATGCGCTGAAATCAATCAATTAGAGCTGAAATCGTCAGCTCGCTCTTTGAAGGGCCTATTCCTATGCGCACTTCTGTGTCTTCTGTTCACTCCATCCGCGAGACCGCTTGGGTGCTCGGTATCAGCGAGGGACTCGTGTTTCGGGCGATCCGGCTCGGGCTGTTGACGGCTGAGCGCCAGTACGGCCGTCTCGTCGTCCCCAGTAGCTCGCTTCGGCGAGTGCTTTCGGAGCCGGGGGCGCTTCGTGACTGATCTGCGGCTGGTCGGCATTGCCTGGTCGCTGGACCACTTGCGATGGGTGCCGACCGATGAGTTGACCGACGTCGTCGAGAGCGACGGGCTGTGCATGTGGGCGTTCACGGGGGAACCACCGTGGGCGGACGAAGAGCTCACCGATCGGGAGTTGGCTCAGCGGCAGTGCTCGGGGTGTCCCGTGCGGGACGAGTGCTTGGAGTTGGAGTTGCGCACGGCCGGCGCTGAGACGGTCGGTGTGTGGGGTGCGCTGCCGGAGGACGAGCGGCGCGAGGTGCACCGGCACTGGCTCCAGCGCGGTGAACGGGCCGAGAGGGGGCCGCGCTCATGAACACCATCAGCGTGACGCCCACTCAGGTGCTGGCCGCGGCCGGCGTGCTCTTGGTTCTGGCGTTGGTCTGGCGGACTGGTTGTCGTCGGGCGAATGCGACAGCGAACGCGGCGCGGACGAGTGTGCGGCTGATATCTCTGGGTGGGCGGGTTGTCGTGAACGCCGTGCTGATCGTGATCGTTCAGTGGGTGATCATCACGAACCGCGGCGAGGGGTGCTTGCTGTTCGTGGCGCTCGGGGTGCCGGCGTTGCTGGCGTCGTTCACGTTGACCAGGGCGCTCACGGTGACCGCCTATGCGCCTCGTCGTCGTGGTGGTGATCGTAAGTGAGTGAACCGATCGAGCGGGTTGCCGTGCAGGTGGACCGGTTGTGCTGGACCGGCATTCTGCTGGGGCTTGCGTTCACCATGACCAACGTGCAGCAGTTCGCCGCGGCCGGAGCACCAGTGCGGTCGTTGACGTGGTTTGCAGCCTGGTTGCTGGACCCGATGGTGTCGCTGGTCCTGCTGGCGATCCTGCGAGCGGAACAGGTGACCGCTCGCAGGGGTGTGCGGCTCGGTGGATGGGTGCGGACGGCGAAGTGGTTCACGCTCGGCGCCACCTACGTCATGAACACCTGGAGTGCGTTCGTGGCCGGGTCTGCGGCACTCGTGGTTCTGCACTCCGTGCCGCCGCTGGTCGTGTTCGTCGCTGCCGAAGCGGTGACGGAGTTGCGGGACAAATTGGGTGCGGTGGAGGACGGGGTGCGGGTTCCTCGGACGTCGTTCGCGGAGTACCTCGCGGTCGCCCGCAAGACCAAGAAGGCAGGGGAGAAGGTCTCACCCGCATGGGTTCGCGAGGCCACCGGGTGTTCGCGCGGGCTGTCGTCCAAGCTGGCGGCGGCGTTGAACGAGGACCGGCGATGAGCGGCGAGTTGGTCCATTCCGAGCAGGTGCTCGAGGGTGAGGTGGTGGACGAGCGCGCGGCGCTGATGCGGCGCCTGGAGAGCACCTGGCGTGGTTCACGTGCGGTGCCGCCGGCGTTGAGATCGCGGCAGGCTCTGAGGGACGCGGTTAAGGGTGTATCCGCTTGGGCGGTCCGAGTGCCGTTCCGATGTGCGAGGGCAGTGGGTCGGGGCCTGGTGATCTCGGCGCGAGGCTGGCGGAACTGGGTCCGGGTTCGTGACTACCGCGAGGCCGCAGAGCAGTCGGAGAAACTGGCGGACAAGTTCGTCGAGATCCGGGCGCTGACATTGTTCCGGTGGAAGGTGACCGCCACCGTGCTGCTGGTCAGTGGCGTGGTTCTCGCGATCGCGAGACTGGCTTACGGCGATCTGGTGCTGTGGATCTTGGGAGGCGTCGGCGCGGTCGTACTGGCGGTCGCCGGCCGGGCGAAGGACGGTGCATCGGGCCGCAAGACCGTTCTCGCGGGGCCGCGGATCCTCATGTGGACGATGGACGCCCAGGTGCTGATCGACGTATTCCGGAACGCCAAGCTGATCGGAAAAGACGAAACCCTGCGGCTGGTCGAACGGCCGTCCCGGCAAGGTGACGGGTGGGCGTTGACGGTAGACCTGCCTGCTACGCGCAAGGCTGCCGATGTCGTGAAGAACCGGGAGGAGCTGGCGTCCGCACTGGCGGTGGACGAGATCCAGCTCAGTGTGGAACGGGTGCGCGGAGAGGGTGGCCATGCCGGTCGCGTGGCGATCTGGGTGGCCGACAAAGACCCGTACGCCTCACCACCTGTTCGGACACCGTTGCTCGAGGTGCGGCGTTGGGACGCGTGGAAGCCGGTGCCTTTCGGGACAGACGCGCGTGGACGTCGGATCGACCTGTCGCTGGTGTGGACGTCGTTGCTCATCGGTGCGATTCCGCGGCAAGGCAAGACGATGGCTGAACGGCTCGCCGTTGCCGGACTAGTACTCGATCCGCACGCACGGCTCTACGTCGCGGACTTCAAGAACGGGAAGGACTGGCGGGCAGCGGAGCAGGTCGCGCATCGATTCATGGCAGGTGACGACGGTGAACACGTGTTGATGTTCATGGACTGGCTGGAGGAGCTGGTTGACGACGTGCAGCAGCGCTATCGCCGGATGCAGCACCTGGACGACGTGACATGTCCCGAATCGAAGGTGACGCCCGCGATGTCCAGGGACCAGTCGCTGGACATGCCGCTCACTGCGTTGATCGTCGACGAAGTCCACATCGCACTGGAGGACCGCACGTCCGTGCTGGTGCAGGGCAAGCGGCTCACGGCGGGCGAGAGGATCGGTGAACTGCTGACGTGGCTCGCGAAGAAGGCACCGGCTGCGGGTCTGGTGATGGTGCTCGCTACCCAGAGACCGGACAGCACCACGATCCCGTCGAAGCTGCGAGCAGTCCTCGGATCACGGTTCGCGTTGCGGGTCATGGACTGGCGTGACAGCAACATCGTGCTGGGTGATCAGATGAACACCCGCGGGTACGACAGCAGCAGACTCCTCCCATCGCACAAGGGTGTGGGAATCCTGCGCCCTGACGGCGAAACGCAGCTCGGTGCCGACGTCCTGGCGCTGACGGTACGAACGTTCTACATGCCTAACGACGACTGGAGGGTGATCTGCGAACGAGGCCGCGCGCTGCGTGAAGCGGAAGGAAAGTTGACGGGCCACGCCGCTGGGCAGGATGCGCTGCCGGCCCGTGATCGCGAGGCGGTCGTGATCACGGGCGGGAAGTCGGACCACGATGGAGACAGGCTGCCGGAGCCGTTGGCTTCGGTCGCGCATTACCTGGGCAAAGACCTGAGTGAACGCGAGTTCATACCCACTGCGGAGTTGGTGAAGGCACTGGATGTCGAGCCCACGACATTCGGGAAAGAGATGGGTGATCTCGGATGTTCTCCCGCGCGCCAGTACGTCCACGACGGGGAAAACACACGGCGCGTTCGCGGCTACTTGACAGCGGGCATCCGAGCTGCGATTGCCGAGTCGGTATGAGGGACAGGGCGCCCTGGTGACCTGTCCCAGCTGTCCCGCAAGGATCGCTCGCGGACAGGCCGGCGGGACGGGTTCAAGTAGGCACTTGAGCTGCGCTGATTGCTCGATCCGGAGCAGGGGACGGGTGGCCGGGTTGGGTCTGCTCGGGTGCGATTTCAGGCACTGAGTCGGCGGCGAGGGTCACGGCGAACCCGTCCCGGGACGGGTGGTGTGAACTGCAGAAACAAGCTTGTTCGACGGTGTTCTCGTAGTGGCCGAGAAAGTGAGCCCGGCGAAGTTGACATAAGGCAGAAGGGTGGTTGACCATTTGGTCAACCACCCTTCTGCCTTACCTTTGTGTCCGAGGGGGAATTCGGTCCCAATATGTAGCAAGCTTGCGCAGTTCGTGTGTTCATGCGCTATTGGATAGCTCGAACCTAGTATGGAGGGCCAGTCGACTCGATTCAATCTTTCGTCGCTAAGTTATGTCGACCGGGGCCAAGAAATTTAGCGGCGAACTGTCGGACCGCACGATGATCTGGAATCAGACCAGGGCATCTGCAAGATGCTCGTCGCTTCGAATCGGCGCGGGTTGCTCATGGCCATCACCACGTGCGATTCAGGCTTCGATGACGACCGGGATGACCACCGGTCGGCGGCGGTATGTGCGTTGTGCCCACATTTGCACCTGCTGGCCGATGAGACGTTCGAACTCCGCCACGTCGGTGGTGCTCCTCTCCGCCGCGCCCGCGAGGGCCTTCTCGATGGCGGGGATCACCGGCAGGAACGTCGAGGCGTCGTGTTCGAAGCCGTGGGCGATGAAGTCGGGTGTGTCGTCGAGCCGCCCGGTGTCGGTGTCGATGATGGCGACCACGGTGATCATGCCTTCTTCGCCCAGCGTGCGGCGCTGCGCCAGGGAGTCCTCGGTGACGCCGCCGACTGTCTGGCCGTCGACGTAGATGTTGTGGATCTCGACCTGGCCGGTGACCGAGGCCCGGCCCTCGTGCAGGTCGATGACGTGGCCGTTCGCGGCGACGAGCACCTGGTCGCGGTCGACCCCGGTCTTGACGGCCAGCTCGGCGTTGGCCCGCAGGTGGCGTGCCTCGCCGTGCACGGGCAGGACGTTGGTGGGTTGCACGAGGTTGTAGCAGTAGACCAGTTCACCGGCGCTGGCGTGCCCGGAGACGTGGACCTTGGCGTTGCCCTTGTGCACCACGTTGGCACCGAGGTCGGTCAGGCCGTTGATCACGCGGTAGATGGCGTTCTCGTTGCCGGGGATCAGAGAGCTGGCCAGCAGGACGGTGTCGCCCTCGACGATGACGATCTCGTGCTCGCCGGCCGCCATGCGGGACAGAGCGGCCATCGGCTCTCCCTGCGACCCGGTGCACACCAGGGTCACCTGGTGGGCGGGAAGCCGGTTGGCGTCCCTGATGTCGACGACGAGTCCGTCGGGCACCTTCAGGTATTCCAGTTCGGTGGCCAGGCCCATGTTGCGGACCATGGAGCGGCCGACGAAGGCGACCTTGCGGCCGTGCGCCGCGGCGGCGTCGAGGACCTGCTGGATGCGGTGCACGTGGCTGGCGAAGCTGGAGACGATCACCCGGCGCGGCGTGGTGCGGAACACCTCGTCGATCGCGGGCGCGAGATCGCGTTCCGAGGTGGTGAAGCCGGGCACGTCGGCGTTGGTGGAGTCGACGAGGAACAGGTCGACACCCTCCTCGCCGAGGCGGGCGAAACCGCGGAGGTCGGTGATCCGCTTGTCGAGCGGGAACTGGTCCATCTTGAAGTCACCGGTGTGCAGCACGAGACCGGCGTCGGTGCGGATGGCGATGGCCAGACCGTCGGGGATGGAGTGGTTGACGGCGAGGAACTCCAGGTCGAACGGACCCTGAGCGAGCTGTTCGCCTTCCTTGACCTCGACCAGGACGGGCTTGATCCGGTGCTCGGCCAGCTTGGCGGCCAGGAACTTCAGCGTGAGCCGGGAGCCGATGACCGGGATGTCCCGTCGTTCCCGCAGCAGGTACGGCACGCCCCCGATGTGGTCCTCGTGGCCGTGGGTCAGCACGATGGCGACCACGTCGGCCAGCCGGTCCCGGATGCAGCTCCAGTCCGGGAGGATCACGTCGACGCCGGGCTGGTGCTCCTCGGGGAACAGGACCCCGCAGTCGACGATGAGCAGCTTGCCCTCGTGCTCGAACACGGTCATGTTCCGGCCGATCTCACCGAGGCCGCCGAGGGCGATGACCCGCAGGGCATCCGGGGCGAGTGCGGGCGGAGGGGTGGACGTTCGAGCCATGGTCACACCCTCACGTTACGTGAGAGTTGCCGGTGAGAGGAAATCCGCGACGCGGGCCAGGCGTGATGTTCGTCAGTCCGAGGGCAGGTGGGACCGCAGCGTCGTGGCGAAGTCCTCGGCGATGCGCAGCTGCGCGCGCAGCTGCTGACAGCGTTCGTCGGCGGCGGTCCAGAACCCGGACAGGCGGTCGAGGTGCTTGTCGCGATTGGGATCGTCGCCAGTGGACAGCGCGTCGAGGATCCCGAGCAGCTCGCGCATCTCCTCGAGCTGGAAGCCGAGCGGTTTCATCCGCTTGATCACGTCGAGGCGTTGCACGTCAGGCTCGGTGTAGAGGCGGAAACCACCCTGGCTGCGTGCGCTCGGCACCACCAGGTCGACCTCCTCGTAGTACCGGATCGTGCGCAGCGACAGACCGGTCCTCTCGGCTGCCTCGCCGATCTGCATGTGCTCGCCCACAACATCCCTTCCCGAACTGCGTCACGATCACCAGCCATTCTGGTGCTCGTACCCCCACTCGTGCCTCCGGGGGCAGGTTCAGATTACCGTCACGTGAGGGTAGAGTTTGGCGAGATGTCGTCTAACCCCGAAGGATCGCGAATGACCACCGCCACCCCGGTGACCGCCTCGTCCGCAACCGTGCTCGCGGAAGCGGAACGCAGGCGCACCTTCGCGGTGATCAGCCACCCGGACGCGGGCAAGTCGACCATGACCGAGGCGCTGGCCCTGCACGCGAAGGTGATCTCCGAGGCTGGCGCGGTGCACGGCAAGGCCGGTCGGCGCGGTGTGGTGTCGGACTGGATGGAGATGGAGAAGGCGCGCGGGATCTCCATCACGTCCGCCGCGTTGCAGTTCTCCTACCGCGACTGCGTGATCAACCTGCTGGACACTCCCGGCCACGCCGACTTCTCCGAGGACACCTACCGGGTGCTGTCGGCGGTGGACTGCGCGGTCATGCTGCTCGACGCGGCCAAAGGCCTGGAGCCGCAGACCCTCAAGCTGTTCGACGTCTGCCGCTACCGCGGCATCCCCGTGATCACGTTCATCAACAAGTGGGACCGTCCCGGCCGGGACGCGCTGGATCTGTGCGACGAACTGGGCGAGCGGATCGGGCTGCAGGCGATGCCGCTGACCTGGCCGGTCGGCGACGCCGGCCACTTCCGCGGCGTGCTCGACCGCCGCAGCGGGCACTTCGTGCGCTACCAGCGCACCGCGGGCGGAGCCACCGCCGCGGGCGAGGAGCACCTGCTGCCGAGTCAGGCCGAAGCCGAGGAGGGCGCGGGCTGGACGCGTGCCTGCGAGGAAGCGGAACTGCTCGGCGCGTCCGGCGGTGAGTTCGAGCTCGAGCGGTTCCTCGCCGCCACGGCGACACCGGTGCTCTTCGGATCGGCGGTGCTCAACTTCGGTGTGCGGCAGCTGCTCGACCTGCTCGTCGAGATCGCGCCCCGCCCCACCGCGCGGCCGGATGCCGCCGGTGATCCGCGCAAGCTGGACGCGCCGTTCTCGGCGTTCGTGTTCAAGGTGCAGACGGGCATGGATCGCGCGCACCGCGACCAGATCGCGTTCGCGCGTGTGTGCTCCGGCGTGTTCGAGCGAGGCATGGTCGTGACCAACGCCGCCACGGGCAAGCCGTTCGCCACCAAGTACGTGCAACAGGTCTTCGGCCAACAGCGCTCCACCTTGGACACTGCCTTTCCCGGTGATGTGATCGGATTGGTCAACGCCACCGCGCTGGGCGTGGGCGACACCCTGCACGCGGGCAAACCCGTGGTGCGTTTCCCTGGTCTGCCCAGCTTCGCGCCGGCGCACTTCGCCGTCGCGCGACCGGCGGACCTCAGTCGCTCCAAGCAGTTCCGCAGAGGCATCGAGCAATTGGAGTCCGAAGGCGTCGTGCAGATCCTGCGTTCGTTGCGTCGCGGTGACGGGGCGCCGGTGTTCGCCGCGGTCGGTCCCATGCAGTTCGAGGTCGCGGCACATCGCCTCGAAGCGGAGTTCAAGTCGCCCGTGCGGCTGGAACCGTTGCCCTACACCGTCGTGCGCCGCCTGGCCGACCCCAGGCAACGGTCCCTGGTGGACGGCAACCGCACCGAGGTGCTCACCCGCACCGACGGCGTGGACCTCGCCCTGTTCGTCGACTCCACCGCGCTGGGCGTCATGCGGCGCCTGCATCCCGAGGTGCGACTGGAGTCCCTCGTCGCAGGAACCGACGACTGACCGTCCTTCGCTGGGGGAGAAGTCTGCGCTGCACCTGGAGGAAGCGGATCGCTACTGTGTGACGAGCGATCCGCCTTTCTAGCCGTCTACGGCGCGGACGTGCAGCCCAACGATGTCGACGTTGTGCCGTCGCCGGAACCGGATAACCTCCAGCGCTTCGCGGACCCGCTGGTGGAACCGGACGCGGTGCCAGCCCACGACCCGAGCTGGCGCAACGGGCTCACAGAAGAACAATGCCGTGCTGACCGCACCATGACCAGATTCGCCACTCAGGCCAGCACGACCTGGAGCAGATAGGCACCTGGTGATCACACAAGCCACCTGCACAGGGCTAAAGCGTCAGCTGGTCGGGTCACCGTCGTGCGGGTCCGCCGCTGAGAGACGAGGCGCTGTCAGAGTCTGATCAACGCCTGGACCGGGAGGTGGTCGGACGGGAGCCGGCCACCTCGCTGGAAGGTGTTGATCGCCGCGGCCAGGAGCACCCGGACGCCTCGGATGAGAATCCAGTCGATGCGCGACCCGTTCGGCACGAGCGGCCGGTAGCCGTGGAACGTCGCGTACAGCGGGGTACGGCGTTCCGCGGTGGCGAGCCAGGAGTCGGTCAGGCCCGCCCCGCTCGTCAGGATGTCGTGTGTGGGCGCGGCGGGTGCGGCGTTGAAGTCACCGGTGAGCACAACTGGCAGTCCCGGCGCGATGGCACCGACCCGGTCACGCACCAGCTCCGCGCTGCGCAGGCGGGAGGTCTCGGACTCGTGGTCGAAATGAGTGTTCACGACGACGAACTGCTTGCCTGTCACGCGATCGGTGAACCGCACCCACGTGACCATGCGGATCACCTTGTTGCCCCACGACTTCGAGCCTGCCACGGTCGGCGTCGCGGACAGCCAGAAGTGGTCGAACTCGAGGGGATCGACCCGCGAGCTGTCGAAGAACACGGCCGTGAACTCGTCCCTGCTGCCCCCGGCCCTGCCGACACCGATCCAGTCGTACTGCGGGGGCAGGTCGCGCTCGATGTCCTTGAGCTGAGCGAAAAGGCCCTCCTGCGTGCCGATCACGGTCGGCTGCTCGCGCCGCAGCAGCTCGGCCATGATCGGCCGTCTGGTTGTCCACGAGTTCGGTTCGTGGAGCGAGGCGTATCTCAGGTTGAACGACATGATGTGCAACGAATCGCCGCGTGCGGGTCCGATCAACGGCCGCTCGGAGGCCCCCGCATTCGCTGCGTTCATCAGGCTTGCTGCCAACAGGATGACGCAGACCAAGACTCGCACGGCTGACTACCTCCGACGGCAGGGACGTCTTTCTCACAGTGACGCGCACCTGCTGCCCGCGTTGCGTGGGGTTGTGTTGGCCTTCTGTGCTTGGAAATGCTTCTTTGCAGCTCAAAGCGTGTTGCAGGTCTTCAGTCCGAACGGTCGCACCTCGTCTCGATACGCTTCACACCATCTGTCTGGGAGATCTTGAATCGCGTGGGCATAGATCCGGCTCCGCGTCGATGCGGTCCGGCCTGGCGCGAGTTCTGACTGCGCAGGTCGAGGGGATCATCGCGGTGGACGCTACGGCCTGGTCAACCGCGCACTCCCGCTGACGAGGTCGACGCTTTCGTCGATCGGCTGGCGCGCCGGATCACCCGCCTGCGCCCCGAGGTCGTCGCCGCCATCAAGGCCACTGTCGAGCCTCTGAGTGGTCGCGCGTCCTTGTCAGAGCAAGGATTCTCACCGTCCAACAACGACGGTGAGACCTTCCGGGCTGATCCTCTGCCTGCCAACGCGTCCAGCAGGGGATGAATGTCTCGGTGTGCTGCTGTTCCAGCATCCTGCTCGGTGCTTTCGCACATATCCAGATCGTGCAGTGTGATGGCGTCGTGTCCGCCGAGAGCCGGCGGATCGATCCGAAAGGGTTCGCCCGTCACGGCCGCGAGGTCACGCTTTGTGATCGGGTGGCCCTTGACGAGTAGTCGTGGTAATCCTAGGTTCATTGCCAGCTGACAACGACTGTCCACAACGGAATACGCGCCCCAACCTGCGCTTGGCTGCTGTTCACGTGGTCTCCCGACCGCGCCGGAAGGGTGGGAAATGACACTCTCGTACGATCCGAAGGCGCGACGTCCGACGAACGACATCGGCTCCGGTCCCACCGCGGTGCGGATCTCCCTGCTGGGCCCCGTGAGCGCGTGGGGTGCCGATGGCGAGGTCGAGCTCGGCTCCGCGCAACGCAAAGCGGTGCTGGCGGTGCTCGCGCTGCAGGCAGGTCACTCGGTCAGCAAGAGCGAACTCGTGGACGCTCTCTGGGGTGACGAGCCGCCCGCGACCGCTCAAGGCAGCATCTACTCCCACATCTCCGGCCTGCGCGCCTCACTCGAGCCACACCGGCCACGGCGTTCCGAGGGAACGCTCCTCACCTCCGTGGGGGCGGGCTACTGCCTGACGCTGCCAGGAGACGCTGTCGACGTCACTCGGTTCCAGCAGCTGCGCGACGAGGCGAGGGCGTGCCGCAACAACCGTGACACCCTTGGGGAGCTGGCAGCTCTCGAGACCGCGCTCGACCTGTGGCGCGGCGACGCGCTGGATGGCACACCCGGACCTTTCGCGGCCAGGCAGCGGGCCCGGCTCGCCGAACTGAAGCTCGACGCCGTCGAGCGGCGTGCGCGTATCCTGCTCAACGCGGGCAGGCCGCACCTGCTCATCGACGACCTGCACGAGCTGACCAGGAGACACCCGCTGCGCGAGGGCCTGCACGGGCTTCTCATGCAGGCCCTGTACTTGACTGGGCGTCGCCAAGCCGCCATCGGCGTGTTCCAGCGGCAGCGCAGCGCCACGGTCGAGAGCCTCGGCACCGAGCCGGGCGGATCGCTGACCACGGTGCACGACAAGATCGTGCGCGACGACCCGGCGCTGCGCTGGACCGTCGACGGCGTTCCCGGCATGACCCGGCCCATCCCGCTCGTCACGAAGACGCTGCGACCCACCACCCGTCGCCTGATCGGGCGCGTGTCGGAGATCGCGGCGGTGCGTACCGCGGTCACGTCGGTCACAAGGGGGACAGGCGGGGTTCTCTGGCTCGAAGGAGAGCAGGGCATAGGCAAGACGGCGGTGCTGAACGAGGCGCTCGCCGACGCGCGGGGCTGCCAGCTCGCCTGGGTCACCGCCGACGAGTTCGGACAGGTCGTGCCCCTTCGCGCACTGGTGGACGGCCTGGACGTGACGAGGTTGTCGCCGGATCCGCGCAGGGCCTCGCTCGCAGCCACCGTCCGCAGGGTGGAACTCTCGACGACCGCACAAGACTCTTCGGGCACCGTGGCCGCTGTCGATGGTGTGCTCGCTCTCGTCGGCCAGTTGTGCGAGGACGGACCGCTGGTCCTGGTGGTCGATCAGCTGCACTGGGTGGACCCGGTGAGTCTGCACGTCCTGCGCCAGCTCGCGACCGAGACCGCGGCGATGCCGTTGCTGCTCGTCGTGGCGCTGAGGCCGGTGCCGAGTCGGCAGGAGATCGATCGGACGCGTGCGGTGCTGCGGCAGCACGGCCAAGTGATCACGCTGGGACCGTTGGCCGACGCCCAGGTCGACGACCTGGTCACCGCACTCGCCGGAGCCACGCCGGGTCCGGCTCTGCTCGAACTGTCTCGTCAGGCAGCGGGAAACCCCTGGCTGGTCGAAGTGCTCGTCGAGTACATGACCAGCTCTGGGGTGCTCGTGCCTGAAGACCACCAGGTCGATCTCAAGGCCTGCTCGCCACCACCGAACCACTGCACGATCGTCGACGTGATCGAAGACCACATGCAGACGGTGCCCAAGCACATCCGGGACCTGCTGGGCTGGGCGTCACTGTGCGGCGACGGGTTCACCCTCGACGAGATCGCGGCGGCGCTCATGCTGCCGGCCCACGAGGTGTCCACAATGGTCGCCGACGCTGTCACAGGCGGCTACCTCGTCGTGTCCGGCGACGAGTTCTCGTTGCGTCACAAAATGATTCAGCGCGCGTTCTACGGCAGGTACGCGTCGGCGATCCGCGGGTCGCTGCATCGCCAGCTCGCGGAGGCGTGGATCGCCATCGGCAGGCCGCCGGAGCGGGTGGCCCAGCAGCTGATGCTCGTGCCGATCGACAACGGCTCGTGGCTGAACCACTGGCTGACCGAGAACGCCGCGGCGCTGTCGGTGCGTGCGCCGCGGCTGGCCTCGACCCTGCTCGGCCGGCTCGTGTCGTCGGATGCGATCTCGTCCACTCGCAAGGACAACTTCTCCGCGCTGCTCGTGAAGCCCGCGGTGTGGTGTGAAGACACTTCGGACTTCACGCGTGATCTGCTCGCCTGGTACTGGGGCGGGCAGTGGGAGGAAGCGCTGACCGCGCTGACCGCGGTGCGGCTGACGCACGGTACCGCCGCCCTGATCTGCGCCCATCGAGGTGAACCGGGCGAGGCACTCGCCACGCTGGAAGCCGTTGGGCGAGAGGCGGATCAGCGCGAGTCCGCCGTGGCTCGCGCAGCGAGCGCACTTGTCGCCGAACAGCGGGGCGAACCGGTCGCGGCCTGCGACGTGCTCGTCGGGCTGCTCGACGACGAGTCGGTTCCGGCGGACGACTGTGCCCGCTGGCTTCCCTGGCTGGTACGTCTTGCCGTGGACCAGGAGCGTGAGAGTGCCGCGCTGCGTGCCATCGCGGTGGCCGACAGCTTGCCGGAACAGCGGGCAACCGCTCTGCACTGCCGCGCGTTGCTGGCCCAGGATCCCGAGGCGGTGCTCGTCGCGTCGGGGGAGTACCGGCGGGCCGGCCGGGAGTTCGCGTACGCCCAGGCCGCGGAGGACGCGTCGGTTCTCCTCGTCGCACAGGAGCAACCGGAGAAGGCGGCGGAGGCGCTCGATGCCGCGGTCCAGTGCTTCACCCAGGTGCGGGCCAGGTGGGACATGCGACGCGCGTTCCTGCGTTTCGACCGTGCGGCTGATCATGTTTGAAACAATGTTGCGGATCGATCTGCTGGGGCACCTGCGGATCCGGCTGGAGCAGCAGGAGATCAAGCTCGGCCCGGCACGTCAGCAGGCGATCCTCGCCGTGCTGGCGGATCACCTCGGCCGGATCGTTCCGCGTGACGAGCTGATTCACAGCGTGTGGGGAGCCTCACCGCCCGCGAGCGTCGATGGCAACGTGCACACCTACATCTCCGGTCTGAGGCGGGTGCTGGAACCTGAGAGAGCACGCTGGTCCGGTGGCGAGGTGTTGTTGTCGGAGCCGCCGGGCTATCGGCTGCGACTGCCGCCCCACAGCATCGACCTCGCCACCTTCCACGACCTGCGCGACAGGGCGGGCGAACGGCGCACCGCGGGTGACCACGAAGGAGTGGTGCAGCGGCTCGACTCCGCACTCGCGCTGTGGCGCGGTGAAGCGTTCGGTGGGCTGCCCGGTCCGTTCGCGGAACGACGCCGCGCCGAACTCTCCGAGGAACGTCTCGCCGTGGTGGAGCAGCGCCTCGAGAGCCTGCTCGCACTCGGGGAGCACAGCGACCTCGTCCCCGAACTCGAAGCTCTCGTCCAGGAGCACCCGTTGCGGGAGTCCCTGTGGGAAACGCTGATCACCGCTTTGCAGCGAGCCGGACGCAGAATGGAGGCGCTGGACCGGATCGCTCATCTCCGCGGCGTCCTGCGCGAGCACCTCGGAGTCGAACCGGGTACCGCGATCCGCTTGCTGCACCATCAACTGCTCGCCGGAGATCCGGCACACGCGACGCCGGAGCCGAACACCCGCCGCCGCTCGAAGCCCGAGCTGCTCTCCGTGATTCCGGAAGGCGTCACCCGGCCTCAACTGGCGGGCCGGGAGCTCGAAACGGCGAAACTGCGTTCCCACATAAGGGATATCGAGACCAGACGTGGACGTTCGGTGCTCGTGGAGGGGGATGCGGGGATCGGCAAGTCGGCACTGTTGTCCGCGGTACTGGCCTCGATCGAGCCCCGCTGCTACCACCTCGCGTGGGCCGTGGCGGAGAAGTTCTGCCAGGAACCGCTCAGTGCGCTGAGCCGGGCGCTGGGTATGGAGAGCGACGTCCCGATCGCCATGAACGACGTGCTCAAGCGAGTCGAACAGCTGTGCGCCAACGCATCGCTCGTGTTGGTCATCGACGACCTGCATCTGGCGGACGATCCCAGCCTGCTCGTGTGGGACCAGCTTTGTCTTGCCACCAGGTCGTTGCCGTTGCTGATGATGGCGACCGCCAGGTCCGATGTGGACGTTTCGGAGTTCGCGCGGCTGCGGCGTGGCATCGCCACGCGCGACGACGTCATCATGCCGTTGCGGCCGTTGAGCAGGGCCGCCTCCTCCCAGCTGATCCACCAGGTCGTCGGCATGCCACCTGGGCCGGCGCTGCAGGCGCTCACCACCAATGCCCTGGGCAATCCACTGGTGCTGCGGCAGACGATCGCGATGCTGGTACGCGACAACGCCGTCCGTGCCGAGGGCGGTGTGGTCGACCTGCACGGCGCCGGTGGGGTGGGCTCAGCCGAACGTGCGCTGGCGGCGTCGATGACCGCACGGCTCGACCGGCTGTCCCACGACGCCCTGGAGACACTGCGCGCGGCCGCCGTGCTCGGACAGCGGTTCACCACCAGCGAGCTCGCCGCCGTGGTCGGCCGATGGCCGTCACAGCTGCTCGACGTGCTGGACGAGGCACTGCGCGCGAAGGTGCTCGCGCACGTCGGTCAGAGCCTGACGTTTGCCCACCCCGCGCAACGCCGGGCCCTCTACGACGGAACCCCGCTGGACATGCTGCCGCTGTTGCACCGCAGGGCGGCGAGGTCTCTGGCCGATTCCGGAGCACAGGTCGAGCGCGTCTGCGACCAGCTCGCGGCCGTCAGCGACGGGCAGCTCGACTCCTGGGTGGTCGAGTGGCTGGTCTCCCACGACGACGAGCTCGCGGCCTGCGCGCCGTTGCCCGTGTTCTGGGTTCTCAACCAGGCACTGGACACCTGTCCGGCCGATCACCCGCACCGCGGCGTGCTGGTGGCGACGCGGGCCCGCTTCCGGTGCCAGTTCGGCACCTGATGATCAGATGATCTTCTTCACCGCACGCTCCGAACAGGACAGATCGCGCGCGATCTCGTTGGTGTCGAGGCCGTCCGCCATCAGCCGGAGCACCTCGATCTTTCTCGGTTCCAGGCGCACTCCGTCGCAAGGCAGGCGGACACGCCCACCTTCGTGATCGGATCAAGCGCACAAAACAGCGACCTGCAGCTCGTTCACGTTGCACTCCCGTCGTTCCGCCTGTCCCGGCGAAGCATCGGCGGAGGGACTTCACGCGGTCTGCTCCGCCGCATCCGAATCGAGCAGATCGCGGCATCCGGACCCGGCCGAGTCGGTGGCAGCTCCAGTGGTGACCGGCGCTTGTCGCACCCGCCGGCCACCACCCACTCGCGCAACGAGGTGCGCGGACGTCCCAGCCGCGTCCGGAGCTCAGACGGGCTACTCCGGTGGCAGGTCGATCCAGTTGCCGGCCGCCGTGGGCACGGACAGTCCTGAGCCGACCTTCGGTTCGAGAGCGCTCACGATCGCGGCCTTCCACGCGGACTGGTTGCGCGCCTGGTCCGCCTTCTGCACCTCGGCGAACCGGACGATGCCCTCCGTGTCGATCAGGAACGTGCCACGCCGGGCCACACCGGCGTCGTCGTTGAACGTTCCGTACGTCGTGGCCACCTCGCCGTGCGGCCAGAAGTCGGACAGCAGCGGAAACGGGTACTTCTGCCTCTGCGCCCACTCGTCGAGGCAGAAAGGCGAATCGACCGAGACGCCGAGCACCTGGACGTTGTAGTCGCGGTACACCTCGATCTCGTCGCGGATCTGACACAGCTCTCCCTTGCAGATGGGAGTGAACGCGCGCGGGTAGTACACCAGCAGCACGCTCTTCTCGCCGACGAACGAGGACAACGTGACCGGCTTGAGCTTGTTGTCCTCCAGGGTGAAATCGGGAGCCCGTGAACCGACTTCCAGCACCATGACCTGTCTCCTTGGTTCCTCGTGGCGTCGCGGTCAGGACGTGGCCGCGCGGGCGATGACCGACTGTCGCACCTTCTCGACATCGAGTGCTCGTGCCTGCCTGATCACGTCCGCGAGCGCCTGCTCGCTCAGCGAACCCTCGTGCACGAAGATCAGCGCGCCCGCCCGCATGACCGCGACCGTCGGAATCGTCTTGACGTTGAACGCGGCGCCCAGCTCCAGCTGTTCGTCGGCGTCGACCGAGGCGAACACGACGTCCTCGTAGGACGCGGCCGCGTCGCGGAAGGTACTCGTGAACGCCTGGCACGGACCGCACCACTCCGCGGAGATGTCGATGACCACCACATCGTTGGTCTTGATCAGTTCCTGGAACCGGGGCACGTCCAGTGCGATCACTTCACGGCTGACGTTCGGCATAACCAACCATCCCTGCTGATCTCTCGTATCTCTCACCGTTCGGAACACCTCGCGTGCCGTGGCCCGCGAGTGAAGACCCGATGCGCCCGTGCGGAAACTTCGTGCGCGATCGGCTGACCGCGAGCGCCAGGAAGGGGCGTCACACCGTCAGAGGTTCAGCGACGTGCTCGACTCGCTGCATCACGTACGCGATCAGCTCCAGCAGCGTCCTACGCACCTCACCCCTGTCACGCGCGTCGCAGCGCAGGAGCGGGACGCTCGGGTTGATCGCCATCGCCCGCCGCACGTGTTCGAGAGGGTGGTGCAGGATTCCGTCGAATGTGTTCACTCCGACGACGTAGGGAATCTTGCGGCTCTCGAAGAAGTCGATCGAGCTGAACGAGTCGGAGAGCCTCCGGGTGTCGGCCAGCACGACCGCGCCGAGCGCACCTCGCACCAGGTGGTCCCACATGAACCAGAACCTCTCCTGACCGGGTGTGCCGAACAGGTAGAGCAGGAGGTCGTCGTCGAGCGCGACGCGGCCGAAGTCCATCGCCACCGTGGTCGCGACCTTGTTGGGAATCCGGGTCGTGTCGTCCAGTTCGTTGCTGACGACCGTCATCATCGCCTCGGTCGTCAGCGGCTGGATGTCGGACACAGCACCGACGAACGTCGTCTTTCCCACTCCGAACCCGCCGGCCACCACGATCTTGGTGGAGGTGACCGAACCGGACTTCTTCACAGGACCGAACTCAAGCCTCTTCATCTCGCGTTCCTCTCCTTTCCGGTCCCTCAGTTCGAAGCGGAACCGGCGGCCATCGCCGCCGTCTCGTCCGCGCGTTCACCCGGTGTGAGCTGACGGCCGAACCGGTCCACGAGCAGGGCCATCTCGTAGGCGATCTGGCCGATGTCGTAGCCAGGATCGGCCAGAATGGACAGACAAGAACCGTTGCTGATCGCCATCAGCAGCATGGTTCCCGCGTCCATCTCGACGATGGTCTCCCGGACGTTGCCCGCCTCGAAGCACCGCGCCGCGCCGTCGGTGAGGCTCAGCAGGCCCGACGAGACCGCGGCGAGCTGGTCCGCCCGGTCCTCGGGAAGCGTGTTCGACGCGGCCAGGAGCAGACCGTCCGCGGACACGGCGACGCCGTGTGCCACGCCGGGCACTCGGTCCACGAAGTCGTTGATGAGCCACGAGCTCTCGTTGACGAGCTCTTCGTAGGTCATGGCCTGCTGCTTCGGCTCTCCGCTCATTTCGTTGCCTTCCTCTCCAACACGGTCCAACCGCCTGCCTGCTGTTGCCGGCCGCGCATCCGGTCCTCTTGTTCCTTGGCCTTCTGCACACCCAGCTGGTAACTGGACAACCTGCGCCGCATGTGTGCCGGGTCGCGTTCGACGGCCCTGATCTCCTTCGGCATCTCCGGTGCGGGATCGCCGGCCGCGATCGTCGCCTGCAGATGCGCTCCCTGCCGCCGTAACGGCAGACCGTCCTCGGTGTAGCTGCAGGGCGGCGGGTCCGCCTCCGGCTCGGCCGTCCGCGATGCCTGTTCCCGCTTCGGTTGCCCAGTCCGCGCCGGTAACGCGGGTTCGTCGGCGTTACCGCGAGCCTTGAACCACCGGGAGGCCACCCTGGTTCCCCGATCTTCCGGCAGCGGCGCGGGTTCGCGGGTTCGCGGCGACGGGGCTTCACGCTCCGGCACGTCGGTGGGCCCCGACGGCGGCTCGACGGCTTGGGCCTCCAGCACCAGCGCCTGCTGTCGCACCGCGGTCTCGGCGGCGAGCTCCACCGCACGCTTGCCCGGCACTCGCATCGGCAGCTCCTCCGCCACCCCCTCGTGGGTCCGGTCTACCTGCTGGGCCCCGGCATCCGACCCGGACGGACCCTTGCGCACGTTGTCGCGCTCGGTCCGCCAGGCCTGCGACCTGCCGTACCAGGAGGACATCCGGCGCCGGCCGGAGGCGGGGTTCTCGGCGACGTGCGGCGTGCTGGTCCGGCGCACGCTTGTCGTCACCGCCACCGAGGGCCCCGCAGAACTCGCCTGCTTCGCACCGGTGGTCATCCGCCTCGAGTCTCCCGGCAGCATCGCGCGCATCGCGTCCTCCTCCAGCAGCACCGAACTCGGCACCGAGATGAGCGCCGACACGCCCTCGACGTCGTCGCCACCGAACAGCTCGACCTTGAAGCCGTTGCGACCGGCGAGTCTTCCGACCACGAACAGCCCGACCCGGCGCGATCGGGCGATCTCCTCCGAGCCCAGTTTCTTCAGCTGCTCGTTCGCCTTCCGGATGTCCTCGTCGGACATGCCGATCCCGTTGTCGAAGACTCCGATGGACAGACCGTTGTGCCGCCCGAGCTCGGCGTTGATCGTGACCTCCTTGGCCGGTGCGCTGAACGACGTGGCGTTGTCCAGCAGCTCGGCGATGATCCTGATCAGGTCGCCCGCCGCGGTGTTGGAGACCCTTATCGACGGCGTGCCCAGCACCCGGATCTTCTGGTACTTGTCCACTTCGGACATCGCCGCGCGGAACACGTCCGCGATCGTCACGGGGTTCTTGGTGGCGCGCACCAGTTCGGTCCCGGCGAGGACCAGCACGTTCTCGTTGTTGCGCCGCATCCGGGTCACGAGGTGGTCGAGCTGGAAGAACAGGTGCATGTCCGCCGGTGAGCGGTTGCCCTGCTCCAGCCGCTCGATCACCTGCAACTGACGCTGCAGCAGGGTCTGCGTGCGGCGGAACATGTTGACGAAGACCTCTGTGTAACCCACCCGCAGGTCCTCGTGCTCCACCGCCATCCGCAACGCGGTCGCGCACGCCTCCTCGACCCGGTCGGTCAGCTGGGCGAGCCCAGCATCGGACACCGCGGGAAGGCGCTTGCGGAACTCCGCGATGTCCCGGCTCCTGACGACGTCGGTCAGCATCTCGGTCAGCGGCTGCGTCGCGAGCACGTCGATCTCGCCGCGCACGGCGTCCTGTGACCGCGACACCTGGCGTGACCAGGTGAACAGCACCGCGCCGGCGCCGAGAGCGCCGATCGCGGCCAGCAGGGCCGTCAGCCGTGTCCAGCCGTCGGTCCGGACCACGGCCATGGCGACCAGGGTCACCGTCGTGATCTGTGCAAGCGCGAGAACGGCGAACCCGATCGCCAGTGGCGCCGGACGGCCTCTGCGTTTCAGTTGCGCGCTCATCGCGTCTCCTTCGGACTCATCGCGCGTCGGAAAGCTGGGCGAGACCGGAGTAGACCCGCCGCAACAGATCCATCGGAGGCAGTCCGTCCACAATGGAAATGTTCTGATGGACCCGCAGGTATCCCCTCTCGATGCTCTCGCTGATGATCGTGCGCGCGAGCCCGAGCGGTGCGGAGATCGCCACCGCGACCTCCGCGACCGACTGCGGTACCACGCACACCCGGCAGATGTGCCGCTGATCCTCTGACAGGTCCTTGGCCGGCAGGGACGCGTACGGGCGGGCGGCCTCGACCAAGGTCTCGAACTCGAGGTCGTACTTGACCTCGGACCGGCCACCCGAGCGCACGTACGGCCGGATGATCGCCGAGTCCTCGACGTCGAGCTCCGGCTCGGGTTCGAGGTCGGTCATCGCCAGGCCGCTCGACGGAATCAGACAACCCTTCCGCGAGCCCTGAGCGTCCTCCTCCAGCAGCACCTTGATCGGCACCAGATCGGTCAGCGCTTCCACCACGATCGCGCCCTGGGAGGCCGCGCCGGGTTCCTCGGCGGGAGACCGATCACGGAAGTCGTGCTCGGCCCACTCGCGGTAGTCGGTCCAGCCGCCGAACCGGACCGCCTCGGACGAGGCCGGGAGGTGTCGTTTCTGGGGCCTCGGCGAAGGGTGCGACGACGCGGTGCTGTCCCAGCTCATCATCAGCCCTCCGTCGCGTGATCGGTTCGCATGCCTATCCCTCGCTCCGACAGCGGCCAGGTGACGTCGAACCTGCTTGCCGGAACCGGCGCCAGCAGGGTTCGCTGGGGCTCCCGGTAGGGCAGCGGAACGGTGACCTGGAATGAGTGCGTCGAGTCCGAGGTGAGCACGTTGACCACGGTGGTGAGCGACGAGAAGTTGGGCGACTGCGCGACTGCGAAGGCGACGCCTGCCAGGAATGTGAGCGCCATGACGAACGCTCGTGGACTCAGCCGCACGACGGACCTCCTTTCTTCAACCACTGACCGGTCAGGCGGACAGGAGTGACTGCGGGCGTGCTGCCCCGGTCATGAAACCCTTGCTCTGCAGCTTCTTGGCGTAGTTCAGCACCGCCACCGACCGGTCGAAGCCGATGACGCCCACGAGTTCGTCGTCGCGCAGATAGCCGGTCAGCGAGCGCTCCGAAGTGGACACAGGATCGAGTGAGACGCGTTCGGTTCCTGCCGCGGGCATGCCGGCCGCCTGGATGCGCAGGCCGTGCTGTTCGGACCAGAACCGGGGGATCGGTGTGAACGGTGTCGCGGACTCCCGGCCGCTCAACAGGCTTTCCGCCGCCGCACGACCCATCTCGATCGCGTTCGTCCAGTGTTCCACGCGACGCGGGGTGGTCTCGAACCGCAGGTTCGGCCAGGACGCGACGTCACCGGCGGCGACCACGTCCTCCAGTCCCTCGACGTGACAGGTGGCCTCGCACACCACGCCGTTGTCGAGCCTGGCACCGGAGTCACGCAGCCACGACACCGCCGGGACCGAGCCGACCGCGACGATCACGCAGGCGGCGCTGAGACTCCGCCCGTTCGAGAGCAGCAGGTCGATCCGCGACGAGCCGCCTGCCCACGAGTCCACCTTCGCGCCGAGCTCCAGCCGAACCCGGTTGCGCCGGTGCAGATCCGTGAGTCGTGTCGCCAGGTCGTTGTCGAGCAGGTTGTTCATCAGCACGTTGGCTCGGCCGACCACGGTGACGGGCCGGTCCATGTGCCGCAGACTCGACGCCACCTCGCAGCCGATGAAGCCGGTACCTATCACCACGACCTGTTCACGTGATCCGTCGAGCAGTTGGCGCAGCCGCCGGGTGTCCGCGCGGGTGCGGATCACCGCTGCCCGTGGATGCCCGTTCAGTCCGCCGGGGTGCCTGCGCGGCTCGACACCGCTCGCGATGACCAGGCCGTCGTACTCCAGTTCCTCTCCGCCGGGCAGGTGCACGACCCGGCGGCGCGGATCCAGCTGGGACACCGAGGTGTTCAGCCGCCAGGTCGCGCCGAGATCCTCGGCGGGTGCCGTCAGCACGTCCTTGGAGCCGAGTTCGCCCGTGAGGAACTGCTTGGACAGCGACGGGCGGTACACCGGCATCGTCGGCTCGGATCCGACGATGACGATCTCGCCGTCGAACCCGAGTTCCCGCAACCGTTCCGCGGAACACAGCCCGGCGATCCCCGCTCCGACGATCACGATTCGCGGCAGCTCGCTCACGATTCCCTCCCCGCAATCTCAATGGCCCGCATCGGGCACGACCGCGCCGCCGAGAGCACGTCCAGGTTGCGCGACACCTCGGGGCTCTGCCGGTAGGCGAGCCGTCCGTCCTCGCGCAGCTGGAACACGTCCGGAGCCTCGGACTGACAGAAGCCGTAACGGTGACACCGCTGGTTGTCGACGCTGATCTTCAGCGGCGCCGCCTTGTCGATCGGTGCCACCTCGCTCGCGTCACCCTCGATCAGGCCGATCCTGACCAGAACCCTGGGCGGCACGAACCGGACCGCGGCCAGCGCGAGCGCCGGGGCGGACACCGTGATCCCAGCCAGCCACATCAACTCGAAGTTGCCGTTCGCCCAGGCGCCCCACCACGCGTGGGTGACCGCGAGCGCGAAGACCACGTACGCGGTCTGGTGAAACCGCAACCAGTTCCGATAGCGGAACAGGCGGTGCATGCCCGCGGTGACGATGATCGCCACCAGCAGATCGAAGGCGATGATTCCCAGCGCGTGCCGCACGTACCCGTTCAGGAACGGGATGAACACCTGTGCGCCGACCACGAGCTGCTCGTCCAGGAACCAGAAACCGAGCCCGTGCACGGCTGCCGTCGCCAGCGTGAAGGTGGCGAGCATGGCATGTCCGCTGCGCAGCGCGTGATGTCCGGTGAAGCGGCGGATCCAGCCGGTGGCGGTGAAGATGCCCCAGCACAGCGTCAGGCACATCGACAGGTAGGACAACCGCGCGGAGAACGCGACCACGCTGCGGACACCGTTGTCGTTGCCCGTGTAGCCGACCGCGAGCACTGTCTCGTGCAGACTCGTCAGGCCCATTGTCCCGCCTCCTCGTCTTCCTCGGCGGCTTCGACGGGCCGCGTCCGCGAACCGAGCCGGACGAGCACCAGGGTTCCGAGCCCGACCGCGACGGCCAGGCTGATGCCGAGCCCGAGGTCCATCGGAGCCGGGACCGGTTGGTACCGCGCGTCCGTTCCGGAATGGACGGCCAGAGCGTCGAAAGTGGCGAGTCCGGTGCTCTCCAGCAGGGACATGTGCCGTGCGACGTAGTCCTCGGCGATCGCCGCCATCGAGCGGATGACGTCGTTCTGAGTAGTGGAACGGACGGTCGTGATGGCCATGTACACCGAACCGTGCGCGGCCCTGGTCAGGTTGACGTAGGTCCGGTCGAGCTCGTCACCGCCGGCGGCCCTGATCTCGTCCTGCCAGCCCTTCTGCTGCGGGGTGGGGGCCTGCGGCAGCTGCACCTGCAGCCGGTCGGCGGCGGCGATGTTGCTCTCGTGCAACGCGTGGTGCTCCGTGGCGAGCTGCTCGGCGACCTTGCGCACTTTCGGGTTGGTGCTGCGACGTGCGACGTCCTCACTCGCCGGCGCCTCCCACAGACCGGCCTGGGCGACTGCCACGAGCAGCTTGACGTCGGCCGGGTACAGCGGGCCGTGCGGCGAGTCGAGAGTCGTGTGCTTGCGGACGTGCTCGCCGGGCACCTCCCCGTGCCAGCCTCCGGTGGCGGAGACACCGCACGACGTCAGCATCAGGGTGACCGCGAGAACGAACAGCAGCCGAACCGCAAGAGGTTGCCGCTCGCCGCGAGATGTTGTCGCGGCACGCGAGAAGATGTGCATTCATGCGCTCCGTTCCACGAGTGTTCTGGTCACCGGTCGGCAGTACCGAGTCAACACTCGGAACCGCTCATCGGGAATGGTCATGCCATTTCTTGCCGATTCTGGGTCCCGAGTGGGATAGCCTTGTTTTTGGGCGCGCTAAAGGTGTTTGTGCAGCTCAAGATTCTGTACAAACAGCTTGCTCGGCCGTTTTCTGCTACTTTCGGGTCAGGTCAGTGCGCCGGATCGGAACGCGTAGGCGACCGCGTGGGAGTGGTTGTTCAGGTTGAGTCTGCGCATCATGTGACTCAGAGTCTTTTGGATCGTTCCCTCTGGGCAGCCGATTCTCGTCGCGATCTCGTCGACGTTCTTCCCCGCTCCACGCTGGACGATCGCGTGCAGACGTCCGGCACTCACCACTCGTTCTGCCGGGACGACGACATCAGCGTCGTCCCTCGCCGCCTCGCCGAGCACGTCGATCTGGGCGCAGGCGCGGAGCATCGCGTCGATCCCCGTGTGGACGAGCGGATCCGAAGCCTTGACCGGCACTGTGATCCAGCGCATCGCCCCTCCTCTGCTCCGTTCGACCTAGTTGCTGCGCACAGCCTGGCTCCGCGGACTTCATTTCTTCTCGGAGCGTCTCTGCTGGCGCTGTCGCAGCGAGGTTTCGCCGTGGAGGGTGCACACGCGGTCACCACCGGTCGGCGGCGGGATCGGCCAGGTCTGAGGCCGTCCAGCGCCGCACCACCGTCGCCTACTGACATTCCACAGCCCGCTGTGAGGGGCGTGCTGGCGCCGCTTGGGCGTCAGGCGTGCCAGCCTGCGGCGGCTTCCTTCCTCGGTGGTGCCTCCAGCCTCTGCGGAGTTCGAAGGACCGTCCAAGACCGGCTGGGTCGTCCTCCATACCCGCAGGGCGTCGCACTCGAAGGTTCGGGTAATCTGGATGATGAGAACATCCCAAGTGCGTCTGGCGGGAGTGGCGATGGTTCGGCTGACTCGGGTGCAGCAGCAGGCGCGCACTCGTGCCGCGGTGCTGGCGGCGGCGAGGGAGGAGTTCGCGGAGCACGGGTTCGTGCCGGCCAAGGTCGACCGGATCGCCGACCGGGCTGAGCTGACGCGCGGCGCGGTGTACTCGAACTTTCCGAGCAAGCGGGCCCTGTACCTGGCCGTGCTGATCGACCAGATCGAGAAGGTCGCTGCCGGTGAGCCGCGGGCAATCGTGTCGCCTTCCTCGAGGGTCGACGCGCTCGGCGTGTTCGCGAGGGTTTGGCTCGAACGGCTGCCGTTGGTGGGTGACTCGGCGCCGGGCGGCCGTCTGCAGTTGCGTTCGCTCGAAGGCGTTCTCGAGGACGAGCATGGTCCGGCGGTGTTGGCGCAGGTTGCCAGGCTGGAGGCGTTGTTGCTGGCCATCGCCCTGGAGCGAGGCGCGCCGGCCCGGCAGGTGCGGCTGGCCGAGTTGGTGCTCACGCTGCTCGACGGGGCGGGCCATCGGGCCGAGACGTTGCCGGGGTTCGGCGACCCGTTCGACGTGGCGCACGCCTGCCGCCACTTGGGCGGGATCGACCTGAAGGACACCTGGGCTCCTCCGCACCTGCCCTACGTTGCCCCGGCGCGGACGTGCGCGGATGCCTGGACCATCCCCGAGGGCCTCGTCGACCAGATCAGCGGTGATCCGGTCGACCTCGCGAACGGCCTGGTGGTGGTACTGGGCGCTGGACGTCTGGGCGCGGCGGAGGAAGCCGTCCGGTCCGCGAAGCCCGGCGAGCAGGTCACGGTGGTCGTCGTCACCGGTGACGCGGAGGAGACCGGCCGTCTCGTCCGGCTTCGGGTGAGCGATGCCGTCGGATGCCTGCGCAGGGTGTTCGCGCCCGAGGCCTGGCAGCACGTGCGGTTGGTGCTCGACGGCGACGCGCTGGTGGCGTCGGCGATCGGCCTCACCGATCCCGGCGACGACACCGAGTCCGCCGTCAGCGTGCGCAACGGCGTGATCGTCGCCCGTGCCGACGGCCGCGGCGCCGGTTACGCGGCGGGTGCGCGCAGGCGGGAGGCGACGTCGTGAACGCGAACCTGATGGTGTTGCACGCTTTGCGTTGTGTCGGCACCACCGGACTCGCCCGCGTGGCCTCGTTCACCGGGTTGGAAGAGTCCGAAGTGGAGTCCGAACTGATCGACCTCGCGGTCGCCGGTCTCGTCACGCACCACAAGGGCTTCGGCGGGTGGGCGCTGACCGAGTCCGGCCGGGCCGCCGACGCCGCCGGGACCAAGGCCGAGCTGGAGGCGGCCGGGACGCGCCCCGCGCTGATGGAGGCGTTCGACGCGTTCCTCGTGCTCAACCCCGAACTGCTCGACCTCTGCACGGCGTGGCAGGTCCGGTCCGTCGACGGCGTCATCAACGACCACACCGACACCGTCTACGACGCCCGAGTTCTCGGCCTGTTCGCCGACTTCCACGCCCGCGCCGTAGTGGTGATCGCCGCACTGGCCGCCGCCGTTCCGAGGTTCGCCCGGTACGAACCGCGCCTGGCCGAAGCCCTGGCCCGCGCACAGGCGGGAAAGCTGGAGCACCTGGCCGACACCATCGACTCGTTCCACACGGTGTGGGCCGAGCTGCACGAGGACCTGCTCGCCACGCTGGGGATCGCGCGATGGGGTGGGTGAGGCACCTCTCCGCCGAGCTCGCCGAACCGCCGGAAGTGGTGGGAGGCAAGGCTCACGGCCTGGTGCTGCTGCACCGCCTCGGCCTGCCCGTACCCGCCGGTGTAGTCGTCACCACCGAGGCCTGCCGCGCCTTCCTGCGCGACGGCGAACTGCCGGACGGGTTGTCTGACGAGCTGGCGACGGCCGTCGAGACGATGGGAACGCCGGCGTTGGTCTCGGTGCGCTCCGGGGCCGCCGTGTTGATGCCCGGCATGATGGACACGATCCTCAACCTGCATCCCACCTCCGAGGCCCTCGACGAGGCACTGAAGTCGGTGTTCTCGTCATGGGAAACGCCCCGCGCACGCACCTACCGCACCTTGCACGGCATCCCGCACGACTCGGGCACGGCCGTGATCGTGCAACGGATGGTGTTCGGCGACCGCGACGACCACAGCGGCTCCGGCGTCGCCTTCAGCCGCGACCCCGACACCGGCGAGAACGTGCCGTTCGGCGAGGTCCTCTTCGGACACCAGGGCTCCGACGTGGTCTCCGGCCGCGCGCTGACCAACCCGCTGCACGCCTTGGCCGACCGCGAACCGTTGGTGTGGCGCGACCTTCTGGCCGCGCTGTACCTTCTTGAACAGCACTACCGCGACGCCTGCTACGTCGAGTTCACCTTCGAGGCGGGCAAGCTCTGGCTGCTCCAGGTGCGGCCGGGACGCTTCACCGGAGCCGCCGCCGTCCGCCTGGCCACGGACCTGGTCGACGAGCGCATGATCGACCGCGACGCTGCCCTGCTCCGCGTCTCGCCTCAGCACCTCCGGCACGTGCGCACGACCCGAATCGCCCCAGATGCGGACGTCATCGCACGCGGGCTGGGCGTGTGCCCGGGAGTGGCGTCGGGCCGGGTGGCGGTCACGGCCGACGAGGCGGTCCGCATGGCCGCCGGCGGCCCGGTCGTCCTGGTGCGGCCGGAGACGTCACCGGACGACATCCGCGGCCTGGCGGCGGCCACCGGCATCGTCACCGCGCGAGGAGGCCCGGCGAGCCACGCGGCCGTCGTCGCGCGCTCGATGGGCAAACCGGCCGTCGTGGGGGTCGCCGACCTCGTCGTGGGCACCGACTCGGTGACGGTGGGTGGGCACACCGTCGGCGTGGGGGCGACCGTCACCATCGACGGGACGAGCGGTGCGGTCGTCGTCGGTTCGGCGCGGGTCGTGACGGCCGGGGCGGACGAGCACCTGCACCGGTTGCTGGGGTGGGCCGACGAGGTGTCGGGGGACTGGTCGGAGCGGGAGGAGGCCGAGCGCCTCCGCGCAGCGCAGGCGGTGCTGCGCCAACGGTAGGGCTGGCTACGCCTGAGTGTGGGGTGTGGCGGCCCTACCGTTGGTCGGGTGCGTTGCACGTTGTGAGGGCGGGTGCCTGGGGTACCTGCAGGCGGTGCTCCGGCGAGGACAGGGCGGATCACCCCGCTGCGCTTGAGGGCGTGGCCTCGTATCGGTCAGGTGCGCGCCATGTCGTGGGTTCGAGCGACCGGGTGCCGTGCGGGCCTCGTTCCGGAGAAGCTCGCGTCGTAGATCGGATGGGCGATCGCGTGGCAGCGTGGCGGTCCGGTGCGTGGCCCGCTGTGGAGGCGAGTGCCTGGGTGCCGCGCTGGCCGTGTCTTGCGGGACAGGGCGGGTTGTGCCCGTACGTTCGGGACGCGGACTTGCGTCGCTGGGTGCCCGGCCTGCCCGTGTGGACGTGCCGGCGGTGGGGTGTGCGGCGTGCCGTGGGGTAAGTGGCTGGTGTCGTGGAGGCCTTGTCCCAGCGAAATTCGCGGTCATAGGTCGGAAGACGGCCGCGGGCGCCGGTTGCGGAGTGGGCGGACGACGCGCCCGGGACCGGGCCGAGGTGGAGGCCGTGGTTCAGCGGTGGCCTGGTCTCAAGGTCGGGTGCCTGGACCGAAACCCGTCCAGCGCAGCTCCGCCGGGAGGTGGCTCATGTCGTTGTACAGCAGCAAGGTCGGCGGTGTGCCGTCGCGGAACTGGAGGGCTGTCAGGGCGGTGTTGCCGCAGCTCATCGCCAGCCAGCGGTCCGCAGGCGCGTCCAGGGCGTGTCGGACCAGCCAGGCCACCTGGTAGGCGTGGGTGACCAGGACCTCGTGTGACTCGGTCTCGGTGGGGTGGGCGAACCGGGTGGTCAGGGATTCCGCGAGGTGCGCACCGGCGGCTGCCTCCGTCGCGTCGAAGCCGTCGAAGAAACCCGCCCACGCGGGTGGAGGGGTGGCCGGTACGTGGGGGATGTGGTCTACCAGTTCGGGCGCTTCGCCCACGGGGGCGTTCGGCAGGTGTTCGCCCAGAATCTGCGCGGTGCTTGCTGCTCTGGACAGGGGTGAGTGCCACACGGCGTCGATCGGCAGGTGGGCCAGGCGCTTGCCGAGGAGGTGTACCTGTTGTTCGCCGGTGCTGGTCAGCTCGCCGAACGGGTCCGCTGCGCCGTGCCGCACGACGTACAGGTGTCGAGTCGCCATGTCTCTCCCAGGTTGTGAGTATTCGGATGTTAGCAACATCTGAGTTGTCGAAGTGAGTCGATAGCCGTATCGAATGCGTTGCTGCGGACGGGTGAACTGCGGGCCACTCGTCATGCAGCGTGTTTGAGGCCGTTCGACCATTGCTGAGTTGTAGTGACACAAAAGTGGTGCGCGGGGGCGCATTCCAGTCGGGGCCGACTGTGGAGGAGGCAGGGAGTCGATGCAGCGGCTCGACGACGTGCAGGCCAGGGAAGTGACCCTGGCCGCGGTGGGCGCGATCAACAGGCGTGATCACCGGTGGTCCATCGAGGCCGTGCGGTGCCTGGCATCGGACGAGCGGTTGAGGATGGTCGCGATCGACACGTGCGCGGCGATCCTGCTGCGCGGCGTTCCGCGTGGATCGCTCGATCCGTCCGTGCGCATTCCGGTCTCCGTGCCGGCGGCGCCGGGTGAGGAGATCCCCGTGCAGGCGGCCGAGGTGGCCTCGGAGGTGCTGAGCGGCCTGGCTTGTGGTGACGACGGGCGGGTCGTGGTGGCGCTGGGGATGCTGGCGGAGGAACAGCGGTTCGACGCGCTGCTGGTGCTGGTGCGTGCCGCGGCGGCGTGGATCGACACCTACGTGGGCATCGACGGTGACACGGTGGACGCCTACTACGCGATCTCCAAGGCGGAGACGACCTGACGGCGGTGGAACCTCGCTCCGCCAACGAATCGCATGAAAGTCCTCTCGCCGTTGTGCAGACTCGCCGCGCCGCCCATACGGTCGTTGCGGGAGGTCGGCGATGCGAAGCCAGTACGAATACCTGGTGGTGCTGGGCGTGTGTGTGCTCATCACGTTGCCGCTGGAGTGGATGGGACGCGGGGTCTACCGCCGTGCTCCCGACCTGGCGCGCGCCATCGCACCTGTGTTGCTCGTCCTGGCGGTCTGGGATGTCGTCGCCATCCTGCGCGGGCACTGGAGCTTTCACCCCGAGGCGACGACGGGGGTGCTGATCGGTGGGGTGCTGCCGATCGAGGAAGTTCTGTTCTTCCTGGCGATCCCGCTCTGCGCGGTGCTGACCTACGAGGCCGTCCGGGGACGTTCGGAACGTTGGTTGCGTGATGGTTGAGGAGTACTCGCTCGCCGCGATGGCGGCGGTCGTCGTGGTGCTGCTGCTGGAGTTCTGCGTGCTGCGCACGGGGTTGTTCAGCCGGCCCGCCTACTGGATCACGATGGTGATCGTGCTCGGGTTCCAGGTGCCGGTGGACGGATGGCTGACGAAGCTCGACGCGCCCGTCGTGCTGTACGCGGACTGGGCGATCAGCGGGGTGCGGGTGCCGTGGGACATCCCGGTGGAGGACTTCCTCTACGGGTTCGCCATGGTCACCGCCGTGTTGTTGCTGTGGGAACGGGGAAGGGTGGCGCGTGAACAAGCTTGAGGTGCCGGCGAAGTTCGACCGCGCGGCGCGTGGTTACGACTTCCTCGTCGGGCTCAATCCCGGCTATCACCAGGCGTTGCGCCGTTCCGCGAGAGCGCTCGGCCTGCGCCCCGGGATGCGGGTGCTCGACCTCGGCTGCGGCACGGGCGCCTCCACGGCCGCTCTGGTCGCCGCCGCGCCAGGCGTGGACATCGTCGCCGTCGACGCCTCGGCGGGCATGATCGAGCGGGCGCGGGAGAAGCGCTGGCCGGCGACGGTGAGGTTCGTGCACGGCCGGGCGGAGGACGTGGACGAGGGGCCGTTCGACGCGGTGTTCGCCGCCTACCTGGTGCGCAACCTGCCCGAGCCGGACGCGACGCTGAGCCGGCTCCGCGACACGCTCAAACCCGGCGGAACGCTGGTGCTGCACGAGTACTCGGTGCGCGACTCGCTGCTGAGCACGGCAGTGTGGACGGTGCTGTGCGGGTTCATCGTGCCGGCGGGGTGGCTGGCCACCGGGGACCGCTCGCTCTACACCTACCTGTGGCGCAGCGTGATGGACTTCGACGGGGCGACGGCGCTGCGGGACCGGTTGCGGCGCAACGGCTTCGTCGGCGTGCGCAGCGCTCCGGTGCCGGGCCTGCAGCTCGGCGTGGTGCACACCTTCCGCGGCCACGCGCCGGAACAGGAGCAGCGGTGAGGGATCGCAAGGCCGTGCGGATCCCGGCACCGGCCGGGCGCGCGCAGTTCGAGGGGGACGCCCCCGTGGTCGCCGTGGTGGGCGGTGGCATCGCCGGGCTCTCCGCGGCGACCCTGCTCGCCGAACGCGGGGCGCAGGTCGTGCTGTGCGAACGGGAGAACTACCTCGGCGGACGGGTCGGCGGCTGGAGCACCAGGCTCGCGGACGGCAGCGACGCCACCATGACGCGCGGCTTCCACGCGTTCTTCCGGCAGTACTACAACCTTCGCGCACTGCTCAAGCGCGTCGACCCGGCGGGACGCGCCCTGGTCGGACTGCCGGACTACCCGCTGCAACACGCTTCGGGCCATCGGGACAGCTTCGCGGACCTCCCGACGGCGGTGCCGTGGAACGCGCTGGCCTTCCTGCGCAGCAGTCCCACGTTCCGCTGGCGCGACCTGCCCGACGTGAACGCGCGGGCCGCGCTGTCGCTGCTCGACGTGTCGGTGCCGCGGGTGTACGAGGAGCTCGACGGCATCGACGCCGCGACCTACCTGGAACGCATCCGCTTCCCGGAGGCCGCGCACGCCCTCGCCTTCGAGGTGTTCTCCCGCAGCTTCTTCGCCCACCCCACCCGCATGTCGGCCGCGGAACTCGCGGTGATGTTCCACATCTACTTCCTCGGCTCCGACGAGGGACTGCTGTTCGACGTGGCCGCGGATCCGTTCCCGCACGGGCTGTGGGAGCCGCTCCGGCGCCACCTCGCCCTGCTGGGCGCGACGGTGTGCACGGGCGTCGAGGTCGGCTCCGTGCGGCCGGGCGAGCAGAAGCGGTTCTCCGTCACCATCGGCGACGGCGCGATCGAGGCGGACGCCGTGGTGCTCGCCGCGGACGTCAAAGGCCTGCGGGCACTCGTCGGCGAGTCGCCCACGCTCGGCGACGCCGCGTGGCGCGAGAAGGTCGGCGGGCTGCGCACCGCGCCCCGATTCCTCGTGTCGAGGTACTGGCTGGACACGCCCGTGGACCCGGACCGGCCGGGCTTCCTCGGCACCGGCGGGCACGACCTGCTGGACAACATCAGCGTTCTGGACCACTACGAGCACGAGGCACGGGCGTGGGCGGCCCGCACGGGCGGTTCGGTGGTGGAACTGCACGGGTACGCGCTCCCGTCCGATGTGGACGAACGGTCGGCACGCGCCCGGCTCTGGGAGCAGCTCACCGAGGTCTACCCGGAGACCAAGCGGGCAGGGGTGATCGACGAACGGCACGAGCTGCGCGAGGACTGCCCGCTGTTCCCGGCAGGGGGCTACGCGAACCGGCCGGGGGTGCGGACACCGGACGACTTCCTGGTGGTCGCGGGCGATCTCGTGCGCATCGACCTGCCCGTCGCGCTCATGGAACGTGCCGCCACCACGGGGTTCGCCGCCGCCAACCACTTGCTGAGCCGCTGGGGCGTCGCGGGCACCGAGCTGTGGACCGTGCCGGCCGAGGGCCGTGTGCCGCTGCTGCGCTCGGTCGCCCGACGCTGGAGGACGCTGTGATCGTCGTGGTGGGAGCCGGACTGGCGGGCCTGAGTGCCGCGTTGGAGCTCAAAGCGGCCGGCGTCGAGGTCACCGTGCTGGAGGCGGGGGACGAGGTCGGCGGGCGGGTGCGGACGGACGTAGAGGACGGCGTGCGGTTCGACCGCGGCTTCCAGATCATGCTGCCCGCCTATCCCGAACTGGAGCGGCTCGGGCTCGATCCGTTGCCGTTGCGGCACTTCAGGCCGGGCGCGTTCGTGCACGACGACGGCAGGCACGACCTGCTCGCCGATCCGCGCAGCGGGCCGTCCGCGTGAGACGGCTTCCTGCGCCAGCACGTCCTGGGCGTGCGGGACGTGGCGGCGGTGGCCCGGTTCTCCGGACCGGACGCCTTCGGCCCGTCGCGGCCGTTGCTCACCGCGCAGGACCGCACGACCCGCGAGGAACTGCGGCGGCTGGGGGTGTCCGACCGAGCGGTCGAGGCGGTGTTCCGGCCGTTCCTGTCCGGCGTGTTCCTGGAACGGGAGCTCAGCACGTCGTCGAGGTTCTTCCACCTGGTGTGGCGCAGTTTCGCCCGAGGCGGCGCCGCGGTGCCCGCGCTCGGGATGGGGGAGTTGCCGAAGGCGATGGCGGAACGCCTGCCGAGGGACGCCGTCAGCCTGGAGACCGCGGTGAGGGCCGTGCACGACAACGGCGTCGACCTGGAGGAGGGCGGCCGGATCGCCGCCGACGCCGTGGTGGTGGCGACGGACGGCACGACCGCGGCCCGTCTGCTGCCGGGACTGGCCGAACCGCGCTGGAACGGCGTGACCACGTGGTACTTCCGGCCGCCGAGGTCACCGCTGCGCGACGGTTGCCTGGTCGTCGACGCCGGCGGCGGGCCGGTCGTGAACACGGCGGTGATGTCGGAGGTGTCACGCCCGTACTCGCCGCACGCCCCACTGGTGCAGGCCTCAGTGCTCGGCGACGCCGACGAACAGGCCGTCCGGGCTCACCTGGATCGCTTGTACAGCACGGACACCAGCCGGTGGGAGGTGCTGCGGCGGTACGACATCCCGCACGCGATCCCCGCGATGACGGCGCCGCACCGGCTGAAGCAGTCCGTTCGCGCGGGTGGTCGTCGGTACGTCTGCGGTGATCACCGCGACACCAGCTCGATCCAGGGAGCACTCCACTCGGGACGCAGAGCCGCGCACGCCGTGCTGGCCGACCTGCGTGGTGATCAGTGACGACGTTGCTGCTGTTCGGCGACCAGCTCGGACCGCAGTTCCACTCCGGCCACGACGACATCGTGCTGATCGAGTCGGCCGCGGCGTTGCGCCGCAAGCCGTACCACCGGCAGAAGCTGCACCTGGTCCTGTCCGGCATGCGTCATCTCGCCGCCGAGTACCCCGATCGCGTCACACTCGTGCGCGCGAACACGTACGGCGAAGCCATCCGCGACCTGGACCGCCCACTGGCCGCCTACCAACCGGGTTCGGCTGCCGCGCACAAGATGTTGATCGAACTCGGCGTGGAAGTCTTCCCCACTCCCGCGTTCGCGTTGTCTCGCGACGAGTTCACCGCGTGGGCGGGGCCGCGCGAGCGGTTTCTGATGGAGGACTTCTACCACTACCAGCGCACCCGCTTCGACGTGCTCATGGAGGGCGACGTTCCGGTGGGCGGCCGGTGGAACTTCGACACCGAGAACCGCGAACCCCCGCCGAAACGCGGGCGACTCGGGGTTCCGGCGCCGTGGTGGCCGGAAGAGGACGAGATCGACGCGCAGGTGCGTGCCGACCTCGACGCGATGGACCTGCCCACAGTGGGCAGGGACGGTCCGCGCCGCTTCGCCATCACACGAGAGGAAGCGCTCACCGCGTTGGAGGTCTTCCTGCGCGACCGGCTTCCTCACTTCGGCCCGCACGAGGACGCCGTCCTGACCAAGGACTGGACGATGGCGCACTCACTGCTGTCGGTGCCGCTCAACCACGGACTCCTGCACCCGCTGGAGGTCGTCTACGCGGCGGAGGACGCCTACCGCGACGGCGCCGCGCCACTCGCGAGCGTCGAGGGGTTCGTCCGGCAGGTGCTCGGCTGGCGTGAGTACGTGTGGCACCTGTACTGGCACCTCGGTCCGGAATACGGGCGGCGCAACGGTTTCCGCGCCACCGCCGGGCTGCCGTCGTGGTGGGCGGAGCTGCGGCCGGCCACGGTGCGCGCGGCGTGCCTGCGGACCGCCCTGGAAGGCGTCCGCGACCATGGCTGGGTGCACCACATCCAACGACTGATGGTGCTGGGGAACCATGCGCTGCAACGGGGTTACGACCCCGCCGCGCTCAACGACTGGTTCGTCACGTCCTTCGTGGACGGTTTCCCGTGGGTTATGCCGGTCAACGTCATCGGGATGAGTCAGCACGCGGACGGCGGCGTGATCGCGACCAAGCCGTACCTGAGCGGCGGCGCCTACCTCAACCGGATGACGGACCACTGCGGCACGTGCTGGTTCGATCCGAAGCGGCGCACGGGCGACCGCGCGTGCCCGTTCACGGCTGGGTACTGGGCGTGGCTCGACCGGCACGAGGAGCAGGTGAGCGGAAACCACCGCATGGCGCGGGCCGTGCAGGGGCTGCGTCGCATCGCGGAACTGGACGAGGTGCGTGTGCGGGAACGCGACCGCGAAGTCTTCTAAGGGCTGGTGCGGTCCACGACCAGCTGGATCGCCTCGGTGAGCGTCGCCGGCCGGTGCACGAACGGCGGCAGCTCCAGACCGTTCCACCCGGCGCCCGCGACGGCGAGCACCGTGCCCGGTCGTGCTCCGAGTTCCTCGAGCGGCACCCGGAGTGCCAGTTCGGGCCGGTGCGCCCAGACCAGCGCGACGGCGGGCCGCAGGCGGGTCACCGCGTCGTACAGGGCGTCGGCGGGCACCCGCGCTCCGAGGTTGCGCCACATGCGGCCCTGTTCGGACAGTGCCGCGCCGAGCGCCTCCAACGGCAGCCAGTGTTGTTCGTCCGGTGCGCACGACAACAGCGCGGAGAGCACTCCAGGGCTGCTCGCGCGGGGAATCCCGCGCAGGGCGAAAAGCACGCTTCCGCTGGCGAGGTGTTCGATCTCCACTCCCTGGCCGGTGTCGGCGACCAGTTCGCCGAGTTCCACCAGCGAGGGGACGAACACGGACTCCCAGGCGCAAACGACGCCGTGGTCGGTGATGAGCTTCTCGGCGAGGTCGGACATCATCGGTTCGTCGAGGCGCTTCGCCGCGGCCAGGAAGCTCCGCCGTGCCAGGACGGCGTCCTCGGAGCCGAGCGGCGTGAGCGGGAGGCTGGGGCGGGCGGCCGGTTTCTGGCGCGCCAGCACGGCAGCGGCGGCCGCCGACACGCCCTGACCGGTCAGCACCACCATTCTGCGCAGCACGTCGACGTCCGCTTCCTCGTAACGGCGGTGGCCGCCGTCGGTGCGGATGGAGGGACCCAGTCCGTAGCGCTGGTCCCACGTCCTGAGCGTGGTCGGGGCGACGCCGAGCATCCCCGCCACCGCGCGCGGTGTGTAGGTCACGTCCTACGGGCACGTTTCGCGAGAATCGCCCTCAACTCACTTTCCCCGAGTCCACCCCAGATGCCGAAGGTCTCCTGGACCTCCAGCGCGTGCGAGCGACATTTTTCCATGACCGGGCAGCGCTGGCAGACGGCCTTCGCCGCGGCCTCGCGTTTGTCGCGTGCCGAGCCCCTCTCGTTGGGCGTGTGGAAGAAGTAGGTGCTGTCCATGCCGCGGCACAGGCCGGAGAGCTGCCAGTCCCACGATTCCGCGACTGGCTGGGGCAGGCGGGACAGTTCGGGCATGGCGCACATCCTTCGGAGTCGACCCTCGATGGGAGGCCCATCGTAAAATCGACTCAGAAACGACGCAACTCGGGGGGCTCAATCGGGGAAGCGGCCCGCCTGGCGTAGTGTGTACCGGCGTTCGGCGTAGTCGAGGTCGTCGCGCCACAACCGGGCGGCCGCCCAGCGCATGACCGGCCGCAACGCGCCCGCCGCCGGCCTGGCCAGCGCGAACCCGCGCCGGTCCGAGTGCGCGATGGTCGCCTCCACCACGGCGGTCCGGCCGTCGCGGATGGGCGTCGCGTGCGTCTCGACGACGCTGCCCTCGCCTTCGCCCTCGACGATGTGCATCACGACCGTGCGCGGCTCAGGGCAGGTGAACGCGGCGATGACCGGCACACCGACCCGTCCGGCGACGCGGAAGGTGACCTCGACCAGGAAGCGGTCCTCCACCTCCGTGGGGGTTTCGAGGATGTGCAGGTTCGCGAACGAGTAGGGGTGGAACCACGCGCCGTGCCAGGGGTCGAGCCGGTTGGCGACGACGTCCTCGGGATCGCACCGGCCGATGATCGTGGCCACCGCGTCGATCGACCCCGCAGGCGGCCGTTCGGGCAGCACGGGAGCGTCCAGCGGCTCCTCTCCACCCGCCTGGTCCAGCCGGACCCACACCAGAACTCCGTCGTCGTGCGCGGGGAACGGCGTCCACGCGCCGAACCGCGTGCCGTCGAGTGCGAGGCCGTGCCAGCGGCAGATCAGCTTGCCCTCGGCCACGGCGCCGTCGCACAGCGGAGCACCGAGGTGCGGACACGAGCCGGACCCCGCCATGAGCACGCCGTGCGGCCCGCGCCAGAGCACGACCTCCTGACCCGCGATGGTGCGTCCGCACGGCTTGCCCTTCACGACGTCCCGGCTGGCGCCCGCGACGAACCAGTTGCCGGACGGACGCGCGGTGGCGCGTTTGAGCGCGGCCTCGATCAGCGCCGGCTTGGCGTCCTGCCACGTCGGCCGTTGCTTCCGCCACGGCGGGCTCGAGTAGATCCGCAACGGGATCCGGTCGCGCATCGACTTCCTCTCGTCAGGCCGCACGGGCGAACACCGCCCTCGCCAGCGCGGGCAGGGCGACCGCGAGCCGCCTGCCGTTCGACACGACGACACGGCGCGACAGCACGTCGCAGTCCGCGCCCTCGACGAGGTCGAGAATCCGGCCGTACAGCCGGTAGGCGGTGAGCACGCAGGGCCTCGACCGCGGCGCGAGCATGCCGATGCCCGGCCAGGCCCGCTCGTAGACCTGGCGCGCCCTGCGCACCTGGTCACGCAGGGCGGCCCGCACCTGCTGGTCGGCTCTGCCCTGTGCCCGCGCGTGCAGCAGGCGTTCCCGGTCGACGCCGAACGCCGCGAGCTCGTCGGCGGGCAGGTACACCCGGCCGCGGTCGAGGTCCTCGCCGACGTCGCGGATGAAGTTGGTGAGCTGGAACGCGACACCGAGCGCCGCCGCGGCCGGTTCGGCCTCCTGCCTGGGCACGCTGGTGCCGAGCACCGGCAGCACCTGCAGGCCGATCACGGCGGCAGAGCCGTGCACGTAGCGTTCGAGGTCGGCATAGGTCGCGTAGTCGGTGACGGTGAGATCCATCCGCATCGATTCCATGAAGTCCTGGAAGTGCTCGACGGGGATGTCGTAGCGGTGCACGGTGTCCATCAGCGCCGCCAGCACCGGGTCGTCCGTCGCCCCGTCCCTCAGCGCGACCTGAAGGCGGCCGTCGATCGCACCGAGCGCGGCGTTCTTGTCGTCGATTCCACTGTGGACGTCGTCGACGACGTCGTCCACCCAGCGGGCGAACCCGTACAGCGCGTGGACGGCGGGACGTTGCTCCGGGCTGAGCAACCTCGTTGCCAGGTAGTAGGTGCGGCCGTGCAGTGCGTTGAGCTCACGGCAGCGCCGGTACGCGTCGCGCAACGCCGGTGCGGTGACGCCCGCGGCATCCAGTTCGCGCTCAGCCGACATCAGGGGTCCTTTCGAACAGGAGGTTCCCCCCACGCTAAGTCCGCGAATTGCCTTCCGCACAACGACCGCGCTCATCATGCGGACCCCGCACCGCGCTGCTTAGCTCGGAGCATCGAACTCCCACCGACTTCCGAGGAACGCCGATGTCGCTGCTGACCAGCGTGGACGCTCGCACGTCGCGGGTGGACGACTTCCACGCCCTGCTCGACGAAGCACTGCACGAGTTCCTGCTCGCCCGGCAGGACCTGGCCACCGAGCTCACCGCTGAGCTGCGCGGACTGGTCCTGGCCGGTGGCAAGAGGATCAGGCCCACGTTCGCCTGGTGGGGATGGCGTGCGGCAGGCGGCGCCGCGCCGGTGGACGCCGTGGTGCGGGCCATGGTGGCGCTGGAACTGCTGCAGTGTTGCGCGCTGGTGCACGACGACGTGATGGACCGCTCGGCGACCAGGCGGGGCAGGCCGTCGACGCACGAGTCGTTCGCCGCCCTGCACCGGCGGGAGCGGTGGGCCGCGAGCGCCCGCCGGTACGGGGACTCGGCCGCGATCCTGGTCGGCGACCTCGCGCTGGCGTGGGCGGACGACGCGCTGGTGACCGCCGGTCTGCCCGCCGACGCGCTGAGCCGCGCCTGGGGTCCGTGGCAGGCGATGCGCACCGAGATGATCATGGGACAGCACCTCGACCTGCTGGCCGTCGCACGGCGCGAGGAGTCGCTGGAGCACGCCGTCCGGGTGGCCGCGCTGAAGACCGCCGCGTACACGGTGGAACGGCCGCTGCACCTCGGAGCCGCCCTCGCGGGAGCTGACGACGACGTCGTCGACTGCCTGCGCGCGTACGGCCACGACATCGGCGTCGCCTTCCAGCTGCGGGACGACCTGATCGGGGTGTTCGGCGACCCCTCTGTCACCGGGAAGCCGGTGGGCGAGGACCTGAGGGAGGGCAAGCGGACGCCGTTGATGTCGATAGCGCTGTCCCGCGCGCAGGGCAAACCCGCGGCGCAACGGTTGCTGCGACGCTGCCTGGAGAGCGGGACCGTCAGCGAGCGGACGGTGAGGGACGTGTGCGCGTTGCTCGTGGAACTCGGAGCCGTCGCCGCGGTGGAGGAGCACATCGAGAGGCTGGCCGGATCGGGGATCGCGGCGCTGGACCGCGCCGTCATCGACGACGATGCCCGTCATGAGCTGGTGCGCCTGGCCGGCCGCGCCGTGGCACGAACGACCTGAGCGAGGGGAACGCAGTGGTGCACGTGGTGAAAGGCCGCACGGACCGTGTGGTCGTGGTCGGCGCGGGACTCTCGGGACTGTCGGCGGCGCTGCACCTGCGCGGTGCGGGGCACGAGGTGACGGTCCTCGAAGGACGGCCGCACCCCGGCGGGCTCGCCGGTCGTCGCGACATCGGCGGCCACCGGATCGACACCGGCCCGACCGTGCTCACCATGCCGGAACTGCTGGACGACGCGTTCGCGGCAGTGGGCCGGCGGCGCGAGGACCACCTGGAACTGCTGCCGCTGCACCCCGCCTACCGTGCGACGTTCGCCGACGGCACGGCGCTGGACGTGCACACCGACGCGGACCGCATGGAGCAGGCGGTGCGCGACTTCGCGGGGGACCGGGAGGCGCAGGGGTACCGCGACCTGCGTGCCTGGCTGACGAGGCTCTACGAGGTGGAACGGGACAGGTTCATCGGCGCTAGCTTCGACTCCCCGCTCGACCTCGCGGGCCCCGACCTGCTCGCACTCGCCCGGCTCGGCGGCTTCGGCTCGCTGGCCAAGGCGGTGGGCCGGTTCCTGCACGACGACCGGCTCCGGCGCGTTTTCACCTTCCAGGCGCTCTACGCCGGTGTCGCACCGAAAGACGCTCTCGCTGCCTACGCCGTCATCGCCTACATGGACACCATCGCGGGCGTGTGGTTCCCGCGCGGCGGCATGCGCGCTGTGCCGCAGGCCATGGCGGACGCCGCTTCCGACGCGGGGGTGCAGTTTCACTACGGCGTGGAGGCCCAGGAGCTCGAACGGAGCGGTCACCGCGTCACGGCCGTGCGCACGGCCGACGCACGATTCCCTTGCGACGCCGTCGTTCTCGCCACCGGACCTGCCCAGAGCACCCGGCTGCTGCACGGCGAACCGCGCCGGATCCGGCCGTTGCGCTGGTCGCCGTCCGCGGTGGTCGTGCACCTCAGTGCCGGCCGGGTGGCGGACGACCTCGCCCACCACACGATCTCGTTCGGTGACAAGTGGGACGGCACGTTCGACGAGATCATCCGGCAGGGCAGGCTGATGAGCGACCCGTCGCTGCTGCTCACCACGCCCACCCTCACCGATCCCGCACTCGCGCCCGAGGGCAGGCACCTGCAGTACCTCCTCGCGCCCTGCCCGAACCTCGACGCCGCTCCGCTGCGCTGGGACGCGATGGCGCGCCGGTACGCCGAGGAACTCGTCGACGAGATGTCCGCGCGCAAGCTCCTCGTCGACGCCGAACCGCTCGCCGTGGTGACACCGGACGACTGGGCGCGCGACGGCCAGGCCGCCGGCACGCCGTTCTCCGCCGCGCACACGTTCGGCCAGACCGGCCCGTTCCGGCCGCGCAACCTGCCGTTCCGGGACGGCAACGTGGTGCTGGCGGGCAGCGGCACCACGCCCGGCGTCGGCATCCCGCCGGTGCTCATCTCCGGACGGCTGGCCGCCGAACGGCTCCGGCGTCCGGAGCAACCGTGAGAGCGCTTTCTCTCGTAGGGTGAGCCGCTTCAGGGCAAAGCTCGAGGGGGCTTCGTGCGCACGATGAGGCGGGCATTGGCGGCATCCGTCGCCGCTGTGGTTCTGGTGGTCACCGGAGGTGCGGCGCACGCCGAACCAGTGCCGTCGATCGCCTGGGCGCCCTGCCAGGACAACCCCGACGGCGAGTGCGGAACGCTCAGCGTGCCGCTGGACTGGCGGAAGCCTCGCGGCGAACGCATCGACATCGCGCTGGGGCGGCACAGGGCCACCGACCCGGCGCGGCGGCTGGGTGTGCTGATGGTCGATCCCGGCGGACCAGGGGGATCGGCGGCGGAGTTCGCGCTCTCCGGGTTGTTCAGTCCGGAGCTCCGGGCGCGGTTCGACATCGTCGGCATCGACCAGCGAGGCACTGGCGGAAGCCTGGCGATCCGCTGCGCCGACCTCATGGACGGGCAGCCGTCGATCTATCCGGAGGACGAAGCCGGGTTCGCGGCGCTGCTCGCGCACAACAAGACCGTGCTCCGGAAGTGCCGCGAGCGCAGCGGGCCGGTGTTCGACCACGCTGACGGTGCCACCGTCGCCCAGGACATGGACGCGGCCCGGCGGGCGCTGGGGGAGCGGAAGATCAGCTACTTCGGGCTGTCGTACGGCACGGTGTTCGGCCAGGCGTACGCCGAGAGGTTCGGTGGCAAGGTCCGGGCGATGGTCCTCGACAGCGTCGTGGACCACAGCGCGGACGCCCGGCGGTTCGTGGGAGACCGGGCGGCCGCCGGGGACGACGCGTTCCGGGAGTTCGCGAGCTGGTGCGATCGCACGACCGACTGCGTGCTGCACGGCCAGGACGTCTACGCGGCCTGGGAGGCGGCACTCGTCCGTGCCGACGGCGAACCGCAGGGCCGGCAGGGCCTGCTCGACGGCATGTACTACGCGCTGCGCGGGCCGGAATGGCTCTGGGCCGCCGACCTGGTCGCGGGACGGTCGCTGCGGGCCCAGGCCTTCGAACCCAACTACGAGTCGGTCCGGCTGGCCACGGTCTGCCAGGACTTCTCGTTGCGCATCAGGAACTTCCAGGATTACCAGCGGTTGCGGGCCGACGAGCTGCGCCGCTCGCCGATCATGCGCGGCAGCTTCCTCGGCCACGACGAGGCCACCGCGTGCATCGGGGTTCCCGGACCGCCCGCCAACCCGCCCCACCGGCTCGACATCGGTGACGCGCCGAAGATCCTGGTCCTCAACGCCAAGTACGACCCGACGACCCCGTACGCGTGGGCCGTCAACGTCCACCGGCAGGCGCCGCGCAACACCGCGTTGCTGACCTACGAGGGCTGGGGTCACATCGCCTATCCCCGCAGCGCCTGCACGCGCGGCGGGGTGGACGACTATCTCCTCGACCTGAAGACTCCCGCGATCAGTTGTCCTGCCGTGCCGTAGTGATGAACGAGCGGTACCAGCGGTAGCTGGCACGCGGAGTGCGTTGCAACGTCTGGTAGTCGACGTGCACCAGCCCGAACCGGTGCTTGTAGCCGTGTGCCCACTCGAAGTTGTCGAGCAGCGACCAGCAGAAGTAGCCGCGCAGATCCACGTCCGCGGCCTGGGCGGCCGCGATGTGGTCACGCAGGTAGGAGATGCGTTCGGTGTCCTCGAACCCCTCCGAATCCGGGTAGACGCAGCCGTTCTCCGTGACGTAGACGGGTGGCAGGCCGGGGTGCCGGGCCTTGAGGTCCGTGAGCGCGGTCGTGAGACCGGCGGGTTCGACGGGCCAGCCCATGCCGGTGCGCGGCACGTCCGGGAGTTGGGTCGTGTCGACGCCGATGTCGTGGGCCGTGCGCTTGGCCGGGTCGGGCTCGCGGTGCGGCGCGTCCGCGACGTGCAGCCGGTAGTAGTAGTTGAGGCCCACGTAGTCCAGCGGCTGGCCGATGATCGCCAGGTCGCCGTCGTGCCGGAACGAGAAGTCGCTGATCTCGCCGAACGTCGACGTCATGTCGTCCGGGTACGCCGAACCGAACAGCGGGTCGGTGAACTGCCGCCGCAGCAGGCAGTCCTGCCGGCCGGCCGCGGCGACGTCGGCGGGGGAGTCGCTGACCGGCACGGTGGGGGACTGGTTCAGCACGATGCCGAACTCGCCGCCGGAACCGTTGGCGCGCATGGCCTGCACCGCGAGTCCGTGACCGAGCAGCAGGTGGTGTGCCGCCGCCAACGCGCCGTGCCCCTCACGGGCACCAGGTGCGTGGCGACCTTCGCCATAACCCACGATCGACGAGCAGTACGGCTCGTTCAGGGTGGTCCACTTGGTGACGACGTCACCGAGCGCCTCGTGCACCAGGGCGGCGTAGTCGGCGAACCGGTGGGAGGTGTCGCGGTTGCGCCACCCGCCCTGGTCCTCCAGCGCCTGCGGCAGATCCCAGTGGTACAGCGTCAGGAACGGCTCGATCCCGTTGTCCAGCAACGCCTCCGCGAGGCGCCGGTAGAAGTCGAGGCCGCGTTGCTCGATCCGTCCGCTGCCCTCCGGCAGGATCCGCGACCACGACACCGAGAACCGGTACGCGTCGACGCCGAGGTCGACGAGCAGCCGCACGTCCTCGGCCCAGCGGTGGTAGTGGTCCGCCGCCACGTCCCCGGTGTCGCCGGACGCGACGGCACCGGGCACCTGCGCGAAGGTGTCCCAGATGGACGGACCGCGGCCGTCGAGCCGCGCCGCTCCTTCGATCTGAAAGGCCGAGGTCGCCACGCCCCAGCGGAAGCCGGCCGGAAAACTCACAACAGTCTCCAAAGAAGATCAGCCCTTGACGGCACCCGACATGATGCCGCCGACGATCTGGCGGCCGAACAACAGGAACACGAGCAACACCGGCACCGTGCCGATGGTCGCGGCGGTCAGCACCAGCGTGTAGTCGGTGGTGTAGCCGCTGGCCAAAGTGGACAGAGCGGTCTGCACGGTCGGGTTCTCCGGCACGAGCACCACCAGTGGCCAGAAGAAGTCGTTCCACGCCTGCATGAACGTGAACAGCCCGAGCACCGCCGCGGCCGGACGAGCAGCGGGCAGCGCGACGTGCCAGAACAGCCGCAGCGAGTGGCAGCCGTCCATCCGGCCCGCCTCCAGCAGTTCGTCCGGGATCGCCCGCTCGAAGTACTGCCGCATGAAGAACACGCCGAACGCGGTGACGAGTCCCGGCACGATCACCGCGTGGATCTCGCCGGCCCAGCCGAACTCGCTCATCATCATGTAGAGCGGGATGATGCCGAGCTCGGTCGGGATCGCCTGGGTGGCGATGATGAGCAGCAGCAACACGTTGCGGCCGCGGAACTTCATCTTGGCGAAGGCGAACCCGGCCAGCGTCGAGAACAACACCACCGAGATGGTCACCGTGCCCGACACGATGATCGAGTTCATCAGCGCCAGCGCGAAGTCGGTGGTGTCGAAGACGCGGGCGATGTTCGCGAAGAGGTGGCCGCCCGGCACTAGGACGGGCGGCACGCTGTCGATCGCGTCCGGTGTCTGCGAGGACACCACGAACGACCAGTACACGGGAAAGGCCGACCCGGCCAGGATCGCGATCAGCCCGGCGTACGTCCACGGCCCCGCCACACGCCTGGCCAGCCTGCGCGCCCTCGCCGAGGGTCCCGCCGGCTGCACGGGCGCGGGGCGCTCCAGCACTGCGGTCATGGGGTCACTCCGTCCGGATCCGTTTGGTCACCAGGTAGCCGAGACCGGCCACGATGACCGTGGCGATGGCCAGCACGACCGCGATCGACGAGCTGTAGCCGAAGTCGTAGTTCGTGAAGCCCTGCTCGTACAGGTACAGCGCGGCGGTCTGGAACTGCCGGTCGGAACCACCTGTCGCGGCAGCGGCACCGGGGTTGAACAGCAGCGGCTCCGCGAGGAGCCGCATGTTGCCGGTGGTCGCGATGATCGTCGAGAAGATGATCTGCGGCCGCAGCAACGGCACCGTGATCCGCCAGAACTGCTGCCGCCCGTTCGCTCCGTCCAGGGTGGCCGCTTCGTACAGGGTCGACGGGATCGCCTGCATGGACGCCAGGAAGATCAGCGCGTGGTAGCCGGTCCAGCGCCACACCACCATCACGGCGATGGCGATGTGGGAGCTGGCCGTGCCGGCCTGCCAGTCGATCTGCCCGGCACCGAACAGCTCCAGCACCCAGTTGATCAGGCCGAAGTCCCGGCCGAACAGCTGCGCGAAGATGATCGTCACCGCCGCCACCGAGGTGATGTTCGGCAGGATCACGCCCATCCGGAACAGCGTGCGGGTGCGGACCTTGCGGTTGAGCAGCTGCGCGATGAACAGCGCGAACATGATCTGCGGGACCGTCGTCAGCAGCCACAGGCTCAGCGTGTTGCCCATGGCGTTCCAGAAGTACGGGTCCGCCATCAGCTTCGCGTAGTTGTCGAACCACACGAAGGTCGCCGCGTCCGACTCGAGCAGGTTGCGGTCCTGCAGCGAGACCCAGATGGTGTAGAGCAGGGGGAACAGCCCGAAGACACCGAAGATCAGGAAGTACGGCGCCACGTACCCGTACGGCGCGAACTTGGTGTCCCACCGGTGTCTTCTGGCCGTCTTGTCCATCAGAACCATGGTCAGCTCGTCACTTCTGGACGTCGCCGACGAACTGGCGCCACGACTCGTCGCCGTTCTGCTTGCCCTGCTCGACGCGCTGCATCGCGTTGCCGATCGCGGTCTGGATGTCACCGGCCTTCGGGCCCTGGTACTGCGGGTTCAGCTTCTTGGCCGCGTCGGTGAAGAGCTTGCCGATCGGCGCGTCGTTGAAGTACGGGTTCTTGTAGTCGACGATCGACGGGTCCTCGTACAGCTTCGGGATCGACGGCAGAAGCCCGGCGCTCTTGAACACCTTGGCCTGCTGCTCGGGCGCGGTCAGCCACGCCGCCAGCTCCACGGCCTTGTCGACGTTCTTGCCCGACTTGGGAACCGTCAGGTACGAGCCGCCCCAGTTGCCGCCACCACCGGGCACGGAGGTGACGTCCCACTTGCCGGCGGCCTCGGCACCGGCCTGGTCCTTGATCTTGGCCATCTGCCACGCGGGGCAGGTCACCGTCGCGAACTGACCCTGCTTGAACCCGGTGTTCCAGACGGGCGTCGAGTAGAGCAGCTTGGACGACAGACCGGACTGCACGCCGTCGACGACGAGGTCCCAGGCGGCCTTGACCTCCTTGTTGTCACCCACGACGATCTTGTCGGTCTTGTCGTAGTAGCCGGTCGACGCCTGGCCGACGATCGCGTTGAGGACGGTCGGACCACCGTCGAACCACTTCACGCCCTCCGGCGCCTTCTCCTGGAACTTCTTGCCCGCGGCCATGAAGTCCTGCCAGGTCGGCCACAGCGCCGCGACCTGGTCGCGGTCGGCGGGCAGCCCGGCGTTCTGCAGCAGGTCGCGGCGGTAGCAGATGGCCAGGCCGCCGATGTCGGTGCCGTAACCGATCTGCTTGCCGTCCTTGCTGAGCGAGGCCTCCCACTTCCAGCCCAGCCAGCGGTCCTTCAGCTGGTCGCCGCCCTTGGTGTTGAGGTCGACGAACTTGTCCGGGGTGGCCTTGAACTGGTTGACGTACCCCGTGTCGACTGCCTCGATGTCCGCGGCACCGCTGCTGGTGGCGAGGTGCGCGGCGAGGTTCTTGTGGTGGTCGGAGTAGGACGCGGTGCGGTCGGAGATCTCGACGTCCGGGTGCGCGGCCGCGTACTCCTTGAGCAGCTCGGCGTAGCCGAAGTTGCCGAACAGGCCGATGGTCAGCTTCGTCTTGCCACCGGACGCGGCGTCGCTGCCGCAACCGCTGAGCACCAGGGCGGTCGCCACCGCGGCGCAGCCGAGGGCGAGTGCTTTGGGGCGCATTTCCAGGCCTCCGTTGGTTTTTGGGCGCGCTGAAGCAGAAGAAGTGCTTCGTGGAGAAGGTGTGTGGCGCCAATGACAGCGGTGTTACGCGGTGTCCGTCAAGTAACGAGATGATAAACAGATCAACTTCCGCACCCGTTTGACTAGGGTAAGTGCTGCTCGTAGGGTCTATGTAACCGCTTACGGTAATTCGGGAGGTCCGATGGCGACCGGGCGAGAGATCGCCCAGCTCTGCGGCGTGTCCGTGGCGACGGTGTCGCGCGTCTTCAACCAGCCGGACACGGTGAACGAGGACACGCGTGAACGGGTGCTGCGCGTCGCGAAAGAGCTGGACTACCGGCCCAACGAGTCCGCGCGGGCGTTGTCGACGAAGCAGTCGACGATGATCGGCCTGGTCTGGGACACCGACCACCGCAGGCCCGGCTGGCGCCACCCGTACCTGCAGGACCTGTTGATAGGACTGAAGTCCGCGCTCAGTGCGCACGGCTACCACCTGCTGATGCTCGCGACCAGCGGCGACTCCCGCGAGATCGGAGTGTCGCTCGCGGACCCCGTCGGCTACGTGAACACGACCCGCCGCCACCACCTCGGCGGGCTGGTCCTGATCGACAGCGGCTCCGACGGCGACGCGTTCGAAGCCTTTGCGCAGTCAGGGTTTCCGTGCGTCGCGCTGGACGTCGCCGTCGACGGACCCAGGGCCACCTACGTGACGTCGGACAACGTGGGCGGCGCGCTGTCGGCCGTTCGTCATCTCGTCGGTCTCGGCCACTCCCGGATCGCGATGATCACCGGCCCGCCAGGCAACCAGCCCTCCGAAGCCCGTGTTTCGGGCTACCGCACGGCATTGCGGGAGGCGGGCATCGTGCCGCGCGACGACTACGTGGTCGCCGGCGACTTCTACCGGGCGAGCGGAACCGCTGCCACGCAACGGCTTCTGGCGCTGGACGAGCCGCCCACCGCTGTGTTCGCGGCCAGCGACGAGATGGCGGTCGGCGCACTGCTCGCCGCCCGTGCAGCCAGCCTGCGGGTGCCCCAGGACCTGGCGCTCGTCGGGTTCGACGACATCGAGATCGCCTCGGTGGTCGATCCGGCGCTGACGACGGTGGCGCAGGACAAGCCGGGGTTCGGGGTGGCGGCGGCGAAGGCGATCATGGCCATGATCACCGGTGCCGGGCGTGAAGAGCCCGTGGTGCTGCCGACCCAGCTGGTGGTCAGGGACTCCTGCGGAGCGCGTTAGTCCCTTGTGGACGTGGCGGCCGCGATGAGTGCGATCAGCTGCTGCCGGAAGTGCTCGTAGTCGTCCACGGCGCCGAGCAGCGTGTCGGACTCGCGTTCCTCGCGGCGGGCGGCGGCGAGGGCGCGGCGACCGGCCGGTGTGATCTTCACCGACGTGCGCCTGCGGTCGTGCTGGTCCTGGCTGCGCACGACGTGGCCGCCGCGGTCGAGGTGCTCGATGGTGCGGCTCATGGTCTGGTCGGTGACCCGGCACAGCACGGCGAGTTCGCGCTGGGAGCGCGGTCCGTCGGCGAGGTGGTGCAGGGTGATCATGCCCGCGTGGGTGAGACCGCGGCCCGCCAGGAAGTCCTCGAAGCGCTTCTCGACCACGCGCGCCGCGACCGACAGGAGCCTGCCGGTCGGCCAGGAGTCGACGTCCACCTGGTCCGGGCGGTCTGGCACCGCCGGCTCGTCTCCCTGCGCCACGGTGCCATCATCCCAGACCCGCCCGATCACCCCACGTCGGTCCCGAACGGCATGCCCGTCACCGGCGTGTCGCCCGCGAGCGCCGCCGCGATGGCCGCGGCCGCCGGTGGGTAGGCGAGCTCGCCGAGACCGCCCAGTGGAGCGGTCGACGGCACGATCGTGACGTCGGTGTCGGGTGTCTGGGTGATCCGCGCCCACCGGTAGTCGCCGAACGACGACTCCGCGACGTGTCCTTCCCGGACGGTGATCTGCGCGCCGAGCACAGTGGACAGTGCGTCGGCCACGCAGCCCTCCACCTGGGCGCGGACTCCGGACGGGTGCAGCGCCACGCCGACGTCGACGGCCGCGTGCACGCGCAGCACCCGGCGCGATCCCGGTTCGGCGACGGCGATCACCGCGATCGCGGAGCCGTATTCCTCCAGGCAGGCCACGCCCCGCGAGGTGCCGGGCGCCGTTGGTCTGCTCCAGCGGGCGCGGTCGGCGACGGTGTCGAGCACCTTGTGCAGCCGTGAGCCCGCGGGCAGCAGCGTCCGGCGCAGCGCGACCTGGTCGAGGCCGGACCTCGTGCCGATCTCGCTCAGGAAGTTCTCCTCGGCGTAGAGGAACTGCCCCGCGTAGACGGACCGCCAGAACCCGGTGCGCAGCGGTGCGGGCCGCACGGTGACCGTGACGTCGCCGGGCACGGTGTAGGGGTAGTGGTCGCCGCTCGCCTTGATCAGGGCGGGGTTGGCGAAGATCGGCAGGACGGTCAGCGGCCAGGTGACGACCTCGTGGGCCCTGCGGACGGGAAGGCCGTCGGCGCCGATCTCCGCGGACATCCTGTGCACCGACATCGGCCGGTAGGAGTCGTTGCGCATGTCGTCGGCCCGTGTCCACAGCACCTGGACAGGGGCGCCCGCGCGTCGTGAGCAGGCCACCGCCTCCAGTACCGGATCAGGCTCGATACGACGCCCGAACGCGCCGCCGGACGCCGCCGTCTCCACCCGCACGGCCGTCACGGGCAGACCGAGTTGGCGTGCCAACTGGGTGCGCAAGCTGCCGGGGTCCTGCGTCGGCGCCCAGATGGTCACGCCATCCGGACGGACGTGCGCGGTGGCGTTCATCGGTTCCATCGGCGCGTGCGCGAGCAACGGCATCTGGTAGACCCGCTGCAGGCCGTTGATCGGGCTCTGCGCGGGCAACGCCGAGTGCAGATCGGCGAGCCACGCGCGGCTGTCCGCGCCGGGTGTGCCGCCGCGCCAGGTGATCCGCAGCGCGTCACGGCCCCGCAACGCCTGATGGGTCGACCGGGCGATCACCGCGACACCACCCTGGCCCTCGGCCGGCGCGGTGAGCGTCAGCACGTCGACCACGCCAGGCAGGGCACGAGTCGCGGTGTCGTCGATCGTGTCGGGAACCGCGCCGATCCACGGCGGGCGGGCCACGACCGCGACCATGCCGCCAGGAGGCCGCGAGTCGATGCCGTACCGGACGCGACCGGTGACGACGTCGCGGGCGTCGACCCGGCCGCCGCGGGTCTTGCCCAGCAGCCGCCACTTCTCCGGCGGCGTGAGCTCGACGGGCACGGTGGCGGGGTCGAGGGCCGCAGCGGAACGCACGAGCGCCCGGTACGGCAGCCGGCCACGGCGCGGATGGCACACGGCGCCGTCCTTCGCCGTGCACTCGCTGACCGGCACGCGCCAGCGTTGCGCGGCGGCGGTGACGAGCAGGCAGCGCGCGGTCGCGGCGGCCGTGCGGATCGGGGTGGAGAGTTGCCGCACGGACGTCGAGTTGGCGACGCCCTGCGAGCCGAAGCGTTCCGTGTCACCGTGCGCCTGTTCCAGCGTGATGTCGCCGGCCTCGACCGCGAGTTCTTCGGCGACCATCAGCGCGACCACGGTCCGCACGCCCTGGCCGGTGTCCGGACGGGGCACGGTCGCGGTGATCCGGCCCGCGTCGTCCAGCCGCACGAAGACGTTCGGCACGAGGCCTTCTGCGGCGAGAGCGGGCACCGGAACCGCGACGATCAGGGCGCCGACTCCTGCGCCGCGCAGCAACGTCCGCCTGCTGATCATCGTTCCTCCCGCATGATCCGGCTGGCGCGGCGCACGGCGGCGCGGATGCGCGGATAGGTGCCGCAGCGGCACACGTTGTCGCGCAGGGCCTCGTCGATCGCCGCGTCGTCCGGGTCCGGATCACGGGCGAGCAGCGCCGCCGCGGCCATGACCTGGCCGGGCTGGCAGTAGCCGCACTGCGCCACGTCGAGCTCCCGCCACGCCCGCTGCACCGGGTGGTCCCCGTCGCGCGACAGCCCCTCGATCGTCGTGATCCGGGTCTGCGCGCTGTCCGCCGCCGTGCGCACGCAGGGCCGTGCGGCCTGACCGTCCACATGGGACGTACAGGCGCCGCACAGGCCGACCCCGCACCCGTACTTGACCCCTGTCAGCCCCAGCTCGTCCCGCAACACCCACAGCAGGGGAGTGTCGCCCTCGACGTTCACCTCGCGCCGTTCACCGTTGACGCGCAACAGATATCGGGCCACCGCGATGCCTCCTGATTTGCTCAGTGCGCTGAACGTATCACGACGAACCGTGCATAATGCTCAGCATGCTGAACGATACGCGGCGGCCAGGTCCGAGCGTGCTGGTGTGGGGTGTGGTGGCGAGTGCGCTGCTCACCGGCCTGGTGTGGCTGCTGGGCCAGCGGCTGCACGGCATCGCGTTGCTGCCCGACCAGGGGGCCTCTTGGTACTACTGGAAGCTGCCGGATCCGACCTTCTGGACCAGGGCGTCCGCCTGGCTGGGCTACGCGGCGCACCAACTCGTGTCGTGGGGCCTGATCTACTACGCGCAGACCAGGGTCCGGCGCTACATCACCGGCCTGCACCGCCTCAACGTCGTCGCCCTCGCCGCGAACGGCGCGTTCATCGGCCTGCACGCCCTGCAGACGCAGGTGTTCTACGACGGCCTCGCCCAGGACGTCTCGATCTTCAGCTCGCAGGGCTCCGTCGTCCTGCTGCTCGTGGTCGTCCTGCTGATGGAGAACCGCCGCCGCGGCCTCGTCCTCACCTGGTCGGCGCCGATCTCCGCGCAGGTCGTCGGGTTCGCCCGCCGCTACCACGGCTACCTGTTCAGCTGGGCCGCGATCTACACGTTCTGGTACCACCCGATGGAGTCCTCGAGTGGGCACCTCATCGGGTTCTTCTACATGTTCCTGCTGCTCGTGCAGAGCAGTCTGATGTTCACGACATCCCACACGAACCGCTGGTGGACGTTGACCCTGGAGCTGCTCGTGGCCGCGCACGGCACGCTCGTCGCCGTGATGAACTCCGGCCCGAACGGGATGTGGCCGATGTTCTTCTTCGGGTTCGTGGCGATCTTCGTGCTCACCCAGATGCACGGCGTCGGCCTCAGCGCGGCGACGCGGTGGTGGATCGGCGGCACCTTCGTGGTCGCCGCCCTCGCCGTCTACTCCTGGCGAGGGCTCGGCAGGATCGACGAGGTCGTGCGGATCCCGTTGATCGAGTACCTGCTGGTGGCCGTGCTCGCCGTGCTGATCTGGGCGGGCGTCAGGCTGGCTCGTCCTGTCGAGCCACCGACTCGAGCAGTTTCGCCGCGACGTCGCGGAGCTTGACGTTCAGGCGCTGCGACTCCGCCACGAGCAGCTCGAACGCGTCATCCGCGCTGCACGAGTGCACCGCCATCAGCACACCTTTCGCCTGGTCGATCACGGCGCGCGAGCCCAGGGCCCGCTCCAGCTGCTTGACCTGGCCCTGTGAGTGCTGCCACCGCTGGGCACTGGTGATCGTGGCGGACGCGGCCGTGGTGAACAGCCGCATGAGGCCTTCGTCGAACGGGTCGAAGGCCTCCGCCGTCCGGCTGTAGATGTTGAGCGTCCCGATGTGGCGCGCCTCGGTGTTGTCCGAGGCGGGCAGCACGACCGGCACCGACAGGTAGGCGCGCACACCGGCCTGCTCGGCCGCGGCCTCGAACTCGGGCCATGCCTCGCGGTGCTCGCCGATCACCGCCCGCACGGGCGTCAGGTTGAGCGCCGACTCCAGGCACGGCCCGCGGCCGGAGTCGTACTGCTTCTGGTCGAGCTCGACCAGCCGCTGGTCCGTGGCCGCCGCCGTGTGCGGCTGCTCGTCCGTGACCACGGAGACCGTCACCGCGTCGGCGTCGGGCAGAGCCCTGGCCGCGGTGTCCGCGACCCGCTGCAACGCGTCGTCGAGGGACTCCTCGCCGGTGAACGCGTCGTGCAGCTGTGTCAGCGCTTCGGTGGTCTCGTCCAGCCGCACCATCGGATCGGGGCGCTCGCCGTCGATCGATCTCACCGATCCTGATTGCACGTAGTCCGCCATGCCGCGGCCCCTTCTGCCTCTGCGGAGTCCACGGCGCCGGCTGCTTGACGCACGTTCAGCGCATCGTACGGCCAGGGGCAACGCACGGTCCGGAACGGACGCACTGGAACCGGCGCCGGCGGCGGGTTGCTGCAAGGTCTCAACGTCCCGTGCCGACGCCGGCCGAACCACCCGAGGGCGGTCCTCCAGTGCGAACACGCGCGTGTTCGGCGTTGAGTCAATACCCCGCCATGGCCCTTCTCACACGGTGATGAGCATCTCGGTTCGCTGGCCCGGCGCGGTCGCGTTCCCGGTCGCGGTATCGGCACGCAGAGGTCTGGACCACCTCGCTCCCGCTGTGTCTTAATCCGAGTGTCGGTCGCCCGGTGCCCTCCCTGCCGTACCGGAAAGGAACCCCCATGCCCAGAGGCTTCTTCACGCATGCCTGGAAAGCGCTTGCCGCCGCCGTCGCGGCGGCTGCTCTGGTCGCCGGTCCGGCGGCCGTCACGCCGCGGGCCGAGGCCGCCGCGCCGTTCAAGGTCCTCGCCTTCTACAGCGAGGCGCAGGACCAGGCGCACCGCAGTTTCCAGCGCCAGGCCAACGTGTGGTTCCCGCAGCAGTCCGCGGCCAACGGGTTCACCTACACCGCCACCAAGGACTGGAACCTGCTCACGACCATCACACCCGGCCAGTACCAGGTCGTGATGTTCCTCGACGACAAGCCGCACACGCAGCAGCAGTACGAGGGCTTCAAGCGCTACCTCGACTCAGGCGGCGCGTTCTTCGGGTTCCACGTCTCGGCCTACTCCGACTCCGGTGACCAGGCCTACACCCGTTGGTACCACTACGACTTCCTCGGGTCCGGGCACCTCGCCGACAACAGCTGGGCGCCGACCGCCGAGACGTTGCGGATCGAGAACAAGGGCAACCCGGCCACCGCGAACCTGCCGGACACCATCCTGTCGTCGGCCAGCGAGTGGTACGCGTGGGAGAAGAACATCCGGCAGAACCCGGACATCACGGTGCTGGCGTCGCTGGACCAGTCGACGTTCCCGGTCGGCGACAACCCCGGCGAGATCTGGTACTCCGGGGATTATCCGATCATCTGGACGAACAAGAACTACAAGATGCTGTACGCGAACTTCGGCCACGACAAGATGAACTACGCGACGGACACCGCGCTGTCGTCGACGTTCGAGAGCGCGCAGCAGAACAGGCTGATCCTCGACGGGCTGCGCGGCCTCGGCGGTGGCGGCACGGGCGATCCCGGCGGCATCGACCCCGCCACCTGGTACCCGGTCGTCAGCAAAGCGAACGGCAAGTGCGTCGACGCTCGGGCCGCCGGATCGAGCAACGGCACGGTGATCCAGCAGTACTCGTGCAACGGGACCACCGCGCAGCAGTTCCAGTTCCAGCCGGCCGGCGGCTACACCCGCGTCAACAACCGCACGAACGCCGCGCTGGTGCTGGACGTGTCCGGGGTGTCGCTCGCCGACAACGCGGGCGTGCACCTGTGGACGTACGGCGGCGGCACCAACCAGCAGTGGCAGGCGGTCTCCGAGGGCGGCGGCTACTACCACCTGGTCGCCCGGCACAGCGGCAAGTGCCTGACCGTTCCCGGCGGTTCGGCCTCCGACGGGGTGCAGCTGGTGCAGGCGGCGTGCAACGGCGGGGCCGCGCAGTCGTTCCGCGTGGCTTGACCTCTCGGACGTGCTCCGTGCCACGAGGTCCGGAGCACGTCCGACGGGTCAGGTTCCGTTCGAAGGACCGAGGGAGGCGAGGACGATCTGCTGCGCCGCGCGGATCGTGGCCGGGAGGGCGGCCGGATCCCGGCTGATGCGCTCGATGCCCGCGCGCATCGCCCCGGACAGCAGTTCCACGGTGAGCCGCACGTCTTCGACGCCGTGGAACTCACCGTTGGTGAGACCGTCCCCGACGACGTTCTCCACCTCGACCACGAGCGTGGTGAACGGGTTGTCCGGCCCGTCCGGCAGATCGGCCACCAGCGAGCCGGAGTTCGGGAGGAACATCAGCCGCATGGCGTGGTTCGTGGACGCGGACAGGATCACCTCGATGATCTCCCGCAGCCGGTCCGCGGCCGGGTCCGGTGAGCGCGCGGCGATCGAGGCCACCTGCTCGGCCAGGGGACGGCTCGCCCGCCGGGCGAGTTCCAGGACCAGTGTTCGTTTGTCGGCGGCGTAGTTGTAGAGCGTGTTGCGCGCGAGTCCAGCCTGGGCGGCGATGTGGCCCATGTTGATCGACTCGTAGTCGCGTTCGAGCAGCAGTTGCCGCATCGCCTCGGTGAGGTCCGCCCACACCATCTCGTGGTGTTCCTCGATGGTGGCGGCGCGAATCCGCGGCATCTGATCGTTCTCCTCGGTCGTGGGCGGGGCCGCCTGCTACCGCGCGGGCGCCACGTCCGGCATCGTCGGCTGGTTCTCCTGGTGGACGGCGGTCAGCTTGACACGGCTGAGCCGCCAGCCGTCCGGCGTGCGGACCGCCTCGTTGTCGTAGAAGCCGACGACCAGCCAAGGTCCTGTGCCGGTCGGCAGCCAGTGCTCGGCGCGGACGTGCGCGTGGATCTTCGCGGTGTCGCCGTCGAGTGTGACCACGTGACCGGTGATGGCGTGGTGCGTCGCCTTGAACGGCGCGAAGCTAGCGCGAAGGGCGTCGACGTAGTCGCTGAGCGGGATCGTCATCGGCGCCATGCCCGTCACGGACTCGAAGTCGAGCGTGGGCGTGTCGGTGAAGACCCGGCCGGGCAGGGTCGTGAACTCCTTCAGGTCCGCGATGTCTGCGTAGTGGCTGATCAGTTCGATGAGTTCGGCGCGATCTTCGAGCGTGTTCACGGTGACTCCCGGCTTTTGCGACAACCTGTCGCAAAAGATTACGACAGGTTGTCGTGAACGGCAACCGGGAACGCTCGATCCGGCTCCGGCGGGCACGCACGCCGTGTAGAACGACGGTGGCGGATCGCTGCGGGGATGGGCCGGAGTGGGACGTCACCTGTGGGGGACTCCATCAACGGAGGACGAATGAGTCGACGAAGTGCGGCGGTTCTGGTGATCGCGGCGGCGTTCGGGCTGGGAATGCTGGTCCCATCCGCGGCGCCCGCCGCGGCCGCGGAACGGTTCTGGGAGCTCCAGCTGAACCTGTGCAACAGCGGCGTTCCCGGGGTGAACTGCTACGCGCAGGGCCGATCGATCATCGAGGGCGGCGACCTGATCGCCCGGCTGCGCCCGAACATGGTGACGTTGAACGAGATCTGCGCCAACGACCTGCCGGACTACCTGGTGCCGTCGCTCGTGAAGGCGTGGCCGGGTGACCGGGTGTACTCGCAGTTCGCGCCGGCGCTGCGGCGGGACACCGGTGCGCCGGTGAAGTGCGCCAACGGTCAGGACTACGGCAACGCCGTGATCGGCCGGGTGGCGGCGGCGAACTACCAGGGCGTGAAAACCTACAGCGGCAGGTACGCCACACAGGATGGCGGCAACGAGCAGCGGACGTACGTGTGCGCGTACGCGATCGGTGACCATCTCGGATGCGCGACGCATCTGTCTGCCAGCAGCGAACCGGTCGCCCTCGCGCAGTGCCGGTCCCTGCTGTTCGACGTCATCCCGCAGATCCGGGCGGCCGAGGGCGTGACCGGGAAGACGATCGTCGGTGGCGACTTCAACCTGGAGTACGACACCTCCGATCCGGAGAACGCGCAGAACTGCGTCCCGCCCGGCCACATCCGCAAGGGGGACAACGACGTGCAGCACGTGGTGTTCTCCAACGACATCGCGTTCGTCAGCACCTCCAAGTACGGCATGAGCCACACCGACCACGACGGGTTCCTGGTGCGCCTGACCAAGCCGTGACGGCGTGAGCGTCACCCACCGCGGTGGGTGACGCTCATCAGCCAATCCGGTGAGCGTCCGGCTCCGAACCACCCGTGTGAAGGCAACACGAACGATCCTCATCGGCCTGGTGTCGGTGGCCGCGGCACTGGCGGCGGGGCATCTGGTCGCGGGGCTGGTGAGCCCGCTGGCCTCGCCGTTCCTCGCGGTCGGCAACACCGCGATCGACCTGACGCCCCACCCGGTCAAGGACTTCGCCGTCCGCACGTTCGGCGAGAACGACAAGCTGGTGCTGCTCGCCGGCATGGCGGTCGTGCTCGCGGCACTGGGCGTGGTGGCGGGTCTCGTGTCCCGCCGCAGTCCCTGGCCCGGTACCGCCCTCGCCGGGGTGCTGGGGCTGCTCGGGATCGCCGCCGTGCTGGCGAGGCCCACCACGACCGCGTGGTCGGTGATCGCACCGCTGGCCAGCCTCGTGGTCGGGGTCGCCGCGTTCCGCTGGCTGTGGTCCCAGGCGCCGGTCGTGGCGCAGGGGAGAAGGAAGTTCCTGTTGTCGACGGCGGCGATCGCGGCGGGCGCCGGACTCGCGGCCGTGGGCGGGCAGCTGCTCGCCGGGCGCGTGGACGTCGAGGCCTCCCGGCGCGGCATCAAGCTGCGCCCCAGGGAGACCGCGCCGGAGATCCCGTTCGACGCCGACTTCGCCCGCGAGGGCACACCGACGTTCCTGACGCCGAACGAGAAGTTCTACCGCGTCGACACCGCGCTCACCGTGCCTCGCCTGCGTGCGGAGGACTGGCGCATGCGGGTGCACGGCATGGTGGACAACGAAATGGTGCTCACCTACGACGACCTGCTGCGGCGCCCGTTGGTGGAGAAGACCATCACGCTGGTGTGCGTGTCGAACGAGGTCGGCGGCCCGTACATCTCCACGTCGAACTTCATCGGCGTCTCCCTGCCCGACCTGCTGCGGGACGCCGGCGTGCGGCCCGGCGCCGACCAGCTCGCGACGCGCAGCGTGGACGGGTGGACGTGCGGCACTCCGGTCGAGTCGATCATGGCGCCCGGATCGAACGCGATGCTGGCCATCGGGATGAACGGCGAGCCGTTGCCGCTGGAACGTGGCTTCCCGGTGCGCATGGTCGTGCCCGGTCTCTACGGGTACGTCTCCGCCACGAAGTGGTTGGTGGACATGGAACTCACCACCTTCGACGCGTTCGACCCGTACTGGGCGCAGCGCGGCTGGGGCAAGAAGGCGCCGGTCAAGGTCATGTCCAGGGTCGACCGGCCGAAGTCCTTCGAACGGGTGCCGGCGGGCCGGTTCGTCGTGGCGGGCATCGCCTGGGCCCAGCACACCGGCATCGACGGCGTCGAGGTGCGCGTCGACGGCGGGCCGTGGCAGAAGACCACGCTCAGCACCGAGGTCAACGTCGACACCTGGCGGATGTGGCGCATCGAACTGGACCTGAAGCCCGGCAACCACACCGTGGAATGCCGCGCTACTGACCGGAAGGGCTACACGCAGACCAACGAGCGTGCCGCCCCCATCCCAGACGGCGCGACCGGCTGGCACTCGATGGTCTTCACCTCGGTCGGCTAGCCGCTCGTCGCTTTCGTCCACTGTGGACGATCGAGGAATTCCACCTGGTAGCGCGCGGTTTCGGCCGGTTCGGTAACGGATCGATAACCGCACCAATCCGTTCCCCTCGGGGCGGCGAATCACCATCAACTGCCCGAACACCTTTGGAGATGTCCCGTCATGAACAAGACCGCCCGGAGCACCGTTCTGGCCGTCGGCGCTGTTTCGCTCGCCCTGTTCGGAGCTGCTTGCGGCTCGGGTGACACGGCGAGCAGCAGTTCCAGCACCGCGCCCACCTCCGCAACCTCGACGGCGCCGTCGTCCGCCGCGATGGCCGACCCGGCCGCGAACCTCGTCGGCCCCGGCTGTGCCGACTACGCGAAGCAGGTCCCGTCCGGCGCTGGTTCTGTGAGCGGTATGGCGGCCGACCCGGTCGCCGTGGCCGCGAGCAACAACCCGCTGCTCACGACGCTGGTGAGCGCCGTGTCCGGCAAGCTCAACCCGAAGGTCAACCTGGTCTCGACGCTCAACGGCGCGGAGTTCACCGTGTTCGCGCCGGTCGACTCGGCGTTCGCGAAGATCGACGCCGCGACGATCGAGAAGCTCAAGACCGACGACGCGCTGCTGACCAAGATCCTCACCTACCACGTCGTCCCCGGCCAGATCACGCCCGACAAGATCGCCGGCGACCAGAAGACCGTCGAGACCGGCACCGTGAAGGTCACCGGTTCCAAGGACGCGCTGAAGGTCAACGACGCCAACGTCATCTGTGGTGGCGTGAAGACCGCGAACGCCACCGTCTACCTCATCGACACGGTTCTGCTTCCCGCGTAAGCAGAACGGCGACACCTCGAACTCCGGAAACAGCGCTGCTGTTTCCGGAGTTTCTCATGTCCGCTCATCGGGAGGTCTGATGTGGACGGACGTCGCGTCGGAAGACAGGAACAGCGCGTGGTTCTCCTCCTCGCGGATGACGACGACGATCACGGCGTCGGGGTTGTACGGCCGCACGGCGCACGTGATCAGGAAGGCGGCGAGGTCGTCCGGCACCGCCACGACGATCCGATCGGCGGCGTCGATCGCCGCCTCGTCCAGGGCGCGTCTGTCCCGTCCGTCGCCGAGGATCGCGGTGGCGCCGTTGGCCATCGCCTCGACGACGGCGAAGAGGTCGATGTCCAGCACGGTCAGCCGGGCGTCCGGCTGGTCGGCCAGCACCGAGTTCACGGCACAGCGCCCGGTGTCGCCATATCCGATGACGAGGATGTGATCGGTCACGACCAGGTATTCGGTGTGCCGGTCGAACCGGATTGGCGTCCGATTCAGTGAAGGTCGAGGGTGAGGACCGGCGCGCTCGTCGGACCCGGTGACCCGCCCAGGGGCTCGACCGTGAGGAGGGCTTCGCCGACCCCCGCGATCCCGGTCACGAGCAGCGACATCGCCGTGCCCGCCGGCCGCAGGATTCCCGCTGATCGCGGACCGTCGCCGTCCACCAGCCACAGCTGGTAGACGCGGCCACGTGGCAACGTGCGCAGGCCGTCCGCCAGGAAGAGCATCTCGTCGCGGCCGCGCGACATCGCCGCGGTACCAGCGGCCGAGGTGACGAGCCGCAGATCCGGCGCTGCCAGGAGATCGCCTGTCCGAGTGTGCTGAGAGACCACGACGGGGGCGATCCTCGACGCGGTCAGCGCGCCGTGCACACCGGCCACCGCGGCGGCGGCCACACAGGCGGCCGAGATGAGTGCCGCTGCGTGCCGGAAGCCTTGCCGCCGTGAGAAGACAGCCCTGATCTCGGAGTCCGGCGGGACCTGCCGCACGTGCCGGGCCGCGTTCAGCAGCCGTGGCCGGAGGGCGCTCGGAACGAGGTGCTCGACAGCGCTCGCGAGCCGGGCCGCGGTCTCGCTCAGTCCGGCCACCTCGTCCGCACAGGCCGGGCACACCCCCAGGTGCGCTTCGAACTCGACTCGCTCGGCGCCGGGGAGCGCGCCGAGAGCATGGGCACCGGTCAGCAGGTGCGGGTTGATCGCACGCGTTCTTCCCGGTTTCACGCTGCTACTTCGAAGCCATCCGATGAACGGATTGCTCGCGAAGATCAACCCGCGACCAGGTGGTCACTCCATCGGGTGGATCGGGTCGTCGCACCGATCCGATGCGGTGGTGCGGCGCGGATGTAGAACGCGTGGATCCGCCAGATGCGGTTCAGCCGGCTCGGGACGGCGCCACGCACGTCCCTGTGCGTCCGCGTTGGACCGGACGCACAGGGACGCGTCACCCCGTCGCCGGCCTGCCGCCGCGACTCCGCAACCATGCCGCGACGTCCTCGAATCCGTTGCGCACGGCGGCGTCGAGCGGTGTGAGGCGTTCCCACGGCGGAAGCCAGTTCACGTCCGCACCCGCCGCCAGCAAGCGTTCCGCGCACTCCCGTTGACCACCGTGGCACGCGCCCCAGAACGCCGCGTTGACGTCTTCTCCCGCGGCACCAACGAGAAGACGCTCAAGCCGATCGGACAGGCCGAGCGTGGCGGCGTCGGTCAACGTGACCGTCGCGCCGCGCTCCACGAGCCGGTGAGCCGCGTTCCACTGCGCGAACGCCCGTGCGTCGGCCAGGGGAGTGCCACCGCCGATCACCGCGCCGTCGGCGTCGATGTCCGCGCCTGCGTCGAGAAGTGCGTCGAGCACCACGACGTCATCGGCGCTCGCGGCCCAATGAAGCGGTGTCTCGCTGTGTGAACCCTGGAACCGTGCGTTGACGTCGGCACCCGCGGACACAAGCATCGCCACGGTCTCTGCGCCGTGAAGGCATTGGGCGGGCCAGTCCGTCAGCACGTGCAACAGGGTTCGCGCGTTGCCACCATCATCGACGATCCGCGCGGTCGCCAGGTCGGCGTGGTCGGCCAGCAACTGCCGCAACGTGGCCAGGTCGCCGCTGCGGACAGCGATGACAACAGCCTGCGCAAGTGGATCGTCGTACCGCACTTGTTCAGGCCTCCGTCCAGCGGACGACGTCCGCGAAGGTCGTGTTCCCGCCGCACACCACGATGCCCAGCCGCGCGCCCGGCCCGACCCGGTCGAGCACCGGGCGCGCCGCCGCCACAAGGCACCCGGCGGCGGGCTCGGCCCACACCTTCTGCGTCTCGGCGAGCGTGATCGACCCCCGCACCGCGTCGGCGTCGGACACCACGAGGACGTCCTCGACCAGCGCGACGGCGTGGTCGTAGGTCAGCTGCGACACGTGCGGTGCCGAGAGGGTCGAGACGATCGACGTCGGCGCGATCTCGACAGGTCCGCCCGCGGCCAGCGCCCGGTGCATCGCGTCGGCACCCTCGACCTCGACGCCCCACACCCGAACACCGGGCACGAGCGCGTGGAACGCCGTCGCGACGCCCGCGATGAACCCTCCGCCGCCGATGCTCACCAGCACGTCGGTGACGTCCGGGGCGTCGGTCGCGAACTCCAGCCCCACGGTGCCCTGGCCCGCGACCACGATCGGGTCGTCGTAGGGGTGCACGAGCGTCGCGCCCGCCGTCACCAGGTCGTTGAGCAGCGCGAACGCCGCTGCCAGGCCGTCGGTGAGCCGCACGTCCGCGCCGGACGCACGAGCGAGTTCGACGGAGCGAGCAGGCGCCGAGGAGGGCATCACGACGGTCGCGGCCACGCCGAGTTCGTGCGCGGCGTCGGCCAGCGCGATCCCGTGGTTGCCGCCGCTGACCCCGACCACGCCCGCCGCCCGTGCCTCGTCGGAAAGCGAGAGGATCTTGGCGAACGCGCCGCGCGTCTTGAACGAGCCGCTGCGCTGCAGCAGTTCCAGCTTCACCGTCGTCGGCACGCCGAACAGCGCGGACAGGCCGGGGGAGGACACCGTCGGCGTGCGCAGCACGCGCCCGTCGAGCACCTCGGCCGCGGCCCGGACGTCGTCGATGGTCAGCAGTTCCGCCATGCCGCTCACCCTATGGCCGTCAGGCGCCGAACTCGGGGTCGACCTCCGCCCACGACAGCAGCACGCGGTAGCCGTCGGCGGACGAGGCCACGACGACGAAGCTGAGCCTGTCCATCTTGCTGCCGCCGGAGGTGCGCAGCGTGACCTTCGCGAGCACCTCGTGCAGCGGAACGCCCCGCACCTGGTGGACCTCGCGGACGCGGGTCGTTCGGTACTGGACGTTGACCGGCTCGCGGGCGTGGGCGTCGAGGTGGGACGTCTGGTAGATCCAGTCGTCAGCGATGTCTCCGGTGACCAGGACCTGGTCCTCGGACAGCAACGATCCGCAGAAGCCTCTTCAGTTCCTGGATTGCATCCGTGAAAGCGGCATCTAAGATGTGTCAGTGCCGAATCTGCGGAAGAGCAAGTCCATCAGGTTCATCAGCGCGGTCGCCTCGGCCGCGCTGGTGCTCGCGGGGTGCGGCTCCGGCCAGCAGGCCGCCGCGCCCGCGTCGGGCTCGGAGGCGCCCACCGGTGACGTGACGGTGTTCGCGGCGGCGTCGCTCACGGAGACGTTCACCCAGCTGGGCGAGGACTTCGAGGCCGCCCACCCCGGCACGAAGGTCAAGTTCAACTTCGGCGGCAGCTCGGCGCTCGCCCAGCAGCTCAACCAGGGCGCTCCCGCCGACGTGTTCGCTTCGGCCGCGCCTGCGAACATGAAGCAGGTGACCGACACCAAGACGATCACGGACGCGCCCAGGACGTTCGCGAAGAACAAGCTCGCGATCGCGGTGCCCAAGGGCAACCCCGGCAAGATCGCCGGACTCGCGGACTTCGCGAACGCCGGCAAGAAGATCGCCCTCTGCGCGGAGCAGGTGCCGTGCGGCGCCGCGTCGAAGAAGGTCTTCGAGCTCGCCAAGGTCACGCCCGCGCCGGACACCCTGGAACAGGACGTCAAAGCCGTGCTCACCAAGGTCTCGCTCGGCGAGGTCGACGGCGCGCTCGTCTACCAGACGGACGTGAAGGCCTCGGGCGACAAGGTCGAGGGCATCGAGTTCGCCGAGTCGGCGCAGGCGGTCAACGACTACCCGATCGCGTCGCTGGCCAAGGCGCCCAACGCCGCCACGGCCAAGGCGTTCGTGGACTTCGTGCTGTCCGACAAGGGCCGCACGGTGCTGAGCGCGGCGGGCTTCGACAACCCGTGAGGCGCAACCGGGTGCGGGGACGGCTGCCCGTCGTTCTCGTCCTGCCCGCCGTGCTCGGGCTGGCGTTCCTGCTGGTGCCGCTCGCCGGGCTGCTCGTCAGGACGCCGTGGACGTCGCTGACCACGCTGCTCAGCGCCGAGGTCGGCGAGGCGCTGCGGCTGTCGCTGATCTGCGCCTCGCTGGCGACGGTGCTGTGCCTGTTCCTCGGCATCCCGCTGGCCTGGCTGCTGGCGCGCTCCGGCCTGCCGGGACGCGGGTTCCTGCGCGCGCTCGTCACCGTGCCGCTCGTGCTGCCACCGGTCGTCGGCGGTGTCGCGTTGCTGCTCGTGCTTGGTCGCCGCGGCCTGATCGGGGAGCACCTGGACGCGTGGTTCGGCATCTCGCTGCCGTTCACCACGGCCGGTGTAGTCGTCGCCGAGGCGTTCGTGGCGATGCCGTTCCTGGTGATCTCGGTCGAGGGCGCGCTGCGGGCCGCCGATCCGCGCTATGAGGAGGCGGCGGCCACGCTGGGCGCCTCGAGGTGGCTGACGTTCCGGCGGGTGACGTTGCCGTCGGTGCTGCCGGGTGTGGTGGCGGGCGCGGTGTTGTGCTGGGCGCGGGCGCTGGGGGAGTTCGGCGCGACGATCACGTTCGCGGGCAACTTCCCCGGTGAGACGACGACCATGCCGCTGGCGGTCTACCTCGCCCTGGAAACGGATCCGGACGCGGCGATCGTGCTGAGCATCGTGCTGCTGCTGGTGTCCGTCGGAGTGCTGGCCGGTCTTCGCGACCGGTGGATCAGCGGGCCGACATGACCCTGAACGCGGAGCTGCGCGTCACGCGCGGCACCTTCTCCCTCGACCTCGGCGTGACCATCGCGCCGGGCGAGGTCGTCGCGTTGCTCGGCCCGAACGGCGCGGGCAAGTCCACCGCGTTGCGAGCCCTCGCCGGGCTGCTTCCGCTGGACTCCGGGCACATCACGGTCGGCGAGTCCACTTGGGACGGAGCGGACTTCGTGCCCGCCGAGAAACGACCGATCGGCGTGGTGTTCCAGGACTACCTGCTCTTCGCGCACATGTCCGCGCTGGAGAACGTCGCATTCGGACTCAGAGCCCGTGGCACCCGCCGCGCCGAAGCACGAGCCGAGGCGTCGCGCTGGCTCGACCGGGTCGGGCTGAACGGGTACGCGCAGGCGAAACCCCGTTCCCTGTCAGGAGGTCAGGCCCAGCGGGTCGCACTGGCACGGGCGTTGGCGACCGGCCCGAGCCTGCTGCTGCTCGACGAACCGCTCGCCGCGCTGGATGCGAGCACCCGCCTGCAGGTCCGAACGGAGCTGGGCCGTCACCTCGCGGACTTCGGCGGACACACACTGCTGGTGACGCACGATCCGTTGGACGCCATGGTGCTTGCGGACCGGCTGGTGATCCTGGAAGGCGGCCGTGCCGTGCAGTCCGGCCCACCCGCGGAGGTGGCCCGCCAGCCACGCACCGACTACGTCGCCAATCTCGTCGGCCTGAACTTCTACCGCGGCAAGGCGTCAAGTACGGACGTCGACCTGGACAGCGGTGGCCGGCTCACGATTCCCAGGCCTGTCAACGGTCCGGTGCACGTCGTGTTCCCGCCCAACGCCGTGAGTCTGCACGCCGCGAAGCCGGAAGGCAGTCCGCGCAACGTCTGGCAGGTCACGGTCGCCGCGATCGAACAGCACGCGCACACGACCCGGGTCCGCTTGGACGGCGCGCCGAACGTGCTCGCGGACATCACCACGGCCACGCTCGCCGAGCTGCGGCTGCGTCCCGGCGACGAGTTGTGGGCGGCGGTGAAGGCGACCGAGGTCCACGTCTATCCGGTCTGATAGCCGGCGGCTATCACGCGATAGGAACGTTCGCTTGGACAGCGTGCCGATCCCGGGAGGAAAGTCGAGATACCACAACGACTTCCGAACGGGAGACCTGCAATGGCGAAGGTCCTGTGCGTGCTCTACGACGACCCGGTCAACGGCCATCCGTCCACCTACGCGCGGAACGACCTGCCGCACCTCGACGGCTATCCGGGCGGCCAGACGCTGCCGACCCCGTCCACCGTCGACTTCACGCCGGGCCACCTGCTCGGCAGCGTCTCCGGTGAGCTCGGCCTGCGCCGGTACCTGGAGAGCCAGGGCCACACCCTCGTCGTCACGTCCGACAAGGAAGGCCCCGGCTCGGAGTTCGACCGCGAACTGACGGACGCGGACGTCGTGATCTCCCAACCGTTCTGGCCCGCCTATCTGACCGCGGAACGGTTCGCCCGCGCACCGAAGCTGAAGCTCGCGCTCACGGCGGGCATCGGTTCGGACCACGTCGACCTGGACGCGGCGATCGAGCACGGCGTCACGGTGGCGGAAGTGACGTACTGCAACAGCATCAGCGTCGCCGAGCACGTGGTGATGTCGATCCTGAACCTGGTGCGGAACTTCGTTCCCGCGCACCAGATCGTGCTGGACGGCGGCTGGAACATCGCCGACGCTGTGGCCCGTTCCTACGACGTCGAGGGCATGCACGTCGGCACGGTCGCGGCCGGACGCATCGGACTCGCGGTGCTGAAACGCCTGGCATCGTTCGACATGCGCCTGCACTACACCGACCGGCACCGCCTGCCCGAGAGCGTCGAGCGCGAGTACGACCTGACGTTCCACGAGAGCACGGCGGACATGGTGCCGCACTGCGACGTCGTGACGATCAACGCGCCGCTGCACCCCGAGACCGAGGGGCTGTTCGACGACGGCCTGATCGCCACGATGAAACGCGGCGCCTACCTCATCAACACCGCTCGTGCCCGCATCGCCGACCGCGACGCCGTGGTGCGCGCCCTGGAGAGCGGCCAGCTCGCGGGATACGCGGGCGACGTGTGGTTCCCGCAGCCCGCGCCCGCCGACCACCCGTGGCGCACGATGCCGCACCACGGCATGACCCCGCACATCTCCGGCAGTTCGCTGTCCGCGCAGGCCCGGTACGCGGCCGGCACCAGGGAGATCCTGGAGTCGTTCCTCGCGGGCACGCCGATCCGCGACGAGTACCTGATCGTGGAGGCCGGCAAGCTCGCCGGCACGGGCGCGCACTCGTACTCCACGAACAGCTGAACACCCGGTCTGGCGATTGCTCCGGGGTTCGTCGCGAACGTTGGATGGGGTCCATGAGCGAACTGACGCTGGACCCCAAGACGACCGCGGTGGTCCTGATCGAGTACCAGAACGACTTCACCAGCGAGGGCGGCGTGCTGCACGGCGCGGTGTCCGAGGTGATGGACAAGACCGGAATGCTCGACAGGACCATCGCGGTCGTCTCGGCGGCCCGCGCCGCCGGCGCGACGATCATGCACGCGCCCATCACGTTCGCGCAGGGCTACCACGAGATCTCCGCGCACCCGTACGGCATCCTCAAGGGCGTCGTGGACGGCAACGCGTTCGTCAAGGACAGCTGGGGCGCCGCGATCACCGACCAGCTCGCGCCGCAGCCCGGTGACATCGTGGTGGAGGGCAAGCGCGGGCTGGACACGTTCGCCAGCACCAACCTCGACTTCATCCTGCGCAGCAAGGGCATCACGACGATCGTGCTCGGCGGGTTCCTCACCAACTGCTGCGTCGAGTCGACCATGCGCACCGGCTACGAGAACGGCTACCGCGTCATCACGCTCACCGACTGCGTCGCGGCCACGTCGGTCGCCGAGCACGACAACGCGATCACGTACGACTACCCGATGTTCTCGCTGCCGGTCAGCTCCGATCAGGTGATCGCGGCTCTGGCCTGATCAGCGGGCGGAGTGGAGCCACTCGGCGTCGTTCCAGTGCGGCGTCATCGCCCCGACGGGCTCGAACTGGATGTTCGGGTCGTTGCTCTGGACCAGGCACAGGAGACGGCGGCCGAGGAGAGAGGCCACACGGGAGCACTTCGCGACGAGGTCCAGCGTGGTCCAGGCCTCGTCGGGGCACTGGCCGGCGAAGGCGTCGTAGCCGGTGAGGACGAGGGCGAGACCCGTCGTGCCCGGTGTCCATCCGTAGTACTGGTGGACGACGTCTCGCAAGCAGTCGTTGAGAGCGTTGAAGTTGCGACCGTAGTAGTCGGGGAAGTCGAGTGCGGCGGCCACGTCCCGGTGAAGATCCTGCAGGCCGGACCAGTTCGAGGCGTCGATCCGGGTTGTTGAAGAACGCTTGCGGGTCGAAAGACGCCATGACCGGAAAGTAGCGCGATCACGCCCTGCCGGGCGCGGCCTTTTGTGGTCAAGTGGTGCCGGGCACGGCCGCGAGAGGGGCTCTGGATGACGGACGCAGCACCGCGAGGGTGGGTGCCGGTCGAGCACCGGTTCCTCGGACTGGACCGGCGGACGTTCGCGCCCGCCCTGAGCGTCCTGGTGATCGCGTTGCTGCTCCTCTACGGACTGCCCGCCCTCAACGCGGTCATCCCGTGGCACAACGAGGTCCGCGCCGGGGACGTGCTGAACCTCGGTGACGGCGCGACCGCGGTGCCGCCGGTGGGCTGGCAGCTGGAGAGCGGCACGCTGACCGGTGCCGGCTCGGTGTCCTCGTCGGCCCTCCAGGTCCAGCTGGCGACGGGCGGCGCGACGATCGCGTTGCGGGGCACGTCGTTCGACGGCACCGCCGACGCGTTCCTCGACCAGGTGCTGCGTTCGGAGGGCGCCGCGCCGGGCGTCGACGGGTCGCGCGGCACGGTGACGACGGCGGCCGGTCTGGTCGGCGTCGCGCTGGCCGGCACCTCGCCGAACGGGGACGTCCTCGACGTCGCGTTCAAGATGGCCAGCGCATCCGGTGAGGCCGAGGCGGCGCCCGCGTTGCTGGTCAGCGTGCGGACCGCGCCCGGACAGTTCGAACGTCTGCAGGACACCGTGGGCACGTTCCTGCGCAGCATCACCCCGGGAGCGGTCCGATGACGACGACATCCGAAGCGAAGACCGCGCAGCTCGCCGCGATCGAGCAGTCGGGCTGGGGGCAGCCGTTCCGGCTCGTGCAGCCGCGCAACCTGGCGTTCTGGGTCTACCTGCTGGGCGTGGGCGGCGGTGCGCTGGCGGTGCTGCGCTACTTCGGCCCCGGCGCGCACTTCTACAGTCCGGCGCTGACCGGCGGCGTGCTGCTGTTCGGCCTGTACCTGGTGCCGTGGTTCTTGCTGCTGCGCCACCAGAACCGCTACACCGCGCAGCCCGGCACGCTCCTCGCGGCGGCGTTCGCCTGGGGTGGCCTCGCGGCGACGTTCTGGATCGCGCTGCCGGCGAACACCGCGCTGCTGGAGATCTGGACGAAGCTGGGCGGCACGGCCTTCGCCTCGGACTGGGCGGCCGGCCTCACCGCGCCGATCAACGAGGAGTTCGGCAAGGCCCTGGGCCTGGTGCTGCTGATCGGCCTCGCCCCGAGACTGGTGCGCGGCGCCTACGACGGCTTCATCATCGGTGCGTTCATCGGGCTGGGCTTCCAGGTCTTCGAGGACGTGCTCTACGTCTACAACGGCGCGGCGCAGACCTTCGGCACCGACCAGATCGGCTCGTCGCTGCAGGTCTTCCTGCTCCGCGGCGCCGCCGGCATCGTGTCGCACGCGTTGTTCAGCGCCATTTTTTGCGCCGGTCTGATGTGGGTCCTCGGCCGCACGCCGGGCGAGCGCAACGTGCCGCGCGGCGTCCTGACCATGCTGACCGCCATGGTGTTCCACTTCGCGTGGGACGACATGGCGGGCCTGAGCGGTGGCATCGGCGCCCTAGCCGTCACGCTGCCGTTCGTGATCGCGGCGGTCGAGCTCGTCACCCTGTTCTACGTCCTGCGGCACGCGGCCACGCAGGAGCGGGTCTGGATCCGCATGCTGCTGCAGCCGGAGTCGGATGCCGGCGTCATCGATCCCGCGCTGCTCGCGGCGGTCAGCGGACTCCGCAAGGACCGCAAGGCGTTCCGGAAGCTGGTGCACAGCCGGAGCCGGACGCGGCACCTGCTGGACGCGACGGCCGATCTGGCCCGCGAACTCGCCCGTGCGCAGGGGAGCGAGACGAGCGAAGTCGCGCACGCCCGCGCCGAACTGCTGCGCCTGCGTGGCGTCCGGTAGAACCCTTCGAAGGACCCTCTCGACATCCGGCGCGAAGGCTTACGGTGGACGCGTGACGACCACGGCGGAGGTTGTGAGCCAGGTAGACGACCGGATCCGGCGCCTGGAGTCCCGGCTGGTCCGCGAGTTCCACGACGTGCCGCCGAGCATCGTGCACGAGTGGATCGAACGGGCGCGGGCGCGGTTCGGCGGCGCACGGCTGCAGGACTACGTGCCGTTGTTCGTGGCCCGTGAGGTGCGAGCTTCCGCACGGGCGTTCCCGGCGCAGGAGACGCCAGGGACGTTCCTGTCGAGCTGGGCGCGGAATACGGCACGCCGCCTGCTCGCCGCGGAGCTGCCACGCCGTTGGGCGCACACGGCTGGTGTGGCGCGTCGTGCCGAACACGTCGCACGGGTGCTGCCCGAAGAGGAACGCGAGTTGCTCGTGGCGGCGGCGTGGGTGCACGACATCGGCTACGCGGCCGAGCTGACCGACACGGGTCTGCACTCGCTCGACGGCGCGCGCTACCTGCGCCGGGCGGGTGTCTCGGAACGGATCTGCGGCCTGGTCGCGCACCACTCGGGCGCGGCGGCGGTCGCCGGGCTGGTCGGGCTCGCCGAGGGCCTGGGGGAGTTCCCGGACAACCGCGGCCGGCTCCGCGACGCGCTCTGGTACTGCGACATGAGCACCGGCCCGGACGGCCATCCGACGACGGTGCACGGCAGGCTGGCCGAGATCCGGCAGCGCAGGGGCCCCGACGACCCGGTGGTCCGCGCGCTCGCGATCAACGGCGACGAGCGGCTGGCGGCGGTCCGGCGCACGCATCGGCTGCTCCGCCGGGCGTGACGCACGCGTCATGGGCATTTACTTGAAGATTGAACTATCTTGGACGGTATGAAGAAGATCGGTTTTCTGTCGTTCGGGCACTGGACGGACAGCCCGCACTCGCAGACGAGGTCGGCGGCCGACACGTTGCTGCAGTCGATCGACCTCGCGGTGGCCGCGGAGGAGCTCGGCGCGGACGGCGCCTACTTCCGCGTGCACCACTTCGCGCGGCAGCTCGCCTCGCCGTTTCCGCTGCTCGCCGCGATCGGCGCGAAGACCGACCGCATCGAGATCGGCACCGGCGTGATCGACATGCGCTACGAGAACCCGATGTACATGGTCGAGGACGCGAGCGCCGCGGACCTCATCGCCGGCGGAAGGCTCCAGCTCGGCATCTCCCGGGGATCGCCCGAGCAGGTCGTCGACGGGTGGCGGCACTTCGGCTACCAGCCCGCCGAGGGCCAGACCGACGCCGACATGGCCCGCATGCACACCGAGCTGTTCCTGAAGGTGCTGGAAGGCGGAGGCTTCGCGGAACCGGCGCCCCGCCCGATGTTCCCGAACCCTCCCGGCCTGCTGCGCGTCGAACCGCACGCGCCGGGCCTGCGCGACCGGATCTGGTGGGGCGCCGGCTCCAACGGCACCGCCGTGTGGGCGGCGAAGCAGGGCATGAACCTGATGAGCTCGACCCTGAAGTTCGACGAGGGCGGCGCGCCGTTCCACGTCCAGCAGGCCGACCAGATCAGGGCGTTCCGCAAGGCCTGGACCGAGGCCGGCTGGGAGCACGAGCCGCGGGTCTCGGTGTCGCGCAGCATCTTCGCGCTCACCACGGACCTCGACCGCGCGTACTTCGGCGCAGACGGCAGGAGCACCGACTCCATCGGCTTCATCGACGGGCCGACCAAGGCGATCTTCGGCCGGTCCTACGCGGCCGAGCCCGACGTGCTGGTCGAGCAGCTCGCGGAGGACGAGGCGATCGCGGAGGCCGACACCCTTCTGCTGACCGTGCCCAACCAGCTCGGCGTCGAGTTCAACGTGCACGTGCTGGAGAACATCCTCACGCACGTCGCACCGGCACTCGGCTGGCGTTGATCGAAGGACGTCACCGTCGGCGGTCACGCACGTAGACCGCCGACTGCTTGCCCTCGCGCGGCCCGCGGCGGTCGACCTCGAACAGCGTGGTCGCGGTGATCAGGTCGCTGAGCTTCGAGTAGCCGTACGTGCGGGAGTCGAACTCGGGGCGCTGCTTGGTGATGATGCTGCCGACGGCGGAGAGCGTCGCCCACCCGTCGTCGTCCGATGCCGCCTCTACGGCGTTGCGCAGCAGCTTGACCAGCGTCGTGTCGCCCTTGAGCTGCGCCGCGGAGGTCGTCGACTTCGGCAGCAGCGGCGTCTCGGCCGGGGTCGCGGCCTCGGGATAGGCGAGGTTCTCGACGTAGACGAACTTGTCGCAGGCCGCGACGAACGGCTTGGGCGTCTTGCGTTCGCCGAAGCCGTAGACGGTGAGGCCGGACTCGCGCAGGCGGGCGGCGAGGCGGGTGAAGTCCGAGTCGCTGGAGACGATGCAGAAGCCGTCGAAGCGGTCGGAGTAGAGCAGGTCCATCGCGTCGATGACCATCGCCGCGTCGGTCGCGTTCTTGCCGGTCGTGTACGCGAACTGCTGGATGGGCTGGATCGACTGGGCCAGCAGGTGGTCCTTCCAGCCCTTGAGGCTGGTGCCGGTCCAGTCGCCGTACGCGCGCTTGACGTGCGCGGTGCCGTACTTGGCGATCTCGGCCAGCAGCGCCTCGGTGATCGAGGGCTGGGCGTTGTCCGCGTCGATGAGCACCGCGAGTTTCACGGCGCTCTCATTGGCAGTGGCCACGCTCGAATCCGCCTTCGTTCTCAGGTGTTCAGCAGCCGGCTCAGCCACGTGAGCGAGGCCGTGATCTGGTGCGGGGACAGGCCGCGCCGTCGTTGTTCCTGGTAGAGCTCGGGGGCCAGTGGCGCCAGCAGCACCTCGACCAGGCCGTTCGGGTCCGGTGCGGCCGCCTCGGTCAGCAGCGCCAGCACGTGCAGCCGCCAGAAACCATAGGCGCCGGTGCGGAACCGGGCGTCGCCGGTCTCCGCTCCGAGCGCCAGGTGCAGGTGCCGTTCGAGCAGGCCCGTCATGGCCGTGTAGAACGCCGCGAGCCGCTCGGCCGGTGGCGCGCCGGGGCCCAGCGGCGGGGGACCGCCCATCAGTTGTTCCTGCAGCACGCGTTCGTGCTCGTCCAGCAGGGCCGCGGCGACGGAGGCCGGGTCGGGGTAGCGGCGGTACAGGGTGGCGCGACCGACGCCGGCGGCACGCGCGATCTCGTCCATCGTGACCTGGCGGGCGTCCTTGGTCGCGAACAACTCCTCGGCGGCGGCCAGCACGCGCGCCCGGTTGCGCGCGGCGTCGGCGCGTTCCCTGGCCGGTGGCTGCCCGATGACCATGAACGGATCGTACGCGATCACCGAACAAGTGGACAGTGCGTCCACTTCGTGCCTACCCTGGATTAGCGGACACTGTGTCCACTTATTGGGGGTCGTCGTGTACTTCGCGTTACTGGGGTCAGCGCTGCTCGTCGGATGCCTGCTCGCCGTGCAGGCGTCGGCGAACCTGCAGCTCACCAAGGCGGTCGGCACGCCGTACGGGGCGTCGACGCTGCAACTGGGGTTCGCCGCGGCGGTGCTCGCCGTGCTCGCGGTGGCGACCGGCACGATCGGCGCGGTGGCGCTGGTGCCGGACGTCGAGCCGTGGCACCTGCTGGGCGGACTGGCCAGCCCGCTCTACATCACCAGCGGCATCCTGCTGTTCCCGCGGCTGGGCGCGCTCGCCGCCGTCGGGCTCTTCGTGACCGGTCAGATGTTCGCGTCGTTGGTGCTGGACCTGTTCGGACTGCTCGGCCTGCACCAGAAGCCGCTCTCCGCGGGCATCGTGATCGGTGCCGTGGCGGTGCTCGCGGGGATCACCGTGATCGCCCAGCCGCTGAAGACCAGACACGTGGGCTGGATCGGCCTCGGCGTCGTCGCGGGTGCCGTGCTCCCGGTGCAGGGGGCGATCAACGCCCAGTTGCGCGCCGACCTGCACGCGCCGATCGCCGTCGCCCTGATCAGTTTCGTCGTGGCGACACTCGCGATCGCGGTGGTGCTGCTGTTCAACCGCACACCGCCGCCGAACCTGGCGCCCCTCAGGGACATGCCGTGGTGGGGCTGGCTCGGCGGCGGGTGCGCGGCGGCCTACGTCACCGCGACGTTCCTGCTCATCCCGGAGATCGGTGCCGCGACCACCGTGGTGCTCACCGTGACCGGGCAGCAGCTCGCCTCGGCGTTGATCGACCACCGTGGACTCTTCCGGATGCCGCGTCGGCCGTTCACGCCCGCCCGCGTCGCCGGGCTCTCACTGCTCGTCGCCGGTTCGCTGCTCGTCCAGTTCGGCTGAGACACGATCGTCCAAAGCAACACGAACGCCCTGTGCCCGCATTACGGTGGTGATGGGAAAAGCCGTGAGAGAGGCGGAACCGGGCGTGACGTCCTGGGTCGAAGTGATCAACTATGTTCGGCTGCGGTACGAGGTGCTGGAGGAGTCCGACGCCTGGCTGCGGTTCCGGCTCGCCACGAACGGCGAGCGGACGCAGCAGGTCTCCGTGCACCACCTGCCGGACCTCGACGGGACGGCGTGGGTGGAGATCTCCTCGCCGGTCGGTCGTGCCGCCGACGTCGACCTGCTGCGGTTCCTCGAACTCGCGGGCGAGCCGCAGGTCGGTGGAGCGGCCGTGGTGGACGGTCTCGCGCTGCTCAAGCACGTGGTGCCGCTGGAGGACCTGAGTGTGCGCGAGGAGTTCGAACGCCCGCTCGCGCTGCTGGTCGGCCGTGCGGACGCGATGGAGCACCAGCTGACGAGCGGCGACCAGTTCTGACGTGATGGCGGAGGCCGAGGCCTGGGCCGGGCAGCGGGTGGCGATGGTCCGCGACGACCCCGCAGGCCGGCTGGCGTTGATGGAACGCTGCTACTACGGCCCGTTCGGCCAGGCGCCCCAGCACCTGCCGTTCCGGCGCGCGGCTCGGTCGTTCATGCGCTGGCAGCTGGGGCGCGGCGTGCTGCAACCGGCGTTTCACGCACGGCCGGGCAGTCCGTGGTGGCGTGAGGTGAACGAACGCATCCTCCGCGACGGCTGTGAGGCGGTCGGTCTGAGCGGCGGGCTGGGTGGCCCGCCGTCGTCGCACTCGGCTGCCCAGTGGCTGGCCTTCGCGCTGAACCCCACCGCGGAGGCCTGGTACCGCGCGCACAACGGGAGCGTGGTCGCCGCCTACCTGGAGCACCGCTCACTCGCGGAGGCCGAGAGCGAGCCCGAGCGGTTCTTCATGAACGTCATCCTGTGCCGGGTGCTCTACACGCACGCGCTGGTGGCCGCGCCTCGGATGTCATTGGGCTGGATGCGCGCGCTCGCGCCGTTGCTCGGCGACCCCAGGCTGGGCATGACCGGGATCTTCCTGCAGCTCTCCCGCGTGCTCCCGGACGAGTACCCGTTGCGCGACGACGTCCGGTACTACCTCGCCCAGGAACACGGATTCGCCCGTCTCGTCGACTTCGGCATGATCGTGCCGAGGATGCAGCGGCTCTACGAGTGGTCGGCCCGCGAACTGGAGGCGCCGGGGTTGCTCGACTGCGTTCGCGACGGCGCCCTGACCTACGCGTGGCCGTTCGAGGATCGGCACGTCTGGGATCCGCCGCGATCGCTCGTGCTGCCCGTGATCCACCGGATCGTCCCGCCTCGGTAGGAGGCCGGATCGCAATTTTCGTCCGGAGCTTGACTGGTGGGTCAACGTTGCCCAATCGTGTGCGGCGTGACTGGACTGGAGCAGCGTTCTACCGACGTCGTGATCGTCGGTGCCGGCTATGCGGGGCTGGCCGCCGCGTCCCGGCTCACGGCCGCCGGACTCGCCGTCGTCGTGCTGGAGGCCGCTGATCGGGTGGGCGGCCGGGTGTTCAGCGAGGAGCTGTCGTCCGGTGTGCGCGTGGACCACGGTGGACAGTGGATCGGCCCGACGCAGAAGCGTTTTCACGAGCTCGCGGCCAAGTTCGGCTGCGCGACGTTCCCGACGTGGGAGACCGGCCAGCACGTCGAGGTGTGGCACGACGACACCCGCACCGACTACTCCGGCGCCGTGCCGAGGTCCGGTCCCGGCATCGACGACTACCACCGCGTGATCAAGTCGCTCGACGACCTCGCGTTGACCGTCGACCTGGAACGGCCTTGGCTCACGCCGCGGTTCGCCGAGTTCGACGCGTTCTCCGCCGAGGAGTTCTTCGGTTCGCAGACCAGCGACGAGGACGCGTTGCGACGGCTGGCGCTCGCCGTGCAGGGCGTGTGGTGCTGCGAGCCGAGGGAGATCTCGTTCTTCCACGTGCTGTTCTACGTGGCCTCGGCTGGCGGGTACGGGCAGCTGATGGAAACCACCGGAAGCGCGCAGGAGTCCCGTTTCTCCGGCGGTGCGGACGCGCTCGCACGGGCGTTGGCCGCGTCGATGCCCGGTGTCGTGCGGCTGGACGAGCCGGTGCGGGAGATCCGGCACGTTTCCGACGGCGTCGAAGCGGTGACCGGCAAGGGAGTGGTCCGCGCACGGCGGGTGATCGTCACCGTGCCCCCGGCGGCGTTGGGACGGATCACGTTCGAGCCCGTGCTGCCGCAGGCGCGTCGCGGCTGGACCGGTCACACGCCGATGGGACGGGTCGCGAAGATCCACGCGGTGTACGAGGAACCGTTCTGGCGCAAGAAGGATCGCTCCGGCATCGCCACGCTCTACAACCGCAACCCGGTGGGCGTGGTGTTCGACAACTCGCCGGAAGACGCCTCTCGTGGCGTGCTCGTCGCGTTCATCTACGGCGACCGTGTCGACCGCTGGGCCGCCGCGCCCGAGTCGGTCCGGCGTACCGACGTTCTCACCGCGCTGGCCGAGGTCGCCGGAACCCGTGCGCGCATGCCGATCGACTACGCCGAGATGGCCTGGTCCGAGGACGGCTGGACCATCGGCGGCTACGCGTGCTTCGTGTATCCCGGTGGCTGGAGCGAATACGGCGAGCACGGCTGGCGTGCGCCGACCGGCAACGTGCACTGGGCGGGCACCGAGACCGCGTCGGTCTGGAACGGCTACGTCGACGGCGCGATCACCTCCGGCGAGCGGGCCGCCGATGAGGTGATGACCGCGTTGAAGATCGCCAGATGACCGGCTTGTCCTCGCGCGTGCGGACGGCGCTGCGGGCGGTGACGTTGTCGCAGCGCGAACTGGCCGTGCGCATCGGCATGGACCCGACGGCGTTGTCCAAGGCCCTGCGCGGCACGAGGCGGCTGCGCGACGAGGAGATCGCGGCCATCGCCAGGGTCTGCTCCGTGACGGTCGCCTACCTGACGCGGGGCACCGGCCCGGAACCCGTTGTGCCCCAGGCCGTACGCGACCGCGCGGAAGCCGTGACGGCGCGGGAACGCCGCGACCAGATCCTCGCCGCCGCCACCGTGCTGATCGCCCGGCGCGGCTACCACAACGTGCGCGTGTCCGACATCGCACGTCACTGCGGCACCAGCACCGCGACCGTGCACTACCACTTCCCGACCAAGGAAGCGGTTCTGCACGCTGCGATGGAGCACTACGCCCGGCGCTTCCGCGTCCGCGTGGAACGGGAGTTCAGCCAGGCCACCTCGGCGCGGGACAAGCTCCGCCGCCTGGTCGAGGTCCAGCTCCCGCTCGGCACCGACGACGTGGACGAGTGGTCGGTGTGGGTCCAGTTCTGGAGCCAGGCGATGCTCGAGCCGCGGCTGCGCCCGGTCCAGCGCCTGGTCTACGCGGACTGGCGCCGTGTCGTCGTGGACCTGCTGGGGGAGTGCCGCGCGGAAGGCCTGTGCGGTGGCGCCGACGTCGAGGCTCTCGCCGATCGTTTCATCGCGATGGCCGACGGGCTGGCGGTCCAGATCCTCGCGTCGTCGAACGAGATGCGGTCCGACCGCATGCGCGACCTGCTGCTGCGAGCGTTCGAACCGGATCTCGTCCTCACCGGTTGAAACTTGACGCTCGATGTCCAGGTTTCCTAGCATCGGCCGGTGCGGATGAACCAGGGCGTCGAGTGGGCCGTGCACGTGCTGCTGTCCCTCGCGTGGGTCGGCGACGACCGCCCGGTGAGCACCGCCGCGCTGGCCGCGAGCTACGACCTGCCGCAGGCCTATCTGCACAAGCAGTTGCAGGCACTCGCGAGAGCCGGTCTCGTCGAGTCGCTTCCCGGCGCACGCGGGGGATTCCTGCTGGCGCGCCCCGCCGACAAGATCACGCTGATGGACGTCGTGACCGCGATCGAGGGCCCGGAGCCCGCGTTCACGTGCACCGAGATCCGCCGCCGCGGCATGGGCGAGGACGCGCCCAAGAGCTCCTTCCGCCGCACCTGCGCGGTGCACGGCGCCATGCAGCGCGCGGAACTCCAATGGCGTCAGTCCCTTGCGTCGCAGACGATCGCCGACGTCAAGGCCGAAGCGGACGCCCACGCGCCGTCCGCCGCCCGCATCGCGAGGCAGGCGTACGGCCGGGCCTGAGGACGTCAGGCCCGGCCGTCGCGCACGAGATCCAGGAACCGGTCTCACGGGCGGTTGGCGACGCCCCACCACTGCGTGCTGTCCCCGGTGCTGCACCCGTGGGCGGAGGCGCCGCCGCCCTCAGACAGGTGGGTGAGGCACTTCTTCGTCGAGTAGTTCTCGATCATCAGCCAGCCACGTGCGTCGTTCTTGTAGACCATCCACAACTGGTTCGGGCTGTTGGCCTGGCACCGGTGCATGTAGACGGCGCCCTGGGCGTTCGAGTCGAGGCAGTTGTCGTTCGACTTGAACTTGGCCCAGTGGCCCTTGCCGACGTGGCCGTCCCAGGTCCAGATCATCGGGCTGGAGGCCGCGCACGCCCTGGTGGCGACCAGGCCGGTTTCGCCGCTGGTGATGGTGCTGCCGTACAGGCAGTACCGGCCCGACGGGGTCTTGACGTACTGCCTCAGGTCGGCCGCGTTCGCCGCCGGGGCCGTGAACACGCCGAGGATCAGCGTTGCCAGCACCGCGAAGATCGATGCGCGCATGGTCGTCCCTCCTTCGAAATTCGTTTCGGGGCGAAACGTCGCAGACGGGCCTTGCGGGTTCCCTTGCGGATTTTCTTGAATCGCAGGTCAGGGGCGGTTGGCGACGCCCCACCACTGCGTGCTGTCCCCGGTTCGGCACCCGCGGGCGCTGACGCCGCCCCCGTCGGACAGGTGGGTGAGGCAGAGCTTCGTCTGCAGGTTCTCGATCATCAGCCAGCCGCGCTCGTCGTTCTTGTAGACCTGCCAGAACTGGTTGTTGCTGTTGCTCAGGCACCGGTGCACGTACACCGAGCCCGAGGCGTCGGAGTCGAGGCAACTGCCCTGTGCCGCGCCCGTGATCCGGTGCCAGTGGCCCTTGCCCACGTTGCCGTTCCAGGTCCACACCATGTTGTTCGACGCCGCGCACGCCCTGGTGGCCACGAGCCCGGTGGCGCTGGACAGGTTTCCGCCGAACAGGCAGAACCGGCCAGAGGTGGTCTTGAAGTACTGCCTGGTGTCGGCGTTCGCCGCCGGGGCGGTGAACACGCCGAGGATCAGCGCTGCCACCGCGCCGAAGACTTTCAGCGCCGTCGATGTGCGCACGGTTGCTCCTTGGATCGGTGAAGATGGTTGTTCCAGGAGCAACTTCGCGAATCGACCTTGCGGAACTCCTTGCGGGTTTTCTTGAACCGCAGGTCAGGTGCCCTGTTCGAGAAGTCGGATCGCCGGGCAGCGCAGGCCGTCGCGCGGCACGGTGCGGTCGAGCAGGTAGGCGTCGGTGACCGCGCGGGTGCACGGGGTGCGGGTGTAGACGCCGTGTCCGGTGCCCTCGTAGGTCACGAGCGTCGCCTTGCCGCGGGCCTGCCGGTGCACGCTGACCGCGCTCTCGTGACCGGTCGCGGGGTCGTGCAGCGAGTTCAGCATCAGGACCTGCGACGTGGTGGCCGGGTGCCAGGGGCGTGCGGGGTTGAGGGTCGGTCCCTGCCAGCCGGCGCACCACGTGAGTGCCTGGTCCCAGATCGGCGAGGCCTGGACGTTCGGGGCGGCGGCGCGCACGTGGGAGTCCATCGTGGCGACGTCGGCGGCGCTGGCCGGGTGGCCGGTGAAGTCCTGGCACAGGACGGCCTGGGGTCGGCGGGTCGCGGTGCCGAAGCTCGCTTCCGGCTGGGCGGCGAGGGTGCTGAAGTACTCGCCCATGCGCGGGAAGTCCGGGCTGTAGCCGAAGCGGACGGTGCGGTTGGCCAGTTCGGTCGGTGTCAACGGCTGGTCCGGGGCGCCGGGGGTGTGCAGTTCGCCGCGGGTGGCTCGGGCTCGCAGGTCGGCGTAGAGCGCGGGGATGTCCTTGCCGTGCACCGCACATGTCGGTGTGGTGCCGCACCAGCGGACGAACTCGGTGAAGATGTCCTCGCCCGCGCGGGCGCCGGCGGTCAGGAGACCGTCCAGTGGAAGGCTTGCTTCCACGACGCTGTCGATCACCATGGCGCGCACGTGTTTGCCGTACCGCTCGGCGTATTTTTGGCCGTACAGCGTGCCGTAGGACATGCCGTAGTAGGTGATCTGCTTTTCTCCCAACGACTTGCGCAGGTCGTCCATGTCGCGCACGGCGCTCTGTGCGTCCACGCGGTCGAACACGGGGCCGGTGCGGGTGCGGCAGTCCTCGGCGAGCCGGTGGTTGTAGGCGGTGAGCTGGGCGAAGCGTTCCGGGGTGTCCGGGCGGCCGGTGGGGTAGGGGAGACCCACGGCGGAGGTGTCGCAGTAGATCGGGTTGCTGTCGCCGACGCCGCGCGGGTCGTAGCCGACGACGTCGAACCGGGCGAGCACCTCCTCGCTGAAGACCTTCGGCGCGTCCTTGGCGTACTGGGCGGCGGAACCGCCGGGGCCGCCGGGGTTGACCATCAGCACCCCGATGCGGCGGGCCGGGTCGGTCGCCTTGCGGCGCGCGACGGCCAATGCGACCTGTGGGCCGCCTGGGTCGTCGCGGTCGACAGGCACGGTGAGCCTGGCGCAATCGGCTTCGGGAACGTCCGCGCACGGCTGGAACCGCAACGCGGGAGCCGCGGACGCCGGGGTGATCGGGAGCAGCGCCAGGGTGAGCGCCATCGCGAGGATCTTCATGTCTCGCAAGACGATCAGGGCACGGCGCGAGGTTCTCCCTGTGGCATAGGTCACTATTGCTTCAGTGGTGACCGAATCAAAGCGTAGACGGTCGTGCCGGTCACGCCGAACGCCACTGCTGACCACGCCGCCACGACGGAACCGGTCGGCGCGAGCAGCCAGCTGTCGGCGAAGAACGTGACGGTGAACCACGCGAACGGCAGCGTCCATGCCAGGTAACCGCCGAACAACGCGGCACCGAGCGCAGCAAGTCCTACCAGGCCAACAGATCCACGCAGCACGAACGACAACGGAGAGATGGAGCTGACGAGTGCGGTCGTGACGGCGATGATGGCGACGACATGGGCCATGCGGTACGCGGGCCACGGCCACGCGGACGTGGCGTCGAGGTCTGCGTCCTGTCCGGTGAGCCCGATGGCGAAGGCGGAGACGGCGGTGGTGATCGCCAGCGCCGACCACCGGGCGTCCGCGACCGGAGCGACAAGGTGCACCAGCAGGCAGCAGAGTGTCGCTGTCGCAACGGATGCCGGGATCTGGCGGGATCGCGCGTACAACAGCAGCGCTCTCACAGAGTGCCGCCTGTGAGCGCCGCGAGCTGGTCGCCCTGGCAGGACAGTCCGACCTCGCGCGCGGCGTTCACCCGTGCCAACTGCTCGTCGGCGGGCAGAGAACGCAAGGCCGCCAACGCGCGAGCGGCGGGCTCGTCGGCACCGGAGCGGATGAGCCGGTAGTTGGGCAGGGGTTTCAGGTCGCCGGTGAACCAGGCGGCGACGGCCGTGCGCGCGGCGGCCTCGCGGATGATCTTCTCGTTCCCGTCGGGGTTGAAGCAGGTGGGCGTGCCGCCGCCCGCGACGAGCTCGGCGAGCCAGTCGCCGGGGGTGGCGAGGTCGAACGCGTTGCCGTTGAAGTGCACCGGCACGACGTCGGCGGTGCGCGGAATGCCGTCCTGGTTCTTCGCGGGGTAAGGGACTTCGCGGACGGACTTCGGCGCGTCAGGCAGTTTCGCCAGCAGTCGCAACGCCTCCTCGGCCACTGGTGCGAACGCGTCCAGTGTGGACTCGCGCATCCGGCTCAGGCACACGTTTCCCCGGCACACCGCGGCGGAGGCGGCCTCGTTGAGCACGAACGTCCTGGCCGGCAGGAGCGGAAGCGCGACGGCTGCGGAGACGACCACGGGCACCAACGCGAGCAGTCGCAGGCGCGTCGTGGCGGCGGCGTACAGGCCGAAGCCGGTGAGTGCGAGGCCGGTGAGCCAAATCGCCTGGCCTGTGTTCGCGGCCGTGGCGACCGTGTCGTAGACGTTGCGCATCGCGCCGAGCGCGGGGGAGAGCAGCGTGATCTGGTTCGGCACCACGACTTCCGGCTCGCTGACCGGGTCCTGGGAGAGGGTCAGGAACACGAGTGCGATCAGTGAGCTCAGGGCGAGCAGCGGCGGCGTGAGCACCGAGGGGAAGACGCGCGCGACACCCATGCCGAGCCAGCCGCCGGCCACGACGGCGAGCGCGCCGACCGCGGTGATCGGGAGCCAGGCGAGGTGGAAGTAGCCGCCGTGCCCCACGACCAGGACGGCGCCGAGCGCGAACACCAGCAGGTACGCGACGACGAGGCAGAACGCGAGCGCGCCCGCGGTGGCGGCGGCGCGCTGCCAGGCGGGGCGCGCGGTGGTGGCGAGGAGGTCCTCGACGCCGGCGCGGTGGTCGCGCATGCCCGCGATCGCGCCCGCTCCGACGACCATCGGCCACAGGAACACCAGCAGGAAGCGCACCCACTGGGCGGCCGAGTGCCACTGCTCGTCCCACGCCTCCGGGCCTTTCCACCACGGCGCGCTCAGCGAGTAGAGCAACGTCACCGCGGCGCCGACCAGGACCAGGCCCGCCCACGGCGCGACCGAGCGGCGCAGTTCGACGCGCAGCGCCTTCACCACGATCCCTGTCGCTTCGGGGCGGCGAGGAGCGCCGTGTAGCCGCGTTCGATGGAACTGTCACCCGCGTGGTCGTCGGTTCCGGCGGCGGCGAGCTGGGCCGGCGTGCCCTGGAAGACGAGTTTGCCGTCGGCGAGCAGCACGACGTCGGTGCACGCGGTCGCGACGTCCTCGACGAGGTGGGTGGACACGACCACGCAGGCGTCGGTGCCGAGTTCGACGAGCAGTTCGCGGAACCGCATGCGCTGCGCGGGGTCGAGCCCGGCGGTCGGTTCGTCCAGCAGCAGGATCTCGGGGTCGTTGACGATGGCCTGGGCGATGCCCGCACGCCGCACCATGCCGCCGGACAACGTCTTCAGGCGGTCGTCGGCGCGGTCGGCGAGACCCACGCGTTCGACGGCTCGCTGCACCGCGGCGGGGATGTCGCGGGCAGGCATCTCCTTGAGCCAGGCCATGTACTCGATGAACTCCCGCACGGTGAACCGCCGGTAGTAGCCGAACTCCTGGGGCAGGTAGCCGATGCGGCGGCGCAGTTCGCGCAGGTCGAGGCCGCCGAGCAGGGTGAGCGTGCCGGACGTGGGGCGCAGCACGGTGGCGAGGGCGCGGATCAGCGTCGTCTTGCCCGCGCCGTTGGGGCCGAGCAGTCCGTGCACGCCGCGGCCCATCGTGAGGGTGACGCCGTCGACGGCCATGCGCCTGCGCCCGACCTTGACCGCGAGGTCGTGGGCGGCGATCTCCCAGGCGTACGTGGTGGGGGTGGTCATGTCGTTCCTCATCGGTTGGCCCGCAGGCGGGTGAAGTCGGTCCTGCGCAGGGCGATCACGAGCAGGCCGAGCGCGAGCGCCGCGGCCCACACCGGGACGGCCGCGGGCGCGAACGCGACGGACGTGCGGCTCAGCACCACGGTCGGGGCGACGATCGCGACGGCCCACAGCGCGATCAGGGCGATCGCCGCGCGGGTCACGCCGACCAGCCCGCCGAGCGCGAGGGTGCCCGCGGTGAACGCCAGGCACGGCAGCAGCCACTGCGCGAGCGAGGCACCGCTGGACCATCCGGCCACCAACAGGCCCGGCACCATCACGGCGAGCACAGCGGCGGTGCGGCGCAGGACCAGCGGCAGTCCGGCGCGGGGCGTGGCGGTGGCGAGCTCGTACGCCGGATCCAGCGCCCTGCTCCAGGACGCGGCGACGCCCAGCACCGGCAGCACCGGGGCGACGAGCAGCACCAACGAGACGCGGTCGGGCGAGAGAGAGGTGAGCCGGTCGAGCAGCACGGCGATGAAGGTGACGACGAGGATCATCGCGAGCCACGGTCCGGCGGCAGGCGACGCCCACCGGGCGAGGCGGCGGCGCCACGGCCGTGCGGGGGCCATCTGCGGGGTGTGGTCGAGCAACGGCGCGAGCTCCAGCCACACCGCGTCGGCCACCGGTTCGGGTGCGAGACGGCCTCGGCACGCCGCACAGGTCTCCAGATGGGACTCGACGGCCCACAGCTCGTCGGCGGGGATGTCCTCGTCGCCCCGCGCGTAACGGAGCAGCAGCTGCTCTCCAGGGTGGTGCGCGGTCATGACAGAGCCTCCCGCATCGCGATCCTCGCCCGCCTGGCGCGGGTCTTGACGGTGCCTTCCGGCACCCCGAGCAGCACCGACGTCTCCCGGACGGACAATCCGTCGAGCACCATCGCCTGCAACACCTGCCGCAGTTCCGGGGCCAGCCTGCGCAACGCGTCGCCCACCTCGTCGCCGACCACGCCTTCGAGCACCTCGTCCTCGGCGGCACGGGCGGCGGGCTCGGTCGCGGCGGCGTTCGGTGGCTGGGCGTGGTGCGCCCGTCTGCGGAACGCGTCGATCAGCCTGCGCGCGGCGATGGTCCACAGCCAGCCGACCGCGGTGCCGTCGGTCGCGCTGCCCGCGAAGGCGCCTGCCGCCCGCCACACCGCGAGGTAGGTCTCCTGAAGCACCTCGGCGACGATCTGCTCGTCGGAGCACCGCCTGCGCAGGCGCACCGTGAGCCACGGCGCGCTGCGGCGGTAGAGCTCCTCGAACGCAGCGCGGTCACCTCGTGCGACACGGCGCACGAGCTGCTCCTCGTCGAGTTCGGCGGGCTTTTCCCGGATCGCTCTCACACTCCGCAAGACGTCGGTATCGCGCGCGAGGTTCTCACATCGCTGTGGCGTGCGTCACAAATCCGCTCCCGGAGAACCGTGCCCGGCGGCGTCGCCGTCTGGCCGCTCGTATCCCCGGAGAAAGTGGAGCCTGTGCGATGACAGTGTCCCCAGTGGAAGTTCGCGGGGCTGTTTCGGCCCACGAACTGGTGAAGGTGTACGGCAAGGGCCCGGCCGCGGTGCGTGCGCTGGACGGCGTGAGCACGGAGTTCCGCGCCGGCGAGCTCACCGCGATCATGGGCCCGTCCGGGTCGGGGAAGTCGACGCTGCTGCACTGCCTGGCAGGCCTGGACACCGCCGACTCCGGGACCGTCCACATCGGCTCGACCGAGCTGACGTCGCTGGGCGACAAGGCGCTCACCCGGCTGCGGCGGGACCGGATCGGGTTCGTGTTCCAGTCGTTCAACCTGCTGCCGACGCTCACGGCCGAGGACAACGTCCTGCTCGCGTTGCGGCTGGCCGGACGCACCGCTGACCGCGAGTGGTTCGCACGCGTCATCGACATGCTCGGCCTGCGGGACCGGTTGCGGCACAAGCCGAGTGAGCTGTCCGGCGGCCAGCAGCAGCGCGTGGCGTGCGCACGGGCGTTGGTGGGCAAGCCGGACGTGGTGTTCGCCGACGAACCGACCGGCAACCTCGACTCCCGCACCGGCGCGGACGTGCTGGCGTTCCTGCGCGCCTCGGTGAGCGAACTGGGGCAGACCGTGGTGATGGTGACCCACGACCCCATCGCCGCGTCGTACGCCGACCGCGTGGTGCTGCTCGCCGACGGCAAGGTGGCGGGCGAGATCTACTGGCCGACGACCGAGGACGTCCTGGCCGCGCTGTCGAAGCTGGGGGCGTGATGCTGCGAACCACGCTGGCCGGAATCCGGGCGCGGTTCCTGCGCCTGGTGCTGTCGTCGATCGCCATCGTGGTCGGCGTGGCGTTCGTGTCGGGCACGATGGTGCTGGCCGACGCCCTGCAGGCGACCATGCGGGACGAGTTCGCGCGGTCCGCGCGCGGTGTCGACGCGGTGGTCGAGCCGGAACGCAAGGCCGTGCTGGACGTTGCGGCGATCGCGAGCGTCGACGGGGTCGCGGCCGCCGCGCTGAGGCAGACCGTCGCGGTGCCGATCGTGGGCGCGCAGGGCCGGGCCGAGGAGGCCGACCTGGTGGAACTGGCGGCCGATCCGTCGTTGCGCGCGCAGGAGGTGGTGCGGGGCGCGTTCCCCGCCGCCGGGCAGATCGCGGTGAGCGAGCAGACCGCCCGAGACCGGAACCTGAGCGTGGGCGCGGAAGTCGTGCTGCTCGGCCGGGACTCGGCGCCGGAGCGGTTCACGGTGAGCGGCGTCTACGACACGGGCACGGCGGAACGCCCTGGCACGGCGGAGCTGCTGCTGCCCGGCATCGCCCGGTTCGTCGACCCGGCTGAGCCCCCTTACGGCGCGCACGTGGTCGTGCGTTCGTCCGGAGTGGACCAGTCGGTGCTGGTCGAACGCCTGCAAACGTTGCTAGGACAAGACTTCTACGTGAGCACCGGTACGACGCACACGGAGATGCTGCTCGCGGCTCAGGGCGGAGACGACATCGCACTGGCGATGAGCCTGTTCGCGGTGGTCGCGCTGGTGGTGGCGGCGATGGTCGTGATGAACACCTTCACGATCCTGATCGCCCAGCGCACCCGTGAGCTGGGCCTGCTGCGCAGCATCGGCGCGGGACGCGGGCAGGTCTTCCGCTCGGTGCTGCTCGAGGCGGCGGTCATCGGGATGGTCGCGTCCGTGCTCGGCCTGGGCGCGGGCGTGGGCCTGGCGGCCGCACTGCAGTCGGTGCTGGGCTCGTCGCCCGTGCGGCTGCCGGTGAGCGGTCTGGCGGTGGCCGCCGCGTTCGCCGTCGGTCTCGGCGTCACGCTGGTGGCGGCGTTCCTGCCGGCGCGCCGGGCGACGAGGGTCGCGCCGATGGAGGTGCTGCGCACGCAGGTGGACAGCCGTGAGGAGGTGTCGCGCACCGGCCGGGCACGCGTCGTGGTGACCGGGGTTCTCGGCTCGATCGCCGTGCTGTTCACCGTGCTGGCGCTGACCCAGTCGTCGGGTCCGAAGCTCGCCATGGCGTTCGCGATCGGCGCGGGCCTGTTCCTGCTCGGTGCCGTGGTGACGGCGGGCCCGCTGCTGGTCGGGCCGTTGATCCGCGGGCTGGGCGCGGTGCCCCGGGCACTGTTCGGTGTCCCCGCCGCACTGGCCGCGGGCAACGCCGGGCGCAACCCCCGCCGCACCGCCGCCACCATGTCGGCCCTGCTGGTCGGCGTCGCGGTGGTGTCCATGCTGACGATGATGGCGACTTCGGTGAAGGACAACAGCGACAGCACGTTCGCCCAGCAGTTCCCCGCCGACTACGAGGTGAGCAGCGCGGTGCACGACCGGCCGCTGCCCGCGTCGCTGCTGGACCGCATCACCGCGCGTCCCGGGGTCGAGGCGGCCGGCGCGGAACGGACGGAGAACCTGGTCGTCGCGGTGGGGGACAGGAAGCGCACGATCGGACTCGCCGCCGTGACGCCGTCCTCGCTGGGCACCCTGATCCGCCCGGAGGTCGTGCGCGGGGACCTGTCCGCCGTGCGCGGCGACGGCATCGCGCTGACCGAGGAGATCGCGCTGGCGCTGCGCGCCGACGTGGGCACGGTGGTCACCTCGACCGTCGGCACGGTCTCGCAGGACCTGCGCGTCGTGGCGCTCACGAGGTCCGGACCCGGCCTGGACGCCTACGCCGACCTGGCGACGTGGCCGGGACAGGGCGCGCAGACGATCTCGGTGAAGATGGCTCCCGGCACGGACGGCAGGGCGGTGCTGAACTCGGCCGTCGAGTCCGTGCCGACCGCGAAGATCACCAGTTTCGCCGACACCCGCGCCGAGTTCACCGCCCAGATCGACCGGCTGCTCGCGTTCGTGTGGGCGATGATCGGCCTGGCGATGCTGACCGCGTTGCTCGGCATCGCCAGCACCATGACCCTGTCCGTGTTCGAACGGACCAGGGAATCGTCGTTGTTGCGCGCCTTGGGTTTCACGCGTGCGCAGCTGCGGCGGATGCTCGTCGTCGAGTCGATCCTGATCGCGTTGTCCGGTGCCGTGCTGGGTGCGGTGGCCGGGACGGCGTCGGCGGCGTTGCTCGTCGTGGCGGTGGGGCGTGACGACGACCTTCGGATGACGGTGTCCGTGCCGTATGGACAGTTGGCCGCGCTGTTCGTGGCCGTCGCGGTCGCCGGGGTGCTCGCTGCGCTGCTGCCGGCCCGGCGGGCGGCCTCGGTCTCGATCGTCGCGGGCATGTCCGATCGTTGAGGCAGGTCACGACTTGTCGGAATTGTCGGTGCCGCGTCGTATGCTCCCTGCCGGACGCAAGAACCGCCTGGGGGAGTTCATCTTGAGCAAGAAGCTGAGATCGCTGTGCCTTGTCGCGGCCGTGACCGCGGGAACGGTGTCGATCACGGGTGCGGCGTCGGCCGCCGACCCGGCGTGCGGGCCGGTCGCGCACGTCTTCACCACGCAGGCCGACGGCGACCTGTGGCTGTACGAGCACTCGGCGCCCGCGTCCGGCGGTTTCGCCTGGGCGGGGGCGCGGCAGATCGGCTGGGGCTGGGGCGGCAAGACGTTCGCCGGCCAGGACGGGCGCGTCTACAACATCACCACGGGCGGTGAGTTGCGCAGACTGCGCTACCGGGGCGGCGCCTGGGACACGTTCCCCGGCGGCGGGCAGTTCCAGACGATCGGCCGGGGCTGGCAGAAGTTCGCCGAGACCGCGAACCGCGCCAAGATCACCGTGGACGCCGACGGGTCGTTCTACACGCTCGAAGGCGACCAGCTGCGGTGGTGGCGCTACGACGAGCAGGCCGGTGCGTGGGCTCCCGGCAGCGGTCGCGTGCTCGACGTCGGCTGGGGCCGGTTCGACCTGATCGCCGCCGGTGGCAACGGTGGTCTTCAGGCGCGGGACGCCTCGGGTGCGCTGCACCGGTTCCGGTACCACGCCGAGACCGAGCGGTTCGTGGCCTACGACGTCGTTCCCGCGGCCGGTTGGCAGGGGCGCGGCACGCTGTTCTCGCCGGGCGGCGACCTCTACTACTCCGTCCGGCCCCACACCGGTGAGCTGCGGTGGAACCAGTTCACCGAGGACACCGGCTGGCGCACCGGCGCCGGTGCGGTGATCGGCACGGGCTGGGGCACCGACGTCGACGTCACCGCGACGACGACCGACTGCTCCGTCAGCCTTCCCGGGCCACCGCCGGCCGAGTGGCTGGGAGCTGGAGACGGCGCGTCGCACGTCGCCGACCTGGCGTCGGGTGGCCGGTACGTGCTGGGCCCCGGCTACCAAAGCGCACTCGTGACCGACTGGTTCGACCCCGTCGCGCGGAATTGGCGGACCACGATGGAGACGAACGGCTACGACGCCATCAGAACCCCGATCGTCGACGCCGCCGCGGGCGCGGTGACGTTCGGGGCGCGGGGCTCGACCGGCACCGATCTGGTCACCCTGCGCGGAGGCGACTGGCAGGCGAGCACGACTGTTTCATTGCGCGGCGCCATGAGCAGCACACCGACCATCGTCCGGCGCGCCAACGGCACGGTGGCCGTGTACTCGCTCGCGTCGGCAGGCGACGGTGTCGGCCACCTCCACGTCCGCGAACAGCTGCCAGGTGGCGACTTCCTCGCCTGGCGCAGGTTCGGCGATCCGGCCGTGGACTACTCGAACATCAACGCGATCACGCGCGGCGACCAGACGACCGTGCTGGCCACCGATCGGGACTACGTCGCGCACGTCTTCCGGCACGCACCAGGTACGGCTCCCGTGCCGGCCGGTCACCTCGCCGGACGCAGTCTCTTCGGGCCGATGACGACTGTCCTGGACAGCAACGGCACGATCCTCGTGTTCGCGGTGCTGCGCACCGACGACGGCATCCGCATCGTCCACGTGCGACGGGAGAAGGCCGACCGCAGCGGGTTCGAGGACACCTGGCAGTCGCTCGGTGAGTTCGGCAGGCGCGGCGTCATGACCGAGCCGGTGTCCGCGTTGCTGTTGCCGAACGGCACGGTGGCGGTCTCGGTGCCTGCGGACGGCAAGCCGTACGTCACCACGTCGAAGGGCCCTGGCAGCACCGAGTTCGCCTTCCCGTGGACGCCGGTCGACGTCGCGAAGGACGCGTGGTTCAGCGAACCGACCGCACTGACTCTGAGCACGAACGGCGAAGTGCTGCTCTCGGCGGTGTCGGGCACCCGCAAGCACCTGTTCACCGCGCCCGTGCCCGCTGATCCGGCGGCACCGCCGCGATTCACCGGCGGACCGATCTACGGGTACTGAGTCCCGAACATCTTTCTGGGGGTTTCCGATGAAGAAGAAGCTGAGACCGCTCGTGCTGTCCGTGGCGCTGGTGGCGAGCGTCGCCACGGCGGTGACCACCGGCGCGGGCACCGCGTCCGCCGGTCTCTGCGGGCCGGTGTCGAACATCTTCACCATGCAGGCGGACGGCGACCTGTGGCTCTACCAGCACTCCGGCCCGAGCAGCGGGGCTGCCAGTTGGGCAGGCGCCAGGCAGGTCGGCTGGGGCTGGGGAGGCAAGACGTTCGCCGGGCCGAACGGCTGGCTGTTCAACATCACCACCGGCGGCGAGCTGCGCCGGCTGCGGTACAACGGCAGCGGCTGGGACACGTTCCCCGGCGGCGGCCAGTACGACACCATCGGCTGGGGCTGGCAGAAGTACGTCGAGTCGGCGAACCGCGGCAAGATCACGATCGACTCGGACGGCTCCCTCTACACACTCGAAGGCGACCACCTGCGCTGGTGGTTCTTCGACCAGCAGCAGCGGGCGTGGACGCCGGACAGCGGCCGCGTCATCGACAAGGGCTGGAGCCGGTTCAACGCGATCGCCGCCAGCGGTCAGGGCGGCCTCAAGGGACGCGATGCCTCCGGTGTGCTGCACCACTTCCGCTACGACCGGGTGAGCGAGCGGTTCGCGCTCTACGAGACGTGGCAGCACAACCTGACGTGGCAGACGGGCACCAAGCTCTTCTCGCCCGGCGGCGACATCTACTACACCGTGCGCCCCGGCTCCGGCGAACTGATGTGGAACGACTACTCCGAGTACTCCGGCGACGGCTGGCGGACCTCCACGGGTGCGGTGATTGGCTACGACTGGGGCACCGACGTCGACATCACGGCGACCACCTCGGACTGCAACCAGAGCGGCTACTGGTTCCCGAGGAACCCGGTCGTCGAGGACCAGAGCGCCATGCCGGTCGCGTACGTGAGCCCACGCGGCGCCGCGCATCTGGTGCGGGTGCTGCCCGACAACCAGCTCACCGACCTGCTCGACACCGGCCAGGGCTACTGGATGTTCAAGCCGTTCAGCGGCGAATACACCGGTACCTCGAACGTCGTGCCCGGCGCCGAGTCCGGCACCGAGGTGTTCGGCACCACCCGGCGGCCGGGCGGTGACGTCGTGCTGACGACGCTGGGCAACGACGGCCGATGGCGGGTCCAGTCGCTCAAGGGCGCGATGAGGGTGGCTCCCTCGCTGGTACGGCGCCCTGACGGCACGCTGGTCGTCTACGCGATGGGCGACAAGGCGAGCGATGGCGGCCCGTGGGAGGGCCAGCTCTACTACCGCGAGCAGCTCGCCAACGGTGACTTCCTGGCGTGGAAGCGGTTCAGCGACGGGCTCCACACGGAAACGGTGAGCGTGATCAACCGGGGCGACGAGGTGACGATCGTCGGACGGACCGTCGGCGGCTTCACCACCTGGTACCGGACCCGGGCAGACGGCGTGCCCGTCGATCAGGGGCGGCTGCCCCACTACGTGAGCCCGAGGCCGAAGCTCGTGGCGACCCCGCAGAGCCGCATCCTGCTCGTGGACGTCAGCTGGGCGCCGGGTGAAGGTGTCTTCGTGCTTCCGGAGTGGCCCGACCGCGCCGGTTTCGTGACGACCAGGACGATGTTGCCGGCGCTGCCCGGCGCACCTGCTCTGGAGGGCAGCCAGGTCGACGCGACGGTCCTGTCGAACGGAACGCTCGCCGTGTCGCTGACGGCCGGCGGCAAGGTCTATGCGACCACGTCGAAGGGCGCCGCGGACGGCACCGAGTTCCACCCGTGGCAGCAGGTGAGCGCCGAAGGGCTGAACGTCGAGTTCACCGAGCCGGCCAGCATGCGGATGGACACCGGGTTCCTGTCGGTGGTGGCCGTGACGAGCACGGGCTCGTACTGGCGGTTCGACGCCGGGGTCCCGCAGGATCCGGCCACACCGCTGTCGTGGTTCACCGGCAGGCAGCTGGCCTGAGCCGGGGCGGCCCCCAGGTTCGGCCTGGGGGCCGCCTCCTCGGTTATTCGGTTCCCTCGAAGGTCACCGCGGCGTCGGTGCGGGCGGGCTGGCCCCAGACGAAGTCGCGGGCGGCCGCGTCGCCTGCCAGGTAGTGGCGGAACCACGAGGTGAGCACCCGCTTGGCGGCGACGAGCTGAGCCGCCCTGGTGACGGAACCGTTGTCGCAGAACAGTCCGGACGTGTCCATGAAGCCGCAGTGGAACCCGCCGGTGACGGTGCGGAGCTGCTTCGACGGTGCCTTCGCCGCGAACATCGGCTGCTGGTGCTCACCGACCGGGGTGATGGTGTCCTGCGAGCCGGCGAGGAACTGCGCGGGTGCCTTCAGGGTGGCCGCCGCTGCCTTGGCGGAGGGGTTCGTCTCCGCCGCGGCGTAGGTCGAGATCGCCGTGATCTTCGGGTTGCGCGCGGCCGCGAGGACGGCGGCGCCCCCGCCCATGGAATGTCCTGAAGCACCTAATGCCGTTGTGGTGACGTGGTTCTGGAAGCGCGAACCCGCGGTGCCGTCCTGCGCGACGAGCCAGGTGAGTCCGGTGTTGAGGTCGTCGGCGAAGGCGCTGTGGCTGGGGCTCAGGCCGCCCTGGGTGGTGGGCACCACGACGACGAAGCCCCACGAGGCCAGATGCGTGTTCGTGCTGGTGTACTTCGACGTGGCCTGGAAGAAGCCGTGCCCGAACGCGATCGCGGGGAACCTGCCGGTGGCGACCGGCTGGTTCACGCCCGCGGCCGTCGCCGGGTAGTGCACCCGCGCCGGGACTGACCTGCCGCCCGCGACGGCCGTGACATCGCTGTACGCCACCGGATACGAGCCGGGCAGGCCGTAGTCCGGTGGCGCCGCTGAGGCAGCCGGTGTGGCCAGGGTCGAGGCCACCAGGGCGAGCGTGATCGCGAGAACTCGCATGAGCTTCTCCTCGTGAGATCGGTCCGCGCGGCACTTGTGGTGCCGCGTCGTCAGGGGGAGCCGAATCGCATGTGCAGGTCCGTGACGAACAGGTGCAGCCGCGGCTTGGCCGCGTTGAGCCAGCCGAGGCCGCTGCCCGGCGTGATGCGCCAGCGCAGCCGGGTCAGGCCGGTGCGGGCGGAGGTGCGCAGTTCGGTGCGCTTCACCTGGCCTTCAGCGGACTGCCAGACCGACGTGGTCAGCCGGACGGGAAACGTTCGTGACGACCTGCGGGTCTCGTTCGCGGAGGCGATGGGTTCGTCGTCGTGCGCTGTCGCCGTGAGCGATCCGGGGGAGAAGGCGAAGTCCGCCAACAGCTTCGGGATCGCCCACATCGCCCTCGCCCCACGCTGGGACGTGGTGTCGTCCACCCAGATGTCCAGAATGGACAGGCCAGGACGAGCTTTGCGGCGCACCAGGACCGCGGCCATCAGTTCGTGGTAGGCCAGCACGCCGGGTGGTTGGTAGTCGACGAACGCCGACACCACGACCACCCGGCCGAACAGGGTCAGCGGCACCACGTCCGGCGATGGCAGGGAGATCGCCGAACGTGGTGCCGTCCACACGGTGAGCCAGCCCTGCCCGTGCAGGTCCCACGGTTGCGCAGGCCACTCACTCGACATCGGACACCTCCTGGCGCAGGGCACCGGGCGCGGTGTGCGGAACGGCCGGGCTCCGCGGTGCCACGGCGGCCACGCGCCGGTACGCGGCACCGGGCTCCGGGCGTGGATCGGGCTCGCCCTTGTTGGGCCACAACGACATCGCCCGCTCCGCCAGCGCGGTGATGGTCAGCGCCGGGTTCACGCCGAGGTTGGCGGGAATCGCCGACCCGTCCACGACGTGCAGGCCGGGACAGCCGTACACCCGCTGGTACGGGTCGACCACGCCGGTCGCGGGGGAGTCGCCGATCACGCAGCCGCCGATGAGGTGGCCGGTGAGCGGCACGTTCGCCAGGTCGGTCCACGCTCCTCTGGCGGTGCCGCCCGCCTTGGCCGCGAGCCGCCGCGCCACGTCGTGCCCCGCCGGGATCCAGGACGGGTTCGGCGCGCCCTCGCCCTGTCTGGTGGTCATCCGCCCGCGTCGCGACACGGTGGTGAGCGAGTTGTCGAGGCTTTGCATCACCAGCAACGCGATCGTCTCCTCCGACCACGCGCGGGGAGTGTGCATCCGCAGCGCCGAGCCGCGTTCCCGCACCAGTTGGGCGAGTCCGCGGCGCAACCTCGCCGGGCCGCCGTCGACGAGCGTCGTCATGAGCAACCCCATCAGGTTGCTGCCCCTGCCGTACCGGACCACCTCGACGTGCGTGTCGGCGTCCGGGTGGATCGACGAGGTGATGGCGAGGCCGCGGGAGTTGTCCACCCGCCCACCGGGCACCCGCACGGCCACGACCGCCTCGGAGTTGGTGCGGCACAGGAAACCGAGCCGGGACGACAGGTTCGGCAGCCCGCCGCGATCGCGGATGCGGTGCAGCAGGCGCTGCGTGCCCAGCGATGCCGCCGCGAACACGACGTGACTGCTGGTGAACGTGCGCGTCGCCCGACCTCCGGTACGCCGTGCCACGACCCGGTATCCGTGCAGATGAGGCCGCACGTCGACGGCCGTGGTCAACGGCCACACCTGCGCGCCGGCCCGTTCGGCGAGGTGGAGGTAGTTCTTCGGCAGCGTGTTCTTCGCGTTGTGCCGGCACCCGGTCATGCACGCGCCGCATCCGACGCAGGTGCCCCGCCGCGGACCGGCACCGCCGAAGTAGGGGTCCGCACCGCTGGGTCCGAAGTGGACTCCCACGCGGGAGGACCGGAACGTCGCTCCGACACCGAGATCCGTCGCCACGTCACGCAGGAGCCGGTCACCGGCGGTCCGGCACGGGTTGTCGACCACGCCGAGCATTCTGGCCGCCTGGTCGTAGTGCGGTGCCAGCTCGTCCTCCCAGTCGGTGATGTGGCCCCACCGGGAGTCCCGGAAGAAGGGTGCCGGCGGCCGGTACAAGGTGTTGGCGTACACCAGGGAACCACCGCCGACGCCCGCGCCGCTGAGCACGGCGACGTCGCGCAGCGGGGTGATCCGCTGGATCCCGGTGCAGCCGAGCCGTGGGGCGAACAGGTAGTCGCGCACCTGCCAGGACGTCTCCGGGAACTCGTCGTCCGCGAAGCGCCGCCCGGCCTCCAGCACGCCGACGCGGTAGCCCTTCTCGGTCAGCCGCAACGCGGTCACCGCGCCGCCGAACCCCGACCCGATCACCAGCACGTCGTAGTCCACGGGTCACACCTCCGCGGTCGTGCGGGCCGGCTCGTGGTCCGACGTCCGCAGGCGTGCGGTGCGGCGCAGGTACTCCAGGGTCCCGCCGGGCCAGTTGGTCGTGATCGTTCCGTTGCTGGTCCGGTACCACGACGAGCACGTGCTCCACACGCTCTTCGTCAGCCTGGCGGTCATCTCCTCGTCGAACGCCGCCGCGACGTCGTGCCGCACCTCCAGCGTCGCCGCACCGGTCTCCGCGAGGTGACGCACCGCGGACACCACGTACCGGCACTGCGCCTCGATCATGGTGATCACCGAGTTGCCCCCGAGGTTGGTGTTCGGGCCGTAGATCAGGAAGAGGCCGGGGAAACCGGGCACGGTGAGGCCCAGGTGGGCCCGCGGCCGTCCGCCCCACGCCTCGGCGAGGCTCCTGCCGTTCCTGCCGGTGATCCGCGCCGGCGTCCCGAAGCCGGAGACCGCGAACCCGGTGCCCCAGATCAGCACGTCCGCGGGGTGGTCGCGGCCGTCGGCGGTGCGCAGGCCGTGCTCGGTGACCTCGGTGATCGGCTCGGCCACCACGCCGACGTTCCGCCGGGTGAGGGCCGGATACCAGTCGTTGCTGAACAGCACCCGCTTGCAGCCGGGCTGGGTGTCGGGCCGCAGCGCCGCCCTCAGCGCGGCGTCGCGGACCTGGAACCGTCGATGCGTCGCCGCGACGGCCGCGACCGCCCGGCGCGAGAGCCGTCCGGCGTTGAGCAGACCGGTCAGGAGTTCGCCCGCGAGCCACACACCGGCTCGTGCGGCCCGCAGTCTTGTGGGGTGCGATCGGCCGGACAACCGGGCGTCGGGTTTCGGCAGCACGTGCGGGGCCGACCGCTGGAAGACCGTCAGATGTCCGGCGAGAGGCGCGATCTCCGGCACGAACTGGGCCGCGCTCGCTCCCGTGCCGACCACCGCCACCCGCCTGCCCCGCAGGTCGACGTCGTGCCGCCAGCGGGCGCTGTGGAAGACCTCACCGGCGAAGCGGCCGAGTCCGGGCAGCGCCGGGATCGACGGCGTGGTCAGCTGCCCGGTCGCGCAGACCAGCACGTCGGCCTCGACGACATCACCGTCTGCCAGAGCGACGCTCCACCGGTGTCGCGACTCGTCGAACGTCGCGGCCACCACCTCGGCGCCGAACCTGATCCGGTCGCGCACCACGGCCGCGGTGTCGCGCAGGTAGCGCAGGATGTCTGGCTGTGCCGCGTACCGGCGCGGCCACGAGGTGCTGGGCGCGAAGGAGTACGAGTAGAGCGACGACGGCACGTCGCACGCCGCGCCCGGATAGGTGTTGTCCCGCCACACCCCGCCGACCTCGTTCGCCCGCTCCAGCACGGTGAACCGCTCGAACCCGGCTCTGCGCAGGGACAACGCCACGCCCAGCCCGCCGAATCCGGCACCGATGACGACCACCTCGGGGTTCGCTGTCACCTCACCGAAGCTAGGAACAACCACCCGTTCGCACCAGGACAACACCGGCCGCGAAGTTGACAATCGCGGCCATGACGTCGTTGGCCGAGCCGGTCGTCCGGCACTGGGACTTCCCGCGCGGCATCGCGAGCGTCGCGCTCCTGGTGCGCTTCGGCGCCGAGCACGGGGTGCCGCTGGGCGGCCTGCTGCAGGGCAGCGACATCGATCCCGCCCTGCTCGCGGACCCGGTCGCGGAGATCGAGGCCCACCAGGAACTGACGGTCGTGCGCAACCTCGCCGCCCGGCTGCCGCACGCGGGCGTGGCCGTCGGACGGCGTTACCACGCCACGACGTTCGGCGTGCTGGGCTACGCGTTCCTCAGCGCGGCGACCCTCCAGGACGCGATCACCACTGCCCTGCGCTACCTCGACCTCAGCTTCGCCTTCACCGCCCCCTCCGCCGTGATCGACGGCGACCGGCTGGTGCTGGCGCTCGACGCCGGTGCGCTGCCGGGCGACGTGGCCTCGTTCCTCGCCGAACGGGACCTCGCCGCGATCCACACGGTCGTGGGGGAGCTGATGACCGGTGCCGTGCCGGTCCTGGGCGTCGACTTCAGGCACACACCGCCCGAGGACCTGCGCGAGCACCACGAGGTCTTCGGCGTCCGCCCGCACTTCGGGGCGGACGCCGACCAGTCCGTTGTGGACGTCGCCGTGCTGGCCGAGGTGCTCCGGCTCGCGAGTCCCGAGACGACGGCGGCGTGCGAGGAGCAGTGTCGCGCCCTCGCCACCCGCCGCCGGGAGAGCCCGGGAGTCGCCCAGGAGGTGCGACGGCTGCTCGAGTCCTCGGTGAGGTTCCAGGAGACGATGCCCGTCGTGGCCCGCGCGCTGGGTGTCAGTCCGCGCACCCTTCGTCGTCGGCTGGCGACGTCGGGCACGAGCTACCAGGCGCTGCTGGACGAAGTCCGGGCCAAGCGGGCCGTCCGGCTTCTCTCGCGCGGTGAGATGTCGGTGGAGGCGGTCGCGGACCAGCTCGGTTTCGCCGAGGCCGCGAGCTTCATCCACGCGTTCCGGCGCTGGTTCGGGGTGACTCCGAGCAGGTACGGCCGATCACGCCACTAGGGTGGGCTCGGCTTTCGGCTCCACCTTCTGCCGTTCGGCGCGGACCGACGCGATACCGCCGAGGATCAGCAGGCCACCCAGCAGCTGCAACGGCGCGAGCCCCTCGCCCAGCAGGAGCCAGGCGAACAGCGAGGCCGAGACGACCTCCAGCAGGGCGATGAACGACGCGAGCCGCGACCCGAGGATCCCGGAGGCGGTGATGCCGCTCGCGTAGGCCAGTGCCGTGCCGACGACCGCGACGACGAGCAGCGGCACCCACCAGGCCGTCGGGCTGCCGAACAGGGGCACGTCGCCGAACGTCGCGGTGAACGGCAGCAGACCCGTCGCGCCCACCAGCGCCAGGACGGGCGCGGCCAGCAGCAGTCCGGCCCCGGCCAGCGCCACCGGCGGCAGGCCGTTGTTGGGGCGCGCGGCCACCACGAAGTAGACGGAGCAGCCGATGGCGGCACCGAACGCGGCCGCGAGGCCGATCGGGTCCACGGCCTGGATGGCGCCGGGTCCGATCACGAGCACGAGGCCGCCGACCGCGAGCACCGAACCGATCAGCACGACGGGTGCGGGCGTGCGCCTGCTGACCGCCCAGGTGAAGCCGACCAGGATGAGCGGCGCGAGGAACTCGATGAGCAGCGCCGTCGCGACCGGGATCCGTTGGATGGCCGCGAAGTAGAGGACCTGGGTGATCGCGACACCGACCAGGCCCATGCCCAGCACGGGCCACCGGGCCTGCCACAACAGTGCCCATCTGCCGCGCATCAGGATGATCACGAACGGCAGCAGCACCAGTCCGGCGGTGAGCGCGCGGGCCGTGACGGCGGCGGCGGGGGACCAGCCGGCCTCCAGCAGGGGTTTGACGAACGCGCCCGAGGTGCCGAACGAGATGAACGAGACCGCGGCCGCGATCAGGCCGGTGGACTTCGACGGACTCACCATGATTGCCTCCCGGCGCCGAACGATGTCATGACCTAACCTGACTGATACCCCTGACGGTAGGCCCGTCTCAGTAAGGAGTCAATTTGCGTTTTGCCCCTGACACGGAGGAGTCGCTGGCGTTCGTCGTAGCGCTGTGCAACACCGACCCGTCGGCGTCGCGGACCGGCGAGGACGAGCTCGGCACGGTCGCGGGGCTCCAGGGTCTGCTGGGCCAGTTCCACTACTCGGGCCGCATCGACGGCGACGAGACGGAGCTGAATGACGTCCATCGGACCCGTGCGCTGCTCAGGCGCGTGTGGTCCCTCGATCGCGACGACGCCGTCGAAGCTGTGAACAAGATGCTGCGCGACGCCAAGGCGCTTCCCCACCTCGTGCGGCACGACGACCTCGACTGGCACATGCACGCCACCGAGCCCAACTCCCCGCTCGCCGAACGGATGCGGGTGGAGGTCGCGCTCGCCCTCATCGACGTGATCCGCATGAACGAGATGGACCGCCTGCGGGTCTGCGCGGCCGACGACTGCGAGGGCCTGCTGCTCGACCTGTCTCGCAACGGTCTCAAGCGGTTCTGCAGCGTGCGGTGCGGCAACCGGATGAACATGATCGCGTTCCGCGAGCGCAAGGCGGACGGTCGCTGATGCAACCGCGGATCGAGGTCGGCGGTCTGACTTTGCGGCCGTGGCGTGAAAGTGACGCCGACGCCGTGCTGAAAGCCTTCAGCTGTCCCGAAATCCAACGGTGGCACGTGCGGCGCATGGACACGCGTGACGAAGCCCGTGAGTGGATCGGGGCCTGGCCGGCGCGCTGGGACGACGAGACGGCCGCCAGCTGGGCGATCAGCCGCGACGACGAACCGATCGGTCAGGCCGGCCTGCGGCACCTCTCGCTGGTCGAGGCGTCGGCGGCGCTGTCCTACTGGGTGCTGCCGGAGGCCCGCGGCGCCGGAATCGCCGCCCGTGCCGCGCACGCCCTGATCGAGTGGGCGTTCGAAACCCTTGGCCTGCAACGGGTCTCGCTGGAGCACTCGACGGTCAACACGGCGTCGTGCCGGGTCGCCGCCAAGCTCGGGTTCGCGGTCGAGGGAACGCTGCGGGGATCCGGACGGCACGCGGACGGCTGGCACGACATGCACCTGCACGCCCGCCTGCGGACCGACGGCACTAGCTGTCGAACGTGAATCCGGTGCGCACGCGCAGTTCCGTGCCGGCGCAGTCACCGCCCGCGCGTTCGGCGACGAAGGTGTACTCGCGGTCGCTCGCCATCGGGAACTCGGCGTTCACCAGAACGTCGTGCGACACGGCCTCGGCGACGGTCCTGCCGTCGACGGTGACGTGCCACTTCACCTCGGTCTCGCAGCCGGGCAACTCGACCGAGAACCTGCCGAGGCCCTGCCGCGCCGGGGAGCCTCACCGCCGACGACCTCGGTGCTCACGTGGTCCGGCAGCATCGACAGCAGAAGACCGAGCACGCCCACAGCCGCCATGAACACGAGTGTCACCGACACCGACACCACGGCGGCGCGCACCCGGCGCCGCACGGCCTCGGCCCGCTTCCGCGCTGACGATTCCCACGACCCACGACCCACGACCCACGACCCACGACCCACGACACCCGTTCGACCCAGTCTCAGAACACGGGACAATCAAGCACGGCAACGGGTTACGGTGAGCCGGAACGAGATCATCCGCGGCGCATCAGCCGTTGGGCGAGGCGTGGACCCAGGCCGCTGAACGGTGGCTGGGCCAGGCGGAGCGTGTCGAGCGCGAGCGGCTTGCGCAGCACGGGCTTGAGGTGCGAGAAAGCACGCCACGAGTAGGGACCGTGGTAGGCGCCCATTCCGCTGGCGCCGACCCCGCCGAACGGCAGGCCGGTCGCGGCCACGTGGATCAGGCCCGCGTCGTGGACCACCGCGCCCGACGAGGTTCGTTGCTCGAACAGGCGGCGGGTGCTGGCCGACGAGCTGAACACGTACAGCGCGAGCGGTTTGTCCCAGCCGGTGATGATGTCGATCGCCCGCTCGGCCGACTCGACGGCGACGATCGGCAGGATCGGGCCGAAGATCTCCTCGCGCAGCACGGGATGAGCGGCGTCCGGGCCGACGGTGTGGCCTTCGGTGACGACGACGGTGGGCGCGATGTACCGCTCCGCCCGGTCGTGCTCGCCGCCGATCACGACGTCCGTGCCGTCCAGCAGGGACACGAGACGGTCGAACTGCCGCTCGTTGACGACGCGGCCGTAGTCACTGCTCGCCCGCGGGTCGGAACCCCACAGGTCCTCGATCGCCCTGCGGAACGCGTCGACGAGTGCGGGGATCCGGTCGGGCGTGGTCATCACGTAGTCGGGGGCGACGCACGTCTGGCCGGCGTTGGTGAACTTCGCCCACACCAGGCGCCGCGCGGCCTGGTCGAGGTGCGCGTCGTCGTCGAACCAGGCAGGCGACTTGCCGCCGAGCTCCAGCGTCACCGGGGTCAGGTGCTCGGCCGCGGCTCGCATCACGACCCGGCCCACCGCGCCGCTGCCGGTGAAGACGATGTGGTCGAACCGCTGGGCCAGCAGTTCGGTGGTCTCCTCGACGCCGCCCTCGACCACGCGCACGGTGCCGTCGGGGAAGTACGCGGGCACGAGTCTCGCGATCAGCGCTGATGTCTCCGGCGCCAGCTCGCTCGGTTTGAGGACGGCCGTGTTTCCCGCGGCCAGGATGCCGACGAGCGGGTCGAGCAGGAGCTGCACCGGGTAGTTCCACGGCGCGATCACCAGCACCACGCCGAGCGGTTCGGACACCAGCCGGGCCCGCGCAGGCCACAGCGCCATCGGCACCGGGCCGCGCTGGGAACGGGTCCACTTCCGCAGGTGACGCAGCGTGTGGCTGATCTCCGCCAGCACCACGCTGATCTCGGTCAGCTGCGCCTCGTTCGCGCCTTTGTGCAGGTCGCTCCACAGAGCGGCTTCGAGCTCCTGCTGGTTCTCGGTGACCATCGCGCGCAACGCCCGGAGTGCGGCGGCGCGGGCGGCAGGGGAGCGGGTGGCGCCGGAGTCGAAGACCTTGCGCGCGTCGGACACGACCGCGGGGATGACACCTGTCGTCGTGGGCATGGCCCCACCGTACCGCAATACGAAACAGATCCTTTTCGTTTCTCGACCGGTACAGTGGACGAGGTGACGACGAAGGCCGCGCAGGGGCGCCCGAAGGACCCGCGGGTGGACGCGGCCCTGATCACCGCGGCGATCGAGGTCCTGAACGAGTCAGGATGGGCCGCGTTCACCACCACCGAGGTCGCCCGGCGGGCCGGCGCCTCCACCGCGTCCCTCTACCGCCGCTGGCCGTCCAAACAGGCACTCGCCGGAGCCGTGGCCAGGCACATCGCCCAGGCCGAACTGAGCGGAATCGACACCGGCGCCCTCGAAGGCGACGTCCGGGAGCTCCTCGCGCGCAAGCGCAGGATCCTCGAAGCGGCCACCGGCCCCGCGCTGCTGTCGCTGATGGGTCAGGCCGCGCACGACCCGGAGCTGCGGCAGATCCTGCACGACGACGTCTACCTCGCGGTCCGCGACCAGCTCGGCGCCCTGATCGCCCAGGCGGTCCGCCGCGGGGAACTGGCCGCCGCCGTCGACAGCGCGCAGATCGACGTCCTGACGCTGGTGCTGATCGGCACCGCACTGGCCCGATCGGTCTTCGTCCAGGCCGACGCCCCTCACGCCGCCGAGGCCGAGCTCCGCATGCTGCTCGCCGTGATCACGGGGGCCTGACCTCAGCAGTTCGCCCGCAGCAGCACGCCGGTGGTGCCGGGCAGGCTGACCGAGGTGACGGACTTGCCGTCGTGGTCCTGATAGGTGCGGTTGAGCGAGACCGTGGTCGCGGGGCTGCCGGTCGGGTTGGCGTTGACCAGCGCCATGCCGCAGGTGAAGTCCCTGCGGTAGACCTTGTCCACGACCGTTCGATAGGCGCCGGCGGGGTGCCCGAGGTCCCAGTCGTACTCGGGGTGCCACGGCGTCGGGCCCGCGTAGCCGTCGGTCTTGGCGACCTCGGCGATCGCGGCGTGTCCGGTGGTGGTCATGAACAGGCTGGCCAGCGCGTACCGGAAGGCCTGCGTGTCGCCCGCGTCGAAGTGCGGCTGCACCCAGGTCATCTTGCCGCTCGTCGCGTTCGCGGTGATCTCGGCGACCTGCCTGCGCCAGCCCTCCGGGTAGTCCTCCAGCAGCCTGTCGCTGGAGAACGTCAGCCACCACTCGTCGAACCCGCCGTCGAGATAGGCGCCGTAGGCCTCCCAGCCGCCCGCGTGCAGGCGTGCGTTGGTCAGGTTCCCCACCGAGAGCAGTCCTGCGGCCGTGAATCCGCTTCGGACCTCGGCGAGCATGCCCTTGTAGGCCGCCTGGAACGACGCGTTGTCCGGATACTTCGCCGGGCACACGCCGGCATGGTAGGTGTCGCACGTGTACAGAGCGTTGTCGAGGAACACGCCGTCGAATCCGGTGGATTTGGCGCTCGTCACGACGCTGCTCACCCATGCTTTGCGGTAGCCGGGATTTCCGACGTCCATCTGCTCGTGGCCCTCGTAGCCGGAGTAGGAGAGTTCCTCTCCGTCGGGTCCTTTGAGGAACCAGTCCGGATTGGACTCGCGGACCGCGCAGTAGCCCAGTCCGGCAGGCAGGTGGGCGTCGTCCTCGCCCTTTTTGCACGCGTAGGAGCGCGTGGACGAGAGGTCTTTGTAGACGTACACCCTGACCTTGGGGTTCGCGGCCTTCAGCTTGCGCAGGAGGTCGCCCTCCCACGCGTTCAGCACGACGTGTGCGCGGCGTTTGGCCTCGGTGGCGATCGTGGCGTCGTCCACCGGCGTGCTGTTGAGGTGCAACCAGAACGACTGGGTGCGTGCCACGGGTGCGGCCTCGTCAGCGGGCGAGGTGAGACCCGCCAGCAGTGCCACTATCGGCAGAATTCCCCGTACCTTGCCTGCTTTCTCCAGCATCGTGCCTCCCCGCTCGGAAGATCTGCGGGGTGGGTACCCATTCCGAGACGTGGAGGTGTCGCTGAAGCCGCGAAATCACCTGTTGTGATGTGGCGTCGTGAAGAAATCACACCCTGCGTGCGACCGTCCAACCTGGACGGGTGACCGTCAGCCGAGCAGTTCGGCGAAGGTCCTCGCGAACAGGTAGGCGTCGCCCGGCCAGCGCGCGGACACGTAGTCGCCGTCTCGCACCACGAACGCGGGCCCGTCGTCGGTGGCGGTGCCACGCCTGCTCAGTTCGACCGGCCCGCGCTCGAACACCGCGCCCGACGCCACGACCTCGTCCTGCACATACGCTGGGTAGGTCCGGTAGTACCGCCCGCGCAGCCACGCCGTCGAGAAGTACGCCGCCCGTTCCATGTACTTCGGCAGGCAGGTGGTGCGCCGCCCCTCCAGCACCCCGGCGCGGGCGAGCACCAGCACGCCGTGACAGATCGCGCCGACCGGCCGCCGCAACGCCCAGAAGCGCGCGACGACCTGCTGGAGCTCCACCGAACCGAGGTACTGCCGCATGCCGGGCGCGTGCCCGCCGGGCAGCACCAGCCCGTCGAACTCCTCCGGCACCACCGACCCCCACGCCAGCGGCGCGGGGTAGGCGGGGGAGTCGAGCAGGTCGCGGTAGAACGCCTTCGGCTCGGCCTCGGCGCCGAGCCTGCCGAACGCGACACCGGTCAGCAGCAACGGATCCGCCCGCGGCGCGGTGCCACCGCGTTCGGTCGCGAAGACGACCTCGTGCCCGGCGTCGGTGAGCACCCGCCACGGCACGGCCACCTCGGTGACGTCGAAGTCCTGGTCGGGCAAGGGAAGCAGCACGCGCATGGGTTGATCCTGCCACCCGCCTCGCCGTGGTCACGACCCTGTCCGTCAGGGATGAAGGCCTGGACCGTGCTCCGTGCCGGGAGCGATCGGGGTGGGGCTGAGCGCGGTGTCGTCCTCGCCCTCCTCCAGCAACGTGGCGGCGGCACCGACGACGCGCACGTCCGGGGTGCCGATCACGCCGGTGTCCTTGTCGGCGTAGTCGAAGCGGGCGAGGACGCTGCGCATGGCCTCGATGCGGGCCCGTTTCTTGTCGTTGCTCTTGACCACCGTCCACGGTGCGATCTCGGTGTCCGTGGAGCGGAACATGGCGACCTTGGCCTCGGTGTAGTCGTCCCAGCGGTCCAGCGACTTGATGTCGTTGGGACTGAGCTTCCACTGCCGTACCGGGTCGATCTGGCGGATGACGAACCGGGTCCGTTGTTCGCTGCGCGACACCGAGAACCACAGCTTCACCAGCAGCACGCCGTCCTCGACGAGCATCCGCTCGAACTCCGGCGCCTGCTGCATGAACAGGTCGTACTCGGCTTTGGTGCAGTACCCCATGACGTGCTCGACGACGGCGCGGTTGTACCAGGAGCGGTCGAACAGAACGATCTCTCCCGCGGTGGGCAGCTCACGGACGTAGCGCTGGAAGTACCACTCGCCGCGTTCCCGTTCGCCCGGCTTGTCGAGGGCGACCGTGCGCGCGCCGCGAGGGTCGAGGTGTTCGGTGAACCGCTTGATGGTGCCGCCCTTGCCGGCGGCGTCGCGGCCCTCGAAGAGGATGACGAGGCGCTGCCCGGTCTCGGCGACCCAGTGCTGGAGTTTCAGCAACTCGATCTGCAGCAGCCGCTTGAGTCGCTCGTACTCGGGACGCGGCATCCGTTCGGTGAACGGGTAGTTCTCCTGCCAGGTGAGCACCTCGCGGCCGTGCGCGTCCCGGAGAACGGGCTCGTCGTCGTCCGGGAAGTCGGCGGTGTAGCCCTCGGCGAGCAGCTCTGCGGAATCAACAGTCACGAATTCGTACATACCCGACGTAACGGTGCCGAAACCAGGCCGTGTTCTAGGCGCTGCGGCGGCGGTGCCGGGCGGCGTACGAGCGCAGGGCGCGCAGGAAGTCGAGGTGGCGGAAGCCGGGCCAGTGGACGTCGCAGAAGTACAGCTCCGCGTGGGCCGCCTGCCACAGCAGGAAACCGGACATGCGCACCTCGCCGCTGGTGCGGATCACCAGGTCGGGATCGGGCTGCCCGGCGGTGTCGAGGTGCCGGGAGATGTCGTCCGCGGTCAGCGTCGACGCCAGCTCTTCGAGGCTCGTCCCGGCACAGGCCCGGTCGTCGAGCAGCGAGCGCACCGCGTCGACCAGTTCGTTGCGGCCGTCGTAGCCCACGGCCAGGGTCAGGTGGAACTCCCGGTCGCGGGTGTCCTCCACGGCGAGTTTGAGCGCGTTCCTGGTGGAGTCCGGGAGCAGGTCGAGGCGGCCGGCGACGTGCACCTGCCAGCGGTCCGACTCGACGGCCCTGCGGATCACGATTCGTTCGACGAGTTCCAGGAGGAACTTCGTTTCGGCGTCGTCGCGCTTGTGCAGGTTGTCCGCGGACGCGACATACACGGTCATGTGCCGAATGCCGATGTCCTCGCACCAGCCCATGACGTCCTGCACGTGTTCGGCGCCGCGCTGGTGGCCCAGACTCACGTTGTCCAGGCCTGTCTGCCTGGCCCAGCGCCGGTTGCCGTCCATGATCATGGCGACGTGCCTCGGCAACGGCGCGGTCCGCAGCTGCCTGCGGAGCCGGCGGGTGTAGAGCTCCTGCAGGGCGTCACGGACGATCTTCATGCAGATCAAGCTAACACCGGATGTGCCCGTGTCCAGTCATCGACGTGGAAGGGCGACGTGGCGCTCGGCGTGGCGGTCGACGCGTGCGCCACGACCTCGGCGGGCAGCTGTCCGTCGGTCATGTCGAGCCTGTCGCGGTAGTCCGTCACGAACGCCGCGGCCACCTCGTCGGCGGTCAGCGCGGGGACGTAGTCGGCCAGGCCCGCGATGGAACTCTGCCGCAGGTCGTAGCCGAGCGCCTCCGACACGTCCGTGATCACGGCGCGCACCCGGTCCGAGACGACGACCTGCACGACTGTGCTGAACAGGGAACCGGTGGCGGTGACCCGTTGCGCCGACCCCACGACCTTCGTGTCGCCCTCGACGTTGATGCTGAACTCGCCGGGGCAGTACTCGCCGTCCACCTCGCCGATGCGCGCGTCGACGTCGCCGAGTGCGCGCAGCACGCGGACGTGGCTGTCGGCGTTCGCCGCGAACGTCGAACGACCGGCCTGGCGGATGTCGGTCGTGGCGTCGAGGTGGTCGATCACGACGGCGCCGCTGTCGTAGGCGACCATCCGCCCGCCAGGCGACCGGACCACCGGCTCGAATCCCGCCTCACGGGCCAGTTCGGTGGCCTTGGTGATGCCGGGCGAGCGGAGATCGCGGCCGCTGAACGCGACGGTGGGGCTTCGCGGCACGTAGATGTGGACGAGCTGCGACCACGCCGGGCCGGGGGTGCGCAGCAGCAGTGCCGGGACCACCAGGTCGGTGACGGCGCCTCCGGTGCTCCCGGAGACCAGCAGACGTGGGTTCACGCCGTGATTCTCGACCACGACCTGCTCAGCCCGCCTCGCGGTACGCCTTGCCTGCCTCGTTCGGGGTGCCGCCGGGGGCGTAGAGGCCGGTGCCGGGTTTCTCGGCGGGCAGCGCGAACCAGGCGTAGCGCTCGACGTACGGCAGGCCTTCCATCATCGCGCTCGACCCGCGGGCGAACGCCGCGAGCTGCGCCTGGGTGGGGAAGCGCGCCGTACCGCCCGAGAAGTCGATGAGCGCGTACTCGGTGAGCCACACGGGCTTGCCGTACCGCGCGTGCACCGCGTCGAGGTAGTTCTTCAGGTGACCGACGGCCGCGTCGCTGAAGTCGGAGCCGTACCAGTGCACCGCGATGAAGTCGACGCGCAGCCCGCGCTGGGCCGCGCCCGTCATGAACCGGTCGAGCCAGCCGCCCGCCTTGTCGCCGCTGTGCGCGACGGCGGGACTGCCGAGCCGCAGACCGGTCGCCGCGAGCTTCGGCCACAGGTCCAGTGCCTGCTCCGGGCTCATGTTCGCCTGCTCGGGGAAGTCCGGCTCGTTGAACCCGAGCAGCACCTTGCCGTTCGCCTTCGCCCTGGCGAGGGTCGCGTCGTCGGTGAACTTCGTGCCCCAGATCATCGGCACGAACTCGACGTTCGGCGGAGTCGCGATGCCGTCGGTCTGCGCGGCCCAGTTGTAGTACCAGCCCGCACGGACGTCCGTCAGCGCCTTGCCGACGCCGTCGAAGTTCCAGGTGCTGACGCCCTTCTTCACCGACGCCGTGACGGGAACGGCGGGCGGAGCGGGCTGAGTGGCCGTCGTCGTCGAGGGCGGCGCCGAGGACGACACCGACGACGGGGGAACGGTGGTGGGAGGCGGTGTGGAGGTGGTCTGGGTGACGGCCGGGATCGCCCGTGCGACCGGTTCCTCACCTGACGGCAGCACGGCGACCACGACGCCCGTGACCAGAACCGTGGCGGCCGCGGCCGCGATGGACTTCGCCAGCGTGCCCTTGAGGAACAGACCGACCTTGCCGCCGGTGACCGGGCTCGCGCCGGCAGGACTCGCGCCGATCTGGGAGACGACCAGCGTGGACGGGTCGAACACGAGCGCGGCGGGCAGCGGCACCAGCGGCAGCCGCGCGAGCAGCCCCTCGACCGACGCCAGGTCGTACCCGCACCGTTCACAGCGGACGCACTCACGGCTGTGCCGGGCGATCCGCTTGCGCCACAACGGACTGGGATCGCCGTCCCACTCGGCGACGACATCGGCCAGCTCGGGGCAGCGCGGCGTGCGCTCCAGCGTCCGCACGACGATGCGCGCGGCGTCGAGCTGGGCCTTGACCCGCTGCACCCGCACGGCGGTGTGCTGCGGGGTCAGCTCCAGCGCGTCGGCGACCTCCGTGCGGGTCAGCCGCCCGGCCGCCTCCAGCCACCACAGCGACAGCAGCTCGCGCTCGTCCTCGCTGAGCCACCGCGTGGCCGCGACGACCTCACGGCGCTGCCCGGACAACTGCAGCCGCATGATCGTGAGGTCGACGAAGTCCGCACCGGGATCCGCGACGTCCTGGGGTACCGGCCCGGTGACCGGCACGCGCTGACGTTCGCGGTGCCGCAGGCGGATCTGGTTCATCGCGATCACGACGAGCCACGACCGGAACCCGGCGGGATCGCGCAGTCCGGGCAGCCCGTGCACCGCGCGCAGCATGGTCTCCTGGACCACGTCGTCGGTGTCCGCGTGCCCGCCGAGCGCGTGCCCGACGATGTTGTAGACGAGGGGCAGGTACCCGCTCACCAGGTCGTCCAACGCGCGCTGGTCGCCGTCGCGCGCGGCCACCACCGTCGCGACGCCGGGTTCCTCCGGTGCTGCCATGCCCACCTCACTTGCCGGTCCAGGGTCCTCTGACCAGGAGATGTCCCTGGCGCCCGGCGATAACAGAAACTTCCAGGGCTTTGTAGTCGACGGCGGTGGCTCCGGCCAGAGCCGGGTCGGCGACGCCCGCCCGTTCTGCCCGCGTGCGGCCGCGGCGAATTGCCGGTTCCGTCCCACGATCAGCGCTGCCACCAGGCAATTGAGCGAGCTAACGTAACGCGATGTGCGGCGAACAGGTGGCGAGGTAAAGATCCTTGGGCCGGTCGAGGTGTGCGGCCCGCACGGCCGCGCGGTGCTGACCGGTGCCCGGCAGCGCAGCATCGTCGCGGTGCTCGCCCTGCACGCGGGCACGCCGGTCGCGGTCGACCGTCTCGTGGACGTGCTGTGGGGAGACGATCCGCCGCGCACGGCCGTGAGGTCGTTGCACAGCCACGTCGCGCGCGTGCGGCAGGCGCTCGCCGACTGCGGGATGCCCGGCGCACTGATGACCAAGCCGGGCGGCTACCAGCTCGACGCGTTCGTCGACGCGGCGGCGTTCGACCGGACCAGGGACCTGAGCCTGTGGCGGGGTGAGCCGCTGGCGGGCACCGAGCTGTTCGGGTGGGGCCGCGCGGAGATCGATCGGTTGCGGGAGCAGCGGATCGCCGCGCTGGAGGCGTACTGGGGTGATCGGCTGGACCGGCCGAACGCGATCGAGGAGCTGGAACGGCTGGTGGTCGGCCATCCGACCAGGGAACGGCTCGTCGGCCTGCTGATGCGCGCGTTGCACCGCGACGGCAGGCACGCCGACGCCCTGGAGGTGTTCCGAAGACTCAGACACCGGCTCGCCGACGAGCTGGGCGTCGACCCCGGGCCTGACCTCCTCGCGCTGCACACCGCAATCCTGCGCCGCGATCCCGTGCTGCACACCGCGAAACCCGCCCAGCTGCCGGCCCGCGCCGGCCACTTCACCGGTCGCGCGGCCGAGTTCGCCGCCCTCGCCGGCCTGCCACCGATCGTCGTGGTCTCCGGAGTCGCGGGGGTCGGCAAGACCACGTTCGCCGTCGAGTGGGCGCGGCGCGTCGCCGACCGCTTCCCGGACGGACAGGTGTTCCTGGACCTGCAACGACTCACACCGGCCCAGGCGCTGACCGAGATGCTGCACAGCCTCGGCGTTCCCGCGGACCGGGTTCCCGCCGACCCGGCCGCGCTGTACCGGACCCTGTTGCACGGCAAGCGGGTGCTCATCCTGCTCGACGACGTCCGCCGCGCGCGGGACGTGCTGCCGCTCGTGCCCGGCGACCAGGGCAACCTGCTGCTGATCACGAGCCGCGACGCGCTCTCGGCGCTCGGCACGCGCCACGCCGTGCACACCGTGAGCCTCGACCTGCTCAGCGAACCGGAGGCACGCGACCTGCTGGCCGACATCCTCGGAGAGCCCAGGGTGTGCGCGGAATCCGACGCGACCGCGGACCTGGTCGTCCACTGTGGACGGCTGCCGCTGGCGTTGCGCATCGCGGCCGCGCGGCTCGCGATCCGGCCCGGCAGGCGGATCGCCGACCTCGTGCGCGAGCTGACCCGCAACGACCCGCTGGACGTGCTGACGGTCGACGGCGACGACCGCACCGTCCGCACCGTATTCGCCAGCGCGCACCGCACGCTCAGCCCGCAGGCGGCCCGGCTGTTCCGCGTGCTCGGCGAACATCCCGGCGCGAGCTTTCCCGCCGACCTCGCCGACGCGATGGGGCCTGGTCTCGACGAACTGGTCGCGTCGCACCTCGTCAACGAGATGGGCAACGGCCGGTACGCGCTGCACGACCTGATCCGGCTGTTCGCCCGGCAGAGCGGCGACCTCGGCGACGGGGTGGAGCGCCTGCTCGACCGCTACCTCACCATCGCCCACGCGGCGGGGGAGGTCCTCAACCCGCGCCACGACCTCGTGACGCGGCCGCACTGCGACGACCTCCCGTTCGCCGCCGACCGCGTCGAGGTGCTCGCCTACCTCGACGCCGAACGCGACAACGTGCTGCACGTGATCCGGATGGCGGCACGGTCCGGCCTGCATCGCGAGACGTGGCAGCTGGCGTACCTGCTGACGGGCTACTTCGAGGCACGCGGCAACTGGGCGGCGCGCGTCGAGCAGTGCGAACACGCCGTGAAGGCCGCCCGCGCGCTCGGCGACCAGCGCGCCGAGGCCGAGATGCTGCGGGGACAGGGCATCGCGCTGCAGATGACCTCCCGCATCGCCGAAGCCATGGTGGTGCAACGGCAGGCGCTCGTCCTGGTGCGCGAAGCGGGCGACCTGCGTGGCGAAGCGCGGCTGCACAACAACATCGGCAACGCGCACTCCGAACTGCGTCAGTTCGACCTGGCACTGGAGTCCTATCGCGCGGCGATGGAGGTGCACGGCGCGGCGGGGGACGAGGTGGGTGTGGCGCTGGCCCGCCGCAACCTCGGCTACACCTACGTCCGGATGGGCAAGCCGGACCTGGCGGCCTCACCGTTGTTCGCGGCGCTGGAAACGTTCCGTGCCAAGGAAAACCCGCGGTTGGAGGCGGCGACGCTGATGTCGCTCGGCAATGCTTTCCACAAGCTCGCCGATTTCGAACCGGCGCTGGGCTTCTTCGGCGACGCGCTGCGGATCAGCCGCGAGATCACCGACCACCGCTTCGAAGCCGACGCGCTGACCGGCCTCGGCGTGACCCACCTCGCGCTCGGAGATCCCGCCGTGGCAAGGGAATGCCTCACCGGCGCACTCGTGGTGTGCCGCGCTCTCGGTGACGGGCACCGCGAGGCGTCGACGTTGCGCGAACTGGCCGAGACCGACCTCGCGCTCGGCGACCTCACCGCCGCCCGTGACCACCTCGCGGCCGCGCTGACGGCCAGGACCCAGGCGCAGGACGAGTTCGAACTGGCCCAGGTCCACCGCACTTTCGCCGGCCTGGAGGGCCGGTGCGGGCGGTGGACCGAGGCCGCACGGCACTGGGCTCAGGCCGTCACGCTGTTCACCGCTTGCCGGCGATCGTGAACACGGCGACGCGTTTGCCGATCTGGCCCGGCTTCACCGACGTGATCTCCAGCGTGAACTTCTTCTGCTGCCCGGTCACGCGCAGCACCTTGTACGGCACACCGGCCTGGCTCTCGCCCGCCTTGATCGTGACCGTTCCGCGGGGCGCGGCCTGGTAGTCCTCACCCAGCTTCGCGGTGCCGTCGACGAACCTGTACGTCACTTCGACGTTCTGCTTCGCCTTGCCGTCGCGCAGCTTCAGGACCGCCGTGTACTCCTCCGCCGACTCGTGCACCGGCCCGTCTATCGCGTCCACGACGTCCGGGCAGTCCGGCGGCTCGCAGTCCGCTGCTCCGTGTGCGGGCACGATCCCCAGCAGAAGCAGCAACAACACCATGATGGTCTTCATTGACAACCCTTTCGGTGGGTCCGTCTCCGAACAACGGAGACGGACCCACCGGGGTTGATACTCAGTCCTTTTCGTTGATCAGGTATTGCGCTCCGCCGAGATCCGTGCCCTGGACGTCGACCTGGCGCACGTGCAGCTCGGCCGGACCGGCCTCCTTGTCGGTCGCGAACGTCAGTGCCGTCTCGATCCGCTCGTCGCCCTTGAGCACCAGCCCCTCGATGCTCGCCTTGGTGTCGACGAGCTGGAACTGCGTCTCGCCGACCTGTTTCACGCCGGTGGCCCTCCCGCCGGCGGCCTTCCACCGTGCCGTGAGCTCCCGGCCGAGGTCGATCGTCGCGGTGCCGGCGAACGGCCGGGGCTGCTCGAAGATCAGGTTCTGCCTGGCGTCACCGCGCTCGGGGTTGCCGATCGTGTACGGCACGCGGACGGGTTCGAACGGGCGGACCCGCACGGAGTCGACGTTGCGCCACGCGATGTTGTTGTTCCGCTGCGCGTTGAGCTGGGTGTTGGCGCCCTCGGCGAACGTCATCGGGTCGGCGTTCGACACCCAGCGGGCGAGCAGGCAGAAGTGCGCGGGACCGGGCACGTTCCAGCCGGGCCAGGTGATCATGACGGTGGTGCCGCTGACAGGCACGGACGAGCCCGCGGTGCCGATGTAGGTCCAGCCGCCCGGCCAGGCCGTGCCGCCGCCGAGGTTGCTGCGGTACAGGTGGAGGTTGCCGTCCACGAAGCCGATGCCGCCCGGCTTGCGTCTCAACGTGACGAACACGTAGTTGTTCACGCCCACGACCGGGTTCTGCGACACCGCGCACAGCACCGGCGTCGAGCACACCTTGATGTCGGGGCTGTAGTAGATGCTGCCGGCGCTGGGCTCGTTGCCGACATCGCTGACGTTGTCGCGCACGAAGACGTCACGTTGGAACGGCGTGGCGCCCGCGGCCGGCGCGATCAGCGCCGTGACCGCCAGCAAGCCCGCCAGCACCGTTGCCAGTTTGGCTTTCACCATGTCCTCCATCGGTTGTGGTCTGCCGATGAAGGAGTACCGCCGTGCTGTTGTGGCGAGGTTGTCGTGCTGTTGTCCGCGGATTCAGCCGACCAGGCGGCGACGCCAGTCCAGCGGCGTGACCGTGATCGACCGGCCGGGGTCACGGTCCCACCGGGTGCTCAGACCGGCTGCTTCGAGGGCGGCCACGACCTCGTCGCCGATGGCCGTGGTCGTCTCGGACGAGCCGTCGAAGCCGCCGTACAGGAGCGTCAGCCCGTGACCTGCCGCGGCGGACTCCGTGCACTGCGAGTGGAAGTAGACGAACCCGCGGGAGCCCGGCCCGGCCTCGGTGCCGATCTCCGCCTGGCCACAGCTGCGGCAGCAGGCGAAGTTCTCGCGGGCGGTGATGCCGTTGCGCTGCAGGGCGGCGAACGCGCGGGTGAGCCGTTCGGGGTCGGTCTCGCCCTGCCAGGACTGCTGTTCCGCGACCCGTTCCAGCCACAACCGGTCTGCCAGCGCCTGCGCCTGCTCGCGTGACACCGGCCGGCGGTCCTCGGTGACCAGGTAGTCCTCCGCGAGCTCGGCCAGCTGGGCACGGGAGCAGTAGCCGCCTGCCAGCGCCTCGCGGACGCGGGTCTCCAGCTCCTCGTGCTCCTTGTCGCCGAGGTCGAGCGGCGGCACCTCGCGGGCGGGCGGCAGGCCCAGCGGCGACCAGGCCAGACCGCTGTCCCACCCAGCTTCCCGGCGCGCCCAGCCGGTGAGCGCCGCGATCACGGCCCCTGGCTGCTCGGCCGTCGTCTCGAAGTGCCGGTCGGCGCCGCCGTCGCGGTGCTCCACCGAGTAGTCGCCGCCGGCCGCGTGCCAGACCTGGGCGAAGACGTCGGGCAGGTCCGGCACCCGCTGGATCACCAGGAACCGGTCACCGTCTCCGCCGATGCGCTCGACCAGCCCGGCCAGTTCCTCGGCGGACACGCGGACGTGCCGTTCCCCGGTCTCCGTCCGCACCACGATCTCCAGCATGCGCAGACTCTAATGGGGCACCGCATCCGGATCAGCCGTAGCAGGCACCGAACGAGATGTTGACCTGCGTCGAGGTGATGCTGCGGCCCTTCTCCGACGCGACGAACGCGGCGACGCTGCCCACGTCGGCCATCGTCGCGGCGCGCTTGAGCGGTGACGCGCCGATGATGCCCTGCCGGGCCCCCTCCATCTCGGGGATGTCCGGGAAGGTGTCGATGATGCCGCCGGTCAGCAGCGTCACGGTGCGGATGCCGTGCGGCGCGAGCTCCACGGCCCACTGCTTGCGCAGCGCCTCGACGGCGTCGAAGCCGATCTGCACGTTGCCCATGCCCGCCGTGGTGTTCGCGTGGTCGGAGCCGCCGAAGAACAGCAGCACGCCGGACTCCTGCTTCACCATGTGCCTGGCCGCCGCCTTGGTGGTGATCAGCTGGGTGGTGAGGCCCTTGCCGATGCCCGCGACGAAGTCCGTCGTCGAGATGTCCGACAGCGGCTGGAAGATCCCCTCCATGGTGATGAGGTTGACCGAGATGTCGACGCTGCCGGTCTTCTCCACGACGGCGTCGACGTGGTCGTTCACCGCGGCGGCGTCCAGCGCGTCGACCACGGCCGTCTCGACCTGGCCGCCCGCCGTGCGGATCCGGTCCGCGACCGTTTCCAGCTTCGCCGGGGTGCGGCCGGCCAGGAAGACCCGCGCGCCCTCGGCGGCGAAGGCGTCGGCCATCGCGCCGCCGATCGAGCCGCCGCCGCCGTAGATCACGGCGGTCTTGTTCTCCAGCAACATGTTCTTCTCCTTGTCGTTGCCGGAGAACCTATGCCCGGTGCGGGTGGATCCACATCGGTCACGTGACTGGCGTGCGACCGGCCCGCGGGCCGGCGGGTAAGTCATCCGAGGCCGAGCTGCGCCAGTTCGATCCGCTTGGTGACGCCCAGTTTCGGGTACGCGCGGTACAGGTGGTGGCCGATCGTGCGGGGGCTCAGGAACAACTGCGCGCCGATCTCCTTGTTGCTCAGGCCCGCCGCCGCCAGCCGGACGACCTGCACCTCCTGCGGCGTCAGCGTCTTCAGCACGTCGTCGGCTTCCAGGGAGGTGGACGGACGTTCGCCGAGCGCGGTCAGTTCGCTCGTCGCGCGGGCCTGCCAGGTCGACGCGCCGAGCCGCGTGAAGCCGGCCAGGGCGGCGGCCAGTGCGGTGCGGGCCTCGCCGCGGCGGCGTCTTCGGCGCAGCCATTCGCCGTGCAGCAGCTGGGTTCTGGCCTCGTCGAACCGGCCGGTGCGCAGGTCGAGTGCCGCCCTGTAGTGCTCTTCCGAGTCCTCGATCATCGCTCGGCAACGCAGGGACAACGCGGTCGCGACAGGACTGTCCACGTGCGTCGCCCACCGGTCGAACGCCGCGAGCTCCTCGGTCACCTCGCCGGGACGGCCGTCGCGGACCGCCGCCTCCACCAGGTCGGGAACCGCGCGGACGAGGAAGTCGTACCTGGCAGGTCCCGTGCACACGGCGTGCAACGCGTCGAACGCGGCTCCGTACCGTCCCGCGGCGAGATCGAGCAGGCCGAGGCCCCAGAACGTCATCGCGGTGCCGACGGCGTGCCGTTTCTCGAGCACCGGCAGCACCTCGGCGGCCAGTGCGCGGCAGCGTGGTTCGTCGCCCGTCACCGCGGCCAGCCACACGGACGCCGACCGCAGCACCGCGACCTCCATGTCCATCCCGAACTCGGTGCTCAGCGCCACCGCCTCGGCCAGACAGGTCTGCGCGGTGAGGAAGTCGCCGTGCAACGCCTGGGCGAACGCCAGGACCTCCTGCGCGTAGGGGATCCAGGTCAACGCCCCGCTGGCGCGCGCCTCGGCGACCATCACCTCCATCGCCGCGATGGTCGCCCGGTCGTCGGCCAGCATCAGGCCGCTGAACCCCGCCACGACCCGGTGCATGACGTCCTCGCCCGGCCCGCGACCGAACTCGACCATGGCGCGCAGCGGCGCGACGGCGTGCTCCGGCCGGCCGCTCAACAGGTCGCCCCAGCTGATCAACGCGTCGGCGGACGCGCGCGGCCTGGAACCCGGCTCCAGCCGCAGCCCGGACATCAGCCTTCCGCCCTCGGCGACCAGGGGCAGCGCGCCGGCGTCCCGGCCTGCGCAGATCATCTCGGTCAGCATGACGACGGCCCGTTCGGGATCGCTGTCCTTGATCAGCTTCGCCGCCTCGGACGCGAGCGCGGCGTCCGCCTCGGGGGAGGTCCGCTCGTACTCGATCTGGCCCCGCAGCAGCGTGGCCTCCGCGATGGTGGCCGGATCGGTGGTGAGAGAGGTGACCTCGACGGCCAGGCGGGCCGCGCGGTCGGGTTTGCCCGCGTCGTAGGCGGCGAGCGCGGCCTTGGCGATGCGCCGCGCCTTGAGCTCGGGATCCACGCTCAACCGGCCGGCCCGGTCGTACGCGGCGGACACGGCCATGGCCCCGCCACGGCGTTCCGCCCTGATCGCGGTCCGTTCGAGCTCGGCGGCCACCGCCTCGTCCGGCTCCGTCGTGGCCGCCGCGAGGTGCCAGGCCCTGCGGTCGAGGACGTCCGGGGCGGTGAGCGCCTCGGCGAACGCCCGGTGGACCGCGATCCGCTGGTGGTGGGTGGCGCACTGGTAGGCGGCGGCACGCACGAGTGGATGCCGGAACGTCAGTTCCCCGTCCGCCACGCTGATCAGTCCCGCGCGTTCGGCCGCGTCCAGGTCGGAGGTGTCCGCGCCGACCGCACGGGCGACGCACAGCACGGTGTCCATTCCGGCGAAGCGGTCGGCGGCGGCGACCAGCAGGATGGACTGCGAGGTCTGCGGCAGGTCGACGATCTGGTCGCGGAACGTGTCCTGCACCCGTCGCGTGACCGGCAACGGACCGACCTGGTGCGCGGGTTCCGCCCGGCCGTCACGCTGTGCGGACAGCCGCGCCGCACCGAGTTCGAGCAACGCGAGCGGGTTCCCGTTGGACTCCTCCAGGACCCGCGCCCGCATCGGCGCCGTCAGCCCGGGACTGTGCCGGTCGAGCAAGCCGGCCGCCGCGTCCGGAGACAGGCCCGGCAACCGCAGTTCCTCGATGCCGGGCGTGCGGAACGGGACGGCCGTGTCGCGGACCGCGAACAGCATCACCACCGGGTCCGCCTGGAACCGCCGGGCGGCGAACAGCAACGCGTCCGAAGACCCGCGATCGAGCCACTGCGCGTCGTCGACCACGCACAACAGCGGTTTCTCCGCTGCCAGCTCGGCGAGCAACGTCAACGTGGCCGCGCCGATCAGGAACGGAGTGGTAGTCGTGTCGCTGCTCAGCCCGAACGCGCCCCGCAGCGCCGCCGACTGCGGTCCGGGCAGCGAGTCGAGCCGATCCAGGTAGGGGTACAGCAGCAGGTGCAGCGCGCCGAACGCCAGCTCGGCCTCGGACTCGATGCCGACACCGCGCAGCACCCTCATGTCCGTGGCCACCGTCACGGCGTGGCCGAGCAGCGCGGACTTGCCGATCCCCGCCTCGCCTCGCACGACCAGCGCCGTGCTGCGACCGGAAGCCGCCTGCCCCAGTGCCTGCTCGACGTGGTCCCGTTCCCCATCCCGGCCGACCAGCATGGACCGAGAGCTTAGGGCCTGTATCGAAGTCTGGTCCGCGATAGCCGGGCCCGGCGCTCTCACCGGGACGGCACGGGGCCAAGTGACCTGGGTCACTTATGGACCCGGTTTCTGTGACCTGAGGTGAGACTCGCCGGTCTCCCATGGCGTGCAGGATCAGTCGGCGAAGGGTGCGGAAGTGACGGGTCGGGAGTGGCTGGGGCAGGTGGACGCGGAGCAGGTGGAGGCCGCGCGGGCCGGTGATCGGGCGGCGCTCGACGCCGTGGTCGCGGGTTGCCTGCCGCTGGTCTACAACGTGGCCGGTCGGGCGCTGCACGCCGACGCCGAAGTCGACGACGTGGTCCAGGAGACGATGGTCCGCGTGATCCGCGGCATCGACGCGCTGCGGGAGCCAGAGCGGTTCCGGTCCTGGCTGGTGGCCGTCACGATCAACCAGGTCCGCGAGCACTACCGGCGCCGCGACCTGGCCCCCGCCCCGCTGGAGGAGTACGACCGGGCCGATCCCGGCGCCGAGTTCGTCGAGGTGGCGTTGTCGCGGCTGCACTTCGCCCAGCAGCGCCGGGAGGTCGACGAGGCAGCGCGGTGGCTCGATCCCGCTGATCGCGAACTGCTGGCGCTGTGGACCCTCGAACGCGTCGGGCAGCTGACCAGGGCCGAGGTGACCGACGCGCTCGACCTCGGCGCGCACACCGTCACGGTGCGGGTCAGCAGGTTGAAGGGCCGCCTGGAGACGATCCGGCACCTGGTGCGCGCGTTGTCGATGGAACCGCGCTGCGCCGGGCTCGACCGGGCCGCGCAGGGCTGGAACGGCGAACCGAACCCGTTGTGGCGCAAGCGACTCCTGCGGCACGTCGACGAGTGCGGCCGGTGCCGGCGCGGCGTGGACGACGCGATGCCGGTCGAGCGCATCCTGACCGGTGCCGCACTGCTCGTGGTCCCGGCCGCCTACCTGCCGCGACTGCTGGAGGGCCTGCGGGACGTCACGCCGGAGGCCGTCGCGTACGCGCCCGGCCTCGGGCCCGATCCCACCCATGCCGCTCATCTCGCGGAACCCACCGGTGTGTTCGGCAAGCTCGCGGGCATCGCCAGTGGCAAGCCCATCCTCGTGGTGGCCGGTGCTGCAGCGGTGTGCGCGCTCGTCGGCGTGGTCGGCACCGTGGTGCTGCTGCCCTCCGACCCGCCCGCCGCCGTCGCCGGGCCGAACACCACCCAGGGGCTCGCCCTCACCACGTCCTCGTCGCAGGCGGCGGAAACGACGTCGAGCGCGCCGCCGTCCAGCGCCACCACGACAACGACCACCACCACGACCACGACGACCGCTCCACCCGAGCCCGTGCGCGCCGCCACCCCGGAGGAACGCGTCCTGGCGTTGATCAACGAGACCAGGGCGAAGGACGGCCTGCCCCCGCTGTCGGTCGACCCGGCACTGGTCACCGCGGCCGACCGCCACACCAGGGCGATGATGAGCAACGGCTGCGGCCTGTCGCACCAGTGCGCCGGCGAGAGCGGCCTCGGCGAACGCAGCACGGCGGCGGGCGTGAAGTGGAGCTCCGTCGCGGAGAACGTCGGCATGGGCGGCCCGGTCAAGGACAACGTGGACGCGATCTCCAAGATGGCGCTCGGCCTCACCCAGGGCATGATCGACGAGAAGCCGCCGAACGACGGCCACCGCAAGAACATCCTGAGCAAGTCGTCCACGCGCATCGGCATCGTGGTGATCCGCGACGCCAAGGGAACCGTGTGGATGACGCACGACTTCGCCGGAAGTTGAGCCGCAACACACAATTAAAAAAGATCATCCTGAAGTCGTACGTGGGAACGCGACCACAGTCGGACGCGTGACGATCCGTCCGGAAAGCACTGTCTCTCCTGTGCAGACCGTCACCTACCGCTGGCCGACCGCGGTCACCACCGACACCCCGGAACTGTTGCGCTGGACGGGTTTCGGCGGCGCGCTCCTGCTCACCGCGGGTGCGTGGGCCGTGAGCGCCAGAGCAGGGGGACTGGCGCTGGGGGTCGCGATCGCGGGCGCCGGACTGGTCGTGCTGGCGTGGACGCTGCTCGGCCGCACCAGGCCGGACGCCCCGTGGCTGCGCAGGACTCTGGCGTGGTGGTGCGGGCCGTTGCTGGTGGCCCCGCCGCTGTTCAGCGGGGACGTCTTCAGCTACCTGGCCCAGGGCGAGGTGGCGGCGAAGGGCCTCGACCCGAACGTCGTCAGCCCGGCGGTCGGGGCGAGCGCGGAGGCGGTGGCGCGGGTCGGCGTCTACTGGCGCGAGACGCCGTCGCCGTACGGGCCGCTGTTCACCGCGGTCGAACGCTCGATCACCCAGGTCACCGGCGGCGATCCGGTGGCGGGCATCGTGGCGTACCGGCTGGTCGCCGTCCTGGGGTTGCTGCTCGTCGTGTGGGCCGTGCCGAGGCTCGCGGCCATGACGGGCGTGCCGGAGCGCGCGGCGTTGTGGCTGGGCGTGATGAACCCGTTGGTGCTGTGGCATCTCATCGGTGGCGTCCACAACGACGCGTTGATGCTCGGGCTCATGCTGTCGGGCACCGTCATCGCGTTCCACGCACTGCCTGAACTGAAGTGGTGGCCGTTCACGGCCGGTGTCGTGCTCATCGGGCTGGGTGCTCAGGTCAAGCTGCCGGCCCTGGTCGCGCTCGCCGTGGTCGGCACCGCGCTGGCCCGCAGGCTGGGCGGTGGCTGGGTGCGGTTCGTCGCCGCCGGACTCGGGATGGTCGTGGCCGCCGTGGTGGTGTCGGTCGTGACGTCGCTGGCGGGCATGTCCGGTTTCGGCTGGGTGCAGGCGCTCGGCACGCCGTCGAAGGTCAACAGCTGGATGGCGCCGACCAACTGGCCGGGCTATCTGGCGGGTGCGGTGTTCGGGCCGGAAAGCGGTCAGGCGATGATTTCCTCGGCACGGATCGCGGGGCTCGTGCTGATCCTGTGCGGGGTGGCGGTGGTGATCGACCGGCAGCTGCGCGGCAGGGTCTCTCGGGTTACGGCGCTGGGGATGATGATGAGCCTGATCGTGGTGCTGGGGCCGGTGATCCAGCCGTGGTACCTGCTGTGGGCGGTGCTGCCGCTGGCCGCGTGCCTGCCGGTGGGGAAGTGGCGGACCAGGGTCGCCGTGCTCGCCGGGGTCTTCGCGCTGCTGGTGCCGCCGCTCGCGGGCAACTTCGCGGGCCGCGTGCCCGAGCTGATCGGCGCCTACGTCCTCGGGATCGCCCTGGTCGGTGGCGCGTACCTCGTCCTGCGCAGGGCGAGGGTGTCCGTTGCGCAAGCCTGACCTCGCCCGCTACGGCGCGGCGGCGGTGGCCGGCGGCGCACTGGCCCTGAGCTTCCCGCCGCGTACGCTCTGGTGGCTCGCCGTGCCCGCGTTCGTGGTGCTGTGGCTGGCTTTGAAGGGCGCGGGCGCGCGTCGCAGCGCTGGCCTCGGGTTCGTGTTCGGGCTGACGTTCTTCCTGCCGCACCTGTGGTGGATCCAGCACTTCCTCGGCGACGACTTCGGGCCGTGGCCGTGGCTGGTGCTCAGCGCGTTGATGGCGTTGTTCATCTGTGCCGTGTGTGCGCTGTTCCCGCTGGTGGCCCGGCTGCCCGCGGCGCCGGTGTGGGCAGCGCTGCTGTTCGTGCTGCAGGAGACCGCGCGCGGACTGATCCCGTTCAACGGCTTCCCGTGGGGCCGCGTCGCGTTCGGCCAGGTCGACGGCCCGTTCGCGCGGCTCGCCGTGATCGGTGGCGCGCCGCTGGTGACGTTCGCGGTGGTCTTCACGGGATTCGGCCTGGCCGCCTGGTTCCCCAAGTGGACCCGTGCCTGGGCGTTGGTGCCGATCGTCGCCGCGCTCGCCGTCAGCCCGTTGATCTCGATCGAGGCCCAGACCGGGCAACGGACCGTCGGCGTCGTTCAGGGCAACGCTCCCGACCTCGGGCTTGGTCTGCTCACCGAGGGCGCCACCCTGCGCGCCAACCACCTGCGCAAGACCGCCGAACTGGCGGCGCTGGTCCGTGGCGGCGCGCTGCCGAAGCCGGATCTCGTGGTGTGGCCGGAGAGCGCGACCAGGACCGGTGACCGCGACCCGGTGCTCGACGGCGCCATCGCCGACCTCGGCGTGCCGACGCTGGTGAGTGCGTTGCGCCACGGGCAGAACTCGGTCATCGCGTGGGACCCGAAGACCGGGGCGGGCAAGTCGTACGCGAAGCAGGAACTCGTCCCGTTCGCCGAGCACATCCCGTTGCGCCCGCTCGCCCGGATCTTCACGCCGTTCGCGGACCAACCGGACCTCGACGCGGGCACCGAACCCGGCGTGCTCGACATCGCAGGCACGCGCGTGGGCGTCGGCATCTGCTACGAGGTCGCCTACGACTACGTCCTGCGTGAGAGTGCGGCCGACGGCGCGCAACTGCTTGTGGTGCCGACGAACAACGCCTGGTACGGCCGGGGCGAGATGACCTACCAGCAGCTCGGGATGGCCCGGCTGCGCGCCATCGAACACGGCCGCGCGGTCGTCGTCGCGGCGATCAGCGGCGTGAGCGCGGTGGTGCGCCCGGACGGCAGCGTGGTGCAGTCGACCGGGATGTTCACCGACGACCTGATGGTGGACACCGTGCCGTTGCGCTCGGACCTGACGTTCGCGACGAGGTTCGGCGGCGCGATCCACGTCCTGCTCACGGGCGCGGCGCTGGCCGCGTGCGTGGTCGGGTTGTGGAGGCGCCGCCGCGCCTCAGTTCTTGCCGAGCAGGGCTGACCCCAGCAGCGTTCGCTGGTGCAGCACGGACAACCCCTGTCTCTCCGTCGTCAGCAACCCCGCCTCCCGCAGCACGCTCGTGTGCCGGCTGACCGAGGACGGGGACGCCCCGAGGCGTTCCGCCAGCTCGGTCGTCGTCGCCCCGGCACCGACCGCCGCCAGGACCGCGGATCGGGTGTTGCCGAGCAAGGCCGCGAGCGCGCCCTGCTCACGCCGGCCGCTGTCGAGTTGCCGCTGCCAGGTCCAGTCGTGGTGCAACGGGTACACCACGGTCGGCGGGAGCTCCGGATCAGCGAACGCGACAGGCGTGCGGCGGCAGAAGTACGACGGCACCAGCCGCAGCCCACGCCCGTTGAGGTGCAGGTCCCGGTCGTGCGCGTACTGGACCTCCAGCACCGGCGGCCGCCAGTTCATCAACGGCCACATGCCCCGCAGCAGTCCCTCGATGGACCCCGCGACGCCATTGCGATGCACACGATCGGTCTCGACGGCCTCCTCGATCAGATCGGTGTACGGCGCGATGACCGCGCAGTGATAGCGGGCCAACGCCTCGGTGAGCTCCAGAAGGGACTCGCCGTCACCCGCCGCCAGCGGACGTGTCCACTCAGGTGTGGGACGCACGTCCTCCAGCAGCCCGAACTCCTCTCGCAACCGGTGCCGCGGTGTGGACCGGATCGCGGCGAGCGCGCTCCCCAGGCCCTGCGCGCCCTCCGGCGGCGTGAGGAAGTCGGGGAAGTACGGTCCCAGCGGGGCGAGCACGGACAGCGTTCGGACGCCGGACGTGATCACCTGCCGGTCGCCGTTGCGGCGGATGTGACGCAGCCACGGCTGCAACAACAACCCGCTGTCCAGTTCGGTCAGCCGAAGCCAGCTGAACACCATTTCCCAGAGTGGATCCACCCTTTCCGCTACCTGCGTACGCTCCAGATCGCCAGGCGAAAAATGGATGCGCAACACAGCAACCTCCCCAGGCCAGGTCACCGCGCACAACAATACTGGGCGTGTCACTCCGCCGAATTGCGCAACGAAAACCGGACGCGGGACTAAGGCCCCGCGCCCGGTTCTGTGCTATCAGGCTGGATCAGCCGCAGGTGGTGCTGACCCACTGGTGCGAACGCACCTGGTAGGTGCCGGCGAGGTCACCCTTCTGACCTTGCTTCGTGCAACCGATCGAGTTGTTGTACCCCGTGTTGCGGTAGAACCTGACGCCCTTGGCGGAGGAGGTCCCCCGGTTGTAGACGGACTTGACCTCCTTGGTCGTGGCCCAGGAGCACTTGTAGGTCCCCGCGGTCCAGTCCGAGTCCGCCACGTCCCACATGCACCGGCCGCCGGTTCCGCCGAAGCCGTTCCAGAAGCAGATGTTGCCGGTGTTGCAGTCCCAGGCGGCGAGAGCCTGGCCGGTCTCGGAGTCGAACGCCGCGCCCACAGCGGCGGCCTCGGCGACCGGAGCCTCCGCCTGAGCGCTCGGTGCCGCGAGAGCGACGGTGAAGAGCATGGCGAGTGGCATCAACGCCAGCAAAATACGCCGAACGAACCTCAAAGGATTCCTCCCTAAACCCGAAATGAATTCGGCCGTCGTCACTTTAGGCAGAGAGAGGATCTGGAAGAAAGCTATTGCTTCGTGGCGCAAAAGCACATTTCACGGCCGTCGGGTGTACCTGTGTTTCACGCCGGCCGGGAAGTACTCCGGATCTCCTGCCGGTCGCAGCACGACCTCGGGCAACTGCCGCTCGGCCGGGACGTAGTGCGCGAACTCGCTGTTGAGTCGCAGCAGCTGGGTCCGCACCGCCTCCGCGATCACCGCCGCGTCCGCCGTCGCGCCCTGCGCGGTCTCCACGGTGATCCGCAACAGCCGATCGCGATCTTCGTTCTCGACGGACTCGATCACGAACTTTCCCGTCACCGTCTCGCTGATGCCGGGCTGCTCCAATCCGACGGTCACGTTCTCCGGATAGACGTTCGCGCCGAAGAACGACACCGTGAACAGCGACCGCCCGAACAGGAAGACGAACGGCAGCGCCGGGCCCGGCGGGGGAGTGAAGCCGTTGCGGGCGCAGTAGGCCAGCAGGTCGGCGTGCTCCAGAAGCCCGCCCTCGTCGGCGATCCGGTAGCGGATCAGCGGGATGCCGCCGTCCGAGGTGAACACCAGCGTGCCGTCGTGCACCTCGAAGAACCGGCTCGCCGGGTCGTACTGCACGAGCGTGGGCAGCCGCGAGTCGCCGAAGATCTCCCGCGCCTTCTCCGGGTGGTCGGCGAAGAACCTGCGGATGCCCGCGGACAGCGCCGTCTCGTTGCCCAGCACGCCGGAATCCGCTGTGCCGTAAAGAGAAGCGACGTCACTGATCGGGTCCGCGATTCCAGCCCGCTGCGAAACCAGGTCACGCCACTGCTCGCTGAACACCTCACCCGCGAGCACGAGCTTGATCCGGTACGCGGGCCAGTCGACGCCCTGCGCGAGCCCGGTGTCGACGACGTCCTTCACGAACGGCGGGTAGCCCAGCAGCACGACCTGCCCGAAGTGCGGCGCCAGTTCCGGCAGCACCCGCAGGATCTCGGCCTTGTTGTTGCCCGGCGCCACGACCGTGATCGGGCAGCCCTTCGCCGCGAGATGCCGCACGCAGGCCTGCGTGAACAGCCCGCCCACCCACGTGCCGAGCGGGAAGCACACCACGGCCAGCGTCCTGCGCTCGTCCGCGTGGAATCCGTCCACCAGCACCTGCTCGAACCGCCGCGCCACGTGCAGCTCGTCCTCCAGCGCCCGCGGCCAGATCGTCGGCCTGCCACTGGATCCCGACGACACGGCGATCATGTCGCAGTTCTCGAGCCGTCCGCCGCGGCACAGTTCCGGCAGCGGGTACCGCTCGTGGTAGTTCGCCTTCTCGAGCAACGGCAGCCGCTGGAAGTCCTCGAACGTCTCGATACGCGCGGGCTCGATCCCGTTCTCCCGCAGGAGCTTCCGGTAGGCGGGCACGGTCGCGGCCGTGTGCTGGAACAGGTCGAGCACCCAGCTCGGGGACTTCGGCTCGGCGGGAGCGAAGAAGTCGTCGAACGCCTGGCGCACTCGGGTCTGCCGGCTGCTGTCCATCGCCCGAGCGTATCGATCTGATCCACATTCCACCCGAACCAGACGAACGACGGTTCACGGGGAGTGCCCGTCGCTTCTACCGTCTGTGTCTGACCGGGAAACCCCCTGCTTCCCGGTCGTGAGGAGTACAGCTGCATGAAATCCCTGCGCACGGGGGCGCTGGCCGTCCTGACGGCCTCAGTGGTCGCCCTCTCGATGACGGGCGCCTCCGCCCACGACCCGAACACAGCAGAAGGACAGGCGGCGGCCAGAACGTTCCTGGCCGACCACCTCCCCGCGGACCGGCACGCCGTGACCGGCCAGGCCGCCGCCGGAGTGCCGTGTGTCGACGGCAAGGCCGACATCTACCCCTGCAAGAACGTCGACCTGCTCAGCGTGCTGCCGCTGTCCGCGATGGGCGGTGGCAACGGCAACGACATCTGGGGCTGGACCGACCCGTCCTCCGGCAAGGAGTACGCGATCGTCGGCCGCACCAACGGCACGGCGTTCGTCGACGTCAGCACGCCCACCGCGCCCAAGTTCCTGGGCAACCTGCCGTCCAACGGCGGCAGCAGCTCGTGGCGTGACATGAAGGTCTACAAGGACCACGCGTTCATCGTCGCCGACTTCATCACCGGCCACGGGATGCAGGTGTTCGACCTGACCCGCCTGCGGACGATCACGACGCCGCAGACGTTCACGGCCGACACCCTGTACAAGGACTTCGGCCCTGCGCACAACATCGCCATCAACGAGGAGACCGGGTACGCGTACGCGATCGGCTCCAACACGTGCAGCGGCGGCCCGCACATGGTCGACATCCGCACGCCGAAGTCGCCGAAGAACGCGGGCTGCGTCGCGCAGGACGGCTACACGCACGACAACCAGTGCGTGATCTACCGCGGCCCGGACGCGACCTACAAGGGCCGGGAGATCTGCTTCAACTCCAACGAGGACACGCTGACGATCGTCGACGTGACCGACAAGGCCAACCCGGTCCAGATCGTGCGCAAGGCCTACTCCGGCGCGCAGTACTCGCACCAGGGCTGGCTCACCGAGGACCAGCGCTACTTCCTGCTCGACGACGAGCTGGACGAGTCGCGCGGCACCGACAAGCGCACCAAGACCTACATCTGGGACCTCGCGTCGCTGGCGAACCCCGCGCACACCGGCGTCTACAACTCGCCGGCCACGGCCATCGACCACAACCAGTACATCAAGGGCAAGTACTCCTACCAGGCCAACTACCAGGCCGGACTGCGCATCCTCGACGTCAGCGACGTGGCGTCGGCGCAGCTCACGGAGGCCGGGTACTTCGACATCTACCCGGCGGCGAACGAGGCGAAGTTCAACGGGGCGTGGAGCAACTACCCGTACTTCGCGAGCGGCATCGTCCTGGTCAACGGCATCGAGCAGGGCCTGGTCGTGGTCAAGCCCAACCTCGGCGCCGTCGAACCGCCGCCCACCGGTGGCAAGTTCGAGAACACGGCCGACGTGTCCATTCCGGACGCGGGCGCCGCGATCACGTCACCGGTGACGGTGTCCGGCGTGCCCGGCAAGGCGCCGGGAGCCCTCAAGGTGAATGTCGACATCAAGCACCCGTACCGCGGTGACCTGGTGATCGACCTCGTGGCGCCGGACGGCACGGCGTTCCGGCTCAAGGGTTCGAGCAACGACTCCGGCGACAACGTCGTGGCCACCTACGAGGTGAACGCCTCCGCCGAGGACGCCGCGGGCACGTGGCAGCTCAAGGTGCAGGACCTCTACCGCTCCGACGTCGGCTACATCGACGCGTGGAGCCTTCAGTTCTGAGACGAGGCCGTGGGTGGCCGGCACCGGCCACCCACGGCTCAGGAGTGGTCATGCGCAAACTGAGCTTCGCCGACTGGTTCTTCGCCCTGCTCGCCGTCGCCGTGGTGGCGGGCGGCGGGGTCATGCTGTTCGCCCGGTCCGCTTCGCCGACGCAGCACCAGAACATGGGCCCGGTCCTGCCCGCCGCGCACAGCGACGGTCTGTCCGAAGTGGAGAGCGGCTACCGCTTCGACCGCGTCACCATGCCCGAGTCGCGGGGCACGGCGGTGCCCGTGGCGTTCCGGATCCTCGACAACGCCGGCAAACCCGTCACCAGGTTCCTGGACAACCAGACCAAGCAGATGCACTTCTTCGCCGTCCGCGAGGACATGAACGTGTTCGAGCACCTGCATCCCGTTCTGGACGGCGACACCTGGCACACCACGCTCTCGCTGTCCGACGGCGGCGCCTACCGGATGTTCGCGGAGTTCGTGCCGCTCGACACCGCTGACCCACGCCACCCGGTCGTGCTCGGCGTCCCGTTCAGCGTCCCCGGCGACACGACCCTGGCCCCGGTGCCCGCCCCGTCGGACGGCGCCACGACCACCGACGGCTACACCGTGGTGCGGGTGGACTCCCAGGCACAACCGACGCCGATGAACCCGCACGTGCTGCGCCTGTCGATCCGCGGACCCGACGGCAAGCCGGTCAGCTCCCTGGAACCGCACCTCGGCGCCAACGGACACATGACCGGCTTCCACACCATGCTGCTGTCGGCGACACACCTGCACCCGGTCGAACTGGTGGGCATCCCGCTGAACAACGGCGAACTGAGCTTCCAGGCCGTCTTCGCCGACCGGGGCGAGTACCGGCTGTTCCTGGAGTTCGCCCACGGCGGCAAGGTGCACCGGGCAGCCTTCACGGTCGACGTCGGCTGACCCGTTGCAGCGACGTCAGTTCATCGGCACGTGCCGCGCCGAACCGAGCTGTACACGTCGTTGTGCGGGAAGTACCCCCACGTTCCGGGGTCGGACTGGTAGCGCTCGCCCTGGTAGTTGGGCTCGGTGAACCAGCAGAACGAGGAGCCGCTCCTGTTCCAGCCGGACGTGATCCGGTTGTCCAGGTAACCGCCGTTGAACTGCGCCAGGTCGGGAATGCGCTGCTGGATCGCCACGTACCGGCCCCCGCCCTTCTCGTGCTCGAATCCGCACATGTGCACCGGCGGACACTCCGAGAACGCGGCGACGCCGATCTCGCCCGCCTGCGCGGTTCCCCCGGTGAGCACCGTCGCGCCGGCCAGGGCGACCGCGACCCCGGCGATCGTCTTCTTGATGCCGAACACCATTCCTGTTCCCCCTCAACGGTTTTCGCTTGCGAGAACCATGATCCGGGGGAGTGCTCACGGGGAACAGGTCACGAACCGGTCATCTGTGGCTGGTCGTCGTCACGAAGCCTGCTTTCGAGCCAGCGGCCCCAGGTCTTCCGCGTGATCCCTTGTTCGGGGTGGTCGGCGAGGTGCAGGAGGAACTGGACACGGAGCCGGACGAGGGGATCGTCCGCACCCGCGAGACTCGCCAGCCGGTCGCGGAAGTCCGCGTCGTCGACATGGCGCACCAGGAGCGCGTACATCCAGTCCTTGCACCGATAGGGGCGGTGCAGCACGTCGAGCAGCAGCTCGGCGGCCTCGCTTCCGCCGGCACTCCCTTCCGTGCCAGGCGACTGAGCACTGCTTCCTTGCCGCCCCACGGTGACCACGGGAGCGACGAACGCCATTCGTCGGGGAACCGTCCCTCCCACCGCAGGTACAGCGCCACGAACGGCCATTGGTCCAGTGTGATGGTGCCCCACGGTTCCCTGTACCAATGAGCGTCGAGGTACCAGAAGATCGTCCGATCACCGTCGGATCCGTAGGACAGACCCGAATCTCTTGCCACCAGGTCGCGGTGCCGTGCGAGCGCCCGGCCGCGGTCGACGTCGTCCCGAGCGATCAGGTCGAAGATCCAGGCGTCAGTGTCACGTATGTCGAGCTTCATCGGCAGAGGCCGCATTTCAGCGGCCGGTGGTGAGCTCGTCCGGCGGATCGCATTCCCGCACCACCCACTGGGCCCTCGCGTTGTCCCACGAGATCCGCAACCACTCGGAACCGCGCGGGGGGATCCGGACCTGCTTCAGCCGTTCCGTCATCTCAGGGGTCATCCGCGACGGCATCCGCAGCACGATCCGCGTGTCGTCGGAGAACAGGGTGACCGTGCCCGCGTCCTTGATCTCGTCCTTGGTCCGTTTGATGTCGGGCTTGGACAGCAGCTCCTTGATCTTGGCGTAGACGTCCTCACCGCTCTTGGTGACGATCGCCTGGACGAACGGCAGCAGCACCGAGCCCGCGGCCGCTCCCATCAGGGCGTCGAGGAAGCCGCGATCGGACTCGTGTTCGGTCATGCCGACCATGATGCCGGAGATCAACCTCCCACGTGCACGAACGGGGCCCACCGCGCGGCGGGGTGGGTGGCGCGGACCTTCAGGACGGCCGTGTGCAGCGCGATCGCGGGGGACGGGGTCTCGGCCAACGCGTCGTAGTAGTGGCTCGCGACCAGTTGGGCGGTGCGGTCGCCGACCCGCCAGAGCGTTCCGATGACGTGCTGGAAGCCCGCCATGTGGAAGGCGCCGGTGACGTGCAGGGACTCGTCGGTCAGTTCCGGTGGCGCCGCGCTGGTCTCGCACGCCGACAGGAACGCGATCTCCGCACCGGCCAGGCGCAGGCGGGCGATGTCGTTGACGCTCAACGGTTTCTCGAGGTGGTCCCACAGCACGAGGCGACCTTCGCCACCGATGTCGGCGCTCCTGGCGTGACACGCGAAATGCACCCAGCGGTGGCGCGGCAGGGCTTCCAGGACGGGGTGCCGCAGAGCGCGGTCCGCGGTGAGGAGGTGCGGGCTCGCGAACCGGGTCGCGACGTCGTCCGCCTCGTCCTGGGCGCCGGGAAGCTCGGGCATGCCCGGCGCCGACGGCACGGCCACGATCAGCGGGTCGTCCGGCCGGGTGATCGCGGCCGCCTTCCACACCGTGACGAGGCTGCGCAACGTCGGTGCGTAGGACGAGACGAACCTGTCCATCACGTCGCCGGCGGCGTGCAGCGGCAGCGCGGTCAACGGGCCCGTCGGCATCCACCACAGCCGTGTCGGAGCGGCATGGCCCACGTGGTCGTGCAGCGGCAGCCGGTCGACGATCACCTGCCGCAGCCAGGACAATACGGAGTCGATCTCGTCCGGCGGGCTGAGGCGGAACCGCTCCGCGCGGTCGGCGAGGTCGGCGAGGTCCAGCTCCGGCAGGGCGACCGGCACGATGGTCCGTCCGGCGATGAGCAGAGCGTCGCACCGCAACGCGCTCACGTTCACGATGACCACGATGCCGCGGTCGGCCGAGTCCACGAACTCCTCCACCGCGGGAGGCCGCAGGAACCGCGCGAAACCTGGGAGCGACCGGATGGAATCGACCAGGTCGTGCCACTCCTCGGTCAGCGCGTGCCGGCGTTCACCGCTCAGCCCGGCTACCTGGACGAACGAACTGCTCGGGGTGTCGAGCGCGGACCGCAGTTCGTCGCACCGCCGCGCGAGATCCGGGTGCTGTCCCTCGAGATCGGTCAGCTCGGTCCTGGCGTCGAGCGCGTGGCCGATCATCACGCCGCGGCCCTGTTCCAGCAGCGCCACCGCGAGCGGCGGGTCACCGGCCTGGATCGCGCAGGCCGCGGCGTCGGACGCGAGCCCGGCGAACGCGGCGAGCGCCTGCTCACGGTCGGCCTGGGTGACGTGCCTGGGTGCGGTGCGCGGCAACAGTTCCACGGCCAGCCGGAACGCGTCCAGCGCCGCCCGCCAGTCCCGCCGCGCCACCATCTCGTACGCCCACAGCCTTGCTGCCTCCACTCGCACACGAGGCGGGAAATCGGGTTCCTCGGCGACTTGCCGGTACAGCGCGAGTGCCGCGGCACGGTCACCGACGAAGGCGAGCGTGAGGGCGTGTTTCAGCACCGCGTCGGCACGGGTGGGATGCCCGTGCGGCGTCGACCGGACCGCGTCCTCGGTGGCACGGACCAGCAGTTTTCCTTTGCGGCGCAACAGGAACGGCAGGCCGGAAGCCTGATCGGCGCCGAGTCGGTGTGGCGCCCGCGCGCCGCGGTGCGACGACACCAGCGCCAGCCGCTGGCACTCCGCGAGCACGGCCGAGCGTTCCGCGCGGTTGGGATGCCCGGCCGGACTCTCCTTCAGCGCCTGGTGGACGAGGTCGGTCGCGGCCCGCAGGTCCTGGTGCCGTCCGGTCGCGCTGTGGCGGGCGAGCAGGACGAGTGCGAGGTTGGACTGGAACCGGGCTCGCAGTGCGCGCGTCCGCGCCCGTGGCACCACCGCACCGGCCAGCACCGCGGCCTCGTCGATCAGGCCGATGTCGCGAGTGGACTGGAATCGCAGCCGCAAGGCCTCCGCCAGGTTGGACTTGGCGTTGACCAGGTCGTCGCTGCCCGCGTCGGCGGCGTCGACGGCCTGGCGGAACAACGAGATCGCGCTGTCGAGCGCGGAGCTGTCACCGGAATGCAGGTGCACGGTGAGCAGACCGTCGCCGTGGTTGTTCAGGCGCGCGGAACGCCGGCGGTGGTGCGCGGGCGTCACCTCCACCGCGCGGCGGCTCGCCTCGGCCGCCTCCACGAGGTCGTCACCGGACCCCGTCGCCCTCCACCGCACCCGCAACGCTCCCGCGAGGTTGGCCAGGTACGACGGCAGGCGTTCGGCGTCGTCGGGATGCCAGCCGATCGCTTGCCGCAGCCCGGTTACCGCCTCGTCCAGGTCGTCTCGATCACCGAGCACCTCGTAGCGCGACCACAGCGCGATGGCGAGTCCGTTCGCCACGGCCCCGTCCAGGCGAGTCGACGCCAACGCGCGGAACCCGCTGATCGCGGCCTCCAGTTCGGACCGCTGTCCCGTCCGTTCGAAAGCCCGGAAGTGGTCGGAGGCACGCTCGTAGCCGCCGTCGTCCCACAGGATCATGCGCGGCGGTGCCGGGCGCAGTCCGCTGCCGTGGCCGGGTCGCCGTGCCCCACGTGGCACTCGGCCATCCACGCGCCGACACCGATGATCAGTGGCATCTCGCCGAAGGGAGTGCTCATGGACGGCGACCGGCCGATCGCGGGACAGGGCAGCATTCCCTGGTCCAGCACCGACAGGTACTCGCGGCGGACCCGTTCGACCCTCTCGTCACCGAGCGGGAGCACGTCGGCGATCTTCGAGACGGCGAGCAGGACGGCGCAGTGCGGGCAGGCGTTGCCGTCCTCGTCCGGCACGATCCGGAACGGCTTCCGCCGATCCCCGCGGGGTTCCTCCCACTTGACGATCACGGTGCCGCCCACCTGGTACATCAGGTAGAGGTGCGTCATGGCGGGGCGGATCCCTCGCGTGACCGCGTCCGCGAAGCCGCGCACGGTGACCTTCCGCGTTCCCCGTCCGAACATCGGCCCACCCCTCTCGACGCCGGTCGATCACACTACGTGAACACCCGGATCGTGTGGGACGAAACAGCCCAGTCCGTGCCTACTATCCGGGTGAACGGCCGATCTCCCGGAGGAGGAACCTTGACGCGCCACACGTTCACCACGCCGATCGAGCTCGCCGGCAAGACCGCGACCGGGCTCCGCGTCCCCGCGGACGTGGTCGACGCACTCGGGCAGGGCAAGAAACCCAGGGTGGCGGTGACCATCGGCGTCCACACCTACCGCAGCACGGTGGCGGTGTACGGCGGCGACTTCATGCTGCCGTTGAGTGCCGCCAACCGGGAGGCCGCGGGCGTCGCCGCCGGGGACACCGTCGAGGTGACGCTCGAACCGGATCTGGCGGAACGCACCGTCGAGGTGCCCGACGACCTCGCGGCGGCACTCGATCAGCACCCTGCGGTCCGGGCCGCGTTCACCGCACTGTCCTACAGCAACCAGCGGCAGCGGGCCGAGGCCGTGGCGGCGGCGAAACAACCCGAGACCCGCGCGCGCCGGATCGAGAAGATCATCGCCGAACTGTCCTAGAAGGCGTCCTCGGTGAAGTCGCTCGGCGCGTCGTCGTCGAAGTCGCCGCGCGACGGCCGGGCGCGCTGCTGACCCGCCACGATGATCTCGTCGAGGTTCTGGCCCTCCTTGATCCCCGTGTACGCGCGCTTCAGCGACGGCATGCTGGTCTGCATCGCACGTCGCACGTCGGGATCGTGGACGGCCCTGCCGGACGCGATGTCCCGCCAGGACATCTGGCCCGCGTCGACCTTGCGCTGCAGGTCCTTCAGCGCGTTCGGCGCGTCCTTCGACCGGGCGAACTTCTCGATCGCGGCGATGTCCGCGGGGGACAGGTCGGCGCCGCGGGTCTGCACCCTGGACGCTTCCAGGGCGACCTTCTCCAGCTGCGCGCCCCTGGCGTCGAGATCCTTCTGCCACGCCTGCAACTGCTGACGAGCGCTGTCGTACGGGAACGTCATTCCGCACCGCCCGAACTCGAGGAACTGGGCTCCGCCCAACGCTCTTCCTTCAGCGCGTCGGTGTACTTGCCGCGCGCCTTGTACCCGTTCTTGGCCATGCCCCACGCGCCGCTGCCCACGGCGGCCGTGCCGTCGCCGAACTTCTCCGTGCCGTCCTGCCACGTGTCGACCACGTCGAAGAAGTCGTTGACGTCGCGCACGTCGGGGATCTTGGCCAGCGCGGTGCCCCACAGCTTGATGCCGTTGATCATGCCCTTGACGCCCTCGATGAGCGTCTGCATGGACTGGATGAGCTTGCGCACCTGGTCGACGATGTTGACCACGTCGTAGACCATCCACACGGCACGACCCCAGCCGACGATCGGGATCCACGCGGTCATCGCGGCCTTCATCAGCTTGTCGCAGATCTTGTCGAGCAGCGTCAGCGCGAGCTTCGCGGCCGACCGGCAGGAGCTCGCCATGTTCTTGAACCGGTCGCCGATGAACTTCGCGACCTGCGAGTCCCACTCGATCGCCGTGGTCCACGTGCGACGCACGCGGTTCTCGAAGCTCTGCGCTGCGCCGCCGTCCCAGCTCGGCGAGAGCTCCTCGATGCCGTTGTTCACGTTGTGCCGCACGTTGTCCAGCGCCTTGGCGACCCGGTCCCACGCGGCGGCGTTCGCGTCGATCTTCTCGAAGTCGCCCGCCAGCGGCATGACCAGGTCGCGCACCAGGTCGTCGCCGGTGACCTGCTGGTAGATCCAGTTGACGCCCTGGATCTTCCACCCCGCGGCCTCGATCAGCTCCTTGACGGTCTGCCGGCCCGGCCGGTCGTCGGGAGCGGCGCGCAGTGCGACGTTCGGATCCTCGATGTCCTGATACCCGTTGCACACCGCGCCGGTCATTCGCCCACCCCCAGGTACCGCGCCAGCCAGGACGGCGGCTCCGACCTACTACCCGCACTGTCGATCAGGCAGACCCCGATCTCGTCCGCCTTCTCGTAGGCGCGGGCCGACTTGACCAGCGACTCGGCGTCCTGGGTCATCTTCTGGTTGGCGGCTTCGAGAGTCTCGCCGTAGAGCTGCGCGACCCCGACCACGACGGGATCGAGCAGCGACAGCAGCCCGGTGAACCCGGACGTGTCCCCACCCTTGGAGATCGCGTGCTCCCGGATCGTCAGGAAGTGCTCGGCCTGACGTTCGAGGAGCCCGCTGTAGCCGCGCAGCTCATCCGGCACGACGTGGAACTTCTCACCCATGGCGGTCATGATGCATGCCGCAATGTGCGGTTCCGTCGCGTTTGGCGAAAAAACCCCATTCACGACATGAATGACCGCGAGTCCGCAGGGAGCACGTCCGCCAGTTCACGAAGCAGCGGCAGCGGAACCTTGGAGTACTCCGGAAAACGGTGGTACGGCTTGATCATCGGGTGGAAGCGCGGCGGCAGCCCGCCGGACCTGGCCAGCGCCGCCAGTGCCGTGCCGATGCGCTGGGCGGGGACGCCGAACGCCAGGTCGTAACCGTCCACTTCGGACACTCTTGGCAACCACTCGTCGAGGAACGCCTCCGCCTGGTGGCGATGGCCGGCGAGTGCGTCGGCGAAGATCGAGCACAGCGTGAGTGTCACGGCGTTCTCGCGGTCGTCGCCGTGGAGGTGGCGAACGGTCAGACTGATCGACTCCTCCACGCCGTCCGGCCGCCGGGCGGCGAACACCTCGCCGAGCGCGGCCCACGCGTCCACCTCGGCCAGGGCGGCGAGCGCGGACTCCCTGTCGTTCTGGGCGAGCAGACCGTCTTCCAGCACGAACCACAGCAGACCCCGGGACGTGCGCCGGCTCAGTTCGCCGCCCGCGGTGCCGAGCAACCGGTGTGCCGCCGCCTCCGTCGCGGGGACGTCGACGCACAGGTAGTCCGAGTCCACTCCGGTGATCGCCTCCGGCGCGTCCCGCAGCGCGGTCTCCAGGGTCGTGCGCTGGGCCGCCGTCAGTTCCTCCGGCGACAACGGGCGGTAGACCGCGCCGCTGGGACGGAACTGCCGCGCCATCCGCTCCAGCAACCGGGTGTGCAGGTTCGGCCTGTTGTCTCCGGACGCCGCCAGCAGCCCGTCGTCGTCAGTGCCGAAGGTCCACGCCGAGGCGGCCAGTTCGGCGAGGTCTCCCGCCCACACGTCCCGCACCGGATACTCGCCCTGCGCGAGGTGGTGGAGCAGCGCCAGCGAATCGTCGTCGGCGAATCCGGAGTGGACCAGGCACACCGCGGCGGCGCCCCGCACGTACAGCGACGGGCTGGTGGCCATCAGATCCCGTGCCGCGGCAACGTGTTCTGTCCTCGCATCGGTGCTTTTCGCGCCGCCAGGGGTGACGCCGTTGTCCCGCGCGGCGAGGAAACCGTGGGCCAGGCACAAACCCGCGGTCGCGTCCGGTGTGAGCGCGGGCAGTTCCTTCGGTTCCCTGCCCAGCAACACCAGCAGCCGCAACGCCTCGTCGTTGCCGGTGCGGTTCCACATCGCCTCGACGTCGGCGGCGAACTCCGCGACCACATCCGCGTACTCGGTGGTGGCCTTGGCGACGTCGTCGGGCCGCGTCACGAAATGCGTCTCGCCGACGGCGATCCGGGCCAGGAACACCAGCGCCATCGCGTTGTCCCGGCGGACCAGTTCGGCGAGGAACGGGATCGCGGCCTTGGACGCCGAGTAGACCGAACCCTGGTGCGTGGTGGCCGAATACAGGCCGTACACACCGAAACTCCGGTCGCCGTCGTCGTCGCTCGTGAGCGCCTCGATGAACAACGGCGTCTCGTCGGCCGAGCCGTACGCGTCGTCGAGGGCAGCCCAATCCACGTCGTGCAGTCCGGCGGGTGGTGTCGTGCCGCCGCGCAACGGCGGCCGTTCCACGTCGCTCTCGTCCTGGTACTCGTCGTCGAACTCCGGCGGCTCGAAGGCGGGCAGGTCATCAGCGTCGAACACGTTTCATCCCACCAGGTCGAGGAAAGTGGCGTGGAGGCTAGCAGGGCTCGTCACTCACTGAACAGCGACGTTCGCCAGGCATCGAAGCAACCTGAACGCTTTGGGCGCGCGTTGGCAAAGAGGGGTTGCGTCGGTACTGGCGGTCGGAACCGGCGCCGGACCTGACCTCGTGGAGGAAATGGATCTGATGAGGAATCTGCGTGAAGTGCCGTCTCCGGGGCCGGAGGCCTACGACCGTGCGCGCACGGCGTTGCACTCGGCGATGACGGCGGCAGCCGTCGCCACGGCCGTGGTGATGGGCACGACGGGCGGCACCGTCCCGGCCGATCCGCCCGACGCGGCCCCGCTGGCGGCGGTCGAGCCACCGTCGGTGAAACTGGCCGGCAAGGTCAAGGCCGCCCCGCAGCCCGGTGACTCGTCGCTGGTCATCACCCAGAAGATCGCGCCGGACGGCTCGCTGTACATCATCTACACCGTCTACACCGACAAGGGACAGGTCTTCCACGGAGACTCGGTGCAGGGCCTGGCGGCCGCGGCCGCCAGAGGCGAAGACGCGGCCCACCCGTACGACGCGAAGGTGACGGCGGCGGCCCGTCAGGCCGCGAACGGCGACGTGGAGAAGGCCAGGGTCGCGATGATCACCGCGTCCGGCAACGCCCTGGGCATCGGCCTGAGCCCCGTCGAGGCGGACAAGGCCTGGGCGGACGCCCAGGCGGAGGTCGCGAAGATGTTCCGCAAGGCCGGCAAGGAGGTCCCCGCCCCCAAACCGCGTCCGACGGGCAAGGACCTGGAGAACCGCATCGGCAACCACCTGTGGAGCAACGCCACGTACGCGCTGTTCGTCGGCGCCGCCAACGCCGAGGTCCGCGCGGGTGTGCTGAAGCTGCTCGCGGCCATGAAGGAAGTGACCGTCGGCGAGACCGACGTCAACGGCCGGCGCGCGCTGACCCTCACCGGAAACGCCGCCATTCAGGGTGGCGGCGGTGCACAGGTGATCACCGTCAACGCCGACAACGGACTGCCGATCAGTTCCGAGGTCGTCCCGGCCAAGGACTCGGCGGACCCGTCGAAGCCCTCGATGGTGAACTACAAGTCGTCCCGTGTGCACCTCGCCGACGTGGTGGCGGGCAAGATCTGATCGACCTGTCCGTGCGTTCAGGCGAAGCGGTCGGTGGCGGCGACGATCGCCGCGCCCATGCTGCCGCCGCCGTGACCGGTGTCGTCGAGGACCACGAGTTCGCTTCCTGGCCAGGCCCGGTGCAGCGCCCAGGCCGTGCCGAGCGGACCGCTGACGTCGTAACGCCCGTGGATCAGCACGGCGGGAATTCCGTGGAGCCGTTCGATGCCACGCAACAGCTGCCTCTCCTCCAGAAAGCAGCCGTGGGACCAGAAATGGGTCACGAGACGGGCGAAAGCCAGCTGAAAGGCCGGATCGGCGACCGACAGCGAAGGGGCCGCGTCGGGGGCCAGCGACATGTGCGTGTCCTCCCACAGGCACCACTCGTGTGCGGCCGTGGCGCGGACCTCGGGGTCGGGATCGTGGAGCAGCCGGCTGTAGGCGGCCGCCAGGTCGCCGTCGCGTTCGGCGGGGGGCACGCCGTCGCGGAACCGTTCCCACTCGCGCGGGAAGACGCGGCCCATGTCACGGGTGATCCAGTCGGTGTCGCGGCGGTCGCCGTCGGTCACGGCCGCGAGCACCAGTTCGGTCACCCGTTCCGGATGCGCCTGCGCGTAGGCGAGAGCGAGAGTGACTCCCCACGAGCCACCCTCCACCAGCCAGCGCTCGATTCCCAGGTGGACCCGCAGCGCCTCGATGTCGGCGACGAGGTGCTGCGTGGTGTTCGCCGACAGGTCGACGACCGGGTCCGTCGCCGAGGGGGTGCTGCGCCCGGCATTGCGCTGGTCGAACAGGACCACGCGATAGCGGTCCGGGTCGAACAGGCCCCGCGTCCTCGGAGAGCTCCCCGAACCGGGACCGCCGTGCAGCACGACGGCCGGCTTGCCGCTGGGGTTGCCCGACACCTCCCAGTACAGCGAATGACCGTCGCCGACCTGCAACATGCCCGACTCGTGCGGCTCACTCGACGGGTAACGCCCGTCGTCGGAAATACTCGCCATGCGGCCATGATCGCTCACTGCCTCGTGAGCGCACCCGCTCGTGTCAGTGGTTGTACATGGTTTCCAGCGCGGCGCGGCGGGTGGCGACGTCGTCGGGATCGTCGCCGAAGACGAGCAGGTGCAGCGTGGTCTGCTTGATCGGGTTGTCGGTGCGGCGGGTGTCGTGCCCGCCGGTGACGAGGAGCCCTCCGCGCAGCAGCGCGGGTCGTAACGCGGCGAGCAGCGCGGCGACGGAGGCGGAGGTGGTGATCTTCGTGGACTCCGACGGGCGGTCGAGGGCGTCGGGGCGGATGGTGTGCAGCGCCAGCAACGGGATGGACCCGCTGGTGATGCGGAAGTTGAGGTCGAGCATGACGAGTCTGCCGTCGTGGGTCTCGGCGCAGTCGAGGCTGCACATCCCGCGGTAACCGACGTCGGCGGCGCGCTGGGCGATCGCCAGGCACTCGATGAGCAGGTCGGCCGGCAGGGGCACGACGAGCCCGAAGCGGCCGCCGGTGTAGATGCCGTCGGAGTCGATGCGCTGGTCGGTCACGGCGAGCAGGCGGGCCTGACCGTCGGCGGCGACGTAGAGCTGGACGCCCCAGTTGCGGTGGATGCTCAGGTACTCCTCGACGACCACCTCGGTGAGGATGTCGGTGAACGCGGGCAGCGCCACCAGGTCCCCCGCCCGGTGCAGGTACACGTCGAGGCTGGCGCCGTGCGCGGCGTTAGTGGCGGCCTTGAGGACCCAGGACTTCTCGGCGGGCGCGGCCAGGGCGAGGTCCTCGGTCGCGACGATCTCACGGCGGGCCTGGAAGCGGGGAGCGACGAACGTGCTGATGCTGGCCTTGTTGTTGAGGTAGCCGACGAGTTCGGCGCTCTTCACGGACCGTTCGTCCGGGTACAGGCTCGTGGGCTGCGGGTATTCCATCGACAGGCGCAGGCCGTCGCTCAGTGCCTCGGTGACGCGGGTGGCGAACTCGGCCTCGGTGCGGAACTCGCGCGGGTCGGTGCCGACGGGCAGGCCGCCGTCGCGCAGGGCGGCGATCAGGTTGGGTTCGGTGCCGCCCGCGCTGGTGATGACGGGGGTGCCGGCGGCGACGGCGAGAGGGCGGGCGGACAGGACGTCGCGCATGATCCGGTGCCTGCTCGACGGCACCGTCGGTTCCTGGGAGGGGCGCGCGCAGACGGCGATGTCAGGGCCGTAGATGTCGGTGAGGGTGCGAGGAGCGGCCAAGGTCGGCGTGAGCGCGGAAGCGGTGATGGGAGATCTCCCTCGTGGGGTTGTTCTTGTGCCCGGTCCTGGGCGTGGAGTGGTGCGAACTGACCGGGAGCGGTGAAACGCGCCTGGATGAGGCGGCGTCCGCTCCGGGGTGAAGGCGCGCCACCGGGTCCTGGGTGGGCGGAGATGTCCACTCTCTCACGTTTCGCGAGGTTGGGGGCGATACGGCGGCGCGGTGACGACCGGCACGCTGGTGAGCGTGCCGGGCCGGTCGCTGTCGTGCCGCGAGCCAGGAGACCCGTCGATCAGGACGGCCGGGTCATCCGGCCTGTTCGCCCGACGGCGCGGGGAGTTGCGCGCCGAGCGGGACCGGGGTGCCGAAGTTCGGGGTGCCGTCGGTGTTCCAGGTGAACTTCTGCGCGCGCGTGGACCGTTCCATGCCGCAGCCGGCCGAGGCGCTCGTGTTGCCGTGGTAGACGATCCAGTCCTCGGTGCCGTCGGGGGACTTGAAGAACCCGTTGTGGCCTGGAGCGAACACACCGTGGTCGTCGTTGCGCTGGAACACCGGGCTGGGCGACTTCGTCCAGTGCGCGCGGTTGAGCGGGTCGGACCCGGTGAGGGTGAGCAGGCCGAGCTTGTAGTCGGGACCCCAGCAGGCGCTGGCCGAGTACACGATCATGGTGCGGCCGTTGCGGTACAACGGTTCTGCGCCCTCGTTGACCGGCGCGGTCTGCCGCTCCCACGCCAGGGTGGGCTGCGAGATGGTGCGCCGCGCGCCGCTGACGGTGTACGGGTTGGAGAGCGGGGTGATGGTCAGGCTCTGGGTGCCGTCCATCGCGCTGCCCATCAGGTACAGCTTCCCGTTGTGCTGCAGGATGCTCGGGTCGAGTTCCCACGTGTCGCCCAGGTCCGCCTTGAACGTGTACGGGCCCATCGGGTCGGAGCCCGCGCTCTCCAGCACGTGCAGGCGCTGGGTGGGGTTGTAGTCGGGCACGTTCTGCCCGGCCACGTAGTACAGGTACCACCGGCCGTTCAGCAGGTGGAACTCCGGCGCCCACATGGTGCAGCACCCGTTGGGCCGTCCGGCGAGGTTGAACACCACGGTGTCCGCCGCGCTCGACAGGCCCGCCAGCGTGCGGGAGCGGCGCATGGTGATCGTGGAGTTCCACGTCGTGGTGGCCAGGTGGTAGTAGCCGTTGTGGAACTGCAGCCACGGGTCGGGGCCGCCGCGCTTGATCGGGTTGGTGACGTTGCCGGCGGCGCCGATCTTCACCAGCTGCCACTGCTGGTTCGTGCCGCCGGTGTCGGGCCACTGGATCACCTGCGCGCCGTTGGCGGCGGAGAAGTCGAGGACGTCGACCGCCTTGCCGCTCGCGCGACTGACCAGCCGGACGTGCCCGTCCGGTGAGTCGGCCAGCCGGAACTGCTGACCGGAGCGGCCGGCGTCCGTCGTCTGCACGAGCCCGGCCCGGTCCGCGGTCGACGGGAAGTCCAGGACCTTGCCGCTGTGCCGGGACTTCAGCCGGTAGTAGCCGCCGCCGGAGTCGACGAACTGCCACAGCTGCCAGGCGCCGTCGTTGCGCGCGTACTGCGAGATTCTCGCACCGTCCGCAGTGGACAGTTCGTAGACGTCCAGCGCCTTGCCGCTGTTGCGGTTGACCAACGCGTACGACGCGCTGGTGTCCACGACAGCGGCGGCCGCCACCGTCGGCACGGCGACGGTGATGCCGCTCAGCAGCAGGACAGTGGCGCCGAGAACGGTGCTTCGCAAGCTGCTGATCGAGCTCAAGGTCTTCTCCTCAGCGCAGGAACGGCCAGCCCGCCGAGTCGTAGGCCAGCAGGTTGATGCCGAGCCGCGACGCGCCGGAGTCGGTGTAGTAGTGGTAGGTCAGGACGTCACCGTCGGCATCGGCGAGGACGTCCTGGTGCCCCGGCCCGTGCACACTGCCCTGACCGGCCAGGACCTCCGTGCCACCGCCGGACGTCATGGCCGTGCCGTCGCGGGCGACGTAGGGCCCGGTGACGCTGGTGGAGCGGCCGACGACCACCCGGTACGTGCTGGACGCGCCACGGCAGCAGTAGTCGAACGAGACGAAGAGGTAGTAGTACGCCCCGCGTTTGACGATGTTCGGCGCCTCGATCGGACCGCCGTTCCTGCCCGCGACCGAGCGGACGGCCGAGTCGGACCGCAGACCGGTCGACGGGGTGAGCGCGACCATCTTGATGCCGGACCAGAACGAGCCGAAACTCAGCCACCAGCGGCCCTGGTCGTCCACGACGAGATCCGGGTCGATGGCGTTGAAGTTGTCGGACGTCCGGGACTCGACGACCAGGCCGCGGTGGGTCCACGTGCCGGAGTCACCGCTCGGGCTGGTGGCGAGGAAGATCGCCGACCGGTTCGAGCCGAACGTCGAAGCCGAGTAGTACAGCCAGTACCGTCCGTCGCGATAGGACAGATCCGGCGCCCAGAGGTTGGTGCCGCCACCGGTGTACGGGGTGGTCCACGAGGCGCCGCCGGGGAACACCGAACCCGCGTTGCGGAACGCGATCCGGTCGGTGGAGGTCTTCAGCGCGATGTTGGTGCCGGTGTGCGCCACCAGGTAACTCCCGTTGGCTCGCTTGACCACGCTCGGGTCGTGCACGCTGATGTCGCCGGTGACGCGGCCCGGCAGGGGATAGGCCGACGCGTGTGGTGCCGTCGCGACCGTGGTGGTGAGGACCACCGCCACGGCCAGAGAGGCTCTGCTCAGTGTGGTTTTCCACGAGGTGCTCATGTCACTCCAGTACGAACGTCGCGTCCGACCGTCCCTGCGCGTCGCTGACGGCCTGCAGGTAGAGCAGTCCGTTGCTGACGCGGATGTGGCGGCCGGGGAAGTTCACCGACTCGAACGACACCGCCGAGGCAGACGCCAGCCCCGCGCGTTGCACGAAGCTGGCGTCGTTGCGGAACAGCGTGCTGCCGTCGCTTCGCTCGACCCACAGCTCGTTGTCGCGGTGCCGCAGGTAGTAACCCGGGAAGTTGGTCGACTCGAGCGACACCCCGCCGGAGCCGGCCAGTCCCGTGACGAGCTTGAACTGGGAGTCGGCCAACGGGGCCACGCCGGCCTCCAGACGTGCGCGGTACTCCCAGTGCCGCACGAAGCGGTCGGCGGCGGCATAGGACCTGAGCCTGACCGGGGTCGGCCCGTCGGCGACCGGAATGCCGAGATCTGGTGTGCCGTCGGCTTTGTAGTAGACCTTCTGCAGGCGGGTGCGGCGGTTCGGGTCGTTGAGCGGGTCACCGCTGATGTCGCGGTAGTTGCGGTCGTGGTAGATCATCACGTCGTTGCTGCCGTCCTCGGACACCGTGAACGAGTTGTGGCCGGGCCCGTACTGACCGGTCGCGTCGTTGCTGGTGAACACGGGACTGGCGCCCTTGGTCCACGACGCCGGATTGAGCAGGTCGGCCGACGCCGAGGCGGTCAGCAGGCCGAGGCAGTAGTTCGCGTCGGTGGCACTGGCCGAGTAGGTCAGGAACACCTTTCCGTTGCGCTGCAGGACCGCCGGACCCTCCGCCACCTTGTACCCGCGGGTCTCCCAGGCGAGCGACGGCACCGCCAGCCGGGTCACCGTGCCGGTGATCGTCCACGGGTTCGCGCCCATGCGGGCGAGGTAGACGTTGGAGTTCGTGGCGATTCCCGGTTCCTGCTGCGCCCAGGTCAGGTACCGCACGCCGTTGTGCACGAACGTTGAGGCGTCCAGCGAGAAGGTGTCCCACGGGGTCGTGATGCGGCCGCGCTCGGTCCAGGATCCGCTCAACGGGTTGGCGCTCGAGCTCTCCAGCACGTACATCCGGATGCGCCAGATGTCGTCGCTGCGGCCCGCCGCGAAGTAGACGTACCACTTCCCGTTGATGAAGTGGATCTCCGGCGCCCAGATGTGGGCGGCCATCTCGCCGCTGGAGTGCTTGCGCCAGATCACCGTCTCCTGCGCGGAGGCCAGTCCCTGGATCGTGGTCGCGCGGCGCAGCACGATCCGGTCGTACTCCGGAACGGTCGCGGTGAAGTAGTAGAAGCCGTCGGTGTGCTTGAAGACGTGCGGGTCGGCACGCCGTTCCGCGATCGGGTTGGTGTACCGCACCGCGGGTGTCGCACCCGCCTGCGGCACGGGCATTCCGGCCACGCAGGTGACGGCGGCGAGGACCAGCACGGCCAGACGGAGGAGAACCGTCTTCATCGACTGTCCTTTCAGGCCAGTGGCGCGGTGACGGTGAAGGATGCGTCACCGGCGAACGCCGAGTCGGAGGTGCGCCAGTCGACGCGCAGCACGTAGTTCTGGTGACGCAGGTACCGGCCGGGGTGGGAGTAGGACTCGAACGACGTGCTCCCGCCGCCCGCGAGACCGGCCCGGCCGCAGAAGGTGGCGTCGCGCGCGAACACCGCGTCACCGCTGTTGGTGTCCAGCCGGACGCGGAAGTCGTAGTGCCGCAGGTAGCGGTCCGGGAAGTTCACCGACCGGAACGAGTAGCAGCCCGCGTTCGCCAGACCGGCCACGACCGTGAACGTCGCGTCCTGGCGCACTGGCTGCGTGCTCGACGAGCTCACCGGATCGACGTACGCGAGGTTGTCGCGGTGCCGGACGTACCGGTCGGGGAAGTTGGCCGAGCGCAACGACCGGGCACCCGTCGCCACCGCCGTGCCGTCGCCGGAGTCCTCCCGCAGCACCGTGAAGTGCCGGGCGGTGCCGGACAACCCGGCCAGTTCGGTCTTGGCGCCGAAGCTGCTGAGATTCGTGCTGTCGGCGTAGAAGTACCGCCGCTGGCCGTACTGGTCGAAGTAGATCCGCCACCGGCCGTCGGGCAGCCGCACGAGCGCGGGCCCTTCGAGTCCGGAGCCCCAGCCCGCCCAGTTGCCCGTGCCGACGAAGGTCCACGGCCCGTTGAGCGACGTCGCGGTCGCGTGCTCGATGTACTTCGTGGTCTCGTTCTTGAGGAAGTTGTGGTACGTGCCGCCGACCTTGATCAGGAAGCTGTCGATGAAGTTCGCCGGGATGCCGAGCGCGACCGGGCTGCTCCACGCCGAGAGATCAGTGTTCGTCGCGGTGATCCGGTAGGGCCGGAACTGTCCCGCCGTTCCGGCCGTGGACGCGGAGAAGATCACGTGCACGCTGCCGTCGGAGTCCTTGAACCACTCCGGCGCCCACGTGCTGCCGGTGGCGCCGTTGAGTCCTACCCGGACGTTGCGCAGGAACGTCCAGTTGACGTAGTCCGCGCTGCGAGCGAAGCCGATGGTGTCGCCCGTCCAGTTCGTCGTGTAGACGATGTAGTAGTAGCCGTCGGTGTGCCGCAGGACGCTGGGATCTCGGATCAGTCCCGACGGCGGCGTGTAGGCGTTCGCCCTGACCTGGCTGAAGCTGGTCGCGTTCGCCGAGTCGTAGACGTACATGTTCGACTCGCTGCTGTTCGTGAACGCGGTCATCACGTAGTGCGGCACGGGTCCGGCGGCCGATGCCGCCGGACCTGGGACGAGGACACCGGCGACGAGTGCGGCGATGACGGCGAAACGCATGGACCGGCTCCTTGCACCATTGGAGGCTCCGGATAGTTAGCGTTAACACTATGTTGCAAGGTTGCCGCTCCTGGCAATGGTCCTTGCGGTGTGGACCTCAAATTAGCGATAACAACCAGGTCCGGCGATTGTGGTCGAATTCCGTCGAACGTCATTCGACGAGGAATCGATGATTCAGCCGCCGCTGGTCCGTCAGGGGAAGCGCACGCCGAGGTCGGCATTGTCGGCCGGGCGCAGGAAGGGAGACGACCGGACGGAACCGTCGGCGTTGCGAGGTCCTGTGACGGTGCTGGGATCCGTGCTCTGCAGCGACCAGGAACCACTGGAGTTCCACGAGTTCCCGCTGCCGGTCGAGTGGGAGCCGAGCGAGACGGCCGTGCCGTTGGCGATCGAGAGGTTCTTCGTCAGCGTGCTGGAGGAACGGCTGAAGTTGAAGCCGGTGCCGGGGTTGTCCCACGCGGTGCAGCGGTCGATCTTGTGCCGGCCGGGGTTGTTGTTGTCGATGAACCCGCCGACCGCGTTGTCCCACGCGGCACTGTTGCGCACGGTGTGGCCCGCCGCCACGCTGTTGCCGCCCAGCTTGAAGCCGTTGCCGTCGCCGGTGAAGTCCGGAAGGCTCCAGCGGTTGAAGCCGTTGCCCCACGTCACGCTGTTCTCCACCAGTACCGGCGAGGAGAACATCCAGAAGTCGAGGCCGTCGTCGGAGTTGTTCCACAACCGCGCGCCCCGCACCACGTTGCCCGTGCCCGAGCCTTCCTTGATCGCGAGGCCGTCCGCGCTCTCGCCGTTCTTGCGCGGATCACGGTTGCCGTGGCTGTCGAGGTTGACGATCTGGTTGTTGCTCGACGCCAGCACGATGTGCAGGCCGGAGTCGTAGTTGTCCCGCGTGACGATTCGGTCGAAGACCGTGTTGTTGACGTCCAGGCCGAAGATGCCGTACGGCCCGTGGGTGATCTCCAGGCCGACGAGCCGCCACCAGTCACCCTCGATGTGGATCGCTCCGCGCTCGGCGCGCGGGATGGAGGAGCCGACCGGACCGGGCGTGTGCGGCATGTTCTCGCCGTCGATGACCACGCGCTCGTTGTTGTGGGCGCGCAACGTGATCGGAGCGCTCTGCGTGCCGTTCTTCAGGATCTGGATGTTGGTCGTCGGGGCGTACGTGCCGCCGCGGAGGTGAATGGTGTCGCCGGGCTGGGCGAGGTCCACGGCCTTCTGGATGGTCTTCAGCGGTGCGGTGACCGTGCCGGCGTTGCCGTCGTTGCCGGTGGTTGCCACGTACAACGCAGACGCCGCGGCGGTCGCGGGCAGCGGCACGAGCACGGCACCGGCGGACAGGACCGCCGCTGAGACGAGCGGACTCAGCTTCAACTTTGCTCCCGGGGAGGCGGTTGCCGGCAGGCCGGGTCAGCGCGGCTCATGCACTGACCCGGCCTGCACGAGGTGGCGACGGTGGTCAGAACGCGACGGCCTTGCCGCCGAGGGTGACGACGAGCCTGCCGTCGGAGGCGAACGACCAGCCGAGGGCTCCGGTGTAGCTGGAGCAGCGGGAACCGTTGGCGCCCGCCCAGAACTGGTTGGAGGAGTCGGAGTTGCCGACGACCTTGTCGTTGCTCCCGCTACTGCTGCGGCAGGAGGTGTTGGTGCGGAACACCGAACTGCCCGCGTCGAACGAGAAGTTGCGCTCGTCGTTGTCGATGCTCAGGTTGCTCGACACGGTCATGGATCCGAGGTTGCGGTTGTAGGTGAAGCCGTGTTTGCCGTTGTCGTAGGCGATCGTGCGGGTGATCGTGTGGTTCACGCCGATGTCCTCACCGCCCAGCTTGAAGCCGTTGCGGTCGCCGTTGCCGGCCTGGCCGCCGTTGCTCAGCGTGCCGTTCTTGTAGGCCAGCGAGTCCTCGATGGTGACGGCGCCGATCGGACCGGTGTCGGACTTGGTGTAGAGGTCCCACCCGTCGTCGATGTTGTTGTGCGCCACCGAGTAGCGGAACACGTTGCCGGGACCGGACGTGAGCTTGGCGGCGAACCCGTCGGCGTCCTCGCCGTCGGAGTCGGCGTTGTCGTGCGACTCCGCGCTGAGGACGAGGTTGTGGGACGGCCATTGGTCCTTCGGGGTGCTGGACAGCATCCGGGAGAGCTGCAGGCCGGTGTCGCGGTTGAACCGGGTGATCGTGCGTTCGAAGATGTTGTAGCTGCCGCCGACGAAGATGCCGTTGTCCCCGGCGCGTTCGACGACGACGCCCTGCACGTGCCAGTACGAGCCGTTCACGGCCAGGCCGCGGTTGGCCGGGTCCTCCGTCTGCGCCGAGAAGTTCAGCACCGGCTTCTCGCCCTGGTAGGCCGCCAGCTTCTTGCGGGCGCTCGACGTGCCGTTGTTGGTGGGCGGGATCGTCACCGTCTGCGAGAAGCTGTACGTGCCGCCGCGCAGGAAGATCGTGCCGCCCGCGGCCACGCGGGGGAGTGCGGACGTCAGCGTCGTCGGGTCGGAGATCGTGCCGGCAGCGCCGTCAGTGCCGGTCGGCGACACGTACAACGCGTTGGCCGGGGGCGTGCCGGTGGTCGTGGTTGTCGTGGTGGTGGTCGTCGTCGTAGTCGTGCTGGTCGGGCCGCCGCCGGCCGGTGCGAGCGTCCACTGCTTGGTGGCGGCGCTGTCGCAGGAGTTGGTCTGGATCAACGCACCCGCGGTGGTGGCGTTGTCCTTGACGTTCAGGCACTTGCCGCCGTTCGCGTTGGCGAGGCGGTAGTCGCTGCCGTTGGCGTTGAGTGCCCACACCTGGCTCGTGGCGCCCGTGCACGCCTCGAGCTGGACCGGCTTGCCCGCGCTGGTCGACGCGTCGCGCACGCCGACGCACAGGCCGCCCGCGGTGATCCTGACTCCGCCGCTGACCTCGGTCAGCACCCACTCCTGGCCGGCGCACGCCTGTTGCCGCAGTTGCGTTCCGCTCGACGGGCTCGTTCCCGCGTCGAGGCACTGGCCGCTGCCGGCGTTCTTCAGCACGTAGGTGCCCGCGGCGTTCGCGTTCGCGGCGATGCCGGGCCACGCGGCGAGCACGGTGACCAGTGCGACGACGGCGCCACCCGAGACGAGCCCGGCGCGAACACGGCGTCGCGCGAGTTGTCGTGAAATGCCCATGAGGACTCCACTTCTCAACGCTGAGAGAAAGGGGTTTCCGTTCGGAATGCGCGGCGGTTTCCGGTCGGATGTTATGGGCATTCTCCGGTGAAGGTCAAACCTCGAAAATATACGAGTTCAGTCGATGTTCGAGGTCGAATCAATCGAATGTCCAGGTCACTGCCAATCGAATCGATCAACGGGCGTGGACAGGAAATATCCGCTGGTCACACTCGTGAACAGAATAGGCAGTTCCCGAGTTCGCCACCATGAAACTTCTGATCGTCCCGGTGTTCCGCTTCACCGCGGAGGGCGAGGACGACGGCGCCCTCCGCACACCGCGGCCGCCAGCACGACCAGCAGCATCTCGATCAGACGCACCGACAACAACGAGTTCTCCACCGTGAACCGCATCGGAGTCTCCTTTCGCTCGTTTCCCCGTGGTTTCACGATGAGGCCTGAGGTCGTGCGCGTCATCCTCCTGTTCAGGAGGGTCCGGGGAGAGCGTTGCCGGTGGTCCGGGCCCTGTGCTGCAATGAGGTGATCTCCAGGGGGTCCTGTGCGCTTCAACGACGAAGTCGACTGGCCGGAAGTGTTCGGGGAGCACATTTCCCGCTCCAGCCTCGCCGATCCTCGTAATCCACGCCGGTCGGCCTACGTCACGACGATGGTGTTCCTCGAAGGCGGGCTTCAGGAGATCGACGACCAGCTGTCCGGTCGCAACTCGCGCAGCCGTGACGAACTCGCGGGCGCCCGGCTGACGCGGGAGATCGTGGTGCGTCGTGCCTCCGGAGTCGCCGCCGGACTGTCCGACGTCGCCCACGTCGGTGAGGGCGCGTTCCGCGATCGCTGGCCGGGCGCCGGTGGCATGGCGAACTTCTTCATGTGCCTCATCAAGTACACGTGCACGGCACCGCGCTGGAGCAACTTCCTCGACTACGGTCCGCGCCGGGCGCTGGCCGAGCTGCCGAAGGTGCGCGACGGCAGGCTGGACCTGACCGATCTCATCGCGAAGATCGCCACCCACGACCTGCGGATGCGCGGCCGGCTGGCCAGGTACTGGCTGTTCCAGCTCTCGCTGACGATCGACGCCAAGTGGCAGTCCGTTGCCACGAAGGCCTACCGGGAGATGCTGGACGCGTACTCCACGCGCTGGATCCCGGTGTACGAGGAGGGCCTGCGACTGCTGGACGTGCGGTTCCGGCCGGGCATCACGGCGCGGAAACTCAGCCTGATGGTGTCCGCGCAGACGTCGGGTTTCGCGCAGCAGGTCGCCGGTGCCGGGGACGACACGGGGGAGAACCGGGATCTCTTCGTGGCCTCGGTGCAGGCGGTGATCTTCGCCGCGCTCGATCCCGGCGACGGGCACGGGATCGCCGAGGCGCTGCGCCGACGTCTCCGGGGGCCTCTACGGTGATGCCGTGGCCGACACCCGACAACGCCTGATCGACGGCGCGATCGAGACCATCCGCACGCACGGCCTGACCGGCACCACGGCGCGGAGCATCGCGGCCACCGCCGAGGTCAACCAGGCGCTGGTCTTCTACCACTTCGGCACCGTCCACGACCTGCTCCAGGCCGCGTGCCTCGCCGCCACGCAGGCCAGGGTCGAACTGTTCGCCGAACGTCTCGAGCAGATCACCGACCTGCGGCAGCTGCTCTCGCTCGGCCGCGCCCTGCACAGCGAGGAGAGCGCCCAGGGCAACGTCATGGTGCTCGCCCAACTGCTGGCGGGCGCCCAGACCGACCCCAAGCTGGCCGAGGCCACCGCGGCGTCGCTGCAGCTGTGGATCACCCCGATCGAACGCGCCCTGACCAGGTTGCTGACCGGCTCGCCGGTGTCCGAGTTGATCGACACGGCGGGTCTCGCCCGCGCGGTGAGCGCCGGGTTCATCGGTCTGGAGCTTTACGAGGGCGTCGACCCGGACGGGGCCACGGCGGCTCTGGACGCGCTCGACCGGCTGGCCGTGCTCATCGAGGTGGTGGACGACCTCGGGCCGGTCGCCCTTCGCGCACTGCGCGGCAAACTCCGCAAGACGGCCAAGAAGGCGCGCTAGGTCCACCTAGCCCAGGGCGTCGAGGACGTCGTCCAGCGCCTTCAGCTGTGCCGGGCTGAGGCGTTCGAAGATCGACCGCAGGATCTCGCTGCCGGACTCCTCGCCTGCGGCGAGGGCTTGGACGCCCTCTTTGGTCGCGGAGACGACCTTGGCCCGCTTGTCGGCGGAGTCGGACGACCGCCGCACCAGGCCGTCCCGTTCCATCGCCTCGACGGCCTGGGTGATCGACCGCGCGGCCATCCCCAGTTCGGTCGCGAGCCGCGTCTGCTTGACCGGTCCCAGCCTGACGAGCACCTGCAGGATCTTCGTGCGCGCCAGTGAGACCCCGGTCCCGGACATGCGCTCGTCCACCGCCCTGCGGATCCGGGCGGACGTCGTCAGGTAGCGCAGTCCGACGTCGGCGGCGTCCATCGGCCTCCTTTGTGAGGTACCTCAGTATCGTGCATCATTGAACCATGACCACCGCCATCATCACGGGCGCCACGCACGGCCTGGGCCGGCTCGTCGCGCTCGATCTCGCCCGCCGCGGCTTCGACCTCGGCGTCGTCGCTCGCAGCGCCTCGAAGGTGGATGACCTGCGTACCGAGGTCGGCCCTGGCGTCACCGTCACGGCCTTCGTCGCCGACCTGGCCTCGCTGCAAGACGTCCGTCGCGCGGCCAAGGCCATCGACGCGCACTACGACCGCGTCGACGTGCTGATCAACAACGCCGGAATCCACGCGTTCAGCCCGCGCGTCACCGCGGACGGCGTGCCCGAGATGACGGCGGTGAACTACCTGGCGCCGTGGGTGCTCACGAACGCGTTGCGCGACAAGCTGATCGCCTCGGCTCCGGCGCGCGTCGTCACCGTCGCGTCCGAGGCGTCGAGGCAGGCTCGTGGCATCGATCCGGCGACCGCTCTGACGTCCGCCGCCCACTACGGCCGGACCAAGCTGATGGACATCATGTTCAGCCAGGAGCTCGCCCGGCGGCTGGAGGGCACCGGGGTCACGTCCAACTGCTGCGATCCCGGCTTCAACACCACCGGTCTCGGCCGTGAGTTGCCGTTCGCGGGCCTGCTGGAGAAGGCGCTGCACGCGTTGCGGATCGGCGACCCCGGTCGTGGGGCCTCGATCATCACGCGCCTCGCGACCGATCCGGCCTTCGCGGACGTCACGGGCGGCTACTTCTCGGTCAAGGACGCCGCGCCCCTGCGGTGCCCGGAGGCGGGGCGCGGCGTCGTCCAGCGCCTGTTGTGGGAGGAGACCGAGAAGCTGCTCAGCTGAGGTGGTGCACCTCCTGCGCGCCGTAGACCGGCGTCGGCACGCCCTCGAACCGCGCTTTCAGTTGCAGCGCCAGGAAGTGCGAGTAGTAGCGCGACTGGTGCAGGTTGCCGCCGTGGAACCAGAGGCCGGGCTGCCGGGTCGGCTTCCACATGTTGCGCTGCTCGCCCTCCCACGGGCCGGGGTCCTTGGTCGTGCCGGACCCGAGGCCCCAGCACTTGCCGACCCGGTCGGCCATCTCCTGTCCGGCGAGGTCGGCGACCCAGCCGTTCATCGAGCCGTAGCCGGTGGCGTAGACGACGAGATCGGCTTCCAGCTCGGTGCCGTCGGAGAGCACGACCGCGTTCTTCGTCAGGCGGTCGACCTGGCCTCGGACGAGCTTGATCTTGCCGTTCGCCACCAGTTCCGAGGCGCCCACGTCGATGTAGTAGCCGGAGCCGCGGCGCAGGTACTTGAGGAACAGCCCGGAATCGTCGTCACCCCAGTCGAGGTCGAAACCGGCCTTCTCCAGCCTGGCGTAGAAGTCCGCGTCGCGTTCCTTGATCCGCTGGTACACCGGGATCTGGAACTGCGGCAGGATCCGGTAGGGCAGTGAGGCGAAGATCGTGTCGGCGCGATCGGTCGTGACGCCGGCCGCGACGGCCCGTTCCGAGTAGAGGTCGCCCAAGGCTATGTCCATCAACGAGTCCGAGCGCACGATGTGCGTCGACGAGCGCTGGACCATGGTGACGTCCACGCCGTGCTCCCACAGTGCCGCGCAGATGTCGTGGGCTGAGTTGTTCGAGCCGATCACGACGGCCTTGCGTCCCGCGTAGGCCTCCGGTCCCGGATGCTTCGACGAGTGGTGCTGATCGCCCTCGAACTCGTCGGCTCCCGGGAACGACGGCACGTTCGCCTTGCCGGACATCCCGGTCGCGAACACGAGCTGCTTCGGGTGCAGGGTCACGGTCTCGCCGTCCCTGTCGACCGTGACCGTCCACTGTGCACCGTCGTAGGTTGCTTCCCTGACCTCCGAACGGGTCCAGTACGGCACCTCCATCACGCGCGTGTACATCTCCAGCCAGTCCGCGATCTTGTCCTTGGGCGCGAACACCGGCCAGTTGTCCGGGAACGGCAGGTACGGCAGGTGGTCGTACCAGACCGGGTCGTGCAGGCAGAGGCTCTTGTACCGCTTGCGCCACGAGTCGCCGGGCCGGTCGTTGCGCTCCAGCACCAGCGCGGGCACACCGAGCTGCCTCAGTCGCGCGCCGAGTGCGATGCCGCCCTGCCCGCCGCCGATCACCACCACGTAGGGCTGCTGCGCGTACCCGAGTTCGGCCTGCTCGCGTTCGCGTTCCTCGGCCCACGAGCGGCGTTCCTCGATCACGCCGTGCCGCACGCCCTTGGGCCGCGTCTCCTTCTTGTTCTCCTCGAACCCCTTCAGCTCGTGCAGGCTCGTCAGCAACGTCCACGCGCCCTCGTCGTTGAGCCGCAGATGGCCGCGACAACGCCCGGCCGCCGTCTCGAACTCGAGCCACGCCTCCACCACGCCATCGGCCTCGGTGGGCGTCTCGGTGGTGTGGAAGTTCGAGGGATCGGTGCCGTCGAGACACGCGCTGAGCAGGTCCGCGACGCCCTCCCGCCCTTCGACGGTCTTGATGTTCCAGGTGAAGGCGACGAGATCACGCCAGTAGCTGTCGGTGGCGAACATCCCGGCGGCGGCGTCGACGTCACGGGCCTTGAGCGCGGCCTCGAACTGCTCCAGCCAGGCCTCCACGCGTGCTTGCGCCGTGCGATCCATGGTCTGCGTCATCGCCACTCCTCGTCGCTCGTCGTGGTTGCATTCACCTCCTTCCCGCGCTTCGGTGAAACCGTTGCACCGGATTGCATCCCTGGTCCATGCTCGACCGGTGAGCGTGCCCAGGGCAGTGCCGCCCGGTCAGCACCTGCCCACGTATGCCCGCGAACTCGTGCGCATGCACGACGCGGTCATCGCCGGCAGCCGCTCCACACTGCGCCCACGAGCCCTCGTCTCCCGTTCGTGGAACCGCGTCCTGGACCTGGGCCTGCGAGCAGACGACGTCAACACCCGCGACTGGCTGGGCACAGCCGAGATCGGCCGCCGCCAGGAAGCGTCCCCGCTGCGCGAGGTGGTCCCCGACCTGCGCGCCGTCGTCGGATCGCTGGCCGACGCCTCCCAACTGCTGTTCGTGGTGACCGACCACGAGGGCGTCATCCTCTGGCGTTCCGGCACCCCTGCCGTCCGCCGCAGGGCCGACGCGCTGGGCTTCTTCGAGGGCGCCGACTGGACCGAACGCCGCGTGGGCACGAACGCGATCGGCACCGCCCTCGCCGAAGCCGCGCCGGTGGAACTGCTGGCGGGGGAGCACTTCGAGCAGGGCCAGCACCCCTGGTACTGCACGGCGACACCCGTCCACGACCCGCGAACCGGCTCGTTGCTCGGGGTGATCGACGTGAGCGGTCCCGCTTTGACTCTGCACCCGGCGATCGGCGCGTTGGTGGAGACCGGCCGGATGCTGGCCGAGTCGCGGCTGTGGCGGTATCACCAGGAGCGGCTCGACCGGTTGCGGTCCGCGGCCCTGCTCACCGGACCGTCGCTCGTCGTGGACGACCACGGGTGGGTGGCGGCTTCGCACGGGGTGGCGGTGGGCTCGCGCATCGCCGTTCCTGTTGCCGGACAACCCGTGGCGGTACCAGGCCTCGGAGCCTGCACGCCGGAACGCCTCGCGGGCGGCTGGTTGATCCGACCGTCCTCTGTGGACCGGACCGTCACGCTCGAACTGGACCTGAGCGGGACTCCCCAGGTGCGGCTCTCCGGTGGTGACGCGGACTGGCGTCGCACGGTCACCCGCCGGCACGCCGAGATCCTGGTGCTGCTGCACCGCGCCGGCAGGGCCGGGCTGTCCGCGGAAGCGTTGAGCAGTGTTTTGTACGGGGACGCCGAGCACGTCGTGACGGTGCGGGCCGAGGTGTCGCGGTTGCGGCGGCTGCTCGGGGCGTTGGTGCAGACGCGGCCCTATCGGCTGTCCGGGGACGTGCGGATGAGCGTCGTCGGCCAACGCCCTGACCGAGTGTGAGCACTCGCTCGATGTGCGACTGCCCGTAACCAGTCGATGTGCCCCTTGTTCTCGCTACTGTCCTTTACGATGCGATGATGACCAACCCACCGCAGGCGGTGAGCCGGCGTGAACGGCTGCGGGCCCAGACGCTGCAGGAGATCGAGGACACCTCGTTCGCGATCATCGACGCGGAGGGCGTGCACGCGCTGACGATCGCGGCACTCGCCCGCGGCATGGCGATGTCCGCGCCGGCCGTCTACCGGTACTTCCCCTCGAGGGAGGCACTGGTCGCGCATCTCGTCACCCTGTCCTACCGGCAGCTCGCCGAGGCCATGAGCGGTGCGGTGGTAGGCAGCAGGCGAGCGCCGCGTGCGCGGGTGCAGCTGGTCGTCGCCGCGTACCGCGACTGGGCGCTGAGTCACCGGCGCCGCTACGGGATGCTCTTCGCGGAGCGTGCGGACGACGTCCCGAGTCAGGAGCCCGCGCGGACTCCACTGGACGAGGCGATGGCGTTGCTCATCGACCTGCTGGCCGCCGTCCAGAACAGCACGCCGTCCGCCGGTACGACCGGTGACCGCGTTCTCGACGGGCAACTGCGGCACTGGGCGCGCTCGCAGGACCGGCCGGACACCGCACCCCGTGTCTCCACCGCCGCGATCCTGATGTGGACACGAGTGCACGGGATCGTCAGTCTCGAGCTCACCGGGGTGTTCGACCACGGCACCCTGGAGGCGCAGCGGCTGATCGATCTGGAGATCGACAACGCCGTCGGCTCCCTGACGAGCTGAACCACCGGTTCAGGGCGCGAGGATGATCTTGCCCAGGGCGGTGCGCGCCGAGGACTCGGACAGTTCCATGGCCGCGGCCGCCTCGGCCAGCGGGTAGCGGGCGGCGATCTTCGCGGTGAGCACACCCGTGCGCAGCAGGCCGAAGACGTGGGTGAGGTCGGTGCGCGTGCGTGCCCTGAACGCCTCGCGCTTCGCCGAGTCCGGCTTGCCGGAGCCGGCCCACACGTCGTAGAAGCTCGCGTGCCTGCCGTCGGGCAGGTAGTTCCAGAACGTCAGCTTCGCCAGCAGTTGCAGGAAGCTGAGCACCACGGGAGTGCTGTCGTCGAGCTTGCTGGCGATGCTGTAGGAGATCAGCGTGCCGGTGCGGTTGAGCAGCCGGTGGGACAGGGTGATGCTCTTGCCCGCGAGGTGGTCGAACACGGCGTCCACACCCTCGGGCGCGAGTGCGCGGACTCGCGCGGCGAGGTCGGGGTCCCGGTAGTCGATCGGCTCGACGCCCAGCTCACGCAGTGCTTCGTGGTGGCGAGGGCCGGCCGTCCCGATCACGCGGACGCCCGCGTGCCGGGCGAGCTGCGCCAGGATCGAGCCGACACCGCCGCTGACGCCCAGCACGAGCACGGTCTGCCCCGCCTGGACCTTCGCCACGTGGTGCAGCATCTGGTACGCGGTCAGGCCGTTGACGATCACCGTCTCCGCCTCGTCGGCGCTGATGCCCTCCGGCACCTCCACCAGGTCCGCGGCGGGCAGCAGAACGGCGGTCGACCAGGCGCCGGTCTTGGTGAGCGCGGCGACCCGCCGGCCGAGCAACGCGCCGTCCACGCCGGGGCCGACGACTTCGACGACGCCGACGAGGTCGTAGCCGGGTACGAACGGGAACGCGGGCTGACCGAAGTAGCGACCCCGGCGCATCGCGCTCTCGGCGAAGGACACGGCGGTCGACTCGACCCGGACCAGGGCCTGTCCCGCGACGGGCGCGGGCAGTGGGCGCCGGACCAGTCGCAGGCCGGACGGGTCGACCTTGCCCGGCAGCACCACCTCGGTGGCGATCACGGTCGTCTCGCCGGGGGCGCTGGTCTCGGTCATGTCCGACTCCTGGAAGTGGTGCGACTGTCCGTCACTCTGTTAATGGTCGTAACTATGCACCGATCTGTAGGAAAGCGTCAACTCGTCGCTTGAGGGATGAGTGCGGGTCGCGGCGCCCCGCGCTCGGGTTGGCGCCGCGACCCGCGTTCAGGGGATCAGGAGTGCGGGCACGTGTCCCGGTACTCCTCGATCAGCGTGCTGCGTCCCGGCGCCGGGCAGAGGAACTGCTCGTAGCGGGTGTCGTTGTCGATGAACCGCTTGAGCCACGAGATGCTGTACTTCGCGATCGTCGTGTTGGACGAGTTGGGTGCGAAGTGCGAGGCGTTGTTGAGTTCCAGGTACGCCTTGTCCAAAGTGGACGGCAGTGACGTGTAGAACGGTTCGGAGTGCGACGAGACCGGGGCGACCGAGTCGCTTTCGGCGCCGACGACCAGGGTCGGGACGCGGACGGACGACCAGTTCTTCGTGGTGTGCCAGGCGGTCAGCGGGATCGCCGCTTGCAGGGCTGGACGCTGGCTGGCCGCGCGCAGGGTGCCGCCGCCGCCCATCGAGTGGCCCATGACGCCGAGGCGCGAGGAGTCGATCCGGGTGCGGACGGTGCTTTGCTGGGTGAGGTAGTCGAGTGCCGCCAGCAACTGCGACGCCCTGCTGTCGGGCTGGTCGTAGATCGTGTTCGTGTCGATCGTGAAGATCACGAAGCCCTGCGAGGCCAGGCGCGGGCCGAGCCACGAGATGCTCGACTGCGTGCCGGTGTAGCCGGGGGAGATGACCACGGCGCCGAACGTGCCGGCGGAGGTGCTGGTCGGGTAGTAGATCGTGCCGCCACCGAAGCCGCCCACCAGTGACGACACCGAGGTCTCCGACACGGCGAACGAGCCGCGTGTCGCCTCGATGCTCGAGTTGGTCGGCGCGGGGCCGCGTTCGAACGGGTTGTCCGCCGCTCGGGCTTCAGTGCCCGTGACGAGCACCAGGGAGAGTGCGATGGGAATCAGGGTGCGGAGTTGCACAGCGCTGTACACCTCATTCGGCAGGGAACAGGGGAGGAACGACCTCGACCCTGCTGCCCCGGCCCCTGGGTCCGCATCGGTGCAACCACCGGTATCGGCGAAAAACTTCGGTGGCAAAACTAACGGTGGTAGGTGAATTTGGGTCCTACCCCTTCCGGAGGAGCCGCTACCGCCGTAAGACTGGTCCGATGCTGCGTGGCCGAGAGCGGCAACGCGTCGCCGTGGACGCGTTGGTGGACCGTGCGCGCGTTGGGCGCGGCGGGGTGCTCGTGCTGCGCGGAGAAGCCGGTTCGGGCAAGACGGCGCTGCTTGACGCCGTACGGCAGACCTACGACGCGTTGTTGTGCGTGGACGTCCGCGAACTCGACGATGACCTCGTGCAACTCGCACGGGACGTCGTTGGTACAAGGGCCGCGCTGCTCATCGCGACCGAGGGCGAGGCGTGCGGATTGCCCAGCGTCACGCTCGACCCGTTGGACCCCGCGACGAGCCTGCGGGTGCTGCACGACCTGGTGCCCGGCCTGCCCGCCACCCTCGCGGCGGACCTCGCGGACCTCGCCTGCGGGAACCCGCTGGCGCTGGTCGAGCTGGCGGGATCGCTCACGTCCGCGCAGCTCGGAGGCATCGCGGCAGCGCCCGAGGTGCTGCCGGAGAACAGCTCGCTGCGGCTGCGATGGCGAGCGCGGTTCGACGCTCTCTCGCCCCAGGCGCAGCACGTCGTCGCGCTGGTCGCGGTGGACGAGGAGATCGACGCTGAGGCACTCGACTTGGACGCGGTGATCGAGGCGGGCCCGTTGGTCGACCCGCGCAGGCTGGTCCGGTCCGCGCTGCGGGCGGACGTGCCGCTGCCGCTGCGGCGCAGAGCCCACGCCGAGCTCGCGGAGACCTTGCCGCCCGGTGCCCGGCGCACGTGGCACCAGGCGGTCACGACGCAGGACACCGGGCTCGCCGACGTCCTCACCACCCATGCCGAGCACGCCCGCCTGTGCGGCGACTTCGCCACGGCCGCCCGCGACCACGACCGCGCGGCCCGGCTGACGACCGACCCCGAGGAGAAGGCGCACCGCCTGCTCAAGGCCGCCGCCGACCACTGGGCGCACGGAGCGCCGCACCGGTCGCGGGCCGTCCTGCGCACCGCGGTCCGGATGACCCACACCCCGGAGCTCAGGGCGCTGATGGACCTGGTCGTCGGCGGCATCGACCTGGGCGAGAGCCTCCCCGACGTGGCGGCGGACCGCCTGGTTCGCGCGGCGAAAGGCCTGGTCAGCACCCGTCGCACGCTCGCGGTGGCCGCGCTGGGGTTCGCCGGTGAGGCAGCGAGCATCGCCGGGGACCACCGCCGCTACACCGCGGTCGCCGAGTTCGCGCGGGAGATCCGCCGCGAAGACGAGCCACCCGACACCCGGCTCACACTCGACCACCTCACCGGCATGCTCGCGACGTTCGACGGACGGCACGACGTGGCGTTGCCCGCGCTGCGCACCGTCGTCGACCTCGCCGACCAGGTCCCCGGCCCGCAGGCGCGGATCTGGGCGAGTCAGGCCGCCTACGTGCTCGGCGACGCCACCCGGTCGCACGAGATGGCCACCAGCGCGGTGACGGCGGCGCGGGAGAGCGGGTTCGTCGCGCTGGTGCCGTGGGCGCTGGTGTACCGGGCGTTGTCGGCGTTGTTGCTGGACCAGCACGCGGCGGCGCTGACGGCGGCCACCGAGGGCGTGCACGCGGCGACGGCGATCGGGCAGCACAACGCCGTGGTCGACCACCTGACGATCCTCGCGCTGCTGGCGGCGCTCCGCGGTGACGCGGACACGGCGCTGGACTGCATCGACATCGCCACCGAGCACATCACCCAGCGCGGACTCACCCGGCCCGGCACGTTCGGCGCCTGGGCGTTCGCGTGCGTCGACCTGGCCCGCGACCGGCCGGCCGACGCGCTGGACCGGTTGCGGCTGCAGCCAGGACACGCCGGCATCAAGGTCATGGCCGCACCTCACGTGGTCGAGGCCGCCGTGGCGTGCGGCAAGCCGTCCACAGCGGACAGAGCGCTCCAGCCGTTCGAGAAGTGGGCCGACGCAACGGGAAGCACGGCCCGCATGGCGCTCTCGCACCGTTGCCACGGCCTGCTGGAGACCGGAACGGCCGACGAGCACTTCGAGGAAGCCATCCGGCTGCACCGCGCCAGCGGCACCGCGCTGGAACTCGCCAAGACCGAGCTGCTGTACGGGAACCGGCTGCGGCGCGGGCGCAAACCCAAGGCGGCGCGCGAACACCTGCGTGACGCCGTGCGCATCTTCCAGTCCTACCAGGCTGATCACTGGGTCGAACGGGCCCGCGCCGAACTCCGCGCGGCCGGCGACTCCACGAGCGAGCCCAGGGACCACCCCGGCCTGACGCCGCAGCAGGCGCAGATCGCCAGGCTGGTCTCCGAGGGCGCCACGAACCGCGAGGTCGCCGCGCGGTTGTTCCTGAGCCACCGCACCGTCGAGCACCACCTGCGCAACATCTTCGCGCGGCTCGGCGTGCGGTCGAGGGTCGAGCTCACCAGGAGACTCGATTGATCTTGGAGGTCGTGTGCGCGAGCAGTACCGGCACTGGCAGCGGATTCCGACCCGATGGGCGGACAACGACGTCTACGGCCACGTGAACAACGTCGTCCACTACGCGTTCATGGACACGGTGATCAACACGTGGCTCATCGGCGCCGGGCTGGACATCCAGGCCGGGCAGCAGATCGGGCTCTGCGTGGAGTCCCACTGCAACTACCGCGCCTCGGTGGCGTTCCCGGAGGCGCTCGACGCCGGGTTGCGCGTCGGGCACCTCGGCCGGTCGAGCGTGCGCTACGAGGTCGGGTTCTTCTTCGAGGGACGCGAGGACGTCGTGGCGGACGGCCACTTCGTGCACGTCTTCGTGGACCGGGCGACGCGCAAACCGGTGGAGATCCCCGCGAACCTGCGCACGGCGATGGAAGGTCTGGTGGTGGCGTGAAGACGCGAGGCGCGGTGCTGACCGGAGTCGGCGGGCCGCTCGAGATCGTGGAGCTCGAACTCGACCCGCCCGGTCCGGGCGAAGTGCTGGTGCGCGTGCACGCCACCGGTCTGTGCCACTCCGACCTGTCCGTGATCGACGGCTCGCGCATCCGGCCCCTGCCCATGGTGCTCGGCCACGAGGCGGCGGGTGAGGTCGTGGAGGCGGGCCCGAACGCCGAGTTCGCGTCGGGCGACCACGTGGTGCTGTCGTTCGTGCCCGCGTGCGGTGCCTGCCGCCGTTGCGCGTCGGGCCGTCAGGCGTTGTGCGAACCGGGAGCGGCCGCGAACCGTGACGGGACGTTGCTCAGCGGACAGCGGCGCTGGACCCTCCCGGACGGCACGCGCCCGCATCACCACCTGGGCGTGTCCGGGTTCGCCGAGTACACGGTGATCTCCGACAGGTCGGCCACCCGAGTGCCGAGCGACCTGCCGTTCGACATCGCCGCCCTGTTCGGGTGCGCGGTGCTGACCGGTGCGGGAGCGGCGTTCTACAGCGCCGAGGTGAAACCGGGGGACCGGGTCGCGGTGTTCGGGCTCGGCGGCGTCGGCCTGGCGGCGGTGCTCGCGGCCGTGACGGCGGGTGCCACGCAGGTCGTCGCGGTGGACGTGGTCGAGCACAAGCGCAAGCTCGCCCTCACACTCGGCGCGACGCACGAAGCCGCGGGCGGCCCGGACGTCGTCGCTCACGTGCGTGACCTGACCGGTGGTGGCGCGGACAAGGTCATCGACACGACTGGCGTCGCCGCGGTGCTCGAACAGGCCTACGCCGCCACGGCCGTCGGCGGCACCACGGTCACCGTCGGCCTGCCGCACCCCGATCGCACCGTGTCGCTGCCCGCGCTGAACCTGGTCGCCGAGGAACGCACGCTGAAGGGCAGCTACCTCGGCTCGTGCGTGCCGCGCCGGGACGTGCCGCGTTTCGTGGACCTCTACCGCGCGGGACGGCTGCCGGTCGACGGCCTGCTGTCCGGCCGGCTGGGGCTCGACGAGATCAACGACGGGTTCGCGAAGCTCGCCTCCGGGGAGGCCGTCCGGCAGGTCGTCGTCATGGAGTGACGCCCGATTCGGCCCATCCGGGCACGAATCGGGCAGGACAGTTCCGGTGTCAGCTGTTGACCACCGAGGTCTGCCTGCTGCACGGTGAGAGCGCTCTCATGTTCGTCGCCATTCGCAACGGGGCGGGTGGCGATCCCTGCACGGACAAGGAGAAGAGCATGCGCTTCACCATGCCCAGAATCGTGCCCGCGCTGGCACTCGTGCTGGTCGGGTCCACCTTCACCGTTCCGGCCCAGGCGTCGGAGAAGGAGATGTCACCCGGCCTGCTCACCGCGATGAGCTCGGCGTTCGGGCTGACCGAGAGCCAGGCGCGCCTGCGTCTGGAGAAGGAACAGAGCGCGTCGGTCCTCGCCCCGCGCGCCGAAGGCGAGGCCGGTGCCGCACTCGCCGGCAGCTGGTTCGACGAGACGAAGAACCGCCTGGTCGTCGCGGTGACGGACGCCTCCGTCGCCCGCAAGGTCGAGGCCACCGGTGCCGAAGCCGTTGTCGTCGGCCGTTCGGCGAACTCGATGGCGGCCCACAAGAACCGCCTCGACGCCCTGTCCGCGGCCGGCTCGGTGCCGTCCGCGGTCGCGAGCTGGCGTCCCGACGCACGCACCGGCACCGTCGTGGTGAGCGTGGAGGCGGGCAAGCAGACCGCTGAGGTGGCCTCGTTCCTGGACAAGGCACGTCAGTTCGGCGCCATCACCGTGCGCACCGAGGGCGTGCGGCAGCCGCAGACGTTCGCCGCGGGCACGGTCGGCGGCGACCCGTACTACACCGGCAACGTCCGCTGCTCCATCGGCTTCTCGGTGCACGGCGGCTACGTCACCGCGGGCCACTGCGGCGGCAACGGCGCGGCCGTCTACGGCTGGGACCGCTCCTTCCAGGGCAACTTCGCCGGTTCGTCGTTCCCCGGCAACGACTACGCCTGGGTCCGCACCGGCGGTGGCTGGTGGACCGTGCCCGTCGTGCTCGGCTGGGGCACCGTGAGCGACTCGCTGGTGCGCGGCTCGTGGGAGGCACCGGTCGGTACCTCCGTGTGCCGCTCCGGTTCGACGACGCGCTGGCACTGCGGCGTGATCCAGGGCCGCAACGAGACCGTGAACTACCAGCAGGGCGCGGTCTACCAGATGGTCGGCACCTCCGTGTGCGCCGAGGGTGGTGACTCCGGTGGTTCGTTCATCACCGGTGACCAGGCCCAGGGCGTCACGTCCGGCGGCTACGGCAACTGCTCCAGCGGCGGCCGCACGTGGTTCCAGCCGATCAACGAGATCCTCAGCGTCTACGGCCTGAGGCTGCACACCGCCTGATGAAACTACCGGCTGTCCACCACTTCGCGTGGTGGACAGCCGGTGATTTCCTAGCGTGCGTTGACGTGCAACGCCAGGGCGGTTCCCGCGCCGAGCGTCGTCGTGAACCTGCCTTGCGAGTCGACGGTCACGCGGACGCAGCCGTTCTCCTGGACGTTGCAGTAGCTCCCGGCCGGCAGCGCGGTCTGGAACGTGCGGCTCACCGGGAACGTCTCGCGGTTGATCGCGACGAATCCCTTGTTGCCGCGCCCGAACGCGATCATGTCGAACCCGTTGTCCTGCCAGTTGTTCACGTCGGTGCCCGCCACGGTGTTGCGGAACGCCACCATGTTCGCGACCTGAGTCCACGCGTGCTGGCACTTCCAGCCGCTGTAGCAGACCGAGTTGCCGGGCGGACCCGCGTCCTTGTCGGTGAACTCGTAGCCCGAATACACCTGCGGCGCACCGTAGTTCCACGCCAGCATGAAGACGTTCGAGAGCGTATAGGTCGAACCGTCCTTGTACGTCAACGTGGACCCGTTGCGTTCGGTGTCCCAGTTGTCGACGAACGGCCGTGCCTGCCCGCTCGGCAGGAAGCCCCACGACTGCCCGAACGTCTTCAGATAGGCCAGGTTCTCGTTCTGGAAGATCCGCTTGACGTCGTAGGCGTAGCGGAACTCGTCCACGTCACCGGACCCCGTGTACTCGCCGGGCTGCACCGCCTCGCCGGCGCCGTAGATCACCTCGTGCACCCAGAACACGTTGGGGTTGCTCAGCTTCCCCTTGATCGCGGCGAGGTCCGCGGCCGCGATGTGCTTGGCCGCGTCGACGCGGAACCCGTCCACGCCCATCGCGATCAACCGGTTCAGGTATCCCGCGATCGCCCCGCGCACGTAGTCGCTGCCGGTGTCCAGATCGGACAGGTTGACGAGCTCGCAGTTCTGGACGTTGTAGCGGTCCTGGTAGTTGTTGATCGCAGAGCGACAGCCGTGGAAGTCCCAGTCGCTGTAGTAACCGGGGTAGTTGTACTTCGAATAGCCGGAACCACCGGTGCCCGTGCCGGATCCGGCGCTCATGTGGTTGATCACCGCGTCCGCGATGACCTTCACACCCGCGTTGTGGCAGGTGCTGACCATGTTCCGGAACGCGTTCTCGTCGCCGAGCCTGCCCGCGATCTTGTAGCTGACGGGCTGGTAGCTGGTCCACCACTGCGGACCCTGGACGTGCTCGGTCGCGGGGGAGACCTCGACGTAGCCGTAGCCCTTGGGACCGAGAACGTTCGTGCATTCCGTCGCCACACGGGCGAACGGCCATTGGAACAGGGTGACGGTGACGTCCTTGGCGCCCGGTGGCGCCGCAAGACTTTGCACCGGTGTGGACAGTCCGACGATCAGCAGCACCGCTAGAAGGGTGCGCGAAGCCGAGGAAACCACGTTGTCTCCTTGCTGCAGGGGTTCACCACACGTCGTAGCATCCGCAGGCACACCGGGCAAAGCGTTGCAAGAACTTTCCGGAGTAATTCGGCCTAGTGCGCGCGACGTGCTCGGAAGTACGCCCAGCCGACGAGGGCGGCGGCCATCGCGGTGAGTGCGAGGCTGCCGATCGTGACGGCCCGCTCGAACTGCGCGGTCTGCGCGCTCGTCCAGCCCGCCTGTGCGATGCCGCCGGTGAACAGCACCGCCAGCACCGTGCCGCTGACGGCGACGCCCGCGGCCGAGGTGACCTGGGACGCGGTGTCGACCAGGGCGGCACCGATCGAGGTCCGGTTCTCCGGCAGGCCCTTGAGGACGTTGACGCCCGCGACGGCGCCGACCACGCGGATGCCGATGGCGACCAGCACCAGCGCGACGGCGACCGGTGCGTAGCCGAGGCGGCCGAGTAGTGCGTAGACGGCCAGTCCGGCGACGACGCAGAGCGCGCCGAGCAACACGGCCCGGTCGAGGCCCGCCCAGCGCACGAAGCGGTTGACCAGCGGGCCCGCGGCGATGAGGACGGCGACCTGCGGCAGCATGCCGGCGGCGGCGAGCGCGGGGGACCAGCCCCAGTCGAGCTGGAGCTGGAGCGTCACGAGGTAGGTGAGACCGGCTGCAGCCAGTCCGGTCGCGGCCTTGTACGCGAGGCCGCTGGCGACCAACGGGTGGCCGACGAGCTTGAGGTCCAGCAACGGATGGCTGGCCGTGCGCGCGCGAATCACGAACAGAACGGCGGTCACGACGGTCAGTGCGGCAGCGCCCCAAGCGGTCCAGGAGCCTTCGACGAACAGCGTCGGCACCACCAGCGCGAGTGCGATGGTCGCGGTGCCGAGCAGGCCGCCGAGGTAGTCGGCGGGACCGCGGTGCAGGTCCGTGTCGGCCTCAATACCGCGGCCGATGCCGATGAACGCGAGCACCGCGATCGGGACGTTGATCAGCAGCAACGCCTGCCAGGGCGCGACGGCGAGCAGGAAACCACCGAGTGGCGGGCCGATCGCCAGGCCGACGAGGCCCACGGTCGAGATGAGCGTCATCGCGCGGATGCGGAGGTCGTCGGCCTGGAACAGGCGGAACGCCAGCGCGATCGAGCCCGGTGTGGTCATGGCGGCGGCGATGCCCATCACCGAGCGCACGGCGATAAGCCCGCTCACGGACGTGACGAACAAGGTCGCGAGGCTCGCCACCCCTAGAAGCGCCAGTCCGGCGAGCATCACGCGGCGGCGGCCGACGCGGTCCGCCACGGCGCCGAACACCAGCATCAGGCCGCCGAACACGACCGCGTAGGAGTTCGACACCCACTGCAGCGCGGTCGTCGAGGCGTGCAGGTCGCGGCCGATCGTGGGCAGGGCGACGTTGAGGATCGAGTTGTCGAGCATCTCGAACAGGAACACCGCGGAGAGCCCGGCTAGGGCGATCCACGCTTCCCGAAGGGATCGCGGTGAGCGCAGTCCGGGCTGCGCGAGGTCGTAGATAGTCACGAACACTGTTCTACTCACGAACACTGTTCGAGTCAACTGGTAGGCTGGTCACATGAACCGCAAGTCCCGCGAGGAGTGGGCGACCCAAATCGCCGAGCTCGAGCAGAAACCCGCCCCGGCGCGCAAGGAGCCGATCACGGTCGGCCGCATCGTCACCACGGCGTTGACGCTGGTCGAGGCCGAGGGTTTCGACGCGTTGACCATGCGTCGTGTCGCCGCCGCGCTGCAGACCGGGCCCGCCTCGCTCTACGCGCACGTGCGCAACAAGGCCGACCTCGACGACCTGCTCATCGGGACGCTCAGCAGGAACGTGTCGGTGCCAGCGCCCGACGCGGAACGGTGGCGCGAGCAGGTCCTCGACGTCTGCGGTCAGCTGCGCGACCAGTTCCTGCGCTATCCGGGGATCGCGCGGGCCGCGTTGTCCGCCCCGCCCGCCAACCTCGACACGCTCCGGATCACCGAGGGCCTGCTCGGCATCTTCCTGGTCGGTGGCGTGTCACCGCAGTCGGCGGCGTGGGCGATCGACGCCGTGCTTCTGTACGTGAGCGGCTACACGTACGAATCGTCCTTGCGCGGCGGGCAGCCGGACAGGGCCGAGATGCTCGCACGGCTGCGGATGCTTCCGGCGAGCCGTTTCCCGCACGTCGTCGAGCACGTGGACACGCTGAACTCCGGCGAGGGGCACGAGCGGTTCGAGTTCGCGCTCCGGCTGTTGCTCGACGGTCTGGCTACCGCCGGCTGACCAGCAGGTAGCGCTCGTCCTCGATCGGGCGTCCCCACAGGTCCTCGCTGGTCAGCGGGGTGACCACGGCCTCCGTGCGCACCCCCAGCACCAACGAACGGGTGTGTGCGGCGGTCAGCCCGGCTCCGGTCGACCACCGGCCCTCGACCAGCAGGAGAACGCCGTCCGGCTTGAGCAGCGACACCCATTCCCGCAGGGCTGCTGCCGGATCCGGCAACGCCCACAGCACGTGCCGCGCCAGCACGACGTCGAACGACGCCTTGGAGTACGGCGGATGAGCCGCATCGCCGTTGGTGAAGCTGGCGGACATGCCTGACGCTTTGGCTCGCGCGGCTTCCACCATCTGCGAAGACAGGTCCAGGCCGTGCACGTCGTGGCCCGCTTCGGCGAGCAGCACCGACAGGCTGCCGGTGCCGCAGCCGAGATCCGCCACCGACGACTCCGCGGGGACGAGCGGCAGGAGAAGACGGGCCCAGGCGTCGCGCACCCGTGGGTCACGAAGCCCGTGGTCAGGCTCGTCGTCGAACGTCGCGGCGTGCTCGTCCCAGAACTCTCGCGTCGTCACGGATTCAGTTTTGCCTAAGAGACCATCAAGCCTTGCCCAAATGAGATGCGATCTCCGTCGTACGGTCCCTAACCTCGGTTCATGAGGCTTGTGCTCTGGCTCACACTCGCGTGCGTCTGCGCGCTCAGTGGCGACCACGCGCTCGCGGCCGTCCTGGCGATGCTCCTCGTCGGCTGCGCGACCGACCGCGTCCGTCCCTGAACAACTGTTCAGCGTTGGCTGTACTACAGCCAACGCTGTACTGTTCTGCCCATGCTGACCTGTGAGACGCGGGAGGCGGCTCTCGCCCGGCTGGGCCGCGCCCTGGCGGACCCGACGCGGTGCCGCATCCTGATCGCCCTGCTCGACGGCCCCGGCTATCCCGCGCAGCTTGCCGAGAAGCTGGAGCTGACCAGGTCGAACGTCTCCAACCACCTCTCCTGCCTGCGCGGGTGCGGCCTGGTCGTCGCGACCTACCAGGGCCGGCAGGTGCGCTACGAACTCGCGGACCAGCACCTCAAGCGCGCGATCAGCGAACTCGTGGACGTCGTGCTGGCCGTCGAGCCGGGACCGGACTGCGTCGATGAGTGACGCCTGCTGCGCACCCGCGGTGGACAAGCGCAAGCTCGTACTTCAAAGCCGGGTCCGGATGTTCGTCGCCGCCACGATCACCTACAACGTCGTCGAGGCGGTCATCGCGCTCGCGGCGGGCACGGTGGCGGGCTCCACGGCGCTGATCGGGTTCGGACTGGACTCGGTGATCGAGGTCGCGTCGGCGACCGCCGTGGCCTGGCAGTTCGCCGGGCGCGATCCCGAGCAGCGCGAACGGGCGGCGCTCAGGGTGATCGCGGTGTCGTTCTTCGCGCTGGCGGCGTACGTGTCGGTCGAGTCCGCGCTGTCGTTGCTGCAGGGGGAACGGGCGGAGCACTCGACGGTCGGCATCGTGCTGGCCGCGGTCTCGTTGCTGGTCATGCCCGGCCTGTCCTACGCCCAGCGCAGGGCCGGGCGCGAACTCGGGTCGGCCAGTGCGGTGGCGGACTCGAAGCAGACGTTGTTGTGCACCTACCTGTCGGCGGTGCTGCTGGTCGGGCTCGTGGTCAACAGCCTGTTCGGCTGGTGGTGGGCCGACCCGCTGGCGGCGCTGGTGATCGCCGTCGTGGCGGTCAAAGAAGGCCGGGAGGCGTGGCGCGGCCACCACTGCTGCTGACCGGCTTGCGGGCGACGAGTCGTTCCACCACGCCGAGCTTGAAGCGTTGCCGTTGCTCTACGACCAGGCCGTTGGCCTCGACCAGGTGCAGCGGACGGCGCAGGAAGTGCTCGCCCGCCATCGGCACCGTGATCCGCTCCACCAGCCACTGCACGCCCCGCGCGAGCCGGGACGTGCTGGCGACGTGGTCGAGCAGGATCAGCCGTCCGCCCGGCCGCAGGACCCGCACCATCTCGGCCACCGCGACCTCGTGGTCGGGAATCGCGCACAGGCCCAGCGTGCACACGACCGTGTCGAACGAGCCGTCGTCGAACGGCAGGGCGTGCGCGGTGCCTTGCCGCAAGGTCACCTGCAGGCCCAGGTCAGCGGCACGGGAGCGGGCGAGGCCGAGCATCTGCTCGCTCAGGTCGAGGCCGGTCACGGTGGCGCTGGCGGGGTAGTGCGGCAGGTTGAGGCCGGTGCCGACGGCGACCTCGAGCACCTCGCCGGAGGCCTGGGAGCAGGCCCACTGGCGGGAGTCGCCGAAGACCCGGCGGTCCAGGATGCCGATCTCGGCGTCGTAGGTGGCCGACTTGCGGTCCCAGTACGTCTGCCAGCGGGCCTGGTCCATGCCGTCCAGTCAACACCAGTGCGAGCAGGGCAGGATCTGCTCCGTGCGAGTCGTCGTTGTCTCCGGGGGCGATCCCGGTCATGTGGTGCCGGCCATCGCGTTGTGCCTGCGGTTCACGGAGGCCGGGGACACCCCGATCCTGCTGACCGGCGACCGCTGGGTCGAGCCCGCCACCGCCGAGGGGATCACGGCGTCACGGGTCCCGGGCCTGTCGCTGGACGACCTGCGGGACGTGCCGGATCTTGGACGCGCGTTGCACGACCAGGCCGCGGTGCTGGCGTCGGCGCTCGCCCCGCAACTCGCTGAGCTGGAACCGGATCTGGTGGTCTGCGACGTTCTCGCTCTAGGGGCCAGCATGGCCGCGGAACTGCTCGGCGTGCCTTGGGTTCAACTGTCGCCGCACCCGCTCTACGAGCCGTCGAAGTGGCTGCCACCGATGGGCAGCGGGCTGGCCGCCGGAACCGGTGTGCGCGGCAAGCTCCGGGACGCGGTGCTGCGGGCGATGACGGCCAGGTCGCTGCGTCAGGGTGAACGGCAGCGAGCCGTTGTGCGGCAACGGATCGGCCTCACCGCGAAGGAGCCCGGCCCGGCCGCGCGGTTGATCGCGACGCTGCCCGCACTGGAGGTGCCGCGCCCGGACTGGCCGCGCGACGCCCACGTCGTCGGGCCGCTGCTGTGGGAGGCGAGCAGGGAGACGCTGAGCCCGCCGCCGGGCGACGCCCCGCTCGTGATGGTGGCTCCGTCCACGGCCTGGACCGGGGCGGAGAGCATGGCCGAGATGGCCTTGGAAGCGTTGCGGGACATGGATGTCCGGGCAGTGGTGTCCACGTTCGCGCCTGCTCCTGCCGGTCTGCCGGAGTGGGTGCGGTCGGGGCCGGGCAAGCAGGACGAGTTGCTGCGCCAGTCCTCGGTGCTGGTGTGCGGTGGCGGGCACGGAATGCTGGTCAAGGCGTTGCGGGCCGGTGTTCCCGTCGTGGTCGTGCCCGGTGGTGGCGACCAGTGGGAGATGGCCTGCCGGGTCGCGCGGCAGGGCAGTGGCGTGATCGTCCGGCCGTCCACCGTGGACGGGCTGCGGGACGCGGTGACGCGCGTGCTGGGCGACCCCGCGTTCGCGTCTGCGGCGGCTCTCGCGGCGGCGACGATCGCCGATGTTCGAGATCCTGTGGAGGTATGTCGGACTGCGTTGAGTCTTGCGCGTTGAGAGCGCTCCCACTTCAATGGACCCATGCGCGTGTCAATGACGATGCTCGTGGTGGCGGCGTTATCGATCTCGACCCTGCCGGCGGTGGCGCGGCAAGACCGCGCTGTGGCGCCCGACCTGTACCCGGCCGTCGGCGCGGGGACGAACTTCCTCAACCACTCCGAGCTGCTGGGGAACGTCCCGGAGCCGGCCTGGTACGAGGCCAACATCCCGTTCGTGGACCTTCCCGACCGGGAGATCCGCGACACCTACTACTACCGCTGGCGGACCTACCGCGAGGCGCTCAAGTACACCGGCCCGAAAGACGGCTGGATCATCTCGGAGTTCCTCGGCCCGGTCGGCTACTCGGCGCCGAACGGCGGAATCGTCGCCGCGGCGGGCCATCACGTCTACGAGGGCCGTTGGCTGCGTGACCACCGATATCTGGACGACTACGTCGACTACTGGCTGCGCGGTTCGGGCGCCGGACCGAAGCCCGCGACCGACTTCCTGAACAAGAACACCACCGACTGGGCCCACCAGTACTCGTTCTGGGCCGCCGACGCCGTGGCCGCCCGTGCCGCGGTCGACGGCCGCTCCCAGTTCGCGACCGACCGACTGCCCGAGCTTGTGCGACAGTGGCAGCGCTGGTCGCCGCAGCTCAACCAGGACCTCGGGCTCTACTGGCAGACGCCGGTGTGGGACGCGATGGAGTACACGGCCAGCTCGTACCAGAGCCCCGATCCCTACCACGGCGGCGACGGCTTCCGGCCGACCCTCAACGCCTACCAGTACGGCGACGCACGGGCGATCGCGCAGCTGTTCAGGGCACGGGGAGACGCCGCGGGCGCGCGTCCGTTCGACCAGGCCGCCGACGCGTTGCGCACGAACCAGGAGCGGTGGCTCTGGGACGACGCGGGCAAGTTCTACAAGCACGTCATGCGCGACAACAACCCCGGCCGCACGAAGCTCGCCGACCGCGAGGAGATCGGCTTTGTGCCGTGGTACTTCCACATGCCACCGGCCGCGAACAGCGCGGCCTGGGCGCAGCTGACCGACCCGCAGGGGTTCGCGTCTCCCTACGGCCCGACCACCGCCGAGCGCCGCAGCCCGTGGTTCATGCGCGACGCGCTGAACGGGTGCTGTCGCTGGAACGGCCCCAGCTGGCCGTTCGCCACCAGCCAGACCCTGACCGCGCTGGCGAACCTGCTGATCGACTACCCGAGCCAGCCCTACGTCGACCGCGACGACTACCTCGCCGTGCTGCGCGGCTATGCCCTGACCCAGCGCAAGAACGGCCAGCCCTACGTCGCCGAGGCGCACCACCCCGACGAGAACCGCTGGCTGTACGACGGCAAGGGCCACAGCGAGGACTACAACCACTCGACCTTCAACGACAACGTGCTCTCCGGGCTGCTCGGCATCCGGCCGCAGCTCGGCAACACGGTGTCGATCGCGCCGCTGGTCCCGGACTCGTGGAACCACTTCGCCGTCGAGAACGTGCCGTACCACGGGCACAACCTCACCGTGCTGTGGGACAGGGACGGCAGCCGCTACGGCAAGGGCGCCGGCTTGCGCGTCTGGGTCGACGGCAGGCTCACCCACACCCAGGCCGGTCTGGCCGCGGTGCGCTTGACCATTCCGGCGCGGACCTCGGCGGACGTGCCGGAGCTGGTCGACGACTTCGCGAACGTCAGCCAGTCCGGGTTCCCCACCGCCCGCGCGTCCTACAGCTACAGCGCCGATCCGCCCACGAAGGCGATCGACGGCCAGGACTTCCACCTCGACGTGCCCGGCACGCGCTGGACGTCGTACGGCAGTCCGAACGCCGCGGACTGGCTGGAGGTCGACCTCGGGGCGCCGATCCAGATCTCCGACCTGCGCGTCGTGTTCTACGACGACGGCGGGGGAGTGCGGGCGCCGACGACGTTCGACCTGCAGTACTGGGACGGCCAGTGGCGTGACATACCGGGCCAGCAAAGAACTCCCGCGCAACCGGTGGCGCGTCAGGTCAATCGCGTCCTGGTGCAACCGGCGCTGACCACCAGCCGGGTGCGGATCCTGCCGCGCCGTGCCGATGGCGGAGCTGTGGGCGTCACGTCGTTCTCGTCGTGGCGCTCGGCCGTCCGTGGTCTGCGCGCGTCGCTGCCGGATGATCTCGCCGTCCGTGCCGGTGGGGTCGAGACGACTACGACTTTGCAGGCGCAGCAACCGTTGCGCGGCGTCCGGGCGACTCTCGCCGTGCCAGCCGGGTGGAACGCTGTGCCGCTCAGTTCGGCCTACGCCGCGCAGCTCGCGCCGGGCCGAAGCCTCGTGACCCGGTGGCGCGTAACGGCACCTGCGGGCCTTCGGTTGGGAGAGCGTGCGCCGATTCGTTTGCTGGCAACGGCTTCCGGCTCTGGTGGCGCGACGACCTCGTTGAGTTCGGCGCAGACCGTGTTCGATCCTGCCGACTACGGCACCGTCGTGTGGGACGACACGTTCGACTCCAGCGCGGCCCCCTACCGCGTGGACGGCCCGTTCGGCGAACCGCCGCCGACGTTGAAGGTCGCGGACGGCGTGCTGACCGCCTCGGCCGGTGGTCGCGCCGGTGCGGTGCTGGCCGCGCCGGTGACCGGGGACGCGCGCGGGACCGCCGTCGTCGTCGAACCTCGGTCGTTCGCGGGCTCGGCTCCCGAGGACAGCCTGTTCCTCGGCCAGACCGCCGGCAACCGCGACTTCGCCCTGGCCTGGTTCAACAACGCGGGCAAGGCCTCTGGCGTCGACGTGACCGTGGACGGCGTCCGCAGGGGCGACGAGGCCACCGGCGGGTGCTGCGCGAGCCTGACCTGGGCACCGGGCGACCGGCTCGCCGTGGTGGTCGAGAACGGTCAGCTGACCAGCTGGCAGGAGCACGCGAGCCGGTGGACGCTGCTGCGGTCCGCGCCGATCGGGTCCGCTGTGGATCCCTCGTTGGTCGCGGGATGGGCGCCGGCTCTCGGCCTGCGGCTGGACGCGGGCGCGCTGACGATCGACCGCTTCACCGTGCGGGCCCGCTAGGCCGTGTCCTGCAGGTCCGTTCGATGAGTGTCATGGGCGAGAGACCCGGAGGCGGTGCCGCCGGGGCGCCCTCATACCGGGCGTATTCGGGCGTTCCGGCGGTGCCGCCTCCGGGGCCCTCGGCCGCGACTATCGCGGACGAGACCTGCAGGACACGGCCTAGGCGCAGACGCGCTCGACCAGGACCTGCCAGCTGGTGATCAGGTTGTGCACCACGGCTTCCGGGTCGGGCGCGTCGCCGTCCTGCGTCCGCAGGTAGAGCAGGATCGGCCCTTCCAGCGCGGCGACGAGCTGAAGGGCGAGGGTGCCGCTGGCGGCGTCGTCCGGACATGCCTCGCTCAGGAGCATGTGGACGTGGAACAGCGAGGGGCTGTCCCCGGCGGGGACGGGCTGGCCGGGGTCCAGCGAGGCACGTGCCAGGGCGGTGTGTTCGATCAGGAACTCGAGCCGGGCCCGTCCGAACGCGGAGAGCCGCTCGGCCGGCGGCGCACCGGGACCCAGCGGCGGCGGCCCGGTCATCACCCGTTCCTGGAAGAGCTTCTCCTCCTCGTCCAGCAGGGTGTGGAAGATGCCCGCACGGGTGCGGAAGCGCCGGAACACGGTGCCCTTGCCGAGCCCGGCGCGTTCGGCTAGCCCGTCCATCGTGACCTTGTCCACGCCCAGTTCGGCGACCATCTCGCGGGCGACCTCGATCAGATGGGCACGGTTGCGCGCGGCATCGGCCCGCTCTTCTCGGGGACGTCCCAACGGCAGCGCGACTGGTTCCACGACCTGAACGCTACCCGGTGATCCCCGCTCAGCCCCGGAAGGCGGAGTCGACCCACTCCGCGCCGAACCTTGACACTCAATGTCCAGGTTCTCTACGTTCGCGCTGCCCAACGCAAAGGACCGTGACATGAAACTTCTGCTCGACCGGATCAGCCTGGCCTTCATCGGGGCCACGTCCGCCTACGTCGGTGTCTTCGCCTACTTCGCCCCGAGGACCTGGTACGACACGTTCCCCGGACTGGGCCTGCGCTGGCTGCCGCAGCTCGGCCCCTACAACGAGCACTTCGCCAAGGACGTCGGCGCGGCCTACCTGGCGTTCACCGCGCTGAGCCTGGTCGCGCTGGCCTACGCGAGGAAGCCGGGGGTCGTGCCACTCGCGGGTGCCGCCCTGCTGGTGTTCAACACCCTGCACTTCCTCTACCACCTGACGATGCTGCACATGTACGAGCCGCTCGACCAGGCGCTGAACGTCGTCTCGCTGAGCCTGCTCGTGGTGATGTCGATCATTCTGGTGATCCCTGACCGCGCGTCTGTCACAAAACGAAGCGCTGCCTCGTCTACTTGATGACCAGGTCAGGGAGAGGAGAACGGCGATGCGAGTGGCAGTGGCTGGGGGAACGGGTGCGGTCGGCCGGCATGTGGTGCGAGAGCTGGAACGGGCCGGGCACGACGCCGTGGTGTTGTCCCGCGGGTCCGGTGTGGACCTGATGACCGGGGACGGGCTCGTGGAGCGGCTGAAGGGCTGCGAGGCGATCATCGACGTCAGCAACCAGATGCTGTTGAGCAGGAAGGCGGCCGTCCGGTTCTTCGGCACCGTGACGAGCAACCTGCTCGACGCGGGTGCGCGAGCGGGGATCGGCCACTTCGTCGCACTGTCCATTGTGGGCGCCGACAAGGTGGACTCGGGCTACTACATGGGCAAACGCCGGCAGGAAGCGCTGGTCAGCGACGGCCCGCTGCCGTGGACGATCCTGCGCGCCACCCAGTTCCACGGGTTCGCCGAACCGCTGCTCGACGCACGCGGCCCGTTCGTCGTGGTGCCGAAGATGCTGTGCCGCCCGGTCGCCACGGCCGACGTGGCCAGGAGGCTGGTGGAGCTGGCAGGACGGCCCGGCGGGCGGTTCGTGCCGCCGATCGCCGGGCCGCGGGAGTTGCTCATGCAGGACATGGCGAAGCAGATCGCGCAGGCACGGGGTGACCGCAAGATCCTCGTCCCGGTGCGGCTGCCCGGCCGGGTCGGCAAGGCGATGACCGGCGGCGCGTTGCTGCCGCAGGGACCGTTCACCGAGGCTTCAGGCACGTTCGAGGAGCACCTCGCCGAACTCAGGGCCCAGAGGTCAGCTGTTGCCTGATCTCGGCCTTGAGCACCTTGCCCACCTTGGACCGCGGCAGGTCCGGCCAGATCTCCACCTGCTTGGGCGCCTTCACACTGCCCAGCTGGTCCTTCACGAACGCGATCAACGCGTCGGGGTCGGCCTGACCGGAGACCCGCAGCTGCACCACGGCGGTCACCCGCTCGCCCCACTTGGCGTCGGGCAGTCCGACCACCGCGCTGTCCTGGACCGCCGGATGTGCCCGCAACGCCTGCTCGACCTCGGCCGAGTACACGTTGAACCCGCCGGTGATGATCATGTCCTTGGCGCGGTCGACGATGAACAGGTAGTTGTCCGCGTCGAGGTACCCGATGTCACCGGTGTGGTGCCAGCCGAACGCACTCACCTCGGCCGTGGCCGCCGGGTTCTCGTGATACCCGGCCATCACCAACGGCCCGCGCACGACGATCTCGCCGCGTTCACCCGGCGGCAGCAGCGTGCCGTCCGCGGCCATGATCGCGACCTGCGTCAACGGCGTGGGCCTGCCCGCCGACGACAACCGGTCGACCGCGATCGACCCGTCGGGCAGGAAGTGGTCGGCAGGGGCCAGCGTGGCGATCATGTTCGGCGCTTCGGTCTGGCCGAACAGCTGTCCCATCACGGGCCCGATCCGGTGCAGCGCCTCGGTCAGTCGCACCGGGGACATCGGTGCGGCGCCGTACCAGAGGCACTGCAGCGAACCGAGTTCCGTCGAGTCCAGGGCGGGGTGGTCGAGCAGGCCGTAGATCACGGTCGGCGGCAGGAACGCGTGTGTGATCCGGTGGTGCTCGATCAGCCGCAGGAACTCGCCGAGGTCCGGTGCGGGCATGATCACCGTCTCGCCGCCCAGCGACATGATCGGGAACGTGAGCACGCCCGCCGAGTGCGTGAGCGGGGCGAGCGCGAGATAACGCGGCCGAGCGCTGAACGGGTAGCTCATCAACGTCAGCGCGGTCGCGGTCTCCAGGTTGTGCCCGGTCAGCCGCACGCCCTTGGGGCGCCCGGTCGTGCCGCCGGTGCCCGCCAGCACGCAGAGATCGTCGTCGGCCACCTCCACCGGTTCCGGCTCGCGTCCGTGCTCCGAGAGCCAGTCGGCGAACGTGACCGCGTCCTCCACCTCGCCGTCCAGGCACACCAGCGTGGTCAGCGCGGGCAGATCGCCCCGGATCCGGTCGACGAGCGGCGCGAACTTCGCCTGGAAGAACAGGCACCGGCACCCGAACAGGTCGAGGAGCTCACGGTTCTCCGCCGCCTCGTTGCGGGGGTTCACCGGGCACCACACCGCCCCGGCCCGCGAGATGCCGAACACGCAGGTGAGCGCGAGCGGGTCGTTCGCCGACAGCACCGCGACCCGGTCGCCGGGGCCGATTCCGCTGCCCTGCAACGCTCCCGCGATGGCACGGGAGCGTTGCTGCACCTCGGCATAGCTCTGCGAGACCCCGCCGATGGTCAGGCAGGGCGCGTCGCCCCCGAGCGACGCGCCCTTGTCCAGGTAGTCGCAGAGGCGCATCAGCGGTGCACTTCGACGATCGGGTCGAGCACCAGGCCGAACGACCGCAGCGCGCCCAGCAGCTCCCGGTGCCCGAACGCCTGGCAGCCGGACGCGAACCCGACCCGTCGAGGCGCGTCCTGCAGCAGGTGCACGGCGGCGTGCACGTTCAGCAACGCCGTCTGCTTGTAGTTGCAGTTGCCGTGGATCACGCAGCTCGCGCGGCCCAGCGGACCCGAGGCGTGCACGGAGTCCAGCGAGATGTTGATCCGCGGGTTCTCGCGCGGCGGCATCTCACTGCGCACCTGCGCGGAGAACGCGTCGACGATCTCGTACTTCTCCTTGTCCGACTTGCCTTCCATCTGCTCCAGCGCCGCCGCGACGATCTGCGGCACACCCTGCATCAACGGCCGGTTGAACACGCCGCCGAGCGCACGCACCGACGCCACCCGCGGATCCCTCTTGAACCACACCGGATGAGCCGTTCCGCCCCACGGCAGCGCCAGGCCCAGCTCGTGCTGGCCGGGCACGACGAGCTCGTAGAGGCCGGCGTCCGCGGGCCACTCGACGTACTCGTTCTGCTCCAGGTAGAAGGCCTTCGAGAACGCGGCGTTCGTCAGGATGGTGTTGGTGGAAGCGACGGTGGGGTAACCCTTCCAGAACACCCCGATGTCCAAAGTGTCCAGTCCCGGCTGCTCCAGGCAGATCTGCGCGGCGATCTCGCCGACCGTGTACATCTGGGCGATGCCGGGGGAGAGCAGCAGGCCCTGCTTCGCGAACTCGGCGCCGTACTGGGCGTCGGTGTCGATCATCCAGTCCTGCTCGCCGTTCGTGTCGGTGTAGTGCGCGCCGACGTTCAGGCTGGCCCGCACGGCTTCGTGGCCGTAGCGGGAGAACGGGCCGACGGTGTTGAGCACGACCTTGGCACCGGTGAACGCCTCGGTCAGCGCGGCCTCGGTGTGCTCGACCTCGACGATGTCGTACGAGACCGTGTCGATGCCGGGCACGGCGTCGACGGTCTCCTTGACCCTCTTGCCATCGCGGCCGGCGGCGAGGAACGGGATCCCGTACTCGCGGAGGTACTCGCAGATCAGGCGTCCGGTGTAGCCGGAGGCTCCGTAGACGACGACAGGCTTGTCAGTTGGCATGCCGATCACCGCGTCCGGCGGTGAAGGCCGCAGCCTTCAGCCAGGGCAGGTATCCGGATTCCCGCAGGAGTGTCCGGATGAAGCCGGGGCAGCTCCGGCAAGGAGCGTGCCAGCAGACGACCAGGGTGTTCACTCACGACAAAACCCTTTCGGTAGACTAGATGTTGTGCGTACGGCATATCGCTGCCGGGCTTACCCGGACGCAGAACAGGTCGCGGTGTTGAACCGCACGTTCGGGTGTGCGCGCCTGGTGTGGAACAAGACCCTGATTGAGCGGCAGCACCGTTACCACGCCGAGGGGAAGTCCACCTCGTACCGAGAGACCGACGCGGCGCTGACCAGGTGGAAACGCACTGAGGAACTGGAGTTTCTGTCCCTGGTGTCCAGCGTGCCGTTGCAGCAGGTGTTGCGACACCAGCATGCCGCGTACCGGAATTTCTTCACCGGGCGCGCGAAGTGTCCCCGCCTCAAGTCCCGCTCCGGCCGGCAGACCGCGCACTTCACCAGGTCGGCGTTTCGGCTGCGTGGTGGATTGCTCTACCTCGCCAAGACGAGCAGGCCATTGCGTTTCGCATGGTCCTTCCACGAAGTAGAGCTGTCCACTGTGGATCCCACCACGGTGGTCGTGGCCAGGGAGCCGGACGGCCGCTGGTACGTGACGTTCGCCGTGGACACGGCCGCTCCCGCGACGCTGCCCGAGATCGGCCATGCTGTCGGCGTGGATCTCGGGGTGAAGGACTTTGCAGTGACCTCGGATGGCGAGCAGATCCCCAACCCGCGGCACCTGGAACGCAAGGCGCGCAACCTGGCCCGCTACCAGCGGTGCATGGCGCGCACCCAGCGCGGCTCTCTCAACCGTTCGAAGGCCAGGCGCAAGGTCGCCGCCGCACATCGCAAAGTTCGGCACGCCCGGCAGGACTTCCTGCACCGCACCAGCACCGGGCTCATTCGCCGTGCGGACTTTGTCGTGATCGAGGACTTGGCGGTGGCGAACATGATCCGCAACCGCCGTCTGGCCCGCGCGATCAGCGATGCCGGGTGGGGTGAGTTCCGCGCGATGCTGGAGTACAAGGCCCAGCGTGCCGGGCGCTTGCTGGTGGTCATCGATCGCTGGTTTCCCAGCAGCAAGACCTGTTCGGCCTGCGGGCATCTGCTGGCTGAACTGGCGCTGTCCACCAGGTACTGGACATGTCCAGGCTGCCGCTCCCGGCATGATCGGGACATCAACGCGGCGAAGAACATTCTTGCGGCTGGTCGAGCCGTAGCCCTGGCGGACAGCCAGGGCGATGCCTGTGGAGCTGACGTGAGCCGGCAAGGGACCTCCCTTCCGCGGTCGGCTGTGAAACAGGAAACCCGTGCTGCGAGGCAAACCGCGTGAGCGGTGTTCGGCGCGAGCCGAACGGGAATCCCCGTTCTTCATGGCGGGGATGAAGTCAAATTCCCATTCCGCCGTCGACCGGAAGACCCGCTCCGGTGATGAACTTGGACGCGTCGGACGCGAGGAAGACCACCGCGTCGGCCATGTCGTCGACCTGCCCGAGGCGGCCGAGCGGGGTGAGCTCGATGACCGCTCCGACAGCGGCCTCGACCGAGGGGAACAGGCCCAGCTGCGCGCAGTCGACCGCGAGCTGGTTGCCCATGGCGGTGGGCGTGAGGCCGGGGTAGATGCAGTTGACGCGCACGCCGTAGCCGAGTTTGCCCGACTCCGCGGCCGCGACCCTGGTCAGCCGGTCGATGGCGGACTTGGTCGCCGAGTAGACGCTGATGCCGGGGAAGGCGATGGTCGCCGCGACCGACGCGACGCTGATGATCGAGCCGCCGTTGCCCGCCGCGCCACCGGGACGCATCGCGCGCAGGCCGTGCTTCATGCCGAGGGCGGTGCCCAGGACGTTCACGTCGAGCATCTTGCGGACGTCGGCGGGGTCGAGCTCGGTGATCAGGCTGGTGATCTCGATGCCCGCGTTGTTCACGAGGATGTCGAGGCCGCCGATCGCGTCGACCGCCGTGCTCACCGCCGAGGCCCAGCTCGCGTCGTCGGTGACGTCCAGCGGAACGAACTCCGCCGTCGCGCCCGAGTCGCGCAACGCCTGGGCGGTCTGCTTGCCCTCCTCCTCCAGGACGTCGCCGATCAGGACCGCCGCGCCGGCCTGCGCCAGGGCCTGGGCCATGCCCGCGCCCAGTCCTCGCGCACCCCCGGTGACCAGCGCTTTTCGTCCGCTCAGCTGATAACTCGTCATTGAGTCGCCTCCTCGGTGAGATGGCTCACACACTAGCTTTTCCTTGACAGTCGTCAAGTTTTTCTTTGACGACTGTCCAAGATTTTTTGGACGAATGGTCAATGTTTGTCGCAGTGAGCGTTAGGATCCGAGGCGTGACGGATGTCGCTTCGCGCAAGCAGGACCGCATCACCCGCCGGCAGGTCGACAAGTTCGACGCCCGGCGGACCGAGCTCGCCGTGGCGACCCTGCACACGCTGGCCGAACTCGGGTACGCGCGGACGAGCCTGCGGGAGATCGCGCAGAACTCCGAGTTCTCCCACGGCGTCCTGCACTACTACTTCGCGGACAAGCGTGACCTGATCACCGAGGCCGTCCGCCAGTACGAGGTCGTCTGCGTGACGCGCTACGACGAGGTCGTGGCCACCTCCACGACGGCCGACCAGCTGCGCGACGAGTTCGTGGCGATGTTCTTCGACACCCTCGGCCAGGACGCGACCCTGCACCGCCTCTGGTACGACCTGCGCAACCAGAGCCTGTTCGACGAGTCGTTCCGCGCCGACGTGCTCGAGATCGACGGCCACCGCGAGGACATGGTGTGGCGCGTGGTCAGCCGCTACGCCGAACTGGTCGGCGGCACGGTCGCCGTCTCGCCCACCATGATCTACGTGACGCTCGACGGCATCTTCCAGCGGGCGTTGCTGAACCATCTGGCGGGCAAAGCGGACAACGTCGCCCAGTTGCGCGTCGAGTTGCCCGCCGCGATCGGTCTGATGGTGACCAAGGCCGAATAGCGGCCATATCGCCGACATATCGAAAACCGCATACGGGCTGGCAACGCCGTGCCGTCTTGACTGAGGCGCATGGCAACGGGCATCACGATTTACGGGTGCGGGCAGGACGAGGCCGTCCTGTTCCGGACAATGGCACCCCGCTGCGGCGTGACACCGACCATCACCGAAGAAGCGGTTTCCGAGTCCAACGCTGAACTGGCACGCGGAAACCAGTGCGTCAGCGTCGGCCACAAAACCCGCATCACTCGCGCCACGCTTTCGGCGCTCGGTCGTGTGGGCGTCCGCTACATCTCCACCAGAAGCGTCGGCTTCGACCACATCGACGTCGAGTACGCCGAGAGCGTGGGCATCACCGTCGGGAACGTCACCTACTCACCCGACAGCGTCGCCGACTACACGATGATGTTGATGCTGATGGTCATCCGCGACATGAAGTCCGTCCTCAGGCGTGCTGACCTGCACGATTATCGGCTTCAGGCCGTGCGCGGCAAGGAACTGCGCGACCTGACCGTCGGGGTGATCGGCACCGGGCGCATCGGCGTGGCGGTCCTGGACCGGTTGCGCGGCTTCGGCTGCGGCGTGCTGGCCCACGACAGCAGGCCGCGCAACTCCGCCGACTACGTGCCGCTGGACGAACTGCTACGGCTGTGCGACATCGTCACGCTGCACACGCCGTTGACCGCGGAAACCCATCACCTCCTCGACCGCGACCGCATCGGGCTGATGAAACGCGGCGCGGTCGTCATCAACACCGGACGCGGCCCGCTCATCGACACCAAGGCGTTGGTCGAGGCGTTGGAAAGCGGCAGTCTGGGCGGCGCGGCATTGGACGTCGTCGAAGGCGAAGAGGGAATCTTCTACGCCGACTGTCGTGCCCGCGAGATCGACAGCGAACCGCTGCTGCGGTTGCAAGGAATGCCGAACGTGCTCATCAGCCCGCACACGGCCTATTACACGGACCACGCGCTGAGCGACACCGTGGAGAACAGTCTCATCAACTGCCTGAACTTCGGGGGAAGAGCATGACCAAGGTGAAGATCGGAATCATCTTCGGCGGGTCGTTCGAGGAACATCCCGTCTCGGTGAAGTCCGCGCAGGAGGTCGCGGGGAGCCTCGACGCCGCGAAGTACGACCCGTTCTGGATCAAGATCACGCGCAACGGCGACTGGAGGCTGTGCGACGGCCCGGACGCGACGGACGGCCGCCCGGTCGTGCTCTCCGCTGACGGACTGCTCGTCCTCGACGAGGACCGCTTCGAATCGATCAGCCTGGACGTCGTCTTCCCCGTGCTGCACGGCAGGCTGGGGGAGGACGGCGCGATGCAGGGCCTGCTGGAGCTGTCGGGCGTGCCCTACATCGGGTGCGACGTCCAGAGTTCCGCGCTGTGCATGGACAAGTCCCTCACGTACGTCGTCGCCAGGAGCGCCGGCGTGGCGACGCCGAACTTCTGGACCGTGACGCCGGACGAGAAGATCGAACCCGGCGAGCTCACCTACCCGGTGTTCGTCAAACCGGCCCGCTCCGGGTCGTCCTTCGGCGTCACCAAGGTGTCCACGGAGGACGAACTGGCGGTCGCGGTGGAGGTCGCCCGGCAGTACGACTCGAAGGTGCTGATCGAGGAAGCCGTGACAGGCAACGAGATCGGCTGTTCGATCCTGGGCAACGACCTGGACCTGATCGCCGGCGAACCGGACCGGGTCGCCCTGACCCACGGCTTCTTCCGCATCCATCAGGAGAGCACGCCCGAAACGGGTTCGGAGAACTCGACGTTCATCGTGCCCGCGGACATCCCGGCGGAGTCCCGCGCACTCGTGCAGGAGACGGCGAAGGTCATCTACCGCGCGCTGGGCTGCTCCGGCCTCGCGCGGGTGGACATGTTCCTGACGCCGGAAGGGAAGGTGGTCCTCAACGAGGTCAACACCATGCCCGGCCTCACCTCCTACAGCCGTTACCCGAGGATGATGGCGGCCGCGGGCCTGTCGCTGGGCGACGTGATCGACCGGCTGGTGTCGCTGGCGCTGACGGGAAGGTTCCGGTGAACCCGGACTTCGTCTTCGTGGACGAGTGCGCACCCGGAATCCGCTGGGACGCCAAGTACGCCACGTGGGACAACTTCACCGGCAAACCCGTCGACGGCTACCTCGTCAACCGCGTCGTCGGCACGCGCGCCCTGACCGCCGCGCTGGAGAAGGCACACGAGAAGGCCGAGTCGCTCGGCTTCGGCCTGCTGCTGTGGGACGGCTATCGCCCGCAACGCGCCGTGGACTGCTTCCTGCGCTGGGCGGACCAACCCGAGGACGAGAAGACCAAAGCGCGGTACCACCCGAACATCACCAGGGCCGAGATGTTCGAGAAGGGTTATGTGGCAAGGAGATCAGGCCACAGCCGGGGCAGCACCGTCGACCTGACGCTCTACCACCTGACCACCGGCGAACTCGTGCCGATGGGCGGCGACCACGACCTGATGGACCCGATCTCGCACCACGGCGCGTTCGGGATCACCGAGGCCGAAACGGCGAACCGGCAGCACCTCTGCTCGATCATGGAAGCCTGCGGGTTCCACCGCTACGACAGCGAATGGTGGCACTACACCCTGATCGACGAGCCCTACCCGGACACCTACTTCGACTTCCCGATCGGCTGAAGCCTCGCGTCACGATGCGGCGGGCAGTCGCACCGTGACGCGCAGCCCGCCACCGGCCCGAGGCGTGAGCGTGAGGGTTCCGTCGTGCGCGTAGGTGATGCTCTTGACGATCGCCAGCCCGAGCCCGACCCCGGCGTGATGACGCCGGACGCGTTCGGCACCACGCTGGAACGGCTCGGTCAGCGTCGACACCAGGTGCTGCGTGAGCTGCTCGCCGGTGTTCTCCACGGTGAGCGTGACGAACGCGGGCCCGGCCGCGGTGCCGATCCACACGGTGCCGCGTTCGGCGAGGTTGTGGACGATCGCGTTGTGCACGAGGTTCGTCGTGATCTGCAACAACAACGCGGGCGACCCGACGGCGTTCGCCAGATCGCCGGCCGTCTCGATGGTGACACCGTGCCTCTCCGCCAAGGGAAGCAACGTCTCGGCGGCCTCCTCGGCGACCAGCGACAGGTCGACCCGGTCCTTGACGAACGACCGCTGATCGGCCCGGCTGAGCAACAACAACGCCTCGGTCAGGTCGATCGCCCGCGCGTTCACGAAGTGCAACCGCTCGACGAGCTCATCGGAGTCGCGGTCCTTGCGCGCCACGTCGAGCAACGTCTGAGTCACGGCCAGCGGAGTGCGCAACTCGTGCGAGGCGTTGGCCGCGAACCTCTGCTGCTCGGCGACGTGCGTCTCCAACCGCGCCAGCATGGCGTCGAAGGCGTCCGCGAGCTCGTGGAACTCGTCCGAACGTCCCGGCAACTCGATGCGATGCGAGAGCGAACCGGTGGCGACGACGCGCGTGGCGTCGGTGATGCGGTCGAGCGGCGCGAGCATGCGCCCGGCCAGGAACCAGCCGCCCAGAAGCCCGAACACCAGCAGGAAGCACAGCACGCCGACGATGAACGGGGCGAAGGAGCCCAGCAGCCGCCCACGGTTGATCATGAAGTCGCCGGTGGGCGTGAGGATCCAGCCGGTGGGCAGGAAGTAGGTGTAGTAGACGAGCACCGCGGCCATCAGCAGGATGCCGGTGAGCATGAGGAAGCCGGCGTAGCTGATGGTGAGTTTGAGGCGGACGCTCACGCCCGGTGCCCTGTCCACGCCCGCCTCCCAGCCCGTCGCCGCGAGGCTAGGCCAAGGCTCATATCGCCCGCGTATCCAAATCGGTTGCGGGTGGTCGGTAGCCTCGGCTGGTGGGGTTCAACGATCGAGCGAGCAGGGTGCGCAACAAATGGCTCCAGCAGGGCCAACGGGTCGCGGCGCTGTGCTCGTGCGTGCGCCTGTACCACCCGATCGGCCACCGGGCGACGCTGAGCTTCCTCATCGAACTGGCCGGTCCGTACCAACGGAACGAGCGCGCGTTGCTGCGTGCGATGGACGAACTGGAAGCCAGTCGTGCGGCTAGGCCGCGCGAACTCGGCGGTCTCCAGAGTTGGCGCACGGGCCAGTGGTACGCGCGGGATCCACGCATGGCGCGGCGCGCCGCCCTGCACGCGTTGAAGCTGTGGGAGCAGGAACCGGCCATTGTGGACGATGAAGTGCGGTCACTCGTGCGGTCGTGCGTCGCCAACAGGCGGCTCACCGGCGAGCAGTTGACCATCGCGCTGAGCCGTCGGGGCGAAGGCGAGGACGTCCGTTGGCCGATGACGCTCATCGCATCGGCCAACGGCGTGAGCACTACGGCGTGTCCGCGACCTTGATCTTGCCGTCGACGATGTCCTTCTTGTAGCCCTCGAGAATGCCCTGCAGCTTCGCGTCGATCTTGCCGCCCGACGTCGCGTACCCCATGCCGTTGACCTTCAGGTCGAAGACCTTGGGCAGCGCCGCGAGGTTGTTGGCGGCGGCCGCGTGGAAGAAGTCGTAGACGGCGACGTCCACGCGCTTGAGGCTCGACGCCACGATGACGTCCCGGTTGGCGGCGAGCGTCGGCTGGTTGTACTGGTCGGCGTCGCAGCCGATCGCGAGCACGCCCGCCTGCTTGACCGCGGCGAACACGCCGATGCCGGACGCGCCGGCGGCCGGGTAGACGACGTCGGCGCCCTTGTCGATCAGGCCCTTCGCGGCCTCCTGGCCCTTCGGCGGGTCCTGGAAGCCGGTGAAGTCGCCGGCCGGGGTGATGTACTTCTTGTCGATCTTGACCTTGGGTGCGGCGGTGCGGGCGCCCTGGTTGTAGCCCGCCTCGAACTTCTGGATCAGCGGGATGTCCACGCCGCCGACGAAGCCCACGTGGCACTTCTTGCTCTGGTAGGCGGCTACGACGCCCGCGAGGAACGCGCCCTCCTGCTCGGCGAAGACCAGCGGCGTGACGTTGGTGGCGCCTTCGACCGCGGAGTCGACCAGGCCGAACTTGACGTTCGGGAACTCCGGCGCGACCACCTTGAGCGACTCGGTGTACGCGAAGCCGACGCCGACGATCGGGTTGAAGCCCTCGGACGCGAGCTGGCGCAGGCGGGTCTGCTTCGCGGCCTCGTCCTCGTTCGGCGCGGCGGAGAGCTCGCGGGTGTTCTCCTTCTTGACGCCCATGTCCTTGATCGCCTGGTCGAACCCGAGGGCGGCGAGGTCGTTGAACGACGCGTCGCCGCGGCCGCCGATGTCGTAGGCCAGGCCGATCTTCAACGCGCTGCCGTCGACCTTGTCGCCGCTCGCGGCGCTGGTGCTCGACGTGGCGGGGGCGGTGGGCGGCGTCGAGAACTCGCAGGCGCTGCCGGATCCGGTGGGCGTGGTGCCACCACCGGAGTCCTTCGCGCAGGCGCTCACCACCATGAGGCTGGTCAGCGCGATCGCGGCCACGGCGGTGCCACGCATACGACGACGCACGGTTCGTCTCCTCTAACTCGGCTTTAGGAGGCGGACGGTACCTCGCACCTCGATCAAACCGGTTGAGAGTTCACTTACTGGGATCGAGATCTTTGCGGAAGACCAGGAAGTCGCACGGGCACGCCAGACGCGGCACCAGGAACGGATACGCGTCTTCCAGACTGTCCTTGCGCACGACCTGATAGCCGATCCGCGTGTACCAGCCGCGCAGGAACTCCTTGACCGGGTGCGCCCACCCCTGCGGTACCAGGAGCTCCAGCTGCATCTCCGCGAAGCCGCGCTCGCGGCCCCAGTTCTCGGCGAACGACACGAGGTCGCGGCCGATGCCGGTGCCGCGCTCTTCCGGCGCGGCGACCAGCATCCCGAACTCGCCGACGCCGTCCTCGATCTCGTGCACGCGCACCGAACCCACGATGCGATCGTCCGACCTGAGCACCGCGATCTGCCCGGTGGCGATGAGTTCCGCCACCTCCTCCTGGGTGGTCCGGGCGCTGCCCTCCTGCCAGATCCCCTTTTCCGCCTTGGCGTACACGCGGTTGATCAGGCCGGCGATCTCCGCGGCCAGTCCGGTGTCGGAGATCAGGACAGGAGTCACCACGGCGACGGCTGGGAGATCTTGGCGAGCTCGTCCGCGTGCTGGAGCACGCCGAGTTCCCGCAGCATCCGGTCGCGTTGGGTGGAGTCGTGCGCGACGTGCGACGCGTGCAGGGCCTTGCGCAGACGGGCCTTGCGGCGCGGCGTCCACCGGCTGGCGATGGCCAGCTTCGCGGCGCGCAGGGCGGCCTTGTCGCGGGTGCGCGCGGCGGCGTCCCGGTGGTCGTCGCCCAGGCCCAGCAACGACAGCAGCCGTTCGCGGAGCTCACGGCCCACGCGTGCCCACGTCGTCGTGCGCTGACGCGAGGCGCGGATTTCGATGCCGAGCGCGAGGTGTAGCATCACCAGGCCGAGCACCGGTCCGAGCAGGACGCGGGCGGTACCGGCGACCGGGCCGGACAGGCTGAAGGCCGCGAAGGCGGCGAACGCGGTCAGCGCCCACGCCACCAGGCGGGCCGGACCGGGACGGCCGTCCCGGCGCACGCCACCGCGCATCGCCCAGCCGCACGCGACGAGTGCCGCCTCCATGACGGAGAACAGGACGACCCGCTCGACGACGTCGGTGATGCCCAGGCGCTGCTCGAAGAACCGCCACGACGTGTCCACGCTGACGCCGATGCTCATCAGCGCGACGGCGTAGAAACCCTTGGCACCGGCGGGCTTTGACGGCTCCGCGGGCTCTGCGGGTGGTTCAGGGGCGTGGGAGGAGGCCTCTGCCTCTGCCTTGTCGAACTCGGCGATCAGTTCCGGTGTCAGCACCACGTGACCGCTCGTGTCGGTCATGCCGTTGCGGGCACGCCACTCGTTCACGATCGTCCTGGCGTGGGAAGGCGCGGGCACGACCTGGCCCTGCTTGTGCAGCCAGCGCCGGACGTCCTCGACCGTGCCACCGCGCGGCATGTTCTCCAGCGCATAGACGATCTGGGCCTTCTTGGTGTTCAACCGGCCTAACTCGGCGCGGTGGTCGGTCAGGGTGCCGACCTCGTCCGTGGTCACTCGTGCTCTCCGTCCTCATGTGGGTGAACTTTCAGGGGCACGCGGACGCGCTGGACCCTACCCGGCTACCGCGCGTGAACATCATCAGGTTTTTCGGGTGACGTTGACACTGTCACGGTTGCAGTGTCAGTATCGAGGGGTGTGGACGCTCGACGAGTTGCTGGACCGTGTCTCCGCCGCGTTGACGGCGGAGTACTCGGGCGCGCCCAACGGCCGCGTCCGGGACGTGCCCGACAAGCGGGCCGTCCGCTGGTACGCGACGACGGGGCTGGTCGACCGGCCATCGGCGATGCGCGGCCGCACCGCGTTGTACGAGAGGCGCCACCTGCTCCAGCTCGTGGCGGTGAAGAGACTTCAGTCGCAGGGGAGGACGCTGGCCGACATCCAGAAGGTGCTCGCGGGCGCCACCGACACGACGCTGGCGGCCGTCGCCCGCGTCCCGGAACACCTGCTCGACTCCGGTGAGGCACCGCAGCCGGAGGCCGTTCGCCCGAGGTTCTGGGCCGAACCGGCAGCCGCACCGCCCGCTCCACCCGCACCTCCGGAGGCGTTCGCGCTCAACGGCGTCGCGCTCGGCGGAGGTGCCGTCGTCCTGGTGCCGGGGACGCCGACCGCCGCCGACCGCGCCGACATCGCCGCCGCCGCCCGGCCACTGCTCGATCTGCTCGCCGCCCGTGGCCTGCTCAACGAAAGGGATCCGTCATGACCATCTCCGTCGCCCCGATGAAGGCCGCCGAAGCCGACCGCATCGGCCGGACGACCGAGGACGCGGGTGTCGGTGCGCTGCGCACCGAACGCGGCAACCTGCCGCTGGAGCGGCTCGACGTGCGAGCGGCGATCACCGGTCTGGTCGGCCGCGTCGTGCTGACGACCGGGTTCGTGAACACCTATGACACCGCTTTGGAAGCGACCTATGTGTTCCCGTTGCCGGATCGCGCCGCCGTCACCGGCATGAAGATGACCGCCGGCGACCGCACAGTGGAAGCCGACCTGCAGGAACGTGCGCAGGCTCGCCAGACCTACGACGACGCGATCGCGGCGGGCAAAAGAGCGTCCATCGTGGAGGAAGAACGGCCCGATGTCTTCACCATGCGCGTGGGCAACATCCCGGCCGGCGAACGGGTCACCGTCGAGCTGACGATGGTGGGGCCGCTGGTGTTCGAGGACGGCGCGGCCACGTTCCGGTTCCCGCTGGTGGTGGCGCCGAGGTACGTGCCGGGCTCGCCGCTGGAGGGCCCATCGGTGGGTGACGGGTACGCGCAGGACACGGACGCGGTGCCGGACGCGTCGCGCATCACGCCGCCGGTGCTGCTGCCGGGCTTCCCCAACCCCGTGCGGCTGGGCATCGGCGTGGAGATCGACCCGGCGGGCCTGGAGCTCGGCGAGGTGCGGTCGAGCCTGCACACCGTGGTCGCCGAGGGCAACACCGTGACGGTCGCGCCGGGCGAGCGGGTCGATCGCGACTTCGTGCTTCGCCTGGCGTACCAGGGAAACAGCTCCGCCGTCGTGTGCGTGCCGGATCTGGACGACAGCGGTGAGGGCACCTACCAGCTGACGGTACTGCCGCCCGAGCCCGAGGCCCCGGTCCGTGCGCGGGACGTCGTGCTGCTGCTCGACCGCTCCGGCAGCATGTCGGGCTGGAAGATGGTCGCGGCCAGGCGTGCGGCCGCCCGGATCGTGGACACGCTGACCGCGGACGACACGTTCTCCGTGATCACCTTCGACGACCGCCTCGAACGGCCGGAGACTCTCGGTTCGGCGCTGGTCACGGCCACCGACCGGCACCGCTTCCGCGCCGTCGAACACCTGGCGGCCGTGCAGGCCCGTGGCGGCACCGAGATGTACGAGCCGTTGCGGCAGGGCCTGAGCCTGCTCGCCGACGCGACCTCGGAACGCGACCCCGTCCTCGTGCTGGTCACGGACGGCCAGGTCGGCAACGAGGACCAGATGCTGCGCGACATCGCGCCGATGATCAACCGGACGCGGATCCACGCCGTCGGCATCGACACGGCCGTCAACGCGGGCTTTCTCGGCAGGCTCGCCGCCGCCGGTGCGGGCCGCTGCGAGCTGGTCGAGAGCGAGGACCGGCTGGACGAGGCGATGACGCACATCCAGCGGCGCATCGGCGCGCCGGTCATCACCGACGTGGTGGTGTCGCCGTCGTCCGACCTGCCCCGGCAGCCCACGGCGATCTATCCGGGCGTGCCGCTGGTCGCCTTCGGCCGGTACCGGGGTGCGGTGCCGGAGTCGTTCAGCGTGCGCGGCCGGACCCGGGAAGGTGCGGACTGGCAGGAGACGGTGGCCGTTCAACAGCACACGTCACCGGCAGTCCGGGCGCAGTGGGCCCGTGCCGCGCTGCGTGATCTGGAGGACCGGTACGCGGTCGGTGACAGGACGCTGGAGTCGTCGATCGTCCAGACCTCGTTGAAGTTCGGGGTGTTGTGCCGTTTCACCGCGTTCGTGGCGGTGGACGAGCGGGTGGTGTCCGACGGGACGGTGCACCGGGTCGTGCAGCCGGTCGAGCAGCCCGCGGGATGGGAGCGTCCGGCTCCGGGGTTCGCGATGCCGGTGGCGGCGAGCTTCGCCGGTGCCGCGCCTGGTGGCGGCTACGGCGCGCCACCGCCTGCTGTGGCCGCCGCGCCGATGGCCAGGGCCGCGGCGCCGAAGCGGATGCGCGACTCCGTGTCGATGCCCGTGCCGCCACCGATGCCCGTGCCCGTGCCGGTGCAGGAACCCGCCGACCTGCGGGAGATCGTCGCGCTGGAGGTCCAGCGCCTGGAGAAGGACGTGGCGCTGCCCTCGTGGGAGCGTCGTGACCTGCTCGCCGACCTGGCCAGCCGGCTCGGCACCCTGATCGCCGGTCGGCAGGGCGACGCCCACGCGCCGTTGCACGGCCTGGTCGCGGAGATCACGGCCGGGGGAGACGTGGACGAGCTCTGGGCGCGGGCGTTGGACGTGCTGCGGGAGTTCGTGGCGGGGAAGACCGCCGAGCCGGAGCGCCGCCGCAGGTTCTGGCGCTGATCGGACGATTGCCCACCGGGTGGTCGTGCCGGAACGCTCTGTCGTGTGAGCGCGTTCGGTGAGTGGACGACAGTCGAGGGCCTGCCCGCTTTCGAGTACCGGGCAGGCCCCCGGCCGTGGGATCCGATCATCGACCCGCCGACGTCGACACATCGGGTGCACCTGGGCAACCGCCGGATCACCCTGGTCGCCGGCAGCGACGGACTGTTCGGGCTCTGGGACGAGCACCTCGGGTGCCGGTGGATCGCCGAGCACACGGGCATCGCGCGGTTCGGTGACCTGGAGATCGATTCCGCGAAGCTGTTCGGGCCGACCTTCTGCCGGATGGCGGTGGTGTCGGACGAGGTCGAGATCGAACGCACGGTGCTGTGCCCAGAGGGCGAGGTGCCGTGGGTGTTGATCAGGGTCGACGTGCTCAACCGGGGCGATGCGGTGCTGCGTCGGTCGTTGACCGAGGAGTGGGTCGTGCGGCCACGCCTGGTGGATCTGGAGTTCGGGCCCGTGCGCGGTGATGCTCCGCCGGACGCACCCGTGGTGGCGCTGGAGAACTTCGGCGGCGAACGGGCGGAGACCACGGCGGGGATGCTGACCGTCGAGGCCGCGCTGGAACTGGCGCCGGGGGAGCGGACGACGGTGTGGTTCCGGTTCGGTCTGCTCGACGATCCCGCCGCCGACCCGGCGGCGATCTACGCGGCCAGTCTGGCGGGACTGCGCGAGCGGCTCCCGTCCGCCGCGTCCGGCCGCGCTCCCGAGGCCGCCGCCGAGATTCCCTGGCACGCGGCCCTGCTCACCGGCGGTGCCTGCGTCGACGGTGTGCTCGGCGGTCACACGCTGAACCAGGGGTCCGCCTACTCGTTCCGGCACGGTTTCAACGGCGCCGCAAGGGATCCGTTGCAGCACGCCCTGCCGCTGGTGCACCTCGAACCGGACCTCGCCCTGTCGGTGCTGCGCAACACCTGTGCCTGGGGAAGCCCGGACGGCGACCTCCCGTACGCCCTCGACGGCCGCAAACAACCGTGGACGCAGCTGTTCCGGCCGTCCGACCAGAACCTGTGGGCGCTCTGGCTCGCCGCCGAGTACGCGGCCGCGACCGGTGATCTCGCCGCATTCGAACAGCCGGTGCCGTACCACCCGTGTCACGGCGCCGTTCCTGTTCCGCTCGCCGAGAATTTGAGGCGCCAGTTCCGGTTCTTCGTCGACGAAGTGGGCGTGGGGGAGCACGGTCACGTCCGGATTCTCAACGCCGACTGGAACGACCTCGCCATCAAAGAGTCCGGTGTGGACCGTGAGCTGATGATCGAGCGGGGCGAGTCGGTCCTGAACTCGGCGATGGCGGCCTGGGTGCTTCCGCTGTACGCGGACCTCGCCGAACGTCTGGGCGATGACGCGACGGCCGCCGAGGCACGCGAACGTGCCGCCGCACTCCGTTCGCTGGTCGCGGGGGAGTGGAACGGCCGTTGGTTCCGGCGCGCACACGGCCCTGGCGGCAAGGTCGTCGGCGATCATGACCTGTGGCTGGAAGTGCAGCCGTGGGCGATCCTGTGCGGTGCCGCCACTCCGGACCAAGCGCGTGCCCTGCTCACCACGATCGACGAGACGTGCCGGGCCGGTTCGCCGCTGGGCGCCCGTCATCGCTGGCCCGTTCCCGACGGCACGCACGGCCAGGTGTGGTTCTCGGTCAACATGACCCTGATCTGGGCGGCCTCGCGCTATTTCCCGGACCTGGCCTGGGACGAGTGGCGGCGCATGACCCTGCACGCGCACACGGCCGCTTATCCAGACGTGTGGACGGGCACGCTGTCCGGTCCTGACTGCTACCTCGCGCCGGACAGCGACCGTCCCGGCGAGACGTGGGCGTTGCCCGACTTCGGCACCGCGATGCAGGCGTACCCCGTCGCGAACCTGCACAGCCACTCCCAGCCGTTGCTCGCCCATCTGCGGCTCAACGGCGTCGTACCTCGATTCGGTGAACGAGCGTGACGTATCAGCGTCTTGCGCGGTCCTGGACTTCGTGACCCTGCGCCAGTTGCACGAGGACGAGCGACTGTTGCTCGTCGAGCAGACCGCCCTGTGCCACCCGGCCGTGCACAGCGTCGAACTGTCCTCTGAGGACGGGATCCGCGTCGAGGTCGTGGTGTGGCGCGGAAGTTCGCCGCTGCGGACCGTCCACGACATCACCGCCGCTCTCGGTGCCGTGCTTCCAGGCGTGCCCGTACGCCTGACGGTGTCCGCCGTCGCCTACAGGAGGCGCGCCACGACTCTGCTCGTGGTTTACAAATAGTGCCCCCTTGTCAAATGGACTTTACATGTCCTACCATTCTGTCAACCTCCTGAGGAGCGTGGCATGAGCGACATGAAGGCAACGGTGCCCGTCGGCTCAACCGAGCAGTGGACGGACGGCAAGCGGTACCTGTGGCTGCTGGGGCTGGTCGTGCCGTCCCTGGCGTTCCTGGCGATCGGGATGCACGCGGCGACCGGCTGGGGCGTGTGGTTCTGGATCGGCCCGATCGTGGTGCTGGTCATCGTCCCGGCGATCGACCTCTTCGCGGGCCTCGATCGAAGCAATCCTCCCGACGACGTGATCGAGCGGCTGGAGAACGACCGCTACTACCGCTGGATCACCTACCTGTTCCTGCCGATCCAGTACGTCGGGTTCGTGGTGGCGTTCTGGGTGATCGCGCGCGGAGATCTGTCCGTTGTGGACAAGATCGGCCTGGCGGTGTCGATCGGGTGCATCGGCGGCATCGGCATCAACACGGCGCACGAACTGGGGCACAAGAAGGAGAGCCACGAGCGCTGGCTGTCCAAGATCGCGCTGGCGCAGAGCTTCTACGGCCACTTCTACATCGAGCACAACCGCGGCCACCACGTGCGGGTCGCGACTCCGGAGGACCCGGCGAGCAGCAGGGTGGGCGAGAGCTTCTACCGGTTCTGGCCGCGCACCGTGTTCGGTTCGGTCAAGTCCGCGTGGCGGCTCGAACGCAAGCGCTACGGGCGGCGCGACCGCCACCCGTACCGCCTGGGCAACGATGTGCTCAACGCGTGGCTGATGTCCGCGGTGCTGTGGGCGGCGATGATCATCTGGCTCGGCGCGGGCATCGTGCCGTACCTGCTGATCCAGGCGGTGATCGGCTTCTCGTTGCTGGAGGTCGTGAACTACATGGAGCACTACGGGATGCTGCGGCAGAAGGTCGGGGCGCCGGACCGCAGGCGGTACGAGCGGGTCGACCCCAGCCACAGCTGGAACTCCAACAACATCGCCACGAACGTCCTGCTCTACCACCTGCAGCGGCACAGCGACCACCACGCCAACCCGACCCGGCGCTACCAGACGCTGCGCGACTTCGCCGAGTCCCCGGTGCTGCCGACCGGCTACGCGGGCATGATCCTGCTGGCACTGGTGCCGCCGTTGTGGCGGCGCGTGATGGACCCGCGGGTGCAGGGCCACTTCGGCGGCGACATCGGCCGCGCCAACATCCAGCCCGGCAAGCGCACGAAGGTCCTGGCCCGCTACGACGGCGTGGACGCCGGCGAGGACGTCGTCACCGACACCCGTGGCGACGCGACCGCGGGCGGCATGTGTCCAGGCTGCGGCTACGTCTACGACGAGAAGACCGGTGACCCGCGCGAGGGCTTCCCCGCCGGAACACCGTGGTCCGACATCCCGGACTCCTGGTGCTGCCCGGACTGCGGCGTGCGCGAGAAGATCGACTTCGTGGCGCCGGGACGCGTCGGCACGGCCTAGGATCGCTCTCATGGGCGGGACTTCAGCGGCGGCTTCCGGCCGGCGGCAGCCGATCATCGAGGCGGCCGTCGAGATGACCGCCCGCGACGGCTGGGCCGCGGTCACCATGACGCGGCTCGCCGAGCAGGTCGGGGTCAGCCGCCAGACCGTCTACAACGAGATCGGCTCGAAGAACTCCCTGGCCGACGCCATGCTCGCCCACGAGCTCGGCCGGTTCCTCGCCGTGATCGGCGCCGCGTTCGACCGCCACGCCGACGACCTGGTCGAGGCCATCTACGACGCCGTCCGCGACGTCCTCGACCTGGCCCGCGACAACCTGCTGGTCCGCGCCATCGCCTCGGCGACGCACGGCGCGGACACCGAACTGGTGCCGCTGCTGACCACCCACGCCGAAACCCTGCTGATCGAGGTCAAGACGATGCTCGCGGCACGGGTCGAGTCCTACCGGCCGGGCCTCACGGGCGAGCAGATCGAGGTGCTGATCGACCTCATGACCAGGACGGTGCTCAGCCACGTCGTCCAGCCGACGGGCACCCCGGCCGGCACCGCCGACGGCCTCGCGTGGCTCGCGTCACGTGTGCTGGCAGAGCCCGCGAGGAAACCACTCCGCTACGGGTGACGAATGCAGGGAGTGAAACGGGTGAGCGGACTCTTCCGCGTGTTGGACACCGTCGCGGACCGGCTCGTGGTCCCCGGCTACTCGAAGCTGGGATTCCAACTCCGCCGCCGAGGCTGGCCCGACCTGTCGCCTGACGCGTTGCGCGGCAGGAAAGCCGTCGTGACCGGAGCAGGCACGGGCATCGGCAAGGCGACCGCCCTGGGCCTGGCCCGCCTCGGCGCCGAGGTGGTCCTGGTGGTGCGCGACGAACGCAAAGGCGCCGCCGCTCGCGACGAGATCGTCGCCGCGGTGCCCGGAGCTGTGGTGGAGATCAGGCTTTGTGATCTGTCGAGCCAGGAGTCAGTGCGCCGGTTCGCCGCGGAGATGCGGGACGACCGCCTCGACGTCCTGGTGCACAACGCCGGCGTCCTGCCCGCGGAGCGCAAGGTCAGCCCGGACGGCCACGAGCTGACGTTCGCAACCCACGTGCTCGGCCCGTTGCTGATGACCGACCTGCTGCGCCCGCTCCTCGCCGCCTCCCCGGACCCGCGAATCGTGCTCGTCTCGTCGGGAGGCATGTACACCCAACGCCTCCGCGCGGACGACCCCGAGTACCGCGAGGGCGACTACCGCGGCGCGACCGCCTACGCCCGCACGAAACGCATGCAGGTCACGCTCGCTCCACTGCTGACCGAGCGCTACGCCCAGGACGGCATCGGCGTGCACGCCATGCACCCGGGCTGGGCGGACACGCCGGGCGTCGCCGGTTCGCTGCCGGGCTTCCACCAGCTGACGAAGGCGTTCCTGCGCACCGCCGAGGAGGGCGCGGACACCATCGTCTGGCTGGCCGCGACCAGCCCCGCGCCCCGCTCCGGCCAGTTCTGGCACGACCGCCGCGCGCGCCCGACACACCTGCTGCCGACCACCGGCGAGAAGCCCGAGGACGTCGTCGCGTTCTGGCAGTACTGCACCAGCGCGGTCGGCATCCTGCCCTAGAGAACGACCTTCTGGTATTGCTCGCGGTCCATGTCGTAGACCTCCAGCGTCACCTGGGTCGGCAGCCCGTCGACCGGCTTGAGGTGATCCTGAGCGATCCCGAGACTCACCCGCCCGACCTCCTGCTTGAGCTCGACGGACCGCCCGGTCAGCAACCCGACCCTGACGTGGATCATCCCCGCAGCCGACCCGTCCCCGATCACGGACTCCTCGATCTGCCGGAACCGCGTCTTGAACGCCGACACCTCCGCGCTGACCAGCGGCCCGACGGCCTGGTGCAGCGCGAGGGCGAAGGCGCGGCGGTCGAACGCGTCGCTCAGTTCGGCGGAGTACTCGACGGTGATCTGTGGCATGGGCTCACGCTACCGGCGGCGGCCAGGACCTCGCGGACCGTCTCGCACAGCAGATCATCATTTGGGATTCCCTTGGTGGGACGCACGTCCCCGTGGAGCAACGGCCGCAACGCGGGCACGGCCGGTGCGGCGAGGGTGCCCAGCGCCGCGAGCTTGCCGACAGCGCGAATGCAATAGCGGCCGAAGACGCCGTCCGAACTGATCGCCAACCGCGTGGCGGTGGCGAACGAGAGCCCGTCCTCAGGGTCTCCGGTCATCCGCCACAGCGCGTACCGGAGTTCCACCAGCGCCCATCCGCGATGCAGCGCTGTTCGGTCGCGCACCCGGTCCGCGAGCCCGGCCGCTGCCGGGCCCAGTCGGGCCAGCACCTCGACGTGCTGCCGCAGGGTGGGGTCGTCCGCCTGGAGGTGGAGCAGGAGTTCTCCGGGCTCGCCGGTCACCTTCCACCGGCGTACTGCCGCCCTCGTGGAGACCGGAACGTCCTTGGCGGCCACGACCGCGGGCAGCGCCGCCTCGCGTGCTTCCTCGGAATCCAATGCGATGAGGGCGTCCAGTGCCCAGTCTTCTGCTTCCGTGCCGAGGAACGACGTGATCTCCACGAAGGCGTCCCGGGCGTCAGGACCCCACTCCGCCAGCGTCAACAGCAAGGCGCGCTGCTCCGTCAGCGTGCTCGACGCCGTCAGTCGCCGCCGTACAGCCGGCAGCAGCGACGCGGCGGCAGGACGTAGTGCCGTGAGGATGTCGCGAAGTGAAGGGCCGTTGCATCCGGCGTTGTGCGAGAGCCCGTGATCGGGTGCGTCGAGAAGGTCCGCGACCAGGCCGACGGCTTCGGGAGCGCCGATCCTGACCAAGGCCTGCAGGGCGGGCCGGGCCACGGCGGGCTCGTCTTCGCACGCGGCGAGCAGCTGTGCCGTCCAAGGCGCGGCCGCCCGGCCGGCGGACGCGAGGATCGAGGACGCCGACCGCCGCTGCCGGGAGTCGGGATCGGACAGCCGGTTCGCGACGAGTGGCAGAAGCGTCGTGACTGGGGAACGCCAGCGGTCCATCACGGCTGCGGCGGTGGTCAGCGCGTTGGCGCGGCGGTCGGCATCGAGGCTGCCCAGCAGGGTCGCGGCCAGCCTGGTTCTGCCGTCCCGGTCGTCGTCGAGATAGTCGTTCGTGCACCACAGAAGCCGCCCGACGACCCGTCGTCCTACCGGCCAGACGTCGTGCCACACAGCCAGATCTGCCGAGGACAGGTAGGACGCGGCCTCGTCGACGTGCCGGGGGTCGCGGCCTCCGAGCCCGCAGCGGCGTGCCGCCAAAGCCCCGGCGAACCGGAGTGCGGGGTTTTCGTTCTCGTGCAAGGAGGAAAGCCAGTCGATCACCTCCACCGGCCACTCTGCGGACGTGTCACGCAGCAGTTGGGCGGCAGCCAGCACGTACTTGAGGCTGGCCGCCTCATCGAGTTCCTCGTGCCACCTCGCGAGCAGCGCGGGCAACACGACCGCGGCCTGGTCGGCGGCCTGTCCCAACGGGGACGCGACCGCTCTGCGGACTACTGGATCGGGGTCCGCGAGCAGGCCGAGCAGTTGCGGCAGTGCTTCCTGCCATGCCGCCGGCCACGCGGCGTTGACGTACTGGGGATCGGCCTTCCGCGCGGTCTGGGCGAGGTCGCCGATGAACCTGATGGCCGCGTCCCGCAAGGCGAAACCCGGATCATGTGCCCACAGCACGAGAACAGGGAGTACGGGTGGTGCGGCGGACAGGATTCCGCCGCCCTGGTGGTACACCTTGTTGTGCAGCTCACCGAATGCATGGGGATCGGTGGCACTGGCGAGGAGCAGAGCGGGAATGTCCTCTGCGGAGCCGTAGTGATGGTGCAGAGACTCCCACGGGACGTTGTCGACCATGGGCGAGAGATCCTGGGACATCCAGGCGACTTCTTTTCGAATCGGACCGCCAACGGGCGATCATGTTCCCCCAGCCTAGGTCACGCGGCCTCGTCGTGAGTCAGAATCAGGAGTTCCGTGCTCAGCCGCAGCCGGAACCCGAGCTTCTCGTACAGCCGGATCGCCCCGGTGTTGGACGCGAGCACGTGCAGGAACGGCGTCTCCCCACGCTCCTGGATGCCGTGTGCGACAGCGAGCAACAGCCGCGTCCCCAACGCCTGCCCACGCGCGTCCGGATGCGTGCAGACCGCACTGATCTCGGTGTAGCCGGGCACGCGCAGCCGTTCGCCCGCCATCGCCACCAACCGGCCTTCGCGCCGGACGCCGAAATACGCACCCATCTCGATGGTGCGTGGCAGGAACGGGCCCGGCCGCGTGAGTTCCGCGAGTGCCAGCATCTCCGGAACGTCCGCAGCACCAAGGCGAACGGCCTCGGGTTCCGGCGCCGCCGCGAGGTCCTCGCCGACGTACTGCAGCAGCGGCAGGCGTCCCTCGATCTCCCAGCCGGACGGCGGTTCGTGGCTGGTCACGGCGGCGTGCGGGGCCAGCGCGGCGAGGTCCCGCCAGTCGGCGTCCGTTGGTTCGGGAGGCAGCGCCACGAACGGTGACATGTCCGGCGGGTAGCGCAGCACGTTGCCCTTGTGCTCGGCGAACTGGGCGTGCGGGCCGGTCAGTGCCGAGTGGGCGGCGTGGTCGAGCGGGTTCATGCGAGCGGCTCCATCAGGCGGCGGGGCGTGTTGAGCAACGCCGAGACGGGATCGGGGTTGGCGTTGCCCGGTTCGAAGCCCGGGCCGGGGTCCACGCGGGTGTCTCCGGCGGGAACCAGGCCGCCGCAGGTGGCGCAGCGGCCCTCGGGGTCCAGCCGGCCGTTGTCGGCGGCGTGCCAGAAGGTGCGTTTTTCGCCGTTGGGGGAGTAGTGCTCGTCGCCCCAGGTCATCATCGCCCGCAGGATCGGCCAGAGCTGGACGCCCTTGGGGGTGAGCCGGTACTCGCCGTCGGTGTGGGCGAGCACGTCCTCCTGCACGAGGAACTTGAGGCGGTTGGTCAGGACGGCCCGCGGGATGCCCAGCTGGGTCGCGAAGTCGCCGAACCGGCGGATGCCGAGGAAGGCGTCGCGGACGATCAGCAACGTCCACCGTTCGCCGACTATCTCCAGCGCTCGCGCCAACGAGCAGTTGCGGTCCGCATAGGTGCTGGGCAGTGCCATGGATCCCACTGTAGTTCATTCACTGAACTGCCATGCTACGGTTCGTCTAGTTCAGTGAATGAACTGACCGATCGAGAGAGGCTGCCGCCATGTACCAGTTCCTGGTGTCGTTCACCGTCCAGCCCGCACACCGCGAGGACTTCGTGAAGGTCGCGCGCAAGACCGCCGAGGACTCCCTCGCGAACGAACCCGGCTCGCTGCGGTTCGAGGTCATCGCGGACGAGGAGAACCCGGATCTCTTCTACCTCAACGAGGTCTACGCCGACGTCGACGCGTTCACCGCCCATGCGACCGGACCGTACTTCGGTGCCTTCTTCGCGGAGGCCAGTGCTTACGCCGAGGGTCCGACGTGGCTGATGAAGGGGAACGTGGCCGCCTGATGTCCGAAGAACGCACGCGGACGGTCACCTGGGCCGATCCGCAGAAGACCGCCGCGATGGCCATGAAGCTCAACGGCCTGGACTTCCTTCGCGCCATCGCCGCCGGTGAGGTGCCGCCTCCGCCCGTCGTGGAACTCATCGGCGCCCGCATGGTGTCCGTCGACAAGGGGTCGGTCGTCTTCTCCCTGGACCCGGCGGAGTTCCACTACAACCCGATCGGCTCGGTGCACGGCGGCGTCTACGCGACGTTGCTCGACACGGCGACGGGTTGTGCCGTGCATTCGACGCTCCCCGCCGGAACCGGGTACACGAGCCTCGACCTCGCCGTGCGGTTCCTCCGTCCGATCAGGACGGACACCGGCACGGTCACGTGTGTCGGAACCCTTGTCCACCAAGGAAGACGGACCGCGCTGGCCGAGGCACGTCTCGTCGACGGCGCCGGGCGGCTGTTGGCGACCGCGTCGAGCACCTGCCTGATCCAGGAAGGAAAGAGTTGACGCGGATTCTCGTGACCGGTGCCACCGGACGGCACGGCGGCACCGGCGCCCACCTGGTGCGACGGCTGCGCGAGGAGGGCCGGGACGTCCGCGTGCTCGCCCGCACCCGCAGTGCCCGCACCGAGTTCCTCGAATCGCTCGGCGCGGAGGTGATGATCGGCGACCTGCAGGACCGCCGCAGCATCGTGCCGGCGCTGCAGGACGTGGAACTGGCCTACTTCACGTACCCGATCGACGCCGGAGTGATCGGAGCCGCGGCGAACTTCGCGGCCGCCACAAAGGAGTCCGGCACGGCACCACGCACGGTCGTGATGTCGATGGGGCCGGCACATCCTGGTCATCCCAGCGCTCGAGGCCGTGACCAGTGGCTCGCCGAGGAGGTCCTGCAGTGGGCCGGCCTGGACGTGCTGATCCTGCGCGTCGCGGCCGCGTTCCACGAGAACATCCCCGCGCTGCACGGGAAATCCGTCCGGGACGAGGGCGTGATCCGCAACTGCTTCGGGCCCGGCCCGGTCGCCTGGATCAACGGACGGGACGCGGGCGAACTGGCCGTGGCCGCGATCCTGCACCCCGAACGGTTCGAGGGCCCGATCTGCTACCCCGCGGGCGCGGAGGAACTGAGCCACCACGACATAGCGGCCGTCCTCGCCGAGCAACTGGGCAGGCCGGTCCGGTTCGAGCCCGTCTCCGCGGAGCGGTGGCGGCGTGAGCTCGTCGAACTGTCCGCTGTGGACGATGTCGTGAACGCCGACATGGCCGGTCACATCACCTCGGTGGCGGCACGGGTGGCGGAGCACGGTTCGACCGTGGCGGCCGACGCCGGCGCGCTGGCGAGTCTGATCGGCCGTGAACCGGTCACGTTCCGGGAGTACGCCCGCGGCCTGTGACCGGCGCGGGGCAGGCCTCGGAGGACGCCTGCCCCGGAGCGTCACTTGCCGTGCGGGTCCGAGTTGTTGAGCATGGCGACGACCTGGTCGTAGTCGCCGCGCGCCTCGGCGTAGCGCAGGAACTTGACGCGCTCGACCTGGATCTCGCGGGCGTCTGGCTGGGTCTCGATGATGCTCATGACCTCGGCGACGTACGCGTCGAGCGGCATGGCGTGATCGCTCTCGGCCTGGCCGGGCAGCAGATCGGTCTGCACCGACGGCGGCTCCAGCTCCACGACCTTCACCGACGTGTCGGCGAGCTGGAGTCGCAGCGTCTCGCTGAGCATGTGGATGGCGGCCTTGGACGCGTTGTAGCTCGGCGTGATCTTCAACGGCGCGAAGGCGAGGCCAGAGGAGACGGTCATGATCGTGGCGTCCGGCAGCGACTGGAAGTGCTCGACGAACGCAGCGATCAGGCGGATCGGGCCGAGCACGTTCGTCGTGACGATGCCCTCGGCGGACTCCAGGAACGACTCCGGGCGGTGCCAGTCCTCGACGCGCATCACACCGGCCATGGTGACCAGCACGTTGACCGACGGGAAGCGGGCGATGACGTCCTTGGCCGCGGTCTGGATGCTGGAGGGGTCGGCGGTGTCGATGCGGACGGTCTCGACACCGGGGTGCTCGGCGGCGATCCGGTCGAGCAGTTCGGTGCGCCGGCCGCCCACGATCACGGTGTTGCCGCGCTCGCGCAGTGCGAGGGCGAGCGCCAGGCCGATGCCGCTGGTGGCGCCGGGGATGAAGACGGTGTTTCCGGTGATGTCCATGGCACTGAGTTTCGGCCGGATCGCTGGTACCTCACCAGAGAGCCCTTATCGGGGGATCGGCGATCCCTGGTTGAACCGGCAGGACCCCGGATACTGGGGTGCATGGATCGGATGGAACTGGCCGGCTTCCTGCGCCGCCGCCGGGAGGAGCTGAGGCCGGAGGACGTCGGCCTGCCGACGGGCGCGCGCAGGCGTGCACCGGGGCTGCGGCGCGAGGAGGTCGCGGCGCTGGCCGCCATGTCCACGGACTACTACACGCGCCTGGAACAGCAACGCGGCCCGCAGCCCAGCGAGCAGATGCTGGCCTCGCTGGCCCGTGCTCTGCGGCTGAGCGACGACGAACGCGACTACCTGTTCCGCGTCGCCGGACGGAACGCCCCGTCGCCCCGGTCCGCCCCCACGCACGTCGCGCCCGCGTTGCAACGGGTGCTGGACCGGCTCAACGACACGCCCGCGCTGATCCTGTCCAACCTCAGCGAGGTCCTCTTGCAGAACCGGTTCGCCGAGGCGTTGTACGGCGACTCGTCGCGCTTCACCGGCCACGCCCGCAGCGGGATCTACCGCTGGTTCACCGACCCGGACGAACGCCTGATCTACCCCGAGCACGACCGCGACAGGCAGAGCCGCACCCAGGTCGCGAACCTCCGTGCCGCCTACGCCTCGATGGGTCCGCGCTCACGGGCCGGGGAGCTCGTTCGCGCGCTGCAGAAGGAAAGCGCGGAGTTCGCCCGACTGTGGGAACGGCACGAGGTCTCGAAGCGGTTCGAGGATCACAAGGTGCTGATCCACCCGCAGCTCGGCGAGATCGAGGTGGACTGCCAGGCGTTGTTCACCGAGGACCAGTCGCAGGCGTTGCTGGTGCTGACCGCGCCGCCGCGCACCGAGGCGTTCGACAAGCTGCAGCTGCTCGGCGTGCTGGGCACGGAGAAGTTCGTCAGCTGAGGACGAGGATCGTCTCCTCGATCTCGGCCCTCCGTGCCGCCGCATAGCCGACATCGGTGCCGACAGGCTTGAACCCCGCCCTGGTCAGCACCCGCAACGAGCTCGCGTTGTCACTGGCGGCGCGGGCGTGCAGCGGCCGGACCGTCACGCGTTCGAGCAGCAACGCCAGCGCCCGCCCGGCGACGCCCTGACCCCACACCGCGCGGTCGACCCAGTAGGTGATCTCGGTGTCGCCCTCCATCACGAAGCTGGCGATGCTGCCCACGACCACGCCGTCGCCGAGGATCACGTGGTTGAGGGTCTCGGGGTTCGCCCGGATCCTGCGCATGTGCGCGTCGAACGCCTCGCGGTCTTCGGGGTCCTCCGCCGTGAACGCCGCCATCCACGCGGCCTCGGGATCGCGCATGAACTCGAACAACACGTCCAGGTCCGCGTCCTCGACGCCCCGCAGAGTCACTTCACCGATCATCGAGCCAGCCTAGTCGCGAGCCACGCCAGCGAGAGGGGATATCGGTAGTCGATGCCGCCGTGGCCCGCGTCGAAGAGCTCGAAGTGCACGCGGTCGTCCGGAATTCCGGCCAGCGCGATCTCCTTGCGGAACGCTTCTGCGCCCAGATCGAGGAAGTACTCGTCCCTGGTGCCCGCGTCGATCCACACGGCCCGCAGCGACCGGATCGCGTCGGCGTGCCCAGTGACCATCCGCACCGGGTCCCAGTCGAGCCAACGCTGCCACACCTCCGGCCTGAGGGCTCCGGTGACGGAGTCGAACGGCAGTTCCGGCGTGCCGTCCTCGGTGGCCGAGAAGCAGGCTGCCACACCGAGAATCCCGAGCAGGTCCATGTCCTCCGGCTTGGTGAACGCCGTCCGGCTCTGGAAGTCCGTCCACCACTTCTGGGCGTCGTTGTCGTACCCGCGCAACGCCCGCACGGCCTTGCCGAAGTCCGCGAGGTAGCAGAGCTCGTAGAGCGAGTCGCCCGCGTGCGTGGCCAACGCGCCGAACAGGTCCGGCCGCAGCATCGGCGTGATCATCGCGCCGAACCCGCCCGACGACTTGCCCGCGATCGCCCGCGACTCGCGATCCGGGATCGTGCGGTAGTGCTGGTCCACCCACGGCACGATCTCGTCGCACAGGTACGAGTGGTAGCGACCGGTGCCGGGCGAGTCGACGAACTGCGACCCGCCGTACGACGTCCACGCGTCGACGTACACGACGATGCAGCCAGGGGTTCCCTGCGCGAACACCGCGTCGGCCGTCTCGATGAACGGCTGGCGGAACGGCATGCGGTTCGCCCACATCTGCACGTGCCCGGTGTAGCCCTGGATCATGTAGACGGTGGGGTAGTGCTCGGTCCCGGAGTCGTAGCCCGGCGGCACGTACACCCACAGCGGCCGCTCGTGCGGATCTCCGAGCGGGTTGTCGCGCAGCAACGCGGACTCGACGGTGTGCCGGTCGAGCCGGCCGGCGAGCGGTCCCTCCCAAGGCAGCATGATCCCAGTCAACCACAGTGGACCCTCTGGTCCAGAAAACGTATTCTGGGTACATGAAGCTCACCGTGAAGGGGCAGGCGACCCGGCAGCGCATCATCGAGGGCGCGGCCTCGTACCTGCGCAGTGACGACGCGGCGGGCGTGACCCTGGACGACATCCGGGCGATCACCGGCACCAGCAAAGGCCAGATCTTCCACTACTTCCCGGACGGCAAGGAGGAGCTCTTCCTCGCCGTGGCCCGGTTCGAGGCCGATCGCGTGCTGTCCGACCAGCAACCGCACCTCAGTGCCCTGACGTCGTGGGCAGCCTGGGAACGCTGGCGCGACTCGGTCATCGCCCGCTACCGGGCGCAGGGCCGGACCTGCCCGCTGGGCGTGCTGATGGGCCAGCTCAACAGCACGCCGGGCGCGCACGAGGTCATCGGCACGCTCCTCGAACAGTGGCAGTCAGAGCTGCGCCGCGGCGTCGCCGAGATGCAGCAGGCGGGTCTGGTGCGCTCCGGCGTGGACGCAGGCCGCGTCTCCGCGGCGTTGATCGCGGGCATCCAGGGCGGCGTGCAGGTGCTCCGGTCGACCGGCGACGTCACGCATCTGGAGGCGGCTCTCGACATCGTCATCGACTATCTGCGCGGCTGAAGTCCTGGACTTGCGGGTCCAAAAATGCGGACCTAGCTTCGAGTGCATGGCACAACGACTGCAGGGCAGGACCGCCCTCATCACCGGTTCCACCAGCAACATCGGCCGCTCGATCGCGGTCGCCTATGCCCACGAGGGCGCGCACGTCGTCGTCTCCGGGCGCGACGAGGCCAGGGGAGCGGAGGTCGTCGACGAGATCCGCTCGTCCGGCGGCCGAGCCGACTTCGTCCGCGCCGACCTCGACGGCTCGTCCGCCGCGAGTCGCGCGCTGGCCGCGGAAGTGCTGACGCTGCTGGGCGGCCGCGTCGACATCCTCGTGAACAACGCCGGCATCTACCCGTCGCCGGGCACCCTCGACACCGACGACGAGACCTTCGACCGCGTCTACGGCGTCAACGTGAAGGCACCGTTCTTCCTGACGCAGGCCCTGGTTCCCACGATGATCGGCGCGGGTTCCGGCGTGGTCATCAACCTGGGTTCGTGGATCGCCCGCCTGGCCGTGCCGCGCGGTTCGCTCTACAGCTCCACCAAGGGAGCCATGGAAACGCTTACCCGCGCGTGGGCGGCGGAGTTCGGCCCGCAGGGCGTGCGGGTGAACGCCATCTCGCCCGGCGTGGTCGTCTCGCCGGACTGGGACCCCTCCACCGTCCACCCCGGCGAGGTGATGATGCACGGCACGCCGGCCGGCCGGTCCGGGCATCCCGACGCGATCGCCGGGGCTGCCGTCTACCTGGCCTCGGACGACGCCGCGTTCGTGCACGGGACCGTGATCGACGTCGACGGCGGGCGGACCGGGGTCGCGGTGGTCGCCGGCTGATCTCCTCGCGCTGACGGGGCTCGCTCTAGTGAGCCCCTAGGAGCATCTGTTGAAGTGTCCAAACGACTACTGACAGATGATCCGAATCGAGAAGCAATGGACAAGGCATCCGTCGCGCGCTTCCTGCTGCTGGCGCTGCTGTGGGGAAGCAGCTTCACCCTGATCAAGGTGTCCCTGGAAGGGTTGACACCGGGACAGCTCGTGCTCAGCAGACTCATCCTGGGCGCGGCCGTCCTGCTCTCCATCGCGGCCGTCCGCAAGGTCGCCCTGCCGCGTTCCGCCCAGATCTGGGGGCACATCGCCGCCGCCGGACTGTTCGGCAACGTGATCCCGTTCCTCCTGCTGTCCTACGGCGAGAAGACCACCGGCGCCGGCATCGCGGGCGTCCTGATCGGCGCCAGCCCGTTGCTGACGCTGGCGCTCGCCACCGCCGCGCTGCCGACCGAGCGGGCGACCTCCCGCAAGGCGGTCGGCCTGGTGCTCGGCTTCATCGGCGTGGTGCTGCTGATCGGCCCGTGGGACGAGGCGCTCGGCTCGTTCAGCGGGCGGCTGGCCTGCTTCGGCGCGGCCGTCAGCTACGCGATCGGCTTCGTGTACGTCCGCAAGTACCTGTCGCCGCTCGGACTGGCGCCGCTGTCGCTGGCCGCGTCGCAGCTCGTCGCGGCGGCCGCGCTGCAGGCGGTCGTGACGCCGTTCCTCGACTGGCGCACGCCCAGCTTCACCGGCCCGGTGACGATGAGCATCGTGCTGCTCGGCCTGCTGAGCACCGGCCTGGCCTACGTGCTGTACTTCCGCCTCATCGGCGACGTCGGGGCCACCACGGCATCGGCGGTCAACTACGTCGTGCCGGTGTTCGCGGTGCTCGTCAGCGTGTTGTTCCTCGGTGAGCACGTCACGTGGAACCTCATCGCGGGTGGTCTCGTCGTGCTCGTCGGCGTGGCCTACGCGGAGAACAGGCTCGGACAACTCCGCAAGACCCCGGAGAAGGCGGGAGCGGTCCGGTGAACCCGCGGGCGCTGCTCGGCGCGATCACCGCGGACCTGGACATGGTCCTCGACCGCGACCCGTCGATCACGTCGCGCAGCGAGGCGTTGCTGCACCCGACGGTGATCGCGATCTGGGGCTATCGCGTGTCGCACTGGTTGCACCTGCGGGGTCACCGGCGCAGCGCCCGGCTGGTCATGGTCATCGCCAGACTGCTGACCGGCGGCATCGAGATCCATCCCGGTGCGGAGATCGGCCGTGGATTCTTCATCGACCACGGCGCAGGCGTGGTCATAGGCGAGACGGTCATCATCGGTGAGGACGTCACGATCTTCCACCAGGTGACGCTCGGCGCGGTCGGGTGGTGGCACGACAACCAACGCCCGGAAGGATCCCGGCGGCATCCGAAGCTCGGCGACCGGGTCGTCGTCGGGGCCAACGCGACGCTGCTCGGCCCGATCACGGTCGGCCACGACTCGGTGGTCGGCGCCCAGGCACTCGTCATCCGCGACGTACCGGCGGACTCGCGTGTCCTGGCGCCGTTCTCCGTGCCCGCACTGAGGTCGACGCGTGGAGTGGTGAAGGCCGCAAGGGCCCGTCATCCCGTGCAGATCACGGGACTGCGGCACAAGGGCGCCCAGGCCGTGTTCCCCACTTGGTGACAACTAACCGATCGGAGTTCGCGTGAACACCCGAGTCAGTCAGCCCCTCACCAGACGCCCGCCCGCGCACTCGCTCGTGGACCTGATCGGCGGCACACCCACCGTCCGGCTCGACCTCGGCGTGACCACCGCGAACCTGTACGCCAAGCTGGAGATGGCCAACCCCCTGTCCAGCGTGAAGGATCGCGCCGCGCTCTACATGATCGACGGTGCGGAAGAGCGCGGGGACCTGACCAGGGGCACGGGCACGATCGTCGAGGCGACCTCGGGCAACACGGGCATCTCCATGGCGGCCATCGCGGCCGCCCGCGGGTACAAGTGCGTGATCGTCCTGCCGGACAGCGCGACCAGCGAGCGCATCCAGTTGCTGCGCGCGTTCGGCGCCGAGATCGTGCTGACCCCGTACCAGGAGGGGTACGTGGCGGCGATCGCCAAGGCCGAGGAGATCTACCGCGAACGGCCAGGGTCGTGGTTCGCCTGCCAGCACGAGAACCCCGACAACGTGGCGGCGCACTACGCCACCACCGGACCGGAGATCTGGAACGACTCCGACGGCGAGGTCGACGTCTTCGTCTGCGGCGTCGGCACCGGCGGAACGCTCAGCGGCACGGCGAAATACCTGAAGGAGCGCAACCCCGGCATCCGCGTGGTCGCGGTGGAGCCGGAAGGGTCACCGGTGCTGAGTCAGGGATGGGGCGGACTGCACCGCATTCCCGGGCTCAACGGGGGTTTCGTCGCGCCGACGACGGACGTGGCCCTGATCGACGAGGTCCTCGCGGTGTCCAATGAGGACGCTTACAGCACGGCGCGGGAACTCGCGCGGACCGCGGGGCTGCTGGTCGGGGTCTCCTCCGGCGCGGCGGCGCACGCCTGCCGGGTGCTCTCCGCGCGGCCGGAGTACGCGGGCAAGAACTTGGTCACCGTGTTCCCGGACACGGGCGAGCGGTACCTCTCGTGGTTCAACCAGGAAGACACGACGGACAGCGGCGAGACGCCCGCAGCCATCAACGAGGAGTGAACAGACATGACGCAAGTGTCCAACATCCTGCTTCCCGGCGAAGGCGAGTCGGTGCAGATCGGCACCACCACCCACACCACCTTCAAGGCCAGGGGCAGTGAAACGGACGGGCGCCTCGGCCTGTACGAGCACCGGATGGCCGCGGGAGCTCCCGGTGCCTCGCCGCACGTGCACAACGAGCAGCTGGAAGCGTTCTACGTCCTGAGCGGCATGGTGGAGCTCCACCTCGACGGCAAGTCGTTCGCCGCGCCTCCCGGCACGTACGTGAACGTGCCGATGGGCGTGTCGCACGGGTTCCACAACCCGTATCAGGACCAGGCGACGATGCTCATCATCTTCACGCCCGCGCTCAACCGCGAGGAGTACTTCCGGGGCCTCTCCGAGATGTACGCGGACGGCAACCAGCCCACCGAGGACGAGTTGCTGACCCTGATGGCGAAGTACGACCAGTTCGAGGTCGCCATCGACGGCACCGTTCCCGGCTGGGGCAGGCACTGAGGTGACGGCGGGCGCCCGTTTCCCGGGCGCCCGCCACCCTTTTCTCAGGCCGAGTCGCGCACGATCAGTTCGGTGGGCAGGATCAGCGACGTCGGCTGTTCGCCGTTCAGCAGCCGGATCAGCATCCTGGTCATCTCCCGGCCGAGCGCCTCGATGGGCTGCCGGACGGTGGTCAGCGCGGGCTGGGTGTGCCGTGCCGTCACGATGTCGTTGAACCCGACGACCGCGACGTCCTCGGGAACCCGCTTGCCCTGTTCCCGCAGGACGGCGAGCGCCCCGGTGGCCATCGCGTCGGAGGCGACGAACACGCCGTCCAGGTCGGGGTGGTCGTCGAGCAGGAGTTTCATGCCCGCGGCACCGCTGGCCTCGCTGAAGTCGCCGTGTGTCACGCGTTCGTCGCTCAGTCCCGCCAGGACGACGGCCTCGCGGAAGCCCATGTAACGCGACATGCCGGCGTGGGTGTCGAGTTCGCCGGTGATCGTGCCGATCCTGGTGCGGCCGGAGGAGATCAGGTGTTCGACGGCCGTGCGGGCACCGCCCCGGTTGTCGGCGTCGACGTACCACTGCGGTGCGCGGTCGAGCGACCGTCCACCGTGGACGGCCGGCAGACCGCTGTCCTCCGCCATCTTGGACAGCGGGTCGTTCTCCTTGAGCGCCAGCAGCATCACGCCGTCCGCGCCGCGCGACTGCAGCACCTGCGCGAACCTGTCCCTGCCCCGCTGGGACGCGGCGAGCAGCAGCATCAGGTGCAGGTCGGTCTCCTCGAGCGCCGCGTTGACGCCGCTGATCACCTCGGCGAAGAAGAGGTTGGCGAAGATCGCCGGGTCGTCGCTGGAGATCACCAGAACGACGGCGCCGCGCCGCTGGCTCGCGAGTGAGCGGGCGGCGGTGTTCGGGACGTAGCCCAGATCCGCGATGGCGCTCTGGACCGCGCGCTTCGACTTCTCGCTGACGTGGCGCGCGTTGTTGATGACGCGGGACACGGTGCCGGTCGAGACGCCCGCGCGTTGCGCCACTTCCTCCAGGGTGGGAGGCCGGGTGTTCATGGCCGCACCCTACCAATGTTGTAAGCGCTCACAGTCCACCTCTGGCGATCATGTCGGCGTACCACCGTGCGCTGTCCTTCGGGGTGCGGCGCTGGGTGTCGTAGTCGACGTGCACCAGGCCGAACCGCTGGGCGTAGCCGAAGGACCACTCGAAGTTGTCGAGCAACGACCAGGCGAAATAGCCCTTCAGCGCCACGCCTTTCGCCACGGCCTCCGCGCAGGCCCGCACGTGCCCGTCCAGGTAGGCGACGCGGCCGGCGTCGTGCACCTCGTCGTCGAACGCGGCACCGTTCTCGGTGATGTACAACGGGATCGCGGGGTAGTCGCGGTCCAGCCGCAGCAGCAGGTCGAACAGCCCGCCGGCGTCGATCTCCCAGCCGATGGACGTGCGCGACCGGCCGCCGTCGAGGTGCCGGACGTGCTCGGAGCCGACGTAGGCCGAGGGCGACGGGGTGGTGCCGTGGCCGACGAGCATGGGGGAGTAGTAGTTCACGCCGAGGAAGTCGATGGGCGCGGCGATGGTCTTGAGGTCGCCGTCCTGGACGTGGTCGAAGTCGGTGACGGGCGCCAGGTCCCGCAGCACGTCGTCCGGGTACTCCGCCAGCAGCACGGGGTCGAGGAAGAGCCGGTTCTGCATGCCGTCGATCCGGCGTGCCGCGTCGAGATCCTCCTCGGTGGCCGAACCCGCCGTGACGTGGGTGAGGTTGAGCGTGATGCCCAGTCGCGCGTCGGGCATGGCCCGCGCCGCGAGTCCGTGGCCCAGCAACAGGTGGTGGGCGGCGCGGATCGACGCGGCCGGGTCCTGGCGGCCGGGTGCGTGCCTGCCGGTCGCGTAACCGAGGAACGCCGAGCACCACGGCTCGTTCAACGTCGTCCAGTGCGTGACGCGGTCAGCCAGCGCCTCGTGCACGATCTGCGCGTACTCGGCGAACCGCAGGGCCGTGTCGCGTTCCGGCCAGCCGCCCGCGTCCTCCAGCGGTTGCGGCAGGTCCCAGTGGTAGAGCGTCGGCCACGGCTGGATGCCGTTGTCCAGCAACGTGTCCACGAGCCTCGAGTAGAAGTCGAGCCCGCGCTGGTCGGCCGCACCGGAGCCGAGCGGCTGGATCCGGGGCCACGCGACGGAGAACCGGTAGGCGCCGAGCCCGAGTTCGCGCATGATGGCGACGTCCTCGGGATAGCGGTGGTAGTGGTCGGCGGCCACGTCACCGGTGTCGCCGTTGTCGACCTTGCCCGGTGTCGCGCAGAACGTGTCCCAGATGGACGGTCCGCGCCCGTCCTCGGCCACCGCGCCCTCGATCTGGTAGCTGGACGTGGCCGCGCCCCAGAGGAAACCGGGTTCGAACGTGGTCATGCCTTGACCGCCCCTTCCATGATGCCGCCGATGATCTGGCGACCGAACGCGACGAACACGAGCAGCAACGGCACGGTGGCGATCAGCGCTCCGGTGAACATGAGCGTGTAGTCGGTGTAGTAGGTGGTGGAGAGCTGCGAGAGCGAGAACTGGACGGTCGGGTTGTCCGCTTCGAGGACCGCGAGCGGCCACAGGAACTCGTTCCACGCGCCCATGAACGTGAACAGGCCGAGCACCGCCGCGCCGGGACGCAACGCGGGCAGCACGATGCTCCAGAACGTGCGGAACGTGCTGCACCCGTCGATGCGCGCGGCCTCGATGAGCTCGTCCGGAACGGCCTGCTCGGCGTACTGGCGCATCAGGAAGACGCCGAACGCGGACACCAGCGCCGGCACGATGATCGCTTCCATCCGGTTCTGCCAGCCCAGTTCGACCATGATCATGTACAGCGGGATGATGCCCATCTGCACGGGGATCATCATGGTGGCGAGGATGACGAGCAGAAGCCCGTTGCGGCCGCGGAACTTGAGCTTGGCGAACGCGAAACCCGCGAGCGACGAGAAGAACACCACCGAGACGGTGATCACCGCGGAGCTGAGCAGCGAGTTCCACAGGCCCAGCAGGAAGTTAGCGTCCTCCGCTGCGAACAGCCTGCCGACGTTGTCGCCGAAGTTGGGTCCGGGTGCCAGCGGCGGTGGCCAGTCGCCGACGACGTCGTTGGCGCGGGTGGCGACGACGAAGAGCCAGTAGAGCGGGAACGCCGAGAGCACGATGCCCGCGAGGAGCGTGAAGTAGACCAGGGGATGGGTTTTGCGCATGGCTACCTCGACCTCCGCGTGATCAGGAAGTTGACGACGCCGAGCAGGGTGATCAGCAGGAAGATCATCCACGCGACGGCAGAGCCGTAGCCGTAGTCGAAGTCCCGGAACGCCTTCTCGAACATGTACATCGACACCGTCTGGAACTGCCGCAGGCTGCCGCCGGAGATGGCGAAGCTGCCCTGGCCGAAGATCAGCGGCTCGGTGAAGAGCTGCATGCCCGCGATGGTGGACATGATGACGGTGAAGACGATCGCGGGCCGGATGTTCGGGACCGTGATGCTCCAGAACTGCCGGATCTTGCCCGCACCGTCCACAGTGGCCGCTTCGTAGAGGTCCTTCGGGATCGCCTGCATGGCCGCGAGGTAGATCAGCGCGTTGTAGCCGGTCCACCGCCAGTTGACCATCGTGGCGATCGCCGTCCACGACGACCACTTGTCGGCGCGCCAGTCGATCGCGTCGACGTTCACCAGCCCCAACAGGCCGTTCACCATGCCGGCGTCGCGGTCGAAGATCTGACTGAACACGATGCCGACGGCCGCGACGGACGTGACGATCGGCAGCAGCACGCCCATCCGCAGGAACGTCACGGCGCGCAGCTTCTGGTTGAGCAGGCTCGCGAGCACCAGGGCGCCGAGCAACTGCGGCACGGTGGCGAGCACGAGCATGCCGAGGGTGTTGACGACCGCGTTCCAGAAGTCCGGGTCGGCGAACAACGTGACGTAGTTGTCGAGCCCGACGAACGCGCCCGCGCCGGTGATGTCCCAGTCGTGCAACGACACCCAGGCCGTGTAGATCAGCGGGAACAGCCCGAAGACCACGAAGATCACGAAGAACGGCGCGATGAACAGGTACGGCGACCACTTCACCTCGACGCGCGAGATCCGGTCGCGCAGCCGGGAACGTGGCTGTTCGGGAGGCCTGCTCCCGCCCGCCGGGGTGCTTGGGGCCGTTCTCGGCCGCAGATCGGTCACCATCGTGTGTCCTCAGGTGGTGTGGGGATGACGGCCGGGGCGGGTTTCTCCGCAGCGCCCCGGCCGCCAGGTCTGTGGTCGGCTGCGGCGCGGGGACTCCGCGCCGCCCCGAGCCCCTACTTGGCCAGGCGCTTGGCGTCGTCGACGGCTTTGGCCCAGGCCTCGTCGGGCTGGAGCTTGCCCTGCTCCACCGCGAGCAGCGCGTTGCCGACGCGGTCACCGATGGCGTTGTTGTCCGGGCCGAGGTAGACCGGCTTGAGGGCCTTCACGCTCTCGCCGAAGATCCTGCCGACGGGCGCGTCGCCGAAGTACGGGTTCTTGAAGTCCTGCACGACCGGGTCGTCGATGGCCTGCGGCGAGGACGGGAAGTTGTTCTTCGCCTTGAACGCCGTGGTCTGCCCCTTGGCGCTGGTCAGGAACTTGGCCAGCTCGGCGGCCTCCTTCTGGTGCGTGCTCTGCGCCGGCACCGCGAGGAACGAACCGCCGCGCACCGCGCCGTTGCCCGGCACCTTCGCGACGTCCCACTTGCCCTTGTTCTCCGGGCCCGCCTGCTTCTCGATCGTGCCGAGCATCCAGGACGGGCACGGGATCGTGGCGAACGTGCCGTTCTTGAAGCCCGCGTTCCACTGTGGACTCCACATCTCGATGTTGGCCGAGAGACCGGCCTTCACCATCTCGATGGACTTGTCCCAGGTGTCCCGCACGGCCGCGTTCGAGTCGATCACCAGCTTGTTCGTGGCGTCGTAGTAGGTGTGGTCACCGGACTGCATCAGCATGTTCAGGTAGACGCCGCCGGTCGAGTCGTAGAACCCGGCGCCGGGGGTCTTCGCCTTGAACTGCTTGCCGGTGGCGAGGTAGGCGTCCCAGGTGGGCCAGAGCTTCCCGACCGCCTCCCGGTCGGTGGGCAGGCCCGCGGCCTCGAAGAGGTCCTTGCGGTAGCACATGCCCTGCGCGCCGACGTCCGTGCCGAGGCCGACGACCTTGCTGCCGTCCGAAGTGGACGCCTGCTGCCACTTCCACGGCAGGAAGTTGCCGGAGAGTTCCTTGGCGCCGTGGTCGAGCAGGTTCACGAACTGGTCGGGCTTCGCCATGAACTGCGAGAGGATGCCCTCCTCGATCGCCACGACGTCGCCCGCGCCCTTCCCGGTGGCGAGCCACTGCTGCAGCTTCGGCGTGTAGTCGCCGAGCTTGCCGATGTTCTCTTCCTTGATCTTGATGCCGGGATGGCTCGCCTCGTACTCCTCGTAGAGCTCGTCGTAGCCGAACTGGCTGAAGGTCTTGACGATCAGCGTGACGTCCCCCGACGACGCGGAGTCGGCGGCACCGCCACACGCGGACACGGCCACCAGCGAGCTGAGCAGAGTTGTGGCGAGCAGAGCGCGCCTTGGTCGAACACCCATCGAAGAACCTCCAGTTGGCGGATGGTCTGCAAGCGCTAACACCTGAAATTGGCCGTCTGACAGACCACTGGAACACCGTTCACCTGCTGCGACGCTGCGGCTTCGGCCGGTGTGCGCCCACCGGGATCGGGGGAAACTGTGAGCGCTTACAGGACTGTAACCACGAGGCCATCCGGATGTGAAGAGGTAGCGCCGGTCACATTTCGATGACGCGGGATCGTTGACACACGGGGTCGGGTGGGTGAACATTCGCCTCGACGCTGCGGTCGCGCCGGGAGACAGTCGACCTCGAGAGGCCCCCGGTATGTCCGTGAAGACCAGGCTGGTGGCAACCGGCCTTCCGTTCGTCCTGATCGCCACGATCGCGGCACCCGCGACCGCGGCCGAGCCCTATGAGCGCGTGCTCAACGGCAAGTTCGACAGTGTGAAGACGCCTTGGTGGAGCAGTGGAATCGCTCCGTCCACAGTGGCCGGCGGCAGGCTGTGCGCGCAGATCCCCGGCGGCACCGCGAACCCGTGGACGGCGATGATCGGCCAGAACGACATCCCGCTGGAGGCCGGTCAGCCCTACACGCTGCGCTTCACCGCGACCGCTTCCCAGAACGTCACGCTGCGGGCGGCGGTCGCTCTGTCCGTCGCGCCGAACACCACGGTCCTGAACAAGGCCGCCGCGCTGACCAGCACTCCCAAGACGTTCGAGTTCACCGGCACGTCCACAGTGGCCACTCGCACCGGCGGCCAGGTCGCGATCCAGGCCGGTGGCGTCTCCGCCGAGCCGTACACGCTGTGCATCGACGACGTGTCGCTGACCGGCGGCGTCGTCCCGCCCGGCGGTGGCTGGGACTACGGCTCACCGGTGCGCACGAACCAGTACGCCTACCCGACGGCGGGCACCAAGCGCGCGTCGATCGTGAACAGCTCCACCACGCCGGTCGACTGGCAGCTGCGCGACGCCGCGGGCGCTGTCGTCCAAGCCGGGAAAACGCAGGTCAAGGGCGACGACGCGATGACGCGCGACCACGTGCACATCGCCGACTTCTCGGCCTACCGGAAGGCTGGAAGCGGTTACAGTCTGACCGTCGGCGACCAGAGCAGCTTCCCGTTCGACATCACCGACAAGCCCTATGACCAGCTGCGACGGGACTCGCTGGCGTACTTCTACCACAACCGCAGCGGCATCCCGATCGAGGCGAAGTACGTGGGTGAGGCGTACGCGCGCCCCGCTGGACACGTGGGTGTGGCGCCGAACCAGGGCGACGTGTCGGTGCCATGTCTGCCGGGGGAGTGCGACTACTCGCTCGACGTGAGCGGCGGCTGGTACGACGCGGGCGACCACGGCAAGTACGTCGTCAACGGCGCGCTCGCCGCATGGCAGCTCATGGACACCTACGAGCGGTCGCTCTACACGCTCGACGTCGAAGGCTTCCGGGACGGCCTGCTGTCCATCCCCGAACAGGACAACCACCGGCCCGACGTGCTCGACGAGGCGCGCTGGGAGATGGAGTTCCTGCTGAAGATGCAGGTCCCGGCAGGCAAACCGCTCGCGGGCATGGTCCACCACAAGATCCACGACCTGGCCTGGACCGGCCACCCGATGCTGCCCGGCAACGACCCGCAGCCGCGTTATCTGCACGCCCCGTCGACGGCCGCCACCCTGAACCTCGCCGCCGCCGGTGCCCAGTGCGCCCGCGTCTACAAGCTGTGGGACCGCGCGTTCTCCGACAGGTGCCTGGCCGCGGCCGAGACCGCCTGGAAGGCCGCCCTGGCCACCCCGGCCAAGTACGCCCCGAAGGAGGACGGCGTCGGCGGTGGCGCCTACGACGACACCAACGTGACCGACGAGTTCTCGTGGGCCGCGGCCGAGCTGTACGGGACGACGGGCAAGCGCGAGTACCTGAACAAGGTCACCACGAAGCTCACCTCGGCCGGGTTCTCCTGGAAGGACACCGGCGGCCTCGCCGACCTCACGATCCTGCGGCTGCCGCTGAAGTTCCCGCTGGATCGAGTGATCACCGCCCGCGCGCGGGTCATCAACGTTGCCGACGGGCACCTGCGCGACCTGAGGTCGCAGGGCTACCCCAACCCGTCCAAGCCCGCCGACGGCCTGTACGCCTGGGGCTCGACCAGCGCCACGCTCACCGCGTCGATGATCATGGCGATGGCCTACGACACCACGCTCAACCGCAAGTACAGCGACGCGGTGCTGGAGTCGATGGACTACCTGCTCGGCCGCAACGGCCTCAACCAGTCGTTCATCAGCGGCTACGGCGAGAAGGCCAGCAGGAACCAGCACCACCGGCACTGGGCCAACCAGGTCGACGCCAGGATGCCGAACCCACCGGCGGGATCGCTCGCCGGCGGCCCCAACTCTGGCCTGCAGGACCCGGTGGCCCAGCAGAACCTGCCGGGCTGCGCGCCCGCGAAGTGCTACCTCGACGAGCTCGGGTCGTGGTCGACGAACGAGGTCGCCATCAACTGGAACTCGGCCCTGGCCTGGGTCGCGGCGTTCGCCGACACCCGCTGACCTCCCCGTCACGAGAACTCCCACCGTCCGCGCGATGCCGCGCGGGCGGTGGGTGAGAGGAAGAGTCCCATCCGAGAGGAGATCCACAGTGCGGTGGATTGCCCGTTCGACGGTCGCGGTCTGCGCGGTCTTGCTGCTGTCCCCGGCCACCCCTGCCACAGCAGCCAGCCCGCTCGACCTGACCAGCGGTTTCTACGTCAACCCCAACTCCGCGCCCGCCACCTGGGCCCGGAACAACCCGAGTGACTCCAGGTCCGCGCGGATCCAGTCCTCGATCGGCTCCAGGCCGATCGCGCGCTGGTTCGGCAACGACGCCACCATCGGCTCGACCGTGGCGAACTACGCGGGCGCGGCCGACGGCCAGGACAAACTCCCCGTCCTGGTCGCCTACAACATCCCCAACAGGGACGCCTGCGGTGGCCACTCCGGTGGTGGCGCCGGAAGTGCCGGTGCGTATCGGACCTGGATCTCGGGCTTCGCGGCCGGGATCGGGACCAAGCCCGCGGTGGTGATCATCGAACCGGACGCGCTCGCCGCCTACGACTGCCTGACGGCGGCACAGCGGACGGAGATGGCGGGCCTGCTCAAGTACGCCACCGAACAGCTCAAGGCCAAGGCCCCCAACACGTACGCGTACCTCGACGGCGGCAACGCCGGCTGGGTGTCGCCGTCCACCATCGCGTACCGGCTGAACGAGGCCGGCGTGCGGAACGTGCGCGGGTTCTCGGTGAACGTGTCGAACTACTACACGACGAGCCAGTCGACGAGCTATGCCGGTCAGGTCAACGGCTTCCTCGGTTACTCGGCCGGTTTCGTGGTGGACACGAGCCGCAACGACAAGGGGCGCGGCGACGGCTGGTGCAACCCCGCCGGTCGCAAGCTCGGTGTGGCGTCGCAGATCGGTGGCGGTGCCGACCTCTTGTTGTGGGTCAAGACACCGGGTGTGTCCGACGGTCCGTGCGGCATCGCGCCGAACACCCCGGCGGGCACGTTCAACCCCGATCTGGCCATCCGGCTGATCGACGGCGTCTGATGAGGTAGGGCCAGGGGCACGGGCGGCTGGAACAACCGCGTGCCCCCGGCGGTTCAGAGGCTAACTGGAAAGCGCTTACCTTCATAGAGGTCAACGCAAGGCTGAGTTCTTCAGTCGGTCGGCGAGTGCTGCGACGAGGCCGCGCAGCTCATCCGGTCGCTCGATCACGAACGGCAGGTCCAGCAACGCGAGGACGCCGGGCAGCCAGTCGAGCCGTTCCACCCGCAGTTCGACGCGGGACCAGTCCGACTCCTCGATCAGCGCGACGCTCGCGGGCAACCGGGTGCGGATCTGCTCGGCCGTTCCCCGGATTCGCAGAGTGACCTCGTACCGGTACGCGGCGGTGGCGAGTCCTTTCAGGACCAGTTCCGCCGGGTCGATTCCCTCTGGCGAGTCGAACGAGCCGGGCAGCGTCCGCGCACTGGCGATGCGATCCAGCCGGAACGTGCGGTTCTCCTCGATCGCGGGATCGGTGCCCGTCACGTACCACCGGCCCGAGTGGGCGACGAGCCCGTACGGGTGCAGAGTGCGTTCGCTGTGCCGGCCATCCCTTGCGGTGTACCGGATCGAGACCGGCCTGTGGTGGCGCACCGCGTCGGCGATCGTGAGCAGGACCGTGGCGTCAGGTGCGGCGGGTTCACCTTCGGGCGCGGTGAAGGCGATCGAGCCGAGGACGGCGTCGAGCCTGCCGCCGAGCCGCTGCGGCAACACGCGCCTGATCTTCGCCGCCGCCGTCTCCCCGGCCGTGTTCGTGGCCGTCGTCAAACCGGATCGGCGCCCGGCGACCAGGCCGAGCAGCACGGCGAGTGCTTCGTCGTCGCTCAGCATCAGCGGAGGCATGCGGTAGCCGGACGCGAGCCGGTAGCCGCCGTAACGGCCGCGCACCGACTCGACGGGGACGTCGAGATCGACGAGGTGCTCGACGTACCGGCGCACCGTGCGTTCATCCACGCCGAGCCGGTCGGCGAGTTCGGCGACGGTCCGGAGGCCTCCCGACTGCAGGAGTTCCAGCAGGGTGAGGACGCGGGCGGTGGGCCGGGGCATGTCCGAAAGTATTCCGCAGATACCGGGCGGATTCTGTCCGGTATCGCTTCTAGCGTGCAGTCATGGACTTCATCTCGATCCGCGTCATCACCGGCGACATCACCCGGCTCGTCGCCTTCTACGAGCGCGCCACCGGCCTGCGGGCGACCTGGGCGAACGACGACTTCGCCGAGCTCACGACCCGTTCGGGCACGCTCGCGATCGGCAGCACCCGCACCGTCGGCCTGTTCGCGCCCGGCTCGGCAGAGCCGAGCGCGAACCGCAGCGTCATCATCGAGTTCCTCGTCGACGACGTGGACGCGGTGCGCGAGAACCTGACCGGCTTCGTGGAGGACGTCGTCACCGAACCCACCACGATGCCCTGGGGCAACCGCGCGTTGCTGTTCCGCGACCCCGACGGCAACCTCGTCAACTTCTTCACCCCGGTCACCCCGGCGGCGGTCGAGAAGTTCGCTCGCTGACGGCTCGTCAGGAGGCGGCGAACGGCTTGCCGAACCAGCGGGCGAGGTGGTCGTTCAGGTCCTGCTGCTGTTCGCCGATCCAGGCGACGTGGCCGTCCGGGCGCAGCAGGACGGCCGGAACGTCCAGTGCCGCAACGGTATCCGCGATGAGATCCACCCGATCCGACCAGCCGTCGACGGCCAGACGTCCGGTGCGGTCGAGCAGGAGACCTCGCCCCCGGCTCAGCCGGTCGTAGAGACGGCCCTGGGCCAGGTCGGTGTCGGGCAGGCGCCGTCCGAGCAGGTCGGGGCCCTCGCCGAAGTCGTAGCGGAGGCCGATCGCGGTGATCTTCTCGATCAGCCGCCGGTTCACCTCGTTGATGTCCATCAGTTCGGTGAGCAGCCTGCGCACGGCCTGCGCGCCCGGTTCGGGGGACGACAGCTGGACCTGGGCGCGGGTGTTGTCCAGGACGTCCGCGGCGACCGGATGACGTTCGGAGTGGTAGCTGTCCAGCAACGTCTCCGGCGCCCAGCCGCGGATCTGCGCGGCCAGTTTCCAGCCGAGGTTGACCGCGTCCTGCACGCCCAGGTTCAGGCCCTGGCCACCGGCGGGCGGGTGGATGTGCGCCGCGTCGCCGGCCAGCAGCACCCGCCCGATCCGGTAGTGCTCGACCAATCGGGTGGAATCGCCGAAACGGGACAACCAGCCCGGGGAGTGCACGCCGAAATCGGTTCCGGCGACGGCGCGCAGTTCCCGCCGGAAATCCTCGATGGTCGGCGGTTCTGCGCGATCCTCGCTGACTACCGCGCAAGGGACCACGACGCGATAAAGCCCGTTCCCGAAATGTCCGAGGTGGAACACCTTGCTGGTCTTGCGGATTTCCGCCACCTTGGCGGCGATCTCGTCCTCGGGTGCGCCCGCTTTCATCTCGCCCATCAGCGTGTCGTTCCGCGAGGGCTCGCCGGGGAAACCGACGCCGAGAAGTTTGCGCACCGTGCTGCGGGCGCCGTCGCAGCCGACGAGGTACCGCGACCGGAGCCGCTCGCCGCCGGCCAGTTCGACGGTCGCGCCCTCGTCGTCCTGCTCGAACCCGATCACCGCGGCACCGCGCCGGACCTGTGCGCCCAGTGCGATCGCGTGGTCGGCGAGCAACTGGTCGGCGATCGGCTGCTGGATGCCGAGCATGGTGGTGAACGCGGAATCCAGGCCCTCGGGCGTGGGTTTGGGGATGGCCGCGAAGGCACCGCCGACCGGACGCTGCCTGCCGCGTTCCAGAAAGCGGTCCAGCAGTCCGCGCATCGCCAGGATTTCCAGACTGCGAATGTGCAGACTGACAATGCGCACGAACGACGACGCGGGCTCCGGTTCCTTTTCGAGAACGAGCACTCGCACGTCGTGCAGCCGCAGTTCAGCGGCCAGCATCGCACCGGTCGGACCGCACCCGGCAATGATCACATCGAACATGAACCACCCATTCAGCCCCGGTATCGGCGGCCTAGTGTGGGGCTCCCCGGATCTGGTCGCAAGCGATATGTGGTGAGCCGTGTATTCACGGTGTACACAGAGCTGGTGAGTCAAAGTCTCAAGGCCTATGAACAGCTGCGCGACGAGATCGTGGCGTGGGACCTGGCGCCGGGTGCGCACCTGAACGAGGTGCGTCTCGCTGAACGGCTCGGCGTCTCCCGCACGCCCCTCAGGGAGGCGATCCAGCGTCTCGCGCGGGAGAACCTCGTGCGGATCACGCCGGGGCGCGGCGCGTTCGTCACCGAGGTGGCGCTGAGCGACGTGAGGCACCTGTTCCAGATGCGGGAGGCACTGGAGACGTACGCGGTCAAGATGTGCGCTCGCGCCCACGACCGCTCCCGATTCGTGCGGCTGCACACCGAGTTCGGCGACGGCGACCCCGAGGAGTTGATCGCGCGGCTGGAGGAGTTGATCGACGAGGCGGCCGGCAACCCCTACCTCGGCGAGGCGCTCGGGTCGCTGCGCGGGCAGCTGCGGCGGTTGCAACTGGCCGCGCGCCGTTCGCCGGAACGCCTCGGGGTGACCATGCGGGAGTACGGCGTGATCTGTCAGGCGATCGCGGACGGGGAGGAGGACAGGGCCGCGCTGGCGATGTCGTTCCACATCCACAACAGCCTGCGCGCCCTGACCGACGTCCTCTGGGCCAACTGAGCGACACGCCCACTAGATGTAGTTGCTCGTGGCTCGACCGCGCCCATGTATTGTGCTCCGAAGCTGGTTCGGCCGATCCTCCAGATCGGTCGTCGCAAGAGGGAACCCGGTGTGAGTCCGGGACTGCCCCGCAGCGGTGAGTGGGAACGAAAGCCGTCAGAAAGCACTGGACATCGATGTCTGGGAAGCGACGGCCGGTAGGCGCCTGGCGACAGGCTCGCCCATGAGTCCGAAGACCTGCCAGCGCCCCGCACGTGCCTGCGTGCGGGCGTCCGCGGCCCCGAGGGAGGGCGGGAGGACGTGGCGGTCGCGCGCGCCCGTTCACTCCTCGCTGTCCCCGTGGCCACCCGAGCTCGCGAGGAGAGAGCTAGTGACGGCGGTCGACACGGTCACCACCACTATGCGCGTCAAGAAACGCAACGGTTCACTGGAACCCGTTGACTTGAACAAGATCGTGCGCGCGGTGGAGCGCTGCACGGTCGGTCTGCACGACGTCGACCCGTTGCGGGTCGCCACCAAGACGATCAGCGGCCTCTACGACGGCGCCACCACAGAGGAACTGGACCGGCTGTCGATCCAGACCGCCGCGGCCCTCGTGTCCGAGGAGCCCGAGTACTCCAAGCTCGCCGCCGGTCTGCTCGCCGCGTTCATCGAGAAGGAAGTGCGCCGCCAGGGCGTGATGTCCTTCAGTCAGAGCATCGCGCTCGGCCACGCGGAAGGCCTGATCGGCGACGCGACCGCGGAGTTCGTGGCCGCCAACGCCCGCAAGCTCGACGACGCGATCGACCTCGACGGCGACCGGCGGTTCGAGTACTTCGGCCTGCGCACGGTCTACGACCGCTACCTGCTGCGCCACCCCGCGAAGCGTTCGGTGATCGAGCAGCCGCAGTACTGGCTGCTGCGCGTCGCTTGCGGTCTCTCGCAGACGGCGACCGAGGCGATCGACTTCTACCGGCTGATGTCGTCGCTGGCGTACCTGCCCAGCTCGCCGACGCTGTTCAACTCCGGCACCCAGCACACCCAGATGTCGTCGTGCTACCTGCTGGACTCGCCGCGCGACGAGCTCGAGTCGATCTACGACCGCTACAAGCAGATCGCCCGGCTGTCGAAGTTCGCCGGCGGCATCGGCGTGCAGTGGTCCCGGGTCCGTTCGCGCGGTGCGTTGATCCGCGGCACGAACGGCCACTCCAACGGCATCGTGCCGTGGCTGCGCACACTCGACGCGTCGGTCTCCGCGGTCAACCAGGGCGGCCGGCGCAAGGGCGCCGCCTGCGTGTACCTGGAGACGTGGCACCCGGACATCGAGGAGTTCCTGGAGCTGCGCGACAACACCGGTGAGGACGCGCGCCGCACGCACAACCTCAACCTGGCGAACTGGATCCCGGACGAGTTCATGCGCCGCGTCGAGGCGGACGCGGACTGGTCGCTGTTCGACCCCGACGAGATTCCCGAGCTGGTCGACCTGTGGGGCGACGAGTTCGACCGCGCCTACCGCGGCGCCGAGGAGGCCGGTCGCGCCGTCCGCACGGTCAAGGCTCGTGACCTTTATGGACGGATGATCCGCACGCTCGCCCAGACCGGCAACGGCTGGATGACGTTCAAGGACACCGCGAACCGCACGTGCAACCAGACCGCGTCGCCTTCGAACGTGGTGCACCTCTCCAACCTCTGCACAGAGATCCTCGAGGTCACCAGCGACGAGGAGACCGCGGTCTGCAACCTGGGCTCGGTCAACCTCGGTGCTCATATCGACGACGCTGCCGGTTCCGTCGACTGGGAGCGGCTGCGTTCCACGGTCCGCACCGCCGTCGTGTTCCTCGACCGCGTGATCGACATCAACTACTACCCGACCGAGCAGGCGGCGCGGTCCAACCCGCGCTGGCGCCCGGTGGGTCTCGGTGTCATGGGCCTGCAGGACGTGTTCTTCAAGCTGCGCCTGCCGTTCGACTCGCCGGCGGCCCGTGAGCTGTCGACGCGCATCGCCGAGGAGATCTACCTGACGGCGCTGGAGTCGTCGGCGGAGCTGGCCTCGTCCGCGGGCGCGCACCCGGCGTTCCGGGAGACCCGTGCCGCCAAGGGAGATCTGCAGCCAGACCTGTGGGGCGTCACGCCCACGCAGACCGAGCGCTGGAGTGCTCTGCGGGAACGCGTCAGCGAGCACGGCCTGCGCAACTCGCTGCTGATCGCGATCGCGCCGACCGCGACGATCGCCTCGATCGCCGGCTGCTTCGAGTGCATCGAGCCGCAGGTGTCGAACACGTTCAAGCGCGAGACGCTGTCCGGAGAGTTCCTGCAGATCAACTCCTACCTGGTGCGCGAGCTCAAGGCCCGAGGCCTGTGGACGGAGGCCGTGCGCAACCGGCTCAAGCAGGACGACGGCTCCGCACAGGGCATCGCCGAACTGCCGGAGGACGTGCGCTCGTTGTTCCGCACGGCCTGGGAACTGCCGCAGAAGGCGCTGATCGAACTGGCCGCCGCGCGTGGCCCGTACGTCGACCAGAGCCAGTCGCTGAACCTGTTCGTCGCCTCGCCGACGATCGGCAAGCTCTCCTCGATGTACCTCTACGCCTGGAAAGCCGGGCTCAAGACCACGTACTACCTGCGCTCCCGCCCGGCGACGCGCATCCAGCAGGCGACCACGACGACGACCACGGCGGCGCCGACCGTGCCCGTCGTGACGTCGGACGAAGCCATCGCCTGCTCCCTCGAAAACCCCGAGTCCTGTGAGGCCTGCCAGTGACCACGCTCGCCAGCACCGCGCGTCAGAACGCCCTGCTCGACCCCGGCATGGACCTCACCCTGCGGCCCATGCGCTACCCGCTCTTCTACGAGCGTTTCCGCGACGCCATCAAGAACACGTGGACCGTCGAGGAAGTCGACCTGCACTCGGACCTCGCCGACCTGAACAAGCTCTCGGAGGCCGAGCGACACCTGGTCAACCGGCTCGTCGCGTTCTTCGCGACCGGGGACACGATCGTCGCGAACAACCTCGTGCTCAACCTCTACGAGCACGTGAACGCGCCGGAGGCCCGGCTCTACCTGTCGCGGCAGCTGTTCGAGGAGGCCGTGCACGTCCAGTTCTACCTGACGCTGCTCGACACCTACCTGCCCGACGAGAACGACCGCATCGAGGCGTTCGCCGCCGTCGAGACGATTCCGTCGATCCGTGCCAAGGCCGAGTTCTGCTACAAGTGGATCGACTCGATCTCGAGCCTCAAGCAGCTGGAGTCGCGGGAGGACCGCAGGTCGTTCCTGCTCAACCTGATCTGCTTCGCGGCGTGCATCGAGGGCCTGTTCTTCTACGGCGCCTTCGCCTACGTCTACTTCCTGCGTTCGCGCGGCCTGCTGAACGGTCTCGCGTCGGGCACCAACTGGGTGTTCCGCGACGAGTCGATGCACATGGCGTTCGCGTTCGACGTCGTGGACACCGTGCGCCGCGAGGAGCCGGACCTGTTCGACGACTCCTTGTACGAGGAGGTCAAGCAGATGTTGCGCGAGGCCGTCGAGGCCGAGGTGCAGTTCGCGGAGGACCTGCTCGGTGGCGGTGTCGCCGGCATGTCGGTGGCGGACATGCGGTCCTATTTGGAGCATGTCGCGGACCGGCGGCTGCAGGTGCTCGGCATCGAGCCGATCTACGGTTCCAAGAACCCGTTCGCGTTCATGGAGCTGCAGGACGTGCAGGAGCTGTCGAACTTCTTCGAACGGCGCGTGTCGGCCTACCAGGTCGGTGTGACCGGCACGGTGGCGTTCGACGAGGACTTCTGAGTCGTGCGGGTGCGGTGCCCTTGACCGGGAAGCCGGTCAGGGGCACCGCTTCGTCAGCAGGCGAGCGTCGGCGCGGCGGGGTTGCCGCCGCCGTCGAGGTTCGCGAGCTTGACCCCGGTCAGGCCGAGGACCGCCTGAGCCGTGGCACGCGGAGCGGTCGTCTGGTCGAATCCCGTTGCGTCGTAGGCGATCGCGCCTCGGTCCGCGACGGCACCCGGGCAGCCGACCGCGAGCGAACGCAGGAACTGCCGTGCCTGCGTCGCGGCGGCCGGGCGGTGACCGGCCAGCGCCTGCGCGGCCAGACCGGTGCTGTTCGCGTTGGACGCGTTGGCGCCGACGGAGAAACCGCCGTCGGCGTTCTGCTTCGACACGAGCCACGTGGTGCCTTCGGCGGCGTTCACGCTGTCACCGGTGGCGCGCAACGCCTGCACGACCAGCGCGGTCGAGTCCACGTCACTGGCGCACGGGGTCTGGCCGAAGTTCAGCGGGAAACCTCCGTCAGGACACTGGGTTCCGGCGAGGAAGGTCCTGGCCGCCGCGGGCGTGCCGCCCGGCGTGCGGTCGAGGGCCAGCAGCGCCAGGGACTGGGTGAAGGCGTTGGAGAAGTCACCGAAGTCCGAGCGGTCGGAGAACCTGCCCGACGGCGCGAGCAGGCCGCGCAGACCGGCTTCCAGGTCGGCACCGCCGAACGAGTTGCCGTTCTTGTGCCGCACCTTCGCCGCCAGCAACAGCTTGGCGTGCGCGCCCGCGTAGGCCTCGGTGCCGGAACCGACGTACCCGGTGGTGATCTCCGGCTTGGCCAGCCACGTGATGGCCTTCTCGGCGTTGGTGTCCGAGGAACGAGCGGCCGCGAACGCGAAGATCGCGTCGATGGTCAGGCCCTGGTCGGGGAACTTCTCGCCACCGAAGTCGGCCTCGAACCGTTCGCCGTCGACCAGTTGCCGCGCGAGCCAGCCCGCGGCGGCGTCGGACTTGTTGTGCGTTGCCGCCACCGCGGGGGTGACAGCGGTGCCAATGCCCAGCATCAGGACAGCAGCGAGCACCAGACGTCTCATGAGAACCCTTTCCCGCACTTCCACGACAGGAGTTGGTGAACACCGCGCGATGCGGGTGACCGGGCTCGCCCGAATGGGCACACCGTTGCGGGACAGCGCCGGATTCTCACCGGACTTCCCCCGCGCCGCGCTGAACGCCCAACAGGTTCTCATGTCGCGCAAGACCTCGTGCCGAGTTGCGATGTGACGCTCGCCTCCGACCCCGAAGGCGGTGCCGATCGGCGGTTTCCAGGTGTTAGCCTCGCTCGGCTCGACAACTTCATACCTCGCCCGTGACGGGGAAGCCGGTCGGAATCCGGCACTGTCGCGCAACCGTGGGCCACTGCTGCAGTGGCGAGTCGGGTCACCATCCGGGCGGGGTGAACAGACCGACCGCTGTCGCGAAACGCAGGGGTGGCTGCCGGCGCCCCGCGCCGTCTCCTCTCCTCGAGCAGCACGAGGAGGGGGAGAGGATGACCCGGCGAAGGAGCCTGGCCGCACTGGCGTTCGTCGTCAGCGCGGGCCTGATCACCACGGCGATCGCCGGAACCGCGGCCGCCGCGGGAGATCGCGAAGCCGCCCACTCCAGCTCCGTGTGGCTCTCCCACCAGCTTCGACCCGACGGCACCCTGGAGAACCCGCTCGGCGGCGAGCTGCCCGACCACGGTCTGATGATCGACCTGGTCTTCGCGATGCACGCGTCCGGCGACGGCGCGCTCGCCGAGCCGATCGTCAAGTTCCTGGACGACCAGGGGCACGCCACCGACTACTTCACCTGGGACGGCCTCGCTCCCGGCCAGGGCTTCGACCAGATCATCGTCGGCGGTGCTGTGGCCAAGACCCTGCTCACCGCGCAGATCTCCGGCCGCGACCCGCGCGACTTCGACGGCCACGACATGGTCGCCGAGACGAAGGCGGCGATCCGCCGTTCCGGCGTCGACGCCGGCCGGATCAGCGACTACTCGAAGAACCCCGAGTGGTCGGACATGGTGAACAACAACGCCAACATGTTCGGCCAGTCCCTCGCCGTGATCGGCCTGGCGGTGGCGGGGGAGAACGACCAGCCCGCCATCGACAAGATGGTGACGCAGCAGTGTTCCGAGGGCTATTTCCGGATCTTCTTCGGGTACGTGCAGGGGCCTGAGGGCCTCAAGGTGTCGTCGTGTGACGAGGGCAAGGCCGACGGCTCGTCGTCCCCGGACGGTGACGCGACCGGCCTCGCGCTGTCGGCCATGCTCGCCGCGAAGCGCGCCGGGGCGGCCGGGCTCGACGAGCCGATCGCCAGGACCGTGACGTGGCTGAAGAACAACCAGGCCGACAGTGGTGGCTGGGGTGGCGGTGTCGGGACCGAGGCGCCGAACACCAACAGCACCGGCCTGATCGTGCAGGCGCTCGCTGATGCAGGCGGCGCAGGCCCTGAGGTGGGCAGGGGCACGGAGTTCCTGAAGTCCGCGCAGGCAGGCGAGTCCGACTCGGGCACCGCGCTGGCCGGGCAGATCGGTGCGATCGCGTACAACCCGGCCTCGTACCAGGCAGCGCGCACCGGCGGCATCTCCGGCATCGACACGTGGATCAGGGCGAGCGCGCAGGCCTCGCTCGGGTTGTCGCAGACCGGTTTCTACGCGCTCGCCAAGGGCGAAGGGCCCGAGCCCACCACGCCGAGCAGCACCACGACGACGACCACGTCTCGAACCACCACGACTTCTCAGAGCACGACGACCACGCCGCCACCTGTCACCGGGCACACCACGACCGCGACGGTCACCGTTCAGACGCCCGCGCCGGCGACCAGGCCGAAGGCCGTGGTCCGCCAACCTGCCCCGGCGCCGAAGACCGTGCAACCGGCCGCGAAGACGTCCGCCGCGAAGCTCGGCGCCTATCTGGCCAACAAGCTCGTGCGCGGCGACCACGTCGAGGTCACCGAGAACGACAGGACCTACGTCGACTACGACGCGACCGCGGACCTGGTGCTGGCGCTGCACGCGTTGGGCGAACAGCCGGACGCGGCGAAGAAGGCCACGGAGTTCCTGCTGACGCCGGACGCGATCAACGCCTACGCGCACGGCGCCGGGCAGGAGACCGGCGAGGCCGCCTACGCCGAACCGCTCGCGAAACTCGTGATCCTCGCTCAGTTCCAGAAGTCCGACGACCTCGCGAACCGGCTGCGCACCGAACTGGCCGGGCTGCGGGGCGCGGACGGCCTGTTCACCGACACCGGTTCGTTCGCGGACTCCGAGGACTCCGTCCGCCGCCACACCTGGGCGGTGCTCGCCACCGTCGCCGACCCCGGCCAGGCGATCGAGGCGCTCGCCGTTCGCCAGTGCGCGGACGGCACCTTCCCGGAGCACATGGACGAGAACGACTGCAAGGCAGGGGATCTCGCCTCCACTGCCGCCGCGGTGACCGCGCTGAACAGCAGGCCGTTCACCGAGGACGCGCCCGCCGCCCAGGCCCCGGCCGAGTGGTCGAAGGAACGCGCGGCCGCGTTCGTGAAGGCGATCTCGTTGCTCAGCGCCAAGCCGAACGGCAAGGGCATGGTCGACGACGAAGGCGGCGCGCCCTCCATCGCGTTGAGCGCCTCGGTCGCGGGCGCCCGGCAGGCGGCGGGCCTGGACGTGAGCGGCACCGCGAAGACGATCGGCGGGATGGTGCTCGCCGACGGTGGTCTGCCGCGGGTGTCCGGCGGTGACGGCGCGACCGACTTCGGCACGAGTCTCGTTGGCGCACAGGGCATCGCGGGCCGCTCGTGGATCAGCGCGGACGGGTCCGGGCTGTCGCCGGTGGTGCGCCTGCCGCTGACGGACGCCGAACCGGTTCCCGCACTGGTCGCCCAGAACGCGCCGTGGCATCCGCCGCTGTGGTCCTACTTCGCATTCGGCGGCGCCATGGTGCTCGCCGGTCTCGTTCTGCTGCTTCGCCGTCGTCTCACTCAGGGGGTTCAGTGATGAAGAGAGTTCTCGCCGCCGCGTTGGTGCTCACCGGGCTGGTCGTCGCGCCCGCTCCGGCCAGTGCCGCGGGCTACGACGGCATCTGCACCGGCGCGGACGCGTTGAGCGGCACGACGATCGTGGTCGACTTCCAGGAACTGGACGGCAACGGCGGGGTGGCCGCGCCGACGATCACGCGTTGTTCGCCCAACGCCACTCCCGGCACGGACCGCACCGGCATCAAGGCGTTGCAGGACGCGGGAATCATGGTCGCGGGCACCGTCAAGTGGGGCCTCGGTTTCGTGTGCCGAGTGGGCGGCCGTCCGTCGTCGACCGAGAACATCCCGGTCACCGGCAACCCGACCTACAAGGAGGGGTGCTTCAACACCCCGCCCGGCGCCGCGTACTGGGGTTACTGGCACGCCGACGGTTCCGGCTCGACCTGGACCTACAGCAGCTACGGCGCGTTGAACCGCAACGTGGTCCCCGGTGGTTTCGAGGGATGGTCGTTCTCGCTGAACAAGTCGGCCGGCACGAACCCGGTTCCCGGCGTGACACCGACGAACCCGGCGGTGAGCGCGAGCAACCCCACCGTGGCGCTCTCGATCAACGACCTGGACCGCAAGATCACCCTCGGCCAGACCACGTCGCTCACCTGGACCTCGACCAACGCCACGTCGGTCAGCGCGTCCTCCGTCTCTCCTGCCAGTGGCGGCGGTGGCTGGTCCGGTTCTCTAGCGACGCCCGGCGGCACGCAGAACATCACGCCCACGGCGACCGGCACGTACACCTACATCATCTCCGCGACCGGGAACGGGGTGACGGTGTACTCGTCCGCCACCCTGACCGTCCAATGAGGACGCTCGCGGCGCTGGCCGCCGCCTTCCTGGCGGTGGCGGCGGCACCGGTGGTGCACGCGATCGACCACGGCAAGGGCCATCCCGGCTTCTGCAAGGACGACAAGGGCGTGACGGTCGTCATCGACTTCCAGCAGCTCGGGGGCGACGCGATCGTGCGCTGCAACCCGCAGCCGACCGCGGGCACCGGCCTGGACGCGATGAAGGGCGCCGGTTTCCAGGTCGCCGGCGCGCAGCGGTGGGGTGAGGCCTTCATCTGCCGCGTCGAGAACAAGCCCGCCGCCGCGGACCAGATCCCGATCAACGGCCGCGCGAACTACCGCGAGCTGTGCATCGACACCCCTCCCGCGGCGGCCTACTGGTCGTACTGGCACGCCGGGAACAACTGCGCCTGGGACTACAGCCAGTGGGGCGTGAAGAACCGCCAGTTCATCCCGGGCGGCTTCGAAGGCTGGTCGTTCTCCCTGAACGCCACCGCGGACACGAACCCGGTGCCGCGCGTCGCCGCCGTGCGTCCCGGCACCGAGGGCAAGGCGTGCAACGCCGTCGAGGAGGCGAAGCCGGTCAGCAACGACCCCAACGAGACGCAGGCTCCCGTCCAGGGCCGCCCGCCGCAGGCCACTCCTGAGGCAGAGCGGCAGGAGACTCCGCCGCCCGGTGCGCCGACCGGTGCGTTGCCGCCGCCCAAGCCCCGTGCCAGTGCCACCGCGCGGCCGAAGGCGAACGACCCGTCGAGCAACATCGCGTTCAGCGGCGGCGAGAACGCCGAGGACGTCAACGAGGTGATCAAGCGGACGTCCGGCGCGAGCGACTACGCGCCGTGGGCCGCGGGCGGTGCGGTCGTGGTGCTGCTGGCCGCCGGGTTCTTCGTGGCACGGCGGCGGAAACGGGTCAACGAGTCGTGACGTCGTACTTCCTGCCGCGCGACCTGCACCCGGCGGCGTGGTGGGTGTGGGCGCTCGGCCTCGCGGTCGCGGCGACCCGCACCACGAACCCGTGGCTGCTGCTCACGATCATCGCGGTGGCGGGGTACGTCGTCGTGGCCCGCCGCTCCGAGGCGCCGTGGGCGCTGGCGTTCCGGCTGTACCTCGTGCTCGGTGCGTGGATCGTGGCGATCCGGGTGTTCTTCCGGCTCGTGTTCGGCGGGGCCGAGGGATCGACGATCATCCTGCGGCTGCCGGAGATCCCGTTGCCGGCGTGGGCGGCGGGCATCCGGCTGTTCGGCGACGTGTCCGCGGAGTCGTTGCTGGGCGGCCTCTACGACGGCCTGCGCCTCGCGACCATGGTGATCTGCCTCGGCGCCGCCAACGCGCTGGCGAATCCGAAGCGGCTGCTCAAGGCCATGCCACCGGCGCTCTACGAGGTGGGCACGGCGGTGATCGTCGCGCTGTCGGTGTTCCCGCAACTGGCCGAGAGCGTGCTGCGCGTGCGTCGTGCCCGGAAGTTGCGTGGTGGCAGCGGAAAGCGCACACAGGTGCTGCACTCGATCATGATCCCGATCCTGGAGGACGCGCTGTCCCGCTCGTTGCAGCTCGCGGCCTCGATGGACTCCCGCGGCTACGGCCGGGCAGGGCTGGTCGAGGCACGGCAGCGCGTGCTCACCGGCACGATGATGATCGTCGGCCTGATCGGCGTGTGCGTGGGCGTCTACGCGACGCTGGACGGGTCGACGCCGCGTTTCCTGGCCGCGCCGGTGCTGTCGGTCGGGCTGCTGATCGGCCTGGCCGGATTCCGCATGGCCGGTCAGCGAGTTCAACGCACCCGCTACCGCCCGGACCGCTGGCATCCACCGGAACTCGTGGTGGCGGCAAGCGGACTCGGTGTCGCGGCCGTGCTGTTCGTGACGTCCAGCGTCGACCCGACGAACCTCAACCCGTCGCTGATCCAACTGTCGTGGCCGCTGCTGTCCTGGGGGCCGCTGCTGGGCGTGCTGATCGGCGTCCTACCAGCGTTCCTCACTCCCGTTCCGGAACCACCTTTCGCTGCCTTCGAAGAAGAAGTGGCCGCCTCATGATCGAACTCGACCACGTCGGCTTCTGGTACGCGGGCCGGTCCGAGCCGGTGCTGCGCGACATCTCGCTGTCCATCGGGGAAGGCGAGCTCGTGCTGTTCGCCGGCCAGACCGGCGCGGGCAAGTCGACGTTGCTCGGCACGATCAACGGCCTCGTCCCGCACTTCACCGGCGGCCACCTCGAAGGCGACGTGTCGGTGGCCGGCGTGTCCACCCGGTCGCGCCCGCCGCGCGAGTTCGCGCACCTGGTCGGCGTGGTCGGCCAGGACCCGCTGGCGGGCTTCGTCACCGACACCGTCGAGGACGAACTCGCCTACGGCATGGAACAACTCGGCCTGTCACCGCAGGTCATGCGCCGCCGCGTCGAGGAGACCCTGGACCTGCTGGGCATCGCGGAACTCCGCCGGCGAGCGCTGCGCACGTTGTCCGGCGGCCAGCAGCAACGCGTCGCCATCGGCTCGGTGCTGACCACTCACCCGAAGGTCCTCGTGCTGGACGAGCCGACGTCCGCACTGGATCCGACGGCAGCGGAGGACGTGCTGGCCACGCTCGCGCGTCTGGTGCAGGACCTCGGCACGACGGTGCTGATGGCGGAACACCGCATGGAGCGCGTGATCCCGTTCGCCGACCGGATGATCTACGTGCCGGGCAGCGGGGGAGTGCTCGACGGCACACCGCCGGAAGTGCTGCGGGACATGCCGATCGCGCCGCCGATCGTCCAACTGGGACGGTTGGCCGGCTGGGACCCGCTGCCGATGTCCGTCCGGGACGCCCGCCGCCGCGCCTCGTCGCTCACGCTCGGCAGCCCACCGGCCAGGACCACGACAGCCGGGGACGTGCTGCTCACCGCGTCGGGAGTCGTGGTGCGGTACGGGCCGAAGGTCGCCGTCCGCGACGTGGACCTCTCGCTGCACGCAGGCGAAGTGCTGGCCATCATGGGCCGCAACGGTTCCGGCAAGTCGTCGCTGCTCTGGGCGGTGCAGGGCTCCGGTCCCCGGCAGGGCGGCACAGTTCGCGTGGGCGACGCGGACCCGAAGTCCCTGAGCAGTTCCGAGGGCCGCAAACTGGTCGGGATGGTGCCGCAGACCGCGAGCGACCTGCTGTACCTGCAGACCGTCGAGGCCGAGTGCACCGCCGCCGACGCCGAATCGGGCGCGGAACCTGGCCTGTGCCGGGGTCTGCTCGACCGGCTGGCTCCCGGCATCGATCCCGTCGTGCACCCGCGCGACCTGTCCGAAGGCCAGCGCCTCGCGCTGGTGCTCGCGGTCCAGCTCTCCGCCGCGCCGCGCGTCATGCTGCTCGACGAACCCACCCGAGGCCTCGACTACACCGCGAAAACCGCGCTGGCACAGATGATCGCCGGCCTGACCGCCGAAGGACGCGCCGTCGTCGTCGCCACGCACGACGTCGAGTTCGTCGCGACGATCGCCCAGCGCGTGGTCGTCATGGCCGAGGGCGAGGTCGTCTCGGACGGGCCGACCGCCGAGGTCCTCGGCGGCTCACCCGCGTTCGCCACCCAGGTCGCCAAGATCCTCGGCGAACCCTGGCTCACCGTCGCCGACGTGCGCGCCGCCCTGCCGCAGGAGGTGCGATGACCGGCTCGGCGGTGAAGATCGGCAAGCGCTCGGCGGTCGTGCTGACGCTGGCCTCGATCGCGAGCCTGATGATGTTCGTCTGGCCGTTGCTCGTCCGTGTCGAACCGCAGTCGATGCAACACGGCCCGGACGCGCCGTTCGTGTTCATCGGCATCCTGCCGATCCTGATCGTCATCGTGCTGGCGGAGTTGTCAGAAGGCGGCATGGACTCCAAGGCACTGGCGATGCTCGGTGTCCTCTCGGCGGTGAACGCGGCACTGCGGCCGTTGGGCGCGGGGACGGCGGGCATCGAGACCGTCTTCTTCCTGCTGATCCTGGCGGGCCGCGTCTTCGGCCCCGGATTCGGTTACGTCCTGGGCTGCACGTCGTTGTTCGCCTCGGCGTTGCTCACCGCCGGTGTCGGGCCGTGGCTGCCGTTCCAGATGATGTGCTCGGCGTGGATCGGCATGGGCGCGGGCCTGTTGCCGAAGCGGGTCACCGGCAAAGCCGAGATCGCGATGCTCGTGGCGTACGGGATCGTGGTCGCGTACGTGTTCGGGTTCCTGATGAACCTGTGGTTCTGGCCGTTCATCACCGACGCCGAGGTCCCGTATCACGACGGCCACATCTCTTATGTGCCAGGCGCTCCGATGCTCGAGAACCTGCACCGGTTCGCGGTGTTCACGTTGCTGACCTCGACGGCGGGCTGGGACACCGGCCGCGCCATCACGAACACCGTCGCGATCCTCGTCATCGGGCCGGCGGTGCTGGCGACCCTGCGGCGCGCCTCGCGCAAGGCCTCCTACGGCGCGTTACCGACTTTCACCGGCCGCTGATCGGGTTTCCCCTGGTGGGAAAGGGGTATTCGCCGGTTCCCGGAATCCCCGGCGCGCAACGGCGCCCAGAACAGGTTGGTGAGACGTGGAAATGGCGTCATCGAAGGACGCGTGGAGTCCCACCCTCGGCGTCGAGGAGGAGTTCCTCCTGGTGGACGCGGCGACCGGCGTCGCGGTGAACCGTGCGGACGAGGTCGTCGCCATCGCACGGGAGCAACTGGGTCTTGATCTGCACCACGAACTGACCGGGGCGCAGGTGGAGATCAACACGACCGTGTGCGCCGACGCGGAACAGGCTCGCCGCGAACTGCTCGACCTGCGTCGTCTGGTGGCGCAGGCCGCGCGAACGGCGGGCTGCCGGGCCATCGCCGTCGGGGCTCCGCCGCTGGGGCGCGCGACCGGTGAGATCACGGACAGCCTGCGCTTCCGGCGGATCGCCCGCGAGTTCGGCGCGCTCGCCGAGCAGCAGCTGATCTGCGGATGCCACGTGCACGTCGCCGTGCCCGACCGTGAGACGGCGGTGCAGGTGTGCAACCACGTGCGGCCCTGGTTACCCGTGCTGTCGGCGGTGACCGCGAACTCGCCGTTCTCCGACGGAGAGGACACGGGCTTCTCGAGCTGGCGTTCGACCATCTGGTCGCGTTGGCCGGTTTCCGGCCCGCCGCCGTTCTTCACCTCGTGGCAGCACTACGAAGAGGTCGCCGACACGATGATCAAGGCCGGCACGGCGCTGGACCGGGCGATGGTCTACTGGGACGTCCGCCCCGCTACCGACCTGCCGACCGTGGAGGTGCGGGTCGCGGACGTCGCGGCGACCGCGGACGAGGCGGTGCTGCTCGCGGCGCTCGTTCGCGCCCTGGTCGCTCAGGCCGTGGTGGACGTCGAACGCGGTGTGTCCGCGCCGGACGTTCCACAGGAGACGTTGAGACAGGCGTGCTGGGGTGTGGCCAACGAAGGCCTGCGGGGCGACACCTTCGACGTGCTGTCCGGCGACACCCGGCCGGTGCGCGAGCAGCTGGACGACCTGGTGCGCCGCCTGACCCCTGTGCTGGAGTCCAACGGCGATCTGCCTGCGGTGCAACGAGGTCTGCGGCTGCTGGACGGCGACGGAGGCGGCGCGGACCGGCAGCGCCAGGTGTTCCGCGGGGGCAAGGTGGAGTCGTTGCTCGACCTGCTGGACGTCGACAACGCGGACCGCGCCGAGCCCGACCGGAAGTGCTCCTGACCGGCGATCACCGGCGGTGCGTACGATCGGAGCAACTCGCCGTGGGCGGGCACAGAAGATGAGCGTCCGAGGTCAAGCAGCGAGCCTGTGGCGCATTTGCGAGAGGGCGCGCCGTGAGCGCATTTGGCATGCACGAACAGACCGAGGACGTAAGGACACTTTTTGGGCAGTCCGCCGCTGTTTTCGCGGCGTTCGCAGGCCCGGCACACGCGGTGGAGACCGCCAACCCGCCGTTCCTCGCCACCATCGGCGAGGACCGCACCTACCTCGACCCGCTGCTGGACGAGGTGTACCGCACCGGTGAACCGCGCACCGGCCGTGACATCCGGGTCGTGCTGGGCACCGGGCCGCACGTGCGGGAGTTGTTCTTCGACCTCACCTGCGAACCGCGCCGGGATACGGCCGGCGACGTGGCCGGGGTGACGGTCATCGGCGTGGAGACCACTCAGGTCAAGCACGCCCAACGGCTGATGGCCGAACACCGCGCGTTGCTGGAGCAGATCGCCCGGCAGGCGCCGCTGACCGAGGTGCTCGACGGAATGGCCCGGTGCATCGAGGAACTGGCGCCGGAGGAGGTGCTCGTGTCCGTGCTGCTGGCCGAACCCGACGGCCTGCACCTGCGGCACGGCGCCGCGCCCAGCCTGCCCGCCTTCTACAACGATGCCATCGACGGCATCGCCACGGGTGAAGGCGTCGGTTCCTGCGGCACCGCGGCGCACCGGCGGGAACCGGTCATCGTCACGGACATCGCCACCGACCCGTTCTGGGACGACTTCCGCCATCTGGCCGAGAAGGCTGGGCTGGGTGCCTGCTGGTCCACGCCGATCCTGGCGCGCGACGGCGGCCTGCTGGGCACGTTCGCGATGTACCACCGGGCCCCGCGGGCGCCGCAGGACACCGACCTGGCCCTCATCCGCGTCTTCGCCGGCACCGCTGCCCTGGCCATCGAACGCCACCACACCGAACAGGCGAAACAGGCGGCAGAAGCCCGCCTGGCAGAGGCGATGCGCGTGGAGCAGGAGCTGCGCGCCGACGCCGAGCAACGCGCCACCGCCGCGGCCGAACTCGCCGCCCAGCTGCGCGCGGCCGCGGCGGAGCAGGCCGCCACGCCGCACCCCGAGCACTGCCAGCTCGGCGGCAGGTCCGGGTGCACGGCGGCGGCGGAGGTCAAGGTCGCCGACTCGTGGGGTGACGCGGCCTGGGGCTGCGCCGCCCACGTCGAGGAAGCCCTGATCCACGTGCGATCGGTGTACATCGCCAGCGAGGAACTCGGCGGTCTGGCGGCCTACCGGAACCGGTGAGCCGACGGGCTGGACGAGCAACGTCGTCCAGCCCGTTCACGGCCTGGTTCAGGCTTTTCGCTGCATGCTCTCGCGTGCCGGGTTCGCCTGCTTCTCCGCCTTCGGGTCCTTCTCGTCCTGCTTCGCGCGCACCCCGGCCTCGACCTGCTTGCCGAGGTCCTCGTCGACGTTGCGCCAGTACTCGAACGCGCGGACCAGCACCGGTTCGGACACGCCGTTGAGCAGGTGACCGACGATGTTCTCGGTCAGCCGTGCCCGCGCGTCGTCGTCCAGGACCTTCCGGACCATCGTGCGGGCCTGACCCCAGTCGTCGTCCTCGGCGTGCGAGACGTACGCGGCGCGCACCATGTCGCCCTCCGCCGCCCATCCCGCCGGTGTGCCGTACTGCTCGACGTCGGCGCGTGGGCCGCCCTTGGAGTTCGGCGCGTAGACGGGGTCGGACACGTTCGTCACCCGCATCGCCCCGTCCTTGCTGTAGCTGTGCACGGGCGACTTCGAGGCGTTGACCGGGATCTGCTTGTAGTTCGCGCCGATGCGGTGCCGGTGCGCGTCGGCGTAGGCGAACATCCGGCCCAGCAGCATGCGGTCCGGGCTGGCGCCGATGCCGGGCACCAGGTTGTTCGGCTCGAACGCGGCCTGCTCGATCTCGGTGTGGTGGTCGGTGGGGTTGCGGTCGAGGGTCAGCTTGCCGACCTCGGTCAGCGGGTAGTCCCCGTGCGGCCAGACCTTGGTCAGGTCGAACGGGTTGAACCGGTAGCCCGCCGCCTCGTCGAACGGCATGAGCTGCACGAACAGCGTCCAGCTCGGGTTGTCGCCCTTCGCGATCGACTCGAACAGGTCGCGCGTGTGGTAATCCGTGTCGGCGGAGGCGAGCTGGTCCGCCTCGTCCTGCGTGAAGAACTCGACACCCTGGTCGGTCTTGAAGTGGTACTTCACCCAGAACCGCTCGCCGGCGGCGTTGACCCACATGTAGGTGTGCGAGCTGTAGCCGTTCATGTGCCGCCACGTGCGCGGAATGCCCCGGTCGCCCATCAGCCACGTGACCTGGTGCGCGGACTCCGGTGACAGCGTCCAGAAGTCCCACTGCATGTCGTGGTCGCGCAGGTTGTTGTCGGCGCGCCGCTTCTGCGACCGGATGAAGTGCTGGAACTTCATCGGGTCCTTGATGAAGAAGACCGGCGTGTTGTTGCCGACCATGTCGTACACACCTTCTGAGGTGTAGAACTTCAGCGCGAACCCGCGAGGGTCGCGCCAGGTGTCGGGGCTGCCGCGCTCGCCGGCGACGGTCGAGAACCGCGCCAGCACGTCGGTCGTGACGCCCGGCTGGAACACCGCCGCCCTCGTGAACGACGACACGTCCGCGGTCACCTCGAACCTGCCGAACGCGCCGCTGCCCTTGGCGTGCGGCTGGCGCTCCGGGATGCGCTCGCGGTTGAACTGCGCCATCTGTTCGATGAGGTAGTGGTCCTGCAGGACGATCGGGCCACCGGCGCCGATCGTGAGCGAGTGCTCGTCGCTCTCGACCGGGATGCCGGCGTCGTTGGTGGTGGGAAGGTCAGACATCGGGTCCTCTCAGCTGCTCGGCGCACACGGGTGCGGTAGGCGGACTGGCGAGCCGCTGACCGACGGATCGACCTCACGGCGGTGACGCAAACACGTCCACCGTGAACACGGTCGCGCGAAGCCGAAACACGAAGTTCGTGATCATCACCGATCGAGTGATCTTGCTCGCGTCCGGACGTGCGGATCCGGCCCGGCGTTCTTACGGTCCTGCCAGCGACCGCAAGGCCGCTGCAGCACCAAGGCCCGCCGTGCGCTCACCTGTCCAGCGGCCGGGCCTTGTTCCAGGTCACGGAACACGTCTCCGCCGGACAGGCGCCGTTCGCGGCGAGAGCGCGGCGGAGCCCGAAAAGAGACATGCGTCATCTCAGCGCCACCACCGCCCGCGTCCTGCTCCTCTCCGCTTCCACGGCGGCACTGATCGCGGCGGGCAGCACCATCGCCTCCGCCGCGCCGTCGGTCGACTGGGACCGGATCGCGCAGTGCGAGAGCGGCAACAACTGGTCGACGAACACCGGCAACGGCTACTCCGGCGGACTGCAGTTCAGCCCGTCCACCTGGCAGGCCAACGGCGGCACCGGCAGCGCCCACCAGGCTTCCCGCGAGGAGCAGATCCGCGTCGCGGAACGCGTGCTGGCCAGCCAGGGAATCGGAGCGTGGGGCGCGTGCGGCCGGCGCGGTGGCAGCAGCCCGCAGCCGGTCCGGCAGCGGCAGGTCCCGGTCGGCAGCAAGGCCGTGTCGCGGGTGGCGCCCTTGGTATCGGTGGCCGCGCCCTCCACGAGCAACCCGGACGGCGACTACACGATCAAGCCCGGTGACACGCTGAGCAGCATCGCCGCCGAACTCCGCGTCGACGGGGGCTGGCAGGCGTTGGTGGCCAAGAACTCCCGGTTCCTGACCAACCCGGACCTCATCGGGGTCGGGGACAGGATCGCCACGAAGTAGCACGGGAACGGACCGCTCACCGCTGAACGTGGTGAGCGGTCCGTTCGGCGTCGAGCCCATTGAGACGCAAACTGGTGGGGAAGCGCTTCCATGCTAGGTTCGAGTGAGAGTGACTCACTCGAAACGGAGCAGCCAATGCCGGCTCTTTGGGGTGTTTCTTTCGATGCCACGGCAATGTCCGGAGTGGTGGTCGAGTTTCTCAAGACCACCAGGTCCTTCGCGGACCAGGGTTATCGCGTTCATCTCGATCTCGGGTACGACATCAAGGCCGACAAAGGCCGCTTCTTCCAGGACTATCGGCACGAACGCGTGCCGGACTGGGTGACGCTCGACCGCGTCGACGGCGTCGCGCGCATTGCGGGATACGACCGGGAATTCGTGGCCGCGACACTGGAATCCGTGCGTCGCAACGAGTTGCCCGACACCGATCGCGTCACCGCGGAACTCGCCGACGCGATCGTGCGGACCTGGGAAGACCGCGGTGTCACGCTCGTCGTGGTCGAGAACGGGACGCTGCCGGAGAACGTCGCCTACACGAAGGCGCTTTATCAGGCGATCGCGAGATACGGCGCCGCGCACGAGCTCGGCCGGTTCGTGTTGTGGCGGGATCACGACCTGATGTGGCAGAGCGAGCCGGCGAAGTACGGCAGCTTTCCCTATCCGGCAACGCCTCCTATGGTGAACTCGCCGCACATCCACTACTTCGCCCTGCACGGGGAAGCGAAACGGCGCACGCTCGAATGGATGCCGCAGCTGCGCAATCTCGACGTGCTGCCGAACACCTTCACCCCGCCGACTCGGCCAGGTCGTCCGGACTTCCGTGAACGGCACGGCATCGCGCCGGACACGAAGATCATCGCCAGGTTCACCAGGATCATCCCGCAGAAGCGCATCGATCGGGACCTGCACCTGGTGGCCCAGCTCCCGGGTACGTGCCTGTTCATCGCGGGCGACACCGAGGAGAACCCGGCCGAGACCGCGAAACTCCGTGCACTCGCGGAAGAACTCCAGGTGCCGGTCGTCTTCGGCGGTGTGCTGGAGCCGTGCGAGTCGGCCAGTGCTGAGTTCTCGGTGCGCGATCTGCTCGCGCACGCCGACGTCGTGTCGTTCCTGACGTCGTACGACTACGAGAGCTACGGCAACCCCATCGGCGAGGCGATCGCGGCCGGCGTGCCGTACATCGCGAGCCGTTATGCCTTGTACGACACGGTGTACGCGGGTTTCGAGGCCCCGGTCCTCGACATCCTGGAGCACGACCTGCCGACGCCGGAGTTCGCGCGGCAGGTGCACGATCTCATGACGAACGCGGAGAGGCGGGCGGAAGTGGTGGCGCACAACCGGCAGCTCGGCACGCACACCCGCGAGGTCGCGGACGAGCTGGTGACAACGTTGTACCCGCCCGCGATGGGCGCGGAGGTCCGGCTCAGCGTGGTGCTGCCGGTGTACAACGAGGCCGCGAACATCGACGCCGTGCTGCTGTCGTTGCAGAACCAGGACGACATCGACCCCGGCACCTACGAGATCGTGCTGGTGGACAACAACTCCACGGACGACACGGTCGAGATCGCCCGCAGGTTCGCCGAGAGTTCACCGGTCGACATCCAGGTGATCAGCGAACGCGAGCAGGGCGTCGCGTGCGCGCGCCGGGCGGGCATGGAGTTCGCGGTGCGCAGGAGCAGGAACCGGAAGGACCCCGGCGAGCGCTTCTACCTGATGTCGGCCGACGCGGACTGCCGGGTCGACCGTCGCTGGCTCACCGAGCTCCTCGCGGCGATGGAGAAGGACAAGGCCGCGATCGGCGTGTGCGACTACTACTACAACGCCGAGCACTTCGTTGGCAGGCCACGGCTCTGGGACGCGATCCAGCGCACGTTGCGGTGCCGCGCGGTGACGTTCTCGTTGTTCGGCGGCTTTCCCGACGGCAAGGGCTTCGCGGTGGAGCGCGAGGCCTACGAGGACGTCGGCGGCATCGAGATCTTCTACCAGCTGCAGCACGGCAGGTTCGTCAACCACCTGTCCGACGACTGGGACTTCGGCATCCGGGTCGCGGGCTTCGGCCACGACATCACCTACGCCCCGAAGTCGAAGGTCGAGATCAACCCGCGGCGCGTCAACCACGCCATCGACGAGGTCATCACGGGCCGCGCGTACGGCAACGACGGCATCATCGTGATGCGGGACATCCGGCCAGAGGCACCGCCGGTGACGGTCGACCTCACCGAGGCCGAGGCGGTGCAGGCCTGGGAGTTCTCCATCAAGGACTTCACCCCGAAGAACACCATCCTCCCCGTCCTGCTCACACCGTCCTTTCTGGACGAGGACGCCGTGGTCGAGTTCTTCGGCGAGGACCTCGCGCACCGCTTGGGCGCACGCATCGCGGAGATCAAGGCCGAGATGAGCGTCACCGACTTCCTGCCCATCCACTCGTACAAGACGCCGTCGTACCGGCTCTACCTGGAGTTCCGGGACGAGATCTTCGCCCGGTTGCGTGCGACGGTCGGCGAGGACATCGGCTTCCCGCCACCGCTGCCGGAGTGCTTCGACTCGGTACCGGCCACCAGGTTCGCGGAGTTCGTGAAGTACTACTGCGAGGACCGCGAATCGGGGGAGGCGCACAACTACTTCGGCAATGGAGGCGTGTTCTGATGAACCGAGTCCTGACGAACCCCGAACCGAGGGTGTGGGCGGCCTTGCAGGACCCCGCCAACGCCCACCTGCTCGACTACGTCACCGAAGACCCGTTCGGCGCGCACGTGTTCCCCGGCAACGTCGAGGGTTACGGCGTCGACAACTTCCTCGACGATCTGACCGACCAGCTCGTCGGCACCGCGCCGATCCACCTCTGGTCGTACATCCCCACGTGCGCCTACAAGTGCCGCTTCTGCCAGTACCCGGTCGTGCTGGTCAAGGGCGGCCGCAACGAGCAGAAGCTGACGCAGTGGGTGGACTGGAACATCCGGGAGGCCGAGCTCTGGCTGCAACGCGTGCCGGAGCTGGCGACCGCGCCGGTCGGTGAGTTCAACGTCTTCGGGGGCACCCCGTCGTTGTTGCCGGAGAAGGACATCCGCCGGTTGCTCGACTTCTACCGGGAGAACTTCGGGTTCACCGACGACACGACGATCCGGTTCGAGGGCGACCCCAGCACGTTCACCCCGGCGAAGCTCGAGACCCTGAGGGAACTGGGCTGCACCAAGCTGTCCAGCGGCGTGCAGTCGTTCGACGACGACGTGCTGCGGGAGTGCGGCCGCGAGCACTCGGCGCAGATGTGCGTCGACTTCGTCCGCAACGCGCAGGCCGCCGGGTTCGAGTGGGTCAGCATCGACCTGATGTACGGCCTGCTGGACCAGACCGTCGACAGCGTCAAACGCGACCTCGACGTGGTGCTGGAGAACGAGATCACCGCCGTGGTGTGCACGAAGCTGCACCTGAAGTCCTACGCAGAGACCAGGACTGGGGTGGCAGGCGAGCAGCCGGCGCCGTGGCAACTGCCGCAGTACCGCGAGAAGCTCGTCAAGGACGGTCACTTCTGGCCGACCCTGCAGGAGCAGTACCGGATGCGCGAGGTGCTGACCGACGGCCTGCGCGCCGCCGGCTACACCGAGCACCCCACCATGTACTTCGCCCGCGACGGCCTCGGTCCGGAGAAGTGGAAGTCCATCATGGTGGACCAGGACAAGCAGGAGGCCGAGGTCGCGATCGGCCTCGGTGGCAGCTCCAGTTGCCGCGCCTCCGAGGCGATCACCGACGTGAACTGGAAGAACTACGCCCAGGCCGTCGACGAAGGCAGGGTGCCTCTCGGCTCGGCCACCGGGTTCGACACCACCGCGCAGGAGGCTCGTGCGGTCAAGATGGCGCTGTCGACCCTGCAACCTCTTCGCGCCGATCTGCACAGCTCGTTGTACGGCAGGTCCCTGCACGAGAGTCCGTGGCGGGAGAAGTTCGCTTCCCTGGCCGACCGCGGCCTCGTGTCGGTCGACGCCGGGGGAGTCACGCTGACCGAAGACGGCGAGGTGCTGGTGGAGGCCATCATCAACACGGAGCTGTGAGTCAGGGCAGCGGCCAGTTGCGCAGGGCGGCGTCGGCGAGTTCCTGGAGTTCCGCGGGATCGACGCCGCCGGCGGCCTCCACGGCGATGCCCTGCTGCAGGATCGCGATGTAGCGAGCCAGGAGCGCGGGATCGGTGCCCGCGGGCAGATCTCCCTCCGCGAGTGCTCGCTCGAACCGCTCCCGGATGCGCGCGAAGCCGTTCTTGCGCCAGTCGACGAGGAGAGCGCGCACTTCCCGGCCGGCGTCACCGGTGGCCAGCGCGCCTTGCACGCCCAGACACCCGTGCGGCTGGTCCGCGCGGGTGGTGGTGCGAATGGTGCCGGCGAGCAGCGCCCTGGCGACCCCGAGCGCGGTCGGTTCCGCCAGAGCCAGGGGCACGTACGCGCTCGGGCCCTCGTCGTAGCGCTCCAGAGCCTTGCGGAACAACTGCTCCTTGTTGCCGAAGGTCGCGTACATGCTGGCCGTGGAGATGCCCATCGCCTCGGTCAGGTTGGCCAGGCTGGCGCCCTCGTAGCCCTGCTCCCAGAAGACCAGCAGGGCGCGGTCGAGGGCCTCGTCGGCGTCGAACCCCCTGGGTCGGCCGGTCGCACGGCGCGGAGTGGTCGTCACGTCCGCAGCCTACCTCTTCTGAAGTGATCGCTGCAGAACGTGCTACGGTCGAGTTCTGAAGTGATCGCTCTAGAACTGAGGGGTAGAAGCGCATGACCGTCACGCTGATCACCGGGGCCAACAAGGGCATCGGTTTCGAGACCGCCAAGCAGTTGCTGGAGCTGGGCCACGTCGTCTACGTCGGTGCGCGTGACGCCGAGCGCGGCGAGAAGGCCGCGGCCGAGCTCGGCACCCGGTTCGTCCAGCTCGACGTGACCGACGACGCCTCGGTGGCCGCCGCGCTGGCCGCGATCGACGCCGAGGAGGGACGGCTCGACGTGCTGGTGAACAACGCGGGCATCCTCGCCACCGAGGCTCTCGACGGCCCGATGGCACTGCGCGCCTTCGACACCAACGCGGTGGGGATCGTGCGCGTCACGGAGGCGGCCCTGCCGTTGCTGCGGAAGTCCTCGAACCCGAACGTGGTCAACATTTCCAGCAGCCTGGGGTCGTTCTGGGCGGTGACGAACCCCGAACGGCCCGAGTTCGGCCTGCCGCTGGCGCTCTACGCCGCCTCCAAGTCGGCAGCGACCATGCTGACCGTCCAGTACGCCAAGGCCCATCCGGGCATCAAGTTCAACGCGCTGGAGCCCGGCGCGACCGCCACCGACATGACCGCGGCGTTCGGAATCGGCCGGCCGGTGCAGGAGAGCGCCAGGGTCGTCGTGCGGTTCGCGACCTTCGGGCCGGACGGTCCGACCGGAACCCTGCAGGACGAGTCCGGCGAACTGCCCTGGTGAGTCAGCGGACCGGGCTGATCCCCGCCACGGCCAGCGCCCACAGCCGCTCGGCCGAGGCGGCGGGATCCTGGTGGTGCTCGGTGACCGTCACGATGCCGACGATCATCGTGACCAGTTCGACGACCGTCACGCCGGCGGTCACCGCGCCGTCCTGGATCGCCCTGTGCAGCAGCGGTTTGGCGGCCTCTTCGATGGCCGACGCGCAGGAGTTCCCGTGCACCGGATCGCCTTCGTAGGCCAGTGCCGTGGCGAGCCCGCGTGCCGCCACGCAGTACGCGATCACGTCGTCCAGCCAGGTGAGCAACGAGTCCCGGCTGTCGCCCACGCCGTCGAGCTCGCGGGCCCGGTCGCAGAGGGCCTCGATCCGTTGTGCGGAGACCGCTTCCAGCAGGGCGTGACGGGTCGGGAAGTGCCGTCGCACCGTCGCCGAGCCCACTCCGGCGATGCGAGCGATCTGTTCCAGTGACGCGCCGCCGCCGTGTGCGGCCACCTCCTGCTCGGCCACGGCGAGGATTCGCTCGTAGTTGCGCCGGGCGTCGGCGCGCTGGCGGTCGGCCATGGTCACCCTCTTGCTAAGTGGCGGGGTCCGCCATATCGTAGCGGACGTCTAAACGGCGGGCCCCGCCGTTTATGTTTTCGCTGCTGAGGAGAGCCATGTCCGCACCAGTGCTGGTCACGGGAGCTACCGGAAAGCAGGGCGGTGCCGCTGTGCACGCCCTCAAGGCGGCAGGCGTGCCTGTGCGCGCGTTGGTCCGTGATCCGTCGGCCGATCGTGCGTCCGCACTCGGCGTTGAGCTCGTCGCGGGTGATTTGAACGACCGGGACTCGCTGGTCAGTGCCGCCAAGGGCGCTCGGGCCGTGTTCTCGGTGCAGATGGCCGCGCTGACCGAGGAGGGGTTCGACTTCGCGGGCGAGCTCGCCCAGGCCACCAACCTGCTGGAGGCCGCGGCGGAGGCCGGCGTGCGGCAGTTCATCCAGACCACAGTGGATGGTGCTGGGGAACGCATCACCGACGAGCGCTTCCCGATCCGTGAGGCGTCGCTGAACACCAAGGCCGAGATCCAGGACCGGGTCCGCGCGGCCGGGTTCGAGCGGTGGGCGTTGCTCAAACCCGGCTTCTTCATGGAGAACTTCCTGCCGTCGTCGGCGTTCCTGTTCCCGCGCGGCGTCGAGGGAGGCCTGGTGAGCCTGCTCAAGCCGGACACCCGGCTGTCCCTGGTCGCGGTGCGGGACGTCGGCACCGCGGTCGCGGCCGCCGTTGCCGATCCGGAGCGGTTCGACCGCGTCGAACTGGAGCTCGCGAGCGACCACCTCTCGATGACGGAGATCGCCGCGGTGCTTTCGGACGCGCTCGGCTTCCCGTTGCCGGCACCGGACATGACCTTGGAGGAGGCGTTCGCCGCGGGCATGCCGGAGATGGGTGCCGGACACGACCGGTTGAACGAGACCGGCATGGTGGGACGTCCCTCGTACGCCACGGCGCTCGGGTTGCCGCTCACGAGCTTCGCGGAGTGGGCTGCTGAGACGGTGTCCTGAAGGGGTCCAGCTGCTGGGAAGTCTTAATTTCCTTCGTCGCAATGTTGCGTCGGCTGTGCGGGCTTGAGCACGGTGGAGGGGGTTCGCCGTTCCAGGGAAGGAAGATCGCGATGACCGCACAGCTTTCGAGCAACGGACAGCTTTCGAGCACCGTCACCGTGCACAAACTCGGCGCGGGCATCGGCGCGCGGATCGACGGGGTCCGGCTTGGCGGGGATGTGGCCGTCGAGGTGGTCGCCGAGATCCGGGAGGCGTTGCTGGCCAACAAGGTTGTGTTCTTCCGCGATCAGCAGCACCTTGACGACGCCGGGCAGTTGGCCTTTGCGCGGTTGCTGGGTGAGCCGACGCTGGCGCATCCCACGGTGGCGGGGCAGTCGCACAGCAATGTCCTGGCCATTGACTCCGAGCACGGCAAGGCCAACAGTTGGCACACCGATGTGACGTTCGTCGATCGGGTGCCCGCGATCAGTGTTCTGCGTGCTGTCGAGCTTCCTCCCTACGGTGGCAACACGGTGTGGGCCAACACCGCTCGCGCGTATCTGGAACTGCCGGAGGCGTTGAAGGCGTTGGTGGATCGGCTTTGGGCTGTGCACACCAACGTTTACGACTACGCGGGGCACGTCGACTCGACCCGGATCGGGGGAGTGGACGTGAAGGAGCAGGCCTACCGTGAGGAGTTCGTGTCTCAGCGGTACGAGACCGAGCATCCGGTGGTTCGCGTGCATCCGGAGACCGGGGAGCGGGCGTTGTTGTTGGGGCAGTTCGTGAAGCGGATCGTGGGGGTCAGTCCGTCTGAGTCTCGGGCGATTTTCGAGTTGTTGCAGAATCGGGTTACTCGGTTGGAGAACACCGTGCGGTGGCAGTGGGTGGATGGGGACGTCGCTGTGTGGGACAACCGGGCTACTCAGCACTACGGGGTTGCTGACTATGACGATTTGAGGCGGCGGCTGCATCGGATCACCGTTGCCGGTGATGTGCCGGTCAGTGTGGATGGGGTGGCCAGTACGACGATTGTGGGGGATGCGGGGCACTTTTCTGCGGTTTGACGGCTTGTGTGGGGCTCGTTGCGTGCGGGCCGTTCCTGTTCCAGCGGGGTTGGTCGCGTTCCGTGCGAGTGGTCGCCTTGCGAGGGTGGGCGCGCGGGTAGTGACGAAGTGCGGGGTTGCGATTGGGGCTTGACCTTGAGCCTCTGGCGGGATGCTTGACGGCCGGAAAAGGCCGGGCTGAAAAGCGCCCGGCCGTGCCCATGAGGGGAGCATCCCGCCCCCTCAAGGTAAAGCCCCAATCGCCGTGAGCGGGGTGCACCGCTTACCCGGCGGCCTAGGTTCAGACGGCTCGCTCCGCATCGCCACGCCAGGCTTCGTACGTGGTTGCTTTGCGAGGGGCCGCGCCTGGTGGCACCGCGCGGGTCGTTTTGCGTTGGCGGCAAGGGGGCCGTGCGGGTCGAGTTGCTTTGGTATGCGCCGGTTGGCACCGCGCGGGGGCGAGCGTGGGCGTGATCGATGCCTGCTGGGCATCGGCGTGGCAGGCTTGGGCTGTGGAGTTGAGGCAACTGCGGTATGTGGTGGCGGTGGCCGAGCACCGTCACTTCAGGCGTGCCGCCCAGGCGCTCGGTATGACTCAGCCCTCGCTGTCGCGGCAGGTGGGCGCGGTGGAGCGGGAGTTGGGCACGGCGTTGTTCGAGCGGACTGCGCGTGGCGCTGTGTTGACTGCGGCGGGCGAGGTTTATGTCGTGCATGCTCGGCGTGTGCTGGAGCAGGTTGCCGCTGGGGCGACTGAGGCGCAGCGGGCTGCGCGCGGGCAGACCGGGGCTTTGCGGCTTGGGTTTGTGGGCGAGGCGTTGATCGAGTTGTTGCCGTCGCTGTTGGCGCGGTTTCGGTCTGCTCATCCCGGGGTGCACCTGGAGTGTCGTGAGCTCTCTACGGCGCAGAGTGGTGCCGCGCTGCTTGCGGGTGACATCGATCTGGCGATCAGTCGGGGTGCGCCTACCGGTGATGGCGCGGAGAGGCTGACTGCGGTGCCTGTGGCCGGGGATCACCTTGTTGTCGCGTGCCACCGTGCCCACCCGTTCGCTAGTCGGCCGGCGGTTTCAGTGGAGCAGTTGCGTGGGCAGGCGCTTGTTGCCGCGTCTGCCGCTGACGAACCCGCTGCGGTTCGCGTGTTGCAGCCGTTGCTTGGGGCGGCTAGCGGAGTTACGCATGCTCGTGATGTGCACACGGTGATCGGGCTTGCTGCCTGTGGGATCGGGGTCGGGTTGCTGCCGTCCTCTGCGCGGCGGCTCACTCGGGCGGAGACCGTGATGGTGGAGGTGGAGCCGCCGTTGCGGCTGCCTGACCTCACGATGGCGTTTCGCACCGCGGACGAGTCGCCGCCGCTGGACGCGTTTCTTGCCGTCACGGCTGTGCACTGCCCGGACACGGGCAAGCGGCTCAACCTGTTGATGCTCAAGAGGCATCGGAAAGCGGGTGGGCGGGCATCATCGCCACCTGTGGAGGCCTTCGCCGAGTGAGATTGCGGCATGGCGATCACAACACGGTTCGGCGTGACTTTGGCAGGTTCGGCCGGGTACAACCTGGTGGAGGCCGCTGTGGCCGAAGCCCGCGAAGCCGCCGAGAGCGGCGTGGACTCGGTCTGGATGGGGCAGCGGCTGGATTACGACGCGGTCGGGCTGGCCGGGATCGTCGGCACGCGGGTGCCGGGCATCGACGTCGGGGTGTCGGCGGTGCCGGTTTTCGGTCGTCATCCGTTGCTGGTGTCGAGCCAGGCTCAGACCGCGCAGGCGGCCACCGGAGGTCGGTTCCAACTTGCCGTGGCTCTGGGGGCGCCACCGATCGTCGAGCAGGCGTTCGGGCTGGCCTGGGAACGGCCGGTGGCACGGTTGCGCGAGTTTCTGACCGTGCTGGGGCCGTTGCTTCGTGGTGAGGCGGTTGAGCACGAGGGTGAACTGATCACCGCTCGCTCTCTGCTGCCGACGCATGTTCCCGGCGCGCGGCGCACACCGTTGTTGGTCGCTGCGATGGCTCCCAAGGCCTTGCGCGTCACCGGCGAACTGGCGGACGGGACCGTGCCGTACCTGGCGGGTCCGAAAGCGCTGGCGGAGCACATCATTCCCGCCATCACGGCCGCCGCTGAAGCTGCCGGACGGCCCGCGCCGCGGATCGTCGCCCTTGTGCCGGCCGCGGTCACCACTGACGCTCAGGCACACGACAAGATGGCCGAGGGGCTGTCCTTCTACACGCAGTTCGAGTCCTATCGGCGCGTTCTTGCGCTCAATGACACCGAGAACCCCGTGGACCTCGCGCTGATCGGCGATGAGGACCACGTGGCGAAGGGACTGCGGCAGTATGCCGAGGCTGGGGCCACCGAGATCGTCCTCACCGCGCACCACGACCTCGACGCCGCCACCCAGAGCCGGACCCGGCGGCTGGCCGGTGAACTCGCCAAGTCCGTCAGAAGCCCGTCGCTGTCAGTCGCTTCCAGCTACTGGGAGGACTCCGGCGGCGCCGTGAGCACGCCCCGGTAGCCCAGAGTCTCGCTGTAGACGATGTTGGTCGTGGTGCTGCCGAACGCGATCAGCTCGTCGACGACCTGTTCGAGGTGCCGCATCGAGGTGGCGGCGACCTTGAGCGTGTAGCAGTCGTCACCGGTGGTGCGCAGGCATTCCAGGATCTCGGCGCGGTGCGCGAGCAGCCGGTGCAACGGCCCGTGCTGGTTGCCCGGGTACTTCAGGCGCACCACAGCCAGCACGCCGTAGCCCACCTTGCCGAGGTCCACGGTGGCGCGGTAGCCGGTGATGACACCGATGCTCTCCAGGCGCTTGACGCGTTCGGTGGTGGCCGAGGCGCTGAGACTGACCCGGCGGCCCAGCTCGGTGAGCGGGACGCGGCCGTCCTGCTGCAGCTCGGCGAGGATCGCCCAGTCGGTCTCGTCCAGAGTCTCGGTCATCCCGCCAAACTACCGTGGATTCCACGGCTGAACGGGATTCAAGCCGTGAAGACTCCCTTCAGCGGCAGGCAGGGAGCGCCTAGTCTTGATCACGTGTTGATCGGCGTGAACGTCCCCAACTTCGGCCCCGGCACCAGCCCGGCCGTGCTGCGCGACTGGACGCGGACGGTGGAAGGCCTGGGCTTCGACCTGCTCATGGTGTCCGACCACGTGGTGGTGACCCCCGACGTGGCGCAGCAGTACCCGACCCCGTTCTACGACCCGTTCACGACCCTGGCGTGGCTCGCCGGCGTCACGGAACGGATCACCCTGGGCACGACCGTGCTGATCGCGCCGTACCGGCACCCTCTGCTGGTTGCGCGGATGGCGGCCAACCTGGCGGAACTGAGCGGCGGCCGGTTCGTGCTCGGCGTCGGGGTCGGCTGGGCGCGGCAGGAGTTCGAGGCGCTGGGCGTCGAGTTCGGCCGTCGCGGCAAGCTCACCGACGAGCTGATCATGACGGTGCGCGAGGCGTGGCGCGACGAGGGTTACCGCGCCGGGGACATCCCGATCTGGGTGGGCGGGGACAGCGACGCGGGCCTGCGGCGCGCGGTCCGGCTCGGCGACGCCTGGCACCCGCTGCGGCAGACTCCGGACGGGTGGCAGGAGTCGTTGACGCGACTGCGGAAGGTCGCGGTGGAGGAGGACCGGTCACTGCCCGAACTGGCGCCGCGCATCCTGCTGAGGCTGACCGACCAGCCGCTCGACGACCGCAGGCTGGGGGAGGGCACGCTGGAACAGGTCGTCGGCGACCTCGAACGACTGCGTGCGGACGGCGCGAAGGCCGTGGTCCTGGACCCGTTCATCGGTGATCCGGAGGAGACTCGGCGTCCGGAAGCCGCGTGGCACGCGCTGGCAGCGGTGCGAAAGGAGTTGCGGTGAACGAGGAACACCTGCGCAGGGCGATCGCGCTGGCGGCGGAGGCGAGGGCCGGCGGGAACCCGCCGTTCGGGTCGCTGCTGGTCGGCCCGGACGGGTCGGTGCTGGCGGAGGAGCGCAACTCCTGCCTGACCGACGACGACATCACGGCCCATCCCGAACTGAAACTGGCCCGCTGGGCGGCCCAGAAGCTCGACCAGGCCACCGCCGCCGGCACCACCATGTACACGAGCTGCGAGCCGTGCGGGATGTGCGCCGGAGCGCTGGCCCGGTCGGGCATCGGGCACGTGGTGTTCGCGCTGTCGGGCAGCCAGCTGAACCTGCTGAAGACCTCCGGCGGGTTCGCCGACGTGCCGGCCGACGGACCGCACCTGTTCGAGGAGGCGTGGATCCCGGTCAAGGGCTACTACCCCTGAGGGATCAGCACGATCCTGCCGAACACCTCGCCCGCGTCCATCTTCCGGTGCGCGAGCGCGGCCTCCGTCAACGGCAGCTGTTCGTGCACCACCACCCGCAGTTCGCCGCGCGCGGCCGCGTCGAACTGCCCGGTCCGCACCGCTCGTCCGTCCGATTCGGACACGGTGGAGGCGCTGAAGGTCGCGAACGACAGCGATTTCTGGAACGCGCCCATGATCCGGGTGCCGAAGTCGTCCGGCGGCTGGCCCGCGACAGCGCCGACCACGACCATGCGCCCGTTCGGGTTGAGCCTGCCGAAGAACGACGGCAGGTCCGGTCCGGCGACGACGTCGACGATGACGTCGTAACCGGCCTGGCCGCCCTGACCCGAGCGGTCGAGCACCTCGGTCGCCCCGAGCGAGCGCAGCTGTTCGCCCCTCGCGGCCGAGGACGTGGTGACCGCGACCGCGCCCGCACCGCCCAGCGCCGCCAGTTGGACCGTCATGATCCCGAGGCTGCCCGACGCGCCACGCACCAGCACGGACTCGCCGGGAACGAACCGGGCGTGCGCGAGACCGAAGTGCGCCACGAGTCCGGCGCTGCCGAGCGCCACCGCGTCGACCGCGGACAGGGCCGCCGGAAGGGCGACGAAGTCCGCGGCGACCGCGTACTCGGCGTAGCCACCACCGGTGCCGGTGGCCGCCCACACCCGTTGCCCGATCCAGGACGCGGCCATGTCGTCGCCCGCCGCGATCACCGTGCCCGCGACCTCACCGCCGAGGACATGGCCCTCGCGGAACCCGTAGGCGGCGAGATCACCGCGCCGGATCACCACGTCCACCCCGCCCACCCCGATCGCCTCGACGGCGATCAGCACCTGCCCCCGCGCGGGAACCGGGGTGGCGAGGTCCACCACGGCCATCCCCTCCGGGCTGCCGAACTCCTGCACCGCAACAGCTTTCACGACCGCGAAACTAACGGACGCACCCGTCCGTTTCGCTAAAGTGAGAGCATGCCCGGTCGTTTGTCTCAGACAGTGCGTTCCGACGCGCGGTACAACCGCGAACACATCCTGGACGCGGCGCGCGAGGTGTTCGCCGCCGATGGCCTGAACGCGCCGATGCGCGAGGTGGCCCGCCGTGCCGGTGTCGGTCCCGCGACCCTCTACCGCCACTTCCCGACCAAGGAGATCCTCGCCACCGAGGCGTTCGCCGGCCAGATGCGGACCTGCGAGACCATCGTGGACGACGGGCTGGCGAATCCCGATCCGTGGCAGGGCTTCTGTTCGGTGATCGAACGGATCTGCGAGCTGCACGCCCGTGACCGCGGCTTCACCGCCGCCTTCACGTCGGCCTTCCCGCACGCCGTGGACTTCACGGAGCGGCGCGAGCGGACGCTGAAGTCGGTCGCGAAGCTGGCCCGCAAGGCCAAGCGGTCCGGTCATCTGCGCCAGGACTTCGTGCTGGACGACCTGATCCTCGTCCTCATGGCCAACAGCGGCATCCACGCGAGCTCACCGGCCACCCGTGCCGCGGCCTCCCGGCGGTTCGCCGAACTCGTGATCCGGGCCTTCCGGACTAGTCCTCTGTAGACGTCACGCGGACCAGCATCTTGCCGATGTTGTCCCCGCGCAGCACACCGAGGAACGCCTCGACGACGTTCTCGAACCCGTCCACCACGGTCTCGGACGCGCGCACCGTGCCGTTCTGGACGTGCGGTACGAGGAAGCGTTCGAACCGTTCGCGGGCGTCGAGGTGTTCGCGAACCAGAAAGCCCTCCAGCCGCAGGGATTTGAACATGACGTCGGCCAGGTTGTGCGGCGCGGCGGGCGGAGCCGAGCTGTACTGGGCGACCGCGCCCGACCACGCGATCCGGCCGTGCGGGCGCAACGCGTCGATCGCGGCGGCGAGGTGGTCACCGCCGACGTTGTCGAGGTAGACGTCGATGCCGTCCGGCGCGGCCTGCGCGAGTTGCTCGCCGACCGGTCCCGCGCGGTGGTCGAACGCCGCGTCGAAGCCGATCTCCTTCAGGTGCGCCACCTTCGCCGCGGATCCGGCGCTGCCGATGATCCGCCCGGCGCCCATCAGCCTGGCGATCTGCCCGGCCGCGCTGCCCACCCCTCCCGCCGCGGCGGACACGAACAGGTCCTCGCCCGGCTGCAGCGCGGCGATCCGGGTGAGTCCGACGAACGCCGTCAGGCCCGTGCCGCCCAGCACGCCGAGGTACGCGCTCAGCGGCACGCCCTCGGCCTGATGCACGCGCCGAACCTCCTCAGCTGCGGCCACGGCGTGCGTCGACCACCCGGCGCGGTGGAACACCGTTGTCCCGATGGGGAGTTCCGGTGCCCGGGACTCGACGACCCGGCCGATGGCCCTGCCCTCCGTCCCGGCCTCGCCGGTGTTCATCAGCTGCCGCATGTACGGGTCGACCGACAGGTAGACGTTCTCGACGAGCACCTGTCCGTCGGCGAGGGCGGGCAGGGACTCCGTCACGACGGTGAAGTCCTCCGCGCTGGGCGTGCCCTGCGGGCGGCGCACCTGGCGGACGGCGAGGAATGTGCTCATGCGGACAACGTAGGGACGGCAGGACCCTATGCGGCAGAGCGCGAAGTCGATCGATCCCGCCGTTCCATGAACCGCGCTCATGGATAGTGGAACCGTGGACCTGAGCCCTTCCGACCTGCGCCTGCTCGTCGCCGTCGAGCACACCGGCAGCTTCACCGCCGCGGGACGCGAGGTCGGCCTCTCGCAGTCCGCCGTGTCGCACGCCGTGCGGGAGGCTGAGCGTCGCGTGGGAGCCGTCCTGTTCGAACGCGGCAGGCGAGGCGCGAACCCGACACCGGCCGGTGAACGAGCACTCGTGCACGCACGCCAGATCCTGCGCCAGCTGGAGCTGCTGCGCACCGAGGCACGCGACGCGGCGGCCGGATCGGTCACCGGGACGGTGCGCATCGCGGCGTTCCGCACCGCCGCGGCGCACCTCCTGCCACCCGCTCTCGACCGGCTGACCACCCGGTTCCCCGGACTGAAACCGCAGGTCCTGGTCGTGCCCGAGCTGGGGCGGGGCGCGGCGGGCGAGGTCGCGGACGGCCGTGCCGACCTCGCCATCGCCACCCTGGACGACCACGCGGAACTCCCCGGCCTGCACCACGGCGAGTTGCTGACCGAGCCGTACCTGCTGGTGCACCCGGCCGGCCACCCGCGGCCGCGCACGCTGCCGTTGCTCGACTGGCCGGAGAACTGCTCCTCCTACACCCGCACGTGGTGGAGGACGCAGGACTGGCTGCCGCCCAGGAGGCTGGACGTGGCCGACGACAGCGTCGTGCTGTCGATGGTGGCGCAGGGCATCGGCATGGCGATCCTGCCCCGGCTGACGGTGATCGGTCCTCCGCCTGGGGTGGAGCTCGTCGACCTCGGGCCCGAACGGCCGACGCGCAGGCTCGTCCACGTGACCACGAGTGCGGCCAGGCACTCCCTCGCCGTGCGCGAGCTGATCCGCGAGCTGCGGGCAAGCGTCAACTGAGGCGCACCCCGGCACCGGCGGCGTGGGAGGCGCGATCTCACCCCCAGGACCCGCCTCCCACGTGGCTCATCCCACTCCCGAAGCGCTGGCGTGCGGAGGCGAGGTTCCGGAAGGCTCGAACGGGACCAGCGTGTGTGAGCAGGGGAGCACCGATGAGGACGACGATCGTCGCGTTGCAGTCGAAGCAGCCGCTCACCGTCGCGCCGGCCGTGGCGTTCCCTCCCGGTGAGTTCGATCTCGTCGTGCTGACGGACGGCGAGGCGGACGCGGTGCTGCGCGAGGACGTCACCGGTGCCGCGCCCGAGATCATCGTGCTGGACCGGGAGAAGTGGCTGGAGCAGATCCGCGGCTTCGAGGGGCCGGTCGAGGTCGTGACGAACGACGAGTACTGCCTGGCCGAGTGCGCGCGGATCCGGGAGGAACTGGGTCTCGCGCCGCGGCACCCGCGCCGGCCGGCGGCCTACCTGGACAAGGTGGTGATGAAGCGGCTGCTCGCGGCCGGTGGCGTGCGGGTGCCGAGGTTCCACGCGTTCGAGCCCGTCGTCACCGCGACGGCGGCCGACCTGCTGATCGAGGAGATCGGCCTGCCCGCGGTGGCGAAACCGCGGCAGGAGGCGAACTCGCGCGGCATCACGATCCTGCACACGCCGCAGGATCTGCGCGCCTGGCTGGCCGAGCACGACGGCGAGCCCGGCTGGCAGGTCGACGAGTTCGTCCACGGCCCACTGCACCACGTCAACGCGCTGGTGCGGGACGGCGTGATCACCCCGGTGCAGGTGGGCCGATACCTGGGGCCCCTGATCGGCCTGGACGCCGGGCGCACCCTCGGCGGTGCCACCGAACAAGAGTCGAAGTTCACCGAAGCCGCGCACGAGCTGAACGAACGCGTCGTGCGCGCGTTGGGAAGCATAGGAAGTTTCGTGGTGCACACGGAGTTCGCGGTGAACGGCGACGGCGAGATGGTGGTGCTGGAGGTGGCCGGACGAGCGCCGGGCGCGCTGGTGTCGGAACTGGCGCTGCTGCACGCCGGAGTGCAGTTGGAGGTGACGAACCTCAGGATGCAGGCAGGGCTGCCGGTGCCGGAGCCGGTCGCGCAGGACCTCCAGGCCGCCTGGCTGTGGCCACCGGTCATGCCGGGCACGAGGTTCCACGAGCCGGGCCCTGATCTGAGCGGTCTGGCGAGCGGGCACGAGGTCCACGTCCGCCGGGCCGGCCGCGAGGGGAACGAGACCGGGGGCGGGCTGATCGGCGCCTCGGTGTTGCTGTGGCACCGCGATCCCGCCCGGCTCGCCGAAGACGTCGCGACCGTTGGCGACCTGGTCTGGTTCGCCTGAGACTGGACCGGTACGCGGACGATCGGGGGAGAGAGCTTGTCCACTTCGGAATTGTCCACAGGGGACCGTGCGGCGGTCGGCCACTTCGACTTCAGCCGGGCCGAATGGGCGCGGTTGCGGCAGTCCACGCCGATGACGCTGACCGAGGAGGAGCTGACCGATCTCCAGGGCCTCAACGAGGAGCTGTCGGTCGAGGAGATCACCGAGGTCTACCTGCCGCTGTCCAGGTTGCTGAACCTGTACGTGGTCGCGACGCAGGGCCTGCACCACGTGGCGAACGACTTCCTGGGCCGTGAACCGGTGAAGGCGCCGTACGTCATCGGGATCGCGGGCAGCGTCGCGGTCGGCAAGAGCACCACGGCACGCGTGCTCAGGGCGTTGCTGTCGCGGTGGGAGAACCATCCCGAGGTCGCCCTGGTGACCACGGACGGTTTCCTGCACCCGAACGCGGTGCTGAAGGAGCGCGGTCTGATGGACCGCAAGGGTTTCCCGGAGAGCTACGACGTGCGCCGGCTGATCCGGTTCCTGGACGAGATCACCTCCGGCCGCGACGACGTCGAGGTGCCGAAGTACTCGCACCTGGTCTACGACGTGCTGCCGGACGTCGAGAGGATCTCGACGCCGGACATCCTCATCGTCGAGGGACTGAACGTGCTGCAGACGTGGACCGGCCGCGCCGAGGACGCGCCGTCGGTGTTCGTGGCCGACTTCCTGGACTTCACGATCTACCTCGACGCCGGCCACGACCTGATCAGGAAGTGGTATGTCGACCGGTTCCTCACCTTGCGCCGCACCGCCTTCCGCGACCCGGCCTCCTACTTCCGCAAGTACGCGGAACTGTCGGTACCGGACGCGCGCAGGACCGCGCTCGACATCTGGGACCGGATCAACAGCCCGAACCTCGTGCGCAACATCGCGCCCACGCGGTCACGGGCCCACCTCGTGCTGCAGAAGGGCCCTGACCACCGGGTGGACCGGGTCCGGTTGCGAAAGCTGTAGCTCAGCTCGCCCGGCGCAGCGGCGCCCCGGCGTCGTGCAGGTGGCGCAGCACCTCGGCGTAGGAGCGGACCATGGTGGTCTTGCTGTACGGGATGCCGTGGCGGGCGCAGAAGTCCTCGACGACGGGCTGCGCGCGGCGCAGGTTGGGGCGCGGCATGTGCGGGTAGAGGTGGTGCTCGATCTGGTGGTTCAGGCCGCCGAGCAGCGCGTCGACCCAGACGCCGCCGGTGACGTTGCGCGAGGTGAGCACCTGCTTGTGGAGGTGGTCGAGGCGCTGGCCCTCGGCGATGATCGGCATTCCCTTGTGGTTGGGCGCGAACGAGCAGCCCAGGTAGACGCCCATCAGGCCCTGGTGCACCGCGATGAACACGAGTGCCTTCACGGGTGACAGGACGATGAACGCCGCCGCGAGGTATGCGGCGAGTGGCAGGAGCTGGAGGGCGGCCTCACGCCACGGGTTGCGCAGTTCCTTGCGGCACAGGGCCACCAGGCCGGAGATCCGCAGCACGGCCGCCTCGGCGAGCAGCAGCGGGAAGAACAGGAACGCCTGGTTGCGGGTGATCCAGCGGTACACACCGCGCTTGGTCTCGGCCTGCGCGCGGCTGAAGGCGAGGGCGTGGATCTCGATGTCCGGATCCTGGTCCTCGTGGTTCGGGTTCGCGTGGTGGCGGTTGTGCTTGGCGACCCACCACTGGTAGCTGATCCCGGTGAGGCTGCCGTGCAGGTGCCCGACCACGTTGTTGTTGCGGTGACTGCGGAAGATCTGCCGATGTCCCGCGTCGTGCCCGATGAAGGCGAGCTGGGTCGAGGCCACGGCGAGCGCGACCGCCGTGATGACCTGCCACCAGGAGTCGCCCAGCCACACGAACGCCACGGCGATCACGGCGAGCGCCAGCGCGTTGATCGACATCCGCAGCAGGTAGTAGCCGCGCCGGCGGTCCAGCAGGCCGGCCGCCTTGAGCTCCTTGGTGAGCCGGGCGAAGTCACTGCCGGGCTGTCGTTCCGCTGTCGAGGTCGGGATGGTGTCCGTCGTGGTCATGTACCTGCTCCGGGTCGAGGTGCTGCGGGGAGGCTCGGACATGCCGAAGGCGGGAATGAACGCACAGCGGTGATGTTCGCGGAGGGTCCGGCGGCGAACCTCCCGTGCGGAGCTTCGAACGCACGGGCTATCTCCTTTGTACCCTGTCCGCGCGCACTTCACTCACCAGCGGGGCCGCGGCTTGCTCACTCTCGTCAGGCCGGCGATCTCCGGCGACCGGGCGTTGACCTGCCCGGCGACCTCGGAGAGCAGCTGGCCGGTATTGCGGGCGTAGGTCCGCATGAGGGAGAAGGCGTCCGCGACGCCGATCTCCAGCCGTTCGGTCAGCACACCTTTCGCCTGCTCGATCGCGGCGCGGCCGTCCAGCGCGGTCCGCAGCCGCTCGGCGACGACGCTGCCCTGCCGGACCGCCCGCACCTGCAGCAGGCTGATCGTCGCGACGTTCGCGAGCGACTGCGCCAGGGTCGCCGTCTCCGGCGGGAGCGCGCCGGGCGACGTCCGGAACAGGTTCAGCGAGCCGATGACCTCCGTGCGCATCCGCATCGGGAACGCGTCGACCGCGGCCCAGCGGGAGTCCTCGCCGTTCTGGAACTCCTCAGGGGAACCCACCCCGTCGCCGGCCGCGGCCATCAGCCTGAGCTCGCCCTGGTCGTCGGCCACCAGGATCCCCGCCGCGGCCACGCCGAGCAGCTCGACGCTCCGCTCCGCCAGGTCGTGCAGGAACTCGATGCCGTCGAACCGCTCCACGAGCGTGTCCGCCAGCTCGAGGAACGTCTGTGCCACGCGGTGTTCCGACACTGCGTCACCTCGCCATTTCTCACTGGTGGTACTCGGCGACCGCAGGGTCTGGGCGGTGTTTTCACGGTAACGCCAGGTCAACAGGTGTCAAACCTTCTGAAGGAATTTTTCGCCGCTGTCAGCCGTGTGTCGGGAAGCTGACTGAGAATTGTGCGTCCGAACGGTTGAGTGGCTCTGACGTGCGCACGGAGTCGTTTGGAAATACTTCGAACTATTTCGGTTGATCAGCCGGAGAGGAGTGTAGTGTCGAATTCGTCGAGAACTTCTCGCACCTGAGCGGTCAAGCTCAAGTCGTGCTCGGCAAAACCAGAACCGGCCGTTTTCCGGTCGGAGACGGGAGTCCCGGCATGATGTCGGCTCCGCACCTCTCCCACGCCCCACCGGCCATGAAGGCCAGCGAGCAGCCTCGGTATCCGCTGCGATTGCGGTTGCGGCCGAAGGCGCCCACCACGGGGCACGTCGACGGTGCTTGGTGGCCACGTACCCGGGACCTCGCCGCCGAGCTGCCGGCACTGCTCGCGGTGCTGGCGGTTCGGCTGGGCGACATCCCGCGGGTGAGCTACAACCTGACCGAATGGGACATCGCGCCGCGCCAGATCGCGGTCGGCGGGGTCCGGGTCCGCCTCAGCGGGTTCTGGTCCAGGCCCGAGCACACCGTGGACGTCGTCGCGGCTGACCGAAGCCGGACCACGCTGCTGCTCGTGCCGCCCGACGCCGACCCGTTCGCCGCTCACCAGACCATGATGCGCGCTGCTCTGCGGGACAACACCGACTCCGTCGAGACCCTGCTCCGCGCCCGCAAGTCCACTGTGGACGTCATCAGGCAGGAGACGCGAGGATTCTGATGACCACATTGCCACGCGCTTCGGACGACTGTTCGGAGCGCATTCGTTGACCTCGCACCGCGACAACGGCCGCGAGGAGGCGCAACCGACGCGGGCACCCCGAATGCTCCGCGTCGGTTGCGCGTTCACCTACCGCGCCGAAGCGCCCACCCCGGCGGTCTTTTTGGTGCGCCCTGACCGCCAGGGCGACGTGAAAGTCAGCTGTGAGCGCATGTCCGTGGAGCCGGACACCCCGGTGCGGCACTACTTCGACCTCTACGGAAACTGGCTGGCGCGCCTGGTGCTGCCGCCCGGACTGTCCACGGTGAACTACAGCGCGTGGGCCGAGGTCCCCGACGAGACCGAGGCCGTCGACGAGACGGTGCCGGAGGCGTTGCCCGACGATCTTCCCGACGACGTGCTGCTGTACACGCTGTCCAGCCGCTACTGCGTGTCCGACGTGCTCGGGGACGAGGCCTGGTCGAGGTTCGGCGCCCATCCGCCCGGCTACGGCCGGGTCAGGGAGATCTGCCGGTACGTCCACGAGGCGCTCAGCTTCCGCTACGGCGCCTCCACCGCGCTGTCCACGGCGGCCGACGTCAACGCCGCGGGTTTCGGCGTCTGCCGCGACTTCACGCACCTGGCGATCTCGTTCTGCCGCGCCCTCAACATTCCCGCCCGCTACGTCTTCGGCTACCTGCCGGATCTGGACGTGCCGCCCGACGGCGCGCCGATGGACTTCGCGGCGTGGATGGAGGTCTGGCTGGAGGACCGCTGGTGGACCTTCGACCCGCGCAACAACATGCCGCGCAAGGGACGCGTGGTGATCGGCCGCGGCAGGGACGCCGCGGACGTCGCCATGGTCACCACGTTCGGCGGCCCGGTGCTGGAGTCCATGGTCGTGCGCGCGGAGGAGGAGCTCAGTCCCGTGGGCGGGTGACGCTCGCTCCGACTACGGCCTCGGGTGCCTCGCCTCGGCGACGGCCGTCAGCGCGGCCATGTCGATCGTGCCGGCGATGACGTCCGCCGCCACGGTGCTGAGGTAGTCGTTGTGGCTTCGCGCGTACCGGCGCAGCGTCTCGAAGGCCGTGCTGATGTCGATCTGGAGCCGTTCGGCCAGCACGCCCTTGGCCTGTTCGATCAGGACCCTGCTCTGCAACGCGTGCTGCAACTGCCCGGCCAGCAGTTCGCGATGGCTGATGACCTGGGCCTGGAGCAGGCCGATGGTGGCGACGTCCGCCATCGCCTGCGCGACCCGCAGCGTCGGCTCGCTCAGCGCGCCCTCCTCGACGCTGAACAGGTTCAACGCCCCGACGGTCTGCTCGCGCAACCGCATCGGCAGGGCGTGCAGCGCGCCGAACCCGGCGTCCTTCGCCACGGCGGAGAACTCGGGCCACCGCTGGGGTGCTTCGGTGAAGCCGGCGACCGTCACCGGTTCACCGGTGAGGTAGCACTCCATGCACGGACCCTGCCGGTGCTGGAGCTCGAAGAGCTCGATCAGCCGGGCGCGGTCGCTGGAGGCGCCGACCACCTGCAGTTCGCCGTGGTGGTCGACGAGCAGGATGCCGGCCGCGTCCACCTCCAGCGTGGCCACGCAGCGGTTGGCCAGCAGATGCATGAACTCGACCGAGTCGAAGTCGGCGACCAGCGTGTCGGCCAGCTCGACGAACGTCTCCGCCAGATTCTCCAGGAACATGGGAGTCACCTCTGTAGGTCTTCTCGCCGGGGAGCGGGCGTGATCATCGGGGATCAGAGCTGCTCTCCGGGCTCAGTCGCAGGCGTCGGCCGACGATGTCGCGGGCCACGTCGACGACCGGCTGGTCATGAGCGAACGCGTGAGCGCGAAGCCGCACCAGAGCCTCGTCCAAGCTCACCCCCATCTGGACGGACAGCATTCCGGTGGCCTGGTGCACCTCGGCGCGGCTGAGCGGCATGCCGTCCAGTGGAACGATCTCGGTGTCGAGGTGCGCCATGGTCAGTTCGTCCAGGAGCAACGACATGATGACGTCGGCGACGACGTGCGCGTCGAGGATCTGCTCCTGGGTCAGCGGGCCGGGGCTCGTCCGGTGCAGCACCAGCGCGCCGATCCGGATGGCGCCGCTGCGCAACGGGAACACGAAGACCGCCCTGGCCCCGGCGGCGACAGCGGCCCGCACGTACAACGGCCAGCGCCGGTCGCTGTCCCACGAGTCCAGATCACCGGCGAGCACCGGCGTCCCGGAGCGGATCGAGTCCTCGCACGGTCCTTCGCCGAGGGTGAAGCGCAGGTTCTCGAGCTGGGCGCCGATGTCGTTGGTGGCGTAGCGCGACTCGCCACGGCCCGTGCCGTTCATCAGGGTCAGCTGGGCGCCGGTCACCCCGATCAGCGACACGCACGCCTCACAGGCGGCCTCGCAGGACGTCGCCACGCCTCTCGCCGCTGCCTCGCCGGCGAGATGCGCCAGCACCTTTGCCAGTCGCTCACCGCTCACCGACTCCGCCTTCCGTTGTGCGGAAGCATCCCACGCGAGGGTGCGCACAGCGGAAGGGGCCACGCCCGTTCACGCCGCTGAGACGGCGTCGATCCGGTCGGCCAGTTCCCGCGCCCCGCAGTGGCCGCGGTGGCGGCGCGCGTGCGAGGCGAGTGGCCGGAAGCGGTCGCGCACGCGAGCGGAGCCGATCGGCCCCGACGACGCCAGCGCGCGCAGCCCGGCCTCCACGCCCGCCTCGAGGTCGCCCTCGATCAAATGACTGGTGGACAAGGAGATCAGGCCGAGCGTGCGGCTGCGGGCCATGCCCTCGTCGTAGCCGTCGATCGCGGTGGTGAGCAGCACGATGGCCGTCTGTGCGTAGTGCCTGCCCGCGGTGACCGCCAGGTCCGCGTGCACGGCCCCGGCGAGCCCGGACAGGTCGGCAGGGGTGAAGAACGCCGCCCAGCCGGCCACGCCCGTGCGGCTCGCGGCGTCGAACTGCGCCCGGCCGCGGTCGAGCAGCATGCGGGCGCTGTGCTCGGCGCCCTTCTTCGCACACGCCCAGGCCGCGTTGCCCGACAGCAGGCCTGCCGCGAGTCCGTCGCCGGAGCGGGAGGCCGCGAGCTGACCGAGGTCGAAGTACCGCAGCGCCTCGTCGAAGTGCCCGTGGTGCAGGAAGACGCGGCCGAGCCGGTAACACACGTTGGCGGTGAGCTCGTCCGCGCGGGCGAGCCCGGCCAGCGCCAGGGCGTGGCAGAAGTGGTTCTGCGCGTTGTCGACCAGACCGGCGTCGAAGCACACCCAGCCCGCCAGGTTCCGCAGGTCCGCCACGGCGACGTGCAGCCGTTGCCGGACTTGCTCCGACGCGGGCGCGGTGAGCAGCGGGAGGTTCTCACGCAGGCACAGGCGGACGCCGTCGAGACAGGGCTCGCCCCCGCTGCGGTAGTCGAGTTCGCGCAACGCGCGGGTGGCTTCTTCCAGACGCGTGACCTCGGACAGGCCGATCATGACGGGGGAGCACCTCACACCGGATTCGGTTGCGAGCGGGCACCGCCGAGGTCCGGAGCGGCCGGGTCGTCACCGATTTTAGCGTAAGCTGCACCCACCGAGGGCATGTCGTGCAGCAGCGGTCAAGCTGGTGCCGCCTTGGGCGCACCAGGAAGCCCGGCCGTCTGGCTGGAGGCGGGAGCGCCGAGTTGAGCTCGGATCTGCTCTGCACCAAAGAACTTCTCGCGGAAAGCGGTCGATGCTGACCCGTGCCGCGCACCTCAGTCTCGGCGTCATCGCACTGTCGCGCAAGGAGAACGAGCACCGGCTGGCGATCCATCCGCTGCACCTCGACCGGATCGACGCTGATCTGCGTGAGCGCGTCTTCCTCGAACGCGGTTATGGCGAGCGCTTCGGTGTCTCCGACGAACAACTTTCTTTGTCCGTGGGGGGATTGCGCACCCGCGAACAGCTGATCGCGGAGTGCGACGTCATTCTGCTGCCCAAACCTCTCGCCGAGGACGTCGCGGAACTGCGCGAGGGCCAGGTGCTGTGGGGCTGGCCCCACTGCGTGCAGGACTCGAAGCTCACCCAGCTGGCCATCGAACGGCGGCTGACGCTGATCGCGTTCGAGGCCATGAACCACTGGACCACCGACGGTTCGTTCGGTCTGCACGTGTTCCACAAGAACAACGAGCTGGCCGGGTACTGCTCGGTGCTGCACGCCCTGCAGATCGCCGGTTCGACCGGTGACTACGGCAGGAGGCTGACCGCCGCCGTCATCGGATTCGGTGCCACCGCACGAGGTGCCGTCACGGCGCTCAAGGCGCACGGCGTGCACGAGGTCAACATCCTCACCAACCGCGGCGTCGCCGCGGTCAGCTCACCGATCCACTCGGCGCGGATGGTCCACTTCGACCACGACGACGAGGATCCGCGGCGCAGCCACGCGCTGACCGACGAGGGTCGGGTCCCGCTCGCCGGTTACCTCGCGCAGCACGACATCATCGTCAACTGCGTGCTGCAGGACCCCGACAAGCCGCTGACGTTCCTCATCGACGACGACCTGCCCACCCTGCCGCCCGGCACCCTCGTCATCGACGTGTCGTGCGACCGGGGGATGGGCTTCAGCTGGGCCCGCCCCACCTCGTTCGCCGAGCCGTCGTTCGTGGTGGGCGACCACGTCGTGCACTACGGGGTCGACCACAGCCCGTCGTACCTGTGGAACTCGGCGACCTGGGAGATCAGCGAGGCGCTGCTCCCGCACCTGCGCACCGTCCTCACGGGCGCCTGGGACGCCGGGGAGACCATCCGGCGCGCCATCGAGATCCGCGACGGCGTCATCCAGAACCCCGGCATCCTCACGTTCCAGCAGCGTTCATCGGAGTACCCGCATGACCACGTCTGAGCCCCTGACCACGCCTGAGCCCCTGATCACCGATCCCGACCTCTCCTGCGACGTGTGTCCCCACCCGTGGCGCGAGCACGACCCGCTGGGAGTGCGGTACTGCACCGCGACGGCGGCCTCCGCACTGCCCAGAGGATGCATCTGCTCCTGAGCCGGGCCGGTTCAGGGCTCGAGGCCGGTCACCGCCGTGCCACCGGCGATGTCGAACGGCACCGAGACCTGATCGTGCGTGACCAGCCAGTGCCCGTCGATCCTGCGGCAGCAGAACGTCGCCCGCACCCACATCCCGTCCACCGGCACGCCGTTCTTCAGCGTGCCGTGCAGTCGTCCGAAGCCGTGCGCGAACGCGACGTTCTCGTCCGCTGTCACCGCCAGATCGCGAACCTCGTACCGCACGTCCTGGAAGAACGCGAACGCCTTGGCCCAGTTCGCTAGCTTCGCGTCGATGCCGGCGTGCTGCAGCGGCGGCTCGACGTCGAACGACACGACGTCGGCCGAGTACAGCCGCCGCAGCACGTCCAGGTCCTTGGCCTCGATGCCTTCGACGATCCTGGTGATGTGCTGGGTGATCTCGTCCATCATCCGTCCTTTGTGCACGGTCATGCCACGGCCACCGGGGAACCGGCGCGCAGTGGCAGAAGAGACGTGCTCCAGGCGACGACCTGGTCCAGCGTCCGGTCCAGAGCGGCGACGTGGTGCTCGCCCGGCGCCGGCACCACGAAGTTCTCGAACTCGGTCGCCAGCGACAACGTCACCTGTGACGACACGTCCGCCATCTCCAACGCCCCGCACATCAACCGCAGTTGCTCGACCGCGCGGGCGCCGCCGACCCCGCCGTACGAGACGAACCCGACCGCCTTGTCCCGCCACTCCGCGCGCAGGAAGTCGATCGCGTTCATCAGCACCCCCGGCGCCGAGTGGTTGTACTCGGGCGTGACCACGACGAACCCGTCGAACGAGGCGATCGTCTCCGCCCACGCCCTGGTGTGCGGGTGCTCGTACTCGCCGGGCAGTTCGTCCAGGTGCGGCAACGGATGCGCGAGCAGGTCGATCACCTCGAACTCCGCGTCCGCGCGCAGCCGCGCCCGTTGCTCCACCCATCGGGCCACCTGCTCGCCCCGGCGACCCGGCCGGGTGCTGCCGAGGACGATGCCGATCCTGATCATCGGTCTCCTTCGTTCGTGTGTCGCTTCCGAGCACTACGACGAGACGACTCCGGGAAACGTCAGGCCTGACATTCCGGCGCGCTGTCTCGTCAGACTGGGTGAAGCCACGAACGGACAGGAGCACCGGTGACCGACGCGATCCTCGGCGAGCGACGCCATCTGATCAACCTCGGCTACCGGCTGCTGGGATCCCTCGCCGAGGCCGAGGACGCCGTCCAGGAGGCCTACGCCCGCTGGTACGCGCTGTCCGGGCCGAAGCAGGACGAGATCGCCTCTCCCGGCGCCTGGCTCACCACCGTCACCAGCCGCATCTGCCTCGACCTGCTGGGGTCGGCCCGCGCGCGCCGGGAGCGCTATGTCGGCGAGTGGATCCCCGAGCCGCTGCCCGACCCCGCCGAGGGGACCACCGCGGACCCGGCCGACCGCGTCACCCTGGACGAGTCGGTCAGCATGGCGTTCCTCGTCGCCCTCGAATCGATGACGCCTGCCCAACGCGTCGCGCTCGTCCTGCACGACGTGTTCCGCTACTCGTTCAACGAGATAGCCGAGATCACCGGCCGCACCCCGGCCGCGTGCCGTGAACTCGCCTCCGCGGCACGCCGCCGCGTCAGCACGTCCGTGCCGCCCGCCGCACTGGCCGTCCACCACGCCGGCCTGGTCCGCGACTTCAAGCACGCCTGGGAGGCCAGGGACATCCCCGCCCTGGTCGGGTTGCTGGACCCCGGCGCGACCTTCACGGCGGACGGCGGCGGCCTGGTCACCACCGTGCTCGACCCGATCGAGGGCGGGGACCGGATCGCCCGGTTCGTCGTCGCCGTCGCCACCAGGGTTCCCGGCGACTTCACGATCACCGAGCGCGCCGTCAACGGCAGGCCCGGTCTGCTGATCGAGAACGACGGCGTGACGTCGTCGGTCTACGCGTTCGACATCGCAGGCGACCGGATCACCCGCATCTGGGCCGTCCGCAACCCGGAGAAGCTCCGCGCCTGGCAGTAGGGTCGGCCGATGGTGACCTTCAGCCATCCTGACGATCTGACCAGCGCCGCGTTCGCGGACGTGAGTCTGCGGGGCGCGCGCTTCACGCGGTCGGACCTGTCCGGCGTGGTCATGCGGGCGGTCGACATCGCCGGTGCCGACATCGACGCGCCGTGGCTGCTCGGCGGCGAGAACGCGCTGCTGGTCAACGGGGTCGACGTCGCGCCGTTCGTGGAGGCCGAGCTCGACCGGCGCTTTCCCGGACGAGGGGAGCGGCGGGCGAAGGATCCGGACGGGCTGCGCGCGGCCTGGGCCAAGGCCGAAGCGGCGTGGGACGCGGCCCTGCGGCGAGTCGCCGGAATGCCGCCGGGCACGGAGGACGTCTCGGTGGACGGCGAGTGGTCGTTCGCGCAGACGGTCCGCCACCTGATCATGGCGACGGACACCTGGCTGGGCGGGCCGGTCCTGGGCCACGAGAAGCCCTACCACCCGCTGGGCCTGCCGAACGCCGAGTACGGGACCGACGGGTACGACCTGTCCGTCTTCGTGCCGGGCACCCCGCCGTACGCCGAGGTGCTGGAAGCGCGGGCCGGCCGGATGGCGATGGTGCGCGACTTCCTGGCCGGGGTGACCGCGGCCGACCTGGCCGTGACGCGCAGCAACCCCTGGAGTCCTGAGCACGAAGTGACCACGGGTTCGTGACTGCGCACGATCCTCGTGGAGGAGTGGGAGCACCTGCGCTACGCCACCCGCGACCTCGACGCCATCGAGGCACGCTCTTAGCCGTGCAAACTTCTTTTGGCGGCTTCGCGCGTTCCTGACCTGCGCTTTCTTCAGGTTGCCAGCAAGCAACCATCGCTGACGGCCCTTGTGTCGGGCGTCCACTCGTGCCTATATTTGCCGAAACACGACTATGTAAGCGCTTACATTACGAAGCGTGACATGTAAGCGCTTACATCTCGATCAACGACGACGAGGGCGGCAGGCAGCGCATGGCGAAGCAGCACCCAGCCTCTGCGGAGGCCCGGTCCGCTGGAGCGACGATCTACTCGGTCGCCGACCACGCCGGCGTGTCGATCGCCACCGTGTCGCGGGTGCTCCAGGGCGCGACCGTCGTGGCCGAGGCCACCCGGCAGAAGGTGCTCACGGCCGTCGAGGAGCTCGGCTACGTGCCGACCGGTGCGGCCCGCAGTCTCGCCGTGCGGCACCACGAGGCACACGGGCTCGTGCTGCCGGAACTGTCCGGTCCTTACTACGCCGAACTGCTGATGGGCTTCGAGGCTCGTGCCGCCGAGCTCGCGCAGTCCGTGGTGCTCGTGCTCACCAACAGCCGCACCGACATGGCCGCGGCGGTACGGCAGCTGGCGACCAGGGTCGACGCCATCGCGGTGTTCGGCTCGGCGGCGATTCCGGCCGACCTCGTGCGGTTGCTGCGCGCGAAGAAGCCGGTCGTCGTCATCGCGGGCGAACCGCAGGACGGCATCGAGGCGGTCGCGGCGGAGAACCTGGAGAGCGCGCGGGAGCTGGCCGGGCACGTGCTCGACCACGGCCGGCGGCGGGCGCTGTTCGTCGGCGACCCGGACAGCGGTCCCGACATCCGCAACCGGTACGCGGGCTACCTCGCCGCGCACCGGGATCGGGGTCTCAAGGCCGCCGAACCCGTCCTGGCCCGGCTGTCCGAGGCCGACGGCACGGCCTTCGCGCAACGGCTGCTGGCCGGTGAGCACGAGGCGGACGCCCTGATGTGTGCCAACGACGAGCTGGCCTTGTCGATCATGACCACGCTGCAGGACGCCGGCCGGGACGTACCCGGCGACATCGCCATCGTGGGCTGGGACGACGTCATGACCGCGCGGTACGTGCGGCCGGGGCTGACCACCGTGCGCCAGCCCGTGCACGAACTGGGCGCGTTGGCCGCGGATCGCCTGCACGAACTCGTGGGCGGCGAGTCACCGCGAACCTACGCCCAAATGCTGCCGACGCGGCTGGTGGTGCGCACCTCGTGCGGCTGCCTGCCTGTCACCTGATTCACCACCGTCTACTCGAGACGAACGCCGAAAGGAAGCGAAAAGCAATGGTGCGCAAAACTTCCAGGTCGATCGCGGGGGTGTCGGCCCTCGTGCTGGTGCTGGCCGCCTGCGGGCGCGGCGACGACCAGACCGGTGGTCAGAGCAGCGCCGACATCGCGCAGGGCCCTGCCACGGGCACCATCACCGTGTGGGCGATGGGTGCCGAGGGCGAGAAGCTCCCGGCGCTCGCGAAGGAGTTCGAGGACGCGAACCCCGGCGTCGACGTCCAGGTGACCGCCATCCCGTGGGACGCCGCGCACAACAAGTTCACCTCGGCGATCACGGCGGGCCAGGCGCCCGACGCGGCCATGGTGGGATCGACGTGGATGGGCGAGTTCGCGGGCTTGGGTGCGCTCGACGCGACGCCGTCCTCGATCGACAAGAAGGCGTTCTTCGAAGGCGCGCAACGCACGACCGAGGTCGGCGGCACCTCGTACGGCATTCCCTGGTACGTGGAGACGCGGCTTCTCTACTACCGCAAGGACCTCGCGAAGACGGCCGGGTACGAGACGCCGCCCACCGACTGGGCGGGCCTCAAGGAGATGGCGAAAGCGCTGCAGGCCAAGTCGGGCGCCAAGTGGGGCATCGGGCTGCAGGCCGGCGGCACCGGCTCGTGGCAGTCGCTGCTGCCCTTCGCGTGGTCGAACGGCGCGGCGCTGACCAAGAACAACGACGCCGCCTACAACTTCGACAGCCCGGAGATGCAGGAGACGCTGAAGTACTACGGCTCCTTCTTCAACGAGGGCATCGCGGACAAGGAAGCCCCCGCGCAGCCCACGACCGAACCGGACTTCGTCAGCGGGCGCGTGCCGATGTTCATCTCCGGTCCCTGGATGATGTCCGCGGTCGAGAAGCTCGGCGGGGAAGGCTTCAAGGACAAGTACGACGTCATGCCGATGCCGGTGAAGAAGACGTCGTCGAGCTTCGTGGGCGGCTGCAACTTCGTCGTCTTCAAGGAGAGCAAGAACCGCGACTCCGCCTGGAAGTTCGTGAACTGGCTGGCGAACCCGCAGACCCAGGCCAAGTGGTACCAGCAGTCGACCGACCTGCCGTCGGTGAAGAGCGCCTGGCAGGACTCGGCGCTCGCCGCCGACACGAAGCTCGCGAAGTTCGGCAAGCAGCTCGACACCGCGCAGGCGCCGCCGACCTTCGCGACCTGGGAGCAGGCGATCACCGCGCTCGACACCGAGGTCGAGAAGGTGGCCCGCTCCGGCGCCGACCCGGCCGCTGCTCTCAAGGCGGCCCAGGCATCGGCTGACTCGATCGGCACCGGCCGGTGAGCTTGACCGCTCCGGCCCGCCGCCGAGGCGCGGAGCGGGCGGCCTGGCTGCTGATCCTCCCGTTCTGCCTGCTGTTCCTCGTCTTCACGGCGTGGCCGGTGATCCAGTCGCTGTTCATGAGCTTCACCGACACCCGCAACCGCGACCTGCGCACGCCGTTCGCCGTGGAGTTCGTCGGGCTGGACAACTACGTCCAGGCGTTCGCCGACCCGCTGTTCCGCACGGCGGCGGCGAACACCGCGTACTTCGTGCTGGTCGGCGTGCCGCTCACGCTCGCCGTCGCGCTCGTGGCAGCTGTCGTGCTGGACAAGGGGATCTCGCGGTTCCGCGCGTTCTTCCGGCTCGGGTTCTACACGCCGGTGATCACGTCGATCGTCGCGGTCGCGGTGGTGTGGCGGTTCCTGCTCCAGGACGAGTTCGGGCTGATCAACACCGTGCTGGGCTGGGTCGGCATCACCGGGCCGAACTGGCTCGGTGACCCCGACTGGTCGATGCCCGCGCTGATCCTCATGGCCGCGTGGCGCAACTTCGGCACCGCGATGATCATCTTCCTGGCCGGGCTGCAGGCGGTACCGGCGTCGTTGCACGAGGCCGCCTCGATCGACGGCGCCGGAGCGGTGACGCGGTTCCGGTACATCACGCTGCCGTTGCTGCGCCCGACGCTGCTGTTCGTGTCGGTGACGACGGCGATCGGCTACCTGCAGTTCTTCGAGGAGCCGTACGTCATGACCAACGGCGGCCCGCTCAACTCGACGATCTCCGCGTCGATGTACACCTACCGGCAGTTCGGGTTCGGCAACTACGGCTTCGCCTCCGCGATGAGCTACCTGATCTTCGTGGTCATCGCGATCGTCACCGCCCTGCAGTTCCGCCTGCTGCGGGAGAGGGGCTGACATGACCGGGCAACGCACGCAGAACCGTTGGTGGATCTACGTTCCGCTCACGGTCGCGCTCGTCGCCGTCATCGCGCCGTTCGTCTGGATGGTGCTGGGCAGCTTCAAGGGCGAGGGCGAGATCCTGGCCAACCCGCCCACGTGGCTGCCGGAGTCCGCGTCCCTGGACAACTACACGCAGCTGTTCTCCCGCCTGCGGTTCGGGACGTACTTCCTCAACTCGGCGATCGTCGCCGTCCTGGTGACCGCCGGGAACCTGCTCTTCTGCTCGATGGTGGGCTACGCGCTCGCCAAGCTGGAGTTCCGCGGGAAGCGGGCGCTGTTCGCGGTCGTCCTGGCGACCCTGATGATCCCGGGCGTCGTCACGTTCGTGCCGCTGTACGTCCTCGTCGTCAACGCGGGCCTGGCGAACTCGCTGCCCGCGCTGATCCTGCCGTTCCTCGTCTCCCCGTTCGGCGTCTTCCTGATGCGGCAGTTCATGACGGGCCTGCCGACGGAGCTGATCGACGCCGGCCGCGTCGACGGAGCGAGCGAGGTGCGCATCTTCGCCCGGATCATCCTGCCGTTGTGCGGGCCCGCGCTCGCCACCCTCGGCATCCTCACGTTCCTGGGCAGCTGGAACAACTTCCTCTGGCCGCTGGTCGTGGCGCAGCAGGAGAGCGAGTACACGCTCCCGGTCGCGCTGGCCCTGTACTCGACCGGCCAGAACTCGATCCAGTACGGCCTGCTGCTGGCCGGGGCCACCATCGTCGTCGTCCCGGTCCTGCTCGTGTTCCTCGTCTTCCAGCGGCGCTTCATCGAAGGCATCGCGACCACCGGCATCAAGTGATCGTCCAAAGGGGACTCTCATGGCAACGCCAGCAAGGATCACCCGCCGAACACTGCTCGTCGCGAGCGCGGCCACGCTCGCCGTTCCCTCGTTCGCCTCCGCCGCTCCGGCGCGGAAGGTGCTGACCGCCGACCCCGTCCGAGTGCGTGGATGGGCTAAAGACACCTGGCGCAGCCTCGTCGCCATGACCCCGTCCCGCACGGGTCTGCCCGCGGACAACATCCCCGAGTCGCTCGCCGCGTCCGACCGCTCTGGCTACACGTCGCCGACGAACATCGGCGGGTACCTGTGGTCGGCGATCGTGGCCCGCGAACTCGGTCTCATCACCTCGGGCGAGGCGTCGGCACGACTGGTCCGCACTTTGTCCACTTTGGACCGGATGGAACACCACACCCCGAGTGGCATGTACTACAACTGGTACGACGAGGAGACCGGGGAGGCGTTGCGCGCCTGGCCCGGCACGGGTGCCGTCGTCCACCCGTTCTGCTCCAGCGTGGACAACGGCTGGCTCGGCGCGGCACTGCGCGTCGTGGCGGAGGCCGACCGCGCGGCGTCGGGCCTGGCCAAGCGGATCTTCGGCCGGATGCGGTGGGACGCGTTCTACAACCCCGGCGACGATCCCGCGCACCCCGTGCGGCCGGGCGGCCTGATCCACGGCGGGTTCTTCCCGTTCGACCACGACCGGCCCGGCGGGGTCTACCAGGGCACGCACATCGGCGGCGACCCGGTCTGGCTGACCACGCACCACTACGACACCACGGTGTCCGAAACGCGCATCACCAGCTACCTGGGCATCATCACGGGCCAGATCCCGCCGAAGCAGTACTTCGCGATGTGGCGGACGCTGCCGGCGTCGTGCGACTGGTCGTGGCACGAGATGCAGCCGGTGGGGGAGAACCGGACCTACTACGGCATCGAGGTCTTCGAGGGCGCCTACACCTATCGCGGCATGCGGATCGTGCCGGGCTGGGGCGGTTCGATGTTCGAGGAGCTGATGCCGGACGTGTTCGTGCCCGAGGCGAAGTGGGCGCCGCGGTCGTGGGGCCGCAACCACCCGTTGCACGTCCGGGCTCAGCGGGAACACGGTCTGCTGGAAGCGAAGTACGGCTTCTGGGGCTTCAGCCCGGCGAGCAACCCGGCCGGCGGGTACCGCGAGTACGGCGTCGACGCGCTGGGCATCGGGCCCGGCGGCGAGCCCGGCAACCCGGCCAGCGGCTACTTCTCCGACCAGGAGATGACCAACTACGACGTCGGCTTCGGCTCGTGCCGTCCGGCCACCGCCCCCACGCCGACCTACGGCGACGGCGTGGTCACCCCGCACGCGGCGTTCCTGGCGATGATGCACGAACGCGACGAGGCGTACACGAACCTCGTCGGCATCCAGAACGATCTCCGCGCCTACGGGACGGGCGGGTTCTTCGACTCGGTCGCCGTGCGGTCGGGCACCATCGCGCGGCGCTACCTCTCGCTGGACCAGGCGATGGTCATGGGAGCGATCGGGAACGTCCTGTGCCGCGACGTGATCCGCCGGGCGTTCGCGACGCCGGCCGTCGAGCGCGCGCTCCGGCCGGTGATCGGTGTCGAGGAGTTCGGTGCGAGCCGAGTCTGAGAGCAAGGGAGGTAAGGCATGCGGCCCGTACGGCTGATTTCCGAGGACGGTGTCGAGTACCGCGACCTCAACGGCAACGGCGTCATGGACCCCTACGAGGATCCACGCCTGCCCGTGGCGGAACGCGTGACGGACCTGCTGGGACGCCTGACTCTGGAGGAGAAGGCAGGCCTGCTGTTCCACACCGTCATCGAGGCGGGCTCGGACGGCACGGTGAAGGAGGCGCCCGGCGACATCAGCAAGTCGCCGACCAGTGTTGTGGTGAAGCAGAAACACCTGTCGCACTTCAACGTGCACGCGCTCGACGACGCCCGCATGGCGGCGCGCTGGTACAACAACCTCCAGCTCATCGCCGAGAGCACGCCGCACGGAATCCCGGTGACGATCTCCACTGACCCGCGGCACGCGTTCATCGAGAACGCGGGTGTTTCGTTCAGCGCCAAGGCCTTCTCCCAGTGGCCCGAGTCGCTGGGCCTCGCGGCGCTGCGTGATCCGGCGCTGGTGGAACGGTTCGCGGACATCGCGCGCCAGGAGTACCTCGCGGCCGGCATCCGTTGCGCCCTGCATCCCGCTATCGACCTGGCCACTGAGCCGCGGTGGGCGCGGCAGGCGGGCACGTTCGGGCAGGACACCACGCTGACGGCTGAACTCGCCGTCGCCTACGTGCGCGGGTTCCAGGGTCCGTCACTGGGCTCGGAATCGGTCGCCTGCACCAGCAAGCACTTCCCCGGCGGCGGCCCGCAGAAGGACGGCGAGGACGCGCACTTCCCGTACGGCCGTGAGCAGGTCTATCCCGGCGGCCGGTTCGACGACCACGTCGCGCCGTTCCGCGCGGTCATCGAGGCGGGCACGGCGGCGGTGATGCCGTACTACGGGATGCCCGTCGGCCTGGAGGTGGACGGCGAGGCGATCGAGGAGGTGGGCTTCGGCTACAACCGCCAGGTCGTCACCGGGATGCTGCGCGAGGGCCTCGGCTTCGACGGCGTGGTGCTCACCGACTGGGAACTCGTCATGGACAACCACGTCGGCGACAAGGTGCTCCCCGCACGCGCCTGGGGTGTCGAACACCTCGACGCGCACGGACGCATGGAACTCATTCTTGCTGCGGGAGCCGACCAGTTCGGTGGCGAGGAATGCGTCGAGGTACTGCTCGAACTCGTGGCGCAGGGCCGAGTCTCGGAGGAGCGGATCGAGGAGTCGGCGCGCAGGCTGCTCAAGGTCAAGTTCCTCCTCGGCCTCTTCGACGACCCGTTCGTCGACGAGGACCTGGCGGCGGAGGTTGTGGGACGGCAGGACTTCCGCGACGAGGGCCACGAAGCGCAGGCCAGGTCGGTCACGGTGCTGCAGGCGGGCTCGGGTCTGCCATTGCAGTCAGGCTTGAAGGTCTACGTGGAGAACGTCTCGCCCGAGGCCGCAGCGCGTCTGGGGACCGTCGTAGCCACGCCAGAAGAGGCCGACTTCGCGCTCGTGCGGCTGATGGCCCCGTTCGATCCGCGATCGGACCTGTTTCTGGAGTCGTGGTTCCACCAGGGTTCGCTGGACTTCCAGCCGGGCCTGGCCTCACGCCTGGCGCGGATCGCCGAGGCCTGTCCACTGGTCGTCGACGTGACGCTGGACCGCCCGGCCGTCCTGACGCCACTGCTTCAGGTCGCGTCGACCCTGGTGGTCAGCTACGGCACCAACGACGAGGCCCTGGTCGACGCGCTGACGGGCGTGTGCCCGGCACAGGGAAGGCTTCCGTTCGACCTGCCGCGCTCGATGGAACAGGTCCGCCGCCACCCCGAGGACGTCGCGGGCTACGAGGACCCGCTCTTCCCGTTCGGCCATGGAGTGATGCCGGGCGACCGTTAGAAAACCTGTCCAGGACATCAATCGATCGCGCCGTTGACCGGGCCGCGCCGCACCCAAGACCATGAGAGCGTTCCCACGGACGCGAGGGTGTGGTCGGTGTGCTGAACTTCTTCGTGGCGTTCCTGGTGGCGCTGGTTCCCTCCGCACCGCCCAGCGGACCGCCGCCCAGCACCCTGCCCGTGGTCGCGGCCGCCGTGGTGTGCGTGCTCTCGTGCGACACGCTTGATCCCTCCAAGGCCGGTCAGGAGACCTTTCCAGTGCCGGAGAAGCAGATCAACGGCCGGCGGCTGGTGCTGCACGTGTCGGACCGCGACGGCATGGCGTGGGGGAGCATCGACAACGGTGTCGCCGGCGACTCGGTGTGGCTGGACAGGTCGTGGGACGGCGGCGCGAGCTGGGAGGGTCTGCTGGGCAGGGCGAGCATTCCCGGCTCGTGGACGGGCACGAGAACGTTGATGTACAACGTGACCGACCCCGTCAGCCACCGGCGCGGTTTGCTCCGCGCGTGCGGTGACGCCGCCGCGGTCACGTGCACCGACTGGATCTATCCGACCGTGTGCGACGTGTTGTGCGACCGCACGAGCGCAGGCCAGGCCAACGGCGACGTGCAGCCGGTGCCGCCGACGACGTTGTACGGCCGGGTCATCCGGCTGCACACCGACGCGAACGCGATGGCGTGGGCGAGCATCGAGGCGGGTGGGCCGGGCGACGAGGTCTGGCTCGACCGCTCCTGGGACAGCGGCGTGAGCTGGCCCGGCGGTTCCTCGTTGGGGCGCACCGCGACACCCGCCGGGGCGAACTCGGTGCGCAGCAGCATGTTCGCGACCCGAGACCCGCGCGGCCGCCACTACGGCGGCGCCGTGCGCGCGTGCGGCAGAGAAGCAGCCCACCAGGAAGGCAGCTGCACGGCGTGGGCGCGACCCGTCCCCACGAGGGCGCGCGCCGCCGTGGACGCGCTCCTGTACTCCTACGACCCGTTCACCGCGTGGTGGCCGACGAGCTGGTGGAACTCGGCCACGACGCTGACAGCGGTGATGGACTCCGGAATCCGGGACTACGACTGGGTGATCGCGCGGACGTTCGACGTGAACCGCGGCCGATTCGCGGCGGGACAGCGCGGCAGCGACCCGATCGAGGGCGACTTCATCAGCCGTTCCATCGACGACAGCGCCTGGTGGGGCCTCGCCTGGGTGGCGGCCTACGACCACACCGGCGACCAGCGCTACCTCACCATGGCCACCACCATCGCGACGTACGTGCACCAGTACTGGGACACCCGCACGTGCGGCGGCGGGGTCTGGTGGGACCGCGAACGCACCTACAAGAACGCCGTGACGAACGGCCAGTACCTGCGGCTGACCGCGTCGATCCACCGCCGCACATCCGGCGACTCGGTGTGGCTCCAACGCGCCCGCACCGCTGCGGACTGGTACCTGAACAGCGGACTGATCAGCTCGTCCGGCCTGGTCAACGACGGGCTGACCGGCGACTGCCGCAACAACGGCCAGACGGTGTGGACCTACAACCAGGGGCTGGGCATCGGCGGTTTCGTCGAGGTGTGGCGCGCGACCGGCGACACCAGGTACCTCGACACCGCGAAACGCCTGGCGGACTCGGCGATCGCGAGCCCGGTGCTGACCCGCGGCGGCGTGCTCACCGAGTCCTGCGACGTCGGCTCGAACTCCTGCGACGACAACCAGAAGCAGTTCAAGGGCATCTTCGTGCGCTACCTGAACGACCTCGCCAGAGCCACGAACTCCGCCGCCTACCAACGGTTCGCGCGTCAGCAGTCGGACTCGGTGTGGGCGAACGACCGCGACGCGTTGAACCGGATCGGCCAGCGCTGGGCCGGAGGCACGCCCAACCAGGTGGACTGGCGCACGCAGGCGAGCGGCCTGAACGCGGTGATCGGCTGATCACCTGTCGGGCCGGGCGAGGGCCTTCTCGGCGAGCTTCGTCTCGATGTGCCGCAGCGTCGCGATCGTCGCGTCCACCTCGGCCCGGTCGGTGACGACGCCGTCGAGCAGGTCGCTCCAGAGGTCGCTGAGCCGCCGGAGGTTCTCCTGCGCGCGGTCGGTGGGGTAGAGGCGCACACGCCGGGCGTCCTCCGGGTCGGGTTCGCGGTGCACCAGGCCCTTGTTCTCCAGACCGCGCAGGGCCCGGCTGAAGTTGCTGGAGATCTGCTGGGTGGCCTCGGCGGCGGCGCGGGCCGACGTGCCGGGGTTGCGGTCGATGTACCGCATCACCGCGATGTCGCCCGGTGTCCACGACTCCCGGTTCAGCGCCTCCTTGGAGGCGTGGATCTGGCGGCCGACCGCGGCGATCAGGTCGGCGAGCTCGAACAAACGGGCCTTCTCGTCCTCATCCACGCGACCCATGTTACTTTTGCTGTCATCTGATAGCTATCATCTGACAGGAGAAGTGGTGAACTCGCCGTCACGCAGTGCCATTCCCGTGCCGTTGCTGCTCGTGCTCGCCCTGCTGGCGAGCGTCGCCCCGTTCGGCATCGACCTCTACCTGCCGGCGTTCCCGCGCATGGCCGTCGAACTGGTGACCAGCGACACCGCCATCCAGCTCACCCTCACGATGTTCCTGCTCGGGCTCGCGACCGGTCAGCTCGTCTTCGGCCCGGTCTCGGACAGGTGGGGCAGGCGCGGGCCTCTGTTGATCGGGTCGGCGCTGTTCGTGGCCGCGAGCCTGCTCGCCGCCGTCGCGCCCACGATCGCGATCCTGCTGGTGGCCCGGCTCGTCCAGGGCGTGAGTGCCGCGGCGGGCATGGTCATCGGCCGCGCGATCATCGCCGACCTCGTGACCGGACGTGCCGCGGCGCGGGCGTTCAGCCTCATGATGACCGTGACCGGGGTGGCGCCGGTGGTCGCGCCGCTGCTGGGCAGCCTGATGGTCGACGGCATCGGGTGGCGAGGCGTGCTGTTCGTGCTGGCCGGCCTGGCCGTCGCGATGCTCGCCGGATCGGCGGCGCTCGTCCGCGAGACCCATCCCCGGGAACGCCGTGGCTCGGCGCACGGCGGCGGTTTCCGCAGTCTCGGCCGGCGCGCCTACCTGACCGCGACGGCGACGTTCGTGCTCTCGTTCGCCGTGCTGATGGCCTACATCTCGGCCTCGCCCTTCCTCTACCAGGTCGTCATCGGGCTGAGCCCCGTCGGCTACGGCATGCTGTTCGCGCTCAACGCGCTCGGCCTGATCGCGAGCAGCACGGTCGCCTCCCGGTTGCTGCGCACCCGGTCCCCGCGGCAGATCCTCGCCATCGGCACCACCTGGCTGCTCACCGCCGCCGTGACGCTGCTGCTCCTGGCTCTCCTGCCGATCAACGCGGCCTGGCTCGTCGTGCCGATCTTCTTCCTGGTCCCGGCCCTGGGTTTCATCGCGGGACCGGCGACGGGACTCGCCCTCGACGCGGTGCGGGGCGCCGCTGGCACCGGGTCGGCCGTGCTGGGAGCGTCGCAGTTCGCGCTCGCCGCGCTCGTCTCCCCGCTGGTCAGCGTGGGCGACGGCCACTCGGCGCTGCCGATGGCGATCACCATCGCGGTGCTCGCCCTGCTCGCGGCCTCCGCCTACCAGGTGCTCGCCCGCACTCCGCAGGCCCAGAACGATGGGAACGCTCTCACCCAGAGGGCGGTTGTGACGCCCGCGGGTGGTGCGCCACGGTGACCACCGGCTGACAACGTTGTCCCGGAGGTCTGTTCATGCGTGCGCTGCTGGTCGTGCTGGCAACCGCCTTCGCCCTGCTCGTTCCGGCCGGGCCCACCTCGGCGGGCACCGCGCCGGACTACGCGGAGTTCCCGTACGCGCCGACGACCTACGCGGAGCCGTTCCGCGGCCAGTTCCACTTCAGCTCGCAGTCGGGGTGGATGAACGACCCCAACGGGCTGGTGTTCGCGAACGGCCTCTACCACTTCTTCTACCAGCACAACCCGCACGGTCTCGAGTGGGACACCATGCACTGGGGCCACGCCACGAGCCCGGATCTCGTGCACTGGACCCAGAAACCGATCGCGCTGGAACCCGGCGTGCACCCCGGCACGTTGTTCTCCGGCGGCGGCATCGTCGACAAGTTCAACACCTCGGGCCTCAAGACCGGCGCCCTGGACCCGATCGTTGTCTTCTCGAACACCAACGGCGTCAGCGTCTTCTACAGCAACGACAACGGCCGCAGCTTCCAGGCGTACGACGGCGGGCGCAAGCAGATCGAGATCCCGGAGGAGAGCCGCGACCCCAACGTCGTGTGGGACGCCGACCGCCGCCAGTGGGTCATGGTCGTCTGGTCGAACCGGGGAGGTAACGGCGCCGACATCTACACCTCGCCCAACCTCCTCCAGTGGACGTTCGCCAGCCGCTACGCCGCGGACTGGCTGTTCGAGTGCCCCGACCTGTTCGTGCTGCCGCTCGACGGCAGGCCGCAGTGGGTCCTCACGTCCGCCACGAGCGAGTACGTGGTCGGCACGTTCGACGGCAAGACCTTCCGCACCGACCGGCCGCAGCCCAAGAAGATGAACCTGGGCACCACGTACCCCGGCGGGACCTTCTACGCCGCCGAGTCGTTCGACAACACGCCGGACGGCCGCGTGGTGCAGATGGCCTGGCAGGGCGGCAACAGAGGTGGCTCCTGGACCGGCAACGCGACGTTCCCCGTGGCGCTGGGCCTGGTCGGGTCGCCGGACGGCCCGAAGATCACCAGGACCCCGGTGGCCGAACTGGACTCGCTGCGCGCCGACACCCGAACCTGGCGCAACACCACGGTGACCGCCACGAACAACCCGTTCTCCGGAATCCTCGCCGACACCTACGAGATCACCGCGCGCTTCGACCTGCGCGGTGCGACGGCCCAGGAGTTCGGCTTCGCGCTGCACAGCCGTTCCGATGGCACCGCCGACCGCACGGTCACCTACGACCGGGCCGCGGGCACGTTGTACGACAGGCCTTTCCAGGTCACCGGTGACGAGGTCAGCGTGCGGCTGTTGGTCGACCGGGGCCAGCTGGAGGTCTTCAGCGGTGACGGGCTGTTCTCGGTGGCGGACAACGTGAACTTCGACTCTGCCGCTGTCAGTCAGGGCATCAGGCTGTTCGCGAACGGCGGCCAGGTGCGATTGAAGGACGCGAAGTTCACCCGGCTCAGCACGAGCTGGGGCACCGCTCAGTCCACTTTGGAGAGCAACCTCTCGGGGCCCTGGCACGCGACCGCGGGTTCGTGGACCGACGTGGCGGGCGGCAAGCGGGCGGAGGCGGCCGGCGACTCGTTCTACCTGAGCGCGAGCACGGCCGGCGACGCGACCTATCAGGGAGATCTGCGCCTGGACACCGCGCAGGCCGCGGGCCTCACCTTCCGTGCCACGCCAGAGGGTGCCGGGTACACCGCGAACATCGACGCGGCCGGGGTGGTCAAGTTGTGGCGTCCCGGCCGTGACATCGCGAGCTACGCCACGCCGATCGCGCAGGGCCAGACCTACCACCTGAGGGTGCAGACGACCGGATCGCGCATCCAGGTCTGGCTCAACCACGGCACTTCGCCGATCATCGACGCCACCGACACCGCGTACGCCAGCGGCCGGTTCGGCGCGAACGTCTATCGCGGCGCGGCGACCGTGCAGAACCTGAACACCGGCCCGTCCGGGTTCGCCGCGTTCGCGTCCGGACCGTGGACGGCGGTCGGCGGCACCTGGACCGCGACACCGGACTCGTTGCGCGCCAGCGCTTCCGGCGACGCCTTCTACCTCAGCGACCGCACCGCGGCCGACCTCGTCTACGAGGGCGACCTGTCGATCGTGAACGGGGTGGCGGTGGGCCTGACGTTCCGCGCGGGTGCCGATGGCGCGGGCTACACGGCGAACATCGACTCCAGTGGCGCGGTGAAGCTGTGGCGTCCGGGCCGTGACATCGCGACCTACTCGACGCCGATCGTCCAGGGCCGCGCCTACCACCTGAAGGTGCAGGCGACCGGCTCCCGGATCCAGGTCTGGCTCGACCGCGGCACCTCACCGGTCATCGACGCGACCGACGCGACCTACGGCGCGGGACGGGTGGGGCTCAACGTGTACGCAGGGACCGCGTCGGTGCGGCAGCTCGCGATCAGCTGACACGGCCGGTCAGGTGCGGGCGATCTTCGCCACCAGGAGCTGCCGGGCGAGCGCGGTGAGGCCGTTCCAGAGGGCGTCGAGCAGGTCGTCGGTGGGCTTGGTCCGCAGTTCCTCCACGGAGAACCCCGAGTGCCGGTCGGTCTCGGTCATCGCGTCCTGCCGGTAGATCCGTTCGAGCCGTTCGGCCGGGCTGTCGACGAGCCGGAAGTACAGCACGGAGCAGATGTCCATCATCGCGTGCCAGTCCGCGTGCAGGCCGGCCTTCGGGAAGTAGGTCTGCAGGCGGCTTTCCAGTGCCTTGCCGACGACGCGGGATCTCCGGTACTGCTGGCCGAGGTCGTGTTTGACCGTCTCCAGGTAGCCGCGGTTGCCCGTGGCGGACGCCGTCGTGTCCTTCATGAACCAGTAGTAGGTGGCGAGGAAGTGGAACGAGCCGGCGGCGTCGGTGACCTGGTTGACCAGTTCGCTGCGGAGCTCGCGGTTCGCGCGCCTGGTCTGGATGGTGTGGTTGAGCCAGGTGATGAACCCGCCGAGCACGAGCGTTCCGAGGATGGCTCCGGTGACCGGGCCGATCAGGGCGCGCAGAACGTCCGCAAGTGCCACATTCGTGCTGTCGCGGCTTGGACTTCCGGCGCTACGGGTGCTGGGGCGGGTTCACTCGTTCGGCCCCTTTCGGTCCGCTAACGGGACTTCGTGGCCGCCCAGGTCTCGAGCCCGTCCAGGAACCGGTCCACGCCGAAGCCGAGTTCGAACGGCAGCGCGTCGCCGCTCGCTTTCCTGGGCCCTGCGGCGATCTCGGCGGCGTGGACCGCGGTCAGCGCCGGGTAGGCCTCCGGGTCGATGAGGTCGGCGACGACGTGCGTCAGGTCGGCGTCGGTGTGCGGGATTCCGTCGTCGTGCTTGTACTGGCCGGCCATGCTCGTGCTGATCTGCGCCGTGCCGCGGACGACCGCGGTCAGGTGCAGGGCCGCCGCCCGCGCCTCGCCGCCGCTCAGACCCGCTGCCAGCAGGGGGCGCAGCAGCCGGTCGAGCCAAGCGAGCTGGTTGGGCCCGACGGGCGCGTGGTCGAGCGGGACGCGCAGGATCCACGGGCGGCGGTGGAACCCGGCCCACAGCGCGCCGGCCCACAGCCGGACGGCCTCCCGGAAGTCCGCGGCGTCGTCGAGGTCCGGGGGAGCGCCCGCGCCGACGTCGGCCGCCACCTCCAGCAGCAGGTCCTTGCTCGGCACGTGGTTGTAGAGCGACATCGTCGAGTAGCCGAGTTCGGCGGCGATCCGCTGCATGGACAGCGCCTCCAGGCCGTCGGCGTCGGCGACCCTGACCGCGGCCTGCGCGATCAGCTCCACGCTGAGCCGGGACCGGGGGCCGCGCCGGCCGGGTTGGCGTCCCTCCCACAGCAGCGTGAGGCTGCGCCGCAGGTCAGGGTCCTTGCTGTCACGTGTCGTCATCCGCCATCCCGTCCGGTCGCCCGGTGTCATCCTAAAACTATGTACGTCATACGTTTCTATGTATGGTGTACATAGTTTCCGCCCGGTCCCCACTCGAACGGACTTGTCATGACTTCGACCTCGCGCACGTCCTGGTGGCGGCGGCCCTGGATCGTGCCGCTGATGCTGGTGGTGGCGGCGTTCCTGGCGTTCTCCGTGCCGCCGTACCTGACCTTCGACCCCGCCCAGTCCCGCCTGAAACCGCCGGAGGGCAACGACCTCTACTACCCGCTGCTGGTCGCGCACGTCCTTTTCGGCACCGTCGCGATGGCGACCGCCTGCTTCCAGGTCTGGCCGGCGTTCCGCGCGCGGCACCGCGTCGGGCACCGGATCACCGGCCGGATCTACGTCTACGCCGGGGCGTTGCCCGCCGGTGTGCTCGGCCTGTACATCGGCTGGCACACCGTGGCAGGCCCGTCGGTGCTGGTGGCGAACCTCGTGGGATCGGCGCTGTGGCTGCTCGTCACGATCGTCGGGCTGCGCAAGGCCCTTCAACGGCGCTACGACGAGCACCGCCGGTGGATGTCGCGCAGCTTCGCGCTCGCGATGTCGATCGCGCTGAGCCGGGTGATCAACATCCCGGCCATGATCGTGCTGACGCCGCAGGTCGACACGGCGTTCGGTGGCAACGAGGAACTGATGCGGAACACCGCGACGAGCATCGGTGTCTGGCTCAGTCCGCTTCTGTTGCTCCTGCTGACGGACTGGATCCTGGAACGCCGCAAACCTCGTGTGCCACGAACCGCGCCGTCGCCCGCGGATTTCGGAACACCCGCAGTCGCGCGCCTTTAGCGTGCGTCGCGATCGCGTTCATCAGGAGCGGTCGATGCCGGCGGCGCCACGACCACACCCAGAGCCAGAAATCGGCCCGTTCCCGTGAACGGCGCAGCGCTCGCCAGGCACAGCGCGGGAACGAGTAGTCGAGCAGCAGCACGGTGTCCGCCCTGTGCAGCCGGACGTCGAGCACGTCGTAGGGGCCGAGGTCGCCGTCCATGATCCACCGGTCGGCGGCGGCGAGTTCGCCCTGGACGACGGCCCAGCGGTCCGGGGGAGTCGCTTCCAGGCCCGGTCCCCAGAAGTGTTGGTCGAGTTCGACGACGGGGAGCCCGGTCGCGGCGCCCAGGGCGGCGGCCAGGGTCGACTTCCCCGCGCCGCCACGGCCGAGGATCACCACGCGCTGCACGGTCGCGATCGTGCCAGCGTGCCGCCAGAGGTGCGAGCCTGTTTCGTCCGGTGAGGACGGTTAAGCTACGCCGGTGATCAATGGCCGGCGCCACCCTGGCCGCCTCGTCGTGCTGTCGTTCCTGGCCGCGGTCACGACGGGCACGTCGCTGTTCATGCTCCCGATGGCGGCCGAGCCCGGGAAGACGACCCCGTTCATGACGGCGTTCTTCACCGCGGTCTCCGGCCTCACCGGCACCGGTCTCGCCGTGGTCGACACGGGCACGCACTGGTCGACGTTCGGCGAGGTGCTGCTGCTGGTGCTGTCCCAGATCGGTGGCATCGGGATCATGACGCTGGCGTCGCTGCTGGCGATGATGGTGTCGAACCGCATCGGCCTGCAGTTGCAGCTCACGGTCCGGACCGAGACGAACACGCTGAACCTCGGCCACGTCCGCAGGGTCGCGCTGGGCGTCGTCGTGATCAGCCTGGTGGTCGAGGCGATCGGCGCGGTGGTGCTGGGCCTGCGGTTCTGGCTCGGCCACGGCTACACGCCGGAGAGGGCGTTCTACTCGGGCGTGTTCCACTCGGTGTCGGCGTTCAACAGCGTCGGACTGTCGCTCTACCCCGACAACCTGATGAGGTTCGCGACCGACCCGTGGGTGTCGCTGACGGTCGTGACGGTGGGCGTGATCGGCGGGCTGGGCTTCCCGGTGCTGTTCGAGGTGCTGCGCGGGCGGCGGCGCAAGCGCTGGTCGCTGCACACCCGGATCACCGTGCCGGTGTACCTGTCGCTGATCGCGTTCGGCGCGGTGATGTTCCTCGTCGTCGAGTGGGCCCGCACGGACACGCTCGGCCCGTACGGGATCTGGGAGAAGCTGCTGATCGGCGTCTTCCACGGCGCGCAGCCGGGCACGGCGGGCTTCAACACCGTCGACGTCTCCCAGCTCCAGCCGGCCACGCTGCTGGTGAACGACGTGCTGATGTTCATCGGCGGCGGCAGTGCGGGTACGACCGGCGGCATCAAGGTGACGACGTTCGCGCTGCTGGCGTTCGTCCTGCTCGCCGAGGTGCGGGCCGAACCGAGCGTGCACGTGATGGGCCGCAGGCTCGCCAACGACGTGCAGCGCCAGGCCGTCACGGTGGCGTTGATGGGCATAGGCGCCGTCATGACCGCCACGCTCATCATGCTCGCCACGACCTCGTTCCGGCTCGACGCCGTGCTGTTCGAGGCGGCGTCGGCGTTCGGCGGTGTCGGCATGTCGACCGGCATCACCGCGCAGCTGCCCGTGGTGGGACAGCTGGTGATCATGGCGTTGATGTTCATCGGCAGGCTCGGCCCGATCACACTGGTGTCCACGCTGGCGCTGCGCGAACGCGGGCGCCGCTACGAACTACCCGAGGAGCGCCCCATTGTCGGATAGGCAGGCCAACCGGGTGGTCGTGATCGGCCTCGGCCGGTTCGGCAGCTCGCTCGCGCTGGAACTGGTCAGTCACGGCACCGAGGTCATGGCGATCGACCAGGACCCCAAACTGATCCAGCGCCACGCCGACGACCTCACGCACGCCGTGGTCGCCGACAGCACCGATGCCGAGGTGATGCGGCAGCTCGGCGTGGACGAGTTCGAACTGGCCGTCGTCGGCATCGGCACGAACCTGGAGGCCAGCATCCTGACCACGGCCGTCCTGGCCGACTTCGGCATCAAGACCATCTGGGCCAAGGCGATCAGCCGCGAGCACGGCCGCATCCTGGAACGCATCGGCGCGCACCACGTGGTCCTGCCGGAGTACGAGATGGGTGAACGCGTCGCCCACCTCGTCACCGGCCGCCTGCTCGACTTCATCCAGTTCGAGGACGACTACGCGATCGTCAAGACCCGCGCGCCGAAGGAGGCCGTCGGCCACACCTTGGGCGACAGCAGGCTGCGCAAGAAGTACGGCGTGACCGTGGTCGGCGTGAAGCGTCCAGGCGAAGGCTTCACCTACGCCACCGCGGAGACCATGGTGCACGCCGGTGACGTGCTCATCGTGGCGGGCAGGACGTCCGAGGTCGAACGGCTCGCCGATCTCACCTAGTCGCCCAGCCGGTCCAGCTCGTTCGCGCTCAGCGTGAACTCCACGGCCTGGGCCGACGCGGTGATGGACGCCGGACGGCTCGCTCCCGGAATCGGGATCACGGCGGGGGAGCGGGCGAGCAGCCACGCCAGGGCGATCTGCTGCGGGCTCGCGCCGCGTTCGGCCGCGACGGCGTGGAACGCGGTGCCCGCCGAGGCGGGGCCCGGTCCGTCGAGGGAGCTGCGGGAGATGCCGCCGAGTGGGCTCCAGGGCAGGAACGCCAGGCCGAGGTCGGTGCACAGCCGCAGCACGGGCTCGCTGTCGCGGACGGCGGGGGAGTACCTGTTCTGCACGGACGCGAGTCCATCGCCGAGGATCTCGCGTGCTTCGAGGACCTGGGCCGTCGTCGTGTTGGAGATGCCCGCAGAGCGGATCGTGCCGGCGTCGAGCAGGTCGCGCAGCGCGCCGACGGACTCGGCCCACGGCACCGCGGGATCCGGCTTGTGCAGCTGGTACAGGCCGATCGCGTCGACGCCCAGGCGCCGGGCGGAGGCTTCGGCGGCCCGCTTGAGGTGCTCCGGGGTGGCGGTGACGGTCCAGCTGCCGTCGCCGGGACGGCCGCGCCCGCCCTTGGTGGCTACGAGGACGCCGGAAGTGTCGCCGTAGCGGGCCAGGGCGCGTGCGATCAGCAGTTCGTTGTGGCCTTCCTCGGCGGCGTGCCAGTGATAGCTGTCGGCGGTGTCGATCAGCGTGACGCCGGCGTCGAGAGCGGCGTGGATCGTGGCGACGGCCCGTGTCTCGTCCGGACGGTGTTCGATCGACAACGGCATGGCGCCCAGGCCGATGGCGCTGACGGCGGTGGTCGCGATGAAGCGGTGGCGCATCAGGTCCCCAGGAGGTCGGTGACGGCGCCAGGCAGCCAGTCACGGGTGTGCGAGACGAAAAGGCCCAGTTGCTTCGCGCGGGCGTTGCTCATGGCGTAGTGGCGGTCGAACGAGAACGGCGACGCCTCGGCGCCCTCGGAAACCGTTCGGCAGACGGGCGCCCGGCCAGCCTGCGCGGAGATGAGCGCGATGAGCTCGTGGACGTCGAGCGGGCCGTCGGAACAGGCGTTGACCGGACCGGTGAAGCCGCCGGTGGCCGTCCACCGCAGCACGTCCGCCAGCTCCTCCCAGTGGACGAAGACCGTGGGCAACGCGTTGGCGTGCACCAGGATCTCCTCGCCGCGCAGGACGCGTCCGACGTAGTGCGCGAGCCGTCCGGTGAACTCTCTGGCGCCGCCGCCGAGCACATGAGCGCTGCGCACGCTGACGAAGTCGAAGCCGCCGGCACGCGTGAACACCGCCTCCGCCTGGCGCTTGCCCTCGGCGTAGTGCGCCTCCAGATACCTGTTGTCGTGCCAGGGAAGGTCCAGGGCCACCAGCCAAATGGACGGGTCCACGAGCTCCTCCCGCACGGGCGTACCGGGAGGCACGGTCAGTGCGGCTGTCGCGGGGTCGTAGACCTCGATCGTGGACGTCATGACGTAGCGCAGGGTGCGGCCGGTGAAGACGCGGGCGGCGATCGCGGCCTGCACCGGGGTGTAGCAGACCTGGTCCACCACGGCGTCGAACGTGCGGTCGCCGAGCGCCGCCTTCAGCGCGGACTCGTCGTTCCGGTCGGCGACGAGGTGCTCGACGCCGGCGGGCGGCGAGGCAGCACCGCGGTTGATCACGGTGACCTGGTGGCCCTCCTCGTGCAGGCGCTCCACCAGGAGCGTTCCGAAGTACCGGCTTCCGCCGATGACGCAGATCTTGGACATGTCCCCATCGTGGAGATCTGCGATCATCAGCAGAAGTCCCGACCTGCTGTACTGGCATTAAGGAAAACTGTTGATCGACGTGCAACGGCTCCGCGTCCTGCGGGCAGTGGCGGAGCACGGCAGCTTCAACCAGGCGGCCGCCGCGCTTCGTCTCACCCCCTCGGCCGTCTCCCAGCAGATGGCTGCGCTGGAACGCAGCGTCGGCACCGAGGTCGTCAGCCGGAGCACCCGCGGTGTCACCCTGACCAGGGCCGGCGAGATCATGGTCCGCGCCGCCGAGTCCGTGGCAGCGGAGCTCGAACACGCCCAGCGGCAGGTCGCCCGGCTCAGCACCGGCCGCACGCAGATCACCGTCGCCACGTTCACCAGCGGCGGCCGGGTCCTGTTGCCCGCCGCCCTGACGCGCCTCACGACGGTCCACCCCGGCACCGTCGTCCACATCAGGGAGAGTGAACCCGAGGAGGCGCTGCCGCTGGTCCGCCAAGGCGCCGTGGACCTCGCCCTCTCCTACCACTTCGACGGCCCGCTCCCCACCGGGCCGAACGCCGGTCTGGAGTGGACTCCGCTCCTCGAAGACCCCCTGCACGTCGTTCTGCCCCAAGGACATCGGCTCGCCGGCCGCGATGCGCTCGACCTCGCCGAACTGGCCGCCGAACCGTGGGTGCTCGGCTGCCTGAAGACCGAGGCCTATCTGCGCCGCTACGCCGAGCGCGCCGGGTTCGTCCCGGACGTTCGCGGCACCACCACCGACTACTTCTTCGCCCGCTCACTCGTCGCCGCGGGAATGGGGATCTCGCTGATCCCGTCCATCGCGCTCGCCCCGGAGATCCCAGGCCTGTGCACCGTCGCCATCGCGCAGCCGCGACCGATCCGCCACATCGGTGTTGCCGCGCTCAGCCGAAGCGACCAGCCCTGCGTCACGACCCTCGTCGAGGCGCTCCGCGAGCAGGCGATCTCGACTTCGGCCTGGTGAGGCCGGCGGCTGAGTCAGGCGGGCGATGGTTCGTCGGATTCCCTGTCCAGGCCGGGTTCGTCCGGCCCGGACTCCTCCGGTTCGCTGGTGTGCACGTCGGCGGGCGCGACGTGTTCGTCCGCCTCGCTCAGCAGGGACCGGATCGCGGAGTTGAGCACCGCCAGCAGTGGCACCGCGAGCAATGCGCCCGCGATGCCCGCGACGAGGAGGCCGGACGCGATGGCCAGCACCACCGAGAGCGGGTGCAGCTTCACCGCGCGGCCCAGCAGGAACGGTTGCAGGACATGGCTTTCCAGCTGGTTCACGGCGATGACGATGATCAGGGCGATCGCGGCGGTCACCGGCCCGTTCGCGACCAGGGCGATGAGCACGGCCACGCCACCCGCCACCACGGCACCGAAGATCGGGACGAACGCGCTGATGAACACCAGTGCTGCCAACGGAACCGCCAGAGGCACACGCAGAATCGCCAGTCCGATGCCGATGCCGAGCGCGTCCACCACGGCGACCGCTCCGGTCGCGCGGACGTAGCTGACGAGTGCGGCGAGACTGCGCCTGCCAGCGACGTCGACGCGCCTGCGGGGCCCACCGGGGACGATGCGGATGAGGAACTGCCAGATCCTGGGGCCGTCGTAGAGGAAGAACGCGAGCGCGAACAGCACCAGCAACATCTCGACGAGGGTCTCGCCGACCGTCGCGGCGGTGGTGATGGCGCTGGTGGTGATGCCGGTCTGGTTTTCCTGCAGGGTTTTCACGATCCGGTCGGCGAACTCGCGCAGCTGCGTCTCGCTGAGCTGCAACGGGCCGTTGACGAGCCAGTCGGACACCGCGTCGATGCTGCGGGCCAGTTGTGCCGCCAGATCAGGAAGGCCGTTGACGAAGGTCATCACGACGAACGTGAGCAGTCCGCCGAGCACGGCCAGTCCGCCGACGAGCACCACGAAGGTGGCGAATCCTCGCGGAAACGTGTGTCGCGTCAGGAAACTGACGGCGGGAGTGAGCAACGCGGCCAGCAGCAACGCGATCGCGAGCGGGACGACGAGCGAGGCGAGCCGGCCGAAGATGGTGCCGATCACGTAGAGCGAGGCCACCACGACGAGAAAGCGCCACCCGAGAGCCGCACCGACGCGCAGTCCGAAGGGAACGGAGTCCTGCGGGTCCCGGCGGTCGGTGCTCACGGCGTTCGTACCTCCGGTGTCGGTCTCCGACGCCGGGGTCCGGGGTCATCGGTGAGATGGGCGATGCGTGCCCGCACACCTCTGTCCAGGTTTCCCCGCCGGACGCGCCACAAACGTGGCGTGGACGATGGTTGAGGTTCTCCGCCGTGGGCATCCGATGGTCGACGTCCCATCTGAGATACGGGTGGAGGAGAGGAAGACATGGGCACCGACGACAAGATCGACGCCAAGGCCGACCAGGTCAAGGGCAAGGTCAAGGAAGGCGTCGGCGACGCCACCGGCGACCGTGAGCTGCAGGGCGAGGGCAAGGTGGACCAGGCGAAGGGTCACCTCAAGGACGCGGCGGAGAAGGTCAAGGACGCCTTCAAGAAGGACTGACCGGCGTTCCGCTCTCACGGGAGCATGCATCCTCCGGGTGCGTGCTCCCGTTTTGCGTTCAGGCGAGCACTTCGGCGCCGATCAGACCGGCCAGCAACAGCGCCACGCTCATGACGGCGCCGAACACCTCGACCGCCACGAGCCGTTTCCTGGCCTGCCGCGCGAAAGCCAGGTTCACCAGCACATGCGCGGACGCGGTGGCCAGCACCCACCACGGCCCTGCGGTCAGCAGCAGAGTCGCACCCAGGTAGAACGACATCGCCGTGAGGCCACGAACGCCGCTGTGCGCGGGATGCGTGCTGACGAACCCGCCCTGCGCCTTCAGTTGTTCGGCGGCCTGACGCCCGATGGGCCAGGTGAACGTCGTCAGCTCGATGGCGGCGATGAACACGAGCTGGGCCAGCGCCCAGCCGAATCCGGCCCAGAGCGCGGACTCGACGCCACTGACGGCGACCAGGACCAGCGCGAGCCGGACCACCTCGTCGGTGATTCCCGTCGTCACCCCGATGATCGTGTCCCGCCGCCGGACCGCGTGCAGTCTGCCGGCCGTGCCCAGCGCAGGCAGGCGTGCCGCCAGTGCGGCCAGCCAGCCCAGGACGCCGACCAGCGCCGTGCCCGCCTGGGAGACGCCGAGGAGGACCGCCAGCGTCGCCGCGAGGAGCACGAGCAGGATCGCGACCACCGCGGCGCCCGCCCGGATCCTCCCGGTGAGCCGAGCCGAGTCCGTGCCGGGTTCGCGCTGCGATGAGGGGTCGATGGCTCGACGCTACTCCGTCACCACCGCGGCCGCGGTTTGTCGACCCTCGTCAGCCCGGCGGCCTCCGGCGACCGTTCGTTGACCAGCCGGGCCACGTCGGACAACAGCTGACCGGTGTTGCGCGCGTAGTTCCGCATGAGGGAGAAGGCGTCCGCGACGCCGATCTCCAGCCGTTCGGTCAGCACGCCTTTGGCCTGTTCGATCACGACGCGGTTCGTCAGCGCGGTCTGGAGTTGTGCGGCGACCACCTCGCTCTGCTCGGTCGCGCGCACCTGGAGAAGGCTGATCGTGGCGACGTTCGCGAAGGACTGCGCCAGCGCGGCGGCTTCGGCGGGCAGCGCGCCGGGCGACGTGCGGAACAGGCTCAGCGCACCGATGACCTCGTCCCGCGACCGCATCGGCACCGCGTCGACCGCGGCGAATCCCAGTTCCACGGCCGCGGCGGTGAACCGGGGCCACCGCGGTTGCCCGCGCAGATCGGGGCAGCGCACCGTCCATCCGGAGTGGACACACTCCTCGGACGGGCCGTCTTCGCCCTGCGGCACCAGGTTCTCGAGCGGCCGGGCCAGGTGGCTGGAGGTGGCCATCAGCCTGAGCGCGCGCTGATCGTCGGCCAGCAGGATCCCCGCCGCGTCCACGGGCAGCAGCTCGACTGTGCGCTCGGTCAGGACGTGCAGGAACTCGATGGTGTCGAACCGCTCCACGAGTGCGTCGGCCAGTTCGGCGAACGTCTGTGCCACCCGCTGGTCCGACACGCCGGTCACCTCTCGCTCGTCGATGTGGCAGCCGCGGGGTCAGGGCGGTTCTGGTCAGACTAGCGCCGCGACGGCGGGGGACACGCTTTTCCGGGAATTACCATCGGAATGCCGAGTTCCACCTCGGTGGAACGCGTCCGAAAGAGTGTAGTGTCAATTCGTCGAGAACATTTCGCACCTGAGCGTTCAAGCTCCTGTCGTGCTCGATGAAACGTGACGCGGTCGTCTTTCGGCCGAAGTCGGGAGTTCCCGCATGACTGATTCCACCTACACGTCCGCCTACGACCGCAGGCTCAAGATGGTGGAGGACGTGCTGACCGGCCGCACCGAGATCGGCAAGGACGCGCGGGAGGTGGCGGCGCAGGTGTTGCGCGCGCTGGACCACATCCCGGAGCGGGTGCGGTGACCTGACACCACGACGGTGGGGCGCCGGCCCTGCGGTGAGCGGGCCCGGCGACTACGCCCTGGAGGCCGTCAGCGCGGTCATGTCGATCGTGCCGTCGATGACGTCCTCCGACACCTTGCTCAGGTGAAGACGGTTGCTCCTCGAATACTGCCGCAGGGTCTGAAAGGCCGTGCTCATGTCGATCTGCAGCCGCTCGGCGAGCACCCCCTTCGCCTGTTCGATGAGGATCCTGCTCTGCAACGCGTGCTGGAGTTGCCCGGCGAGCAGTTCGCGGTGGCTGATGACCTGGGCCTGGAGCAGGCCGATGGTGGCGACGTCCGCCATGGCCCGCGCCACCCTTACCCGTGTCTCGTCCAGCTCGTTCTCGTTGGCGGTGAACAGGTTCAGCGCTCCGACGGTCTGCTCGCGCAGCCGCATCGGCAGGGCGTGCACCGCGCCGAAGCCCGCGGCCACCGCGGCCGAGGAGAACTCGGGCCACCGCTGGGGTGGTTCGGTGAAACCGGTGACCGTGATCGGCGCACTGGTGAGGTAGCACTCCATGCACGGGCCCTGCCGGTGCTGGAGTTCGAAGAGTTCCAGCAGCCGGGCGCGGTCGCTGGACGCACCGACCACCTGGAGCTCACCGAAGTGGTCTGCGAGCAGGATGCCGGCCGCGTCCACCTCCAGGGTGCTGACGCAGCGGTCGGCCAGAAGATGCATGAACTCGGCCGGGTCGAAGTCGGCGACCAGGGTGTCGGCCAGTTCGACGAACGTCTCCGCCAGGTTCTCCACGGACATGACAAGTCACCTCTGTCGGTTCTCGCCGGGGCGGCAGGATCATCGGGGATCGAACCGGCCGTCCGGACTCAGTCGCAGGTGCCGGGTGACGACGTCGCGAGCGACCTCGACGACCGGCCTGTCGTGCGCGAACGAGTGCGCGCGCAGCCGCACCAGCGCCTCGTCCATGCTCACTCCCAACTGGACGGACAACATCCCGATGGCCTGGTGCACTTCGGCCTGGCGGAGCGGCATTCCAGTCGGCGGGGGAACTTCGACGTGGACGCGGGTCAACTCGTCCAGCACCAACGACATGACGACGTCGGTCACGACCTGCGCGTCGGCCACCTGTTCTGAGGTCAACGGCCCCGGGCTCGTCCTGTGGAGCACGAGCGCGCCCAGATGGATCGCGCCGCTGCGCAACGGGAACACGAAAACCGCCCGCGCCCCGGTCGCGCCGGCGGACAGCGTGAACAGCGGCCACCGCTGATGGTTTTCCCAGGAGTCCAGGTCTTCAACCAGAACAGGTGAGCCGGACCGCAGAGAATGCTCGCACGGCCCCTCACCGAGGATGAACCGCATGTTCTCGAGGAGCGTGCCGGTCTGGTTCGTGGCGTAGTTGTACGCAGTCCGGCCCGTGCCGCGCGTCAATGTCAGCTGAGCGCCGCTCACCCCGAGCAACGCCACGCTCGCTTCACACGCCGCCTCGCTGGGCATCGCGACATCGCGATGAGCCGTGTCGCCGGTGAGGCGTGCCAGCACTTTCGCGAGCCGTTCACCGCTCACAGCGCGTCCGGCCGGGTGGTGCGGGCGTCTATCCGCTCGGCGAGGTCGAGTGCGCCGGCGTGGTCGTGGTGCCTGCGCGCCTGGAGGGCGAGCGGGCGGAAGCGGTCGCGCATGCGGGCCGACCCTACAGCGGCGGCGGAGTCCAGCGCCCGCAGCCCGGTGCCGACCCCGACCTCGACGTCCCCCTCGATCAACTGGTCGGTGGACAACAGGACCAGGCTGAGGATCCGGCTGCGGGCCATGTCCTCGCCGTAGCCGTTGACCGCCGTGTGGAGCAACGGAACCGCGGTCCGCGCGTGGTGCCTGCCCGCCGTGCCCGCCAGGGTCGTGTGCACCGCCCCCGCCATGGCCGACAGGTCGGACTCGGTGAAGAACCGGGCCCACTCGGCCACCTCGGTGCGGTTCGAGGCGGTGAACTGCTCACGACCGCGGTCGAGCAACGTGAGCGCGCCGTGTTCGTCGCCCTTCTTCGCGCACGCCCAGGCCGAGTTGACCGAGATGATGCCGGCGGCGAGCCGGTCACCGGACCGGGAGGCCGCGATCCGGCCGAGGTCGAAGTACCGCAGCGCCTCGTCGAGGTGCCCGTGGTGCAGGTAGACCCGTCCGAGGCGGTAGCACACGTTGGCGATCAACCCGTCGTCCCCGGCGATCCCGGCGAGCGCGAGCGCGTGCGAGAAGTGGTTGTGCGCGTTGGTGACCAGTCCGGCGTCGAAGCAGACCCACCCGGCCAGGTTCCGCAGGTCGGCCATGGCGACGTGCAGTCGTTGCCGCACCTCCGCGGCCGCCGGCGCGGTGAGCAACGGGAGGTTGTCGCGGATCCGCCGCCGCACCCGGTCCAGGCAGGATTCGCCGCCGTGGCGGTAGTCCAGTTCGCGCAGGGCGCGGATGTCCTCTTCCAGACGAGTGACGTCGGCGAGACCGATCATGGCAGGCAACACCCCAGACCAGTGGTGGTGGAAGTGGCACCGCCGGGGGCCGGGGCGGGTGTCGCTCTCTCACCTGACCTGGGCCAGGCTCACGGTTGATCTTAGTGCTCCGCAATCCCGGGTTACGCCGCCGTTCGGACGTCACCGGACGCCTTCAGCTTGCGCGCCAGCCGCTCCGGCCGCGGCCAGCGGACGGCGGTGGCCCAGCCGAAGATCTCGAACACCCGGATCAGCCGCGCGGAGATGTCGATCTGACCACGGCGGACGCCGTGCCGTGCGCAGGTGGGGTCTGCGTGGTGGGAGTTGTGCCAGGACTCGCCCATGGACAGGATCGCGAGCGGCCAGAAGTTCGCGGACTTGTCGCGCGCCTCGAACGGCCGGTCGCCGATCATGTGGCAGATGGAGTTGACCGACCACGTGACGTGGTGCAGCACGGCCACCCGCACGAGACTCGCCCAGAAGAACGCGGTGACCGCACCCCACCAGCTCCAGCTGATCAGCCCGCCCGCCACGGCGGGCGCCACCAGCGTGACGGCCGTCAGCACGGGGAACAGCCGGTTGACGCGCTGGATGTTGGGATCGGCGAGCAGGTCGGGCGCGAAGCGGGCGGCGTTGGTCAGGTCGCGGCGGAACATCCAGCCCAGGTGGGCGTGCCAGAAACCCTTGGCCAGCGCGCCGATCGACGTGCCGAACAACCAGGGGGAGTGCGGGTCGCCCTCGCGGTCGGCGAAGGCGTGGTGCCGGCGGTGGTCGGCGACCCAGCCGATGAGCGGCCCCTGCATCGACATGCTGCCGCTGACCGCGAGGGCGATCCGCAGTGCCCGGTTGGCTTTGAACGCGCCGTGGGTGAGGTAGCGGTGAAAGCCGATCGTCACGCCGAGGCTGGTGAAGGAGTAGAAGAAGAGGGCGATGCCGACGTCGGTCCAGCCCAGGCCCCAGCCCCACGCGAGCGGGACCGCGGCGGCCAGTGCCAGTGCCGGCACCACCGTGAAGAGCTTGATCAGGAATCTCTCGAACGGGGAGTTCTCGCCCGCCAGCAGTGGCTGTGCGGTGCTGGTAGTCGTGCTCACGTCGCGAACCTCCGGGACGGCGATCTCGTCGATGCCGCCGGGGTCTCGGGCGAACGGGAAGGGGCCGGCGCTGGCAGCGGTGCCGAAGCGCCGGAACCTGGTGTCTACCCGGAATCGCGCGATGGCGAAACCCTGCTGGGTGTTATCAGGGTCGTATGGCGCGCAGCCACAGATCGAGGTTGAGAGCGAAGTCGATGCCGGAACGGGTGGCGTGGTCGGTGGCCGGTCGCTCCAGCCGGTCCCGCAGGCGCGCGGGCTCCAGCAGGGTCCACACCGGGGCCGACGGGGTGGCGAGCAGGTCGTGCGCCTGCCCGGAGATCATCCGGTGGTACGCCGGGTCGTGCGTGATCGGGTAGGGCGCCTTGGTGCGGCCGATCACGCTCGCGGGCAGCAGGGGAGCCACCGCGGCGCGCAGCAGGGATTTCTCGCGGCCGTCCGAGATGTGGTGCGTCCACGGCGCGTTGAACGCGTACTCGACGAGCCGGTGGTCGCAGAACGGCACGCGCACCTCCAGCCCCACGGCCATGCTGAGCCTGTCCTTGCGGTCGAGCAGGTGTGGCAGCCAGCGGGTGAGGTGCAGGTACAGCACCTCGCGCATCCTGCCGCCGGTCTCGCCCGCGAGCCGGGGCACCTCGGCGAGGGCCTGGCGGTAGTGCGCCTCGCGATGCGCGGCGATCCCGAGTTCGGTCGTGACGTCGTCGCGCAGCAACGCCTGGTAGGTACCGCTGTGCCCGGTGAAGTACCGCCACGGGTAGTCGTGGGCGCCGACGCGATCGGTCTCGTGGAACCACGGGTAGCCACCGAAGACCTCGTCCGCGCTCTCGCCGGAGATCACCACGGTGGTGTGCTCGCGCACCGCGCGGAACAGCAGGTAGAGCGAGACGTCCAGGTCGCCGAGCGCGGGCGCGTCCTTGGCGGCCACCACGGCCTGCCGGTGCCGGGGATCGGTCAGATCGGCGGCGTCCAGGACGATGTCGCGGTGGTCGGTACCGCAGTGCGCCACGACATCGCGCACGAACGGACCGTCCGGAGTGGACCGCAGGCCGGTGCCGGTGAAGTGGTCGCCCGCGAAGTCGACGGAGAACGTCCGCAACGGCGGCATTCCACTCCGCCTCGACGCGCGCTGACCGAGCGCGACGAGTGCGCTGGAGTCCAGTCCGCCGGAGAGCAGGGCGCCGAGCGGGACGTCGGCCTGGATGTGGCGCGTGGTGATGTCCTCCAGGAGATCGGCGACGTTCGTGACCGTCGCGCCGACGTCCTCGTGGTGCGGATGTGCTTCCAGCTGCCAGTAGCGCTGCTCGTGCACGCCGTTCGCGTCGAGGATCACGACGGTGCCCGGCCGGACCTCGTGCACGCCCTGGAAGAGGCTCGTTCCCGGAGTGTGCACGGACGCGAGGAAGTCCCGCAGCCCGTCCGTGCTCGCCGACGGGGTGACCAGACCGCTGGCGAACAGGCTCTTGGGCTCGGAGGCGAAGAGCAGGCCGGCGCCGTGCCGCGTGTAGTGCAGGGGTTTGACGCCGAGGCGGTCGCGGACCAGGACGAGGCGGCCGCGCAGGTGGTCCCAGACGGCGAAGGCGTACATGCCGTTGAGGTGGGAGGCCGCGTCCGTGCCCCACTCCAGGTAGGCGTGCAGGACGACCTCGGTGTCGGTGCCGGTGCGGAACTTGTGTCCGCGCCGCTCCAGTTCGTCGCGCAGTTCGCGGTGGTTGTAGACCTCACCGCTGTAGGTCAGCGCCACGACCGGTTCGTCGCCGTCGTCGGTGAAGACCATCGGCTGCTGCCCGTGCGCCGGGTCCAGCACGGCGAGGCGGCGGTGACCGAGCACCGCGTGGGGACCTGACCAGACGCCGTCTCCGTCAGGTCCGCGTGACGCCACGGCGTCGTTCATCCGCTGGACGCGTAAGTGCATCCCGGGGGAGGGGTGGACGAGATCGGCCCAGCCTGCGATGCCGCACATCGGCTCACGGTTCTTTCGATCGATGATCAGGAACGGGCCAATGAGAGCAGCAAGATCGACTGATGGTCCAATTAGGACACCCGAAGTGATGACGGAGAGATCTTGATGAACACCTGCGAGCCGATCGCGATCGTCGGCATGGGCTGCCGCTTCCCCGGCGCGGACAGCCCCCGGCGGCTCTGGGAACTGGTGCGCGGCGAGGTCGACGCGGTGACCACCGGCCGGTTCGCCGACGACGCGCCGGAGTTCGCGCCGGAGGACTACTTCGTCACCGAACGGGAGAACGCCACCCTCGACCCGCAGCACCGGATGCTGCTGTCCTGCGCTCGTGACGCGCTGGCCGACGCCGGACTGCGGGACGAGGTGATCGCGGGCCAGGACGTCGGCGTGTTCATGGGACAGAGCACCGGTGAACACTGGGACCGCCTGCACGGTGAGACCACTGTGGACATGTACGCGATCGCGACTGCCGCCGCGCGGGGCATGGCGTCGGGCCGCATCAGCTACGCCTGGGACCTGCGCGGTCCCTGCGCCACCGTCGACGCGGCCTGCTCGTCCGGCACGCTCGCCGTCCACCTGGCCTGCCAGAGCCTGCGCACCGGCGAGTGCGACACGGCACTCGCCGGAGGTGTCAGCCTCGTGCTCGGCACCGACCACACCGACGGCTACGCCGCAGCCGGCATGCTGTCCTCCTCGGGCCGCTGTCGCTTCGGCCACGAGGACGCCGACGGTTTCGTGCGCGCGGACGGTGCTGGAGTCGTTGTACTCAAACGGCTTTCGCAGGCACAGGCGGACGGCGACAGGATCCACGCGCTCATCCTCGGTAGCGCACAGGCCAGCAAAGGCCGTACCGCCAAGGCGGTCATCGCGCCGTCCGTGGAGGGCTACGTGCAGGTGATCTCCCGCGCGGCGGCCGTCGCGGGCATCACCCCGGCCGCCATCGGGTACGTCGAGGCGCACGGCAACGCGGCTCCGGCGGGCGACCGGCTCGAACTGCAGGCCATCGGCGCCACCATCGGCGTGCACCGCGCCGAACCGTGCCTCGTCGGATCGGTCAAGACCAACATCGGCCATCCGGAGGCAGCGGGCGGGATGGCGGGGCTGGTCAAGGCGGCGTTCGCGGTGCGGGAGCGCACGGTTCCCGCCAGCCTGCACAGCGACCGGCCCACGTCCCAGGTGGACTGGACCGGCCTCAACATCGCGCCGGTGCCCAGCACGACACCGTGGCCGGGCACCGGACCGGCGATCGCCGGGGTCAGCAGCTACGGCCTGTCGGGCACGTTCGTGCACCTCCTCGTCGGTGAGCCGCCGTCACCGCTCCATGGCGTCGATCAGGGCGCTCACTGACGTCGTGGCCAGGCCGATGGTCGCGTCGCTCGCGCCGAACGGGATCACCAGCGTGTCGCCGTGCAGCAGGCCACCGCACGAGTAGACGACGTTGGGCACGTATCCGTCGCGTTCGGTGGAACTGGGTACCAGCAACGGTTCCGCCAGCGTGGCCAGCACCTTCCAGGGCTCGTCGAGGTCGAGCAGCATCGCGCCCATCGAGTAGAGCCGCATCGGCCCGACGCCGTGGGTCAGCACGAGCCAGCCCTCGGGCGTCTCGATCGGTGAACCGCAGTTGCCGACCTGGACGAGGTCCCAGTCCCTGGCCGGCACCGCCACCGGCCGGGGATCGTTCCACGTCCGGATGTCGTCGGTGGTCGTCACGGCCGTGCTCTCGCCGTCTCCGCGGGACAACGCCGCGAACCTTCCGCCGATCCGCCGGGGGAACAGCGCCATGCCCTTGTTGCGTGCCGCGGAACCCGTCGTCTGCGACACCCTGAAGGTGCGGAAGTCGTTGGTCTGCAACAGTTGTGGCTCGACGTCGACCCCGTCGTACGCGGTGTAGGTGGCGTAGTAGGTCTGATCGCCGTCGTCGTCGGTGAAGAGGACGAACCTCGCGTCCTCCATGCCGTGGCGCTCGGACGGGCCGATCGGCCAGAGCACGCGCCCGCTCACCACCGAGTCCTCCGGGAACTCGGTGGTGTAGTTGCACGCGGCGATCCACCTGACCAGTTCGACGGTTCGGTGAGCCGCCTGCCTGGCGACCAGCTTCGGGTGCAGGCCCGCCAGCAGCTCGTCCAGTTCGGCGCCGGTGAACTTCTCGGGCAGCCACCGGTTCAGCACGGCGGAGACCTCGTCGTCGTGGCCGCGATCGGCGAGCTTGCCCTGGAAGAGGCTCTTCTCGTAGATCGAGTCCCGGTGCAGGCCGGTGCTGATGATGCCCGGTGGCGGATCCACGGTGAGCACAGCGCCTGGCCCGGCCAGTCCGGTCCGGAAGCCGATCGAGGACAGGTGCCCCTCGCCGATGCCGCGGACGCTCAGCACGAACCGCAGCTGTCCCGGCGCCGTCCCGCTCTGGTCCGGATGCGCGACCATGGACGGGTTGCACAGCGCGGCGCCCTCGACGGCGTACTCGTGGGTGAAGTACGCGCCGATCAGCAACCGGCGGGACTCGGACAGGCCGGAGTCCTCCGGCAGCCGGTGGCTCACGCTCGCGAAGTTGTCCGCGAAGGTCACGCGGACGTCCCGGTGCCGTCCCGCGAACAGGCGGACCGTGCGTTCCAGCGCGGCGCACGCGGTGTCCTCGTCGAGTGCCATCACCCGCCGGATCACGGCCGCGGACCGCGACTCGTGCTCGGGAACCTCCTCGCCCGGCACGAAGAGCTTCGTGATGACCCGTCGCGGGTCCGGGCGCAGCCGCAGCGGACTGCGCGTGACTCGGGCGTTCATCCGGTGCTCTCCAGGAGCGTGCGCAGGTGTTGCATGGTGGAGATCAGCGCCAGCGTCGACTCGGCGCCCTGGTTGATGTTGGGGCCGTCCGGGGTCAGGCCGTCGTAGCCGCCGCCGGTCTGCTCGTCGTGCATCAGCGTGCCGAGATCGTTGTCGCCGTTGAACCAGGCGATCGAACGATGGACCCCGGCGAGCCACCTGGGGTCGGCGGTGATCCGGTAGGCGCGGGCGCAGGCGTCGGCCATCGCGGCGGCCTCGACGGGTTGCTGGTCGAACGCGGGACGCGACTCGCCGAGGGACCACCCGCCGGCCGGGACCGGCGAGAGGTGGAAGTCCGTGGACTCCACGGCCAGCAGCCAGTCCAGGAGCCGCAGGCCGTCGTCGCGGACCTTGTCGTCCGAGAGGAGGTCGCCCGCGGCGATCAACGCTTCCGGCAGCACCGCGTTGGCGTAGAACAACCGGTTCTCCGGCCACGGCCAGTTCTCGTCGGGACGTGGTTCACCGACGTACGAGGGGACGTCGCCGAGCAACGCGGCGGCGGAGGCGTGCAAGGGGTCGGCGCTCAGCACCTCCGCGGCCCCGAGCGCGGCGAACGCCATCGTGCGCACCGACGGCGGACGGTGCCGGGCGCCGCGGTCGAAGCACTCCAGCGCGGCCTGACGGACCGCGGGCACGGGGGAGCGGGCGGCGGCGGTGCCGAGCCCCCACAGCGCGCGTCCCCACCAGTCGCCCAGCCCCGGCTCGTCCAGCCAGACGCGGGCGGGGCCGAGCCGGTTGTGGAAGCGGCCGTCCTCGCTCTGCGCGTAGGCGATGAAGGCGAGGTAGCGCTCCGCCAGCGCGGTCAGGTCGGCGGACAGGTGCGGTTCACGGCTCAGCACGACCAGGCCCCTGGCCACGTCGTCGAGGCAGTAGCCGTGCTCCAGGCGCGGCAACGGGCCTTCCGCGTGCTCGTACAGGCCGGTGTCGTCGCTGAGCCGGATCAGGTGGGCGAAGTCGGGGCCGCTCACGTCGTCACGACCGCTCGGCCGGTGAGCAGCTCGTCCGCCACCAGGTCCCCGGCGAGCCGGCGATAGCGGTTCGCCACCGCGGGCCAGCTCAGCGCCGGACCCAGGTCGGCGGAGCGATCGCGCATCGCGGCGGCGAGTCCGGGTTCGGTCAGCACCCGTCGCAGCGCCGCGGCGATGGCGGAGGGATCCCGGTGCGGCACCAGCAGACCGGCGCCGTCCGCCAGCAGCTCCACCGCGTGCGGGAACCTCGTCGCCACCACCGGTTTCCGTGCCGCGAGAGCTTCGACGAGCACGCCGGAGGTGACCTGTTCGGACGAGTCGTACGGCAGCAGGACGACGTCCGCCCGGCCGACCAGGTTCGCCAGCGCGTCCGTTTCGAGGTAGGCGGGGTCGAACTCGACCAGGTTCGCGACGCCACCGGCGGCAGCGCGATCTCGCAGGTGCGTCCGGTACGCCTCGCCCTCGTGGGCAAGCACCTTGGGATGGGTCTGCCCCGCCACCAGGTAGCGCGGTCGCAGGTCGCGCAGCGCGCCGAGTGCCGCGATGCCCCACTCGACGCCCTTGCCGCGCCCGAGCAGGCCCCAGGTGAGGATCAACGGCCTGCCTCCGGGCGTGCCGGGCGCGGATCTGGCGGAAGGGACGGCGCCGTGCGGAATCACCACGACCTTGCCTGGCCGTTCGACCGCATAGCCCGCCAGGAGGCGGCTCCGCGCCGCTTCGGACATGGTGACCACGGCGCCGGCGTGGTCGACGACGGCCTCGAGCACCTGACGCTGTCCGGGGGAGGGAGAGGTGAGCACCGTGTGCAGCACGACGATCACCGGGACCCGCAGCCGGACGAGCACGCTCAGCGCCTCCGCGCCGTCCTGCCCGGCGTAGATCCCGTACTCGTGCTGGACGACCGCGACGTCACAACGGTTGAGAACATCGGCGGCGGCCTCCACCGCGCCGGGACGCATCGGGTGCACGGCCGGCGTTGCCGCGGTGTCGGCGTCCGTGTGCGCGAGAACGCGGACGACCCGGCTTCCGCTGCCAGGGGTGACGGCGGTCAGATGGCGCCGGAGAGACGCGGTGAACGTGGCGAGCCCGCATTGTGTTGGCGGATACGTGCTCATGAAGCCATAGGTGCGAACCATGAAGCGGACGGCCTTTCGGATCGGCTGCCGAGCAGAAGTCCACAGAGGACTGCCGGGAGACGGCGGTCAGGCGTGCTGTGTCACGGCCGCTTTCGCCGGGGACGGCGGGTTCAGCGGGAGAACGGCGATGGCGGGGCCGGTCGCCGGTGGGCGCAGGCCGCGAAGTGGGGTCGGTTCGACGTCGACGCTGATCGGGCCCGAGATCATCTCGGTTCTCCCGCCTCCGTCCGGACCAGCCGGGCGGGTTTCTGACGCTCCGGGGGTGGTACCGGCTTGGCCACCGATGCGCGAGTCCCCTCGGGGTGCTCACACTACGCCCACGGCTCGTCGGCGCGGTTCACCTCGGATGACGGTCGCATGACAGCGGCGTAGACCCGAACCAGTTCGGCGGCGACGCGATCCCAGGAGTACCGCGCGCGAATCCTCTCCTGACCCGCGACGCCGAGCGCTCGGCGCCAGGTGGCGTTGCGGAGCAGTGCTGTCAACGCCTCGGCGATCGCCGGCGGATCCCGCGGCGGGACCCGTACGCCGGTCCGGTCGTCGACCACGGCGTCTACCAGGCCTCCCACGGCGGTCACCACCACGGGGACACCGCAGGCCATCGCTTCGAGCGCGGTGACGCCGAACGACTCGTGCCACGGTGTGCAGGCCACGACATCCGCCGACCGCAGCAGGGCGGGCAGTTCGCGCTGGCGCAGGTGGCCGGTGAACGTGACCCGGTCGGCGACGCCGCGGGCACGAGCGAGCGTCCGCAGCCGTCTCGCCTCCGGGTCGCCGCGCAGCGGTCCGTTCGCGGACCCGCCGGCGATCACCAGCTCGGTGTCCTCCACAGTGGACAATGCGCGGATCAGGTCGTCGAATCCCTGGTGCGGAACCAGCTGGCCGATCGTCACGACGCGGCGTGCGCGGTCGCGTGGCGCGATCGCACCGTGCGGTGTGAACAACTTCAAGTCGACGCCGTGGGGAATCACGGACACCTTCGACTCGCAGATCCCCATCCTGAGCACGTCGTCCGCCTCGTCCGAGTGGGTGGCCACCACCCTGGCGACCTCCTGGCCGAGCAGGCGTTCGACCGCCAGGCTCCGGTCGGCGGAGCCCAGGGTGTGGAACGTCTGCACCACCGGCACCTGCCTGGTGCGGGCTCCCAGCACCGCCGTGATCCCGGACAGCCAGCCTTGTGCGTGCACGACATCAGGCCGTTTCGCGTTCCAGTCGGTGCTCAGGAACCGGGCGAAGTCGGTGACGCGGGCGGTGGCCTCGCCCTCGGCCAGTTTTCTGGACGGGCCGGAATGCACGTGGACCACCTCGTAACCGGCCTGGGTGCGCACCCGGCTCGGGACACGCGGTGCGGTGCGCCGGGTGTAGACGACGACCTCGTGACCGAGGCCGCACAACGCGGCCGAAAGAGCGGCGACGTAGACGTTCTGGCTTCCCGCGTCGAGCTGACCGGGTGCTGTCAGCGGGCTGGCGTGCTCGGACACCAGCGCGATCCTGCCCATCGGTGGATCTCCTCACAGCGAGGTGACGAGTCCGCGGGGGCCGGGCGGTTGAACGGGGTTCAGGCTACCGGCTGTCGCGCTGCGGAGCGAGAGCGTTACCTCTCGTGGCGGTACGTCCATCCACAAAGGACGATCGGCGGACTCCCGCCGCGGCGTAGTTCCGCGTCAGGTCGGTGGCGGCGCGCTGCCACGAGTACCGCGCGTGCGCACGGTCGTGCCCGCTCACGCTGAGCAGTTCCCGATGCGTGCTGTCGGCGAACAACGCTCTCAGCGCCTTGCCGATCGCGTCCGGTTTCCCCGGCGGGACCAGCACGCCGGTCAGCCCGTCCACGACGGCGTCGATGAGGCCTCCGACCGCGGTAGCGATGACCGGTATGCCACATGCCATGGCTTCCAGTGCCACGCCACCGGACGACTGGTGCTGCGGGGTGCACGCCACGAGGTCCGCGGACCGCAGCAGATCGGGCAACTCGGCGTACGGCACGTGGCCCGCGAACACGACCCGGTCTCCGACTCCCAACGAGCGTGCCAGCGCGAGCAGCCGCTTCGTCTCCGGATCACCGTAGACGTCACCCCGCGCGCCACTGCCGGCGATCACCAGCTCAGCTCCCTCCACTGTGGACAGAGCGCGGATGGTGGCGTCGAATCCCTTGCGCGGCAGGAGCCTGCCGACCGAAACGATCTTGCGCGGCCGCAGCCGGCGCACCGGTTCCCGTTTCGGGGTGAACAGGTCGAGATCGACACCCCTGGGCACCACGGCGAGCTTCGCCCGGTCTATCCCCATGCCCAGCACGGCCCGTGCTTCAGTCGAACAGAGCGCGACCACACGGGCGACCTCGTGGCCGACGAGCCGCTCGACGGCCAGCCGTTTGGTCGATGCCGGACCGTTCGTCTGTCGGTCGGGCAGTGGCACGCTGCCCACCGAGTGGTACGTCTGCACCACCGGCACCGGGAAGTCCCGCGCGCTGAGCACGGCCGCGATGCCGGACAACCAGCCGTGGGCGTGCACGACGTCGGGACGGCGCGCTTTCCAGGTGAGCTTGAGGAATCCGACGAAGTCCCCGATGTAGGCGAGGACCTCCTCGCCGTTCAGCTTCTTCGCGGGCCCGGCCGGCACGTGCACCACGTCGTACCCGTCAGCGGCGCGCACGCGCTGCGGAACGTGGGGATGGTCGCGCCGCGTGTAGACGACCACCTGGTGGCCGAGGGCGGACAACGCGGCCGCGAGCCCCGCCACGTGGAGGTTCTGGCTTCCGGCGCCGAACGCGCCGGGCGGCGTCAGCGGGCTGGCGTGCTCGGAGACGAGCGCGATCCCCATCCGCGTCAGCGCGATTGGCTCGATACCGCCGGCCACGGTGATCTCCTCACGACGAGGTGACGAGACCGCGGGTCCGGGCGGTTGCTGCTTCTACCAGCCTGACCAGGTTACCCCGGTCATCCGTCGATCGGACGGTGCTGCGAGGTGAGGAGGTCGTCCGGGCGAAGCTCGCCGAGGACGAGTTCCCGCGCGACGTCGGCCAGCCGGCGGCCACGGTTGCGCGCGTAGTCGCGCAACGCCTGGAACGCCTTCTCCATCTCCAGGTTTCCGGCGAACGCGAGCACGCCCTTGGCCTGTTCGATGACGACCCGGCTGTTCAGCGCCGTCTGCAACTGCTCGGTGACGACCTCACCGCGCCGGATGGCACGTTCCTGCAGGATCCCGATCGTGGCGGTGTCCGCCAGCGCTCGCACGACCAGCAGGTCCTCGTCGCCCAGCGCGCCGGTCTCGCGGCGGAACAGGTTCAACGCGCCAATGGTCTCGCGGCGCAACCTCATCGGCACCGCGTGCACGGAGGCGAAACCCTCCTCGATGGCGAGCCGCGCGAACCGGGGCCAGCGCTCTGTCGCGGTCTTCAGGTCCGCGACCAGCACCGGTTCGCCGGTCTGGACGCATTCCAGGCAGGGACCTTCGCTGGCCTGGAGCTGGAACAGTTCGAGCATCCGAGTCTGGTCGGACGAGTAGGCCACCACCCGCAGACCGCCGCGCTGGTCGGACAGCATCAGGCCGGCGGCCGTCGCGTCCAGCAGCTGAACGCAGTGGTCGACCAGCCGGTGCAGCACGTCCACCACGTCGTAGTCGTCGACGAGGGTGTCCGCCAGTTGCACGAAGGCCTGGAGCAGCCGGGATTCTCGCTCCGTTCTGGAAGGTGCGCTACCGCTCATCAACAGCTCCTGTCATGTTCGTCCGACGGTAGTGCTGCCCGCACCGGGTAGCCATCGACACCTCCTGCGCGATCATTTGCCCAGTTCCAGCGGAGACAACCTGCGGCTCACCATGTCCTTGGCGACGTCGTCCAGCGACCTGTCCATGACGAAGGCGTAGCCCCGCAGCCGGGCCAGAGCCTCTTCCGCCGAGATGTCGAAGGCCGCGATGAGCATGCCGGTCGCCTGGTGCACCTGCTCCCGTCCCGGCGACAGCACACCCTGGAACCCGTCGACGTCACCGGCTTCGCCCAGCAGCAGCCCGAGCAGTACCGCGGTCACGAGGTCGACGACTTCCAGCGCCACAGCGAGTTCGTCGCCAGACAACCAGCCGGGCCGACGGCGGTACAGATCGACCGCGCCGATACCGATCGCGCCCGCCTGCAACGGGAACGCGAAGATCGCGCCGATGGGCAGGGTGGCGATCGCCGTGGCGAACACCGGCCATTCCACGATCGATGCCTGGGGCAGGTCGGGGACCAGCACGGGCCTGCGCGTGGAGAACGCCTCGAAGCACGGACCCTCGCCCAGGCTGAACTGCACGTCCTCGATCTGCGCCGCGATCTCGTCGCTGGCGTACAAGGTCTCCCGCTCGCGCGGACCGCTCATCACCGAGATGGAGGCGCCGTCGACCGGCAGCACGTCCACGCACGCGCGAACAACGCGCGCCAGCGTGTCGAGTTTGCTCTCGCTGTCGCGCAGCGCGGCCATCACCGTCGCGCGCGCATGACTCAGTGCCTGACGGGGTCTGTCAGGTTCGCGCACCGGTGATCACACCACCGGGAAAAGGCAGATCATTCACGGCTGGCACAGCTTCCTCCACCACGTCGACTGCTTCCAGTCTTTCCTGGACGTAGCGAGGTCTAGGCCCACGCCTTGCACGATCGCATCAGGATCAACTCACTCAGCTTACGGCTCGCGCCCGCGTGCCGCCGTTCAGCCTCCGTCACCTGGTCGGAACCCGCGCGAGGTCACGATTGTCCCGAACGGGCCGACGCACGTCGAGGGGCCAGATGCCACTCACTCGCCAGGCGGTTCCGCCCAGGCGGCCTGGGCCTGCGCGGCGGTGGGATGGGTGACGAAGAAGTCGCCCAGCCCGACGAGCGCCAGGGTGCGGGTGAGGTGGCGGGGCACGCCCGCCAGCGCGATGCCGGCGTCGGCCGCGTGCGCCAGGTTGTGGGCGGCGATCAGCGTGGAGATGCCGCTGGAGTCGCAGAACCGCAGTCCTGTCAGGTCGACGACCACCTGCTGGCCCGCTCGTGGGGTGAGGGCCTTGACCGCCTGGAGGGCCAGGGGAGCGGTGGCGTCGTCGAGGTCTCCGGCGAGTTCGAGCACCGGTCCGGCCGGGGTGTCGCTGGTGAGGACGGTGAACGTGGTCATGACCGGCTTTCCTCGTCGAGGTTGACGCTCAGCGCGAGCAGCGCGGTGTCGTCGTCGACGCCGAAGCCCGCGAGGAGCTTGGACACGGCGGCCACGGTCTCGGTCGCGCTGCTGACGTCGAGGGCGTCGGCGAAGTCGCGCAGTTCCTCCTCGTCGTAGCGGACGCGGCCGTGGGTCCTGGCCTCGGTCAGGCCGTCGGAGTAGAGCAGCAGCGTGTCGCCGGGCCGCAGGTGCACCTGGAGCTCGGCGAACCGCGCGCCGGGCAGCGCGCCGATCAGCTGACCGCCGCGGATCGTGAGCAGCTCGGCCGCGCCGTGGTGGCGGATCAGCAGCGCGGGTGGGTGCCCACCGCCGGCGAGCGTGATCGTGGCGCCGCCGTCGGCCGGCTCCAGCAGGCCGTGGATGGCGGTGCAGAAGCGTGGCGTGGTGCTGATCTGCTCCTGGATGAGCACCGTGTTGAGGTGCTCCAGCACGGCGACCGGACGCGGGTCGTACACGGCGGCGGCGCGCAGCGTGTAGCGGGCCAGCGACGTGACCACGGCGGCCTCCGCGCCCTTGCCGGACACGTCGCCGAGGAAGAACGCCCAGGTGCCGTCGGCCAGCGGGAAGAGGTCGTAGAAGTCGCCGCCGACCTCGTCCGCCGAGGCCGGGTGGTAGTAGGCCGCGACGTCCATGCCGGGAATGTGCGGCAGCGAGGGCGGCAACAGGGTGCGTTGCAACGTCGTGGCCAGCAGCTGCACCCGATCGCGTTCCCGTTCGGCCACCTGCAGGGCCCGCAGCAGCTCCTGCTCGTAGGAGCGCCGGTCGTGCGCGTCGAAGACGGTGGTGCGGATCAGCTCGGCGGCGCCGCTCGCGCTCGTCTTGACGGTCGAGCTCACCAGCACCGGCAACCGGGTGCCGTCGGCGCGCACCAGTTCCAGCGCGATGCCGCCTGCTTCACCGTGCATGCGCAGCATCGGCGCGAAGTGCGTCTCGTGGTAGATGCGACCGCCGACGGTGAGCAGGTCGGCGAACCGGCGCCGCCCGACCAGCTCGTCGCGCCCGATGCCGAGCCACCCCAGCAGCGTTCCGTTGACCTTGGTGATCGTGCCGTCCATCGACGTGGACAGGTAGCCGCACGGCGCGTGCTCGTAGAGGTCCGCGAAGTTCTCGCGGGCGTCGTCAGCCTGGCTGATCACCGGGCACCCGCGAACCCGGCGATCGCCGCCGTGGTCTGCTCCGGGTCGCTCAGCTGCGGGCAGTGCCCGGTCGCGTCCAGCGTCACCAGGACGCTGTCCCGGATCTGGTCGTGGACGAACTGGCCCACCTCGGGCGGCGCGATCGCGTCCGCCGCGCACTGCACCACCGCGGTGGGCACGGTGACGTCCGCGAGGTCCGCCCGGTTGTCCGACAGGAACGTGGTGCGCGCGAACACCCGCGCGATCGCCGGATCGGTGCGGCAGAACGAGTCCTCCAGCTCACCGGCGACCTCGGGACGGTCAGGGTTGCCGGCGATGACCGGTGCCATCGCCGCGGACCAGCCGAGGTAGTTCGACTCCAGCGAGTCGAGCAGCTCGTCGATGTCCGCGCGGGAGAAACCGCCGCGGTAGTCGCCGTCGTCGAGGTAACAGGGCGACGGGGTGAGCAGCACGAGCTTGGCGAACCGCGCCGGTTCGCGGTTGGCGGCGAGCACGGCGATCATCGCGCTGACCGAGTGCCCGACCAGCACGACGTCGCGCAGGTCGAGTTCGGCGCAGATGTCCAGAACGTCCTCGGCGTAGCCGTCGAGCGTGGAGTAGCGCTGTGGTGACCACGCGGCGATGTCGGATTTGCCCGATCCGACGTAGTCGAACAGCACGACGCGGAACTGCTCGGCCAGCGCCGGCGCCACCAGTCTCCACAGGTTCTGGTCGCAGCCGAAGCCGTGGGCGAGCAGCACGGTCGGACCGTCCTCGCGACCGATGACGGTCACGTTGTTCCTCCGCCGCGTGTCCATCACCGCATCCTGCCACCTGGCCGGGTGAATTCCCGCCACGACAGGGGAAACGCCGAACTGGGCCGTTCGCGCGGGGGTATCCCCTCGGCGAGGTGCAGTTCGCAGCCACAACGAGGTGGAGGTGGGGACCGTGATTCTGCGTGACCACGGGTCTGATGCGCGGCAAGGGGACTTCGTCGAGTTCAGCGTCGACGGGGAACAGACGCACAAGGGGATCGTGATGATGCTGCGCAGCGTGGGGGAGAAGCTGCACTACGTCGTGCAGGACGAACTCACCCGCGACCGGCACGAGATCCCGATGCAACGGATCGCCTGCGTGCTCGAACGGCACGAAAAACACTGACCTCCGGAGCCGTTCACACGGTCAGGTGAACGATTTGATCTTGGCGCCCGCTGTGCCGCACTCTGCCGCAATTCCCACTACGTGCGAGCGAGAGGTGCCATGGAGCACGAGGCGAACTGGTTCAAGGGCGCGGTCTTCTACGAGGTTCTGGTCCGGGCGTTCAGCGACTCCAACGGTGACGGCACCGGCGACCTCCGCGGGCTCGCGTCCAAACTGGACTATCTCCAGTGGCTGGGTGTCGACTGCCTGTGGCTGCCGCCGTTCTACGCGTCGCCGTTGCGTGACGGCGGGTACGACATCAGCGACTTCCGGGCGGTGCTGCCGGAGTTCGGCACGGTCGAGGACTTCGTGTACCTGCTGGAGGAGGCGCACCGGCGCGGGATCCGGGTGATCACGGACCTGGTGCTCAACCACACCAGCGACGCGCACCCGTGGTTCCAGCAGTCACGGCAGGACCCGACGGGCCCGTACGGCGACTACTACGTGTGGAGCGACGACGACTCGCGTTACAGCGACGCGCGGATCATCTTCGTCGACACCGAGTCGTCGAACTGGACCTACGACCCGGTGCGCGGGCAGTTCTACTGGCACCGCTTCTTCAGCCACCAGCCGGACCTCAACTTCGACAACCCCGCCGTCCAGGACGCGATGCTCGACATCCTCCGGTTCTGGCTGGAGCTGGGCATCGACGGCTTCCGCCTCGACGCCGTGCCCTACCTGTTCGAACGTGAGGGCACGAACTGCGAGAACCTGCCCGAGACCCACGACTTCCTGCGCAAGTGCCGCAAGGTCGTCGATGACGAGTTCCCCGGCCGCGTTCTGCTGGCCGAGGCGAACCAGTGGCCGTCCGACGTCGTGGAGTACTTCGGTGACCAGGCCGTCGGTGGCGACGAGTGCCACATGGCGTTCCACTTCCCGTTGATGCCGCGGATCTTCATGGCGGTGCGGCGCGAGTCGCGGTTCCCGATCTCGGAGATCCTGGCGCAGACGCCGGCGATCCCGGAGAACGCCCAGTGGGGCATCTTCCTGCGCAACCACGACGAACTGACGCTGGAAATGGTCACCGACGACGAACGTGACTACATGTACACCGAGTACGCGAAAGATCCGCGGATGAAGGCGAACATCGGCATCCGCCGCCGCCTCGCGCCGTTGCTGGAGAACGACCGCAACCAGCACGAGCTGTTCACCGCGATGTTGCTGTCGTTGCCGGGTTCGCCCGTTCTGTATTACGGCGACGAGATCGGCATGGGCGACAACATCTGGTTGCAGGACCGCGATGCCGTCCGCACGCCGATGCAGTGGACGCCCGACCGCAACGCCGGCTTCTCGTCGTGCGACCCCGGCCGGATCTACCTGCCGGTGATCATGGACCCGGTCTACGGCTACCAGGGTCTGAACGTCGAGGCGCAGACCCGCAACCAGTCGTCGCTGCTGAACTGGACCCGCCGGATGATCGAGGTGCGCAGGCAGCACCGCGCGTTCGGGCACGGCGACTTCACCGAGCTCGGAGCGTCCAACCCCACGGTGCTCGCCTACCGCCGCACGCTCGGCGCCGACGTGGTGCTGTGCGTGAACAACCTCTCGCGCTTCCCGCAGCCCGTCGAGCTCGACCTGTCCGAGCACGCCGGCACCGTGCCGCTGGAGCTCACCGGCGGGGTGGCGTTCCCCGCGGTCGGCGAACTGCCGTACCAGTTGACCCTGCCCGGCCACGGTTTCTACTGGTTCCAGCTGAGCTCCGACGTGGAAGGCGGCGACAAGAAGTGACGACGAGCGAGGCCGTCGAGGTCGTCCCCGCCCCCGAGCAGCTGGATCGCTGGCTGCACGCGCAGCCCTGGTTCCACGGCCGCGGGCCGGTGGTGTGCGAACGAGTCACCGTCCTGCGCGACGGCGATCCCGCGCTGGTCCACGTCGTGCTCGCGTGCGACGGACGCCGGTACCAGTTGCTGCTGGGCCTGCGCGACGAACTGCCCGAGCGTCTGGTGCACGCCCGGATCGGCCGCGCGGGCGAGCGCGAGGTGTACGAGGCGGTGTACGACCCGGAACTGACGGCCGTGCTGCTCGACCGTTTCGAGAAGCCCTCGGAGATCGAGGAACTGCGGTTCCGCGGCGCGCTGCCGCCCAGGTACACCGCCGCGCCGGTCGGACGGCCGTTCCCGGGCCCGCAGCGCAACTTCTCGATCGTCTACGGCCAGCGGCACGTGCTGAAGTTCTTCCGCGAGCTGGTGCCCGGCGACAACCCGGAACTGGTGCTGCACACCGCACTGCACGAGATCGACGACCCGCACATCGCACCGCCGCTGGGCGCGCTGGAGTCCGAACTGGACGGAGTGCGCACGACTTTCGCGGTGCTGCACGAGTTCGTGCCGCTCGGCGCGCTCGGCTGGCCGATGGCCACCGCCAGCGTCCGGGACTTCCTGGCAGGCCCCGGCGCGGACCCGCAGGACGCGGGCGGCGACTTCGCCGCCGAGGCGCACCGGCTGGGCAGGGCCGTCGCCCGCGTGCACGCCGACCTGCGCGAGACGCTCGGCGAGCAGATCGCCGGACCGGACGACGAGGTCGAGTTCGCCGCGGCCCTGCACCGCCGCCTGGACGCCGCGCTGACCGAGGTCCCCGCGCTGGCGCCGTTCGAGGCGGGCCTGCGCGCCCGGTTCGACGCGGTGCCGGCTACCTCCGAATCCCTGCGGCTGCAACGGGTGCACGGCGACCTGCACCTGGGTCAGGTTCTGCGGTCGCCGCGCACCTGGGTGCTCGTCGACTTCGAGGGAGACCCGAACGGCAGCGCGGCGGAACGCGCGCGGCCACGCCCCGCCGAGCACGACGTGGCCACCGTCCTGAGGTCGCTGCACTACGCGGCGGCACAGCTGCTGGTCGGCGCGGAGGACGTGGCCACCCTGCTGCCCAGCGCGGCGCGGTGGCTGGAGCGCAACCGGAAGGCGTTCTGCGACGGGTACGCCGAGCTGGCGCCGGACCTGCGGCCCGATGGCGCGCTGCTGACCGCCGTCGAACTGGACCGGGCGGTGCTGGAGGTGCTGCACGAGCACCGGTTCCGTCCGGAGTGGACGGTCATTCCGCTGTCCGCGATCGCGGAGGTGGTGACGGGAGAGCCGGCCTGGCTGGTCTAGCCGACGGTGACGACGATCTTGCCGATGTGGTTGCTCGCCTCCATGTAGCGGTGGGCGTCGGCGATCTCGGCAAGATCGAACGTGCGGTCCACGGCGGGCGTGAACGAGCCTACGGCGAGCCCGGCGTTGATGAACGCGACGGCGCGGCGCAGGCGTTCGGGGTCCCTGCTGATCGAGTGCATCGAGTACGCGCGGCTGGTGAGCTGCGGGTAGCTGCTCGCGTTCGGCAGGGGCGTGGGGCGCGGGTCGAGCGCGCCGTAGACCACCAGGTGGCCGCCGGGAGCGATGGCCTGGGCGAGGGTCTCGACGCCGGGACCCGCGATCGGGTCGAACGCCAGGCGGACGCCCTCGCCGCCGGTGATCTCCTTGACGCGCGTGGGCAGGTCCTCCTCGGCGGTGACGATGACGTGGGCCGCGCCCGCGTCCAGGAGTCGTTGGCTCTTCGCGGCGTCGCGGGTGGTGGCGATCGGGATCGCGCCGATGTGGCGGGCGATCTGGACGGCCGCCTGGCCGACGCTGCTCGCGGCGGCGCTGATCAGCACGTGGTCGCCGGGGCGGACCTCGCCGGACTCGAACAGCGGTCCGTACGCGGTGATGTAGGCCATCCACACGGCCGCGGCCTGCACCGCGCCCACGTTCGCCGGGCGGGGGAACACGGCGGAGGCGGGCACGATCACGTGGTCGCCGTAGGTGCCGTACCTGGTCATTGAGAACGCCGGCACGACGGCGATCGGGTCGCCCTCAGCGACGTGCGACACGCCCTCGCCGACCGCCTCGACCACGCCCGCGGCCTCGTAGCCGAGCGTGGCGGGGAAGACCGGCTGTTCGTAGTAGACGCCCTCGCGGAACATGATCTCGGCCCGGTTCAGGCCGATCGCGTCCACGCGGATCCGCACCTCGCCGGCTCCGGGTTCGCCGACCGCGACGTCGCGGAGCGTCAGCACCTCGGGACCGCCGAGCCGGTCGAACTGCACGAGTCTTGCCATGGGGGAGCCGTCCTCAGGGGTCGGGAAGCTGTGCCGCCCACCCTGCCCCAAAGTTTGATGGCCGTCAAACTTTGACCGCCATCGAAGTTAGGCCTCGGTCTCCGCCGCGGTCACCACGGCCGGCAGCAGGCCGGGGAACCGGGCCTCCATCTCGGCCGTGCGCAACGAGTTCAGCTTGGTCGTTCCCCGGTAGTGCTGCCGGATCACGCCCGCCTCGCGCAGGACGGTGAAGTGGTGGGTGAGGGTCGAGTCCGACACCGGCGTGTCGAACGTGCCGCAGCCCTTCTCGCCGCCCGCCCGCGTCAGCTGGCACACGACCATGCGCCGGACCGGGTCCGCCAGCGCCTCCAGGGCCTGCTGCAACGTGACCTCGGACAGCTCGGGGTGCTCCACGGTCCGCGGGGTGGTGCGGGGACGTGCCACGGTGACTCCTCACGACTTCGACGGCGTTCATAGTACGACCGCCATCGAACCTTCCGGGCGTCCTGCCGCCGGTAGCCTCCCGTCCATGAGCAGAAAACTGCTGGTCGGGCTCGGAATCGTGTTGCTGCTGGTCGGCGGGGTGTGGACCGCGCAGGGGCTGGGCTATCTGAAGGGCAGCTTCATGACGGGGCAGCAGCTGTGGACGACGATCGGGCTGTTGTGCGCCAGCGCCGGCGTCATGATGCTGATTCCCTGGCCCAAGAAGAAGTGACAGAACGTGCGCCATCAATCACAGCCCCCGGCGTGCTGTGAACGATAACGGAACTCTGTGAATGAACGATCCCGTCGTTGACGCGTATTTAGTCAATGAACGGAACGGCCGTTTGTGTCATGGATCGTCCGACCTTCATCAAGCCGGGGACCGCCATTGCCCAGCACAGCTGAATCCGCCGCTCACGGGGCGGTCACGGGGATCGTTCGCCGCTTCTGGTGGCGCACCAGCCAGCCCGCGAGGCTGGCGATCGGATGTTTTGGTGTCGTCACCGCGCTCGCCGCCACGGGCGCGGTCGCGTTCGGCGGCGACGATCTTTCTCGGGAACGGGGGAACGGGCTCGAAGCGAGCGGGTTCCGAGGCGACACACTCCAGTTGACCGTGCGCGAAGTGACCGAAGTAGATCTTTTCGAGGGCGCGGAGCCCATCACCGGACGCGTCGTCCGCGCCCGTGTCGCCGGGTTGCGGCCGGTGGCGGACTGCTGGGCGGCGGAGTCCCGGGCCACCGCCCAGGACCTGTTGCGCGGCAAGGACGTGCGTCTCGTGGTGAAGAAGGACGCGTCGGGGAGCGATCGGCTCCTGGTCGACGTGGAACTGCCGGACGGTGCGGACTACGCGCAGGCCGTGGTGAGCGGCGGCGCGGTGCCGGCAGACCTGACGGCTCGCGGCGAGCTGGCAGGGGACGAGTCCGCCGCCCGGCTGGGGCGCCTCGGTCTGTGGGCGGCCGGGTGCGCTCCCGGCGGAGTGACGACCGCTTCCAGCACGCCTCCGTCGTCTTCCGAGTCGAGTGCGCCCACGACGACAACGGTCACGACCACGACGGAGACCTCCACCCCTCCACCACCTCCGCCGCCGCCGACCACGACGACCTCGTCGGAGCCCCCGGACGAGGAGGAGTGGGACGACTCCCGGCTGGGCAAGCTGTGTCTCTTCGAGGGCGCGCGCAGGACGACCAAGGACGGGTACGAGATCGTCTGCTCCCGCAACGGAAAGAACCAGCTGAGGTGGCGCCGTGCCGACTGAGGACGACGTCGACCTGTTCAGCAAAGCCGTGCCTGCCGCCGAAACAGGGCCCAGCCTCGCCGACGGCAGGACACCGCGAGGCCTGACGCCCGGCGGCTGGGTGCGCACGACGGGCTGGCTCCAGGTCGGCGACCATCCCGTGAGCTCGGCACTCGTCGCCGCGGTCGTGGGCCTGCTGGGAGCCTTGGTCGTCGCGGCCGCGCTGGTGGGCACCCGACCCGTCGCCGCCGGAGTCCTGGTGCTCACGGTGCCGTTGGTGTGCGGCGGGGCGTGGTGGCTGTTCACCGGGCGGCTGAAGCCCGCGTCCCCGGCCCGCAACATCGGGACCACGCCGGCGGGTGAGCTGATGCCCGGCGACGACGTTCGGCTGCACGGCTCGATCGGACCGGTCGGGCACGTCGCGGCGGTGACGCTGGGCGAGGTCGTCGAGGTGACCTTCCGCGGTGGCACGCGCCAATCGTGGCCTGGTGACCAGGCGGTGCACCTCGTGAGGCTCCTCGGCTGACTTCAGGGCAGCAGAAGCTCGAACAGTTGCCGCAGGGTGGCTTCGAGCGTCTCCTCGTCCGTCCCGTTCAACGCGGTGCTGCCGATCACCTTGCGCAGCAACCAGAATCCCGCGATCACCGACAACGCCACTGCGGCGCGGTCGGTGCCGCGGGTCCCGGGCGCGACCTCGTGTAGGTGGGCCTCGACGTGTCGTTCGATGTTCTCGCGCAGGATCTCGGCGGCCCGCGGGTTGGCCGCCGACCGCAGCATGAGCAGGAACGGCGACAGGTCGTCCGCGGTCGGCGCGGTGCGGCGGACCAGCGCGGCGGCGATGTCGCGGGCCAGGGTCGCGGGATCGCCGCCCAGCACCGTGCGGTCGGTCATGGACACCTCGGCGACCTCGGCGAACAGTCCTTCCTTGGAACCGAAGTAGCGGTTCACCAGCATCGCGCTGACCCCGGCCGCCTGGGCGATCTCGCGGACGCCGATCCCGTCGAAGCCGTGCCGCGTGAATCCCTCGATGCCCGCGCGCAGGATCGCGGCACGGGTGGCGGACGCGTCCCGGCGATGTGTCGTCGTCATGTATACAAGTGTAGACTTACTTTGTAAGTATACGACTGCAGACTTGACGGAGACGCAGTGGAACTGAACCTGAAAGGCAAGCGCGCCCTGGTCACGGGCTCGAGCTCAGGGCTGGGAGAAGCAATCGCACGACTGCTGGCCGCGGAAGGGGCGGAGGTCGTCGTGCACGGTCGCGACGAGGTTCGCGCCAAGGCGGTCGCGGCGGACATCGGCGCCGCGGCGGTGGCGATCGGCGACCTCGCGACCGACGCCGGGGCCGACGCGGTCGCCGAGGCCGCCGGCGAGATCGACGTGCTGGTGAACAACGCCGGTGTGTACGGCCACGAAGGCTGGGAGGACGCGACGCCGGACGTGTGGCGGGACATCTACGAGACCAACGTGGTCTCCGCGGTGCGCATGATCGGGCGCTTCGTCCCCGGCATGCGCGCCCGCGGCTGGGGCCGGGTGATCCAGATCGGCGGCGGCCTCGGCTCCCAGCCGATCCCGGTCCAGCCCCACTACAGCGCCACCCTGGCCGCCCGGCACAGCCTCGCCGTCTCCCTGGCCCGAGAGCTCAAGGAGACCGGCGTGACCTCGAACGTGGTCTCGCCGGGCGCGATCATGGTCGACTCGGTCCGCGACTGGCTGACGAGTCACGCGCCGGCGAACGGCTGGGGTGAGCGCTGGGAGGACATCGAACGCAACGCCGCCAGGGACTTCGTGCCCAACGACATCGGCCGCTTCGGCCGCCCGGAGGAGATCGCCGGCGCCGTGGCCTACCTGGCGAGCCCCTACGGGGACTACGTCAGCGGCGCGACGATCAGGGTCGACGGCGGCACGGTCAAATCGGTGATCTGAACCGCGGTAGCCGGAGCACGACGCCATCGCCGGAGACGTGCAGCGCGCCGTCCGGTGCGACGGCGAGCCCGGCGAAGCCACGCGGGCACCCCGGCATTCCGTGGACGACGAGCGCGCGTGGAACCGTCTCCAGTGGACTGAGGGCGAGGTCCTCGGCCTCGGTCCTGATCGCGCCGGTGGTCAGGTCGATCGCCAGCAACCGCCGGCGGCCCGCCTCCACGACGAACAGCTCGTCGTCTCGGACGGCCAGACCCTGAGGTGCCGCAAGGCCTTCAGCGATCGGCACCGGCCGCCCGTCGTCGACGCGGTGGACGCCCTGCTCGTCACTGACGTAGCACCGCTGCCCGGCATCGAACGCCACGTCCACCGGCTCGCGGAACCCGTCCGCCAGCACCGTGACCGTGTCGTCGGCGTCGATCGCGATGATCCGCCCGGCGCCTGTCTCCGCGACCACGAGCACCCCGTCGTCGCGCACCGCGACACCGAGCGGACAGCGCAGTCCCTTGGCCCGCACCTTCCCGTCCGTGCGCACCTCGCCGTACTGCGAGGTCGTGTGCAGCCGGTCCCCATCGGCGGCCACACCGTGCGTGAAGCTGACCGCCCGGTCACCGGCCACGCGATAGTGGTCCGCCGCGTGGACGACGCCGGCCGGGTCGACCGCGACGCCGTAGGGCCCGACCAGGCCCTGCGGCACGATCTGCCGGATCCGGCCGTCCGGGTGGACCTCCGCGATACCGCCGCCCGCGAAACTGGAGACGTACACGCGGTTGTCGTCGTCGACCGCGGCGTTGTCGAGTCCGAACACCCCGGTGGTGAGGAGTCGCCGTTGCCTGGCGGGGGAGATGCGGGTGATCTCGCCCTCGACGCCGGCGGACAGGATCAGCAGGGTGCCTTCGCGGTCGAAGCGGACCGCGACCGGGGAGTGCAGCCCGTCGGCGACGAGTTCGGGCGTTCCGCCGTCGGGTGAGATCCGGTGGACCTCGCCGGTGAGCATGTGCGGGTAGTACAGGTGTCCGTCGGGGCCGGCCTGCATCGCGTTGCCGATGGCCAGCTCGGCGGCGAGCACGACGGGCTCGCGGCCGTCCGGGAACAGTTCGAACAACCGGCCGCCGGGCCGCATCTCGTTGACGAACAGGCGGTCTCCCACGCACGTGATGCCGTTCGGCGCCTTCACCTCGTCGGAGACCAGCGTGTACTCGCCGAGCGGGTCGCGGCGCCACACCCGGCCGGGTGCGAGGTCGGCGATGTACATCGAGCCGTCCGCGCCGAACGCCAGGTCGTCCGGCGACTGGACGACGCTGCCGTCCGGCACGATCACCTCGATCTCGCCGGTGGCGAGGTCGACGGCGCTGATGCGTCCGCTGAGGTACTCGGCGACGTGGAGCCGGCCGTCCGGGCCGAAGGCGATGCCGTTGGTGCCGCGGAACGGGCTCATCCGGCCATCACCATGACGTCGTCGATGCCGCCGCCGGCCCGCCAGTCCCTGAGCAGGGCGTGGAACGCGCTGGCACCGCCGCCGTAACCGTTGCGCGGCTGGGGTTTCCCCTCGTTGTTGTAGTAGCCGGGCGTGCATTCGAGGTGGAACCTGTAGAGCTCCTCCGCGTTCGCGCCGAGGGCCGACACCCAGGCGTCCACGGCCTCGGCGCTCGGCTCGACCCACCGCGCGCCACGCTTGCCGGCCTCCGCGACGACGGCCGCGATGTGGCTCGCCTGCTCGTCCAGGACGTGCGTGAAGTTCACCGAGGCGGCGTTCTGCAGCGCGCCCATCGTGAACAGGTTGGGGAAACCGTTGCTGTAGAAGCCGTGCAACGTCCGCAGGCCGCGGCTCCAGTGCTGCAACAGGTGGGTGCCGTCGCGCCCGTACACGGGCAGCCGGCCGGTCACCAGGTCCGACATGCCGACCTGGAAGCCGGTGGCGAAGATGATGCAGTCCACCTCGTACTCGCGGTCGCCGACCACGATCGCGTTCTCCGTGACGCGTTCGACGCCGCCCTGGTCGGCGGTGTCGACCAGGGTGACGTTGGGACGGTTGAAGGTCTGGAGGTACTCGTCGCTGAACGTCGGCCGCTTGCACGCGTAGCGGTACCAGGGTTTGAGGAGTTCGGCCGTGTCCGGGTCCTCCACGATGCCGTCGACGCGGGCGCGGACCTGGTTCATCTTGCGGAAGTCGAGGATCTCCTCGACGCGCTCGCGTTCCTCCGGCGTCAGCGACTCGTGCGCCTGGCCCTGGGTCATCTTCCGCAGCAACTGGGCGCTGTCCGTCCACGCGTCTCCCACGTGGTCCTCGTCGGCCTGGCCACCGCTGAGGATGTCGAGGAAGTTCTCCATCCGGTGCCGCTGCCAGCCCGGTGCCAGGGACGCGGCCCAGGCCGCCTCGGTCGGCCGGTTGGCTCGGTAGTCCACAGTGGACGGCGTGCGCTGGAAGACGTACAGTCGCTCGGCGTCCCGGCCGAGATGGGGGACGACCTGGATCGCGGTCGCGCCGGTGCCGATCAGGGCGACGCGCTTGTCCGCCAGTGCGGTGAGGTTCCCGTTCGTGTCGCCGCCGGTGTAGCCGTAGTCCCAGCGGCTGGTGTGGAAGGTGTGGCCCGTGAAGGTCTCCATGCCGGGGATGCCGGGGAGCTTGGGCCGGTCCAGGGTTCCGTTGGACATCACCACGTACCGCGCGCGCATCCGGTCGCCGCGGTCGGTGGACACGATCCACTCGGCCGCGTCCTCGTCCCAACGCAGCTCCGTGACCGCGGTCTGGAAACACGCGTCGCGGTAGAGGTCGAAGTGCTCACCGATGGCGCGCGCGTGCAGGCGGATCTCCTCGCCGGGCGCGTACTTCCACTCGGGGACGTAACCGAGTTCGTCCAGCAGCGGCAGGTAGATGTAGGACTCGATGTCGCAGTGGATGCCCGGATAGCGGTTCCAGTACCAGGTACCGCCGAAGTCCCCGCCCTTCTCGATCACCCGGATGGAACCGGCACCCGCCTGCCGGAGTCGTGCCCCGGCGAGCAGGCCCCCGAGCCCGCCACCGATGACGATCACTTCTACTTTGTCCTGCAGAGGTTCGCGGGTGAACTGCGGATCCACGTGCGGGTCCTCGGCGTAGTAGCCGAACTCGCCGGAGGCGTCGCGGTACTGGGCGGCGCCGTCGGGACGGATGCGGCGCTCCCGTTCGGCCTGGTACCTGGCGCGCAGTTCGTGCGGGTCGAAGCCGAGGTCTTCCGGAACGGCGTCGGAAACGGACAGCACAGAGAAAGCCTTTCGCTGAAAAGGGGTCGTCAGACCGCGGACCAGCCGTTGTCGACCGGAAGGACGACGCCGGTGATGTTGGAGGCGGCGGCGGAGGCGAGGAAGACGATCGCGGCGGCCTGTTCCTCGGCCTCCGCGATGCGGCCGACGTTGGGCAGGTACCGGCCGACGACCCGCGGTCCGTGCCCGGCGGGATCGGGGGAGGTGGAGATGCCCGTCGCCGTGCCGCCGGGCGCGATCGCGTTGGCCCGGACACCCGACTCCCGGTACATGACCGCGACCGAGCGCATGAGTCCGACGAGTCCTGTTTTCGCTGTCGTGTAAGCGAGTCCGGCGGCGCTGCCGCGCAGCGCGGCCTCCGACGCGGTGTACACGATGGCGCCCCTGCCCGTGGCGAGCAGGTGCGGCAACGCGGCACGGGTCAGCCGGAAGGGCGAGGTCAGGTTGACGGCGATGAGGCGATCCCACTCCTCGTCGGAGACGTCGGCCGCCGCCGTCATCGAGTCCATGATCCCGGCGTTGCACACCAGCACGTCCAGGCCGCCGAACGTGCTCACCGCCGTCGTGACCACCTCGTCCACCACGGCTGCCTCGGTCAGGTCGCCCGCGACGGCCACCGCGGTCCCGCCGGCCGTCGTGATCTCCTCGGTCACGGTCTTGGCGGCGTCGCCGTTGACGTCGGCCACCACCACTTTCGCGCCCAGCAGGGCGAACTGACGGGCCGCTGCCCGTCCGATGCCCGATCCGGCGCCGGTCACGACGACGCTGCTGCCGTCCAGGTCACTGGTTGTGGTCATGTGATCACCGTACCGACTTAATGGCACGATGCGCCACTATGTCATTCACAGACAAAAAGTAGGATGTGGAGCACACAGGACGGAGGTGGCATGACCGGCCATCAGCAGACCCGTGCGGCGGAGCGGACCGGGCGCCCGCCGCTGACCGAACGGCGCAAGGCGGAGACCAGGCTTGAGGTCGCCCGCGCGGCCGTCCGCCTCTTCCTGGCACAGGGGGTCGCGGACACGTCCGTCGAGGAGATCGCGGCGCAGGCGGGCATCTCCGCGCGCACGCTGTGGCGCTACTTCCCGAGCAAGGAGAGCTGCGTCATGCCGCTGCTGGTCAGCGGGATCGAGCACACGGCGGCGCGGCTGCGGTCGTGGCGCGGTGACCAGGGCGTGTCGGAGTTGCTCAGCACGCTCGCACACGGCCACGCCGGGTCCCCGGAGAGCATGGCCGAGATGCTGAACCTGGTCCGGCTGACCAGGACCGATCCTGGCCTGCGCGCGGTCTGGCTGGAGGCGCACCGGGAGGCGGAGCCGGCCTTCGCCGAGGCGCTCGCCCACCGCGCGGGGCTGGCCGAGCCGGACCTGGCCACCGCGATCCAGGCGGCGATGATCAACGGGGCGTTGCGGGTGGCCGTGGAGCACCACGCGTTCAACGCCGAAACGCCCGCGTCCTTGGCGGTGGCGACCGCCGAGGCGTTGACGATCGCCGCGCGGGGACTACCGGCGTAGTTCGGTTCCTTCGGGGGCGAGAGTGCGGGCGAGCCACGACGTCGTGGTCCCGACGAGTTCCTCGTCCACGGGCCGGCGCAACTGCCTGGGGTAGAAGAGGATCGACGGACGGCCGGGGTCGCGGCGGAGCAGATGCGTCAGGTCGGGAACTCGCCGCACCTCCGCCGTGCCCTGGACGAGGGCGTCGATCCGGTGCAGGTCGTCGGGATCGACCTGGATGTCCTTCTCGCCGGTCACGGCCAGCACCGGAACCTGGATGCGTGCGAGGTCAGACCTCGTGTCGTGGCCCAGCATCTCCCGCGTCCACCGGGCGTTCATCGGTTTCCCGGCGACGCGGACGACGTCCGGCCCGGGCGTCCTGAGCCGGATCACCCGCCGGACGGCCAGCCGGGCCAGGGGCCGCAACGGTGCGGGAAGTCCACGGGCGATGGCGTCGGCCTGCCAGTGCAGGGCGTCCTCGCCGGAACGAGCGAACCCGGCCAGCAGCACCACCGCGGCGACACCGGGACGGGACCCGAGTGCCATGGCGTGCAGCGCGCCTTCGCTGTGGCCGACGACGCCGATGCCGTCGGACCGGATGTCGGGCCGCGCCGCGAGAGCGTCGAGTGCCGCGGCGGCGTCGTCCCGGTTGTCGGCGAACCCGGTCGTCAGCCAGTCGCCGGGGGAGGCCCCGACGCCGCGCCGGTCGTAGCGCAGGGTCGCGATGCCTTGCCGGGCAAGCGATTCGGCCAGCACCGGGCCGAGGTTCTGCTTCAGTCGCCCGGCGTTGCCATCGCGGTCCAGCCGCCCGGAGCCGTGCAGCAGCAGAACGGCCGGGTGTGGGCCGGCGCCGTCGGGAACGGACAGGGTGCCCGCCAGCGGTGTGCCGTCACTCGCGATGATCGTCAGGTCCAGGTTCCGCAAAGTCCCAGCTCCGCACGTCTCTCAGGGGCACGAATATTATCGACTCTGAGAACATTACCGTACGTGAGAAGATGGGGTCATGGCGACCGCGGACCTCCTCCTGCATCCCGTGCGGATGCGCATCCTGCAGGCGTTGTTCGAGACTGATCCGCTCACCACGGCCCAGTTGAGGGAACGCCTGCCCGACATCGCGCCGGCGACCATGTACCGGCACATCGCGGTCCTCGCCGAGAGCGGCGTGCTCGAAGTGGCGGACGAACGCCGGGTGCGAGGCACGGTCGAGCGCAGCTACCGGGTGCGCAAGGAGGAGGCCACGGTCGACCAGGACGCGCGCGCCGCGATGACCAGGGAAGACCACCTGCGGTCGTACTCGACGTTCGCCGCCTCGCTGATGGGCGACTTCGACCGTTATCTCGCTCATCCCGACGCGGATCCGCACGCGGACGGCGTGGTCTACCAGCAGGCCGCGGTGTGGCTGACCGACGAGGAGTTCGCCACGATGCTCAAGGAGATCCAGCACGCGGTCCTGTCGCGGACGGGCGGGGAGCGGGACGGCGGACGCCGCCGCAGGGTCGTCAGTCTTGTCGTGGTGCCCGACGAGCCGGCGGGTTCCGCGTGACCCAGTCGGCGAGCGCGGTGAGCGTGGTCTCGGCGCTGGCCGCCATGTAGTCGCGCAGCGCTTCCACGTCCGCGCGAGTGCCGCCGAGCACCGGATCCATGCGCAGCAACCGCCACGACTGCTCCGCCGCGGTGCCGCGGTCGTGGGCCTCGAACGTCCAGGTCCACTCGACGATTCCGTCGACCACAAAGGCGAAAACGGCTCCCGGCTCGGCTTTCACGACCTGCGACCGGGTGGTCCACTCCTTGCCGTCCCTGCGGTTGCGGCCGCTGAACCACGCGCCAGCCTCGGGTCCGGAACCCTCGTCGAACGCGACGTCGCTCGCGTTGGGACTCCAGCGGCTGATCGCGGCCACGTCGCTGACGAGGCGGTAGACGTCGACGGGATCGGCATCGATCCACGTGCGACGCGTGAAGGTGAAATCGGACGGGTCCAGCTCGGTGACAGTGCTCATGGGACTCACTTCAGCGGGTGCCGCGCGGGCGGACCACTCCCGGCTCTGCGTATCCCTGGCTGGGAGAGGTAACGGGCGCCGCCCCGGCCCATACTCGAATCCATGAGCGGAACCGCACAGTTCGGGGACTTCCTCCAGACGAGGCGTTCGCAGCTTCGCCCGGAGGACGTCGGCGTCCCGACCTACGGCGAACGGCGACGCGTGCAGGGTCTGCGACGGGAAGAACTCGCGCAGCTGGCCGGCGTGAGCGTGTCCTACTACACGAGGCTCGAACAGGGACACTCCCTCAGCGCCTCACCCGAGGTGCTGGACGCGCTCGCCACCGCTCTGCAGCTCGACGAGGCCGAACGCCAGCACCTGCACACGTTGGCGACGCCCGCGAAGCAGGCTCGCCGAGCGCGCAGGCCCGCTCCCGAACGCGTGCCGGAGGCGACCGTCCAGTTGCTCCACGCGCTGGCGGACGTTCCCGCGATCGTGCTCGGCCGCCGCAGCGAGGTGCTGGCCTGGAACAGGCTGGGGCACTCGCTGTTCGCGGGACATCTGGACTTCACCGCCGTCGACAGGGTGGCGGAACGCCCGAACATGTCCCAGCTCGTGTTCCTCGACGCGCACACCCGTGAGCTGTACGCGGACTGGCAGAGCAAGGCCAGGGCGGTGGTGGGGAACCTGCGCCTGATGGCGGGGCGGTATCCCGACGACGCCGCGCTGCACGAACTGGTGGGACAGCTGAGCGCGAAGAGCACGGACTTCGCCTCGATGTGGGCCGACCACCGCGTGAAAGCGTGCGCCACCGCCGTGTACGAGATGCGGCATCCCCTCGTCGGTCCGCTGGTCGTCACGCAGCAGACCCTGAGCAACGGACCGGGCCCGAGCATCGTGGTCGCGACCGCGCCGCCGGGCTCGCCGTCGGCCGCAGGGCTGTCCCTGCTCGCTCACCTGATCCGGGCGTAGAACGCCCGCACAGCAACCACATCAGAAGGGTGCGGCGCTGCCGCATGCCCGAAAACAGTGAGGAAACCATGTCCGCGAAGCATGTCCGCAAGGCGCTCGTCGCCGCGATCCTGGCCGCGACCACCTTTGCTGCCACCCCTGCGTACGCCGCGTTGTGCGCCCCGCACGTCGTCCAGCACTTCGACCTGGCCAAGGGGCAGACGCCCGAGAGCATCGTGTTGTCTCCCAACGGAACCGCGTACGTGACCTTCGCCAAGGCCCGGCAGATCGCCGAGATCTCGCCCAGCGGCAAGATCCGCATCCTGGCCACGCTGCCCGCGCCCGCGGACGGCGGAGTCGGCACTCCCGCGCTGGGCTTCCCGCTGACGGTCGGCATCGACCGGGCGTCCGACGGCACGCTGTACTTCCTGTACGCCACCGGCACCGCGGACCTCACCGGCGTGTGGAGCCTGCGACCGGGTGGGACGCCGCCGCGCCGCATCGCACCGTTGCCCGCAGCGAGCCTGCCCAACGGCCTCGCGCTCGACCAGCGCACCCGCACCCTCTACGTCGCCGATTCCACCGGTGCCGTGTGGAAGGTGCCGACGTCCGGGGGTGCGACCGTCTGGGCGTCCGGCGAGGAGCTCAAGCCGGCCGGCTTCCTCGGCGCGAACGGTCTCAAGCTGCACGACGGGGCGGTGTGGGTGACCAACCTCGACCGGGGCACGATCCTGCGCATCCCTTTGCGCGCCAACGGAAGTGCGGGTCAGACGCAGGTCGCCGCCACCGGGTTGACCGGCATCGACGACTTCGCGTTCACCGGCAGGGGCGAGGAGATCATCGCCGCGCTGGACACCGTGAACGAGGTCGCGCTCGTCAAGTCCGACGGCACGCACGAGGTCGTCCTGACCGCCGCCGACGGTCTGCAGGGCCCGACGTCGATCGCGGTGCGCGGCCGGACCGTGTACGTGCCGAGTGCCGCCTACCTCACCGCGAAGGACCCCAACCTGCTGCTGGCCCGCCTCGGGCACTGAGGGCTCGACATCGCTATCAGTTCTGATAATGTTCTCGAAACTGATAGCGATCGCACCTCGAGGAGCAGAGATGGACGACAACGCGCGGGCCGGCCGGGGGAGTGGCCTCGCCACGTTCTTCGTGGTCACCTTCATCGTCACGTGGGGGTGCTGGCTCGTCGCCATCGTGCTCGGTGAACCGCCGACGACGTTCCCGGCGGTGATCCCGTTCCTGCTCGGCGGTTTCGGTCCGGTCTTCGGCGCGATAGCGGTCAGGTTGCGCCGGAACCGGCTCGGCGAGCCGGTTCCCGTCCACGCCGTCAGGTTCCGGCTGAACGCCCGGCTGCTCTGGGCGTTGCCCCTGCTGGTGCTGGCGGTCGCGACGGTGGCCGGTGGCACGGTGCTCGCTCAGGCACTCGGCGGTCCGGTGCTGAGCCTGGACGCGGGACGGGCGCTGATCGCGACGGCCGGCGGCGCTGCGCCGTTCTTCGTCAGCATGCTCATCGGCGGTCCGCTCGCCGAGGAACCGGGCTGGCGCGGCACGGCCTATCCGCGCCTGCTGGCGCGCCTGGGGCGCGTCCGCGTCGGGCTGGTTCTCGGTGCGGCGTGGGCGGTCTGGCACCTGCCGTTGTTCTTCATGACCGGAACCGTGCAGGCGGGCTTCGGGCTGGTGAGCTGGAGCGGATTGTTGTTCACGCTCAGCGTCTTCCCGATGGCACTGCTGACCGGCTATGCCTACGAACTCGGAGGGGTGCCCGCGGCCATCGCCGTCCACTTCGGAGTCAACGCGACGACGGCCGTGCTGAACGCCTTCTCACCGATGACGCAGGTGGTGGTCCTCGTGGTGCAGCTTCTCGTTGCGGTGACGGCGATCGCGCTGCGCCGGCCCGTGTCGGTCACCGTTGTGGACGGTCCTGGAGTTCGGCTACGGCACGGCTGAGCCACTCCGCCAGAAGGGTGCGCTCAGCCTCGCTGAGCGCCGGGAACTCGGGCAGCGCGGCCTGCAGCGCCACGGCGAGAGCGATGGGCCCGGAGTCGGGCCGGACGGACGTCGAGGTCAGGATCTCGCCGAGAACCGCGTCCAGCAGCGCGGTGGCGAGGTCCGGATCGCGACGGTCCTCGGGTTGCCCCAGCAGCGCGAACACGGCGCCGGTGCCGGCGGCGTGGATCATGTCGACCGCCCGTGCCTCGGAGACCTTCAGCAACCTCGCGGCCGCCACCCGTGCGACCCTGGCCCGCAGCACCTCGGCGCCGTCGCTGGTGGCGGAGGAGTTCCGCAGCCGCCCCGGCGCGACGAGGAGCAGGAACACGTCGGGATTGGCCAGGTTGAACGCGATGTGCGCGCGCCAGGCGGCCCGCAGGTCCTCGACCGGGTCGCCGTTCTCCTCGGCGGCCCTGGCTGCCTTCGTGGCGACGTAGTCGGCCAGCACGTGCTCCGCGACCGCCTCCAGGAGACCGTCCTTGTCGCCGAACAGCCGGAAGATCGTCGGCGGCGGCACGCCCGCCTCCTGGGCGACCGCGCGGGTGGTGACCGCCTTGGCGCCGCTCGTGCGGAGTAGGTGGGCCGCGGCGGCGACGATCCCGGACCGGGTGTCAGTGGTGGTCGGCTCCGACATGGATCGATGGTATCAGGAAGTTGATATCATCGATCCGGATCAGTGATATCGTCGAAACGAATCACTGGTTCACGCAGGAGGAAGCCATGATCATCGTTACCGGAGCCACCGGCAGGCTCGGCGCCCAGATCGTCGGGAAGCTGCTGGACCACGTTCCCGCCGGCACCGTCGGCGCCAGCGTGCGCGATCCGGACAAGGCGGCGGCACTGGCCGCTCGCGGCGTTCGCGTGCGCGCCGGCGACTTCACCGATCCGTCCACGTTGGACCACGCCTTCGAGGGTGCGGACCAGGTGCTCGTCGTCTCGGCCTCGATCAGGGGCCCGCAGGCCGCCGGTGCCAACGTGGCCGCGATCGACGCCGCCGTGCGGGCGGGCGCGTCGCGCGTGCACTACACCAGCCACCAGGCGGCCTCGCCTGACTCGTTGTTCGACCCGGGACGGCAGCACGCGTCGACGGAGCGGCACCTCGCCGGCCAGGGCGTCGCGTACACGGCCCTGCGCCACGGCTTCTACACGAGCACCCTGGAGCACTACGTGCCCGCCGCGCTGCAGACGGGTGAGTTCCGGCTGCCGGAGGACGGGCCGTTCTCCTGGACCGCGCACGCCGACCTCGTCGAAGCGGACGTCCTGTCGTTGACGCGCCCCGGCGCGCTCGACGGCCTGACGCCGCCGCTCACCGCGCCCGACCTGCTCGACTTCGCCGACGTGGCACGTGTTCTCGGTGAACTGACCGGACGTGACATCAAACGGGTCGTGGTGGACGACGAGGAGTGGAAGGAGACGGTGGTCGCCCAGGGCATGCCGGCCGCGGCCGCCGAGTTCACGCTCGGCATGTTCCGCGCGGCGCGGGCAGGTCAGTTCGCGGTCACCGACCCGGCGCTGGAGAACCTGCTCGGACGACCGGCCATTCCGGTGCGTGCCGTGCTGGAGGACGTCGTGCGCCTCCAGCCCTGACGGTCACCGGAAGATCGTGCCCAGGACGTGGGCGAGGATGGCGCCGGGATCGGACGCGGGGGCGACCGTCTGCCGCAGGGCGAGCCCGATGCCCAGGGCACCCAGCATGACCACGGCCTGGTCCAGTGGCATCGCGGGTTCGAGGTCCAAGCGCTGCGAGTGCTCGGTGAGCAGGGAGACGACCTCGTCGTCGTGCCGCCGCTGGATGGCGGCGACCAGGGTCGCGGTCTCGGGTTGCTGGGCCGTCGCTGCGAGCACCTCCGCGGCCGCGGCGCTCCACTTCGCGGCGTCCTCGTCCGACGGGTCGGCCGGAGCGAGGGCCGCGAGCACCTGCTCACGACCGGTGGCGCGGCCGAGAGCGTCCCGCAGTCCCTGGAGGTGGGCGTCCGCGCCGGCCTCGATGATCGCCAGCCACAGCCCTTCCTTGCCGCCGAAGTGCTTGTAGACGGCGCCACGGGTGTAGCCGGCGTCGGCGGCGATCTCCTCGACCGTCGCCGCCAGGAAACCACGTCGCAGGAACACCTGCTGCCCGGCGGCGAGCAGGTGTTCGTGGGTGCGTCGCTGCTGCTCGGCCCGCGTCAGCCTGGTCATCGCCCGCCGTTCAGTAACAGACCGTTTCTGGAAACACGACGTTACTGTACCGTCGGACGCATGGAGCTTCTGGGGCCGCTGGCGGCGTTTCTGAGCGTGCCGCTCGGCCTGGCCGGGTTCGTGCTGTACGCCGTGCGCGCCCGCCGCAGCGGAGGTGGCGGGTCGATGCTGTCGCCGATCGAGGAGATCTGGGACCCGATCTCGCACCGGACGAACATCCAGATCCAGATCGAGGGCGAACGGAGTCCTGAGACCCCGTCGCCCGGCGACCCGCTTCGGTTGCGCAAGCGGCCCCGCGGTGATCAGGGCGCGACGCGGTAGGCGTCGATCATGCCGACCGGCGTGCCGGCTAGTAGACCGTCACCCCGTAGGCGTTGAGTGCCTCGGTGACGGGCTGGTAGAAGGACCGCCCACCGCTGGTGCAGTCACCGCTGCCACCGGAGGTGAGGCCGAGCGCGGTGTTGTTCGCGAACAACGGCCCTCCGCTGTCGCCGCCCTGCACGCACACCGTCGTCGCGATCATGCCGGTGACCGTCGTGCCGTCCACGTAGTTGACGGTGACGTTGAGGCCGGTGACCTTGCCGCGGTGGAACCCGGTGGTGCTGCCGCTGCGCCCGACGGTCTGGCCCACCACGGCGTTGCCCGCGCTGTCGATGGAACGCCGGGTGCCGTTGTAGAGGTTGACCTCACCGGGCCTGCTGATGTTGCTGGTGTACTGGAAGAGCGCGTAGTCGTTGCCGGGGAAGCTGGTTCCGGTCCTGGAGGCGATGACCTGGCCGCCGGAGGTGGACCAGGTGGACGTGAGGTTGCCGCAGTGGCCGGCCGTCAGCAGGTAGGCGGTGCTGGTGCCGGGCCTCTTCACGTTGAACCCGAGCGAGCAGCGCACGCCGCCGCCGAGAATGGCGTCACCGCCCGAAATGGTGGTCGTGAACGAGCCGGGGACCTGCTCCAGTCGCGCGGTGTCGCCCAGACCGGCGACCGCGGCCTTCAACCGGGCGAGCGACGCGCCGGTCACGGTCGTGTCGGCGGAGACGACCACCTGGTTGGTGACCGGGTCGGTGCCCCAGGAGGTGCCGGGGATCTTCGCCGAGCGGTCGAGCACGGCGGTGCTGGCTTGAAGGGTGGCGGCGCTGTGCTGGACGAGCCGGGCTCGTGCGCCGGACGCGGTGACGGTGGCGAGCGCGGCCTGGTCGGTCACGGCGACGACGAGCCGGCCGGAATCGTCCAAATAGGACCCCGCGGCGGACGAGCCGAGCCGCTTTTCCAGAGTGGAGACATCGGCCTGTGCGGCGGGTGCGGTGACGAAACCGGCCGCCAGCGCGGCTATCGACACCAACTTGAGTGCGGCAGGGAAACTGCGCATCGAAAACTCCCGACTGTGCAACGAGAATCGCCCCCGGCAGGGTTGCGGGCGCACAGCCAGACTGCTGCGTTTCGCGAAAACGGTCCAGACGCCTAATAAAAATTTGGGCGGCGAACGGCCGATAATAGTATTAAGGCAATTCGTCGCTGTGCTGAACGGTTCGGCGCGGACGACATCCGCGCCGAACCGTTCACCCGTCAGACCGTGAAGGTGTGATCACCGGCCGGAACGTGGAACGACGCCACACCCGAACCGGAACCGAGCGGAACGGCCCCGGCCGGAGCCGTCACCGCGGTGGTCGCCGGCACGCGCACGACCGCCGACGTCCCGGTGGGCACGACCACGTGGAGGGTGAAGCGCCCTCCGGTCGTGTTCCACTCGCTGACCGCCTCTCCGTACGGCGTCCGGTGCGACGACCTGGCCGAGGTCAGCCCGCCACCCGGTTTCGGGGCGATGAGCAGCGACCGGTAGCCGGGCGAGGCCGGGCTCAGGCCACCGACGGTGCGGTAGAGGAAGTCGCCGACCGAGCCCATCGCGTAGTGGTTGAAGGAGTTCATCCCCGGATCCTGGAACGACCCGTCCGGGCGAAGGCTGTCCCACCGCTCCCACACGGTCGTGCCTCCCTTGTTCATCATGTAGCCCCAGCCGGGGTAGTCCGGCTGCGTCAGCACCTGGTACGCGACGTCGGCCCGGCCGTGGTCGGCCAGCACCGGCAGGAGGTGCGACACCCCGACGAACCCGACGGTGAGGTGGTTGCCGGCGGCACGGATCCTGGCCACGAGCTTGTCCACCAGGGACTGGACCCGGTTCGCCGGCACCAGGCCGAACGCCAGCGCGAGCGAGTACCCGGTCTGGGTGTTGCCGGAGACGGTGCCGTCCGCGGCCACGAGCCGGTTGGTGAACGCGGCAGAGACCTGGTCGGCGAGCGAACCGTAGGCCGCCGCCTCGGCGGGCTTCCCGATGGCCTGCGCCATCTGGGACACCAGACGTGCGGACCACGCGAAGTACGCCGTCGAGATGACGTTGCGAGGCGTGTCGTCGTTGACGTTGAGCCAGTCACCGAATCCGCCGCGATCACGGATGAGATCGGCCTCCGCGGTCGAACGCAGGTAGTCGACCCACTTCGTCATGGCGCCGAAGTTGTCCTGCACCACGCGCAGATCGCCGTAGCGCTGCCAGAGCGTGAAGGGCACGATCACGCCCGCGTCGCCCCACGCCGCGGTGCCGCCGCCCATGCCGCCGACGTTCGGAGCGACGTCCGTGAACGCGCCGTCGGAGCGCTGGGCGTCGACCATGTCGTCGGTGAACTTGTCGAGGAACGCGGACACGTCCATGTTGTGCGTGGACGTGGGAGCGAACGACGCGATGTCCCCGGTCCACCCCAGTCGCTCATCGCGTTGGGGGCAGTCGGTGGGCACGTAGAGCATGTTCGACCGTTGTCCCCACACGATGGCGTTCTGCAGCTTGTCGAGCATCGGGTCGGAGGTGTCGAACCCGCCGATCTCCTCGCCGTTCGTCCACGCCGCCCGGCCGGTGATCGTGTCGAGCGTCGGCGCGCTGGGCAGACCGGTCAGTTCGACGTAGCGGTAGCCGTGGACCGTGAACCTGGGTTCGAAGGTCTCGGCCTGGCCGGTACCCGCCAGCACGAACTGGTCGGTGACCTGCGCGGCCCGCAGGTTGGTGGTGTAGAGCGTGCCGTCGGGGTTGAGGACCTCCGCGTGCCGCAACGTGACGGTCGTACCCGCGGGGCCCTGCACCCGGAGCCGGTTCCAGCCGGAGAAGTTCTGGCCGAGGTCGAAGACCCACACGCCCGGCTTGGGCTGGGTCAGCGCGACCGGCCGCAGATCCCGCTGCACCTTCGTGCCGGCGTCCACCTGGGCCACCAGGTTCGGCAACGCACCCTGCCGGACCTGGGCGGAACGCCAGCCGCTGTCGTCGAAGCCGGCGCCGTCCCATCCCGGCACCGCGAGCCGGGCGTCCTGGTGCTCACCGTGGTAGAGGTCGTCGGCGATGATCGGACTGGCCCGGTACTTCCAGGAACCGTCCGTCGCCACGGTCTGCGTCGTACCGTCCACATAGGTCAGAACGAGCTGCGCCGAATACCACGGCTGGGTGCCGTAGAACCTGTTGCCACCGATGCCGAGGCTGCCGGAGTACCAGCCGTTGCCCAGCCACGCGCCGAGAGCGTTGTCGCCCTGGCGAATGCGGCTGGTGACGTCGTGCACCTTGTACTGCACGCGCTTGTTGTAGTCGGTCCACGCCGGGGCCAGCACGTCCTCACCGACCTTGGCGCCGTTGAGCTGCGTTTCGTGCAGACCGAGCGCGGTGGTGAGCAACCGGGCGCTGCGCACGGGCTTGTTCACGGTGAAACCCTTGCGCAGCAACGGAGCGGGCTGCGGCACGACGACCTCGTTGCCCCACGGCGCTCCGCCGATGCCGACCAGCGCCCTCGCCTGAACCCAGGCACTGTCGTCGAACCCAGGCTGCTCCCAGCCGGCGGGGGACTGGGTCGACGCCTTCCAACTGCCGTCGGACTGCACCACGAGGGCGTCCGCGGTCAGCTTGGCCACGAGACCCGCGGGGGAGTCCGACGTGTTGGCGCTCGACACCGCGATGGTGTTGGCACCGGACCGCAGCCGGCCGGTCAGGTCGATCACTCCGGCGCGTCGCCAGGCATGTTCGACCTGAGGACTGGAGTAGATCTTCACGCCGTTGACCCACACGGTCGCCGTGTCGTCGGCGGTGACCGCGAGCGTGGCGGCGGCCGGCACCGAGGCGAGCGTGAACGTCTTGCGGAAGTACCTCGTCATCGGCGGCAGACCGGCCGTCGGCGACCCCTCCGGGTACCAGATCCAGGTGGCGCCGTCCAAGCCCTGGCCGACCGGCCCGCCGACGAACGCTCCACGCCACTCCGAGGCGGCGTTGTAGAGCCCTGTCTCGAACGACGAGACCGCGCTCCAGTTTCCTGCTCTGCCCTGCGTGTCCCAGACGCGGACCCGCCAGTGGTAGGCGGTCAGCGAGGACAGCGCGGCACCGCCGTAGATGACGTCCACGGACTGCTCGTCGTGCACCCGGCCGCTGTCCCAGAGATCTCCGGTCCCGGCCTCGGCCAGGGCCTTCGTGCTGGCGATGATCACCTGGTACGAGCCCTGCCGTTGAGCAGAGGCCGTGGAGGCGAGCGTCCAGCCCAGCCTCGGTCGCCTCGCGTCTACGCCGAGCGGGGCGACGCGCCGTTCCGTCGTCATCGAGGCGATGGACAACGGCGACGCCCCATCCGGATCGGTCGTGGTCACACCGCTGCCCCACGGCTCGATCCCGTACGAGCCGAGGTCCGCGGCCTGGGGCCAGGCGCCGTCGGCGAAACCAGGCTTCTCCCAGCCTTCGCCCGCGCCCCGGCCCGCCTTCCACGCCCCGTCGGTGACCAGGTCGGCGGCCGTGCCGCCGGTGACGATCCGCGCGCGGGCGACGAGCCCCGCCGGACCGGCGGTGGTGTTGCGCACCGCGACCGCCAGCGTGTTGGTGCCGGTGACGAGGGCGGAGCGCAGATCGACGGTGACCGCGCGCTGCCAGGAACTGACGTAGCGGGCGGACGCGGCGAGAGGTTCGCCGTTGAGCCACACGTCGACCGTGTCGTCGCCGGTGACGGTCAGCCTGGCTTCACCGACCTGTCCTGCGGGCTGGGTGAACGTGCGCCGGAAGTAGCGGTGCTCGGCAGGGGCGGAGACCGCGGGGTTCCCCTCGGGGTACCAGATCCAGTGCGCCCCGGAGAGATCGGCGGGCGCCGCCGCGGCAGGGACCACGATGATCACGGACATGGCGAGGAGTGCCGACAATATCACGCAGAGTAACCGACTTGGGGCGTGCGGCAGGGATCGACTTCGCATCGCGTTTCTCCTGGGCTAGGGGAGTGCTGGTAACGCAGGCGGCCGATTGAAACGTTTCAATTTGGTGCTGCACCGACCCTAGGACCTGCCCGGTTACGGCGTCAACAGAGTCAGAGCTCGGCCAGTGGTGCCGGCCGGCCGAGGTGGTACCCCTGTGCCTGGTCGCACCCGAGGGCGCGAAGGATCTCCAGCTGTTCGGGATGTTCGACGCCCTCGGCGATCACGGTCAGGTCGACCGCGTGGGCCATGGCGATGATGCTGGTGACGATCGCGGTCGCCTCGTCGGAACGGCCGAGGCCCGCCGTGAAGGAGCGGTCGATCTTGAGCGTGTCCAGCGGCAGGGTGAGCAGCTGGGCGAGCGAGGAGTGGCCGGTGCCGAAGTCGTCGATCGCGAGCCGCACTCCCAGGTCGCGCAACGAGGAGAGGGTGCGGGCGGCCAGCGCCGGGTCGCGCATGAGAGCGCTCTCGGTGATCTCCAGGCACAGCGAGGCGGGGGTCAGCCCTGCCTTGTGCGTGGCGTTGCGGATGGCCGACACGAGCCACGGGTCGTCGAGTTCGCGGGCCGACAGGTTCACCGTCAGCTGGAGATCCGGTGCCTGCTCGGCGATCTCGCGTGCCGCCGTGTGCAGCATGTGCGCGCCGACGATGTTGATGAGATCGCTCTCCTCGGCGAGCGTGATGAACTCGCCGGGGAAGATGAGGCCGTAGCGGGGATGCGTCCAGCGCAGCAGGCCCTCGACGGCGGTGCGCCGGTCCGTGCGGAGGTCGACGATCGGCTGGTAGGCGAGCCACAGCTCGTCGTTGAGCGGCGCCATCCGCAGGTCCTGCTCCAGCTGCAGGCGGCGTTGGATGCGGTCGCGCAGTTCGACGTCGAAGAACGCGATCCGCCCGCGCCCCTTGGTCTTGGCCTGGTACATCGCGAGGTCGGCGTCGCGGAGCAGGTCGGCGCCGTCGCGGGGGTCGCCGGGTTCGGCGAGCACGATGCCCACGCTCGCGTCGACGTGCAGCTGGCGGCCGTCCACCATGATCGGCCGGTTCATCTCGGCGCGGATGTGGTCCGCGAGGGAGGTCGCCTCGTCCTGGCCGGTCACGCCGTACGCGATGACGGTGAACTCGTCGCCGCCGAGCCTGCCCACGACGTCGCCGCGGCGGGCGCTCAGGCTCAGCCGGGAGCCGACGACCCGCAGCACCTCGTCGCCGGCGCTGTGGCCGAGGGAGTCGTTGATGACCTTGAACTTGTCCAGGTCGATGAACAGCACCGCGGTGAGCCCCGACCGGTGGGCCCTGGCGGGCTGGCTGAGCCGGTTGATGGTCACCGTGCGGTTGCTCAGGCCGGTCAACGCGTCGTGCGTCGCCTCGTGCTCCAGCCTGGTGTCGATCATGCGCCGCTCGGTGATGTCGGTGAAGGACAACACCGTCGCCGTCGGCAGGGTGCCGTCCTGGCTGAGTGGACGGGCGCTGAGCGACAGCCAGACGTGGCTGCCGTCCGGCCGGGGCGCCCGGACGATCCGCCCGTGCTGCGCTCTGCCGGTCGTGCGGGTGATGGCCGACGGGAAGCGTTCGAGCGGGATGGGCCTGCCCGCCTCGTCGTGCAGTCCGACCGACGACGCGAGCTCGCCGGTCGCCTCGCGCGCGCTCACGCCGAGGATCCGTTCGGCGGCCGGGTTGACGGACTCGACGAGCCCCGTGGCGCCGACGACGAGCACGCCTTCCTCGATGGCGTCGACCACCGCGGTGAAGCGCTGCTCGGCCCGTCTGCGCGCGGTCTCGTCCGCGCAGATCAGCACGTACCCGTCGTCCATCCTGGCGACCGAGACGCGCACCGTCAGCGGCTCGCCGCCGGATCTGCGGTGTTCCGCCTGGACCACGCCGCCCGCGTCCAGGATCGTCGCCGGGTCGAGCGCCGCCCCGACCACCAGGGCGATGGGCCGCCCGATCGCGTCGGCGGCGCGGTGGCCGTAGACGTTCTCCGCGCTGGGGTTCCAGCTGGTCACGACGCCGCTGGAGGTGGTGGCGACGAGCGCGTCGCTCACGTGCGCGGCGAGCGCGGCCTGGTAGCGCAACGCCGCCGCGGCCGCCTTCTGCTCGGTGACGTCCCGCATGATCACCTGGAACGCGGGCCTGCCCTCCCACGTGGTGCGCACCGACACCGACTCGATGTCGGTCGTGCCCCCGTCGAACCGGACCAGCACCGCGTCCGCCGGGTCGCTGGCGGCGCCGGGCTCGGACAGCTTCGCGATCCGGCGCAGCATCTCCTGCTGCGAGGCGGGGTGGACGAAGTCGGTGATCAGCCTGCCGACGATCTCGCCTTCGGACAGCGCCCGCACGAACCGCACCGCCGCCGGGTTCGCGTACACGATCCGGCCCGACTCGTGCACCACGATCGCGTCGGGGGAGAGGTCGACCAGCAGCCGGTAGCGGTCCGCGAGGTCGGTGAGCTGCTGTTGCTGGGTGTGCCGCCAGGTCACGTCCGCGACGACGCCGACCAGCGCCGGTGCGGAGCCGCGGGTCGACACGCGGGCGCGGAACTGGAGCCGGCGCGTGCCGGCCGGGGTCTCCACCGGCTGTTCCAGCTCGAAGTCCTGCCAGGCGGGGGCCGACTTCGCGGCCACCGTCAGCGGCGCCACCAGGCCGGCCAGCGCGGCGCGCACGGTGCCGGAGTCCGCGCCGGGCACCCCGATCACCACGTCGAGGCCCGGCATCCAGCCGAGCCGGTCCTCGTCCAGGTCGAGCCACCACACCACCGAGGCGCCGATCGAGAGCGCGAGGCCGGCCAGCAGCTCGTGGTCGAACTCCGCGTCACCGGTCAGGCCGCTCACGTCATGACTCCCAGGTCCTGCGCTCCCTCGGATTCGCGGTGGCGTGGCCATCGTGAAGTCCTACCGCACAGGCGGCCGGAGGCGCATCCGTCTGGCGTAAACATGGTGTGCCGTTATATCGGTACCCGGACACCGTCCGACGGTCAGGGGGTCGACTTCACTGTCCAATGTGGACGAATAGATCGCTCACCCGCCAGGTGTGCTGGGCAGTTACCCTGGTAGGAGGTGTCGGCCCTCGGTGGTGGAGCTGGATATGGTCGCGCGAGGTGTGAGCATCTGCGGAATCGGCGTGGTCAGCGCGTACGGCTGGAGCCGCCGGTCTCTGTGGGACGGTCTGGCGAGCGGGAAACCCGCCGCCACCGTTGTTCCCGAGCTGGGCAGGAACCCCGGCGAGACGGTCTGGGCGGCGCGAGTCGGCGACGGCGGTGATCCGCTCGACGGACCGAGCCGGTTCGCGCAGGCCATGCGAGCCGCTGCCAGAGAGGCCATCGAGGACGCGGGCACCCGCGGCTGGCATCCCGGTCGCCGGGTCGGGCTCCTGCACGCGGTGGTGCTGGGCGAGGTGGACCTGTGGCGCGATTTCTACGTCACGCGCGGAGGGTCGTTGCCGGTGCACGACTATCTGGCGCTGATGCCGTCCACGCCGATGTCGATGCTCATGCAGGAATACGGTTTCCACGGGCCCGCCATGAACGTCTCGGCGATGTGCGCGTCGGGCAACGCCGGCCTGATCACGGCGAAAGCGTGGCTGGACGCGGGAATCGTCGACGACGTCGTGTTCGTCGCGACGGATCTGTCGCTCACGCCCGAGAACGTGGCTCACTTCGTCCGGCTCGGTGTGGCCATCGTGGACGCCGAGCCGCTCGACGCGTGCCGTCCGTTCCAGCAGGGCAGCCGGGGTTTCGTGATGGGCGAGGCGTCGGTGGCGTTCGTCCTTTCCCGGCACGCGTCCCGGCCGTACGCCATGACGCTGGGCGGCGCGATGTCGCACGACGCGTACCACGTGACGTCGATCGATCCGCAGCTCGACCAGATCACCGCGTGCTTCACCGACGCGCTGGACAACGCCGGGGTGAGCGCCGCGGACGTGCGCTATCTCAACGCGCACGGTCCCGGCACCGCGCAGTGCGACGCGGCCGAGGCGGCAGTCCTGGAGCAGCTGTTCGGGCCGGAGACCGAGGTCTACTCGGTGAAGCCGCTGACGGGACATTGCCAGGGCGCCGCGTCGGCGATCGAGGCCGCGGTGACGGCGATGGCGTACGACACCGGCGTGATCCCGGCGCCGCCCGTGGTCGCGCCGGGGCATCCGGCCCTCCTGGACGGGCTCACGCCGCTCGCCGACGGCCTCACGATCAAGTCGTCGCTCGGCATGGGCGGCCACAACTCGGCGATCGTGCTGGCGCCACCCGCGTGACGTGGTGTCCGGAACCGGCCAGATCGATGTCGACAACGTTGACAGCGCGGTAGGTCTGCGGAAAGTTCCGATCTATGGGCTTCAGGGGACTGGTAGTGATGGCGGCCGCGCTGGTGCTCGCGGCTCCGGTGGTGGCCGCCGCGGAACCGGTGCCCGCGCTGGTCTCCGACCCCACGGCGTACGTGGACCCGTTCATCGGCACCGGTTTGGCCAACGCCGCCGCTGGTGAGATCAACAACTTTCCCGGTCCGGCGGTGCCGTTCGGCATGATGCAGTTCTCGCCGGACACCTTGGGCTCCTACGCCGGCTACCAGTACCACAACGAAAAGATCCGAGGTTTCAGCCTCACGCACGCCAGCGTCGGGTGCACCGCTTTCGGTGACGTGCCGATCTTGCCGATCACCGGTGACCTGGGGGAGAAGCCCTGGGACCGGGTCGATCGCTACCAGCACACCAGTGAGCAGGGCGAGCCCGGCTACTACGCGGTGACGTTGGAGGACTCGAAGGTCCGGACAGAGCTCACGGCCACCACCCGCACCGGCCTGGCCACGTTCACGCTGCCCGCCGACGGCCACGTGCTGATCAAGGGCGGGGCGAGCCTGTCCGGCAACTCGGCGGCCGAGGTGAGGATCGAGAACGACACCACGGTCACCGGTTCGGCCAGCACCGGCGGCTTCTGCGGCAAGTCCAACAAGTACACCGTCTACTACGCCATCACCTTCGACCAGCCGTTCACTGCCGGCGGCACGTGGGACGGCAACGCGATCAGCCCCGGCAGCGGCGGTGTCAAAGCCCCGAAAGCGGGCGCGTACCTGAGTTTCCCCGCGGGCCAGGTCAAGGCGAAGGTGGCGCTGTCGTTCGTCGGTGTGGACGGTGCGAAGCGGAACATGGCCCAGGAGATCCCGCACTGGGACGCGGGCCAGGTCCGCGCGGACACCAGGGCGAAGTGGCGCACCGAGCTGAGCAAGATCCGCGTCGCGGGCACGGACACCGGCGAGCTGAAGACCTTCTACACCGCTCTGTACCACTCGTTGATGCACCCCAACACGTTCAACGACGTGGACGGGCGCTACATCGGCTTCGACGACCAGATCCACACGCTGCCCGCCGGACGCACCCAGTACGCGAACTTCTCCGACTGGGACACCTATCGCAGCCTCGCCCCGCTGCACGCCATGCTGTGGCCGCGCGAGGCCAGTGACATGGCGCAGTCGCTCGTCAACGACGCGGTGCAGGGCGGCTGGTGGCCGCGCTGGCCGCTCGCCAACGACTACACCGCGCAGATGACCGGCGACAGCTCCGTCCCGCTGATCGCCAACCTGTACGCGTACGGCGCGCGCGACTTCGACCTCAAGACCGCGATGCAGTACCTGGTCAAGGGCGCTACCAGCGTGGACACCACGCCCGGCGCCTACCAGGAACGGCCGGGCATCGCCGAGTACGTGAAGCGCGGCTACCTGCCCAACACCGACGCCGCCCGCGGCGACCACAACCGGGTCGGCGCCTCGATCACGCTGGAGTGGTCGATCGACGACTTCGCCATCGCCCAGCTCGCGAAGGCCGCCGGTGACCGCAAGACCGCCGCGGAGTTCACTCAGCGCGGCCAGAACTGGCAGAACCTGTTCAACCCCGCCACCTCCCACGTCCAGCCGCGTGACGGCGACGGCCGGTTCCCGGACGGTCCGGCCTTCTCGCCCGGCGGCGGGTTCGGCCAGGACGGGTTCGACGAGGGCAACTCGGTGCAGTACAGCTGGATGGTGCCGCACAACCCGGCGGGCCTGATCACCGCGATGGGCGGCAAGGACGCCGCGGCGGCGCGGCTGGACACGTTCACCACCAAGCTCAACGCCGGTCCGCAGGAGCCGTACATGTGGGCGGGCAACGAACCTGCGTTCGGCATTCCCTGGCTGTACAACCACACCGGACGGCCGTGGCGCACCCAGCAGGTCGTCCGGCAGATCATGACCACCCTGTTCAGCCCCACCCCTGACGGCGAACCCGGCAACGACGACCTCGGCGCCCAGTCCTCCTGGTACGTCTGGGCCGCACTGGGTCTCTATCCCGCCACACCCGGCACGTCCGACCTGGCGCTGCACAGCCCGTTGTTCCCCCGAATCGTGCTCGACCTGCCCGGCCGCGACCTGACCATCAACGCGCCCAAGGCCTCCGCCACCGCGATGTACGTGCAGGACCTGAACCTCAACGGCCGCGACCACGAGCGCACCGGCCTGCCCCGCGACATCGTCAGCACCGGCGGCAGGCTCGACTTCGAGCTCGGCACCACGCCTGACCGCGGCTGGGCGACGGACGCCGACGAGGCGCCACCGTCCTATCGCGACGGTGAGTACGACTTCCTGGCCAGTGCCAACAGCATGATCACGGTGCGGCCCGGTGGCACCGCGGAGTTCACGGTGTCCGCGCGCAAGCTGGCGGGCAAGGATCGCACCCTCGCGGTGTCGAGTGCCCCGCCCGCCGGGATCACCGTCAGCGGTCCGCAGCGGTTCCGGCTGGAGGACGGCCAGGCGAAGTTCCAGGTGAGCGCGACCGCGCCCGAGGGCTACCACGACATCCCGGTGACCCTCAAGGGCGACCACCGCACGGTCACGACCACGGTGACCGTTCTGGTGGCACCGGAAGGCAGCCTGGCCACCCGGTACGACAACACCGGAATCTCGGACGACGACGCCAGGTCGCAGGCCAACCTGGACGGTGCCGGCAACAGCTACTCCCGCCAGGCCCTGGCCGAGGCGGGCCTGACCGGGGGCAAACGGGTCGAGGTCGCGGGCACCGCGTTCACCTGGCCCGCCGCTCCTGACGGTCGCCCGGACAACGTCGCCGCCGAAGGCCAGACCGTCACCGTGGCGGGTCAGCCTCGGCGCCTGGTGTTCGTGGGCGCGGCGAGCAACGGCGACCACCGCGGCACCGCGACCGTCACCTTCACCGACGGCGGCACCGCCCGGACCGACCTGTCGTTCGGCGACTGGGTGCTGCCCGGCGGCAGCGCGAACGACCCGGTCTTCGGCAACACCGTGGTCGCGCATCCCCGCTACCGCAACGTGAACCAGGGCGGCACCGGACCCGCGTTCATCTTCGCCACCGCGCCGTTCGACGCGCCCGAGGGCAAGACGATCGCCGCCGTGACCCTGCCGTCCGACAAGCAGATCCACCTGTTCGCCATCGGTACCGGCTGAGGTTTGCCGGGCGGCCGGTGCGGGGTACGGACAAGGCGTGAGGACGCCACCTGTCGTGTCGGCCGAGGAGTGGAACGCGGCCCGTGAAGACCTTCTGCGCAAGGAGAAGGAGCACACTCGCGCGAAGGACGCGTTGTCGGCGCAGCGTCGCCGGTTGCCGTGGGTCCGGGTCGGGAAGCAGTACGCCTTCGAGGGGCCGGACGGGACGGTGGACCTGCCCGGCCTGTTCGCCGGGCGGCGCCAGCTGATCGTCTACCGGCACTTCTTCGAGCCGGGCGTCGCCGACTTCCCGGAGGGCGGCTGCAGCGGCTGCGCGATGTTCACCGACAACCTGGGCCACCTCGCCCACCTCAACGCCCGCGACGTCACGTTCGTGCTGGTCTCACCCGCTCCGCAGGCCGACATCAGGCGCTACCGGCACCGGATGGGCTGGGACCAGGTGCCCTGGTGCACGACGCGGGACGAGTTCTCGAAGGACTTCGGTGTCGACGAGTACTTCGGCCTCAACGTCTTCTTCCGCGACGGCGACGAGGTCTACCGCACCTACTTCACCAACGCGCGTTCGGCGGAGCAGACCGGCAACGTCTGGAGCCTGCTCGACCTCACCCCGCTCGGCCGCCAGGAGGAGTGGGAGGACTCGCCGGAGGGCTATCCGCAGGAGGCGCCGTACCAGTGGTGGCGTCGCCACGACGAGTACGGCACCCCTGTGGACGCAGGCTGACCTCAGCCGGACTTGCCGTGGCGCTCCAGCAGAGCGCGCAGTGCGGACATCTCGACGGCGAGCGCGTGGCGCCCCGCGGCGGTGATGCTGACCCAGGTCTTCGGGCGCTTGCCGTCGTACCCCTTCTCGACCACCACGAGCTCGGCGTCCTCCAGCACGGTGATGTGCCGCGACAGGTTGCCCGCGGTGAGGTTCAGGGTGGACTTCAGGTAACCGAACTCCACTCTCTTCACCTCCGCCGCGACGGTCAGGATGCCGAGCCGGTGGCGCTGGTGAACGACGTCGTCGAGCGCCGCGGTGGGGTGTTCGCTCATGAGGAGTACCGGCGGGCGGCAAGTGCTCCCAGCCCGCCGAGCACGAGCACCGTCGCGGGCAGGAAGACGTCCTGGGCGCTGCCCAACGCGTCGATCTTCATGGGCGAATTGTTGACGATCAGCACCGCAACCGCGAACACGGCCGCGATCACCGAGCACACCACGCTGCGTTCGATCCAAGCGAGGGCGAGCAGGCCGAGCGCGATCACCATGAACTGGGCCATGCCGCCCATCCCCAGGTCGACGTCGATGCCGGGCAGTTGCAGCAACGACAACGCGATCGACACCAGCACCAGACCGAGGGGAACGAACAGCGGCCTGGCCCGCCGCGCCCGGAAGGCCAGCAGGGCCAGCCCCAGGAGCACCAGCATCACGGCCACGGCCACCGGCAGCGTCGGGTAGAAGAGGCGGTACTCGAAGAAAAGGCTGGTGCTCAGCGGGATCCCGAGCAGCACGGCGACCGAGCCGAACAACGCGACCTGGGCATACGTGCCGGTCGAGGTCTCCACGCCGACGCGCCGGGCTCGCCAGCGATACCACCACACCGTGGCGACGAGCCCCGCGATCAGCGCACCGAGCCAGTACAGCTCGAGTGCGAGCGGGTGCGTCACCTCGTACGTCGTCCCGAGGTGCATCAGCGGGTTGAGCCACCAGCCAGGCCCGCCGTCGACCAGGTGGTCGGTCGGGTGGGGATCGGGCTGGGAGAGCGGGATCGAGCCGAACGACAGGATCCCGAAGAGCAGCAACGGGAACCAGTAGCCGTGCCGGTCGTCGCGCGCCCGCCTGCGCAGGCCGGCCAGTTCGTCGAGCAGTTCCGCCGGATCGTCCGTCATCTCGTCCCCCAAGTCGACTGTGATGCCATTAGGTTTGCATCACAAACCAAACTCGTCAACCAGCTCGGCGACGCGGCGTTCGGCGTGGCGTTCGAGCCGGGCACCCGGCTCTCCGTTGAGGAAGCCGCGGAGGCCTTCGCGGTCAGTGCGAGCCGGTCAGTTGGCCGGACAGTCTGGTGTGCAGGTGCTCGCTGTCCGGGTTGAGGCCGATGAGCTCGGCTTCGACGCCGCGCGAGGTGAACTTCGCGGTGACGGCGTCCAGGGTGGCGACGGCGGAGCTGTCCCAGACGTGGGCGCCGGAGAGGTCGACGACCACTTTGGACACTGTGTCGGTGTAGTCGAAGGCGTGCATGAGTTCGTTGGTGGAGGCGAAGAACAGCTCGCCGGTGACGGTGTAGACGCGGGTGTCGCCGTCGAGGACGCTGGAGACCTCGACGAGGTGCGCGACGCGGCGGGCGAAGAAGATCGCGGAGAGCAACGCGCCCGCGAGCACGCCGAGTGCGAGGTTGTGGGTGGCGACGACGGTGCCGACGGTCACGACCATCACCGCCGTCTCGCTCTTCGGCGTGCGCCGCAGCGTGGAGATCTTGATGCTGCTCCAGTCGAACGTGCTGACCGACACGAACACCATCACCGCCACCAGCGCGGCCATCGGGATCAGCGAGACGACCGGACCGAGCACGAAGACGAGGACCAGCAGGAACACGCCCGCCGCGAGGGTCGACAGCCGGGTGCGGCCGCCGGACTTCACGTTGATCATCGACTGGCCGATCATCGCGCACCCGGCCATGCCGCCGAGGAAGCCGGTGGCGATGTTGGCGATGCCCTGGCCGCGGACCTCCCTGCCCTTGCTGGAGCCGGTGTCGGTGATGTCGTCGAGCAGCTGGGCGGTGAGCAGCGACTCGATCAGGCCGACCGCGGCGAGCGTCAGCGCGTACGGGGCGATGATGCCGAGGGTCTCCAGCGTGAACGGGACCATCGGCAGGCCGAAACCGGGCAGCGCGGAAGGCAGCTCGCCCTGGTCGCCGACCGTGGGCACGGCGATGTGCAGGAACACCGTGAGCGCGGTGACCACCACGATCGCGACCAGCGGCGCGGGCACGGCCTTGGTGAGGCGGGGGAGCAGGTAGATGATCGCGAGGCCGAGCGCGGCCAGCGCGATGACGGGCCAGCCGCCTCCGGTGATGTGCGGGATCTGCGCGGCGAACAACAGGATCGCCAGCGCGTTGACGAAACCGACCATCACCGTGCGCGGCACGAACCGCATCAGCCTGTGCACGCCGAGCAGTCCGAACAGGATCTGGAACACACCGGTGAGCACCGTGGCGGCGAACATGTACTCGACACCGTGATCGCGCACCAGCCCCACGAGCACGAGAGCCATCGCACCGGTGGCGGCGGAGATCATGGCGGGCCGCCCGCCCGCGAACGCGATGATGATCGCGATGGTGAACGACGCGTAGAGGCCGACCTTCGGGTCGACGCCGGCGATGACGGAGAACGACAGCGCCTCGGGAATCAGCGCGAGCGCGACGACCAGACCGGACAGCAGATCGGCCCGCGGGTTCGCGAACCACGTCGTGCGGACGCGCTGCGACAGGGACGGCCGCGGGGCGGCCTGGAACGAGGACATCAGCACCTCAGGAGACGGTCCCGCGGCGTGGTGCCTGGCAGGATGAGCATCGGGTGAACGTCCTGGTGCAACGCCGCCCAGGAGGTGGCCCAACTCTAGGGTGCCGTGCGGGCAGGGCCTGGTTCGGCGGGGGTTGATCGTGAGCAACGTCTCCGGCCCCTGCGGGCTAGCCTCGGCGGAATGCCTGATCCACGAGACCGTCCGCGGCTGCGGGTGCGAGAGCTGCTCGAAGCACTGCGTGAGATCGACTGGGTGATGAGCGGGTCCACCGTCCTCGCGATCTACGGCGTGGACCTGGAACCCAACGACCTCGACGTCGTGCCGTCGCCGGACCCGGCGAACCTGCGCCGCGTGGCGGACCTCCTGCTGCGACTCGACGCCGTCCCCGCCCACGACCCGAGCTGGCGCAACGGCCTCACCGTCGAGCAGTGCCGTGCGTGGCGCCCGGAGCCGGTGACGCTGGAGCAACTGGACCACCTGTTCGTCACCAGGCTGGGCATGGTGGACGTCCCGCCGAAGCTCACCGGCACCTACGCCCAGCTCAAGGAGGGCGCGTCCAGGATGGAACTCGCCGGGCTGCCGGTGTGGGTGTGCGATCCGCGCGAGGTGCTGGACCGCGTGCCTGATCCGCCCCGAGCGAAGGATCTTGCCCGCGCGGAGGCGTATGCCGCGCTGCGCACTCGCCTGGAGCACGACCGGACGCCGCTGGGCCTGGGCCGGTTCGGCATCGGCCCGAAATAAGATGCGGTGGCGGAGTACCGCTCTTACGCTCCGCCACGATGAATCCCCAAGAAATCGCCCGCCTCATGGCGGCCCACTCCGTCAGCCCGGACGTTCAGGTCACGCAGACCGCGTACCGCCTGGAGCTGGCGCGAACCTGGCAGATCCCCGACGGCGCGAGAGTGCTGGAGATCGGCTGCGGCCAGGGAGACATGACCGCCGTGCTCGCGGACCTCGTCGGTCCACACGGGAGGGTCGTCGGCACCGACATCGCGCCACCCGGTTACGGCGCCCCGGTCACCGTCGGCGACTCCGCGCGGCACCTGCTCGACGGTCCGCTCGGCGACCGCATCGAGATGCGGTACGAGACCGACGCGCTCACCGACGACGTCGGCACCGGCTACGACCTCGTCGTGCTCGCCCACTGCTCCTGGTACTTCGCGTCGGCCGACCTGCTCGGACGCACCCTGGCGAAGGCCCGCGCGCTCGGTGCGCGGCTCTGCTTCGCCGAGTGGGACCCGGAACCCCAGCGGGCCGACCAGGTGCCGCACCTGCTGGCCGTGCTCGCCCAGGACCGCATGGGCGAGACCGACGGCAACGTCCGCGCCCCGCTGACCCGCGCCACCCTGCTCGCCGCGCTCGACACCGCCGGCTGGCAGGTCGAACAGATCGGCGACGTCGACACGAGCGCGTTGCAGGACGCGGACTGGGAGATCTCCATCGCGCTGAAGGAGGCGCCGGACGGGCTGGCGAAGGAGTTGCTCCGCCAGACCGCGCGGGAGAGCGGCAACGTGCCGCTGCCCGCCTACGCCCTCACCGCCCGCTAGGGACGAGGTTGGTCGGCGACGTCGACGGGCCACTCGGCGGTGAGCGCTCGTTCCAGCTCGGGATGGTCAGAACGCGCGCAGTACGGCACCTCGTCGACGTCGCGCACCACGGCCTCCACCGGCGCGCCGAGCAGTCCCCAGGGTGGAACGGGGTTGGCGAGGAGCCCGGCGATCCGCAGGTCGGCGTACTCCGGTTCCCACCACACGCCGAAGATCCGCGCCAGCTCTTCCTGCGGGACGCCGATCCAGACGTTGTAGGTGATCTTGCCGCCGTCGACGAGCTGGATCGGCAGCAGGACGCGGACGAACGCACCGACGCCGGGGACCTGCATCATCACCGACTCGCCTGCCGTCTCGTGGCTCAGCCAGGCGCCGTCCACCTGCTCGCGGCCGGGGGAGTCGAGGACCGGCTGCGGCAGCACGCACCGGACGTGGCGGTCCAGCGGTTCGGGAGTGCCGGCCACGAACGGCTCGGCGATGTTCCACTCCCACACGATGTTGCCGTCGCGCTGGTTCTGCACCAGGAGGTCGGCGAGAGACGCGGGCCTGCGGTCCGGCGGGAAGTCGATGGCGACGTGCCTGTCACCGCTCCACTCGGACAACAGCTTCTCGTCACGGGCGAACCGGATGAACGCCTCTCGGAGGTCTTCGAGCGTCGCCGTCGGCGGTTCGGAAAGGATCAGGACCCGCAACGTGCGGTGGCCGCGCGCCGCGGCCAGGCCGGTCACCAGGCCGTTGGTCACGGTGACGCGGTCGTGCAGGGACAGGCCGTGGACCAGGAACGGGAGGCAGCGCAGCTCGAACGTGCCGTCGCCCAGATCCGCGAGCCACAGCTCTTCGTGCAGGTCGTCGAATCCGAACGGGGTGAGGTCCGCGTGCGCGACGCACGGTTGCGCGGTCGTCAACGCCGGTTCGTCGTGCAGGATGTAGGTCTTCTCGCCCATTTCTCGTCCCCCAGGTGTGCTCGGCGGGCAACACCCTACGGACGGTGGCGCCGCCCGTTCGCCGATCGCTGGATACGATGGCGGCAATGCCGGGGTCGTAGCGCAGAGGCAGTCGCACCGGACTCCAGATCCAGCACACGCCGGTTCGAATCCGGCCGCCCCGGCAGGCCAGGTCCCGTAGCGCAGAGGCAGTCGCACCACCTTGTCAGGGTGGATCACGCCGGTTCGAATCCGGCCGGGACCGCACGATGAAGGACAGCACGATCACCGAGGCAGACCTCGCGACGTTCCACGAGACCGTCGCGAGGTTGCGGGCGCTTCCTGCCGACGACCCGGTTCGGCTCAAGGCCGAGCGGGTCGCGGAGTCGTTCGCCCGCGAGGGCAGGAAGAACCGCAGGAAGGTGCGCGGCGAGGAGCACGCCCGAGCCGACGCGGCCATCGACGCCTCGACCGCGACGGGTGCGCTGGACCGACGTGAGGACGCGCCGCTGCCGGCTGTGGAGGACGCGGTCGCACTCGAGCTGTCGCGGGCTCGGCGTTGCTACGTGTGCAAGGACTTCTACCAGCGCGCCGACGCGTTCTACCACCGGCTCTGCCCGTCGTGCGCGCGGGAGAACACCGAGCGCCGCGGTGCGCGCGCCGACCTGACCGGGCGCAGGGCGTTGCTCACCGGCGGGCGGGTGAAGATCGGCTTCCAGGTGGCGCTGATGCTGCTGCGGGACGGGGCCGAGCTGATGGTCACGACCAGGTTCCCGCGCGACGCCCGGCGCCGGTTCGAGGAGGCTCCTGGCAGCGAGGAGTGGTTGCACCGGCTGACGCTCGTCGGCATCGACCTGCGCGACCCACGGCAGGTGCTCGGTCTCACCGAGTCCTTGCGCGAGGACGGCAGGCCGCTCGACGTCCTGGTCAACAACGCCGCCCAGACCGTGCGCCGCCCGCCGGAGTCCTATGCGGCGTTGATCGCCGGTGAGACCGGTGTGCCGCCGAACGTGTTGCTGGCGCCGGGTTTCAGCCCGATGCTCGCGCTGGAGCAGAGCCACGGCGCGCTGGCGCTCGCGGAGATCGACGAGGCCGGGCTGCTGCCGGACACCGCGCCGGTCAACTCCTGGTCGGCACGGGTCGGCGAGCTCGACGCGGCCGAGGTGCTGGAGACGCAGCTGGTGAACGCGCTCGCGCCGACGCTGTTGTGCGATCGGCTGTTGCCGTTGCTGCTGGCGTCGCCGCACCCGCGCCGGTACGTCGTCAACGTGACCGCCGTGGAGGGCCGGTTCGCCGTGCGGAACAAGACTTCCGGCCACCCGCACACGAACATGGCCAAGGCCGCGCTCAACATGCTGACCCGCACCAGCGGGCCCGAGCTCGCGGACCAGGGCGTCTACATGTGCTCCGTCGACACCGGCTGGATCACCGACGAGAACCCGGCGCCGAAGAAGACACGGCTGGCGGAGCACGGGTTCCGCACGCCGCTGGACGTCGTGGACGGTGCGGCGCGGATCTACGACCCGATCGTGCGGGGCGAGGCCGGCGCACCGGTCGCCGGAGTGTTCCTCAAGGACTACCGGGAGGCGGCGTGGTGAGCCCGCTGGAGCCGCTGCTGGCCTGGCTGCGCACCGGCACGAGCGCGGGGGAGCGGCTGGACTTCCCGACCGGCACCGCGCTTCCCGACGGCAGGCTGGATCTGTGCAAGCAGGACCTCGGGCCTGGCGGCGCGGCACAGGTGGCGCAGGCGTTGCGGCCCGGCGTCGTCAAGCACCTGCTGCTGGGCACCGACGGTCTCGGCGACGGCGCGGCCGAGGTGGCGGGGCAGGCGGTCGAGCGCGAGGTCGAGACGTTGTACCTGGGGTGCAACGGAATCACGGCCGGCGGCGCCTGTCGCATCGCGGACAACCTGCGGATGTCGCCGCAGGCGAGCAGGGTGACCGGAATCTGGCTCAAGCGCAACCCGATCGGCGACGGCGACGCGGCGGCCGCGCTCGTGGAGTCCGCCCGGTCGCTGCGCACGCTCGACCTCGTCCAGACCGACCTCGACGCCACCGCCGTGCAACGGTTGGCAGCAGCCATGATCACCGCTGCCGCCGCGGGCCGTCCCGTGGAACGCCTCTACGTCGGCGGCAACCCGCTCGGCCCGGCCGGCGCGACGCACCTGGCGGCGCTGCTCGCCGCCGACGCGGTGAGCGAGCTGTACGTGTCCGCGGCAGGACTGGGCGACGAGGGCGCTCACACCATCGCGGACGCGCTCGTCCCTGGCAGGCTGCGGCGGATCTCCCTGGCCAGCAACGGTATCGGCCCACAGGCCGCGGCCCGTCTGGTGGTCGCCGCCGCCCAGGCCGGCGTCGAGGTGTGCGATCTCGGACGGGTCAAGGCCGCCGGAGTCCTGGGCGCGCACGACAACCGCATGGACTCGGCGGCGGCGACGGCCATCGCGGACGCGTTGGCGCAACGGCCACATCGGTTGCGGCACCTGGTGCTGAGCAACACCGGGCTCGGCAGTCAGGCCGCTTATCGGCTGCTCGACGGCGCCCAGCGCGCGGCCACCCCCACCCGCTTCGTGCTGGGCAAGGGGGTCGCCGGCAGCATCAGGCGCAGACTCGACGCGCTGAGCGCCGCGATTCCCGAACGGCCGCCGGTGCCCGCGGACGTGGCGGCGGTGCGCAGCGTGCACCGACAGCCGGCCGACTAGCTTGAGTTTTAACTGGTTCGGCGGGGTCGGGGGTTGCTCGACGCGGGTTTGTTGCCGCGTCTGGGTTTTCGGGTGTTCGTGCTGGTGACGGTGTGGACGTCGTGTCGTGTGGCGGGCCGGTGGTTGGGTGTTCCGGCGGGGCGTCCGGGGCCTGGCCGTGAAGGTTTCGGGACATGGGCTGGGCAGGTGAGTTGTGGGCGCAGGTTCCGAAACCCTCGGCGGACTCGTGCCGGGCTGAGGCGTTGCGCTGGGCGGGGTTTCTCCCGGGGCGGCGCAGGTCTGTGGTGAGGTTGCGGGCGAGTCGAAGTTGGGTGTAGGCGGTGATCAGCAGCCAGGTCCAGCGATCGGCCGCCTGGGGTGAGCGCAGTTTCGGGGTGGTCCAGCCGAGGGTTTGTTTGAGCATGCGGAAGGTGTGCTCGATGTCGAAGCGGCGCAGGAACGCCTGCCAGGCCAGATCGACCTCGGTGTGGTCGAGGCCGGTGCGGGAGTGCCAGAGCCACACGGGTTTCGGTGTCGCCCCGGAGGGCAGGCGTTCGACCTGCAGCCGGATCACGGTGCCCTCAAGGATCGGCAGGGTGCCGTCGTGGCCGGCCCAGGCGATGCGGTGCGTCAAGCGGGGGTGCAGCCGGTCCCAGGCGCGGATCAGCGCGGGACCGTAGAGCCGGGTCGTGGTCTCGATGGTGATATCCGGTGCGCCCCAGGTGTTCTGGTCGCTGAAGGCGAATTCGCTGCCGTGGCGGCGGGGCCTGCCCGTCGTGCCGGGCGGCTGTGGTCCGACCGGGCGGTGTAGGACCCGATCCGAGCGCATCCGGACCAGCACGGTGATCGGCAGGCCGGCCAGCACGTGGGCCAGGCGCGGGCCGTCGTAGCCGGCGTCGGCGACCAGCAGGATGTCCGGATCTCCTGGCCGCCACTGCCCGGCGGTGGTCAGGCGGTCCACCACGTCGCGAATCTGCCGGGCGGTGACGTTCGCGGCGATGTCACCGGGCGCGAGCCGGACCACGTCCAGCGGCGCGGTCCACGAACCCCGCCCGGCTTCTAGCGCGACGACGACCGAGTAGGGCCAGCCCGGCACCATCGCGTGCTGGTCCTTGCCACGGCCGTAGGTGTGACACAGGATCCGCTGCGGGCACGTGTGCGCCTCGGGCCTTAGCCAGCAGGTCACGTCCACCGCCAGCACCAGCCGCCCATCCGCCGCGCGCGGCAACGACACACTGGTCAGCGCGGTCCGTAACCGGTCGAACTCGACGCGCCCCTGGGCCAGCGCGGCATAGCCACTGCCATGCCCACGCCGATGCTCACCGGCCAGCGACAACTCCGCGACCGACCGGACCGGCCCGTCCGCGCACAACACAGCGTCGGTCAGCTCGAACAACGCGTCCGCCCGCTTGAGCAGGCACCGGTAGAACTCCTGCCGCAACGCCGATAACTCCCTGAACGCGGCGGCGTCCCGGGCATGGTGCACACTGATCAACTGAAGCCCTTGGTCTCGATCTTCGTCTGTCGCAAGAAGAAGAATCGACCAAGGGCTTCACCCATGATCAACCGGGGTCTCACCCAACAGCTCAGAGGTTAAAACTCAAGCTAGGCCCTGTCCTGTAAGTCTCGTCGGGCGACAGCAGCGGCCGAGGGCCCCGGAGACGGCACCGCCGCAACGCCCGAATACGCCCGGGTATGAGGGCACCGCGGCGGCACCGCCTCCGGGACTCTCGACCGCGTCTCTCACCTGACGAACTTGCAGGACAGGGCCTAACGCGGCATCTTCGCGAAGATCTCGACCCAGAACCGCTGCCGATCCTCCGCCACCCCGACGAAGTAGGTGGCCCGGAGTTTGGGTGGCAGCAGCGCGACCAGCCGCGTGACGACCTTGCGATGCCGGCGCAGCTGGGACAGCTCGGCGTTGGCCAGCACCTGGTGCACGACGTCGCCGTCGTTGCCACCCTCGGCCGACGCCGACTCGGCGCGCAGCCGTTCCTCCCACAGGTGCACCTGCCGGGCGAGCTCACCGAGCCCGGTGACGGGCCGGTTGGTCAGGCGGTCCATCAGCGCGGTCAGCGGGACGGGCGCGTACTCGCCCTCGCCGAGGTAGATCGTCGCCAGTTCCAGCGGCAGTCCGCGCTCGTGCAGTTTGACGAGCCGCTCGATCGTGCGCTTGGTGATCCACTCCCGGCCCTCGTCGTCGATGTCGTGCTTCCACCACTCCAGCACGGTCTCCGCCACGCCGCCGTACTTGCGGATCAGCCACTCGTTCGCCGGGATGTCGGACGGCTCGACGACGAGGGACGCGGTGAAGCGGGTCGCCTGCGCGATGTTGTTGCGTGCCACCAGGAGCTTGCGGCCCAGGTGGTACGGCGGGTTCTGGATCGCGATCTGGGCTCGCAGGTTCTCGATGGGCTGTCCGGCCAGCGACCACTCCTGGGTGATCTCCATCAGCCGGGCGAACGCGGCCTTGTCCTTGGGCCGGTTGTACTCGTCCCACACGATCGCCTTCGGGTCACGGCCGGTGAACGCCCGCGCCATGAGGTTCACCAGCGTGCCGTCGGAGGTGGGCAGCGGCGCGCAGAGGTCCTCGACGTTGGTCACCGGCAACGAGAAGTACAGCGGGTCGCGGCCCAGCTCGGCCCGGATCGTCTCGCGCACCAGCTCGGTCTTGCCGCAGCCGGGCGGTCCTTGGAGCAGCACGCTCCAGCGGTTGCGCAGCGCGGCCTTGAGGACCTGTCGCACCGGATCCGGGACGGTCGCGGGATTGCGCACGCCGAGCGCGGTCGCGAGCCTGTCGAGGATCTCCGGCGTGCGGTCGGCACTCTTGCGTCCGCGGGTCTCCTCCAGCCGCAGCCGCTCGCCGTTGACGAGCGGAAGTGCCCAGCGCAACGGGAAACCCTCGCGGGCGTTGGCCAGGACGTGCTCCATCGTGCGCGGCGACAACAACTCCCGCAGTTCCGGGCCGAGTGAGCTCCACACGCCGAAGAACGGGCCGAGGTCCCACTCGCGGTACCGCCCGGCGAGCTTGGTGCGCCACGCGGTGTCGTTCGCGGTCATCCGCACGGTCACCATGCGGTCGAGGATCGCGAGGTCGCTGCGTCGCGCCGACGTCTCGGCGAGCGACTCGTTGTCGGTCAGGAACACGCCGACGCAGCCCAGGGCGCGCAGGTCGAACTCGCCCAGCGTCCAGTTGCACGCGACCTGCATGAGCTGCGACTGGATCGTCTCGCCCGCCTGCAGCGAGTCGTCGATCAGCAGCACGAACCTCCTGCCCGGCCGCAGCTGGCTCATCACCAGCTGGCGCAGCACGAGCTCTCCGTCGGCCTCCCGCACCGGCGCGTTGATCAGCAGGTCGTCCGGGGTGAGGTTCGCCGCCGGCACGAACACCAGCTCGGTGTCCGGGTGCGCCTCGGCGAGGTGGGAGAAGAAGGTCGCGGTCTTGCCGATGCCGTGCGAGCCGAAGATCTGGCCCGTCTGGCCGATGTCGATCATCGCGTCGATGAACGCGGCCAGCTTGGACCGGGTGGTGGTCGTCGGGGTCATCGGCTTCTTCCGGTCACGGGCCGCACGCGGTGGCAGGCCATGGGTGGTGTGTGGTGGTCGGGCCAGTCGTCGCCGCCCTCGGTGATCAGCCAGATCCACTTGTCCGGCTCCGCGGGTGTGACGGGCGGGGCGTGACCGTCGGTCAGCATGATCACCGCGTCCGGCTGTTCCTCGAAGTGCTCGCCGTTCACCATGGAACGTCCCTCGACGTGGTCCACCACGGCCTGGAAACTGGTCCCGCCACCGCCGAGCACGGGCTCACCCGGCCGGAACGGCATCACCACGCCGTCGAAGGCCAGCCAGTGCGCCCGCACGCCGTCGATCCCGCCGACCAGGTCCGTCATCCACTCGACGACGCTCGACGGCATCGACCCCGAGGTGTCGTAGGCGATGACCAGCACCTTGTCTCGCACCGGCCCACGCCGCGACAGCATCGGGTCGTGCCCGAGCACGGCCAGAACCGCGCCGCGCTTCTTCGGGTACACCAGCCGTTCGCCCTCGCGCAGCTTCGACCCGAGCACGTCGACGAGCCACCGCTGCCACCAGTCGACCTTGCCGGTCCGTGACGTCGTGCCCCGCAACGCGCCCGCGCCGAGGTTCCCCCACACCTTGCTCGCGACGTCCTCGGTGCGGCCCATCAGGTCGAGCAGCTCGGACTCGGCGTTGCCGTTGCCTCGGCGTGCCGCGAGCAGGGAGTTCAGCAGCGTCGACGACACGACGGCGTCGACCGTCTCCTGGTCCAGCTGGACCTCGTGGGTCAGGTGGACACAGAGTGGTGCCGGTACCGGCGGGTTCCTCATCCGCTTGAGTTCGGTGTAGACGGACATATCGGTGTCGAGGAAGTCCTCGTACTCCAACGGAACGAGGTCATGCGCCGTCAGGTCCTCGACGTACTTCGCGTGGATCGCCGCCGGATCGATGCCGATGGGCTTGCCCTCCAGCACGGGAAGTCCCCGGCCCAGCCGCACCGTCGCGACGTGGTTGATCACCACCTCGGCCGCGAGCGTGAACACGGGGTCGGCCCGCAGGTCCTGCTCCACGAACAGATGCCGGTGCACCAGGTGCCGAGCCTCGTGGAACAGCACGAACTTCACGCCGTCCAGTCCGATGCCGGCGAAGAAGTCCGGGTTGAACAGCAGCAGGCACGTGCCGTCTCCGGACGCCACGACGGCCGCGGTGTCGACCGCGGTCGTGGCGATCTGGTGGCGGCACTTGGAGAACAGCCACGAGCCGACCGCGGACTCGGTGAGCCCGAAGTCGAGCAGCGCGGCCTCCTTGAGCCGCTCCGCCTCGGCGATCACCGAGGGCGCGGCGGGACGCCAGTTCGCCAGTGCCCGGCGGTCGGTCAGGTCGACGACCGGCAACCGCTTTCGGATGCTCATTTTCCCACCAGTAGGATCCGTGCCGACGGGTCGTAGCGCAGAGGCAGACGCACCACCCTGCACAGGTGGGGCACGCTGGTTCGAATCCAGCCGCCCGTCACCTCACGCGTGCGCGATGGCTCCGCTGGTCCTCACCAGCTCCGGCACCGTTCCCGCGAACGTCGGCAGCAACCGCGCCAGCACCGCCCACGCGTCCGGGTTCGCACCGACCTCGGCGTGCACCAACGGCGCCAGCGACGTGGCGACCTCCCGCCCGCGGCGCGGGAACAGCAGGCGACCGAACTGCAGCACCCCCAGCACCTCGTGCGGCGGCCTGGCCAGTTCGACGTACTCCGCCGGCTCGACGATGCCCGCCTGCCGCAGCCGACGAGTGAACTTGGGATGCGACCCGAACTGCGCGCGCACGTCCGGCGGACAGTCGATCCGCTCGGTCAGCGCCCAGCGCGCATAGCCGGGCAGCGGCTCGACCCGGTCCGCCTCCGCGACCTCGGCCCAGTCGTCCCGGCCCACCGCCCGCGCGGCGTTCCTGGCCACCCCCAACGTCCGAGCCGCACGCAGCCCGCCGACCACACCGTGCGGGCCGACCTGGATCTCCGGCGCCTTGTGGGAGCAGAACGGATCCCGGCAGTGCGCAGCCATCGGCAGCCACCCCTCCGCGCCGCCGAACGGCACTCCGCGCAGGATGTCGCGCTTGACCGAGTCCGGGGTACCGGAGTGGTGGAACACCACGCGGTTCGTCCAGGGGTCGTCCTCCTCGAGCATCCACAGCAGCACCGATCGCGGTGCACGCAGCCGCTCCAACTCCTGCGCCGCGCGGTCGACGGTGTGCTGTTCGGGCTCTCTGATGCCGAGCCGATGCCGCACCACGGCCGCGTCCCGCGCTTCGATCAGCGAGAGCAGAAAATGCACTCCCGGCAGGCCGTTCCCCCTGTTCACAGCAGAAGTATCGCAGAGGGCGCGGTGCGGGCGCGCCGCATTTCCACTGCCGGGAGTCACGCGGACGCGCAGCCGTCGCTGCTCTACCTGGAGGGCTTGTCGAGCTCCTGCAGGACGATCTTCATCTGGTCTGGTTTGAGACGGTCCGGGCCTTTCCACACGGTGACCAGGCTGGCGGGTTTCACGGTGTTCACCTGGCCGATCAGCACCCAGCGTCTGCCGTAGCCGGTCTTCACCTCGACGCCGCGAGTGGTGGCGGGCGGCTTGGCCGAGATGAGCGGGGCGATCAGCACGGCGTCCTCGTCGCCGATGCTCAAGCCCGTCTTCAGGATCACGACCTTCTTGTGCGCGTACGTCCGGACGAACCCAGCTTGCAGTGCCGCCATTGGTGTCTCCTCCTGTGACGCACGCACGGTGCACTGCGGCGGTCGACCGTTTGTCGATGGGATGTGGATGGGAGGGCTCGCCGGGTCAAGGGAAAAGTTGGCCGATATGTGCCACTCCCACCTTCTTGCCGGGACAAAACCGGCGAATTAGCTTGAGAGTCCGCAAGACCGAATTCCCCGATGGCACAACGGTTGCCGGGGCCCCGGAGGACTCAATGGTGAGCTCGCCCGCGCGTTGCCGCGCGCCTTTTCGGCTGTGGACCGGATGACGGCCGCGGCACTGTTGTCCGTCCAGGGTCTGGTGAAGCGCTTTCCCGGCGTGATGGCCCTGCAGGGCGTGGACTTCGACGTCCGCGCGGGTGAGGTCCACTGCCTGCTCGGGCAGAACGGCGCCGGCAAGTCGACGCTGATCAAGGTGTTGTCCGGCGCGCACCGTCCCGACGAGGGTGAGATCCGCTGGCGGGGCGAGGTCGTGTCGTTCGGCAACCCGACCGCCGCGATGCGCAGCGGGGTGGCGGCCATCTACCAGGAGCTCGATCTCGTGAGCGGCCTGTCGGTGGCCGACAACGTGTTCCTCGGCCACGAACTGTCCACTGCGGGCTTCACGCGGCGGGCGGACGCACGGCGCCGGACCCGCGCGCTGCTCGCCCGGCTGGGGCACCCGGAGATCTCGCCCGACCGCGACGTCGGCCGGTTGTCCGTCGCGCACCAGCAGGTCGTGAGCATGGCACGGGCGCTGTCGCTGGACGGGCAGCTGCTGATCATGGACGAGCCGTCGGCCGTGCTGGACCCGGACGAGGTGCGGGTCCTGTTCGGGGTGATCAGGGAGCTCACCGCGCAGGGCGTGGCCGTCGTCTACATCTCGCACCGCCTCGCGGAGATCCGGGAGATCGGCGACCGGGTCACCGTCCTCAAGGACGGCCGCACCGTCGCCACAGGTCTGCCCGCACGCGAGGTGAAGACCTCGGAACTGATCGGGCTGATGACCGGGCGCGTGCTGGACAACGTGTTCCCGCAACGGAAACCCGTCGACCCGGCCGCACCGGAAGTGCTGAAGGTGAGCGGGCTGGCCGACAAGAGCCGCTTCCGCGACGTCGACCTCACGGTCCGCGCGGGTGAGGTGGTCGGGCTCGCTGGGCTCGTCGGGTCGGGCCGCTCCGAGATCCTGGAGACGATCTACGGGGCGCGCAAGGCGGCCGAAGGCACCGTCGAGGTCGACGGCAAACGGCTGCGGCGGGGGAGTGTCGGCGTGGCCGTGCGCGCGGGCATGGGGCTGTGCCCGGAGGAGCGCAAGAGCCAGGGACTGCTGCTGGACCAGGCCGTGTACCGCAACATCACCGTCTCGTCGATGTCGTCGTTCGCCCGCTTCGGGTTCCTGGACGACCGGGCCGAACGCGTCCGCTCGGCCCAGCTCACCGAGACGCTGGACGTCCGGCCGGCCGGCGTCGACCGCGTGGTGCGCGGCCTGTCCGGCGGCAACCAGCAGAAGGTCGTGCTCGCGCGGTGGCTGCTGCGGGAGTGCCGGGTGCTGCTGCTGGACGAACCCACCCGCGGCGTGGACGTGGGCGCGCGCAGCGAGATCTACGAGCTCATCCGCGCGCTGGCGGACTCCGGCGTGGCCGTCGTCGTCGTGTCCAGCGACGTCGAGGAGGTACTGGGCCTGGCCGACCGGGTCCTGGTGGTGCGCGAGGGCCGGGTGGTCCACGACGGTCCCGCCGACGAGATCGACGAGTCCCGGGTCCTCGACCTGGTCATGGAAGGACACGCAGCATGAGCGAGGACACCGCCGCAGTGGCCGCGCCCCAGCACACCCCGGTCGCCAAGGAGTCGAGCGTCTCGGCGCTGCTCGCCTCCCCGGCCGGGCGCAACACCGGTCTCGTGGTCGCACTGGTCCTGCTGTGCCTGGGCGGGGTGATCACCGCGGGCGACCGGTTCGCCGACGTCGACAACGTGCTGACCATCCTGCGGCTCGCCGCGGTGATCGGTGTCGTGAGCATCGGCATGACGTTCGTGATCACCGGCGGAGGGATCGACCTGTCCGTCGGCGCGATCGTCGCGCTGTCCTCGGTGTGGGCGACGACCCTGGCCACCCAAGGCATCGCCAACGACACGCACTGGATCGTCATCGTGTTCACCGCGCTGCTGGTGGGCGGGGCGTGCGGACTGGTCAACGGCATGCTCATCGCCTACGGCCGGGTCGTGGCGTTCATCGCGACCCTGGCGAGCCTGGCCGCCGCCCGCGGTCTCGCCGAGATCATCTCCAACCGCAAGACGCAGATCGTGAACGTGCCGGGCTTCGCCGCGTTCTTCGACGCATCGGTGCTGGGGGTACCGGTGCTCGTGGTGATCTTCGCGGTGGTCGCGGTGGCCGGATGGGTGCTGCTCAACCGCACCACGTTCGGCCGCCGCACGTTCGCGGTGGGCGGCAACCCGGAGGCGGCCCGGCTGGCGGGCATCGACGTGCGGCGGCACACCGTCCTGCTCTACGCGCTGCTCGGGCTGTGCTGCGGGCTGGCCGCCGCCATGCTCATCGCCCGCACCACGACCGGCAGCGCGACCCACGGCGGCCTGTACGAGCTCGACGCGATCGCCGCGGTCGTGATCGGCGGCACGCTGCTGTCCGGCGGCCGAGGCACGATCGCGGGCACCGTCTTCGGCGTCCTGATCTTCACCACGCTGTCGAACGTGTTCACCCTCAACAACCTCTCCATCTCCGCCCAGGCCGTCGCGAAGGGCGCGATCATCGTGGTCGCCGTCCTCCTCCAGCAGCGACTGGCCCGACGCAGTGGCGCTTGACGCGCCGTCCACGACCGCCGCCCCCCGAGGAGACCAGAAACCCATGCAGTTCAAGAGAATCACTCTTCTCGCCGCCGCCTCAGCACTCGCGCTCACCGCCTGCACGGGCAACACGCCCGAGCCCCAGGGCGGCGGGAACCAGAGCGGCGGAGTGAAGGTCGCCAACGACGAGCCCGGCAAGAAGGTCGTCATCGGCTTCTCCGCACCGGCCGCCGACCACGGCTGGATGGCCGCGATCACCAACGCCGCCAAGGCAGAGGCGACCAAGTACTCCGATGTGGAGCTGCGCGTCGTCGAGGGCACCAACGACGTCAACCTCCAGATCAGTCAGGTCGAGACGTTCATCAACGACAAGGTGAACGCGATCGTCCTGCTGCCGTTCGACGGCGCGGCGCTCACCCCGGTGGCGCTCAAGGCCATGAAGGCCGGCATCACCGTGATCAACGTCGACCGGCAGTTCGACAGCCCGTTCGCCGCGAGGTCCACGGTGCTGGGCGACAACTACGGCATGGGCGTGTCCGCGGGCACGTACGTCTGCGAACGCCTGAAGGGCAAGGCGGACGCCGTCGTCGCGGAGATCGCCGGCATCGACTCGCTGCCGCTGACCCAGGACCGCAGCAAGGGCTTCGCGGAGGCGCTCGCGGGGTGCGGGCTGAAGGTGAACAACCGCGTGGCGGCCGAGTTCACCGTGGAGAGCGGCGAGCGGGCCGCCGCGAACCTGCTGCAGGCCGCGCCGAAGCTCGACGCCATCTGGAACCACGACGACGACCAGGGCGTCGGCGTCGCGGCCGCGATCAAGAACTCCGGCCGCAGCGAGTTCTTCATGGTCGGCGGCGCGGGATCGGCCAACGTGATGCGGGAGATCAAGGCGGACAACGGCCCGCACAAGGCGACCGTCATCTACCCGTCAACCCAAGGCGCCGACGGCATCCGGCTGGCGCGGCTCGCGGTGCAGAACAAGAGCCTCGGCGACCTGGTCGAGGTGGAGGTTCCCCGGCAGGTCCAGCTGTACGCCCCGGTCGTCACGAAGGACAACGTCGACCGCTACCTGCCGACTGCCTTCGAGTCCTGAGAACACGAGAGGACCGCACGGTGACTGAACTTGGCATCGCGCTGATCGGCCACGCCTTCATGGGAGCGGCGCACTCCCAGGCGTGGCGGGTCGCGCCGCACTTCTTCGACCTGCCGGTGCGGCCGGTGATGTCCGTGCTGGCCGGGCGGGACGCCGACCGCACCAGGGCCGCGGCCGAGCGCCTGGGCTGGGCGGAGGCGACGAGCGACTGGAAGTCCGTGCTGGAGCGCGACGACGTGCACGTGGTGGACATCTGCACACCAGGTGACACGCACGCCGAGATCGCGGTCGCCGCCCTGGACGCGGGCAAGCACGTGCTGTGCGAGAAGCCGATGGCCAACACCGTCGCCGAGGCCGTCGCCATGGCGGAGGCCGCGGAACGGGCGGCGAAGCGCGGCGTGCGCGCCATGGTCGGGTTCAGCTACCGGCGAGTGCCTGCCCTGGGCCTGGCCCGTGATCTGGTCGCCCAGGGCAGGCTAGGACGCATCCACCACGTGCGGGCCCAGTACCTGCAGGACTGGATCGTCGATCCCGCCGCGCCGCTGTCGTGGCGGCTCGACAAGGAGAAGGCCGGTTCGGGCGCGCTGGGCGACATCGGCGCGCACATCGTCGACGCCACCCAGTTCATCCTCGGCGACACCATCAGCGAGGTGATGGGGACGCTGGTGACGTTCGTGCCGGAGCGTCCGCTCGCCTCCACGCACTCCGGTCTGTCCGGTACCGCCGCGACCGGACAGACCGGGCCTGTCACCGTGGACGACGCCGCGCTGTTCCTGGCGCGCTTCGGCAGTGGCGCGCTCGGCTCGTTCGAGGCCACGAGGTTCGCCAACGGCCGCAAGAACGCGCTGCGCATCGAGATCAACGGCTCGGCGGGCAGCCTGGCCTTCGACTTCGAGGACATGAACGTGCTGCAGTTCTTCGACGGCACCGAGGACGCCGCCGTCTCGGGGTTCCGCCGGATCATGGTGACCGAGCCGGAACATCCGTATGTGGCCGCCTGGTGGCCCGCCGGGCACGGCCTGGGCTACGAGCACGCGTTCACCCACCAGGCCGTCGACTTCGTGCGGGCGGTGGCGGAGGGAACCGATCCCGCGCCGTCGTTCGCCGACGGGCTCCAGGTGCAGCGCGTCCTCGCCGCCGTCGAGGACAGCGCGTCGTCCGGTTCGTGGCAACAGGTCTGAGGGAGGATTCCGGAGATGGCACGTCCGATCACGTTGTTCACCGGTCAGTGGGCCGACCTGCCGTTCGAGGAGGTCTGCCGGCTGGCCTCCGGCTGGGGCTACGACGGTCTGGAGATCGCCTGCTGGGGCGACCACCTCGACCCGTGGCGGGCCGCGGAGGACGACGACTACGTCGCGGACCGGCTCGCGATCCTCGCCAAGCACGACCTGAAGGTGTGGGCGATCTCCAACCACCTCACCGGGCAGGCCGTCTGCGACGACCCCATCGACGAGCGGCACCAGGGCATCCTGTCCGCCCGCAACTGGGGTGACGGGGACCCCGAGGGGGTGCGGCAGCGGGCGGCGGAGGAGATGAAGATGACCGCGCGGGCCGCGGCCAGGCTCGGCGTCGACACCGTCGTGGGGTTCACCGGCTCGTCGATCTGGAAGACCGTCGCGATGTTCCCGCCGGCGCCCGCGTCGATGATCGACGCCGGCTACCAGGACTTCGCGGACCGCTGGAACCCGATCCTGGACGTGTTCGACGAGGTCGGTGTCCGGTTCGCGCACGAGGTCCACCCGTCGGAGATCGCCTACGACTACTGGACGTGCGTCCGCACGCTGGAGGCGATCGGGCACCGGCCCGCGTTCGGCCTCAACTGGGACCCGTCGCACTTCGTCTGGCAGGACCTCGACCCGGTCGGGTTCCTGTGGGACTTCCGCGACCGGATCTACCACGTCGACTGCAAGGACGCCCGGCGTCAGGTCGGCAACGGCCGCAACGGCCGGATGGGTTCGCACCTGGCGTGGGGGGACCCGCGGCGTGGCTGGGACTTCGTCTCCACCGGACGCGGTGACGTGCCGTGGGAGCAGTCGTTCAGGATGCTCAACACCATCGGGTACTCCGGCCCGATCAGCGTCGAGTGGGAGGACGCGGGGATGGACCGGCTCGTCGGTGCGCCCGAGGCGCTGGAGTTCATCCGCCGCAACGCCTTCGACCCGCCGTCGGCCTCGTTCGACGCCGCGTTCAGTTCGGGTGGCTGACGGTGGCGCTCGGTCCTGTGTCGCCGATGTGACAATTGTTCGATGGAGAGCACCTTGGGTGTAGAGGCGGGTTCGCCGGCCGCTGTGCTGCGCATGCTGATGGACGGCAGCCCGCGCACCCGAGCGGAGATCGTGGCCGCGACCGGCCTCGCCCGGTCCACGGTGCGCGCCAGGCTGGACCTGCTCGTGGCGGCCGGTCTGGTGAGCGACAGCGGCACGGGGGAGTCCACCGGCGGCCGCCCGGCGGGCCGGTTCGGGTTCAACCCCGGCGCCTGTCACGTGCTGGCGGCCGAGGTGGGCGCCACCCACGCCACCGTCGCCGTCTCCGACCTGGCGTGCCGGTTGCTCGCCGTCGAACAGGTGGAACTCGACGTGGCGGACGGCCCGGAGGCGATCCTGCCTCTCCTCGTCGCCACCTGGCGTTCGTTGCTCAAGACCGGGGACGACGCGCAGATCGCGGGCGTGGGCATCGGCCTGCCGGGGCCGGTCGAGCACTCCACCGGCCGCCCGAACAACCCGCCGATCATGCCGGGCTGGGACGGGTTCGACGTGCCGGCGGCCATCGCGGCGGAGTTCGGTGTGCCGGTGCTGGTCGACAACGAGGTCAACCTGATGGCGCTGGGCGAGCACACCGCGTCGCACCCGGACGTGCGGCACATGATCGTGGTGAAGGCGGCGACCGGCATCGGCGCCGGGCTGATCAGCAACGGTGTGCTGCACCGCGGCGCGGCGGGCGCGGCAGGGGACCTGGGGCACATCCGGGTGCCCCAGGGCGGTGAGGCGTTGTGCCGGTGCGGCAACACGGACTGCCTCGAAGCCGTCGCCGCCGGTCCCGCGCTCGCGGTGAAGCTTCGCGACCTGGGGCATCCCGCGCACTCGACGGCCGACGTGGTGAACCTGGTCCGCTCCGGCAACCTCGAGGCGGGCCGGGTCGTGCGGCAGGCGGGCCGGGACATCGGGGAGGTGCTCGCCGGGTGCGTGAGCATGTTCAACCCGTCGCTCGTGGTCATCGGCGGCCTGCTGGCGGAGGCGGGCGAGATGCTGCTGGCGGGCGTGCGCGAGTCGATCTACCGGCGTTCGCTGCCGCTGGCCACGGAGAACCTGCGGATCGTCGCGTCGGGCGCCGGTGTCACCGCCGGCGCGCTGGGCGCGGCGGCGATGGTGGTCCGGCACGTGCTGTCGCCGGAGGTGCTGGACGCGCGGCTGGACGAGGTTGCCGCCAGTGAGGTGCAACTGGCGGAGTAATGGCGTCGTTCATCCTGAAGATAGGTGCGATTTGACAGCAAAGCGCCGACTTTTGATTGACAGTCGCCAATAGTCCGGCCTACCGTCGCCTCATGACGGTGACCCACGCAACACCGGGGGTGGTCGCACACCCCGTAGGGACGCGCGCGCTCGTGGGGTCCGTGGGGAAGGAACCCACGACGGCGACCCAGCACCTGTTGCGGCTCATGCGGACCGGCGCGACCGACCGGGCGATCGCCCGCGAACTGGACGTCAGCCTCCGCACGCTGAACCGGCGCATCGCGCGCCTGCAGTCGTTGCTGGGCGTGCAGTCGCGTTTTCAGCTCGGCGTGCTCGCCGCCGAACTCGAGTGGCTCGCGGTGCCACCGAGGACGTCGAACGAGTGAGCGACGGCTCCCGTTCGGAAGCCGTCGCTCTGTTTCACGCCACCGGCTCTAGATGCCGCAGGTCGGCGCGGACCAGAAACGGCTGGACTTGTGTGCCACGTGCACGTGGTCGTTGTGGCCGGTGTAGCCCGGGCCGAGGATCTCGTTGAAGCCGTGGTTGCGGGCCTGCTTCGCCAGTGCGCAGAAGCCCTGCGGCCCGGCCCCCAGGTCGACGGCGTCGCCGTAGAGGTGCCGGCTTCCTGTCGCACCGCCGACGGCGTTGTTGCACGACACGCTGCGGAAGCCGCCGTTGACGTCGATCGGCCTGTCTCCCATGGCGTGCCGCATCGCCTGCAGCTTCCACATGGACACCAACGCGTTGGCGCGCGCGGTCGCCGCCGAGACGTTGCCGCCGGACCAGTCGGAGTTGCAGTTGTTCAGCTCGTCGTAGGTGAAGTTGACCGGCGTGCAGTCGTTGTCCTGCAACGCGTAGATCTTCGAGAACGTCGCGGCGCCGGCGATGCCGTCGGCACCGAGACCGTAGGCCTGCTGGAACCGGGTCACGGCCGCCTTCGTGCCGGCCCCGAACTGCCCGTCGATGGCGAGCACGGCGCCGTAGCCGGGATAGCCGGCCACGCGGATCTGCAGCTGCCGGACGTCCTCGCCCGACGCTCCTTGCGACAGCGTGCGTCCCCAGGTGTAGCAGGCGTCGGCGGCCTGCACGGGATCCGCCTCCGCCGCCGCGGCAGGGGTGACGACCACCGCGGAGAGCAGGGCGAGGACCGGTAAGACGAAACGGAGTTTCATGACAAGCGGCACCTTTCGATCACAGGGAAGGTGCAGAGTGTCGAGTCCGCGCCGGGTCTGTCAATGAGCAACCAAATGAACTTCGAGTGTGGCGAGGAGAAACCACCCGAACAGCCGCCACGGTCACGCCCATGACATCTGTCATGGCGAGGTCGTGACGCTTGAGCCCCTCGCCGTCCTGCTCCGGCGCCGAGCATTGGGGGCATGACGGAAACAGCTGTGCGGGCCGGCGCCGCGGTGGCGCTGAGCGGCCTGCGGAAGCGGTTCGGTGAGGTCCGCGCGGTCGACGGGGTCGACCTGGTGATCTCTCCCGGCGAGGTGGTGGCGTTGCTCGGGCCGAACGGGGCCGGCAAGTCGACGACGGTGGACATGCTGCTCGGACTGTCCACTCCGGACGAGGGCGAGATCAGGGTCTTCGGCAAGTCGCCGCGCGACGCCGTGGTGGCGGGGCAGATCTCGGCGATGCTGCAGAGCGGCGCTCTGCTGGACGACGCGACGGTCGCCGAGGCCGTGGGGCTGATCGCGGCGCTGCACCGCAGGCCCATGCCGGTCGCGCGGGCGTTGCAGCAGGCGGGGATCGCGGATCTGGCCGGGCGCAAGTGCACGAAGCTGTCCGGCGGGCAGAAGCAGCGGGTGCGGTTCGCGCTGGCGCTGGTGTGCGAGCCGGACCTGCTGGTGCTCGACGAGCCGACGGTCGCGATGGACGTGGAGACGCGGCGGGCGTTCTGGCAGCAGATGCGCGCGTACACCGACACGGGCCGCACGGTGCTGTTCGCGACGCACTACCTCGACGAGGCCGAGGAGTACGCGGACCGCGTGGTGCTGATGCGCTCGGGCCGGATCGTGGCGGACGGGTCGGTGGCGCAGGTGCGTGCCACGGTGTCCGGCCGCACGTTGCGCGCGGTCGTGCCGGGGGCTGGGGACCTGGACCTGCCCGGCGTGCGGGCGATCGAGCGGCGGGGCGACCAGATCATGTTGACCTGTGCGGATTCCGACGCTGCCGTGCGCGCGCTGCTGGCCCGCTATCCGCAAGCCCACGACATCGAGATCACCGCGCTCGGCCTCGAGGACGCGTTCCTCGCGCTCACGGGGAAGGACAACTGATGAACACGCGTTTCCTGGGCCTGGAACTGCGGCGAGCGGTGCGCAACGGCCGCTACCTGATCTTCACCGTGGTGCTGCCCTCGGTGATGTTCGTGCTCTTCGTGAACCTCTACGGCGGCGGTGAGGGCACGTTCCCGAACGGGTTGCCGGTCACCACGTCGCTGATGATGAACATGGCGTTGTTCGGCGTGATGGCCGGGCCGCTGTCGATCGGCGCGCGGATCGCCGTGGAGCGAGGGCTGGGCTGGCAGCGGCAGTTGCGCCTGACGCCGTTGACCGGTGCGGGTTACCTGACGACCAAGGGCGCGCTGGGCATGTTGGTCGGGCTGCCGGGAATCCTGCTGGTGTGCGTGATCGGCGCGGTCGAGGGCGTGCGGATGGACGCGATGCACTGGCTCGGCGTGCTGGCGACGCTGTGGCTGGGCGCGATCCCGTTCGTGCTGCTGGGCATCGTGATCGGGCTGATCGCGACCCCGGACGGCATGCAGGCCATCACCGGTCTGGCGTCGATGCTGTTCGGTCTGCTGGGCGGGATCTGGATCCCCGCAGACGTGGCGCCCGCCTGGCTGGCGGGGATCATGAAGGTACTGCCGACGTTCTGGGTGAAGCAGCTGACGCAGGCGCCGTTCGTGTCCGGAGTGGACGTCAAGGAGGCGCTGCTGGTGATCGGGCTGTGGGTGGCCGCACTGTCCGTGGTCGCCGCGCGCCGCTACCGCGCGCAGAACTAGTGGTGCGTCTCCACAGCACTAGGTTCATGGTCGTGCGCCGCAGCAACGACAACACCAAGTGGTTCTGGTTCGCCGCCATCTTCGTGCTGCTCTACATCCCGTCCGTGATCTACGACGTCGTGATCAGCGACCGGGGCGTGGCGGCGCGGGTCGTGCTGGTGCTGCTGCTGGTGGCCTACGCGGTCGGCTGGATGCTGGCGCCGCGGTGGTTCTGGAGCAGCGGCAGCGAGAACTTCAACACGCTGCTGGGCGTGGGGCTGACGGTGCTCGGGCTGGTGGCCGTGTACTGGCTGGGGATGGCGTACGCGGGGCTGATGGTCTACATCATGTCGTCGGTCGCGGTGGTGCTGAAGCCGTGGCGGGCGATCCTGATCGACGGCACGGTGCTGCTCGCGCTGGCGGGGACGATGTTCCTCGAACGGGACCTGGGCATCGACGGCGGCCAGCTCGGCACGTTGCTGTCGATCTCGCTGGGGATGCTCGCGGTCGGCAGGATGATCCGGGCGAACATGGCTTTGTCCGCGGCACAGGAGGAGATCGCCGCGATGGCGCGCACCGAGGAACGCAGCCGCCTGGCCCGCGACCTGCACGACGTTCTGGGGCACAGCCTGACCACGATCACCCTGAAGGCGGGGGTGGCGCGGCGGCTGCTGGAGAGCTCGTCGGCCGACCGGGCGCTGGAGGAGATCCGCGAGGTCGAGCACCTGACCCGGCAGGCGCTCAGCGACGTCCGCACGACCGTGTCGGGTTATCGGGAGGTGTCGCTCGCGGCCGAGATGGTGGGCGCGCGGGCGGCGTTGCGCGCGGCCGAGATCGAGGCGGACCTGCCGCACGCCGTGGACAACGTGCGACCCGAACTGCAGGGGGTGTTCGGGTACGTGTTGCGCGAGGCGATCACCAACGTCCTGCGCCACGCCGCCGCGACCCGGTGCTCGGTGCGCCTCGGCGACACCTGGCTCGAGGTGTGGGACAACGGACGCGGCACCGGGGTGGGCACCCCGGGAAGCGGGCTGAAGGGCCTGGCGGAACGGCTCGCGCCGCACCGCGGCACCGTGCTCGCGGGGCCGTTGGACGACGGTGGCTACCGGCTGCGCGCCGAAGTCGCGTGACAGGGGAGACGGTGTGATCAAGGTGCTGCTGGCCGACGACCAGGCGCTGGTGCGGGGCGCGTTCGCCGCGATGCTGGGTTTGGAGCCCGACATCGAGGTCGTCGCCCAGGTCAGCGCCGGCGACGAGGTCGTGGCCGCCGCCCGCCGCACCACGCCCGACGTCGCGTTGCTCGACGTGCAGATGCCGGGCCAGGACGGCCTCAGCGCCGCCGCGGACCTGCGCAGGGCCCTGCCGAGCTGCCGGGTGATCGTCTGCACGACGTTCGGCCGCCCCGGCTACCTCGCGCGGGCGATGGCGGCGGGCGCGGCGGGATTCGTGGTCAAGGACGCCTCCCCGGAACAGCTGGTCGACGCGGTCCGCCGGGTGCACGCCGGTTTGCGCGTGGTGGATCCCGCTCTCGCGGCCGAGTCGCTCGCCACGGGACACAGTCCTTTGACCGAGCGCGAGCGCGACGTGCTCGCCGTTGCCCGGGACGGTGGCACGGTGGCGGACCTGGCGAAGGCGCTGCACCTGTCCGAAGGCACCGTGCGCAACCACCTGAGCGCGGCGATCGGCAAGACCGGGGCCCGCACGCGGGCGGAAGCCGTCAAGGTGGCCGAGGACAGCGGCTGGCTCTAGTGGTGCGTTGTCACGGCCTGTGCCCGTCGAGGAACCGGCGCACCACGGCCTCGGGATCGGCGGGCGCCTGGGTGGCGCGCTGGTCCACCCGCCGGGCGATGGCCCGCATCATCACCGGCCCGACCAGTGCGAAGAACGTGTGCCGTGGCGGCTCCACGACGAGAGAGCCGCGCCGTTGGTGGTGCAGGATGACCGCGTCCACCCGCTCCAGCAGCTTCTCCGGTTCGGCGAGCACCGCCGCCACCTCCGGGTTGAACTTCGCTTCCCTCATCAGGGTGAGCACCACGCCGCCGCGCGTTTCGTAGAGCCGCGAGTAGTAGCCCACGATCGTGAGCAGGTCGGCGGTCACGTCGTCGCCCGGTGCGTCGAGGTCGAGCGCGAACCCCGCGAAGCTGGCGCGGACGGCCTGGCGCAACAGGTTCTGCTTGGACGTGAACCTGCGGAACAGCGTCGCCTCGTTGATCCCGGCGGCGTCGGCGATCCCGCGGGTGGTCGCCCGTTCGTACCCCTGCTCGGCGATCACCGCCAAGGCCGCGGCGAACACCGTCTCGTCGGTGACCCTGCCAGCCACTCACCCTCCTCGATCGATGCAAGTGGACACTTGCATAAGCGTGACCGGATGGCTACCTTGATTGCAAGTGACTGCTTGCAATTCAGCCTACCGAAGGACACGGCACATGGCCGACACCAGCCTCCCCGCTCGCTCCTCAGTGCTCGCGCCCAGCGTCGGAGAGGTCGTCGTCGGCCTTCTCGGCGCCGCGGTGATCTCGGTCGTGGTCAACGCGCTGGTCGCCCTGGTCGCGGGCAAGTTCGTCCCCGCAGGCGCGGAACGCATGGGCCTGGCCTTCGCGGAGTACGCGCCCGCCACGGTGCTCGGCATCGCGCTGGGCACGCTCGGCTGGTACCTCGTGCGCCGCTTCGCCGGCAACCCGCGCCGCGTCCTGCGGGTGCTGGTTCCCGTCGTCGTCGTGCTCTCGTGGATCCCGGACCTGGGCATTCTCGCGGGCGGCGCCACCGTGGTGAACTCGCTCGCGCTGATCCTGATGCACACCGTCGTCGCCGCGGCCACGGTGCCCGTGCTGTTGCGGGTCATGCCGCTCAAGTGAGGATCAGCCGGTGACCCGTTTGGCGCCGGCCCGGTGCAGCCAGCTGTCGAACAGGTCCCGGTAGTGCCCCGCGCGGGGTGAGCGGTCGTCGGCGCCGATCCGGTCGTAGAACTCGAACGGCCGGATGCGCCCGTTCTCCGTCCACTGCAGGTAGGACAGGAACACCGTGCCGTCGCCGAAGCGGAAGCCGTGCACGACGGGCACACACGCGTAGGCCCGGAGTTCCACGCTGATCCGGTGCCGGGCCAGGTAGTCGGCCTCCTCGGCGAGGAACGACCGGATGCGGTCCTGGCTGCGCCGCGCCTCACCGGCCCACTCGGCGGGGAACTCGCCGGACCGTGCGACGAAGTCCGGGTCCAGGCAGTGCAGCGTGACCTTCCAGCCGTGCGGCTGAGCCTGCGAGGTCAGCCACGTCGCCAGCGCGGGCCAGGTCGTGTTCAACGTCAGCCCCAGCACCTCGACCTGCCGCGCCCGCCGTCCGGCCCCGGTCTGTGCCGTGGCCGACAGCACGTCGGTGATGGAGTGCGTGACGTCCCGCTGTTCGCGTTCGGTCACGAGGGCCTTCAGTGCCCGGACGTCCCTGCCGTGCTGGTAGATCGCGATGGTGACGATCTCCAGCATCACCGCGACCAGCGCGACGAGTCCCTGCAGGTCGAGCTTGCCGACGTAGCGCTCCAGCACGATCCGGGTCGGCTCGATGGTGATCAGGATCAGGTAGACACCCGTCAGCAGCGCCAGCGAGGTGGTGACCACCTCCCACCCCCGCCGGACCCGGGCCGAGACCCCGCCGCCGGCCCGTCGCTTCTTGATCGCCACCGCCGAACCCTCACCCACCCCCGCCGCCGGGCACAACGTCCGAACGGATGACCGCGTCCTGCACGAACCAGCCGCCTCGCGCGTTTGTAGGCTGCTGCCTGCGGAACCCGCGGCGGTCGGCGCGCGTCGACTCGAACGGACAAGACGCTCGGGACACGAGGACGATGACGGAAGAGACGTTCGGGCCGTACCGGATCGAGCAGTTGCTCGGTCGCGGCGGTATGGGCGAGGTGCACCGCGCGTACGACACGGCGCACGACCGGTTCGTGGCGCTCAAAAGGCTGTCACCCGGCTACCACGACGACGAGGACTACCGCGCCCGCTTCCGCCGCGAGGCGCGGATCGTCGCTCGGCTGCGCGAACCGCACGTCATCCCCATCCACGCCTACGGCGAGATCGACGACCGCCTCTACCTGGACATGCGGCTGGTCGAGGGCTCCGACCTGTCCGACCTGATCCGCGAGCAGACCCTCGACCCCGTGCGGGCCGTGCGCATCGTCGACCAGGTGGCGAGTGCCCTCGACGCCGCACACGCCGACGGCCTCGTGCACCGCGACGTGAAGCCGTCGAACATCCTCGTGACCTCGAGCGATTTCGTGTACCTGGTGGACTTCGGCATCGCCCGCAGCGTCTCGCCGTCCGCGACGGGCCTGACGGCGTCCGGCTCGGTCGTCGGCACCCTCGACTACATGGCCCCGGAACGCTTCGAGAGCGGCCTGGTGGACGGCCGCGCCGACATCTACGCCCTGGCCTGCGTCCTGTTCGCCTGCCTGGCGGGCCGCCGCCCGTTCACCGCGGACGGCACCGCCGCCCAGATCTGGGCGCACCTGAACGAGGCGCCGCCCAAGGCATCCCCGCTGAACCCGGCGGTCCCGGCGGCACTGGACGACGTGATCGCGAAGGGCATGGCCAAGAACCCGGCCGACCGCTACGCCACGGCGGGAGCGTTCGCCCAGGCGGCGGCCCAGGCCCTGACCGCCCCGGCGACTCCGCCTGCCGGCCTGGCCACTCCCGGGATCCTGCTCGGCGGGCAGCCGGGCTTCGCCACCCCGGGGACCCCGTCTGCGGGACACCCAGGCCCAGCCGCTTCCGGCACGCCGCCGGTGGGCCAGGCCGGATTCGCTGCTCCAGGGACCCCACCCGGTGGGCAGCCTGGCCTCGGCAACCCCGGTACTCCGCCTGCGGGGCAGTTCGCCGCCAACACCGGGACCCCACCTGGTGGGCAGCCGGGCCTGGGCAACCCCGGTACTCCGCCTGCTGGGCAGTCCGCGCTCGCCAACCCCGGGACCCCGCCCGCGGGGCACCCAGGCCTGCCACGGCCCGTCGCGACGGGCCCGCAGCCACCGTTCCCTCGTCCGGCCGCACCCGGACCCCAGTCCGGACCCCTGACGCCGCCTCCCTTCCAGCACACCGCGACCGGCCCCCAGCCCGTCGCCGCACAGCCGTACCCGCCGACCCGTGCACGGACCGGCGCCGTGTCACCGGCCAAGCGCGCCGCTCTCGCCGTCGGCGCGCTAGCGGTCGTGGTGGGGATCGTCGTGACGTCGCTGATCGTCGCGAACAAGGACAAGATCCTCGGCACGGGCACGACGTCCAGCAGCACCCCGAGCAGCACTCAGTCCAGCACGCCCACCACCACCACCACCACGCCGACCAAGACCCGAACGCCACAGGACAACGCGCTGCTGGACGCCCTGCCGGCGATCTACCGGACCGTCACCACCACGTGCGCGCCCACCGCTCCGGACACAGGCACGGTCGCCACCGTTCGCTGCGGCGGCGTGAAGTCCGACGACCCCTACGCCCCGCCGCCCGCGGAGGCCGAGTTCCGGCTGTTCGCCGACCGCGCCAAGCAGGACGGGTTCTTCCAGGCGGTGGTGACGAGCCGGGGCATCCCGCGGATGGACGAGCGCGGCGGGTGCCGTCCCAAGTCGGACCCCATCCACTACGCGCTCTTCTACCGGGACACCTCCGGGCCGCTGGAAGGCGAGTTCACCACGTGCTTCCTCGCCGACGGCAACGCCCAGGTCTGGTGGGTCGACACCAGGAACCTCACCATCGGCACGCTGAAGAAGCCGGGCGACGTCGACACCCTCGACAAGCTCGACCTGTGGTGGAACCACAACGTCCTGTCGCAGTTCTAGGACGGATCACCTGGTCGTGGTCGGCGAACCCGCCGGCGACTCGGGCACGTCGGTGGGCGTGGTGCTCACCCCGCCGGTCGTCGTCCGGCTCGGCGTCTGAAGGGACGGGCCCGGCACCACCGGCGTGCTCGGAGCGCCGGGCAGGAACGCCAGTGCCAGAGCAGCGACCGCGGCCGTGGCGACGGCGCTGCCGATCACGGCGGCGGTGCGGCGACGGGACCGCACGGCCCGGCCACGCCTGATCACGCCGGCGGCCGAGTGGGAGTTCGGCGGCGCGACTTCCCCTCCCAGTGTGGAAAAAGTCGCTCGCAGGGTGTCCTCGTGCTCCATCACGCCTCCAGCCTCGACCGGGCGAACTCCGGCCCTAGCTTGCGCCGCAACGTTTCCAATCCTTTGCTGCTCTGCGACTTCACGGTGCCGGTCGAGCAACCGAGTGTGGCGGCGACATCCTCCACGCTCATGTCGTTCCAGTAGCGCAGCACCAGGACCGCGCGCTGGCGTGCGGGCATGGACGACAACGCCTCCCACACCACGAGCCCGTCCTCGGCGCCGGGGGAGACGACCAGGCTCTCGGGTGGCGCGTCGGTCAGCTTCTCCCTGCGCCAGCGCACGCGCCTGCGTTCGGCGATGAAGGTCCGGACGACGATCTGGTGCAGGTAGGCCTCCATCCCGCTCCGGTCCGCCAGATCCGGCTGCGCCAGGTAGAGCTTGAGGAAGGCCGACTGCAGCACGTCCTCCGCCTCGTGCCAGTTGCCGCACATCAGAAACGCCGTGAAGCGCATCGAGTCGACGCACCGGTCGTAGAGGTGGGTGAACTCGGATTCCCAGTTCGGCGTCATCATTGGCCCGGTGCGCGCGGCTGCAGGGACGGTTCTGATGACGGCGTGCTCCGCCACGTCATGTCGTCGGTCCGCACCACCGTCGGTCGTTGCTCGGGAGGCCGTTCCACGTCGACGAGCGTGAGCACGGGGACCAGGATTCCCGCGACAGCCAGTGCGAACACCACTGCCGCGATCACCTGTCCACTGCGCACTGCGACTCTCCGCCGGGTCAGGGGCACTCGTCAGGTGCCCTCACCCCTACCCATGCGATCGGGCACCGTTTTGGTTGCCCTCGTGTCGCGGATCACGCGAGGAGCGTCTGCGGCAGCTTCTCGACTCGCTCGGGCTCCCGGACGGGTCGAAGCCAGACGAACCTTCCTACCAGCAGACCGCCCTCTCGCCGCACGGATCCCGAAGTTGACCGAGCCGGGCATCCGTCAGATCTACCGGAGCGGGCGAGTGCGCCGCTGCCGACCATCCACAGCGGACTGGCCGTGAGTGGCTCCTGCGACCCCGAAAGTGCGCCCACGGGAACGGAAACCACTCACGACCCGGACACCCCACCCGGCTGTGCGCAGGCCGAACTGAGCACCGTCGGGGGTGCCCGCTGGGGAATTCGATGACCGAGACCCTGGCGATCGTGTCGCCGGCTCGGGGTGCGGACCGCGCTGTGGCGAGCCCGTGCGGATCAAGTGTGGCAAGGGCCGGGTCCGGGGCCCAAGGGGCCAATCGCGGTCAGATCAGACCGAGCCGCCTGGCCACGAGCACGGCGTCACGCCGCTGGTTGACGCCCAGCTTGCGGTAGATGCCGCGCAGATGCGTCTTCACGGTGTTGACGGAGACGAACAGGGAGTTGGCGATCTCTTCTGTGGTGCGCATGGACGGCAGCTCGACCAGAAGATCGCGCTCGCGACTGGTGAGCACACCCGCCGAAGTCGTTGCCGCCGTGGGCAAAGCCGTCATCGTCGTGGTGGCGAACCGGTCGAGCCTGCCGAACCGGCCTGCGCCGCGGGCGAGGAGTTCGCGCACCGGCTTGCCCGCGTGGACGAACGGCCTGATCGTGCCGACGGGTTCGGCGACCGCCAGCGCCCTGGTGACGGCCTCGTGCGAGCGCCGCTGGTCGCCGGATCGTTCCACCAGCACGGCTTCCAGCAGCCAGGCGTCGACGACGGTCGGCGCGGCGACCGCGGGCAGGTCGCCCGACAGCAGCGGTTCCACCAGTTTGCGGGCCTGGTTGACGCGGGAGTGGTGGGAGTGCAGCACGGCCTGGAGCACCGCCTGTTCTCCGCAGGGTCCGAACATCGCCTCGACCTGGCCGGGCATCGCCGCGGCCCACTGCTCGTCACCGGTCCGCAGCGCCATCCGTTGCAGCGCGGGCGCTATGTGCGCGACCACCGGCGGCGTCACCTCGCGCCCGGCGACGTCCTGCCACTGGGTGCGCAGGCGCCCGGCGACGGCGCGCGGGTCGCCGGCCGTCGCGAACGACACCGCCGCGTCCAGCGTGCGGACCGCGATCCCGACCCCGAGGTCGGGCCGGTCGCCCAGGGCCGTGGTCGCGAGCTTGGCCAGGTCGGTCGCGTGCGCGTCTTCCATGCGCAGGTAGGCGTGCACGCCCATCAGCGAGTAGGCGAGCGCGCAGGTGAAGTGCGTCTGCCACCCGCGTCTCTCGGCGAACTCGACCGCGGCCTGTGCCTGCCGCGCCCCCTCCACGATGTCGCCCATCGCGCTCGCCAGCGCGGCCAGGTGCACCCGGCAGTCCAGTTCCGCGTGGGTGAACCCCTCCTTCCTGGCGAGCGCCGCCGCACGGACCAGGTCGGTCTCGGCGGCGCGGTGCTCGCCGCGCGACAACGCCGCGACGCCGCGGTCGAGCAGGGCGGCGACGTCCGCGTCCGGTGTGCCGCTCAGACCGGCGGCCGTCCTGGCCATGATGTCGAGCGCCTCGCCGACGTGCGCGTCGAACCGGCCGCGGCGCAGCAACGCCGTGCCGTGCAACACCCTGACCCGTTCCGGTCGTAGCGCGGGGGAACCGCCGCCGATTCCCGCGAGCACCCGGTCGGCGGCGGCGAGGTCGCCCGCGTCGAGTGCGACGAGCGCCGCGACCACGCCGACCGCGGGCCGGGCCAGCACGTGGGCGGGCACCGAGGCCAGCACCGGGTGCACCTTCGCGCCGCCCGCGTGGAGCATCTCCCGCAGCACCGAGTGCTCGACGATCTCCGCGGTGAGCTGGTCCTCGCCGGCCGCGACCGCGTGCCGCAACGCCGTCAGGGGCAGGCTTTGCTCGTGGTGCCAGCGCGCCGCGGACCGGTGCAGCGCGCTCTCGTCGGCCGGACGGGTGCGGCGGAGCTCGGCGAGAAGATGTGCCCGCAGCACCGGATGACAGCGGTACCACTCGGGTGTCTCGCTCAGCCTGCTCACGAACGCGTTGGTGCGTTCCAGCTGATCGAGCACCACGCCGGGACTCGGGTGCTCCGGTGCCAGCGCGCTCGCGAGACCCGTGCTCACCGAGTCGCAGACACTGGTCGCGACCAGCAGGTCGCGCGTGCTCGGTGAGTGGGGCGCGAGCACCTCCTCGGTCAGATAGCCGTTCACGATCTCGTCCTGCCCGGTGAACATGAGCAGGCCGGCCGGGCGGGCGCCGGTCGTGTTCATCCGCATCGCCGCGAACGTGAGCCCGCCCGCCCAGCCTTCGGTGCCGTTGAGCAGCGGGGTGATCTCTTCGGGTGAGACCGGCACGTCGTACGCGGCGAGCAGCGCCTCGGTCTCCGCCCGGTCGAACGCGAGCTCGTCGGGCAGCACCTCGCGCAGCCGTCCCTCCAGGTGCAGCCGGGCGAGGTGCAGCGGTGGCGGGAACCGGCCGAGCAGCACGAGCCGCAGCCGGTCCGGTGGCTGCCGGGTGAGCAGGTCGATGGTGGCGAGAGCCTCCGGGTCACGTAGTTCGTGCACGTTGTCCAGCACCAGGCAGGCGGACGTGGGCAGGTGGTCGAACGCGGCCACGATCGCCGAGGAGAAACCCGGTTCGGACCAGGGGATCGCGTCGAGATGGCTCTGGTCCGGCCAGACGCCGGTGAGCGCGTCTCTGATCGCGATGCGCAGCCGGGCGGGCATGCTGTCGTGCTCGTTGAGGGTCAGCCACGCGACCCGGCCGGCGCGGCGTCTGGCCCACTCCGCGAGCAACGTGGTCTTGCCGCTCCCCGCGGGCCCGGTGACGAGGGTGACCGGTGCCGCCGCGACGTGACCGTCCACAACGGACAGAAGCTGGTCTCGTGCGACGAGCGGAACGGCCGAGACGGGAACCCGGAATCTGGGCGGGCTGGTGTCGTGCGCTGGTCGTTCGCACTCCGAACTGTCGGACATGAAGATGACTCTCCCCGATGGAGTTACCGTGAATGATCATGCGATCGAACCGCATCACTTCGCCGGGCAGGGGGGCCGGATCGCCTTGCCCGGCTGGGCCAACAGCACGAGCGCGCGTCCGGCCACCCCGACCAGCCTGGGCAGCAGGCCGGCGGCCGCGAGGACACCGGTGACCGCGAGTGGAGAGGTCTCCCCGCACTCGTCGTCGTCACCGGGGGCGGCGACGATGAAGGCGAACAGCACGACGGCGAGCACGATGCGACGGGAGCGGGAACGATCAGGTTGACGGCTCATGGAAGTCCGCACCTCCTTAGAGGTCCGACGCTGCTCGTCGCGCACGGGCTGGACTTCCCCCGCACAGGGCGAGCGCCGCACTCGTGCGGGTAGGCCGGTTCATCCGCGCCGGGTGAAGAAGCGGATCACCGCCTCCCCGGACTCTGTGGCCAGTCCACGACGGGGAAGAGGAGTCGCTGCTGTGCCCAAGACCTGCCTGCCCGCGCTGCGGGATCTGATCGACGTCGTCCGGCCCGCCCGGCCGGTCGCGTCCGTCTACATGGGATCGAGTCCGTTGCGTTCGTGGCGGTCGCGCTGGATCCGCCTCGCCGACCAGCTGCGCAGTGACGGAGCCGGCGACGACGTGGTCGGTGCGATCGGTGGCGCGCTGAACCGGGCGCACGACGCTGATCCGTCCGCCGGAACGTTGGTGGCGTTCGCGGGCGGAGAGGTGCCGCCGCGCGTCTTCCAGGCGCCCGGACTGCGCCATCTGGACCTCGCGTGGTTCAGCTCGCCCGCGCACGTGCTGCCGTTGCTCGCGTGGGTGCAGGACCGGCCGCCGTGCGTGATCGCCGCCGCGACCCGCGAGACGGCCGAACTGGGCACGCCTGAAGCGGAGTGGATGTCGCTGCACTACGAGGATCGGCACTGGCACGAGGGTGTGCGGTCCGTGGCGTCGGCGGTCGCGGCGATGCTGGTCCGGCAGGACGCCAGGCTGCTGGTCGTGGCGGGACAGGACGAGGTGGTGGCCGCGCTGTGGGCCGCGCTGCCGGCGCCCGTGCGGCGCGAGACGACGGTGCGCTGGGTCGGCACCGACCTGAGCCCGAGCCGGATCGAGGACGAGGTGCGCGGGGCCGCCCGCACGTGGACCGCGGGAGTGCTGGCGGACTTCCACGAACGCGGCCGCGCCCGGCGGCTGGGGGTCGAGGGCGTGGACGAGACCCTTGGCGCGCTGGCCGACGGCCGGGTCGACGACCTGTTCGTCGGACAGCCGGAGGACGTCACCGCCACCGCCTGGTACGGCCTCGCGCCGACCGACGTGGCTCCGGGCCGGCCGGTGGGGTCCCACCGCCGCTGCGGGCTGCTCGCGGACGTCGCCGTGCGAGCGGCGTTGCTGAGCGGCACGCGGGTGCACGTGATCGCCTCGGACACCCGGCAGGCGCCCGAGGACGGCATCGGGGCGCTGTGCCGCGTGCCGCTGACCCTGGTGCGGCCGTGACCGCCGAGCTGGTGCCGCTGCGCACCGCGTTCGACGTGGCGTGGCTGGGCCTGCGCCGCGACCAGGTGTGGCACTACGTCCACGAGGCCGAACGGGACATCGAGACGCTCACCGCGGACCGCGACGCGGCGGAGGCCAGGGCAGAGGCGCTCGCCCGGCACCTGGAGTCCGAACGGGAGGACAACCGCGCGTTGCGGGAGCGGCTCGACCGGCTGCGCGCCGTGCCGCAGTCCCCGTACGCGGTCGGCGAACGCCTCCGGTACGTCGTGGAGCGCACGCTCGCGCAGGCGGCCGAGATCACCGACAGGGCCACCGCGCTGGAGGACCACGCGTGGGAGTCCGCGCGCCGCACGCACGCCGAGCATCGGGAGCTGCTGGCGGAGACGCGGGTGCGGATGGCGCGGATCCTGCGGGAGGGGGAGGCGGGCCGCCGCGCGCTGGACGAGGCGGCGGCCCGCCACCGGGCGAAGGTCACCGAGGACTTCGAGCTGGCGCTGGCGTTGCGGCGCAAGCAGACCTGCCACGACGTGCGGCTGATGGAGGAGACCGCCCGCCGCCGGGCGGAGAGCGTGGTGCGGGAGGCGACCCGCCGGGCCGAGGTGATCAGCGAGCACCGCGACCACGTGGCGGACGTGCTGCGGGTCGTGCACTCGCTGCTGGGTGAGGCGGCCGCGCGGGTGCGGGTGGCGGGCCCGGCGCGGTGAACGCAGGAACCGGCCGGAGCGTGGTCTTCCGCGCTCCGGCCGGTTCATCGGCAGACGGTGGCAGGCCGGCATCGGCACCCCGGCAGTCGTCGCCGGACCGTCACCGCCGTGATCATCGAGACGTCAGGACGAGAACGTCTCGCGCAGCAGCTCCTCCTGTTCCTTGGTGAGGTTGGTGGTCAGCAGGGTTGCGCCGGTCTGCTTGAACCTCTCGGCCACCCGGTCGACGACGGCGCCCTCGGACATCACGAACAGCGCGGACGTGCCGGGCGTGACGGTGTCCCGGATCTCCTTCACGAAGTCGTCGTCGATACCCGCACGGGACATCGATCCCGCCAGCGCGCCGACACCGGCCCCGATCGCCGCGCCCAGCACGGGCACGAAGAAGATCAGGCCGAACAACAGCCCCCAGAAGCCGCCGCCGAGCGCTCCCGCACCGGTGAGCTTGCCGAGCTCCCTGGTCTTCGGCCGTTTCGCGTCCGGGTCCCAGTACACGTAGGCCGCGTCGCGAACGATGATCAGCTGCTGGTCCTGCAGCTTCGTCAGCTCCTGCAGCGCGCTGTGCGCCCCGTCGGTCGAGTCGAACTTCCACACGGTCAAAGTCGCCATGCCGATGACTGTGCGAGGCCGACGCCGCCGCGTCCTCACCCGTCGCGAGTGAGCTGGTCGTCGAGGGTGACGGCGGCGTCGATGAGGGCCAGGTGGGTGAACGCCTGCGGGAAGTTGCCCAGCTGTTCCCCGGTCACCGCGATCTCCTCGGCGTAGAGACCGACGTGGTTGCCGTAGGTCAGCATCTTCTCGAACACCAGCCGCGCCTCGCGGGCCCGGCCGGACAACGCCAGCGCGGTCACGTAGTTGAAGGTGCACAACGAGAACGAGCCCTCCGAGCCGCGCAGCCCGTCGGGTGCCGCGTCCGTGTCGTAGCGCCGCACGAGGCTGTCGCTGACCAGTGACTCCATCGCGGCGAGGGCGTCCAGCCAGACCGGGTCCCTGGGCGCGACGAACCCCACCTGCGCCATCCGCAGCAACGACGCGTCGAGGACCTGCGAGCCGTACCGCTGCACGAACGCCCCGGTGCGGTGATCCCAGCCCTGGTCCCACACCTGGCCGTAGATCCGGTCGCGCTGCGAGCGCCACCTCGCCACCGGCGCGGGTTTTCCCTCGCTCTCGGCGATGCGGATCGCCCGGTCGAACGCGACCCAGCTCATCACCCGGCCGTAGGTGAAGTCCGCGCGGCCGGCCCGCGTCTCCCAGATCCCCTCCTCCGGCTGGTTCCAGTTCTCCGCCAGCCAGTCCAGCAACTCGACCACCGCGTGCCAGCCGCAGTGCCCGATGCGCACGCCGTGCAGGTGGGCGGCGTGCACGCTGTCCAGCAGTTCGCCGTAGATGTCGAGCTGCAGCTGGCCGGCCGCGTCGTTGCCGATCCGCACGGGCGACGACCCACGATGTCCCTCCCAGTGGTCCAGCACGTGCTCGGTGAGGTCGGCCGACCCGTCGACCGCGTACATCACCCGCAACGGCTCACCCTCCACGAACCGCTCGGTGAGCCACCCGCCGAACGCCGCCGCCTCGTCGGTGAACCCCAGCCGCAGCAACGAACCCACCGCGAACGAGGCGTCCCTGATCCAGGTGTAGCGGTAGTCCCAGTTCCGCTCGCCGCCGAGCTGCTCGGGCAGGCCGGCCGTCGGGGCGGCGACGATCGCCCCGGTCGGCGCGTAGGTGAGCAGCTTCAAGGTGATGGCCGAACGGTCGACCGCCTCCCGCCAGCGGCCGCGATAGGTGCCGCGGGCGAGCCAGTCGTGCCAGAACCGCACCGTCCGCTCGAACAGCTCTCGCGCCTCGGCCGCGGCGACGGCGCGCGGCGGACCGTCCACACCGGACTCCAGCACGATGCCGCGGGTCTGCCCCTCCTCCAGGCTGATCGTCGCGCGCAGGTCACCGGTGTCGGTGATCTGCCCGGACACCAGCCGCGCGTCGCCCGGTTCGCGCACGGCGTGCAGCACCAGGCCGAACTGGCCGCACGCGAAGATCACGCCGTCGTCGGTGAGGTGCGCGCGGTGCGCCCGGCGGCCGTAGTCGAAGCGAGGGGCGACGTCGAGTTCGAACGTGATCCGGCCCCGGACGCACCGCACCAGGCGCACGAGCCGGTGCCGTTCGGACGGGCCCTCGTCCGGCAGCGGCGGCATGAAGTCGACGACCTCCCCGGTGCCGTCCTCGGTCATGAACCGGGTGATCAGCACCGCCGTGTCCGGGAAGTACAGCTGCTTTCCGGTGCCGGTGAACCCGGCGGGCCGGATCCGGCAGAACCCGCCCCGCTTGCGGTCCAGCAGGGAGGCGAACACCGAGGGCGAGTCGAACCGCGGGCAGCAGAACCAGTCCACCGTGCCGTCGGTGGACACCAGCGCGGTGGTCTGCAGGTCGCCGATCAGCCCGTGATCGGCGATCGGCGCGTACGGGGGTGTGGTCATGGTGCCGACGCTCGTCCGCCGAACGGCCCAGGTCTTCACCCGCCGGAGCGGACACGTGCCCAGGCACTCACACGCGGCGGGTGAAGATCCACGCCTCGGCGCGGGGGCACGGTGAGCCCGACCAACGCTTCGGGAGACAACGGAGGCACGATGCAGGACACAGGCTGGCTCGGCTGGATCTGGTTCGCGGGCATCATGATGATCGTCATGGGGGCGTTCAACGCCATCGAGGGGCTCGTCGGGTTGTTCCGCGGCGAGTACTACGTCGCCAACGGCGAGCAGGTGATCGTCTTCGACCTCACCACCTGGGGCTGGATCACCCTGTTGCTCGGCGTCCTGGTGGTGGTCGCGGGCGCCGCGCTGCTCTCCGGCGCCGCGTGGGCCAGAGTGATCACGGTGATCCTCGCCGCGGTGAACGCGGTGGCACAACTCGCTTTCGTCTCGGTGCACCCGTTGTGGTCCACGATCGTCATCACGCTGTGCGTGGTGGTGATCTGGGCCGTGGTGGTGCACGGCAGCGAGGCGGCGGCAACGCTCGAGTCGTCATCTCGTTGATGCCACGCGCATTGACGATTCTGCTCGGCGCCGCGTCGGCGGTGGTCGTGGTCGCCGGGGTGAAGGCGATCGCGTGGCTGGTGGCGCCCACCGTGCTGGCGGGGCTGATCGTGATCGCGATCAGCCCCGCGCACCGGTGGTTGCGCGGCCGGGGCGCACCGTCCTGGCTCGCGACCACGGCCGTCGTGGTGCTGGTGTACGCGGTGCTGGGCGCGATCGCGGTGACGGTGGTGGTGTCCGGTGTGCGACTCGCCGGGATGCTGCCCGAGTACGCGGGTCACCACCTGGTGCAGCAGGCGGAGCACGTGCTCGCCGGCCTCGACCGGGGCAAGGTGCTCGCCTCGATCACCGGACTGCTCTCCGACCTGACCGGGCTCACCACGAGTCTGGTGTTCCTGCTGGCGCTGCTGCTCTTTCTCGGCGTCGAGGTGCACTGGACCGACAGCAGGCTGGCCGAGATCGCGGACCAGCGGCCGCATCTAACGGTGGCGCTGCGGGAGTTCGCCCGCCGCACCCGGCGCTATCTGCTGGTGACGACGGTGTTCGGAGCGGTCGTGGCGGTTCTGGACACGGTGGCGCTGGCGTTGCTGGGCGTCCCGCTCGCGCTGCTGTGGGGCGTGTTGTCGTTCGTCACCAACTACGTTCCCACCGTCGGCTTCGTGCTCGGGCTGCTGCCGCCCGTCGCGCTCGCCCTGCTGCAGCACGGTCCGCGCCGCGCACTGGCGGTGCTGGCCGTGTACGGGGTGCTGAACTTCGTCGTGCAGTCGTTGGTGCAGCCGCGTTACACCGGGGACGCCGCGGGGTTGTCGACCACCACGACGTTCCTCTCGCTGGCGTTCTGGGCGTGGGTGCTCGGCCCTCTCGGCGCGTTGCTGGCGGTGCCGCTCACCGTGCTGGTCAAGGTGCTGCTGGTGGACGCGGACCCGCGTGCGGGCTGGGCCGCCGCCCTGCTCCGCACGCGGGCTCGATCACGCCACGGACAACACGTGGAAACCCCACGGGCGCAGTGACACGAAGAGTCCCTCGGCGGTGAGGTCGCGGTCGAAGACCTCACCGCCGAGCAGGTCCGTGAACCGCCAGGGCCGCGGCTCCCAGTCGAGCGGAATCCGGGCCTGCGCGGGTGAATCGGAGAAGTTGACCACCACGACGTGCCGGGACCCGCCGACCTCGATCCACTCCCACGCGAGCAACGAGCGGTGCGACTGGTTGTCCGGCCAGCCCTCGGTGCCGAGCAGGAACCACTCGCCGCACCGGAGGCGGTGCTCCCGCACGGTCGCGAGCAGATGCCGGTACCAGGCGGCGAGGTCGTGGTCGAGCGGCTCGTCCGGGCGGCGGTTGAGGAACACCGGTGGCCGGACCGTCCTGCCCTCGAACTGGCCCTCGTACCACAGCGTCGCGCCCGGCAGCGTGGCGATGACGACCGCGGCGGCCCTGGCGGCGTCCGGCGGGAGCGTGGCCGCCAGCCGCGGTTCGTCCTGGTTCTCCAGGAACCGCACCAGCTTCGCCTGGTAACCGATGTCGGCACGCAGGTGCGCGCGCACCCCCTCGACGTCCCGCGAGACGAGCCGGTCGTAGAGGCGTTTGTCGTAGCAGAAGGCGAAACCCTGCTGCTGCAACGTCCACTCCATGTCCCAGTACGCCTCGGCGATCAGCACGGTCTCGGCGTGCTGATCGCGCAACCCGTCGATGATCTCCGGCCAGAACTCCCGCTCGGGCGCCTCGCGGCCCCAGGTGCGCGCGAACACGTCGTTGGTCATGAGCATCGCCATGTCGCACCGGATGCCGTCGCAGCGGGCCGCGATGCCGGCGAGCGTCGTCGCGGCCGCGGTCCGCAGGGCGGGGGAGAAGGCGTCGAGCTGCACGACGTCCGGCCACGGCGGGAAGTACGGGTCCCGGCCGCGCGCGAAGATGTGCTCGCCGATCGCGAGCCAGCGCTCGGGATTCTCCGCGTAGTTGTCCACGTCACCGCGGACGAACAACTCCGGATGGTCGGTCACCCACGGGTGGTCCGGCGCCACGTGGTTCGGCACGAAGTCGAGCACCAGCCGCACCCCGCGGATCGCGAGCTCCGCCCTCGCCTGCGCGAGGCCGTCGTCGCCGCCGAACTCCTCGGCCACGACGTAGCGCCGCACGCAGTACGGCGACCCGCTCACGTCCTGCGGGCGCAGGTCCGGCAGCGCGGCTTTGAACGACGCCCGCAACCCGGACCGCGCGTTGGCGAGCGCCAGGCCGGTGGTGCTGCGCTCCCACACGCCCATCAGCCACACCGCGTCGACTCCGGCCGGCGTCACGGCGTTCCAGGCGGAGGCAGGCACCTCGGCGAGCGTGACGGGCCGTTCGGCGTCCCGCGACAGCTCGCCCAGCCACACCGCGGTGTTGATCTCGTGGACGACGGGCCGGTCCGGCCATCCGCTCATCGCACGTCCTCCTTCGCGGGCACGCGGGACAGCAGCGCCACGAGCGCCGTCCAGCCGGTCTGGTGGCTCGCACCGATGCCCGCTCCGTTGTCGCCGTGGAAGTACTCGTAGAACAGCGGCAGGTCCCGCCAGTGCGGGTCGTCCCGGTAGCGCGTCTGTCCACCGTGGACCGGACGGCGACCGTCCTGCCCCGGCAGGAACGTCGCGAGCAACCGGTCGCCGATCTCGCCCGCCACCTGCTCGAGGGTGAGGCGCCGCCCCGACCCGGTCGGGCATTCGACGGTGAAACCGTCCCCGTAGTAGGTGTGCAGATGCAGCAACGCGCGCACGACCATCGCGTTGATCGGGAACCACACGGGGCCGCGCCAGTTGGAGTTGCCGCCGAACATGGAACTGTCCGACTCCGCGGGCTGATAGCCGACGCGATGCTCCACGCCGTCCAGCGTCAGTACGTACGGATGCTCGGCGTGCCACCGTGAGAGCGACCGGACGCCGTACGGCCCCAGGAACTCGTTCTCATCGAGCACCCTGGCGAGGATGCGGCGCAGCCTGCTCTCGTCGAACAGCGCGAACAACACCGGCCCGTCGCCGTCGGTCTGCGCGCCGTGGCCCCACAGCGCGGCCCGCACCGCGGGATGCCGGTCGAGGAAGCTCCGCATGCCGTCGACGAGTCCGGGATGGTCGTGCCGCAGCTCGGCGCCGACCACGGTCGCGGCGGCGAGCGGGATCAGCCCGACGGCCGACTGGACGCGCAGCGGCGTCGACGTGCCGTCGGGATTTCGCAGCACGTCGTGGAAGAACCCGTCCTCCTCGTCCCACAGCCCGTTGCCGACGTGGTTGGTCGCCGCCGCGATCCACGCGAGGTTCTCCAGCAACGTCGCGGCGTGCTCCAGGTAGACCGGGTCCTCGCGCGCGAGCTCCAGGGCGATCTGCAACAGGTTCTGGCAGAACAGTGCCATCCACGCGGTGCCGTCCGCCTGGTCGGTGCGCCCACCGGCAGGCAGCGGGGCGTTGCGGTCGAACACGCCGATGTTGTCCAGCCCCAGAAAACCGCCCTGGAACAGGTTGCGGCCGTCGGCGTCCTTGCGGTTGAGCCACCAGCCGAAGTTGCGCAGCAGCGGCGGGAACACGCGTTCCAGGAACGCCCGGTCACCGGTTCCGGTGGTGTCGCGGTCGTACTGGTAGACGAACCAGGCCGCCCACGCGTGCACCGGCGGGTTGACGTCCCCGAAGTTCCACTCGTAGGCGGGCAGCTGCCCGTCCGGGTGCAGGTAGCGGCGGCCGAGCAGCATTTCCACCTGCTGCTTCGCGGCGGCCGGGTCCACCACCGCGAGCGGCACCGCGTGGAACGCGAGGTCCCACGCGGCGAACCACGGGTACTCCCACTTGTCCGGCAAGACGACGACGTCCCCAGCCGCGAGGTGCCGCCAGTCCTCATTGGACAGACCGGTCGGTGCGCCGATCGGGTCCGCGCCGCGTTCGGTGAGCCAGCGCTCGACATCGAGCCCGTAGTACTGCCGCGACCACAGCAGCCCGGCCAGCGCCTGCCGGCACACCAGCCGTTCGTCGCTCTTCGGATCGCCGCCGAGCACCTCGTCGTAGAAGTCGTCGGCCTCCTCGCGCCGGGCGGAGATCACCGCGTCGAACCCGCCGAACGGCTCGTCCGTGGCGGCGGTGGTGAAGCGGACGCGGACGGTCTCGCTGCCACCCGGCGGAATCGTCAGCACGTGGTGGGCGGCGGCTTTCGTGCCGACGCCGTCCGGAGCGAGCGCGGTGAGATCTCCGCGCAGCACAGCGCGTTCGATGCCGTCCTTCACGTACGGGGTGGTGTTGGGAATGCCGAAGACCCGCTCGTCGTCGGTCTCGTTGCCGGTGACCATCAACTGGCCCTCGGCGTACCACCACCACACGCCGAGCTCGGGGTGCGCGGCCCGCACCGTGCCCGTGCCCAGCGTGTGCAGTGAGGGCTCGGAGGTGCCCGCCCACGACCACGTGTGCCGGAACCACAGCGTCGGCAACACGTGCAGCGTCGCCTCGTCCGGCCCGCGGTTGTGCGCGGTGATCCGCATGAGGACGTCCTCGGGGCCTGCCTTGGCGTACTCCACGACGACGTCGAAGTAGCGGTCGTCGTCGAAGACGCCGGTGTCGAGCAGCTCGTACTCCGGGTCGTCGCGGCCGCGCTTCCCGTTGGTGACGACCAGGTCGTCGTAGGGGAAGACCCGCTGCGGGTACTTGTAGAGCATCCGCTGGTACGACGAGGTGGGCGTGGCGTCGAGGTAGAAGTAGCACTCCTTGACGTCCTCGCCGTGGTTTCCCTCGCCGTTGGTCAGGCCGAACAGCCGTTCCTTGAGGATCGGGTCGGCCCCGTTCCACAACGCCAGCGCGAGACACACCCGCTGCCGGTCGTCGCTGAAGCCCGCGAGCCCGTCCTCGCCCCAGCGGTAGGCGCGATAGCGCGCCTGGTCGTGGGTGAACGACGTCCACGCGTCGTCGCCGTTCGACGCCTCCCGGACCGTGCCCCACTGCCGTTCCCCGAGATACGGTCCCCAGCGCCGCCACTCGTCCGGTTCCCGCAGCCTTTCCTTCTCCGCACCGGCCACGTCGTCCGCCCTTCGCTTGGCACATCAGGTGATCGCCAGGCTGGTGGTGGACGGGACGCGACGGGTCACCCGGCGCGGGTGGTTCGGCAGGGGACTGGCCCCTCGTGAGCCGCCCCGCCCGGCGGCAGAATGGCTCGATGAAGACCGCGTTCGTATTCGCTGGCGGCGGAAGTCTGGGCGCGGTCGAGGTGGGCATGCTCGCGGCGCTCGTCGGCGAGAGCATCCAGCCCGACTTGGTCGTCGGAACATCGGTTGGCGCGGTCAACGGTGTTTGGCACGCGGCCCACCCCGGCTCCGAGGGGGTCCGCACCCTCACGGATCTGTGGACGTCGTTGTCGCGCAAGGACGTCTTCCCGATCCGGCCGGTGCGCGGCCTCCTCGGTGTCTTCGGGCTGAGCGACCACCTCGTGCCCAGCACGGCGTTGCGTCGCCTGCTGCGGACCCACCTCTCCGGCATCACGCTCCAGAACACGCCGACGCCCGCGCACGTCGGCGCCACGGACGTGTTGTCCGGAGAGGAGGTGGTGCTCTCCGAAGGTGACGCGGTGGACGCGTTGATGGCCAGCACCGCGATTCCGGCGGTGTTCCCGCCGGTGTCGCTCGGCGGCCGGTACCTCATGGACGGTGGCGCGGTGAACAACAATCCCGTGTCGCACGCGGTGGCACTGGGCGCGGAACGGGTGTGGGTGCTGCCGACCGGGTACGCGTGCGACCTCGAAGAGCCGCCGCGCAGTGCTCTCGGCATGGCGCTGCACGCGTTGACGCTGCTGGTGAACCACCGGCTCGCGGTGGACGTCGAGCGCTACCGGGACGAGATCGACCTCCGCGTGGTGCCGCCGTTGTGCCCGCTCAGCGTGTCACCAGCCGACTTCAGCCGGTCCCGCGAGCTGATCGACGCCGCCCACCGGAGCACTCAGCAGTGGCTCGCGGCCGGTCGGCCGGAACGCGGCCTCCTGCACCCCGTCACCGGATGAGGCCCGCCCGCCGGTCCGCCGAGGTCACGATCACCAACGGGCACGGCGCGTGCGAGACGAGAGCCTGACTCGTCGAGCCGAGCAACATGCCGTCGAACCCGCCTCGGCCGTGGCTGCCCACCACCAGAAGCTGTGCCTCGGTGCCGTACCGCATGAGCGCCCGCACGGGGCGATCCCGTGGCAATGCGCGTTCCACCCGCACGTCGGGATACTGGGTCTGCCACCGGGCGAGCACCTCGCGCGCGTCGTCGTCGGCCTCGTCGCGGGCCGCGGCGAACCGTGCGGTGCGGTAGGCGCTCTCCACGGTGAAGCCAGGCCGGCACAGGACCACTGTGAGCCGGGCGGCGCGCAGAGAGGCGGCCGCGAACGCGAACGCCAGTGCGGCCTCGCTCGCCGCGGAACCGTCGTGCCCGACCACGATCGGGCCGTCGGTCGCCGCCAGGCCGCGCACGATCACCAGCGGGCACTTGCCGTGCGAGGCCAGTGCCGCCGCCGTCGAGCCGACCAGCAGGCCCCGGACGTTGCCGATGCCCTGCGCCCCGAGCACCAGGAGTCGCGCGTGCCGGGACTCCTCGATCAGCAGGGTCGTCGCGCCACCGCCGAGCGGTTCGGTCGTGATCTCCACGTCCGGTCCCGCGGCACGGGCGGCGGTGGCGGCCTCGGCCAGGCACGCCGCGACCCGCTCCTCGTCCGTCCCGGTGAGATGTTCTTGGGCGGGCACCGAGAACGCGTGCACCAGCCGCAGCGGTGCGTTGCGCCGGGCGCATTCGTCGGCGGCCCACATGGCCGCGGCGAGCGCGGACGACGAGCCGTCGACCCCGGCCACCACGGGTGCCGTCATCGGAGCGGTCCGAACGGGAGGAGTTCCTCGACGCCGCCCCGCGTGACGACACACGTCGACTCGGGCACCTCGCGCCAGGCGCCGCGCAGGTCGCCCAGCGGTTCCGACACCACGAGCCGCGTGTCGGGGGAGAGCCCGTGCAGGGTCGGGTTGTCCGGGTACTGCTGCCGCAGTGTCGTGATGTCGGTGCTGTGGAACAGGGTGCGCGAGCGGTGTTCGGTGGAGTAGCGGAACGCCCAGGTGGTCTCGCCGTCGGTCGTGGCGGCCGTCATCTGGAGCGGATGCGCGATGCCGTGGTTCCTGCCGATCGCCTCGACGAACGCGGCGGTGCGGGCGACGGCGATGGGTGGATCGTGCTCCAGGCCGAAGGTCAGCGCGAGGAAGAAGAGGATCTCCGAGTCGGTCGATCCCTCGATCTCGGCGTAGAGCGAGGGATCGACCACCAGCGAGAGTTCCCGGCGCACCAACGGGAAACCGGCGATGAGCCCGTTGTGCATCCACAGCCGGCGGCCGTGCCGGAACGGGTGGCAGTTGGTCTGCTGGACCGCCGTGCCGGTGGACGCGCGGACGTGCGCGAAGACGACGCCCGCCGTGGTCTGCGCGGACAGCTCCCGCAGGTTGCGGTCGTTCCAGGCGGGTTCGGTGCTCAGGAACAGACCTGGTTGCTGTGCGGTCGCGTACCAGCCGACCCCGAAGCCGTCACCGTTGGTGGTCTCCACTCCCATCCGCGAGTGCTTGCTCTGGGTGACGAGCGAGTTCGCCGGGACGTAGAGGAGTTCCTCCAGCAGAACGGGGGAACCGGAATACGCGAGCCATCGGCACATGTGGCCTCCTCAGAAGGAATTCGTTCCTGGCAAAGAGTCGTCAGAGTCCACTGTGGACCTCGAGGTGCCCGGCCCGCGCCGCCTCCGCGACGAGCCGGTGGTCCTGCTCGTTGCGATCGGCGTAGCGCTCGGCGAACTCGACGAGCGCGGCGTCGAACGTCCTGCCGTCGTCGAGGTACGCGGCCATCGCGATCCGGTCACCGGTGCGCGCGTGCGCTCGGGCCAACGTCCACCCGCACAACGCGCCGTACAGCCGCAGGCCTGCCGCGTCCATGGCCTCGACCGAGGCCGAGCCCTTCCAGTCGCGCAACTGCCGGACGTGGAAGTCCCTGGTGAGACCGTCGATGCCCTCAGCGGTCTCCCAGCCGAGGAAGATGTCACCGGCGGCCTGCATCAGCCGCTGCCCGGCCACGACCCGTTCGCCCTCGCTGCGGTGGGACGTGCGCACGCCGTCGGGCAGGTGGTCCGCGAGAACCGACCGCGACGCCTCTTTCACCTGCAGCAGCAACGGATCGTTCTCGTCCCGCCCGTACAGCAGCACGATCCAGCAGCGGGTCCCGACACTGCCGACGCCGACGACCTTGCGCGCCATGTCGACGAACCGGAACCCATTCATCAGATGACGCCGATCGGCGGACAGGGTGGTGGCGTAGCCGGCGAGCAGGTCCTGGATCAGGAACTCCAGGTCCGCGCGGTCCGCGTCGGGCATCAGGTGGCCGACCGGCACGAGCAGCGGCGGATCCGCCGTGATGCGACGGCATCCGTCGACGACGGAGGTCAGTTTGCGATAGGCCTGCAAGCTGTCCCGCGCACGGGCCTTCGCCTGCTGCTGCGCGAACCGGCGCTGCTTCGCCTTGTCCGCACGTGCTTTGAGCAGGATCTCGACCTCGTCGGCACCGGCATGGGCGTACCAGACCTCCAGGTCACCCTGTTGTGCGAAGCGGATCATCGCCGTCCGGTACCGGCCGACGGCGGCGCGCACGGCGGCGGCGCGTGCCTTGCGCCCCAGCCCGTTCTGCCGGCCGGCCACGGCGATGCTGGCCGCGAGGCGTTTGACGTCCCACTCGAACGGACCGGGCAGCGTCTCGTCGAAGTCGTTGAGGTCGAACACCAGTCGCCGCTCCGGGGAGGCGAAGACCCCGAAGTTGCTCACGTGCGCGTCGCCGCTGAGCTGGCAGGTCAGCCCGGCGAACGGCGTGGCCGCGAGGTCACCGGCCATCACCGCGGCCGCGCCGCGGAAGAACGCGAACGGCGAGGCCAGCATCCGTCCGTACCGGATCGGCACGAGCTCCGGCAGCCGCGTGGCGTCCTGCCCGGCGAGCACGTCCACCGGGTCGCGCCGGTCGGTGTCGGAGTTCAGTTCCGCGTGGGCGTCGAGCGGAACCTCCTTGCGGGCGGCCAGACCCGCGGCGACCCTCGCGGCCACTGAACCGGTCATCGCGCACCTCCCCGCAGACGGGACCGGCGGTTCCGGTCCACCTGCGACGCAACACCGCCGCGGTCGCCGGCACACCACCCGCCGCGGGGGAGCACCGGCGCGGCACCTCATCCGCGCCGCGTGAAGCGCTCGGGCCGTGACCGCTGGAGTCTGCGTGAGTGGACTCCAACGCCTTGCGCAGAGTGCTCGTGCCCCTCGCCCTCGCCCAGTTCATCTGCAGCTTCGCCGGCTCCAACATGAACGTGATGATCAACGACATCAGCCGGGACCTGGACACCACCGTCCAGGGCGTCCAGCTCGCGATCACGATCTTCCTACTGGTCATGGCGGCACTGATGATCCCCGGCGGCAAGCTGACCGACCGCTACGGCCGCAAGCGATGTCTCACCGCCGGTCTCGCCGTGTACGGCCTCGGCGCCGTGCTGAGCGCGTTCGCGCCCGGCCTGCCCGTCCTCATCGTCGGCAACTCGATCCTGGAGGGGGTCGGCACCGCGCTGCTGATCCCGCCCGTCTACATCCTGGCGACGATGCTGTTCACCGGCGTCACCTCGCGGGCCCGCGCCTTCGGCGTGATCAACGGCATGGCGGGCATCGGCGCGGCCACCGGGCCGTTGATCGGCGGGCTCATCACGACGGTGCTCAGCTGGCGGGTGGCCTTCCTGTTCCAGGCGCTGGTCGTCGTGGTGATCTTCGTGCTGAGCCGCCGGTACGTCCGGGACCCGCGGCCACCGGACCCGAGCCGCCCGTTCGACGTCCGCGGTGCGGTGCTGTCGTCGGTCGGGCTCGTCCTGATCGTGTCGGGCGTGCTGGCGGCGGACAACAACCTCTGGCTGATGCTGGGGCTGCTCGCCACCGGGGTCCTCACGCTCGTGTGGTTCTTCCACTCCGTGCGCGCCAAGGAACGCGCCGGTGTGGAACCGTTGCTGTCGACGGAGTTGTTCCGCAGCCGCACCTCGAACCTCGGCCTGGTCACGCAGAACGTGCAGTGGCTCGTGCTCATGGGCATCTCGTTCGTGGTCTCGGCGTACCTCCAGGTCGTGCGCGGCTACAACGCGATCGAGACCGGTCTGATCCTCACGGCCGCCACGGCGGGTGTGCTGCTCGCGTCCCTGTCGGCCGAACGTCTCGCACGCCGGCACGCCCAGCGCAGCCTCGTGCTGACCGGGTTCGCCGTGACGATCGGCGGCATCGCGCTCTTCCTCGCCCTGCTGGCCCTGTCGCCGCAGGCGTGGACGTTCCTGCCGGGGTTGTTCCTGATCGGGCTCGGCATCGGCGCGATGCTGACCCCGTCGGTGAACGTCGTGCAGTCGAGCTTCCCGGACGCGCTGCAGGGCGAGATCTCCGGTCTGTCCCGCAGTGTGTCCAACCTCGGCTCCTCACTCGGAGCGGCGATCGCGGGCACCATCCTCGTCGCCGGCATCACCAGGACACCCGAACGCTCCTACGCGCTGGCGTTGGTCGTGCTGGCGCTGATCGCACTCGGCGGCATGGTGGCGGCCGCGTTCCTGCCGCGGGCCGCGCAGAGCCAGGCGCGGTGACCGGGATGACGGACGAGCTGCCCCAGCTGCGGGCGCAGGTGTACGCGTTGCAGGCACGGCTGGATCGGCGCGAACGACGCGCGGCGACGGTCCGGATGCTCCGCCGGATCGCTGCTGCCGTGCTGATCGCGGTGACGGCGTTCGCGCTCGTGATGAGCGTCGTCGGCATCTGGAGCGCGCGCACCGCGCTCAACACCGACCGGTGGGTCGCCACGGTCGCGCCCCTGCCGAAGGACCCGGAGGTCGTCGCGGCGGTGGCGGACTTCGCGACCGTGAAGCTCTTCGAGGCCGTCGACGTCGAACAGCGGCTGCGGTCGGTGCTGCCCGAGGAGGCCGCGTTCGTCGCCGGGCCGTTGGCGAGCCAGCTGCACGCCCCGGTGCGTGCGACGGCCACCAAGGTCCTGGGCAGTGACCAGTTCCAGCGCGTCTGGACTGAGCTGAACCGCCGCGCCCACCAACGCGCGCTCGCCGTCGTCGAGGGCGACAGCGAGTTCGTGGCCGTCCACCAGGACCGGGTCGAGATCGACCTGCTGCCGTTGATCAACGAGGTGCTCCGGACGCTCAGCGCCCAGTTGCCCACCCTGTTCGGCAAGCAACTCTCGCTGCCCGATCTCAGCAGTGGGGAGATCCCCGCCGATCTGCGGGTCCGGGTGCAGGACTCGCTCGGCGTGATGCTGCCGGAGAACTTCGCGCGGTTCACCGTCTACGACTCGGGGCAGCTGTGGGCGGCCCAGCAGGCCGTGACGACGGCCAAGCGAGGCCTCGTCCTGTTCCTGCTCAGCACACTCGTGCTGCTCGTGCTCGCGTTGCTCGTTTCGCCCGATCGCCGGCGCACGTCGTTGCAGCTCGGCCTGTGGCTGGTGGTCGCCGCCGTGGCGGTCACGGCGGTGCTGCGCGCGGTCCGTGAACAGATCCTCCAGAAAGTGCCGGAGGGGCTCTACCGCGACGGTGCCGCGGACGTGCTGACGGCGGTCTTCAGCCAGCTGCGCACACGGGGCTGGCAGATGCTCTGGACGGGCGCGCTGCTCGCCCTGCTGATGTACGCGATCGGACCGGGCAGGGGACCGGTGTGGTTGCGCCACAGGACAGTCGAGGCCTGGGGCGCGATCAGCCGGGGCGGGCGGGCGCTCGTCGCACACGGTCCCGATTGGACCGCACGGCACCTCGACGCCGTGCGCGTGGGCGGAGTCGCCGTGGCTGTCGTGCTCGCGCTGCTGTTCTCGTCGTGGACGGCCCTGCTGTCGATCGTGGTGGTGCTGGCGGCCTACGAGCTGCTCGTGACCGTGTTCGCCCTGCGCTCCACCCGCACCGGATGACGTAACTGATCGAACAGAGGAGGAGTCGTATGGCCATCGGGCCGATCCAACTGATCGTGCTGGGCTTCACCCACCCGGACTTCCGCGGTGAGGTGATCGCCGAACTGGAGAAACTCCGCAGCACCGACACCGTCCGCGTGATCGACGCTCTGGCCGTCCACAAGGACCCCAAGGGCGCCATCGCGGTCGAGCACCTGAGCAACCTCTCGCCCGCGGAGGCGGTCGAGCTGGGCAGCAAGATCAGCGCGTTGCTCGGCCTCGGTGCGGCAGCGGGAGCCGAGTCGGTGCGGGAGAAAGGAGGCGTCCACCCGTTCAGCGACGCGGACGCGTGGGACGTGCTCGCCGAGATTCCCAACGACAGCGCGGCGGCGTTGCTGCTCATCGAGCACCACTGGGCCGTGCCGCTGCGCGACGCCGTGGCCCGCGCCCAGGGGTTCCGCGTCTCCGACGGCTTCATCAGTCCGCTCGACCTGATCGCGATCGGGCTGGTGAGCGCGGAGGAGGCACAGGAACTGCACGACCTGGAAACAGCAGGATCGACGCGGTGAGGAGGCAGACATGTTCGGTTCACGCCGCGTGGCCCGCCGCACCGCACGACGCACGGTGCGGCGAAGCGGAGGAGCTCCGGGAATGTTCAGGGCACGCCGGGTAGTCCGGCGCCGCTAGGGATGTGGCTGTCCTGAGCCGGTGGTACTGGCGGACGCCACCGACTCAGGACAGGGCCAGCTCGCGCAGGCGCGTCCAGTCGAGTTCCGGCCGTGCCCGCGGGACTCCAGGCCGGTGGCGCGGCACCCGTACCCGCAGCGCCCCCGGCCTGACCACGCACCGCACGGGAGCCGTCATCGTGACCGCCTCGCCGTCCACGCCGACCGGCAGCAACGGGGTGTCCGCCGTGATGACGACCTCCGTCGCGGTCCGCAGGACCACGGCGTCCGACCGCCGCCGGCCGCGCAACAGGCCGGCGGCTTCCGCCGCGTCGCGCACCGTCACCGCGAGCACGCCCAGCACGCCGCCGTCCAGTCGCGGCCTGCGCCCCAGCCCCGCCAGATCGCTTGAGCCGTAAGGGTTGTTGCTGACCAGCACCGCCTGCGCCCCGTCCAGCCGATCCCCGCCCGCCAGCACCCGCAGCGCCGCCGACCGAGGCCCGATCAGCAGGCCGGGCAACAGGTTCAGCGTCGTCCGCCTCTTGCCTTCGCGGTAGGCGGGGCTCCGCACCACCTCGGCGTACGCGCCGAACGACGCGTTGTTGACGAAGGTGCGGTCCCCGGCCACGCCGAGGTCGACCCGCACCTCGACGCCGTCGGTGAGCGCGTCGAGGCAGCGGCGGGGATCGTCGCGGTCCAGCCCGAGATCGAGCGCGAAGTGGTTGCGGGTGCCCGCCGAGATGACCATGAACGGCACCCCGCGGTCCGCCGCGATACCGGCCACAATCGCTTGCGTGCCATCACCTCCGGCCACCCCGAGCAGATCGGCGCCGTCGTCCAGAGCCTGCCGGGCGAGCGCGGCGACGTCCTGCGAGCCGTCGAGCACGCAGACCTCCGCGCCCAGCACCGTGGCCAGGTCGGGCAGCCCGAACCGCCCGACCTTCCCGTCGCCGGACCTCGGGTTCATGATCAGGTGCGGCCGCCGGGGCCGTGGCACCTCGAACTCGACCGGACCGCCGTTTGTGGCGAGCGCACGCCGTCCGCAGGCCACCGCGACGAACCACAGCAGGGCGCACACCACGACCACCCACGCCAACCGTGCCTGCACGTACAGGACGACCACGGTCAGCGGCACGAACACCACGAGCACACCGGCCAGCCACCGCACGAGACCGCGATGGGCGAGGAACCACCAGACACCCGCCAGCGCGAGCGCCGTTCCCGTCGCACCGACCAGCACCAGCCCGACACCGCCGCGCACCCCGGCCGCCACCAGCACGACCACGACGGCCGTTCCCGCGACCAGGAACGCGAGGCGGGCCGCCCAGCGTTGTTCCGGCGTTGTCACATCGGTCACGGCAACCTCCACAGTGGAATGTCCCTCCAGCGTGGCCGTACGGGACGCGGGCGGCCTCATCCCCGGCGGATGAACGGACCCGGCGGGCTCACCCACGACGGCGGAAGCGCCACCGTCAGCGCGGCACGACGATCGGTGCGGTGAAACCGTTGTGCGTCAACAAAGCCCTCTGCTCGGCGGCCGCGGCGCTGCTGGCCCTCACCGCCTGTGCGGCTCCCCACCCCGTCGCCCAGGTCACCTCGACGACCGCCAGTCCCGTGCCGATAGCCACGAAGTCCGCCTCACGCCACTTCCGCGCGCAGGTCCTCGCCCGTGTCCCCACCGACAGGGCCGACGCGCGCGGCCTCGAACTGGTCGGCGATCTGCTGGTGGAGAACACAGGCCCCGTGATCCGCACGGTGGCACCCGCCACCGGTGAGGTCCAGGCCCAGCGCACCGTGGCGCCGGGCAGTGGAACCGCGCTGACCCCGGCCGGCCTGTGGCACGCCGCCGTCCTGCTGGATCCGCGCTCACTGGCGGAACGACGCCGGGCCACGATCACAGACGAGGCCTGGGGACTGTGTTACGACGGAACGCACCTCGTGCAGTCCGACGGCACCACCACGCTGCTGCTGCGAGACCACGACACCGCCGAGCTGATCCGCGAACTTCGCATCGATGCTCGCGAATGGGGTGCCGCACGGCTCGGCGAACTCCACTGCACGAGCATCGACGGCCGCCCGCAGGTGTGGGCGGCCGTCGACGGCACGGATTGGATGATCCGCGTGGACCTCGCCTCGGGCACCGTCACCGCGGACGCCGACCTCACCGCCGTCACCGTCGCCGAAGTGCCGACGGGCCGCAACCAGGTGATCGGCGGCATCGCGGCGGTGCCGGGCGCGGCGGGGGAGTTGTGGCTCACCGGCAGGCACTACCACCACCGCTACCGGATCGGGCTGCTGCCCCGGCCGTGACACCCGAGGTCAGGACGCGAGCAGACCGAGCTGCCGCTGCCCGGGCCGCTCATGGCGTACGTGGTGAGCGAGATCGTCGAGCAGAACGCCGCGACCCTCCCGTTCGGCGCGGTGCAACTCGTCGTGAGGTGGATGTACGAGCTCACCCAGCCGGCGCGTCTCGGCCAGAGCGCGCTGGAACGTGTCGCGGAAGTGCACCCGCGCATCCTCGAAGAACACCCGGACCTGCTGGGAGGCGACGTCCACCAGGCCCGTCGAGGAACACCGCTCCGGACCGGCCCGACTACAACATCACGATGATCTCCGCCGAGGGGGCCGTGAACATGAACAACACCGGCTGGCTCTGGGAAGACAGCGCGGAGTAGCAGGCACGCGGACGGCGGCAGGCCGAGCCCCCGCCGTCCGCCTGCGTCACTTCCTCCAGAACAGGTGGTGCGTCACGCCGCTCGCACTGGGCACGACGTCGACGTGGAACCGGTCGAGCAACTCGTCCGGCGACTTCCACAACGCCACCCCGTGCCCGAGCTCGACCGGCGACACCGCGACGTGCAGCGTGTCGATGAGGTCGGCGTCGAGGAACGCGCGGATGGTGGTGGCGCCGCCGCCGATCCGGACGTCCTTGCCCTGCGCGGCCTTCTTGGCGAGCGCGAGGGCGTCGGCCGGGTCGCCGTTGACGAAGTGGAACGTCGTGTCGGAGAGCGTGAACGACGGCCGTTCGTGGTGCGTCAGCACGAAGACCGGAGTGTGGAACGGCGGCTCGTCGCCCCACCAGCCCTGCCAGTCGTGGTTCTGCCACGGGCCGCGGTGCGGGCTGAACTTGTTGGCGCCCATGATCTCCGCGCCGATGTTGTGCGCGAAGTCGCGGGTCAGGTAGTCGTCGAGGCCGCGGGTGCCACCGGGGTCGGTGCGATTGGGCCAGCTCGCCGTGGCACCCGCCCACGCGAACATGGTGCCGGGATCCGCGTGGCCGAACGGCCGGTCGAGGGTCTGGTCCTCACCGGCACCGAACCCGTCCCGCGACACGACGAAGTTCTGGACCTTCACCAGCTGGGTCATGGGCTTCCTTCCACTCTTGGTCGACGTGTTGACCACGGGGCCCGCGAGAACTCATCGGTCCCGGCCGGAAGATCATGCTCCTGTGCTGGACCCGCTGCCTCCCGGCAGCTTGAAGATGCCGTCCGGCGATGAGCGGGAGCGACTGACCGACGGCACGGGCTGATGCACGACTTTCGTGGGCACGCTCTCCGGTGGGACCGTCCATCGTGCACACTTCTCCCACCGCAGGGGTGCGGTGCTGGGGGGAAGTTATGCGTGCTGTCGTCGCGGTCGCGCTGCTCGTGGGGGTGTACGTCCTCGGGCTGGCGCTGATCGCCGGAATCGTGCTGGTCAACGTGCTGTTCTTCGTCAACGACCGGCCGATCGGCTTCATCTGGTCCGTCGTGATCGGCGGAATGCTGGCGTTCGCGCTGCTCAGCGGTCTGTTCACGATCGCGGGCACCTCGGACGACGAGGAGCGCGGCGAGTTGGTCGGCGAGGAGGACGAGCCCGAGCTGTGGGCGCTGGTCCGCAGGCTCGCCGACGAGGTCGGCACGCGTCCGCCGGACCGCGTCTTCATCGTGCCGGAGGCGAACGCCGCGGTGTCGCAGCGCACCAGACTGCTCGGCCTCGTCGCGACCACCCGCCGGATGTACGTGGGAGCACCGCTGCTCGCGTGCCTGACCGAGCGGCAGCTGAGCTTCGTCCTCACGCACGAGCTCGGCCACTACGGCAACCACGACACGAGGTTGACGGGTGTGGTGGTGGCCGGACGGGTCGCGTTGGTCCGCATGCTCACCAAGCTGAACAACCGCTCCTGGTACCACGCCGTGGTCGCCGTGATGTTCGCGTACTACGCGAAGCTCTACTTCGCTGTCACCGCGTCCCTGTCGCGTCAGCAGGAGCTCGCCGCTGACGCGACGGCCACCCGGATCGCCGGGACCGAGGCCGCGGTGACCGCTCTGCGGGAGCTCCCGGTGGTCGAAGCCGCCTGGACCCTGTTCCACGACAGGCACTTCCGCCCGGCCTGGGAGGCGGGGTTCCTGCCGACGACGATCTTCGACGCGTTCGCGGGGCTGCGCGGCTCGCCGGAGCTGCACGCCTACCTCGACGAGGTCAGGCAGAACCCGCCCGAGCGCGTGCTCGGCCGCTACGACTCACACCCGCCGCTGCCGGAGCGGATCGCCGCTGTCACCGCGATGGCCGTGCCGAGCAGGGGCCCCGACCGGCCGGCCGGTGCACTGCTCGCCAACAACGGCGCGGTGATGGACAAGACCCTGGTCAGCCCCCTGGTCGAGGAGCTCGGCGTGAAGAGGCGCGTCGACTGGGCGACGTTGTCGCAGACCGCGGTCCGCGCCACGCGGGTGGACCGGTCGCGGCGGTTGGTGCGGGTCGGCGGAGGCTCGCTCGGCGCCGTTCTCGACCTAATCGACGAGGGCAGGCTGTCCTCGTTGCTCCGCACCGACGTCCGGCCCGGCAGCGGAACGTCGGGGCCGAGAGTGCGGCGCGAGTTCGCCCGCGGCCTGCTGATCACGGAGCTGACCGCGCTCGTCGAGCTCACCTTCGCCGACCAGCACCAGGCGCGCTGGGAGTCCGACTGGCTCGGCACCACGACGTTCCACGGCCCCGATCTCACCGCCGAGATCGAACGGGCCACCGACGACAGGGGCTCCACGGAAGGTCTGCGCGCGGCGCTCGCCGGACTCCGCGTCGACCAGGTCCCGACCCGCTAGGAGAACGACGCAGTGGTGCTCGATCCGACCAGACATGCAGATCCGGAACGCTGGGGCCTGGTCCCGGACGTGTACGTCCGCGACTTCCTCCCCGAGGAGGACCCGGTGCTGGCTCGCGCGATCACGGCCGCCTCCCGCGGTCGGTGGCAGCAGGCCGCGGACGCGATGAAGACCACCTGGGGCGACTGGGACGACCGCGCCCGCGTGACCCTGGCGCTGGCCCGTGAAGGCGCGCGCACCGACGAGTGGTTGAACAACTGGCGCGACGAGCAGCCGGACCGGGACCTGGCTGTGCTCGACGCCGCCGCGTGGGTGCTGGTGGCGAAGGAGATCCGCGGCGAGAGCGACGAGCAGGATCACGTGGACGGCTTCCACCGCGTGCTGCGCCGGGCCGAACGGGCGGCACGACACACGGCAGAGCTCGCCCCGCAGGACCCGACGCCGTGGTGGACGCTGGTCCAGGTCGCCGGCGGTCTCTCGTTCGACCAGGCACGCTTCGCCGAGATCTGGCACGAGCTCCTCATCCGCGCGCCGCGGCACCGTGCCGCTCACGAGGCCGCCCTGGAGTACTGGGCGGGGCAGTCGTCCGACGTGCTGCTCGACTTCGCGGCGAACGCAGGCCCCGCGCTGGTCCTGCGGGCGGCGTTCCTGCTGGAGGACGACGATCCACTCATCTGGCGCACGGCACTCGTGGCCGACGCGGTGGAGCAACTCCTTGCCGAGGAAGAGCTTTCGAACGACGACCGCGGCCACCTGGTCCTCGCGCTGTACGACCACAACCGCTTCGCCGAGGCGATCGAGCAGTTCCGGGCCCTCGGCAGCCGGGCGGACGGCGCACCGTGGAGCCGCTTCGAGGACCCGAAGGGCACGTTCCTGGAGTACCGCTCGAACTCGTGCCGGAAGGCCGCGCTCAAGAGCTAGTCGAGCAACGCCCCGCGCCGACCAGCCGCCCTCGATCGATTCGAACGTGATCGGTCCGTCCCAGTTCTGCGCGGTGGGGCTCGAACCGGGACACCGGACGAACCCCGAACTCTGCGACATACCGGGGTCCTCCGTTTCGAGGAACGAGCATCCCCGGCTCTTGAACCTGGTCCTGAACGAGTAGAGGCCGACCGTGGTCCCCCGGTGCCAGGGCTGCCGTCGGAACGGCTCTCCAACGCCGCCCGGTGCAACGGAAACAGCGCACGGCCGACCAGGTCACCGGACGCGGCCGCCCAGCTCGTCGCGAACAGGGCGGGGACGAGCATCAACGGCCACCACTGCCGAACGGGCCTGCCGAGGTGCCGCGCGCCGGCCATCAGCCACAGCGCCCCCGCCACCGGACACGACGCGGACCGCCAACCGGACATGCCGCACCCCGTTCGTCGATCATGAGGACGCCGCACCGGCACGGAGGTTGCGGCGGGCCGCTACGGATCCAACAGCGGATCGTGGTCCCAGGGTGTCCCACCACAATGGACTGTCTTTGGATTGCAGGGCTCAGAGCGCAACGTCCACAGTGGAAGAAGCGAATAATTCCGTTGTGCGACAACGTTAATAGGGGTGTAAGTCCGCTAGTGTCGAGGCATGTCAACCACTACGAGTGAGCCGCGGGTGAACCTGAAGTCGATCACCCCGGAAGTGTCCACGGCGATGCGGGCGCTGCACGTCGCTGCCGCGGACTCCGCGGCGCGGGCCGGGTTGCCCGCTCTGCTGCTGGACCTGTTGCGCCTGCGCGTCTCGCAGATCAACGGGTGCGAGTTCTGCATCGAACTGCATGCCCGCGACGCCAGGACCGGCGGCGAGGCGGCGCAGCGCCTGGACGCGCTGAGCGCCTGGCCGGAGTCCACGTTGTTCGACTCGCGGGAGAAGACCGCCCTCCTGGTGGCCGAGGCGATCACCCTGGTGCACGACGGCCGGGTGCCGGACGAGGTGTACCTGGCCGCCACCACAGAGTTCGGTGAGGACGGGACCGCCGCGCTGATCTGGGTCTGCACCGTCATCAACGCCTACAACCGCATCGCGATCAGCACTCGCATGGTTCCCCCGCCGTCTCAGTCATCGGCGACCTCCAGCTGACGTGGCGGAGAGCGGGTTCAGCGGCGTGCGCAGCCGTTCGACCCGCTCCCGCCACGGCGTGAAGTGCCTGCCGCTGCCGGGAGTCGTGTCGCAGCCGATCCACCTGGTCACCAGGCGGATGCCGTGCAGGGCGTTGAGCAGCCACACCTCCCGGCCTGTCAGGTCGTCGACGCGGCGGGCCCGTCGCGCTGTCCGGATTCCCCGTGCGGCAGCCAGATCCCGCACCAGTCCGGCGGTCGTTCCTGGCAGCGCTGGTATCTCCTCTGGCGGTGAGCACAGCACGTCGTCCTCCCACCACAGCACGGACGAGGTCGCGGCTTCGACCACGATGCCGTCCGCTGTCCGCAGCAGCGCCTCCTGGGCGCCGTGGCTCTCCGCCTCGGCACGCAGGCTGGTCAGCGCGTGGAGGTCCGGCCCCTTGCAAGCCGGGCTGCGCCGGCGATCGGGCGCGTCCGGCACCCACACCCGGACGTGCTCGCCGCGCGCAGGTGCCGGGCGGAGCCGCAGTCGCAACGATGGCGGGTCGCCCGCGAGTTCCACTCGCGGGAACCACGCGCCGGTGTGAGGCAAGGCGGAGATCGTCTCGCGCCAGAACCGGTCCAGTTCCTCCGCTGTGACGACGCCGAGTTCCAGACAGGACCGGGTGAACCTGCCGACGTGCCGGTCCAGCGACCGCACCGATCCGTCCAGCACCAGCAGGGAATCGGCCACCAGCAGGGGAGCGTCCTCAGCCATTCAGTGCCTCACCATCGGCACACGCGGGCCGTAAGGGGCGTGTTCCAGCCACTCGCCGAATCTCGGCACCACGGGCGCCAGCCGCGCCGCCGCGCCGCGCCGCAGCCGGGCCGCCGCGGTGGGCGGTCGCAGGTGGCGCAGGGCGGCGCCCGCGGCGGCGCTGTTGACCTCTGCCGCCGCTCGCCTCGCCGTGGCGAACTCGGCGACGGCGCCGGCGTTCACTTCGGGGGTACGACGCCCTGAAACGATGGCGTCCGCAGCTGCCCGTGCGTCGGCGAAGCCGCTGTTCATGCCACGTGCGCCGAAAGGTGGGAACAGGTGAGCGGCCTCTCCGGCGAGCAGGATCCGGTGGTGCGGGTCGGTGAAGTCATCGGCGATCAGTTGCAGGAACCGGTACACCGAGATCGCGGTGATGCGCTCGGTCGGTGTCGGCCCGATCAACGCGGGCAGCCACCGCCGCACCTCCTGCCGCGAGGCGAGGAGGTCCGAATCGTCCCCTGCCCGGCTCTGCACGTCGACCTGGAAGCCGTTCGCGTAGGGGACGACGAGCACGCCTCGGCCGTCCGCGGCGGGATGCTCGTAGTGCATCACCCGTTCCAGGCTCGGTGTGCCGCCGGGCTCGTCGGCGATGTCGACGACCACGTGAAAGCCGTCCGCGGCCGAGCCGTCCAACGCGGTGCCGGTGCACCTGCGCACGGTCGACCTGGCGCCGTCGGCTCCCACGACGTGGCTTCCTGACCAGGTCGTGCCATCAGCGGTGGCGACGGTGACGCCGCCGGAGTGAGTGACTACCTCGGTGACGGGATGGTTCCACCGCACGTCCACGCCTGCCCGTTCACAGGCCTGGAGCAGGACGCGCTCGGTCTCGCTCTGCCGCAGGCTGGTGAACGGGGGCAGGCCGCGGGTGGCGTCGTGCGGCGGGAACTCCCGCGCGTACACCTGCCGCCCGCGGTACAGGGTGCGGCGGACGTTCCACAGCACGCCCTGCGTCGCGAGCTCCGAGCCCAGCCCTGGGCTGGCGGATTCCAGCAGTGACAACGACTTTCCATGAACGTAGAGGGCGCGGCTGCCGGCGCGGTGCCGGTCGGCGGGGTCCGCTTCGAGCAGGACGACGGGCACCTGGTGGGCGCGCAGGGCCAGTGCTGCGAAGAGCCCGACCGGACCGGCGCCCACGACGACCACCGGTGCCTCGTCAGCCATGGGCGACCGCGCTGTCCGCGGTGGCGATCAACTGTGCGAGCGCGACGCGTTTGATCTTCCACGTCGACGTCCTCGGCAGGTCGTCGAACGCCCACTGCCGCGGTGCGTCCAGGGCCGGCAGGTCGGCCGTCGCACGCCGCCAGCGGTCCGGTGCCAGTGGCGCACCGCTGCGGGTGCACACCACGGGCACCGGAACGCCGCCCGCGCCGGGAACCACGACCACCTCGCGCAGTTCGCCGAGCCGGGACATCAGCACGTCCTCGATCCGGAGGTTGCTGTCCACGTCCTCGATCTGGTCGATCTCGCGGTCGATCAGGTGCAGGCCGCCCCACCAGCTGCGCGTGCCCATGTCGCCCATGCGCCACCAGTTTCCGTTGAGCTGCGCGTCGAACCTGTCCTGAGCCCCCTGGTAGGTGACGATCCGCCCGCGGGTGCGCGCCTCGATGTGCCCGACCGTCCCGCGCGGCACCGATGCGCCGGCGTCGTCGGTGATCCTGACCTTGGTGAAACCCGGGATGCCTGTACCCACCAGGCGTCCGTTGCCGCGGGCCGCACCTCGTTCGGTGAACACGCGCATGGCGACCGGCCCGGTCTCGCTCTGCCCGTAGAGCTGCATGAGGTACTTCCCACGTCGCCGCGAGGCACCGAGCAACCGCTGCACGGTGCGCGGGTGGATGGCGTCGAAGGTGCTGCCGAAGCAGCGGACGTCCCGCAGCGGTGCTCCGGGGGCGTCCGCCAGGTCCTCCCACAACACGAACGTGTTGGGGTGCGTCTCCACGACCCCCGGCCGCCACCGCGCCAGCAGTGGCCCGACCGAGGCGGGGTCGTGGTCCACCAGCAGGAGCAGGCGGCTTCCGCCGGACAGGAACGTGCCGAGCGCGTGGTAGAAGCGCGAGTGGACGAAGGACATGCAGAAGGCCGCCGTCTCCCCGCGCACGGGCAGCGCCATGATCTTCTGCGGCACCAACCGGTTCCACAGCGCGCGAGCGCAGTGCACGGCGAGCTTGGGCACGTCGGTCGTGCCCGAGCTGTGCGTGATCATCGCGGGCTCGTCGGGATGCAGCCGGACCGGCGTGGCGCGTCCGGTCACCTCCAGACCGGCAAGCGCGCTGACGAGGACGCGGTCGCCGGTCAGTCCGGAGATGTGCGGCGTCAGCCCGGACAGCGTCGCTTCGTCGGTGACCAGCAGCGGGCGGTCGAGCCGGCCGAGCAGGATTCTCACCGCAGTGGCGTCGAGGCCGGATGACAACAGGACGGGCACCGCACCGAGACGCGACACGGCACAGGCGAGCAGCGCGATGTCCACGTTGTCGCGCTTGTGGATCGCGACGTGGCTCGCGGGCCGGACCCCGGTGGCCCACAGCCGATCGGCAAGGCGGTCCACCAGATCGGCGAGTGAGCGGTAAGTGTGCCGCAACCCGTCGCCGGGAGCCACGTCCAGGGGACGGTCGAGGACGACCGGTACCGCGCCGTGGCGCACCGCGGCCTCGCGGAACATCTGTCCGATGTAGAAGCCGCTACCGGAGAAAAGCTTTTGCTGCAAGGGAAACTCCTTACTCGGCTACCAGGATCCGGTGCGCACGACATGCCGGCGCAACTTGCCGGTGGCGGTCCTCGGCAGCTCACGTACGAGCCGTACGGTGCGGGGGACCTTGAACGAGGGGAGCCGGGACCTGGTCCAGGTGATCAGTTCTTCCTCGAGCCCCGGTGTCCGTTGTGCGGGAACGACGAACGCCCGCAGGCGTGAGGCGTCGTGATGGTCGAGAACAGCGGCCACGGCGGCTTCACGCACCAGCGGATGTGCCGCCAGCACGCCCTCGATCTCCTGCGGGGACAGGGAGATCCCACCGACCATCTCCATGTCGTCGGTGCGGCCGAGATGGCTCAGCGTGCCGTCCGGGTTGTGGCGAACCCGGTCGTGGGTCGTCAGCCAGCCGTCGACCAGCGTGCTCCGCGTGAGCTCCGGCTGGTTGAGGTAGTGGGAGAACAGCGCCGGGCCGCGCACCCACAGCTCACCGTCGGCCTCGGCGGGGAAGCCTTGCTCGTCCCGCACCTGCACCTCCCAGCCGGGTACGGGACGGCCCAGCGTGCCGGGGGTGTTGTCGCCGATCCCGTTGGCGCAGAACGCGTGTCCGGCCTCGGTGGAGCCGATCTGCTCCAGCATCTCGATCCCCAGTTCGTCGCGCAGCCGTGCGCCGAGCGCCCGCGGCAGCGGTTCGCCGGCGGACACCGCGGCACGCAGGCAGGCCAGCGCACCACGCGTGTCGGCGGACGCCAGTGCCGTGTAGGAGGACGGCACGGAGTACAGGAGGTTCACCCGATGCCGGGCCACCAGGTCGAGAACCTCTTCCGCGCCGGGCCGGTGCGGTGTGAGCACCGCGGACGAACCCGAGTGCAACGGGAACACCAGCGCGTTGCCGAAGCCGTACGCCCAGAACATCTTCGACACCGAGAGCGCGATGTCGCCGATACCGATGCGCAGGACGTCGCGTCCCACCGACATGCCGTACAGGGCGAGGTCCTTGTGCGAGTGGACCACGCCCTTGGGCCGGCCTGTGGTGCCGGAGGTGTACTGCACGTAGAGCGGGCTCGTCGCGGTGACCTCGGCGGCAGGTCCGGTCGTGGTGGTCCAGGCCTGGTCGAGCAAGTGGTCGACGTCGATCCACCGGCAGCCGGAGAAGCGGTCCTCCAGCGCCGCGTCCGTCACGCAGGCACGGGCATCGCAGTCCGCGAGCAGCAGTTGATGGTCGGCCGCGGTGAGTTCCGGGTTCACCAGCACGGCCACCGCGCCCACGCGGGCGATCGCGAGGAAGGCGACGACCCACGCGGCACCGTCCGGTGCGGCCAGCAGCACGTGGTCACCCCGGCCGATGCCGTGCTCGTGCAGCACTCCCGCCGCCCCTCCGGCGAGGTCGTGAACCTGGCCGTGCGTCCACACCTCGTCGCCCACCAGGTACGCGGGCCGGGACGACCAGCCGGAACGATCGGCGCGTGTCGCCAGTGCCAGGGCCGCGTTGCGGTTTCGGTTCATCAGCCTGCCTCCACCTCTGCGCCGCGAGTGGCGGCCCGGCGGCGGCGCGCGTGCCTGCCCCGCCGGTGGACGCGTGGCTCGGCGGGCAGCACGGCGGCGGGTTGGTGTGCGCCGGAGCTCCAGTACGCCCGCATCGGCGCGGCCAGCTTCAGCAGCATCTCCTGGTACTCCGCGTCGGGATCGGAATCCAGCACGACCGCCCCGCCCGCGCCGATCCGCACCCGTCCGTTGGCGAAGACCGCGGTGCGGATGACGATGCTCAGGTCGGCGGATCCGTTGCAGCTCAAGAAACCCAGCGCGCCGGAGTACACGCCCCGCGCGCTCGGCTCGAGGTCGTCGATGATCTCCATCGTGCGTTCCTTGGGAGCTCCGGTCATCGACCCGCCGGGGAAACAGGCGCGCACGCAGTCCAGCGCGTCCAGCTCCGGCCTCAGCTCGCCCCGCACCGTCGACACGAGCTGGTGCACGGTCCGGTACGTGCGAGTCGCCATCAGCTCCGGCACCCGCACGGTGCCCACCTGGCACACCCGCCCCAGGTCGTTGCGCAGCAGGTCGACGATCATCAGGTTCTCCGCGCGCGTCTTCGGGTCCTCGGCCAGGCCGTCGCGCAGCGCGGCGTCCTGTTCGGGGGTCACGCCGCGTGCGGCCGTGCCTTTGATCGGCTCGGCCTGCACGACGCCGTCGGCGCCGACCCGGAGGAACCGCTCCGGCGAGGAACTGGCCACGTCGACCTCGCCGAAGCGCAGGTAGGCGGAGTACGGCGCCGGGTTGACCCGGCGCAGCGCCCGGTAGTAGTCGGCGGACGCGCACGTCGCGGGCAGTTCCACCGCCGTGGTCAGGCAGATCTCGTAGCTCTCGCCCGCGCGCAGTTGTTCCTGGCAGGCAACGACGTCGAGGCGATAGTCCTCCGCCTCACGCAGCAGCCAGCGCTCGGTGATCTCCACAGCGTCGTCGTCCGGAACCGGCGGCCCGGCGGGCGGTGCCTGGTGCGACGACAGCGAGGAGAGGAAGGCGGACGTGGCGTCGAGCCACGCGGTGGCCTCCTCGTGGGCCGATCGCGTGTCCTCGGCAAGGCAGAGCAGATGTGCCGTGTGCTCCTGGTGGTCGATGACGACGACGCGGTCGGCGAACAACCAGGCCGCGTCCGGGGTGCTGCTGCGGTGGGCGGCCCGGCCACCGAGCGCCGCCTTGAGCTCGTAGCCGAAGTACCCGACCCAGCCGCAGGTGAAGTCGAACGGAAGGTCCTGCGGCGGGTGTGCGCGATCGGCCAGACGGTCCCGCAGGTAGGCGAAGACGTCGTCGCGCAGCCTGGTCGCCGGTCGGCCCGCGCGCTCCACCGTCACCACGCCCGCACGCACGTCGTAGCTGCAGTACTCGGCGAGCGGACCGGTGTCGTCGCCGAGATAGGAGAACCGCGCGCCACGCTCGCCCGCTCCTGTGCCGTCCAGCCAGAACGCGCGTTCCGATGCCGAATGCAGTTCCGCGAACACCTGCTCGGGATCGACGACCCCGTGGTGCACGGCGGTGTGCAACCGATGGCTGGTGTGCCTGACGGGCGCCTCGATCGCGTGGTCCGCCGATGTGCCGGCAGTGCCGCGCACGGTGATGGACGGCCTCGCCACCTCGGAGAGCCGGCGGAAGTTGGCCAGCAGCCGGGATCCCCACTCGGTGAGGATCGACTCGGGGTGGAACTGCACTCCCCAGTGCGGGCGCGACAGGTGGCGCAGCCCCATCAGCACGCCGTCCTCCGCCCACGCGGTGGCCTCCAGGTCGGGCGGTAGCGGTTCGCGCACGCACAACGAGTGGTAGCGCACCGCCGTGAACCCCTGGGGAATGCCCTCGAACAGGTCCTGACCGTCGTGCGTGACCGCGGTCGGGTGGCCGTGGCGGGCCCGTGGCGCCAGCCCGATCTGCGCGCCCGCCTGGAACCCGAGCCCCTGGTGGCCGAGGCACACCCCGAGCACCGGCAGCACGTCCTGGTTCAGGAACCTGGTCGATCCGGCGAGGTCCCGGCTCCGGCCCGGTCGCCCGGGACCGGGGGAGATCACCACGTTGTCCACCTCGCCGAACGACAACCTGGCCAGCTCCGGGTCGTCGTTGCTCAGCACGAGGGGGTCTTCCCCGTTCACGCTCGCGACGAGGTGGAACAGGTTGTAGGTGTACGAGTCGTGGTTGTCGATCAGAAGGGTCCGCACTGAATACGCTCCGGTGCTCGGGGGTCGGCGGCGACGGTTCAGCGGCGACGCGGGCGAGACTGCTGCCCGCCGGGGAAGGTCGCCGGGGCGGCGTGCTGTGACCGCGATGCTCTGGGTGGTCGTGAGCCCTGCCGGGCTCCGTTGTCTGCCGGCGCGGCCAGGGGCCGGAGGCCGTGTGAGATCGAAGTGGGCGCGTCGACGGCATCAAGCCGGCCGGTGTCAGGTCTGTCGGTATCGGGGGAGCCGGCGACCGGAGAGCCGGGCGTGGCACCGCCCGGCGCCGCCACGGGGACGGTGCCCCGGCGCAACCACGGGCCGAGCACCTTCATCACCTGCGGCATGAGCACCCAGGTCATCAGCCCCGTCACGCACACGCACAGAACGAACGTGCGCGCCAGGAGCGGCAGGCCCGTCACGCGCGGAATGACGGTGACGTTGACCAGCAACACCGCGGGGAACACGCCGGTCAAGGTCACCAGCGCTGTCTTCCACCGCGGTGGAGGGCTCGGCGGTGTGGCGCCCGGCGGTGCCTGCGTGGGTGGCGGCGGATCGACGCGGGTGGCGAAGCGCCCGACGTACTCGCGCCAGGTCGCGTGAGACCGCGAACGGCTCCACTCACCGGCGCTCTCCGCGCTGTCGAACCAGCAGACGACCAGCCAGGTCGCCGAATCTCCCGGCGCTTTCTCCATTCTCCCGCCGAGATACCCCTGTGATCTGGATGCCGCGCCGAGCAGGCCCTTTACCGACGTCGCGAAACTCGCCATCCTGCCCGGCTTCACCCGGTGTGTGCTGATGACGACGTCTGCTTTTCCGTCGTACGTCGGATCAGTCGCGTGAGTGGAAGGCATCGAGTGATCCCTTCGGTGCGACATGAAAGGCGTACAAAGATTCATACGGGCGCAGGTAGTTGTGGGTTCAACCGAAGTTGCGGCCGCTGGATCTCACGTCGATCACACATCGGCAGGCGGAGTATCGGCAGCCCGCCTGCTCTGGAAGTTGGTAAATCCATTGTGGATAAATGCTGTGTAGGTATCGTCGGAATGGGTCCGAGGGGTCTCTCGGTATTGGAAAGAATGTGTTCCAACTGGGCGCCCGTCGTGTTGGGCGACGAGCTTGAAGTTCATATCGTGGACCCTGCGGAGCACGGTTCTGGATCTGTGTGGAACACGCGGCAGTCGAGCGGATTCCTGATGAACACGGTGTGTTCACAGGTCACGGTTTTCCCTGATGACAGCGTGCGGATGGAAGGTCCGGTCCGCCGTGGCCCTTCGTTGTACGAATGGTCGAGATCGGTCGCGTCCACCGCGAGTCTCGACGACGGGAACGACACGATCAGGAGCGAGGCCAGGCGCCTGGGACCCGACTCCTATGCCACGCGCGCCTTCTACGGGCATTACCTCGTGTGGGCGCTGAGGGAGATGGTCCGGAGCGCTCCCGTCGGGGTGCGGATCGTCCACCATCGCCAGAGGGCGGTGGAGGTGGCCGAGGATCGGACCGGGGTGGACGGGACCCGATACTCGGTCCGGCTGGCCGACGGACAGCTGCTCGGCGGGCTGGACGCGGTCGTCCTGGCGCAGGGGCATCTGCCATCGCGGCCAGGGACTCGGGAGCGTGAACTCGGTGAGTTCGCGGCAGCCCGAGGTCTGCGGTACGTGGCGCCGGGCAACCCCGCCGACACCGACCTGGCTCCGATCGCACCGGGTGAACCCACACTGCTGCTGGGCCTCGGCCTGAACTTCTTCGACCACCTCGCGGTGCTGAGCACCGGCAGGGGCGGGCGGTTCGAGCGCCACGACGGAGTCCTCGTCTACCACCCTTCTGGCGACGAGCCTCAGCTGTACGCGGGGTCGCGCCGGGGCGTGCCGCTGCACGCGAGAGGCGAGAACCAAAAAGGCGCCCACGGCCGTCACCAGGCAGTTGTGCTGACCGAGGACGTCGTGCGGGCGTTGCGTTCCGCGCCGGTCGACTTCCGCGCAGACCTGTGGCCGTTGATCGCGAAGGAGGTCGAGACGGTCTACTACACGACCGAGCTGGCCTCACGGCTGGAACCGGTCGACGTGGCCAGGTTCTCCGGCCGGTACCGCTCGTGCGCCCGTGGCCAGGAGGAAGCGGTGCTGCTGGACGAGTACGGCATCGCGGAGGGCTCGCGATGGGACTGGACGCGGGTCGAGCATCCACTGGACCCGCTCGGGTTCCGGTCGCTGGAGGAGTTCCGCCCCTGGCTGCTGGCACACCTGCGCGACGACGTGGCCAGAGCGGCCGAGGGCAACGTGCGCGGACCGGTCAAGGCGGCGCTGGACGTCCTTCGCGACCTGCGCAACGAGATCCGGGCGGTGGTCGACCACGGCGGGCTGCACGGCCGCTCTCGTCGCGACGACCTCGAGCGCTGGTTCAGTCCGCTCAACGCATTCCTGTCCATCGGGCCTCCCGCCCGGCGGATCGAGGAATTGGCGGCGCTGATCTCCGCCGGCGTGCTCGACGTGCTCGGGCCCGGCACACGTGCTGAGGCCGACCACGCGGCGGGCACGTTCCTCGCGGTCGCCGACCTGATGCCGAAGCCGATGCCCGTCCGGGTGGTGATCGACGCGCGTATGCCGGCGCCCGACATCCGCACGGCCGACGACGAGCTGCTCCAGCGTCTGCTCGCCACCGGGCGCTGCAGGCCGCATCGCGTACCCGACGGTGAGGGCGGCGTCCTGGAGACGGGCGGACTGGACGTGACCCCCAGACCTGCCAGGGTGATCGCCGCCGACGGCGCCCCGGCCCCCGGGCTGTACGCGCTCGGCGTGCCGACCGAGTCGGTGCACTGGGTGACCGCGGTGGGCATCCGGCCCTGCTCGGCCTCGGCGACCGTCGGCGACGCGGACGCGATCGCGCGGGCCGTGCTCGGTCCGCATCGCGTTCCTCGCGACGTGCGTGAGGACATCAGCGTGCTCGGGAGGGCAATGTGATCCACACCGGGTACGACCTCCGCGACACGGGACTGCTGTCGCCGGTGCGGGCGACGACCGCGGTGGAGGCGATGACGTCCGACGAGGCGTGGCTGCGTGCGATGTGCGCGGCGGAGGCCGGACTCGCCCGCGCCCAGGCCAGGGTCGGCACCGTTCCCGCGGCCGCCGCCGAAGTGATCACCGAGGTCGCCCGCGACGGGTGCTTCGACACCGCCGGGATCGCCGCGCGTTCCCGTGGCGCGGCGAACCCGGTCGTCGCCGTGGTCGCGGATCTCACCGCGCGCGTCGCCGCCGTCGACCCGGCCGCCGCCGAGTACGTCCACCGCGGCTCCACCAGCCAGGACGTCCTCGACACGGCCTGCTGCCTGGTCGTCGCGCAGGTGCTGGTCCACGTCAGGCAGGACCTCGCCACGGTGATCGGCGCGCTGGAGGACCTGGCCGACCGGCACCGTCGCACCGTCATGGCCGGCCGCACGCTCACCCAGCACGCCGTGCCCACGACGTTCGGGCTCAAGGCGGCAGGATGGCTGCACCTGGTGCGGGAAGCGGACATCAGGGCACGGCACCTGCTGCGGCGGGGCCTGCCCGTGCAGATCGGTGGTGCGGCCGGAACCATGGCGGGCTACCTGGAGCACGCCCGGCTGCACTTCGGCCCTGACCGGCTTCCCGCGGACTACGCCGCGAACCTCATCACCGCCTATGCCGACGAGATGGGCCTGGCCGAGCCCGTGGTGCCATGGCACGTCCTGCGCACGCCGATCGTCGACACCGCCGCGTGGTGTGCGCTGCTCACCGGAGCGCTCGGCAAGATCGCCCTTGACGTGCAGTCGTTGTGCCGCACCGAGATCGCCGAACTCGGCGAGCCCCTCGCCGTCGGCAGGGGAGTCTCCTCCGCGATGCCGCAGAAGCAGAATCCCAGCCTCGCCACGCTGATCCGGTCCGCGGCGCTGCAGGTGCCCGGTCTCGCCTCGACCCTCGCCCACTGCATGCTCGCCGAGGACGAGCGGCCTGCCGGAACCTGGCACGCGGAGTGGCAGCCGCTCAGGGAGTGCCTGCGTCTGGCGGGCGGCGCCGCGCACACCGCGGTGGAACTGATCACCGGTCTGCGCGTGCACGCCGACCGGATGCGGGCCAACCTGGAGATCACTCGTGGGGCGATCGTGGCCGAACGTCTTTCGGCGCACCTGACGCCGCACCTGGGAAAGGTGACGGCGATGCGTGCGGTCGCGACCGCCGTCGGCCGAGGCGGGGAACTCGCGGAGGCGCTGGCGCAGGACGCGGATGTGGCGGCGGTGCTCGACGCCGGCACGCTGGAGCGTCTGTGCGACCCCACGGACTATCTCGGCGCGACCGACCAGCTCGTACAGCGCGTGCTGCGCGCAGGGGACCGAGGCGCCGAGTGACAGCGGTGCCCGCCCAGGGTGTTGCGGCGTGGAATCAATCGGAGTGGAGCCCGTCGACCTGGCGCGACAAGGTCGCCGCCCACCAGCCGGACTGGCCGGACTCCTGCGGACTCACCGGTGCGCGGTTGCGGCTGGCGAGCGCGCCGCCGCTCACGACCCCCGAGGACATCCGCTCGGTCCGGCGCGCTCTCGCCGAGGTCGCCGCGGGCAGGGCGTACGTCATGCAGGGCGGTGACTGTGCCGAACCGTTCGGCTTCGCCGCGCGTAGGGGCGCACTGGCCAAGGACAACATCCTGGGTGTGCTGTCGGAGCGGATCAGCCGCGCGATGGACGTACCGGTACTCGCGATCGCACGACTGGCGGGCCAGTTCGCGAAACCGCGCTCCGAACCGACGGAGGTCATCGACGGCGAGGCGATGCCGACCTTCCGCGGGCTCGCGGTGAACAGCCCGCACCCCGTGGCGCTCCGGCGGGTTCCGGACGTACAGCGGATGGTCGCCGCCTATCACGCAGCACGTGCGGTGATGTCGGAGTTGCGCGGCTTGGCCCGGCGGCGGAACCGGGCGCCCGCATGGATCGGGGAGTCGCTCGGCGCCGTCGGCGACCACTACGGCCGCACCCGCCGCGACGGCGAAATGCGCTGGCGGCACAATGGCGTGTGGGTCAGCCACGAAGCCTTGCTGCTGGACTACGAGGAGGCCTTGGTCAGGTTCGACCCGAGCACCGGCGGCTGGTACCTCACGTCCACCCACTTCCCCTGGATCGGCGAGCGCACCCGTGCCGTCGACGGCGCGCACGTCGAGTTCATGGCCGGGATCGGCAACCCGGTCGGCTGCAAGATCGGTCCTGGCGCCGTTCCGGAAGAGGTCGTCTCACTGTGCGCGCGACTCGACCCGGAACGCGAACCGGGCAGACTGACGTTGATCTGCCGGCTCGGCGCGCACCGGGTCCGGACCCTGCTGCCTCCACTGGTGCGCGCGGTGCGCGACGCGGGTCATCCGGTCGTGTGGATGTGCGATCCCATGCACGGCAACACAAGGATCACCAGTGGCGGCGTCAAGACTCGGCACCTGGACGACATCGCCGGCGAGGCGGCGGCGTTCCACGAGACCCTGCACGAACTGGGCCAGTGGCCGGGAGGGGTGCATCTCGAACTCGCGGGGGAGGACGTGACGGAGTGCGTCGGCGGCTCGCGCGTGCCCGACGAGGCCGCGCTCACCCGCCGGTACACCTCGCTGTGCGACCCACGGCTCAACAACGAGCAGGCCCTGCTGATGGTCGAGAGCCTGCCGGCTCGTTCGGTTTCGCGGCTCTGAGAGCAGTGTCTGACGGTGTCGAGAAACGTGGTGAGGCGCGACGCGCAGATGAGAGCGCGAGACGTGCAACTGGCCTGCCTGCACCCGTTGGCGCTCCCGATTGAACTGTGCCGAGCGCCGTGAAAGACAATTTCGCTGGATAAGCGGCTCGGGACGCAGATCTCGATGAAATGGAGGTGTTTCGAGGTCCCGCAGGCGGGGTATTGCGCGCCTTCGGGTGCTGCGCAAGCGTCTAGCTTGGCGCACTCACAGTCACTTCCCGACCACCCGATCGGCCGAGTTCCGCAATGCTGATCGGTTCTAAGCTGGCCAGTGGCGACCTGGGGGAGCCTGTAGTGCCGAATCGGTGCGATGTTGCTTTGTCACTGCCTTCGGTGATTTCTCTGTGCGGGATCAGCGCTTCCGGATTTCCGCCTGTGGCGCAGCCTCCCCGGTGCCTCCGCTCGGCTTAGGGGAAGGGGCATTGGTGGACGACGTTCTACGACAAGTTTCTGCTGACTGGTCCGAAGTTCCGGTGGCCGACATCGCTGTCACCGAATCGCCTCGGCTCGACGGTGAGAACGACGATCACGTTCGGGTTCTCGCGGAATCCGAGGCTGTTCTTCCGCCCATAATCGTGCACCGGTCGACCATGCGGGTGATCGACGGCGCGCACCGGCTCAGGGTGGCGCTGGACCGCGGCGACGAGCGGATCAAGGTCCGGTTCTTCGACGGACCCGAACGGGACGCGTTCGTCCTCGCGGTGCAGGTCAACACCGTGCACGGCTTGCCTCTGACGAAGGACGACCGGAGTGCGGCGGCGTTGAAGATCCTGACGACGCACCCGCACTGGTCGGATCGCACGGTCGCGGTCAAGGTAGGGCTCGCGCACAAGACGATCGGCGCGTTGCGACGCAGGTGTCTGAGTGGCGAGCAGAACCAGTTGGACGCCAGGATCGGTCGTGACGGCCGGATGCGGCCACTCGACCAGGTTGCTCGGCGTGGCCTGGCGGAGGACTTCATCAAACGCAACCCCGACGCCTCTCTCCGCACGATCGCGCGTGCTGTGGGGATCTCGCCGGAAACGGCCCGCAGTGTGCGCAACGAGCTCCGCAGTGGATCAGCCAGGGCCGTCGAGGACGAGGCGGGGCGCGACGTCGGCACCTCGCTCCGGTCGCCTGACGAAGGCCTGATCGTCCGTCAGCTCCGCAGCGATCCCGCCATCCGCTTCACCGAGAGCGGCAGGGCCCTGCTGAGACTTCTCGACGCGGGCGCGGTGGACCCCGGCAGTTGGCGGCAGCTGGTGGAGAACGTGCCGGTTCACTGGCTGTCCACGTTGGTCGAGCTCACTCGCAGGCGTGCGGAGAAATGGCAGGGGTTCAGCGAGTGGATCGCCTGTCAGGCGGAAAAGCAGGACGATGTCGAGGCGTCATTTTCTTGTTCGGCTTCGGAGAGGACCTCATGAAGGTAGGAATCGGACTGCCGCCGCACGATCCCATTTCTCTCGTCGATTGGGCGCGCCGGATCGAAAAAGGGCCTTTCAGTGCGATCGGCATGTTGGACCGCATCGTTTACCACAGCCCCGACCCCCTCATAACCCTTGCTGTGCTCGCCGGCGTCACGACGCGAGTCCGGTTGCAGACCGAGGTGCTGCTGGCGCCGCTGAGGAACACCGCGCTGCTGGCGAAGCAGGTGGCGAGCCTCGACCGCCTGTCCGGTGGTCGTTTCGTGCTCGGCCTCGGTGTGGGCAACTACCGGGGGCCGCGCTACGACGACTACAAGGTCGCCGGTGTGGATCGGCACACGCGCGGCCGGCGCCTCGACGAACAGGTGGCCGAGATGCGGCGCATCTGGAAAGGCGAACCGTACGACGCGGAGACCGACCCGATCGGCCCTCAGCCGACGAGGCCCGGCGGGCCCGAGATCCTGTTCGGGGGCTTCCGCCCGCGCGCACTGGCCCGCATCGCGCGCTTCGGTGACGGTTTCCTCGCCGCGGGACCGCCGCCGTACGTCGGTCACCTCATGAAGGAGGTGTACGGGCACTGGCGCGCGGCAGGCCGGTCCGGCTCTCCGCGAGTGGTGGCGCACTGCTACGTGGCACTGGGTGGAGAGGACGTCGTCGACGACGCACGCACCACCTTGGTCGACTACTACGACTACACCGGAGAGGCAGGCGGAATTGCCGAATACATGGTGACGACTCCGCGGGATCTCCGAATTGCCATTGACCGGTACTCGGATCTCGGTGTCGACGAAGTGATGTGCTATTGCTGGGCCAGGGACGCCGGTCAGGTCGAGCGAATCGCGGACGTGTTGTAGTAATGAAGCTGCCGGTGGGTTGCTCTTGCTGTCGTCGTCGTACCGCCGGTAGCTTGATCCGCTTGTGGGGTGGGGAACCGGTTCCGGCAAGAACCGAAACTGACCGAACCGAAGTCGCGATCGACTGATCGAGTGGTCGCCTGGTCGTCGGAGTGATGCCGTGGGAAAAAGCGACAAGCAGACCGCTGACGCGTCCACGAGCCTGCGGTCCATGTTCTCCGGACGGCGTGGAGCGCTCCTGCTCGCACTGCTGTTCACGGAGTTCGGTGGCGCGGTGCAGAGCATCGCCTACTCGTCGGTGCTGCCGATCGCGGCCGAGGACCTGCACGGCGCGGGCCTGTACGGCGCCACGCTGGCGGCCGGTTCGTTCACCCAGATCCTCGTGCTGGCGATCGGGTCCGCGCCCTTCGCGCGGTTGCGGCCCATCACCCTGCTGGGAACCGCGACGGTGCTCTTCGTGGTCGGGTCGGTGGTCGCGGTCGCCGCGGTGTCGATGTCGATGATCCTCATCGGCACCGTCGTGCGAGGCATCGCGGGAGGCATGCTCGCCGGGTTCGGCCTGTCGATCCTCGGCGGTCTGTTCGGTGACAAGGAACGCACTCGCGTCTACGGGCTGTTCGCGATGATGTGGCTCCTCCCGTCGATGGTCGGCCCCGCGATCAACGCCGTCGTCACGCTCGCGTGGGGCTGGCGCGCCGCACTCGCGTGGCCTGCGTTGCTCGTCATCGCGGGCCGGATGCTCATCGGAAAGAACATCGACCTGGTCCCGTGGAAGAACAGCACGGCGGCACGGCCATCCCTCACGTGGGTCGCCGTGCTGCTGGGCGGACTCGTCCTGGCGACGGTGGCCACCCTTCCCAAGGGCGCCACCGGAATCGCACTGCTGGTCGTCGGCTGCGTGCTCGCCACGGTCGCCAGTGTGCGCATCCTGCAGATCCAGGTGGGGTCGGAACGGGCTCGGCTGGGGAAAGTCGTCCTGCTGTTCCTGCTCTGCCTGTGCTACTTCGGCGGGGCCGGCATCGTCTCGCTGGCCGCCATCACAGGACTCGGCTACGGCATCGTCGCCGGAACCGTCGTCGTCGGCGCCGGCCTGCTCACGTGGTCCCTCACCGGGTTCAAACCCGAACTCGCCGACCGGTGGATCCCCAAACCGCAGGTGACCGGCCTCGTTCTGGTCACAGTCGCCCTGATCGCCGCGGTCGCGACCCAGACCTTCCTCACCGGCACCACGGCACTGGTCGTGCTGATCGGCAGCTGGTTCCTCGCCGGTGCGGGAATGGGCATCTCCTACCCGAGGTTCTCCGCCTCGGCGATGGACGAGCTGCCGCCGGAACGGGTCCTGCCCGTGGCGACCGCGGTGGCGTTCTCCGAGACGGCGGGGACCGCGATCGCGGGCTTCGTCGGCGGCGGGACGTACTCGGTCCTGCGGTCACTCGGGTACGCCGCGACGACCGCCCTGAGTTGGGGTTTCCTCCTGCTCGCTGCCTTCGGTGCCGGATCTGTCGTGCTGTACAGATGGCTGTGGACCGGGCAACCGGCGGCGGGGGAGCCCGTCGACACCTCAGGAGTGCACCGACGCGCCGCCGATGATGACTGAGGCCGGTCGGCGGGTGGCGGTGACGTCCACCGACGGATCTCCTCGAAGCAGGACGAGGTCCGCCATCGCACCCGGCCGGATCTCCCCGCGTTCCCCCAGATCGAACGCAGCGGCGACCGCGGAGGTCGCCGCTCGCAGCGCGGCCGTGGCATCCAGCCCGCACGCGGTCAGCAACTCCAGTTCGCAGTGCAGGGCGGCACCTGGCACGACCCCGGGAAAGGCGGCATCGGTGCCCGCGAGCAGCCGGACACCGCGGTCGTTCGCCTCGGCGACGAACGCCAGGGCCGCCTCCCACTCGGCCCGCCGGGGTTGCGCACAGGCCAGTCGATCCAGATAGGCACGCCAACGAGGACCGATCAGCGCCCCGATCGGGCTGGCCGTCAGCGTGTCCGCCACCCGCACGCCGCAGAGCGAGGCAGTGGCGGACAGCGTGGTCACCACGAAGACGTCCCGTGCTCTCAACGCGTCCACCACGTCCGCGCGAGCGACGGCATCGACGGCGATCACCGCGTGCGCCAGTCCGTCCACACCGGACTCGATCGCGAGGGCCGCGGTGGTCGCGGTAGGGGCGTGCGCGACCACCGTCATGCCGTGGTCGTGGGCCGCCAGGCACAGATCGCGCAGCCGCCGGGAGGACAACGTCGGCAAGGCGACCCCGGCCAGCGAGCCGTCCTCCACGAACACCTTGAGGAAAGCGCTGCCCTCTGCTTGCCGGGCACGGACGAACTCCTCTGGCGAGTCCTCCGCTCGCAGCGACGGAAAAGGCTCGTACGCCCCTCCTGCCAACTGGTGCGGGTGCCCACCGGGAACGGTGGCGCCCACCCCCGCCGTGACGAAGAACGCCCCGGACTCCTCGCACAGCGCCCGTGCGACCCCAGGGGTGCAGAACATGTCGACGGCAGCGGTCACGCCGAAGTAGGGCAATCGCTGCAGGTAGCCGGGGAACAGGTGCACGTGTGCGTCGATCAGGCCGGGAACGGCGGTCAGGCCGGTCGGTGCTCGTCCGGCTCGTGCGGCCTCGACGCCGCGCACCACACCGTCCAGCACGGCGATGGTGCTTGGCCCGTGCCAGGAGAAGCCGTCGAAAAGCCGATCCACCTCAAGCAGCATCGGTGGACGCCGGGGACTCGGTGGAGGGCCGCACCACGCTCAGGATCCAGGCGGAGATCATCGCTTCGACGCGACGCTGCTCGTGCCGGCCCGTTTTGCCACGATGCCCCGCCTGGAACTCGGTGTGCAGGAGGAACGGGCCACCGGTCGCCTCGGCACGCAGCCGGGCGATCCACTTGGCTGATTCGTGGAAGCGGACCCTGGTGTCGTTCATGCTCGCCAGCGCCAGCACGGCCGGATAACGCCGGTGCGCGACGTTCTCGTACGGCGAAAAGGACTTGATGCGCGCATAGGCCTCGGGGTCCGCCACGGGGTTGCCCAGCTCCTCCCACTCGGTCCTCGTCAACGGCAGACTCGGGTCGAGCAGCGTCGTGAGCGGATCGACGAACGGGACCCTGGCGACGACACCCGCGAAGAGGCCGGGCTCCTGGTTGGCGGCGGCTCCCACGAGCAGCCCGCCTGCGGAGGTTCCCTTCGCCACCAGCCGTTCCGGCGAGGTCCATCCCCTTGCGACCAGATGACGTGCGCACGCGATGAAGTCGTCGAACGTGTTCTGCTTGTGCTCCAGTTTTCCGGCGGCATGCCACGGGCGACCGAAATCGCCACCGCCCCGCACGTGGGCCACCGCGTAGGCCACTCCCCGGTCGAGCAGCGAGAGCCGGGAAATCGAGAACCCCACGTCGGCGGCCCGTTCGTAGGCGCCGTAGCCGTACAGGACCATCGGCGCTCCGCCGTCCCGCCGCAGGTCGCGGCGGGCCACGACCGTCACGGGCACTCTGGTCCCGTCGGGGGAGGTCACCCACTCCCGGTGAATCGCGTAATCATTGCCGTTGAAGGCTTTCCCGTCCGGTCGGGCACGGACCGGACGTTGTCTCAACGGCGTCAGGTCGCCGCTGTCCATGTCGCACTCGTAGACGGTCTCCGGGGTCACGGCCGACGCGTACGTCAGGCGGAACCGCCCGGCGTCGAACTCCGGGTTGGCCGCGGGAGCGACCAGGTGCACGTCCTCGGGAAACCCGATCTCCCTGAGTTTCCCGCCGGACAGCACGCTGAGTCCTGTGGTGCCGTCGCGGCGGAAGTAGACCATCGTGTGCCGGGCGAAGGTCATCGCCCACAGGATCCTGGTGTCCTGCTGGTGAGGCACCAACGGGATCCAGTCGGCCCAGTCGGTGGGCGAGGTCTCGGCCAGGGCGAAGTTGGGCGCGTTGTCGTTGTGCAGTACGACGAGCCGGTCGGTGCCGTCCGGATCGACCCGGTGGTCGACGTCGTAGTACAGCCCTGCCCGGCGCTCACGGACCCGCCGGAACGCCGCCCGTGGCGTGGCGGAGTCCAGCAGGTGGATCTCGGTCGAAGTCGTGCTGGCGGTGCGCAGGTACACGAACTTCTCGCTGCGGGTGACGCCGAGGGTGACCCAGAAGTGCTCGTCCGGTTCCTCGTAGGCCACCTCGTCGTCCGCCACGTCGGTGCCGAGCACGTGGCGCCGCACGCGGTGCGGCCGCCAGGAAGAGTCGACCTCGGCGTAGAACAGGACGGAGTCGTCCGCCGACCAGGCGCACGTGTAGAAGGCTCCCCGGATCGCGTCCGGCAGCGTCTCCCCGGTGAGCAGGTTCCTGACGTGCAGCGTGAACCGCTCGTCTCCCTGAGAGTCCACCGAATAGGCCAGATGCGTGCCGGAAGGGCTGACCTTGAACGCGCCGAGTGCGAAGGACCCTTCAGCGGCGGCGATCTCGTTGCCGTCGAGGAGCACCTGCTCGCCCACGAACGCCCGTTCGCCGGACTTCGCCGGCAGGTTCCCGGTGCCGCTGGCCGGGCACCTGCAGTACAGCGGGTACTGCAGGCCCTCCTCGGTCCGCGTGTAGTACCACCATTCGCCCTTGCGGGTGGGCACCGACAGATCTGTCTCCACGGTCCTGGCCGCGATCTCGTCCGCGATCTGCTCGCGCAGCCCCGCCTGGCCGGCGGTCATCGCGTCGAAGTAGTCGTTCTCGGCGACCAGGTGTGCCGACACGGCAGGGCTCTCGGCGTCGGCGAGCCAGGAGTACTCGTCGACCGTGCGGTCGCCGTGGTGTTCGCGGTGTACGGGGTGCTGTTCGGCCGACGGTGGGACGATCCCGGTCATCGGTCCGCCTTCCTCGCGAGCACCGCGTAGGTCGTCGCGACCTTGCGGCGGTCGCGCTCCGCCATCTGCGGGAACGCGCACCGGCCCGCGGGGACCGTGTCCGGGTACTCGGCGAAGGCGGCGAGTTCGAGCCGGGCGTCGAGCAGGCTCTGCACGACGGCGCTGGGCGGCCAGGGGCGCAGGTGCTTCGCTTCGAGACCGTCGTCGGGGACGTTCAGCTCGCCGATGTGACCGTCTGCCCAGCCCCGATAGCTGATCTGCGGTGCGAAGTAGCTGATCCCGGTGCTGCGCAGCGTGTCCGACCGGCTGTCGAACAGCCACATCATGGGGTGGAAGTCGTACAGGAGGAACCATCCGCCGGGACGGAGCAGCCGGGCCACGGACCGTCCCCAGGTCCTGAGGTCGTGGATCCAGTGGATCGCGCCCTTGCCCGTGTAGACCAGCGACGCGGTCGCGTCCAGGTCGCGGGGGAGGTCGAGGACGTCGGAGGTGCGGAAGGACACCGGACGGCCCAGCGTCGTTGCGAGGGTCCTTGCCTGCTCGACGAGGTCCTCGGCGATGTCCACGCCGATCGCCTCCCTCGCCCCCAGGTTGGTGAGCGAGATGGTGTCCATTCCGCCTGCGCACTGCAGGTGCACGGCTCGGTCGCACCACTGGGAGAGCGGGCCGATCGCGGCGAGCAGTTCCCGTTCCACGGGCTGCAGCGTCACCCCTCCACCGCGCAGCAGGCCGGTCGCGGCGCGCGCCTGCTCCGCGTACCAGGACGCGGTCTGATTCCACGCCGTCCTGTTCTGCGCGTGCTTCTCCGCCGCGGTCACAGGGACACCTCCTGGGACGTCGTAGTGGTCGTGGTGATCCGGCGGACCGCGGCGCGGACCTGGTCGCGACCGAACGCGTCGGCCAGCGCCGGGGTGCCGTCGAACGCGAGCTCGCTGAGCTCCAGGTGGTGCGGATCGACCCACGCGCCCAAGGCCTTGCAGGTGATCTCCAGTGCCGCCGTCGCACCTCGCTGGAACGTGTAGGTGCCGCGCAGCGCACCACCGCCGACCGCGGCGACCAGAACCTTCTTGCCGGTGAGCGGACCGATCTGGTCGTCCTTGGCCAGATGCAGCGTGTCGAGGAGGTTCTTCACCGCCCCCGAGAGGGTTCCGCCGTAGATCGGAGTCGCGAGCACCACGCACCGCGCGGAGCCGACAGCGTCCACCAGGCGGCGCACCGGCGGGTCGTCGAGCGTCGCCACATCCGGGTCGAACATCGGCAGCGCGAGTTCGGCCACGGTGAGCACACCGGCGGAGACACCAAGCTCCTTCGCGGTGTGCACGCTCAGGGCGAGCAGTTCGTTCGTCAGCGACCGGCGGCGTGTGCTGCCCCCGAGCGCCAGCATCTCCACAGTCATGCGCGAACTCCGTTCTGTCAGGCGTACGGGATGGGGAACTGCCACACCTCGCCCTCGTCGACGGGCCGCTCGCGCCAGCCCAGGGCGACCGGTTCGGTCAGCACCCTGCCGCCGCCCAGAGGCGGGAAGGCCGTCGGAAAGTTGGGCACCAGGCCGGGTACGAGCACCCGGACCGCGTGCCAGCCCGTGGCGGCGACGTCGGGCGTGGTGAGGTCGACCACGATCGGGTCGTACCCGGCTGCCGCCAGCCGCCGCAGGTACGGCTCGGGACGCCGCTCCTCGAGGCGGGGCAACGAGTTCCAGGCCACCTGCGCGGTGTCGTCCCACCGTTCGACGACCTGGGCGCGTGCGCGAGGGTCCAGCTGGATCTGCAACTGGCAGAACAGGTCCGTGACGTCCCGGAAGTCGGAGCGGTACTCGTCGAGGTAGTGGCGATCGGCACGCACGGGCTTCACCGCCTGCCGGACACCGGGTACGTACGCGTCCCAGAAGCCCCCGTCCTCGTGCTGCATGTCGACGGCCGACTCCAGCAGGCCGAACGCCTCCAGCAGCGCCTTGCGCGCCGCGTCCTCCGGTGTGGCCCTCGTCGCGTGGCCGAGCGCAAGGACACCGGAACGGGGGTCGTCGACCACGGCGGCCACGGTCGGGATGCCGAACCGGTTGGGCACCGGGACGAATCGGACCGACATCGCCGTCCCGGCCGGCATCCGCTGCCGCACGAACTCGTCGACCGGCCCGGTGGAGGTCGGGAGCCGGTGGCCGCTGAGCCACCAGACCGCGACCGAGTCCCGCTCGACGACCTCCTCGAGCGCGTTGCACACGGCGGCGTCCCAGTCGGGTGCGGCGGCGATCCCCGGGTAGTGGGCGGGGTGCAGCGGCGGTGCCATCACCTGGCTCCCGCTGTTCCAGTTCACGAACACGAGCGAAGCGGGAACCAGCACCTCGTCTCCGTTGACCAGAGAGACGCCGCGCACCCAGTCGACCGGCAGGGACGTGGTGAACTCGATGAACGGGAAGCCCGGATTCCGGTGCTGGGCGGGGGAGAACAGGGCGAGAGTGCGCGGATCGACCGCGGCGGCACCCCGCCCGGCCAGCTCGTCGTAGCCGGCGTGGACGAGAGCGGACCGGTCGATCACGTTGCCGCAGTAGCGTTCGACTGCCTCACCGATCGCACCGGCCTCGGCGGCGGCCGCGTCGTCCCACGCGCTTCCGGCGTTGTGCAGGTTGGATGCCCAAGGCCACAGCCGGGACATGTCGGCCGTCCGGCTCTCGCGGTACACCAGCCCGCGAGGCATCTCGGTGCGGAAGTCGATGGGCCTCGTCTCCGTGACGATGCCGGTGCGTCCGTTGACGACGTCGTCCGGGCCGAGCGGGGAGGCCGTCGTGTCGGGCAGCGGATGGAACAGCGGTACGGGCACGGGCAGGACCGGGTCGGCCGAGGTGGAGAGGTCGTCGGTGCGGAGATGGACGTGGCGCCACGAGCCGAGTGCGTCGCCGCCGTTCAGCCAGATCGCGAGATCGGCGAAGAAGCAGGCCAGCGCCCAATGCACCGCAGCACCGGAATCGCGGCTCTCGTGAGTGAACACAGCAGGCGCGAGCCGAGCCCTGATTCGTTCGTCCCGGCGGGCCGTGGCGATCCAACGCGCCGCGAGGTCCCGGATCGTAGGGGTCGTGCCGGGTGCGACGAAGGGGCCGTACGCGGCGCCGGTCGACGTCAGGAAGAAGGGCGCCCACACCAGATCGCGGTCGAACGTGGTGTCCTCCCATGCGCCGAAGCGGGCCAGGTCGAAGCCGCCGGTGAGCGTCACCAGCACGTCGTCCGCCGGGTGGGAGGCGGCTGCGGCCGGGACGACCCTGACCGTGCCCACCGCACCTGCCAGCGCGTGGATGACGTCCTCTCCCGCACAACGCAGCAGCTCCTCATCCGCCAGCACGACCAGATCGCGTTGACGGTCAGGGGATTCCCGCTGCATCAGCCGGTTGAGACCGGAGAGAAGCTTCACTGTTTCTTGCGCCCCGTTCGGCGCGGATTCTTTCTGAACGCCGCTTCTGAGGATCTCGACGACCTCGTGCACGGCCATCGGGACTTCCAGGGTGCGGTGGTTGAGGACGAGCAGGGAACTGCCGCCCGGCTTCGCGTAGACCGAAATTCGGAGATCTGGTTTCGCCGCGGACGGGGGCATCGGTGCTCCTCGTGGAGATGGGAAGCGGTTCCGCGCGCCGGCACGCGGAACCGCCGGTCAACCGGTCAGTCCTGCGCCCACTCGAACTGGACGGGGGCCACCATGTTGTTGTTGCCCGGGATCGTCACGCGACCCAGGTCGTCCTGTTCCAGGTCGGGACCCCAGCTCTCAAGCAGGGTGTCCAGGTGCTCACCGATCTCACGTGTGTAGAAGTCGGCCATCGATCACACCTCCTCTCTCTGTTGCAGCACGGAATGTCGCAACTCGACCAATCAGGTCGTCGTGGCCACGAACGGCGCGACTTCGGGAGCGTCGCAGAACGGCGGCGGCGAAGTCAAAAGAACTGCCGGACAGTTTCACTGAATCTGATTCAGGCCGTCCAACTGGTTCTCGGATCCGGTTGGACGTCAATGTCGGAACGTCTGGATTTCTTGCGTGCAAGGCGTGTGAAAGGAATGTTCGTGGTTCACCGGAGGCGGCGGAGGGCGAATGCGCATCGTGCTTGTGGGCGACCTGATGGTGTCGCACTCGTTGCGGGACGAACCGGCGGCGTCGGCCCTCTCCGCGGTGAGGGGACTGCTGGCGCGCGCGGACGCGGGGTTCGCGAACTTCGAGTCGGTGGCGCACGACTTCCAATGGCCCCCGATGACGCCGAGCGGCGGTTCCTGGGCACGCACGCCACCGGAGGTGTGTGCCGAGTTGCGCGAACTCGGGGTGTCGCTCGTGTCGGTGGCCAACAATCACGCGGGCGACTACGGGCCGGCGGCCTTCGCATCGTCGCTCGCGACGCTGTCGGCGGCAGGTCTCGTCTACGCGGGCGGCGGGCAGGACGGCGTGACGGCGGCAGCGCCTGCGGTCCTGCGCACTTCAGCGGGGTCGATCGGGCTCGTCGCGGCAACGGCGACCTGCCCCGCGCACGCCGTTGCCACGAGATCCTGTGGCGCGGTTCCCGCGCGCTACGGCGTGAACACGTTGCGGCGCAAGGGCTCCTATCAGGTTCCCGGTAGGCATCTCGCGGCGCTCTCGGACGTGTCAGCCGAGTTCTTCGGCTCGGGAGGTGAGGACCGGGTCGTGTTCGGCGGGGTCGCGTTCGAGCGTGGCGATTCGTTCCACCGCGAGGAGAGCGTGGACGAGAACTCGTTGAACGTCCTGCTCGACGCTGTGCGGAAAGTCAGGTCCGAGTCGCGGGTCGTGCTCGTGAGCGTGCATTGCCACGCGAGGGAACGGGACCCGCACACGCCGCCCGCCTTCCTGGTCGGCGCTTGCCGCGCCCTGGTCGACGCGGGTGCGGACGTGGTCGTGGCCCACGGTCCGCATGTGGCGCGCCCGGTGGAGATCTACCGGGGTCGTCTCATCTGCTACGGCCTGGGCAGCCTTCTGCTGCGCCCCGACGACGCCGCGCAACCGGCCGAGGTGTACGCGGCGCACGGCCTGCGGCCCGGCGACGGGCCAGGGCTCACCGCACGACGGCTTCGCGGGCTGGCCGCGGGCGGGGAGGACTGCTCCGCGCTGGTGGTGGACGCGACCGTCGAGGGAGGGGCGTTGCGGCGCGTCGACGTGCACCCGGTGTTGCTCGACACCGATCCCGGATCGCCGTCCGCCGGTCTGCCGAGGCGGCTCTCGGCTGCCGAGTCGGACCTGGTGCTGGAACGGTCCGGCGTCGCGCGGCTCGACGTACCGCGCGGTCTCGTCGTCGCGGGAGTCAGCGCTTCACCGCGCGGATGACGTACGTCCTGGCAGGGATCTCGAAAGTCCTCGTGGAATCGCCGAACACGTGAAGCAGCGCGGCGCGGGTCGACGAGAGCCTTGCTGCCCGCTGCACCTCATCCAGCCGCAGGTAGGCCGAGTGGGTCGCGATGGTGCTCATCAGCGAGTCGATCGTGTGCTGCTGCGGATTGGCGAAAGAACGCTGCGCTTCGTCGGTGAAGAGGTCGACCGGGAAGTACCCGCGCCACTCGAACGGTTCCTCCTGCGAGGTGTCACCCCGGGAGACCTTCTCAATCCACCGCAGCTCGTCCGAGTTCCACAGGCCTGCCACCACTCCGCCCGGCCGCAACACCCTGGCGATCTCCGGATAGGCCCGTGCCCCGTCCACCCAGTGCAGGACCTGCCCGGCCAACACCGCGTCGACGTCGGCGTCGGGCAGGGGGATGTCCTCCGCCGACCCGGTCAGGGCGGTCACCCCGGGAATCGCGGTGGTGAGCTCCGCGAGCATCTCGGTGTCGGGTTCCACCGCGACGGCGTCGTGTCCGGCCGTCAGCACGGAGGCGGTGAGCTTTCCGGTCCCCGCGCCGAGGTCGAGGACCCGCGCGGGACGGTCGAGGCCAAGCGCCCACGACACGGCGTCGTCCGGGTATCCGGGCCGGTGCACCGCGTACTGGCCGGCGTTCGCGCCGAACACGAGCTGTGGTCCTCTGGATGCCGCCATGAGTCCAGACTGGAGCCAGCCCGGCCGGGCGGTCAACGTGACCAGCTGGTGGCCGCATGAGCTGTGCCGCAGCGGGTGGCGGAAACAACAGCGTGGCGTTGGGTTCTGTCGGCGACCGGAGAGTGGCCGTGTCCGCGGGCGACGATCGCACAGTCCGGGTCTGGGACCTGACCACCGGCAGCGTCTATGGGAAGGGGCTCACCGGACCGAAAACGGCGGCAGAGTCCATCGCGGTCAGCAACCTCGACGGCCGGGCTGTCGTCGTCTCCGGTCACTGGGACGGCACCATGTGGACATGGAGCCTCTGATTTCGTTGGCGCGCAACGAACTGCGCGCCGAGCGCCACGCCACACCGGCGCACGCTGCGCGTGGAGCAGCACGGTATGCGCACCCTCCCTCGCCCGACTCGTCGCATCAGCGGCAGTGGTCCAGAACACACGAACATTCAATTTAGGTAAGGCTAAGCTGCACAGCGGCGAGCTGAGGGCGGACCAAGAACTGGCGGCGGCGCACACGGATGGTGCCGCCGCTCAGCCTTGACCGCGGTCGATGCCGGCCGGACGAGTTGTCGGTGGGGAGGTGGACGTGCGCGATCCGGATGTTGTTGTGGTGGGCGGAGGAAACGCCGGTTTCTGCGCGGCTCACGCGGCGGCCGAGCGTGGGCGACGCGTGGTGCTGCTGGAGAAGGCGCCGCGGGCGCATGCCGGTGGGAACAGCTACTACACCCTGGGTTCGACCCGGATGGTGCACGACGGGCTCGGCGACCTGCTCAAGGTCCTCGAGCCTGATGAGCGTCACGCGCGTACTGAGGTCCCGCCGTACTCGGCGGCGGAGTTCCTGGCCGATCTGGAGCGGGTCACCGGAGGGCGGGGCGACAAGGAGCTCGCCGAGGTCGTCGCCGAAGGTTCGCGTGACGCTGTGCGCTGGCTGCATGCGTTGGGAATGCGGTTCGAGCTGATGTACGAGCGGCAAGCTCACGAGGGGCCTGACGGGACCTTCGTGTTCTGGGGTGGATCGCACGTGCGCAACGTCGACGGCGGCCCTGGGCTGATGTCGGTCCACCAGAGCATCGCGTCACGACTCGGGGTCGAGGTGCGTTACGGCTGCTCGGTCACGGGGCTGATGACTGAGGGTGGTTCGGTCGTCGGCGTTCGGATGGGCGATCAGGAGCTTCGAGCGGAGTCGGTGGTGATCGCCAGCGGCGGTTTCCAGGCGAATGCGCAATGGCGTCAGCGCTACCTGGGAGAAGGCTGGCAGCACGCGAAGGTGCGTGGCACGCCGTACAACACCGGTGACCTGATCGGCGCGGCGTTGGAGATAGGTGCGGATCGTGGCGGCGACTGGTCGACCTGCCACAGTGTTCCGTGGGACGCGTCGTTTCCCGAGAACGAGAGCAATCGCGCCTTGACGAACCGGCTCAGCCGGTACGGCTATCCGCTCGGAATCGTTGTCAACCGCCGGGGTGAACGGTTCTTCGACGAAGGCGCGGACTTTCGCAACTACACCTACGCGAAGTACGGCAAGGTGATCCTCGAGCAGCCGGGTTCGGTAGCTTTTCAGGTATTTGATGCGAAGTCGCGATCGATGCTCGCGGCGTACGAGTACGACATGCCCGGGATCATCCCGATCGTCGCCGGCAGCGTCGAAGAACTCGCCGTGGCCATGGATGTCGATGTCGATGGATTCACGCGGACGGTCAAGGAGTTCAACTCGTCGATCGACACCGGTCGTCCGCTCGATCCGACGACCAAGGATGGTCGCAGCGCAGCGGTGGAGCCTCTCAAGAGCAATTGGGCGTCGGCGGTCGAAGAGCCTCCGTACTACGCGTATCCGGTGACTTGTGGGATCAGTTTCACCTTCGGTGGCCTTCGTGGTGACGGTGATGGCCGGGTGCTTGATCGGTCGGGTGAGCCCATTCCCGGGCTCTTCGCGTGCGGCGAAACGCTCGGAGGGCTCTTCAGCGCGAACTACCCGACTGGTGCCGGCCTGACCGCGGGAATGGTGATCGGGCGACGTGCCGGCTCGCTCGCCTGAGCTTAGGCTTACCTAAGTCACTGTGCTAAGGTGGGCCCTCGATGAGGGATGTTCGATCATTGCGCCGTTCGTTCGCGACCTGTGACAAAAGGGGCCAGCTGCCGGATGACGATGGATGAGTTGATCGAGTTCGGTGACCGTCGTATCGGATCGGGAGATCGTGCCGACGGCGAGGTCGACATTCTTGGTATCGGTTTCGGGCCGTCCAATCTGAGTCTGGCGATCGCGATCGAGGAACTCAATGATCGTCGTCCTGCGGGTCAGCGGCTGACGGCGAGGTTCGTCGATGTCCGGCAGCGGTTCGGGTGGCACGACGGAATGTTGTTGCCGGGCACGACCATGCAGATCAGTTTCCTGAAAGATCTGGTCTCGATGCGGACCCCGAGCAGTCCGTTCACGTTTCTGAACTATCTGCACGAGCAGGGGCGGCTGTCCGACTTCATCAATCTCAAGACGTTCTTCCCGACGAGACGTGAGTTCCACGGGTACCTGAGCTGGGCCGCGAGCCGGATCGACCTTCCGGTCTCTTACGGTACGAGGGCGACCCGTATCGACTGGAGTGGCGGAAGGTTCGAGGTCACGCTCGAGTCCGTGGTCGACGGCTCGGAGGTGACGAGGGTCGCGGCACGTCATGTCGTGATCGGCGCCGGTATCCGGTCGGTGTTGCCGGAGGGGATCGTGCCGGGAGCCCGGGTGTTCCACAACCATCAGTTGCTGCACAGGCTCGCCGAGTTGCCCTCGCGGCCGCATGGCCGTTTCCTCGTCGTGGGGTCCGGGCAAAGTGCGGCGGAGGTCGCTGCGTACCTGCACGATTCGTATCCCGACGCGGAAGTGCACGCGACCTTCCGCCGGTACGGCTACAGCCCGTCGGATGACACGCCCTTCGCCAACCGCATCTTCGATCCGGACGCGGTCGACGAGTTCTACACGGCGCCGCCGGAGCTCAAGCGGCAGCTGCTGGACTATCACTCGCAGACCAACTACTCCGCCGTCGATGCCGACCTCATCAAGGATCTCTACCGGCGTGAGTACGACGAAACCACGCGTGGTGTGCGTCGGCTGATCGTGCACCGGGTCACCGGGGTCGAGCGGCTGAGCGAGGGCTCCGACGGGGTCACCGTGACGATCCGTGACCTGGGAAACCGGGGGAGCACCACGCTCGAGGTCGACGCCGCCGTCTTCGCCACCGGGTTCCGTCCCGCGGACACCCGCAGCATGCTCGGGCCGAGCATTGACGGGTCGTCCTCGTTCGAGGGGGATCTCCCGATCGTCGAGCGCGACTACCGGCTGCGGCTGCGGAGCGTCCCCGAACGGATCTTCCTCAACGGCGGGGTCCAGCACAGTCACGGGCTGACCTCGTCCCTGCTGTCCAACGTCGCGGTCCGCGCCGCCGACATTCTGCGTGCGATCACCGACGAGCAGCCGAATCACCCCGCCAACCAGGAACGACTGCCTGCCGCGTTCCGGACCGACCCCCGACAGGGACAACGAGGAGCAGCACCCATGGCCCAGAACCCGTTCGACGACGACAACGGTTCCTTCTACGCGCTGATCAACCGCGAGGAGCAGCACTCGTTGTGGCCGACGTTCAAGCCGGTGCCGGCCGGGTGGAGCATCGCGTACGGCGAACCCGGCGGAAAACCGCGCCAGGAAGTACTCGACTGGATCGACGGGCACTGGACCGACATCCGCCCGAAGTCGTTGCGCGATCACATTTCCCAGTACGAGACGAGCAACACCGACAAGGCCGCCGGCGCCTCCGATGCCGCCCTCGCGTAGCCAAGGCTGCCCGAACGCCATCGCTTGATCCCGCAGAACCCACCCCGCACCACTCGCAGAGGAGCCGGAAAACATGCTTCACACAGTCCTGGGCGGAAAAATCCACCGCGCCACCGTCACCCAGGCCGACTTGCACTACGTGGGTTCGCTGACGCTCGATGAGGACCTCGCGCGTGCCGCGGGCTTGTCCGAAGGCGAGAAAGTGCATGTCGTCGACATCACCAACGGTGCCCGTCTCGAGACCTACATCATCATCGGGGCCGCCGGAAGCGGCGAGATCTGCATCAACGGCGCGGCGGCACATCTCGTTCACCCCGGCGACCTGGTGATCATCATGTCCTTCGTGCTGGCCGAGAAGTCCGAACTGGCCGACCACGAGCCCAAGGTCGTCCACGTCGACGCAGCCAACCGCATCATCGCCTTGGGCAACGACCTCGCCGAGCCGGTCCCGGGGGCGGACAACCAGCTTTCTGGTCGCGTGAGGTGAGCCTTTGGCGCCGGCCGGTGTGGACACAGATCAGCAACGGGCGGCGGGGGCGACCTAGCTTTTAAGGTAAGGGTTACCTAATATGATCGACGGCTCGCGCCGATGGAGCGCGGCGCGCCCCCGTCCACGAACTCGTACCTGCCGGCACCCACTGGCCTCCCGTGCCTGAATGAAGAAGAGGAAAAGCACACCCATGACCACGACATCCCCGAGAGGGCGCGGCGCGGCCCTGACCGCCGCGATCCTGAGCGTCGCGCTCGTCCTCACGGCCTGCGGCAGCGCCGACAACGGTGGCGACAACAACGCCGGTGGCACGACCGGCGAGACCCGCACCGTCAAGGCCGGCAACGGCGACATCAAGGTCCCCGCCGCCCCGCAGCGTGTCGTCACGATCGGCAACACGGACCTGCCGTTCATCGACATGGGTGGCAAGCCGGTGGGCGTCACCGAGGTGGCCGAGTCCGAACTCAGCCTGCTTCCCGAGGACCAGCGCGCGACGTTCCAGAAGGCCACGAAGCTCGGTCAGGAGGTGGACCTCGAAAAGGTCGCCAGCCTCAAGCCGGACCTCATCCTGGTCCAGATCCCCGACGAGGAGTTCAAGAAGATCGAGACGCAGCTCGGGGCGATCGCCCCGACGGCCTTCTGGGGTCTCGACACCGAGTGGAAGGCGCTCGCCGAGGCGCTCGCGGACGCCGGAAACGTGAAGGACGCCCTCGGCAAGCAGAAGTCGGACTTCGATGGACGCGTCGCCAAGATGAAGCAGACGTACGCGGACGCCATCGCGAACACCAAGTTCGTCAACCTCGACCGCTACGCGAGCTCCGACCCCGGGACGTACGTCATCGGCGACATCGGGTGTGTCGAGATCGCCCAGGACGACATCGGCTTCAACTTCCCCAAGGCCGCTGCCGGCGCCGACCCCCTGGCCTACGCGAACCTGCCCTTCGAGCAGCTCGCCGAGCTGTCCAAGTACGACGTGATCACCTACCCCGCCGACGCCCAGGGCAAGGCGACCGAGGTCTTCGCGCCGGTGGTCGAGACCAACACCTGGAAGGCGCTGCCGTCCGTGCAGGCCGGCAAGGCGCTCGGCGTCTTCTGCCCCGGCAACAACTCCTACGGCGCCGTGCTGCGCTACCTGGAGTCGCTCGACAAGGCACTGGCGACCCTCCCCGCCAAGAAGTGACTGATCTCGCCCTGAGGCGACCCGTCGGTCCGGGCACCAGGAAGGTGTCCGGACCGCGTCGTCGTCTGATCGGCCTGGTCGTCGCGCTCGCCGTGCTCCTCGGGCTACTGGTGGCGAGCATGATGATCGGATCGACGGCCATCGCGCCCACCGTGGTGTGGGACGCCTTGTTCCACCCGTCGAACGACATCGACCAGTTCGCGATCCGGGACTTCCGGCTGCCGCGCACCGTCGTCGGACTGGTCGTGGGTGTGGCGCTGGGGCTCTCGGGGGCGTTGATCCAGGCGCTGACCCGCAATCCGCTGGCCGATCCGGGCATCCTCGGCCTGAACGCGGGCGCCTCCTTCGCGGTGACGATCGCCGTGGGGCTGCTCGGCATCCGCGACATCCAGGGCTACATGTGGTTCGCCTTCGCCGGAACGCTGCTCGTCACACTCGTGGTGCTCGTCCTCGGATCGACCCGGCGCGGCCAGTCGCCGGTGATGATGGTTCTGGCCGGGCTCTGCGTCGGCTCGGTGCTCAGCGGTGCCGGTTCGGCACTCGAGCTGACCAACCCGGACGCCTTCGACGTGATGCGGTCCTGGAACGCCGGGACGATCGTGAGCCGCCCGCTTGAACTGCTGTGGCCGACCCTGCCGTTCTTCGCGATCGCGCTCGTGCTGGTCTTCGTGGTGGCAGGCCCGCTCAACGCCATGGCCCTCGGTGACGAACTGGCCGTTGCCCACGGCGTCCGGCTGGTGCGCACCCGGATCCTCGCGATCATCGCGCTGACCCTGCTCGCCGGCGGCGCCACCGCGATCGCCGGGCCGATCGGCTTCGTCGGACTGATGGTCCCGCACGTCGCGCGCTGGATCGTCGGCCCTGACCAGCGCTGGATCTTCGCCTACAGCGCGCTGCTGGCCCCGATCCTGCTCCTGGCCTCCGACATTCTCGGGCGGGTCGTGATGCGGCCCGGCGAGATCCCCGTGGGCATCGTCACCGCCTTCGTCGGCGCCCCCGTGCTCATCGCGTTGGTGCGGCAGAAGAAAGCGAGCGGGCTGTGAGCGCGCGCAGCGGACTCGATCCGCACACCGGTTCCTCCCGGACGGGGACGCGCCGCGTGGACTTCGGGCGGCGGGTGCTGGTGCTGCGGCGCGGGAGGGTCGCGCTCCGGCTCGACCTGCGCTCGGTCGTCGTCTGCTCGGTCCTCGTGCTGGTGGTCGCCTGCATGGCCGTGCTCGCGCTGATGACCGGCTCGTACCAGCTCAGCCCAGGACAGGTGATCTCCTCGCTGACCGGGGGGACGACCGGGCTCGTCCACGACATCGTGGTCGAGTGGCGGCTGCCCCGCGTCCTCGCGGCGCTGGTGTTCGGCGCCGCGCTGGGGGTGAGTGGCGCGCTCTTCCAGTCGACGATGCGCAATCCGCTCGCCGACCCCTACATCATCGGGTTCTCCCAGGGCTCCTACACCGGGGCGCTGATCGTGATCCTCCTCGTCAACGGAACCTACTGGCAGCTGGCCGGCGGAGCCCTGATCGGCGGAACCGTGACGGCCGTCGCCGTGTACCTGCTCGCCTACCGGCAAGGCGTGCAGGGGTTCCGCCTGATCGTCGTGGGCATCGGCATCTCGGCGATGCTCGCCTCGCTCAACACCTGGCTGATCCTCAAAGCCGACCTGGACGAGGCGATGGCCGCCGCGACCTGGGGAGCCGGGTCGCTCAACGGCGTCAACTCGGCCCAGGTCCTCTTCGGCGCTGTGTGCATCGCCGTGCTCCTGCTGCTGGCGGCGATGTCGAGCCGGTCGATGCGGCAACTGGAGGTGGGTGACGACGCCGCCGCGGCCCAGGGAGTGCGGGTCTCGGCAACCCGTCTCGGGCTGATCGTGCTGGGGGTGGCGCTGACGGCGACGGTCACCGCCGCGTCGGGCCCGATCGCGTTCATCTCGCTGCTCGCGCCGCAGATCGGACGCCGGTTGACCCGCACAGCGGGGATCACCCTCGCTCCCGCCGCCCTGGTCGGCGCGCTGCTCTGCCTGGCGGCGGACTACCTCGCCCAGCACGTCGCCCCCACCCCGTTGCCGGTCGGCATCATCACCGTCATCCTCGGCGGTGGGTACCTCGGCTGGCTGCTGATCATCGAGGCCAGGAGACGCCTTTGAGCACCAACACCAGCGCCGTCGACGGTCTCGCGGCAGCGGAAGACGCACCCGCGTCCACTCCGCACCCGAGCGGCTCACGACTCCACGTGGAGTCGGTGACGATCGGCTACGACAAGCGCGTCATCTCCCGAGAGCTGTCCGTGGCGATCCCGGACGAGTCGTTCACGGTGATCGTGGGTCCGAACGCGTGCGGCAAGTCGACCCTGCTGCGCGGCCTGTCCCGGCTGTTGAAACCGTCGGCAGGGCGGGTCGTTCTCGACGGCGCCGACATCCACTCCTTCAAGACGAAGGAGGTGGCGCGGCGGGTCGGACTGCTGCCGCAGTCCTCCATCGCCCCCGAGGGCATCACCGTGGGCGATCTGGTGGCCAGGGGCCGGTATCCGCACCAGGGGTTCGCCCGGCAGTGGACCGAGGCCGACGAGCACGCCGTGCTGCGGGCGATGGACCAGACCGGAGTCACCGACCTGTCCAGTCGTCTGGTGGACGAGTTGTCGGGTGGTCAGCGCCAGCGGGTGTGGGTGGCCATGGCGCTCGCGCAGCACACCAGCATCATGCTGCTCGACGAGCCGACCACCTTCCTCGACATCACCCATCAGATCGAGCTGATGGAACTGTTCACCGACCTGCACCACGTCGGCCACACCCTGGTCGCCGTGCTGCACGACCTGAACCACGCCGCCCGCTACGCCACCCACCTGATCGCCATGAAGGACGGCCGTGTCGTCGCCGAGGGCCCGCCGGCCGAGATCGTGACCGCCGACCTCGTGCACGACGTCTTCGGACTCCGCTGCCTCGTCGTGCCCGATCCGGTCGCCGGTACCCCGTCGGTCGTGCCCTTGGGCCGTGAACGCCCGCCGGCGGCACCCAGCACCAAGACGAACACGTAGAGAAGTGGGTGTGCTTCCGTTGACGGCTGTTGATCGTGTGGAGTTGACCGCGAGCCAGCGGGGCAACTGGGTGGCCCGCCGGCTTGCCCCGGAGTCCTCGGTGTTCTGCGCGGGGCAGCTGATCTGGCTGGACGGCTCGGTCGATCCGGCGGCGTTCGTGTCCTCGGTCAGTGCTGTTTTCGCGGAGACCGACGCACTGCGGGTGCGGTTCGGCGACGACGACGGTGTCCCTTTCCAGTACGTCGACGCCGCCACGACACTCACGACGGAGATCGTCGACGCCGGTCATAGCGACGACCAGATCCGGGTGCTGGCCCGCGGACGACTCACCGCGGCACCGGCCACCGCCGCCGGGGAACCGACGACGACGTCGACTCTCGTCCGTCGCGAGAACGGCACCTGGGCGTGGATCCTCGTCACGAACATCCTGCTCGTCGACGGCTACAGCATCTCTCTCTTCGTCCGCCGTGTCGCTGAGGTCTACTCCGCACTCCAGGCCGGCGACCCGGTCCCGGACCGCTGGTTCGGCACCCTCGGAAACTCGAACGGGCGCAACGATTCCAGCGCCGAAGAAGACGTCACGTACTGGAGCACCGTCCTCGGAATCGAGTACGTCGGCCACGAGGACGTGGAGGACTTGTCCGGGGTCTTCGTGTCGTCGAGCCGACCGGTTGTCGTCCCGATTCCCGATGACACCTACTCGAAGGTTCAGCAGTTCGCCCGTGCCGCGCGGGTTTCCTGGACTGATTCCCTGATCGCGTTGTGGGGCGTCTACACCGCTCTGGTCGACGGTCGTGACTGGGTAGCGGTCCGGGTTCCGCTGATGTTGCGCGACGATCGCGAATCGCTGAAAACGCCCAGCGCGATCTCGAGGGCGATTCCGGTCGTCACCGAGATCAGCCCGTACCACACGTTCGACAACGTCCTCAAGATCGTCGCAGACCAGCTGAGGACTTCCCGGCGTCACGCGACTGTCGAGGATCATCAGATCGCTCGGTTGTGGCCGGGCGGTCAGGCCTCGTACCTCACGCTTCCGACGATCAACATCAGGCTCTTCGAGTCAACGCCGCGCCTGGGTGACATCGACGCCGTCCCTGAGACGATCAGCACCGGTCCGGTCGGTTCGCTCGACCTCGCGATCTATCGCAACCCTGACAAGGGAATCCGGCTGGAGCTGTCCGCAGGGTCCGCCTCGAGCGATCCGCTCGTGCACGCCGAGCAGTTCAGCCGCTTTCTCAACGCTGTCCTCGGCGGTTCCCCGGCACAGACCCTGCACGACCTGAGCACCGGATTCACCTCTGATCCGTCGTGGGCGCGAGGCGAGACGCTCGATGTCGCGCCGGTGACGGTGGATGCGTTGGTGCGCCAGCGGGTTGCGGCCGATCCGGACACGGTCGCGGTCGTCGCCGACGGCGTCGAACTCACCTACGGCCAGTTCGACGCACGGGTCAACGCCCTTGCCCACCTCCTGATCGAGCAGGGCGTGCGGGTCGGGGACCGCGTCGCGATCACGATGACACGCTCGGTGGACCTGGTCGTGGCACTTGCCGCGGTATTGCGCGCGGGGGCGGCTTACGTGCCGATCGATCCGGCATACCCCGCGGAACGCATCAAGTACATCCTCGACAACGCCGCACCTGTGCTGGTCATCTCCGAAGTTCAGCAGCATCTGGCCGCTGGTCAGAAGACCGCCCCTGTGTTGTCCCGGCCGTTGAACGACCTCGACGCCGCCGTGGTGATCTTCACATCGGGAACGACGGGCAATCCGAAAGGCGTGGCTCTCCCGCACCGCGCGCTCGTCAACCGCCTGGCATGGGGTCAGGAAGTACTGGACTACCAACCAGGCGATGTGGCGCTGTCGAAGAGCGGCGTGGGTTTCGTCGACGCGGTGACCGAGTTGTTCGGGCCGATGATCGCCGGTGCTCGAATCGTGGTCGTGCCCGCGGAGACCGCGCAGGATCCAGCTGGCCTGCTCGACACGATCGCCCGGCACCGCGTCACGCACCTGCTGACCGTGCCGAGTCTGGCCGATGTCCTCGTCCGCCACGAAGACGCACCCACAGCGCTGACCACGATCCGGTCCTGGGTCTCCTCCGGCGAAGCCCTGACTCCGGGCACCGCGGACACCATGCGAACCGCTGCGCCACAAGCGATCCTGCACAATTTCTACGGTTCGTCCGAAGTGACCGGCGACGGCACTGCCGCCATCATCATCGACAACACCCCGATCGGTGTACCGGTCGCGAACACGACAGCGCATGTTCTTGACGCGTGGCTGCGTCCAGTACCGGCCGGTGTTGCAGGAGAGCTCTACCTGGGGGGAGTGCAACTCGCCGACGGATACGTGGCTCGCGCGGGCTTGACCGCCGGCCGATTCGTGGCTGATCCGTTCAGCGACGACGGCGCGCGGTTGTATCGCACGGGCGATGTGGTGCGGTGGAACTCCTTGGGGGAGTTGGAGTATCTCGGTCGCAGCGATGATCAGGTGAAGATCCGCGGCTACCGGATCGAACCCGGCGAGATCCGCGCCGCCCTCGAACAGCACCCGGCAGTGTCGGGTGCCGCCATCGCCGCGTTGGACCACCCCGCAGGCGGAAAGTATCTGGCCGCTTACATCACGACGACCACGGACGAGGTGCCGTTCGACGCGCTGCGCGAGCACCTCGCACGATCGCTGCCGGACTACATGGTCCCCACGTCGTTCACCCGCCTGGACCGATTCCCCGTCACCGCCAACGGGAAGCTCGATCGTCGCGCGTTGCCGCAACCCGACCTGACCACGGGTGCGGCCGACGGCCGGGTGCCTGAGACCGCTACGGAGATCGCCCTCGCGGGCATCTTCCGCGACGTGCTGCACCTGGACGCCGATCTGGGCGTGGACAACGACTTCTTCCGCCTCGGCGGGCACTCACTGCTCGCCACCCGAGTCGTCGCACGCGCCAACGCTCTGCTCGGCACCGCACTCACGTTGCGCGACGTCTTCGACCACCCCCGCATCAGCGACCTCGCCCGCATCGCCGACACCGCCGCCGCTGAGACTTCCGGCGCGCGGATCGGCGACCTGCCACGCCCAGCTGTCCTCCCAGTTTCGTATGGACAGCAAGCACTCTGGCTGCTCGACCAGTTGGGTGGGCCGGGCGGGCGGTACGTGGTGCCGGTGGTGCTGCGTCTGGGCGGTGGCCTGGATCCCGATGTCCTGATCACGGCGGTACGGGATGTGGTGTCTCGTCACGAGGCGCTGCGCACGCTCCTGGTGGAGAAGGACGGCACGCCACGTCAGGTCGTCGTTCCAGCGAACGAAGCGGTCGACAGGCTCTCTCCGCTCGTTGATGACGTGGACGCCGCCGACGTCGATGCGCGGGTGGAAGCGGTGGTGCAGGCCAGGTTCGACCTCGCGGCCGACCTCCCGATCCGTGTCGCGCTGCTCCGCGCCGGCGCTGACGACTGGGTGTTCGTCATCGCGGTACATCACCACGCGGTGGACGAATGGTCGTTCCCGTCGCTGCTGAACGACCTGTCGACCGCCTATCAGGCGCGGGCCGCGGGGGAGGAGCCAGGATGGACGCCGCTGCGGGCCCAGTACGCGGATTACGCGATCTGGCAACGCGACGTCCTGGGTGAGGCGTCGGATTCGCGTTCACCGCTCGCCCAGCATCTTGCCTACTGGCGTGACGTCCTCGCGGATGCACCCGAAGAGTCCACGATCACGCCGGACCGGACCCGGCCGGCGGCACCGACCCACCTCGGTGCGGATCTGCGGTTCACCGTCGATCCCCAGGTCGTGGCCGGCCTGCGTCAGGTCGCGGACGAGCAGGGCGTGAGCATGTTCATGACGCTCCAGTCCGCGGCCGCGCTGACCGTGTCGGCGCTGGGCGCCGGTGCGGACGTGGTGATCGGTTCACCGGTCGGCGGACGCACCGAGGACGGCCTGGAAGACCTGGTCGGCTACTTCGTGAACACACTGCCGATCCGCCATCGGTTCCACGCCGGTGACTCGATCGTCGACGTTCTGCGGAACACCAGGCGAACGGTGCTCGACGGGTTCGAGCACCAGGCCGCACCCTTCGAAGAGATCACCCGTGCGCTGGGCACCGAGCGATCCGTGGGCCGCAACCCCCTCTTCCAGATCATGCTCACCCACCGCGTCGCCGACAGCCGCCGCGCGAACGGCCTGCGCATCGGGAACACCACGACGAAGCCGAGTCCCGTGGCGGTGGGCGCGGTCAAGACCGACCTCGACCTCGACCTCTTCGATTCGCTCGACGATCTGTCGGGGAGGCTCGCTTACGCGACAGATCTGTTCGACAGCGCTACCGCTGAGCGGTTCGTCGTCGTCTTCAAGGCGGTGCTGGAGACGATCGCCGGCGTTCCGGAGGCACGGGTCGGCGAGCTGGACCTGTTGCCCGCACCGGAGTCTCAGCAACTCGACGCGTGGTCGCGTGGTGAGACGCTCGACGTTCCAGGCGCGACTCTTGACGAGTTGGTGCGTCGGCAGGTCGCGGCGAGCCCGGACGCGCTCGCGGTCATCGCCGATGACGGCATCGAACGCACCTACGGCGAGTTCGATGCGCGGGTCAACGCTCTCGCCTGCCTCCTCGTCGAGGAGGGCGTGCGGGTCGGGGATCGGGTCGCGGTCGCACTGCCGCGCTCGGCCGAGCTGGTGGTCGCTCTGACTGCGGTGATCCGTGCCGGGGCGGCGTACGTGCCGATCGACCCCGACTACCCCGCCGAACGCGTCAAGCACATCCTCGCGGACGCCGAACCACGTGTGGTGATCGCAGACCGCGGGTTCACCGGGCATCCTGCGCGCATCCTGTTCATCGACGACGAACTCGTACGGCAGCGCCTCGACGCCAGCGTGATCGACCCACCGCAGCTCTCGCGCCCGCTGCTTCCGACGGATGCCGCGTACGTGATCTTCACTTCCGGCACCACCGGCCGCCCCAAAGGCGTTCAGATCACCCACGAAGCAATAGTCAACCGGCTGTGGTGGATGCGTGATGCCTACCGGATCGATGCGTCGGATCGGGTGCTGTTGAAGACCCCGTTCACGTTCGACGTGTCGGTGTGGGAGTTCTTCCTGCCGCTGATGACCGGTGCGGCGGTGGTCGTGGCGCAGGACGGCGGGCACAAGGATCCGCAGTACCTGCTCGAAGTGATCGACCGTCGCGCGGTCACGGTCACTCACTTCGTGCCGTCGATGCTGCAGGCCTTCCTCACTTCGGCCCCGGACCGGAAGTCGGTGGCTTCGGTACGACGAGTGTTCTGCTCCGGCGAGGCATTGCCCGTGTCGCCCGCGGCCGGTGCCGTCGCGCTGTTCGAGAACGCGGAACTGCACAACCTCTACGGGCCGACGGAGGCGGCCGTGGACGTGACCGCTCACCCGGTGGTTCAGGCCGGGCTCGTCGATGCGGTGGGAGTGCCGATCGGTGTTCCGGTGGCGAACACGACGACGCGTGTTCTCGACGCGTGGCTGCGTCCGGTGCCGGTCGGTGTGGCAGGGGAGCTCTACCTGGGCGGGGTGCAGCTCGCGGACGGATACGTCGCTCGCGCGAGCCTGACCGCCGACCGATTCGTGGCGGATCCGTTCAGCGACCAGGGCGCACGGCTGTACCGCACCGGCGACGTGGTGCAGTGGAACTCCCTGGGACAGCTGGAATACCTCGGCCGCAGCGACGACCAGGTGAAGATTCGAGGAAACCGGATCGAACTCGGCGAGATCTCCGCGGTTCTCGAACAGCATCCAGCAGTGTCGGGTGCGGCGATCGCAGCCCTGGACAACCCCGCCGGTGGTAGGTACCTCGCCGCCTACGTCACCACGACCACGGACGCTGACGACGCGGCGCTGTTCGATGCGTTGCGCGAGCACCTCGCGCAGTCGCTGCCGGACTACATGGTGCCTGCGACATTCCTGCGCCTGAACGAGTTCCCGGTCACGGCGAACGGGAAGCTGGATCGTCGCGCGTTGCCGCAACCAGACCTCGGTGCGGGTGCAGCCGATGGCCGGTCACCGGAAACCGACACCGAGATCGCCCTCGCCGGCATCTTCCGCGACGTGTTGCACCTCAGCGACGACGTCGATCTCGGTGTGGACAACGACTTCTTCCGCCTCGGTGGCGACAGCATTTCCGCGGCACAGATCGTTGCCCGCGCTCGTGAGCACAATCTGACGTTCAAGCTGTCCGAGGTGTTCGTGGGACGGACCATCGGCGCCCTCGCCGCGTTGCTCGCGCCGTCGACCATTTCGGCCGAGCCGGTGCTGGTGCCGACTTCCGCTGCCCTCGAACGATTGCGCGAGGCGGACGCCGCGCCCGAGGAGTACGTCTTCACCGAGCTCATCACCCTGCCCGCACAGTCGACGAGCGAGTCGGTCGCCTCGTTCTTCCGCTCACTCGTCGCCAGCACGGACGCGCTCCGCCTGTCGGTCGACGCCACCGGCCGGCGGCTCTGGTTCACCCACCTCCTGCCTCCGGAAACAGTTCAGCCCCAGACCGTGGAGCTGGCTGCCGGTACGAACGTCGACGCGATCAGGTCAGCCGCCGTCGACCTCGTCGACATCTCGACCGGCTGCCCGGCCGCTCTCGCGTTCACACAGACGGTCGCGGTGCTCGCCGTCCACGCGGCAATCGTCGACAGAGCCTCGCTGCACCGTCTGGCACAGGCACTTCAGCATGGGGAAGCGTTCCGCTCGGCAGCTCTCGTCCCGGCGCTGGAAGCGGTCGAAGCAGCCGGCGACGCGGTCGCCACGGACGGACTCGACCGCTGGAAGGGCCTTCTCAGCGGAGCACAGTCCATCGACGTGTCCATGTTCGCTCCTGGCACCGTCTCCACCTTCCGCTGGGATGGCTCCCTCACCGAAGGCGTTGTCAGCAAAGCGATCCGCAACGCGCTCCACTCAACGGGAATCGCATCACTGGTCGACGAAGACGTCCCGCTGTCTCCCGAAAGCAACGCGATCGGTCCGTTCACCGCGGCCGCCACCATCGCGCTCGACGAGGCCGAGCCGACCAGGACCGCCGAGCTGGCACTGCTGCGCTACCACAACAAGACCGGACGCCGGGCATTGCGGCGTGCCCCCTCCCCGGCGGTGCTCCTCACGCGGGTCTACGGGCAGAACAGCGGGTCACCGGCCCTGGAGGGCACCGAGCAGCTGTATCGCGCGGTGATCCGGTATCACCTCGCCCCGGACATGACAACGATCACTTTCCTCGGCTTCGCGGAGAAAGCGGTCACTGATCTCCGAGAAGCTCTCGCAGACGAACGTCGTTAGGTTAGGAGTCGCTGTGCCGCGTCGTGCCCGCCCCACCTTCGTACACACCATCGCCCTGCGGGAGTTGGTGGTGGCGCGGGTCGTCGACGTCACTCCCGGGCTGCGCCGGGTGACCGTGACAGGTGATCAGCTGGGATCGTTCACCGGAAGCGACGGCACGACCTTCCCCGAGTTCGCCAGCGAGGGTTTCGACGACAACGTCCGGTTGATCTTCCCGTACCCCGGCGAGAGCGAGCCGGTGGTCCCGGTCTACAAGGACGGCAAGTTCAGGTGGCCGGCCGACCCGCCTGCGCTGTGGCGGGTCTACACGGTCCGGCGGTACGACGCGCAGGCTCGCGAGCTCGACATCGACTTCGTGAAGCACGGTGTGGGCGTCGCGACGACGTGGGCGTACCGGGCGAAGCCGGGGGATCGCCTCCACGTCGGGGGACCGTCGGCTTCCAGCGGCCGGCCTGAGGGGTACGACTGGTTCCTCGTCGTCGGTGACGACACGGCCATCCCGGCGATCGACCGGTTGCTCCGGGAACTGCCCGACGAAGCACAGGCCGAGGTCTACATCGAGGTGGCAGAGGAGTCGCACCGGATCGACTTCCCGGCACGTCCCGGTGTCGAGGTGACCTGGGTCGTGCGGAACGGACAGGCAGCGGGACCGTTGCTGCTGCAGGCGGTGCGCGAGGCCGGCCGGCGAGAGGGCTCGATGTTCGCCTGGCTCGCCGGGGAACAGTCCGTCGTACGCGATCTTCGGCGGTATCTCATCGAGGAACGCGGTGTCGACAAGGCCGACATCGACTTCACCGGCTACTGGCGGCGCGCCGAGGTCGTGGCGTTGGACGAGGACCCCGCCCTGCCGGACCCCGAGCGCAACGACGAGGCCTTCGAGAAGTTCCACGAGATGTCCGAGTTGCTTCCGCCGCTGGCGATCCGGGTGGCCGCGAACCTCGGCATCGCCGACTGCATCAGCCGCGGTGTGCGCACCGCACCCGCGCTCGCACAGCACACCGGCGCGAGCGAACGCTCCCTGGCGAAGTTCCTGCGGTACCTGCAGGCGATCGAGCTCCTGGAACAAGAAGGCGATGAGTACAAGCTCACCGAGACAGGTGAGTTCCTGACCAACGAGGCCGTGCTCGATCACCTGGTGTCCGGCGGGGTCGTCTCCCGCATGTCGCAGGCCTTCTACGGCCTGGAAGCGGCGGTCCGCGACGATCGTCCGGTGCTGGAGTCGGTGACCGGCAAGGATTGGAACGCCCTCCGCGGCGATGCGGCCTTCGAGCACAAGCGTCTGGAGGACAAGTCCCGGTTCGCGCAGGTGCTCGCCGAGCCGCTCGCGAAGTCACCCGTGCTCGGGGGAGTGGGCAAGGTGGTCGTCCACGCGCCTGCCGCGGGGGTCCACGCCGACTACCTCACCGCGGGGCATCCGGAGGCGACGGTGACCGTCGTGGCGCTCCCCACCGCGGCGGAGTGGTTCCGCAAGGACATTCCGGTCAGCATCGAGGACGCGGCGCGACGCGACCGGATTCGGATCGTCGAGCAGTCGGTGTTCGAGAAGACCGAACCCGCGGACGCCGTGCTGATCATCGACACCCTCGGGCAACATCCTGACGCGGAGGCGAAGCTCATCCTCCAGCGGGCCGCCGCGAGCCTGAGCCCCGATGGCCGGGTGCTGTTGGTGGAGGACACCTTCGATCCCGGCGAGTTGGACGAACACGACGCGGAACTCGACATTCTGCGGTTGACGCTCCACGGATCCGGATACCGCACCGAGGACGAACTCGAGGCGGTCATTGCCGGCGCTGGACTGAAAGTGATCCAGACGTCGCTCGTGGGGTGGGGCAACACGTTGCGAGTGCTGGCACCGTGACCTGAGTCGTGGGCCAGAGGAGCAGTCCGGCCGGGTCGTCGACGACGAGCCCGGCGACTGCCTCACCGCAAGGTCACGAAGCCACTTCTTCACCAGCCTGGAGCTTCTCGATGACCTCGATCCAGTGACCCAGCCTCGAGTCCTCGGCCAGGGTGATGAAGTCGATCCGGTCCACTCCCGCGGAACGCCACCGCTCCACCAGATCCATGAGACGCACCGAGTCCATCCCCTGGTCGCGGAGGCTCAACTCGTAGTCGATCTCCGTCGGTTCGATGAACAACACGTCGGCGACATCGGCGATCAACTGCTCGTTGCTCAGGCTCATCAAAACTCCTCGTTCATTGCTTGCCCAACGTCTTCTGACAGTTCCAGCCGGCTGTGTCACACGGTGGCGATCAGCACTTCTTCGCCGCTGTACGGGCGCAGGCCGTCGGTCCGGCCCGCGAAGTAGCGATCGGCCAGGTCGCTTGCCGAGACGTAGTCGGCGTCGGCGAAACCTGCTTGTCGCACCAGTTCGGTGATCTGGCCGGGGGTGTAGAAGCCGATGAACGGCGTACCGGCCCGCCGGGCACCCTCCCTGGAGGCTCGCCGAATCTGCACGTCCTCGGGCGCGAGATCTTCGTGATGACGGAAGAACGTGAGGATCAGCGAGGAGCCGGACGGCAGACTCGCCACCTGCTTGAGCGTCGCCGACGTCGCCTGTTCGGTCAGGTACATGGTGACCCCCAGCCAGGACACCACCGCGGGACGTGAAGTGTCGAATCCCGCCGCCTGCAGCCGATCCCACCAGTCGTCATTCGCTTCGAAGTCGACCGGAACCAGGCGCAACCACTCCGGGACGCCATGTCCGAGTTCGATCAACCGGCTCCGCTTCCACGCCTGCGTCTCCGGCTGGTCGATCTCGAAGACGGTCATGGTCGAGCCCGCGTCGGGATGACGCTGAGCGTAGGTGTCCAGGCCCGCACCGAGGATCACGTACTGATCCACGCCGCGGCTCGCGGCCTGCGCCACCAGGTCCTCGGTCAACCGCGCCCGCCCGACGATGGTGGCGCGCTTTCCTCGTGAGGCGTCGGGGACCATGTCTCCGCGCTCACGCCAGCCGTCGTCGTCCTGTGCCAGCCGGGCGCCCAGCACGTCCTCGAGGACGTGTGGCTGCTCGTCCACCTGCGTGTGCAGGGCGCGCCACAATGCGGTCCGCACGGCCGTGTTGTCCGGCGTGCCGACAGCGTTTCCCGTCATGAGCCAGTCCTCCCTGAGTTGTTGTTCGTGCTCCGTCCGGCTTCCCACGCGCTCCACAGCCCGCCGTACACGCCACCGGCGGCGACCAGCTCGTCGTGTGTTCCGGTCTCGATGATCCGGCCGTGCTCCATGACGACGATCCGGTCACAGGTCGCGGCCTGGGAGAGACGATGTGCGATCACCAACCCGGTGCGCCCGCGCAACGCCGCCTCGGCGGCACGGTCCAGCAGTCCCGCGTGGGTGGAGCCTGCCTCGGCGGTCGCCTCGTCGAGGATCGCCAGTTCCGGGTCGGCGAGCAGCAGCCGGGCGAGGGCGACCTGTTGGGCCTGTGCGTCGGTGAGCGGATGTCCGCCGGTGCCGATCATCGTGTCGAGACCGTCCGGCAGCAGGTCGAGCAGACCGGCTGCCCCGGTGGCGTCCAGCGCCGCGTGGATGTCGTGGTCGATCGCCCCAGGGGCGGCAAGCGTGAGGTTGTCCCGCACAGTGCCGGCGAACACGTGCGTCTCCTGGGTGATCAACGTGGTCCGGCCGGGCTGGGCCACCGTCCCGGCGTCGGGAAGGTGGATGCCGGCGATGACGGCGGCGAGCGTCGTCTTGCCGGCCCCCGAGGCGCCGACCACGGCGATGCGCTGACCGGTGGGGATGTCGAGCGTGAGGTCGTCGAACAGCCGGGGGCCGTCGCCGTAGCCGAACGCGACCTCGTGCAGCCGCACGGCGATGCCCGTGTCCGCGGTCGCCGCCGGCTCGCCCGCTTCCTCCGGGATGGTGGCGACCCCGATCATGCGGCTGAGCGAGGCGAGGGCCGACTGGACGTCGTCGACGACGTACAGCAGCTCGTTGATCGGTCCGAGCACGCGCAGGACGATCAGCGTCGCGGCGGTGGCGCCGCCGACGGTGGACGCGTCCGCCTCGATCAGGACGAAGCCGACGACGAGGACGGTGGCCAGGCTCAGACATTCGCCGAGGTTCAGGCGGAGGCTGAGCATGGCCATCACGGTGCGCGCGCGGAGCGAATGCACCGCGACGCCCCAGGCCGCGGCCATCACGGTGTGGTGCCGTTGCTCGGCGAGCCCGAGTCCGAGCACGGTGGCGTAGCCGCGCTGGGACTCGAGGATCTGCTGTGCCCGCAAGCTCATCGCCGCGCGTTCGGCGCCGTACACCCGTGGGCCGATGCGGAGATACCAGCGCATGACGAGCACGTAGACGGGCAGTACGACGGCGAACGCGGCGGCGTACGGCCATTCCAGCGCCGCGAGCCCGCCCAGTGACACGACGATGGTGAAACCGCTGACGGTGAGCGCGGGGATCACGGCGGGTGCGGCGTCGGCCACGGCGGTGACGTCGTCGCTGGTCCGTGAGATCAGGTCCCCGGTCCCGGCGCGTTCGACGAGGTGCTGGGGGAGTGTCATGGCGCGGCTCACGAGCTGTTCGCGCAGCGCCGCGAGGATGGTGTGGTAGACGCGGGTGGCGAGCACGACCGTCACCGCGGTGCCGATCGCGCCGAGACCCGCCGAGAGCGCCATGACGGCCGTGACCGTCAGCACGATGCCGAGGTCGGCGGTACCGGCCTGCACCCGGTCGACGAGGAACCCGATGATCACGGGCGGGATCAGGTTGACGCCGGTGCTGACGATCCCCAGCGCTCCGACAGTGGCCAGCCGGAGCCGGTGCCCGCGACTGAGCCGCCAGACCTCCCTGGCCGTCTCCCTGCTGCCCGCGACCGGCAGCGCGTGCCCGGTTGCCGGGGATGCCCCGCTCATGGCGTTGTCCTCACGTGCATCGGTGCGTCCTCGAGCAGGTCGACGACGCGGTCGCAGCTGCCCAGCAACGCGGGGGAGGAAGTGATCAGCAGGGTCGAGCGGCCCGCGCGAACCTCGCGCAGCCGCGTCGCGATCGTGTGCTCGGTGACCGAGTCGACCGCCGTCGTCGGGTCGTGCAGCACGAGCACCGGCGCGTCGCCCGCCAGGGCGCGGGCGAGTGCGAGTCGCTGGAGCTGGCCGCCGGAGAAGCGGTTGCCGTCCTCGCCTACCGGGAGGTCGAGATCGGCGGCGAAGTCGTCGCAGGCCGCGGCACGCACCGCGGCCGGCACCGACTCGGGTGCGGAGGCGGTGGCGGTGAGGTTGTCGCGGATCGTTCCGCTGAACAGCACGACCCGGTGCGGCGTGAACGTGACTCGGGAGCGGTACTCCTGCGCGGTCAACTCCCGCGCGGCGATCCCGTCCAGCCGCACCGCCACCTCGCTGCCGGGCTCGCGCGGATCCAGCAGCGCCTCCGCGACGCGGGCAGCGGTCAGGTCGTCGGTGCGCACCCCCACGAGTTCGCCGGGCTCCACCCGGATCGTCGTGCTGGGCGTGGACACCTCCAGCACCGGCAGCGGCCCGACCACCGGCCGTGCCGCGTCGTCGGACTCCTGCGCAGCCGGGGTATCGGTCCGCAGCGCGTCGAGGATGCGCGCGGACGAGGCGCGGGATCCGGCGAGGTTGGGGATGGAGTCGTTCGCGATCGACTGGATCTGCGGCAGCAGCGCCTGGGCGAGGCCGACGGCGGCGATCAGCTCGCCGACGCTCAGCTGCCCGTCCACGGCGAACCAGCCCGCCAGCCCCATCACCGCGGCGACGAACACGCCGGTGACCACACCGGAGCCCATCAGGAACCTGCCCAGCAGTCCCGCGTTGCGCTTGGCGCCGACGAGCGTCTCCTGGCTCGCCTGCCGGTATCTCCTGGTCGCCTCCGTCTCGGCGCGCATCCCCTTGACCACCCGATAGCCGGCCACGACGTCCGTAGCCAGTCCGACCGTGGTGGCCAGCAGTCCCTGGTACTCACGGGTGTCCCGGGACAGCCGCTCGCTGAGCACGCCCATCAACCACACCGCCGCCGGCGCCCCCACCAGCACCGCGAGCCCGAGCAGCCAGTGCGTCGTCAACAACGACACGGCGATGAATCCGATGGTCGTGATCCTCGCGATCGGCATGATCACGAGCTGAACCCCGTTCGCCAGGCGGGCGACGTCGTTGGTCATCAACGAGACGACACCACCGTCCGGCGCGTGGGCGCCGCCACCGACCGGATGCAGCACGCCGGTCGAGAGGGTGCTCCGGAGGCGGTGCTGCAGCAGCTGAATCGCATACGCGGTCAGTTGGACAGCGAACTTCGCCGCCACCGTCAACACGACGTACAGCGCCACCAATGCGCCGAGCCAGAGCACCAACTGCCCCGCGTTCCCGGTCGCCAGCGCCCGGTCGATCGCGAGGCCCATCACCACGGGGACCGCCGCCTCGCTCACCTGCCACGCGATCGCTGCCAGCGTCGCGGGGACGGTGATCCGCCTCACGGAGAGGATCACGCGCAACAGGAATCGATCGGCCGTGGTCCCCGCGCCGGCCTCGAACGGCTGGACCTCGGGCGGATCGGCGGGCGCCTGCCACAGCACAGGCAATCGACGGGTCAGAGGCCCTCGCCCCAGCCCCGACGGGTCGGAGTGCGAGGCGGTCCGGTCGCCGTGTCCGGTGGAGGCTTCGCCTCGGTCGGGCGGCGGGAAGGGTGGTGGCACGGCGCAAGGTTAGCCTAGCCTTCTTTGGCGTAGTAGTGATCGTTGCCTCGGTCAGCTCGACCTGGCCTCAAGAGAAGTGGGTGTGCTTCCGTTGACGGCTTTTGATCGTGTGGAGTTGACCGCGAGCCAGCGGGGCAACTGGGTGGCTCGGCGGCTTGCCCCGGAGTCCTCGGTGTTCTGTGCGGGGCAGCTGATCTGGCTGGACGGCCAGGTCGATCCGGCCGTGTTCGCGTCCTCGGTCAGTGCCGTTTTCACCGAGACCGATGCGTTGCGGGTGCGTTTCGGCGACGACGATGGTGTTCCTTTTCAGTACGTCGACTTCGCCACGACACTCACGACGGAGATCGTCGACACCGGCCGTGGCGACGACGAGATCCGGGTGCTGGCCCGCGAACAACTCACTGCGGCACCAGCCACCGAGGGCGGGGAACCGACGACCTGCTCGACCCTGATTCGTCGCGAGAACGGCACGTGGGCATGGATCCTGGTCACCAACATCCTGTTGGTCGACGGCTACAGCATCTCCCTGTTCATCCGTCGCGTCGCTGAGGTCTACTCCGCGCTCCAGGCCGGCGACCCGGTCCCGGACCGCTGGTTCGGCGCACTGAAGAACGTCGTGGACGCCAAGGACCCCGGTGGTTCTGGAATTGAGGAAGGTGTCGCGTACTGGGGTGGCATCCTCGGGATCGAGTACGCCGGCCGCGAGGACGTGGAGGACTTGTCCGAGGTCTTCGTGTCCTCGAGTCAGCCGGTTGTCGTTCCGGTTCCCGATGACACCTACTCGAAGGTTCAGCAGTTCGCCCGTGCTGCACGGGTTTCCTGGACTGATTCCCTGATCGCGGTGTGGGGTGTCTACACGGCGCTGGTCGATGGTCGTGACTGCGTGGCGGTCCGGGTTCCGCTGATGTTGCGCGATGATCGCGAATCGTTGAAGACGCCGGGCGCGATCTCGAGGGCAGTCCCGGTCGTCACCGAGATCAGCCCGTACGACACCTTCGAAGACGTCCTTGAGATCGTCGCGAACCAGCTGAGGACCTCGCGGCGTCACACCGCTGTCGAAGATCACCAGATCGCCCGTCTGTGGCCCGGCGGTCAGGCCTCGTACCTCGCGCTCCCGACGATCAACATCAGGCTCTTCGAATCGATGCCGCGTCTGGGCGACATCGACGCGGTCCCTGAAACGATCAGCACCGGTCCCGTGGGATCGCTCGACCTCGCGATCTATCGCAACCCCGGCACGGGAATCCGGCTGGAGCTGTCCGCGGGGTCCGCCACAGGTGATCCCTTCTTGCACGCCGAGCAGTTCGGCCGCTTCCTGAGCGCCGTTCTCGACGGGTCCCCGGCCCAGACGCTGCACGACCTGAGCACCGGATTCGACGGTCCGGACTCGACGTGGGCACGAGGCGAGGCGCTCGATGTCGCGTCGATGACGGTGGATGCGTTGGTGCGCCACCGGGTCGCGGCCGATCCGGATGCGGTCGCGGTCGTCGCCGACGGCGTCGAACTCACCTACGGTCAGTTCGACGCACGGGTCAACGCTCTCGCCCACCTCCTGATCGAGCAGGGCGTGCGCGTCGGGGACCGCGTCGCGATCACGATGACGCGCTCAGTGGACCGCGTCGTGGCACTTACCGCGGTACTGCGCGCGGGAGCGGCCTACGTGCCGATCGATCCGGGATATCCCGCGGAACGCATCAAGCACATCCTCGACACCGCGGCACCCAGCGTCGTGATCACCGACCAGTACATCGCCGAGGTACGGCGACAGCTGGCCACCGGCCAGAAAACCGCCCCTGTTCCGTCCCGGCCGCTGAACGAACTCGACGCAGCTGTCGTGATCTTCACATCAGGAACGACGGGCAACCCGAAAGGCGTGGTTCTCACACACCGCGCGCTCGCCAACCGTCTTGCGTGGGGTCAGCAAGTGCTGGACTACACATCGGACAGTGTGGCGCTCTCGAAGAGCGGCGTGGGTTTCGTCGACGCGGTGACGGAGTTGTTCGGTCCGATGATCGCCGGTGCGCGGATCGTGGTCGTGCCGGCGGAGACCGCGCAGGATCCGGCCGGTCTGCTCGGCACGATCGCCCGGCACCGCGTCACACATCTGCTGACCGTGCCCAGTCTGGCCGACGTCCTCGTCCGCCACGACGACGCACCCACGGCGCTGGCCTCGATCCGGTCGTGGATCTCCTCCGGTGAAGCGCTCACCTCGGGTACCGCGAACACCATGCGAACCGTTGCGCCACAAGCAGTACTGCACAACTTCTACGGTTCGACCGAGGTCACCGGCGATGGCACAGCGGCCGTCATCACCGACGACACCCCAATCGGTGCACCAGTCGCGAACACAACAGCCCACGTGCTTGACGCCTGGTTGCGTCCAGTTCCGGCCGGTGTGGCAGGAGAGCTCTACCTCGGGGGAGTGCAGCTCGCTGACGGATACGTCGGTCGCCCTGGCCTGACGGCTGACCGTTTTGTGGCTGATCCGTTCAGTGACGACGGCGCGCGGTTGTATCGCACTGGGGATGTGGTGCGGTGGAACTCTTTGGGGCAGTTGGACTATCTCGGCCGCAGCGACGACCAGGTGAAGATCCGCGGCTACCGGATCGAACCCGGCGAGATCCGCGCCGCCCTCGAACAGCACCCAGCAGTATCGGGTGCCGCCATCGCCGCCTTGGACCACCCCGCAGGCGGAAAGTACCTCGCCGCCTACATCACGGCCGCGGACGCGGTGCCGTTCGACGCACTCCGCGAGCACCTCGCACGATCGCTGCCGGACTACATGGTCCCCACGACGTTCACCCGCCTGGACCGATTCCCCGTCACCGCCAACGGGAAGCTGGATCGCCGCGCGCTGCCGCAACCAGACCTCGCCGAGGGGGCGGCCGACGGCCGGTCACCGCACACCGACACCGAGATCACCCTCGCCGGCATCTTCCGCGACGTCCTGCACCTCGACACCGATCTCGGCGTGGACAACGACTTCTTCCGCCTCGGCGGGCACTCGCTGCTGGCAGCACGTGTCGTCGCACGTGCCAACGCATTGCTCGGCACCGCACTCACACTCCGCGACGTCTTCGACCACCCCCGCATCAGCGACCTCGCCCGCATCGCCGACACCACGACCGCGACCGCCGAGACGTCCAGCACACGGATCGGCGACCTATCGCGCCCAGACGTCCTGCCAGTCTCCTATGGACAGCAGTCACTCTGGTTCACAGAGCAGATCGCGGGGCGTTCGATCTATCGGACCGAGATCGTGCTGCAGGCAGGGGAGCGGCTCGATCTGGATGCTTTGACAACTGCGGTACGCCGGGTCGTCGCTCGTCACGAGATCCTGCGCACGATCCTCGTGCCGGACGAGGAGTCCTCATCGCTCCGCCAGGTCATCTGTCCGGAGCCCGACGCTGACACCTCGGTCCTGGAGGTCGAGGACGTCGGTACCGAGCCGCTCAGCGACAAGATCGCTCAGGTTGCCGCACTGCCCCTCGACTTCACCTCCGAGTTCGGGCTGAAGTTCCACCTGCTGCGCCATTCCGTTGGCGATGTGCTCGTCGCCTACGGGCACCACATCGTCACCGACGCGGATTCTTTCGGGACCCTCGTCCACGAACTGAACAAGTTCTACCTCGAAGCGGCGACCGGCGACCCCGCCGAGGTCGCGCCCCTGCCGACCCAGTACGCCGACTTCGCGGTCTGGCAGCGGCATGTGCTGGGAAGTCGGAAAGATCCGGATTCTCGCTATCAACTGGATCTGCGGTACTGGCAGGACCTGCTGTCGGAGCTCCCGACCGAGACCGTCCTGCCTCTCGACCAGCCACGCGACGCGTCCGAAGAACGAACCATCCGGCCGGCGACCACGTCCCTCACGAGCGACGAGACAGCCACGGTCGACGAGCTGCTGTTCGAACTCAAGGCAACACCTCTGCAGGCGTTGATCGCGGCGTTCTCCTTGGCGCTGTGGGACGAGGGGGCAGGCGATGTGGTGCCCATCGGCACGCCGGCCAGTCTGCGCGACCAGCCCGAGTTGCAGGACCTGATCGGTTACTTCGTGAACACCGTCGTCGTGCGCGCCGATGTCGACGCCGATGCCGGCTTCGCGCAGACACTGCTGCGGTGCCGCGATCGCATGCTCGAGGCCGCTGACCACAAGCTCGTTCCGTTCGAGCACGTGGTCGAGGCGGTGAACCCGCCGCGGCAGGTCGGGATCAGCCCGCTCTTCCAGGTGATGGCCGCCTACGTGGATCGCGGTGGAAGTGCGGCGTCGCCGCTCACCAACTACGCCTCGACCACAGCGGATGGCCCGCTGGCATCCCAGCCTGCGCTGTTCGACCTCGTGTCGAGCATCGAAAGGCTGGGCAGCGGGGCGTTCGGAGTGAATCTGAACGCGGCCCGTGAGTTGTTCTCGGCGGAGACCACGTCACGGTTGTTGCGGAACACAGCGCGCTTCCTCGTGCTCGGCTCTCGGCACCCGGAGCTGACGGTCAGGCAACTGGCCCAGATCGTTCGTGCCGGTGACGGGGGCCGGACCAAAGCCGACGACAACGCCGGTGACGTCCGCGGCTTCCGGCTGCCGCTCGAGGATTTCGACATCGGCGTGGCTCCGTTCTGGCGGGCGGCGGTCGATCACGTCAGTCACGTCCTGTCGGGAGCAGGCTCCGCCGTGCGATTGGCGATCCGCGACGACGGCGCCGGTGAGCTGGTCGCCGAGACCGGCAATCCCGAGGTGCTGGACGCGGTCAGGGAGAAGCTCACCGAGCTGGTCACCGCCTATCAGGCGAAGATTCCGATGGTCGTCGTCACGTCCACTCCGGCCGCGACCGTCTACAAGGACGACGAACTGGCGGCCGTCCTCGACGACCCGTTCTGGGAGGACTGGGTAGATCAGCTCGCTGACGCGGCTGCCTCGGCTGGGCGAGCGGTTCCCGCCGTCGACGAGACATCCCTGCGGTCCGTGGTACTGACGGCCGTGGCCAAGGCTTTGGCCGGGATCGCTGAAGATGATCCGCTCGTGGAGCTCCACGAGTCCGACGGTCCACTGAGGACGCGTAGGTTCCCCGTACTGCTTGATGACGGTGGTGTCGTCGCGCTGAGCCCGGAGCGAGCGGACGAATACGCCGCGCTGGCCGAACACCCCCGGTTCAGCCGCTTCTTCGACGATGTTCCGATTCCACGGATCCGCGTGGGTGTGTTCCGCAGCCAAGCGGAGTTGATCACCGAGCAGGCCGCGGGTGTCGGCGTACCAGCGGATGGACTCGGCATCCATGTGCACGTCACGGGTCGTGAGGTCCGCGTCTGGGTGGAGTCGGCGGACACCGTTGACGTCGACACCAAGGCGCTGGCCGCCGCGATCACCGAAGAGATCGCCGGCGCCGGAGTCCCTGCCGCCGACCACGAGCGCCGGGACGCGTTCACCCTGCGCCGCGCGGACCGGGTCACGCTGACACCCGGCGAGGAAGAATCCATCCGCGCCCGCTACGGGCACGACGCCCAGATCCTTCCGCTTTCCCCGTTGCAGCGCGGATTGTTCTACCACCTGCTGCGGTCGCAGGAATCCGACGACCACAACACCTATGTCTCGCAGGTGACCCGGCAGCTCGCGGGAGATCTCGATCCCGGGCGGATGCTGGCGTCCATCGCCAGTGCGATGGAGCGGTACCCCAACCTCCAGGCGGCGTTCGTCCCGCCCGGCGACGTGCAGGTGATCCCGTCCGGCGTCGAAGTCCCCGTGCGGGTCATCCGGCTGGACGAGTGGGGTGGCCTCGGGGTCGACGTGGAGCAGTTCCTGGCGGCCGAGCGAGGTGAGCCGTTCGACTTCGAGGTCCCGCCGCTGATCCGGTTCACGTTGCTCGAACACGGCCACCAGGCGTGGACGTTGGTCATGAGTTTCGAGCACATCCTGCTGGACGGCTGGTCCATCAACGCGGTGTTCGGCGAGATCCTGAGCATCTACACCGACGACGGCTACGCCGACCGGGTGCGACCGGCGTCCTTCCGGTCCTATTTGGACTGGGTCGACGACCAGGATCCCGAAGCCGCCTACCGCGCCTGGGACCACTACCTCGCGGAGGTGGCCGGCCCGACGTTGCTGTGCCCGGACTTCGCCGACCTCGGTGACGCGCGGAGCGAGACCGGTGAACTGCACCTCGACCTCAGCCCGGCAGAGGCCTCGATGGTGTTCCGCACCGCGCGAGATGCCGGGGTCACGGTGGGCACCCTGCTGCAGACCGCGTGGGGGATCGCGCTCAGCCGGCTCGTCGGAAGCAACGACGTGGTCTTCGGCAACACCGTTTCCGGCCGGCCGCCGGCGTTGCCCGACGCTGACCGGATCATCGGGCTGCTGTTCAACACGGTCCCGATGCGGGTGAGTCTGCCCCCGTTCGAAACGAACCGGCAGTTGCTCGCCAGGGTCCAGTCCGAGCAGTTGAACGTCATCGACCACCCGCAGGCCGCTCTGACGCAGATCCAGGCCAATGCGGGCGTTCCTGTTCTGTTCGACACGCTGTTCGTGGTGCAGAACGTGCCCTTGGGCAAGAGCGCAGGGAAAGACACGGGCGGGTTGCAGGTCGTCGGCGCCAAGGTCGACGACGCGACCCACTACCCGGTGACGTTCGCGATCGACCCGGAAGAACGCGACGGGGCGGCGACCGTGCACGTGCGCCTGTCCTACCGCCGCGACGCTTTCGACGCCCCGGCCGCGGAACTGTTGCTCCAGCGCTACGTGCAGGTGCTCACTTCTCTCACTCGGCGGCTCGACGAGTCCGTCGGCACGATGTCCGCGCTGTTGCCGGACGAGACCGACCCGCACACCGGTGTCGCCGCTGATCTCGTCCGCGACATCGAGCCGGTCACGGTCGCCGAGCTGTTGCAGCGGCAGGTGCGGCTGTCCGGATTCGAAACCGCGCTGGTCGCCGGAGATCGCCTGTTCACCTTTGACGAGTTCTTCGCTGAGGTGAATCGCTACGCCCGCCTGCTCCTCGAAGAGGGAGTGCGCCCGGAGCACCGGGTCGCGCTGTTGCTGCCGCGCGACGAGCGCACGGTCATCGCGATGTTCGCGGTGTTCGCCATCGGAGCCGCCTACGTTCCGGTGGACGCTGAACTGCCGGACGAACGGATCGGCTACATGCTCGAGGTCGCTGAGGCGACCGTCACTCTGGTGACCGACCGCGACGTGGACCGGATCACCGGCGCCGCCGGCAAGGTGATCAACCTGGATTTCGCGACGACGCTGGATCGCCTCGCGCAGAGGGCCGCGGATCCGATCACGGACGCTGAGCGCGGCGGGCCGGTCTCGCTCGACAACCTCGCGTACATCATCTTCACCTCGGGAACCACGGGACGGCCCAAGGGAGTCGCCGTCGGCTACCGCGGACTGACGAACATGTACGTCAACCACGTCGAGAAGATCTTCGATCGGGTGGTGGACCACCAGCGCGGGCGCCGGATGAAGATCGCGCACACGACGTCCTTCTCCTTCGACGCCTCGTGGGAGCAGCTGTTCTGGCTGTTGAACGGACACGAGGTGCACGTCATCGACGAGGAGATGCGTCGCGACCACCAGCGGCTGCTGGCTCACTACGACGAGGTCCGCATGGACGGGTTCGACGTGACCCCGTCGTACGGGCAACTGCTGGTCGAGGAAGGGCTGCTCGAGCGAGACCGCCCGGCCGGCCGGTCCGTGTCCTCCGACGCGCCCGGGGTCGTCTTCGTCTCCCTCGGTGGGGAGGCCGTCCCCGACCGGCTGTGGCAACAGCTGCGCGACGCCCCCGGAGTCGAGTCGTACAACCTCTACGGGCCAACGGAATACACGATCAACGCCCTCGGCGCCGACCTGGCCGACAGCACCGACTCGAGCGTCGGGACGCCGATCTTCAACACCAGGGCCTACATCCTCGACGAGAACCTGCAACCCGCGCTTCCCGGTGTCGCCGGCGAGCTCTACCTGGCAGGCGAAGGAACCGCGCGCGGATACTGGGGCCAGTCCGCGATGACCGCCGAACGTTTCGTCGCCTGCCCGTGGGAACCCGCGGAACGCATGTACCGCACCGGAGATCTCGCCCGGTGGAACGAAGCCGGGATGATCGACTACCTCGGTCGCGCCGACGAGCAGATCAAGATTCGCGGTTATCGCATCGAACCGGACGAGATCCGGGACGTGGTGCAGAAGTTCCCCGACGTGACGCGTGCCGAAGTGGTCGCCTTCGAGCACGCCACGGGACTACAACTGGCCGCCTACTACAGCACGACCGCGGACCACGACATCAGTGAGTCGTTGCGCAACCATCTGTCCAGGTACCTGCCTGACTACATGGTCCCGGCAGCCCTCGTCCCGGTGGAGTCCTTCCCCCTCACCCCGACCGGGAAGCTGGATCGCCGGGCGTTGCCCGCGGCGGACGTGGCCGCGTCCGGGGTCAGCACGGGCCGGCCACTCGAGTCCGAGACGGAGCTGGCGGTGGCCGCGATCTTCCGCGCTGTGCTCGACCTCGACGAGGGTCTGGTCCTGGGCGCGGCGAACGACTTCTTCCGGTTGGGCGGGCATTCGCTCGCGGCCATGCGGCTCGCGTCGCAGATGAACCGCAAGTTCCCCGTGAACACAGCGATGCGGGACGTCATCACCGCCTCGACTATCGGTGAACTGAGTGCGTTGGTCGACCAGAAGATGCACCCGGACGCCGATCCCGAGGCCGACATCACCGCGATCGCGACCCGGTTCACCCAGTCCCTCAACGGCCGCACGCTGTTCTGCGCGCACCCGAAGTTCGGGGCCTCGTCCATGTACTCGGAACTGTCGGGATACCTCCCGGACGGGGTCGGGCTGGTCGGGATCGACGATCCGGCGATCATCGGCCTGGAGATCGAGTTCGACGACCTCGACGACCTCGCCTCGACCTATGCCGACGTCATCCAGGGGCTGCAGCCGGCCGGACCGTACGAACTGCTGGGGTGGTCGTACGGCGCGCACATCATGTTCGCCGTGGCGCGCCAGCTCCTCTCCCGAGGCGAACGCGTCCGCCCCCTGGTGATCGTGGACGCCATGCCTGCCGGTTCGGAGAACTCGACGGAGCTCCTCGAACGACCGGGAGGCGCCGAGTCGATGCGGGACGAGATGCGGAAAGCCTTCGGCGAGGAGGCGTTCACCGAGTTGCTCGCCGATGCGAAGCAGCTCAAGGCCGTCGAGACGGCCGGCCGTCGTTGTGATGTCCTGACGTCCGCGCCGACGCGGGGCGTTCTCGACATCGAGGCGCTCGTGATCGCGTCCTCCGCGACGCACACGCCTCGAGTGGCGGAGCTGGGCCGCGAGGACGCGCTGGGATGGAGTGGCCACCTGACCAACTTCGCATTCTTCGTCGCTGAGGACGAAGACCACCAGTCCATCCTCGAGCCCGATTCCGGTCTGCTGAAGTGGGGCCCACTGCTGAAGAACCTGTTGGACGGCCGAGCGAACTGAGAAGTCTGGGGCAGTACGGCGTGCCGTACTGCCCCAGACTCGTCGTGCCTCAGGTGATGGAGCCTGCGTCCTGCAGGCTGTCGAACAGGGCCGCGCGCCGCATGTAGGCGCGCGCGGTGTCGAACTTCTCGGCGGTGCGGCGCAGTTCGTCGAAGTTGCGCCGACGCACCTCGGGGTCGCGTTCTTCCAACAGCCGTTTGTTCGCGATCGTCTGGGCCTGCACGTAGTTCACCGCGGCATGGCGCCGCTGGCGGCTGTACAGGTCGAGCAGGTCGTCGCCGGCCTCACCGGCGATCACCTTCGCGAGCTTCTCCGTCAGGTTGATGGCGTCGTGGATGCCGCCGTTCATCCCCATGCCGCCGATCGGGTTGTTCACGTGCGCGCTGTCGCCGGCGAGCAGGAGACGCCCCTGACGGAAGGTCGCGGCCACGCGCTGGTTGACCGGGTAGACGTTGCGGTACTCGACGTCGTACGAGCCGGTCTTCGGGAGGAACTTCTGCAGCCGCTCCTCGACGCGCGCCGGCGACAACGCGGTGGCGTCGTCCTCGTCGTGGCCGATCGGCAGGATCACCCGCCAGAGCCCCTCGGGCGATTCTCCCCGCACCTTGAACACGTTGGCCCACTCGTTGGGGTCCGAGAAGTAGTTGCGGTACGCCAGATCCGGCTTGACGGTCTGGAGGTCGAAGCTGGTCGCGATCTTGATGAACCGCTCCGGATAGGTGAATCCCTCGAACTCGATGCCGGCGAGCTTGCGCACCGTCGATCGGCCACCGTCACAGCCGACGACGTAGGCCACCGCCATGCGTTCCGTGCCGGCGGGGGAGGTGTACTCCACCTCGACGCCGCTCGCGGTTTCGGTCAGACCGGTCAGCGTGTGGGAGAACCGCACGTCGAAGTCTGACTCGTTCGCGTATTCCTCGGCAATGGCAGCGGTCAGCTTGTACTGCTCGTACTGCAGCACGTACGGGAACCGGATCTCGTCCTTGAGCCGGCCCAGGTCGAACTCCGCCACGACCTCTCCGGTCGGCCGGTCGTGGAACCGATAGGTGCTGGAGAGCAGGCTGTGCGCCCGGATCTTCTCGGTGACGCCCAGTTCGTCGAGCATCTCCAGGGTGCTTGGATGGATGGTCGCCGCGCGCTGGTCCTGCACCGGCGCCGGCTCGGACTCGAGCACGGTCACCGGGATACCGAGCCGATTCAGCGCCAGGGCGCAGACCATTCCGACGGGGCCCGCTCCCACGACGAGGACACGTGTGGTCTTGGTCGACATGCGTCTAGCTCAGCTCGCGCTGCAGGCGCTTGCTGACCTTGCCGACCGCGGTGTAGGGGAACTCGTCGACGACCTCCACGACATCGGGGAGCTTGAACGTGGCGAGGCCCTTGTCGCGCAGGAACCCGCGCAGCTTGCCCAAGGTGAGCTCGGCCGCGCTCTCCGGCGTCCGGGGAATCAGGTACGCCTTGATGCGTTCGCCGAGAACGTCGTCGTCGATGCCGACGACGGAGACGTTGTGGACGCCGGAATGAGTGAGCAGCGCGTTCTCCAGCTCCTCTGGCGCGATCTTCTCGCCGCCCCGGTTGATCTGGTCCTTCGACCGGCCCACGACCCTGATGAACCCACGCTCGTCCCGCTCGACGATGTCGCCGGTGCGGTAGAAGCCATCGCTCGTGAACGCCAGCGCGTTCTGCTCGGGGTTGCGGTAGTACCCGCGAATCACCGACGGTCCTCGCGTCAGCAGGTGACCGGGTGCGCCGGGCGGCACGTCGTTGCCCTCGTCGTCGATGACGATGCACTCGTCGGCCGCCGAGGCCGGCCGGCCCTGGTATCGCACGCTGGTGGCCCGGTCGACGTCGGCGGGATTGCTGACAACGAGGCCCTCACCCATCCCGAAGCTCTGCGACAGCTGCACGCCGAACTCCGGTTCGACTCGCGACGCCACGGATTCGGTCAGCTTCGCGCCGCCGCACATGAGCGTCTTCAGGCTGGAGAGGTCATAGCGCTTGCGGAGCGAGGAGTTCAGCCAGGCCAGCAGGATCGGGGGTACCAGCGAAACGCGGGTCACCCCGTGCTTCTCGATCAGCGGGAACGCCGTGTCGGGGCTGCCGTTCGGTGCGATCACGATGGTGGCGCCCACGCTGAACGCACCGAGGAATCCGGGCGAACGCGTCGACATGCTGTGGCAGATCGGGATCACCAGCAGGTGCACGGTGCGCTCGGTGATGCCTCGTTCCCCAACGCTTCTCCGCAGCGCGTAGCCGTACGTCTGGTGCGTGTGCGGCATCAGCTTCGGAACGCCCGTCGTGCCGCCCGACATCTGCAACAGCGCCACGTCCTGCGGGCTGCACCGTCGCGCGTGCTCGAGCGATCCCTTGGACAGCAACGCTTCATACTCGGCGCCACCGCCATCACGTTCGAGTACGACGGTGTGCTCCAGCTGGGGCCATCGCTGCAACAGATCGGCAGCCATCGCAGCGAGATCGGTGCCGCTGTCCGAGGCGACCGTGATGTAGGCGCGCGCCTCGGCGATCTCGATGAAGTACTCGATCTCGGCACGACGGTGCGCGATGGGAGCGACGACGGGAACCACCCCGAGCTCCCACAAGGCGAAGACGACGGCGATGTACTCGTAGATGTTGGGCAGGTGCACCACCACCCGGTCACCACGGGTCAGCCCCAGTTCCCGCAGGCCGGCCGCGAGGCGCAGGACTTCGTCCGTGAGCTGCGCATAGGTCAACTCGGCCTTGCGGTCGATGACAGCGAGTTTGTCGGGAAAGCGCTCCGCGGTGGCGAACAGCAGCTCCGGCAGCGTCTGATCACGCCAGTGTCCCTCGGCGACGTACTTGGCTGCCGTCTCCGGCGGAAACGGAACGACCCCGTCAAGCGCCAGCGGTTCGATGCTCATTGGTTTCCCTTCAGGGGGTGGTGTTGTTCAGCACCAAGGAAAGAACCGCACGACGTGGTATCCGCCGACGCATGCGTGGTTGGACGGTGGTCAGTCATGGGCCGACTGGTGTTAGCGGTGGTTCACCAGCCGGAATCTGCCTGCCGAGGCATCGGACCGATCTTGCGGGCTCGAAGGTCGCCACCCGCTGTCCGGTGGCGACCAGAGTCGGGACCTGGCGCAAGGTCCGTGCGTTGCCTTGCTTCTCCGTGTCAGCCCAGGTCCATCGCGGCGTCGAGTCCGACCGCCACACCGGTGAGGGTGGAGACGGCTCGCAGCGAGGTGAGCACTCCAGGCATGAGGGACTCGCGCGTCACGGAGTCGTATCGCAGCCTCAGAATTTCGCCGCCGACGCCGAAGAGCACCTCTTGCGATGACATGAACCCGCGGACCCGGACCGAGTGCACGGAGACTCCCTCGATTCGCCCGCCGCGCGCGCCGTACGGGTCGAGGGAGGTGGCGTCGGGTGACGGGGCGCAATCCGCCTTGGCGCGAGCGCGAGCGATCAGCTCGGCCGTGTGCAGCGCCGTTCCCGACGGCGCGTCCACCTTGTCGGGATGATGCAGCTCGATGATCTCGACAGACTCGAAGTACGGGGCGGCCTTCTCAGCGAACCTGGCCATCAGCACCGCGCTGATCGAGAAGTTCGGAACGACGAACACGTTGACGTCATCATGGTCGACCAGCGCGGCGCGGATCTGCTCCACGGCCGACTCGTCGAAGCCGGACGTCCCCACCACCACATGAATCCCGTGCTTGATGCACCACTGGACCTGCTCGTGGGCAACGTCAGGCGGCGAGAACACGAGGACGACATCGGCATTGTTGTCGACGATGCCCTGGATGTCGTCGTTGATGTCGATCTCGGCAACCACGGTCAAGTCGGAGCTGGCCTCAATTGCGTGGACCGACGCCACGCCCATCCGCCCGCGGGCGCCCAACACAGCAACTCGAGTCATATGGGTAGCCTAACCTAGGTTGGCTGCCGTGCTCCAGTGCTCTGAGTCTCACGGGATGGGATCTGCGAGCGAGGTGGATGTGGACGTCGGACGCTACTGCTTCAGCTGCGCGAGCGTGGTCAAGTCAAGGGGCTGAGTGGGTGACTTGAGCCGCCGGGTCATGGCCGTTCTTGCTGAGCCTCCAAGGCCCTGCGCGCCTGTCCCAGAGTCCAAAGTGGACTCCATGGACGCATGCCTGCTACGACCGCGCCGACGTGTCCTGCCCGTTCTCGAAGTACGACACCAACTCGGGGGCGAGGTCCTGCACCTCGTGCGGGACACCTCCAGCGCGAAGGGACTCGGTGGCCCGCACGCCGGCAGCGACGGCCATGCGCGCGGCAACGGGTGAGGTGTCCGTGATGCCGCCTTCCCGCGCGAAACGCAGGAATTCGTCGACGAGAAGCGGATCGGCGCCACCGTGTCCGTCGTCTCCCTCGTCGCTCGGCACGTGGTACTGGGCGTCGGCCTGGTCGCTGTAGGAGGAGCTGCGGGAGTTCCACACCTTCACCACCGCGCCGGGCCCGTCGCCGAAGTTCTCGAGGCGGCCGGCGTCACCGATGACCGTGTAGTTGCGCCAGTAGTCCGGGGTGAAGTGGCACTGCTGGTAGGCGGCGAGCACTCCGTTGTCGAGGCGCAGGTTGACCAGCGACACGTCCTCGACGTCGATGACGGGGTTCAGTCCGCGCTGGGTGTGCGGTGGCCAGTTGGCGGTCTCGTGCCAGTCGGCGTGCTTGGGCTCACCGGGGAGACGCCGGTGCGGGTTGTCGCCGTAGACCATCAGGTCGCCGAAAGCCTGCACCTGCCGGGTGTAGCCGTTCGCGAGCCAGTGCAGGACGTCGAGGTCGTGGCTGGCCTTCTGGAGCAGCAGTCCGTTGGTGTAACGGCGTTCGGCGTGCCAGTCCTTGAAGTAGTAGTCGCCTCCGGAGCCGACGAAGTGCCGTACCCACACCGTTTTGACCTGGCCGATCTCGCCGCGCGTGATGATGTCGCGCATCAGGCGGACCACCGGCATGTGCCGCATGTTGTGCCCGACGTAGAGGCGGCTGCCTGTCTCATAAGCAGTGCGCAGCAGTTCGTCGCACCGCTCGATCGAGATGTCCAGGGGTTTCTCGACGAAGACCGGCTTGCCCGCTTTGAGGGCCTGGCACGCGAGATCGGCGTGGGTGTGGTCGGGGGTGAGGACCACCACCGCGTCGACGTCCGGGGACTCGATGACTGCTCGGTGGTCGGCCGTGATCAGCGCATCGGGGAAGGCCTTGCCCGCTTGCGCTCGCGCGATCGCGTCGTGCTCGGCGAGTGCGACGACTCGGCTGCCTGCGCCAGGGCGGTGGGCGGTGTGGGCGATCGAGCCGCGAAGCCCGTAGCCGAGGACGCCGAGACGGAGATCGCGGTGGGTGTTGGTGGTCATGGGAAAGCCTTCCGCACGGCGCTGATGGTGGAGTGTGAAAGGCGGCCCCGAGGCCCAGACGGGCCCCAGGGCCGCCCTGTTCAGCTCACGGTGATCTTGTCGATGTCCGGTGCCCAGCCGGAGGGATTCGAGATGGTGACGGTGTTCCCCTTCCCGGCGCCCAGGTTCAGGGTCACGGTGGTGGTTCTCGGGGTGACCCAGTCAGGGGTGGGCTGGAAGCTGACGGTCTGGGGCGCCAGTGCGTTGGCCTGGATCCTGGCGCTGCGGGCCACCTGGGTGGCGTAGTGCAGCGTCACGGTGCGCGTCCCACCGGTACCGCCGTCGACGTTGTTGAACCTGAGGGTGCCGCCGTTGCCGAGGTAGCCGACCTTGCTGCCGCCGGAACATCCGCCGCACGCACTGGTGACGGCGCTCCCCGCAAGGGTGTTGCCCGGGGTTTCGGCCTCGTAGCTCCCCGCGGACTGGCCGGCGCCGACGGTCATCCCGCCGAGGTCGAGCCATCCGTCGGCGTTCTGGCCCGCGTTCGCGAAGCGCAGCTTCTTGGCGTTGGCGTTGATCGCCTCGAGCGGGTTCTTGGCCTTGAGGACGAGCCGGTAGCCGCCGGTGTTCAGGCCGGACAGGTCAACGGGGGCGTCGAAGTACCGGGCGTGACCGAAGTCCCGGTACGTGGGGTCCGCGCCGACGCCCCAGTCCGGGAAGGCGCGGATGCGGGTGGGCTGGACCTGCCTCAGGTCCCAGGAGGTGTCCCACGTCCTGACCACGGTGCCGGCCGAGTCCTTCAGGCCGAGGCTGACGGTCCAGGGGTAGTAGAACGGGGCCACGCCGGTGTTGTCGATCTGCACGCCCACCTTGGTGGCGCCCTGCGCGGTGTCGTGGAAGTAGGCGTTGCGGACGGTGAAGTTGTAACCCATCAACCGGACGGCCGCGGCCACGTTGGGGTCGGTGGGGGAGTACTCCAGGCTGCGTTCGTTGATCTTCCACGTGGTGTGCTCGAGTTCGATGCACGCCTTCATGTTGTCGACGGGGCCGGAGCCACCCGGCCAGTTGGCGAACGCGACGGACTGGATCTCGGGGCGGACCTCACCGCCCATCGAGGCCGTGATCCACCGGTTCTCCACACCGCGTTCCAGAGCCTTCTGCAACTGGGCCCAGGGCGCGCCGCCCATGGAGATCGGGAGTGTCACGCCCTGTCCGCCTTCGCGGTAGCAGAAGGAGTCGTCGTGGTAGCCGATGCGCGGCAGGGTGTTGGCGGCACCGCCCGCGTTGTCCGCGTAGCGCAGTTCGAGCCTGGTGCGGGTGAACGCGCGGTTGTAGGTGTTGAGGATGTCGGCGGCGTTCGCGTCGGTGGGCATGTAGTTGGGATAGGTGTCGCCCGAGGTGTCGGTGTCGTAGGGCCAGGTGTGCCACTCACCCCACAGGCCGATCAGTCCTAAGTGGATGTAGCCGAGCCGGGGGTCGCCGTCGTAGCGCGCGCCGAACGCGGTGATGAAGTTCTTGAGCCCGGTCATCAGGAACGGGTTGTCGTAGTCCGGGCTCGTGACGTCCCAGTAGGCGTTGTGCCGCATGGCGACCTGCCCGTTGAAGCACGCGGGGATCGCGTTGCCGGGATGGGTGCCCGTGCCGCCGCCGGGATACTCCATGTACAGGCGGATCGCCGCGTGGTTGCCGGCCGCCGCGATGGTGTTGAGGGCGTTGTCCACGATGCTCCAGTTGTAGCTGGAGCAGTTGTTCGGATCCGTCATGACCTCGGACAGGCCGAAGTAGGCCCACGTCAACGAGAGCGGGTAGCCGGCGTTCGGGTCGGTGCCCGGCTGGAGGAAGCGGGCGAACCCCTTGAGCGGGTTGTCCAGCGGCGCGTCGGCGGTGGCGAGGGCGTGGGCGGGCAGGCTCGGATCCGGGGCCGGGCCGGGAGCCGGACGGTCAGGAACGCCCTGTGCGGACACGTCCGCGGCAAGAGTGAGTTCGGGCATCGCGGCGGGGAGCAGGGTGACAGCCGCGGCGCACAGTGCGGCCACCAACCTCCGGCGTCTGGGCGTGGCTGTGGGCATGGTGCGACCTCCAGGGGATGAGGAGAGCTGCAGGGTCCCAAATAGTTCCGCTTGAGGATTGACAAAGTTTCACTATTCCTCATCAATATGTAGCAACAGCGCCCCACTGGCAAGAGTGAGGCGCGAAGGTCCCTGATGCGGAGGCGTGTCCATGGGCGCCGGCAAGACTGCTGCAACGCCGCGGCGACGCGACGACCGCAAGGTGGCGTGGCTGTTCCTGGCGCCGGTGCTGGTGGGCTTCGTGCTGTTCTACGCGTACCCGACCGTGCTGGGCGTCTACTACTCGCTCACCGACTACGGCATGTTGGCGGCACCGAACCTCGTCGGCGCGGAGAACTACCGCGACCTCGTGGACGACGACAAGTTCTGGAACGCGCTCAAGGTCACCGGCTACTACGTCGTGCTGAACATCGTCTCGCAGACCGTGCTGGCACTCGCCCTGGCCACGTTGATGCACCGTCTGACCCAGTCGGTGGCGATCCGCGCGATGCTGCTGGTGCCCTGGCTGGTTCCCAACGTCACCGTGGGCCTGCTGTGGATGTGGATGCTCGACGCCAACATCGGCTTCGTCAACCACGTCCTGCGCGCGGTGGGGCTGAGCACCACGGGCTTCCTCACCTCGCCGACGTGGGCGATGCCCACCGTCGCGGGCATCAACACCTGGGCCTACGCCGGCTACACGGCTCTGCTGCTCTACGCGGGAATGCTGCAGATCCCCCGATATCTGTACGAAAGCGCCTCTTTGGACGGTGCCGGCGAGTGGCGGATGTTCACCCGCATCACCCTGCCGCTGCTGCGCCCCGTGCTGGCCCTGGTGCTGGTGGTCTCCCTGATCGGCTCGTTCCAGATCTTCGACACCATCGCGGTGACCACCAAGGGCGGACCGGTCGGTGCCACCAGGGTCATCTACTTCTACATCTACGAACAGGCGTTCACGAACTTCCGCATGGGTTACGCCTCCGCGATCGCCGTGGTGCTCGCTCTGCTGCTCGGGGTGCTGACCGCCGTGCAGATGCGGCTCCTGCGCGCCTCCCGCTCGGACCTGGCATGAGGAGAGTGCCCATGACACCCGCCCGCACCCGGATGCCGCTGGGTCAGATCCAGTTGGGCCGGATCGCCGCCTGGGCGTTGCTGGCCGTGGCCGCGGTGGCGACGATCTTCCCGTTCTACTGGATGGTGCGCACCGCGCTCACGCCCGCGGCCGACCTGTACTCGGACGGGGTCGGCCTGCTGCCGGAGAACCCCACGATGATCAATTTCCTGCGGGTGCTCGGACTGACGAGTCAGCAGGAGGCGCGGGCGGCCGGTGGTTCCGGTGCCAAGGTCGACTTCCTGCGCTATCTGCTCAACTCGTTCGTCTACTGCGGACTGATCACGGTCGTGCAGACGCAGTGCTGCGCGATGGCCGGATACGCCTTCGCCCGGCTCCGCTTTCCCGGCCGTGACCTGGTCTTCGGTGTGCTGATCGCCGCGCTCATGGTCCCGCCGATCTTCACCCTGCTGCCCAACTTCGTGCTCGTGAAGAACCTCGGCTGGTTGAACACCTTCGCGGGCATGGTCGCCCCGAGCGTGCTCATGACCCCGTTCGCCGTGTTCTTCCTGCGCCAGTTCTTCCTGTCGATTCCCCGCGAGATCGAGGAAGCGGCCACATTGGACGGTGTGGGCGGCTGGGGCATGTTCTGGCGCGTGGTGCTGCCGATGAGCCGTGGCCCGTTGCTCACCATCGGGCTGACCACCGCGGTGTGGTCCTGGAAGGACTTCCTGTGGCCGTTGCTGACCGGCCGTGACGAGAAGACCAGGGTGCTGACCGTCGCGCTCGGCATCTTCCAGCAGCAGTCTCCCAACACCCAGCCCGACTGGACCGGGCTGATGGCCGGTTCGACGCTGACCGTGCTGCCCGTGCTCGTACTGCTGATCTTCCTCGGCCGCCGCCTGGTCGAGTCCCTCAACTTCACCGGCATCAAGTGAGCCGGCCCGACCCGAGAGGCAGACCAACCATGCGATCCACACGACGGCGCGCCGGCGCCCTCCTGCTGAGCCTGGCCCTCGCCGCCCCCCTCGCCGCCTGCTCGAGCACCGGCGACGGTGCCGATGGTGCGACGACGCTGGACTACTGGCTGTGGGACGACCGGCAACTGCCCGCCTACCAGGACTGCGCGGACGCCTTCCACGCCGCGAACCCGGACATCACCGTCAAGATCACGCAGACGGCCTGGGCCCAGTACTGGCAGAACCTCACCACCCAGCTCGCCTCCGGCGACGCGCCCGACGTGTGGACCAACCAGAGCACCTACTACCCGCAGTTCGCCAGCCAGAACCAGCTCCTGGACGTAGAACCCTTCGTCCAGCGCGACAAGGTCGACCTCGCCGCCTACCAGCCGGGCCTGAGCGAGGTGTGGGTCAAGGACGGCAAGCGCTACGGGTTACCGAAGGACTGGGACACGATGGCGCTGGTGGTCAACACCGACGCGCTCGGGAAGCAGGGTGTCGACCCCGCGCAGCTGGAGGACCTCACCTGGAACCCGGCCGACGGCGGCACGTTCGAGCAGGTGATCGCCAAGGCCACGGTCGACGCCAACGGCCGCAACGGTCTCGACCCCGCCTTCGACAAGAACAGCGTCCAGGTCTACGGGTTCCTGCCCGAGTGGGCCGACGGTGCCAACGGGCAGAACGGCTGGGCCGTCTTCGCCGCTGCCAACGGGTTCACCTACCTCGACAAGAACCCCTGGGGCACCCACTACAACTACGACGATCCCAAGCTCGCCGAGACCATCAACTGGTTCAAGCGCCTCATCGACAAGGGGTATGCGCCCCGTCTCGACAAGCAGTCCAGCGTCGCCAACTCCGAGCTGATCATCGCGGGCAAGGGCGCGATGACGATCGCCGGCTCGTGGACGATCCTCACCTTCACCGACCCGAAGGTGAAGCAGAAGCTCGCCTTCACACCTCTGCCTGCCGGGCCGCAGGGGCGCAAGAGCTCCATCAACGGCCTGTCCGACGCCATCTGGGCCGGCAGCGAGCATCCGGAACAGGCCTGGAAGTGGGTCAGGTTCCTGGGCTCGGCCGACTGCCAGGACCGCGTCGCCGAGCGCGCCGTGGTCTTCCCCGCCATCACCGGCGCCAGCCAGAAGGTGGACGCCGCGCACCAGGCCGCGGGACGGGACGTGCACGCCTTCACCGGCGCCGCGAAGAAGGACACCTTCCTGCTGCCCGTCACGGAGCACGGCACCGAGCTCAATCCGATCGTCCAGGACGCCATCCAGTCCGTCATCCTCGGCGACGCCAAGGCAGACGAGGCGTTGAAGGAGGCGAACAACAAGGTCAACGCCCTCTTCAAGTAGCCGTCTGCCCATCTCACGCGAGGACACCCATGGCCCAATTCCTGACCGTCGGCGGCCGCACGTTCGGCGCCGAGCTCGAGGGCAGCGCCGTTCCGCGGCTCGTCAACGGAGGTTTGCTCCTGCCACCCGGCCGAGCAGCCCTCCTGCACGGACTCGGCGACGCGCTCTTCTACCGGCACGGACACAATTCCTGGAGTCCCTGCGGATGGCGCCGTCTCTCCGACGTCCCCTTGCGCATCGCCAGCGCAGAGCGCCGCCTGACGGCGGACGACACCACCTGGGACGACCCCGGTCGCCACCACTCGTCCGCGGTCGCTGCCCTGGAGGGACCCGACGGGCGGGTGCTTCTCCTGGGAGCACTGGGTTTGGGCGTACCCCGGCTCGCCGCCGACCAGGACACCCTCGTCGGCTGGTACGAGTCCGGCGGGGCCCCGTGGTTCCTCGCCTACGGCGACGAGGACGAGGTCTTCGCCGCCTACGCGGAGCAACTCGGCGCACGCCTGGGGCGTAGCACCAAACGGGCCGGCGACGTGTGGTGCAGCTGGTACGCCTACTACGAGAACATCACCGAGGACCAGCTCGCCAAGGACATCAACTCCCTGCGGGGCCTGCCCTTCGACGTCGCCCAGATCGACGACGGCTGGGAGGAGCAGGTGGGGGACTGGCACGCCAACCGCAAGTTCCCCGCCGGGATGCGGGCGCTGGCCGACCGGATCACGGACGCGGGGCTGCGCCCCGGTCTGTGGCTCGCCCCGTTCATCGTCCACCCCGACTCCCAGACCGCGCGCAAGCGACCGGAACTCCTGCTGCGCGACGCCGGCGGAGCGCCGGTCGTCGCGGGCCACAACTGGGGGATCGGGTACTGGACCCTCGACCTCACCCTGCGCTCGGCACAGGAACATCTGCGGGAGACCATCCACCGCGTCACCCACGAGTGGGGGTTCACCTACCTCAAGCTCGACTTCCTCCAGGCCGGCACCACGCCAGGGGCCCGCTTCGCCGACGTGGACCGCGAAGAGGCCTACCAGACCGGCCTGCGCGCCATCCGGGAAGCGGCAGGGGACGACGCCTACCTGCTGGGCAGTGGCGCGCCACTGCTGCCCTCACTCGGCCTGATCGACGGACTGCGCAGCGGCCCCGACGTCGCCCCGATGTGGGACCACTACGCCACGCAGGACCCCTCCGACGCTCTCGCCCGCAACGCCGTCGTCAACACCCTGCACCGTCTGTGGCACGCCCCCGTGCTCGAAGTCGACCCGGACGTCGTGTACTTCCGCAGCCGCCTCAACCTGCTCACCGACCAGCAGCAGAGCTGGCTGCGCGACCTGGCCGACATCTGCGGCTTCCGCGCGATCTCGGATCCACCCGGCTGGCTGCGCCCGGACGAACTGGAGGCGATGACCCAGTACCTCGACCACCGGCCCGACATTCGCAGGCTGGGTCGCTACCGATTCTCGCTCGACGGGCGCGAGGTCGACTTCGCACCGGCAGTCGATCCGGGCGCGGGGCAGGCGTATCCGATCGCTTGAGCCCGGCGCGCGACCGGACTTAGTAAACTGCGTAGCATTATTCTGTGGTGGTACGCGCTTTCCAGAGGGGCACAGCATGGCGATGAGCGGAACAGACCTCTCCCGGATGCGGGAGATGAACCAGCTGTCCGTCCTGTGGGCCCTGCGCGGCACCGCGCCCTCGACCGTCACCGAGCTCGCGGGCCGGACTGGCCTGTCCCGGCCCGCGGCGGACGTGCTCGTGCAACAGCTGGTGGCCGACGGCTGGGCAGAGGTCGAGGAACCAGGGGCCAGCAGCACGGTGGGGCGACCCGCCCGGCGCTATCGCTTCCGCGCCAACGCCGGACACGTGCTCGGCATCGACATCGGCGTGCACAAGATCCTCGTCATGCTCTGCGACCTGGAGGGAAATCCGGTCCAGTCCCTGCGCCGCCCGGCCGACCCGCAGGCCGGTCCCGCCGAGCGGCTCGCGGCGGTGGACCAGACCATCGACGACGTGCTGCGCGAGGCCGGTATGGCTGCCCCGGACATCTGGGCGATCACCGTGGGAGTGACGGGCCCGGTCGACGAGAACGGGCGCAGCATCATCTCCACCCCGTTGCCGGGGTGGCGGGAGGCCGATCCCGTCGCCCATCTCCGCATCCGGTTCACCTGCCCGATCCGAGTGGAGAACGACTGCAAGCTCGCCGCTGTCGCCGAACGCTGGAAAGGCGTCGCCCAGGACGCCGACGACATCGTCTACCTGCTCGCCGGTCTGCGTACCGGCGCGGGCCTCATCATCGACGGCACCCTTCGCCGCGGTCATGGGGGAGTGGCTGGAGAGATAGGAGCACTCAAGGCCGTGCGCTGGCTCAACGCACCAGACCACCTCACGGCCTACTCCGGGGCGCCCTCGGGTGCGAAACCCGGCGAGGCGGCGGCCTGGGTGTTCCAGGCCGCGCGGGAGGGTGACAGCGCGGCGAAGACCGCCGTCCAGCGCTACATCCGCGACCTCGCCGTCGGCGTCGCCGCGCTCGTGCTCACCCTCGACCCGCAGATTGTCGTGTACGGCGGCGGATTCTCGCGTTCCGCAGACCTGGTCCTCGACCCGCTGCGCCGCGAACTCGCCAAGCACTGCCTGCGCGTGCCGGAACTGCGCGCTTCCACGCTCAGCGACGAAGGCGTCGCGCTGGGGGCGCTGCGACTGGCCCTGGACCAGGTCGACAACATATTGCTCAGCAGTCAGCTCGCCGCGCCTGTCGCACCCCAGTTCTCCTGACCCCCGCCGGACCGTCCACAGTGAACATCAGGTCTCGTCGAGGTCCAGTCAGACCTGTTCTACGTGAACCCCGCGCTCACGGAACCGTTTGACGTCGTCATCGCCGGCACCGGTGTCGGTGATCAGCACGTTGACCTTTGTTGTTGCGCAGATCGAGGCGAACGCCCGCGCCCCGATCTTGGAGGAGTCCGCCACGACCACGACCTTGCCCGCCCGCTCGGCCAGCAGCCTGTTGATCGCGGCCTCTCCTTCGTGGTGCGCCGAGGCGCCCGCGACCGCGTCGATCGCGTCCACGCCCAGAAAGGTGATGTCGAGGCTCAGGTCGTTGAGGATCTTCTCCGCCAGCGAGGACATCAGCTCGTAGGACTGTGCCCGCGCCACGCCGCCCGTGACGACGAGCTTCACCTGAGGACGCACCGAAAGCTCGTTGGCGATGTTCAACGCGTTGGTCACCACCGTGATCACGGCATCGCCCTCAGACCGCATGACCAGCGTTCGTGCGACCTCGGTCGTCGTCGTTCCGCCGTTCAGCCCGACCACCGCGCCGGGCCACACCATGTCCGCGGCCGCCCGCGCGATCCGCTGCTTCTCCTCCGCGTGCCGCACCGTCTTGTAGCGCATCGGGAGGTTGTAAGCGACTGTGTGAGTCACCGCGCCGCCACGGGTCCGGGTCAGCAGTTGCTGTTCGGCGAGGTGGTCCAGGTCCCGGCGGATCGTCGCAGCCGAGACCTGCAACTGCTCCGAGATCTCATCTACCTCGATGCGCCCCCGCTCGCCGAGGATGTCCAACAGCGCGTTCAGCCGCTCATACCTGTTCATCGTCACCTCCAAGCAGACATCATCGCGCACGGCGAGTCAGAGGCACGGCTCTCCGCGCTGATGGGCGATCGCCGCCAGCGCCGCACCTCGGCAGCCCGCCAGACCGCCGAGCGTCGCGCGCACCAGCCGCGGTTCGCGTTGGAACGTCAAACGAGCCGACAGGCTTCTGGCGAGTGGCTCGAGCAACAAGCGGTCCGCGCCGGACAGGCCACCTCCCACCACTACGACCTCGGGGGCGAGCATGCTCGCGGTCCAGGCCAGTGCCGTGACCAGGCCCTCGACGGCCGCTTTCCACACGGTGACCGCCTCGGGTTCGCCCGCCTCGACCCGGCGCGCGACGTCGACGGCGCCGGAGATCTCCCTGCCGGTCAGGGCCGTGTAGCGACGGGCGATGGCCGCCGCGGAGGCGATGGCCTCCAGACACCCGGTGCCCCCGCACAGGCAGGGCTCGCCGTGACCGACGTCGACGTGCCCCAGTTCGCCGGCGTACCCGTCGGCATCGTGCACGTGACCGTCGGTCACCAGAGCGGAGGCAATACCAGTACCGATCGGCAGAAACAACATCGTGCGCGCGCCACGACCGCCGCCGAGCCGATTCTCGGCCAGCGCGCCGGCCCGCACGTCGTGGGTGAACGCGACAGGCCGGCGGAGGCGATCGGTGAGCAGGTCGGCGAAGGGCACGTCACGCCAGCCCAGGTTCTCCGAGAACACGCCAACGCCACGCCGCTCGTCCACGATGCCGGGCACCGCGACACCCACCTGATCGGCCGGCAGCTCCTCCGCGAGATGGCCCACCACGTCGAGGACTTCGAGCACGACCGAGGGGCCACGCCGCGGTGTCGGACGCGACCTCGTCTCGAGCACGGTGCCCGCGTCGTCGACCAGCACCGCTTTGATGGCAGTGCCGCCAACGTCCACACCGAGCACGGACACGAAGTCCCCGATCTGATCGAAGATGTTCATTTGAGGGGTCAAGTATGCAGCTGCGCACATCTATCAATCAAGGAGATGTCATCGGTGGCCGAAGCGGCGTCTGGGTCCTGCGGCACCGCCTGGTTGCGGCCGGCCTTCGCGATCCACCACACCAGCCGACATGTGCGCATGCTCGGCACCGCCACGCACCCCACCCATGCCTGGGTCACCCGGGCCATCCGCAACGTGCTCATGGACATCGAAGACACCGGACACCTCACGCGGCCCCAGCCTCTTGAACCCGTCCAGATCGAACGCCGATCAGGAAGCGGTGACTCCGGCCGGGGTGATCACGAGCGCGATCTGCCTGCCTTCGCCGCCGCACGGCGCCGTCCGGGTCGTCGCCGTTGCCTCCGCCGTGCCTTCCAGCAGCGGTGCCGCGGTGGCGTCGAACAGCTTCACGGTCACCTTCACCGGTGCGGCGGGCACGGCGAGCGAGGCGAACCCGCTCCGGCCGCCGGTCGGTTCCAGGGCCGCGCCGCAGTTGTCGCCGGAACAGGAGCTCGGCACGGCGGTGGTGGCCGGCGTCAACGTCACCTGCTCGTCCTGGCAGGTGGTGCCCTCGCACACCGAGAGCCGAGCCGTCGTCGCCGTGCCCAGCTCCGCGTCGACCTGGAGCGAGACCCCGCTTGGCCGGCCCACGAGCGAACAGCCCTGGCCGGGGCCGCCCGCGCCGCAGCCGAGCAGCACGGCGAGGCAGGCCGCCACGACGGCGGCCTGCCTCAGCACGGGAAAACCACGAACGTCAGGCATGCGACTCGGCGAAATCGTACAGAGACTTGAAGTCGTCGTCGAAGTACGGCGTGGCGATCCGGCCACCGTCCGCATCGGTGCTGGTCAGCCCGTTCACGTAGCCGAACCCCCAGCCGTCGGGGTCTTCCTCGTACTCCTGGAACCACGGTCCACCACTGGCACCGTGCCCGAACCCGCACGGGAACGCGGGCCGCCAGTCGACGAGCGACACCCGTTCGGTGTCGCCCTCGCACAACTTCGCCCGCTCACCACCGTCGATGTTGAGCGGGTAGCCCTGGGCCACGACGTGCACTTCGCGCGGCTCGTTCCAGAAAGCTCCGTTGCCACCCACCTCGTCGACCACTCGGCGACCCGACTCGTTGGTCGCGACGACGGCGATCCCCATGTCGTAGTAGAAGTTCCTGTCCTGGATCCATGGGTCCTTCGCGGTCAGGTACGTGGCGGCGAAGGTGCCGTGCGGCCGCGAACCCCTGTCGTAGTACGGGACGAAGAGGAACTCGGTGGCCCAGCCACCACCCGGACCACCGCTGTGCAGGCAGTGGCCCGCGGTCAGCACGAGCCGCCGCGACGCGCTGCCGACGGTGGTGGCCGAGCAGTGCCACAACGTGCCGTCGCCGGGCAGGCGGAAGAACACCTTGCCCACCGAGCGGCTCGGATACTGCGCCAGCACGCCGACCTCGGACGGCACAGCAGGCCTGACAGCCGGAGCCACGGGATCGATGCGCCCGGCGGGCCCGGTCGGAGCGGCCTTGCGGCGAGTGGGTGCCACGTCACCCGGCAGGTCGGCGGGCACGGACGCCATCATCTTCTCCGGTGTCCAGAACTCCCTCGTCGCCTGCTGCCCCGCGGCGGTGTCGGCGGGGCGCCCGTCCGCCGATCTTGCGACGGTGGAAGAGATTCCCGCGTTTCCGGCCGCGCTCGCGACCCCGGTGGTCAGTGCGGCGGCGGACATGGCTGCCGTGAACAGCACGGCAAAGCGTTTGAGCGTCAAGATGTTGTTCCCCCTCAGGTGGCCATGTGGTCAACCAGCGGGAGAGAGAAGAGAACGACGTGCTTGCGCACGGCGGCGGTGTGTCTGTTCTCCGTTCCCCCCAGAACTCGTCCCCGAGATTAGGGAAGCCCGGCCGCGCGGGCAATAGTCCGATGGGGGTGGGAAGGTTCCGTTTCTGTCCATAAAGGACTCTTCGGTGCGGTTCCTGCGCCTGGCAGCCGCGAACCCGTCGAGGGGGTGTCGAACCTGTATGGATGGGATTTTCGGCACGCACAAGGCTGTCGGCGCATCGAGCTCGACCACCGGCTGAACGGCAGCGGCGCCGGTGTGACACCGGCGCCGCTTCCGTTCGACGATCACCCGAGCACGGGCGTTACTGCGCGGTCGGGACGGGGTGACCTTCCGACGCCTGCACGACGACGATGCCCTGACCCTGCAGTGCGAGCTGGTACGCCTCGCCCGAGCCTCGCCCGATGACGGCGCCGAGCTTGGCCGTCTTGCGGATCGAGGACTGCAGCGAGGTGGACCACAGGACGGCGGACTGCATGTCGACGAACGTCGGCACGTCCACGTTCAGCACGACCGGCGTGCCATAGGCGGTGACGGCGAGAGCTCCCGTTCCCGTGAACGTGGTGTTGAACAGGCCGCCGCTGAGCATCGACGCGCCCTCGGTGCGGTTGATGTCCCACTTGAGGCTGCTGTCGAAGGCGAGCACGTTCTTGCCGTTGACCGTGACGCCTTCGTTCTCCAGGTGCAGCACGAAGATCTCGTCGGCGTCCTGGGAGAGGAACACGTCGCCGCTGCCCGACACCTTCATCAGCGACATGCCCTCACCGGTGAAGGCCTTCTTGAACAGCTTGCCGAGACCACCGCTGCCTTCGTAGGCGAAGTCGACGTCGCCCTGGTAGGCGACCATCGATCCCTGCTTGGCGAAGAAGAACCCGCCGCTGCCGGTGAGGTCCACCTTGAGCATGCGTTCGTTCTGCAGTTGGAAGCTTCCCGGCTCGACGGGCCGTTCCGCGTGGTTGAACAGTGAGCTGCGCATGCCCAGATGATGCAGGTGATCATCACCTCACGCATCCGTGGGGTGGTCCTCCTGGCCGCGGCACCTCACGGGTTGACGTTGTAGTAGCAGTACCCGTCCTCTCTCGGGGTCCAGGTGGCGAAGGTGGGGAACACGGCGAACGGGAAGTTGCCCCGTCGTGTCTTCGGGCCGTACCGGCCGTCGACGGCGAGGCCGACGTCGTACCACTCGTTGAGCCTGGTCTGGACGTTCTTCACCGCTTGCTCGGTCTTCGGGCCGAAGTCGCGGTCGTCCGCGATGTTCTGGCCCATGCACCGCCGCATCGACACCTGGATGACCCGGACGGCGTCGCCGAAGTTGCCCCTGCCCAGATCGCAGTTGTAGGCGCCGGTGTCCCACCCGATCGTGGGAACCCGCATGAATCCGCCCGTGACGGAGTACGTCGTGAAGCTGTTGCAGGACGCCGCCGCCTGCGCGATGCCCGGCGATGCCACCGGGATCATCGCGGCCAGAACCGCTGTGGCGGCGAGTGTCGCGCGAATCGATCTCATGGATTCCCCCGGTCAGTTGGAGAAGTAGAGCGAGGCTCCCTGGCACGAGTACGGGCAGTGCAGCTCGGCCCGGTAGTTCCCGGCCGGCCAGCCGACGGCCCAGACGCTGTGTTCGTCGCCGCGCCTCTTGCTGTTGCGGAGGATCTCCGGATCGCCAGGCCCGTCGAGGTACCGGACGAGGACGAACGAGTTGACCGGGTCCGGAGTGCCCGGCTCGAACGGCGCCGTCCACGGGATGTTCGCCGTCGCGACGTGAGGGTTCGCGCCGCTGCTGATCCACAGTGGCGCCGTCACGCACGTCCACTGGGTGGTGACGGTGCACGACCTGACGAGCATCGCGCCCGGATCCGCGGTAGCCGGCTGTCCCGCCGTCAGTACGGAGCCCAGCGCGGCCACGACCACGCCGGCGGTCCTGAGTTTGTGTGCGACTTTCCCCGTTCGCATGTAATTCCCCCTCCTGGTCCGTTGTCCCGCGTTCCCGCGGTTACGCCAACACCGTGAACCCGGCCGGTTTCACGGCGGTTTCATCGGGTGCGGTGCCACCGTCGTGCGGCGGGAGGCGACCATGAAGACGGAGTTCGGCGTGCTCGGTCCACTTCGCGTCGCAGTGGAGGGGGAAGACGTCGATCTGGATCAACCGATGCTCCGCCGTTTGCTGGCGCTGTTGCTCTGCGACGCCAACTCGCCGGTGTCCGCCGAGGCGCTCGCGGACGCGCTGTGGGAGACGAAACCGCCCGCGTCCGCGAGGAAAACCCTTCAGCTGTACGTGCATCGGCTGCGAAAGAAACTCCGCGATCCGGCGCGGATAACGCACGGACCCGCCGGTTATCGGCTCGTCGTGGAACCGGGCGAGCTCGATGCGGACGAGCTGCGACGGCTGGTCGCGGACGCCCACGCGACCGTTGATCGGGGCAGGCGTGCCGCGTTGCTGCGCGACGCGTTGGCGTTGTGGCGCGGGATTCCGCTCGCCGACCTCGTCGACGTGCCCGCCGTGCTGACGATGTCGGACGCGTTGACCGACCGGTGGCTCGCGCTGCTGGGGGAGCGCGTCGACGTCGATCTGGAGCTCGGCCGGCACGACGATCTCGTTGCGGAACTGACCGAGGTGGTGGCGCGGCACCCGTTGCACGAACGGTTCCGGGCTCAGCTGATGCTGGCCCTCTACCGGTGCGGCCGGCAGGCGGACGCTCTGGCTACCTACCACCAGGCGAGAGCGGCACTCTGCGACGAGCTGGGAGTCGATCCGTCCGATGCCCTGTGCACCCGGTACCAGGAGGTGCTGCGGGCCGATCCGGCGCTCGACCTCCCGGCACGGCCGAGCCGTCCCCGGCCGGCACAACTGCCCGCCGCGCCACGTGACTTCAGCGGACGGGTGGACGAGTTGAGGGAGCTGGACGCCGTGGTGGCCGGCGGAGCGGGACTGGTGACGATCTCGGCGATCGCGGGCGCCGCCGGGGTCGGCAAGACCGCGCTGGCCCTGCAGTGGGCGCATCAGCGGCGGGACGACTTTCCCGACGGCCAGCTGTACGTCGACCTGCGTGGAGCGGCCACGGCGAACCCGGTCGACGCGGCACACGCGCTGGGCGAGTTCCTGCGAGCGCTGGGCGTTCCTGCCGAACACGTTCCTCAGGAGCTCGACAGCGCCGCCGGGCTCTACCGGTCGCTGGTGGCCGACCGCAGGGTCCTCGTGCTGCTGGACAACGCGCACGACGTGAACCAGGTCCGGCCGCTGTTGCCCGGCACGTCCGCGACCGTGACCCTGGTGACCTCACGAAGCCGTCTCGCCGGCCTGGTCGCGATCAACGGCGCACGGCGCCTGTTGCTGGCTCCGTTGCGCCCACAGGAGTCACACGAACTGCTCGTGGCTCTACTTGGCGGTGAACGGATCGATGCCGAACCGGACGCCGCGGCCGAGGTCGCCCATGCCTGTGGCCACCTGCCACTGGCACTGCGGATCGCCGCCGCGAACCTCCTGGACCAGCCGCGCCGCCGGCTCGCCGACTTCGTCGCCGACCTGGCCCGCAACCGGCTGAGCACGCTCACGGTCTCCGACGACGACCAAGCGGCCGTGCGGTCGGTGTTCGCGCTGTCGTACGAGCGCCTCGAGCCGGCGGCGCGCAGGGTGTTCCGGCGGCTCGGCCTGGTGCCGGACGTCGACTTCACACCCGAGGCCGCCGACGCACTCGACGGCGTGGGCGGCACGCGCCTGCTGGAGGTGCTGTACGACGCTCATCTGCTGGACCGCCGGACACCCGGCCGCTACTCCTTCCACGACCTGATCGGGTTGTACGCCAGGGAACTCGCCGAGGCGGAGGAGGATCGGCCGGCCCGCGAGGCGGCGCTCGACCGGCTCTGCGCCTGGTACGTCGGCAGGCTGGCCGCGGCGGACCGGTTGCTCGTGCCCTACCGCCCGTCCGGCGTCGGAGCCGACCCGACGGCGCCGTTCGGCACCGCGCTGGACGCGTTGGCGTGGCTGGACGACGAGAGGTCCAACCTCTCCGCGTTGGTCCATCACGCCGTGTCGACGCGGCGGCACGAGGTGGCGTGGCAGATCCCGTTCCTGCTGAGCGGCTACTTCGAGCACCGCGGCACGTGGCTGCTCGGCGTCCGCCTGCTGCGGTCCGCGGTCGACGCCGTGACGGAGTTCGACGACCTCGACCTCGAATGCCGGACCAGAGCGCAGTTCTCGATCGCTCTGGTCCACGCCGGACGCGTCCCTGAGGCCGTGCGGGAACAGCAACGGTGTCTCGCCATCGCGAGGGAGGCCGGCAACACGCGACGGCAAGCGGCAACGCTGAACAACCTCGGCTGGATGCACCACGAACAAGGCGACACCGCCGCCGCGCTCGCTTCGTACGAGGCGGCGTTCGCGCTGTTCGCGGCCCTGGACGACCGCGGCTACATGGCGATCGTGCTGCAGAACATCGGCGACGCGAAGTCGTTGCTCGGTGACTTCGCCGGCGCGGTCGAGCATCACGAACGTTCCCTGGCCATCGCCCGCGAGGACGATCTCGTCGGCCAGCAAGGGGATTCCCTGCTGTCCCTCGGCCAAGCGCACGCACGAGTGCAACGGCACCGCGACGCGGTCCGGATCTTCCGTTCCGCGTTGCCGCCGGTCGTGGAAGCCGGCAACAAGATGACGGAAGCCCTCGCCCACAGCGAGTTCGGCCACAGCCTGCGCGTTCTCGGCGACAGCGCCGCCGCGGCCGACGAGTTCGCGCTGGCCGCAAAGCTCTACCACGACACGGATGACGTGCACCTCGCCGTCGCCGCCTATCTGGACCTGAGCGGCGTGCGCGTCGAGACGGGCGACTTCGATGCGGCACGGCGGGCGTTCGACTCGGCCCGCGAGCTCCATCTCCTGGCGCCCGACCCGATCAGCGCCCGGCGCCTCGACGCGACGGCCGCGAGTGTGGCGAGTGGCTGCCGGAAGGGTGCTTCACAGGCGGAGTCACCTTGATGCCGGCGTCACCGAGTTCGTGTCGAGCACCGGCGCGCCCGTCCTCGCCACCACGTCCTCGACCGTGCTGCCGGGCGCGAGCTCGACCAGCCGGAACGCCCCGTCCGCGACGTCGAGCACGGCCAGATCGGTGATGACGCGGGAGACGACCCGGCGTCCGGTCAGCGGCAGGGTGCAGGCGGAGACCAGCTTCGGGTCGCCGGCGCGCGACACGTGGTCCATCAGGACGATGATCCGGCGGGCGCCGCTGACGAGGTCCATCGCGCCGCCCATGCCCTTGACCATCGCGCCCGGCACCATCCAGTTCGCGAGGTCGCCGTGCGCGGAGACCTGCATGCCGCCGAGCACGGCGGTGTCGATGTGGCCGCCGCGGATCATCGCGAAGCTGGTGGGGGAGTCGAAGAACGAGGCTCCCGGCAGCACGCTGACGGTCTGCTTGCCCGCGTTGATGAGGTCGGGGTCGACCTCGTCGTCGTAGGGGAACGGGCCTACGCCGAGGATGCCGTTCTCCGCGTGCAGCGTCACCGTGGAGTTCGCCGGCAGGTGGTCGGGGATCAGGGTGGGCAGGCCGATGCCGAGGTTGACGTACTCGCCGTCGCGCAGTTCGAGCGCGGCGCGGGCGGCCATCTCATCACGGGTCCAGGCCATGTCAGTTCGCCTCCTGGCGGGCGCGGGTGGTGCGCTTCTCGATGTCCTTGCGGGCGGCCTGGTCCGGGGTGAGCGCGACGACGCTCTGCACGAACACACCGGGCAGGTGCACGTGATCCGGCTCGATCTCGCCGACCTCGACGACGCGTTCGGCCTCGACGACGGTGAACCGGCCCGCCATCGCGGCGGCCGGGTTGAAGTTGCGGGCGGCGGCGTGGAAGACGCAGTTGCCCGCGCGGTCGGCGATCGCGGCGCGCACGAGTGCCACGTCGGTGACGATCGACTCCTCCAGCACCATCTCCTTGCCGTGGAACGTGCGGACCTCCTTGGCAGGGGAGGAGAGTGCGACGGTGCCGTCCGGGTGGTACCGCCACGGCAGCCCGCCCTCGGACACGAGCGTGCCGACACCGGTCGGCGTGTAGAAGGCGCCCACTCCCGAACCGCCCGCGCGCAGCCGTTCCGCGAGTGTCCCTTGTGGAGTGAGCTCCACGGTCAGCTCACCCGTCAGGTACTGCCGGGCGAACTCCTTGTTCTCGCCGACGTAGGACGCGACGACCCGGCTGATGCGGCGGTGTTCGAGCAGCAGTCCGAGACCGGCACCGTCGACACCGCAGTTGTTCGAGACGATCGTGAGGTCGTCGGCGCCCTGCTCCAGCAGGGCCTCGATGAGGAACCACGGGATGCCCGCGAGCCCGAACCCCCCGACCGCGACGCTCGCGCCGGACCGGATGCCGGCCACGGCTTCGGCCGGTCCGGCGGCCACCTTGCCCAGACTCATGAACGGCTCTCCTTGGTGAGGTGGTCGATGAGTGCCGCCGTGACGACGTCCGGCTGCTCGACGTTGGCGAGGTGGGCGGCGCCCGGGACGACGAGAAGCCGGCCGTCCTGGACCGAGGTGGCGATCTCCTCGAGGTGGTGGGGCGGTGTCGCCGGGTCGTCCGCTCCCGCGATCGCGAGCGTCGGCGCGCTGATCCCGGCGAGGTCCGCGCGCTGGTCCATGACGGCGATCGCCTCGCAGCAGCCCGCGTACCCCTCCGCCGGAGTGGCCGAGACCATCGCCTCCCACCGCGCGCGGTCCTGGTAGGCGGGGGTGAACCAGCGCTGGACGACGGCCTCGGCGACCGCGCCCGTTCCCCGTGCGCGAACGAGGGCGGCGCGGTCGGTCCAGTTCGCCGCCGGCCCGAGGCACGCGCTGGTGCACAGGACCGCGAGCCGGTCCACGCGTTCGGGGTTGCGGGCGGCGACGCGCAGTGCGGTCATGCCGCCCAGCGACAGCCCGACCAGGTGCGCCTTCTCCACGTCCAGCCGGTTGAGCAGCACGACGAGGTCACCGGCGAGCGCGTCGATGGTGTGCGGACCGGGCACGACGGGGGAACGGCCGTGACCGCGGGTGTCGTAGCGGACCACCCGGAAGTGCTCTTCGAGCGCGGCGACGTTGGCGTCCCACATCTCCAGCGTCGACCCGAGCGAGTTGGACAGCACGACGACCGGCCCGTCCGGCCTGCCCGTGACGACGTGGTGGACCTCGGCGACGCTCATCAGCGCACCGCCTCGAAGACGGCGGCGAGACCCTGACCGCCGCCGATGCACATCGTCTCCAGGCTGTAGCGGCTGCCGCGGCGGCGCATCTCGTGCGCGAGCGTCGCCAGGATCCGCGCCCCGGTCGCGCCGACCGGGTGGCCGAGCGAGATGCCGGACCCGTTGGGGTTGAGCCGCTCGTCGCCGGCGTCGACCTTCCACTCGCGCAGGCAGGCGAGCACCTGGGCGGCGAACGCCTCGTTGAGCTCGATCACGTCCATGTCGTCGAGGGTGAGCCCGGCCCGGTCGAGCGCGGCGGCCGAGGCGGGCACCGGTCCGATGCCCATCACCTCGGGTCCGACCCCGGCGACGGCCCACGACCTGAGCGCGAGCACGGGCCGCAGCCCGCGCTTCTCGGCTTCGTCGCGGGTGGTGACCACGCACAGCGCGGCACCGTCGTTCTGACCGCTCGCGTTGCCCGCCGTGACCGTGGACTCGGGGTCGAGCTTCAGCCGGACCGGTCGCAGCGCGGCGAGGTCGTCGAGCGTCGTGTCCGGGCGGGGGTGCTCGTCGCGGCCGACGGTCAGGTCAGGCTTGCCGCGGCGGCCGGGGACGATCACCGGCACGAGCTCGTCGGCGAACCTGCCCGCCTGGTCGGCGGCACCCCAGCGCTGCTGCGACCGCAGCGCGAACTCGTCCTGCTCGGCGCGCGAGATGCCGTACTCGCGACGGAGGTTCTCGGCCGTCTCCAGCATGCCGCCGGACACCGGGTGGAACCGGCCACCGGCCGTCTCCCTGGCCCGGTCGAGCCGGTCGACGAGCTGGATCCCGCCGCTGCGAACACCGGTGCGCAACCCCAGCGCGTAGTGCTCTACCTGCGACATCGACTCCGCGCCACCCGCCACGACGACCTTCGCCGCACCGGTCGCGACCTGACCCGCCGCGTAGAGCACGGCCTGCAGCCCGGAACCGCAGCGCCGGTCGATCTGGAGGCCGGGCACGCCGACACCGAGACCCGCGTCGAGCGCCGCGATCCGGCCGATCGCCGGTGACTCGCCGTTCGCGTAGCTCTGCCCGAGCACGACGTCGTCGACATCGCCCTCCCGCAGTCCCGTGCGGCGCACCAGTTCCGTGAGCACGGTGGTGGCGAGGTCGGCGGCACTGAGCGAGGCCAGAGCCCCGCCGAACCGTCCGACCGGGGTCCGGAGGGGCTCGCAGATCACGACGTCGGTCATGCCCTCGACCCTAGGGCCGTCCGGTGATATTCAGAAATACTCATTTAACGGTGGCTGAGACTCTGCGAGTATCAATCAGTGGAACTTCGTCATCTGCGGTACTTCGTGGCGGTCGCCGAGGAACGGCACTTCGGGCGCGCCGCCGAACGCCTGCACATGGCGCAACCACCGCTCTCGCAGCAGATCCAGCAGCTGGAGACCGAGCTCGGGGTGACGTTGCTGCACCGCACCACCCGCAAGGTCGACCTCACCGACGCCGGACTGGTCTACCTGGACCGCGTGCGAGCGGTGCTGTCCGCTGTGGACGAAGCGTCGGCAGAGGCGCGACGGGTGGCCGAGGGCGTGCAGGGCCGGCTGGTCGTCGGGTGCGTCGGCTCGGCCACCTACAGCCTGCTGCCCGCGTTCGCCAGGGCCCTGCGGGACGAACTGCCGGCCGTCGACTTCGTGTTCCGCGGCGAGATGCTGGCACCGGACCAGCTCGAATCCCTGCTCGCCCGCCGCATCGACCTCGCCCTGCTGCGCCCGCCGGTCGAGCACTCCGGGCTGCGGGTGACCACGGTGCGCCGCGACCGGCTCATCGTCGCGTTGCCCGAGGACCACCGCCTCGCCCGGCGCAAGCGGCTGAAGATCGAGGACCTGCGCGAGGAAGACCTGATCGTGCACGCGTCCCACGGCCGTTCGGTCATGCACGGGATCGTCACGGACCTGTGCCGCTCGGCGGGGTTCGAGCCGCGGATCCGCCACGAGGTGGCGGAGACCTCGACCCTCGTCACCTTCGTCGCGTCCGGACTCGGCGTGGCCGTCGTCCCCGAACCGGTGGCGGAACTCGGCGTGCCCGGCACGACCTACCGCCCGCTGGCAGGAAAGCAGGCAATCGACCTCGTGGCCGCCGTACGCGCCGACGACGACTCGCCGGTGCTCGCGAGGGCGCTCGGGTTGCTGGCGCGGTGGCAGGAACAGACCACAGCGCGCTGACTCAGGTCTCCAGCCACTCCGGCCGGGTGGACGAGGCGGGGTCGAGCCGGTCGAGGATGCGTTCGTGGGCGGCGTGCAGCCGGCTCAGTTGTTTGGCGTCCAAGGGGTCCACGACCAGTTCGCGGACCAATGTGACGTGACCAGGTGCGGCCTGCTCGACGGCGGCCATGCCCGCGTCGGTGAGGACCGCGCGGCTGGCCCGGCCGTCGCCGGGGTCGGGCTCGCGGCGCAGCAGGTCGCGAGCCTCCAGGCGCTTCACGACGTTCGAGAGGCGTGACAGCGAGGAACTGGTGAGCTGCGCGAGGCGGCTCAGGCGCAGGGCGTGGCCGGGGATCTCGGAGAGCATCGACAGCACGTGGTACTCGAAGAAGGTCAGCCCGGCGTCGCGCTCCAGCTGGGCGCCGAGGGTCGCGGGCAGCCGGGTCAGCACGCGCACCATGTCGAGCCAGGCCAGCCGTTGCTCCGCCGTCAGCCAGCGCGGGTCCTTCGAGTCCGGGGTCACACCCCCAATTTACTTGACGCTTGAACCAATCGCTCGTAGCCTCGGAGACAGAAAGTTCAAAGTTGAACTATTTTTGGAGGCTGTCATGCGCGTCGCGATCATCGGTGCGGGCAACGTCGGATCCGGACTCGCCGGCGCTGCTGCCGCCGCGGGACACCAGGTCACCGTTGCCGCCGCCCACGAGGAGAACGCGGTCAAGGTCGCCGAGCAGGTGGGCGGAACGTCCGCGGCGTCCGTGGCAGACGCCTCCCAGGGCGCGGACGTGATCGTGCTGGCGGTGCCCGCCGGCGCAGCGGCCGACGTGCTGGACGAGATCAAGGGCACCGGCGCGGTCGTCGTGGACGCCACCAACCCGATCAACGAGACCTACAGCGATCTGACGACCGGCGGCACGAGTCACGCCGAGCAACTGGCCTCCGCCGCGCCGGGAGTGAAGCTCGTCAAGGCGTTCAACACCGTCTTCGCCTCCCGGCTGGGTGACGCGACCGAGGGCGGTCAGCCGCTCGACGGCTACTACGCCGGCGACGACGCCGCGGCGAAGCAGGTCGTGGCGGACCTGCTGACCTCGCTGGGTTTCCGCCCGATCGACGCGGGCGGCCTGCGGATGGCCCGTTCGCTGGAGGAACTGGCCTTCCTGAACATCACCCTCAACGCGCGCAACGGCTGGACCTGGCAGAGTGGGTGGCGCCTCACCGGCCCGACCGTCTGAAAAGGACGGCCCGCTTCCCGTTCCGGCTGAAGGAGAACCATGTTCGCGTCCTGGTACGACCAGCAGGGTTCCGCCGCCGAGGTCCTGCGCGTCGGCGAGCTGCCCGATCCCGAGCCCGGCCCCGGTGAGGTGCGGGTCGAGGTGCGACTGTCCGGGGTGAACCCCGGCGACACCAAGAAACGGCGTGGCTGGCTGGGTTCCTCGATGCCGTTCCCGAGGGTCGTCCCGCACAGCGACGCCGCCGGAGTGGTGGACGCGGTCGGCGACGGCGTCGACAAGAACCGGCTGGGACGGCGCGTGTGGGTCTACGGCGCGCAGTCCTACCGTGCGTTCGGCACAGCCGCGCAGTACGTGGTCGTGCCCGAGCACATGGCCGTGCCGCTGCCCGATCACGTGACCGACGAACTGGCCGCGAGCCTGGGCATCCCCGGCATCACGGCCCACCGCACGGTGTTCGCCGACGGACCGGTCGACGGACGGACCGTGCTGGTGCAGGGCGTGCTCGGCGGTGTCGGTTCCCTTGCCGCGCAACTGGCGCGCTGGGGCGGTGCCACCGTCCTGGGAACCGTGACCAGGACCAGCGACCTCGGCCTCGTCGACCCCGAGTTCGTCTCGCACGCGGTAGCCCTCGACACCCCCGGCGCGGCCGACGAGATTCGCGCCAACGCGCCGGACGGCGTGCACCGCATCATCGAGGTGTCGTTGTCCGACAACGCGGACCTCGACGTCGCCGTCATCGCGAACGACGGCGTCATCGCCGCCTACGGCACCCGGACCGACCGCACGGAACTGCCGTTCTGGCCACTGCTGTTCGCCAACGCCACGGTCCGGCTCTTCGGCAGCGACGACTTCCCCGCCGCCGCGAAACGAGCCGCGGCCCGCGACCTCACCGCCGCGGCCGCCATGGACGCACTGCGGGTGAAGGTCGGGCAGCTGTTCCCGCTCGCCGAGATCGCGGCGGCCCACGAGCGGGTCGACGCGGGCGGTCGCGGCCGCGTGCTCGTCACCGTCCCGTGAACGGTTCGGCCGCCCGACAGGCTAGTTTGCCCCGGTGAGTCTCCTCGATGACGTGGCCGAACGCGACGGCTGGCGATGCTGGGTGTGCGACGAGCCGGTCGACCCCGGCATGTCGGTGAACGACGCGCGAGGACCGAGCGTCGACAGCCGGACCGCCGACCGGAAGGCGAAGATCGCCGAACGCCTCGCGCACCGCGGGTGCAACAGCCGCAAGGGCGCGGTCAAGGTCGTCATCGAGTGGCCGGACCGCCTGCACGTGGCCGAACCCGCGCCGCTGATCACCGTGGCCGGGCGGCTGGAGCGCAAGGGCGGCCGCGAGATGGTGGCCCGGTGCCCGACGAAGCAGGACGCCCACGAGGCCGCGGACTGGCTGGCGGACCGGTTCTCCCGGCTGGTGCCGGGGCTGCCGGTGACCGCCACCGTAGAGGCTGGCGGCGGCCAGTTCCTCGTCGTCCTGGCCACCGGACGTCGTTGAGCGTTTCCTCGGAAGACAATTCCCGGAATCTCCCGATGCGCATTCCTGGTCGGGTGACCGCGTGATGCGGATCACCTATCGCTGAAGGTGGGAACGGGTTTCTCGACCTGAGGGGGAAATCAGGCGGAGGTCAGGGGAAAACCCTGATGGCACGGCACCTGATCACGGGCACGCTGGAAGTCGTCAAGGGGATGTCCCAGTTCGAGGAGAGACATGAGCGAATCCAAGTCCGAGCCCACCCGCAACCCCGTCGACTCGGTGGTCGACGCCGTGCGCGGACTGGTCAGCGAGGGCATCAACCGTCGTGTCGTCGTGCGGGACAGCAAGGACGACGTGGTGCTCGAGGTGCCGCTGGCTCTCGGGTTCGTGGCGGCGTTCGCCGCTCCGGTGGCCACGACGATCGGTGCCGGTGTCGCGCTGGTCGGCAAGTGCGGAATCTCGCTGGAGGACCGTCGGAAGCCTGGCAGCGAGCCCGCGACGACGGTCGAGGCCGAGCAGGCGTAGTCAGTGGCCGCGATTCGTCGCGGCGGGGGATGTAGGGGACGCAGTGGGCCGGCGCCGTCACCAGGGGGTGACGGCGCCGGCCCGCGTTGCGGCATCCGGCTTCAGGGCCCAGGTCTCGTGCTTTGGACTGATCTGCCATGACTCTTGCTCTCGTACGATGACCTCGTGTTCGCCTATCCGCGGTCGGTGTGGGACGAGCCCCGGCCTGTGCGCGGGGCGGCACGACTGTGGTGGGACTGGGCGCTGGTCGCCGTCCTCCTGTTGGTCGCGGTGCTCGAGACACTGCTGCGGCCGGACCTGAACTCGCGGGCCGGTTCGCTGGCCGTGGCGGTGGTGCTGCTGCCGTTGCTGTTGCTGCGCCGGAGCAGGCCGCTCTTCGCGGTCGCCGTCGCGTTCGGAGTGGCCGCGGTCGCCTCGCTGGTGTTCGGGGGCGAGTCCGAGCTCAACGTGATGGTGTTCATGCTGCTCTTCCCGTTCTCGTTGTTCCGGTGGGGTTCCGGGCGCGAGGCGGTGATCGGGCTGGCGATCATGCTCGGCAAGGTCGGGCTGTCGGCGGTGCTCGGGTTCATCAGCGTGGGCGAGGCCGGGAGCGGGAGCGCCGTGCTGGGCACGGCGTGCGCCGTCGGAGCCGCCGTGCGGTATCGGGGACGGGCGCGGGCACGGGAGCTGGAACAGGTGAAACTGCTGGAACGCGAGCGGCTGGCGCGGGATCTGCACGACACGGTGGCGCACCACGTGTCGGCGATGGCGATCCGGGCCCAGGCGGGGCTCGCGACGGCGGCGTCGCGGCCGGAGGCGGCCACCGAGGCACTCGGCCTGATCGAGTCGGAGGCGTCGCGGGCGCTCGCCGAGATGCGCACGATGGTGCGAGCGTTGCGGCGCAACGAGTCCGCGGACCTGGCGCCCAGCCCGACGGTCGCCGACGTCGCACTGCTCGCGAGCCCCGGCAGGCCGGGTCCTGAGGTGGACGTGCGGATCGACGGGGCCGTCGACGACCTCCCGAAGTCCGTCGGAACCGCGATCTACCGGCTCACCCAGGAGTCGGTCACCAACGCGCGCAGGCATGCCCGGCACGCCACGCGCATCGAGGTGTCGGTGGTCGTCGGCGCCTCGTCGGTGCGTCTGCGGGTGAGCGACGACGGCGACACCGCCACCACCGCGGTGCCCGGTCACGGGTTGATCGGCATGATGGAGCGCGCCGACCTGCTCGGCGGCAGCTGTGAGGCAGGCCCGAACTCCGGACGCGGCTGGACCGTGACGGCTGTCCTGCCGCTCACCGGGGCGCGGGGATGAGCGTCCGGGTGATCGTCGCCGACGACCAGGAGATCGTCCGCACCGGACTCTCGATGATCCTCGACGCCCAGCCGGGCATCGAGGTCGTCGGTGCGGCGCCGGACGGACGGCAGGCCGTGGAACTGGCCCGGCGCCTGCGGCCCGACGTGTGCCTGTTCGACATCCGGATGCCCGGGACCGACGGCATCGAGGCCACCCGCCTGCTCGCCGGGCCAGGAGTCGCCGACCCGCTCGCCGTCGTCGTGATCACCACGTTCGACCTCGACGAGTACGTCTACGCCGCGCTCCGTGCGGGTGCCAGGGGTTTCCTGCTCAAGGACGCCGGCCCCGCCCTGCTCGCCCAGGCGGTCCACGCCGCTGCCTCCGGCGACGCCCTGATCGCCCCCAGCGTCACCGCCCGGCTGATCGAGGCGTTCACGGACGTCGAGCCCGCCGGCCGCGTCGTGCAGCCGATCGAGCCGCTCACCGAACGGGAGGAGCAGGTCCTCGCCGCCGTCGCGGGTGGGCGCACCAACAGCGAGGTCGCCCAGGAGCTGTACATCACGCTCAGCACCGTGAAGTCCCACATCGCCAGCCTGATGGCCAAGATCGGCGTCAGGAACCGGGTCGAGATGGCCATCTGGGCCTACGAGACCAAGCGGGTCCGGAGTGGATTCCGGCAGCAGTAGCCGAAAGTACGACGAGTGCACCGCACCATCGGCCAGGTCGATCGAGGCCCTTCTGCCGATGAGGTGACACCCCCACTCGCGACACGATTCGGTGCATGACCTCCTCGACCAAGTGGGACAGGCTCATCCCGGCCGCGATCATCCTGTTCAGCGTGATCCCGGTGCTCGGCGGCGCTCTCCGGCTGGGCGAGCTCGGCGGCGGCGCGGAGATCACACCGGACAACGCGAGGTTCTTCGCCTCACCCGTTCCCGTGGTGCTGCACGCGATCACCGTCAGCGTGTACTGCGTCCTCGGGGCCTTCCAGTTCGCTCCCGGCTTCCGGCGCCGCAGACCGGCGTGGCACAGGGCGGCAGGACGCGTTCTGGTCCTTTGTGGACTCCTGGGAGCGTTGTCAGGTCTGTGGATGACCGTGTTCTACCCCAAACCCGCCGACGTGGGCGTGCTGCTCACAGGCATCCGGCTGGTGTTCGGCACGGCCTGGTTCGTGTTCATCGTGCTCGGGTTCGCCGCCATCCGCCGCCGGGACGTCGCCGGGCACCGCGCCTGGATGATCCGCGGTTTCGCGATCGGGCTCGGCGCCGGCACCCAGGCGGTGACGCTGACCCTGTGGCTGGTGGCCGTCGGCACGCCCGACCGGCTCGCCAAGGCGGCGCTGATGCTCGCCGCCTGGCTCGTCAACCTCGCCGTCGCGGAGTGGATCATCCGCCGCCAGGTGAAGCCCTCTCGCGCGACCGCCCAGGTCGGCGCCACGCTCAGGGAGACCCGATGAAGGCGATCGTGCAGGACCGGTACGGATCACCGGACGTGCTGGAGTTCCGCGACGTGGAGCCGCCCGCGGCCTCGGGCAACGAGGTGCTCGTGCGCGTGCACGCGGCCTCGGTCAACGCCTACGACTGGCACGTCATGCGCGGAGATCCTTACCTGGCAAGGCTCACGGGGATCGGACTGACCGGTCCCGGCAGGAGGATCCGCGGCCGCGACTTCGCCGGCACGGTGGAGGCGGTCGGCCGGGGCGTGCGGCGCTTCCGGCCCGGTGACGAGGTGTACGGCGACCTGGGCACTGCCGACGGGGCGTTCGCCGAGTACGTGTGCGCGCCGGAGGACCTGGTGGAGACCAAGCCTGCCAACCTGACGTTCGAGCAGGCCGCCGCGGTGCCGCTGGCCGGCCTCACCGCGCTGAAGGGACTGCGCGACACCGGAAAGCTCCAGGCGGGACAGCACGTCCTGATCAACGGGGCGTCCGGAGGCGTCGGCACGTTCGCGGTGCAGATCGCGAAGTCCATGGGCGCCACGGTGACCGGCGTGTGCCGCACGAGGAACGTCGAACTGGTGCGGTCGCTCGGCGCCGACCACGTCGTCGACTACACCGAAGGCGACTTCACCGGGAACGGCGGGCACTACGACCTCGTCTTCGACCTGGTCGGCAACCACTCGCTGACCGGGCTGCGGCGCGTGCTCGCCCCCGGCGGGACGATCGTGCTGTCCGGCGGGGGAGTGTTCCGCGGCGGCAGTCTCGCCGGGCCGATGTGGCTCATGATCAGGGCGAAGCTGCAGGCGCCGTTCGTCCGCGACCGGCTGCTCGTGCTCACCACGACGCCGGACGGGGAGATCCTCGCGGCGCTGCGGCGCCTCGCCGAGTCAGGAGGCTTCAGGCCGGTCGTTGACCGCACCTACTCGCTGGACGAGGTGCCCGACGCGGTCCGTTACGTCGAGACGGAACACGCCCGCGCGAAGGTCGTCATCACCGCGTGATGCCCGGCGCGGCGACCCCGCGCTTCCACACGCCGGCGATGTCGCGGCTGGCGGTGATGTCCTGGAGCGGGTTCCGGTTGAGCAGGAGGAGATCCGCGCGTGTGCCCGTGGCGAGGACGCCGCGGTCGTGCAGCCCGAACACCGCCGCGGCACGGGACGTCGCCGCGGCGAGCGCGTCGGCGGGGCTGAGTCCGGCGTCCACGAGCAGGGCGAGTTCCTCGTGGACGGCGCTGCCGTGGGCGACGCGGGAAGGCGAGGTCACGTCGGAGTTCGCGTCGGTGCCGAGGACGATCGTCGCGCCCGCGTCGTTCAGCGCCGCGGTCGAGGCGAGGGTCTGGCCGAAGTGCAGCGACTTCGGCCTGAACGGCAGACGCAGGTTCTCCAGGACACCGCGCATCATCACCAGGGTGGGGGACACGGCGGTACCCGAGGAGGCGACCCGGCCGGCCAGGTCGGCGGACAGTGTCGCGCTGATGGGCGCGTGGGTGATGACGTCGGCGCCCGCGTCGAGCGCGGTGGCGTAGGCCTGCGGTGACGCGGCGTGGACGACCACTTTCTTCCCCGCCCGGTGCGCTTCGGTCACGAGGGCGGCGACCGTGGCGGGGCTCAGGGGCCGGGGCTGGAACGGCAGCACCTTGTCCTCCAGCACGATCTTGAGGAAGTCGGGTTCCTGGCGCAGCCGCTCGGCCACCCACCGCGCGGCGTCGGCGGGGCCGCTGACCGCCGTGGAGGCCGGGAAACCCATCTTGCGCACAGCTCGGCCGCGCACTGCGCACGCCGGGTAGGAGACACCGCGGACGTCGGAGCGGTCGTCGGACTCGTTGTCCCGCAACGCGCGGAGCTCGTCCCACCGGGTCGAGGCCATGTCGAGCATCGTCGTCACGCCCCACCGCAACCCGGCGGCGAGTTCGTCGGCATGTCCGATGTGGACGTGGGTGTCGATGAGCCCGGGAAGCAGGTAGCCGCCCCGTCCGTCGACGACCTCGCCATCGGTGCCGCCGGTGATCACGCCGTTCTCGACGCCGAGCGAGGTGAGCGGCCCGAACGTGTGCTCTGGGGTGAACAGGTGGACGTTGGTGAGCGTGAACCTCGAGATGTCACACCTCCGGGGACGCGCGGCGATCAAGCGGATCGAGCACGGCGGCAAGTGCCGTCACGGCGGCCTCGACGTCCGCGTCACCGGCCTTGCCCAGCAGGTCGTGCTGAGCGGCGACGACCTCGCGGACCACTCGCTCGGCCACGTCCTTCCCCTCGGCTGTCAGGGCCACGCGCCTGCTGCGCCCGTCCGACGCGTCCGACGTCTGCGAGGTGAGACCGCGGCGCTCCAATGACCGGAGCACGTTGCTCAGCCCGCCGGTCGTGAGCAGCAGCCGGGATGACAGCTCCGACGGCTTCAGGTGCGCGTCGCCCGCCGTCAGCAGCGTGCCGAGAACGTCGTACTCGGCACGGCTCAGGCCGAAGCCCGTCAGCACGGCGACCGTGACGCGGTCGGTCAGGGCGTGCATCCGTGCGACGCGCTTGGTGAACTCGATCGTCCGCACCGGCAGTTCGGGGGCGTGCCGTGCCCACCACGCCACCACCCCGCCGACCAGGTCAGTCTCGCCGCGCTCTGCCACGACGGCAATCTATCTTTGTGGATAGCTTTATGCAAAGGCATCTGGTGACCGGAGTGACCACGGCTATCGTCGCGCCATGCCCGACCTGACGGAGATCCAAAAGCGCGAACTCGCCGCGTTGGCCGACGACCTGAGCGCGCTCGACCCGTCGCAGTGGCGCACGGCCACGTTGTGCGGTGACTGGGACGTCGAGGAGGCCCTCGCCCACCTCGGCGCGGCCACCAGGCTCAACCTGGTGGGCTGGATCCGCAGCATGGCCGGTGCCCGGTTCAACGCCGACCTGCACAACCGGCGGCGCCTCGAGGAGTTCCGCGGCGCCACCCCGCGGGAGACGCTCGAACGGTTCCGGCACGTCGGGACGATCGCGTTGCCGGTGAAGTCGTCCCCGGCCGGGCTGGGCGAGGTGATCGTCCACGGCGAGGACATCCGCAGGCCGCTCGGACTGCGGCACACCCCCGATGCCGACGGCCTGCTCGCCGTGGCCCGTTTCTTCGCCGCGAAGGACTTCGCGGTCAACAGCAAGACCCTGGTCAAGGGTCTGGCGCTGCGGGCGACCGACGCGGACTTCCAGGCGGGCGGTGGGCCCGAGGTTCGCGGGCCGTTGCTGTCGCTGGTCATGGTGATGGCCGGGCGTGCCGCGTTCCTCGCCGACCTCGGCGGCGACGGAGTCCCCGAACTGAGCCGGCGACTGGCCTCCTGAGTCACGCGTCCTGTGCCGCAGCCGCCTTTTTGACGATCCCGCGTGCCATCGTGGCGAACACGATGTCGTGCAACGGTTTCTGCGCCATCCAGTAGAGCTGGCCGAGCAGCCCGTCGGCGGTGAACGTGATCTTCTGCCGGTAGCGCGTGCGGTCGCCCTCGCGATCGACGCGCATGTCGAGCACCGTGCGGCCGGGCATCTTCATGTCGGCCCGCAACACCAGCTGCCTCGCCTCGTCGTCGCGGCGCACGACGGTCCAGAAGTCGACCACGTCCCCGTCACCGACCTCGGGTGCCCGGCCGCGGTACAGCCCGATGCCGCCGAACAGGTGGTCGATCGCGCCCCGGACCGTCCACACGAGAGGGACCGTGTGCCAGCCGTCCTGGCCGCCCAACGTGTTCACCGTGCGCCACACGTCCTCGGGTGACGCCTCGGTGAGCACCGTCCGCTCCTCGGTGAACACCTCGCCGCCGGTCTTCTCGGCCTCCGGAGTGGTCGCGGCGCGGATGGCGTTGTCGACGCTGGTCATGCCACCGGGCGGAGCGGGCAGCACGTCGGTGATCGGCGGACCGTCGGCCGCGAGATCGTGGTCGAGTGACGCGAACAACGGCTCCGCGACCGCCGCGGACACCGGCGTCACGAGCCCGGCGACCTGCGCGGCGAGCTTGTGCGACCACAACGGCGCGGGCACCGGCAGCCGGACCGGGAGCCGCAGCACCCGCGCACACCGCTGCACCAGTTCCAGATAGCTGAGCCGCTCCGGGCCTGGTACGTCGAACACGCCGCCGACCGGTTCCGGGACGTCCGCGGCGGCTACCAGGAGGTGCACGACGTCGGCGAGCGCCACCGGCCTGCTGGTGTTGTGCATCCACGACGGCACCGGCACCCACGGCGTGAGCCGGGCGGACGATCGCAACAGCTCGAAACTCGCCGACCCTGCGCCGATGATCATCGACGCCTGCAGCACGAGCGCGGGCACCCGTCCCGCGGTCAGGACGTCACCGACCTCGGCCCGGGAGGCGAGGTGCGCGGACAGGCCGGGGGAGTCGGGACGCGGCCCACCGACGTAGACGATCTGCCGCACCTCCGCGTCCGCCGCCGCCGTCGCCAGCACGGAGGCGGCCTCGCGGTCGATGCCGGCGAAGTCCGGCTGATCCAGTGAGTGCATCAGGAAGTACACGAGGTCGCTGTTCGCCAACGCTCCCCGGACCGCCCGCGCGTCCGTGGCGTCGCCGACGTGCACCATCACCCTCGTGGGGAACTGTGCCGCCTGGCCGCGGTCGCGAACCAGCACAGCCACCTCGTGCCCGTGCGCGAGCAGCTCCGGCACGAGGTGCGAACCTAGGTGCCCGGTCGCGCCCATCACGAGACACCTCAGCGGCGGGTCTTCCTGATCGATCGTCACCCGCATGACGTGCCCACTTTCGGCCGAGCGCAATCGTCCGCACGTACGAATGCCGCGTCAGCGCCGCTGGACGAGAGCACCTCGGCGCCAGACGGCACGCGTGTTGAGGGTGTCCGAGATCGTGGTGGTGGGGTCCCCGTCGACGAGGAGGAGGTCGGCGCGCAGCCCCTCGGCGATGCGGCCGCGGTCGGACAGCGCGAACCGCCGGGCCGTCGTGGCGGTCGCGGCGCGCAGTGCCTGCTGCGGGGTGAGTCCGGCCTGCACGAGGTACTGCAGTTCGTGGTGGACGCTCGCGCCATGGGCGAGGCCGCCGAGGAACGGCACCGGAACGGAGGCGTCGGTGCCCACCAGGACGTCGACGCCGGCGTCGCTGAGCGCCTTGATGGTGGCCAGGACGTCCTTGATCTCGCCCTGCGGGTAGCAGCCGAAGCTGGAGCGCAGGGTCCTGTCCCAGTCCTCGTCCAGCCGGGAGGACACCCGCGGGTCGTCGGCGAGTTCGCCACCGGTGATGCCCATGAGCGAGGCGTTGAGGACCGCGCAGGGCACGACGAACATGCCGGAGTCCTTGATCAGGGCGATGATCTCGTCGTCGTGGGGTTCGACGAACAGGTGCGCCAGGCCGTCGATTCCGGCCTCCAGAGCCATTCTGGTGGCGTCGATGGTCAGCGTGTGGGCGACGGTGAGGACGCCGTACCTCTTGGCCTCGGCCACGCCCGCGTTCAGGGTGGCCTGATCGATCATCGGAAGCCCGGGGTGCCCCTCGACGCTGCCGTCGTCGATCATGAACTTGACGTAGTCCGAGCCGTGGGCGAGCAGCCGGGGGATCGACGCCGCGGCGCCCTCCGGGCTCGTGGCGTCCGGCTGGAACGGCGGCTCGCCGGTCTGATCTCCGCCGCCGCCGGGAGTGAAGCCCGGCGGGAACAGCTCGGCGGGATGCCCGCCGGGCGGCGTGAGGCCGAAGCCCGCCGAGCGCACGTCCGCGACCGTGTCGTCGTCGCTGATGGCGGCCCGCCGGTCGCGCGTGTTGAGGCCCTGCATCTCCAGTTCGGTGGTCACGCCGAAGCGCAGCGCCAGCGCGAGGGCTTCCGGTGCGGTGTGGACGTGCGCGTCGATCAGGCCCGGCAGCAGTGTCGCGCCGGTCCCGTCGACCACGTCGGCTCCGGCGGGCACCTCCCCGCCGACCTGGACGATCTTTCCGTCCTCGATGGACACGGTGGTGACGCCCAGGTTCTTCTCGCCGTCGAAGACCCTGGCGCCGGTGATGGTGGTCGTGGTCATGGCCTGCCTTGGTCGTGGTGGGTGACTCCTTCACTGAATCATATACCTTCAGTCATGTAAATATCGGAAGGTATGTAGATGCCTTCTGCTTCGTAGTTGCTAGAGTGACGGGATGAGCGACTCGCCTCGGCCAGGGGACGACGAAGGCCTGCTCGACCAGGTCGGGCCCGCCCTGTCCCGGCTGCGCCGCCGGACCTCCGGCGGACGCGGGGACCTCACCCGCAACCTCGTCCTGAACGTCGTCCACGACGATCCTGGCGAGATGACGGTGGGCGGGGTCGCCGCCGAGATGGGGGTCGCCCAGCCCGTCGCCAGCCGAACCGTGGCCGCCTGCATCGCGGACGGCCTGCTCCGGCGCGCCGTCTCACAGGCGGACGGCCGCCGCACGGTCCTCGAACTCACCGAGGCGGGCGAGGCCGAACGCGGCCGCTTCGCCTCCGAGCAGCGCGAAGCCTTCGAGTTCATCACGGCCGGGTGGACGGCCGCCGAGCGCGACCAGTTCGCCCGGTTCCTGGTCCGCTACAGCCAGGACAGTTCGGACTGGTCACGCCGGCAAACCCGCAAGGGCCGGCCCGACGGCTCCGCGGCCACTGGATCTTGAGGAACTCGGCCCGGACTCTCAGGTGTGCTGCGTTTGAATCGTGTCCATGACCTTCGGTTCACCGCGGCGCATCGACCGTTCGGTGCTGACGCAGTGGTGGACCGACGTGACGTTCCTGCACTGGCGAGTTCCCCCTGCGGCGGTGCGACATCTGCTGCCCGCGGGCACGCGGCCGGACGTGGTCGACGGCGACACGTTCGTCGGGCTCATCGCGTTCCGCCTGTGCCCGCTGGGCTGGCCCGCGCTGACGGACCGCTGGAGCTTCCCGGAGACCAACGTCCGCCTGTACACGATCGACGGGCAGGGCAGGCGTGGCGTCGTGTTCCTCTCGATGGACGCCGCGAACCTGCCGTTCGTGCTGAGCGCACGAGCTCTCGCGGGACTGCCGTACATGTGGTCGGACACAACGGTGCGCCGTGACGGCGACGAGGTCACCTACACCTGCCGGCGCAAGTGGCCTCATCGTCCGGACGCGACGAGCACGTTCACGGTGCGGGCGGGGGAGCGGATCGCCCGGCCGAGCCCGCTGGAGGAGTTCCTGACGGCCAGGTGGGGCCTGCACACGTCCTGGCTCGGCCGGACCACGTACCTGCCGAACCACCACGCGCCCTGGGACCTCCGCCGCGCCACGATCGTTCGCTGCGACGACGATCTGGTGGCATCGGCGGAGATTCCGGTCTCCGGCGAGCCGATGAGCGTTCTGTACTCACCCGGAGTGCGGGCCAGGTTCGGCGTCCCGTCGTGCGCGGCGTCCTGATCTCCGCGACCGGTACAGCTAGCTGTAGTGCCCTGAGACATTGTCGACGCGGCTGATGGGTGGCTGTCCTCCGAGTGCGGTGTGGGCTCGGTGGTGGTTGTAGCGGTGCAGGAACTCGGGCAGGGCGTCGGCGCGTTGCTGGCCGCTGGTGAAGGTCTGGGCGTAGGCCCATTCCTCGGCGAGGGTGCGGTTGAAGCGTTCGGCTTTGCCGTTGGTCTGGGGCCGGTAGGAGCGGGTGAGGCGGTGGCTGGCGCCGATGTCGGTCATCGCTTCCCGGAAGGCGTGTGATCGGCGGTAGGCCATGGCGTTGTCGGTCATGACCTGTTCGATGACCGGGATTCCTTGTGTGGCAAGAACTTGTGCTGCGCGGCGGAGGAAGGCGGCGCAGGTGGTGGCGGTCTCGTCGGGGTGGATCTCGGCGTAGGCCAGGCGGGTGTGGTCGTCGATGGCGCAGTGCACGAACTCGTAGCCGACGCGGGGTGCGGTGCGGGAAGCGTTGTGCTGAGCGCTGTCGCGGCCGTGGACGCGCCAGCCGCCTCCGTCGCGCAGCCGGCCGAGTTTCTTGACGTCGACGTGGACCAGTTCGCCGGGACGGGCTCGCTCGTAGCGGCGGATCACCTGCCCGGTCGGGCGGTCGAGCCAGGCGAGTTTGGGTTCGCGGTGGCGTGACAGGACGCGGTGTGTGGTCGAGGCGTGCAGTCCGAGAATTCCGGCGATGCGGGCAGGTCCGAGTCGTCGGGTCCGGCGCAGCCCGAGGATCTGGGACTCGATCGAGGCGGCGGTGCGGCGGGGTGAGTGGTGCGGCCGGCTGAACCGGTCGGCCAGGCCGGCGTCGCCTTCGTGCCGGTAGCGGCGGACCCATTTGTGGGCTGTCGCCCGGGAGATTCCCATCTCCGCGGCGACGTGGGCGACCGGGCGCCCGGCGGCGACACGCTCGACGAGCAGCCGCCGTCCATGCACGGTGAGCCGGGCATTACGGTGGTACACGAAGACCTCCGTGTGCGGTGAAGACCTAGACACCTCCACCACACACGGAGGTCTTCCTCATGATCAAGGCGACATGCCGGACACGCCGTCAACAACGTCCGTGATCACTACAGCTAGCGGACGGCCTTCAGCACGTCGTCGACGGCACCGGCGATGATCTCCGGGCGTTCGGTCACGATTCCTTCGTGCGTCGTGTTCTCGGCGAGCACGTGCTTCCGGTTCGGTCCCTGCGCGAAGCGGACCTGGGCGTCCCGCCACATCTTCGCCGCGTCGGGGGAGTCGGCGAACGGGGTCCCGGACGCGACGATCGCGGTCACCGGCACGTCCTTCGGCCAGGTGAGCTTGTGGAAGACGCGGTGGACGGGGGCGTAGTCGACCATCACGGCGAGCAGTTGGCGGTTCTTCTTGGTCGAGGGCTGCGTGAGCAGGGCGGTCCGCTGCTGCTCGATGACCGGTTCGAACGCCGTCAGCATCTCGTCGGTGAAGAAGTCGGGCACGTTCGCGTCGACGAGCACCGCACCCGACACCCAGCCCGGGTTCTTGTTCACGAAGTTCGTGGCGACCTCGCCCGCGATCGAGTGCGAGACCAGCACCACGTCCTTCGTCAGTCCCAGTTGCCTGAGTCCGGCCTCCAGGTCGGACACCGCGTTCTCCACCCGCCACGGCCCCGAGACCTCGGCGCTCTCGCCCTCACCCGCCCGGTCGTAGGTGACGACCTTCGACCCGGTGGCCTTCGCCAGCCGCGGCGCCATTTCCTTCCAGTACGACGAGCTCAGCCCGCCGCCCGCGTCCAGGACCAGGGCGGGCAGTTTGCCGTCCACGACGTGGAAGACCAGTTCGTGCTCGGCGTTCGTCACCTTGTGCGTCCTGGACGCCGCGGGTGCCGGGCTGCTCGCCGCGGACGTCGGGCTGCTCGCCGCGTTCGGTGCCGAGCACGCCAGGAGCGAGGCGGTGACGAGAACTCCGGAGCCGAGAGCGATCGCCTTGCGACGCAAGGGATTCAGGTGGTTGACCATGACGAGAACCCTAGGAATCTCCCGGCCGCACGACGATCGGGCCACCCGGCGGATCCCCGCTGGTGCGGGCCACACCTCGACGCTGGGGGAGGCCCCCCGGTCACTCGGGGCGCAACGACTTGCGGATCTCCTCCAGCCGGTCGCGGCCGGCCTCCTCGCGCCGGTCGAACTGGTCCTGGGTGTTCTGCGGATCGCCGGCCAGTTCGGTGGCGGCCTCACTGGTGAGGTTCCGGCCTTCGATCTTGTCGCGGACGTAGTCGAACGTCGGCACGCCGTCTTCGGTGTAGTCCGGTTCAGTCATGTCCCCATCATCCCCCTTGATGCGCGCTATGGTGGGAACGCACCGGGGCACGCCCTGGGGAACTCGGGGGAGTTCGGCGTAGACCGCTGGTGCGGTTGCTGTAGGGGGATTCGTGCGATTAGCAAGTTCTCTTTGTGCTGCAATGATTCTGGTGGGTGCCGGGGTGATGGCGACGCAGGCCGTCGCCGCACCGGCGAAGTGTGAGACACGTTGTGTGCACGCGAAAGCGGAGCTCGACCGGGCACCCGGCGTCGGTGAGACCGCGCAGGTCAGCTTCGAAATCACGTCCGATGTGGACTTGAAAGGCGTCCGGATCGACGCCGACGTGCCGGGAATCGCCGGCTGGAGCGCGGTTCCTGACGGGTTGTCGGTGAGCGACGTCGGCTCGTCCGTTCCGACTGACTTCGGCAAGGTCGGTCGCGCCACCACGACGATGGACCTCTCCGCGGGGCGGACGGTGCGGTTCAAGGGTGCGATCAAGGCCGTGAGCGCCGGAACGTTGCTGGTCACCGTGCGTGCGATCGCGCCGGTGAATCCCGAGCTGAACTCGGACACGTTCGTCGCGGCCGCCACGATCGGTGCCGACGGGAAGTCGTCCTACCTGGGCTCCCGTGCGGAAACCGGTGCCACCGAACAGATTCCCGCCGGAGCGGTGTCGAAGCGGGCCACGCCGTGGCTGACGCCGGCTGCCGCGGTGGCGCGGTCGTCGAAGCCGCACAGCGACGACCCGCCACGGGCGCAGGCCGCACCGGTGTGCGCGACGGGCAGCTGGAACTACCGGGATCACACCGGGACGTTCCGCACCGCGGCGAACTTCCTGGTCGAGGCGTGGGACGACGACAACGGTCCCGACGACCTGCTCGGCACCGCGCTCACCGACGGGAACGGCGCGTTCCGGCTGTGCTTCCCGAACGACGACTTCTCCGGTGGCGCCGACGTGTACCTGAAGTTCGTGGCGCAGAACGGTTCCTGGGGTGTCGAGTTCGACGACGACCCGTACAACTTCCGCACCGCGACGATGAACGACGTCGGTGACGGGCGCACCCTGGCGTTCGGTGCCCAGCAGCCGACCGACCCGCGGTACATGCGGGCCGTGGAGGCGTTCGACGAGATCAACTCGGCGTCCGACTGGACTCCGAGCGACTGCTGGGACGCGGACGACCACGACTGCCGGCGTGTCGACTTCAACTGGCGCTGGGACTACAACCCGGCGAACAACCACTACGACCGCGATGACGACGAGGTCCACCTGCGAGCCAACGCGCCGGACTTCCGCAGCATCGTGGTGCACGAGCTCGGGCACGCCGTGATGGACGACGTGTACAACGACAACTTCCCGACCTCCAACTGCCCGTCCCCGCACTTCGTCACCAGGGAGAGCGGTGCGAACTGCGCGTGGACCGAGGGCTTCCCGGACTGGTACCAGGCCGCGGTGTTCAACGACCACGAGTACCGCGGCGACGGCTTCACCGTCGAGCTGGAGAACGTGACCTGGGGCGATCCGAACTGGGACAACGGCGACGGCGTCGAAGGCCGCGTCGCGGGGGCGTTGCTCGACCTCGCGGACCCGAACAACGAACCTCACTGGGACTCGCGGACCGAGAACCCGTACACCGAGATCTGGCAGACGTTCCTGCGCTACCGGTCGTCCAACCTCGCCGAGTTCTGGCGCCAGCGCGGTCAGGCGGGATTCGACGTCGGCCCTGGTCCGCTGGCCGCGCTGTACCAGAACACGATCGACTACGGGTTCCGCGAGCCGCTGGGCGACTACCAGACGCGAACCCGTCCCGCGCCGGGACCGAACCAGCCGCACCGGTACCGGGTCGACACGTCGGTCGCGTTCTGGTCGGTCGTCGCGCTGCGGCCGCCGGCCAACGCCGACTACGACCTGCGTCTCTACGACGACCCCCAGCTGCGCCAGCAGCTGGCCGCGAGCGTGGCGGGCCAGGGCGAGGTGGACTTCATCGCGATCGACACGAACCAGGGAGGCCGCCCCGCCGGGGACTTCTACCCCGAGGTGACCCACGTGAGCGGGACCGGCGACTACCGGATCCAGTTCGCGAACGGCACGAACCAGTTGCGCCCGGAGGAGAAGTTCGCGATGGGCGACGACAACGTGGTGGTCGTCCGTGACCACTGCGTCGAAGCGGGTACGAAGTTCACCGTCACCGCGACGCCGGACACCGCGAGCCAGGACGCCCAGCTGTTCGTCATGTCGTCCGACGGCGGTCGTCCGGTCGTCGCGTCACGGGCTCAGGCAGCCGCGTCGTCGACCGGCCACGGGCTCGGTGAGGCGGAACAGATCGAGTACACCGCGCCCGGACCCGCACTGGACTGCTACAGCGTGGTGCTGGTGAACAAGGCGGGCAACGGAACGTACACGCTTTCCGTCTCCTGACCACGAGGGGTTGCTCCAGGCCCGTCCTGGGGCAACCCCGGACAGGGGGAACGTGATGCGCTGGTTCTTGGTGACGTGTGCGATCGTGCTGGCCGGCTGCGGGGTGGACGCTCCGGCGTTGCCGGACGGGCTTGCGCTCCAGGCGAGGCAACTGGTCGGCATGCCCAGCCCCCGGCCCGCGGAGCTGCCGGAGTTCAGCCTCTACGGCGACGGCACGGTGATCCGGCCGGGCCCGGCGGCAGGCGCGTTGCAGACCGCCGAGACGGTCCACATAGGACACGAGAGGTCGGTGGACTTCTACGAGGACGCCCACGACGCAGGACTCGACCGGGACCAGGACATCCGCAACGACTCGGTGATCGACGGGTACACGCAGGTGTTCGTGCTGAACTCCGGCGGTCACCGGTTCGTCACCAGGGCCGCGAACCCGGAGGGCGAACTGGCCGCGTTCCACTCGACGCTGCACGTGGACGGCACGGCGACGCCCTACCGGCCGACGAAGATCGCCGCCGTGGCGTGGGCGCACAGCTCGTCGCAGGACGCACGCCCGTGGCCGTTCGCGGCGCCGGAAACGAAGGTCGACGCCGGTACTTGCGTGGTGCTGGACGCCGCACAGGTGGAGGGGTTCGCGCGCGACGTGGCGAAGGGGACGCGGTTCCGCGTCGGTGCGTCGTCGTTCATCGTCGTGTTCCGGCCGTTGCTGCCAGGCGAGTCCGGGTGCGGAGACGTCTAGGGCGTGACCACGACACGACGTGATGAACATCTCTATAGCTTCAGTGTAAACTGAAGTCAGGCCGCCGCGGCGAACCAGGACGAGGTGAACGCCCTCTGCAAGAACTGCCAACACTGAAAGATCACTAGGCTTGACGGAGTGCGCATCCTGTTCTCGTGCCGTCCCGCCTACGGCCATCTGTTTCCGCTGGTCCCGCTGGCCCGCGCGGCGCAGCAGGCCGGGCACGAGGTCGTGTTCGCGATCGGCCCGGGCTTCGTGGAGAAGGCGCGTGAGCTGGGTTTCGAGGCGCACGCGTCGGGCATCTCGATCGGGGAGGCCGAGACCGAGGCCCGCAGGCGGCACGGCGACGCGGAGGTGCCGCGGCTGCTGATCACGATGTTCGCGGACGTGCTGCCACGGGCGACCGTCAAGGATCTCGGCGGACTCCTGCCGCGGATCAAGCCGGATCTGGTGGTCTACGAGCAGAGCGACACCGGTGCCGCGAAGGCCGCTCTCGACGCCGGGATCCCGTTCGTCTCGCACGTGATCGGCCGGTCCATGCCGCCCGCGATCCAGCAGATGGCGGCGGGGGAGATGGCGTGGATGTGGGACGGCGCCGCGCCCGCCGACCTGATGATGGGGGACGTCGCGATCGACCTGTGGCCGGACACCGTCCGCGATCCGGTCGTCGCGGCGCTGCCCACGGTGCTGCGGCAGCGGCCGACGGCGTTCGACCTCGACGTGCCGATGCCGGAGATCGTCACGACGAAACCGTTGGTGTACCTGACGCTCGGCACGGTGTCGTTCAGTGCGACGGCCGTGCTGCGGCAGGCGATCGACGGCCTGGCCCGGCTGCCGGTCACCGTTCTGGTGGCGGTCGGGCCCGGCGATCCCGCGCTGCTGGGCGACGTGCCGGCGAACGTGCGCGTCGCCGGGTTCGTGCCGCAGGCGAAGGTGCTCCAGCAGGCTGATCTCGTGGTGCACCACGGCGGAACGGGCACGGTCCTCGGCGCGCTGGCGGCCGGTTTGCCGCAACTGGTGCTGCCGCAGGGCGCTGATCAGTTCGTGAACGCCGACGTGCTCGCCGAGACCGGTGCGGGGGCGAAGCTCGTGGGCGAGGAGATCACCGCAGACGCGATCACCGCCGCGGCGGGCCATCTGCTCGATGACCCGGCCGCGCGGGAGATCGCCGAGACCACGGCGGCCGAGATCGCGGACATGCCGGCCCCGGCCGCCGTGGTCGCGCGGCTCACCGAACTGGTGCGGGGGTCTTGACGTCGGCCTGTGCCTCCAGGTGGTCGGGCAGGGACGCGCGGTAGATCGGCATGGCCGCGGCGGTGGTGACGATCGCGACGGCGACGAGGATCGCGAACATCTCGGGTGTCACCAGGTCGTAGGCCAGGCCGATGTTGATGAAGATCAGGATCATCAGGCCTCGGGCGTTCATCAGGCCGCCCACCGCGGAGGCGTAGCGCCACGAGTAGCCCTGGGCACGCACCACGAGCCCGCAGCCCAGGTACTTGCCGGCGAACGCGGCCAGCATGATCACCGCGAGCGGGAACCAGAGCGCGCCACCGGAGCCGAAGCCGTCCAGCCGGGTGTTGAGGCCGCTGAACGCGAAGAACACCGGCAGCAGCAGGATCGAGTTCAGGTCGGAGAGCTTGGTCTCGAGTTCGTGGCGCACGACCTTGGAGTTGGGCATCGCGAGGCCGGTGATGAATCCGCCGAACACCGAGAACACGCCGATGAGGTCGGTGTACCAGCCCGCCAGCAGCACGATCAGCAGGATCACGGCCACCATGTCGCGGCTGAGCTTGCCGTCGCGTTCGGCGCGTTCCCCGAGCTTGGCGAGCCACTTGCGGCCCAGCGTGAGCATGAGGCCCGCGAAGATCGCCGCGCCCAGGATCGTGCGCAGCGCGCCGGACGGGCTGCCGGACGTGCCGACCGCGATGATCAGCGCGAGGAAGCCCCACGCCACCGCGTCGTCGATCGCGGCGGCGACCAGGGTGAGACCGCCGATCGGGGTGTTCGCGATGCCGCGTTCCTGCAGGATTCTGGCGAGCATGGGGAAGGCGGTGATCGACAGGGCGCCGCCGATGAACAGCATGAACACCCAGAGCTGCGTTCCCTCGGGGCTCAGCGTGTCGAAGAAGAGCAACGCCGCGCCCGCGCCGAGCAGGAACGTGGGCACGATGCCGGAGATGGCGAGGATCGATGCCTTGCGCGCGTTGGCACCCGTGGTGAGGCCGTGGTCCAAAGAGGACCCGACGAGGAACATGTAGAACGTGAGCCCGATCGTGCTGAGCACGTACAGGGTGCTCTTGACGTCGGCGGGGAAGATCTGGGCCTGCACGCCGGGCGCGACGGCGCCGAACAGCGCGGGGCCCAGCAGTACGCCGGCGACCATCTCGCCGACGACCCTGGGTTGTTTGATCAGCATGGCGAGCCGCCCGCACAGCGTGGTCGCGGCGAGCACGAGCGCCAGCGCGCCGAAGACCTGCAACGCGAAGTGGATCTGGTTCACCGGGATCTCCTGTGGTCAGTGCCGGACCGGGCAACCCTGCGTGTCGTGCGTGTCGAAATAACGCCCGGCCGGCCGGAGCCGGTGGGCGTGCAGCACCATCGCGGTGCCGAGCACGAGCTGGACGACGCTGCGCCAGACGTCCTCCCAGCGGTCGCGCACCCGCATCAGGACCAGGCGCCGTCGTGGCACCTGGCCGTCGCGGACGAGCAGGCACGGCCCTCGGCTGGGCAACGACCGCGTGTGCGTCACCGAGGAGTGCAGCGAGACGCGGCGCAGCACTTCCCGAGCTGCTGCGCGCATCGCGATGGGGGAGAGCCGCCAGGCCGGGCAGGGGCGGTTGGCGGCGATGCCGAACGGGATGTGGTGCTCGTTGCGTGCCGCGGTGTTCTCCCAACGGCCGGGGTCGAACTCCTGCGGGTTCTCGTAGCCGGTGGCGTGGTAGGCGGGGTAGTTGAAGCACAGCACCGAACCCGCCGGGAACGACGTGTGCTCGTCCAGTTCGATGTCCGCGGTCGTGATGCGGTGGGCGATGCCGAACAACGGGTAGAGGCGGAAGGTCTCGTCCAGCACGTGGGCGAAGTACCTGTCGTCGTCGATTCGGCGCGCCGCTTCGGGATGCTGTGCCAGCGCGAGGAGCAGGTGCGCCATCGCCTCGGCCATCTGCACGACGGCGGTGTTGAAGTAGGTGCCCTGCAGGTAGTGCACCTGTTCGGACTCGGACAACGTCTCGGGCAGCGGATGCCGGACGTCCGCGAGCCGCACCTTGAGGTAGCGGGTGAGGCGGTCGCGGCGAGCGGGGTGGCGCAAGCTGATGCACTTCAACGAGTTCACGACGTCGGTGGCGTGTCCGACGATCAGGTCACGCGCGAGCCGGGGACACGGTTCGGCGAACACCAGCTCGTAGAAGTACTCGGCCCACACCGGCATCATCAGGTCGCGCAACCGCACGGCGGTGACGCGGCCGCGGAGCACCTCGTCCAGCACCTTCGCCGTGCAGCGCGTCGCCGTCGCCGACAGCGCGTTGCTCGGGCCGGCGAGGAAGGTGCGGGTCGCGCGGGCCACGTCGTCGTAGCGCGGTCCGGCCTCCAGGTGCTCCTGGTGCACCTCGGGGCCGGGGGAGAGCCAGTACCAGAACAGGTCCGACAGCCCGGCGCCCCGGCTGCGGCCGTTCGCGGCGGGATGGCTGTAGAGCTCCTGGAAGCGGTCGGGGCCGACCTGGGCGTTCGGGAACGTGATGGCGTTGTCCCCGTTGACCTTCTCGAACACCTTGGCGCGCAACGCGACCACCCGTGCGGGCAACCAGTTCAGCATCCGGCCACCCCTCGGACCACGACCATGTCCCGGGTCAGTTCGCCACCGCACAGCGCCAGGACGTGCAGGAACTCGTCGCGCAGCACGTCGAGCACCCGCCGCACGCCCTGTTCGCCGTCCGCCGCGAGCCCCCACAGCACGGGCCTGCCGATCCCGGCCGCCGACGCGCCCAGTGCCAGTGCCAGCGCGATGTCCCCTCCGCCCCGGACACCGCCGTCGAGCACGACCGGCACCCGCCCGGCCACCGCCTCGACGACGGCGGGCAACGCGTCGAGCGCCGCCGGCACGAGGTCGAGCTGACGGCCGCCGTGGTTGGACACGACGATCCCCGCCACCCCGTGCTCCAACGCGATCACAGCGTCCTTCGGGTGCAGAACCCCCTTGACCCACAACGGAAGCGCGGTCATCTCCCGAATCCGGTCGACGTGCCTCCACGAGATCGCCGTCGACATCTCGATGTTCCGCAGAGCCTCTCCTGCCAGATCACGCATGTTCTCGGCCGTCAGCCCGGCGGGCAGGTCGTGGAAGCCGTGCGCGATGTCGCGCCGATGCCGTCCGAACACGGGGGAGTCGACCGTCACGACCAGCGCCGCGCACCCCGCCCGTTCCGCCCGCCGCACCAGCTCTTCCGTGACGTCCATGTCCGGCTGGACGTACAGCTGGAACCAGACCGGTCCGGTCGCGGCCGCCACGACGTCGGCGATCGGCACGGTCGAGGCCATGCTCGACACCAGCGTCGTCCCGGACAGCGCCCGTGCCGTCGCCAGTTCGCCGTCGGGATGGGCGAGCCGGTGGAACGCGGTCGGCGAGATCATCAGCGGGCAAACGGTGCTGATCTCCTTGCCCCGCAACACCCTGGGCAGCAGGGCGAGGCGCCCGAACGCGGCCTCGTTCTCCGCGAGCACGACCTCGTCCCCGACCCCGCCCGCGAAGAAGTCGTAGTGGACGGGGTCGAGCACCGCGCGTGCCTTGTCGTGCAGTTCCGCGAGCACCGGGTTCACCGCAGGTACTCCCGCAACGGTGCCTTGTGGACGGTCTCGCTGTCCCACTCGTTCTCGAGGTTCTCGGTGATGTGGTGCTCGTCGAGCAGTTCGCCGGAGCGGAACCGCCGCACGACCGGGTGCAGGTAGCGGCCGTCGAGCCCGCTGGTGTCGTCCTGGGAGTTGCGGCCGGCCGTGATGTCGAACGGGTTGATCTTGTCGTGGTCCGCGCCGTACTCCAGCGTGACCGTCAGGTACGACTCGACCTCGCCGAACTCCCCGCGTTCCACCGCTTCGTGCAGGTGCGCGACCGGTACCTCCTCGACGTACCGGACCGTGCCGTCACGCAACGTCAGCACCGCGTCCGCCATGAACGCGAACAGCTGCCACAGCGCGGAGGTCCGGTTGACCCGCTCGATGATCGCCTCGGTGACGTCCTCGGGAGCGATGGAACGGCTGGGCCAGTCCACGCCGTGGTAGCGCTGTTCGACGATCCGGTGCAGCGCGCGCACGCCGTAGCGGAAGCCGTGGATGAACCCGCTGGTCGACTTCTTGAAGTCCCTGGCCTGGGTGATCGTGCCCGCGAAGAACAGGTCCGGCACGTTCACCGACTCCCACGCCGCCGTCTGGTCCGGGAACCGCGACTTGATCGTGAGCTGCGGCCGGCACTCCGGCGCGAAGATCGAGGCGTCGAACCGGAACCCGGTCGCGAGGATCACCCGGTCGTAGCGGATCTCCTTGATCACCTCGTTGACCCGCTGGAAGCTGACCTTCACCAGGTAGTCGTCGCCGTCGCGGCGGATGCCCGCGATGTGCCCGTCCAGCACGGCGTTCTGCGACTTGAGCTGGTAGGTGTCGAGGAAGTTGTTGTTGACGGCCCGCAGGTGGCCGACGAAGTGCGTCTGCCACGCCAGCTTCAGCGAGCCGGGCCCGGCGACGTGGATCACCGAGGCGGTCTCGACCAGCGCGTCGGCGGTCTCGAACGCGGAGTTGCCACGCCCGATGATCAGCACCTTCTTGTTCACGAAGTCCTGTGGCTCAACGGAGACGTCGTAGTAGTGCTCGGCGTGCTCCACGCCGTCGATGTCCGGCACGTACTGCTGCGAGACACCGGTCGCGACGATGATCCGCTTCGCCCGGTAGGTGACGCCGTGCTGGTCGCGCACCACGAAGTCGTCCGGCCGATTCACCGACACGGCCCTGGTGTCGTAGCGGACGGGCAGGTCGTTCTTGACCGCGAAGTCCCCGAGATAGCGGACCATGTCGTCGGCGTTGGGGAAGTAGCGCGGGGTGTAGCCGGTGAACAGCAGCGCCGGATCGTCGGACAGCAACGAGTTCCAGTCGACGCGCAGGTTCAGCTCCGGGTCGTCCCAGCCCGTGTAGACCTTGTTGATGGAGATCAGCTGCCGGTGCCGGGGGAAACGGGTGAAGAACGTCCCCGCCGCCTCACCGGCCTCCAGCACCAGGTGCTCGCGTCCGGCCTGTTTGAGCAGGTAGGACGCCTGCAGGCCCGCCGGACCGGCGCCGATCACGAGATACTCGGTCGAAACCTCGCTGGACACGACGTTCTCCTTCACGCGGAGTTGATCTTTTTGGCTAACTGACGCTTGTCGGGCTTGCCGCTGGGAGCGACAGGGGGTTCGGTGATGGCGGTGACGCGCACAGGGGCGCAGGCCGTGCCCAGTCGTTGGGTCACGAGCTCGCGCAGTTCGTCGAGTTCGGGAACGCGATCGGCCTTGGGGACCACGAAGGCGTGCACGGCCTCGCCGGTCTCGTCGTCCGGCACCGCGACGACGTAGGCCTCGGCGACGTCCGGATGCAGGGCGATCACCTGCTCGATCGGGCCGATGTAGTGCAGGTTCGCGTTGATGATCACGACGTCGCGGACCCGGCCGGTCAGGCGCAGGTAGCCGAAGGCGTCGAACCGGCCGAGGTCGCGTGTGCGGACCCAGCCGTCCACGAACACCTCGGCGGACTCCCCGGCGTTGCCCCAGTAGCCGCAGGCCTGTCCCGGCGTGCGGACGAAGAGCTCGCCGTCGCGGATCTCCACGTCCACCGGCGGTTTTCCCACCGTGCCGGGAGGATCGGCCGGCGTGGCCATCGAGATCATGCCGGTCTCGGTCTGGCCGTAGCCGTGGAAGAGCACCGGCCCCAGCGTGTCCAGGGCGTCGCGATGCCGTTCGGGCGTCAGGGGAGAGCCCGACACCAGCAGTGCTTTCAACGTCGACAGGTCGGCGGGCTCGCGTTTCTGCGCGGCGACGAGCTTGGCCAGTCCTGGCACGGTGATCACGCGCGCGGTGGCCTTCAGACGGGTGATCGCGTCGGCCGGGTCGCCGGCGACGACGATCGTGCCTCCCGCGGTCAGGGTCAGCACCGCGTACTCGAACATCACCTGGCTCGACAGCGATCCGAACACGAGGTAGCGGTCGAGTCTCGTCGCCAGTTCCCGGACCGCGGGAGGCCAGGCGTCGGGCCGGGCGGTCCAGGCGTTGGTCATCGACGCGTAGGTCTGCGCGCACGCCTTGGGCGCGCCGGTGCTGCCGCTGGTGTGGATCAGCCGCGCGATGTCGTCTGGCCTGCCCTCGCACCGCAGGGGTTCGGCGGGATGCCCGGTGAGATCGTCGGTGTCGCGCACGACCAGCTTGATGTCCAGGCCGAGCAGGTGCTCGACCTGGGCCTCGGTCAGACCTGGCCGCACGCCGACGACCCGCGCGCCGACCACGTGGCCCGCGAGGATCGTCGCGAAGGCCTCCGGGTGCACGCCCTGCACGAGCGCGAGCCCGTCACCGGGCCCGATCCCGCCGGCGCGCAACCCGGTCGCGATCCGGGCGATCAGGTCGAGCATCTCGGAACCGGTCACCACGCGGGTGCCGTGCTCGAACACCGGCCGGTCCGCGGCGGCGCCGAGCACGTCGAGCACGGCGCGCGGGAACGGCTCGTCACGCGCCGGCAAGGCATTCCTTCACGAACACCACCAGCGGCTGCTGGTGCACCTCCGGCATGTCCCAGTGGTTCTCGAGGTTCTCGGCCAGGTGGTGGGTCGCGGCGAGCACGCCGTGCCGGTAGTAGCGGACCACCGGGTGCAGGTAGCTCGCGTCGGCCGCGTTGACGGGGTCGTTCTCGGCGACGCGCGGGATGGTGATGTCGAACGGGTCCACGGTGTCGTGGTCGGGCCCGTACTCGAGCGTCGCGACGAACCGGTGCTCGGCCGGTCCCAGGCCGCCGTCCGCCACGTACGCGACCGGCACCTCCTCGGCGTACCGCGCGGTGGTGTCGTCGACCGTGACGACGTCGCCCATGACCGCGAACTGCTGCCACAGACAGGAAGACGTGTTCACCCTGGCGATGACCGCGTCGCTGATGGCCTCCGGCGAGAGCTCCAGGTCCGTGCCCTGCCAGGGGGTGCCGTGGTTGCGGGCGCTCAGGACGCGGTGCAGCGCGCGGGCGCCGTACCGGAAACCGTGGATGAACCCGCTGGTCGACTTCTTGAAGTCACGCGACTGCGTGATCGTGCCCGCGAAGTACAGGCCGGGCACGGTCGTCGACTCGAACGCCGAGGTCAGCTGCGGGAACCGGTCCTTGATGATCAGCGCGGGCCGGCAGTCGTCGGCGAAGACCGAGGCGTCGAACCGGAACCCGGTGCACGCGATGATCCGGTCGTACTCCAGTTCCCGCACTTTCTCGACCGTGCGCGCGTACCGGAACTGGATCCGGAAACCGCCTTCCGGCCTGGGCTCGATGCGTTCGATGGAGCCGTCGATGACCGCGTTCTCGCTCTTGAGCTGGTAGGTGTCGAGGAAGTTGTTGTTCACCGCCCGCAGGTGTCCGACGTAGTGCGTCTGCCACGCGAGTTTCACCGAGTGCGGCCCGGCGACGTGGATGACGGCCGCGGTCTCGACCAGCGCGTCGGCGGTCTCGAAGCCCGAGTTGCCCTTGCCGATCACGAGCACCCGCTGGTCGGTGAACGACTCGGGGTCCGTGTCGAAGGTGTCGTAGCGCTCGGCGTGCTCGATGCCGGGGATCGGCGGCACGTGCAGCTGGGAGACCCCGGTGGCCATCACGAGGTTCTTCGCGTGCCACGTCTGTCCACTGTGGTCGGCGACGGTGAAACCGTTGTCGTCGCGGGAGATGCGCGTGACATCGATGTCGTAGTGCACGTTGAGCCCGGCGGCGCAGTCCTGGAAGTAGCGGACGATGTCGTCGGCGTCCGGGAAGTACCGGGGCGTGTAGCGGGTGAACAGCAGCTCGGGGTCGTCGAGCAGCAGCGAGTTCCAGTCCATCCGCATCCGCTGCTCCGGGTCGGTGAACCCGGTGTGGACCTTGTTGATGGAGATGAGCTTGCGGTGCCGCGGGTACCGGGTGAAGAACGTGCCGGCCCCGCTGCCGCGTTCGAGGACCGCGTAGTCGCGACCGTCCCGCTCGAGCAGTGCGGCGAGCTGCAAACCGGCCGGTCCCGCGCCGATGATCAGGTAGTCGTGAGCCATGGACGGGGAAGCTACCCACGCGATCTCAGAACTTTCTGAGATCGGCTGCCTACCGTCCGTGCGGTGACCACGATCGCTTCAGACACGTCCGTGGACCTGGGTTCGCCCCTGACTCCAGCGCACCTGCTGCGCTCGTCCGCGCCACTGGACGTGCTCGCCGGAACCGACGTCCGCGACCGGGTGGACCGCGGCCGCGCCTACCTGCGCACGGTGCTGGCCGACGACGAACGCCCGGTGTACGGCGCCAAGACCGGCTTCGGCGCCCTGGTGGGCTTCGCGGGCCGGTCCTCGGAGGCCGACCAGTGCGACAACACCCTCGCACACCTGGGCGCGGGCCAAGGCCCCGACCTGCCCCTGGACATCGCCAGGGCCGCGCTGCTCGTGCGGACCTGGTCGCTGGCCCAGGGCCTGTCGGGGGTGTCCGCACACGTCGTCTCGGGTCTGTCGGAGATGTTCGCGACGACGTTCGTCCCGGCCATCCCGCGCTACGGCTCCGTCGGCGCCAGCGGAGACCTCATCCCGCTCGCCTACGCCGCCCAGGCTCTCCGCGGCCGTGGCCACGCCTACCTGGACGGCGTGCGTCTGCCCGCCGCCGAAGCACTGGCCTCAGCGGGCCTGACGGCGTTGGAACTGGACGGCCGCGACGCGCTGGCTCTCGTGAACGGCACCTCCGTCACCACCGCCGCCCTGGCACTGGCCCAGACGTCGGTCCGCTCGTCGCACCGGGCCCTGGCCGACCTGACCTGTCTGCTGGTGGACGTTCTCGGCGCCGATCCGGGCTTCACCGACCCGCGCCTGATCTCCGCCTTCGGCCACACCGGCGCGGTGACGGTGGCGTCGTGGATGCGCTCCATGCTGGACGGCACCACACCCACGGGTCTGCGCGCGTTGCAGGAGCCGTACAGCATCCGCTGCTCACCCCAACTCCTCGGCGCCGCCGAGGATGCCCTGCGCTACGTGGACGGCGTCGTGTCGGCGGACCTGGGCGGCGTCAGCGACAACCCGCTGTTCTTCCCCGGCGACGACCTGGTGGCCCACGGCGGCAACTTCTTCGGCCAGCCCGCCGCCTTCGCCGCCGACGTCCTGGCCATGGTCACCGCATCCCTGGGCAACCTGGCCGAACGCCAGCTCGACCTCCTCGTCGACCCGGCCCGCAACACCGGCCTCCCGCCGATGCTCGCCGCCGGACCCGGCCAGCAGCACGGACTGCAGGGCGTCCAGCTGGCCACGACCGCGTTCATCGCCGAGATCCGGCGCGGAGTCCTGCCCGCCAGCACCCAGAGCCTGCCCACCAACCTCCACAACCAGGACGTGGTCCCGTTCGGCACCCAAGCCGCCCTGCGCGCCTACGACCTCGCGGAGTTGTTGCGGTTGCTGTGCGGCTCGCTGGCGTTGGGGCTGCGCCAAGCCGTGCACGTGGGAGGACGCCGCCCGACCGCGCCTCGGTGCGCCGCCCTGCTGGACGCCCTGGCGTCGGCCATCGAGCCGGTGGACCCGGACCGCCCGCTGGACGTCGACGTCCGGGTCGCGGCGGAGGTGGTGGTCGCCGGCCAGTGGTGAGGGGGCGCGGACGGTGGTGACGCCCGGCCGGGGTGGTGGCTCCCGCCAGCCGACAGTGGGCGGGAGCCACGGCCACGCCACCAGCCACATCGCTGGCTGCCCCCTCGCCACCAGCCACACCGCTGGCTGCCCCCTCGCCACCAGCCACACCGCTGGCTGCCCCCTCGCCCCCAGCTGCCCCCAGCTGCCCCCTCGCCGCTACGCGGCCCTTCTCTGGGAGCGCTCTCTCACGGGCGGGCGCTGGTGATCCGTTCCCGCACCGCCACCCTCTCCACCGCCGGAATCCGCAGCGTGAACCGGGCCCCCGTCCCAGGCCGCCCCACCGCCTCCACCGTCCCGCCGTGCCCGGTCACGATCTCCCGCACCAGCGACAGTCCCAGCCCGAACCGCCCCTCACCGACCCCTCGGTGGAACCGGTCGAACAACCGGGACGCCTCACCGGGTTCGAACCCCTCACCGTTGTCCTCCACCACCAGCTCCACCTGCCCGGCGACCACCCCCACGCGCACCGCGATCCGCCCGCCTTCCGGCGTGTGCCGGACGGCGTTGGCCAGCAGTTCGTCGACGGCCCGCCGCAGCCCGGTCTCGATCCCGCTGACCACCACCGGATGCCCGGGATGGTCCAGCGACAGGGTGATCCGCCGTTCGGCGGCCCGTTCGGTCTCGCCCACCACCGCGGCCTCCGCGACGTCGGCCAGGTCGATCGGTCTGCCGTCGAGCCGCTGGTGGAGCTGCGCGGACGCCAGCAGGTCGTCCACCACGTCGGCGAGGCCGCGGATCGACCTGGCCAGCGCGTCGAGGTTGGTGCGCTGGTCGTCTGGCAGATCGGCGGCGGCCGCGAGCAGTTGGGCGCGCAGGTAGGCGCGGGCGATCGGGGTGCGCAGTTCGTGGCTCGCGTCGGTGACGAACCGGCGTTGCCTCGCCAGCGCCTCCGCCCACGGGCCCACGGTGCGGCGGCTGACGCCCAGGCCGATCAGCGCCGCCACCAGCAGGCCGGCCACCAGGGCGATCGCCAGTGCCTGCACCAGGTGCGAGCGGTCGGAGAGCTGGTAGCGCAGGTCGAACACCGACTGCACCGTGGTGCCGTTCGCGCCGGGAGAGGTGAGCACCATGTACTCGGTGTCGTTGGCGATCACGTCACGGGAGACGGACGTGCCGGACGCGTGCACGGCATCGATGTCAGAGCGCAACGGGAATCCGCCCGGCACTTCCAGCGGACCGAGGTGCAGCACGCCGTCCTCCAGCACGAACACCCACGCGCATCGGGGAGCGACGCCCGGCACGCCGTACTGGGCGTTGTAGCGGAGTTCGCGCGACACCTGGGTTTCCTGCGCGTGCGCCATCACGACGTACGCGATCACGCCGACGAACGCGATCATCAGCGTGATCGCCAGGCCCACCAGCACGCTGACCCGCAGCCGCGCGTGCCGGACCTCCGTGCGTTCCGTCTCGGCCCACGACGACCTCACAGTGCCCCCAACCGGTAGCCGATGCCCTGAACCGTCTGCACGACCGAACGTCCTACCTTCGAACGCAGGTAGTGCACGTAGGTGTCCACAATGGACTGGGAGGGTGCGTCGCAGAACACCGTGCGCCGCAACGCCGCCCGCGTGTGCACGGTCTCGGGATGCGTGGCGAGCACCCGCAGCAGCGCGAACTCCCTGGTGGTGAGCGGTACTTTCTCGCCGTCGGGCAGCACGACCTGGTGTTGTTCGAGCTCCAGGCGGCCGGCGCCGATGCGCAGCACCGCGGCCAGTTCCGCGGCCCGCCGGCACAGCGCCCGCAGTCGCGCGGTCAGCTCGCGCAGGTCGAACGGCTTGGCCAGGTAGTCATCGGCGCCAGCGTCGAGGCCGTCGATCCGGTCGTGCACCGAACCCATCGCGGTGAGCATCAGCGCCTGCGTCCGCACGGACCGGGAACGCAACCGGGACAACAGGTCCAGGCCGTCGAGCACCGGCAGGGCGCGGTCGATCACCACCACGTCGTAGGGCCGGGTGAGCGCGAGATGCAGTCCGCGCTGCCCGTCGAACGCGACGTCGACGTCATACCCCTCGCCGCGCAGGACCGCGGCGAGCAGTTCCACCAGTTCCCGGTCGTCGTCGATGAGCAGAAGCCGGAACGGATGGATCGGCCGGAACTTCGAAGAGGCCCGCACAGCGACCACGATCGCACGTGATCACAGCGCGGAACCAGGTGATCGTGGTGCGACAACAGCGAATGGACATGTTCACCGCTGATCAAAGATAAACATGTGAACCGCGGGCCTCACCTGACCTGCGGTCACACCACCACTGTGAACGGCTACCAGGCAGGCGCCACGGCGGAGGTCGTGCGCAGACCGCCGACCCAGCCCGCCGTCGCGACGGCACGCAGTCCGTCGTCGCCTTCGGCGAGTTTGCCGTGCGGGCCGAGAACGTCCGTGCTGCCGTCGTGCCAGCGCACCGGCAGTTTCCCGTGGCGTTCCAGCAAACCGGCGAACTTGGTCGTCAGCTTGGCGGTACCGATGTGCACCCAGCGGCTCGGGAACAGCTCCAGCAACTCGATCGTCGCCGGACTCAGTTCCGGTACGACGATGATGCCGTGATCGCGGCCGTACTCGACGAGCTCGCGCAGCGCGTCCGGATCACCGTCGGGGAAGACGTGCAGGACGTTGAGCTTGTAGGCGGCCATCCGGTCGATGGCCTTGCGCATCTCGGCCGGCGGCAGCAGCGCGCTCGACACACCGCGCCACGCGAACGCGGGGGAGTCGCGCAGATCGGCCGCGCGGACCGTCGCGTCCCGCGTCATCAGCTGCCGGAACGACTGCACGCCGTGCCGCAGCCCTGCCTGGGTGCCCGCGCGCAGCATCACCGCGTCGTTGCTGACCAGCAGCGCGTACCCCTCCGGGCCGAGCCCGCGCATCGCCGGGTCGTGCGACACCATCAGCATGCCGTCTGGCGACTCCGCCAGCAGGTAGCCGGTCTCCCGGAAGATGTGCTCGCGCAGCATCGCGGCCGCGGTGCGCGCCTGCCCGGTCACCCGGACGGTCACGTCTTCGGTCAGTACGAACGAGCCCGTGCGACGGGGCGCGCTCGTGGGCATGGGAACAATCACCGGTTTCCTCTCCAGCGAACTAACGCTGGGTGTATCAGCTGAGTTCCGGCAAACGGACGCGGAACGTGGTTCCGACACCTGTCGTGCTGGTCACATCGACCGTACCGCCGTGCGCCTCGGCGAGCTTGCGGACGATCGCGAGGCCCAGCCCGCTGCCGCCCGTGGTGCGGCTGCGCGACTTGTCCGCGCGCCAGAACCGGTCGAACACGTGCGGCAGATCGTCCTCGGAGATGCCCGAACCGGTGTCGGTCACCGTGAACACGACCCCGCCGTCCCCTGCCGCGGCCTCGACCGTCACCGAGCCGCCGGCGGGCACGTAGCGCAGCGCGTTCGCGACGAGGTTGTCGAGGATCTGCCGCAACCGCAGGGCGTCGGCCCGCACGGTGAGCGAGGGGTCCGCGGACACCGCCAGCGTGACGCCGGCCTGCGTGGCACGAACGTCGTGCGCAGCTTGGACCTGTTCCAACGCGCTCGCGACGTTCACCCGTTCGAGCGTCAGGCGCAGCGAGCCCGCGTCGGCCACGGCGAGATCCTGCAGGTCGTCCACGACGTGCTGCAGGACCAGCGCCTCCTTGAGCAGCAACCTGATCAGCGCCGGATCGAGGTCACTCACCCCGTCCTCGGCCGCCTCCAACCAGCCCCGGATGTTGCTCAACGGCGTCCGCAGTTCATGCGCGACGTCGCTGACCATCGCCTTGCGCGCCTGCTCGACCTGCGCCCTGGTCGCGGCCATCGTGTTGAACGCCCTGGTCAGCCCCGCGATCTCGTCCTGCCCGCGCACGGGCACCGGCGGGATCTCGCTCCCACCGGACATGTGCTGGGCGGCCGCGGTCAACGCCCGCAACGGCCGGGTGATCCGCGCCCCCGCGAACGCCGCCACCCCGATCGCCGCCAGCAGCACCGCCGCCGCGGCCCCCACGACCTGCCAGCCGTTGCCCGACAACGAGATCGCGGTGGTCGGCGTGCCCGTGGGGTTCGTCAGGTACAGCAGGACCGGCGCCGCCACGTACGGCGTGAGCTGCTCTTTGCGGGAGGCGGCCACGCAGGCGGCGACGGCGGGCTCGTCCGGCGGCGGCGCACCCGTGGACTGCTTGACCGCCGGAGTGAAGTCGGGATCGAGTTCCACCGGCGGCAGCGACCGGCGCGCCAGGCAGGCGTCGACCAGGTCCTCCAGCTCCAGCAACGCGGAGAAGTCGGCCGCGGTGTCGAACGGCAGGTCGCGCTCCCGGCAGTCCAGGCGCGCCTGTTCCTTCTTGACCAGCCGCAGGCAGAACAGCGAGCCCGTGGGGTCCTCGCGGTCGCGGAAGTCGATCGGCGTGCGGAACGGCCCGAGCACGCGCTTGTCGATCCGGTCCGCGGGCGCGCCCGGCACCAGCACCGGGTCGACCGCCAGCGGATCCACCACGGCCGCCGCCCTGGCCGGCAGCTCACCGCCGTCCCCGCCGCGATCCGCGACCGTGCGGCCGTCCTTGGTGACCAGCACGAGCCGCCGGCCGGGGTGCTCGGTCATCAGCGAGTCGACGTAACCGTCCACTTCGGACCAGTCGCGGTGCTCGGCCGCGTAGGCGAGCAACGTCGTGTAGATCCTGTTGTCGGAAGCGAGCTCACGGCCCTGCTCACGAGCTATCGACGCCTGGGTCAGCTGCGTCGCCAGCCACGCCGTCGCGGCGATCGAACAGACCGCGATCAGCACCACGACCACGAGCAGCCGTGTGAAGACGCTACGGCGCATCGGCGCGTCCGGCCGTGAGCTTGTAGCCGATGCCGTAGACGGTGACGAGGTGAGCGGGCAGGCGCGGGTCGGTCTCGATCTTGCGGCGCAGGTTCTTCACGTGCGTGTCGACCGTGCGCGTGGTCAGGAAGCTGTCGATGCCGTGCATCCGCTCCAGCAACTGCTCGCGGCTGAACACCCTGTCCACTTCGGACGCCAGCACCTCCAGCAACCCGAACTCGCCCGGCGTGCACTCGACCAGCCCGCCGCGCACCCGCACCTCGTGCCGCAGCTGGTCGACCACGATCGGCCCGACCTCCAGCACCGGCTCCGGCTTGTTCGCGGGCACCCGGCGCAGCAACGTCCGCACCCGCGCCACCAGTTCGCGTGGGCTGAACGGCTTGGTCATGTAGTCGTCCGCGCCGATCCCGAGCCCGTGCAGCAGATCGTCCTCAGTGGACCGCGCGGTCAGCATCAGGACCAGCACGTCCGAACCGGCCCGCAACGCCCGGCACACGTCCAGCCCGCCGAGTCCCGGCAGCATCAGGTCGAGCACCACCAGCGCGGGCTTTTGATCACGGGCCACGTCGAGCGCGTCCCGTCCGTCGTGGACGACGAGCACGCGATGATGGTCCTGCTCCAGGTACCGGCGCACCAGCTCGGCCTGGTTCTCGTCGTCCTCCGCGACCAGGATGAGAGCGCTCACCCGGCCGATCATAGGGACGCCCTCACGGCGATCACCGGTTCCACACAGGATCCTCACAAGTGCCTCCGAGGATCCACGGCATGCGCAGGACAGTCATCGCGGCCACAGCGCTCGTCGTGGTCGTCGTCGCCGTGGTGCTGGTGGTGCGTGCCCGGCCACCCGAGCCCGCGGCGGCCCCTCCACCAGCGGTGAAGACCACGACCGTGCGAAAGGGAGACCTCACGAACACCCGCACGCTCCAGGCCCAGCTCGGCTTCGGCACCGCCCGCCCGGTCAAGGGCGCTGCGGGCACCGTCACGAAGCTCCCGGCCACCGGCCAGACCACCGAACTGGGCAAGGAGCTCTACCGCGTCGACGACCAGCCCGTCGTCGTGTTCTTCGGCGCCACCCCGTTGTTCCGCGCCCTGGACACCCCCGGCGTCAAAGGCTCGGACGTGGCCGTGGTGATGGACAACCTTGCCGCCCTCGGTTACTCGGTCGGCACCCGTCCCAAGGACGCCACGAAGGCCGAGCTCACCCCGCGCGTGGTCGAAACCCTGAAGAAGTGGCAGAAGGCGCTCGGCGCCGAGCAGACCGGCGTCCTGGCCCCCGGCCGCGTGCTCGTCCTGGACCGCCCGATGCGCGTCGGCACCGTGAAGGCCCAGCTCGGTGAGCCCGCCACGGAGGAACTCTTCGAACTCACGCCCACGACGCGCCTGGTCTCGTTGCAGGTGGCGGTCTCCGAGGCGGGCGTGCTGAAGGCGGACCTGCCGGTCACGATCGTGCGCCCGGACAACCGGGCCGTCCCCGCCAAGGTCACCTCGGTGACGCAGGTGGCCGCCCCCGCCGACAACGGTGGCGGCCCGAAAGCCGACGTCGTGGTCACCCCCGACAACCCGGCGGACGTCGAGGACCTGGACACCGCCCCCGTCCGCCTCACGGTCACGACCGAGAGCCGCACCGGCGTGCTGACCGTCCCGCTGGCGGCCCTGGTGGCGCTGAAGGAGGGCGGCTACGCGATCCAGCTGCCCTCCGGCGGTTTGAAGGCCGTCCAAACCGGCCTCTACTCGCAGGACGAGGTCGAGATCTCCGGCGACGGCGTCACCGACGGCCTGGAAGTGGTGACCGCCCAATGACCCCCGTCCTCGCCCTGCGCTCGGTGACCAAGCGCTATCCGGGCGGTGTCACGGCCCTCGACGACGTGTCGCTGCAGGTCGACGCGGGTGAGCTGCTCGCGATCGTGGGCCCGTCCGGCTCCGGCAAGTCCACGCTGCTGCACCTCGTCGGCACCCTGGACCTGCCCTCGTCCGGCACCGTCGAGATCGACGGCCAGGACGTCTCCCGCCTCCCGGACCGCCGCCTGTCCGCACTGCGCGGCAGCCGGCTGGGGTTCGTGTTCCAGCAGTTCCACCTCTCCGACGGCTTGACCGCCACGGAGAACGTGGCCACCGGCCTGCTCTACGCGGGCGTGCGCCGCAAGGACCGCCGCCCGCTCGCGGTGGAGGCGCTGAACCGCGTCGGCCTCGGCCACCGCACCGACCACCGGCCGTCCGAACTCTCCGGCGGCGAACGCCAGCGCGTCGCCATCGCCCGCGCCGTCGTGAACAACCCGGCCCTGGTGCTGGCCGACGAGCCGACCGGGGCCCTGGACACCGCGAACGGGCTCGCGGTGCTGGAGTTGCTGCGGGACCTGAACCGGCAGGGGACGACCATCGCGCTGATCACGCACGACCGGGACATCGCCGCCTCGTTGCCACGTCGGGTGGAATTGCGGGACGGGCGGATCATCGCGGACACGGGAGACCGGGCCACCGTTCAGTTTTCGAGGGTCGAGTGATGAGCCGTCTCACTCCCGTCGACCTCCTGGCGCTCGGCTCGCTCGGCATGCGCACCCGCCGCCTGCGAGCCGCCCTGTCCGCACTCGGCATCGCCCTGGGCATCGCCACCGTCGTGGTCGTCACCGGCATTCCGGCCTCCAGCCAGCAGGCCCTGCTCGACGAACTGACCGCCCTCGGCACCAACCTCCTGCGCGCCCAGCCCGCCCCACGTCAGGACGACCCGGTGCTGTTCCCGGAGTACTCGGTGGCGATGGTCCGGCGCATCGGCCCGGTCACGGCCGCCGCGGCCGTCGCCAACACCCACACCCGAGTCCGCCGCAACGACCTGCTCGACCCCGGCCACAGCTCCGACATCACGGTGCTCGCCGCCACGCCGAACCTCCTGGACACCGTGAACGGCCACGTCCAAAGCGGAGACTTCCTGCCAAGCCCGGACTTCCCGAGCGTCGTGCTCGGCAACGTCGCCGCCCACCGGCTCGGCATCCCGGACGTGGGCGAACACCCCGCGGTGTTCGTGGGGGAGAAGTGGTTCACGGTGACAGGAGTCCTGGGCCCCATGCCGCTCGCACCCGACATCGAACGCTCGGTGCTGGTCGGCTGGGACGCCGCCCGCACGCAACTGGGGTTCGACGGCCACCCCACCGTCGTCTACGTCAAGGCCCGCGAGGAGTCCATTGAGGACGTTCGCGCGATCCTGCCGGCCACGCTCCACGGCGAGATCCCCGGCCTGGTGCAGGTGAGCCGCCCGTCCGACGCGCTGGCGGCCAAACGTGCCACCCAGAACTCCTACAGCGCGTTGTTCCTGGGGCTCGCGGGCGTCGCGCTGCTGGTCGGCGGCGTCGGCGTGGCGAACACGATGGTGATCTCCGTGCTCGAACGCCGCAGCGAGATCGGCCTGCGCCGTGCGCTCGGCGCCACCCGCGGCCACATCCGCGCGCAGTTCCTCACCGAAGCCGTCCTGCTCTCCGGCCTGGGAGGACTGGCGGGCACCGCCTTGGGAGCGCTCGGGGTCGCGGGCTACGCGACCCTGCACCGCTGGCCGCTCGTCATCCCCCTCGAAGTCCTGGCCTCCGGTGTGCTCGCCGCGTTCGTCGTGGGCGCCGCCGCCGGCCTCTACCCCTCCATCCGCGCCGCCCGGCTCACCCCGACGCAGGCGCTCGCCGCGTGACGAAAGGAAACCCCGCGATGAAGAAGGCCACCCTGGCCCTGCTGCTGTTGCTGGCCGCGTGCGCAAAGCCCGAGGCCCAGCCCCAGGTCGCCTCGATCTCGACGCCGCCCAGCAGTGCGGCCCCGTCGTCGGCCGCGCAGGAGCAACGGCCCCGTGAACGCCTCGACATGACCCCGGAGGACTTCGAAGCGCTGAATGCCCCGTACGACCAGTGCCTGGCGGGCCTCGGCCTGGACAAGAAGGGACGTGCGGCCGAGGGGAGCGGCCGCACGGAACCCACGAAGGAGGAGCTCGACAAGGCGCTGCAGACGTGCGAGCCGAAGTCGCCGCTGCCCCCGTGGGAGAAGGACACCTCCAACCCGGAGGCCGTCGACTTCGCCAACCGCGTCGTGCAGTGCCTGCGCGGCAAGGGAGTCCGCTACGTCGAGGTGCACAACGAACCGGGCTCGGAGATCATCAGCTACGCGCTCGGCGGCCCGAACAACGACGCCGCGTCGATCTCACTCGGCCTGGAGCACGCCAAGGAGTGCGAGATCGCCTCGTCCAAGAAGTGACACGAGGGGGCTGGCAACCCCAGCCCCTTCACCTCACGCGAGCATGTCCCGCACGAGTGGCACGACTTTCGTTCCGTACAGCTCGATCGTCCGCGTCAGCGACTCGTGCGACAGCCCGCCGATCCCGTACTTCAGGTCGAACCGGCTCGCGTCCAGCTTCTTCATGGTGGCCGCCATCTTCGTCGCGACGGTCTCCGGCGACCCGACGAACAGCGCGCCGTGCGGCCCCACCTCGTGCGCGTACGACTCCGGCGTCGGCGTGGAGAACCCGCGCGTCTTGCCGAGCCGGCCGATCACGTCGAGGTAGTGCGGCCAGAACTCCTCCCGTGCCTGCTCGTCGGTCGGCGCGACGTGGCCGGGGGAGTGGATCCCGATCGGCAACGGGTCGCGGCCGAACTTCTCCAGCGCGTGCAGGTAGAGCTCCGAGAACGGCGCGAACCGGGCGGGGTGGCCACCGATGATCGCGAGCATCAGCGAGAACCCGTACGTCGCCGCCCGCACGACGGACTGCGGGCTGCCGCCGACGCCGATCCACGTCGGGAACGGCTCGGTGAACGGCACGACGTCCTGCTCGTGCAGTGTCGCCCGCGTCTTGCCCTGCCAGGTGATCGGGCCGCCCTTGAGCAGCTCGGCGAACAGGTGCGTCTTCTCCTCGAACAGGTCCTCGTAGTCCGCGAGGTCGTAGCCGAACAGCGGGAACGAGTCCACACTGGACCCGCGGCCCAGGATGACCTCCGCGCGGCCGTCCGACAGGGCGTTGAGCGTCGAGAACCGCTGGTACACGCGCACCGGGTCGTCCGAGCTGAGCACCGTCACGGCCGAGCCGAGGTGGATCTTCGAGGTGCGGGCGGCGATTGCGGCCAGCACCACGTCGGCCGCGGACAGCGGCATGTCGGGGGTGTGGTGCTCGCCGATGCCGAAGAAGTCGAGGCCGACCTGGTCGGCCAGCACGCCCTGCTCGACCAGGTTGCGAATGGTCTGGGCGTGCGACAGCGGGGTGCCGGACGCGTCGTGGGTGACGTCGCCGAACGTGTCGAGTCCGAACGTGGTCATGACTGCTCCTTGATGAAGTTCTCGAATTCCTGCCTGCGGGCCGCGACGCCGAACACCGGGCCGCCGGGTTCCAGCAGCCGTCCCGCGGCCAGGGACCCCACCGGCACCGGGTCGAACCCGATGCGCTCCAGGAACGCCGCCACGGCCTCCAGCGCGGCCGGCGAGTCACCGGCCAGGCCGACGGCGCGGCCCCCGGCGGGTTCCATGTCCTGGTAGGCGACGTGGTTGAGGGTCTTGACGACCTGCGCGCCCAGGAGCCGTTGCGCGACCTCTTCGCTCGTGCCCAGCGGCTCCGCGGCGGGCGGCCAGTGGTTCATCGAGTCGATGACGACCTTGCCCGCGAACATCCGCGGATCGAGCGTCGGGAACCGGTGCCACGGGATCGCCAGCACGACGAGGTCCGCGTCCGCGACGGCGTCGGAGGCGGTCTGCGCGACGGCGCCCGGCGCGAGGAACTCGGTGATCATCTCGATCCGCGCGGGGTCACCGGACCCCGCGATGCCCACCTCGTAGCCCGCGGCCAGGGCCAGGCGCGCGAGGACGGGACCGACGTGGCCCGCACCGAGAACAGCGATCTTCACAGCACACCCGACCTCGCTAGTTGACGTATCACCCATACTAACCGGACCAGCCCCCGGTTATTCCTCCGGGTCTTGCCGGCGGGGCTACCGTCGACGCGTGTGGGGTTTCGGTGACGCCTACGAGCGGTACGTCGGCCGGTGGAGCTGGCCCGTCGCGGTGGAGTTCCTGCGCTGGCTGGACGTGCCGCCCGGCCGGACGTGGCTCGACGTCGGCTGCGGCACGGGCGCGCTGACCGAGGCCGTGCTGGCACACGCCCGACCGGCCGCGATCACCGGCGTCGACCCGTCGGAAGGCTTCCTCGACCGCGCCCGGCAGCGCGTCCCCGGCGCGACGTTCGAGGTCGGCAACGCCACCGACCTGGGCGGACGCACCGCCGACGTCGTGGTCAGCGGACTCGTCCTCACGTTCGTGCCCGACGCGGCCCAGGCGGTGGGGGAGTTCGCCCGCGCCGGGTCGTACGTCGGCTCGTACCTGTGGGACTACACGAGCGGTATGCAGATGATGCGGCTGTTCTGGGACGCCGCGAAGGACGTCGACCCCGCCGCCGCCTCGCACGACGAGGGCCAGCGGTTCAGCGACGTGAGCGGCGCCGACCCGTTGCGGGCGTTGTGGTCCGGCGCCGGTCTGCGCGACGTCGAGGTGACCGGCATCGTCGTGCCCACGGTGTTCCGCGACTTCGCGGACTTCTGGGAACCGTTCCTGGGCGGTACGGGCGCGGCACCCGCCTACGCCGCGACGCTGCCGCCGGAGCAACTCGACGCCGTGCGCGACCTGCTCCGTTCCCGTCTGCCCGGGGAAGGCCCGATCGAACTGACCGCCAAGGCCTGGGCCGTCAGAGGTTCGCGCTGAGGAACCGCTCCAGGTGCGGGTTCACGTCGGCCGCGTGCGTGAGGCTCAGGAAGTGCGCGCCACCCTCGACGAGGACCAGCGGCTCGGCCTTGGGCAGCGCCGCCACCAGGGCTTCCGCCTTGCCGACGGGGTAGGCGAGGTCGGCGGCGCCGTGCAGCACGAGCGCGGGCACGTCGATCTGTCCGGCCTGGTCCAGCACGCCTTCACGGCCGACCAGGGCGTTCATGATCAGCCGCAGCCGTTCGGGCTCGACCTCGCTCCACTTCGGCGTCCACTCGGACGGGTCGTAGTCGCCCAGACAGATCTTCGCGACCGCCTCGATCACCGACCCCGGTCCCTGCGCGATCCACACCTCGGCGAGCTGCTGGTAGGCGTCGGAGACCTGCTCGTCCTCGGGCTCACCGGACGTGCCCAGCAGCGCGAGCGCCGTCACCCGTCCCGGCGCCAGCAACGCCATCCGCAGCGCCACGAACCCGCCCTGACTGGTGCCGATCACGGCCGCGCGGCCGATCTTCAGCTCGTCGAGCACGGCGAGCGTGTCGCGGGCGACGTCCCAGTGGTCGAACGGCGCGTCGGCGGGCGTGTCACCGTGGCCGCGCTCGTCGATCGCGATCAGCCGATGGCGGTCGCCGAGGGCCTTGACCTGCGGCGCCCACATCGTCGCGTCCATCAGGAAGCTGTGCAGCAGCACGACCGCCGGGCCGTCACCGCCGTGGTCCACATAGGACACCCGCTGTCCTTCGGCGGTGGTCACCGTTGCCATGCCGTACACCTCGTCCCGCATAGTGGATCTTCAGCGCCGGTCGCCCTGTTCGCTCTACCCTGCCCGGATGCGACAAGTGTTCAGGGGCGCGGTGCTGCTCCTGCTGCTGTTGATCGTCGTCCCCGCACCGGCGTACGCGCAACAAGAGCAACCACCGCTGGTCCGCGTCGGCACGGAGGGCACCTACCCGCCGTTCTCGTTCCACGACCCGCAGACCCAGGAGCTGACCGGCTACGACATCGAGGTCGTCAAGGCGATCGGCGCGAAGGCCGGCTGGCGGCTGGAGTTCGTCGAGACGCAGTGGGACGCGATCTTCCCCGCGCTCGACGCCGGCCGGATCGACCTCATCGCGAACCAGGTGTCGCGCAACCCCGAACGCGCCGCCAAGTACGGCCTGTCGAACACCTACACCTACTCGCGGGGCGTGATCGTCCGCCGCACCGGCGACGACCGGATCAAGTCCATCGCGGACCTCAGCGGCAAGACCACCGCCCAGTCCAGCACCAGCAACTGGGCCAAGGTCGCCCGTGACGCCGGTGCCCGCGTCGAAGCGGTCGAAGGCTTCGCCCAGGCCGCGGCGCTGCTCCAGCAGGGCCGCGTCGATGCGATCGTCAACGACAACATCGCCGTCCTCGACTACCTCGCCACCACCGGCTCGAAGGACGTCGAGATCGTCGGCGACGCCGGCCAGGCGGGCAGCGAACAGGTCCTGGCGCTGCGGCAGGCCGACTCGGCGTTGCTGACCCAGGCGAACACCGCGATCGACGCCCTGAAGGCCGACGGCACGTTGCGCGGCATCTCCCAGAAGTACTTCAAGGCCGACGTGTCCGTTGAAGACGGTGGCTCCGCGGACCTCTCGGAGGGACGCGGCCCGCGCGGCACGTGGGACATCCTGCGCTCGACGGCGTGGCCGATGTTCGTGGGCCTGGTCAAGGTCACCATCCCGCTGACCGCCCTGTCGTTCGCCATCGGTCTCGCGCTCGCTTTGCTGGTGGCTCTGGCCCGGATCTCGCCGTACCGCGCGCTGTCCGGGCTGGCGCGGGCGTTCATCTCGGTCATCCGCGGCACCCCGCTGCTGCTGCAGCTGTTCATCGTCTTCTACGGCCTGCCGCAGATAGGCCTGAAGTTCCCGCCCTTCACCGCCGCCGTGGTCGCCTTCTCGCTGAACGTCGCCGGCTACGCGGCCGAAGTGGTCCGCTCGGCGATCCTGTCCGTGCCGCGCGGCCAGTTCGAGGCGGCGTCCACGATCGGCTTCGGCTACGCGCAGACCCTGCGCCGCATCGTGCTACCTCAGGCGGCCAGGACCGCCGTGCCGCCGCTGTCCAACACGCTGTTGTCGTTGCTGAAGGACACGTCGCTCGGCTCGGTCGTGCTGCTGACCGAGCTGTTCCGCGAGTCCCAGCTGGCCGCGGCCGAGAGCAACGAGTTCCTCGCCCTCTACGCGTTCGCGGGGCTCTACTACTGGGTGATCTGCGTGGCGTTGTCCGCAGGGCAGAAACGACTGGAGACCAGGCTGAACAGGTACGTGATCGCATGACCGACATCCGCATCGAGGTCACCGGGCTGAAGAAGTCCTTCGGCGACCTGAACGTCCTGCGCGGCATCGACTTCGCCACCCCGCGTGGCACCTCCACCGTCCTGCTGGGACCGTCCGGTTCCGGCAAGACCACCCTGCTGCGCTCGCTGAACGTCCTCGACACCCCGGACGCCGGCGTCGTCCGCATCGACGACGTGTCGGTCGACTTCTCGACACTGCCCCCAGGCAAGGCAGGCCGAGCCGAGGGCCAACGGCTGCGCGCCCAGAGCGGCATGGTGTTCCAGTCGCACAATCTGTTCCCGCACCGCACCGTCCTGGAGAACCTCACCGAAGGCCCGGTCGTCGCCCAGAAACGCCCGGTGGACGAGGTGGTGGCGGAGGCCCGCGTCCTGCTGGACCAGGTAGGACTGGCGGACAAGGCCGACTCGTACCCGTACCAGCTCTCCGGCGGCCAGCAGCAGCGCGTCGGCATCGCCCGTGCGCTGGCGTTGAAGCCACGCGTCGTGCTGTTCGACGAGCCGACGTCCGCGCTCGACCCCGAACTGGTGGGGGAGGTGCTGGGGGTCATCAAGGACCTGGCGTCGCAGGGGTGGACGACGGTCATCGTGACGCACGAGATCCGGTTCGCCGAGAAGGTCGCGGACCAGGTGCTGTTCCTGGACGGCGGCGTGATCGTGGAGAGCGGGCCGCCCGCGCAGGTGATCGCGGAGCCGCAGGAGGAACGCACGCAACGGTTCCTGCGTCGCGTTCTCGACCACGGGTGAACCTGACGGAGCTTCCGTGGGCGCCGCTGAGCCCGGCCGAGGTCGCCGGGCTGTTCACCGAGGCTCCGTGGTGGATCGCGGGCGGCCACGCCATCGAACTGGCGGTCGGCCGTCCGCTGCGTCCGCACTCCGACATCGACGTGCTGCTGTTGCGCCGCGACCAGCTCGCGGCGCAACGCGCACTCGCGGGCTGGGAGTGGTGGGCGGCCGACCCGCCAGGAACGCTGCGCCCGTGGCGACCCGGCGAGATCCTTCCCTCCGATGTGCACGACATCTGGTGCCGTCCGGCCGGGTCCGAACAATGGCGGGTCCAGCTGATGCTGGACGAATCCGCGGGCGAAGACTGGGTTTCCCGGCGCGATCCACGCGTGCGCAGGCCCATCGGCACGCTCACCCGCATCAGCTCGGCGGTCATCCCGTACCTGGCGCCGGAGATCCAGTTGTTCTACAAGGCGAATTCGCCGCGCCCGAAGGACGAGGCCGACTTCGACGCAGCGTTGCCGCAGCTCAGCGTGGAGCAACGACGGTGGCTGGCCGACGCGATCAGGCTCGGCCAGGACACGCATCCGTGGCTGGAGCGACTGACGGAAATAGGCGCGGCGGAATCCCGAAAGGATAGGCTCGCCTAATTCCTTTCGAATTGCGGGCCTTCTGCCGTGGTGGCATCGTCCGAATCACCGAACCTTTCCCACCGCGGCAGGAGCGGACATGACCACCCTCGAGAACCCGGCGATGCCCGCAGTCCACGATTGCACCGTGAGCGACTGCTCCTACAACCACGACGGCTGTCACGCCTTCGCGATCACCGTGCGCGGTGACAACGGCGCCGCCGACTGCGGCACGTTCATCCCGCTGGGCACGAAGGGCGGCCTGGACAAGGTCGTCGCGCAGGTAGGTGCCTGTTCCCGCACCGACTGCACGCACAACGCCTCGCTCGAATGCACGGCGGAGAGCGTGCGCGTCGGCGCAGGAGCAGGCGACCATCTCGCGAACTGCCTGACGTACCAGCCGCGCTAGTCCTCTTCCTTGCGGTCGACGGCGCGGCCCAGTTCCCGCAGGCCGACGTTGACCGCGATGATCGCCACCGTGCCGGCCGCCGCGACGACGTGCAGGCCGGCGCCCGCCAGTGACCCCACCGCGGCCGCGCACCACAGCGTGGCCGCGGTGTTGAGTCCCCGCACGGACAGGCCGTCGCGCAGGATCACGCCCGCGCCGAGGAACCCGATGCCGGACACCACCTGTGCGGCGACGCGCGTGGGGTCGCCTTGGCCGTCGAAGCCTTGTGCGGACAGCAGAACGAACAGCGCTGCGCCCACCGCCACGAGAGCGTTGGTCCGCAGGCCTGCCATGCGAGAGCGGTACTGCCGCTCGAAACCGATCAACGCGCCGAGGCCCATGCTCTCGGCAATGCGCAGTGTCATGTCGAAGACGTGCATCGTGTGACTCCCCTTGTGTGCAGGGGTGTGCGTCACACGCCAGAACTGAAGCGTGCCCGGAAGGGTTCAGCGAGGTGAAGTGACCCGCGCTGGCTACTGTCGCCTGGCATGTGTCGCTCACCTCGCTTCCTCGTGTCTGGTTGGTAAGACCGGGGAGTCACGCTACCGAACCGGACGTGAGCCCGGGGTGAGAGTGGGACGCGCGTCTCATTCCCAGCGGAAGTCGTTGCGCTCGAACACCAGGCGGTGGCCGGTCTCGCCGCGCAGCGCGCGCAACGCGTCGTCGAGCATCGCGGTGACGTTGGGCCACAACGGATCGCGGTCCGCGCCGCTGTACTTGTCCCACTCCATCACGCACCCGTGCAGATCCCCGTCGCGCAGGTCCACGAACAGCTCGTGCCCGGACCCGTCCGCGGCGACCGGAAGCCACGCGGGCAGCCAGATGTCCACGCACGGCGTGCCGGCCGGTTCGCGCAGCGCGGTCGCCTCGTAGTCCTTCTCCTCGCCGAGCGTGCGGAACGCGATGCCGCTGATCGCCTGCATCATCATCGTGCGCAGGCGCAGCGCGTTGTCGAGGCCGTGCGGCTGCCACATCGGAGGGACGAGCGCCCAGCGCGCGTACGTCTCGCCGATGCCACCGAACTGCCGCCACCAACCGACGAGTTCGGCGGGCAGTGCGTAGCCGATGCTCTCCTCCGCGTCCGCGATGTCCACAGCGGACGACGACGGCAGCAACACGGCGTACAGCGCCGGGGAGTTCTCGCCGATCCAGGTCTCGATGTCGGTCCAGCTCACGGCCGGAACTAAAGCATGGCGAGCGGCGACGGCCCGGCAGGGGGAGGGAAGGCCCGGTCCAGGTCGGCGAGATCCTCAGGCGTGAGACGGAGTTCCAGCGCACGCACGTTCTCCCGCACGTGCGCGGCCGAACCGGCCTTCGGGATCGCGCAGACCTGAGGCAGCCGGAGCACCCACGCCAGTGCGACCTGGGCAGCAGTGGCGTCGTGTCGCCGGGCGACCGCCGCGAGCGCGGGGGAGTCGAGCAGCCTGCCCTGTTCGACGGGGGAGTAGGCCATGATCGGGATGCCGGCGGAGGCGTGCCACGGCAGCAGGTCGTGCTCGGGGCCGCGGCGGGTGAGGTTGTAGAGGATCTGGTTGGTCTGGCAGAAGCCCGGCAACGCCGTGAGCTCGCGCATGTCGTCCAGGTCGAGGTTGCTCACGCCCCAGTGCCGGATCTTGCCCGCGTCCAGCAGCGCCGCGAACCCGTCCAGGGTCTGGGCCAGCGGCACGCTGCCGCGCCAGTGCAGCAGGTACAGGTCGAGCCGGTCGGTGCCGAGGCGGCGCAGTGAAGCTTCACACGCGCGCACGGTCCCGGACACAGAGGCGTTGGACGGCAGCACCTTCGACACGAGGAACACCTCGTCGCGCCGACCGGCCAGCGCCTCGCCCACGAGCGCCTCGGACGCGCCGGAGCCGTACATCTCAGCCGTGTCGACCAGGCTCAGCCCGAGGTCCAGGCCGGTCCGCAGCGCGTCGATCTCGGCAGCGCGCCGGGAGGGATCCTCGGCCATCATCCAGGTGCCCATGCCGAGCGCGGGGACGGTCTCGCCGGAGGGGAGCAGCACGGTCATGTGCTCCAGCTTGCCGGGTACGTTGGGCTGATGCGACGTGCGGGCCTGATCCTCCTGGTGCTGCTCGTCGTCGCGCTGGCGGTCGCGGCGCAACTCGTGGACCTGCCCGACGGCACACGGCTTCGCGCACTGGTCGACGGCGCGGGGAGCGCGGCTCCGGTCGTGTTCGTCGCGGTGTGCGCGCTCGGCACGGCGGTGTTCTTCCCGAAACCGGTCCTCGCGACGGCGGCGGGGCTGCTGTTCGGGGTGGGGTGGGGGAGCGCGCTGGCGATCGCGGGGTTCACGGCGGGCGCGATGATCGCGTTCACGATCGCCCGCGGACTCGGCCGCGACACGGTCAAGGGCTGGCTGGGAGAGCGGCTGCAGGTGCTCGAACGGGTCTTCGCGCGCAGGGGAGTGGAGGCGACGCTCGTGATCAGATTGTTGCCGATCCTGCCGTTCGCACTGGCGAACTACGGCGCGGGCGTCACGTCGGTCAGAGGCCGGGACTTCGCGCTCGGCACGGCGCTGGGCCTGGTGCCCTCGACCGTGCTCGCCGCCGTGCTGGGGGACGCGCTGAGCGATCTCGGCTCGCCGCGCTCGATCGTCGCGTTGTCGATCTGGGCCGTGCTGGCGGCCGTGGGCGTGTGGTGGGGCCGGAACTTGATCACAGCGGCCGTACGGGCCTCCTAGGCGCCCGGAAGCGGCACGCAAAAAGCCGCCCCGGCGGGAGACCGGGACGGCTTGAAGCGTCTGCGACCTAGCTGGTCTGGATCAGGCCGTGCGGGTACGGCGTCCGCGAAGCTCTTCGAGCCGCTCGTCGAGCAGCTCCTCGAGCTCGGGGATCGACCGGCGCTCCAGGAGCATGTCCCAGTGCGTGCGCGGCGGCTTGATCTTCTTGACCTCCGGCTCGACGCCGTCGATGATCTTCGACTCGGTGCCGTGGAGACGGCATTCCCAGGTCGGCGGCAACTCGGCGTCGTCGGAGAAGGGGACCTCGAAGTCGTGTCCCTTCGGGCAGGCGTACCGCGCTGCCCGGCGCGGAGCGAGATCGTGGTTGCGGTCGGTCTCGTAGCTGACTGCTCCGAGCCGGCTTCCACGCAAAACGCGGTCGGCCATGGCGGTGTCCTTTCGCTCGGCTCAGGGCCGGGGCCCAGGCTTCTTGCTCACCGTGTGCAACGCCCGGATTGCTCCGTTTGTTTCCGGTTCGCTCTCATGGTCGCCCACAGTGACGTCTTTCACTCGTCAACGAAGGCTTCCTACTAATGGATGCGATCGCCACAGGATCGTGACGCGTTATCAAGCTCCTGCGCTCATGCATCACTCTAATGGCCCAGTGGGGCCTGTGGGTAGTCGCCTACGCCAACCGAAGTTGACCACTTTGTGCGACGTCAGGGCCTAGGTCGCCCAACCTAAAGTGACGCCTACAGAGCACCTGGTAACGGATAGTAGTTTCCGTGGCCTCGGTAACACTGTTGCTCTCTGTACCCGATCGGTGCTGTTCCGTGTCCGAAGCCGTGTCGGCGACCAGAACCGTGTCTCCGGCGCGGATCACCTGCCCGGCCCGCACCCGCGCGTTGAACCGCCCCGGCACCCCGCACCAGCACAACACCTCGACCTGGATCGCCTTGAGCTCGTCTGCCAGTTCGAACAGCCGCTGCGAACCGGGGAACATCTCGCCGCGGAAGTCCGTGGCGAGTCCGAAGCAGTACACGTCGACCTGGACGTCGTCCGCGAGCTCCGCCAGCTGCCCGACCTGGGCGGGGGAGAGGAACTGAGCCTCGTCGACGATCAGGTAGTCCACTCGCCGGCCCTCGGCCCACTCCGACCTCACCAGTGCGCGGAGGTCGTCGTCGCGGATCTCCGCGGCCTCGCGCGTGATGCCGATGCGACTGGAGATCTGCGGCTTGCCCGATCGGTCGTGGCGCACCAGCAGCAGGCCGCGCCTGCCCTGACGCGAGTTGTTGTGGTCGATCTGCAACGCGAGCGTCGACTTGCCGCAGTCCATGGGACCGAAGAAGAACTTGAGGTGCCCCACCACCGGCGTCGAGCGCCGGGAACCAGCGACAGGTACAGCGGAGAGGGCGTCTGTCGGATCGGGAAGGGCGTCCACGGCGGGTCACCCTAGTGCCTGGATCCCGATCATGAGGAATCCCCACGGTTCATCCCTCCCTCACGCCGGGTCGTTCGAGTGCGACCTGCCATTTCGGGACGGCATAGCCGCTTTTCGGCGGTTCCAAACCTCATCTCGGCTCGGATCACTCGATAGCTTCAGTGTTGACTGACGCCCAACCTCTCGAGGGGTCCCTCGCCGCGCCGGACGAACAAGTGCGCATCGGCAGGGGAGAGGGGTGGGGAATCGGCGTGCCCGGCGCCGACGTAGGCGAAGAACCGCCGAGGGCTCATCGGCGGGGGGAGAGGTGGCGCTGGCGGCCGGCTTGACGACATCGGGGAGGGGAGGCGGCAAGTGCGTCCGTGAGCCGGCTGATCGTGCAGCCACCGTCCTCGACAGCTTCTATTGCTTCAGTGTTGCCTGAAATCAGCTCTCGCTGGTCGTTCCGCTTCCCGATATAGCTCGTGCCGCGATATATTCAGCGACATGAGTGGTCGGGTCATGTCCGAGCAGACGTTCCTCGTCCTCACCGCGCTGGCGGAGGAGGCGTTGCACGGTTACGCGATCGTGCAGGCGGTGGAGCAGTTGTCCGAAGGGCGGATGGTGTTGCGGGTCGGCACGCTGTACGGGGTGCTGGACCGGTTGGTGGCGGACGGGCTCGCCGAGCGCGACCGCGAAGAGGTGCACCAGGGGCGGCTGCGGCGCTACTACAAGCTCACCGACTCCGGTGTGCGGGCGTTGCAGGCGGAGGTCGCGAGGCTGAGCGCGAACGTGCGGGCGGCGAGCGCGGTGCTGAGGGGGAGGGGGCTCCAGGCATGGGCGGGTCGGGCGTGAGCAATCTGGAGCGGCGCTACCGGTTGCTGCTGAGGGTGTTGCCCCGGTGGTACCGGCAGGACCGCGAGGAGGAGATGGTCGGGATCTTCCTGGCCGAGCGGGACGACGACCTCGATCTGGAGCACAGCTGGCCGGGGTGGGGGGAGACGTGGGCAATCCTGGGGCTCGCGGTGCGCACGCACCTGGCCGCGGGCGCGGGGCTGGGCAGCGTGCCCGCGAAGGTGATGTGGCGCGGGGAGGTCGTGCGGGCGCTGGGGATGCTCGGGTTGTTGCTCGGGATGTTCTACGCCACGGCGGCGGTCGTGAACCTCGTTGCGCGGTCGGACGGCGAGTACCCGCTCGAGTTCGCGTTGTGGCGGGTGCTGGAACTGGGGCCGTTCGTGGCGTTCGGCGCGTTGCTGAGCGGGCGGCGGACGCTGGCCAAGATCGCGGCCGCCGGGCCGGTGCTGGTGGCGGTGGTGTCGATGACGTTGCCGCACAACCCGCTGCTGTGGGGGTTGTTCCAGCTGCCTTCGTTCGTGACGCTCGCGTGTCTGTGCCTGGGTTTCCACCGGGAGGCGCCGACGCCGCCGGTGCGCAGGCTGGCGTGGTGGGGTGGGGGAGCGGTGGCTCTCGGGGTACTCGGTGGAGTCGCCACGGGCGTGGGGCTGATCGCGATCGGGTTGATCACCGTGGTCGTGCGGGTGGTTGCGTTCGTGCGTGGTGACGCGGTGCTGGGCCGTGCGCTGTCGTTGTTCGCCGTGCTGCAACTGGTTCCGCTGGTGTTCCTGGTGTTCCTGGTCTTCGCGGACGCCGGGGTCTTCGTGCTGGCCGGTGGGCTGGCCGCGCTGCTGGTCCTCGTCGCGGTGGCGCCGGTGCGGCGCCGCTCGAAAGCGGCGCCGCGGATCGGTTAGACGAGTGCGGGTTCGTTGTTGCCGACGGCCTTGATGGCGCGGCGGACGGGCACGAAGATCAGCAGGACGAAGCCGGCGACGAAGAAGATGATCAGTGCCAGGATGGCGGGTCGCAGGCTGCCGGTGGCCTGGCCGACGCCGGCGAAGACCAGTGGGCCGAGCCAGCTGGTGGAGCGTTCGCCGACCTCGTATAGCGAGAAGTACTGGGCTTCGCGGCCGGGCGGCACCATCTGGCTGAAGAGGCTGCGGGACAGGGCGTTCGTGCCGCCGAGCACGATGCCGATGCCGGCTGCGACGAGGTAGAACGACGTCTCGTCGCCCGCCTTGACGAAGAACGCGGCGGTGATCACGACGATCCACACGACCAGTGAGCCGAGGATCGTCTTCTTGGCGCCGACGCGTTTGGCGACGAAGCCGTGCAGGACGCCGCCGATGAACGCGACGAACTGGACGATGAGGATCACGGTGATCAGCGTCTGCTGTTCGAACTTGAGCTCGACGCTGCCGTACTGGGCGGAGACGTTGGCGACGGTGGCGATGCCGTCGGTGTAGATCAGGTAGGTGCCGAGGAACGCGAGCGTGAGCGGGAAGGCCTTGGCCTGCCTGAGGGTCGTGCCGAGTTCCTTGAAGCCGGCGGAGATCACCGAGACGCCCTGCTCGCCGCCGTGCGGCCGCTGGTGTTCGGTGAGGGCGCGCAGCGGGATGATCGTGAAGGCCGCCCACCAGATGCCGGAGATGACGAACGCGATGCGCGCGGCGTCTCCGGAGGTGATGCCGAGGGAGTCGGCGGAGAGCGTGATGCCGAGCTGGATCGCGAGGGCGACGCCGCCGCCGAGGTAGCCGAAGGCCCAGCCGCGGCTGGAGACGGCGTCGCGTTCGTCGGGGGTCGCGATCTCGGGCAGGAAGGCGTAGTAGACGACGACGCTGGCGCCGTAGCAGATGTTGGCGATGATGAAGAGGCCGATGCCGAGCTTCCAGTTGGTGCCTTCGACGGTGGCGAGCGCGATGGTGGCCGCGGAGCCGGTGAAGGCGAAGAAGCCGAGCATCTTCTTCTTGTTCTGGGTGCGGTCGGCGATGGCGCCCATGACGGGCAGCACGAGGACCTGGACCACGGTGGCGATGGAGAGCAGGTAGCCCCAGAGCGAGCCGGAGGGGAACTGCAGGCCGAGGATCGTGACGTCGCAGTGGTCGAAGGCGTTGTCGTTCGCGCACGGGTTGGCCCCGTTGAGCGCGCTGTCCGCCTTGGCCGCGTTGGTCGCGATGCTCGTGAGGTACAGCGAGAGGAAGACGGTGATCACGGACGTGGGGAACACGGAGTTCGCCACGTCGTACCAGACCCAGCCGCGTTGTTCTTTCTTGCGGCGCCCGGCGTTGTCGGCGTCGGCGGCGTCGTCGCCCTTGCTCTTCATGTCGGCGGACTGTACTTGTCCGCCGACACGGCCGATGATCGACTGTCCAAGCTGTTACCAGCTGTTGCGGGACCGGAGAACTTCGCGCAGGACGTCGGGCCTGTCGGTGACGAGTCCGTCGACGCCGAGGTCGAGCAGGGCGCGCATGTCGGCTTCGTCGTCGATGGTCCAGACGTGCACTTCGAGTGCCCTGCGGTGGGCTGCCTGGACGAACTTGCGGTCGACGATGTGCAGGCGTCCCTGGTTGACGGGGACCTGGGCGACCTGGCCGCGGACGGCGAGTCCTGCCAGTGGGATGCGGCCGGCTGCCCAGAGCGCGCCGGCGGAGCGGGGTCCCATGGAGGTGAGCAGTTGTGGTCCGGCGATCTTGCGCAGGCGGGCGAGGCGGTTGTCGGAGAAGCTCGCGAGGCAGACGCGGTGCAGTGACTTGGCTTTGCGCAGCAGGGCGATGATCGGTTCGACGGCGCTTTCGGACTTGACGTCGATGTTGAAGAACGTGTCGGGGAGTTCTTCGAGGACGTCGGCGAGGCGGGCGATGGGTTCGCGGCCGCCGACGCGGGCGTGCTGGACCTCGGTCCACGGGAGTTCGGAGACGATGCCGTGGGCGTCGGTGGTGCGGTCGAGGGTGTGGTCGTGGTGCACGACGACGACACCGTCCGACGTGGCGTGGACGTCGGTCTCGATGTAGCGGTAGCCCTCCTGCACGGCCCGGCGGAAAGAGCTCAGCGAGTTCTCCATGCCGGTGAGGTCGTCGACGTGCCAGCCGCGGTGGGCGAAGGCTCGGGGGCGTTGGCCTGCGAGGTAGGGATGTGTCACGGGAGGTGAGTGTGCCTTCCGGCGGTGGCTCGGGGGTGGACGGTGGGTGGCGACACACTTTCTTCTTTGTCTCTATTGCTTCAGTGTGAACTGAAATCAGATTTCTCGGTGGTCGAAACAACGGAAGTTGATCAAACCCCTCCAAAAACGAGCACCAACGACCATGCGGGTAGTGTCCGGTTCCCTACGAAGGTCGGGCTTTCTGGCGCGTCGCTGGAGACCGCACACCGCTATTCGCTACCGTCGCGCGCCATGGAGCGCTCCATGGAGGCGGATGAGCCCAGGCACTGTGCGTGGTGCGGGAGGCGGTTGCCGGGGAGTGGGAGGATCGGCCGGCCGCGGAGGTACTGCGCGCAGCCGTGCCGTCAGCGCGCTTACGAGCGCAGGGCGGCGTTGCAGCGGGGTGGTCTGCCGGAGGACGCGGTGGTGCTGAGCACCGCCGAGCTGGCGGATCTGCAGGACAGGTTGTTCCAGCTGCGGTGCGCCGCGGAGGATGTGGTGACGGCGGCGCAGGACGGGGCCGAGAACGACGAGCTGAGGAAGCTGGCCGCGGAGCTGGTGGAGTCGGCGAAGGGTTTGGAGCGGCTGAGATAGCCGTTCGTACATCAGCGAACTGACCGGCGTAGCGGGTTGCTTACGTCCGGTGATCGGACGATCATGACGCGCGTGACCTCCTACTGCCGCACGGTGCTGGACCGAGCGGGTGTCGGCTATGCCGTGACGGATTCGCGCGGGAACCTGTTGTGGTGCAACCGCGCGTTGGGTGCTGTGCTGGGGGTTCCGGTCGAGCAGGCGTACGGCCGGTCGTTGCCCGCGTTGCTTCCGGGGGTGCCCGAGGTGCCGGCGCCTGTTCGTGAGGTGCTGGTACCGGGTCCGAAGTGGCTCGAGGTGCGGTGCTCGCGGCTGGGTGACGACCTGATGTACGAGGTCGTGGACGTGTCGGCGTGGCGTGATCGTGAGTTGACGGTGACGCAGGAGGCGGACGCGTTGCGCCGGGCTCAGGCTCTGGGGCGCATGGGGACGTGGGAGTGGTCGATCCGCGAGGATCGGGTGACGTGGTCGGACACTTTGCTGGAGATGTTCGGGTTCGCGGCGGGGACGGCGTTCGACTTCGAGCTGTATTCGCAGCTGGTGCATCCGGACGATCTGCCGATGATCGAGGAGACGCTGGACGCGGCGCTGAAGACGGGTTCGGTGTTCACGTACACGCACCGGATGTTGCGGCCGGACGGCAAGGAGCGGGTGTTCGAGTGCTTCGGTGAGGTCGTCGTCGGTGATGACGGGACTCCGTTGCGGGCGTTGGGTACGGCGCACGACGTGACGCAGTCGTCGCGGGTGCATGACGAGCTCGTGAGGATGGCCGAGCAGGATCCGTTGACGGGTCTGCCGAACCGCAGGGCGCTCACGCGTGCTTTGGAGCAGGAGCTGGCGAACAACGGTTCGGGTGCGCTTCTGGTGCTGGACCTGGACAACTTCAAGGACGTCAACGATCTGCGCGGGCACGCGGTGGGTGACCGGGTGATGCGGATGCTGGCGTCGGCGTTGCAGTCCCGTTTGGGTGACAGGTTGATCGCTCGTCTGGGTGGTGATGAGTTCGCGGTGGTGTTGCCGGGGGCGTCGCCGAAGGACGCGTCCGAGGTGGCCGATGGGTTGCGGGACGCGGTGGCGGGGTTCCCGCTGGCGGGGATCGGGACGCCGGCGCGGATCACGGTGAGCACGGGGCTGGCGGAGTTCGGTCCGGGTGACTCGTGGGAGCTGGTGCTGGCGAACGCGGATCTGGCGTTGTACGCGTCGAAGGCGGCGGGCCGGGACCGGGTGACGGTGTACGAGCCGAACCACTACGCGGACACGGTGAAGCGGGTCAGTGTGCTGGACCGGTTGCGGGCGGCGCTGGCGGGCAACGGTCTGGCGCTGTACGGCATGCCGATGGTGGAGCTGACGACGGGTCAGGTGCTCGGTCACGAGTTGTTGTTGCGGCTGGAGGATCAGCAGGAGCCGTATCTGGGTCCGGCGGACTTCCTGCCGGTGGCGGAGCGGTCGAATCTGATCCTCGAGGTGGACCGGTGGGTGCTGACGACGGCGATCGACGCGCTGGTGGCGCAGCCGGATCCGCGGTTGCGGTTCAACGTCAACGTCTCCGGCCGGACCCTCGAAGACCCTGACTTCGGGAACTTCGTGCTGGACAAGCTGGGTTCGGCGGGGGTGGCGCCGGGCAGGCTGGGGCTGGAGATCACGGAGACGGCGGCGGTGACCAATCTGGACGCCGCGGTGACGCTGGCGACGCAGCTGCGCAGTTTCGGGTGCCGGATCACCCTCGATGACTTCGGTTCGGGGTTCGGGTCGTTCGTGCATCTGAAGCATCTGCCGATCACGGGCATCAAGATCGACGGCGAGTTCGTGAAGGGCATCGAGACGAACGAGGCCGACGCGGTGCTGGTGTCGGGGATCGTGCAGATCGCCAACGGGCTGGGGCTGTCGGCGGTCGCGGAGTGGGTGGAGCGTCCGTCGCAGGTGGACGCTTTGAAGCGGCTGGGCGTGCGGGTGGGGCAGGGTTTCCACCTCGGCAGGCCGATCCCGTTGCGTGACGTGGTGAGTGCGGAGCGCATGCCGCCGAATGGCGCATTGTCGTCTCAGGTGGTCGGAGCAGAGGATGGGGCCCGCTCCTGATCCGCGCCCGATGGGATGCCCGTGTCGTCTTGTGGTCTTCGTCGTCTTGAGTTGAGCGTTGCCGAGCCCGAGTTGTCGGTGGATTTCTTCGCCGGTGTTCTCGGGTGGACGGTGATCGCGGAGCCTGGTGGGTCGTTCTCGGGGTGGGTGGGGGACAGACTCGCCGCTCAGGTCGTTGCGGGGGAACAGGGTTGGCGCGTGGTCTTCGGTGGTGACGGGGCGCGTGAGCTGACGCAGGACTCCTCTGTGGACACCGGTCGTGTTCTTCATGGTCCGTGGGCGCCGCCGCCTCGGCAGGGTGAGCCGTGCTGGGTGGAGTTGCTGACGAGCACGCCGGACGAGAGCGACGAGTTCTGGAAGCGTGAGCTGGGCTGGGAGACCGCGGACGGGGATCGGGGTTTCGATCTGTACACGTCGTCGCGGCACGGTGATCCGCGTCCGGTCGCGGGCACCATGCACTCCAGCCTGGGGGTGGAGTCCATGTGGAGCGTCTATTTCGCGGTCGACGACATCGAGTCGGTGTGCGCGCGGGTGTCCGAGTTGGACGGTGAGGTGCGGTTGAAGCCGTCGCGGTTGCCGATCGGGTTGGTCGCGTCGATCGAGGGTCCGCACGGCGGATCCTGCGGGCTGCTGGAGCAGCCCGCAGGGTGGGGTGGGCAGTGGTCTTCGAAACTGGGGTCTAGCTAGCGGGTTCGCGGTCGAACCAGGCGACGGCGAGCAGGATGAGGCCGGTGGCGATGCTGACGCCGGTGTTGATCAGCAGGTCGGAGGTGGCCATGCCGATCTCGCGGCCCCAGTAGGCGAGTTGTGAGCCCGCGTCCCAGAACAGGTACATGAGCGCGTTGAGGACGATGAGCTTGCGCCGGTCGGCCGCGCGGCTCAGTCCCATGGCGATGATCGTGATCGCGATGATGAGGACGTGGTAGCCGGCGACGGAGTACCACTGGAAGTGGCGGGTGGGGGTCATCTCGCCGCCGAGGTAGGCGCGGTCGGTGAGCTCGGGGTTGAAGGTGAGCACGACGGCCTGGAGCAGGTTGAAGGCGATGTAGACCCACAGGACGATCTTCATCCAGAGCTTCACGGCGTGCTCAGGCGTCCAGTTCGGGCGGGAAGCCGCCGGTGGCGATGGGGCCCCAGCGGTCGATGGTGATCCGGATGAGGGACTTGCCCTGGCGGAGCATGGCGGCGCGGTACTCGTCCCAGTCGGGGTGTTCGCCGGCGATGCAGCGGTAGTACTCGACGAAGTCCTCCAGCGCTTCTGGCAGGTCGAGGACCTCGGCGGTGCCGTCGATCTGGACGTAGGCGTCGTTCCAGTCTTCGGAGAGCACGCAGATGGTGACGTTGGGGTTGCGGCGGGCGTTGCGGACCTTGGCGCGTTGCGGGTAGGTCGCGACGACGATGCGGCCCTGCGTGTCGACGCCGCAGGAGACGGGCGAGACCTGCAGTCCGTCGGTGCTGGTTCGGTGGGTGATGAGGACGCCGTGGTGGCGGGTGGCGAGGAACTCGAGCAGCTGCGGCCGGTCGACGAGGTCGGCCGTGGCGATCTTCGGCATGATGTGCAGCATGGCACGCTTCACCTCGTTCGACGGCACGGAACTCGCCTATCGAGAAGCAGGGGACGGCGTCCCGCTGGTGGTGCTGGCGGGTGGTCCCGGGCGGGCGTCGGAGTACCTGGAGACGCTCGGCGGGCTGGACGCGTCGCGGCGGCTGGTCGTGCTGGACAACCGGGGCACGGGGGCGTCGGACGAGCCGGCGGATCCGTTCACCTATCGGCGGGACATGCTGGTGCGGGACGTGGAGATGCTGCGCCGTCACCTGGGCTTGGACGTGGTGGACGTGCTCGGTCACTCCGCTGGTGCCGGCATCGCGATGGGGTATGCGGCGGACTACCCGGATCGTGTCGGGAAGCTGGTGCTGCTCACCCCGGCGTTGCGCAGCGTCGGGTTGTCGCCGGAGCAGAGTGACTGGGACACGTTCCTGGCCACCCGTGCTGATCAGCCGTGGTTCGAGACGGCGACGGCGGCCCTGGGACGCAACGCCGCCGGTGACGACTCGGTGCAGAACCGGGTGGCCGCGTCGCCGTTGCTGTACGCGCGGTGGGACGAGCGGACCCGGGCCCACGCGGACGCGGAGCTGGGTCAGTGGAAGTACGAGGTCGCGCTGGGTTACAACGCCGAGGGGGCGTTCGTGCCGGGTGTGCTGCGGCGGGCCATCGCGGACTTCGGCCATCCGGTGCTGGTGTACGCGTCCGAGGTGGACCCGATCTCGCCGGTGCGGCGCTGCGTCGAGCTGGCGGCGCTGTTCCCGGACGCGACGCTGTTCGTGCACGAGGGTGTGGGGCACTACCCGTGGGTGGAGGACCCGGACACGGTGTCGGCGCGGATCGAGGAGTTCCTGGCGGGTTAGCAGGTCTCGGCCGCGATGGTCGCGGCCGAGACCTCGGAGCCGTGCTCAGGCGTGCGCGAAGGACTCACGAAGATCGAGGTCGCCGAGCGCGGGGGACACCGTTGCCTCCGCGGCGAACCGGTACAGCGCGGTCTGGTAGATCCCGTTGAGGGTGGCCAGCACGACGGTCACCAGCAGCACCCACGCCAGCGACAGCAGGACGCAGACGTAGAGCGCCGTGTCGCCGCCGACCAGCGAGCCCAGCCCGATCACCGCGGCGACACCCGCCGCGGACGCGATCACCCCGAGCACGCTCAGGCCCGCGTAGCCCGCGATGTTCTCGCCCCATGTCCGGCGCAGCAGGTCGGCGGAGCGCTTCGGCGCGTCGCGCAGTGTCACGTCTTCGAGCGTGAGCACCGGGAGCACGAGGTAGGCGATCAGGTTCCAGCCGATTTCGCCGAGCACGCCGAGGAACCGCAGGGCGAAATCCGCGTGCCCTTCGATCGCGCGCAGCACGGCGGACACGGTGAGCGTCAGCACCGACCAGGTCAGCAGTCGTGGCCAGCGGCGTCCTGCCGCCACCAGTCCGGCGCCGATGCCGGCGCGCTCGCCGCACAGCGCCGTGTGGGCCTGGGAGATGAGCGCGGCCTTGAAGAACGTGGTGACCATCGTGACCACGAGGAGGCATCCGGCGAAGAGCAGCACCCAGGTCGCGGCGCCGGGTCGGTGCGCGGTGAAGAGCACCGGGCTCAGGAAGGCTGTGGCGACGAGCAGCACCGTCAACCCGGACAAGATCGGGAAGGCGGAGATGCGCGGTTGCGCGCGCAGCACCCGCCAGGAAGCTTTGAACATCATGAAAGTCGTGGCCCAGTAGCCCATGCAATCCCCCAGGATCGATCGAGGGGGAAGACTAACTTCAGCCGGCCGCGGCGCCTTCGTGGACCAGGGGTTTTGGGACTGACCGAGGGGAACCGAGGGACACGGGCTAGCGGGCGGCGGCGGTGGCGACGCGGTCGCGGCCGTTGTTCTTGGCCTGGTAGAGGGCCTCGTCGGCGGCCAGCAGCAGCGGGCTGAGCTCGCTGGCGATGTCGGGGAACACCGCGGCGCCCACGGAGCCGGTCATGCCGGTGATGACGCGGGGGTTGCCGAGGCGGTCGATGACCTCGATCTCGAGGCGGGCGATGTCGAAGCGGATGCGTTCGGCGGTGGCGCGGACCTCGGTGGTGCCGACGCCGGGCAGCAGGACCGCGAACTCCTCGCCGCCGAAGCGGCCGACGAGGTCGTAGGAGCGCACGGCGTGTCTGAGGGCGTCGGCGACGGCGCGCAGCACCCGGTCGCCGGCGAGGTGGCCGTAGGTGTCGTTGATCTGCTTGAAGTGGTCGAGGTCCAGTATCAGCACGCCGACGGTGGAGACCAGGCGGCGGGCGCGGGCGATCTCGCGTTCGGCGACGTCGTGCCAGAAGGTGGCGTCGACCAGGCCGGTCTTGCTGTCGGTGCGGGCGGCGACGCGGAACTGCGGCAGCAGCAGGCCCATGTGCAGGGCCAGGACGGTGAGCAGCAGGATCGGCGAGAGCCACGGGCGGGCGGTGGCGATGATGGCGATGCCGGAGCCGAGGCCGACCGACGCGGTCACGATGAGGACGTCGGAGGCGTGGCCGAGTGCTGTCTTGAGCGGGTTCGCCGGGTTGGTCATGATGATCGCGCCCACGACCAGGGCGTAGTTGACGAACCAGTAGAGGAATCCCGCGATCACGAGTGCTATGAGGCCGCGTGGTCCGTCCAGTTCGGACGGGGTTGAGGCGGAGAACATGGCCAGGACCCATTGCGCTGCGGCACAGCCAAGTACGACAGTGGCCGCGGAGAACAGTTTCCGGTAGAGAACGGCCCTGCGGCCGTACACCCGCAGCCACGCGTGCAGGTAGATGGTCACGACCATCAGGACGACCAGTGGCATCGGGAGAACGAGCACGCCCGCGAATTGCCACACCGATTGCATCTGCGCGTGAGGGACGCCCTCAGAGGAGATTTCGCGGATGCGTTCGATTCCGCGCGCCGCTTCCAGATGAATGAGCGCTGCCGCGGTGAGGGCCGCGAACCAGGCCCAGTGGCGCACCTCGACAGGGGTAAGCCGTGCGGTCGCGAGCGTGACGAGTGCCGCGAGCACGGCAATCGTCACGACGTAGGTCAGCACGACAGGAGGAAGGGACCATAACTTCCACCGGCGCGGGTCGAGCCTAGGCACGCTGCCACCCCCACCGAAAACCATCAGGAACAAACCACTGTAGCTACCGGGTCACGCGAAGTCGTGGCTCCATGTGGGGGACCTCACCCCCGAGCAGTCCTCGTGTTTTCACCCCTCATTGCACACCCCGCATTCCCACAAGGAGACGGTCATGATGAACCGCGCGCTGTCCACCGACTGGACTTTCACCTCCACTGACTGGACCTTCGCGAAGTCGACGGACTGGACTTTCAGCTCCGGTTCGACCGACTGGACGTTCGCGGCATCGACGGATTGGACGTTCGCGTCGACCGACTGGACCGTCTGAGCCCTTGTGAGATCGTGGTGGCGCAGGAGGGTGCTCGCCGGCACCCTCCACCGTCACGGTGACGTTTGTGGTTGTCCGGCCTGAACGCAGGCCTGTTTCCACTCCCACGCCGCACCCGCCGCCGCCAGCACCCCGAACCCCGCGATGACCGCGACGACGTGCGGTACCGGCCACCAGTGCGCCGCCGCCCCTGCCGCCGCGATCCCGAGTCCCTGCGACACCCGCAACGCCGTGACGGCCAGGCCGAACGCCTGCCCGCGCGTCGCGTCGGGCACCGACCGCACGAACGTCGCGTTGGCGAGCAGCTGATACCCGCTCGCCGCACCCGACAGCCCGAGCAGCACCAACGTCCACGCCAGCCCCGGAGACAACGCCATCGGCAGCAGCACCGCGCACGACACGACCGACAGCAACGGCATCCACCGCAGCCCACGCCCGGACGGCACGCGCGCGAGCACCACCATGCCCAGCGCGGTCCCGGCCGACACCACGCCGAAGATCGCCCCCACCGCCGCGGGACCCGCGCCGAGCTGGGACGCCAGCGGCGCGGCGAGCGCCTCGGCGGGAATGTAGAACCCGGACACGCAGGCGAGCGCGACCAGCGCCCGCAGCCGCCGATCACCCCACACCAGCCGCGCCCCGCCGAGCAGATCGGCCGGCCACGCCCGCACGTGCGGGTGGCCCGGCGCGGGCCGGTCGAGCAGGAACACCGCCACCAGCAACGCCGACACCGCGAACGTCACCCCGTCCGCGAGCAACACCGGCCCCGGCCCCAGCGACGCCACGAGCACGCCGCCGCCGAGGAACCCGGCCACCTGCGCGGCCTGCGTGACGGTGCTCAGCACGGCCTGGGCCAGCGGATACCGCTCGTCAGGAAGGATGTTGGGCAGCAACGCCGCCCGCGCGGCCCCGTGCGGCGCCCCCGCGAGCTGCACCGTCACCAGCAGTGCCGCCAGCACCCACAACGGCAGCCCCGGCACCGCCATCACCAGCAGCAGGGCCGCGCGCACAAGATCCGCGGCCACCATGACCTTCTTGCGGGCGAACCGGTCGGCGAGCCCCGAGAGCAGAGGCCCGCCGAGCAGGTCCGGCAGGAACGTCAACGCGTACGTCAGCGCCGTGAGGCCCGCGCTGGCGGTGCGGTCGTAGACGTGCACCGTCAGCGCGACCCTGGCGAACTGATCCCCGGCCACCGACACCACGTGCGCCATGAACAGGGCGCGGAACTCGCGATCGCGGGCGAGTCCGCGGTAACCGGGCATGAGCTACAGAATGGACGACCAGAACCCGCACTGGTGATCCAGGGCGAAATCGGTGCCGCCGATCGCTCCGGGAGCCAGCGACTGCACCCCGGCCCGCCAGCCCGGATCACCGGTGCGCGCGAACCGGCCCCACGCCGCGATCATGTAGTCCGAGACCTTGCGCTGCCGCGGCGTCAACGTCTGACCCATGTCGAACAGCATCAGCAGCTCAGAGCCGTGATACGCCCCGTACTCCGGGAACGGCGGAAAGTCCGGGAAGATCATCGGCACGTCCGGGTCGGCGAACTCGTACCCCGACACACGGGCACGCCGTCCCAGCTCGTCGCGCGCCGTCTGTGACGGGCACGCCCACCCCTTGTCGGTCAGCAACTCGGCGATCTCGTCGCGCGCGTCCCCGTTGCCGTTGACCGGATACCGCGCCGCGACCTTCTCCGCGTCTCCCGCACCGAACAACCAGACCAGCTGCTCCTGGTAGGACGTCTCGGGCACCGGCTGCGGCCAGAACAACGGCGCGAACAACGTCATCTCGTCGTGCGTAGACCCCACCAGTGTCGGCACACGGTGCATCCGGCCTGTGCGCTGTGCGACCCTCGGATCGATCGGCAACACCGCCGTGTCGTACGACGGCGAGGCGAACTGCTCGTGCACCGTGAGCAGCTTCGACACCGGCTGCGCCCGCAGACACGCCACGTCCGCGCACCCCAGCGCCCCGACGCCCGCCTTCTCCGTGTCGGTCCGAGCACGCCACACGCCGGTGAACTCGCCCGGCGCCGTCAACGCCGGCAAGTGCAGCCCGCACGGCCCGGACTGGATGATCGCCTTCGCGAACAACCCCGCCGCACGCGGCGACGCCAGCTGCGCGCACACGCTCAGCCCACCGGCGGACTCGCCGAACACCGTGACGTTGCGCGCGTCGCCACCGAACGCACGGGCGTTGCGCTGCACCCACCGCAGCGCCGCCTGCTGGTCGGCCAGCCCGAACGCACCCGACCCGGCCAGACCCGGATGGCCGAAGAACCCGAACACGCCGAGCCGGTAGTTCACGGTGACCACGACGGCGTCGTTCTTGCTCGCCAGCCACGTCGCGTCGTACATCGACGCCGCACCGGACGTGAACCCGCCGCCGTGGATCCACACCATCACCGGCCGCGGCCGCGCCGAACTCCCCGCCGGAGTCGTGACGTTCAGGTAGAGACAGTCCTCGGTCTCCGACGACGGCTGCCCCAGCTGGGAGTTCTGCGCGCAGAACGGCGCGGGCGTCGTCGCGTCCCGCACGCCCTGCCACCGCGCGGCCGGTTGCGGATCACGCCACCGGTTCGCACCGACCGGCGCAGCGGCGAACGGGATGTTCCCGAACGTCCGCACGGCCTCGGTCACCGTGCCCCGCACAGCACCCTTGTCCGTGCGCACCACCGCACCACTGTCCGCGGCGGCAGGACTCACGATCACCGCACACGCCATCACGGCGGCCACGACCGCCGGCACCATCGTCCTCACAACGACCCCCAGAACTCGCACTTGTGATCCTTCGAGAAGTCCGCCGGCCCGACCGCACCCGCGGCCAGCGACTGCACCCCGGCCCGCCAGCCCGGATCACCGGTCCGCGCGAACCGGCCCCACGCCGCGATCATGTAGTCCGACAGCTCCCGCTGACCCGCCGTCAACGGCACCCCGAAGTCGAACAGGAACGGCAGCTCGGAGGCGTGAAAAGCCTTGTAGCCACCGGGAAACGGCGGCAGCCCGGGAAAGAACACCGGCACGTTCTGATCCGCGAACTCATAGCCCGACACCCGCGCGTGCCGGTCCAGCTCCGTGCGCGTCACCGCCGACGCGCACGACCACGACTTGTCCGTCAGCAGCCGCGCGATCTCATCCCGCGCGTCCCCGTTGCCGTTGACCGGATACCGCGCCGCCACCTTGTCCGCGTCCGCACCGAACAACGCGCCCAACGTCGCTCCATACGCCGCTTCGGGTACGGGCTGAGGGAAGGCCTCCGGCACGAACAACGTCATCTCGTCGTGCGTCGTGCCCACCAGCGTCGGCACCCGGTGCATCCGACCGGTGCGTTGGGCGAGGATCGGATCGATCGGCAACACCGCCGTGTCGTAGGCGGGGGAGGTGAACTGGTCGTGCACCGTCAGCAGCTTCTCGACCGGCTGCGCCCGCAGGCACGCGAGGTCGGCACAGCCCACCGTGCCCACACCCGACTTCTCCACCTCGGCGCGTGGCTTCCACAGGTGCTCGAACTTCCCGGGCTCCGCGGGCGAAGGCGCGTCGACCCCGCACGGCCCGGACTGGATGATCGCCTTCGCGAACAGCCCGGCCGCACGCGGTGACGCCAGCTGCGCGCACACGCTCAACGCGCCCGCCGACTCCCCGAACACCGTGACGTTGCGCGCGTCACCGCCGAACGCACGGGCGTTGCGCTGCACCCACTTCAGCGCCGCCTGCTGGTCCGCGATCCCGAACGTCCCGGAGCCGGCGAGTCCGGGGTAGCCGAAGAACCCGAACACCCCGAGCCGGTAGTTCACCGTCACGACCACGGCGTCGTTCCTGGTCGCCAGCCACCGCGCGTCGTACATCGACGCACCGCCGCTGGTGAACGACCCGCCGTGGATCCACACCATCACCGGCCGCGGCCGCGCCGAGTTCCCCGCCGGAGTGGTGACGTTCAGATAGAGGCAGTCCTCCGTCTGCGAGGGCGGCTGCCCCAGCCCCGCGCCCTGCGCGCACCTCGGCGCGGGGGTCGTCGCGTCCCGCACCCCTGCCACGGAGTCACCGGCCGCGGATCCCGCCACCGGTTCTCGCCGACCGGCGCGGCAGCGAACGGGATGGTGCCGAACGTGCGATACGTGCTGGTCACCGTGCCGGCGACCGCACCCTTGTCGGTCCTGACGATCTGTGCGCCGTCCGCCTGGGCGGCGGGGACCTGGGTGAGAGCGAGCGTCATCGCGGCGGCCAAAGCCACCGTCACAGTCCTGGCCATGTGGACCCCCTTCGGGCTCGAACGTATCGGGGTGCGAGGGGCCCGGAAACCGCATAAAGAGAACTTGTCCCATCCTCCGAAAGTCGATGCCGCACTCCCCGGTTGCCGACATACCGACCGGTCGGTACCCTCCGAGTCGTGGGTGACACAACGCTTCCGGCACAGCCACTGGTCGACGCTCTGATCTTCGACTGGGGCGGCGTCCTGACGGTCTCCGTGCCCGAGTTCGTCGGCGCCTGGCTGCACGCCGAGGCCATCGACCGCGACGTCTACGGCCGCATCATGCGCGAGTGGCTCAGCCGCGAGGCGCTCCCGGACAACCCCGTGTTCCGCCTGGAGACCGGCGAGCTGACGGTGCCCGAGTTCGAACGGCTGCTGGCCGCCGAGCTGATCACCACCACCGGCGCCAAGATCGACGAGAACGGGCTGCTCAAGCGCATGTTCGGCGGTGCGACGCCCGACCCGGCGATGGTCGAACTCGTCCGCAAGGCCCGCGCCGCCGGCCTGCACACCGCGCTGCTGTCCAACAGCTGGGGCGAGGGCTATCCGAAGGACCTGCTCGTCGAGCTGTTCGACACCGTCGTGATCAGCGGCCGTGTCGGCCTGCGCAAACCCGACGAGCGCATCTACCGTCACACCCTCGAGCGGGTCGGTGTCCCTGCCGGGCGCGCGGTGTTCTTCGACGACGCGCCGATCAACGTCGAGGCCGCCCAGTCGGTCGGCATGCACGCGTTGCGCCACACGAGCGCTGAGAGCACCCGCGCCCACCTCGCCACCCTCGGAGTGAACCTGTGACCGACCTTCCCGGCCTCGACCTGCAGGCACTGGCCGCACACCTGGGCACGGGCCCGCTGACCGGCGAGCTGTTCCGCGGCGGCCGCTCCAACCTCACCTACCGCGTCAGCGACGGCAGCCAGACGTGGGTGCTGCGCCGCCCGCCCCTGGGCCACGTGCTCGCCACCGCCCACGACATGGCCCGCGAGTTCCGCGTCATCTCCGCGCTCGCCGACACCGACGTCCCCGTGCCCGGCGCGCACAAGCTCGTCGAGGACCCCTCCGTCATCGGCGCGCCGTTCTACCTGATGGAGGAGATGCCCGGTGTGGCGCTGCGTGAGCGGTCGCAGTGCCCGTGGCTCAACTCCGAGAAGGCCACCGTGCTGTCGCGCAAGCTGGTCGACGTGCTCGCCGACCTGCATTCCGTCGACCCCGACTCGGTGGGCTTGAGCGACTTCGGGCGCCCGGAGGGGTTCCTCGCCCGGCAGGTCAAGCGGTGGGGCAAGCAGCTCGACGCGTCCCGCAGCCGCGACCTGCCCGGTGTCGACGAACTGCGCGACAAGCTCGCCGACACCGTCCCGGACTCGAAGCGCGTGGCGATCATCCACGGCGACTACCGCCTCGACAACGCGCTGGTGACCGAGTCACCACTGCGGATCAGCGCGGTGCTGGACTGGGAGATGGCCACCCTCGGCGACCCCCTCGCCGACCTCGGCCTGCTCTACGTCTACTGGGCCGGCCTCGGCGCGGACAACGACCCCATCACCGGCGGCGTCACCTCGTTGCCCGGCTTCCTGTCCGCCGACCAGCTCGTCGCCCGCTACACCGCCCGCACCGGCACCGACACCTCCGGCCTGGGCTGGTACATCGCCTTCGGCTACTTCAAGCTCGCCGTCATCGTCGAAGGCATCCACTTCCGCTTCGCCAGCGGCAAGACCGTCGGCGCCGGCTTCGAAAAGCTCGGCGCGTTCACCGTTCCCCTCGTGCGGCAGGGACTCGCCGCCGCCCACAAGGAGCTCTAATGGACTTCGCCTACGACGCCAAGACCGAGGAACTGCGCACCAAGCTCCTCACGTTCATGGACGAGCACGTCTACCCGGCCGAAGCGGTCCTCGAGCAGCAGCTGCACGACGCCGCCGACCCGTGGGAACGCCAGCCCGTCCTCGAAGAGCTCAAGGCCGAGGCCCGCCGCCAGGGCCTGTGGAACCTCTTCCTGCCCGACCCCGAGCACGGCGCGGGCCTGACGAACCTGCAGTACGCGCCGCTCGCCGAGATCACCGGCCGCAGCCCGCACCTCGCGCCGGAGGCGTTGAACTGCGCCGCCCCCGACACCGGCAACATGGAGGTGCTCTCCATGTTCGGCACCGACGAGCAGAAGAAGCAGTGGCTGCAGCCCCTGCTCGACGGCGAGATCCGCTCCGCGTTCTGCATGACCGAACCCGAGGTCGCCTCCTCCGACGCCACCAACATCGCCACCCGCATCGAACGCGACGGCGACGACTACGTCATCAACGGCCGCAAGTGGTGGTCCTCGGGCGCGATGAACCCGAACTGCGCGATCTTCATCGTCATGGGCAAGACCGACCCCGACGCCGAACGTCACCGCCAGCAGGCCATGATCCTCGTCCCGCGCGACGCCGTCGGTGTCACCGTCAAACGCGCCATGCACGTCTTCGGCTACGGCGACCACGCCCACGGCGGCCACGCCGAGATCGAGTTCGTCGACGTCCGCGTCCCCGCCTCGAACCTCATCTCCGGTGAGGGCGAGGGCTTCGCCATCGCGCAGGCCCGCCTGGGCCCCGGCCGCATCCACCACTGCATGCGCCTGATCGGCATGGCCGAACGCGCCCTCGAGTTGATGTGCCGCCGCGCCTCGTCGCGCGTCGCGTTCGGCAAGCCCATCGCCGCCCAGGGCGTCGTGCACGAGTGGATCGCCGAGTCCCGCGTCCGCATCGAACAGGCCCGGCTCCTGGTCCTCAAGACCGCGTGGCTGATGGACACCGTCGGCAACAAGGGCGCCCACACCGAGATCCAGGCCATCAAGATCGGCACCCCGTCGATGACCGAATGGGTCCTCGACAAGGCCATCCAGGCCCACGGCGGCGCCGGCGTCAGCCAGGACTTCCCGCTCGCCGAACTCTGGGCCGCCACCCGCACCCTGCGCCTCGCGGACGGCCCCGACGAGGTCCACCGCATGTCGCTGGCCAAGCGGGAGCTCAAGAAGTACCTGTAGACGCATGGATGTCACGCGAGGCGGGCCGGCCGACGTACCGGCGATCATGGCGATGCTGGATGACGCTCAGGACTGGCTCGCCTCGCAGGGCCGCAGCGGACAGTGGGGAACCGACCACTGGTCCGCTGCCCCGGCCGGCGTCGAACGGATCACGCGGCTCGCCACCACCGGCACCGTGTGGCTGGGCGTGATCGACGACCAGCCCGCGGGCGCGATCATCACCTCCACCGCGCCCCACGACTACGTGCCGCCCGCCGACGAACCCGAGCACTACGTGACGCTGCTGGTCACCGCACGCGCGTATGCCGGCAACGGTGTCGGCGCCGCACTGCTGGCCCACGCCCGCGCCGAAGCCCACGCCGCCGGAATCGGCCTGATCCGCGTCGACTGCTACGACAGCGACGACCACCGCCTCGTCGCCTACTACGAGCAGCAGGGCTTCACCTCGGTCTCGGCCTTCACCGCACGCGACGGCACCTGGCCCGGCCGCGTGCTCGCCCTGCGCGTCTAAAGGAACAGGCAGAACGGGTGCCCGTCCGGATCGATCAGCACCCGCACGTTCTCCTGCGGCTGCACCTCCGCGAGCACCGCACCGCACGCCAGCGCGTGCTCGACCGCCGAGTCCAGGTCGCCGACCTCGATGTCCAGGTGCTGCGACGCCGTCTGCCCGCCCTCCACAGCCGGCCACACCGGCCTGCGGAAACGCTCCTCGCGTTCGAAGTTCAGCGTGAACCCGCCGGGCACCCGCACCTGGGCCCAGTCGTCCTCCGCCGTCCCCACGGACGCGTCGAGCAGCCGGGCGTAGAACGCGGCGAGCTCGCGAGGTTGTGACGTACCGACCGTGACCGCTGTAAGACGCACGTCTCGACGCTAGTTGTTGAGGGCCTCACGCGCCGCCACGGCCGCACGGCAGGCATGCACGAAGTCCCAGAACACCTCGGTCGTCGTGTGCCGGCGGCCGGGACGCGAGTTCTCCTCGAACATCGCCGTGCGCAGGGGAGTCGTCAGCTCCAGCTGAGCGCCCTGCCGCGACCGGGTGCGGTTCGCGATGTTCGCCCGGTCGAAGCCGCCCAGGATCGGGTGGTCCACCGCGTCGACCGTGTGGAACCCCGCCCTCCGCAGCCGCGTCAACAGCTCCAGCCGCAGCAACGCGTCACGCCCGCCGACCAGCACCGCCCGGTCGTGGTCCTCCAGACCCGCCGCGGCCGCCGTGCAGCCGTGCAGTCCCAACGCGTGCGAGGCGCCCGACACCAGCGTGCGGGCCACCCGGTCGTCGCAGTTGGACGACGTCACGTGCAGCTCGTCGTTCGAGGCCGTGCGCAGCCCCTCGAACATCCAGTAGTCGTGCGTCTGACCGATCGGCACCCGTGTGCCGGGGTGGAAACCCGCGACCGCGAGGCACAACTCGGACGTTCCGACCTCGATGCCGCCGCCGTGCGGGGCGAGGACGACCGACGGCGTACGGGGCCGGTGCCGCTTGAAGCGACGCCGGTAGTCCACCCGTTCCACCAGTCGGGGATCGGCGTAGAGGTCGGAGTTGGACGCGTAGACGTCTAACGCCGCCCACTGAGGCTGGGGTCTCATGGCGGCCGGAAGCCTACCCGGCGTCACCCGGACGGCCGCCGCCCACCGGGTGACCCCCTCTCACACCAGCGTCAACGTCCCCGCGCCCGCGTCGAGCTCCGCCCGCACCCCCAGCGGCAACGACCACGACCCCGCGCAGTGCCCGAACCCGGCCTCACCCAGGATCGGCACCCCCAGCCCCGACAACCGGTCGGCCAGCACCGCCGAGACGTCACCGCAGTCCGTCCACGACCCCAGCACGATCCCCGACACCGGCTCGAACCAGCCCGCCCGCAGCAACTGCGTCAGGATCCGGTCCAGCCGGTACGGCTCCTCGCCGATGTCCTCCAGCAACGCGATCGCCCCCGCGGCAGGCGGCTCCCAGCGGGGCCCGCCCACCGACGCCGCCAGCAACGCCGCGTTGCCACCCGTGAGCACCCCACGCGCCGTACCCGGCACCACGGTCGTGCCCGCCGTCCACGACCGTGTGCCGGAGAACAGCAGTTCGCGCAGCCGTGACTGGGCCAGTGGGTCGCCGACGAAATCAGCGGTGCCCGGCATCGGCCCGAACACCGTCGGCTGACCGACGGCGTTGAGTTCGGCGTGCAGCACCGTCACGTCCGACGAGCCCACGAACACCCGCGGCGGCAAGTCCTTCCACGGCACGAGGTCCGTCATCCGCAGACACCCGTACCCGCCCCGCACGCAGAACACCGCCGCCACGTCCGAACGCCACGCCGCCACGAACTCGGCAGCCCGCGCCTCGTCCGACCCGGCCAGATACGGCAACGACCACGGCGCCACCACCGGCGCCGTGACCTGCAGGCCCCACGACCGCAGCACGTCAGCGCCCGCGTCGATCTTCGAAGCCAGAGCCGGGCCGGCCGGGGACACCAGCGCGACCCGATCCCCGGCGGACAGCAGACTCACTCGGACAGTTCCAGCACCGGCACACCCGGCGGGGTGAACCCGAACGCCTGCCCGTAGAACGACAGCTCCGCTTCCAGGGCCGTCTTGATGTTCTCGGCCATCCGGAAACCGTGCTGCTCACCCTCGAACGTGATGTACGCGTGCGGGATCCCGGACCCGGCCAGATCCGCGGCGAACCGGTCCGCCTGCTCCGGCGGGCAGATCTCGTCCTCCAGGCCCTGCAACAACAACACCGGCCCCGACACCGACCGCGCCTTCGTCGACGGCGAACGGTCCCGATAGCGGTCCGCGGCCTCCGGCAGCGTGCCGACCAGGCCCTCGACGTAACGCGACTCGAAGTCGTGCGTCTCGCCGCCCTCCGACGTCCACCCCGCCAGATCCAGGATCGGGAACGCCACCATCCCGCAGCGGTACACGTCGGTCGAGGTCAGCGACGCCGCCGACGTCCAGCCACCCGCCGAACCGCCCCGGATCCCGAGGCGCTGCGGATCCGCCGTGCCCTCCTTCGCGAGCTCCTGGGCCACGAACGCGCAGTCCTCCACGTCCACGACACCCCACTGCTCGCGCAGCCGCTCCCGGAACGCCCGCCCGTAGCCCGTCGAACCGCCGTAGTTGACCGCCACCACACCGATGCCACGGCTGGTGAAGTACGCGATGTCCGTGTCGAGCTTCGGCAACGCACGCCCCGTGGGCCCGCCGTGCACGTGCACCACGTACGGCGGCAGTTCCCCCTCGGGCCCGGCGAAGTCCGGGTTCGACGGCGCGTACACGTACGCGGGGATCTCGCCGAACATCCGCTCCACCGGCACCGGTAGATACGCCGACTCCGGCGACTCCTCGCCACCGGTCAGATAGGTGAGCTCGCCGTTGGACAGGTCCAGGCGCACCACGGCGTAATCCGAGGTCGGCCCCGCCGCACCGCAGATCACCACGCCGTCGCGCACCGACAGCTCAGCCGCCCACGTCGGCAGATCGGTCTGCACGTCGGTCACCGTCGCGGAACGCTCGTCGAGCACCGCCAGCTGCCCTGAGCGCACCACCAGGTACCGGCCCGGCGACAACGTGGCGAACCAGCGGTTGCCCAGCCTCCACATCGGACCGCCCAGCTCCTCCTCGCACGGCGCCAGGTTCTTGCGCGTGCCGTCGGGGGAGACGCGGAACAGGTTCCACCAGCCGTCCGGGTCGGTCAGCGCCAGCAGGGAGTCGCCCTCCCACTCGAACTGGCACACCGCCTCGGTCCGCGAGCCGGCCACGACTTGGTGTTCGGAGGAGCCGATCTCGGCGACGCACAGTTCGGTGCCGTCCCACGGCATCTGCGGGTGGTCCCAGCCGATCCACGCGAACCTCGTGCCGTCCGGGCTGATCTTCGGGCCGGTCATGAAGTGGTGCGAGGCACCGAGAACCCGGATCTCACCTGAGCGGGTGATCGCCACCAGATCGCGGCGCACATCGGTGCGCGCCTCACCCGTGACGGACTCCCGCACACACCACACCTCGCCGTCCGGACCCGCCGACAGATCCGAGTAGCGCACCCCGTGGTGCTGTTCCGGCTCGGGCGTCAGCGGCGCGGGCTCGGGAGCGTCGGGGTTGAACACGTACACGCGCTGGTCGTTCCAGTGCGTGAACGCCACCCTGTCGTCCTCCAGCACCACGAACGGCCGTCCGCCGTACTCGTGCACCCGGTTGCGGGCGTTCCACGGCGCGGGCAGCACCTCGACGCCGTCGCGCACCAGCGCCACTCTGCCGCCCTGAGCCGCCCGGCTCTCCGCCCACCACACCTGCTCACCGTGCAGGTCGGCCCACTGGAACCCACCCCCCGGTTTGGAGGTGTCGCCGGCGCTGATCGGCGAGGTCCAGGTCCCGTACGAAGCGATCTTCACCACAACCCGACCCTATACGCGGAGTGTTTGGTGGGGGAGGACCTGCCGACGTTCTCCGCGTGGCCTAGGGTCGTATCTGCCATGGCTCGTGTCATTCACGTATTCCGCGCACCCGACCGTTTCATCGCAGGAACCGTCGGGCAGCCCGGCGACCGCTCCTTCTACCTGCAGGCCTCAGAGCAGAGCAGGTTGATCAGCGTCGCCCTGGAAAAGCAGCAGGTCCAGGTCCTCGCCGAACGCATCGGCTCGTTGCTCGAGGAGGTGCACCGCCGCTTCGGCGCCGACGTCCCCGACGACGCGCCGCCCGACGACCTCGACACCCAGCCCCTCGACGTGCCCGTCGAGGAGGAGTTCCGGGTCGGCACCATGGGCCTCGGCTGGGACGCCGAGTCCAAGGCGGTCGTGATCGAACTCCTCGCGATCTCCGAGGAGGAGGTCGACGAGGCCGTCGTGCTCGACGACACCGAGGAAGGCCCCGACGCCGTGCGGGTCTTCCTGTCGCCGTCCGCCGCCCGCGCCTTCGCCGAACGCGCCGACCGCGTCATCAACGCCGGCCGCAAACCCTGCCCCCTGTGCGCCGAACCGCTCGACGCGGACGGCCACATCTGCCCGCGGCAAAACGGTTACCGCCGCACCGAAGAAGACTGACGTGGACACCTCCGCGGCCCTGCAGTTGCTCGAACACGGCCGCATCGAGGTCGAAGGACGCCTGGTCGACGCCTCCAACGCCACCTTGTTCTGCAAGATCTCGCTGGACGGCGTCGACGCCCACTGCGTCTACAAACCCGTGCGAGGCGAACGGCCGCTCTGGGACTTCCCCGACGGCACGCTCGCCGGCCGCGAGGTGGCCACCTACCTGATCTCCGCCGCCTCCTTCGGCGTCGTACCTCCCACCGTGCTGCGCCCCGGCCCGTTCGGCAGCGGCATGGTCCAGCTCTGGGTCGAGACCCGCGAGGAAGACGAACTCGTCGACATCATCGGCGTCGACGACGTCAAACCCGGCTGGATCCCCGTCTTCCACGCCCACGACCGCTTCGGCGACCCCGCCGTCCTGGTCCACGCCGACCACCCCCGCATCGCCGAGATGTCCGCCTTCGACGTCGTCGTCAACAACGCCGACCGCAAAGGCGGCCACGTCCTGCACGCCCTCGACGGCTCGGTCTACGGCGTCGACCACGGCATCTGCCTGCACACCGAACCCAAACTCCGCACCGTCCTGTGGGGCTGGGCCCGCGAACCCCTCCCCGAGCACGTCATGGAGTCGTTGCGCCGCCTGAGATCCGAACTGGACGGCGCCCTCGGCGAATCGCTGCACGACCACCTGACCCGCGCCGAGGTCCGGGCCGTGGGGGAGCGCACCGACAAGCTGCTGGCCGCGGGCGTCTACCCCGAACCGTCCGGCGACTGGCCCGCCATCCCCTGGCCCGCGTTCTAGGTCAGCTGCTCAGCCAGCTTCGCGATCTCCGCACCGTCGTAGTCGCTCAGGATCTTCAGCACACCCTTGCGAAACGACTTGTGCCGGTCACCGGTGAGCTCGTACTTCTGCACCTCGATCTCCCACTGCACGTTGTCGTCCACGGCCTCGGCCAGTGCTTTGAGTCCGTGCACTCCGTCGATTCGCCTGTGTAGCGACCGTTGCGAGGCGGGCCAGCGCGCGACGATCTCCGCCAGCAACACCAGATGACACGCCCTGTGCACCGCCGTCAGCCCTTCCTCCGGGCTGATCCGCTCCAGGACACGCACGTAGAACATCCACACGGTGACGATCCGCTTCGCCTCCCGCACCGACAGATCCGGCTGGGCCCGAAGCCGTTCCGCGAACCGTTCCTTCACCCGCTCGTCGTGCTCCAGCACCAGCACCTCAGGTGCCGTGGGAACGACCTCCGGCTCGGCGACCTCGGCCGTCGCCTCGACCGGTTCGAACGCCGTCAACCGCTCGAACTCCTCCGGCACGAAGACGGGCTCGGAGGCCGGCCTGCCCAGCAGACCCGTGAGCAGCGGCTCGACCTGAGTCTGAGCCACCCGCGGCAACGGCAGCGGCAGCTGGATGAGCTTGCGCAGGAACGTCCACCCCGGACTGGGATCAGCCGAGTCCCTTCCCGCGTCCGCGACCACCAGCGCGGAATAGGCGGCATCCAGATGGGCCGCCGTCGCCGCCGCATCGATGCCGAGCACGAACCGGATCGTCGGGAACGACCCGCTCAGGAACCCGTTGATCGCCTCGAACACGTCCGCCGTCGTCCTGGGCGAGCACCGGTCCAGGTCGTCGATGAACACCACCAGTTGAGTGCCCTGCTCGCCGAGGTCGCGGATCAGCCGGTGAACGTCCTCCTGCGCGCTCTGCAACTGCCCCTTGCGGGCACGCCGCTGCGGATCACGCAACGGATCATCCGTTCCCACTGCCGACGAGTAGGCACCCATCGCTCCGGACGGCCCGAACAACTCGGCGGGCAGCAGCGTGTCCGCCGCCCGGCACAGGTACCGGAAGGCGGTGTGCGCCAGGCCGATGCCGAGCAGCACTCCGACCACCCACAGCGTCAGGTCCACCGGTGCCACGTCGAACCCGAACACCCGGAACGGGGCGGGCGCGCGCACCAGCTGAGCCAGCAACGGCACCGGCAACGCGAACACACCCAACCGAAGCAAAGGCGACAAGATCCGCTTGCGCAGCGTCCGCTGAACATGGCTGCGGTCCAGCCGCTCCACGTTGTGCGCGAACCAGAACCGCTGCAACGACGAACTCGAGTTGGTCGCGATCACCGGTGCGCCCGTCCCGACGATGCAGTCGTTCAACCCGGCCCAGACGTGTTCCCCGGTCTGATAGCTCCACGGGTTGAACATCGCCGTCAGCACCCGAGGAGCCGCGACGTCCTCGCGCTTCGACTTCGTGAACCAGCCGCTCAACGTGAGGTCGGCGTCCCACGCACGCAGCTTGCGCTGCCGCCACCGCCCCACGAGCTTCTCCCAGGAACTCTGCTGGGCTTCCATCAGCCCTGCGGAGTCGAGCTGAGCGCGGGTCATGTCCATGAGCGTGCTCTTGCCCGAACCCCATGCACCCTCGATGGCGATCACCGTCGGCCCTGCCAGATCCTGGTCGCCGTCAGGCGGCGCCGAGTGCGCCAGAAGCTCGGCCAGCGACTCGACGAACGCCCGGCGCGCCAGAAGATCGGTGCGAGCGACCCGGTCACCGTGCCCCATCGTCTTGAGCTGCCGCAACACGACGTGGGAAGAGTCGAGGCCGATCGCCAAGGTCATCGCGAACCTGGCCGCGGAGACGAGCGACGCCGACGTCGAGACTGAGGCGCTGCCGGGGACGTCGATGCCGTAGATCACCAGGCTCTGCGGCTCGGCCATGTCGAGCGCGTCGGCTTCACCGTGGTCTATGACGACCACACCCGGCTGTTCCGACATCAGGGCCGGGTCTGTGAAATCGCTGACCGCGTCACCGAAGTGGACGTCGGCCGCTCGCCGGGACGTGGCGTCGCCGGGCAGTCGTTCCCACCATCGGTTTCGGGCCAGTTCCTGCGCGGGCTGCAGGAGAGGAGACACCCGGAGGCGGCGATCGCTGTAGGTGCGCAGGGGAACGACCACGCCATCGTCAGGACCTGCCAGCGGCGTGGCGGGAGCCACGCCGAGCACGGCCACCGGATAGAACAGGAGGACTGCTCGCGTGACGAGTTCCCCGAACAACCGGGGTCCCGAACCGCTGAGGCCGATCGCGACCTGGGCGTTGGTGCCGTGGACCGTGCCCGTCTCGAAGCGAGCGCCGTCGGGATCGGTGACCGGCCGGGGTTCGGTGAGAAATCCGCGCAGCTCGGCGTAGGCGATTCCTGACGACGTGAGCAGCACGACCTCGATGCGATCACCTTGTGCGTGCGTCATGTGTGATCTCCACGGTGATCGGCGCCAGGCACCGGTAAAGGTCGCACCCCCACCCCCGCGCGTTACTACGCTCAGCGACCATGTCGTTGATCAACCCGCCCAAGCCCCAGCCCGGTGACCGCGTGGCGATCGTCTCCCCGGCCGCGGGTCTGCCGGGCCTGTTCCCCCTCCCGCACGAACTGGGCCTGCAGCGCCTGAAGACGGAGTTCGGCCTGGTCCCGGTCGAGTACCCGGCGACCCGCAAGCTCGGCTCCACCCCGCAGGAACGCGCACAAGATCTGCACGCCGCGTTCGCCGACCCGTCCATCAAGGCGGTCATCGCCACCATCGGCGGGGACGACCAGATCACCGTCCTGCCGCACCTGGACGAGGACCTGATCAAGGCCAACCCCAAGCCGTTCTTCGGCCACAGCGACAACACCAACCTGCTGACGTGGCTGGCGAACCGCGGCATGGTCGGCTTCTACGGCGGCAGCGTCATGGTCCAGTTCGGCCGGCCCGGCGCCATGCACCCGGCCACCGCCGACTCGCTGCGGGCCGCGCTGTTCACGCCGGGGGAGTACCGGCTCGAAGAAAGCACCGCCTACGGCGACAAGGACAGCCCCTGGGAGGACCCCGCGACGTTCGAGACGGAACCGGAGCTCGAACCCAGCGGCGGCTGGATCTGGCACCAGCCGCACACCACGGTCAAAGCGCCGTCGTGGGGCGGGAACCTGGAGATCCTGTCGTGGCTGATGATGGCCGGCCGCGAGGTCAACGCCCCCGAGCACTACGACGGCAAGGTCCTGTTCTTCGAGACCAGTGAGGAGATGCCGTCCGCGACCGAGGTCTACCGGATCCTGCGCAACATGGGCGAACGCGGCCTCCTCGAACGGTTCGCGGCCGTGCTCGTCGGACGGGCCAAGGCCTGGTTCTTCACCGACCAGGACACCGACCGCGCCACCCACACCGCCGAACAACGCGAAGCGGTCCTCAAGGCCTTCGCGCAGTACGCGCCCAGCACGATGATCGTGTTCGACGTCGACCTCGGCCACACCGACCCGCAGGTCATCATCCCGGTGGGCGGCACGATCGAGGTCAACGGACCGGACCGCACGATCACCGTCACCTACTGACCGGTGGCGGCCATCCGCGATCTATTCCTTGCCCATTGATCCATCCCTATTGAGATAGTGCGGGTTTGACGCGCGGATGATCGTGGCCCTATCTTCTGGAGGCGTTCTGACCTGCGTGAACATTCGATTGTGAATGCGGGACCCGGTGGAGATGAACTATTTCGAACGGATTGTCGTGGTGGGCGCCGCCGAACTCGGCGTGTGGGCGGCCGCGTGCCTCGCGCGGCGGTTCGGGCCCGTTCACCTGATCGGACCCGGCGCTGAGACGCTGACCGGCATCGGGGTCCGGCACTACCCGCACGCCACCGTCCGCGAACTCGACCTGGACACGCCCGCGGTCATCGTCGACAACGACGGCGGCCGGCTGCAGCGGCTGGTGTGCGACCGGCTCGTCGTGGCCGGGTGGCCCGTGCCGTTGCTGCCGGTCAACCGGTGGGTCGTCGACGGCAAGGTCGCCATCGCCGGGGACGGCGCCGATCTGCGGCTGCTCTCGACGTGCTTCGACGCCAACGGGCTGTGGCGCCCGGCGCTGGCCGACTACCAGTTCCGCCGCGAGTCGGGAGCGAACTCGCTAATCTGAGTTGAGTGATCGATGACGCCGCCAGAGCCCGGCTAATCCGACGTTTCGGCACCGGCGTGACCGGGTGGATCGACGCGCTGCCCGACCTCGTCGCCACGCTCACCGCCCGCTGGGGCCTCACCCTCGTCGAACACATGCCCGGCGGCACCGGCGCCACGTTCCTGTGCACCAGCGCGGTCCTCAAACTCACCCCGGACCACGACATCGCCGTGCACGAGGCCAGAGCACTCGCAGCCTGGTCCGACACACCCGCGATGGTCGATCTCCTCGACGCCGACCTCGCCCGCGGCGCACTGCTGCTCGGCAGAATCCAGCCCGGCGGCCCGGCGACAGACCCAGCGAAGGTCGTCCCGCACCTGCACGAGGCCGGCGCGAAAGGCTTCCCGCCGCTCAAGGCCCGCGTCGACTTCCTCTTCGAAACCCTGCTCACCCGCCGCACCGGCACCTACTACGCCACCGAACACCACCGCGCCCGCAAACTCGCCGAGGACAACGTCAAACCCGTGCTCCTGCACGGCGACATGCACCCCGGCAACGTCCTGCAAGGCCCCGCGGGACCGGTCGCGATCGACCCGCGTGCCTGCGTCGGCGACCCGGCCGTCGACTGGATGGACTTCGTGCACAGCGGCTACGACCTGCACGGCGCCGACGTCGACCTCGACCGCGTCCACGAGTGGCTCACCGCCTTCAAACCCTTCTACGGCTAACCTTTCGAGTCGTGCGTTCCCACGACTACGGCCGCGACATCCTGTCGACCCCGAAGCGCAAGAAGGTCCCCGAGATCACGGCCGAACCCGGCCTCGTCGTCGAGGACCCCGCCAGCGGCTTCTGCGGGGCCGTCGTGAAGTTCGAGTACGGCCAGGTCGTCCTGGAGGACCGCCACGGCCGGCGTCGGCTGTTCGCGCTCAACCCCGCGGGCTTCCTCGTCGACGGCAAGCCCGTCACGCTCGTCAAACCCATGCCGAAGCCGCAGCAGACGAGGATCACCGCGTCCGGTTCGGTCAAGGTCGAGGGTCTGCGGGCGCAGACGGCGAAGGCCAGCCGCATCTGGGTCGAGGGCAAGCACGACGCCGAGCTCGTCGAACGCGTCTGGGGCCACGACCTGCGCGTCGAGGGCATCGTCGTGGAACCGCTCAACGGCGTCGACGAGCTCCCGCAGCTCATCGGGGAGTTCGGCACCGCACCCCACCGCCGCCTGGGCGTCCTGGTCGACCACCTCGTCGCGAACTCCAAGGAACAGCGCATCGTCGAGAAGATCCGCGACGACAACGTGCTGGTCACCGGCCACCCGTACGTCGACATCTGGCAGGCCGTGAAGCCGGCGGCCGTCAGGATCAAGGCATGGCCCCAGATCCCGCGCGGCGTCGACTGGAAGACCGGCGTGTGCACCCAGCTGGGCTGGGGCGAGACGTGGGAAGGCTGGCAGCGCGTGCTGAACTCCGTGAGCAGCTACCGCGACATCGAGTCCGACCTGCTCGGCGCCGTCGAACGGCTCATCGACTTCGTCACCGTCCCCCAGGACTGATCACTCGGCCCGCCGCGCGGGAGTCCAGGCGTACAGGTTCATGCCGAGCGAGCCGACGATCAGCACGCCCAGCATGACGCCCATGACCCAGAAACCCTCGTCGTTGTCCGCGAGTGCGGCGTCGACGACCTGGCCGTCGCGCAGGTCGTAGCGCACGGTCACCCGCGAGCCGGGTTCGCGGATCGGCCCGTTCTCCGACAACGTCGCCACCTGCACGCGGCCATCGGGCAGCGAGTACTCGACCTTCACCGACGCGCTCTTGCGCTTGTACCGCTCCGTGACCGTGCCCTCGGCGCTGGCCCACGACTGCTGCTCGGCGGCGGACCGCAGCACGACCACCATGCCCACGACCGCGCACGCGAGCATGAGTCCGGAGATCACCCGCCCCGACCTCGAGCGCACCTTCAACGCCTTCGCCATCACGCCTCCTCGCCCGGAATCATCTCCCGTTGATCGATTTCGTTACGGTCCGGGGCTCAGCACGGTGAATCTCGGAGCCCGGTGCCCCCCGTTGGTGTATGTATGGGCTCATGGCCGCGCTGATCTGGCTGATCGTCGGGATACTGCTCGTCGTCGCCGAGGTTCTCTCCGGTGACTTCGTGCTGGTCATGCTCGGCGCCGCCGCGCTTGCCGCGGCCGGCGTGTCCGCACTGGGTGCCGCCGACCTGGTGAGCGTGCTCGTCTTCGCGGCCTCGTCGGTGGGCCTGATCGTCGGGGCCCGGCCGCTGCTCAAGAAGCGGCTGCAACTGGGCTCCGGGATCCGGATGCACCACGAGGCGCTGCTGGGCGGCAGGGCCATCGCGTTGTCCAAGGTGGACGAGCACGGCGGGCAGGTGAAGATCGGCGGCGACACCTGGAGCGCGCGCACCCTCGACGGGTCCGTGGTCGAAGCAGGAGAAGCCGTCACCGTTGTCGAGATCTCGGGCGCCGTCGCCGTGGTGATAGCCGCGGTGTGAGTGCCCGCAGAAGGGTGTGAACCGAGTTGGACCCGATCACCGCTGTGGTCGTGGCCGTAATCGCGATCTTCGTGCTGACCATCGCCGTCAAGTCGGTGCTGGTCATCCCGCAGGCGCAGGCCGCCGTCATCGAACGCCTCGGCCGCTACCGCAACACCGCGGCACCCGGCCTGAACATCATCGTGCCGTTCATCGACAAGGTGCGGGCCCGCATCGACCTGCGCGAGCAGGTCGTGTCGTTCCCGCCGCAGCCGGTGATCACCCAGGACAACCTCACGGTGTCCATCGACACCGTCGTGTACTTCCAGGTCACCGAGCCGCGCTCCGCGGTGTACGAGATCTCCAACTACATCGTCGGTGTCGAGCAGCTCACCATCACCACGCTGCGCAACCTCGTCGGTGGCATGAGCCTGGAGGAGACGCTCACCTCGCGTGACCACATCAACGGTCAGCTGCGCGGCGTCCTCGACGAGGCGACCGGCCGGTGGGGCCTGCGCGTGGCCCGCGTCGAGCTGAAGTCCATCGACCCTCCTCCGTCCATTCAGGACTCGATGGAGAAGCAGATGCGCGCCGACCGCGAGAAGCGCGCCATGATCCTCACCGCCGAGGGCCAGCGGGAGTCGTCGATCAAGACCGCCGAGGGCCAGAAGCAGTCGCAGATCCTCGCGGCCGAGGGCGGCAAGCAGGCGTCGATCCTGACCGCGGAGGGTGAGCGGCAGTCGCAGATCCTGCGGGCGCAGGGTGAACGTGCCGCGCGTTACCTGCAGGCGCAGGGTCAGGCCAAGGCCATCGAGAAGGTCTTCTCCGCGATCAAGGCGGGCAAGCCCACGCCGGAGGTGCTGGCCTACCAGTACCTGCAGACGCTGCCGCAGATGGCGCAGGGCGACGCGAACAAGGTCTGGATGATCCCGTCCGACTTCGGCAAGGCCCTCGAAGGGTTCGCCCGCATGCTGGGCGCACCCGGTGACGACGGCGTGTTCCGCTACGAGCCCCCGGCCACCGAGCCGGGTGAGACCTCGCGCCCGGAGGACGAGGACGAGTCGGTCGCCGCCTGGTTCGACCTCAAGTCCGACCCGAAGGTCGCCGAGGCCGTCGCCGCCGCGGAGGCGGTGGCACGCCAGGAGGTGCCCGGTCCGCTCGGCGCCGTGCCGCGTCCGGTCGCCGGTTCCTCGCCGCTGCCGGAACTGCAGGCGGAGCAGCCTCGTTCGCTGCACCAGCCCGACGAGCAGGTCTGACCGAAACCGACACGCAGAGCGGCCCATCCCGATCTCCGGGGTGGGCCGCTCTGTCGTGTGACCAGCGAAAACAGAAAAGTTCAAGAAAATCCGGGGAGTGTGTCGATCGAACGCCCGGCCCGTTCGACCTTGGCGTGAAAGGGTCCACAACGGACCCGCACGAACCCACTGGGAGAGCACATCATGAAGTTCATGCTGATCTGGCGAGTGGCCTCCGACGAGGCGTGGGCCAACCTCGGTGAGATCGACTTCGACCAGATGATCGAGACCGTCGGCAAGTTCAACGAGGAGCTCATCGAGGCCGGCGTGCTGATCGCCGCCGAAGGTCTCGCTCCCGCCGAGGAAGGCGTGGTCGTCGACTTCTCCTCCGAACCGCCCGTCGTCACCGACGGCCCGTACGGGGAGACCAAGGAGCTGTTCAACGGCTTCTACCTGATCAACGTCCCCACCATCCAGGACGCGATCGAGTGGGCCAAGCGCACCCCGATGACCGCCGCCGGGTTCAAGACCGAGATCCGCCGCGTGCCGACGATCGACGAGTTCCCGCAGGACAACGAGTGGATCAAGAAGGAACGCGCGTGGCGCGAGTCCACCGGTCAGCTCTGAACGGCGTTTGGTTTGATCTAACGCCATGAGCGACCCCACCGGACGCAAGGCCGTGGCGGCGGTGTGGCGCATCGACTCCGCGAGGATCATCGGTGCGCTCACCCGCTACACCGGAGACTTCGCGCTGGCCGAGGACCTCGCGCAGGAGGCACTGGCCGAGGCGCTGGTGACCTGGCCGCGCGAGGGCGTGCCGAACAACCCGGCGGGCTGGCTGCTCACCGTCGGCCGGCGCCGCGCGATCGACGCGTTCCGGCGCCGCAGCGCCCGTGACGAGAAGTACGCCGCGATGGCCCACCACCTGCCCGAGGGCGGCGCATTGACCGGAGCCGAGCCCGGCCCCGCGGCGGACGACGTGCTGTGGGACCCGGACCAGATCGACGACGACACCCTCGCCCTGATGTTCACCTCGTGCCACCCGGTGCTCTCGCGCGAGTCCGGGGTGGCGCTGACGTTGCGCGTGATCGGCGGTCTGACCAGCGACGAGATCGCGCGCGCGTTCCTGGTGCCCACGGCGACCGTGCAGGCCCGCATCACCCGCGCCAAGAAGACCCTCGGCGCCGCCGGGGTGCCGTTCGAGGTGCCGCCGGTCGGGGAACGTCCCGCGCGGCTGGCCCAGGTCCTGAGCGTGGTCTACCTGATCTTCACCGAGGGCTCGTCGGCCAGTTCCGGTGACGAGGTCATCCGCTTCGACCTGGCAGGGGAGGCGCAGCGGCTGGCCAGGATCCTGTCGCGGCTGATGCCAGAGGAACCCGAGGTCCACAGCCTGCTGGCCCTGCTGGAACTCACCGCCGCCCGGTTCCCCGCCCGCCGCGGTCCCGACGGCGAGACCGTGTTGCTGGAGGAGCAGGACCGGCGTCGCTGGGACCGCTCCGCGATCGCGCGGGGCCGGGCCGCGCTGGCCAAGGCCGCCGACGCCGGTCGCGGGTACGGCTACTACGGGCTGCAGGCCGCGATCGCCGAGTGCCACGCGCTGGCGTCCTCGGTCGAGGAGACGAACTGGGGCCGCATCGTCGCCCTGTACGAGGGGCTGGGCAGCCTCGCGCCGTCGCCGGTCGTGGACCTCAACCGCGCGGTCGCCGTGTCGATGGCCCAGGGACCCGCCGCGGCCCTGCCGATCGTCGACTCCCTCGCGTCGAGCGACGCGTTCAAGGACTCGCACCAGCTACCGGGCGTGCGCGGAGAGTTACTGCGCAGGCTCGGCCGGATGCAGGAGGCCCGCACCGAGCTGGAGCAGGCCATTCGTCTCTGCGGCAACGAACGCGAACGTGCCGTGCTGACCCGCAAGCTGGCCGAGCTGTAGCCGTCTCGCCACTGAGGGTGAACCTTAAATCCTTAGGGCGACATCGGTGGCACTCGACCGGGTGACGCGTGAATGATGTTGTGATGGACTCGCTGCCCGTCACCGTGGCCTCCGCGCTTGCCGAGGCCGACGGCGAGGGCGCGAACTGGCCGGTGCAGTGGCAGGCTCTCACCGCCGTGTCCGTCGAGCTGCAGTCGCTGCTGGTGACCGACCCCGGGCCCGAGCTGGTCGCGCTGATCGAGCGGATCGTCACCCAGCTGGCCGACGGCGTCGCCGGCAGCAGGCGGCACCGCGTCGAACTCGCCGAACTGGCCCATCGCGTCCTGACCACCCACGCCCGCGCGTGCGCCGAGACCCGGCCCGACCCGCTGCGCCTGGCCGACTGGCTGCTCGACCTGCAGCTGCAGCACCCCGACGCGCCCGAGGTCAGCCTGGCCGCCTATGTCGACGCGCTCGACGACGACGGCCTCGCCCGCTACCGGGAGCGTGCGGTGGCGTTGTTCGAGCCCCTGGCGGTGATCGGGTTCGGCGAGACCGGCCGCTACGACCGTGCCCGCTGGGCGTTGCTGCGCGTCATGGAGGAGCTCGCCGAGTACACCGAGGACGTCGACCTGCAGCTGCTCGTGCTGTCCAAGGACCTGTCCTCGGGCTGGCACTACCTGCAGGTCGCGACCGTGCTGCGCGACAACGGCCGCTCCGGCGAGGCCCTGGACTGGGTCGAACGCGGGTTGCGCGCGGTCGGCGGACGAGGCGCGGCACTGCGGCTGATCGACCTCGCCGTGGAGGAGCACCTGCGCCGGGGTGTACCGGAGCGGGCGGTGCAGGTGTGCCGGGAGGCGTTCTTCGCCCGCCCGAACCTCGACGTCTACCTCAAGATCCGCGCGCTGGTCGTGCACACCGACGAGTGGCCGCCGTTGCGCGCGGAACTGGTGAACCACCTCGTGCAGGACGGCAGCCGCCTCGCGGTCGAGGTCTACCGGCGCATCGTCGAGGTGGAGCTCGCCCGGCGCGGCATCGAGGAGCAGGACCTGGTCGTCGAACTGCTCGAACAACTACGCGGCCTGCAGCCCGACGCGTTCGCCGACTACCTGGACCACATCAAGTCGCGGCACGTGGCGGACCGGGAACTGCTCGACGAGTTGTCCAAGCGCGGATTCTGACCAATACCGATTCGGATAGTCCGTACTCGTACTATTCTATTTCGCATGATCGAGGCCGGAGGGGATCCGGTCCGCCCACGGCCGGGCACGCTCCAGCTGGGCGGACACCGACAGCAGTGTGCACTCGTCGTGCTGGCGGCCCACGAGCTGCACCGCGAGCGGCAGTCCCGCCGACGTGCGGCCGGCGGGCACGCAGGCGGCCGGGTTGCCGACGATGTTCCACAGCGGCAGGAACGTCGTGTAGTGCGACGCCGCGAGCAGCGCCGCGACGACGTTGCGGCCGTCCCACTCGCCCACGCGGATCGGCGGACGGGTCAACGCCGGGGTGAGCAGCACGTCCACCGAGGTGAACACCCGGTTCGCGAACGCGGTGAGCGTCGCGTCGTCCTTGCTCGCCCAGCGCACGGCGCCGCGCGGGATGCGGCGGCCCAGCTCACCGACCGCGCGGGTGCGGGCCTCGACGAGATCGGGGAACTCCATGCCGGTGCGCGCGAGGTAGGCGTTGTGGAGGTAGCGGGCGGCGAACTGCGTGGAGGCGGTGACGTCGCGCATCGGCGGGTCCAGGCGCACCACGTCGTGGCCGAGGTCGGTGAGCAGCGCGGCGGTGTCCTGCACGGCGTCGCGGACCTCGTCGGCGATTCCGATGCCCGGACCCCACGGCCGCAGCGACACGCCGATCCGCAGCCGGCCCGGATCGGTGCGCGCGGCCTGCGTGAAGCTCGTGCGCGGCGGATGGGCGACGTGCGCGTCGCCGGGCATGGCGCCGTGGATCTGGTCGGCGACCAATGCCCAGTCCGCCACTGTGCGGGTGATCGGGCCCGCCACGACGAGACCGCCCCACATCTCCGGTTCCGGCGACAGCGAGACGCGGCCGCGCTGGGGCTTGAGGCCGAACAGGCCCGTCACCGCGGAGGGGATGCGGATCGAGCCGGCGCCGTCGGTGCCGATCGCGGCCGCCGCCAGTCCCGCAGCCACCGCTGCGGCCGAACCGCCGCTGGAACCGCCGGGCGAGTGCGTCAGCGACCACGGGTTGCGCGTCGGCCCGGCCCAGGAGCTCTCGGTGTAGGGCCACAGGCCCAGTTCCGGCATGCGGGTGCGGCCGATGATCACCGCCCCGGCCTCGCGCAGCCGCGTGACGATCGCGGAGTCAGCCGGTTGCGGGGTGCGGGCGGCGTTCGTGCCCTTGGTCGTGGGCAGGCCCTGCAGCGCGATGTCCTCCTTGACCGCGATCGGCACGCCCAGCAGCGGCAGGTCCTCGCCCGCGGCCCTGCGTTCGTCCGCACGGGTGGCCTCCGCCAGGGCCTGCTCGGCGAAGACCAGCCGGAACGCGTTGAGCCGCGGATCGATCCGCTCGATGCGCCGCAGGTGCTCGGCGACCAGGTCACGCGCGCTCACCTCGCCGGACCGCACGGCGTGCGCCTGCCTGGCCGCCCCGGCGAAACACAGCTCCGTCAGCTCCATGAACCGACCCTAAGCGCCCACAGGTGATCTACGGAATGGGAGTAGCACGCATGAGAGTCCTCGCGATGGCCGCCGCGGTCCTCGTCGCCGTGAACACAACGCTGGTGTCGGCGCTGCCCGCGCACGCCTACCCGGACGTCACCCGCGCCGACATGATCAACCGGGCCAGGTCGTGGCTGACCGCCGGTCCGAACCACGGCCCGGTGCCCTACAGCCAGCAGTCGAGGTTCGAGGGCTACCGCCAGGACTGCTCCGGCTACGTCTCGATGGCCGCGAAGATCGACCAGCCCGGCAAGATCACCACCGACCTCGCCGACCGCCTGCACTCCAAGCCGATCTCCCTGGCCGAGCTGCGGTGGGGCGACATCATCGTCAACACGGTCGGCGACACCGCCGACGGCCGCCACGTCGTGATCTTCGAGAAGTGGGCCGACCCCTACCGGACCGCCTACCACGCCTACGAACAGCGCGGCGTCCACGGCACGACCTACCGCGTCCTGCGCTACGGGCTCTCCCAGGCCGACAACTACTGGCCGCGGCGGCTGTTCAACGTGATCGACTGAGACGCGGCGATGCCCGTCGGCTGTCGCGGCCGGTGGGCTCCGCGGTGAACACCGGGTTGAACTCCGCCACTGTCCGGCGCGATGACCCAGGTCACATCATCGAGTCATGTCCCTTCTCTCGCGCTGGCTCACAGCGACCTCCGGTGTCCTGACCGTGGCGGTGGTGACGTGGGCAAGGCGTCGCCGGACATCCGGCCCGGTGCCGGTGAGCCCGTCGCCGCTGCAGGACATCCGCGCCCGGCTGCTCACCGCCGAGTCCGACGTGCGCCTGGGCGGGCTGCGCGACTGGGTCGAGTACGGCGAGAGCCGTGTCGAGAACCGGCAGCCCGCGCTGGACGTGCTGTGCGAGGCGCTGCGGGAGCTGCCGTGGCCGGGAACCGAGGCCGACCAGCGGTGGCGCAGCGTGCTGCAGGCCTCGCTGGCCGCGCGCCTGCGGCCCGGTCCCGGGTTCTGGCTGGGCAGCGACGTGGACCTGCGGCACACCACGCTGGTCGACTTCGACCTGTCGGAGTGCCGGCTGCGCGCCGCCCGGTTCGACGGCACCCGGTTCCTCGGTGACGCGCGGTTCGACCAGTCGACGTTCCTCGGGGCGTTCCAGGCGCGCGGCGCGTTCTTCGGGCGGCACGTGCTGCTCACGCGGTCGGTGTTCGCCCGTGGCCTCGGGCTGCACGGCTCGACGGTGTGCGGCAACGGCGAGCTGTCGCACATCCACGTCGCCGGACCGGCCGTGCTGCGCGGGGTGCGGTTCTCCGGCCGTGCGGACTTCACCTGCTCGCGGTTCGGTTCGGAACTGGACTGCTCACGGGTGCGGTTCGCTGGGCGGGCGGTGTTCCGCCGTGCCTGGTTCGCGGGTGCCTCGTCGTTCGCGGGCGCGTGGTTCCGTGGCCGCGAGGACTTCGTGGACGCCGTGTTCGGGGGCGAGTCGTCGTTCGAGAACACCCGGTTCGGGCACCGCGTTCACGCCGACTGACGGCTCCTGTGGTTCGCCACGGCGACGCGGTTCGCGCACTTGGTCGAGCAGAACCGCCTCGTGCCGTTGCGGCTGGTGTCGACGAACACCGTGTCGCAGCCCTCGCGGCCGCACCAGCCGATGCGCCCGGCGTCCTCGCAGAACAACGCCGCCATGCCCGCCGCCGTGTAGGCCTTCAGGCGCACGTCGGTCGGCGCGTCCTCACGGGCGTAGTGCAGGTGCGGGGCGCGTCCGTCGTGCGTGGAGATGTAGTGCGTGGTCGACGACCGGGCCAACAGCTCGTTGAGCAGCTCCACCGCCGGCTCCCGGAACACCTGCCGCAGCCGTTCGATCCAGTCTCGTACGTCACGTTCCTGCCGGGCGTCGAGCGAGCCCAGCGGCTTGTAGTCGGAGGATTTCAGCACGTCGAGCAGGGGATCCGCCGGATCGGCGTTGACCAGCTTCGCGGCGAGCTCGGCGGCCGCCCCGCCGTAAGGGTTGAAATGCACTAGACCATGACATCAGGCTTGGCTCATGATCGCCACCTGCCCCGCCTGCCACTGGCCCTGCGCCTCCGCCCTGTCCTCGCACGGCCCGGTCGCCTACGTGCGCTGCGTCTGCGGCCTGTTCCTCGTCGTCGAACGAGGTGTGGTCACCGCGACCGCCGGGACCAGCACGTTCGCCCCGATTCACCACAGCCGTGGTGATCTTGCTAGTGTCCCGGACCGTGAGCCGTCGTGATCTCCTGTGCGACACCGCGATCCAGATCCTCGCGGTGGAAGGCGGCCGGGGCCTGACCCACCGCGCGATCGACCGCGAGGCCGGCGTCCCCATCGGCACCACCAAGAACTACTTCCCGACCCGCGAGTCCATCCTCACCGCGTGCGCCGCCCGCATGACGTCACTGCACCAAGCCGCCGTGCAACGCCTGCGCGAGACCACCCCGCCCGACATCACCGCCACCGACGTCGCCGAGCTCTACCCGGCGCTGCTGCGCCGCGCGGTCGCCGACGACCCGACGCAGATGCTCGCGATGGTCGAGCTCTACCTGGAGGCCGTCCGCCGCCCCGGCGTGCGCGAGGCGCTCTCGGGCATGGTCCTCGCCAACGCCCAAGCCGGAGCCGCCCTGCAACAGGCGGCGGGCCTGCCGTCCACGGTCCGCGACACGGGCCTGCTCGACGCCTACTTCCTGGGCGTGGCGATCTCCCTGCTCGCCCTGCCCAGCGAGACCCTCGAGACCGTCGGCCTCAACGACCCGTACGCGCTGGGCATCGGCGTGTTCTCCGCGACCGTGCCTAACGCCGGCCGGTCACCAGAACGGAGATCAGCAGAATCAGGCTGAGCACCGCCGGCACCGCGCACGCCACCGTGAACACGGTCGGCCCGTCGAGGTACCCCCAGGCGGCGACACCGCCGCTGATCAGCGTGACACCGCCCAGGAACGCCGCCGTGCGTCCCTTGTGCCTCGCGCGCAGCGGCTCACGGCCGGCGTCGACGCAGTGCCTGGTCAGGACGCCGATGATCACGCGGCTGTTCTCGGTGGATCCGCTGAAGTACAGCAGGTTGCCGTCGGTGAACCGGACCGTGCAGTCGGCCTCGGTGTACCCGACGCGCTCGGCGACGTCGATCGCCTGCACCTGGTCCCACGCCCAGGACCGACGCACACCGCCGAAGACGTGGGCGATGCCGTCCTCGTAGAGCTCGATCACCTCGGACGGTCCCGCCTTGAGCAGCAGGACCACCGCGGCCGCAACGGCCGGCACCAGCGGGATGACGGCGAAGATCAGCCCGCGCTCGGCGCCGTCGAGGTCGATCACGAAGCTCAGGGCCAGCAGCGCGGCGCTCACGACCGCGATGATCAGCGCGACGCGGCCGAGGACGCGTCTTCGGTCGGTGGGGACGGCGTGCGTGCTCTGCAGGGGACCCATTCGATCAATCTAGTTCGGTGATCAATGCTCTGTACGTCAGGTCGACGTCCCCGGCGGCGTCGATGACGGTCGCGGCGGGGGTGAGGTAGGCGGTGATGCGGTCGTGGCTGTGCCGGATGACCTGTGGCCCGCCGAGCGCTTCGACGACGTGGTCGATGTGGTGCTCGCGTCGCCGGTAGCGGCTGATCGCGGTCTCGGGTGGGGCGAGCAGCACGAACTCGAGGTAGTCCGCGCCCGCGGATTCGGCCACGGCGGCGAACCTGTCGCGTTCGCCGTGACGCATGATCAGCTGCGGCATCACGACGTCGTTGCCGGAGGCCAGGTGGGTGGCGGCCATGGTGAGCGCGAGCGGCCGGACGAGCTCGACCGCGCCGTGGAAGTCCTCGCGCCAGCCGCCGACGAGCCGGACGATCTCGTCGGCGTCGAGGTTGAGGGTCTTCGGGTGGGCGGCGGCGTAGCGGGCGGCGAGCGTGGACTTGCCGACGCCGGTGGGGCCGTTGAGGTGGATCAGCCGAGGCACTCGATCGAGGCTAGCGGTAGACCTTCACCAGCTGGTCGATCGCCGTGGCCACCAGCGCGATCGCGATGTCCGGCGACTTCCCGCAACTGGCGGGCCGCGGCGGCACCGGCTGCTTGGTCAGCGCCACCCGCCACTCCCGGCCGTCGTCGTGCCGCACGGTCGCGGAGTCGGCGGTCTCGGCGACGACGGTGAGCACGTCGCGGGTCTCGCCGATCTGCTCGCGGACGGCGACCTCGGCCACCTGACCCCGCGGGGTGAAGCAGGAGCGGCCCCGGCAGCGGTCGGCGACGATGCCCTCGGTGACGACGCGGTGGGCCAACTGGTGGTCGATTCGTCCGTACAGGTGACCGGTGGGCAGCAGCACTCCGGTGGGGGCGAAGCGGTGCCCGCCGGTGTGGGTGCACTCCCAGAGGTTGAGCGCGGTGGCGATCGGGCGGCCGTACAGGGCGCAGCAGACGTCGCGTTTGCTGTTGGTGCAGATCAGCAGCAACGGGTCGGCGACCGGGGTGCCGAAGGCGGTGGAGCGGCCCGCGCCCAGGGCCTCGAAGTCGAGTTCGAGGGCTTCCTCGGGGGCGGTCAGGTCGGCCTGTTCCAGCCACGAGGCGCCGGGCTTCGTCGAGGCCAGGTACAGGCGCCGCGTCGAGGGGGTGTGGGTGTCGGCGTGCTTGCCGGGCCGGCGGATCAGCAGGATGCGCACACCGGTGCCGGCGGCGCGGCGCTGCAGTTCGGCGCCCAGTTCGGGGTCGAGGTGGCTCTCCAGCAGGGCGTCGCGGCCCCAGGGGCCCGGCTGTTCCAGGCACAGCCACGCCGTCGCGGTCGCGGCCGTGCCGGCCAGCGGTTCGCCCGCGAAGTCGGAGAGAATCGAGCACCTCATCTGCACACCCTATACGGCCGTTCGGGTGATGACTAAGGACACCCTTACTTAATCTGTGTGACCTCGAACATCAGTGGTCGTCCCCCTGAGCGGGGGTCTAGGTTTTCGTTCATGAACCTCGCGGTGTGGATCGTCTCGGGAGTGCTGGCGGCCCTCTATCTCATGGCGGGCTTCACCAAGCTGGCCAAGACCAAACAGGACCTGCAGGCCGAGCCGCGCATGTCGTGGGCAGGGGATTTCACCGAGGGACAGGTCAAGGGCATCGGCGCCGTCGAGGTCGCGGGCGCGATCGGGCTGGTGCTGCCGTGGCTGACCGGCATCGCGCCGATCCTCACCCCGATCGCGGCCATCGGCCTTGCGCTGGTGCAGGTGGGTGCCGCGATCACGCACATCCGCCGCGGCGAGGGCGCCACGGTGCCGATCAACCTCGTGCTGTGCGCGCTCGCGGTGTTCGTCGCCGGCGTGCGCTTCGGCCAACTCTGATCCCGGCTAGCTCTGCCCTTCGAGCAGCCGCACTCGGTCGCGCATCGACGCTTCGAGTTTGGCGCGGTAGCCGAGGAACAGCTTGTTCGCCAGGTAGGGAGCCCAGTTGCCCTGCTTGGCGATGTTGTAGACGCGGTGCCGCACCAGCGCACCCTCGGGATGGGGGTGCAGCGAGTCCTCGCCGCGGTACCACCAGTCGCCCCAGTAGGCGATCACGCCCTGGTCGCGGTCCACGAGCCGATGCGACCCGGACTCGCCGGCGTCGGCGAACATCCGTGCGCGCACGTCCTCCAACGGCGCGTGCACGATGCCGGTCACTTCGAAGAGCAGTCTCATCGGTGTCTGTCCTCCCAGGTGTCGTACCCGCCGACGGTGCCTTCGCGGGTGGCGGTGGCGAACCAGGACAGCCAGGCGCGTTCGGCGCGCAGCATGGCCATCCGGTAGTCGAGTTCGATCCACGCGAGCTGCGGCAGTCCCATGCCCGCGAGCCTCTCCAGCAGCACGGCCAGCGCGGTGAGCTGTTCGGTCACGGCGGCCTCGCGCCGACTCACGACCTGCAACGCGTCGGCCGGGGATAGCAGGCCGACCATCGAGATCCCTGCCTCGAACCGCGGGTACTCCTTGGCGGGTTCGGCGATCAGCGCGCGCAGCCAGTCGTGCAGCTCGGCCGTGCCCGTGTCGGTGACGGCGTAGACGGTGCGTTCGGGCCGGTTGCCCGCCTTCTGCACGGCCGCGGCGGTGATCAGCTCGTGGCGGGTCAGTGACTCCACGACGGTGTAGAGCGAGCCGTAGTTGAGCTTGATGACCTCCTCCTGGTGGCGTTCCCGCATGGTCTGCGCCATCTCGTAGGGGTGCATGGGCCGCTCCGACAGCAGCGCCAGCACCGCGAGGGCCAGGGGGTTCGTGCGCTTGAACGTCATATCCGCTCCCGTATATCCGGTGCCGAGTATACGGGTTAGGGTGGGTGACATGACAACGGTGATCACCGGGGGAAGCCGGGGTATCGGTGCCGCGACCGCACGCAGGCTCGTGCGCGACGGGCACCGGGTCGTGATCAGCTACCGCCAAGCTGCCGAGGAGGCGCGTGCGCTGCAGGAGGAACTCGGCGTGCTCGCCGTGCGGGCCGACACCGCCGACGAGAACGACGTGGCGCGCCTGTTCGACGCGGCCGGTGACGACATCACCGGCGTGGTCAACAACGCGGGCATCACCTCCCCGTCCGGCCCGCTGGCCGAGTTGCGCACCGAGGACCTGCGCCGCGTGGTGGACGTCAACGTCATCGGCGCGTTCTTCGTCGCACGGGAGGCGGCGCGGCGGATGACGAGCGGCTCGATCGTGAACGTGTCCTCGGGGGCGGCGACGCTGGGCAGTCCGGGGGAGTACGTGCACTACGCCGCCACCAAGGCCGCCGTCGACGCGCTCACGATCGGCCTGGGCAAGGAGCTCGCGCCGCGCGGGATCCGGGTCAACTGCGTGCAGCCCGGCACGATCCGCACCGACATCCACCGGCTCTCCGGCCAGCCCGACCGTCCCGATCGCGTCGCCTCCCGCATTCCGCTGGGCCGCCCCGGTGAGGCCGACGAGATCGCGAACGCCATCGCGTGGCTGCTCTCGGAGGAGGCCTCGTACACGACGGGCACGATCCTGCGGGTCGCCGGCGGCATGTGACCTCCAGGTGTGGCCTTTCGCCTCTGCGGGCGGTGTTCGCGCTGCCCCTAAGCTTCTCCGTCATGTCCGCGCCGACGCTCACCGACTTCGTGCTCGCCAACACGACGCTGGCCCCGGTGCCGCTGGTGCCCGAGGTGCTGCTGCACAGCGCGGCCGAGGCGATGGACCTGTGGGAACTGACCCATCACGACCAGCCGCCGTTCTGGGCGTTCCCGTGGGCGGGCGGCCAGGCCCTGGCGCGGCACCTGCTCGACAACTCAGGGCTGGTGCGCGACAGGAAGGTGTTCGACCTTGCCTCGGGCTCCGGGCTGGTCGCGATCGCCGCCGCACTGGCCGGGGCGGAGTCGGTGACCGCGAACGACATCGACCCCCTGGCGCTGGCGGCGGTGGAACTCAACGCCGTGGCCAACGTCGTCACGGTCAGCACCCTGGGCGGTGACCAGCTCGACAGCGACGCCCACGGCGCCGACGTGGTGCTGGCCGGAGACGTCTTCTACGACGCGGAGATCACCGCGCTCGTGCTGCCGTTCCTGACCAGGGCCGCCGCACGCGGCGCGCTCGTGCTGCTCGGCGACCCGGACCGCGCGCACCTGCCACGCGACCTGTTCACCGCGCAGGCCCGCTACGAGGTGCCGGTGCCGTTGACGCTGGAGAGCACCGAGACCCGCAGCGCCACGGTTTGGCGCGCCTAGTTCGTGACCAGGCAGAACGGATGCCCGGCGGGGTCGGTGACCGTGACGTCGAGGTGCATCTGCTGCGGGTGCTCCTGACCGGGCCAGCTTGGCGGCGAGTAGTCATCGACGCGCTGGAACGACACGCGCCGGCCGTTCGAGGTGATGAGGGTGGCCCACTCGTCGTCGGTGTCGACGATCTCGCCTCCCGACTAGCCCAGGCGTTCTACCACGAACGCCGTCAGGAACCCGGCGGTGGTGCACAGCCCGGTGTAGAGGCGGGCGCGTTCGTAGGCCTCGGGGATCATGGTGTCCGCGATCATCGCCAGGATCGCTCCCGCCGCGACAGCCGTGATCACGGCGATGAGCTGCGGTGACGCGCCGTCGAGCAGCAGGTTGCCCGCCGCCGCGGACAGCCCGCTCGCGACCGCGATCGCACCCCACACCCCGAACACGTAACCGGGTCCGCGCCCGGCCTGCTTCATGCCGGCGACGCTGGACAGCCCCTCGGGGACGTTCGAGATGACCACGGCCGCGAGCATCGCCACCCCGACCCCGCCGCCACTGAGCAGGGACACGCCCAGCACGACCGACTCGGGGATGCCGTCGAGCAACGCGCCCACGGCGATCGCGGTGCCGCTGCCGGCCTGGTCGGTCTCGGTGGGCTGGTTGCTGCTGCGCTTGCGGTGCCGTGCCCCGTGCCGGGCGAGCAGCAGGTTCGCCAGCACGTACCCGACCGCGCCGCCGAGGAACCCGGCGGAGGTGGCGAGCAGCCCGCCGGTCTTCTCCGCCTCATCCATCAGCTCGAACGCCGCCGCGGCGGTCAGCACGCCCGCACCGAACGCCATCACCACGGCCACGACGTCGCGGGGCACGCGCAGGAACCAGGCGACGAGCGCGCCCGCCACGAGCGCCCCGCCGCCTGCCAGTCCCCAGATCCCTGCTTCCACCCACTGCGGCACCACTACATCTTGGCGAAGAACACCTTCAGGTCGCCCGCCAGCAGCTCCGGCGAGTCGTGCCCGGAGTAGTGCCCGCCCCGCTCGAACTCCGACCAGTGCACCAGGTTGCGGTGATCGCGCTCGGCGAAGCGGCGGATGGTCTGGAAGTCGTCGGAGAAGATCGCGACGCCCATCGGCACCGTCGTCGGTTCGGTGGGCTGGTCCTCGCGATGCGCGTCCTCGAAGTACAGCCGCGCACTCGAACCGGCGGTCGCGGTGAACCAGTAGATCGCCACGTTCGCGAGCAGGAAGTCCTTCGTGACGGCCGGTTCGCCCATGAGCTGCATCGTCCAGGCGAGCTGCCCGACGGGGGAGTCCGCGAGCGCGAACGCCACGTTCTGCGGCCGCGCCTGCTGCAGCTTCGCGTACCCGGACATCGTCTCCCAGAAGTTCTGCAGCACCCCGAGCCGGCGGTAGTCGTCCTCGGTCAGGCCCTCCATCTCGGCCGGGTCACCCGAGGGGAACGAGAAGATCTGCGTCACGTGCACGCCCACCACGTGTTCCGGGTCGACCTGCCCGAGCTGCGGCGCGATGATCGCTCCCGCGTCGTTGCCGTGCACGCCGTAGCGCTGGTAGCCCAGCCGTGCCATCAGCTCCGCGAACGCCTTCGCGATCCGCCCGGAGTGCCAGCCCGTGTCAGTGGTCGGCCCGGAGAACCCGAAGCCGGGGATCGAGGGGATGACCAGGTGGTGGTCCTGACGCAGGTGCTCCACGACGTCCACGAACTCCATGACCGAGCCGGGCCAGCCGTGGATCAGCATGAGCGGCAACGCGTCCGGGTTCGGGCTCGTGACGTGCAGGAAGTGAACGTTCGTGCCGTCGATCTCGGTGACGAACTGCGGGAAGGAGTTGAGCCGGGCCTCCACGGCCCGCCAGTCGAACTCCCCGGCCCAGTACCGCGCCATCTCCTTGACGTCCGCGACGTCGTCCCCGTAGAGCGAGCCGGCCCCCGGCACCTGGTCGGTCCACCGCGTCCGCGTCAGACGAAGCCGCAACTCGTCGATGTCGGCGTCGTCGATCGCGATGTGGAATTCCCTGATCTCCGTCATAACCCAAGGCTAACGACGCTTGCGGCCAGCCTCTGTCCTAAAGTGTCCGTCCATGTTGGAAACATCGGCGCGCCTGCTGCGTCTGCTCGCCCTGCTGCAGTCACGCCGCGACTGGCAGGGCAGCGAACTGGCCGGCGAACTGCGGATCAGCCCCCGCACCGTCCGCCGCGACGTCGACCGCCTGCGCGAACTCGGCTACCCGGTCAACGCCACCACAGGTTCGTTCGGCGGCTACCGCCTCGGCGCCGGCGCCGAACTCCCACCCCTGCTGCTCGACGACAGCGAGGCCGTCGCGGTAGCGGCCGCCCTGCGCACCAACGCCGTCACGGGCCTGGAAGAGGTGTCCCTGCGCGCGCTGCTGAAGCTGGAACAGGTCCTCCCGTCCCGCCTGCGCCACCGAGTCTCCGCCCTGGAACAGGTCGAATCCGTCCCGCGCGACTCCCCGGCCCCCGCCCTCGACCCGGAGTTGCTGACGGTCCTCGCCGCGGCCTGCCGAGACAGCGACACCCTCCGCTTCGACTACAACGCCCACGACGGCACCCCAACCCGCCGCCGAGTGGAACCCCACCGCCTCGTCAACTGGGGCCGCCGCTGGTACCTCGTAGCCTGGGACGCCGACAAACAGGACTGGCGCAGCTTCCGCGTAGACCGCATCACCCCACCCCAACCCCCTCACGGCCCGCGCTTCGCTCCACGGGACTTCGACGCCACCACCTACGTCGCCTCCCGCGTGACCCAAGCCGCCTGGCGCTTCCAGGCCCGAGTCCTCGTCCACGCCCCGGCCGACGCCGTCGCCGCCCGCATCAACGCCGCCATCGGCACCGTCGAAGCCGTGGACGACGCGTCCTGCGTGCTCGTGACCGGCTCCGACTCCGTCGAAACGCTCGCCGTGTGGATCGGCATGCTCGACTTCGACTTCGAAGTCACCTCACCACCGGAGCTGGTGGCACACGTTCGCACTCTTGCGGCCCGCTACGCCCGCGCCGTACAAGACTGACCATGGCCATCACCGGACGGGACATCGAGCACCTGCTCTACACCGAGACGCCCGACCCGATCCTGGTCCTGCAGGACGGAGCGGTGGAGATCGTGGCCGCCGCCGACCTCGGGCAGCGGCCTGGGGCGATCGTCGTGTGCTCGCGTCGCGAGTTGCTGCGGCGGGTGGGGGAGCGCGACATCAGCGAGCAGGAGCTCGAGGCGCTGGCCGCCGAACTCACCAGGTCAACTCAACACCCAGCTCCGCCGCCGCCTGCCTGGCCCGCTTGACCACGTCAGGCCGAAGGTCACGGACGATTTCCTGGTCGAGTGAGTCCAGCACCCTCACGAGGCTGGGGCTGAAGGCGCTTGCGTCCACCCCGAGATCGTGCAACCTGAGCAGGCCGCCCAGCATGTCCTCGGTGTGCACGGCATACTCCCGCCGCGCGAATTGCTCCAGCAGTTCTGCATCGTCGCCACCGGTACCGAGCCTTGCGAAGAACTCACGCGAGAACACCTCACCCTCAGCACCCTTGTCGGCCTTGTACAGCCGGTGGAGCGCAGGGACACACCTCTCGACCGGGGTCACCATCAAGTTGATCAGCGCCGCCGTCACGGCGATGCCGTACTGGGACACCAGCGGCGTCAGCGCGTCTCGCAACGTCACGCTGACCTCGTCCAACGTCACGTACGGCTCCGACATCAGCAACCACTCGTTGTGGACCTCCCGGTCGCGGTTGCTGAGGCTCACCGCGAAGTGCCGGTCGGCGTCGCGCTCCACCCAGAACCACAGCACGACGTTCGCCCACTCGCTCGACGACAGCCGCGACTTCCAGAACAAGGCCAGCCGCCGCCAGTCGTCCACGCTCACGCCCAACTCGTCGGCAAAGATCCTGTCCCGTAGCGCCAACGCCAGCACCACCAGGTTGAGCGAGTACTTCGCGTCCCGAACCGAGTCGGGCACCGGCACCGGCCTGTAGTCACCACGCGACTTCCTCGTCTCGTCCCGCGCCGCGAACAACCTCGACACCAGGTCGAGCAGCCCGTCCCGGTCGGACTTCGCCGCGAACTCCCGAAGGAAGTCCAGCACCGGTTTGCTCGTCATCAGCGCCATATAGGACAGCACGGCGTAGAGCTCGGTGTCGTCCGCCGAGGACTTGCGCTTCGACCGGGCACGGTCCTCCTCTCGCAGTTCCGTGAGCCTGTTCCACACGAACCGCGCCACGAGGTACTCACCGAAGGTGGCGTGCAGGAACTCGTAGGTCCGCAGCGTGGTGGAGTCCGCACGTACGGCCTCCGTCTTCTGCACGAAGAAGAACCGCCCCAGCACCGTCTCGCCGGCCGACAGGCGGGTGTGGGTTCCGACCAGCCGGTCCGGGGAGTCGAGAGCGAGTAGCTGGACGAGGTCCGCCGTCATCTCCTGCTCGGCGATCCACTGCACGCCGCGGTTGAACATCGCGAGCGCCACCACCGACAACCGGTCGAGCTCGAACTCGATGTCCCGATCTAGATCGGCATTGGACCGGGACGTACCGCTCTTGGTCACCTCGCGCCGGGCGAACAGGTCGAGCAGGCGCTTGTACAGTTGCCCGCGGCTCAGACTGAGGTGGTCGAGCTGGAACGAGTCATCGACCGCGTCGTACAACGCCAGCATCAGCAACAACAACGGCTGCGAAGCCAGATCCGGGTAGCGCAGGGCGGTGTCGGCAGGCAGCGGGCGGTTGACCGCGTTCCACACTTCCAGCCAGGACCGCACCTGGTCGTCGTCGAACGGCAGCAGCCGCACGACCTGCGTGCCCAGCGGCATCTCCAGGCCCGCGCACACGCTCAACCGGCTTGTCACGACGAACACAGCCGGCCTGCCCATGTCCTCGAGGCGCTGCTGGAACTCGGCGATGATCGTCAGGTACCGGGTCTGGCTCACGCCGGTGGCCTGCAGCAGTTCGTCAAAGCCGTCCAGCACGACCAAGGGCAAAGCCCCGCCGGTGTTGCGGGAGAGGTCCGCCCAGCTGACCGGCTCCTGCAACAGGGTGTGCAGGCCGCGTTCGATCTGATGCACCAGATCGGCGTCCGAGGGCGTGCAGCGCAGCTCCACCCGCACGACGGCGAAGTCCGACGCCGGCAACCGCGCGGCGAGCATCTCGGTCAGCACCGACTTGCCCGAACCCGGATCGCCCAGCACCAGCAGAGGAGCCGCCAACGCCTCCGGTGACGTCAGATACCCCGCCAGGTAGGCGTAGAGATCGTCACGGACGGGAACGTCGTCCCACCACGCGAGCAAAGACGGCGCCAGAGCGCGGTCCGTGTCGGTCACGACCTGGAACCTGGGGTCGACGTAGGCGTCGGCCAGGCTCGGGATCCGCACGCCGTCCGGCACCTCGGTCGACTTCACCAACGGCCGCCGCAACGCGCCCCGGTAGGCACCCGCCAGCTCGGCCAGCCGTACCTCAGGTGTCAGGTCGGTCGTGGTCTCGCTGAGCACGTCCTCCAGTCGTGCCAACGCCTTGCGTACCGATCGGCCGTCCTCGATCGCGCACCAGAACCTGATCTCCGGGTACTCGGCGGCAAGCTGACCCAAGAGCTCCTGGTACCGCTCCAGCGCGCGTGTCACGGTGCTTCGGACCGCGTTGTGCACTCGCCCCCGTTCGGTCTCGTTGAGACCGTCCCAGCACGCCAGATCCGTCAGCATGGCGTACAGATTGGTGGCGAGCTCGTCGTAGGCCAGCGTCAGAACAGTCAGGTTCTCCTCGTAGGAACGCCCCACCGACGGAAGCGGCAGTTCCAGCTCCCACGGGCGGAACTTCGCGACGAGCTCGCGGTCTTCCTTGGTGAGCTTCACGTGGACCTGCTGCCCTTCGAACGCCTCGAAGAACGCAGTCATCACCAGGACCGCGTGCGCGGCGTGCAGTTGCTGGGTGCGGGTGTATCGACTCACGCCCCGGCGCTTCGCGGAGGCCTTGGAGATCAACTCGTTGCTCAGGCGGATGAAGTCCGGCTTGGCGTCGAAGAGGTCGAGCACCTCCCACAGCCCCAACGAGCCGGCCAGAAGCGCGCCGCCCATGACCTTGTCCATGGCAGCGACGACCGGGTGCTCCTTGCCGCCGAGGATCTTGACGGCCTCGTTGTAGCTGTAGGTCTTTCGCACCCGAAATGTCTACCTGACGATCCGCTCGCTCATCCGGAGAACAACACCAAAAGACCAATGGCGATCAGTACGACCGGCAGAGCGATGTGGCCCCACTTGGCCAGGGCTCGTGCCACCAGCTGGCGGGAGGCCAGGAACCAGCCCGCCAGGCACCAGACACCTACCAGCAGCAGGAACACCACGACGTAGACCCACAGCGAGTCCGCCACGGCGAAGACCGGGACGTAGACGCCGATGTTGTCGCCGCCGTTGGCCAGGGTCACGCCGGCCATCGCGAGGATGCCGGGAGCGGCGTCCGGTTCGTCATCGTCGTCGGAGCCTCGCCACAGGGACCAGGCGGCTTTGAGGCCGAGGGCCAGGGGGATCAGGCCCAGCCACGGGCGGAACTGGTCGGGGAGCAGGGAGGCGCCCAGCGCGCCGACGACGGCCAGCGTCAGGATCGCGGTGAAGCCCAGGTACTGGGCCGTCACGACCTGCCAGGCCGACTTCGCCCGCGCGAAGAACAGCGCGAGGAGCACCAGGTCGTCGACGTTCGTCACCGCGAACATGCCTGTCGCCTGGCCGATCACCCCAAGATCCACGGCCGCATTCTCGCTCACCCTTGAAACGGATAGCTCATCCGTATGTGTGCTAGCGTCGATCTCAAGCGGATCAGCTATCCGGATTGGGGAGCGTCATGGCGCGCAAGGCAGTGGTCACCGCGGGGACCGGCGGCATCGGGCTGGAGACGGCACTGGGGCTCGCTCAGGCAGGGTTTGCCGTCACGGTCGTGGGGCGCAATGCCGAACGTGGGGCGCGAGCCGTCGAGAGGATCAACGCCGGGGGAGTAGAGCCCGCGAGATTCCTGCAGGCCGACCTCGCCTCACTCGACGAGGTGCGTGCGCTCGCCGAGCGGATCGCCGCCGAAGGGGAGTTGGAGGTGCTGGTCAACAACGTCGGCGCCATGTTCGCCGATCGTGCCGAGTTCGACGGCGTCGAAGCCTCGTTCGTCGTCAACCACCTCTCGCCCTACCTGCTCACCGAGCTGCTGCTCCCGGTGCTGACCGGCCGGGTCGTGAACGTGACGTCCGGCTCCGTGGTGGTCGCGAAGAAGGTGTTCGACGAGGTCGAGCCGCCCGGTGGCTACTACGGGTTCCACTGGTACGGGCGCGCCAAGCTCGCGAACCTCGCCTACACCCTCGACCTCGCCCAGCGGCAGACGAAGGTGGCGGTGCTCGCGGCCGACCCCGGTGGCGCGGACACCGACATGACCGACGGCACCATGCGCACGTCCAAGATCGTGTCGCCTGGGCTGCGGCTGCTGTGGCCGCTGGTCCGCCGCACGTTCGAACGGGCTACTTCCGGACCCGTCTCCGCGGCCGCCCGGCCCTCGATCCTGGCGGCGACCGACACGACGCTGGCCTCGGGCACCGTCATCGGGCGCCGTGCCGTTCCCGTGTCACCGAACCGCACGGCCACGGACCCACGCGTCCAGCAGGCCGTGCGCAGGCTCAGCGAGAGGCACGCGCCACTCGTCCACGTTCCGGATGGCGTATCCAATTAAGCTGGAGGCATGACGCCGCAGCGAAAGGACGCCGCCCGCAACTGGGAGCACATCCTCACCGTCGCCAGAGAACTCGTCGACGAAGGCACCCCGCTGCAACTCAACGACGTCGCCCGCCGCGCAGGACTGGGCGTCGGCACGGTCTACCGGCACTTCCCGACCACCGAAGCGCTCCTCGAGACCGTCGCCACGCCCTGCCTCGAAGCACTCGCCGGCCACGGCGAACAAGCCCTCACCCACGACGACCCGTGGAAAGCCTTCGCCGACTTCCTCACCAGGCTCGTCGAAGGCCAGGTCACCGACGCCGCACTCGTCAAGGTCGCCGCCACGACCCAGGACGTGCTGCCGCGCACCACCGAACTCAAAGCGCAGATCCTCGCCACCGGCGCCAAACTGCTCGCCCGCGCCCGCGACGCCGGAACCGTCCGCCCCGACGTGCACGACGACGACCTCGTCCCGCTCATGTGCGGCATCTCCTACGCCACCTACGTGCACAGCGCGAGCCCCGCCGACCGGCTCACCACCGCCCGCCGCTACCTCGCGACCCTGCTCCGCGGCCTACACGCCTGACCGCGGCGGACCCGCCGCCACGAACGCCCGCAGCTCGTCCAGCTCCTGCGCGCCACCGTCGGTCAGCATCCACGTCACGCCCGCGGCCTCGTACTCCTTCACCTCCTCCGGCAACACGCCGCCACCCCACATCACGACATCACCGTCATCAGGCCCGCCCGACGCCACGAAGTCCGCCTTCAAGCGAGCCGCATCCTCGGGGGAGAGCACCACCAACCCGTCAGGGCCGAACGTCGCCGGCACCACACCCGCCGCATGCTCCGCCGCACGGAACGGCGACGACCGCGGCCAGTTCCCGCCGACCCAGATCGGCACCTCCACCGGCGCGAACCGCACACCGGACACCTCGAACAACGCACCCCGGTGCTCGACCTCGGCGCCGGACAACAACGCCCGCAACAGCTCGACGCCCTCCGACATCGCCCCAGCACGCGACGCACGCTCGCCGAAGGGGGAGTAGTCCTGCGGCACACCCGCACCCACCCCGAGCACCAGCCGCCCACCGGACAACCGCTGCAGGGTCGACGCCTCCAACGCCACCTTCCACGGCCGCCGACGCCCCAGCGACGTCACCAACGGCCCCAGCCGCAGCCTCGACGTCCGCGCCGCCACCGCCCCCAACGTCACCCAGACATCAGCGACAACAGGCTCCTCCGGCACCACCACGTGATCCCACAGGAAAAACCCGTCCCACCCCGCCTCCTCCGCCGCCACCGCGAGCGACACCAGGACCGACGGATCACCCAGCGACGAACCGAACGAAGGAACATAGATCGCGTATTCCATGCCCCTCAGTGTGGCAAGCACCCCCGACAAGATCGTTCTAACGCGGCGGACCAGCAGAAATGTAGGAACGCAGCTCCGGAAACGACGCCTTCCACCCGTCCAGCAACAACCACGTCGCACCGGCGTCCGCGAACTCCGACACCTGCGCCACAGACGGCCGCGCCCCACCACCCCAGATCGCCAAATCCCCGTCCACAGGCCCACCCGCAGCCACGAACTCCGCCTTCATCGACGCCGCCTGCGCAGGAGACGCCACCGCGAACCCACCCGACCCGTCCTGAATGATCGGAAACAACCCCGACGCCCGCGCCGCCGCCAGGAACGGCACCTTCCGCGGCCAGATCCCCGACGTCCACACCGGCACGTCCACCGGAGCGAACCGCACCCCGGACGCCTCGAACACAGCACCCCGATGCTCCACCGGATCACCCGAGAGCAACTCCTGCACCAACTCCACACCCTCGGTCAACCGCGCCGCACGCGACCGCGCATCCGACACCTCACCGAACGACGTGTAATCCCGAGGCACACCCATCCCCACCCCGAGCACCAACCGCCCACCCGACAACCGCTGCAAGGTCGACGCCTCCACAGCCAGCTTCCACGGACGACGCCGGGGGACAGGCGTGATCATCGGCCCCAGCACGATTCGCGACGTCCGCGCCGCCACCGCCCCCAACGTCACCCACGGATCAGCCACCAACGGCTCCGCCACCAGGTGATCCCACATGAAGAACCCGTCCCAGCCGGCCGCCTCGGCCTCAACGGCCAACGAACACAGCACCGCCGGATCGCCATAGGTCTCGCCATAACAAGGCACGTAGATCGCAAAACGCATGCGGGGGAGTCTGCCTCAACGCCCCTCACCGGTCGCGCCGTCGAGCTGCTCCCGCAAGATGTCAGCGTGCCCCGCATGCCGCGCGGTCTCCGTCGTCACATGCACCAACACGTTGAACAACATCACGTCCGGACGCGGCCACCACGGCACATGACCAGGGGAGTCCACCGCAAGCGCCGCGATCGTCGCATCCGAGTGCGCACACGCACGCCGATAGCGCTCAACGATGTCCTCACGCGACTCCGACTCGTCCGCCCGCATGTCCGACCCACGCGCCGCCAAGTCGTCCCACCGAGGCATCGGCTCAGGAAACGGCCGCCCGAACACCTCACCGAAGTACCGCGACTCCGTCAACGTCAGATGCTTCACCAAACCCAGCAGATTCGTCCCCGACCCCACCAACGGCCGCCGCACGTCCGCCTCGGCCAACCCGTCGAGCTTCCACACCAACACCTCGCGCAACTCACGCAAATCGTCGTGCAGGTACTTCTTCGCGAACTCATCGATCATGAACGCGGAGCCTGCCAGTCACGCGCGACCGACTCCACCCACGACCAGACATCCGGCATCGCGTCGAATGAGTACAAGGAGAACCGCGGGCATCCCGGCAACGGCGTGACGCTGTCGAACGAATGGTCAGGCGCGAACAGCACAAGACGGCCCGTCTCGCCGTGCGCCGCCGTCAGGTTCCCGTTGGCTTCTATCGCCACGGTGACGAAAGGCAGCAACTCCTCGCCCGGAAGGGGCAGCTTCTCGTCCGTCCACAACCAGTCGTACTGACCGACGACATCAGCGAACGACGTCCGCGACGCCGACACCGTCAACACCTCGTTCTGGTTCAGCCACAGCGTCGACGGACCACCGAACTGCTCAACGATCCCGCCGAACACCGCCCAGAGGCGTTCCAGGAACGCCGGAGAGCCGGCGACTCGAGAAGGCGGCTGACAGAGCCAGCCGCGGCGGTCGTCAGAACGACCCCACGCCAGAAGTTCATAAGGACGGCCCGCCACGGACACCGGCGTGACGGTCGCGGACGCCAGCAGAGCCGACAACTCCGAAAACCCGGGCAACGGCCCGCGAGCCCAAGAGGAAACCGGGCCGACGACGACCGCGGAGCCCGGCTCCACGAACCACGGCACGCACTCCAGGAACCGATCCCAGTCAGACACGCCGCCGAGCATGGCAGGAGAGGCCCGCCACCAGCGCCGGATCCACGTTACTTGACATAATGTAGATTATCGGCAAAACGACGACCTGCGAAGATCGTCTCAGAAGGGGCTGAAACGCCCGTGTCGCCGCGTCTGCAAGACGCAGCCAACGGGCAGGCCGGCTGCGCTTGCAGACGCCACAACATCAGATCCACGGCGATGTCGGAGCGCGGTCGACACCGACGTGTCGTCAGTGAGACGTACGTGGCGGGGTGCCATTACGTTCGCGATCCCCGACAAGTGACGCCACCTGGTCCAGCGGCTTCCTCCGCCACGTCGAATCCCGGCGAAACGGACATATCATGCATAATCGCCATTATCCAGCACAGTGCGCGGAATTGTCGGTGGTGTGCGGTACAAGATCCATATGCACGTGCTCGCCGCCCAGGACGCCTTCTTCCTCGCCCGCCGGACTCGCAAGGACTCGCCGCACACGACGGCGGCCTACCAGCGGGATCTCTCCGGCGTGAACACACTCCTGGCCGAGGCCCTCCTCTCCCCCGTCGAGGAACTCACCATGGGCCAGCTCACCGGGGCGAACCTCCGTCAGGCTTTCGGGTTGTTCGCGGACACCCACGCCAAGAGCTCCGTGCTGCGCGCCTGGTCTACGTGGAACCAGTTCCTGACGTTCTGCGTGGCCGAGGACCTCATCGCCGGCAACCCGATGGGTGCCATCGCCCGCCCCAAGACGCCTCCGCTCGTGCCCAAGCCCCTGCGTGGTGAGGACACCCCCGAGCAGTTGCTCTCGGCCGCGGCGGAGGGTGCGACAAAGGGGCGTGATCCGTGGCCTGAACGGGACGTGCTGGTCATCGCGCTGGGGCTGGTCGCAGGCCTCCGAAGTGCTGAGATGCGGACCCTCACATTGGCGAGCGTGGTCGGGCGTGAGGGTGATCAGCGGCTGCACGTGAAGGGCAAGGGCAACCGGGACAGGTCCGTCCCCATCGAGCCTCCGATGGAGCGCATCGTGGAGGCGTACCTGAAGAGTTGTAAGCAGCGTTTTCCGCAGGGGCGTTTTGATCGTGAGTCGGCGTTGCTCAGGGACCGGCATGGTGAGCCGATCGGGCGGGGTGGGCTGGAGTACCTGGTGAAGTCGTGTTTTCGGTGGGCGGGGTTGAACGACCGGGTGCCGACGGGGGCGAGTTTGCATGCTCTGCGGCACACGTTCGCGACGCGGCTGGCCGAGGACGGGGCGAACGCGAGCGAGATCATGGCGCTGCTGGGGCATGCGAGTTTGGCGACGAGTCAGAACTACATCGAGGCGACGGCGCGCGAGAGACGAGCCGCGGTGGCGAGCAACAGGACGTACCGGGCGCTCAAGGACATCTAGCGGTGTTCCAGTGGGATGCGGGACTCTCGGTTGTGACGCGTGGGCCGGGGGTCGCTCAGTTGCCGGATCGTTAGGCCAAGTGGGTGATCTGATAGTGCGAAAACCGCATTTCAGGGGTACCCAATGAGAATGAGATCCGTGTGGCGTGGGGCCATCTCCTTCGGGTTGGTGACGATCGCCGTGCGCCTCTACACGGCTGTCGAGGAGCACGACTTCCGTTTCAACCAGGTGCACCGGGAGGACGGCGGGCGCATCAAGTACAAGCGCGTCTGTTCGGTGTGCGGTGAAGAGGTCGAGTATTCGGAGATCACCAAGGGCTATGAGTTGGACGACGGCCGCATGGTGATCATGGAGAACGAGGACTTCGACAAGTTGCCGGTGAAGACCGACAAGTCGATCGACGTGCTGGAGTTCGTGCCGGCGGAGGAGATTGATCCGATCTACTTCCAGAAGACGTACTACCTGGAGCCGGACAAGGCCGCCGCACGACCGTACGTGCTGCTCAGGGACGCTCTCGTCAAGACAGGTCAGCTGGCGGTCGTGAAGATCACGATCCGGCAGAAGGAGACGCTGGCGACGATCCGGGCGCGTGATGACGTGCTGGTGATGCACACGATGTTGTGGCCGGACGAGATTCGCAAGGCGGAGTTCGACTTCCTGGACCAGGACGTCGAGGTGCGGCCGCAGGAGTTGAAGATGGCGACGTCGCTGGTGGAGTCGATGGCGGGTGACTTCGATCCGGACACGTTCACCGATGACTATCGGGACGCGCTGGAGAAGGTGATCGCGGCGAAGGCGGAGGGTGCGGAGTTGCCTGAGCAGCCGGAGGCCGAGGAGAAGGGCGATGTCATCGATCTGATGACGGCGCTGGAGCGCAGTGTGGAGAAGGCGAAGGCCGGGCGGAAGAGCGAGAAGAAGGCGCCGCCGAAGAAGAAGGCCTCGTCGGCGTAGATGGCCGGGCTCGGCGAGTACCGGCGCAAGAGGGATCCGGCCAGGACGCCGGAGCCCGTTCCGAGCGCGGACGAGTTGCCGAAGGGCAATGACGACACGTTCGTGATTCAGGAGCATCACGCGAGCAGCCTGCATTGGGATGTGCGGTTGGAGCGTGATGGTGTTCTGGTGTCGTGGGCGGTGCCGAAGGGTTTGCCGTCCACGACTGATGTGGTGCGTCTGGCTGTGCACACCGAGGACCATCCGCTGGAGTACGCGCAGTTCTCCGGGGAGATTCCGAAGGGTGAGTACGGCGGCGGCGAGATGGTCATCTGGGATCGTGGCCGCTATGAGACGGTGAAGTGGTCGGACCGTGAGGTCGACGTCGTTCTGCACGGTCATCGTGTGCAGGGTCAGTTCGTGTTCTTCCGGTCGGGCAAGGACGAGAAGAACTGGATGATGAAGCGCCGGCACGCTCCGGCGCGTCCGGACTGGAAGACGTTGCCGGAGCAGCTGAAGCCGATGCTCGCTGTTCCCGGTCCCCTCCCCCAGGACGATGATGATCTTTGGGCTTACGAGTTCAAGTGGGACGGCGTCCGGGCGATCCTGAGGGTCGAGGGCGGGCGTGTGCAGGCGTGGTCGCGGCTGGGCAACGACATCACGGTCGCCTATCCGGAGCTGCAGGGTGTGGGTGAGCAGCTGGGGTCGACGGAGGCGTTGCTCGACGGGGAGATCGTCGCGTTGCAGAACGGTCGGCCGAGTTTCAGCGCGTTGCAGAACCGGATGCACGTGACGAGGTCGGAGGCCGCGCGCCGGGCCGGGAGGCAGTATCCGGCCACGTTGCTGCTGTTCGACCTGCTGCACCTGGATGGCAGTTCCACGATGCAGCTCCCCTTCCGGCAACGGCGTGAGCTGCTCAGGGGTCTGGAGTTGAAGGGCCCGAACTGGCTGACTCCCCCGTCCTACGACGAGGACGGCGCTTCGGTGCTGGCGGCGAGCCGTGAGCAGGGCCTGGAGGGTGTGGTGGCGAAGCGGCTGGATTCGGTCTATCAGCCGGGGACGCGCAGCCCGGTGTGGCGCAAGATCACGGACCTGCTGGCGCAGGAGGTGGTGATCGGCGGCTGGCGGATGGGTGAGGGCAAGCGTTCGGGTGTGGTGGGGGCGCTGTTGCTGGGTATCCCCCAGGACGGCGGGCTGACGTTCGCGGGTTCGGTGGGCACCGGGTTCAACGACGCGGAGCTGGCGGTGTTGACGCCGCGGTTGAAGGCGTTGGCGCGCAAGGGTTCGCCGTTCGTGACGGAGATGCCGCGGGAACGGGCGAAGGGCGCGAAGTGGGTGGAGCCGGAGCTGGTGGCCGAGGTGGTGTTCCGGCAGTGGACGCCGGACGGGCGGATGCGGTTTCCGGCGTGGCGCGGGTTGCGGCCGGACAAGACGCCGGAGGAGGTGCGTCGGGTTGAGCAGCAGTGACGCGACTGTGCGGGTCGAGGACCGGGTGTTGAAGCTGACGAACCTGGACAAGCTGTTGTATCCGGAGTTCGGGTTCACCAAGGGTGAGGTGATCGATTACTACACCCGGATCGCGCCGGTGCTGCTCCCCCATCTCAAGGACCGTCCGGTGACGTTGAAGCGCTACCCCAACGGGGTGGACGGGAAGTGGTTCTTCGAGAAGAACGCGCCGGAGCACCGTCCGGAGTGGGTGCGGACGATGCGGCTGGACTCGCCGGGCAGCTCGAAGGGCAACGAGACCGTCAACTACGTGATGGTGGACGAGCTGGCGACGCTGGTGTGGCTGGCGAACCTGGCGGCGCTGGAGTTGCACGTGCCGCAGTGGACGGTGGGGCCGCGTGGGGGCAAGCGGGATCCTGACCTGCTGGTGTTCGACCTGGATCCGGGTGCGCCGGCGACGATCGTGGAGTGTTGCCGGGTCGCGGAGCAGGTGCGGATGGTGCTGGACGACGACGGCGTGGACTCGTGGGCGAAGACGTCGGGCAACAAGGGCATGCAGGTGTACGCGTACGCCCCGGCGAAGGACACGTCGGAGTACGCGAAGGCGGTGGCGCAGCGGCTGGCGCAGGAGCATCCGAAGCTGGTCGTGTCGACGATGGCGAAGGCGCAGCGGCCGGGGAAGGTGTTCATCGACTGGTCGCAGAACAACCCGGCGAAGACGACGATCGTGCCGTACTCGTTGCGGGCCAGGGAGCGGCCGGCGGTGTCGACGCCGATCACGTGGGACGAGGTCGAGGACTGCGAGGTCGTGGAGGATCTGGTGTTCACGGCGGACGAGGTGCTGGCGCGGGTCGAGTCGGCGGGTGACCTGTTCGGGAGTTGATATTCTGGCCGACTGCCTATGTGGGGGTTTGCCGTGAACATCGAGCTCGCCGAGTACGACGTCTCCTGGCCTGGTCTGTACGAGCGGGAACGCGCACGGGTGCTGGCCGCGCTGCCAGGTGCCGAGTTGGAGCACGTGGGGTCGACGTCGGTGCCGGGGTTGTGTGCGAAGCCGGTGATCGATCTGATGCTGGTGGCGGACGATCCGCGCGACGAGGTGTCGTACGTGCCGGCGTTGGAGGCCGCGGGGTATCGGGTGACGGTGCGGGAGGACGACTGGCACGACCACCGGATCCTCAAGGGCCCGGACACGAACATCAATCTGCACGTGTTCCCGCGTGGGTGTGCTCAGGTGCGGCGGCATCTGCTCTTCCGCGACTGGCTGCGTGACAACGCCGAGGACCGCGAGTTGTACGCGTCGGCCAAGCGGGCGCTGGCGGGGCGGGAGTGGGAGCGGGTGCAGGACTACGCGGCCGCGAAGACCGAGGTCGTGCTGGACGTTCTCGAACGCGCCTATCTCGCGCGGCCGGTGGAGCCGGGCGAGGTGGAGTTCGTGACGGAGACGCCGCCGCACAACGCCCCGGTGGTGCTGGAGGACTACAACCCGGCCTGGCCGCAGTGGTACGCCGCCGAGGAGGCGAAGATCCGGGCGGCGCTGGGCGAGCAGATCGTCAGGCTGGAGCACGTCGGGTCGACGTCGGTGCCGGGGCTGGCGGCGAAGCCGCTGATCGACGTCCTGCTGATCGTGCCGGACTCGGCCGACGAGGACGCCTACGTGCCGGCGTTGGTGGCGGCGGGCTACTACCTGCGGTTGCGGGAGCGGACGTGGCACGAGCACCGGTTGCTCAAGGGCACGGAGCCGAACGTGAACCTGCACGTCTACTCCCCCAGGTGCGAGGAGCTGGATCGGATGCTGGCGTTCCGCGACCGGCTGCGCGCCTATCCGGAGGATCGGGAGGAGTACGAGCGCACGAAGCGGGAGTTGGCGGGCCGGACCTGGAAGCGGGTGCAGGACTACGCCGACGCGAAGACGCGGGTGGTCGAGCGGATCATTCTGCGGGCGCTGAGCTGAAGCGGCGCCGGTAGTCCGACGGGGTGAGGCCGGTTTCGCGGCGCATCAGGGCGCGCAGGTTGGCGGCGGTGCCCAGGCCCGTGCGGCGGGCGACGACGTCGAAGCGCCGCTCCCCTAGCTCGATCAGCCGGCACGCGAGGGTGACGCGTTCCCCGGTGAGCCACGCCAGCGGTGTCGTGCCGAGCTGGGCCTGGAAGCGGCGGTGCAGCGTGGCCGGGCTGACGGCGGCGCGGGCGGCCAGCGAGGTGACGGTGAGCGGGGTGTCGAGGTGGTGCTGGGCCCAGGCCAGGACGGGGGCGAGTGACTCGTCGGGCAGGTCGGGTACGGGGCGTTCGACGAACTGTCGCTGGCCGCCGTCGCGGTGGGCGGCGAAGACGAGGCGGCGGCTGACGGAGTTGGCGATCTCGGCGCCGTGGTCGCGGCGCACCAGGTGCAGGCCGAGGTCGAGGGCGGCGGCGCTGCCGGCGGAGGTGAGGATGTCGCCGTCGTCGACGAACAGGACGTCGGGTTCGAGGTGCACGGCCGGGAAGCGGGTGCGGAAGTCGTCGGCCCACTGCCAGTGGGCGGTGGCGCGGCGGCCGTCGAGGACTCCTGCTTCGGCGAGGGTGAAGGCGCCGCTGCAGAAGCCGACGAGGCGGGCGCCCCGGGCGTGGGCTCGGCGGATGGCGTCGAGGACCTCAGGGCGTCGGGGTACCTCGACGTTGGGGCGGTTGGGGACGATGAGGGTGTCGGCGTGCTCTGCGGCCTGAAGGCTGTGCACGCCGGTGAGGGTGAAGAAGCCGTCGCGCATCGCCGTGTGCGGTTGCGGTGAGCACAGGCGGAAGTCGTAGAGGTGGCCGCCGATCTCGGGACGGTGCAGGCCGAAGACCTCGGTGGCGCAGCCGAGTTCGAACGGGTTGGAGTTCTCGTCCACGATGACGACGACGCGGTGCGAGGATTCTTGCGACATGTGCGATTCCTAGCACTCACGCAGGGGGCTCGCCAACGACCAGGCTCGACGGCATGAACGAACCCATCGCCCTGAACAAGGCTCTGGCCTCCTTCGACGCCCTGTGGAGCCCTCGGATCGTCACCCGCGTCAACGACTACGACGTGCGCGTCGCGAAGGTCGAGGGTGAGCACGTCTGGCACGTGCACGACGACACCGACGAGTTCTTCCTCGTGCTGGACGGCGAACTGCACATCGGGCTGCGTGAACCCGACGGCGAACGCACGGTCGTGCTCGGCAAGGGCGAGGTGTTCACCGTGCCGCGCGGCACGTTCCACAAGCCGGTGGCCCCGCACGGTGCGCGGATCCTGCTGTTCGAGCCGAGCGGAACGCTGACCGTGGGCGATCGGCACGAGGAGGTCCCGGCGCACGTGGACGTGACGACCGGACACGAGCTGGGCTGACGCCGCGAAGTAGCGTCAGCCCAGCGGCCGGGTCAGCCCAGGCGGCAGGCCGACAGGATGATCTCCTGGCCGAGGATCGTGGTGACTCGGACGGCGTTCTGGATCAGCTGGCCGTTCGGCCCTGTCGCTGTCTCGTTGAGACGGACGGTCGCGATGCCGATGGTGAGGGTGAGCGGACCGGTGCCGATGGCCTGGCCGTTGAGCGTGCCGACCTTCGACGAGCCGACGACGCCGTTGGCGTCACTCTCGCACTTGGCCTCGATGGCGTTGAGCGTGATCAGGCCACCGAGCAGGGAGGCTCCCTCCACCCGTGCCGACGCGACGGTGCGGCCGGTGTTCGCGTCGAGGGTGCAGTCGGCGTGCAGGGCGTTCACCGACGCCAGGCCCAGGACGTTGACCGCGGCGACGGTCTTGTCCTCGTTGGGCGGGCACTGGGCGTGCGGCGTCTTGGCGACGGTGATCAGGCCGGTCGCGTTGAGCGCCCACGCCTCACCGCGCAGATAGACGACGACCTTCACGACCGCCGTGGCGGAGGCGCCGTCGTCGTCGGTCACCTTCACCAGGACGTTGTGCGCGCCGAGCGCGGTGAACGTGCGCGAGGCGGTGCAGGTGCCGCTACCGGCTCCCTGGGCGACGGTGCCGTTGACCACCGGGCTGCCGTCGTCGAAGTCCAGGGTGCAGGTGTGCTTGTCGTTGGTGGCGATGTCGGTGAACGGCGCGGAGAAGTTCACGGCGGTGCCACGGGTGACGAGCGTCTTGTCGGCGTTCAGGGTGACCTGCGGGGCGACGTTGGCCAGCGTCAGCGTCGTGGACACGGCGACGGGCGGGTTGAGGCCGTCGTTGCCGGTCAGCGTCAGCTGCCACACGCCGTCATCGGTGCACTTGACCGTCGTGGTCTGGGCGGCGGCGTTGCCGAACGAGCAGGTCGCGCCCGCGTCCACCCCGGACTGCGGGGCCGCGGTCCACGCCGTGGTCAGTGACGGGCCGTCCGGGTCGGTCACCAGGCCGGCGAGGCTGACGTTGGTGCCTTCCTGGCCGGAGTACGGGCCGCCGGGTTTGACCACGGGCGGGGCGTTGACCTTGACGGTGACGCACTCGGTCACGCCACCGGCTCCGCCGCCATCGGTGCCGCGGGCGGTGACGCACAGCTCGTGCGTGCCCGCGGCCAGCGCCGGGGTGTTGACCGTGTAGTCGACCGTCGCGGGCCCGTCCTGCGGCAGGCCCGGGGTGATCGAGGTGATCGGGAGGTCCGCGCCGCCGTCGACCTTCAGCGTCAGCTGCGTGAGCTTGGAGGCGATGACGCCGGGCACGACGTCGGGCAGCTGGGAGACGTCCGGGACCTCGGTGCAGGTGCCGCCGGTGGTCTCGGCGATCTTGCGCAACGAGTTCGGGGCGTTCGCCTGGCCGCAGGCGACGCCGTTGGACACGGCGAAGGTGAAGATCTTGATGCCGGCGTCGTTGGCCTGCTGCAGCAGGGCGTCGACGGCACCGGAGCCGGCACCGTCGGACAGGAAGATCATCAGCTTGCGCTGTTGCGGCGCGGCGGTGGCCGAGGCGAGGCCGGCGGTCAGGCCCGCGGTGTAGTTGGTGCCGGAGGCGAAGCTGTGGGGCGTGAAGAGCTGCACGTTGCCGATGTGCGCGCTGCCCAGCGCTTCGGAGATGTCGGGGGTGCCGTTGCCGTTGGCGTCGGCAGTGGGCGCGGCGACCTTCTGGTCACCTGCCGCCGGGCTGACGTCGACGGTCGCGCTGTCCGAGCCGAACACGGCGGCACCGACGCTGCCGACGACGGTGTTGGGGACCGCGGCCTTGGCGTTGAGGGAGCGGGCGGCGGCGATCTCGCAGTCGAGGATCGTCGCGGGGTTGCCGTCGCCGTTCTGGTCGCCGCCGCAGCCCGCTGTCACGGTGGCGCCGGTGGAACCGGACACGTCGAGCACGTAGGTCAGGGCGGTGTCGACGACCGCGGCGCCGGTGCCGATCGACGCCTTGCCGGTCACGGTGACCGGACCGGGTACGACGACGGCGTTGTTCGCCGGGCTCGTGATGGTCACGCCGATGCTCGTGCCGCCGGGCAGGTTGCCGGTGGCGGCGTGCGCAGGCAGGGCGAGTGCCACGGTGGCCGCTAGTGCGGCGCCGACCGTGATGCTGGGTCTCATGGTTCTCCGCTCGATTGGTTCGTCCCCGACCGAACGGAAGGAGACCGCACGTGGCGGAGTTGATACGAGGTGTCACCGGGATGCATTCATAGTCGACCTATTCGGAGCAGTGCGGGTTCCGGTCTCGTGGATCTTGTGACTCGGGAAGAATCAGGCCGGTGAAGTTCGGGGTGCTCGGTCCGGTGCTGGTCGACGGCGTGGAGGTCGCGGCGCCACGGCAGCGCGCCCTGCTGGCGATGCTCGTGCTCGACGCTGGGCGGATCGTGGGACACGACCAGCTGATCGGCGGCTTGTACGCCGACCCGCCCGCCGGTGCGGCCAACGCGCTGCAGTCGCAGGTCTCGCGGTTGCGCCGGGCCGTGCCGGGACTGGTGATCGAACATCATCCGGCCGGTTACCGGCTCGTCGCCGAGCCGCTTGAGGTGGATCACCTGCGGTGCGCCGAACTGCTGGAAGCCGGACGGGCGGCCGACGCGCTGGCGTTGTGGCGCGGACCGGCGCTGGCCGACGTCGACGCGCCGTTCGCACAGGCGGCGAGGCAGCGCCTGACCGAGGTCCTCATCCGCTGCACGCTGTCCGGCGGGACGAGCGACCAGCTGCGCGGCCTGGTGGCGGAGCATCCGTTGCGCGAGGACGTGCGGGCGGCGTTGATGCGGTCGCTGCACCGTGACGGCCGCCAGACCGAGGCCCTGGACGTGTTCGCGCAGGGCCGGGAGCTACTGGCCGACGAGCTGGGTGTCGATCCCTCCCCCGTGCTCGCTTCCGCGCACCTGCAGGTGCTGCGGGCCCAAGCGCCGCATCGAGGTGTGCCCGCGCAGCTCACCAGCTTCGTCGGCCGCGACGAGGACCTGCGGCGCGTGTCGAAGTGGCTGCGCGACAACCGGCTGGTCACGCTGATCGGCCCCGGCGGTACGGGCAAGACGCGGCTCGCCGTCGAGGTCGCCCATCGGGAGGCGGGCGAGGTGGCGTTCGTCGACCTCAGTGCCACCGCCGACGTCGCCCGCGCGTTGCTCGACGGTCTCGGGATCCGCGAGGCCGGACTCCTGTCGGCCGGGCCGCTCAGCGTCGAGGACCGGCTGCGGGCCGCGTTGGCGGCACGGGACGTCGTGCTGGTCGTGGACAACTGCGAACACGTCATCGACGACGCCGCCCGCGTGCTCGGCGGCATCCTCACCACCTGCCCGGACGTACGGGTGCTCGCGACCAGCCGCGAACCGCTCGGCATCACCGGCGAGACCCTGAGCCCGGTCACCGCCCTGGACGACGAGGCCGCCACCCGCCTGTTCCTCGACCGGGCCCAGGCGGTCAAGCCGGGATTCCACGCCGACCCGGCCGTCATCGCCGAGGTCTGCCGGCGACTGGACGGCATCGCGCTCGCCATCGAACTCGCCGCCGCCCGCGTCCGGTCCCTTCCCCTCACGGAGATCGCGGCCCGGCTCGACGACCGGTTCCGGTTGCTGTCCAAGGGCAGCCGCACCGCCGCACCCCGCCACCGCACGCTGCACGCCGTCGTCGAGTGGAGCTGGGACCTGCTCACCGACGCCGAACGCGACCTCGCCGCCCGCTTCACCGTGTTCAGCGGCGGCGCCGCCCTCGACACCGTCACCGCCGTGTGCCAGTCCGACGTGGACACTCTGACGTCGCTGGTGGACAAGTCACTCGTCGAGGTCGCCGACGACCGCTACCGCATGCTCGACACCATCCGCGCGTTCTGCGCCACCCACGCACCCGACCTCCAACGCGAGCACGCGCGATGGTTCCTCGACCACACCCAGCAGGCCGAACCGCACCTGCGCTCCCACGACCAGATCCAGTGGCTCGCCCGGCTCGCCGCCGACCACGACAACCTCGTCGCCGCCGTCACCTGGGCCACCGCCCACGACCTCGGGCTAGCACTGGAACTCGTCGCCGCGCTCGCCACCTACTACTGGTTCCGCGGCCTGCGCACCGAAGCCGCCCAACAAGCCGACGCCGTCCTGCACGCGTGCGGCGAAACCCCGCCACAGTGCCGTGAGCAGGAGTACGCGCTGTGCCTGCTGATCGCGTGGCCGGTCGCGACCGGTGACCAGAGCGCCCGCATCCGGCAGGCCGACGCGTTGATGGACAAGCTCCTCGACCCGCCGCGCTACCCGATCATGACCATGATGTGGGGCATGGCGCTCGGCGCGCCCGAGGACGACTCGCAGGTGTGGCACCGCCGCCACAGGCTGCTCGGCCAGGACCCGTGGAGCGCGGCCCTCGCACTGGTCGGCGACGGCCTCGTGGCCCGCATGGGCGGTGACCCGGCGACGGGCACCGAGCTGCTGCACCGAGCCGCGGCGGCGTTCACGCAGGTCGGCGACCGGTGGGGCGCGGCACTCGCGTTCAACCAGCTCGGCGAGATCGCCCTCGACCAGGGCGACGCCGCGCACGCCCTGATCCACATCGAACGCGGCCGCGGCCTGCTCGACGAGCTCGGCGCCACCGAGGACACCGCCGAAGCCGTCATCGCCCGCGCCCAGGCCACCCTGATGACCGGCGACCTCGACGGCGCCCGAGCCGACTTCGTCCTGGCCCTGTCACTGTCCCGTCGCGCCGGAGCGCTCGTCGTGCAGGCGGGCGCCCACCTCGGCCTGGCCGAACTCGCCCGCGTCACCGGCGACTACGCGACCGCCTACCTGGAGTGCGACCAGGCGTGGGAACGCTGCCCCGGCGGCTGGTACGGGCCTGATCAGATGCGCTGCCACATCGCCGTGGAACGCGGCCGCGTCGCGAAGGCCGAAGGCGAACCCGGGAAGGCCCGCCGGCACTTCGAGGAGGCACTGCGCCGGGCCGTGGGGCAGCGCAACCTCGTAACCGAGACCGCCGTCCGCGCGGAACTCGCCGCCCTGGCCGTGCCCTGAGCCGCCGCCACCACAACCACGCCGGCAGCCGGCGATGCTCGATGAACGTCCACAGGTCGTCCTCGGCCACCTCGTCCGGATGTCGGCGCAGCACCTCCAGGCACTCCCGCGACACCACCCCGTGGATCCGGGCCACGTGCGCCAGCGCCGTCGCACCCTGCCTGCGGACCTCGATGCGGTTGTGGTCCAACGCTCGAGCCACCCGCAGCAAGGCGACCAACGGGTCCGGATACGACATCGCCAGGCCGATCACCGCCACGCCGACCATGTCCTCGCCGCGGTCGAACGCCGCGTCGACCTCCTCGGGGCGGCCGATGCCCATCAGCGCGGTGTAGTCGTGCCAGTTCACGCCCTCACCTCGCATCGCCCGGTCCAGCAGGAACCGCTGCCTGCCGTCGGAACGCTCGCCGGTGCGTTCCCAGTCCGCGGCCAGGTACCGCCACACCGCGGCGGTGTCGGCACGCGAGGTCGAGGCCAGGATCCGGCACAGCTCCCGCACGTGCCCGGGTTCGCTGGCCTGCGCGAGCTCGCCCAGCACACCGGGCGGGCAGCCCAGGTCGTGCCACGCCAGCAGAGCCAGCGCCGGCACCTCGTCGACGTCCACCCAGCCGTCCGCCCCGCCCCGCCCGATCTCGGCAGGCGTCAGCGAGGCCCGTTGCCGGGCGTGTTCGATCGGGATCACTCTCAGACCTGCGGCACCGCGCGCAGCAACGCACGCGTGTAGTCGTGAGACGGGGTGAGCAGGACTTCTTCGACCGAGCCTTGTTCCACGATTTTCCCCTGATGCATCACCGCGACCCGGTCGGCGATCTGCCACGCCAGCCCTAGGTCGTGCGTGATGATCAATGAAGCAAGGCCCAGTTCCCGGCGCAACCGGAGCAGCAGCGCCACGATCTCCCCGCGCACCGAGGCGTCCAGGGACGCGACGGGCTCGTCGGCCACCAGCAGACGGGGCTCCAGCACCAGCGCCCCGGCGATCACCACCCGCTGCTGCTGACCCCCGGACAGCTCGTGCGGGAGCGACTCCAGATACAGGCTCGCCGGTCGCAGCTCAGCCCGTTCCACAGCGGCCGTGACCAGGGATTCCTCATCGCCGCGAATGCCGTGCACGCGCAGTCCCTCCGCCACCGCGTCGAAGATCCTGTGACGGGGGTTGAGGGCGCTGGAAGGATCTTGAAGCACGAGCTGCACCTGGCGGCGGAAGGCCTTGAGCGCCTTGCCACCGCGACCCACCTCGGCGCCGTCGAAGATCACCCGACCGGAGGACGGCTTTCGCAGCCCCATTATGGTACGAGCCAGTGTCGTTTTGCCTGATCCGGACTGCCCGACCAGCGCCACGATCTCGCCCCGCCCGATCGTCAGGTCCACCCCGTCGACCGCGCGTGTCCGTCCGTAGTCCACGACCAGATCCCGCACCTCCAGCAACGGCTCCGGCGGCGGCGCGGGCTCGGCCCAGCGGTGCGCCGGGTCGCCGATCACCGGGAACGCCGCCGTCAACGCCGCGGTGTGCGGATGCCGCGGGTTCGCGATCACCTCACGGGTGCGGCCGCGTTCGACCAGCTCGCCGCGATGCATCACCGCGAGGTCGTCGCACGTCTGCGCGAGCACCGACAGGTCGTGGCTGATCATCAGCAACCCGAGGTCCTGCTCGCGGACCAGCCGTGTCATCAACGCCAGCACCTGGGCCTGCACCACGACGTCGAGCGCCGTGGTCGGCTCGTCCGCGACGACCAGCCGCGGCCCGCACGCCAGCGCCATCGCGATCATGACCCGCTGCTTCTGCCCGCCCGAGAGCTCGTGCGGATACGCCCGCGCCTTCTCCCGCGGCAGCTCGACCTGCTCCAGCAGATCGAGCGCGCTGCCGTCGACGCCGTGCAGGCGCATCGGTTCGGCGATCTGGTCACCGACGCGCTGCACGGGGTTGAGCGAGTGCATCGCGCCCTGGAACACGATCGACGCCGCCGCCCACCGCACCGCCCGCAACCGGCCCCACGACATCGTCGCCACGTCGTCGCCGTCGAGCAGGATCTCGCCGGTCACGTTCGCCGCCCTGGGCAGCAGCCGCAGCACCGACATCGCCACCGTCGACTTGCCCGACCCCGACTCACCCGCGAGCCCGAGCGTCCGGCCGGGCGCCAGGGCGAGGTTCACGTCGTTGACGACGCATTTCGGTCCGTAGTGGACGGTGAGGTTCTTCAACTCCAGCAACGGGTTCACCTCTTCGGCGTCACGACGGCTTCGAGGGCGCGCCCGACGAGCGTGAACGCCAGCACCACCACCACGATCGCGAGACCCGGCGGCAGCAGGAACCACCACGCCCGCTGCGGCACCGCCCCGTGCAGCTGCGCCTGGTGCAGCATCGCGCCCCACGAGATCCGCGTCGGATCACCCAGTCCCAGAAACGCCAGCGTCGACTCCGCCACGATCGCCGACGCCACCGCCAGCGTCGCGTTGACCAGCACCAAAGGCACGACCGACGGCAGCACGTGCCGTCCGATCACATGCGTGTGGCCGCCGCCGAGCGCTCGTGCACGTTCCACGAACGGACGGGCCTCGATCGTCAGCGTCTGCGCCCGCACCATCCGTGCCGTCGCCGGCCAGCTCGTCAGCCCGATCGCCAGGATGATCGTGCCGATGCCGCGCGGCAGCACCGTCGACAACGCGATCGCCAGCACCAACGCGGGCAGCACCAGGAAGAAGTCCGTGACCCGCAGCAACGCCCCCGCCAGCAGACCGCCGAAATGGCCGCTCACGATGCCGGCGAGCGTGCCGATGCCGACGGAGAGCACCGCCGCCGTCAGCCCGACGAACAACGACGTCCCCGTGCCCTGCGCCATCAGCAACGCCACCGAGCGTCCGGTGTGGTCGGTGCCCAGCCAGTGCCCCGAGCCCGGCGGCTGCCACGCGCCGTCCGTCACGCGGGTGACGTCGAGGGCGTCTGCGGGGATCAGCAGCGGCGCGAGCAGGGCGATCAGCGCGGCCACGGCCAGGACCGCCGCACCGGCCACCCCGGTGCGCTGGGCCAGGAACCCCGAGTCGGCTTTCCTCATACGACCCTCACCCGTGGATCCAGGACCCCGTGCAGCAGATCCGCGAGCAGGTTCATCACCACGACCGCGCCCGCCGTCACCACCAGCAACCCCTGCAGCAGCAGGTAGTCCGGACCGGTCAGCGCGTCGTAGAACAACAACCCCAGACCGGGCCAGGAGAACACCGTCTCCGTCGTGATCGCCCCGGCCACCACCAGCCCGAACCGCAGGAACACCAGAGTGATCGCCGGCAGCACCGCGTTCGGCACGGCATGACGGCGCCGTACCAGGTCGTCCCGCAGGCCCTTCGCACGGGCAGTCGTCAGGTAGGGGGCGTGCATCTCCTCCAGCAACGACGACCGCATCACCAGCATGTACTCCGCGCACACCACCGCGACCAGCGTGATCGACGGCAGCACCAGGTGATGGCCGACGTCGAGCGCCTGCGACACGAAGTCCGGCGCCGTGTCGGTGTCACGCATGCCCCGCGACGGGAACAGATCCCCCGTCACCATCATCAGCAGCATGCCGAGCCAGAACGTCGGCACCGCCCACAACGTCAGCGACACCCCCGTCGTGACCCGGTCGAAGCCCGAGTCACGACGCCACGCCGCCCGCACCCCGAGCCACAGCCCCAGCCCGACCGCGATCAGCGTCGCCGTGCCGACCAGCAGCAACGTCGGCCCCAGACGCTCTCCGATCACGTCGGAGACCGGCCGGCGGAACGTGAACGACGTCCCCAGATCACCGTGCAGCAGCGAGGTGAGGTAGTTCCAGAACTGCTCGTGCAACGGACGGTCCAGGCCGAACTGCGCGCGCAGTTCGGCCTGCATCGCCGCCGTGGTCGGACGGCCGCGCGTCATCGAGACCACGGGGTCGCCGGGCACCACCCGGAACAGGAAGAAACCCAGCACCGCCACCATCACCAGGCTGAGCGCGGCACCACCGAACCGACCGGCCAGACGCACCTACTCGCGCTCCCCTGCCGTGGCGTTGCGCCGCCGGGCCATCACGACCACCACCGCCACCAGCACGGCGATCAGCGCACCGCCCAGCGCCAGCCCGACCCACCTGCTGCTCTGGGCCTGCACGGCCCGCTGCGCGGGTTCGGCGCCGTAGTAGCCCCACATGCCGTTCTGCGCCATGATCACGCCGCCCTGCGCGGGCTGCGTCGTGAACTTCGCGAAGTGATCGGCGCGGTAGCCCTCCAGCGCGTTCTCGTACGCCAGCACCACCGCGGGCACCTGGTCGTAGAAACGGGCCTGCATCTGCTTCACGATCTCGACGCGCTTGCCCTCGTCGAACTCCGAGAGCTGCTGGGCGTAGAGCTTGTCGTAGGTCTCGTCGCAGAAGTACGTGTCGGTCGTGCCGCCCTTGCCGTCCGCGCCCGGCCGTTGCGCGCAGGTGTGCAGGCTCAGGACGAAGTCCGGGTCGATGTTCGTGGCCCAGCCGGAGAACGCCAGGTCGTAGGTGGCGGCGGTGGTGGCCTCGTTGAGCTGGTTGTCCGACACCAGCCGCACGTCCAATGGGATGCCGATGTCGCTCATCGACCGCTTGAGGTACTCCGACGCCTGCTCGTCGTAGGCCCGCCCCGCGCGTCCGATCAGCCTGAGCGGGAAGCGGGTGCCGTCGGCCTTGCGCGCGAAACCGGCGGCGTCGAGTGCCGCGTTGGCCGCGGCCGGGTCGAACTTGCGCTGCTCCTGTTCGCTGGGCTGCCAGTGCCACTTGCCGAACACCGGCGGCACGAGTCCCGAGCCCTTCTCCGCGTACCCGAGGTTGACGCGCTGAACGAGGGCGTCGAGGTCCAGGGCCTGTGCGATCGCCCGCCGCACCCGCACGTCCTTGAGCGCCGGGTTGCCGTCGCCGATCGGCTCACCGGTGCGGGTCTGCGCACCGGGGTTGATCATGAGCTCGGTGAAGCGGCGGCCCTGCGCCTTGTTGCGGCTCACGCCCGCCTTGCCTTCGAGCGAGTCGAACTGGGCCGGCGCCATCCGGTTGACCAGGTCGACCTCGCCCTTGCCCAGCGCCTGCACCGCGGCGTCGGAGTTCTGGAAGTACACGAAGTGCAGCTCGTCGAACTTCGCCGCGCCGCGCCAGTAGTTCTTGTTGGCCTTGAGCTTGATGAACTGCCCCGCCACGTGCTCGGTGAGCACGAACGGGCCGGAACCCACGACCGGCGTCTGGTCGTTGGCGTAGTCCTTGATGCCGGAGACCTTCTCCCACACGTGCTTGGGCACGATCGGGACGTCCAGCGCGAGCATCGTCACCTGCGGCGTCTTCGTCCGGATGACGACCGTGCGGTCATCGGTCGCGGTGACGTCCTGGAAGTTGGTGACGAAGCTGCCGTTCGCGGTCCTGGCGACCGAGTCGGTCAGCATCAGGTTGTAGGTGAACGCGACGTCGCGGGCGGTGATCGGCTCGCCGTCGGACCACTTCTTGCCCTCGGGGACCGTGAAGGTCCAGGTGAGCTTGTCGGGCGAGGGCTCCCACCTGTTCGCCAGGCCCTCGGTCACCGTCTGGTCCGCCGCGGTGTAGGCGGTCAGGTAGTCGTACATCAACCGGCCGATCTCCGTGCTCGACTGGAACACCGCGAGGAACGGGTTCATCGAGTCGATCTGCTGCACGATCGCGACCTTCAAGATCACTGGTGCCTGCGCTGTCGCAGGAGGTGCCGAAAGCCCCACAGTCGTTGCTATCGCAAGCAACGCGCACAACCTCACCCGCACGAAAACCCCTCTTCCCCAGCAGCCCACCGCTAACTTACCGAGATGTGCGGATCATGATCTCGGCGGACATGGAAGGCGCCACCGGAGTCACCTGGACCGGGGACGTCACTCCCGGTACCGAGCAGTGGCAACGGTTCCGGCGCCTGTTCACAGCAGACGTCAACGCCTGCGTCAGCGGCCTGGTCGCGGGCGGGGCACAGCAGGTGATCGTCAACGAGGCGCATTCCTCGCAACGCAACCTCCTGCTCGAAGACCTCCACGACCAGGCGCGGATGCTCACCGGCCGGCACAAGCCGCTGTCGATGATGCAAGGTATCGACTCCGATGTGGACGGAGTGGTCTTTCTCGGCTACCACACGGGTGCGGGCTCACGCGGCGTGCTCGCCCACACCTACATGGAGAACTCCATCACCGGCGTGTGGCTCGACGGCGTCCTCGCCTCCGAAGGACGCCTCAACGCCGCACTGGCCGCCGAGTACGGCGTTCCCGTGCTGCTCGTGACCGGTGACGACCTGACCTGTGAAGACGCCACCTCCTACGCGGCCGGGGCGTGGACGGTGGCGGTCAAGGAGTGCGTGTCGCGCTACGCGGCCGTGTGCCTGCCACCCGCCGTGACTTCTTCACAGATCACAGAAGCCGCCACCGCCGCGATGGCTTCGGCCGGGCGTTCGGACGCTGTCGTGGCGCCGCACCGCATCGAGGTCGAGTTCGACGCCTCGCACCTGGCCGAGGCCGCCGCCGTCGTGCCGACCGTGGACCTGATCGGCGTGCGCCGCGTCGGGTTCGACGCCACGTCCATGACCGAGGCGATGAAGGCGTTCAAGGTCGTCACCCACATCGCGGGAGCGGCGATCGAGGACGTCTACGGCTGATCACAGGCCGGCGAGAGCGAGCAGCCGTTCCATCCGCGCCTCGGGCAGCCGCGGTGAGGCCGCCGCCGCGTGCACGGTCCGCTCGTCGGTGTCGTCGAGCAGCGCGATCAGCGACTCCACCGGCAGGGTGCGGTGGCCGGCGACCGCGTGCCGCACCTCGGCGTCGGGATCGGCGGCCAGCCGCGCGGCGATCGCGGCGGGCAGATCCGGGTCGCGCGGCGCCAGGCACCGCATCCGCGGGTCGGGGTCGGTGGCGAACCGGCGCAACACCTCCGCGGGAAACGTCAGCTCGTCCGCAGGCCGCCACGGCGTGTACTTCGCGGTCGAGGGACTGAACTCGCGGTCGATGCGCTCCGCCGTCGCCACGTCCACCAGATGCGGGGCGCGCCGGGCCATCGTCGAGCGCACGTCGTACTCGTCGTCGGCGAGCAGCCGGGCGACCACCTCCGGAGGCAGTGGCTGCCCGCTGGAGGCCGCCGAGACCCGAAAGCAGGGGTACGGGGAGTCGACGTGCGGCAACGGGTCGGCGCACACCCAGGGAAGGCGCAGCATCCGCAGCTCGCCGAGCACCAGCATCCGTTCGATCCGCGCTCCGTCCTCGCCGGCGAAGCCCAGCGAGTGGGGCCCGGCGAGAAGTTGTGCGTGGATGGCCGACCGCAGCGGTCCGGGGGTGTCCTCCCGCCCGAAGACCGCGAGCCTGACCCACGCGTTCGGATCCGTGCTGAGCGCGTCGTGCAGCGCGGACGGCAACCGCGGGTGCTTGGCCACCTCCACCCGCACGTCCGCGTCGGGGTCCTGGGAGAGCCTGCGCGCCGTCTGTTCGTCGAGGGTGAGGTGCCGGATCACCCCTGCCCTGGTGACCGGATCGGCGAGCAGGGCGGGGATCAGGTCGGGCGGTGGCACCGGGTGAGGCAGGCGGGGGTCGTGGGCCGAGCACGCCGCCTCGCGGACCTCGTCCTCCAGGTCGGTCAGCAAGGTGCGCCGCACGTGCTCGGGTGCGGCGGGCCAGTAACGGGCCAGCGCCACCCTCACCTCGTCGCTCGGGTCGGTCGCGAGACGTGCCCGCAGGTCGACCGGCACGGCGGCGTTCTCGGCGAGGTACGCGCGGGTCGTCGGCTCGGGGGCGGCCAGCAGTAGCTCGAACACCTCGCGCGAGGCACCCTGATCGCAGCCCATCGCGACCCCGGCCCGCACGGAGGCGTCGGGATGGCGTGCCAGCCGGAGCCGGGCCGAGTCGGGCAGGCCGTCGTTGAGTGCCAGCGAGCGCAGCAGCCCCGGCCGGTCCGCGGCGATCATCTCGTCGATCAGTTCGGCCGTGAGGTCCGGCCGCTTCCCGGCCTCGTCCGGTCCCCGGCGGTGGGCGATCAGGCGGCGGATCATGCCCTCGGGCAGCGCCGGGTTGAGCGCGAGCCCCTCCAGGGCCATCTGCAGGTGCACCGGAGTTCCCCCATCGATCGGCACAGGGCTGCAACAATTCCACGTCAGGGGTCCGGTTACCGTGGCTTTCATGCCGCTGGACGTCGCGCAGGTGTGCGCACAGCTGATCCGCTTCGACACCACCAACCGCGGTGGCGGTGACTCCGCCGGTGAGCGGGAGGCCGCCGAGCACGTCGCCGCGCTGCTGCAGGACAGCGGCGTGCGGCCGACGCTGCTCGAACCGGCCCCGCGGCGCACCAACGTCCTCGCCCGCGTCCACGGCACCGACCCGTCGCTGCCCGCCGTGCTGGTCCAGTCGCACCTCGACGTCGTGCCCGCCGATCCCGCCGAGTGGAGCTTCGACCCGTTCGCCGGGGAGATCCGCGACGGGTTCGTGCACGGCCGGGGCGCGGTGGACATGAAGGACATGGCCGCCATGACGCTCGCCGTGATCCACCGCTGGCACGAAGAGGGGCGCCGTCCGCGCCGTGACGTGGTGCTGGCGTTCGTGGCCGACGAGGAGGCCCAGGGCGCCTACGGGGCGCATTGGCTCGTGGAGCACCACGCCGCCCACTTCGCGGGTGTCGAGGCGGCGATCAGCGAGTCCGGCGCGTTCTCCTACGACGTCGACGGCGTGCGGCTGTACCCGATCGGCACCGCCGAGCGCGGCACGTCGCACATGAAGCTCACCGCCACCGGCCGCGCCGGGCACGGGTCGCGGCGCAACGACCAGAACGCGGTGACCGCGCTGGTCACGTCACTGGCGCGGATCGCGGCGTTCGAACACCCCGTGCGGCTCACCCCGACCGTCGAGGCGTTCCTCGTGGGCGCCGGCAAGGCGCTGGGGGTGGAGGTCGACCTGGACGACGTCGACGGCACCCTCACCCGCCTCGGCCCCGCCGCGAAACTGGCCGAGAACACCGTGCGCTGCTCGGCCACCCCGACGATGCTGCAGGCCGGGTACAAGGTCAACGTCATCCCCGGCACCGCCACCGCGCAGCTCGACGTCCGCACGCTGCCCGGCACCGTCGACGAACTCGCCGCCACCATCGACTCGCTGCTCTCGCCCGGCGTGACCCGCGAGGTCCTCGAGGACCAGCCGCCCGTCGAGGCACCCGTCGACACGGCGTGGTTCACCGCCATGGCCGACGCCCTGCGCGGCGAGGACCCCGCCGCGGCCGTCGTGCCGTACTGCCTGGGCGGCGGCACCGACGCCAAGGCGTTCAGCCAGCTCGGCATCCACTGCTACGGCTTCTCGCCGCTGCAACTGCCCGTGGGCTTCGACTACCGCGCGATGGCGCACGGAGTCGACGAACGCGTTCCCGTCGCGGGCCTGGAGTTCGGGGTGCGCGTCCTAGACCGATTCCTGTCGAGCTGACCGCCGCTCGATGAGCTCCTGCACCGCGCTGGGCAGGGTCGTCTCGAAGTCGATCAGCTTCGCCCACGTCGGCGTCACCACGATCCGCACCATGCCGTCGTAGAGCGACCGCACCTCGCGCTCCCACTCCACCCGCTGCTCGGGTGACATGTCGTAGCTGCCGTTCATCTGCAGGTACTCGTGCGGGATGCCCTCGACCTCGTCCAGCTCGACCGTGCCGCGGATCAGCAGGATCTTCGGCGGGTGCACCTCGGTGTCGATCGTCAGCGCCACGGTCGGGTTCGCCCGCAGCGCGTGCAGCTTCGGCGCGTTCGTCGAGGTGCACAGCACGATGTGCTCGCCGTTCCAGGTGTGCGCGATCGGAACCGCGCGCGGCGTGCCGTCCTTGGCCACGTACGCCATCCGCAGCATGTCGCGGTGCAGCAGCTCCTTGCTGTACGGCCGGTTCAGCACCTCGGTGATCTCGCTCTGCGTCATCGTCGTCATGCCCAGGGGACGGAGCCGCGACGACGTTCTCGACATCGCCGACCAAGATTTCTTCTAACGGGGTGGCAGCGGCAGCTCCATGGCGGGCAGGCCGTCGATGCTCGCGTTGTTGTAGGGCTTCTTGTTCGTGTACTCGCGGAACTCCTCGTCGCTCTTGCGGCCGAAGTAGTCCGCGTGCAGATCCCGCTCCGAGCGGTAGTCCATGAACGGCACCGCGAACCCGCAGGTGTCGCTGACCAGCTCCGCCGTCACCACGATCACCGCCCGCAGCGCCGGCCCGTCCGCCTCTCCGAACCCGGCCACCAGCTCGGCGAAGCGCGGGTCGTCGCGGAACACCGGCTCACCCCGGCCGTGCACGCGCACGATGTTCGGCGGCCCCTCGAACGCACACCACATCAGCGTGACCCGGCCGTTCTCCCGCAGATGCGCGACCGTCTCGGCGTGGCTGCCACCGAAGTCGAGGTAGGCCACCGTGCGGTCGTCGAGTATCCGCAACGTCCCCTGCCGGCCCTTGGGCGAGAGGTTGATGTGCCCGTCACCCGCCAACGGGGCGCTGGCCACGAAGAACACCTTCTGGCTCTCGATGAACTCCTGCAGCCGCGGCTCGATCCGCTCGTATTCCTTACCCATGCGAAGCAGTATCGATCGCCTCGCGGAACCTGTCAGCCACCTTTCCCAGGTGGTGAACGAGCTCCGGCGGCCCGTCGACGGAGAACCCGCACCCCAGCATGCCCAGGTACACGGCCAGCATCTCGACCGTGTCCGCCCCGGCAGTCAACCGGCACGACGACTCGCCCGTCGCCTCCACCAGCGCCGCAGGGATCTTCGCCGCCACCTCCGCGGCCGGTGCGTGCACCGTCACCGTGGCCCGGAACCGCCACGCCGCCGTCGCCAGCCCCTTCGCCAGGTGCGCCTCCAGATCCGGCAGATCGCGCGGGGTGAACCTCGGCCCGGTCGGCACCCGCGGCCGGACGCGATCGGCCCGGAACGTGCGCCAGTCCTGCCGGCCGACGTCCCATCCGACCAGGTACCAGCGGCCGCGGATGTGCACGAGCCGGTACGGCTCCACCTCGCGGCGGTCCTGCTCGCCGTCGAACTTCACGTAGTCGAACCGCAGCCGCTCGTGCGCCCGGCAGGCGTTGACGATCTGCACCGTCACCTCGGGGTCGAGCTCCGCGGTCGTGCCGACCGTGTACTCCTGCAACGCGCTGACCCGGTGTCGCAGCCTGCTCGGCAGCACCTGTTCCAGCTTGCGCAGCGCCCGGTCGGCCGTCTCGGACTCCTGCGTGCTCAGACTCAGCGCGACCGCCACCGCCTCGTCGTCATCGAGCAGCAACGGCGGCAGCTTCGCCCCCGCGCCCAACCGGTACCCGCCCGCCACACCGGACGTCGCGTGCACCGGATAGCCCAGGTTGCGCAGCCGCTCCACGTCGTTGCGCACGGTCCGTGTCGTCACGCCGAGCCGTTGCGCCAGCCCCGGGCCCGTGCAGTCGCGCGAGGCCTGCAACAACGACAGCAGCTTCAGCAACCGGGCCGACGTCTCCAGCATGAGCACCATCCTCGCCGCGATCGCGGAACGAACCGTTCCGCGATCGTTCCTAGCGTGGCATCCCATGAACCCATTCCGCGTGGACATCCCCGACGCCGACCTCGCCGACCTGCGCCACCGCCTCACCGCCACGCGCTGGCCCGCCCAGTCCGGCACCGGCGGCTGGACCAGGGGCGTTCCCGTCGCCGAACTGCGGTCCCTGGCCGCCTACTGGGCCGACGGCTTCGACTGGCGTGGCGCAGAAGCCCGCCTCAACGCGTTCCCGCAGTTCGTCACCGAGATCGACGGCCAGCCGATCCACTTCGTCCACGTCCGCGCCGCCCGTGAGGACGCCCTGCCGTTGCTGTTCATCCACGGCTGGCCCTCGACGTTCGCCGACTTCGCCGCCGTGATCTCCGAACTCGCCCGCGACCACCACGTCGTCGTGCCGTCCATCCCCGGCTTCGGCTTCTCCACCCCGGTCACCGGCGCCTGGGACGTCTCCCGCACCGCCGCCGCGTTCGTCACCCTCATGGACACCCTCGGCCACAGCCGCTACGGCATCCAGGCAGGCGACGTCGGCGCGGGCATCGCCGGCGCCATGAGCCGGCTGACCCCGGCCGTGGCCGCGCTGCACGTCAACGGCCCCAGCTCACACCCGTTCGGAGGCCCGCTGCCGCTCGACGGCCTGACCGGCGTCGAACTCGTGCGCGCCGGACGGTTCAACGACGCCGTCGCCACCGGCCTGGGCTACCTGCAGCTCATGTCCACCAAGCCCTGGACGATCGGCTTCTCCCTGACCGACTCACCGGCCGGCCTGCTGGCGTGGATCTTCGAGAAGTTCCACGCCTGGAGCACGGAGGTGGACCGCGACGCCCTGCTCACCGCCGTGTCGATCCACTGGTTCACCGGCACCGGCGCCACCTCGGCCGAGTTCGTCTACGAGTCCATGAACTCGCCCGGCACCTGGGCGGCCGCGACCGCGCCCACAGGGTTCGCGACCTTCGGCGCCGACAACGGCATCCGCTCGCTGCTCGACCCCGACCACGAGGTCGAGCACTGGACCGAGTACGACCGCGGCGGCCACTTCCCGGCGTCGGAGGTGCCCGACCTCTACGTGGCCGACGTCCGCAAGTACTTCTCCGCCTACCAGCAGGCCGAATTCCACTGACCGCGCGAGTGTGCCGGGGACGCTCCTGGGGGTGTGTCCCCGGCACACGATCACGCCTGGCCCGAGGCCTTGCGCGCTTCCAGTTCCACGCGGTCCCAGTGGGCCTGCCAGTCCTGCTGCGGCAGGTTCGAGTTGTTGGCGCGCAGCCCGGCGACCCCGTCGAGTCCCTCGCGCAGGATGTCCGCGTGCCCGGCGTGCCGGTTCACCTCGGCGATCTCGTGGACGAGCAGCAGGTGCAGCGTCACGTACTTGCGCTCCTCCGGCCACCACGGCACCACACCGGGCGCGTCCAGCGGCAGCTCCTCGATGCTGGTGTCGGCGAAGGCAGTCGCCCGCGCGAACAACCCCAGCACGTCCTCACGGGACTCCTCCGCGGTGGCGAACATGTCCGAGTTCGGATCGGCGTCGACGTCGAACGGCAGCTTCTCGGGGAACGGCCGGCCCAGGCAGTCGCCGAAGTAGCCCGCCTCGACCCCGGCCAGGTGCTTGACCAGTCCCAGCAGGTTCGTGCCCGTCGGCGTCAACGGGCGGCGCACGTCGTACTCCGACAGGCCGTCGAGCTTCCACAGCAACGCCTCGCGGGCGACCTTCAGATAGCGGTGCAGGTCGGCTTTCGGATCAGAGGCCATGCCCGTCACCCTGGCAGAACCCGGTCCGCGGTGGCGGCGATTTCCTCCAGCCTGGCACGGTGCTCCACCCACCACCCGGCGGGCACCGACGGCATGTTCGTGTTGCCGTCCTGCATGCCCGTCGCGCCGTCGATCAGCTCCCGCACCACGTCCGCGTGCCCGGCGTGCCGGTGCAGCTCGATCGACACCTGCACCAGGACCTGCCGCAACGTCACCTCGCGCCGCCCCTCCGACCACCACGACACACGGCCCGGCGCGTCCAGCGGCAGCGCGGCGATCGTCGCGTCGGCGAACTCCCGCACCCGGCCGTAGAAGGCGACGACCGACTCCCGCGACTCGTCGGCGTCGGCGAACATGTCCGAGGCCGGCAAGGCCTCCGCCGTCGACCAGAGCGGTGGATCGGGGAACGGCCGGTCGAACACGCGCCCGAAGTAGTTGAGCTCCACGCCGGCCGCGTGCTTCACCAGGCCCAGCAGGTTCGTGCCCGTCGGTGTCAGCGGCCGCCGCGCGTCGTACTCCGAAAGGCCGTCGAGCTTCCACAGCAACGCGTCGCGCGCCGCGGTCAGATACCGGTGCAGCAGTGCTTTCTCGTCCACACCGAGCAGCGTCTCAGACGGCACCGACAGTTCTGAGCACCAGCAGATCCAGGTGATCCACGACGGGCCCCGTCTCGACCGCGGCCGCGGTCAGCAACCGCTCCCGGCCTCGTTCGAACTCCTCGGCCGACAGCGACCGCAGCAAAGTGTCCGCCTCCTGCCGCAACGTCGACGCCTTGTCCGCCAACGACACCGCCGTCACCTGCGGGACCGCCTCCAGCCGCCGCACCGCGAACCCCATGCCGTCCGCCACCTCGGTGACCGTCGGGAACCCGGACAGCGCCCGCACCGCCTCGGGGAAGAACCGGAACAGGCCGATCCCGCCGTGCCGTTCCCGGAACAGCGAGCGCAGCACCACCACACCGCCCGGACGCAGCACCCGCCGCAACTCCTCCCCGGCCGCGGCCAGATCGCGGACGTGATGCACGACCGTCGACATCCACACCACGTCCACCGACGCGTCCGGCACCGGAATCGCGCACGCGTCCCCGGTGAGCATCGGCAGACCCGACGCCGAGCGCATGTCGGCGGACGGCTCCACCGCGACCACGGACACGTCCGGGAACCACTCCGTGAACGCCCGCACGAACAACCCCGTCCCCGCCCCCAGGTCCAGCACCGTGCGTCCCGGCACGAAATACGGTGCCACCGCGTCCCGCCACGACGACAACCCCTCGATCGAAATCTCGCGTGCCACCCGGTACGAGCCGGCCTCCACTGCGTCGTAGCGCGTCATCCCACCAGGTAACGCCATACGGATGGCGGGATGACAGCGAGCCTTCACACGCACTACACATTGCGGAGCCATGTCCCTGCCGTGGTACGAAAGGGTTGCCCTGCATGCGAAAGAGCCATCTCAGACCCCTGATCGGGGTCACCGTCGCCGCGAGCGTCGTGTTCGCCATGGGAGGCGTGCCCACCGGCGCGGCCCCCGGTGCCGAGGAAACGTCGACGAACTACCAGGTCAGCAACGTTCGCAGCGCTGAGCAGCGCAGCAAGCTCGCCAAGTCCGGTGCCGCGATCGACTCGGTCGAGGAGCACGGCATCGTCGTGATCACCGCGACCGCGCGCGAGGCGAAGAACCTGAAGGCACAGGGGTTCGAGGTCACCGAGCTGCCCAAGCGGATGGAGGCGAACGCGGCGGTCGGGCCGTTCGACTTCCCCGCGGCGGACTCGAACTACCACAACTACGCCGAGATGACGACGGAGATCAACAACGCCGTCGCGGCGTACCCGAACCTGATCAGCAAGCAGGTCATCGGCAAGTCCTACGAGAACCGCGACATCGTCGCCCTCAAGATCAGCGACAACGTCGGCGTCGACGAGAACGAGCCGGAGGTGCTGTTCACGCACCACCAGCACGCCCGTGAGCACCTCACCGTCGAGATGGCGCTGTACCTGGTCAACCAGTTCACGACCCAGTACGCGTCCGACGCGCGCATCAAGGGCCTCGTGGACACCCGCGAGATCTGGATCATCCCGGACGTCAACCCCGACGGCGGCGAGTACGACATCGCGACCGGCAGCTACCGGTCGTGGCGCAAGAACCGGCAGCCCAACGCCGGTTCGGCCAACGTCGGCACCGACCTCAACCGCAACTGGGACTACAAGTGGGGCTGCTGCGGCGGTTCCAGCGGCAGCACCGGTTCCGAGACCTACCGCGGCCCGAGCGCGGCGTCCGCGCCCGAGGTCAAGGTCGTGTCCGACTTCGTGCGTGGCCGCAACGTCGGTGGCAAGCAGCAGATCGGCGCGTCCATCGACTTCCACACCTACAGCGAGCTCATCCTGTGGCCGTGGGGCTGGACCTACGACGACGTCGCGCCCGGCCTGACCCAGGACCAGCGCGACACGTTCGCCACCATCGGTCAGTCCATGGCGGCCAGCAACAACTACACGCCCGAGCAGTCCAGCGACCTGTACATCACCGACGGGTCGATCCCTGACTGGCTGTGGGGCACGCAGGGCATCTTCGCCTACACCTTCGAGATGTACCCCGGCAGCGCCGGCGGTGGCGGCTTCTACCCGCCCGACGAGGTGATCCCGGCGCAGACCTCCCGCAACAAGGAGGCCGTGCTGCAGCTGCTGGAACGCGCCGACTGCCCGTACGAGGCCATCGGCAAGGAAGCGCAGTACTGCGGCGTCACCCCGCCCGACCCCGGTGGCAAGTTCTTCGAGAACGCCGCGGACTTCCAGATCAGGGACAACACCACGATCAACTCCCCGATCACGGTGGCCGAGGTGACCGGCAACGCGCCGTCGACCCTCAAGGTCGCGGTGGACATCAAGCACACCTACCAGGGCGACCTGAAGGTGGACCTGGTGGCGCCGGACGGCACCGTCTACGTCCTGCACAACCGCGCGGGCGGCGGCACGGACAACATCAACACCACCTACACCGTCAACGCCTCCAGCGAGGTCGCCAACGGCACCTGGCAGCTGCGGGTCAACGACAACGCCAACCAGGACACCGGGTTCCTCGACAAGTGGAGCCTGCAGTTCTAGTTCGGTGAGTCAGGGCGCCGGTACGCCGGCGCCCTGACGCTCGTAGTCCTTCACGTGCATCGAGTCGTGCATCCGCACGCCCTTCGAGTTCAGCTTCGCCAGCGGCCGCACCACCCACGACGGCAGCGACGTCAGCAGCTGCGCGCCTCGCACGAGCGCCGACACACCCAGCCGTGTGGACGGGATCAACGTGTTCGCCACACCGAGCGCGAACGCCCTGCTGCGGTGCACGATGTCGCGCATCTCGTGCTCGTACCGCGCGAACGCCGCCTCGTGGTCCGAGCCTGTTGAGAGTTCGCCCGCCAGCACGTACGCGCCCAGTACGGCGAGGCTCGTGCTGCCGCCGATCGCCGGGCCGGGGCAGTAGGCCGCGTCGCCGACCAGCGTCACCCGCCCGCGTGACCACGTGTCCTCGCGCAGCTGGGTGATCGAGTCGAAGTAGAACGCCCCGTCGCCGTCCAGGTGTTCCAGCCACGAGTCGACCTCGGGATGCAGTGAGGTGAACGCCTCGCGCAGCAGTTCCTTCTGCCGCGCCACGTCCCGGTGGTGGTAGGAGAGCTCGGGCGAGCGGAACAGGAACACCGCGCGTGCGTCGTCCAGGTGCCGTGCGCCGTACACCGCCGCCGTGCGCCCAGGTCCGATGTGCCCGGCCATCTCACCCGGCACACCCAGGTCCTTCGGCACGGACAACACGGCCAGATACGCACCCACGAACGTCTTGTCGACCTCACCGAACACGAGGCGCCGCACGTTCGAGTGCAGCCCGTCCGCGCCGATGACCAGGTCGAACCGTTGCGGCGCACCGGTTTCGAAGCTCACCTCGTCACCGATGGACGTGATCGAGTCGCCGAACACGTACTCGACGTCGGCGTGCGTGGCGTCGTAGTAGATCTCGCTCAGGTCGTCGCGCATGACCTCGACGTGCCGGTCCGACGCGGCCGCGAACAGCTTCGTCACGTCGGCGCTGATCGGCTTGCGCGTGCCTTCCCGCAGGTACGTCAGCCGCGTGGTCCCGGTCGCCAGCGCCTCTATGCGCGGCAGCACGCCCATGCGTTCGGAGATGTCCATCGCCGGCTTGAACAGGTCCACCGCGTGCCCGCCGGTCTTGCGCAGCACCGGCGACCGCTCGACCACCGTCACCTCGTGCCCGTACCGCGTGAGCCAGTAGGCCAGCACCGGACCGGCGACGCTGGCCCCGGAAACGAGAACTCGCACGTCACACCTCCTTACTTAACGGTTAGTAAGTGCACTGCCGCGAGCCTACACCCGCGACTTACCGATCGTTAAGTAAGATTCGGCGCGTGGCCAAGTCCGACACCAAGCAGCGGATCCTGCAGACCGCACGGGAGCTGTTCGCCTCCCAGGGCGTGCAGCAGACCAGCCTGCAGGAGATCGCCGACCGCCTCGGCATCACCAAACCCGCGCTCTACTACCACTTCGCCTCACGCGAAGACCTGGTCCGCAGCATCGTCACCCCGCTGCTCGACGACGGCGAGGGGTTCCTCGCACGCATGGAGGAACGCGCCGAGGTAGCGCCGCTGGAACTGGTGGAGGGCTTCTTCGACTTCCACCACCGCCACCGCAAGGACATGCTGCTGCTGCTCACCGAGCTGACCACGCTCGCGGAGCTGGGCCTGATCGACGTCGTGCTGTCCTGGCGCGCCCGCCTCACCTGCCTCGTGTTCGGGCCGGACGCGACGCTGGAACAGCAGACCAGGGCGGTGCTGGCGTTCGGCGGCATGCAGGACTGCACCATGCAGTTCCCCGACACCCCGGTAGACGAGCTGCGCGCGGCGACCGTCACGGCCGCGCGCGCGGCCCTGGGCGTCTAGACCTTCTCGCCCACGACCTCGCGTTCCTCGTCGCGGTTCGCGCGGTACTGCTGGATCGAGTACGCCAGCGCGGCGCCCCACACCACGTAGATCAGGCCGTAGATCGGCCACTTCACCGCGTCGCTCGCGTCGATCCAGTCGCTGCGCAGCAACGTGCGGACGTTGGTCAGGATGATCACGCCACCGACCGCCGACCCCAGCACGCGCGGCGGGATGTGCCGCACCAGCCAGGCCGCTACCGGCGCGGCGATCAGGCCACCGGCCAGCAGCGCGAGCACCCAGGTGAAGTTGACGCCCTCGTTGCCGATGCCCACGAAGAAACCGACGCTCGCGGCCACCGCGACGAGGAACTCGCTGGTGTCGATCGACCCGATCGTCTTGCGCGGCTCCAACCGGCCGCTCGCGAGGATCGCGGGCGTGCCCACCGGTCCCCAGCCACCGCCACCGGTCGAGTCCACGAACCCGGCGACCAGGCCCAGCGGGGCCAGGAACCTCTTGCGCAGCGGCTTGCCCAGGTTCGTGCGCGGCAGGCCGAACGTCGTGAACCGGATCAGCACGTACAGCCCCAGCGCCAGCAGCACCAGCGACATGACCGGCGCGGCGACCTCGGTGGACAGGCTCGACAGGAACGTCGCACCGGCGAACGCGCCCACGGCACCCGGGATGCCGATCTTCGCGACGACCTTCCAGTCCACGTTGCCGAACCGCCAGTGCGAGAACCCGGACGCCAGCGTCGTGCCGATCTCGGCCAGGTGCACCGTCGCCGACGCCGCGGCGGGGTTGGTGCCGATCGCGAGCAACAGGGTCGTCGAGGTCACGCCGTACGCCATGCCGAGGCTGCCGTCGACGAGCTGCGCGCCGAGGCCCACCAGCGCGAGGAGGATCAGTTGTCGCATGCCGGCCGTCCAATCCGTCGGTGTGACAGCCATGATCCGGACCAGAACGAGATCGACCAACGGTGCCCACATGCCGGAACCCTTGGTGGCCAAGAGGTTGCCAATTCGCCCCGACGCGGTTAAAAGACGCCGTTCGGTCGCTGTCGGCCAGCGTTCAGGTGGACGAACATCACGCGATGGCCCTTCGCCGCGCATGGGTGCTCCCGCTGACACCCATCGCTGTCGTACTGCTGATCGCGCTCGCCCTCGTCCCGATCACCGGCGAGCACGACGCCTGGATGCTCCTCGTCCCGACCGGCGCCCTCGTTCTCGCGGCCGTGATCGCGGCCGCCGCCGGACGCGTCTCCGGTGACCCCACCGAACGACCGTGGGCGATGGCCATCGGCACCGGCCTGCTCACCGCCGCCACGCCGTTCGCGGTCAGCGGCCTGCTGGGCGAGCCGGCGACCGCGTTGGTCGTCCTGCCCTGGCTGGTCTTCGGCCTCGGTGCGGGGTACTGGCAGTTGCAGCTGTGCGAGGGAGCGCGATCACGTCCCCTGCACGCCGCCATAGGATTCGGCTACACCTTCGTTTTCACCGCCGTGACGCTGCTGCTCGCAGTGGTGTCCGCGCGGCTCGTTGACTAGATGAGAACGGACTCTCGAAACCGCTCTTGGCTCGGCTGAGCGCGGGGTAGGGTCCGGACACCGATTAACCGCCGGGAGAGACATGCGCGCCGTCGAGATCAGACCTGGGGTCCGGATCCGCTGGGTCGAAGTGCCGGGCGCCTCGCCCGCACGCGTCTACCTGCACGGACTGGGCGCCTCGTCGGCTCCGTACTACGCAGAAGCCGTCGCGCACCCGCTGCTGGCCGGGCGCCGCAGCCTGATGATGGACCTGCTCGGGTTCGGCATCAGCGACCGGCCCAGCGGCTTCGCCTACTCACTGGAGGGCCACGCCGACGCCCTCGCGGTGGCACTGGCCAAGATCGGGCTGCGCCGCAGCGAGATCATCGGCCACAGCATGGGCGGCGCCGTCGCCATCGTGCTCGCCGCGCGCCACCCCGAGATGGTGCGCTCCCTCGTGCTCGTCGACCCCCACATCGACCCGCACACCCCGTCGCTCGGCGCGCCCGGCAGCCGGGGCATCGCCGCCTACGGTGAGGCCGACTTCCTGGCCCACGGCTTCGACCGCGTGCTGCGCGACGTCGGCCCGCACTGGGCCGCCACCATGCGCATGGCCGGCCGCGAAGCCCTCTACCGCAGCGCCGTCGACCTCGTCCGCGGCACCTCGCCGACGATGCGCAAGTTGTTGCTGGAACTGGAGATCCCGCGCGTCTTCCTGCACCCCGAGGACGCACCGCCCAGCGGCGGCCGCGAGCTCGCCGCGTCCGGTGTCCAGCTCGTCTCCGTGCCGAACACCGGCCACAACATCATGATCGACAACGTCGAGGGCTTCGCGCGCGCCGTCGCCCAGCAACGGCTGTCGGTCTAGCTCAGCTCACGGGCGATCGCGCCAGACAGCAGTTCCCGCGCTCGCTCCAGGGTCAGCGAGCCGCTGTGCCAGCGCTCGCTCAGGCCCTCGACGAGCGCGGTCAGCCGTTCGGCGGCCGCCGCCGCGTCGAGACCGGGATTCGCTTGGCGCAGCAGGGTTTCGACGTCGGAGTTCCACGCCTCGGTGGCCGTGCGCAACGTCGCGCGCAGCTCCTCGTGGAACGCCGCGCTGGCCCGCAGTTCACCCCACGCGACGCTCGTCTCCCGCACGTGCGCGTCGTCCTGCAACTCGTCCAGGAGCATCCGCTCGACCTGGGTGCGCGGATCGCCGGACTCCGCGCCGCCGGTGTAGGACCGCGCCCGGTCGTTCACGTGTTCCAGCGCCGCCCGCAGAATCCCGGCGCGATCCTTGAAGTGGTAGTAGATCAACGCCGTGGACACCCCGGCCTCGGCCGCGAGCTTCTCGACGCGCAACCCGCGCACGCCGTCCTGCGCGATCACCCGCACCGCGGCCTCGAGCATCCCGGTCCTGCGCTCCGACAAGACGATGTCCTTCCTAGCGGGGTTCCTGCTGCGTGGTGCAGTGGATGCCACCACCGCCCGACGCGATGCCGTCGATGTTGATCTGCACCACCGTACGTCCGGGGAACAGTCGCTCCAGCGTCGCCTTCGCGGCGGCGTCTGCCCGCTGGTCGCCGAACTCCGGCCCGACCACCGCGCCGTTGCAGACGTAGAAGTTGACGTACCCGGCCGCGAAGTCCTCATCGCGCACCCGCACCGTCTCCGGCCCCTCCAGCACCTCGACCCGCAACGGCCTGCCCGCGGCGTCGGTCGCGGCGCGCAGGATCTCCAGGTGGCGGCGCGTCACGTCGTAGTCGAACGACTCGGGGTCGTTGTCCAGCCCCGCCACCACCACGCCGGGACCGGCGAAGCGCGCGTAGAAGTCCGTGTGGCCGTCGGTGATGTCCTGCCCGGCGATGCCCGGCAGCCAGATCACCTTCCTGACCCCGAGCAGGTGCGCGAGTTCCTGCTCGACGTCGCTCTTCGTCCAGCCCCGGTTGCGGTTGCCGTTGAGCACGCAGCTCTCGGTGATGATCGCCGTGCCCTCACCGTCGACCTCGAGCGCGCCGCCCTCCAGCACCAGATCCGTGCGCACCCGCTGCGCACCGGCCTGACCAGCGACGAACCCCGCGACCTTCGCGTCGCGACGGTGCTCCTGCTTGCCGCCCCAGCCGTTGAAGTTGAAGTCGACCGCGCCACCGTCGCGCACGAACACCGGACCGGTGTCGCGCATCCACAGGTCGTCCAGCTCCGAGACCACCAGCTCGACCCCCGGCAGCAGTGACCGGGCGAGATCGAGGTCCTCGGCGCGCACCAGCATCGACACCGGCTCGAACCGGGCGATCGTGGTCGCGATCGTGGCCTGGTCACGACGTACCTGAGGCAGCAGATCCCGGCCCCAGATCCGCTCACTGGCCGCGAACGCCATCCACGTCCGCCGGTGCGGTTGCCCCTCCTCGGGCATCACCCACGACCTGTCACTGGCACCGCTGGACTCGCTCGTGCAGCCGGCGAACAGACCGCTGATGGCCGCTGCCGCCGACTGCACGAAGTTGCGCCTGTTCATACCCTTACGGTAACCCTGACTGAAATTTCAGTCAAAGTGTTCGGACAGGTCAGCTCCTTGTCGAGGTCAGCAACGACGGCTCGAGTAGGCGCTCCAGCCGTCCTCCCCGAGCGAGACGACGCCGAGCGCACGGGTGCAACTGGCGATCGTGGCGGTGGCCTTGGACCACACCTCGCGCTGGTCGATCCGGCCGATCACCTTGCCGTGGTTCGTGCCGTCGTCGGTCGTGACCGCGGCCGTGACGTGGAAGAGGTCGTACTTCGCGGCCCAGTCGGCCCACACGAAGACGTAGCCCCAGTTCTTGCCGCAGCCCGCGAACTGCTTGACCGACGCGGCGGTCTGCCCGCCCATCTTCACGTACGCGGTCGACCCGATCTGCTGGGCCGACGCACACCCCGGTGGCGTCTCGGCGTGCGCGACTCCGGGCGCGAGCAGGCCCGCGACGGCGGCCGCGATGATCAGCAATGCCTTCTTCATGAACGGCACGTTCGCAGCGGGCGCTGACACCGCCCTGACAGTCAGCGGCGCCGGGAGGGCTTCGCAGTCCAGTGCGCGGGCCTCGTGAGCGCGTCCGGCAGCTTCGTCCTGGCGTTGCCGCGCGCGGCGTTGACCTGCAGCTGGGTCAGGAACAGGCACGTGCTGAGGTCCGCACCCGACAGGTCCGCGCCCCGCAGGTCGGCGCCGATCATGTCCGCCCGCGACAGGTCGGAGTTCGTCAGATCAGCGCCGATCAGGTACGTGCCGCGGAAGTCCGCGCTGCTCAGGTTCTTGTTCCGCAGTCGCGCGCCGATCAGGTCCGCGCCCCGGTACGACTTGGCACTGGACCGCAGCCGTTCGCTGGTGCGCAGCAGCAGGACGTTCACCTTGGCCCGGATCTCCGCGACATCGAGCGCCAGGATGGCGTCCGGCGCGGCGACGGTGTGCCGTTCGACCTCGGCGAACGCGGCGGCCAGGTCGTCGTGCGGGTCGAGGCGGCCGGCCTCGGCGAGGTACCAGAGCAGTTCGTGCAGCTGCCGGACCACGGGGAACACCGCGAACATCTTCTCTCGTTCGGCGATGCGCCAGTCGACGCCGTCGAACACCGTCTGCGACACCCGCTGACCCGCGCCGAAGCAGTCGTAGACCGTGCAGCCGGCGTACCCCTTGGGCCGCAACTGGTCGTGGATGCCGCACTGGTGATCGGCCAGCAGGTTCCGGCACGGCGTGCCCGCGTCCTTGGTGGCCGCGAAGTCCGCCGACTTCGCGAACGGCAGCGCGACGCAGCACAACCCGAAGCAGTTGGCGCAGTCGCCTTTCAGTTCTTCCATCGCCGGGTCAGCCTACTGGGTCGCCGTTGAGCAGCCGGACCTCCGCGGTGACGGCCACCGCGTCCGCCGGGCGCGTGCCCCGGTCGCGGTAGCGGAACAGCAGCCGCCGGATCGACGCGCCGATCTCCGCCATCTCCTGCGGCGTCACGTGGATGAGGGCGCTGAACGTCTCCTCCGGCGCCGGCTCGTCCTCGGTCTCCCACCTCAGCTGCCACGGACGCGCCTTGCCACCCTGGTGCGGCGCCTCCTCGATCAACCCCAGCTCGGCGAGCCGGCGCAGGTGGAACGAGCACAACCCCGAGCTCTGCCCGAGCCGCGCGGCGGCCTGGGTGGAGGTCAGCGTGCCGTGCTCGGCCAGCAGGTCCAGCAACGCGATGCGCACGGGATGGTCCGGAAGCGGCCGTCGAGACATGGACGCACCCTACCGATAACTTTGCAAAGACTGCTACTTTGCAAAGCATGTCCGAGCTCCACCGAGGCGCACCGCGCCGCATCACCGTCGTCGGCGAAGAGATCCTGACCCGCCGCTGCCGCGAGGCCACCGAGTTCGGCACACCCGAGCTCACCCGGCTGATCGAGGACATGTTCGCCACCAACCACGTCGCCGAGGGCGCCGCCATCGCCGCGAACCAGGTCGGCGTCGACCTGCAGCTGTTCGTGTGGGACATGCGCGACGAACGGGGCACCCACCACATCGGCCACATCCTCAACCCCGTGCTGGACGACCTCCCCGCCGACCAGCGCACGCTGCTCGAGGAACCCGAAGGCTGCCTGTCCGTGCCGGGCCCGTACCGCGTGGTCGCCCGCCCCGACCGCGCCGTCGTGCGCGGCCAGGACCAGGACGGCAACCCGATCGTCGTCAAGGGCAGGGGCTACTTCGCCCGCTGCCTGCAACACGAGACCGACCACCTGCACGGCAGGCTCTACCTGGACCGCCTCACCCAGCGCGAACGCAAGTCCGCACTCCGCGAGATGGCCGCCTCTCAGGACGAGGTCTTCGCCCGCCGCGCCGCCCGAAGCTCCTCCGCCGCCTCGTCCAGCTGACGCTCGGCCCGTTCGGCCCGCGTCAACGTCTGAGCGCGCGCGTCCTCCACCACGGCGAGCGTCTGCCGCACCGCCGCGACCTGGTCAGCGCTCTCCTGCCTGACCTGCGCGAACCGCGTCTCGAACTCCGCGCGTGACCGCTCCAGCTCGGCACGGGCATCCGCTGCGGCCTGCTCGGCCCGTTCCGCGCGCACCACCGCCTGGTCACGAGCCTTGGCAGCCCGGCTGATCGTCTCCGCGGCCTCGGCGCGCGCCTTCTCCACCTGCGCCGCCGAATCACTGCGAACCTGCTCGGCTGCCGCCACCTCGGCCTGGGCTCGCTCGGCCACCGTCTGCGCTTCCGCACGAGCCCGGTCGATCTCGGCCTGCGCCTCGGCACGGACCCGCGCGATGTCGGCCTGGGCTTCGGCGCGAGCCTGTTCGATCTCCTTGGCGGCCTGCCGCCGAGCCTGCTCGGCGTGCTTCACCGCATCTGCCTTGGCCTGCTCCGCCTCGCCCCTGATCTCCTCGATCAGCGCCGCCGCCTGCACCCGGACCTCGGCGATCTCGGCCTCGGCCCGCTCACCGGCAGCCCGCGCGGCCTCCCGTGCCTCGTTCCGTTCCGTCACCGCCGTGTCCACGGCGTCGTCGGCTTCCTCCGCCGCCCGCACCGCCTGCTCAGTGGTCTCCTCAGCCACCTTGCGCGCCTTCTCGGCGTCGTGCCGGCGCCGTTCGGCGGAGGCCAGTTCGGACTGCGCCTCCGCGACCCGTCGCGCGGCCTCGGCTTCGGCTGCCTGGATCTGACTCTCGGCGACGCTGGGGTCCGCCATCGCGTTCAGCTCGCCGACGGCTCGTCCGAGGGTCTGCGTCATCTGCTCCGACAGCACCCGGAACCGGTCGAGAAGCTCTTCAGCTCTGATCTTGGCGGTACCGGAGACCCTGGGGAGATTCGTCACGGTGACGACCTCCAGGTTTTGCTCGGGGGTTTCCGCCAGCCGCTGCCGCTCCCTCCACGCCCTCCAGCGCGTGTGCTCCGGCAGGTCGCAGTACTCCGAGGGCCTGCCGGGTCCTCCACCTCGGAAAACGGGGCGGTCGCAGCCGGGGAAGTTACAGCTCGTCTCCACGGCAATATCGTAGCAGAATTACGTGTGCAGTTACGTTATCCAACGCAACGCTACTCAATTAGGCTCGAAAAGTCTGACCGCCGATAAGTGAACGTTATCGGCGGTCAGGATCTGGATGGATTGGGTCGCGGACGGGACCGGTCCCGTCCGCCTCGCGATCTGATCTACCCGTGAAAAAACTGGTAGGTGCCGCTTGTGGGGTCACCCTGCTCGCGATGACCGCATGCTCATCGCCCCAAGACCAGGCCACTCCCACCACTGCCCCGGCCACTACGACGGCCTCCAGCACGTCTGCCCAGTCGCCGTCACCGACCGCGTTGCCCGCAGCCGCCGACGGAACCGACCTGGCAACGTGTGCGGACGGCACGTGCGAGGTGCAGGTCTCCGCCCCCGGTCCCATCGGGCTCCCGCAGACCGCTGAAGCCGCACTCTCCCTGGCGTCGGTCGGCAACGCCTCCGTGACCATGGCGTTCGCGCCGACAGCTACGAACTTCTCGACCGACTGCGATCCTCTCGACGCCTGCTCCAACAGGCTCACGCTGGTCGAGGGAGGTCAGGGCAACGTGGCGACGGTCCGCGTCGGAGCGAAGATGACGTTCAACAAGGTGTCCGTGGTGGTCGTCGCTGTGGTGGGCACCTCGGCCGTGCTGCGGATCTCGCCCGCATAGATCAGCCGGCGGTGCGCAGGGTCGCGAGAACCAGGGCGCGGGTGACGGTGACGACCTCACTCATCGGAACCTGCTCCTGGGGACCGTGGGCCAGCCGGACGTCACCGGGCCCGTACTGCAAAGTGGGCACCCCCGCCCCCGCGTACAACCGCAGATCGCTGCCGTACGGGGCTCCCTTTTCCGCAGGGCGTGAATTCCCGCTGACGTCAGCGTGCGCGGCACCGACCAGGCCGGCGAGGGGATGTCCCACCGGCAACCGGCCGCTGGCGAACTGTCCACCTGGCCACGTCACCACGGCGGGGTGCGCCCGCAACCACGGGTCATCGGCACAAGCCTCGGCCACGCACGCCTCGAGTTCGGCGCGGGCCTGGGCGGGGTCCTCCCCCAGCGCCACACCCAGCCGCCCCTCGGCGACCAGCAGGTCCGGCACGCTGCTCGCCCAGTCGCCTGCCTGCACCGTGCCGACCGACAGCGGGTACGGGATCGGGTAGGCCGACATCAGCGGGTCGACGTCGACGTTGCGGCGCGCCTCCAACCGGGCGAGTGCGGCGTGGATCGGCAGGTAGGCGTCGAGGGCACTGACCCCGGCGTACCGGGTGCTGCCGTGCGTGGCCTGGCCGGGCACCTCGATGCGGAACGTGAGCGCGCCGCCGTTGGCGACCATCAGCGCGCCGCCGGTCGGTTCGGTGATGATGCACGCGTCGCCGGTGTGACCGCGCTGGAGCGTGCCGAACGCTCCGAGACCGCCGTCCTCCTCGCTGACCACGAAGTGCACGGCGACCTGGCCGCGCAGCCGGGTCGCCCGGATCGCGGACATCGCGGCGAGGATGGCGACCACGCCCGCTTTCATGTCGCACGCGCCGCGACCGTGCACGACGTCGCCGACCACCCGCGGGCGGAACGGATCTCCGTCCCACTGAGCGAGGTCGCCGGGCGGGACGACGTCGACGTGTCCCTGCAGGATCAGCGTCGGACCGTCGTTCTTCCGGGTGCCGCCGACCAGGCCCCACGCCTCCGTGCGCGGTGCTTCGCCGCCGGGGAAGTCGGCGTGCGCGCGCAGTTCGGGCAGGTTCATCGGCCACAGGTCGACGTCCAGGTCCAGCCGTTCCAGGTGCCCGGCCAGCACGTGCTGCAACTCGGACTCCGCGGCGCTGCCCGTCACGCTCGGCACCGCGAGGAGGTCCAGCAGGAGCCGGCCGATCGCCGCCTCGTCCACCGCCGCCAGTGCGGCCGCCTCGACATCGTTGATGGTCACAGGCCGGAGGTTAGGGTCGCTCACCTGCGCAAACAATCGCCAGAAGCGGCGATCAGCGGTACATCCTTTGCAAAGAACGGGGCTCTGTGTCAATTCTTTGCGCATGGACGACATCGACGAAGCGATCATCCGGTGCGTGCTGCGCGACGCCCGCGCCACCTACGCCGAGATCGGCAAGGAGGCCGGCCTGTCGCCGTCCGCCGCCAAGAGACGTCTCGACCGCCTGGTCGCCACCGGTGCGATCCGCGGCTTCAGCGCGTTGGTGGATCCGCAGGCGATGGCCTGGCACACCGAGGCGTTCGTGGAGGTCTACTGCAAGGGCAACCCGACCCCGGCCGAACTGACCAAGGCGCTGCACGACATTCCCGAGGTCATCGAGGCGTGCACCGTCTCCGGCGCCGCCGACGCGATGCTCTACATGCTCGCCAGGGACATCCCGCACTTGGAACAGGCCATCCAGCGCGTGCGCTCGACCGCACCGGTGGACCGGACCGAGAGCGCGATCGTGCTGTCGCGACTGCTGACCCGGCCACGGCTGTAGCGAACGTTCAGTCGCTCCGGCCAAGACGCAGGTTCGCCTCGTCCGCGGCCGCGGACATCCTCGCCAGGAACGTCGCGACGGTGCGGAGTTCGGCCGCCGGTGTCGTGTGGAGGACGTTCGCGATCTCGGTGCCGGCGAGGCCGAGGAACTCGCGGGCGCGCTGCCGAGAAGCCGGCGTGGGGCGCAGGGTGACGCGGCGGCGGTCGGTGCTCTCTCGCGTGCGGTGGACGTGGCCCGCGGCTTCGAGCCGGTTCAGCAGGATGGTGGTCGCGCCCGTCGTCATGCCGATCTGCCGGGACAGCTGCACCGGGGAGAGCGGGGTGCCCGTCTCGGCCGCCCAGATGATCTGGCTCAGCGCGTTGGCGTCGGCTCCCGGCAGTCGCATCCAGGTGGCGAGGTGCTGGTTGAGCTCGCCGAAGTCGATCACCCAGTCGCGCAGGCGGTGCATCACCGCGATCTGCGCCGTCGTCCAGTCCGCGGTCAGTGGGTCGCTCTCCATCATGCACACGCCTTAGCTCCAAAGTAGCTTTGTGGCAAAGCTACTGACAGGGGAGTTTCGGATGGCTGCACGACACGCGGTGATCTCCGGTGCGAGCATCGCGGGCCTCTCGGCCGCGTTCTGGCTGCGGCGCACGGGATGGCAGGTGATCGTGCTGGAACGCGCCGAGGCGTTCCGCGACGGCGGGCAGAACGTCGACGTCCGCGGCGTCGGACGCGAGGTCCTCGCCCGGATGGGGCTGGCCGAGGCCGTGAAGGCGCAGAACACCACCGAGACGGGCACGGTCTTCGTCGACACCGACGGCCGCGTGCTCGCCGAGCTGCCCTCGAACGGCCCGGACGGCGCCACCGCCGAGTTCGAGGTCCTTCGCGGCGACTTCGCCCGCACGATCCTGGAGCACCTGCCGGAAGGAGTCGAGATCACCTACGGCGACGTCATCACCGAGGTCGCCGACGACACCGACGCGGTCACCGTCACCACCGCCTCTGGCCGCGTCCTGAGCGCTGACCTGCTGGTTCTCGCCGAGGGAGTCCGCTCGGCCACCCGCGACCGGCTCTTCGGAGACCTGGTCGATCGCCGCGACCTCGGCATCTCCATGGTCTTCGGCACGATCCCCCGCACGGCCTCCGACGACAGCCGGTGGCGCTGGTACACCACCACGGGTGGACGTCAGGTCCACCTGCGCCCCGACAACCACGGCACCACCCGTGCCATGCTCGCCCACGCCAGGGCCGCCGACGTCACCCGGCTCGATCGCGCGGACGCACTGGCCGAGTTCCGGCACCACTTCGCCGGCGCGGGCTGGGAGGCCCGTCGCGTGCTCGACGGGTTCGACACCTCCGCCGACGTCTACGTCGACCACCTCACCCAGATCCGCATGCCCGTGTGGCACCGCGGGCGGGTGTGCCTCGCCGGCGACGCTGCCTGGTGCGTGACCCCGATGGGCGGCGGCGGTGCCTCGCTCGCGCTCGTGAGCGGATACGTCCTGGCAGCGTGCCTGTCGACCTCGGGAGACCGGTTCGAGGAAGGGCTCGCGGCCTACGAGAAGTGGATGCGGCCGCTCGTCGACGACGTCCAGGACCTCCCGCGCTGGATCGTGCCGATCGCCTACCCCCGCACCCGGCTCGGGCTGGCCCTGCGCCGCCTGGCCGACAAGGCCATGACCTCGTCGCTGCTGTCCCCCCTGACCGCGAAGTTCACCCAGGTCGCCGACACGACCAGGGCTCTTCCGCCCATCGGGGCGGCGCACTCCTAGGACTCGGCCGGACACGTGTGATCACTATCGTTGAAGCGTGCTCTTCCCACTGGAACCCACGCCGATCCACGTGTCCGACGAGGTCCTCGACGACCTGCGCGCCCGCCTGGCACTGACCCGTTCACCGCTGGACGAGGGCAACGAGGACTGGTCCTACGGCGTCCCGGCGAGCTACCTGCGCGAACTGGTCGACCACTGGCGTGACGGCTTCGACTGGCGCAGGGCCGAGGCCGCCATCAACACCTACGAGCACTACGAGGTGACGGTCGCCGGCGTCCCGATCCACTTCATGCGCAAGCCCAGCCGCAGCGCGCGCCCGATCCCGTTGATCCTGACCCACGGCTGGCCGTGGACGTTCTGGCACTGGTCGAAGGTGATCGACCCGCTCGCCGACGACTTCGACGTCATCGTGCCGTCGTTGCCGGGCTTCGGTTTCCCCGGCCCGCTCACCGGCTTCCCGGACGTCAACTTCTGGAAGGTCGCCGACCTCTGGCACACCCTGATGACTGAGACCCTCGGCCACGAGAAGTACGCGGCCGGCGGCTGCGACATCGGCGGGATCATCTCCAGCCAGCTCGGCCACAAGTACGCCGACTCGCTGCACGGCATCCACATCGGCTCGGGCCTGCCCCTGGACTTCTTCACCGGCGACCGCGCCTGGGACTTCGCCCGCAACCGCCCGCTGCCTGACGACCCGGCCGCCCGAGCCCGCACCATCGAACTCGACCACCGTTGGGCGCCCCACCTCACCGCGCACATGCTCGACGGCGCCACCCTCGCCCACGGCCTGAGCGACTCACCCGCCGGACTGCTCGCCTGGCTGCTGGAACGCTGGACCTCGTGGAGCGACAACGGCGGCGACGTCGAGTCGGTCTTCAGCAAGGACGACCTGCTCACCCACGCCACGATCTTCTGGGCGAACAACTCCATCGCCACGTCCATGCGCTACTACGCCAACGCCAACCGCTACCCGTGGACGCCGTCGCACGACCGCATGCCGGTCGTGCAGGCCCCGACCGGCCTCACCTTCGTCACCTACGAGAACCCGCCCGGCATCCACACCGCCGACGAGCGCGTCCAGGCGTTCAAGTCCGGACCGCTGGCCGCCTACTTCAACCACGTCAACGTGAATGCCCACGAGCGTGGCGGCCACTTCATCCCGTGGGAGAACCCGGACGCGTGGGTGAGCGACCTGCGCCGCACGTTCAGCGCGCTACGGGGAAGTTGAAGTAGGTGTCGGGGAACGGTTCGTCGTTGAGCGTGAAGTGCCACCACTCCTCGGCCAGGTTGCGGAACCCGGCACCGACCATCGCCGACTTCAGCAACTGCCGGTTCTCGCGCGCCTGCCCGGTCACGCGCGGGTCGTCGGTGTGCGAGAGCGTGTCGAAGCAGTCGTACCCGGTTGCCATGTCGACGGTGTTGTCGGGGAACCGGTTCGGTGACGCGCAGTCCACGAGCCGCTCGCCGGGCACGTACGGGCGCTGGTGCCGCGGGGGAAGCTTCACGATCGTCAGGTCGAGCGTCGACCCGCGGCTGTGGCCTGACTTCTCGGCGATGTAGCCGTCCTCGAACAACCGCGTCTTGTCGACGCGCGGGTAGAACTCGGGCTTCATGCGCTGGTCAGCGAGGTCGCGGGCCCACCGCACGAAGTGGTCGACGGCGCGTTGCGGGCGGTAGCAGTCGTAGACCTTGAGCGTGTAGCCCTGTTTGAGCATCCCGCGCTGCACGGTCCGCAACGCCTTCGCGGCCTGCTTCGTGAGGATGCACAGGGGCGCGCGGTAGCCGTCGATTCGGGTGCCGACGAAGTTGTGCGCGGTGTAGTAGCGGATGTCGTGCTGGATGGTCGGGTCGACGTCGCGCAGGACGACGAACCCGCTGGTGGCGTGGGCGGGCGTCGCGACGGCGATGGTCAGCAGCAGGGAGAGCAGCAGGGCTCGCATGGAGTTCATCCAAGCAGTGCGCTGACCACAGCTGAAGTGTCGAGACCTGCCAACGGAACCTTCTGCAGGGCTTCGGCGAGCTGAGTGCGGTGGTGCAGGCGGACGTCGGTGGGAGGTAGCCGAGTGACTTGCCGGGTGTAGGCCTCGACCAGCGCCGCGGCGGGCGGGTAGTGCCACAGGTCGGAGCCCATCCCTTCGCACCAGGTCAGGATGCCCAGCAGTTGCCCGGTGTGGTCGACGATCTCCTCGGCGGCGTCGTCCGCGCTGATGGCCAGGAGCAGGTGGGAGGCGGTGGCTACCTGCGCCGCGAAGTAGGCGTTGAGGAAATCGCCGTCGCACGCGCGGCGAAGCAGCCACTCACGAGCAAGGCTGCTCTTGCACAACGTCTCGACGACGTAGACCCGGCCCCAGCCGGAGATCCGGTCGCCCAGCCACGTCAACGCCTCGATGCCACCCTGGCGGCGAGCCAGAGCGTCGGCGGCGAGTGGGCCGAAGTGGTTCGAGAGCAGCCCGATGGTCTGGATCAGCGGGCTGTCTCGTTCGTCGTAGTCGGCCGCGAGCAGGGCCAGTCCGACAGCGGCGGCGCGCCGGTTGTCGCTGTGCCGTACGAGCCATCGGCCGGTTCGCCGTACCTCGGATCGTCTGGCGCGCAGTGCCGCGGCGGCGATGTGGTCGTTGCGGTGAATCGGGACGTCCAGGCCTGCCAACGTCTTGGCGAGCCGGGCGGGCGAGGACTTCTTCGCCGAGAAGTGGTCGTCCAGCGCTGATGCGACGTCCACGCCGATCTTGCGCTGGCTGTAGCCACGCTTGCGAAGGCGGCGGGAGGTGGCGCGGTGGCGGTCCTCGTCCGGGAACGGGTACCCGTCTCTGGGCAGCGGTTCATCGGGGAATTCGCGGTGCAACGCGAGCGCGTGCTCGTACAGGGATCCGCTCATGCGCGGACGCGGGACTCGATTCTGTCGATCATGGGCGTGAGGCTAGCCCAGCGGCCACGCCCTGAGCAACGAATCAAGCGCGTCCAGCGTGCGCAGCCACGACGCCTCGACCCCGCGCGGATGGCTGTGGAACGCCCCGGCGCGTTCCAGCGACACGTACCCGTGGAACGTGCTGTGCAGCAGCCGGATGGCGTCGGTCTGGTCGGGTTCCCACAGGTCGTAGCCGCGCAGGATCGCGCGGGTCATCTCGGAGTGCTTGCCGGCCGCGCTGTCCGCGGCGATGTCCGGGTCCAGCGCCATCTGCGTCGCCGAGTAGCGGCCGGGGTGCTCGTGGGCGTAGCGGCGGTAGGCGTTGGCGAACGCGACCAGGGCGTCCTTGCCCGAACGGCCCGCGATCGACTCGGCGACCTGGTCGGCGAGTTCGGCCAGTGCCAGGACGGCCAGGCGGACGCGCAGGTCCTGGGCGTTGCGGATGTGCGAGTAGAGCGAGGCGTCTTTGACGCCGAAGTGGCGGGCCAGGGCGGACACCGTCACGTTCTCGAAGCCGACCTCGTCCGCCAGGTCTGCCGCCGCCTGCGTGAGGCGGTCGGCCGTGAGCCCCGCATGTGCCATCCGTCACCCTTCCTAGGGTCCTTAATAATTTGCCTAGGACCTCTAGGTAAGCCTAGCGTCCCTGGTCATGAAGACGCTGACCGAACATGACATCCGCGCGTCCTTCGTCAATTCCACCAAGGGCGAGGCGAAGCGCATGCACGTACCCAGGGATCTGGGCGAGCGGCCGTGGGACGACCTGGACTTTCTGGGGTGGACCGACCCGGCCGCGCCCGACCGCTCGTATCTGGTGATCGAGCTGGACGGGCGGCTCATGGGCATCGCGCTGCGGCGGGCGCAGCAGGCCGGGCGGGCGCGCAAGACGATGTGCTCGTGGTGCCTGACCACGCATTCCGGTGACGGCGTGTCGCTGATGTCCGCGCGCAAGGCCGGCAAGTCCGGGCAAATGGGCAACACGGTCGGCGTCTACATCTGCGCCGACCTGCGGTGTTCGCTGTACCTGCGCGGGAAGAAGAGCGCGGGGCCCGGCTCGCGGTTCAAGGAGTCGATCACGGTCGACGAACAGGTCGAACGGATGGTGTCCGGGGTCCGCGCGTTCCTCGATCGAGTGAACTCGTAGGTGTCAGAGCTCGAGGACGAGCTCCGCACTGCAGGCGCGGGCACAGGGCCACGGGTCGCCGCATTCGGTGCAGCCGGTCGTGGCGGGCAGGTGCGTGTCGAGCACCTGGACCGCCCTCGTTCGGTAGCGCTCCAGGTCGGAGTCCCAGTTGTGGCGGGAGCCCGCGGTCGCACTCGTCATGTTCATCAGTCCTCGGGTTGAGCTGGTGGACACAGCATGCACCTGTGATGGCGCTCACGGGCGGCAATTTCGCGAAACACGACGAACGGATTCGAACGACGAATCTGAGCGGCCTCGAGGAGCATCATGTCCGCATGGACATATCGGCGTCGCTGGCCGCGGCCGGGCGTGGTGACCAGACGGCGTGGGACGCCCTGGTCAGGCAGTTCAGCGGCCTGCTGTGGTCGATCGCCCGCGCCTACCGGCTCAACGACGCCGACGCGGCGGACGCCGTGCAGTGCACGTGGATCAAGCTCGTCGAACACCTCGACCGCATCGCCGAGCCCGAACGACTCGCCGGGTGGCTGTCCACGACCGCGAGGCACGAGTGCCTGCAGTTGCTGCGGCGCGCCGGGCGCCTGCCCGAACCCGCCGAGGAGATCGCCGACTCCCCCGACCCCGCGCCGGACGTCGACCACGCTCTGCTCGCTGGCGAACGCAACGCCGCGCTCTGGCAGGTCTTCGAGCAACTGCCTGACCGCTGCCGCCGCCTGCTGCGGGTGTTGATGGCCTCGCCGCCACCCGCGTACACCGAGGTCGCGCTGGCGCTGGACATGCCGGTCGGCAGCATCGGGCCGATCCGCCAGCGCTGCCTGGGACGCTTGAAAGTGCTGGTCAGGGGCAACGAGCTGCTGGAGGGCCGGTCATGAACGACGACGACTTCCTCGACGTCCTGCGCGCCGCCGCCGACGAGTTCGATCCGGTCCCCGCGGGCGTGCTGCGCGACGGCAGCGCCGCCCTGGCGTTGCGGACGCTGGACGCCGAACTCGCCGAGCTGGTCGAGTCCGAGGCACTGGTGCGCGGCGACGGACCGCTGTCGCTCGCGTTCGAGTCCGACCGGGTCACGGTCAGCCTGGAGATCATCGACGACGTGGTGCGCGGGTTCGTCACCGGCGCCGAGGGCGAGGCGGTGGTGGAGACGCCCCGATCGCGCCGGGCGGTGCCGATCACCGACGGCTGGTTCATGGTGACCGAGGTGCCGCCGGGCCTGGTCCGCATCCGGGTGACGGCGCTCGACGGCACGGCGGTCGTCACGCAGTGGGCCCGCGGCTGATCTGTATTTCCGCTCGACGCGCTCCCTCCTCCCAAGTACGGAAAGAGGGGAACACGCCCATGACCTGCTTCATCCTGCCCGCACACCTGCAGATCGAACTCGCGGAGACCAGCAACGTCGACATCCGCGACTCCATCAGAACCCTGCTCGCCTCCGCCACGTTGCGCGCCCAGCGCGCCACGCTCACCGAGGCCGTGCAGTTCCTCGACCTCAACGCCGCCCAGTTGCGCGGCCCGGCCGGTGAGTTCAAGGCCGTGCACGACGTCCAGGGCGGCGACGAACGCACCCTGCCCGGCGTCCTGCGCCGCAAGGAGGGCGACGGCCTCATCAACGACGCCGCCGTCAACGACGCGTTCGACAACGCCGACCGGACCTACGACTTCTACCGCGACGTCCTGGGCCGCCACAGCGTCGACGGCAACGGCCTCAAGCTCGTCTCCTCCGTCCACTTCGGACGCGACTTCGACAACGCCTTCTGGGACGGCACCCAGATGGTCTACGGCGACGGCAGCGGCAAGGTCTTCCAGCCCGGCGCCCTCGCCCGTGACATCACCGTCGTGGGCCACGAGATCACGCACGGCGTCGTGCAGTACACGGCCGGCCTGCGCTACCGGAAGCAGCCCGGCGCCCTCAACGAGTCGATGGCCGACGTCTTCGGTTCCCTGGTCAAGCAGCACGCGCTGGGACACTCCGCCGACCAGGCCGACTGGCTCATCGGCGCGGGCATCCTCGGCACCCAGCTCCAGGGCGTCGCACTGCGGTCCATGAAGGACCCCGGTCGCGCGCACCAACTCGACCGCCAGCCCGCCCACATGCGCTCCTACGTCGACCTGCCCGACGACGGCAACCCGCGCAACGACAACGGCGGCGTGCACATCAACTCCGGCATCCCCAACAAGGCGTTCCACCTCACGGCGACTCGCCTCGGCGGCAACGCCTGGGACTGCGCGGGCAAGGTCTGGTACGACGCGCTCGCCACGAAACTCCGCGTGAACTCGGACTTCACCGACGCCGCGGCGGCCACCACAGCGAGCGCGCAGGCGTTGTACGGCAGCGACGTGGCGAACGTCGTACGGGAGGCGTGGAACGACGTCGGCGTGCGCTGAACCGGTTACGCCGCCTGCGTGATCGCCGCGCCGGTCCAGCACTGGTCCACTGGGTGAGTGGCCGCATTCTTCCTGGAATCACCGGCATCACTGGGGAAACTCGCCGACCAACTGCAGCGCGCCGGTGACGACGGTGCGGCAGGGCAACGCCACGTAGAGAAGTACGCGAACCTCACGCTGCCCGAAGAAGGCGTCCTGCTCGACACGATGGCCTCCCACGAACACGCCTACGCACTCGTGCGCGGCGCGATGGAGGCGATCTCGGTGCGCAGCGGGTACGTCGCGAAAGCCATCACCCAGACCGTCGACACCTACATGCGCGAGGACGAGGCAGCGCGCGAACGGCTGGACAAGCTGTTCCGCGGCCTTGACCCGTCCATGTCCCGGCCGGACTTCAGCCGCTACGAGAAAGCCATGCGCGGCCCGCCGTTCAGCGACGTCGCCGAACCGTCCGACCACTTCAAGCAACCCGACCGCCCCGCCGACGACGGACCGCTCTTCAAGTACGACCCCTCGTCGGACCTCTTCAGCCCGGTCGCCGCACTCCGCGGCGTCTGCGTCACGGCGGCGGGCAGTGACCCGTTCGAGGCGATGGTGCGCTGGCTCAGCGGCGACTGGGTCGCCTATCACCGCTGCGTCACGGTGTGGAAGCAGGTGGGCGCGGCCTGCGAACAGATCGGCGCCAACATCGGCCGCGCGGGCGCCGAAACCGATTCCGTGTGGCGCGGCAACGCCTCCGACGAGGCCCAGCAGTACCTCGCCGAACTCGCCCGCTCCGTCAGCGGCTTCGTCCCGATCTGCGCGAAACTCACCGAGCACTACGAGGCCGGCGTCCAGGCGGCGCAGAAGTTCAACGAGGCACTCGCCGCCGTGGCCGCCTCACTGACCGAAGCCGCCGGCCTGTGGCTGGGCGCCACCATGTCGTTGCGGCTCAGCCGAGGCTTCCAGCGCGGCGCCACCATCGCGCTCATCGCCTACTACGCCACCCAGATCCTCGAACTCGTCACCGAGGCCATGTCGCTGTGGGGCAAGGCCAAGGACCGCGCGGCGGGGATCGTCGGCCTGGTCCACGCCGTCGAGTTCGGCCGCCTGCGCGACGTCAAACCGCCCAGGATGCTGCTCTCCCCGGGATCACCGCTGTGAGCGACGTCGACGGGCCACGGCTGCGAGAGGCGATGCTGCGCCACCTCGTCCGGTCGGCACCGGGCCAGCCGGTGAGCGAGATGGCGCAGGAGGTGCTGTCCGGCCGGATGACCATGAGCGCGGCAGCGGGAAGCCTCGCCTACCGCGACCTGTTCGCCACCGCGGCCGCCGAGGCACCCCAGCTCCTGCAGACGGTGTCACCCGCGGAACTCGCCGAGGCCGAGCAGACGCTCGCCGTCGCGGCGACCCTGCTCGACCCGCCCGTGCTGCCGGAGCCGGTGCGACCACGACCCGCCTTCGAGGACGAGTGGGACGACTCCGTCACCTCGCCGTGGGACGAGTCCTGACGAAGCGACGGACGGCGAAATCGCGCGGTGGGCAGGGCCCCGCCCTCCCAAGGGGGCTGACCACCCGACCCGCCGCACAAGCAATTTAGCTGCGAAAACGCGGTGTCAACCGACCGCTCGGCGATCTGTGGACAACTCCGCGCAACTGGGCAGCGGGAGACAGGTCTCGTCGATGATGTCAGTGATCAGCTCACGACTTGCCTCCGCGGACAGCGCCAGCCGCTCGAGCGAGGTGGCAATCGTCTCGTAGTGGCCGACAGTAGCCTTGTCTTCGAGAATCACCTTCACCCCGACGCTCTCAAGGAAGACGATGTTCTCGACGGGCTTCTCGAACTTCAGCAGGGAGAAGTCGCCGGTGATCCCGGGGTGGCAACCGATCGGGGTGGGAATGATGCGCAACGTGATGCTCGGCCGCACCGCCAGCCGCAGCAGGTGATGCAACTGGCGCGACATGACCTCGTCGCCGCCGACCGGCAGCCGCAGCGCGTGTTCCTGCATGAAGAACGTGAGCTTTGGATGCCAGGACAGCACTTCCTGGCGCTGTTTCCGGTGCTCGATCACAGCCTCGGTCTGATCAGCAGGAGTTCCCGAAGCGGGGACGAGGTGCCGGATGTACTCGGGAATCTGCAACTGGCCGTGAATGACGTTCAGCGACAGGTAGATGACCTCGTCCGCGAGCTTCTCCTGCTCGCCGAGGGTGCGCTGGTTCCAGAGAGCGTTGGACGGCTTGTGCTGCAGCCAGTCCTTCTCGTTGGTCTCGTGGTACAGCGCCATGAGATGGGCGAACTCGGTCGGCGGCGTCCGGCACAAGCCGAGCAGTTGGGCCAGTTCGATTTCGGTTGTGCCGCCCTTGCCGTTGACGAGGTCGGAGAGCTTGGCTTCCTGCCAGCCCAGCAATTCAGCTGCAGCTCGGTTCGTCAGATTGGCAACGCGCAGCAGCGCCCGGATCGCGTCACCGAACTCGCGGCCGCGCACCGTTGATCTCCGCAAAGGCATGCAGGGACGGTAGAGGCGGCGTTCCGTTTGGCTCCACCCATTCGCCGCAGGTCAACCTGAAAGCATGCTGTTTGGACATCTTCCAAAGTCATGGGCGTGGTTGGGTAGGCGCATGATCGACGTTCTCGGCAACGGATCCGCACCCCGTCTCGTCGTGTTCGACCTCGACGGAACCCTGTATCCGAAGGAGGCGTACGCGGAGCAGGTGCTCGCCGTGATCGGCCGGATGTTCGTGGAGTTGCAGGGCGCTTCCGAGGCGCACGCGGAGGCGAAGGTGGCCGAACTGCGGGAGGCGATGCGGACGAACTGGTCCGGCACGTCGACGACGTCGTTCGTGCGGGCCAACGGGTTCGACGTCGCGCAGTGGCTGGAGTACCGCGAGACGCATCTGTCCATCGCGGACGGACTGCGCCGCGACGACGGTGTCGTCCGGGAGCTCGGCAGGCTGCGCGAGGTGGTGCCGATCGTGTTGCTCACCAACAACACCAGGGGATCCATGGAGGCCATCCTGGGCAAGGTCGGCATCGGGACGGAGGGGTTCACGGAGGTGTTCAGCTCCGAGGACTCGCGCGACACGCCCAAGCCCGATCCCGGCGCGTTCCAGGTGGTGCTCGACCGCCTCGGGGTGCCGGCGGAGCAGACGTGGAGCGTCGGGGACCGGGTGGACATCGACATCGCCCCGTTGCAGCGGCTCGGTGGCTCCGGCATCGCCGTCGACGGGCCCGCTGACCTGGGTGCGGCCGTCGATCACCTCATCGGGCTGGTGCGTCCGGCTTGATGGTGCCGTCGGGTTCGACGTGGAATCCGGGGATCTCCAGCACGGCCTTGTGGTTCGTGAGCCTGGCGCCGAGGAACCAGCGCGAGTCGCGGGAGCGGACTCCGCTGAACAGGACGTCGTCCTCGAAGGTCACGCCGGTGAACCGGCTGGTGTCGCGGAAGTCGGCGTCGACGAACCTGGCGACACCGGCGAAACGGGCGTCGGTGAAGCGGGCGACGCCGATGAAGACGACCTTCTCGCAGTTCAGGCCGCCGGTGAACACGCAGCCGCGGGCGTTGAAGTCGACCAGCACCGCGCGGCTGAGGTCGACCGTGACGCCCCAGAACTCCGGTTCGCGCAGGTGGGTCGTGAGGATCGTGCCCGCGGAGCGGCGGACGTGCAGTTCCTGCTGGGTCTCCAGGTCGTCGTCGCCGTCCGCGAACGGCATGCGCAGGTAGGCGCTGATGACATCGGTGACGACCTGGCGCTGGTGCGGGTTCTCCTGGGCGAGGCGTTCCAGCGCGTAGAGGCCGGCGATGCGGACCTGGGCCAGCGGTGAGCCGAGGTGCTCGGTGGCTTTGACGTAGAGGTCGGTGAGGCGCCGTTCGTCGGCGTCGCGTGTGGTGATGACGGCGACGACCTCCTGGTGCCACTGCCGGCGCACCGCCAGGAACAGCACGATGCTGCCGCCACCGGCCAGTCCGACGGTGAAGCCGGTCTTGATCGCCTCGATGCGGCGGCCGGGGTCACTGCCCGCCTCGGCGAGCAGCCAGACGAGCACCGCGGCGGTCACGACGACGGCCAGCACGCCACACACCACGATCACCCATCGGCGAAGCGGTCGCAGGGCCTGCTGCTGCCTGGTGGTCATGGAAGTCGATTTTGGCCTGCCGGCCGCCGATCGTGGCCTAGTTCGGCGCGACGGCGCGGCGGACACTGTCCCGCAGGAGGTCCCGGCGGCGGTCGTGGGTCTCGGCGGGCTCGTCGCTCGTGGCCGCGTAGACGTTGCTGACCGGGGACCACGCCATCGACATCGCGATGACCATGGCCATCAGGTCGAACGGATCGCCGTCCCGGATCAGTCCTGCCTGCTGCGCCTCGGTGATCGCGCGGAGCTTGTTCTGGTCCATGCGATCGGCGTCGGCGACCAGGTAACCGGCAGGGCGTCGTTCCAGGCGGGCCCAGGTCGCGAGCCGGATGAGATCGGGGCGCTCGAGGTACTCGTCGTAGAGGCGCACGGCCCAGTCCGCCAGGTCGGCGGCGTCGATGGGCACGACGTTGACGATCCGCTCCAGCGAGCCGAAGAAGATCGCGTCGAACAGACCTTCCTTGTTGCCGAAGTAGGCGTAGAGCTGGGCCTTGTTGGTGCGCGCCGCGGCGACGACGCGTTCGATGCGGGCTCCGGCGATGCCGTGCTCGGCGAACTCGCGGGTGGCCACGTCGATGATGCGTTGCCGCGTGGCCGCGCCACGGGCGGTCAGCTGCTGGTCGGACATGAACGAACTGTATCGACAGAACAGTCGGTTTACTTTGTCGACCTTCTGGGGGTAGCTTGAAATAGACCGAACAGTCTGTTTAAGGAGAGTCATGCGCAGCACCACCGGCTGGCAGGCCGACGGACCCGGCAAGCTGCACGAGGTGCCGATCTCGCGGCGTGACCTGCGGCGCGACGACATCGCGGTACGGGTGGACTTCTGCGGTGTCTGCCACACAGACCTGCACGCCGTGCGCGGGCACAACGGCGAGGTCGTGCTCGTGCCGGGTCACGAGTTCACCGGCGTGGTGATCGAGACCGGTCCGGACGTGACGGCGTTCCAGGTCGGCGATTCCGTCGCCGTCGGCAACATCGTCGACTCCTGCGGCGTGTGCGCGATGTGCACGGCGGGTCAGGAGAACTTCTGCCGTGAGTTCCCCACGCTCACCTACGGCGGCGCCGATCGCCACGACGGGACGACGACGTTGGGCGGCTTCTCCCGCGAGTACGTCGTCCGCGACCGGTTCGCCCATCCCCTGCCATCCGGGCTGGATCCGGCCGCCGCGGCGCCGCTGCTGTGCGCCGGGATCACCGTGTGGGAACCGCTGCGCGCCCTGGGTGTCGGTCCGGGGACGCGCGTCGCGGTGGCCGGCCTGGGCGGTCTTGGCCACCTCGCGGTCAAGTTCGCCGCGGCACTGGGCGCCGAGGTGTCGGTCGTGAGCCGGTCCGCGGACCGCGCGAGCGACGCGATCCGGCTGGGTGCCCGTGACGTCGTCGTCTCCACCGACCCGGACAGCGCGGCGGCGTCCCGCGACCGGTTCGACGTGCTGATCGACACCATCCCCGTGGCCCACGACCTCGCCCCCTACCTCAGGATGGTGGCCGTGGACGGGACGCTGAGCCAGGTCGGCTACCTCGGCGCCGTCACCGTGGAGACGATGGACCTGCTCATCGGCCGCAAGAAGCTGAGCTCCGGTGGCAGCGGCGGGCTTCCCGCCACCACCGCCATGCTGGAGTTCTGCGCCGCCCACGGCATCGTCGCCGACGTCGAGACCCTCCCGTCGGCCCGTGTGACCGAGGCCCTCGACCGGCTCGAACGCGGCGACGTCCGCTACCGCTTCGTCCTGGACCTGTCCGACCTCGACTGACGGTGACCACGACAGGTGCAGGCTCGATGAGCTCCAGAGTCAGCTACGGCGGACACGAGGCAGCTTGGCGATCTTCGCCTCGGCCTGTTCGGAGTCGATGATGCCCGCGCGGGCCCGGCGCCGCAGCGTGCGGGCAACGATCTCGGCGAGCGGCGAGTCGCTCCACTTGCGCCAGTACGACTTCTTGGTGCGTCGGCGCTTCAGCTCGGACTCGACGTCGTCGGGCTGGGCCTGGGCGAGCACCAGGTGCTCACGGCGCCGGTCCGCACGGACGTTGTTGCGCTTGTTCCTGGGGATGTTCTTGCGGGAGTTCTTGTCGACAGAACTGATCGCCGAGGCCGCAACAGACCTCTGAGCCCGAGCGGGCGGCACCTCTCAAGGCGCCGCCCGCTGAGTGTTCGCATGCTGGTGTGTCAGCGCTGGCCGGTCTGACAGGTCGACTTGGACTGGTAGCAGTAGGCATAGCCGGTGATCTCGTGATTGTCGTCAGTGATCTCGATCTTGACCCACTGAACGCCTCCCGGCGGCCCCGACGTCAGGCCGAACGGGCTGAACGTCTCAGTGACGTCGCCGGACGTCGAAGCGCACCTCAACTGGAACCCGAACTCCTCTGTCACGAGGTTGGATCCCTGGTAGCCACCGATCCGCAAGGTGGCACATTCGCCTGCTTTGTAGAACGTCCTGACGTTCGAGAGCGTGACGGTCTTCAACGACGACGTCCAGCTCAGATTCCCGGTCACGGATGCTCCCGTAGCGCCCGTGCCTCCACCGTGCACCGCTAGGGCCGCGAACTTCGACGGGGCTGCCGAGGCCGCCCCTCCCGCCACCGCCGTCAGCGCTACCACGACCCCCAGAACAGCTCCGAAACGCGCGATCGTCCTGATCACACCGATCCCTCCCCCAAATTGATCATCAATCGATCTTCCTCTCGCTCGGCCAGCCTACTGAGGCGTCCGCATCCGAACACCACCAATCAAGCGATGCATCAGTCGAGCGTCGCCCTCGCGGCGAGTCCGATCGGACGGCCACTCATCGAGGAACCGCCGCACTACGTGATCGAACATATGTGCGATTAGGGCGATAGGTTCTTCTGTCGCGGACCGGCAGCATCCCTGAGACGCAATCGGGCAATTCGCGCAGGTCAGGACATGAACACTGAGACTGACCAGACCACCTGACACTCGACAGGACTCGTTCTCGCCGTAGCTGTTGCAATAGCCCAGGAAGCTACGCCACTGGGTTTGCTCAGGCGTGCTAAGTTTTGCTCATGCGAGCAAAGTCCGTGACCGAGCAGGCCCGGCGGGCGCAGATCGTGGCGGCGGCGATCGCCACGATCGCGGAGCTGGATTACGCGGAGACGTCGTTCAAGGCGATCGCGGCGCGGGCCGGACTGAGCAGCACGGGCCTGATCTCGTACCACTTCAAGAACAAGCAGGAGCTCGTGGACGTCGTGTTCGCGGACATCTTGGAGCGCTTCCAAGGGTTCGTGAGCGCACGGATGAACCAGGCGAGCGCTCGTGAGGAACTGCGGGCGTTCCTGGTCGCCAACATCGCGTTCCTGCGCGAGCACCGCGCGGACATGGTGGCGTTCCTGCGGATCAAGGCCCACGCGGCGGTGACGGACGGGGGCATCGCCGACTCCGATCACGTGGCGCTCGCCGACCTACTGCGACAGGGGCAGGAGACCGGCGAGTTCCGCGTGTTCGCCCCGGACGTGATGGCCATGTTCATCCTCGCGCTGCGCAACAGCGTCGTGCAGCGGTCCGGGTCACTCGATCTCGACGTCTGCGAACAGGAGTTGGTCGCGGCCGTCGACCTAGCGACAAGGGGTTAGCCATGCGTCGGGGGACGTTGCTAGTTGCCGCATTACTGCTGCTCAGCACGTGTGGGAAGGGGGAGGCCATGCCGTCGGACGTCGTCACCACCGATACCGGGCAGGTTCGGGGTGAGGTGCGGGACGGGCATCTGCGGTTCCAGGGGGTTCCGTACGCCCGCGCGGCTCGCTGGGAGCCGCCGGTGCGCGCGGCGGCGTGGAACGGGGTGCGGGACGCGTTCAAGCCCGGCAGTCCGTGCCCGCAGGTCGGGTCCAGCTACTCCGAGACGAAGAGCACGGACGAGGACTGCCTGTTCGCCAACGTCACGACGCCTTCGGTGGCCGGCCGCAAGCCGGTGCTGGTGTGGGTGCACGGCGACGGCGCGATCGGGGCCGGGCACTTCTTCGACGCGGAACGCCTTGCGCGGCAAGGGGACGTCGTCGTGGTGACGTTCAACTACCGGATGGGCGTGTTCGGCGGCTTCGGCCTGCCGGGCCTCGAGCACTCCGGTGAGTTCGGGCTGCTCGACCAGCGCGCGGCGTTGGAGTGGGTCCAACGCAACATCTCCGGCTTCGGCGGGGATCCGGGCAACGTGACGCTGTTCGGCGTCTCGTTCGGGGCAACGGCCGTGAGCGCGCACCTCATCGGGCAGAAGCCGCTTTTCCACAAGGCGATCATGCACAGCTCGTTCACGCTCGTGGACGTGCCTCGCGGCGCCTGGTTCCCGGACCTGGAGGCGTTGCCGTCGCTCGCGTGGCGGCCGGTACCGGAGATCCAGGAGATCGGCGCGATGATCAGCGGCGAACTGGGCTGCGCGGACGTCGAGTGCCTGCGCCGGCTGCCGGTGGAGAAGCTGCTGGACTACCCGCAGATCATGAACATCTTCCAGTCCGTCGGCTACGGCGGCACGCTGCTCCCCCGGCTACCGGGCGAGTCGCTGGAAGCGGGCGAGTTCGCCGACGTGCCGATCCTGGCCGGCGCGACCCGCGACGAGCACAACAGCTTCGTCGGCCTGTTCCGGCCGGACCCGATGTCCACTGAGGACTACTCGCGGCTGGTGCGGGAGGCGTTCCCCGACCGCGCGGCCGAGATCGAGCGCGAGTACCCGGTCAGCGCGTTCGCATCACCGAAACAGGCGTGGGCGACACTGCTGACGGACCGCATGTGGGCACGGGCGACCTTCCGCCAGAACACGCTGTACGCGAAGAAGGCGCCCGTCTACGCGTTCGAGTTCGCCGACCGCAACGCGGCCACGGACCCGTCGATGCCACCCGAACTGCACGGCGCGAACCACTCGTCCGACATCGACTACCTGTTCCCCGACGCGGACTTCGCCAAGGACCGCAGCTTGTCCGACCACATGATCCAAGCGTGGACGGACTTCGCCCGCACCGGAACGCCTGGGTGGCCGCGGTTCTCGGAGGGGCAGTACGTGCAGTCGCTGGCTCCGGGCGCGATCGGGCCGGTCGACTACGCGGCCGAGCACAGGCTGGCGTTCTGGCGCTAGCCGAGCGATTCGGCGAACTCGCGGAGCTGCCAGATCTGATCACCGGTGAGGCGCCGGCACTCCCAGACGAGGTCACCGACCTCGGGGTCCGGCGTCCCCACCGGAGTGATGCCGGTGAGGGCTTCCAGTTCGACGGCCGGGATGTTCAGCAGGACGGCCAGCTCGCCGAGCAGCTCAGGGGTGAGTTTGGTGCGCCCTGTGCTCACGCCTATGTAGGTGGACGCTGACCAGTAGCGGCCTCCGTTCGTCACCCGGTAGGTCATCTTCGCTATTGCTGAGGGTGTCAAGTTCCGGTTCGCGAGCAGGCGCATCACGACGCCGCCCGGGCCCGCGTTGTTGAGACAGAGGGTGTAGAGGAACGGCATCGAGGCGTTCTCGGTGCGGTCCTGCGACGGCAGCGATTTCGCGAGAGTGAGCACCTCGGCCCGCTGCTCCGGCGACAACGGAAGGAAGTGTCTGAGCAGGGTGTCCACCGAACCGCTGGCATGAGGTGCGAGCGGCAGCAGCTCGTGTGGCATCGGGCGGGAGGCGATCGCGAGCCTGTCCGACTCGTGCAGGTTCTCCCCCAGCGTCACGAGCCGCGGCCAGTCGGCGGCGAACTCGCGGACGCGTCCGATGTCGAACTTGGAGAGGCGCCGGCACTCCCAGACGAGGTCGCCGACGTCGGCCGGGCGAGGGGCCGGGGCGATGCCGGTGAGCTCCCCGAGGTCGGCGTCGGAGAAGTCCAGCAGGGCGGCCAGGTCGCCGAGCAGGTCAGGGGTGAGTTCCCTGGTGCCCATGCCCACCTGGCTGTAGGACGACGACGGCCAGTCCCTGCGACCGTCGGTCACCGCGGGAAGCAGCCTGGCGAGGGTGGCTTGAGTCAGGTTCCTGTTGCCCAGCAGGCGCAGGATCACCGGGCCGGGTTCGCCGGTCTGAGCGTAGAACCGGACGCTGGGCGCGAGCTGCGGTGGTGTGCGCGGGGTGTACTCCCGCAGCGTCCTGACGAGCGCGAGGATCTCGGCCTGCTGATCTGGTCCCCACGTGAGGTAGTCCCGCACGAGCGACGCGACCGCTTCACCCGCCTCGTGATCGCGCGGCGCCAGCTCCTCCGGCAGTGGCTGTCCGGCGATCACCAGTCTGTCTGATTCGTGCAACTTCTCCCCCATGCGCACGAGCCTAGGACGGGAATCGCTACTCTGGATCACGTGCCCGGCATCCCCAGCTCACGAACCCGCGCGTATCTCGCGCGGGTTCTCGCCGTGCTGGCGCTGGTGGCCGGGGTCGCGATGATGCAAGGCACCCCGTGCGAGACGGAGTTCGCCTGGACCGCGCAGTGCTCCACATCGAGCACGCACGCGGTCGTCCACTCCGGCCAGGCCGACGACGGCGGGCTGATCGAGGGCATCCTCGTCGCGGGCGCGTGCCTGGTGGTGGCGCTCGCCGTGCTGATCGGGTTCGCCGTGACGCGGCGGTCCGGTTCGTTCCGGGTGCTGCTGGTGCGCCTGCCTTCTGTTCTTTCTCCCCCTTCACGTCGGCTGGAAGTGCGGCTGGCGCAGCTCTGCGTGCTGCGCGCCTAGACCGAACCCGTTCGCCGGTTCGGTCCATCCCGCCTTCGTGGAGGTTTCTTCGTCATGTCCAAGAACGCTCGTCTGTCCCTGATCATCGTCGCCGTCGTGGCGGTCGTGGTCGCCGGTTTCCTCCTCTTCAGCCACAACGACACGACCGCGGCGCCGCAGTCCGCCGACGGGAAGGTGACCGTCGTCGAGTACCTCGACCTCGAGTGCCCGTCGTGCCGGGCCGCCTACCCCGGGGTGGAGAGGTTGAAGACCGAGTACGGCGACCGCGTGACGTTCGACGTGCGGCACTTCCCGATTCCCAGTCACCGCAACGCCGAGCTCGCGGCCGTCGCGGTCGAGGCGGCGGGGGCGCAGGGCAAGCGGGACGACATGTTCCGGCTGATGTTCGACTCGCAGCAGGAGTGGGGCGGGCAGCAGACGTCGCAGCGCGCGGTGTTCAGCGGGTTCGCCCAGCAGCTCGGGCTCGACTCGGCCGCGTTCGAGAAGGCGCTCGACGACCAGGCACTGCGCGACCGCGTCCTCGCCCAGCGCACCGAAGGCAGCAAGGCCGGCGTGACCGGCACGCCGACGTTCTTCATCAACGGCACCAAGTTCACCGGCGCTCCCACCTACGACGGCCTCAAGGCAGCGATCGAGAAGGTGCGTTCGTGAACCGGATCGTCGCCTGGGTGCTGGCGGTCGGCGGGTTCGTAGGACTCGTCGCGTCGTTCGTGCTCACGATCGAGAAGATCGCGCTGCTCAAGGACCCGTTCTACGTGCCGACGTGCAGCATCAACCCGGTGCTGAGCTGCGGCTCGATCATGAAGACCGCGCAGGCCGAGGTGTTCGGGTTCCCCAATCCGTTGATCGGCGTCGCGGGCTTCGCGGTGGTGACGACGCTCGGCGTGCTGCTGGTCGCCGGGGTGTCGCTGCCGTCGTGGGTGTGGATCGGGTTGCAGGTCGGGGTCACGTTCGGCGTGCTGTTCGTGCACTGGCTGATGTTCCAGTCGCTGTACGAGATCGGCGCGCTGTGCCCGTACTGCATGGTCGTGTGGGCGGTGATGATCCCGATCTTCTGGTACACGACGCTCCGCAACATCCGGCCTGCGTTCCAGTTCCACAGCGTCGTGCTGATCCTGTGGTACCTGGTGATCGCGGCCGGAGTGTTGCAGGCGTTCTGGTTCTACTGGTCGTCTCTGTTCTGAGAAGTACCGGAAACGTCAGCCGTGGGCGGGAAGCCCGCCCACGGCGCTGAGAACGGTGCCGTTGACGTAGCTGGCCTGCTGGGAAGCCATGAAGGCGACAGCCGCGGCGATCTCCTCGGGGTCGGCGAGGCGTTTGAGCGCGACGGACTGTCCGACGGACTCGAACGCCTCGCCGAAGCCGGCCGTGCCCTCGGTGCGGGTGGGGCCGGCGGCGACGGCGTTGACCCGGACACCGGCGGGCCCGAACTCGGCTGCCCAGACTCGGGTGAGGGATTCGAGTGCCGCTTTGGTGGCGCCGTACACGCCGCTGCCCGCACCGGGGGTCGTGGCGGCGCCGCTGCTGATGTTGACGATCGCTCCGCGGCCGCGTTCGACCATGCCGGGCGCGAGCGCCTGGACGAGGAGATAGGGGGCGCGGAGGTTGACGGCGACGTGTGCGTCGAAGGTGGCCTGGTCGGTGTCGGCGGTGCGGGCGAAGCGGAAGATGCCGGCGTTGTTGACCAGGACGTCGACGTCTCCGGCGCGTTCGGCCAGCGCGGTCACCTCGGTGGGGTCGGACAGGTCGGCGGGCTCGAAGCGGACGCGGACGCCGAGGGCTTCGATCTGCTCGAGGACGCGGGCGGCACGTTCCCGGTCGCGGCCGTGCACGATGACGTCGGCGCCGCGGCCGGCCAGCGCGAGTGCGGTGGCGCGGCCGATGCCCGCCGTGGCGCCGGTGACCAGAGCGGTCTGCCGGGCGAGGTCCTTGCTCATGTTCGTGCTTCTTTCTCCGTGGTGCCGTGGGCCTGACAGCAGCTTCAGGCCGTTCGCCCGGATCCGCGAAGAATCTTGCCGCGGTGGCAAGGTTGGGAGCATGGATGACGAGACCTCGTCGACGATGGCGGCAGTCGGACCCCGCCTGAAGGGGCTTCGCACTCAGCGCGGTCTCTCGCTGACCACGCTCGCGCAGACGTCGGGTATCTCCCTGAGCACGCTCTCCCGCCTGGAGTCGGGCCACCGCCGCCCTACCCTGGAACTGCTGCTCCCGCTCGCGCGCGTGCTGCGCGTGGACATCGGCGAACTGATCGGAGCGCCCCCGACCGGTGACCCCCGCGTGCGCCTCACACCCGTCACCCGGCACGGCATGACGATGCTGCCCCTCGCCCGGCGCGCGGGCAGCCCGCAGGCCTACAAGCTGATCTTTTCGCCGAGGACGCGCTCCCCCGAGCCTGAGCGGTCCAGTCACGAGGGCTACGAGTGGATCTACGTGCTCGACGGGCGCCTGCGGCTGCTCCTGGGCGACAACGACCTGGTCCTGGGGCCCGGTGAGGCGGCGGAGTTCGACACCCGGACCCCTCACTGGTTCGGCAACGCCGACGAGCACCCCGTCGAGCTCCTGAGCCTGCTGGGCCGGCAGGGAGAGCGGGCCCACCTGCGGGCCCGGACCCTGCCGCGTGACTAGGCCCTGTCCTGCAAGCAGCTGATCTGTGCGGTGGTGGGTCGCGGCGCAGCGCCTCGGTGGCGCCGATCTTCACTGGTGTTCTCCGTTGGGATGTGCGTTGTCCCGCACCAGGCCGCGGGGAGAGTGGGCCAGCAGCTTCGTCACCAGTTCCCGCAGGATCAGGCGCTCGACCGTGGTGAGCGGGTCGAACAGGGCCGCGGTGATCTGAGGCACGTGTGCCTCGAGTGCTCGCCGCAACGCCTCGTGGCCCTGAGCGGTCGGTTCCAGCAGCACGGCCCGACGGTCGCCGGGGTGCGGATGCCTGGCGAGCAGCCCGACCTCTTCCATGCGGGCGATCAGGCGGGTCAGGCCGCCGGAGGTGAAGACCAGGTCCTCGGCGAGACGGGCGCTGGTGGTACGGCCGTCCGGATGGCGGGCCAGTCGCAGCAGGACGTCGAACTCGGATCCGCCGAGTCCCGAGGCTTCCCGGATGAGCTGCTCGGCTCGTCCACCCACCGAGTCGGTCAACCGCAGGATGTCGCCGTACAGCACGACCGCCTCGTTCTCGAGGTGCTCCGCAGAGCCCGCCCTGTCGTCCACCATAACCCTTACTGTACAGCAATCTTTCCTCTCCGCTGAGCAGGATATATGCACTACAGGCGAGTTTTGACAGCTGCTTGACAGCTACAAATAGCTGCACAGTCAGCTAGTTTGGCGGTGGAAATGAACCCTGTTGGAAGGAGTGGGCATGACGATCGGCCGACGTCGGGTACTGGCAGGCGGCGCACTCGCGGCCGCGGGAGTGCTGACGGGAGGCACGACCGGGCAGGCGGCGCCACGGCCCGGTGCCGCGGTGCCTGAGGAGTCCAAGAGCCTGGAGCAGCTCTACCGGGAGGCGAAGGCCGAAGGCGGCACCCTGACCGTCTACGCGGGCGGCGACACCGCGACCCAGCAGGACGGCAACAAGGCGGCCTTCGAGAAGACGTTTCCCGGCATCACGGTGAAGATGGTCGTGGACTACAGCAAGTTCCACGACGCGCGCGTCGACACCCAGCTGGCCACCCGCACCCTCGTGCCCGACGTGGTCCAGCTGCAGACGCTCCAGGACTTTCCCCGCTGGAAGGCCGCAGGCGCGCTGCTGCCCTACAAACCGGCCGGGTTCTCCTGGATCCACCCCGCTTTCAAGGACTCCGACGGTGCCTGGACCGGGATCTTCGTCGACGCCTTCTCGACCATCTACAACGTCGGTGAAGCCGGACCGAACCCGCCCTTGACCGCAGAGAGCCTGCTCGACGCCAGGTGGAAGGGCCGGATCGTCTCGACCTTCCCCAACGATGACGACGCGGTGTTGTACCTGTACAAGCTCATCGTCGACAGGTACGGCTGGGACTGGCTGGCCAGGTTCGTGGCGCAGGACGTGGCCTGGGTGCGCGGCACGCAGGAACCCGCCGACCGGGTCGAGGCGGGCACCGCGGCGGTCGCACTGGGCACCGACGGAGCGCTCGTTCCCGGCGCTGACACCAAGACCCGCTTCGTCGTGCCCGCGCACGACCCGTTCATGGCCTGGGCCCAGCGCGCCGCCATCCTGACCGGCGCCCGGCACCCCGCGGCGGCCAAGCTGTATCTGAACTGGTGGCTGTCGAAGCCCACCCAGGCCGGCTTCTACATGTGGTCGGTGCGCACCGATGTCGCGCCACCCCGGGGTTATCGCCCGATCTGGGAGTACCGCAACGCCAACTTCGACGGCTTCGAGCGGTTCATGAACGACCGCCGTCTCGTCGAGAGCTTCCGCCAGCAGCTGACCTTGCACGTCGGCGAGGTCCAGGGTGCGCCGTCCCCCGGATGGCTGGGCCTGCATCCCGGCCGGTGAGCCCATACCGTTCGGGCAGGTCACGCCACCGCGACCCACCACCGCACAGAAACACCAGGCGCCCTGATCAACTGCTTGCAGGACAGGCTCTAGCTGCCCGCCACGACCCAGTCGCCGAACGGCGCGTCCGGGCCGACCGCCGTCTGCACGCGGTAATGCAGACGCATGTCGGCCCCGAGGACGAACACGCGCACGAGTCCCTGTGCGTCCACCACGGCTGATGGGCCGACTTCGACGTAACCGCCGAGGTCGGTCCACGGCGTGAAGTTCCCGGCCGAGTCCTGACGCACGACGCTCAGGCCGTAGTCGTTGTTGCGCGCGAAGGCGAGCGTCCGGCCGCCGGAGGTCACGGCGGCGATCGGGCCGAGGCCGCCCATGCCGCCGATGTTCTTCTGCGTCGTCTCCCAGGTGCCGTTGGGCGTCTGTTCGCGCAGCGTGCCGACGGAGCCGTCGTTGGTGCGGCGGCTGAAGACCCGGACCCGGCTGGCGTCCAGCGCGACGCCGACGGAGGCGGAGCTTTCCGCTCCGGTCGTCAGGGCCTGGTAGATCGTGGAGCCGCCGGCGTTCTGGTACCAGTGGAACGTCCGGCCGTTGCCGTCGCCGAAGACGTGCATGCGGCCGCCCGGTGCGGTGATGGCGGAGAGCTGGGACATCGCCTTGTTGTTGCCGCCTGTCGCGGTGGCCCACGTGCTGTTGAAGCCGGTGCCTTCCTGCCACTTGTTGCCGAGCGTGCCGGTTCTGTTGACCACGAACAGTTCCAGCAGGCCGTTCGACACGGCCAGCACCGGTGTCTGGTAGGCGGGCGAGGAGTTGTTGGGGTTGCCGAGCGAGGTCCAGGCGCCGAAGCTCTGCGCGCCGGCCGCGGTCTGCGTGCACGTGCGGATCGCGGCCGTGTCCAGGTCGAGGACCGCGAGCTGCAGGCGGTTGTCGCCGCGCATGGCCACCGCGACGCCCGGCGCGAACGAGCCGTTCAACAGTGTGGTGGGGCCGACCCACGCGCCGCCGTTGGGCTGTCGCCACCACATCAGCGAGTCGCCCGCGACGACGAACGCGTGGACGGTGCCCGCACTGTCCATCGTGGACCACTGTGGTGCGACGGGCCAGCGTTCGTAGGAGCGGGACAGGTTCACGTCGAACACGTCGCCGCTCAACGGGTCCTGCGCCTTGTACTTGTTGTACGCGGCGGTCTTCGGGGTGCGCAGCGCGCTCGGCACGTTCGCCGGAGCCTGGCGGGTGTTGTAGCAGCGGTAGCGGACCAGCAGCGCGTACGGGCGTCCGGTCGGGCCCATGTAGGACTTCACGGCCTTCTGCGCGAACTTCGCCGTGTGGATGTGGTCGAGGTGGTCCGGCATGCCGTTGGCGTAGCGGACGTCGTCGGGGAACGGGTCCTGGCAGCGCACGACCGTCGCCTGGAACTGCTGCAGGAGTCCTACCAGGACGTTCACCACGTCGGCGTGCTTGTAGGTCTGCACGCGGTTGGCGGGGCTGCCGGTGGGGACGATCGTGCTGGTGCTGTACGAGGTGTTGGTCCAGAGGTTCTTGGTCGCGTCCTCGTGCAGGTCGTCGCCGCCGTCGGGCAGGTTCAGGTAGATCAGCTGCACGGTCGGCTTGCCGTCGAGGGTGTTGACCTCGACCGTCTTGCCCGCGACGACCAGCGCGGTGCGCGTCCACTGGCTCGCCACCCCTGCCAGCGACGCGTAGGCGTTGCGCTGGCCCTTGTGCAACTCCGCGGACAGCTGCTCGCGGGTGAGGTCGTCGGTGCCGTTGAACTCGTCGGCGGTGAGGATGACCGTCCTCACCGGACACCCCGACAGGATGGCGGGCTGGATGTCCGGGTTGATGAACAGCAGGTCGTCGTCGGAGTGCGCGATGATGTTCACGAAGCTCGCACCCGTTGGCGCGGCGGCGTGCGCCGTGCCGGTGTTGACCCCGACCGCCGTCAACGCGGCCGCGGCACCACTGGCCTTCAGAACCGTACGTCTGCTGATCTTGGGCATTGGACGACCTCCCGGTGTACCGATGCCCGGACTTCGGTCGCCAATGAATCTTTGTTACACGTGCGTCGTGCGAAGCAATTCGCGCAGTCCATCGATGCCGGTGAAGTGGTGTCCGCGCATCCCGGTCAGTTCGGCGGCCCGCACGTTCTCCAGCCGGTCGTCCACGAACAGGATCTCGTCGTCGCCCAGCGCGTCACGGCACCACTCGAAGGCCGCGCGTTCCGGCTTGGCGTGGCCGATGCGGCACGAGAACGCGCGCACTTCGAACAGGTCCAGCCACGCGTAGGTGCGTTCGAAGTTCTGTGCGTGGTCCTCGGGGATGTTGGACAGCAACGCGATGCGCTGACCCGCGTTGTGCAGTTCGTGCAGCAGCGCGACCATCTCGTAGTCGACGCGGCTCCAGCTCGCGACGTCCTTCTCCACGAGCGGCGGGTGGCCGACGAGCGCCCAGTACTCCTCCGCCGTCACGTCGCCGCGGTCGTAGCCGGGCCGGTGCGCCCAGTAGGCGTCCCAGAAGTCCGCGTCGGTGCTCATCGTGGCCATGACCTCGGGCGACTGGTCGCGGGCGATCACGCCGAACATGTCGAACAGGATGATCATGCGGTCACCACCGTGACGCCGGCGGCGGTCAGGCCGTCGTCGCCGTCCGCGTCGGTGACCACGGCGTGCAGTGCGGACACCGGGGCGACGTGGGCGAGGGCGGTGCGGGTCAGTTTCGAGGCGTCGACGGCGGCGATCACGCGCCGGGCCGAGGTGATGGCGGCTCGTTTCACCGAGGCGTCCTCCAGGTCGAAAGCGGTCATGCCGTGTGCCGCGGACAGCCCGCAGCAGCCGATCACGGCGGTGTCGAAGCGCAGTGCTTGGAGCGAGGCCAAGGTCAGCGGGCCGGTCAGGGCGAGTTCGCCGGGGCGCGGTCGGCCGCCGGGCACGAGCAGCGTGAGCGTCGACGACGAAGACAGCGCGTTCACGGCGTGCAGCGACAACGGCATGACGGTCACGCGCCGGTCGTGCAGCAGGCGCGCCACCTCGAGGCAGGTCGTGCCGCTGTCCAGCACGACGGACTCACCGTCCGCGATCAGACCGGCCACGGCGGCGGCGATGCGGCGCTTGGCGTCCATGTTCTCGTCCGAGCGCAGCGCGAACGGCGGTTCCTCACCACGCAGCAACAGGCTCCTGGCCCCGCCGCGATAGCGTTCGAGAACACCCTGAGCTGCGAGGACCTCCAGGTCGCGGCGGATGGTCATCTCGGAGGCGCCGGTCATCGTCGCCAGGTCCGCCACGCCGAGGGAGCCGGCGTCGCGGACCGCCTCGGTGATCTGCTTCAGTCGGGACACGGCCGTGATTGAACACGAGTGATGTTCGAAACTCAATCTTTCGAACAGACGAACCGTTCGTTAGCTTGTGCATGTGAACGCTCTCAGGGCCGCGCGGGTGGCCACCTTCACGTACTTCGGGCTCAACGGGTTCCTGCTCGGTCTGTGGCTCGTGCACATCCCGACGGTCGAGGACCGCACGGGCATCAACCACGCCGAACTCGGCCGGTTGCTGCTCCTGCTCGGTCTGGGCGCGTTCATCGGCATGCGGCTCGGTGGCAAGTTCACCGACCGTGTGGGCGTGAAGCTGGTCGTGCCCGCCGCGGGTGTGTTCTGCAGCGTCACGGCCTTCCTGCCCGGTGTGGCCGTCAACCAGTGGACGCTCGGTGCGGCACTGCTCATCTTCGGCATCGGCAACGGCCTGATCGACGTCAGCATGAACGCGCACGCCGTGGTGGTGGAACGGCACTACAAGCGTCCCGTCATGTCGGCGTTCCACGCGACGTGGTCCCTCGGCGGTGTCGCCGCCGCATTGACCGGCGCACGGACGCTGAGCTGGGAACTCTCCCCCGCCACCACCCTCGGTGCCGCCGCCGTGCTCGGCGTCGTCGTCAGCCTGGTGACCGCGAGGCTGCTGCTCGACGAGAAGGAGGAGCAGCACGCCGCCGCGCAGACCGGCAAGCGCAAGGTGCCGCGCCGGATCTGGATCATGGCCGTGCTCGCCCTTCTGGTGATGCTGAGCGAGGGCGCGGCCAACGACTGGAGCGTGCTGCACCTGCAGGACGTCCTCGACGCCCCGCCGCAGATCGCGGCCCTGGCCTACGGCGCGTTCGCCACGACGATGACCGTCGGACGGCTGCTCGCGGACCGGATCACCGCGAAGGTCGGTCCCGTGGCGGTGCTGCGCTGGGGTTCGGTGATCGGCGCGGCGGGCATCGCGACCGCGGCGCTCTCGCCGTCGATCTGGCTCGCGCTGGTGGGCTGGGCGGTCGCCGGCATCGGCCTGTCGGGCACGGTGCCGCAGCTCTTCAGCGCCGCCGGGCACGCGGAACCCGGTGCGGCGGGCGCCAACGTCTCGCGCGTGGCCGGGCTCGGCTACCTCGGCGTACTCGCCGGACCGGCGGTGATCGGCTGGCTGACCCACATCGTGCCGCTCAATATCGCGTTCCTGCTGCCGGTGGCGTTGTGCCTGGTCGCAGCGGTCTCAGCGAACGTTCTTCGCACCGATTCCGCCGAGGAGAAGGTCTCGGCGTAAGAATGCGCCCATGGATCTTGCCGAACTGGATCTCACCACCGCACATCTGGCCGACGCCTGCATCCGGGCGAACATCCCGGTCCGCACCGTCACCCTGACGCCGGTCATCCCCGGCGCCAGGACCTGCGGCCGCGTGCTGCCCGCCCGGCACGCGGGCAGCGTCGACATCTTCCTGGAGGCCATCGAGCGCAGCGAGCCCGGCGACGTGCTGGTCGTCGACAACGACGGCCGCGCCGACGAGGCCTGCGTGGGCGACCTGATCGCCCTCGAGGCGCAGCAGGCCGGGCTCGCGGGCGTGGTCATCTGGGGGCTGCACCGCGACACGCAGGACATTCGCACGATCGGACTGCCGGTGTTCAGCCTCGGCGCGAACCCCACGGGACCGTTGAGCCTGCGTGACCGTGCGCCCGAGGCTCTCTCGACGGCCGCGATCGACCAGTGGACCGTCACGTCCGACGACATCGTGTTCGGTGACGACGACGGTGTGCTGTTCGTGCCGGCCTCGGACGCGGAGGCGCTCATCGTGAAGGCACGCGGCATCCGGGACGTCGAACGAGCGCAGGCGGACCGCGTGCGGCAGGGTGAGTCCCTGCGCAGCCAGCTGCGGTTCGGCGAGTACCTGGCGAGCGGACGCACGTTCCGCGAACACCTGCGCGAGATCGGCGGCGCAGTCGAGGAGTGAGGCCATGATCGCGGAGAGATACAGGGCTCGTGCGGAGGCGTTCGAGACGAAGGTCGCGAACGTGCGCTCGGAGCAGTGGGGCAACCAGTCGCCGTGTGCACAGTGGACCGCGCTTGAGGTCGTGGACCACGTCATCGACATGCACGGCGTGATGCTCGGCCAACCGATCCCACGCACAGAGGACCCGCTCACGGACTTCCGCGAGGCACGCCGCCAGGTCCAGGAAGCGCTGGAGTCGGACCGGGCGCGCAGCGAGGTCTCCACGCCCGCGGGCCCGATGACGCTGGAAGACCACGTCGACCAGGTCGTGAGCGACGACCTGGTGTTGCACGGCTGGGACCTCGCCCGCGCCACCGGCCAGGACGAGACCATCCCCGCGACCGACGTGGAACGGCTCTGGGCCACCGCGACGGCCGTGCCCGCCGACCTGATGGAACGCTTCCGCACACCCGGCGCGTTCGGTCCCGGCATCGAGGTCTACGGCGCCGAGGTGAAGGTGCCGCCAGACGCTCCGCTGCAGGACAGGCTGCTCGGGTATGTGGGCCGGGACCCCATGTCGAAAAATCTCTGAGCACTTCGACGGGTCCGTGTAGGGCAGCCGCTGAGAGGAACGAACATGGACTGGACCCTGGAAGTGATCGTCGTACCGGTGTCGGATCTCGACCGGTCGAAGCAGTTCTACTCCGAGCAGCTCGGATTCAAGGTCGATCACGACACGACGTTCAACGAGGACACACGGGTCCTGCAGCTCACCCCGCCCGGCTCCGGCTGCTCGATCGTCATGGGCAAAGGCATCGTCAAGGGCGAGCCGGGGACGCTCAAGGGCGTGCAGCTCGTCGTGTCGGACCTGGAGAAGGCCCGTGCGCAGCTCGTCGAACGCGGTGTCGAGGTCGGCGAGATCGTGCGGATGAACGAGGCGGACGGAGGGTCGTTCATCTTCTTCGACGACCCGGACGGCAACAGCTGGGCCGTGCAGGAGATCAAGGCTCGCGCTACCGGTGGGGAGTGGAAGTGAAGTACATGCTGGTCAGCTACGGCGGCAGCCAGGAGGACTGGGAAGGCCTGGCCGCCTGGTCCGACGAGGACATGCACCGCATGATCGCCTACATGCGCGACCTGGACGCCGAGCTGCGCGCGTCCGGTGAGCTGCTGCAGTCCGAGGGACTGAGCGGCCCGGCGCGGGCGTTCGTGGTGCGCGGCGGAGACGACGGGCCGGTCGTGGTCGACGGGCCGTTCGCCGAGTCCAAGGAGGTCATCGCCGGGTACTGGGTGGTCGAGGTCGACAGCCGGGAACGGCTGCTGGAGATCGCCCGCAAGGCCTCGGCGTGCCCCGGTCCGGGCGGGAAGATCCTGAACCAGCCGATCGAGGTGCACCCGATCATGAGCGCGCCCGACGTGGACCCGGAAACCCTGGCACCGTACGAGAAGTAGCGGCGGAAGGGCTGGTGACGTGTTCACGTCACCAGCCCTCGCAAGGACGTGGCAAATCAGTCGAGATCGCCCAGCCTGGTGATGTCGACGTCGATGAACCAGCGGCCGCTCTCGTATTCGAGATGAACTGGGGGCGTGACCTTCTCCGTGCCCACCTTCAAATGAGCATCGGCCCTGGCGAGATTCCGGAAGAACTCGACTTCGCTCACCGCGACCTCGTCCATCCTGTCGAACCAGTCGGCCGAGATCGCGCTGAACACCCGGTTGTCGAGGTACTCGACGCAGGTTTCAGCGAGGGTTCCTCTCCTCTTGGAGCTCTTGATGAAAGCGCAGGTTCGATCAGCGTCCTTGGCGAGGAACGCCTCGATGTAGCCGGTCGTGGCCTCGCGCACTCCCTCTTCGGTTCTTTCCATGCCGATTTCACTCGGATCCGTCTGCCCACTCGTCGCGGCCACGACGGTGGTGCCGCCGACGGTGAGCGCGACCAGTCCGGCCACGATCCAGCCACCGGTGCTGATCCGGGTCTTGCGGTGGGTGGACTTGTCGATGCTGCCGCCGGCGATGTCGCCCGAGTTGGCCCCGCCGACGCTGACGTTGGCCTGGTGGCTGATCGTGCTCTGCGGCACGGGGGTGCCGTGCACGGCCTGGTGCAGCGTGGCCAGGAAGGCCGGGTCCGCGGCGGCCGACTGCGCCAAAGCGGACGAGGCCATGGCACGTCTTCCCTGGTCATCGGGCTGTTCCCGCAGGCGCCCGAGCAGGGTGCCGCCCAGCTCTGACGCTCCGAGGCGGTGCGCGACCAGTCGCCACAGCCCGGCGACCTCCTCACGGTTCGCCCCATCGGGTGATTCTGTGGTGATCATCTCGTTTGCGACCAACTCAACTGCGCGGCCTGCCAGCGCGGATACGTCCATGCCGATCACAGTGTCGATCGGGCACCGGACATCTCCATGCCGCGGACCGGCCATCTGTGCCGACGCTGCCGATAAGGTCCGCGGCGGGGAGTGGAAATCAGAAAGAGGGGGCCGATGGTGGCACGCACGTTCGGAGAGGCGTTGAGCGAGTTCCGGGTCCGCGCATTGCTGACCCAGGAAGGACTCGCCGGTCGTTCGGAAGTCGCCGTCCGCACGATTCGCCGTTACGAGAGCGGTGAGCGCGCCAATCCGCAGGCGTCGACCGTGAAACAGCTGGCAGACGCCTTACCGTTGTCCGAGGCCGAGCGGAAAGCGTTCTTCGCGCTGGCGACCGGACAGAAACCGGAACAGGTTCGCGTGCCCATGCAGTCGACTCGGCAGGACCAGGCAGCCGATGAACTCGCGACGCACGTGCGAATTCGATTGCGCCGGGAATACGAACACGAACAGGTCCACGATCCTTTTCCGTTGCCGGTGCGCTGGGAGCACGTGTTCGGTGAGCTGAGCGACCACGCGGAGAACATCGACGCCCAGCCGCTCGACGGCGGGTTCGGGGAGATCGCCGCGGTCTACCGGCGTGTGCCGACCGGCAGGCTGGTGGTGCTGGGCGCCGCCGGTTCGGGCAAGACGGTGCTGGCCACCCGGTTGACGCTGGACCTGCTGCGCGACCGCGAACCCGGCAGGCCCGTGCCTGTGCTCGTCGGCATCGCCATGTGGGACCCCCGCCGGATCGAGTTCCGCGCATGGCTGTCCGAACTGCTCGTCCGCGACTACCCGGACCTGGCGGCCACCGCGACCGGATCGCTGACGCTGGCCGCCGAACTCGTCGGCACCGACCTGATCCTGCCGGTGCTCGACGGCTTCGACGAGATGGCGGCGAGCCTGCGCGGCCTGGCGTTGCAGCAGCTCAGCCGCACGGATCTCCCGCTGGTGCTGACGAGCAGGCCCGCCGAGTACGAGAACGCGGTCACCGCCGACGTCCTCACCCGCGCCGCCGTCATCCGGCTGGACGTGCTGACCCCGGCGGACCTGGCCGAATACCTGCCGCGCGCCACGCCCTCCGGCCTCGCCGCGGCGAGGTGGCGTCCGGTGCTCGCGAAACTGGACACCTCGGACATCGTCGCCGCCGCGCTGCGCACACCGCTGATGGTCTCCCTCGCCAGGTCGATCTACCGCGACACCTCCGGCCGCGACCCGGCGGAACTGCTGGACACCGGCCAGTTCCCCGCCATCAGCGACGTCGAGGAGCACCTGCTCGGCAGCTACCTGCCCAGCCGGTACGACGAGCCGGGCGGGCGCTGGCGTCTCGACCAGGTGCGGCGCTGGCTGGGGCACCTCGCGCGGCACGGCGAGCCCGGCATCGCGTGGTGGGGACTCGGCACGTCGCTGTGGTCCCAAGCCGTCGTGGTCGCACTCGTGTCGACGTTGGCGATCACGGTGATCTACATCGTGGTCGGCGCTCCGCTGACCGTGTTGCTGTACGGCGTGACCTATCCGGAGGGCCTGCGCCGGCAGCTCTCCGGCGGCCTGTTCAACGGTGCCGTCGCCGGTCCGGTGCTCGGCGTGGCGCACGGCCTCATCCGGCACTTCCGGCTGATCGCCCCGAGTCCGTCCCGCCTCCGGCCGAGGCTCGGCAGGGCCGGCGCGATCCCGCTCGCCCAGGTGCGTTCGAGGGTGGTCACCGCGTTCGTCGGCGGATCTGGTTTCGGTGCCGCGGGCGGCTTGCTGACCGCGCTGTCCGGCACGACCACCCTGCGCGCCGGCGTCGTGCTCGGTGCGGTGTTCGCCGTCGTCTTCGGCACCGCCGCCGCGGCCGCCATCGGCACTCTGGCGTGGTTCGAGGCACCCGCCGACGCCGACGCGGCGGCGAGCCCGGGTGACTCGCTCAAGGCCAACCGCGAGTCGGCGCTCACCCAGATGGTGCTGGGAGGCCTGGTGTTCGGGCTGACGGCGGGGCTGGGTTCCTACGTGTTCGGTGACGTGATCATCGACTTCGCCGGCTCCGGCAGGTACACGGCGCTGAACTACGCGCTCGGCGTAGGCGCGATCAACTGGATCACCGGCTCACTGGTCTACCTGGTGACCGTGTCCGCGTGGGGTCACTGGCTGATCATCGCCAGGCTGTGGCTCCCGCTCACCGGCAGGCTGCCGTGGCGGCTGCGCACGTTCCTCGACGACGCCTACGACCGAGGCGTGCTGCGGCAGTCCGGGCCTGTCTGGGAGTTCCGGCACGAACGGCTGCAGCGACACCTCGCCGAGCCGGTGAGGGGCCGGGCGGACCCGGCCCCTCACGCGGTCACTTCAGGTCGTACGCGCGGATGATCGTCTGCTGGACGTCACCGCCCGCGTCCGCCGCCCGAGCCTTGAACGACACGTTCTTGGCGCCGTGCGGGTGGATCAGCGTGACCTGCCAGCCGGCGCGCGTCTTGCGCAGTGGCACCGGCTTCCAGGTCTTGCCCTCGTCGTAGGACACCTGCACAGCGGGGTCCTTGATGTTCGTGACGGGGCCCGTTCCGTTGCGCTCCACCGTGATCGGCACGGTGACGACGCGTCCGGCGCGGTTGTTCGCGTCGAGCTGCGGCGCGAACCGGACCGCGAGCAGCGGCACCGACTTGTACATGTCACCGGCGACGAACTCGGAGTAGAACGACCAGTCCGCGGTCACCTTCGACGAGAACGAGTCGCGGGTCGCCTCGGTGTGGACGGTGTAGCGCTTCTTCTCCGCCGGCGCGTCCGGGACGTTGCCGTACCCGGCCTCCGGCTGGTCGGAGATGACCTTGCCGTCCAGCGTGATGGTGGTGCGGCCGGTGGTCGGCGAGGAGTACCCGTACATGCCCTGCGAGCCGTGCACGGGCAGGTCGAGGCGCAGCAGGTTGCCCACGCGTCCGGCGAAGCGCACGGTCCCCGGGGCGTGCGGTACACCGGGCCCGTAGACGGCGCTGTTCCAGTGCTCGGTCGTGGTGCGGCCGAGCTTGAACACCCGCGGTGCGACCGAGTACTGCGAGCCGAGAGCGGGCCACTCGCCGAGCTTCGTGAACTCGGTCAGCCCGCCGGACCAGTCGACGCCCGGCGTGTAGAACTCCTTGAGCCGCAACGGCAGCGGGCCGGAGGCACCGTTGTCGCGCTGGCCGATCGAACCCGGCACACGGGCGTGCGTGATGGAGTCGACCTTGGCCAGTTCACGGTCCTTGACGGAGCGCTGCAGGTTCTCCGGCACGCGGGTCTTCTCGCTGATCCGCACGTGGTACTGGTACGGGCTGCCGTCGAACTTGCCGTTGGCGTCCGGCTTTGCCTGCACGGTCTCGGCGTAGAACTCGAACTTCGGCCACGACGTCTTCGACGGGCGGACGCGGATCGAGTCGAACGAGTTGAGGTACCAGGTGCCGCCGGTCGCGCCCCAGTTGGCCTGCATCAGGAACCCGAGACCCGCCTGCGCGGCCTTGGCGTCCTTCTGCTCGACCGCGATCACCGGCTGGGTGCCCTGCCGTGCGTCGAACACGACCTCGGTGTTGCCGGTGACCTCCAGCGCCGGTTCGGTCAGCGTGGTGGTCAGGCCGCCCTTGGTCGGGTCGGGGTCACGGGTGTTGATCGTGCCGTCGAGGAAGAACTTGCCCTTGGGCAGGCGCTGCACGAGCGTGCCGGACGGGTCGAAGCGGAAGTACGCCTGCGGCTGGTCGAGGCTGACGAACCGGTAGTCGTAGCTCGGTGTCGGCTTGCCGTTGTGGTCGAGGAACGTGAGCTTCACGTCGTAGCTCTCGACCTCCTTCACCACGCCGATCGGCACCCGCACGCCGTCGGAGGACAGGACCACCGCGCCGTAGACGCCGTCCGCGACGGCGGCCTTCGTGTCGGCGGTGACCGTGGCGTCGGCCGTTCCACCGGCGGGGATCGTCAGCTTCGCCGGCGAGACGCTGAACAGGCCGGCTCCGGCGGGCTTCACCTCGGCGACGCTGAGATCGACCGTCACGTCGGACGCGCCGTTGTTGCGGTAGGTCAGCTTCTGCGTGATGGGCTTGTCGTCGTCGTGCGGCCACACCGCGGTGCCCAGCGAGAAGCTGCCGTGGTTCGTGGAGACCCCGGCGGACACGGCACGGCCGACGTCGAGACGTCCGGCGCCCTGCTCGTAGATGCTCAGCGACGGGTTGGGCTTGGCGCTGTTCATCAGCGCGGCCTTGATGTCCTCCGCCTTCCACGCCGGGTTCTTCGAGGCGAGGATCGCCGCGGCACCCGCCACGTGCGGGGTGGCCATCGACGTGCCGGACATCGAGACGTGTCCTTCGTCGACGGGCGTGCCGATCTGGCCGTTCTTGGCCTTGGCGGCCACGATGTCGACGCCCGGCGCGGTGATGTCGGGCTTCACGGCGTTGTTCACCCAGCGCGGGCCGCGCGAGGAGAACTCGGCGAGCGTGTCGTCGCGGTTCACGGCGCCGACGGTGAGGGCCGCGTCGGCGGATCCCGGCGAGCCGATGGCGCCACCGGAGTTGCCGGCGGCGACGACGAACAACGCGCCGGTCTGCGCGGTGATCTGGTTGAGCGCCAGCGACATCGGGTCGGTGCCCTCGTCGGGCCACGAGCTGCCGAGGCTCATGTTGACGACCTTGGCCTTGGCCGCGGCCCACTCCATGCCGGCGATGATGTCGCTCTCCCGGCCGCCGCCGTAGTCGCCGAGCACCTTGCCGTTGATGAGCTTCGCGTCGGGCGCGATGCCCTTGTACTTGCCGTCGCCCGTGACGGTCGACGCGACGTGCGTGCCGTGGCCGAGGCGGTCGTCGGTGCTGTCGCTGTCGCTGAAGTTCTTCGACTCCACGACGGCGCCCGCGAGATCAGGGTGGGTCTCGTCGACGCCGGTGTCGAGGATCGCGACGGTGACGTCCTTGCCGGTGAAGCCCTTCTCCCACGCCTGGGGTGCGCCGACCTGCGCGGCGCTGCGATCCAGTGACGCGGTGACCTTGCCGTCGAGCCAGATCCTGCCGGTGCCCGCCGCCCGGACACCGGCCCAGAACGAGCCGTTCTTGCCGACCTCGATCGCCCGAGCGTCGATGCTCGGCAACGACTCGGCGTTCGCCGCGCTGATCCCCTGCCCCTGCACGATCAGCGGAAGCGTCTTGCTGGACGCGTCGTCGTAGCCGGATCTGGCCAGCAGCGAGACGTCGAACAGCCGTGCGTCCAGTTCGCCCGTGTTGAGTCTGTGCTGGGCGTCGAGCGGGACGACGTGCAGGTCGCCGCGCGGGTCCTTGAAGCTGCGGAACCCGACGGTCTCCCTGCCCTGTGCCGCTCTGGCGTGGACCTTGCCGTTGGAGACGGTGACCTCGTCACCGGTGATGAGGGTGACCTTGGTGGTCAGCCCGTCGGCGCGTACCTCTTGTTCCTGTGGCGCCGCCGAAACAGGAACGGCTGCCGTGGCGGCAACCACGACAGCCGTCAGCCCGGCAGCGAGATGTGATCGTTTCAAGCGAACTCCCCTTAGTTCACCGAGGAGGGAATAGCCCTCAGTGACTAAGACACTCCGCACGGTTGCGGCGTTGCTGGGTGTTCCGCATCACATGTTCACAGATTTGCCTGGATTGCCCGTTCGACGGCCGCCTCGACGTGCAGGCGGGTGGTCGGGAACACCGGAATCGGCACGTCAGCCTGGGAGAGCAGCAGTTCGATCTCGGTGCAGCCGAGGATGACGCCCTCCGCCCCTTCGAACCGTGCGATCACGTCTTGATAGGCGCGCCGGGACTGCTCGCGGACGATGCCGAGGCACAACTCGTCGTAGATGATCCGGTGCACGGTCGCCTGGTCCTCGGCCGAGGGCACCAGGACCTTCAGGCCGTGCGACTCCAGGCGTTCGCGGTAGAACGGCTGGTCCATGGTGAAGCCGGTGCCGAGCAGGCCGACCGTGCCGAAGCCGGCCTGCCCGATGGCCTGCGCCGTCGTGTCGCCGAGGTGGACCACCGGGATGTCGACGGCGGCCTGGACCTGGTCGAACACCTTGTGCATGGTGTTGGTGCAGATCAGCAGGAAGTCGGCGCCGCCTGCCTGCACCTGCGCGGCGGCTTCGGCGAGCGCCTTGCCCGCGTCGTCCCAGCGGCCCTCGGCCTGCATGCGTTCGATCTCGGCGAAGTCGACCGAGTGCAGCACGATCTTCGCGGAGTGCAGGCCGCCGAGCCGTTCGCGTACGAGTACGTTCGCGAGCCGGTAGTACTCCGCGCTGCTTTCCCAGCTCATTCCGCCCAGCATCCCGATCGTCAGCATGCGACCAGTCAAGCACTCCAGCGCGGGTCGCGGCCGGTGGTGGCCAGGAGCTGCTCGAACGGCGACGCGTCCGCCGGTGCCTCGACGGGTGCCTTGAACACGTTCATCTCGATGGCCATCGGGCCCATCTGCTTCACCAGGCCTTCGACCTCGGTGAACACCTCGGGGTCGGGCTCGAAGCGCTGGCCGGTGGCCTGGGCGAGGTCGGAGACGTGGACGGTGAGGTCGAGCAGGACCAGGCCGCCGACCGTCTGCGCGGGCATCTGCATGTTGCCGGCGATGCCCTCGGTCGCGCCGGGCTGACCCCAGGCCTCGACGAGCTTCGCGGACTCGGCGGGGTACTGCTCGCGCCAGTCCGGGTAGGACGGCGTGTGGCTGAAGTCGGCGTCCTGCTTCGCGGCGAGTTTCTGGAACTCCACGACGACGTGCAGCAGGTGGTCGAGCAGGGCGCGGACGTCGTAGTCGGCGCACGGGGTGGGCTTGGTCAGGTCGTCGTCGGTGATGTTCGCGATGACGGGCAGTGCGTGGTCGCGGGCTCGGTCGAGCAGAACGCTGAGCTTCATGGTCGCGAGCCTATTTTCGTGCGTCTCGCCGTTCTTGAAGAAACGCGCCAACCTAGGATCTGGGCTGTGCAGGGGCCACGCCGGGACACACGGGGGATCATCGACGCGCGCGAGCTTTTCGCCCGCGTGCGGTTTCGCCGCCGCATGCCGTGCGTCGAGTTGCAGCCGTACCTGGAGCACTACTGGCTGATCGACGGTCAGCTGGACGCGCCGTACACCTCGCACGTCGTGCCGCACCCGTCGGTGAACGTCGTCTTCGAGCGCGGCTTCGCCCAGCCGGAGATCGCCGGCGTGGGGCTGGGGCTGTTCAGCCGTGTGCTGGACGGGCGGATCCGGGTGGCGGGCGTGCAGTTCCGGCCGGGAGGGTTCCGGCCGTTCCGCGCCGAGCCGGTGTCGGAGTGGACCGGGCGGCACGTGCGGCTCGACGCTCCATCGTCGCTGGTGCTGGACGTGGAGGACGAAGACGAGCGGGTGGCCGCGCTCGACGCGTTCCTGCTGTCGATGGGGCCCGTGCCCGATCCGCAGGCGACGCTGGCGATGGAACTGGTGCAAAGGATCCGGGACGACCGCGAGATCCGGCGGGTCTCGGACTTCGCGCGGGACTGCGGTGTCGCGGTGCGCACGATGCAACGGCTGTTCGCGGACTACGTCGGGGTGAGCCCGAAGTGGGTCATCCTGCGGTACCGCATCCACGAGGCGCTGGAACGCGCCGAGTCGGACGTGGAATGGGCGCACCTGGCCGCTGACCTCGGGTACAGCGACCAGGCCCACCTCGTCCGGGACTTCACGCAGACCGTGGGTGTCTCCCCTACGGCGTACGCGCGGGCGCTCAATTGAAGTACTGGCACAGCTCGACGAGGATTCCCTCGGGGCCGCGGACGTAGCAGGTCCGGAGCATGTTCTCGTACGTCTCGACGTTCCTGACCAGCTCGGCGCCGTGCGGCTTCAGGCGGGCGAGGGTGTCGTCGAGGTCGTCGATGACGAAGGCGATGTGCCGCAGCCCGAGAGCGTTGATCGGCGCGTGCGAGCTGCCGTCGATGCTCTCAGGGGTCTGGAACTGGCTGAACTCGATCCGGTACTGGTCGTCCGGCGTCTTCATCATGGCGATGTCGCTGTTGGAGCCGTCGAGCCCGATGACGCCGTCGACGAACTCGCCCTCCATGTGCGCCTTGCCCTCCAGCTCCATGCCGAGCGCCTCGAAGAACGCGACGGCGGCCGCGAGGTCGGTGACGGTCATTCCCACGTGGTGCATGCTCTTGATGCTCATGTCCCTGGGACGGAGCCCACGACCGATCCTCGACATCGAAAGTGGTCCAACTTCACGGCGAGTTTTTGGCTCTCCTGCCTGGACCGCTTTGACGGCAGAGTTCACCGGCATGAGCCTCGCATTCCTGATCACGACGTTGATCGCGGTCGCCACACCCGGCACCGGCGTGCTGTACACGCTGTCCGCCGGTCTCGCGCACGGCCGCAAGGCGAGCGTGGTCGCCGCGTTCGGCTGCACGCTGGGGATCGTGCCGCACGTGCTGGCCACGGTCACCGGGCTGGCGGCGCTGCTGCACGCGAGCGCGCTGGCGTTCGAGATCGTGAAGTACCTCGGTGTCGCGTACCTGGTCTACCTGGCGTGGGCGACGTTGCGGGACAAGAGCGACCTCGTCGTGGACACCGAGGCGGCACCGGCGTCGGCGCGCAAGGTCGTGGTGTCGGCGGTGCTGATCAACCTGCTCAACCCGAAGCTGACGATCTTCTTCGTGGCGTTCCTGCCGCAGTTCGCGACCGGCTTCGGGCAGATGGTGACGCTGAGCGCGGTGTTTATGGCGCTGACGTTCGTGGTCTTCGCCGTCTACGGGGTGTTCGCGGCGTCGATGCGCGACCGGGTGCTGGCCCGGCCGCGCGTGATGGTGTGGCTGCGCCGGTTCTTCGCGGCGTCGTTCGCGGCGCTGGGCCTGAAGCTGGCGCTCAGCTGACGCCGAATCAGGACCTCGCCCACGCCGCGCGTCGCTCCAGACGGAACCCCGCCCTCTGCAGATTCGCGGCGCTCACCGACTCGGGACGAGCCGTTGCCACCGCCAGCACGCAACCCGCCTCGGCGGCCACACGGAGGCGGTGGCGCAACAACAGCGACTGCGCGCCCCGGCCCCGGCACGCGGGCAAGGTCGAGGCGCCTCCCAGCACGGCGACATCGCCGTGGATCGTCATGGCGGCAGCGGCGATCGGCGTTCCTCCCGCCACGGCCAGGAACCGCCGCATCATCGGCAGCCGATGTTCGGCCCGGATGAACGCCGCGACCGGCCCGCCGACCTCGTATCCGGCCAGCAGCACCTCCACGAACGCGTCGGCCGCACGCGCTGCGACCACGTCGAGGCCGGCACCTTCCTCGGGGCTGGGCTGAACGGTCAGCCGGTTGACCGCCACCAGACGGTCGGCCATGCGTGCGAACCCCGCCGTCACCAGCGCGTTCTCCGCCGCCACTGCCGGCTCAGCCGGCACCACCAGCGTCGGCTTGACGCCTCGCCAGTCTGCTGCGTCGACCAGGTCGATCGCGGCGGGCACCGTCTCGCCCGACACCGTCGAGAGAAATCCCAGCGCGGGATCCGTGGCCAGCACGGCCATCGCCCCCGCCTGCTCCCACACGCGAAATCGGCCCGGCACACCGGCCTCCGACGCGGCGTCGCAGGCCCACCCCGCGCGGCGATGCAACGCGCGCACCGCCCTGCTCACCTCCGACGACACGGCTAGCAGGCGGCGGCGCGTTCGAGCAAGAACGTCCGCTCACGTTCGTTGCGGGTGAGCGAGGCGGCCTTCTCGAACTCCACCTTCGCCTCCGCGTTGCGCCCGAGCTTCGCCAGGAAGTCGCCGCGCACGCTGGGCAGCAGGTGGTAGCCCTGCAACGCCTTCTCGCCCGCGATCTCGTCGACCAGCGCGAGGCCGGCGGCGGGCCCGAAGGCCATCGACAACGCCACCGCACGGTTGAGCTCGACGATCGGGGACGGCGAGATCCCCGCGAGCACCTGGTAGAGGGTGGCGATGCGCTGCCAGTCGGTGTCCTCGGCCTTGCGCGCACGGCCGTGACACGCGGCGAGAGCGGCCTGCACGTAGTAGGGGCCGGGCGGTTGGTTGAGGGCTTCGGCGCGTTCGAGGGCCTTGAGGCCGCGGCCGATGAGCAGCCAGTCCCAGCGGCCGCGGTCCTGTTCGAGCAGCAGCACGGGTTCGCCGCCGGGGCCGGTGCGGGCCTTGGAGCGGGAGGCCTGGATCTCCATCAGCGCCACCAGGCCGTGGACCTCGGCCTCCTTCGGCGCGAGTTCGGCGAGCACGCGGCCGAGCCTGAGCGCTTCGGCGCACAGTTCGGGACGCAGCCAGTCGTCGCCCTGGGTGGCGGAGTAGCCCTCGTTGAAGATCAGGTAGATGACTTCGAGCACCGACGCGAGCCTGGTGGCGAGTTCGGGGCCTTCGGGCACCTCGAACGGCACCCCGGCGTCGGCCAGGGCCTTCTTGGCGCGCACGATGCGCTGGGCGACGGTCGCGTCGCTGACCAGGAACGCGCGGGCGATCTCCTCGGTCTTGAGACCGCCCAGCATCTTCAGCGTGAGCGCGACCCGCGCCTCGGTGCCCAGGACCGGGTGGCAGGCGGTGAACATCAGGCTCAGGAGGTCGTCGCCGATCTCGTCCTCGATGCCGTCACCGGCATCGGGCGTGGCCTCCTGGACGTCGCGGCCGATCTCCTCGACCTTGCGGTTGAAGTTCTCGCGCCGGCGGATCTGGTCGATCGCACGCCGCTTCGCCGTCGTGGTCAGCCAGGCGCCGGGATTCTTCGGCACGCCTTCCGCCGGCCACTGTTCCAGGGCCGCGACCAGCGCGTCCTGGGCCATCTCCTCGGCGAGTCCGACGTCGCGGGTGTACCGGGCCAGCGCGGCGATGACCTTCGCCGACTCCATTCGCCAGACCGCGTCGATGGTGCGATGCACCGAGGTAGCCCCCATGGGGGCATCAGACCACAGCCACCTGACGTATTTCCACGACGCACGCCGGAAGGCAGATGCGCCGGATCCGTTCGACCGCTTCCTCCTGGTCGCGGACGTCGATCAGCCAGTACCCCGACACCCCGTACGCGCCGGGCACGAGGTCTCCGGCGTCGAGCAGGACGCCCGCGCGCACGAGCGCGTCCCCGTGCCGTGCCGCCAACGGTCTCGGGCTCCTGACGAACACCATGAACCGCACCGGGCCTCCTCGTTCGCCGTCTACCGGTACGTCGAACGAGGAGGTGCGGAATCGACCCGATGATCAGCCCCGGAAGTCGGCCGCGTGATCGCGCGCCCACTGCTCGAACGTCCGGTACGGCTTGCCGGTGAGCTTCTCGTAGTCCGGCGACACGACGAACTCGTAGTCGGAGAAGTCGTCGGCCTCGCCACCCTCGTAGCCGCCGAGGCCGAGGATGTAGCGGGCGATCTCCTCGGGCCAGCCGACGCTCACGTAGTAGGCGAGCGCCTCGTCGGCGGTGACGTCCTGGAACGTCAGTTCCCGGCCGATCGCGGCGCCGATGTCGCGGGCCATGTCCCGCTGGGTGAGTTGCGGCGGTCCGGACAGGTCGTAGGCCCTGCCCGCGTGACCGTCCTCCTGCAGCACCCTGATCGCGGCGTCGGCGATGTCGGCCTCGTGGATCGGCTGGCCGAACCCGTCCGGCTCGGGGTGCACGATCGTGCCGTCCGCACGGATCGACGGACCCCAGAGGTCGATCTTGTTGGCCGCGAACTCGCCGGGCCGCAGGTGCGTCCACTCGACGCCGGACGCCTCCACGGCCTGCTCGACCGGCAGGTGGTGGCTGGTGTCGTAGCCGTAGGTCACCGCGCCCGACGACAGCGTCACGATCTTGCGCACGCCTGCCCGCACCGCGCGGTCGACCACGGCCTGCGCGGTCGGCGGGTGCACGAACAGGTACAGCTTCTCCACGCCGTCGAACGGAATGCTGTCCGGGTCGTCGAGGTCGGCCTTCACCACGTCGACGTGGGCAGGGAAGTCCGCCTTGGCCGGATCCCGGGTGATCGCCCGCACCGGACCGGTGAGCCCTCGCACCACCAACCGCCCGACGTTGCCCGTCGCGCCGGTCACCAGCGTCGTCATCGCATGCCCCCTTCGATGCCGTCCAGCAGTTTGTCGAGCCCGTAGTCGAACGAGCTGCGCATGTTGTCCGCGAGCGTGCCCGCGGTGTCGTAGGCGCCGGCGTTCCACAGCGCCGTCATCGCCGGGTAGCGCTCGACGTCGAAGTAGTCGTCCCAGAACACCTGCCGTGCGCCCCACCACGAGTCACCGGACTCACCGGTCACCGCGGCGAGCTGCTGATCGTCCACTTCGGACGCCGCCGCGCCGTGCACGAACCCCTCGACCGCAACGTGCGCGACGGTGACCTGCCTCGGTTCCAGTCCGGAGTCGGCGAGCGCGGCCAGCACGAACTCCTGCCCGTCCATCAGTCCCGGCCCGAGCGGCGGCCGCACCATCGACACGTCCCGCATCCACGGATGTGCCTGGTAGACCGCACGCGTGCGGTCGGCGTAGTGCTTGACGCGTTCACGCCACGTGCCCTCGGCCGCGAGGTCGCGCTCCTGCAACACCGCGTCGGCCATGAGGTCGATCAACTCGCCCTTGCCGGGCACGTGCGTGTAGAGCGACATCGTGCCGACGGCCAGTTCCTGCGCCACACGAGCCATCGACATCGCGCCGAGCCCCTCGCGGTCGGCCACCGCGATCGCCGCGGTGACGATCTGGTCGACGCTCACCTTGGGCTTCCTGCCGACCGGCTTCGGCTCCGCCGGTGTGCGCCAGAGCAGCGCGAGCGTCCTGGCAGGGTCTCCCCCGCCGCTGCGTTCGGCGGCCATCCGTCCACCCCATTTCCGTAGGCCATACGGAAACAATACCGTACGCCCTACGGAAATAGGTCCGGTTTAGGCGACGAGCTCCAGCCACGCCTCCGCGAGAGCGCTGTGACCTGCGGCTGTCGGATGCACGCCGTCCTCAGCCCAGTGCTCTGGCGGCCTGCGCGCGGACAGTTCGGTGAACATGCGGTCGGCCTCCAGCAGCTCCGCGCCGTACTCGCGGGCGAGCGCGCGCACGACCCCGATCTTCGGCTCCAGGTCTTCACGCCACTGCTTGCGCTCCTGCTCACCGATCCGCATCCCACCGGCCTCGACCACGCCGTCGACCGCCAGGAGGAAAGGCTCGATGAGGATCAGCCGCGTGCCGGCGTCGGCGAGGGGCGTGAGCAGGCGGCGGTAGGTCGCGGCGAGGATCGAGAGGACGTCGGGGCGTGCGTCGAGCACGTTGGCCTGCCAGCGGGCTTCGAGGTCGGCCGTCGTGTCGCCGCGGTAGCCGGTGTTCAGCCAGGTCAGGGGCCGGTCGGGGTGCTCGAAGGCCCACCGGCCCGCCACCTGCAGCGGGTAGGCGGCCCGGTCGTCGCCGTCCTGGCGCCAGAGGCCGGTGATCGAGTCGCCGGTGAACATCACGGTGCTCGCGGGGTTGAGAGTGATCGTCACACCGCAGACCCTGACGAGGCTCCCTGGCAGACGCCGCTCACCGCGCTGGCAGCCCGCTGGCGAGGAAGTCCCGCAGGATCTCGGTGAACCGCTCCGGCTGCTCCTCGGCCACGTAATGGCCGCAGTCGTCGATGACCACCTCGGTGACGTCGTCGGCAGCCAGCCGCATCGTCTCGGCGACCAACGCGCCGCTGTACCGCGCGCCGCCGACGGCGAGCACCGGCAGCGTCAGCCGGGTCTCCTTCCGCTGCTCGTTCTGCGCGATCGTCTCGTCCAGTGCCCGGTAGTACGCGAAGCTCGCCCGCAGCCCGCGAGGATCCGCGACGATCGCGTCGACGTAGACATCGACGGCGTACGCGGGAATCGGCATGGCGGCCTTCGTGGCGAACTGGTGGCCGAAGAAGAGATGCTCCCGCCCCCGGACCAGCTCCTCGTTGAGGCCGGTGAGCCGGTTGAAGCCGAAGTGCCAGAGCCGCTGGTTGACCGCGGCTGGACTGAAGACCGACGGAATCGGCGTGAGACCGGGGATGACGGCGTCGACGACGGCGAGCCTGCCCACCCGTTCGGGGTGGTCGGCGGCGAGGGCGTATCCGGTCCACATGCCGATGTCGTGGCCGACCACGTCGAACCGGTCGTGCCCGAGCGCGGCCATCAGCGCGACCAGATCGGCGGCCAGCGTGCCGGCGTCGTAACCGTCGTCGGGTTTGTCGGAGAGCCCGGCCCCGCGCGAGTCGACGGCGACGACGGTGTGCTCGCGGGCGAGCGCGGGCATCACTTCCCTCCAGGCGTACCAGGTCTGCGGCCACCCGCCGACCAGCAGCAGCGGCGGGCCGTTCCCGCCGGTGACCGCGTGCAGCCGCAGTCCGTCCAGCTGCACGAACTGGCTGACGAAGACGTCGGTGAACCCGTCGGGCAGCCGCAGCGAACTCAACATGGAACGATCGGTACAACTTGTCATGGCGGCGACCCTACGCATATTGGAACGATCGGTGCAAGATGTGTAGGCTGATGAACCATGGTGGGCCGCAAGCAGTTCGACGTGGACGAGGCGCTACGACGCGCGATGCACGTCTTCTGGCGCTGGGGCTATTCGGAGGCCTCGATCGACCGCCTCACCGAGGGCACCGGCCTGGGCAGGAGCTCGCTCTACAGCACCTTCGGCGACAAGAGCGCCCTCTTCCGGAAAAGCCTCGAACGGTACGCGCAGACCTACCACCCGCTGTACGACCAGGCGCTGTCCGGCCCGCACCCGAGCCCGAGCGCCGTCGTGGCCGCCTACCTGCAGGTCACGCTGAACCGCATCGCCGACCCGGCGGTCCCGGACGGCTGCCTGCTCACGGTGTCGGCAACGCAGATCCCGGCCCTCGACGCGGAGGGCCAGGCGGTGGTCCGCGCCATGATCGACGGTGTGCGGGCGATGCTGGAGCAGGCGTTGCTAGCAGCGGGAGCCGATGAGCAGGAGGCGGCGGAACTGGCGTTGTGCACGCTGGCGACGAACAAGTCCCTGGCGGTGCTGAGCCGCGCCGGCTTCTCGGACGAAGAGCTGGCAACCGTCGCCGCGGCCGCCGCCCGTGTCCCCTGAGAGACCGCGTCGGAGGAGATCTTCGGCTCCGAGTACACCTCGCGCGTAAACACGAGCCCAGTGGCCCGGCACAGCCGCTCCGGCGTCCGAACCCGGAACCCGCGCGACTCCAGGTGCTCGCGCATCACGTCAGGAGCGCGGTCCCCGATCGCGGTCACCTCGCGCGAGCAGTTGCCGGAACCGCAGTAGCCACTGCCTTCGGCGACGCGCAGCCCGGACGGCGCCGGCACACGACCGCCGCGATCACCGGGTAGAGCCAGTACACCCCGACTTCCGAGGGCCGCGCGACGATCTCCCCCAGGGTGGACATGCCGCCAGTAAAGCGGAAACGCCGCCCCGATCTTCGGGACGGCGTTTCCTCGTGGCGGGAACGGATGTCAGGCTGCCAGGCGGGTGGTCAGGAACGCCAGGCCAGCGTCGCGAGCATTTCCTTGCCGCGTTCGGCGCTGCGCGGGGCGCTGAGCACGTCGTAGCGGCCACCTACGAGCTGGGTGACCGAGGCGAAGTCGCGACGGCCGCCGGTCGCCTTGTAGCGCACGGCCGCGCTCGCGAGGCCGAAGACCGTACCGAAGACGAGACCCGCGATGATCGGGGCGAGGGCGCCGCCGGTCGAGAAGAAACCGAGCAGCAGACCCACGAACAGACCGAACCAGGCACCCGACGCGGCGCCCGCGCCGAGGACGCGGCCCCAGGTCAGGCGGCCGGTCACGCGTTCGACGATCATCGGCTCGACGCCGACGATGGTGACGTCCGCGACCGGGAAGTCGTTGTCCGCCAGGTGGTCCACGGCCCGCTGGGCCTCTTCGTAGGTCCCGTAGGAACCAATGGGCCAGCCGGTGGGCGGAGTGGGCAGTGCGTTGACGCCCGTGGAATTTGCTCCCGTGGCGAACGGAGTCGCGGTGGTCATTTCCAACACCTCCGAATTGCGATCCCTACACCTGGTATTACGAACGCGGCCCCTCGGTTGTTCCCAGAGTTGAGCTGATGTGACTCAGCTCCCTGTCGGTAAGCGTGATGTCCAGCGATTCCAGTGTTTTTCCGAGGTCGTCTACCTGAGAATTCTCAGGTTTCTCACCGGCGTGCTCGACGGTGAGCGTCATTCCGACCAGACGGCGGCTCAGGCCCGGTTCGAGACGCATGACGACGAGCTGGCGGCTGAACGGCGACCGCTCGTGCGTGGCGACGTAGTAGTTGGAGGCCATGTAGTCGACGGGCAGCTGTTCGACGTCGGTCTCGAACGCGTGCTGCCGCTCCCAGCCGTCCGCCGTCTGCTTCTCCAGCACCCAGCGGTTGTCCTCGCGGCGCAGCCGGTGCGGCCATCCGGCCTGGTCCACGATCGCGCCGTCGACCAGCGGCATCGGGTGCAGCATTCCGGCGCCGAACCCGACGTCGATGAGCTGGTCGTCGACGATGGACATGAAGTGCGTGCGCGGGCCGGTCTTCACGCGGCTCATCTGCCTGCCGACGGTGTGCCCGAGACGCTCCAGCACGGCCGTGAACAGCAGCTGGTGTTCGAAGCAGTAGCCGCCGCGGCGGCGTCGGACCATCTTGTCCTGGATGTCGCCGAGGTCGAGTGACGGCACATGGCCGAGTAACACGTCGATGTTCTCGAACGGAATGGCGCGCACGTGCGCTTCGTGCAACTCCGTCAGCGAACTCGACGCCGAGGTCCCCGTGCGCGCGAAGTACGCGTCCAAATCAAGCAATTCCGTCTGCCACATGGCCTTCCCCCTGAACTCGTTGCCACTCTTCTTTTGTCAGCGCGTACTCGACCTCTCCGTATTCCGCGCCGGGCAACGGATCGGGGAAGTCGACGTGGAACGTGCGGACGTGCCGCAGCCCGCACTTCTCCATCACGCGCCGCGATCCGGCGTTGACGAACATCGTGGTGGCGACGACGCGCCGCACTCCGCCCGTGGCGAACCCGCGTTCGATCAGGGCCTTCCCGCCCTCGGTGGCGTAGCCGAGGCCCCAGAACTCGCGGTGCAGCCGGTAGCCGAGCTCGACCTCGTCGGTTCCCTTGAACTCGAACCAGCCGACGAACCGACCGCTGTCCTTCTCGCGGGCCGCGAGGAAGCTGTCGCCGAGGTAGTGCTCGACCGGGGCCGGATCGAGGTACCGCATGACCTCGGGGTCGGCGTGCAGCGCGCGCAGTGAGTCCACGTCGGACTCGGCGAGCGGGCGCAGCGTCAGTCGTTGCGTTTCCACGAGGAGATCGTGCCGCACTTGAGCGAGGCGATCGCGGCCAGCAGGCACAGCACGATGGCGAAGCCGAACGCGATCGCGAGGCCCTGGGCGAACGGCCCGGAGATCAGGCTCGGGAAGAACCCGCGTCCGGTGAGGAACGCGGCCTGGTCCGGCGGCAGCGTCGCGAGCTGGTCGCCGAGCAGCTGCTGGATGGGGTTGTAGCCGAGGAACGCCGCGAACAGCACGGCCACCGCGGGCAGTGCCGCGACCTGGGCCGCGGCGGCCGGAGCGACGCCGTGCTCGACCAGGCCGGTGCGCATCGCGCCGGGCAGGGACTGGGAGAACCCGACGATGATCAGGCTGAAGAAGAACCCGATCGACAGCACCATCGCGGTGTTCTGGAAGGTGGTCATCATGCCGCTGCCCGAGCCGCGGGCGTTGGCGGGCAACGAGTTCATGACCTCTGCGCGGTTGGGCGAGGAGAACATGCCCATGCCGATGCCGGTGAACACCAGGATCAGCGCGAACTCCCAGTACGGGAAGTCGACGGGCAGGGCGATGAGCAGCGCGAACGTCACCGCGGTGAGCACGTTGCCCGCGAACGCGAGCGCCCTGCTGCCCAGGCGGTCGGACAGGATGCCGGCGGTGGGCGCGGCGAGCAGGAACCCGACGGTCATCGGCAGCATGTAGATGCCGGCCCACAGCGGCGTCTCCTCGTAGGAGTAGCCGTGCAGCGGCAGCCAGATGCCCTGCAGCCAGATGATCAGGATGAACTGCAGCCCGCCGCGTCCGAGCGCCGAGGCGAAGTTCGCGATGTTGCCCCACGTGAAGGACGGCAGCCGGAACAGGCGCAGGTCGAACAGCGGGTTGGGCACGCGGTGCTCGATCACGACGAACGCCGCCAGCACCGCGAGCCCGCCGATGAGGCAGGTCAGCACGAACGGGCTGGTCCAGCCGGTCTGGGAGGTGCCGTGCGGCTGGATGCCGTAGGTGATCCCGACCAGCAGCACGATCAGGCCGACGCCGAAGGTGATGTTGCCCCACCAGTCCATCTCGGCGTGACGGCGTTCGCCGGTGTCGTGCAGCTTCAGGTACGCCCAGACCGTGCCGAACAGGCCGAACGGCACGGACACGATGAAGATCAGGTTCCAGTTGACCGGCGCCAGCAGGCCGCCGACCACGAGGCCGAGGAACGACCCCGCGATCGCCGCCACGCCGTTGATGCCCAGGGCCATGCCGCGCTGGGTGACCGGGAAGGCGTCGGCCAGGATCGCCGAGGAGTTCGCCATCAGGAACGCCCCGCCGACGCCCTGCACGATCCGCCAGCCGATCAGCCACAGCGCGGCGGCGTCACCGCCGAACCAGGTGATCGCGAGCATCACCGAGGAGAACGTCAACTTCTCGCCTCTGAAGGGGCCGAGCTTGCGCCCGGTTTCTTCAAGCCGAGTCGCGTTCCTCGTCCGCCACTGGTTGTGGTGTGCGGGCCGCATCTACCTGCAACTGCTCAGGCGGCAGCGGGTAAGGGCACGTTGACAAGTACCCACGCGCGCCGTGCCCGATCACGGATGTTCACGGCGGCGACGACGTCGGCGGGTCCAGCGAGACCGCACCGGCGACACGAGAACCGGTCCCTGGTGGGCCGGTTCGAACGGGACGTGTGCTTGCACCTGGGGCACATTTGCGAGGTGTAGCGGGCGTCCACCAGCAGCACCGGCACACCGGACCGGCGGGCTTTGTAGGTGATGTGCTGTTCGAGCTGGTGGAACGGCCACGAGGACTGGGTGGCTCGCTGGTGCCGGTGCAGCCGTACCCGGTCGCGGATGCCGTGGAGTTCCTCCAGGGCGATACCACGGCCAGTGCGTTCGGCAACAGCCACGATGTCCTTGGCGATACGGTGGTTGACGTGCGTCGCGTGCCGAGCCTCTTTGCGGGCTCGCTTCTTCAGGCGACGGTGGGCGGACTTGGTGCGCCTGGCCTGCAACTCGGCGCGTTTGCGGGCGTGCCAGCGGCGGTACCGCTGCAGGCGGCGGCCCTGGAAGTTGTCCAGGTCCGAGGTGGTGGCCAGGTTGGTGATACCCCGGTCGACACCGATCCAGTCGGCGGGCTCGAACACCTCCGGCTCGGGCACCTCGCAGGTGGCGATCAGAAACCACATGCCGTCGCGGAACAGCAGGTCCGACTCGCCCTGACGGTGAGCACGCAGTGTCATCAGCTGGTCCGGCGAGCAGGCGAACCGGAGGTCCTTCACCCTGCCCATGGCCGTCCAGATGCTGACCGTTCGCGCGTCCAGCTGCCACGACAGGCAGCGGTCGTCGAACGGCTGCGCCGCCCACCGGCGAAACGAGATCGGCTTCGACCCGGCCTTGACGCGGCGCCGGGACTTCTCTCCGCCGAGGTTTCCAGCCCTGATCGCGGCCTGCAGGGTGGCGTAGGCATCGACGACTTTCTTCACCACCCGCACCGCAGGCTGTGCCGACAGACCGAACCGATCCTTGACGTCGTGGTAGCAGAGCTTCTGCAACTCGTTACGGGACTTCACGTTCCGCTCGAACGCCACCCTCGATGTGTAGTCCGCAGCCTCGTTGCAGGCATGCAGGGTCGCCGCCAGCGCCGCCGCCTGGACGGGCGTCGGCAGCAGCTTCACCTGCACCACCAGCTTCACACAGACGACCCTATCGAACGCGTGTTCGGTCGGCGTCGGAGCATCGACTTCCTCCCGGCCGTGAATGGCCGGGATTCCGCCGACAAACCATTAGATGAAGATCGCGAACCCCAGGTTGTACATGCGGGCCCGGCCGTACATGTCCCCCAGCCGCCCGAAGCTGACCACCAGCACCGCCGTGACGACCAGGAAACCCATGATCATCCACAGCAGGTAGCCGGTGTTGGCCGGGTCGAGCGGGTTGATCGCGATGCCCTTGAAGATGTCGGGCAACGCGATCAGCACGATGGAGGAGTTGATCGTGGCGATGAGCATGCCCAGCGTGGTGTTGGACAGCGCGATCCACTTGTACCCGGCCGGAGCCGCCTGCACAGTCACTTCGCCATGCTAACCAACCTGTCTACGACGGGTTCTGCGGCGTGATCGTCTCGAGTACGTTCCCGGCGGCGTCGCGCACGACCACGCGGGCCTCCGGATGGCGGTCGAGCAGCTTCGCGGCCAGCACGAACGTGCCGTTGCCCAGCGTCGCGGGCACGTCGGCCGCGCCGGGACTCGTGTAGGTGATCGAGGCGACCCGAGGGTCGAGGACCAGGCCGATGGCCGCGGCGCTGGTGCTGCCGCCGTCGTAGTACTCCCCCTGTTCGTTCACCTTGTACGGCTTGAAGTCGTAGAACGCCGTCATCCCCGCGATGGTCTGGCCGCGGTACTCGGTCAGGTCGTCCAGGTCGAACACCGTGCCGGGCGACGGGTCGTTGTCGGCGTCACGGCAGTAGAACAGCAGGTCGCCGAACCGGCCGGTGATCATCGTGTCGGTGGCGCTGACCTTGGCCGTGAGGCCGTGCGCGAACTGGCCGGGGTCCGGGACCGCCCTGTCCTTCAGGCAGGCGCCGAACCGCTGGGCCTCCGCCGTGTCGCGTGCCACCGGCGGCAGTGGGCGGTCCACGACGGACGCGGTGGGCTTCGGAACTCCCCGCACGGCGAACTCCTCGCCGTTGACCAGTGCTTTCGTGCCGGTTTCCGCCCTCTGGAAGCCGCTGGGCGCGAGGAACAGGCCGTCCACGAGGGCGGGCAGCGTGTTGTTCTCGCCGGAGGCGGCGATCCGGGACAGGCTCAGGAACTTCACGTCGCCCGAGACGATGCCCGCCATGGCGCCGGTCGGCGTGATGAAGAGGATCTCCACCTGGCGCCGCCCCTCGGGCACGGCGGGGTTCGGCGCGGAGATCGTCGTCGTGGTCGCGGTGTTCGCGCAGAAGAAGACGCCGGCCGCCGTGCGGAACGCGGTGAGCACCGTGCCGTTCTTGTGGCTGGTCGCCATCGGCGTCCATTCGGAGGCGGGCGTGTGGGCCGTGGCCGCCGCGGCGCAGCGGGCCAGCACGTCGGGGTCGACCTTGTCGCGTTCGACGTGGTTGACGATCCCGCGGTCCTTGCCGACGAACTCGCCGTTGTGCTGCACGGGCGGTTCGGCGACGTCGGCTGAGCTGCCGAGCAGTGTCTGGCTGGCGAAGACGGCGCCGGCGGCGAGCATGCTCACGCCCGCGGCGATCAGGATCGGCCTGCCGTTGCGGGCGGCGGGGTGCATGCCTTCGGAGAGACGCTGACGGGCGCGCATGCGGACGTCGTCGGGCAGTGCGCGGTGTTCGGGCAGCTGGTCGATCACGGGGTGTCCTCGGGGGTCAGGTCGCGCAGCCGGGCGCGGGTGCGGGAGACGCGGGCGCGGACGCTCGACTCGGTGATGCCGAGGAGCGCGGCGGCGTCGGCGGTGGACATGTCGCCCAGCAGGCAGAGCTGGGCGATCTCGCGTTCGGAGGCCGGCAGCTTCGCGATCGCGGCCACCACGGCGGCGAGGCGGCGTTGGGCGTCGGTGCGGGCGGCGACGTCGTCGGCGTGGTCGCGTTCGTCCTGCGGCGTCAGCTTCGTGACCAGCCGCAGGGCTCTGCGCGAGGCCCGCCACTCGGTGCGGGCCCGGTTCGCGGTCACCGTGTAGAGCCACGGCAGCGCAGAGTCGCGCACCAGCTGGGCGTCGCCGCGTTTGCGCCACGCGGTCAGGAACGTCGCGGAGAGCAGGTCCTCGGCCTGCGACCAGGAGGCCGTCAGCCGGTAGGCGTAGTTCCAGACCGCTTCGGCGTGGCGTTCGAAGAGCTCGGTGAACGCGGCGTGGTCGCCTTTCGCGATCTGCTCCCAGAGGCGCGTGTCGGGCGGCCCGACGTTCGCACGCTCGGTCGTCTCAGTCATCACACTCCGCCTGGGGCCGTCACGGCCCAGTGTGCTGCGTGACGCGCGTCACTCGACGCCGGGGAGCCGCCCCTCATTCGAGGCGTGAATGACACCGATGGCAAGATCTTCGCCGTGCCGATCGAGCAGAAGCAGCCCGGCAATGTCGAGGCGGAGACCCAGGTGTTCGCGAAGATCACGATCCCCGTGCAGGACGCGGCGACGATTCCCGGAGTTTCCCCGGTGACGCCCGCTCCGGTGACACCCGCTCCCGCGGCGGTCGCTCCGCCGGCCCCCGCACCGGCGGCGACCACCGCGGCGCAGGATCGTCAGTCCAAGTCGCGGACCCGGCGGTTGGCCCGCCGGATCCTCGGCCCGACCTTGATGACGAAGAAATAGGGCTCAGCGACACCTATCTGTCGGGGACCTGTCCCAGTCCCCCGCAGACCCGGCAGGCGGTCCGGTCCTCGTTGAGTCCAGAACCAAGGCAACGGCTGCACTCCTTCACAGAAGAACAGTGTCCGCTTCTACTCCGAGTGGGGGCAGCCGCCAAGCAGGGACCCTCCCGGCAATAATGGGTGACCCCCACCGTTCACGCTCGGTGATCAAGCCTGGGTGGACGGTCCGGCCGGAATCTCGTTGGCGCGTGCGACATTGCCTGCGACGATGCCTCTGCTTTCCCCGTGCGGAAGCCTCCACCAGCCGGAGCACCCGCGCGGGCACGGGTGCGACATCTCGTGCAGCACAAGGCCTTCCGGACCGGGAACGGGTTGTTGCCACGACATCGTTCCGGACCCTGCGCACAGCAGGCAGGTGTCCTCTTCACACTCCACACCTGTAAGTACTCCACAGGGGACACTTCGGGCAATCGCTGGATCGAGGGGAGATCACCGATGGCAGTCGCGGTCGTGACGGGAGCGGGTTCCGGGGTGGGGCGCGCGGCGGCGCGAACCCTGCTGGCGGCGGGATTCCAGGTCGCCCTTGCAGGCAGGCGCGAGGACGCGTTGGTCGAGACCGGAGAGGGCTTTCCCGGTTCCGCTCTCGTCGTGCCCACCGATGTGTCGCAAGAGGACTCGGTCGTCGCGTTGTTCCAGGCGGTGGTCGCGCGCTTCGGCCGCGTGGACGTGCTGTTCAACAACGCAGGGATGAACGTGCGCGCGACGCCGATCGAGGAGTTCTCGTTGAGTGCGTGGGAGAAGGTCGTCGGCGTGAACCTGACGGGCGCTTTCCTGTGCGCCCGCGAGGCGTTCAGGGTGATGAAGACCCACGGCGGCGGCCGGATCATCAACAACGGCTCGATCTCGGCGTCGGTGCCACGCCCGCACGCGGTGGCCTACAACGCGACCAAGCACGCGATGACCGGGCTGACCAAGTCGTTGTCGCTGGAAGGCCGCGCTTGTGGCATCGCGTGCGGGCAGATCGACATCGGCAACGCCGCGACGGAGATGACCGAGCGGATGGGCGCCGGCGTGCTGCAGGCGAACTTCGAGGTGAAGCCCGAGCCGACGTTCGACGTGCAGCACGTGGCCGATGCCGTGCTCTACCAGGCTCAGTTGCCGCTCAACGCCAACGTGCAGTTCATGACCGTGATGGCGACGGCGATGCCCTACATTGGGAGGGGTTGAGCCTGGTACATGCCGCCTCCGCGTTCCAGCAGACCGAAGTCGACCAGATAGCGGCGGATTGTGACGTGGTCGAGCTCTCCCCCGTCGCACCAGGCTTTCAGCCGCTCGTTGATCTCCTTCTCCTCGTAGTAGGTCCGCGCGGTGAAGGCGTGCGAGGCGACGTGCTCGAGGATCTTGCGGCGCCGTTCGTGGGCCACGGGCAACGAGACGAGCTTGTCGCCTCTGACGAACGGCGCGAGCCCGTCCGCGGGCATCGCCTCGGTGAGCGTGGCCGCGAGCGGTTTGAGATCGGCGGGCCGGGCCGGTTCCCCTTCGACCAGCCCGGCCTCGCGGAGCTTGATGAGCGCGGTGCCGGCGTCCTTGACCTTCAGTCCGGAGGCGGCGGCGATGTCGGCCAGCGTGCCCGCGCCGAGGACGACGGCGGCGAACGCCCGCAGCCTCGTGGGTTCGGCCAACGCGCGCACAACGGATTCCGGAGTGGTCATGCCTGCGAACCTAACGCCGCCGTCCACCCGTTTTCAGCGGGAAGGCGCCCCCTGCCAGTCCTGCCTCATCGGCCCACCAGGCCCTCGGCCATCACGTCGGCGAGGTAGCCCTCGAAGTCGGGCGTGTCCGGTTCCAGCACGTGCCGCACCCACGCGGTGCGCTCGTGGGCCAGCGGCGGAAGCTCCCAGACGCAGCCGATGAGGTCCTTCGGGATGACCGTGAAGTGCGTGAGGTCCGGGTCGGTCGAGCCGAGGAACGGCTGGTCGCCGGACACGGCGGTGCGGCAGTGCAGGACGTTGTCCCAGACCCAGTTGTAGGCGTTGAGGTACATGCCGGCGGAGCTGCGGTGCAGGACGGTGACCGTGGCGGGCGGGGTCGGGTCATCGAAGTCCGGGTAGATCTTGGGCAGGAACGCGTAGGCGGCCGCGCGGATGTCGTCGGTGATCTCCAGTCCGGGAGTGACCACCTCGTAGCGCTTGACGTGCCTGCCCGCGACGACCAGCGGTTCCCTGACCGCCAGCTCCTTCTCGTAGAAAGCCATAGGTCGAACGTATGAGCTAACCCTGACAGGGTGTGTCAGTGTATCCGCGTGCGTGCGAGCCGGTTGGTGTCCGTGCTGCTCCTTCTGCAGGCCAAGGGCCGGATGACGGCGCAGGCGCTGGCCGACGAGCTGGAGGTGTCGGTCCGCACGATCTACCGCGACGTGGAGTCGCTGCACGCGGCCGGGGTGCCGCTGTACGGCGACGCGGGCCCGTCCGGCGGCTACCAGTTGCTCGACGGCTACCGCACGCGGCTGACCGGGCTGACCGCGCAGGAGGCGGAGTCGCTGTTCCTGGCCGGGCTGCCGGGTGCGGCGGCGGACCTGGGGCTCGGGGACGCGGTGTCGGCGGCGCAGCTCAAGCTGATGGCGGCGTTGCCGTCGTCGATGCGCGACCGGGCCTCCCACATGGCTACGCGGTTCCACCTCGACGCGCCTGCCTGGTACTACGACCCTGAGCGTTCGCCGTTCCTGGGGCTGGTGGCGGACGCGGTGTGGCGCGAGCGGCTGCTGGAGGTCAGTTATCGGCGGTGGCGCGCGCCGGAGGACGTCACGCGCGTGCTGCGGCCGTTGGGTCTCGTGCTGAAGGCGGGCCGCTGGTACCTGGTCGCGCAGGGCAGCACGCGGATCTCCACGTACCGGGTGTCGCAGATCCAGGCGGCCGCCGTGCTGGACGAGTCGTTCGAGCGGCCGGCCGGGTTCGATCTCGCGGTGCACTGGGTGGCGTCGTTGGAGGAGTTCCAATCGCGGCAGTACACGGGTTCGGCGGTCATCAGGCTGTCGGCGCGGGGCTGGGAGTCGTTCTCGTCGAACGTGCTGCCGGTGGTGGCGCGGGCGGCCGAGGAGTCCGCTGTGGACGACGGCGAGGGCGTCCGGGTGACGATCCCGATCGAGTCCCTCGGGCACGCGACGGGGATGTTGCTGCGGATGGGCGGCGAGGTCGAGGTGCTGGAGCCGGAGGAGCTGCGCGAGCAGGTCACGGCGGCGGTGCGCGCGTTGGCGTCGATCTACCTGGGGTGACCGAACCTCGCGAGGTGGTGCCACAGGTGCTTCACGACCTGCGGTGGCGCCTCGGCGGCTTCCAGGACGTGCGGGTCGATGAACCCGTCCTGCGCGATTTCCAGTCCTAGTGCGACGGACTCGGGCGTGCGGTAGTTCGCGTGGCGCACCAGGTCCTGGGTGGACAGCCGGAACCCGGGGTGCCGTTCGACCGGGCAGGGCAGGTCGACTTCGGGGAAGGTCGGGTCCAGCACGAGTGCTTCGACGTCGTCGAGCGTGACGGGGCCGTGGACGTGGGCCTCGATGTAGTTGTCGAGGGTGTCGCGGTCGTCGGCGTCTGCGCGTTCGATCAGGGCGAAGCGTTGCGCGGTTCCGAAGTGGACCGGGTCGAAGACGCTGTCCGGGTAGCAGAACGTCGTGCGGTCGAGCACGTCTTCCCTGAGGCGCAGGTGGGCGGAGCCGAACCGCGGTGCGCCACCGAACGGCGATTTCCGGTGGTCGAGCGCGCCGTACTTGGGCCGGTCGGCGGGGTTCGCGTGGTCGTAGGCGCCGCCGAAGAGGCGGCTCTCCCAGTCCCAGCGGGCGCCGCCGGGGTGGGCGGTGAGGCCGCCGTTGCTGGTGCCGGTCTCGAACTGGGAGCGGTAGACGCCCTCCTGCGCGAGCTTCGCCAGGACGCCGCGACCTGGGTGGAAGTTGAGCGTCACGCGCAGGTCGCGCGGCATCGATCCGCCGGACGAGCGGGCGGCGACGTGCGCGATGGCCTGCTCAGCGGACACGAGCCAGTTCCCGGTCGTGCACCCGCCCCAACGCCAACTGCGCGGTCAAAGCCCCCAGTAGAGCCATGAACATGTCCCACTGCGTGTCCCACACGTCGCCCTGAGTCCCGAGGAACTCATCCGCCGCCGACCCGCCCAGAACCGCCGCCAGCCACTCCCCCAACTCATAGGTAGCGCTGAACGCCAGACACACGCACACAACGAGGAAGAACAACCATCCGCCAGGCCGGAGCGGAGTCCTCCGCAGCAGGATCTCGCGCGCGAGCACGGCCGGCACGAACCCCTGCACGAAGTGGGCGAACCGGTCGTAGTGGTTGCGCGCCAGGTCGAGCAGGTCCTGCACCCAGAACCCGACCGGCACCCGCGCGTAGGTGTAGTGGCCGCCCAGGATCAGGACCAGCGCGTGCAGGAAGATCAGCCGGTACAGCAGCGGCGTCAACGGGAAGCGCCGGTAGGTCGCGATCAGCACACCGCCACCGATCACGACGGGTGCCACTTCGAGGTACCAGGTCGCGCGGTCGTACGGGCCGATGCCCGACGCGATCAGGGCGGCGACGGTCAGGCCGAGCAGGACCAACGGCTCGGTGGTGCGCTTGTCATAGCTCACGGATCACCTTGCAGGGATTGCCGACGGCGAGCACGCGCGGCGGGATGTCGCGCGTGACGACGCTACCGGCTCCGATGACGGCGTCCGCGCCGATCGTGACACCGGCGCAGACGATGACGCCGCCGCCGAGCCACACGTTGTCGCCGATGGTGATCGGTGCGGCGGACTCGAAGCGCCGGCGGCGGGCCTCGTGGTCCTCGATGGGGTGCAGGGCGGTCAGCAACTGGGCGCGGGGGCCGATGGAGACGTCGTCGCCGATGGTGATGGTGGCGCAGTCCATGAGGATGGCGTCGTAGTTGAGGAAGCTGTTGGAGCCCATGTGGATCTGGTAGCCGTAGTCGCACTGGAACCGCGGCATGACCCACGAGCCCTCACCGATGGAGCCGAAGAGCCGAGAGATGACCGAACCGGAGCGGGTGGCGTTGAACTCGTCCACCAACTGCTGCGCGGCAAGGCGTTCCGCCACCAGTTCGGGGTCGGAGTCCTTGTACAGCAGTCCGGTCGTCATCTTCTGCTTCTCGGTGATCACCCTTCGAGAGTGCCCGAACGCAGCAGCGCGCGTGCCCTGGATGCGGCGATCTCCATCAGTGCCACGAGTTCCGCGGCCTCGAAGCCGGGTGGCGGTTCGACCGCGAGCACCACAGGTGTGGTGGCGGGAACCAACGGACGAGCGGGCAGCTGACCTGCAACTTCAGCGGAAACCACCACAGGTGTTCTGGTGCCGACGGGACCGGCGACGCGCTCGCGGAGTGCGTCGAGGAGTTCCTGTTCCGGTTTTCCCTTGAGCAGCAGGAGCACGAACGGGTCGGCGTCGAGCAGCCAGCCGACCTGGAACGCCAGCGCGGCGGCGTGACGGCAGGTGAGTTCCCAGCTGTCGCAGTCGCAGTCGGGTTCGAGGTCGCCGATGCCGGGCAGCAGGTCCACACCGGACTCTTCGGCGGCGAGGACGAGGTCGCGGGGCATGTCGTTGTCCAGCAGGGCGGCGATGTGGCCGGAGTGTTCGGCGACGCGGTCGAGGAACCGTCCCCATTGGACTTCGGACAACGCCGGGACGCTGACCGTCGTGCTGTAGACGGTGTCGTCGTCGTGCACTTGGGCGTGCAGGCGGCCGGGGCTGACGGTGATGGGGCCGACGACGCCGGCGTGGGCGTAGCGGCGGCCGAGGCGGATCAGGGTGGTGTTGAGCGCGGTGTCCTCGAGGGCCTTCACCCAGGCCTTGCCCCACCACGTGGTGGCGACGCGGCGTTTCACCTTGGGGAACGCGGCGAATCCGCGGGCGGTCACTGGGCGCTCCTGAGCTGGACGAGTTCGGCGAGTTCGGCGTCGGTGAGTTCGGTGAACGCGGACTCTCCCCCGTGCAGGACGGCGTCGGCGAGGTCGCGTTTGTCCTGCAGGAGCGCGGCGATGCGTTCCTCCACGGTGCCTTCGGTGACGAGCTTGTGCACCTGGACGGGCCGGGTCTGGCCGATGCGGTAGGCGCGGTCGGTGGCCTGGTCCTCGACGGCGGGGTTCCACCAGCGGTCGAAGTGGATGACGTGGTCGGCGCGGGTGAGGTTGAGGCCGGTGCCCGCGGCCTTCAACGACAGCAGGAAGACGGGCGCGCGGCCGTTCTGGAAGTCGTCGACCATCTGTTCGCGCTGGGGCACGGGCGTGCCGCCGTGCAGGAACAGGGTCGGCTGCTTGATGTGCTGCTCCAGCAGCCGGGCCATGCCGACGTACTGGGTGAAGATCAGCGCGGAGCCGTCCTCAGCGACGATCGTGTCCAGCAGTTCGTCGAGCAGGTCGAGCTTGCCGGAGGTGCCCTGCATCGTGGCGTGGCCGAGGTAGTGCGACGGGTGGTTGCAGATCTGCTTGAGCCCCGTCAGCAGCTTGAGCACGAGACCGCGCCGGGCCATGCCGTCAGAGTTGCCGATCTGGTCGAGGGTCTCCCTGGTCAGCGCCTCGTACAGCGCCGCCTGCTCCACGCTGAGCGACACGTACCGGTCGGTCTCGGTCTTGGCGGGCAGTTCGGGGGCGACGCCGGGGTCGGACTTGCGGCGGCGCAGCAGGAACGGCCGCACGACCTTGGCGAGGGTGTCGTCGGGTTCTGGCCAGCGGGTGCGGAACGCGCGGTGCGTGCCGAGCAGTCCCGGTGTCGTCCAGTCCAGGACGGCCCAGAGTTCGGACAGCGAGTTCTCCACGGGCGTGCCGGACAACGCGACGCGCGTGGCGGCCGGGATCGAGCGCAGTGCCTTGGCGGTGCCGGAGTGCGGGTTCTTGACGTGCTGGGCCTCGTCGGCGACGACCATGCCCCACTCGTGCTCGCGCAGCACCTCGGCGTCCAGGCGCATGGTGCCGTAGGTGGTGAGCACGACGCCGCGCGTGGCTAGCGTCCGCTGTGGACCGTGGTAGCGGGTGACGGAAACCCCTGGAGCGAAGCGGTGGATCTCGCGTTCCCAGTTGCCGAGCAACGACGCCGGGCAGACGACCAGCGTCGGGTGTTCGTGGTCGCGGTGAATGTGCAGCGCGATGAGCGTGATGGTCTTGCCGAGGCCCATGTCGTCGGCGAGACACGCGCCCAGTCCGAGTCCGGTCATGTGGGCGAGCCAGCGCAGGCCGTGCAACTGGTAGTCGCGCAGTTGCGCCTGCAGGGCCGCGGGCTGGGGGAACTCCGGAACCGTCGCGATGGCCGTGGTGAGGCTGTGCGGGGCGACCTCGACGTGCTCCCCGTCGATGATCGCCACGCCGGTGAGGGCGGCGGTGACGGCCTGAGCGGCGGTGATCGGCTTGAGTTGCTGGCGGGCCTTCTTCTTGAGCTTCGGGTCGACCAGCACCCACTGGTCGCGCAGCTTCACGATCGGCCGGGACGCCTCGGCGACGAGGTCCATCTCGGCCTGGGTCAGTTCCTCGCCGCCGAGCGCGAGCCGCCAGTCGAACGTGAGCAGGTCGCCCGCCTGGAACCGGCCGCCGGCGTCGCCGATGACGGCCCTGGCGGACAGGGTCGTGGCGAGGTCGCGGGGCCAGTGGACCTCGATGTCGGTGCCGAGGAGTTCGGTGACCTCGCCGTCGGTGAGGTCGGCCTGGTCGAGCAGGCGTTGCAGCGGCGGCCAGTCGACGCGGGCCATCGCCCTGATGGCGTCGAGCTCGCGGCCGGAGCCGCGCACGTCCCGCGGGTAGGGGTCGGTGATGGCGCGGACCTGCACGATCGCGCGGAACCGCAGGTCGTCGGTGGTCTCGATGCGCAGGGAGATCTTGATCTGTTCGTCGGCCCACGCCTTGAGCTCGGGGACGTCGTGCGGTTCGGTGCCGGCGAACGGTCCCTCGCCGGTGCGGGGCAGCGTGTCGGCGACGGCGTCGAGGAACCCGCGGAGTTCGTCGTAGTCGCCGTGCGCGGCGAGCTGACGCAGGTGGAGCTCGTCGGCGTGGTCGAGCGGCCCGACGCGCCAGGTGTCGTGACCCCCGGCCGTCACGCCGGGCACGATCCGGCCGCGAGCGACCAGGGCCAGCGCGGTCGCGGCGGCCACTCCCCAGTAACCGTCGTCGTGCAGCACGTCCGGTAGGGCTTCGAGCAGGGGTCTTCCGTGGAGCTGGCCGAATCTGGGCGGGTCGGCAGGCACGAACATACCCTGTACCGTACACCATACGGTACGGTAGGGTCGCGTTCGTGATCGAACACACGGGCAGCGGTGACCCGGCGCGGACGCTGGCGTTGCTGTGGCGCACCCAGGAACGCGTGTCGCGCAAGGGCAAGCCCGACCTGAGCGTGGACCGGATCGTGCAGGCGGGCATCGCGCTGGCCGACGCGGACGGGCTCAAGGCGCTGTCGATGCGGCGCGTCGCCGAGTCGCTGGGCGTGGGGACGATGTCGCTCTACACCTACGTGCCGGGCAAGGGCGAGCTGATCGACGTCATGGTCGACACCGTGCAGGCCGCGACCGGGCGCGAGACGGCCCAGGGCTGGCGGGAGCACCTCGCGTACGTGGCGCGGGAGAACCTGGCGCTCTATCAGCGGCATCCGTGGTTGTTGCAGGTCGCGCCGTCCCGCACGGTGCTGGGCCCGCAGGTCGCGGCCAAGTACGACTTCGAGCTGCGCGGCCTGGAGGGCGTGGGTCTGTCGGACGTGGAGATGGACTCGGTGCTCAACCTCGTGCTCGGGCACGTGCAGAACGCGGCGCGCGGTCTGACGGCGGCCGCGGTGACCGAGAAGGAGACCGGCCTGACCGATCAGCAGTGGTGGGACGCGGCGGCGCCGGTCCTGATGACCGTGTTCGACCCGGCCCGCTTCCCGGTGGCGGCACGCGTGGGCGCCGCCGTGGGCGAGGTGCATCAGAGCGCGTTCAGCCCGGAGCACTCGTTCGAGTTCGGTCTGGAGATGATCCTCGACGGCGTCAATCGGCTGATCGAGTCGCGTCGGCTGTAACTGCTGAGTGACACCTTGCGGGATGCGTCGTTAATTCCCACACGGTGTCACTTGGGTGCCTACAGTTACGCCACGCCGATCAACTTCACCGCTGGGAGGCCCGTTCGTGGTGATCGACTCGCAGCCCCGGCAGGCGCTGGTGCGCCGCTTCACCGGTCTGGCGCGGTCGACTCCGGGGCGCCTGAGCCTGATCGTCGTCGTGCTGGTGGTGGCGAGCCTGGCGAGCGGCTGGCTGTCGACGTGGAGCGTGAACCGCCAAGAGCGCGCGCTGGAGGACCTGGCGACCAGGTCCGAGCCTCTCGCACACGCGGCACAGGAGGTCTACCGGGCGTTGCAGGACGCGGACGCGACAGCGGCGAGCGCGTTCCTGTCTGGCGGGCTGGAGCCTTCCCAGCTGCGCGAACGCTACGAGAAGGACATCGCGCAGGCACAGGCGGCGCTGTCGGTGGCGACGGCCTCCTCCCCCGACCTGACGGCGACGCTCGCGGCGCAGCTGCCGGTCTACACCGGACTCATCGAGACGGCGCGCACGAACAACCGGCAGGGATTCCCCGTAGGCGCGGCGTATCTGCGTGAGGCGTCAGGGCTGATGCGCACGCAACTGCTGCCGGCGGCGCAGGAGCTGTACCGGGCGGAGACGGACCGGGTGTCGCGCGCGCAGGACGAGGCGAACTTCCCCTGGGGCTCGGTCGGGGTGGCGCTGGCGTTCGTGATCGCGCTCGTGCTGACCCAGCGGTATCTGACCCGCCGGACGAACCGGCTGCTCAACGTCGGCCTGCTGGTGGCCACGGGCGCGGCGGTGGTGTCGCTGCTGTGGGTGACGACGGTGTCGGTGCTGGTCATGAACAACGTGTCCGACTCGCGGGCGGCCTCGCAGAAGGTCGACGTGCTGGCGCAGGCGCGGATCGCGACCCTGACCGCACGCGGCGAGGAGACGCTGACGCTGGTCGCACGGGGTGCGGGTCAGACCTACGAGAAGAACTTCGTCGAGGTCTCCGAACGGCTCGAAGGGCTGCTCGACCAGGCCGCGCGCCTGGGCAACACCGGGGCCGTCGACGAGGCGATGCGGCAGTTCCGGCAGTGGCAGCAGGTCCATCAACGCATCCGCGAGGCCGACGACGCCGGGCAGTACAGCGACGCGGTGGCGTTGATCGGCAACCCGTACTTCGACTCGCTGGACCAGTCCCTGGTGCGCGCGATCGGCGAGGCGCGGCAGGACTTCAGCGACGAGGTGGCGGTGGCGCGGGCGTCATTGGCGGGCACGGCGGTCGGGGTGCTGGTGCTGGCGCTGATCGGCGCGGCGGGGTCGGCGATGGGGTTGTGGCAGCGGCTCAAGGAGTACAGGTGAGGCGACTGGCGTTGGCGGCGCTGATGCTGCTCGGAGCGTGTTCGGCGGGTCCGCCGCCGAGCGAGGTCGTGCCGCGCAGCGCCGAGGCACCGCAACCGGCGAACGCGAGCACGGTCTCCGCGGCGCCGAGCAGTTCGGCGAACCCGCCGCCGTCGTGTGACGCGACGGCGAGCCTGCGACCTGGCGCGTTGCCCGCGGCCGGGCAGATGCCGTCGGGTTCGACGATGGCGAAGATCGCGCAGCGCGGCCGGTTGATCGCCGGGGTGGACCAGAACTCGTACCTGATGGGGTTCCGCAACTCGTTCACCGGCGAGATCGAGGGCTTCGACGTCGACGTGGCGCGGCAGATCGCGAAGGCCGTGTTCGGTGACGAGAAGAAGGTCCAGTTCAAGGTCGTCACGGCGGCCGAGCGGATCCCGATGCTGCAGAGCGGCGCGGTCGACGTCGTGGTGCGCACGATGACGATCACCTGCGACCGGCTCAAGGACGTGGACTTCTCGCAGGTCTACTACCAGGCGGGACAGCGGGTGCTGGTGCGCCGCAACTCCGGCATCACCGGCGTGGAGGGCCTCGCGGACAAGCGGGTGTGCGTGGCGTCGGGGTCGACGTCGCTGGGCAACGTGGTGAACCGGGTGAAGACGACGGTGAGCGTGCCGAACTGGACGGACTGCCTGGTGATGCTGCAGCAGGGGCAGGCCGACGCGATCTCGACCGATGACACGATCCTCGCGGGGCTGGCGGCGCAGGACCCGTACACCGAGGTCGTGGGGTCGCGGTTCACCGACGAGTCGTACGGCGTGGGCGTGCCGAAGGGGCAGGAGGATCTGGTCCGGTTCGTCAACGGCGTGCTGGAACGGATGCGCGCCGACGGCACGTGGGGCGGGATCTACCGGCGGTGGCTGACGCCGCTGGGTCCGGCACCGACGCCGCCCGTCGCGCGTTATCGGGACTAGGGGGCCGGGATGAGTGACGAGCTTGAGCTGCCCGAGACAGGGCCGTCGACGGCGCCGGGGACCGCGCCCTGGTCGTCGTCGCAGGAGGTGTCGCGGTCGAACTCCGGCCGCACGCGGCGGGGCAGCGCGCGGTCGATGAGCCGCGGCCGGCTGGGTGCCGGGCTGGTCGAGGTGCCGCGGGTGCCGTACCGGGATCCGAAGACCGCCGTGCTGGAGCAGCCGGAGGTGCCGGAGGCGAAGCGGTTCTGCTCGAAGTGCGGCAAGAAGGTCGGCCGGCGCAAGGACGGCAAGCAGGGCCGGGTGGAGGGGTTCTGCCCGCAGTGCGGGCACGCCTACTCGTTCACGCCCAAGCTCGCGCCCGGCGAGGTGCTGCACGACCAGTACGAGGTGCTGGGGTGCCTGGCGCACGGCGGCCTGGGCTGGCTGTACCTGGCGCTCGACCACGCGGTGAGCGACCGGTGGGTGGTGCTCAAGGGCCTGCTCGACTCCGGTGACGCGGACGCGATGGCGGCGGCGCTGGCCGAACGCCGGTTCCTGGCCGAGGTCGAGCACCCGAACATCGTGAAGATCCACAACTTCATCCGGCACGAGAGCCGCGACAGCGACAAGCGCGTCGAGTACATCGTGATGGAGTACGTCGGCGGCGAGTCCATCAAGGACATGATCACGCGCCGGCGCCGGGAGGGCCGCGGGGACGAGGCGCTACCCCTGGCGCAGGCCATCGCCTACGTCCTGGAGATCCTGCCCGCGGTCGGCTACCTGCACGGCGTGGGGCTGCTGTACTGCGACTTCAAGCCGGACAACATGATCCACACCGAGGAGCAGCTCAAGCTGATCGACCTCGGGGCGGTGCGGCGCATCGACGACCACCACTCCCCCATCTACGGCACGATCGGCTACCAGGCGCCCGAGATCGGCACGATCGGCCCGTCGGTGTTCTCCGACATCTACACGGTCGGGCGAGCGCTGGCGGTGATGAGCTTCCCGTTCGACTTCCGCGGCCGCTGCAAGGACCGGCTGCCGACGGTGGACGAGGAGCCGCTGCTGGGCCGGTTCGAGTCGTTCCACCGGCTGCTGCTGCGCGCCACGAACCCGAACCCCGAGCTGCGGTTCTCCTCCGCCGAGGACATGGCCGAGCAGCTCACGGGCGTGCTGCGCGAGGTGCTGGCGATCGAGGACGGCGTGCCGAGGCCGGGCCTGTCGCGGCAGTTCACGCCGGAACGCCGCCGGTTCGGCGTGGAGGGCTCGCTCGACCTGCCCGAGGTGGCGCTGGCGTTGCCGGCGCCGAGCGTGAGCACCTCCGACGCGGCCGCCTCGTGGCTGGCGACGGCGACGACGTCGGATCCGGAGGGGCTGCGCAAGGCGCCGGAGTTCACGGTGGAGGTGCGGCTGCGGATCGTGCGAGTGCTCATCGAGTCCGGTGACACCGAGGCGGCGATGCGGGAGCTGGAGTCGCTCACAGGGCCGTCGATGTTCGACGAGCCGGAGCTCGACCCGGCCGAGGACTGGCGCCCGGACTGGTACCGGGGCCTCGCGGCGCTCACCGACGGGCGGGCCTCCGACGCGCTGGGGTTCTTCGACGCGGTGTGCTCGGCGGTGCCGGGCGAGGCGGCCCCGAAGCTGGCGCTGGGCGTGTGCGCGGAGGCCACCGGGGAGCTGAAGGCGGCGGCGGGCTGGTACGAGCTGGTGTGGCGCACGGATCACTCGTACGTGTCAGCGGCGTTCGGGCTGGCGCGGGTGCTGCTGGCGTGCGGGGACCGCGCACGGGCGGTCGAGGTGCTGTTGTCGGTGCCGGACACGTCGTCCCAACATCTGGCGGCGCAGATCGCGGCGGTGCGCGCGCAGCTCGGCGACTGCGCCGCGGAGGACCTGGTCGCGGCCGGGGAACGGTTGCACGCCTTGGACATCGACGTCCATTCGCACACGCAGCTGTCGGCCGAGGTGCTGGAGGCGGCGTACGACTACGTGACCCGCAATCAGGCCGCCGAGGGCAAGGTGCTGGACTGTGCACTCTCCGAACACGAGCTTCGGCTGGGTCTAGAGGCGCGCTATCGCACGCTGGCCCGGTTCGCGGCCACGCCGGAGGAACGGATCGCATTGGTGGACCGCGCGAACGCGGTAAGGCCTAGGACGTTGGTTTGATGGACACCCTGAAGTGCCCGGAGTGCTTCGCGCCCGTCGCGGCGGAGGACCGGTTCTGCGAGGCGTGCGGACGCAACCTGCTGGTCCGCCGCACGCCGCTGGGCGGACCGACCGGTCCCGCGCAGGCCTCGTGCATCCTGTGCGGGTCGCCCGACATCGACGACGAGGACTACTGCACCCAGTGCGGCCGTCACCAGCCCTCGGCGCGCGATCGGGTCGAGTACGCGCTGGGCGCGGTGTCCGGTGTGTCGGACCGCGGCAAGCGGCGGGCGCGCAACGAGGACTCGATGGCGTTCGGCCACGTCGCGGGCAAGGGTGTCGCCGCCGTCGTCTGCGACGGTGTGGCCTCCTCCGAACGCGCCGAGCAGGCCTCGCAGGCCGCTGCGGACGCTGCGGTGGACGTGCTGCTCAACGCCCTGATCGACACCGCGGACGCCGAGCAGGCCATGGTCGATGCCGTTGCCGCGTCGTGCTCCGCGGTGGAGCACCTGGTCGAGCTGGAGCCGATGGAGGCGGGCGGCCGGGGTGTCGCGCCGTCGTGCACGTTCGTCTCCGCGCTGGTCACGGAGAACTCGGTGACGATCGGCTGGGTCGGCGACTCGCGCGCCTACTGGCTGTCCGACGAGGGCTCCAAGCAGCTCACCACGGACGACACCTGGGCCGCGCAGCTCGTCGCGGAAGGTGTGCTGACCGAGGAGCAGGCCCGCACGGACCGTCGCGCGCACGTGTTGTCGCGGTGGATCGGCGCGGACGCGGGCCGGGTGGAACCGCAGGTCGTGACGCTGAAGCCGACCTCGCCGGGCGTGTTCCTGCTGTGCTCGGACGGCCTGCACAACTACCGGCCGGAGCCCGAGGACCTGCAGCCGCTGCTGCCGTGCGGGCCCGAGGAGTTCGTGAAGGTCGCCCTGGACGCGGGCGGCCACGACAACATCACCGTGGTGCTGGTGCCGTTCGCTCCGGCGGACTGAAGCCCCGCACGGTCAGGTCGACGAGCCGGTCGGCCTGACCCGCGGTGCCGTCGGTTCGGGAAGTGCCCGTAAAGCGTGCCGATCGCGACGCCTGCACGGCTGTCGGCGGTGGCCCGGCGGGAGATCCGCTACGTCGACCTTCCTGTGGACGAGTTCGCGAAACGCCTGGTCGCGCTGGGTGTACCCGAGGCGTTCGCGGGCGATGTGGCGTCGTTGTTCGCCGATGTCGCGGGTGGGCGGCTGGAGGCGACGACGCCGGATCTGGCCGGGTTGATCGGTCGGGCGGTGCGTCAGGTGTGGTCGACCGAAGTCCACACCTTCGAGTGATTTACCGCTGACTAACCGGGGGTGGGCACCGTCGGGGCGTGAGATTCGTTTCTGTCGCGGCGGTGGCCGCACTGGCGCTGACCGGGCTGTCGTCCGGGGTGGCGCACGCCGAGTCCGCACCGGGCTGCGGTCCGGTGACGCAGATCGGCAAGACCGCCTACATCGGTGGCAACGCCTCGTCGGCGTGGGCGTCGGTGAAGCAGTTCAAGGGCTGCAACAAGAACTGGGCCTACGTGTACGTGTGGGACTCGTTCGTCGACCGGGTCGGTGACTTCCAGGTGAAGGTGTACGTCGAGGCGGACGGCCAGAAGGCCGGGCTCAGGACGTATCCGCGCAACCGCCAGGAGAACTGGTCGGAGGGCACGAACACCCTGTCGCAGTGCACGCGTGCGATCGGGCAGATGGTCGACTTCGTGTCCAGCGAGACGTACTGGCACACCACCAAGACTGAGGAGAGGTGCTGATGAAGCGCGCGCTGATGGTGGCCGCGGCCCTGACGTTGTCGGTGTTGTCGCCGGGGATGGCGCACGCGGAGTCGGCGCCGGGCTGTGGTCCGGTGACGCAGATCGGGAGCACGGCCTACATCCAGACCGGTACGAGCTCGAGTTCGATCGTGGCCTCGGTGAAGCAGTTCAAGGGCTGCGGGAAGAACTGGGCGTACGTGTACGTGTGGGACCAGTACATCAGCAAGGGCCGGTCCTTCGAGATCCTCACGGCGATCTATCCGGACGGCGCCAACCCGGCCGGCGGGGTGCGGCAGCGCAACAAGCAGGAGAACTGGTCGAAGGGCACGAACACGCTGTCGCAGTGCACGCGTGCGTCGGGCACGTTCGTCGACCTGGTCGGCGACCCGAGCTACGGCTACCAGGAGTTCACCGACAAGCGCTGCTGAGCGTTCATCATGGGGTTATGAGGAGGGCGGTGTTGATCGCGGTGGCGGTGGTTGTCACCATCGTCGCCGTGGTCTTCACCTTCCAGCGCAAGCTCGTGTACTTCCCCTCCCCCGGCCCGGTGCCCGCGGCCGAGGAGGTGCTGCCCGGTGGGCACGACGTCCGTCTGGTGACGGCGGACGGTCTGCTGCTCGACGGCTGGCACTTCGAACTGCCCGACGCGACCGCCACGGTGATCGTGTTCCCGGGCAACGCGGGCAACCGGTCCGGGCGGGTGTCGCTGGCGCGGGAGCTGACCGCGCGCGGGTTGTCGGTGCTGTTGTTCGACTACCGCGGCTACGGCGACAACCCCGGCAAGCCGACGGAGGAGGGCCTGACGTTCGACGCGCGGGCGGCGCTGGACCTGATCGACGGGCCGGTCGTCTACTTCGGCGAGTCGCTGGGCGCGGCCGTGGCGGCGGAACTCGCGACGTTCCGCGCGCCCAAGGGCATGGTGCTGCGCTCGCCGTTCACCTCGCTCGCGGCGGTGGGGTCGCACCACTACCCGTGGCTGCCGGTGAAGGCGTTGTTGCAGGACAAGTTCCCCGTGACGGAGCGGGTGTCCGGGGTGGACGTTCCGACCGTGGTGCTGCTGGGCACGAAGGACTCGGTGGTGCCGCCCGCGCAGAGCCGTGAGGTGGCGACGGCGGCCCGCGCGAAGCTCGTCGAGATCGACGGCGCGGACCACAACGACGAGGTGCTGGTGTCGGGCCCGCAGGTGATCGACGCGGTGCTGTCGGTCAGCTGACCGGCGCGATCTCGCCGGACCCGCGGCGCACGAGCGAGGCGGGGACGACGGCGTGCACGGGCGGTGAGGTGTCGCCGTCGATGCGGGCGAAGATGAGCTCGGCGGCCTTGCGGCCGATGCCGGGCACGTCCTGGCGCACGACGGTGATGCCGGGGTCGAGCATGTCGGCGAGCGGGAAGTCGTCGAACCCGATGAGCGCGACGCGCCGGTGCAGGTCACGGGCGCGCAGCAGCCGCATGGCGCCCACGGTGACGAGGTTCTGGGCGGTGAACAACGCGGTGGGCGGCCGATCGAGGTCGAACAGCGCGCCGGTGGCGGCTTCGGCGAGGTCGGCGCCGTGCAGGTCGGTGCGCACGAGCGCGTCCCGCAGGGTCAGACCCGCCTGGGCGAGGCCTTCGAGGTAGCCGGTGTAGCGCTCCTGGCTGGTCCACAGGGTGCGGCGGTCGCCGAGGAACGCGATGTCTCGGTGGCCCAGGGCGGCCAGGTGCAGCACGGCGTCGCGGGAGCTGTCGCGGTTGGTGGTGGTGACGCAGTCGGTGCCGCCGAAGGTGGGAGGCCGGTCCACGAGCACCATCGGGGTGCCGCGGTCGCGTTCCTGCTGCAGGGCGTCCTGATGCCCGCCCACGGCCATGACGACGACGCCGTCGACACGGCGCGTGGACAGCGACACGAGCAGTTCGCGTTGCAGGGTGTGGTCGTCCTCGCTGCTGCCGGCGAGCACGAGAACCCCGGCGTGGCGGGCGCGGTCCTCGACGGCACGCAGCAGGGCGGCGTCGAAGGGGTTGGACAGGTCTTCGAACAGCACGCCGATCGTGGCGCTGCGCCGGTCGGAGCGGCGCAGGCTGCTCGCGGTCAGGTTCGGGCGATAGCCCAGGCTGCGCGCCGCCTCACGGACGCGGTCGACGACCTCGGCGCCGGCGCCGGGCAGGCCGTTGATCACGCGGGACACGGTCTTGGTGCTGACCTTCGCCAGCGCGGCGACGTCGCGCATCGTGGGTTCACGTCTGTCGGCTGCTCGGTCCATGTCCACGTCCTACGACTCTTGCGTCAACGATGACGCAACGGTATACCCGTTTGCACAGCTCGCGTAGCCGCTCTTCCGTTCACGATCTCAGAGACCTCGGACGGGTGGTTACGTCAACGTTGACGTAGGAGTTGACATGCGTAGAACTGTCGGGGTCACCGCGGCGGCGTTGCTCACCTTGCTCACCGCGTGCGGAGGCGGTGGGTCCTCCAGCGGCACGACGCTGGTGGGCCTGGTGACGAAGACGGACACGAACCCGTTCTTCGTGAAGATGAAGGAGGGCGCGCAGCAGGCGGCCTCCTCCGCGGGCGCGACGGTGCAGTCGTTCGCGGGCAAGCAGGACGGCGACAACCAGACGCAGGTCGACGCGATCGAGAACCTGATCGCGTCGGGCGCGAAGGGCATCCTGATCACGCCGAGCGACTCGAAGGCGATCGTGCCGTCGGTGGACAAGGCGCGGGCGGCGGGGCTGCTGGTGATCGCGCTGGACACGCCGCTGGAGCCGGCCAGTGCCGCGGACGCGACGTTCGCGACCGACAACTACAAGGCCGGGTTGCTGATCGGGCAGTGGGCGAAGTCGAAGTTCGCGAAGGAGGGCAAGCAGGCCAAGATCGCGTTGCTGGACCTCAACCCGAACCAGGTGTCGGTGGACGTGCAGCGCGACCAGGGGTTCCTGGAGGGCTTCGGCGTCGACGTGAAGGACAAGGCCCGCATCGGTGACGAGTCCGATCCGCGGATCGTGGGCCACGACGTGACCAACGGTGACCCGTCCGGTGGCCGCACGGCGATGGAGAACCTGCTGCAGAAGGACCCCGGCGTCAACCTGGTCTACACGATCAACGAGCCCGCCGCGGCCGGTGCCTTTGAGGCGTTGAAGGCGGCGGGCAAGGAGAAGGACGTCGTGATCGTGTCGGTCGACGGCGGCTGTCCTGGCGTGAACAACGTCAAGTCCGGGGTGATCGGGGCGACCTCGCAGCAGTACCCGCTGAAGATGGCGCAGCTCGGCGTGGAGGCGGTGTCGAAGTTCGCGAAGGACGGCTCGAAGCCGCAGAACACCGACACCGGCGTCACGTTGATCACCGACCAGCCCGCGGACGGCGTGGAGTCGAAGGACTCGGCGTTCGGCCTGCAGAACTGCTGGGGCTAAGCGATGACCGCGGTGGTGGAGGAACGGGATCGTTCCGTGCTGACGCGCGTGCAGCACCTGCTGCACGCGCAGGCCACGATCGGACCGGCGGTGGTGCTGCTGGTGTCGGTGATCGTGTTCGCGTTGCTCTCGGACCGGTTCCTGACGCCGGGCAACATCTCGCTGATCCTGCAGCAGGTCGCGGTGGTGGGCACGCTCGCGGTCGGGCAGACGATCGTGATCCTGACCGCCGGGATCGACCTGTCGTGCGGCGCGATCATGGTGCTGACCTCGATCGTGATGGCGAAGGTGGCGTCGGAGACCGGCCTGCCGGGGTTGCCGGCGTTGCTGCTCGGTTTCCTGGTGGGCACGGTGTGCGGGTTGCTCAACGGCATGCTGGTGACGCGGCTGAAGCTGCCGCCGTTCATCGTCACGCTGGGCACGTTGAACGTGTTCTTCGCGTTGAACCTCTGGTATTCGGGCAGTGCCACGATCCGTGGCTCGGACATGCCGTCGTTGCTGCTGTTCACCGGGCAGACGTTCACCGTGGGCGGCACGCGCATCACCTACGGCTCGATCATGCTGGTGCTGCTGGTGGCGGCGATGGCGTTCGTGCTGAAGAACACCGCGTGGGGCCGGCACGTCTACTCGACCGGTGACGACCTGGAGGCCTCGCGCCTCTCAGGCATCCGCACGGCTCGGGTGCTGCTGTCCGTGTACGCGACGGCGGGGCTGATCTACGCGGTGGCGGCGTGGACGTTGATCGGCCGGATCGCCTCGGCTTCACCGCAGGCGGGTCAGACCGACAACCTGGACTCGATCACCGCGGTGGTGATCGGCGGGACGTCGCTGTTCGGTGGCCGCGGCGCGGTGGTGGGGTCGCTGATCGGAGCGTTGATCGTCGGTGTGTTCCGCAACGGCCTGGCTTTGGCCGGGGTGGACGTGCTGTGGCAGACGATGGCGGTCGGTGTGCTGATCATCGTGGCGGTGTCGCTGGACCAGTGGATCAGGAAGGTGAAGGCATGACCACCCCGATCCTGCAGGCAACGGGCCTGGTCAAGCGGTACGGCAGGGTGACGGCGCTGGCGGGTTCGGACCTGGAGCTGCTGCCGGGCGAGATCCTCGCGGTGATCGGCGACAACGGTGCGGGCAAGTCGTCGCTGATCAAGGCCCTGTCCGGCGCGGTGGTGCCCGACGAGGGCGAGGTGTTCCTCGACGGCTCCCCCGTCTCGTTCTCCACGCCTCTGGACGCGCGCAACGCCGGCATCGAGACGGTGCACCAGTCGCTGGCCGTGTCGCCGTCGCTCGACATCGCGGCGAACCTGTTCCTGGGCCGTGAACTGCGCCGCAAGGGCGTGCTCGGCTCGGTGTTCCGGATGCTCGACCGCAACGGCATGCGCGACGAGGCCCGCCGTCAGCTCGACGCGCTGGGGATCATGACGATCCAGAACCCCGGCCAGGCCGTGGAGACCCTCTCCGGCGGGCAGCGTCAGGCCGTGGCGGTGGCACGGGCGGCGGCGTTCGGCAGCCGTGTCGTGATCATGGACGAGCCGACGGCGGCGCTGGGCGTGCGGGAGTCCCGTGCGGTGCTGGACCTGATCCTGCAGGTCCGCGATCGGGGCCTGCCGGTGATCCTGATCAGCCACAACATGCCGCACGTGTTCGAGGTGGCCGACCGCATCCACATCCAGCGCCTGGGCCGGCGCAAGGCGGTGGTGGATCCGAAGTCCATCTCGATGTCGGACGCGGTGGCGATCATGACCGGGGCCATGGAGCCGCCCGAGGCCTAGGCAGTGCCGAAGGGGTTGTCGATCACGTACCGCCACCGGCCGTCCTCGCTGCGGCGAGCGACGTCGGTGGCGGTGCCGTGCACGTCGCCGATGGTCCAGTCGACGATGAGCAGCGCGATGCCGTCGTGTTCGTAGACGTGGCGTGGCCGGACGTCGATGGGCAGGCCGAGGTCGAGGAACCGCTGGTTGGCCTGCCGGCGCGCGGCCGCGGTGACGGTCTGGCCGGGTTCGGGGACGAACAGGCCGCCCGGTTCGTAGACGGCGTCGACGGCGGCCGCGTCGCGGGAGTTGAACGCGGCGGCGAAGTCGTGGGCGACACTGGCGGGGTGGATGGACATGCCGACAGCGTCGCGTTCGCTTCTGTGGGTCACCAAACGGTGACCTGGGACCGGCCGTCCGCGGACTGCCCGGTGGAGGTGGCGCTCGCGGCGATCAGCGGCCGGTGGGCGACGCTGGTGCTGCGGGATCTGATGCACGGGCCCCGATCGTTCTCGCAGTTGCGGTCGGGGTTGCCGTCGCTGAGCGCGAAGGTGCTGACCGAGCGGCTGGACTCGTTGGTGGCGCAGGGTCTGGTGTCGTGTTCCCGCTCCCCCGGCTTCCCGGTCCGGACGTCGTACGCGCTGACGCCGGCCGGTTTGTTGCTGCGGCCACTGCTGGTGGAGCTGTACCGCACGGGTGAGGCGCTAGCGGGCGAGCTCGCGCAGCACTGATTCCAGCGGCGCGATGAGGTTGCGCGAGGCCATGAGTTCCTCGGAGACCATCACCGAGTTCGTGCTCAGGCGCCGCCAGAACTGACCCTGGACGGGGACCTCGACGATCTCGAGGTCGAAGACCGGTACGTGGCCGAGTTCTCCGCTGAGCTGCGCGACGATCTCCTGAAGCACCTCGGAGAGGTTCGTCCTGCCGTCATAGTCCTTGTGGGTCACCCACTCGTCGTAGGCGGGGCGCAGTTGCTGCGGCAGGCCGACGGGCCAGCGGCCGGGGACGTCCTCGGCGCCGGCGGACACCGACTGCGCCCACCACCGGTCCCACGCCGCACCGAACGTGTCCGGCAGCGTCACGCCGGGCAGGCGCGGGACGGGTGGGGTCAGCGGCGGAATGGAGTCGGCGGTGGGTGTGCTGATGCCGAGCGCGTCGCGGACGTACAGCGTGAACGTGTCACCGCGGCCGCTGGACACCCGCCACGTGGAATCCCCAGGAAAGTGCATGTTCCACGGTAGCGAGGTCTACAACGGCACGGCGTCGAGCGCCTTGTAGATGCGCTTGTCGCTGACGCTGTACCGGGTCGGGATGGTCTGGGCGAAGTACGACAGGCGCAGTTCCTCGATCATCCAGCGGATCTCGTCGAGTTCGGGCGCGGGTTCGTCGGCGGGGGTCTGCGCGCGCAGTTCCCGGTACTCGGCGTGGACCTGGTGGATCTTGCCGGTCCAGTCGAGGTCGCGGCGCGGGTTCTCGGGCAGTTTCTCGATGCGCCGCGCGATGCCCTTGAGGTAGCGGACGAGGTCGGGCAGCCGGTCGTAGCCGGTGTGGGTGACGAATCCCTTGTACACCAGCGAGTTGAGGTGTGCGCGGATGTCCGCGGCGGAGTCGGGGGCGCCCTTGAGTCCGGTCAGTGCCAGTTCGGCCTGGTGGGCGGCTTCGAGGACCTTGCGGACCTCCTGCACGACGACCCAGGTGGTGTCGTTGAGCGCGGCCTGGACCTTCTTCAGTTGCGCCGCATAGGACTTGGCGTTCCAGGCCGGGTCGCCCATGAGCCGGTCGACGGCGGCCATGATGCAGTCCGACAGCAGCGCGGCGACGCTGCCGTGGGGGTTGCGGGTCAGCGCGAGTTTGGCGGCGTTGTCGAGGTGGCGCTGCAGGTGTTTGACGGGCGAGTTGACGCCGAGCAGCAGGAGTCTGCGCACGCCGCGGCGGTGGGCGTAGGCCTGCCGGCCGGGGGTGTCGAGGACCTTGATCGCGACGGTCTCGCCCTGGTCGAGCAGCGACGGGTAGGCGGTGACGGTGATGCCGGACTGCCGTTGCTCGATGCTCTGGGGCAGGGCGTCGAAGTCCCACGTGGTCAGGCCGGTGCGTTCGAGGTGGCCGACGGCCTGGCTCAGTGATTCGCGGACCTCGTCGCGCAGTTTCTCCTTCAGTGCCGCGATGTCCTTGCCTTCGGCGAGGGTGCGGTTCTGGTCGTCGACGACCTGGAAGGTGAGCTTGAGGTGGTCGGGGACGGCGTCGAACTGCCAGTCCTCGCGCTGCACGGTCACGCCGGTCAACGCCCGCAGCTCCCGTTCGACGCCGCTGAGCAGGCTGGTGTCCTTGGGGTTGATGCGCGCGAGGACGGCGGTGGCGACGTCGGGGACGGGCACGAAGTTGCGGCGGATCGGCTTGGGCAGCGACCGGATGAGCGCGACGACGAGGTCGTGGCGCAGGCCGGGGATCTGCCAGGAGAACGCGTCGTCGTCCAGGGCGGTGAGCGCGGGCAGCGGAAGCTGGACGGTGACGCCGTCGTTCTTGGTTCCCGGCTCGAAGTGGTAGCTCAACGGCAGCGTGAGCTCGCCCTGGCGCCACTGGTCGGGGTAGGCGTCGGGGGTGACGTCGGCACGGTCGTTGACCAGCATGTCCTTGGTGAAGGTCAGCAGGTTCTTGTCCTTCTGCTTCTTCCACCACGAGTCGAAGTGCCGCGCGGACACGACCTCCGGGGCGACGCGCTTGTCGTAGAACTCGTACAGCGTCTCCTCGTCCACGACGATGTCGCGGCGCCGAGCGCGGTTCTCCAGCTCGCCGACTTCCTCGAGCATCGCGCGGTTGGTGTGGAAGAACCGGTGGTGCGTGGTCCACTCCCCCTGCACGAGAGCGTGGCGGATGAACAGCTCACGGGAGAGTTCGGGGTCGATTCGGCCGTAGCTGACCTTGCGGCCGGCGACGATCGGCACCCCGTACAGCGTGACCTTCTCCAGCGCGACGACCGATCCCCGTTTGGTCTCCCAGTGCGGTTCGGAGTACTGGCGTTTGACCACGTGCTCGCCGAGACGTTCGGCCCATTCGGGTTCGATCTTGGCGACGATGCGGCCCCACAGGCGGCTGGTCTCGACGAGTTCGGCGGCCATCACCCACTGCGGTGGTTTCTTGGCCAGCGCGGAGCCGGGGAAGATCGCGAACTTGGCGTTGCGGGCGCCGAGGAACTCCGTGAGCGGACGCCGTTTCTCGCCTGGCGCCTGCTTTTTGAGGATGTCCTTGACACCGATGTGGCTGAGCAGTCCGGACAGCAGCGCGATGTGGATGTTGCGCGGGTCGCCGGGCTGGTCGTTGACGTGCATGCCGATCTGCTTGGCGACCTGCCGCAGCTGCAGGTAGATGTCCTGCCACTCGCGCACGCGCAGGTAGTTGAGGAACTCGGCCTTGCAGCGCTTGCGGAACTGGTTGCCGCTCAGTTCCTTCTGCTGTTCCTTGAGGTACTCCCACAGGTTGAGGAACGTCGTGAAGTCGGATTCCTTGTCGACGAACCTCGCGTGCTGCTGGGTGGCGGCTTCCTGCTGGTCGGCGGGTCGTTCGCGCGGGTCCTGGATGGACAGTGCCGCGGCGATGATCATGACCTCTTTGAGGCAGCCGGTGGTGTCGGCCTCGAGGACCATGCGGCCCAGGCGCGGGTCGACGGGCAGGGCGGCGAGTTTGCGGCCGGTCGGGGTGAGCTTCTTCTCGGCGGCGTTGATGGCGCCGAGTTCCTGCAGCAGGCCGATGCCGTCGTTGATGTTGCGGGAGTCGGGCGGGTCGATGAACGGGAACGCGGCGACGTCGCCGAGGCCGATGTTGGTCATCTGCAGGATGACGCTGGCGAGGTTGGTGCGCAGGATCTCCGCGTCGGTGAACTCGGGGCGTGCCTCGAAGTCCTCTTCGGAGTACAGGCGGATGCAGATGCCTTCGCTGACGCGGCCGCAGCGGCCCTTGCGCTGGTTGGCCGACGCCTGGCTGATGGGTTCGATCGGCAGGCGCTGGACCTTGAGGCGGTGGCTGTAGCGGGAGATGCGGGCGTTGCCGGGGTCGACGACGTACTTGATGCCGGGCACGGTGAGGCTGGTCTCGGCGACGTTGGTGGCGAGCACGACGCGGCGGCCGGTGTGGCGTTGGAACACGCGGTGCTGCTCGCCCACTGAGAGGCGGGCGTAGAGCGGGAGGATCTCGGTGTTGCGGAGGTCTTCCTGTTTGAGGGCTTCGGCGGTGTCGCGGATCTCGCGTTCGCCGGACAGGAACACCAGGACGTCGCCGGGGCCTTCTGCCTGCAGTTCGCGGACGGCGTTGAGGATGCCCTGGGTCTGGTCGTCGTCCTCCTCCAGCGGCCGGTAGCGGGTCTCGACGGGGTAGGTGCGGCCGGAGACCTCGATGACCGGGGCGTTCTCGAAGTGCGCGCTGAAGCGTTGCGGGTCGATGGTCGCGGAGGTGATGACGACCTTGAGGTCGGGGCGCTGCGGCAGGAGTTGCTTGAGGTAGCCGAGCAGGAAGTCGACGTTGAGGCTGCGTTCGTGGGCCTCGTCGATGATGATCGTGTCGTACCTGCTCAGCGTTCTGTCGGTCTGGATCTCGGCGAGCAGGATGCCGTCGGTCATGAGCTTGACCAGCGTGTCGTCGCCGGACTGGTCGGTGAAGCGGACCTTGTAGCCGATGGTGTCGCCGAGCTTGGTGCCGAGCTCCTCGGCGACGCGTTCGGCGACGGTGCGGGCGGCGATCCTTCTGGGCTGGGTGTGGCCGATCTGGCCGATGACACCGCGGCCCAGTTCCAGGCAGATCTTGGGCAGCTGCGTGGTCTTACCGGACCCGGTCTCGCCCGCGACGATCACGACCTGGTGGTTCGCGATCAGCTCTTTGATCTCGTCCTTGTGCTGGCTGACCGGCAGTTCGGCCGGATAGCTGAGCTTGGGAACGGACTCCCGGCGCAGCGCGACCTTGAGCGCGGCCTCGTCTATCTGGGCGGCGATCTCCTCGGTCATCTTGCGGCGCGCCAGCGGGTCTTTGACCTTGCGTGCGCCGTCGAGGCGCCTGGCGAGCCGGCGTTGATCACGCGGCATGAGCTCGGGCAGGCGTTTGTGCAGTTCAGCGTGCGGGGTGTCCATTTGGCGTCAAGGATAGTGGGGAGCTCCGATTCGCTCGCGTCAATAACTGTCAGACCCCGCCGCTAGCGTTGCCGCATGGACGCAGGGGGCTTCTGGAAGCTGGTCGATCACGCCGTTGCCGCTACCGCTGACCTGGAACAACGGCGGGAGTGGCTGTCCGGGCGGCTGGCGTTGCTGCCGGCGGGTGAGATCGCCGACTTCGCCGTGCGGCTCGACGAGGTGCGTCGCCGAGTGGACACGTGGGCGCACTGGCAGGCGGCCACACTGATCTGTTCCGGGCTGTGCGGGATGGACTCGTTCTTCTACTTCCAGGCGTGGCTGATCGGCCAGGGCCGCGAGGTGTTCTCGTCGGTGGCAGCGTCGGCGGACGCGCTGGCCGACGTTGCGCAGGTGCGGCGGCTGGCGGCGCTGGGATCCGTGGACGGCTGGTCCGATGAGGACTGGCCGGACTGGGAGGCGCTGTACCGGGTGCCGGACGCGGCGTTCGAGGCCGTGTACGCCGGAGACCTGGACGACCTGCTGGCCTCGCGCGGGCAGGCGCGGGCGTTCGACGTGTCGCCGGGCGGGGAGGACGTGGAGATGGAGGATCCGGCGGACATCGCGCGCCGGATTCCGCGGCTGTGGGCGTTGTTCGGGAAAGCGGCTCGATAGCCCTGGGAGCCCGCCGGTCCCTCAACGCCGTCCGGGATGCCGCTCCCCCTGGCCGCTCCGCCCTGCCGGCATGGCCTTTCATGGCTTCTGACCTGGGCGGATGGCGGGGCTTCAAAAATTGTCAGACCCTCTCGCTAGCGTTTCGGGCATGGACCTCAACGCGTTCTGGGGCCTGGTGGAGTCCTCCGCTGTGGGGGCCTCGGACCAGGATGATCGGCTGGAGCGGCTCACGGCCGCGCTGGCCGGGCTGCCTGCGGGCGAGGTGGTGGAGTTCGCGGTGCGGCTCGACGAGGTGCGTCGCCGGGTGGACACGTGGGCGCACTGGCACGCGGCGGACGTGATCTGCGGCGGGCTGTGTTCCGACGACGGGTTCTTCTACTTCCAGGCGTGGCTGGTGGGTCAGGGGCGGGCGGTGTTCGAGGCGGTGGCCGCCTCGCCGGACGCGCTGGCCGATCTGCCGCACGTGCGGTTGCTGGCGTCGCGTGGCGGCGTGCACGCGTGGGCGGATGAGGACTGGCCGGACTGGGAGGGTCTCGACTACGTGGCGGCCGAGGCGTTCGACGGTGATCTGGAGGCGGTGGTGGCCTCGCGTGGGTTGCTGGTGTCCCCGGATCCGGCAGGTGAGCAGTGGGATTTCGCTGATCCGGCGGAGATCTCCGCGCGGATTCCGCGGTTGGGTGCGTTGTTCGGGAAGGTGGCGTGATGGCCGTGCCGGTCGAGGTGCCAGTCGACGTGGTGGTGTGGCGGGCTCCTGGTCCGGCGTCCTTCCCGGAGGCGGCGGCCCGGTATGCGGAGTTGCGGTCCTCGCCGCTGGGCGCGTTCGAGCCCTCTGTGGCGGCGTTCGTGCGGGAGTTGCGGAAGACCTCGCCTGATCCCGCCTCCCCCGTGTCGTGGGACGAGGCGCTGACGGTGGGGGTGGACGCGGTGATCGTGCACGTGGTGTGGCCGGGGCAGCGTCAGGTGCTGGATCTGGTGGCGTTGCTGGCGTCGCGCCACGGGCTGGTGTGTTTCGAGCCTGCCCGCCAGGCGGCGATGTCCTGACGCAGCGCGGTCTTCGTTCCGGCGGGTGCGAAGGAGGCGTCGACGGCGTTGGTGGCGATGCGCGCGAGGGCGTCGTCGTCGAAGCCGAGGTGCTCGCGCAGCGCCCGGTATTCGTCGGTGAGCGTGGTGCCGGTGGAGGCGGGGATGTCGGTGCTGAGCGTGACGGTCAGGCCGGCGTCGATGAGCAGTGGCAGCGGATGAGAGGAGAGCGAGCCGACCAGTCCCAGTGCGACGTTGGACGACGGGCAGGCTTCGAGCGGTATGGCACGGTCCCGCAGCAGCGCGACGACGTCCGGGTCGTCGAGTGCGCGGAACCCGTGGCCGATCCGGTCGGCGAGCCCGACGGTGACGGCTTCGGCGACGCTGGGTGCTCCGCAGCACTCGCCGGCGTGGTGCACGAGCCCGATCCCGGCTTCGCGAGCGGCGCGGAACACGGCCGTGAACGGGGTGAGCGGGTGGTCTTCCGCTCCGGCCATCCCGATCGCGACGACCCGCGGGTGCGTGGTCGCGAGCCGCAACGAGTCCTGAAACCGCGCTACTGACCGTTTTCTGGGGTGGTCCACGATCACACGGCATTCGATGCCGTGGACGGCCTGTCCTGCGGCGAGCCCGGACAACACCGCTTCGAGCGGCATGTCCGGATCACCGAGCCGTTCTCCGTGCGCTGCCGCGGTGAACGTGACCTCGGCGTACCGGGTCCCCTGCGCTGCTTCCTCGGCGCAGAACTCGTACGCGATCCGGTGGAAGTCCTCGGCTCGCCGCAGGCAGTCCCGTACTGCCCCGTTGTGCGCGGCGAACTGCGTGAAGCCGTCGAACGATCCGGCCTGCACGGCGGGCACGTCGACGCCGTGGTGCTCGGCGAGTTCGGCGAGGGTGTCCGGGCGCACGGTGCTTTCCAGGTGCACGTGCAGGTGGGCCTTGGGCAACGTCGCGAGATCACGCATGTGGCGCGACGCTACCCAGACCCACCCGCGGGCGCCCGGGATTTATCCGGCGAGGAACGTGACCGCGCCGGCGAGTTCGTGCTCGGGGACCTCGCCGTGGCCTCCGGGGTTGGCGTGCAGGGACTTCTGGCGGGTGGCGAAGGCGTCGAACAGCGCGAGGCCGGCGTCGCGGGCGATGAGCTGGTCGTCCCACTGCAGCAGGAACCGCACGGACGCGGTGATCGTCGCCGCCGCTGCGGTCAGGGGTTCGGTGGCGCCGATGAGTCCGAACACGGCGGCGCGGATGCGGGGTTCGGCGGCGACGAGCGGGATGCCGATGGCGGCGCCCATGGACACGCCCCAGAACCCGACGGACTCGCCGGTGGCGGGCAGGGCGTCGAGCACGGATCGCCATTCCGGGATCGCCCGCGCCGCTTGCAGGGCGTTGTACTCGGCGACGAGTGCGCCGGCGTCGCGTCCTGAGGTGATGCGGGAGCGGATCGCGGTGGCGAACCGGTCGTCGTCGGTGGTGCGGGGCCGGTCGCCGTGGCCTGGTGCGTCGAGGGTGACGACGGCGAGTCCGGCGGCGGCGCACCGTTCCGCGCGGGCGGTGATGCCGGGGGCTCGTTTGTGCTGGCCGCCGCCGTGTGCGCTGAGCACGAGGCCGCTGGGGGTGCCGGCGGGGGTCCAGAGCACGCCGGGAACGCCGTCGTGGACGAAGTCGCGTTCGGTGGTGCCGTCGGCGGAGGTCGATTCGGAGATGAAGCGCATGGCTGCGGGCCTTTCGGGATGGCTGCTGGAGCGTTCCCGTGGCGACGCGCGGACGGCGTCAGGCCGAAACCGGGAGGGAACGCCCATCTGGGGTGACCGCGTTGATGGGACTCACCTCCTCGGGCCGATCGCGTGCGGTGACCCTAGCAAGAGGTGATCACCGGTCGCGCGCGATATTCGGCGCGACATCGGACGTGGGCCGCGACTAGGTTCCGGTGCCATGCCTGATGTTGTGCAGACGCGCCACGGCGCGACGGTGCTGATGTGCGCCGCCGATGGTCCCGCTATCACCGACGAACAGTCCGCTGTGGACCTGATCGGCACGTTGTGGGGGCAGGACGTGCAGTGGCTGGTGTTGCCGGTGGCGCGGTTGTCACCGGACTTCCTCGTGTTGCGCACACGGGTGGCGGGTGCGGTGGTGCAGAAGTTCCAGCAGTACGGGTTCAAGGTCGTGGTGGTCGGGGACATCACCGAGCAGGTGGCGGCGAGCACGGCGTTGCGGGACTTCGTCTACGAGTCGAATCGGGGCCGGCAGTTGTGGTTCGTGGCGGACGAGGCCGAGCTGGACGTACGCCTGAGCTCGGCGGCCTGATCACAGCAAACGGGGTCTGCTGCCATTAACTTGCAATAGGTACCGTCGGGTCATGGAGATCCGTCGTTCGCTGTCGCAGCACAGTGGTCCGCGCAAGTCGCCGTTCGAGCTCGTGCGCCGCCTGGCCGAGCGCGTCACGGCGGACACGCTGCCGGAGGATCCGGTGCGGGAGCTGGAGCACCGGGTCGCGGAGCTGCTGGGCAAGCCGCAGGCGTTGTTCTTCCCGTCGGGGACGATGGCGCAGCAGGTGGCGCTGCGGGTGCACGCGGAACGTTCGGGCCGGCGGGCGTTCGCGGGTCATCCGCAGACGCATCTGCACGTGTGGGAGAACCAGGGCTACAACGCGCTGCACGGCTTGCGGTTTCACCCCGTGGGTGACCGCAACGAGCTGTTCGGTCTCGATGATCTGCACGCGGTGCACGAACCGCTCGCGGCAGTGGTGTTCGAGCTGCCGCAACGTGACATCGGCGGCGTGCTGCCCGCGTTCGGGGATCTGGCGGCGCAGACGGCGTGGGTGAGGCGGACCGGTGCGGCCGCGCACTGCGACGGCGCGCGGTTGTGGGAGGCGCAGACCGGGTACGACGCCACGTTCGCGGAGATCGGCGCGTTGTTCGACACGGTGTACGTGTCGCTCTACAAAGGACTTGAAGGCGTGCGGGGCGCGGTGCTGGCCGGGGACGCCGAGACGATCGAGCACGCGGCGGTGTGGCGGCGGCGGATGGGCGGGGCGATCGCGGACGCGTGGCCGCTGGCGGCGATCGCGTTGATGGGGATGGACGAGAACCTGCCAAGGATGGCGCAGTTCCGCGACCACGCGCGGGCTGTGGCCGAGGCGATCAACGCCGACGGGTTCGCGCACACCACCCCGGACGTGCCGGCCACTCCCCTGTTCCACGTCCACCTGCCGATGTCACGCCAGGACGCGCAACGGGCGGCGCAGAACCTGCTGGAGGAGACGGGGATCAAGCTGTTCCTGTACGCGCGGTCGAATCCGGACCCGCGCCGGTGCGCCTTCGAGGTGAGCGTCGGAATCAGTGGGCTGGACTTCACGCCGCGCGAGGTCGCGGAGTTGATCAGAGGACTACCATCGCGGGTGTGAGCCTGCCCGAACCCGTCCAGCACGCGCTGGTCAGGGTCTCGCACTCGGTGCTGATCGACGCCGACGCGCTCGTGAGGGTGCGCGAACGGTTCGACGACGAGCAGGCGGCCTCGCTGAGCGGCTATCTGCGCAGCGCGCAGTCACCGAACACCGTGCGCGCCTACCGGTCGGACTGGATCGCGTGGGCCGGCTGGTGTCAGGCGGAGGGCCGTCAGGCGTTGCCCGCGGACCCGCTGGACGTGGCGGTCTACCTGGCGGTCGCGGCGGACACGGTGAAACCGGACGGATCACCGGCGTTCGGCGCGTCGACGCTGGAGCGCAAGTCGGCGGCGATCGCGGCGGTGCACGCGGCCAACGGGCTGCCCAGTCCCACGCGCAGTGACGTCGTGCGGCTGACACTGCGCGGTATCCGGCGCACCCGCAAAACACAGCCACGGCGTAAACGGCCGGTGTTGCTCGAGACGCTCGAAGCGCTGCTCGAAGAACGGCCCCAGGACGGGCCGGCGCGCGCGAGGGACGCGTTGCTGCTGCTGGTGGGGTTCGCGGGGGCGCTACGGCGCAGTGAGCTGGCGGCGATCGAGTTCGAGGACGTCACGGTGGACGTGGATCCGCGCACGCACGAGCCGTTGCTGCTGATCCGGCTGGGGACGACGAAGACCGACCAGACGGGCAAGCACCAGCAGTCGGTGGTGCTGCCGCGCGGCAGCAGGCGCCCGACGTGCCCGGTGTGCGCGTTCGCGGACTGGGCCGACGTGCTCGACGGCCGCGAGATCACCGAAACCGGGCTGCACCGCTGCCACGGCTACCAGGCGAGCGGGCGCCGCGGTGCGGTGTTCCCGATCATCAACCGGCACGGCGGCATCGCGGAGAAGGCGATGTCGGGGCGTGCGGTGGCGGAGCTCGTGAAGCGGTACGCGGTGCGGGCGGGGCTGGATCCGGCGTTGTTCGGCGGGCATTCGCTGCGGGCCGGGTTCGCGACGCAGGCGGCGCTGGGCGGGGCGAGTGACCGGGAGATCATGCGGCAGGGCCGGTGGACCAATCCGCGGACGGTGCACCGCTACATCCGCACGGCGAACCCTCTTGAGGACAACGCCGTGACCCGCCTCGGCCTGTGAATTTGTGACCCAGGTCTCACTGTGTGTAGTTAACTGTAAACAAGATCCCCTCCGGTAGGGCTGCACCGAACAGAGCAGCGCGCTACTCCATCGGCATGGACGTGCCGTGAAGTTTCCGTCGTGTTTCCACGCCGTTTGAGCTGCTCTTTTGTCCCGCCATTCGGACAAATCCCGGCGTCCTGACCAGCGAATCAGCTCAATTCATGAACCGATCTCGCATTCTGGGAGCGGCTGGTCGTATGCACTGAGAGCAATACGATCACCACGCCCGGTCATCGACGACGGCCGGGATGTTCCACGGTGATCGACCCGGCACCCCTGTAACGCCGGAGCGATCACTCCCTGCACCGGAACAAGGAGCGTTCATGAAGCGCAAAACCCTGGGCATCACCACCGCCCTGGTGGCCGGAGCGGCCCTGGCCGCCACGGGCACGCTGGGAGCCAACGCTGCACCGCAGCCGAGCCTCACACAACAGGAAGCTCTGCACGCCGCGGCCGAGCAGGCGGGGACGATCTCCTCCGCCCTCGGCCTGGCCGGCGGCGAGCAGCTCGTGCCCCGTGACGTCGTGCGCGACGCCGACGGCACGCACCACCTCCGCTTCGACCGCACTCTCAACGGCCTGAAGGTCATCGGCGGCGACCTCGTCGTCGCCCAGAAGTCCGGCCAGGTCACGGGCGTGACCAAGGCGTCGGAGGCCGCCCTCGCAGGCCTCGACACCTCCGCGCCCGCCACCGCGGCCGCCGGCGGCACGCTGGTCGTGTTCGCCCTGGACCACGCCCCCGTGCTCGCGTGGGAGACGGTCACGCACAGCGTCAAACAAGACCAGACGCCCAGCGAACTGCACACCTTCACCGACGCCAAGACCGGCCAGACGCTGCTGACCTACGACGGCGTGCACCACGCCGAGGGCACCGGCCAGTCCACCTACACCGGCACCGTCGCCCTCAACACCGCCCAGTCCGGCTCCACGTTCCAGCTCAAGGACCCGGCCCGCGGCAACCAGGCCGTCAACAACCTCAACAACGGCACGGGCACCGGCACCCTGTTCACCGACACCGACAACAAGTGGGGCAACGGCACCTACACCGACAAGGCCACCGCGGGCGTCGACGCCGCGTTCGGCGCCGCGAAGACCTGGGACTACTACAAGAACGTCCACGGCCGCAGCGGCATCAAGAACAACGGCCAGGGCGCGCTGAGCAAGGTCCACTACGGCAACAACTACAGCAACGCCTTCTGGTCGGACTCCTGCTTCTGCATGACCTACGGCGACGGCGCCCAGAACCGCAACCCGCTGACCTCGATCGACGTCGCCGCCCACGAGATGTCGCACGGCGTCACCGCCTCGACCGCGGGCCTGGTCTACTCCGGTGAGTCCGGCGGCCTCAACGAGGCCACCAGCGACATCTTCGGCTCCACCACGGAGTTCTACGCCGCCAACACCACCGACGCCGGCGACTACCTGATCGGCGAGAAGATCAACATCCGCGGTGACGGCAAGCCGCTGCGCTACATGGACAAGCCCTCCAAGGACGGCAAGAGCCTCGACTACTGGTCCTCCACCGCGGGCAACGTCGACGTGCACTACTCCTCGGGCATCGCCAACCACTTCTTCTACCTGCTGTCCGAGGGCAGCGGCCAGAAGACCATCAACGGCGTCGCCTACGACTCCCCCACCACCGACGGCCAGCCCGTCACCGGCATCGGCCGCGACAAGGCCGAGAAGATCTGGTACCGCGCGCTGACCACCAAATTCACCTCCAGCACCAAGTACGCCGCCGCCCGCACGGGCACCCTCGCGGCCACCGCCGACCTCTACGGCGCCTCGTCGCCCGAGTACGCGGCGGTCAACCGGGCCTGGGCCGCGGTGAACGTCAAGTAGCAGACCCACCCCGCGAGAAGCGCCGAGGTCCGGACCGACCCCCTGCACGGTCCGGGCCTCGGCAAGGCCCGTCTCAGGGCTCCAGATCGGTCGCCGCCAGGAACGACCCGTCCATGTGGAACGGCACCGACTGGTGCTCGTGCGTCACCAGCCACCGCCCGTCGCGGCGCCGCAACCCCACGGTCGTGCGCATCCACATCGAGAACCCCTCCGGGTAACCGACCGGCACCGCCGCCATCCGCGCCAGCCCGTGCACGAACGCCACGTCACCGGCCACCGCGACCTCCAGATCCCGGTGCTCGATCGTGATCGGCCCGCTGAACCCGGCCATCCACCCCGCCAACGCCTCCGGATCACGAGCATCCAGACCCGTGTTGCGCAACGGCGGCGCCAACGTGCACGTCACCGCGTCCACCGCGTACCGCGCCACGATCCGCGCGGGATCACGCAGCCGCATACCCTCCTCGTGCTCGGTGAACACCGCGAGGATCGCTACCTCGTCCTGCACCAGCGTGTGAGTCATCTCGAACTCCTCCGTCGAAAGTGGCTGACACACCGGTGTCGAGACACAGCCCGCGGTCTCGACATGGCGGTGAGAAGATTTTTCCGCCAGCCAGCCACGAGCCGGGAGGCCGCACGTGAAGTACCTGATCCTGATCTACAGCAACCCCAAGTCCCGGGCAGCGTGGGACAAGCTCACCGAAGAGCAGCAGATGAAGTTCGGCCAGGACCACTACGACCTGTCCGACAAACTCCGCGCCTCCGGTGAGCTCATCGTCAGCGAAGGCCTCCCCGGACCCGAGACCGGCAAGGGCGTGAGCATCCGAAACGGCGAGGTCGTCGTCACCGACGGACCGTTCGCCGAGGCCAAGGAATACCTCGCCGGCTTCTACCTCGTCGAAGCGGACGACATCGAGCAGGTCATCGCCCACGCCGTCACCCTGCCCGACGCCCACAACGACGGCATCGAGATCCGGCCCGTCTGGGACCCCTCGATGCTGGACGGCATGTGAACCGAGAGATGGAGGGCCTGCTGCGCACACTCGCGCCGCAGGTCCTCGGCGTCCTCGTACGCCGCCACGGCCAGTTCGACGTCTGCGAGGACGCCGTGCAGGAAGCATTGCTCGGCGCCGCCCAGCAATGGCCGGCCGACGGCATCCCCGACAACCCCAAGGGCTGGCTCATCACCGCGGCCTCGAGACGGTGGATCGAGCAGTACCGCTCCGACACCGCGCGCCGTCAGCGCGAGGACAAGGTCGTCGCCCTCACGCCCGCACCACCGGACCCGGTGCCCGCCCAGGACGACACGCTCACGCTCCTCGCGCTGTGCTGCCACGAGTCACTCACCACGGCCTCCCAGATCGCATTGACGCTGAGAGCGGTCGGTGGTCTCACGACGGCGGAGATCGCGCGGGCGTTCCTCGTGCCGGAGGCGACGGTCGCGCAGCGCATCAGCCGCGCCAAGCAGAAGATCAAACAGTCGGGAGCGAAGTTCCGGCCACCCCAGGACCTCACCGCCGTCCTGCACGTGCTCTACCTGATCTTCACCGAAGGCTCCACCGCCAGCTCCGGCGACGACCTCGTCCGCGTCGACCTCACCGCCGAAGCCATCCGCCTGACCAGGCAACTCCACCGCAGAAGGCCCGACGACGGCGAACTCACCGGCCTGCTCGCGCTGATGCTGCTCACCGACGCACGCCGCCCCGCCCGCACCAACGCCCACGGCACCCTGATCCCGCTGGCGGAACAGGACCGCTCCAAGTGGGACACCACAGCCATCACCGAAGGCAGTCAGCTGATCAGCACCGCGCTCACGACCGCGCAGATCGGTCCCTACCAGCTGCAGGCGGCCATCGCGGCCGTCCACGCCGACGCCAAGACCGCGGACGACACCGACTGGCACGAGATCCTCGGGTTGTACGACCTGCTCACCGTCACCGCACCCGGCCCGATGGTCTCACTCAACCGCATCGTCGCCGCCGCCATGGTCCACGGCCCGCAGCAGGCACTCGACGAACTGTCCACACTGGACCTCGACCACTACCGCGTCCACGCCGTCAAAGCGCATCTCCTTGACCTGCAAGGAGAACACGACCAGGCCCGGCAGGAGTACGAGAAGGCCGCCAAACTGACTCTGAGCGCACCCGAACAGCGCTACCTCAGGTCCCGGTCCCGCCACCCACGGTAGCGTCCGACGACGGCTCCTCCTGCGGCGGCGCCACCGGCACCACACCCTTCAGGTCCCCGCCGTTGTCGTTGGACCGCAACACGAACGGCCGCGTCGTCGTGTACTGCACCACCGAGATCGAACACGGATCCACCACGATCCGCTGGAACCCGTCCAGGTGCACGCCCAGAGCGTCCGCGAGAATCGACTTGATCACGTCACCGTGCGAGCACAACACCCACACCGCACCAGGACCATGCTCCTCGGTGATCCGCGCATCATGCGCACGCACAGCCGCGACAGCGCGAGCCTGAACGTGCGCGAGCCCCTCACCCTCGGGGAACACCGCGGCGGACGGATGCTGCTGCACCACCGCCCACAGCGGCTCGTTCAGCAGATCCTTCAACGCCTTACCGGTCCACGCCCCGTAATCCACTTCGGACAGATCCGGCTCCGTGACCGCCTCCAGAGAGCGGTCCGCCAGCAACGGCGCCAGCGTCTCCTCGCACCGCTGCAGAGGAGACGACACGACCGCACTCACCGGAACGTCCTTCAACCGGCCGACCAACGCCACGGCCTGAGCCTGCCCGCGCTCGTCCAAACCCACACCCACCGAACGCCCGGCGAGCACACCGGAACCGTTGGCGGTCGAACGAGCATGTCGAAGCAGGATCACCGTGGCCACGGCACCCACCTTAGATCGGCTGCAGCAACCCCATCGACAGCAGCCCCATCAGCACGAGCCCCAGCATCAACCGGTACCAGACGAAAGCCGAGTACGAATGCTTCGACACGTACTTCAACAACCACGCGATCGTCGCGTACCCCACCACGAACGCGATCAACGTCGCCACGATCATCTGCGGAACCGACGCCTGCACGCCCTCACCCGAACGCTCCAGAACGTCCGGAATGGAGAACAACCCCGCCCCGAACACCGCCGGAATCGCCAGCAGGAACGAGTACCGCGCCGCCGCCTCCCGCGTCAGCCCCAGGAACAGACCCGCCGTCAACGTGCCACCCGAACGAGAAACGCCCGGGATGAGCGCCAGCGCCTGCGCCAGCCCCATCCCGATCGCGTCCTTCATCCGCAACTCGTCCCGCTGCTGCTTGGCCATGTGATCCGCCAACCCCAGCAGCAGACCGAACACCACCAGCATCGTCGCCGTGATCCACAGGTTCCGCGCCGACGTCCGGATCTCGTCCTTGAGCAGGTAACCGAGAACCGAGATCGGCACGGAACCGATGATCACGTACCAGGCGAGCCGGTAGTCCTTCTCCTTGCGCGCCTCCGCGGAGAAAAGACCGCGGAACCAGGCGCTGATGAAGCGCCCGATGTCCTTGGCGAAGTAGATCAACACCGCCACCTCGGTACCCAACTGGATCACCGCGGTGAACGAAGCGCCCGCGTCGTTGCCGAAGAACAGCGTCGACGTGATGCGCAGGTGCGCACTGCTGGAAATCGGCAGGAATTCCGTCAGTCCTTGGACCAGTCCGAGGACCAGAGCCTGCAACCAGCTCAACTACCCACTCCTGCCAGATCCAAAGCCTCGGCCGCGGTCCGAAGACCCGCGATCCCCTGCTCCAGATCTTGCAGCATCGGCGAAACGGACAGCGTGGTGACCCCCGCGGCAGCGAGAGCCTTCATCTTGTCTGCTATGCGCTCCTTCGGGCCCAGCAACGACGTCGCGTCCAGGAACTCCAGCGGAATCGCCGCCATCGCCCCCGCGTAGTCACGAGCCAGGTACTTCTCCTGGATCTCCTCGGCCTCAGCCGGGAAACCCATGCGCACCATCAGGTTGTTGTAGAAGTTCTGCTTACGCGAACCCATACCGCCCACGTACAACGCCGTGTACGCGCGAACCGGGTCCGCACAGGCCTTCCAGTCCTCACCGACGATCAGGGGGACGGTCGGAACGACGTCGAAGCCGTCCATCGTCAGCCCGGCCTTCTCCCGGCCCGCCTTCACCGACGCCAGCGACTCCGCCGAGTACTCCGGCGAGAAGAAGATCGCCAGCCACCCGTCCGCGATCTCACCCGTCAGCTCCAGGTTCTTCGGACCGACAGCCGCGAGATAGATCGGAATCTTCTCCCGTACCGGGTGGACGGTCAGCTGCAGCGCCTTACCGGGACCATCAGGAAGCGGGAGGGTGTAGTGCTCACCCTCATAGCGCAGCTTCTCGCGAGACAGCGCCTTCTTCACGATCTCCACGTACTCACGCGTGCGCGCCAACGGCTTGTCGAACCGCACACCGTGCCAACCCTCCGACACCTGCGGACCCGACACGCCAAGACCCATCCGGAACCGCCCACCGGACAAAGTGTCCAAAGTGGCCCCGGTCATCGCGGCCATCGCCGGCGTCCGCGCCGGAATCTGGAAGATCGCGCTACCGACGTCGATGCGTTCGGTCTGCGCGGCCACCCACGCGAGCACCGTCGGCGCGTCGGAGCCGTAGGCCTCCGCGGCCCACACCACCGAAAAACCGAGTCGGTCGGCCTCTTTGGCCAGCTCAAGGTTCGCGGCGTCGTTGCCGGCGCCCCAGTATCCGAGGTTCAGTCCGAGCTTCACACGGCGAGACCCTACCGGTCAGTAACACCGATTGCCAGGCTCAGCCGATGATCACCCCTTAGCATCGCGAACGTGGAACAGCGATACCTCGGCCGCAGCGGCCTCCGCGTCTCCAGGACCGCACTGGGCACGATGACGTGGGGCCGCGACACCGACGCGGACGAGGCCGCCACCCAGCTCATGGCCTTCGCCGACGCCGGCGGCACCCTCGTCGACACCGCCGACGTCTACTCAGAAGGCGAAGCCGAACGCCTCCTCGGCACCCTCCTCGACGAAGTCGTCCCCCGCGACGAACTCGTCCTCGCCACCAAAGCCGTCGCCCGCCGCACCGAAGGCCCCTTCGGCGGAGGCGCCTCCCGCGGCGCACTCCTCTCCGCCCTCGACGGCTCCCTGCGCCGCATCGGCGTCGACCACATCGACCTCTGGCAACTCCACGCTTGGGACGCCGGCGTCCCCATCGAGGAATCACTGTCCGCCCTCGACCACGCCATCTCCTCCGGCAAGGTCCGCTACGCCGGCATCTCCAACTACAGCGGCTGGCAACTCGCCACCGCCGCCCTCACACCCACCACGTTCCCGCTGATCTCCACCCAGGTCGAGTACTCCCTGCTCGAACGCGGCATCGAACGCGAAGTCGCCCCCGCCGCCCGGCACCACGGACTCGGCCTTCTGCCATGGGCACCCCTCGGCCGCGGAGTCCTCACCGGCAAGTACCGCAACGGCACGCCGCCCGACTCCCGCGGCGCGTCCGCGCACTTCGCGGGCTACGTCGAGCAACACCGCAACGAACGCGCCGCCCGGATCGTGCAGGCCGTCTCCACCGCCGCCGAAGGCCTCGGCACCTCCGCACTGTGCGTTGCCCTGGCCTGGGTCCGCGACCGGCCCGGCGTGATCTCCCCCGTGGTCGGCGCCCGCGACACGAACCAGCTCATCGCCTCACTCGAAGCCGAACAGCTCACCCTGCCGCCGGCGATCAGGGCCGCACTGGACGACGTCAGCGCCATCGAACTCGGCTACCCCGAACGCCCCATGCCCTGACCTGTTCTTTCTAGGCTTGTTCGTGGTTCGGACCTGATCTGGGACTGGTGAACCGATGGACATTAGTTTTGTTCCACACTGAAATAATAGAGATAACTACCGAACAGAGCGGCCGAACGGGTTTCACCCCACCCCTTGCGTGACCTATGACCGCCCGTCAGGGATGCTGGAGAGGACGACTTCCGCGAAGGGAACCCGATCTTGCGCCGGCTCGCTGCTCTGCTCCTGACCACCGCCACGCTGGCAGCGTGCGGCCAGAGCGAAGGGTCACAGGATCCCCTGCAGGTCGCGGAGACCCTCGAAGCCGCCAAGCCGGCCCACTCCCCCGCCCAGAACGCCACCCCGCCCGGCGAGATCACGCCCGGCGGCACGTTCACCGAGACCGGCACCACGCTGAAGTTCCAGGTCAACGGCCGTGACGTCGAACTCGACAGGCTGCGCAGCGCCGTGTTCGAGATGACCACCGACGACAAGGGCGCCGAGACCAGGGGCGCGGGCCTGCGGGCGGGCGACGGCGCCACCAACGGCGTCCCCGACCGCTTCGGCCGGCTGCTCGTGGTCGACACCCGCGGCGGGGAGTTCATCGCGTTCTCGATCAACCCGCTGATCATGCGCCAGCGCTACCCCATGCCCGGCACCCCGTACGGCATCGCCTACGACGGCAAGCGCGACATCGCGTGGATCACGCTCACCGACCGCAACGAGGTCGTAGGACTCAACGTCGCCGCGGGAGAACCATCCGAGAAGTACCGGTTCCCCACCGTGCGCCAGCCCAACACCGTCAGCGTCGACCAGGAATCCGGACGCGTCACCGTGACGTCCGGCGACAACGGAGGGATACAGGTGATCGCACCATGAACGAAGGGGTGATCGACGGAGACTGGGAATACCGGCCGCTGCGTCTGCCGCCCGGCGTCTCCCGCCGCACCGCGACCACGCAGCTGGCCATCCAGGCCGAGTTCGCCGGCTGGGAACTGTCCCGCACGCTGCTCTACAGCGACGGCTCCCGCAAGATGTGGCTGCGCCGCAAGCGCCAGCCCGCGTTGCTGCCAGGACTCATCACCTGACGACGACGGCAGAGCCGAACGCACCCGCCTCGCACTCCGCGAGGAAGTCCGCCGGAAAGCCCCGCTCGAACGGGGCCGACGCCTCCAGGCGCGCGACCGCTTCCGGCGGCAGCACCACCTCGCCCAGGCAGTCCAGCACCTGCTCCGGAGTCCGCGCGCCCACCAGCGGCAGCGCCCCGGACGCACGCAGCCACGCCAACGCCACCTGAGCCGGCGTCGCACCCAACTCCTCCGCCACGGACCGCACCGCCCACGCCGCGCGCTGTTCCCGTTCGGTCAGCACCCCAGAACGTTGCGTGCCGCCGGACAACTTCCCCGCCGCCAACGGCGCCCACGCCGCCACGCTCAGCCCCAGCGCCGAGGCCATCGGCAGCAACTCCCTCTCAACATCGCGCCGCAGCAGGTTGTACGGCACCTGCAACCCCGAGAACGCCGTCCAGTCACGCCACTCCGCCAGCGTGTTCGCCCGCGCCACGAACCACGCCGGCGCGTCCGACACCCCGACGTAGAGCACCTTCCCCGCCCGCACCACGTCGTCCAGCGCCCGCATCGTCTCCTCGACCGGCGTGTGCCGGTCCCACAGATGCACCCACAGCACGTCCACGTAGTCCGTGCGCAACCGCCGCAACGACTGCTCCAGCGACAGCACCAGGTTCTTGCGGTGGTTCCCGCCCGCGTTCGGATCCTCCGCGTCCCGAGACAACGTGTACTTCGTCGCCACCACGAACCGGTCCCGCCGCCCCAGCACCGCGCCGAGCACCTCCTCGCTCTCGCCATAGGCCGAAGCGGTGTCCAGGAAGTTGCCACCCGCGTCGGCGTAGACGTCAATCACCCGCCGCGCCACGTCCTCGGACCGCAACGTCATCGTGCCCAGCAACAACTCCGAGACGCGCAGGCCGGTCCGGCCGAACAGTCGATATCGCATGATCCACAGCATCACCGCGGACAGTGAACGCAGGGAGACCGGCTCAGGGCCCCTCTAAGCTCAGCGGTCATGGCCGACAACGCACTGGGCCGCTTCCTGCGCGCCCGCCGCGAAGCCACCACTGCACCGAGCACCGAACGCCGCCGCACCCCAGGACTGCGCCGCGGCGAACTCGCCGACCGCGCCCGCATCAGCGTCGAGTACCTCACCCGCCTCGAACGCGGCACCGACCGCTCCCCCTCCGGCCAGGTCCTGGCCGGCCTCGCCGACGCGCTGGCCATGACCGCCGACGAGCGCGTCCACCTGTACCGGCTGATCAAGGCCGACACGACCTGCTCCCCTCCCCCGCCACCGCCGCTGCGGCCGACCGTGCGGGCCACCCTCGACGCCCTCGAGCCCACCGCGGCCGCTGTGCTGTCCCCCGCCGGCGACGTCCTCGCGAGCACCACACGATTCCGCGAGATCTCCGGCCTGAACGACGAGCAGAATCTCGTCCGCTTCGCCTTCAGTCCCGAGTCGAAGGCCCACTACCCCGACTGGGACGAGGTCGCGAACGACCGGGCCGCCGCCCTCCGCGCTGCCGCCGACCTGGGCGACCACGCGGCGGCAGCGCTCGCGTTCGAGCTCTCCATCACCGCGGGCGCCGCCTTCACCGACCGCTACGACACCGCGTCGTCCCTGCCAGCGGCCACCGGCACCGAACGCTGGGGCCGTCACCTCCTGGTGTTCGAGTCGCTGTACCTGTCAGGCGAAGGCGAACACCGGTTGATGATCTACTTCAGTCAACACTGAAGTAATAGAGCATGACGAGACGAAGACGAATGAAAGAATCACCGTCATGCCCCGCCCGGAGAAACCGCTCGACCCGTTCGCCGGGCCCGTCGAACAGTTCGCGTTCGACCTGCGCAAGCTCCGCGAGAAGGCCGGCTCCCCCGGCTACCGCGAACTCGGCAAGCTCAGCCACTACTCCGCCAGCACCCTCGCCGACGCCGCCCGCGGCCAGCGGCTGCCGAGCCTCGCCGTCACCCTCGCGTTCGTCCGGGCCTGCGGCGGCGACGAGGAGACGTGGGAACAGCGCTGGCGTGAGATCGGCGAATCCGAGCCGATCCAGCCGGAGGCCGACTCCCCCTACGTCGGCCTCAAGGCGTTCACCGAGCACGACGCCGACCGCTTCTTCGGGCGGGAACGGCTCGTCGGCAAGCTGCTGGGCAAACTCGAGCACCACGACACCGTGCTGGTCATCGGCGCGTCCGGATCGGGCAAGTCGTCGCTGCTCAGAGCAGGTCTACTGGCCCGCAGGCCGGGCGAGCTGATCACCCCGAGCACCTGCGAGACGCTCCCGGAGACCGACGGACTGCTGGTCGTCGACCAGTTCGAGGAGATCTTCGCGCTCCCCTGCCACGACGAGTTCATCGCCGCGCTCACCGAACGCCGCGGCCAGACCGTCATCGGCCTGCGCGCCGACTTCTACGGCCACTGCGCCCGGTACCCGGCCCTCGTCGACGCCGTCGAGGACGCCCAGGTCCTGGTCGGCCCGATGAGCACCGACGAGCTGCGCAAGGCCATCACCCAGCCCGCCGTCGAGGTCGGCTGTGCGCTCGAGACCGGACTCGTCGCCCGCCTCATCGCCGACGCCACCGGCGAACCCGGCGTCCTCCCCCACGTCAGCCACGCGCTGCTCGAGACGTGGCAACGCAAGCGCGGCAACACCCTCACGCTCACCAGCTACCACGAGAGCGGCGGCATCGCCCGCGCCATCGCCAACACCGCCGAGAACGCCTACACGGGCCTCGACGAGCAGCAACGCGCCCAGGCCCGGCAGGTCCTCCTGCGCCTGATCACCCCCGGCGAAGGCACCGAGGACACCAAACGCCACGTCAAACGCTCCGAGCTCGGAGCGGACGAGGTGGTCGAACACCTCGCCGAAGCACGCATCCTCACCGTCCACGGCGACAGCGTCGAGATCAGCCACGAAGCCGTCATCCGCAGCTGGCCACGCCTGCGCGACTGGATCACCGAAGCACGCGACGACCTGCGCGTGCACCGCAGGCTCACCGCCGCGGCCGCCGACTGGGAGGCGCACCAGCGCGACCCCGGCTCGCTCTACCGGGGCGTGCCGCTCACCCAGGCCTCCGACTGGTCGCACCGCGAACCCGGCGCCCTCAACGCCGAGGAGCAGGCGTTCCTCGACGCCAGCAAAGCCGCGGTCGAACACGGCCTCGCCACCGAGAAACGCCGCACCACCACCCTGCGCCGCGCGGTCGCCCTGCTCGCCGCACTGCTGCTCGTCGCCACCACCGCGACCGTGTTCGCCGTGCGTGCCCAACGACAGACCACCGAGCAACGCACCATCGCGCTCGCACAGAAGGCCATCGCCGAGGCCAACGGCCTCCAGGACCGCGACCCCGGCCTGGCGAGCCAGCTGCGCCTCGCCGCCTACCGGCTGACCGGCCTGCCCACGGCCCGCGACAGCCTGCTCAGCACGTTCGCCGGACCCCAGGTCGCGATCGCCAGGGGCCACACCGACGCGACGTCGTTCGCGCTGTTCAGCCCGGACACCAAGCTCATGGCCACGACCGCCGACGACAAGCAGCTGATCATCTGGGACATGACCGACCGGCACCACCCGGCCGAGATCAGTCGCACGCACGCCGGCGACGACGCGATCCACGGCATGGCGTTCAGCCCGGACAGCCGCACCCTGGCCACCGCGGGCTGGGACGGCCTCATCCGCCTGGTCGACCTCACCGATCCGCGCAAGCCCGTCGAGAAGGCGCGCATCACCGGCCACGACGGCCAGGTGCAGGCGGTCCAGTTCACCCCGGACGGCGCCACGCTCGTCAGCAGCGGCAGCGACAAGACCATCCGGGTCTGGGACATCTCCCGCACCGCCACACTCGTGCGCACCATCCAAGCCCACAACGACAACGTGCACGGCATCTCGCTCAACCGGACCGGCACGACGATCGCGTCCTCGTCCTGGGACGGCACCGCCAAGCTCTGGGACCTCGCGACCGGCGAGCAGCTCGCCAGCATCCCCACCGCGCCCACCAGCTTCTCCTCGGACGCCATCGCCTTCTCCTCCGGCGATCTGCTCGCCACCGGCGCCGACAGCGGCGACGTGCGGGTGTGGGACGTCAAGAACCCGCGAGAGCCGGTGCTGCTCGGCTCCGCCACCGGGCACCAGTTCTCCATCCACACGCTGGCCTTCTCCCCCGACGGCCGGTTCCTCGCCACCGGCGGCGGGGACAAGTCCACGCGGATCTTCGACGTCACCGACCCGCGTGACATCCGCCCCGCAGCGACACTCGCAGGTCACACCGACACCGTCTGGTCCGTCGCGTTCAGCTCCGACTCCGCCCAGATGGTCACCGCCACCACCGATGCCGAGGTCCGCGTGCTCGACGTGGCCGACCTGAGCTACCCCCGGCACAAGTGGACGGTGTGGAAGCTCAGCTACGCCAAGGACGGCTCGTTCTTCACGACGGTCTCGACCGACGGCGACATCAAGCTGTGGCGGCAGGTGGACCGGCACGTCGAGCAGGTCTCGGCCCTGCCGAGGCTCACCGCCGGCGCCGAGGCGGCCACCGCCGTCGTCCACCCCGGCGGCAAGCTCGTGTTCGGCTCCACCTACGCGGACAGCGCCCTGTGGGACGTCAGCGATCCCGCCAGGCCGCGGGAGATCACCAAGGTCGTCGCCGGAGGAGGGCCGCTCGTCTCCGCCGCCTTCAGCAACGACGGCAGAACGCTCGCCGTGTCCGAGGACAGCGGCGCGATCGGGCTCTGGAACATCACCGACCCGGCGAACCCGGTGAAGACCGGTGGCTTCGCCGCTCTCAAGGCCGACACCGTGTGGGAGATCGAGTTCTCCCAGGACGACCGCACGCTCGTCATCGCCAACGGCAGCCGCGAACTGCAGCTCTGGAACGTGAGCGACCCCGCCACGCCCCGCTCCTACCCCGTGCTGCGCACCGACACGAACCCCGACCCGATCCGCCGTGGCGGGCAGGCTGGCCGTGAGGAGGTCATGACCGTCGCCATCCACGGCACCGTCATGGCGTTCGCGAACATGGGCAGCAGTGGCGTGCTGTACGACATCAGCGATCCCGCACAGCCGCGCAAGCTGAGTTCCCTGCCCAACGACGGCGGGCCGCTGCAACGCCTCGCCTTCTCCCCCGACGGCACTCTCGTCGCGGCCGGGACGACCGACGACGTGGTCCGCGTGTGGGACGTGCGCGATCCCCGCAACCCCCAGGTGCGGGCAGTGCTGCACGGTCACACGGAACGGATCTGGGGCGTGGCCTTCTCGCCGGACAACCGCACGCTCACGACCACCGGCACCGATCGCACGATCCGCGTCTGGGACATCGACGTCGAAGCCACCGCGGCCCGCGTGTGCACCACTACGACGGCGCACCTGTCCAGTCGGCACTGGGAGCACTACTTCCCCGGCGTCGAGCCGAGACCTCTTTGCTGAACAACACCGCTCACCCTTCCCTCTCGCCCTATTTGTAGTGCGAAAACGTTGTGTGGTGTCGATGCGTCTGAGCTTTACAACAACGTTTGTGCAACCGAGGTGACCAACTGCGGGAAGGTGAGCCTTCAGTCAACACTGAAGCAATAAAATACACCGAAGTGGTTGTGGATGTGATCAGATTCTGGGTCATGGAGCTCGTGCCGCACGAAGTCGGGGTCGCTCACAGCGCACTGCCGCACGACGAAACGTCCGCCCGTGCCCTGCTCGCGCAAGCCGCGGCGCAGGGCCTGCACACAGTGGTCGTCACCGCCGAGGAAGGTGACGAGCGCGCCCTCGCCGTTCTGCGTGAACTCCGCGCGGAATGGCACACCGAGGACGGCCGGGTCACCGCCCGGCTCGACTCGGACGCCGAGGGCCAGCTGGCGCATCTGTGGGGACTGACGGCGGAGGGGCGGGCCGCGTGGCTCGCCGCGTTCCCCCGCCACGACGACCCGAACTGGTGGATGCACCGCCTGCTGGTGCTCAACCACCACCCGGAGTGGGCACCGCTGAAGGACTGGCTGGTCGACGAGCACGTCCGGCTCTTCGGCCGTCCGCCGGGAAGGCGCAGGTCTAGCGCGGCAGGCCGCTGAAGTCAGGTTGGTGGAACCGCTGGATCCAGGGGATCGGGTCCTCCTTCGGAGTGTCCCGATCCGGCTGGACCGCGGCGAACGTCAGCACCGGCACCCTCGGCACGCCCACCGCGATCACGTCCCCGTGCGTCCCGGCGATCCACATGACGCCCGTGTCGGCGATGTTCGCCACCACGTTCAGGTCCGGGATCACGAACTGGACCAGCGCGAGTCCACCCGGCATCTGCGCGAGGCCGGCGACGTTCTGGTTGGGCTTCCACGGGAACAGCGTGATCGCCACGGGTGTCCACTGCGCCGAGTTCTCGACGGTCTTCACGGCGTCGCGGTACCAGCGGCTGATCTCGATCGCCGTCGGGACGCCCAGCAGCCCCAGCGCCGTCATGAGGCCGCCGACGACCAGCCCGGCCGGTGCGAGCGGGAACAGGCTGAGCAGGACCAGCACTCCCCCGAGTCCCGCGGGCACGGCCGACCACAGCCATGACCGAACGCCCCACCGCATGCCCTTGTAGGCCTTCAAAGTGGCCGCGTCGTCGAGTGGCCTGCCCAACGGCCGTTCCACGCGTTCCCGTGCCGGGTGGGTCTCGGCGTCGGACTTCTTGCCGGCCTTGGCGTTCTCCATCTTGGCGAACCCGGCGGCCCTGACGACCGCCCTGCCGGACGCGTCGGGCCCGCAGACGAAGACCTCCTGCCGTTCCAGCACCATGTCCGGCAGGTCCTGGAACCAGCCCTGCAGCACGGTGCCGTCCCCGAGCAGCAGGCGGTCGTGCACGTCGTCGTGCTGCCTCTCCGCGACCGTGGCCGGGACCCGCCGCCACGGCTGCTCCAGCAGGCCGCGCCGCAGTGCCCTGGTCTCCGACCGGTACATCAGCGGGCCCAGCCCGAACAGGAACGTGACCAGGAACAACACGACCATCGCGCCGACGTTGCCGGGGGTCGTGGCCAGGAACAGGCACGCCACGCCGAAGGCGCCCGTCACGACGGCGATGCCGCCCAGCGTCGTGGCGCCCCAGCGCAGGTCCTGCAGGATCAGACCGGTCGACCAGTCATCCTTCGCCGGCACGTCCGTGCGCGGTTCGAGGTACTGCAGCACCAACCCCCCAGCTATGCCTTCGCGGCCACCTCGCGGATCAGGTTCGCGAGCTCCGCCGGTCGTTCCAGCGGAAGCATATGTCCGGCGTCGGCCAGCACGACCGACGTTCCCCCGAACTTCACGGCGTCCGACTCGGGCACCAGCCGGTCCTCGTCGCCCACGACGGCGACCACGGCCTTCTCCTTCGCCACCATCAGCCCGGCCTCGCGGTCGTAGCGGTCCACGGCGGGCCGGAACAACGCGACGGTCTCAGGCCAGTGCGCCCACACCATGTCCGCGGTCAGTTCCACGTCCTCGGCCGCCGGCTGGTCGCCGAACAACCACCACCGCAGCCCGGCGGTCTTGGTCGGCTCGATCTTCTCCCGCACCGCGCGCACGATCGGCCCGAACGCCCGTTCCAGCTCCCGCACGAGCTTGCCGACCGCCTTGGGCCACGCGAGCGTCGTCTCGGACATGCCGCTCGCCGCCGTGGACACGAACACGTTGCCCAGCACCCGCTGCCGGAACAGCCGCGGCCGCCGTTCGGCCATCGCGAGCGCCGCCATGCCGCCCATCGAGTGCCCGGCGATCACGACGTGGCCCTGCGGCACCGCGCGTTCGATCAGTTCGCCCAGGTCCTCCCCGAGCTGGTCGATCGTGGCGGTCTCCTTGGACGCGCCGCCGGACTTGCCGTGGCCGCGGTGGTCGTAGGCGATGACCTGGAAGTCCTGGCTCAGCAGCTCCACCACCTTGTGCCAGCTGCGGTGGTCGAGCGCGTAGCCGTGCGCGAGCACGACCGTCACGGGTGCCTCGGGATCCCCCGCGCGCATCACGTTGAGCTCGGTCCCGTCCTCCAGCCGCACCATGCGCTGTCCTTTCGCCGTGTCGTCTGTTCGTCCTAACGAGACAACCCGGTTCCAGGACACGCCCTAAATGCGGCCCAGCACCACTTCGGGTGGCATCTTCCCGCCGCCGACGCCCGGCACGCCGCGGAAGTCGTAGGCCGTCACCTTCCCGCCGGGCTGGATGATCCAGGCCTCCCCCGGCTCCCCCTGCGCCAGCACGGTCTGCAGCGCCTCGGCAACGTCGGACGGCGTCAGCAACGGGAACGCGACGGAGTTGAACTCCTCCTTCGCCGCGCCCAGCAGCAACGTGTCGACGAACCCGGGACACAGCGCGGAGACCGTGATGTCGTCCCCGGCCAACGCTTTGCCCGCCGCCCGCACGTACCCGACGACCGCGTGCTTGGTCAGCGTGTACAGCGGATCGGCGGGCATCGCCGTCAGCCCGGCCAGCGACGCGGTGATCACGATCTTCCCGCCGCCCTGCCGCCGCAGCGCGGGGACGGCGGCGCAGAGCCCGTACACGACGTGGTCGACGTTGACGCCGACCAGCTTGCGGTAGCGGGCGACGTCCAGCGCGTCGTCCACTCCGGTCTGCCCGCCCCCGATCCCGGCGTTGAGGAGCACGACGTCGAGGCGGCCGAACTCCTTCTCGACCTGCTCCACGACCGCGGGCATGGTCGCGGGATCGGAGACGTCACCGACTATGGCGATGCCGCCCACCGCGGACGCGACCCGGTGCGCGCCGGCGGCGTCGAGGTCGAGCACCGCCACCCGCGCGCCGAGCTTCGCGAGCCGGTGCACGACGGCGGAGCCGATGCCTCGCGCTCCGCCGGTGACCAGCGCGACCTTACCGGTCAAGTCCACAGTGGACACGACACCACTCCTCAGCTGTTGCGCAGGAATCGGTCGAGAACCCGGACGCCGAACTTCAGTGCGTCCACCGGCACGCGCTCGTCCACGCCGTGGAAGAGCCCGGAGAAGTCGAGGTCGGCGGGCAGCTTCAGCGGCGAGAAGCCGAAGTTGCGGATGCCGAGGGTCTGGAACGACTTGGCGTCGGTGCCACCGGAGAGCATGTACGGCAGCACGCGGGCGCCGGGGTCCTCGGCGAGCAGCGACGCCGTCATCGCGTCCACCAGGGCGCCGTCGAACGTCGTCTCCACCGGCGGCAGGCCGACCCACTCGCGTTCCACGTCCGGGCCGAGCAGTTCGGCGAGCTCGCGGTCGAACGCCTCCTCGCGGCCCGGCAGGATCCGGCAGTCCACAGTGGCCTCGGCGGTCGACGGGATGACGTTCGCCTTGTAGCCGGCGGAGAGCATGGTCGGGTTCGCGGTGTCGCGCAGCGTCGCGCCGATCATCCGCGACAGCGCGCCGAGCTTGCCGATCGAGCCCTCGATGTCGTCGTCGGGGAACTCGAGGCCGGTGATCTCGGTGACGCCGTCGAGGAACTCGCGCACGGACGGGCGGATGATCAGCGGCCACTGGTGCTGGTCGAGCTTGGTGACGGCGGCGGCGAGCTTCGCGACCGCGTTGTCGCGGTGGATCATGCTGCCGTGCCCGGCGGTGCCCTTGACCCGCAGCTTGAGCCAGCGGATGCCCTTCTCGGCCGTCTCGACGAGGTACGCGCGGACGTCGTCCTTGAGCGTGATCGAGAAGCCGCCGACCTCGCTGATCGCCTCCGTAACGCCCTCGAACAGCTCGGGCCGGTTCTCCACCAGCCACTTCGCGCCGAACAGGCCGCCTGCCTCCTCGTCGGCGAGGAACGCGAACACGATGTCGCGCGGCGGCACGATGTCGTTGCGCTTGAAGTGCCGGGCCAGGGCCAGCGTCATGCCGACCATGTCCTTCATGTCGACGGCGCCGCGGCCCCACACGTACCCGTCCTGCACGGCCCCGGAGAACGGGTGCACCGACCACTCGGAGGCGTCGGCGGGCACGACGTCGAGGTGTCCGTGGACCAGAAGCGCGCCACGGCTGGGATCCGCGCCCTGCAGGCGCGCGACGACGTTGCCGCGGCCTTTGGCCCCGGACTCCACGTAGGTCGTCTCGTATCCGACCTCGGACAGCTTCTCGGCCACCCACTCGGCGGCCTTGCGCTCCCCCACGACCGTCGCGGGATCACCCGTGTTCGTGGTGTCGATCCTGATCAGCTCACTGACGAGGGTGACGACCTCGTCCTCCGCCAGTGCCAGTGCGTTCCCCGTTGTGCTCACCCCGTCTTCCTACCATCAGTCAGAACACGGACCAGCCTGTGAGAGTGGTGAAACGGTCCAGCGCGTCGACACCCGCCACGGAGTTGCCGCGCGCGTCCAATGCTGGACTCCAGACGCAGATCGCGCATTTCCCGGGGACCACGGCGATGATCCCGCCGCCGACGCCGCTCTTGCCGGGCAGGCCGACGCGATAGGCGAACTGGCCGGCGGCGTCGTAGGTGCCGCACGTGAGCATGACGGCGTTGACGCGTTTCGCGCCGCTGACGCCGAGGAGCCTGGTGCCGTCGTTGCGGACGCCGTGGCGGGCGAGGAAGAGGGTGGCGCGGGCAAGATCAGCGCAGCTCATCGCGATCGAGCACTGCCGCACGTACTCATGCACCACGGTGTCGACGGGGTTGCGCATGTTGCCGTAGGAGGCCATGAAGTGCGCGAGGGCGCGGTTGCGGTCGCCGTGGTCCAGCTCGGACTTGGCGACCTCGGGGTCCACGTCGATCGCCGGGTTGCCGCTCTCCTGCCGAAGGAAGCCGAGCAGCCGGTCGGCGGCGCCGAGGCCGAGGTGGTCGGTGACGACGACGGCGCCCGCGTTGATGAACGGGTTGCGCGGGATGCCCTGCTCGGTCTCCAGCTGGACCAGCGAGTTGAACGGCGACCCGGACGGCTCGCGGCCGACTCGGGTCCACACGTCGTCGTTCTCGGCGAGGGCCAGAGCGAGCATGAACGCCTTGGAGATGCTCTGGATCGAGAACGGCCGGTCGTAGTCCCCCGCGCCGAAGACCTCGCCGTCCAGTGTGGCGACGGCGAGGCCGAAGGCGTGCGGGTCGATCCTGGCCAGTGCCGGGATGTAGTCGGCTACGGCACCACCTGGCGTGACCTCGGATGCGATGCGGTCCACCAGCTGCTGCAGCTCCATGCGCTCATCCCATCACGGGATGAGCGTCACGCCACCGTGAACTCGTGGAACTTCGTGGCCTGACCGGCCTTGACCGTGCAAGGCGAGTTGACGGTACCGATCCACGTCGGGTCGCCGTTGGCGTAACGCGGCGTCAGCGCGAGCGTCGCGTTGCCCAGGGAGATCGTGGTGGTACCGGCGTTGGCGAGCGTCAGCGACGGCAGCGTGCCCGTGGCCACGACCTGGAACGTGCCCGACGAGGGAACCTGGGTGCTCGGGATCGTCGACGTCGCCGTCAGGTTCTGGACCGTGCCCGCGTTGTCCACCACTACGTTCGTGGTCATCGTGCCGTCGACGGACCGGCCTCCGATCCACCACAGGGTGTTGCGGATGTCGTCCGACACGGTGGCGGACACCGTCGTGTCGGCGACCGCGGTCGGCACACCGACGGCGGCGGAGTCCGGCACGTTGGGCGACGTGACCACGGTCGGGACGTCATGGGTGCCGGTGATCGAGAACTCGCACACGTAGGTGATGTTCAGCGAGGCGGTCGCGGCGGAACTGGTGCCGGCCGTCGCCACGCTCAGCGCTCCGGCGACCAGAACGACGGCGGCGGCGCGCGTGAAAAGTCCGGTCTTCATCTGCAGGGACCTCCTGAGTACGTCATTGAACTGCAGAAAGGCGGTGTTGCTTTACTCGCCAGTAAAGTAGCCAGCTTTGATTCCGCAAAGCAAGCGAAAATCGTCTTTTGTCACCCGCGTACGAAATGACTTCCCGTTGTTTGTCAGTCGCGCAGCAACAAATAGTGCGCGCGCAGGGCCAGTTCGAGCGTGAACCTCTCCTCGGCGTCGTGCATTCGGTCGCCGAACAGTTCGTCCAATTGGTTCACGCGGTACCGAACGGTCTGCGGATGCACCTTCAGCCGTGCGGCGACCTCCGGCGCGCCACCCCGTGCCGACAGCCACACCAGCAGCGTCTCGGCGAGCTTGGTGCGTTGCAGGTCGGTGAGCGGGGCCAGCGGCGCCAGCGCCCGTTCCGCGAGCTGCCTGGCCAGGAACTCGTCCGCGAGCACGGTCAGTTCGACGATGTGGTCGGCGCAGTCCAGCACCGGCTTGTCGGGCAGCACCTTCTCGCGGGCGAGGGCGAGCACCCGGCGGGCGCAGGCCAGTGACCTGCGCGTCTCCTGCGGCGTCACCGGCAGGCCGACCGCGGCCCGCCACCCCGGCAAGGCTCCGCGCAACCAGCGCGGCACCGCGGCCGGGTTCGGTACCAGCAGGTACGGCGTGGCGTCCTCGAAGTTGACCAGGACGTCGGCGGGCAGGTCGTCCGCGGGCGCGGCGGACGGCTCCAGCGCGACGGCCACGAGCCGGTCGGGCATCGGCCAGGACGCCGCCCTCGCCGCGTCGAGCACGGCTTGCCAGTTGGTCGCGGGATCGCCGACGAGCAGCTCCATCAGCTTGCGCCGCTTGCGTTCCAGCGTGCCCGCCGCACTCGCCTGCGCGGCGGCGTACCCCTCGACCGACAGGCTGACCAGCTCGTCGACGTGGGCGATCATCGCCTCGCCCAGCACCGACATGAGGCGCAGCGACAGCTCACGCCGTTCGGCGAACCCGCAGATGTGCCGCCACGCCACCCGCGCGCCGATCCGGTAGGCGGCCTGGAGGCTGTCGAGGCTGCGGCCGGACTTGAACTCCCACGCGCCGAGCTTGCGGTGGATGTCGTCGTGCGGATCGGGCTCGGAATCCGGCGAGGCGATGCGGTCGACGAACTTCACCAGCGCCTGCCGGATTCCGTCGACCACGTTCTCCCGGAACCTGCTGTATTCCGGAATGGATTTCTCGATCGCCTCGAAAATGCCCACCGCGACGGGCGCCACTTCCATTCGGAGCAACGGCGCCAGTTCGCGCGGGACCGATCTTCTCGGATCGGCCGGCCCAGTCATCCTGGCGAGTGTAGGAGGAAAACGGAACCGGGTCGTTCAGCCAACTGGACCAAATGGTTCACATGAGGAACAGCCGGGCGACGGCATCGCGCGCGACCAGGAACCCGGCGATGCCGAGAATCCAGCCCGTGGCACTCGCCCCTTTCGCGGCGAACCAGTCGCTGATCCTCGTGAGGAACGGGTCGATCCTTGCCCGCAGCGCGAGCCGCCCGCCGAGCAGCAGGAGCGCCGGCACGATCATGACCAGGCAGTATCCGGCGAGCAGCAGCCCGATCTGGGCAGGTCGCAGGTCGGCGGCGCTCATCATCCCGATCGCGCCGAGGTACGGCAGCATCGTCGCGAGCTCGACCACGCCCGCCAGCACCGCGACACCGGCGAGCGCCATCGCGGACCCGTTGGCGTCGAGGCGGCTTCGCCACTTGCCGGTGTTCGGCTTCTTCTTGCTGTCGAAGCGGAAGCTGATCGCGAACAGGAACACGCCGATCACCAGCTGGATCCAGAGAGCGACCTGGTTGTCGAGGTGGCCTGCCAGCTGCGAGGCGCCGAGCACGATCACGATGCCGACGGCGAAGTAGAAGACGGTGATCGTGCCGAGGTAGACGGCGAACCTGCTCAGCTTCAGCCGCCCCGGCGTGAGCATCAGCCAGATCGGGATGAACAACGTCCCGATGCTCGTCGAGTCGAGCAGCGCCAGTCCCGCCAGCGCCGCCACCAGTCCTAATGTCACGTACTCCCCCACAATCGTTCGAGTTGGCGCGCGATCACCTGCCGCGCCACCTCCTCCGTCATCACGTCCGGTTCGAGCGCTCTTTGCGCCGTCACCCCGTCGACCAATGCCGCGAGTCCGACGGCCTCCCCGCCGTCCAAGCCCGCGACCTCCAGCACGTGCCAGCACAGATCCCTGATCGCCTGCGCGCCCTCCACGTGCCGTTGCAGCAGCACAGGATTCGCCGCCGCACGAGCCGCGAACGCCAGCCACACCCGTGCGCGTGCCGCGTCGTCCACGAGCCCGATGGCACACAGGGCGTTGTGCAGACGGTCTTGAAGGCTCCCCTCCTGGTTCAGGACCTCCTGCACGCGTGCGGTGAGCTCCTCCACGAGCTGGTCCTGCGCGAACAGCAGCAGCTCGTCCTTGCTGCGGAAGTACTTCTGCAGCAGGCCGGTGGTGGCGTTCAGCTCCCTGGCGATCCTGGGCAGGCTCGCCGCGTCCAGCCCCTCGGCGTCGACCACCCGGTAGAGGGCGGCGACCACCTGCTGACGCCGTTCGACGGGATCCGCGTGTTTTGGCACGACCGTAAGATTACGACCTTGATCTGATCATGGCAAGCCTGGGCGCCCGCAACGGCGTTGCCGGACACCACGGACGTCGCGGTCATCACCGAGATTCAGGGGCGATACCACCCGTAGTCCGTATACATCTGGTTCATGGACCTGACTGCGGTTCCGCTGGTGGCGTTGCGGGTGTTCCAGGAGGTGGCCGAGCGGGGCTCGCTGAGCGCCGCGGCCGCCGCGCTGGGCTACACGCAGTCGGCGGTGTCCCGGCAGATCGCCGCGCTGGAACGGGTCGTGCGCGCGCCGTTGTTCGACAGGCAGCGCGACGGCGTGCACCTGACCGACACCGGGCACGTGCTGCTGCGGCACGCAGGGCTGGTTCTCGCTCAGCTCGACGCGGCCAGCCGTGAGCTGTCCGGGCTGCCGGCGACCGCGGGCACGGTCCGGCTCGGGTGGTTCACCAGCGCGGGCGGCATGCTGGTCCCGTCCGCGCTGGCGTCGTTGCGGCGAAGCCATCCGGCGTTGACGGTGACCACGCGCGACGGCACCACCGCGTCCTTGGTTCGCGCCTTGCGAGCCCGCACGGTCGACGTCGCGGTGCTCGCGTCCGAGCCGCCGTTCCCTCCGCTGGACGACGAGACGCCGGCGTTGCGGACCAAGGTGCTGGACGAACGCGAGTTGCTGCTGGCTGTGCCGTCGACGCATCCGCTGGCACACAAGGACTTCATCGACGTGGGCGACCTGCGCGGGTGGGCGTGGATTGCGGGCCCGCCGGGTTTCGGGGTCTGGCCTGGGCTGGACGAAAGGGTGACCGTCGCCCATGTCGCGCGGGACTGGCTGGCGAAGCTTCAGCTCGTGGCGTCCGGTGCGGGCATCACGACGTTGCCCGAGCCGTTGGCCGCGTTGGTCCCGCACGGCGTGCAGGTCATACGGGTGCGCTCAAGAGAGCGTCAGCGCATCGTTGTCGCGTGGCTGAATCTGTCCGAACCGGCGTCCGTGGTGGTGGACGCACTAGTGCTGCGCGCATGACATCTGTCATGGGGAACTGATGTGGGACGGCACTGCCGGTTGCCTGTGTTTCCCGAGATCGTTGGTTCATGACAGCGATCGAGGTGCGGGGGCTGACTCGCCGGTACAGCGGAGGGTTCGAGGCTGTGCGGGGCGTTTCCTTTGACGTGGAGCGGGGCGAGATGTTCGCCCTGCTCGGCACGAACGGCGCGGGAAAGACCTCGACCGTGGAGGTGGTGGAAGGGCTCTCACGTCCGGCGGAGGGGTCCGTGCGCGTGCTCGGCCACGACCCGTTCAGCGAACGCGCCGCCGTGCGGCCGCGGATGGGCGTGATGCTGCAGGAAGGCGGTTTCCCGCCTGACCTGACGGTGACCGAGGCCGCGAAGATGTGGGCGGGGACCCTGACGTCGCCGCGGCCGGTGGACGAGGCGTTGTCGCTCGTCGATCTGGCGCATCGGGCGTCGGTGCGGGTGAAGCAGCTGTCCGGCGGGGAACGGCGGCGGCTGGACCTGGCGCTCGCGTTGCTGGGCAAGCCGGAGGTGCTGTTCCTCGACGAGCCGACCACCGGACTCGACCCGGAGAGCCGGCGCAACACGTGGGAGCTGATTCGCTCGCTGCTGCGTGAGGGCGTGACCGTGCTGCTGACCACGCATTATCTGGAGGAGGCGCAGGCGTTGGCCGATCGGCTGGCGATCATGCACCGCGGCCGGATCGTGGCGCAGGGAACGGTGTCCGAGGTCGTGGACGCGTACCCGTCCCGCATCTCGTTCGTGCCGCCGGCCGGTGTCCCGCTGCCTGTCGTGGCCGAGGTGGAGTCGTCGGGCCGGGTGACCGTGCGGACGAACGAACTGCAGTCGACCCTGCACGAGCTCCTGGCGTGGGCTCACCAGAACAACGTGGAACTGTCCGGTTTGGACGCCCGGTCGGCGTCGCTCGAAGAGGCGTTCCTGGCGATCGCGGAGGAGGCGGCATGAGGGCCGTGGCTGTGGGACAGGCCGAGCTGAAGTTGTTCTGGCGCAACCGGACCGCGCTGTTCAACTCACTGCTGCTGCCGTTGCTGCTGGTGCCGGTGCTGATCTCGGTGGACGCGGACGGCGTTCCGCTGGTCGTCGGGTTGGTCGGGTTCGCGCTGCTGATGGCGGTGTACTACAACCTCGTCACCACGTTCGTCGCCCGGCGCGAGGAGCTGGTTCTGAAGCGCCTGCGCGTCGGCGAGCTCACCGATCCGGAGATCCTGCTCGGCGCGTCCCTGCCGTCCGTCGTGGTGGCGTTCGGGCAGATGGTGCTGTTCACGGTGGTCGCCGGCGTGATCACGGGCGTGCCGCTGCCGTCGCGGCCGTGGTTCATCGTGCTCGGCGTGGCGGGTGGCATCGCGGTCTTCGTGCTGCTGGCGGCGGTGTCCTCGGCGTTCACGCGGACCGTCGAGATGGCGCAGGTGACGTCGCTGCCGATCCTGATGGCGTGCCTGTTCGGGTCCGGCCTGATGTTCCCGCTCTCAGTCCTGCCCGACGGCCTCGCCGCGGTCCTCAGGTACCTGCCGCTGACGCCGGTGCTCGAACTGCTGCGCGCCGGCTGGGCGGACGGACCCGTGCTCAAGCCGGTGATCGTCCTGGCGGTGTGGATCGCCCTGGGGACCTACGCTGTGCAGCGGTGGTTCAGGTGGGATCCCCGGAGGTGAACTTGCTCGGCTGGTGGCGGTCCCGTGGCAGCGCGGCGCGGTTCGACCTCTTCGTGCGCTACACGTTCTACTTGAGCTACGTGTTCCTGCCGCCGTTGCTGATCATCAGCCTGACCGCGGAGATCAGCACCGTCGCCCTCGTCGTGCTCGTGACGGCGGTGCTGGCCCACGTGGTCATGGGCGTCCGGCTCGTCCACTTCGGCATCGAGCACCACCTCGGCAAGTCCCGCTATCCGCGGCGCCTGCTGACGATCTACGTCGTCGCCACCTGCACCGCGCTGGCCACGGCGGAACTCACCTACCCGGATCCGTTGCCCGGCAAGCCCGACAGCCCCGGCGACGGCATCGCGATCATCTTCCTGGTCCTGATGATCACGACCCTGTCCGCCGTGGCCCGCCCGCGCACCCTCGTGCTGGTGGCCGCGGCGGGCGGGGCCTGGATGTACCTCGTCGCACCGCCGGGCAACGCGTTCTTCATGACCATCATGCTGCAGCTCCTGGTGGCCGCGTTCCGCTCGACGCTGTGGATGCTGCGCATCGTCTGGGAACTGGACCGCTCCCGCGAAGTCCGCGCGAACCTGGCCGTGGCGGAAGAACGCCTCCGCTTCGCCCGCGACCTGCACGACGTCGTGGGCCGCAATCTCTCCGCCGTTGCCCTGAAAGCCGACCTCGCGGCCCAGCTGGCACGTCGCGGCCGCACCGAACCGGCCATCGACGAGATGCTCGAGGTCCGCCAGATCGCCCAGGACTCCCTGGACGAACTCCGCGCCGTGGTCAGCGGCTACCGCACCGCCGACCTCTCCGTGGAACTGGCAGGAGCCCGCTCACTCCTGGCCTCCGCGGGCATCGACTGCCGCGTGATCGGCGACGTGACGTTCGACGGCGAACCGGCCGGCGCCCTGGGCTGGGCAGTCCGCGAGGGCGTCACCAACGTCCTGCGCCACAGCGAGGCCCACACGTGCACGATCACGTTGCGCGGCAAGATCCTCACCATGTCAAATGACGGCGTCTCCCTGACGACGTTCCGCTTCGGCAGCGGCCTCACCGGCCTCCACGAACGCATAGCGGCCCTGGGCGGCACCGTGACAGCGGCCCCGGAAGCCCCCAACCGCTTCGTCCTCACAGTGGAGCTCCCGTGATCCGCATCCTCCTGGCCGACGACGAGCACCTGATCCGCGGCGCCATGGCCGCCCTGCTGTCCTTGGAGGACGACCTGGAAGTGGTCGCCCAGGCCGCCACCGGCGCCGAAGCCCTGGCCACCGCCCGAGTGGTCCGCCCAGACGTGGCCGTGATCGATCTGCAAATGCCAGACCTGGACGGCGTCTCGGTAGCCCAGTCCCTTGCCCTGGAACTCCCCACGTGCTCCACGATGATCGTCACCAGCCACGGCCGCCCAGGCCACCTCAAACGCGCACTGGCCGCAGGCGTAAGGGGATTCCTCCCGAAAACCGTCTCCTCGGACGTCCTGGCCACAGTGGTCAGAACCGTCCACACAGGAGGCCGCTACGTGGACCCGTCCCTGGCAGCCGAAGCAATCAGCGCCGGCGACAGCCCACTGACTCCACGCGAGGCAGACGTCCTGGAACTAGCACTCGAAGGCGCCCCGATCGAAGAAATAGCCCGCCGCGCCTCCCTCTCCCCAGGCACGGTCCGCAACTACCTCTCCTCAGCCGTAGGCAAAACCGCAGCCTCGAACCGCCACGAGGCAGCCCGCTTCGCCAGGGCAAAGGGCTGGATCTAGTTCTCCCACCACTCCAGCACCCGCAGCGCGTAAAACGTGAGCCACTTCGACGGCTGACCTTCGTCAACATCAACCTCGAACCACACCCGCCCAGGATGCCGCCCACCCTGCAACCAGGTCCCGTCCGCCTGCCGCGCCATCCTGATCATCTCGACGGCCTCAGCCATCCGAGGATCCTTCCGCCCGGCCTCCCGGAAGTAGTCCATCGCGTTCAACACGCTGTACCCCCAGCGAAACGGCGACCTGAACCGCCCGACCCACTCCCCCACAACCTCCTGAGTGGACAACCGCCGACAAAGCCGCCGAGCAAGCAAATACTCCTCACCCCGCACCCGAGCGGCCTTCGTCTCCGCCGTCCCTCCGGTAGCCACCTCGTAGGCCAGCAACCCTTTCAACGAGTTGAGCGTCGAGTGAAACGACGACCGCTTGGACCCCTCAACCCACTCGCAGTTCCACCCACCGTCCTCAAGCTGATGCTCGACAAACCAGTCGGCAATCCCCCGAACATCAACCCCAAGCCACACCCCGTTGGCCAAGGTCCACGAGTTGATGCAGCAGTCGACCTCCCCACCCCAGTAGGGCAGCCCCTCGTAGTCCCACCGACACCCAGCCGCAAGCAGCTCAGCGGTCCCCTCAAGCAAAGCGGCCTCAACCCCCCACTCCCGCAACGAGGTCAACGACCAGGTGGTAGCCGTCCACGGCTGCCCTTCCTCCTTCCCGTCGAACCCAGCGGGAAAGAAGGCCCCACCGGCCCACATGCCATCGCTCCCCTGCGCGGCAAGCAACCGAGCCCCAAACCCCTCAACCCCCACAAGCGCCCGCGTGGCAAGCCAAACCTCCTCCAGCGCCCCCACCAGATCCCGCTGAACCTGCCACCGCAACGCAGGGTCAGACTCAAGCAACCACCCAGTCACTTCACGCACACCCCGACCCTAACCCCACTCACCGACACCACCACCGATCAAGCCCCGACCAGCACAAACACACCCACCAAGCCCCGATTTTGGCGTGCACCGACGATCATGTAACCTATGGACACACCACGGCGCGAGCCGAGGCAGAACTAAATACGTCCGGGTGGCGGAATGGCAGACGCGCTAGCTTGAGGTGCTAGTCCCCGAAAGGGGGTGGGGGTTCAAGTCCCCCCTCGGACATCGGAGTTGATCAAGCGGATGAGGATTCTTCAATCCTCACCCGCTTTTTCATTCATGGCGTCAACCGCTGGGCGCGTGGACCCGCTATCGAGCACACCTCTCGACGCAATGCGGGTTCCACATCATTTCGGTCAGCGTCAGCTCGCTATCTGAGCCCGCTGAAGAGCAACTACAAACCAGCCATGAATCAGGCCGAAGCCGACTCCCGGACGGCCGGCTCACTGGGCGCGCATGCACAGGATCCTTCGGCCGTCCCGCCGGAGCTTGAACTGTAGTGATCTGGTAGCTCTAGATCGTGTACGTCTTCGGGGGAACGGTCAGCGGCGCACGTACCGCCATGCAGGAGTCACTTGATGGCTTCATCGACGGTTGTGTCGCGGAGTTCGAGCGTACAAGAGCCGAGGAGCTCAGCGAGTCGGAGAAGGCGAGTTGGCGCAACAGCTGGCCCGAGCTGCTCGGCGCGCTAACTCGGGCTGGGCTCGGCGACTTGCGCCTGTTCCTCGAGTACGAGTTGCCTAGGACCGGTCAACGCGTGGACGCCCTGCTGCTGGGCGCGCGCGAGGACGGCGGGCTTGCCGCAATCGTCGTCGAACTGAAGCAGTGGGACAGCTGCGAGTGGGCCGACGCGCTGCTGGTAACCGTCAGGGGACGTGAGTACACGCACCCGTGCCGCCAGGCTGCCGGGTACGTCGCCTACTTCGTTGACTGGCTGGACCACAGGGCGCTCGGTCTCGAGTTCCGTGCCGTTGCCCTGTTGCACAACGCACCACCCACGACCGTCGAACAACTCCGCGACGCGGTACGTACGAGCGAGGGCAGCCGCAATGTGGCGTTGCTCGGGCAAGCCGATGTCGAGGAGACCGCCAGCCCCACAACGTTGGCGAAGGCACTCCTGTCGAACGACCTGGCCGCACCGAGCGACGAGGCGGTCGTGCGGTTTCTGGCGGCGCCGCATTCACCCTCAGGACGCGTGTTCGACCGGCTAGCGGCAATGCTGGCGGGCCAGCCGTCCTTCACTCTCGTCGGGGCCCAGCAGGACGCACAGCTGCACGTGCTCGGCAGGATCGGCAAGGCTGTGCGCGACGACCGCAAGACATCGCATCTCATCGTGGTCCGGGGAGGGTCGGGTACGGGTAAGACAGTCATCGCCGCACGGCTGCTCGCCGACATCCCGAGAATGTTCCGCGAGGTCGAAGCCCGCTACCTCACGCCGTCAGGAACCTTGCGGTGGCAACTGGAACGGGCAGCCGCTGACCCCGCAGCCAAGGGCCTGTTCGGCAACCTGCAGACCTACCTGGGCAAGCAGCGGCCCACGGTGAGGGAAGTTCTGCTTGTCGACGAGGCACAGCGCATGAAGCGCGGAAACCGGTGTGTCGAAGGGCTGCTGGACCGCACCTCGGTGGTCGTGTTGTTCCTCGACGAACGGCAGATCGTCAACCCCGGTGAGGGCTTCACCGTCGAAGAACTGAAGCAGCAGGCTCACCACCTGGGCACGCGATTCACCTCGTTCGACCTGACCAGCCAGTTCCGGTGCGGCGGCTCGCAGCCCTACCTCCGCTGGCTCGAAGAGCTGCTGTTCGACCAGACGCATCCCCAGTGGCACGGCACCGACTACGACCTCGGCATCGCGGCCGACCCAAGCGAGCTGGCGCGCTGGGCCGACGAGCACGCCCGCGGCGGCCACAGCGCGCGGATCACCGCAGGCTTCTGCTGGCCATGGACGAAGAAACCACGCGGCCGCTCACTGATTCCAGACGTATCGATCAGCTGGACTGATCCGGCCGGCGTGCAGCGCAGCTGGGTCCGGCCGTGGAACGCGTTCGACACGCACCGCGACGGCGCGATGGTTCTCGCGCCGCGCAAGGAGTACTGGGCCACAGATGCCGGCGGCGAGAACCAGGTCGGCTGCATCTACACGTGTCTGGGACTCGAGTACGACTACGCCGGCGTGATCATGGGACCGGATTTCGTTCGCCGTGGCGACCGCTGGGTGGCTCGCCCGGAGTACAGCCACGATCCTGCGATGAAGGACGTGAGTCCTGACGAGTACGTCCAGCTCGCGGCGAACACCTACTGGGTCCTGGCCAGCCGCGGAGCCAGAGGGTGCCGCCTGTACTCCACCGACGACGACACCCAGGCCTACCTGCGCGCAATGCTCGGCCGGTGACGCGCGCCGGAAATTGTCGGTGCCCGTCCCTATCCTCGTGATCATGACCAACGCCCAGCTCGTCCTGCAGCCCCGCGGCGGCTCGCGGCACAACGGGCCGCAGAACTTCGAGCGGTCCGTCCGCCGCGGGGTGCGAATCGCCGACATCGCCTCCGAGCTCGGCGACGACCTCCCGGCCCTGAGCCGGCTGTTCCCAGACGGGACAGCCAGGCTGTGGGGCTCCACCCCCACCGCATCGACCGGCAATGCCAAGGCCGTCGCACTGCGGGACCGGCGAGCGGGCGACCGGATCCTCTTCTACGCCGACATGGGTTTCTTCGCCGAAGCCACCATCCTGCACGTGTTCCGCAACGCGGACGTCGCGAGGGCCGTGTGGGGCGCGGACGAGGAAGGCGCGACCTGGGAGCACATCGTCGCGCTGGGCGACGTCCAGGAGTACGAGTCACCGATCCCGGCCGACAGCGTGCTGACGCCGCTGGGCCTGTCCGCGCCGCTGCGCAGCATCACGCTGATTCCCGCCGACCGGCACGCACGCCTCGGTGACCTCCACGCCGAACAGGCCTCGCCGCGGTATTGGCTCCTGCAGTGCAATCCGGCCGTGTGGGACGTCTGGGCCTGGTGGCAGGACAACACGATGGAGCTCGACCGGTGGACGGTCGCCATTCACCACCAGGACCTGCGGCCAGGCGACCGTTTCGCGTTCTGGATCTCCGGCGCGGCTGCTGGCGTCTACGGACTGGGCGAGATCACTTCAGCGGTCCACCGCGCGACCAACTTCGACTCCTACTGGAAGGAGCAACCGCCGTCGGAGGCGGACGTTGTCGACCTGCGGTTCGACCGCTACCTGTTCGACGCACCGATCACCAAGGAGCGCCTCCAGTCCGACCCGGACTTCGCGCGGGCGAGGATCCTGCGGATGCCCGGCGGCGCCAACCCGTTCCCGCTCACTCCGGCCGAATGGCACGTGCTCGAAGCGAGCGCGGCCCACAGCCGGACGAACCGCCCGCGCCGCTCCGAGACCGTGCTGACCTCCCGGCCGGTCGGTGACGTTCCCGAGGACACCACGTCGAGCAACAACGGCGGACCGCGCACCGTCACCTACCCCGAGGCGAGGCTGATCAAGCAGTACAGCGAGTTCCTGGGCCGGGAGTTGCGCTGTCTCGTGGGCAGGCTGCCCACGGGCGAGGAACTCGTCTGCGACGTCTTCGATGACCGGCAGACGATGATCATCGAGGCCAAGGCGTCCACCAGCAGGCAGGACGTCCGCATGGCCATCGGCCAACTCCTCGACTACCAACACCACCTGCGACCCGACGCGAGTCTCGCGGTTCTTCTTCCCGCCCGGCCAGCGCCGAGCCTGATCGACCTTCTGAAGGCCACGGGGATGGAGCTGATCTATTGCGAGGACGGAACCTTCCACTCGACCCGAGCGCCGCTGACCGCTCAAGGAGCTCCAGTTGAACGATGACGCCTACCGCGAGCGCGCGAGACCGTTGCTGAGTCCAGGCCAGGTGCACTCGAGGGACGAGGTGCTGGCGCGCGATTCAGCCATCCCAGCCAGGCCTGGGGCCTACGCGTGGTACTTCGACGAACTGCCACCGGGTGTCCCCGCTCAGGGCTGCATTGTCGGCGCGTTCGGCACGCTGCTCTACGTCGGAATCGCACCGAAGCTCCCGCCGTCGAACGGCCGGCCTCCGAGCCGGCAGCACCTCCGCCAACGCGTCAGGTACCACTTCCGAGGCAACGCCTACGGCTCCACGCTCCGCTTGACCTTGGGATGCCATCTGGCCGGGCAGCTGGGGATCGAACTCCGCCGTGTCGGCAGCCGCGGCGATCGGCTGACTTTCACCAAGTCAGGCGAAGCTCTCCTGTCCGAGTGGATGGCGGCCCACGCACGCGTGACGTATGTACTCGACGACGAACCGTGGAAGCTGGAAGACGAGCTCATCAGCAACGAGGTACTTCCACTCAACATCGCCAACATCGCACACAGCCCTTCGCGCGGAACACAAACGCCGAGCACGCGACCTGCCGATTGCCTAGTCGTTCAGCCTGCCCCATTGCCCGGTCTGTCACGGGTGGACCGACGTCGCCACAGAGGTTGCGGCACGCTCGACGATCGGGACCGGCGAAGCTCCGACAGCACACGCCGCTGATCACCAATTCCACGCGAACCCCAGTAGAGGTCGTTGACCGAGATCCGACCGCCGCGCTGCCCCGCGAGCTCACTTGCCTGGCACAACCGGGCCAGGTACGCCTGTGGGAGGAACGTGTAGATCTCGGCTCGCCCAGTCTGCGTCACGTCCATCAGCTGCTCTGCGACCACCGTTGCCGCGACTGCGTAATGGCTGCTAATCACGACGTCGTACGGGGCAACGAGCGTATCCAGTTCAAGCAGGCCGTGCTTGGCCGACAAGATCCTCACGGCGGCGTCGTGCCCGGCCGCGGCAGCGAGATCAGCCTCCTCGACTGCTACAGCAAGGCAGAACCGGAACATCGAGCCCGTATATAGCTCACGAGCGGGCGCCTGATGGAACAGTTTCGCACCGCCACACGGGATAACGAAGACGATCCTCGCCACGAATCCGCCGATCTCAAGTCCTCTTCGAGTCGGATTCGGAGGGTACGGCCATGGGCGCGCGCTGACCACGCACAGGCCATCGGTACCAGCCTCCCCTGTGGCAACCGCTGTCATCACCGAAACGCGGCCGATGGTGAAACCTTCTTCCACAACCTCTTCCCCACACATCGGACCTGCCCCTGAGCTCGTGTGTGACGGCGGGCTGGCCATCCAAAATGGCTGATCAGGAGCCAGGTCTGCCAGTTATCGTCAGCAACGTGAATCTCGAACTCGCGCACGACAGACTCGTGGAGGTCCTGGAACTCATCGACCGCTGGGGCGATCTCTACGACCGGCGCTGGGGCAACCAAGCGCCCTACCAGGAGAACGAAGGACTGGCCAGTCAGGTGGCCGGCCTTATCGACCAGGTCCGCACCCGGACGTGGCTGGCACAAGAAATCGTTCGCGCGATGGACAAATCTGAGCTCGCGGACAAAGTCGTTGAGCATGAGGAGGGTCCGTACGGCGGGCATCCCTTCACCCAGGCCCGCCTCGCGATCGTCGAAGCGATCGCCATCCTCACCCAGCGGGAGGAGCTGGCGGAAGTCGTCGGCCCAGTCGGCCCTCGACTGTCGGCGTCGCAACTTCACCCGACTGTCTGGGGCGCTGCAGCCGCCCTGTGGGACGGCGGCCACCACCGCGCAGCAGTGCAGACCGCAGCAACAGCGCTCGAAGGCCTCCTGCAGACCATCGCCGGCCAGGCCGTCTCGGGTGAGAACCTTGCCGTCCTGTTCTCGACGGGCGATCCGACGACCGGATCTCCGCGACTGCGGTTCCGCGACGTCGATCCCACCGCGAAGACCTGGCGTTCGGCGCATGAGGGCTCGGCGGCGCTCGTCCGTGGTGCTTTCATGGCGGTGCGCAACCTCGTGTCCCACCCAGGCTGGCCTGACCCGGCCCCGCACGAGGCACTGGAGATGCTCGCGGTGCTCAGCTATGTAGCCCATCTCGTCCAAAAGGCACAGACCGTGGAGTCGCCATGACACAGTGGCCGGTCGCCATGCGCCTCGCTCGTGACGGGACGATGACCCTCGTTTTCGCGGACGGCTCCAGCGTTTCCGCCAGCCTCGGCAAGCCAGGCTTCTGCACCACGAGCATGATCGACTCGTCGATCTACTTCCCCGCCGTGCACCACCTGCAATTGAAGACAATTCGAGGACACGACATCTCAGTCGAGTTGCCTCGACCAGACGACCAAGCGCCGTTGGGCGGCCGAACGTCGATCTATCTCGATCAGAACCACTGGAGCACCCTCGCTAAGACGATCCACGACCCCAGTCGTGTACCGAACGCACGGCTCGACGCGGAAGAAGATCACCTACTTCTCGCCGCTAGATGATCACGCCCCGGCAGGTGCAGGTTGAGGCGGGTACGCGATAGCACGAGTGACCGCATTGATCATGTTCTGCGCCAGGATTCGGTCCACCAGCTCGTTCGGCACCCGCACAATGTCGTCGTCGAAATCGACGTAGAGTGCCGCCATCTTGGTCTGGTCGATCGCCTTAGCCAGGCTGCTGTCGCGATCGGTGAGTGTGGCGCGCACTTGCGCCCAGTGATCGCGGCCTTCAGGGCCTTGAGCTGGGTAGAACACAGCGATCGAGTCCATCAGGGGGCCGGACATGCTGGCGATCTTCGGCCGGTGGTTCCGAAGGTCATTCCAGAAGGTCTTCCAAGCGGCCTCATCGCCTGGCGGACTACTGATCGCCAGGCAACAGGTTCCGTACTTGCCGACCTCCTCAGCCGCAAGAGCGGCCAGCGCGAAGGCACGTGGCCAGCTCTCGAGGTCCATGAGCAGGTTGCGGATGGCCTGAGTTACCCATGCGTGGGTGGGGTGTGCGGTGGTGCCGACGATCCGTACGCGTCGGCTTGAGCTCCAGCGACTCCCCCGGCCCCGCCGCCGCGGCTGGCAGGCTCGCGAACTGTTGCGCGCACTGCGCCGTCAACCCCTGCTCCTCGACGTGCTCGCCCCTGGTGCGTCAGCAAGGCGATCATGGAGACTGCCTCGGAGTCACGAATGCTCACCACGAAGACGCGCACGGTTCTGGCGTTCTTCTGCTTCGCGCAGGCGCGTCTGCTGTTCAGCAATCCCGACGGCGGACACATCGACCAACTCGGGAACACGTTGCGCCAGGCTCCGGTAGTAGTCCAGGTTGCTGTTGGCCTCTTGAACCTCGTCCCAGATGTCATCGGGACTGGGACAGGCGGCTTCGGCGATCAGAGCGGGCGCAACGCCACGTCGCAGCGCGAGCGGGCCGAGGTGATCAACGACGCCCTCTCCACCGCCGATGGCTCCGAGGACATGGTCGATCGACATCAGTCCTTCATCCAGCAGGCTCTCCGCCAGAGAGACATCGCGTCCCACGAGATGGGCGAGCAGTCGTCGCCCGTTCCAGACACGACCAAGCGCGAGGTAGTGGCGAGCGAGCCGACCGCGATGCGCGGCCGGCAGGCCGGCGAGATAGGTTTCGCAGTCACGTGGGCTGAGGCGTTGTGGGTAAGGGCCTGCAGAAAGCTCGCTCAGTCGGGCCTTGAACCACTCTTCAGCCAGGTCTGGATCATGGGTGACCAGGTGGCGGAGGATGCGGCCGAGTGGCCACGCGTGATCGTCAGAATCACCGCGCGCGTTGACGAAGGCTTTGTTCCATGCGTCGCGCCAGCTGTCCGGCAGTGTCGGCCTGCCTGCCTCGCCGAGGTCGAACTGGAGCGCGGCCGCGGCAGCGATCTCCGGCACGGGGTGCACGAGCAGCCGGTGCAGAACGTCGTCGACCTCGTCCCGTACGAGAGTATGGGCCAACAGGAATGCGTCCTGCCCTTGAAGGTCCTCGATGACCAGCGCGACGCTGTCGTTCAGCACAGTGCTCCTCAACGCGCTTCTGATCATCAAAGGCCGTCGATCGGGCTTCCGCAGTTCCTGTCGCACAACGCTGGCGGGAAGCCTTGCGGAGTCCCTCAAATACGACTCAGTCAGGGCGACCGACGCCAGGTCCTGCAGCTGGGCATCGCGAGCTGCCAGGTACCACTCCCCCGGATCGACCAACTGCGGCGCCATCAACCTGGCTACCTCGTGCCCGACATACAGATGACCGGCGAGCTTCGCTTGCTCGGCCAGTTGCGCGAACCGCGCCACCCCAGCGGCTACTCCGAGGTTGACCAGCTTCTCCGCCAGCTCTCGGGACGACGCCGCTTGACCATCCAGGTGGCGTTGAAGGTCTTCAGGTTCAAGGCTAGGCGGCCGGCTCATCCCGATGAACCCTTGAAGATCCACGTCCAAGGTGAACGACGACGCCACGACCGGGTCAGCCCCGTCGAGGAACGAGTTCGCCATGTGCCCGAGGCCGGGGTGCCGTTCACACACGACACGGAGCGACTCGATGATCAAGCGCGCCCCCTCAGAGGCGGCCGAGATCTGCTCGGGGCTCAACTTACGGCCTGAGCTGGCAATCTCGCGTGCCAGCCAGACCCATTCGCCGGCAAGACCAACCAGTAATCGCGCAGCCTCGACAGGACATCGCTCCTCCGTGCCGATCGGTGTGAGGCCGAAAGGTTCTAGCACTCGTCCCCACAAGACAGCGAGCCGCCGCAGAACGACGGCCGGCGGCACCGCACGTGCGATGACGAAACCGTCCACGGTGTTCACCGAGGGCCAAAGCCCCTCCAGAGTTGGCGACAGAGCCCCAGCAACCGCCTCCGCCGCCACCAGCCATCGCTCTGGCGTCGATCCCCGCACGAGCCAGTCGAGCGTCGCGTCGAGAATTCGCTCGCGCAGGCGGATGTCTGGCGGTACATCAGGTTCGACCCTCGCCGCTGTCTCAGCGAGAACTCGCAGCGGGTGCTCGGGTGTCTGATGGCGAGCGCGACCATCTCCGATCGCCGAGTCCAAGAGGATCGCCACGGCTTCTGGCAACGCCCAGCACTGAACGACCGCATGCACCACCGAATATGGCGACGTGTCGTGCGGATTCCGTTGTATCGCAGGAGCAACCGCTTGAATCGCGACACGCGCTGCGCGTTCGCTCAGCGTCGAATAGGTCACCAGATTGTCGAGAACCGCGGCAGTCAGCGTTCCACGTGAAATCACCTCGGCGGCCCACACGTCGGCCGCGCGTTGCGCGGGCTCCGAGCCAGTCTGCGCGGCGAGCAACACACCGTCGTCAATCCTTGTTGTCCGCTCAGGGAAAACGTCGACCACGGTGGACATGTCTCTGCGTGCGGGACTCACGAAAAACCACCGCGCGATCAACGGCCCGAGCAAGGAAGGCTGCAAGCTCCACGCCCCAGTGGCCTGGCTGAGCAAACCGTTGTGCGCAAGCCGGTAGAACAAGCCGCTGAGATCGGCGGGTGCGATACCGACCAGTGGCGCCAGTCGCTGCACATCTTTCGTCGTCGCGTGGCCGATCGCCGCGACACAGGCGAGCGCATCGACCGAGGTCTCGGAACCCGTGGACGCGAGCAAGAATCGCTCCACGTTCGCAACGAGCGCACTGCCGGTCGCCACCTGGAAACCGTCACCGTTGAGCAACAGGTCACACAAGGCGAGTGCCCATCCTGGGCGTCCGCGCGCCTGATCCAGGATCGACAACCGAGCACGATGTCCCGTGACGCCAACCGCCTGCAACAGTGCGTCCACATCAGCACGGACCAACGGCGGCACCATCAGCTCACTCGCGCCGGGGAGATACTCGGCAACCTCCTGCAGCTTGTCCGGCCACGTCGTAGCCACAATCGAGAACGACAGATCTTCCTGTTGCCGCGCTCGTCTCAACAACCCGAGCTCCGGCAACCTCATTTGAGCATCGTCCACGACGACCGCAGCCGGCCGGGCCGAGAGCAAGTCGTCAAGCACCTGCCCCTGCTCTGCGGACATCAAGAACTTCACCTCACGAGCCAACTCTTGAACAAGCCGAGTCTTGCCCACCCCCGGCTGCCCGGTCACCACGAAGTCCACAGCGTCGTCTATGAACTGCTGAGCCTGCTGTCGCTCCGCATCACGTCCGAAAATCTCCGCCGAGCCGATCCCTTCAGACGCGCTACCCACGAGCGGGCTGTCTAGAAGCGACTCAAGACGTCCAGCAACGCCAGTCAACCGCTCCCTCCACAGCGGACTGTTCACCAACGCGATGACCAGCCAGCTACGTGCGAAGACATGAGGATCAGGCAGATCCCTTTCCTGACACAGCTTTGCAAGCGATCTTCTGGTTCGAGCGCTGACAGCTCTGGAACAGATCATCACGACGAGGTCTACCCGCTGCTCTTCCTCCACCAGTCGCCGAAGACCACCCCGCATGTTGTCCACCGGATCTCCGGTAGTCACCATCAGACGGCCGCGAGCGTCAGGGCCGGAACCAGGAAGCGGGAAGTAAATGTCACCATCCCTGCCGAAGTCGTGCCCGCCCTCGACCGCGGACAGCCCTGGATAAAGCGGCTGCAGCAGAGCACATGCCACGCGCTCGAACTCGCCCGGTGACATCCGCGGGTCATCCAGCGCTTGTTCGATCCGGGCGATGAGATCCACCCCACAAGGGTAGGCGGAAGACCGGCTTCGTTGATAACGAGACGTCGTGGTCAGTGCGCCACCGGAGGGCGCCAGTCCGAGAACCAGCCCAGACCTAAGCCCTTAGCTGGCCCTGGAGTCACAGCACACCCACCTGGTCCAGCACAGCCGTAGCGCGGCCAGCGTTCATGGCGTCGTCGATGCTTCACCGCTGCCTGTCGAGCAACTCTTGTCGCGCCGCTCATCCGGGTCGTCGCTCGAGATCTGTCCGTGACAACGCGTCGACGTGAACGAAGTCGCACGCCACCATAGTCGCCGCCTGAGCACGCAGGAACCGCCGCCACGACGTGTCGGAGTTCCCAGTAGGCGACGGCGGAATCCGAAGCCGTTTCAGCACCCGGCGAACAGTCGACGCGGCCGTCCGGTGGCCGAGCTCGAGCAGCTCACCTTGGATACGGCGGTAACCCCAGCCCGTGTTCTCCCGCGACATCCGCTCGATCAACGCCACCACGGCCTCACTAACCCTCGGCCGACCACTCTGGTTCGGGTAAGTCCACTTCTTCACGATCAGCCGATACCACCGCAACACCGTGCCCGGAGACACCAACCGATGCTCTCGCAGCCACCGGCAACTGCCGCACCAACGCGCCCAGCACCGCACGATCAGCCCAATCCAACCGCGGACGACGCTGACCTCGACACAACACCGCCACCTCATGCCGCAACACCAACAACTCGACGTCCTTAGCCGCCGACGACCGGCCGAGCAGAACCAGCCAACCACCCAGCCGGACAAAGACGAGGTACAGCAGTCGCAGCACCACGCCCACGATCATGCCGACCGAACGCGGTGCCCGACCACGCAGCTCAACGCATGTGTGCAGAGTTCTGGTACCCCGCAGGCGTTCCTGCGAGGGTTCGTCGGCGACCTGGTCCGGCCCGTCATCCCCGACGACCGCCAGCCACGCGCCAAGACCTGCGAACTGCACGGACGTACTTTTCGGCACGCACACCGCTCACTAGACGCAAAAGCGTTAATACGTGATTTACGGTCTCACTGTCGCCAGTTTGCACCAAGAGTTCTTGCGCGAGCAGTTCGTGATCGATCAGCTGATAACACGATGCAATGTCTGCGGCGACCACGTATTTCGTGGGTGAACTCAAAGGACTTCGTTCAAAATCTTTCCACGCTTGCCTCGTACGTTCAGGAACTGGTAGCAAAGGGGCGATACGCTGAGTCAAGATTCGGTACAGAAGCCCGCTCGGCAGATCCCAAACGGCAACCGGCCTGACACCATGACGAGCCTTGCTTACTGCAATAACCTCATGTCGAGCCGGCACAAACCTGCCGGTGATTAGCTGGGCCACGTCGTCACGCTTACCAATAAGCGCGGACGAAACGGCGCTGGACGGCAGCAGCCGAGGGGGCGCATGCAAATCTTCATCGAGCGCATCACCAACGCCGGCGGCTGTCACGAACCCTGCGGCAACGTCCATCTGGTCGTCTTACCAGAGTGCCAGCGCCGCTCCTCGTGGGATGCGCCCTGCAGCACTAAGTGTTCTCGATCCGATGCAGTGCCGCTTACACCGCTGTCACCCGCGGACAACGAGGGCGTACCTGCCTACGCTGCCCAACCCGCAGTGTCCTGTCCCTGCAAGCCCCGCTTGAACCAGCTGCTTCGTGGTCTCCAGGGACAAGAAGGAACGTGCACCTCTGCCCCGGTCCTCCCGTCCCAAAGATCGGTCCGTGCTGGTAGGACGGCTCAGATCAGACCTAAGAGGCCCCCCGCATGTCAACTGCGGGGACGGGCCAGGTGGGCTGAACCGCGCGTCACCCTCTCACGAACGTCTTCGCCACCAGGGACGCCGCTGTTTGCGCGCCTCGTCCTCCGCAATGCCCTGGAAGATCGCGATAAGGTTGGCACTGGCTTCGGCGACACCGGCCTGCTTGGCCTGGGTGAAGAACCGGATCGCGGCGTCGACGTCTCCTTTGAGAACGCTGGCGATGCCGAGGTTGTGCGTCATCGCCGGATTGCCGGCTTCGTGGCCGGGCAGCAGCACCTCCATCGCCTCGTCGTGCCGTCCCTGGCCGATCAGGATCGCGCTGAGTAGCAGTGCGGGCTCGCTGTCGTATCGGGCGGTGAGCGACCGTCGCCCCCACCGCTCCGCCTCGGCCGGGTCGCCACGTCGGTGCTGGATCTGGGCGAGGTAGGACGCCGCCTCGGCCTCGTGCATGCTCAGGCTGTCCAGCAGCAGAGACTCCGCCTCGTCCAATTCGCCCTTGTCGACCAGCACTATCCCGAGTGCCAACCGGGCCGCGTCATCACCTGCGGACACGGCCTTCCGCAGCCAGTGCGCGGCGTCGTCGAACTCGTCTCGTTGGTAGTGCAACGTGCCCAGCAAGGTGGCTGCGGTGGCGCGCCCGGCTTCCGCCTCCACGCGGAGGAAGGGTTCTGCCTCGTCCCAATCACGACGATGGAAGTAGATCTCTCCCAGGTAGTGGGCGGCGGCGACATTCCCCTGCTCCCACGCCAGGCGCAGCCAGTGCTCGGCAGCGGTCACGTCACCCGTCGCGAGGTGAGACTCACCCATGTACAGCGTGGCACGCGTGTTGCCGTGGTCGTGAGCGCGCCGAAGCCAGTGACGAGCGCGTTCGTGGTCGCCACCGTTCCCCAGATTGCGGGCGAGGTCAGTAGCGAGGTCGTCGACGACGAGGTCCGCGACAGGCTCCATTAGGTCCGCGGCTGGGCCTGGATCACCGTCCTGGAGGTGCAGGATCCCGAGGTTGAGCCGGGCTTCGCGAATCCCCGCCGCGACCGCCGTTTCCAACCAGCTCCGAGCCTCGTCGTCTCGCGACTGCTTGATCAGCATGGCGCCGAGGTCGGCGATTGCCGGCGGGTGCCCTGCTTCGGCGGCACGGCGCAGGAACACCTCAGCCTGATCGAGGTCGCCTTCTTCCCGATGGTGGCCCCACATCGCGTAATCCCACTCGACGGTCCCAGGCCGCGCTCTCTGCAGAGCCAGGGTGACATCGTCGAGGCCAACATAGAATATCTGCTCCTGCCCGATCGCCATCAGGCGGCGCAGGGCGAGCCGGGCATCCTTCCCAAGCGGGACCTTGTGCAGCCCACCGCTTCCTTCTCCGTTTTCCAGCCGGGCGAGCCCACGCAGTGAGATGTCCATCTGATTGTGCGCCGACGCCCGCAGGATGACTGACATCAGGTTGGAGTCGTCCGCACAAGCCAGGACAGCCTCCCACACCTCCGTAGGGATGGGCTTTGCGTCGCCGTCCCGGCCGACTGCGTCCACCAGGTAGTCGAAGGGACGATACCGATCTCCGGCGTCCTTGATCAGCAAGCTGGTGGCGCCGTACTCCAGCGTCGTTGCCCACACCAGCGCCTCGTCGATCTCCTCCGGCCGCAGCTGTGCGCCGCCGCGCGCCTGGAGGTACACCTCGTGCAGACCGACGAGCACGTTCACGGGCACCGCCGCCGTCATCCCCGCCCGGAACAGATCGATCGCTGCCGTGACCATCGCGGCTCCTCTGGGTGCGAGGCCCGGTGACCACCCGTCTCGCCACTTCTGCACCAGTTGCGGCCCCGCGGCGATGTACTCGGCAACGCCGTACCGGTCGCCATGCCCCGCCGCCCGCCGCAGCCGCGGGTCGTCCAGCTCCGCGGCAAGCCGCAACTCCTGCTGCGACCACCGGCGTTCCACCCGCACCTTCGTGAACAGCTCCAGCACCTTCATCGCCGACACCAGGTCGCGCCAGTGGTCCGGGTTCAGCACCGCCTCGCGTTCCAGGTTCGTGGTGTACAGCGTGTGGTGGGATGCCCCGATCGTGGCGATCACCACCACCGCGTCCGACAGCTCGTCGATCGACCGCGCAGTGAAATTGTCCGCGCCCAGGTAGCGGTGCAGATCGTCCAGCCACAGGACCTGCGACGTCCGCGTTCGCGCCAAGGTCTCCAGCACCGCGGTCAGCTCTTTCGCATCGGCGGGCGCGAGAAGGCGGTGGTCGGGCAGCTCCGCCCGCATGGCCTCGTAGGCGGTGCGGGACTTCCCCGCGGTGGAGTCCCCGACCAGCAGCACGTGCCGGCGTTCCCGCAACGCGCCGCGCACGAATTCATCCACCTGGCGGGGAACGTAGGGCGGGACCACGCCGTCGGCGTACTCCATCGCCGGGTGCACGCCCAGCGTGACGGGCTCCTGGAACTCCGCCACCGTCCGCACCTGGCGTCCGGTGCAGCCGCGCAGCCGCGGAACATCGCGGGCCAGCCTGTCCGCGAGCTGGGCGATGTCCGTCCGCTGCCGTCGGTGTCGCACGGCGAACCCCTGGAGTTCCGCCAGTACCGCAAGCTCCTCCGGAAGCAGCTCTGGGTCGAGCTCGGCATCGCCGAACAGCACCGGAACCACCTGTACATCGTGTGCCAGTGCGATCAGGATCTCCTTACGCACCCAGTCCTCCGGATCGTCGATCCGGCGCGTGCCGATCTCGCCGGCCAGCCACCGTTCCCCGACGACCGCCAGCAGCACCGCGCTGCGCGCAACCCGATCCCTGAGCACGGTCGGGAAGTCGCGGCCGAGGGGAATCGACTCGTAGTCCAGGAAGACCGCTTCTGCGCCGAACTTGGCGGACAGTTCCGCGTGCAGGAACACGGCGGACGAGGCGGCGTCACTGCTGCGGTAGTTGATGAACACGAGCGTCTCGGCGTCGTCTGCACGTCCTGTCGCGACATCCACGAACATCAGCCTAAGCCTGCTCGTCGTCGGCGCCGATGTTGTCCGGGTCGAGCGTGGCACGGTCCGAGGTCAGCAGCTCCCGCAGCGCGATGCGCGCGGCCAGCGTGTCCGCCGAGTTCTGCAGGACGACTTCGTTCTAGGCCAGTGTGGTGATCAGCTTGACGGCGGTGATCATCTCGCTGTCGTACTGGAATCGGGTGCCCACGCCGATCCGTACGCCGCCGGTCATGGTGCGACCGGCAGCACCGTCGTCGGACACAGCGGCCGGGCGAGGTCAACCAGGAAGTGCTGGTGCCACAACAGGTGTAGCACGGCAGCGCCCACGACCTCAGGTGGTCGGTGCGGTACAGACCGTTCGTCGCAGCCCTCATGATGCTCCCCTGCCGCAGGTGAGCTGCCCTGCGACGTTAGGGCTACACCTCAAAACAGAGCCACGACCTGATCACCGACGGCGCGTCGCGCGCTGCCACTCGAACGGCTCAGCAGTTTTGGAAAAATGATCAATCCCGTTTTCGATGTCACTGGTGCCATCAGTGACAAGGTCTTTGGGATAGTGTCATCGAATTTGGGACCCTACAAGTGTAGGGTCTCACCGCGGTTAGCATGTCGATCTTGTGTGACCTGCGGATCTCCTCGTGCCTCACGGCGATGCCACCATGATCAGTCTCAGTTCCAGTGGCACTACCTCAGGTTGGTTTCAATGCGCAGCCACGACACGGGCTGTGGATGGTGCGCTGTGGATCTGCCTGTCTGCGGGGCAGGATTCTGGCGGTCGGGTGAATTCTGTCGGCACCGGCCGGTGTTGCGGTGGCGTGGTGGAACGCTGGGATCCACCAGTCACTGACCGGACCGGGAGGTGTTCTTCGTTCGTGACACCCGAGCGGAAACCGCCCAACGACACCGACACCGAACCCACCGACAGGGACGGCTTTGGTGTGCACAACACCGTTTCCGGTGTCGTGGGCGCAGTAGTCAGGCCGGGGTGGTGCATGGCGACGTGCATCTGCACTCACCGCCTCCGCCGCCTTCGCTGGTGGTGCCACGGAAGCTACCCGCCGCGCCGGCGCTGTTCGCGGGCCGGGAGGCGGAACTGGCAGGGCTGGACCGGACACTGGCCGCCACCATGCCAGGCGGGCGAGATCCGACCGCACCAGGGCCGACACGCACCGGCTCCGCAAACCTGCCCGTCACGGGCACAACGGTGGTGGTCTCGGCGATCGGCGGGGCTGGCGGGATCGGTAAGACCTGGCTAGCTCTGGCGTGGGCACACCCCCACCTGGACCGGTTCCCCGACAGGCAACTGTTCGTGAATCTGCACGGCTTCAGCCCGATGGAAGAGCCGATGGCACCTGGGGCCGCAGTGCGCGGGTTCCTCGATGCCTTGGAGGTCGACCCCGGCCGCATCCCGACCGACCTGGACGCACAAGCCGCGCTGTAGCGCAGCCTGGTCGCCGAGCGACGAATGCTGATCGTGCTGGACAACGCCGCCACCTCCGAGCAGGTTGTCCCGCTGCTGCCGGGTAGCCCTACCTGCACCGTTCTGGTTACCGGTCACACCAGGCTCGCTTCCTGATCGACCGGCACGGTGCACGTCACCTGACCCTGGACGTTCTAACCCGGGACGAGGCGCGTGCCCTGCTGGCCGCACGTCTGGGGGCGGACCGTGTCGTGGCCGAGGCCGACGCCGTTGACGAGCTGGTCGCGTTGTGCGGGGGCTACCCATTGGCCCTGTCGATCACCGCCCGCCACGCCGCCAGCCTGCCCTCCGTCCTCTCGTGGTCCCTGCATCGCCTCACCGACGAACAGCGCACCGTGTTCGGGCTGCTCGGCATTGCGCCCGGCTCCGACACCACCCTGCCCGCGGTGGCCGTCCTCACCGCCCTGCCCCGTGCTCGCGCACGCAAAGCCCTGTCCGTGCTGGAAGAAGCCTCCCTGGTCGAACGGCGGGCCAGGCGGCCGGTACGCGATGCACGATCTGGTCCGCGCCTACGCCGCCACCACCGCGCACGATCGGCCCGACGACGTACGGGGAGCGGCCCTGGTACGGCTGATGGACTTCCACCTGCACACCGCTTTCGCCGCCGACCGCCTCCTGGACCCCACCCGCCAACCCCTGCAACCCGACCCGCCCGCACCCGGTGTCCACCCGCATCCGCTGCCCGACGCCCCGGCCGCGATGACCTGGCTGCAAGCCGAGCACGCGCCCCTTCTGGCCTCGCAGCGCACCGCCGCCGCTCTCGGCCGCCACCACGTCGTCTGGCACCTCGCCCAGGCACTGGGCACCTTCCACTTCCGGCGGGGGCACCGGCGCGACGCGCTCGCCATGTGGTGGGTCGCGGTGGATGCCGCCGCCCACCTGCCCGACCCCATCGCCCGAAGCCGCACCTACCGATACCTCGGACACGCCTTTTCCCTGTTGGGCCTGCACGAGGATGCCATGGGGCACCTGGACCGGGCGCTCGCTCTGGCCGTACGTCACCACAACCCCACCGAACAGGCACACACCCACCGGTCACTCGCGACAACCTGGGGAGAACGGGGGGACTACCGGCAGGCCCTGGATCACGCTCGACACGCCCTGGACTTTTACCGCACCCTCGACCATCCGGTGTGGGAAGCCATCGCGTTCAACCAGGTCGGCTGGTTCGCCGCGCGCCTGGGCGACTTCGACACCGCCCGCGACCACTGCCACGACGCCCTCGCCCTGCACCGGCACCACTACAACCCCGACGGCGAGGCGAACACCCTCGACAGCCTCGGATTCATCGCCCACCGCACCGGCGACCACCAGCAGGCCATCGACCATTACCACCAGGCCCTCACCCTGTTCCGCGCCCTCGGCGTCGCCTACGCGGTCGCGGACACCCTCGACAACCTCGGCCACCCCCACACCGCCCTCGGTCAACACGACCAGGCCCGCCAGGTGTGGCAGGCGGCGCTGGAGCTGTACCGGGCACAAGGCCGTGACATCGACGCCGAGCGCGTACGACGTCGACTCGACGACCTCGGCCAGCTGTCTGAAGCTGTCCGGCCACCTTGGGAAGCCGAACCGTCAATTGACTCTGGTTAAAGCAGCTCACATCGGTGAGCCTGCGGCTGGTTGCCGTGCCCAACCCGAAGTAAGGCTGGGATCTCGAGCTGTAGGTTCTCGCCACCCGGAATGTCCGAGGCGGCCGGAGTCGTCCAGGCGCCGGCCTCGCCGGTGAACAGGGTGAGCACACGGCATGGTCGCAGGTCGGCGGATGCTGATCGTGCTGGACAACGCCGCCTCCGCCGACCAAGTCGTCCCGCTGCTACCCGGCAGCCCCGCGAACACGTCCTCGGCGCCCTGTACTGGGCCTACTCCTAACTCGACCTGACCAGGCTGGCCGACAACGGCTACGACGGTGCGGGCATCGGTGTATTCACCCCAGTCAAACAGCCCGCCGACGGCCAGATGCTCGACCCGGACACCCGCACCTACAACGTGCTGTTGCGCGGCCTGCGCTGCCTCGGCGAACGTGGCTTCGCTCTGCTCACCGGGCGCTGGCGCGCCCTGCGGCACTTCACCACCAGCCCTGCAAGATCGGCCACATCGTCAAAGCCGCACTCGTACTCACGCATTTCGAGCACGGCCGACTCACCTGAAACTCGTTGAGATCACATCAATAGCGACAGACCTTAAACGTTGCCCGCTCCCCCTCTAACTTCGACTCTTCTCGACGACAAAGGGCCCTATGGCCAAGGCATCCATTGATGTACCCATAAAAGTACGCATTGCTTCGGCAGGTGTACACACGATTGGCTCTAGCTCATCATTAAAACTTGTGTTCATCACAGCAACTCCACCACCAAGCTTCTCCAGTCGATCTAAGATCGCCCAGAGCATAGGTTGTGTCGTGGCCGAAACTATTTGAGGGCGAGCAGTACCATCGACATGGACCACCGCTGGCACAAACTCAGCCGCGAAGGCTGTAACTTTGTCAGCGACCACCATAAATGGAGCGCACCTTAAATTCTCCAATACTATCTCCGCAGTCTCTTCTCGCAACATTGGCGCGATAGGGCGCCAGAACGCTCGACGTTTAACAAGGTTCATCTTGTCTCGTTCTGAAACACTGCCAGCCGAGCCAAGTATGCTCCTTTGCCCCAAAGCTCGGGGACCACCCTCCATTCGCCCCTGGAAGTAGCCCACCATCCGACCGGCAGCCAATAGAGAAGCAACGACTTCAGCTGGATCATCAAGAGCGCTCGGCACAAAGCCATATTCTCTTAAGGTCGCAGCCAATACAGCATCCGAGAATTCCGGACCTAAGGCAGTAGTTCGCATCTTCCCACACCTCGGCTCACCCAACAGGGCAGCAATATGCAAAGCCGATCCGATAGCGTTCCCTGCATCGTGCGCGATGGGTTGTACGAACAGATTCGCGAGCCCGGAGAAGCGACTCAACTTCCCATTGGCGGAACAGTTGAGAGCAACACCGCCCCCGACACAGAGATTACGGGATTCACTTACCCTAAGAGCGATATCAGCAAGGCGAAGCACAGAGCGCTCCAGGGTTCCCTGAACGCTCGCAGCGAAGTTCACCCCTGGAGGGAGACCGTCCCCACGGTCCCACGAGGGGCCCAATCTAAAACGGCTGAAGATTTCTCTCCAATGTCCATATACTCGCTCTGGCGAGACGTCGGTTGGATCCCAAACATCACCAGAAGGACGCGATACAAGCCGAACTATGTCTTCATCAAAGGAAAACATCTCATCAAAGCCGAGATCATCTTCACCGTAGGCGGCCAACCCCATTGCTTTACCTTCACCAAATACCCCCATGCCCAAATGATCCGAAGCAGCCGCATAGAAGTAACCTAGCGAATCCACCAGCGGCGCCTGTCGCAGCAGGTTCAGCTGACGTTCGACGCCATGAGCAATCGACACGGACACACGATCTCCCCAACCATCAACAACAAGCACCGCCGCTTCATCTAGGCCACTTGGATAGAACGCGCTACTCGCATGCGCCAGGTGATGAGAAACGCATGCGACACGCGGCCGACGTCGATACCTACCCGCTAGAACCGCGTCCAGTCGAGGACAGTTCGCCAATGGGACATCTAAACGCGCCGAAAATGTAACCTCAGGGTCCAGCCCAGGCATAAGACGCCTATACTCAGAATTGTCCACCCAGGGTACGACGAAGCAATCAACATCATCCACGGTGGCGCCTATAGCAGCCAGAACGTAATCGAACGAGTTTCGAGGCAGTTCTCCAACTGCGTGCTTACGGCGTGAAAATCTCTCCTGCTCAGCAAAAGCGACTACCTGACCGTCAAGCACTGCGGCTGCAGCACCGTCGTGCTCACCAGTATTAACTCCCACGATCAACATATTTGACTCTCCCGTCGTACTGCGGAGACTTGCCGCTAGGGACTTCTAGCTGTGCCGATGTCAGGCTGCCACGAAGGCGCGGACGTTGTGCACGATATGAGCAGACGGCGTTCGACCCGCTCGGCAATCTAGCAATCATCTCCATTGAAGCGAGTTCCTCGCCGAGTCAAATCTGCGAGACTTGGCGAGGGTGGCAGTTTGTCTTCGATGCGGTCGAATGTGCCACCGCTGCGGTGCGCGCGGCTTGACGTGTACATCTGCTTGGCAGACGCATTACAAGTCAATATAGGTCTCGATAGCTCCCTGGAAGTGAGGCGACCAATTATGGCGACACAGATTCACAGATCAACAAAGATTGATCTAGCCGTCGACCCGAACTAAATTGAGCGCAACAAAGGCTTCCTCCTCCACCTGTTATCATCTGGAACAGCATTTCGGCTTACTGGCCGCAAGAATGATCCGTCGCGTCAATCCTGCATGGGTTAGCGTCTCAACTGCCTCACTCACGATCCGCTGAAGGATCAACTCTTCACCGACGAGACGTGGGTCCAACGCAACTGCAGTGCGAGCAAGTTCCATCTCAGCTTCGTGAGCAGTTTGCACTTCTCTTATCCTCACCTTATCAAATCCCACGGCCGTTGCCGATCGCTGAAAGTCGACGCGCAGACGGGGAGCTACACGGTGGTCGGTAAGGTCGACCGCCTGCCAGGTCGTCGCCACGAATCGTCCGCCTGGCCGCAGAATCCGGGAGATCTCACCCATCGTGAGCTCAGCTGTCTCAGATGTCTGAAGCGCGTCTATCGACACAACGGCGTCGACGGAAGCGGAGCGAATCGGAAGTGCCTGCATGTCGGCCTGGACAAAGGAGCCAAGACCAGCAGGTGAGGGAAAGAGACTGCGGCGAGAGTTTGCCTCGACGGCGGCGACCCGTGATCGATCAACTCCAACTAGAGCACAGCTCAACTCTCGAGCGAGCCACAAACCCGGACCACCGCGGCCGCAACCCAGATCGACGAGCATATCTACATGGATCTCGCGCAAAGCTGTTCGTACTAATGCAAGCATTTCACTGGTGACGAACGAATATGGCTCCAGTCCAGCAGGTAACGCGCTGTCCAGCACTGGCCCGAATAAATGACGCGCCGTGGGCGAGCATGCGAACGAGGCGTAGGCGTCGTCATACAAGTCAGCGATCATTTTAAAACTACATTCACTACAGACTGACGCGCACCCAATAATCTGGCCCTACGATGGGGACGCGATGCGGCTGAGTGCACCGATGACGAATATTCATCGAGGGCCTCATCCGCCGAAAGTAGCCCGAACTCCTCAGCCGCCGTTGGCCCAGGCCGGGCCACACCACAGCGATGAAGACGATCAATAGTGTTTGCCAAATCTGCAGAGTCACAAGCACGAAACAGACTGACGTAGTCGAATCCTTCTATCTGCGCACTCACTGACGGGTCGTGGTCGCTTACGACAATATGTACGCCGTACCGCAAACCATCGAAGAATAGACCGCTTTCCTTAACAATTCCAGGGTGTCGACTGACGACGCAGGCGTCGGCGACGGCATATATGCCACGCAGGTCATCCCGACTCAGCGGCTGCTCGACAACGACGAGACGGCCCTGGAGATGAAGGGCGACCGACCGGAGGCGGCTTGAGTCGATGGGGTAGCCAGCCACGATAGCACGCACCCCAGGGCCCACCAAAGTTAACGCCGAGAGAATAGTCGCCACGTCCTTCGCAGGCCACCAGCCACCCACGACAGCGACGACGAAATCGCCCGCTTCGATCCCCCGTCGGCGCCTCCCTGCTGCTCGTTCCTTCGGATTGATGTAGAGCCGCCGATCTCGCAAGGCAAACGGACGAACGTGAATGCTGCCTCGCCATAGTCCCGATAAAGCATCGGCCACCCCTGCAGTGGGGCAAACAAGGCTAACTCTTTTTGCTACTCCGAAGCCGAGAAGGGCGACCTTGGCGGCAAACCGACCAACCGGCTTCTGCACGTCGTGGACAACCCGGATATGCCTACAACGGGACAGCGCGACCGACAAGCCTATGTACGAACTGCTGCCCGTGAGTAGCACGACTCGAGCGTCAGCTGGAGCCACGCGCCGAGCTACCCACAGCGAGACGACTTCGTCGATTAGGACGCGCAGCAGCCAGATGTCACTAGCCCCACCGTAGTCTCCTCGCTCTCGACGTCGCGCCTCGCGAACTCCAAGCCACGACCCGATTCGTCCAAGTCCCTTGGAAAGGAGACCAACGCGCGCAGCATCAGCTACCGACACACCCAGCTTGGCCATGGACCGATGGACGGTCTCGCTTGGTGGTCGCGCTCCGACTACGACCACCTTACGGCCTCGCTTCGCTGCTGCTGCTGCCGCGAGCATCATGACGCTATCGCCCCAGTGTCCGTTGTCGAGGTCCAGGTTCGGCTCAACGAGAACGAGAGGTTCCATCCATACCGAATCATCTACGCCGCGATGTACACCATTCCGCATCCTCAACTTTCCCCTCCTGCGTGCAGCTTGAAAGGATCCAGCATCGCCGGAACGTCTCCGCCCACAGGAAAATAGCATCCTGCTACGGTCACTTGGTGCGTATTGTGCTCGTAGTGCCGTCGCTGGGCGTCGGCGGATGTGAACGTTATGTCGCTACTATCGCTGGCCAATTGGGCCAGGTCGCCGACGTGGTCGTGGTCCACCAAGCCGTCATCAGTGAGGCGATGACGAACCTGCTCGGTAGTACACGCCGGCACTCACTTGACATCGTGTCGGGAACGCCCGACCCGATTAATCGCTTCCGCCTCGAACTGGCGTCGCTGCAGCCCGACCACATCGTCGCAGTGCTGCCCTTGCCGGTCGCGGAGCCTGGTGGCCCTGATCCGCTCGACCTCCTCGATGCCGCGGCCGCACTCTGCGCCACCACTGTCGTATTCCAGTTGGCACATTTGCCCGATCTCCTTCCACCAAGCGACCGAAGGCGTGCTCATCGCCTTCTGACCAGCACCGATCAGCGGTGGATAGCGGTTTCAGCGCAGAACCGATCAGCGTTGGCGTCATCGTTTCTCGTTCCGGTCGATCTTGTCTCACTGGTGCCAAACGGAACATCTACACCGCCGGCATGCCAGATCCTCCAAATGGGTGTCTCCTCGCCGGGGGTGCCAATCCTTCTCCAAGTCGGGCGTCTCGTCCGGTGGAAAGCGCAGGAGGACTCGATTCGGGCCTTGACCTATATGACTCGTCCTGCCACCTTATGGCTGGTGGGCGAGGGGTATGACCGCGAACGCCTGGCTGACCTAGCTCACGAACTCAACGTCAGCGACAGCGTCAAGTTTCTGGGCATGCGTGACGATGTGGACGAGTTGATGGCGCGCGCTGACGTGGTCCTACACCCCACGCTGGCCGAAGGTGCGAGTTTCGCCCTACTGGAGGCGATGGCCGCCGCACGGCCAATTGTTGCGTCAAGCGCGGCCAGCAACCCAGAGCTAGTTCGGCACGGCAGTGAAGGGTGGATCCACCCTGCTAAGCGCCCCGACCTTCAGGCTGCCCATATCGATGATGTCCTGGCCCGTCCCGAGGAAGCTCGACGGCGTGCACTTCTCGCTCACAGTCGAGTGAGCACCGCCTACACCGCAGAGGGCATGATCAGCGGACTTTGGTCGGCCATAAAGCGCAGCATTTAGAATGTCAATACCGGTGTGAGTTGGCGTCGAGAGCTCGACGCCAACCGCCCAAAATACTCTGGAGCTTCAGCGAACGGCACACGATCTGTTACGAGCATGGCCGGAACGTCGGGTCGGCCTCTAAGCTTGCGGATAGTCTCATCGGAGAGGCGACTGCGGGACCACAGGGTTTCGGTACCAAGTGGCAGCCGATCCACCTGAGCGGCGACTAGCCACAGCGAACCATGATGAAACTCGTCGCCAAGGAACAGTTCCGTCGCTGGGGCCGTATGGAACGCCAGATCGACCACGACGCCGCCGGGCCGAACCGACCGTAGTGCGTCTGCCACTCCCGCTGCGGTAGGCCGGGTCTGGAATGCTACGTCGGCCCCGCCGGCTATCTCAGGCCCGATCGCCCATCGCGACCGGAAATGAACCCCGGCGTCGTGCAGTGAATCATCAAAGGTCTCTAGTCCAAGCGACTCGGCGACAGAGCGTCGCCATGGGTCCCGCTCGACGACAAGGACAGATTCGGCGCCGCACTCGAAAGCGAGCACAGCAACTAGAAGGCCTACCGCTCCCCCTCCCAAGACAACAACTTGTCTTTGGTCAACTCCAGCTCTGAGGCTGTCTACCCCACGTCCTGCTTCAACTACGGCGGCATGTAGCAGGGCGTTGGCCGCCACAGGTCCTAGGGTGGAGACGAATACCCCTGCCTCATCGGGTAGATCGTTGGGCAGCGGTATCAAACTAGAGGCATCGGCAGCGATATGAATAGTTCGATGACCCGCTGCCATCGCTACCCGGGTACCGACCGAAAGGTGACTCAATCCAGGTTGGATAACGACGCCGGTCTGCATGTAACCGAGTGATGTGATCGGGTATAGGGCACGCTGATCGGAGGCTCGAAACAGCCCGCGACGCCAGTCGAAGCCTCTGATATGAGCAGGATGCTTCCCTGCGACAATCGCTAGCTCAGTCCCTAGTGAGATGGCGCTGAGCATCGTCTCCACGACGACTGCAGTGTCGGGCACGTCCACCTCAACCGTGCGCAGCCCAACTCGGCCCGGCCCTTCCACGACGAGGGCGTGAGTCTCGAGTCTCACAACTTTCGCGCGCCACGCGCGGTATCGGCTATCGCCACCGCGACCTCATGGGACAGGAGGGCATCGGTGTAGGACACAAGAGAGTCGGAAGGCCCACCTTCGAGAGCCCGCAGAAAGGTTTCGGCCTGGGCGGCGAAGGGATCGCGATCGCACATCAGGCGCACAGTTCGTGCTCCATCAACGACGGTCATTACATCTTCCGTGAGGGTAATGGCCCGTCCCTCGCATATAAGTTCGAGGGCGACAGTATGGCGTCGCGGTAAGGTGCAGGAGCTGGCAAGGACCGCAATACTTCCCGTAGCGAACTCCACCAGGGCGGCGGAAGAGCTGGCGACGTCTGCGCCAGTGGCGCGGCCAGCGGTAGGAACGGACCGCGAGCTCAAAGCTCTAATCCCAACTACTTCGCCGAGGAGTAGTCGACAGAGGTCAATCAGGTGCGTCGCTTGTTCAACAACCTGACCACCGGACCGCGCTTGGCATCCCCACCATGGCACTGTGGGAAAGCCGTCATGCCACTGGGCAACTGCCATGTGGGCGGGACTCTCTGCAAGCATCAACCGTACGTCCTCAAGCCGGTCGAGGTGGCGCCAATGGTATCCCACCGACGTCATTAGCCCTGCTCTGTCAATGGAAGCGGAGATCGCCCTCGCCATGTCAAGGTTGGGAGGGAGCGGCTTCTCTACGAAGAACGGAACACGCCGATCAACGAGCGCCTGCTCGACCGCTCCATGGGCGTCCGGCGGCACACAAACGAACACAGCATCAATTGACTCGGTTGCAAGCAAGTCTGAGAGAGAGTTTGACGCTATCGCTCGATTGCACTCGGCGAAGGCAAAAGCCTTCGCATGGTCTACGTCGTGCACGGCGACGATCCGAGCGCCGGCAGCGGTAACCGCAGCGGCATGTCGACTAGCGATGAACCCGGCTCCGATGAACCCAACATTGGGCATGACACTTCCTACTGAGTTCCAGCGGACGCATTGCGCCGCTCTGCGATTACCTCGGAAAGGCTGCGGCCAACTTGCAGGAAGCCGAGCGCCAACAACTGATCGGGACCGTGGTACCGAAGCGTTCGGGGACCCGCAAGGCGGATTGGACAGTCACCTTCAAGCTTGGACGCGTAGCGCGAGTACTCATCCTGCGCACTCCATCCATAACGTCGCTCAGCCACTGCAACTCGAGCTTTCGCGACCGTGCTCCCCGTGAGGCTGTGGTGAACAAGGATCGCGCTGGTAGGAGCGAGGATCGCGCCCTGGACTAGATGGGGGTGACTCAGCCACACCCCAGCGCACGGATGCAGGAGAGCATGCTTCGTGATCCACAGCGGGCGCTCGAATCCCAAGAGGTGGTGCCGGAACCCATTGAGCTGGAATACCATCCCCGCAGCATTCGACGTGTCGACCTGAACTTCGTGTTGCGTTGCGAAGTCGGTGTAGTTGGCCGACACCACGTGGTCAAGCTCGAAACGATCGTGTGCGGCGGGGTCGAAACAATTATCCTTCGGATCAAGAATGGGCGGGAATACGTCAAGAAGGTGCGCCACCATCCCGGACACCCCCAGGGATTTGAGGTGGGCGACCAGTTCAGCGAGCGACACAACGTCACTGCCCGGAAAGTCGAACATCTCGTCAATATCGACTAGGAGGGCCCACCGGCGTCCTGTGCCAGCACGTCGGACAAGATAGGATTTCATCGCGGTCTCCCAGCGGGGGAACGCCAAACCACATTTTAGGACCTCGACGCGCGTCCCGAAGTCCAAGGCCCGCTGAATAGTGTCGTCGCGCGACCCATTATCGAGGACAGTGATCCGATCTACACCCAGCGCCAGGTAGTGCCGCAGGAAGACGTCGACGAAGGGCCCACCGTCTCGGACGATAACTCCAACCCCGACACCTGATCGCCTATCGACGGGCTGACGATGTCGCACCGCTCGCACGCGGAGCGCGACAATGACCACCCGCAGCCATAACTGAAACTGGCGAACGCGATGCCGGATCCGCGCTCGCCACGAGTGCTTGCCTTCACGACGAGTCATGCCAGCACTACTGAAGCCATGGCGACAACCACAGCGTCTGCCCAGTTGGCGGGAAGCGAATCAACCATCATTGAAGCCCGGCGCGCAAGTTCGGCCCGCCGATGCGGCGCACCTGCAAGGGTAACGATCGCATCCGCCAGTGCCCCGCGATCACCTAGAGGACAGAGCAATCCGTTAATGCCGTCATCAACCAGTTCGGCCACGCCGCAGGCACGAGTGGCCACGATAGGCACGCCGGCTTCCATCGCCTCAAGTAGAACAACCGGACGAGACTCGATGTCGGATGCCGAAATGTACAGGTCCGCCAAAGGAAGCAGCTCACTGACATCAACCTCGCTGCGGACATGGGTGAACGCGTCTGAGAACTTCTCATCCTCAGCAAGCGACGCAAGCCACGCACCGTAGGTCGAAGTTCCAGGGCCGGCAAGGAGAAGGTGCAGGTTGGGTACAAGACGGCGAGCACGCGCCGCGGCTGCGACCAACAGGCCAGGATTCTTGCGTTCTTCAAGCGTGCTGACAGACACGACGAGGAATGCATCCTCCGGGATCTGCCACCAGCGCCGGTCTCGATGTGATGGCTTGCGCCACTCAGCCCTCATGGAAGCCCGAAATGGGATCACTCGGCTGCGAGAGGAATGGACATGCAACGCGAACAGATCTTGAGTCTCCTGGGAGACGGACAAAACTGCATCCGCTGCCGCGAGACACCGCTCGAACGCATCGATAGCCAGAGCTGATGGCGCACCGAACTCGAATACCGAAGCCCATAGCACGGCTGGCGTATAACTCTCATGGATGGCCCAGCAGAACGGCACTCCCAGTCGCCGGGACGCTTCGGCTGTCGCTAGGCCCTCGACAGTATTGACCAGAACGACATCGGGCCGCCGAACAACGAGTTCACCGACACTCCGGGCTACTGCATCCTCGAATGCTTCGTCGTCCCGAGCAACAGCCAGGCCAAGAGAGATATCGCCGGCACGTGCGGGTGGTAAAACGTCCACATCAGCCCAGTCGGTCCGCTTGAGAGCGTCCGACACTTCGCCAAGCCACCACTGGGCGCCACCTGCCCCCTCCGCGTGGGGCGCTAAAAGGATGATATGACGACCGCCTCGCAGGACGGGCTTTCGGGTGACTGCTGACTCCGGCACACCGAGAACGCGAGGCGGGACCTGCTGCACGTGTAGCCATCCCAAGTCGTGCACAAGAGGATCACCACGATCTGGACCGATGAGGCTTGCTCGCACTACGGTCGCAGAGGGATCGACGCTAACAGCACTGCGGAATCCAAATACCGCCGCGTCGCTGTTGAGACCTTCTATGCGATGAGGTGGAATTAGAACACGAACTGGATGAATCGTGCCGTCGATGACAAGGTTCAGGGGGTCGAGATGATCACTGGCAAGGCCAACGAGGTAGAGGGCAGCATGGCTCCCGTAACGCCGCACTGCAGCTCGCACCTGGACCCTGCTGTCACCAGAGTCTGCCGACGTCGTGATCACCCACCTTCAAGTCCTGGCACAGTTAAGGAGATCATGGTGAGAGCAACGCCCTTCGCAGTCCTAGCCACTGCCCGGTCCGGCTCATGGCATCTCGTCGAGCTACTCAATAACCATCCTAACATCGTCAGCAACGGCGAGATCCTTAATTCCGACGACACAAGTTGGCCTGCAGACGCTCGGCCTATGGGGAGCACGGCATGCGACGTAGTCGACTGGGCTTTACGGGAGGCGCCCGGACGGGGATCGAAGGGCTCTACCGCCGCCCGCGGCGTGAAGATCCTTGACGAACAGTTTCTCGCCAACCCAGGCCTTTGGGAACACCTCGTAAGCATTCCCGACTTGAAGATCGTTCTCCTTCGTCGGCCCAAGATGCTCCACTCGCTGCGGTCCAAGCGCCAGGCCGAAACGACAGGTGTGTGGCAAGTCGTTATGACCGTCAGCGAACCACAACCTGCACCTGTCGTGCGCCTTGAACTGGACGAGTGCCTCCGCTACTTCAGCGCCGTAACAACGTTCATCGCCGATGTTCGCGTGGCTTTTTCCAGCCGCATCCACGAGGTGACCTACGAGGATCTATGCGATCGCAGTGCGGACACCTTGACTGGCATATGCCGGTTTCTCGAAGTGCCGCCACACTCCGAGTTTGCATCGGTCTTGCGGCGTCAGGAGACCCGCTCTCCGTCTGACGTGATCGTCGGCTACGACGAACTCATCGATCAGCTACAGAGAACCCAATGGGGGGACCCCAACACACGACCACCTGGGGTCGAGCAGCCCTGGTAATAGCGTGGAAGCGCACGCGCGGCAATGCTCCGAAGGTGCACACCACAGTCTGCCGGGAAGCTCGCTTTCGGTCGACACAGCGATCACACATGGGTGTCTGCGGGCCGATTGCCGGCTTCTGCCACAGCGCGCGAGTTGTCATACGGCTGCGAGCGACTGATAGTTCTGCACGCCGGCGGATTTCCAGATATCTGCCCTACCCGGCCGTCACAGGCCGCATCACGGCCGGTACGGGATCGAGGCCTAGCATCCAGCTTTCAACTCACCCAAACCTCACCGAGTACCACCATATCCCTAATCTCTTAGGTCGTTCCTGCAACCCGTCCGATACAGTCCTTAAGAAGTGCAACCTATGGAATATAGGACTAGCGAGGAGCATATTTTGAGACGTAAACGCGTAGTAATAGTCGGGGGCGCAGGTTTCCTCGGCTCGCACCTGTGCGAGCGTATGCTACTGGACGGCCTCGAGGTGATTTGCGTTGACAACTACCTAACCGGCAATCCGGAGAACGTCACACACCTGACCGAACTAGGGCCGTTCACTACGTTGCGTTGCGACATTACTGATTCAGTCGAAATCTCTCACGATGTTGACGTGGTTCTAAATTTTGCTTCGCCGGCGTCACCGATCGACTATCTCCGCCTGCCTATTCAAACACTCAGGGCTGGCGCCATTGGCACGCAGCACACACTTGACCTCGCAAGAGAAAAGACGGCTCGATATATTCTCGCGTCGACCTCCGAGGTCTACGGTGACCCACAAATTCATCCTCAAAACGAAGAATACTGGGGCAACGTCAACCCAATCGGACCCCGCAGCGTATACGATGAAGCAAAACGATACGCGGAAGCGCTAACGATGGCCTACCGTCGCACCTACCAGGTCAACACGGGCATCGTTCGCATTTTTAACACATATGGACCCGGGATGAGCGTAAACGACGGCAGAGCTATTCCGACATTCATCTGGCAAGCCTTGAAGGGGCGCCCACTGACTGTAACTGGAGACGGTAGCCAAACACGATCAGCCTGCTACGTCGATGATCTTGTGAACGCGGTAACCCGAATGGTGGACGCCGACATAAGCGGGCCGGTCAACCTTGGAAATCCTGAGGAACTTTCAATTCTTGAGCTCGCAAATAGGATCCGAACTATTGCAAGTTCCGAATCCACCATCAGATTCATCTCAAGGCCGGTCGACGACCCCGCGATCCGACGGCCCGACATATCTTTGGCCAGCGAACTTCTAGGATGGACGCCAATAGTCAACTTAAACGATGGACTAAATAGGACAATTGACTGGTTCCGCCGTCTAGACATAGCCGAATGTCGCAATGGAAGAAATGGCGATATTCACGCTTCTCAGCGCCCGTCCAGCGGACCAGCCACGCCCACCTGGAAGCCGTAGTCGCGATAGATGGCGATCTCCGCGTCCACCTCTGCTGAGACTCTTCCAGCACCGAGAGCGCAGTTGGCGCACACGTTATTCCGATGACGATCATCCGATGTTCTGGAACGGATGACTTGATTGCCATTAAGATTTGTCGAGAATCCAATGAAGGGCGGCTGAGATCATCTTCGTTTGCCGACTCCTCCTCGTGCGTAGCAAAGCGCGCGAGCGGTCCGCCAAGTCAAGCGGACTCGGCGTGCACAGCTTGTATCACGCATGGGCTTGCGCGCGGTCGAGAGCGGCAAGGTACTGTCGCCTAGTTTACGAACGGAGTATTTGTTCGCGCAGAGTTATTCGCTGGACATAATCGAGCTGGCGCGCGAACTTTTTCCGTCCTCGTAGATAATAAAACTGCACGTGCGCAGCAGGTCTAACAGTACTGCGGGACGGCCTGGTTGGTGCCCGTCCCGCATCCCGGTCATGGATTCCTACTACGTGAACTGAGTGCCCGGCCTTAGGAGCCATCCCGCGTGACGGCTGCAGGGCGGGCCTCACGCCCGGAATGAGACAGGTAGGACTACTACTCAAGGCAAGGAAGGGCTATGTGGGTGAATAGTGTGCGGCTTCGCCCTCGGAAATCGAGAAAGACATAGGAAAGAGGCCGACGAACAGTCGACCTCTTTCCTATAGGCAATCAGGATTCTGCTCGTCAATTCTGAGAGTCTGCATTGAAAGCATTTCCGTCAATGAGTGTTGACTGTCTCCTCGCACATCTCGGCTACTCGCCCAGGATCCCGATCAAGGGTGAACGTGTCGATGAAGACGATCACAGCCTCGGCATGCCGAGCCTTCGCAACCGCAAGGGTGTCAGCAAGGCGTGGCGCCACGAGGCCGCGATCGGATGCTTCGAACGGGTGGCGAGCAATCACCACACACTTACCAACGTAGGGATCGTCGTACAGGGCCGCTGCTGCCGGCGTGCCCTCGAGCATCGTTGCGCTGTACGCCTTCGCCCATCGTTCTAGCGCCTTGGACTCCTCGGCGACTCGAATGCGCAGACCTCGGCCCATGAGTACGCCGAACAGGTCAGACGCCAGCCTCCAGTCGAGCAGTGCATGGTAGGCCATGTTGCCGTAGTCGCGGAGACACCTGTAGCACGAAGAATCACACTCCGTGGCGTGGACAGCCCCAGACAGTTCTTCCAGGTAGACGTCGATGCGGCTCAGGAGATCGGGTAGCACCGCTTCGCTGCCAAGGTGGCTGCTGAAGCCGGCGCCGTTCTCCAGGGTGTCCGCGATGAACGCGAACGGGACTGGCGTGCCATTGATGTTCCCAGCGTAGATTCCGGCGTTCAGCTCCCGCGGCTCCACGTCTAGGAGGGCTGCCGCCGTGGTTCGCAGCAAGAACGCTAGGGAGTACCACGCTCCACGCCGTCCGTCGGCCAAGTCTCGCGCGCCTGAAGGCTGTCGCCGACCGACCGACAGGTCAAGCCTCATCCCGTGGTCCGAGGTTGAACGCTGTGGCCCGAGGAACAGGAAGTCTGTTGGTTGCACTGCGCCGAGGGCGACGTGGAAAGGATCGCCACCAGCGGCGTTCGGGTGCAGCAGGCCCTTCTCGATCGCGTCGAGCGAGACGTACCCGCCCCAGTCGAACTTGTCGTCTGAGACAGCGCTAAGGGCGAACAGCTGGCCGCTGTTGTCATTGATCACGAATCGGCGGCCAGGTCCGGAGTAGACGACCGCGGCCTTCTGCTGAACCTGAGTGAGGGCAGCGAGGTTAGTGTGCGCGCGCGACGAGATGGACTTGGGCGACCATGAGAAGTTGCCGTCGAAGTCACGAGCCTTGCCCGCGCGGAATCCGAGCGGCTCCCTCAGCGGCATCGTGCTATAGGTGCCGGGTGGTGCGCCGCATTGCGGGCAATCAGCCGCGTCCACCAGGTCGTCAGCGCTGGGTGGCGCCTCCGTGAGGTAGGAACAGGAGCGGCAGACGCTGATCTGCCGCTGCGGTCCCAGTGGCTCGGCTTCCGGCTTCGGGGTGGGGCGTATGGGCTTGAATGCGGTTATGCCGACTACTGGATGGACTTCGCCGTCGCGAACGACTTCGCTCGGGGGCGCGAACTGTCCCACAGCCATGGCCAGGTCACGGTCGATCACGCCAGGCGGTGGCCATGGGTACGCCTTCTTCGGGCGTTGCAAATGCAGGTAGCGGACGCTGGACGGGAATCCGAACATCGGCAGCACTCCGTGGCCGGCGAGCCGCTGGCTCAGTTCATGATGCCCAGCTGGCGCGTCCACAGCCTCATCGATGACCGATACAAGGCGCTCGCTACACGCGCGTGCTACTTCTGCAGAGCTGCCGGCGAACGGGGTGTGTCCTGCCAGCGCTGCTGCCGCACGCTCCACAACCTCGATGTTGTTGCGTAGCCAGTTGTCCAGCTCAACACGCAGTCTGGGCCAATCGGACACCAGCCCGAACTGGCCGTGGACATTCGTCGTGAAGTCCAGCGCCTCACCGTTTCCGATGATGTCGGCAGAGATGTCCGCCATGGCAAGACGCAGCACCTCACTGCGCAGTGACCGGGTGTAGATCTCGTTCCGGTCCAGCGTCAGGTACGGCTTGGGCGTCGGCTCGTTCGTGATCGCTTCCGGGCGGTCGAAGTAGTACTCGTCATGACTGCGGCCACGACACACGGTCAGTGCGACGGCTACCGGTGTGTCCCGGCGTCCAGCGCGTCCGACACGTTGCTGGTAGTTGAACCTCGTAGGGGGCATGTTGCCTAGCACCACCGCCGACAACGCTCCGATATCAACACCTGCCTCCATCGTGGTGGTGACCGAGAGGAGGTCAACCGCATCGGGCAGCTCGTACTCGTCCCGTTCGAGAAAGACCCCTTGGAATCGTGACTGCCGCGACTGTGCGTCGATGCGATCGGTCTGTCCCGTGAGCTCAGCGCAGTTGAGCCTGAAGCGCCCGTCCCCGCTGATGGCCTTCCACGCGTAGTAGTCGTCTTCGGTCTGCGACGCGGAAGGTTCTGTCGGCAAAGGGGCATGACATTTTGTGCATCTGCCGCACCCGACGTTGAGATGTTGCCGCTGGCAAGAGGTGCACGTCCAAGCTTGTCCAGTTGCTGCTCGCAGCGTCACCTTGCGGGGATCGATGACGTAGTCGCGCACTGCATCGCCCCACCTGGCGATGACCATGTCGCGCATGTCGTCCATAGCTGGCCCGCCGCGGTGTTCGATCTCTTTCCACAGGTCACGCAGCCTGGTGGTGGGTTCGGGCCTTCCGTCGCGTAACCCGTTGAAGCGCCGCTGGTCAGCCAGGACTCGCAACGCAGCTCTGGTGTATGCAGTTGGCGTGTCTGGAGACGAGTCTGCAGGGTCCTGGTCGTCGTCGACGGACAACCATCCCAGTCCAAGTGACTCGAAGTCCCTGCCGCTTCCCGAGAACAGACCTTGGAGCATCTCTGTCTGTAAGGAATCCTGAATCGAGGACAGCAGGGCGTCTTGCTCAGAACTCAGGTTTCCTCGAGGCCTCGGCGGCTTCGATTCCCAGTCGTACAAACTGGTCCACCGCACTAAGGTGGCGCCCCACCCCCGTTTTTGCAAGCTGGCTTGGGGACCACCGGGGTTGATTCCCATCGACAACAGGTCACCGGCTAGGGCGCCGGACAACTCCGCGAGCGTGAGCGGCCGTGCCATCTGCGCGGCGAGTGATCGTTCCTGCTCCAGAGTGGTGCCTGGTGCCCCCTCCCAGACATCACGCAGAGCGTTGAAGGCAGCGTTGTCGCGTTCACGCAAGCGGCGCAACGCCAGGAACGAGGCTTCGCTGCGAACGCCGTTGACAACATGTTCGCGCGCCAGGGCCACATCTTCAGCGGAAGTGGCGCCTTGGCGCAGCTGTGTGTAGAGGAGCAGCCGCAGCAGGTCCTGATAGTGGCGCAGTCCCAGGCCAGCTGAGAGCTTCGCTGCATCCTGGCGACTGTCGGTGAACACGATGACCTTGCGCTCGTCCTCGACGAGGTCGGCAGCCAGTTCAGTCGTGAGCACCTGATTGATCTTTTCGAAACCGGTGCGCATCCCACGGATGGGCGAGCGCTGGCGCCTCCGATCAGTCAGTGGGAGCGGCCCGGGACCGTACTTGATCTCCCAATCGTCTCCGCACGAGGGACAACGGGTGGGATACGGGCTGAGCGCCTCCGGGTTGATCCGGGCGCTGCCGGCCTTATTCCGGCTGGCGGTAACGTGGAAACTCCAGCCGGTGAACCCGTCCGGATCGTTGCGCAGTTCACCCTTGTGCGGGTCGAGGACACTGCGGCGGAACGCGTAGCTCACTGCGTTCTTGTCGGCGGTCCACTTGATGTCGTCAAGCTGGGCCAGTGTGGCCGCGGCACGAGGCCAGTAGACGAGGTAGTTCGCAGCGGTGCGGTCGAGCTTGACCTGGTCTGGCAGTTTGGACAGCTCGGGGATGTCGGCCAAGAGCATGGTGTCCACGCTGGAGCGTTGTGTGGCTCCTGAGGGCGCAAACCCGCCTAGCAATACGTCGCCGCAGTTCTGGCAGTACAACAGCTCGAGCACTCTCGCACTGCAGCTGCAGCGCGAGACTGGTTCGGGGTAGAGCTTGCCTACAGTGCGATCTGGGTAAGCACCTCCAGGTACGTCGGGGCAGCGCGAGTCGGTGCATGCCCACATGCCAGGCACGTTGCGGAAGAACAGATGTGCTCGCAATCGCGGGTCGCCAGGTTCCGAGTTTCGTGCAAGTTCGTCGAGCATCCGCTCTAGAGCTGACTCGGCGATGTCCGTCTGGCCGTCGGGAAACAGCCGCCTGGCCAGGGCCGCTGCAGGTTTGGCGACCGCGGTCGTACCGGTTTCGCCAGCCGGGTCGTAGAACGCACGGCGCAGGGCATCGACAACGCCGAGCTCGCGTGCCAGCGGCGCGGCGTGACCGGGCGCCGCGGCTGCGATCTTCACCGCGTCCGCCGGTGTCCCGCCGGCCCCATCGGCGGGCCTCACCGTGTCGCCAGCAATGAATCGGAAGGTGCTGGCATCCACGCCGAAGAACTCCTGCAGGTATGCCCTGTCGCGATGTGGATCCAACGAGGCGCTCGCCGCCAGCACACGCAGCTGTCCGGGCCGCTGGTCTAGTCCCAGGCGGCTCTTCAGCGTGCGGATCAAGTAGGCGACTTCAGTTCCAGCGGTACCGCGGTACATGTGGAGCTCGTCCACGACGAGCGTGAACCGGTTGTCCACGCTCTCGTCGAGCCACTTGCGCGTCGATTCGAAGAAGTGCCCGTCACGCTCGCGCAGCAGCATGACGTTGAGCATTGAGTAGTTGGTGATGAGGATGTCGGGCGGTGCTGCCGACATGTCCCACCGCGAGCGCATTTCAGCGCCGTCGAGGCGCGGCACGAAGTACTGGATCTCCTCGCGCCCCGACTCGCGGGACTCCGCGCGCGCTTGTATGCCACGCTTTTCGGTTTCGCGCAGGTAGGTACGCAGGTCTTTCACTGCGAGTGAGTTGGCCGGACTGCCGGTCACTGGCGTCGCGCCGGTGTAGCGGCCGAAGTAGAACCGGTGGCCGCGGCGGTTCGCGTCCAGCCACTGTCTCGCGGTGTCGCTGTCGAGCGCTTTGCGCAACCTGGTGAGCTGGTCGTCGACCAACGCGTTCATCGGATAGAGGATCAAGCCGCGAACGGCTGCGGAACGCCCGGTTTCGCCGCTGCGCTGCTCGGTGAACGGTGTCGTGTCCGAGCGCCACCAGGGCTTCGCGGGTTCGGCCAGCCCGCCCTGCCACTGCTTGGACTCTTCCAAGAGCGTCGCCAGCAGGGGCAGAAGGAACGACTCCGTCTTGCCCGACCCCGTGCCGGCGGTGATCACCATGTTCTGACCACGCGTCAGGCCTGCGGTGAGGGCCTCTTCCTGATGCTGATAGAGCGGGCGCCCCACTGGGATGAGGCCTGCGTTCGCGAAGTCTGCGAGCTCGGGTGGCGCTCCGGCGGCTACGGCGGATTCTGCGAGTGACCGCTGCGCGGTCACGTACTCCTGCCGTAGTTCGAGCAGCGGAAGGCGGTAGATGCCCCCATCGCGGTTCAGCAGGTCGCGCCGCTCCTTTTCCAGTCGGCGGTCGGCGAGCCCGAAGGGCGTGTCATAGTACCTCAAGTACGCATCCCGAAGGCGCTGGAAGGTTGCCAGCGCGCCAAGGTGGCGCTGAGGTTCATCGTGCGGAGAGCTCACTCGCTGCTCGCTTCCCGTTCATCTAACCTCTTCGAGGTTCTGGCTTAGCGATGCTGCAATCTGACCTGCCACTGTGCGAGGTACGTTGCCGTAGCTGAAGGTCTGCGCGGCCTGGTTGAGCCGAGGCGTAAATCCGCTGCACAACGTGGCGGCTCGCGCGTGCAAAACGGGCAGAGGGGCTCTCCGGTCCACGAAGAGAGTGCCGGTTGTCTCGCGTCCGCGACCTTTGTCACGACGCCACCGGAGCACAGACGTTCCGCGCCGTGCGAGATACGAGTAGATACCCGTCGAGCGATCGCAGTGGTACCAGTCGCCGTCGCGTCGGTACAGATGTACCCGCCGGTTGTTCACGCGCATGCGGTACAGGCCGTCACGGGTCGGATTCGGTTCCACAGAGCTAAATTGGCCGTTCGGCTGCAGCTGGTCCAGGTCCGCTGCGACCGCCGACGGCGGCGCAGCGGGACTGCCCAGCGCAAGCGCGGGCAGGCGGTTGGACAGCCGCACGGCGGCACAGCCTCCGTATACGGCTCCGGCCTCCTCCGCGATCTTCTGCAGCGTCGCGACATCGTCGAACTGGATGATCCACGTCTCCGGCGAGGGCAGATGGTCAGCTACGCGCTCAGCCGCGAAGGCAAGGAATGAGACGTTGCTGTCCTCCAACCTCTCACGCAGACTCGCTGGTCTCGCGCCGACCACGACTGCCGAGCCGTCAGCAGCGGGAAGCCTGGTGATCACGGTTGGTGCGATGGCCCAACGGTCCGCGTCCCACCGCACCTCGGCATGCGCCAGCATGGACGCGTCACGCAGCCATTGCTCGCCAGCAAACGAGTGGAAGCTCAGATCCGACGTGCGTGCCAGCCACCGCAGCTTGTCGCCGAGGTCGCGGATGCTGCCCGCGCCTGTTTCGCTCATCCAGCGCAACATCAACTCAGCGTCCACAGTGACGCTCCCACTGCTGCAGATACTTGGCCCACAACGGTTCTGTGGACTGTCCATGGCCAGATATACGAGCCCACAGCGACGCGGACACGGCATCTAAGTATCCGAAAGCGGGCAGGTTCGGCTGCAGCAACCGAACCTGCCAGGCGTTGCCACGTCGCTGCGCGAGCCACGCCGCTGACGGAGTGGCGGTCACCTCGAAGTAGTAGGGCGTGACTCCGCAGACCCGCGCCAGCACCTCAGCAGGCTCTGGCTCTTCTATCTGCGAACAGATGCCGTCCTCGCGCAACAGCCAGGTCTCATCTTGACCTCGGCGAGCGAGTACGGGCTCGTTGTCAGGAGGTCCGTGAACGTCGGCTCCGCAGATTTCGACGCGATCCTCGTCGTCACAAAGGAAGGCATTGCTGTTCCAGCCGAGCTCGCCCCGATTGAGTCCACCGCCCCTGGGCTCTGCGTCGATCACGTGGAAGACCAGTACTTCTCCGTCGACACGCAGCTCGTGTCTACCTGCGGTCAGCGGGCCTATGCGCCGCAAGGAAATCGGGAAGCCCGACGCGACGAACGATGGTTGCTGCGCCACGCCGTCGAGCGCGGCCTCCACCGTGCGGGCCTGTTGCCCGGAAGGAAGAAGCAGGTCGGGTTCGCCGCCGCTTAGATAGGCAAAGCGCGTGACGTGACGTGCTAGCCGCAATCCGTTCGTGAGCTGCGGCCGGACGACCAGGTCTGGACGCACCGGGCTCATCCGCAGCACTGGCGTCCGGCTCAGCGCGGCATCTAGGCGTCCCGCGTCCGCGAACACCACGGACCTGTACAGCTTCCAGCCCGGCAACAGCTGACTTGCGCCTACCCGGCCGACACGCCGCCAACCAGGTTCCGCAGCTTCAACGAACACGCGCTCCAATGCGGCAACGACGTCGTCCCGTGCAGCGATCAGGTGTTCCTCGTGTGGGTTGATCGAAGGGCAGGAAAGCCAGCAACCCGCGTCAGGATCTTCAGCAAAGACAACGACATCCGCAGGCGAGAACCGCGCTGAACACTGCTGCCCCACCAAGCGGAGCCCTCGCGTCAGGTCCTGAGTAGTTGCCGGCAGGTCCCGGTCCAGCGCGTACAGAGAGCTGTAAGGGTCCCGGAAGATCGCCACTTCACACTGCTCGGCTGCGATCTCACCCCGCAACACATCCTCGTCTACGCCGTCTGCTGCCGTGATCACCCAACTGACCCGCTGGCGTTTGACGTCTAGGGCAACCTTCATGTCCAGGCGGCGCAGACCATCCGCGGTGATGACACGCCCATCCCAGTCTTCTGCGAGGCCGACGAGCAGCTGACCCACCAGTTCCACTTGCAGCGGATCGCTGACCAGCTGCTGGAAGGCCGGACTGAGACCACGTGGTGCTGACATCCACATTTTCAGGTAGGACAGAAGAACGCTGGCACTAGGTACGCCAACGGTCCTCACGTCGAGCTTCGCGAAGAACCTGGTCAGCCGGGCACGATCAGAACTTCTCAGCACCGCCTGCGAGAGCGGGTAGCCAATGCGGGTCAAGCCTGGGTGATCGCGGATAGTCGAGACGCCGCGGGCACCACCGAGACTCTTCAGCCAGCGGTCGAGCACCCGCCACATGTCGGCCACATCGGCGAACGCGCCTGCCTCTCTCAGCGCAGCCCGGACGTTCGCCGTCACCTCTTGATCAGCATGCGGGACAAGGGCCTGAGCCAGGCGGGTATAGAAGTTGTTCGCAGCTACTTCGGAGTCGCGGTGCATCCGAGACGCGGCAAGAACACTCAACGCCAAAACTGGAAGCGTGGGCGGCGGCAGCGTCTGATCACCCTGTTGCCAGACCTTCTGCATATGGCGCACACGGCCGAAGGTGTTACGTCCACCGCTGAGAAATAGCAGCTCACCGACGGCAGCGGCGAGCGAGGCGGCTGGATGCAGCTCGGCCGGCGCGATACGTGCAAGCTCGTCGTCATCGATGAATAAGACAACAGGCACCATCGGGCGGCTAAGGAACGTCTCGGCGAGCAGCTGCTGCCAAAACCCGTAATCCGCCGTCTTCACTCGTGCCCCGATGCCGGGCGTCTCCAGCGACAGCACCTCGCGATGACCTCCCCATGCCCAATTCCGCGTGCTACCGCCACGGCGCTCAAAATCTCCGATAGCCGACCGACACGGCTGCAGCGCCGGCGGCTCGGCTGTCCGTAAGAACAGCTCGTGACCGCTGTGGTATGCGCTAACACCTTCCGAACGCCACCGCCGAACGGGTGTGCACACTCATCCAACGCAATACGATTGACGGTCGCTGTCTGTAGTCACGACCTCACAAACTGCACACCGAACCCCCGTCCATGCGCGGTGCACGATTGAGCGTGTGGATTCACTTACGAGCCTCTTGCGCTGACTTTCGGCGATCACTGTTCGCGCGTTACAACGCGCACTCTCCATGCCACAGGTGACCTCCGCAGCGGCTGCCGCAACGGCACCCCACCTACTGCGAGGCCACCAGCTTCCTGCCGTTCACCCATTACGACGTGACTGCCCGCCGCGCTTGAACGATGTCGCGCAGTTCGGACGGAGTGAGCCAGTCAGTGCCACGGTGGATCATGCGGTGGCAGTTGGCACACAACACTGCCAAGTCCTTCAGCTGTGTGGTGATCTCGCCGGTGGCTCAGCATCCCCTAACGGCGCAGCCGTAGGGCAGTGTCCGGTCTCGTGTTGCCAGCAGAGCACGCCCGCCATGTTCGCCAACGAGCCCTCAAACAGAGTCAGCTGTCCCGCAACGCGCCTCGTCCATCCGCCTCCAAGACGCGCGACTCCACGCCGGGACGTGTATGGATCGAGCTGTCCCACGCCTTAAGACGCGTATATCTGCAGCTCGCGGCCGAGAAGCACAACGCAGGAGGCCCGTCCCGCGTGATCACCGCGGGACGGGCCTCCTGCACAGAACGGGCCAGGTGGCCTACCCAGGGCCAGGAAGGGTTAGGTGGGTGAATAGTGTGCGACTTCGTCCTCGGACACGAAAATGTCGCAAATTTGCGACGTCTACGTGGCAGGTGCTCAAGTCCACTTGAGCACCTGTTTTGCGTTTCGGTGCTACCTGCGGGTGGCGTTCGATGACGCTTTCGTACATCCGCCCCATCGTCCCTGACACCGCACCAGGGAATGCACCGGGCGCGTCAGCCCGTGCCATTGGCCAGCCGCTCCCGCTTATCGTCGTCCCGGCGTCACGACCGGCCCGGCAGACGAACGTTCTGTACCGGATGGCCGCCGTCGACCACCGCGGCCGAGTCGCGGACCGTCACATCACGGCCGCACTGGCGTGGGACGCAGCCACCCGTCTGAGCATCCGCGAACACGACGGCCTCCTGGTCGTGACCGCCGACCCACATGGCGTCTTCAAGCTCACCAAGGAGGGCTACCTCCGGCTGCCGGCAGACGCCCTGCGCGTGCCGAAAATTACGTCCGCACAGGTCAAGCGGCATGCCGGTACTCATGAAGGACTCCACCGAGACGGTCCCGCTGAGTACCGCTAGGCGTTCGATCCGTTCAGTCTCAAGGGGTTGAAGTCGGGCTCGCAAGGGTGCTGCGGCGGCGAGGGTGTGCCTGGCAGCTGGGAGACTTCGACCGCTGCTCACGGGAGGAGGCGCGCGAGCTTCGCCGGGGCGAGCTCGCGGTAGCTCTCGGTCAGCAGCTCCTTGATCTCGGTTCAGTCGCATGGCTACCTCCGCCGGCCGGCTAGGACGATGTGCTACATCCGTCGAGGGCACCTCCGAACGCGTTAACGGATTACGGTTGGTTCATCCGTTCGGGCGATACTTCATGACGGCCGCACGCCGCATCCAGCGGTGATAGCTAGGTCTGAGAAGTAGTCAGCAAACCGTCGTGCCTGCTGAGCCCTCCAGGATCGCCCCCGCCTCTGTGAGTGCGCCGATGGCTGCCACCGCCCCTGTTGCCTTCACGAACCGGCGACAGGCCTCTATCTTCGGTCCCATCGATCCGGCGGGGAACGTCAGCTCCTCCAGCTCCGCCAACTCCAAGCGCCGCAGCGGCACGGCGTCAGGCATGCCGAAGTCGGTCATCACAGCGGGTACGTCGGTCAGCAGGAGCAGGCGGTCGGCGTTCAGCGCGATCGCGAGCTCGGCCGAGGTGAGATCCTTGTCGACGACCGCCTCGACACCGTGCAGCCGACCGTCGTCGACCACGGGTGCTCCTCCCCCTCCAGCACAGACCACGATGGTCCCGCCCCTCACGAGCTGCTCGATGGAGTCCTGTTCGACCAGCCGGAGCGGCTCCGGCGAGGGCACGACGCGGCGCCAGTGGGAGCCGTCTGCCGCGACGGTCCAGCCGTTCTGCTCGGACAGCCGGGCGGCCTGGACGCGGTCGTAGATCGGGCCGATGAACTTGGTCGGCGCGGCGAACGCCGGGTCGGAGGCATCGACCACCGTCTGCGTCACGACGGCGAGCACCGGTTTGCGCACGCCGGCGTTGCGCAGGGACTGGGCAAGCCAGTAGCCGATCATGCCCTGAGTTTCGGCGCCGAGGGTGTCGAGCGGGTACGGGCGGCTCAACGACGGGTCTGCTTCGCTTTCGAGTGCGAGTAGGCCGATCTGGGGGCCGTTGCCGTGGCACACCACGAGTTCGTGTTCGGCGGCCAGCGGCGCGAGTGCTCGCGCCGCTGCTTCGACGTGGTGGAGCTGGACGGAGGCGTCAGCGTGTTCGCCGCGCATGAGCAGGGCGTTGCCTCCGAGTGCGACGACGATGCGCATCAGGAGGCCAGTCCGGCGACGATGACCGCCTTGATGGTGTGGAGGCGGTTCTCGGCCTGGTCGAAGACGACCGAAGCGGGAGACGAGAACACCTCGTCGGTGACTTCGGCGCCGTCGAGGCCGTACTGGTCGTGGACCCGGCGGCCAACGATCGTGGTGCGGTCGTGGATGGACGGCAGGCAGTGCAGGAACTTCGTGGTGGGCTTGCCGGTGGCCTTCATCAGCTCGGCGGTGACGCGGTAGGGCGTCAGCAGAGGCACGCGGTCGTCCCAGGCTTCGGGTGAGTCGCCCATGCTGACCCAGACGTCGGTGTAGATGAAGTCGACGCCGGCCACGGCCTGTTCGGGGTCGCCGGTGACGAGCACGCGGGCGCCGCTCGTCGCGGCCAGTTCCTGGGCCTTGGCGATCACGCCGGCGGGCGGCTGCAACGTGGAGGGGGCGGCGATGCGAACGTCCATGCCGAGCAGGGCGCCGGTGATGAGCAGGGAGCGGGCGACGTTGTTGTGGCCGTCGCCGACGAACGCGAAGCTGATGTCCTCGATCTGGCCGTCGAAGTTCTCGGTCATGGTGAGGATGTCGGCGAGCATCTGGGTGGGATGCCAGGAGTCGGTCAGGCCGTTCCACACGGGCACGCCGGCATGCTCCGCGAGCGTTTCGACGGTGTCCTGGGCGAAACCGCGGAACTCGATGGCGTCGAACATGCGGCCCAGCACTTTGGCGGTGTCCGAGACGGACTCCTCGCGGCCCATGTGGGAGCCGGTCGGGTCGAGGTAGGTGACGTGGGCGCCCTGGTCGTGGGCGGCGACTTCGAACGCGCAGCGGGTGCGGGTCGAGCTCTTCTCGAAGACGAGGGCGATGTTCTTGCCCGTCAGCAGCGGGTGCTCGGTGTGGGATGCCTTGGCGCGCTTCAGTCCGCGGGCATGGGAGACGAGGTCGAGGAACTTCTCCTTGGTGAGGTCGAGTTCCTTGAGCAACGAGCCGGGGTGGCGCATCAGATGTCCTTTCAGATTCCGTCGCGCTGGATCGGGCAGGTCATGCAGCGGGCGCCGCCTCGGCCGCGGCCGAGTTCGTTGCCGGGGATGGAGATGACCTCGATGCCGTGGTCGGCGAGCATGGTGTTGGTGACGGTGTTGCGTTCGTAGCCGACGACGACGCCGGGTGCGAGTGCGAGGAAGTTGTTGGCGTCGTCCCACTGTTCACGTTCGGCAGCGCGGGCATCTTCGTCCGCGCACAGCACGCGCAGCTGGTCGACGCCGAGCAGGTCGGCGATCGTGGCGAACAGCGAAGTCCGCTCCTGCACGCGCAGGCCGGCCGAGCTGCGCTCGATGACCTCTTCCGCGTCGGCAGGGGTGATGACCCACGTTCTGAGGGACTCGGGATCGAGGCCGGGATAGCGGATGAACGTGTCCAGGTCGAGCATCGTCATGACGGTGTCGAGGTGCATGAGCGCGTGCGAGCGGGGCAACTGCACGGCGATCACGGAACTCGCCTGGCCCGTGCGGAACAGTTCGCGGGCCAGGATTTCCACGCCCATCGGGGTGGTCCGCTCCCCCATGCCGATCAGCACGGTGCCGCGGCCCAGGACGAGGATGTCGCCGCCTTCCAACGTGGCGGGCTGGTGGTTGGCGTCGTCGGCGCCGTAGTAGATCGGGAACGTGGCGTTGGCGAACAGCGGGTGGAAGCGGTAGATGGCCTGGCAGTGCAGGGATTCGCGGCGGCGGGCGGCCTTCGCCATCGGGTTGATCGTGACACCGCCGTAGATCCACGCGGAGCTGTCGCGCGGGAAGAGCGTGTTGGGCAGCGGTGGCAGGACGAAGTCGTCCAGGCCGAGGCTGTTCCAGCGCAGGCTCGGCACGCTGAGCGGCGACAGGTCAGCGCGCGTGACACCGCCGACGAGCAGTTCGGCGAGTTGCGGGGCGTCAACCTTCTCCGCGAACTCGCGGACGGGCACGGCCAGCGTGGGTCCGAGCAACTCCGGCGTGCAGACGCGGTCCAGGACGAAAGCCCGTGCTTCCGGCAGGGCCAGTGTCTCGGCGAGCAGCGTGCCGGTGTGGTGCACGGCGATCCCGCGGCCGCGCAGCACCGAGGCGAAGACGTCGTGTTCTTCCTGAGCCTTGGCGGCCCACAGCACGTCGTCGAACAGCAGCTCGTCGCAGTTGCGCGGGGTGAGCCTGCTCAGCTCGAGACCTGGGCGATGCACGATCACCTGCCGGAGCGTGCCGACCTCCGATCCGACGCCGAGGTTCACAACCTCACCTCGCCGTACTCGTCACGGCTGACCTTGAGCCAGATGTAGAGCGGCACGCCCAGCAGCAGGCAGATGACGCCGTAGTACACGGCCTGGTAGCCACTGCCGGCCAGCGCCCAGAACGCGAACACCAGGGCCAGAACCGAGACCGTGCAGTCACGCACGAGGTGCGGCCATTCGGCGCGGCGGCCGCGGACCAGCAGCCAGTACAGCTGTGCGGCGGCGCTGAACAGGTACGGGACGACGGCGGTGAACACCGACAGCAGCACGAGCGTGGTGAAGACCTGCTCGAAGTTGGTGTAGCTGACGATCACCAGGGCTGAGGCGAGCACGGTGGAACTGATGATGCCGAAGCTCGGGATGTCGCGGCGGGTGCGCAGGAACGCTTTGGGGAACAGGTTGTCCTTCGCGGCGGCCATCGGCATCTCGCCGATGATGAGGGTCCAGCCGATGAGGCAGCCGAGGCCGGAGACGACGGCGGCGATCGCGATGGTCTGCCCGGCCCACTGGCCGCCGAAGATGGCGTTGGCGGCGTCGGTGAACGGGGCCTTGGTGTCGCGCAGCGCCGCGTTCGGCACGGTGCCGAAGACGGTGAGCGTGCCGAGGATGTAGACGACCGCGCAGCCGATCGTGCCGAACACCGTGGCGCGGCTGACGTTGCGCTCGGGATCACGCACCCGGCCGGCGGCGACCGAGGCGGTCTCGATGCCGATGTAGCTGAACAACGCGATCGCGCCGGCGGCCGAGATGGCGCCCCACACCGAGGTGCCGCTCGCGTTGAATGGACCGAAGTTCGCGGACTTCACGAAGACCAGGCCGACGGTCGCCATGAACAGCAACGGAACGATCTTCAGCACGACGGAGAGGATCTGCGTGACGGCCATGTTCCGCAGGCCGGACAGGTTGATGAGTGCCGGAATCCAGAGGCCCGCCAAGGCGATCGCGATCGACCAGACCACCTCGTGGTCGGTGTTGACGAACACTTCGACGTATCCGACCAGCGCGACGACGATCGCCGCGTTTCCCGCCCAGGCGGTGATCCAGTAGCACCAGGCGTTGAGGAAGCCGGCGAAGTCGCCGAACGCGTCGCGCGCGTAGACGTAAGGGCCGCCGGAACCGCTGATGCGTTTCGACAGCGCGCCGAACGTCAGCGCGAGTGCCAGCGCCCCGATGCTGACGAGCACGAACGCGACGAGGCTGATCGGGCCGAACGCCGCGAGTGCCGTGGGCAGACCGAACACTCCGGTGCCGATCACGGATCCGACCACCAGCGCGGTCGCGGTGGGCAGGCCGAATCTGGACGGTCGCGGCTGGTCGCTGCCCGGTCCTGGAGGCGCGGTGGCCTCCGGTCCGGCGGTCTCTGTGCTCACGGCGCACTCCTCACTCCGATGTGGACTGTTCAGCACTGAGAAGCCTGCGCCAGGCGAAGAAGATCCCCCACCTCCCCAGGTCTCGCGAGCACCGGGCACTAGGTCCCCAGTCGTGCGGGACCCCGGTCTCTGCGCGCTGGCCAGCGCGCAGAGCAGCCTGGAACGGACGACTCGACAGAGGAGGCCCGATGAAGGCGCTGGTGTACCACGGTCCTGGTCGACGCGCGTGGGAAGAAGTGCCCAAGCCCGAGGTCAACGAGCCGACGGACGCGATCGTGCGCGTCACCGCGGTCACGATCTGCGGCACCGATCTGCACATCCTCAAAGGCGATGTGCCCGAGGTCGAGCCTGGGCGGATCCTCGGTCACGAAGCGGTCGGCGTTGTCGAGGAGGTCGGTGCGTCGGTCACCGGACTGAAGGCCGGCGACCGAGTGCTGATCTCGTGCATCACCACGTGCGGGCGTTGCCAGTACTGCCGCACCGGCAGCTACGGGCAGTGCCTCGGCGGGGGTGGCTGGATTCTCGGGCACACGGTCGACGGGGTGCAGGCCGAGTACGTGCGGGTGCCTTTCGCCGACACCTCGACGCACCTGCTGCCCGCCGAGGTCAGCGACACCGCCGCGGTGGTGCTCGCGGACATCCTGCCCACTGCGTACGAGGTCGGTGTGCTCAACGGGCAGGTCAAGCCCGCGGACACCGTGGTCATCGTCGGCGCCGGGCCGATCGGGCTGGCGGCGATCCTGACCGCGCAGCTCTACAGCCCCAGTCACATCGTCGCGGTGGATCTCGCGCAGTCGCGGCTCGACGCCGCGAAGCAGTTCGGCGCCGACGTCACGGTGGCGAGTGCCGAGGAAGCCGAGCGGGTGGTGCGGGAGCTCACGAACGGGCTCGGCGCCGATGTCGCGATCGAGGCGGTCGGGGTGCCGGCGACGTTCGAACTGTGCACGAAGCTGGTGCGGCCGGGCGGGCACGTGGCGAACGTCGGCGTGCACGGCAAGCCCGTGACGTTGCACCTGGAGGACCTGTGGATCCGCAACGTCACCATCACCACGGGCTTGGTCGACACGGTCTCCACGCCGACACTGCTGCGGATGGTCGCGGCCGGCCGGATCGACGGCGAGCGGTTCATCACGCACAGGTTCGCGCTCGGCGAGATGAAGCAGGCGTACGAGGTGTTCGAGAACGCGGGTGACAGCGGGGCGTTGAAGGTCGTCCTGCAGGCCTGACCGGACACGCGAAAGCCGCCGGGGTGGATCCCCCGGCGGCTTTCGCGTGGTCAGATCTTCCTGCCCCAGCGGAAGTAGGTCAGCGGGCCGGCGAAGCTCACCAGGATCGCGAGCGCCCACCAGAGTTTGCGGCCCCGGACGAACTCGTCCGGCCGCATCGCCAGATCGGTCCATGCCGCACCGGCGAGCAGCAACTGCACGACACCTGCCGCTATCAGGCCTTTGTGCTGTGCCGCGGTCAGGTCGCTCCACTTCTTCTTCGCCATGTTCAGATCCGTTCTGGCGCGGCGACGCGCACGTCGGTCACGCCGGCGACAGCGCGGGCGAGCACCTCCGCCACGTGCCGGTCGGTGTCGTTGTCCATCTCGTCCACAATGGACGCTCTGCCGCCGCTGACCTCGACCGTCCACCGGTGCGCGTCACCCACGATCGCGAGCCGGTGGCGGATCTCCGCTTCGATGATCCAGTCCGCGCGGCTGATGGACCGCAACAGGTCCCGGCGGGTCACGATGCCCGCGAGGTGGCCTTCGTACACGACCGGCACGCTGCGCACGCCGCGTTCGAGCATCAGATCGGCGACTTCGGCGAGGTCGGTGTTCGGGGTGACCGTGGCGGGTGCCCGCATCACCTGGCTGACCAGGTCGGCGGGAGCCTTCCTGGCTTCCACAGGTTCCCCGTGCACCAGCGACCGCGGGTCCTGCGGCAGCCTGTCCTTCAGCAGTTCGGTCTCGCTGACGATGCCGACGAGCTCACCCGAGTCGTCGACCACCGGCAACGCGGTGAAGCCGTGTTCCGCGAGCAACCTCGCCGCATCGCGCGCTGCCGTCTTCGGGCTGACCACCACGACGTCCGTCGTCATCACATCTCGGGTCCTCATGGGTGCTCCTTCAGCCGAGGATCGTGGTCTGACGGGTGTGCGTGGTGTCGTTCCACTCCGGCCGCAACTCGTTGAGTACATCGACCACGCCCGGCAGTGCGCGCACAAGGTGCCCGGCGATCTCGACCTCGCTCTGGCGCTCGAGCTGTCCCCGCATGGTCACCACGCCTTCGGACACCTCGACCTCGACGCTGAACGGGTCCACCCACAGCATCCGGCCGAAGATCTCGTCGCGGATGACCGTCTTCAGTTCGTCGTCCTCGCGCAGGAAGAGCTTCAGCAGGTCCCGCCGGGACAGCACGCCGACGAGCGCGCCGTCGTCGTCCATCACGAAAAGCCTGCGCACACCGGCCGCGGCAAGTTCCCGTGCCGCCGCACTGGCCGCGAGGTCCGGAGCCACGCTCTTCACCGGCGTGGTCATGATGTCGCGAGCGGTCAGTCCGCTCGCCTGTTCCCACCTGTGTTTCACGGCGCTTCGTGCGAAGACGCCTGGAGCCTCCTCGGTGCCGCCCCGGAATTCCTCCTTGGGCAACAGGTCGGCTTCCGACACGACGCCGACCGGATAGCCGCCGTCGAGCACAGGTACCGCACTGATCCCGTTGTCCTCCAGCAGACGTACGAGGTCCTTGAACGGGCTGTCGACGTCGGCGCTGATCACCTCACGCGTCATCAGCGAGGCAACTGTCGGTTCACGCATGACACACACCCTCCGGTGATCCGTGGTTCGTCCCCTCCAGCGTTCTAGCGAGCCGTTCCGCCGGACACCTCCCTAAGGCGCCACCGGGCGAGGACAGCTGTCCCGGCACGCCGGGGACCTAGGCCCCTCACGTCCGGTCGCCGTGGCTGCGAGGTTCGACCTGGGGACTTCTACCTGGAGGTGAGCCGGATGGACCGCGGTCGGCCGGACGAGAACACGCTGAGGGCAGCGGTGGCACTCGCGTGTCGCGCGCCGTCAGTGCACAACTCCCAGCCGTGGCGCTGGGAACTCGGTGAGCACAGCTTGCACCTGTACGCCGATCGAGCGCGCAACCTGCCGGCGGTGGACCCGCTGGGCGCGGACCTGACGGTCAGCTGCGGAGCGGCCCTGCACCACCTGCGCGTGGGACTCGCGGCACTCGGCTGGCGCGCCGTCGTGCACCGCCTACCGAATCCCGGGCTGCCCGACCACCTCGCCGCGATCGAGTTCGAAGCGCGCGAGCCCACGGAGTCGCAGGTGGCTCACGCGGCGGCGATTCCGCGCAGGCGCACGGATCGTCGGGCGTTCTCGTCGTGGTCAGTGCCTGACGGCATTCTTGATCAGCTCGTGGCGTGCGCGCGTGACGAGGGAGTGGACGCTCGGGTCGTCACGGGCCGGGCACGCGACGAGCTGCTGATGGCGATCGGCAAGGCCGCCGCCGCACAGGAGGCCGATCCGCAGTACCGGGCCGAGATCCGCGAGTGGAGTGGCGTCTATCCCGGTGCTTCCGCGGGTGTGCCCGCAGCGAACATCCCGGCCGGGTCGCGGCAGTACGGAGACCTCCGCATGCGTGAGTTCGCGCCAGGCGAGCTCCTGCAGTCCGGTCAGAAGCTCCTCAGTGAGGACGCCGGGTCGCTGCTGGTGCTGAACACCTCGTCGGACGACGAGCTGTCGCGCCTGCGCGCCGGGGAGGCGACGAGCGCGGTGCTGCTGGAAGCCACCGCGGCGGGCCTCGCGACCTGTCCGATCAGCCAGCCGCTGGAGGTCGTGGAGACCAGGGAACTGGTCCGCGACCAGGTGCTCGGCGGCTCGACCTGCCCGCAACTCGTCATCCGCGTCGGCTGGGCGGCGTTCAACGCCGACCCGCTGCCCGCAACGCCCCGCCGTCCCGTCATCGATGTTCTCAGCCACCAGGAGCAGCCGTGACCACGTACATCCGCGACTTCAGCACACTCGGCAAGAACGACACCGACGTCGCCGGCGGCAAAGGGGCCAACCTCGGCGAACTGACCCGCGCGGGACTGCCTGTGCCCCACGGCTTCGTGGTGACCGCAGAGGCGTTCCTCACCTCGATGAGCCAGGTTCGCAGCGACCTCGCCACAGAGCTCGCGATCGCGCTCGACCGCTCTGCGACACCGCAGGCGCTGGAGGAGTCGGCCGAGCGGATGCGGGAGCTGGTGCGCAAGGCGGGTGTTTCCGACGATGTGCGGCACGCGGTGCTGCAGGCGTACCGCGGCCTCGGCCAGGACGAGTCCGTGGCGGTCCGGTCCTCCGCCACCTCCGAGGACACCGCCGGTTCGTCGTTCGCGGGGATGAACAGCACGTTCACCAATACCCGAGGCGCGCACGGCGTGCTGGACCGGCTGCTGGACTGCTGGGTGTCGTTGTTCGGCACGCGGTCGATCGCCTACCGCGCCGAGCAGGGCATCACCGGCGAACCCGCGATCGCCGTGGTGGTGCAGAGGATGGTGAACTCCGAACGCTCCGGTGTCATGTTCACCGCCGATCCGTCCACCGGTGACCGGGACAAGCTCGTCGTCGAAGCGTCGTTCGGGCTGGGCGAGGTGGTGGTGAGCGGATCGGTCGAGCCGGACACGTACGTGTTGCGTCGCAACGGTGACGCGGTCTCCCTTGTGGACACTCGTGTCGGCCGCAAGACGCACAAGATCGTGCGTGGCGCGGACGGAGCCGACGAGCGGATCGACCTCACCACCGAGCAGTCGCACGCGCAGGTGTTGACGGAGTCCGAAGCAATCGCGATCGGGCAGTTAGGCGTGCGGGTGCAACGGCACTACGGCGAGCCGCAGGACACCGAGTGGGCGATCGCCGACGGCAAGACCTGGTTGGTGCAGTCCCGCCCCATCACCACTCTGCCCGCGCAGGAAACACCGTCGAGCGGCCCCCTGGTGTCCGGATTGGGTGCGTCGCCGGGCATTTCCTCCGGCCGGGTGCGCGTGCTGCGTTCCCCGGATGAGGGTGGCCGGTTGCGTGACGGCGAGGTGCTGGTCGCGGAGATGACCAATCCCGACTGGGTGCCGACGATGCGCCGGGCGTCCGCGGTCGTCACCGACGGCGGCGGCATCACCTGCCACGCCGCCATCGTGGCCCGCGAACTGCGCGTGCCGTGCGTCGTGGGAACCGGTTCGGCCACCACGGTGTTGAAGGAAGGCCAGCAGGTCACTGTCGACGGTAGTGCTGGAGAGGTGCGCGCTGGTGCCGCGGCGATCACCACCGCGCAGCGCATCGTCGCGCCTTCCGCACCGTCGACCGAGGCACTCGGCACCCGCGTGTACGTCAACCTGGCACTCCCCGAGCACGCCGCCGAAGTGGCCGCCATGCCGGTGGACGGTGTGGGCCTGTTGCGGGCGGAGTTCATGCTCACCGAAGCACTCGGCGCGGAACACCCGCGCAGGTTCCTCGCGCAGCACGGCACCGAAGACTTCCTCAACGCCATGGCGTCCGCGTTGCTGCAGATCACTCACGCGTTCGCGCCGCGTCCGGTCGTTTACCGGACGATGGACTTCCGCACCAACGAGTTCCGCGAACTCAAGGGTGGCGACGAGTTCGAGAAGCACGAGCACAACCCGATGATCGGTTACCGCGGCTGTTACCGGTACGTCGACGACCCGATGCTGTTCGGTCTCGAACTCGAGGCTCTGGCACGCGTCCGAGAGCAGACGCCAAACCTGCATCTCATGATTCCCTTCGTGCGCACCAAGTGGGAACTCGAAGCCTGCCTGGAACAGATTGACCGCAGCCCACTCGGTCGCCACCGCGGCCTGCACCGGTGGGTCATGGCCGAGGTTCCCTCGGTGGCGTACTGGATCCCCGAGTACGCGCGGTCCGGCATCGACGGGGTCTCCATCGGCAGTAATGACCTCACGCAGCTGATGCTCGGCGTCGACCGCGACTCCGAACTGTGCGCGGACCTGTTCGACGAGTCCGACCCCGCCGTGCTCGACATGATCGGCCGCATCGTCGGCGCCGCCCGCGACGCTGGCATCACCTCGTCGCTGTGCGGACAGGCACCGTCCAACAAACCGGAGTTCGCCGAGAAGCTCGTCGAGTTCGGCATCACCTCCATCTCGGTCAACCCGGACGCCGTTCCTGCCGCCCGCGCCGCCATCGGCTCCGCCGAACGACGCCTGCTGCTGCGCCACGCCCACTGACACCGCACTCATCAGGGAGAACCACCATGGCTGTACGGGTAGGAATCAACGGCTTCGGCCGCATCGGCCGCGACGTACTGCGTGCCGCCTTCGACCGCCAGGACGCCGCGTTCGAGATCGTGGCCGTCAACGACGTCACCGACGCGGAAACCTTGGCGCACCTGCTCGCCTTCGACTCCACCTACGGGCCGTGGCGCAGGAGCATCACGACGGAGCACGAGACGATCACCGTGGACGACCGCAGCATCCTCGTGTCGAGCCACGCCGATCCCAGCGATCTCAACTGGGGATTGCTGGGCGTGGACATCGTCATCGAGGCGACCGGCCGGTTCCGCACCCGTGAGGCGGCGGGAATCCATCTCGAACGCGGCGCCAGGAAGGTGCTCATCACCGCTCCGGGCAAGGACGTCGACGCCACCATCGTCATGGGTGTCAACGACGACACGTACGACCCGGGCAAGCATCACGTCATCTCGAACGCATCGTGCACGACCAACTGCGCGGCACCGATGGCCGCGGTGTTGAACGAGGCGTTCGGGATCGTCGAGGGCCTGATGACGACGATCCACAGCTACACCGGCGATCAGGCACTGCTCGACCGCCCGCACAAGGACCTGCGGCGAGCGCGCTCCGCGGCGGTGAACATCATCCCGACGTCCACCGGAGCCGCCAAGGCCATCGGGCAGGTGATTCCCTCGCTGGACGGCAAGCTCGACGGCCTCGCCGTGCGCGTGCCCGTCGAGGACGGTTCCCTCACCGACCTCACCGTCCGGCTCGCCGAGCCGGCGACGGCCGACCAGGTCAACCGCGCGTTCGCGGAGGCAGCCGAGCGGCAGCTGAAAGGAATCCTGCGCTATACCACGGACCCTGTCGTGTCGCGGGACATCATCGGCGATCCGGCGTCGTGCGTCTTCGACGCCTCGCTCACCAAAGCGCAGGGCCACGTCGTGAAGGTGATGGGTTGGTACGACAACGAATGGGGTTACGCCAACCGCACGCTCGATCTCACCGACCGCATCGCGCGGGCGCTGCCCTGATCCTCACCCGCTTCGCTTCATCAGAAACTATTGGGAGGCAACGATGTCTGCTGCTGTGCACACCCCTGCCCGCACCCGTGCGGACGCGGGTGCCATCTCACTCGCGGTGCTCCGCATCGCGACGGGCCTGCTGTTCCTGTGGGCGTTCTTCGACAAGGCCTTCGGGCTCGGTTACGCCACGCAGAGCAAGAACGCGTGGTTCAGCGGAGGCTCGCCCACCAAGGGCTTCCTGGGCCGGGTCGACGTGGGCCCGTTCCAGTCGGCGTTCCACGCCATGGCCGGCACCTGGTGGGCCGACACGCTCTTCATGCTGGGACTACTGGCGATCGGCGTCGCGCTGGTGCTCGGCATCGGCCTGCGCATCGCCGCCGCCGCAGGCACGGTCATGATGCTGCTGATGTGGGCCGCGGAATGGCCGCCCGCACAGCACAACGCGGCAGGCGAGGCGACGATGTCGACCAACCCGCTCATCGACTACCACGTCGTGTACGCGTTGGTGCTGATCGCACTGGCGGCCACGGCCTCCGGCACCGCCTGGGGTCTGGCCCGCTGGTGGTCGGGTCTGCCACTCGTGCAGCACAACTCCTGGCTGCGTTGAAACGACAGGGAAATGGGGCGCCGCGATCGCGGCGCCCCATTTCGTTCCGGCTCATCCTGTTTCTTCCATCTGCTCGGCCAGACCAGGCCTCACGAGCAGGACGGGGCACGGAGCGTGCCGAATGACCGCCTGGCTCGTCGAGCCGAGCACCATCCCCCGAAGCCCTCCCGTGCCGCGCGAGCCCACCACGAGCAGAGAGGCGCCTGCGGCGAACTCCAGGAGCCGGTGGGCGGCGGAACCGTGCACCACGTGCCGCTCGACCCGCACACCGGGATGCCGTCCCGCACAGGAGGCCAGCCGCTGCTCCACGCGTGCCTCACGAGCGGCGTCGAGCTCCGGCCACGCGATGCCGACGGCGGCCGCGATCTCCTCGGTCCCCAACGGCGGGTGCCAGGCGTGCACGGCCACCAATGCGGTGCCGCGGGCCTCGGCCTCCTCGAACGCGCGGTCCAGGACCAGCCAGTTCTCCGGGGCACCGTTCACTCCCACGACCACCGGACCGTCAGAATCCGACTCTCCTCCCCTGACCACGAACACCGGGCACATGGCGTGGCACGACAACGCGAGAGCGATCGAGCCGAGCAGCAGTCCCGTAAAACCCCCGAGACCGCGTGATCCGACCACGACGAGTGCGGCGGTCCGTGACTCCTGCTCGAGCAACCAGGCCGGAGTGTTCACCTCGACGCGCACCTGGATGTCGATGCCGGGCGCGATCTCCTTCGCAGCCGCGAAGGCCTCGCGCACCCACCCCATCGCCTCGTCGTGCAACGCGCTGCGCGCCATGCCCGTCATGTCCAGTGCGTCGGCGGGCAGCGGCAGTTCCGCATGCACCAAACGCAGCTGTGCCTCTCTCCTGGCAGCTTCGCGGGCGGCCCAGCGGACCGCCCGCTGCGCGGACTCGGAGCCGTCCACGCCGGCCACCACCACGTTCGAATGTCCGATCGGGACGGTCATCCGGCTCACCTCCCAGTCCACTCGGGAGCGATTCGCGCCCATTCGTCCGCCCAGCGGCCCATGCGGATCCTCTGATGCGTGAACCTCGCCGCCAGGTACAGCAGAGCCGCCGTGCCGGCGACCGCGCTCCACAACAGGAGGGCGAGGAGAATCGCGTTGAAAGCGGCGCCTTCCTCCGTGGTCGGGGCTTCGGTCATGGCGCCGTCCTGGTCGATCCAGATCGGTACGACGGCGCCGGCCTCCGCGTCGTAGTGCGCCTGCACCACGCCTTGCCGGGCTGAGCCGTCGGGTAGCCGCCACCGCGCGAGCACGGGAGTCGACTCCACCACTCCGCCACGTTCGGTGGATCCGATCGTCGGCGGCGCGTCTTCGACCAGAACAGCGTCGACCTCGTGCCTGGCGGCCTGGTGAACCGGGATCTGCGCCCGGCGCGTCGCATAGCTCTCAGAGGCCGCCGCACCGGCGATCGGGATGGCGAGCAACGTCACCGCGATCGCCAGCGCGAGCACCGCCCCCTCGATGCGGTCGCCCGCCGTGGCGAGTGGGTTGCGACCTGGAAAGACGTGATGAACAAGTCTGGACACCGGCTTGACGGTCATGGTCCACCTCCGCCCCCAAGATTTCCGGGTCCGCGCGGTGGACCCCAGGGTCCTTCGTCCGGTCGCCGACGGGCCCGCGGACTCAACGGAAGTGGAGTCCCCCTGCCGTGTTCGCGACGATTGCGCGAAAGCAGCCTGGACACAGCCACACCAGGCGGACGCGGTGACCACGCCACTTCACGTCCATGTCGGTTCTTTCTCAGCGTGGCTGGGCGAGCACGAAGTAGCCTTCTTCCTCCTGCGCGAAATGCAGGCGCAGCACCGCGTCCAGTCCGTAGAGGGTGGCGCGCAGGTCGTCGACCTGGTCACCGGTCATGCCGGAGGGCTCGGCGAGATGCCTGCCCAGTCGGCGCACCAGCCGTTCGATCTCGGCGTGGCCGCGGCTCATCGTCACCGTGGCGTTCTGGTCGCCGAACTCCGCTGACAACGCCGGATAAAGCTCGGTCTCCTCGGCGCGCTCGTGCGGCAGCAACCGCTCGGTGACAAGCTGGTGAGCGCGCCGCACCGTGTGCGCCGCCTCGGTCGTCATGCCGGAGCGCAGTGCGTCCGCGGCCACACGCACCGCCTCTCGCGCGTCACTCAGTTCGGCGTGCTCAGCGTCGAACCGCTCCAGCAACCTGGTCGTGTCTGCCCGCATACTTCCGTGCCGCAACGGAAGAAGCGCGCGCAACGCGTAGAGGATCACCGCGACGTCGATGGCCTCCTGGACCACCGCGCCTCCTACCGCAGGCAGCAAGCCGAATGCGGCGAAGCCCATCGCCACCAGCGCGAGGCCCATGCCCGATGCCGCACTCTGCACGGCGATCCGCCTGGCCCGTGCCGCGATCTCCACGCCGTCCGCGAGCCGGTCGATCCGATCGTCCAGAATGATCGCGTCCGCCGCTTGTGCCGCCGCCGCGCTACCGCGGTTCCCCAGGGCGACACCCACGTCGGCGGCGGCGAGTGCCGGTGCGTCGTTGATGCCGTCTCCGACCATCACCGTGATGCCGCCGGTCTGTTCGGCGCGGACCCGCGCGACCTTGTCCTCAGGCGCGCACTGCGCCACCACCTCGTCCAGTCCCAGCAGTCCCGCGACCTCCTCGGCGGCCTGCTGCCGGTCCCCGGTCAGCATGACCAGCCGGCGGAGCCCCGCCGCGCGCAGCCGCCGCATGGTTCTGGCCGCCTCCCGGCGCACCGGGTCGCGCAGCAGCAGCGCACCGACGAACTTCTCGTCGGCTTTCACCCACACCGTCGTCGCCGCGTCCAGCCGTGCCTTCCCGGCGGCAGCCCGTTCCCAGTTCTCGGTCAGCTCCTCATCGCGACTGCCCACGAAGACCCGAACACCTTCGACGTGACCCCAGGCTCCGTGGCCAGGCTGTTCATGCACCTCGCGCGCCGGCTCCAAGTGCAGTCCCGCTGCCCGTGCGGCCCCCACCACCGCCGACGCCAGGGCGTGTGTGGAAAGTTGTTCCACCGAGGCAGCGACGGCCAGCACGCCTGGAGCCGTCCACCCACGTGCGGGAATCACGTCGACCACAGCTGGTCGCCCAACGGTGACGGTGCCGGTCTTGTCGAGCACCGCGATCTGCGCGCCGCCCAGCGTCTCCAGCGCTTGGCCGTCGCGCAGCACAACACCGGCTCTGGCCGCACGCGACATCCCGGCGGTGATCGCGACGGGCACCGCCAGAAGTAGTGGGCAGGGGGTCGCGGTCACGAGCACGGCGACCGCTCTCGTCAGTTCGCCGGTCACCACGGCGGCGGCGCCTGCCATCGCGACGGCCACAGGCAGGAACACCGCCGCGATCCGATCGGCGACCCGGACGATCGGCGCACCCGTGGCCGATGCTTCCTGGGCCAGTCGCACCAGCCCGGCGTAGGTGCTCTCCTGCGCTGTCGCAGTAGCTCTCACGTCGACGACAGCCCCTGTCGCCACGACACCGCTACGCACCCGTTCGCCGCGCAGCCGCGTCACTGGTTCCGGTTCGCCGGTGAGAGCGGACTCGTCGAAGGTCGCGTCCCCGAGCAGAACCCCGTCCACCGGCACCACCTCACCGGGCCGCACCACCACCTGGTCGCCGGGTTCGACCGCGTCCACTTCGACCCGGCGCAGCCCGTCGTGCTCCCGCAGATGCGTCTCCCTGGGCGCGCGGTCGAGCAACGCGCTCAGGTCACGCCGCGCCCGGCGACGGGCGTAGGCGTCCAGGGCGTGGCCGGTGCCCACCATCACCGCGACGACCGCGCCCGCGAGGTACTCCCCCACCGCGAGCGTTCCGACCAGGGCGAGCACCGCGAGCACGTCGGCGCCGAACCTTCTGGCCCGTAGGTCGTCCACCACCCACCGCACAGCGGGAACCACAGCTGTCGCCGTGGCAACGGCCCACAGAATCCGCGCGGTGTGCGGATCCCGGAGCCACACGACACCGCCAGCGCCAGCGACGAGCACCACCGCGATCAGGAACAGATGGTCGAAACGCGGTTTCACAACAGTGGCCCGGGCGTCAGCGGTACGGCCGGCTCGGGCAAGGGATCGTCGTGTGCTGCCTTTGCCTCCCTGATCACGACGACCGGGCACGAGGCGTGATGCACGCAGTGCGAACTGACCGAACCGAGGATCGCCTCGATGATCGGCCCGTGTCCGCGGTTGCCCACGACGAGCAGTTCGGCGGACGTGGACGCCTCGGCGAGCGCCGTCCTAGGGTCACCCTCGAAGAGGATCCGGCGGATCTCCACGCCGTCGAACTCCTCGACCGCCTGGTCGAGCATGCTTTGCTGCTCGGCGCGCAGGTTCTCCGGCGACAACCGCATGCCCACCTCCGCGGGCATCGGCCCGATCACCATGCCTCGGTCCGAGTGCCAGGCCGAGATCGCGTCCACCCGGCATCCACGCCGCCGCGCGTCCTCCACGGCCCATCGCAGTGCCGCCTGCGCGGCGGCTGATCCGTCCACGCCGACCACGACGGGCCGGGACTCGCTCTCGCTCATGTACTTCAGCCTCGCGGTCTGCTCCGCGACCGGTGAGTGCCCGCAGTCCCGCTCAGATCAGGACTTTCGTCCCCGCCCGCCGCCTCGCACCGCGTGACTCACTCCAGACGTCCGCTGAGCCCTGCTTCCTGGCCAGAGGGATCGGCCGCCTGGTCCTGCGGTGCGCAGGACTCGTCGGAGCTCGTCCCCGCGGCCCGCAGTTCGGCGGCGAGCGCATCGAAGATCGGCGTACTCGTCATGTCAGCCACTCTGTGGCATCCGTCCTCACTGTGTAAGGGGCCGCTGAGCCCGCTGCACGGAGCTCACCCGCCGTGCGAGGATCGCCTTCACGGCGGCATCGGCCAGCACCACGACCGGCACCGTCGCGGCGGCGAGTGCCCAGCCGAGCGCCGACGGGCCGTGCCCGCCGAGCAGTTCCGGCAGCGGTGGCACGAACAGGAACACCACGAGCACGGCGAGCTCGAACGCGACCGCCCACAGCAGCAACCTGTTGCCGCGCAAGCCTGTTCGCCACACGGGTCGGCTCACGCTGCGGCACGCGTAGGCGTTCGCCAGCTGGCCGAGCACGATGGCGGCGAACGCGGTGCCCGAAGCGGTCGCGAGCAGTGCGGCGGCTGGTGCCTCTCCGAGCCGCCAGCCGCCGGCGACCAGCACGACCAGGAAGGCGAGCATCGACATCAGGGCCTCGGCGGGACCGAGCACGCCGAAAGCCCGGCGCAGCAGGGATCCGTCGACGAGTGAGCCGGTGCGCAGCTTGCCGTGCATGGTGTTCTTGTTCGGCGGCTCGGCGCCCAGTGCGAGCGCGGGCAGCAGGTCGGTGCCGATGTCCAGCGCCAGCACCTGGAGCACGGTGATCGCCAGCGGGATCGAACCGCCGGACAACGCCCACACCACGAAGGGAGTGAGCTCGGCGACGTTGTCGGTCAGGTGGTAGGTGAGGAAGCGGCGGATGTTCGCGAACGTGGCGCGGCCCTGCTCGACCGCGGCGACGATCGTGCCGAAGTGGTCGTCCAGCAGCACTAGATCGGCCGCCTCACGGGCCACATCGGTGCCCGACGAACCCATGGCGATTCCGACGTCGGCGGCGCGCAGCGCAGGACCGTCGTTCACGCCGTCGCCGGTCATCGCGACCACGTGTCCTCTGCGCTGCAGCGCCATCGCGATGCGCAGCTTGTCAGCCGGCGTGACGCGGGCGACCACGACGCCGTCGTGGTCCAGCAACGCGCCCAGCTCGTCCGGGTCGGCCGGCAGCGCCGAGCCTTCCACCACCAGCCGGTCGGGACCGAGCAGGCCCACCTGTTCGGCGATGGCTCGGGCGGTGGCCGGGTGGTCACCGGTGATCATGGCGATGCGGATGCCTGCGGACCGGCACGACGCGATCGCCTCCTCCACGTCATCGCGCGGCGGGTCCTGCAGGCCGACCAAGCCAAGGAGCTCGAGGCCCTGTTCGGCGTGCTGCCAGGACTCCTCGTCACCTGGCCGCGCCGGCCTGCGCGCCACCGCGAGCACGCGCAACCCGCGCTGAGCCAGTGCCGCGATGGCGTCCTCAGCACCCTGCGCCGACACGCACAACGGCAACACCGTTTCCGGCGCACCGGTCACATGCACGCCGTCGGGGTCCACCACGGACGATCGGCGGCGCCTGGGGTCGAACGGGAACCGCGCGGAATCCGTCGCCGCGTTGTCCACGCCCACACGTGCGGCGAGCACGTGCAGGGCGACCTCCATCGGGTCGCCGACCGGGAGCCACCTGTCGTCCTGGTGGAGCACGTGGGCGACCGGCGAACAGCGTTTCGCGCTGGAGGCCAGATCACGCACCTGCTCGATCGCCTGCGGAACTCCGTTCACGGTGGCGGTCGGCTCGTAGCCGGTGCCGTGCACGGTCACCTCGCCGCAGGGCGTCCACACGTGCACGACCGACATCTCGTTGCGGGTCAACGTGCCGGTCTTGTCGGTGCAGATGAACGTCGTCGCTCCCAGCGTCTCCACCGCGTCGAGCTTGCGCACCAGCGCGTTGCGAGCCGCCATGTTCTGCGCCGCACGGGCCAGCGACAACGTGACGGTCGGCAGCAGCCCTTCCGGCACGAGCGCCACCGTGACGCCGATCGCAAACAGGAACCCTTCCGCGAGCGGGAGCCCGAGCAGGACAGCGACGCCGAAGAAGACCGCGCCCATCACGACAGCGAGTACCGCGACGACCACCACGACCTTGTGCAGCTGGGTCGCGAGGGGGCTGCGCGGCGGCTTGGCCTCCTGGGTCAGCGCCGCGATGCCCGCGAGCTTCGTGTGCCCGCCGGTCGCGGTCACCAGCACCGCCGCCTCGCCCTCCGTGACGTAGGTGCCCGCGTAGACCTGTTGTCCGGCAACAGGCCTCGTCGGCACGCTCTCACCGGTCAGCATCGACTCGTCGATGGCCAGCCCCGCCGCGGTCAGCACCTCGCCGTCGGCACAGACCCGTGCGCCGGGTTCCAGCAGCAGCTCGTCACCGGCGACCAGCTCGGAGGCGTCGATCTGGCGAAGGTGGCCGTCCCGCCGCACGGTTGCGCGCAGCGGCATCAGGTCGCGCAGGCGCTGGGCAGCGCGGTCGGCCCGGTATTCCTGCGCGAACGCGAAGGCGCCGTTGAGCACGACCACCACCGCGATCGCCACAGCCAATGCCGGCATGCCCGCGACGAACGCCAGCACCGCGGCTGCCCACAACATCAGCGCGAAGAAGTGCACCAGCTGCTCGACCAGCAACAACAGCGGGTGCCGCCGACGTGCCCGCGGCAACTCGTTCGGCCCGTCGTCATGCAGTCGCCTCGCCGCTTCGGCCGAGGAAAGTCCCGTTGTCGCAACAGTCATAAGTGCATCCCAGCGCGGTTGACGAGCAGCAGACAGGGCACGACGTCCCGCCGGGCCGGGACCGTTGCGCACCGTCCCCGACCGGGCACACGACCCTGTTCCCGCAGTCGTGCCGCCTCGACGCTGGACGGTATGGACAACGACAGCTACATCGCCTTCCTCCTCATCAGCACGCTGCTGGTCGTCGTCGACTCCGCGATCATCACCATCAGCGGCCGCAAGTACCTCGGCAACACGGCGAACCGCGGCATGAGCGTGGCCGCGAGCTGGCTGACCACCACGTTGTTCATCCTGATCGTGCTCGGCCTCGTCGCCCTGGTCTCCACGGTCGACCTGCCGGTCGACGGCGAGTTGCAGAAGCTCGTGACCAAGCTCGGCCTCGTGCTGCTCCTGCTGGCGGTGGCACACGCGATCACGATGAGCCTCCTCGCCCGTTATCGCGGGGAGGAGCGACAGGAACAGTTCGCCGAGGAACTGACCGAACAGCGTCGCGGCCACACCCACCCACCCGAGGTGTCGCAGTCCATCGAGCACCACGAGCCGTATTCGACGACGTAGAAGCAGAGGTGAGCGGTGATGACAAAGCCGATGACCGAGCTCGATTCAGTTCCGCTGTTCGCGGCGCTGTCGCACACCCAACGCGCGGCGATCGCGGGCGTGAGCCGGGTCGTGACCTACCCGCCGGAGACCCGGCTGTTCGACGAGGGCGGACTGGCCGACCGGTGCTGGGTGGTGGTGTCCGGATGCATCGTGGTGGACGCCGTCGCGCCGGGGTCGGGGCGCGATCGGGTCGGAGTGCAGAGCATCGGGCCGGGTGAGCTCGTCGGATGGTCGTGGCTGGTGCCGCCGTACCGGTGGCACTTCGGCGCGACGGTCGTGTCGCCCACACGGGCGGTGGTGGTGGACACCGCGGCGCTGCGCGACCTCGCGGACGAAGACCCGTCGTTCGGCTACCAGCTGGCCCTGATCCTGATCGACGCTCTGCTGAACCGCTTGCAGGCCACCAGGATCCGGATGCTCGACCTGTCCAGGAACCCGTTGTGAGGACCAGACGAGAACGTGTAGTGCTGCTCGCCGTCATGGCGAGCAGCACCACTGTGTTCAATATGGACGGTGGATGGTGGAGGCCTTGACGGTGTCGAGCGAGTCCGCGATGCCATCGGCCCACGTCTCTACCGCGGCCTGGTCGCGAAAGTCGCCGAAGCGGCCGCCCACCGCGCGAAACGCCAGCGCCCCGAACCTGCCGAACGCTCCTTTGCTCACGACACCGGTGAACAGCTGGTGCTCGACAGGCGTGACGTCGTCCACCAGTTCCCCCAGGATCGTCGCAGCCTCCATGCCGGCCCAGCGCCGCAGCGGTCCTCGCAGCGCACCGGGCAAGCCGACACTGAACAACCACACAGGCTTGCCCTTCAACAACTTCCGCTGGTGCCGCAGGAATGTCGTGCCGGCCGGTAGCCACGCCTGGTCGTGCACCGCGCTGCCGAGCACGTAAGCGTCGTAGCCAGTCGTGCTCATTCCTTCCTCCATCACGTGGGTCACGACGTCGTAGCTCCGGCCACTCAGCCTGTCCGCGATCCAGCGCGCGATTCCTTCAGTTGATCCCGCGGCCGTCGCATATCCGACCAGCACCTTCATGACAGTTGCTCCCTGTCCTCGAACGGCCTTGTCAGCGTGCGGTCCAGTCAGCAGCGATCCGTTCCCACTCCGCCGCCCATCGGCGAATGCGCATCCGCTGGCGCACGAAGCGCACCATCAGGTAAGACAGCGCCATCGCGGCTGACGTCCCTGCCCACAGCAGAACTGCCAGCGCCATCGCCTCGATCGCCGCGCCTTCGGTGGTCAGCGGTGACCGCGTCAGAGCTCCATCGCCGTCCACCCAGATCGGCACGACCCCACCGCTCTTGCGGCCATGAGCGGCCTGGACGGTGCCCTGCCGCTCTTTTCCGTCCGGCCCGCGCCACGTCGCCCGCACGGGTCCGGACTCCACGGGACCGTCCGGGTCCACGAACCCGTTCACCGGTGGCGCGTCTTCGATCAGCACTGCGTCTACCTGCTGCCGCGTGCGCTGCTCGCTCACCGACTGGACCATTTGGGAGGCATAGACCTCCGAGCCGACGGCACCCGCGACGGGTACTGCCAGCAGCGCGACGCACACAGCCGCGACGAGTACGGCGCCCTCGAGACGGTCGCCCGCGGTGGCGAGCTGATTGCGGCCGGGAAAGGCCTGGCGGGCGGCTCGGGCCAGCATTGTCGCGTCCATGGTCCACCTCCGTGGTCAAGGCTGCGCGCGCGAGTTGCCCCTCCCCAGTGCCCTTGGTCCCGTCACCGGCACGACCATTGGTCACCGGACACCGCTTAGGAGGCAGAAGTCTCTGGCGTGCCGACGGTTCGGTGGGAAGGCTGAGACCGGCGTCGGCGCGCCGGACGCAGATGTCACAGTCGAACACCTGCGCGTCGGCGTCCCTGGCTTCGACGCATGCGATTCCCTGGATGGCGCGAGAAGTTGTGCACTGATCAGGCGGGACGAAAGCCCCTGCGCCAAAGGCCGCGCCTGCGAGCACGCTGAGTGGCGAATCCACGCGAGGAGCCCCTCATGAACTCCGAGTCCCGCATCGTCGTCGGTGTCGACGGTTCGCCCGCCGCGAAGGCCGCGCTCGCCTGGGCCGTCGCGGAGGCCAAGCGCACGAACGCGTCCGTGCTCGCGCTGTCGGTCTGCCACTTCAAGCCCTCGGCCGACAACGAAGCCGATCCGTTCGCCGAAGGGCATCTGCGCAATCTCCGTGCCGCTGTGGACGCCCTCGGCGCGGCCGGCAACGGCGTGCGCATCGACCAGGACATCCCGCTCGGCACACCCGGACCGGTGCTCGTCGAACGGGCCGCCGGCGCTGACTTCCTGGTGGTCGGCGGGCACGGCGACCACAGGTCGGGCGTGCTGGTGATGAGCTCGGTCACGAGCTACTGCCTGCGGCACGCCCGCTGCCCCGTCGTGGTCGTTCCAGCGGAAGGAGCGCGCCATGACGGTCCTCTCATGCTCCGGCCTGAGACGCCGGTTCGGTGATGTGCTGGCGGTGGACGACGTCTCGTTCACCATCTCCGAAGGTGAGACGTACGGTCTGCTCGGCCCGAACGGCGCGGGCAAGACCACCACGATCTCGATGATCACCGGCGTGCTCGCACCCGACGCGGGCGAGGTGCTCGTGGCAGGCGAACCGATGTCCACGAACGCCATCGCCGCCAAACGCCTGGTCGGGTACGTGCCGCAGGAGCTCGCGCTCTACCCGGACCTCACCGGGCGAGAGAACCTGAGGTTCTTCGCGAGCTTGTACGGAGCTCCGAGGAGTCGTGTCGACCACGTGCTCGACGTGGTCGGCCTGGCGGACCGCGCCGGAGACCTGGCGCGGGAGTACTCGGGCGGGATGAAGCGACGGCTCAACGTGGCGATCGGGCTGCTGCACGAACCGAAGTTGCTGGTGCTCGACGAGCCCACGGCGGGCGTCGACCCGCAGAGCCGCAACCAGATCATGGACAACGTCCGGGCGCTTGCCGCCGAAGGCATGGCGATCCTCTACACCACGCACTACATGGAAGAGGCCGAGCGGCTCTGCGACCGCGTCGGAGTCATCGACTCCGGCCGCCTGATCGCCGAGGGCACGCGCCGCGAGCTCGTCGAACGGCTCGGCGAACGGGACCGGATCTCGTTGTTGCTGGACGGCGACGTCACGCACGCGGCCTCGGTGCTCGGCTCGATCCGGAACGTGCACGGCATGGCCGCGCACGGACAGGGGCTCGAACTGGTCGTGGACGACGCGCGGGAAACCCTGCCGCTGGTGCTGTCGGCGATCTCCGCCGACGGTGTGGTGGTGCGGTCGGTCGAGGTCGCCGAACCCAACCTGGAGACCGTCTTCCTGCACCTCACCGGCAAAGCACTGCGGGAGTGACCATGCGCCACGCCTTGTTGATCGCCGCGCGCGACCTGCGCGAACGCGCCCGCGACCGGACCGCCTACGTGCTCGCGCTCGTGCTGCCGCTGGGGCTCGCCGGCATCTTCACGCTCATCCTCGGCAACGTCGGCGGCGACAGCCAGCTCTTCCGCTACGCCGTCGTGGACTCCGACCGCGGCGCCATCGCCAGGACCTTCACCGACGAGGTCCTGCGCGGTGCCGCGAGTTCCGGTGCCATCGAGATCCGGCCCGCGGCCACCGAGCAGGAGGCACGCACGCTGGTGGACAAGGGCGAGGCGACGGCGGCGTTCCTGTTGCCGGCGGGGTTGACGGAGGACGTGCTCGCCGGCCGCGCCGCGCGGATCGAGGTCGTCGGCGACGTAGACGCCCCGACCGGCACACAGGTGGCCCGGTCGCTCGCCCAGTCCTACACCGACCGGCTCACCGCGGTGCGCCAGGCGGTCGCCGCGACCATCCACTCCGGACTGACCACCTCGCCCGCCGAACTCGCCGCCGAGGCCGCCGCCGCACTTCCCAGGGTGACGGTGGCCGAGGACACCACCACCAGCAGACAGCTCGACGCGAAAACCCAGTACGCCGCGGGAATGGCCGTGTTCTTCCTGTTCTTCGCCGTACAGCTGGGCGTGACCGGCCTGCTGGAGGAGCGCCGCACCGGCACGATGGCGCGACTGCTCGCCGCGCCGGTGCGCCGGTCGTCGATCCTCGCGGGCAAGCTGCTGACCAGCGTCATCATCGGCGTGCTGAGCATGACCGTGCTGGTCGTGGCCAGTTCGCTGCTGATGGGCGCGCGATGGGGAAATCCCCTGGGGGTCGCGATGCTCGTGCTCTCCGGGGTGCTCGCCGCCACAGGTGCGATGGCGGTGGTCGCCGCTCTCGCGAAGACCCCGGACCAGGCGGGCGGCTGGCAGGCGGTCATCGCGATCGTGCTCGGCTCACTCGGCGGCGCGTTCTTCCCGGTGGCACAGGCGGGCGGGGTGCTGGAGGTGCTCAGCCTGGCCGCGCCGCACCGGTGGTTCCTGCGCGGGCTCGCCGATCTGGCGGGTGGTGACGTTGCCGCTGTGTTGCCCTCGGTCGCCGCCATGGCCGCGTTCGCCGCGGTGACCTGCACGGCGGCGCTGCTGCTGTTCCGAAAGGTGGTGCAGGCGTGAAGGTTCTCTCGATCGGCTGGATCAACGTTCGTCGCGCTCTCCGCGATCGCACCGGCCTGTTCTTCCTCGTGGCGCTGCCCTTGATGCTGGTGTTCATCATCGGTGCGGCGTTCGGCAGTGCGGGCACGCCGGTGCTCGGCGTGGTGGGTGACGCCGGTGTGTTGCGCGCGGAGTCCGCGCTGCGGGTCCGGGACTTCTCCGACGAGTCAGCTCTGCGCGCCGCGGTGGAACACGGTGAGGCGAGCGCCGGACTCATCCGCGTCGCAGGGGACACACCCAGGCTGCTCGTACGACCTGATCGAACCGGTCAGCAGCTGCGGATGCTCGTCACCACGGCGCTCACCCAGGAGGCGAACCGCCTCGCCGCGGGCGAGTTCGTCGCCTCGCACACCGGGCTCGACACCGCGGCCGCCCTGTCCGTTGTGGACTCGACCTCGGTGGAACCGGTCGAGGTGCGCACGACCACGGCAGGCGAAGCCCTGTTCCCCGAAGGCTTCTCGGGCTTCGATCTCGGCGCGGCTAGCCAGTTGATCGTGTTCACGTTCCTCAACTCGCTCACCACGGCGGCGGCGCTGGTCGAGACTCGCGCCTTCGGCGTCACACGGCGGATGCTCGCCACCCCCACACCCGCACGCGTGATCATCGCCGGCGAGGCGCTCGGCCGAGTGGCGATCGCCCTGCTGCAGGGGCTGATAGTCGTCGTCGGCTCGGCGCTGCTGTTCGGTGTGCGCTGGGGCGATCCACTCGGTGCGGCGGCGCTGCTGTGCGCGTTCGCACTCGTGTCCGGCGGTGCGGGACTCCTGCTCGGCGCTATGTGCCGCACGCAGCAGCAGACCACCGGAGCCGGCATCCTGCTCGGGCTGGGCCTCGCCGCATTGGGCGGGTGCATGGTGCCGATCGAGTTCTTCAGCTCCACGTTGCGCACGGTCGCGTTCGCCACTCCGCACGGCTGGGCCAACGACGGGTTCACCGCGCTCACCCGGCGCGGCGGCGATCTACTCACCGTGGCGCCGCACCTGGGCGTGCTGCTGGGTTTCGCGGCAGTGCTGTTCGCGCTCGGTTCCTGGCGGCTCCGGCGCGCGGTGACAGCATGACGTTCAGCCGGAGACCGGCTCCCGCGCCGCGGCGACCAAGGCGTCCATTGCCTCCTGCAACGCGGACACGAGCACGTCCACGTCGGGGGTGCTGTCACGGTCGGCGGTGATGCCGAACGACAGCCGGTCGGTGTAGGACAGCACGGCGATCCCCGTCCTGATCCGGACGGCGATGGGGACGTACGGGAGGATCTCGACGATCCGCCGGCCGAGCACCCGCAACGGTTTCCTCGGTCCGGGCACGTTCGTGGTCACCGTGACGATGCTGCGCTGCGGCAGCGAGGCGCCGAGCCGGATGCTCCAGGCGAGCGGCGCGAACGGCTCGTAGCGGGCGAGTTCGGTCAGTGCCTGCCCGCTCTCCGCCTCGTGCCCTTCCTTGAGCGCGGTGAACCGGCCATGCACCAGGTGCAGTGCCTCGGTCGCGCTGACCGCCTCGACCGGCAGGAACACCAGCCGCAGGCTGACCTGGTTGTCCAGGCGTCGATCGCCTCGCACCGACACCGGCACCATCGTCCGGACGCTGTTCGGCGCAGGTTCTTCGCCACGCTTCAGCATCATCGCCCGGTAGGCGCAGGTAACCACGGCCAGCACCACGTCGTTCACCGTGACGCCGAACGCGTGGGCCACCTCCTTCACCTCCGGCAACGAAGCCCGCACCACTCGGTAGAGCCGAGGCGCGCCCAGTGGCCCGACCAGCGACGAGTCACGCACCGGCAGCAGCGACCACGCGAGCTGCACGAGTCCACCGGCGATGGCCAGCGGTGCCCGCACCAGATTGCCCAGCAACGACAACAGGCTCACGCCACGTTCCTCGCCCCCGAGTTCCGGTGCGGGACCTTCGCCGTACAGAACGTCGTAGAGCATCGTGCCGCTCACGCCGTCAGCCATGCAGTGGTGCACCTTGGCGAGCACCGCCCACCGGCCACCTTCGAGACCTTCGACGACCCAGTACTCCCACAACGGACGGTCCCGGTCCAGGCGCTGGCCCATGATCCGCGCGATGAGCGCGCACAGTTCCGCGTCGCCGCCCGGTGCGGGCAGCGCGGTGCGCCGCACGTGATAGGCGAGGTCGAACGACGGGTCGTCCTGCCACGTGGGCGTGCTGAGGTCCAGCGGGGTGCGCACGACCCTCTGCCGGGCGCGAGGCAGCACCGGCAGCTTCGTCCGCATCAGTGCGAGGAACTCGTCCTGGCTCGGAGCTGGTCCTTCGACGACCGCGACCGAGGCGATGGCGAGCGAGGCGTGCGGGTCCGCGTCCTCGACTTCGAGGAACGCGGCGTCCAACGGGCTGAGGTCATCCATCCATCCAGTGCAGCATCAGGAGTGCCTGCCGCACACGGTCCAGCGTCCCGCTCCGCACGAGTCCTTCGGCCCTGCGATCACGTGAAGATGATCTGGCCGCCCGCCGCGAGTTCGTAGAACTCGCCGACCGTGATGATGTCCTGGACCTGGTCGATGAAGTCCTCTTTGGACAGGCCGAACAGGTCGACGGACGCCTGGCACGCGTACAGGCCCGCACCGGTGTCCGCGATCATCTCGACGAACTCGGGGATCGGCGGGATGTCCAGCTCTTCCATCTTGTGCGACAGGTAGCGCGTCATCACCGAGGACACGCCGGGCAGGCCGCCCGCCCAGGTCGCCAGGTGCAGGCCGGGGTTGCCGACGGTGGCGAGCTTGATGTGCTCGTGACGTGCCTTGTGCACGGCGTCGAGTCCGAAGAAGGTGAAGAACAGGTTGGCGTCGATGCCTTCCGCACGTGCGCCGTTGGCCATGATCAGCGCGGGGTAGATCCCCTCCAGGGAGCCCTTGGAGATGATGATGGAGATCTTCTCGATCTTGTCCGACATCGCAGGCGGTCCTTTCGATTCAGATGCAGCCGCGGGGCTTGGGGATGCCCGCGATACGGGCTGCGAGCTTGGCCGGTCCCTTCGGGAACAGCTGGTAGAGCTCCTTCACGCTGACGCCCGAGGTCTTGCCGAGGGCGCGCACAGTGGGACCAGTGCCCTTCTCCGCGAACTCCGCGCGCATGAAGCTGATGACCTGCCAGTGCCGATCGGTCAGGGCGCCGACGCCCACCTCGTGGGCGATGTCGGAAGCCATGTCCTCGCTCCACTGGCCGGGGTCGAGGAAGAACCCCTCGTCGTTGAGCGACACCTCGGTTCCCGCGTACACCTTCGTGGACATTCGATCTCCCTCACCGGGCTTCGAGGCGCTTGCCCGCGAGGGGCATCGCGGCGGACACGCCGGGCAGGTCCCTGCCGGGCAGGAGGCTGTGCCAGTACAGCCAGGCGAACATCAGCTTGCCGAGGTGGTTGAGCCTCGACTCCTTGAGCAGCGGCAGTCCCACCGCCGACGGGTAGTGGCCGGGCAACGGCTCTGTGCCGTAGTTGAAGTCGATCAGCAGGGCCTTGCCGAACCCGCTCTCGATGAAGCAGTTGGTATGGCCGTCGAAACTCGCGTCGAGCTCCTCACCCGCGAGGAACCGGGCCACGTTGCGGGTCAGCACCTCGCCCTCGAAGTGGGTGACCGATCCCGCCTTCGAAGTGGGGACCGCTGCGGCGTCGCCGATGACGAAGACGTTCTCCCGCACCTTGGACTGCAGGGTGTGGTCGTCGGCGGGAACGAAGCCGAGCGCGTCGCCCAATCCCTGAGAACGTTCGACGCATTCGGCTCCCCCGTGCACGGGCACGACGACCGCCAGGTCGAACTCGACCACGCGCTCGTCGTACGAGATCAGCTTCCCCGCCTCACCGTCGACCTCGCCGGTGTTGAACTCGGTCACCAGCTCGATGCCCTTCTCCTGCAGCATCCCGGCGAGTGCACGGGCGGCGACGGGCTTGGTGAACGCCGCGTCCAGCGGCGTGACGTAGGTCAGCCGGACCCGGTCGCGGATGCCGCGTTCCTGGAAGTACCAGTCCGCCAGGAAACAGAACTCGAGCGGGGCGACCGGGCACTTGATCGGCAGGTCGACGACGTTGACGACCAGCCGGCCGCCGTCGAAGTCCCGCAACGCCCGTGCCAGCGCGGTCGCACCCGCCAGGTCGTAGAAGCTGAACACCTTGGTCATCCAGCCCGGACCCGTCAGGCCGTCAGTCTCCTCCGGCACCAGTCGGGCACCGGTCGCGATGATCAGGACGTCGTATGCGAGCACGCCGCCGTCATCGAGGTGGACCTGGTTGGCCTCCACGTCGACGTGGAGGACTCCGCTGTCGCGGTAGGCGACGCCGTCGTGCAACTGGCGGCGCCGGGACCGGACGAGGTCGTCCGCGTGGGCGAGCCCGAACGGCACGAACAGCAGGCCCGGCTGGTAGACGTGGTCGTCGTCGCGGTCGACCACGGTGATCTCGCACTCGGCGCCCAGGGCGCGACGCAGCCTGTTGGCGGCAAGGGTGCCGCCGGTGCCACCGCCGAGGATCACGATCCGCTTGGTCATGCCCGCCAGTCTTCGACGCGGCACGGCCGGTCCCCAGTGGCCTTGGTCCTCGCCCACACGGGCCCATGGACCGCGTCCCGCTGTGGCTGGCAGATCCACGATGGATCGATGATGGGCAACGTTCTCGACGCGGAGGCCTCACCGCTGCTGAACCGCATCCGGCAGGGCCTCATCGGCGACGACGAGGTTCTCGACGGACCTTACGGCCCCCGAAGGATCATCTACGCGGACTACACCGCGTCCGGCAGGGCGCTGGACTTCGTCGAGGACTTCGTCCGCGCGCACGCGCTCCCCCACTACGCCAACACCCACACCGAGAGCTCCGGCACGGGGCGGTACACGACGAGGTTGCGCGAACAGGCTCGTCAGCTCATCCGCGACTCCGTCGGCGGTACTGATGACGATCTGGTCATCTTCTGCGGATCCGGTGCGACCGCCGCGATCGCGAAGCTGGTCGCCATCCTCGAACTGCGACTCCCGGCTGGACTGAACGAGAAGTACTCGTTGCTGGATCAGATCCCCGCGAACCAGCGCCCGGTGGTGTTCGTCGGCCCGTACGAGCACCACTCCAACGAGCTGCCGTGGCGCGAGTCCATCGCGGACGTCGTGGTCATCGGCGAAGACGCCCACGGTCACATCGACGTCGCCGAGCTACGCCACCAACTGGTCCGGTACGCCGGCCGCCCGCTGAGAATCGGCAGCTTCTCCGCCGCCTCCAACGTCACCGGCGTGCTCACCAACACCGACAGCATCGCCGCGCTGCTGCACGAACACGGTGCACTGTCCTTCTGGGACTACGCGGCCGCCGCCCCGTACGTGCCCATCCGCGTACGGGAGAGCGCACCGGGTCGCGGCGATCACAAGGACGCGATCTTCCTGTCACCGCACAAGTTCGTGGGCGGTCCGCAGACCCCTGGTGTTCTCGTGGTCCGCCGGGAACTGGTCACCAACGCGGTGCCCACAGTCCCAGGTGGCGGCACGGTGGCGTTCGTCCACCCCCTTGGTCACCGCTACCTCGACGACCCGGTCGCCCGTGAGGAAGGCGGCACGCCCGCGATCGTCGAATCGATCCGCGCCGGGCTGGTGTTCGCACTCAAGGACGCCGTCGGCACCCGGCTGATCCAGGCACGCGAGGAACGCCTGTGGCGGCACGCCCTCACCGAATGGGAGGACGAACCCGGCATAGAGATCCTCGGCAACCACGACGCGGCACGGCTGTCCATCGTGTCACTCCGCATCCGCGCCGGCGAACTGTTCCTGCACCACAACTTCGTGGTCGCCCTGCTCAACGACCTGTTCGGCATCCAGACCCGCGGCGGCTGCTCCTGCGCCGGACCGTACGGACACCGGCTGCTCGCCATCGACACCGCGCACTCCCACGGCTACGACCACGAGGTTGCCCTCGGCTGCGACGGGGTCAAGCCGGGCTGGGTGCGGCTCAACTTCAACTACTTCATCACCGATGCTGTCCGCGACTACCTCGTCGACGCAGTGCGGCTGGTTGCCAGGTACGGCCATCGGCTCCTGACCGACTACGCCTTCGACCCGCACACCGGGCTGTGGCAGCACCGCGCCACCGCAACCATTCCACTGGGACTGCCTGGTCTGCGCTCTGTCGCGACTCCGGGTGCTCCCCCAGCCGGACCGTCAGATCACGCTGACGACGGCGTCCTGGCCACGCAACTGGACGAAGCCCGGTGCCTGCTGGCCGCTCGCGCGGACCTGCTCGACGACGGTCCCACCGGGCTGCCGGAGGACTTCGAGGCATTGCGCTGGTTCGTCCTGCCTCCGGTCTGCCTGCTGGGTCAGGCCAGTGCGAGGAACAACTTCTCCAGCTGAGCGCGGTCTGCCACCGACTGCTCGGAGCCGTCGGCGATGCACTGCTCCAGCCCGCTCGCGATCAGCTTGAAGCCGGCCCGGTCCAGGGCACGCGACGCCGCGGCCAGCTGCGTGATCACGTCCTTGCAGTCGCGTCCGGACTCGATCATCTGGACGAGCCCGCCCACCTGCCCCTGTACGCGCCGCAGCCGCTTGACCACGTCGGAGAGGACTTCTTCGTTCAACTCCACCCCATACCTCCTTCAGTACCCCCTAGGGTACCTGTGCGACGCGCCTCTCCGACGGTGCAGCGAGGGGGCGTCCCTATCTGGGGCGGCTTCCCGTTCTCATCTCACGACGCTTGCGCTGCGCCAGCCACGCGCCACCACCCACGGCGATGAGCCAGGCCGCGACGACCCCGTACATGACGGGCAGCTGCTGAGCAAGCACGAAGCCACCCATCACCAGGACGAACCAGCCAAAACCCTTGCGCAACAACGTCTCCGGGATGCGGCCCGCGAGTCTGCCGCCTGCCAGGCTGCCCGCCACCGCCGCCGCGGTGACCAGCGCGGCGAGCGTCCAGTCGATGTGGACGGTCGCCAGGTAGCCCGCGAGTCCCGCGAAGGACTTCATCGCGATCACCACGAGCGACGTGCCGACCGCGACCGCCATGGGCAGTCCGCCCAGCAACGCCAGCGCGGGTACCACGAGGAAACCGCCGCCCGCCCCGACCAGACCGGTGACCGCGCCGACCACGACGCCCTCGGCGACCACGCGCCCGACCGGCAGTTCACCGCGGGGCTTCGCCTGTGCGCTGTCGCGGCGTCCGCGGATCATCGCCACGGCGGTCGCGATCATCATCACCGCGAAGCCCATCAGCAGCCACGTGCCGGGGATGAACTGCGCGAGCCGGCCGCCGCCGTACGCCCCGGCCATACCCGCGGCGCCGAACACCAGTCCTGTGCGCCAGCGCACCCGCCCTGCCCTTGCGTGCGACACAGCGCCCACCGCGCTGGTCACGCCCACGACGAACAACGACATGGCGATCGCCTGCTTGGGATCCTGCCCGGCGAGATAGACCAGGATCGGCACGGTCAGGATCGAGCCTCCGCCACCGAGCACCGCCAGAGCGAGCCCGACGAGCACCGCGGCGAGCAGCGTGAGCACGATCATCCCGCTCACCCTCTCCCGTCGCCCAGCGCGGAGACCACGGCCCCGACGGTCGTGCGAGGACCGCGGTTGTAAGGCAACTTCGCGAGCAGCATGCCCAGCGCACAGGTGTTGCTCAGCGCGGCCACGACCAGCCCGGCACCGACCAGGCCCGCGAGCCACGTGACTGGCGGGGCGAACCACCCCACCAGCACCGCAGCGAGCACGATCGCGCCCGCCACCAGCCGGACCTGGCGTTCGAGGTCCCAGCGCGGCTTCCCGTTTCGCACCGGGCCGCCCTCGGCCTGCCACGCGGTCATCCCTCCGGCCAGCAGGCGGAGGTTGGGCAGCCCGGCGGCGGACAGCGCCTGCTCGGCCTGTCCAGCCCGTTGCCCGGACCGGCAGATCAGCACCACCTGTTCGTCCAGGTGGTGGCGCAGCTCGTCGCGGTGCTCCTGCAGCAGGTCCAGCGGCACGTTGTAGGCGCCTGGAATGTGCGCGACCTCGAACTCACCGGGCGTGCGCACGTCGATGAGCCGTGGGCCGGTTCCAGACGCGACCAACTGCCGGAGTTCCGCGACGTCCAGCGTCACCGGAGCGCTCACCGCTGCTCTCCCGCCACGACCAGGCCGGCGCTGCGCGCGGTGTCGAAGTCGTCATCGAGGTGCACCACCGCGCGACCCGCGCGGGCGAGAACACTCGCCGCGATGGACGCCCGATAGCCGGACTGGCAGTGCACCCACACAACACCGGCGGGCACGTCACCCACCCGCTCCGGCAGGTCGGGCAACGGGATGTGCAGCGCACCGTCCAGGTGACCCCGCTGCCATTCACCGCCCATCCGGACGTCCAGCAGCACGTCGGCGGGAGGCAACCCGTGCGGCAACTGCCCGGCCCGTGCCGCGGCGAGGTCCGCGAACGTCGCCACGGCAAGCTCGTCCAACCTGCTCTCCTCGTCCGCCCACTGCTCCGGGGCACCGGTCGCCGCGGCAGCGGGCCGGTCGATCCCGATTCGTGCCAGCTCGCGTTGTGCCTCGGCCACCTGCTCGGCGGACTCGCCCAGAAGCGTGATGGGCGCACCCCACGGTGCCATCCAGCCCAGCCAGGTGGACATCGGTCCGTCGAGGCCGAAGCTCAGGGTGCCGGTCAGATGCCGGTGGGCGAAAGCCTTGCGCGAGCGCAGATCCACCACCCACTCCTGGGCATCGATCCGGCCGCGCAGCTCCGCGGGATCCGCGATCCGTACCGGCGTGAGGTCGGCCAGCTCAGCCCCCTCCGCATTGCGCACGCCCATGTGGGCGTAGTACGCGGGATAGGCGTCCAGCCCTGCCAGCATCTGGGCGACGAAGTCTCCGGCTTCGAGGCGCAGCGCGGGATTCGCCCTCTTCTCCCTGCCGACCGTCGACGAGGGCGCGTCCGACTGGGTGGCCGAGCAGAAGCTCCCGAACCCATGGGTCGGCCACACCTGCGCTCCGTCCGGCAACAGGTCGGCGAGCCGGCGCACAGAGGCATGCTGGTGGTGCGCCAGCGTGTCGGCGTGCTGCTTGCCGAGCAGGTCCGTCCGGCCGGTAGTACCGAACAACAGCGAACCACCGGTGAACACCCCCACCGGCCCGTCCGCACCGTGCAGCACGTACGACACGTGATGGAACGTGTGCCCTGGCGTGGCCACCACGGTCAGCCGCATCTGGTCGGACAGCACGATCTCATCCCCATCGCTTACCGGTAACCGGTCGAACCTGACGTCATCCGCCGCCGCCACCGCGTACACCGCGCCGGTCAGCTTCGCCAGCGCCAGTCCGCCGGACACGTAGTCGTTGTGCAGATGGGTCTCCACGACGTGCGTGATCCGCACCCCGAGCCGGCCCGCCAGAGCCAGCACCCGGTCGATGTCGCGCTGTGGATCGATCGCCACCGCCACCCGCCCGTCGTGTGCCAGGTAGCTCCGGTCGCCCAACGACGAGGTGGCCACGACCTCAACTTCTGTCGTCATGATCATCCGTTTCTGCCGCATTCATCTGAGAACCAATGGAATCCCCATCGGTGACACATACCCCCGGGGGTACCTGTGCCTCCACCATACGTCGCCCTCCCACTCTCCGACCACTACCCCCGGGGGTATGCCGGTGGAACCTGCGCGGCGCCCGCGAACCAGGGACCTTCGGTCCTGGATGCCGGGGACCGCAGGCTCTGCATCGCAACCTCTGATCCGAGAAGCCTTGAATCGACGACCCGATGAGGAGGAGCGCGATGACCGCTACTGCGGAGCGCCTGACCACCGCCTGGCGCGGGTTCGACGAAGGGCCGTGGTGCGATGAGATCGACGTACGCGGCTTCATCCAGGCCAACTACACGCCGTACGAGGACGATTCGTCGTTCCTGTCCGGCCCAACGCCACGCACGACCGCGTTGTGGCATCGGTTGACGGAGATGTTCGTCGACGAGCGTGCTCGCGGGATCTACGACGTCGATCCCAACACCCCGTCGTCGATCACGGCACATGCGCCGGGCTACATCGACCGCGACCAGGAGCTGGTCGTCGGGCTGCAGACCGACGCACCGCTCAAGCGCGCCATCATGCCCACCGGCGGCCTGCGGATCGTTGAGACCAGTCTTGCGACCTACGGCTACGAGCTCGACCCGCACGTCAAGGAGATCTTCACCAAGTACCGCAAGACTCACAACGACGGCGTGTTCGACGCCTACACCGCAGAGATCCTGCGTGCTCGTAAGGCGGGGATCATCACCGGTTTGCCGGACGCCTACGGGCGTGGCCGGATCATCGGCGACTACCGCCGAGTGCCGCTCTACGGCGTCGACCGCCTGATCGCGGCGAAGAAGGCCGAACGCGCGGTGCTGGACGAGATGGTGTCCACAGAGGACATCATCAGGGACCGGGAAGAACTGGCTGAGCAGATCCGGGCGCTCAACGAACTGCGGGTCATGGCCGCGTCCTACGGCTACGACATCTCCGGCCCGGCCACCACAGGCCGTGAAGCTGTGCAGTGGCTGTACTTCGCCTACCTCGCCGCGGTGAAGGAGCAGAACGGCGCCGCGATGTCGTTGGGCCGCACGTCCACCTTCCTGGACGTGTACCTGCAGCGCGACCTCGACGAGGGCCGGCTGACCGAACGCGAGGCGCAGGAGCTCGTCGACGACCTGGTCATCAAGCTGCGGATCGTGCGGTTCCTGCGCACCCCGGAGTACGACCAGCTGTTCTCCGGTGATCCGACCTGGGTCACGGAATCCATCGGCGGCATGGGCGACGACGGACGGCCGCTGGTCACGCGGACGAGCTTCCGGTTCCTGCAGACCCTCTACACCCTCGGCCCAGCGCCGGAACCAAACCTCACCGTGCTGTGGTCACCGCGTCTGCCGGACGGGTTCAAGCGTTTCTGCGCCAAGGTGTCCATCGACACCAGCTCGATCCAGTACGAGAACGACGATCTGATCCGGCCGAGGTTCAGCGACGACACCGCGATCGCGTGCTGCGTGTCGGCCATGCGGGTCGGCGAGCAGATGCAGCTGTTCGGTGCACGGGTCAACCTCGCCAAGGCGCTGCTCTACGCGATCAACGGCGGTCGCGACGAGGTCAGCGGCGTGCAGGTGGCGCCGGAGTTCCCGCCGATCACTTCGGAGTACCTCGACCACGAGGAGGTGCGGGCGGCGTTCGACCGGATGACCGACTGGCTCGCGAAGACCTACGTCGAAGCGCTCAACGTCATCCACTACATGCACGACAAGTACGCCTACGAGCGCATCGAGATGGCGCTGCACAACCACCCGGTCCAGCGGCTGCTGGGCTGCGGCATCGCCGGTTTGTCGGTGGTGGCGGACAGCCTGTCGGCGATCAGGTACGCCCGCGTGCGCGTGATCCGCGACGAGACCGGCCTCGCGGTCGACTACGTCGTCGAGGGTGACTTCCCGAAGTACGGCAACAACGACGACCGCGCCGACGCGATCGCCGTCGAACTGGTGGAGGACTTCATGCGCAAGGTGCGGCAGTATCCCGCGCACCGCGGCGCCGTGCACTCCCAGTCGGTGCTCACCATCACCTCGAACGTCGTCTACGGCAAGCACACCGGCAACACCCCGGACGGCCGCCGCGCGGGCGAACCGTTCGCACCCGGCGCGAACCCGATGAACGGGCGAGACAAACACGGGCTCGTCGCCGCGGCGTTGTCGGTGGCGAAACTGCCCTACGACCAGGCACAGGACGGAATCTCGTTGACCGCGAGCATCACCCCGACGGGTCTGGGGCGCACCGAGGACGAGCAGGTGACCAACCTTGCGGGTGTCCTGGACGCCTACACCGACGCGGGCGGGTTCCACCTCAACGCCAACGTGCTCAACCGCGAGACCCTGCTCGACGCCATGGCACACCCGGAAGACCACCCGCAGCTGACCATCCGCGTCTCCGGTTACGCGGTGAACTTCGTCCGGCTCACGCCCGAGCAGCAGCGCGACGTCATCAACCGCACGTTCCACGAGTCGCTGTGACCATCACCGGCTCAGTCCACTCGTGGGACGTCTCGACCGCGGTCGACGGCCCGGGCACCCGCTTCGTGCTCTTCCTGAGCGGGTGCCCGCTGCGCTGCCTGTACTGCGAGAACCCGGACACCTGGCACATGCGCGACGGCCACCGCATGACCGTCGACGAGGTCATGACGGAGGTCGCGAAGTACCGGCGGTTCATCGAGGTCGCCGGCGGCGGACTGACCATCACCGGCGGAGAACCGCTGCTGCAACCCGCCTTCACCGCCGCCGTGTTCCATCGCGCCAAGCAACTCAGCCTGCACACCGCGCTCGACACGTCCGGTTTCCTCGGCGCGCGGGCGTCCGAGGAACTCCTCGCCGACACCGATCTGGTCCTGCTGGACATCAAGTCCTGGGATCCGGCCACCTACCGGCACGTCACCGGCGGCGAGGTCACACCGACACTGCAGTTCGCCCGCCGGCTGTCCGCGATGCGCAAGCCGATGTGGATCAGGTTCGTCCTCGTGCCCGGCCACACCGACGCCGAGGACAACGTCGCGGGCGTCGCGTCCTTCGTCAGCACCCTGGACGCGGTCGAACGCGTGGAAGTGCTGCCGTTCCACAAACTCGGCGCCTCGAAGTACACGGCACTCGGCATCCCGTTCCCGTTGGCGGACGTCCCCACGCCGGATGCCGAACTGGTGCAGCGAGTCCGCGAGCAGTTCGCCGACTGCGGTGCTCCCGTTCACTGACACGACTCGGCGGCGCATGCCGGGCACCGCACGACGCGGTGCCCGGCTCGGTCAACGGCTCGACGCCTCGACGTCCGCGAGCGCTTCGGCGATGATCTCGCTCCTCGCCGGAACCCTCATGATTCCGCGCTCGGCTCATCGCCACCCGCGTCGAAGCGGAACGGCGGGTAGTCGTCGGTCATCAACGCCGCATAGGCACCCACACGCAGAGCCCAGCGGTTCATGCCCAGCACGAAGTCGAAGAGCCCCTTGGGATAGCGGCCGGTGAACAACAGCGCGATCCCCGCCACGAGCACCATCAGGCCGATGAGCCCGCCGGTGGAGTTCCGCACCGACTCGTGCACGACATAGCTGCCCCCGCCGACGAACACGGCGACGATCAGGTAGTGCGGGATGGCGAGCAGCCACCACTTCACCAGCACCAGCCCGCGCGACAGGTGCTCGGGGTAGGCGATGTCGAGCGTCGCCGGGTAGTCCGGTTCAGCGCCGAGGCTGAACGGCGGATACCGGTCTGTGGCCAGCGCACCGTAGCTGTAGCAGGAGACACGCCACGTCCAGCGCAGCACGCCGAGGTTGAAGTCGAACAGGATGCGGGGATAGCGGCCGGTGAACAGGATCGCGAAGAACGCGATCACGCTCACCACCACGAACCCCAGCCACAGGAACGCGAGCACCACGTAGTGCGGGATCGCGAGGAACCACTTCAGCAGCCATAGCCAGCGACTCAGATCTGGTTCGAGCCGCGCATGCACGTGCACCGGATAACCGGCGGTAGCGGTAGTCATCGTTGCCTCCTTCAACGTCCACCCTCACGCGCGCACGCGAGCACCGTCAGTACCCCGCGGCCCTGCGCCGATGAGCACAAGTGCCCTGTCGAGACCGAGCATCCGGCTAGATCGTGTTGGTATGGAAGAGATTCTCGTCGCGTACGCGACCAAGATGGGTTCCACCAGGGAAATCGCCGAGGCGATCGCTGAGCGCATCCGCTCGGCCGCCCACGAGGTGACCGTCCAGGAGGCCGCATTGGTCCAGTCGGTCGCGCCCTACAAGGCGATAGTGGTGGGCAGCGCCCTCTACGCCGGACGGTGGCACCGGGAAGCTGTGAAGCTGCTGAAGCGCAACGAGGAGCTGCTCTCCAGGCGACCGGTGTGGCTGTTCCACAGCGGTCCGCTCGGCGCGGAACTGACCCCGCAGAGGGCGCCAAAGGTGGTGCGGGAACTCGCCGCCCGCATCGGCGCGGACGAGCCCGTCACGTTCGGTGGCAGGCTCACCCCCGAGACCGCGGTCGGCTTCATCGCCAAGAAGATGGCGCGCGGCGAGATGGCCGGTGACTTCCGCGACTGGGACAAGATCGCCCTCTGGGCGAACATGATCGCCGAGCGGTTGGTCGCGGCGCGCTGACGGCGTCAGTTGTGCATCTTGAGCAACTGGCGGTGCAGGTGATCGCGGACCCCGTCGATCGCCTCGGTCGCCGTGCCCGCCTCGGCCTGCGCGACCACTGATGTGCCGTTCACGTCGAGGTTCGCGTGCACGGCCACCGTGCGCGGGCTCGAGTGCGAGACCCGGACATGTGCGTAGGCGGTCTGTTCAGGTGCGAACCGGCCGAGCGACGCGATCTTGTCGTGCGCGTACTGCCTGGCGTCCTGCGGTGTCTGGTCGTCGGCGTCGATGACGACGTTGGCGATTTCCGTTGCTCCGGCGTGCTTCATCTGTCCTCCTGGAAGTCTGCACGCACTCTCGCTCGAAGTGATCACAGCCGGGCAGGGCCGAAAGAGCGCGGCGAAGCGGGACCTGTGGCCCGGTTCCGGTACGCGCACGGCCCTGGTTCGTGATCGATCCGCTGAGCACCGTGGAGGTATAACCCCGAGCAGAGGAGCGGGACACGATGCACCCCGACCCGTCGCTGGCCGTGGCCTTCAGTTCGATGTTCAGCCGACGTCTCTGCGCCGCAGCGCCATCAGCCCTGCGCCGGTGAGCAGGAGCGTGCTCACCGCAAGCCAGGCCATCGGCATCGCGGCGAAGGTTCCACCTGGCAGATGTGGCACGTGCGTGAACGGTGAGAGGTCCATCAGCCACTGGTCGAGCTTCAGCACCGGACCGAGGTCTCCGAGCAGCAGGAACACCGCCAGCACAGCCCACCCCGCCCCCGCGAGTGCCCGCGCGGCACCGAACAACACGACCGCCACGCCGGTCAGCACCCACGCGGCGGGCACTTCCACCACCGCGCCGGCGAAGACCCGGCCGACCTGCGTCGCGTCACCTGTCCGCACCGCGTGCACCACACCGGCGGCCAGCCCGGCACCGACCAGCAGGAGCGCGGTTCCGGTGAGCGCGACGCTGACGTGGCTCATCACCCAGCGGGCCCGGCTCACACCCGCCACGAGCACGGGATCCGCTCGGTGGTCGGACTCCTCGGCGTGCAGCCGCATCGCCGCCTGCACTCCGTAGCCGGCCGCGACCACGCCCAGCAACCCGAACATGGCAGCGAACACCGCGTCCGTCAGACCCTCGACACCGCCGAGCGCACGGAACATCTCCTGGGACTCGGCGCTGCCGACCATGTCTCCGATGCTGCCCGCCACGCTGCCCACCAGCAGGCCGTACAGCACGAACCCGATCGTCCAGCCGATCAAGGAACCTCGCTGCAGCCGCCAAGCCAACGAGAACGGACCTCGCAGCCACCGCGAGGCGCCGGCGGGCCCGAGCCGGTCGGGCAACATGCCCGCGCCGTGGTCGCGCCGCGCGACCAAGAGATACGCCACCGCGGCGACGACCGCCGCGAGCGCCAGCGCGATCCCTGCGATCCACCACCGATCACCCTCGTACGGCCGAAGCTGCTGCGCCCAGGCGAGCGGCGAGAGCCAGGACAGCCACCTCGGGCCGGTCACGTCCCCCACCGCGCGCAGCAGGAAGGCAAGGCCCAGCACGGCCAGCGCGAGTCCGGTCGCCGCGCGCTTGCTCGCCACCAACTGCACCGTCACGGCAGCAACGCACGCGAACACGAGCCCGACGCACACCCAGGCCAGTCCGAACGCCAGCGAGCCCGCAACAGGCAGTCCGGCCAACGCCACGGCGATCCCGGTCACGAGCCCCAGCACCACGTCCGCCCCGATCGCGACCGACAGCGCGGCCGTCAGCGGCGCCCACCGGCCGACCACGCCGGATCCCACGAGTTCGAGCCTGCCCGCGTCCTCCTCGGCGCGCGTGTGCCGGACCACCACGATGATCGAGAAGATCGCGACGAGAACCGAACCGCTTCCCATCGCCTTGAGCATCGCCAAGGCGCCGAGCGACGTCGGGTCGAAGATCCGGCCGTACACCGCGACCAGCGCCGGCGTGCCGTTCATCAGCGACGCCGCCTGCACGATCGACGCGACCGTCGGGAACAGGTCCTTCGTCGCAGCCGCCGACGTCACGGCCATCATCAAGAACGCCGTGATCCACACTGGCAGCAGCACGCGGTCGCGTCGCAACGCAAGCCGCACCAACACCCCGGTGCCCGTGAGCGCGTTCATCGCTTCACCTCGTACTGGCGCAGGAACAGCTGCTCGAGCGTCGGCGGCCGGCACTCCAGCGTGCGCACACCGAGCACGCTGAACGCGCGGAGCACGGCATCGAGCTGTTCGGCGTCGACCTGACAGCGCAGGCGCGTGCCGGTGACCTCCGGCTCGTGCACGCCCGGCATCGACACCAGGCCGTTCGGCGGGCTCACGAGATCGACGTCGATGGACGTCCGGGTGAGGTGCCTCAGCTCCACCAGCGACCCGCTCTCGACGAGCTTGCCGTTGCGGATGATGCTGACCCGGTCGCAGACCTTCTCCACCTCGGCGAGCACATGGCTGCTCAGCAGCACCGTGCGTCCCTCGGCGCGCACCTCCTCGACGCAGTTCTCGAACACAGCCTGCATCAAGGGATCCAGGCCTGCGGTCGGTTCGTCGAGCAACAACAACTCGGCGTCGCCAGCGAGCGCGGCGATCAACGCGACCTTCTGACGGTTGCCCGACGAGTAGGCGCGGCTCTTCTTCGTGGGATCGAACTCGAACCGTTCGATCAGCGCGCGCTTGCGCCCGACGTCGATCCCGCCCCGCAACCTGCCGAGCAGGTCGATGACCTCGCCGCCGGTCAGGTTGGGCCACAAGGTGACGTCGCCCGGCACGTAGGCCAGCCGCCGGTGCAGGGTGGCCAGGTCGCGCCACGGATCCCCGCCGAGCAGCTCGACCTCCCCGCCGTCTGTGCGAAGCAGGCCCAGCAACACCCGCAGAGCTGTCGTCTTGCCCGCGCCGTTGGGCCCGAGCAGCCCATGCACCTCCCCGGCGCGCACGGTCAGGTCCAGTCCGTCCAATGCGGTGGTCCGGCCGAACGCCTTGCACACGCCGGACATGGCGATGGCTGTAGTCATGATTCTGAAGCTAGGCATGCGTTGCGCCGCGGTAGAGGGGCTTGCGACACCACCGCGCGCGATCCAAGGTCCCTGTCCGCTCCAAGCTGTTCGGCAGAAGCTGACGCCGAGCCGGGGAGTGATGATGAAGCAAGACTCTCGTGGTGTTGTGGACTCGGCTGCTCAAGCTGGCCAAGAACGCCTGGTTCGTCGGCGCTCACCACGCCGCCTTCATCGGGCGGGCTCCGCGTGCTCACGGTCGTCGACCGGGATCACGACGATCGGAGCGTGCGCGTGGCGGACGCAGTGCATGCTGGTCGAGCCGAGCACGATCTGACGCAGCCGGTGCCCTGTGTGCGACGCGACCACGAGCATCGCGGCGCCCTCCGACACCCGCTCCAGCACCTCGGCCGCATTGCCCCGCCTGCTCTCCCGGACGATCACAGGCAATTCCGCGCGTCCCGCCGAAGCGGTCTGCACCGCGTACTCGACGAGCGCCTCCGACTCGGCCTGCGCCTGCTGTGCGGTCGTCTCCGTCCAGTCGGCGAGCGCCTCGTGGGCCCAGGCGTTCACGACGTGCAACGGGCAACCACGCACCACAGCCTCGTCCAACGCCCAATGAAGAGCCCGGCTCGATGCCGGTGTCCCGTCGATGCCCACCACGATCGGCTTCGTTGTCGTGCTCATGGCCCTGTCTCCTCGTGTCGGTTGTCAGCTGGTCCGCAACTGCCGCAGGAATGGATCGTTGTGTGAGGCCGGGGTGACGCGCACCCGTGCGTCCACGACCACGCAGCCCGTGTCCGAGACGAGCAGCGGGTTGATGTCGAGTTCGACGACCTCTGGCAAGGAGGCGGCGAGTTCCGCGACGCGCAGCAACACTTCACGCACGGCCGGCTCGTTCGTACCCGCCAGGGCGGAACCTGCCGCGCGGAAGCCGTGCAACAGATCGTCGGCGTCCACTGTGGACAACGGGGCGAGCGCGGCCGCGCGGTCGTTGACCAGGTCGGTGTCCACGCCGCCGAGCCCGGTGACCACGAGCGGCCCGAACTTCTCGTCGGCCGCGACACCCACCAGCAACTCGCGGCCGCCAGAGGCCATCGGCTGTACGAACACGCCGCGCAAACGGTCTCCGAATCGCTGCTGGAACGCGCGGAAGGCCGCCGCTACCCCGCCTGCATCAGCGATCCCCAACTCGACGCCGCCGCCCTTGCTCTTGTGCAGCAGATCGTCGGCCACCGCCTTGAGCGCCACCGGACTGTCGTAAGCCTGTTGTGCCGCGATGGCGTGCTCGGCGTTCGTGGCCAGCGTCCCGCCGAGCACGGGCAGTCCGAACGCCTTGAGCAGCTTCACCACCTCGTCCGGGGCGAGCCAACCGTCCTCTCTCCCGCCTACGATCGCCTGCGCCGCAGGCAGATCGATTCGGTCGAGTTCGGGGAACTCTCTCGGCCGCGCCAGCCAGTCCGCACGCTCAGCGAGCCGCGCCAGAGCCGCTGCGGCCCGCGCGGGTTCGGCATAGCAGGGCACATTGTCCGCGAGCCGTTCCGTCTGACCTGTGCGCACGGCGAGGATCGGCTTGCCGTTGAGGCGGTGTACACCTGCTGTCGGGTCACCGAGCGCGGTCGGCACCGTCACCGTGATCACCGCGTCGACCGCCGGGTCGACGGCGATCACGTCCAGGCAACGAGCGAACGTCGCCTCGTCCACGACGGCGGTGGTGTCGACCGGGTTGTGCACGCTCGCGGTCACTGGCACCAACGTCCGCAGCGCCTCGACCGTGTCAGCGGAGAGTTCCGCCATCTTCAGCCCTTCGCGCTCGCAGGCATCCGCGGCCAGTACGCCCAGGCCGCCCGCGTTGCTCAGCACAGCGACCGACCGTCCGCTCGGGACCGGTTGCCAGCTCAGCGCCATCACCGCGTCGGTCAGTTCCGGGACGCTGTCGACCGCGATCACGCCGGCCTGACGGAACAACGCGTCCCTGGTCACCGACGGTGTGGCGGTCGAGGCGGTGTGCGACGCGGCGGCGCGTTGCCCGGCCTCGCTGGTGGCGGACCGGATCGCGAGCACCGGCTTGTGCCGGGCGACTCGGCGGGCCAGGCGGGAGAACTTGTGCGGGTTGCCGAAGGACTCCAGGTACAGCACCACGATGCGGGTCTGCGGGTCCTGCTCCCACCACATCAGCAGGTCGTTGCTGCTGATGTCGAGCTTGTCGCCGGTCGAGACCAGGTTCGACAGCCCGAGACCGAGCCGCCGCAGCTCCTCCTGCACGCCGATCGCGATCCCGCCGGACTGCGTGACCAGCCCGATGTCGCCGGCGAGGGTGCTGTGGGCGGAGAACGTCGCGTTCATTCGCACACCGGGCGAACTCGTCGACACGCCGAGACAGTTCGGGCCGACCAGCCGCATGTCATGGGCCCGTACGGCGTTCATGAGTTCTTCGGCGTCCACGCCTGACGAGATGACGACCAGCGCGCGAACACCCCGACGGCCGCACTCCTCTGCGACTGTGGGAACGGCCTTCGCCGGCACGCACAGCACGGCGAGCTCGGGCACTTCCGGCAGTTCGCTCACCGACGCGTAGCAGTCGACGTTCGCGACCGACTTCGCATGCGGGTTCACCGCGTACAGGTCGCCGGTGAAGTTCGCCGCCACCAGGTTGCGCAGCAGGGCGTTGCCCACCGAGTCCGGCGAGCGGCCGGCGCCGACGACCGCGATCGAACCAGGGCGCAGCACGTGGGTCAGGCTCGCGACATCGGCGGCTGTCTCCCGTTCCGCCACGGCGTCGAGGTAGTACTCGCCGGGATCGAGTCCGAGCTCGACGTGAACGACGTCGCCATCAGGCGTGACCGTCCAGACGAATCCCATGCTCGTGAACACTCGCAACATCCGGAAGTTCATCGTGAGCACTTCCGCGGTGAACACGTGCACGCCTTGTCTGCGGGCCAGCGAGGACAGGTGTTCGAGCAGCAGGGTGCCGACACCGTAGGCCTGCTCGGTGTGGGACACGACCAGCGCGACCTCGGCACTCCTCGGGTCGTCGACCACGACGTAGCTCGCCGCACCGATCAACCGATCGCCGTGCAGCGCGCCGATCACGACGTGCTGCGGCTCGTCCGGTGACACCATCCGCTGCACGAAGTCCTCGAGCTGCCGTGGCGACGTGCTGAAGAACCTCAGGTACTGGTCCTCGATCGGCAGCGAGTGGTGCAACCGCAGCAACTCCGACACGTCCGAGGGCCCCAGCTCGCGGACGGTGACGACCGTGCCATCGATGAGCAGGGATCGGCTGTTCACAGCAGTGGTCCCGGAGTGAGCGGCACGACCGGCTTGATCGACGAAGGCTCCGGCTCGGCCTTCGCCTCGCGGATCACGACCACCGGACATGACGCGTGGCGCACGCAGTACGCGCTGACCGAGCCCAGGATCGCCTCGGCGATCAGCCCGTGCCCCCGGTTGCCGACGACGAGCAGGTCGGCCTCCTGGGACGCCTCCGTGAGCACGGTCCTCGGGTCGCCCTCGACGAGCACCCGGCGGATCTCCGCGCCTTCCAGCCCGTTGACAGCCTCTTCGAGCATGGCGTCGTGGCCTGCCTGAATCGCCTCGCGGGTGAGCTGCATGCCCACCTCGGCGGTCAGCGCACCGATGACGATGCCGCTGTCCGACCGCCACACAGCGATCGCGTCGACCCGGCAACCACGCCGTTGTGCTTCACCCACCGCCCATCGCAGCGCGGCTCGTGCAGCAGGTGACCCGTCCACGCCGACCGCGATGGGCCGGGACTCGTTCTCGCTCATGCACTTCAGCCTCGCCAACCACGCGGTGACCAGTGAGTGGCTGCGGTCCCGCACGGCGTGGGACTTTCGTCCTCGCCCTACCAGGCCATGCCAAGCGCCACCACGGCGACGACTGGTGCCAGCCACGCACCGAGCCGCAGCGCGAACCGCGGCCCGCCGGTCACCGCGGCCACGATGAGCTTCACGACGGTGTTCGTGGCCAGCGCGGCACCAACCGCCAGCACGGCGATGTGCAGCGGAATCGACTGCGGGGCAAGAGAAGCTGCCGCGATCGCGGCGGCGTGCGCATCCGCGAGTCCACCAAGTGCGCCGGCCGCGACCACTCCCCCGCCACCAAGCCAGTCCGCGGCCGCGCGGGTGGCGACGAGGAACAGCACGAGGATCGCCGCGAGTGCGACCGCTGCCCGCAACGACATGGGCCTGCCCGCGTCGAGCTCCTCCTCGGCCGGGCCCGGTCTGGTGCGCCACACCAACCAGGCCACCTCGATGGCGAGCACAGCGGCACCCGCGCCCACAGCGGGCAGCAACCTCAGAGCGACCGGCGGGCTCGCGATGGTGGTGACGGCGACGATCTGCACGAGAGTCGCGAGGTTCACCGCCACCGCGCCGGGAAACACCTCCGCACCGACAGCGCGGTACTTGCGTCCCATCACCGCCGTGGTCGCCGAGCCCGACACGAAACCGCCGGCGAACCCGGCGACCAGCAGCCCCCAACGCTCTCCGAACGCCCGCGCGGCGACGTAACCGGCCCAGCCGATCACCGTGACCGCGACGACCAGCCACCACACCCGCGCCGGGTTCAGCACCCCGTACGGCCCGAGCGGCCTGTTGGGCAGCAACGGAAGCACGACGAACGCCACCACGAACAGGACCATCGCGTCACGCACGTCCTGGTCGCTGACCACCTTGCGGGCGAACCGGTGCAGCGGCCGTTTCGCGGCAAGAAGCACCGCCACGACGACACCGGCGGGCACCGCCAGTTCAGGTCGTTGCCACGCGAGCGCGCCCAGCAGGAACGCGATCACCGCGGCGATCTCCGTCGTCGCGCCGGGTTCGGCGGTGCGGAGATACCAGGCGATCACGAGCGCGGCCACCGCTCCGAGCGCGACGCCCATCGCCATCGGCGACAACGCGGCACTCACCGCTCCGGCCAGCGCGATCAGTGGAAACGTCCGCGAGCCTGCGGGCCGGATCGAGTCCTCCGCGTTGTCGTGCTCACGCTCCACACCCAGCAGCAGCCCGATGGCGAGCGCGGTCGCGAGATGGATCAGTGCGGTGGTGGTGTCCACCTGGTCACCCGGCACGCAGGCGGGCGGCCTCGTCCTCAGCCGTGATCACGTGCGCGTCCGGCCCGGGAAACACCAGGCCCTCGTGCCCGGTGTCCAGCCACCGCACCACGTACGGCGGTGTGCCGTCCTCGTGCCGCAACGCCACGATCTGCCCACGCCGCCCACCGCGGTCGACGACCGCGCCTTTCACGACCAGCCAGTCGTTCACCTTCGCCTTCATGGCATCGCCCTTCCGCTCGGTGCCCCAGCGTTCCTCCGGGAAGCCGGGGTGAGCAGTGCGAATGGTCTCGGCCGGCTCGTGACGTTCGTCCCTGCCGGCAGCCCGCTCCTCGCGCGACGCTCGTCACGAGTGATGGAGGTAGCGATGAGGACACCTGTGATCCTGGTGGGCGTCGACGGTTCCCCCGAGTCGCGCGCGGCTTTGCGGTGGGCGCTGGAAGAAGCACCGCACCGCGGGGCCCGAGTGGAGGCGATGCTGGTTCACCAGCAGGAGCCCGCGTTCGTGCCGGCCACGTCGATGGGCTTCAACCCGCACGGCGAGATGCCGCAGCGGCATCCGGCCCGCGAACTCCACGACGCCGTGCAGCACGTCCGCGCGACCATGCCCGACGCCCCGGACGTCACTGAAACCGTCGTGGTGGGTGACGCGGCGGACCACTTGGCCGCCGCGTCCAAGCACGCTGAACTGATCGTGATCGGAAATCGGGGTCGCGGAAGAGTGGCGGAATTCGTTTCGACTGGCGTTACCGCGGATTGTGTCCGCCACGCGACTTGCCCCGTTGTCGTGATTCCGTCGAAGAGGCGCAGCTAGAGGCCCGACCAGACGAGATCAGACGGCCGCAGTTTGGCCTGGACCATTCAGGCCGAACACAAGCAGAGCGCGCTGGGATGACATGCGGTAACGCCTGAGCCGATGCGAACGACATCAGCTGGATCGCAGGGTTGCCCTCACCTGCGGTGAACGGTCGCCCATCCGGAGACCGGGGACACTCCAAGCCGGAGCCAGTTGCTCACCCAGAGTGACTTTATGTCCATTCGCCGCGAATTTCATACTCAAATTGGCCACTACTTGTCCATTCCCCAGCCCGGACAAGGTTGTCGAAGCAAGCCGTATAAGCGTTCGCTTTTCTTTCCGACCGACAATGGACCGATAGTCCCGGCATACCGTCGCGCTCAATCGCCTGACCGCTCGGCGCCCATTTCAAACCGCTCACCGGACAGAGGCGATCCAATGGTCAAGAGCATCCGTTGGACTCAGTCATGCTTGATCGGGTCACGAGGCGCACAGCCCCGTGACACACAAACGCGACCCCCTGTTGGAGCAGGAGGCCGCGTGAAGTTCCACCGGCAAGACCCTGGCCTGACAACCAGAAACAGTCGGAGGAGCGCGCGCTGAGTCTAGGGCTTCGCGTGTGCGCAGACCTAATCACGATCAGGTGACGTTGCCGCTCAAACGTTCGACGTCTCCTGTTGTCCACAGAGGACCGTTGCAGGCCTGCCGCACGAGCGTCCGTCGGCGTGCGTTCCCCCGGCGCACAGCCAGATTCGGCGCGACGACGATGCATCCGCTGTCACCACCTGCTCGTCGTCCATGGACGATTGGACGTTCTTCCCTTGGCAAGGCAGCCAAATCCCACCGCGGTGACCACGGTCTACCGCTTCCCCGCGAGCCAGCAGCGCCTCAACGACTACCTGAAGAAGGTCGAGGGCGTCGAGCTGAAGGTCGACGGCGAACTGACGGTCGCGGGCACGCGCACCTACGTCGTCGCCGGCGTGCGGGAGAACGAAGATCCCCACTGGGTCAGGCACTTCACTCAGGTCACCAGCCTGGACGTCGACCTGACCTCCACATCTCCGTTCGCGCTCATCGTCGTCGAGATCGACGAGAAGTGGGTCTGCGCGGTCACGTGGGGCACGTCGGGCAGACACCTGCTCGACGACCTGCTGCTCGATGACGACTTCGGTCTCGACTTCGGCATCCGGCGCATCGATCCCGCGAAGCTCAAGCTCGTGCGGAGCAACCTGCTCGACGTGTCGGCGCGCGGCATGGAGATCAGCTTTCCGTCCGGCAGCGCGCTGTCGGGGTTCCCGCTCGAGCCCGCGGGCGAGCTGGTCAGCGGTATCGAGGGGCCGGCGGACATGACCGGCCTGACCTACGCGACCGCCACCGACGGCAAGTCCTGGCAGATCAGGGCGGGTCGGTCGTTGAGCATCCAGCTGGGCCGGTCGCCCGAGGACTTCATCGCCGATCTGCGCATCATCTGCGCCATCGCCGACGAGGACGTCAGCGGTGCGCCCTTGCGGCGCATGGCCGAGGTCCGCCCGGTCAGCGACAACGACGCGATGATGTCCGAACTGGAGTCCCGGCTCGCCGCCGCGCTGGGCGGCGACCCGCAGCACGGGCCGCTGGGCCTGTGCTGGCCCTCGTCGGCGCTGGGTGAGATCGGCCAGGCGAACTCATACGTCACCAGTCGCATCGGCAGGATCGACGTGCGCGTGCTCGACCCCGCGTTCGAGGTCGAGGAACTGGTGGAACCGTTCGCGCACCTCAACACGGGCGAACGCGTCACCTGCCTGCGCGACGCGGAACTCACACCGTGCGCGGACGAATTGGGCACGGATCCGCTCACCCGGTCGATCCCGATGATCAAGTGGATCGCCTTCGAGACACCGGTCAACGGCAGGACGTACTGCCTGCACCAGGGCAAGTGGTACGAGATCGGCAAGGAGGCGGTCGACCGCGTCCGCGCCCAGGTCGCCGAACTGCTGCAGAACAAGAGCGCGCTCTCGTTCCCGCTCTGGCGGCCGTCCGGGAAGCAGACGGACGAGCACGACTACGCCGCGAAGGAGGTGGCGAAGCAGCCCGGTTATCTGTGCCTGGACAGCAACTTCGCCCGCACGCCCATGCACCCACGGTTCGAGCTCGCCGACGTCATCGGGCCGGGTGACGAGATCGTGCACATCAAGTGGCTAGCCCGTGCCACGGCCGCGAGCCACCTGTACACGCAGGCGCAGGCCTCGGCGTGGGCTCAGCGGTTCGAGCCGGAAGCCATGCAGCAGCTCCAGGACAAGGTCCGCGTGATCGATCCGAACCGGGTGATCACCGACCGGCCGAAGGTCGTCGTTCTCGCCATCGCCGGACGGCAGTGGCACGTGGACGAGCTGTTCTCGCTGTCGCAGGTGAGCTTGCTGCGGCTGAGTCAGGAACTGCGCAACCTCGGCGTGGAGCTGCAGTTCGCCGACATCCCCTTCGTGCCGAAGCAGAAGGGGAGGTCGGCGGGCAACGCAGCCTAGTCTGGGCGCACGATGGCCAACGGGCACGGCGAGTTGTAGACGAGTGCCTGACTCGTCGAGCCGAGCAACATCCCGGCGAACCCGCCGTGCCCGTGGCTGCCCACCACCAGAAGCTGCGCCTCAGAGCCGTACCGCATCAACGCCCGCACCGGCCGGTCCCGGACTACGACCCGGTGCACCTGCACATCCGGGTACTTGTCCTGGAACCCGGCAAGTCGCTCGGCGAGCAGTCGCTGCTCCGCCTCCTCCACCTGGCCCCAGTCCACGGTGAACCGGGAGGCGGTGTAGGCGCTCTCGATCATGAAGTCGTGCCAGCACATGACCACGGTGAGCGGGGCATCGCGCATCGATGCGGTCTCGAAGGCGAATGCGAGGGCGGCTTCGCTCGTCGGCGAGCCGTCGACACCGACCACGACAGGTCCGGTGGGGAACTCAGTCCCGCGCACGACGACCAGCGGGCACTTGCCGTGCGATGCCATGGCGATCGCAGTAGAACCAACCAACAGGCCCGTGATGTTGCCGAGACCCTGGGAGCCGAGCACCATCAACCGCGCGTTGCGCGACTCCTCGATCAGCATGGTGATCACACCGTCGCAACGCAGCTCAGTCGTGATCTCAACCTCGGACGCCACGCCCCTGGCCACCGCAGCGGCGTCGCTCAGCCATCCCCCGGCCTGTTCCTCAATCGCGCGCCGGATCTCCTGGCCTGTCAAGATGATCTCCGGATAACCGCGCAGTGGCAGGGAGTACGCGTGCACCAGGCGCAGCGGCGCGTGGTGGCGGGCGCATTCGGCAGCGGCCCACTTCACCGCGAACAGCGCCGACGAAGAACCGTCGACACCGACCACGACCGGGGCAGCAGGACCCTTCATCACTTTCCTCCTGTCAGCACACGCACACGGAGCACGCCGGCAACCGAGCCGGCGAGGGCGGTGAGCACGCGTTCGGTGTCCTCGTCGGGTTTCTCCGCGCCGATGACGGCCTCGCCGTCGCGAACGACGACTGTCCACTTGCGACCGCCGCCGTAGAGGTCGAGCACGCGCTGCACCTCGGCCGACACGGTGGTGTCCGCTCGAGCGAGAACGCGCACGAGGTCGCGCCGTGTCACCACACCGGCGACCTGCGAGCCGTCCAGGATCGGAACGCACCGCACTCGCTCGTCGAGCATCACCCGCGCGATCACCTCGGCCCAAGCATCGACGTCCAGCGCGAACGCGGGCGCGGTCATCACCTCGGCCACCTTGCTGCCACGGGACTCGTCGACGTACCCGTTGCGCAGCAGGTCCGCCTCCGTGACGATGCCGACGAGCCGCTTGTCGTCGTCGACCACCGGCAACGCGGTGAACCCGTGCGACACGAGCAAAGCCGCGGCCCCGCGCACGGGCACCTCCGGCTTCACCGTGATGGCCGGACTGGTCATGATGTCGCGAGCACGCATGGCGCGCCTCCCTTCCTCACTCGAAGCTAGGAGCTGGTCACACCGGCGGACGCGGCCACAGGTCCCGCACCGTCCGGGTCCTTGGCACCCACCAGCAACAGGGCCTGCGGGAAACCCGCGAGCTCGTGATTCTCGATCAGACCCGCACGCCACTCGGGCCGGTGCAACAGGTGCACGACCGGACGAACCCGCACGCCGGCCGAACGGCCCTCCAGCACAGCCGCCTGCAACGCCGCTCCACCCCGCACGTGGTCCTGACGCCGGTCGCCGACCGTGACCACGACCAGCGTGCGGTCGGAGACCGGATGCAACTCGGTGCCGGCCCAGTGGTTGGCCGCCACCAGGTCGCGGGCCAGGCCGTCACCGTGGGCCGCGGCAGCGCGGACGGCGCGATGAGAGTCGATCTCCTTCTGCGTCGGTGGTTGCCTGCGGTCCGCCTTGACGATCGCGATCAGGTCCGGGTTCGCGTGGTCGGAGGGGAACACGACCTTCATGTGCCAGCCGAGCATCCGGCCGGCGAGCACGACGTGCTCGAGTGCGGCGCCGCAGGTGAGCAGTCGGTCCATGCCGAGCGGGTCGTGCGACGACTTGTGCGCCACCTCGTAGAGGTAGACCGAACGGCCGTGCAGCTCCAGCACCCAGGGGCGACCAGGGCTGTAGACGGGCGCTTCCCGCGCTGTATCCACGATTTCCGCCGACTCTGCGTTGCTCCACCTCATACCCCGACGATCCAGCCCACGGCACCGCCTCGGACAGAGCGGAGGTGCTCGCCACGCTCGGGCCCTTGGACTCTGCGTCCGGGCGGGCGAGGCGTACCAACCTGGAGTCTCTGAAGGAGGCGCGATGAGCACCGCCAAGAAGTGGACCATCGAGATCCACATCGACGAGCACGAGGCCAAGACCCGTGCGGAAGCCCGTCTGCACACCGCGGACCCGACGCACCTCGTCGGCGTCGGCTACGCGCGGCTCAACCCGAAGGACACCGACATCCCGGAGATCGGCGACGAACTCGCCGCGTCACGTGCGCTGACGGACCTCGCGCACCAACTGCTCGACGCGGCCGCGAGCGACCTCGAAGGCGTCACGCACACGCCTGCACAACTGACCGAGTGAGGAGGAAGCCATGTACCCGTACTACGGAGGGTCGATGGGCTGGGGCGGCATCGTGATGATGACGCTGGGCATGATCGTGTTCTGGAGCACGCTGGGCGTGGTCGCCATCGTGCTGCTGCGCAGGGCCGAGGCGGCACGCCACGACGGCTCCGCACTGCGCATCCTGCAGGAGCGGCTGGCCAAGGGTGAGATCGACACCGAGGAGTTCGATCGCGTCCGCAAGACCATGCTCGCTCGTTGATCAGAGTCTTCGGACCTTGCGCTAGGCCATCCGGCCGGAGGATGGTTCACCTGAGCAAATCGACGAGAGGTGGGCGCGGTGGTCGCGAGAGTCTTCCTGGTGGACGACCACGAGGTGGTCCGCGTCGGCATCAGGGAGCTGCTCAGCGCCTCGCCCGACCTGGAGGTCGTGGGCGAGGCGGGTTCCGTCACCGAGGCGTTGACGATGGTGCCCGCCGTGGACCCGGACGTGGCGGTGCTGGACGTGCGGCTGCCCGACGGCAACGGCATCGAGCTGTGCCGCGAGCTGATGTCCCGGATGCCGGACCTCAAGTGCCTGATGCTCACGTCGTTCACCGACGACGAGGCGCTGTTCGACGCGATCATGGCCGGCGCGTCCGGGTTCGTGCTCAAGCGCATCCTCGGCACCGACCTCACCGCGGCGGTGAAGACCGTCGCGGCCGGACAGTCCCTTTTGGACGCCCGATCGACGGCCGCGCTGCTCAACCGCATCCGCCGCGAACGAGAGCAGGGCGACCCCGTGCGCGCGCTCACCGAGCAGGAACGGACCGTGTTCGACCACATCGGCGACGGCCTGACGAACCGGCAGATCGCGGACAAGATGTTCCTCGCGGAGAAGACCGTGAAGAACTACGTCTCGCACCTGCTCGCCAAACTCGGCCTCGAACGCCGCACCCAGGCCGCCGTACTGGCCTCACAGCTGCGCAAACCCACCCGTGACCACGAAACCGGCTAGTCCAGCGGGACCCGCCACGTCACCCGCGTACCACCACCGGGCTCCTCGCCGACGGTGAGCGCGCCGTTCAGCTCGACCGCGCGCTGCTCGAGATTGCGCAGACCGCTGCGGGCGACATCAGGCGGCATGCCCAGGCCGTTGTCGACCATCGAGATGACCAACGTGTCGCCCGCCTCGATGGTGAGCGTCAGTTCCGTGGCGTGTGCGTGGCGCAGCGCGTTGCTCACGGTCTCGCGCACCACCGCCTCGGCGTGGTCCCCGATGTAGCCGGGCACGAGGCTGTCGATGGTGCCCGACATCCGCACCGCCGGACTCAGTTCGCCGTCCTCGGTGAGCTCGGCGACGACGTTGAGCAGTCTGCGCCGCAGACCGGTGTCACCGGAGTCCGCCTGCAGGTCGAAGATCGACGTGCGGATCTCGAGCACGGTCTGGTCGAGCTGGTCCACCGCCTTCGTCACCCGCCGACGCGCCTCCGGGTGAGTCACCCACGTCAGCGCGCCCTGCAGGCTCATGCCGGTGGCGAACAACCGCTGGATCACGTGATCGTGCAGGTCGCGGGCGATCCGGTCGCGGTCCTCCAGCACGTCCACCAGGCGCTTGGCGCTCTGGTTCTCCGCGAACTCGATCGCGACCACCGCCTGGTCGGCGAACGAGGCCAGCAGCGGCATCAGGTCCGCGCCGAACGGGGCGGAGTCCTTGTCTCGAGTAGCCAGCAGCACCCCTGTCACAGTGGTGCCCGCGCGCAGCGGGAGCGCGACCGCAGGCCCCACCTGCGTGGACAGTTCCCCGAACTGCCCGTCGACGCTTTCGATCATCGACGGCGCGCCGGTCTCCAGCACCTGCACGAGCAGCGGAGCGTCAGCCGGGAACTCCAGGGGAGCCGACTGGTCGCCCGCCTGAGCGAACTTGACGAGTCCACCTCCGCCGGCCAGCAGCACTGACGCCCACGTGGCCGACGCGAGTTCGACGGACCTCTGGACGATGAGCTGGACCGCGTCCTCCGCCGACGCCCCGCCGAGGAGCTGAGCGTTGATCTCCGCGGTCGCCTCGAGCCACCGCTCACGCATCCGCGACCGTTCGAACAGGCGGGCGTTCTCCACCGCGACACCGGCCGCGGCGGCCAGCGCCTCCAGCACGACCTCGTCGTCGGCGGTGAAATTGCCGCCGCCGATCTTCTCCGTCATGTACAGGTTGCCGAACACTTCGTCGCGCACCCGCACCGGAGCACCGAGGAAGCTGTGCATCGGCGGATGATTGGCCGGGAAGCCGACCGACGCCACGTGCTCGCTCAGGTCGTGCAGCCGGATGGTTCTGGGGTCCTTGATGAGCAGCCCGAGCAGACCCTTGCCCTCCGGCAGGTGTCCCATGTGGGCTCGGGTCTCGGGATCGATGCCGACGTGGACGAACTGCGACAGGTTGTGCCGCGAACCAAGCACACCCAGCGCGCCGTAGCGGGCTCCCACGAGCTCCACCGCGGCCTGCACGATGCGCTGCAGCGTGGAGTCCAGCTCCAGGCCCGCGCCGACGGCGAGCACCGCGTCGAGCAGGCTCTGCATCTTGTCCCTGGTCGAGCCGATCTCGGCAAGCCGCTCGCGCATCTCGTCGAGCAGGTCGTCCAGGCGCAGCCCACCGAGGAGGCTCTGCGACGGTCTGTCCACGGGATCCGGCATGGATCAAGACTTCCACGCGCACCGGGCAACGCCAAGTGATCCCGGTGAGTTCGGGACCTTCGACGGTGGGACCTCCCTGCCACGGCTCACAAGGTGGAACGACAACACGTTCTGGTGAGCAACACGATGGGGTGAAAGGCAATGGCCGAGGTGACCGCAGCACTGGGACTGGGGCATGAACAAATCGAACAGGTGCTCAGGACCGCTTCGCTCGCACCGTCCGTGCACAACACCCAGCCCTGGCGTTTCCGCGTACGACCCGATCGCATAGAGCTGCACCCCGATCCCGAGCGCAGGCTGGCAGCCACCGATCCGGATGACCGCGAACTGCGTCTGTCGTGCGGTGCGGCGCTGTTCAACCTGAGACTTGCGTTGCAGGGTCTCGGCGTGCGCCCGCTCGTGTCGATGCTGCCCGGTCAGGACGCGCCAGGAGCACTCGCGATCATCCGCCGGGGCGGCACGATCAAGAACGACCAGGAGAACCGCGCCCTGCTCGACGCGGTGCCACGCCGCCGCACCAACCGCCGGCCGTTCCTCGAAGCCGCTGTCGACCCCGGGCAACGCCACGCACTGGTCAGAGCGGCCGAGTTGGAACGCTCGTGGCTGCACGTCATCACCACGCCAGAAGAACGCTCCCGGCTCAGGAAGTTCGTCCAGCAGGCACACCAGATCCAGCTGTCCGACGAGGGCGTGCAGGCGGAGCTCGCGGCGTTCACCGGTCACCGGCCCGACGCTGTGGACGGCATCCCACCGACGTCAGCAGGCACGCGCCCAGAACCGCAGGACGAATGGACGTTCCGCGACTTCCAGGGCGGCGAACGCCATCCCGGCAAGGACTACGAGTCCGACCCGCTCGTCGTGGTCCTCTGCTCGCACTACGAGGGCTCGCTCGGCGAACTGCAAGCCGGCCAGGCGATGCAGCGCGTCCTGCTCACGGCCACCACGCTCGGGCTGTCCGCGTCGTTCCTGTCCCAGCCGGTGGAGGTGCGCGCCGTCCGCGAGGACCTGCGGCGTGCACTGGGTGGCCTGCTCGTGCCCCAGACGGTGCTGCGGCTCGGGTTCAGCACACCGGTCCCGCCCACACCGCGACGCCCGCTGTCCGAACTGCTGGTGAAGCCGAACGAACACGCCGAACGCTAGACCTGCACGCGCTCGCCGCCAGTGGGTCCACGGCGATCCACCGTGCTCGGGCTCCAGCCGCCGCGACGGCGCTGCCGAAGGAGCACCCCCGCAGCGGGCAGCGGGCCCTGGAGCCGCGGGACTTTGGTCCTGCGCGACTCGACTCCCCTCCGCCCTGTCCCGCGTGACCGCGGTACGCGATCGTCGAGGCATGGAACCAGTCGTGGTCATCGAAGACGGCACCGGACGAGACACCGACGCGCTGAGGTGGGCCACAACCTACGCTCAGCTCATCGACACCGGCCTGGAGATCCACAGCCCGCACGACGACTTCCGGGCGCAGCTCGTGGTCGTCGGCTACCGAGGCCACTCGAACTCGCCGCTCGGTCTGGGAGACCACGTGCTGCCGCTGCTGGCCAAGGCCCGTTGCGACACGGTCGTCGTGCGCGGCACGCCTTCCGCCGTCGGCGCCGAGCACCGCCGCATCACCGTGCTGGTGAGCGGCGGCACCGGTGACGACCACGTGCTGCAGCGCGCCGTCGACTTCGCCCGGCGACTGGGCACGTCTCTGCGGGTCCTGCACGCCGCACCGGTGCCCCCGGTCGGTACCGGGACAGAGGTGGACCACTCCGACGTGCTCGCTCGCGCAACGGCAGCGCTCGGCGGGATGCCACACAGCGCGGTACTTGTCCGCGTGCAACCGCACGAAGCGATCGCCCACTGCATCGACACCGACCTGATCGTCGTCGGCTCCGGCGAGTCACACGAGAACGGTGCCGTGACAAGGGCGGCGTTGCACCACGCGCCGTGCCCGGTTCTGGTCGTACACCAGCCTGTTCTGGAGGAAGTTCATGGTCACGACGCCATCCCCGCTCCTCGCCGATCGGTTCGCACCGAGGCCTGAGTTCGGCCGCACCGATCTGATCGTCGTCGACGCCGACCCTGCGACCGCCTGGAAGTCGTTGCGCGGCCTCGATCTCACCGAACTACGCGGTGGCCTCGCGGCGTTGGCAGTCTGGGTACGCGATGCCCCCGAACGGGTGCGCGGGCGTCCGGCCCGCACCCCCACCAGGCTGACGTGGAACGACCTGGACGCCGGCACCGACTGGATGATCCTCGGCGAGAATCCCGGTCAGGAGATCGTTCTCGGCGCGGTCGGCAAGTTCTGGCGGCCGGTGGTGAAGTGGATGCCGTGTGAGCCTCGTGACTTCCCGGACTTCGCCGAACCCGGCTACGGCAAGGTCGTGTGGTCGTTCACCGCACTCCCCTATGGCGACCGCCGCACCTTGTTCTCCTCCGAGATCCGCGTGACGCTGACCGACCCGCGCGCGTGGCTGAGTTTCCGCCGCTACTGGCGGATCAGCACACCCGCGATCGCCCTCATCGCACGTTCGGTGCTGCGGACGGCCAAGAACGACGCCGAGCGGCTCTGAGGTACGTCGTCGCGGGCATACCGGCGAACAACCGCAACTCCTGTGCCGGCGTCGTCGCCTCGTCGAGGAAGCGCAACGCCGGCTCCGCGGTGCGAAAGCGGAACAGAGCGCCGAAGGCGCGCTCCAGCTGAGCGGGTTCCTTCGTGATCACATCCAGCAAGACGCCGTCGAACATCCGGAACCGCGCGGGCGACACCGGTAGATCGAACGGATGTCCGTTGCGGCGCAGGGACTCGGCGATCGCCTCGCTGTCCCGCTGGATCCGCTGATAGGCGTAGCCCGTGGAAGCCTTGAGCAACCCCGCCTCGGCGCCGATCGTCAGCACGCCACCATGCCTTCGCGGTACCTGCCTGGAACACAGTGGAAGGGTGGCCTGCTCGTCTCGCTCGATCTCATGGCCACCGGTTCCGACGACCTCGGCGAGATACTCAGCGAGCGCTTCTTCTTGCGCTGCTGGGTCTTGCTCCGCGCCTGGCACCGTGAACGAGGTGTGCTCGACCAAGGCGTGATGTGCGTCGACGGGCAGCACGTAGACGAAACTCGCGCCGTTGACCTGTGATGTGCGGAAGTCGAACAACATCGGCGTCTCCGCGTCGAACGCGGCGCGTTCGCTGCGCACGTGCCAGCCCCGGAAGATCAAACGCGCATCCTCAGGTGCCGGCTCCGCGGTTCCGACCACGCTGTCGAACACCCACCTCGCCCGCATGTGCTGCCCGTCGACGATCACACCGCCGTCCTCGACGCGGTCCACGTGTCCACGATGGAAGGTGAAGTGCGGCAACGGATCGGTGAATCTCCGGACCACGGTCAGCAGGTCGTCTCCCCGGACTACCCGGTACCGGTAGTGCCCCAGTGGCAACACCGTCGTCCGCCCGCCGACATGCACCCTGACGCGGTCGAACCACCGCGACGCGGCGGCATCCAGCAGCCCTGGCCGGTCGCTCCAGGACGCCCAGGCCATGGCGCTGAGCGGACGGCTGCCGTCGTCGACCACGACCACTGGATGCCGGTGATCTGTCACCGCGAGTTGCGCGGCGAGACTGAGCCCGCTCACCCCTCCACCAGCGATCACAATGCGCGTCATGGCCACCACACTGGCCTGGCAGGCCTCTGTCGAACACGGCATTGCGCACCATCCAGATGAGGACGTTCGTCCCTGCGCTCAAAACAATCCGAGGCGCAACGTTGACGGATGACCACCACCGAACTGGCCACGCGCGGCATCTGGCAGTCCTGGTTCCGCTGGACGACGGCAGGCGAGTTCGCGGGCTTCCTGGCTCCGGCGCTAGTCGGCGCACTCACCTCGTCGGCGGAGCTGCTCGTCCTCGCCGGAGTCGTCGAGGGCGCCGTGCTCGGCGCGGCTCAGGCTGCCGTGCTTCGCCGGGTGTTGCGCGCACCTCAGTCGTGGGACTGGATCGGTGCCACCGCCATCGCGGCCGGTTTCGCCTGGGCCGTCGCGATGATCGCGGTGCACAACGGGGAACGGCTCAACTCGCTTCCACTGGTGGTGCTGCTCCCTCTCGCCGCGGTCGCGGGCACGGGCGTGCTGCTGTCGATCGGCGTCGCGCAGTGGTTCGTCCTGCGCGTCCACGTCCATCGATCACACATCTGGGTGTTGGCCAACGCGCTGGCCTGGAGCGTCGGCCTCGGCGTCTTCTTCGCAGTCGCCACGCCCTTGTGGCAAGCCGGTCAACCGCCCGCTCTCATCGCGCTCATCGGCGCGTTCGCCGGCCTGCTGATGGCCGCCACGATGGCCGCGATCACCGGTGCCGCGCTCGTCCACCTCGTGAAGAGAGGCTGATGTGAGCCCGAAGTCGCAAGTGACCGCCGTGCTGCTGAGCGCGTCGTTCCGTGGACACCGACGGTAACCGGTTTCGCGAAAACGGCCATATCGCCGTCGGCATGTTCGGAGTAGCTTTGCGGTGTGGCCGGGCACTCTCCCGGCCTCATCGGGTGTAGTCACGTTGGCCTGGCCCCCGCTGACGCGCGTGAGGGTTGACGGGACGTGAACCCATGCCGAAAACCTCCGGCACTGACGCTTCGGACCGCCTGCCGCAGGGTGAGTTCCGTCTGCCGTTCGCCGATCTCCCCCGCACAGAGCTGGAAAAGCTGCTCGACGAGGTGTCAGGGCGAGCGCAGGACGTACTCGCGACCCAGGGTCGACTGCGACACCTGCTGCACGCGCACGCGGTCGTCGCCAGCGAACTCAGTCTGCAGGCGGTGCTGCAACACATCGTGACCTCGGCACGAGAGCTGGTCGATGCGCGCTACGCCGCGTTGGGTGTGATCGGCGCCAACGGCATGCTCGACGAGTTCGTCCACGTCGGCATGGACGAGAACATCGTCGAGCGCATCGGGGAACTGCCGCACGGCCGAGGGATCCTGGGCCTGCTGATCAGTGAGCCGGCTCCCGTCCGGCTGACCGACCTCGCCGCGCATCCCGCCTCCGCCGGGTTTCCGCCCGATCACCCCGCCATGGACAGCTTTCTGGGCGTGCCGATCCGCATCCGCGATCGCGTCTTCGGCAACCTCTACCTCACCGGCAGCGCGAACGGCCAGTTCAGCGCCGAGGACGAACAGCTTGCCGTCGCGCTCGCCGCGACCGCGGGGGTCGCGATCGACAACGCCCGGCTCTACCAGGAGTCCGAACAACGCCACCGCTGGCTGACCGCCTCGACCGAGGTCACCCAGCGGCTGTTCGCCCGGCAGGACGAGAACCCCCTGGACCTGGTCCTGCGGACCGCCCAGCAGACCGCGTCCGCCGACGTCGCCACCCTGGCACTGGTCACCGAGACAGGGCGGTTGCAGATCACCGCCACCAGCGGCGGCCAGCATGGTCGAACGGGCATGGACGCAGATCTCGCCGTAGCCGAACAGGTCGCCCGGTGCGGCACTCCCCTGCTCATCCCAGCCCCCTCGGACGCAGCCGGCACCGAGCAGACCTCCCCGATCGGATCCGTCGTCGTGGTGCCGGTGCTGGCCGGCGACAGGATCATGGGCACTCTCAGCGTGGGTCGGCTGGCCGGGCAGCGGTCGTTCACCGACGCCGACATGAAGCATCTCGCCGGATTCGCCGGCCATGCGGGCGTGGCGATGGAACTCGACCGCTTGCACGCCGAACAGCAGATCCAGCACCTCACCGAGGACCACGACCGCATCGGCCTCGCGCTGAACGAGCACGTGATCCAGAAACTCTTCGCGGTCAGCCTAGGGCTGCAAGGCCTCGCCACAGCCGACAAACACCCCGCCTACCGGGATCGCGTCAACGGGTACATCGGCATCCTCGACGCCATGATCAGCCACATCCGCGCCGCCGTCTACAACGTCGACGTCGCCCCCGACTCGCATGGTTCCAGTCTCCAGCAACGAATCCTCGACACCATCGAGGAGTACACGCCCCCACTCGGTTTCCCCGTGGCGACCACCTTCACCGGCAAGCTCAGACGCGCCATCCCCGCTGGTTCCGTGGACGAGGTGGTCGCCGCTGTCCGTTTCGCGCTCGCGACCGTCGCCGGTCACGCCGACGCCACTCGCACCGAGCTCCGCGTCAGCATCAACGGCGATGTGATCACCGTCGAGAACATCGACGACGGCGCGAGTCCCTCGACACCCGATCCCACCGGCAACCTGAAGCAGAGCGTCACGCCTGACGGCGATACGTGCCTGACCTGGACCACTCACCTCCCGGCCTCACTTGAAGCCCGCACTGGCGCAGGCCACTGACAGCACAACTCTCCACTGTGGATTAAGGGGTTCTTCCACGCCAAGCCGAAACGTGTCCTGCCTGAATGAAACAGGCAGGACACGTTCAACCGACTCCTATCGTGGAGCGATGAGCGGCTCGCCGTTCGCCGTCGCTTCCGGTGCTTGCAGCCCACCGTTCGGCTGCGTCGGGATCGCGGTGAGCGTGACGTCGGTCGGCGAGGCGGCCGCGGCGGTCTCGCGAGCCAGGAACGTGCCCAGTTCACCGATGGTGCTCATCAGCGGTGCGGGGAACACGACGGTGGTGTTCTTGTCCACTCCGAGTTCGACCAGGGTCTGCAGGTTGCGCAGTTGCAAGGCGAGCGGGTGGGCCATCATCGTGTCCGACGCGTCACCGAGCGCGGCTGCGGCCAGCGACTCGCCCTCCGCGTTGATGATCTTGGCACGCTTCTCCCTCTCGGCCTCGGCCTGCCTGGCCATCGCGCGCTTCATGCTGTCGGGCAGCTGGATGTCCTTCAGCTCCACCAGAGTCACCTCGACACCCCATTCGACCGTGGTGATGTCGAGGATCTTGCGGATGTCGACGTTGATCTGGTCGGTCTCCGACAGGGTCTGATCGAGGGTGTGCTGACCGACCACCTTCCGCAGGGTGGTCTGGGCGATCTGGTCGATCGCGGCGTACACGTTCTCGATCGCGACAACGGACTTCACCGAATCCACGACCCTGAAGTACGCCACCGCCGAGACGTCGACGCTGACGTTGTCCCGCGTGATGATCCCCTGCGACTGGATCGGCAACGTGATGATCCGCAACGACACCCGGCGCATCACGTCCACCACCGGAATGATCAGCCGCAGCCCCGGTTTCATCGCCCCGCGCACTCGCCCCAGCCGGAACAACACGCCCTGCTCGTACTGCTTGACGACCTTCACCGACATGCCCAGCAACAGCAGGACCAGGGCAGCGGTGACAATGATCCACACGCTCATGACGACGCTCCATCCGGAATCGAACGAGAACGGCTACCGACACGTCGATCTCGCGCCTCCTCACGATGCGCCCACCGCAACGGCGGCACCGCAGCCGAAGGTCCTCGCCCTTCTGCGCCGATCGGCCCGGCCGCGGCATGACTCAGTCTGGATGATTCGCTCTGCCGGGCATTTCCCTCCCGCTCAACAGAGTCGGCAGCCCTCTCGTCCAGAACACCTTCGGCTCTGCGAACGAAGCCGAGGACGGCGGACGCTGATCAAAAATGTTCAACTCATGACGGAGGTGTGTCCCGATGACGTGGTTGGGAAACAAGCGGCGGACCTGGCTCGCGATCAGCGCTGCCGCATGCGCCGCCTTGGGCACCACGGCCACACCCGCCTACGCGGCTCCGACGATCGTCGATCTCGGAACGCTGCCAGGCGGCAGTTACAGCACCGCGTTCGCGATCAACGACGCCGGAGCCGCAGTGGGTTGGTCAGATGCCGCGGATGGCCGCACACACGCCGTGCGCTGGTTTCCGCCAGGAAGGATCGTCGACCTCGGCACACTTCCAGGCGGCGGCAGCAGCATGGCTTTCGCGGTCAACAACGCGGGGGTGGTCGTGGGCCAGGCCAACGCGGCCAACGGAGATCTCCACGCGGTGCGCTGGGACAGCCAAGGGGTCATCAGTGATCTAGAAGCGTTACCCGGTCACGCTCGTAGCATGGCCATCGAGATCAACCAGGCAGGCGAGATCATCGGGCGTTCGGCCGTCAACGTTCGCTCCAACTCGCAGGGCGTTCGCTGGGACAGCAGCGGCCAGATCACTGATCTCGGTTACGAGAGCCGAGCCTATGCGATCAACGACGCGGGCCTGGCAGCCGGTGACTCGTCCAGCGGCGAGCCTGTGATCTGGGATCGCAAGGGCCGGATCACCAAGGTGGAGCACGGTGGTGGCCTCGCCAGTGCCAATGCAGGGATCAATGAAGCAGGCATGGTGGCCGGCGTCGTGGGTCTGTCCGACGGAACGTTCCACGCCGTGCGCTGGAACCGGCACGGCGACCTAACCGATCTCGATTCCCTGTCAGAACGAAGCAACTGCATGGCGGTCGGCATCAACAACGCCGGAACGGTCGCCGGCACCGCGGATGCGGAGATCGCCGCCCGCCACGCGGTGCGGTGGGACCGGCACGGCAAGATCACCGACCTCGAGACCCTCGGCGGCAACCCAGGGCCGTACCCGCCCAGCAGCCAAGCGACAGCGATCAACGACGCGGGCATCGTGATCGGCTCCGCGACGACGAACAGCGGCACCAATGCCGTTCGATGGGACCGGCACGGAAGGATCACCGATCTCGGTACCCTCGGTGGCAACTCGAGTTCGGCCTACGCGATCAACGCAACAGGCGTTGTCGTTGGCGTGTCTAACATCGACGACAGCATCTCGCACGCCGTGTTGTGGCGGTCACCGCGTCCGTAGCCACCCTTGCAATCGGAACATCCCGGTGCTCGGCGAACCGCAGCGTGTCAACGTGCACCGCGGTAAGACGTTGCCCCACCTACCTACTCAACACGGACCAGGAACCGTTCAAACCTTCACCCGTTCCGGTGACGTGATTCGGGCACTGCCGACCCTTGATGAATGCTCTCTCATGTGGCGCGCGAACATCCCTGCGATCTGTGCGACGGAACCGGCTTGATGACCTGGCAACAACCCCTGCCAGGTCCGGATGGCGCGCTCGCCCTGACCGAGATGAATCACCCCTGTGTCAACGGATGCTCTGGCTGGTTCAAACTGCCCGCCGCCGAACGCGGCAACGTCGTCACAGCCGGCACCGCCGAAAGGACGACCGGGAACAACGTCGCCCAAGCCAACCTGGAGCACCGCACCGAGTGGTTCCGGCCCTTGCCGCCACCGGACGACCACTCCGCGATTTCGCCGAGCTGACTGCGAGCTCTGGCCGACACAGCGCGGCTGCGCAGCCGATCATTGCCTTGATCTTCCTTGATAAGGATCACACCAGGACTCGCTCGCCGTCCCTCGGCACCACGGCGGTCCACCCGTGCTCGGCGTTCAGCCGGTCTGCCAGGGTCGTGGCACTCTCCGGTTCACCGTGTACGACATAGGTCGTGGCCGGAGCAGGTCCAGTGGCCGCCCACGCCAGCAGTTCGCCGGCGTCTGCATGGGCGCTGAACGCGTCGAGCACCTGCACCTCGGCCTTCACCGGTACGTACCGGCCGTGGATCTTGATCTCGCGGGCTCCGTCGACGAGCGAGCGAGCCCGTGTGCCCACCGCCGCGTAGCCGACGATGAGGATCGTGTGCTTCTGGTTGGGCAGCATGTGCTTCAGGTGGTGCAGAACCCGGCCGCCGGTGGCCATGCCGGACGCGGAGATGATGATCGACGGCTTCCTGGGATCGTTGGCCTGCATCGATTGGGAGGCCGTGTGGAGCTCCGCCAGGTGACCTGGGTCGAACGCGTCCTCGCCGTTCACGAGTTCGGGGCGGATTTCCGGCCAGCTCTTGGCGACCGCCTGCCGGTAGACCCGCAGTGACGCCAGCGCCATCGGGCTGTCGACGAACACGGGGAGGTCGGGAATCTCACCCGCGCGCACCAGCTTGGCCAGTTCGACCAGGATCACCTCGGTGCGATCCACCGCGAACGCGGGGACCAGCACGCTGCCGCCCCGCGCGGCCGTGCGCCGGATGGTATCGGCGAACAGCGCGGTGGCTGCGGCATCGTCGTGCGGGCGGTCGCCGTAGGCCGACTCGATCAGCAACGCGTCGCAAGCGGGCCTCGGCTGGGGAGGTAGCAGCACCCGGTGCGCCGGCCTGCCCAGATCACCGCTCACGACGACGCTGCGGTCGCCGAGCGTCAAGTGCGCCCATGCCGAGCCGAGAATGTGCCCGGCACGGCCGAGTTCGAGGTCGACGCCATCAGCGATGGAGCGTGCCACCTCGAAGTCGATCGGACGGAACAGCCTGATGGTGCGCTCCGCGTCGTCCGTGTCGTACAGCGGCAGGGCGGGCCGGTGTTTGGACCAGCCCGACTCGTTGGCCTGACTGGCCTCCTCCATCATCAGGTGCGCGCTGTCGGTCAGCACGATCCCGGCCAGGTTCGCGGTGCCCTCGGTGGTGAACACCGGCCCGCGCCATCCGTGCCGCACCAGCACCGGCAAGTAACCGCAGTGGTCCAAGTGCGCGTGGGTGAGCACGACCGCGTCCAGCCGGTCCAGATCGAGCGGAGGCCGCTGCCAGTTCCGCCGCCGCAACGGTGCCAGCCCCTGGAACAGACCGCAGTCCACCAACACCTGCGAGCTGCCGGTGTCGAACAGGAACTTGCTTCCGGTGACCGTGCCGGTGCCACCGAGGAAAGTCAGCGTGCTCATCGTTCAGCCTCCTCGTGCTGGAGACCACACCGTCCTTCTCCGGTCACCAGCGGGCACAGCGGCACGAGGCCCAGTAGTTGCAGGACTTTCGTCCCGCTCAGGTGGTCACCCTTCGCTCTGGGTACCGCAGCCGTACAGGGCGACCGTGGACGTATGGAACCTGTCGTGGTGATCGCAGACGGCTCCCCGTGGACCGCGGAGGCCGTGCAGTGGGCCGCCTCCCACGCGAAGCTCGTCGAAGCCGAGGTTGAGACGCATTGGCCGGAGGACGCCTTCCACGCCCAACTCGTGGTGGTCGGTTATCAAGGCAGGACCGGCTCTCCGCTCGGCCTCGGCAACCACGTCCTGTACGTCGTGTGCGCCGCGGATTGCGACGCGGTGGTGGTGCGCGGCACGCCGGACGCGCGGCACGGAATGCACGGACGCGTTACCGCGCTGGTCAGTGGAGGCCCGGACGACGCGGGTGTCCTCGCTCGTGCCGTGGTCTTCGCCCAGAGCCGAGGCGCCACCCTACGAGTGCTGCACGCCGCGCCGATGTCCGTGGTGCGCGAAGACTTGGACGAGGACCACAGCTGGGTCCTGGAGCGCTCTGCCGAGTTGCTCGCCGGGTTCCCGCACACCGCCGTCCTCGTGCGCAGACAGCCGCACGAGGCGATCAGCCGTTGCACCGACACCGACCTGATCGTCGTCGGGCCCGGCGAGACCCGCTCGTGTGGTGCGGTGACCAGGGCCGCACTCCACCACGCGCCTTGCCCCGTACTCGTGGCGCATCGACCCGTTCAGGTGGAACACCGAGGCGTCCTTTCCCTTCCCGCTCCTCGCCGGCCAGTTCGCACCACGGTGTGAGTCCAGCCACGCCGAGCACGTCCTGGTGGAGGCCAATCCCGACTGACGTGCAGGGCGGTGCACGACCCTGCTTCCACCGACCGATTCGGCGAGGGCTGAGCCCTGCTGTCACTGTCTCGCCATCTCACACCGGTCCGACGCTGACAGGAGAACAACACCCCAGGAGCAGAGATGAAGATCGACGAACTGATTGCCAGGACCAAGAACTCGCTCGAAGCGAGGAAGGTCTACGCCGAGCCTTGCGAAAAGGGCCAGGAAGGTGAAGACGGCGGCTTCGGCCTCAACGCCGAGCCAGCCGGCGCGTACGGTGATCAGCGATGGCAAGGACCGGTGGGAGCCAGTGGTCGACGTGAACTGGCTGGTCGTCACCGCGGGCACCGTCGCCATCGCCGCGCTCTTCGTGGTGCTGCACATCATCAGGGCGAAGGCCCAGTCGCGATGACCTTGACGCGGTGGCTGTTCCTCGTGGCTGTGGCGCTCGTCGTGACGTCGTGCGCTGCCGGTCCGAACGTCGTGTCCCATGTGGACTCTGCACAGGTCGCGGGGTTCTGGAAAGGCCTGTGGCACGGGCTGATCTACCCCGTCACGTTCTTCATCTCGCTGTTCACCGACAACGTGAACATCTACGAGGTGCGCAACATCGGTAACTGGTACGACTTCGGCTTCGTCGCCGGCATCGGCCTGCTGCATGCTGTGACCAGCGCAGGTGGTCGCAAGTCGAAGCGGCGGCGCAAGACCGCGCGAACCAAGGCGACCTCATGAACGCCAGTCCCGCATCACAGCCGGTGGGCCTGACACCCACCGCGAAGTCTGCCCTGGCGTGAGCCGTCCACGCAGCGAAGCGCACCAACGCGTCTGTGCTGGTCCTCGACCGCATGGCACGACCGGCTGACCCGCCGCATCAGCTCCCTGGCCACGGCTGCCATCCGCTGCCCGGTCGACCGTGGCCCTGCCAGTTGCACACTGCGTCTACGCCTGGGAACGTGCCGGATCGTGAAGGATCAAGTGGGCTCGGCACCCGCGGACCCTGTTGGGCCTGTCAACCCACACGCGGTGCGATCCGCACCCGGCCGATCTCGCCCCTCGTGTGGTCCGTGAACCACAGGCTTCTACCGGGTCCGGCGGTGATGGACCCCGGCGTGCCGGGGTCAACGAACGGAAACTCCGTGACTTCGCCGCGGGTCGTGATGCGCCCGAGCACGTTGTAGTACTGCTCGACGAACCAGAGCGCTCCGTCCGGCCCAACGCAGATACCGGTCGGCATGGGCGCACCGGGCTGGTTACGAACCGGGAACTCGGTGGTGTCCCCTGCCGGTGTGATTCGCATGATCGAGCCCCAAGGAGAATCCTGCAGCGTGACCCAGAGGTTTCCGTCCGGTCCGGCGACGATGTCCGCTGGCCCCGACACGTTCGATCCGGGTGGTGCGTTCTGGGTCGGGAACTCGGTGATCTCTCCCGCGGTCGTGATCCGACCTGCGTTGTTGCCGGACCGTTCGGTGAACCACAGATTGCGGTCAGGGCCGGTCGTGATTCCACTCGGATGGCTGCCCGGTGTCGGCACCGGGTACTCGGCGAGAAGGCGGCCGAACCGGTCCATCCGGCCGATCCGGTTTCCGTCGCTCTCGGCGAACCACAGGTTGTGATCGGGGCCGAGAGTGATCCCACTCGGTGAACTGTTCGACTGGGGAAGTGCGTACTCGCGGAAGTGTCCGCGAGCATCGACTGAGCCGATCTTTCCTGCCACGAACTCCGTGAACCAGATTCGGCCGTCCGGACCCGCGGTGATGCCGTGCGGGTAGGAATTCGGGGTCGGCACGACGAAGCTCTGCACTCGGCCCCGGGATTCGATGCGGCGGATCATGTTGCTGGCCGGATCCGTGAACCAAATATGACCGTCGCGGGCATTGACGATCTCGGTCGGAAAGCCACCGACCCTAAATCTTTGGACAGCCGTCGCCGGATCGCCGCCATCCGCGTGAACGACGGGGGCGACCCCGACTGCGAGACAGCCGGCGAAGACAAGTGCGAATAGAGCCTTGGAACCTTTTCGTGCCAACATTTCATTCCCTTCCGCAAGACCGGTACCTACAACCGAACGACCCTCCGTACGTCACAAATGACCTGTCCTCGTGCAGTTGAGGCGCGCCGCCAGCCCTGCACCGTCGCCGACGGCTGCACCTCACTCGCGAACGCCACCCGTACCGCCGCGGTGAGCACGACCTCCCCCGTTCGCAGCGGACCTCTCCTGGAACAGAACCCAGCCGCTGCCACCGGTCGGCTGAGCAAAGGTGACCTGCCCGGTGAAGGCGCACAGCTCATCACCGCCTCCGGTGACGAACCCACGGCCGATCTCCGCCACGCCCTTGTAGGCGAGCACCCGTACAGTGACGTTGCCCTCGAACACGTGCGCCCTGCCGCTCACGGTGACCGGTGACCGGTGACCGGTGACCGCAGCACGTCATCGCACTTCGGCACGTCCACCTGGACGACCGCAGCACGGGTGCCGGTGACCGACCAGCGGCCTCCCGCATGCCGCAACGACACGATCATCGGCAACGTGGTGATCGGCTTCGAGACGTCGTCCGGGCTCGGCGGATAGCAGGTGACTCGGCGACACCGCCTTCAGGTTCGCCCTGTGCCGGCGGAGGATGCTGCAGCCACTCGAAGAACGCCGCGACGTCACCGTCGAACGAGTACACAGTGGACTTGACCGTCGGGATCTGCCGCAGCGTGGTGTCGAGTTCCGCCCAGCGCGGCACTGCCGAAGCTGGAACTCTCGACCTGGACGCTCTGCAGCTTCTTCGCCGTCGCGGCCGGTTCCGTCCTGGTGCCACCGCGCAAGATGGCCGGCGTGACGACTAGCCCCACTACGATCGCACCTTTCAGGATCCTCGTTCGCCTCGTGATGTCACACCGCCAAAAGCGAGCGGAGGACCTGGGCACCGAACGTCGTGAGCACGGCCGGTGCAAGTGCACCGGCAGCCGCTTCACGGACCGGGCGGAACAGACCACCGGTGAACAGCTCGATCGTGGCGGTGAAGTCGCACCACAGGCCGTCGACGCTCAGGCTCGGAGCGCGTCCGCACGCCAGCTCGCCGCGTCCGTCCGCGATGGCCTGCAGCATGGCCCTGTGGCGCGCCGTGTAACCCTTGGTGGTCATTTCGCTCCCCTTCCAGTGCGTTTCCGGCAACTGAGGTGAGCCTGTTCTTCGCCACGGACGTGACGCAGAACACAAGGTGGGCAGTGATCCGGGACCATTGCCGCAGAGACGGCGGACCTCGGTCTCTGCTTCGGTAGCGGGCCAGGTCGGGACGCTGGGCATATGAACACCGGATTGGCTTCAATTCCGCTCGGGCGCGTACGTGGGGTCGGAGTCGGCGCCCACTGGTCGACGGTCGTCGCGGTGCTGGTGATCGCCCAGGTCGTCGTGGTGTCCGTGCTGCCGCAGGCGGCTCCGGGCCACTCGGCGGTCGTCAACTGGATCGTCGGCGTGCTCGCGGCGCTGATTTTCATGTTGTCGCTGCTGGCCCACGAGCTCGCGCACGCCTTGGTCGCGCAACGGCTCGGTGTTGGTGTCGAACGCATCGATCTGTGGTTGCTCGGCGGCGTGTCGCGACTTTCGTCCTCCCCTCGCAGTCCGAGGGCGGAGTTCCTGATCGCCGTCGCAGGTCCGGCTGCCAGCGCGGGCCTCGCGGTGGTCGCCGGTGCCACTGGAGCCGCTCTCGCCGCATGGGATGCGCCTGCGCTCGTTGTCTCCCCCGTCCTGTGGCTGGCGATCACCAACGGCGTGCTGGCCGCGTTCAACTCGGTGCCGGCCGCGCCCCTGGACGGCGGCCGACTGCTGGCGGCCGCGGTGTGGTGGCGCACCGGCGACGAGCACCGCGGCACGAAAGTGGCAGCCGTCGCGGGCCGCGCGTTCGGTGTCGCACTGGCTGCGTTCGGACTGACGCAGGTGCTCGCCGGCGCGGTGTCCGGCCTCTGGCTGATGCTGCTCGGCGCGTATCTCGTGGTCAGCAGTACCACCGAGCAGTCCGCGAACGAGGTGCGGCACCGTCTCGGCAGCGTGCTCGCGCGTGACGTCATGACCCCGGATCCGCCGATCGCACCGGGGTGGTGGACTGTGCGGACGTTCCTGCACAGCCTCACTTCCGGTCCGCACAGGCAGGTGTTCCCGGTGGTGTCGTTCGACGGCGCAGTCGCCGGAGTCATCAGCCTCGCCGAACTCGTCCGGGTACGTGACCCTCTCACCACCAGAGTCAGCGACGTGTGCCGCGCGCTGGCCGGGGTACCGGTCGCGTCCCCCGACGAGCCGCTGCTCGACGTGCTCGCCAGAACATCGCCCGGGCAGGGCCGTGATGTCGTGCTGGTACTGCGCGAACGGCACCTCGCCGGCGTCATCGGCCCGGATGACGTGGCTTGGGCGCTCGAACTGGCCTGGGGTGTACCGATTAGCCGTCACGAGGTGACGGCATGAGGTTCGGCTATCGTGCCCAGGCAGGCCGCCTCCTCACTTCGTCCGCCCGGCCCAGCGCATGATCGCCGCGCTCTCGATGGGGGTCGAGGAGGAGTACCTCGTCGTCGACGCCGTCAGCAGGCGCCCGCAGTTCGTCGGCGCCGCGATGGTTCGCGCGCTGTCCGATGTGGACTTTCATCGCGAGTTCTCTACCGCCCAGGCCGAGTTCGCCTCACCGGTGTGCACCGACCTGGCGTCACTGGGGCAGGAACTCGACCGGGGCCGCCGGGTGCTGGCCGGCGCTGCCCGCGACCACGGCGCCCTGCTGATCACGACCGGCACGCCTCCGCTGGGTCGGCCAGGCCCTCCCCCCGTGACCGGCAAGCAGCGCTATCAGCTCATGGCAGCGGAATATGGCGCACTCGCGGAGGACCAGGGTGTATGCGGATGTCACGTGCACGTCGGCGTGCCAGATGCCGACCACGCGGTCCAAGTGAGTAACCACATCCGGCCGTGGCTTCCGGCGCTTCTCGCCCTCGGAGCGAACTCACCGTTCTTCGACGGCAGGGACACCGGGCACGCAAGCTGGCGGACGACCGTCTGGTCGCGCTGGCCGGTGTGCGGTGTGCCTCCGCGGTTCCACAGCGCGGCCCACTACGACGACCTGGTCGGGCGGCTGGTCGACGCCGGCGTCATCGCCGATGCCGGAATGGTCTACTACTACGTCCGCCCATCACAACACGTCCCCACAGTCGAAGTACGGGTCGCAGACGTCGCGACGACCGTCGAGGAGGCGCTGCTGCAGGCGGCGCTCACCCGAGCACTCGTTGGCACCGCACTGGTCTTCACGCCAAGGGAAAGCCCTCCCGACGCGATCATTCGTGCCGCGTGTGCCCGAGCCGCCATGGTCGGGCTGGAGGGCCGGTGCCTCGACGCGGTGACGGGCCGAGCATGCACGGGATGGGACCTGGTCGACCGCTTGGTGTCGCATGTGCACGACGCGCTGCGTGACGTCGGCGATCTCGGGTTCGTGGAGCATCGCCTGGCCTGGCTGAGAAGACATGGTGGCGGTGCGACAAGGCAACGCCTCGTGCTGCGGGAAGGCGGTGACCTTCGCGCCGTCGTCGACCATCTCAGCGTGACATCATCGGGATGGCAGTGGCCGACGACCCTTCCGCACGGGACCGAAGGCCACTGATCCGTGAACGCGCCAAGGAACATCGTGGTCGTGGAAGGGGGACAACCATTTCCATCGAACACAAGGCGGAGACCCGCCTGCGCGGCGAGGTGGTCGTCGACAAGGCCAGGTAACTCATCCACGAGGGCAACGTCCGGCGTCTGATCATCAAGAACGACAAGGGTCACGTCGTGATGGAGGTTCCGGTCACCGCCGTCGTGGCGGCTGGCGGCTTGTCCCGCGTGCGAACCGTCGCACAGCGTCGCCGGCGTGCGGTGAGCACGCTTTTCTCACTCGCCGCAGTGACGGCCACCTTCACCGCGGGCACCGCGGCGATCTGCGCGGTCCTCGCGTGGATCGGTGAGCTGGATCCCACCAATGCGCTCCTCGGTGGTGCCGCGTTGTTCGCGCTCGGGGTGGCAGGCATGTTCCTGTCCCTTGTGGACGTCCTGAGGCCGAAGCAGCTCGCGCTCCCCGTTGGGCGCCGCGACGGCTCTGTTCGGTGCGCAGCAACCGTTGAGCGGCGATGCCGCGGTCTGCTACGCGCCCACCGCCTGCCTAGCGTTCATCTGCTTCGTCACCTACTTAGTTGTGAGCTCGACGATTCTGCTCGTGGCGGGAGTGGTCGCGACGACCGCGGACGTGCCCGAGGTGGTGTGGGACCTCACCGACGGCGCGGTGGGCGGTGGCGTGCTGCTCCTCGTGGCAGGTGCGGTGCTGCTCGCCACCAGTCTGGGCAGCACGTGGTTGCGCCGGACCCGATGAGTTTTGGCCCCTTGGGCCACCACCCTTCGCGGCAACAGACTGCTGACATGAATGACAATCGAAGATCAGTGATGTCCGCTCTCCTAGTGACGGCGGGTCTGGTGCTCTGTCCGACTGGCATCGCGACGGCTCAGCCACCGCAGACCTGCAACGGACTGGCCGCGACGCAGGTCGGGACGAACGGCGACGACGTGTTGTTCGGCACGAACGGTGCGGACGTGTTCGTCACGCTCGGCGGCGACGACGTCGTGTTCGGTCTCGGCGGAAACGACACGGCCTGTCTCGGAGCGGGCGCCGACGAGTTCTTCGGCGGCAACGGAAACGACTGGGCCGCTGGAGAAGCGGGCGCCGACACCCTCAACGGCGAAGCGGGTGGTGACACGCTCCTCGGCGGTGAGGGTCCCGACCGTCTCGACGGCGGTGACGGGAACGACGCTCTCAACGGCGGTGCGGCGGCCGACAACATCGAAGCCGGTGCGGGCGACGACACCGTCAACGCGGGAGCGGGCGCGGACTCCGTCAGTGGTGGCGACGGCGCCGACACGCTGAACGGCCAGAACGGCGCGGACCGGATGAACGGGAACAACGGCAACGACCGCCTCAACGGTGGGGCGGGCGTCGACGATCTCGACGGTGGCGCCGGAAACGACATCGTCAACGGCGACGCGGGCAACGACACGCTCACCGACCCGGCCGGTCTGGACGTCGGCGACGGCGGCCCAGGTCAGGCCGACCGCTGCGATTCGCGCTTCGAATCACTGTCCAACTGCGAGATCATCTTCTGACAGGCACGCGTCAAGCCGAGGGTGCGCACGGCTGCACCACGACGGAACGCACCCCTGGCACGGATGCCGCCAGGGCGGTCGCGGTCAGTTCTTCCCCGAGGTCGTGGAAGGTTCCCAGCACGGTGGCCGCACCGCCCATCACGACGGGCAGCGACCGGTAGTGGTGGCCGAGTAACAGCCGGGCAACCTCCCCGACCGGCATGTCGGCATCCACTGCCACAACGCGCGGGTCATCGCGTCCGCGACCCGCTTAGCCGAACTCCTCGCCCGCAGCTGCTCGCGCAGCAGGTTTTCCCCTGACACCAGGCCGACCAGCTCGTCGTTCTCGCCGACGACCGGCAAGCGGCGAAGCCATGCTCCGCGACGAGCGCTGCCGCCTCCTTGACCGTCGCCTGTGGCGACGCAGTCACCGCAGGCGACGACATCACGTCGAAAGCACGCATCCTGACCACCTCCGTTGGATTCACCACAGGCGTTTCGCCCATCAATTCCGCCGCACCCGTCAAGTGGCCCGGCTGCTGGAGACGTTGGACTCTGCCCCGCTCGCCGTCGGCGATCGATCCTCAGGTTCATGACCTACCAAGTGACACTCACCGAACTGGCCTCCACCGTCACCTGCCACCAGCGGGTGCGCACCGCGGCGGCCGAGATCGCCGGCACCGTCGGCCGGGGTCTCGAGGAGCTCTACGAGTTCGCGACGGCCTCCTCGGTCACACCGGCAGGACCACCGCAGCTCGCCTATCCCGGTCCTCTCACCGACGGCGAGTTCGAGCTCGACCTGTACCTGCCGATCTCGGGTATGCCGGAGGCGCGCGGCCCGGTCGACGTCGTCGTTCTGCCCCCGGGACCGGTGGCGCAGACGTTCCACCGCGGCCGCTACGACACCATCCCCGCCGCCTACGAGGCCGTGTTCGCCTGGATCCACGAGCACGGCCTCCACCAGGCAGGTCCGCCGCGCGAGCTCTATCTCACGGGGCCGGACTCGGCGACCAGCGCCGACGACTACCTCACCGAGGTCGTCGTGCCGTTGCGCCGGGACTGACCAGCCGTCAGCGCGGCCACCAGCATCAACACCAGGCCCAGCAACAACATCACCCCACCACCGATGATCAGGCCGATCGACAGCGGTCGCAGCACGGGCACCTCGGCCTGCGCTGCGAGCCTGGTGTCGACCACCGGTGAACGATCGGCGTTGAGCACCACCGCGGTCCAGCTGCCCTGCTCGGCTCGCCAGGTCACCTCGCCGGTACCGGACGCGGCCCAGAACGTCTGCACACCGGGATCGGCCGGTGAGCCGCCGTCGCGATGCGAGTACGTCGCCCGCGATTCGGCCGTGCTCACCTCATCGTGCTCCACACCGGACAGATAGCGCATGACGTCGTTCGTTCTGCCGATGCCGATGAACACGTCGTCGTCCGCCTTCAACCGGACCTCTCCGAGCCAGCCGTCCGCGAGCACCCAGTCCTCGTCGGTCCAGCGCAGCTCCAGTGTGCCGAACTCGAGCGCGTACCCCCCACCGTGGAACGACTCCGCGCTGGTGCTCAGAAATCCGGCGGCATCGCGTTGTGTCGAGTCGGCCCAGAGCCCGAACCCACCAGTACCTCCGACCGCGCCACCGGTCATCATCAGCAGTGCACCGATCACGACCGCGATGACACGTCCCGGCGTCCAGCCACGATGCCCGGGAGTGAGCGGGGCCGGCGCATGGTCGATCGTCGTTGTGCCCGGCTCGTCGCCGCCCGAGTCGAACCGGAACGGTGGATAGGTGTCTGTCATCAGCCCGGCGTAGGCGGCCACGCGCAACGCCCAGCGGTCCGTGCCGAGCACGAAGTCGAACAGCCCCTTCGGATACCGGCCGGTGAACAGCAACGCCACGCCCGCGAACAACGCCACCAACCCGACCAGGCCGCCGCCGGAGTTGTAGACGGTCTGCCCCGTCTGATAAGCGACATAGCTACCGCCGCCGACGAAGAACCCGACGATCAGGTAGTGCGGGATCGCGAGCAACCACCACTTCACCAGCACCAGTCCGCGAGAGAGGTGCTCGGGGTAAGCGATGTCGAGCGTCGCCGGGTAGTCCGGCTCCGCTCCAAGGCTGAACGGCGGATAGCGGTCGGTCGCCAGCGCCCCGTAGATGTAACAGGCGACGCGCCACGACCAGCGCAGCACACCGACGTTGAAGTCGAACAGCACGCGTGGATAGCGGGCGGTGAACAGGATCCCGAAGAACGCCACCAGGCTGAACACCCCGAACCCGAGCCACAGGAACGCCAGCACCAGGTAGTGCGGTATAGCAAGGAACCACTTCACGATCCACAACCACCGGCTCAGTCCAGGGTCGAGCCGCGCATGCACGTGCACCGGATAGCCGGTGGCGGCAGTAGTCATCGTTGCCTCCCTACGTCTCGTTGCTCGCCGAGTGCTCGTTCACCGGGATCACGACCACCGGCACCGACGAGTGCCGCACGCAGTGCATGCTGGTCGAGCCCAACACGACCTGGCGCAGTCGATGTCCGGTGGGCGAGGCGACCACCAGCAGTGCCGCGTCCTTGGACGCCTCCTCCAGTACCTCGGCCGCGTCACCGCGCAGGCTGCGCGGCTCGATCTCCGGCGGCTGCACCCGGCCGATCAGCGCGGCCCGCACCGCAGCGTCCACCAGCGTTTCCGACAGGCTCAGCTCGTTCCGCGCGCTTGTCTCGTTCCAGTCGACCAGCGGTTCGGAGATCCACGCGTGCCCCACGTGCAGCCGGCAGTTCCGGAGGGTCGCCTCGTCCATCGCCCAGCGCAGGGCCTCGTCGGAGGCGGGCGTTCCGTTCACGCCGACGACGATCGGTGCGTTCCCGATGGTCGTGGTGGCTCCTCGTCTGCACAGATCTCGATCTCCAGTGGTTGCCAGAGCGTGTCCTCGAGTCGGGAACGGGTCGGCCGCGACAACGTCCGTTAGGACGCCTTGACCACCACGACGGGACAGCTCGCGTGATGCACGCAGTAGGCGCTCACCGAGCCCAGAAACAGCTCGGCCATCGCGCCGTGGCCGCGGTTGCCCACCACCAGCATCCGTGCGTCCTGGGACATCTCGACGAGCAGCTTCTTCACATCGCCCTCGATGAGAATCCGGCGCAGGTTCACATCACCGACGTCCGCCGTGGCCGCGTCGAGCACGGACCGGTTGGCTGCCTCGATGCTCGCTGCGTCCAGTCCGACAGCGGTCGCCTCAGGCGCCATCATCAGGCTGTAGTCCATGTGCCACACGGAGATGGCGTCGACAGGACAGTCGTGTTGACGCGCCTCCGTGACGGCCCATCGAAGTGCTGCCGCACCAGCCGCGGACCCGTCGACGCCGACCACGATCGGACGAGGTTCGTTGTCGCTCATGTACTTCAGCGTCACGGGATGAGCACGTAGTGGTCAGTGGCCGGAGGCCTGACCGCCTCAGGACCTTCGTCCTTCAGCAGACCACCTGAGTCCCTCTGACTCCGGGCACTGTGCGCACGAGGGCTTCGACCACCTTGCGTTCCGCCTGGTCGGAGAACGGTCCTGACACGCTCACTTCCCCGTCCAGCACCGAAACCGTCCAGCGCGGGCGGCCGCTGTACGCCCGCAGGGCCGTTTCCACCCGCGCCGCCAGCACAGCGTCCGCCGGCGTGAGAATGCGCAACAGATCGCTGCGGCTCACCACACCGACGAGCACCTGCCCGTCCGTCACGATCGGCAGGCATCGCAGCCGCTGCGACAACATGGTCGCGGTCAACTCCGCGGGCGAAGCTGTGACGGGTGCGCTGATCACGGATCTGCGCATCACTCGCGCGACCGGCGAATTGGCGGTCTCCGGTGACATTCCGGCCAGCAACAGGTCGGCACCGGAGACGACGCCCACCAGCCTGCCCTCGTCGTCCACCACCGGCAGAGCGGCAAACCCGTGGTCGCCCAGCACCGCGCCCGCCGCGCGGACCGTGGTGACCGGGTTCACCGACACCGCCGGACTGGACATCACATCTGCTGCGTTCATAGTGCTGAGCGTCTGCCTCGCGGTGGTGCTTCGGCAGTGCGGTAGGCCACGCCTGCGAAGTGACGTTGGTCCTGAGTCACTTCGGTGTGCGGACGATCGCCAGCGGGCACGGGGCGTGGTGCACGAGAGCCTGACTGGTCGAACCGATCAGCATGCCCGCGAAGCCGCCGTGTCCGTGACTGCCCACGACCAGCAACTGCGCCTCGGCTCCGTAGCGCATCAGGACCCGCGCCGGCCGATCACGCAGCACCACCCGGCGCACCTCGATGTCGGGGAGCTTCTCCTGCCACCCGGCGAGCCGTTGCGCGAGCAGCCTGCGTTCGTCCTCCTCGACCTGGCCCCAGTCGATCGCGATGCGCGAGACGTTGTAGGCGCTGTCGACGGTGAAGTCCTGCGAGGTCATGAGCGCGATCAGAACCGCGCCGCGCACCGAGGCCGCTTCGAACGCGAACGCCAGCGCGGCCTCGCTCGTCGGTGAACCGTCCACGCCCACCACGACGGGGCCGCCGGGTACCGCCGTGCCACGCACCACGACCACCGGACTGTGGCCGTGGGCAGCGAGCGCGACCGCCGTCGAGCCGACGAGCAGGCCGGTGACCGTGCCGAGCCCGCGCGAGCCGACCACGACGAGCCGCGCCTTCTTCGACTCCTCGATGAGCAGACCCGCCGCGCCGCAACACAACACCTCGGTCGAGATCTCCACGTCCGGCGCCGTCGCACGGGCGGCCGCGGCTGCCTCGGTCAGCCGGCCGCGGGCCTGCTGCTCGATCGCGTGGCGTGCCTCGGTACCGGTGATCAGCATCTCCGAATACCCACTCATGGGCAGCATGAAGCCGTGCACCAGCCGCAGCGCCAGGTGGTGCCGCGCGCATTCGGCTGCGGCCCAGCTGACCGCAGCAAGTGCGGAATCCGAGCCGTCGACGCCTACCACGATGGGGGCGGACGGTGGTTTCGTGGCGTCGCTGCCCGAAGTTCCTCGCATGCCGTCCACGATTCGCTCTGCGGCAGGGGCTGAGCAGAGCGGACGTGCCCGCCCCGTCCAAGCCTTTGGACCCTTGTCTGCACGACGGCCAAAGCTTCTCGCAGCAGTCCTTGGCTGTCCTGGTGTCCCGTTGCATGTCCTTCAGCACAGGTTCTACAGAGGACTGGAAGACGTGATCGCGGATAAAGCTCGTGTGGGGAACTTATAGATCCTCAGCACGACGAGGAACACCTTCACGGTTTCCAGGCGCCTTCGGTGCTCTCCAGCCGGAAGTCGGCATGCCACTCGCACACGATTCGCACGCCGCGCCTGGACCATTGCCAAGCAGTGCGCGGCAGCGACTGGCAGTGAAACCGGTAGCGAACCTGGGTATCCGGCTCTGGGACTTCGGCTGGAGCGACACAGTCCCGAGAGTCGATCGCAGGCGGCATCTCGGTGTCGGACGTCCTGCCACCCACACGCTGCGTTAGCCGTCCACCCGTTCTACCTCTCGCTCCGTCGGATCGTGTTCCGCCACTCGGGTGTTGGCGATCAGGGACTTTGGTCCCTCCGCTCGGCAGCCCTTGATCCCTGTGACGTGGCATGGCCCGCGTCGGAGTCTGAACGTGCCGGTGAGGGACACCGAGTGCCAGTGACGAGTCGGGACCGACGATGACCACGACGATGCGGGCAGAAGGACCAGCGGCGACCAAACAGCGCCTGGTGATGCTGGCGATGGCCACCGCCGGATTCGCGGTGAATTTCTGGGCGTGGGCTCTGCTCAGCCCGCTCGGTCCGATGTTCAAGGACGAGTTGGGGCTGAGCTCGTTCCAGCAGGCGCTGCTGGTGGCGGTGCCGGTGGTCGTCGGGTCGCTGGGCCGCATTCCGGTGGGCGCGCTGACGGACCGGTTCGGCGGTCGCGTGATGTTCCCGCTCGTTTCTGCGATCACGATCATCCCGGTGCTGTTCCTCGGACTGGCCGGGCACTCGTCTCTGGCCGCGCTCCTGATCGGCGGCTTCTTCCTGGGACTCGGCGGCACCGCGTTCGCGGTCGGGGTGCCGTTCGTGAACGCGTGGTTCCCGCCGGAGCGTCGTGGGCTGGCGATCGGCGTGTTCGGCGCCGGCATGGGCGGCACCGCGATCAGCGCGCTCACCACAGTGCCTCTGGTGAGGTCAGGAGGCGTCGCAACGCCGTTCATCGTGACCGCCGTCGTGCTCGCGGTGTACGCCGCCGCTGCGGCTTTGATCCTGCGCGATGCTCCGCAGCGGCCGGTGCCGGTGGAGTCGGTCGGGCGCAGGCTCGCCGCGACGCTCCGGTTACCGGTGACCTGGCAGGCGTCCGCGCTGTACGCCGTCGCGTTCGGTGGGTACGTCGCCTTCTCGGTGTACCTGCCCGCTTACCTCAAGACCGGCTACGGGCTGGTGCAGGACGACGCGTCCAACCGCATGGCGGGGTTCGTGCTCGTGGCCGTCCTGATGCGACCCATCGGCGGTTGGCTGTCCGATCGGGTGGGCCCGGTGCGAGTGTTGACCGTCGCTCTCGCCGTCGTGGCACTCGGCGCGCTCACTCAGGCGTTCACTCCCTCGCTGATGCCTATCGGCACGGCCGCGTTCTTGTCGATGGCCGCTGCTCTCGGAGCGGGCAGCGGTGCGGTGTTCGCGTTGGTCGCGTTGCTGACCCCCGCTGCGAAGGTTGGTTCGGTCACCGGTGTGGTCGGTGCGGCCGGAGGTTTGGGCGGATTCGTTCCGCCGCTGGTCATGGGCGCGTTGTACGGCGCGTTCTCGTCTTACGCGGTGGGCCTTGCGGCTCTGGCGCTCGTCGCCACCGCGGCAGCAGTCTTCACGCTGACCGTGGTTCGCCGTGCGGAGAAGGGCGACAGGTAGTGGACAACGAACTGATCGACGCGCTGGTGCGCACCCGCCGGTTCTTCACCCGTGCCGAGGTCTCCGACGACCTCCGCACGCTGCACCAGATCGGCGGGAGACAGGCCGACGAGTTCTACCGGGACCGGTGGAGCCACGACAAAGTCGTGCGTTCGACGCACGGCGTCAACTGCACCGGCTCCTGCTCGTGGAAGGTCTACGTCAAGGACGGGATCATCACCTGGGAGGCCCAGCAGACCGACTACCCGTCCGTCGGCCCCGATCGACCGGAGTACGAGCCTCGCGGCTGTCCGCGCGGCGCGGCGTTCTCCTGGTACACCTACTCGCCCACACGGATCCGCTACCCGTACGTCCGCGGTCTGCTTCTGGAGATGTACCGCGAAGCCAAGGCCCGCACTGGCGACCCGGTACTGGCCTGGGGTGAGATCGTGGAAGACCCGGAGCGGGCTCGGCGCTACAAGGCCGCGCGCGGCAAGGGCGGACTGGTGCGTGCGTCGTGGGACGAGGCTACCGAGATGATCGCCGCAGCCCACGTCCACACGATCAAGAAGTACGGGCCGGACCGCGTCGCCGGGTTCTCTCCCATCCCGGCGATGTCGATGGTCTCGCACGCCTCGGGCGCGCGGTTCGTGTCGCTGCTCGGTGGGTCGATGTTGTCGTTCTACGACTGGTACGCCGACCTGCCCGTGGCTTCCCCGCAGGTGTTCGGCGACCAGACCGACGTACCGGAGTCCGGGGACTGGTGGGACGCCGGGTACCTGATCATGTGGGGCTCGAACGTCCCGGTGACCCGCACGCCGGACGCGCACTGGATGGCGGAGGCGCGCTACCGCGGCCAGAAGGTCGTCGCGGTGTCGCCGGACTACGCCGACAACGTGAAGTTCGCCGACGAGTGGCTGGCCGCGAAGCCCGGCACCGATGGTGCGCTGGCGATGTCGATGGGTCATGTGATCCTGCGTGAGTTCTTCGTCGACCGGCAAGTGCCGTACTTCACCGACTACGTCAAGAAGTACACCGACCTGCCGTTTCTGGTGAGGCTGGAGCATCGAGGCGACGCCTACGTGCCGGGGAAGTTCCTGACCGGCGAGGACCTCTACGGAGCGCTCGCCGGTGAGAACGCGGCATTCAAGACCGTGGTGATGGACTCGGTCACCGGCACGCCCGTGATTCCGAACGGCTCGCTCGGCTTCCGCTTCGGCGAGCAGGGTGCTGGACACTGGAACCTCGACCTCGGTGTCACGGATCCGTTGCTGTCGATGGAAGGCGGTGACTCCGCGGTCGTCGAGCTCCCGCGTTTCGACGAACCTGGCGCGATGCGCCGGGGCGTGCCCGTGCAGCGCGTCAACGGCCAGCTCGTCACCACGGTGTTCGACCTGATGCTCGCGCAGTACGGCGTGTACCGGTCCGGACTGCCTGGCGTGTGGCCCAGCGGTTACGACGACGCGGATGAGCCATACACGCCCGCGTGGCAGGAGAACATCACCGGTGTGCCGGCGCAGGCCGCGGCCAGGATCGGCCGGGAGTTCGCGCGCAACGCCGAGGAGTCCCGCGGCCGCTCGATGATCATCATGGGGGCTGGGACGAACCACTGGTTCCACTCCGACACCATCTACCGCGCCTTCCTCGCGCTCACCACGCTCACCGGCTGCCAGGGCGTCAACGGCGGCGGCTGGGCGCACTACGTCGGCCAGGAGAAATGCCGCCCCATCACCGGGTGGTCACAGCTCGCGTTCGGCCTCGACTGGTCGCGGCCACCGCGGCAAATGATCCAGACCGCGTACTGGTACCTGCACACCGACCAGTTCCGCTATGACAAGTTCGCCTCGCTGGGCGGCAAGAGCACTCATGAGCTGATCACGCAGTCAGCGCGAATGGGCTGGATGCCCTCCTACCCCACGTTCGACCGCAACCCGCTCGACCTCGCCGACGACGCGACGTCGTCCGGCAAGCCCGCGGCGGACTACGTCGTGGACGAACTCAAGGCGGGCCGGCTGAACTTCGCGTGCGAAGAACCGGACACGCCCGAAAACTTCCCGCGGATCCTCAGCGTCTGGCGCGCCAACCTGCTGGGCTCGTCTGCCAAGGGCAACGAGTACTTCCTCAAGCACCTGCTGGGCACTGACTCGTCGCTGCGCGAGGAAGATGTCGGCGCCCCGACCGGCAAGCTGGACCTGTTGCTGTCACTGGACTTCCGGATGACCAGCACCACGATCTTCTCGGACGTCGTGCTGCCCGCCGCGACCTGGTACGAGAAGCACGACCTCAACACCACAGACATGCATCCGTTCGTGCACTCGTTCAACCCGGCGATCGCGCCGCCGTGGCAAACGCGGACCGACTGGGCCGCGTTCCAGGCCATAGCGGAGGTGTTCAGCAGGCTCGCCGAAAAGCATCTTGGCGTGCGCAAGGATGTCGTCGCAACTCCCCTGCTGCACGACACGCCGGACGAGCTCGCCACGCCGCACGGCCGCGTCCTGGACTGGAAGGCCGGCGAGTGCGAGCCGATCCCCGGCGTCACCATGCCTCGTCTGACGGTAGTCGAACGTGACTACACCGCGATCGCGGCGAAGATGGGGGCGCTCGGCCCGCTCGCCGATGAGCTCGGCGCGACGACCAAGGGCATCACCTACCGGGTCGAGCGCGAAGTCGAGTACCTCAAGCACAAGAACGGCACGGTGCGCGGCGGTCCGGCTGACGGCCGGCCATCTCTGGTCCGCGACGTCCATGCCTGCGAGGCGATCCTCGCGTTGTCCGGGACCACGAACGGCCATCTTGCGACACAGGGGTTCCGGACGTTGGAGAAACGCACCGGCACACAGCTCGCGGATCTGGCCGCCGAGCACGAGGGCAAGCAGATCACCTTCGCCGACACCCAGGCGGCTCCGGTTCCGGTGATCACGTCGCCGGAGTGGTCCGGTTCGGAGACCGGTGGGCGCAGGTACTCGCCGTTCACCATCAACGTCGAGCGCCTCAAGCCCTGGCACACGCTCACCGGACGGCAGCACTTCTTCCTGGACCACGACTGGATGAGCGAGATGGGCGAATGCCTGCCGGTCTACCGGCCTCCGTTGAACATGACCGCGTTGTTCGACGAGCCGGCGATCGGTGAGCAGGGCGAGCTGGGCATCACCGTGCGGTACCTGACGCCGCACTCGAAGTGGTCCATCCACTCCGAGTACCAGGACAACCTGCTCATGCTCAGCCTGTCCCGCGGCGGCCAGACCATCTGGATGTCCAAAGAGGACGCGGCGAAGATCGGTGTCGCGGACAACGACTGGATCGAGGCGGTCAACCGCAACGGCGTCGTGGTCGCGCGGGCGATCGTGTCGCACCGGATGCCCGAAGGCACCGTGTACATGCACCACGCCCAGGATCGGCTGATCGACGTGCCGCGCAGCGAGACCTCCGGCAAGCGCGGAGGCATCCACAACTCGCTGACCCGGCTTCTGATCAAACCCAGCCACCTCATCGGCGGCTACGCCCAGCTGTCGTTCGCCTTCAACTACCTCGGCCCGACCGGCAACCAGCGCGACGAGGTCACCATGATCCGCCGCCGCAGCCAGGAGGTGACCTACTGATGCGCGTCATGGCACAGATGGCGATGGTGATGAACCTCGACAAGTGCATCGGCTGCCACACGTGTTCGGTCACCTGCAAGCAGGCGTGGACCAACCGATCCGGCGTCGAGTACGTCTGGTTCAACAACGTGGAAACCCGCCCGGGACAAGGGTATCCGCGCACCTATGAGGACCAGGAGAAATGGCTCGGTGGCTGGGTCCGCAACCGGCGGGGCCGGCTGGTGCTCAAAGGCGGCGGGCGGTTGCGCAAGCTGCTCACCATCTTCAGCAACCCCAAGCTGCCCAGCATCGACGACTACTACGAACCCTGGACCTACGACTACGAGATCCTCACCAACGCCCCGCTGCAGGAGCACACGCCGGTCGCACGGCCCCGATCACTGATCAGCGGAAAGCACACGAAGATCAAGTGGTCGGCCAACTGGGACGACAACCTCGCGGGCGCCCCGGAACTCGCGACGAAGGACCCGTTGATCAAGGGCATCGAGGACAAGGTCCGCTTCGAGTTCGAACAGACCTTCATGTTCTACCTGCCCCGCATCTGCGAACACTGCCTCAACCCGTCGTGCGCGGCCTCCTGCCCGTCCGGTGCGATCTACAAGCGAGCCGAGGACGGCATCGTGCTGGTCGACCAGGACCGCTGCCGCGGCTGGCGCATGTGCGTGTCCGGCTGCCCCTACAAGAAGGTCTACTTCAACCACCGCACCGGCAAGGCCGAGAAATGCACCTTCTGCTTCCCACGCGTGGAAGTCGGTCTACCCACGGTGTGCGCGGAAACCTGCGTCGGCCGCCTGCGCTACATCGGTCTCGTCCTGTACGACGCCGACCGCGTCCTGGAGGCCGCGTCCGTCGAGGACGAACACGAGCTCCTCGAAGCACAGCGGCAGGTGTTCCTCGACCCGCACGACCCACAAGTCGTGCGGGCGGCCGAACAGGCCGGGATCCCCCACGACTGGGTCGAAGCCGCCCAGCGCTCCCCCGTACACGCGTTGATCAGCACCTACCGGGTCGCGCTGCCGCTGCATCCGGAATACCGCACCATGCCGATGGTCTGGTACATCCCGCCCCTCTCACCGGTCGTCGACGTCGTACGCGACACCGGGTACGACGCCGAGGACCACGGCAACCTGTTCGCCGCCATCGACGCGTTGCGGATCCCGGTCGAGTACCTCGCCCGCCTGTTCACCGCAGGCGACCCCGAACCGGTCAACGACGCACTGCACAAGCTGGCCGCCATGCGGTCCTACATGCGCGACATAAACCTCGGCCGCGAGCCACAGGAGGCGATCCCGGCCAAGGTCGGCATGACCGGCGAGCAGATCTACGACATGTACCGGCTCCTCGCGCTGGCCAAGTACGAGGACCGCTACGTCATCCCGCCCGCGCACGCCGAACAGGCACACGGGCTGGAAGAACTCGCCACCGAGTGCAGTCTCGACTACGACGGCGGACCCGGTATGGGCGGATCCGGCCCGTTCGGCGAGAGCTCAGGAGGCGCCTCCCCGATCGCTGTGGAGAACTTCCGCATGCTCGAAGCCCGCCAACGCGAGGGAAAAGTCAACCTGCTCAACTGGGACGGCCGCGGCAACCCGGTGCCGCCGAGGAGGCAGCCGTGAACGCCATCGCGTGGCAGGCGCAGTCCCTGCTGATGAGCTACCCGGACGAGCAACTCCTCGATCGTCGGCCGCTGTTGCGCAACGCCGCGGACGCGCTGCCCGAACGAGTCGGCGCTCCCCTGCACGCGTTCCTCGACCACCTGGACGCGACGCCGTTGATCGAACTCACGGCGGACTACGTCACAACATTCGATCACCGCAAGAAGTTCAGTCCATACCTCACCTACTTCGCCTACGGCGACACCCGCAAACGCGGGATGGCACTGCTGCGATTCAAACACGCCTATCGCCGAGCCGGACTGTTGATCGGCGACGACGAACTCCCCGACCACCTTTCCGTCGTACTCGAGTTCGCCGCCACGGGCGACCCCGAAGCCGGCAAACGGCTCATGATCGAACACCGTGCGGGGCTCGAACTGATCCGGCTCGGGCTGCGCGAAGCCAAGTCACCCTGGGCCTACGTGCTCGAGTCCGTCTCCGCGACCCTGCCCCCGCTGGTAGGTCGTGACGAGGACGCCGTAGCCCGCCTCGCAGCCGTTGGCCCGCCCGAGGAAGAGGTCGGCCTCGCCCCGTTCCTGCCCGGAGGTGCCCGATGACCACTCTGTTCTGGGTCGTCGTCCCGTACGTGTCGATCGCAGTCTTCGTCGTCGGCCACTTCTGGCGCTACCGCTACGACAAGTTCGGCTGGACCACCCGTTCCTCCCAGCTCTACGAGAACAGGTTGCTGCGCCTGGGAAGCCCGCTGTTCCACTTCGGCATCCTGCTGGTGGCGCTGGGACACGTCGGCGGCGTCCTCATCCCCAAGTCCTGGACCGAAGCTGTGGGAGTCAGCGAGACCGTCTACCACGCGCTCGCCGTCGTACTTGGAGTTCTCGCCGGCGCGATGACGCTCGCGGGCGCGGCGATCCTGGTCTACCGGCGCCGCACCGTCGGCCCGGTGTTCTCCGCCACCACCCGCAACGACAAGATCATGTACGTGCTGCTGATCGGCACCATCGTGCTCGGCCTCGGCACCACCGTGCTCGGCAACCTCACCGAGCACCCGCACGACTACCGCGAGACCGTCTCACCGTGGTTCCGGTCGATCTTCTACTTCCAGCCGAAGCCGGAGTTGATGGAGGTGGCGCCGCTCGGGTTCCAGCTGCACGCGCTCTCTGCTTGGACGCTCGTGGCGTTCTGGCCGTTCAGCCGGCTGGTGCACGTCTTCTCAGCACCACTCGGCTACCTCACGAGGCCCTACATCGTCTACCGCAGCCGTGACACCGAACTCGGCAGCCGCGCACCTCGCCGTGGCTGGGAACGAAGCTGACCGCTTCTCTCTGGAGCCTTCAGACCGCGACTCCCGGGACGAAGGTCCTGACCGGGAAGCGACGTTCCTAACTGCATTCAACTGATGCTGATCGCGCAAGCTCGAGATGTGATCGGAACGCGAACAGTCAGGCGCTCCCGCCTCGCTGCCCGCCCTCCCGCGTAAGTCCATCATCGAGGAGACCCCTGTGCTTTCAGCTGCTTCGGCTGCCGTGGTCCGCGCGACCTTGCCCGTGGTCCGCGACCATGCCGCCGAGATCACCGCCGAGTTCTACCCGTCGATGTTCGCCGCGCACCCGGAACTGCTGAACCTGTTCAACCGCGGCAACCAGGCCAGCGGCAAGCAACAGATCGCGCTGGCCGCCGCGGTGGTCGCCTACGCCCAGCACCTGCTCGACGGCACGCCGTTCGGCCCGATCGCGGAACGCATCGCCCACAAGCACGTCTCGCTCGGCGTGCGATCCGACCAGTACCCGATCGTCGGCAAGCACCTGATCGGCGCCGTGGCCACCGTGCTCGGCGACGCCGTCACCCCCGAGGTCGCGGCTGCCTGGGACGAGGTCTACTGGCTGTTCGCCGTCACGCTGATCGCCGCCGAAGCGGGCCTGTACCAGCAGGCGGGAGTCAGCCCTGCCACGGTGTGGCGTCCCTGGCGCATCGCGAAGCGCGACGAGGAAGCAGTCGACACGGTGTCCTTCACCTTGCTGCCCGACGACGGCGGACCGGTTCCGGCGTTCGAGCCGGGGCAGTACGTGTCGATCGCCGTCGACCTGCCGGACGGGCACCGACAGCCTCGCCAGTACTCCCTGTCACAGTCATCCGGCCGCGGCGAGCTCCGCATCACCGTGCGACGAGTCCGCGGCGCGGACGGCGCCCCGGACGGCGCGGTGTCGAACTTCCTGCACGACAACGTGCACGCCGACGACACCGTGCTCGTCGGGCCACCGGCAGGTGAGGTCACGCTCGAGCCTGGCGACCGGCCCGTGGTGCTGATCAGCGCGGGCATCGGGATCACCCCGATGTTGTCGATGCTCGACCAGCTCGCCGCCACGCAGCCGGCCCGCCCGGTCGTCGCCGTGCACGCCGAGACCTCGCCCGACCGGCACGCACATCGCGCCGAGTACGCCCGCCTCGCCGGCTTCCAGCAGCTCACCTGGTACGAGAACGGTGGCGACGGCGGACAGCCGGGTCTCGTCGACGTGAACACGATCCCCTTGCCGCCCAACGCCATCGCATACCTGTGCGGACCGATCACGTTCATGCGCGACATGCGCGCGGGACTTCTCCGGCGAGGCGTGCACGCCGACGACATCCGATACGAGGTGTTCGGCCCCGGCATGCTCGACAACTGATCCGAAGAAGTCGGCCCCTGCCGGTGCGGGACGTAAGGCCCTGTATCGCAGGCGATCACGCGAGCGCGCTCGGCGGGAATCATCCGAGGAGAAGGTGACGGGAGCCCTCGCAGCCGCCGCGGGTGATGTACACGTGGCCGGGCAGCCGATGTCGACACGTGCCATCGCCGCCAAACGACTCGTCGAATACGTCCCGCAGAAACTGTCGTGGTGTGGTCCGTCGAGGTGACCGAGCCCGATTTGGAGACGGTTTTCCGGCACCTCACCGGGAAAACGCTGCGGAAGTGATCCCGCGCTACGCACTGCTGATCGCCGCATGAGACCTGCGTTCACGGGCGCGAGACCGGGCGACGTACGTGCTCGTTTTCGTCATTCCGCTGGGTCTCGCCGGCACCTTCTTCGCGGCTGCATCGTGCCGATCGAGTCCTTCAGCCCAGCGCTGCGGACGGTCGCGTTCGCCACCCCGCATGGCTGGGCCAACGACGCGTTCTCAGCATTGACCCGGCGCGGCGGCGACCTCCTCACGGTGCTGCCGCACTTGGGTGTGCGGCTGGGATTCGCGGTCGCTCTGTTCGCGTTGGGCACGTGGCGGCTGCGCCGCGCCGTGACGACGTGAAGTTCGACCCCAGCGAGGGCCTTGCCAGGTCGGGTCCTACGACCCTGAGCAAGCCGCACAGGCTGAAGCACCGTAGGACTCATGAGGACGACCAGAATCGTTGGATTGGCAGCGGGCGTCACCGCAGCGGCGGTGGCGTCGTACCCGCTGTTGTGGCGCGAGTGGTGCCAGACCTGGGGCGCGACCGACGAGGAGGCACAGGCCACGTTGCCCGGTGACGACCTGCTGCTCCGGCCCGACCTGCTGACCACCCGCGCGATCACCGTCGAAACACCTCCCAGCCGCATCTGGCCATGGCTGGTGCAGATGGGCAGCGGGCGCGGCGGCGCCTACACCTACGACTGGCTCGAGAACCTGTTCGGCCTGAACATGCACAGCGCCGACGAGATCCTCCCGCAGTTCCAGCACCTGCACCTCGGCGACGTCCTGCCGGTCGGCGAAGGCGGCCCGAAGCTGCTGGTGGAGGTTCTCGAACCCGATCACGCGCTCGTGCTGCGCTCCGACGACGGCCGGTGGGTCTGGGCGTTCGTGCTGCAGGAGATCCCCGGCGCCACCAGGCTGATCAGCCGCAACCGCATCGCCGTCCCCGACGCTTCACCGTTCGTCCGGTGGTTCAACCAGCTCGTGATGGAGCCGGGAAGCCTGGTGATGGAGCAGAAGATGTTGCGCGGCATCAAAGAGCGGGCCGAATGGTACCTCTGATGATCGACCGGACGAGCTCCGACGACCTGGTGTCACTGGCCTCCGGCATGCAGGTCGGCGCCGTGGTGGTGCTGGAACGGGACCCCGGCGGTGTCGAGGCCCTGCTCGCGGACCGCGTCCGGACCGTTCCGCGGCTGCGCCGGCGTCTGGTCCGGGCGCCCTTCGGCTGTGGTCGCCCCTTCTGGGTCGACGACGCCGGGTTCGACATCTCCAGGCACGTGCACCGGGTGGTCTGCCCGGCTCCCGGCGACGATGCGGCGCTGCTGGACATCGCCTCCTCGTTGGTGACTCGTCCGTTGCCCCAGTCATCGCCACTCTGGTCGGCGACGCTGGTCATCGGGCTGGCAGAGGACAAGGCAGCACTGGTCCTGGTGTTCCACCACGTGTTGTCCGACGGCATCGGTGGCTTGGCCGTGCTGGCGAACCTGGTCGACGGCGCACCGCAGGCCGAGATCGTGCCCTTTCCCGCTCCCGCGCCTTCGCGCCGGGAACTCGCGAAAGACGCCTGGACCACCCGGCTGAGGCTGCCTGGCCGCAACTCGTTCGCCGGGCTGGGGTGGCCGTCACTCGGCTCGCGCTGCTCCCTGAACCACCCCACCGGATCACGGCGGCGGCAGACCATGACACGGACCAGCGTCTCCAGGCTGCACGCTGCCGCGCACCGCTGCGGCGGAACGGTCAACGATGCTCTGCTCACCGTCGTCACAGGCGCGTTGGGCACGGTGCTGAACGGTCGCGGTGACCACCTCGACGAACTGGTCGTCTCGATTCCCGTGTCGACGCGCCGCTCGACCACCGCCACTCACCTCGGCAACAGCACCGGTGTCATGCCCGTCGCCCTGCCGACCGGCGGCGACCCCCTTTCCCGTCTGACGCGAATCGCCGCCATCACCCGGTCACACAAGAGGTCAGTCACGTCAGTCGCGCCCATTTTCCGGACGTTGAAAGTCCTCGGGATGGCGGACTGGTTCATGAACCACCAACGCATGGTGCACACCGTCGTGACCAACGTGCACGGCCCCGATCACCCGATGCGTCTGGGCGGCGCGCAGGTCGTCGCCCTCATCCCGCTGTCGGCCACCACCGGCAACGTGACGGTGGCGTTCGCGGCCCTGTCCTATGCGGACGCGTTCACCATCATGGTGGTCGCCGATCCAGATCGTGTGCCCGACCTGCTCGTGCTCACCGAGGCCCTGCAGAACGAGCTCGACCTGCTCGCCTGAACGCCCCGGCCACCGCTCAGCCGATGTTGTGATCACCGGGCAGTTCCCTGCCGGTGAAGCCGACGTGCGCCTCGCGCCGGCTGCGTTCGACCATGTGGGGATGGTGCAGGTCGAAGGCGGGCCTGTTGAGCGGATGCGGGGCAGTTCGGTGAAGTTGTGCCGCGGAGGCGGGCACGAAGTGGCCCATTCGAGCGAGTTGCCGAAACCCCACGGATCGTCGACGGTGACGGCCTCGCCGTACCGGTAGCTGCGGACGACGTTCCAGATGAACGGCAGCGTCGAGGCGCCCAAGACGTAGGCGCCGATGGTGGACAGCGTGTTGAGAGTGGTGAAGCCGTCCGTCTGCAGGTAGTCGGCGTAGCGGCGGGGCATGCCCTGGTTGCCGAGCCAGTGCTGCACCAGGAACGTGGTGTGGAATCCGACGAACGTCGTCCAGAAGTGCAGCTTCGCCAGGCCTTCGTCCATCATCCTGCCGGTGATCTTCGGGAACCAGAAGTAGATGCCGGCGAACGTCGCGAACACGATCGTCCCGTAGAGGACGTAGTGGAAGTGGGCCACCACGAAGTACGTGTCCGAGACGTGGAAGTCCAGTGGTGGCGCGGCGAGCAGGACACCGCTCAACCCTCCGAAGAGGAAGGTCACCAGGAAGCCCACGGAGAACAGCATGGGTGACTCGAAGGTGAGTTGTCGCTTCCACATCGTGCCGATCCAGTTGAAGAACTTGATGCCGGTCGGGATGGCGACGAGGAACGTCAGCAACTCGAAGAACGGCAGCAGCACGGCCCCGGTGGCGTACATGTGGTGCGCCCACACCGCGAGCGACAGCGCGGCGATCGACAGCGTCGCCCAGACCAGTCCTTTGTAGCCGAAGACGGGCTTGCGGGAGAACACCGGGATGATCTCGGAGACGACCCCGAAGAACGGCAACGCCAGGATGTACACCTCGGGATGGCCGAAGAACCAGAACATGTGCTGCCACAACACGACGCCGCCGTTGGCCGGGTCGAACACGTGCGCCGCCAGCAGGCGGTCCGCCAGCAACCCGAATCCGGCCGCCGTCAGGATCGGAAAGACGATGAGCACCAGGATGCTCTTCACCAGGACGTTCCAGGTGAAGATCGGCATCCGCCACATCGTCATGCCGGGACCGCGCAGGCAGACCACGGTCGTGACCATGTTGACCGCGCCTAGGATCGTGCCCAGGCCGCCCACGGCGACACCGACGATCCACAGGTTGGCGCCGGCACCGGGTGAATGCTCCACGCCCGACAGGGGCACGTAGGCGAACCAGCCGAAGTCAGCGGCACCACCGGGCGTGACGAACCCACCCAGCATCAGCAGGCCGCCGAAGACGAACAGCCAGAACGACACCGCGTTCAGCCTGGGGAAGGCGACGTCGGGCGAGCCGATCTGCAGCGGCAGGACGAAGTTGGCGAACCCGAACACGCTCGGGGTCGCGTAGAGCAGCAGCATGACCGTGCCGTGCATCGTGAACAGCTGGTTGTACTGCTCGGCGGACAGGAACTGCAGTCCCGGTCGCGCCAGCTCGCCCCGGATCAGCATCGCCATGGCTCCCCGACCATGAAGAACGCGAACGTGGCGACCAGGTACATGACGCCGATCTGCTTGTGGTCCGTGGTGCGGAACAACGCCAGCAGCAACGAGCCTTTCGGCCGAGCAGGCGAGGCGCCGGCATGAACCTCGACCGGGGTGGGGACCAGTACCGTCACGAATCTCTCCTGAGTCGTCCGGAAGAAGCTCGTCCAACCTCGTTCGCGCGGCAGCGGACCTTCAGAGCCCGAAGTCCTGCCAGACGGGAACCTTCGCTGGTGACGATTCGTGGACTGATGGTCTCCGGCCGCCAGGGCGCTACGGCACAACGTTGTTCGGAAAGGAGGAAGAACGCCCTGTTGATTTCGACGAGTCGCGGCCCCGTCTGCCGCCCGTGGTCGCCAGGCCGCTGGCCGAGACAGAGCCACACGGTCGGACCGCCGACCGAGCACGAGACCCTCCACAGTGCTGCGATCCCGCAGGATCACTCGGCGACCGCATCCGGATCCGAGCGGTCAGGTCGTCCGGAGATCCCTGCAACATCGGGACTTTGTGCCCTGGGACGGCTGCTCCAAGCGACGCAAGGTCTGTGGGTTCCCACGGCCCACAGGAGGCTCGCGGTGCACCAGACCCGCGATAGACACACGCCCGTTGCACTCGCCCGGTACTTCGACAACGTCGTGGCCGCCCTTGCCCGCGAAGGCATCGACGTCGCCCAGGTAGTGCTGGAACTCACCCCGACACGTCCGATGCGCGGCCAGGTCGTCACCGGACGCGGTCCTGTGCTGCGCTGGCGTGAGGACCTGGGGTGGAGCAACGGGATCAGGACCACGAGCCCGGCCGCACACCCCGGTGAGGTCGCCGCGCTGCTCGAACAGACGCCGCCAGGACGAGGGTGAGCCGCACCGCGCTGATCCTTCCGTCTCGCCGTCGTGCAGGCCTTCGTCGACGGCCATAGCGTTGAGTGCGCAATGACGTCGATCGGGGAATTCGCCTTCCGAATCGGACGGACCTCACTCGGCGAACAGACCTTCGGACTGGCGATCCGGTCATGCCGGCTCAGGGTTGTGCCCCACGGCGAACGGAAACGCGTCCGCGAGCTGCGAGGCATAGGGCACCGAGCAACTTCGCGACCACCTGCGGGTCGAGCGCGGAGCCACCGCGGCCACCCGGTCCGCAGCGGCGAGGAAGTCCGCCACGTCCAGCACGCGGTCCTTCAGATCCTGCAGCGTGCAGTTCATTTCCACGAGTTCGGCGACCCGCACGTCCTCACCGTCGAGAACGCCCCGGATCCGCACGCCGGACCTGGAGAGATCCGGATCAAAGTCCAGGCCACGAGCATGAACCCGATCGACTGGAAGATCCAGGCCGGCTACATGTCCGAGATCATGCCGACGACGTTCCCCTCCATCACCGGGAGCGACGCGACCGGTGTCGTCGACGAGATCGGCGAGGGGCGTCACCGGTGTCAAGTCCGGTGACCAGGTGTTCGGTCTGGGGCAGGGCGCCGCCGCCGTGCAGATCGCCGCCGCCCGTGGCGCCACGGTGATCGGCACCGCGAGCAAGGCCAACCACGACTTCCTCCGCGAACTCGGCGCGAGACCCGTCACCTACGGCGAAGGCCTGGCCGAGCGGGTCACCGCAGCAGCCCCGGAGGCGTCGACGCCGCGCTGGACACCGCCGGCTCCGGCTCGCTCGCCGACATCGTCGCCCTCGTCGGCGACGCCTCGCGCGTCGCGACCGTGGCCGCCTTCGGCTCCCCGCCCTCGGCGTTACCCCAAGATCGATGGGTGTGGTCGCAATGTGGTCGAGGTAGACCGGCCCACTAGGAGTCCACTGGGGACGGCCACACGCTGAGTTTCCTGTTCGAGTGCGTTTCGTACATGCGTACGGCCACAACAAGTCCGGACACGACGGTCGGTGAGTGCAGAGTTCTGTCAACCCACAGGCGCGAGGGATAGCCCAGGCGTCAGGGCGGCGGGATGCGCTGGTGCCACGAGGTCACCAGCGCATCCCGCGATTGGTTCAGGCCCGCACTACTCGGAGTGCCAGATCTGCGACGAGGTGGTCGCGCAGTCGGCGATTCCGATCCTGGTGCCGTTCCTGTGGGAGAACGGCAGCAGGGCCAGGCACGCGCTGCCTCCGGCGGGAGGAGTCACCAGCACGAGGTTGCCGAACACGTCCGCGGGCGCCCACTGCCACCACTGGCGCTGGTCGGTCGCGTTGCAGGACTGCTGGTCGACGACCAGCGTGCCCCACACGAGGCTCAGGCACTTGCCGCTGTTCTTGTTGACGAACTGGACGAAGCCGTTGCCGAGGTCGATCGACGCCCACAGCTGACTGGGGTCCCGCTCGCAGTCCCACTGGTGAACGCGCGCGCCGGTCTCCTTGGAGCCCTTGACGACGTCGACGCACTTGTCGGTGGCCGTGTTGACGAGCTCGTGGAAGTCGTCCGCCGCGATGGACACCGCCGGCGGCTGGCCGGAACCGGCGTGGGCGACGCCGGGCCCGCTCACAGCCATGGCCATGAGCGTCGCGGCAAGGCCGAGCAAACTGTGGATTCTCAAGTCCTCGTTGCCTTTCTGGGAATCGGGATGGTGGCGCGTGCCCTCTGACTAGGGTGTGGCGACCCAGAACGCGTAGTCGGCGGTGTACGGGATCGACGCGGTCGACCCCTCCTTGCAGGCACCGGTCGGCGAGAGGCCGCCGGTGGTGTTCAGCCGCTGGACGAACGTGACCGCACCGAGCAGGCCAGGGCCGCGGTTGCTGGTGGCCCTCAGCAGCAACTGGGGGACGGCGAGCGGCACCGGCGAGCTGGCGACCGTCGTGGCGGTCACCGAGCTGCCGTCCTCGACCGACGTCCACACAGGACCCCTGCTGTGGAGCACCACTGCCCTGCCGTAGCTCTCCAGGATCGCGTCGGGCTGCAGGAAGCCCCACGCACCGTTGGTGCACTGGTAGGTCTGGACGCCGTGCGCGTGCAGGAAAGCGATCTGTCTGTTGCTGGCGGGCACCTTGATCCCGTCAGGTACCTGCCCCGGTGCTCCCGCTGACGCGGTGACGGCTCCGAGGCCGACGACCGTCATCGCCGCGACGGCGAGCCCGGCCGCGATTCGGATGATGCGCTTCATGTCCTTGTTCCCCCTTCAACTCGATCTGTCACCTGCACCGTGACATCGAGTGCTGCAACGGGGCTGACGTGACGGGGTCAGCGCCGTTGCAGCGCGGGTGGGGAGGATTGCTCAGGCCCGCGACCCGTCGGCGCGGAGCTTCGCGCGCAGCCGGTCGGCATCGGGGTGATCGAGGTCGTCGAGGATCGACAGTGCTTCCCGCCACGCCTCGCGCGCCCTGGCCTCGTCACCCGCGGAGTGCCTGCTGTCGCCGAGGTTCGCGAGGGTCGCGGCGACCTCGAAGCGGTCGCCGAGGTCGCGGTACAGGTCGAGCGCGTGCTGATAGCCGTCGATGGCGGCGGCGTGGTCGCCCAGGTGGTGGTAGGCGTAACCAAGGCTGTCCCAGGCGCCGGCTTCACCGTCGAGGTTGTCGGCTTCCTGGTGCAGGGCAAGGGATTCGCGGCAGCACTCGAGTCCGCGCTCGTAGTCGCCGAGCTCAACTGACGCCATGCCCATGTTGTTGAGCGCGAGCGCCAGCCCGTCGGGGTGGTCGGCCTCCTTGTACAGGTCGAGCGCGTGGCGGGCGTGATGCATGGCATCGGCGAACCGGCCCTCGATCGCGAGTCCCCTGCCCAGGTCCAGGTGGACGTCGGCCTGGCCGACGGGGTCGCCTGCCTCGGCCCACAGCTCGAGGGCGTGCAGCAGATGGACCCTGGCGTGCTCGTGGCGGCTCAGCTTGTCGTAGGCCCAGCTGAGGCCGCGGTGGGCGTGGGCACGGGCGAGTGGGTCCGCCAGTCTCGTGGCCGCGTCCACCCCGACCTGCCACACGACGGCCCAGTCGTGCCAGCGTCCGCGACGGTTGAAGTAGGTGTGCATCGACCACGCCAGCGCCCAGGCGTGGTGATCGAGGCCGTGCCGCAAGGCCTGACGCAGTGCGGCAATCAGGACGGCGTGTTCGGTGCTGAACCACTCGATGGCCACGTGGTGATCGGTGAAGGCTTCAGGGGTCGTGGCGTGGTCCGGTGCGGGCAACTTGATCGGGTCGCGGTGCGGGTTCAGCACCACGGCCGCGCGGTACGCCGTGTGCAGGTAGTGGTCCAGCACGCGGCGGATCGCCGCGTCGCGCTGCTCGGCGGAGTCCGTGTGCTCCGCGAGTTCGGCGGCGTAGGCACGCAGAAGGTCGTGGAACGCGTACCGGTCGGGCAGGTGCTCGACGATCAGGTGCGCACGAGCAAGCTCCCTCAGCAGGTGCCGCGCCTCGCGCACCGCGAGCCCGGCGAGACTCGCCGCCGCGGCGGCCGAGACGTCCGGTCCCCGGTGCAGGCCGAGCAACCGGAACATCCGCGCCGCCTTGGGGGTGAGCGTGCGGTAGGACCACGAGAACACCGCTCGCACATCCGCGACCAGGTCACCCCCGGCGAGTGCGTCGAGCCGTTCGCGGCTGTCGCCGAGTTCTTCCGCCAGCGCCCGCAGGCTGAACAGCGGGTGCGTGGCGGCGCGGGCGGCCACGACGACGAGCGCGAGCGGCAGCCGTGCGCACCGGGCGCTGATCTCGTCCGCCGCGCGTGGTTCGGCCGCGATCCGATCGGCGCCGAGGCGAAACGCCAGCAGCTGCCGCGACTCGTCGTTCGTGAGCAGGCCGAGGGTGATCGGGTGCGCGCCCTCGATGCCGACCAGGCCGGCCAGCTCATCGCGGCTGGTAACCACGACCAGGCAGCCGGGCGCGCCGGGCAGCAGTGGCCGGATCTGCCCGGCGTCGCGGGCGTTGTCCAGCACGACCAGCATCCGCCGTCCGGCGAGCAGGCTCCGGAACTGGGCAGCCTGCGCGTCCGCGCCGACCGGTATCCGATGCGGCGGCACGCCGAGCGCCTCCAGGAACCCCCGAACGGCGTCGGCGGAGCTCGTCACCAAGCCACTCGGGTCGTAGCCGCGCAGGTTCACGTACAGCTGCCCGTCCGGAAACTCACTCGCCACGCGACGCGCCCAGTGCACGGCGAGCGCTGTCTTCCCCACCCCGGCGGATCCGGACAGCACAACGACGAGCACGGTCGGCCCGTTCGCCTGGGCCAGCAGCGCGTCGAGACCCGCGAGCTCGGGCTCGCGACCGGCGAACCCTCTCACCTCCAACGGCAGCTGCGCCGGGACCGGCAGCGGTGGCCGGCTCACCGTCACCGGCGCGGGCGGCGGGCTGAGGCCGGGATCGTGCCGCAGCATCTGGGCCTCGAGCTCGCGCAGCGCCAGGGTCGGGTCGACGCCGAGGTTGCCGACGAGAGCACTCCGCAGGCGGCGGAAGACGGCCAGAGCGTCCGCCTGCCTGCCGCTGCGGTACAGCGCGAGCATGAGCTGGCCGTGGATCTGCTCGTCGAGCGGGTGCTCCACCGCCAGCAACTCCAGGTCACGCACCAGCTCCGCGTGCTCTCCGAGGTCCAGCCGGACCTCGAGCAGGGCCCGGACCGCCTGCGCCCGCAACTGGTTCAGGCGCTCGGCCTGCCCTTCCAGCCAGGCCAGTCCGGCGACGTCCTCCAGTGCCGAGCCGCGCCACAACGCCAACGCGCCGCGCAACTGCCCTGCGGCCACGGCACTGTCGTCCGACCGCGTTCCTTGCCGGATCAGGCGTTCGGCTTCCTCGACGTCGGTGTCGCCAGAGCCGACGTCGAGCAGGTAGCCGGGCGGTCGCGCCACGATCGACGTCCGGCTCCCCAGCACCTGACGCAGGTGCGACACGTGGCTCTGCAACGTGTTCGCGACCGGTGGATGCCCGTTGTCACTCCACACGCTGTCGACGAGCCGTGCAACGCTGACGATGTGTCCGTGTTGCAGCGCAAGCACAGCGAGCACCGCCTTGCGGCGCAACCCGCGCACCGCACGAGGGGTCCCGTCCACCACGACGTCGATCGGTCCGAGCAGCCGAATCCTCACGTGGTGCGCTCCCCTCACCACTGACGTGCGACCAGGCCGGTCCGGCATGCTCCCCGTGCCGTCACGGCCCTTAGCGCGAGGGTAGCCGCCCATCCGGCGCGACCGGATGCTTTGCCTGAAACATAGGCGGCGCAAGCATTCTCTTGACTCGACAGGTCAGTGGTGGAATACGGTGGCGTCGCCCCCGGTGTGCAGCGGTCCTGGCTGAGCCTGCAGCTCGGCCAGCAGCCTGCCCAGGTCGGCGAGTAGCAGTTCAGCGAGGTCATGGGCGAAGCCGTTGCGCACCACGATCCTCAGCACAGCGAGATCGGTGCGGTTGGCGGGAAAGGTGTACGCGGGCACCTGCCAACCCAGCTAGCGCAGGCGCCCGGGAGACGTCGAAGACGGTGAAAGCGAACACCGGCAGCTCGTCGCCGCGGCTGGTGCATTGGCACTCCGCGAGGACGACTGTTGATCCTCCCTGGCGCCTGCTTCGCCTGCGAGCGAAAACCAACACCATCCACTGGCAACCCGCCAGCCCACCCTGCCTGCTTACGACACCACTCGCGACAGCCGCGTCCCGCGTTCGGCGGCTGCGTTCTGCGAGTGGAGGAGCATGCGGACATGTCGCAAGATGTACTGGAAGACGTCCAACTGGCCGTGACCGAACTGCTCAGCAAGGCTTGCGACCACGGCGGCATCCTCGTCGGCTTCGCCTCTGGCGCGTCGAGGATTTCCGTGGTCTCCGCATCGAAGTCGGGGACGTCTCGCCGGACTGCTCTGCAACAGCGGGGCAGGTTCAGCTCTGCTTGCGGGCTCGACTGCGGGGCGAGGCGGCGGCCGGCGTGCGAAGGTCTTCGAGGAGCTCCATCTGGCCGGTGATGACTCCGGTGAGGATGCGCCTGGCGACGGCGAGCAACTCCGCGACATGAGGGCTGGTCAGCGAGTAGAAGACGTTGGAGCCTTCTTTGCGAGTGGTCACGAGTCCGGCGCGGCGCAGCACCGCCAGCTGCTGGGAGAGGTTGGCGGCTTCGATACCGACCTCAGGCAACATCTCCGCGACGGAGTGCTCGCGCTCGCTGAGCAGTTCGAGCACCCGGATGCGTGCCGGGTGGCCGAGTGTCTTGAAGAACTCCGCCTTGACTTGATAGAGGGGCCTGCTCATCGAAGCCCCTTCCGGCCGACCGTCGTCATGGTGCTGATCCTCCCTGGTGGATCCCTGTCGCTGCGACTCGGGATGCATTTCAACGGGATTCAGCAGTTGCTAATCTTACCAAGTAGGCAACCCTGGTCACCTCGCACGGCTGTGGGAGGGCGCGCATGAGTGAGCCGAAGACGGCGGACGTGATGTGCCGGAGAGTCGTCACCGCCGCACTGGACAGCCCGTTCAAGGAACTCGTCGGCCTGATGATCGTCCACGAGGTGACGGCAATCCCGGTGGTGGACTCGGCCGGACACCCGGTCGGCGTGGTGTCCGAGGAGGACCTGGCGGCCAAGCTGGAGTTCCGCGGCGGTGCGGAGAATCCGCCGGTGCTGGCGGGCGCCCACAGGCGGGTGCGGTGGCACAAGTCGTCCGCGACGGTCGCGGCTGACCTGATGACCACTCCGGTGGCGACCGTAACGGAGGGCTTGAGTCTGTGTGCTGCGCTACGGCTGCTCGCGGGTGAACACGCGAGCTTGCTGTGCGTGGTGAACGGTGCGGGCACGCTCGTGGGAGTGCTCACCGGTCGTGACGCGCTGCGGCTGTTCCTGCGTGGCGATGACGAGATTCGCGCGGACCTGGAACGACACCTGCCCGCCTCGACGAGGGTGCACGGGGTCACGGTGCACGTGTCAGGTGGGGTGGTGACGCTCGACGGGACGCTCAGTCTGCACAGCGCGACCGAGCGGGCCGAGTGGATCGCGCGCGGCGTTCCGGGTGTGATCACGGTACGCAACAGGCTGAGCTTCGACGTCGACGACCTGATGATCACTGGCCTGTGAGCACCGCTTCCTGACGCCACGAGATGCTGCCGAACGGTCACGCCGGCGAGTGGGTGGGTGTCGCCGGCCGATGGCGAGGTCGCGGAGTGAGGTTGCCATCGGCCGGCGACGGCATCAACCAAGGCGGTGCTTGAGCGCCTGGAGTTCGTCCTGCAACGCGGTGGGGAGCTTGTCCCCGATGGTGGCGAACCACTGCTCGATCAGTGGGAGTTCGGCGCGCCACTCGTCGTCGTCGACGTTCAGCGCCTGCTTGATGTCCTCGCGCGGCACGTCTAGGCCGTCGAGCTCGAGAGCCCTCGGGCCGGGAACCCAGCCGATCGGGGTCTGGAACCCGGTGGCGCGACCTTCGACGCGGTCGACGGCCCATTTGAGGATGCGGGCGTTCTCGCTGAATCCCGGCCAGAGGAACCGGCCGTCGTCGCCGCGGCGGAACCAGTTGACGTAGAAGATCTTCGGGAGCTTGGTGGTGTCGGCGTTCTTGCCTGTGTTGATCCAGTGCTGGAAGTAGTCGCCGGCGTGATAGCCAATGAACGGCAGCATCGCCATGGGGTCGCGGCGCACCACGCCGACCTGGCCGGTGGCGGCGGCGGTGGTCTCCGAGGAGAGCGTGGCGCCCATGAAAACGCCGTGCTGCCAGTCGAACGACTCGACGACCAGGGGGACGGTGGTGGCGCGGCGGCCGCCGAAGAAGATCGCCGAGATCGGCACGCCGTCAGGGTCGTCCCACTCGGGGGCGGCGATCGGGCACTGGGCGATCGGTGTGCAGTAGCGGGAGTTGGGGTGTGAGGACGGGTCGGTGGACTCGGGCGTCCAGTCTTCTCGCCGCCACGAGGTGAGGTAGTCCGGCGAGGTGTCGGAGCAGCCCTCCCACCAGACGTCGCCGTCGTCGGTGAGCGCAACGTTGGTGTAGATGGAGTTGCCTTGGGCCAGCGTGAGCATGGCGTTGGGGTTGGTGTTCCAGCCGGTGCCCGGCGCGACGCCGAAGAAGCCGTTCTCGGGGTTGACCGCGTAGAGGCGGCCGTCGTCCCCGAACCGCATCCAGGCGATGTCGTCACCGAGGGTTTCGACTTCCCAGCCCGGAAGTGCGGGATCCAGCATGGCGAGGTTGGTCTTGCCGCACGCCGAAGGGAACGCGGCGGCGATGAAGTGGACCTTGCCCTGTGGTGAGGTGAGTTTGAGGATCAGCATGTGCTCGGCGAGCCAGCCCTCGTCGCGCGCCATCACGCTGGCGATGCGCAGCGAGTAGCACTTCTTGCCGAGCAGGGCGTTGCCCCCGTAGCCGGAGCCGTAGCTCCAGATCATCCGTTCCTCGGGGAACTGGGTGATGTACTTCGTGCGGTCACACGGCCACGGCACGTCGGCCTGGCCGGGCTTGAGGGGTGCGCCAACGGAGTGCAGGCAACGAACGAACTCCGCGTCGTCGCCGAACAGTGCAAGGGCGGCGCTGCCCATGCGGGTCATGATGTGCATCGAGATGACCACGTACTCGGAGTCGGTGATCTCCGCGCCCAGCATGGGATTGTCAGCGGACAACGGGCCCATGCAGAACGGGATGACGTACATGGTGCGGCCGGCCATGCTGCCCCGGTAGTGCTCGGTCATGATGACCTTCATGTCGACCGGGTCCATCCAGTTGTTGGTGGGACCCGAGTCGGCTTCGTCAGCCGAGCAGATGTAGGTGCGGTCCTCCACCCTGGCCACATCGGTGGGATCCGAGGCGCACCAGAACGAGTTGGGCTTGCGGTCCAGCCGAACGAGGGTTCCCGCCTCGACCAGCTTGTCGGTCAGCCGCTGCCATTCCTGCGGTGAGCCGTCGCACCACACCACCTCGTCGGGAGTGGTCAGCGCCGCGACCTCGGACACCCACGCCAGCAACCGCTGGTGTGTGGTCGGCGCCGGGTTCAGGCCGGGAACGGTGGGGGCGGTCATCGTGCGGCTCCTCGGTGCAGTGCGTCTGTCGCGAATTCGGCGATCTGGCGGGTGAGGGTCTCGTCGGCACGCCGGGGCACCTGTTCGCCGGGCGGGGTGGCTGCGGACAGCGCGATCGCACAGGCGCGCTGGACGTCCGGGGTCAGGCGTGCGCGCGGACGCCGGCTGAGCGCGCGCAGCAGCCCCGGAAGGGCCAGCAACGGGTCGCGCGCCGGGTCCGGCACGATCACCGCGGGTGCGGCGTGCCGTGGCCAGGCGAAGCGGCCGCCCCCGCCGACCAGGTTGATCACCGCATCGGCGTCGGCGGCGATGCGGCGCAACGGGAACGCGAGCGCGTCGACGGGGTTCCAGGTGGTGATGTCACGGATTCCGGCGGCCAGCAGGACCGGGTTGAGCAGCGGCATGGTGCCGGCACCCGCGATGACGACCCGGCTGGTCTCCGGCGCTTTGCCGGCGCGCGTCAGCGTGGTGAGCAACGCGGCGGTCAGGGCGATCGCGATGGTGTCCTGGTCGGTGAGGACCGGGACACCGACGAGGGAGTCGCGGGCCCTCTGCTCGCGCTCGGGTGTGGCCCGGACCAGCAGCACGGCGCCCGTGTCAGGCGGCAGGTCGTGCAGTCCGTAGTCGGAGGCGATGACTCGGGTCGGCAGTCCCGCCTCGTCTTCGACGACCGCGGCGTAGCGACGGAGCACCGTCGTGGTCGCGGCGATTCCGCCGACCACTGCGACCACGCAGTCGCTCGATGGCGCGCTCATGGTCAGTGCCCGAGCCCGGAGTTCTCCAGCAGCGCCGAGTCGATCCAGTCGTGGGTGTCGACGCCGTGCTGGGCAGCTCGGTCGAGCAGGTCGCGGATCCGGGCGCTGTGCAGGTGGATTTCGTAGTCGTGGCCGGCCTGCCGGGCTTCCCGCAGGGTCTCCCCAGCTTCGGCGACCTTGGTCCGCAGCGCCGCTTCGAACTCGCTCATCGTCCTCAACATCTCTCCTCGACCGAAGAACTCAATGATCTGCGCACTTAAACAAGTTTGCAAGTGTTGGAGCGTGCGAGTCCGCACACACCCGATCGGGTGGCCCTACAGGTCGTTGCCGGCGTAGGAGAGGTTGAAGCTCTTGTTGGTCAACGGGAAGTCGGGAACGATCGTGTCGGCCAGCGCGACCGGGAGCGCGGGCCAGTTGAAGAAGCTGGGGTCCACGACCTTCACCCGACTCAGCCTCCCGTCGCCGGCGAACTCGACGCGATGCACGATCGTGCCGCGCCATCCCTCGACGATGCCGACACCGGACCGGCCAGTCCTCCTGGCAGTCCGTGCGGTCGCGGCGGTTCGACCGCCCAGCATGTCGATGAGGCTGGTGATCCTGGCGATCGAGGCGACGACTTCCTCCGCCCGCACCAGAAACCGGGACAGGACGTCACCGTTCGTATGAGTGTGGACCGCGCGGGGGAACTCCGAGGACAGGAACGGGTGATCATGTCGGGCGTCGATGGCCAGGCCGCTGGCGCGGGCCACGACGCCCAGCGCGCCGAGGTCAGCGGCCTGGGTCTGACTCAGCAGGGCGGTGCCGGTGAACCGGTCGGCCACGACGGTGTTGGACAGTGCCAGCGCGACGATCTCACCGACGTCGACGCCGATCGCGGCCAGCTCACGCGGGTCAGGAAGTGCGGTGATCGTGGCACCGCCGACGTGGATGGCCCCGCGCAGCAGCCGGTGACCGGTGACGGCGTCGTTGATGCGCAGCAGGCGTTCGCGAACGCGCTGGGCATGGGCGTTGAGCACGCTGTAGGCGACGTCGTTGCACAACGCGCCGATGTCGGTGATGTGGTTGTAGAGCCGTTCGAGCTCGAGCAGGATCGCGCGGATGCGTTGCGCGTCCTCGGGCACGGGCAGACGGTGGGCGTCCTCAACGGCGAGGCAGAAGGCGAGCGTGTGGCCGACGCTGGTGTCACCGCTCACCCGTTCCGCCAGTTCGATCCCGTCCTCCGGGATGCGACCGTGGAACAGCTTTTCGAGTCCTCTGTGGACGAACCAGAGCCGCGCCTTGAGGTTGAGGATCGTCTCGCCGACCACGGAGAACCGGAAGTGGCCCGGTCCGATCATGCCGGCGTGCACCGGCCCGACCGGGATCTCGTAGACGCCTGGTCCCTCCACGGTCCGGAACGGGTAGGGGCCGTCGAGGTCTCCGAACTCCGGCGGGTCGCCCGCGTCGGTGAGCATCGGGTACCAGCCCTGAGGCCAGTGGAAGTGGCGCACCAGCCGTCGCGGTAGCGGGTGGTCAGCAGGCACGATGCCGAACAGGTCGTGCATCTCGCGTTCGAACCGTCCGGCAGCGAACGACAGCCGTGCCAGGCTCGGCACCTCAGGCGCGTCAGGATCCAGCGGGACGTGCAGTTCGAGCCGCCGATCCGGCGCGGCGGCGGTGAACAGGTACACCGCGCGCAGGCGATCTATGTCGTCATGGCCGGCGACCAGCGCGAGCCGGTATCCCTGTGCCAACAGGGAACTGGCGTGCTCGGGCAATTCCGCAGGGGCGAGGGTCGTGATCATCGAGTCACCACCAGGGTGTCAGTGGCCAGGTCCAGCAGTACCGGCAGCGGTCCCGCGGCGACACCGAGCACGGCACACGCGAGCAACCCGCCCGCCAGCGCGATCGGGATCGGCGAGGCCGCCGCGGTGTCCGGAGTGAACAGAGGCGGTCCGAGGAGCATTCGGCTGGTACGGACGATCAGGGCGGCGGCGACCACCAGCACCAGCAGCAGCGCGGCAGCGGTCGGCAAGCCGAGACCGGCGGTGAAGCCGGCGCGGACAATGCCGAGTTCGCTGGCGAACAAGCTGAACGGAGGCAGGCCGATCAGCGCGAACACGCCGAGACCGAACGTCACCGCTAGCGCCGGGTGGCGTGCCAGCAAGCCGCGCACTCCGTCGACCTGGCTGGTGCCGGTGATCTGCAGGACGCGGCCGGCGCCGAGGAACAGCACCGACTTGACCAGCCCGTGGCCGAGGACGTGCAGCAGTGCGGCGGCCAGCGCGAGCGGACTGCCGATCGCGGCGCCGAACGCGACCAGGCCGAGGTGCTCGATGCTGGAGTAGGCCAGCATTCGCTTGTAGTCCCGCTGGGCGATGAGCAGCGACGCGGCCAGCAGCAGTGACGCCAGCGCCATCACGGCGAGCAGCGTGCGGGCGAACCCGGTGCCCAGCGCACCATCGCTGATCACCTTGACGCGCAGGATCGCGTAGAACGCCACTGACAGCAGCACCCCGGACATCAGTGCCGACACCGGCGCCGGTGCTTGGGAGTGCGCGTCCGGCAGCCACGCGTGCAGCGGGGCCAGGCCGGCCTTGGTGCCGAACCCGAGCACCAGCAACATGATCGCGATGCGGGTGACACCGGGATCGAGGCCTGGTGCGTAGGTGGCGAGCGCGGTGAGATCCAGCCCGGCGGTGCCGGGAGCGTGGGCGGCGGCGAAGTTGAGCACGATGGTGCCCAGCAACGCGAGCGCGATACCGGCCGAGCAGATCACCACGTACTTCCACGCCGCTTCCACGGAGGCGCGGGTGCGGCGCTGCCCGACCAGGAACGCGGTGACGATCGTGGTGGCCTCGACCGCCACCCACACCACGCCGAGATTCGCGGCGAGTACCGCCAGCGCCATGGTGGCGAGGAACAGCTGCACGAGCATGCTGTGTCGTGCGGCGGTACGGCCGGTGGCTCGTTCTGCTGTGATCTCCTCCCGCAGATACGACGGGGTCGCGGCGGTGGCGATCAGCCCGACCGAGCCGATCACCAGCAGCATGAACGCCGACAGCGCGTCCACTCGCAACAGCCCGCCCAACGCGGTCAGCGGCCCGGATCGGGTCACCGCGACCGCCAGGAGGATCGCGGCGGTCAGCACAACGCTCGCGCTCAGCGCGCTGATCCACGCGGTGGCGCGTCGCCAGCCGAACAAGAGGTAGGTGAGTGCGCCGAGCACGGGCACTCCCACGGGAACTAGCACAGTCATCAGTCGCGCAACTCCCGCAGTTCGTCGAGGTCGGTGTCGCCGAAGGTCTCCCGCATCCGGGCGGTGAGAATCTGCAGGACCAGCACCGCCAGCAGCACGTCCAGCGACACCCCGAGCTCCACCACGAGGCCCACCCCGGTGGTGGTGAGGAACCCGACCGCGGTGATCCCGTTGTCCATCAACAGAAAGCCGACCAGCTGCGACAGTGCGCGACGCCGGGTCACCAGCACGAAGAACCCGATCAGCACCACGGTCAGCCCGACCGGGATCGCCTGCGTCGCCGCCGAGGACGCCAACGCCACCAACGGCTGCGACACCGCGTAGGCCAGCAGCGTCAGCGCAGCGGCTGCCAACAGCGACGACGCCACGTTCACCAGTGGGCTCGTCTCCCGCTGCGACTCCCCCGCACCTGCCAGGGCCCGGCGCAACAGGTAAGGCAGCAGTCCCGCGCGCAGCACCAGCACTCCCACCGCCACGGCCCACAGCTCCACGGAGTTCTCGTGGGCTGCCAACACACCCACGAGGACGGCAAGTGCGGCACCCTGCAACGCGAACACCCGGATGATCACCGCGAGCTCGCGGAGCCACAGCACCAGCACGGCCGTCAACAACAAGGCACCGCACGCCAGATCCAGCAGCGACACGTACAGGCTCTCGCTCATCGGCATTCTCCTTCAGGCCAGGAAGAACGAGGCCGCGACGGCCAGCAGCGCCAGCACGAACGACCCGGCCAGCAGCTCGGGCACCCGGAACAGCCGCAACTTCGCGACGAACACCTCGCCGGCCGCGAGCAGGACGCCGAGCACACCGACCTTGACGACCAGGGCCAGCACGCCGATCAACAGCGCCGGCGGAGTGGCCGTGGTGGCGATTCCCCACGGTGCGAACAGGTTCGCCAGCAACCCAAGGAACACCGACAGCCGCATCGCCGATGCCAGTTCCACCAGTGCGAGGTCAGGGCCCGCGTACTCCAGCACCATCGCCTCGTGCACCATCGTGAGTTCGAGGTGTGTCGACGGGTTGTCCACCGGCAACCTGCCGGTCTCCGCGATGATCACCACGATCAGGGCGACCGCGGCCAGCAGGCTCACCGGGGAGATCACCCGCGCCGGTTCGTGCAGGGTCGAGGACACGATCGCCGCGAGGTTGGTCGACCCGACCCGCACCGACAACGCGAAGATCGCCACCAGCAGAGTCGGCTCCACCAGCGCGAGAATGGTCATCTCCCGGCTGGCGCCCATCCCGCCGAACGCCGTGCCGGTGTCCAGTCCCGCCAGCGCGAGCGCCACCGCGCCCAGCGCCAGCAACGCCACCACCGCGAACAGATCCGCCGCCGGATCCAGCGCTGAGTCGGTCGTCACGAACGGCGCCACGATCGCGACCACCACAGTCGTGGCCACCAGCACCAGCGGGGCGAGACGGAACACCTCACTCGTGCCGCGCGGAGTGATCGATTCCTTGCGCAGCAGCTTGCGCAGATCACGCCACGGCTGCCAGACCCCGGCGCCCGCCCGGCCCTCCATCCTGGCCCGTACCTGCCGCATCAGCCCGACCAGCAGCGGCGATCCAGCCACGATCAGCACCGGCTGCACGACCCCGCCGACCACCCCGAGCGCGCTCATCGGCTCGTCGCCAAGAGGATCAGCACGCCGCAGACCGTGTAGAAGCCGTAGCCGAGGTAGCGATGCACGCTGCCCGATGCCAGCCCGCGTCCGGCCCGGCCCCACAAGGCGATCAGGCCCAGCACCGGCTGATAGAGGCGCCGCTCGATCCGGTCCGGCACCGTCCTGCGGTATTCCACCGCTCGCACCAGGTACCGGGACTCCTCGTGGTGAGTCACGTCCACGTCCAGCTCCGGCTGCACCACGTCGTCGAACACCCGCTGCAACGGCTCGGCGAACGACGTCGCCGTGTACTCCATCCGCGCTGACATGGGACCCCCGCCGCAGTCCCACAGCCGGGCTTCCCGGCGTGCCCTCCGCACTGCCACCACCCGCACCGCGCCGGCCACCGCGATCATCGCTGCGACGAGCCCGAGCGCGAGCAGCAGCGGCGACAACGCGCCGGTAACGCCGGTCAGCCGCAGCGTCACCTCGCCAGACACCGCGTCCCTGCCTGCCGCGGCCTGCACGGCAGGCAGGATCCCTGCAGGCCAGATGGCGACCACCAGACAAGCGAGCGCCGCAATGCCCATCCCGGCGAGCATGGTGGCCGGGCTCTCGTGCGCGTTCGCCGCGGCCTCGCTGCGCGGTTTCGCCAGGAATCCCACCCCGAACGCCTTCACGAAGGTGGCCACCGCCAACCCGGCGGTCAGCGCCACGGCCGCCACCGCGACCGGCACGGCGATCGCCGCCGCCACCCCGCCTGCGGGCAACCCGTGTACCAACGACTGCAGCAACAGCCACTCCGACACGAACGCCGTCCCCGGCGGCAACGCCGACGCCGCCAGCGCCCCCAGCCCGAACGCGGCCGTGGTCACCGGCATCGTCGGCCGCAACCCGCCCAGCGCATCGAGATCCCGGCTGCCGGTGGCGTGCAGAACCGACCCCGCCGCCAGGAACAACAACGTCTTGAACGCCGCGTGGCCGACCACGTGCACCAGTGCGGCGGTCAGGGCGAGCCCGGCCAGAACACGATCCCCGGAGGAGGCGAACAACCCGGCCGCGCCGACTCCGACCAGCACCAGGCCCATGTTCTCCGTCGTCGACTGCCCCAGCAGCCGCTTCAGGTCCGAGCTCATCGCTGCGTGCAGGATCCCGTACACGGCCGACACCGTGCCCAGTGCGAGCACGAGCAGCCACCACCACGCCACACCACCGCCGAGCAGGTCCACCCCGACCCGCACCAGCCCGTACACCCCGAGGTTCACCATCGCCGCCGACATCAACGCCGACACGTGGCTCGGCGCTTCCGGATGTGCGCGCGGCAGCCAGGCATGCAGCGGCACGATCCCCGCCTTGGACGCGAATCCCGCCAGCGTCGCCACGAACACGACCGCCGCCACGGCGGGAGAGAGGCGCGGACCTGCTTCGCGCAGCGCGGTGAACGAGTCGTCGCCGGTGTGCGCGACGAACACCATCAGTCCAATCAGGACGGACATGAAGCCCAGATGCGTCATCACCGCGTACCACCGGCCCGCCGAGGCCACCTGCGGGCCACGCCGGTGCTCGGCGACCACCAGCACCAGCGACGCCAGCGCCATCAGTTCCCAGCACACCAGCAACGTGCCCACGTTCGCCGCGGCGGGCACCAGCACCATCACCACCACGAACAGCGGCAGCGCCATCTGCACACCACGTGCCCGCAGATCCGCAGTGTCCGCATAGGACATCCCATAGATCCCGGCGGCCACCGCGACACCACCGGTCACCGCCACGAACAACCCACCCAGCGGATCCAGCGCCAGCGACACTCCGGACAGCGGCAACAACCCAGGCAGCACAACAGAAAACGACTCCCCGGCCAGCGCCGCGGCTCCCGCGACCGTCGCCACCACACCCGTCAACGCCGTTCCCGCGCCCAACACGACCGTCCGCGCCGGGACGACGAATCCAGCCAATGCGGTCAACAGCCCGATGGCCACCACCGCGGCCACACCTGTCGCGGCGAGGTTCATCGGCCGGTCAGCTTCCGAAGTCCCTCGATGATCGCCTCCGGCCGCGGCGGACACCCGGCGATCTCCAGGTCGACCGGCACCACGTCGCGCACCGCACCGGCCACCCCGTAGGCACCGGCGAACACTCCGCAGTTGCGTGCACAGTCCCCCACCGCCACCACCAGCTTCGGCGCTGGGACCGCGTCGAACGTACGCCGCAGCGGCTCGGCCATGTTCCGCGTCACCACACCGGTCACCAGCAACGCGTCCGCGTGCCGAGGCGAAGCGACCAGCCGCGCCCCATAGCGCTCACCGTCGTAGACCGGCCCGAACGCCGATCCGATCTCGACCTCGCAGCCGTTGCACGATCCCGCGTCGACGTGCCGGATCTGCACCGACCCGCCCAGCACCGCCGCCTGCGCCGGTCGGTCGCCCACGGGCAGCGGCGGCGCAGGTTCGGCCACTCGCCCGGTCCGGCGGATCTTGCGCCACAAACTCAGCACGCTGTTTGCTCCCGCGGTGGAGTCGGTAGTTCGTAGGAGGGTGTGGCCACCCCGCCTCCGGTGAGGGGCACGGGGTGACCACGGCTCAACCGCCGCGCGGCACCGGCAGGCTGGCGGTGCGGAGGTCCTCGAGCAGTTCGACCTTCCCGGACAGCACGGCCGAGAGGATCCGCCGTGCCACGACCAGCAGCTCGGCCACGTGCGGGCTGGTCAGCGAGTAGTAGACGGTCGCGCCCTCTTTGCGGGTGGTGACCAGGCCGGCCCGGCGCAGCACCGCCAGCTGCTGGGAGAGGTTCGCGGGCTCGACACCCACCTGCGGCACCATCTCCGCGACCGCGTGCTCACGCCTGCCGAGCAGCTCCAGCACCCGGATCCGTGCCGGATGCCCCAGTGTCTTGAAGAACTCCGCCTTGAGCTGGTACAGCGGCTTGCTCATCCGCTCACCCTCCTTGCTCATGCGAAGCCCGACAGCTGGTCGCATGCTTCAACACTTGCTAACCTTAGCAAGTGTTGAAGGCCGCACAACCCGACAGGACCACACCGTGACCGGAACTCCCGACCAGCTGAGAGTTCTCGTCGCCGACGCCTCCCCGTTCTTCCGGGACACGCTGCGGGACGTTCTCCAGGGCGCCGACGACATCGATGTCGTCGCGGTCGCGGGAACAGCGGACGACGCGATCCGGCTGGCGGAACAGCACCTGCCGGACGTCGCCGTGGTGGACGTACACCTGTCCGGCGACGGCTTGCACGCCATCCGCCGCATTCATCAACGGGTGCCGGCCATCAGGCTCGTCGCGTTGTGCGGCTTCATCGACGCCCCGTCCGAGTCCGAACTCGCAGAACTCGGCGTGGTCGAGTACGTCATCAAGGGCGTGCCGAACCGCAGGATCATCGCGGCCATCCACCGAGCGGCCGAGGAGAACGCGGACCGATGACACTGCGTGGAACCAGACCCAATCCGGCCCAGTGGCTGTGGTACGCGGTCGGCGGACGACTGCCACAACGATGCAACCCGTGGGTGCTGCACGACGTCACCTGCCGCACGTGGGCGGTACGGCACTTCGTTCGCGGCTTCGTCCAGATGTCGCCGATCCTGCTGCTGCTCCTGCTACCCGGACCGCTCTACATCCGAATCCTGTCGATCCTGCTCGGCATGTTCGTCGGCTACTTCTACTCGATGACCTACATGTGGCACACCACCGAGCAACGCCTCGTCAAACAAGGCTTTCCGCGCGGCCTCGGCGAGCAGACCCGCCGAGCCAAACATGCTGAGACTGACGCGCGCGCCAAAGCCGCCTACGAACGGCTTTACCGCGGCAACTCCTGAACCAACAGGTGAAGTACCTCTACTGCTTGGGCGACGCTGCGCCGTCCGCGCGTGACGGCTGTTGCTGGCCACCCCGGCTGAACACCGTCACGAGGCTGAGTCGCGGACCCAGGTACGACATGTCGTTCGAGTCCAGGTCAGGCTGGATGAAGTGCTTGCGGACGAACTCGTCCATGAGTTCCTCAGCGATCTTCCGATCGCCGACGCGGCCGGCGTCACGCCGCTGCTTGGCGAACGCTTCGATCGCGGACACCCTGAGCGAACTCCGCCGACGGTCGAACTCGTCGGGAACCACGGGCGGGGTCACCGGTGTGACCTGCAGGAGTTCCCGGAACGGAACCGACACATCGATCCGGGGACTGTCGCTGCGGCGCACGTGCAGCCGAACTGTCCACTCGACACGGTCGCGCTCGACGACGATCCGTGCCGAGACGAGTTCGGGTCCGGTGGCCGCGGCGCGCACTGGGAGTGTCAGACGCAGGTCTGCCGATCCCAGCTCGGCCACAAGGGTGTGAGTAGTGCGCGGCTGGCTCGGTGAGCGGACACGCATGTCGCGACCGCGACCGCCCAGCTGAGGAAGAACAGGATGGCCGGTCCTGTCAGTGCGTCGGAGGTCCGGCTCGTGGCGATGTCGTAGGCGGGAACCGCGACGAACAGCAGTTGCACTCCCACCGCGAGGAACGCCGCGGGCCGCCACAGCTGAGGATCAAGAGGTGCCTGGTGCCGGAGCCACAGGCGCAGCACCACCGCTGCGATGGCCACGGGCGCCAACGAAATCACCGTCGGCCAGATGCTTCCGTCTCCGGCCGTCACAACGATCATCGTGCACAGCAACAACTGCAGCGCCGGCAGGACGACGGAGAACACGGTGATGTGCCGCTGACTGCGTGACCAGCGTTCGCGCAGAGCCGCTTCTGCGGCTTCGTCAAGACTCACTGCGATCTCGCTGCTTGGTGTCCTTAGGTGGTTTGACGAACCACAGCCACAACATGCTGACGCCGGTCACGGCAAGTCCGAGCGAGTCCGTCCAATGGCCGGTGAACTCGCCGTCGAACCACACCAGCACCCAACCGAGGGCCGCAGGCAGCTGCACGTACCAGTAGCGGCGCGGGATCGCTGCGAAGGACAGCAGCACGAGCGCTGCCCAGATCAGTGTCGGGTTCAGCGACTCCATCACGGTTGCTCCCGAACAGGCCTCTCAGGCTGCCCTGTGGGTAGTCCGTCCGGTGGCTCGACGCTCAACGCCTTCGCCACGGGCACGTCCGTCGACGAGTGCAGGACGATCGACAATGCGATGGTGATCGCGACCAGGTCGAACACGTGCTCGCCGGCGGGTATCCCTGCTTGCAGCACGAGGAGCCCGTAGACCACGGACGCGAAACCCTTGGGGCCGAACCACGCGGCCACGGACCGTTCGCGTGCGGGCAGCGGCGTGCGCAGCAGCGACAGCATCATCGCCGCCGGACGTACGAGCAGGATCGCGATGATCGCGACCGCCCAGTCCCCCACGCTCAGGTGCGAGATGCGCTCGGGCGTGATCAGTGCGCCGAAGACGAGCAGGGCGGCGAACTTGGTGATCTCGGAGAGCAGGTCGCCGAAGTGCTCGAAGTGTTCTGCCGCGACACGGTCCAGCGTCGCAATGGTCGATCCAGCGGCGAACGCTGCGAGGTAGGGGTTGGCGTGGGTGAGGTGGCAGGTCGCGTACAGCATCACCGCGATCGCCAAAGGGCCGAGCGCCTGCAGCCGCGGTTCGGCGGTGAAGATCCGCAACCGCCACGCCAGCACCACGATCGCGGGGATCACGACGCCCAGTGCGAGTCCTGCGGCCAGTTCGATGCCGATGGTGAGGAAGTCGGTGTCCCTATTAGCCGCGGTGGCCAGGAAGATCAGCACGAACGGCAGGGCCAGACCGTCGTTGAGCCCGGACTCGACGTTGAGCAGGCGCCGCAACCGCATCGGCACGTCGGTGCGGCCGACGATGGCGGAGGCGAACACCGGGTCGGTCGGCGAGAGGATCGCGCCGATCAGGAACGAGGTCGTCCAGTCCAGGCCGGTGAGGAAGTGCGTCGGCACGGCGATGCCGACCATGGTCAGCGGCATGGCCAGGCCCAGCGCCCTGCCCGAGAGCCGCCACCCCTGTTTCAGGTCGGGCAGGCCCGCTCGCTGGCCGTCGGTGAACAGAACCGTGAACAGTGCGAGATCAGCCAGAACGGTGACGAACGCGCTGTTGGACGGAATGTCGACGAGCCCGAGACCACCCTGCCCGATCAACGCTCCGGCGACTAGAAACATCAACGCGGTCGACAGGATCGTGCGAGCGGCGAGACCGGACAGCGAGACGCTGATCAGCAGGACCAGACCGAATGCGAGCACCAGCGCCATCGACGAACCCCGTCCACGTCAGCCACACCCACCACGGTCTCGTGATGGGCATTGCCGACCAGACTTCCCGGCGCACCGCGCGCAAAGATGCCGCAAAGGTCCGCTCAAAGCAAACCGAAAGGTCTCGACAAGAACTGAACATGTGTTTAGTGTTTTGAACATGCGTTCAGCCTCTGACCTGACTGCGCGGGCTCGCATCCGCGACGCGGCGCTGGCCCGGTTCGGCACCGACGGCATTGCCGGCACCTCGGTCCGCGCGGTGGCTGCGGACGCCGGGGTCTCACCGGCGCTGGTCGTGCATCACTTCGGTTCCAAGGAAGGACTGCGGCAGGCGTGCGACGACTACGTCCTCGACTCGATCCGCAGCGGCGGCGAGGCGTCTGTCGAGGCCTTGGACGAGATTCTGCAGGCGGCAACACCGGTTCGGCGTTACTTGGCGAGGGCGTTGCTCGACGACACGCCCGCGGCCGGTGCTCTGTTCGCCGAGATCGTCGAACGCACCGAGGCGTGGCTCGCGACCGGCGAAGAGGAAGGCTGGGTGCGTGCTTCAGCAGACGCCAGGGCACGGGCGGTCACCTACGTGTCGTGGTTGCTGGCACCCCTGGTGCTCGGCGACCAGGTGGGTCGTCTGCTGGGCGGCGACCCCGCCGAGACCGCCACGGCGGTGCGCGGAGCCCGTGCCGGTCTGGAGATGTTGACTCACGGCCTGTTCGCCGATGACCGCTGGCTGAAGGCGTTCACCGACATCAATGAGAGGACGCGGCCGTGAAGGTCTTACTGGTCGCCCATGGCACACGCGGAGACGTACAGCCGCTGCTCGCGTTGGCGGTGGCGCTCAAGAAGGCGGGTCACAAGGCGCTGCTGGCCGCACCGGAATCGTTCGCTTCCAGCGTGCTGACGCAGGACGTCGACTTCGCGCCCTTGGACAACGGCCCCAACAGGTTGCTCGAAGATCCGCTGATGACGGAGGCGATCGAGGGCGGGTATCGCGGCATCCGCGGCAAGATCACCGCTCTGTCGACCATCAAGCGCATCAAGCCGTTGATGGCCGACGTGCTGCGCGATGTCGGCGCGGTCGCGCGATCCAGTAGTGCTGACATCGTGGTTCACACGCCGAGCGTGCCCGCACAACACGCGGCCGAGATGCTCGGCGTTCCCGCGGTCCTCGCCGCGCTGCAACCCGGTTGGGTGCCGACGTCGGAGTTCCCGTGCCCGATGGTGCCGCTCCCCCGGCTGCCCCGGTTCCTCAATCGGGCGACCTACCTGACCGTGTCGGCGACCCTGCGTGCCTACTCCGGCATCGTCAACACGTGGCGTACCAACGACCTCGGTCTGCCACGCGGTCAGGGCCCCCGTCAGGCGCACGTTCTGCAGGCGTTCAGCGCTCTCGTCACGCCGGTCGATCCCGAGTGGCCGCGCTCGGTGCACACCACCGGTTTCTGGTACCTGCCAAGGGAAGCGAGCTGGTCGCCGGACGCGGCCTTGCAAGCCTTTCTGAACACTGGCCAGGCACCGGTCTACATCGGGTTCGGCAGCATGGCGGGACGCGACGCTCAACGCACCGGTGACATCGTCGCCGAGGCCGCGAGAGCGGCCGGAGTGCGCGCGATCGTCGCCACCGGATGGGGCGGACTCGCTGCGCGCTCGTCGGACGATCTCCTGGTGATCGACCAGGTGCCGCACGACTGGTTGTTCAGCCAGATGCGCGCGGTGGTGCATCACGGCGGCGGAGGCACAACCGCAGCAGCACTCGTAGCGGGCGTGCCGCAGGTCGTGTGCCCGTTCGTCGCGGATCAACCGCACTGGGCTCAGCGGATGCACGCGGTCGGTGTCGCACCAGAACCCGTGCCGTACAAGAAACTCGCCGTCGACACGCTGGCCGACGCGATCACGCAAGCCCCGGCACTGCGAAAGCGCGCGGAAGAGGTCGGAGGGCAGATACGAGCCGAGAACGGCGTCGACGCCGCCGTGTACGAGCTGGAGAGGATCCACAATGGACGTGGCTGATCGCGTCGCCAAGACGTTTCGCATGACCGACGAGGCATGGCAGAGGCACGCCAACCCGTGGAGTGTGTGGACGCGGTTCGCCGCGATTCCCCTGATGCTGCTGGCGATCTGGAGCCGCACCTGGATCGGCTGGTGGAGCCTCGTACCCGTCGCGGCCGTCATCGTCTGGCTCTTCGTCAACCCGAGGGCATTTCCCCCAGTGCGTGAACCACGCAGCTGGGCCGCACGCGGCATCTACGGCGAACGCGCCTGGCTGGAGGACCGCGACCTCGTGCCACCGGATCATCGACAGGTCCTGCGCCTGCTGGTCACGCTGGGCATCGTCGGCTTCGGCCTGATCGTGTGGGGTCTGGTCGCACTCTCGGTGTGGCCGACGATCTTCGGCACGACACTGGTCGTGGTGGCACAGCTGTGGCGGATCGACCGCTTCGGCTGGCTGTGGGAGCGCCATCAGGCTCACCGGTCCTGATCGGCGTTGCGCCACCACAGCGCCGTCGCGACCACTCCCGCCGCTCCGACGAGAACCACTAGGGCCACGCCGAGCCAGCCTGGCGATCCGGCGTCCGGTCCGGCCAGCCCGCTGAACAACGCCGGTACCGACCAGGGGAAGTACTGGCCATAACCAAGGGCGGCAACGACCTGCGCGCTGAAGATCGCGGCCATCAACACCCCGACACCAGGCAGATAGCCGCGGCCGGCACTGGACGCGAGAGCGACCGGCGTCGTGAGCAGCACCGTCATCACCGCGGTCACAGCGATCGTCGCCACGCTGGACATCACGAGGTCCGCAGACCATCCCGGCAGGCCGAGCACCATGCCGATCACCAGACCGAACACCACCAATTGCACGGTCAGGGCAAGGCACCACGCGCCCGCCACGACGAACTTCGCCAACACGATCGTGGTCCGCGCACTCGGCAGAGCCAGCAGATCCTTCACGGTGTTCTGGCTGAACTCCCGGCCGAACAACCACACCGACACCATGCCGAACACCAGCATCCCGCCGACGGCCGTCGTCTGCGCCAGGAAGCCCAGGTACGTCGGCCAGTCCGCATCCCGGCCGACCAGCGCGGCCTTGGTGCCGATCAGCCCGAGTGAACGAGCCCGGTCCTGGTCCTGCAGGATGAACATGAACAGCCCGCCCACCGCCGCGGCGACGGTGAACGCGAGTGCGGTGATCCACGGGACGCGGGATCGGCGGGCCTTGAGGATCTCGGTCGCCAGTACGTTGATCACGACTCCACCACCCGCAGGAAGAACGTCTCGAGATCGTCCTGTTCCACGACGAGCCGGGTCGGCGGGCAACCCGCCTGCACCAGCATGGTGGCGACCATGTCAGGCTGCTCGAGCGCGCGGCCGTCGGTCAGGGTCAGGCCGTCCCGTTCCGTCCTTATCGGACTGAAACCCGCCGCGACCAGCGCTCGTTCGGCAGCGGCTCGGTCCCGTGCCGAGACGCTCAGCCGTCGGCGCGCGTGCGCGTCGAGTTCGCTCGCGTCGAGTTCGCGGACGAGCCGGCCGCGGTGGATGACGCCGATGCGGGTTGCCAGGCGCGCGACCTCGGTGAGGATGTGGCTGGACAGCACCACGCTCACGCCGTGCTCCTGGCTCAACTCGTGCAGCAGGTCGCGGATCTCGGCGACACCGGCCGGGTCGAGGCCGTTCGCGGGCTCGTCGAGGATCAGCAGTTCCGGCCGGTGCAGCAGGGCTTTGGCCAGGCCGAGCCGTTGTGCGTTGCCCAGCGACAACGTTCCCGCCCGCTGGTCGGCGTACGCGGTCAACCTCAAGCGCTCCACGACCTCGTCGACGTGATGGTGCCCGCGCAGTGCGCGCAGGCGGGCCGCCACGGCGAGGTTCTCCTTGACCGTGAGCTCCGGATACGCCGCCGGCGTCTCCACCAGATAACCCACGCGCGACCACGCGGCGTGCGCGCCCGGCCGCACCTGCGATCCCAGCACTGCAACGGATCCGCCGGTAGGTCGCACCATGCCGAGCAGCATGCGGATCGTCGTCGTCTTGCCCGCCCCGTTGAGCCCGAGCAACGCGTAGATCTCGCCTGCGTTGATGTGCAAGGAGACGTCGTCCACTGCCGCGAGATCGCCGTAGCGCTTGGTCAGGCCACGAGCGTCGATCACCGGCGTCACTGGTCTGCGACCTTGACGCACCGCACCGTGCGCTCGATCTCCGACACAGGCAACGAACGCCCTGACGGTGTGATGTATCGCTCGGTGAACTCAGGTGGACCCAGCTGTTCGACCTCGGCCCACCCGTAGGGCGCGAGAAACCCTGCGACTTCCTCGGGAAGAAGCCCGAACTTCCACACACGGCGCTTCACGACGAACTCGCGGTAGGCGGCCTCGCCGCCGAACAGCGCGGTGCCGTCGAGGAAGTCCTTGCGCACGAACGTGAACACCAGCTCGCTGCCTGCAGGCGCATGGACGAGGAACCCAAACGTCGCACGTACTGCCTCTTCGGTGAGGTACTGGGTGACCGCTTCCCAGATGAAGAGCGTCCGCAGTTCGGCGTCGTAGCCGTGCTCGGCAAGCACCTCGTCGAGGTGCTGACTTTCGAAGTCGATCGGAACGAGGCTGAGGTTCGGCGGCACCTCACCGAAGATCGCACGCAACCGGCCGCGCTTGCTCTCGATGTTGGCCGGAAGGTCGACCTCGAACACTCGCTCGTGACGGAGCCGGCACCCGCGTGTGTCGAACCCGGCGCCCAGGACGACCACCGCGTCGGCATCGGTGGCAGCGAGACGGTCGTCGATGTACCGCTTGCGGCACAACATGCTGGCCCACAGGCCTGGGATTTTCTTCTCCGTCGCCGCGATGAGTGCGCTCCGCACCGGGCGCCAGCGAGCCGCAGCCGCGACCAGACGCCCGGAAGCAGGAAGAATGCGTGCTGCCAAATCGTCTCGGACGACCGGATGAGCGTCGTACTGGTCCGCTGCGGCGATGACCATCGGGCCGATTGCCGTGCCTGCGACTGCCGTGTCCATGGAAGCTCCTGCACCTAGACGTCGTTGAACGACGCCGACCAGGCTTCCCGGCTCACCTGTGAGCACTGTACAGCCTGGCGGCCACCGAAATCGGGAACCTCGCCAGCAGGACTCAGTCCTCCACCGTCTGCGCGAACGAAGGTTCTTACGGAGTGCTGACGTCGCGGCTCGCGTCCAGTCGACGACGCCTCCGCCTGCGTATGCCCCGTCAGACACGGCGCCTACGAGGAGGACGTATGACACACCGCGTAACCGACAGGCGGAAGTTCCGCCTGATCGCCACGTTGTCGGCGGTGGCCGTGGTGGCAGCAGGCACCGCCACCGCGGCACTGGCCGCCAGGAACGGCGACCCGGCGCCACTAGGCGCGTTCGTGCCCATCGAGAAAGTCGCCTCCAACGTCGTCAACCCGAAGGTGCAGCAGGGCGGCACCAGCGGTGTGTTCACGGTCGACTGCGGCACGAACGAGAAGGGCAAGTTCAGCGCCGACAACCCGGTGGCCCAGCCGGGGCTGCCCCACGGTGCCCAGCACGTCCACGACTTCGTCGGCAACCTGTCGATCAGCGCCGAGTCGACCGACGAGAGCCTCGAGGACTCGGAGACCACCTGCAAGAACGGCGACAAGTCGTCCTACTTCTGGCCGGTCGTGCGAATCAACCCGAAGGCCAACGTGAACTCGTCCGGCTCCAGCCCGGACAAGGTCAAGGAGGCGGGCGCACCCCACATCGCCTGCCCGTCGGTCAAGGACCGTCTACCCGCCGTGCCGCAGCAGGCGAGCGGCGAGGTGGACCGCAACCTCGAGCTGCTGGACAAGCAGCTCAAGGAAGCCAACGACCGGGTGGCGCGCAACGAGAACCCCAATGACCCGAACTTCGTGAACAACGCGATCCTCGGCCCGCTGCGCGACAAGCGAGTGGCCACTCTGGACCGCATGGCGATCTCGATCGGCCGCAACGCCCCCAAGCCGAACCTGACCTCGCTCGCCGACTGCGAGCTGTTCTTCGGCGCCGGACACGGTGGCAACGGCCAGGCCCCGCGCAAGTTCAGCGGCCAGCCGGGCGGCTCCGAGGGACACGGTGAGCACGGCGATCACGGCCAGGCCCCGCGCAAGTTCGCCGGCCAGCCGGGCGGCTCTGGTGACGACGCGACCCCGACCGTGAAGTGCCCTTCGGTGCGCGGCGCGCTGGGTGCCGTGCCGGACCAGGCGATCGCCGAGGTGGACCGCAACCTCGCGCTGCTGGACAAGCAGATCGCGGAGGCCAACCAGCGGATCGTGACCACCAAGGGCCAGGGCGGCCCGAACTTCATCAACAACGCCATTCTGGGGCCGCTGAAGGACAAGCGGGTCGCCACGATCGACCGGATGGCCATCGCGATCGGCCGCAACGCCCAGAAGCCGCAGGGCCTGGAGGGCCTGGCGCCCTGCAAGCTCAGCAACGACAACGCGGGCAGCAACAACGGCGGCGGCAACAACAACGGCGGCGGTGACGCGGCCCTGGCTGTTCCCGCCGGGCCGAACCTGGAACTCGTCGGCAACGTCGGCAAGATCGTGCGGCCGGCCCAGGTGAAGATCGAGTACCGCGGCAACGCGACCAGCAAGGTCGCCGCCATGCCGAAGTTCCTGAAGATGATCGTCGGTGACGCGAAGCCGACCAGCCGCGGCCCCGCCAACGCCCGCGCCACGTGGACCTGCAGCGGGTTCGAGGACCGGCTGTCGGACAAGTACGTGATCTGCCCGAACGGCAGCAAGGTCATGCGCATGCACGACTTCGCCGGTTGCTGGGACGGCAAGAACGCCGACAGCGCCAATCACCGCGACCACGTCGCGTTCGCGGACAAGCGGACCGGCGCGTGCCCCAAGGGCTTCAAGGCGATCCCGCAGCTGCGGATCAGCATCACCTACGACATCTCGCGCGACGTGCAGGAGAAGGGCCAGTACCAGCTCGACGCGTTCCCCGAGGAGAACCACAACCCGTTCTCCGACCACAACGACTTCGCCAACGTCAACTCCGACCAGACCATGGCTCAGATCGTGAAGTGCGTCAACGAAGGACGGCGCTGCGGCTGACCGCCAGCACGTTGCAGGCGCTTGCGCGAAGTCGCTCTGTACCGCGGCGACTTCGCGCAAGCTGAGGAGCGTCTCCGGGAGTCTCTGGTGATGCGGGAGAACATCGGTGACCGCTCTGCTGCCGCCGCAGTTTGTTACCTGCTCGACGAGTTGGCTTCACGCGGGAACAGTGGGACGAGGCGGACAACTGGCTCCAGCGCACCTCGCCCGTCTGCACCGCCGGTGCGGACCACCTGGAACTCGGCCTGTCACATCACACCTTGGGCAGCATCGCGGAGTCGCTCTGCCTGATCACGTGCACGCGTTCGACACCAGTTGAGGTCACCTTCTTGGACCGAAGATCACGGTCATGTCTGCACCGCCTGACGACCGCCTTCGCGGACAGAGTCGGATCAGCTCCAGGGGGTGGTGGCCTGGAGCACCGCCTCGGTCAACGCCTCCGTGCGCAACCGCGTCACTTCCTGGTAGTCGGGGTCGGCCACCATGCGACTGAACGCGGTCCGGTCCGGGTAGCGCACGATGATCACCGCGTCCCAGTTCTGCCCTTCCTCGGCCACCAGCACGGTGGAGCCGGTTCCGGCGTAGAGGATCTCGCCGCCGTAGCGGGGCAGGAACGTCTCCCGCAGCTGACGCGCATACTCCTGGTAGGACTCGGCACCGCCTTCGGTGAACCGCAGCAGGTTCAGCATCACCACCGGCCCACCCGGGTCTTCGGCCAGCAGTCGCTTCAAGTCAGCACCACGTGGATCAACGGCCATGAGCACAGCATGCCGTGCCGCGCCGCCGCCCGCATCGGTCGATCCACCCGTCACTGCGACCTCACGTGGTGACAGACCTGCTACTCACGACGAGCAGCCTGTCGTCATCACGCAGCACCCCCACCTTCGAATCCTCTACCCAGATTCGCTGACCGTGCCGCATCACGGCGAGCACCTGATGCCCGCAGACGAGTGGCGAACGACCGACCTCGTCCTGCGTCACCGCGCGTTCGGTCAAGGTCCACTCGAGATCAGGAGACTCACCGCCGCCGTCCTGTGGCGGCACCGCGCCGGGTGCCCACTCGTAGACCTGACGGATGTCCACAACGTGATCGGCGCCCGCATGTTCGACCAGCTCGCGAACTTCAGAGCTGCGGACGACGGTGATGATCGTGGCTGTCTCGTTGAGCGAACGCACGGCGGACGTGATCCGCACGGCCGTCTCGTCGTCCGGAACCGCGACAACGACGTGATCGGCTGTGTGTGCGCCGGCCAACCACAAGGTGCGTAGACGCCAGCAGGGTCCGACCACCGCCGGCACGCCTTCCAGCACAGCCTGCTCGGCCCGCACGGGATCCGAGTCGGCCACCGTGAAGCCGTTCGCGTGGCCGTTTGCACGCAGAGCCGCGACGACGGCTCGACCGCGGACGCTGTAACCGATGAGCACGGTTCGCGAACTCACCAAATCTCCCATGGCGGACAAGCCGTGCTCCCGGAGCAGTTTGGCGCGGACGCTCACCACGACCGGTTCGCGTCCGCCTCCCTATTGTGGCGGAAACCTGCACTGTGCAACCTTGCGAGGTCCTTTCGATGAGATCGCGTATGTCGCAGCGAGCGCGGGCACGGCAGCCGATCGCAAACTGGACCGACCGCTGTGCGTAGATCAACGGTCGCTGCGGACAATGAGGACCAGACCTACGGCGAAGATCGCGGCGATCATGGCCAATCCCGCCCATCCGCCCCAGGAGGCCAACGCCAGTACCGCTACAGGCACGACCACGAACAATCCGGCCAGAACCGCTGGACGGAGGACACCGCTGGAGTCGAAGAGGAATCGGCGCATCACCACAGCCTGGCAAACGTCCTACAAGGACATTCAGGCGGGCCGACACGCAGCACCGCAACTGCTGCTCCTCGGCAACGAAGTACCCTCTCGCACGAGGAGGCTTAACGGCGATGGAACCACTCGAGCAGGAACCCGACTACCGGTTCTCGTTGGCCAACGAGCGCACGTTTCTCGCCTGGATCCGCACAGCGCTGGGTCTGCTCGCCGCGGGCGTGGCGGTCCGGCAGTTCGTGCCCCCGTTCGCGATACCCGGCGCCACGACCGGCCTTGCACTGGGATGCGTCGGGCTGGCCTTCGTCGTCGCAGTGGTCAGCTTTCCCCGGTGGCGGCGCGTTCAGCAAGCGATGCGCGCTGGGGCTCCCCTGCCACGCAACTCGATGATCGTCGCTCTCGCGGCCGGAGTGATGTTGATGGCGTTGTTCGCGGCGGTGCTGGTGGTCGTTGGATGAGTCGCGACACCGGTCTGCAACCAGAACGCACCGCGCTGGCGTGGAACCGCACCGCACTGGCCGCCGCAGCCTGCTCACTGCTCCTGCTGAACACGGCGGCGCGGCACGGCTGGAGTTCGGCGATCGTTCCTGCGATGTGCACGGCGGCCGTATCCGCATCTCTCGTCATGCTCAGCCGTCATAGTCAGTCGAGCGTGAAGCAATCGCGCGGGCTGCTCATGATCAGCGCTCTGGTGAGCCTCGCGTGCGTCTCTGCGCTGCCGCTCGTGTTGGGACACTGAGTTCCGCAGACGTTGGAGAGTTGTCAGTCATCGACGGGTCCGCTGCTCAGCACGACCAGTTTGTCGTCGCATCGCAACTCTCCGACCTCAGGATTCTCGATCCAGATCCGCTGACCGTCCCGCACAACGGCCAGCACGTCGTTGCCACACTCCAACGGCGAGCTGCCGACCTCGTCCTGCATGACCGGACGCTCCAGCACGGACCACTCCAGCTCCGACAACTGATCGCACACGATGCTGTCCATCTCCAGCGCCCACTCGCCGACCCGGTCCGCGACCAGGACGTGATCGGCGCCGAGGTACTCGATGAGCTCCTGCAGTTGTGTGCTGTGGACCAGGGTGGTGATCGTGGCGGCCTCGTTCAGGCTGCGCACGACCGAGGTGATGCGCAAAGCCAAAGCGTCGTCGGTCACGGCGACGACGACGTGGTCCGACGTGTGCACGCCTGCCGACCACAACACGTCCAGACGCCAGCCTTCACCCGTCACGGCGCGCACACCGTCCACTCCGGCCTGCACGACGCGTTCAGGGTCGGCGTCGACGATGGTGAAGTCCGTCGCGTGACCTCCGGCGAACAGAGTGCTCAGAACGACACGGCCGCGAGCGCTGTAGCCGATGAGCACGGCATGTGAGCGCATCCGACGTTCCCCATCTTGCGCGGGCGGGTGCCGGCCGATCCTGCCGACCGGCACCCGGATCTCCCCGAGGTGGCCTGGCGCGGACGCCCGCCCCGATCGGTGGCGTCCGCCCCGCCATTCTGATGGAGACCCGCACTGTGCAACCTTGCGAGGCGCTTGCGATGTGAACTCATTGTCGCGACGAGCGCGAGCGGCGCGGACGTCCACCTGTCCACAGGTAGATCCCGCCTACGACGGCCACCATCACGAGGACACCGAGGATCGCGTCGGAGCCGCCACTTTCGTTCTCCTGAGCGATGTTCTGGGTCCTGGGCACGGTGGGCACCGCCTGGGGAACGGTGGGAACGGGCGCGGGGCTGACCGGTGCGGCGGCGAGCGCGGCGAGGGGGATAGCTTCCGTGTCGTTGAAATCGACCATGCCGCTCGCTTCGAGAACTTGGATGTGGTCGAGCACCACTTCCATGCAGCGCTTGGCGAAGTCCCGGATCAACGTGTTGCGGGTGCCGGTACGAACAACCGCGAGGAACTTGTAGACACCACCGTGTGCCGCGCGGAGGCGGTTGGCGAAGACCCGGTCGAACTCGGCACTGCCGGCCGGGGCGTTGGTCATCTCCGCGATCCAGCCCTTCTGGTCGGCGTTGGACTCGCTGGGCAGCGGAACGTTCAGCGTGCGTCCGAGCTCGAGAACCTTGGCGTCCAGCTCGGCGTGGCCGCCGATCAGATGCCGGCCCGCCTCCTTGATGAGCGGGTTGGCGGACTTCTCCAGTCCCAGTCGGCCGGCGGGCCCCTCCCACAATCCGGCCAGTCGAACCTTGACGAGCATGTCCCTGCCCGCGGGTCCCATCGGGCCGAACTGGGTCTGCGTGTACTCCGGCCCGAATTCGGGTTGGGCGGACGCCTGCGGAACCGCGAGCGAACAAAGGATCGCGAGCGCCGTCACCACCTGGGCGAGACGTGTGAGCACGTGGATCTCCCTCCGCGTAGAGCGGCGATCGTGTGTACCGACACGAAGGGATACGGACGAAACGGACCGGCAAGATTATTGCACTGTGCAAACGTTATCTACTCGTTATCGACGCAGATCGTGCAGTAGTGAGGCCCCAGCGGCCTGTCCGAGCCCGTCCACCCCGCCTGATCGGCCTGCAGCCACAGCAAGTCCCACGCGAACAGACCTGTGGCGCTGGTGCGGCGCGACCGCCCGCACCCGTCGCACACCAGGATTGTCCCTGTCATGCCTTCGTCGGTGGTGGGCATGCCTGTCACGACTGGTAGGGCCTCTCATCATCCCGAGACAGACGCCGGCCGTCTCTCGTCGGCTGACGTCTGACCTTCCCCGGAAGCGCGCGGGCACGCGCCCACTACGGGCGATCCCCCGCGGCGACAAGCATGCCTGACGCGTGCATTGTGCAACCTTACGAAGTCCTTTCGAAGGCATACATCCCAGCCGCGATGCGGTCACCATGACAACGTGGTAGAAGCAGCACCAGAAACCTACGAAGAAAAGCGGGACATGGATTTCTCCGTGCTGCTCGTGGACGACGACGAGCGCATCCGCCAGGCACTCGGTCTGGCCCTCGCGGACGAGGGCTTCTCCGTGGACGAGGCCGTCTCGGGCGAAGACGCGTTGAGCCGGCTCGACAACAGTTCCTTCGACGTCGTCCTGCTCGACCTCATGCTGCCCGGAGTGGACGGTCTGCAGGTCTGCAGGAGACTGCGTGCCCAGGGCGATCTGCCGATCATCATCGTGACGGCGCGCACCGACACGCCCGACGTCATCGCCGGGCTGGAAGCGGGCGCGGACGACTACGTGACCAAGCCCCTGGTGGCGAGCGAGCTGGCCGCACGCATCCGAGCGCTGTTGCGGCGTCGTGGCGGCACGAGGGAGAACCTGTCCTACCGCATCGAGGACCTGGAGATCTGGCCGGACGAAGGCGTCGTCAAACGCGGCGGTGAGGAGATCCGGTTGACACGCACCGAATTCCGCCTCCTCGCCGAACTGGCCGGGGGCGGCGGGCGCATCGTCACCAGGGAACAGCTGTTGCAACGGGTGTGGGGGTACGACTACTACGGCGACACCCGGTTGCTCGACGTGCACATCCGCAGACTGCGCACGAAGGTCGAGCACAACGCCGAAGATCCGGTGTTCGTGCTGACGGTGCGCGGTTCCGGTTACAAGATCGGCCCACCGAGGTGATGGTGCCCCGCCTCTCCCTGCGCTGGCGGGTGGCCGCCGCGCTCGGTCTCGGTTCCGTGCTCGTCACCAGCCTGCTGGCCATCGCGACGTGGAACCTCGCGTCGGATTACATGCTCCGGCAGCGCGTGCAGGCCACGACCCGTCAGGCGGAGGTCAACCTGCGCCTGGTCGAGGAGGCGGTTCGCACCAACTCCGACGGGCTGACCGAACTGCTGACCGGACTCACCACAAATCCGGACTCGACGATCATGCTCTTCCACGGGAACGAGGTGCTGACGAGCGGACGACAGGTCGACCCCGCCGTCGTTCCTCCTGACCTGATCGTGATGGCACGCGACGGCACGCCCGCCAGGCAACGCCTCCGTGCCGACGGCATCCCGGTGATCGCGGTGGCCCAGTCACTGGCCGACGGGCAGGGCGTTTACGTCGAACTCTTCCAGCTCGTCCAACTCGACCGCACCTTCCGCTTCCTCAGCGGCCTGCTGATCGCCGGAATAGTGCTCAGCGGCATGATCGGCGTGGGACTGGGTTCCTGGGCCAGCAGACGCGCGCTGAGACCCTTGACCGAACTGACCGCTGCCGCGTCACGCATCGCCGGCGGCGATCTGAAAGCACGACTACCCAGCCAGCGCGACCCCGACCTCGGTCCGCTGGCCAGTACGTTCAACACGACCGCCGACGCGTTGGAGCAACGCGTGCTGCGCGATGCCCGGTTCGCGGGCGACGTCAGCCACGAACTCCGCTCGCCCCTCACAACAATGGTCAACGCCGCCGCGGTGCTCCGGCGGCGGCAGGCGGAGTTGCCCGGCACGGCCGGCAAGGCACTCGGGTTGCTCACGTCCGAGGTAGACAGGTTCGCCCGCATGGTGGTCGACCTGATGGAGATCAGCCGCGCCGACCAGGACGGCGACAAGGCGGACTTCGAGCCGCTCGACGTCGGTGCCCTCGTACACGGCGCCGCAGGTCTGCGGCTGGGCCAGGAGGTTGAGATCGTCGTCGAGCCACCAACGCCACTGGTGCTCGGCGACCGGCGCAGGCTCGACCGTGTCATCGGCAACCTCATCGAAAACGCCGAACAGCACGCCGGAGGCGCCGTCCGGCTGACCGTGCTCCACCAGGACGGCAGCGTCCGGCTCGAGGTCGATGATGCGGGACCCGGCGTACCTCGTGACATGAGGAGCCAGGTGTTCGAACGCTTCACCCGTGGTGCCCGGGCGGGCAGCCGGGGTGCCGACACCGGCAGCGGTCTCGGTCTGGCGCTCGTCGCCGAACACGTCCGCCGCCATCACGGCAAGGTGTGGGTCGAGGACCGCCCTGGCGGTGGAGCGCGATTCGTCGTGAAGCTTCCGGAGGCCCTCGCATGAGAATCTTCTTGGTGGCCGCTGTATGCCTTTCGACCGCCGCGTGTGGAGTGTCCACACAGGATGAGCCGGAACCGCTGAGCACCACGACCACGCACAAAGAGGCGCCTACGCCGGTGGTGACGCAGCGGCGCCATTCGACGCCGACGACCACTTCAACCACCCCGAGCACGCCCGCCGCCTCGACAGCGCTCACTCCGTCACCCGGCGCGACAGGCGATCGTTAGCCACTCGTCAGACGCAGCGGCCGAGAAGTCGGACAGGATGGACGGAATCCGCCGGAAGGACTCCGTTTTGAGCCGAAGCCGTTCCATGCCCGCCAACGCGGACGCAGTTTTCGACGTCTTGTCCGATCTCGACAACATGACCACCTGGCTACCCGACTCCATCGAGGTCGAGTTGTCCGGCCCCAACCTCATCCGCCTGTGGTTGCCGGGCCTGCACGCTGATGTCGACGTCGAGCGGCAGGTCACCATCGACTGGGAACGGTTGCGCATCACCTGGGGCAGCGAAACCACGACGAGCTGCAACGGCACCCTCCAGGTCCTCCGGCTGACCGCAGGCCGTAGCGCGGTCTCCGTGCGCCTGACCGGCCCGCCCGGAGCGTCACGGAGCGCGGTCGACACCTGGGTCGAATCAGCGCTCGACGCCCTCGAAACCGTCGTAGCTGACGAATGCCGTACAAAACAGGCAGTGCACCAACCGGTGCTGTGATCACAGCACCGAAGTTGCGGTACAACAGTCGCATGACCCGGTCCAAGGTCGGCGCGAACGACGTCGACGCGCTCACCGACGCCGTGCTCACAGCCTCGCGCCTGCTGGTCGCCGTGTCCGCGCGCTCGCTCGCGGCCTTCGAGGAGACCCTCACCCTGCCGCAGTTCCGGATGCTAGTCGTCCTGGACAGCCGGGGAGCGATGAAGCTCAGCTCGTTGGCCGAACTGCTGGACGTCAACCCGTCCACCGTGACCCGCATGGTCGAACGCCTCGTGACGACCGGGATGGTCGCACGCCAGCCCAACCCGGCAACGCGCCGTGAGATCGTGACCGAACTGACCAACGAGGGCCGCAGGGTCGTGCGCGGCGTGACCCGACGACGTCGTGCGGCGATCGGGAAGATCGTCGCGAGGATGCCCGAGGATGAACGCCGAGGACTCGTCGATGCGCTGACCGCCTTCACCGAAGCAGGCGGCGAGCCCACGGTGACCACCGCTGATCTCGGCTGGATCTGACCGGAGTCAACCCAGCCACCTCCCCCCATCGACGGCGACCACCAGCGACACCAGCGCAACGGCGGCTCCGACCACCACCTGGTTGATCTGGACCACCGAGCTGACGTCGGCACGCACCGCGAACGCCGCCACGACGAGCGTCCCAGCGAGACCGATGTTCACGGTGCGCAACCCAGGAACGTCCAAAATCGCCAGAGCACGCAGCATTCCTGCCAGCATGATCACCACGGCCAGACCCAGCGGGATCCAGTACGGCCGGAAAAGGTGTTGTGAGGCCTGGAAATCGAGCAGCGGAGGAGCGGCGATCAGCCACACACCCGCGAGGAACGTCAGGGTTCCTGCTCTGGCTTCCGCTTGCCGACGTCTTTCTTCACGCACACAACGATCTTTGCCCTCGACAAGCGAAGTACCGGCCAAGTTCAAACATCGTAGGGAGCTCGCAACGTCCGCCGTCGGCGGCGGAGCGACCGGTTCCAGCAACCCAGAGCGGGGCGTGGCCTGGTCGCGGACGATCGAGCACGTTGCCGGTGGGCGGCAGCGCGGAGGCGAGGATCCGTGCTGCCGCCCACCGGACGGTCTACAAGCCGGAACATCCAGTCGCGCAGCATGATGCGCCACCGCGACGAGGGTGCCATCCACTGGGTGAAGCGCCGGCCGAACTCCTGCGTGCGGGTGACCGGTGGCTTCACCTCTTCCTCATCCAGACCGCCACAGGACTACCCAACCTCCCGATCTGGCTGCTGAGCAGGCAGGTGTGGCGGGCCTCGGCGCGGGTCGCGGACCGGTTCCAGGACGGCCGGGTCTTCCTGGTCGGCGACGCCGCCCACGTGACCACGCCCTGCGGCGGTTTGGGGCTCAACTGCGGCATCGCTGATGACGATAACCTGGCCTGGAAGCTCGTCGCCGTGCACCACGGCTGGGTAAGCGCCACCCTCCTGGCAACCTACGAAGCCGAACGCCGCTCGGTAGCGGTCGCGACCGTCGAGAAAGCCACCTTCGATTGTTGGAAGCCACCGTGGCCCACCACTCCGGCGCTCAACCACGGGCCCGCCCCAGCGAAGGCCTGGTCCTGGGCCACCACTACAACTCGGCCGCGGTCGTCACGGACCGGACACCACCACCGGACACCCATCCGGTGACCGAGTACGTACCGAGCGCGCGTCCCGGCCACCGCGCACCACACAGCGCCCTCGACCAGAACAAGTCGGTCCTCAACCACGTCGGCGACGGGTTCCTGCTGATCTCAGGCACCGCGGCACGACACAACCTCACCTACCTGCGCGCGACCAGGATGCCGATCACCGTGTACGTCACGGCCGACCCGGACCTGCTAGTCCTTCACGGTATAGACGACCACGGAGTTGTGCTCATGCGCCTCGACGGCCACGTCTTCTGGCGTGCCCTGAACCTCTGATGATCGCGTGCCGAACCAGACCTGGGCCGGTGCGAACCGACCACCTCGTCACGCTGCCCTGCTACAACCGTCCAGCGGGCAAGGAGGTCTGACAGCCGTGTGGCCGGACGACTTGTGAGCGTTCCAGATCGCCTCCATGTCGAGCTCTTGGATCGCCGCCCGCATGCGCGCGAACGCCTTGTCCGAGTAGCAGGTGTGCCGCTGCGACATGAAGACGAAGTCGTTCTTGCAAGCCGGATCGTCGTCGATCCCCAGATGATCCTTCAACGCGCGCGCCCTGGGCATCGTGAGCCCGAGGGCATGAGCCAGCTCAGAAGCCGATCTGTGAAAGGTGCGCTGAAGATCGACCTCGCGCACCGCCGCCGCAGGAACGTCCTCATCGGACACATAGCGAACAGCGGCCCATTGGTTCTTAGTGAAGTGGACCTTCAGCGTGACCCCGGCCCCTTCGATCGCCGTCGCGATCTCGTCGAGTCTTGGGAACACCCTGCTCCTGCTCTCCCCGTCCCTCATACCCCGTGCGACGCGTTCGACGTCCTTCTTGGACACCCGAGCCTCGGGGTCGACGTGGGACTCCATCGCCAGAAGCGTGCGAATCCGTGCACGGGCGTCATGTCCCGCTCGCCGCCCAGGCTGCAAGAGCGCCGCAATCTGGCTGTACTCCTCGTCCAGCAGGATGTTCAGCTCACGCGGCGGATCAACGGACAGTGGAAGAACCCGGTGTGGGAGGTGCTCGGTCAGCGGTTCAGCGAAGACCCTATGCAACAAGTCGTCGAACAACGTGTGGGGTGCCAAAACATGGCTCAGCGACCTGACCTGCGGATCAAGCCGCTGCAGGTTCGTACTCGTTGATCAAGCCGCCGAGCACTCGCCGACGACGTACAGATCTACAGCCTGGGTCTCCGGCCGGGTGATCGGGTCGTGGTGGAGTGTGGTGTCGCGCTCGGTGTGGTCGCCGGTGGTTGTAGTGGGACGCATAGCGGTTCAGCACTGAGTTGAGGTGACGCTCGTTGATGACGAGCAGCCGGTCGGTGAGCTCTCGTCTGACTGTGCCGACGAACCGTTCCGCGTAACAGTTGGCTTGTGGACACCGCGGTGGGATCTTCACGACGTCGATACCGGCGTCAGCGAGAACCGAGTCGAACGACGCCGTGAACTGACCGGCCCGGTCACGGACCAGAAATCGAAACTCGTTGGCCCGGTCGTCCAGCGCCATGAGGAAGTTGCGAGCTTGCTGCGTGGTCCACAGACCGTCAGGGTTGGTGGTGGTCCCGAGTATGTGAACGTAGCGGGTGCCGACCTCCATCACGAAGAACACGTACACCCGTTTCAACGTGACGACGCAGTCGACGTGGAAGAAGTCGCACGCCAGCATGCTCGCCGCCTGCACGCGCAGAAACCGCCGCCACGACATGTCGGTATCCCGAGTCGGCGAGGGCGGAATCCGAAGCCGCTTCAGCACACGACGAACAGTCGACGCGGCCGTCCGATGGCCGAGCTTGAGCAGTTCACCTTGGATACGGCGGTAACCCCAGCCCGTGTTCTCCCGCGCCATACGCTCGATCAACGCCACGACGGTCTCATCAACCTGCGGTCGACCAGTCCGGTTCGGGTAGGTCCACTTCTTCGCAACCAAGCGCCGATGCCACCGCAACACCGTGCCTGGAGACACCAACCGGTGCTGTCGCAGCCACCTCGGTAGCTGCCGCACCAACGCGGCCAGAACTGCACGATCAGCCCAATCCAACCGCGGACGCCGCTGACCTCGACGCAACACCGCGACTTCGTGTCGTAACACCAGCAACTCAACGTCCTTGACCGCCGAGGACCGGCCGAGCAGCCCCAGCCAGCCACCGAGCCGAACAACGATGAAGTACACCAGTCGCAGCGCCACGCCCACGATCATGCCCGCAGGACGACAGAACCTGATCACCGCGGCTTAGCGCGTGGCGGCAGAGTTCTGACACCCCACAAGGCCTGCAAGGTACTCACGATCTACCTATAACCGCTCAGCGCCTCCCCAGACGCGCATCGCACCGAGACGTCCGGCAGCGCGCCGGTTATATGGCTCCAAGGCTCGGCCGCCTTCACCAGCTGTCTTCGAGCCGGACGTCGTAGCCATCATCGTCGGTTGCCGGGCGCCGGGCCGGCGGTGTCTTCGGTGCCGGGCCAACGGAGGGTCGTTGTGCCCTGAGCTGTTCGCCGCGGACCTCGGCTGCTCGCGCCTGGCCGGACAGCACTGCGGCGTGGTCCCGCAGTGCCGCGAAGGACCGCGTGCCGTGCTGGGTCGTGTCGGCGATGTGGGCTCGGAAGCGGAGCAGGTCGGCGTCGTCGATCATGCGCCCATGTCCTGCTTCAGCTTGCGGAACGTCTGTGCCTCGGAGTGCTTGCTCAGCAATTCGAGCATCGCCTGGTAGTTCTCCGACATCGTCCGCTTCACGGAGTCGGTACCTTGGTACCAGAAGCCGATGAGCGTCGGGATCCCACTGACCTGGTTCTGCGATTCGCGCAGCACGGTGTTGATGTCCTGCTTGTGGTCGACGCCCTCGGTCCACTCCCAGCCGTACCAGCGGTACCACTTCTCGGTGGCGATGTGGTTGGAGGCGTACGCCCTTGCCACGGTCCTGCGCCCGTTCACGCTCGGGTCCCAGCCGATCGGCATGTCGTAGGCCTCGCCCTGCCCCGGTTCCTCGCCGTGGCAGGCAATGCCGCACAACGGGATGTGGTCGATCTTCTCCCCGTCGAGGCGGTGGATCTCGTGCGGCTTCGGCACGCCCTCGAACGCCAAGAGCCCTTGTGAGAACTCACGGTAGCCGTTTCCGCCGTAGAGCTCGCGGGTCTTGCGCATCGTCTCCTCGACCGCCTTGCCCGCATTCTGGAGGGAGGAGCTGTACGCCGTCAGCGCGATCAGGAGTTGCGTGACACGCCCCTGGAAGGCTTCGGCAGCCTCGCCGTCCCAGGCGTCCTCGATCTTCGCGGCCCCGTCCTTCACGCAGCGCGCGATATCGGCGAGGCCCGCGGCCAGGCCCGACAGCCGGGCTCCCTCGCGTTCGACCTTGCCCCACCCCACGCCTGAGATCTCGGCTCGCTTCTCGCCGGGCTTCGGCTGCAGGTCGAGCTCCAGCTTTTCGTCGTAGCCCGGCAGCAACGTCTCGACACCGCGGTCGAGTGGCTTCCCGATCTCGTCGGAGCTGTCCCCCGTGCCTGCGGTGTCGAGCAGCACTCGCTTCATCTCGTCGACGGCATCTGGCTTCGCGATGTCCATAACCGTCACCCCTGTTCCGGCCGATGCACAGCGTTCATCCGCACGCGCTGGGCGTTGTCCGTGCCGGCCATCGTCTCGGCGGACTCGGTCATGGCGGTGCGCATGTGCTCGAGCACCTCCGCCAGGTCGCCGAGGTCAAGTTCGATCCGGTCGAACTGGCGGACGAACTCGGTGCCCTCCGCGTGCCACGACTCGCCGAACTCGGCCTCGGTCAGCTCCGGCTTCATCATCGACGAGCGGATCTCCTCGACCTGCTCGCGCGCCGCGTCGAACACCTCGGCGAACGCGGCGATGGCGTCTTTGTCGTACTTCACCAGGGCAGCATGACAGCGGCCGCCTCGACCCCGCTGGGCTTTCCAGCCGAAGGGGTACTTTCGCAAACTCTCGAGAGAGCACGCCTGAACGTCTACGTTGAGCCTGTGCGTGTCGAAAACCTCATCCATGCAGGTTAAGCGGCATAGTGATACTCGTGGATGACTCCGCCGAGACGGTCCTGTCGATCTACGTTGAGGTGTTCGATCTGGCCTGGCTCAAGAGGCTGGGCCGGGTTCGCAGGGGTGCTGCCGCGGCGAGTGATCGGTGGGTTCGGTGCTCGTTGTAGTACCGCTCGTACTCGCGCAGCGCGTGCCGTAGGTGGGTGCGGTTCCAGATCAGTGTCCGGTCCAGCAATTCGGCGCGAAGCGTCTTCACCCAACGTTCGACGATGGAGTTCATGCGAGGCACCCGGACGCCGGTCAGGATCGTCGCGATCCCCGCGGTGCCGAGGATCTCGTCGATCACTGCCGGGTACTTGCCGTCGCGGTCGCGAATAAGGAACCTGATCCGCGCGATGTATCCGGTGTCCTCGAGGTCCATGAGCAAGTTGCGGATTGCCTGAGTGACCCAGGCATGGGTCGGATGCGCGGTCGTGCCGACGATCCATACACGCCGGCTGGCGTGGTGGATGGCGGCGAGAATGTACTGGCGCTGGCCGGTCAGCGTGACCGTTTCAATGAAGTCCAGCGCCAGGATCGCCTCCGCCTGCGAGCGCAGGAAGTCAGCCCAGGTAACGGTTGTCCGGCGCGGGGGCCGGATCGATGCCGGCAGTCTTGAGGATCTCCCACACCGTCGATGCGGCGATCGCGACACCGAGCAGCGCGAGTTCGCCGTGGATGCGTCGATAACCCCACGAGGGGTTCTCGGTTGCCAGGCGCAGGACGAGACGGCGGATCGTGAGCGCTGAGCGCCGAGTTGCCGGTGCAGGACCGCGAGTTGGTGGCGTAGCGCGAGGATCTCGACGTCCTTCTCACGGTCGGTCATGCGCAAGAGCCATAGCGCGGCGAAGGCGTGGGAGACGGCGAGGTAGGCGAAGCGGACCAGCACGGCCGCGATCATGCCGGACGACGATCGGCAACTTGCCGATACCGATGACCTGCACGGACGTACTTCTCGGCACGCACAGAGCCGTCGACAGTAGTCACGGTGGCGAGAGGCGGCGTCCAGTCACTTGTCGGGTGAGCTGAGTTCGGGGCCCGAGGGTCGGCAGCGCCCAAGGGGACCAGGCGGTGCGTTCGCGCAAGCCGACTTGCGTGCTTGTCGAGATCAGGGCACCAGGCTTGCCGCGGCGTCGACGAAGGCGTCGATGAGGGGTGACCGGCGTGTCGCGAGCCAAGCCAGGCACACCTGGTTCGGTCCGATGTCCTCGACTGGGATGCCGATGACGTCCTGGCGGGTGTAGTACGTCGCCGTCGACAGGGGGAGAATACTGATCCCCGCTCCGGCGGCGACGAGTTCCAGCTTCTCTTCGACGCTGTTCACGTGCGGCACTTCGGGGCGGTCCCGCTTGCGCAGTTCGAGGGCGATGTCCCGCCACTCCGGGACGGCGGCGGGGTCCTGCAGCAGGTGCTCGTCGGCGAGTTCGGTGACCGACACGGACTCCTTCCCGGCCAGCCGGTGACCGGCGGGCACCACCACGACGCGGGGTTCGGTGAACAGCGGCCGCACGGTCAGCCCGCGCTGGTCGACCGGCAGCCGAACGATGCTGACGTCCACGCGGCCGTCGTGGACGACCTCCACCTGGTCGTGCCAGCTCGTGCGCAGCAGCCGGACGCAGACGTCCGGCCTGTGGCGGACCAGCACTCGCACCGCCGGGGTGACCACGATGCCCGGCATGAAACCGACGGTGAGCACCGGCTTCGCCTCGGCCGCGGCGGTGACCCGGCGGTGCGCGGCTTCTGCCGCTGCCAGCAGGTCGCGGGCGTCGGCGAGGAGCTGTTCGCCCGCCGCGGTGAGGACCGTGGTCCGGCGGTCACGGACGAACAGCGCCGTCCTCAGCGCGTCCTCGAGGGCGCGGATCTGGCGCGACAGCGCGGGCTGGGCGATGTGCAGCCGTGCGGCGGCCCGCCCGAAGTGCAGTTCTTCGGCCACGGCGACGAAGTACCGCAGCCTGCGCAGGTCGAAGTCCACGTCGCTCACCACTTCCGGTCCGATCACTCCCATCATCGCAGGCCGCTGATGCCGATGCGGCATCACAGCGCGCGGAACGGGTCTTGGACGCCCCCTGGGTGCCGGGGCCACGGTGGAGGAGGAACAGAACGCGAAGGAAGGGACAGTCATGAGGGTCTTCGTCACCGGTGGCTCGGGTTACATCGGCCGCGCGACGATCGGCGAGCTGGTGCGCGCCGGGCACACCGTCGAGGCGCTCGCCCGCAGCGACCGCGCCGAGGCGACCGTGGCCGCGGCCGGTGCGAGCGCGGTCCGGGGCGCCCTGACCGACCTCGACGTGCTCACCCACGCCGCGGCGCGGGCGGAAGCCGTGATCCACCTCGCCCAAGCCACCAGCGGAGAGGAGGACCTGGCGGCCGCCACCGCGATGCAGGGCGGGGTCGGTGGCGGCACGTACGTGCACACCGGCGGCAGCTGGGTCTACGGCGACACCGACGGCGTGCAGGACGAGTGCGCGCCGTGGAACCCGCCGTTGATCGTGGCCTGGCGCAAGACCGTCGAAGACGCGGTGCTGGCCAGGGCCGCCGCCGGCGGACGGCCGGTCATCGTGCGCCCCGGTCTGCTCCACGGCGGAGACAACCGCCTGATCGACATCTTCTTCGTCCAGCCGGGCAAGGAAAACGGCGCGATCCCGTACATCGGCGACGGCGGCAACCACTGGGCCCTGATCCACCTCGACGACCTCGCCCGGCTCTACGTGGCGGCGCTGTCGGCCCCGACGGGCTCGGTGTACCTCGGCGTGAGCGGAGCCAACCCGACCGCCAAGGAGGTCGCCGAAGCCTGCGCCCGCGGCGCCGGGCTCGAGGGTAAGACCGTCTCCCTCAGCATCGAGCAGGCCCGCGAGCAGATGGGCCCCATCGCCGACGCCTTCGCGCTCGACCAGCAGCTCACCCCTGTCAAGGCGCAGCGCGAGCTGGGATGGACGCCGGTGCACATCGACCCGCTCACCGAGTTCGCCGCCGGATGAACCGGAAACCGGGACTGGACCGCGCGACGGTGCTGCAGTCCGAAGCGGAACACCCACGGAGTCACGGCCGCTGCTGGTGATGCTGCACGGCTGGAGCTACGACGAGACGCATCCGTACCGGCTGATCGCGCCGCTTTGTGCTTGGTTTCCCTGCGCGGGGAACCCGATCGGGGACGCGCGGCCGCAGATGGCGAACGCAGCGGCGCCGGATGTGCTCTAGTGGCTGGAGACGATCGAGGCGCCGTCGATCGGCCTGCTCGGCTTTTCGCAAGGTGGTGCCATGGCCCATCAACTCATGCGGTGTGCGCCGCACCGGTTCGCCTCCTGCGTGAGCCTGGCGGGGTTCGTCGTGCGGGACGCTCAGCCCGGCGACGCCGCGCTGAGCGTCGTGGGTAATGGGGACGCGGGCGGGAAGACCGGGTCATCCTGCCCGCCGCGCTCGGGCTGACCGAGCGGTGGCTCGATACCCACGCCGCCGCCGAGGTGCACGTCTCCCCCGTCTGGGGCACGACGTCCGGGACCGGGAGAGCGATGATGGGGCACTACATCGAGCTCGATGCCGAAGGAGCGTTGCTGCGAGGCTGGTTCTACGACGCCGGAGGGGCCGGCGGACCGGCGCCGTGCGTCGTGATGGCTCAGGGCTGGAGCTCTACGAGGCGGATGTGCCTCGACCGGTTCGCGGAGGTGTTCGCCACGGCCGGACCGGCGTTCCATGATGGAGTTCATGCGGGGCATCCGGACACCGGTTAGCACCGTCTCAATCCCCGCAGAACCGATGACATCGTCGATCAACGCGGGGTATTTGGCATCGCGGTCGCGGATGAGGAACCTGATCCGCGCGGCATATCCGGTGTCCTCAAGATCCATGAGCAGGTTGCGGATGGCCTGGGTGACCCAGGCAGGGGTGGGGTGGGCGGTGGTGCCGACTGTCCATGCACGCCGGCTGACGTGGTGGATGACGGAAAGGATGTACTGGCGCTGGCCTGTCAGCGTGATCGTTTCAATCTCCCACACCGTCGATGCGGCGATCGCAACTCCGAGAAGCGCGAGTTCGCCGTGGATGCGTCGATATCCCCACGAGGGGTTCTCGGTTGCCAGGCGTAAGACGAGACGGCGGATCGAAGCGACCGTGCGCGGACGTCCGGGCGTCTGGTTCACACTCAAGCGGGCATGGCGGCGCTTGATCAGGTCGCGATGCCACCTCAGCCCGTGTCCGGGCTGACGAGCAGCCGGAGCCGACGCAACGTCGCGAGGGCCAAAGGCACTAGCAGGACTGCGCGTAACGCCCTGTCCTCTGGCCGCAATCGTGGGCGCTGATTGCCGAGTTGCCGGTGCAGGACCGCGAGTTGATGGCGTAGCGCGAGGATCTCGACATCCTTCTCACGATCGGTCATGCGCAAGAGCCACAGCGCGGCAAAGGCGTGAGAGACGGCGAGCTAGGCGAAGCGGACCAGCACGGCCGCGATCATGCCGGATGATGATCGCTAACACGTCGACGCCTGCTGACGTGCACGGCCGTATTTCTCGGCACGCACAGCGCTCCAGCTCAACCGCGCGGCGTGGCGCTCTCAGCCCGGCTGACTCGGATCCCGAACGTGAACACCCGTCGGACCCAGCCGGACGCACCCCGGTCAGGAGGTCCGGTTTCCAGGAACACTCCCGGAAACCGGACCACAGTCCCGTGGACGAGGCGGGGCTCAGCCGTAGATCGTGGCCTGCTTCGAGGTCTGCCGAACCCCGTTGGCACCGTTCAGGAACCGCTGTCCCCACGGCGTCAGCCGCGACGGGTTGAACGAGTAGACCAGGTCGAGGTACTCGACGCCGCCACCGTTGCCGCTCCACGACCACCCGATGTACCCGAGACCGCGAGACTGGGCCTGCGCCATGATCGTGTTCTCGTCCGGGTCACCGTCGCTGTGGTTGTGCCCGAACTCGCCCACCACCAACGGCAGTCCCGCCGAACGGAACGCGTCGAAGTACGCGTTGATCTTCGCCGCGGTGTTGTAGACGCCGTACATGTGGATGGAGAACACCGTGTTGCGCTGCGGATCGGAGTCCAACACCGAACGGGCGTTGGTGCGCATGATGTTCTGCCAGTCCTGACCCCACATCGGCGCGTCGGCCATCAACAGGTGCTGCAACCCGGCGCCGCGAAGCTTCCTGATCGCGCCTGTTGTCGAACTGGCCCACCGCGAGCTCACCGAGGCGTTGTTGCCGAACGGCTCGTTGCCGAGGTTGATGATGACGTAGTTCTCCTGGCCTTTCAGGACGTTCGCGATGCCGACCCAGTAGTTCGCCGCCTGGTCCAGGGTCGCGGCGCCGCCCTCGTCGCCGTATCCGGTGGTGTCGTGCACCTCGAGCACGCAGATCAGCTTGTTCTGCTTGCACAGCCCGATGATCCGCGAGACCTCGGACGCCGGCGTCGCGGCCGCCCGCTGCCCGCTCTGCATCACGACCCGGATCGTGTTGGCACCGAAGGACTTGATGTTCGCCCAGGCACTCGACTGGCTCTGGTACCAGGCGTACGGGTGGTTCACACCGCGCATGACGAAGTTGGAACCGTTCGCCTCGACGACCCGCGTGCCGTTCACGCGCAGACCGACGGCAGCCGCCGAGACGTCTTCGGACCGCACGCCGCGCAGCGCCGAGACAACGGCGGGGTACCAGCGCTTCTCCATCTTCTGGATGCCGCTGGTGCCGTTGGGGTGCACGCCGTCGGTGGTGTCCGTGGCGGTGTTGAACCCGGCCCACTGGTCGACCACGGTGATCGGGGAGGCCGCGGTGCTGTTCGCCCGTGCCCAGCCGGGAATCGCGTTGTTCAGCGCGACGACCCTCTGCGCGCAGGCCGAGCAGTTGGCCGGGGTCATCGGGATGATCTTCGCGACGACGAGCTTCATCGCCGGGTTGCCGGCCCGCATCTGCCCGAGCAACTTGCTGTAGGCGTTGAGGATCGTCTGAGCCGGGATGTTGCTCCACACGTCGTTGGTGCCCAGGTGCATCAGCACGACGTTCGGCCGGGTGGCGTTCAACCAGCCAGGAAGCTGGTTGTCCCGCGCGATGTTCGTGGCCAGGTAGCCACCGTGGCCCTCGTTCTCACCGTCGTAGGCGAACCCGCAGCCAGGTGCCCGCAGCGTGCCGACGAAGTCCACGTTGGTGTACCCGGTGTCGCGCAGGTGCCGCCAGAGCAACGCCCGCCAGCAGCCGGGCGAGCCGGTGATCGAGTCGCCCAGCGTCATGATCCGCGTGGGTGCCGCCGCGGTGGTGTCAGCGGAGGCGGGAGCAGCGGAAGCAGCCGGAGCCGCGACGAACAGCAATGACGCGATCAGTGCGAGCACGCTCGCGAGGCTTGTTCTTGTGGCCACGAGTCCTCCATCGGCACCAGATTTGACAACGTTGTCAATGCGTCACAGATCGGAGATCTGTGAACGTACAGGAGCGTGCGGCGACAAGTTCAGATGGAACAGCAGATCCGTGATCGAATCAAGCCCTTGATTGAGGTCTTGATCGGGAACGTGCACAGAAATCGAGGTCTTCCCCGGCCATCGGGATGCCGGGGAAGACCTCTGCCTTACCGCTGACCGCGCTGCACGGCGGCGATCTCCGGTGGTGCGAGAGCCCGGTTCCACACCGTCAACCTGCGCATTTTGCCCTTGAGGTGCCTGCCGGCCGAGTTCGGTGTCGTGCTGCCGCCCCAGAGTTCACGCGGTTTCGTCGTGACGCCGTCCAGGCGCGCGAATTCGACGGCGTCGTCGAACATTCGAGCCACTCCATTCGACAACGTATAGGTGATGGTGTGCCAATTGCCCTGCCGCAAAGCACGTGTGCCGCCGATTTCCACGTCGCCGATGTCCCAGAGCGAGTACTGGTCCTGCTGCGCGGAATCGACCCGCACCTGCGCGGAGACGGTGATCCCGTCGAGCCCGGCCGTGAGGTCGTCCGGCAGCAGGAGGTGACCGTCCGCACCGCCGAACACGAGCCCGGCCGACGAGCGGGTGACATCACCCTGGATCGTCGCCTTGCGGCCGTTCCCGGACAGGTCCGCCACCACCTGGCCCCCTCCGCCGGTCAGGTCGTAGTCGGCGATCACGCCGTTCTTGTCGGCACGCGCCGGTGGCGGGCCCTGCCGCAGCCGTTCGAGCTCGGCCTTCGACACCGGCAGCACCGTGCCGTGCCGAGGCTTCGCCGGAAGCTGGTAGTCCGCCGGGATCGACCAGTTCGGGTTCGCCAGCGAGTCGGTCACGAACGGGATGTAGCCGCGGCGTGGCGTCTCGTCCAGGAAGACGTAGAACTTCTTGCCGTCATTGGACTTGAACGCGGTCGGGCCCTCGACCCAGTCGGTGCCGAGCCCGGTGCGGACGCAGTCGTCGACGAGCTCCCAGTTGCGCGGTCCGGCGCCCGGCAGGTCGACCGCGCGCAGGTCCTTCGAGCGTTCGAGCACGATGTCCCGCTGGCACGAACCGATGACCTTCTCGTCGGTGGTGAGGCGGTAGTAGTACTCGCCGTCCCTGAGAACCGTCGAGTCGATCACGCCACGGCCTGGGTCGTTCCAGACCTGCGGGGTGGTGAACGTGCGGAAGTCGCGGGTGGTCGAGTACATCATCCTCGGGTAGGTCGAGCCGGTGTGGTCCGGATCCGCCGACGAGTACACAGTGGACGCCCAGTAGACGACGTAGGCGCCGATCAACGGGTCGTAGGTCGCTTCAGGAGCCCACGTCATGCCGGCGGTCGCGTCCGACACCGGGACGTGCCGCTGGTCCGACCACGTGACGAGGTCGGTCGACTCCCAGATCTCCAGGTACCTGCTGCCGTGTCGCATCGCCGCGTCCCAGCCGCGGCCGTCGTTGATCTGCAGGTCGGTCGCGACGAGGAAGAACCTGTCCCCTTCCGGGCTGCGGATGACGAACGGGTCGCGCACGCCGGTCTCGCCGTGCTCCGACCTCAGCACCGGGCGGCCGCCGTTGAGCTCGTCCCAGTGCAACGGGTCGTCGCCCCGGCTGGCCGCGAAGTGCACCTGCTCGGTGTCCTGGTCGGCCTCGCCGGTGAAGTAGGCGAACAGGTACCCCTCCATCGCCGCCTTCTTCGGCAGTGGGAGGACGGTGAGTGTGAAGTAGCGGGTGCCGCTTACGTAGCCCTTCGTCGCCGTGACCGAAAGACGAGCGATGCGCGGTTTCGACCCGTACGGCGGCCTGATCACCTCGCCGGTTGCCGTGACAACCCGGGGATCGCTGCTGCGCCAGGCGAACCTGACGTCACGGTCACCGTTGGCCGGCAGCGTGATGTTGCCCCGGATCGCGTTCTCGTCGTGGATCACGACGTCCTTCAGGGCGTTGTCGACCTTCTGCTGGTCGGTGATGTCCTCCAGCACCGTCGCGGTGAAGTCGCGCGTGGCGGTGTAGCCGGCGTACGTGGCAGTCGCGGTGAGCGTCACCGTCGCGTTGCCCGTCCGCGGCGCCGGCCGGGTCACGACGCCGGTCGCCGACACCACCGAAGGCCTGCTCGACGCCCAGGAGATCGCGGATCCGCCCGAGGCCTTGGTGGGCAGTGCGATGTCCGCGGTCACGGCGGTGGTGTCGCCCAGGGCGAGCCTCGCGACGTCGGTGGCAGGCCTGGCCGATGCCGTCTGCTTTCCGAGCTCGCGCGCTTCGCCGGCACCTAGCGCACGGCCGTAGAGGCGGAAGTCGCGGACCTTGCCTTTGAGGAACCGGTCGGACGGGTAGACCGACCGGCCGAGGTAGTTGGCCGTGGTGGCGCCGTCGCCGATCGAACCGGGAGTGGTGGTCACGCCGGTCTTCCTGGCGACCGCGACACCGTCCTCGTAGAGGATCGCGGTGCCGCCGCCGAGCGTGTAGGTGATCGTGCGCCAGCCGCCCCTGGCGAGGTTCCGTCCACTGTCGACGGTCTGCCCGGTCGACCAGTCACCGCTCGCGATCGACGCTCGGAACTGGTCCCCGGTCGCGAACAGGTAGCCGTTGCCGCTGCTGCCGCGGGTGTTGCCGAGGCCCCAGAGGAAGTACGGAAGGGACTGATCGGCGGCGAGGTCGACCTGAACCGACACGGTGACGTCGGTGAGCCCGCGGATCACGTTGTCCGGCAGGCGAACGTGGCCGTTGACGCCACCGAGACGGAGGCCCTCGGCGCCCAGCCAGGTGGTGTCACCGCTGACGGTGCCGTCACCGCCGGTGCCCGAGGTGTCGACCACCGTGGTACCGGAGGCCTGGGTCAGGTCGTAGTGCACGACCAGACCGTCGTCGAGCGTGGCCGCGGAGCTGGTCGTGACCGAGATCGCGAGCCCTGCCGCGGTGAGGCCGACGGCGACGAGCGCCGACGTGAAAGTGAGAGGACGAAAGGACATGCCGGCCTTTCCCGACGGGCACGCGAAGGTGCCCAGAACACGGGTGACAAAGGGGAACACGCGGACAGTCCCTGATGTGAGCGCCAACATAGCTGGCACTCGATAGCTGGTCAATGCAACCTCGGAGGGCGGGAGAAGGCCCGCCCTCCGAGCGGTCACTTGCCCAGGCTCTCCAGTGAGCGCTGGGCCGCCGCCAAGCCGTCCTTCGGCGTGACCACGCCGTCGCAGATCTCACCGATGATCGTCCCGAACGCCTTCTGCATGCCGCCCCACTCCGGCGTCATCGGTGGCGCGTAGGCGAACTCGGCCGACTGCTTGAAGGCGTCCATGTTCACGTCGCCGATGGCCCACGCCGGGCGCAGGAAGTCCTCACCGTCCTGCACCTCCCGGTTGGCGGGAGCGTCCTGGCCGTTGGTGGCGATGGGCTTCTGCCCCTCCGGGCTCGTCAGGAAGTCGAGCACCTTGAACGCGAGCTCGGGACGCGTGCTCGACTTCGTGATCGCGAAGCCGCTTTGGAACGAGATCGTCGCCTGCTTGGTGTTCTTGAACAGCGGCGAGATGCCCCACCGCACCTGCGGAGCGTCCTTGAGCGAGGCGATGTTCCAGAAGCCGGTCATGATCATGGCGGCGTTGCCCTGGGCGAAGAGCTCGTCGGGGTTCCCGACCTTGAGCGCCTCGTAGTCCACTTTGGATGGCGCGACGTGGTGCTTGTGCACCAGGTCGACGTAGAACTGCATCGCCCTGACGTTCTCCGGCGAGTTGATCACCGGTTTGCCCGCGTCGTCGAGGATCCTGCCACCGTTCTGCAGCATGAAGGCCATCCACCACGGCCACCAGTCGCCGGCGGCGAAGCCGTACCGCATGACCTTCTCGCCGTTCTTGACCGTCAGCTTCTGCGCCGCAGCCAGAAAGTCAGGCCACGTCCAGTCGGCTGTCGGGTAGGCGACACCGTCCTTGTCGAAGAGATCTTTGTTGTAGTACAGGACCATCGGGCCGTTGCGGTCCGGCAGCGCCCACGTCTTGCCCTCGCGGTCGTAGGAGCGCGCGGCCCGCTCGCCGAACCTCCCGACGAGGTCGAGCTTCTCCGCGTCGATGAAGGGGTTCAGCGGCAGCAACTGGTTCTTGCTGCTGTAGCTGTGCACGGACTCGGCGACCTGGATGATGTCGGGCGGGTCGCCCTCCGAGATCATCTTCTGGATCTTCGCGCCGTAGTCGCCGTCCTTCATGTGCACCAGCTTGACAGTCACCCCGTCGACGCGGTCGCTCGCGAGGTCGACGCGCTGCTGGTAGGTCCTGGCGTCCAGGTCGCTGCCCCACACCGCGACCGTCACCTCGCGTTCTGGCGTCGGCGCAGGCTTTGCGGCGGAACATGCGGACGCGACCAGACACGCCACTACCGCGGACACGGCTCTGAACGAGCGGCGTTGCCCCATGGATGGATCCCCTCGGATGTTCAGTCGAACAGGTCGGTTTCGAAGACGTGCGTGGTCGCCGCCTCGAAAGAGGTCACGAGCGCACTCAGTCGTATGAACCTGTTCCCCGTACCGCGCTCCGATCGGGCACAGTACGTGATCTTAATTCGCTTTTGAAGTAGTTCTTCCCATGGTCAGCGCAAATGTAATAAACCCTCGCTCACCAGTGTGTTTGCACAATCAACCATGATCTTGGGTGGCCCTGAACAGGCAACACCGCGTGTGCGGCGGACCTGACTTGACAATGAATGACGGAGACCAACCTCCGCCAGTGTCGAATTCGACGTCGATTCGACGGGGGTAGTCGAATCGACGCTATAGGCGCAATCTGGGTGCCGTATGCGCGCGCACGCTCATATTGCGCGGTGCCAGCGGCCGAACCACCCAGGAGCGCTATCGGATCGGCGCGTTGCGTGCCGTGCGGATCACGCCGTCGTGGTCGGCGACGGACATCAGGCCCTCCCCCACCCACCGCCGTGCCACGGCGTTCACCCGGTCCACGAACACGTTCTTGGCGGAGAACGGCGCGGCCACCCACACCTCGTCGAGGAGCGTGGACCCGTCCGCGCGCACGGGGTTCGCGACACCGGAGTCGACGCCCGCGAACATGATTTTCGGCTCTACCCGGCGGAAGTACAAGGTCACGTAGGTGCCGGGCAAGGCGTTCAGCCGCTGCTTCTCACCGTTGACCGTGACCGTGAACTCCCCTGCCCACGCCGGCACCCACAGCACCACGTCGAACCGCGCCCGTCCGCTGATCCGCGACCGGCCTGCCCGTCGTGCTGGACAACGACGCCACGGCCGCGGTGCTCGGCGAGCACTGGTCGGGCGGCATGGGAAGTGCCTCGACCTCTGCCGCGCTCTACATGGGAAGCGGCATCGGCGCGGGCATCGTGATCGGCGGCATCACCTATCGCGGCAGCAGCGGCAACGCCGGCGAGATCGGACACATGTGCGTCGACATCACGGGTCCCGAGTGCTGGTGCGGGGCTCGCGGATGCGTCGAGGCACTTGCCGGACCCGTCGCCGTCGTCGCGGCCGCGCGCGCGAACCGGGCACTGGCGCATCTGGTCGGCGCCGGCGGATCCCGCAACTCCCTGACAGCGGAGTTCGCCGCGGTGAGCCGTGCAGCCCGCCGGGGCGAACCACAGGCCACCGCGATCCTCGAACGCTCCGCCCGGTACGTCGCGGTGGCCACCCGCACCCTGGCGAACGTCATGGACGTCGAGTTCCTCGTGCTCACCGGACCGGGCTTCGCCATCGCGGGATCGGTGTACCTGCCGATCGTGCGTGAAGAACTCGACCGAGGCTTCTTCGCACGCGGCGTCCACAAGGTCGAGGTGCGGCTTTCCCACACGGCTGCGACGGCACCCTGCGATCGGCGCCGCCGCCATGGTGCTGCAGTCCGAGCTCGTGCCCCTGCACGCGGTCCAGCGGCTGCCGGAGAGTCTCACCGTGGACGAACCGGCGCCGGCCTCCCACCCCGTGCGCGACCGAGGGTGAACGAATCCGATACTGCACCAGCCGGGACCCGGCGGCGTCCGAAGTGGAACGTGGCCGTCAGCGGTCCGCCGTCCCAGAACGCGAACCTTCGCTGACGGTTGGCACGAACGCGCTCACGGCGTGGTCGACGTCGTTTGTCAGTGGTTGAAATTCGCTTCTACGCTGCCGGAAGCCGGCGCTTCCGCAGTGCCACCCCCACAATGATCATGCTGATCAGGAACGGGTAGATGATGCCGCGCTGGGTGAGTCCGATGAGGACGCCGGTTTCCGATGCGAGGACGGCCATGTGGACCGCCAGCGAGACGAAGCCGAAGGTTCCAGCCCCCACCAGGGTCCTCCCCAGCCTGCGGGTGATTCCCAGGTGTCCGTGCATCCTGCCGAGAAGGATGATGAGGACGTTGGCGCTGAAGAACCCCACGAAGGCACCCAGTGCGTGGTAGTCGGTCCCGCCGCTGTCCGCCGATTCCCCGGATCCGGGGAAGAGTGACAGCAAGATGCCGCCGATGGCCAGCAGTGCGGCCATGAGGACCGCCGGCACGCGACGCTTCGCGGGCAGTCCCCTCAGCGCGATGACACCGGCCAGGGCGACGAGTCCGAAAAGGAAGAAGCCGGTGTTCATCACCCACCAGAGGGGTGAGTACATGAACTGCCCGAACGCGGTCACAGGGCCGCGGACCCCGAGGTTGCTCGTGAAGTGGTGGGTGTAGCTGTACGCCGGATCAGTCCACGCCGCGGCGGCGATGAACTCCGCGGTGAGGTAGATCCCGCCGCTGGCCATGAACAGCGCCCCGGCGCCCCGGCGCTGCGGGACCGAGGGTGGGTGAAGTGGTTGCTGGACAGCGGTTTCAGGCTCGGTGGCGTTCACGGTTCTCTCCTGTGGTCCGAATCGATCTGGAACAGTTGCGGTCTGGCCGGGCGGACGTGGTCGAGTCAGCTGAACAGCGACAGCAGCGACGTGCCGAACCAGCGCTCAGCGACCCGCTCGAACTCCCCGGGCTCACCGGCCCAGGCCACGACGCCGTCCGGCCGGACCAGTACGGCGTCGAGTCCGAGGTCGTCCTGAGCTCGCCCGGCCACATGACGGATCCGGTCCTCCCACCCCCGCGCGACACGGTCCAGCTCGCCGCGGAAGTCGAGCAAGACACCTTGTCCACCTGCGAGGAGCTCTCCCAGCCGAGTGCCGTCCTCGAGGCGGAAGTCCGGGGCGTTCCGGCCGGCCAGCGGATGCCCGGAGCCCACGTCGTACCGGTTCGACAGGCCTGAGGTCTGCTCGAACACGTAGGTCGTCCCGTGGCCGGTCTCGAGCAGAGAACGGACCAGCCTCTGCAGCGCCGGGGCGTTCTCGCCCGGTCGCATGACCGCCACCTGGGCGCGTGACCAGTCGAGCACGCGCGCGCCGACCGGGTGGCGTTCGCCGGTGTAGGTGTCCAGGAGGCCTTCTGGGGCGTGCCCGTGCACGGTCGCGGCCAGCTTCCACCCCAGGTTCAGCGCATCGCCGATGCCCAGGTTCAGTCCCTGCCCGCCGAGCGGCGAGTGGACGTGCGCGGCGTCGCCGGCGAGCAGCACCCGGCCCTGCCGGTAGGTGGTGGTCTGCATGGCGCGGTCGGTGAAGCTGGAGGCCAGGTGGACCTCGCTCAGCGTCACGTCGGTGCCCGAGACCCGGCGCAGCACCTCCTGCAGGTGATCGCGCGTCGGCGGCTGCGAGCGGTCGAACACCCCGCCGTCGAAGTCCATGATGCCGATGTGTCCCTCGATCGGTGTCCGCAGGTACATCCCTTGCGGCGTCAGGGAGAAGCCGCCGTTCAGCTTCTCCGGGTCGGCGATCGTGGTGAGGGCGGTGTAGCCGGTCAGCTGCGGTTCGGTGCCGGCGAAGCCGAAGCCCGCGAGGCCGCGCACCGCGCTGCGGCCGCCGTCGCAACCGACGAGCCAGCGAGCCGGGTAGACCTGCTCGCCCGCTCTCGCTTCCACGCCCTCGTCGTCCTGCACGACGGCGTCGACCACCACGCCGCGTTCGATCCGCACGCCGAGCGCAACCGCCCTCTCGGACAGGATCGACTCGACCGCTTCGAGGCTCGTCATCACTCCTTCCAGCGCCGGGCTGGCCAGCGTCGTGACGTCGACCTTCGCCGGATCGAGCGTCATACCGGCGAAATGGCTCAGAGCGCGCGGAGAGGTGTGCGGGTCGTCGGGGACGCCCAGGGCGGACAGCATGCCCCGGCGGTAGAACGCCTCGACGGATCCCGCGTTCAGGCCGCGCATCCCGAGCGGGAGTGCTTTCCAGGCGGTGCGCGGGTCCGGCTCCCGTTCGAGCACCAGCACGTCGCAGCCGGCCAGGCCGAGCTCACACGCCAGGAACAGGCCCACCGGGCCGGCGCCCACGATCACCACGTCATGCATGCGAGAGCTCCTTGAACAGCGACAAGTCGATGGAGTCCGCCAACGCCCGGTAGCCGGCGTCGTTGCCGTGCAGGTGGTCGCCCGCGTGCAGGTCGTCCCGGATCCGGCTCGGCCGTGCCGGGTCACGCCACACGGCGTCGAAGTCGAGGACCGCGTCGAAGGCGCCGCTCGTCCGGATCCAGTCGTTGACCGCGTGACGCGCGGCGTCGCCTTCCGGGCTGAAGATGTCGTCGCCCTCGTAGGGCGCCATCGTGGCGGCGTAGACCTTCACCCCCCGGTCGTGCGCTCGGGCGATCAACTGCCGATGGCCTGCGATGACGTCGTCCACCGTCACCGGATCGCCGGGGAACATCGCGAGGAACTCGGCGAGCGGCCCGTCGTCGCGCGGAGCGAGGGAGATGGCGAGGTCGTTGCCGCCGATGGACACCACCACGTGGGTGAGGCCCGGCGTCGCCAGCACGTCGCGGTCGAAGCGGGCCAGACCTGACGCGCCCAGCCCGTCGTTCAGCAGCCGGTTGCCGCTGATCCCCTGGTTGGAGACGAACAGACCGCGCTCGGCCAGCCGGTCCGGCCAACTGCGGGCGCCTCCGACGGTCGAGCCGGCGCCGTCGACCCGGGAGTCGCCCAGCGCCACAACCACCTTCGCCGGGCCGTCGGGCACCACCTCGACCGCCGAGATCAGGGCACGTACCTCCAGTGGCTCGGCGTTCGCGGGCAGAACGGCGTCGGCCACGGCGTTGCCCGGGATCGCCCAGCCGACTTCCAGCGGCATGTCGTGGCCGGTGCAGGCCTCGACCCTGCCCGGCAGGTGGAGGCTGATGGACAACCGGGTGAGCGCGTCGAGGGGCAGGTCCACCGGATCGCTGAGGACCGGCGCCCCCGCCGGGATGGTGGTGGCAGCCCGGCCGCCGAAGGTCAGCACCCGGTCGCTGCCCGGTGCGACGCTTCCGCCGGGCACCGCGACGCCCAGCCGCGCCGCACCGATGGTCAGAGGGGCGGTGCCGTACTCGTTGGTGAAGCGGACTCGCACCCGCCGCCCACCGCCGCTGATGCGCACTTCCTGGCGCAGCGTCACGTCGGCGAACACGGCGTCGGTCATCTGTGGGGACGTGCCCCAGGTCCGGACCCAGCCGGCGTTCTCGATCTCGGTCATGGGGCGAAGAGTGCGGCGCGTCGCTTGCACGGGACGCACACGGCGCTGACATCGCGCGCACATGCGCTGACAAGCCCACCCAGATTTGGCCTGGGCGGACGGGCACGCGAAGATCGCGGAATGGACGCAGGTGGACGGCTTCGCGTCTCGCTCCTCGGCGAGTTCCAGGTGTCGCGCGGCGAGGACATCCTGTCCGTGCCGGGCGCGCGACTGCGTGGCCTGCTCGTCCGCCTGGCACTCGCCGGAGGCCGCCCCGTCGAACCCGGCGTGCTGGTCGACGCGATCTGGGGCGAGGACCCGCCCGCAGGCACCGCCTCCGCCCTGCAGACCCTCGTCACCCGGCTGCGCCGCGCGCTCAGCCCGGCAGACCCGGCCGGTGGCGTGATCGTGCAGGTCGCGGGCGGTTACCGGCTGGCGGTGAACGCGGCGGACGTGGACGTGTCGCGCTTCGAACAGCTCGCCGCCGCCGGCCGGGAGAGGCTGCGGACAGAGGCCCCGGAGGCCGCGGGCACCGTTCTCGCCGAGGCCGTGGCGTTGTGGGGTGCTCACCCCGGCGCCGAGCAGGTGGTCATCGCCGCGGTCGCACCCGCGGTCGCGACCCGGCTGGCACAGGTGTCGATCGAGGCGGTCACGGACCTCGCCGAGGCGGAACTGGCGCTGGGACGCACCGAGGCGGCCGTCGCCCGGCTGACCGCGCTGCTGGCCGAGCACCCCGTCCACGAACGGGCCGCCGCGCTGCTGCTGGACGCACTCGCCGTCGCCGGGCGTCAGGCCGAGGCGCTGGCCGTCTACGAGAAGATCCGCCAAGCCCTCGCGGAGGTGTTCGGCGCCGAGCCGGGATCCGCCCTGCGGGAACGGCATCTGCGCCTGCTGCGACCTGAAACGGGCGCGGCAACTGCGGTATCGGCAGAGACGCACCGCCGGGCGGAACCCGCTCCGGTCCGACCCGCGCACCTACCGGCTCCGTTGACCAGCTTCATCGGCCGGACCGAGGACCTCACCCGCATCGGAGCCCTCTTCGCCACCGGCCGCCTGGTGACCGTCCTCGGCCCCGGCGGTGCGGGAAAGACGCGGCTGGCGCTGGAGGCCGCCCGTCGTCACCGCGACCAGTACCGCGACGGCGTGTGGTTCGTGGATCTCGCGTCCGTCACCGAACCCGCGAAGATCGCGGCGGCCGTGCTCGCCGCGATCGGGTCCCGGGGCGGGGCGCTCGCCCCGCGCAGGCGGGCCGACGGTGACGAGCTCGACGTCCTGGCCGGTGAGCTGGGCGGCACGCAGGTCCTGCTGCTGGTCGACAACTGCGAGCACCTGGTCGACGCCGTCGCCCACCTGGTCACCGCGTTGCTGACGCGCTGCCCCAGCCTGCACGTGCTCGCCACCAGCCGCGAGCCGCTCGCGGTCGACGGCGAGGCGCTCGTGCCGCTCGGACCGCTCGAACTGCCCGACCCCGGCGACGACGTCGACGAGTCCCGTCGTACGGCTTCGGTGCACCTGTTCGTCGACCGGGCCGCCGCCGTCCGGCCAGGCATCCAGGTCGATCCGTCCACGTTGCCGCTGATCAAGGACATCGTCCGCGGCCTGGACGGCATGCCCCTGGCGCTCGAGCTGGCCGCCGCCCGGCTGCGGACGTTGTCGTTGCGTGACCTGTCCGCCGGACTCTCCGACAGGTTCCGGCTACTCACCACCGGCAGCCGCACCGCATCACCCCGGCACCGCACCCTGCGCGCGGTCATCGCCTGGAGCTGGGAACTGCTCGACGAGCGCGAACGCACTGTCGCACAACGGATCTCCGTCCTGCCGGGTGGCGTCACGCCCGCCTCCGCGGCGGCGGTCTGCTCCGGCACCACCGTGCCCACAGCCGAGGTCCCCGACCTGCTCGCCGCACTCGTCGACAGGTCCCTGCTCCAACTCGATCCCGGCACCGGCCGCTACCGCATGCTGGAGACCCTCCGCGAGTACGGCATCGAACGCCTGACCGCCGCCGAGGAACTGGGCACCGCCCGTGACCTCGCCGCCGCCCACTTCACCGAACTCACGGCACACCACGATCCGTTGCTGCGCGGGCACGACCAGCTGGCGACCATGGAGGTCCTCAGCGCCGAGTACGACAACACGCTCGCAGCCCTGCGACACCGGTGCGCCACCCACGACTCCAGCGGCGCGATCACGTTGGCTCTGAGCCTGGTCTGGTACTGGCAGGTGTTCGGCCGCCAGCTGGACGGCGCCCACTGGCTGGGCAAGGCGCTGGCCGTGCCCGGTGGCGACACGACGCCCGAACGGGACTGCGCACGAGCCGTCCAGCTGCTCAACCGCGCGGACGCCATGTCGGGAGACGCCGCCACGCAGGCCGCCGACGACCAGGCGGAGATGCTGGAGCTCGCCCACCGCCTGCTCGGACATGAGCAGTTGCCCGCCCACCACCGCGTGTACGGCCCGGTCCTGCTGTTCCTGCTGGAGGAGGAGACCGCACCCGCGATCCTGCGGAACCTGGCGGAAGGAGAGGACGTGTGGCTGTCCGGGCTGGCCCACATGCTCCTCGCCGAGTTCGCCGAGAACGCGGGCGCGCTCGACCGGATGCGAGCCCACGTCGAGGCCTCCCTGACGCGCTTCCGGCAAGCCGGCGACGGCTGGGCCCAGGCCGCCGTCCTGCCGATGCGCGCCCAACTGCGGCGCTACGACGACCTCGACGGTGCGCTGACCGACCTGCGGGAGGCCTGGACGCTGGCCGATGAGCTGGGATCACTCAGCGTCGGCGACCAGCTCTACCGCGACCTGCGCTGGATCGACCTGCACCTGCGGCGTGACGACATCCAAGAGGCCGCGGCGTTGATCCGCGCCGCCCGTGAGCGTGCGCTGCGCGCGTCCTCGGCGGAGATGCCGGTCCTGCTCGACGTCTGGGAGGCGCACCTCCAGATCCGGCTCGGCGACCTCGTCCAGGCGGCCGGCCTGCTCGACGGCGCCGAACGGGCCCTGGCCGACGCCGCCTCTCCCTCCGGCCACGCACGAACGCAGGCCGGCAACGCGCGGGCCGCACTCTGCCTCGCATCAGGCGACCTGCCCGGCGCAGACCAGGCACTGCGCCGGGCGTACGCGGCCGCACTGACGACGAACGAACTGCCGGTCCTGTCCTCGGTGACCGTGCACACGGCCGCCTTTGCCGCGACGTGCGGACAACAACACCGATCAGCGTTTCTCCTCGGCGTCGCGGCCCGGCTCCGCGGCGCTCACGACACCACCGATCCGCAGATCCGCGCACTCACCCGCGAAGGAGAAGCCGCGCTGGGCGAGGAATTCGCCGCGGCGTACGCGAAAGGCTGGGAGCTGGACGCGACGAGTGCTTTGAGCGCGGCCGATCCGCACGGCATGACCGCAGGCCTGTGAGGCAGGGATGTCACCCGGCCCGTGCGCTGTGGTCCGGTTCACCACTCAACTCCTCCGCGGTGAGCAGGCCAGAATCCCCTGGCGAACACGACCGGCTGCCCATCAGCCAGCATGCCAACATCTGGAACTCCCGGCATCAACGTGGTTTCGCGTCGACCTGCACGACGCAGCAGGTTGTCAGGAGACCGCACGCGCCTGAGGCGACATCAGATGCGCTCCCCGCTCCCCGCTCACAGCCACCTGCCACCTAAAGCGGATGATCGGAGATCGGATCCCGTGCTCACCCCGCGGCAACGCCAGGCACTCGCACTCGTCTCCGAAGGAAAGAACGACCAGGACATAGCGCTGAACCTGAACGCACCGTGGCCACGGTGAGAACCCATGTCCAGCAGGTCCGACGACGCCTCGGCGCCCACGACCGCGCACACGCGGTCGCACTGGCCTACCACGTGGGGATCCTCCCGCTGCGGCACCCGTGAACCAGCGCGACGTCGCAGGCCCTCACCGGACCGCGATGTCCGGTCGACTCGGTGACCGGGTCGACGTTGCCGGCGATTGCTGCCACGAGTCCCGATGCCCGGCAAGCAGACCATCACCGTGGTCGGCGCTACCGGCCAGCGAGGCGGCGGTCTCGCGCACGCCGTCCTCGACGACCCCGGAAGGCGAGTTCGCCCTCCGCGCGCTGACCCGCAACGGTCTGGCGGAGCAACTTCAGCCGGCCGCGTTCTCGACAGCGGCAATCGTCTCGACCACCACGGCGATCACGTCACCAGATCCATCTCGGCGCAGGCGACCCGAGACCACTCGAAGGTGATCAGGCAACGAGCACTTCCTGGGGACGGAGCAATGGTCGCCGCTGTCATCACGATCGCGGAACTGGTGACGGAGGTTGGCAGCCTGATGGCCTGCAGGCGCTACGCCAGCTTGATGAAGGTGGCATCGAGTGCGGGAAACCATGACCGCTCCGTGCCACCATGTTCGAGTTGGCGGCCGCTGGTCGAGGAATGCGCCTCGACCGAACGAAGGCGAAGGGCAGGCTCCCGCAACGACACATCACCCTGGCGGTGTGAGCGACTGTTGTCCCAGATCAAGGACTCTCAGAGCTGGAGTTGATGTGCGATGGAACGACGCGTGTCGGTCGCGACGCACTGGGGAAGTTTCGTCGCCGTAGTCGATTCCGGCCGGCTGGTACGAATCGAACCTCGGCACGACGACCCAGTGCCATCGCCCATCGGCCCCGGAATGGTGACAGCCGCCGACGACAGCGCTCGCGTCTTGCATCCCGCTGTGCGCAAGGGCTGGCTGAACGGCGAGCCTCGCGCCCACGGCGCGGCCAGAGGCTCGGACACCTTCGTGGAGGTGAGCTGGGACCATGCGATCACGCTGGTGAGCGATCAACTCCGCCGAGTCCGTTCACAGCACGGAGACAGCGCGGTGTTCGGCGGATCCTACGGTTGGGCGAGTGCGGGCAGATTCCACCACGCGCAGGGACAACTCCACCGGTTCCTGGCGTTGGGCGGCGGTTACACCGACTCCCGCAACACTTACAGCACCGCAGCTTTGGAGGTCATCCTCCCCCACGTGATCGGTGGTCATCCGTGGAGCTACCAGAGCCGGATGCCCATGTGGGACGAGATCGCCGAGAACTGTGAGCTCGTGGTGGCGTTCGGAGGGCTGGCCCTCAAGAACAGCCAGATCAACCCCGGTGGACTGGCCAAGCACCAGACGGAGAACCTGCAACGCCGGTGCCGTGAGGCCGGAGTGCGGTTCGTGAACATCAGCCCCATCCGCAGCGACGTCGCCGACTTCCTCGACGCCGAATGGCTGCCCGTCGTGCCCAACACCGACACCGCCGCGATGCTCGGCATCGCACACACGATGCTGGTCAACGGGTGGCACGACGAGGACTTCCTCCGCCGGTGCTGCGTCGGGTTCGACCGCTTCGCCTCCTACCTGACCGGCGAGCTCGACGGCGTTCCGAAGAACGCGGCTTGGGCGGCGAAGATCACGGGCATCAGCCGCGACGCGATCACCGACCTCGCTCGCCGCCTCACCACTCAACGATCTCTCATCATGGTCAACTACGCGGTGCAACGGGCGGACCACGGCGAACAACCGATCTGGATGTCCGTGGTGCTGGCCGCCATGACGGGCTCGATGGGTCGGCCTGGGTGCGGCTGGGGTGCGGGTTACGCGACGATGGACGCGACGGGCGTCGCCCCGGACCGCGCCTCCGTGGCGACGATACCGGCGGTTCCCAACCCGGTTCCGGACTTCATCCCCGTCGCGAGGATCGCCGACACTCTGCTGCGTCCGGGCGAGGTCATCGACTACGACGGCAAGCGCCTCACCTTGCCGGAGCTCCGCCTGATCTACTGGTGCGGAGGGAACCCGTTCCACCACCACCAGGACCTCCACCGATTGACCCGCGCCTGGCAGGCCCCTGACACGGTGGTGGTTCACGAAGCCTGGTGGAACACGACGGCCAAGTTCGCGGACATCGTCCTGCCCGTCGCTACCAGCCTCGAGCGCGACGACTTCGCCGCCGGATTTTCCGACCCCCACATCGTCGCGATGCCGAAGGTCCGCGAACCGGCGGGCGAATCGCGTACCGATCACCATATCTTCGCCGCCCTGGCCTCCCGGCTCGGGTTCGAGCAGGAGTTCACGGAGTCGCGCTCCGAGATCGAATGGGTCCGGCACCTCTACGAGCAGACGAGGGCCGATCTCGGCGGTGATGACGCCTTGCCGAGCTTCGACGACTTCTGGCACAGCTCCACCGCCGAGCTGCCGGCGTCGACCGGACCGTTTCCCGGCAGCTTCGAGGACCTCCGCTCTGACCCGCAGGGTTTTCGCCTGTCGACACCGTCGGGCCGGATCGAGATCTTCTCCGAGGAGATCGACTCGTTCGGCTACGACGACTGCGCCGGACACCCGAAGTGGTTCGAACCGGCGGAGTGGCTTCATGCCGATCTCGCGGACCGGTTCCCGCTGCACCTGATCTCGAACCAGCCCGCCTCACGCCTGCACAGCCAGTACGACAACGGTGACCACAGCCTCAGTTCGAAGATCCGTGATCGCGAGCCCGTGACGCTCAACCCGTCGGACGCCGCGGCACGCGGCATCGAGAGCGGCATGATCGTGCGAGTCCACAACGACCGCGGCAGCTGTCTCGCGGGTGCGGTCCTGTCGGACGCTGTCATGCCAGGCGTCGTACAGCTGTCCACGGGAGCGTGGTGGGATCCGATCCAGCCGGGCATGAGCGGGACGATGGACCGCCACGGCAACCCGAACGTTCTCACCGCGGACCGGCCGTGCTCGCGCCTGTCCCAAGGACCGAGCGCCCACAGCGCGCTGGTCGACGTCGAGCGCTACGACGGCCCCCTTCCCGACGTGCTCGCGTTCGCGCCACCAAGCCTCGTACCGCCAACAGAAGTCCGGCACAGTGATCGGCACCACCCGAACGAATGATCCGATCTCCCCTTCGGGTCACGCCGCTGGACCCCACGTACTGGCTTGAATACGTTGCGCGATCATGACTGCAGTTCAGGATCTCAAGTACCGCCAGTGGTTCAACGGCGCGGACGCCGACGGCGACGGGGTGATCACCCGTCGAGACGTCCGAATGATGGGCGAGCGCTACATCGCAGCCCGCGGTGCCGCACCGGAGTCCACGACCGCCCGCCGACTCACCGACGGGTTGGACGCGTTCTGGGCCAACGTGATCGCGCCGATGGACCACGACGGTGACGGGAAGGTCGACCTGCGGGAGATGACCGAGGGGTTCAGGCAGGCGCTGGCCGATCCCACCCTGTACCCGCAGCAGGTCGGACCGGTGGCCGACTGCTACTTCGACCTGATCGACCTCGACGGTGACGACAGGGTCGACCAGGAGGAGTTCAAGGAGATCTTCAGCCTGGCCGGCAACGTGCCCTCCGAGGACTGTGTCGCGGTCTTCGACGCGCTGGACCTGAACGGCTCGGGCGGGCTGGATCGCACCGAGTTCCACCAGGCGCTCACGGAGTTCTTCTACGGCGACGACCCTGACGCCCCCGCCACGCATCTGTTCGGCAAGATCGCCAGCTGACCGGCCGTGCTCTCCGATTGACCGACCGTGCCGTCGCGCACCGGCGGTGGGTTACGCGGCGCCGCCGCCGTGGTTCCCGGACCACCGGCCGGCCGAGCGGGATGTCGTGTCATCAGTGTGATCACGGCCCAACGTCGCCGCTGGCGGCCGGCGGTAAGCCTCACCGTCTATGCCTTCGCTCGCATGTCGACGGTGAGGCTGCTGGACGTCGCGAGCGGTGATTTCCAAGTAGCGGTGGTACCAAAGATGCGTCACGCCGGCCGTGTGGTGGATGGCGGCGAGAACGTACTGGCGCTGACCGGTAAGTGTGACCGTCTCGATGAAGTCCATCGCCAGGACCGCCTCAGCCTGCGAGCGCAAGAAGTCGGCTCAGTTATCGGTTGCACATTTGACCAACTCCGTGCACAGATGACCATCTGATCAGGTATCGAAGGCAGTTTCGTTCGCACTGCGCGCTTATGCCGATGAGCGTGCGCCCGAAGGAGCGTAGGTACGACCTCGGTCGCGGTGGCGGATGATGACTCCGCTGCACGAGGATGGGGCTCGATCGAACTGGAGGTGTCCGATGTTCGAACTGAGCATCGAGGAGGTGGTCGCGGAGAGCAATCTCGAACTCTTCACGCGTGTTGACGGATTCAAGATCAAGCTGTTTCAGCGCAACAGCAGCAGTACTGCGCTGCGGTTCACCGATGACCAAGGCCAGGAGATCGCCAGCTTCCCCTGGTGGGACGACGTCGACCAGGATCTCCGTAGGTGGACTGTGGAAAACATCCCTCTGGGCAACATCCCGCAGCCGTACACGGACCTCGACCAGGGCTGGGGCATCCTGATCTGGCGCCAAGCAGATCGGGTGTACATCGCGGAGTGCAACGGCGAAAAACTGTTCCACAGCCTGCACTGGGTCGTGGCAGATGAGTACACCAACGCGTGGACTGATGCTCTGGCACAAGCACGCCGAACCCCCGAACCAACGGCTTGACTTGCTCTCATGCCGCTGATCGCGTTGCCCGAGCGCGCTCATGCCGATGACAGGAGGTTGCGCACCGTGGGTCGTCGCGGTGCGCACCGGTCACCGATCATCATCGATACGCTTCACAGGTGTCGACCGACGAGAGCACACCGCAGGTATTCCACAATCGGTTCGCCGACGCGATCGGACCCCCGTCAGGTGGACCCGACCGGGATCCATGCCGGTGCGTCGGCTACTCGAAGTCGACCCGACCGCTGACCGTCTCCTTCCACCAGGACAAGCAGGACCACGCGGCAGCGGGCTGGCGGCACCTGCTGGCACTGGTCGACGAGGCCGCCGCGGATGAGCGGACGGAGTTCGCCCCGTTCAGGGAGATGAGCGGCGCGGAACGGCGGCAGGTCATCACCCTGCCGTCCACGATCGCGAAGCTGACCGCAGTCACGCGCCTGGTCCTTTACGGCACGAATTTGGTGCGCTTGCCACCCGAGATCGGAGCGATGACCAATCTCGAGCTGTTCGAGCCCTATACCTCGCACCGGTTGCACTGGTACCCGTACGAACTCACCAAGTGCGCGAAGGTCGCCGATAGCACGGTGAGTACCCGCGTCCTGTACGGCAACGTCAAGTTCCGGCCGCCGTTTCCGGCATTGCGGCCGGTCACCTACGCCGACCAGGTGGACTTCGCCGCGCTCGATCCGGGTGTGTGGGGCACCACCGCCGTACGGATTTGCAGCGTCTGTGACGGGCCGGTCGACCAAGAACTGCACCAGGTATGGATTTCCCGCTGGGTCGGCACAGACGTGCTGCCACTGCTGGTGAACGCCTGCTCCGCGAACTGCGTGGCCGCACTACCGGAACCGGCACAAGGCTACGTCCCGACGCCGCACACCGGCGGCCCGGACATCGTCCAGCCCGTCGGCAGGTAGCGGAGCAACAGCCGGCAACCCGCACGACGCACTCTCATGCCGCTGGTCGTGGGCGCCGAATCGCAGCGGGAGGCTTTGATCATTGGATGCGCGCGACCAGGCACCGCTCGCTGTCGGTGAGCATGGCCCCCGTGCGGCGGGATGGCTCAACCCAGAGCACAGTCAGTTCCTGCGTCTGTCACCTGCTCGACGGCCGGTTCCAGATGCGCCACCACTGCCTGTGAGACGTGACTGGTATCGATTCGGAGTGCGGGACCGGTACGCAGTCCTGCGCTGCAGAGGAGCGGGGCAGGTCGGGAAGTCCGGCAGCGAACGCGATGGAGCTGCGTTGATCGCGCCCGATGGGGACGGTGGAGAGCAGCTCCGTGATGCGGCGCTGCTGGGTGACGGTCGGCTGCAGGTACATCGGCAACTCGCGCTGCCGGCCCAAGGCGGCAAACCGCGGGTCTGAGTCGTGGAGGAGCTCGAGATCAGCGATGACTGCTTCCCACCCGCCGCGGCGGCGGTGGAGCCACCATGCCCGGCGGCGACGTTCCGGATCCTTCGCTGCCTTGAGCGGGGCCAGGTCGGTGAGAGACCACAACCGAGGGCTGCCGATGAGGACCTCGCCGGCCAGCCGGGCCACTCGCGAGTGGTCGCCGGCTACCGACCGGAGCAACAGCGGGATGTCCTCGGCGGTGGCACCGCCCCGGAGCAACGACAGGCCTACTTTCCGCAGCGGAAGCTCCGTGCTGCGGACCAGGCCGACGATCTCCTGCCGTTCGATGGCGGTGCCAGTCTCGGCGAGCCCGGTGTAGGCGCGAGCGCGCACGATGGGTTTGGCGGTGGAATGTGCGCACGCGGCATAGACAACGGCTGGATCGCGTCCCATCTCCTGCCAGCGGCGACGAGCCCACAACCGGGTGAGCACGGAGGAGTCGAGCAGAAGCCGCTCCACGTCGGCGGGGTCGAGCCGCGCAGCCGTCAGCTTCACCAATGCCAGGGTGCGGCTCTCGGCGGACCGGTCGCGAAGCAGCACCCTGGTGATCACATCAGGAGTCGCCGAGTCGGCGATGACCTCGATGAGCCGCCGGCGGACCACTTGGTCCCTCTCTCCGGGCAGCAGCACGACCGCGTCCGGCAAACCGAGCAGTCCGGAGTCGAAGCTGTGCTGGAAGGCGGCGCGCCGGAGGTCGTAGTCCGTGGACCTGCGGAAGCGGGCCCACACGTCCGCCTCGCCGTGCTCGGTCACCAGTGCGTGCAGGTACAGCGCCAAGACCTCGAAGCCCCGGCCGCGCTGCTCGATCCGACGCAGGAGTGGCACCAACTGGTCGGCGTGATCCAACGTCCGTCGTCGCAGCACCTCGCCCGCAGCCACCTCGCGGATCACTCGAACGTGGTCGTTGACTCGGACTGCCAGGGCACGATCGCTCAACGCGTGGAGAGAGGTGACCAAGGACCGAACGGCGCGCTCACGCACGTATCCGTCGGGGTGCATGCTGGCCAGTACCGCGACGACGGGCAACGGACTCGCCAGAACCTCACTCGTCCACTTCTCCGGCTTTCCCAGCGCCGGCCGTTCGTACCGGAACTGACGAGCATCGTGGTCGATCCGCAAGAACTCACGTGCGGTCACCGAGGTGAGCCAGGACGCGGTCTCGTCCAGAACAAGCCGGCCGCCCTGTGCGGCCGCTACGGCACCCTCACTCAGTCGGCGGCGGATCTGCGGCGGGGTCAGCATGCAGACGATTCTGACGGCTTCGCGTCCAACGGTCATCCGAAATGAACCTGCGGCGCCCTTGCCAGGCCAGCCGAAGAACATCCTGTCCTACCGCTGATCGTGTGCCGAACGAAGACGCGCTCATGCCGCGAGGCGCGTCCTCGCTGGGTAAGCCGGACGATGGTGCTCCCATCTCTCGCTGATGCTGCGAGAACAGACGGCAGGCTCGCCCCTGCCAGCCGAAGCCTTCAGGGGCTGAGGGATCTACTCACACTGCTGGACTGGAACACCTGCGACCACACCCACACGTCCGTAGCCGCTGACGCCATCATCATCCGCAAAGCACGCCACGAACAGCCAAACTCGCCGATCGACCCACGGCGACAAGTCCTCATACCGGCAGGAGCCCAAGCGCACTTCAACCTCCACGCGGGCGACCGTCTACTTCTCATCCACTCCCCCAACACGCAGTACTGGTGGCGCATCCCGCTGCGGTGGTCGCGTCCATCCTGAGCGCGCGCGCACTACGTTGACTTCGGAGAACTTGTTGGCACTTAACGATAGCCGTGAGCACCACGAGAACTACAAGACAGAGCGTCGACGCTTGTCTCGCAGCCTCGCCATCACGGCAAGCCAGCTCATCCGAGGTGGCTTGCCGTGACGGTGGGCTGGGCGATGTCGCTGTGCCCAGCCCTACCCCCAGGATGCGCCAGGCCGACGCCGACGAGGGCAGCAAACCCGGTGTGAGCCGCAGCGACTCGGCCGAGTTGCGCGAGGCGCGCAAGCGGATCAAGCTGCTGGAACAGGAGAACGAGGTCCTGCGCCGCGCGACGGCGTACTTGTCGCAGGCGAACCCGCCGGGACAAGGCCCTACCCTCGTGAACGAGTTCGCCGCCGACGACATCCCCGTCACGGCGACGCGCCGGGTCTTGAACATCGCTCGACAGCCGCACTACCGATGGCGTGACAGGCCGGTGACGTCACGGAACTCAAGCGGGCTCATCGGGCGAACGCGTTGTTCGACGCGCACCGCGACGATCCGGAGTTCGGTTATCGGTTCCTGGCCGACGAGGCGCGCGACATCGGCTTCGGCAAGAAACGCGGCCGCAACGAGAAGAAGTCCGGCCCGCCTGTCCACGACGATCTGGTCCGCCGCGACTTCACCGCCACCGCGGCGAACCGGCCGTGGCTGGCCGACATCACCGAACACCGCACCACAGAAGGAAAGTTGCATCTGTGTGCGGTCAAGGACGTATGTTCCAACCGAATCGCCGATCCGACAGGGGTCCCAGACCGCCGGTCCCGCCGCTGCGGCCAGGATCGAGATCACCACGGTCTCCCTGGCCTAGGCAAGGAATCTCCGGCGACGGCGGTGAATCGTGGGCGGGCCGCCGCCGACGTTGTCGGTGGCCTGGATGCTCGGCTGTTCACGGTCGCGCTACCACAGCGAGAAGAGCCACCACGGCACGCTCGATGACCATCGACGAGCTGACCAAACTGCTTGGCATCAGCCTGTCAAGGGTGCGCCCTGGACAAACGAAGTGCGCTTCGCTTAGGCTGAGCCCGAAACGGAATGCATTCCGTTTCGTTGCGCGGTGCAGCTGCAACAGATCAAGCCAACCCAGGTCATCTCGCGCCACGCACCGGAAGGGGCGTGCTCCACCTGCATCGAGACAGACGCAGCCGCCTCCCCTCGCAGAGGACCTGCATCCACCAGAACGCATCGCGCGCACCTGGGCGTTCGCCGACCGGGAAGGAAACACGATGAGCGTCGTCATGACACTGGGAGGTGGAGGGATGCTCGGCACAGCATGGCAAGCCGGGCTCCTGCACGGGATACAGGAAAGCGGTGTCAGCCTTGCCGCGGTCGACGCCGTCATCGGAACGTCGGCCGGTTCGATCGTCGGAGCGCTGCTCCGAACCGGTGTCCATTTGGGACCGGAACTCGTGGAGCGGTTGCAGGCCAGCGCCGCATCTCTGGCGGCCAGTCAGGCACCGGCCGGTGGCACACATCCTGGCCGGGATCCCGTTGCCGTTCTGCTGAACGCAATGGCGGCAGTCGACACGACCGACCCGCACATGAGTGCCCGTCGTCTCGGCGAAGAGGCTCTGCTGGCGGCCACTATTCCCGAAAACACCTACTGCGCGGCGTTCGAGGCACTAGTAGGTCGGGAATGGCCCGTCGGGTTCTGCTGCGCCAGCACGGAGGTGGCAACCGGCCGCGTACGCGCGCTGAACGCGTCGACGGGCGTGCCGTTGTTCGTCGCCGTCGCCGCAAGCGCCGCGATCCCGATGGTCTTTCCCTCTGTGAGGGTTCGGGGGATGCCGTACTTCGACGGTGGCGTGATCGACTCGCTCAACCTCGACCTGGCGACCGGGCACGACGCGGTCATCGCTGTGTCCTGTTTCTCGCTCACCGGGGATGACGAGGGACAGCAGTTGCAGATCGGACTCGACGCCGCACGAGCCGCGCTGCACAGGATCCGTACCAGTGTTCCCATCGTGGAACTGATCGAACCGGACGCGGCTTTCGCGACCCTCAGCCGAGGCGGTGCCGCCGCGATGGACATCGGCCTCATGAGCGAGGCGCATTCCGCAGGACAGCGGTGGGGGCGCGAGTGCGCTCCTCGCGTCCATGCGGTCCTCGCGCGTTGAATCGATTGCTCAACAAGACGGAAGAACGATTCCGCGAAAGGCGAACATGCAGCACAAGACCGCGATCGTCACGGGCGGAAACACCGGGCTGGGGTACCACTGCGCCAAGAGCGTCGCCGAACGCGATCACGCGTACCACGTCGTGCTGGCCTGCCGGAACCTGCCGAAGGCCGACGCTGCGGCCGAAACCCTCAGGACCGTGACGGGCAATCCGAACATCTCGGCCATGAAACTGGACTTGGCCTCCCTGTCATCGGTCCGCGGCTTCTGCGACAGCTTCTCCCGAGCGGACCTGCCCCCTTTGCATGCCGTGGTCTGCAATGCCGGCCTCAGCGCCGCTGGCACACCCGGCACACCTCGTACGACGGACGGCATCGAGATGATCTTCGGCGTGAACCACCTGGGGCACTTCCTGCTGACCAACCTGCTGTTGAATCACATGGGGGACGACGGACGTATCGTCTTCGTGACCAGCGACTTGCACGATCCCCCACGGTTCTTTCCTGCCAAACCCGCCTACGACAACGCGCGCTCCATCGCGAACCGAAAGTCGGGGATGACCCAGTACTGCACGTCGAAGCTGTGCAACATCTACTGCTGCCACGAGATGGCACGCCTGCTGGCCGAACACACCGATCGCCGCATCACCGTCAACTCCTTCAACCCCGGCGCCATGTCGGACACCGGCTTCACCAGGCCGACGGGGAATGTTCTCGTGCGAGGCGCAGTGAAGGTGGTCGGCGGCATCATGGGCACTGTCATCGGGAAGGCGAGCACAGCGGCCGAGTCGGGACCGGTGCTGGCTTCGCTCGTCACCGAGCCGTCGTTCGGGACGGCTACCGGGAAGTACTTCGACCGGGGCGTGGAAGTGCCCTCGTCCGCCCTGTCCTACGACATGGACAAGGCCAGGGAGCTGTGGACAGGCAGCATGGAACTGTCCGGCTTGAGCGATGCGGAGACCATCTTCGCCCCGTCCAGGAAGCAGGACTGACGACGGACGCGCCTCCGTGATCGTGCGGTTGACCCGTGGTTCACCACGTGCAACAGTGAAAACGGATTGCCTTCCGTTTGTACTGTCCCGTAAGGAGCGCGCTCTTCGTGTCCACCGGTTCCCGTCCCGCACAACGCCCCCGCGCGGACCGCGAGCGGAACCGCGACATCATCGTCGCCGCCGCGAGGCGAGCGTTCGTCGAAGCAGACGAAAAGGGTGTGCCGGTGTCCATGAACGGCATCGCGCGTGCCGCCCAGGTGGGCGTCGCCACCCTCTACCGCCACTTTCCCACTCGCGATGACCTGGCAGAGGCCGTCTACCAGAGCAAACTCGACGAGTTGACGGCACGGGTGGCCGAACGCACCCATACGCAGAACGCGCATACGGCGTTGCGCACCTGGGTGCAGGAGTTCGCATCGTTCATGCTTTCGAAGCGCGGCATGATGGACACCCTCCGGCAGGGGTGGCAGTCCGGGACGATCACGACCTCGGACACCGCCGCCAGGATCGCCGACGTCATCGACCAGTTCCTGCGCGAGGGCCGGGACGACCACAGCATTCGTAGTGGTGTCGAACCGATGGACGTCGTGATGGGCATCTGCGCCCTTCTCAGCACGACCCCACCAGAAGATGACCACGGCTCACGCGCACAACTCCTGCTGACTCTCTTCGTCGACGGGCTCAGCACCCGGACCACGTGAAGCCTTCCGACGCGCCGGCCATCGACGACGTCAAGGCGACCGTACGGCGCCGACGATCTTGAGGATCGCCGACTTCGTCGTGTCCGGGTGCCGCTCTGCGCGGGATCGCGATCATCGGTGTGCTGCTGTTCCACACCGGACGCCTCGTACCGGGCGGTTTCCTCGGCGTGGACATGTTCTTCGCACTTTCCGGTTAGCTCATCACCGATCTGTTGCTGCGCGAGGCCAAGCGGACCGGCACGGGATCGCGTCATGGATCGGCAGCTTCTCGACCGTCCCAGATGGACGGCAAGCTCACGTACAGGCACGACTCAACTGGCCAGCTGGTCGCGCTCTTGCCGACGCCGACGGTGGCCTTTCGCCGTACTCACCGCGTCATCCGTCGATCAACTGGAGTCACGACCGCGTTGAGACAGGGCCCCACACCGCAGGCGCCCGTCGCGCGGTGACCACTTTCGACGGTGAGATCACGTCACTGCGCCGCGAGCCACCACCGGAAGCGTGCCGACCAGCCTGCCTCCACTGGTCAGGTGGAAGGTGTCGTACAGGTTGACCGTCGTGTCGCAATGACTTGGAGAGAGCCAGACGAGGTCGTCGATCGGGCGGCCCGCACTGCGGACGACGCCGTGTTCGTCACCGGCCACCTGGAAGGTGAAGTCTTGTTCCCCCGCGACCTGTGGCATCCCGTCCTCGGTGCTCACCGCCTTCCAGCCGGCGTCCACTACAGCCATGTTCGGCTCAGGCCTGCTGACCACCTGGGACACGACATGCAGAGCCGGGAGGTGACCGAGTCCGCGGACCGACGAGTAGTGCCAGTCCATCACCGCGTACGAGCCTGGCTGCACTTCCGTGAGCACGTCCGCCCCTGGTGCGAAGGAGCACGTTCCCGTGCCGTCCCCGGTCACGACCTCGACGGGCAAGCCGTGAGCCTTCAGATCTGCCACGATCTCCCGCAGTCTCTCGTACACCGCCGAAGCTGCCGCTTCGCGCTCGGCGATGTCGCGGATGTGCTGGTTGTGCCCGCCGTAGCCTTGGATTCCCCTGAAGCGCAGGGCTGGGCTGCGGACGCAGAGCTCGGCGAGCTCTCGCGCCTGGACGGTGCTGCGAACGCCGGTCCGTCCCTGTCCCACATCGATGTCGACGAGCACCGCCAGTTCCACGCCGCGACGCGTACAGGCCTGGCTGAGGAACGCCGCAGCGTCTCGGTCATCGACAACGACGGTCAGTTCACCCAGCAGCGCGAGGTCCAGCAAACGCTCGATCTTGCTTCGCGGAACGGGACAGGTGATCAGCACGTCCAGGATGCCTGCCTGCACCATCTTCTCAGCTTCGCCCAGCTTCGTGACGCAGATCCCGGTCGCGCCCAGCGCGATCTGCTGCGCGGCGATCCACGGACTCTTGTGCGTCTTCGCGTGCGGTCGTAGCGCGATCCCGTTCTCGTCAGCCCATTCCTGCATGCCCCGCAAGTTCTCCAGCAGCCGGTCGAGGTCCAGCACCAGCGCAGGCGTGGAAAGAGAGGCCAGCTCGGAGCTCACTGCGCCTCCTGGACGAGTTCGGGCGGGAGGTCGGCTGACGCGGGGGTCCACTCGGAGATGTGGTGGTGATCGGTTGCTCGCTGACGCCGGTACTGGCCGGCGGCGATGCCGTATTCGCGCTTGAAGGCGTTGGCGAAGGCGTAGACGGAGCCGTAACCGCTGTGTCGTGCAATCGCTCCCAACGGCGCGTCGGTCGTACGGAGCAAGCGAGCGGCACTGGTCAACCGCCACCAGGTCAAGTACGTCAGTGGCGGCATGCCGACCAACGCGACGAACCGTCGCGCGAAAGCGGCTCGCGACATTCCGGCGCGCTCGCCCAAGGACTGCACTGTCCACGCGTCGTCGGGGCTGTCGTGGATCGCCCGCAGTGCTGGAGCGATCAGGTTGTCGCCGAGGGCGACACACCAACCTGTGTGCTGCTGGCCCGCGCGCTCGGTGAACCAGGCACGGATCAGGTGCACGAGCAGTACGTCGAGCAATGCCGGCACCAGCACGTCCTTCCCCGGTTCCTGTTCGGTGAGTTCATTCCGCAACAGGGCGATCGAGGACTCAAGGCCGGCGTAGCGGCCGGCGTGTGCCGGCAGGTGCACCAGCTCGGGAAGATCATCGATGAGCGGGTGAGGACGGGCTTGGTCGAGCTGATACGCACCGCACACGAGCTGGCCGTCGCCGTTGATCGCGTTTTCCAGGGCGTGCGCCGCTCCACGCGGGAAGAGGACCGCGTCGCCGGGCCCCAGCGTCACCGTCGGGCCGTTCTCCCGGATCACGTGGCACACACCGGCGGTGACGACGTGGAACCGGGCGCCTTGGAACGCGGGGAACTCCATCGCCCACGACGGCTCCGCCTTCGTCAGCGCTGAATAGGGCCTGCCTGTGCGCATGGCGCCGATCGCGTCGCTGAGCACGTCCATGACGGAATCATTCCCTTCAGATCAGGAAGCGCAACTCGCTACGAACCGCTCGATCCGCGTGGCGGCCTCGCGGCCTTGCGGGTAGTCCATGAACGTGTAGCCGTGGATGGCTCCGGGGGCGATCTTCAGCTCCGCGGCGTTGCCTGCGGCGACCCACCGCGCGTACATGAACAGGCTGTCCTCGAGCAACGGGTCCAGCGTGCCGACCGTGAACAGCGCCGGTGGCAGGTCGCGCAAATCTGCCAGCAGCGGGGACACCTGCGGGCTCGCGGCGTCGGCATCGGCGAGGAATCGCGTGGTCATCTGCACCAATGTCGGCGTGTCGATGACGTGTGAACCGCGGCCGTACAGACGAGCCCCTGGGGTCAGACGGAGGTCGTACATCCCTTGGGAGAGGTTCAACCCGCGTAGGACACCGTGCCCACCGCGATCGCGTAACCACAACGCCGTCAAGCACGCCAGGTGAGCACCTGCCGACTCTCCGCCCAGAATCACACGATCGTGATGCTCCACGGATGCCGTCCCGTGGAGCAGCCAGCTCAACACGGTCTGCCCGTCCTGCACAGGTGCTGGGAAGACGTGGTCGGGCGCCAGCCGGTAGTCGATGCTGAGACAGGTGACACCGGCGGTGTCCGCGATGCGTTCGAGGACGTCGTCGTGGTTCGCGGCCGAACCGAACGCCCAGCCACCACCGTGGAAGTGCACATAGACCCCGCGAGACTGCCCCTGGGGAGGCACAACCCTGACCGGCACCGCAGGTGCGTTCCCGAACGCCGCTTCGATCGTCGACGCCCTGGCAGAGTTGGTCGCAATGGGAATCACACCACCTCCGGGAGGCAACGCCCGTTCCTGCTCGACGGTCAGCTCGGTCCGGTGTGGACGCAGCGCCGCCGCGGCGGCGACCTTCTGGTTGAGTTCACGGGTTGCCGGGCTCACCGCCGCGTCCGAGAAGAGCTCGCGATCCAACTGCCACTGGTTCGTGCCGCCGGTCATCAGGAAGCCCACCTCTTGATCGAGTACCGGCCGTTCTCCCGCGCGACCTCAGCCGCACCCGCTCCGCCCATGTGCGCCGGCACCACCAGGCTGTTCGTGGCGGCCGCCTGCTCGAGGACGCGGTGCCGGGTGCGCGAAGCCACGACCTGGTCCTCGCTGAGGCAAGTGTCGTGGTCCGGTTCGATCAACTGGATCGGAATGTGGACGACGTCGCCGACGAACAACGCCCGGTCCGTGCCCGACTCGAGCCGCAGCACCGCCGATCCGGGAGTGTGACCCGGCGCGAGCTCGAGCGACAGATCGCCGTCGATGCGGTAGTTCTCTCCCTCCCACAGCACCACCTGCCCCGCCTGGTGCACCGGCAGAATGCTGTCGGCGAACGTGGCGCGGTCGTCGATGACCGAACCGAACGTGGCCTGACGGGTGTGACCGTTGACCGGGTTCCAGTAGTCGTAGTCGATCTTGTTCATGACGTACTGGGCGTTGGGGAAGGTCGGTACCCATTCGCCGTTGACCAGTCGCGTGTTCCATCCCACGTGGTCCGCGTGCAGATGGGTGTTGACGACGATGTCGACGTCCTCCGGACGCACCCCCGTTTCGGCCAACTGGGCGAGGAAGTCGCCGTCACGCCGGTCCAAAGCCGGGTGCTCGCGCGGCTTGTCGTTGCCGATGCCGGTGTCGATCAGAACCGTAAGGCCCTCACTGCGCAGGACCCAGGTCTGCATGTACGCGCAGTAGAACCCGGTGGTCGCGTCCCGGAACTCCGGGTCCAGCCAGGACTCGTGCTCCAGCCAGAGTTCGTCGGGGACGGACGGGAAAAGGACGTCCGCAGGAGCGAACTGGCCCTGCCATTCGACTACGCGGGAGACCTCGACGTCTCCTAGAGTCAACTTGTTCATGACACCAAAGTAGGCAGCTCGAGTGAGACGGGAAATGCTCTGTCGTCTCCGCTGGTTAATCCAGCGTCTCACCCACGACAGAGAGCCTTCCACCGTGAGCGGGGCCAGTCGACGCCCTGAGCGGCCTCTTCGTAGCAGACGGACGTGTTCTTCGGCTTGGCCTTCCGGGTGACGTTGCGGCGCAAGCTCGGCCCCGGGTTCTGCCGGTCGAGGCTGGAGGCCTGATGGTGCACGAGGACGAACTGAGAGCGATCTTCTCCGTACTGCGGTCACGGACATCGCCGCCGGGTTCCAGCTCCGCCGCCGACCTGATCCGGCGCAGCCGAGCGCGGCGCCGCAACGACGCGGTGATGGGAAGTGTCATCGCCACCGCGGGGATCCTGGTGCTGGCACTGGCATTACAGCCCGTCACACCCAGCACGCCCGTGGATCCCGGCCCGTCCCTGCAAGCGCCAACCTCGACGAGCAACAGCGTGCTCACCACTCCCAACGGACCACCCGGCTCATACCGCACCACGCCGAGCTTCCCGTTCACCACCACGGGAATGGCGCCCCCGGCTACGTGACCACTTCGTCGACGCGATCGCGAACGTGCCGCGCTACACGAGGCCGTGAGTGTGGTGCAGACGTGGGGTGCCGGCGATGTGCTGAGGCGGGCATGCGATCGGCACAGCGACACCGAACGTGAGGCGGAGGTCGCGCGGGTCAACAACCCATTCAAAATCATCCTGAAGTCGTACGTGAGAACGCGACCACAGTCGGACGCTCGACGATCCGTCCGGCAAGCACTGTCTGTCCCGTACAGACCGTCACCTTCCACTGGCCGACAACGTTCATCACGGACACCCCGGAACTGTTGTCCCGGAAGGGTTCGGCGGCGGGCAGGACTCCTCGCCGGTTCACCACCGCTAGTCGCCAGCAGTCCTCGGTCCGGCCGTGGCCTTCGATCCTCGTCTTGTCCTGCAAGCAATTCCAAGGAGCATCATGATCCGCAGAACGACGGCGCTGATCGTCGCCGGCGTCACCGCTGCCGCCGCAGCGGCAGCCGGAGTGGCCTTAGCCGGCACGGACACCGCCAGCACCGTGGAGCACCACACGGGCGCCATCACCTGGCAGCCCTGCCCCGCGGGCAACGTCGCCCTCGAGTGCGGCCAGGTGCAGGTGCCCGTCCACTGGCAGAAACCCAACGACGACAGCATTTCACTCAAGGTCGCCCGGCTCCCCGCGACGGGTGAGCGGCGCGGGTCGGTCGTGGTCAACCCCGGCGGCCCCGGCATCCCCGGCACGCAGTTCCTGATCGGTTTCGCGAGCAGGTTCGGCAGCGCGCTGCGGTCGTCCTTCGACATCGTCTCGTGGGATCCGCGAGGAGTCGGCGGCTCGGCGCCGATCAGATGCCCCGGCATCGCCAAGAACTCCGATGGCATCCCCACATCGGTCAGCGAACGGGAGCAGTTCGAACAGATCACCGCCGCCTGGGCCACCGCGTGCCGCAAAGCCGTGGGACCGCTGTTCGACACCGTCGACACCATGAGCAACGCGCGGGACCTGGACCACCTGCGCACACAGCTGGGCGAGAAGAAGCTCAACTACTACGGCGGTTCCTACGGCACCCGGATCGGGCAGTTCTACGCCGACCTCTTCCCGCACCGGGTCGGTCGCATGACGATCGACTCGGTGGTCGACACCACCAGTGAGAACGGCGAGTTCATCGACGGCGCGACCCGCGCCAGGGAAGAGGCGTTCACCGACTACGTCACGACCTGCGCGGATCGCGCAGGCTGCCCGCTGACCGGTATGACGTTGCCGGACGTGCAGTCCCGGCTGGCCCCGCTCATCGCCGAGGAACCCGCCGTCGGCGGCGAGATCGTCGGCAACCTGACCTCCCCCTCGTCCTGGCCGAAGATCGACGAGCACCTCACCAAGGTCCTCGCGGGCACCTACCAGCCGGACAAAGGACCCGACGTCTCCGGCGAAGTGCTCAACAACAACGTGAACTGCCTCGACCTGCCCGATCACCGGTCGGCACAGCAGGTCATCGACGACAGCGAGGTCGCGGCGGCCCGCTATCCGCTCTTCGGCAGGTTGTTCGCCGCCACCACGGTGTGCAACCAGTGGCCCGCGCCCGCCACCTACCGACCACACCGGATCACCTCGCCGGTTCCGGTCCTGGTCGTCGGCACGACGCACGACACCGCCACCCCGTACGACTGGGCGGTGCGCACGGCCGAGAACCTGGGCGCGGGCAGGCTGTTGACGCGCCAGGCCACCGACCACGGCGCCTACGGCAAAACCGACTGCATCACCTCAGCCGTCGACCGGTTCTTCGTCGACGGCACACTGCCTCCGGCCGGGCAGATGTGCGTGGGCTGACCCGAGGATGCGCATAGATTTCAACGGCACGGTGCTCGGAGATCAATCAGTAGCTTCGGGTCTCCCGCCCGCCGCGCATCCCGCACCCACGACCGCAACGTCTCGTGCGAGAACCCCAGTTGCTCCGCGATCTGTCGGATCGGCCGATCATCGGCCAGCATCAAGTCCACCGCATCCCGGCGGGACGCCTCCTTTCGCCCAACAGCACACGCTGTCAGGACTCAAGGTGTCGGCCATCCGAGGACAAATCCAGGACGGCCGATGTCGGGCAGGGATGAAGCGCAACGGCAGAAGAGAACAGGGCCCGTCAACTCCTGCTGGCAGAAGGAACCGTCTCTGCTCATCGCTGTGTCAGAGCTTTGTCAGCCATGTCCGAGCCTTGGCCAAAGGCACTGCGCTCGCGCTGTCCCACTGCCAGAACAAAGGGAACAACAACCATCGCATTGACCAACCTCCGGTGCTGACCTGGCGCCTCGTACAGCCGCCACGTACCGGTTCACCATCACCCACGTGATCAACCAGGCCCAGAACCAGGTCGGTGACTACTACCTCGGCTTCAACGGCCTCGGCAACCACCGCCCCGACTACGGCCCCGGATCCCGATCCAGACGTGCGAGGAACACCAGCGCACGCACTGACCAGAAACCCAAACGCCACCCCGATCATCGACACTTCACGAAAGAGGAGTCGTCCCTCGATCGCCAGTTGACCAGGCCCTGCGGCCTGCATCCGCGAACGGTGGAACCCTCTCGCTGTTCTCGACATCCGTGTGACCGAACAACAGAACTATCCGGCCCCGCCGTCGAGCAGCCAGTTGAAGCGCAGCCTCAACGCCCGTTCCGTGCTGGCCAGTGCGGCCACGACCCCCAACGCGATGTTGAGCCACGTCGGCAGGTCGATCGGTGAGGTGAAGACTCCGATCTGCGCCGCGATCGGTGCCGGCTGGGTCAGCTTTTCGAGCAGTTGCATGACCAGGACTGCCAGCGAGACGAGGAGCACGATCGTCGAGGAGTAGCTGATCCCGCGGCTGAGCGCCGGGTGGGCGCGGTCGAGGTGCTCCCGGCGCCCTTCCGCCGAGGAGCGGTCCGGTTGGAGCCGGTGCTCGGACCCGTCGGCGGTGACGTAGTGGCACCGCTTGAGCCCGAAAGCGCTCTTCCTCACCTCGATCTTGCCGCCTGGGACGGGAAACGCGGCCGGTAGCCGGGACCGGGCGTGGTGCCTGCCGTCGACGTACAGGTCGGCGTTGGCGAAACCGGAGTCGTCGGTGCGGTTGTGCCGGACGTCGACGGAGTAGACGGTGTGGCCACCGTCGCCGTCGGGCAGCCGGAGGTAGAACAGGGAGCGGCCGAGCAGCTGCCACCACCGGAACCGCGGCAGCGCGTGCCCGTCACCGGACTTGATCCGGCGGGCGGCTCGGCGGTTTCGCATTTCTTCGAACACGGCCGGCCTCCCGCTCATCGGCCCGGTGCCGCGGCGCAGGCGAGGTCCTGCGGGCGTTGGCCGGTGGTCAGGAACTTCGTCGCCGCGTCTTTGGCGCAGTGGTTGTCACCCCACGGGTAGATGCCGTGCCCGCCCTCATCGGCGGTCACCAGCGTGGCCCGATTTCCGAGTGCCCGCCGGAGTTCCTGCGCACCGGTCAACGGCGTGCCGGGGTCGCGCTCGTTCTGCAGCAGCAGCACGTTCGACGGGCCTCGGTCCCCGATGCGCACCGGCGGCTCGGTGTGCTGGTCCGGCCAGAACGCGCAGGGCCCGATGTTGGCCGTGACCGCGCCGAGCATCGGGTACTTCACCCGGTCGACGGCGACCGCGCGCTGGTAGTCGTGGACCGAGTCCGGCCAGCGTGAGTCACCGCAGATCACGTACAGCCGGGCGGACATGGAGTTGTCGCGGTCGGTCGTCGGCGGCAGGGGCACCGGCTGGTTCGCCTCGATCGCCTGCCAGGTCTTGGCCAGAGCGGGCAGGGCGGCGTCGCTGTAGAGGTACTCGAAGGTGATCCCGCGGAACGCCATCCCGTTCACGCCCTGGACCGGCTTGGCGTCCAGCCGCTTCGCCAGGTCGAAGTACTTGGCGGTCACCTGCTCCGGGGTCGTGCCCAGCCCGTGTTCGGGGTGCGCCGCGGCATAGGCGGCGAAGTCCGGGAACCGGTCCTGAAACCCGCGGGCGAACCTGCGCATGGCTGTGACGTCGTACCCGCCGGGCCCCAGGTTGCTGTCGAGCACGACGCGATCGCCGCGGTCGGGGAACATCGTCGCGTACACGGCACCGAGGTAGGTGCCGTAAGACGCGCCGAGGAAGGAGATCTTCTGTTCGCCCAACGCCTTCCGGATCCGCTCCATGTCGCGAGCGGTGTTCGCGGTGGTGGTGTGCGGCAGCATCCTGCCGGTCGGCGAAGTGGTGCACTGCTGGGCGATGGAGCGCGCATAGCCGGCTTCGCGGGTGACATCGGCCGAGGTGTGCGCGTAGGACGCGAAGGCGCCTCGTGCCTGCTGCTCCGGGGTCAGCTCGCAGGTCACCGGCGTGCTGCGGCCGACACCGCGCGGGTCGAACCCGATGATGTCGTAGGAGTCCAGCACTTCCTGCGGCAGGCCGGAACTGGCGAGCAAGGCGGGATAGCCGAGCCCTCCTCCGCCAGGGCCGCCCGGATTGGTCAGCAACACACCACGTCGCTTGGCCGGGTTCTCGCTGGCCAGGCGGGAGATCGCGATCTCGATCCGCTCGCCGCCGGGGTTGTGGTGGTCCAGCGGGACTTCGAGGGTCGAGCACTCGAGCCGTGGTGCGGCCGCGCCCTCTGGGCAGGCACCCCACGTCAAGGTCTGCGCCGCTGCGGAGCCGGCGGGAACGGCGGTGGCCAGCAGGGCGGTCACGACGAGGGCGACCGGCAAGGTCCTGCGCATCTTTGTCCTCCTGTCGAAGCTCGCGGGTACGTGCCCGGCTGGGAACAACTCTGTCCATTCCGCTCCGCGACCACATCGGTCCTGCGGCTCGGCCACCCCCGACCTGGGTCGAGTGCGCCGATGCGACCAAGGTCGGAGGTGGACTGGACCTGGGGCTCCTGCGACGGCCTCGGACTTTCGTGACAATGACCAGGTGAGCACGGATTCGGCACCACGGTCGGCGAGGTGGTGGGGGCAGGCGTGGCGGCTGGTGGTGGCCGCGCTGCTGGGCATCCCCTTCTGGTTCGCCACCGCGGTGCTGGTACCGCCGGGATGCGCGGCGAACACGTGTTCCTGGCTGGTCACCGGTGATCCGCTGGTCGCGCTCGCCTGCCTGGCGCTGCTGCCGTGGCGACAGCGTTTCCCGCTCGCGGTGGCCACCGCGGTCACGGTCGCTTCCAGCGCGTCGACGCTGGCCGCGGGCGCGGCGCTGCTGGCCCTGTGCTCGCTCTCCACCCGCCGCCGCCCGGTCGAGATCGGCGTGGTGATGCTGGCCTTCGTGACCGCCTCGCAGGTGCTCGCGGGCATCTACCCGATCGGCGTCCCATCGGTTCCGGTGTGGCTCGCGCTCGTTTTTCCGCTGCTGTGCGCGGGCACCGCAGTGGCCATCGGCGTGGCTGTTGGCGCCCAGCGGGTCGAAGCGCGATCCCTGCTGGAACGAGCCGAAAGCGCGGAACGGGAACAGCACGCACGAGCCGCGCAGGCCCGCGCCCAGGAGCGGAACCGGATCGCCCGGGAGATGCACGACGTGCTCGCACACCGGATCTCGCTGGTGGCCATGCAGGCCGGTGTGCTGGACCACCGCGCCGACCTGACGGCAGAGGACACCCGTCTGCTGGTCCGCGGCATCGCCGACGGTTCCCAGCTCGCACTGGAAGAACTGCGGGACGTGCTCGGTGTGCTCCGCGGCGATCCTGACCGCCCGGAACCACCGCAACCCTCGCTCGACCGCCTGCCCGCCCTGATCGCCGACTCCCGCGCCTCCGGAATGGACGTCACGCTGACGAGCACCGTGGTCGGCGAACCACCTGAGCTCATCGGGCGAACCTGCTACCGCATCGTCCAAGAAGGACTGACCAACGCCGCCAAACACGCTCCTGGAGCCGAAGTACAGGTCACCCTGGAGGGAACGGCCGGCGACGAACTGCGCGTGAGCGTCCACAACTCACCAGCCACCAAGACCAGCGCCCGGCCACCATCCTCCGGATTCGGGCTGCCAGGACTCACCGAGCGCGTCGCCCTCGCCGGAGGCACCCTGAACCACCGCCCGACGCCCAACGGCTATCTCCTCGCCGCGCGACTACCCTGGCAGAACCGGACTGGGAGAGGCCGAGTGGACAGCGAGCACGAACCGACGCGGGTGGTCATCGTCGACGACGACCAGTTGGTGCGGATGGCCCTGCGGCTGCTCCTCGACGGCGAGCCGGACCTGACCGTGGTCGCGGAAGCAGCCGACGGAGAGGTCGCGCTCACCGTCGTCGAACAGCAACGGCCGGACGTGGTGCTGATGGACGTGCGCATGCCCGGCCGCGACGGACTCAGCGCCACCAGGGAACTGCTCACCCGCCCGTCACCGCCCAAGGTGCTCATGCTGACCACCTTCGACTCCGACGACCTGGTGCTCAGCGCTCTGGAAGCCGGAGCACTCGGCTTCGTGTTCAAGGACACCCCACCCGCGCGCATCGTGGACGCGGTGCGCACAGTCGCCGAGGGCAACCCTGTGCTGTCCCCGGCTGCCACAGCGCGGGTGATCGCCGCCGCCACCGGGCCACGGCCCTCCAAACCCCGCCGTGAGGCCGCGCGAGCGAGACTGTCCACTTTGACCGAACGCGAGCTCGACACCGCACGGGCCATCGCGGACGGACTGAGCAACCCGGAGATCGCCGAACGACTGCACATCAGTGTTGCCACGGTGAAAGCGCACACCGGCAACCTGTTCGCCAAGCTGGCGGTGGAGAACCGGGTACAGATTGCACTTGTGGTCCGCGACGCGGAGAACTGAGATAGTCAGACCGTGGCGACAGTCCAGCGTCGTCCAGCAAGAAGGATCATGGTGTCGTAGCCTGTGGTGTGCCAAAACATGGCCCAACGGGTCTGACCTGAGGATCAAGCTGCTGCAGGTTCGTCTGGCCGCCGGACGCAAGTAGTCTTCTTCAACTCGAGTTACACCGTTCGTTTGACAGACCCTGACCATGCGTTCAGACCGAGTGAAACTCGCTCGCGTCGCCCACGACGCAGCTGCAACGCTTTGCACGTGAATGACCAGAGGCCAGAGAAATGCGTCTTCTGCGCCATCGTCGCCGGAGAGGCCGAGGCGAGCGTGGCATATGCAGATGATCGAGTCGTTGCGTTCATGGACCTCGGCGCGGTGACGCCGGGGCACGTCCTCGTAGTGCCACGGCTGCATGCCGTCGGGCTGGAAGACCTGGACGAGGAGACGAGCACACACGTCTGGAGGATCGGCCACCGCGTCGGCCGCGCCCTTCGACGCTCTGGTCTGCGCTGCGAGGGCGTCAACGTGTTCCTCGCAGATGGAGAAGCCGCCTTCCAGGAGATCTTCCACTTCCATCTGCACGTCTTTCCACGCTTCCGCGGCGACAGCTTCCGCATCGACGCGGACTGGGCCACCCGTGCTCGCCATCTGCTCGACGAAGAAGCCAGTGCCGTTCGCCAGGGGCTGGACGTCATCGACGCCGACGCACCAGCAGCGCCCGCCAACACAGAGCAATAGCGCACTGCGCTTGACTCGATCACCCGCACAAGTCGGCCTGTACCTCGACGCCGGAAAGATGGTGCACGCTCCGACTTTCGGCCAATCCGTCCAGGTCGGCCCGTACCGCTGGGACGGCGGCGACTAGCTTCCGGCGTCCCAGCCCAGCGGAGCTGGAACCGCCGTAGCTTCCGCGCATGAATAACAGTTTCCGCTTTCGTGGCGCGGCTTGTGGTCACTTTGAAGGGAACGTCAGCACTCGGGAAGCCTGGGCGGTGAGGCCGATGCTCGTTGTAGTGCGCTTGGTAAGTCGCGAGTACTTGACGCGCATGGCCCTTCTCCCAGCCCGTGGCCGGTTGTGCTGCTTCGATTCCACACCTGATCGGCACCCGACGGGCACACCACCCCACGCTCGTTGAGCTCACGAGCCAACGACGACACCACCGACCATGCACCGGTGAGCTCGACGCCATCGAATGAGCACACTTGTCCGCGTACTGAAACGACGTTCGAACGCCGGCATTTCCAGCTTTGATTCCTCGTCCGATGGATGGTCCTGCTCGTCCAGGGCGTCTGTACTCTCGTTGCCAGAAGCAAACTCGTACTCATGACGAGGAGTCCCTCGGTGGACGCTGAAGCCGCTTACGCACTGCCCACCGCCTACCGGCCGGGCTACGAGCTGGTGGCGGAGCGGATCCTGCAGCTCATCGCGGAGCTGGAGTTGCGTCCCGGCGATCGCATGCCGACCGAGAACGAGCTCGCCGGGCGGATGGGGACCAGCCGGACGGTGGTCCGGGAGGCGGTGAAGATTCTCTCGGCGCTCGGCAGGGTGCGTGCGCACAGGGGGCGCGGGCTCTACGTGGCCGACGACGACGGGATGCTGAGTTCGTCCCGGTGGGGTGGCTCCTTCATACCCACCGACCTCGACCACGTCTACATGCTCTTCGAGTTCCGCCGGGTCCAGGAGGCCGCGGCCGCGAGGATCGCGGCCACCCGCGCGACGCCTGCCGAGCTGCGCGCCATCGAGGTCGCCGCCGAGCTGTGCCGGGAAGGGCATGTCACCGGGCAGGCGGCGTTGTTCGATCGCGGCGACGACGACTTCCACCTGGGCATCGCGGCCGCGTCACACAACCAGTTCCTCCTCGCGGCGGTGCGTGAGGCGCGCCGCTTGCAGCGCCAGTCCAACGTCATCGGGATGAACGGCGAGGTCGGCAGTCACACCGCGGAGGCGGTGGAGGAGCACGCCGCGATCTACCGGGCCATCCGTGAGGGGAACGAGGACGCTGCTGCGGCGGCCGCCGCCGTGCACGTCGACAGGACCCTCGAGGACTACCGGCGGGAGATCCAGCGCCGCGTGTTCGGGTGACCGCCTGCTCAGGACTGGCGTCTCGTTCAACCCGGATGGAGCCACCCCAGCTCGGCTGCGAGCACGCCGAGCTGGAACCGCGACTGCACGCCGAGCAACGACTGCAGGCGGGCGATGCGCCGGTACAGGGTGCGCAGGCTGATACCGAGTTCGCGGGCGATCGCGGGGTCGGACGCGCCCGTTCGCATGAGCCTCAGCAGGCGCTGGGTCGCCGCCGTGGGCTCCTCGGCCACCATCACGGAGAAGTCGCGATTTGGGTGCGCCTCGATCGGGGAGCTGATCATCGGCTGAGGTCCTTCGCTGTAATCCCCTGCAGCTCGAGCAGGAGAGTGTGGACTTCGGTCGCGGTGATCCTGCCGGTGTGCTCGACCGATCGCGGTACCACCGGATCCGAGCACAACAGCACCGGCCCGTCCGCCGCCCGGTCGGGCAGCCTGCCGTGCGTGCCGCGCACGCAGGAAGGGTTCAGAGGCACAACGTTCATCGTGTATCTCAGCCCCAGCTTCTTGCGGGCCAGGTTCACCCCGGCTCTGGCCTTGACGAACGGGTCGGCCGGGTCGAAGAACAGTTCCGCGGGGTCGTAGCCGGGTTTGCGGTGGATGTCCACGCCACGGGCGAAGTCCGGTGCGCGGTGGTCGTCGGTCCAGTAGTAGTAGGTGAACCAGGCGTCCGGTTCGGCCACCGCCACCAGTTCACCGGACCGCTCGTGGTCCAGCCCGACGGACGCCTGCGCGTCCCGGTCGTACAGCACGTCGACACCGGGAAGGTCCGCGAGGACCGCCCTCGTCCTCGGGAGGTCTGCGGGATCGGCGACGTACACGTGCGCGATCTGGTGGTCGGCCACCGCGAACGCCCGTGACGTCCACGGATCCAGGTACTCCATGCCCGCCTGTGCGTAGACCTCGAGCAGGCCTGCGGCTCGCAACGCCCGGTTGATGTCGACTGGGCGGCGTGCGTCGGTGATGCCGTACTCCGACAACGCCACGATGGTGGCGTCCGACGCGTCGGCCAGCAGAGGTGCCAGCGCCCGGTCCACGTCTGCCGCCGCCTTGACCGCCTGCGGTGAGGACGGTCCGAACCGCTGCAGGTCGTAGTCCAGATGTGGCACGTAGACCAGCAACAGGTCGGGCCGCTTCTCGACGAGGACCTTCCGCGCGGCGCCGATGATCCACTCGCTCGACGCCAGTGCCGCTGTGGGCCCCCAGTACTGGAAGAGCGGGAACTCGCCCAGGGCTTCGGTGAGTTCGTCGTGCAGGCCGGGTGGGCGGACGTAGCAGTCCGGGGACTTGCGCCCGTCCGCGTGGTAGATCGGCCGAGGGGTCACGGTGATGTCGGTCGAGGCGCCCATCGCGTACCACCAGCAGATGTTGGCGGCGGTGTAGCCGGGATGGGCGCGACGCGCGGTCTCCCAGAGCTTCTCTCCGCCGACGAGGCGGTTGTGCTGACGCCACAGGTGAATCTCGCCCAGGTCGCGGAAGTACCAGCCGTTGCCGACGATCCCGTGCTGTGCCGGGGTGAGGCCGGTGAGCAGCGTGGCCTGCGCGCTGCACGTCACGGCGGGCAGCACCGTGCCCAGTTCCGCCTGCCAGCCCAGCCGGGACAGAGTGGGCATGTGTTCGAGGAGCGCAGGGGTCATGCCGACGACGTTGAGGACCACCAGTGGTTTCACACCGCCACCCCCGTCCGCAAGTGCTGCTTCGCCCAGCGCAGTTCCGCCGCGATGCCGTCGGCGAGATCACCCGCACCAGGCAGTACGGTCCAGGTGTAGGTCTCCACTTCGACGTGGGTGCCGGGGTCCACCGCCGCCACCGCGGCCACGAGCACGTCCGTGGTCGACGTGAGCGGTGCGGGCGGAACAGCGTGCAGCGGCACGTGGAAGTGCACGCGCCACGGGTGCTCGGCCGGCAGGGTCTCGAACGCCTCCGGCAGGTCGTCCGCCGCCAGGACACCGCCGGGGGTGTTCTCCCGGACCTGGTGCAGGTAGCGGGGTTCGCTGTACGCGGCGACCGCCCTCCTGCCCGCCGCGGTACCCGGCTCCGCCACCTCCAGTGCCGCCGACGCCTGCACCTTGACCACGTCCAGCCCCGCTGCGCGGATCGACGCGACCGCCTCGGCCGGATCGGCGAACGACACCGCGAGGTGACAGGTGTCCAGGCAGATCCCGACGTGGGCGGGATCGACCCGGCCGGCCAGCCAGCCGACCGCGTCGGCGACGGTGTCCAGCACACAGCCCGGTTCCGGCTCGACGGCCAGCCTGATCGGCCTGCCGTGCCGGTGGGTCTCGGCGCGCAAGGACAGGGTGAGTTCGGCGAGAGCCTCAGCGGCACGGTCGTCGTCGCGGCCCGTCCACGGCTCCCGCCAGGCCAGCGGCAGGGTCGAGATGCTGCCGTACGACGCGGAATCGGGCAGCAGGTCGGCCAGCACGGCCGCACAGTCCACCGTGTACCGCAGGCGGCGCGGATCGGTCCACGTCGGGAAGTACACCGCGTATTTGACCACCTCGTCGTGGAAGTCGCCGTACGGGAACGCGTTGAGCGTCGAGACCGTCAGCCCTCTGCTCGCGAGCTCGGCGCGGAAGTGCTGCCGTGCGGTGCCGTCCTCCGCGAGTCCTCGTGCGACCGGCGCGGGCAGCCACAGTCCCAGTGCGAGCGTGTCCGCCTCCAGCGCCTCTCTCACCCGGACCGCGTACCGGTCGAGCTGGGCCAGGATGCCCGCGAGGTCGGGAGCGGGGTGGACGTTGGTGCAGTAGGCGATCACCGTTCACCCCGCAGCACCGAGCTGCCGGTGGCCACGTCGACCGCGCCCGCCGCCACCGGTTCGAGCGCCAGCCTGCCGCTCTGGCCGTAGAACTCGACCGGGTTGCGCCACAACACCGTGTCCACTTCGGACTCGGCGAACCCGGCGTCCAGCATCGCCAACCCGGTCTTGCGGGTCTTCAGCGGATCGGACCGGCCCCAGTCGGCAGCGGAGTTGACCAGCATCCGCCCGGTGCCGTACTCGGCGAGCAGCGCCACCATCCGCGCCTCGTCCATCTTGGTGTCCGGGTAGACGGAGAACCCCATCCAGCAGCCCGCGTCCGCCACCATCGCGACGGTGGTCTCGTTGAGGTGGTCGACCAGGACGCGGTGCGGTGCCAGGCCCGACTCGCGGACCACGTCCAGCGTTCGCTTCGTGCCCTCCTGCTTGTCCCGGTGCGGTGTGTGCACGAGGACCGGCAGGTCGTACCGCAGTGCCAGTTCCAGTTGGCGCGCGAACGCGTCGTCCTCCTCCGGCGTCATCGAGTCGTACCCGACCTCGCCGACCGCGACCACACCGTCCTTGGCCAGATAGCGCGGCAGCACGTCCAGCACCTCGGCGCACCGGGGGTCGTTGGCCTCCTTGGGGTTCAGGGCGAGCGCGCAGTGGTGTGCGATGCCGAACTGGGCGGCGCGGAACCGCTCCCACCCGAGCAGGCTGTCGAAGTAGTCGACGAACGAGCCGACGTTCGTCCGGGGCTGGCCGAGCCAGAACGCGGGCTCGACCAGCGCTCGCACGCCGGCGTCGCGCATGGCCTCGTAGTCGTCGGTGGTGCGGGACGTCATGTGGATGTGCGGGTCGAAGATGCGCATCACGATGCCTTTCCGAGCAGGGCGAGAGCGTCGGCGGGCACGGGACGGCCGGCCGCGCGGCGTTCGTCGGCGAACGCGGCCACCATGCGCAGCAGCTCCGCGTCCGAGTGCCGGTCGAGACCGTCGACCACGGCCAGTGGAATGCCCATGAACAGGCACTTGAGCACGCCGTGCCGCCACGCGTGCCGGCCGAGGTGCCTGGTGGCGAACGGGCCGAGCGCCGCCGCGACCAGGCCGGTCTCGTTGCTGCGCAGGGCGTCCTCGACCAACGTGATCCCGGCGGCCGGAGCACGGTCCCCCATCTCGGCGAGCCCGCGCAGGACACCTCGCCGTTCCGCGGACGTGCCGTACCGGTAGAGCCTCGTGAAGCCGTCGACCGGATCGTCGGACACGTCGGCGAATGCGGTGAGCAGGCGAACCCGTGCGGCGTCCTGTCCCGCTCCGACCGCCCTTCCCGCCGCGGGGAAGAGGGTGTCGATCACGCCGGGATCGGCGCGGACCGCCCGTTCCGCGTCGGCCAGCCACTCCGCCGCGCGCAGCGCTCGCAGTGCCCGCGCCGCCACGTCCGGTGCGGCGTGGCTGTGCCGGGGCAGCTCCACCGCGGCGACGCCGGTGTAGCCGATGCCGGTCAGTGCGGCGAGTGTGGCGGGCAGGTCCAGCTGTCCCTCACCGAACTCCAGGTGCTCGTGCACATCCGGCAGCATGTCGTCGAGCTGCACGTTGACGAGCAGCTCGCCGGCTTGCCTGATGCACGCCGCCGCGTCCTGCGGCTCGACCGCGACGCAGTGCCCGACGTCGAGGGTGATCCGCAGCAGGTCCGGGTTCCCGAGCTCGGTCCGCAGCCGCAGTGCCTGGTCCAGCCGTTCCACGACCATTCCCGGCTCCGGCTCCAGTCCCAGTGGGACGGATGGCCCGCTCTCCAGCACCGCGGCGACGCCCGACTTCAGGTGGTCCCAGGCGTCCGCGGATCCCACACCCGACCAGAACGACACGCAGTCCGCGCCGAGATCCAGCGCGATCTGCTTGGCACGCACCAGGAAATCGACCCGTACCGCCTGGCCCTCGCTCACCAGCGTCGGGTGGTGCTTGCGGCACGGGTCGAGCAGGTACCGCGCGCCGGTCTCCACGACGACGCGCAGTCCCAGTTCCTGCAGACGCGCGGCAGCCCGTTCGGTCTGTTTGACGACGTCGTCGGCGAACGGGTCCAGGTGGTGGTGATCGAGGGTGAGCGCCACCGCCGTGTAGCCGAGATCGGCGATCACGGCGAGCGCGTCGTCGAGCCGGTGGTTGGCGAACCCGTTGGTGCCGTAGCCGAGGTGGAACGTCATGTGGGACTCACCTTCCTGCTCAGCGCCTGAGCGAGCGGCAGTACCAGCGGCAGCGCGGCACCGTGCTCGGCCAGCGCGGACTGGAGCAGCACCATGCCGTGGATGCCCTCCTTCGTCGCGGCGCGGACGGACTCGGCCGACGGCTGCCGGACCACCTGCCACTGCGCACGCCCCACCGTGACCGCGTAGCCCAGCGCCGCCGCGATCCCGGTGAACCGCCGGGTGCAGGCGCCCGCCGCGACCGCCGTCAGCACCGTGCCCGCCAGCACTGCTTTCGCCGTGCCAGGTGAGGTCCCGTGCACCTCGCCTCGTGACAACACGGTCACGCCGAGGGTGTGCGCGGCCATCAGTCCGGCGGGCAGGACGGCCCGGCCACCCAGCAGGACGTCGAACGCCCGGCAGGCGGCCATGGCGAACGGCCCGGCTGGCGTGGCCTTCAGCACGGTGTCGTAGGCCCACACCGCCGCGGCGAGCGGCAGCGCGTTGCGGCCGGCCGCCGCGGCGAGACCGACGCCGAGCGCGGTGAGTCCGGCCGCGGCGGCCAGGGCGGCGTCCGGGCTGATCCGGCCGGACGGGATCGGCCGTTCCGGCCGTTCGTCCGCGTCCAGGTCGCGGTCGGCCCAGTCGTTGAGCGCCATTCCCGCCCAGTACAACGACACGGACGCCAGCGGAAGCAACAAGCCCCTGCCCCGCAGAGGTTTCCCCGCGCCGACCAGCGTGTCACCCAGCACCGTGAGTGCCGCCGGTGCCCGCACCAGGTCCACGTACGCCTTGATCATCACGGCTACTTCCAGGGCGCCGGGTAGCCGGGCATGGCCTCGCAGCCGCACATGGCGTAGTGCAGCGGCGGCATGTCCTGTTTGATGAAGTCCTCGAGGGTGTCCTGGGTGACCTTCGGCTGCGGCAGCACCCACTCCCGCGGCACCTGCTTGCCGCCGAGGACGCGCAGGGCTGCGATGATCGGGGTGCGCCACTGGTAGGTCGGATAGGTCGGGGCGACCGCGGTCATCTTCTCGTCGGCCCACATCCGCAGGAAGTCCTGCTGGTCCTCACCGACGAACGGCGGGATCGCCGCGCCGGCGTCCTGAAACGCCTCCACGGCCGCGACCGCGGTGGCGCCCGCGTCCATCCAGACACCGTCGATCTTGCCTTCGCGCTGGACGTACTCGTTGACGATGCTCTTGGTCTTGGCCGCGTCGCCGTTGGTGAACTCGACCCCCACGACCTTCACCTGGCTGCCGGAGAAGATCTCGTTCGCCGCCGCCCAGCGCTGTTCCAGGACGTCGACCCCGGGCAGGATGCGCAACGCGAGGACCTTGCCACCCGGCTTCACCTTGTCCTTGAGGAACTCGGCCCCGTCCGCGCCGAACGCGAACCCGCCGATCGGGTGGATGAACGTCACCGGGCAGCTGGTCTTGACGCCGCGGTCGAAGACGATCACGGGCACGCCCGTCGCGCAGGCGGCCTCCACGGCCGGGGTGAGCGTGGCGGTCGTGTTCGGCGAGACGATCAGCGCGCTGCACCCCTGCGACGCCAGCGACTGGATGTCGCTGATCTGCTTGTCGTCCTTGGCCTCCGCGTCCAGCACGGTGAACTTGGTGATCTCCGGGTGCAGCTTCACCTCCTCCTTCATGGTCTTGAACCCCACCTGCCGCCACGGGTTGTCCACCGAGGCGTTGGAGAAGCAGAGGTGGTAGCCGCCACCCGGCTTGGCGTACTTGGCCGTGTCGACCAGTTGCGGTTCGAGCGCCTGCTCCCAGGGCTTCGCGGCACCGTCCTGCGAGTCCAGCCCGACCGCCTTCGCGACGCGGAACCGCCGCTGGCGCTCGAACTCGTTCTGGTCGAAGAACTCCGACTTAGTCTTGGCGGATTCCGACGTGCCGCCTGGGGCCGGGGCGGAGGGAAGGTCGCTGGAACAGCCGGCCAGGGTGAGAGCGCCCGCCAAGGCCGCGGCGGACCATTTCCTGTTCATGAGCTTGCTCCTCGGCTTCGTCGACGGGGGTACAGGCAGGGTTCAGGCGGGGCGGGGAACGGGCCGGCGCAGCATCCGCCGAAGACCGGCTCCGTGAGCGGCATAGGCCACGGCCGCGATGATGATCACGCCCTGCACGGCGGACTCGAGCGCGCCCGAGACACCCAGCAGGTTCAACAGGGAGAAGAGCGCTTCGAGCGACAGCGCGCCCGCGGCCGCGGCGACCACCGAACCGCGGCCACCGCCGAGCAGGACACCGCCGAGGACCACCGCGGTGATGGCTCGGAACTCCAGGCCGTCGCCGACCTGCGCCGACACCCCCGCGAACCCGGCGAGCAGGATCGCGGCGACCGACGCGAGCAGCGCCGACAGCACGAACGCGAGCAGGCGCAGCCGATCCACTCGGCCGCCCGCGAGCCGGACCACGTTCTCGTTGTCCCCCACCGCGAGCAGCATGCGTCCGGTTCCGCCGCGCATGAACCACGCCGCCGCGACGACCACCACCAGCAGCACGATCACCGACCACGGCACCTGGCCGAGGACCGGAACGTCGGCACTGCCCCGGCCGAGGACGCGAAACGACGGGGACAGGGCGCCGCGCGGTGCTCCGCCCGACCACAGGAACACCGCGCCGTCGAGCACGAGCAGCATCCCCAGGGTCACGATGAACGACGGCACCAGCAGTTTCGTCGTGATCAGCCCGTTGACCAGACCCACGAGGATTCCGCAGCCCAGCAGCGACGCGATCACCCACCAGGTGTTCGCGTCGTCACCGTCGACCAGCCGGGCGGCGACGACCACCTCGGCCGTGACCAGCGAGCCGACGGAGAGGTCGAAACCACCGGACGCGATCACGAAGTACTGCCCGACGGCCAGCACCACGAGCGGCGCCGCACGTTTGAGCAGCGCGAGATAGCCGCTGGGCTCGGCATACGCGGGACCGGCGAACGCCAGTGCCACCAACAGCATCAGCAACACGACCAGCACTGGCCCGGTGCCGTCGGCCAGGCGTGGCCGCGCCCTCATGCCGGCCGCCCGGCGGTCCTGCTACGGGCGTACAGCGCCACCGCCGCGATGAGCACGACGCCGCGCACGACGTCCTTGAAGAAGGACTCCAGCCCGAGGTCGTCGAAGATCGTGTCCAATGTGGACAGGATCAGCACACCGCCGATGGTGCCGGCCACACCACCGCGTCCACCCGCGAGGGCCGTGCCGCCGAGCACGACGGCGGCGATCGACTCCAGGTCGTACCCGGCGTCGGCACCGACGTACGGAGCGCCCGAACCCAGCCGTCCGGCCAGGAACACCCCGGCGAGGCCGGCCATGACCGCGCACAGCACGTGCGCGGTGACGATCGTCCGCCCGGTGCGCACGCCGGACAGCCGGGCCACGTCGACATCCCCGCCGACCGCGTACATGTGGTACCCGGTGCGGGTGCGCCGCAGGTACCACCATGCCGCCGCCGCGAGCAGCAACATCAGCAGCGCCGCCACCGGAACCGGCCCGATCCGGTCGTAGCCGATGTGCTGGAACGCGCGCGGCACGCTGCCCGCCGGACCGGTGTAGTTGTGCTCCAGGTAGCCGCGCAGCACCAGCGCGACGCCCAGCGTGGCGATGAACGCGTTGGCCTTCAGCACGGTGATGACCAGTCCGTTGACCAGCCCGACCACCGCCGCGACCCCCAGCGCCGCCAGCACACCCGGCACGATCATCCCTGGGCTGCCCGCCATCGTCTCGGCGGCCACCAGGGAGCACAGGCCGATCAGGTAGGCCACCGACAGGTCGAGAGAACCGGTGACGATCACCAGGGTCTGCCCGATCGCGACCAGTCCGAGCACCGTGCCGCGCGTCAGGATGTTGAGAACGCCGCCGTGGTCGAGAAGCACGCCTCCCTGGACACCCACCAGCACACTGCCGGCCACCAGCAGCACGGCCAGCGCGAGATATACGACCAGGACCGGGGTGATCACGAGCGTCCTCGTCCGCACCAGCGCCTCGCCGCGCCGACGGACCCGCTCGCTCACGGCGCTCACGCCACTGCCCCGTGCCCGGTGGCCAGTCCCATCACGGCTTCCTCGTCAGCACCGGCGGGCAGAACACCTGCCAGAGCGCCTTCGTGCATGACGAGGATCCGGTCGCTCATGCCGATCAGCTCCGGCAACTCCGAGGAGACCATGAGGATCGCCATGCCGTCGTCCGCCAGGTCGCGCAGCAACCGGTACAGGGTCTGTTTCGCGCCCACGTCGACGCCGCGGGTCGGCTCGTCCACGATCAGCACGCGCGGACGGACGGCAAGCCATTTGCCCAGCACCACCTTCTGCTGGTTGCCGCCGGAGAGGTAGCGCACTTCCTGATGCGGCCCGCGCGCGATGACACCCACCTCGCCGAGCAGTCGCGTCAGATCCGCGGTCTGACGAGCCACCGCACCGCGGCACGCCGCACGGCGGACCAGCAAGGTGTTGTCCCGCACCGACTGCCGCAGCGCCAGGCCCTCGCCCTTGCGGTCCTCGGTGACGTATCCGATGCCCTTGCGAACGGCTGTGCGCGGACCGGTGACGCGGGTCGGCACGCCGTCGAGCTCCACGGTGCCGGTGGTGAACGGCTCGACTCCCCAGATCGCCCGCGCGATCGCGGAACGACCAGAGCCCTGCAACCCCGCGAGGCCCACGATCTCCCCCGCCCGCACGTCGAACGTCAGGTTCCGCACCCGCTCGTTTCCCGCTCCCCGCAACGCGATCCGCACCGCACCGGGGTGGCTCGCACGTTCGGGGTACAGCGCCTCCAGCGGACGACCGACCATGTGCCGCACGACCTGATCGGCGTCCAGATCGGCGGTCGGCGCACAGGTGACCAACGCACCGTCCTTCAACACCGTGATCCGTGAGCTGAGGTCGAACACTTCACGCATCCGGTGCGACACGTAGAGGATCGCGATCCCACGATCCCGAAGTCTGCGCACCAAGCCGTACAGCAGCTCGACCTCGTTGTCCGCCAACGCCGCGGTGGGCTCGTCCATCGCGAGGACCCTGGCGTCCGCCGACAGCGCCTTGACGATCTCCACCACCTGCTTGCGGGCCACGGACAACCGGGCCACCTCGGTGCCGGGCTCGATGCCGTCCTCGCCCAGCCAGTCGAGCAGCCGCCGGGTCTCCGTCTCCAGCGCGCGCCGGTCCACCTGACCGCGCCGCACCGGTTCCCGGCCCAGGAAGACGTTCTCGGCCACCGTGCGGTGCTCGAGCAGGGTGAACTCCTGGTGGATGATCGCGATGCCCGCCGCCTGCGCGTCGCGCGGCGCGGCGAACGAGACCTCCTCGTCCCGCACCACGATCCGGCCCGAGTCCGGCCGGTGGACGCCGGCCAGCACCTTCAGCAGCGTCGACTTGCCCGCGCCGTTCTCCCCCACCAGCGCATGCACCTCTCCCGCACGCAACGAGAGATCGACGCCGCGCAGCACCCGTACGCCGAAGAAGCTCTTCTCGATGCCCTCCAGTCGCACGACGGCCACGGGGTGTTCCACCCCCTGTGTTACGTGGGTCACAGCCATGATGCGAACGTAGGGCGACTAATGGCGAGTGTCAATCAAAAGTTGACACTCCTCCGCCAAATATCGACCACCTGATCGTCGTGAAGGTGGAGACCGGGGACGGCTTGGGCTTCATCGGCAACGGCGTCCTGCACCGCGGCGCGGTCGGTGCGGCGGGCGCGCGGGCGCGCGGGCGACGTCGATACCGTGCCGTCCCGTGCGGGCGAGGCGGCAGGCGTGATCGGGGCGGCGGCCACGGGTGGTCCAGCACGTGCTGTCACCCGGCATCGTGGACCAGCAACGGCGTTAAGCCCCAGCCCAGGATGAGGGCGCCTTCATTTGCGTGAGGTCGATGAAGGGCCCTTCATCCCGATTCAGCGGTCCCTGCTCGTGACCAGCCGGGCCAGACCGCGCAGATCCAGGGCTGCGGCCGGACGCGGGTCCGCCCGGTCCAGGCAGCCGAACGCCAGCCGCACGCGGCGGTCCGCCTCGGCTTCGGCCCACGCCCGGCCGCCCGCTTCCGCGGCGAGCTCGGCGATGCGCTGGACGGGTTCGTCCGCGCCGCGGTCGGAGAGGTAGATCCGTCCGAGCCGGCGCCCCGCCGGCGTGTCCGAGGCGAGTGCCGCCACGACGGGCAGGGTTCTCCGTCGGGCCCTGATGTCGGAGTGGGCCGGCTTGCCTGTCCTCGCCGGGTCCCCCCAGATGCCGAGGATGTCGTCGACCAGCTGGAAGGCGACGCCGAGGTGCACCCCGAACCACCGGCAGTGGTCAGCGGCGGCAGGGTCGGCTCCGGCCGCGAGAGCACCGAGGCGGCAGGCCGCGCCCAGCAGGGCACCGGTCTTCCTCGCCGCGGTGGTGAGGCACTGCTCGACGTCGGCCGACGCCGCGGTCTCGGCCGCCACGTCGGCCGCCTGCCCTTCGCACAGATCGACCAGTACGTCGGCGAGCACGCCGGTCAAGGACGGCGGCATCAGGCGCAGCGCGAGCGCCACCAGGACATCCCCGGTGAGGATCGCCGCCGTGGTCCCGAACGCCGCCCAGCCCGAGGGACGGTGCCGCCGCGTTTCGTCGCCGTCCATGACGTCGTCGTGCAGGAGCGAGAAGTCGTGGATCAGCTCCACCGCTGTCGCGGCCGCGATCACGTCCGGCGCCGGAGGCCCGTGGGCGAACGCGCGGGCACAGGCGAGGGTGAGAGCGGGCCGCAGCGCTTTGCCGCCCGGCGGTGAAGGTCTGCCGTCCGCGTCCCACCACCCGATGTGGTAGCCGGCGACGCGACGCAGCGCCGGGCCGAGCTCGTCGACGGCGGCGCGGTGCACGGGCTCGATCAGCGTGCGCGCGTCGACCAGGAGGCGGACGGGGCCGGACGTCGGCAGCACCACGTGACCCACCATCACCGTCCCTCCGGCGCACCGTCAGGGGCGATCGCACCCGTGTCGGCGCCGGTGGAGAGCTGGACGTGCACGTGTCCCCTCCCCGCGTCGATGTTGATCACGTCGAGCTGGACGGCGGCCACCGACCACGTGCGCAGCGCCAGCGTGCGCTGCTCGCCCGCCAGCGTCACGAGGGTGCTCCTGACCGGCTCGGCCACGCCGAGTGCCGTCTCGAACCCCCTGACCGCCGCGGCGAGCTGTTGCACGGCCGTGCGCAGACCGGCGCGCGCCACGTTGATCCCGTTGCCGGCCGAAGGCGCCTGCTCGTACGACTTCTCCGCCGCCGAGAGGACGTCGTTCCACCCGTTCATGACGTCCGCGGTAAGCGGGGCCTGAGGGGCCGACCCGTCGAGCGGAGCCGCCTGCGCCATGGCCGCGAGCACCGGTGCGAGACGGTCCCTGGTGTCCTTGGCCTGGTCGGTCAGCGGTCCGAGTTGCGCGGCGTCGCGTGCGGCGTCCTCCCTTTCCAGTTCTGCGATTCGCCGCTGGGTCGCGTCCGGCCCGGTCCCCGAGGCGATCAGGAAGGCGACCGCCAGGCCGAGCAGGAAAGCGGTGAGGAAACCGGCCCACACCCGCCCTGTCGGCCTGGGCGGCGGAGTGCCCCAGACGGCGGCCTTGGTCGCGCGCGACCGAACGGTCCTGGTCAACGTTTCCTCCTCGACGCCGATACCCGCGAAAACCGGTCAGCGGCCTCGAAGGACCGCTGACCGGCTCCTCGCCTACCGGAAGCTCCACCTCTGGTTGGTTCCGCCGTGGCAGGACCAGATGATGAGCTGGGTTCCGTCCGCCGAACCGGCACCGTTGGCGTCCAGGCACTTCGTGCCGTTGCGAATCGAGCCGTCGGCCTGCGCGGTCCAGTTCTGCCCGGACGAGCCGTTGCACGACCACAACCGGACGATCGCGCCGTCGGTCTGGCTGTTGCCGCTGACCTCCATGCACTTGTCGAGCGACCGCAGCGTGGTGCCGTTCTGCGTCCACTTCTGGTTGGTGCCGCTGTTGCAGGTCCAGAGCTGCACCTTCGCACCGTCGGTCGAGCTGGCTCCGTTGACGTCGACGCACTTGCCACTGGCGCCGACGATCTCCTTCGCGGTGCCACCACCGGGCTGGCCCGCGCCCGGTCCGACGTAGGTGATCGAGTCGAGGTCGAAGCTGGTCGACGACGACGTCTTGAACACCGCGAACAGCTCGATGGTGCCGGCAGGCGCGGTCACGTTCACCGCGGGCGTGCTGGCGTAGGTGTCCGAGCCACCGGTGCTGGTGACCGGCGACGACGCGATGAGCGTGCCCGTCGGCGAACCGGCGCGCAGCTCGATCGTGCCCCCGCCGCCCGACGGCGCCGACACCCGGAACGACACCTGGTTGATCCCGGCGAAGTTGACCGGCTTGAAAGAGATCCAGTCGTTGTTGCCGATGTCGCCGACCCTGGCACCCGACTCGGCACCCGCCTGCGACACGACGTTGACGCCGGACGAGCCGTTGAAGAACTCGGCCTGCTTCTGCTTGGGCTGCAGCACGACCTGGCCGCTGCCGGTCAGGGCGGGCTGCCCGTTCGCGCCACCGTCGGTGTACTCGGCCGAGCCGATGACGTGCACGTCGAGACCCTGATGGCCGGAGTCGATGGTGGTCGGGAGGGTCCCCGAACAGCCTGCCATCGGCGAGCCGATCGGGTGCTTGTGCGTGTCGTGGCCCATGTTCGCCTGGACGGACACCCTGCCGCAGTCGATCGTGCCGTCCTCCTGGTCGGTCACGGACAGCGTGTACGGGACGGGGTCACCGAAGTTGATCATGCCGCCGTCGACAGGACCGGTGAACCGCACGACCGGCTCCGTGTTGCCCGCGCTCACCGTCACGTTCGCGGTGCCGGTCTTGCCCGCCGAGTTGGTGACGGTGAGCTGGGCGGTGAACTTGCCGCTCGTGGTGTAGGTGTGCGTGGGATTCGCCTCGGTGGACGTGCCGCCGTCGCCGAACGTCCACCGGTAGGTCAACGCGAGACCACCGGGGTCGTTGGAGCCCGCACTGGAGAAGCGCACCGTCAGCGGCGAGGCACCGGTGAGGGGGGTGCCGGAGGCCTGCGCCACCGGAAGACGTTCACCGGTGGTCGTGTAGTCGATGCGCCACAGCCCGGAGCCGGGCAGCGGCCTGTTGTCGTCCCAGCCCGTGCCCCAGGTCAGCAGGTACATCGACCCGTCCGGACCGAACTTCGCGTCCATCGGGGAGGCGAACGACATGTTCGACAGGAAGTTGTTGATTTTCAACAAGTTCCCGGACGAATCCTGCCGGAACTCCCAGAGCCGGTTGCGCGACCACTCGCCGAACATCGGCGTCTGGTCGTAGTAGGCGGGGAACTTCGTCGTGGACGGGTTGTTCGCGTTGTACTGGTAGGCGGGGAACGCCATCGGCGCCTCGCCGCCCGTGCCCATCTCCGGGAAGGCGTTGCCGTTCGCGCCGTTGCCGTACCAGACATCCGCGGCCCGTGAGGCGGGCAGGGTCGTCAGGCCGGTGTTGTTGGGAGAGTTGTTCACCGGCGAGGCGCAGTTGAACTTCGGGCCGGAGCTGTTGTTGGCGAAGTTCCAGTCGTTGTAGGCGAGGTTGTTCGCCACGCAGTACGGCCAGCCGTAGTTGCCGGGCGACTTGATCACGTTCCACTCGACCAGGCCCGCGGGACCGCGGTTCGCGTTGTCGCCGCCCGCGTCCGGGCCGTAGTCGGCCGCGTAGACGACGCCGGTGGTCGGGTGCACGCTGAACCGGAACGCGTTGCGGAAGCCCATCGCGTAGATCTCGGGCTTGGTCCTGGCCGTGCCGGGCGTGAACATGTTGCCCGACGGGACGGTGTAGGTGCCGTCGGCCTCGGGGTGGATGCGCAGGATCTTGCCGCGCAGGTCGTTGGTGTTGGCCGCGGTGCCCTGCGCGTCGTACAGCGCGCGGCCGGACCGCTCGTCGATCGGCGCGTAGCCCGCCGAGTCGCCGTTGGGGTTGGTGTCGTCCCCGACGCTGATGTAGAGGTTGCCGTTCGGCCCGAAGTTCAGCTGGCCGCCGGTGTGGCCCGGCTCCTCGCGCCGTGACGCGGGAATGGTGAGCAGGATCTTCTCACTGGCCGTGTCCAGCCTGTCGCCGTTCATCGTGAAGCGGGAGACCCTGGCTATCTCCTGGCTCCCGGACGGCGAGTAGTTCAGGTATATCCACCTGTTGGTGGCGAACGCCGGGTCGAGCGCCATGCCGACCAGGCCGTCCTCCGAGGTCTGCCCCTGGCCGTAGACGCTGAGCGTGCCCGCGACGACCGTCGTCCTGGTGTCCGGCTTGTAGATCTTCAGGTTGCCGTTGTACTCGGTGAAGAACACCCGGCCGTCGGGAGCGACGTCGAGCGTGCTCGGCGCGATGACGGAGTTGTCGAGCTGCACCTTCTGGAAGCTGTTCCACACCGTGGGACCGCAGTCCGCGCCCACGATGCCGCCCGCCGACTCCACACCACCTGTGATGTGCTGGCGGAACAGGGGTTCCGAGTAGCTCGACGCGTTGTGCCCCATGCCGGTGGCCCAGACCCGGCCGCCCTCGAAGTTGCGGCACCAGGAGATCGGGTGGTCGATGCCCATCTTCGACGGTCCCGCGTCGTAGGTCGACTCGTCCGCGGTGGCCAGCACGTGCACGTCGCCGCGCGCGTTGCGGCTGAAGTTGTACCACTCCTCGGTCCGCGTCCACCGGTCCGGAAGGCCCGCTCCGGACGGGTGCTTGCGGTCCGCGACCTTGGCGGTGCCGGACACGATCGACGAGTGCTGGGTCATGGTCATGCCGAGCATCTGGTCCCACCACGGGAACTGCTGCTCGATGTTCATGTCCGTGGCGTTGTGGATCGCCACCACGCCGCCGCCCTTGCGCATGTAGGTCTGCATCGCGGTGCGCTGCGCGGCGGTGTCCCACACCATGCCCGACGTCTGGAGCATCACGACGACGTTGAACGTGGCGAGCGTGGCGTCGTTGAAGACCGACGCGTCCTCGGACTTGGTCATCTCCCAGCCGCGTTGGGCGGCCAGTTGCTCCATCATCGTGATGCCCGCGGGAATGGAGTCGTGCCGGTACGCCCCTGCGGCGGTCTTGGTGAACAGCAGGACGTGCAGGCCGTGGGCCTGTGCCGGGGTGGTCGGCGTGACGAGCCCCATCACCACCAGGACACCGGCCAACACCACCAGTAATCGCTTGAGTCTGCGTTGCATTGCCACTCCTCCGGGGGTGGTGACGCGGTCGGCTAACGGGCGAGAGCGGCGGCGGCAGCGTGCAGGAAGGCCAGGCCTTCGACGGCGAGGGCGTCCGGGGAGTCGGCCAGCGGACGCCAGATCGAGGCGGCGGTCGCGATGGCGGCGTTGTCCGGCGTGAAAGACTCGATGCACAACGGACCGCGGTAGCCGGCATCGCCCAGGGCGCCCAGCAACGCGGGCCAGTCCTGGTGATCGCGACCCGGCGTACCGCGGTCGTTCGCGCACACCTGAACGTGCGCGATGTGCGAGCCGGCGGCGAGAATCGCCTTCACCGGCGCCGCTTCCTCGATGTTGAGGTGGTAGGTGTCGAGCGCCAGCCCGCACCCCTGCGCAGGCAGCCCGTCCAGCGCCTCCAGCGCTTGGTCCACGGTGTTCAGCAGGCTCGTCTCGTACCGGTTCAGCGGCTCCACGGCGATGCGGACACCGCGCTGCGCCGCGTACTCGACGACGGGGCGCAGGTTCGCGCGCAGTTCGCGGTACACCCGCGGCCGGTCGTCGATGCGCCAGGTGCGGCCGACCGAGCTGTACGCGGGGCCCGCCGCGACGGGGCTGCCGACGATCGCCGCGACGTCCACGACTTGCCGCAGGTAGTCCTGGGTCTCCGCGACCGTGTCCGCCGCGACCAGCTCACGGCCTGGCGGCATGACGAGACAGACGGTGGCCCTGAGGTTCAACTTGGCCAGCAGGTCGGCGGCGCGGCGCGGGTCCCAGTCGCCCGGCTGTTCCACCGGCAGTTCGATGACGTCGAACCCCCACTCGCGAACCTTCGGCGCGAGCGCGGCCAACCCGTCATCGGTGAGCGGTGACGTCCAAACCCATGTGTTGACACCGATGTCCCACATGCAGCTGAACGTAAGCCCGACCATATGGCGGGGTCAATGCAAAAGCCCGTCGCAAACGGACTAAATTATGGCTGGTCCTGCCAAAAGCCTTCAGACCTCTCCGACGGAGGTCGCGGAGACGACCGCGCCGAGCCGTGCGTCCAGCACCTCCGGCGACAGCACGTGCTGCACGACCATCGCCGCGGCGCCCAGCACTCCGGCTGTCGAACCCGCCGTCGACGCGACGATCCTCAGGTTCTCCGTGGCCAGCGGCAGGGAACGCCGGTAGATCGACTCGCGCACCCCCGCCAGCAGCATCTCCCCCGCCTCCGCCACCAGCCCGCCGATGACCACGAGCGACGGGTTGAACATGCTCACGCAGCCCGCGAGCACCTCGCCGATGTCCCTGCCCGCCTGCCGCACGACGCGGCTGGCCTCGAGGTTGCCGGACCGGACCAGGTGCACCACGTCGGCCGTCGAGTGCGCGGGGAGTCCCAGTCCCCTCAGCTTCGCCGCGAGCGCCGGTCCACCGGCGACCGCCTCCAGGCACCCGGTGTTGCCGCAGCGGCACAGCGCGTCCCCACCGTCGGGCGCCCGGATGTGCCCGAGGTCCCCTGCCGCGCCCGCCGCGCCGCGGTGCAGCACGCCGTTGCTGATCAGACCCGCGCCGATGCCGGTCGCCGCCTTGATCACGATCATGTGCCGCACATCCGGGTGCGAGGCGGCGTGCTCTCCCAGCGCCATCAGGTTGGCCTCGTTGTCGACCAGCACCGGTGCGCCGAACTCAGCCGCGATCACCGCCGGCACGTCGAACCCGTCCCAGCCCGGCATGATCGGCGGGTTGCTCAGCCGGCCGGTGGAGTGCTCGACCGGTCCCGGCAGGCCGATGCCCACACCGGCGATCTCCGCGGTGTCCACCCCGCGCAGCAGCTCGCGCCAGGTCGTGACCAGGAGCTCGAGGATCGCCTCCGGTCCATCCGCGATGTCGAGGCCGACCTGTTCGACGGCAAGCAACCGGCACCCGAGGTCGGCCACGGCGACCGTGGCGTGGGTGGCGCCCACCTCGGCCGCCAGCACGAGCTGCGCGCCGGGGTTGAACACGAACCGGCTCGCGGGGCGCCCGCCGGTGAACTCCTCCGTGCCGCCTCCGGTCATCAGTCCGGCGGCCAGGAGCAGGTCCAACTTGGCCCGCACGGTGGAGCGGGCGAGGCCGGTCGTGGTCACGATCTCCGCTCGGGTGCGCGGCCTGCCGTCCATCAGCAGGCGCAGCACGGCGCTCGGCGAACCGGAATCGATGCCATGAGTGCTCTCCATCGCATAATTGTCACACTGCAACGAAAGAACCGGGCGGAACGCCGTGTTTACGTGTGATTGTTGCCCGAACCCCCGAACCCTCGATGCCGGTGGCCGGGTCAGCCCGGTGTGGCGGCTGTGTGCCGCGCGAACAGGGTGGCGTAGTCGCTCTCGAGCCCGGCCAGTGCCGTGCGCAGCGCGGGGAAGATCCAGCCGGTCGAGGACGACTCGTACCGGTCGAGTTTGGTGAGCAGGAGCAGCCTGGCCGACCCGGTGACGACGAGGGTGGCCCCGCTCGCGAGGACGCTGCCACCGAACGCCACCACCCTGGTGATGCCCTCGTAGCCGACGACATCGTGACCCGACCGGCCGACGCCGCGCAGGCTGAGGTAGCCCGAGCCGTTGCTGACGGTGGCTCTGGTCGTGAAGCGCGTACCGCCGAGCAGCCCGTCGAGGGCGGTGTCGACGCTCAGCGTGGTGTTGACCGTCCGGCCGGGCGCCGGCAGCAGCTCATGGGCGATCACCTGGTCGGCTCTGGACGCGAAGGCCCGGCGGGCCCAGGTGCCGTGCCCGTCGGTCCAGGTCGAGGTGACCTCGCCGGTGCGGGAGTCGGTGATCCGGCCGTAGCCGCCGACGGCCGTCATACCGGGACTGGAGATCCGGAACTCGTAGGCGGGCCGGCAGGACCGGCCGGCCTCGAAGACCACCTTCTCCATCGCGGGCTCGCCGTACAGCACGGCACCGCATTCACCGTTGGCGGTGCGGACGCCGTCCGTCCAGCGCGCGGCCGAGCTGGTGTCGTGGACCCTCGGCTCTGGTGTGCGCGTCACACGACTCCTTTGTCGGTGATGGGGTGGTCGTGAGTGCTTTCCGCTGCGGCGGAAAGCACTCACGACCACTGATCAGGTCAAGCTCCACTGCTGGTTGGACTGGCCGTTGCACGTCCACAGCTGGACGAGCGCGCCGTTGGCCGTGGATGCGCCGGACACGTCCAGGCAAAGACCGGACTGCGCGCCGGTGATCGTGCCGTTGGCGTTGACGTTCCACTGCTGGTTGGACTGGCCGTTGCACGTCCAGATCGCCACCCTCGTGCCCGTGGTGGTCCCTTGGCCGTACGCGTCGAGACACCGCTGGGCGGTGCCGTCGAACACGGTCAGCTGACCCGACGCGGACCGGGCCCACTTCTGGCCCGCGCTGCCCGAGCAGTCCCAGATCCGGGTCTGCGTGCCCGCGGTGCCGTTCGGCGTCTCCAGGCACTTGCCAGCGCCCATCGCACGCACAGCGCCGCCGGGCACGGGCTGACTTCCGCCACCACCGCCGTACCCGGCAGCGATGATGTTGGCCTGCACGGCGTTCTCGGTCGCGTCGGACGGGTAGCCCGCGACCATCGCGCCCTCGTAGAAGGTGCCCGCGCTGAGGTTGGCACCGCCGTCGGGCTTGCAGCAGTCACCACCGCTGCCCAGGATGATGGCGCCCTGCTTCCTCATCGGGCTGTAGCCCGGCGGGAGCGAGCCGTCGTACAACGTGGTCAGATCGCCCGCCTGGGCGTTGCCGCCCTTGAGCGCGAACCGCGTGGTCCCGTTGTTCTTCAGGATCGCCGTGACGAACTTGTCCGTGAATGCCCGCTGATTCGGGTTCCACTGCTGGCTCCCGCCGGGGAACAGGCCCCATTCGAGATCCGCCTGGACCCACGGACCACGGCCGACGCACCCGCCGAACCAGCACTGCGTGCTGAAGTTGATCGCGTCCATCGCACCGGCCGCGTCGGCTTTGCGGGTCGTCTCGCTGTTGCCGTAGTCGAAGCAGCAACCGCTGTTGACGTGGGTGCCGCTGGTGACCATGTACATGCCCTCCGGCGCGGCGCCGGTCGGGACGCCGGTCCGGCTGCCGTCGCGCCAGTAGCTGTTGCCGGGGTTGATGTAGAGCGAGTACGCCTTGCTCTTGTCAGCACCCATCACCAGCGACTCGGAGGTCGCGTTGGCGGGCCGGCTCTGCGGCGAGCCGGGCACCACGCTCGATCCCTGGTACCACAGGTCGTTCCCGCGGCCGGACTGGTCGTAGACCACCGTGATGACGCACGAGGTGCCGGCGCAGAACGTGTCCTGCGTCGCCGCGTTGGTGTTGCCTCCCACGGCCAGCAGCCCGATGTCCTTGCTGGTGTTGTCCGACGCGCGCCTGACTTGGTAGAGATTTCCGTTGTACGAACCGTAAAGCGCCCGCGTCGTGCTGTGGGCCGCGATACAGGGCGTACCACCGGCGGCGTAGATGTCACACGGACCCGTGGTGGCCGCTGCGGCGGGTGCCGCCGGGGTGGACCACGTCAGGGTGGCCGCGGACAACACGACCAGCGCCGCGGTGACCCGGATCCGGACCGCTGGTTTCGAACGCCACACACGCTTGGCCGAAGAGACAGGTGAAGGCTGCATTGCACACCTCCTGGAAGGTTTGTCGCTGGGACGGACGAGCCACCGCAGGGTCCGGTCACACCGCGACCGGACCACGGCGTGACCGGCACCGGCCGGTGTCACTGGAACTGTGAGAAGAACCTCCAGATCTCGACCTTGGTCCAAGTCCGGGCGCCGTCGTCACAACCGCACCCCTCCACCGGCGCGGGCGCGTGGCCACCGTCGAACGCGGCCCACTGCACCGGGAACCCGGCCCGGCACGAGTAGGTGGTGGTGATGTGGGTCCTGCTGCCCGGCCCCGGTTCGCGCGGGTTCTGGGCGGCACAACCGTTGTTGCGGACGAACCGGTCGCGCAACGACCGTCCCGAGCCGATTCCCAGCACGTTGTCGCTGATGCCGTGGATGCCGAAGTAGGCGACGGGCTGACTCCCGCCGCTGCACCCGCTGATCTCACCGCCGGAGATGACGGCGACCGCACGGAAGACGTTCGGCCGCGCGCAGGCGAGGGCGTAGCTCATGCCACCGCCCCAGCTGAACCCCGTGGCGAAACGCTGCGCCGGGTTGACGCACAGGTCGCCTTCGATGCGCCGGATCATGTCGTCGACGAACGTGACGTCCTCACCTCCGGAGTTGCCCCAGCCGTTGCCCAGGCCCTGCGGGGACACGAGGATCGCGCTGTTGTTCGACTGCTCCTGCTGCCCGTAGTACGCCCAGGCGGCACCGCTGCTTCCACCCGACGCCACATCGCCTGCCGTGCCGCCGCGCCAGTGCAGACCGAAGATCAGCCGGTAGCGGGTGCTGTTGTTGTAGTTGTCGGGAATCCTCAGGATGAAGCTGCGGCTCTTCCCTCCACTTTGGATCGTGTGTGTACCGTTGCGCAGCGTCGGCGCCTTGCCGCACCCGCCACCGGGACCTGGCCCGGGGTCGCCTCCCGGCAGCTTGACCATCTGCCACTGCTGGCTGGTACCGCCGTTGCCGGTGTTCTGGACGATGTCGGCGTTGTCCGCGGTCGAGGCTCCCCGCACGTCCAGCGCCTTGGCGCTGTGCCGGGCGATCAGCCGCACGTGGCCGCCGTCCGCATCGTCCGCGCGGAACTGCTGGTTCGTCCCGTTGTTCTCGCTCCATTGCACGACCGCCGCGTTGTCCGCGGTGGACGCGCCGGAGACGTCGAGGACCTTGCCGGAGCTCCTTGACTTCAGCCGGTAGTAGCCGCCGCCGGAGTCCACGAACTGCCACTGCTGGTTGGCACCGTCGTTGCGGGTCCACTGGATGATCCGCGCCCCGTCGTTGGACGACGTTCCATCGACGTCCAGCGCCTTACCGCTGTTGCGGTCGACGAGGACGTACCACGCGGTGGTGTCGATCGTGGCGGCCGAAGCCGACGGCTGGTCCACCGCCACGAGTGCGCCGACCGCGAGAACCGCGGCCACCGCGGCACTTGTGGTTTTCATGACTCATCCCTTCCTGAAGCCACTACGGCAGAGTCCAGCGCTGGTTGGTGCCACCGTGACAAGTCCAGATGATCAGGTTCGTGCCGTCCGCCGAACTGCCGCCGTTGGCGTCCAGGCACCTGTTCGCCTGCTGGTTGACCAGTGAGCCGTTCGCCCCGGTCGTCCAGTTCTGTGATCCGCTGCCGTTGCACGTCATCAGCTGCACCTGCGCGCCGTTGGCCGTGCTCCCGCCCGCGACGCCCATGCACTTGTCGAGGGCGCGCAACGTGGTCCCGCTGACCGTCCACTGCTGACCCGTGTTGGTGTTGCAGGTCCACAGCTGGATCCTCGTGCCGTCCGCGGTGCTGCCGCCGGCGACGTCCGCGCACTTGCCGGAGCCGCCGGTGATCCGCCCGGTGCGCGGGACCGTGCCGCCGAGCTCCTTGATCCGGACGTTGCGGAACGACACGTCGTCACCGGACCCGTGGTTCTGCAGCGCGATGTGCCCCGAGGCGAGCGACCTCGCTTGGTCGGCGTTGGTGAAGTCGTTGATCTTCACGCCGTTCAGGAACACCTGGAGGCGTTCGCCCTCGACGAGCAGCTCGTAGGTGTTCCACTCACCGGGCGGGTTCAGCGCGGCGTCCCTGGCGGCAGTGTCGGGGGCCTTGACCCCGTAGATCGCCCCTGTCGCCTTGTCCGCGGTGTCCGTCGCGTCGATCTGGACCTCGTACCCGTTGGCGAGAGCCGAGTCCGGGGTGCTGCCCGCCGGGAACCCGAGCACCACACCGGAGTTGTCGTCCCCCGGCATCCGCCAGTCGAGCTTGAGCGAGTAGGACCGGAACTCCTTGGCGCTGTACCACAGCATGCCCATGCCACCGGACGAGGTGAGCGTGGCGTCGCTGTTGGTGAAACCGCCCGGACCCGCCTGCGTCCACCCGGTCGTCGCCCCGTTGTAGAGGGTGGTGTAGCCGGTCTCGGCACGGCAGTCGGCCTTCGTCCTGTTCGCCGCGTACCGGATGCCGCCGAGGATCATGGAGCGGAAGGCCGGCTCGGTGTAGCTCTCCTTCGTGTGCCCGAGGCCGGTGTAGAAGGAACGACCGCCGACGACGGGCTTGCACCACGTGATCGGGTGGTCGGCGCCCATCGCCCCGCCGGAGTACGTCGACTCGTCCAAAGTAGACAGAACGCGAGCGGTCGCACGCGGGTTGGCGCGGTAGTTGTACAACTCGTCGGTGCGGACCCATGCCGGGCTGAGGTGCGCGGTGGCCGCGTGTGCCCGGTTCTCCGTCCGGACCGTCGCCTGCTGGATGGCCGGATGCGAGGCGAAGTAGGCGCCCACCAGGTCGCCGTAGAACGGCCAGTCGTACTCGGTGTCGGCGGCCGAGTGGGCGCCGACGTACCCGCCGCCGCCCCGGACGTAAGACTCGAAGGCGCTCTGCTGGGAGGCGTTCAGCACGTCCCCCGTGGTGTTGAGGAACACCACGGCCTCGTACTGCGCGAGGTTGGCGGTCGTGAACTGCGCGGCGTCCTCGGTGGCGGTCACCGTGAAGTTGTTGGCACCGCCCAGGTCGCGGACCAGCTGGATGCCGTTGGGGATCGCGTCGTGCCGGAAACCGGCGGTCTTGGAGAACACCAGCACGTCGTAAGGCGCGTCAGCGGCCGCCGCGGGTGGTGCGGAAGCGATCCCGCCCACGACGAGCGCTGTGGCGGCAACGCCGAGCGCCCGTCGCAAAGCCTGGTACTTCATCTCGTCCTCCTTGGTGTCAAAGCACGCGGCGGAGTCGTCACGGCAGGGTCCAGCGCTGGTTGGTGCCGCCGTGGCAGGTCCAGATGATCAGCACCGTGCCGTTGGCGGTACCGGCGCCGTTGGCGTCGAGGCACTTGCCGGACTTGGTGTTGACCACGGAACCGTTGGCGCCGGCGGACCAGTTCTGGCTCGTGGCGCCGTTGCAGGAACCCAGCTGCACGGCGCCACCGTCGGCGGTGCCGCCGTTCGCGATGTCCATGCACTTGCCCAACGCCCGCAACGTGGTCCCGTCGACCGTCCACTGCTGGTTCGTGGCGCTGTTGCAGGTGTTCAGCTGGATCCGCGTGCCGTCGGCGCTGCTGCCACCGGTGACGTCGGCACACTTGCCGCTCGACCCGGTGATCGGCCCGGTGCGGCCGCCACCCGTGGACGAGCTGAACGTGAACGCGTCCAGGTCGAACAGGTAGCCCGTCCCGCTGCCGGCGAACGTCAGGTACAGCTTGCCGGTGGCGGTGGGCACGTTGGTCAACGCGGTGGAGACCTCCGTGAACACGTCCCACCCGCCGGTCACCGGCGCGGTCAGCGTGGCCACCGCCGGACCGGTCTGGGAACCTGTGCGGACCGTGATCGTGCCGCCCGCACCCGCGGAGGACACGCGCGCGGTGAACTTGTTCGCGCCGGTGAGGTTGTAGTTGTCGAACTCGATCCAGTCGCCGTTGTGGATGTCACCGACGGTGCGGCCGCCCTCCGCCGGCGTCTTGTCGAACAGGCCGGTGCCCATCTGCGTCGTGTAGTGCTCGGCCTGGCGGTGCCGCGGCTGGAGCAGGTTCTGGGTGTGGGTGGTCGCCGGCGGCACACCGTTCGCACCCTTGTCGGTGTACTCGGCGTCGAAGACGGCGTAGATGTTCGCTGCGGTGTCGTGCTCACCGTCCACCGGGATCTCGATGGTGCCCGAACACCCGTTGCGCGAGGTGATCGGGTGGGCGTGGCTGTCGTGTCCGAGGAGGTAGGACAGTTTCACCTGCGCGCAGTCGATCGTCCCGTCCTCGGCGTCGGACACCGTTATCGTGTAAGGGATGCTGTCGCCGTAGCTGAAGAGGGTCCCGTTGACCGGAGTGTTCAACGTGACCACGGGCGCGGTGTTGCCGACGGTGATGACCACGTTGGTGCTGCCGGTGAGCCCTGCCGAGTCGGCCACGGTGAGGGTGACCGAGTACTGGCCGTTGGCCGTGAAGGTGTGGCTCGGGTTCGCCGCGGTGGACGTGCTGCCGTCGCCGAAGTTCCACGAGTAGGTCAACGCGCTGCCCTCAGGGTCGGCGGAGCCTGCCGACGAGAAGTCCACGGCCAGGGGCGCGGCGCCGGACGTGCGGTTGGCGGACGCGCGTGCCGTCGGCGCGCGGTTGCCCGCCGACCCGATGTACTCGATGCGGTAGAGCGCGGAACTGGCGTCGCCGCTACCCCAGCCGGTGCCGTAGTCCAGCACGTAGAGCGCACCGTCCGGGCCGAAGCCCGCGTCCATGACCTGGGTTCCGCGCCAGGGGAAGTCACCGATCGTGCCGGCTGAGCCGTCGGAACCGACGTCGATGGTCTTGATCCAGCGCCTGCCGAACTCGGTGGCGAACACGTGTCCGTCCAGCGAGGCCGGGAACTTGACCGCGGACGGGTTGGTCGAGTCGTACCGGTACACCGGCGCACTCATCGGGGACTCCGACCCACAGCCGAACGCGGCCACGGAACAGTTGTCGTAGTTGATCCACGCCGCGCGCGCGGCCGGCAGGTTCGTCAGGCCGGTGTTGTTCGGCGAGTTGTTGACCGGCGCCGCGCAGTTGAACCGGGCGCCGGACGGCCCGGACGGGAACGTGTAGTCCACATAGGTCTCATTGGTGGTGTTCTTGCCCGTGCAGTACGGCCAGCCGTAGTTGCCCGCCGAGGTGATCCGGTTGAACTCGACCTGCCCGGCAGGCCCGCGGTTGGGGTCGGTCGACCCCGCGTCGGGCCCGTAGTCACCGAGGTAGATCGCTCCGGTGGCCTTGTCCACGTTGAACCGGAACGGGTTGCGCAGGCCCATCGCGTAGATCTCCGGCCGCGTCTTCGCCGTACCGGGCGCGAACAGGTTGCCCGCCGGGATCGAGTACGAGCCGTCTGCGTTCACCTTGATCCGCAGCACCTTGCCGCGCAGGTCGTTGGTGTTGCCCGCGCTGCGTTGCGCGTCGTAGACGGGGTTGCGGTTCGAGCGCTCGTCGAGCGGAGCGTAGCCGCTGGAGTCGAACGGGTTGCTGTCGTCGCCCGTGGACAGGTACAGGTTTCCGGCTGCGTCGAAGTCGATGTCCCCGCCGACGTGGCAGCACATCCCCCGGTTGGTCGCCACGTCCAGCACGGTCACCTGGCTGGCCATGTTGACCGTGAAGTCCGCGTTGAGGGTGAACCGGGACAGCCGGTTGACCCCGTTCCACGCGGAGAAGTTGGTGCCGGTGGCCGGCGCGTCGCCGCCCGGTGTCGACAACGGTGGCGAGTAGTAGAGATAGACGTGCCGGTTGGTCGCGAAGCCGGGATCCGCCGCGATGCCCTGCAGCCCCTCCTCGTCGTGGGTGTAAACGGGAATGTTCGCGATCACGCTCGTGGCACCGGCCGCCGTGGTGCGGCGCAGCGTGCCGTTGCGGGAGGTGTGCAGCACAGAGCGGTCCGGCAGCACGGTCATCGACATGGGCTCGCCCATCTCGGCGACGCCCTTGGCCAGCTCGACCTGCTGGAAGTCGGCCGGGTTGACGGTGTGCGCGGCGGCCGGCGGCGCGGTGGTCGCCGCGACCGCGACGGCTGTGGCAACGGTCAGGAGCGCGGCGGAGAACGCCACGGTGAGGCGGTTTTTCATCGTGGGCTTCTTTCGTGGATACCCCGGTCTTCAGGCCGGGGAGGAAACGAACCTCCTGCGGAGCAGGGCCGGGTGCGGCGATCAGTCGTCCCGGCTGATTCGTCGTGCTCGTGTGACATCCCGGCCGCGGGTTCGTGATCCGGGTCGGTAGGGTGTGACATGTGTCGTCGGGACCTGTGAAGCGGGCGTTCCGGTACCGCTTCTATCCAACGAAGGCGCAGGCGGCGGAGTTGTCGCGCACGTTCGGGTGTGTCCGCAAGGTCTACAACCTGGCGTTGCAGGCCCGCAGCGAGGCGTGGACCCAGCGCGGGGAGCGGGTCGGCTACGAGGCCACGTCGGCGTTGCTGACCGCGTGGAAGCGGACCGAGGAACTCGCGTTCCTGGCCGAGGTGTCGGCGGTGCCGTTGCAGCAGGCGTTGCGGCATTTGCAGGCTGGGTTCATGAACTTCTTTGCCCGGCGTGCGCGGTTTCCGCGGTTCAAGTCGCGGAAGAAGTCGCGCGCTTCGGCGGAGTACACGCGTTCGGCGTTCCGCTGGCGTGACGGTGCGTTGACACTGGCGAAGATGGCCGAGCCGCTGGACATCCGCTGGTCCCGGCCACTGCCCGAGGGCGCGGTGCCCTCGACGGTGACGGTGTCGCGGGACGCGGCGGGGCGCTGGTTCGTGTCCCTGCTGTGCGAGGACCCCAGGGTGACACCGCTGCCCGCAGTGAATGCGGTGGTGGGAATCGATGTCGGTCTCGATCACCTGCTGGTCCTGTCGAGCGGGGAGAAGATCGGCAATCCCCGGCACGAACGCCGCAACCGGACGGCACTCGCGAAGGCGCAGCGGGCGTTGTGCCGCAAGCAGAAAGGCAGCAGCAACCGGGCCAAGGCCCGCGTCAAGGTCGCCCGCGTCCACGCCCGGATCACCGACCGGCGTACCGACTTCCTGCACAAGGTCACCACTCGGCTCGTGCGTGAAACCCAAACGCTCGTGATCGAGGACCTGGCCGTGTCGAACATGGTCGGCAACCACCGCCTCGCCCGCGCGATCAATGACGCGGGCTGGCGGCAGTTCCGGCAGCAACTGGAATACAAGGCGAGCTGGCACGGGCGGGACCTGATCGTGATCGATCGCTGGTTCCCCTCGTCCAAACTGTGCTCGGCCTGTGGCGCACTCGCGGCGGCGATGCCGCTGGACGTGCGCACCTGGACCTGTGGCTGCGGTGCGACCCACGACCGGGACGTGAACGCGGCACGCAACATCCTGGCCGCCGGGCTGGCGGCGTCGGTCTGTGGAGCCGGTGTAAGACCTCAACGGAACCCTCCGGGCGGGCAGTCGGCGACGAAGCAGAAAACCCTGCGGCGCGAGCCGTAGGAATCCCCCTCGTTCGCGAAGGGGAGGAAGTCAAGGCAGGTCATACCTTCGGTCTCGTTGACGCGCGCTGATGCGGGGTTCGCGGTGGAGGGCCGGATCAGTGGCACGGCGGGCAGGTCCGGGTGAGCGGGTGCGTCGGAGGCAGATCCGGTGCGAACGTCGCGGCGTCGGCCGAGACGAGCGAGAAGACCGAGGAACGCGCGAAGACCCGGCTGCGGCGCCGGGGGCTGGAAGTACGAGGCCATGATCGCCCTTCTCCGTTGAAGGTGTCTGCCGGCCGACCCGCCTGGGAGCGCTCCCAGAAGAGGGTCGAAGTCGGCCCGCCCTCCCGTTGCCGGAAGCGCGGGCCGAGTTGGTGCTAGGTGGTCTGGCGGCCGGGCAGGCGCCAGGTCTGGTTGAGCGGGCTGCCCTGGTTCACGGGGTTGCAGGTCCACTGGTCGAGCAGGGCACCCGACGCGGTGGAGGCGCCGGCGACCGCGACGCACTTGCCGCTGTGCCGGGCGACGAGCTGGAAGTCCGAAGGAGCACTCCCCGCGTAGGTGACCTTCCGCAGGGTGAACTGCTGGTTGGCTCCGCCGTTGCAGTTCCACTGGATGACCGACGCACCGTCCGCTGTGGACACTCCGTTGACGTCCAGGCACTTGCCCGACTGCTGGTTGGTGACCGTGAAGGTGTCGGCCGCCCCGGTCACCGGGCTGAAGTTCCACCGCTGCTCGTCGGCGGTGCCGCACGTGACCTGCTGCTGCCGGGTGCCGTCGGCCGTGCCGCGGCCAGGGTTGGTCAGGCAGTGCTGTGAGTGCTGGGCGATCGCTGTGGACTGGAAGGCCCCGCCAGGAGTGCCCAAAGGCGGCAGGATCGTGACGGTGAAGGACTCGTCGACGTTCGAGTGCGGCAGGTTCACGGTGGTGCCGTTGTTGTTCAGCGTCACGATCGTGTCGATGGCGGTCACGGGGCCCGAGACGGCTCCGCCGTTGTTGTGCGGAATGCGCTCGGCGAGCACGCGCACCTGGTTGTTCCTCACAATGCCCTCGGTGGCGTCCAGGCGCCGCAGGTTGACCGCGATGTTGCCCGTCGTGCGACCGCCGCCAACCAGGACCTTGGCTTCACCCGGTGCTTTCGTCGCGAACCCGTCGTAGTTCTGGCTCGGCGTGACCGTGGTGATCTGACCGGTCTGCGAGCCGTAGAAGCGGTAGACCCACCACTCCCCCTTCGGCTGGTGCTGCCCGGCCGAGTTGCGCACGAGCAGGTTGCCGAGGTCGTTGTGCAGGTTGCCGGCGCTGGCCCAGTTGGCGCGCAGGCCGTCCGCTCCCGCCCGTTCCAGCCTCGAGATGTACCACGAGCCGTCGCCGGGGTTCTGCTCGTTCGACGCGCCGTACTCGTTGATCTGGTACGGCCGCGGGTGCGGAATGCCGCGCGAGTCGAGCGTCTGGTTCGCCACCTGCACGTTCGACACGGGATCGCCGGGCAACGAGTGCCAGCTGATGATGTCGGGCACGGTGTTGGTGGAGCGCACGAAGTCCAGGTACTGCGGCCACCAGCCGCCGGTGGACGGCGTGCACGCGCAACTCGGCCCGACGATCAACTGGGTCGGGAACTCCGCCCGGATGCGCTGGTACGTGCGGCGCCACAGCTCGAAGTACTGGGACTGCGGGCGGTTCCAGAAGATCGTGATGTTGGGCTCGTTCCAGATGTCCCACTGGACGGGGACACCGGTGGCCCGCACGTCGCCGATCAGGCGGGTGAGGAAGTTGTCGTAGTCGGTCCAGTTTCCGTTGTCACCGGGAAAACGGGAGATCCCGAACCCGTCGGCGCCCCACAGGTCGTGCGGCAGCAACACGAACTCGCCGCCCAATGCGCGGGTCCGCAGCAGCTGGGCACGGGTCGAGTTCCACCGGCGGTCGTACTTCCCGGACACCCAGCCGCCGGGACTGTCGAGCTGGGCACCGCCCGCGCGCATGTACCGGAACTTCACGTCGCGGTAGAAGCTGTCCGCGGGCCCGGACGCGTTCTCGGTCATGCCGTAGATCCAGCCCGACGCCCGGTAGGTCGGGGCGCCGGCACCCGTGGAGAAGTCGATGGCGATGGACTCGTCCGCAGCCCGCGCCGGCACGGCCAGGGCGAGGACGGACAGCAGGGCCGTGAGCAGCGGCAGGATCGCCCGAGGGCGGCCTCGCCTCTTCTTCGTGGTGGTGTTCACGCCTGCTCCTTCGCAGGGAAAGGGTTGCGCAGCGGAGTCCAACCTGGTGGATCGATCTGTCAGCGGGTGCCCAGGGTTCGGGCCCACTCGTGGAGTTCTCGGGCCTGTTCCGCGAGCCGGTGCTCGTCGCTGCCCAACGGGTCCTTGAAGAAGAACGCGAGCGCGCCCTGGACACCGGTCCGGCCCGCCGCGTGGGCGGCGGCCATCAGGCGGGCGAGGTCGAGCACCAGCGGGGCGGCCAGGGACGAGTCCAAGCCGTTCCAGGTCAGTTGCAGCGACATCCGCGCGCCGAGAAACCCTTCGAACGACACGTGATCCCACGCCGTCTTGCGTTCGCCGAAGTCGGGTACGTGGTCGATGTGCAGGGGCGCGGTCACGTCCTCACCCAGCAACGCCGCCAGCCCCCTGGTCTTGGACGCCAGCTTGCTCTCCGCGTGCGCGGGGTCCTCCAGCGTGGCCCCGTCACCCCCGCCGAGCAGGTTCGTGCCCGTCCAGGACAGCACGCGCAGCGCTCGCGACGTGAACATCGGTGCGAGCGCTGCCCGAACCAGTGTCTCCCCCGTCTTGCCGTCCCTGCCCGCGTAGGGCAGGGCGTTCGACCTCGCCAGCTCGTCCAGCGCGGGCAGCGCGACCCCGGTGGACGGCGTGAAGTCCACGAAGGCGCACCCCGCTTGGAAAGCGGCGTAGGCGACGAGGGAACTCGGCGGCAGCACGACGTTTCCCGGCACGGCGAGCGCTTCCTCCAGCGCGGCGAGCGAGTCGTGCTCGACCCGCACGGGTGGCTCGGTCGACGCCACGTTCACCACCACGACGCGGGCCAGCTCGTGCCGGGCGCGGAAGTCGGCGATGTCCCCGGCCAGCCGCCGGGCGGCGTCGGCCTGACTCGGGGACGGCGCAGCCGGGTCGTAACCGGGCCGGATCTCCGCGTCCGCGGCATCCAGCCCGCCGACGATACATCCCATCACGTCGTGCGAAAGCACGCCGTCGCGCACCAGGGACTCGACCCGCTTCGCCAGCGGCGTGGTCACGATGTCGTGCCCGCCGACCACGAACGCGTCCCACGGTGCCAGGTTTGCGTCCAGCAGCTCGGTAACGCAGCCGACGGGCGGCACGAGACCCGCGCGCAACGCGACCAGCCCGCTCACGGCGGTGGTCGCCACCGATCCCCTGGCACCGTTCAACCACAAGCCGATTCGTTCGGCCACGACCGTCTCCTCTCATCAACCGACTCCTCTGCCGCCCGGACTGAACGCCGCCGACCGCGGGTCGAAAGCGTTGCGGCGAATGAACTCCAGTGCGTCGGATGCCCGGTGGAGACGACGTCCCATCCCCGCCAGGGACCGGATCGCGGCAGGTGCGAACCAATGCGACCCTTGCCGACCTGGCGCCGGACGTGCTTGCAGTCAACGTGGTAGGTCCGGTCGCGGAAGATGCGGATATGACCCAGCCGCTCCAGCAGCGCACAGGTCCTCCGAGGCGCCTTCACCCGGCGGATTGAGACCATTGTGGACAGTGTGGCCGGATTGCCGAACTCCACGGTCTCACCCGGCCGGCGGATCTCACCTTCGTCCGGCCGGTGCGCCCGGACAGCACCTTGGTCAGCATGGACTCGCGCCCCGTACTGGCCGAGCGGACAGTGCGCCTCATCCGCGCGAACCGCGAAGTCCAGGCCCTGCAACGCCATCAGGCCGCGGAAGCGTCTCACAAACCCTCTGACCGACAGCCGTGGAGTCGACGCGACCGTCATCCGGTCACTCCCGTCCACGGGAGAACCCCGGCGCGGTCACGCCTGGACGAGCTCACCATTGAGTCCTCCGCGCCCTGAGAATTGCCGCGACAGAAGGGAATTCAGTCTTCCGAACCGTCAAACTAGTGAACCGGATTTCGTGCGGTCAAGGTCGTGGCGGTGTCACATATCAGCCAACTTCTCGTTCGATCGGCGTTCGACGCAGCGCCTCCCGACCAGCGTTGTGTCCGTCCAATATGGACGTTCACTCGGTCGGAACACCCGACTTCGCCAGCACCTGAAGGAACGCACGCGACCACTGGGGCAGGTCGGGCCAGCCGCGGCAGGACACCATCGCGCCGTCCACGACGTCCGGCCCGTCGACGAAGGTGGCGCCGGCCTGCTCCACGTCGACCTTCAGCGGTGGGTACGCGGCGGTCGTGCGGCCGCGCAGAAGTCCCAGTGCGGCCGGGATCTGCGGGCCGTGGCAGATCGTGCCGACCGGAAGTTCGTGAGCGAAGAAGTACGCGACGATGCGGGCCACATCCGGGTCCGTGCGGATGTACTCCGGTGCCCGGCCACCCGGAATCACCAGCGCCTCGTACTCCTCCGGACGCACGTCCGCGAACGCCAGGTCCACGGGCAACCGACGACCCGGCTTCTCCGTGTAGGCGTCGTACCCCGGTTCGAAGTCGTGCACCACCAGCTGCACCGGACGTGTCGTGGGCGCGGCAACGACCACCTCGTGGTCGTCCTCACGCAGCCGGAACAACGGGTACATCGAATCGAGCTCCTCCGCTGCGTCCCCCACCAGCATCAGTACTCGTGCCATGCGCCGTCCTCTTCCCTGTGCGGTTTTCTTCAGTTCTTCAGCAGGAGCTGCCATTGCTGGTTGGTGCCGCTGTTCGCAGTCCACTGCTGGAGCTGCAGCCCCGCGATGGAACAGGTGATGGTCCAGCTCGCGTTTCCGCTCTGCTGCATGGTTTTCGCGCCGTCGGCGGTGGAGTTGTGCTTCCGGGAAACCGGACAGGCACTGACACCATTTCCGAGTTGTGTCCACAACGGATGGACATCCCGGTGACGGCGGACGCGCCGGACATGGTCCTGGGCGGACCGAAGAAGACGGATGCCGGTGACCCCGGCCGGCGAGTTCGGCGGCCCGCTCAGCGAGCCACACGCGCCGGCCGGTCGGCTGGTCGCGGACCTCGCGGCGAAGTGCGTCTGGTGGTGATCACAGGCGGCGCCACCGCGTCGAGCACAGAGGTCTGGGCAGAGTACGAGACAGCGTTGTCACAGGTACTCCTCGAATCGAGGGCAGGGAGCGCGCCGACACGCGCGATTCGTTTGTTGACCAGCGAACAATTAGTCGGACCGTATCCACGGTAGGGCCTGGGGCAGAACCGGTCAATAGGTCATACATGTCGCTCGAATGAGTCAGATTGCTCCACAGGACGCAAGCCGACGTCGCTCAGCCAGCCGAGTCACCTGGCGCCACCAGCGACCAGCTCGTTCTCGACAGGCTTGCGGTCGCGACCAGACCGCGGTCCGTGGTCCGTACAGCGGGAGACAGTCCACCCACCTCGCCGACCTTCCGCACGCACCCGCAATATCGGTATGACTCATTGATGCTCGCACCGATCAATTGGTGAACTATTGAGACGAAGGACGCTGCGCCGGGGGGAGACCAGCGGCACAGCGTCCTTCAAGTGGTTCAGGTGCGCAGGCTCCACTGCTGGTTGCCGGCGCCGTTGCAGGTCCAGAGGATGGTCCTGGTTCCGTTCGCGGTGCCGGCGCCGTTGGCGTCCAGGCACAACCCCGACTGCACACCCGTGACCGTACCGTTGGCGTTCACGTTCCACTGCTGGCTGGTCTGACTGTTGCAGTCCCAGATCACCACCGCGGTGCCGTTGCCAGTACCCCCGTTGCCGGCGGCCAGACACTTGTTGCCGTATACCTGCAGCTGTTTGGCCGAGGTGTAGGTGAAGCGCTGGTTGGTGCCGCCGTGGCAGTCCCACAACTGTGCCTGTGTGCCGTTGGCCGTGCTCGCGCCGCCGATGTCGAGGCATCGGCCGGACTGGCCGCCCACGATCGTGCCACCCTGCTGACCGCCGCCGCCCTGCCGCCGAACGAGCGATTTCGACTCAGCTGACCGACTTCCTTGCGCGTCGAGCACGTAGAGCCGGTAGTCACCGGCGGTGGCCGGGACGTCGATCGTCGTCGCCATCCCGCTCGCCCTGGTCATCGTCGGGCCGGCGGCGAAGGTCGTCGTACCCGGCGGAGCCAGCCAGACGGTGCCGGTCCCGTCGCCGATGCTCCGGATCGGAATCGACGACACGCCGGCACCGACGAACGTGCTGCCCGGCAGGGCGTAGTCCGGCCGGGAAAGATTGCCCGACGGGATGACGTCCCGGTATGCGTCCTCCAGTCCGGAGTTCACGGCGATGCCGTGCGCGGCCGCCGGCCAGACGTAGTCGGAGGAGACGAGGATGTCCTGGATGGTGCTGTCCGGCAGGTTCTTGTTGGAGACCTTGTTGATCGGACCGTACGTCTGCGTGATGCTCAGGTCGTGTTTGCGTCCGAAGTCGTCGGAGTTGATGAGCCACGTGACGTTCTTGTCCACACTCAGGACGTTGTCGCGGAAGGTCATGTACGCCGAGCCCTCGTCCGGGTGAAGTCCGTACTTGTGCCCGGACGGGACACCCTGGAGGTAGTTGTTGGTGATCGTGGTTCCCGGCTGGCTGCCGAGCGTGTAGATGGGGGCCGTGTCGTTGAGGCGCTGAACCGTGTCGATGATGTGGTTGTAGCTGATGTTGTTGTTCCGCGCCGTGGTCGTCGGCCGGTTGGGTGCGATGGAACCTGATGAGCCGTCGAAGTTCCACCATCCCCAGCCGAGCGTGATGCCGTTCCACGGAGCTTTTTCGATCCGGTTGTGCTGCACGGTCAGGGTGTCGGCGAAGTACGCCGAGATGGGACTGTGCCCGTTGAACAGAACCGCACTGTCGTAAAGGTAGTTGTTCTTGATCTCGATGTTCTTCGGAAGTCCTTCGACTTGCGCGGAGTACTTCTCGCGGTTCGTCGGCGTGTGGTCCCCGATGTAGACGTGCTGCGGATGGCCCACGGTGATCGCGGATCCGGCTACGTCGTTCGTGTAGTTCCCGATCAACTGCGTGTTCTGCACGTCGTTGACCATGTTGATCCCGTCGACACCGGTGTGCTGCACCCGATTGCGGAGCAGCGTTATCCCGTCGGCGTTCTCCAGTTGGATGATGCCCGGCGCGGTGTCGACATTGCGGTAGTAGTAGACGTGGAAGTTGCCCTTGACGTACACGGTGTTGCCGAGGCCGCCCTGCTGGGCCTGCTTGAACGCGGAGCCGGCCACGGTGAAGAGGTTCCAGTCCGAGTGCTGCACCGTGATGCCGGAGAACGTGATGTTGCGCGCGTGGTTGGTCGTGGACGTGCCGGACACCCGAAGCAGGGTGGGCACGTTGTTCGGCGCATAGACCGTCGCAGTCGCCACGTTCTCCGAGTCGGCCTTGTAGTAATACACCGTTTGACTCGACTTGTCGAAGTAGAACTCGCCCGGCGCGTCCAGGAACTCGTAGGCGTTCATGAACTTGTGACTTCCGCCGGACTGGAAGTTTCCGTTGAACGCGCCCTGCGCAATGGCCGCGCCCGGTTGCTGGAACAGCGCGACGCGGCTGGCGCCGTCACTGCTGGTGGTGACCTGGCGGACTCCTGCGATGGCCGTCTGCCAGGTCGTCGCCGTCTCGACCTCGATGTCGTCCGGATTACGGGAAATGGCGGGCAGATCGGTCAGTCCATACTTGGCACCGTCACACTGCGAGCCCGACTCCAACGCCCATGGAGCCTGACCGGCGTTGATGCTGTACGTGCCGTAGCACCCTTGCGAGTTGATCGTCTTGGCGGCCATGAAAGCACGCTTGTCGTTGACGTAGAGCGCCCGCAGCTTGTTGCTGCGATTGAGCGGAGCCTTCCAGATGTTGCCGCCGTGCTGCGTCCAACCGGTCACCAGCACGCCACCACTCAGCACCGGCGTCTCGTTCTGGTATGCCGAATAGATGACCCTGTAGCCGTTCGTGCCTGAGTCGCTCGGTGTGAAGTCGACGGTGCCGGCTATCTGGTAGTTTCCGCCGCGAAGGTGAACGTGGATGTCGCCAGACATGTTCGCGTTCACCGCGCGAACAGCGTCCCGAGCACGCGGTAAGGTCTTGAACGGGGCCGTGATCGTCCCCGGATTGGCATCATTTCCCTCGGGAGCGACGTAATACGTTTCCTGGACGGCGGCCGAGGCACGCGATTGGTCTGCCGTGACCGGCAACAGCGCGGCGGACACCAGCGTCGCAAGGGCCAACAATGACGTTCTGACAATGACGGCTGTTTTCACCCTGCTCTTCCCTTCGCTTGTTCGCGAACAGACAGGCCGTGGCGGAGCACCGGTCCGCGGCGGGGACGAGCGCCCAACGGCAAGCCTCGGACCACCCCACTCGCGAACCAACGTCACCTTCCAGCAAGCTGGGCGACACCGGGGAGCTGTGGCAGACATCTGCCACAATTGTCAGCCCCGACCGAGTTCACGCATGAACGCGCGGCGCATCCCTTCGTGCGTCCCAAACCGCCTACCTGAAGCCGGTTTCAGGTTGGGGCGCCCCGTTTTTTGCGGCTCCAGGCTTTCCGTGGTGGACTTCGGTCATCACCGATCGGGGGGTCGGTGGGTGATGACCGGGGGGTCACAGGTGAAGATCGTTACCACGGGGTTCCGCCATGCCACGGCGACGGCGATCACCGCATTGTTGTTGCTGACAGGAGCGTTTCCAGCGGCTTCCGCGCCACCGCCGGCATCCGCGGTCCAGCCGAACTCGGTGCCGCCGGCGCTGCCGCCCGGCACCCAGCCGCCGCGGGACACGGGCGGGCCGGACGTGCCGTACACACCCACTGGCAAGGGCTGCGTCGAGTCCGACACCAAGAACGAACTGATCGAGTACATGCCGTGGGGCCAGGTCCACCTGAACCTCCAGCAGGCACACCGGTTCGCGACCGGCAAGGGCGTCAAGATCGCGATCATCGACACGGGTGTCGACCCGCGCAACCCTCGCTTCGGCGGCCGGGTCGTGCCCAGCGGTGAGTACGTCAGCGGGAACAGGAACGGCGCGGACGACTGCGACGGCCACGGCACCGAGGTGGCCGGCGTCGCCGCGGCGGCCAGGACCGAGGGCGACTTCGTCGGCGCGGCACCAGGGGCGACGATCCTCGCGATCCGGCAGACCAGCGACCGCTTCGAGTTCAAGGGTGACGCCACCAGGGACAAGCGGACGTCCGCCGGCAAGGTCTCGACGCTGGCACAGGCCGTCGTGCGTGCCGCGGACCAGGGCGCCGGGGTCGTCAACATCTCCCTGACGAACTGCGGTGCCCCCAAGGACTTCAGCGCGGACGACCGGGCGCTGCAGGCCGCGATCCGGTACGCGGTCGACGTCAAGAACACCGTGATCGTGACGGCGGCCGGCAACCTCGACAGCAAAGCCGGCTGTCCGCTGCAGAACAACAACCTGGACCCGGCGACCGTCAACTCGGTCTCGTCGCCCGCGTGGTTCGCCGACGACGTGCTGTCGGTGGCGTCGATGGCGCGCTCCGGTGAGGTGTCGGGCTTCAGCGTCTGGGGCCCCTGGGTCAGCATCGCCGCACCCGGTGAGGAGATCATCTCCGTCGACCCCAAGGGCACCGGCCTGACCAACGCGAACGTGAAGGCCGACGGCGTGGGAAAGATCCAGGGGACGAGTTTCGCCGCCCCGTACATCGCGGGTATCACCGCGCTGGTGCGCGAGCGGTTCCCAGACCTCAAGGCGCGCCAGGTGATGGACCGGCTCAAGGCCACCGCGCTGCACCCCGGCAACACGTCCGGCAGGGACCACCGGATCGGCTTCGGCATGGTGAACCCGGTGGCCGCCCTGACCGCGGTGCTGCCCTCCGAGTCCACGGGTTTCTCCAGTCCGCCGCCCAGGGACCTGGTCACGACCATCACCGCGCCGCCGGACCGCGACTGGCCGCCGATCATCGTGGCGCTGAGCGGCATCAGCATCGGTTTCGGGCTGCTGATGCTGGCGTTGCTCGTTCTCAACTCGATCAACCGCGGACGTCGTGCCGAACTCGGAGGACAAGTCGACCCACGCCGAACCTCAGCCACCCCGAAGACCCGCGGGGTGCCACCTTCGCCGACGTGAATTCGCGCGGGGTCGAGGTCAGCGGCGTCCGGAGCAGGTCACGGCCGGGCGAGCGGGTTCAGGACCGGCGGCGACGAACCCGAACGAGGTGGTTCCCCCGGCAGCGAGCACGGCGTTGTGGCCGGCGTCGGTGACGGTCACCGCGGTCGCGTTCTGGGTCAGGGTGCCGTTCCACAGGTTGCCGATGGTGTGGCCCGCAGCCGGCTGCCACGTGATGGTCCAGCCGGTTAGGCCGCCTGGGCTGGTGTTGCGCACGGTCACCTCGACCTGGTAGCCGCCCGGCCACGAGTTGGTCACCTCGTAACGGGCATCGCAGGCGGTCGCGGTCGTGACCGTGGTCGTCGCCGTGGTGGAGTTGGTCTGGGCGCTGCTGCTGGGCCGGTCGCCCTGCACGACGGTGCCGATCACAACACCGGCGGCGACCAGGACGGCCGCACCGGCGACCATCGCGATCACCCGGCGTGGCAGGTGGCGGCGGACGCGTAGCATCCGCGTCCCGCTCTTCGGGGGCTCAGCGGGCAGCGGCAGTCCCTCCGCGACAGCCGCGAGCAGCTTGTGGGCCTCGGCCATCGTCGGGCGTTGTGCCGCGTCACGATGCAGGAGGCGCAGGAGCACCTCGCCGAGCGGGCCACCCAACCGTGGCGGCTCGAACTCCCCCCGGACCACGCGTTGCAGGAGCGCGTAGGGGTTGTCGTCCACACCGAACGGCGGCGTGCCCTCCAGCGCCGCGTAGAGGGTCGCGCCGAGGGAGAACACGTCCGAGGCGAACGTCGCCGCCTCGCCCGCCGCCACCTCCGGCGCCAGGAAGGCCGGCGTTCCGACGATCAAGCGGGCGTCGGTCACCGTGCCCTCGCCGACCGCGCGGGCGATGCCGAAGTCGGTGATCTTCGCGATGCCGTCCTCGGCCAGCAGGACGTTGAACGTCGAGACGTCCCGGTGCACGATGCCCTCTGCGTGCGCCGCCGCCAGCGCGGCGGCGACCTGCCTGCCCACGGCCGCGACCACGCCCGGCGGCAGCGCGCCCCGTTCGGCGATCAGCGCCGCGAGGCTGTGGGAGGGCAGGTACTCCAGCACCAGACAGGGCTTGCCGTCGTGCTCGACGACCTCGTACACGCTGATCGCGTGCGGGTGCCGCAGCCGACCGGCGACCCGGCCCTCGCGCAGCATCTGCGCCACCGCGTCCGGGGACCGCCGGTCCGTGTTGAGCAGCTTGACCGCGATCATGCGGTCGAGTTGCTCGTCGCGCGCCTGCCAGACCACCCCCATGGATCCTTGCCCGATCGACGACACCAGCCGGTACCGCCCGGCGATGACCTCACCCTCTTCTGGCACATGCCGACGCTACTTGGCTGAGCCGACCATCGGCCACCTTCGCGCTGGCTGGGTTCTAGATCTAGAGCCGCACCCGCGCCGTGACGCGACCTTTGTCGTCACGGTGATGGGAGCGTCGGCGTCGGCCGGTGGTGAGCCGCGAACGACACAGCGACCACGTCGTTTCAGCCGTGCATCGGACCACGAGGAAGGCTGAGAGCGTGGCGAAGCCTGCGTGATCCGAGGTCCGAGCGAAGGTCACGGGTAGCCGCTGCCACGAGATCCACACGTGTCGGCCGGCGACGCCGCAGAACGCCGCCGGAGCGCTGAGGCGGGCGCAGAGGGCCGTTGTCGTCGGCAATCCCCTCCAACTCGAGCCGATCACCGTCCTCCCCTTCCGGGCGAAACAGGCCATCCGGCTGGAATTCGGCGTCGACGAGCAGTGGTTGAGCCGCGCCACCTCCGTGCAGCGCCTACGAGGGCCTCGTGATCGACGGCACCGCCCAGGCGCCTGGCGAAAGGTTCGCGGCCGACTATCCGACGCTGCCGGAGTCGAAGTGGATCGACGTGCCCGGCAATGCCGCCCAGGGCCACTGGATTCCGGACGAAGGAATCCAACTCGATCTCATCCTGAAGACGCTCGCGAAACTGGACTTCGACATGTCCGACGTCATGGCGATCGGTCCGTTCCGCGACATCGCCAACCAGGTGAGCACGCGGTCCAAGAAGTACCCCGGCCTGATCGCCGGCACGGTGTACACCTCCCAGGGCAAGCAGGCCGACGTCGTCGTCCTCGTGCTGGGCAGCGCGCCCGACCGGCCGGGCGCCCGCCGGTGGGCGGCGAGCAAACCCAACCTGCTCAACGTCGCGGTCAGCCGGGCCGAGCACCGCCTGTACGTCATCGGCGATCGCCAGGCGTGGTCGTCCCTGCCGTACTTCAAGGTCCTGGCGGCGAAGTTGCCTCGCGTCGACCCCAGGTGAGCATCACCGGTGTGCGACCGCGAAGTCGTCGAAGCCCGCAGCCGTGTTGAACACACGAACACCGTTGGCCCCACTGGAGAAACTGGTGTCGGTCACGGAGATCTTCGGCGTGGCCATGTCGCCGACGTAGACCTTGATGGCCGAGCCGATCGCCTCCACCCGCAGGTGGTGCCGGGCGTTCGGCCGGACGGTCACGGCGGCTGACGCCAGTTGCGTCCAGTTGTTGTCGGCCTTGCCGAGCACGACCCGTCCGCTGCCGGTGATCCCGGCGTAGTAGCCGCGGTAGGCGTCCGTCCCGGTGGTCGCCTGCGTCACGCGGAACACGATCCCGCTGTCGCCGGCGGCGGACTTCGGGGTGATGTCGGCGTCCTGCACGAAGTTGGTGAAGTTCGTGTCCAGCAACGACTTTCCGCCGAACGAGGTTCCGGTCTCGTACCTGCCCCCGGTCGCCGTCCAGGTGCCGCCGTGCGTGGTCCAGCCCACGGCGTTGTTGTCGTCGAAGTTGTCCTTGACGCGCATGGTCACCGGCTGGATGGTGCCGTCGGCGTTGAAGGACATCCGGTCGTAGGCGACCTGCCGGTCGTTGGCGCCCGAGCGGCTCAGCGGGCGCCGGTGGTAGACGATGTACCAGATGTCCGTGCCGGGCACGTTGATCACCGAGTTGTGGCCGGAACCCCTTGCCACGGCGGCGTCCTGGCTCAACACGCGGCTGATCTTGGTGAACGGTCCGGTGGGTGAGTCGGAGATCGCGTACGAGACCGCGTAGTTCGGTCCGGTCCAGCCGTCCTCGGACCACATGAAGTAGTACTTGCCGTTCCGCTTGAACATCTGCGAACCCTCGGTGAAGTTCGCCGGAGTGATCTCCTTGTACGTGCTGCCGTCGGCGAACTGGCCGAGGCTGATCATGTCCGCGTTGAGCTTGACCACGTTGGCGTGTCCCCAGCCGCCGTAGTACATGTACGCCTGACCATCGGTGTCGACGAACACGTCCTGGTCGATGGGCTGCGCTCCGTTGACGAACTGGCTGATCAACGGCTTGCCGATCGCGTCCCGGTACGGGCCTTCCGGCCGGTCGGCCACCGCGACGCCGATGCCGCCCAGTTCGGAGTTGCTCTGGATGTCGTTCGCGCCGAAGTACAGGTAGTACTTGCCGTTTCGCTGCACGGGGGCGGGCGCCCAGACGGCTCGGCGTGCCCAGGAGACGTTCGCGGTGGTGAGGACGTTGGGGTGCTTGGTCCAGTTGACGAGGTCGGTCGAGGAGAAGGCGTCGAGGTACGTCTGCTGGTCGTACGGTCGCGACGACGTGGGGAAGACCCAGTACTTGTTGTCGTAGACCGCGACGTCCGGGTCGGCGTACCACCCGTCCGCGAACGGGTTGCCGGCCTCAGATGTCGAGAAGTCGGGTACGGCCGCCGCGGACGAGGCCACGGCGGGCACGCTGCCGAGCAGTGAGAGGGCCAAGGCCGCCAAGACGATCTTTGACGTCACGTCTCGTCCAATCCGCAGGGTTACAACGTTGTAAAACTGTGCGCATTGATCCAATCACTCTCTGTGCGTGGCTGTCCAGATCTGGAGGCGGACCGCGGTGGTCAGCGGATGCCGTTGACCACCGGGTGATCAGGCCTCAGGACACGCCGCAGCTCGGTGCGGACCAGAAGCGCTCGCAAGGGTGCTGCGGCGGCGAGGGACCGGTGGGTGCGGTGCTGGTTGTGGTGCTGCTCGTACTCACGCAGCGCGTGCCGGAGATGGGCCTCGTTCCAGATCAGCGTGCGGTCGAGGAGCTCGCCGCGCTGCGTCTTGACCCAGCGTTCCATGATCGCGTTCATGCGGGGGCACCCGGAGGCCGGTCAGCATCGTCGCGATCCCGGCGCCGCCGAGGATCTCGTCGATCAGTGCGGGGTACTTGCCGTCGCGATCACGGATGAGAAACCTGACTCGCGCGAGGCTCTCGGCGTCTTCGAGGTCCATCAGGAGATTTCGGACGGCCTGTGTCACCCAGGCATGTGGGGTGCGCGGTTGTGCCGAGAATGCGCACGCGCCTACTGGCGTGGTGGACAACATCGACGATGTACTGGCGTGCGCGGTCAGCGTGACAGTCTCGATGAAATCCATGCCAGGACCACCTCGGCTTGGGAGCGCTGGAACTCGGTCCATGTGGCGGTCGCTCGGTGTGGTGCCGGGTCAATGCCAGCAGCTGTGAGGATCTCCCACACGGTCGAAGGAGCGACCGTGACACCGAGGAGGGCGAGTTCTCCGTGGATGCGCCGATAAGCCCCACGAGGAGTTCTCGGCGGCCAGACGCAGGACAGGGCGGCGAATCGAGGCCACGGTGCGGGACGTGATCGCGGACGTGTCCGACGCGCTCGGCGCCGAGGCGTTCGCGAAGGACTACCGCGAACGCCTCGCATGACCGACGGACCACTACCGGACGGGTGCTCGCCCACGCACTGACAGCGCAAGGCGAGAGCCCGCTCCCCCGTCGACGACTCGACCAGGAAGGTCAGTCCTCGGTAGCGAGCAGGTCCTGCAGCTCGGTGATGGCCTCACCGAGGTAGGTCGCGAACCTGTGCATCTCCTCGGCGACCGACCGGGGCGTGCTCAGGTAGAGGTTGAAGCGGTCCGGCAGCAGCACGTACGCGACGCCGATGCACTTGGCGCTGGTCGAGCCGAAACCGAAGTACTGGATGTGCTCCGACGGCGCCGAGCTGGTGCTCAGGTAGTCGTCGCGCATGATCGTCCAGCCCGGCGTGTCGTACAGCGGCAACGGTTCCGTGCCGCCGCGCCGCTTGTGGATCAGCTGCAGCTCCCACAGGTGCTGCTCGGGCGCCAATCCCACCTGGCACTCCTTGGCGCGCCGGACGTGCGCGTCCGCCGCCGCCCGGAACGCCGCGCGACGGTCGGCCCGCGAGGACGATGAATCCTCCACAGTGGAAACGAAAGCGACCGCTTCCGGCGTCACCACGCGCATCGCCTCGGTCCGGCCGTTCTGGAACTGCCGGGTGCCGATCGACTCGTACGTCGCACCCTGCAAGCCCTTCGACCGCTGATGCGCGAGCTGGTACGCCATCTGCACGAACGCGTCCGGCGAGATCTTCAGCTCCTTCGCGCGCTGCTTGCCGAAGTCCTCGAACGACAGCGTCACGGTCGCCGTGTCCGCGCCGTACTGGGCGAACGACGCCGCGGCCGCCACTGTGTCCTCGCGCAGCTCCTCGGAGAGCACGAACTCGACCGGCTCGGTCGCGGGCAGCCCTTGCGCGGAAGCGCCGGACACCCGGAGGTGTTCCTCGCTCGTCACGTTCAGCATCGCGTCGGTGAACGCGAGGATGGTGGTGCCGTCCAGCTCGCAGTGCTCGACGTTGATGCCTGCCCTGCCGTCCGCGAAGACGATGAACGTCACTGCCTTGTCGAACCACCGGTTCGCGCTGTCGCCGTGCAGCAGCTGGTCGCACGCGGCCAGCGTGTCGGCGGGTGCGAAGTCCTCCAGCGCCACGCAGAACAACGCCGTCTCGATCGTCTCCAGCGCGGCAGCGTTGTCCACCAGCAGCGCCTCTCGGCTGTGCGCCCAGGCCGCCCGCGCCTTGGTGGTCAGCGGCCCGGCCGAGAACTCCGCCCGGTCCGCCTTCATGATCGCCTGCAGTCCGCCGGCCAGGTCTCCGAGGTCGTGCGGCACGCCGTCCGGCCCGAACACGTCCATCTTGAAGGCGTTGCCGCGGAAGAAGACCACGACGTGGCGCGCGTATGACGGGAACGTCGTACGCGCCGTGTCCTGCTGCACGTGCGGGATCCGGGTGGCGGAGAACAGGAACTTGTTCTGCACCATGGACTGCGGTTCGCCGCGCAGCACGACCGGCGGGATCGCCTCGGCGTCGAGCCGCACCTTGTAGGCGACGGCGGCGGAGATCAACGCTGCGGCCCGCTGCTCCTGCGTCTCCTCGACGTCGCGGAAGAGGAAGAAGAAGTTCGCGTTCAACGCGATCCGGTCGCGGCGGCCGAGGTAGCGGGTCGGCCAGAAGAGGTCGAGCCAGCTGCGGACGCCCTCGGTGCCGTCGAACTCCTCCAGCGCGGCGTGCAGCGACCGGGCCGTGCTGTCCGGCGCGAGGAACTGCTCGACGGCGGCCTCGGTGGTCGCCAGTTCGGCGTCGGTCAGCAGCGGGGCGCACCACTCGAGGAACCGCGCGCAGGTCTCCTCCAGCGTCGGCAGGGGTACCCGCGGTAGCTGGTCCTCGTAGCTGAACGTCTTGCCGTCGCTCACAATCACCTCAGGTGCGCTCGATAGGTCGTTTGGACAGGTAGAGCTGAGCGTAGAACCAGCCGCCGTCCTCCAGGCCGCTCGGGTCCACACCCACGTCGGCCAGCGTGTCGAGCACCCGCGACTGCTCCTCGGCCGAGATGAACCGCCGTTGCCGGAACAGCCCGTCCGCCCGCACGGTCTCGTAGCCGAGCTGAGCGAGACTCGCCTCGATCTCGTCGAACGGGAACATCCGCAGCACGAAGTGGGCCATCCAGGGCGCCCCGCTCGCCTGCACCACGCGCGCCAACGTGGGCGCGCCGACGTAGCCGAGGCTGCCGGTCGAGATCACCAGGTCGACGTCCGCCAGCTTGCGCTGCTGTTCCGGGGTGGGCTCGGCGCGTTCGAGGTCGGCGAGCACGGCGTCGTCGAGCAACCCGGCAGCGGTCGCGTAGCTCAACGCCGGCGAGGAGATGTCCAAGCCGACGAACCGCGCCGGGATCGCCTTCCCGCGTTCGCGCACGAGCTCCTGGTCGTCGGCCAGCACCTCAGCGGACGACCGTGCGTCCAGGTCGTAGCGGTCGTACAGGTCCTCCATCGTCAGGTCACACCGCAGCAGTGCCGCGTTGATGCCGTACGAGCTGCCGATGTCGAGCACTGTCGGAGTGTCGATCCCTGTCGTGGCCCGGTACTCCTCGACCAACGCCGTGAAATGCGGCTTGGCCAGCTGCGGGATCTGGTACTCGAGCCCCCGCAACGACGAGAAGTACGAGCGCGGGTCGGGCTGGGTGTAGATGTGGTCGAGCTCGACTTTGCCGGTCGCGTCGAATCGCACGTGTCTCCCTCAGGCCAGTCGCTCGTCCACTCGCACACCGTCGCCCACTGCCGCCAGGTGTTCGGGCAGGACCCTGCCGAACAGCTGCCGCGTCCGCGCCACCGTTCCGATGACGCCGGGCCGCAGGCTGTAGGCGAAGATCGCCGTGTGCCGCTGCCGCTCGCCCCGGACCGTACTGACCTGGTGCAGCGAGTAGCGGCCCTTGAACAGCTGGAGGTCGCCGACGCGCAACGTGAGCCGCTGGACGAGCCGGTCGTCGCCCGCGAGCACCGCGCGGACGTCGTCGAAGTTCTCCTCGTCCGCCGACCGGATGTTCGGGCAGTACTGAAACTCACCGCCGCCCTCGGGTGCCTGGGTCAGCATGCTGACGGTGAACTCGTTGGTGTCGAAGTGCCACGGGTGCGCGCGGCCGGGCGGGATCACGTTCAGCACCAGGCCGGACAGCGGGTCGGCCAGCGCGTGCAGTTCCGGCAGCTCGAAGCACGCGGCGACGAACCGCTGGAACACCTCGCTGGTGTAGAGCTGGTGGATGATCGCGTCGCGCGGGACGACGTCGCGGGCGACGAACGCGTTGCCGCGCTCCATCGTCGTGCGGCCGGGGTGGTCTGGCGGCAGCGGGGTGTCGACGTCGATGTTGTAGGCGTTGACGGTCTCGACGTCGTAGTAGGCGTGCAGGGCGATCTCGGCGCCCTCCCGCCGCAGGTCCTCGTGCAGCGCGGGTCTGATGAAGTCGGGCAGGACGCTGCACCCGACGGTGTGCAGGTCGCGGTGGGTGCGTTCGACGACCTCCCGCCACGCTGCGCCGTCCGGTTCGGTCAGCGGATAGTCTGCGGTGTTCACGACCTGTTCGAGCAGTCCCGCTTCCATCCGGTCAGTGTCACGGCGGCGATCACGGTCGCCAAGACACTTGTGAGATTGTCCGTGCCAGGCATTCGGCGGTACCGGATCACCCTGATCGACCCTGACTCGATCGAGGAACTCAACCTTCTGGTCGACCGGATCGAGGAGGCGCCGGACCTGACCGTGGTCGTGTTCGACAGCACCAACACGGAGTACTTCATGGCGCACTGGGATCTGCGTGCCGACCGGCGCCGGGTAGCGGCGATGAAGCCCGGCCCCACCGGCCTGAACCAGTACGCCGACAACCTGTTCCGGCTCAGCAAGGTGCGTGTCGCCGACGAGCAACATGGATCGCACGTCACCGACGACATCCCGGATGATGCGCGAGGGTGCGAGGTTGTCCGATGGTTGCATCACGATCGACCCGTCCGCGCGCCCCACGGCGAATCCTCCCCTGCCGGCGCGAACGCGCCCGACAGGGCCGCGAGCGGGCATAGTGACGCTTCTCCAGGCACGGGCAAGCTGTCCTGAGCGGTCAGCGATGCTCGCCGGTGTCAGCGTCGACTGGTACACCCGCCTGGAGAAGGGCCACATCCGCGGCGTCTCACAGGAAGTGCTCGCCGCCGTTGCCCGAGTCCTGCACCTCGACGACGAGGAGCGGATCTACCTGTTCGACCTGGCTCACGCCTCCCGGCCGGCACGCCGCGTCCAGACCGCCGCACCTCAATTGCCGGCGAACGTCCAGTGGCTGCTCGACAGCATGACGGGGTCCGCGGCGATGGTCACCAACGAACGCCAGGACGTCCTCGCCACCAATCCGCTGTCCCGCGCGCTCTACGCGCCGTTCTTCAGCAGCGCCACCACACTCGACGGCGCCCGCGCAAACCTCGTGCGCTACCACTTCCTCGACCCCGGCGCCCGCGACTTCTACGGCAACTGGAACGTCACAGCCGACACGCTCGTGGCCTCACTGCGCACCGAGGCCGGACGCAACCCGCACGATGTCGACACCCGCGACCTCGTCGGCGAGCTCACCACCGCCAGCGCCGACTTCCGGACTCGATGGAACGCGCACAACATCCTCATCCACGCACGGGGAGCCAAGATCTTCCGGCACCCCGAGGTCGGCCGCCTGAATCTGAGCTACCACTCCTTGGACCTGCCGATCTCCGCCGTCGAGACCCGGCACATGTGCGTCTGCACCGCCGAACCCGACTCGCCCGACGCGGACAAGCTGAACCTGCTCGCGAGCTGGGCGGCATCACACCCACGACAGCCGAACACTCACCGCCAGCCCTGATCGTCTCGGGGAGGCCACGAACAGATGGCCACTCAGGCGCTGACAGGTTCGACCGTTCCCGGGATAGGGTTGAGCGGCTCGAATTCGCCTGATACTCGGGTGTGAGGATTGCTTCGCTACAAGGACGCGAAGCTCTTGATGCCCGCGAGCTTGTAGACCTGTGTCGCGACGTCGGGGCACTCCTTCGCGACCTGCTCGTCGATCTGCGAGCCGTTGGGGACCGCGCCGCGCTGCTCGTACCACGAGTAGAGGTTGACGGTGAGGTTCGCCATCGCGCCCACTTCGGACCCGATCCCCTCCAGCGTCGGAATCTGGCCGCGCAAGTACGCGCACACATCAGCCCCGGACACGGGCGCTGCGGAGCCGGTGGACGCGGTACCGGCGGTGTCCGATTCGGCCGCCGCCGGCGCGGTGGCGGACGGTGTGGTCGCGGACGGGCTGCCCGAACACGCGGCAAGCAGCAGGACGGACGCGGCGGTCAGAATGAATCCGGAGATGCGGGTCATGGTGGGCCGTCCTCGTGTCGAAGGCCAGGTTTGGGTCCCAAGTGCGGATGGGACGCGCTGCAGCGTTTCCGGTTCCCAACGGTGTCTGCCAAGACCCTCTCGACGTTCTCACAGCGGCGGCAGTCTCCGCCATTCGCAGCACTCCGTAACGGATCTTCTGCACACCGCGACCCTGGGGTGAAGCGTTGCGCGGACCCAGGAAGCAGGTGCCATGTACGAGAGATTCGCCGAATGGATCGGCAAGCACGGGGAGTTCACCCAGGCGGTGACGAAGCTGCTGCGCGACCCCGACGGCGCGTCCTTCCCCACCACCACGACCCCGGCGGTCGACGAGCCCACCCGGATCTTCCTGAAGTACCGCGCCGAATACCTCGACCTGGGACGTGAGTTCCTCGTGGCGGCCGCCGGTGCCGGGATCGGCCGCGAAGACCGCCGGAAGCTGCTGGTCGCGTCCGAGGCCGACGCGCACCTGTTCCACAACGCGGCGGTGCTCTGGCTCGAGGAGAAACCCGGCAACGTCCTGCAGGACGTCCTGGACTACGAGGAATGCCTCAAGGCGCTCTGGTTCGACGAGGTGCTGCGCGCCGACACCACGCGCGGCAAGGCGACGTCCAACCGCGAGAAAGCGTTGCGGCTCTACTGCTTCGGCGCCGACCGCGAGACACCGCTGCCCATGGGCGACCAGCGACTCGCCGCGGCCCGACTGGCCGCCCACGTCTCGCTCGGCAAGGTCATCGCCCGGGACGAGACCCGGTTCCACCAGGACGGCGCCATCCGCGCGCACCCCGGGTTCTGGGGCCTGTTCCTGTTCTCCCCGGTGAACAAGGGCCACCGCGGCACCTTCGCGGTGGAGCCGGGCAGCACCGAGGAGCGGTGGCTGAACGAACTGCCCGCGCTCGCGATGAAGCCCGAACTCGTGCACGACGCGCCGCACGGTCAGTTCCAGGTCTACGAACGGGTGCCGCGGCCGTTCCTGGACACCGCGCTCACCCCGCCCGGCGTGTTCCTGCACCGCTCCCGCGCGCACGGCCGCGACGACTTCCTCGTCCGCGTGACCGGCGCCGACCAGGCCACCCGCAAGGTCATGGTCGCCTGCACCAAGGGCGTGGGCCTGCAACCGGACTGCCTTCCCGGGGACATCGCCGTGCGCGTCTCAGGCGTCAGCGAGTTCAAGTCGGCCTACGAGAAGAACACCACGAAACTCCCCTTCACCTACCCCGTCTCCGGCCAGAACGAGGGCGACTCCAGCTGGCGCAACATGGGCTTCTGCCTGGTGCGCGGGGACGACAGCGACGAGATCGCCACCGTCGACTTCGCGCACTTCCGCTACCTCTACGAGAAGGCGGCCGGACACCGGCTGCGCGACAGCGCCAGGGGTTTCGTCGAGCCGTTCGTGTGCGTAGAGCTGAGTTGCCTGCCGCACAACGTGGAGCGGATGCCCGAGGTCGCCGCCGCGGTGAAGGAGAACGGGATCAGCTGGCCGGCACAGGTGGTCACCGTCTCCGACCGCGAGACGAGCCTCCGGCTGGCAAAGCAGAACAACGACCAGGACTACGACTACGGCGCCCCCGCGCTCGAACTGCTCGAGTGGGAGCGCGCCTACGCCGGCTCGGCGTTCCCGGCGAAGTTGCGGGAACTCGTCCGCGCCGACGTCGAGGAGGTCGTCCTGACGATGACGAAGGCCGTCGACAGGTTGTCCACCAAGGAGTACGCCTTCACGTGGACGCAGGAGCTGCCCGCCAGGCGAGCCCTGCTGGAGCGGCGGATGGTGCTCGCGGCACAGGTCATCAGCTCGGTGCTGGCCGGCTGGACGGTGTTCGTCGACAACGGCTGGGCCTCGGACACCTACACCGGCTCGTTCTCCGGCCGCAACTTCAACACCGGTCCTCGCGACTCCAACGAGTGGGGTCCGTTCAGCCGCGGTTCGGTCCGCTCCGACCACAAAGCCCCCGCGGGTGAAGGCAGGTACTGCGGGCACGTGGACCTCGGCAACCTCACCGAGACCCTGGGCATGCCCGGCAGCAGGGTGTTCGCCGCCGTCGGCCTCATCCGGGACACGTCGGTGCCCTCCCTGCGCGCGGTGGCGAAGGCCGGCGCGGACGACGAGGAGTTCAACGACCTGCTGGGCCTGGACACGGTGTGGACGGAATCAGCCCTCTACCGCCTGGCCGTCGAGCTCGGCCAGTTCCTCCGCCAGGCCAAGGGGAAGCTCGACGAGATCGCGAAAGCCAGCGCCAAGGAGGCCTGGGGTCCCGGGCTGCCGCTCGACGAGCAGGTCGTCGTGAAGTTCCGCGCAGCGCTGGAAACGCTGCGCACGGCCGCCAAGGAGAAGGGCGGACAGCCCGCCCCGGTACTGCCCCTGCTCGACGACCTCCTGCCCCACGTCTGATCCACGGCGGCGGTCCGGCTCCCGGCGGAGCCGGACCGCACGTGCGGTCAGCGGGTCGCGGCCTCGAGTCCGGCCGCTTCGGCGGAGGGGTGGCGTCGCCGTCGCAGCTCATCGCGTTCGACGTCCGGGATCGTCATCGACTCGGCAAGCACGGCGGCGAGCGCGTCCACCTGGCTGGTGTCGACGTCGGGGTGGAAGACCCACCGGATGTTCTCGTCGCGGGTGATCAGGTCGATCACCCGCCGTGGACCGCTGTCCGGTGCGGCCGGTGCACGCACGTAGCGCACCTGGTCGATCGGGATGTCCCGGTCGATCCCGGCTTGCTCGAGGAACGTGTTCGTCGAGGCCAGGACGATGCGGCGATCCGTGATGGCGACCAGAGCCCTGCCCGTGGACTTGTCCATCGCCGCCGCGAACATCTCCATCGCTCCGTCGACGATCGCGGTAATGGGGTTGCCGTTGTCGAGCTGTTCGGGGAAGCCGAGGGCGCGGAGGGACTCGCCGTCCTCGAAGTGCCACCGCAGAACGCGGAGGTACGGTGCCGAGTCCAGCGATCGCGGTCCACAGAGGACGTCCGGGACCCCGAGCGGAGGGACCGGCGGGTGGAGGGCGTCGGCAAGGGGCTCGATCGCCTCCAGGAGCCGGGCGGAGCTGTCGCGGGCCGCCTTCACGTCCTTGCGCTTGCCCGACAACGGCCACGCGTCCGGCTCGCGGAGCTCGATCGTGATCCGGAGCTCCCGCACCAGCGCGCCGACGAGGCTCGTCACCTCGGCGAGGGTCGAGTCGAACTCCGCGCGGGTGTCGCGGGCGATGACCTCCGCGTACTGCGCCTCGGCGGCGTCCTCACGTCCCGCGCCTCTCGCCCTCCCCGCGCGCAGCGCGTGGTAGCCAGTCCACGCGTTGAGCGAGGACAGCAGGGCGTGGACGTCGAAGGTGATGACCTCGGTGTTGCTCTGCAGGTACTCGCGTTGACCGCGTGCGTCGGCACGGCTGATCCGCCCGACGTGGTCGCGGACGTTTCCCTGGTAGAGCTCGAGCTGCTTGCGCAGCAACGCTCCGCTACCCGCGACGTCGTCCCACAACGACGTCGGGACCGACTCGATCTCCCTGGCCTGCTCGACCGCGCGGTCGACGGCGGCGACGAGCCCCGCCAACTCGGCCCACTGGTCCTTGCGGACGGCGGTCAGGACCTGGTTCGTCACCGCGAGGGTGGTCCTGACGAGGCCCGAGACCTCGTTCAGCATCATCTGCAACGCGATCATCGCCAGCGCCGGCCCGACCGAGGCCGCGATCGGCGCCTTGCCCACCGCGGTCACAGGGTAGAAGCGGGCCTGGTGCACGGTCCCGCCAGGACCTGTCATCGCTCCGAGGAAACCGCCGTCCTTCGCCGCGAGCGTCGCCCCGCTCTTCAGCAGGGCCTGTGTCGCGTCGCCGAGCCGGTAGAGCCCCTGCACGCCGGCGAACGCGTTGCCGAGGTTGCCTGCCACGCCCGTCGCGCTCCCGATCGAGGCGAGGATCGCCGAGATCTGCCTGCGATCGGCGGCCGGCACGATCCCGAAGTCGACCAGATCGGGCTTCAGCTCCGGCGGAACCTCACCGGCGACGACCGCCACCCCCGGGAGCACCTCCACCAGCACCGTCGACAACGCCGTGTCGGTGACATCGTTCTCCGCAGACCCAGGCGTCTCCCCTGAGTCCGAAGGGTCCTGCATGCGATCTCCTCCCGCAGGCGCAACGGCCCGGAGTTCGGCGGCGTTGGCCGCCGAAGTCTACGGCTCACTGTCTTGCGGCAGAACGCATCCATCAGGGTTGCCCTGCTGCCGTCGTGCGGATCCGGATCGGGCCTCGCCACTCCTCGGACGGCGACAGCTCCCGGCCTCGTCAGGACGGCCCGGCCTCGAGCTCGCCAGCTCGCCTTGGATCCGCTGATGTGCCCACCGCGGGTTCTCTGTGGCGAGCCGGAGCACGAGTGCCTTGATCGCTGCTCGTGTGGGTGGGCGCCCGGTACGTCGTCGCGCGGTGTAGTCCCATTTCCAGGCGATGACGGTCAGGCGCGCTCGACGGCATCGGCCTGCGGGCCCCGGTCGCTCTGCCGGATGCGGAAGCGCACCCGCTCGCCGGCCACCAGGGGCTCGCCGGAGACCACCGAGACGTGCACGAAGAGGTCGGGCCCGCCCGCGTCGGGGGTGATGAAGCCGAAGCCGCGGTCGGCGTCGTAGCGGGCCACCGAGCCGTCGCCGGCGCGGGCTGCGGGCCGGGTGGCCGGACGGGCCTGGCTGGGGGCCGCGGTGGCCTCCACCGGCTCGCCGGCGGCCACGAACCGCACCTCGCGCGCCTGACGACCCTGGTCCATGGTGACCGTGGTGAACGTGACCCGGTCGCCCTCGGCCGGCAGGTACAGGTCGTCGACCAGGGCGCGCACGTGCAGGTAGACGTCGCCCGCCCCGTCGTCGGCGGCCACGAAGCCGAACGACTTCTCCTCGTCGAACCACAGGACGGAGCCGTCGGCACCGTCGCCGGGCGCGACCAGAGGGGCTCGGCGGACCCCGGCGTCGAAGCTCAGCGGCACCAGGTGCTGGGCCTGCGGCCCCTTCTCCCCCGCGATGACGACGAAGGCCACCCGCTGCCCGGCCGCGAGGACACCCCCGGTGACGATGGCGGAGGAGTGCACGAACACCTCCGCACCCCCGCCGTCCGGCGCGGCGAACCCGTAGCCCTTGGCCGGCTCGTACCAGGAGACGGTGGCGAGCACACCCAGGGCCGCGTCAGGCGCGACGTCCCCGGTGACGGCGACGTTCAGCGCCTGCGGACCGCGGGGTCCCTCACCGGGCTCGAACTCCACCGTCTGGCCCTCGCGCAGCGCCCGGGCCGCGCCCTCACCTTGCACCTGCGAGACGTGCACGAAGATGTCGTCGCTGCCGTCGTCGGGGGCGAGGAAGCCGAAGCCTCGCTCGAGGTCGTACCAGCGGACGGTTCCCTGCTGCACGGTGCACTCCTGGTCTAACGGGTGGTCGGGGGTCCAGTGTCCCAGGCGCCCTATGTACATCCTGATCCCGACCCGCGGCGGCTCCGCCGTGAGTACATCGCCGAAGTCACCGAGTTCGCGCGCCGTCACCAGCCGTTGCCCGAGTATGCGGACGTCCTCATTGCGTTTCTCGCCGATCTGGTGCTCGAACGCGCGCTGTTGGCGACGATCTTGTCGACAGCCAGAGACGTCAAGATCGTGCACCGTTCCGATGTGTTCTTGAACGTCTGGCGGTAGCTGGTCGCGGGCCTGGTGAGGCCGGTGCTCGTGGGAGTGCGTCTGGTAGGCCGCGAGTACCGACGATGTGCGAACCGGTCGAGATTGCCAGCCGGAACTGCCCCGTCGAGCTGGCGATGGAGGTCGTCGGCGGCAAGTGGAAACTGATCGTCCTCGAGCTGCTGGACGCCGGGGTGATGCGGTTCGGACAGCTCCAGCACGAGATCCCGACCATCACGCCGCGCATGCTGACCAGGCGGCTGCGCGAGCTCGATGCGGACGGTCTCGTCGCGCGCACCGTCCACGCCGAGTCCCCTCCCCCAGGTCGAATACGGTCTCGCCGAACTAGGGCGGAGCTTGAGCCCCGTGGTGGAGCAGCTGAAGGCCTGGGGTGAGTATTACCGCAGTTCAGCCCGCGAATCACGGGCGAGCGCGCTCCCCTCGTGACGGAGCGGCTCGAGCGGAACTGGATTTCACCGTTTGTCGATCCGACGCCCCGCGCTGTACGTCGTAGGGGAGGCCGCCTGTGGAGGCGGCCCGCACCGAGAGGTTGACGACGTGGCGAAGTACATGATCCTCATCTACGGCGACGCCGAGCAGTGGGCAGCGATGACCGAGGAGCAGTGGCAGGCGCACCACGCCGGTTACGGGGCGTTCATGGCCAAGGCCGGCGCCCGCCTCCTCGACGGTCAGCAGCTCCAGCCGACCACCACGTCGCTGCGCGCGGACGCCGGAGGTCAGGTCCACACCACCGACGGCTCGTTCCTGGAGGCCAAGGAAGCACTCGGCGGCTACTTCCTGGTCGAGGCGGCCGACCTGGACGAGGCGCTGGAGATGGCGCGGCTGCTGCCTGAGCTCAACTACACGCACAGCGGCCTGGAAGTCCGCCCGCTGGTCGAGCGCGGGTGACCGACCCGCACGACGAGGTCGTCGCGGCGGTGAGGGAGGCTACCGCCGCGACTGGGCCGAGGTGCTCGGCGTGACCGCCCAGTTCACCCGGGATCTCGACCTGGCGGAGGAGTGCACGCGCAGGCCCTCGAGACCTGGGGCGAGACGGGGGTCCCGGCGCGGCCGGGCGCCTGGCTGACCACCACCGCCCGCAACCGGGCCCGCGACCTGATGCGCCGCGAGTCCGGGATTCCGCCGCAGGATGCCCTGCTGGTCGCGGACGAGACGGTGCCGGGACCGGTGGAAGCCCTCGACGACGACCGGCTCAGGCTCATTTTCACGTGCAGCCACCCGGCGTTGTCGACGGGCCCAGGTGTTCGGGCGCTGCGAGCCCACCACCGATATCGTCCCGTTCGCGCCGTCGAGCAGGTCATGACCACCGAGCCCTACGCCTCGGCCCAGGTAGAGATCTACTTCTCGGTCGTGCAACGCAAAGCACTGACCCCCGACGACTTCCTCGACCTCGATGACGTAACCGAACGACTTCTGTCCTTTGAGGACCGATACAACCGGATCGCCCGGCCCCTCAGCCGCATTTCGGATGGACCCGGCCGGCAGCCGGTCCACTTCGTTGCTCTGCAAGGGCGTCAGCTCTCCGCGGCGTCCTGACCCAGGAGTTGTCCCGTGCGCTCCATGCAGCGCAACCGAGCGGGAGAGAAGTCATACGGCATCTTGGTGAACGCTTCGAAGGCGCTCATCTGCGTTTCATGCTCCTCGTCCAGGTTGTCGTAGATCTCGAAGAGCTTCTCCTCGGCCTTGTCCAGCCCGGCAGCCTCGCCGACCTGTTCTAGGGCCTTGTAGTGGGCATATCGCTGTGTGGCAAGTTCTTCGACACGCGGGTCATCGGGCTCGACGCCCTCATCAAGGGCCGCCTCGGCTGCGTCGAGACGGTCGTGCTCAGCCCGCAGGTCGGGGTGGGTGGCCAGCACGATGAACGTGCTGGCCTGGACAGCGGCACCCAGCGGGCCGAAGATCCGTTCCGTGACCAGCAGGGTGTCCACATCGGAGCGGCGCAGCGCGCCGGGAGGCAGGTGGCTGAGCCGGTCCGTCACCAGATCCGAAAGTAGCCCCAGTGGACTGCCCACGGCCCGCAGGCGATGAACGGCCTCGCGTTGACGTTTGATTTCGGCCTCCTGAGCGGCCAGGGTTTTCTCCAGTTCGCCCAGGCTTTCCTCGATGTCCTGGGTTTCGTCGAACGCCGCCCGCATGTCGTCGAGCCTGATGCCGGCCTCTGCCATCTTGCGGATCCACAGCAGTCGGATCATGTCGTCGTAGCCGTAGCGGCGGCGGCCGTCCCCTCCGCGCTCGGGCTCAGGAAGCAGACCGATCTGATGGTAATGGCGGATGGCGCGCGGGGTTGTGCCGGCGAAGGCGGCAGCATCACCGATTTTGACGTGGCGGGGAGGCGTGAAGGAGAGGTGCATCGCAAACGGAGCCTTTCGAGCTGTAGTGCCTTCAAGAACAGCACATGCCGCTACGGCAGGTGCAACACACCACCCAGGTCCCACCAACAGTCACGCTGGGCACACCTAGGGCACGGTTGCTGCCCGCAGAGACCAGGAGAAGGTGACAGTCCTGCGCCAGGTCGAATCCGGCCTGCTGCCCACCACCGCCGACTCCCCTGGCCGGCTCGCGACGACGTGCTCGACCAGTACGCCGACCGTCTCGCGCACCTCACCGCCTGACCGGCGATTCAGGTTCTGCGCAGTGCCGCTCCCACGACGAGGAAGCCGATCAGGAACGGGTCGACGATGCCACGTTCGACGAGACCGATCAGAATCCCGGTCTCCGACGCGAGCACGGCCATGTAGGCCGGGATCGACAGCAGGCCGTAGACGCCGGCCACCTTCAGGCCGGTCCCCAACCGGCGGGAGAAGCCCAAGGACCGGTACGCGCTTCCGATGAGGATCGAGAGCACGTTGCCGCTGAAGAACGCCGCGAAGGCGCCCAAGGCGTGGTAGTCGGTCCCGCCGTCGGCCGTCTAACCGGATCCGGGGAAGAACCCCAGGGTGACGCCGCCCGCCGCCAGCACGACCGCCAGGAAGAGGTACAGCCAGCGCCGTCCGGGCAGGCCTCGCAGCAGCACGACGCCCGTCAGCGCGGTGAGTCCGAAGAGGATGAAGCCGGTGTTCATGACCCACGCGAGCGGCGAGTACATGAACTGACCGAACGCGGTCGTCGGGCCGTGGACCCCCAGGTTGCTGATGAAGTGGTGGGTGTAGCTGTACGGCGGGTCCGTCCACGCCGCCGCGGCGATGAACTCGGCGGCGAGGTAGATGCCCGCGCTGGCCATGAGCACCGTTCCCGCCCTGCGGTTCCGTGGCGTGGAAGGTGACTGCGACTGTTGGTGCGCAACGTTTTCAAGCACGTTGTCGGCCAAGGTTCTCCCCCTGCTGATCGACGATCCGTCAGTGGTGATGCGACCTGCGAAGAATGGAGCGGACCGCTAACACGGGACCAACGTCGCGCTGACACGAGCCGCGCTGGTTTGGGGCACGGCGGTCGGACGCGCGAAGATCCCTCAATGGACAGCAGTGCACGGCTTCGCGTCACACTGCTCGGCGAGTTGGGGGTCTCTCGCGGCGACGTGCCCCTGCACGTTCCCGGCGCACGCCTGCGGAGCCTGCTCGTGCGGCTGGCGCTGGCGGGCGGCCGTGCGGTCGAGCCGGCTGTCCTGGTCGACGCGGTCTGGGGCGACGAGCCACCGTCGGACCCCTCCTCCGCCTTGCAGATGCTGGTCTCCCGGCTGCGGCGCGTTCTCGGTCCGGGTGAGGTGGTCATCCGGGCTGTGGACGGGTACCGGCTGGCTGTGGACGCCGCCGATGTCGACGCGCTGCGCTTCGAGCAACTCGTCTCCTCCGGGCGGCGGGGGCTGTCCGCGGGAGACCCGGCGTCCGCGGGTTCCGCGCTCGCGGAGGCCCTGGCGTTGTGGGGTGACCGTCCCGGCACCGAACCCGCTGTTGTCGCCGCCGTGGCGCCGCCGACGGCGGTCCGGTTGGCACGTGCGTCGATCGACGCGGCCATCGACCTCGCCGACGCGGAACTCGTTCTGGGGCAAGCCGAAACAGCCGAGGCCCGGCTCACCGGCCTGGTCCACGAACAGGAGATTCATGAGCGGGCGGCCGCTCTTCTGATGGACGCGCTGACCGCACAGGGCCGTCAGGCCGAGGCGCTGGCACTGTACGAACGGGTGCGCGAGAACCTCGCCGACGTCCTCGGCTCGGACCCCGGGAGCGCGCTGAGGGAACGTCACCTGCGCTTGCTGCGTTCTGTCCCGCACGTCACCGTGCCTGTTCGGCACGGCAACCTTCCCGAGTCGCTGACCAGCTTCGTCGGCCGCGACGAGGACCTGGCGCGGATCACCGCGCTGCTCACCTCCAGACGGCTGGTCACCGTCCTGGGCCCCGGCGGAGCGGGCAAGACGCGCTTGGCCGTGGAGGCCGCCCGCCGTCACGAGTGCCGCGACGGCACGTGGATGATCGACCTCGCCTCGGTGGCCGAGCCGGCGAAGACCGTCGGGGCCGTGCTCGCCGGAATCGGGCTGCGCGGCGGCGCGATGCTCGACGCCCGCAGGCCCCGCGAGGGTGACGAACTGGATCTGCTCATCGGCGAGCTCAGCGGACGGGAATGCCTCCTGCTGTTGGACAACTGTGAGCACGTCATCGACGTCGTGGCGCATCTCGTCATGAGGCTCCTGACCCGCTGCCCCGGTCTGTGCGTGCTCGCGACCAGCCGCGAACCCCTCACCGTCGACGGCGAGGTCCTGGTACCACTCGGTCCCCTCGCGCTGCCGGGACCGCACGACAGCCCGGAGCAGGCCCGGCTGGCAGCCTCCGTTCGCCTGTTCACCGAACGGGCCGCCGCGGTGCGGCCCGGCTTCGAGGTGGACGAGACCACGCTGTCCGACGTCCTGACGATCGTGCGCGGCCTGGACGGGATGCCGTTGGCCCTGGAACTGGCTGCCGCTCGGCTGCGCACGTTGTCGCTGGCAGAACTGGCTGACGGGCTGTCCGACAGGTTCCGCTTGCTAGCCATGGGAAGCCGCACGGCGGTTCCTCGCCACCGCACACTCCACGCGGTCGTCACCTGGAGCTGGGACTTGCTCGGCGTGCACGAGCGCGCCGTCGTGGAAAGGATCTCAGTGCTGCCCGGTGGCGTCACCACGGCGTCGGCAGCGGCGGTGTGCGCAGGCACCGACGTACCAGCCGCAGAGGTCCCCGGCCTGCTCGCCGCTCTCGTCGACAGGTCCCTGCTGCAGCTCGCGGCCAGCGCCGGTCGCTATCGGATGCTCGAGACCATCCGCGAGTACGGCGTCAGCCGGCTCACCGAGAGCGGAAAGCTTGGCACGACCCGCGACCTGGCCTCCGCCCACGCCATCGCGGTGATGGCCCACCACGACGAACGGTTGCGTGGCCCCGGCCAGGTGGCGGCGATGCGGGACATCAACGCCGAACACCACAACGCGCTGGCCGCTCTGCGTCACCTTTGCGTCACCCACGACTCTGCGGGCGCGATCACCCTCGCCCTGTCCCTGGTCTGGTTCTGGCAGATGTCCGGCCGGCACACCGACGGTTCCGACTGGCTCAGCGAGGTGCTGGCGCTGCCCGGTGCGGAGCCCACTCCGCAACGGGACTGCGCTCTGGCCGTCCACCTGATCAATGGCTCGGACTCCCTGTCGGGGATCGCCTCCAAGAACGTCATCACCGACAGCGCGGATGCCCTGGGGCTTGCCCACCGGCTGCTCTCGCACCGGGAGCTGCCCGGACAGTACCGGCTGTTCGGTCCTGTCCTGCTCTTCCTGCACGACCAGGAGGCCGCGCTCGACCACTTCCGGCGCCTGGCCGACGGGGACGACGTGTGGCTGGCCGGGCTTGCCCACCTGTTCCAGGCCGAGATCGCCGAGAACTCGGGTGATCTCGCACGGACTCACCGCCACGTGGACGCGGCCCTGGACGGATTCCAGCGGGCCGGCGACAGCTGGGGACGAGCGGCCATGCTCTCCAAACGCGCCCGGCTGCTGCGCTACGACGACCTCGACGGCGCGCTCGCCGACCTGCGCGAGGCCGAGACGTTGGCTGACGAGTTCGGGTCGCTGAGCCTGGCCGACCAGCTCTACCGCGACCTGCGCTGGATCGACCTGCATTTCCGGCGCGGTGACGTCGACCGGACGTTGGAGTTGATCGACTCGGCCCGGCAGCGGGCGACCAACGCGTCCTCGGCGGAGATGCTGGTCGTCGTCGACGCGCGGGAAGCCGACCTGCGGGTGCGACTCGGCGACCTGAACAAGGCGGACGAGTTGCTCGTCAACGCCGAACGCGGTCTGCACGGCTCCGACCCCCACACTCGGACGCTGGTCGGCAACGCACGAGCAACATGGTGTCTGGCGGTGGGCGACGTGCCCGGCTCGGAAGCGTGGCTCTCGGCGGCGCGCGAAGCCGCGCTGTCCACTCGCGAACTACCGATCGTCTCACTGGTGACGGTCACCTCGGCGGCGCGTGCCGACGCACTCGGGCAGCACCACGAAGCCGCCGTGTTGCTCGGTGCCGCTTCACGGCTACGGGGCACGCACGACCACACAGACCCTCAGGTCCTCGAACTCACCCGTCGGGGCTGGAACGCGCTCGGCAGGGCGAAGTTCGCAGCCGCCTACGCGGACGGCTGGGAGCTTGGCGTCGAGGAGGCTTCCGAACTGGGCCGCACGCTCGGCTCGGCGTAGTCGGGCAGAGGCCAGTCGCCACCGCGGTCCTCCTTGGCGAACTTGGCCGCCAGTTGAGGAATTCGAAGGAAGGTCGCCACCGCCCCTGCGGTCCGAAGTGCGTTGGCCCCCAGTCGCCCCATCGGAAATCCGATGCGCAGGAGCTTCGGGTTCACTCCACTTTGGACGTTGTCGACGAACGGGCTCAAAGTCTTGCGGTAGCGGGCGAACGCGGCCGGGATGTCACCCGGCGTTCGAGTGATCTCGCCAGCCAGCACGTAGCCGCCGACCAGAGCGGCAGAGGCGCCCATGCCGCTGTACGGGGAGGAGCAGTGCGCAGCGTCTCCGACGAGCACGACCCGCCCCGAGGACCAGGTCGCGGTCCGGACCTGCGTCGCCTCCTGCGAGTAGAAGAAGTCGGTCTGGCGCATGCCCGCGAGGAACCGCTCCGTCTGCCAGCCGGCGGCCGCGAACCGGTCGGACCAGAACTCCTTCTGACGTTCGACCGGCTGCCGGTGAATCGCGCCGGCTTCCTCGGACGTCTCTCTCAGTGCGAAGTAGACCTGCGTTTCGGTGGCGTTGTGACTTCGGCGCATGATCATGCGGCCGCCAGGAGCGTTGTACGTTTCCCGCATGTCGCTGTCGGTCGCGTCGCGAGGGATGAACCAGTACGCCATGTGGATGCCGACCGGCCAGTAGGGGTCGGGCGCCTCGGCGGGCTGGATCTCACGACGGATGCGCGACCCTTGTCCGTCGGCCCCGACGAGGAGGTCGAACGCTTCCGACGTTCCATCGGAGAAACGCACGACGACGCGATCCCCGTCGTCACTGAAGCTCTCGACAGTCGTGCCGAAGACGAACCTCGCGTGGTCCTTGGTGGCGCCGTGGAGGATGCGCACCAGGTCACCGCGCATGATCTCGTACTCGGACGTCAAGGTCTGGCGCCCTTTCCCCGACGTGTTCACCGGCACGGTTCCCCATCTCCTGCCGCGTCCGTCCACAAAGGCCACGCCGGGCTCGTGCACGAGCGCGTCGCGCACAGCGCCGAGCAGTCCCATGCGCTCGACCACTTCGATCCCTTGACCCCGGAGATCGATCTGCGCACCGGTCGCGCGCAACGCCGAGAACCGTTCGGCGACCACTACTTCGTGCCCTCCTCTGGCGAGCCAACAGGCGACGGCCTGGCCTGCGATACCGCCGCCGCAGACAAGGACTTTCACGGGTCGTACAGGTGCGTTGGGCGCCATGTCGACTCACTCTCTATCAGTGATAGGCAACTAGGCCCGAGTGTCACCTATCACCGATAGGGAGTCAAGGACTATCGGTGATAAGGTCCGCGAGTGGCAAAGCTGGACCGCGAGACCATCGTCGTCGAGGCGCTCGACCTCCTCGACGACCTGGGGCTCGCCGAAGTGAGCACGAGGCGGCTGGCGAAGCGGCTCGGCGTGGAACAGCCCTCGCTCTACTGGCACTTCCCGAACAAGAACGCGCTGCTGAGCGCCATGGCGGAGGCGGTCATGGCGGTCCATGCCACTGCCCCGCTGCCCACACCAGGAGACGATTGGCGCGAGTGGCTCCTGGAGAACTCACGCAGCTTCCGCCGGGCGCTGCTGATGCACCGCGACGGAGCACGCCTGCACGCGGGGTCGAGACCTCAGGGCGAGGACCTCTCCCGCGCGCTGCACAAGTTCCAGTTCCTGGTGTCCTCCGGACTGTCCGAACGCGACGCTCGACTGGCGATGCTCACCATCAGCCAGTTCACCGTCGGCAGCGTGCTGGAGGAGCAGGCGGCGACAGAAGCCGGCAACGCGGCCGACGGCGGCTTGGACCACGCAGAGGCGTTCGAAGACGGTCTGACACTGATCGTCGACAGCTTGGTGTCGCGCGCCGACCGCTGAGGACGGCAGGGGCAGAAGACCGCCGGCGCGGGGTGCATCGCACCGCGCACCGGGGTCAGGCATCACGCTCGTCGTCGTGCTCGCGGTGTTCGCACTTCTGCCGGCCACCGCGATCTTCTTCCTGTCCTCCCGAGGTCAGGACTGCGGCAGAAGTTGCCATTGCTGGTTGGCGCCGCCGTTGGCAGTCCACTGCACGACGTGCGCACCGTCGCTTGTGGACGCTCCGGAGACGTCCGCCGCGAGACCGTTGCCGACGTTGACGATGGTGAAGAAACCACCGGCCGCCGGCCGCAGGAACCACTGCTGGTTGGCGCCGCCGTTCGCCGTCCACTGCTGCAGCTGCAACCCGGTGGTGGAAGAGGAACCGTTGACGTCGAGCACCTTGCCGGTCGCGTCGTAGCGCAGGCTGAAGGCTCCGTTCTGACCGGTGCTGACGGTCCAGGTCGCGTTTCCGGTCTGCTGCACGGCTTTGGCGCCGTCGGCGGTGGAGTTTCCGGCTATGGTCAACGGCTTGCCGCTGTTGCGGTTGACGACGCGGTACTTGCCCGGCGTCGGGCCCTGGCCGGCGCCCAGGGTGAAGTACTCGGCCGTGTCGGTGAACGTGGTGGTGCCGGACTTGGCGGTGGACAGGACGAGGTACACGCGTGAGCCGCTGGCAGGGGTCGTGAAGGACACGGGCTGGCTCACGCGCGACCCCAGCGGGATGGTGAGGGTCGTGCCGCCGGAGGCGATCACCGCGCCGGTGGGGCTGTCCAGCCGGGCACTCCAGGCGAAGTCCACGGCGGTCCCGGTGAGGTCGTCGTTGAAGACGGTGACGGTGCGGTCGACCCTGGTGTTGGCGGCGTGACCGGGAACGGCCGACGGTAGCGGGAAGCTGCCGTTCGCGTCGGACGCACCGGAGGCCGACCAGTAGGGCAGGTCGATCGCGGCGACCGGGTTGAACCCGGCCTGGACCCGCTGGATCTGGGCGTTGCTCCACGGGTCGGGCAGGTTGTCCACGCCGTAGACGGGGCGGCCGCCCTCCTCCGGGATGAAGTCCGTGGTCCGCACGCCGGGGATGACGCTCGCCCAGGCGGACAGCAGCGTGTACGGCCGTATGTCGCTGGTGTCCTTGCCGCGCTTGGCGGCGGTCGCGGTGGCGAACCACTCGAAGCCCTGCTTGGTGTTGCACGCCGGCCAGATGAACTCGCCCTCGCCGTCCGGCCGACCGGCCACGGACCAGGTCTGCTCGCCGTAGCGGCCGAAGCCGTCGAGGTAGTGCGGGATGAGGTTGAAGTTGGCCTGCGTCATGCTGGGATACTGGTTGGGCGACCCGCCAACGCCCAGCTCGGCGATGATCGGCCTGGTGCCGTCGGCGCCGTTCATGGCCGCGTACAGCTCCCGCTGGAACTGCTCGGAGTCGAACTCGCCGCCGTTCGGCTCGTTCACCTGGCTCCAGCGGATGATCGCGGGGTGGTTGCGGTCGCGCAGGACCAGCGCGCGGGCGTGGGCCACCATGTTGGCGCGACCGGCGTTGAAGTCCTGTGGTCCGCCGGAGCCGCGGATGGCGGTCTCGTCGATGATCATCAGGCCGAGTTCGTCGGCCGTGTCGAGCATGTACGGGCTGGCCGGCTCCTGGTGGATCCGGACGACGTTGTAGTTGAGCCGCTGGTAGTTGTCGACCGCCTGTGGCCAGCCGCCGTTGCCCGTCGACGGCGGGAGGAAGCCCGGCAGCGTGTGGAAGGCGTCGCCCTTGCCGCCGTTGTTGATCCGGTCGTAGTCGGCGCCCTGCAGGTTGTCGCCGCGCACGTTCAGCCGCACACCGTTGAGGCGGTAGTGCTCGCCGTTCTGGGTGCTTTCCCGGAACCCGAACCGGTATGTGGCGTCGCTGGTGCGGCCGTCATCGGTGGACGCGTGCACCGACAGCCGGTGCAACTGAGCGCGATATCCCTGGCGGTACGGCACGTTCGGCCACCAGTACGACGCGGAGCCGAGAGACCACGCCACCGGGCCTACGGTCACCGTCGCGGTGGATCGGGCCGCGACGGTGACCGTGCGGCCGGGCAGGGCGGGGTAGCTGAAGTTCGCGCCGTTGTCCGAGGCGAGCGTGCCACCGAGGGTCACGGTGCGGGCGCTGCCAGAGGTGTTGGTGACCGACACGTCATAGGTGAGGCTCTGGTCTGTCACCGAGGTGCGAACGAAGGCATCGCTCACGTACACGGCCGGGTACACGCGCAGGAACGCCGAACGGAAGATGCCCTGCGGCACCGCCTCGGACCAGCTGGCGGCGTCGGGAACCAGGTACTTGCCCGCCGCCGTCTTCAACGCGTTGCGGCCCTTCACGTTCACGCTGATCGTGTGCGTGGTGCCAGGCGCCGCGACAGCGGTGATGTCGAAGTTCGACGGGGTGAACGCGGTCGTCTGGGTGGCGACGACCCGCCCGTCGACCGACAGGGTCGCCTGGTGGTTCACCGCGCCGAACTCGATCCACGCCGACTGCGGCTGCCCCGAGTCGGGCACGGTGATGGTGCGCGAGTACGTCGCCTCGGACACGTCGGTGAAGCCCTGCTTGTACCAGCCACCACCGGGCACGGTGATCGTCGTGGCCGCCCGGCCCGCCGGCGTGAAGCTCCACCTGCCGGCCAGATCGACGGACCCGATCGCGGCATTGCCCGCGGCGACCCCGTTCACGTCCGCGGCGACCCCGTTCGCGTCCGGCACCGGAGCGGCGGAACCAGCCGCCGGGACCGGGGCCGTCACCCCGGCCGCGGCCAGCACCACCGCGACCACGGCCCGCAGCAAAACTCGTGCCATGCCTGAGCTCCTTGTCCTGGCGAAGAGTTCTCAATGCCGGCGGCGGCCAACGCACAGTCCACAGTGGACCACTGATCTGTTCACGAGGCGGACACGCCTGACACAGTTCTGACCGGGCGTGGACGTGGGTGCCGGTGCAGGCCTGCTCAGGCAACGGTTCTCAACGTAGGGCTCGGCGCGTGCGGTGGTCAATAGGTAGTACATATCGAAGAGAACGAGTCGGACTAGGCCAGTCGGATGCCTGTTCAGAGCGATCAACTGGCCTTATTGATACGACTTATCCACCTGGGTCCAGGTCAGTCAGGTCAAGATTGATCGGTCTCATGTGCAGGTCGACGCCCATCCGGCAGCTCAAGCGGCACGGCGATACTCGTGGACCACTCGCTCTCTCGCGAGGGCGCGGCCGGCTGCTACCCGTCCTGCGGCGCCAGGGCGGCGGCAAAGCGCGTCGCCACGACCGCGACCGCGGCACGCAGTTCGTCGCCGCCCTGGACCCGGAAGGCGAATGGCACGGTCGCCAGCCACTCCTGCGCGTACATCGCCGGATTGCTGGTGCTGCCGACGAGCACGCACCCGTTTTCCGATGGTCGAAGCCGTCCCATGGGAGGCCGGATCCAGGGTGCCACCTCGGTCAGCGGGGCGTCGAAGACGACGTGGACGGGGAACTCCCAGCCCGTGCCCAGGTTCTCCTCCAGCGCCGCGACCGGGTCGAGGTCGTCGGGTGGCTCGAACTCGTGCGCGGTCTGCACGACCGTGCCGACCCGGTCGATCCGGTAGGTGCGGATCGCGTTCGCCCGATGGGAATGACACAACAAGTACCAGCGCCCGTGGCGAACTACGACCGCCCACGGGTCCACTTCGGACTTCCACGCGTTGCCGCTCTCGCTCCGGTACGCGATCAGCACGCGGCGCCTGGCTGCGACGGCGGCGACGAGTGCGCTGGTGGTGGCCGGATCCGGGCGGGCCGAGTGCCGGTCAGGCGCGGCTTTGGCGTTCTCGCGCAGTGCGGCCGCCTGCCGGCCGACGTTCTCGGGCAGCGCCTGGATCACCTTGCCCAGCGCCGCACCGACCGTGTCATCGGCGTCGGTGGCCGCCGGCTGGCCGTCGAGCACCGCCATGACCAGACCCAACGCCTCGGCCTGCGTGAACACGATCGGCGGCAGCCTCGTTCCGCGCCGGAGCCGGTACCCGCCGTGCGGGCCTCGGTTCGACTCGACCTGGATGCCTGCCTCTCGGAGGATCCCTATGTAGCGGCGAGCGGCACGCTCCGTGACGCCCAGTCGCTCGGCGAGCTGGTCGGCCGTCGTGCCGGGGCGCGTCTGGAGGATCTCCAGGGCGCGCAGTGCGCGGGCGGTGGGGCTGAGATCACTCGGCACTCGGGCAGGCTAGGCGATCGCCCGATTAACCGGAAGCAGATCGTCCGGAATTGCCTCTAGCGTGACGATGCACCGCGGTGACCTGGCCGCACGGGACAGAGAGAAGTGTTCGTGGACATCCTGCTCATCGCCGGCCTGTGGCTCGACGGATCCGCCTGGGACGACGTCGCATCCGCACTCCGGTCGCTCGGCCACCGTCCCGTGCCGCTGACCCTGCCCGGCCAGGGCGACGGATCCGCCTCTGCCACGCTCGACGACCAGGTGGCGGCCGTGCTCACCGCCGTGGACGCGGCCTCCGGCAAGCCCGTGGTGGTCGGGCACTCGGCCGCCTGCACCCTGGCCTGGCTGGCCGCGGACGCACGACCGGACAAGGTCTCCGAAGTCGTCCTCATCGGCGGCTTCCCTGCCGCCGACGGGACGTCCTACGCCGACTTCTTCGAACTGCGCGACGGCGTCATGCCCTTCCCCGGCTGGTCCCCGTTCGAAGGGCCGGACTCGGACGACCTCGACGAGGAGGCCAGGCGCACCTTCGCCGCCGCCGCGATCCCCGTCCCCGAGGCTGTGGCCACGGGCGTCGTGCGGCTGACCGACGAGCGACGCTTCGGCGTCCCCGTCGTGGTCATCTGCCCGGAGTTCACCCCCGCCCAGGCCAAGGAATGGATCAACGCGGGCGACGTGCCCGAACTCGCCCAGGTCGAGCACCTCGACTTCGTCGACATCGACTCCGGCCACTGGCCCATGCACACCAAGCCGGCCGAACTCGCCCGGCTCCTCGCGACGGCGGCCGGCAGCGGGGCGAGGAACTTCCCGCCGTCGAGCACAGACGCGAGTACGGCTGGTCTCACGCAACAAGAAGACGCGGATCGCCCATGACCAAGTACGTGATCGGTCTGGACGTGGCGATTCGTCTGGCTCACGCCCAGGCCGTGATCGGCGCCGGACACCACCAAACCAATGCGGTCGATCAACTCCTCCGACACCGCCCGCTGCACGCACGCGACGTCTCCACATCCTGAAACGCGCTCGTCGACATCCGGCCGTAGAAACGCAGACCCCAACCTGCCAAAGCCGGCCGGCGGCACTTCCGGACCTGGTCATCGGAGGCGCACCGCCGGTGACCAGGTCCTGGCCGACAGGGGTCAGTTCCGCCGGGTTGCCGAAGGTGACCGGCCCGCCTCGGGTGGCCGAAACGGACCTGTCCGGCTCCGTTGACGATTACCCTCGCCGAGTGGAGAAAGTGCGGGCTGTCGTCTCGGGCCGGGGCCTGGAACTGTGGCTGTGCGGGATCGCGCTGGCGTTCTCGACCTACACCGCGGTCACGTTCGGGCAGTTCGAGGAGTACGAGCACGCAGGCGAGATGTTCGGCACCTTCGGCGTCCTGATCATCGTCACGGCGATCTTCGTGCGGGCCGGGGGCGCGGCCGCGCTGCTCGAGGACCGACACCCGAAGCCGCTGTTCATCTGGTTCCTGCCCGCGGCCGTGACGGTCAGCATGCTTCCGGTGATCATCGCGGGTGGCCTGGACCCCGAGATGAACATCTTCCTCTCGCTGTTCCTCTTCCTGCTGCTCGCCTACACGTGCCTGCTCCTGGCGGTGCTGGTCGCACTGCTGCTGGTGTGGCCGCTGGAACTGCTGGGCCGCGGCCTGCTGCGGGTCGTCACCGGCAAACCCGACGGAGGCCCGCTCATCCTGTGGGGCTCGGCGGGCGTACTGCTCACCCTGCTCAGCGTTCTCCCGGTGATCGCGCTCGACGACCTGCCGTCCGGCCGGGGCGCGGCAGCGGCAGTCTTCGAGGCCGTGCTCGGCATCCAAGGCAGCTACACGGTCACCTCGCCGACGACGCTGTGGATCGTCCGGGCCGCCGCCGTCGTGTTCGCGGCCGTCATCCTCGCCGCAGCACGACGGGGTCGCAGCCCCGAGGAGCTCTTGGCACCCCGCCGCGGGGCGGGGTAGGCACCATTCCCTGCTGGGCGCTGATTTCGACAGGTCCGTACACCGAGTCGTCGCTCAGCCCGTTCTTCTCAAGAAGGAAATCTCCGGCCGCCGTCAGGTGCCGCGAACCCGTTGTGGCACAGGAGGCGCCGGCGTCGTTGACCGAACGCACGGACGCGGCGGGAACCGCACTGGGCCGAGGGGTGGCTGCGTACTCCCGAGGCCTCGTCACGGGAGCCGAGGACGACTACCCAGAAGCCGTGGAGTGTCTGGCGGAAGCTCCGCTGCGTCCCTACCAGGGCCGCGCACCTGCGCATGATCTTCCACCGGCTCGGGGTGACGTCCAGGAGGCAGCTCAAGGACCACCCCGCCCTCAGCTCCGCGGAACTCCGCGGTTCCTGCGGTAGGCGGAGAAGAGCGCGACACCGCTGGCGATGGCGACCATCCCGAACGCGGCGCTGATGAAGAGACTCAGGCCGAACGCCTGAGCGGTGACGTTGGCGACGAGGCTGCCGACCAGGATCACCGCGAGCAGGGCCCGGTTGCGGATGGGCGAGGAGTTCAGTTCCTTGTTCATACCAAGGAAGTTAGTTGCGTTCGCCGGTCCCGCCGATACCCCAGGCTTCCCTGTCTCAGGTAGAGCAGGCTGCACCTCGGTCTCGCGAGCCGGCGGATTGTTTTCGATCAACACTGAAACAATAGTGATGTTGAGAACCAAGCCGTGAAGATCCGGTTCGTGATTGCCACCCGGCGAACGGCCTGATGGTCTTACTGTGCTGAGGCATGAGAATGGTGCCGTTGCAGTGGGCCTCACTCGTGGTGATCTTCCTCGATGCCGTCGTCATCGCGTTCGGGTTCTTGACCGGCAGTGCGTTGCTGCCGCGGTCGGCGAACCTCGTGCTGGTGGTGATCTCCATGGCGCTCATGGTGGCGACGCTGGTGTTCGCAAGAGGCGCGTACAACTTCGAGAACCCGACACTGCCGGCGTGGGCGGTCGCAGTGGCGGTGATCGCGTTCTTCGGCGGGGTTTTCCTCTTCGCGTACCCGCTGCTGACCGACGCCAACACGGGCAGTTTCGAGCAGGAGAACGGGAAGTACCAGGAACGGAAGGACGATGTTGTCGTCCGTGAGCTCACCGAGGAGCAGTACGACGCGGGGTTGGCCGCGAACCAGCGCCAGTCGGTCGGCTTCGCTCTCGTCTTCGCTGGAGGCGTGCTCGCCTACGCCGGGATCCGCTACCGCAAATGATTGTCGCCGCACCTCGGGTGTCCTGTCGTGGATCTCGAACAGCCCCTCGACGCGGTCCACTTCCGGGCTGTAACACGTGTTCTGCCAGGGCAGGCCGAGCAACGCCACGATGCATGATCACCGCAGCTCAACACCCTGATGCTGAGTCCAGGCACCCCACGCGCCGCACGCCGCCGCGTTTGAACCGGCCGCTCCCGTGGTATCGACCAAGACCATTTCTGTCTCGTTCCGGAGGGTGCTCATGCAGATCCAGGTCAACACCGACCACAACATCCACGGTGGCGAACGACTCGCCACCTATGTGACCACCGACCTGGAAAGCAGCCTGTCCCGGTTCAGCGGATGGTTGACCCGCGTGGAAGTGCACCTCAGTGAGGACGGGGGCGGCAAGCCGGAGGACAAGAAGTGCGTCATCGAGGCACGGCCGGGAGGCAAGCAGCCGGTCGCGGTCACCCACCACGCGACCACCGTGGACGACGCCTACGCCGGGGCGGCGACCAAGTTGGGAAGGGTGCTGGATTCCCGATACTCCCGCGCCCACGACCACAAGGGCAGTGACAGCATCCGTCACATGCCCGCTCCGGAAGACCTGGAGCAGGTCGGCGTGATCGAGGACGAGCCTCGGGCCTGACAAGGCGACATGGCGCCGTAGGCCTCATCGACCGAACCTCGGATCGGGTGTACCCCGGCCAGAGCCGCTCGCGCGGAACCGAAGTCCGCGCGAGCGGCACGGTCCTACGGCACCATCGGGGCGAAGGCCGAGGACGCCGGCGCGTCCTCCGCCGGCTCGATCGTCTACAGCTGGGCCCGGTGACGAACCCCGGCGAGTGCTACCACTTCGCCAGCAACGCTTGACGAGCCGGAGGTGAGTGCTCAGGACCGGTCGCCGGGAGTGAAGGTGGGGTAGTCCGTGTAGCCCTCGGCGTGACCGCCGTAGTAGGTGGTGCGGTCGCTCTCGGCCAGCGGGTGCCCGTTGGCGAACCGTTCGACCAGGTCGGGGTTGGCGATGAAGGGGGCACCGAAGGAGACGGCGTCGACGATCTCCTGGTCCAGGACCTCGTTGGCCAGGGTCTGGGTGAAGCCGAGGTTGGCGATCACGTTGCCCTGGTAGTGGGCGCGGAAGCGGGCGAACTGGCTGACGCGTTCCTCTGTCGTGCCGGGTGAGCCCACGAGGTGGAGGTAGGCGAGGTCGTTGTCGTTGAGCCTGGTGAGCAGCCGGTCGTAGTCGGCGAGCGTGTCCTCGTCCCCGGTGAACGCGGTTCCGCTGGTCCAGTGCGGAGAGAGCTTCACGCCGACGCGGTCGCTGCCCCACACGTCGCTCACGGCGTCCAGGACGTCCAGCAGGAACCGTGCTCGCTTCTCGCTGCTGCCGCCGTAGGCGTCGGTGCGCTGGTTGAGGCGGGGGTTGAGGAACTGGGGAATCAGGTGCGGGCCCTGGGCGTGGATCTCCAGGCCGTCGAAACCGGCGCGACGGGCGTTCTCGGCGGCCTGGCGGTAGGCGCCGATGGTGCCGGCGATCTCGGCGGCGGTGAACGCTCGCGGGGTCACGGTGTCCTTCGGTCCGGCCGGGGTGAAGGACTGCTCGGCGGGGTTGATCGCGGACGGGCCCGCGGGCAGGTGTCCGCCGAGGTGGTCGGGGTGGGACATCGCGCCGAGATGGCCCAGCTGGGAGATGATCCGCCCGCCCGCTCGGTGAACGGCGTCGGTCACCTTCCTCCAGCCTGTGGTCTGTTCCTCGGTGTAGATGCCGGGGACGTCGATGAAGCCGATCGCGTCGGTGTTGACCCAGGTGCCCTCGGTGATGATCACGCCGGCACCCGCGCGCTGCGCGTAGTAGGTGGCGTGCAGGTCGGTGGGAGCCAGGTCGGCGTTGTGGGCGCGGGCCCTGGTCATCGGGGCCATGATCACGCGGTTGGGCAGTTCGAGCGCGCCGAGGCGGACCGGCCTCAGCAGGGGCTGGGCGGTGGAGGTGCGCAGCTGGCTGGTCATCAGGATCTTCCTTGTCGGGAACGACGGTGGGCAGGGTCCTTGTTCAGTCCTGCTTGAGGACGTGGAGCCCCGAGAGCGGGCCGCCGAGTTGCATGAGGCGTCCGCCTTCGCGCAGCGGGCCCAGGTCGACGGGAGCGAACCCGAAACTCGTGGTCAGCTCGATGACCGTGGTCTTGGCGTCGGCGTCGTCACCGGCCAGGAACAGCACCTGGCGTCCGGCGTCATGACGCGGATCGGCGGCGATGTACTGGCCGTAGAGGCTGTTGAACGCCTTCACCACGCGGGCATCCGGCAGCAGTGAGGCGACGTGCTCGCTGCCGGTCAGCGGGCCGAGGTCGGCGATCTCGGCGCGCGGAGGCGGGGAGAGGAACTGGTTGGTGGTGTCGATGACGATGCGTCCGCCGAACGACGGCAGTCCGGCCACCGCGTCCGGCACCTGGAGCCAGCCCACCGCGAGCACGACGAGCTCCGCCGAGGCCGCCTCCTCGCGCGTACCGGCGGTGACGTGCGGCCCGAGTCGTTCCGCGAGGGCGGTCAACGAGTCGGGGCCGCGGCTGTTGCTCAGCACGACCTGATGACCCTGGCCCGCCGCGTGCCGGGCGATGGCCTGGGCGACGTTCCCGGCGCCGATGGAACCGATCTTCATGGAGATGTCCTTCGTCGGGTTCAGGAGGCGGGACCGGTGAGCAGTACGGTGCCGCTCTTGCCGGGGCGGCGGACGTGGTCGACGGCCTCGGCGAAGTCGGCCAGGTCGTAGCGACCGGCGATCTCGAACAGCTCCGGGGAGATCTCTGCCAGGCTGATGGCGAAGGCGACGTCCTCGGCCCGCTCCGCAGGTGTGCGGGTCAGCCATCGGCCCACCGACACGCCTCGCACCGTCAGTTCTCGCGGGGCCAGCGCCAGCGACTCCAGCGAGGTGCTCCCGGAACCGAGGGCCCCGTAGGAGATCAGCGTGCCGCCGTCAGCCAGCAGCACGGCCAGTTCACCGGTGAGTGATCCACCCACCGCGTCGAGGACGACCTGTGCCCCGCTGCCGCCGACCGCGTCCCGCACACGGGTGCGCCAGTCCGCGTCGCTGGTCGAGATCGCCGGCAGTCCGGGAAAGCGTTGCTGCAACTCCCGCGCCCCTGCGGCGCTGCGGACCAGGTTGACCAGCGGGAAGCCGTGCCGCAGCGCGGCCGCGCTGACGAGCTTGCCGATCGACGAACCGGCGGCCGTCTGGACGACCGGTCCAGGCTGACCTTTCCGAGCGTCCTCGACCGCCCGCAGCAAGGTCAGCAGCGTGATCGGGTTGACCAGCAGCACTGCCGCTGTCTCCGCACTGACCGCCTCGGGCACGGGCACGACCAGTTCGGCGGGGACCGTGACGAGCTCGCTCCAGGCACCCGGTACCGGGAAGAACGCCACGCGCCGGCCGGCCTCCAGTCCCGGCACGCCCTCACCGACCACCTCGACGACTCCCGTCCCCTCCAGACCAGGTACCTGCGGCGTGGCGAACCGCTTCCGCGGCAGACCCGGAAAGCCCTCCACGCCGGCCAGGTCACCCAGGTGGATCGGCCGGGCCAGTACCCGCACCAGCACCTGCCCGGCGGCGGGTGCCGCCGGTGCCGGCCGCTCCTGCAGGCGCAGCACTTGTGCGGCGTGTCCCTGCTGTTCGTAGGTGATGGTGCGCATGGACCCTCCCCGGCAATGATGATGCTCGTCATCGTAAGCCGCTGTTATGATGAGGTCCATCATTGAAACAGTCAAGAGCTGGGGAGCCGGCCATGCCGCGGATCACCAAGGAAGACAAAGTCCGCAACCGGCAGAACATCGTCGACGCCGCAGGCCGGATGTTCCGCTCACAGGGCATCGACGCGGTCGGCATCGCCGAGCTCATGAAGGAGGCGGGCCTGACCCACGGCGGCTTCTACAACCACTTCGCGTCCAAGAACGACCTGGCCGTGGAGGTGTGCGGCACGTCGTTCGCCGCGTCACTCGGGGTACTGGCACAGGAGATCGAGGACGGTCATGACGAGGCCGGCTCCCCACTGGAGCGGGTCGTCGCCCGATATCTCTCCGCCGCCCACCGGGATGCCGAGGACGGCGGCTGTCCCTCCAGCGCCCTGGTCACTGATGCCGGGCGGCAGAGCGAAGCGGTGCAACGCGCGTACGCCGAGGGCGTCGAGGGCTACTTCGCCGGCTTCACCGCCGAGTTCCTGCGCGACGCCGAGGCGAAGGGGCAGACGCCCGACCCGGACCAGGCCCGCCGCAGGGCCATCCGCCTGCTCGGCGAGCTGGTCGGGACGATGATGCTCGCCCGCGCGGTGCACCACGTCCAGCCATCGCTGTCCGACGAGATCCTGCGAGCCGGCCGCGAGCACGCCCTCGACTGAGGTGACGTGACAGCCGGTAGACGGCAAGGACTTGGCGGGCGTGGGCTTCTCCGATGATGAGAACGCGGTCGAGAATCTCGCGCCGGATGCTGCCGATGTTCCGTTCGCAGTGGGCGTTCATCCGCGCGCAGGGACTCCGCCCGCGTTCCGAGGTCGGCGGCAACGTGTACAGACGGCTGCCGAGCGAGAACACCAGCGCGACCTCCGAACCAGCCGGAAGCCATCCATACTTCCGCACCTCGCGACGCGCCTCGTGGCGGTTCATACTGGATGCTTCCGGGCTGGCTCATCGAGGCTGGTGGATCACATGCGGATTCCGGGACGACGCCCACGGCGAGGCGCGACCGTGGCAGCTGCGAAGTATTCAGCCGGCGCGCGTCTGGTCGCGCTGCGGTCGCTGCTGGAGGTGGCCACTCGTGCGGTCGCACTCCAGCCCGCCGCCGAGCAGATCATCGACGCCTGCGCGCAGCCTGGTGACGTCCCGACACAGGTGGCCCGCCGAGGCGGGCCGGTCGCGTCCGACTACTGCCGGCTGCACGGGTGGGCTCTGGACCTCATCGGCGACGCCGACCGCGCGTCGCTGGAGTTCCGGGTGACTCAGCTTCTGCACTACCACGCCCAGATGATCGACACGTGCCTCAAGCTCGCCTTCCCGAAGTTCCGGAGCCCCAGGCTCGAACAGCGGCGGCTGGCGTTGCGCGGACTCGGCGAGCCGGCACGCACCCTGCGCGATGCACGGGCGGCACTTGCCCTGTGGATCTCCGACCTCGAACGGACCGACGGCGTCGAGCCGCCACACTGAACCGGCAGCCGCACGTCCCGGCGGCGGTCGGCAGCTGTGGTGGCGGACCGACCCGAGGGCTCCGTCTCGCGGACCTGCGGGATCAGCCGGCGCCGTTCAGCTCGTCCTCGTCGAGCCCGATCAGCAACCCTGGAAGTGCCTGTCGGCGGACCACCCGGTGTTGGCCCACGAACCGGGGTCCGCCGGGGTGAAGCCGCCCGGTCGCTTCGCGAGCTCGCCGAGCAGCCAGTTCGTGAAGCGCGCCGCCCCCTGCGGGCAGGTGTGGATGCCGTCGGCGCTGCGGTCGGCCTTGCCGTCCCTGGTCTGCTGATAGGTGGTGCCCCATGCAGAGCTCGCGTCCAGGAAGGTGGCGTTGTCCGGTGCGGTTTGTGCGACCGCGCGGGCGACGGCCGGTGTTCGGTCGAGGTCCGCCATGTGCGGCAGGTAGAAGTCGTCGGGCCGGATCGGCGGCGCGGTGACGAGGACGAGCTTCGAACCCGCGCGGGTCGTCACGTCGAGCAGGTTCTGGTAGCCGGTGCGCTGTTCCTGCTCGGTGCCCCAGTCATAGGTGGTGAGCTGGTAGATCACCACATCGGCCTTCGCCGAGGTGATCTGGGCGGAGATCGCGGGCCAGTTCTCCTCCGCGGCCGGTCCGACGACGTTGCCGCCGCCTTCGGCCGCGATGGACTGGAAGTCGACGCCACCGGCCTTGAACGCGGCGCTCAGCGGCAACGCCTCACCCACCGCGATGGAGTCGCCCGCGAAGAGGACCTTGGAGAGCTTCGGACCGACCGGAACCGTCGTCGCGTCCGTGCCGGCCGCGCAGGCCGTCGCGGTCAGGAGGAGGGAGGTCAGGCCGAGAACAGCGAGTCGTGACTTGGTCATGAGCTCTACCGTGCAGGCACCTCGTCGCGATGCCTCCACGGCTGTGTCGCGTTTGTGTCGCAAGGCGTTGCTCGTCGCCTGCGGGTCGCGGCATCTTGTCCATACTGGACGGGTGGCGTCGATTCTGCTCATCGAGGACGATCCGCTGGTGAGACGGGGCATGGAGCTCGCGTTGAACCGGCTGGGTCACGGCGTGCGGACCACGTGCACTGGCGAGGAAGGGCTCCAGGAGTTCCGATCGTCCACACCGGACCTGGTGGTGCTCGACCTGATGCTGCCCGGCATCGACGGTTTCGAGGTGTGCAGGCAGATTCGGGCGGGCGGCGACGTCCCGGTCATCATGCTCACGGCGCGAGGTGACGACTTCGACGTCGTCGGCGGGCTGGCGGCGGGCGCGGACGACTACGTGGTGAAGCCCGCCCAGCCCACGGTCCTCGACGCGCGGATCAGGGCGGTCCTGCGTCGTACCGCGATCGCTTCCGGCGACGTGCGGGTGCACGACGAGCTGCGCATCGACACCACGGGGCTCACGGTGACGGCGCGCGGCAGGCCGGTGTCGTTGACGGCGACCGAGATGCGGTTCCTGTTGACCGTGTCGCGGGCGCCGGGGCGGGTGTTCAGCCGCGAGCAGTTGCTGCGGGAGGTGTGGGAACACGACTACCTGGGCGACTCCCGGCTCGTCGACAACTGCGTCCAGCGGTTGCGCGCGAAGATCGAGACGGACCCCGCCGCGCCGCGCTACGTGCAGACCGTCCGCGGGTTCGGCTACCGGTTCGGGCCGGTGTGAGGGTGCGCTGGTGGCCGCGGGGACTGCGATCCCGGCTGCTGGTCGCGTTCGTGCTGGTGACGGTGTTCGGTGCCGGAGCGGCGGCGTGGTCGAGCGCGGGCTCGGCCAGCGCCGCGCTCGTCACCTCGGCCGAACAGCGGCTCACCGAGACCATCACCGGTCAGATCACCGCGGTGGCGCCCGGCCTCACCTACCCGCCGGACCAGGAGGCGCTGGAACGGCTGCGCGCGGCGGTCGGCCCGAACACCGCGGTGACGTATCAGGGCCTGGCATCGGCGGACGGACCTGACCGGGTCACCCCGGAACTGCGCACCGCCGTGCGAACCCGGAACCGGCTCGTCACCCAGCGGATCACCGCGGAGGGGACGTCCTGGCTGCTCGTGGGCACGCCGGTCGTGATCACAGCCCCGGACGGGACGAGCACGCCGTCGGGGATCGAGGTCTACACGGCGCGCGACCTCGCCGCCGTGGACCAGGAGATCGGCGGCATGACCAGGACCGCGGTGCTCACCGCCGCGCTGGCGTTGCCACTCGCGGTGGTGCTGGCCCTGCTGGCCGCCGGGAGCGTGCTGCGTCCGGTGCGGGTACTGCGCGACACCGCCCGCCGGCTCGCGTCGGGAGACATGGGAGCGCGCTCTCAGCCGCAGGGGGTGGACGAGCTCGCCGATCTGACCGTGACCGTCAACGAGATGGCGGAGTCCGTGCAGACGACGATGGCGGCGATGCAGCGCATGCAGGCCGACGCACGCAGGTTCGCGGCCGACGTGTCGCACGAACTGCGCACGCCGCTGAGCACCCTGACCGCGGTGGTGGAGGTGCTGGCGATGTCCGCGGACGGGATGGAGGCGGACGCCAGGGAGTCCGCCGAACTCGCGATCATCGAGACGAAACGGCTGGTGCGACTGGTCGAGGACCTGATGGAGGTGTCGCGGTTCGACGCCGGCACGGTCGAACCGCGCAGGGAGGACCTGGACGTCGCCGTCGCGGTGCGGGACTGCCTGCGGGCACGGCGCTGGCTCGGCCAAGTGGAGCTGAAGACCCCTGCCGAGCTCCCCGCACGTCTGGATCGGCGCAGGCTCGACGTCGTGGTGGCCAACCTGGTGGGCAACGCCCTGCGCCACGGCGCCCCGCCCGTGCGCGTCGAGGTGTCGGAGGTGAACGAGCAGGTGGTGATCGAGGTGACCGACCGCGGGCCGGGTCTGCCGGATGCCGTGCTGCCGCACGTGTTCGACAGGTTCTACAAAGCCGATGCGGCGCGCACGCGCACGCCGGGCAGCGGGCTGGGTCTGGCGATCGCGTTGGAGAACGCACGGCTGCACGGCGGCGAGATCAGCGTGGCCAACCGCTCCGGTGGCGGCGCCAGTTTCGTGGTGCGGTTGCCGAGAGAGGAGCGGGAGTGAGGCGGGTCTGGTTCGCGGTGGTGCTGCTGCTCGTGGGGTGCGGTGTCAGGCCGTCTGGTGTCGCCGATGGCGGCGAACCGCCGACCGGTGTAGCTCCCGGGGTCACGCTGTACCTCGTGAACGCGCGCGGCCAGGTCGAGCCGCAACTGCGTCAGACCTCCCGCCTCGGCTCGATCTCCGAAGCGCTCGGTCTGCTGCTCACCGGACCCGGTGACTCGGACCTGCGCACGGAGATCGCGGCCACCCCGGTCACGCGGGTGGTCGTCACCACCACCCCGGACGTCATCCGCTTGCGGCTCCCGCTGACCGCACAGGACGTGACACCGGTGGGCATCGACCAGATCGTGTGCACGGCGCTGGGTGTGCATGTGCAGAGCGGCGGTGCGCGCACGATGAAGGTGCAGGTCGGTTTCACGCAGCCCGCACCGGAGTCCGAAGTGGAGCGAACCTGTCCCTTGATCACCCCAGGCGGCTGATGTCGATCGCGGGTGCCGGCGGAGCGGGCAGCACCACCCACAGCAGCGCCAGTCCGGCCATGACCACCACGAACACGACGAGCCCGCGACGTCCCGCGGCCCAGCCCGCACGAAACCGGATCGGATCCTCGACCAGGTACCTGGTCAACGCCGCGAGGACGATCGACACGCTGAAGGCGAGCGCGGTCCACGCCCAGCCGCTCGTCGCCGTCAGCACCACGAACACCGGCCAGTGCCAGAGGTAGAGGCTGTAGGAGATCTCCCCGAACCACCGCAGCGGCCGCCACGACAACGCCCGCGACACCAGGGACTCGGGTGTCCGCGCACACAGACCGATCAACAGCGCGGACGCCAGCGAGTGCGCGAACAGGCCGCCGGTGTACAGCCACGACGAACCCGTGCCGTCCGCCAGGCCCCAGATCACACCGATCGAGGCCACCAGTGCCACCAGCACTCCCCCGGCCCAGCGTCGTACCGCCCGGCCCAGCGCCTCCCGCACCGGACGTGTGGCCACCACCGCGCCCAGCAACAGGGAGAACGCCCTCGTGTCCGTGCCCGTGTAGACGCGGGTGGGATCGGCCGCGGCGAACAACGCGATCATCAACACCAGCGAAGCGAGCGAGACCACTGCCGCGGTCATCGCCACCTGACGAGCGGGATGTCGCGACCGCCGCGCGAGCAACAGCACGACGACCGGCCACAGCAGGTAGAACTGCTCTTCGACGGCGATGCTCCACAGGTGCCCGAACACTCGACCACCGCCGAACCGGTCCCAGTAGCTCGCCGACTCCGCCAGCAGATGCCAGTTCTGCAGGTTGGCCTGCACCCACGGTCCGTCGTCGAGCGTCGTGCGCACGACGTCATCCGGTGCGACCGCCCACACCACGACGGCCACCACGACCAGAACCGTTGCCAGCGCGGGGAAAAGCCGACGGATCCGCCGGCCCCAGAACGCGGTGAGCGACACGGTTCCCGTCGCCGCCACCTCGCGCAGCAGCAGGTCGGTGATCAGGTAGCCGGACAGCGCGAAGAACAGGTCCACGCCCAGGAAACCGCCGGGGAGCAGGTCCGCGTGGAACAGCAGGACACCGAGCACCGCGACGCCGCGCAGTCCGTCCAATGAGGACACATGGGCGCCGCGCCAGGTCGCCGGTGCGGTCCTGGCGGGTTGAAGTCCGGTCATGATGCCGACTGTGCGGCTTCGAGATCCACATCCCGTCGACGTCGTGTCGCAGTCACGTCGCAGGACGTTCGCGACAGAACCGCGACACGTCCGGGGCGGGATCCCGACCTCGCATCGACAAGGTCGGCGCCATGCACACCGTTCGAACATTCGCGACCATCGCGGTGATGGGACTGCTGGCCCCGCTCGTGGGCACGGCCGCCGCGTCCCAGCACGTCGACGAACCGGTCGACATCACCGCCCACGACCTGACGATCGACTACCGCCCGGACGAGGACGTGCTGCGCGGCACGGCGTTGATCACCGCGAAAGCGTTGGCGGGGTTGACGGATCTCACGCTGCACCTCGACGGCCCGGTGGTCTCCGCGGTCACGGTCGACGGCGTCCCGGCGCGGTCGTTCACCCACGAGGCGGGCGACCTCATCATCGCACCGGCCACGCGGATCCCGCGAGGCCGTCTGTTCCGCGTCCGCGTCGACTACGCGGGCCACCCCGGGGGCGGGTGGCTGAGGACGGAATCCGGTGGAGCCACGGCGTTCCAGGGTTCCTCCAACGCCTGGTTCCCCGTCGGCGCCCGCCAGGACCAGGCCGACTTCCACCTGACCGCGACCGCACCGGAAGCTGGCACGTCGTCGCGGTCGGCCAGGAGCGGCAGGGGCCGGGGCCGAACACGGTCCGCTGGACCGAACAAGCCGTGGCACCGGCCAACATCGCCGTGTCCGTCGACCGCTTCACCCTCGAGCGATCCACGCTCCCCAACGGCATTCCAGTGGTGAACGCCTACGCACCGGGACTGCGGGAGAAGACGAAACCGCTGGCGGACCGGCTCCCGGAGGTCATGGACTTCCTCACCGGCCGCTACGGCCCCTACCCGTTCGACTCCACCGGCAACGTCTTCGTCCAGGTGAATGACGACGGACCGGGCACCTCACCTCAGTCCATGCCGGTGTACCTCGGTGCGCGCAGCGGCTTCATGGACCTGCTCCAAGTGGTCCACGAGCACGCACACCAGTGGTACGGGGTCTCGGCAGGCACCCGGCTGCCGGAGGACGCCTGCCTGTCGGAGTGCTTCGCGTCGCACAGCACCTGGATGTGGGAACAGGCCAAGAACGGCGTCGATCTCGACGCGCGCTACCGGGCGATCATCGACGAGAAGAGGTCGGACCCGGAGTACTGGCGGGAACCGCTGTACCAGGCGGGCGAGAGTCCGGGGTTCCGGATGTACGACCGGGGCCCGCTGGCACTGCACGCGCTGAAGCGGCAGATCGGCGACCGGTCGTTCGACCGCCTGCTCAGGCAGTGGGCGCAACAGAACAAGCACAGTTTCGTGTCGTGGCCGCGGTTCGAGCAGCTCGCCCAGCAGATCAGCGGCCAGGATCTCACCGCGTTCTTCGCGGCCTGGTTCCGCGGCACGACGGTACCGCCCGAGAAGTTCCGGTGAGGCTGGGCGGTGATCTCAGGACTGCACGAGCGCTCGGTCCGGCTCGTGCACGCCGGACTTGCTCATCTCCAGCTCCACGGGAAAGCGGTCAGGCAGAGGCCAACGTAACCACGGAACCGCCAAGAATCAACGCTAAAATGTTAGCGCTAACTTTAGCAATATCACTTCGGCGAACCGTCTGAACAAGACGCTCTGCCGCTTCGATGTGCGAATTGGGAGCGCTCCCTTGTTCCCGTAGGCCGTTCAGCTCAATTTCGAAGGGAAATAGTCAACGCCTTCTTGTGAGCGCGAACATGAAGCTGCGAGACTCCTGCACGGCAGCCCTTCACGACCCCCATCGCCACGAGAGCGAAGGAGACGGCAGTGAACACCAGCAGTCGGCGCCGAAGACGTTCCGGCACCGACGCCCGCTCGCCACAACGCCATGGCTGACGGCGGGGCGACAACCTTCGCGATTCGGCGCACACCGAAACAACCGGCACCGCCGCACCGGTTCTCGTCTCGTGCGTTCCGTTGGTCCTACCCGTCACGTCCGGCATTCCCGGGCGATTTTCGAAAGTGTGGAAGATGAAACTGACATCGAGGTCAGTGTCACCTGTCGCGATCGTTTCGACAGTCGCGGCGGCGGCACTCGGCGCGTCGTTGATGCTCGCCGCCAACACCCCCGCGAACGCGGCGACCACTCTGGGGGCCGCCGCCGCGCAGTCCGGCCGCTACTTCGGCACTGCCATCGCGGCAGGCAGGATGAACGACTCGACCTACATCGGGATCCTGAACCGCGAGTTCGACATGGTCACGGCCGAGAACGAGATGAAGATGGACGCGACCGAACCGCAGCAGGGACGGTTCAGCTACGGCAACGCCGACCGGATCCTGAACCACGCGCGCAACCAGGGCAAGCGGGTGCGCGGGCACGCATTGGCGTGGCACTCGCAACAGCCCGGCTGGATGCAGAGCATGTCCGGCTCCTCGCTGCGCAACGCGATGCTGAACCACGTCACGCAGGTCGCGACCTACTACCGCGGCAAGATCTACGCCTGGGACGTGGTGAACGAGGCCTTCGCCGACGGCAGCAGCGGCGCACGCCGTGACTCGAACCTCCAGCGCACCGGCAACGACTGGATCGAGGCGGCGTTCCGCGCGGCCCGGGCGGCGGATCCCGGCGCGAAGCTCTGTTACAACGACTACAACACCGACGACTGGTCGCACGCCAAGACCCAGGGCGTCTACCGGATGGTGCAGGACTTCAAGGCCCGCGGTGTCCCGATCGACTGCGTCGGCTTCCAGTCCCACTTCAACGCCCAGAGCCCGGTCCCGTCCAACTACCAGACGAACCTGCAGAACTTCGCCAACCTCGGCGTCGACGTGCAGATCACCGAGCTGGACATCGAGGGCTCCGGCAGCTCGCAGGCGTCCAACTACGACCGCGTGACGCGCGCCTGTCTCGCCGTGACGCGGTGCGCCGGCATCACCGTGTGGGGCATCCGCGACACCGACTCGTGGCGCGCCTACGGCACCCCGCTGCTGTTCGACGGCAGCGGCAACAAGAAGGCCGCCTACAACTCGGTTCTGAACGCGCTGAACGCGGGCGGTCCTGGCCCCGGCCCCACGACCACCACCACGACCAATGACCCGATTCCCGGCGGCTGCACCGCGTCGGTGTCACTGAACTCGTGGGACAACGGGTTCGTCGCCACGGTCAAGGTCACCGCGGGTTCCTCCGCGCTGCGCGGCTGGCAGATCACGACGACCCTGTCGTCCGGCACCGTCACCAGCTCGTGGAACGCCAACCGCAGTGGCAACAGCGGAACCGTGAACTGGACCAATGTGGACTTCAACGGTGCCGTGGGCGCCGGCCAGTCCACCGAGTTCGGTTTCCAGGGCACCGGAAGCGGAGCGGGACTCAACCCGTCCTGCACCGCGAGCTGACATCCCGCACCACACAACCAGAGGGGCCGGCCCCGCGGATCGGCCGAGAAGTCCGCTGCGGGGCTGTCCCCGAAACACGATCCAGCCGCGCCAGGTGAGTTGATGTACCTGTTCGAACGGTTCTACTCACTGCACCTACCGCTCGAGCTGGCGAGACGAGCAACAGAGCGAAACACGCCAGCTCGGTACTGATGTCGTCGGCTCCACTCCGATCAGCGCACGCAGTCCAGGGGTTGTCTGGTCGGAACAATCACCAGGCCGATGATCACCAACCTGGTCCGGCGGTACCACGACGTCGAGGTGTCCGTTCTAGGCTGGGCGGATGAAGGTTCTGTCCATCCAGTCGGTCGTCGCCCACGGCCACGTCGGCAACTCCGCCGCCGTGTTCCCGCTGCAGCGCCTCGGGGTCGAGGTCATCCCGATCCCCACAGTGAACTTCTCCAACCACACCGGGTACGGCGCGTGGCGCGGTCCGCTCCTGCCGCCGTCGGACGTGGCCGAGATCCTGCTCGGGGTGGAGGAACGCGGGGTGTTCCCGCAGGTCGACGCCGTGCTGTCCGGCTACCAGGGCGGCACGGGCATCGCCGATGTGATCATCGACGCGGTGCGCAGGGTGAAGGCCGCGAACCCGGCGGCGCTCTACGCGTGCGACCCGGTGATGGGCAACGCCAAGTCCGGCTGCTTCGTCGCGCCCGAGATCCCCGTGCTCTTGCGCGACAGGGTCGTGCCGGTGGCCGACATCATCACCCCGAACCAGTTCGAGCTGGGCTTCCTCACCGGCACCGAGCCGGCGAGCGTCGAGGAGACGCTGGCCTCGGCCGACCTCGCCCGCGCGATGGGCCCGTCGACCGTCCTGGTCACGAGCGTCGAGCGGCCTGACCGGGAGGAGGGCACGATCGAGATGCTCGTCGTGGACACCGCCGGGTCGTGGCTCGTGAGCACCCCGCACCTGCCGTTCAAGGCGAACGGGTCCGGCGACGTCACGGCCGCGCTGTTCACCGCCCACTACGTCCAGACCAACGACGCGGCACTGGCGCTGGAACGCACCGCGTCGAGCGTCTTCGACCTGATCGACCTGACCCACCGCTCCGGTGAGCGCGAGCTGCGGCTGGTGCAGGCCCAGGAGTTCTACGCGACGCCGCGGATGCAGTTCAAGGCCGAGCAGGTGCGTTGAGCCCGAGTCGCGCGCGATCGCGACGCAGGACTACCCGCGAACTTCTTGCAGTCCCACGCGATCTGCGAGGACCAGCATGAACTCAGATGCCTGGGGTTGATCGGTTGGTCACGGGCGGTGCTTTTTGGCGCGCCGCCCCGAGCCAAAGAATGAGAATCGTGACCGGGCCGGACTCTGTGGACCTGGGAGGTTGATCGAACCGACAACACCCAGTTGGACCAGGCTGCCGTAGACGTTGCCGGTGTAGACGTTGCGCACCCTCGTCGTCGTGGGACCGAACAGCACCTCGGGCCAGAGAGCGTCGAGCAGGATGGAGAAAGTGCCACCATCGTCATAGGCGGCCTTGAGGCCGTTCGCCAGTTCCTCCGCGAGGTGGATCGTGTCGGACTCGTTCTCCGCGCGAGCCGCATCCAGCGCATCGCCCAGGCCGGGCACCGCGCGGACCGCTTTCTCCAGCTGCGTCAGAGCTGCGGAATCCGACTCCTCCACGGAACCGATGAGTGCGGCGGCAACGGACAACATCCACATGTCCACCATGGTCAATCCCCCCAAGAGACACTGCGCCGCAGGTCAAACCGTTCGAGAACACTAACACTCACCTGGTCCGACACGATGATCCTTCTAGCCTCCAGGCCGCTACACCCCGAGGACCGGTCCTGGACGCCGTCGTGGCGCCTGGGATCGCCGCCACTCCATCCGGTGGCGATCCCAGGCGCTGTTCGCGTTTACTTGGTGCGACAGAACGCGCCGACGGCTTCTCGGGCTGGCGTCAGGGCTTCTCGAAGTGCTGGTAGTCGATCGGAGTGTCCCAGAAGCCGCCCCAGGTCCAGCCGCGTGTGGTGAACGCCTGCTCGGTGGCGTCGCCGGCGTGGATCATGCCGGGCACGTTCTGGGTGCGATCGACGTAGGGCGCGCCGTTGGGCGGGTAAACGGTGCCGCTGCGGGAGATGTAGGGGTTCTGCACGGTGTTGATGTCGATGGCCCGTCCATAGGAGTGGTTGGACCAGGCGGTGCCGCCGGTGATCGCCCGGCAGTTGAACGCCGAGGTGTTGTTCGCCGCCATCGACGCGTCGTCGTCGGAGTCGTACTTCTCGATGGTCTCCATCCGCTGGATGGGGAACCGACCGAAGTACAGGTCGGCGAAGACGCGGGCGACCTCGACGGCGAGATCGGCGTTGACGACCAGTTCGCCGCGGTGCACCGCACCGTCGAAGCCGACGAAGTTCAGGCTGATCAGCCGCAGCTGATCGGGCCCGACGGGGCAGCCTTCGCGCCAGCTGGAAGCGAGCCGCTTCGCGGTGACCGGCTTGATGACGGCGACGTAGGGCGGGAGGCCGCTGCCGGCCGGCGCGGCGAGTTCCACGGTCTGGGCAGGGGCGGCGGGCGCCGGCGCGGTACCGACCAAGACCGCGGACAGAGTGAACGTGATGAGCGCGAAGACTCTGGTTCTCAACCTCAAAATACTTCCTCTCGATCTCTGCTACGACAGAGTGGGATTCGCCGTGGTTCGAGCAACCCACGGTGTTCGTGCGGGATCCACCTGCCGGGCCACGTAGGAGAAGCAGCTCATCGACAGCGATCGTCAGTGGACTGTTTCCGGCCGTTCACCCCCAGCCGCGCGAAGACGCCCTCGGGATCGACACTGCCAGCGGTGTGCGAACAACGTCAACTTCGCTGAAACGTTTCGACCCTCCCCAAAACGTCCGGTCGCGCGGGAACCGGGATGCACCGGGGCCGGGCTGGTTGGATGACGCCGTGCACTACAACGAGGTGGAGCAGGCTGTCCGCGAACTGGTCACGGCCGCCCACGACGAGAAGCGTCACCGGTTCGGCGCGGAGACCGTAGTCAGGCTGACCACGGGCGACGACCTCGCGGACGCGGCAGGAGCCGAGTTCGACGACGAGGCCCAGCAGGCGTTCGAGCAGGCGCGCACGGACCCGCCGGGCAGCACTCCCGATCAGCTGCGCGCGTGGCTGGACACGATCGACCAAGGGCACGCTGTCCGACGGCGACATGGACCCGCAGGTGTTGTGGGCACTGGAGGCCCTGGACCACTGGGCGAGCTTCCTCGCCGACCGCGACCCCGAGTTCGTCGTGCAGCTGGCGATCCGGTCGCTGGAGGCGGTGGACTACGAGGTCTCCGCGCGCTTGGACGACTTCCTCGCGTCGCCGGAGATGGCGGCCGAGTTCGACCGGATCGCCGAGCACCTGCGCTGGACGAGTAGGCCCCAAGAGCATTCAAGATCCGTTTGCGACCACAGCGGCTACTGAAGAGCGGGCCCGATCCACCGGCGGACCAGAGCCCGCAGCTGGTCGTCGGTGAGCGCCGGCGTCGAGGGATGCTGCAGGAACGACAGGAAGAGCCGCATCAGGATCTCGGCGAGCCCCTGGAGCTCGTCGTCGGTGGCGATCCCGGCACCGGCCCAGTCCACTGGCACGTCGCGGAGGATGCGCGCGCCGAGTGCGAAGGACTCGGGGGAGGTCACCGCGACGGTGAAGAAGTCGGATTCGCCTGCCTGCAGGAGCAGGCCCAGGTACGGCTCCCGCGGGACCTCCAGGACGCCGAACACCACGGACTCCACGGCCACCTCGGCCGGGCTGCCGAACGAGGCGAGGTGCCGTGCCATCCGCGCGGCGAAGTCCTCGACGCCTGCCAGCGCTACGGCGCTGAGGATGTCCGCGAGGCGTGGGAAGTAGCGGTAGACGGTCTGCCGCGTCACGCCCGCCTCGGCGGCGACCACGGACATGCTGGTCTTGGCGAGCCCGACGCGGTCCACACAAGCCATCGCCGCCTTGACGATCCGGCGGCGTGCCTCGTCCTCGGTGCCGGGCGGGTTGCCCTGCCAGCCGTGGTAACCCATGCGCACCATCATCCACGAGAGCGTTGGCTCAGACGGTGGAAGGTGCTTTCCGGTGCACGCGACGCAGCGCCGCGAGCAACAGGCCGGCCCCGATGAAACAGGCGAGCGCGTAGAGCGCGCCTGTGATCGGTGGGCCGTCAGGAAGAGCGCTGATCCAGAACACCGCCATCCCGCCCAGGTAGACGGCCGGGTAGATCCGGACGAAGTCCGACAGCGGTTCACCAGGCCCCGGCGACCTCAGCTGCGACAGGACGATCCAGCCACCGGCCAGCCACACCAGGGCCAGCTCGACGCCGAGAACCCAGGCCTGGGCGGTGGCGTTGCCGCTGAAGAAGCTCGACGGAATGCCCGCGATCGCCATGGTCGGTGGCGTGAGGACGCCGGCGAGCAGAACGCGCGGCACCAACGACCGCCCACGGCGCTCGCCAGCCAGGCGCACGACCAGATAAGTCATGGCCCCCAACGAAACGGACGCGAACAGCAGCATGCTCGTCATCGGCACCGCTGCCAGCGAGGGGTGGTTGACGATGTGGTTGTCCGGGTTCCACGCCCACCACTTCAGCTGTGGTCCGATGTGGTCGAACACCTCGTAGAACACCTGGCAGGCGAAGGCGACGGCGACCGACCCCACGAGTGCGCCGCGACGCCGGAAGATCCCGAGCGACCGCACCAGCTCGTAGGCGAGCTGACTGATCACCGGGTAGAACGCGATGATGTAGAGCGGCAACCTGTCCCACATGAACTGCACGGTGAACTGGTTGTGGGCGAAGATGAAACCGTAGATCTCGTTGAGTCCGAACCACTCCGGGAAGTACAGCGGTGGTTCGATCACCGCGAGGTACACCAGCGACGTCCACCACAGCGCCAGGTTGATCGGATCGCCGTGGCGGTAGCGGCGCAACGCGTGCACCAGAGCGAAAACGGCGCCGCCGATGATGAGCAGCTCGAGCAGCGGCATCGTCCAGTGCGCGAGATCCCACGGAAACCGCACCGAGACCACGGGTGACACGTCGTGGCAGTCGAAGCCGAGGCCGCGGGCGACGGCTTCCGCCTCCGGCCCGCACACGGCGCTCATCGCGCGGCAACCGTTGCCGCGGCACCGTTCGGCGAGTAGTCCGTGGCCGGCGGCTCCGCCTGGGGATCGAACCCGAAGGGAATCCGCTGCCGTCCCAGCGCCGTCCGGATCCGGTAGCGCACGAGCGCCGCGATCACCCTCGGGTTCCGCATCATCTCGCCCAGCGACTCGTCCATGTTGAACACCTTCGCGAAGTGCTCGTCGACCACCTCGTACTCACGCGCCGCACCGACGATGAGGCTGAAAGCCGGGCCGGACATGGCCGCGAGAACGCGACGCCACCACTCCGGCACCTTCTCGGTGCCCACCGCGCACTCGTAGCCCTGGTCCCTCGCCATGGCCAGCGACCAGGGCACGGTGAGCGATTTGCGTTGCGCCACGAGGAACCTGGTGTAGAACTCCGCGTCGAGGCGTTGCGCGCGAGACAGGTGCTCGCGCAGCAACAGCGCGGACATCGCCGCGGAACTGATTCCCTGTGCGTAGAACGGGTTGAACGCGCAGATCGAGTCGCCGACGAACACCAGACCAGGTGTGCTCAAGCGGTCGTAGCGCCGCCACTTGTTGCCCGTCGACCGGGTCAGGTGCACCTCCGAGGTGGGTGAACACCGATCCATCGCGGCCGCGAACAACGGCGTCCGCACCCGGCGCGCCGACTCGACGAACGCCTCGGTGGTGCGGGGCATGTCGATGCCCCACGAGCCCATGCAGGCGATGACGCGGTTCCCCTCGACGGGAAAGAAGTTCACCAGGAACTCGTGCTCGGCGGGGTGCTCCCCCTTGTCCGGGGTGGGCATGATCACCAGGTGCTGCCACCACCACGACGCCGGTCGCTCGGCCGGTGAGGGCAGCTCGTACCAACGCGAGGTGTAGGTGACCTTGGCGTCGAGCGTGCGCTCCTCGGGCTCGGGCCATCCGGCGGCCACGAGCCAGCCGCCGACCGAAGACCCGCGCCCCATCGCGTCCACCACGAGGTCGGCGTCGAGGTGCTCCTCGCCGGCGGACGTGGACAGGCCGACCCCGGTGACCGCACCATCCCGCGTGGTGAGGCCGTGCACCGAGACACCCTCGCGAATGGTCGTGTTGGGCAGAACTCGAACCGCGTCGCGCAACACGCGTTCGATCAGGATCCGCGACCCGTAGATCATCGTCATCGCCCCGCGCTTGCGCGCCGACCAGCCCTCCCCGTCGAGGTAGGCGGCGTCCAGAGACGGCATCAGGTGCAACCCGCCCGCGGCGATGAGCGCGTCCTCGAATCCGGGGAACAGCGCCCCGATCGCGCGCCGTCCCGAGTTCAGCAGGAAGTGCGGGTGCTTGCTCTGCGGCACGCCACGCCGATGCTCCGCGGCGGCCGGGAGTTCGTCCCGTTCCAGCACCACCACCTGCTCGAAGTAGGGGGCGAGCGCCCCGGCTGCGCACAGACCAGCGGTGCTGCCACCCAGTACGACGGCGGTTCTGCCCAACGTCACGCGGACCACCCCTCGTCATTCATACACTCAGGACTCGAATGTATGAATGACAAGGGGTGGCGTCAATCCGGCTTACGGGCTACAGCTTGTCCGCGACCGTCGGTGATCGGTGGGCGCGGTGCCCGTTGTAGTGCCGCTCGTACTGTGCGCGCGGATCTGTCGTTTCACACCTGTCCTGTGCGGAGCGCGCTAGGGTGGCCCGCGTGGGCGTTTCCCTTTACTACACGGCTCGCCGCGCGACCCCGCTGACCGACGCCGAGCTAACGGCGGTCGGCCAGGTCGTCGACACCTCCAACGCGAACGCGCCGTTCTCCCTGGAAGAAGAGGGGCTGTACCTCTACGACCAGCTGGAGCCGGGAACGGTGCTCGACGGGTCGACCAAGCTGCCCTCCGCGGATGACCGGGCCGTCCCGTCGCTGGTGCACTGGCTGGCCGCGATCACCGCGCTGCGCAGCGCGGTGTCGGACGCGGACTGGACCTTCACCCTCGACGACTACGAGATCGAGTGGGACGACCACACCGGCTACCACCTGCCCGGCCTCGACGCCTGATCTGCGGTACCGCGGTCGACCACAACGGCCGCGGTACCGGCGTGCTCTCAGACCGCGATCTCCACAGCACCTCGCACGTACAACGACGACGCCAGCTCACGTGCTTCCGAAGGCGCCACGAAGTCCTCGAGCCCGGCGAGTTGCTCGACCAGCTCGCGCACGCCGGGAGTCAGCGTCACCTTCTCCATGCGCCCCAGCACGAACAGCAGGCCGGTGCCGTCCTCGACGTCCAGCAGGATCACCGGGGCGTCGGCCCGGCCGCGCAGCCGCAGGGAGTCGGTGATGTCCACCGCGGGGCGGAACGCTCCCCCGCCGCCGATCACGCCGTTGGCGGTGGACCACGCCAGGGACTGGACCTTCATGGTGTCGCGCACCGCGTCCAAGGCGGCGGTGAGCTGGTTCGAGAGGTCGACTTCGCCGAGCGTCACGACGCCGGCGGGCCTGCGCTGTGCGGAGTCGATCTCACCGGTGAGCGCCGGCAGGGTCAGGGCCGCGTTGACCGCGCTCGACACCGCGCCGCCGGGCGTGCCGTTGCTGAAGACGCCGACCGACAGGCCGAGCGTGCTCTCCAGCTCGGAGAACTTGTTGTAGTGCCACCACTTCTCCGGGATGAACAGCATCTGGCCCGGGCCGACGGTGAGCGTCACCGCGTCGGCCGCGTACTGGTCCACGTCGATGTGTCCGAAGCAGACGCCGTTCAGCGCGGGCTTCTTGTCCAGCACCATGTTCTCGAAGTACGAGGGCTCCCAGAGCATGATCTGCTTGCGGCCGTGCACGGGGATGAGGAACGTGCGGCAGAAGTCGTTGTGCAGCCCGATCCACGTCTCGCGGTAGCGGCCGGCGATGAACACCGCGTTCACGCCCGGCGTCGGCAGACCCATGCGGCTGACGTAGGCGCTGATGAACGCGCGGACCTTCATCGCGACCTCGGTGGAGTACTTCAGGCAGTAGTCACGGGTGAACGTGATCGCCTCCGCGCCGTTGGCCTCACCGAGGGCGCGCACGAAGCGTTCGAACTCGTCGATCGTCGTGGGCTGCCAGTCGGGCAGCACCGGGTCGGTGAGTTGGACGCCGTCGCCGTTGACTGCCACGTCACCGGCGCGCAGGATGCCTCCCGCGACCTCCAGCAGGTCCTCCGCGGTCAGCACCGGGTGGTCCAGCCCGGTCAGGTCGATGATCGCGGGCGTGGTGCCGCCGCCGGTCTGCTCCAGGACCCGCTCCCAGAACGCGTCGGGCACGACGGCGACTCGCTTCTCCTCTGTGCTCAGCATCGTTACACCTGTTCTTTCGCGAAGGCATCCGGGTAGAGGCGGTGGTACGCGTTGTCGAGGTCGGCGCTCGGCAGGTTGAGCAGCGTGGTCAGGTCGCGGCTCCTGCTCAGCGCGGCGGCGGTGACGACGATCAACGCGCCGAAGCCGATCAGCGTGAGCTCCTCCCCCGCCCACGCGACGAGCAGGCCACTGGTGAACGTGCCCACCGGCACCGCGACCCCGGCGGCGAACGCGGCGGCGGCGCCGATCCGGTTGCGGAGCGCGGCCGGGCTCGCGAGCACGCGCGTGGTGCCGATGTTGATCGTGTACATGGTCAGTCCGACGCCGCCGCACGCCAGCAGCACGCTGGTGGCCGCGGTGAGCGTCACGCTGCCCGGCGCCGCCAGCAGGACGAGTCCGGTGGCCGCGAACGAACCGCCGACCAGTGCCGCTCCAAGATGGACGGTCCTGGCTTTGCCGAGCACGGCGGCGATCCGCGCCACGACGCCGAAGCTCCCGGCCAGCAGCCCTGCGGAGAAGGCCGCTTCCAGCAACCCCAGCAGCCAGACGTCGCCGGGGTGCAGGCGGTGGGTCAGCGCAGGGATGAGCACGGCGAACACCGGGTACATCGCCGCGGTGATCGGGAAGTTCGAGAACGCGAGGTGACGTTCCACGCGCAACCTGGCCACCACTCGGAAGCCCGCGAACACCCCTGGCCGGCGTTGTGCCGCCTGCTGCGGTGGAGCGGCATCCGCGACGGTGACGAGAACGAGGCTCAGCACCACGGCCACCGCCGTCGCGGCCAGCGTGCCCTTTTCGCCGGTCGTGCCGATGAGCGCGCTCGCCACCACCGGGGCGAGCAACGTCGAGGCCGACATGACGCTGCTGCGCCTGCGGACCGCGAGCTCCACCGACTCCACCGGCACGAGGCCGCGGATGATGGTGGCCTGCAACGGTTCCCGCACGCCGTTGCACACGCCGGTGACCACCAGTAGCCCGCCGATCAGCACCGGGGAGAACAGCCCGGCGAACCGGCACCAGGCAAGCACCACCAGGCACACCGCGGAGACGAGGTAGCAGGCGGCGATCAGCAGCCGCGGCGGGTAGCGGTCGCCGAGCCAGCCGAGCAGGCCGCGCGCGGCGACGTCGGCGACCGCCCCGACGGCGATCAGCGTCGCGAACAGCGTGGTGCTGCCCGTGACGCCGAGCGCCCACCACGCCACCGCGAGCTGGCTGCACCGGGTGCCGACGCCGTTGAGCAGCGCGGCGGCCTGCACCAGGTGGAAGTCGCGTCCCAGGCTCAAGCTCAGCGCACCTCGTCCAGGAATTTCGTCAGCCGGGCGTGCACGAGCGCGCCCATCTCGGTCAGGTCGGGTTTTCCGGCACTGGTCGCGAGGCAGCCGCCGAGGTAGTCGACGAGGTACGCGAGGCGTTCCGGCCGGCCACCCGTCCTGCTGTGCAACGTGATCGCGGCGGCGGCGAAGTGAGCGGCGAACAGCACGCCGCGCAACGCCTTGCCACCCGTGCCCGACGGCAGAACGTAGTTCACGGACGCGCCTTCGCGTTGCAGGTCGAACGCCTCCGCCACGAAGTTCAGCCAGACGTGCGCGTGTTCGTGGACCAGGGACTCGGCCAGGGTCACCGTGGCGTTGTCGAACGCCCGGTCGCCGAGGTAGATCGTCTGCGGCACCAGCGCGCTCGTCGCGCTCAGCCGGTCGTCGACCATCCTCCGGAACCGCAACGGGATCTGGAACAGCGGCGTCCACTCCGGCACCGCGGTGAGCACCTCGGCGGTGGCCTGCTCGATCCGTTCCTCCTGCGCCTCCGAGAACTCCGTGTACTCGGCCACGTCGACATGACAGCGCGCGTGCCTGTCGAAGATCGTCTGGGCTTTGGCGGGGTCGAGGTAGTCGGCGAGCTTGGGGAACGCGGCGGGGTCGGCGGCACGGCGAACAGCGGCGACGGCCGTGAGCAGCGTGCTGTGCCCCAGGTCCAGGTCGACGAACGGCACCCCGCCCGTGGCGGCGAGGAAGTCCGCCGCGGTCATCACCGCGGGCTTGGTGTGCACCATGGCTGCTCCTTCACGAACTCGACGAGGTCGAGCGCCTTGAGCCGGTACGGCGAGAAGTCGGCGAGTTCCGCGGCCACCAGCTCCTCGTTCAGGCCGGCCTTGGTCAGCGCCGCGGCGAGGCCGGGCAGGGTTCGTTCGGCGTACCAACGATGTTTGAGCTCGGTGACGACGGCGGCCCTGCCTTCGGCGTCCAGGAGGTTCCGGCCGACCAGCCCGTCGAGGAAGAACCTGATGTGCACCAGCGGTTCCGACAACGGCCGGTGCGGCGCCTCGCCGGCGTGCAGCAGCGCGACCTCGTCGTCGTCGAACTCCGGGTCCGTCGCGTACATCTCGTACACGCGGCCGTAGCCCCGCATGCCGAGGTGCCGCATCTCGGCGGCGCGGATGGCACCCATCGAGCACAGTCCCCAGACCTGCCAGCCCGCTTCGAGCGCGTGCCGCAGCTCCGCGTGGGCGACCGACGGGTAGCTGTGGAACGTGCCGTCGGCGACCGCCAGCACACCCGGCTGCTCCTCGTCGACGATCCGCTGCACGTCGCCGCGCCGGACCGGGGGCAGCAGCGCCACGCCGGCGGGAACGGGCACGTCCACGCCGTGCGCGGTGGGGCCGACGAATAGGCGCACCTGCTCAGACATGGCTCACCTCCCGGGCGTCCAGCTTCGCGGCCAGGCGCGGCCCGATGCGTTTGAGCAGGGGTTCGAACGACTCCAGGCCCGGCACGACGACCTTGACGACCGCGAGCGGCGAGTCCGGTTTGGACAGAACGACGCGCAACACCTGGGTGAGACCCTGCTCGCGCAGTTTGCCGAGAAGGAAGTCGAGTGCCGCGGGGATGTCGGCGAAGGCCGGTCCGCGCGGGATGTCGGCGTAGCGGACGGGGTTGGCGCGGTCGCCCGCGTTGGCCCGCAGTTGCGCGGTGGCCTGGCGTTCGAGCTCGCCGTCGAACGCGGCGAAGTACGCGAACCTGTCGATCAGGTCGTCGCGGCCGCCGTGGATGTAGGACAGGCGCGACTGGGCGGCTTCGCTCAACGCGCGCACCGCGGCGATGTCGCGCACCGGGTGCAGTCCGGAGCCGTGGGAGATCGCGATCGGCGCGTCGTCGGTCGGTTCCAGGATGAACCCGTGGAAGTACGGCAGCCCGAACGCGTTCTCGGTGTACCGCAGCACCGCTTCGAGGCCCGCCGCCTCGATCTTGGTCCTGAGCTCGTCGAGGTCGCCGGCGGGGTCGTCGAAGGTGACGAAGCGGGAGGTGTCGTCGAAGTAGTTGAACGCGCTGACGTCCCGTTCGAGCACCTCGGCCAGGCCGTGCACGGTCGCCTCGTCGACCGAGTTGCCCGACGCCAGGCCGTTCGTGCTGGTGCCGAAGATCCGCTGGCCGGGGTTCTCCGCGAACGGCGAGAACGCGAGCTCGGCGGGCAGCGCGACCCGGTCGCCCGTGACGACGTCCTCGGCGTGCACGCACGCCAGTGGCCCGTCCGGGTCCACCGGCCTGCCCAGGATCGGGCACAGGCTGAGGAAGTCGAAGCCGGCGGCCGGCTGCTCGACGACGGCACGCGGTGTGGAGAGGAAAACGTCGACGTTGCGGCGCCGGTACTCGGCCACCGCGAATTCGATGGCCTCCATGTACGCCCCGACACGTGCTTCCGCCGGCCGCACTCCTTTACCGGCGTTGACGCACAACGAACCAGGTGTCGCGTCGGGCCTGATGCTGGAGAAAACGGGGATGCCGATGTAATCGAGCCACGTCGTGTCCGTGACCCGGGAAATGCCCAGCTCCACCGCGAGCCGCTGGGCACGGGAAAGCGTCACGTCGAGCGGAACCGTGCGCAGGCTCGACGTCATTCTATGTATCACAGAATCCCCCGGTGTCGTGGTGCCGAAGCGTTCATCCAGGAACGGGCACGCCACTAAGACGCACGGCTGCATGCAGCCGGAACCGCGAAATCCACCCCAGATCCCCCGTACAACCCCAGATGGCAAGGCAGAGCATGCCTGCCAGCGCCGTGAAGCGAGCACGCATGCTCCGCCCCGGCCAGCTCAACTCACGTGGAACTAGGCGTTCTTGTCGTCCTCAGGGCTGTGGAAGTTGTTGGACTCGTGGATCACGAATCCCGCGCGCATGACTCCCTCACCCTGGATCATGGCCGAGAACCGCTCCGCGGTGTCCTCGTCCAGCACGAATGATCCCTGAGGCTTGCTGACTGGGCTCATACGGACTCCTCCCCATCTCGTGATTGCCCGCCGGGCGAATCCGGCCGGCCGACCCAACGTACAATCTGGTACTTACGTTGGCAAACAACCTCGTTAACCGACAATATTTGACTCAGATGGAGTATTGACGAGCCGCAACGCCGTTCGGTTGGATGCCGCGAAATTGCCGGACTTCGACGATTTCCGCACTCGGCAACCGGCTGATCCGCGCACCGGAATCCAGAATTCATACGGGCGCGTCACCTTCTTCTACGATTGTCATGAATGTGGGCTGCGCTGACGTGCGATCGATAGTTGGGTTTGGACAACGATTTCGACCGCCATTGATCTTCGGCTGAACGGGTGATCTGCGCAGGTTTCTTTGAACCGGCGACCGGTGGGTGCGCGTTTTAGGATGTAGTCGCCCGGAAGTTGGTGTCTTTTTCATGTGCATGAAGACCTGCTGGCGTGTCTGCGCGTCCGTGCTCTTCCTCTTCTTGACGGTGGTCGGCTGCACGACCCCCGGGACGCCGAAACCGGCCCCTGACGCGGGAACTCCCGCGGCGACGGTGCGAGACCCGGCCCCACCTGCCGCCGGATCGACCGAACCGGCCACACCGCCTCCTCCTGTTGCCTCGCCTGACAAACCCGCTCCGGCCAGACCTGCCGGCGGGATGCCCCCGGACCTGGTCGGCACGTGGTCCGGCGGCGAGGGATCGCAGACCGGCTACACCCTCACGTTCGCGCAGGACGGTCGTTACGAGCTGTCGCACGACCGGGCGACCGGAATCCCGCAATTCGTCGAACGCGGGCTGGCGGGCGGAACCGGAAACGAGGTCGTGCTGCGACCGGTCGACGTTGTCGGCCAGGTTTCCCGGACCGAGCGAACGGCGCGGTGGTCGGTCCAGAAAATGGGGGACGTCTACGGCTACAACGTCGAGTTGCTGGTGGTCGTCGACATCTACGGCGAGTTCAGTTATGCGAAGGACGAGTGACTGCGAGAAGAGCGTCGACCCGGTCCTGATGGTGAGCGTTCCGCGGCCGAACGTGCTGGCCTTCCCCGCCGCGACGACGGCGCGGTTCCTCGTGCTCGTCGTCGCGATGCTCGCCGCCGGGCTCTTCGTCGGCAGCGCGACCTACAACGTCGACGCCGTCGGCGGCGCGGCGTGGAGTTCCGCGATCGGGGAGTGTGCCGGCACTTCGGCGGCGACGTCGAACGATGCCGTCGAGCAGGAAGCCGCGTTCCTCAGGTGCGCCGCGCCGGTCGAACGCGAGCGGGCCGCGTTCGCCGTCGGCGCGATGCTGGTGCTCGTGATCGCCGCGCTGGTCGTGCTGTTCGCGGCGCCCGCGGTGATCACGCGACGGCGTGGGCTGAAACCGCTCGATCCCGCACTCGCTACGACAGAGCACCGGATGCGTGCGCTGGCGCACCAGATGGGCCTGCGCAAGCCGCCCGCGTTGCTGTCCGGGCCGTCGGTGCACGATGCCTTCTGCCTCGGGCGGCCGGGGCGCTATCGGATCGCGCTGCCCCCGGGTCTCGCGACCAGGCCGGGACATCCCGCCTTCGACACGGTCCTCCGGCACGAGTTGTCCCATCTCGTGCATCACGACGTGGCGATGTCGTGGCTGGCGAAAGCGGCCTGGTACGTGCTCACCCCGATGTTGCTGGTGCCCGTCGTGCTCAGTTCGATGTCGGCCGACTTCTCGGTGCTGCCCGACTACCTCTGGCGGGGCGCGTTGCTGGCTCTGGCGGTGGACCTCGCCAGGCGTGCGTTGCTGCGGTCGCGTGAGCACGACGCCGATCTGCGTGCCGCGCTGGCCGGCGGTGCGCAGGCGATCGCGGACCTGTTCGCGTCCGGAGTTCGAGATGCTCCACGACGACGCCGCTGGCGGGCGAATCATCCGGCGCTGACCACACGGCTCCAGGTCGTCCTCGACCCGAGCCGCGCCACCGTCGTCACCTTCGCGGACGGGTTCACCGTCGCGTTCTTCACCGGACTCGTGCTTCCCCTGGTGGGAGGCCTGATCGTCTCCGCCGTGCTGGACAGCCGGCTGCTGCACCTCGCCCGCCCCGCCGTCGCGGTCGGGATGGCTCCGCTGCTCGCGACCACCCTCGCCATCGCGCTGTGGCGTCAATCGTGCGTCGGACGCGTCACCGGTGTCGCGCCCCGGCCGGGCATGGTGGCCCTGGGGACCTTCGTCGGTCTGGTCGCCGGTGAGGCGGCGTCGCTGGCCGGCACCGCGCTGGAGGGAACCGACAGGTTCGGCCGGATCGTGCCGGTGCTGGCCGCGGGTCTGGTCGTCGCGGGAGCCACGGTCCTGGTCGCGGGACTCGGTGAACTCTGGGCCCGCACCGGCGGCCGGTTCCGCAGCGCCAGGGCGAACTGGGTTCCGGCGGTCGTTCTCGGCACGGTGCTGTTCGGTGTCGCGCTGTGGTTCTGCGAGCAGTTGCGGGTGGTTCTCGGAGCGGGAACGTGGGCGCTGGCCGGCCCGGCACTGCTGACGTGGACGCAAAGTCCCGTTCTCGCTCTGGTAGCGGTGTTCTTCGCCGCCGTCACCTGGTGGACGCTGTGGACAGTGCGCCGCGGCGAGACGACGCCCGCGTGGCTCGCCCCGCCGAGAACGTGGCCGTCCTCAGGCCCGAGCGTTCAGCACGTCGTGGGCGTGGGGGTGGTGGTCGGTCTCACCGGCGTGATCGTGCTCGCCGTGTTCCGGGCGCTCTACCCGTCAGGGGACGCCGTGGGTCTGCTCACCACGTACCTGTGGCTCGCCGGAGCTCTCGCGGCAGCCGCCGGACTGCTCGCCGGTGTGCTGTTCGGCGGCGCGGGACACGGCGCCGCCCTGCTGGCCGGACCTGTCGCGGCCGCGGTGCTGGGTATCGGTGTCCTCGTCATCAACACCGCGCGGGGCGGAGCGCTCACACCGGGGTTCGCGGCCCAGGTGCTGTGGTTCGTCCTGGCCTCCGGGTTCCTGGTCTCCACGGCCACGGCGTCGTTCGGTGCGCTGACACCGCCCAGGCGCCGCGGATCGCCTCCGTGGATCGTGCTGGTCGCCGTCTCGATGCTGCTCGCCACGGGAACCGCCACCGGTGTCCTCGCCGGACTCCACGTCCAGCCGGCGGCGGACACCGGTGTCGTGCCGACGCCGGACGACCAGGCCTGGGTCGAGGCGGAAGCAGTCCAGGACTACAAGACCCGGCGCGCACCGGAGCTCCTGCAGCGGCGCCACGCGATCGACACCGAGGTGCTGAAGATCGAAAAAGAACCCGACAGACGGGTCAGGGCGAAACGGATGCGTGCGGAGATCATCGAACCCGTGCGGCAGCTGCTGAGCGAGGCCGAGTCGTACCGGCCGCCCAACGACGTCGTCCGCGAGGTGCACGGCCACTGCGTCACCGGGCTGCGGCTCAGGCTCGAGTCGTACGAGGCCTATGCGGTCGCCTGGGAGACGAGAGACGACAGCCGCGCGAAGGCCGCGAGCGAGACGCTCGTGGCCAGCAAGGCGGAGCTGGACGTGTGGGCGAAAAGCGTGCTGACGCTGTAGACCTGAGCGTGGCGCGAGTGCTCCGTCCCAGGCGTCGGCGTGCCGGGCCCCGCCGCGTCATGACGTGGCGGCGTCGCGGACCAGTGCGGTGTCGACGAACTGCTCGAACCGGACGATCAATCCGCCACGCACCGTGAAGTGGTGCGCCACCCGGACGTTCAGCGGTCTGCGGGTCGTCTTGTGCGTCGCGGTGTAGCGGGCCAGGACGACGACGTCCTCGCCGCCCACGACGTAGGTGTCGTCGTGGGCGACCCAGCCGTCCCAGTCCCGCACCAGCTCCTCCATCACCCCGCTCGTCACGCCCTCGGGTGTGCGGTAGGTGCCGGCGAGCGGGAAACCCGCCATCTCCGTCCACTCCACGTCGGGGGCGAGGGTCGCGCGCAGGGCGGTGAGGTCGCCCGCGGCGGAGGCGAGGTACTGGCGCCGGACGACGGCGGCCGGTGCCGTGTCGTCGGCCGGGGTCAGCCCCACGTCATCTCCCCCTTCGCGACCTTGGTGCCCAGCGAGGCGGCGATCCGCAGCCCGGCGTCCGGGTAGGCCGCCAGCAGGCTTTCCTCTGCCGCTGCGGCGTCGTCGGCGTCGGCCACGGTCTTCTCGAAGAACCGCAGGTAGTCGCGAGTGTGCCGGATCGCGGTCGTGTCGGTGGGCGCACCGGCGACGCGGTGGCCGGCGACGACGAAGGTGGGGTCGAGCGCTTCCAGGCCGTCGAGGAAGCGGAGCCACTCCGCACGCTCTTCGGCACTCGGCGTGTCCGCGGTCCACACGTGCAGCCCTTCGAACAGCAGCACACCACCGAGCACGACGCGGTCCACGGGCTCGAAGACGTACCAGGCGCGGTCGCCGAGAGCGTCGCTGCCGCGGCGCACCTCGAGCTCGACGCCGTCCACGGTGACCGAAGACGTGGTCAGCGGCGCGATGTCGACCAACCTGGTGGGCAGGTTGGCGCCGAGGTGTGCCCAGGCGGCCAGCTTCTTCTCGTAGGTCTCGCGGATGTGGTCGATGACGTCGGCCGGTGCCACGAACACGGCCTCGGGGAAGGCGTCCGCGACGACCTCGGCGCCGAAGTAGAAGTCCGGGTCGCCGGCGGTGATCAGCACGGTGGTCAGCCGCTTGCCGGAGTCGAGGACCTCGGCGACGATCCGGTGCCCGTCGGCCCTGGTGAAGGCCGAGTCCACCACGACGGCCTCGGTGTCACCCGTGACCAGCGTGCTGGTCTTGTTGAGCGAGCTTCCGGCCGCGTCGATGATCTTGTAGGTGAGGGCGCTCATTGCTGTGTTCCTTCGGATCGTTGCTCGGAGAGGGCGAGGTGCCGGTCGATCGCATCGGTGAGCTGGGTGGCCGTCGACGTGGGACCACCGAGCCGGATCACGCCGGTGTCGGTGTGCAGGAGGAGGGTCGGGTAGGAGGTGACCCGGAGCCGGGCCGCGCGCGTGAAGTCCTGTGCCGCCGCGGTCCTGCCCGCGGGCGAGGCGAACCCGCTCACGACCGCGTCCGCGTCCAAGCCCTGCCGCTCGGCGATGTGACGGTAGGTCGACGCCTCCGACAGGCTCAGCCCGTCGACGTAGAACGCCCGCTGCATCGCCTCCGCCGACTCCAGGGCCTGGTCGGGAGCGGCCGCCCTCAGCGCGGCGAACCCGATGGCGGCGGCCGTGGAATCCATCTTGAAGCGGCCGTCGGCGACGAGCCCCTGGTAGCCGGGTCCGAACTCGGCACCGGTCAGCGCGGCGATGCGCGCGTTGGCGCCCGCCACGTAGGTCATGTTGCCGATCGGCGCGACCTGCGCACCGGTGAACAGGCCCCCGCTCACCACGTCGAGCCGGACCCGCCCGGCGTTGGCGTCGGCGAAGCCGCGAACCGCCGGACCGAAGCCGTGACACCAGCCGCAGTAGGCGTCGAACACATAGGTCAATCTCAGTGCCATGACCAGAAGACTATGGACGTGAACTGCGGTTTTCACGGTTGCTGCGGGACGTAACATGGTGAAAATGGGAAGCACACTCCCGGAGGCCATCCGGCCTGTCCGGTATGCGCCACCGCCCGGTGCCACCGGAGAGATCGAGCTCACCTCGCTGGCGCGAATGCGGGTACGCGGTGGTCCACATGAGTTCATCGCACCCCAGCGCCTCGACTTCGACCTGCTGATCCGCGTCGAGTCGGGCAGCACCACGCACACCGTCGACTTCACCGGCTACCCGCTCGAACCCGGCGACCTCGTCTGGGTGCGCGCCGGGCAGGTGCAGCAGTGGGGCGCCATCGACGACATCGAGGGCCCGGTCTTCCTGTTCACCCCGTCCGCGATCGACACCGGTACGTGGGAACTGATCCGGTCGGCGGGCGTGGTCACCCCCAACCACTGGACCGCCGCCACGGTCGTGGGCACGGCGGCGGCGGCCGCCCTCGACGCCGCGCAGGCCACCGCCGCCGCGACATCGGCACCCTCCACTGCGGACATCCGTGACGCCGCCGCGGCCCGTGCCCTCGCCGCGGTGCTGCTTCTGCTCGTCCTGGCCGAACCGGAGGGCAGCGGCCACCGCCTGCCCACCCACGAGGTGTTCGTCTGGTTCCGCGACGAGTTGGAAGCGAGTTTCCGCACCAGGCACAAGGTCGCGGACTACGCGGCCCGCCTGGGCTACTCGACCCGCACCCTCAACCGGCTCGCCCGCGAGAACACCGGCCTCAGCGCCAAGCAGCTCATCGACGAGCGCGTCGTGCTCGAAGCCAAACGCCTCCTCGCCCACGGATCCGACCCGGTCGCGCGAATCGCCGGACAACTCGGCTTCGACGATCCGTCCAACTTCTCCAAGTACTTCCAGCACCGCACCGGAACGACCCCGGCCGCCTTCCGTGACCGCTTCAGGCCGAGCACTGAATCGCCACGCTGAAGACGTCACGAGCTCGAAGAGACGCCCGTTGCCACGGGCGTTCAATCGTTCGGTTGAACGCGGCGTCCATCTCCAGCGCGTTCTTCTCTCCGTCCGGATGACGCGGAGATCCTCTCGGTCACACGAGGATGACAGTCGCCTGACCGTGTACATCCCCCGCAGAGAGGCTTCCTCACCTTGTCAAGCTCCCTCAGCAGACGACGTGTCCTTGCCGCCGGGGCTGGCGCAGCCTTGGGCTTCAGCGCTTTCGGTGCCGCCGGCGCCGCGGCTTCACCAGGCGGGGCACCGCACCCCGGCGGGCCGGAGGAGACCAGGACGCTCGACGAGCTCTACCAGGCCGCGCTCAGGGACGGTGGCAAGCTCGTCATCTACGCCGGCGGCGACACACCGACCCAGCAGGACGGCACCAAGGCGGCCTTCAAGGCCCGTTTCCCGGACATCGCCCTGACGTTGATCGTGGACTACAGCAAGTACCACGACGTCCGGGTCGACAACCAGTTCGCCACCGGCACTCTCGTTCCGGACGTCGTGCAGCTCCAGACCGTTCAGGACTTCGTGCGCTGGAAGGAGCAGGGGCGCCTGCTGTCTTACAAGCCCGCCGGGTTCTCGAAGGTCTACGACGCGTTCAAGGATCCGCAGGGCGCGTGGGTCGCCGTCTCGGCGCTCGCCTTCAGCTTCATGTACGGTCCGCCGGCGGTTGGTTCGGCCCCGCCGCGCACCCCGCTGGATCTGGTCGACCCGAAGTGGAAGGGCAAGATCGCCTCGTCGTTCCCGCACGATGACGACGCCGTCCTCTACCTCTACTCGCTCTACGCACAGACCTACGGCTGGGACTGGGTGGCCAAACTGGCCGCTCAGGACGTGCGATTCGCCCGCGGCAGCAACACGCCGGGCGAGGCGGTGATGGCCGGGGAGAAGGCGATCGGTATCGGCGGCGCCGGCTCGCTGACCGCTCCCGCGTCGGCACCCGTGAGGTTCGTGGCCGCCGACGGGCATCCGTTCATGGCCTGGGGCCAGCGGGCCGCGATCCTCAAGCAGGCCAAGAACCCGGCCGCCGCCAAGCTCTACCTGAACTGGCAGCTGTCCCTCACGCAGCAGCAGGCGTCCTTCAACGGCTGGTCGGTACGCACGGACGTCACTCCTCCGGCCGGTCTGAAGCCGATCTGGAAGTACCCGAACGCCCACCTCGACGGCTTCCCCCGCTTCATGGCCGACCGCGCCGAGGTGGAGCGCTGGAAGCAGACCTTCGCGCTGTACTTCGGGGAGGTCAAGGGCGACCCCACGCCCGGCTGGCCCGGACTGCGCCCTGGCGCATAGCCGTCGAACTGTGCTCCGGTGCCGCGACTGGCGGGACCGGAGCACAGTTCTTTCACCTGAGCCACACCGGCAGCGGATACACTGAGCCCCCTTTGTCCTCAATGGATCGTTCATCCAAGGGGTTGCCGTGTCCGATCGCGGGTCCACCGACTCGCCGCCGTCGGCACACGGGAGCTGGTACGCCCTGCGCCACGTCCAGCACCTGGTGTTCTTCATCGTCGTCGGCGCCGCACTGGTCCGGCTCGCCAGTCTGAACCTCGCACTGTGCTGGGAGATCGTGACCGTCAGCGCGGTGCTCGCCGTGGTGTACGCGACAGGCCTGGCTCTGTGGCTCCGGATGGGCGCTTTCGCCCGGCACGCCTGGATCGCCGCCCTGATCCTGCTGTGGGCGGCCCTTGTCCAGCTCACTCCGCCGTTCCTGACCGTTGCGTACGTCTGGTGTGCCGTGCCACTGGCGTGTGCGGTTCTGCGTGCGCTCGGTCGCCGTGGAGCCATGATCGCGGTAGCCGCGATCACTGCCGTGCTGGTCGGTCAACTGGCCATGGCCGCCGGTCGGTTCGACGCCGAGATCGTGCTGGTACCCGTAGCCGCTGTCTGGGGCACTGTGGCCCTGTACCGGGCGCAGCAGCGGGATGCCGCGGAGCGCCAGCGCCTTGTGGAGGAGTTGCGCGGCACGCGTGACGTGCTCGCGCAGGAGCAACGCCGGGCCGGTGTTCTCGAGGAACGCACGCGTATCGCCCGAGACCTGCACGACACGCTCGCCCAGGAACTGTCCGGCAGCGTGATGCTGTTGCAGGCGGCCGAGCGGAGCTGGGAAGAGCGTCCGGACGTGGCGCGTGACCGTGTTCGCATGGCTGCCGGCAACCTGAGCGCGGGTCTCGCCGAAACCCGGCGGATGATCACGGACCTCACTCCGTCCGCCATCGCCGAGGCCGGCCTGGCGGGCGCACTGCACCTGCTGTGCGCCCGCGCGCAGCAGGACGAGATCGCGGAGCGCGTGCAGTTCCGCTCGGCCGGATCTCACGGTCCCGACATCGGCGATCAGGTCAGCACCACCTTGTTCCGCGTGGTGCAGAGCGCGCTGGCCAACGTCCGTGAACACGCGCACGCCACCAACGTGACGGTGACCCTGCACCACCACCCGGATCACGTCGAACTGGAGGTGTGCGACGACGGTGTCGGTTTCGATCATGCTCACCTCGGTGGTGTGTTCCGTTCGAGCCGGGGTCTGGGCCTTCCGTGCGCCCAGGCGAGGCTTCGCGAGTGCGGCGGTGATCTCGACGTCGACAGCGCTCCGGGCCGGGGCACGCGGATCCGGGCCACCCTCCCGGTTCGCCGGCTGTCCGGACCGATCGTGCCCGTGAACTCTTCGGCGGTCTCATGACGACCTCTCCGCTGCGCTTGCTGATCGCCGACGACCACGCGGTCGTCCGGGCCGGACTGCGGGCGCTGCTCGACGGTGAGCCTGACTTCGAGGTGGTCGCGGAGGCGGGCAGTGGCGAGGAGGCCGTCCACCTCGCTGTCGGCCTGGCGCTCGATGTCGTGCTGATGGATCTGCGGTTCGTGGGCACGGACGGCGGCATCGACGGAGTCGAGGCAGTTCGCCGGCTGACCGCCGAGGCTCCCGGCACAGTGGTGGTGATGCTGACCAGTTACTCCGGACACGCCGACGTCGTACGCGCGCTGGAGGCCGGTGCGCGCGGCTACGTGCTCAAGGCGGGTCCGCCAGAAGAACTGTTCCAAGCCGTGCACGCTGCCGCCGCGGGCGGCATGGGGCTCGCGGCGGAGGTCGTCGAACATCTCGTCGGCCGGGTGATCAGTCCTCCGCCCGGGGTGACGGAACGGGAAAGAGAAGTCGTCCGGTTGATGGCCGATGGTCACAGCAACCGCTCTATCGCACAGTCTCTCTATCTCAGTGAGGCGACCGTCAAGACGCATCTCGTGCGCATCTACCGGAAACTGGGCGTCGACAACCGGGCCGCGGCGGTCTCCGAAGCGGTGCGCCGGGGTTTGCTCGAACTCACCTGACCGCTAATTGGCTCTCACGCGTCTGGTGTCGTACGCCCACATCGCGATCTCGACGCGGTTGCGGGCGCCGAGCTTGGTCATCAACGACGCGACGTGGAACTTGACCGTGCTCAGGCCGACGAAGAGCTCGGTGGCGATCTCGGCGTTGGTCCGGCCCCGTGCCACCAGCGCGAGCACCTCCTCCTCGCGCTCGGTGAGCAGGTCGACGGGCTGGACCGGTACCACCGGCGCCTGGTCGGCGAAGATCGCCAGCAGCCGGCTGGTGACGTTGGGGGCGATCAGCGCGTCCCCGTTGGCCGCCGCGTGGATGGCCTGCACGAGGAGCGCCGGACCGGCGTCTTTGAGCAGGAAGCCGCGGGCGCCGGCGCGGAGGGCGCCGAGGACGTACTCGTCGAGGTCGAAGGTGGTGATCACGACGACCGCCATCGGGTCCGTCACGTCCGCCCCGGCCAGGCGCCGCGTCACCTCGACCCCGTCGAGCCCGGGCATCCGGATGTCGACGAGGAGGACATCCGGACGCAGCCGGGTCGCCAGGTCGAGCGCCGCGAGCCCGTCTGCCGCCTCCCCCACGACCTCGATGTCGGGTTGCGCGCCGAGGATCATCACCAGGGCGGTCCGGACCAGGTCCTGGTCGTCGGCTACGACAACACGGATGCTCATCCCAACGCCTCCACCGGAAGCACGGCCTCGACCACCCAGCCACCCTCGGGCCCCGGCCCCGCGGAGAGCGATCCGCCGAGGAGCTGGGCGCGTTCGGCCATGCCCAGCAGGCCGAACCCTGGCTCCGGGGCCGGCCCCGGCACGGTATGTCCGTCGTCGCTGACACGCAGCCTGACGGCGTCGCCCTCCCGGCGTACGTCGATCCCGACGCGGGTCGCGCTCCGGGCGTGCCGTACGGCGTTGGTCAGCGACTCCTGCGCGAGCCGGTAGAGCGCGGTGTCCACGGGTCGTGCCAGCCGAGTCGACGAACCGTCCAGCGAGACCTCGACGGTGGGCGTCGCGTCGGCGCGCGCCAGAGCGGGCAGGTCCGCCACACCCAGCTGCGGTGAGTAGGCGACGGCTTCCTCCTCCCGCAGCACCCGCACCATGGATCTCATCTCCGCCAGGGTCCGCGACGCTTCGGACTCGATCACGGCCAGGAACTCGGCGGCCTTCTCAGGCTGGATGCCGGCGACCACACCACCGGCCTGCGCCTGCACCGCGATGGCCGAGACGTGATGGGCCACTGTGTCGTGCAGCTCGCGCGCCAGCGCCACCCGCTCCTGGTTGCGGATCTCGCGCTCCTGGCGATGCCAGAGATCCGCGCGGTAGCGGAACACCGCCGCGAGGGCGACGAACAACAGCAAGAAGACGCTCCCGCCGAAAGCGTCGGCCAAGCCCGTGGAGGAGGCGTACATCCCCAGCGCGACGACGCCTGTCACGTACGCCGTCCCCAAGACCATCTCCCGTCCCGAGCCCCACCGCACCAGGGAGTAGAGCAGGATCAGGACGGCCATCGTGGAGTAGAGGCCGAGGTCCCCGGCGTGCGCGGTCAGCTGGAGGACCGAAAGCAGCCCGACGACGCCCCACCCGAACAGGGCGGCCATCAGGGGGTGGCCCCGCCGCCAGAGCAGGGCAGGCACCAGCGCCATGGCGAGCACCGTCACAAGGGGTTGCCAGGCCAAGCCCGGCCGGGCGATGCCCTCGACCAGGGCAGCGGCCGCGACCAGGCCCGCCAGCAGCCAGTCGCGCCGACCGAGGGGTGGGGCGTCAGCAGGCCGCGGCTCACGCCAGATGGAGCGCCGGACAGTGACCACGGCTCCAGCCTAGGGATCGGCGTGCCTCGACGTACCCGCCGAAAGAACAGGAGAGAGACCGTGCCATCGGCCAGGCGAACCCGAGCCTCCGGGCCGAGGCGCCCGCCGCCGGGGTTCCGCGATCGTGGTGCTACCGATCCTCACCACGACAACGGAGCCCATGATGAGAACACGTCAACCCACCACCGCCAGACTGGAAGACCAGCGGATCCCGGTGAGAGCCAAGCTCGCCGCGACGTGGACGAGCTTCGTGTTCCTGTACGCCTACGTGGACATTCTCAACTTCTTCACGCCCGGCGTCATCGACGACATCCTCAACGGCAAGGTCTTCGAGTTCGACCTCTCCCAGACCTTCTCGACCACGGCGCTGACCCTCGTGGCCATCCCGATCCTCATGGTCGCGCTGTCGATGACGCTGCCCGCCCGGGCCAACCGCATCACCAACCTCACCGTCGCCTCGCTCTACGTCCCCGTCACGGCGTTCAACGCGGTGGGCGAGTCCTGGCTGTACTTCTACGGCCTCGGCATCGCACTGGAACTGGTCCTTCTCGCCCTCGTCGTGCGGTATGCCTGGACCTGGCCCCGCACCGCACCGTCGGCGACCGCGGCGACTGGCCCGGACCGTGAGACCGTGTCCGGGACAGCGGGTCGGTGAGACCTCCGGCGCGACGGTGTCGGTTGTGGACGATTCGACGCCCCCTCACCTTCTCCATCCTCCGATCGGAGGATGGAGGGGGTCCACCCCGTTCACGGTGATCCACACCCGCGCGGTCGATCCGGCGCCTTCTCGCGCGCGGCAGGCTTTCGGCATGGCCTTACCCGACGTCGTCCGCACTTCCCGTCCGGCACGCATCTCCTACGTCGACAACCTCCGGACCTTCCTGACGCTCCTGGTGGTCGCGCACCACTGCGCGGCGCCCTACAGCAACCTCGACGTCTGGCCCAACCGGCAAGAGCCCGTCTCGGCGTCCGCGGCGGTGCCGCTGGACCTGCTGCTCGTGGTCAACCAGACGTTCTTCATGGGGTTCTTCTTCCTGCTGTCCGGGTACTTCGCCCCCGGCGCGGTGGACAGGAGGGGGCAGCGCGCGTTCGCGGTCGAGCGGGCGAAACGCCTCGGGATCCCCTTCCTCGCGTTCATCCTGCTGCTGCGCCCGTTCTTCGTCCTCCCGACCTATCTCGACCTGCCGTCCGCGACCAGACCGTCCTTTGTGGTCTACTACTTCACCACCTGGGAGGTCGGGCCCGCGTGGTTCCTCGAGATTCTGCTGATCTTCTCGCTCGTCTACGCCGTGGCACGGCACCTGTGCGGGAGTGCTGAGCGGGCGCGGCCGAAACCGTTGCGGCGACGGGATCTGCTCGGCTTCACGCTCGTCCTCGGCGTGGTCACCTACGGGTGGCGGATCTTCGTCCCTCTCGGGACCTACGAGCCCGTGCTCGGGCTGCCCAGCCCCGCGTACATGCCGCAGTACGTCCTGCTCTTCGTCGCCGGTGTCCTGGCATACCGCCGCCGCTGGTTCGAGGCGCTGCCGCGGCGATCGGGCTGGTTCGGCGTGCTCCTCGTGGTGGGGTCGTTCGTACCGATGGCGCTGGGCGGTTACCGCGGCTTCGTCTCGCCCGACGACCTGGCCGGTCACGACCTCGCCTTTCTGGCTCTCGCGTTGTGGGAGTCGCTGTTCGCGGTCGGCGTCGTCCTGGTCCTGCTCCGCGTGTTCCAACGCTTCGTCGCAGGTGCGTCGCGGTTCAGCGGCTACCTCGCCGACAACGCCTTCGCCGTCTACCTCCTGCACGCGCCGGTCATCGTCGGAACCGTGGAACTGCTTCGGCCGCTCGACGCCGGACCCGTCCTGAAGTTCCTGCTGGCTCTGGTGATCGCCGCGGCCGCGAGCTGGGTGATCTCGGGCGCTCTGCGCCGTGTGCCCGTCGTGCGGGCAGTGGTGTAGTGCGGCCATGCCGGGGCACGGGCGTGCGACCATTGCCGGGGTGAGCGTCGAGGCCGAGTTGCGCGAGGAGTTCGACCGCTGGGAGCGCAAGGAGTCCGCGGTCCTGAAGGTGCTCCCGTACCCGCTGCTGGCGGTCAGCGTCGTGTTCACGCTGCTGCAACCGCTGTGGGACGCACCGGTGCACTTCCCGGCAGTGCTCGGGTTCTCGACCGTGCTCACCGCGTGGGTGGCGTGGTTCCACACGGCCCATCCCGAGTGGCACGACCACGACCGGCTGATGGGCCTGTACTACGCGGGTCTCGTGGCGATCACCGCCTGCCTCGTGCTGCTCACGCCCTGGTTCGGCTTCTTCGCCTTCATCGGCTACGTGCACGCCTTCCAGTACCTGAAGGGCCGGTGGCGCTACGTCGGCGTGGCCGTCACGTCCGCGGTCTCGGCCATCTCCTACGTGGGAGGGGCGGACAGCATCACGGGCGAGGAGTGGTGGAAGTGGCCCGCCGTCAGCGCGGTCACCGCGGTGATCGCCACGGCTGCCTTCTACGCCGACGTGATGTCCGACCGCCGCAACCACCGGCAGAAGCGGGCGCTGATCGAGCTGCACCGGGCCAACACCGAGCTCGAGACCGCGCTGGCGGAGAACGCGGCCCTGCACGCCCAGTTGCTGGTGCAGGCCCGCGAGGCCGGCGTGCTCGACGAGCGGCAGCGGATGGCACGGGAGATCCACGACACGCTCGCCCAGGGCCTGGCCGGCATCCTGACCCAGCTCCAGGCCGCCGAGCAGGCGAACGAACCGGCGGTCTCGCGCCGGCACGTGACGAACGCGATGGACCTGGCCAGGGAGAGCCTGACCGAGGCCCGCCGGACGGTGCACGCCGTGGGGCCGTCCGCGCTGGCGTCCGCCCGCCTGCCGGACGCGATCGGCGACGTGGCGAGGCGCTGGTCCGAGGTGAACCGGGTAGAAGCGGCGCTGACCACGACCGGCGACGCCCGGCCGATGCACACCGACGTCGAGGTGGCGCTGTTGCGAACCGCGCAGGAGGCTCTCGCCAACGTCGCGAAGCACGCCAGAGCCGGTCGGGTCACCCTGACCCTGTCGTACATGGAGGACCTGGTGACGCTCGACGTGCTGGACGACGGGATCGGTTTCCGGCCCGACGCCCAACGCTCCGGCTCCGCGGACGGGGGCTTCGGGCTCGCCGGCATGCGGCAGCGGGTGCATCGTCTCGCAGGACGTCTCGACGTCGAGTCCGAACCGGACGGAGGCACCGCGATCACGGTGACGCTGCCCGCGATCCCCGCCGGGGGTGGGGTGTGATCACGCTGCTGATCGTCGACGACCACCCGGTGGTGCGGGACGGGCTGCGGGGCATGTTCGGTGCCGATCCTCGCTTCGAAGTGGTCGGCGAAGCCGCTGACGGCGCGGAAGCGATCGCGGCAGGCGTTCGCCTTCGCCCCGACGTCATCCTCATGGACCTGCGGATGCCCGGGACCGACGGGGTCGCCGCCATCCGGGAGCTGGCGGAGCGCGGGGTGCCGTCACGGGTGCTGGTGCTCACCACCTACGACACCGACAGCCACGTGCTGCCGGCGATCGAAGCGGGTGCCACCGGCTACCTGCTCAAGGAGGCTCCGAGGGAGGAACTCGTCCGCGCGGTGGAGGCAGCGGCACGAGGGCAGGCGGTGCTCTCCCCCACCGTCGCGACCCGGCTCCTGGGCCAGGTGCGCAAACCGGCTCAGGCACCGTTGTCGCAACGCGAGCTGGAGGTGCTCGAGCTGATCGCCCAGGGCGCGACGAACCGCGAGGCGGGCAAGCGGCTCTTCATCAGCGAGACGACGGTCAAGACGCACCTGCTGCACGTGTACGCGAAGCTGGGCGTCAACGACCGGGCTGCCGCCGTGGCCACCGCGTTCTCCCGTGGCTACCTGACACCGCGGGACTGACAGCCGTACCCGCGCCTCTGGCCTCGCATGGCGGGACGGCGGTTCCGTGCAGATCCCGAACTCCAGCAGCGGAATTCGTGCGTTGCCCGACGACCTCGCCGACACCGGCACAGGCTGTCTTCCTGGATCGTCCCGACCAGGAGGAGGAACACGTGAGGATGTCCCCGATCGCACCCGGTGGCATGTCGGCGGCACAGCGGGAGCTCGACGAGGTCGCGCGCCGGATCATGGGTGAGCACGTGCCGTTCACCACGCAGGACGAGAACGGCGCGCTCATCGGGCCGTTCCCCGTGCTGCTGCGCTTCCCGCACCTCGCCAGGCCGCTGCTCGACTGGTTCACGACCAACGGCGCCGTCCTCCCGCCTCGGGTGCGCGAGGTCGCGATCCTCACCACCGGATCGCGTTACGGGGCGGCGTACGAGCTGTACTCCCACGGCAGGATCGCCTCGGCGATCGGAATGCAGGACACCGTCGTGGCGGCGTTGGTCGCCGGGCAACGGCCTTGCGGTCTGCCGTGGGAGGAGGAGGTGGCGCACGACGTGGCGGCCGCGCTGTACGCGGGCTCACCACTGCCCGGCGCGCTGTACCGCGCCGCGGTGGACTGTTTCGGCGAGGCCGGCACGGCGGAACTCGTGTTCCTGATCGCGCAGTACGCCGGCATTTGCCTCGTGCTCAACGCTTATGACGTACCGCTGCCCGCCGACGCGGACTGAGAGTCGCGCAGCAGAGGGACGGAGCACGTGGACCTTCCCTCCGCGTCGAGGACGCGGCCCAGCAGTTTCACCGTGCGCAGGACCACTGAGCGGTCCTGGACGCGGAGTGCGGGGAGCGCCAGGCTCAGCTCGCGTTCGAGCTCGTGGGTCTCCCCCGCCGACCTGAGCCAGGCGTCGATGATGACGTTGTGCGGGCCTGCCACCAGGCTGCAGGCCCGCACGCCGGGCAGCGTGCGGATCCGCTCCTCGGCCTCGTCGAGGTGACGGGCCTCGATGGAGCAGAAGTAGACCGCCGCCACCACGTGCCCGGCGAGGCGTCGTGAGGTGTCGCAGCGGTAGGTGACGAGTCCCGCCTCCTCCAGCCGCGCCAGCCTGCGCCGCACCGCGACGGGGCCGATGCCCGCGTGGTCGGAGAGCCGTTCGAACGACATCCGCCCGTCGACGTTCAACGCGCGGATGATCAGATGGTCGACGGCTTGCAGCACAGCACCGTCCTGCTGGTTCCTGGTGCGGCCCAGCAGTTTCCGCCGCTGCTGGACGTTCAGCGCCCCTTCACGCCAGCGGCTGGCTTCGAGGGACGCGCGCGTGGCGAGGTGGCTTCGCAGCGACGTGATGCCCGGGACGTTCCCGACGCGGTCGAGCAGGTACGTGGAGAGCGAGTCCAGGTCCGGTGCCTGCGCCAGCACGAGCACGTGCCGCGCCCCCGAGGTCAGCTTCACCGTGGCCGCTTCCACGTCGGCGGCCAGGACGTTCGCCACCTCGACCGCTCGCCCAGGAGCGCAGTCGATCTCCACGAGGGCGCACGACGGCGTCGCGGCACCCGCCGGGTGAGCGGTGACCCAGGCATGCCCCTCGGACTGCATGCGGGACCACCGCCGGCTGATGGTCGCCGGATCGACCTCCAGCACGGGAGCGAGGTCCCGCCAGCTCGCGCGGGGTGCCGACCGCACCGCGTCCACGATGGCGACGTCCAGCTCGTCGAAGTCCGACACACGGCCTCTTTCATGCACAGAACGCGATGCTACCAACAAGAACATGCAGATTTCAGAATTGAAAGTCAGGTAACCATAGCGTTCAGGAGGTGGAAATACGGAGCAAGGCGGCGCTGAGAGTCGCCAACGTCCGGCTCGTCGACGGTGTCGGCCCGACAGCACTGGCCGATGCGGTGCTCGAGGCGGACGCCGACGGCCGGATCACCTACGCGGGCCCGGCGAGCCAGGCCCCCGCGGCACCGCCCGGCATCCGCACCGTCGACGGCCGGGGCGGCACGCTGCTGCCGGGGTTCTTCGACTGCCACGTCCACCTGGGCATGCCCTCCGACCGGTCGATCGTGGACGAGGCGCTGATGACGGACCCCGTGCTGCGCGTGCTGCAGGCGGCCGACCGGATGCGGCGCACTCTCGACGCCGGCATCACCTCGGCGCGTGACCTCGGCGCGTTACCCGCCGGGTTCCGCGACGCCGTCACCGCCGGTCTGCTGCCGGGGCCGCGGCTGCAGGTCTCGGTCGGAATCATCAGCCACACCGGCGGTCACGCCGACAGCACGCTGCCCGGCGGGAAGGACCTGGGCTTCGACTTCTGCCTGCTCGCCGACGACGTGCGCGAGGCGCGCAGGGCGACCCGGCTGATGCTCCGCGCGGGAGCGGACGTCATCAAGATCTGCACGACGGGTGGCATCAGCAGCCCGAGCGACGACCCGGACGACCAGGACCTGCTCGACGAGGAGATCGCCGCCGTCGTCGACGAGGCCCGGCGCCATCGCGACCGCCCCGTGGCCGCGCACGCCCAGGGCAGGGCCGGGATCCTGGCCGCGCTCCGCGGCGGGGTCCGTTCGGTCGAGCACGGCTTCGGCATCGACGACGAGGGGTGCAACCTGCTCGGTGAGCGCGGCGCGTTCCTCGTCCCGACACTGTCCACAATGGTCCAGAAGTTGGATCCGCTGAAGGTTCCGCCGTGGCGGTACGAGAAGAAGCTGCGCTGGCAGGAACGCACCAGGCACAACATCGCCGCCGCGATCGAGCGGAAGGTGAACATCGCCGCGGGCACCGACGCCGGCATCGCCGAGCACGGCCGGAACCTCACCGAACTGGCGTGCCTGGTCGAGCTGGGCATGAGCCCGATGGACGCGATCCGTGCCGCGACGGTCACCGCCGCACGCCTGATGGGCGTGGACGACCGGCTTCGCAAGAACACGCTCCCGGAAGGACTCCATGACTGACATCGCCGACACCCAGATCCTCATCGTCGGGGCCGGACCGACCGGCTTGACGCTGGCGGTCGACCTCGCCCGCCGCGGTGTCGCGCACCGCGTCGTCGAACGGGACTCCGCACCGAACACCGCCACCAGGGCGAAGACGATCCAGCCCCGGTCACTCGAGGTGCTCGACGACCTCGGCGCGATCGACCACGTCCTGAAGCACGGCGTCGCCCGGCTCCCGATGCGGTTCCACGAACCGTCCGGCGCGATCGTGGATCGGCCGTCGATCTCGAAGCGAGCCGACGACGCGTTCCACAGCCCCTACCCCGATCCGCTGTGGGTCGGCCAGTTCGACGTCGAACACGCTCTGCGCCAACGACTCCGCGAGCTCGGCGGCGACGTCGAGTTCGGGGTCGAACTGGTGGCGCTCGCCCAGGACGACGACGCCGTGACAGCCACCCTGCGCACGGCGGACGGGGACCAGGACGTCCGCGCCCGCTTCGTGGTGGCGGCCGACGGCGGGAAGAGCGGCACCCGCAAGCTCGCCGGGCTCCCGCTGGTCGGCGAGACCCGGGAGGAGCAGCGCTGGTACCTCGGCGACGTCACCGTGCCCGGTCTCGACCGCGACCACATCCACATCTGGCCGGCCGAGCGCGGGATGCTCGGCCTCACCCCGCTCGGCGGCGACCTGTGGCAGTTCCAGAGCCCGATCGCCCCCGGCGAGGATCCCGGCACGCCGTCGCTCGAGTTCTACCAGCGGTTGTTCGACGAACGCGCGGGCGAGGGCGCGGTGGTGCTGGACAGCGCGTCCTGGCTGTCGGTGTACCAGGTGAACATCCGCATGGTCGAGAGCTACCGCAACGGACGCGTGCTGCTGGCGGGAGACGCGGCGCACGTGCACTCCGCGGCGGGCGGGCAGGGCATGAACACCGGCATCCAGGACGCGTACAACCTCGGCTGGAAACTCACCAGCGTCCTCGACGGCGCCTTGCCGATCCTGCTGGACACCTACGGCGCCGAACGCGTCCCCGTCGCCCGCACGGTGCTGGAGATGAGCACCGCCAAGATGGACAGGGCGATGGAGCAGGCGGGCCGGGGCGCTGAGAACGGGCTGGGCTCCGCTCTCGCGGCCATCGGTGACGGCGCGCTCAACAGCGGTCTGGGCATCCACTACCGCACCAGCCCGATCGTGTTCCCCGACGGCGAGAAACCGGCGAACGCCCCTTGGGCGGGCGACCGGGCCCCGAACGTCGGCGGGCTCAGCGGCGGGGGCTTCCGCGGCGACCTCTTCGACCTCCTGCGCGGACCGCACTGGTCGTTGATCGCCTACGAGCACACCGATCCGGTCGTCTTCGACAACGCCAAACCGACCCACATGCACGTGCACCGCATCGGTGCGGGCCCGGACAGCGCGATCGTCGACACCGAGGGCGAGTTCCAGCGCGTGTACCGGCCCCTGGCCGGCGAGCTGATCCTCATCAGGACCGACGGGCACGTCATCGCCCGCGTTCCCGCCAGTCGCGAGATGGACGTCATCAACCACCTGGCGCCGTTCCGCTCGGTCGGCAACCAGGTCAGTCCCCGCTAGTGCGCGCACCCGGTCCGGAAACGATGAAGAAGGGCGTCATGCCAAGCACCAGCACGCTGCACACGGCGTGGAACAAGCGGCTCGTCGGCCAGGTGGCCGTCCTGATCCTGGTCAACGTCGTGGTGGACACCGTGATCACGGCACCGCTGATCGTCCTGCCGCAGATGCTCGACCACTTCGGCACCGACCAGCCGGCCTGGCTCAACGCCAGCGCGCTGCTCGCCGGCGCGATGTGGGCTCCCCTGCTCGGGAAGACGGCCGACGTCCACGGCAAGCGCAAGCTGCTCGTGCTGACGCTGGTGCTGGCCGGCGCGGGCGCCCTGGTGTGCATGATCGCGTCGAGCCTGTGGGTGTTCGTGCTCGGCCGGGTGGTCCAGGGAGCGGCCGTGGCGTCGCTCTTCCTCACCGTCGGGATCGTCCGCGACCTCTGCGAGAGCCGTATCGCGATGATCGTCACCGGCATCGTGACCACCGGCAACGCGGTGTTCGGCATCGTGTTCCCGTTCGTGTTCGAGTCGTTGTCGCATGCGTACGGCTACCGGATCGTCTTCATCGTCTCGGGCGTCCTCGCCGCCGCCGGAGCGCTGCTCGTGCGCTTCTTCCTGCCCGAGTCGGTGATCAGGACGCCCGGCCGCATCGACGTCGCCGGAGCGCTCCTGCTCGGCGGCGGGCTGGCCGCGGTGGTCGGGTACATCAGCCTCGGCGCGGAGTTCGGCTGGATCAGCCCGGCGCTCCTGCTGCTGCTCGCCGGCGCGGCGGCGCTCGCCGGCTGGTACGTGACGGCCCGCCGCGTGCCGGAGCCGATCGTCGACATCGGCAATCTCGGCAGGCCGCTGGTGCTCACGCTTCTCGTGGTCGTGCTGGGAACCGGCGCGTACCAGAGCATGCTCCAGCTGTTCAGCCTTCTCGCCGACGTCTCACCCGACCAGGGACTCGGCTACGGGCTGGCCGCGGAGGGCGCCCTCGGGTTGCTGTACGGGGTGCCGGCGATCGGGATCGTGCTCGGCGGCACGCTCGCAGGGGCGCTCGCGACTCGGGTGGGCCCCGCCGTGACGCTGATGGGCGGGGTCGCGCTCGGGCTGGTCGCGACCCTCGGGCTGTTCGCCGGGGTGTCCACGCTCGCGCTGGCGGTGGTCTGCTCGTTCATGCTCAGCCTGACCGCGGGGACGCTCGTGACGTCCGGGTTCAACATGGCGGCGGTGCTGGCACCCCCGCACCGGCAGGGCGTCGTGTCGAGCCTCGTCATGGTGATGATCGCGATCGGGTCGGTGGTGCTGAACTTCGCAGGCGCCGCTGTGCTGAAGTCCACCAGCGTGCGGGTGGACGGATCGACGGAGAACTCGGCCGCGGGCGTGTTCGGCTACATCGGACTCGGCACCGGGGCGTTCGTGGCCGCGGGTGTGCTGGCTCTTCTGCTCGTGCGCACAGTGCGCCGCACTTCCCCGAGCACCGCCGTGGGCGTGGCGTGATGGACCTCGGACTGCGGGGCCGCACCGCCCTGGTCACCGGGTCGACGTCCGGGCTGGGACTCGCGATCGCACGGGTCCTCAGCCGGGAGCACGCCAACGTCGTGATCACCGGTCGCCGGGCCGCGCTCGCCGAGCAGCGCGCGGCGGAACTGACCGGCGCGATCGGTGTCGGGCTCGACCTGGTGGAGCCCGCCACCACCGCCGCTGCCGTCACGCGCGCCGCCGGCACCTTCGGCGCGATCGACGTGCTGGTGCTCAACGCCGGTGGTCCACCGCCGGGACCGGCGGCAGAACTGACCGGGATGAGCATGGCCGAGTCCGCGAACGTTCTGCTGCTGGCCCAGATCGACCTGGTGTCGGCGGTGCTGCCCGGCATGCGCGAGCGAGGCTGGGGACGAGTGCTGGCGATCGGGTCCAGCGGCGTGCAGCAGCCCATCCCCGGCCTGGTGCGGTCCAACGTGGCCCGCGCGGGACTCGCCGCCTACCTCAAGACCCTCGCGGCAGAGGTCGCCGCGGACGGGGTCACGGTGAACATGCTGCTGCCGGGCCGGATCGACACCGGCCGCGTCGCCGCGCTGGACGCCGACCAGGCCGCTCGCCGCGGACTTCCCGCGGAGTCGGTGCGGGCCAGGTCCGAGGAGCTCATCCCGGCGGGCCGCTACGGCCGGCCGGAGGAGTTCGCGGACATGGCCGCGTTCCTGTGCGGTGACCGCGCCTCGTACACCACCGGTGCGCAGATCCGCGTCGACGGCGGACTGATCTCCGGTTGCTGAAAGGAGAATTCATGCGGATCGCGACGATCGCCGAGGGAACAGCGCGGCGTCCGGTGCTAGTCGACGCCGAACGGGGAGTTATCCCTGCGGACGTGGCACTTCCGGGGTTCTCCGGTGACGCCATGGCCCTGCTCGACCCCTTCACCTGGCAGACGGCCCTCACGGCCGCGGCGCAGACCGACGACGCGTTGTTCCTCCCTGCCAACGAGGTCACCTTCGTGGCGCCGTACCTGTCCCCGCGCAAGATCTGGGGCATCGGGTTGAACTACGTCGACCACGCCGGCGACCTGGCCGAGTCGGTGCCGGACGAACCCGCGTCGTTCATCAAGGGAGATCACACGATCATCGGTCCGGGCGAGCCGATCGTGCTGCCCCACCAGAGCACGCGGGTGACCGCGGAGGCCGAGCTCGGCCTGGTGATCGGGCGGTACTGCCGCACCGTGCCGGAGTCCGAGGCACTCGACCACCTGTGGGGAGTCGTGCCGATCCTCGACCAGACCGCGGAGGACGTCCTGCGGCGCAACCCGCGGTTCCTCACCAGGGCCAAGAACTTCCCCACGTTCTTCTCCTTCGGCCCGCACCTGGTCCCGCTCGACGAGATCCCGTTCCCGTTGGCGCAGATCGAGGTGCAGACCGTCCACAACGGATCGGTGCACCGCCACAACACCGTGTCGCACATGACGTTCTCGCCGGAGTTCCTGGTGAGCTTTCACAGCCAGGTCATGCCGTTGTTCCCCGGCGACATCATCTCCACGGGCACTCCCGGCGCGGTGGTCGTCGCCGGCGGCGACGTCGTGGAGTGCCGCATCCCCGGCATCGGCTCGCTGAGCAATCCCGTCGTCGCCGAAGGAGAGCTGTGATGACACGCGTCGCGGGAGTGGTTCCGAACGGCCCGGCCCCCGGCTGCCCCTACTCGGCGAGCGCGCGAATCGGGCGCCACGTCGCGGTCGCCGGACAGTGCGGCTACCTGCCGGACCGGTCACCGGCACAGGGCGTGACCGAGCAGACCCGGCTCGCCCTGCGGAACCTGGCCGCCGCGCTGCGGGCCGTCGGCGCCAGTGCGGACGACGTGATCGCGGTGCAGGCGTTCCTCACCGACACCGACGACTTCGACGAGTTCAACGCGGTGTACGCGGAGTTCTTCGCCGAGCCGTACCCGGCCAGGACCACCGTCTGCTGCGGACTCCGGCCGGGTGTGCTGGTCGAGGTCAGCGCGTGGGCGGTGACCGGTGAGCCGTGATCCGGTGACCTTGGACGACGTCCGCTCCGCCGCCGGCCGACTGCGCGGTGTCGCCCACCGCACGCCCGTCCTGCGGTCCCGCACCCTCGACAGGGCCGTCGGCACCGAGGTGTTCCTGAAATGCGAGAACTTCCAGCGCACAGGCTCGTTCAAGGTGCGTGGCGCGTACAACGCCGCGTCGCGCCTGCGGGTTGCGAAAGGCCTCACGACCTACTCCTCCGGCAACCACGCCCAAGCCGTCGCGCTCACGGCCCGCGAACTCGGTACCACCGCCGTGATCCTCATGCCCGCGGACGCCCCGAAGTCCAAAATGGACGCGGCATTGGGCTACGGCGCGGAGATCATCACCTACGACCGCTACACCGACGACCGCGAGGCACTCGGGGCCGTCCTGGCCGCCGAACGAGACCTGACCTTCGTCCCGCCCTACGACCACGAGCACGTAATCGCCGGACAGGGAACCTCCGCACTCGAACTGCTCGAGGACACCGGACCTCTGGGCGCGCTGGTGGTCCCGGTCGGCGGCGGCGGGCTGATCGCGGGCAGTGCCACCGCCGCGACCTCCCTGCACCGCGGAATCCGGGTGATCGGCGTCGAACCCGAGGCCGGGGACGACACCCGGCGCTCTCTCGAAGCCGGACACCGGATCTCCGTCCCCGTGCCCCACACGATCGCCGACGGCCAGGCCGCGACCATCCCGGGTGAGCTGACCTTCGCGATCAACCAGCGCCTGGTCGAGACCATCGTCCTAGTGACCGACGACGAAATCCGCGAGGCGATGCACTTCGCCCTGACACGACTGAAGATCGTCGTCGAACCCAGCGGCGCCACCGGGTTGGCGGCCCTGCTGTGCGGACGCGTACGACCCACGCCGCGCCGGATCGGCGTGATCGTCTCAGGCGGCAACCTGGACCTCTGACGACTGATCACCGAGGATCCATGACGATGGACCGGGTCCGCCCAGGCGACGGTCGTCCGACACACCAAAGCCTTGCTCAGCAGCCCCGCTCACGGCCTTTCAGCGCGTGGATCGCGTCTCGGGCGAGGTGCTTCATCTCACCATCGCGGCGAGCAGCCACCCCCAGGCTCTGCGCATCCGTCGACGTCAACAACTCCGCTCGCTCGTGTCCGCGTTCACACCGGATGATGACCGGCAACACGCCGACGTCTGCTGGTGGACAAGGTGAACAGGATGGCGGTGCCGCTGGTGGCCTCTGTGTCGAGCCGCGCAATCTCAGTGTCGTGCCATCCACACCTTCGCACTCGACCTTGCCGAGCAACGACAACGCGCCCTTCGCGATCCACGTGGCCATCACAGTGGTTTGCCCGCGAGGAACAAGGGCATCCGGTGGACATGGGTGCAGATGACAAGCTGGATGCCAAGGGCGATCAGCTCAAGGGCAAGGTGAAGGAAGGCGTCGGCGACGCCACGGACGACCAGGGTCTGCAGGCCGAAGGCAAGACGGATCAGGCCAAGGGTCACTTGAAGGACGCTGCGGAGAACGTCAAGGACGTCTTCAAGAAAGACTGAGCGTCACACCGCCGAGTGCCCCCACATCCTTGATGTGGGGGCACTCGGCGTTTCCGGGCGGTCTGCCCGTGTCCTGAGCGGTGATGAGTCCGGGTGGGATCTGATCAGCCGCCTGCATCAGCCGCACGTGGTCCGTCTGATCAGGTCACTGGACGACATCAACCCGCTGTCCTGCAACGAAAGTCACCATTCGAGGTCGATCCGCCTCCGCCGGGACGTCTTGGACCGCTCGCCTTCACGCAGGTCAACCGATCCAGCACAGGTGTTGTGCCACGCACGGGCGGGTAGTCAAGTTCTGTGAGCATGTTGGTAGAGAGCAACGAAGCGGAGTTACGAGAAGTCCTCAACGGACTGACCTACCCGGCAGACAAGGTGCACGTCGTCAGCTGCGCCGGTGTGCACGACTTCGAGACTCCGGTCCGCCGTCGGCTGCACGAACTGCCAGAGCGGACCTACGCCTCATCGGACGAAGTGATGGCCGCGTTGAGCCCGCAGAAGGCCGAGGGCGCGGATGAGCATCGCGCGTGAGCACCACCGAAGGTCCTGCGTCGCCCACCTCGCGACCGTTCTGTGCGCCGCCACTGCAGCGCTTTTCCGACCGCGGCCGCGTCGTGCCGGATGCCGGTCATAGCGTTGGCCAGGTTGAACGACGTAGGGGGTGATCCGCGCTGTACGGATCACCCCGGGAACGCACCCGTCTGTACGCCAGGTCAGGAAGCGTCAGGGCGGTCCACGTCATCGCGCCACGCGCCGGTCTCGGTGCCGTTGCGCTTCTCGATGAACGTCTTGAAGCGATCGAGGTCGCCTTGGACGCGGCGGTCGAGGATGCCGAGCTTGTCGGCGACGTTCTCCACGAAGCCGTCCGGGTCGATGTCCATCTGCACCGTCACGCGAGTCTGGTGGTCGTCCAGGCGGTGCACGGTCACCACCCCGGCGTGGTCCGGTCCGCTGTCGGAGCGCCAGGCCACGCGCTGGTCGGGATGCTGTTCGGTGATGGTGGCTTCGAACTCACGGGTCACGCCGGCGATGCTCAGGGTCCAGTGGGTGTGGGTGTCGTCGAGCTGGACGATCCGCTCCACGCCCTCCATGAACCGCGGGAACTCGGCGAACTGGGTCCACTGGTTGTAGACGCTCGTGACGTCGGCCTCGACGTCCACGGACTTGGTGATCGTGCTCATGCCTGACTTCTCCCCTGCGCTGAGATGTGTTTGGAAGCGGCGGAGCGCGATCCAGGCCTCTTCGCCACGACTGCTCACGCCCTGGAACAGCAATACCCGGCAAAATCGACTCAGAAACGATCCAACTGTCGGCGAATCGCCCGCAGACCATGATCGATCTTCGAAGTCGACGGCCCCGCGAAGTACTGTCGTGAACACGCTCGGTGCGCTGGAGGTGGAATGGCCGAGGTCGGCGGTTCGTCGATTCGCTTGCGCGTCCTCGACGCCGTCACGGCTGGGGCGCTCAAGGAGCTCGACCTCGACAAGCTCCTGCAGGCACTGCTGGAAAACGTCCGCGAACTGCTGGCCGTCGACACCGCGACGGTGCTGCTGATGAATCGCGATGGTGGCCACCTGGTGGCGAAGGCGACCTCCGGCCTGGACGAGGAGGTCTTCCAGGGAGTGCGCGTGCCCGTGGGCAAGGGGTTCGCGGGCCGGGTGGCACAACTCCGGCAGGCAGTGCAGATCGGGCACGTCGACAAGTCCACAGTGGTCAACCCCCTGCTGTGGGAACACGGTCTGCAAACGCTGCTCGGCGTGCCGATGATCGCCGAAGGCGAGCTGACCGGGGTGCTCCACGTCGGCAGCACCGCGGCACGCCGGTTCACCGACGAGGAGATCGAGGCACTGCAACTCGTCGCCGATCGCCTCGCGGTCGCGGTCTACGTGGACCGGACACGTTCAGAACGCGCCGCGGCCACGCTGTTGCAGGAAAGCCTGCTGCCCACCCGCCTGCCGAGCACCGAGGGCTGGGAGTTCGCGGCACGCTACGTACCGGGCGCGGAGAGCGGTGTCGGCGGTGACTGGTACGACGTGTTCGAACTGCCCGGTGACCGCATCGGCGTGGTGATCGGCGACGTCGTCGGCAGCGGCCTGCCCGCCGCCGTCGTCATGGGCCGGCTCAGGAGCGCCTTGCGCGCCTACGCGCTGGACTACGCCGATCCAGCGGAGGTGCTGGGCAAACTCGACCGGAAAGCCAGTCACTTCGAACACGACACCATGGCGACCGTCGCGTACGCGGTCATCGACACGGCCAGCCACAACATGCGCATCGCCGTGGCCGGCCACCTGCCGCCGGTACTCGCGACGCCAGAAGGCGAAGCCCGGTTCGTCGACGTCCACGTCGACCCGCCCATCGGGTTCGACCTCGGCAGCACCGGTCGCCACGACACCGAGTTCGACGTGCCGCCCGGGACCCTGATCGTCCTCTACACGGACGGCCTCGTGGAACGCCGGGAGCACGATCTCGACACGGGCTTGGAGCGCCTGCGCGGCGCCGTCACCTCCACGGATCCCGAGACCGCGTGCATCACGATCATGGCCACGATGATCGGCGACCAGCCGGCGGCCGACGACACCGCATTGGTGGCGATTCGCCACAGCGAATGAAGACGTCGGTGAGATTCACTCTTCGGTGCAGGTGATCAGCTTCTGCACGCGCACGAACACCTGCTGGCGGCCAGGCCGCCGAGCACACCGAACGGCATGCCCAGCGGCCGGTGGTCCAGCTTGGTGACGTTCCTGTTCACCGCCCCCGCCGCAGCAGCTTCCACAGCAGCAGCACGCCCGCCGCCGCGCCGACCGCGACCAGCGCAGGGTGCTGGCGGGCCTGACGGATGCCCTGCTCGACGCGCTGCTGCACGGGCTCAGGCAGCGCCTCGACCGCCTGAACGGCAGCCACACCGACCTGCGTGGCCATGACACCGGCCTTCTCGCCGACCTGACCGGCGACGACGGTCGCCTTCTCGCTCAACTGGTCGGCGACGGCGCCGGCCTTCTGGCCGGCCTGGGTCGCCTTCTCGCTCAACTGAGCGGCCACGACGGTCGCCTTCTCGCGGGCCGCGCCATCTTGTTCCGCCTTCACGCCTGCCTTCTCGGCAGCGATACCGGCGGCGGCACCGGCTTCGTCGGTCGTCTGTCCCGCCTTGCTCACGGCGCTGCCCGCGGCATCGGCCGGCTTCCCAGCCGCCGGTTTCTTGGCCCGCGCGGCGGTCTGCTTCACCGTGTTCGCTCCCTCGTGCGCCTCGCCCTCGACCCGGCCGCGGACATTCTCCTTGTGCGCCAGCGTTTCCACGGTGTCACCGAGGCCCCGCCGCGTCTGTTCGACTTCGGCGCGCGGCTCGTCCGCGTTGACGGGGACGTTCTTGTTGCTCATCGGTACATCCTTTCGCTGACAGCGTCGATGTCATGCTCGATATTCGCGATGACCTCCTGCGGCATCTGCGGGATGCCGCGGTCGATCTGCTTGCAGAGCGAGTCGGTGGCGACGTGGTTGGTCGTCGTCTCCTCTCGACTTGATCCACCTCTACCCAGGAGCTCGGTCGTCTACTCCCCCGCTGCCAAATCCGCACGACAACGTCCGGCAGTTCACGCTTCCTGGGTGAACGATCGCGGTGGCCGCAACGAGTGCGATCCCTCGCGAAGGATCGTGAAAGCCGTGGGCAGAACGATGAACCGCAAGATGGCCCGCCGCGTGGCTCAGTTCTTGGCGGCGTCGTAACCGACGTGCAGCCAGTCAGAGGCGGCCACGGCGGACAGGGCGGTCGTGATCAGCCGGGTGGGTCTCGGCGCGAGCACCAGACCGGCGGTCAAAGCACCCGCGATCCACACGCCTGAGCAGAACGGGCAGGTCATCAGCTCCCCGACGGCGTGCCGCACCCCGTTGCCGCGCACCGTTTCCTGGACCTCGGCCACGCCTGCGGGCTTCTCGTAACGGGTGAACGGTGCGCGCAGCACGCTCGTGATCGACGACTTCGTCATGAGTCTGCTCGCCTTGTGGGTGGCCAGCGCCAGCAGGACCGTGTCACCGGCCGTGAACCGTTCCGGCAGCCGCGTTCCCCGGTGCCGGCCGACAGCCGTGGCGAGTCCCACCAGAACGCCGTAGGAACACAGTGACGCGAGGTATCCGAGCAGTGGGCGTTGTTCGTCCTCGGCATAGGCGGCTTGGACACGTCGGAAGGACTGGGCGATCGGCATGGCGGAGGTGTTACCGCCGCAGGCCTCCTCAAACCGGATGAGCGGTGTGTGCCCGGGTGCACCCCTTGATGACCACCGTGCCCATCGGGGCCTGGGCGTGTGCTTCGGTGCCGGTCGTCCTCTTGGGACTTGCTGACTACGAACGTCTTGAGCCGCGGCCACGGCGAGTAGACGTGGTGCACGCGATCGCCATCACCGCCGCCCTGGCCTGCTACACCGCGTCCTACGCCGCGCGGCGGCGAGGAGCTCACTCCAGGAAGCTGCTGAGTCTGGCGGGGCTGGCACGTTCTGGAGCTGGACCGCGATGCCGCCGACCTGGGCAATGTCCGCAGGTGGACACAATCCTCGTTGACCGGCCTGCACCAGGACGACCTCGTCGACGTTCTACTGGTCGTCACCGAGCGCGTCTCGAACGTCTACGACCACGCGCGGTTTCCAGCACGTCTGCGGCTGAGGAAGTCGGGTGAGCCTTGCGTCGTCAGGATTTCGGTCGAGGACGCCTCGGCGTCGGCGCCGGTGATGCGGCCGTCCTCGTCCGACTCGCCACGCGGGCGGGGCATGGCGATCGTGAACCAGACGCCGATCCCCGCCAGCGGGTCTGTGCTTCTGCTACCAGAGGATGATTCACAAGCGTCTGAAGGATGAGGTGTCATGGACCGGAATTAGCGAGACTGGAACCGTGCATCGTCATCTGCGTAAGGCCGACTGGTTGTGACCATTCCGCCCAGAGTCCTGGTGGGCAGGCGCTGGCTCGTGCTGGCGATCTTGTGCGCCAGTCTGCTGCTGGTGTCCGTGGACGCCACGGTGCTGCACATGGCCTTGCCCGCGCTGGCGGAGGACCTGCGGCCCACCGCCACCAGCCAACTGTGGATCATCGCGGTCTATTCGCTGGTCGCGGCGCCCCTGCTGCTCGCCTTCGGCACGTTGGGCGATCGGTACGGCCGGCGCCGGATTCTGGTGCTCGGATACGTCGTGTTCGGACTGGCCTCACTCGCCTGCGCGTGGGCGCCCAACGTCGCGGTGCTGATCGCCGCGCGGGCCCTGCTCGGTGTCGGCGGCGCGATGATCATGCCCGCCACTCTGTCGCTGTTGCGCCAGGCGTTTCCCGACCGTGCCGAACGCCAGACGGCCATCGGCATCTGGAGTGGAGTGGCCGGTTCGGGGGCGGTGCTCGGGCCGCTGCTCGGCGGCTTCCTGGTGGAGACGTTCTCCTGGCACGCCGCGTTCCTGATCAACGTGCCGGTGATGGTCGTGGCGATTCCGTTGACCTACTGGCTGATCCCGGAGTCCGCGGACCCGCCGGACGGGCCGTGGGACGGGCTCAGCGCCGTGCTGGCCGGGTTGGGCATCATCGGGATCGCCTTCGCGATCAAGCAGACCCCGCACGGCGGGACGATGTACGTGCTCGGCCCGGTCGCCGGGCTGCTCGGGTGCCTGTTGCTCGTGGCATTCGTCCGGCGGCAACGAAAACTGGCTGTTCCGCTGCTCGACGTGACGCTGTTCCGCGACCGCGCGTTCAGCGTGGCGGTCGGCAGCGTCCTGCTGGTCATGACCTCGTTGGTCGGCCTGGGTCTGCTGTTCGCCCAGTACCTCCAGCTCGTGCTCGCGCTGCAGCCCCTGCCCGCCGCGTTGCGACTGATGTTCGTCATGGTCTCGGCGATCATCGGCAGTCTCGTCGCCGGGCCGTTGTTGCAGCGGTTCGGGAACCGTCTGATGACGATCGCCGGGTTCGCGGTCAGCGCGGTGGCCCTGGTGGTCTGCGCCGCGGGTCTGACGGTGACCGAGAACCTGTGGTTGCTCGGACCGGTGCTGGCCGCGACCGGCTTCGGTGTCTCGATCTCGCTCACCGCCGCCTCCGACGCCCTGCTCGCCGCCGCACCGGCCGAGCAGGCGGGCGCGGCGGCCGCTGTGGAGGAGACCGCCTACGAGCTCGGCGCCGGGCTCGGTGTGACGGTTCTGGGCAGCGTGGCAACCTTGATCTACTCGGCCAGTCTTCCCGGCGAGGCGGCACGAGCTCGCGACGGCCTCACCGAGGCGACGGCCGCTGCCACCGGACTACCGCCCGAAGCGGGCTCTCACCTGCTCGAACTGGCCCGTGCCGCGTTCGTGACAGGCCTGCGAGCCGCGCTGGTGCTCGGCGTCGTCCTGTTCGTCCTCGCCACGATCGCCGCGGCACGTGCCCTGCCCAAAACGAAGGAATCACACAACGATGACCGAGCTTGACCTCAAGACCAGCACGACACATCCGGCCCAGCCGGGTGTCAGCGGCGGCTGGCGCACACCCGACCGCCTGTACCGGCTGATCAGCAGCCCGGTCCTGCGCATGATCCTCGGATGGGACCTGCCCCGGCACGACCTGCGCGTGATCAACCGCCGCCCCGGCACGGTCTGCCTGGAAGTCGGCAGCGGAGGCGGCTTCTACACCACGGCACTCAAAACCCACCTGGGCGGCGAGAACACCCTGATCGCCCTCGACCCGTCACCGTCGGCCATGCGATCACTGCAGCACCGGCTGGACGGCGTGCCCGGCGCACGAATGTCCTATGTGGCCGGTGACGGCTGCAAGCTTCCGCTGGCCGACGACCAGGCCGACACATTGTTCTACGGCTACAGCCTCGAAGAGATGCCCGACCCGCTGGCAGCCATTCGGGAAGCACACCGGGTACTTCGACCAGGCGGAGAACTCGTCCTGTTCCTCTGGCGCCCCGTGTTCACCCGGCAGCGCCGCCGCCCGGTCGTCGCACTTCTGGACGAACTCTTCGAACGCCATCGCGCCTCGGCCGGCCCGCAGAACATCCGCCTGACCTACCGAAAGCTCGCCGAGTGAGTGCGTCACCCGGCACCCACAGCGTCCTCAGCGGCTCGCGCGCAGCATGCGGATCGCGTGCAGCGCTGGGGACGGTTCACTCTCGAACGCCGCGGATCCGCCGAGGTAACCGCTGATCAGGTCGGGAGCGGAGTGGTCCTCGACATCGGTGAACCCGAGGGCTCGCAACTGTGCGGCGATGCCGTCGGGAGTGAAGTAGCTGAACAGGGGTTCACCGACGGCGGCCAGCCGATCGGCACGTGCGCGCTGGTAGGCACGTTCCGCGTCGGTGGTCGCGGACCGCAGGTAGTCGAAGACCACCTCGACCGGCTGAGCCTGACCGGCGATGTAGGCGAGGGTGGCGTGGGCGGCGTCGGGGGTCAGGTAGTAGACGACGCCCAGCCACACGAACACGGCCGGGTCCGTCCGGCTGAATCCGGCGGCTTCGAGTTCCGTTGCCAGCGTGTGGGTTTCGAAGTCGACCGGCACGAAGGTCAGCGTGTCAGGGCTGTCGATCCCGGTCGCGGCAAGGCGTTCTCTCTTCCACTCCTGGGTGGCGGGGTGGTCGACCTCGAAAACGTGCAGATCGCGGTGCGGATTGCGGTAGGCGAAGGTGTCCAGGCCCGCGCCCAGGATCACGACCTGCCGCACACCCTTGGCGACGGCCGCGGCCACGGCGTCCTCTGCGAAGCGAGCCCTGGAGGCGAAGACCAGGCGGCGGGGCCGGTCCGTCACGGCGCCGCCGAGGCGATCGGTCGCGGCCGTGCCCAGTCTCGGCAGTTCTTCGGCGGCATGGCCGAGCAGACGTGCCGCAAGGGGGTCGGTGAAGATCTGTGGCTGGTCGACGATCTGGTGGTAGGCACGGGCGTACGCGGTGACGAGCGCCGTCCGGCTGGGTCCGCCGTTCTCCATGTTCACGACGCTACTCACGAAGTCACCACCTCGATCCTGTGCCTCGACGAGGACCTACCAGCCCCAGCGCGATGCCGGCTGGTCCTGGTGGCGCGGTTGTCGTGGGGCCAGGTCGAGGAAGTGGAACGCAGGCAACGGGCCGGTGCAGATCGCTGTGACACCGTTCAGCGCGGCAACACCGTCTCGCACGGCCTCGACCTCGCCGAGCGGAACCAGGAACGCGCGGTGTTCCTCGGTGTGCACCGGCGGGTCGAGCAGTGCCACCGCGAGAGCGACGGCTGACACCGATGCGAGCATTCCGTCGGCCTGGTTCCGGCGCCAGGCCACGATCTGCCGCGCGATCCGTTCGCCCTGCGCGATGGTGGCGGTGAGATCGGCCCCGCCGCCGGCGAAGCCGCTCTCGTCGTGCACGGCGCGTAGTGCGGTGTCCTCGTCGAACACCAAGCGCACGTGCAACTCTGCCACACCGTCGAGCTGGTTCAGCCGGTCTCGCACCACCGGCACGGACAGCGCGTGCACGGCGGCACGGGCGGCGGTCTCGTCCACCGCGGTGGTGCCGATGCGCAGCGGCACCACCGGTCCGTCCGGTAGCAGCGCGCACAACCCGGCCAGGTCGTCGACGGCCTCCTGTTCGGTCAGCACGCGGCCATCGGGATGCTCGCTGACGACGACGGCGACGTCCTCCAGTTCGACGAGCCGGAACGACGAACCGTCCGGTAGCTGATGGGTCGCCCGTACGACGGCGTGCAGGTGCAGGCTCATGGGCGGGTCTGCTCCGCCGGTACCGGGGTGGCCACGGCAGGGGTGACCACAGCGGGGACCGCGGCGGCCAGCAGGCCGTAGGTGCCGCCGATGCCTTGGGCGACGGGCTGCGGTACGACCGCTCCGCGCCGGACCATCTCCAGGCGATGCATCGCTTCCAGGTACCGGATGTAGGTGTCGACGCTGGCGATCACGACCTTGATCTCGATGGCCAGGATCTCGATGCCGATCAACGAGACGCGCACCGACGCGTCGATCACGAGTCCCTTGTCCAGCAGTACGTTCAGCACGTCGGCCAGGCCGCCCGAGTTCTGCGTGGCGGGAGCGGTCACGATGATGTCCTCTCTTCGTGCAGCAGGCTCGCGATGTCGACGGGAAGCCGTACCGCGGAGGTGTCCGGTTCTCCGAGTGCTTCGCGCAGCGCCGCGAACTGGCGTTGCAGCGAGACCAGCGCCTGGCCGAGGTTCTCGACCTCCTCGTCGGTGAGGGTGCCGGCGTCCACCCGGCGCAGCGCTTGGCGTTCAAGCAGTTCACACACGATCTCCAGGACCGCCACGACGATCCGGCCGAGCCCTTTGCCCGCGTCCTGCGCACTCACCGGGCGCCGCCGAGGCCGATCAGCAGCAGTCGCAGGTCGAGCCGGATCAGCTCGACACCCGCCAGCGTGATGACCACGTCGCCGCGCACGACCGCACCCCGGTGCACTACGCGGTCGAGCAGGTCGACCAGGGTCGTGGTGCTGTGCTCAGGCATCGGCGAACTCCACTGTCGTGAACGAGTACGGAGGCCACGGCCCGGTGATCTCCGCCGACAGCCCCAGTTCCCCGGTCAGCCGGTGGACCTCCGCCTGGAAGTCGTCCTCGCTTCCGGTGTCGACCAGGTACGCCGCTTCGAGGAGCAGATCGCCCGCGAGGTCGCGGAAGGTGCTCTCGGCGGCTCGCAGGGCCAGTTCCTGATGCACAGCGGCGGCGTCGCGACGGGCGTTCTCGGCGGCGGCCAGCCGTGCACGCCGCTGCAACAGGTAGGCCGTTCCCGACACCCCGTCCAGGTTCACCGGCTCATGCCCGGCGCCGCGGACCCGCACGCCCCACTCCCGCCGTCCCTCCACCCGGTCCAGCCAGGCCAGCGCCTCCACGTAACGGGCGCTGAGCAGCCGTACGGCGGCATCGGCGCCGTCGAGGACGGTGCCGAACCGCAACGGCAACACCGGTTCGTGCCGGAACACGGTGCGCACCACGGCGTCGTGCTCGCGGACCAGCACGGCCAACGGGCTGTCCTCGTCGGGTTCGTCGCACTCGAGCCCGGTGAACCGGTCGAGGTCGACCTCGGCCACGACCAGCGCCAAGCCCCGATGGCTGATCAGCCAGGGCCCTTCCAGGTCGATCCGCCGGTCCCTGGTGATCGCGTAGGCGTACAGGCCGCGTCTCACGCCCGTTCCTCCCCCAGTGCCCGCTCCAACGCCGCGACCCGGTCGCGCAGGTCGGCGTTCGCCTGGGCCAACTCGTTCTTCCCGACGTCCGATTCCACCGCTTTCGGCGTGAAGAACGGATCGTTCGTCCACCAGTCCATTCCCATTTCACGCGCTGTCTGCGCGGATGCGATGAATAGCCGTACTCGCAGCGTGAGGAGCTCGATGTCCACCACGCACACAGCAATGTCGCCGACAATCACGACGCCTTTGTCGAGAACCCGTTCCAACGTGTCGGCGAGCGAACTGGATCCGTTGTTCACCTCTCGCAACCGTCCCGTCACATGTCCGTCGTTCCACGGGTGTAGCGCCTGAGCCGCTCGCAGGCGCACAGCTCACCGGCCGGGTCGACGTCGACCCGATAGGTGGCGATGATGCTGGTGGTGGCGGGGATGCGTTCGAGTTCGACGACGTCGATCAGCACCGACCAGCCGCCGTCCGGCAGCGCACGTATCCCCGAAACGGCTTCCGGCGCCCTGCCGATCAGAGCACCGAACTGCTCCGTCGCGGCGCGAATGGCGAATGCCGCACTCAATTTCTCAGGTTTGCCGGATGGATGAGTTTCGCTCGATTCTGCGCCCACTGGAAACATCTTAGGCATACGGGACCGAACGTTACCGGAGTCCACCGGCAGGAAGAATTGACACATTCACTCAGGCCGTCGAACGAGTCGAATACTGGTCCGGCTGCTCCAATGCCACAGTGCCGAAAGGCGCCTCACCCGCGTCCGTTGGAACGCGGCCGGGGCCGCCTTCGCGAGGAAGGCGGCCCCGGCTCTGTCGTCATGACGCCAGAGGTTTGTCCCCCTGCACGCCCCACGCGACGGTGAACTGGTTGCGCACGAACCACTGCCCGGTCGACGGGCGCCAGACCGCCAGGTCACCCACCCCGTCGCCGTTGTAGTCGCCGGGCACCGGCACGTCGCCCTGCTGACCCCACTGCGTCGAGCTGACGCCGCGCACGTGCCACTCGCCGGTCGACGGACGCCACACCGTCAGGTCGAACCCGCCGTTCCCGTTGTAGTCGCCCACCACGGGAATGTCACCGCTCTGTCCCCATTGGACGGCGACGACGACGCCGAACGCACCGATGTAGTGCCAGGTCCCGGTGGACGGACGCCACACCGCGGCCTGCGCCGCACCGTCGCCGTCGTAGTCGGCGGGCACCGGGATGTCACCCTGCTGGCCCCACTGCCGGGTGAACTGGTTGCGCACGAACCACTCGCCCGTCGACGGACGCCACACCGCGACGTCGGTGATCTCGTCGCCGTTGTAGTCACCCTGCACCGGGACGTCGCCCTGCTGCCCCCACGCGACGGTGAACTGGCCGTTCACGAACCACTGACCGGTGGACGGACGCCACACCGCCACGTCGGACACGCCGTCGCCGTTGTAGTCGCCCGGCACCGGGACGTCGCCCTGCTGGCCCCACTGCTGGGTGAACTGGTTGCGCACGAACCACTGACCCGTCGACGGACGCCACACGGTGGTGTCCGTGCGCTGGTCGTCGTTGTAGTCGCCGTCCGGCCCGCCGAAGGTGTAGCGGGAGTTGAGCAGCAGGTTCGGCGAGCCCGCGCCCGCGTTCACCACGACGTCCTTGGTGGACTCGACGAACGCCATCTCGAACCAGACGGTGGTCGGCGAGGCGTTCGCGTTGCGCTGCAGGTACAGCGCGGCGACACCGGCTGCGTGCGGCGCGGCCATCGACGTTCCGCTGAGCGACCTGGTGGCGGTGTCGCTGGTGTTCGACAGCGAGGTGATGTCGTCGCCGGGAGCGAAGACGTCCACACAGCTGCCGAAGTTGCTGCCGCCGCTGGACCAGTTCGTCGGTCTCACGTCGTTGCGGTCGGTGGCGCCGACGGTGATCGCGTTCGGCGCGCGGGCCGGCGAGGTCTGGCAGGCGTCGAGGTTCGAGTTGCCCGCCGCGACCGCGTACGTGATGCCCGCGGCGATCGAGGCTTCGACCGCCGCGTCCAGCGTCGCGCTGGCGCCGCCGCCGAGGCTCATGTTCGCCACGGCCGGGCGCACGGCGTTCTGGGTCACCCAGTCGACACCGCTGATGACACCCGTGGTGGTGCCCGAACCGAAGCAGTTGAGGACCTTCACCGCCACCAGCCGCACGGACTTCGCGACGCCGTGCGTGGTGCCGCCGATGGTGCCCGCCACGTGAGTCCCGTGGCCGTTGCAGTCGGTGTTGTTGTTGTCGCCAGTGGTGTTCGTGCCCCAACTCGCGCGACCGCCGAAGTCCGTGTGTGTCGTGCGGATGCCGGTGTCGATCACGTACGCGCGCACGTCGCGGGCACCGGAACCCGCGGAGACGTACTGGCCGTTGGACCTCCCGGTGATCTGGTCGAGCCGGTCGAGGCCCCACAACGCCGACGGCGTCGGCTGGGTCGCGTCCGCGGTGATCTCGGCGTCCTGTTCGACGTAGGCGACGCGCGGGTCCGCCGCGATCCGCCTGGCCGTGGTCTCGTCGGCCCCGAGCGCGAACCCCTTGAGCGCGTGCCGCCAGGTCTCCCGCACCTCACCGCCACCGTTCTTGGTGACGATGTCGGCCGCGTCCGCGTTCTCCTTGAGCACCACGACGTATCGGCCCGCGATGGTCTTCGCCCCCGCGCCCACGCGGATCTCGCCCTGTGCCGCAGTCGCGGGTGTGGCCAGCCCCGCGGAAGCGAGCGCCGCTATGACGAGGGTGAGCACCACCCGTCTTGATGAGTACGACAATTCCGTCCTCCCAACGAAATCGTGGACATGTCCCCCGACGTCCGGCACCGACGATGACTGCCCGGTCCGGGCGGAAGCCAGTGAAACCGCCGGAGTTTCCGGTGAACTTCCGCTACGGTCGGCCCGGTGTCCGCGTTCGCCGAGCTGCTGCGCCGTCACCGGGCCGCCGCCGGGCTGAGCCAGGTGGAACTCGCGCGGCTCAGCGGGATCAGTGACCGCGCGTTGCGAGACCTGGAGCAGGGCAAGAGGGTTCCGCGAGCGCAGTCGGCGCGGCTGATGGCCACGGCGCTGAAGCTGACCGGCGACGACCTGACCGCGTTCCTGGCCACGGCACGTCCCTCGACGCTGTCGGCCCCTTCGGCACCTGCCGGCACGGACGGTCTGGTCGGGCGGAACGACGAGCTGCGGTCGTTGCTGGACCTGGTGCTGCGGAGACGGCACCGGCTCGTCTCGATCACCGGCCCGGCGGGCGCCGGCAAGTCGCGCCTCGCCGCCGAACTCGCCGCGTTGCTCGGCGGGCGCACCGATCTTCTGGTGTGCACGCTCGACCTGTCCGCCGTCAGCGACGTGGCGCTGGTCGGTGATCTCGTGGCAGACGCGCTGGGCTGTGGTCCGTCCAGGCTGGCGCCGCCGGACCGGGTGGCCGCGCATCTGCGCGACCGGCGGGTGGTGCTGGTGGTCGACCGGTTCGAGCAACTGGTGGACGCCGCGGCGGAACTCGCCGCGCTGCCGCGCCGCTGCCCCGGCCTGACCGTCGTGGTCACGAGCCAGCGGCCGCTGCGGGTGCGCGACGAACACGTGCTCGCGTTGAGCGGCTTACCGCGTGAAGCGGCGGCAGCGCTGTTCGTGCGACGAGCCGGGCTGGAGTTCGCTGACGACGCGGTGCACGCCATCTGCCAGAAGGTCGAGCACATGCCGCTGGCGATCGAACTGGCGGCGGGGTGGGTGCGGCTGATGAGCCCGGCGGACCTGGCCACGCGCCTCACGCACCGGTTGCGGTACCTCACCGACGGGCCGCGCGACCTGCCTGCCCGGCACCGTTCGCTGCGTGCGGCGATCGAGGCCACGCTGGACATGGTGACCGCCGAAGCGCGCACCACGTTCCGCTTCCTCGGCGGTTTCCACGGCGGCGTCTGTCTGGAAGACCTCGAAACGCTGCTCGGACAACCGTTGCCGGAACTGACCGAGCTGGTCGACATCAACCTGGTCCGGCTCACCCCGGACGGCGACACGTCGCGTTACACGCTGCCGGACACCGTCGCCGAACTGGCCGCCGAACAGCTCGACTCCCCCGACGCCCGCGCCCGGATCGCCTCGCACTACCTCGACCGGTTGCGCGCCGGTTCGACGTTCGGTGCCCTGGACGCCGCCAACATCCGGGCCGCGGTGCGCTGGGCGGCGGCCGAGGACCCCGCGCGGCTCGACGCGGCGGCGGCGATGGCGCTGACCCGGTTCTACGAGGCCACCGGACGACTCGGCGAAGGCGCGGAACTGCTCAGCCAGGTGGGCACGGGCGGGATCCCGCCGTTGCTGATCAGATCGGGCCAGCTGGCGGCGTTGCGCGGCGACCTGGACGCGGCCAGCGAGTCGGCGGAGCGGGCGCTGGCCGTGGCGGCGGACGACGACCACAGCACGCGAACCGCCGGTCTGAGCCTGCTCGGCATGGTCGCGGTGGAGCGGGGCAACCCCGGCGCCGCCCTGGCGCACCTGCGCCAGGCGCTGGCCGTCGCCCGTCTCTCCGGAGACGACGCGACGCTCGGCCGCGTGCTCAACAACCTCTCGTCGGCGCTGGCCGAGATCGGACGCCCGCAGCAGGCGATCCGTCAACTGGAGGCGGCGCTCGCGGCGAAACGCCGAGCGGGCGCCGGACCGTTCGAACTGGGTCGCACGCTGTTCAACCTCGCGCTGCTGACTCTGGACCTCGGCGCCCTGGACACCACCGTGAGCAGGCGGCCGAGGCCGTCCGCCTGCTCACCGAGGGCGGCCACACCCTGCTGGCCGCTCTGGCCGAGACCACCGCCGCACTGGCGCTGCTCGACCACGACCCGACGGCGGCCGCCGCCTGCGTGCACCGCGCCGACCGCCTGCTCGCGGACACCGTCGGGGAGAACGGGAGTGACCGCGTCGAGGCCACCGTCCACCTGCGGGCGAGCGTGGTGCGGCAGGCGCTCCGCGACGCGACGGCGTGGCGGGAACTGGCGGAGGCCATGCGGATCTCGCTGAGCCACACGACCCGTGACCGCGACTCGGTCGCGGAGGCCCTGACCCTGCACGCCCGGTACCTCTGCGCCCGCGATCCCGAGTCTGCCGCCGCACTGCTGGGATCGGCGGATCGCCTGCGGCGCAAGAAGATCACACCGTTCGTGGCTGCCGCACGGGATCATGCGCTGGCCGTGCTCGGGGACCGCTGGACCGAGCGCCTCGGCCGCGCCCTGGACGACGCCGCGCTCGTGGCCTTCGCCGACGACCTTGCCGCGCGTAGCCCTCGATGAACGGCCCGCGGCTTTCGCCACGGTCCGTGTCGTGAACCGGGCGGCGAGCGACATTCGTCCTATGTGGAGTGACCGACGGGCGCCGAGGACGCTTGCTACCCGGCGCCCGCCAGAACCTGTAGCCCCCAGAACGGCAACAGGTTCTGGCTCGACCCTGTTCGAGCCGCGGTCACCGCGGCAGGACGAGCCGGTTGGCGATGTCGTACAGGTCGGCCTCCGGTACCTGGCCGGCGATGGCGACCGGGCCTCCCCCGACCGCGTCGAGGATCCACAACCGGTGGTACCCGTTCTCGTCGACGTAGCGCGTCTCGTGGCCCTGCACGGGTTGTCCCGGTGTGCCGGGCGGGTCGCCGACGACAGCGCTGTTGACGAAGATCGACGGCCGGACGGTGCACGTGCCCAGCGAGTAGCTCGTGATGGTCCCCGGCTTGGTCCCCGGCACGGACGGCGACCGGTCCAAGCCCTGTGCTACTTCGAAGGCGCAGACCCGCATCCCGTCGGGCAGGTCGCGCAGGCCGTACGCCGGGGTGACGGTCGTCGTGCCCGGGAAGTGGATGTTCTCCGCGATCCGGCGACCGGCGTCGACGAGTTGCTGCGCGGGCGCGGTGCTGCCGTGCTCGGCGGCCACGTGCACGTACATCGAACCGCCGTCGGGGTGCGCCACGTACAGCTCGTAACCACCCGGCCCGGTGGACACCGAACTCTCGACCCCGCGCTGCCCGTTGATCGTCACGGCCTTGCCAGGGCCCGACTTGAACATCGCCTCGTCCACCGACACCATCCGGAACTGCTGGACGCCGACCTGCAGGACCTGGCCGTCGGCCGTGACGGTCATCATGTACTCACCGCCGTACAGGGGCGCGTCCGGGTTGGCCGCTGTGGACCCGATGTTGATTCGTTGCGCCCGGTAGGCGACCGAGCCAGGCGGGAGCCAGCCGAGGGAGTAGGGCATCTGCAGACCCGGCGTGGGCTGTCCGGTAGCCGCAGGGGTCTGGCTGTCCTGAGGCCCGTTGGCGGTGGCGACGGTCTGGGATTGCTGCGCGGGATCCGGCCGGTTCAGCACCACGGCGGTGGCCGCGCCGAGGGTCAGCACGGTCGCCCCGGCGGCGACCGCGAGCGGCAGGCTCAGCCCGGAGCGCCTGCTGTCGATGCGTTGGCGCGCAGCGGCGAGCACCGCGTCGCTGTCGGGCGCGTCGTCTTCGCGCGCCGTGAAGGTGTCCTTGATCAGGTTCTCGATGTTCATCACGTCTCCCTGGCTTCCGCCATCTGCTCGATGGCCAAGCCGTTTCGCAGTGCCGCCAATGCCTTGTGGGCGTGTGCCCGGACGGTGGCCTGGGCACAGCCGAGCAGCCCGGCGATCTCGGAATCGGGCAGCTGCTCGTAGTACCGCAGCACCACCACGGCCCGCTGGCGCTTGGGCAGCCGCGCCAGGCGCTGCCACATGTCCTCGCGCGCGGCGTGGTCCGACGCGAAATCGTCCGCCCGTGCCTCGTCGGGGAGGTCCCCCGACGCGATCACACGTGCGGACCAGCTATGTCGCCAGGACAGGTAGCCGTTGGTCACCATCCGCAGCACGTACCGGTCGGGGTGATCCGTGCCGCTGATCCGGGACCAGTGCCGGTACGTCTTGACCAGCACGTCCTGCACCAGGTCAGCCGCCTGCTCCCGCTGGCCGGTGAGCATGGTCGCGTACCGCAGCAACCGCGGTAGTTGCGCTCGGGCGAAGTCGTCGTAGTCAGCCATCACTCTTGAAGACTCACGTCGACGGCGATCCGTTTACCGGCTTCCCGAATAAACAGGTTGATCCGCTCGACGAGTCATAGAGGCAAGGGGAACACCAGCCGACGTCACAAGGGGCGATCTGTGCACAAACGCGTTCTCATCCATGCGGCGGTCTTCGCCGTGGTGGCCAGCGGTGTGGCCGTCTTACCGGCAGCCGCGCGACAACCCGCACCCGCGCCGGCCGAGGCGCCCAGGACGGTCACGCTGATCACCGGCGACAAGGTGACCGTGACCAGGAAGGACGGCTCCTGGGACGCGAAGATCCAGCCGGCCGCCCGGCTCGGGCCGGTGCGGTTCATCAAGTCGGTCAGCGCCCAGGGCGTCACGGTGATCCCCTCGGTCGCCGAGCCGCTGATCCGGGCGGGCAGACTGGATCGCGAGCTGTTCGACGTGACCGGCCTGATCGACCTGGGCTACGACGACGACCACACGTCTGAGATCCCGCTGCTGGTCGAGTCCACAGGCGCCAGGACGCTCGGCAAGATCACCCGTGAACTGCCGTCGGTCGGGCTCTCCGCGGTGGCCACGCCGAAGAACAAGGCCGCGGAACTGTTCGACAAGGCCGACGTGGGCAAGATCTGGCTCAACGGCAAGGTTCAGCCGTCACTGGACGTGAGCGTGCCGCAGGTCGGCGCGCCGGCCGCCTGGCAGGCCGGGCACACCGGCGCGGGCGCGACCGTCGCGGTCCTCGACACCGGCTACGACCCGAAACACCCCGATCTGGCAGGGATCGTGAAGGGCGAGAAGGACTTCACCGGCGAAGGCATCGCCGACAACGTGGGGCACGGCACGCACGTGGCCTCGACCGTTGCCGGTCGTGGCGCCCAGTACACCGGCGTCGCCAAGGGCGCGGACCTGCTGATCGGCAAGGTCTGCCAGACGGGCGGCTGCCCGTTCGACGCGATCCTCGCGGGCATGCAGTGGGCCGCGGACAGCGGTGCCAAGGTCGTGAACATGAGTCTGGGTGGCGGGCCGGGCGACGGCGTCAGCGACCCGCTGGAGATCGCGGTCAACCGGCTCTCGGCGGAGAAGGGCACGTTGTTCGTGATCGCGGCCGGCAACTACGGCCAGCGCACGCCTGTCGCGAGCCCGGCGTCCGCGGACGCCGCGCTGGCCGTGGCCAGTGTGAGCAAGCAGGACAAGTACAGCACGTTCTCGCAGCCCGGACCGCGGTTCAAGGACTACGCCGTCAAACCGGACATCGCCGCGCCCGGTGAGGACATCGTGGCCGCACGGGCCGAGGGCACGCTCGCCGACCGCGCTGTCGACGAGCACCACGCGCGGCTGAGCGGCACCTCCATGGCGACGCCGCACGTGGCCGGTGCCGCGGCGATCCTGGCCGCGCAGCACCCGGACTGGACCGGCCAGCGGATCAAGGCCGCGCTGATGAGCAGCGCGACCCCGATCGACGCCACGATCTACCAGCAGGGCGCCGGCCGACTCGATGTGGGCCGGGCGTCCCAGCAGACGATCATCCCCAGCACGGGGAGCCTGAGCCTCGGTTTCGTGCGGTGGCCGCACGACCAGCCCGCGCTGACCAAGCAGATCACGTACAGCAACACCGGCAGCGCACCGGTTTCGCTGCGGCTGAGCACGGACGTCCCGGCGTTCCGCACGAACGTCGACCAGGTCGTGGTGCCCGCCAACGGCGAGGCCACGGTAACGGTCACCTTCGACCACTCCGCCTCGCAGATCGGTGTCCACGGCGGCAGGCTCGTTGCCAGGAGCGGCGCCGGCGACACGGTGATCCAGACACCGGTCGGCGCGTACAAGGAACCGGAAAGCTACGACCTGACGACGAAGCTGATCGACCAGAACGGCGCCGCGCCGGCCGGCGGCCTGCTGGCGAACGCGATGTGGGTTGCGCTGGGCACGGGCCAGGACGATTTCGACCTGATGGGGAACAACAGCACCGTGCGACTGCCCGCGGGCAGGTACGCCGTGCTGGGCACGGTCCAGACCGCGGTGCCCGGTCAGCCCCTGCCGACGAGCACCAGGGTGGCCGACCCGGAGGTCGACCTGCACAAGGACACCGTCGTCACGCTGGACGCCAGGAACAGCAAGAAGGTCACCGTGCAGACCGACGAGAAGGACGCCCGCCCGTTCTCCTGGACGAACGGGATGGTCGTCGACACCGGAGCACGTGGAGTGGGCTACTACAGCTTTTCGAACTACAACGACTACACCGCGCCCACCACCAAGCACACCAAGGAATTCCGGTACTTCGACCGGATGAAGCTCGAACGGCCACAGGTCCGGCTGACGGTCGGCAAGCCCGAGTCGTTCGAGGTCCCCGTGGAGTGGGTACCGGGCTCGCCGCAGACGACCGACACCCGCGCACTGTCCGCTGTGGACGTTGGGCATGCCACACCCGGCGAGATCGCCGCGGCCGATCTCAAGGGCAAACTCGCGGTGTTCACCCTGGGCGACGGCGAAGGCCTCGAGTTCAGCCCGCGGGCGCGTGCGATCGCCGAGGCGGGCGCGAACTCCGCACTGTTCCACTACTCCGGCAGCCCCGTGCGGTTGATGGAGGCGCCGCCACTCCCGTTGACAGCCACGTTCGGCCCCGAGGGCGCCCGGCTGGCGAAGCTGCCGAACGCGTCCGTGACGTTGACCGGCTTGCCCGTGAGCCCGTACCGGTACGAGCTGGTGTTCCCCAGCTACGGGGACATTCCGGCGAACGTGACCTACCGGCCGCGCAACAGCGATCTGGCCACGGTGAAGACGACCTACCGGGCGCCGGTGGACGGTGTGGGCTACGCGACGATGTTCGCCACCGACGGGAAGTACGACCTGGAGGGCGCGCTGGAGTCGACGCCGACTCCGCTTCCCCGGGAGCGGACCGAGTACTACTCCCCCGCCACCTGGGCGAACTCCGTGAACGTGTCGGCGGGCGGTGCCGCGCAGCACTACGAGGCCGCCAAGCGGACCTTCAAGCCCGGCGACAAGGCCACTGTGGACTGGGGCAAGGCCGTGATCGGGCCGGGTGTCACCGGATCGGCGGGCTTCTTCTCACCCGAGCCGCACCTGGCGTACCGCGCGGGCGAGAAGATCAACGCCCGGCTGCCGCTGTTCTCCGATTCGGCCGGCCACTCCGGGTTCCCCGATTCCGGTGACACCGGTGACACCGTGCTCTACATGGACGGCAAGGAGATCGGCCGCAGCGGCCGACCCGGCAGCGGGCAGTTCACGGTGCCCGAGGGCGCGGCGAACTACCGGCTCACCGCCGAGGCGAGCCGAAGCAACCCGGGATGGCCACTGTCCACAAAGGTCAGCGCGGAATGGGGCTTCCGGTCAGGGCACACCACCGCCGCCACGCCATTGCCGTTGCTGTCGATCGGTTTCGACCCCGAACTCGACCTGACGAACCACGCGCCCCGCAACGCGCTGTTCGCGGTACCGCTCCGCGTCGACCGGCAGCCGGGCGCACAGGGCGGCAAGGCCGAGCCGAAGCAGGTCGAGGTGTCCCACAACGACGGGCAGACCTGGCGGCGGGTGCCGGTGCTGCACGTGAACGGCACCTGGTTGGCGGTCGTCCAGAACCCGGCGTCCGGGTTCGTGTCGCTGCGCGCGAACGCCGCGGACCAGGACGGCAACACGGTGACCCAGACGGTCATCAGGGCCTACCAGGTGAACTGACCCGCGGTTGCCGACTGCGCGGCGGTCGCGACAGCGTCCGCCGCGCAGCCTGTGACCTGCCGTTCCCCTGTTCGGGGGGCAAGGGGTTCATCTATCGGGAAATTCGGGCCCAAATACCGTCGGCTCAGCTGAGATCCGGAGGTCTTGTCCGTGCCCGAAACGCCCGAAACCGCGGTCGCCCTCACACGACAGGCGATCGAGTCGCGTCACTCCGACCGGGACCGCGCCCGTGCGTTGCTGGGTGCCGCTCTGGCGAAGAACGATCAGTACGAGCCCGCCTGGCGTTGGCTCGCCGAAGTGGTCGACGACGACGGTGAGCGGCTGTTCTGCCTGAACCAGGCGTATGCGCTGAAAGCAGACCCGGCGACCGGCCGTGCGCGCAAGGCACTGCGCGCGGCGGCTCCGACACCACCTGCCGAGGTCTCCGACCTGGTCGATCCGCCGCCGCCAGCGGCAGAGATCACCGGCGGGACCAGCGGAAGGCGCCGGTGGTCGTGGATCGCCGCGGGTACCGCCGCGGTGGTCCTGCTCACGTCGTTGGGCGCGTGGACGGCATCGGGAGACGGCCAGGGCGAGCCCGTCCACATCGCACTGGTGGCCGGGATGACCGGGGACAACGCGATGGCGTCCACGCACATGGAACGTGCCGTGCGCATGCACCTCGACACCGTCAACGCCGCAGGCGGTGTGCACGGGCATCCGGTGGAGCTGCTCGTCTACGACGACGCGGACAGGGTGGACAAAGCCGTCGCCATCGCGGAGCAGATCGTTCGCGAGAACAAGGTGCTGTACGTCGTGGGGCACAGCAGCAGCGACACCTCACTCGCGGCGGCTCCGATCTACCAGCGGGCCAAGATCCCGGCCATCACCCCCTCCGCCAGCTCGTCCCGGATCACCGACGGCAGCGACTGGTACTTCCGCAGCATGTTCGGCAACCGCACGCAGAGCGATTTCCTGTCCGCGTACGTCTCGCGTGTGCTCGGCTCGAAGACCGCGGCCGTGATCTACGACGACGACGAGGACGGCCGATCAGGTCACGACACCTTTGTGGAGTCCTTCAGCGAGTTCGGCAGGGTGACCGCCGATGTGGCGATCTCCGCTGCGGCGGACCGCAGGGAGGAATCGGTCGAGGCCGCCGTCGCGAAGGTGAAGGCACACGCCGGCGGCGCACCCGTTGTGCTTGCCCTGAAGGAGAAGAACGGCGTCGACCTGATCGACGGACTGCGGTCCGCCGGCGTCACGGCGCCCGTTCTCGGCACCTCGGCGCTGAGCTCGCAGGCGTTCCACGCGGCCCTGCTGGAGCGGGAGGCGGCGAAGGCCAGGCCGGGGTCGCTCACCGGCAACCTGTTCATGGGCACGCCACTGGCCCAGGACTCGCTGTCCGGTCCCGCGCAGGTCTGGGCGGACGACTACGCCCAGCGGTACCACGAACGTCCGTTGTGGCAGGCCGCGACGGCCCGCCAGGCCGTGAACGTGGGGCTGCACGCGATGGAGGCCGCCGGGCTCGGCTTCGACGAGGCGAACCGGGCGGAGGACCGCCGCCGGGTGCGTGACTCGTGGGCGTCGTTGAAGGACCGCAAGAACTCCTTCGCCGCCTTGCTGGGACCGTTGTACTTCAACGCGAGCGGGTCGGCGCAGATGCCGGTGTCGGTGGTGACCAGTGACGGCTCGAGGTTCGTCTCGGCGCCGACGCAGTTCACGATCTACGACCCGCTCAGCGACGACGCGGTGAAGGCCGATCTGGCGCAGGGGCGGGTCATCACGGTCAAGAACCGGTACCTCAGCCTCAGGCAGGTGGTGGCGACCGGGATCAACATCAACGAGGTCCGCGACCTCGACACCACCGACGGCACGTACTTCGTCGACTTCTTCGTGTGGCTGAAGTACGCCGGCGACCACGCGGCGGCCGACGTGCAGTTCGTCAACGCGGTCAAGCCGGACCTCAAGCTCGGAGAGCCACTGCGCAACGTGACCGAGAACGGGCAGACCTACCGGCTCTACCGGGTGGCCGAACGCTTCAAGACAGGCCTGCAGTTCCACGACTTCCCGTTCGACCACCAACAGCTCACCGTCCTGCTGCAGAACAGGACGCGCACCGCGGACCAGGTGTCCTACGTGACCGACAAGGAGATCCTCGACCAGGACCCGCGCGACTACCTGCGCAGTGGTGCCGACGCCGACGCCGACATCAACCAGGTCCCGAACTGGCTCGCCTCGTCGGTGCGCTTCTACCGGCAGACCGTCGGCAGCAGCGACGCGCTGGGCGACGGCCAGACCGCGGGCGCCGCCAACGGCATCTACTACAGCCAGTACGCGGCCGAGATCGCCCTCGACCGGGACACCCTGCCGTTCCTGATCAAGAACCTGCTTCCGCTGGTACTGCTGATCTGCGTCACGTACCTGTCCCTGTTCTTCAAGCCGTCCGACGGCGGCCCACCGGTGTCGATGGGCGTCACCGCGATCCTGAGCACCGCCGTCCTGCTCAACAACGTGACCGCCCAGCTACCGAAGATCAGCTACATCGTGGCTCTGGAATGGGGCTACTACGCGTTCATCCTGCTGGCCGCGACCTGCGTGCTGATCGCCATGCTGCGCAAACGTCTCGTCACGACGAACCGCGACAGCGCGGAGCACACCCTCGCCAGGGCGGCGCGCATCGCCTACCCGGTCTACCTCCTCGTCGTCGTGACCATGTTCGTGGTCATCTTCGACTGAGCGACCACCGATGCCTCGTCAGGAGGTGCTCAGGATGGCGTGCTCGTAGGCGTAGATCACCAGGTGCACGCGAGTGCGCAGGCCGAGTTTGGCGAGCACACGCGCCACGTGGGTCTTGACCGTGCCCTCACCGACGGTCAGGGCACGGGCGATCTCGGCGTTGCTGAGCCCGCGCGCCACGTGCCTCAGCACCTCCAGCTCGCGTGGGGTGAGCAGGTTCAGTCCGGCCGGTGCCGGCCGGGGCGCGATCTGCGCGAACCGGCGGATGGCGCGGCGGGTGACCTGCGGGTCGATCAGCCCCTGCCCCCTCGACGCCGCGCGGACCGCCTCGACGAGCAGCGCCGGTTCGCTGTCCTTGAGCACGAAGCCCGCCGCGCCCGCCTGGAGCGCGCCGAACAGGTACTCGTCGACGTCGAACGTGGTCAGCGCGACCACGGCGGGCGCGGGGCTGACCGATTCGGTGATCCGGCGGATGGCCGCCAGCCCGTCCATCCGAGGCATCCGCAGGTCGAGCACCACCACGTCCAGGCCCAACCGCCGGGCTTTCTCGACGGCTTCGACGCCGTCCACGGCCTCGTCGACCACCTCGATGTCCGGTTCGGTGTCGAGGACCAGGCGCAGTGCCCACCGCGCGGGCTCTTGGTCGTCGGCGACCAGTGTGCGGATCATCGCCGCTCCCCCAGCGGGAGCCGGGCTTCGACGAACCAGCCGCTGGGCCGGTTCGGCTCGATCCGCAGGGTTCCGCCGAGCAGCCGGGTCCGTTCCCGGATGCCGCGCAGCCCGGTGCCGTCGGCTGTCGGGCCGGGCGTGCTGGAACCGTTGTCCGCCACGGTGATCACGACGGCCTCCTGCGTGTGGTGGAGGTGCAGGTCCACCCTGGTCGCATCGGAGTGGCGCAGCGCGTTGGTGAGTGCCTCCTGGGCCAACCGGTAACCGGCGTGATCGACCAGTGGCGGCAGGCCGTCCGGCGCCGGGCCGTCCCTGGTGAGGGTCACGGTGCGGTTCGGGCCGGTCGCGTGGTTCACGAGGGCGTCCAGGTCGGTCAGCGTGGTGCCGTGCGTGGGCAGTGCGGCCAGAACGTCACGGACCTCGGTGAGTGCGGTGGCCGAGACCTCGGCGATCGTGACCAGCGCCCGGTCGGCGACCGGCGGCAGGGAGCGGGCGACGTGCCGGACGGCGTTGGCCTGCATCCGGATCACGGTGAGATGGTGGCCGACCGCGTCGTGCACCTCGCGGGCGATGCGGGCGTGCTCCTCGGCGATCACGCTGCGGGTCTCTTCCCGGTAGAGGCGTTCAGCGTGGTCAGCGCGGTCGCGGTGCATGCGCAGGGCGTAGCCGACGGCGACCGGCGCGATGCCGAGGAGGAGCAGGTCCGTCCAGGTCGCGGCCGTCGGTGAGTGAACTCCGGCCACGGACAGGACGAGGAACCATCCGGCGGCCACGACGAACACCGCCGGCCGCGGACGGTAGTACGCGGCGGAACCGAACGCGGCCATGGCGACCAGGCGCCCGGACCAGTCCGGCACGGCGATGACGATCACGATCGCGGCCGATGCGAACGCCGTGCTCAGAGGAAAACGACGTCGCAGCAACAAAGGAACCGCCACCGCGACCGACGCGGCGACCATGACGACCGGACTCGCGGAACGGTGTTCGACCAGTCCGAGCACCGACACGACCACCACGGCCGCACCGGCGAACAACGCGTCGCCTCCGATGGTGCCGCGAAGCCGCTCCGGGAACGCCCGCGTGTGCCGTGGAAACGACCACCACGAGCGCGGTCCCACCGGGCTGCCGGTGGAACCGGACACCCGGCGGTCATCCATTCCCCAGTTGTACACGGCCAGATCAGACCGGCGTGCCGCACCGTGCGTCCGGCGCGGGCAGCTCCCCGGCCAGGAAGTAGCGGTGCACGTGGCCGCGGACGCAGGCGTTGTCGTTGAGGTAGAGCCCGTGGTTGCCCTCCGCCGGCAGGTACGCGCCTCCCAGCTGAGCGGCGACCCGGCGGCCGTGCTCGGCGGGGGTCAACGGATCGTGCTCGCCGTTCGCCACCAGCACGTTCGGCATCGCGGACAACGCGGCCGGCGGGTTGAGCCCTACCTCAGGCACACCCGAGCAGTGCCCGGAGACCCGCCACGGGGCCGCCGCCCACCCCAGTCGGGGCGCGGCCGCCCGCAACCGGTCCTCCACCCGCTTCACGGTCGAGAAGTCGCCGGGGAAGGGGAAGTCCGCGCAGAACGCCGTCCGCGCGAGACCGACATCGGACGGACCGGGCCGCGGTGTGATCGCCGTCGTGTCGCCCGCCTCCAGCTGTGCGAGTCCGGTGGCCAACGCGGGCCAGCCCTTGTCGTTGCCGATCCGCGCCGCAGCCCACCTGAGGACCGCGGACATCTCCACGCCGGGCATCGACAGCACGCGGTCCCACACGGCGATCACGTCCTTGCCGTGCAGTGCGCAACCGGCGTCGGCCGCGCACCACCGCGCCATCCGGTGGAGGTTGTTCTCCGCCGCGACGGCACCGGCCCGAGCCCACTCAGCCGGGTCGCGCCGGGTGTGGTCCAGCACGCTGTCCAGGTACATCCGCCCGACCCGGTGACCGAACAGCTCCGCGTAGGACTGCCCGTACACCGTGCCGTACGAGTTGCCGAAGTAGTTGAGCCGGCGCTCACCCAGCGCACGCCGGACGGCGTCCATGTCGTGCGCGACCTGGCGAGCGTTGAGACGCCCCCGGTACGCGCCCATCGCCTCCGCGCAGTCCACCGCGAACCGGCCGTTGGCGGCGGCGTACTCGCGATGGGCGGGCTCGGACACCGGTGAGGACAACGGAGCAGGATTGGGACTCGGACAGGCGACGCCCATGCCACGCGGGTCGAACACCACGACGTCGAACCGCGCCGCGAGGTCGGCGAACTGGTCGCGGTAGCCGGGAAACGCGAAGTTGGGGATGCTCGACCCCGGGCCACCGGGGTTGAGCAGAAGAACACCGGCCTTCTGCTCCCGAGCCGGGATCTTCAGCAGCGGCACGGCGATCCGGGTGCCGCCGACCGGACGGGTCCAGTCGGCGGGAACGAGGACTTCGCTGCACCGCAGCCCGTCGTAACACTCCCGCCACGTCAGGCCCTCGGCAGCGGTGGCGGGCCCCGCGCCTCCTGCGAGCACACCGACCGCGGCCAGGAGCGTCATCAGCGCTTTCATGCCCTGATTCGATCACCCGGATCACGCCGGCGCGTCTGCCTTTCGACAGACATTCCGCCGAGACAAGGCCCTCGACGGAGAGCCGTGGACGTGGCGCCAGGCCGCGGTTCCTGTCGGAGGATCATCCTCCGGAGGAGACCAACGAGCTCGAAGCCAGCCACTGCAAGGCCGCGCTGGTCGCAAGAGTCCCGCACAGGGGCAGGGCGTGCTGCAACTCTCGGCTGAGCCAGTTCGTTCGCGTTCGGGGCGGACGACAAGTCAAGTCCGCGAATGCCATGCCTGCGGCCATCACCCTCGCGAACCCTTTCGACAAGACCCTCGTCAAGATTCGACTACTCGAGTCGAATAGCGCGACCTATTCGACTCGAAACGCGAGCGCTCGGGAATCCCGACTACGAAGGCAGTCTCGGCTGCTCCTATTCATATCCGTGAATCAGTCGGATGGTCGCCAGGAAGTCACGTCGTGCTCGCACAATCAACGCGCCCAGTGTTCATAACCGTGAATTTTATTGCCAGTAATGCACTGTTGCGCAATACTCGCTGGGCGCGTTCAGACAATCCTGCTCGCAAGGAGGCGACGCAAGGGTCTGCGTACGGACAAGCGCGCAACAAAGCGAATCACCGGTGTTTCCGCCTGTATTGCCGCCGGCGAGTGCGACCTCACCTGTCCAACCTTCAATGACGCAGGAGACGAAATGAAGCGATCAGTCGCATGGCGGATCCCCGCGGCCGTGGCCGCGTTGGCCGTAGCGACCTCGACCAGCGCGGCACTGGCGATGTCACCGGCGGCGGCCGGCGTCGCGACCGGCTACGCGTCCCAGAACGGCGGCACCACCGGAGGCCAGGGTGGGGCGACGGTGCGGGCCACCACGGGAACCCAGATCCACCAGGCTCTGTGCGGCCGGGCGAGCAGCAGCACGCCGATCGTCATCGAGGTCTCGGGCACGATCAACCACGGCAACACCGCCAAGGTCTCGGGCAACAGCTGCGACACCGCCGCCGGCGTGATCGAGCTCAAGCGGATCAGCAACGTCACCATCATCGGCGTCGGCGGCGGAGCCGTCTTCGACCAGTTGGGCATCCACATCCGCGAGTCCCGCAACATCATCATCCGGAACGTGACCGTCCGGAACGTCAAGAAGTCTGGCTCTCCCACGTCCAACGGCGGCGACGCCATCGGGATGGAGAGCAACGTCCGCAACGTCTGGGTCGACCACGTCAACCTTCTGGCGTCGGGTGGTGAGTCGGAAGGCTATGACGGGCTGTTCGACATGAAGAACGACACCCAGTACGTGACCCTGTCCTACAGCACCCTGCGCAACTCCGGTCGCGGCGGGCTGGTCGGGTCCAGTGAGAGCGATCGCTCGAACGGGTTCATCACGTACCACCACAACCTGTACGAGAACATCGACTCCCGGGCGCCTTTGCTGCGCGGCGGCATCGCCCACATGTACAACAACCACTACGTGAGCCTCAACGAGTCCGGCATCAACTCCCGGGCCGGCGCCAAGGCCAAGGTGGACAACAACTACTTCAAGAACTCGCGTGACGTCCTCGGCACCTTCTACACCACCGAGGCCGGCTACTGGCAGGTCAGCGGCAACGTCTTCGACAACGTGACGTGGTCCGCCCCGAGCAGCGATCACAAGCCCGCCGGTCCCGACGTCAGGTCCACCACCACCGTCTCCGTGCCCTACGGCTTCGCCCTCGACCAGGCCGGCTGCGTGCCGAACATCGTGAGCCGCACGGCGGGTGCCGCCACGGGCCTGAGGGAGTCGGACGGCAGCTGCTAGGACGGCTTCGCACCGAGCGCCGTGCCCGCCGGTGCGGGTATCGGCCGAGCCTGAGGAGGACGGCACATGAGCAGCATCAGCCGACGGGCGCTTCTCGCGGGCGCCGCCGCGACCGCGCTGGCCACGACCACCAAGCCCGCGTGGGCGGCCCCGCTCGCCACCGCCGACGGCTTCGCCGGGGTGAACTCGCTCGGCCAGAACGGCACCACCGGCGGCGCGGGCGGCCCGGTCGTCACCGTGCGGGACGCGGACGCGTTCCTGGACTACTGCGACCGCAACGAGCCGTACGTCATCCAGGTCGACGGGGTGATGCGGATCAGCAGCAAGCAGGGCGTGCGGTCGAACAAGACGATCATCGGGCTGGGATCCACCGCCGAGATCACCGGTGGCGGCCTCGACCTGTACCGCAGGCAGAACGTGATCATCCGCAACCTCCGGTTCACCGGCGCGGACGACGACGCGATCAGCATCCAGCAGTCCTCGCACCACGTCTGGATCGACCACTGCGACCTCAGCGGCGGCGCCGACGGGCTGATCGACATCGTCCGCGGCGCCGACTACATCACCGTGTCGTGGAACCACTTCCACGACCACAGCAAGACCGCACTGCTGGGCCACTCCGACTCCAACGCGGGCCAGGACACCGGCAAGCTCCGGGTGACGTTCCACCACAACTTCTTCGACGGCACCGCGCAACGGCACCCGAGGGTCCGCTTCGGCGAGCCGATCCACGTCTACAACAACTACTTCCGCGACAACACCCTCTACGGCGTCGCGTCGACCGAGAACGCGGGCGTCCTGGTCGAGGCCAACTACTTCGAGAACGTCCCCCACCCGATCTACTCCGGCTACGACGAGAGCGGGCCGGGCCGCGTCGTGGAGCGCGGCAACGTCTTCGTCCGCTCCGGTACCCCCGAGACGCTCGGCACCGTGGTGGAGCCGCGCACCTACTACGCCTACACCCCCGACAACGCCGCCGGCCTGCCCGGCACCGTTCCGGCGGGCGTCGGCGTCGGCCGGATCTGACAGGACGCGGAGGACCACCATGAGCCCCATCGACCGGCGACGGCTGCTCGCGGGCGCGGCGATGACCGCCTTCGCCGTCACCTCACCGCGCGCCGCGTGGGCCGGCCCGGCCGCCGACGCCGTGGCCGACGGCTTCGCGGGCGTGACCGCGCTGGGCCAGAACGGGACCACCGGCGGCGCGGGCGGCCAGGCCGTCACCGTGACGACCGCGGCGGCGCTGCGGGACTACGTCGGGCGCAAGGAGCCCTACGTCATCTCGGTGTCCGGCCGCATCGAGGTCGACGAGATGCTGACCGTCGTCGCGAACAAGACGATCTTCGGGATCGGTTCCACCGCCGAGATCACCGGTGGCGGACTGCAACTGGGCTCGACCACCCGACCCGGCAACAACGTGATCATCCGCAACCTGCGCTTCACCGACGCCTCGGACGACTCCATCAGCGTCACCAACTCCGCGCACCACGTGTGGATCGACCACTGCGACCTGTCGCGCGGCTTCGACGGCCTGCTCGACGTCAAACGGCAGTCCGACTACGTCACGGTGTCGTGGAACCACTTCCACGACCACAGCAAGGCCGCGCTGCTGGGCCACTCCGACACCTACACCGCCGACCGCGGCAAGCTGCGCGTCACCTACCACCACAACTTCTTCGACCGCACCGACCAGCGGCACCCGCGCGTGCGGTTCGGGGAGCCCGTTCACGTCTACAACAACTACTACCGCGGCAACTCCCTCTACGGCGTCGCGTCCACAGAGGACGCCGGGGTGCTGGTCGAGGCCAACTACTTCGAGAACGTGGCCCACCCGGTCCTGTCCGGCTACGACAAGAGCGGACCGGGCCGCGTCGTGGAGCGCGGCAACGTCTACGTCCGCTCCGGGACCCCGCAGACCCTCGGCACCGTCGTCGAACCCCGCGCCTACTACGCCTACTCGCTCGACAACGCCGCCGACGTACCAGCGCTAGTCACCGCGGGCGCGGGCGTCGGCCGAGTCCAACGGAGGGCTTCATGAGGAGGACAAGCGCTCTCGCGCTCGCCGCGGTGCTCGTCGGCGGTGCCACGTCGGTGCCCACCGCGTCCGCCGCCGAGGCCGCGCCCATCGGGTTCGCCTCGGTGACGGCGCTCGGCCAGAGCGGGTCCACCGGCGGCGCCGGTGGACCGGAGGTCACGGTCTCCACGGCGGCGGGCTGAACATCGGCCTGCCGGTCAGCGCGGCGACCACTCCCCCGGCGAACGCCGTGCACAACGTGATCATCCGCAACCTGGTGTTCCGCAACGCCAACGACGACTCGATCAACGTGCAGATGTTCTCCCACCACGTCTGGATCGACCACAACGACCTGTCCGCGGGCAAGGACGGCCTGATCGACATCAAGCGCGGGTCCAGCTACGTGACCGTGTCGTGGAACCACACCCACCACCACACCAAGAACATGCTGCTGGGCCACGACGACGGCAACGCCGCGCAGGACACCGGGTACCTCAAGGTGACCTACCACCACAACTTCTTCGACCGGACGCCGCAGCGCAACCCGCGCACCCGCTTCGGCAACCCGGTGCACGTGTTCAACAACTACTACGTCGCCAACAGCGACACGGGCGTCGCCTGCCAGAACAAGTCCGGCTGCTGGGTCGAGGGCAACTACTTCGAGAACGTCGAGGAGCCGATGACGAACAGTTACGCGGGCCCGAAGGGCAGCATCGTCGAGCGGGACAACGTCTACGTCAACAGCGGCAAACCGGTGGTGGGCGGCAGCGTGGAGGACCCGCGCGGCTACTACGCCTACGCCCTGGACACGCCGGCGAACGTGAAAGCGCTGGTGACCCAGGGTGCGGGTACCGGCAAGATCTGAGCCCGCCGACCCCGGTGCCCCGCCGCGCAGGAACTCTGCGACCGATGAGCGCGGCGTGACCACCAAGCATCGAGCACGGCCACGCATGGACAAAGATCGCGCTACGACCGCCCGTTCCTGAGAACATGGCTTTCCGAACCTACGAACTGAGGACAGCGGTGACGGGCACCTACCTGCGTTACGTGGCACTCGGGGACAGCCAGACCGAAGGCATGAACGACGGCGACGAAGTCCGCGGGTATCGAGGCTGGGCAGACCGCCTCGCCGAACATCTCGCCGCGGCGCAACCGCGGCTGCAGTACGCGAACCTCGCGGTCAGGGGACGAGTCACGGGCGAGGTCCGCGCAGAGCAGTTGCCCACCGCGCTGAGCCTGCGCCCTGACCTCGTCACCGTGTTGGCGGGGTTGAACGACCTGCTGCGTCCCCGGTTCGACGCCATCGCCGTGGCCGGACACCTGGAGAGCATGTTCGAGGCGCTGACCGGCGCCGGTGCGCGCGTCGTCGCCTTCACGCTGCCCGACCCGGGGCTCCTGGTGCCTGCCGCACGCGTGCTTACCAAGCGAGCACAGGACTTCAACGCCCGTGTGCGGGTGGCCGCCCACCGACACGGTGTCACCGTGGTGGACCTTTCGGTGTACCCGATATGCACAGACCCTCGGTTGTGGAGCGCGGACCGGCTGCACCTCAACGCGCTCGGCCACACCCGCCTCGCCGCAGCCGTCGCTCACGCGCTGGGCCTGCCGGACAGCGTCGATCTCTGGACCGATCCTCTTGCTCCACTACGGAAGCCCTCGATGTGGCGGAGCGCTGGAGTCGAACTGCGCTGGGCCGTGAGCTTCGTCAGTCCGTGGCTCCTGCGGCGCGCCCTCGGCAAGTCATCCGGAGACGGACGCACCGCGAAACGCCCCACTCTTGCCCCTGCGCCTCGATGGCCGGAACCCGACCCGGTTCGATGATCAGGGCAGGTCGGTGACCACGTCGAGGCCGAGCTTGCGGTTGAGGGCGGCCACGGCGTTGGTGACCGTCCGGCGCGGCAACGCCCGCGCCACGAGCGTGGTCAGCCGGTTCACGCCGCGGCCGGGGTAGGAGGCGGTGCGCCCGCGCGCGTAGTCGTCGAGCGTGCGGGCGGCGACCGACTCCGGTGAATCCGTCGCACGAGGATCCATCTTCGCCGTGGTGCCGTCGAAGAAACCCGTGTCGGTCGCTCCGGGATGTGCGGCCATGACGCGGACGCCAGAGCCGCGCAGTTCCTCGGCGACGGCTTCGGTGAACGACAGGACGAACGCCTTCGTCGCGGCGTAGCTCGCCTGGTAGGGCATCGGCTGGAACGCCGCCGTCGAACCCACGTTGATGATGCCACCCGCTCCCCTGGCCACCATCTCGCGACCGAACACGTGGGTGAGCTCCATGAGCGCGCCGATGTTGAGCGCGACCGAGCGGGTGCTCTGCTCGAAGGGGCGCTCGAAGAACCGGCCGGCCGAGCCCGAGCCGGCGTTGTTCACCAGCAGGTCCACCCGCACACCCAGGTCGGCCACGGCCTTGGCGACCGACTCGGGACCGCCTGGGTCCACCAGGTCGACGCCGATGACCTCCGCCGTCACTCCGTGGGCAGCCCTCACCTCCGCAGCGAGGTCTTCCAGCGCGGCCGTGGTGCGCGCCACGAGCACGAGGTTGGCGCCTCTCTTCGCCAGTTCCAGCGCGTACGCACGCCCAAGCCCCTTCGACGCACCGGTGACGAGCGCGGTGACACCGCTGAACGAGTACATGACCCACTCCAGTTGTTCGAGTCTCGAAGTATCTTCGATCGGAGCATAACAACTTCGAGACTCGAAGCAAGTTGCTAGAATGCCTCCATGGACGAACAAGGGGCGGTCGCGGCCATCCGCGCCATCCACGAGGTGTTCATGCGCACCGAGGCGGGGGTCACCGGCCCACTCGCGGAACTGGGTCTGACCCCCGCGACCGCCCAAGCGCTCTGGGCGCTGGAGCCGGACGAGGAACCGCCGTCGATGAAGACCGTGGCGAGCCGCCTGCACTGCAACGCGCCCAACCTCTCGTTCGTCGCGGACCAGCTCGCCGCACGTGGTCTTGTCGAACGGGTCCCCGACCCGCGGGACAGGCGTTCCCGCGCGCTCGTCCTCACCGAGAAGGGCCGGCAGGTGCGGGCACAGGTCATGCGGACGACGGTGGAGTCCAGTCCCCTGTCCGCGCTGGACCCCGACGACGTGGCCACCCTGCTGTCCGTTCTGGACAAGATCGTCCCCGCTTCGGGCCGAGTGCAGGACAGCTGAGACTCAGGAAACCGGCTATCCCCTGTCCAGGCCGAAGAACTGGATGGCGCGCAACGCCATCCCCGACGCCATCAGGTTGTGCCCGACATCCTGCAGCGAATACGACTCGACCTTGTCGCTGTACCGGCGACGGGTCCAGTTCGGCTGCGGCTGGTCGGTGGACGTCGGGGTGGTCGACAGCCTGTGGACGTTGGTCCACTGGTCGATCTCCTCGCCGAGGTTCGGGTAGCGCAGGACGTCGTCGGCGGTGCCGTGCCAGAGCTGCATGCGCGGCCGTTTGCCGGTGTAGCCGGGAAACGCCGACCGGGCGATGTCACCCCACTGCTGCGGCGTCTTGAGCACCAGGCCGTTGGCGCACTCGGTGTTCCACGAGGAGCCGTTGTTCGTCGCGAAGCAGCCGTCCGGCACACCGGCGAACGCCGCGCCGGCGTTGAAGACGTCCGGGTAGTTCGCGACCATGACGTTGGTCATCATGGCGCCGGACGAGATGCCCGTGACGTACACGCGGGCCGGATTTCCCCGGTACTGCCGCAGGGACCAGCGCACCATCGAGATCAGTCCGACCGGGTCACTGCCGGCGTCGCGCCGCAACGCCTGCGGCGACGACACGTCGAAGCACTTCTCGGCGCGGGTGACCGACGGGTAGATCACGACGAACCCGTACTGGTCCGCCAGCGTGGCGAACTCCGTGTTGCGATGCATCTCCGGGCCGGAACCGGTGCAGTAGTGCGGGGCCAGCAGGATGCCCGGCCTCGCGGCCACGCGGTCCGGCCGGTACACGTGCATGCGGAGGTTGCTGGGGTTCGGCCCGAAGTTCGTCACCTCGACGAGCGCGGCCGCGGAGGCCTGGGGTGTGACGACGAGACCGAGCAGGACTGCCAAAGCCAAAGCCATGCGGAACATGACGCTCCTAACGTCCGACCGTTGCTTCCGACACAGCCAGGAACCCTTGCGTGGTTCCCGGTGCGGAGCTGGTGAGGTCCAGGCGGATGCGGTCGCTGCGCACCGGGGTGAAGGTGATGCTCGCGGGTTTGCCGGCGGGCCATTCGACCTTCGCGTCGCGCACCGGCACGAACGCCCGGCCGTTCCAGTAGGACACCGCGATCGACGCCGGCAGGGCGTGTGCCGCGTCGGTGCGGAACGAGACCTGCACGGAGCCTGCCGGACCGCTCTCGGGAACGGGCAGCGACACCCAGTCCGTCGCGTGCGCACGGCTCACCGCGGGCAGCAGACCGGTGGCGCGCTTGAGGTAGTAGTTCGACCAGTAGGTGGAAGGATCCCCGTCGAGCATCGCGGCCGGGATCGTGTCGACGGCACCCGAGTAGCTCGCGTCCGCCGCCGGTGCGGGCGCCGGTACCGGTGCGGGATCGGCGGTGGCCCGCACCTGGCCCGGCCGGCCGTCGATCGCCGCGATCAGGGTGGTCGCGGTGCGCAGGCCGGGAGCGCGCGCTGTCACCGTGATCACGGAGGATGTCTGTCCGGATCGGACGATCGCCAGTGCTTTGCCGTTGAACGCGGTGCGCGAGCTCGCCTGGTAGTTCTCCGCGCTCTCCTGCCGGCCGTTGTCCAGTCCCGCGAGACCACCGCCCCTGACCTGGAACGAGATCAGGTCGTCCGCGTCCGGCACGACCACACCCGCGCGGTCGACGACCTCGGCCGTGACGAACGCGAGCGACCTGTCGTCGGCCTTCGTCACCCTGCGGTCCGGTGTCAGCCTGATCGCGTGCGGCTCGCCCGCCGTGCGGACCTCGTCCCGCGCCACCTCCACGCCACCGCGCTTGGCCACCGCGACGAGCCGGCCGGGCTGGAACGGCACCGACCACGTCAGGTGTAGCTTGCCCGCGCTGCCGTTGGGGCTGGTGTAACTGCCGGGATAGGGGCCGGTGACGACGTTCTTGTCGTCCCCGGTCGCCTCGGTGGTCTCGAGGTAGTTCGAGCCGGAGACCGTGGTCTTCTGGTCGAACTTCCGCTCCCCCAACGACTTGCCGTCGAGGTACAGCTCGACGGTGTCCGCGTTGCTGTACGCCCACACCGACACGGGCTCGCCGGGTCGGTGGCCGGTCCAGTCCATCGGCAGCAGGTGCACCATCGGTTCACTGCTCCACTGGCTGCGGAACAGGTGGTAGAAGTCCTTCTGGAACCCTGCGGTGTCGACCGCGCCGAAGAACGACGACTTCACCGGGAACACGTTGTAGGGCGTGGGTTCGCCGATGTAGTCGATGCCGGTCCACAGGAACTGACCGGCGAACCACTTGCGGTCACGGTCCTTCTTGAGGCCGTACTCGCCGCTGTAGGTCCAGGTCTCCAGGTTGTTGTCGTACGAGGACGTGTTGCGCCTGCCCGGCGTGTAGTTCTCGCCGGTGTTGAGCTGTTCCGGATCCTGGTAGTAGCCGCGGGTCGACGTGGAGGACGACGACTCGGCCTCGAAGAAGAACTTGTCCGGGTAACGGGTGTGCAGCTCGTCGATCGAGGACGCGTTGTTGTAGTTCAGGCCCAGCCCGTCGAGCATCCGCAGGATCTGGTCCTGCGGTGAGCCGATCGCGGGTACCCGGCGATACCGGTCGGAACCCATGACGATCGGGCGGGTGGTGTCGACGGCCCGCACGTCGTCGATGAGCCGCCGGGCGATCGGCGGGCCCGCGGCCGAGCTGGAGTCGGGGATCTCGTTGCCGATCGACCACATCACCACCGACGGCGAATTCTTGGCCGCGTGCACCATCTCGCGGAGGTCGGCGCTGCTGTTGGCGTCGAAGAACCGGCCGTAGTCGTACTTCACCTTCGGCGACCGCCAGGTGTCGAAGGCCTCGACCTGCAGCAGGATGCCCAACTCGTCGCACGCCCTGACGAACTCCGGCGAGGGCGGGTTGTGCGAGGTGCGCACGGCGTTCACGCCCATGCTCTTCATGATCCGCAACTGGCGGACGATCGCGTCGGACGAGACCGCTGAACCGAGCGCGCCGAGGTCGTGGTGGAGGTTGACACCCTTGAGCTTCGTCTCCACGCCGTTGAGCGAGAAGCCGTTGTCCGGATCGAACGCGAAGTACCGGATGCCCGTGCGGGTGCTGACGGTGTCCACGACCCTGCCGCGCACCCGGACCTCGCTGTCCACTGTGTACAGGTTCGGCCGATCGACCGACCACAGCGCCGGACCGGCGATCCTGATGTCCGTGGTGGCCGTGCTCGGTGTCGCGGCCAGTGCCGCACGAGTCGTTCCCCTGCCGACGATCCGGCCGCGCGGGTCCCTGACCGTCGAGACGATCTCCGCCTCGGTGGCGCTCTCGCTGACGGCGGTCGTCGCCACGCGCATCGTGGCGAAACCGGACTTGATCGTGGTCGCCAACTCGGGTGTCGTCACCTGCACGCCATGGCGCGTCACGTGCGCGGGCTCGGTCACGACCAGCCGGACGTCGCGGTAGATGCCGCTGCCGGAGTACCAGCGGCTGCTGGGCACCTGGTTGCGCACCTTCACCGCGAGCACGTTCGGTGAGCCGTCGGTGCGCGCGTCGAGGTCGTAGGCGAATCCGGTGTAGCCATAGGGATGGCGGCCGAGCAGTACGCCGTTGAGATACACCTCGGAGTCCATGTAGACGCCGTCGAATTCGATCGACAGTTTCTTGCCGGCCAATCGAGACGGCAGCGTGAACGCCTTGCGGTACCAGCCGAGTCCACCGGGCAGAAAGCCGGTTCCAGCGCCCGTGTGCGGACCTTCCACCGGGTCGAGTCCGATGCTCCAGTCGTGCGGCAGCCGCGTGTCCCGCCACGCCGGATCGAGTTCGCCGGGTTGCGGCGCGTCCTCGCCAGTGGTGTTGACCAGCGCGAACTGCCACCCTCCCGTGAAGTCGACAGACCTTCCAGCCGGTCGAACCTGCTCGGCCTGTGCCACCGGGTGGGCAGCGCACAGACCGGCCACGACCACGAAGCCGAGCACGGGTACCCAGAACCTGTTCGACCATCGATTCGACCGTCGAATAGCCAAAACCCACCACCCTGTAGCGATTTTCATGCTCCGGAACGCCATACTTGGCCGGTTCAGGAAAGCGCTTACCTGTCCTCTGCGCAAGAGGCGGGAGAAGAGGACCGATGAATCCGAGAGTGGCGGGAACCGCGGCCTTGGCCTTCGCCGCGCTGGTGAGCACCGGTGCGGCGGCCCCTGCCTCCGCCGGGCCGGCGGCCACGCTGACGGTGGCGGCCGACGGCAGCGCCCAGTACCGGACCGTGCAGGCCGCGATCAACGCGGCGCCGGCCAACAGCTCCGCACGCACCACGATCACGATCAAGGCGGGCACCTACCGGGAGATCGTGCGGGTGCCGTCGACCAGGACAGCGATCACCTTGCAGGGCCTGGGTTCCACGCCCGCGCAGACCGTGCTCGTGTTCAACAACAGCGCGAGCAGCAGTGGCACGTTCAACAGCGCCAGCATGTTCGTCGACGGCCGTGACTTCGCCGCCACGAACCTCACCATTTCCAACGACTACGCCGAGAAGCCCGGCACCGAGGGGAACCAGGCGGTGGCGCTGCACCTCAACGCCGACCGCGCCGTGTTCCGCAACGTCCGCCTGCTCGGCGACCAGGACACGTTCCTGGTCAACGAGAAGACCCGCGCCTACATGGTCGACTCGTACGTCGAAGGGACCGTCGACTTCGTCTTCGGTGGCGGCACCATGGTCTTCGAGCGCACCACCGTGCACGAGAAGCGCACCACCGGCGGCCCGATCACGGCCGCCAGCACCCCTGCCGCCAGGAAGTACGGCCTGCTCTTCTACCGCTGCACGATCACCGGCGCGACCGGCAACACCACCCAGCTGGGCAGGCCGTGGCGTCCCGACGGCCAGGTCCTCTACCGCGAGTCCACTCTCACCGCCACGCTCAAGAACTCCCAGCCGTGGATCGACATGAGCGACAACTCGTGGAAGAAGGCCCGGTTCTTCGAGTACCGCAACACCGGCCCCGGCGCCACCCAGAACTCGAACCGGCCCCAGCTGCAGGACTCCCTCGCCGGTGACTACACCCCGCAGAAGTACCTCGCGGGCACCGACGGCTGGAACCCCCGGTAAGGGTTCCGTCCTCCACCCTGGCACACAAGGGAGACCACCCGTGCACCTGAAACACACGGCCGTCACCGGCGTTCTCGTGGCCGCGCTGGCTGTCACGGGGACGAGCGCGTCGGCGGCAACCCCCGTCCGCGTCTTCGTCGCCGGAGACTCCACCGCGTCGACCTACGCGTCCGCACTGGCTCCCCGAACCGGGTGGGGACAGGCGTTGCCGGTGTTCCTCACCTCCAGCGCCGTGGCGGTGAACGCCGCCCTGTCCGGAGCCAGCTCCAAGAGCTTCGCCGACCAGGGTCGCCTCGACAGCGTTCTGGCCCAGCTCCGGCGCGGCGACCTTCTCCTGATCTCGTTCGGCCACAACGACGAGAAGAAGGAGGATCCGGCGCGGTACACCGAACCGTCGACGACCTACAAGTCCTATCTCTCGCAGTACATCGACAAGAGCAGGGCCAAGGGCGCGAAGCCGGTCCTGGTCACGTCCGTCGAACGTCGCCGCTTCACCAGCGCGGGCACCATCTCCCCGACCCACGGCGCGTACCCGGCGGCGATGCGCCGGCTCGCGGCGGACAAGGGCGTGCCGCTGGTGGACCTCACCGCGTCCAGCACGACGCTGTTCAACCGCGCCGGCGTCGAGGGCACGAAGAAGTACTTCCTGCACCTCAAGGCCGGGCAGAGTCCCAACTATCCCGACGGCGTCGAGGACAACACGCACTTCCAGGCGACCGGCGCGATCGAGGTCGCCCGGCTGGTCGCCACCGCCCTGCGCGACCGGGGAGTACTGCCATCCGGCTCGTTCCGGCAGCTCACCGTTGCGGTCCCGCCCAGTGCGATCGTCTGGCCGAGAACCGCGGCCTGAGTGAACCCGCGCCAAGGCCGCAAACCGTTGTGCCTGCACGCTCGAACATCGAGATCATTTTCTGTGCCGTCCACATCAGACAATCCTGCCGTCTGGAGACTATTGTGCGGAAACGTTTTCTGTCACTGGTGGCGCTGGCCGTCCTCCCTCTCCTCGCCCATGCCGGTCCTGCCTCGGCGGATCAGGCCGACTGCGCCCCCGCCGCCGCCGCCGAGTCGTCCGCCGCCGCGAGCGTGAAGGTCTGGCTCGCCGGCGACTCGACGATGTCCAACCCGCAGTCCGGCTGTCCCGCGGGCTGGGGCAGCCAGTTCGACCCGCTGTTCACCGGCGACGTCACCGTGGTGAACAGCGCGGTGGCCGGCCGGAGCATCCAGACCTGGCTGTACGAGTCCAACGTGAAGAGCACCAAGGACTCCGCCGGCGAGTGCGTGGTGAGCCCGCGGACGTTCCATCAGCGCTGGCTGACCATGCTGGATCCCACCAACGGGATGAAGGCCGGCGACTACCTGATGATCCAGTTCGGGATCAACGACGGTGACAGCAACTGCCCTCGTCACGTGGGTTCCGCACGGTACAAGGAACTCCTCGCCCTGATGGCCAAGGCCGCCAAGGACCGGGGCGTCACCCCGATCTTCCTGACGCCCGTCTCGGCGATCAGGTGCAGCGGCAACGCGGCAGTCGGCACCCGCGGCTTCCTCACCGAGACCTCCGACGCTGGCCGGGCCGCCGGCGCGACCGTCATCGACCTGCACAAGCTGAGCTACACGCTCTACAACACGCTCAAGCTGTGCCCCAACGACGGTGACTACACCAAGGGCCCGGTCGGCGCGTTCTTCTGCAACGACCACACCCACTTCGAGGCGGCCGGGGCCAGGCAGATCGCCGGTGTCGTCGCGAAGGCACTGCGTGACCAACGGATTCCGCTTTCCAGCTACCTCAAGTGAGAAGGGGTGGGTGGCCTGGTCGCCGCAGTGGCCGGACCACCCACCGCTCACCGGTCCTCGATGGTGAGAGCGCTTCCGGTGCCCGCAATCGGTTCTCCGGCAGGAAACTGGACCTGCCACGCCGCCGGCGGCGACTCGACCTGGACGTCGATCCGGTTGCCGCTGCGGCGCGTGCGGAACGTGGAACCGGCGACCTCGGTCGTGATCGAGGCACCGTCGTCGAGACGGTGGATCCGCAACGTGACGCCCTCGGCGTAGTCGTAGTCCGGGCGGTCGTCGACGGCACCCAACGGCAGGACGGTGTTCGGCCGCACCAGCAACGGCACCGTGAGGAAGTCGCACGACATCGTTGTCCACCTGCCGCCGTCGACCGGTTCGCCGGTGAAGAAGTCGGTCCAGACGCCGTCCGGCACGTAGAACGACACCTCGCCGCCGTCGGAGAACACCGGCGCCACCAGCAGGCTGTCGCCGAGCATGTACTGCCGTTCGAGGTGGGTGCACGCCGGATCGTCCGGGAACTCCAGCGCCATCGCCCGCATCATCGGCGTTCCGTCGGTGGCGGCCTGCAGCGCCGCGTGGTGCAGGTACGGCATCAGCCGTGCCTTGAGCTTCGCGAAGACCCGCAGCACGTCGACGGACTCCTCGTCGAACAGCCACGGCACCCGGTACGACGAGCTGCCGTGCAGGCGGCTGTGCGAGGACAGCAGGCCGAAGGCGATCCACCGCTTGAACAACGCGGGGTCCGGGGTGCCCTCGAAACCGCCGATGTCGTGGCTCCAGTACCCGAAACCGGACAGTCCCAGGGAAAGCCCACCGCGCAGGCTCTCGGCCATGGCCTCGTAGGTCGACTCGCAGTCACCGCCCCAGTGCACCGGGAACTGCTGCGACCCAGCGGTGGCAGCACGGGCGAACACCACGGCATCGCCCTCACCGCGCCGCTTTCGCAGCACCTCGAAGACCGTCTTGTTGTAGAGGTAGGAGTAGTAGTTGTGCATCCGCTCGGGATCGGAGCCGTCGAAGTACACGACGTCGGTGGGAATCCGCTCGCCGAAGTCGGTCTTGAAGCAGTCCACGCCCTGGTCCAGCAGGGCTTCCAGCTTGGCCGCGTACCACTCGCGGGCGGCCGGGTTGGTGAAGTCGACCAGCGCCATGCCCGGTTGCCACAGGTCCCACTGCCACACGTCACCGTTGGGCCGGCGCAGCAGGTAGCCGCCCTCCAGCCCTTCGGCGAACAGCGGAGACCGTTGTCCCACATAGGGATTGATCCACACGGAGATCCGCAGGTCCTTCGACTTCAGCCGGTCCAGCATCCCCTCGGGGTCGGGGAACATGCGCGGGTCCCACTCGAAGTCGCACCAGTGGTACTCGCGCATCCAGAAGCAGTCGAAGTGGAACACGCTCAGCGGCAGGTCGCGCTCGATCATGCCGTCGATGAAGCCGGAGACCGTTTCCTCGTCGTACGACGTCGTGAAGGACGTGGACAGCCACAGACCGAACGACCACATCGGCGGCATGGCCGGTTTGCCGGTCAGCGCCGTGTACTTGCGCAGGATCTCCTTGGGGCTCGGGCCGTAGATCACGAAGTACTCCAGCGTCTGCCCCTCGACGCTGAACTGCACGCACGACACCTTCTCCGAACCGACCTCGAACGACACGTGCCCCGGATCGTTGACGAAGACGCCGTAGCCCGCGTTGGTCAGGTAGAACGGCACGTTCTTGTAGGCCTGTTCACTGCTGGTGCCGCCGTCGGCGTTCCAGATGTCCACCACCTGACCGTTGCGGGCCAACGGGCCGAAGCGTTCACCGAGGCCGTACACCACCTCGCCGACGCCGAGTCCAAGCCGATCGCGGACGTAGTGCCTGCCGTCCACGGTCATGAAACCCATGCCCTTGGCGGAACTGGAGGTCAGCACCTTGCCGTCCGCGACGAACTCGACCAGCCAGTCACGGCTCACCCTCACCTCCAGCGCGCCGGCGGTGAGGGACTCCTCGGCGAGGTGCACGCGGGATTGCGTCCCGGCGATGACGAACTCCGGGTGCCTGGGCCGCCCCCCCTCGAAGTGCGTCAGGCTCACGCCGATCACGTCCGGCATCGGCGAGGAGAACCGCACCGTCGCCACCGGGCCCTGCAACAGGTCACCCCGGCGGTGAATCGGGCGGGTCGGTGCGTGGACCACCAACTCCCCTGCCGCCTGGGTGATGTCGTGGATCTCGACCGGATGAGCCGCCTGCACACCGTCGCGCAGGAGCCAGTACCCGTTGCTGAACTTCATCCGCCCGCTTTCACCATTCGAATTCGAATCGAAACGCTTCGATTGTCTTTCCTTCGAGGAGATTAGCGATCAGGTTCCCGGCGAGGAACCCCAGAAGCCGAGCACACCGAGCAATGAGCCGGGGATCATGACGCGTCTCGACCAGTGCTAGCGTGATGACTGGACGTACAAAAGTCACGGTCCGGTAGGTAGTCCGGATGGCGGTCAAGCGCTCGTACAGTGCCCGGTGAGGCACGTCCGGTGCGTCCCTTTTCGTTTCGTTGCCGAGAAGGGACACAGTGTGTCGAGCATGCACGTCATCGTCGCCGGGGGTGGACTGGGTGGTCTGGCCCTCGCACAGGGACTTCGCCGAGCGGGGCTCAGCGTCGCCGTGTACGAGAAGGATCCCGACGCGGCTTTCCGCAACCAGGGCTACCGCATCCGCATCAACTCGGATGGCATCACCGCGCTCAAGGAACTGCTGACGCCGCAAGCGTTCGAGGTGTTCGCTGCCACCGCCGCAACCCCTGGGGCGCGCATGAGCACCTTCGACCACCGGCTGAACCTCGTGCACGCCCAGGAACTCCCGCTGTCGCCGGACCTGCCGGGAGGCGGCCACCTCGCGGTCAACCGCACGACCCTGCGGCAGATCCTGTTGTCCGGACTGGACGAGTCCGTCCACTACGGTGCCAGGTTCAGCCGCTACGACATCAACCCGTCGGGCACCGTCACCGCGCACTTCACTGACGGCACCAGCGCCACCGGTGACGTTCTGATCGGCGCCGACGGCGTCAGTTCGGCCATGCGCGCGCAGTACCTGCCGCAGGCCCAGGTCGTCGACGCCGGACTCCGGCTGCTCTACGGCAAGGTCCCGTTCGCCGATCACGAGGACCGCCGCGCGATCCCGCCCGAACTGCTGGGTCTGTGGACCACCGTGGTCGGTCCGGAAAAGCGGTTTGTCGGCCTCGCCCCCGTGCGGTACCGCGAGCCGATGCACCGGGCGACAGCACGGATCGCTCCGGAGATCGAGCTCAGCGACGACAGCGACTACCTCGCGTGCGTCTTCGGCGCCCGACGCGAACAGTTCCCCTGCACCGATGAGGATCTGTTCGCGATGGAAGGCCCGCGGCTGCGGGCACTGACGCTGAGTCTGCTGGAGGGCTGGCACCCCGTGCTGGCCGACGTCGTGTCGGCTCAGGACCCCGCCTCGATCTTCCCCGTCTCGGTGCGCACCAGCGTGCCGACCGGCACGGGCCCGCCCACCGCGGTCACCCTGCTCGGAGACGCCGTCCACGTGATGAGCCCCGCGATCGGCGTCGGCGCGAACACCGCGCTGCGCGACGCCCGCCTCCTGAGTGACCATCTCGTCCAGGCTGCCGATGGTCGGCCGCTCGCGGAGGCGTTGCACGCGTACGAGAAAAAGATGACGGGCTACGGCTTTGACGCCGTGCGTGACTCGGCTGGCCGTGGGCACGCACTCGTCGGCCAGGACCCACTGCCCTCTCACGAGGAGTAGACGTCCACCGTCCACAGTGGTCGAATCAGCCACACCGCCGGGACCAGTAAGAAGCATCACATCGACCGGAGTTTTCCCGGTGCACGGGAACTCCGGGCTCGTCCTGCCCGACTGTCCCAGGTGTGAAGGTGGAAAGGGCTGTCGTCGTCGCGGCGGCCGTCGCGGTGCTGGGTGTCGTGTCGATCGTGCTGTGGGCGGGAAACGTCCACGCCCCTCTCGGTGACAGCGATCCCGGCAGACTGACCTCGCTCTCGTTCGCGCTCGTGCGCACGCTCGCCAACGCCGCGGGCACCATCACCTTGGGTGCGCTCGTCTTCGCCGCGTTCGTGGTGCCCGCGTCGTCCCGCCCGGCCCGCCTGACCGCGCACGCGTACGCCGCCGTGCGCACCGCGGCGCGGGCTGCGCTGGTGTGGGCCTGCGCCGCGGCCGTGGCGGTGGTGCTCTCGGCTGCCGACGCCACCGGGCAGCCCGTCGGTGTCGCGCTGGAGCACCTCGGCGGGCTGCTGGCCGCCACCGAGGAGCCGAAGGCGTGGCTGATCACCGCCGGTGCCGCGGCACTGGTGTTCGCGGGCGCACGAGCCACGCTGACTTGGGTGACGACCGTTCTGTGGCTGCTTCCCGCGTTGCTCGGCGTGCTCGCGCCGGTGATCGTGGGCCACGTCGCGAACGGCGCGTGGCACGACGTGGCCACCAACGCGATGGTCTGGCACGTCCCGGCCGCGGCGGTGTGGATCGGCACCCTCGTGGCCCTGCGTTCCTACCTGCGCCGCCCCGGCACGAGCGCGACCGACGCGGTGGTGCGCCGCTATCACCGGCTCAGCCTGGTGTGCGTGCTCGTGCTGGTGCTCAGCGGCTCGGTGACCGCCGCGGTGCTCATCGGCCCGGCAGGACCGGCCAACGGCTTCTTCGTGCTGGTCCTGCTCAAACTCGTCGCCTGCGCGCTCATCCCCGTGGTGCGGGCGCGATGGAGTGCACGACGGCTTCTGGGCACCGAGCTGATCGTGCTCGGGCTGGCGCTCGCGGCATCGACGGGGCTCACCCACCTCGTCCCGCCGGCCTGGTCGCACAGCACGCCCACGCCGCAGCAGACCGTGCTCGGCTTCGACCTGCCCGATCCGCCCACCGCGGGCGAACTGCTGCTGGGGTGGCGGTTCGACCTCGTGCTGGGGCTGGCGGCGGTGCTGGCGGCCCTGGTGTACCTGCTCGGCGTCCGCAGGCTGCGCGGGCGCGGCGACGCCTGGCCCGGCGGGCGGACGGCTGCCTGGTCGCTGGGGTGCGCGGTGCTGCTGGTGGTGACGTCGTCCGGTGTCGGCCGGTACGCGGCGGGCACGTTCAGCACGCACATGGTCGCGCACATGTCACTGAACATGCTGGCACCGGTGCTGCTGGTGCTCGGAGGACCGGTGACGCTGGCGCTTCGGGCGCTGCCTCCCGGGCCGCGGCAGTGGGTCATCGCCCTGGTGCACTGCCGGGTCACTCGGATCATCGCCCATCCCGCCGTGGCCGCGCTGACGTTCGTCGGCTCGTTCTACCTGCTCTACTTCTCCGAGCTTTTCGGTGCGGCCATGCGGTTCCACTGGGCCCACCAGCTGATGAACATCCACTTCCTGGTGACCGGCTACGTCTTCTACTGGCTCGTGATCGGCGTGGACCGCGCGCCGCGCGTCCTTCCGCATCTGGCCAAGCTGGGCCTGTTGTTCGCCGTCATGCCGTTCCACGCGTTCTTCGGCGTGATCCTGATGAACAAGCAGACCGTGATCGCCGAGTACTTCTACCGCACCCTCGGCCTCACCTGGATGCCCGATCTCCTCACCGACCAGCGCCTGGGCGGCGGCATCGCCTGGGCCACCGGGGAGATCCCCATGCTCGTGGTCGTCCTCGCCCTGCTGCACCAATGGGCCCGTGCGGACCACAAGGAAGCGGTGCGGTTCGACCGCGCCACCGACAACGGCCACGACGACCGCCTCGCCGCCTACAACGCGATGCTCGCCGAACTCTCCGGACGAAGGAACTGACCCATCATGACCACCACGGCGGACGCCTCCGTCGAACTGTCCGTGTCAGGCATGACCTGCGCGGCCTGTGCGAACAGGATCGAACGCAAGCTCAACAAGGTCGACGGCGTGCGTGCGACCGTCAACTACGCCACCGAACGCGCGATAGTTCATCTGCCCCAGGGCATGCGCACCGAAGACGCCGTGCAGGTCGTGCGTGCCGCGGGCTATGACGCGTCCGTGGCCGGGCACGACCACGAACAGTCCCGCGACACCGTCACCGGGCTGCGCCGCAGGCTCGTGGTCGCGGCCGTGCTCGCGATTCCGCTCGGCAACCTGTCGATCAGCCTCGCGCTCGTCCCCTCCCTGCGTTTTCCCGGCTGGGAGGCGTTGTGCGTGCTGCTCGCGCTGCCGGTGGTCACGTACTCGGCCTGGCCGTTCCACCGCGCCGCGCTGCGCAACCTGCGGCACGGCGCGTCCAGCATGGACACCCTGGTATCGCTGGGAGTTCTCGCCTCGTTCGGATGGGCCGTGTGGTCACTCGTGGCGGGATCGGCGGGTCCCGGCCACTGGCTCGGCTTCGGTGTGACGGCCGAGGGCGCGGACGCCGTCTACCTCGACGTGGCCGCGGGCGTCACGACGTTCCTGCTGGCCGGCCGGTACTTCGAGCTGCGGTCCCGGCGATCGGCGGTGGGCCTGCTCACCGCGCTCGCGGGCATCGCGGCCAAAGACGCCAGGGTGCTGCGCGACGGAACGGAGACAACGGTTCCCGCGGCACGGGTGCTCGTCGGGGACCTGCTCGTCGTACGGCCAGGCGAGGCGCTGCCCGCGGACGGTGTCGTGGCCGAAGGGTTCTCCGCGCTCGACACCGCCTCGATGACCGGTGAACCGGTACCTGTCGAGGTGGGACCCGGCGACCTCGTCACCGGTGGCACGGTCAACAACACCGGGCGGCTGATCGTGCGGGCGACGGCGGTCGGCGCCAACACGCAGCTCGCGCAGATGCGGGCGCTGGCCGAACAGGCAGCCGACCGCAAGGCCCGTGTGCAACGCCTGGTCGACAAGGTGTGCGCCGTCTTCGTGCCCGTCGTGCTGGCGTTGTCCGCGCTGACGCTGGCGGGATGGCTGCTCACCGGCCACCCCGCGCGTGACGCGTTCACCGCGGCGGTGGCCGTGCTGATCATCGCCTGCCCCTGCGCACTCGGTCTCGCCACGCCGACCGCGTTGATGGTCGGGGTGGCCCGCGCCGCCCAGCTCGGCATCCTCGTCAAGGGACCGGAAGCGCTGGAGGCGACCCGTGCCATCGACACCGTCGTGCTGGACAAGACCGGCACCGTCACCACCGGACGCATGGCCGTCACCGCCAGGATCGCGTTCGACGGCGTGGACGAGCAGGACGTCTTGAGGTGGGCGGGCGCGGTGGAAGCCGCCTCCGAACACCCGATCGGCGTCGCGATCGCCGCGGCAGGCGCCGATCTGCCCGCCGTGACAGCGTTCGAGGCGCTGGTGGGTGCCGGAGCACGCGGTGAGGTAGAGGGCTCACGGGTGGTCGTGGGATCCGCGGAACTCATGGCACGGCTGGACATCACGGTCGTGACTGCCGCGCGGGAGTGGCTCGCCGGTCTCGGGCCGTCGACCGGAGTGCTGGTGGCGAGGAACGGCGTGGTGGTCGGGGGAATCGCCGTGCGCGACACCGTCCATCCGTCCGCGCGCGACGCGATCAGCCGCCTGCATTCGCTGGGACTGCGCACCGTGCTGCTGACCGGTGATCACGAGGCCGCCGCTCAGGTGGTGGCAACAGAGATCGGTGTTCGTGAGGTGATCGCGAACGTCCGTCCCACCGACAAAGTCGCCGCAGTGGAACAGATGCGCGCACAGGGCCGTCACGTCGCGATGGTCGGTGACGGCATCAACGACGGCCCCGCGCTCGCCGCAGCGGACCTGGGCATGGCGATCGCGCGCGGCAGCGACATCGCCGCGCAGGCCGCCGACGTCATCCTGGTCCGCGACGACCTCGACGCCATCGCGGACACGGTCGTGCTCGCCGGTCGCACGCTCGCCACCATCAGGGGCAACCTCGTCTGGGCGTTCGGGTACAACGCCGCCGCACTCCCCCTGGCCGCACTCGGACTGCTCAACCCGCTCATCGCCGGCGCCGCCATGTCCCTGTCCTCCGTGCTGGTCGTCGCGAACAGCCTGCGGTTGCGCACAGCGCTCGAGAACCAGAAGGGCGTCGCGAACGACCTGTAGGCGTCGCGTGGGAACGGGCATGGTGGAGTGGGCTCCACCATCAAGAGGCCCCCTGCCTCGACTGACTCGCGGACCTGCGGTTCCTAGCTTTGTGCCATGACTTCAACGGACGCCGCCGGCGCACGGGCGCTGGTCCTCCGCCACCCGCTGATCACGTTCTTCACCCTCGCCTACGGCATCAGCTGGCTCGCCTGGACGCCGTACGTCCTGTCGCTGGACGGGCTCGGTGTGCTGCACTTCCGCTACCCGGACTTCCTCGTCGGCAACCAGCTGACGGCGATCATGCCCGGCGCGTACCTCGGGCCGCTGACCGCGGCCTTCGTCGTCACCGCGATCACCGAGGGACGGGAAGGGTTGCGCCGCTGGCGCAAGCGGCTGTTCCAGTTCCGCGCCGGTGTGCGGTGGTACGCGTTCGCGTTGCTCGCGGTCCCGATCGCGATCCTGCTCGGCACGCTGGCGATGGAAGGCGCGGAGGAGGCTGTACGGCTGCCGTCGTTGATGGTGCTGGCCGTCTACGTTCCCGCGCTCGTGCTGCAGCTCCTGACCACCGGTCTCGCCGAGGAGCCCGGCTGGCGCGACTTCGCACTGACCCGCCTGCAGAACCGGCACCACCCGCTCGTGGCGACCCTCATCCTCAGCGTCCTGTGGGCCGGCTGGCACCTGCCGCTGTTCCTCACCCCGTGGGCCGGGCCCGACACCGGCGCCGAGACCATCGCGTTGTTCTTCGTGGTGGCACTGGAGATGAGCGTTCTGATCACGCTGGTCTACAACAAGGGACGGCAGAGCGTGCCGTTGGTCATGCTCCTGCACTGTTCCATCAACAACTTCCAGTCGGTCGTGTTCTCCGAGATCTTCCCGGGAGACGACCCTCGCTGGCTCTGGGGTCCCGCGCTCGGCCTCGGTCTGCTCTCCGCCATCGTGATCGCCGCCAGCCGCGGCAAGCTCGGCTACGACGCCGCTGCCCAGCAGACGACGAGGGCCGTCGGGTGAACTCGCGCAAGAGCTCGGCTGGGACACCCAGCCGAGCTCTTGCTCTTCATCAAGGTGGTCAGCGCTCAGGCGCGGGGTTCCCAGCGGAAGAAGCGGGCGATCACCGCGGCGAACACGACCGCCCACACCAAGGTGGAAGCCAGGCCGGGCATCAGCGCGGGCACCGAGGTGAGCGTCGCGCCGGCGTCGTAACCGGACCAGCCCTTCGCGACCAGGTCGGCCGGACCGATCAGAGGCAGCATCACCCCGGACACCACCACGGAGGCGTCCGGCGCGTCCTGCATGAACAGGCCGGCCAGCGTGGCGACGATGACCGGGAACGCGGTGATGGTCGTGGCCTCGACGCTCCTGCTCACCGCGGCGACCGCCATCCCTGCGGCCACCGTCATGAGCACCCCGGACACCAGCCCGAGCAGCAGCAACCACGGGTGTGCGGGCATCGGCGCGCCGACGACCAGGCAGAACACCACGTAGACGAGCACCTGGACCACGCCCATCGTGACGACCGGCATGGTGACCGCGGTGATCACGCCGGTATCCGTGAGCTCGGAGGTGCGCATCCGCTTCAGCACCAGCGACTGTCTCCGGGCGGTGTACACGGTCATGCTCGCCATGAACACCGACAGCAGCATCAGCATCACGAACCGGTCGCTGACCAGTGATCCCCAGCTCTCCGGTTCGTGGTTCCGCACGGTGAACCAGGTCATCACGCACAGCCCGATCGGCAGCACCGACGCGGCGAACGCGGTGGTCTTCCGCCGGAACAGCAGACGGATCTCCAGAACGCCGTGCCTCATCGTCATGTTCATCGGTTCGCTCCCACCGCGAGAAAGACCTCGGCCAGCGAGGCCTGATTGGCCGTCAGGTGATCGAGGTCGATGCCTCCGTCTCGGGCCCAGCACAGCAAAGCGCCGAGATCCTCTTGCAGCGCACTGGTTTCGAGCGCGAGGAATGCCACGGCTCCATCCAAAGCAGACTCCAGCGTGCCGGTGAAGGCCGGCAAGGCCCGGTCCAGCGCCGAGGCGGGAACGTGCGCGGTGATCCGCGACGGACGGGTCGCGAGGACCTCGGGCAACGTCCCCTCCACCGAGATCCGGCCCTGGTGCATGATCGCCACCCGATCGGCCAGCGATTCCGCTTCCTCCAGGTAGTGGGTGGTCAGCAAGATCGTGCTGCCGCTGCCGCGCAACTGCTCGACCGTCTGCCACAACCGTTGCCTTGACTCGGGATCCAGTCCGGTGGTCGGCTCGTCCAGCACGATCAGCTCCGGGCGTCCGTAGATGGCGAGTGCGAAGTCCAGTCGCCTCTTCTCGCCACCGGAGAGCTGTTCGACGCGGGTGTCCGCTCTGTGGGCCAGTTCGATCCGGTCCAGCAGTTCCACGGCATCGTCGGTACGAGTGGTCAGCGAGCCCCACAGCCTCAGCGTCTCGACGACGGACAGTTCCTCGATCAGTCCCGCGTGCTGCAGCATCATCCCCATCCGGGGCTTCAGCACCGATCTGGCCCGAGCCGGTTCGTGCCCGAAGACCCTGATCGTCCCCGATTCCGGGTGGCGGAATCCCTCGATGAGTTCGAGCGTGGTCGTCTTGCCCGCGCCGTTCGTGCCGAGCAGCGCGAAGATCTCGCCGCGGCGGACGCTGAGATCCACACCGTCGACGGCGGTGAAGGTGTCGTAGGAGAACTTCAGCCGGGAAACCTCGATCACGGGTTCGTCGTTCATGTCCCAGAACGATCCCGGGAACGCGAACGCCGCCCCAGTCGTCGCTGTCACGACACGAGATGACACTCGTACTCGAGCGACATGACAGGTGTCATGGTCGTTAACCTGAGCGGGTGCGGGGACTCCGGGGGCAGGTGAGGTCACCGGATCACGGCGCCCTGGGGTCCCTTCGCCGTCACAGCCGGTACAACGTGATCGTCGCGGTGAGCGTGATCGCCGCCGTGCTCGTGCTCAGCGAGTTCGGTGAGCCGCTGACGGCCGAGCGCGCCGTGGTGGTCGTCCTGGGACTGGCGGTGCTCGTGCTGTCCCATCGGCGCTGGACACTCCGGTCGATCACCACTCCCGTCGGCCTCATGCCGTGGTGGCAGGCAGGGTCGGTCACCGTCGTCGCGGTGGGGATGGTGGCGGTCTCCGTCGCCACCGGCCACTCCGTCGTCTGGTCTCTGGCAGCGGGCCTTCTCGCGCACGATCTGCGCATCGCCCGCTTTCCCCGCGCGGGCTGGCGATTCGGCGTTCCGTTCGCGCTGCTGGTCGCGCTGGCCGCAATCACCACCATGGCGCTCACCGGCGACAGGAGCATCGGAGACGTGCTCCGCCAGGGCGGCTTCGCGCTGTTCCTCGTGCTGGCGACGACCTACGCCGAGGTGACCTTGCTCAGGCAGTGGCATCTCACGCTGGAGCTGGAAGAGGCGCGGCGTGATGCCGCGGAGCTGGCCACCACCAGGGAACGGTTGCGGTTCGCGGAGGACCTGCACGACATTCTCGGGCACGCACTCGAAGTCGTGTCGTTCAAGAGCGAACTGGCGAGCAGGCTGAGCGAGGCCGATCCGGCTCGATCCCGCGCCGAGCTCGACGAGATCCAGCAGCTGGCCAGAGGCGCGATCCACGACGTGCGAGCGCTGGTGCAGGGCCAGCGGTCCACCGACCTCGTCGCCGAACTGCCCGGCGCCCGCGCCCTGCTCCGTTCGGCCGGAATCGGGTGGGAGTTCAGCGGAGATCCGGCGCGCCTCGGCGCCCAGGCTCGCGAACTGCTCGGCAGGGTGCTCCGCGAGGCGGTGACCAATCTGCTGCGGCACGCCGCGGCAAGCCACTGCACCGTCATGCTGGAGATCAACGACGGTCAGGCCGTGCTGACCGTCCACAACGACGGAGCCGCCCCGATGCGCCGAGACGACCGCGAGGGTTCCGGACTGCGCGGGCTTTCCCGCCGGATCACCGAAGCCGGGGGAACGTTCAGCGCCGGCGCGCGCGACGGTGTCTTCGAGGTGCGAGCGGAGGTACCCCGATGATCCGGGTGGTCCTGGCCGACGACGAACAGCTCACCCGTCAGGCCATCGAGTCGCTGCTCAACCTGGAGCACGACCTGGAGGTCGTCGCCGGGGTCCCGGACGGCGCCGCGGCGCTGGCCGCGGTGGCCGAGCACCGTCCGGACGTGCTGGTGGTCGACCACGAGATGCCGGTGCTCGACGGTCTCGCCGTGCTCCAACGGCTTGCCGTCGCACATCCGAACGTCCGGTCGGTGATGCTGACCCGGCACGCTCGCCCCGGTGTGCTGCGGCAAGCCCTTTCGTTCGGCGCCAAGGGGTTCCTGGCGAAGACGGCTCCGGCGTCCCTGCTCGCCGAGGTGATCCGGCGAGTCCATTCCGGACTGCGCTACGTCGACCCCGACTTCGCCGCGGACGCCATCGCCGAGGTGAGCTGCCCGCTGACCGACCGCGAACTGGACGTGCTGCGGCTCGTCGACGACACCACCACCGCGACCGAGATCGCGCAGGCCCTGCACGTCTCCGCGGGAACGGTGCGCAACTACGCCTCGTCCGCGATGACCAAGCTCGGCGCACGAAGCCGGCGGCAGGCCGCGAGCATCGCCCGCGACCACGGCTGGATCTGACGCTCGTGGGTCAGAAGACCGCCAGCGGGTTCACCGGCAGGCCGGTGGTGCCGAGAATGCGGGGAACAGCGGCCACGAAGAGGAACGTGTGACGGCCCTGCTCCTCGCAGACCGCGACGAGTTCCTCGCAGTGGGCGCCGTCGACCAGCACAAGCCCGAGACGGAGGAGTCCCAGCCGGTGCAGCGCGCCAGGGACGTCGTCCTTCACCGGAGGGTGCGCGTCGCCGATGTCCCCGGCGTAGATGGAGATCTCGTGGTCGTGCATCCACCGGACCGCGCCCGAGGTCATGCCCGGCAGCGCCCGGCCGTGGTCGGGAACCCGGTCCCAGCCCGCCCGCACCACGAGGGCGTCACCCGACTCCACCACGACGCCCGCCCGCGCCGCCGCGGCCTCCAGGTCGTCTGCCGTGACGGCATGCCCGTCGGGCAGCTTGCCGCCAGGAGCCAGGTCGAGCAGCACACCTCTGGTCACGATCCCGCCGGCGAACACGTCGGCGGCGCCGTGGGTCACTCCCCCGGGCCCTGAACTCTCCGCCTGCGCGATCCCGGGGTAGACCTGCCCGTCGATCACCATGTGCGACAACGCGTCGAGGTGGGTGACCTCGGGATGATGTGTCGTGACCAGCATCAGCTCGGCCATGGCCATCGGCGGTGCGCCCGTGAACGACATGATGGTCTGCACGCCCGTGGTGTCCGCCCGCAGGGCCGCCATCGGACCGCCCATCAACGGCGCGGTCGGGGTCTTGCGGGCCAGCGAGACCGACAACCCCGTGCGCACCTGCGCGGCACCACGCGCGCGGGCCTCCGCGGTGATCAGGTTGACGGTGCCGAGCTGGTCCGCGTCGCCCCAACGCCCCCAGTTGCTCGGGAACTCGGCAGGGCTCTCGTCCATGGTGGCTTTCCTTCGTTTCCGCGATGAGGACAGGACTCGCGGCGCGAGCGTCCACGACGAACACGCCGCACCAAGATCGTCACCGCGACGGTCCTCCTGCCACCAGCCCAGCCGCTGCCCACCCGGTGCCCAAAGCCGGTGGCCGGCGACGTGGTTACTGTCGGGTGCATGCCCTCACTCGGACACACCCTGCGGGAGCTGCGGCGGCAGTCCTTCACCGGACGCGACGACGAGGTCGCCGCGTTCCGGGACGCGCTGGGCGGCCCCGGCGTGGTCTTCGTGCACGGGCCCGGAGGGGTGGGCAAGAGCGCGCTGCTCGACGTGTTCGCCGACATGGCCGCTGAGAAGGGCTTCGATCCGGTCCGAGTCGACGCCCGCCACCTGACCCTCGGCGCGGGCGCGCTGCCCCTGCCGGTCGGCGACGAGCCCGCGATCCTCCTCATCGACACCTACGAACTGCTGGAGCCGATCGACGACTGGGTCCGCGAGCACTACCTGCCCTCGCTCCCGGCGTCCTGCCTGGTGGTGATCGCCGGACGGCGGGGCCCGGGACCGCGGTGGCGCGCGGACCCGGCCTGGCGGACGTTGATGAGGGTCGTCGCGCTCGGGAACCTGTCACCGCGGGAAGGCCTCGCCTACCTGCGCGCACAGGGCGTTCCCGAAGAGTCGCACCAGCGGCTGCTGAAGATCAGCAGCGGCCACCCCCTCACCCTGTCGATGGTGGTGGACGCCGTGCGCCGCGGCGCCGCGCCGCGCACCCTGTCGGACCTGCCAGGAGGGGCGGGCACGCTGCTGGCGCAGCTGATCGGCGAGGTACCGAGCGCCCGCCACCGCACAGCGCTGGAGGTGTGCGCGCTGCTGCTCGTCACGACCGAGGACCTGTTGCGCTCGATGGCCGGCGATGACACCGGTGAGCTGTTCGCCTGGCTGCGGGCACAGGTGTTCGTCGACGAGTCCCCGTACGGGCTGTACCCGCACGACGTGGTCCGCGACGCCATCATCGCCGACCTGCACTGGCGCGACCCCGCCCGCCACGCCGGCCTATACCGCAGGAAGCTGGACCTGTTCCAAGGCCAGGTCCGGGCGATGGCGACCGAACGGGAGCGGCTGGACCTGATGGTCATGACGGTCGCGCTGAACGGCGCCCGGTCCCGGTTCGCCGCGCTGGCGTCGCTGCCGCCGGCGATGCGGGCTCACGCCGACGGGCTGCGCGACGGCGACCAGCCGGAGATCGTCGCCATGACCACCCGGTGGCAGGGACACGAACAGGCCGGGTTGGTGGCGCACTGGATGAAGCGCCGGCCCGAGGCCTTCCGCGTCTTCCGCGGCGAGACCGGCGAACCGCGCGGCTACGGCGCGTGCCTGGACCTGACCGAAGCCGACCTCGGTGCGGACCCCGGCGCCGACGCGATGTGGGCGCACGCCTCGGAGTACGGGCCGCCGCGCGCCGGTGAACGGGTCCGCGCCTGGCGCTTCTTCCTCGACCGCGACCACGGCCAACGCCCGTCACCGTCTCTCACACTGTTCATCGCGTGGCAGATGCTGGAGATCATCCTGATCGACGACGACACGGCGTGGAGCCTCGTGGGCGCGTTCGGCGACACCGAGCTGTGGGCACCGGCCATGGAATCCCTCGGGTTCCGGGCCGTCGCCGAAGCCGGCTACACCGTCGGCAAGTCGTCGTACCCGGTGTTCGCCCACGACTGGCGCCGAACCGACGTCGAGGAGTACACGGATCTGTTGCACGCCGGCCTGTTGGGCACGCCGGCGCAGCCGGTTCCCTGCGATGCGGTGCTGTCCCGGCCGGAGTTCACCGAAGCCGTCCGCTCTGCCCTGCGCGCCCTGCACACGCCCGAGCTCCTCCGGTCCAACCCGCTGTTGCGGTCTCGGATGGTCCGGCGGCACGAACGAGCAGGACACACGCCGGCCGAATCCCTGCGAGACCTGCTCGACGACGCCGTCGCCGTGCTGAAGCCCGATTTCGGCGTGTTGATCGACCGCACGTTCCTGCGGCCGACAGGCGTGCAGGAGCGCGTCGCGGAGTCACTGCACCTGTCGTTCAACACCTACCGGCGGCACCGGGACAAGGCGGTCGCGCAGCTGACCGAGCTGCTGTGGGACCGCGAAACAGGAAGTCACCGTCGTCAGGGCCGCTAGACCGCCTCACGTTCCTCCTGGATCGACTTCACCGCCTCGTCCACCGACTGAGCCACCGGCAGCACCTGAGTCAGGGCGCTGGCCATCAGGGGACGCGCAGCCGCCACCGCCGTGGCCACGATGGCGAACCCCACCTTCTCGCTCTGTGCCCGCCCGTACAACGCCAGCAGCATCGACAACGCGGACGAGCCCATGAAGTCCACGGCCAACTCCACCACCAGGCCGTCCGGTTGCTTGGCCAGGTGCTCGAACAGGGCTGTTCCCACCTCGTCCACGCTGGTCATGTCGAGTTCGCCGCTGATGGCAGCGACAAGCACGCCGTCATGATCACTGGTCTGAATGTTGGTCACCGGCGCTGTCTCACCCGAAGTCACTGAACACCCTCACTAGAATCCCCCGACCGTTGTCTTCTCACCGATGGTACGAACCGCAGCGCCAGACGGCACGACCACTGCGATTCCTCAGCGCTTGAGCGGGACGAGTGCGCACTCGTCCCGCCGCCGCGTCGTACGATCAGTTCACGGCTGCTCTCAGCCGGGCGATCGCGTCGGTCTCCGCCTCGTACAGCTCAGCGAGTTGCCTGCCCATCTCCGCGAACTCGGTCGACTCCCCCACCGCGTGCCACATCTCGGCGATCTCCCGCCACCGCGGCGCCAGCCCGGAATGCCCCGCCTCGTCGAGGAAGTCCGCGAACAACGGCCGCAGGTTCCCGCCCGTGATCCCGTACCGGCCGTCCACTCCCTCACGGACGCTCTGCAACGCGAGATCGAGCCCCTGACCGTCGGCGAACACCTTGGGCCACGCCTTGGCGGCCTTGGTGTCGGTCATCATCCGGGACCACTTGCGCCACGCCGGCAACGAGAACGAGTCCGACTTCAGGGACAGGTGCTCGACGACGTCCCGCAGGCCCTCCCGGACAGCGGCCTCGACGTCGGGTGCGCGATCGGAGTCGGTGATCACGAGCGCCTGGTTCTTCCAGGTACCCACGCGGGCGACTGCCCGGTCCAGATCCGCGCGTGCGACGGTCAGCGGCGCCAGGTTCCGGTCGTCCAGGTAGACCCGATCGCCGGAACCGCCGTGCACCACGACCGGGTGCCCGCCGTGGCCGTCGAGCGTCTCCGGCAGGTCCCAGTACCCGATCTGGTACCGGTCGGGCCACACCATCACGGCGTCTCCGGCGTCGAGCCGGCCGGTCAGCCACGCCTGCGCGGCCTTGGGCGCCGACCGGTGCCACTCGGCTTCGATCCCCAGGCGCGCGAGGACCTTCTCGGTCCGGCGGGTGACGTACTGCCACGAGTTGGAGAAGCCGAGCGTCACGTGGCAGCTGTCGTCGTGCTTGAACTCCCACAGGATGTAGCCCGCACCGATCCCACCGCCGATGCCGAACAACAGCGCCTCCGTCAGCCCGGAGATCCCCCGCGCGGCGAGCATGGCGTTCAAGCCGGCCGCGTCGGGGTCCGTGCCTCCGCGCAACACCCATCCGCCGTCCGGGGACGCACCGCCCAGGTGCGCCAGAGCGGTCGTGTAGCGCTCGCCGGTCTTGGCCATGCGTGCGCGGACCTGAGCCTTGAGCTGTTTGCGTGACGTCATCACCGAACTCCTCGGCCGTCGCCGTTGGCACCCGAACCCCACGCACCCAGATGCCGCGACAGCCTTGGTCCAAGGCGTGACGAGGTCAGCGTCCCGAGGCGCACAGGTCCCCTTTGCCTCCGCGACAGCCGAGTGGCGTGGGCACTCGGTCAGGAGGTTCGGCGCGGAACTCGCCGGGCGTCACTCTATCTCCTCGGATCTCCGTGCTCTCGGCGTCCGGTGGCGAGGTCGCCCGATACCGAGAGAATGGTCCCGGACCGAGGAGGGTTTCGTGCCGCTCATCCACCCGTCAGACCCGCGCCACCACGCCCGTTCCCACGTCGAGGCCAACCCCGTGTTCCTCCGCGAGCCCGGCAGCATCCCTAGGGACCGAATGCCGGACGGCGAGCTCGACCCCGACACCGCCTACCAGGTCGTGCACGACGAACTGATGCTCGACGGCAACTCCCGGCTCAACCTCGCCACCTTCGTCACGACCTGGATGGAACCGCAGGCCGCGACGCTGATGGCCGAGTGCGTCGACAAGAACATGATCGACAAGGACGAGTACCCGCGCACCGCCGAACTCGAGCAGCGCTGTGTTCGGATGCTCGCCGCGCTCTGGCACGCGCCCGACGCGGACCAGCCGACCGGCTGCTCCACCACCGGCTCCAGCGAAGCGTGCATGCTCGCGGGACTCGCGTTGAAACGCCGCTGGCAGCACCGGCGCCGCGCGGCATCCCTGCCGACCGACCGGCCGAACATCGTCATGGGCATCAACGTCCAGGTGTGCTGGGAGAAGTTCGCCAACTACTGGGACGTCGAGTACCGGTTGGTGCCGATGGAAGGCGACCGCTTCCACCTCACCGCCGACCAGGTCGCCGCGCACTGCGACGAGAACACCATCGGCGTGGTCGCCGTGCTCGGCTCCACGTTCGACGGCAGCTACGAACCGGTCGCCGAGATCTGCGCCGCCCTGGACGCGGTGCAGGCCGACCGGGGCTGGGACATCCCGGTGCACGTGGACGGCGCGTCCGGCGCGATGATCGCCCCGTTCTGCGATCCCGGACTGGAGTGGGACTTCCGGCTGCCCAGGGTCGCCTCGATCAACACCTCCGGCCACAAGTACGGGCTGGTCTACCCCGGCGTCGGCTGGGTGCTCTGGCGCGACGCCGCCGCGTTGCCGGAGGACCTCGTGTTCCACGTCAACTACCTCGGCGGCGACATGCCCACCTTCGCTCTCAACTTCTCCCGCCCCGGCGCCCAGGTCGCCGCCCAGTACTACTCGTTCCTGCGCCTGGGCAAAGAGGGCTACACCCGCGTGCAGAACTACAGCCGCGACGTCGCCACCAGCCTCGCCGGACGCATCGCCGACCTCGGCCCGTTCCGGCTCCTCACCCGCGGCGACCAGCTCCCCGTCTTCGCCTTCACGGTCACCGACGAGCGCTTCTCCGTGTTCGACGTGTCCGCGGCCCTGCGCGAACGCGGCTGGCTGCTGCCCGCCTACACCTTCCCCGCCGACCGCGAGGACCTGGCCGTCCTGCGCGTCGTGGTGCGCAACGGCTTCACCCACGACCTCGCCGACCTCCTCATCGACGACCTCGCCCGGTGCCTGCCCGTCCTGCAAGCCCAGCAACAGCCGCGACACACCCACAGCGCCGCCTTCTCCCACGGCGCCGACCCTCAACCTCACGGCACTAGATCAAACGGCGCCGTACCCGCCACACCACCACACCGATCAGGACCGCCGCGACGGTGACGAACAGGGCCGCCTCGATGAGCTGGAACGTCCAGAACCGGTCAGCCGGGTGGTAGACCCCGAACTGCTGGATGCCCCGATCGTGCAGGAACTGGTTGAGGTTGGTGCCGGCCCGGTCGGCGGCGGCCTCCAGCTCGTAGTACTCGGTCGAGCTCAGCCTGCGCCCGGTGGCGTCCGCGTAGCCGCGTTCGATCGTCCAGTCGGCGAAGCTGGGCGCGGCCCGGTCTTTTGCGATGCCTACGGGGACCGGCTCCATGGCGTCGAGCGGCGTGGCGTACGCGGGACGGGCCAGCAGCGCCACCGGCATCCGGGCGGCGAGGAACGCCCCGAACGCGACGCCGAACGCGGGCAGGCTGCGCCGCAGGATCGCGCCCGCGGCGGTGGCGACGCCGAACGCGAACAGCGCGTACGCCACCGGGACAAGTCCCTCCAGGTCGAAGGCGTCGTACTGGAACCGCCCTTCCCACGCGTCGAACGGCTGACGGAACCAGGTGAGCACCGCGGTGAACATCCCGGTGAGCGCGACGGTGACGCCGGCCAGTGCCGTGAGCTTGGCCGTCAGCCAGCGCATCCTCGGCACGGCCTGCGTCCAGGCGAGCTGCCAGGTGCCTTCTTCCAGTTCGCGCGCGAGCAACGGCGCACCGAGGAACGCACCGATGACGACGGGGACCAGGTAGAAGGCCGCCAGGAGGTTCTCGACGTACCCGTACTCCTCGTCGAGCCGGCGGAAGGAGGCCGTGCAGGCCTCGTTGACACGGGCCTCTCCCGCGCACAGAGCGGAACCGCCGGGGAACAGGTCGTGGGCCCGCGTCCCGAGCACGAGCAGGGCAATGCCGAACAGGCCGACGAGCACACCCAGGACGCAGACCTCGGTCCGGTGCTGGCGCCAGATCAACCACGCCATGCCGCCACCTCCGACGTGCTCGCGGCGCTCGGCTCGGACGGCCGGCGCAGGTACGCCAGCACCAGGTCCTCCAGCGCCACCGGCTGGGTCTGCCACCCCGGCGCGGCCGGGATCGCGCCGTCGCGCACCAGCAGGGTCGTGTGCCGGTCGCTGTGGACGGCCTCCACGACGGCGCCGGACCGGTCGAGGTCGGTGTCCGTGCGCGGGCCGACGAGCAGCCGGTGCTCGGCGAGGAGGGTCTCGATGTCACCGGCGAGCGTGACCCGGCCGTTGTTGAGCACGACCAGGTGGTCGCAGACGCGCTCCAGCTCGTGCACGACGTGCGAGGAGAACAGGACGGTCACGTCGCCTTCGGCCACCGCGCCCATGAGGACCTGCATGAACTCGTGCCGCGCCAGCGGGTCGAGGCTGGCCACCGGCTCGTCGAGGACGAGCAGGTCCGGCCGCTTCGCCAGGGCCAGGGCCAACGCGACCTGGGCCTGCTGCCCGCCGGAGAGCGTGCCGGCCCTGCGGTCGAGCGGGATGCCCAGCTTCGCCAGCCGGCGCTCGGCCATCCCCTGATCGAACCGCAGGTTGCAGGCGCGGCCGAAGCGGAGCATCTCGGCGACGGTGAAGCGCTTGTACAGCGGGTGGTCCTGGGCCAGGAACCCGACCCGGGACAGAGTGTGCGGGGTGCTGGCGGTGACGTCGTGACCGAGGACCTCCACCGTGCCGGTGCTCGGTGCCAGCAACCCGACGACCAGGCGCAGCAGCGTGGTCTTGCCTGCGCCGTTCGGCCCGACCAGGGCGATCACGCCGCCCGCAGGCAGGGCCAGGGTGCAGTCGCGCAGCGCCCAGCCCTTCCGGTACCGCTTGCCCACACCGTCGGTGCGCAGCGCGAACTCGGTCGCTGTCACGCCACGTCCTCGTTCCTCGTCTGCTGGTGGACGGAGGCGAAGAGCGCGTTGACCGCCTGCTCGTCGAGGCCGGCCGCGTAGGCGCGGCGCAACCAGGTCGCCAGGCCGCGGTGCAGCGACGTGTACGTCGACGCCGACACCGCGGCCGACTGCTGTTCATCGACGAACGTGCCCTGACCGGGCCGGCCGGTGACCAGGTTCTCCTGCTCCATCTGCCGGTACGCCTTGGCGACGGTGTTCGGATTGATCGCCAGGTCCTCGACCACCTCGCGGATGAGCGGGAGGCGGTCACCGGGCTGGAGAAAGCCCAGCAGCACCGCCTGGCGGACCTGCTGGACGAGTTGCAGGTACGGCGGCACGCCGGAGTGGGTGTCGAGCCGGAAGACGAACACGGTAGCCCCTCACTGCTTTACTAGTACCATAGTAAAGCAGTAAATCGGCAACCCAGAAAGCCACCACACCCGCACGCTGTCCACTGTGGAGGTGATGTGTCGAGTGTGGAGTCGGTGACCTAGGCGTTCGTGTCGCGGCGCCCGGGAACCGACACCAGTCCGCGTCCGGTGGTCAGGGGCAGGTCGAGTGCGGTGAGCAGGCCGGGTGGTGCGTCGACGACCGCGGGAACGGCGTTGACCAGACGCATGGCGGTGGACGCCACGCCCGCGGTGTTGTGGTCGCCGTCGCCGCCGGTCAGTCGCAGGTCCAGCACGTAGTTGGGTTCGCCGGTGATCTCCACGCGGTAGCAGCCGGTGCCGACCGGCTGTGGCCAGTCCGGCGCGAGGTCCGGGCGCAGTCTGGTGACGTGTTCGAGCACGAGCACCGGTTGGTCCGCGATCATGCCGCTGACGGTGAACCGCAAGGCCGCCATGGTGCCTTCGGCGATCGTGCGGCCCGCGGCCGTGAACGGGGTCGGTGCCGGGTACCGCTCGTGGTGTTCGACGATCGACTCCAGCGGGACGTCCAGGGCGGCGGCCAGTTGGCGGACCACGCTGCCCCAGGCGAGCGTGAGCACGCCGGGCTGCAGCAGCAGCGGAGTGTGGTCAAGTGGCGTGCCGAAGCCCATGATGTCGAACAGCACCAGCGGGTTGTCGTAGGTGGAGTAGTCCGTGATCTCCGAGCAGCGGATGAGGTCGATGCGCTGACAGGTGCCGGACAACAGCAGGGGTAACCAGTCGTTGGCCCAGCCGGGGTCGATTCCGTTGACCCACAGCGAACTTCCGCCCTCGACCGCGGCCTGGCGAATGGGCTCGATCAGCTCGGGCGGCACGGTGCCCTCCGGGTAGGACAGGAACACCGGACCACTGGCGACCACGTTGATGCCCGCCCGCAGCAACAGGCACAGGTCGTCGATCGCCTCGGTCAGCCGGTTGTCGGCCATCGCCGTGTAGACGACGCAGTCCGGCTCAGTCGCGATCAGCTGGGCGGCGTCCGTGGTCGCCAGGATCCCGACCGGGTCCACCCCGGCCAGTTCCCCGGCGTCGCGGCCGTTCTTGGCGGGGTCGGACACCCACACGCCCGCGAGTTCCAGAGCGGGGTGGTCGATGATGCCGCGCAACGCCCACCTGCCGACGTTGCCGGTGCTCCACTGCACCACGCGCATCCGAGCCTCCTCAGAGATCAGGCAGGTTGAAGTCGAGGTTGGGCGCGACGATCCCGCCGTCGACGCGCAGCACTGATCCCGTGGTGTAGCCGGAGGCACGTGACGCCAGGAACAGCACCGCGGCCGCGACCTCGTCGGGGTGTCCCAGCCGGCGCAGCGGCGTCGCCTGTTCCATCGAGGTCCTGATCTTCTCGTCGCGGGCGACCACGTCCAGCGCCGAGGTGTGGACCGAGCCCACGTCGATCGCGTTCACCCTGATCCGCGGCGCGAGGTCCGTGGCGGCCAGGCGCGTGTAGTGGGTCAGGGCCGCCTTCGCGGTGCCATAGGCGAGGAACCCCCGACCGGCGAGCCTGCCCATGACGGAAGCGATGTTGACCACCGACCCGCCACCTCCGTCGAGCATGAGCGGGACCGCCGCACGGGTCAGCGCGTGTGCGGTGGTGACGTTGAAGTGGAAGGCGTCTTCCAGGAAGTCCGGCGTCGTCGTCAGGAACATGTTCGGCATGGTGCCGCCCACGTTGTTCACCACCACGTCCAGCCGCCCGAACCGCTCAAAGGCCGTGTGCGCCAACGCGGCCACGGCGTCCACATCGGACAGATCTGCCGGCACGACGACAGCCTGCCGCCCCAGTGCCGCGATCTTGCCCGCGACCTCTTCCAACTGCTCCGCGGTGCGCGCACTGATCACCACGTCCGCGCCGGCTTCCGCCAGCGCTATCGCCGATGCCGCACCGATGCCTCGGCCCGCGCCGGTCACCACGGCCACCGCGCCGGGCAACCTGAACATGTCCGTCACCACCAGGCCACTCTTAAGCGCTCGTGCTTAAAAGTCAAGAAGCGCGTGTTAACGTGGTGCCGTGGCCAGCGCGGACGCCAGGGAACGGATCATCGTCGCCGCCGAGCGGTTGATCGCCGAGCACGGCCCGGAGGTGCCGTTGCGCGACATCGCGACGGCCGCGGGCCAGCGCAACAACTCGGCCGTCCAGTACCACTTCGGCTCCAGGGACGGGCTGATCGACGCCGTCGCCGAGCACCGCATCGCCGACCTCGAGCAGCATCGCCTCGAACTGCTCGCCGAGAGCGAGGCGGCAGGCGTCGCACAGGACGTCCGCGTTCTGGTCTCAGCGCTGGTGATCCCGATGCTGACCGTCCCCTATGAACACGGCGCCACCCACTACGCGCGGTTTCTCGAACAGGTCCGCACCCACTCCGCGCTGGCCGCGGACACCAACCTCGACCGAGCAGGGCGGGCCGCGGTCCGGCTGATCATCATTCGCCTCGACCGCGCACTGCGGGACCTTTCGCCCGCGGTCAGGCGCCGCCGGCTGCGCGTCCTTCCCACCGTGCTGTTCGCCCTGCTCGCCGACCGTGAGCGGGCCGTGTGCGCGGGCGACCTGCCGCCGGACGACCCGCACTCGGCCGCCGAGCTGGTCGACCTGATCGTCGGCATGCTCACCGCCCCGGTGTCCGCCGCCACGTCGCCGTCGCGGTAAGGCCCCCACCGCATCTCACCCGGCCAGCCGCAGCACGGGTTTGATCGTCACGCCGGCCAGCACGTCGTCGACGGCCTGCTGGATGTCCTCGAACGCGTAGTGGGTGACGAGCCTGTCGATCGGCAACCTGCCGGCGGCGACGAGGTCGACGAGCGCGGGGATCAGCGACTGCGTCTCGGCGTCGCCCATGGTGAGCCCGACGACGCGGCGTCCCGGCAGCATGAAGTTCACGTCGACGGGCACCTCGGTGCCGAACGGTGGCGCGCCGACGATCACCGCGGTGCCGCGGCTCGCGAGTGCGGAGATCGCCGTGCGCAGCACACCGGCGTTGCCGGTCGTCTCCACGAGGCCGTCGACACCACGGCCGGAGGTGAGTTTCGAGATCGCGTCGCCGAGGTCCTGGTGTGTGGTGTCGATGGTGTCGGTGGCGCCGAGTTCGGCGGCCAGCGCCAGCCGATGCGGCACGCGATCGGCCGCGATGATCCGGGTCGCCGGGGTGAGCAGGGCCGCCATGATCGCGGACAGCCCGACCGCACCGGCTCCGGTGACGAGCAGGGTGGCGCCGGGGCGCGGCGCCAGCACGTTCCAGACCGCGCCCACGCCGGTCATGACTCCGCAGCCGAGCGGGGCGAGCAGGTCGAGCGGTGCGTCGGCGGGGACCTTGACCAGACTGCGCTCGTCGACGACGGCGTGGTGGGCGAAGCTCGACTGGCCGAAGAAGTGGCCGCCGAGCGGGACCCCGTCGCGGGAGATCGGCGACGTCCCGTCGGCTCGTTCGCCACCGATCAGGTTCGACGGCAGCCAGGTGTCGCAGTAGGCGGGGTGGCCGTCGCGGCAGTGCGGGCAGCGGCCGCACGAGCTGTAGCTCAGCAGCACCTGGTCCCCCGCGGCGACCTTCGTGACCGAGGAGCCGACGTCCTCGACGATCCCGGCGCCCTCGTGGCCGAGCACGCCCGGAAGCGGGAACGGCAGGTGGCCGGCGGCGACGCCGAGGTCGGTGTGGCAGACGCCCGCGGCGACGACGCGGACTCGGACCTCGTCCGGTCGCAGGTCGTCCAGCGTCACCTCGGAGAGCGAGAACCCGGAACCGGCGGACTCGACGACGGCCGCGGTTGTCGTGGTGGACATGGAAGTTCTCCCGTGGGATCAGCGAGCGGAACGGGACCGGGAATCAGGCCAGCGAGATGACGACCGACTTGGTGCGCGTGTAGGAGGCGAGTGCCTCCGGGCCGTACTCGCGGCCGTGTCCGGAGTCCTTGACGCCGCCGAACGGGATCGCCGGGTCGAGCATCGCCCAGTCGTTGACCCAGACGATGCCCGCCTGCAGCCGGGCCGCCACCCGGTGCGCACGGGCGAGGTTCTCGGTCTGCAACCCGGCGGCGAGGCCGTAGGACGTGCCGTTGGCCATCGCGACCGCCTCGTCCTCGCTGCCGAACCGCTGCACGGTCAGCACCGGGCCGAAGATCTCCTCCTGCACGACGGGAGAGTCGTCGGGCAGGTCCGCGATCACCGTCGGCTCGAAGAAGAAGCCGTCCCGGTCCACGCGCTGCCCGCCGGTGACGATCCGGCCGCCCTCCGCTCTCGCCAGTGCGACGTAGCGTTCCACTTTGGACAGATGACGTTCGCCTGCCATCGGGCCGATCACGGTCGCCGGGTCGAACGGGTCACCGAGCGGAACGTGCGGCACGGCGTCGGCGAGCGCGCCCACAACGGTGTCGTACAACGACGACGCGACGAGAAGACGGGGTCCGCCCATGCAGAACTGGCCCGTGTTGAAGACGAACCCCTTGATCGCCGCGCCGATCGCCTTGTCGAGGTCGGCGTCCTCGAAGACGATGTGCGCCGCGTTGCCGCCCAGCTCCATCGTCATCGGCTTGAGCCGCGCGCCCGCCACGCTCGCCGCGTGCCTGCCGACCGCGGTGGACCCGGTGAACGCCACCTTGTCCACACCGGGGTGACTCACCAGGTGGTCGCCGATCTCCGAGCCGAACCCGGTGACCACGTTGACCACACCCGCGGGCACACCGGCCTCGGCGAGGATCTCGGCCATCAGCAACGCGCTGAGCGGCGTGTCCTCCGCGGGCTTGTGCACCACCGTGTTGCCGGCCGCGAGCGCCGGCGCGATCTTCGAGCTCGACAGGATCAGCGGGAAGTTGAACGGCGTGATCGCCGCGACCACCCCGATCGGTTCGCGGCGGGTGTAGGCGTGCGCGGGGATGGGGATCTGCCGCGTCGCCCCGTCGATGCTCTGCGCCAGCGCCGCGTAGTACTCGTACTGCTCGGCGGTCGTCTCCACGTCGACCGCGCGGCACAACGAGACCGGCTTGCCGACGTCGAGGCTCTCCGTCGCGACGAGCTCGTCCGCCCTGGCCCGCACGACGTCGGCGACGCGGTGCAGGATCCGGGCGCGTTGTCTGCCGGGTGTCGCCGCCCAGCCGTCCAACGCCGCGCGCGCCGCGGCGACCGCGTCGTCCACGTCGGACTTCCCCGCTCTGGCAACGGACGTCACGACCGAGCCGCTGGACGGGTCGACCACGTCGAACCGGACGCCGTTCTCGGCCGCGCGCCACTGTCCTCCGATGAACAACTTGCCGGGTGCGACGTCGGGGCGGCGCACCGTTGCGGTCGGCCGGTCGTCGACTGCGGTCATGATGGATCTGCCTTCCTGTGTCAGGCTTCGAGTGATCGACGAGAGTGATGGGGAAGGTGAGGCACGTGCGGCCGTCGCTGATGTACGAGGTCAAGCAGGTGGAGCTCGCGGTGCGCGCACTCATGGACGAGGTGCTGCGCCCGGCCGGCGTGACGACCCTGCAGTACACCGCGCTGACGGTGCTGGCGGGCCGCGACGGCCTCACGTCGGCGGAACTGGCGCGCAACTCGTTCGTGACCGCGCAGACGATGACCGACATGGTCGCCGCGCTGGAGCGGCGTGAGCTGATCGTCCGGGAGCAGGACCCCGCGCACGGCAGAAAGTTGCTGATCAGCCTCACGGACAAGGGCAGGGCGTTCCTGGACGAGCACTCCGCCGAGATCGCGGCGATCGAGGAACGGATGGTGAGCAGGCTCAACAAGAACGAGCGAACCGCGCTGCACGACCTGCTCAACCGGTGCCGCGCCGCTCTCGCCGGTTCCTAGTGACCGCGCATGTTCAGCTCCTCGTCGAGCGGCGGTATCAGGGTCTCGAATATCAGGAATCCTGATATTGAGAGCATGCGCCTGCCTTGTTGAACTGTCAAGAAGTTCTTGGGGCTACCTCAGAGGTCCAGCACCAGCCGGGGTGAACGGGACCGGGACACGCAGATCATCATCGCGTCGCCCACCGCCCGTTCCTGGTCGGTGAGCACGGAGTCGCGGTGATCGGGCGTCCCGGCGAGCACGGTCGTCTCGCAGGTTCCGCAGGTGCCTTCCTGACAGGACGACAGCACCGACACGCCCGCTCGTTCGACGACCTCGAGGACGGACTGCCCGGCCGGCACCCGCAGCACCGCACCGGTCTGCGACAGCTCGACCTCGAACTCGTGTCCAGGCCCTTGTGCCGCACCGGTTTTCGGTGCGAACCGTTCGACGTGGAGCGCGCCTTCCCGCCAGTCCGCACAATGCTGCTCGACGGCGGCCAGCAGGCCTTCCGGACCGCAGCAGTACACGGCGGTGTCCTCTTCCGGCTCGCCGAGCACCACTCGCAGGTCCAGCAGGCCGTGCTCGTCCTCCGGACGGATCTCGACCTGGCCGCGGTGCTCGAGCTCGTCGCGGAACGCCATGGAGGACCGCGTTCTGCCGCCGTAGAGCAACCGCCAGTCGCGACCTGTCGTCTCGACCTCGGCGATCATCGGCAGGATCGGGGTGATGCCGATGCCACCGGCGATGAACAGGTAGCGCTTCGCCTCGACGAGCTCGAAGTGGTTGCGCGGCCCTCGCACCTCGATCTGCTGCCCCACGGTGAGAACGTCGTGCACGTGCCGTGAGCCGCCGCGCCCGTCCGGTTCACGAAGGACGGCGACCTGCATGATCGAGGTGTCGTCCGGGTCGCCGCACAGCGAGTACTGGCGCACCAGGTCGTCGGCGAATACGAGGTCGACGTGGGCACCCGGTGACCAGCCCGGCAGCGGGTCGCCGTCCGGATGCCGCAGCGTCAGGAGCACCACACCGTCGGCGATCGGTTCCTTGTCGTCCAGCAGAAGCCTCATGACGTGTGCCCATTGGGATGATCGAGCAGCCACTCCCACAGCTCGACGGGATCTTCGAACTCGCGCTCGGCGGAGCAATGGCACACCGCGCGGAGCCGGTCCGTGCCCAGCACCCAGTGGATGCGGAACACGCGGTCGCCGGTGAGCGCGTTCATGCCTTCTCACACAGGCGCTTGAGCATCCGCCGCGCGGCGAGCCCACCGGTGTCGATGTTGATCGACAGCTCCTGGTAGCCGTCCGGCTCCTTCGCGATGACCTGCTCCAGCACGTTCAACGCCACGACGTCCTGCATGACGACGGTGCGGTTGTTCTCGGCGAGGAAAGCGGAGACCTCCTCGTCCCCGAGTGCGAAATCCCGTGCCACGCACCAGAAGTCGTGCGTCGAGGACTCGGTCTCCGGCGTGATCGCGTACACCACCTCGACGTGGAACGCGTCCGGGTCGGTGCCGTCCGGGTTGGGCACGGAGCCGACCGGCGCGATGCGACTGTGCAGTGTGTACAGGCACGGTGGCGTGTACTCGATGTCCTGCCAGCGCGCGATCCTGCCCTGCAGGCCGGTGGACTTGGAGTAGAACGGCGGGCATTCCGCGTCGTCCATGTGCCGCGACACGTAGACGATGCCGGCGTCCTCGTCGACCTCGGTCGTGACCGGGGTGGAGGCGACCTCCGGTGTGCCGATGTAGCCGCCGTGCAGGTAAGTCTCGTGCGAGAGGTCCAACAGGTTGTCGACGAGCAGTTCATACCGGGCGTTCAACGGTTCCATGCCGGCGACGGTCGTGTAGTCCGGCGAGACGAGCCACGGCGCGCGCGGGATCAGCGACGCGTCGGCGTTCGCCGGATCGCCGATGAAGACCCACACGAACGAGTCCTGCTCGACGACGGGATACGGCAGAAGCCGCGCGGTGCGCGGGATGCGGGTCTGGCCGGGCACGGCGACGCATTTGCCGCTAGCGTCGTAGGTGAAGCCGTGGTATCCGCAGACCACCTGGTCGTCGACGAGCCGGGAAGGCTTTTGCGACAACGGGAAACGGCGGTGCACGCAGCGGTCCGGCATGGCCGTCACCGCGCCGTCGCGAGTACGCCAGAACAGGATCGGCTCGCCGCAGATGGTGCGGTTGAACAGGTCGTGCTCGATCTCGGAACCGTAAGCCGCGACGTACCACTGGTCGCGCGGGAAGCCGGTCATCGACGCTCCTCATCCGTGGTGGGAAACCACAGAGTGGCGCAGGCCACAGCCCGTGCCGTAGAGCACTTTCCGGAAAATGGAAGTCGATCCTAATTCGACAGTGCGCGGGAGATCGCCTGGGCGCTGGTGCGCACGAGCGGCGCCAGTGCGTGCGAAGTGGCGCTGCCGTGCCGCACGACCAGCGACACCGCGGCGACGACCTCGCCCTGCCGGTCGCGGATCGGCGCGCCGACCGACAGGGCGTCCATCGTGACCTGGCGATCACTGATCGAGAAGCCGTTCGACCGGACGTCGGCGAGCATCCGGCGCACCTGCGCCGGATCGGTGACGGTCTTGGCGGTGTACCGGGCGATCGGTTCGCCGAGCACTTCCTCCTGCACCTCGACGGGGGCGTGCGCGAGCAGGACCAGGCCGACACCGGTGACGGTGAGCGCGAACCGGTCGCCGACGCGGGTGAGCACCGGCACCGCGCCGGAACTCGCGATCCGTTCGACGAAGACGACCTCCGTGCCCTCCCTGACGGCGAGCTGCACGTTCTCCCTGGTGATCCGGGAGAGGTCCTCGAGGAACGGCAACGCGGCCTCGCGCAGCCCCGGACCACGTGGCGCGAGCGAGCCGAGTTCCCACAACCGCAGCCCGATCCGGTACAGCCCGTCCGTGCCTCGTTCGACGGCGCCCCACGCGCAGAGCTCCTGCATCAGCCGGTGCGTGGTCGACAACGGCATGTCCGCGCGCCGGGCGAGATCACTCAACGTCAGCTCGCGGCGCTCGGCGTCGAACGCGTCGAGGAGCCGCAACGCACGGCTGATCACCGGCCCGGTGGGGCCCGCGGGCCTGCCTCTTCTCGACACGCTCATCCCGCCATCTTGCCCGGAACCGCCCAGTGGCCACTATGTCCGTTGCGGACGCACGTCACGGCTACCGGTCCGTGCCGTCCGGGCAGGACGCGTTCAGGTCCACTTCGGACAAGCTGCCGCACGGTCGCCGGGCGTGCCTGAGCCAGCGGTGTCGGGCGGTCAGTTCTCACCGGGCACGGCCGGCCGCGCGGGGTAGTCGAGACCGGCCGTCAGCAGGTCGAACGCCTGCCCGGTCAGTTCGGACTCCGGCGTCTGATGGCCGGCGGCTCGCCAGGCGACGACTGCCGTCGGCACGGCGCACAGCGCCACCGAGGCCACCAGGCACGGGCGGGGGTCCACGTCCGGGTCCACCCCCATCCGGGCACTGATCAGACGCACCACGTCGTCGAACCGGGCAGCACCCCGTTCGACGCGCGCGGCTGTCAGCGCCGGACTCACCGAGATCAGGTTCTGCAGGCTGGTGTAGCGCGCCTCGGTTTCGTAGACCCGCACCACGTCGACAGCGGCCGTCCGCATCGCGGTCAGCACCGGCATGTCACCGGGCTGCGCGGCGAACGCCTCGAGCACCGCCGTGATCTGCTCGTCCGCGAGCGACAGGGCGACGTCCTCCTTCGAGGTGAAGTACCGGAAGAACGTCCGCGACGAGACCTCCACCGCCTCCGCGATCTGATCGATGGTCGTGGCCTCGAAACCGTTGGCGCAGAACAACACATGGGCTGCGTCGATCAACGCCTCCCGCGTCCGCTCCTTCTTCCGCTCGCGCAGACCGTGCTTCTCCATGCCGGCCAGCGTACGACAAACGCGTCACGTACCGACTTTTGTCAGTTGACGACACTTGTCAGTGAGTGACAGTATTTCGGCATGCCGAAACCTCCCGTGCCGACATCGCCCTTCTGGAAGTTGCAACGACAGTTGGCGCGCTTCAACACGTTCCTGTTCCGCAAGACCGGCGGCAAGGTGGGCGGGTCGTTCTTCGGCGGTGCGCCCGTGCTCCTGCTCAACCACGTCGGCCGCAAGTCGGGCCAGTCCCGGACCAGCCCGCTGATCTACGTCGACGACTCGCCGCAGCTGGTCGTCATCGCGTCGAAGGGCGGCGTGGACGCGCATCCCGCGTGGTTCCACAACTTGATGGCGATGGCGACCACCGAGGTGGAGTTGCCCGGTGGCGAACGCCGGCAAGTCCGTCCGCGTGTCGCCGAGGGCGCGGAGCGGGCCCGCCTGTGGGAGCGGGCAGTGGCGGTCTACAAGCCTTATGCGGCCTATGCGACCTACACAGAGCGCGAGATCCCTGTGGTCGTGCTCGAATCCGCAGACGCCACCCCTGCCGAGTAGGCCTGCGGACGTCAGAGCGTGGCGGCGACGTCGCGCATGAGCGACTCGAGATCGCGCTCGCCCTCCGGTGTCTGCACGCCACGCTCCAACGCGCGCGTCATCAACTGCGCGGGCAGGCTTCCGCTCACCAGCTCGGCCCACGCGCTGTGTTCCGCCTTCAGGCCGTCGGCCAGATCCGTCGGCGGGACCAGCCGCTTCGCGGCGGCGATGAGTTCCGGCGAGAGCGCGGCGATCTTCCGCGCCACCTGGTCGACGACCGTGCCGAGTTCGGCCGCGGGCACGGCGCGGTTGATCCAGCCGTAGGCGGCGGCGGTGTCGGCGTCCACCAGGTCCGCAGTGAGCAGCAGTTCGAGAGCGCGGTGGCGCCCGACTCGTTCGCGCAGGTACTGCGTCGCGCCGCCACCCGGAACGATGCCCATCAGCACCTCGGTCTGGCCGAGGCCCGCGGTCTCCCTCGCGGCGAAGGTCAGGTCGGCCGCCGCGACGAACTCGGCGCCTCCCGCACGGGCTTTGCCGGCTAGCTCGACGATCGTGACCTGGGGCTGGTGTCGCAGCAGCTCGCCCACCCCCTGGAACAGGTTGGCGTCCGGGTTGCGGTCGGCGATCTCCTGCAGCTCGTCCATCTGCTCGAGGATGTGGATGTCGACGTGAGCGAGGAAGAAGTCCGGGTTGGCGCTGGAGAACACGATGACGCGGACGGAACGGTCGTCGCGCAACGCGCCGAGCAGCTCGTGCAGTTCGCGGATCAAGGTTCCGCCGAGAACGTTGACGGGAGGGTTGTCCAGCGTGATCCACGCGATTCCCGCGTCGATGTCGACGCCGAGTGTCGTGTATGCGTCCAGGTTCACGAGTGTCCCAAGGTTGTCGATGAGCCAGTAGGTTTGCGATGCATACCTAGCCTGGTCGACGCGCCAAGAACGATCAATAACGCACTTTCCGAGCACTAAGGATCCCCATGGACACCACCCCGGCCCCCGCCGAGGCTCCGCGGTTCAGCGCAGACTGCCCGAGCCGCCCGATCCTCGACCAGGTCGCCGACAAGTGGTCGATGATGGTGATGGAGGTCCTGGAACGACCGACGCGGTTCAACGAGATCAAGCGGCAGCTGGACGGCGTGACGCAACGGGTGCTGACCCAGACGCTGCGCAGGCTGGAACGCAACGGCCTGATTCGGCGCCGGGTGCTCGAGACCTCGCCGATCGGCGTCGAGTACTCCCTCACACCCCTGGGCGAGTCTTTCCGCGGACCGTTCATCGGCCTGCTGAACTGGACGATCGAGCACAGCGGAGAGGTCGTCGCCGCGCAACACGAGTACGACGAGCGGTCGTCAGCCCGCTGACCGGGAACCGTGCGCTGGTTCAGAGCCAGTCTGCTTCGATTCCGCGGGCACGCAGCGTTTCCAGCGTCTCCTCGTTGCCCGTGTAGAACAGCGTCATCGACTTCAGGTTGGGAAAGTGCCGCAGGTCGGCGAACTCGTCGACGTCGAACAGTCCGTCCTCGCCGTCCCAGTTCGGCGCGATCTCGAGGTAGATCTCGTTGCCGCCGTCCATCTCGATCTCGGTGATCTTCTCCGCGAGTTCCTCGGGAACCTCGAGCGCCTCGAAGTAGGCCAGAGCCTGCGGCACCGCCGCGACACTCCCGTCGTCGTAGGTGAAGCCCTGCTCGGCCGCGTACTCGCGCAAGTCGAACTTCGGCAGGAGGTCCTGGTTGTACATCAGCTCTTGAACGACGGCGAGCTTGAAGTTGGCGTCGGTGAACGGAATCGGCCGGCTCATACCCGCACCGTATACGCGGCGGTGACACCGCCACTCTCAGAGAGCTCTGAGATCCGGTCGCTAGCGTGAATCGAAGTGTGTTCGCGTCAGTTTCAGGAGGGGTTCGATGAATGTGATTTCTCGGATCGCCAGATCGGTGCTCGTCCTGGCCTCGGTGCTCCTGCTGTCCCTGGTCGGCACGTCCGTAGTCGCGTCGGCACAGACGGCATCGCAGACCCGGACGTGGCATCTGGAGCAGTTCGACAGGACCAGCCGGATGTGCGTTCAGCACGGTCCCGACGGGAGGACCCACGCCTCTTACTTCATCTTCGTGGTGAGCGGGAAGTGGACCACCGACCTCAAGTACGGGATGCGCGACCTGCCTCCCGGCTGGACCGCCACCGAGCACTACCTCCCACCGGGCTCCAACTTCCACCGCCCCGACGGCTCGATCATCGTCAACGGGTTCGTCGGCGTGCAAGGACCCACTTCAGTGCCGTTGACGACCTACCACGCACACATCTGGGTGTCGGACGGGACCGTGACCGAAACCCTCCCCACCGACATCATCGTCACCACCGAGTCCTGGGTGGACTGCATGAATCGGCCGTGAATCCCGGCGCTGGACGAGCAGGTCCACGTCAAGATCGATGGTCACTTGGGCGGCGGATCTTCAGGTGAACGGCCGAGGGACAAGTCCACGGGCGTGAGGGGCACCGGCAACGGCCGCTCTGCCGTGGTCGTCAGCTCGATCCGGCGTCCCTCGTCCGCCGCCCGGAGCAGGGCGGTCATCGTCTCGAGCACGTGCAGCGCTAGCTCACCGCCGGCGCGCGGGGGCCGCTGCACGCCGGCGGTGACGAGGTCGAGCAGGCCGATCCCCCGCCCTGCGCCCGTGTAGCCCGCGCTGGCGGGAAGGGTTCGCCATCCGGTGCCGCCGAGAGGGAAAAGACGGGTCTCGCCGTCGAAGTGGTTCGGGTCAGGGACCGCGAGTGTGCCGCTCTCGCCGTGCACCTCGATCGGCGGGGCGGTGGTGGCCACCCCGTCGAAACTGGTCGTGATGGTGGAGAGCGCGCCGTTGGCGTGTTCGAGCACGCCGGAGACGTGGGTGGCGACCTCGACCGGGATTCGATGGCCCGTCCGCGCGCCGGAACCGATGACGCGTTCGGTGCGCAGGCGACTGGCCGCACCGAGCACCGTGCGCACCGGGCCGAGCAGGTGGATCAGCGCGGTGATGTAGTACGGCCCCATGTCCAGCAATGGCCCGCCGCCCGCGGTGTAGTAGAAGTCGGGGTTGGGGTGCCAGCGTTCGTGCCCCGGCGTGACCATCACGGCCGATGCGGAGAGCGGGCGTCCGATGAGCCCGCTGTCGATCGCCGCCCGCGCGGTCTGCGTACCCGTGCCGAGAACGGTGTCCGGTGCGCAACCGATCCGGACACCGGCCGCGGCGGCCCGGTCGATGATCACTCGGCCGTCCGGGAACGTGACGGCGAGCGGTTTCTCGACGAAGACGTTCTTGCCGGCGTCGATCGCGCGGAGCGAGATGTCGGCATGGGCCGCGGGAACGGTGAGGTTGAGCACCGTGTCGACGTCCGCTCTGCCGAGCAGGCGCTCGACGCTGACTGCCTCGGCGCCAGGGAGCTCGACCGCGACCTCGGCCGAGCGGGTCGCGTCGAGGTCGGCGACCGCGGTGACGCGCACCGCGGGGTGGTTGGCGAGCGTGTCCAGGTATGCGCGGGAGATGACCCCGAGACCTACGATGCCGACGCGGTGCGGGTCGCCCAAGACATCCCCCTCGTGATGACGGCGCGTACGCTCGGATGCTCCAGCACGTCCAGGCTGTGCCCCGGCGTCGTCACCACGATCCTCCCGGCGCCCCACCGGCGCGTCCAGATCGCCGGACTGGTGACCGGCCGGTGCCACGGATGCCACGGCCGGGTCGGGTGGGTCGTGGTGGCCAGCACGTCGACCAGGTCGTCGTGCAGCACCCAGTACTGCTCGGTGACCAGTTCGAAGTCCTCGATGCCCGCGGTGATCGGATGCTCCCGACCGAGCGCGGTGATGTTCACCGTGTGCGGCAGGTAGTTGTCCTCCTGCCCGCCCTCGCGCTCGCACGGCTCCTTGCCGGGGTGCGTGACGAACTGGCCGCCCACCAGGTGCAGGTAGTCCGACGACGCGCGGAACGAATCCGCGATACCACCGTGCCAGCCGGTGAAGCCAGTCCCGGCCTCGACCGCCGCGCGCAGCCCGGCCAGTTGCCCGGCGGTGATCTGCGACATCGTCACGCACTGCACGATCAGGTCGGTGCGCGCCATCTCGGCAGCGTCGGCGTACACCTCGGTCGACTCCTCGACCCGCACGTCATAGCCGCCGTGCTCCAGGAACGGGATGAACAACTCGGTGGCCTTCACCGGCTGGTGGCCTTCCCACCCACCGCGGACCACCAGCGCCTTCGGCCGTGCCACGCTCACCCCCTGGGAACCGCTCGCCACACGTCCGGTCTCGGAACAGCTCGATCGGTACTCCGAACTGCACATTGCCGCGCTCGTCGCCGATGGTCAAGAACGGGCTCGCGGCGACGCTGAACGCAGGTTCACGCTTCCCCGGCGTTGGCCGGCCCGGTCGTGGATCGGGAACTGGAAGCCGGTCAGCCTCGTCACGCCCCGGGTCCACGGACTTGGGCCGGTCAGGTGCACCTCTGAACCGCGATCAGCGGCAGGATGCCGCAGTCGGCTTGACACGCGGAGGTCCGTCGATCTGCCGATCTACGGTGAGGCGTTCGATCGTGACCCAGCGTTCGATGATGGAGTTCATGCGGGGCATCCAGGTACCGGACGGCACCGTGGTAATCCCTGCGGAGCGGCGGACCTCGTCGATCAACGCGAGGTATTTGGCGTCGCGGTCACGAATGAGGAACTTGATCTGCGCGACGTGTCCGGTGTCCTCCAGGTCCACGAGCAGGTTGCGGGAAAATGTGTTGGCGCTGCCGGCAAATCTGGTGTCGGTGCTCGTCTACACCCTGCTGCAGGTTCGTTCGCCGCTGCGTGCGTTCGACACCAAGCCAACGGCCCGACAACGCGTGCAGATCATGCGCTTGGTCGCCAGCCCTGTTGCCTCGGCTGGAGCTACCGGTGACATCGGACTGATCCAGGTCGAGGTACAGCTCCGCCAGAGGTCGGCGTTCGGTCATTGCAGTTCCTCCCCCTGCCACCAGGACTGGTTGTCTTCAAAGGACAGTGCGGTGCCGGGCGGCACGCCGAGGCCGCCATGGACGAGAAGCTCCACTCGGAGATCACCGGCACCGCGCCGCCGGGCGTGCTTCTGAGTGCGGGAGGCGTTGGAACAACGGGTGACACGGCCGCCTCAGAAGGGAGAACCAGGAGCGGCCCGAGCACTGCGGTGACGGGGCCTGAACAGCATCCGACCAGGCAAAACCAGCTGTCGAACGGGCGGTGCGCGGCTAGACTCCCCGCTTTCGGGTGGCCGTGCCCCGCGCTCACCGAAGATCGGCAGCGTTAGGATGAAAACTGTGAACATCCGTCCCTTGCCACTCGCCGCCGGGTCGCCGAGGACGCGCTCAGACCCCCGGGAGGCGATCTCGGTGGCGACCCGTGGGCCGGACCTGCTGTCGAGCCAGCTCGATCTCACCTCGTTCTCGCTGTCCGAGCTGCGGTTACTGCACAAGCAGGATTTGGACGCCGCGATCGTCCGCACCGTCGAACAGGCCCGCAGTGCCAAGTCGGACGACGGCATCCAGGAACAGCGAGTGTGACGGTGGGCAGTACGAGCGAGCTTCAACGGCTTCGCGTGCCGTTGCACGTCTTCGACCAGATCTGCGCGGGTCCTGTCGATGACGAGAGCATGGCGCTGCTGAGGCGGGGCCAGTACAGCATTCGCCTGCTGAGGCTCAGGACACTGCTCGAGTCGATGCGGGGACGAGGTTCCTGGTCGGACGACGGCGAGCAGGCCTGGATCGTGCTCGCCGACGCGGGGAACGCGGCGCCCGCGGTGGTCGAGGACCTGCTGATGCACCCCGCCGTGGGAGTCTGGCTGGCGCGCACCCTGCACGACGTCTGCGGCGCGCCACCCGAGCCTGCGGAAATCGTTGAGCTACACGCCATCGCGGCCGCCGCCGCCGTCCGAAGTGGACTGACCGGATCCCTCTACGTGCCCGTCGTGGACGGCACGGTCGCCTTGCCGACGGTGGGCCAGTGGAGGCTCGCCGATCACGTCGACCGGGTCGAGCTGCGGTTCGACTCGGGAGAGGTCGCGGTCGGCTCCGGCGCCTCGTTCGTCAAGGCGAAGCGCCACCACGCCAAGGCATCTGGCCGGTCGCTGGAGGTCGCGTTCGACGACGTGGACCGGCATCGGGAGTTCGCGGCGCCAGCGGCACCGAACCCGCTCGACCCGGCCGCCTTCGACGCCTGGTGCGGGCAGCTCGACCAGGCCTGGGACCTCCTGACGCGCTGGCACACGGGTTACGCCGGTGAGCTGGCGGCCGGACTGACCACGTTGATCCCGCTCGAGGCGGGAACGTCCGTGTTCGCGGCGTCGTCGACCAACGCGTTCGGTGGCGTCGCCCTGTCTCCCAAGGATTCCGCGACCGACCTGGCGGAAGCGATCGTGCACGAGGTCCAGCACTCGAAGCTCAACGCGCTGATGGATCTCCTCCCCCTGCACCAGGAGGACCACACCTGGTTCTACGCGCCGTGGCGCGACGATCCGCGGTCGCTCGGCGGGCTGCTGCACGGGATCTACGCTTTCACCAGCGTGGTGGAGTTCTGGCACGTGCAGCGTGATCTCGTGTCACCGGCGGAGTCCCGTCGTGGCCAGTTCACCTTCGCCTACCGCTGCCGCCAGATCCGTCAGGCCGTCGACGCGGTCGGGGACGCCGGCCAGCTCACCGATCTCGGCAGGCGGTTCGTGGCGGCGGCGTCCGCCCGGCTCGCGGCACTCGATCCCGCAGGAGTTCCCGCCGATCTCACGGATGCGATCACGACGCTGCTCGCCGACCACCAGGCGACCTGGCGGATCCACCACGTCCAGCCGGATGCCGGGGACGTCTCGGAGGTGGCGGACGCGTGGACGGATGCACGCCCGTCCCCCCGCACCGTGCGAGGCGAGGTCGTGCCCGGTCCGCAGGCAGCGGAATCTCCCCGAACGGCCCTGGTCAGGCGACGAGCCTTGGGCTCGGAGTCGTGTCACGGCGAGTCCGCGCACGCATTGTTCGCCCGTGGCGACCACGAGGCGGCCGCAGGCGCCTACGAACGTCTGGTCCAGGCAGACCCGCGAGATCGCGACGCATGGGTCGGGCTCGGCCTGGCGACAGGTGCACCCGCACTGCTGTCGCAGCCGGCGACGGTCCAGGCCGTGCACCTGCGACTGCTCGCGCGCGACGGCACCGCCCCGGCTCCCCGTGACCTCGCGGCCTGGCTGAGCCCGGCCTGAGTTCACTGCTCCATGGTGTCGGTGTCGCAGGTGGCCCTGACGTACCGGCCGGCCAGGACCGTCGCGGGATGCTTCTCCCCCAGCGTCCTGCGGAAGGCCGCAACGGTCCGCACGTGAAGGATCGCCGCCTCCTCCGACTCTCCCGCCTCCCGCAGGTCCAGGGCGAGGTTCAACGCGACAGCCAGGGTCGACGGGTGTTCTGACCCCAGCACCAGCGTCGACCGCCGCACCAGCTCCTCGTCGAGGCGCCTCGCCTCGACGTGCTCGCCCCCCGCGGCGAGGTCGCTGGCGAAGTTGGTCGCGGCGACCAGCGCGAACGGGTGGTCGCTGTCGAACGTGGCACGGAGTCCGTCCATCGCCAGCAGGTCGAGCTCACGCGCACGATCCAGACCGCGCCGCAACCGATGCACCGAGGCCAGGTTCACGGCCGCGATCAACGTGTACGGATGGTGCGGCCCGCGGATCTCCCGGAACAGGTCGTAACCGGCCTGGGCCGCCTCGTGCGCCCCCTGCAGGTCGCCGATGTGCCGGAGATCGACGGACAGGCTCGTCAGGGACGTCACGGTGTCGAGGTGCCGGTCACCGTGCCGGCTGCGGTACGTGGCCACGCACTCCTGGGACAGTCTCACCGCGGCCGCGTGGTCACCCAGCTTGCGCAGGATCACCGCGAGGTTGCGGGTCGCGCCGATCGTGTGCGGGTGGTCCGCTCCGAGGAGCTCCCGCTGACGAGGCAACGCCTCCTGTTGCAGGCGGCTCGCGCCGAGGTAGTCGCCGCACTCGCGAAGATCCATGGCGAGTGCGTTCATCAAGCGGTAGGTCAAAAGGTGATCACTCCCCAGCACCACGGTGATGCGCCGCAACGTCTCCTCGTCGAGATCCCTCGCCGGGTAGAACCTGCCCATCAGCCGGTAGCAGCTCGCGAGGTTGGTCGCGTACCGCAGCGTGGCGGGATCGTCCTCACCGAGGATCAGCCGCGATCGGTCGTAGACGGTCTGCTGCAGCGCGAGTTCCTCCGCGAACCTGCCCTGCGAACGCCGATCCGCCGCGACGACGTCGAGCATGCCCAGCACGTTCTCGTCGTCCTCGCCGACAGCCTCGCGCAGGACCTCCAGGTTCCTCTCGTTGAGGTGCATGGCCTCGTCGATCTTGCCCAGCCTGCGCAGCGCGATCGCGTACCAACGTGTCATCTCGACCGTGTCGAGGTCGCTCTCGCCGAAGTTCTGCTGCCACACGTGCACCGCGTGCTCCGAGAAATCCAGCGCGCCACCATAATCACCACTCGCGAGCAGGTAGCGGACCAGGTTGAGCATCAGCACGCGCATCCACTGGTCCTCGCATTCCACCGCTCGCGACATGGTCGCGTGCGGCAGCAGTTCGGAGTAGCTCCACCAGTTCGTCGAGTCCTCGGCGTCACCAGGATCCCCTTTGGCCAGCAGCAGGTGCACCGCGTGCCGCAGGTTGTTCTGTTCAGCCGGGTTCACCCGGTTCTTCAGCACCGACTGCACGAGTCTGTGCAGTTGCACCGTGTTGTTCCGGTGATCGATCTTGGCGAGGCTGTACCGGCTGATCTCCCGCACGGCCCGATTGAGCTTGATCGGGTTCGCGAAGGCCTCGGCCAGCGCGTCGGGCACAGGTGCGCCACGCACACCGCTGAACAATCGCCTCGAAATGGGCTCTGGGCCGAAGAAGGCGCAGAGCTGGAGCAGCTGCAGAGCTGCGGGATGTTCCTTGCGCAACCGGTCCAGCGGAACGTTCCACGCCGCCGCGACCTGGATCTCGTACCCGATCTGCGAGCTCTCCTCGAGGAGTTCGGTGCGGTTCTGGTCGAGCAGCTCCAGGTATTCGGCGACCTGCATGCCGGTCTGTGCCCGCCAGGCCGCCGCCTGCTCGACCGCGAGCGGCAGGTCGCCGAGCGCCTCCGCGAGGCGGTCCGCATCGGCTTCCGGGATCACCGGGTCTCTGCGTCGCAACAGTTCGATGCTCTCCGCACGGGTGAACAGGTCCACCTCGACCGGCCGCGCGACCCCTGCCCACTGGGGGTTGCGTGACGTGACGACGACATGCCCGTTCCCAGGGGGGAAGAACGGCAGCACCGTCTCGGGAAGGTCAGCGTTGTCGAACACCAGGATCCAGCCGGAATAGGGCTTCCCCGTCCGCAGCGCCTCCAGCACGGCGGGAACCGCGGTGTCGGCGGACTCGGCGGGCAGGCCCAGTCTCTTCGCCAGCTCGACGAAGCTCGACCTGATCTGCGACGGGTGCTCCGCGGGAATCCACCAGACGACGTCGTACTCGGCGTGGTGCTGGTAGATGTACTCGACCACGGTCTGCGACTTCCCGACGCCGCCCATTCCGTGCAGAGCTTCCGGCAGGACAGCGGTCGTGCCCGGTTCGAGCAGACGCCGGCGCAGCTTCTCCAGCAACTCCCGGCGGCCGACGAAATCGGGGTTTCGCAGTGGCACGGGTCCCCACACCCGCGGCTGGCCGGACGGCTCGCGATGCTGACCCGCCGACGGCGCATCAGTGGTCGTGACGGCTTCTTCGGTCGTCATCGAGGAATCTGCTGACGTCGGAGACTCGATGCCATGAACGGATTCCGCTGAAGCTGATTCCAGTTCGACCCGAGCGGCGAAAAGCCGCCTGGCCCTTCGCGCGTACGGTCCGGACAGGGCGCGCAGAACGGCTTCCTGCACGCGCAGGTAGGGCAGGTTGTCGTCGGTGAGCTCGGGATCGGGCGCCGCGTCCGGGGCGTCCAGCACGGCCCGGAAGTCACGCAGCGTCGCGTGCGTGTCGTCGGCGTGGTGGGCGAGCACCATGGCGACCCGGATGGTGTCCTCCCTCTTCACCGTGCCGAGCAGTTCGTCGCGCACGCCCTCGTGGAAGTCGTAGGAGATCTTCGGAGCGTCCGCCGGCTGGTCCGCCGGAGCGACCTGCCTGAGGAGCCCGCCGAGCATCACCTCGGCGAGGGTGGTCAGGGTCGACGCCGGCAACAGCGTCCGCTGCACGAGCATCATCAGCGGCAGGGACAACGGTGTCGCGGCGAGCAGCCCGGCGAGATCGAACGCTTCCACCGACGCGTGGGTGCGGAAGCGCAGCACGCGGTCGCGAGGCAGAAGAGGCCCTGTGCGCCCGTTCGGCGGCGTCTGCGTGGTGTCGTCGGCGAACGGGGACACCAGGGTCGCCGTGGTCTCCACCCATCCCCCGTCATCGGAGTTGAGCAGCTTCGCCCAGCCCGCCATCCAGTCCGCGGACAGCCCCAGCACCGGAACCGGAACCACGTTCTTCAGCTCCTCCGCGCCGAAGTCCGCGTCCGGCGGCACCGCTTTGATCTTCAGATGCCGGTTCGCCGCGCCGGCTCTTCTCGCGGACATCCGCACGCGACGGGTCGTCAGCCCACTCCAGTGCCACAGTCGCTGCTCGAGCACCTGGACGACCGCCACCGGCATCGTCCGGCCCCACCGGGTGAGCAGCGCCGCCGCGGCACCGTTGTGCCATGCGGCGCCGATCGCGTCGGTGAGCACCAGCACCACCCGCCTGCCGGTGGGATCGACGAGGTGGGACCAGTGCCACGCCTTGCCCGCCACACCGCCGACCTCCAGCGGCAGGTCGTCCGGCGAGGACGTGGAGCAGTCGAGCTGGTAGTGCCGCACGTCGCGAAACGCGCCCTGTCGCCGCAGCAGGCCAAGGAACTCACGCGCCGTCTGATGCCAGATGTCCATCGAGGGACCGACGTCGGTCACCAGTGCGATGTCGAACCGGCGCCAGGGTGCCGGCTGCCACTCCGGCAGCCACAGGCCGTCCTCGGCGGCACGGACCGCTGTGCCCTCCTCGTCGAGAACGGAGCGCCACGGCGACGACGTCGTGCGCATGAACGGACGCAGAGCACGTGCGATCCCTCGTGCCTCCGGCAGCGCGAGGAGCGTCGGCCAGTCGAGACGAAAGACATCGGTGCGAGCGGCGAGCGAGCTGAACCCGGTTCGGCTCACCGGTTCCGGTTCCTCCCGCACCTCCTCTGGCCGGTCTGCCTCCTCCTGCACGCTCTCCGCTGGCAACGGGTCGTCCGTGGTCTCGGCCGATGCCACCAGCTCGCCCGGTGACACCGACTCCCGCTCGTTCACCCGCGGCCTGAGCTTCCCGCTGAGCCACAAGGCGTCACGCAGTTCGTGGTAGGTCAGGTCCGCGGTGGAGATGCTGTCGTCCGCACGCCTCGCCCCGAGCGCGCCGGATGTTCCGGCCGCCGGGTCGACGGCCTGATGCCGGGCGTCCGGGCGGCGTTCGCTCATTCAAGTTCCGCCGACAGCGGGTGCCAGATGGCCTTGACCAGGTCGCTCCAGTCGACGTCACGCTGGCGGGAGCCGGAGGTGGCGAGCTGGGCCGCGAGGTGCACGGCGTTGAGCAGCTGGTCGGAGGCCAGTCCGCCGAGTTGCCCGCTGCGCTCCAGGAAATCCGTGATCAGCAGTGCCAGGTCGACACCGTCCGCCTCACCGAAGTGCGCCGCGACCATGCTCTCCAGCTGGTCGAAGTCCGGTGGATCGACGTGCAGCCTCAGGCATCGGCGCAGGAACGCGGGCGGGAACTCGCGCTCGCCGTTGCTGGTGATGATGACGATCGGGAACTCGTGGCAGCGCACGACGCCCTCCCGCACGACGGCGGAACCACCTCGGTCGGCCGTGAGCACGGGCATCTCGGGCTGTCTGGCGGCGAACCGGACGAGCTCCGGGATGTCGTACTCGCCCTCCTCGAAGACGTTGAGCAGATCGTTGGGCAGATCGATGTCGCCCTTGTCCAGCTCGTCGATCAACAACACCCTCGGCAGTTCGAACGGCAGCAGCGCGGTACCGAGCGGCCCGAGGTGGATGTAGTCACCGAGATCGGAGTCGGCGCCGATCTCCGGGGAACGGTCCGCCGCGGCTTGCACCCGCCCGATCGCGTCGTAGAGGTAGAGGCCGTCCTTGAGCACCGTGCGGCTGGTGACCGGCCAGCGCAGCACCGGCCCCAGCCCCAGCTCCCTGGACACGAGATAGGCCAGCGACGACTTGCCGGTGCCGGGATTGCCGGTCACGAGCAGAGGTCGTCGCAAGTGGATCGCCGCGTTCACCATCGCGACCTCGCGGGGATGGGGCTTTCGTCCGGCAGCGCGCAGCCCGCCGACGCGCCGGTCCCCCTCGCCTCCGTCGTCGTCCGGGCGGAAGACCACGCCGGACCCGGTGAACCGTCGCCACGGCGGCGGCTCCGGCACTTTGTTCAGCGGCGAGGAGACCACCTGTCCGGTGCCCTGGTAGACCTGCCAGCCGTTGCCATGGGTACTCACGTTCACGCCACCGACGCCCTTTCCGGTGGCCCTGGATCGCGCGGCACCACGACTCTCACCGGGTCGTCCAGAAGAACTGTCAGCTTCTCTCCGACATGCCCCGGCACCGCGCCCTGTTCGTACGCCGTCACCCGCGCCTGCCGAACTCTCTCCAGCAGGTCGTGGGGGTCGCCGTCACCGTGCAGGAGGTTCTCGACGATGGTCACGAACTCGACGGTGTCGCACTTCTCGCGATGCCAGAGGATGAGCGGGACGCCCGCTCGCAGACCCGCGGCCACCTCGTCGCGTCCGACCATGTCAGCGGACGGCGGGGCGCTCAGCACCAGTGACACCAGCTTCGGGGTGCGCGCGAACGCCGACGTGAGTTTCCGCAGCCCGTCCTCGCTCGCCTGCCTGCTCCACCAGGCGGACTCGCGCTGCACCGCGCCGGTGTCGCTGAGTTGCAAGAGCAGTTCGTCCCACCGGTCGCACCACCACCGGTACCACTTCCGCTTCGTCATTCGCTCCAGGCTGCGCACGACCACCGGGTAGCGGCAACCCATGGGTTCGGAGATCGGCGAGTCCGTCTCCCACGGCCACTGGTCGACGTCGAGGTTGATGATCTCGCTCGGCAGCACGAACTCGATGCGGATGTCCGGGCGGAAGTGAGCCCATTCGTCTTCGATCTCCTCGACCAGCTCGGCGACGCGCACCTTCACCGACTCGAGGTCGCCCACGACGTCGGGACCACGCAGCGGCGACCACTCGGCGGACCGGCCGAGCTGCCGCCAGTGCGACAACCGGTACTTGTCGCCCACCGCACCCTCGCGCTGGACCTGCAGGATCAGGTAGGCCTCCGACCGCGGCCGCAACGCTGTCCGATCGAGCGTTTCCACCGCCTCCCGGCGCACGGCGACGAGCTCCGCGGTCAGCCCCATGTGCGCTGCCTGCCGATCAGACCAGCGGCGCAGTTCCGCAGCCAGTTCCGGCGGCACTTTCACCGCGAGGCGTTCGACGAAGGCGAGCGGTCTGGGTATTCCACTCGGATCAGCATTGAGCGTTTCCAGGGCCCGCAGAACATCGATGTGAGTGGCCCGGACGGACAGGCTGGGCGCCGAAAGCCCTACGACGGCGTGGTAGATCTCGGAGACGTCCGGCAGCACCGCTCCGTCCAATAGCCGGAAAAGCCTCGCGCTTTCCTCGAGCGGCCACAATCTCGGGGCCGCCATCACGCGCAGTGCGTCGCGGAGCGCGACCACGTGCTTGGAGCCTTGCTCAATCCGTTCCAGCACGAGCATCAGGGTGGCCAATCCTTCCGCGTGCTGCCTGCAGACCTCCGCGATGCTGAACAGGTGGTCAGTGGCGCGGTCATGTTCTTCGAACGGCAGCTGCTGGCCGAGTTCGTCGCACACCAGCCGCGCGACGAGGTTGCGGCCGTTGCGGTCTCTCAGGCAGGGAATCAGCCGCATGCCTTCTACCAGGGGCCATAAAGCACCGCTATCAGCGTTCTGCTCCGCCCACGGCATGTGCGGCCTCCCATTTCAAGGTCGGTGATCGAAGTATGACAGCGATCGGCAGCCGTTACCCAGATTCGGAACGCTCCGCCATCGGTCTTCGCGCCGCTTCCACCGAATGGCGGACCGGGGTCGAATCGCTTTCCGCGGACCACGACAGACCATTGTGGACAGTCGCGCCGGCGGGCGGAGCTGTGCCAAGCTGCTGGACGTGACCGAACCCGAGCACACACCCGGCGTGGGCAACGAGGTGACGGGCCTGGTGACGGGCCTGGTGCTGCAGGCGGGCACGGTCAACGGCGGGATCCACGTCCACGCACCGGCCACGTCACGCACCGAACAGTCCGACGACAGGTTCAAGGCACTGGTCGACGCGCTGCTGGAGGTGCCGTCCGTGCGCGACGAGTCGAGCCGCCGACTGGTGCTGGCCCGCATGCGGCGGGAGATCTCCGAGGCCGTGCCGCACCACCAGCGCGCCCGGCTGCACGTGATCGACCTCGTGCGGACGTGCCTGGACTACGACGACGGCCTCGGCGACCTGCTGCACGTGCTCCGGGAATTGGAGGGGGAATCCATTCCGGTACGCCGTTCGGAGGAGGCCGCGCAGGCGTTGGCGGCCGAAAACCCCTGAAGCTGACCTCGCTGTGTAATGCCCCAGAGAGTTAAACCGATCCCCCGATGTCGGTCGATCACTGCCATACTCCGAACACCGACCTCGACCCGGGAGGCCCGGATGGTGCTGGCGGAGGAGAGTGCAGAACGCGGCACCCTGTGGCCCCTGGTCGACGCCCTGCGAAAGATCGGTTTTCTGGCTGATCGCAGTGGCCGCAACCTGGTTGCCCGGATGGTGTGTGACGAACTGCGCGAGCAATTACCGTTCGAGGAGCACAAGCAGGCGGTCGGTCACCTGTACAGCCTCGCGGAGGTGTGCACGCAACACCCGAAAGGGTTGAGCACGTTACTGCGAGTGCTCGAACGAATCGAACCGGGCTCCAAGCCCATGGCAGCGTTGCGGGCAATCGTGGCCGAGATGACCGCACTCGAAATCCTCCCCGCCGAGGAAACCAAGAGGCTGTTCACGTTGCTGCAGGGTGTCGTGGTGGCCGACATCGCCGACATTTACGACACCATCGCGGGACCGGCCGCGCCACGACTGCGTGAACAAACAACCTACCTCGAGGTGTTCCGCGCACTTGAGACCCTGAATTCCGATCCGAGCGGAATACCGAAACCGCTGTTGCTCGTCGAGCACATCGCCTCCAGGGTGCGGCCGGAGCTGGCGATCGAGCTGCGCCGGTGGGTGGAACAGCAGGCGGTCCGGATGGACCTGGCAGCAGAGCTGAAGGTCGTGCGGGACAACGCCCCGGAGACGCCCGGCCCGATGGCGCCGCCACCGCGGTCCGCGGCCTATCTGTTGCTGCAGCTCCAACGAGAGGGGTCCACCGGCGACAGGTACCGGCTCTCGCACTGGCGGCAGCTCGACCTGTCGGACGGATGGTCGCCCCATCGCGGCCGGGACCTGATCGACGACCTCGAGGTGATGAAGGAGCACGTCGCCGGGCTCATCGAGGAGGTCGAGGAGAGCTGGGGGCAGTACCGGCCCGACATCCACATCGAGATGATCCTTCCGAGTGAGATCATCTCGCTCGACGTCGACCAATGGCCGTGGGAGACGGACACCTTCATTCCGGAACCGATCGGGTGCCGCTACCCGCTGGTGGTGCGCAGCCTCGACCGGATGGTGCGGCGCAAGTGGCACAGGTCCTGGCACGCCCGGTGGGAAGAGCTGTCCGTGCAACTCACGAACGACGGCATGATCCAGCGCGACTCCGCGTGCTGGAGCCGTTCGGCGAGCGATGACGGGCTCCGCGAGCTCATGTCGAACTTCGAACGCAAGCCGAAGCTGGTCTCGCTGGTGCTGAGCGAGCCACCCCAGGTGGCGAAGTCGGGCCGGGACGAGGTCGCGGTCGGTCTGCGCGCGGGCGTCCCGTTGATGGTGTGGCACCGGGAGAAGTGCGACTCGGCCGAGTTCGTCGCGGTGGTCGAGGAACTGCTGCACGGCGTGGACGATCCCCATCATCTGCTCGAGAGGATCCGGCTGGCACGTGCCACCGCGTTCGAGGAGGGCACAGCGGCGAGACACGTCTGCGGGAAGCTGACCGTTCTGTTCGACGATCCGGCGAGGGTGGTGATGCCGGTACCCCCGGCAGCGCCAGAAGGGGTACCGGTGGCCCAGGTATGAGTTCTGATCCGACCGGATGGCACGTGTACCGCGGCACCGGGGACGCCGCGGAGTCACCGATCGCCGAACTGCCGGAGCCGCCGCCGTGGCGCAGGTTCACCGGCACGGGCGAGGCGACCCGTCCGGACGACGACGGGACCGAGGAGCACCGGCGGATCGGCGCGTTGCTCAGCACGCCGCGCAAGCCGCAGCCGCTCGAGGTCCTCATGGTCAACGCCGCGATCTACCTGCGCAGGCCTTTGCTCGTCACCGGAAATCCGGGCACCGGGAAGTCGTCGCTCGCCTACCTGATCGCCCGTGAGCTTGGACTGGGTCCAACGTTGCGCTGGCCGATCACGAGTCGGACGGTGCTCAAGGACGGCCTGTACCTCTACGACGCCATCGGACGTGTGCAGGCCGCGGCGAGCCGGGAGGCCGGCGGCGAAGGCGAGTCAGGCGTCGGTGACTACCTGCACCTCGGCCCGCTCGGTACCGCGCTGCTGCCGTTCGAACTGCCGAGGGTGTTGTTGATCGACGAGCTGGACAAGGGCGACATCGACCTGCCCAATGACCTGCTCAACGTCTTCGAGGAGGGCGAGTACGACATCCCGGAGCTCGTCCGGCTGGCCAGAAAACAGGCGGACGTCCCCGTGTTCACCGCCGATCGCGGAGGTTCGGCGGTCGTGCGCAACGGTGCCGTGCGCTGCCGTCAGTTCCCGATCGTCATCATCACCAGCAACGGCGAGCGCGAGTTCCCGCCCGCGTTCCTGCGGCGCTGCCTGAAACTCCACTTCGAGAAGCCGGACTTCGACCAGCTAGCCGGGATGGTCGCCGCGCACCTCGGCGAGGCCGAGGGTGTCGACCTGGCGAGGCTCATCGCCGACTTCCTGGAACGCAGCGCGCAGCTCGGCGGGCTCGCCTCGGACCAGCTGCTCAACGCCGTCCACCTGGCGACACAGCTCGCGACGTCCGGCTCGTACCAGCTGGATCAGGACTGGAACAAACTGCTGACCGCGATCTGGCATCCGCTGTCGTCGGAGGTGGGATGATCCGGCGCCCGAGGGAAGAACAGAACCCGGTCGACGCGTCGACCGGGTTTGACGCTGTTGTGCTGCAACAGTTCGTTCACACCAACGGGCCGGACCAACCACTGTCCACATCGGATCTGACCTACCGCGAGGTGCGGGACGCGCTCTGGCTCGCCGAGCAAGTGCACCGCCCGGAACCCGCGACGGTCCCGCCACCGGCCAACGAGCCGGCAGCTCACGCCAGGACCGAACAAGAAGAACCCGAGGAACACGAGTGGAACAGCCCCGCTGAGGCGAGCGCGCCCACTCCGGAGCACCGCGATGCCCCCGCTGCCCAGCCGGAGACCTCCACCACCAGTGCGGAGGAGGAGAACTGGACGCCGGGGCCGGTCAGGGTGCTTCCCATCCCGGTGGGCGGTGGCGCGACGACGAACAGCGAGGCGGCTCTCGCCTGGCCCACTGTGCCCGCGCTGTCGGAACCACGCCGGATCGCAAGCGCGCTTCGACCGTTCATGCGTCCCGCACCGTCACCATGGCGCACTGTGCTCGACGAAGAAGCCACGGCGATCCGTGCGGCGCAGGACGGCTCGTGGCTACCCGAATGGCAGCCGGCGCCCTGGCGGAGGTTCGACGTCGTTCTGGTCGCCGACACCGCGCCGTCGATGGAGATCTGGCAGCAGACGGTGCAGGACTTCCTGATGCTGCTGCGCCGCCAAGGTGCGTTCAGGGACGTCCGATTCCTGGGGCTCGACTGCTCGAAGTCGTCGCTCGCCGACCTGGTGCTGACGCCGGAAGGCCGGCAGTCACGCGGCCAGCACTGGTCGGAGCTCGTGGACACGACGGGCCGCAGGGTCGTGCTCGTGATGACCGACGCCATCGGCCGTGCCTGGCACGAAGGGGCGGCGAGCGAACTGCTCTTCCGATGGGGAAAGGTGATGCCCACCGCCGTCGTCCACGTTCTCGAGCAACGACTGTGGCGTTGGGGCGGTCTCGCGACGCGCCGCGTGCGGCTGTCCGCGCCGGCTCCCGGATCCGCGAACAGGGATCTGCGAGTGCGGGTGGTCGAGCCGGATCTGGCGCTCGACGTCGCCGATCCGGCCGCGGTCGCGGTTCCCGTCCTCGGACTTTCCGCCGAGTGGTTCGCCAGTTGGTCGCGCCTGCTCACCACACCCGGCTCCGGCTGGGTCGAGACGACGGCGGCGATGGTCCGCCCGCGCCTAGACGTACCGGTGGTCGGCAGTCCGGAGGTGTCCACCGAGCAGCTCACCGCCCGCACGCGGGTGATGCGCTTCCGGACTCAGGCCTCGGTGCAGGCCTTCCACCTGGCGGGCCTGCTGGCCGCGACGCCGCTGAGCCTTCCGCTGATCAAGCTGGTCCAGCGGATCATGCTGCCCGGCGCCGGTCTCTCCGCACTCGCCGAAGTCGTGCTGAGCGGATTGCTGAAACACGTGCCGGCGAATGGATCGACTCCCGATCCAACGCGAGTCGCCTACGAGTTCCACGACGGAGTCCGCGAGGAACTGCTCTCCGGCGCCCGGCGAGCGGACACGATCCGGGTCGCGCGAATGATCGGCCAGTACGCCGAACGTGTCAACGGAACATTGCGGAACTTCGCCGCGGCACTGGATGCGCCGGACGACATCTCCGATCCGGCGCCGAGTGTCGAAAACCTTCCGTACATCCGGGTGCAGGAAGCCGTTTTCCGGGCGCTCTCCGGTCCCTACCACAGGCGCGCGAAGCGTCTCGCCAGCCTTAGACTCCGCGTGGAATACGATCTTCCTGGATCGATTCAGGAATCGAAAAAGCCAGCGGAGCAGGAGAAATGCAGCGTGCAGGTAACCGAACCCCCGAACGAGGCCGCACCGACCGGCGACCCGTTCTCGGCCGAGGGAGAACACGTGACCGCCCCAGGATTCCCTCTTTCGGTGGAACAACGACGCGAAGGCATGACCAAACCTCAGCTTTGGGGTGCTGTTCCGCTGCGAAATCCCGATTTCGTCGGCAGGAAACAGCTGCTGGAGAGTCTTCGCCAGCGTCTGCTCGAACCGGGCGCCACGGCCGTTCTTCCGGAAGCGCTGCACGGCATGGGCGGCGTCGGCAAGTCGCAGACGGTCGTCGAGTACATCTACCAGCACGCGTCGGAATACGACGTCGTCTGGTGGATCTCGGCGGAGCACCCGTCGCAGATCACCTCCAGTCTGGTCGAACTGGCGAAGAAGATGGCCCTGCCCACCGCGGCGACCGCGGACACCGCGGTTCCCGCCGTGCTCGACGCACTGCGCCGCGGCGAAGAGCCCTACTCCCGCTGGCTTCTGGTCTTCGACAACGCGGACCGCCCCGAGACCGTCCGCCAGTTCTTCCCCGCGGGCTCCGGTCATGTCGTCGTCACCTCCCGCAACTCCGAGTGGGGCAACATCGCCAGGCCGGTCGAGGTCGACCTGTTCACCCGCGCCGAGAGCAAGCAGCTGCTGAACCGGCGCGGCGGTGAGCTGACGGACTCCGACGCCGACCGGCTGGCCGAAGCGCTGGGCGATCTGCCGCTGGCCATCGAGCAGGCCGCGGCGTGGCGAGCGCAGACCGGCATGCAGGTCTCGGAGTACCTGGACCTCCTGGAGCAGAACCGAATCGAGCTGCTCGAGGCCGGTACGTCGAGCGACTACCAGCTGCCGGTGGCGGCGGCGTGGAACGTTCCGTTGAACCGGCTGAAGAACGAGCACCGCGCGGCCCTGCAGCTCCTGCAGGTCTGCGCCTTCTTCGGACCGGAGCCCATCTCGCGCAAGTTGTTCAGCGGCGCCCGCGGCACGCCCGTACCCGACGCACTCGCGAAGGCGTTCTCCGACCCGATCAAGCTCAACCGGGCTGTCAGGGAGATCAGCCGCTACAGCCTCGCCAAGATCGACCACAGGAACAACACGTTGCAGCTGCACCGACTCGTCCAGACCGTGCTGAAGAACCGCTTGGACTCCGACGAGCAGGACGTCATGCGGCACGCCGTGCACGTGCTGCTGGTCAAAGGCGACCCTGGCGATCCCGATGTCGCGGCCAACTGGCCTCAGTACGCGGCTCTGCTCCCCCACGCCACCATGTCGAGGGCCGTCAGCTGCAGCGACGAGTGGGTCCGCGAGCTGATGATCAACTTCGTCCGCTACCTGCTCTCCAGCGGCGACTACGGCGGGGCGCTCGACTTCGCCGAGAACTGCCTCAGCATCTGGCAGGTGAACCTCGGCGAGACCAACCTGCACACGCTGGAGATGTCACGCCGCTACGCGATCGCGCTGCGCCGGCTCGGCAACATCGACCAGGCGATGGAGCTCAACGAGAAGACGCTCGACCTGCTGCGCAACGAGGTCGGCGAGGACAACGAGACCTTTCTCGCCATGCTCGACACCGTCGCAGCGGACCGGCGCACGAAGGGCCGGTTCACCGAGGAGCTCGAACTGCAGCAGTTGGTGTATGACCGGTCCAAGGATCTGCTCGGTGAGAACGAGCCGGCCACGCTCTACTACGCGGCCAACCTCGCGAGCTGCTTCCGCATGATGGGCGACTTCTTCCGAGCACGCGAACTCGACCAGGACACCACGAGCCGCCGAAGCGTCGTGCTGGGTGAGGACCACCTCATGACCTACCGCTCCCGCAACGCGCTGGCGATGGACATCCGCGAGTCCGGAGACTACGTGGGTGCCGGCAAGCTGCAGGAGGAGACGCTGGAGAAGCAGAAGGAGCTCTTCGGCGAGGACCACCCGTTCACCGTCGGCGCCATGCGGAACCTGGCGGTCGCCCTGCGCAAGGCGGGCGATCACGACGGTGCGCGGCAGCAGTCCGAGCAGTGTGTGGCCCTCTACCGACGGCGGTTCGGCGACAAGCACATCGACACCGTGACTTCGTTGATGTGTCTGTCCGCCGACCTGCGGCTCATCCCCGACCTGCGCGGCTCACTGGACCTGGCCGAGCAGAGTCACCGGCTGTTCAAGGACATTCGCGGTGAGAACCATCCGTACACCCTGATCGCGGCCACGAACCTCGCCGTGACGTGCCGGCTCTCCGGCGACATCGCGAGGGCCCGCGCGCTCAACGAGGAGGCGGTGGCCGGGCTGCGGGAGGTGTTCCACGACGATCACCCGTTCACGCTGGTCGCGGCGACGAACCTCGCCAGTGACCTCGCGGCCCTCGGCGAGCACGAGGCAGCCAAGAGGCGCGACGAGGACCTGCTCGCCAGGTTGACCCGCGTGCTCGGTGCGGAGCACCCGTCGACACTCGCCGTGTCGCTGAACCTGTCGATCGACCTCACCAACCTGAACAGGCCGGACGACTCGGCGATCCTGCACGCCTCCACCATGGCCGGTTTCCGCAGGGTCCTGGGCGACAACCACCCGGCCACGATCGCAGCCAGCCAGTCCGTGCGCGCGAACTGCGACTCGGACACGATGGAACTCTGACGAACGGGTCGTGACGAAGCACTACCGGCTCGCCGTCATCCAGGCGGCGAGTTCGGCTGGCGCGGGCGGTGCACCGGTGCGTGTCGTCACGTAGGCGTGCACCGCGCGCACGGTCGCGGGCTCGTCCAGCAACGCCGTGACCTGGGAGGCGAGGCCCAGTCCGATCCACGCGTCCACATCACGTGGATCCGTCCGGATTCTGCGCTCGTACGCCGTGGCGGCGGTGGTGCGTTCCCCTCGGGCGAACATCGCGTCCGCGGACTCCAGCGAAACCGCCTGGTCGAACCGATCAGGTGTCAGCGCGCGCATTTCCAGCAACGCGCTCCTCGGCCGCGTACCGGTCACACCGCTCGGCACGACCTGGCTGCGAGCCCGGCCAGCGCACTTCGCGCCCCGCATCCACGCCTCCGCGACCGTCTCGACGTCGGCGGGCTCCGGCCTCAGATGGTGTGCCCGCCACACCGCGCGATGCTCGGTGAGGAGACCGGTGACCGTTTTCGCCAACCCGACCGCCACGGGTGCCGTCTCGCACACCGACAGACGCACAGACGCGGCCGCCACGAACGCACGACCCAGATCGGTGAGCCTTGTGCTGCCGCGCAACGAGTCGACTGCCGCACGTACCTGAGCGCGGCGAAGCGCGAACGCGAAGTGAGCACGGCGGGACTCGGCGGGCGGGACGAGGTCGCGCTGCACGTGCCAGAACTCGACCACGGCGGTGAACGCGTAAATGCCGTGCAACAGACCGAGGAGCCCGCGGGGATCGTCACGCCATGGGGCGTAGACCCACCCTGTCTCGCCAGTGGTCAGATCGACGAGGTCCATCAACGCGTTGAGCTTCGAGTGCTGGACCTCGTGCACCAAGGCTTCGGCGAGCTGCGTCGCCGTCGCCTTGGCGGACATGGCGATCGCGCCGAACGCGTTGGACGACGACGCGGCGAACACAGCCGTACCCGCACCGAGCGGGATCAACGCGCGCAACCCGGACGCCAGTTCCTCCGCGCAGCCCTCGTGCCACCGCGCCAGCAGACGCCAGGCCTCGTCGAGCAGCTTGACCCACTCCTCGTACTCGACCGCGTCGAGCGGAGCGGGTGCGACCGGTGCCGTGAACTCGCGGTACACGTCGAGGTCCTCGAACGTGACCGCCAACGTCCGGCCCGCAGCCGAGACACGATGTTCCTTGGCACGCAGGAAGGTGCAGGCGTGCCCGAGGGAGACTTCACCGTCGGCGATGCTCAGCTCGACCCGCCCTGCGGGGAACCCCGTGGATCGCAGCTGCCACTGCCCCACGGTCGGCAACGTGACGGCGCCGTGCACCACCGGCACCGCGATCGTGCACCTCAGTCCACTTCGGACAGCTGCCGCGGCGGCCATCGAGTGCAGCACCCCGATCTCCCGCCAGGACGGCGCCACTCCGCCGCTGTCGTGCAGCGTTTTCGCGAGCTGTACACCCACCGTCGGATACATCACGACGTCTTCCACTACAGCGGGCGCGACACTTTCCGCGTCGGCGAGCAAATTCCACGCGCGTTCGACATCTTCGAACAACCCAGGCCGCACGTCCGCTCCGGCGACGACCTCGAACAACGACCTCAGCATCAACCGCCGAATGCTGTATTGGCCTTTTCGCAACGCCGCAGTGCTTTCGGCGTCTATTTGACCTGCACAGATCTGTTCGAAGACAGAGCGCGGCAGCCTCAGTCTGGCCAGCGGGTTCCCGCCACTCACCGTTGTTCCTGGACGGCGTCACCCGGTGCGGAACGCCGGGCGTTCGACATCATCCGCGCAATCGCGGCGTTCAGCTCCGGCCGGCGGAAACCGCGAAGTGCGGAAAGCGGAACCCCGGTCAGATCTATCTGGTGGGACAAGAGATCCGGTCGTGAATCCATCGCTGGCCCTCCCTTGCCCCGACAGCCATTTCCATCATGCCTGCCAGGAGACGGCAGTGGGAGCGCCCAGGGCGGGAATTCCTCTAGTCCGAACGGATTGGTGACCACAGTGCGTCACCGGCCGTGGACTCGAGAGGCTGAGACAAGTCCGCAGGGGTGCTGCGGCGGCGAGTGAAACAGACAGATAGGCGCCGCAACCTCGTGCCGCAACACCAGCGGCAGTCGTAGCGTCACGTCCACGATCATGCCGACAGAACGACCAGACCCGATCACTGCAGCTCAGCATGCGAGTGCGGCGGTCAGCGGCCCACGAAGGACATGTGGTGCTCGTTGTACCGGTCGCCGTGGACACCGGTTCGTGCGGCGAGGCCGTCGAGGCCGGCCAGTTCGTCCGCCGAGAGCGGTACCCCGGTGGCGGCAGCGTTCTCCTCGACCCGCTCGAGGCGGCGCGTGCCGGGGATGGGCACGATCCACGGCTGCTGGGCGAGAAGCCAGGCGAGGGCGACCTGTCCCGGTGTCGCGTCCTTGGCGCGCGCCAGGCTGGTGACGTGCTCTACCAGGACCTGGTTGGCGGTGCGGTTCTCAGCGGTGAAGCGCGGGATGCTCGTACGGACGTCACCAGGGGTGAACTGGGTGTCGGCGGTGACGGCGCCGGTGAGGAAGCCCTTGCCGAGCGGGCTGAACGGCACGAAACCGATGCCGAGTTCGCCACACGTGGGCAGCACCTCCGGCTCGGGCTCTCGGGTCCACAGCGAGTACTCGCTCTGCACGGCGGTCACGGGGTGGACGGCGTGCGCGCGGCGGATGGTGTCGGCCGCGGCCTCCGAGAGCCCGAAGTGACGCACCTTGCCGGCCTGGACGAGTTCGCCGACGGCACCGGCGACGTCCTCGATCGGCACGTCCGGGTCTACGCGGTGCTGGTAGAACAGGTCGATCGTGTCGGCCCGCAGGCGGCGCAGCGATGCCTCGGCGACCCGCCTGATCTGCTCGGGGCGGCTGTCGAGGCCCACGGACTTGCCGTCGTCGATGCGCCAGCCGAACTTGGTGGCGATCACGACCTGGTCGCGCAGCGGGGCGAGGGCATCCCCGACCAGCTCTTCGTTGACGTAGGGCCCGTAGACCTCCGCGGTGTCGAAGAACGTGACACCTCGCTCGGCCGCGCCACGCAGCACGGCGATCATGGCGTCGCGGTCGCCGGGGTTGGACCCGTAGCTCTGGGACATGCCCATGGCGCCAAGGCCGATGGCCGAGACTCGCAAGCCCTGGCCGAGGGTTCGGGTGTGCGTCATGTTCCTCCTCCGATCAGCCGACTTCATCACAGATATTTGATAGCACTCAAGTGCTCGTAGACTATCAAACGCTTGATAGTCTGCAGGCATGTCACCACGACCTCAAGCTCTGATCACTGGAGCCAGCAGCGGCATCGGCGCGGCGCTGGCGCGGACGTTGGCCACCCGTGGCTACGACCTGGTTCTGCTCGCCCGCCGACGTGATCGCCTCGAACAGATGGCCGCGGAGGTCGCACGCCTCGGCGCGACCGCAGAGGTGCTCCCGATCGACCTCGCCACCCCGGACGGCCTGGCCGCCGCGTCGGAGAGGGCCGCGGCCGGCGACATCAGGCTGCTCGTCGCCAACGCCGGCATGGCCGGCTACGCACGACTGTCCGACGTGACGGCCGATGACCTCGACGGGCTGTGGCGGCTCAACGCGACCGCTCCGATCAGCCTCGCGCACGCCGCACTGCCGGCGATGCTGTCCGCGGGAACCGGCAGCATCGCCACGGTCGCCTCCATGCTGGCCTTCAGTTCCGGAGTCAACGCGCCCGCGATGCCCGCTCGTACCCTTTACGTGGCAGCGAAGTCCGCCACCGTCGCGTTCACCCGCACCCTCGCCGCCGAACTGACCGGCACCGGCGTCAGCGCCACCGTGGTCTGTCCCCCACGGGTGGCCACCGAGTGGAACGACGGCGCTCACCAGGACCAGTCGGACACCATGTCCGCCGAGGACGTCGCACTGGCCGCCGCGATCGCCATCGAACGCGGAGAGACCGTGTGCATCCCGGGACTGGCCGATCCCGAGGCGCTCGACCGATTCCAGACGAGCGAACGCGCGCTGCTCGCGAACGGGAACCGCCCGACCCTGGCGTCCCAGTACCACAACGCCTGACCCGCGGCCGCTCATCGGGTGAGCCGCGGGAACAGGCGCCGTGCGTTGGCAGTGGTCAGCGACCGCCAGGTGGCACCGTCGACCGGTGGTGTGACGGCGTCGATGGCGGCGATGTGGCTGTCGGCGACCGAGGGCGGGGTCCAGCAGTAGTCGCTGCCGAACAGCAGCCGGTCGGGGTCCACGAGTTCGAGCAGCGCGGGAACCTGGCGGGGGAAGGCCGGGCCGGCGATGTCGTAGTGGAGCCGCCGAAGCTGCGCCACCGCGTCAGACGTGCGGCCCGGCTCCTGCGCGCCGAGGAACTGCGTCATGAACTCGTTGACGCGGTCGGCCAGGACGGGCAACGCGCCGCCGCAGTGCGGAACGATCACAGACAGGTCCGGGTGGCGAACGAGCACGTTCGACATCAGCAGGTCTGTCACCGTCCGTGCGGTGTCGAAGATGTACTCGACCATCGGCCGCGGCCGCCCGAGCGCCGACTGTTCCCAGCACACCGGTGACGTGGGGTGCAGGAAGACGACGACCCCACGGCGGTCCAGTTCGGCGAAAACCGGTTCCAGGCGCCTGTCCCCCAGGTACGTCCCGCCGGTGTTGGTCATCAGCACCACGCCGTCCGCGCCGAGGTCGTCGACGGCGAAGGCGATCTCGGCGAGAGCTCCGTCCACATCGGGCAGTGGGAGGGACGCGAAGAAGCCGAACCGCTCCGGGTGGCCGGCGACAAGGCGGGCGGCGTCCTCGTTGACCTCACGGGCGAGCCGGCGGGCAGCGGCGTCGTCGCCGAAGTGCACGCCCGGCGAGGACATCGACAGCAGCGCGGTCTGGATGCCGTGACGGTCCATCAACTCCAGGTGCGCCACGACCGACCAGGTGGGCCACCGGTCCATCCCGTCGGGATGAACATGGCCGGCCGCAGTTGCTTGGCGCACATAGGAATCGGTGACGAAGTGTGCGTGAACGTCGATCAAGCCGGTCATTCCACCACTCCGTTCGGGGACAGCCGGACCTCTTCGAGGTCGAGCGCGGCCTGCACCTGGCGCAGCACGGTGTCGTCGATGCGGCGTTCGTCGCGCAAGCGCACGACGGTGGTGCGCTTGTGGGCGATCAACTCCCGATACAGCGAGGTGTAATGCTCGTCGTGGCGCACGGCCGGGTGGTCCGCGGCACCGGCGCCGTGGGCCCGCAGGAGTTGGAGACGCTTGTCGAGCTCGCGGCTCATGCGATCGACGACGTCCGGGTCGGTACCGAGGTCGGCGGCGAGCCGGGGCATGGCGTGCAGGGCTTCCTCGGTGGCGCGGGTCTCGGCGAGGTGATGTTCGTTCTCCACAGCGATGTCGCGCGGCAACCGGGCCCATCGCACGACCGCGGGCAGCAGCAGGCCCTGGAGCAGGGTGAGCACGATGACCCCGCCGGTCACGAACACGATCATGTCCCGGTTCGGGAATGGCTCACCGGAGGCGAGCAGGTCGGGGACGGCGAGCGCGGCCGCCAGCGACACCGCGCCACGGAAGCCGGCGAACGCGCTGACCAGCCGGGGACGGTGGTCGCCCTGACGCACGCCCAGTCTCCGGTCGAGCAGGCGGACCACGTACGGCACCGTGAACAGGAACACCAACCGAACGGCGACCACGACCGCCGTGACCACGACGACCATCGTCAACGCACTCGACAGGGCGGTGCTGGTCAGGCCGCGCACGGCGGACTGGAGTTCCAGCCCGACCAGAACGAACAGGGCGGCGTTGAGCAGGAACGTGGCGACCGTCCAGAACGCCTGCGCCTGCACGCGCATCTCGGCACGAACCACCCGTGGCGCGGCCTGGCTCATGATCAGCCCGGACACCACCACGGCCAGCACGCCCGACGCGTGGATCACCTCGGCGAGCAGGAACGCGGTGAACGGGATCAGCACCATGGTGACCTGCCCGGTCAGCGGGTCGGCCTGGCGGCGGCGCACCTGCGCCGCGACCCAGCCGGTCACCGCCCCCACCGCGGCCCCACCGATGTAGGCGAGCAGGAACAGCCGGCCCACGTGCGCCGCACCCAACTGCTCCTCGCCGACCGTGACGCCGACCGCCAACCCGTAGATCACCAGTGCGGTGCCGTCGTTGACCAGGCTCTCCGCCCGCAGCACCGTGACCTGGCTCCTGGGCAGCAGCCGGGCGACCACACCGACCGCGGTGGCGTCGGTCGGCGCGACGGCCGCGCCGAGCACCCACGCCGGCCCCCACGGCAGCCCCAGCGCGTGCGCCACGACCGCGACGACCGACGCCGTCGCGATCACCAGCGTCGTGCTCAGCAGCACGATGCCGCGCAGGTTGGCGCGGATCTCCCGCAGCGAGGTGTTCAGGCTCTCCCAGTACAGCAGCACCGGCAGGAACAGGAGCAGCACCAACTCCGGCGGCAGGTGCACGGCCCGCAGCGCCGGCACGAAACCGAGCAGCACGCCGGCTGCCAGCAGCGTGATCGGCGGGGCGATCCCGAAGCGGGCGCTCGCCATCCGACCCAGCAGCACCGCCAGACCGAGCAGCACTACGAGTTCGAGACCGGGCATGTGCCTCCCTCTCCTGTGACAGAGCGAGAGTTCCATTCGCGACGGCGGTCGTGCAGGGGAGAAAACCCTCCCCCTCACTCGGCGAGCTTTCCGCCAGAAGCGCTGCGATGCTGGGAAAAGTCAGACATCAAATCCACTGGTCCACAAAGGAAACACACGTGCCCGAACCAGCCACCATCGCACTCGCCCGCAGGCTGTACGACTCGAACGCCGATCCGGCCGTGACCAAGGAGATCATGTCGCCGGACATCGTCTGGGACATCACCCCGGGCTTCCCGTTCGGCGGGGTCTACCGCGGCTACCACAGCATGATGAACGACTTCTTCGGCTCACTCCTCCCGGGATTCGAGTCCTTCTCCGCCCGCGCCGAGGAGTACTACGCCACCGACGACGACCACGTGTTCGTGGTCGGGCACTACCACGGTGAGACCAAGGCAGGGAAAACCGCCGACGCGCGGTTCATCCACCTGTGGACAGTCCGGGACGGCAAGCTCGCACACCTGCTGCAGGCAGCCGACAGCCATGTCCTGCAGGAGGCGTTGAACGGGGCGAGCACGCGATGACGAAGATCCTCTACCTGATCACCGCGGCCACCTGCTGGACACTGGCCGACGGAACCGAACAGCCGGCCGGCTACTGGGCGGAGGAGGCGCTCGGTCCGTACGAGGTGTTCACCCGGGCCGGCTACGAGATCGCGGCGGCAACGCCCGGCGGTGTCCCTCCCACCGCCGACCCCGCGAGCCTCACCCCCGAGTTCAACGGTGGTCCCGAGGGCGCGGAGCGGATGAAGGCCGCGCTGCGGGACGCGACCGAACTGGCGCACCCGATGCGGATCGAGGACGTCCACGTCGACGACTACGACGCCGTGTTCGTCCCCGGCGGCTGGGGACCGATGGAGGACCTGCCCGACAACGCGGAGTCCGCGCGGCTGCTGACCGGCTGGCTGGCCTCTGGCAAGCCGCTGGCCCTGGTCTGCCACGGTCCCGCGGCACTGCTGGCCACTGTGGACGGTGACGGGAAGTCCCCGTTCGCGGGCTACCGTCTCACCGCTCTGAGCAACGCCGAGGAGAAGCTCAACGGCCTGGCGGACAGGGCGAAATGGCTGCTGCAGGACCGGCTGGTCGACGACCTGGGCGTGGACTACCGCGAGGGTGACCCCTTCGCGCCTCACGTGGAGGTGGACCGCACCCTCCACACCGGACAGAACCCTGCCTCTGCCGTACCGCTGGCCCACGAACTGGTGAAGACCCTGAGCTGATCGGCGTGACCAGCGAACAGGGTCAACTATCCCGGTGGCCGCGCGGCAACGGGTGTTCCCGCGTCGCTCGTGCCGACAGCCGGCACGTGCTCGCCGGCCCAGGACGCCAGGATGCGCAGCGCGTCGTGCGACGGCGTGCCAGGCTGCGCGGTCAGCACGATCACGTGCTGGTCAGGAGCTGTGTCACAGATCAGCGTGTCCCAGTCGAGCGTGAGCTCACCCACGAGTGGGTGGCGGAACCGTTTCGTGCCCTGGCCCTTGGCCTCGACGTGCTGACCGCGCCACCACTCCCGGAAGTCGGCGTCCTGAGTGGACAGTTCACGGACCAGCTCGGCCAGTCGCGGGTCGTCCGGGTGCAGGGCGGCGTCCATGTGCAGGTTGGTGACCGCCTTGCGGGCGACGTCCGCCCACTCGGGGTAGAGCGTGCGCATCGCGGGGTCGGTGAACACCATTCGCACGTAGTTGCGCCGCTCTTCGGGGATCTGGGCGAAGTCGGTGATCAGCGCGGCGGCCAGGCGGTTCCAGGCGATGATGTCCATGCCACTGCCCAGAACCAGGGCGGCCGCCTCCGGCAACTGGTCGAGCAGCCGGCGCAGTTGCGGACTGATCTCCTGGGCCGACCGGGCACGCGCCTTGCCCGAGGGCTTCCCCGCCAGCTCGAACAGGTAGACCCGCTGGTCGTCGGTGAGCCGCAGCACTCGCGTCAACTCGTCCAGCACCGGCCCCGACGCGGCCATCCGACCCTGTTCCAGCCGCCGGTAGTAGTCGGTGCTGATCGCCGCGAGCCGCGCCACCTCCTCCCGGCGCAGGCCCGGCACCCGCCGGGCGACAGGACCTTCTGGCAGCCCGACGGCCTGCGGGCTCAACTCGGCCCGCCGTGCCCTCAGGAACTCCCCCAGGTCCTTCAACCGGCCGTTGTCGCTGTTCATGTCCCCAGTGTGCCCGCTCACCGCAGACGATGCCGCTGCAGCAACAACCCGATTCAGAAGACAAGGACACCATCACATGACTGACGAAGAACCGTCCGGCGCGCAGCAGATGTTCGGAGACTTCGCACCGGCACTGGCGAGTTTCACCGACGACGTCCTGTTCGGACAGGTGTGGGAGCGCACGGAGCTCTCGCCACGTGATCGCAGCCTGATCACCGTGGCCGGCCTCGTCACCAGCGGCGCCACCGAGCAACTCGTCCACCACCTCGGCCGGGCCAAGGACAACGGCGTGACCGAGCAGGAACTGATCGAGGCCATCACGCATCTGGCGTTCTACGCGGGCTGGCCCAGGGCCATGTCCGCGATGGCCGTCGCCAAGAAGCTTTTCCACACCGGCTGACCGCAGATCCGTCCACAACGGACAGGTCCTGCGAACCCGACCGCATCGCTACGGCTCGGTACCGGGCTTCGTCTCGCGGACCGCGTCGATCGCCGCCTCGAGCAGCGCGGTGAGTCGTGCGGCGTCGTCGGGTCCGAGTCGTTCGGTGATCTGCTTCTCGATCGAATCGACCACGACGTCGGCGGACATCAGCACCTGGCGGCCGGCGTCGGTGAGGTGCAGTTCCTGGACGTGCCGGTGGCGGGGATGCGACTGCCGCTCCAACTGCCCCTTGTCGACCAGCCTCGTGACCAGCGACGCCACCGCCTGCGGTGTGACGTCCAGCCGACGGGCCAGTTCCGCACCGGTGAGGCCGGGTTCGCCGTGGACCGACATCAGCAGGGAATAGTGCGCGGTCGCCAGGCCCAGCGGCCGCAACCGCTGCTCCTTGAGGGCACGCGCTCCCAGTTCGGCCCGGCGCAGCGCCCAGAGCAGCCGGTTGGGCGCGTCGGCACTGACCGGCTCGTCGTCATCCCGCGTCATGCCGCAACCTTACAACCCACTCAGTCACATCAACCGCTTGATGGCTGGCATCCCCTTGTTCCACCTGAGACCGGGCCGCCACTAACCTCACGCCGGTGAGCGATGCGTGGCACGAGTTCCGTCGAGAGGTGTTCGGAGATCCGTACCTGGTGTGGCACGACGGTGCCGACGTCGGCGCGCTGACCGCCGAGCACGAGCGCAGGCCGGAACGGGCGGAACGGATGGTGCGCGCCGGCGTCGCCGAGCACGATCACGTCGCGGTCGAGTCGCTGGGCGCTCTGGCCCGCCTCGGCCGTGCACCGTCGGACGCGGCCGAGTTGCTGCGGTCCGCCCTCCCCTCGGCTCACGGCGTGTTCCGCGTGCGCACCGCGCAGGTGTTGTGTGAGATGACCGGCGTCGACGAGTACGTGTCCGAGGTCGCCGCGGTGCTCGAAGGCTTCGGCCACTGGGGCGACAGGATCGACGCGGCCATGGCGCTCCCGTCGCTGCCGATCACCCCGCGCTCGGTGGCGGCGGCGCACCGCGGGATGCTCGACGAGGAGTCGCTGGTGCGCCACCACAGCGCGAACGTCCTGCTCGGCCTGGCCGGGAGGAAGACCGACATCGCGAACCACAGAGGGTTCGCCCAGGTCATCAGCGAGGATCCGGCGAAGTGGCGTGCCGTGGCCGACAAGTTGCTCGGCGCGTTCGCCGCCCGGACCGCCAGGGTCTGCGGCGACCGGGAGAGCTTCGCCGTCGAACTGGATGCCGCCGACCACTCCGCGCCGCACCACCGAGCCGCGCGGGTGTACCTGGCCGGCACCCGGCTGCCCGGCCCGGACCGGCTGCACGTGCCGGCGCTGCGCAACATCGGCGTGCACACCACGCATCCCGGCTACCAGAACCTGCGCGCCGCGCTGGAACACCTGGGCTTCACCGATCTGCCGAAGTCCGTCCCGCTCGACGAGGACGCGACCGCGGCCACGGTGGACGCCGTGACCGCGGCGCTCGACTTCGACATCGACGTTTCGCGTTGGCGCGCAACGGACCTGGTGATCGGAGACCGGTCACGTCTCGCGTTCGAGATCGGGCCGGTCGACCCGGACGCGCCACAACTGCGCACCTGCACGCTGTGGCTGGACGGCGCCATCGCCACACCGTTCGACAACACGGCGTACGTGCCGCAGTTCGCGAACTCGTTGCGGGTGGACGCCGCCCGCTACCGGGCGGGGAAGTCGCCGGACTTCGCGCACTGGGGTCCCACCACCGACGACCTGGCCGCGGAGTCGCACCCGGACGGCACGGTCCGGTACCGGCTGCGTTCGCGGATCGACGGCGTCGGTGAGCGCGAAGGAGTGCTGCAGCTCCGTGTCGACGAGATCGTCGCCGTGCTGGAGAAGACCGCCGACGTGCTGACAGCAGCGAGTTGAGCGACGAGTACCGACCTCCCTATAGGTCGGTTGCCGTTATATGTCGGACGCTGTAGCTTCATGGCGTGCCGATGCCGCTGCGTGAACCCACCTTCTTCATCCTCACCTCGCTGACCACCGAACCGCTGCACGGCTACGGCATCGTCCAGGCCGTCGCGGCGCTCTCGGGCGATCGCGTCCGCCTTCAGGCGGGCACGTTGTACGGCGCGCTCGACCGGCTCAAGGACGACGGCTGGATCGAACTCGACCGCGAAGAGGTCGTCGACGGCCGCCTTCGCCGCTACTACCGGCTCACCGACATCGGCGCCGGTGTCCTCACGGGCGAGACCGCACGGTTGCGCGCCAACGCCGACGCCGCCGCCGCAGGACTTCGCGCCCGTGCCGACCGCGGCCTCGGCTTCGGCGCCGATCCTGCCGCCGGCCTGGCCTGACCCACCCCGAACCTCGAAGGAGCTCGTTCGTGACCCTCTCCGACCCCGCGTCCCGCCTGGAACACGCCTACCGCAGGCTGCTCCGCTGGTACCCCGCCACCTACCGCGCCGAGCGCGAGCAGGAGATGCTGGGCACCCTGTGCGAGATGGCGGAGCCAGGCCAGGCCCAGCCCACCGCACGGGAACGCGCCAGTCTGCTCCGCGGCGCCGTCCGGGCCCACGTACGTGAAGCGGGTGAGGGCCTTCGCGGCGCGACAGCCGCGGCCACGGTCCCGATCGCGGCCCTGGTGACCGGTTACCTCGTCGCGGTCTGGGCGCTGATCGCCCTCGACGCCACCGGCCTGACCGATGCCGTGCGCGTCGGCTCAGCTCTGGACCACCTGGCGCTCGCGATCACCACGACGTTCTGGCTCGGCATCGTGGTGTCGGTGCTGCTGAGCCACACCCGGTCAGCCAGGGTCTTCGCGGCCGCGGCGGCCCTCACCGGGTTGTTCGCGCCTGACGCGGGCGAAGGCTCAGGCGCCCACACGACCGTGGTCATCGGCGCCCTGCTCGTGCTGCTCGCGCCCGCACTTCGCCCCGGCCGGAGCGAGCGTCTGGCCGCCGGACGCGTCGCCGCGCTCGTCACACCGGTCTGCGTGGTCTTCGCGGCCGCCACCTCCGGGACGCAGGTGGCGGCCCACAGCAGGCAGCCCTTCCTGATGGAACTCGACTCGCAGTCCCTCCCGATCGGCATGGTCGTCGCGCTCGTCGTCGCCGTCGTCCCGGTCCTGCACCGCGCTGGAAGCCGTGGCCTGCTCACCGCTCTGCTGATCGCGAGCGCGACCGCCTACACGCTCCAGCCGATCAACGATCTGCTCCCGCGGGGCTCGTTCCTGGCCGCGACCGTCCTGTTCGGACTACTCCCGGTCGTCGCGAAGACGGCCGTGGCGTTCACGGCGGTGACCGCGGCCCTCAGCCACCTTCGCCGCCTTCTCCACCGTCCGCGCACCGCCTGACGTCAGGCCAGGACTTCCGGATGATCTCGACGGCGGTCCAGCTCACACCCGCGTGCCGGCCGGCGTCGCCGCGACATCCTTCTGCCGGGTGTCCGCCGAGTAGTGGGCGACGGCGATCGCTCCGGCGATAGCCAGGACGAACCCGATGGCCGCGGCGGTCACGTAACCCTCGCGGACGTGATCGTCGAGGTAGACCAGTCCGACGAACGACGAAAGCGCCGTGTTGGTGGTGAACATGATCGCGGTGACCCCGGTCGGGCCGCCCTTCTGCAGCGCCATCGCGAACAGCACCGCGGCGGTGAATCCGTTGAGGACGATGGACCAGGCAGCCGGGTCCAGGACGAGTCGCCACGCGGCGTCCGGGAGTTCGAGTGTGCGTGCCGAGATGCCGACGACGCTGTAGGAGACACCGGCGCCGAACGCCAGTGCCACCGTCGCCCAGACGTGGTGGTGGCGCCTGGCGTAGACGGCGATGGCGGCCACCGGAACCGTCATGCCCACGAGGACCCAGCGCCACTGCGGTGGCAGGGCCTGTGCGGGGCCCGGTTCGGCGGACACACCCAGCAGAATCAGGCCGATCGCGCCGACACCCAGCGCACCCCATCCCGACGCGCGGAGGCGGGCGCCCATGAACGCGCTGATCGTGGCGGTAACGCCGACGCTGAACGCGAGCATCGACTGCACGAGGAACAACGGCAGCCGATGCAGCGCGGCGGCCGCGAAGGCGAATCCCAGCATGTCCACGCCGAGACCGAGGAAGTAAAGCCACTGCCGCCGCAGAGCGATGAGATCCAGAGATCTGCCGCCGTAAGCGCCCGCGCGCCGGACACCCATCGACTCCAGGATCGAACCGCTGCCGGACGCCAGGGTCGCCAGCACAGCGAGGACGTAACCCAGTGCCATTCGTCCATTGTGTCAGCCGGTGATCGGGGAGCTTTCACCATCCCCGAGGAATGCGGGTGATCCAGCACCCGCTGTGACCGCACGCTCACACCTCGGGATGACTGTCGCGGAATACGAGGTTGACCTTTCGAACACGAGTGGGAGGACACGGGTTCATCCCGTCAGGACGACCGCCGGGTCGGACGTGGCGAAGAGGCTGTCGAACACCCGGACACGGTCGAAAGACAGGGCGTGCTCGCGTGCTCGGTCCGCCATCAGTTGCCGTTCCTCGGCTGACAGGTCGAACACCACCCGGTCGATCGCGGCGGCGATGTGGGTGGCGTTCCCGGCCTCGACGAGAATGGCCGTCCCGCCCACCGCTTCGCCGACGCCTCCGGTGGTGGTCGTGATCACCGGCCCGCCGCCCGCGAGCATCTTCTCGGTCAGCGCGATGCCGAAGGTCTCGACGAAGTCCGGTTCGGGCTTGGTCGGCAGCGCGTACACGGCGCAGCCGTTCATCAGCATCGGCTTTTCCTCGTCCTCCACGTCGGTGAGGAAGAGGATCCGGTCGTTGTTCTGAGTGATCGTCTGGAGGTGCTCCAACTCGGGGCCGTTACCGGCGATCACGAGCTTGAGCCGTGACTGCGCCTGGCACTGGGCGAACGCGTCCACCAGGTCGTAGATGCCTTTGGCCCTTGTCACCCGGGACAGGAACAACACGTAGCCGTCGCGTTCCAGACCGCGTCGCTTCAGGGCGGTGTCCACGAGCGCCGGATCGAGGTCGAGGTACGCCGAGGTGTCGATCGGCGGGTAGCTGACCGATATCCGGCGCACGCACTGGCGGGCGAACCTGGTGCCGCAGTGCGTGTCGATGGCCTCCGCGCAGGCGATGATCTCCTGCCTGGTGTACTCCGACACGGCGATCACCTGGTCGTTGGCGAGGAACCGGGTGAACAGGACGACGGCTGCCCCGAATCGCCTCTCGTGCAGGCACGAGCGAATCACGTTGGTGACGTCCGAGCCGACCGCCTTCGCGATGGTGTGGACGTCAGGTGCGTAGCCGGCCGCGCGGGCCGCGTCGACGGCGTCGCGCACCACGGCGTCGTGGGGAGCCAGGTACATCGATACGCAGGTGGTCGGGACCGGCTCGGCGAGCAGTTCGACCAGGCGGCCCGTCAGCCCGGCCAGGTATCGGCCATCGGGTACCCGGTAGTCGCCGACCGGTTCGGGCCGCTCCACGGTGATGCCTTCGCTGTAGGGCAGGATCCGGTCCAGCGGCTTGAGCGGCAGGCCCGCCGCCTGCAGCACGGGTATCGGCCAGGTCAGCAGCCGGACGTCGTCGAAGCCGCGGGTGAGCGCGGCCTCCGCCAGGTTGCGGGCTTCTCCGGAGTGACCGCAGATGACCGGGTCGGCCCGGACCACGATGACAAGACGACGGCTTGGCCTGCTCATGTGCGAGTCCCCTTTCCGAGCGGGTCGGACACCGATGGCGGAAGGATCTTGCGTCCCCACTCCGAGGGGTGCGGGCCGAGTTCGAGCAGCAGCCGGCCACCGGCGTGGACGTCGGTCGCGCGCAGGTGCGCCGCATCCAGGGGCTTGCCGTTCAGCTGCGCGGACTGCACGTACTGCGGCGGCGGGTCCGCGTCCAGCCCGTCGGAACTGATGGACGTCTCGCGGTGTCCCCGCGTCTCGATGACGAAATCGCGGTCCCCGAGGTGCAGAGTGGCGTGACTGAAGGCAGGCGCGTTGACGAGGAACAGGTTCTGCCCGGCGACCGGGAACAGGCCGAGCGAGGCCCACACGTACCAGGAACTCAGCCCGCCCGAGTCGTCGTTGCCCGGCAGGCCGCCGGGACCGGTGCCGAACTGCCAGGTCAAGGCTGCGTGCACGATCTCGGCCGTGCGGTCCGGCCGGGCCGCGTAGTGGTAGGACCACGGCGCTTCCATGTCCGGCTCGTTGTTCAGGCCCTCGAACCGGTTCAGCAGGTAGCCGGCCGCCATCTCCGCCGGGCCGGGCCGCTTACCGGGCTGCACCACACGCGGGGCGCCGTAGCCGAAGAACGCGTCGAGCATGCTGACGAAGGCTTCGTTCCCACCGACCATCGCGATTCTCGCGGCCATGTCGTGCAGCAGCCGGAACGAGTAGTTCCACTTGCCGCCTTCGTAGAACGACGAGTCGAGAAGCAGGCCGGTGTCCGGGTCGAAAGCGTTGGACCACAGGCGGCTTCGCGCGTCGAGGTCGTCGGCGAGCTGGACGTCGTTCAGGGCCCGGGCGACGCCGGCGGTGCAGTGGCAGGCGTAGGCGAGGTCGAGCGTGTGCGAGATCGGGTGGACGACGCCGTGCTCGTAGAAGTCCTCGCCGTACATCCGGCGCAGGTCGTCGTACATGTGCACCAGTGCCCAGGTCCAGTCCAGGTCGCCTAGACCGAGGGCGTGCACGTCCGCGAGCGCGGTGTGGACCAAAGCGCTCGCTTGCCGGAAGAACCTGTCCGCGCCGCGAGCCATCCGATAGCCGATGGGGAAGTTGCCTTCCTCCTCACAGACCCGGATCAGTGACTCCAGGAGGTCGACCGCCCGGTCCGGGCAGATGGCCATGAGCAACGGCAGCTGGGTCTTGTAGATGTCCCACATCGTGCAGATGTCGAACACGAACGGCCCGGAGGACGGCCAGAACGGGCTCTCGTCGTCGGCGAAGCACGGCTTGATCAGCGAGTGGTACAGGGCCGTCGCGAACACCTGCCGCCTGGCTGGTGACCCGCCCTCGACCTCCACCCGGCCCACGTGGTCGCGCCACCGGGCCTTGGTGCGCGCCCGGACGACGTCGAACGCCGGCACCCCGTCACCGCATTCGCGATACAGGTTCTCCCGGGCCTGTTCACAGCCGCGCAGAGAGAATCCGATCTGGATCTCGACGCTCTGCCCGGCGGTGGTGGGGCCCATGTAGAGCATCCCGAAGGGGCGCAGCGTGGTCTGCCTGATGCGGTCGAAGTCGAGCCGCGTGCCACCCTCGATCAGCCGGCGGTCGTGCCAGAGCATCTGCCGCCAGCCAGGACTGTCGACCTTGATGTACACCGACAGCGGCACGCCTTCGACGACCACCGTTCCCTGGGCGTGGCCGTTGCCAAGGCTTTCCACGTGCGCCCGCAGCGGAACAGTGCGGCCGAGGTCGATGGCCAGCCCACCGCAGGACAGGTCGACGACGACCCGTGCGCTGCGATGCTCGGGAAAGGTGTACCGGTGGACGGCGACCTTGGCGCCGACGGTGACCTCACACCGAATGCCGGTGTCGAGAGCAGCCGCGTAGTACCCGGCTTCGGCGGTCTCGTCGTGCAGCGGCCAGGCCTGGCCGAGGACGTCCAGCTGCTGCACCATCGGGGTCACCCGCACGTAGTTGTAGTACTTGCGTATCGCGCCGGTGCCGGACTGCTGGAAGTGGGTGAAACCGGACGCCTGCGGCCGGTCGAACAGCTCCTCCGGCTGCCCCTCGGTGTTCTTCGCGTAGAGGCCGTATCCGGTCGGATAGGCACCGGAGTAGGCGCAGGCGGACACCATGCCGAGCGGAGACGTCGCGCCGGGGTGGGTGTTGCCGACCTGCGCTTTCGGCCACCACCAGGTGGCCGCCAGCCCCTGCGCCGCAGGCAGTGAGGTGGCAGCCGTTCCAATGAAAGGATCAATCTCGTCGAGGATGCCGAGACACTATGTGTGCGCGGGCACCACGTTGGTTTCAGCGACGTGAACATGTGGGTCATGGCCGAGGGGTGCGCCCGAACAGGCACGCGCAAGTGGCACGAGCTCATCCGCGCCGGGGCGATGTTCGGCCACGCCGGCCTGCGCTGTGACCAGGTACGTCGAGCTCGGCGACAACCGCTTCCGGCTCACCACCACGCAGCAGACGTCCAACTGACCAAATGTCCGACCATGCCGAGTTGCGGACGGGCCACCGGTATTCCGCGCGATGCGAAAGACGAGTTCGGGAAAGCGGATCAGACCAGGAAGATGCGCTCGATGATGTCATCGAATGACATGCTGTCCGGATGCGACAGATCACTGTGCTGGGCAGTTGTGGCGCATTCCCCGAGCCTGGTCGCGCATGCAGCGGGTTTCTGGTGGACTGGGACGGATACCGGCTGGTGCTCGATCTCGGCTACGCCACGCTGCCTCGTCTGCTGGCCCGCTGCCCGGACGGCGCCGTGGACGCTGTGGTCATCACCCACGAGCATCCCGATCACTGCATCGACCTGCACGGCTTGTTCCGCACACGCTTCTACGGCGGTCCACGCGAGACGAAGGTGCCGCTGTACTGCCCGCCCGGTGTTCTCGCCCGGCTCAGCGGCCTGGAGCCGGAGGTGGACCTGCGCGCGGTCTTCGAGGTGCACCCCCTGCCCGGCGCCTATCGGGTCGGCCCGTTCACCCTGACCGGTGTGCCGCTGCCGCACTACGTGCCCAATGCCGGCGTCCGACTGCAGGCCGACGGGATGACCCTCGCCTACACCGGAGATACCGGTCCCGACCCGTTGCTGGCCGAACTCGGCCGGGACGCCGACCTGTTCATCGTCGAGGCCACCGACCGGGACGGCGAGGTCAGCCAGCCGGTGCGCGACCTGATGACCTCGGCTGAGGCGGGTCGATGGGCCCAGCTCGCGGGCGCGCGCCGGCTCCTGCTCACCCACTTCTGGCCGGGCAACGATCGGGCGGCCTCAGTGGCCGCCGCGCGGGTCGAATTCGGTGGCGATGTGCTGGCAGCAGAGGAAGATCTCGTCATCCCCCTCACCCTCGCCTGAACATCGACCTCGGTCGACAACATTCTCGCGGCCTCCACTCGGCCGGCGCATCAGGCAGATGTTGATTCCTCAGAAGCCTGGAAATACGCGACGCAGGTCGTCGAGCGTGACGCTGCCCTCGACCGTGACGCCGTTGTCGTACGGTGCCTTGAGACGGCCACTGACCAGACGGACGAACGCCTCCTGCGGCCCGTTGAACGTCGCGGAAGGTGACTCGAGGTGGTCCACCACCATGACCGCGTCGTCGATCACCACACCAGCGCCGGGAATCGCGACGGACACGGGGGCCGCGAGCTCGGCCGGCTTCGCGAGGAAGCCCAGCAGGAAGCCCAGGGGCCCGGCCAGGAGGTCGACGAGCACCGCGGCCGAGTCGGCGTTCACTCCGGCGTGTGGATCGAAGGCCACACGTACATCCCACGAGTGGTTGGCCACCTCGTTGAGCCGCATGCCCAGGGCGGTCAGCAGTGGGACCGGCTCCGGCAGGAAGCCGAGGTCGACGGTCAGCGACGAGCGCTGCTCGGGCGTGAGCGCCTCGACCATGTCGAGCCAGCGGCCGTTGTGCTCCAGGAATCCCTCGGCCTGTGCGCGCGGCGCGGACGCGTCCCAGCGGGCCCAGATCGTCTGGTTGTCCTCGGCCGCCACGGTCTCTCCGGCGGCCCTGGCGATCGGCGCACGGCCGATCTCCGCGCCACTGCCGAGATGGGACAGAGCCTGAGCGACGGTCCACTCCGCGGCGCCGCTGGTGAAGGCCAGCTGCTCGTCGGTCGAGGTGCGGACGAGACCGGCGAGCACGTCATGCTCGGCACGCAGGGCAGTGATCGTGCGGTCCACGAGTTGACTCATACCAGCCCCAACTCACAAACCCGCGCATGTGTTCCGCTGGTTCAACCCCACATTGACTCGCCGTCGCGAGAAGCCACCGGTGCACCTCGAGCACGCAGGCCCGCAGGGCCCCGCCGGGCTGACAGCGCCCGGCGCAATCCCGGCTCGCACGCGCTCATGTCGCCGAGCGTGTGCGGGTGTCAGTGCGATCCTCCGAGCCAGTAGAGGGCGAGATCGACGTCGCGGGCGATCCAGGCGTGATCATGCTGGTGAGCCAGGTTGAGCAGGTCGTCGATCAGCTGCATGTAGCGACCGTATCGACCACGGGAGGAGGACAAGGTCCTGCCTAGAAGTTCCAGGCCACGGTGGGCTCGTTTGTCGTACACGGCCATTCGGTGTGGGGCGGCGGCTACCAGCACCGCGGAGGCCAGGGCGTCCCCCGTCGTGAATCCCGGGAGCGAACTCAACAGTCGACGGCCCTGGAATGCTGCCGCCGGTGTCGACGCACGCTCGTCACGGACCGCGTCCACGACGCGCGCCGTGGTGGTGCGCACCTCAATGTCCGGCAGGCTCATCAGCCGGCGCGCCCACGGGGTGTCTGCCCGAAGCCGCTTCCAAAGGAGCAACGCGCCGATGTCCGACTTGCCAATGCTTCCCGCAGCCTGAACGCGCGCCGCTACCTCGATGAGCACCTCGTCGTAGGTGGACGCCACTTGGCGCTCGTACGCGGCGCGTGCGGCAGCCAGCTGCGCCCAACTCTGATCTTGAGCGCCGTCCTGTTCTGTCACACCTGTCAGCATGCAGGGCAATGCCCGATCAGTTCGACAAACCCAGTGCCGAACCATCCGCATCTGCCGATGAGCGGTAGGGGACCACTCCTTCGCAGTCACCGCTTGATCCTTGTCCTGGCACGACGGTGGAATCCCTGTGTTCGGTGTGTCGCCGCTCCTCGCGACCCGAGTCCGGTCCAGCCCGTCGACAGCCAGGCGTTCCACGTGGGTGACCGCGCCCGCGACGACTGCCCTGTCGCGGCATCAGGGTCCGCCGCTGCGCGGGCCCTGCGATAGGTGGGTCAGGGTGTCAGGCCGGCGGGATGGTGAGGATCAGGCCTTGGCTCATGGTCGAGCGGATGCCCTGCACGTCCTTGGTGACGACCTTCGCCCGGTGCTGCCTGTCGGGGGTCAGCCCGGTCAGCGTGACCTGCTTCTCGGTGACCAAGCCGGTGTGCCCGCCGTCGAGGTACACCTCGTAGCCCTGGGTCGGGTTCCACCAGGAGGAGGCTTCCCAGGCCAATGTCACGGACGTCGGGGTCGTCGAGACCACCCGCAACCCGCTGGGGCGCGGCGGCCGCTCGAAGATGACGGACTGCGACCACACGGTGCCCAGCAGGTCGTTCTGCGCCGGGTCGTGCGAGCAGGACGCGGTGACCGTGCCGAGAGGAGTGCCGTCGGCGCGCTCGGGGCGCAGTGTCAGCGCCAGGTCGTCCACGTGCAGGTCGTAGTAACCCGGTGTGGTCAGGAACTGCACCGGGAAGGAGCCCGCGGCCCGCACCGCGGTCCCCTGGGTGGTCGTCAGCCACGTGGGCGCGACGGTGAACGAGGCCTGGGTGGTCCGCGTCCCGTCCGGGCCGGTGATGTGCGCGTCGAGTGTCGCGGTGCTGTCGGTGTCCAGGCGCACCCCGCCGGCCATCGTCAGGACCGGGCGCAGCTCGCGCAGGTCCAGGTCCACGTCGATGTAGGCGGGTTCGTGCCTGGCGACGGTGTTCAGGCCCGCGCCTTCGTCCGGCAGGCCGCCGACGACCCACACGGTCATCCGGGCGCTCGGCCCGAGGGAGGTCGTGCAGGTGTAGTCCATCCGCACCGCGGTCGTCTGCGCCGACGCCGAGGTCGCGGCTCCCGTCAGCGCCCCGACGGCCACCAGGGTGGACAACAGCGACAAGGCGGTGACGCGGAGCGGGTTTCCTTTTCTGCGCAACTTCATGTCCTCTCCGTGTTCACTCGACCACGGAAAGTGTCCCGCACATCAACGTCGGTACGTGTCGACCATTCAGCCGCAGCAAGGTGAAGTCGATGTCCGAGCAACGCCGGACATCCCACGCCACAACGAATGCACTCTCTTGCCGCGAGTCGGGCGTTGCGCCGCTCGGTCCCCAGGACCAATCGGGCCGGCTTGTGTTCAAGACGCTCGAGGCGCACAACCGAGGCATCTCACTCCGCCGCACCTTGGAGCGGAAAGGGTTGGCAGAGCCCTGACAAACGGTCGACCGGGCTACGACCACCTTGCCGCCGTTGAAGGTGACGGCGACGGCGCGGCCTCGCCTCGTAGCGGGCGACGTCATCGGTTCGGCCATCCACGCGGTCGATACCTGCGGTCAGGAATAGTGATTTCCGCACGAGGACCAGCGGCACCAAAACTGTGAGACCACGGTTGCCGATCACCGGAGATCGGCAGGTGCACCTCACCGGAGACGCCTGTGTCGCAACGAGCCTCACATCCCGAAGAGCCAGTGAGAGGTCCGGCCGACGGGCACTCGGCAGTCGGCGGCCTTGTCCTTGACACGGAGCGCCGTGCGGGACGTTCCCAGGCTCTTGTACTGCTACTCGCGAGCTGTCTTCCTGTGCTCGGGTCGGTGCTGCTCGCACCAGTGCTCCCAGCGATCCAGGCGTTCGCCTCGACTCCTGGGGCTTCGGTTCTCGCGCCGATCGTCCTGACCGCGCCGGCGCTCATGATCGGGCTGACGGCTCCCTTCGCGGGTCGTGTCGTGGAACGGACCGGGCGCAAGAGGTTGCTGGTCTTCGGGCTCGTCGCGTACGGGATCTTCGGCACCGCGCCGCTGTGGCTTCCCACGCTGGAGCTGGTCGTGGCCAGCCGGGTCCTCGTCGGGGTCGCCGAGGCCGCCATCATGACCTGCTGCACGACGTTGCTCGCCGACTACTTCCACGGCGAGCAACGGCAGCGGTACTTCGGTCTCCAGACCGTGTGCACGACGGTCGCGGCCACACTGTTCTTCGCGTTGGGCGGGCTGCTCGGAAACCAGGGCTGGAGGACGCCGTTCTGGCTCTACGCCGCGAGTCTGCCCCTTGCCCTGATGGCGGTCCGGTACCTCTGGGAACCCGCCGAACGTCAGGAACGTGCCGGGAGGGTCGCGCTCGCGTGGCGGCTGCTGGCGGCTCCCATCGGGGTAACGCTGGTGGGAGGCCTGGTCTTCTACACGCTGATCGTCGAGTTGCCGTACGTGCTGGGCGGTGTCGGTGTCGAGTCCTCGGCCACGATCGGCATGATCAGCGCGCTGGCTTCGCTCGCCACCGCCGCCGGGGCGTTTCTGTTCACCCCGCTGGCACACCGGGGACCTGGGGTCACCGTGACCCTCGCGTTCCTGTTGTCCGGCATCGGATTGGCGGTGCTCGCCCTCGCGCCGAACACTCCCCTGGTCATCGTGGGCGCCGCGGTCACCGGGCTCGGGAACGGCCTGCTGTTGCCCTCGCTGGTCACCTGGGCGCTCGGGCGGCTCACCTTCGCCCAACGGCCTCGCGCGTCGGGGATGTGGACGGCGGCGCTGTTCATCGGGCAGTTCGTGTGTCCTCTGGTGGTTCTGGCCCTGTCTGCGGCGATCAGCGGCCTGTCGTCCGCGCTCCTGGCGATCGGGGCGCTCTCGTTCCTGCTCGCCGTGGTCACCAGAGCGGTGAGATCGACCGACGCCAAGCCGGTGCTGGCCGATGGGTGATCTGATCGACCTGTTCAACGCCTTCGGCCCGCACCAGTGTGTGGGCAGATACGCGTGCGACTCACACAGTAGGCAGTCAAGGCCTGGTCCGGGGCCGGTGGCGGGCGCGCGGCAGCGGCTTGACCTCCGCTCCGGCGACCACGGTGGTGCGGAGACGGCCGATGCCCTCGACGGTGAGCGTGACGGTGTCGCCAGGGCGCAACGGGTGTTGCTCGGCTCCCCTGCCCCACAGCTCGGCCAGGCAGCCGCCGTTGCCGCAGGTGCCGGAGCCGAGCACGTCGCCGGGGCGCACGGCGGTGCCTCGGGACGCGTAGGCCACCATCTCCTCGAACGTCCAGCTCATGTTGGACAGCAGGTCGGAGCCCACCACCCGGCCGTTGACCTCGGCGGTCAGCGTCAAGCGCAGCAGGCCGTCGGCGTCGCGGTGGTGCTCCAGCTCGTCAGGCGTGACGAGCCAGGGGCCGAGGGTCGTGGCGGTGTCCTTGCCCTTGCACGGGCCGAGTCCGACCGCCATCTCCGCGGTCTGGAGGTCGCGCGCGGACCAGTCGTTGAAGATCGTGTACCCGGCGATGTGGTCGCGGGCCTGTTCCGGGGTGAGGTCGCGGCCTTCGCGTCCGATGACGGCCGCGACCTCCAGTTCGAAGTCCAGCAGTTCCGAACCGGGCGGGACGGGCACGTCGTCGTGCGGGCCGATCACGGCATAGGGGTTGCCGAAGTAGAACGTGGGCGCGGCGTACCACTGCTCGGGCACCCCGGCGCCCGCGCGCATGCCCTCGACGTGTTCCTCGAAGGTGACGAAGTCGCGCACGGTCGGTGGCTGGAGCGGCGCCAGCAGCCGCACCTCCGACACGTGCGGGCCCGCCAGACCGGCGAGGGCCGCGGCGCCGGGCAGGTCGCCGAGCACGTCGGTCAGCGAGGCCGTGCCGACGGGGCGCAGCCGCTCGTCGTCGTCCAGCACGCCGGCCTGCTGCCGGCCGTCGTGGAGGTAGGTGGCGAACCGCATGTCACACCGGCGGGGCGACGAAGCAGCCGCGGTCGGGGTCGTTGAACGACTCCTTGGCGACCAGCTCGTTCATCGGGTTGGCGGTGCCCCACTGGTCGGTGACCTCGGGCTGCGAGAAGTCGTGGACGCTGGGGTGCCAGGTGTCCTCGTCCAGCATCTCGAGCTCGGTCGTGTACTCGACCGTGTTGCCCTGGGGGTCGAGGAAGTAGGAGAACGTGTTGTCGCCCGCCAGGTGGCGACCCGGTCCCCAGATCTTGCGCACGCCGGCGCGCATCAGCCGGCCGGTGCCGCGCATGTACTCGTCCACGCCGCGCAGCTCGAACGAGATGTGGTGTAGCGCGGTGTGCGGCCCCTTGGCCAGCGCGAGGCTGTGGTGCTGCGGGTTGATGCGCATGAAGTGCATGACATCGCCCATGTGCGGCGAGCTCAGACTGTCGGACAACGCGAACGACAGGTGCCGCTCGTACCAGGCCTTGGACCGGTTCAGGTCGGGAGAGTTGAGCACCACGTGCGAGAGCCGGACCGGGATCGCTTCCTTCTCCTCGACGCGGCGGTGCTGCCGGGTCGCCACTTCGGCGGAGACCTCGACGGTGCGGCCGTCGACGTCGAAGAACCGGAAGCCGTAGCCGCCGCCGAGCGTGCCGAGCTTGTCGGGTGTGCTGATGAGCGTGACGCCGGCGGCGATGAGCTGGTCGGCGAGCGCGTCCACGTCGGCCGCAGTCTCCGCGCCGAACGCGACGAGGTCGAGGCGCTTCTCGTCGGCCTTGCGCAGCCGCACGACGTACTGCTCGGGTGAGCCCTCCGCGGCCAGGAAGCTCAGGCCCGAGTCGTTGGCGACCTCGGTCAGGCCCCACACGCCGGCGTAGAACTCCAGTTGCTTGTCGTAGTCGGGCACGGCGAGGTCGACGTGCCTCAGGTGGGTGAGCAATCGCCTGGTCACCGGGTCTCCTTCAGGTTGAGCAGGGTGGCGGCGTTGCCGCCGCGGACGGCGTGGAAGTCGGGCTCGTTCAGGCAGGCGGCGCGCAGCGCAGCGACCGGATCGTCAGTGCCCATGTCGAACGGGAAGTCCGAGCCGAGCAGCACCCGTTCCGGTCCGGCGACGCGGACCAGTTCGCGCAGCACCGCGGGATCGTGGACCAGCGCGTCGAACCACAACCGCCGGACGTAGTGGCTTGGCGGATGCGCGCAGTTCCTGGCGTCGGGGCGAACCCGCCACGCGTGGTCCGCGCGGCCGAGGTGGGTGGGCAGGTAGCCGCCGCCGTGCGCGGCCACGATCCGCAGCCGCGGGTGGCGGTCCAGCACACCGGAGAAGATCAGGTGGGACAGCGCGACGGCGTTCTCCGTCGGCTGGCCGACGCTGTTGGACAGGTACCAGCGGTCCAGGCGCTCGTCCAGGGTGCAGCCGAAGGGGTGCAGGAACACGACCGCGCCGGTCTCGGCGGCCCGTTCCCAGAACGGCTCGTACGCCGGGTCGGAGAGCTCGCCTCCGGGTGCGTGGCTGCCGATCTCCACCCCTGCCAGTCCTTCTCCCAGCGCGTGGTCGAGGGCCTGCACGGCCAGGTCCGGGTGCTGCAGGGGTGCCAGTCCCAGGCCGCGAAGCCGGTCCGGCGCGTGGGCGCAGTGCTTGGCGGTCGCGGTGTTGGCCGTTTCCCACACCGTCCGGGCGAGGTCGCGGTCTGCCCAGTAGTGGTAGTGCGACGGCGAAGGGCTCACGAGCTGCACATCCACCCCGGCACTGTCCATAGCGGACAGTCGTTGCGCGACGTCGGTCAGCGACCCGAACCGGTCGCGGACCATCTCGCCGCTGACGGCCAGCGCGTCGGGGCCGTTGCGGCGGGCGTCCAGGGCACGGGCGGCGGCGAGGGCGGGATCGTCGGCGACGAGCCGTTCCACCTCGGGCAGCAGGACGTGGGCGTGCACGTCCACCGTCGGGGCGATCACGGGCACCGCGCCAGCATGGCCATCGTGCGGCCCATCAGCCCTGGCACGTCGGCATCACGTACGCCGTCGAGCAGCCACTGCCCGATCTGAACGGAGGCGTCGACGACCTCGCGCACTCGCGGATAGCGGCGGTCGCGGTACCCGGTGAGCAGCGCGTCATCCCAAGTGTCCGTTGTGGACAGCAGTTCCGCGAGGACGAGCGCGTCCTCCAACGACATCGCGGCCCCTTGGGCGAGGGTCGGCGGGCAGGCGTGTGCGGCGTCGCCGACGAGCACGACCCGGCCGCGGTGCCACGGACCGTCGACCAGCAGCCGGTCGAACCAGGTGTAGTTGACCTCCGCCGCGTCGGTCAGCGCGGCCTGGATCTCCCGCCACGGTCCGCCGTAGCCCTGGGCCAGCCGCAGCATCTCCTTGGCGTGGGCGGACGGGTCCATGGTGTCGCGGTCGCGGTTGCGCTCGACCAGGTAGGCGTAGGCGGTGTCCTGGCCGGTCGGGCAGCAGCCGGCGATGAAGCACTGTCCGCCGTAGATCATCTGGGTGTGTTCGAGACCGGCCGGGCGGGGCACGGGGGCGCGCCAGATGGCCATGCCGGTGGGCACGGGCCGTTCCTCGACGCCGATCAGGGCGCGGGTCGCGGAGTGGAGGCCGTCCGCGCCGGCGACGAGGTCGTAGCGACCGGTCGTGCCGTCGCTGAAGGTGACGTCGACGCCTTCGTCGTGCTGGCCGATGCCGGTGGCGGTGAGGCCGAGGCGGACCGAGGCGCCGGACGCGCGGACGGCGTCGATGAGGATCTGCTGGAGGCGCGGGCGTTGCATGCCGAGGGTGCCAGGCAGGTCGTCGCCGCCGATGCGGCTGGTCGGCCGCACGGTCAGCACCGCACCGTCCGGCGCGAGGATGCCCAGCTCGTCGAACGGGAACCCGTCGCGCAGCACCTGGTCGATCACGCCGACCTCGCGCAGGACCCGCAGGGCGTTGCCCTGCAGGGTGATGCCGGATCCGGCGGTGGCGTTCCAGTCCGGTCTGGCCTCCACCAGGTCGACAGCATGTCCCGCGCGGCGCAGCAGGACGGTCAGGGCGTTGCCGGCGGTGCCACCGCCGAGAACGAGCACGGTGCGGGTCATCAAGGCTCCTCGGTCACTTCACGGCGACGGGGTTCACCGGCGAGCCGACGGCTCCCGTGATCGGCAACGGCGCGGCGGTCAGCCAGAACTCGTGCACGCCGTCGGCGGCGCAGTCCGCGGCCAGCGCGTCCAGGTCCCACATCTCCCCCACCAGCAGACCGATGTGCGGGATGACGACCTGGTGCAACGGCTGGAAGGCGTCGTCGAACTCGTTGGGACGCACCTCGAAACCCCACGTGTCGGTGGCGATCGCGGCGATCTCGGTGCGGTGCAGCCACGGCGCGGTGGTGAACGACAGGCCCGGCGCCGGTCCACCCGCGTAGTCACCCCAGCCGTCCCGCCTGGCGCGGGCCAGTTGCCCGGTGCGGACGAGCACGATGTCGCCGGGGCCGACGTCGACGCCGTGCGCCTCGGCGGTGGTGACGAGGTGGGCTTCGGTGATGGCGAAGCCGTCGGGCAGTTCGCCGCCACCGATGACTCTGCCGACGTCGAGCAGCACGCCGCGCCCGGCGACGTGAGCGGCCATGTGCTCGATGCCGGTGACCAGGTCACCCGCGGAAGTCACGGTGGTGGCGGCGTCACGGCCGTTCCACGCCCTGCCGTGGTCGAAGATGTGGCCGAGGCCGTCCCACTGGGTCGAGCACTGCAACGGCATGGAGATCACGTCGTCCGCGCCGCCGATGCCGTGCGGGAAGCCCTGCAGCCCGGCGGCCGCGTCGGTCCCGGTGTCCAGCATCGTGTGCACCGGGTTCGTGCGGCGGCGCCAGCCCTTCTGCGGGCCGTCCACGTCGAAGCGCTGGGACAGCGAGAAACTCGCGCCCTTGCGGATCAGCGCGGCGGCCTCCCTGCGCTTGTCCTCGGTGAGGAAGTTCAGTGTGCCGAGGACGTCGTCAGCGCCCCAGCGGCCCCAGTTCGAGCACGTCGCGGCGGCCTCGGCGATCGCGGACTCGGGGTCGGCGCGGTTCATGCCCGCTCCTGCGCGACGCACCGGGTGCGCTGGACGCCCAGCCCGGTGATGGTGCTCTCCATGACGTCGCCGTCGCGCAACAGGCGCCCGTGGTGCATGCCGTTGCCGGCGGGGGAACCGGTGAGGACGAGGTCGCCCGGCAGCAGCGTGGTGGTCTGCGAGACGTAGGAGACCATGCGGGCGACGTCGAAGATCATGTCCTTTGTGGACTCGTCCTGCATGGTGTCCCCGTTGAGCTTGAGGGTCAGTCGCAGGTCCGCCGGGTCCGGCACGAACTCCGCCGGCACGAGGTACGGCCCGAGCGGGGTGAAGCCGGGCGCGTTCTTCGAGCGCAGCCAGTCGGTGCCGATCTCCCGCATGTCGTTGCGGAACACCAGATCGCGGGCCGTGAGGTCGTTGGCGATCGTGTAACCGGCGACGTGCCGCAACGCCTCCTCCGGCGACACGCGGTGAGCCGGAGTGCCGATGACCGCCGTCAGCTCCAGTTCCCAGTCCGGCTGCTCGCACCACGACGGCAGCACGACGTCGTCGTAGGGGCCGGTGATCGCCGACGGCAGACCGATGAACACGTACGGCTGGTCTTCGCGTGCGCGACGGTCCATCAGCTCCGCCGCTCGCGCCCGTGCCTGCTCCTCGCTCTCGGCGGAGTCCGCCGGGCGGTGCGCGACCACGAGATCGATGACGTGCTGGCGGTAGTTGGCCCCTGATTGGAAGACCTGCCGCGGCGCGACCGGCGCGTGCACGCGCAACCCGTCCAGCGGCAGCCATTCCTGGGCCTCGCCCGCCAGGTGGCGCAACGAGGGCAGTGCCTCCGGCCATCGCTCGAGGACGTCGAGCGTCGAGGCCGACCGCCACTCCAGGGCCCGGCCGAGGTCGGCCACGCGGTCGTCCACCACCAGGCCGGGGAACGACTGGCCGTCCGCCCGGGAGAAGGTGCCGAGCGCGAACCGGACGGGTTGCGGCGGTGTTGCCATGAGGTGTCCTCCCGTGTCGTGAGGACTACTGTGGCCGCCACCAGAGGATCACGGAAATGAATGTTCTTGATGCTCTCCATCCACGCCGTGCATGACCGGAGGTGCGGTGAACCTGTCGAATCTCGACCTCAACCTGGTCGTGGCCCTGCGCGCCCTGCTGGAGGAACGCAACGTCACCAGGGCGGGCCGGCGCATCGGCCTGACGCAGCCGGCCATGAGCGCGGCCCTGGCGCGCCTGCGCCGTCACTTCGACGACCCGCTGCTCTCCCGCACCGGCTCGCTCTACAGCCTCACCCCTCTCGGCGCCGTGCTCCGCGACCGCGCCGCCACCGCCTGCGACGTGCTGGAACGCGTGTTCACCAGCCAGGCCACGTTCGATCCCGCCACCGACACCCGCGAGTTCACGCTCGTCACCTCCGACTACGGCGCGACGGTCCTCGGCGTGCCGCTGGCCCGCGTGCTGCACGACGAGGCCCCCGGAGTCCACCTGACGTTCCACCAGACGTCCCCGGCGTTGCTGGAGAACCTCGGCACGCTGCTGAGCACGGTGGACGGTCTCCTGCTCCCGCACGGCGTCATAGACGGCTTCCCCGCGGTGGAACTGTTCAGCGACCAATGGGTGTGCCTCGTCGCCGACGACAACCCCGCCGTCGGCGACGAACTCACCCTGGACCAGCTCGCGGACATGCCGTGGGCGGTCTACCAACGCGCCTACGACGCACCCGTGACCCGGCAGCTCAGCATGCTCGGCATCAGCCCCCGAGTGGACGTCTCGGTCCCCTCGTTCCACCTGCTGCCGATGCTGGTCGCGGGCACCAGACGCGTTGCCCTCGTGCAGAAACGACTGGTCGGGCTTTTCCCGATCGCCGGCGTCCGCGTGCTGCCCTCCCCGTTTCCGTCTGTGCCGCTCCAGGAGGCCATGTGGTGGCATCCGGTGCACGCCCAGGACGCGGGACACGCGTGGCTGCGCCAGGTGATCAGGAAAGTCGGTCAGGCCGTGAACGGAACCGGATAGGCGACGGTCCGGGTGCTCACGCGCCTCGTCCGGTCCACTTCGGACCTCCCCGGCGGGTGGCCGACGCCGATGTTGTCCACCGCACATTCGTCGCCACTCGTTGTGCAGCCGTCGCCGGGTGTCGGCACCCTGGACAGATCAGCATGTCGGGGTGCGGCGAAGGGAACGGTCGGTGGGGCGCTTTGACAACAACGGACACGGAGACGACCGTTCCGCGCTCACCGATGTGTTCGCCGAGGACCCGGAGATCGGCCGCGACCTCGCCGCGGTGAACTGGGCCGCCACCCCGCTCGGTCCGCCGGCCGGCTGGCCGCAGAGCCTGCTGACCGCTGTCAGCGTCCTGCTGTCGTCCCGGTTCTCGATGTGGCTGGCGTGGGGGCCGGAGCTGACCTTCTTCTGCAACAACGCCTATCGGCGCAACACGCTGGGACGCAAGTACCCGTGGGCGTTGGGCAGACCGGCCGCCGAGGTGTGGGCGGAGATCTGGGAGGACGTCGAGCCCAGAGTGGACAGCGTGCTCAGCACCGGGCATGCGACCTGGGACGAGGCGTTGTTGTTGTTCCTGGAGCGTTCCGGGTATTCGGAGGAGACCTACCACACCTTCTCCTACAGCCCGCTGCGTGACGACCACGGTGCGGTGGCAGGAATGTTGTGCGTGGTCAGCGAGGAGACCGAACGCGTCATCGGTGAACGGCGGATGGCGACGCTTCGGGACCTCGGCTCGGATCCCACCGTCGCGCGGCAGGAACGAGAGGTGCTGGCGTTCGACTGCGCGCAGCTCGAGCGCAACCGGCGGGACCTGCCGTTCACCCTGATCTACCTCGCCGACCACGGCCGCGCCCGGCTGGCCGGGACGACGGGGATCAAGCCGGGTCATCCGATCGCTCCGGCGATCCTCTCGCCCTCGGACGAGTCACCGCCGTGGCCGGTGGCGACCGTGCTGGGCGGCGGCTCCGTCGAGGTCGAGCTCGAACGGTTCACCGATCTTCCCAGCGGCGACTGGCACAGACCTCCCGCCAGCGCCCTGGTGGTGCCGCTGCAGCGGCCGGGCGGCGCACCGCACGGGTTCCTGGTCGCCGGTCTGAACCGGCACCGGCCGCTCGACGACGGCTACCGCGGGTTCGTCGACCTGGTCGCGGGACACATCGCCTCCGGCATCGCGGGAGCGCACGACTTCCAGGCGCAGCAACGACGTGCCGAGGAACTCGCCGAGCTCGACCGTGCCAAGACCACGTTCTTCTCCAACATCAGCCACGAGTTCCGCACCCCGCTCACACTCATCATGGGCCCGGTGCAGGACCTGCGGAACCGGCTGGCGGAGGCGGACCCGCAGGCAGGTCAGGAACTGGAGGTCATCCACCGCAACGGCCTGCGGCTCGGCAAGCTGGTCAACACGCTGCTGGACGTCTCCCGGCTCGAGGCGGGCCGCATGCAGGCGCGCTTCCAGCCCGTCGAGCTCGCGACGATCACCGCGGAGCTGGCCGGCGTCTTCCGCTCGGCCGTGGAGAAGGCGGGGCTGGACTTCGAGATCGACTGCTCCCCCCTGCCAGAGCCGGTGCACATCGACCTCGGCCTGTGGGAGAAGGTCGTGCTGAACCTGCTGAGCAACGCGCTCAAGTTCACCGTCGAGGGCTCGGTCGGCATCACCGTGCGCGCCGGGGCGGACAACGCGGTCGTGACGGTCAGCGACACCGGGGTCGGCGTGCCGCGGCACGAGATCCCCAGGCTGTTCGAACGCTTCCACCGCATCGAGAACAGCTGGTCGCGGTCGAGGGAGGGCAGCGGTATCGGGCTCGCGCTCGTGCAGGAGCTCGTCCATCTGCACGGCGGCACCATCCGCGCCGACAGCGTCGAGGGAGAGGGCACCAGCTTCACCGTCGAGCTGCCGTTCGGCACGGACCACCTGCCCGCCGAGGCGGTGTCGCGGGAGCCCGTGCCGCCGACGGTGTCGGACATCGCCGCCCCCTACGTGCAGGAGGCGTTGCAGTGGCTGCCGGACTCCGGTCCCGCCGTCGAGGAGCTGTTGCCCAGCCCGGCGGCCGGCGCCGCGCCGCAGGTGCCCGCGACCGTGCTGGTCGTCGACGACAACGCGGACATGAGGGAGTACCTCACCCGGTTGCTGTTCAGGGCCGGGTACGAGGTCCGTGCCGTGAACGACGGCCAGGCGGCGCTGGAGACCGCGCGCGCTCATCCGCCGGACCTGGTGGTCAGCGACGTGATGATGCCGCGCATGGACGGTCTTTCGCTGGTCGCGGCCCTGCGAGCGGACCCGCGGACCATGGCCGTGCCGGTGCTGCTGCTGTCCGCCAGAGCCGGGCAGGAGGCGTCCGGCGAGGGGCTGCTGGCCGGCGCGGACGACTACCTCGTCAAACCGTTCGCCGCCGCGGACCTCCTGGCGCGGGTGCGGGCGAACGTGGACCTCTCCCGGCTGCGCGGCCGGCACGCCCGCTGGCGTGACGCGCTGATCGACTCCCTGCAGGAGGCGTTCTTCGTCTGCGACGACGACGGCACCGTCGTCGAGGTCAACGCCGCGTTCACCGACATCCTCGGCTACGGGCCGGACGGCCTGCCCTACGCCGTCCCGCACCCGTGGTGGCCGGACGAGCGGACCGATCCCGAGGCGCACAGCCAGTTCGCCGGGGCGTTCGAGGCCAGGTCCGGGCGCGACCAGCGCAGCCACACCGTCCCGGTCACCCATCGCGACGGCAGGAGGCTGTGGGTCAGCGCCCTCATGAACCCCGCCCGCGACCCGGACAGCGGCAGGACGATGACGGTCGGCACCTTCCGCGACGTCACCGCCGAGCACCACGCGCGCAGGCGTGAGGCCGCGCTCGCGGAGCTCAGCCTGCGGTTGTCGCGGGCGACCAGCGCGCCCGAGGCGCTGTCCGGCGCGCTCGAGCACCTGGAGACCCTGTGGCGGGCCGAGCAGGTGCTGGCCGTCGTCTTCGGCCGCCACGAGACGCCGCGGGTCACCACCGTCGCCGGGCACCTCGCCTGGGACGACCTCCCGGCGGACCTGCGCTCGACGCTCGACGAGGTGAAGGACCACCGGGCGCTCACCCCCGTCTCCCCGGAGCGGGGCAGCGCCGCCGTCACCGTCGAGCACCCCGACGGGCCGATGGTGCTGTGGCTGCGCCTCCACTCGCACAACGGCTTCACCGAGCAGGACGAGCTGCTGCTGTCGTTGCTGGCCGGTCATCTCACGCAGGGCCTGTCCCGGGCGCGGCAGATCGACCAGCAGCGGGAGACGGCGCTGGCGCTGCAACGAGCCATCCTGGGCCCGTCGCACCTGCCCGGCGGGTTCGCTGTGCGCTACGAACCGGCGGCGCGTCCGCTCGAGGTCGGCGGTGACTGGTACGACACGTTCCCGTTGCCGGACAAGCGCATCGGCATCGTCGTCGGGGACTGCGTCGGCCGCGGCCTCAGCGCCGCGGCGGTGATGGGTCAGCTGCGCAGCGCCTGCCGTGCGTTGATGCTGCAGGAGACCGGGCCCGCACGCGCACTCATGGCGCTCGACCACTTCGCCGACGGAGTTCCCGGCGCCTTGTGCACCACGGTGTTCTGCGGAGTCCTCGACCCCTCCACCGGACACCTCGTCTACTCGAGCGCCGGACACCCGCCCGCGATCCTGGCGCTGGCAGACGGCACCACCCACCTGCTCGAAGGCGGGCGGTCCATCCCGCTCGCGGTCAAGGTGGGCGTGCCGCGCACGGAGGCCGAGTGCCACCTGCCGCCCCGCTCCACCCTGCTCACCTACACCGACGGACTCGTCGAACGCCGTCGCAGCTCGCTGACCGAGGGCATGGACAAGGCCGCGCGTGCCGTCCAGGAAGGCCGTGCGAGCGGCCTGGAGGACCTCGCCGGCCAGATCATGGCCGCACTGGCACCGGAGGGAGGCTACGACGACGACGTGGCCATGCTCCTGTACCGGCATCCGGCGCCGCTGGACATGACCTTCCCCGCGGAGCCAGGCCAGCTCGGCGGCGCCCGTCACGCGTTGCGCACCTGGCTGCGGCAGTGCGGGCTCTCCGCGAAACGCGCCCAGAGCGTCCTGCTGGCCGTCGGGGAGGCGTGCACCAACGCCGTCGAGCACGCCTATCTGGAGACCGCCCGCAAGGACGTCCGGGTCCGGGTGGAGACGGCGGGCAGCTCCGGGTTGCTCGCGACCGTCGCCGACACCGGCACCTGGAAACCACAGGCCAGCGACCCCGCGACGAAGCGTGGCCGGGGTACCGCGATCATGAGGAAGATGATGGACGAGGTCACCATTCGTCCCGATCCATCCGGCACCACCGTGACGATGCAGGTGAGGATTCTCGATGACGACGCCGCTGACGCTGACCAAGACCGTCGATCCGCAGGGCCGCTCGGCCATCAAGGCGGTCGGTGAGATCGACCTGAGCAACGCCGAGGCCTTCGCGGCCGCGTTCGCGGACACGACCGGTCCGCTGGTCGTCGACCTGTCCGAGGTGCAGTACATCGACAGCGCCGGGATGAGCGTGCTGTTCACGCACGCCGAGCGGGCCGAGCTGATCGCGAACCCGTTGCTCGCGCCGATCCTCGAGATGTCCGGGCTCACCTCGCTGACCACGGTCCGGGAGAAGGACGCGTAGCAGGGGCCGACCCGCTCGCCGGCTGACCTGGTGCCCCGTCAGACGGTGATCACGCAGCCGTGGTCGTCCTGTGCCGCCGCGTCCGAGTCGTCGAACCAGTGGCCGTTCGAGCCGAGGTAGCGGAACCGCAGCGTCGTGCCGCGCGGAACGACGACCGCCGCGGTGCGGTTGCCGTTGGAGCGGGCGCGGAGTTCGGTCGCTCCCGGTTTCCAGCCGTTGAAGTCACCGACCACGCTCACCGGCCCTGGCGGCTCGTGCCGGGGCAGCGCCCAGGTCACCCGCATGTGCTGATCCTTGGCGGGCACGATTCGAATCATCCGCTCGTCGTTCCTTCCCCGTGTTTCGGTTGCGACGCTGTGACAACCTGCCGGTTGTGTCCACATCGGACTAGTCGGCGCGCCTGGCAAGGCGCGAAATCGCCGGATCGAGTGACCCGCGAAGGTCAACGTTCACCGGAGCGATTCCACTCACGAGGACACCTGCGGAGCGTCGTCACCTTCCCGGTCGTCGCGTCGCTTCGGGCTCACCGCGCCCGTTCACCGGACAGGGATTCGGCGGGCACCGCCTCGTCGAGGAAGCCGCCGGACTGGTGGCGCCACAGCTTCGCGTACGTCCCGTCGACGTCCAGAAGTTCCGCGTGGGTGCCCTGTTCGACGATCCGGCCCCGGTCGAGCACGATCAGCCGGTCCATCCGCACGACCGTGCTCAGCCGGTGCGCCACGACGATCGCGGTGCGGCCCTCCATGAGCCGCCACAGCGCCTCCTGGACCAGCACCTCGCTCTCCGAGTCCAGCGCGCTGGTCGCCTCGTCCAGCAGCAGGATCGGCGCGTCACGCAGGATGGCGCGGGCCAGCGCGACCCGCTGCCGCTGTCCGCCGGACAGTTTGATGCCGCGTTCGCCGACCATCGTGTCGAACCCGTCGGGCAGCGCGTCCACGAACTCCGTCACGTGCGCGGCATGCGCGGCGCGGTGGATCTCGGCGTCGGTCGCGCCCGGCCGTGCGAACGCGATGTTCTCGCGCAGCGTCCGGTGGAACATGGCCGGGTCCTGGGGCACGTACCCGATCAGGCCCCGCAGGTCGGCCTGACTCAGGCGGGCGATGTCCTGGCCGCCGATGAGGACGCGGCCCCGGTCGACGTCCATCAGCCGCAGAAGCAGCCGGGTGAGCGTGGTCTTGCCGCCGCCGGAGCGGCCGACGAGCCCTATCCGCGTGCCCGCCGGGATGTCGAGGTCGAGCCCGTCGAACAGCGGCTCGCCACCGCCGTGCGTGAACACGACGTTCTCGAACTGGACCCGGGAGTCCTTCACGCGCAACGGTTCCGGGTGCGACAGGTCGAGCACGGTCGGCGGGTCGAGCAGCAGTTCGGTGAACTGGGCCGCCTCGGTGAGCGCGCTCTCCACCTGCCGGTAGATCTGGTTGAACTCGAACATGATCCGCGTCGCGTTCCCGAAGTAGGCGAACGTCACCACGATCGCCTCCACGCCGAGCCCGTCGCTGACCCCGATCGCGACCACGAGGCCGAGCACGTTGGTGAGCACGGACAGCGGGGCGATGACGGTGTCGATGCGCAGGTTGTTGTAGTCCCACGACCGCATTGCCAGCGTTCGCTGCCTGGCGGCACGGGTCCGGTGCTCCGCTCCCTCTCGCCGCTCGGCGGCGAACGCCCGCACCGTCTCCATGTTCGTGAGCGTGTCCGAGACGTGGCCGGACACCTGGGCGATGGCGGCCTCGCGCTCGTCGACCAGCCGCTGGCGGTGGCGGATGAGCGGCGCGACCACACATCCCGTGACCAGGATCAGGCCGACCAGCACCGCGACGAGCACCGGGTGGTAGCTCCACAGCACGACGCAGGCGAAACCCAGCGGGATGACGTTGGCGAAGATCTTGAACGCCAGCGTGTCCACGAAGTCCTCGAAGCGGAACGCGAAGCCCAGCACCCGTTTGGTGAGCGACCCGGCGAAGTTGTCGTGGAAGAACGCCGCGTCCTTCCCCAGCAGCTCGTCCATCGCGAGGGCGGACAGGTTCTCGATGCCGCGGCCGTCCACGCGGTTGAGGCAGTGCAGGCCGATGCGCCACAACAGTTCCGAGAGCAGCATGAAACCGCCGAAGGCCAGCACGTACGGCAGGACGGCGCTCAGGCTCGTGCCCCCACCACCCGCGAGCTTTCCCACGAGCCCGCCCACCGCCAACGGCGCGAGATAGAGCTGGCAGGTGACGCCCAGCGCGGGCAACACGAGTGCCCCCGCGGAGATGAATCCGTGGCGCCGCACTTCCTTTCCGTACAGGCGCAGGGCGAGCGGCACCGCGTTCTTGCGGACAGGCCTCTCCGATCCTGGCACTACCATCCGCCCCCTCCGAACACCCCGGATTCCTCATGCTGCCGCAGAGGGCCGGGTGGCAGCGATCGAATATCCCGCGATGCGGAGTTCGGTCTTCGCCTGCTCCGAGGCAGAGCTGTCACTCGAAGCCGGGACAGGGGAAGCTCATCGGGACTTCGAACTGATCTGTGGTGCCGGCAGGAAGGATCTCCATGGGGATCTCGCTCGACGCAGCCAACGTTCTTCCTCACGACGCAGCGGACGCCACGCTTGTCGCGAGGGTCTTCGACCCGTCCGCGGCCGGCCCTTCGGTCGTGACGGTCCGCGGCGACGAGGTCATCGACCTGTCGCCGCTGGCGGCGACCGTTTCGTCGCTGCTCGAGCGGCCGGACGCGCTGGAGATCGTCAAGAATCACCAGGGCGGCACGTCGTGGCCGCTCGCGGAGGTTCTGGCCGCCACGACGAACCCGGCCGATGCCGTTCCCCGGTTTCTGGCACCGGTCGACCTGCAGGTGCTCAAGGCCGCCGGCGTGACCTTCGTCCGCAGCATGCTCGAGCGGGTCATCGAAGAGCGCGCCGACGGGGATCCCACGCGGGCCGAGGAAGTTCGCGCGAAGGTGGGCGCGATCGTCCAGGGCCACATCTCGAACCTGAAGCCGGGGTCCGCGGAGGCCGCGGAGGTGAAGAGGGTTCTTCAGGCCGAGGGCCTGTGGTCGCAGTACCTCGAGGTCGGTATCGGCCCGGACCCTGAGATCTTCACCAAGGCCCCGGTGCTCTCGGCGGTGGGGCTGGGTGCCGACATCGGCGTTCTCGCCCGCTCGGCCTGGAACAACCCCGAGCCCGAGCTCGTCCTGGTGGTGGACTCGCGCGGGAACCCGGTCGGCGCGACGCTCGGCAACGACGTCAACCTGCGCGACTTCGAGGGCCGCAGTGCTCTGCTGCTCACCGAGGCGAAGGACAACAACGCTTCCTGCGCCATCGGGCCGTTCCTGCGGCTGTTCGACGACGGGTTCAGCCTGGCGGACGCCAAAGCCACCGAGATCGCCTTGGACATCACCGGCCCCGACGGTTTCGAGCTGCACGGCGTGAATCCGGTCTCCGAGATCAGCCGGGAGCTCGAGGACCTCGTGTCCCACGCTTTCGGCCCCCACCACCGCTATCCCGACGGGTTCGCGCTGTTCACCGGCACGATGTTCGCTCCGACCGAGGACCGGGACCAGCCCGGCGAAGGGTTCACCCACAAGGTCGGGGACGTCGTTCGCATCTCCTCGCCCCGATTGGGCGCGCTGACGAACGTCGTGAACACGGCCGAGGACGCCGACGACTGGGCGTTCGGCATCACCGCGCTGATGGAGAACCTCGCCGCCCGCGGTCTGCTGGGCTCGCGCACGGAGGCGCGCTCGTGACCTAGGTGGTCCGAATCTCGGTCGTGGAACGTCGCCCTGGGATCCGCGATGAGTTGCGAGCAGGTCCGTGGTCTACAACCACATCGACCTTCCGCGCACGTTTGGAGACAACTGTGAAGCTCTTGCTCACCTCAGGCGGCGTCACGAACCCGAGCATCCACTCGGCGCTCGAGCAGCTTGCCGGCAAGCCGATCTCCGAGTGCTACGCCCTCTGCATTCCGACAGCCCAGTGGGGGAACCCGATGAGCAGTCCGGCGTCGGTGCGGGGATTCGTGGCCGCCGCCGACCCCAGGTCCCGGCATTCTTCCGGCCTGGGCTGGGCGTCGCTCGGCGTCCTCGAGCTCACCGCACTGCCCACCATCGACGCGCGGCGATGGGTTCCCTGGGTCTACGAGGCGGACGTGCTCCTGGTCAACGGCGGCGACGCGACGTACCTGTGCCATTGGCTGCGGGAGTCCGGGCTGGCCGATCTGCTGCCTTCCCTGCCCGACAAGGTCTGGGTGGGCGTGAGCGCCGGAAGCATGGTGATGACGCCCCGCGTCGGGACGGACTTCGTCGAGTGGCCCGCGGCTCCGGACGACCGGACGCTGGGGGTCGTCGACTTCTCGATCTTCCCGCACCTGGACGTCTTCCCCACGAACACCATGGCCGACGCGGAGCGGTGGGCCGCCGAGATCGGCGTGCCCGCCTACGCGATCGACGACCAGACGGCCATCAAGGTCGTCGACGGCTCCGTCGAGGTGGTCTCCGAGGGGCAATGGACGAAGTTCGAGGCGTAGTCACCCGCACGCCGAACCTTCACAGAACCTCCCCACAACCCGGCCAACGCGTGCGGCGGCCCGGCCGTCTTCCGTTCATGTTCACCACATGGGTCGAGAACTTCGAGGCCGAAGCCGCGCGCCGGAAGCGAGTGGGCGATCCCGACTGGGCCGTCGGCGCCCGGATGCACCCCGACGTCGTCAAGAGCGTGCAACGGTTCCAGGTCGGCGAGTCCGGCGACGGCGCCAACCTGATCGCCAAGGCGGGCGGCGGGACGTACGGCGCGGCGGTGCGGCTGTTCGTCGCCGAGGAGCAGAACCACGCGCGGATGCTGGAGCATCTGCTGCGGGCGGCAGGCCAGCCGACGATCAGTTCACATTGGACGGACGTGGTGTTCGTCCGGTTGCGTCGTGCGCTGGGACTGCGACTGGAGCTGATGGTGCTGCTCATCGCGGAAACCGTGGCTCTGCGGTACTACCGGGCGTTGCGGGACGGCAGTCGTGACCCACTCACCGTTGAGGTCGCGGATCGGATCCTGCGGGACGAGGAGCGGCACGTTCCGTTCCACCAAGCCCGGCTCGGCCGGGTTCGGTGGCCTGCGCGGGCGTTCTGGTGGCTGCTGTTCGCCGGAGCCGTGGTGACGGTCGCGCACGACCACGCGCCAGGGCTGCGACAGCTCGGAGTCGGGCCCTGGCAGTTCGTCGTGCAGACGCTCGAAATCGTTCGACTGCAAGGAATAATGGACGGCGAAGCGCATCGTTCTGCACGCACGGCCGCGCCTTGATGAGCGCGATGGCCTCAGTTCAGGACGAACGTCCTGATGCTGCGGGCAGGCAACTGGGCGTTGAAGGACCCGTTCGACATGGTGAAGTCGTTGTAATGGCCGAGGGTCGCGGTCTGGCTGGTCAGCCAGGTCGAGATCGTCGCGGAACCGACGTCCCGGATGGTGAACACGTGGTCGACCGGCGACGTGTTCTTGTTGACGGCGACGATCACGATCCTGGATCCGCTCTTGAACGCAGAGATGTAGACGTTCGACTGCGGGTTCGCGGTCGCGGTGATGCGCGAGTAGCCGGGCCGAACCCATTTCGAGAAGTGCGCCATGTTGGCGCCGCGCTTGCTGATCTGCCCGTCCTCGCGCATCGGACCGTAGGAGCGGCGGATGTACCACCACACATAGGTCTGGAACCGGCCGTTCACCAGCGCGCGGTGGATGTGCTCGCCCACGTCGAGCGCCTGCGGCCACAGGTCGGCGGAGTCGCTGCTGTTGGGGTGGTAGACCTCGGTCATCCACAACTCTTTGCCGCTGCCCTTCTGCTGGAACAGCGGGTACGGAAAGTCCGCGGGCTGGGTGCCGTAGAGGTGCGCGCCGATGATGTCCACATTCGCCAGTGCGGCGGCGTCGTTGAGGATGGGGTCGGAGAGGTTCTTGCGATATTGGAACGACTCGGGAGCGATGACCCTGGTGTTGATGGTGCCCGCGTTCTCGCGCAGGAACCTGACGATTTCACCGGAGGTCCACGCCGTCCATTCCTGCGCGTAGTCCGGCTCGTTCTGGACCGAGATGCCGTACAGGTTGACTCCGTTGTTCGCCATGAACGCGGAGAAGTCGTTCAGGTGCTGCGCATAGGCACCGTAGGAGGCGTACCGCAGCCGCTTGCCTCCGGAGAAGCTCTCGGTCATCGAGGCAGGCGGGTTCCACGGCGAGGCGATCACCTTGGCCCCGAGCTCGACCGCGCGCCTGGCGGTGGCGACCTCGCGACTCCAGTTCGCCCTGTCCTCGTGGACAGGAATGCGCAGCACGGTGAACCCCAGCTGCCCCGCACCGTTGCCGAACGCCGTTTCGCGCTGCGCTGCGGTCAGATCGCTGATCCAGACGGTGTGGTTCATGCCGCCGAAGCCCAGGATCGTCTGCTGCACGTTCGACGGTTCGACGACCACCGAGGTGGCCGCCGCGGCAGGTGTCGCCACCGCCAGCACCGGTAGCGCGGCGCCCGCCGCGAGCAACGTCCGCCGGCGCAAGGGCTGCGAACCTTCGATGTCGGACTGGTCTCGACGTGCTGACATGGCATCTCCACAAAGTTGATCTCGTGCAGGGTTGAGACAACTCAGATGTCCGGCCGATCGGCAACGCGGCCTGAATGAAGCACAATCAGTCCTAACAGCGCTCGTGCCTCGCAGTCAAGCGACCCGATAATCGAATGAATCGAATGGCAGGACTTCGCGAAATTGTCGAACGATTGTCGATCGGGGTCACGTTCTTCATGCCATCTCACCACTCCCCCAATCGCCTTATGGCCACGGCGACCGGCGACCGGGCGGCGGTAGGTCGTCGCGTCGACCACGCCGTGCCGTCGCAGGCCTGACCTGTGTTCTCGGGCCACGAGGCGGAAGATTGGAGACGCAAGCCCTCCGATCGAGCGAAGATGGCGGCCGATGGCAGACGACTGGGTGTTCGGCTTCGGGTCCTACTCCTGGGAGGACCTGGTCGGAAAGCTGTTCGGCGGATCGGAGGAACCGTCCGCGACGCGGCGCACCGACCGCTTCGGGCGTGACCTCACCGCCGCGGCGCGGGACGGCCTGCTCGACCCGGTGATCGGCCGGGAGGACGTGATCGACGAGGTGCTCGAGGTGTTGTCGCGGCGCACCAAGAACAATCCCGTTCTGATCGGCGATCCCGGCGTGGGCAAGACCGCCGTCGTCGAGGGCATCGCGGCACGGATCGCGAGCGGCGAGGTGCCCGCCACGCTGAGCGGCAGACGCCTGATCTCGCTGGACCTGGCGGGCATGGTCGCCGGGGCGAAGTACCGGGGCGAGTTCGAGGAACGGCTCGAAGGGGTCATCGCCGAGGTGACGGCGACGGACAGGATGGTCGTCCTGTTCATCGACGAGCTGCACGTCCTGGTGGGCGCCGGGAGCGCGGAGGGCGCGCCGATGGACGCCGCGACCATGCTCAAACCCGTGCTCACGACCGGACGGGTGCAGGTCATCGGGGCCACCACGGCCGAGGACTACCGGCGGTACATCGCGAAGGACGCCGCGCTGGAGCGGCGGTTCCAGCCGATCCAGGTCGCCGAACCGTCGGTCGACGAGGCGATCGCCATCCTGCGCGGGCTGCGCGGCCGTTACGAGATGCACCACGGCGTGCGGATCTCGGACGAGGCGATCGTGTCCGCCGTGGAGCTGTCGGCCCGGTACGTCGCCGACCGGTTCCTGCCGGACAAGGCCGTGGACCTGGTCGACCGCGCGGGTGCGCGGGTCCGGTTGCGCGAGAAGTCCCCGATGCCACCGGATCCGGTGCTGCTCGAACAACGGGTGCGGCGGCTGGAGCGCGAGAAGGACGCCGCACAGGGCGAGGACGCGGTGTTCCTCACCGCCGAGCTCGACCAGGCCATCGCCGAACTGGAGGCCGCCCGCGCCGCACTGGCCGACGCGCCCCAGGTCGTGGCGAACGACGTCGCAGAGATCGTGTCCCGCAGCACGGGCATCCCGGTCGCCCAGCTCACCGAGGCCGAACGGCACCGGTTGCTGCACCTGGAGGACCACCTGCACCAGCGGATCGTCGGGCAGGACGAGGCCGTCGAGGCGGTCGCCGACGCCGTCCGTCAGGGTCGCGCCGGTCTCAAGCACCCGCACCGGCCCGTCGGCTCCTTCCTGTTCCTCGGCCCGACCGGCGTGGGCAAGACCGAGATCGCACGGGCGTTGGCCGAAGCGCTGTTCGGCTCGGAGGACCGGCTGATCCGGTTCGACATGAGCGAGTTCTCGCAGGCGCACGCGGTCACGCGGCTGATCGGCGTGCCGCCGGGGTACGCCGGCCACGAGGAAGCCGGTCAGCTCACCGGCGCGGTCCGGCGAACCCCGTACTCGGTCCTCCTGCTCGACGAGATCGAGAAGGCGCACCCCGACATCTTCAACACCCTGCTGCAGGTGCTCGACGCGGGCAGGCTCACCGACGCCGGCGGACGTACCGCCGACTTCACCAACACCGTGATCATCATGACCAGCAACATCGGCGCCGACCAGCTCCTCGCCGCGGCCACCTCGGGTGTCGCGGCCGAACAGCTGAGGGAACCGCTGATGGCGGCCGTCCGCCGCAGTTTCCGCCCGGAGTTCCTCAACCGCCTCGACGAGATCATCCTGTTCCGCGGGCTCGACGCCGCCCAGCTGCGGCAGATCGCCTCGTTGCTGCTCGAACCCACCCGCCAGCGGCTGCGCGAACAGAACATCACGCTGGACGTGGACGCACAGGCCGTCGACTGGCTCGCCGCCCGCGGTTACGTACCCGAGTACGGCGCACGGCCGTTGCGCCGCACCATCGTCAAGGAGCTCGACCGGCGCCTCTCCCGCGCACTGCTCGCGGACGAACTGCGCGGTGGACAGCACGTCGTCGTGACGGTCACCGACTCAAATCTGACCTTGACCATCAGCGACACCTCGCACTGAACTGGGAGAACTCGTTCGTCGAACGCCTCACCAAATTCGTACGTCGAAAGTTTGACGACCGTCACGAAAGTGAATAGCTTCGCGGTCCGGGGGACTCGAAAGCCCTGACCGGAGGTCATTCGTGATCACGCGCAGAACGACGCTCATAGCCATCGTCATCGCCGTGCTCGCTCTCGCCGGCGTCGTGCCGGCGACACCGGCGTCCGCCGCTTCACTGGTGGAGGTGACCGGTTTCGGCGACAACCCAGGCCGGATGCGCATGCACGTCTACGTGCCGGACACCCGGCCGGCCAAGCCCGCGATCGTGGTCGCCATGCACGGCTGCGGCGGCTCCGGTCCCGGCTTCTACTCGGGAAGCGAGTTCGCCTCGCTCGCCGACAGGCACGGTTTCATCGTCATCTACCCGAGCGCGCAGCAGGAAGCCGGGTTCGGCAAGTGCTTCGACACGTGGTCGGACGCGGCCAAGCGCCGCGGTGGCGGCAGCGACCCGGTGTCGATCGTCTCGATGGTGACGCACGTCCAGCAGCGCTACGGCGGCGACCCGGACCGGGTCTTCGCCACCGGGTCGTCCTCCGGCGGCATGATGACCAACGAGATGCTCGCCCTCTACCCGGACGTGTTCAAGGCGGGCGCGGCGTTCATGGGCGTGCCGTTCCACTGCTTCGCCAACGCCGCCGACTACCCGCCGGGCAGCAGCCGGTGCACCGGGGGCGGCGGCCTGAACCGCACTCCCCAGGAGTGGGGCAACCTCGTCCGGCAGGCCTACCCCGGCTACACCGGCCCGCGGCCGAAGATGCAGCTGTGGCACGGCACCGCGGACACACTCGTGCCGTACTCGCTGCTGCAGGAGGAGGTCGAGCAGTGGACCGACGTGTTCGGCCTGAGCCAGACGCCGACGTCGACCGACACCCCGCGCGCCGGCTGGAACCGCAGCCGCTACTCGGACAAGGTCGAGGCCTACAGCATCCAGGGCGCCGGGCACAGCCTGCCGTCGTCGGGCATGGCCGCCGTCGCACTCGAGTTCTTCGGCGTCATCGGTGGCGGTGACCCGAACCCGCCGACGCCGGGCACGTGCGCCGTCAAGGCCACCGTCAACGCCTGGAACAACGGTCTGACCGCGAGCCTCGCCATCACCAACACCGGCACCGCGGCGGTCAACGGCTGGTCCCTCGGCTTCACCCTGGCCGGCGGGCAGACCATCACCTCCGGCTGGAACGCCACCTACGCGCCGACGACCGGCCAGGTCACCGCCCGCAACGCCGGCCACAACGCCACGATCCCGCCCGGCAGGTCGGTCGACATCGGCTTTCAGGCCGTCCACACCGGAAACGCGGTGGCGCCGTCCTCGTTCACCCTCAACGGCACAGCCTGCTCCACCGGCTGACCGACCCAAAAGGACGACCGAGACACCGCATTCGCTCCACAAGAGACACTCACGTCATGGCGTCGCGTGATCTCGGCGCAGAAGTGCGCCGGTTGCACGAGACCACCGAGCCCGCGTCCGTCGGTCTACCGCCCGGCGGGCGGCGGGCTCGTGGCGCTGGTCGACTCCGGCGAGCTGCGAGGTCGTCGTCCTCTTCTCCGGCGCCCGCTCGAACGGAGAAGGCCACGGCCGGGGCACCGGTGGAGTTCCACGCGCACCCCGGCTGACCGGGAACTAGCCCGGTGCACCCGCGTCGACATGGGCCAGAAGTCCGGGACCGGCCTCGGGCACGACGTCGTGCGCCGTCATTCGTTCTCCGCAGCAGTCGCACGCCAGAGAGACCCGTGCCTCGCCGGGGCAGTCGCGATGCCGGTAGTGCACCGGCGGCCCGTCAGGCGCCATGTGGGCGTCGCCCCAGTCCTTGATCGCCATCAGGATCGGGTAGAGGTCGTGCCCCTTGCGGCTGAGCCGGTACTCGGCGTGGTCCCCGTCGGCAGCCTGCTGCCGCACCAGGATCCCGTGCTCCACCAGCCGCCCGAGCCGGTCCTGCAGGCGGCTGCGCGGAATGCCCAGGTTGCCCTGGAACGCGTTGAACCGCCGCACACCCGCGAACGCCTCCTTGAGGATCAGCAACGTCCACCTGTCCCCCAGCACCACCAGCGGGCGGGTGATCGAGCAGGGCAGGTCGGCGAGCTGTTCGTACCGCATGCCGCGACCCTACCGAAGGTGGTCTCTTTTCGAGACTGCTCCGTGCTAGCGTCGGTCTCGAAAAGAGACCACCTTCGGAGGTTCCCGTGAGCGCGGCCGCCGTCACGCCCCCAGACCTGCACGAGGCGCTGCGCCGGTTGCTCGCCGAGAGGTGGACCTGCCGCCAGTTCCTGCCAGAGCCCGTCCCGAGGGACACCATCGAGCAGGCGCTCGTCCTCGCCCAACGCACCCCGTCCTGGTGCAACACCCAGCCGTGGCACGTGGTCGTCACCGAAGGCGCCGCGACGGACCGGATGCGCACGCGGCTGCTCGAGCACCTGCAGACCAATCCGGGCCAGCCGGACTTCCCCTTCCCCACCCAGTACACGGGCGTCCACCAGGAACGCCGACGGGAGTGCGGCAAGCAGCTCTACACCAGCCTCGGCATCGAACGTGGCGATCACCAGGGCACGGGCCGGCAGATGCTGCGCAACTTCGAGCTGTTCGACGCACCGCACGTCGCGATCATCACCACCGAGGCCGACCTCGGCGTCTACGGCGCGATCGACTGCGGCCTCTACCTCAACTCGTTCCTGCTCGCCGCGCAGAGCCTCGGCCTCGCCGCGGCGCCACAGGCAGCGCTCGCGGGGTACTCCGGCTTCCTGCGCGACCACTTCGGGCTGCCGGACTCCAGGCGCGTCGTCGTCGGAGTCTCGTTCGGCTATCCCGACACGGCGCATCCTGCCAACGGCTTCCGCACCACGCGGGCGAACACCGACTCCGCCGTGACGTGGCACTCCACGTGACGTCACCGGGGTCGATCGACGGCGCGAAGGACGCGATACTGCTGCCATGACGGCGAAAGCAGGCGCGGTCGTGACCGGAGCCGGGCGCGGCGTGGGCAAGCTGGTCGCGCGGATGCTGGTCGAACGCGGCTACACGGTGCTGGTCACCGACGTCGACGAAGCCACCGCGACCGCGACGGCCACAGAGATCGGCGCGACCGCGCGGGTGCTCGACGTGCGGGACGACGCGGCGGTGCAAGCGGCGCGCGACGACATCGTCGCCCGTGCGGGCCGGCTCGACGTCTGGGTCAACAACGCGGGGGTGCTGATGACCGGGCCCGCGTGGGAGCAGGACGCCGCCACCCGCGGGCTGATGATCGAGGTCAACGCCCTCGGCACCATCAACGGAACGGTCGCCGCGATCCAGGCCATGCGCGGCCACGGCGGCGGGCACGTCGTGAACATCGTGTCCCTGGCGGGCATCACGCCCGTCGTCGGCGAAGCGGTGTACGCCGCCTCCAAGCACGCGGCCATCGGCTTCAGCCTCAGCACCCTCGCCGATCTCCGGCAGGCGGGCGTCCAGGACATCGACATCTCGTGCGTCTGCCCGGACGGCATCTGGACACCGATGCTCCACGACAAGCTCGACGATCCGGCGGCCGCGCTGTCGTTCTCCGGCACGCTGCTGCAACCCGCCGACGTCGCCGCCGCCGTCGCCGCAGTGCTCGACAAACCGAAGCCGGTCTCCGCCATCCCCCGGTGGCGCGGGGCACTGGCCAGGCTGGCGGACACGTTCCCGTGCTTCGGGCTGCGCGCGATTCCGTTCATGGTGGCGCAAGGCCGCCGGACCCAGCGCAAGCTCGTGGCACGCGACCGGCAGGACTGATCTCCCCCAGGCCTTAGTGCGCACTGCACAAATGCATCTTCCGACTTGTCTGAGCATTACCGTCGATTCGACGCGCTATTCGACGGCGCCTATTCGATGATCTGCCCGCTCATTGACATCTCGGTACTCTGGGAGCGCTCCCATAACCTGTCATTGGAGTCGCCATGCGAAGGACCATCCGTGCAGTGGCTGCCGCCGGCTTGCTGGTGGCGAGCACTTTTGTCGCGACAGCAGCCCCCGCTCACGCCGATGTGAGGATCTGCGACCAGTACGGATCGACCACCATCCAGGGCCGTTACGTGGTGCAGAACAACCGGTGGGGCACCTCGGCCCAGCAATGCATCAACGTCACGTCATCCGGCTTTCAGATCACCAGCCAGCAGGGCTCGTCCCCGACCAACGGAGCGCCGGTGTCGTACCCGTCGGCGTTCCTCGGTTGCCACTACACCAACTGCTCCCCCGGCTCCACCCTGCCGATGCAGGTCAGCCGGATCCGCAGCGCCACGTCGTCCATCAACTACCGGTACACCGGCGGCACCTACAACGCCTCCTACGACATCTGGCTCGATCCCACGCCGAAGACCAACGGCGTGAACCAGATGGAGATCATGATCTGGTTCAACCGCCAGGGCTCGATCCAGCCCATCGGCAGCGCGGTCGGCACGACGAACGTCGGCGGTCGCAGCTGGCAGGTGTGGCGCGGCAACAACGGCGGCAACAACGTCATCTCCTACGTCGCGCCGTCACCGATCAACTCGTGGTCGTTCAGCGTGCTCGACTTCATCAACGACGTGCGCAACCGCGGTGCGATCACGAACTCGTGGTACCTGACCAGCATCCAGGCCGGGTTCGAACCGTGGAACGGCGGCACCGGTCTGGCGGTCGACAACTTCTCGGCCTCCGTCAGCGGCTGAGAGTTCCAGGGCACGCAGCACACGACGGCCTGGTCCAGGCCGTCGTGTGCTGCGTCCGGCCCGATTGCGCCAGGACGAACACATTGTTGCCGAGAACGCACTTGTCGCCACATTGATCCCTGCCTAGTTTCACAAGGGAGCCCAGGGCGATCGCCATTACCGGGCGGCGACAGAAAAGCACGAATTCGTGTTCGAACATCAATGGCGCGCGTACATCCCTGCCGCCGTGCGGGAAAGGATCCTTCGTGATCGACTGGATGCGGCTCGCCGAGTCGCTCATCTCCTCGCCGTGGCTCTACGCCGTGCTGATCGCGGTGTCCTTCCTGGACTCGTTCCTGCCCCTGATCCCGAGTGAGCCGGTCGTGATCGTCGCAGGTGTCTACGCCGCGACCGGGCAGACCGACATCGTGCTCGTCATCGCCGCCACGACACTCGGCGCCTTCCTCGGCGACATGGTTCCGTACACGGCAGGACGGCTGTTCGGCACGCGCTTGCTCAAGCGTCTCCCGCCCGGCACCAAACGCCGCGCGGCGCACGACTGGTTCGCCCGCGAGCTCGACGCCCGCGGCGGCTTCATCCTGGTGACCACGCGCTTCATCCCGGTCGGGCGTTACCTGGCCACGTTGTCCACCGGGCTCGTCGGCTTCCCACTCGGCAGGTACGTGCTGTTCGTCGCGTTCGCCACCGCGTCCTGGAGCGCCTACACCGCGCTCACCGGCTACCTCGGCGGCGTCCTGTTCCAGGAGAACACGCTCCTGGCGATCGCCGTCGGCGTCGGTCTCGCGTTGGTGGTGACCGGGTTCATCGAGGTCGTGCGCCGTCTGCACCACCGCAGAAGCCCCGCCGTGCAGGACGCCGTCACCGACTGACCCCCTCGGCGGCGATGGCCATGATGTGACGGGCGCGTTCGCGCAGCAGTTGGTGCGTGCGGTCGTGGTGGTTGCGTGGATGCCACGCCATGGCGACGGTCACCGACGGCAGCGCGAGAGGGATCGGGAACGCGCGGAGCCCCAACGTGTCCAGCATCCGCTGGGCCAGCCTGGCCGGGGCGATGCAGACGACATCGGTCTCCGAGGCGAGGAACAGCGCGCTCGCGAACGTGGGCACCACGGCCACGACGCGCCGGCTCAGTCCCAGCTCCGCCAGTTGTTCGTCGATCGGGCCGTGGGCCCGGCCGCGCCGCGACACGACGATGTGATCGGCGGCGGCGAACCGTTGTGGCGTCACGGTCTTCGCCTTCGCGAGTGGGTGGCCGGGACGCACCGCGGCGATCAGCGTCTCGGTGACGAGTGCTTCCGAGTGGATCTCCGAGTCACCCGGGCGGATGCTGCCGATCTCCAGGTCCACCAAGCCTTCTCGCAGCGCCGGGGTGTCCTCGAGGTTCTCCGGTCGCAGGCGCAACGAGATGCCGGGCGCCTGCTCGCGCAGGTCGTCGATGAGCGAGGGGATGAAGGTCGTGGAGAGCATGTCGGTGACCTGCAGGTCGAACATGCGCACCGCGGTTCGCGGATCGGCGGTGGTGGACGGCGCGAACAGCGCCCGGGCTCTGGTGGCGATCGCGTGCACCTCGCCGCGCAGTTCCAGCGCCCGCGGGGTGGGCACGAGATCGCGCCCGGCCCGCACCAGCAGTGGGTCGTCGAAGGTCCGGCGCAACCGGGCCAGGGCACGGCTCATCGCGGGCGCCGAGGTGTGCAGCCGGGCGGCTGCCTTGGTCACGCTGTTCTCGGCGAGCAGCGCGTCCAACGCCTCGATCAGATTCAGATCGATGTAGTCCACCCGCCGATTATCACATCCGCAATCCTTCCTTGCCAGAGTTGCACTGGAGTTAATCCGCCATTCCTCCTACTGTCGAGATCAGGAAGAAACCGTTGGAGGACAAGGACATGACTGTGACGCGGGCTGTGGTGATCGGCGCCGGAATCGTCGGGCTTACAACGGGAATCGCCCTTCGCCGGGCGGGGATCGACGTGCTGATCTGCGAGCAGGCGCCGGAGATCCGCGCGGCCGGTGCCGGGCTGGGACTCTGGGCGAACGCGCTGGCGGTGTTCGACGAGCTCGGCATCGGCGAGCAGGTGCGCGCCATCGGCAAACCCAGCGAGATGTACTTCCACGACCCCGCCGGGCGCCTGCTCGAGACGCCGGAATTCGGCGTCGAGGACCACCGGTACCTGTTGGTGCACCGCGCGAAGCTGACCGATCTGCTCGCCGATGCCGTGGGACGCGAGAACATCCGCCTCGACACGGGGTTCCACGGGTACGAGGAACACGCTGATGGCATCACCGTCCGGTTGACCGACGGCAGCAGCGCGGAAGCGGACGTGCTCGTCGGAGCGGACGGGGCGTACTCGGCGGTGCGCACGCAGCTGGTGCCGGGCAGTCCGGCGCAGGAACACCGCGGCCATCAGGTCTGGCGCGCGGTCGTCCCGGCCGACGGCACCGGCGTCCAGGGGAACCGGCTGATTCTGGGCACCAACGGGTGCCGCGGCGGGTACGTGCGCACCTACGACGGCAGCGTCTACTGGCTCGTGAACCAGTTCAAGTCACCACCGCTGACCGGTACCCGCAAGCAGCAGGCGCTGGAACGCGCCCTCCACCTGGAGGACGGCCAGGACGGAGTTCTGGCCCGGCTGATCGGCGCGACACCGGAAGAGCTGATCCTGCACAACCAGATCATGCTCGTACCGCCACTGCCGCACTGGGTTTCCGCACGGGTCGCGCTGGCCGGGGACGCGGCACACGCGATCTCGCCGCACATCACCGCCGGAGCGACGCTGGGCATCGAGGACGCCGCCCTGCTCGGGGACCTGCTCGCCGCCGGCGACGTGCCCACCGCACTGGCGGCCTACCAGGCCGACCGGATTCCGCGGTACGCCCGCGTCGCAGAGCTGTCCGCAGCGGTTGAACACGCTCCCACACCACAGGAGTTCGCGCGGCACTACGCCGCGTTCAGCCACTGGATGATCACGCCCCAGAACTCTGCGCAGGTCCAGGTGCGGGCATGAGGTTCTCCGTCGACGTGGACGTGACCGTGCCGATGCGCGACGGCATCGCCCTCGCCACGAACGTGTGGCACCCCGAAGGTCCAGGTCCCTTCCCCGTTCTGCTGATTCGCACTCCCTACGGCAAGGACGACGCCGGAACGTACGGCAACCCGAAGCTGCCGGACGTGTTCGCGTTCGTGGAAGCCGGATACGCGGTGGTGGCGCAGGACGTTCGCGGGACTTCCCGATCACCCGGGAACTTCGTGCCGGGCGTTCACGAAAGTCGTGACGGTGCCGACACCCTCACGTGGCTGGCCGAACAACCGTGGTGTGACGGCACAGTCGGCATGTGGGGCGGGTCCTACATGGGCTTCACGCAATGGCTCGCGGCCGCGCACGCCTCACCGGCGTTGCGCGCGATCGCACCCGTGATGAGCTCAGCCGACCTGTACCGCGCACCGTGGTACTCCCCCGGCGGCGCGTTGTCCCAGGACACCCTGCTCACGTGGAGCACGCTTTCGGCGCTGCGCAACCTGCGCCGGGATCTCACGGACGGCCGCGGTGACCCTGCCGACGCGCAGAAGCTGTTGTCCATTGTGGACAGCCCTCGGCCGTTGCGCGATCCGCTTTCCGGGCGAGACGCCGTGACGCGCAACCTGCCGTGGTTCGGCGAGGTGCTCGGCCATCCTGAACACGACGCGTTCTGGCAGGAGGTCGCCCCGATTGACCGCTGCGGCAGCATCAACGTCCCGGCACTCCAGATCGGCGGCTGGTACGACGTGTTCATCGGCGAAACCATCCGGTCGTACACGATGATGCGCAACCACGGCGGCACCGCCGCCGCCCGCGACGGCCAACGGCTCATCGTCGGCCCCTGGGCACACCCCGACGGCGCCGACCTCGGCACGTTCCCGGACCGGTCGTTCGGCCTCGCGGGCAGCATCAAGGCCGCCGGCGTCACCGACGAGCACCTGAGGTTCTTCGACCGCTGGGTCCGCGGCCGGACGGACACTCCCGATCACACGCACCGCGTCCGGATCTTCGTCATGGGCATCGACCGGTGGCGCGACGAGGAGGACTGGCCGCTGCCCGGCACCGGCTACACCGACTTCTTCCTCTCCGGTGGCGGTCGCGCCAACACCGCCACGAGCGACGGAGTCCTGACACGCGACGGCGTGCAGGAGGAGGCGACGGACACCTTTCTTTACGACCCGCGCCGCCCTGTTCCCACGCTGGGCGGCACCGTGCTGGCGGGCGCGTCCGGCGACTACCCCGGTCCGGCCGACCAGGCAGCGGTCGAAGCACGGGACGACGTGCTGTGCTTCACCACCGACGTCCTCGATCATCCGGTCGAAGTGACCGGGCACGTCACCCTGGTGCTCCACGTCTCCAGCTCGGCGCCGGACACCGACTTCACCGGCAAACTCGTCGACGTGCACCCCGACGGCAGGGCGATCCTGCTGTGCGAAGGCATCCAGCGCGCCCGTTACCGCGACTCCCTGACCGACCCGGCGCTCATGGAACCGGGCACGGTGTACGAGCTGACCATCGACACAGGCGTCACCTCGAACGTCTTCCTCGCGGGACACCGCATCCGGCTCGAGGTCTCCAGCAGCAACTTCCCCCGCTACGACCGCAACACCAACACCGGGGGCACGATCGCCACCGACACCGAGGACGACCTGACCGTCGCCGTCAACAGAGTCCACCACGGACCGGCACATCCCAGCCGCCTGGTGCTGCCGCTGATCGAACGCGCGGAGGTGCGGGCGTGACCACCCTCAAAGAACTGGCCGACCGCGCGGCCATCGCCGATGTCGTCGCCGGCCTCGCCCACTCCCAGGACGACAAGGACTGGCCCACGCTGCGTCGGCTGCTCGCCGACGAAGTGCTGCTGGACCTGTCCACCCACCACTTCGGCACACCACCGGCCACCACGGCGGCCGCAGACCTGGTCGCCCTGGCGAGCAACACCCTCACCGGCTTCGACAGCACCCACCACGCCACCTCCAACCTGGACGTGCGCCTGTCAGGCGACGACGCCGAATGCCGCGCACACGTGGTCGCCTACCACCACGTCCCCGCGGACCCAGGCGTCGTCGACCACTGCACCATGCGCGGGTACTGGCAGCTGAAGCTGCACAAGCACGGCGGACGCTGGCTGATCACCCACTGGGCCGTGCGGCGCACCTGTCCGTGGGAGGGATCCCCGGACGTCTACGCACTCGCCGCCCAACGCTCCGCATCAACAACCTGACGGCCGACGAGGAGAACTCGATGTTCTACGAGATCCGGACAGAACACGCCCGCGCCGGCCTCGGCCCCGAACTGGCGCAGTACATGGACGAGACCGTCATCCCCCTGCACCGCGAGATGGGCATGACCGTGGTCGGCTCCTTCACCGTGGCCGACGACGAGGACAGCTTCGTCTGGATCCGGCGCTTCGAGGACGCCGCGGACCGCGAACGGGTCCTGGACGCCGTCCACAGCCACCCCCGATGCGCGACAGTCGTCGACGTGGTGTCGGCACTGCTGAGCGGTGCCGAGTCGACGGTGCGGCTGGAACCGACCCCCAGGTCCGGCCTCCGCTGACTCCAGCGATCAGGACTGAGACGTCGCACCCTTGACAGAGTTAGGCTAATGGTCTTAGCTTTCAGCTAATACCATTAGCTTTTTGTCTCGGAGGACGGCATGACCGAGTACCTGAACATCGCCGGAAACACCATCGCCTACGACGTGACCGGGCAGGGCCCGCTCGTCGTGCTGGCTCATGGCATCGGCGACAGCCGCCACTCCTACCGCTTCCTCGCCCCCGCTCTGGCCGCAAGGGGGTACCGGGTCGCGAACGTCGACATCCGCGGTTGCGGTGACTCGAGCCTGGGCTGGAACGGCTACAGCCGCACGGACATCGCCGGTGACCTGGTCGCCGTCGTCCGCCACCTCGGCGGCCCGGCCGTGATCGTCGGCCAGTCGATCAGCGGCGGTGCCGCGACCATCGCCGCCGCCACCGCACCCGACGTGATCACCGGCGTCATCGAGCTCGCGCCGTTCACGCGCGCGCAGTCCGTCGATCTCGCAGGACTGTTGCGCGTCAAGCATTTCCGTGCGGGCTACACCCAGCTCGCGAAGGTCATGTTCGGCGGAAGCCTGGAGAGCTGGAAGCGCTACCTCGACGTGGCGGTGCCGGCCAAGCCCGCCGACTGGGACGCCGAACTCGCCCGCATCGAGGCCAAGCTGCGCGAGCCCGGCCGGATGAAGGTCCTTCAGGCCATGTGCAAGACCAGTCCCGCCGACGCCGGTGCGCAGCTGGCCAACGTCACGTGTCCGGTCCTGGTCGTCATGGGCAGCGCCGACCCCGACTGGGCCGACCCGCGCGCCGAGGGCGAGAAGGTCATCGCCGACCTGCCTCGGGGACGCGGTGAACTGGCGGTCATCGAGGGCGCCGGGCACTACCCGCACGTCCAGACACCCGACGAGGTCCTCGCGCTCGCCTTGCCGTTCCTGGCGGAGACGCTGACGCGCGCCTAGGGGCACCATTTTCCGGACCGTGGCCGCGGCGCGCGTGTTACCGGGCGGTCGTGTACGCGGCCGGACGGAGGACATCGCGGCCCACCGGAGAGCCGAATTGAGTTACGTTCTGCCGAATTTTGTGTTTCACCTCATGTTACGCGCTCACGATATTTTCTGCTTGGCATCTGGCGGATCACCGAATAGGGCTCTCACCTGCGAAGAGTCGTAGCAGAAAAATCAGGAAGCACATTTTCCTGATCAAATCGGAATTGGTGTAGTGTCGATTTTGCCGGGAACACCTCGTACGTGGGCGGTCAAGCCCATGTCGTACTCGGCGAAAAACTGAACCGGCTGTTTTCCGGCCGGGGACGGGAGTCCCGGCGTGATGTCGGCATCCCACCTTCCCATCGCCCCACCGGCCGACCCGGCCTCCCAGCGGCCTCGGCGCGCGTTGCTCGCCGAGCTGGGCGACGCCCTGTGGCTGAGCTACTACCACCTCGCCGACCGATGGCGGCGGACTCAGCTCGACGGGGTCGTCTCACGCCCCGTGCGCACCATCGACCTGACCACGCTGGACGGGCATCGCATCACGCTGTCCGCGCGCCGGGAGCACGTCGAGATGCGCAGGCTGAGCCTGCACGGCCACATCCCGGACCAGGCACGGCGACCCCTCGCCTGATTCGTCCACAGTGGAGCGTCTGCTCCCGACGATCCGAAAGGCCCGCTTGGTGGTCCGCACCTACGGTTTTCTGAGCACGTATCCGCCCACGCAATGTGGACTCGCCACGTTCACCGCCTCTCTCCTGCGCCATCTGACCGCGGTGACACCGGGAAGCACGGGCCGGGTGGTCCGCGTCCTCACGGAGCCGGACCACGAGCCGGTCGCCTCCGCGGAAACCCGGATGGTGCACCAGATGACTCCCGGCGCGGTCGAGGACGCGGCCGAGGTGCTCAACCGCTGCGACGTGGTCGTGATCCAGCACGAGTACGGGATCTACGCCGGCCGCGATGGCGAGGACGTGCTCGGCGTTCTCGCCCGGCTGCGCGTGCCGGTGATCGTCGTGCTGCACACGGTGCTGACCACGCCCACCGCCGGCCAGCGGCAGGTTCTCGAAGAGGTCGTCGGCTACGCCGATGCCGTGGTGACCATGTCCATGGCCGCGCGGCAGCGGCTCGTGGACGGCTACGCCGTCGCACGGCCCGATGAGGTCGTCGTGATCCCGCACGGCGCGCTTCCCGTCGAACCACCCGCGCACACTCCGTCCGCCGACCGGCCGATGATCCTCACCTGGGGTCTGCTGGGACGTGGCAAGGGCATCGAGTGGGGCATCTCCGCGCTCGGCGCGCTGCGCGACCTGAAGCCCCGTTACCTGGTGGCCGGCCAGACCCATCCCAAGGTGCTGGCGCACGAGGGTGAGATCTACCGCAGGAATCTGCGCAACCGCGCGGCCACGTTCGGCGTCACGGACCTGGTCGAGTTCGACCCGGCCTACCGCGAGGTCGAAGCGCTGGCGGAGCTGGTCGGCCAGGCCGACGTCGTCCTGCTGCCCTACGACTCGTCCGAGCAGGTCACGTCCGGCGTGCTGATCGAGGCCCTGGCCGCAGGCAAACCGGTGATCGCGACCGAGTTCCCGCACGCCGTCGAACTGCTGGCGGACGGCGCCGGGCTGCTGGTGCCCCACCGCGATCCGGCCGCCATCGCCGCGGCGTTGCGGCGGGTGCTGACCGAACCGGGACTCGCGGCCGGGATGAGCGACCGTTCGGCGCGTCTCGCCCCGGCACTGAGCTGGGCCGCGGTAGCGAACCGCTATCGCCGTCTGACGGAGCGCGTGCTCGCCGGCCGGGTCGTGGTGACCACGTGACCGGCCCGAGTTTCGCTCACCTGATCCGGCTCAGCGACGACACCGGCCTGTACGAGCACGCCGACGGTCCGCTGCCCCGCCGGGCACACGGCTACTGCCTGGACGACGTCGCCCGCGGCCTGGTCGTGCTGTGCCGTGAGCCGGAGCCGTCCGCCGAGTTGATCGTTCTGGTGGAACGCTATCTGGCCTTCACCGCTCACGCGCAGGCCAACGGCGGCCGCTTCCACAACCGGCTCGGTCCCGACCGCGAATGGCGCGACGAACCGGGCCTGGGCGACTGGTGGGGACGTGCGTTGTGGGGGCTGGGCACCGCGGCCGCCCGCTGCCCGGTGCCCTGGATCCGCCGGGCCGCACTGGCCTGCTTCGACAGAAGCGCACATCACCGGCCGTCATCGGTGCGGGCGATGTCCTTCGCGGCGCTCGGCGCGGCCGAGGTGCTGAGTGTCGATGCCGACCACGCTCTCGCGGCCAAGCTGCTCGGTGACGTCTCTTCGTACGTCGGCGAGCCCGCCGACGCACCGGACTGGCCGTGGCCAGAACACCGGCTCTTCTACGCCAATGCCGTACTTCCCGAGGCGCTGATCGCCGCGGGCCACCTCCTCGACGATCCCCAGATCCGCCATGACGGCCTGCGGCTGCTGGACTGGCTGCTGACCGTCGAGTCCCGCGAGGCCCGCCTTTCGCCGACCCCGGCAGGTGGCTGGCGCGTCGGTGAACCCCGCCCGGCGTTCGACCAGCAACCCATCGAGGTCGCGGCACTCGCTGACGCCTGCGCTCGCGCCCATCAGGCCACCGGCGACCTGAGGTGGCAGGCCGGGGTCCGCCACGCGATCGCGTGGTTCAACGGCGACAACGACCTCCGCGTGCCCATGCGCGACAAGGAGACCGGCGGCGGCTACGACGGACTCACCCCCGACGGCCCCAACCGCAACCAGGGCGCCGAGTCGACGCTGGCGCTGATCTCCACGCTGCAACACGGCCACCTCGTAGAAAACTCCACAAAGGACAAGTGAGTAGATGAGCGAACAGCCAGAAGACACCGCGGTGATCACCAACCGCCTGCACCTCGCCACCGGCTTCCTCTCGAACGAACGCGGCTGGGTCGTGGAACGTCTGGCCGCACTGGGTTCCCGCCTGCGCTCGTTCCACGACGACCAGGTCGACCTCGAGATCAGCGTGAAGGACCGAAGCGGCGTCGAGCAACGAGTCACCCTGGAGTGCTGGATCAACCGCACTCCCCGCCTGCACCTCGTCGCCACCTCGTCCGAGCCGGATCTGCCCGCCGCACTCAACGAGGTCCGCACCGAGCTGATCCGGCAGGTCGACGAGGCCAAGACGCGGACAGAACCGCGCCACAACCGCGCGCTGAGGCTTGTCCCCGCACTGGCTGAGCCCGATCAGCCCCAGCGGTGAACACTGGAGCCATAGCTCAACGCGATGTCGTGACGGCTGAACGGGCACAGATGACAACCCGATCGAGTGGTGGCACCCGACGCGGGCTTGTGCGTGGACTCCGCTGATACCTAACCTGCGGCTTCTCTGCCCCTCGTCCGCCTGGACCCCGCGGTCGCCACGGTTCCCCGAGGAGATTCCCGTGAGCACCGTCCGTCTGCCCAGGCACCCGTGACCGCCCAGAGCGTCTCCCGCCGGTTGGGCCGATCCCCAGGCGTCGTGCGATTCACCGTCACAGAACAGCTCGTCCGACGAGGGTCCGTCGTGGTCGCGGTGCTCGGCGAGGTCGACTCACGCAGTGGTCCAGTACTGCACACCCGTCTCCGGGAGCACATTCGCTTGGCGGGCCCGGATCTCATCGTCGACCTCACCGCGGTGAGCTTCCTCGGCATCGCCGGCCTCGCCACCCTGATGGCCGTGTGGGAGGCGACCGTGACCGCCGAGGTCGAGTTCATCGTGGTGGCACACACCCGCGCGGTCCTCCGGCCGCTCAGGCTCACCGGACTGGACCGCAAGTTCGACGTGATCCCCAGCCTGGCCGCATGTCACGCGCCTCAGGCGTAGTGATCGAACTCGCTTTCCAGCACGCCTTCCCCTCTGGTCAGGGAAGGCAGTCGTCGTTGCAGCTCACCCACCCGCGCCGCCGGGATGTGTCCTTCCAGGACGGTCGCGGTCGTCGTCAGCGGAACGGCGCCGACCTTGCCCAGCGCGGTGAGCGTCGCGGCGAGTGCGTCCGCCGGGATCTCCAGCCGGAAGCGGTGCATCGGTTCGCACGTCGCAGTTCCCGCTCGGCGCAACGCTTCCCGCAGCACGATCGGTGCGAGGCCGCGGAAATCGCCCGCCGCACTCACCGGTGAGTAGTATCCGGAGTGCGTCATCGTGACCGTGCAGTCGTGAATCCGGTCAGCGCGCAACGTGTCGCGCACGGCGTCCTCGGTGGCCCTGAAGAAGGCGAGCGGCAACGAGCCCAGCTCCACCTCCAGCCGGAACTCCTCCGGTCCCGGTTCCACCCGGAACCCGATGGTGGCCGCGTACGGGTTCTCACCGAGGAACCGCACCGCCTCACCCACGCCCTGGAGACGTTGCAGGCGGATCGTTCTCGTTTCGCGGAACGTGACGGCAACGCCGTACTCCAGGGCGAGCGTCGCCTCGATGACCTCCTTCTGCACCTCGCCGTACAACGAGACCACGATGTCGTCGCCGTCGAGCCGCAGGTTGATCAACGGGTCCTGCTCGGCGAGTTGCTTCAACGCGGAGTGCAGAGCCACCCGATCGTCTGATTCCACCACGGTTTCCAGCGTCGGTGGCGCGAAGTGGCGTACCCGGTCGTGGTGAGCGACGCCGATCGTGTCTCCGATGCGGACGTCGAGGCCCCAGAGCTTCGCGATCTGTCCTGCCCGCGCGGTGGCGCGACGTGGCGCCGAACCGCCTTCGAACACCGCGATCGAGGTGACTTTTCCTTCGCGGTCACCGATCTTCACCCGATCACGCACCCGCACGGTCCCGGAGAACAGCCGTACGAACGCGATCTTCTCCCCCGCCCTGCCACGTTCGATCTTGAACACCGTGCCGGACAGCGGACAGTCGACCACATCGGTCACCGGCAACGACGACGTGACACCGGCGACCAGCTCGTCCAGGCCGTCGCCGGTGATCGCGGACCCGAAGTAGATCCGCGCCTCGGTCGCCAGCTTCTCGACCACGTCGCGCGCCACGCGCTCCCCGTCAGCGCCGCGACGGTCCATCTTGTTCACGAACACGACAGTCGGGATCTCCAGGCGCCGCAACGTGCGCATGAGCACGCGGGTCTGCGCCTGCACGCCCTCCACCGCGGACACCACCAGCACGGCGCCGTCGAGCACGTCGAGCACCCGCTCCACCTCGGCGATGAAGTCCGGGTGGCCCGGTGTGTCGATCAGGTTGACCACGACGTCACCGACGACGAACGACGCGACGGCGGACTTGATCGTGATGCCGCGCTGCCGTTCGAGCGCGAGCGAGTCGGTCTGCGTGTTCCCCGCGTCCACGCTGCCGAGTGCGTCGATGACACCGGCGGTGTGCAGCAACCGCTCGGTGAGGCTGGTCTTACCGGCGTCGACGTGAGCCAGGATCCCCAAGTTCAAGGTGCGCGACAAGCGTCATGTCCTCTAGATAGGCAACGAATACCTTCTGGGTGAACACGAACGCCACGCACATGTGCCTCTCCTTGTCCGGCCGACTGGTCATGCGCAGTCGATCAGGCCGTGGGCCGCGGTGCAACTGAGATTGAACCCTGAGGTCAGCCGAGGGACGCCCCGGCGCACACGACCAGCGCCTGGCCGGTGATGTTGCGGGCGTCCGGTCCGAGCAGGAACGCGACCGTGCCCGCGACCTCGGCCGGGTCGATCAACGCGCCCATCGGCGGCAACCGTGGAGGGGTCGCGGCCCGGCCGGGGTCGTGCAGCATCGGGGTGTCGGTCGGACCGGGCGCCACGACGTTCACCGTGATCGCTCGGTCCACGAGTTCGGCCGCCCACGAACGCGCCAGGCCCACCAGTGCGGCTTTGGTGGCGGCGTACTGGCTCTTGCCCGCCACGCCGGTCATCGTGCGGCTGCCGATCAGCACCACGCGGGCACCGCGCGGCATGCGGGCCACGGCGGCGTCGACCAGCACCGTCGCCGCCTCCACGTGCACCAGCCACATGTCCGCGCCGTCCTCTGTGGACAGCGAGCCGAGTGGCGCCGAGCGCTGGAGGCCCGCGGCGTGCACGACGGCGTCCACAGTGGACAGGGAGCTGACGAACGACCGCAGCGAGTCGAGATCGCCGAGGTCCAGGGCGTGCCACGTGAGCCGCTCGTGGTGCAGCGGCGGTTCGCTCCGGCTGAGTCCCGTCACGGTCCAGCCCTCGGCCAGCAGCCTGCGCGTGATGGCGAGACCGATGCCAGAGCTGACGCCGGTGACCAGGGCGTGCCGGGTCATCCGACCCACGACACGGGCACGCGGACGTGCTCGATCGTCTGCCGGAAGTACGTGAACGCGATGTCCAGCGTCCCGTCGGCGGTCTGGTGGATCGTCGGATAGGAGAACTCGCGGTTCAGGCCGTCGCGGGAGTTGTTGGTCAGGCAGTACCCGTCGCCGACCTCGAGGTTCCGCCGCACCGGCCAGGTGAGGCCGCCGTCGGACGAGAGCGCGAGAGTCATCGGCGCGCGAGGCGCTCCCCAGAACGCGGCACCGAACTCCTCCGGCGGCTGGGCCTGTTCGGCGAGGCCGCCGTCGTCGATCTCGTCGTACAGCGAGAGCCTGCGCTCGATGGCGTCGCGGGCGCTGCTGTCGTTGAACACCACCGCGAGCCGGTCGTCGGCCAGCCGGACGACCTGGACGGACGAGTTGTTGTTCGGCAGGTCGGGCACCTGTTGGGGCGCGGTCCACGTCTCGCCGTCGTCGGTGGACGTGGAGCGGTAGACGAAGTCGGCCCACCGGCTGCGGTAGAACGCGGCGAGCGTGCCGTCGGCCAGCGGCACCACGTTCATGTGCACGCGGCCCGTGCTGTCCGGCACGGCCGACTCGCGCCAGGTCGCCCCGGCGTCGTCGGAGATCAGGACGGCGCTGGTGTCGCGGTCCCCCACCCAGCGCTGTCCCGGCACGGACACGCAGTGGAACACGGGCAGCAGCCACCGGCCGGAGTGCAGCACGACGATCGGCTGGCGCACGAACACGCCGCCGGTGTCGCTCGCGGGGATCAGCGTCGTGGCCGGGCCCCAGGTGCGGCCACCGTCGCCGGAGATCCGGCGGCGCACCTCGGAGGTGTCCTGGTTGCCCGCGATCTGCGCGGTCCACAGCAGCCAGACGTCGCCGCCGGGAGCGACGAACAGCACCGGGTTCTGCTCGGACCTCGTGCCGTCGTCGGACAACTGCACGGGCGTGGACCACGTGTCGGCGCCGACGGGCAGCCGGGAGAACCAGACCCTGATGTCCGGCACACCCTCCTGCGTGCCGCCGAACCACACGCAGCCCAGGTCACCGCCGGGCAGCGTGGCCAGGTTCGCGGCGTGGTTCTGCACGGCGGGCGCGGGCAGCATCGCGTCCAGCCGCTCCGGGTCGTCGGGGCGGGGGCGCAGGACTCCGTCGAACGCGACGGTCCGCGCGCTCACGACTCGCCCCGCGACGCGGCGAGGTGGGCGGCGGCGGAGGCCTCCAGATGGGTCAGGTCCGAGGAGATCGACGCGAACGTGTAGCCCTCGGCCAGCCGCTTCGCCGCGGAGGTCCCGTCCGGGGTGTGGATGCCCGCCGCGATTCCGGCCGCGGCGGCGGCTTCGCGCACGCGGGTGAGCGCGGCTTCGAACTCGGAAGCGAACTCGGGGTCGCCGGGGAAGGCGCCGCCGAGGGCGAGCATCAGGTCGGACGGGCCGACGTACACGCCGTCCAGGCCGGAGGTCGCGCAGATCTCCTCGACGTTCGCCAGTCCCTGCGCGGTCTCGATCATCGCCAGCACGACGGTCGCGGCGTTGGCGTCGGCCGGGATCGGGCCGATGCGCAACGCGGACCGCATAGGTCCGTAGGACCGCTTTCCCTCCGGGCCGTACTTCGCCGCGGCCACGGCGGCAGCGGCGTCCGCCGCGGTGTCGACCAGCGGCACGATCACCCCGCCCGCACCCGCGTCGAGCGCCCGGCCGATGGGCGTGGGGTCGTTGGCCTCCACCCGCACCAGACCGGTGGACGTGCCGCCCGCGTCGATCGCGGTCAGCCCCGCCAGCAGCCCCGAGTAGCCGAGCAGGCCGTGCTGGCCGTCCAGGCACACGTAGTCGTAGCCGAGCCGGGCGATCCGTTCGGTCGCCACGGGCGCGTCCAGGACGCACCAGTAACCGATCGCCCCTTCGCGGGCGCGGATCTTGCGGGCGAACTCGCTCGCGGACATTCCCACTCCTCCAGGATCGGTCAGCGGTTGTAGGCGGGCATGGGACCGTGCAGCGCGGCCCCGACCTCGTCGCACGCGGCCAGCACGTCGGCGGGCAGCGGTCCGGCGGAGGCGGCCTCGACGTTGGCGACGAGGTGTTCGACGCGGGAGCCGCCGAGCAGCACCGAGCCCACGCCGGCCTGGCTGAGCAGCCACCGCAGCGACAGCTCGGTCAACGGAATCCCCGCGCTCGCGGCGACGTCCGACAACGCGGAGACGGCGGCGAAGAGGCGGTCGTTCCAATACCGCTGGGTGTACATCTCGGCCAGCCGGGAGTCGCCGAACCGGCCTTCGCCCGGCTTCTGCTCGAACGTGTGCCTGCCGGTCAGCAGGCCGCCGCCCAGCGGGTTGTAGACGACTGTGAGCAGCCCGGTGACCTGGGCGAACTCCAGGTACTCGTCCTCCACCCTGCGGGCGATCAGGTTGTAGAGCTGTTGCGCGGCAACAGGTCTGGGCACGCCCTGCTCGTCGCACTCGCGGTTCAGCGCGGCGATCTGCCACGCGGCGAAGTTCGACACCCCGATCGCGGCCACGAGCCCTTCGGCGACCAGCTTGCCCAGTTCGGCGACCGTCTCCGCGATCGGCGTCGCCCGGTCGGGCTGGTGCAGGTAGAACAGGTCCACGTGGTCGACCCCGAGCCGGCGCAGACTCCCCCGCACGCACCGGCGCAGCGCGACCGCCGACAGCGGCGGCGCCCCGTCGGCGTCCGGATGCGGGATTCCCGCCTTGGTCGCCAGCACGACGCGGTCGCGGCGGCCGGGCAGCAGGTCGCGCAGGATCTCTTCCGACGCGCCGGCCGCGTAGCCGTTCGCGGTGTCCACGCCGGTGATCCCGGCGTCGAGGGCCGCGTCGACCATGCGGCGCGCGCCGTGCGCGTCGACGGTGTCGCCGAAGGTCATCGTGCCCAGCACCAGCCGGGACAGGGCGAACGCGCTCACGCGGGGATCTCCTCTCGGGCCGTGACGAAGGCGCGCGGCTTGCGGCCGGTCATGGCGGTGGGATCGAGCGCGGCTCGGCGCAGCGCGCGGGTGTAGGGCTCCTTGGGTGCGGCCAGCACGTCGGCGGTCGGGCCGGACTCGACGACCCTGCCCGCCTTCATCACCACGACGTCCGCGCTGATCTGCCGCACCACGCCCAGGTTGTGCGAGATGACGATGCAGGTCAGCCCTGTGTCGCGCTGGAGGTCCTCCAGCAGCGCCAGCACCTGTGCCTGCACCGAGACGTCCAGCGCGCTGGTCGCCTCGTCGCACACCAGCAGTTCGGGACTGCTGGCCAGCGCCCTGGCGATGCCGATGCGCTGCCGCTGGCCGCCGGAGAACTCGGCGGGCCGCCGCTCCAGCGCGCTGGACGGCAGGCCGACCCTGTCGATCAGCTCCGCCGCCTTCGCCCTGCGCTCGGTGGCGGAGCGGACTCCGCGCAGCCGCAGGGGTTCGGCGACGATGTCCTGCGCGTTCAGGTGCGGGTCCAGCGACGCGTACGGGTCCTGGAACACCATCTGCACTCGCGGGCGCAGCGGGCGCATCCGGCGTTCCGACAGCCCCGCGATGTCCGTGCCGTCCAGCAGGATCTGGCCGGAGCTGGGCTTGAGCAGGCGCACGATCGCGCAGGCGATGGTGGACTTGCCGCACCCGGACTCGCCGACGACCGCCAGCGTCCGTCCCTTGTGGACCGTGAAGCTGACGTCGTCGATCGCGCGGAACGAGCCGCCGCGCACGTGGTACTCCACCACGAGGTTGCGCACGTCGAGCAGCGGTGTGGTCATCGGTCTCCTCCGGCGACGGCGTCGTCCTCGTCCCATGGCCCGAGAACGGGCACAGCAGACAGCAGCTTGCGGGTGTACTCATGGCGCGGATCGTCCACAACGGACTCCACGTCGCCGGACTCGACGAACCTGCCTTCGCGCATCACGTGGATGCGGTCGGACACCAGCCGCGCCACGCCCAGGTCGTGCGTGATCATCAGGATGCCGATGCCGGTGCTCTCCTGCAGTTCCAGCAGAAGTCCGAGGATGCCCGCCTGCACGGTCACGTCCAGCGCGCTCGTCGGCTCGTCGGCCACCAGCAGCCGGGGTTCCCCGGCGAGGGCGATGGCGATCAGCACGCGCTGGAGCATCCCGCCGGACAACTGGTGCGGGTAGCGGCCGAGTTGCTCGGCGGCGCGCGGCACGTGGACCAGGTCGAGCAGTTCCACGGCACGCGCCTCTGCGTCGCGCTTGGCGAGCTCCGGTTTGCGCAGCCGCACGGCCTCGACCAGTTGCCGCCCGATCGTGTGCACCGGGCTGAGCGCGGTCATCGGATCCTGCGGGATCAGGGACACGGTCCGGCCGCGCACCGCCCGCAGGGCCCTGGGTTGCGCGATGACGTCGGTGTCGCCGAAACGGACCGAGCCCGACACCACGGCCAGATCGTCCGGGAGCAGGCCGAGGACCGCCATCGCGGTGGTCGACTTGCCTGAACCGGACTCGCCGATGACGGTCACGGTCTCGCCTTCGCCGATGGTGAAGCTGACGCCGTCCACGGCGCGCACCACTCCCCCGGCGGTGATCAGCTCGACCTGGAGGTCCTCGACGTCCAGCAGCGCGGTGCTCACGAGGTGCTCGCCTTCCGCCGGCGCGCACGGTCGCGCAGGCCGTCTCCCAGCAGGTTCACGCCCACGACGAGGGCGACGATGACGAGGCCGGGCAGGGTGACCATCCACCACGAGGTGGTGATGTAGTCCTGCCCGTCGGAGATGATCCGGCCCCACGTGGCGAACGGCCGCTGCGGACCGGCGCCCAGGTAGGACAGCGCGCTTTCGAGCAGCACCGCCTGAGCGAGCAACAGCAGGACCACGAGACTGGCCTGCTTCACGACGTTCGGCAGCACGTGGCGGAGCAGGATCGCGAGCCGGTGCAGCCCGAGCACCCTGGCGGCGGCCACGTACGGCTTCTCCCGCTCCACCAGCACGAGCGACCGTGTCAGGCGGGCCACCTCGGGCCACTGCGCGATGGCGATCACGAACGTGATGACCGGGATCGACGGTCCGAACAGGGCCACCACGAGGAGCAGCATCATCAGCAGCGGCAAGGAGAGCTGTGCTTCCAGCAGCCGGGACACGACCGAGTCGATCCAGCCGCCGAAGTAGCCCGCGGACGCGCCGAGCACGACGCCGATCACGCCGGACACCACGACGGCGAGCAGGCCGACCAGCAGCGACACCTGGCCGCCGTGCAGGATGCGGGACAGCAGGTCGCGGCCGAGCTGGTCGGTGCCGAACAGGTGGCCGCCGGTGAACGGCGCGAGGCGGCGGCTCGCGAGGTCCTGCTGGTCAGGGCCGGGCAGCGGCAGCACGCGGGCCAGCGCCACGGGGACGACGACGAGCAGCGTGCAGACCAGTCCGGTCCACAGCTTGAGCCCCGATCCCCGGCGCTGCCGGGTGACCTTCGCGCGGGCCAGGTGCTTCGCGGTGACGGCGCTGGGCCTGGGCGCGGACTGCTCCACGCGCTCCAGGTCGGTGTGAGTGGTGCTCACGCGGACACCTTCTTCCCGAGGCGCACCCGCGGGTCGAGCAGCGGGTAGGCGAGGTCGACCAGGAGTTGGACGCCGACGGCGAGCGCGGCCGTGACGAGAACGGTGGCCTGGATCAGCGGGTAGTCGCGGGTCTCCAGCGCGCGGACCACGAGCGAGCCGACGCCCGGCCAGGCGAACACGACCTCGACGACGACCACGCCGTTCAGCATGGACGCGAACCGCGTGCCCAGCGCGGTGACGACGGGGATGGACGAGTTGGTCATCGCGTAGCGCCACACCAGCGCCCGTTCCGACACCCCGCGCGAGCGCGCCACCACGAGGTAGGGGGCGGCGAGGTTCCTGGCCATCTCGCCGCGCACCAGCCGGGAGATGAGCGCGATCTGGAGGATGGCGACGGTGACCGCGGGCAGCACCAGGCCGCTCCACGTGGCGAAACCGGACGCCGGGAGCACCGGGATCAGCACCGCGAAGACCGTGAGCAGCATGACGCCGCTCCAGAAGTCCGGCATGGACTGGCCGGCGATCGTCACGACGTTCGCACCCAGCTCGCGGGTCGTGTCGGCGCGGCGGGCCATCCACACGCCCAGCGGCACGGCCACGACGGTGGTGATCAGGATGGCGGCGACGGCGAGCGTGATGGTGAACGGCAGCCGCTCGAGCACCACGTCCAGCGCGGGCGAGCGGAACGAGTAGCTCGTGCCGAGGTCGCCGGTGAGGATTCCCTTGAGGAACAACAGGTACTGCTCGACCACGGACCGGTCGAGGCCGAAGGAGGCGCGGATCTTCGCCAGGTCCTCCGAGGTGGCGAGCGGGCCGGCGTAGGCGGCGGCCGGGTCGCCGGGAGCCAGGCGGATCAGCACGAACACGGTCGAGATCGTCAGGAACACCGTGAGGACGCTCTGGCCGAGCCGCTTGAACAGGTAGGGCGCCATCGGTCAGCCCTCCAGCCGCGCGGACGCGAGGTCGTAGGAGTTCGTGGGGACGAGCGAGATGTCGCCGACCCGGCTGCGGCTGGCGATGACGGCGTTGGGCACGAACGCCCACAGGCACGGCCACGTCGCCCACACCGCGCGCTGCGCGTCACCGAGCAGTTGCGTGCGGCGGGTGGCGTCGGGGTCGGCGGCGGCGTCGGCGATCTGCGCGGCGATCGACGGGACCACGTAGCCCTGGTAGGTGTCGCGGGTCTTCTCCTTCTCGGGAGTGCCCGCGTACATGCCCTGCAGGATGCTCACGGCGAGGCCGGTGGGGCTGGGGTAGCCGTTGCCGAGCACGTCCCAGTCGCCCGCCTTGCCCTGGCGCCACGACAGGATGTCGCCACCGGGCTCGAACTGCTGGAGCGTGGTGCGCACCCCGACCTGGCCGAGCATCTGGAGCACGGCCTCCATGACGGAGGTGTCCCCCGCGAACTCGCCGCGCTCCCAGATGATCTTCAGTTCCAGGTCGCGCACGCCGAGCGCGTCCAGCCGTTGCCTGGCCTGGTTCGGGTCGTACACGTACTCGCCGGTCCTGACCGCGCCCTCCAGGCCGGTCGGCACGACGCCGTCGGCCTGGGTGACCGAGCCGACGAGCACGTCCTGGACCAGCGCTCGGCCGTCGATGGCGTAGGTCAGCGCCTCGCGCACCCTCGGGTCGGCCAGCGGATGGCCCTGCGGCTTGCGGAAGTTGTAGAAGAGCTGGTTGATCCGGGTGCTCGGGATGCGGGTGATCCGCACGCCCGGCAGACCCGCGAGCTGGTCGGCGGCGTCCGGCGTGATCGAGTCGATCACGTCCACCTCGCCGCTGCGCAGTGACACGACCCGGCTCGACTCCTCCGGCATGAACCGGACCTGCACGTTCGGCACGCGCGGCGCGGGGCCCCAGTAGTTCTCGTTGACCGCGAGCGAGTAGTCGCCGGTGCCGCGGTTGCCCGCGCGCACCACGTACGGGCCGGAGCCGATCCCGTCCTGCAGCTCCTCCGGCCGGTTCGCCGCCGAGGGCGTGACCAGGATGTTCGCCATCAGGTAGTCCAGCACCGGGATGGGGCGCTCGGTCCGGAGCACGAACGTGCTGTCGTCCACCGGCACGACGGTGGGGAACTCGGGGAAGAAGCCCGCGAGGAACGACCCGTTCACCTGCTGGTACATCTCCAGCGCGGTCGTCACGTCCTGCACGGTGACCGGTGAGCCGTCCGAGTAGCGCACGCCGTCGCGCAGGTGCACCGTCCACTGCGTGGGTGCGGTCAGTTCGAACCGGTCGGCCAGCACGAGCTCGGGCTTCAGGTTCTGGTCGACCCTCGTGAGCGCCTGGCGCACGCCACGCTGGACGGTGACGGCCGCGTCGAACTGGTTCAGCTTGTTGTCCAGGCTGACCAGCGAGCGGTTGAGCGCGAGGGTCAGCGTGCCGGGGCCGGGAGTGCCGGTCGGGCCCGCGCACGCGTTCAGCAGCGGGGTCAGCGCCACACCGGCGCCGGTGATCGCTCCCCATCTCAACAGGGTGCGGCGGGAGAGCTCCGGGCCGCTTCCGGATCGGGTCATCGTCGACCTCTCACAGTGCTCGGGGGTGACGGCGCTGCGGCCTGGCGTGGCCGGGGTGCACCGGTGTTACCCGAGCCACAGTGACATGTCCTGCACGTTTCGCGCAAGAGATGTGGCCTCAATGGCGCGTTCTGTGCAATCCTTCTAACGGGAACCGGCGGAGGAGGTGAGTCCGAAATGGCAAAGATCCTTGTTGTGGCTGATGATCTGTCCGGAGCGGCCGAGGTGGCCTCCGCGATCAGGGTGCGCACAACGCGCAGTTTGGTGCTCCTCGGGATCGACCCGGCGTTTCCCGGTGATGACGGTGACGTGATCGTCGTGGACCTCGACACGCGCTCCGGACCCGCCTCCGCGGCGGCAGCGGAGACCACCCGCGCCATCGCCGCCCTCGGGGCGTCCCGGCAGGTGTTCGTGAAGGTCGACTCGTTGCTCCGCGGACACGTCGCCGCGGCGGTGCGCGGCGCGGGCGGCTTCGCCGTGGTGTGCCCCGCCCTCCCCCGGCTCGGCCGGGTGGTGCGCGGCGGCGTCGTGCACCTGGACGGCGTGCCGCTGCACGAGACGGACGCGTGGCGGGTCGAACACACGCCGCCACCCCTCTCCGTCGCCGACCTGCTCTCGCCCCAGCGCGTCGAGACGGTGGACCTGGCCGGCGTGCGCGATCCGGGACTCGTGACGCGGCTCCGCGCGATCCGCGCGACCGGGGCGGTCGCCGTGTGCGACGCGGAGGACGACGCCGATCTCCAGGCCGTGGCCGCCGCGGGCACGGCCGCCGGAGCGGTGCTGGTGGGATCCGCCGGACTCGCCGCCGCGCTGGGACGGGAGAACGGCCCGTCCTGGCCGGCCAGGACTCCCGGTTCGGGCGTCCTGGTGGTGGTCGGCTCGGCGGCGGCTTCGCCGCAGGTCGAGCACCTGCGGGCGTCCGGCGCGCACGTCGTCCCGCTGAGCCCGTCGCTCCTGAAGCGGCCCGAGATCACCGTGGGCGACGCCGTCGTCGTGCTCGCCGTCGACCCGGCTGCCGGCGTAGTGCCCGGCGCGGCCCGCACGCTCGTGGCCGCGCTCGCCGACGTGGCCGCCGACGCCGTGCGACCGACCACCGCCGACCTCGTGCTCACCGGCGGCGAGACCGCCCGCGCCGTGCTCGACCGGCTCGGCGTCACCCGGCTCACCGTCCACGGCCCGCTGGCCGGGCACCACGGCGCCGTCCTGAGCACCACACCCGACGGCCGCAGGGTCGTCACCAGGCCGGGCAGCTTCGGCGTGCCCGGCTCCCTCACCGACATCGCGGCCGCGCTGCGGTCCGACCACGAACGCCACGGAGGCAGTCACGTGAGCACCACTTCCCGTCCCGACACCCGCCCGTTCATCGCGGTCACGATGGGCGACGGCGCGGGCGTCGGCCCCGAGGTCGTCGTCGGCGCACTGCTCGACGAGGGCATCGCCACCGAGTGCCGGCCGGTCGTCATCGGCGACGCCGCCCGGCTGCGGCTGGGCGCGGAGGCGCTGGGCGTGACGGCCGACATCGTCACCGTGGAGTCCGTCGAGGACGCCGAGTTCCTTCCCGGCCGCGTCAACGTGATCGACCTGGGCCTGCTGCCCGCCGACCTCCAGTGGGGCGAACTGTCCGCGGTGGCGGGCGACGCGGCGTACCACTACATCCGGGTGGCGTCGGAACTGGCGATGTCCGGGAAGGTGCAGGGCATCTGCACGGCGCCGCTGAACAAGGAGGCGCTGCACGCGGGCGGCCACGTCTACCCCGGCCACACCGAACTGCTGGCGCACCTCACCGGGACCGAGGAGGTGTCGATGATGCTGTCGACGCCGAAGGTCAAGGTCATCCACGTGACCACCCACATCGGTCTGATGGACGCCGTTCGCAAGATCGAGCCCGGTCTGGTGGAGCGCACGGTCCGCCGCGGCCACGAGGCCCTGGTCCGCGCCGGCGTGCCGGAACCCAGGATCGGCGTGTGCGCGATCAACCCGCACGCGGGCGAGAACGGGCTGTTCGGCCAGGGCGAGGAGGAGGAGAAGATCGTCCCCGCCATCGAGGTCCTCCAGGCGGCGGGCATCGACGCCCGCGGCCCCCTGCCCGCCGACACCGCGTTCTTCCTCGCGGGACGCGGCGACTACGACCTCATCGTCGCGATGTACCACGACCAGGGCCACGGTCCGGTCAAGGTCCTCGGCATCGAGGCCGGCGTCAACATCACCGTCGGCCTTCCGGTGATCCGCACGTCGGTCGACCACGGCACCGCGTTCGACATCGCGGGCAAGGGCGTGGCCGACATCCGCAGCATGATCGAGGCGCTGCACCAGGCCGCGCGCATGTCGCCCAGCCCCAGTGCGGTGCCTGCCTGAAATACTGTCCGGACTCTCGTACGACGACAGCACCGGAGGCAACGCATGGCGGGGATGCGGACGCGCGACCGGCGCGACGAGATCGTCCGGCTGGCGACCACGACAGGCCTCGCCAGCGTCGACGAACTCGCCGACACGTTCGACGTCACCGCCTCGACGATCCGCCGCGACCTGGCGAGGCTGACCGACGAGGGCAGGGTGGCGCGCACGTACGGCGGCGCCATCGCCCTGCTCGCCCACCCGGAACCGTCACTGCGGCAACGAACCCAGGAGGCGTTCGCCGAGAAGACCGCCATGGCCCGCCGGGCGGCGGCGGAGATCAACTCCGGCGAGACCATCCTCCTGGACGCCGGCACGACCATCGGCGCGCTCGCCCGTGAGTTGCGCGACGTGCCACAGCTGACCGTCGCCACCACCGGCCTCACCGCGTTGCAGGAGCTGGCGGGTTCCGAGTCGGTGCACGTGGAATGCCTCGGCGGCACCCTCCGCCACCTCAGCCAGGGCTTCGTCGGCCCACTCACCGAAGCCGCGCTGGAACGCATGACGTTCGACCGCGTCTACCTCAGCGCCGACGGCGTCACCCCCGACAACGGCCTGTGCGAGGCGGACCTCCAGCAGACCAGGCTCAAGGAGCTGATGATCCGCCGGGCCACCGAGGTCTACGTCCTCGCCCACGCGGACAAGCTCGGCAGCAGCCCGTTCCACTCCTGGGTCCGCCTGCCGGCAGGCTGGACCCTCATCACCGACGACAGTGCCGATCCTCGTCTGGTCGACGAGTTCACCTCACGCGGGGCGCGGGTGGTGACCGTCAGCCCCGAGCCGGGCTGAGCTGAGCGAGCGCCATGAATCAGGGCTGACGGTCACACGGCGCGGCAGGTCCTGAGGTAGCTGAGGAACGAGGCCTGCAGACCGGTCACGTGCGTGTCCCGCAGCACCTCGCTGGTGACGGCCGCGCCGCGGGCGGTGAGGCGGTGCAGGACGGTGGCCGCGTTCTTCGTGAGGTTCTGGTAGATGGGCACGTTCCCGAGGATCTCCCGGTCGTTGAAGGTCAGGTGCAGCTTGGCCGGCTGGTCGCCCAGCTCCTGGATCTGCGTGAAGATCCGGCTGTCCTCGCCGGCGACGCCCGGGCTGCCCGCTCCGACGCTCTCGAAGAGCGTGGTACCGGTGAGCCAGGCGTAGAGGCTGAAGAGGCCGCCGTAGGAGTAGCCGAAGAGACCGTGACCGCTCGTGGACGTGCCGTAGTCGCGTTCGATCCGAGGGTGCAGTTCCTCGGTGATGAAGCTCAGGAACGCGTCGCCCCGGGTGTCGCGCAGTTCGTCGACGTAGGCGTCGGCTTCCTCGCGGGTCATCGCACCCCTCTGAACTCCCAACTCCACGGCGTCGAGGAACTCCTGCGCGACGGGTTCGCCGGGTGGCACGAGGTCCCTGTTGCGCAGCCTCGCCCAGTGCTCCGCCTCCTCGCCCGCGTAGCCGATGCTGACCTGGATGTACGGCTTGATCTGCTGCATGGGGTCGTGCTGGGTGACGATGAGCGGGGCCGTCAGGCCCACCGCCCAGTTACCGTCGAGCACGTACACGACCGGCGCCTGCGTCGTGGCGGGGTCGTAGCGCGGCGGCGTGGTGACCCAGACGCCGTAGTCGTGCCCACCGCTGGAACGCAGCTCGAAGTAGTCGGTGTCGGCCAGGCAGCCGTGCCACATGGTGCTCATCGGAGATCCTTCACAACACGTCCGGCTTGGACGACGAGTACGGCGTTGGCGGGGTCGGCGAAGATGTTCGGGTCTTCGAGCGGGTTTCCGTTCCAGAGCACGAGATCCGCCTGCTTGCCGGGAGCGATGACGCCCACCTCGGCCAGACCGATGATCTCGGCGTTGGTCTTCGTGGCCGCCACGAGAGCGTCCATCGGTGTCTCGAGCTGTGCGCGCAATCCGAGTTCCTCACCGCGGCGGTCCTGGGCCGGGCCGATGAGGTCGGAACCCAGCCCGATCCGCACACCGGCCTCCTTGGCGACGGCGAGCGCCCTGGCCATCCGCTCTCGCACTCCTGCCACCCGATCGCGTGCCGATTCGTCCAGGCCGGCTGCGGCGGGATCGTGCAGAAGCCGCTCGACGACGGCGAACGTGGGCACGAGAGCAACCCCGCGAGCGGCCATCAGGGCGGCTGTCGGCTCGTCGAGATCCGTGCCGTGCTCGACACAGCGCGCCCCGGCCTCGACCGCGTTCCGGATGCCTTCGTTGTTGTGGGCGTGCACCGTCACGTAGGTGCCTCGCGCCTCGGCTTCCTGCACGGCGACGGCGATCTCCTCGACGGTGAACTGGGTGTCGGTCAGCCGGTCGTTGCCGCCCACCACCCCGCCGGTCACGCAGAGCTTCAGGAACGAGGCCCCGCGCCGGAACGCCTCGCGCACGTTGCGCCGCAGCTCGTCCGCGTTGCCCGCCATCATGGACAGGGCGCACAGACCAGGAACGTGATGGCTGCTCCACAGCTCGGTGGGCTCCCACTCGGCCCCGTAGTAGCCGTGGCCGCCGGTCTGGCACTGAACAGGCCCGCACGACACCACGCGTGGCCCCCTGACCTTGCCCTTCGCGATCGTGGTGACGACACCGCCGTCGATCCCGCCGGTGTCCCTGACGGTCGTGAAGCCGGCGTCGAGCGCCGCGCCGGCCGTGGCGAAGATGTCGGCCGCGAGCTCGGCGGCACTGATCTGGAACGAGAACTGCGGCTGGATCAGGCTCGACAGCCCGAGGTGGACGTGGGCGTCGATCAGGCCGGGCGTCATCGTCAGCCCGCCGGCGTCGAGCCGCTCACCGTTCGCGCTGGAGGCTCCGAGCTCGGTGATGCGCCCGTCCTCGACCGTGACGGCGGCGACGTCGCCCGGATCGCGGCCTGACCCGTCCACGACCGTCGCGCCCACCACCTGGAAACGTCCCATGAGCCCTCCCGTCGTTTTCCAATGGATAAATTGCTTTTCCAATGGATAAGCTACGGGCGTGGTCCTGTCAAGCACGGCACGCAACGGCGATGCCCGCGAGCGCCTCCTGGCGCGGCTCCTCGACGTCTTCGACGACGGCCTTCCACCACCGGAGACCTCGCTCCGCGAGATCGCGGCCAGGACCGAGACCAGCCACGCGCTGCTGCGGTACCACTTCGGGTCGCTCACGGGCGTCCTGGCGGCCGTGCTCGCGGCACAGCGGACCCGCGACAACGAGGCGCTGTTCCGGGACGCCGCGCAGGGCACCTTCGACGACCTCGTCCTGGCGATCTGGCGGGCCTACACCCGTCCGGAGCAGCTGTCGCGCGTCCGCGGGTTCTTCCACGTCGTGGGGCTGGCCGCGTACAACCCGGACGACTTCCGCGAGTTCATCTCGTCGCTGGACGACCTCACCAGGATGCTGGCCTCGCTGGCGGAGCGCGAAGGGCTCGACGCCGGGGAGGCGCTGACCAGGTCCACCGTGGCCGTCGCCGCGATCCGTGGCCTGCTGCTGCAGGAGGTTCTGACACCGGGGGCGTGCTCGGAGGACGCCGTCGCGCTCATCCTGGGCATGGGTGGAGAGCGGACCTGCTCGCCGGTTCGCGAGGCCGGCTCAGGCCAGGCGTCTTCAGTTGGTCCACGGGCGGCCCCGCGAGTCGATCACGGCCACGTCAGGAGGAATGCCGAACGCGACGAGTGACCCGAGGATCGTCGGCTTCACCCCCGACAGTTCGACGAGCACACCGTTGCCGAGGGTGCGGCGCAACAGCTTGACGAGCATGACCAGTTGCGCGCCGGGGACGGTGGGGGCGCCGTCCAGATCGATCGTGAGTTTCTTGATCGGGTGAAGGTCCGGGTCATCGGGATCGACCGTCATCGCTGCCCGCACCCTGGACACGATGACCGACAGGTACTTGCGCAGTTCCCGGACCTCGTCCGGGGCGAGTCGCAGTCGATAGGTGCCCTGCGGCGGGTTCTGAACGTCGCTGAACGACTTCGTCACTTGATGCCTCCTCGTGCCGTTGCCGATTGCCCGTTGCCGTTCTGTTCCGAGGTCATCGGTGTGCCGGCGGGATGACGGCGACGGGGCACTCCGCGTGGTAGATCAGGGACTGGCTCGTCGATCCGAGCAGCAGGCCGCGGAAACCTCCCCGTCCGCGCGTGCCGACCACGACCAGCTGCGCCGACGCGGACTGTTCGACCAGGACGCGTGCCGAGCCGTCGCGGCTGAGCATCCTCCGCACGGGCACGTCGGGATAGTCCTTCGCGCAGTCGGCCACCTGCTCGGCCAGCAGCCGTCGTTCGTCGGCCTCGATCGCCTCAATGCTCGCGGCGATCAGCACGGTGAGCCGCGTCGCGTCGACCACGGCATCGAGCCAGGTGCGCACCGCGAGCACAGGTGCGCCGCGGAGTGCGGCGGTCTCGAACGCGAACTTGAGCGCCGCGTCGCTGGCGGCGGAACCGTCGACGCCCACCACGATCGGCGCGTCCTCGGCGCGGTCGGCTTGAGGTTGCGCTTCACGCACCACGACCACGGGGCAGAGGGCATGTGTGCTGACCGCGACCGCGATCGATCCGACGAGCAGTCCGGTGAAGCCGCCCAGTCCGCGTGAGCCCAGGACCACGAGTTCGGCGGAGGCCGACCGTCCGATGAGTTGTCCGGCCGCACCGCCGGTGAGCAGTTCGGTGCTGATCTCCACCTGCGGCGCCACCACCGCGGCCGAGGCCTCCGCGGTGGCAAGCCAGTGGCGGGCCTGCTCGCGGACCGCTTCGCCGAACTCCGCGATCGACACGGCGACCTGTGGCGAGTGGACGGGTACCGGTGGGCTGCTGTGCACGATCACCAGGCCGGTGCCGCGCCGGGCGGCCTCCGCGGCGGCCCAGCGTGCCGCGTGGATCGCCGACGGGGATCCCTCCACTCCAACGACAATCGGCTTGTTCGGGGTTGCTTCCGTCATCGGTGACTCCTGTCGTGTCCGTGGGTACGCGCCCGCAGCGCCCGGCGCTGCCACGCGCCCCAGGTCCACCCGGCGACCAGCGCACAGGCCAGCGCACCTGTCATGTGCCCGAGCGCCATCGCGAGGACGCTCAGCAGCGCGGCGATGACCAGCAGAGCCAGGTACAAGCCGCGGTGGCGATCATGCGGCGCCCGCAACCGAGCGCTCTCGAAGGTTTCGGCGAGTTTCGGGTCCTCGTCACTGAGGTTGCGTTCGATCTCGCACAACGTCTCGCGTTCACGATCACTGAGCACGGCACACCTCCTGCCACGGCTCGCGACGTGCCGGTGTCACCGGGCCTCCTGTTCGCGCGCCTGCCCGTAGGGCACCGCGTTCAGCAGGGTGACGCGGACCGTGGCTCCACTCGGGGTCCGGTAGGCGCGCTGTTCTCCTTGGCGGGCACCGTTCACCGCCGCTCCCAGCGGGGAGTCCGGCGAGAAGACCTCGATCGTGCCGTGCTCCGCGCCGCGTGCGCCGAGCAGGAACGTGTCGGTCTCGCCGGTGTCGTCGAAGCTGACGGTGAGCACCATGCCGGGTTCGGCGATGCCGTCGTCCGGGGGGTCTTCGCCCACGATCGCGTTGGTGAGGAGGTCCTTGATCTGACGGACGCGCGCCTCCCGATCCCGCTGCGAGAGGAAGTCCGACTCGCCGGCCTCCTCGCCCAGACGGCTGCGCACCGGCGAGAGCAGGGTCATCAGTTCGTTGCGGAGCCTGTGGTGCGCCTGCGGGGTCAGCCACACGCGCGGGGTCGTACTCGTCATGTCATGCCTCCGTGGCAGGTGTAAGTGCCGTCAGGGCGGTCTGGGGGGAGGTACCGCCCTGACGGCGGGGCGTCCGTGCAGGCCGGGTTCGTCCCGCGACCCGCACGGACAGGAAAGGGGTCAGTGGTGGCGTTGGCCGTCGTTGCGGCGCAGCGCCGTTTCGAAGTCGTGGGCGTAGCCGGAGGCCACGCGCAGGAGGATGTCGCGCTGGACGCGGAGGAAGTCGTTCTCCTTGCGCAGCCACGTCAGTTCGGCTCGCTCGCCGGCGGTCAACGGTGGTTCGGTGTGTTCGGGTTCCACGTGGCGGTCACCTGAGCGGGTCGAACTCGCGCAGCGCGTCGGGCTGCTTGCCGGTGGTGATCTGCTCCGCCAGCAACCGTCCGGTGACGGGTCCCTGCGCCAGGCCCCACATTCCGTGCCCGCCCGCGACGTAGACGCCCGGCGAACGGGTCGCGCCGATGAGAGCGCGACCGTCCGGCGTGACCGGACGGGGCCCGACCCAGACGTCGGTGCGGTCCTCCCACCACACTCCGTCCAGCAACGGCCGGACGGAGGCGATGATCGCGTCCACCCGCGCCTCGTCCAACAGCGCGTCCGGGCCGCGGAACTCCATCGTGCCCGCGACTCGTAGACCGCCCTGGTAAGGCGTGCACGCCACGCGCACCTCGGGCAGGTAAACGGGACCGTGCACCGGCTTGCGCACAGGCACGGTGAACGAGTACCCGCGACCCGCCTGGACCGGCGTGCGAACCCCGGCCCGTGCGGCGAGCTTCGGCAGCCAGGCACCGGTGGCCAGCACCGCCACGTCCGCGGGGATGGCGTCGCCGTCCTTCGTCCGCACGATGACACCGGAGGTCTCCGACCGGATGTCGGCCACCTCCAGACAACGGATCGTGGCGCCACGGGCGACCACGGCACGGCCGAGAGCCTGTACGAAGCCGCCCGGGTCGACGAAACGCTGTCCGTCGATGCGCACACCGGCGGCGAGGGCGGTCGACGCCAGCGGGACCTGCTCACACAGGTCCGCTGTGGACAGTGCCGTGTGGTCGACCGGTTGTCCCGCCGCCGCAAGCCTTTCCAGCTCCAGCAGCAGACCTCGTGCCTGTCCGGGAGAGGTGAAGACGGCGGTGATCGGGGCATCGATCGTGGGCGCTTCGACGCCGTTCGCGGTCAGCACGTCGTAGGCTTCGAGGCTCTCCTCGTTGAGGGGCAGGTTCGCCTTCACCGCCCTGGTCCACGACGGCCACCGGCAGTGGGTGGCGAAGCGCGTCAGGAACGACCAGAGCTTCGGGTCCGCGGTCAGGGGGATGTGCAGTGGCGCGGCCGGGTCGAACAGGGACCGCAGTCCGTAGCGCAGCACCGCCGGTTCGTTCAGCGGGATCGCCAGGCCGGGTGCGATCCACCCGGCGTTGCCCCAGGACGCGCCGGCCGCGACTCCGGTGCGGTCGACCACCGTCACCTCGACGCCGCGCTCCTGCAGGAACCATGCCGTGGACAGCCCCACGACGCCCGCACCGACCACCACCGCTGAGCGCGGACCACCGTCAAGGCGCTCGTCCATCCCGACCTCCTGTCATCGCTTGTCTCGATTCCAGGATGCTGGGGACAGGGGTCGAACCGCTTGTCCGTTTCCTACAATTGCCGCTCAGCGATTGTCGGTTTCCGACACCGTCGCCGCGAGATCGATCAGCATCGCGACCCGCTTGGCGGCGTCGTCCAACCCGAGGTTCGTCACCTCGCTCATCTTGCGCAGCCGGTTGCGCACCGTGTTGCCGTGCACGGCGAGCCGCTCACCGGCCACCGCCAGATCGCCCTGCGCCTCCAGCCACGCGCGCAACGTCGCGACGTAGTCGGTGCCGTGTTCGGTGTCGTGCTTGCGCAGGTCGGCCACCGGACCGCGGGCCGACGCCCGGCCGACCCGTGCGGCGGTGCGCAGACGCTGCAGCAGGATCTCGTCCCACGACTCGTCGTAGGCGGGCGGAGCCGTGTCCGCAGCACGCATCTCGTGCAGTGCCAGGCACTCGTCCGCCTCCTGCCGACCGGCGGGCAGGTCCGCGGGCTCGGCGACCGCGCTGATTCCCGCCGACATGGTGACGTTCTCGGGTAGCGCCGCCCTCAACGCCGCCAGCCACTCCCGCGCCGCGGCGACCCGCTCCCCCGGCAGGATCGTGTAAACACTGTTGCCCGCCAACGTACTTCGTCCCGGCCGCGACCAGCCGAACCCGGTGGTCGCCTGTTCGAACGCCAGCAACACGGCCGCGTGCCGCTCGTCCCCGACGTGCGCGCGCACCGCGACCACCCTGGCAGGTCCGGGCGGCAACCCCAGCTGGCTGATCACCGTCGCGGCGTCCGCCGTGCCCTCCAGCAGCCGGATCACCCACTCCGACTCCACCTGGCGCTCCAGATCGGCACTGGCCCGCAACCGCAGCAGGTGCAGCGCCACGGTGCGGGCGCCGTCGGTCAACGCGGTGCGCCGAGCACCTTTCAGCGGCGCCGGGCAGGCCACCCAGATCGCCCCCAGCAACTCCCTGCCCACCCTGACCGCGACCACCATCCGCCCGGTCAGGCCGCGCGAGGGCTCCCCGGAGACGAAGAGCGGCTCATCGGACCCGAGCAGGTGCGCCCGCACACCCGCCGCGTCGAACAACTCACGAACCCACGTGGGCACCTGCCGACCCATGATGGTCTCCAGGCGCGCCGCGTCGACCTCCTGCTGCGGACCGGAGTAGGCCAGCACACGCGACAGCTGGTCCTCGATCGTCACCGCGCCACCGGTGGCCGCCGCCAGGCTGTCAGCCAGCGCGAACAGGTCGGTGGGACCGCGTCCCGACTCCGTCTCACGGCCCTCGAGCACCAGGCCGTACACGACTCCCGCCAGCTGGCTCCACGACAGGGCCGGATCCGCCAGCATCACCGCGACACCCTCGGACTCCCCCACCGCGACGGCGTCCGCCAGCAGCTCCTCACCACCGCGGACGAGCACCACGACGGAACGCGCGGACACCGCCGCACGCACGGCCTCGGCCACGGACCCGGCACCGACGGCGAGGTACACGTCGCCGACCTCGGCCCGGTCATCCGCGGCGTCCCGCAGCACGACCCCACGCAGCTCCGCCGATCGCGGCACCGGGCAACAACACAACCGGACCCCGTACCCACCCAGCACGTTGACCAGCCGGTCCAGCCTCACCATGCGCGAGCTCCCTGTCCTACCGCTCACGCCACCGTAGAGGCCGAGACCGCGGCGAGCACCTCCGGCCGGGGATCACCTGGTCTTGTCGGAGTTCCTGAGGTCCTCGACGATCTGCTGCACGGCTTCCTTGATCTCGTCGTTCACCGGCAGCTCGTACACGTGCACCCGCACGTTCCACCGCCCGGCAACGGCGTGCACCGACAGCCCCTCGTCTCCGGGTTGCCCGGCCTCACACGACTTGGTCGCGGAGTCCAGCACCCCGCTGGCGCAGAGCATCGGCGTGAGCCGCTCCGACTCCTCCTGGCTCGCGTAAGCGACAATCCCCAGGCTGAGAACCTGCTTCCCGGTCGAGACGACGTGGTCGCACGCGGTGGCGATGCGGGGTGTGGTCTCCATTGTTCGATGAGCAGATGGAGACGCCGAACTGGCGACGACACCTCGATAACCGGTTGATGGAACCTGAGGGACGATGTCAGGCTGCCACGGCCGTTGATCGTCCATTTTGCAGGGAGCCGTGCTTGTCCGTCGGAGCGACACCGAACATCGACGCGACGCTGGCGAGGCGGTTGGTCGACACGCAGTTCCCGCGCTGGGCCGGGTTGCCGCTGCGGCTGCACGACCCGGCCGGTTCGGATCACGTCATCTACCGGCTGGGCGACGAGTTGTCCGTCCGGTTGCCTCGTCACGACGGCGCGATCGGCCAGGCGCGCAAGGAGGCCGAGTGGCTGCCCCGGCTCGCCCCGCACCTGCCGCTCGCCGTGCCCGTGCCGGTGGAGGTGGGCGAACCGGACTTCGGCTATCCCTGGCCGTGGGCGGTGTCGCGCTGGCTGGACGGCGAGGTGGCGACCGTCGAGGCACTGTCCGGTTCGCACGAGGCCGCTGAGGCGCTGGCCGGGTTTCTCCAGGCGCTGCACCGGTTCGACGCCGAACCGACCGGCATCGCCGCACCACTGTCCACACGGGACGCGGCGACGCGGTCGGCCATCGCGGAGGTCCCGTTCGACCGGGTGCGGATGACCGAGCTGTGGGACGCGGCTCTCGCTGCCCCGCAACAGGATCCGGTGTGGCGCCACGGCGACTTCCACACCGGCAACCTGCTGACGACCGAGGGGCGGCTCAGTGCCGTCATCGACTTCGGCGAGTTCGGGGTGGGCGATCCGGCCCTCGACCTGATCATCGCCTTCACGCTCCTGTCCGCCGGGACGCGAGCCACGTTCCGCGCTGCCCTCGGGGTGGACGACGCCACCTGGACGCGCGGCCGTGGCTGGGCGCTGGCCACCGGCCTGAACGCCTACGTCCACCACGCCGCGGTCAACCCCCGCGTCGCCGAGCAGACCACCCGCCAGATCACCCAAGCCCTGGAAGACGAAGGACCCCATGCTTCCCACCGTTCGTGAGGCCCGCCAGGACGACTGGCCGCAGATCTGGCCGATCATCCGGAACGTCATCACCCAGCAGGAGACCATCCCCTACGACCCCGGCATGAGCGAACCCGACGCCCGGCGGACGTGGCTGCTGCCCGCACCGGCGAGAGTGGTCGTGGCCGGCGACCAGGTGCTCGGCACCGCGAACATGTACGCCAACCGGGGCGGCCCCGGCAACCACGTCGCGTCCGGCACCCTGATGGTCGCCGAGGAGGCCCGCGGCAAGGGTGTCGGGCGTGCCCTCACCACCGACATGATCGACTGGGCGCGGCGCAGCGGGTTCGCCGCCGTCCAGTTCAACGCCGTCGCCGACACGAACACGGCGGCGATCCACCTCTACGAGAGCCTCGGCTTCGTCACGCTCGGCACCGCGCCCAGGGCGTTCCGCCATCCCGTCGAGGGGCTGGTGGGCCTGCGGATCATGTGGCTGGACCTGTGACGAGCGGCGTGGGGCGGCCCTGAGCTCGGCTGACGGCTCCGAGAGCTCGTCTAGGCCGATCTGGCGCCGGGCCGAGTCGTTGCCGTGATCACGGCAACGCAGGCTGACCTCATGCGAGCTGGGGTTTTCCTGCGCTGGGTGGCGCATCCGCTGACCGTCGCGGCAACCGCGGTCCTGCTGCTCAACGACCACGTGTTCAAACAGGCGTGGCCGGGGATCGTCACCGGCAAACTCAGTGACGTCGCCGGACTGGTGGTGGCGCCGGCGGTGCTGGGGGTGTTGTTCGGCCTCTTCCGCGCCGGCACGTTCGGCGCCGCGGCGGCGACGCTGCTGACGGGAGCCGGATTCGCGTGGGTGAAGCTGAGCGGCACCGGAGCCGAGGTCGCGTCGGCGGCGTGGTCCGTCGTCAATGGACCTTCGGTCGTTCTGGCCGATCCGAGCGACCTGATCGCGCTGCCCGCGCTGGGCCTCGCCTGGTGGGCCTGGCGGCGGTCGGCGGCGGCTCCACCACTGCCGGACCACCCGGCTCACCGGTTGCGGGTGGTGCTCGCGATGCCGTTCGCGGTGCTGGCGATCGCCGCGACCTCCGCGGCCCCCGACACGCGTCCGTCGGTGGACTCCGTGCAGCTCATGGGCGAGCAGGTGATCATCGAGGTGAACGAGCGGTTCTACGGTTCCGACTCCGGTACCGGCGAGTGGACGCTGCTGCCGGACACGCCGCCCGGACGGTTGCCGGAGCGCCAACAGCGCGAAGCCTGCGTACCCGATGACACCGCGCACTGCTACCGGGTGCACGGTGGCGGTGACCTCGACACCCTTGAGCGGAAGCCACACGGAGGCCGGCAGCTCGGCGTCGACGAAACGACCGATGCCGGTCAGGCCTGGCACACGGTCTGGGAGGTTCCGGCCGCACGGTGGCCGTTCGTCGAGCGCCAGCACTCGATTCCCGGCGGAGTGGACCGCAGGTCCAAGGTGGCCAGTGTGGACGTCCTGGTCCGCTCAGTCCCCAGTGGACACGAAGTGATCGTGGCCAACGGCGTCGAAGGGCTCGCGGTTCGCGGCGCCGACGGCGCGTGGCGACGCGTGCCGGTCGTGGTCGCGGCGACCGGGGTGGACATCCGTCCCGCACCGCTCACCGGGTTCGGCCAGGTGATCGGCGACGACGTGAACGACGCCGGACTGATCACCCTGCTCGCCCTGCTGATCGGGATGTCGGTCGCGGCCGCCCGGACCCGCGCCGGGCTCGGACACGTGCTCGTCGTGGTGCTGCCACTCGTCTTCCTCCTTCTGGCGACCGTCCCGATCACCGGCGTGGTGGCGTTCTTCGCCTCCAGTTCCTGGACGTCGACCGGGCCCAACCTGACGCTGCCGCTGTGTCTGACCGGCATCGGCATCGGTCTCACGATGGCGCAGGGGACGGTGCGCCGGTCACGCGCGGCGGTGGTCGACGCTGTCGCGGTGGTGACCGGTCTGGCGTTCCTCGGACCTTTCCTCGGCTGGACTCTGGGCCTTCCTGCCGACCGCGAGACCGCCGTCCAGATCGGTCTGATCCTCGTGGCGGGATGCCTGCCCCTGCTCGTCGCGGCCGGCTGGTGGGCAGGTCGCGCCCCGGCGGTCACCGACGCCGTGGTCGTCCGCGACTCCCCATGGCCTGGCTCGGCTGGTTGAGCGGCCGTTCGACGGCATCGTCCGCGCACTGGCAGTCATATTGCGTTGACATGGGTTTCGATCGATTCAGGTGAGGTACTTCAACGGGTATGACGTCGGCAGAACAGAGCCCCAACACGGTGGACGGAGTACCTGCTGACGAGTGGTACACATTGGAACTTCTCGAGACCGTTCCTGACACCGGAAAAGTCCGGCGATGGGCTCGGTCGGTGCTCCCGAACCTGCATGAGGACGATCTCCTCGACGTGCTGCTGGTGATCACGGAGCTGGTGTCCAACGTGTACGACCACGGCCGGTTCCCGGCACGCGTGAAGCTGCGCAGGTCGACCAAGCCCTGCGAGGTCAGCATCGCGAGCGAGGACGCTTCGGCGGCACCGCCACAGCTGCGGCCGTCCTCACCTGATTCGGCACGAGGCCGCGGGCTGGTGATGGTGGACCAGCTGTCCAAGAAGTGGGGCGTGGCTCGACGCGCCGTCGGGAAGTGCGTGTGGGCCGTGGTGCCCTGCCCGGCGACCCCCTGAACGACAACGGCGCCCAGCGGCGGTGCTCGCTAACGCCGCGACTGAGGCGGCACGGAAGGCTGGGCGCGGATGCCGGCCAGGGCGTCCGGCACGCTGGGGAACAGGGCGAGGCACGCGTCCATCCCCGTTATCGCCAACGGCTTCAGCACGGTCGGCTGATCTGCGACGACAGCGAACGGGACGCCCATGAGCCGCGCGTGCTGCCGCGCGGCCACCAGCAGGTTGATGCCGGAGGATCCGAAGAAGGTGACGGCGTTCAGATCGATGACGAGACCGGCACTGGCCCGCTGCACGGCAGCGATGGCCCCGGCAAGCGGATCGGCCTCCGTCGCCATGTCGACTTCGCCGGTCAGCACGACGATCGCAACGCCGTCATGATCCACGATCCGGGTGGCCAGTGCGTCCACAGCTCCGTCGTACCGGCTGTTCATCGCCACTCCCATCGGGCGGTCGCGAACTACGCTATGCCCGTTCGCGGAGACGCACAACCGCAGCGACGCGGGCACCGCGTACTGCTCGCGCCATGAGTTCAGGCGCTCGTGCTGATGCTCCGCGGAGAGCCGGCTGGTTCACGGAACAGTTCGGTGTGGGACCACTGACTTGCGGCGGGCGGCGTACCAGGCTTTGAGACGGCACGAACCACGTCCACGTGACTGAAGAGCTCGTCGTGGCCGCCGATGTCATGACGCGAAACGTGCTGGATTTGCATGATGTCGACTTTCTTCTCAAGAGTTGCGCGGCCCCGGATGCCCCGTGCGGACGGAGATCAATCTCCGAACACGTCACAGCTCGGACGGGTTTGTGCGCAGTGGCAGATCTCGAAACACGGTGTCGGTCATTCGACCCACTGTGCTCGGACGCGCCGGTGGATATCTTGCGACCGACGTCCACAAAACTCTGAGGAGCACCATGACGACCACCCGGCGCGTTCTCACCGGCCTGGCCGCCGCAGGACTTGTCATCTCCGCCCTCGGCGCGGGTTCCGCAAGCGCCGCGACCAAGGGCAAGATCTACATCTCCAACAACTGCGGCAAAGCGGTCTCCACCACGATCCACCGCACCGACGGCTCGACCATCGCGGGCACCGCGGCCGCCCCGGCGGGCAGCTACTTCGGCTACCCGGTCTACCCCGGCAAGTACCAGGTCCGCGTGCCCGCCGGCAAACGCGACGTGACGATCCTCGACCTCGGCAGCAAGGCGCACTCGGTCATCGTCAAGGCTTGCTGACGTTCGCCTGATCGGCCGGACGCAGAGGGCGCGAGGGCGAGGCGGAGTCCGTGTCGGCGCCGTTGTCCGCCTGGCGTTCGGTGCGGCCGAAGCCGTGCCAGTCCAGGCAGAGCACGGTGGCGTCGTCCTGGAGGTGATCGCGGTAGGCGCGCCTCACAGCCCTGGTCGCCGCCCGCACCACCTCCCTGGGGTGCAGTGCTTCGGTGTTGCGCAGCAACTCGGGAAGGTCGACGGCTTCGGCGTCGCGTTCGAACATGCCGTCGGTGAGCAGCATCAGCCGGTCTCCTGGGCGCAGGTTCAGCCGCTGCACCCGGTAGGGGTGCGGCTGGACGCCGAAGAGCAGGTCGACCTTCAGATCGAGCTCGTCCACCACGCCGTCGCGCAGCAGCAGCGGTACCGGGTGACCGGCGTTGACCAGCTCCACTGCTCCGTCGCGCAGGTCCACGCGCACCAGCAGCCCGGTCGCCAGTGCTCCCAGGCGGTGGTTCAGCAGGGCCTGGTTGGCCTGTTCTGCCTGCTCCGCCAGGTCGTCACCGGCCCGGCGGGCCCTGCGCAACGCGCCGACCAGCAGTGTCGCCGTCATCGCCGAGCCCACGTCGTGACCGACGGCATCGGTCATCGACAGGTGCAGGACGTCGCGGTCCAGGGCGTAGTCGTAGGTGTCGCCACCGATGTCGTGGGCCGGCACCAGAGCGCCGGCCACGGTGAACTGGGCAGCCTCGCAGCACGACGCCGTGGGCAGCAGCTGGTGCTGGATCTCCGCTGCCAGGCTCATCGGCGTCGTGCGCCTGCCGGAGTGGTAGAGATCGGTGAAGCGGCGGTCGGTCACTATGACGTAGGCCAACGCGTGCGCGGCCTCTCCCAGCTGCGCCAGCATCTCGTCGTCGAGCGAGGGCACCGTCGCCTCCAGCACCCCGACGCAGTCGCCGCGATTGGTCACCGGCAGCACCACCCGCACCGCGCCACCGTCCGGCCCCTGCCACGGCCGTTGGGTGCGCAGGACCTCCTCGTAGACGCTGTCCCGCAGATCGACGCTCTCCGCGCCGCGCCCGGGAAGATCGCGGGTGGTCGAGGCCAGCCGCACCAGCCGCTCATCGCCGACGTCGATCAGCAGGAACGACACGTCGACGGCCTCGAACCGCTTCGCCAGGTCTCGCGCGACGACCTCGACCGACTCCACCGGCGGTGCGCTCTCGGCCGCCGCCAGCACATCACCCGGTCGCAACACATCGCCATCCACGGCAACCTCCGAGCAGTTGGGACCACCCTAACCGCATCACCCGCAGAGGTTGAACACGACGAAGCTCGCCGTCAGAACAGGAAACCTCCGTACGGACCGTTGAGGATCGCGGTCTTCTGCGCCTGGCTGAAGTGGGTGTTCGGGTAGTCGTAGAACGAGGCCGACATCGGGGTGCCGTCGGTCGACGTGGAATCGGGCAGGCCGAGGGCGTGGCCGAGTTCGTGCACCATGCCGCCGTACCAGCGGTTCATCGGCCCTCCGATGCCGGCGGCGCCGTCCGCGTCGTGCTGGCAGAGGATCACCCAGCCGTTGCCGCCTCCGCCGCCCGCACCCGGTCCCTCGGCGCTGATCTCTCCCACGAGGAGCCAGCGGCTGTCCGGGGAACGCAGGCCCTTCTTGCGCATCAGCTCGTTCTGCATGTTGAACACCGACCACCAGTACCGGTCGGGACCGTTGGGCGTGTTCTCGTACCAGCTCTTGACGTGGTCGCCGACGACCACCTCGACGATCTGGGGGTTGAGGACGAACGTCCTGCCCAGTTCCTGGCGGTAGTACTTCTGCGCCTCGATCATGACCTTCCCGATGCCGTCGGGGTAACGCTGGTCGAACGGCACGTCGGACGGCCTGAGCCACAGCACCCGCACGGTCTTCGACGGCGGGTCGCCCGTGGGTGGACCGGAGGAGAACCCGGGAATCCGCCACACCCGGCTCGTCATCGAGCCGCACGGTAGTTGCACCAGGCCGGTGCCGGTCGCCGTGCCGTCCCCGCTGGGCGCGACGCACTTGCCGGAACCGGCCGCCACCATGGCGAAGGTGTTGGCGACCCCGCTGATGGTCACCGCCTGCAGGCGGAACCGCTGGTTGGCGTCCGAGTGGCAGACGTACTGGATCACCAGGGCGTTGTCCGCTCCGGATGCGCCCGAAATGTCCGCGCAACTGCCCGCGGTCGAGGTCCCGATGGCGTACGTGTCCGTGGTGCCCGCGACAGGGCTGAACGTGAAGTTCTGGTTGGCGTTGGAGTCACACGATCGCTGGGTCAGCTGCGCCACGCCCGTGGGCGCGGTCGCGCAGTTGCCGTTGCCCTGGTTGACAAGGGTGCTGGAGAAGGCCGCCGCGGCAGCCAGTGCCGTACCGGTGTTGAGGAACGGCACGGATGCGACGGCGAACAGGAGTGCCGCCACGAGCAGCAGGGGAAAGGTCTTGAACGTGGTTCGGGTCATCGGTTCTCACGTCCTCGGTCGATCACGTGGGGTGGTCCGCTGAGCGGGCGGCGACCGCCCAGCGGATCCTGATGCCGGTCAGCCGAAGGCCTTCACCTCCAGCACGCCGACCGAGTTCGCGCCGCTCTGCAGCACCGCCCGCAGCCGGGTGGTGCTGACCGCGGAGAAGGTGACCTGGTTGTACTGGTCGATCGTGGCCGGGTAACCGCTCGCTCCCGGCACGTCCGCGTAGGCGGTGCCGGTCCAGTACTGGAGCTTCCACGACGCCGGCAGGCGCACTCCCCCGTTGTCGTCGAAGAAGTAGACCTGTGCGGACTTCACGGTCTGCGCCGTCGTCCAGGTCAGTTCGCCCCACTGCTCCCCGGTGTTGGGCCACGTTCCCCACCGCGGGTTGACCGTGTCGTTGGAGGACGGCGGATCGATCCCGTCGTTCAAGGCGGTCACGCTCTCCCACGCCGAGGTGTAGGACGCCGAAGGTGTCGCGGTCAACGCCAGATTCGTCGTCGGTCCAGGAACCGGATCGGTTCCACCGCCACGGTTGTAGACCTTCACCTCGGTCAGCGCGGTCTTGAAACCCGAGGCGTGGGTCATCTGCACCCGTATCCGCTGCGCGCCCACCGGGGTGAAGTGGACGACGTTGTAGTTGGCCTTCGGGGTACCGGGCGATCTCGACTGGGCGGCGGCGTCGACCCACGCTCCGCCGTTCCAGTACTGGACGTTGTACGAAGCTGGGGCCCGGTAACGGTTGCCCGCGCGGTCGTCGCGGAAGTACAGCCGCACCTCGTCGACCGTGCGGGACTGCCGGAGGTCCAGCTCGTAGGAATCCGTGCCGTTGGGCGAGCCGGAACTCCCCCAGACGGGATCGTTGATCGGGAACCCGTCCACCGCCGCCCCGGTCGAAGTGCCCGAGGCCGTGTACGACGCGGTCACGCCCGCGCCCTGGGCCAGGTTGGGCGTCGTCGACGTCAGGTCGGCGCCCGCCTTGGCGAACACGTCGACGATGCGACTGCTGTTCTGCACGACGTTCTGCGGCGCCTGCGCCCCGGAGATCGCCGTGCTGTAGTTGACCACACCGGCTCCGGACGGGAACGTGACCGAGCCCGTGGCCGGGTTGTAGAGCACCTTGGTGAGGCGGTCGACGGTGAAGGCCCGCGTTCCGTTGAGGTACACGGAATACCCCTGGGGAACGCCCGCGTAGCGGGTGATGCCGTCGGCGGGGTCGTCCCACACGACGCTGAGATCCATGTTGCGCCAACGCAGATTGTTCACCGCGAACTGCGACCATCCGATGTTGATCGGTGACAGCTCGACCTGGGCGTCGTTGCGCGGACGCAGACCGGCGACGTCCTCGATGACGGTCCAGTTGCTGCTGCCGAGGATGTTGTGGTGGATCCACGACCGGTAGTCGATGGTGCGGGAGCCCGCGTTCCAGTCCGCCCAGAACTCGTTGGCGTCGGGCCACTGCGTGTTGCCGCCGACGTACTGGGACCAGGCGTTCCAGTAGAGGAGCTTCTTGTAGTCCTCATTGGACATCCACTGGTTCTGGTAGTTGCGCAGCACCGAGGAGTACAAGCGGAACTGCACCGTGGAGTTGATCGTGGAGAAGTTGTTGCTGCCGGGGAAGCCCGCCGCCGCTGCCGCCGCCTTGTCGCGCTGGTTCGCGGTGTAGAACGGGAAGACCGGGTACTCGGCCGGGTCGTCGAACAGCCGCAGGGCCTCGCGGTACTGCTCGGTGTTGGGCATCAGGCCCACCGAGTACGGGTAGTAGTTGTTGATCTCCTTCCACGGCACGTGGGTGTTGGTGGCGACGTGCTTGTGCTCCAGCAGCCTCCGGCCGGGGTTCCACAGCGTGGTGATCACGCCGTTGCGGATGCGGTCGGCCAGTGCCTGCATCTCGGTCGCCTTGGCGGTGTTGCCGACGGTCGCGTAGGCCTGCTGCGCGGCCATCGCGCCGCTCCAGACGTACGCGGTCTCGGCGCGGTCGAGCTTGCCCGCACGCCAGTCGAAGGAGACCGCGTCCGCGTCGTTTCCGGTCAGGGCGCCCCAGTCGTACTCGATGACGCCGTTGTTGTTGGAGTCGTAGTAGGACAGCTGACCTTTGGCGTCGCCCTCGGCGTACCTGGCCAGGGTGCCGGCGATCACGGGCTGGCCGCCGTGGACCTGGTAGCTGCGCCACGCGGCCTCGGAGATGTACTGGGTGTAGGAGTTGGACCAGTTCTCCGGGTCGCCGGGGTTGTCCATGAACCGGCCGCCCCTGGACGTCTGGCCCGCCGACAGCCACGGGCCGTAGGAGTAGACCGGGTCGCGCAGGTACTTCAGGTCGTCGATGTGCATCGGCTGCGTAAGCGCGATCGCGTTGTTGTAGCCCGTGACGCCCTCGATCGACACCGGGAACTGGTAGTCCTGGCCGGGGATGTCGACGTCGAGGTAGTTGTACCGCATCAGCCACCAGCGGTAGTAGATGTTCTTCTTGATGGCCGGGTCGGGCACGTCGATGTAGGGGATGTTGTCGGCCCACCAACGGTTGTAGGCCCGCACGTGGGTCGCGAACGCGGTCGCGGGTGTGTAGCCGCGGTAGGTGTTGTACTCCGTCGCCGACTCGGGGATCTCGTCGGTGAGGAACCCCATCACGACCTTGGTCGTCGCGGTCTGCCCCGCGGCGACGGTGATCGAACGGTCCAGCCCGCCGCCCGCGACGGCGAACCCGTCACCGGACAGGCGTGGGCGGATGGTGGTCAGGTTGTTCTTCACGAGCCTGCTGCCGGTCAGTTCGGAGCCGGAGGCGGTGGTCGCGTAGGGCGAGGTCGCCCGCAGTTGCAGCGTGGAGGACGCGCTGCCGTTGTTGGTGATCGTCAGGTTCGTGACGGCGACGTTGTTGTGGGTGATGAACTTCGCCATGTCGACCCGCAGCGATCCACTGGTGAACACGCCCTTCCAGTGGCTGGGCGTCTGGAGGCGGCCGCTGACCTGCTCGGCGAACGTCCCCGGTGAGATCGTGACGGCGTAGGCGTTCTGGCTGCTGATGTTGTCCCAATAGGCCGCGTTCCCGCCGAAGCCGATGACGCCGGGGTTGTGGGTGTTCATGTACAGGCCGCGGCCGCGGGTCATCAGCCACGTGCCCGCCGGGTCGTTGCCGGGCCGGGCGAGCAGCCGGTCCATCCAGAAGTCGGTTCCGGCGCTTTCCGCGTCGTAGATGGCTTTCATGGTGCTGCCGGTGCTGTAGCCGACCGGGGCGGCGGGGATGGCCGGCCCGGAGAACGTGGGGTAGCCGATGGTCTGGGCCGCGTGTGCGGTCGTCGTGGCGACCGTGACGCCCGCCAGGACGAGGATCGCGGCAGGCAGCACCGTCCACCTCGACCGCTTGGCGCGTCTGATGAGGATCATGTCGTACACCTCCGAGAGTGAGCGGTCAGGCCTGGAACGCTTGCCATTCCAGGACTCCGGTGGAGTGCTCCGGCGCGGAGGTGATGCTCAGCCTCAGCCGGGTGGTGCTGACGGCGGTGAACGTGGTGGTGTTGAAGGTGTTGCCCGCGACCCCGCAGGCCGACTGGCCGGGCACCGGCACGTAGGCGCTGCCGTTCCAGTACTGGACCTGGCAGGAGGCGGGCAGGTCGATGCCCTGGCCGTCGTCGAACCAGTAGGTGGCGACCTTGTTGATCGACCGGCTGGACGGCCACGTGTACTCGACCCACTGCGTGCCCCGCTCAGGCCAGTTGCCGTACGCGAGGTTGCCCCGGTCCGCCGAGTTCGCGGGCACGCCACCGTTGTTGATCGCCGCCAGGTTCTCCCACGCCGACACGAACGAGGTGGACCGGGTCGCCGACGGCCCGATGTTGGTGCCCGGCCCCGTTCCCGTGCCGGGGTTGGGTGGTGGCCCGGCGGCGGTCTGGGTGACCCGTTGCATCGTGCCGTCGGCGTTGAAGTTCAGCAGGTCGACCGCGACGGACCGGCGGAAGTTGCCGCCGCCGGGCGCGTTGGCGTTGTGGTAGACCATGTACCACTGCCCGTTGAACTGGACGACGCCCGCGTGGTTGGTGGTCGAGGAGACCTGGCCGAGCACGACGCCGCGGTGCGTCCACGGCCCGAGAGGGCTGGTCGCGGTGGCGTACCGCTGGCACGCGTAGCTCGAGGACGTCACGCAGCCGTTGGTGTCGTTGGCGGCGTAGATCATGTAGTAGAGGCCGTTGCGCTTGAACATCCACGGCGCTTCCCAGTAGTCCGTCAACCCTGCGGGCGTGACGACCGGGCCGTCCAGCTCGATCATGTTCGGCTTGAGCTTCGCCGCGCGGACACCCCAGTAGCCGCCCCAGTACAGGTAGGCCTGGCCGTCGTCGTCGGTGAACACCGTGGGATCGATGTTGAGGCCCGACGAGTTCGGGGTGCTGTCGCTGACCAGCGGCCCGCCCTTGGCGTCGGTGAACGGCCCGAGTGGACTGTCGCCGACGGCCACGCCGATGTCCATCCACCCGGCGCCGTTGCCGTTGACCGAGGTGTACCAGTAGTACTTGCCGTTGCGGGGTTCCACTTCGCTGGCCCACGCGTCGGCGCCGGCCCACTTGAACGTGCCGATGTTGGCTTTGGCGCCGTGGTCGGTCCACGTGGCGGCGTCGGTCGAGGAAAGCACCCGCCACTCGCGCATGAGGAAGTTGTTGCCTCCCGAGGCTGCTTCGTCGCGGCCCGCGTAGATGTACATGGTGTTGCCGACGACGAGTGGCGCCGGGTCCGCGGTGTAGTAGGAGGTGACGATCGGGTTCGACGCGTGTGCGGAAGGCGTGACGAGCGCACTGGTCACGAGTGCGATCGCGGCGCCCAGCCTCACCGCCCTGTGCCGGAACGGCATGACTTCTCCTTCAGGGGTGCGGGACGGGCTACTGGCCGGTCGCGTGCATGTCCGCGATCTCGGTCGCGGACAGGGCGCGGCTGTACACGCGGACGCCGTCCACCGCGCCGTCGAGGTAGGGGTCGCCCGCGTACTGCGAGCGCCCGATCCAGTTCTGACCCGTGCCACCGAGTGCCGCCGGGCGCACCGTCATCGCGGAGTTGCGCGCGACCTCGGCGCCGTTCACGTGCAGTACGCCCAGATCCCCCTGCTGCGTCACGGCGACGTGCGTCCACACCCCGGCCGGCAGCGGGGACGGAGCGTTGATCTGCTGCTCCCCCGCAGCGCCGGTGGCGGTGATGGCGAACCTGGCGCCACCGGCGGAACTGCGCGGGGTGAGGAACAGGTACGCGCCGGTGCCCGCGCCGAAGTCGAACACCCGCGCCCACGTGGTGACCACGTCGAGCTTCACCCACGCCGTCACGCTGAACGCGGTCGCGCCCGCCAGCAGCCCGGACGGGAGCACCACGTGCGCGCCGGAACCCGTGAGATCGACAGCGCCCCCGGAACGCCCGGTGGTCCACCCGGCGCCGCCTGCCAGGGTGGCTGTGCGGCCGTTGCCCGTGGCGTCCACGGCGGTGGTGCCCGATCCCGCGTCGAAGGGGTAGTGCGCCACGAACGGCGGCAGTTGCGGTGCGTCGCCGACGTTCCAGTAGACGGTGTACCGCTGGCCGTGCATCCGGTGGAAAGGCGAGAGCGTGACCGGGCCGGTGCTCGCGGTCGCCGTGTACTGCAACGGGGTCTGGGTCGCCCGGAGCGTCGACGCCTGCAGGGTGGGCATCGTCGTGAGGTTGGTGGTGCCGTAGGCGCCCGCGAGCACGATCGGACCGTGCTTCACCGCCTGCACGGCCGGGTTGTCGGGGGTGCTCTCCCTGGTGAGGGTCATCGGCAGGGTCAGGTCGACGACGTCCCCGCTCGCCCACGTCCGGTTGATCCGCGCGTAGGTGCCGGGCGTGGTGGCGGGTTGTGCCGCGCCGTTGACGCGGAGCTGGGCTCCCGTTGCCCACGAAGGGATGCGGACGCGCAGGTCGATCGCGCCCGAGCCGGTGATGGTCAGCTTCGTGGAGGCGGTGTCGGGGAACGTGGTGTCCTGCCGGACGGTGATGCCGCGGCCCGGCCAGGTCAGCACCGACGGGATGAAGAGGTTGACGTGGAGGATGGTGCCGGACTGGAAGTAGATGCTGTCGGCGTGCTTGGTGTTGGTCTCCATCCCGGTGCCGTGGCAGCAGGTGAAGTCGTTGTAGTCGTTGCTGTACGTGCGGATGCCGCCCGGCCGAAGCGGCACGTAGTAGCTGTGGTGCCCGTGCTCGGAGTTCGGGTTCTGGCCGCCGAGCAGGTGGTTGTACAGCGCCTTCTCGTGGAAGTCGAAGAGGTCCGCGCGGCCGGGATCGATGCGGAAGAGCTGCCGGGTCAGCTTGAGCATGTTGTAGGAGTTGCAGCACTCGCAGGTGCTGTCCGACAGCTCCGACGCGATCCTGCCTGGGGCCTTGAAGTACTCGCCGTTGGAGTTGCCCCCGATGGCGTAGGTGTGTCCGCCCGTGACGATGGTCCAGAAGTTCGCGGCGATGTCGCGGTATCGGGTGGTGCCGGTGGCGTGGTACTCGCGGATGGCCCCGATCGCCTTGGGGATCTGGGTGTTGGCGTGGTACCCGTTGAGCGCGTCGGTGTTCGCCGCGAGCGGGTCGAAGATCTCGGCGTGGTCGAAGTACTGGGCGCTCGTCAGGTGCGCGGGGTCGCCGGTGACCTGGTACAGGTTGGCCAGGACCTCGTTCATGCCGCCGAACTCCGTCTGCAGCATGGCCTGGCGGCGGGCGTAGGTCAGGGCGCTGTTGCGGGTCCGCACCCAGCCCGCCATGCGGGTGAGCACGGTGAGAGCCTGGGCGTTGCCTGCGAGCAGGTGGACGTCCAGCAGGCCGGCCATGATCTTGTGCAACGTGTAGTAGGGCGCCCACACCGGTTCACGTGCCTCCACGCGGGCGATGAAGCTCTCGGGGAACGCGGACAGGTAGCCGGAGGTGAAACCCGCGATCTGGGCCCGGTCCTGGCAGGTGGCGAGCTGGGTGACCAGGTAGTTGGCCTTGGTGGAGAACGCCGTGTCGCCGCTGCTCGCGTAGGCCTGCGCCAATGCGGTGAGCACGTGGCCGGTGGAGTGCCCGCGCAGTTCGGTGGTGGGTGACTCCCATCCTCCACAAGGGACGGCCGTAGAGGACAGTCCGACGTTGAGCCGGAAGGTGCGCAACAGCCGGTCGGAGTCGAGGAACTTCAGGTAGGCGTGGGTACGGGCGGCGCTGGTCTGGAACGGGCCCGCGAGGAGGGTCACCGCGCCGAGCGGGAAGGGCTCCGCCGACACGCCGGCGTCCGGACGGGCCGCGGCGCCGGAAGCCACGGCAGGAACGGCGGGGAACGTGCCCGCGGCCGTTGCGGCGGCGAGCACCCCGGCCCGCAGGACGGAACGACGGCTGGGGGTGGGCAGGGACATGCGCGTCACCTTTCAGGGGGATGACACGAAAACGGGCAGGGCGAGGCCACCGTCCCGTGACGCGGCAGGGATCACGGGACGGTCGCGCGGGTGGATCAGAGGCCGTAGCGGTTCTTCAGGTGGCGCCACCAGTCGCGCAGCATCCACCTGTCGAACTCGGTGATGGTGGCGGAACTGCCCGCCCTCATGATGAAGTTGCTGACACCGGACGGCGTCCAGTCGTAGAAGTCGTCCAGTCCGAACGTGTGGCCGACCTCGTGCAGGAAGATCGTCACGCTGTCGGCGTTGAGGTTGTTCAGGAAGTACTCGCTGCCCATCCGCTGGCCCCAGTCACCTCCCGCTCCGCCGCCCATCCCGGCGGTCAGCCACAGCGACTGGTCGTAGTGCCGGGCCACTCCGCCGGGGCAGTTGCGGTACTGGCCGTCGCGGACGAAGAACCGGCCGCACGGCTCGGCGCACTGCGGCGCGTTCTCCCGGATGTTGTTGACGTAGATGTCGACCGAGTTGTCCGTCCACTGCAGCTGCGCGCGGTCGCGCACCGCCCAGCCGACGACCTTGATCGGCACGGTGGCGTAGGGCCAGTTGTTGTGGCCCGCCATGACGTCCATCCACTTCTTGTACTGGCGGGCGAGCTGGGCGTGGATCTGGTCGCGCTGGGCGGCGGTGACCCTGGCGGGCGAGTCCCACCGCACGCAGAAGTTCAGGTAGCCGCCGTTGGCGAAGACCTGGTCCCAGCCGTAGTTGCGGAAGCCGTAGAGGTTGCCGTAGGTGCTTTCCTGGTGCGACCACACCTGGTTGAGCGGGGTGACCAGGTTCGCGGGCGGGTTCCAGGTGTCCGCCGCCGTGATCGGGGCGGGACCGGCCTGGGCCACCCCCGCACCACTCGCGACGAGGGCCCCGGCGAGGCAGGCGAGGAGAAGGTTTCTGCACAGTCGTATCACCGTCGATACTCCTTGCAATAGCAGGGATTCAGCCTTTCAGTGCACCGGAGGTGAACCCGCGCACGTAGCTGCGCTGCATGAAGGCGAACAGCACTAGGCAGGGCACGGCCATGAAGACGACGCCCGCTTCCAGGGCGGCGTAGTCGATGGAGCCGTGACTCGCGGTGCGCAGGTTGACCACGGCGAGCGTGGTGGTGAACTTGTCGGTCGAGTTGAGCAGGATCAGCGGTGCGAAGAACTCGCTCCACGACGTCAGGAACGCGAAGAGCCCCACCGTGATGAGTCCCGGCCGGACGGCGGGCAGCATGATCCGCACCAGCGTGCCGAAGGAGGTGCAGCCGTCGACCCGCGCGGCCTCCTCCAGCTCCAGCGGGACGGCCTCGAAGGAGTTGCGCATCATGAAGATCGAGAACGGCAGCTGGAACATGATCAGCACCAGGCTCAGCCCGATCAGCGAGTCCTCCAGCCCAAGCCAGCCCAGCAGCACGTACAGCGCGATCAGGATCGTCGCGTACGGGACCATCAGGATCGCAAGGGTGAGCAGGAACAACGCGTCACGGCCGGGAAACCGGAACCGGCCGAACGCGTAGCCGCCCAGCGTCGCGACGAACAACGTGCCCCCGACGGTCAACGCGCTGACCGCGAGGCTGTTGAGGACGTGGTAGGGCCGGATGCCGTTGTCGGAGGTGAAGAGCCGGTCGTAGTTCTCCAGCCCGAACCCGGTGTCCGTGCGCACCGACGCCCACCCGCTCCACAGCAGTGGGAACAGGAACAGAATCGCGAGTGCCGCGCCGGTGACGTAGTAGCCCCACCGCGAGGCGGTGCTGGATCCGGGCATGGCTTCGATGCCTCTCACTCGGAGCGACGGCGCAGCACGCCGAACTGGACTGCGTTGAACACGAGGAGCACGGCCAGCAGCACCACCGAGATGCCCGCGGCCGAACCGAGGTCGAGGCGGATGAACGCCTCCCTGTAAATGACCATCACCAACGACGTGGTGCTGTTGTCCGGGCCACCGCGGGTGAGGATCCAGAACTGGTCGAACGCGAGCAGCGACCCGGTCGACATCAGCGTGAGGACCAGGGCGATCGTCGGCCGCATCAACGGCAGGGTGATCCGCCGGAACGTCTGCCAGCGCGACGCCCCGTCGATGCGCGCGGCCTCGTAGACGTCCACCGGGATGGCCTGAAGACCGGTCAGCAGGATCAGCATGTTGAACCCCGCGAACCGCCACAGCACCAGCACGACCGCCGAGCCGAGCGCGGACCCCGCGCTGCCGCTGGTCCACGAGACGTAGCCGTCGACGAGGCCGAGCCGGGACAGCAGGTCGTTGACCGGGCCGATCTCGTCGCTGAGCAGGCCGAGGAAGAGCAGCGACGCGCTGGCGAAGCCGACGGCCATCGGCAGGAAGAACGCCGCCCGCAGGAAGCCGACGCCAGGCCGGCGGTGCTGGACCAGCAGGGCCAGGCCGAACGCGACGACGAACAGCAGCACGGTCATGATGGCGGTGTACTTGAGGGTGAACCAGGCCGCCGACACGACCAGTTCGTTGTCGGCGATGCCCGCGTAGTTGTCCGGCGCGTTGAGCGTCGGCTTGCCCAGCAACGGCCAGCGGTGCAACGACATCCAGCCGACGAGCCCGAGCGGCACCAGGAAGAACAGGCCCACCATCACCGCTGTCGGCGCGGCGTACGCGACGCCGGCCAGTGCGCGCCGCCGCCTGCCGCTGTTCGGACGGCGGGCCGTGCGAGGTGCAGACCGGTGCTCCGGCTCCACCCGCTCCCGCGGAGGTGACGTCATTGTCACGGCCATGGGTCTCAGCCCTGCTGAAGCGACTTGGTGATGGCGGAGTTGCCTTCGCTGAGCGCCTTGTCCGCGTCGCCGAACAGCGCACCCCGGACGGTCCTGAGCCACGGGCTCTGCGCGTCGTTGAAGGAGGCGTTGAAGTTCTGCGCGTATGGCGTCCTTCCCTTGGACACCAGGCTGTTGATGGTCACGAGCCGTGAATCGACCGAGGAGTACTTGTTGGACGCCAGGTCGGTGCGGGTGGGTACGCCCTTGCTCTTCGCGACGACCTCGACCTGCGCCTCGTCCGACATCGTCCAGGCCAGGAAGTCCCACGCCTGCGCGGCTTTCCCGCTCGTGGCGCCGATGCCGATCGTGTCTCCGCCGACGAACGTCGACTCACCGCCGGTGATCCCGGTGATCGGTGCGACCCCGACCTTCACGCCCTTGGCCTCCATCGCCCCGAGCCAGACCGACGGACCGGGAGCGATGCCGACCTTCCCGCCCTGCAGCGCACCAAGCCAGGTCGGCCCCGCCTCGTCCTTCGAGGCCGGTGCCGCCACCCCGTCCTCGTACAGCGAGCGGTAGAGCGCGAACACCTCGGCCATCTCGGTCGAGTCGACCTTCGCCTGCCTGCCGTCCGCGTCGAGCACCTCGCCACCGGCCGCCCACACCGACGGCCACAGGGTGAACTCGACGCAGCCGCCGCAGTTGCCGCCGAAGTACGTGCCGCTGACCTCGCCGCCGAGTTGGTCGATCTTCCGCGCGTGGTCGGCGAACTCCCGCAGCGTGGCCGGCGGCTTCTCCGGGTCGAGGCCCGCCTTCGCGTACAGGTCCTTGTCGTAGAGCATCACCGACATGTCGATGGTGTGCGGCACCGCGAAGTTGCGTCCGTCCCAGGTGGCCGCCTTCACGTGCGAGGGCGCCACGCTGTCCTTGGCGGGGAAGGCCGCGAACCGCTCCGTCACGTCGGTCCACAGGCCCTGGGAGGCGTACTGGGCGGCGAACACCACGTCGGCGGCGAACAGGTCCGGCAGGGCTTTCGCGCCCGCGGCGGAGGCGAGTTTCGCCGGGTACTCCTCGTTCGGATACGCGGTCACCTCGACCTTGTTGCGGTGCGTCGCGTTGTAGGCGTCGGCCATGGCCTTCGACACCGACTCGGTCGCGGCGCGGGTCCACAGGGTCAGGGTCGCCCCGTCGTCGGCGCTCGCGGCGGTGGAGTCCGTCGCGGTGCCGTTGCCGCAGGCCGTCACGGCAAGCAGGCCTGCCGTCACGACGGCGGCCAGTCGAAGACCTCTCAGGTTCACCGGTGTCTCCTCTTGCGTTGGCGGGTGAGTCAGGTGGTCGGCAGCCACACACGCATGGTCGACGGACCTCTGCGGGCCCAGCGGTGGTAGGGCACGAGGCGCAGCAACGCCGTGTCGGTGCTCAACGCCGGTTCGGCCGCCCCGTACGGCCACGGTGCCTCGGCGGGGACGTCGATCCACGCGCGCACCACGACTTCCCCGTCGGCGTCGGCGGGCTGGGCGGTGACCTCGACTCGCAGGGCGTCGAGGTCACCGCTCTCGCCGCCGACCGACTCCGCACAGAAGACGATCGGCCCCCGTTCAACGGCGACGCAGCCCCGCACCGCGTCGATGCGCGGGTCGGGACGGGTGAAGCGGGGCCGCATCGGCAGTTCGAGGCGGATCTCCTCCCCTGCCGTGAAGTCGCGGCGCACCACCAGGTCACCGGCCGGGACGGTGCGTCGTCCGTCCGCCGTCACGAGCACCGCGCCGTCTGCCCATTGCGGCACCCGCAGGGTCAACGGCCACGACCCGCCGTCGGTCCGGGTGATCCGCACGGTCACGGCGCCGTCGGCCGGGTAGTCCGTGCGCATCGTCAGCGCCACCCGGCGGCCGTCGGTGAGCGCCGTGTCGATCTCGGCGTCGGCGTACTGGTGCACGCGCAGGCCGTCGTCGTCGGCCGTGACCAGGTAGGTCGACAGGCTCGCCAGGAGGCGGGCGATGTTGGGCAGGCAGCAGGACACCTCGAACCACGGGGCCCTGGGCCCGCCGCCGAAGCCGAGCTGCTCCTCGTCGCCGGGCAGCGTCGCGGTGGGAACGCGCTGGTGCAACGTGTTGGCGTAGAAGAAGGAGCGGCCGTCGTCGCCGATGGCCGTGGCGACGACGTTGTAGAGGACGCGTTCGATGAAGTCGCCGTAGCGTCCCTCGCCGGTCGCCAGCAGGAGTCGCCAGGCGAGCATGATCGCGGCCACCCCGGCGCAGGTCTCGGAGTAGGCGCGGTCGGCGGGCAGGACGAAGTCGTCGCCGAACGCCTCGTCCTCGTGCCGCGAGCCCATCCCGCCGGTCAGGTAGGTGCGCCGGGCGAGGGTGCGGTCGAACTGCTCGGCGACGGCGGCCAGCAGTTCGTCGTCGCCGTTCTCGACCGCGACGTCGACGGCGCCGCACGCCAGGTACAGCGACCGCACCGAGTGTCCACGCAGGACGGTCGCGGTCAGCACGGGGACGTCGTCGTTGGAGTAGACCCAGCCGAAGTGGTGCGGCGGCAGGGTCCGGTGACCGCGCCGCTCGAGGAAGAGCGCGGCCTGGTCGAGGTAGCGCCTTTCACCGGTCAGCCGCGCCAGTTCCACCAGCGCGACCTCGATCTCCGGGTGCCCGCACAGTCCCCACACCCCGTCCGGCCCGAACGTCCGGCACACGTGGTCGGCGGCGCGGCGGGCGATGTCGAGCAGCGGAGCCGCGACGCCGGTCCTCGCGGCCGCCACGGCCGCCTGGAGCAGGTGGCCGGTGCAGTACAGCTCGTGCCCGGACGCCAGGTCGCTGTAGCGGGGCCGCTGGCCCTCGCGGCCGAACGCCGTGTGGAGGTAGCCGTCAGGTGACTGCGCCGCGGCGATGGCGGCGGTCAGCTCCTCGATGTCGGAGACCCTGTCGCGGTCGCCGGTGCGGGCGACCTCCCAGGCCATGGCCTCGACCAGCTTGTAGACCTCCGAGTCGGAGAACTCCCGCCCCCGCCGGTCGGGCGATCCGATCCCACCGGTGGTGAAGTTGCCGATCCACCCGAGCCTGTCCATCCACGACCGGGCGTGGGGCAGGGTGGCGTCGCCGTTGACCTGCTGGCGCGCGGCCCAGAAACCTCCGGTGATCCGCACCTCGCCGAGCCCCAGCGGGCGCAGGGCCCCGCGGGACGGCACGACCGGGCGACCACCGACGAGTTCGGCGTTCCGCGACGTCACAGTCATCCGGATCCTCCAACAACCTCGCGCTGGGACCGCTCCCAACCGTCCTGCTGGAGTCACGATGGCGACCGAAATCGTTTTCGGCAATCTGCCATTCGTGTCACAGGAATGTCACCCGCCGCGCTCTCTACACAGCTGCGACGCGTGACTACAGTCGAATCAGCAGTCGAAACCCGTTCGAAAGGCTTTCGGTGACCAAGAGACGATCCGACGTTGTGACCCTCGGCGACGTGGCCAAGCTGGCAGGCGTCTCGATCTCCACCGCCTCCAAGGCGCTCAACGCACGCGCCGAGGTCGCCCCGGCCACCCGCGAGCGCGTGCTGCGTTCGGCGGCCGAACTCTCGTTCCAGCCCAACGCGCTCGCCAAGGGGCTGATCTCCGGACGGACCCGCACCATCGGACTGCTCACCGACGAACTCGCCGGACGGTTCTCCATCCCGATCCTGCTCGGCGCGGAGAACGCGCTGGCGAACGAGCAGATGTCGGTGCTGCTCTGCGACGCCCGCGGCGACGCCATCCGCCGCCAGCACTACATCCGCACCCTGCTCGCCCGTCAGGTCGACGGGTTCATCATCCTCGGCGACAGCAACGACATCCGCCCCTCGCTCACCCGTGACATCCCGGTGCCGGTCGTCTACGTCTACTGCGAGTCCACCGACCCCGGCGACTTCTCGATTCTGGCCGATGACGAGGGCGGCGCACGACTGGCCGCCGCACACCTGGTGTCGTTGCGGCGCAAGCACATCGCCCACATCACGGGACCCGAGTCCTACCGGGCCGCGCGCGACCGGGTCACCGGGCTGACCGACGTGCTGACCGAACACGGCCTCACCCTCGCGGGCGGCGCACCGCTGTACGGCGAGTGGTCCCAGCGCTGGGGCAGACAGGCCGCCCGGATGCTCCTGGCCGGCAGCCCGGAGGTCGACGCGATCTTCTGCGGCAACGACCAGATCGCGACCGGCGTGGCCGACACGCTCACCGACCTCGGCCGGACCATCCCCGACGACGTCGCCGTGGTCGGCTACGACAACTGGGAGATCTTCGCCGCGGACTGCAGACTCCCGCTGACCACGGTCGACCTCAACCTGGAGCAGCTGGGCACGACGGCGGCCACCCACCTGTTCGCCGCACTGGACGGGCAGACCCGCTCCGGCGTGATCCGCCAGCCGTGCAGGCTCGTCGTCCGCGAGTCCACCGCGCCACTCCCCTCCCGGTGAGCTGACCAACGCCCGCTCTTCCGGGACCGGCTGTCGCACAGGGCGTGACGTCCCTGCCGGGCCGGGACCAATGCCCGCGTCCGCCCCGGCGGTCCCTGCGAACACTCGGGGTATGACGCACGAGAGAGAGCACGATCATGTCCGCTGCGAGGCTGTCGAGCGCGCGAGCAGCAACGACGTGATGGAGCTCGTGTGCGACTCCACCGGCACGTCGATGCAGGTGGCAGCCGTCCTGGTGCTGGAGACCCCGTCACCTGCCGACATCGCCGCCGTGCGGGCGGCGATCGCGGAGCGCATCACGGCGGTGCCCCGGCTCCGGCAGCGATTGGTGAGAACCCCGTTCGGACAGGGCAGGCCGGTGTGGATCGACGACCCTTCCTTCGCCATCGCCGACCACGTGAGCGCGGTCGGCTGCCCGGCACCCGGCGATGAACAGGCGCTGCTCGACGTCGTCGCCGACAGGCTCACCAGGCGGCTGCCACCGGACAGTCCTCTCTGGTCGGCCACCCTGGTCACCGGCCTCGCGGACGCCCGCAGTGCCGTCGTGGTCGTGTTCCACCACGTCCTCGCGGACGGGATCGGCGGGCTCGCCGTTCTCACCCACCTGGTCGACGGGGTCCCGATCCTGCCCCGCCAAGGGTTTCCACGGGCAGCGCCGCGACGCCGGGATCTGCTGGTCGACGTGTGGCGTTCCCGTGCACGAGCGGTCCGCCGGCTGCCGGCCGCGGCAGGTCGTCTCCGTGCCGCCGCGGCCGAACTCGGTGGCGGTGCGCATCCGCCGCGTTGCTCGCTCAACCGTCCCACCGGCACTGGCCGGGTCCTCGCGGTGGCTCGCGCGGATCTCAGCGCCGTGCGCGCCGCAGCCCACGCACAGGGCGGCACGATCAACGACGTCGTGGTCACCGCGGTGTCCGGTGCCCTCGGGGCGGTGCTGGCCGGCCGCGGTGAGCCCGTAGACCGGCTGGTGATCTCGGTGCCGGTATCGGCCCGGCAGCACGCCACGACCGAACTCGGCAATCAGGTCGGGGTCATCCCAGTCGAGGTCCCCACGGGCGGTGATCCGGTCCGGCGGCTCGCCGCCGTCGCCAGGATCACCCGGCAACGCAGGACCGGGGCGCCCGGCTCGTCGGCGGTGGTGATCGCGCCGGTGTTCCGGGCCTTGGCCAAGATCGGCGTGTACGGGTGGTTCGTCGACCGGCAGCGGCTGGTCAACACCTTCGTGAGCAACCTGCGCGGTCCCGAGCACCGCCTGTCGTTCCTCGGTGCGCCGGTCGTCGACGTGATCGCGGTGTCGGGGATCTCCGGCAACGTGACCGTCGCCTTCGTGGCGCTGTCCTACGCGGGAACGCTGAACATCACCGCCATCGCCGATCCAGAGCGCTGTCCGGACCTGGAGGTGCTTGCCGAGGGGTTGCGGCGAGAACTCCGGGTGTTGAGCGGCGCCGCCGAAGCCGTATCGCTTCCGAGGCGTTCGGCGTAGGTTCGGCTTGTAGCCGGGAAGTCTCCCGGCTTCATCGGGTGTTGTCTCGTTGGCCCGGACCCCGCTGACGCGCGCGCAAACGTCGACGGGACGTGGACGCCATGTCGCACACCTTCGGTACCACCGGTGCACACGACCTGCCCCGGGGCGATTTCCGTCTGCCGTTCGCCGGTCTACCACGCGTGGAGCTGGACGAGCTGCTCGGCGAGCTGTCCGCACGGGCGCAGGACGTGCGCGCGACCCAGAGCCGGCTGCGGCGCCTGCTGCACACCCACGCGGTCGTCGCCGGCGAACTGAACCTGCACGCGGTCCTGCAGCACATCGTGACCGCCGCACGGGAGCTCGTCGAAGCCCGGTACGCCGCGCTGGGGGTGATCGGCGAGCACGGCGAGCTCGACGAGTTCGTCCACGTCGGCGTGGACGAGGACACGGTCGAGGGGATCGGAGAGCTTCCGCACGGCCGCGGGATCCTGGGCCTGCTGGTCACTCACCCGGTCCCGGTGCGGCTGGCGGACCTGACCACGCATCCGGCCGATGCCGGATTCCCGCCGCGTCACCCGGACTTGGACAGCTTCCTCGGCGTGCCGATCCGGATCCGTGACCGCGTCTTCGGCAACCTCTACCTCACCGGCAGCGCCAACGGGCGGTTCAGCACCGAGGACGAACAGCTCGCCGTCGCGCTGGCCGCGAGCGCCGGCATCGCGATCGACAACGTCCGGCTCCATCAGGAGTCCGAACAACGTCATCGATGGCTGACCGCCTCGGCCGCGATGAGCCGGCAGCTGTTCGCCCAGCAGGACGAGTGTCCACTCGACATGGTGCTGAAGGCCGCACAGCGGGCCGCGGACGCCGACTTCGCGGTCCTGGCGTTGCTCACCGCACCGGCACAGCTGCGGATCGAGGCGACCAGCGGAGTCCTGACCGACGAGATGCTCACGGGCATGGACACCACCGCGGCCGCGCGGGTCGCCTGCTCCGGCGTGCCCGCACTGGTCGCGCTCCCCGCGGGTCCCGAGGCCCTCGACGCGCCGGCTCGGATCGGGTCGGTCATCGTGGTGCCGTTGCCGGCGGGCGATCAGACCATGGGAACGCTCAGCGTGGGCAGGCTGACCGGACGACGGTCGTTCACCGACGCGGACATGCACCACCTCGCCGGCTTCGGCGGCCACGCGGCGGTCGCGATGGAACTAGGCCGTGTCCACGCCGACCAGCAGGTCCAGCGCATCACCGACGACCACGACCGGATAGGCCTCGCGCTCAACAACCACGTGATCCAACGGCTCTTCGCCGTCAGCCTCGGGCTGCAAGGACTCCTCGCGGCGAACAGGGCCCCCGAGTTCCAGAGTCGCGTCAACGGGTACGTCGACATTCTCGACACCACGATCAGCCACATCCGCGCCGACGTCTACGACGTCGACGTCACGCCCGGCCGTCACATGCTCAGCCTGCAGAACCAGGTCCTCACCGCCGTCGACGACCACACGACCTCGGCCGGCTTCCCGGCGACGGTCACCTTCAAGGGGCAGCTCGGCCGCGCCATCCCCAGCACGCTCGCCGACGACGTGGTCGCCGCGGTCAGGGACGCGCTCACCACGATCGCCGGCCACACCGATGCCACCCGCGCCGAACTCCGCGTCGACATGGCCGACGACCTGATCGCCGTCGAATGCGTCGACGGCCACGCGCACAGCAACACCTGGACGGTCCGCATCCCCTCCGACAGCCGGCTCGTGCCGGACAAGGAACGCTGACCGCGCCAGAACATCCACAATGGACACAGGGCGTCCGCTCGACTGCGTCCGGCCTCTGGCGACCAGGCCGGACGCAGTCACCCCCGACTTCTATCGCGAGACGTGGTTCTCATGCCGTATTCGCCTTCAGCCGACGGTCTCGGGCTCGCGGGCGTGTGACGTCTTCAGATCGTCGGGCGTGATCGCGGGGCCTGGCTCGTCGCCGCCCGCGTCGAAGCGGAACGGCGGGTAGTCGTCGGTCATCAGTGCGGCATAGGCCGCCACGCGCAGCGCCCAGCGGTTCATGCCGAGCGTGAAGTCGAAGAGCCCCAACGGATAGCGGCCGGTGAACAGCAGTGCGACGCCTGCGATGAGCACCGTCAGACCGATGAGCCCGCCGCCGGAGAAGCGGCCCGACTCGTTCATGGCGTAACTGCCGCCGCCGGCGAACACGCCGACGATCAGGTAGTGCGGAATCGCGAGCAGCCACCACTTCACCAGGACCAGACCACGCGAAAGATGTTCCGGGTAAGCGATGTCGAGGGTCGCCGGGTAGTCCGGCTCGGCGCCGAGGCTGAACGGCGGATAGCGGTCCGTGGCCAGCGCGCCGTAGCTGTAACAGGTGACGCGCCACGTCCAGCGCAGCACACCGAGGTTGAAGTCGAACAACGCTCGCGGATAGCGACCTGTGAACAGGATGGCGAAGAACGCCACCACACTCACCAACACGAATCCCAGCCACAGGAACGCGAGCACCAGGTAGTGCGGGATCGCGAGGAACCACTTCACCAGCCACAGCCAGCGGCTCAGACCGGAGTCCAGCCGCGCGTGCACGTGCACCGGATATCCGGCGGTAGCGGTAGTCATCATTGCCTCCTGGCATCAACCCTCACGCGCGCGGGCGGGCACCGTCAGTACCCGGCGACCCTGTCCCGGTGGGCACAAGTGCCCTGTCGATGGGGCCAGCCCCACCATTGGTTCTGAGGCTGGTTGCATTGCCGCACCCCTGGCCGGACAACAGGATTGATCAATGACAATCAAGCCGTTGACAATCCGTCGCGTCGTGGGGGCCATCGCCGTAGGCGCGTCGGTCGCAGCGTTGTCCGCACCCGCCGCCGCCGCGCATGGCCCGATCACCGATGCCGCGGCCGTCAAGGCCCAACTCGACCTGATCACCAGCACCGACCGGATTCCCGGGGCGCTGGCCGAGGTCCGCGATCGGCGTGGCAGGTCGGTCACGATCACGTCCGGTACGGCCGAGTTGGGCACGGACCGGGCGATGGTCGATGGCGACGGCCGCTTTCGGATCGCCAGCGTCACCAAGCCGTTCACCGCTGTCGCCGTGCTGCAACTGGTTGCCCGGCAACAGGTTCGGCTCGACGCGCCGGTCGAGACCTACCTGCCCGGGGTGGTGCGGGGCACCGGTGAGGGAAGCGAGATCGACGGCCGCGACATCAAGGTGCGCCAACTGTTGCAGCACACCAGCGGGCTGCCGGACTACGTCACGTTCGCGAACCCCGCCGAGCGGGACCAGCCGGTCGAGGCGGCGGAGCTGGTCCGAATCGCCTTGTCCCACAAGCCGGACTTCGATCCCGGCGAGGGCTGGAAGTACTCCAACACCGGCTACGTTCTCGCCGGCATGATCGTGGAACGGTTGACGCACAAGGACATTGGCACGGCAGTGACCGATCTGGTGATCCGGCCCGCGCACCTGCGCAACACGTACTGGCCACCGGCCGGGGAGCGGCGGATCCGTGGCCCGCACGCTCGCAACTACACCGTGGACAACGCCGATCCGGCCGGACCGCTGGTCGACGTCACCGAGTTCGAGCCTTCCTGGGCGGGCGCGTCCGGTGCGATGGTGTCGACGCCGTCGGACCTCAACCGGTTCTGGCAGAAGTTGCTCGGTGGCCAGTTGCTGCCAGGCTGGGCACTGGCCCAGATGCACACCGTCGTGCCGGCGCCGGGACTGGGAAAAGGTGTGGAGTACGGCCTCGGTGTGATCCGACTGCCTCTGTCGTGCGGCGGCCACATCTGGGTCCACGGGGGTGACCTGGCCGGCGGCGGTGTCGCGAACATCAGCGGTCAGGACGATTCCGGCCGTGCGGCGACTGTCTACATCACGGCGCTGACCGGCGGCGCGGGCGTCGACCACATGCGCCGCACCATGGACGTCGCCCTCTGCTCCTAGCACTGTGCGTGCTGGTCACACTCCCAGCTCGTCCTTCTCCCCCAGCCGACGCAACGCGTCGGCGAGCCGCTGCCTGCGGACGCGTTCAGGAAGTCGTTGAACAGCACACCCGTCCAGATCAGCGTGATCACGCCGGCGGCCAGGTAGAACGGACCTGCCCAGCGCGGCAGCCCAGCGCGTTTCGCCTTTCCCCGCACGCCGCCAAGCCTAGTGAGGCTGATCATCTCCCGCTGCCCGGACGAGGCCGGCCGCGACGGCCACAGGTCGCCGCGGCCGGTCCGCTGTCAGACGGGGAAGACGCCGTACGACTGCGCGGCGGTGCCGTTGCAGACCCAGATCTGCAACGCGGCGCCCTCAGTGGACAACCCTCCCGGCACGTCGAGGCAGTGGCTGCTCGTGCCGGCGACCCGCGACTTGAGGGTCACGAAGTCGGGCAGGTTCCTGCTCGCCTGGAACCGCTGGTTGCTGATGTTCGCACAGGACCACTGGACGACCGGCGTCCCGTTGTTGTTCAAGCCCAGCGCGTCCATGCACTTCAGGGTGACCGCGTTGCGGATCTGGACGACGTGGTTGTTGCGATCGATGAAGTCCCAGCGCTGAAACGCACTGCCGTTGCAGGTGACCTGGACGATCGGCACGCCGTCCGCCGTCGACTCGCCCTGCGGCGCCAGGCACTTGCCGCTGACGGCGCTCCGGACGGTCACGTCGAAGTGGTCGTCGGCCATGGCCGGAGCGGCGGTGCCGAGCAGACCCACCACGGCGGCGGTCATGGCGAGCGCTGTGGTGGCGATCCGTTTTCTCATCTGAGCAACCTCCCCTGAGCTCAGGCGCCGAACCCGGGCCGCCTGAGGTGGAACACGATGGGTCGTCACGCACGATGGCAAGGCCCGTCGACAACCCGTCGACAGTGCGCCGACAACGGCCGGACCTTGGATCCTCAGGGAGGTGGAGCACGTGGCGGCAAGCGGCTGGCTGTGACGGGGTGTCAGGTATTCCACACCGCGCGTATCATCTGACGCTGGCTTCGACACACGACGAGCCAGGTGTGAGGTTTCGTGGGAAACGGCGCGACGGTGCGGCGCACCATCGGCATGATCACGGCAGGCCCGCTCATCGAGCTCGCCGGCGAGCAGTGGCAGGGCGTCAGCGACGGCGCGGCCGCCGGTGGCTGCGACCTCGTCTGCTTCGCCGGCACCGAGCTGGCACACCCGGACCGCCACAAACGGCAGGCCAACGCGGTCTACGACCTCATCGCGCCCGGCCGGATCGACGGGCTCGTCATCTGGACGACGCGGATCAGCCAGCAGATCGGTGAGGCCGCGATGCGCGACTTCGCCGACCGCTACGCGCCCATCCCGATCGTCAGCGTCGAGGCGCACCTGGCGGACTGGCCGACCGTGCTGATGGACAACCGCGCCGGCATGGACCAGGCGGTCAGCCACCTGATCGAGGTGCACGGCCATCGGCGGATCGGCTTCGTGCGCGGTCCGCTGGCACATGTCGGCGCGCAGGACCGCTACCAGGGCTATGTGGACGCGCTCGTCCGCCACGGCCTGCCGGTCGACCCGGCGCTCGTGACCACGCCGGCCCCGTCCTGGGATCCCGCCGCCGCGGCGGACGCGGTCGCCCGGCTGCTGGACGAGGCGGCGGAACCGCCGGACGCCTTCGCGGCGGCCAACGACGAGTTCGCGCTGGGCGTGGTGACCGCGGTGCAGGAGGCGGGCCTGCGCACGCCGGAGGACGTGGCGGTCGTCGGGTACGACAACCACACGTGCATCCGCTCGAACGATCTCGGCTACCAGGCGTCCGCGCTGCCGGCTTCGGGCAGCGTGCACCGCCGGGTGAACATCGACGCGGGGACGCCAGGGCTGACCACGGTGCGCGCTCCGTTCTACGAGATGGGGCGCAGGGCCGCCGAACTCGCGTGTGCGTTGGTTCGGGGTGAACCCGCGCCCGCACTGGAGATCGTTCCCACCGAGCTCGTCGTCCGCCGCTCGTGCGGCTGCATCCCTTCCGGCAACGGAGTCTCCGCACCCGCGCACGGTGAGCTCGCCGTACCGGAGCACGACACCGCAGAGGCGGTCGCCGCGAACCTGCGCCAGGGGCTCGGTCCGAAGTCGGCCGTGCTGCCGGACGGCTGGGCCGAACACCTGATCCGCCTGTTCCTGGACGCCGGACGGCCAGAGGGCTTCCTCGGTGTGTTCGCGGAGTACCTGCGCGACAGCGCCCGCGCCGGATGCGCGGCGCAGTCGTGGTGGGCACCGTTGTTCTACCTGCGCCGGTTCGCTCTCGCGCGCGGCGCCGACGAGGGCGCGATCGAGGACCTGTGGCTGCGGGTGCAGCTGATGGTGTCCGACGTGGTCGAGCGGGAGAGGACGTTCGAGTACCTCCTGCACGAACGGCAGGACCAGACCGTGCGCGAGGCGGGCCAGCGGCTGATCGTCTCGCGGGACGTCGCCGAGCTCACCGACGCGCTGGTGGCCGAACTGCCCAGGATGGGGATTCCCGGCTGTCACGTGATGACGTTCGAGTCGACCCGTGAGCTGGCGCGTCCCCTGATGTCGTACGAGAACGGCGAACTCCGGCCGGAACGCACGGCGCTGACGTTCCGGTCCACACAGCTCACGCCCCACCGGATCGACCGGCCGGCGCCGGGCAACTTCGTGGCCGCCGCGCTCTTCGGGCTCGAGGAGCAGCTGGGGTTCGCGGTGTTCGAGGTGGGCGCGATGCCGGGCTGGGTCTACGAGGCGATCCAGCAGCAGCTCAGCAGTGCGTTGCGCGGCATCAGGATGCTCGAGCGGGAACGGCAGGCTCTCACCGAGGCCGAAGAGGCGCGGCGATCGCTGGAGCTGGCCCACGCCGAGCTCGAGGACCGGGTGCGGGAGCGCACCGCGGCACTGGTCGACGAGATCGCCGAGCGCGAGCGGCTGGAGGCACAGCTGCGGCACGCGCAGAAGATGGAGGCGATCGGCCGCCTCACCGGTGGCATCGCACACGACTTCAACAACATCCTGACCGTCATCAACGGCAACAGCGAGGCGTTCCTCCGGCGCTGTTCGCCGGAGGACCCGCGGCGTCCGGAGATCGAGGACATCCGGCACGCCGGTGAGCGCGCGGCGAACCTGACGCACCAGCTGCTCGCCTTCACCCGCCAGCAGGTGCTGAACCCCGAACTGGTGGACCTCAACGCGACGATCACCAAGGTGCGGGCCATGCTGGCGACCCTGATCGGTGAGGACGTGGAGCTGGCGCTGGACCTGCCCGCGCACGTGTCGCCGGTCTGGGCGGACGCGGGCCAGGTCGAGCAGATCCTGTTCAACCTGGCCGCGAACGCCCGTGACGCGATGCCCGGCGGCGGCGTGCTCGGCATCGGCACGCACGACGTGGTGCTCGACGCCTGCCACCCCGGCCGCATCGTCGGCGTGCACCCCGGCGACTACGTGGTGCTCAGCGTGAGCGACACCGGCACCGGCATGGACGAGTCGGTCCAAACACAGATCTTCGAGCCGTACTTCACCACGAAACCCGTGGGCAAGGGCACCGGCCTCGGCCTGGCCACGGTGTTCGGCATCGTGCAGCAGAGCGACGGCCAGATCGACCTGACGAGCTCGCCCGGCGCGGGCACGACGGTCTCCGTGTACCTGCCCCGTGCGCAGGCACCCGCCGCACCACTCCCCCGCGCGACCTCCCGGACGTCACCCCTCCAGGGTTCGGAAACCATCCTGCTGGTGGAGGACGACAGCCAGGTGCGCGCCGTGGCACGCCACTCGCTGGAACGGTCCGGGTACGCGGTGCTCGAGGCCCGCAACGGCCTGCATGCGCTGAAGCTCGTCGACACCCACGACGACATCGACCTCATCGTGACCGATGTCGTGATGCCGAAGATGGGCGGACCCGAGCTCGCGGCCACGGTGCGGCGGATCCAGCCTGATCTGCCCGTGCTGTACGTGTCCGGCTGCACGACCGCGGACGAGCTGGACGACACGGCGGTTCTGCTCGCCAAGCCGTACGCGGAGACCGAGCTGCTGGACGTGGTCCGCAGGCTGCTCGACCAAGCAGTCTGATCACGCCCTTTCAGCGGGACGCTGATTTGCCCGGCATCGAACGCCGGCTCATCCAGCCGCGGCAGGCCTGACCCGCCCTCGCAGCACCACGTCCACCAGGACGGCGACGACCAAAGCCACTCCCGCTCCGGCCAGGATCGCGATCACCACCACTGTCTGGTCAGGGATCGCCGGAGGATCACAGCTTCTGTCCCCCGGACACTGAGACATGCCGCCCCCCGATGACCACCGCACCGCTGGCGCTGACGACAACGCCTGCTCGGCGGTCCGCCACACCAACCAGGCAACACCGAGCAAGACGGCGCCCACCGCCACCGCCGACGCGCGCACCCACCGCCGCCTCATCCATGCCTCCCGCTGTTCATCACCGCATCCATTCTCCGTTCGCCCGGACACGGACTGCAGCCGCGGTGGCGACAGCCCTCAGAAGAACCTCGGCCAAGGCGGAGACCGGGACGCGGAATTCGCCAACGGGCGGAGCCTTCCCGGACCTGAGGCCGGGAAGGCTCCGCCCGTTGGCGGGTCAGGAAAAGGTCAGGAGCACCTGCGCCCGTCGTTCACGCACTTCACGATCTTCGCCATCGTCTGGTCGGAGTTGACGTTGGCGAAGTCGTTGTGGTCGGAGAACGGGTTGTGGTTCTCCTCCGGGAAGGCGTCGAGCTGGTACTGGCCCTTCTGCTGGATGTCGCGGGAGATGTCGTAGGAGATGCTGATCCGCAGCTGCGGGATGGCCTTGAAGCCCTGCGGGCACGCGCCGGTCTGCTTGTCGGCGAACCGGACGTGGTCGCGGTGGTTGGCGCTGTCCGCGTTCTTGCCGTCCCAGCAGCCCGCGAAGTCGTGCACCCGCATGACCTTGCTGCCGTTCGGGCAGATCACGTACTTGTCGGACAGACGGTCCTCGGACCCGCTGCAGGTCCACGTCGCGCGGGCGTTGGCGGGGCCGCGGCTGGTCGGCTTGGCGTCACCGACGACCATCTTCAGGAACTTCGGCATGCCCGTGACCTTGCTGGTCGCGTTGCCCCGGTACTCGATCTTCACCTCGGCCGGCCGGACGATCTTGCCGTTGTTGCCGACGAGCTCCAGGTTCTTGCCGGTGGGAGCGGCCAGGGGCGGCGCGGGCGGCGCGGTCGTGGTGATGGCACCGCCGTTGTTGTTGCCGCCGTTGTTGTTGCCGCCGTTGTTGTTGCCGCCGTTGTTGTTGCCGCCGTTGTTGTTGCCGCCGTTGTTGTTCTCGCCGTTGTTCTCGTTGCCGCCCTCGTCACCCTCGTTGAGGCCGCACTTCGCGAGGCGGTCCAGCCCCTGCGGCTTCTCGGCGTTGCGGCCGATCGCGATCGCGATGCGGTCGAGGGTCGCGACCCGCTTGTCCTTCAACGGCCCGAGGATCGCGTTGTCGATGAAGTTCGGTCCGCCCTGGCCCTTGGTCTTCACCAGGCGCTGGTTGGCCTCTGCGATCTGCTTGTCCAGCTGGTCGAGGTTGTTGTCCACCTCGTCCAGAGCCTGGTCCGGCACACCCGGCAGAGCCTCGCGCACCGACGGGCACTTGATCGTCGGCGTGGCGGCGTCCTGCTCGGCGCCGTTCTGCCCGGCCTGCTGGAGAACGCCGTCCGCGGCGAACTTGTGCGGCTTCGAGGAGTGGTTGCCGCCGCCGTGACCGCCGCCGTGGCCCCACCGCAGGTCGCAGTCGGCGAGCGGCGTCAGGTTCGGCTTGCGCGCGGACCGGCTCAGGGCGTTCGCGATGCGTTCGAGGGTGGCGACCCGCTTGCTGCGCAGCGGGCCCAGAACGGTGTTGTTGACGAAGTTCGGGTCACCGGGGTTCTGGGCACTCGCCACCCGGTCGTTGGCTTCCCTGAGCTGCTGTGCGAGCTGCTGGAGGTTCCGGATGATCTCGTCGCGCACCCGCTGCGGAACGGCGGGCAGGCGCTGGGCGACGCCCGGACACGCGACCTCGCCCGGGCCGTTCTCCTTGATCTTGTCTGGGGTGGAGCCGACGTCCTGCGGGTTGGCCTTGGTGTTGATGCGCACGACCGGCCAGAAGTAGGACGAGCGGTCACCGTTGCGGCACGACGTCTCCGCGTCGACCAGGCTCTCGTCGGTCGACTCCGCGCTGATCGACTGGTTGCCCACGAAGTCGTGGACGTGCTGTGCGCCGTGCTTCAGACCCGGCTGGGCAACCGGGTTGTCGGCGCTGAACTTGCCGCTCTCGTTCGTGCCGCAGTCGACCCTGAAGACGCCGCTGGCGCCGTTCTTGCCGACTTTGGGCTCGACGACGTTCTTGCTCACCTTCTCGATGGGCACGAACGCGGCGAGCGGTGCCGGCTCGCCGTCTTTGGCGGCCAGCGCAACGGTGGCGGTACCCGCTGCGACCACGGCCACCGCCGACAACGATGCGATCAGGCGAAACTTCCGTCTGTCCGTCACGCGGTGTGTCATGCGTACTCCTCGTTCGTGCGGCGCATGAACGGGAATACGTACAGAAGGGTTCATCGGCTCAACCGAATTGTTACCGCCTGACAAGACCGGACGCGGCTACCTCCCCACGCCCGCTCGACCGCGGGTGGCGCGAGGCCCGGCTCCACGGGAGAACCAGGCCTCGCGGTCATGCGCGCTCAGGAGTGGACGGGGATCTGCTCGTAGATCACCTTCCACTCGTAGGTGCCGGCGAACCCGTTGGCCCACAGGGAGTTCACCCTGGCCGCCTCGGTGGAGTTCGGGGAGGCGACGGTGCACGACGTGCCCGGACCGCCGCCCGACATCAGCTCCGAGCACGGGCCGCTGTAGTGGTCGGGCAGGCCGAGGGCGTGCCCGGTCTCGTGGGCGGTGATGCGGGTGACGTAGTACTGCCGCGCCTGCGTGTAGTCGATGAAGATGGTGCCGCTGCCGTGACCGTTGGTGGAGGCGTACGAACCGCGCGGGTCATTGCCCTCGCGGTAGCGCAGGGAGGCCGCGCTGCGGTTCTCCACCAGTTTCACGTTGCTCACCCGCGCGTTCCAGTTCGCGGCGCCCTGCCTGATGGCGCTCGCGAACGTGGGTGCGCTGCTGGTGTCGTAGTAGACGGTGACCGCCGCCGCGGTGATCGGGGCCTCGGCAGCCGATGCCTGGCCGGTCAGGGGTGCGACGACGGTCGTGGCCGCGGCGAGCGCGACGGACAGGACGAATTTCCTGAACATGGGTTCTCCTCGCTTGCAGGGTGCGAAGAATGGAACCTCGGGGTTCCGCCACCCAACGTAAGGAAGGTCGTCGCGCCCACTCGCCCGCCATTGGCGTGATGCGGTTCAGCGCTCTTGACGGTTGACGTTGCCCGTTATTCGGACGAATGCGGTGATAGACATGAAAAAGGGGCGAATGCTCGTCACGGTGCGTCAGCCACCCTGTGGGATGGTCGGCATCCACGTCCACCAGCACCATGTCAGGTCCGAGCAGGGTTTTCCAACGGGCGACAGCCCTGCAGGCGACCAACCGGTCACGGTCCCCGGTAGCCGAGCCAGTCGAGGTTGATCGAACCGGTGTCGTTCTGGCCGTAGGACAGCGTCACCACCGGGTCGCGGCCGCTCAACGGGATGTCGTCGAAGGTGACCGTGCCCCAGGCGTCCCAGCTGTCGGAGACCTTCGGGAAGCTCACCTGGCGCACGGCGCGTCCGTCCACCGACAGCGTCATCGTGCGGGCGTCGCTGTTGGCGTTCGCGTACCCCGCGGTGATCGTCCCGGAGCCCTGTGCCGCCGACGTGCGGTGCAGCGTGAACGACGACGCGGCTCCCTGCGCCCAAAGACCGTCGATGAACGCCCTGCCGGAATAGCCCGTGTGGTTGACGTTCGTCTTGACGCCGCCGGTGTTGCGCGCGTCCTCGGCTTCCAGGTGAGCGGGGGCCGGGCAGCCGGAGACGGTGCCCGCGGTGTCGGCGCAGCGGTCCCCCGCGTCGGGCGCGCCGTCGCCGTCCCGGTCACCGCCGGCAGCTCCGGTCAGGGTGATCTCCACGGTGTGCGCGCCCTTGAGCGTGGCGGGGATCTCGGCGCGTGACGGCTGGCCGTCGATCGTGACCGAGCGGATCGTCGTGCCCGCACCGCGCAGCGTGATCGTCAGGTCGGCGTCGCGGTAGCGCAGGTTGCGAAGGGTGACATCACCCCAGCCCGCGGGCAGGTTCGGCGCGAAGGTCAGACCCGCGCCGGTGTACTTCAGGCCGAACAGTCCACTGTGGACCATGTCGAGGAACGCCGTGGCGGACCAGGTCTGGTCGGGCTCGGAGCCCCAGTGGAACTTCACCGTGTCGCCCAGCCGCTGGTAGCCGCCGTCGACGACGCCGGTGGTGCCGTTGTAGATCTCCCAGAAACCGCTGTTGTTGTTCGCGAGCTTCGCCAGTCTCGCGGTCTCCGCGGCGAAACCGCTCTGATTGCCCTGCAGCGCCTGGGCCTTGGCCCACAGGCCCTGGACGAGCGGCCAGACGATCGCGTTGTGCCGGCCGGGCTGCGCCTCGGAGTAGCGGTCCCAGTGCGGGTAGGTGTCGGGCATGCCCCAGGCCATCACGCGGGCTTTCGCGAGGATCGACCGCGCCTGAGCCTGGTTCGCGACGCCGAAGAGGATCGCGAACGCGAGACCGGTGCCCTCCTGGTGGGCGCCGGGTGTCCCGTCGGCGAGCAGCTGGTAGTTGTACAGGCCCGTCGCCGGGTTCCAGAAGTGCCGGTTGATCGCGGTCTTGAGCGCGGCGGCCTTCGTGCGGTGAGCAGCGGCCTCCTGCGACTGCCCCAGCCGCTCCGCCATGTTCGCCGCGTTGACGTACGCGGCGTAGTAGACCTCGTTGGTGCTCAAGTACATCCCGCTCGCAACGCCCGGCCACGGCATGCTGCCGGTGCTGACCGACTCGGTCGCGTCGGCAGGTGGCGCGGGATAGCCGGCGATGCCGTCGTTGAAGAACGACGCGCCGGTGAACAACCCGTACGTTGAGTTGAACCCGGCCGTACCAGCGCGTTCCCGGATGGTCAGGGTGTTCTTGGCGGTGCGGTAGGCGTTGCCGAGGAACTCCTGGTCTCCGGTGACGAGGTAGTGGTGCCACGCGGCGGTGAGCCAGATGACCTGGTCCCACTGCTGGTCGTCCTGCTGCACCCGCAACGCGCCGGCGGAGTCCTTGTCCACGACGGCCCAGAGCGTGTTCCTCGCCAGGGCCGGGGACAGCAGGCTGGTCGCGTTCCAGCTGTTGATCGACGCGTCGCGCGTCCACGGCTGGGCGTATCCGCCACCCGCGCGAACCATGCCGGTGGCCGGGTCCATCAGACCGCTCTTGTTGTAGTGCGCGTCGTATCCCACCGTGTTGACGCGCAGCAGATTGTCCAGCGCGGCAACGTAAGCGGCGCCGTACAGCGCTTGGCTGTGCGGGTTCGCGAAGGTCAGGGACGGTGGAGTGGCCGCGATCGCCGGTGAGGCACCGGTGACCACGCCGCACACCGTCATCAAGGCCACGAGGACACGAGCGATCCGCCGCCGGAGACTCATTCCGTGCACCTTTCCCGGCTGCCGGACCGACCGGAGCCGAACTGCAGTGCACCATGGAAACGCTCCCACAGAAACGCCCGACGAAGATCCTGTCCGCTTTTGTAAGAGGCTGAGGCGACCGGCGCACAGGTCGTTGGTCCGTGGGATTCCCGACTGGAGCACCTGGGCGAGCCGGTGCCGAAGCATCGGCAAAGGCCGGTCGACACTCGAAGGCACCTACGAGGTGCGAGTGTCGACCGGCCTTTGCCGTTGGAGCGGGGTGGGGATGCCGCCAGAAGAGATCAGCAGGTGACTTTCACGGTCGCGGCCGCCTGGAACGACACGTGCACGTGGTCCATGTGGTTGGCCGTGGGGCTGCCGCGGTCCTCCATCGGCGAAAAGCCGCTGCCGTCGTTGTAGCGCTGGCGCCAGATCACGTAGGTCGCGCCGAACGCCTTGCGGTTGGCCAGCACGTAGTCGGCCAGGGCGTTGCCGGTGGCGGTGTCGACCATGAAGTCCAGCGCCAGACCCTGGGGATGCTCGCCGGAGCCTCCCCGGCCGGCGGCGCCGCCGATGTCCGTGACACCGAACTTGCCCGCGATGTGGTGGCCTACCTGCGCCACGTGCGGTTTGACGCCGTCCAGGGTGGTCGGACAGGGCGGCGGTGGTGGGGGCGGCGGCGGGGCCTCGGGTGTTGTCGTGGTCACCGGAGGCGGCGTGGTGGTCGCCGGGGGTTCCGAGGACGGCGGCGCGGTGGTCGATGACGTGACAGGCCGCAGGTCCTGGCTGACAGAGGTCTGCGGAGCAGCCAGAAGGGCGGCGGCTCCGGCTGGGTCGACCGGCTGGTCGGAACCCCGGACGACCCAGAAGGTCACGCCCAGGCCCACGGTGAGGGTGGCGGCGACTGCGATGGGCAGTTTCCGGCTGGGGGTCTGCTGCGTTCTATGTCGGCCCGACATTCGGGAACACCTTGCGTTGGGGACGGGGCATGCTCACACAGCGCGCCACATTACGAAATGAACACGAGAACATCACAGGCAAGTGTTCATGGTCACATCTCTGCTGGTGAGCGCCCCATTACAGAAAGCGACATCCCCTGTTCAGTCGTCTGCCGGCTGGACGACGGCGGACACGAAGATTCGGGCGAGCCTCCCCGTCCGCCACTGCAGGCCGAGTCGATGCTCCGCGAGGTCGTAGTTGACGGTGACCTCGCCGGAGGCGCGATTCTCCCAGCTGTTGTGCACGAGGGCGCCGTGCGCGCGTACGTGGGCATCGACTGGTTCGCGTTGCCCGTCGAGGTCGAGCCCGGAGATCACGCGGTCGGCGCTCGGGCAGAACGCGACGTCGACGGTCACCTTCTTCACCAGACCGTCGAGCAACGCGATGTCGACGCCGTCGGGACCGGGGACCACCGGGTCCAGCGCGCTATGCCGGACGGTCGCGCCGGGGAAGAGCCCACGCAGTTCCTCGTACGGCGCAGAGCTCTCGGACGTGCCCAGAGCGGCGTACATCATGGCGATGGTGCCGGTCAGCGACGTGCCGGGGACAGCGGGCAGGCCGGTCGGGAGCGCCTCGGTCTTCCGGGGTGCCGGTCGCGGGTCCTGACCGCCGAAGCCGGCCACCCGGTCCCAGATCCAGTCGGCCATGGACGCGGCCACGGGCTCGTCGGGACGTCCCGGGCGGCGCGTGACCAGCTCCCCGAACGCGACGACGACCAGGTACGCCCCGGCGTCGTCGGTCATCACCTGTTCCCAGACCTCGTTCTCGGGCCAGTCCGGGTGCGCTTGCGGGTCGGCCTCGATCTCGGTGCTCATGGCGATGATCTCGGCTGCCGACATCAGGCGGAACGGTTCGGCCAGTCCCCACGCGCCACCGGAGCCGGGCTGCTGGCCGTCGTGCCAGGCCACCAGGTCCTCCGCGGCCATGGAGCCGAGCTTGTCCCTCTGGGACTCGTCGGAGATCGAGGTTCCCGGTCGCAGGGTGGCGCGCAGGCCGGCGGGCATCACGTCGTCCAGCGCCGCCAGCGCGGAAGCCAGGTCGGTGCCGAGCATCTGGTCGCGGAGCTGCTGCCACCCCATCTCGATCACCCCGGCGTTGCGGATGTCCTCCAGCGAGATGTCCTGGGCGTGGGCGTTCTCCACGATCTGCCGCAACGTCCTGGCCGTCCCCACCAGGTTGTGCAGCATGTCCTCGGTCGGGTTCTCGCGCAGCAGTCGCAGGCCGAGTTGTTCGGCGTCGGCGAACCGGTACTGCACCAGGTAGGCCCAGCCGAGCATCAGAGCGACCCAGGAGTTCGCCGCATCGGCCCGGATGGCCTCCTCGGCCGTGGCGACGAAGCGGTCGGGTGGCGCGAAGGTCCCCAGCAGGTACGCCGCGCGTTTCCCCAGCGCGCCGGGGAGTCCGTCCGGCGCCGTCCGGGAGCACAGTGCCACCGCCTCGTCGAGTCGGCGCCAGCCGTCCTCGTGGTCCCCGCAGAGCGCCTGGGCGAAGCCCAGCTCCATCCAGTCGTCCCACTCCTCCTGGTCCTCGCCCAGCACCGTGCGCGCCCACCGCAGCGCCTCGGCATGATCGTGCTCGGCCAGCGCCAGGTGCCGGAGGGCACGAGCCGCGTTGATGAACTGGCCGTCGCGGCGACCGGCCACCTGGAGGTAGAGACGCCGCGCCTCGCCGGCATCGCCGCACACCTCGCGGTGATTGCCGAGCAACAGCGCCGCGCCGCTGCGCTCCGGCTGGGACGCGAGCACCTGCGACGCCAGCTCGGCGATCCTGGGATGCGCCGGTTGTGCTTCGAAGAGCTCCCAGGCCAGGTCCAGGTTTCGCTCGACGGCGTCGTCGTCGCCGGAGGCCGTGCGGCCGAAGTCCCTCATCGCATGCCTCGCTTGACCCGGTACGCCCGGAGTTGATCGAACGTGCCGTCGTCGACGCCGTACTCGAGCACCGGCGCCACCTGGTCGAACCACGACGTCGTGGACGGGGTGACACCGCCGACCGCGGCCAGCATCGCGTCGGTGGTGACCGGTACCAGTTCACCTCTGCTCATCGACTCGACCATCGCCTGCTGCAGGACGGTGGTCGTCAGGTGGCTGAGGTCTGCACCGGAGAACCCTTCGGTCGCCGCTGAGACGGCGGCGACGTCGACCTCGCCGGCCGGCTTGCCCTCCAGCGCGCCCTGGACGATCGACGCCCTGGCGGCCGCGTCGGGTGGCAGCACCAGCACCGTCCTGTCGATCCGGCCCGGTCGGCGCAGCGCGGGGTCGATGTCCCACGGCCGGTTCGTCGCGGCCAGGAAGTAGACCCCGTCGTTGGCGCTCGCCACGCCGTCGAGCTCCTCCAGCAGCTGAGTCACGAGCATCCGCATCGTCTGCGACCCGCCGCCACCGGAGGTGCGCCGGCCGCCGAGCGCGTCGAACTCGTCGAAGAAGATCACGCACGGCGCCGCCGCGCGTGCGTCGCGGAACACGCTCTGGATCGCCTTCTCGCTCTCCCCGATCCACCTGCTGAGCAGGTCCGCGAGGGTCACGTGGATGAAGGACGCTCCGAGATCGCCTGCGATCGCCCTGGCGATGAACGTCTTGCCGCATCCGGGTGGGCCGTACATCAACAGCGACCCGCCCGGCGTCTGCCCGAACGCCGCCGCCAGCTCGGGATTGCGCAGCGGGGCCAGGAACGTGGTGTCCAGGTGCCGTTTGACCTCGGCGAGCCCCGCGACGTCGGCCAGCGTCACCGCCGGGCGTTCGGCGTCCCACAGCGACGCCGAACCGGCAGCGCTGTCCTGACGGTCCTCGTCGGCCGGGGTCGGAACCGGCGTCCGCGCGGCTCCCCCGGTCCGTGCCGGAGGTGGCGCGTTCTCCGCGGGTGGCGGCGGGTTCGAGGCTCGCAGCCGCGCCGCCATCAGCCGGGCGCGCAGCAGCCGGACCCGTGCCGGATCACCGCCGATGCCCTCGAAGGTTCTCAGTTCGATGGCGGCGCGTTCCGGATCCCGCTCCAGCAGCAGCGTGACGAAGTCCTCACGCAGCGTCAGATTCCCGGGGTCGGCCTCTACCTCGCGCGCGATCACCTCGACGAAGCCGTCGCCGGAATCGGCACCGTTCATCGCGCTGCCCCCTCGATCCAGCCCTTGAGCAGACCCAGGTTCGCCAGCGGGATGTAGTGACCGAGCCGCGGATGGTCCAGCGTCACGCCGAAGACGCCGACCTGGGCGAACGAGGCGACGTAGTCGATCGCAACCGGCATCGGCACGCCGAACGTCGGCACCACGCTCCCCTGCGCGTCGGCCAGCCCGAGGGCATGGCCGGCTTCGCTCGCCCGTGCGGCGCTGCTGTAGAGGCAGATCATCGACCCCTGCTCAGCGGCCACGGCATAGGGACGGGGCTGGTCGGCAGAGCCTCGCGCGATGAAGAACCAGTGCTCCAAAGCGGTCGCCTGGCGCCACAGCGCGATCTGCGCCGTCGTGTCTCCCGCGGGCGCTGCCTTGACCGCCTCGTCGAGGCGGTCGAGCTCGGCGACCGTCGCGGGGTCGTTGTCTCTCATCACGCGGTTCTCTCTCGTCTGCTCCGGTTTCCAGACCAGAGAGAACCATGCCGTCGATCACGGCGAACACGCGGACCTGCGAGCATTCGCCACATCAGCAGTCCGGCCACGAGGAACAGGCTCGCCTGCGCGTCGAGCAGGAAGAGCGTGCCGACCGGGCCCACGAGCACACCCGCGACGAACATTCCCAGCGCCTGCAAGGTGTCCGAGAGCCCGAGCACCGATCCGAGCACCTGCCCGCGCAGGGCCGGCGGCGCGGCCTGCTGCAGGAGCGACATACATCCCGCGGCGGCCAGCACACCCGGCGCGCCCGCCACGGTGAACAGGCACACGTACACCCAGAAACCGGGTTGGACCAGCGAGAAGTTCCACGTCAGTGCGCTCACGCCACCGAATGCGAAGGGGCTCCAGGAAAGCAGTCGTGGCGCGCCCAGGCGGCGGGTGAGCGATCCCGCGACCGCCGCGCCGGCGAAGCCGCCGATCGCCTGCACGCCGCGCAGCACACCGGCCTCGCTCTCGCCCCGGCCGATCAGTTCGGTCACGAACAACAGGAACAGCACCACGAACATGCCCTGCGCCAGGGAGAGCAGCGCCACGCAGATCGCGGGCCCGCGCAACGTCCTGACCTGCCAGAGGGACTTCGCTCCCGCCACCAGGCCGCTGACGAAGCCGACCCCCTCGCCCCCTGCGCTCTCCGTTCCGGCCGGGATGGTCGCGGCCAGCACTGCCGCCACCACGAACGCCCCCACCCCGGCGAACACGACGCTGCGCAGGCCGAACTGGCTCAGCAGCACACCGCCGAGCGGACTGCCGGCGAGCCTGCCGATCGTGGCGTTCAACGAGATCATCGCGTTCGCGCTGACCAGCTGTTCGTGCCGGACCAGCGCCGGCAGCGTCACCACCTTCGCGGCCTCGAACATCGCGCCGAACCCCGCCTGCGCCGCCGACACCAGATAGACGATCCACAGCTGCCCAGGCCCCTGCACCAGCAGCAACGGCAGCAGGACCGCGCCCTGCCCGAGGCTGACCAGCGCGAGGAACCACCGTCGGCTCCACCTGTCCGCGATCATGCCCGCCAACGGAGCGCACACCAGGCTCGGCAACAGCCCGAGCATGGCGACCGTGGAGGTCACCAACGCCGAACCGGTCATCGTCAGCACGTAGAGCGGCAACGCCAGCAACAGCATCCACTGGCCGATCTCCGAGCTGAGTCCGGCGCCCCACAGCCGCGCGAAAGCCGGTTCGCGCAGGGAGCTCCGGGCGGCCTGGTCCCGGTCGGCTGTCATGTCGGCGTCCCCGTCGCGTCCAGCCAGGAAAAGGCGCGCAGGCCCACGTAGGCGAGCAACGCCTCGGCATCGGACTTCGGCCGCACCGTCGCCACGTACGGGCGCAGGACGTCGTCGATCGACTTCATCAGCTCACGAAGCTCCTCGGGCGTCACGCGCACGACGTAGCTGTCGAACCGGGAGGCGGACACCCACTCGTCGTCGAGATCGTCGCGGTGGTCGAAGAACCGCCTGGTCATCTCCGCCTCGTCCTGCAGGCTCACGGCGATCACCGAGTCCTGCGCCTCGCGCACGACCGGATCCGATGCCGGCTCACCGAAGTCGAGGCCCACGGGCGTCGCGCGCCACGGCCGGTCCCGCCCGCCTGCCGACTCGGCTGGTTCGACCAGGCCGAACGTCGCCAGCTGACGCAGGTGCCAGCTGCAGTTCGACGGCGTGGACCCGACCTCCACCGCGCACTCGCTCGCGGTGCGCGGCCCCACCGCCATCAGGTGGCGCAGCACGGCCATGCGCAGCGGATGCGCCAGCGCGCGGATGCGGTTCACGTCGCTGATCCGCCTGCGCGGCGGCACCTTCGGGGTCCTGGCCATCTGAAGGGATCCTTTCGAAAGGTTTCCTTCAGATTTCTCCGGCACCTCGCCGCTGTCAACCCCCGGTCAGAAGCGTTGCCGCACAAGAAAACTGCCGCCCTGCCGGCGAGGATCTAGCGGCGTGGCTCGGAATGTCGCCGGGGGAATGCGCGGTCAGACGGGTGCGTCGTGGCGTGCTGAACGTGAATTACCCAGCCGACGTTCCGAGTCGCGCCACTAGGATGCGGGCATGACGCGGTATGTCGACGAGGACCTGCACGGCACGGAGTTCCGCGAGTGCGATCTGACCGGGGCGCGCTTGATCGGCGTCGTCCTGCAGGACGCCGTGATCGACGGGCTCGTCACCAACCTGGTGGTGAACGGTGTCGAGGTCACCGGGTACGTCGAAGCGGAGCTCGACCGGCGTCATCCGGTGCGGGTGCTGGTCCGCTCCGAGGACCCCGCCGATCTGCGCGAGGCAGCGCGGCAGCTCCGCGCCGGCTGGGCCGCCACGATCGAGCGGATCCGCCGTGCGCCCGGCATCGAGTGCCGCAGCGTGAACGACGAGTGGTCGGCGGCGCAGACGATGCGCCACCTGGTCTTCGTCCACGACTCGTGGTTCCGGCGCTGCTGCCTGGGCTCGACGGAGCGGTTCACACCGATGGGCATCGGGCCGGACGTCGAGCCCTACCGCGAAGCGCACGGGCTCGACCTCTCGCTCGATCCGGCCCTCGACGAGATCGTGAACGTGCGCGCCGCGCAGGCCGCCGAGCTCGAGGCCTGGCTCGACGACGTCACCGCCGAGCAGCTCGCGGCGCCGGCGCCGGTGCCCGACGACGACGTCTGGCCGCCGTACGCCCGCGGCCGCTCGGTGCGGCAGTGTCTCCGCACGGTGCTCAACGAGACCTTCGAGCACCACGGCTTCTGCGTCCGCGATCTCGGCCTGATCGAGGCGCAGGACGCCGAGTAGGGCCGTTCAGTCCGACCAGGTCACCGGCAACGAGTGGACTCCGTAGAGCAGCATGTCCGTGCGCAGCGGCACTTCTTCCGGCTTCACGTCCAGGCGCAGGTCGGGGAACTCCTGGAACAGCCTGGAGAAGCCGAGCCGCATCTCGATCCGGGCGAGTTGGTGGCCGAGGCACTGGTGGATGCCGTGGCCGAACGCGAGGTGGTGGTGAGGGCCCTCGCGGCGCAGGTCGAGCTCGTCGGGGTTGCCGGGGAACTTGTTCGGGTCCCGGTTGGCCGTGGGCAGGTGTGCCAGCACGGTGTCACCGGCCTTGATCAGGTGCCCGTCGATCTCCACGTCCTCGAGCGCGGTGCGCAGCGGTCCGAAGTGCGGGACCGAGAGATAGCGCATGAGCTCCTCGACGGCGTTGTCGATGACCTCCGGTTCGTCCTTGAGGATCTTCAGCTGGTCCGGGTGCTGCAGGAGCGCGAACGTGCCGAGGCCCAGCATGTTCGCCGTGGTCTCGTGACCGGCCAGCAGGAGCAGCAGCGCCATGTTCGACGCTTCCTCGTCGGTCGGCCCTCCGGTGACCAGCAGGCCGCTGAGCATGTCGTCGCCGGGGTTCGCCTTCTTCCTGACCACCAGTTCGCCGATGAAGCTGCGGATCCGGTGCAGCGCCGCCATCAGCTCCTCGGGCGAGGTGTTCTGGCTCGCCAGCATCTCGGTGTCTTCCTGGAACCTGTGCCGTTCGTCGTAGTCGATGCCGAGAATCGCGCAGATCACCAGCGATGGGATCGGGAGGGTGAAGTCCTTCACCAGGTCCGCCCGGTTGCCGAGGGAGCGCAGGTGTTTGATCTGGTTCTCGACGATCTCGCCGATCCAGCCGGCCAGCTGGTTCATCCTTCGCACGGTGAACTGGCCCTGCAGCATCTTGCGCATCCGGGTGTGGTCCGGCGGGTCCTGGCTGACGAAGTTGCCGGGATCGTCGGAACCCTGGAACCGCGGGTCGAGCAGGTGGTGGTTCTCCCTGCTGCTGCTGAACTTGGGGCTGCCGAAGACTTCCCGCAGCTGGTGGTAGCCGGTGACGAGCCAGCCGAGGTGTCCGTCGGCGAACCTCAGCCTGCTGATCGGTGCCCTGTCGCGGATCGCGGTGACCTCGGCGGGCGGGTCGAACGGGTTCTGGCGCTCCAGTGGCAGTCTGTCGGAGATCACTTCGGTCATCTCACACAACTTCCGTGCTCAGGAACGGAACTCCTGCTGCTCGGAGTGCCGCGTACATTTGTGGGAACGGATCCATTGTCAACGGCCGCAACAGGTTCGGCCTTCTTGGCATGAATGTTCCGGTAGTACTACTAGTGTCTGGACGGCAACGGGTCCGGCCCCGAGCCAGAGCCGGAACCCCTGCCGTCCACGCGGTCGCGATCAGTAGCGGTAGTGCTCGGGTTTGAACGGCCCGGCGACATCCAGTTCCAGGTATGCGGCCTGATCCTTGGTGAGCTCGGTGAGTTCGCCGCCCAGGGCTTCGAGGTGGATGCGCGCGACCTTCTCGTCGAGCACCTTGGGCAGGCGGTAGACCTCGTTGTCGTACTCCTTGAACTTGGTGAACAGCTCGATCTGCGCGATCACCTGGTTGGAGAAGGAGTTCGACATGACGAACGACGGGTGACCCGTCGCGTTGCCCAGGTTCATCAGGCGGCCTTCGGACAGCACGATGATCGTGCGGCCCGTCGGGAAGATCCACTCGTCGACCTGCGGCTTGATGTTGTTCTTGCGGATGCCGGGGTAGCGCTGCAGGCCCGCCATGTCGAGCTCGTTGTCGAAGTGGCCGACGTTGCCCAGGATCGCCTGGTGCTTCATCTGCGCCATGTGCTCGACCGTGACGACGTCCTTGTTACCGGTCGTGGTGATGATGATGTCGGCGATCGGCAGGACCGACTCGAGCTTCGCGACCTGGTAGCCGTCCATGGCTGCCTGGAGGGCGCAGATCGGGTCGATCTCGGTGACGATGACGCGGGCGCCCTGGCCGCGCATGGACTCGGCCGAGCCCTTGCCGACGTCGCCGTAGCCGCAGACGACGGCGACCTTGCCGCCGATCAGGACGTCGGTGCCGCGGTTGATGCCGTCGATCAGCGAGTGGCGGATGCCGTAGCGGTTGTCGAACTTCGACTTCGTCACGGCGTCGTTGACGTTGATCGCGGGGAACAGCAGCTCACCGGCGGCAGCCAGCTGGTACAGGCGCATGACGCCCGTCGTGGTCTCCTCGGTGACGCCGCGGATGCCCTCGGCGATGTTCGTCCACTTCTTGCCGTCAGCGGCGAGCGACGCGCGCAGCGTGTCGAGAACGATCGCGTACTCCTCCGAGTCGTCCTCGGAGACCGCCGGGACGACACCGGCCGCCTCGTACTGCACGCCCTTGTGCACCAGCAGCGTGGCGTCACCGCCGTCGTCGAGGATCATGTTCGGGCCGCCGCCGTCAGGCCAGGTGAGCATCTGCTCGGCGGTCCACCAGTACTCCTCCAGCGTTTCACCCTTCCAGGCGAAACACGCCACACCCTTCGGCTCCTCCTCGGTGCCGTGCGGGCCGACCACGACAGCGGCGGCCGCGTGGTCCTGGGTGGAGAAGATGTTGCAGGACGCCCAGCGCACTTCGGCGCCCAGGTCCACCAGGGTCTCGATCAGGACAGCCGTCTGGATCGTCATGTGCAGCGAACCCGACACGCGAGCGCCCTTGAGCGGGTACACCCCGGAGTACTCACGGCGGAACGCCATCAAGCCGGGCATCTCATGCTCGGCGAGGCGGATCTCCTTGCGACCGAACTCGTGGAGCGAGAGGTCGGCCACGGCGAAGTCGATGCCGTTGCGGGTCTGCAACCGGTCCGAGGTCATTGCGAAGTCCTCCAAGGCGCTTCAGAGAGCGAACTGTCCGGTGTGGACAGTTCGGAACAGACTGGCCTCCGCCGCGGCCACCGGGCCGTAGGCTTCGGCGAACCGGTCGGCGAACCGCACGGGATCCACCGAGTACTCCTGCGAGCCCTGCGACTCCAGGACGAAGGTCGCGAGCGTGCAGCCGAGCTGCATCGCACGCTCGGCCGGCAGTCCCCGGTCGAGGCCCGCGAGGAATCCGGCGCGGAACCCGTCACCGACGCCGGTCGGGTCCACGACCTGCCGGGCCGTGGCGGCGGGAACGTGCACGGACGGCAGGCCGGCCATCTGCAGCCGGACGCCCTTCTCGCCCAGGGTGGTGATCCACGCCCCGACCCGGTCGAGCACCTCCGCCTCGGACCAGCCGGTCTTGGACAGCAACAGGTCGTGCTCGTAGTCGTTGGTGAACAACCACGTCGCGCCGGTGAGCAGCGACCGGATCTGGTCGCCGTCCATCCTGGTGAGCTGCTGCGAGGGATCGGCCGCGAACGGGTGGCCGGCACGCACGCACTCCGCGGTGTGCCGCAGCATCGCCTCGGGGTCGTTGGGCGAGACCAGCACGAGGTCCAGTCCCCCGAGCCGATCCGCGACGGGCGCGAGGCCGATGTGGCGGGCCTCCGCCATCGCGCCGGTGTAGAAGGACGCGATCTGGTTCTGGGCGTCGTCGGTCGTGCACAGGAACCGCGCGGTGTGGCGGGTTTGCGACACCAGCACCGACGCGGTGTCGACGCCGTGGTCCTCCAGCCACGCCCGGTACTCGGCGAAGTCCTGGCCGACCGCGCCGACGAGGGCAGGCCGGGAGCCGAGCAGGCCGAGGCCGAAGCAGATGTTGGCCGCGACGCCTCCCCGCCGCACGTCCAGCGTGTCCACCAGGAACGACAGCGACACGGAGTCGAGCCGGTCGGCGAGGAGCTGGTCGGTGAAGCGGCCGGGGAACACCATGAGGTGGTCGGTGGCGATCGAACCGGTGACGGCCAGCCGCATCGTCAGCCTCCGTTCACGAGGTCGCGCAGGGCGTCGGCGCGGTCCGTCGACTCCCAGGGCAGGTCGACGTCGGTGCGGCCGAAGTGGCCGTACGCGGCGGTCGGGGCGTAGATCGGGCGCAGCAGGCCGAGGTCGCGGATGATCGCGGCCGGACGCAGGTCGAACACCTCGGCGATGGCCTGCTGGATCTTGATCGGGTCGACCGTCTCGGTGCCGAAGGTCTCGACGAACAGGCCCACGGGGGCGGCCTTGCCGATGGCGTAGGCGACCTGGACCTCGACGCGCGATGCCAGTCCGGCGGCGACGGTGTTCTTGGCGACCCAGCGCATCGCGTACGCGGCGGAGCGGTCGACCTTCGACGGGTCCTTGCCGGAGAACGCGCCGCCACCGTGACGGGCCATGCCGCCGTAGGTGTCGACGATGATCTTGCGGCCGGTCAGGCCCGCGTCACCCATCGGGCCACCGATGACGAAGCGGCCGGTCGGGTTCGTCAGCAACCGCACGTTCGCGGTGTCGATGTTCAGTTCGGCGAGTTCGGGAGCCACGACGTGCTCGCGCAGGTCGACGCCGAGCAGGTTCTCCAGGTCGATGCCGTCGGCGTGCTGAGTGCTGATGACGACGGTGTCGAGGCGCACGGGCTGGTCACCCGCGTACTCGATGGTGACCTGGGTCTTGCCGTCCGGACGCAGGTACGGCACGGTGCCGTCCTTGCGGACCGCCGTCAGACGACGAGAAAGCCTGTGTGCCAAGGCGATCGGCAGCGGCATCATCTCCGGCGTGTCACTGCAGGCGTAGCCGAACATCAGGCCCTGGTCGCCGGCGCCCTGCTTGTCGATCTCGTCGTCAGCGCCCTCGACGCGGTTCTCGAACGCCGTGTCGACGCCCTGCGCGATGTCCGGGGACTGCGCGCCGATCGCCACGTTCACGCCACACGAGTGGCCGTCGAAACCCTTCGCGGACGAGTCGTAACCGATCTCCAGGATCTTCTCGCGGACGATCGTCGGAATGTCCGCGTACGCCTCGGTGGTGACCTCACCCGCGACGTGGACCTGACCGGTGGTGACCATCGTTTCCACGGCGACGCGCGAGCGCGGGTCCTGGGCCAGCAACGCGTCCAGGATCGAGTCGCTGATCGCGTCGCAGATCTTGTCGGGGTGTCCCTCGGTCACGGACTCACTGGTGAACAACCTGCTGTTGGTCATCGCAAAGCGCTCCTTGAAGTGGGGTTACTGAGGACGGGCAGGCTTACGCGGCCGGTTGCACGGCTTCCGTGTCGTGCGCGTAGATCTCGTCGCAGAGGCGAAGTACTTCGTCCAGCGACTGGGGTGCGGTCATCACGTCCGCGTGGCTGTTGGTGTCGACCACGGTCACGCGGAAGTCGTCGATCTGGGACTTCCAGTCGCGCCAGTACTCGACGCCGTCCATCCCGGGCAGCTCCGGGTTGTCGAAGAGCACCATGTAGTCCTTGAACTCACCGAAGAACTCACCGCTGCGGTTGCGGAAGTAGTGGCAGGACACCGAGTCCCGCCGCGGCAGCCGCGACGTCACGTAGTTCGCGCTCTGCATCGCCTCGAAGTACCGGGCGAGCTGGGTGACCTGTTTGCGGAGCTGCGCCTCGGTCTTGGTGATCCCGGCGGCCAGGGCGGCCTTGATGAGCGAGTCGAAGAAGTCCGGGTAGGACAGTCCCGGATCCACCTCGTCCCTGTGCAGGATCGGGGTCGTGCCGGTATCGGTGTTCAGGCTGTTGTTGCCGAGCACGAGGTTGACCGCGCGGAACGCGGAGACCTTGGCGACCGCGTCCGGCTCGGTCCTGCCACCCTGCATGATGGCGTTGACCTGGTTGGTCGCCGGGGCGTCCAGGGAGTCGAGCATGACCAGCGTGTTCACCTCCGCACCCTGCAGCTGGAGCTGGCGCACGACCTCGTAGGCCAGCAGGCCTCCCAGCGAGAACCCGCCGATGTCGTAGGGCCCCTCCGGTTGCACGGCGCGGATGAGCGACACGTAGTGCCTGGCCATCGGCACCTGTCCGCCGAGCATCTCGCCGGACCCGGCCCATCCCCTGGGCTGGATCCCGTAGAAGGGACGTCCGGACCGTTCGGCCAGCGGCCGGTAGGACTCCACTCCCCCGTTGCCGTGGTGGATCCAGAAGACGGGCCTGCCCTCACGGCCCCGGTTCATCTGGATGAGCTCGGGATGATCTTCCACCGCCAGCACGGGCGCCGACGTCGCGCCGACAGCGGCGAGAACGTCGCGGAGCGACTCGCACTCGGCGATGACGTCCAGCGACAGGGTGTCGTCGACGTGCTTCCTCAGCTGGGACAGGAACTGGGCCATGAAGATCGAGTCGAAGCCGTAGCGCCGCAGGGGCGCGTCCAGCTCCAGCTGCGCGGGATCGAGCTCGAGGACGTCCGCCAGCAGTGCCGTGACCTGCTCCGCGACCGTGCCAGGAGCCTCGTCCTGCTCGATGAGGACAGTTTCGGGCACCTCGACGGGACCAGCACCGTTCCTCGGCTGTCGAACGGCACCGTCGCTCTCGGCGATGAGGACCTGCTGTCCCTCCGCGGCGGTGAACGTCCCGCGGAAGCCCGCTTCGGCCAGCAGTCGTGGGAGAACGGAGGTGGGATCGCTGAGCAGCAGGATTCCATTGGCCCGCAAGGCTGCCTTGGCGTTGCGCAGCGCGACGCGGAGGTCGGGGGTGACGTCCCGCAACCCGGTGGCGATGACGACGTCGAACGTGTCGGCCTGGACCGCTTGTCCGGCAAGGGGTTCCCCGACGTCGAACACGCGGGTCTCGAAGTAGTGCGCCGTCTCGCCGAACTCCTGCCGGACGGTCTCCAGGGACTCCTCGGAGAGGCCGGTGTGGCAGTAGGTCTCGAGGTGGTCCCGCCACGATCCGAGGTGGCGGAACACGGTGTCCCGGACCTCCCGGTCACCCGAGCCGATCTCCAGCACCCGCAGTGTGGTCATGGGGTCGTCCGCCACGCGGTGCCGCACGTAGTCGACGAGCGATTCCGCCAGCACCTCGTTCACGTGGCCGGCGGTCGAATCGACCACCACCGCGGGGTCGAGTGCCGCGGCTGCGCGGCTGTCGCGCAGAAGGCCGACCACCTCAGGTGACACGGGCGCGACGTGCTCGATCACGTCCTCGCTGAGAAGTCCGTCGAACGCGCGGGTGTTCGTCACCTTCATCATCGCCAGCTGGGAGCGCTGGAAGCCCAGAAGCGTGTCGTAGGCGGCCATTCCCTCGGCGGGTTCGATCGAGGCGACACCGCCCTTGGCCATCCGCTCGCGGTGGGCCTCGTCGGCGGCCACACCCACGCCGCCCCAGTAACCCCAGTGCATCACCTTGACGGGGCAGGACAGGCGGGTGCCCAGGTGCTCGGCGTAGGCGTCGGCGAACGTGCAGCCCGCGGCGTAGTTGGCCTGTCCGGGTGAGGTGAGGAACGACTGGAGCGACGAGAAGAACACGACGAAGTCCAGCGGGTCGCCCGCGAACACCTCCGCGATGTTCACCGCGACGTCGGCCTTGGCGGCGTAGGTCGCGCCGAACCGCTCCTCGTCCATCCGCGCCAGGCTCTGGTCCCCGAGCACGATGGTGGAGTGCAGCACTCCGCGCACCGGCCCGTAGCGGCGCACGATCTCGTCACGGGCCCGGCGCAGCGCGACCGGGTCGGTCGCGTCGGCCTGGATGTAGTCGGGGGCGGGCCCGTGTGCCGCCAACCTGGTGCGGAGCCCTTCGATGCGGTCGTCGAGAGGACGACGGCCGATCCACACCACCCGCGTCTTGTGCCGGCGGATCAGGTGTTCGGTCCAGACGACGCCGATGCCTCCCGCACCTCCGATGGCGACGACCACGTCGTCCGGGCGCAGGTTCTCGTGCGCGGGTCCGGCCGGAACCGGCTCGGCCAGCTCCACCAGCCTCTGGCGGTACCACTCGCCGTCACGGCGTGCCAGCAGCGCACCGCCCGGCTGCGGGGCCAGCTCCAGCAGTTCGTGCCACGGCACCGGTTCCCCGGCGGGAACGTCCACGACCCGGATCGGCCACTGTGGACACTCCTGGGCGAGTGAGCCGAACAGACCGTGCAGTCCTGCGCCCTCCGGGTCGGCCTCGCTGTCACCGGGCAGAAGCCTCGCCTGCCGGGTGATCACGGTCCAGCCGATCTCCCCGCCGCTGGCCGCCTGGGCTGCCTTGAGCAGACGGAACGCCGCACGGGCGTCCGCAGGAGCCAGCACCACCACGTGCGTGGCGTCGGTGGGGAAGGTCGACGTCAGTTCCTCGACCGTGCCCGCGGCGTCCAGCACCACCGTCTCCGGCCGGAGCTCGCGGAACGAGGCGTGCTCTTCCTCGTTGCCACCGAACAGCACGACCCTGTCCCGTTCCGCGGGCCACTGCTGGACGGGCTCCACGCTGACGGCGTCCCACACCTGCGTCATGAGGCAGGTCCGGGCGTCTGACGACGGCGCGGGCACCGGCAGGGACTTGATGCTGAAGCCGAGCAGTCGCACGCAGACGAGCCCGTCCGAGTCGCACACGTCGATGTCGAACCGGTGCACGTCAGCGCCGCGGTCGCTGGTGTGGCGACGGATGACGGCCCAGCCGTCCGCGGGGGTCGCGGCACGCACCTCGACCTCGCGCACCGCGAAGGGCAGCGCCAGGCGGCCGGTCACACCGTCGCTCTCACCACCCCACGCACCCAGAACGGCCTGGAACGCGCCGTCGAGCACGCTGGGGTTGAGCACCAGCGGTGACTCGGCCTCGCGCGGAACGGTCAGCCTCGCCACCGCCACGCCGTCGCCCTGGTGCAGGGATCGGACAGCACGCAACGCCGGGCCGTAGTTCATGCCGAGGCGCTCGTAGGTCTCGTAGAACTCACCGGAATCCATGCCGCGCGGACAGGAGCCGAGAAGCCGTTGCACGTCAACCGTTTCCCGGGCCGTGGCGAGAGTCGTGTCGACCTGTCCGGCGCCCTGGGCGTGGACCGTGCCTTCCACCCTCACCTCGAACTCGCGTGCTCCAGATCCCTCCGGAGACGAGAGGCTCACCTCGACGCCGCAGTGTCCGGTGACCTCGATGGGCCGCAGCCAGCAGACATCACGCAGCCGCACGCCGGTCGCCTCGCCACCGGCGGTGAACGCCTCCCTCGCCAGTTCGAGGTAGGCGACCGCGGGCAGGATCGGAACCCCGCGCACGAGGTGGTCGCGCACGTAGAACTCGCTGCCGTTCAGGACGTGTGGCTGTCGGCCGCTCGGTGCGGTGACAGCACGCGAGCCGCCGTCGGCGATCCAGAAGCGGCGCAGGTTGAACGGGTAGGACGGCAGCGACATCCGGCGCGGTGGAGTGTCGCCGTGCAACCGGCGCCAGTCGAAGTCGAAGCCACCGGCCCACAGTTCGAGCAGACGGGACAGCTTGCCCTTGGCGACCCAGGTGTCCATCGCGGCGGCGATGTCCTCGTCGGCGGCGAGCGCCTTCCACAGCGCGTTCGGCTGCGGGCTGCCCCTGTGCACGTGCCCCGGTGCATCGCCGGAAACGAACGCCCGCAGCACTTCCCGCAGTTCCTCCACGGTCGCGGCGGTGAAGGCGAGTCGTTCCGCCATCGCCACCCTGCCGACCTGGAGGGTGTACGCGAGGCTCGCCAGGTCGCTGTCGGACGGCGCGTGGTCGTCGATCCAGGTGAGCAACTGCTGGGCGCGGGCCACCAGGGTGGTGGATTCCTTGGCGGACAGCACGAAGGCGAACGGCCCCTGCTCGGCGCTCGTCCCGGCGGGCGCGCGGTACTCCTCGAGCACGACGTGCGCGTTGGCGCCGCCGAAGCCGAACGAGCTGACGCCGGCCCGGCGAGGAAGCTCGTTGCCGTCGGCGTCGAGCGGCGCCGCCCACGGCTGTCGTTCGCGCACCAGGAAGAACGGGCTGCCGTCCAGCTCGACGTACGGGTTGACGGTCTCGCTGTGCAGGCTCTCGACGAGCGTGCGATGACGCATCTGCAGCAGCACCTTGAGCACGCCGGCCACCCCGGCGGACAGTTCGAGGTGCCCGATGTTGGTCTTGACCGTGCCGATGCCGACGTGGCTGCCGGCGACCTCGGCCCCGTGGTCGGCGTAGAGCTCACGGAACGCCTCCCGCAGACCGTTGATCTCCACGGGGTCGCCGAGCTTCGTTCCGGTGCCGTGCGCTTCGACGTAGCCGACCGTGCGCGGGTCGATGCCGCCCCGGCGGTGGGCGTCGAGGATGACCGCCGCCTGCGCCCTCGGGTTCGGCGCGGTCAGTGAGTTGGCGCGGCCACCGTGGTTGACGGCGGTCGCCCGGATCACGCCGTGGACGTGGTCGCCGTCGCGTTCGGCGGCGGACAGCCTCTTCAGCACGAGCATCCCGATGCCCTCGCCCCGGGAGTATCCGTCGGCCTGGGCCGAGAACGACTTGCAGCGGCCGTCGTCGCTGAGCATCCCCGCCCGGCCGAAGCTGATGTGACCGTCCGGCACGAGCACCGTGTTGACCCCGCCCGCCACCGCGAGCGAGCACTCCCCCCGCTCCAGCGCGGACACCGCCCGGTGCAGGGCGACCAGGGAGCTGGAGCAGGCCGTCTCGACCGGCTCGCTCGGGCCGTGCACGTCGAGGAAGAAGCTCATCCGGTTGGGACCGATGGAGGGCACGGTGGCCGTCGCGGCCACGCCTTCCCCTCCCCGTGCGTTCTCTTCGATCAGCCGCTGGTAACCCGTGCCGGCCGTGCCCACGATGATGCCCAGGTCACTGCCGGCCAGTGACGACGCGGCGTAACCGGCGTCCTCCAACGCCTTCCACACGTGCAGCATCAGCAACCGGTGCTGGGGGTCCATCAGCCGTGCCTCGCGCGGCGAGATGCCGAAGAACTCCGGGTCGAAGTCGGCGACGCCGTCCATGAACCCGCCCCACTTGACGGTGGTGCGGCCTTCCTCAGCGAAGGGATCGCCGTACAGCTCCTGCCAGTTCCAGCGGTCGGCGGGCACCTCGCTGATGCAGTCGCGGCCCTCGGACAGGTTGCGCCAGAAGGCGTCGAGGTCGTCCGCCTGCGGGAAACGGCCGCTCATGCCGATGATCGCGACCGCGTCCGTTCCCCGGTCCTGCGTGGCAGGAACCTGCCGGGGAGACGGCACGGGGGCACGCGGGGCCTCGCGGACCGGTTCCTTCACCACCGGGACGGCGGCGGGACGCAGGCCGAGGCGGTCCGCGAGCCGGGCGCCGTGCTCGCCGGCGATGTGCGCGGCAAGCTCGCGCAGGTTCGGGTGGTCGAACATCGTGGTCGGCTTGATGTCGGTGCCCAGCGCGTCGTTCACCATGGTCGCGAGCTGGGTGATGATCACCGAGTCGAGGCCGTACTCGCTGAGGTCCACGTCCACGTCGAGGTCGTCGGCGCTGACCTTGAGCAGCTGCCGGACCTTGTCCGCCAGGACGTCGCAGATCCGGTCCCGCAGCACGTCCGGATCGACTCCCGGCGTCACCGCGGGCCGGGCGGGCCCGGCCTCCTGCAGCTGCCTGGCCAGGCGTACCGCTTCCGCCTTGTCGATCCGGCCCTGACTGACCAGTTCGTACAGCTGGGTCACCGAGGTGACGCGGTGGCTCATGTCTGGCTCCGTTCGCGTTCGGGGAAGTGCCGATGCGCCCAGGGGCACGCGGAGGGGTGGCACGCGGGAGGTGGCACGGCACCTGCCTCCTCCAAGGTCGCGGAGCGGGTTCCCGCTCCGGTACCTGCCCGGCGGTAATGCAGACAAATCGGACATCAAGCTGTTCGACGGGAGAACTCGCTGAGGTGCGTCGCCGCGGCGACGAGCAGGTTCCGGCCCACCTCGTCGACGTGCCGGTGCCGCCACGACGCGTGAGGTGTGTCGCGCACCCATTGGTTGAAGGAGCCCAGCGCGGGCCCGGTGTGGACCTGGTAGTTGACCTTGTCGTCCGCCCGGCCCTCCAGCGCGATCCGTGCGCTGTAACCGAAGTAGCGCCGGAAGACCAGGGCCATCTTCTGCTTCGGCTGCCGGGTCGCGTGCTCGGCCAGCTCGGCCCTGCCGGTCGCCCGCAGGCGCCGCTCCACGTCGGCCCAGACCTCGTCCAGCGGCTTGCGGAAGTAGGTGCGTTCGAGCAGCGATCGGGTCTTCTCCGGCAGGTCGTCGAGGCTGCCGTACTGGCTGTAGAGCGCGTGCAGCTTGTTGCCGCGGGCCGGGAAGAACACGCCCTTGCGCAGCACCTGGACCCTGCTGCCGAGCTCGAACATGTCCCCGGCCGGCGCGTAGTCCGTGTCCTGCACGTCGATGTCCTGCAGCATGTCCTTGACGACGTCGCTGGTCGCGGCCTCGACCGTGCACTGGTTGATCGAACCGGTCACGACGAAGTCGGCGCCGAGCACGAACGCCGCCGCGACGGCTGCCGGCGTGCCGATCCCGCCGGCCAGTCCCATGCAGATCGGTTCGTCGTAGCCGCGTTCGGCTTCCACACGACGCCGCAGTTCGAGCAACGACGGCAGCAACACGGTCGGGATCCCGCCGTCGGTGTGTCCACCGGAGTCGGCCTCGACGATGACGTCGTGGCTCATCGGCACCCGCCGAGCGAGTTCGGCCTGTTCCGCGCTGATCTCCCCGGCCGCGAGCAGCCCGTCCAGCACCGCGTCCGGAGGCGGGGCCAGGAACGCGGCCGCGACCTCGGGACGTGACACCTTGGCCACCACCCGGTGGTCGCAGATCGGTGCGCCGCCGGGACCTCGCCGCAGCCCGGTGACCCGGTATCGCACGAGTGCCGGTGTCATCTGGATGAACGCCGACGCCTCGATCGTCCGGACGTGGTGGCGCAGCAGGAGGTCGACCAGTTCCTGCTCGGAGTCCGGATCGTCGTGGTTCGCGATGAAGTTGACGCCGTACGGGCCGTCCTGTCCCACGGCGGCCTGGATCTCCTTGATGCCGCGCTCCACCTCCACCGAGTCCAGCCCACCGGTGCCGTAGAACCCGAGCATTCCGGCGCGGCTGAGCCGGATCACCATCTCGGGCGAGCTGACGCCGCGGTACATGCCGCCCGCGACGTAGGCGAACCGCACACCGTGGCGTTCGCGGAACGTCGCGCTGCCGAGTTCCTGGGCGCGGTCGGCGGATGGGCGATGGGTCGCACGGGTCCGCTCCACGAGCTTGGTCAGCACGGTGCCGCCCAGCTCCGCGAACTCCGTGACTCCCGCGTCGAGCAGATAGCGCACGGTCTCGGTCCAGCGCACCGGACTCACCAGGTGGTCGGACAGCAGCTCCGCCGTGCCACCGGCCGGGTAGGGCGCCGCGGTCACGTTCGCGATCACCGGCGTCCCTGGCGTGCCGAGATCGACACCGTCGAGGAAACGGCTGAACTCCTCCCGTGCCGGGCGCATGAGCTCGGAGTGGAACGCCCCGGACACCCTCAGCCGGACCCAGCGGACGTTCCGCTCCTGCAGGAACTCTCCGAGTGCTTCGATCGACCCGACGTCCCCGGACACGACGCACTGCTCTGGCGAGTTGTCGTTCGCCACGACCAGCGAGCCGAAACCGCCCTGCCGCAACAGATCGGTGACCTGTTCCCGATCCAGGCCGGTCACGGCGATCATGCCGCCACCGGCCGCGCCGGCCATCAGCTCACCCCGGCGCTGGACGAGCCGCACGCCCGTCTCGAAGTCGAACGCACCGGCCGCGTGCAGCGCGCAGTACTCGCCCAGGCTGTGCCCGGCGAAGAACGCCGCCTCGGTCCCGCCGTTCTCCTGCCGGCGCCGGTGGGCCAGTGCACCGACCACGAACAGCGCCGGCTGCGTGAACTCCGTGCGCTTCAGCTCACGCCGTGGATCGTCCAGGCACAGCTCCCGCACCGAGTAGCCGAGCAGCTCCGAGGCCTGGTCGACCAGATCGGGATAGGCGTCGAACAGATCACGTCCCATGCCCTTCGCCTGGGCCCCCTGGCCCGGGAAGATCACCGCTGTCAGGCTCATGCCAGGCTCCGTTCGAACTCGGCCAGGCTGAGGGAGCCGTCTCCGGCGGCTTCGATCAACCGGGCCAGGAAGTCGTCCTCCGGTTCGGTGGTCACCGCGGGCGCTCCCACGAGGGATCGGACGCGGAAACCGGTCAGTCGCACGCAGATCCGGCCGTCGTCGTCGCACACGTCGATGTCGAACGACTGCTCGCCCGGCGACTGGCCCTCCGCGGCGAACCGGGTCACGGCCCAGGCCGTCGTGGGCAGTGGCGCGATCACCCGCACCTCTCCGACCGCGTAGGGCACGGCCGTGGTCGTGTCGTCCGAGGCGAAGAGGCCGAGGGTGCTCTGGAAGGCCGCGTCGAGCATGCTCGGGTGGAGCGCGAACACCCCTCCCGCGGCGGCATCGGGAAGCCGCAGCCGGGCAACGGCAAGGCGTTCACCGCTGTGCACCCGTTCGATCGCCCTCATCGCCGGGCCGTAGGCGAGGTCGAGACGGGCGAACCGCTCGTAGCACTCCGACGCTTCGAGCACCGGACCGGCGCAGCGGCCGATCAAGGTGTCGATGTCGTGCGAGGGCAACGGTTCCGCGCTCGTCTCCCGCAGGGCTCCCCGCCCGTACACCAGCGGCGAGCCTTGGCCGGTCGAGCCGAAGACCCGATAGGACACACCGCCGGAGGCCTCGACCGTGAGTCCGATGTGGACTTCAGTGGCGGTCTTGACGGTCAGGGGCAGTTCCCAGGTGACGTCGGTCAGTGCCCAGGAACGGTCACCGCCCGCCAGTTCCGCCGCCGCCCTCGCCATTTCGAGGTAGGCCGCTCCCGGCAGCACCGCCGCGCCGCGCACCTTGTGGTCGGCGAGGAAGAACTCGCGACCGGTGAAGCGCGTGGTGTAGCGGGGACCGGCGAGGTCCGAGGTGTTGACGTGCACCAGCGGGTGCAGCTTCGACGCCTTCTCCCCCACCGGCGTGCTGGTGTCGATCCAGTACCGCTTGAGCCGGAACGGGTACGTCGGCAGCGGGATCCGGCGCGGCGACTCGGCGTGCCAGCGGGTCCAGTCGACCTCGGCGCCCCGCACCCATGCCCGCAGCACCTCCGCCGGGCTGGTTCCCGCCGGTGCCGCGGGAATCTCGTCCCGGGACACGCGGCCGGTGATGATCGTGCTGTCCGGTTCTCCTCGCAGCCACGACCTCAGGCCGGCCTGGAGCTCCGCGACCGTGCCCGCGACGCAGCCCAGCCTCTCGGCCATCGGCGTCCGTCCGACGTGCGTGGTGTAGGCGATCGAGGCCAGTGCCGCGTCGTCGTGAGCGTTCAGCGCCTCGACCCACTCCTCTGCCAGGGACCGCAGCACTTCGGGGTGACTCGCGGACAGCACGACGGGAACCGGTTGCGCGGGCGGGGTTTCCACCACCGGCTTCGCCCGGTGCTCCTCCAGCACGACGTGGGCGTTCGCTCCGCCGAAGCCGAACGAGCTGATGCCCGCGCGCCGGGGCAGTTCCGCGCCGTCGCCGTCGACCGGCGCACGCCAGGGCCGCTGGTCCTGCAGCAGGTAGAACGGCGTGCCGTCCAGCTTCACGTACGGGTTCGTCTTGTCGTTGTTCAGGTTCCGCACCAACGTGCGGTGCTTCATCTGCAGGAGGACCTTGATCAGGCCGGCGATTCCGGCCGCGACCTCCAGGTGGCCGATGTTGGTCTTCACGGACCCGATGGCGCAGTGCGGTCCGGCGACCTCCGTCGCGCCGGTGTCCGCGTAGAGATCGCGGAAGGCCTCCTTGAGCCCGTTGATCTCCACCGGGTCTCCGAGCCTCGTGCCGGTGCCGTGCGCCTCGACGTAGCCGATGGTGCGCGGATCGATCCCCGCCCTGCGGTGAGCGGTGCGGATGACCGCGGCCTGCGCCTTCGGGTTCGGCGCGGTCAGGGAGTTGGCGCGGCCGCCGTGGTTCTCGGCGGTGCCCCTGATCAGGCCGTAGACGTGGTCACCGTCGCGCTCGGCCGCCGACAGCCGCTTCAGCACCAGCATGCCGACGCCCTCGCCGCGGCCGTATCCGTCGGCGTCGATCGAGAAGGTCTTGCTCCTCCCGTCCTCGGCGAGCATGCCGGCCATGTTCATGCTGATGTGCAGGTCCTTGTTGACGATCGTGTTGACCCCGCCGACGATCGCCATGTCCGAGGTGCCGTCCTGGATGGCGCAGACGGCGCGGTGGACGGCGATGAGCGCACTGGAGCACGCCGTGTCGATCGGTTCGCTCGGGCCGTGCACGCCGAGGAAGTAGCTCATCCGGTTGGGCCCCATGCAGGGGGCCGCCCCGCTGGTGTCGTAGGCGTCCACCGCCGGCGAGTGCTTCGCCACCATGCTCGGGTAGCCGGTGCTGGCGGTGCCGATGACGATCGCCGTGTCGGTGCCCTCGACGGACTCGGCCGAGTACCCGGCGTCCTCCAGCGCCTTCCACGCGTAGAGCAGCAGGAGCCGCTGCTGCGGGTCCATCAACTCGGCCTCACGCGGGGAGATGTCGAAGAACAGCGGGTCGAAGTCGCCGACGCCGTCGATGAAGCCGCCCCACTTGACGTTGCTGGTGTTGGGTTCGGTGACGGGGTCGCCGAAGCACTCCCGCCAGTCCCAGCGGTCTGCGGGGATCTCGCTGATGCAGTCACGGCCGTCCAGCAGGTTCTGCCAGAACTCCGCGATGTCGCGGGCCTGGGGGAACCGGCCGCTCATGCCGATGACGGCGATCGGTTCCTGGCCGGCCGGCTCGCGGGTGGTGACGGTGGTCACCGGAGCCTGGTCGGGGGCGGGGGTGGAGGCCGGCTCCGGTGCGGGAGCCTCTTCCTGGACCTCCGCCACCGTGACGCGGTCGGCGTGGTGCTCCAGCAGGAAGTCCGCGAAGCCGCTCAGTGCCGGGTGCTCGAACAGGATCGTCGGGTCCAGGTCGAGGCCGAACCGCCGGTTGACCGCCGCCACCAGTTCCGTCAGCGACAGCGAGTCGACGCCGTACCTCGACAGCTCGCGGCTGCCCTCGATCCGGTTGGCGGGCAGGCGGAGCACCGCGGCGGCCATGCCGATCAGCTCGCCGAGCAGCGCCTCGTGGGACGGAGCGGCCGCCGTGATCGGGGCGGGCTCCGGCGCTGTCTCCACGACGGGCTCCGGGGTCGGCTGAGGTGCCGGGGCGGCGCTACCGAAGGCCTCGCCGTGGGCGTCCCGGAGGTAGGACGCGAACCCGTCGAGGGTCGGGTACTCGATCAGCAGCGTGGGCACCAGGCCCAGGCCGAACTCGTCGTTGAGCAGGCCGACGTACTCCACCAGCGAGATCGAGTCGAACCCGTACTCGGTCAGCTCCACCTCGCCCTCGATGTCGTCGACGGGCACGTCCAGCAGGGTCGCCACCCGTTCGGCGAGCAACCTGACCAGGACTTCGTTCTCCGGCACGGAAAGGACCTCCTTGTCCGGGGTCGCGGGGGCGGTCAGGATCGTGCGCTCGATCCGTTCCCGGTCGCCGTAGATGACGAGGACGTGCGCCTCACCGCTGCCCCAGGCGCGGTAAAGGGCTTCCACGCCCACGTCCGTGGGCATCGGCAGGACGCCGACCGTGTCCCACATCGCCTGCTCGGTGGCGGCGTCGACGCGCATGCCGCCCTCCGTCCACAGTGGCCAGCCGACGCTGAGCGAACGCCCGCGCCGCTTGCCGGAGGCCACCAGCGCATCACGCCGGGCGGCGTACCCGTCGAGGAACGCGTTGGCCGCCGCGTAGTCGGCCTGACCGGGGTTCCCGGACGAGGACAGCGACGAGAACCCGATGAAGAAGTCCAGGTCCTGCCCGGCGGTCGCCTCGTCCAGGTGGACGAAGCCGGTGACTTTGGCGGCGAACACCTCTCGCAACTGCGCGACGGTCTTGCGGACGAAGTAGCTGTCGCGCAGCACGCCGGCGGAGTGCAGCACACCGCTCAGTTCCCCGTGCGACGCAACGATGTCCTGGACGCACCGGTCGACAGCGTCGCGGTCGGCGACGTCCAGTTGCCGGTACTCGGCGTGCGAACCGGATGCCCGCAGTTCGTCGAGGAGTGCGCGCTGGCTCGCACCGGCGGCGGAACGCCCGCACAGCACGAGCACGGCGTTCTGGACGGCAGAGGCGATCTCCCTGGCGAACACCGCGCCCAGACCGCCGGCACCGCCGGTGATCAGGTAGACGCCACCGTCGCGCCACGGTCGCTCAGCCCTGGCTTCGCCCAGGGAAGTCCATCGCGCGACCTCCCGGTGCCCTCCGGCCACCCGGGTCACGACGTCATCCACAGTGGACGCTTCGTGGCGAAGGCGTTCGGCCAGGTCCGCCGCGTTCGTGCCGGGTGCGACCAGCACGAGTTGAGTGAGCAGGCGGGTGCATTCGTTGCGCGCGGTGCGCAGCAGTCCGGCCAGTCCGGCGAGTGGCTGGTGCTCCTGGCCGTCGGGGACGACGACCTGCACGAGGACCCAGCCGTCGCGGCTCGCCTTGGCGGCGTCCTGGAGGCGGGTCAGCAGGAACTCGGCCCGGCGGGTGTAGGTCGTGGCGAGGTCGTCGGCGATGGGGAGGACTTCGCCGTGAACGCCGAGGCGGTCGGCGACGTCACCGGGGTCGACGTCCGCGAAGAGAACCTCGTGGCGGACGAGCTGCCTGGTCTCGGTGGCGGTGGCGGACGGGTGCCAGCCGGGGCGGCCGAGCACGAGCGCACCGGGGCGCTGGTCCGTTCCGCTCGGCTCCTGCGCCTTCTCCTCGCTCGCACCGAACTCGCGGAAGGTGAAGCCGAGCAGGCGCACGCACACCCTGCCCGCGTCGTCGCACAGGTCGATGTCCAGTCGCCGGACGGTGCCGGGCAGATCGTTGGACGACGGCCTGATCACCGCCCAGCCCTCCTCCGGCGTGGGCGCGTGGATCTGCGCCTCGGTGAGCGCGAACGGCAGGGCCGCGGTCACGTCGTCCCTGCCCTCGGCGAGCGCCAGGCCGTGGGTCGCCTGAAGAGCCGAGTCGAGCATGGACGGGTGCACGGTGAAGCCGTCCCCGGTTCCGGCCGGCCTGCGCAGCCGGGCGACGATCAGGTTGACGCCGATCTCCAGCTTCTCGACGCCGCGCATGGCCTCGCCGAGGTGCACCTCCGTGCCGCCGTAGCGGGCGTAGCAGGCGGCGCGGTCGAGCTTGGTCCGCGTGCACCTGGCGCGCAGCGCGGCGATGTTCAGCGTCGGTCGTGCCTCCTGCACGGAGGGCTCGACGCGACCTTGGCCGTGCACCAGGGTTTCGCCGCCGACGGTCGTCGTGATCTGGTACGAGAAGCCGCCGTCGCGCGGTTCGAGCGTGACCTCGGCCGCGGTGGGACTGGGAATCCGCGCCGGGCGGATCCAGACGACGTTGCGCAGCGTCACGCCAGTCCGGTCGTAGCCCTCGGCCTCGGCTGCCGCCCTGGCCAGTTCGACGTACGCGACGCCCGGCAGGACCGGAGTGCCGGAAAGACGGTGCTGGTCAAGGAAGAACTCACGACCGGTGAGGTCCGCCGCGTAGGACTTCCCTCGCTTGTGGACGGTCAGCGCGGACGAGGTCGGCCCGGTGGGCGCGACGGACTGGGCCGAGGCGGACACAGCGGGCTGAGCGGGCACGACGGGTCGGGCGGACACGACGGGACGCTGAGCCACAACGGGCTGCTGGGCCGCCACGGCCGGCTGGCTGGGCGCGGGTGCGGTGGAGATCCAGTAGCGCTCACCACCGAACGGGTATCCGGGCAGCGGAACCACGCGGAAGCCCTGTCCGAACAGGCTTCCGAGCGACGCGATCTCGCCACGCACGAACCGATCCGCGACCTCGGCCAGAGTCAGGCCTTCTGCACCCACAGTTGCGGGAGCGTCGTCAGGCACCGAACCGGCCACCACGGACTGCGCGTGACCGTCACGCAGCCAGGTGCGCAGCGCACCGAGCCACTCGTCGCGATCGCCCGCGACGACGGCCAGACGCAGGTTCTCGTGGCGACGACCGGTCGCGAGGCTGTACGCGATGTTGCCGAGGTCGAGGTCAGGACGGGCGTCGACGTGATCGATCACGCGCTCGACGTGGGTGCGCAGCGTGGCTTCGTCCTGAGCGGACACCACCACCAGCCACTCGTCCTGAGCGGGATGTTCCAGCCGACCCGGTTCGGGTGCCTCCTCGACGACGAGGTGCGCGTTGGTACCGCTGGCACCGAAGGAACTCACTCCGGCCCGGCGCGGCCCTGACTCGGGAGCAGACCACTCCTGCAACTCGGTCGGCACGTGGAACGGGCTGCCCTGCAACGGGATCGCCGGGTTGGCACGGCTGAAGTGCAGCGACGGCGGCACCTGCCGGTGGTGCAGCGAGAGCAAGGCCTTGATCGTGCCCGCCACGCCGGCGGTGAACTGGGTGTGCCCGACGTTGGTCTTGATGGACCCGAGCGCGCAGCCTCCCTCCGGCGCACCGGTGAAGGCCGCTGCCAGCGCACCGAACTCGATCGGATCGCCGAGCGGCGTGCCGGTGCCGTGCGCCTCGATCATCTGGACGCCGCCGGGGCGCACGCCCGCGTCGCGGTGGACCTGGCGCACCAGGTCCTCCTGGGCCTGGGCGCTGGGCGCGGTGATGCCGTTGGTGGCACCGTCCTGGTTGACGCCGGACGCGCTGATGACGCCGTAGACGTGGTCTCCGTCGCGCAGGGCGTCGGACAGGCGCTTGAGCACCAGGACGCCGGCGCCCTCACCGGGCACCATCCCGTCCGCGGCCGCGTCGAAGGTGCGGCAGCGTCCGGTCGGCGACAACATCTTCGCCGTGGCCGAGAACTCGTACAGCCTCGGCGTCGCCTGGACGAACACGCCACCGGCCAGTGCCATCGACACCGTGCCGAGCCGCAGCGCGTCACAGGCCAGGTGGATGGCGACGAGGGAGCTGGAGCACGCCGAGTCCACCGCGACGGCGGGTCCGGACAGGTCGAGCAGGTAGGAGATGCGCGACGCGATGACCGAGGCCATGTTGCCCCACATGGTCTGCGGGGGACGCTCGTCGCCGATCAGCGCGTGGTAGTCGCCGGGGTAGGCGCCGACGTAGACGCCACAGCCGCGGTCCGTCAGCCGTTCACCGGCGTAGCCCGCGTCTTCCAGGGCGTGCCAGCACTCTTCGAGGAAGACGCGCTGCTGCGGATCGGTGTAGGTCGCCTCGATGCCGGACACGCTGAAGAACAGCGCGTCGAACCGGGCCGGGTCGTCGAGGAAGCTGCCGTACTGGCGGCCCGCCCTCTTGCCCAGCTTCCCGTCGAGGTCCCAGCGGGTGACGTCGCCGACGAGGTCGTCCCCCGCGGCCAGGTGCGCCCACAGCCGCTCGGCGTCCGGGGTGTCCGCGAACCGGGCGGCGAGCCCGACGACGGCGATGGGCTCGTTGGCCTGCTTGGCGACGGACGGCTGCCGGTCGGCCGGACCGCTCCCGTTCACCCAGGCACTGCGGCGCTGGAACGGGTAGGTCGGCAGCGGGGTGCGCCGCACGTCCAGTCCGGTGAAGAGCCCCTCGCTCTCCAACCGTCCGCCTTCCGTCCACTGTGCACGGACGCGGTCGAGCATGGCGTCGCGAGCCGGGTGCGAGGTCCCGTCGGCCAGCCAGTCCTCCAGGCGGGACAACAGGGTCCGCCGGTCCGCGGCGGTGAAGGCCACCCGGTTCACGAACTGGGCGCGGCCGTGCACCAGGGTGTGGCTCACATCGGCGAGCTGGAGCTCCGGCGTCTCGCGCAGGTGCCCGGCCAGGTTCGCGACGAGCTGCCGCAACGCTTCCGGCCGTGGCGCGGACAGCGGGAAGAGCAGTTCACGGCCGTCGTGCTGCCGTGCCGCGAGGGCCGGCGGCTCCTCCACCACGAGGTGGCCGTTGGTGCCGCTGAACCCGAACGAACTGGTCGCGGCGACGCGCTTGCCCCAGCGGTTCGGCTCCCACGGCGTCAGCTCGGTGTGGACGCGGAACGGACTGCCGGCGAGCCGGATCGCGGGGTTCGTCTCGTCGTGGTGCAGCGACGGCGGCAACATGCCGTGCCGCAACGCGAGCACGATCTTGAGCACGCCCGCCACACCGGCGGCGGACATGGTGTGTCCGATGTTGCTCTTCAGCGAGCCCAGGGCACAGCCGGTGGATCCCTCGGCGGCACCGAACGCGCGGACGAGCGCCTCCGTCTCGATGGGGTCACCGAGTTTGGTTCCGGTGCCGTGCGCCTCCATCAGGCCGATCTCGGCGGGGTCGACGTCGAAGCGTTCGTACACCTCGCGGATCAACCGCTCCTGCGACGCCGCGCTGGGCGCGGTGATGCCGTTGGTAGCACCGTCCTGGTTGATCCCCGAGCCGCGGATCACCGCGTGCACGTGGTCACCGTCGGCGAGCGCGTCGGACAGTCGCTTGAGCACGACGACGCCGACTCCCTCGCCGGGCACGAACCCGTCGGCGGACGCGTCGAAGGTGTGGCAGCGGCCGGTCGGGGACAGCATCCCGGCGTGGCCCGCGGTCAGGTAGGTGTTCGGGGTCGTCTGCACGGCCACGCCACCGGCGACGGCCAGGTCGGTCTCCCCGTCGCGCAGGCTCTGGCAGGCCAGGTGGATCGCGACGAGCGAGCTGGAGCACGCGGTGTCGACGGCGATCGCCGGACCGTGCAGGTTCAGGTGGTACGCCACCCTGGCCGGCACGATCGACGGGGCGTTGCCCCAGGCGGCCTGGGCGGGCGGACGCTCGGTGAACCATGACGTGTAGTCGCCGCTGGTACAGCCGACGTAAACGCCCGCGCGCTTGCCGTCGAGCGCCGCACCGACGTAGCCGGCGTTCTCCAGTGCCGTCCACGCCTCTTCCACGAACAGGCGCTGCTGCGGGTCGGTGTACGCCGCCTCGCGACCGGACATGCGGAAGAACTGCGCGTCGAACTCGTCGATGCCGTCGAGGAAACCGCCCTCCCGGCAGGCCACGTCCGTCCACTCCGGACCGGAGGTGTCCCAGCGCTCGATCGGGCCGACCAGGTCGTCGCCGTCGGCGAGGTGCCGCCACAACGCGTCCAGGTCGGGCGATCCGGCGAACCGGCCGCTGACGCCGATGATCGCGATGGGATCGGTCGAGCTCTGTTCGGGCACCACCACCACGGTTTCGGCGGGAGTCGTGGGCGACACCGGGGCGACCGGCGGTTCCGGAATCGCCTGCGGCGTCACAGCTTCCTGCACCGCGACAGGCACAACGGGCTGGTGCTCGGACGCGATGTGGGCAGCCAGCAGTTCGACGCTGCGGTAGTCGAAGATCACGGTGGTGAGCAGGTCGAGATCAAGGCTGTCGTTGAGCTGCTGCACGAAGCCGGCGCCCACGATGGAGTCGAGGCCGTAGTCGGCGAACGCCCGTTCGGGATCGATCTGCGCCTCGGTCATCCGCAGCGCACCGGCCAGCTTCTCCAGCACGACGGCGCGAATCGACTTCTCCTGCACGACCTCGACGGGCACCGGAGCCGGTGCCGGCGCGGGAACCAGCGCCTCCTTGACCTCGCCGGGTCCTCGCGACACACCGTCGCTGTACGCGAGAGCGACCTGCTGGCCGAGCGGCTCGCCGCACGCGGCCGCGTGCACGAACCCCGTGAAGCCTTCCTGTTCCAGCACCGCCTGCCACGAGGCCGGGGACAGCGCGGGACCGCCGGGCACCCTCAGCTCCGGGTCGGTGTGCTCCCACCAGCCGTCGAGCAGGCCGAACGTGAGGTGGTTGACCAGGTAGAAGCCGCTGATCTCGTTGAGCGCGAGCAGGCCGCCACCGCGCAGCAGCGCCTTGGTGCCGCGCAGGGTGGCGCGGACGTCCTTGGTGGCGTGCAGCACGTTGGCCGCGATCACGACGTCGAACGCGCCGAGGTCGAGTGCCTGCCCGTGCGGAGGAAGGGCGGCGTCGAACAACCGGTACGTCAGGTATTTGTGCGCCGCACCGAACGAGTCCTCTGCACGGTGCAGGAACGCCCGCGAGATGTCGGTGAAGCAGTACTCGGCCACCGGCAGGCCTTCGCGCGTGAGCCGGTCGAGGACCACGCGGGTGGTGCCGCCGGTGCCGGCGCCGACCTCGAGCAGGCGCAGCGACGCGCCCGGTTCCGCCGCGAGCCGGGCCCGCAGGAACTCCACGACGTGCTCTGCCAGCACGGCGTTGAAGTGGTCGGCGACCCGGTTGTCCCGGTACACGCCCTCGACCAGGTCGAACGACCCGTTCGGGAAGAGCACGTCCGTGGCGAGCACCTCGCCGCGCAGCACCTGGGGCAGGACAGGAACGGTGCGGGCGAGCAACGCGAGCGGGGTCCGCAGATCGGAGTTGGCCTCCACCCACCGGCTCGTGGAGCGAGCCCACTCCGCCCGGCACGTCGCGGAGTCCGCGGTCAGCGCCCAGCGGCCGGCGGCGTCGACAAGGCCGTGCTCGGTCAGCGCTCGCAGCATCGGAGGAACCCAGGCGGCGAACCGGGCGTCGGCGCGGAGGTAGGACGGGCCGGCGAAACCCGCGTCACGCAGTTCGGCGGCGACCCAGCGGCACAACGCGGCGTCGATCTCGGCCGGCACCGGTCCGTCCTGGTAGGCCGCGAGAGCGACCGGCAGCCGCGGTTCCTGAACCCGGATCGGCGCGACCGCGGCCCGTGGACGCACCGCGGCGACTTCGCCGGTGAGCACGCCTTCCACCGGCAACGGCCGGCCCAGCCGCAGGAAGCCGGCGACGTCGACCGGACCGGCGAGGAGCGCCTCGACCGCGGCCATCGCGGTGGCCGGGTCGATCGGGGCGAGCCCGATCGCGGCCATGCCCTCGATCAGGTCCTCGGTGACGTTGCCCCAGTAACCCCAGTTGATCGTCTTCACCGCGCACCCGAGCGAGGCGCGCAGACCGTCGGCAGCCGCGTCGACGTAGGCGCAGGCCGCGGCGTAGTGCGCCTGGTTCGCGTTCCGGATGAAGCTGACCAGTGAGGACACCAGCAGCACGAAGTCGAGTTCGACCCCGGAGAACGCGTCCGCGAGGTGCACGACCGGGTCCACTTTGGACGCGAGCGTCGCGGCGAGTTCCTCGTCGGTCAGGTCGGTGATCGGGGTGTGGGTGAAGGTCATCGCGAGGTGCACGATCCCGTCGACCCGGCCGTAGCGGGCGACGACCTCGTCCCGGACCCGGCGCAGGGCCTGCGGATCACCCGCGTCGGCCTGCAGGTAGAGCGGTTCCAGACCGGTGATGCCGGCCTTGCGGCTACGAAGGTCGTCGTTCTCGGCACGCCGTCCGACCCACACGACCCTGGCGCCGTGCGTGCGGGCGAGGTGCTCGGTCAGCACGACGCCGAGATCGCCAGCCCCGCCGATGAGCACGTACACGCCGCCGCGCCGGATGGCGGAGGTGGCGGGCGCGGGCAGGTCTGCTTGGACGAGCCTGCGGCGCAGCCACTGGCCACCGGCCTGCACGACGGGGTGGGCACGCCGGTCACCCGGCAGGCCGAACACCTCGGCGGGCTGCCAGGACGTGTCCTTCGCGAGGTCCACGGCCCTGACCCGCCAGTGCGGCTGTTCCTTGGCCAGCGCGCCGATGAACCCGTGCAGGCTCGCCTGAGCCGGGTCCCCGCCGCTGGGCCCGAACGCGTCACGGGTCAGCAGGGTGAGTTCGAGCTGACGGCCCGCATACCGCGTCTGCACGGCGTTGACCATGTGCAGCAGGCGTTGCACGGCGGCACGGTGGTCCCGGACGCGTTCGGCCGGAGTACCACCCGTGCGGGTCGGCACCGAGAGCACGACGTGGTCCGCGTCGCCCGGGATGGGGCCGAAGCCGTCCCAGGTGATCGCGTCGGGCACGGCCTGGTGCAGCACCGCGAGGTCGTCGGTGCCCAGTCCGATGGCGAGGACGCGGCCGGAGAACTGGACGTCTCCTGGTCGTTCGACCTCCCAGACCGGGCAGAGGGTGAGATCGCCCGCCGGCAGCACGTCATCCGCGGTGGCACGGGGGTGATGGACGGTGGCTGGCTGGGCCGTGACGACGGGAACCGTTGCTGCCGCTGGGATCTGTGCCGCGGGTGGAACCTGGCCGGCGACGGGAACCGGTGTGACGGCTGGAACCTGGCCGACAGCGGGAACGGGAGTGATGGCGGGAACCTGGCCGACAGCAGGAGCGACAGTGGCCGGAGGCGCGGGGATGGCCGGAGGCGCGGCAACCGTCTCCGCGAAGCTCTCCGTCGTCGCGCCGCCGTTCGGCAGCACGTCGGTGTACCAGTACCGCTCCCGTGCGAACGGGTACGTCGGCAGGCCGACCTTGCGCGGGCGCGGCCCGTCGGCGTGCAGACGCGACCAGTCCACCCGCACCTGGTTCACCCAGGCCTCCGCCAGCGGCCCGAGCCGGCGCCGTGCCGCCCAGCGGGCCAGCGTCTCCTGGAAGTCCTCGTCGTCCTTCAGCGCCGCGAGCGAGCCCGACGGGCTGTCGCCGTTGCCCACGAACGTGTCCGCGGGCAGTTCCGCGCCGGTGGCGTACGCGTCGAGCGCCGCCACCAGGGCCGGCAGGTCACGGACCACCGTGGCGAAACGCGCGGTCATCGGCTCGCGGCCGACCTGCAGGGTGTAGGCGATGTCGGGCAGGTCGGCGTCGCTCCACGCGCCGTCGCGCAGTTCGTCGCGCAGCCGTTCGGCCGACTCGCGCAGCCGCTCGTGGTCCGTTGCCGAGAGCACCACCGCCTGGGCTTCGGCTGCACGCTCTGGACGTTCCGGCACGATGTACTCCTCCACGAGCAGATGGGCGTTCGATCCACCGGCGCCGAAGGCAGAGACCACCCCGGCCCTGGGGTGTGCGCCGGTGCGGGGCCAGGGTGCCGCCTCGCGCTGCAGCACGAACGGAGTGCGGCTGAAGTCGATCTCCGGGTTGACCTCCGCGGAGTGCAGTGACGGCGCGAAGGTGCCGTGCCGCATCTGCAGCAGCAGCTTGCCCAGGCCGGCGACACCGGCGGCCGCCTCCAGGTGGCCGATGTTCGACTTGACCGAGCCGATCGCGCAGAAGCCGCGGTCGTCGGTGAACTCGGAGAACGCCGAGGTGAGTCCGGCGATCTCGATGGGGTCCCCGAGCGGGGTGCCGGTGCCGTGCGCCTCGACGTACCCGATCCGGCGCGGGTCGACGCCGCTGCGGCGGTACACCTGCCGGATGACGGACGCCTGCGCGACCGGGTTCGGGACGGTGAAGCCGTGTGTGTGGCCGCCGTGGTTGACCGCGGTGCCCCGGATGACACCGAGGATGCGGTCGCCGTCGGCCTGCGCGTCGGCCAGCGGGCGCAGCAGCACCGCGCCGACGCCCTCGCCGGGGACGTAGCCGTCGCCGCCCGCTCCGAAGCTGCGGCACCGGCCGTCGCTGGAGGCGAACTGGGTCTGGCCGATCATGAGGTACTTGCTGGGGTGCAGCGAGAGGTTCACCCCGCCTGCCAACGCGACGCCGCACTCTCCGCGGCGCAACGCGGCACACGCCAGGTGGATCGCCGTCAACGCGGCGGCGCACATCGTGTCGACCGCGATGCTCGGGCCGTTCGCGTCGAAGAAGTACGAGACGCGGTTCGCGATCGACGCCAGGCTGCCCGGCACGACCACGGGCTCGCCGCGCACGCCCTGCTCGGCGCCGTAGAGCTGGTACTCGGTGTACATCGCCCCCGCGAACACCCCGATGTCTCCGGCGTCCTCGCTCACCACGGCCCTCGCCGCGGCCCGCAACGAGTCCCTGGTGTGGCCCGCGTCCTGCAGCGTCTCGTAGGCCGCCTGCAGGAACAGCCGCTCCTGCGGGTCCATTGTGGACGCCGCTCCCGGCGAGATGCCGAAGAACAACGGGTCGAACTCGTCCACGCCGTCGAGGAAGCCGCCCCACTTGGCGTAGGTGCGTCCAGGCTTGCCGCGCCGCGGGTCGAAGTAGCGGTCGTGGTTCCAGCGATCGGACGGGATCTCGGTGACGCTGTCCACCCCGTCGAGCAGGTTGGCCCAGAACTCGTTCAGGTTCCGCGCACCGGGGAAGCGGCCGGAGATCCCGATCACCGCGATCGGCATCTCCTCGTCCGTGCGGGCGGGGCCCGACGGCACGGCGACCGGCTCAGCGACAGGCTCAACGACCGGAGCGGCCACTGGAATGGCCACCACCTCCTGTTCGGCGGCCGGCAGACCCACGAGCGCGGCGAGCGCGTCCGGCTGGGTCTTCACGAAGTGGGCGGCCAGGCCGTCGATCGTGCGCACCTCGAAGAACAACGTGCTGCCGACGTCGTCGAGCCCGCGGCGCACCGCCTCGGTGAGCTGGACGACGAGGATCGAGTCGATGCCGTACTTGTCGAAGGTCACGTCGGCGCGCACCGAGGAGACCGGCAGCTGCAACACGTCCGCCACGAGTGCGCGGAAGTGGTCGCGTGCTCGCTCCAGCAGCTCGTCCTCGCGGCCGGCCGAAGCCGCCGGCGCCACGGGCTCGACGGTCTCCGGAACGGCCTGCACGACCGGCAGGGACACCGGCTCGTTCTCCGGCCCGGCCGGGAAGGCCGCGCCACCCGCGGGAATCGGCTGCCGGACGACGTCATCGGCACAGGCCACGAACACCTGCTGCCCTAGGTCGTCGGCGCCTTCCGCCGCGACGAACGCGGACCGGAAACCCGTTTCGCTCAGCGCACGCAACCAGTCCGCCGGGGTGAGCCCCGGAGAGCCCGGAATGCGCAGCGCCGGGTCGTCGTAGCGCCACCAGCCTTCCAGCAGGCCGAACGTGAGGTGGCTGAAGTAGACGTTGTCGCTCAGCTCGTTGAGCAGCAGCACGCCGTTCGCGCGCATCGCCGCCTTGGTGTTGGTCAGGGTCGTGCGGATGTTGCGGGTCGCGTGCAGCACGTTGGTGGCAACGACGATGTCGTACCCGCCGACGTCCAGCGACTGCTCCGCCAGCGACTTCTCGACGTTGAGGATGCGGGTGTCCAGGTAGGGCGCGATGTCGCCGAACGAGCGGCGGGCGTGCAGCAGGAACGCCTTGGAAAGGTCGGTGTAGCAATAGGTCTCGATGTTGTCGCGCCACGGTGCGAGCCGGCCGAACACCACCCTGCTCGTGCCGCCGGTGCCCGCGCCGATCTCCAGCAGCCGCAGCCGCACGTCCGGGTTCTCGGCCACCCGTGCCCGCACGTGGTCGACGAGCGTGTCCGCGAGGACGTCGTTGAAGTAGTCGGCGACCGGGTTGTTGCGGTAGACCGCTTCCACGAGTTCGAGGGAGGACTTGGGGAACATGACGTCGGTGGCGGGACGGCGTCCCGTCAGGATGTCGTTCAGCGCCCGCAACGTCGTGTCGACGAGCACCGCCTGTGGCCGCTTGCCCTCGTTGTCCAGCCACGGCGTGCGGTCGGCGTCCCAGCGACGCCAGGCGGCGGCCAGGTCCACCGGACGCGAGTCGATCGCGGTGTAGCGGCCGTCACCGGAGTCGCGCAGCAGCCCTTCCCGCACGAACACGTCCAGCGTGTGCTCGAGCCAGCGGCGGTAGAGCGCGACGATCCCGCCCGTGACCATCCAGTCGTCGGCCGTGCCCGACTGGCCGGGGCCGAACAGGCCGAGGTCGCGCAGCAACGCCCAGGTGATGCGGACGAGCGCCGGTTCCATGGACCGGCCGTGGCCGTCCGCGGCGACCCGCACGCGCTCGATGGCGGCCTGTCGGTCCGGCCGTGCCGCGAGCAGTGCGGCCGCCGGCGAGGAGTTCTTGTGGGGCAAAGCCTTGAGCGTGCTGCGCTCGTAGAACGTCGCGATGCTGCGGGAGTCGGCGGCCTTCAGCAGCGCCAGGCGGTCGTGGGACGAGCCGAGCAGGTGGTCGACGGCGGCCATGCCCTCGTCCGGCTCGATCGAGCCGAGTCCCAGCCGCGCCATCCTGCGCCGGTAGCCGTCCTCGGCCACGATGCCGACGTTGCCCCAGTATCCCCAGTTCATCACCTTGACCGGGCAGCCGAGACGGGCGGAGAGCCCGTCGGCGTAGGCGTCGGAGAACGTGCAGCCGGCCGCGTAGTTGGCCTGACCGGGAGCGGTGAAGAACGCCTGCATGGACGAGAAGAAGACGACGAACTCCAGTGGCTGGTCCGCGAAGACCTCCGCCAGGGCGACGGTCACGCCGGCCTTGGCGGCATAGGTCGTCCGCAACAGCTCCTCGTCCATCCGCGCCACGCTCCGGTCGCCCAGGACGATGGCGGTGTGCAGGACGCCGTGCACCGGCCCGTACTTCCGGACGATCTCGGCACACGCCCGCCGCAGATCGTCCACATCGGACGCGTCGCACGACAGGTAGCCGGGTCGCGGTCCGAACGCGGCGAGCCGGTCCTGCTTCGCCGTGATCTCCGCGTCGAGCGGACGGCGGCCGATCCAGACGACCTGCGTGCCGTGGCGGCGCAGCAGGTGCTCGGTCCACACCTCACCGATGCCACCCGCGCCACCGATGGCGACGACCACACCCCTGGGCGCGCTCGGGGCGACGACTGGTCCGTCAGCGGCCACCTCGACCAGGCGCGGCAGGAGCCACTCGCCGTGACGAAGAGCCGCGACCCCGCCTCGTGCCGCTGCGGGTGGGTTCAGCACGGCGTCGAAAGGAACCGCCGCCCCCGCGGCGATGTCGACGACCCTGACCTGCCAGTGCGGGTACTCCTTCGCGACGGAACCCAGCAGTCCGTGCACTCCCGCGTGGGTCGCGTCCACGGTCTCGTCGTCGTTCGCCCGGCAGGCCTGCCGGGTGACGGCGGTGAAGCCGATCTCGCGGCCATCGGCACCTTGGGCCAGCAAGGCCTTGATCCAGCGGAAGACGGTGAACGTCCCGTCCGTCCCGCCGGTCTCCGGTGCGAGCCACACGATGTGGCCGGCGTCGGCGGGAAGGCTCCCGTGGTCCTCGGCTCCGAGCACGACGGCTCCGGGGAACCGGGCCAGGAACGCGGCACGCTCGGCTGTTCCTCCCCCAGCGAGCACCAGGCGGCTGCCGATGGCGGGCTCCAGCTCGACACCGTCCGGAACCGCGTCCCACACAGGAGCGAGCAGTGCGGTGCGCAGGTCCGGTTCCGCGGTCACGCGACGGAAAGCGAGCCCCCGCAGACGCACGGCGACACGGCCGGTCTCGTCGCAGACGTCGATGTCCACAGTGGACGTCTCCGAACCGCCACCCGTGTGCCGCAGATGCGCCCACATCGTGCCGGAAACCGGCCCGAGGAGGTCGATCCTGTCGACGGCGAACGGGAGTGCGGGACGTCCGCTGCTCTCGGCGAGCTCACCGGACTCGCCGCCGAAGAGACCGACGACCGCCTGGATGGCGCTGTCGAGCACGGCCGGGTGGATGGCCAGGTCCTCGTCCTGCGCACCGGCCGGGACAACGAGCTTCGCGAGCACCTCGCGGTCGCCGATGGCCAGGCTTTCGAGTGCACGTAAGCGAGGGCCGTGGGCGATGCCGACCGCGTCGAGTGCCGAACGGCATTGCTCCGCGCTCAACGTTCGTGCCGTGCACCGCGCCCTGACGGCGTTCAGCGCCACCGTCTCGGCCTGTTCCGGCTGAACGTAACGACCGTGCGCGTGCACTTCCGTTTCGCCTTGGCAGACACGGAATCCGTCGCCGTCGCGCTCCACCGCCAGGTCCGCGCCCTCGGCACCGACCGGGAACGGCTTGGCCCACACGAGGTCACGGATTCCCACGGCCTCGAACGCACCGCTGGTAGCCGCGCGGCGGGCGAACTCCAGTGACAGCACCGCCGGAAGCACGGCGCGGCCGTTGACGTGGTGATCGGCGAGGAAGAACTCCTGGCCGGTGAGCCGGGTGCGGTAGGCGGAAGCACCGCGAGAGGGCCAGTAGCGCTGCCTCTGGTACGGGTAGGTGGGCAAGGGAACGATCCTCCGCACTGCGGCCGGGAAGGCCGTGTCGAGGCCGGCGAGGTTCTCACGCACGAACGCGGACGCCAGCTCGTGAGCCGTGCTGGGAAGGACGCCGTCACGCGGTGCGGCGTCGACGGCGACCTCACCGTGGTGGACACCGGTCGCCGTGCCGGAAAGCCAGGCACGCAAACGCTGAGCGGCTTCGGCCGTGCTCGCGGCCACGACGGCAAGACGGTGCGGCAGGGGTGAGCGGCCAGCCGCGAGGCTGTACGCGACCTCCGCGGCGGACAAGCCGGGTTCGCGCTCCAGGTGGGCGGCCAGTCGTGCGGCGACCTCGCGCAGAGCCTCCGGCGACCGGGCCGACAGCAGGAACGGCTGCTCCCCCGCGGTTTCCGCGACCGGTTGCCGCTGGTACTCCTCCAGCACGACATGAGCATTGGTTCCGCTGGCACCGAAGGAACTGACAGCCGCACGACGCGGCCCCTGCTCGGGCTCCGGCCAGGCGACGGTCTTCGTGGGAACGGTGAACGCGCTGCCCTGCAACGGAATCCGCGCGTTCGCCCCGGTGAAGTGCAGCGTGGCCGGGATCGTGCGGTGCCGCAGTGCGAGCACGGCCTTCACCACGCCGGCGACGCCCGCGGCGAACTGCGTGTGGCCGAGGTTCGACTTGATCGACCCGAGCGCCACGCTGCCCGGCCGCGCGTCGGCGAAGACCTTCGACAGCGCCCGGAACTCGATCGGGTCACCCAGTTGCGTACCGGTGCCGTGCGCCTCGACGTACTGGACGCCACCGACACCCAGGTTGCCGTGCACCTCACGCAGCAGGCGTTCCTGCGACAGCGCGCTCGGAGCGGTGATGCCGTTGGTGGTGCCGTCCTGGTTGACTCCCGAAGCGCGCACGACGGCGTGGATGTGGTCGCCGTCCCGTTCGGCGTCGGCGAGCCGCTTGAGCACGATCGCGCCCGCGCCCTCACCGGGCACGAACCCGTCGGCACCGGCGTCGAAGCTGCGGCAGCGGCCCGACGCCGAGAGCATTCCGGCCACGGAGGCGGACTTGTAGAGGCGCGAGGTGTTCTGGACGAAGACCCCACCGGCGATGGCGAGGTCGGCGGTGCCCGCGAGCAGGTCGCGGCACGCGAGGTCGATCGCGACGAGCGAACTCGAACACGACGTGTCGACCGTGAGGGCCGGGCCGGTGAAGTCGAGCAGGTAGGCGATCCGCGACGCGACGACCGAGCCCATCGTGCCCCACAACGCCTGCGCCGGCGCGTCCTCACCGAGGTGCTCGGAGTAGTCACCGGCGTAGCAGCCGACGTAGACGCCGGCCCGCGTGCCGCGGCGACGCCCACCCGTGTACCCCGCGTCCTCCAGCGCGTTCCAGCACTGCTCCAGGAAGACGCGCTGCTGCGGGTCCATCGCCGTCGCCTCGACGCCCGAGATGCCGAAGAAGGCAGGGTCGAACCGGTCGATGTCGCGCAGGAAGCTGCCGGTGCGGCAGGCGACGGCGGCGGGCAACGGCCAGCGCGTCACGGGCTCGACCAGGTCGGTGCCGGAGACCAGGTGCGCCCACAGCGCGTCGGGGTCCTCGGCGTCGCCGTAGCGTGCGGCGAGGCCGACGACGGCGATCGCGTCGTCCCGGCCCGAGGTGGTGGCGGCGACGGGAGCGGCGGACGGACGGGCACCGGCCAGGAAGGTGATGAAGCGCTCGGCGGTGCCGTGGTCGAACAGGTCGGTCGTGTCGACGGCCGTGCCGAGGACGTCGTTGAGCCGATGCACGAGGCTGACGCCCAAAATCGAGTCGAGTCCGTAGTCGGCGAACGGCCGGTGCCGTTCGATCTCGGAGACCGGCATCTGGAGGATCTCCGCGAGCTCGGCCATCAGCACGCTCTCCACGTTCACGGCCGCCGGGCGCGCGACCGGCGCGGCCTCCGGCTGGAGCGCGGCGGGCTCGAACCAGAACTCGGTTCCGGCGAAGGGATAGCCCGGCAGGTGCACCCGCGGGCTCGCACCGTCCACTTCGGACCAGTCGATCGGCGTGCCCCTGACCCAGAACGAGGCGAGCTCGGCGTACCCGCCGTTGCCCAGCCAGTGCGCGATCAGCTCCCGCAGCTCGGGTTTGGCCGCCAGCTCGGCCAGCGTCTCGTTGTTCGCCTCGACGCGGCCACGCCACCACGACTCACCAGAGGCGTCGGTCGCGGGAGCGGCGAGGAACGCTCGCAGCTGACGGCGCCACTCCAGCGCGTCCCTTGCCACGAAGCACACCCGCTCGCTCATGGCTTCACGGCCGGTGCGGAGGGTCGCCGCGATGGCGGCGAGATCCGGCGTCTCCTGCGTGTCGAGCCACTGCGCCAGCTCCGCCACACGGGCCCGCAGATCGTCCTCGGTGCGCGCGGACACCGGCAGCAGCTCCGGAGTCCCTTGCGCGGTCGAACGCACTGCTGCGGACAGGTGCTCGGCGACGATGACGTGGGCGTTCGCGCCGCCCGCACCGAACGAGGAGATGCCGCCGATCCGGCGGCCGCCGTCGGGACGAGGCCAGGTGCCGCCGGCACGGGACAGCTCGAACGGCGTCGCCGCGAAGTCGATGTTCGGGTTGGTGCGCTCGGCGTGCAGCGTCGGTGCGAACTCGCCGTTGCGCAGCTGGAGCACGACCTTGGTCAGTCCGGCGATGCCCGCCGCCGCTTCGAGGTGACCGATGTTCGACTTGACCGAGCCGATCGCGCAGGAAGCGGCCGCGTCCGGTTCGAAGGCCTGGGTGAGCCCGTCGATCTCGACCGGGTCGCCGAGCCGGGTGCCGGTGCCGTGCGCCTCGATGTAGCCGATGTCGCCCGCCCGCAGCCCGGCGGCCTTGATGGCCTCGCGGACGACGGCGGCCTGGGCGCGCGGGTTCGGCACGGTGTAGCCGTTGGTGCGGCCGCCGTGGTTGATCGCGGAGCCGAGGATGACCGCGTGGATCGGATCGCCGTCCGCCTCGGCCGCCGCCAGCGGCTTGAGCAGCACCGCTCCGACGCCCTCGCCGGGCACGAAGCCCTCACCGCCGTCGCCGAAGCTGCGGCAACGTCCGTCGGCGGCGAGCATCCTGGAGCGGCACAGGTCCACGTAGGTCGAGGGGTGCAGGTAGAGGTTCACGCCACCGGCGATGGCGACCTCGCAGGTGCCTTGGCGCAGGTGCTCGCACGCCTCGTGGATCGCGGTGAGCGAGGCGGAGCACATGGTGTCGACCGGCAGGCTCGGACCGCGCAGGTCGAGCAGGTAGGAGACGCGGTTGGCCAGCGAGGCGAACGACGTGCGCGGCGACCGGCGCGGACCGCTCACCGGGGGCGGCACGTTGCGGTCGAAGCCGGTCTTGGTCACCCCGGCGAACACGCCGACCCTGCCCTGGTGGCGGGTGGCGAGCCGGTCCCGCGTGTAGCCGGCGTCCTCGAGCGCGGACCACACGGTCTCGAGGAAGAGCCGTTCCTGCGGGTCGATGTCGGCGGCCTCGCGCGGGGAGATGCCGAAGAACCCGGCGTCGAAGCGGGCGAAGCCGTCCAGGAAGCCGCCCCACTTGCTGTAGCTGGCGCCGGTGTCGACGGCCTTCTGCTGGTCGGGCTCGAAGAAGCCGTCCAGCGCCCAGCGCTGGGCAGGAACCTCGCGGATGCTGTCGCGGCCTGCCCGGAGGTTGGCCCAGAAGTCGTCCAGGGTCGGCGCGTCGGGGTAACGGCCGCTGAGACCGATGATCGCGATCGGCTCGCCGGCCGGGTCCGGACGAGGACCTGCGGGGACGGGTCGCGGTCGCTCGGTCACCTCGGCCGAGCGGGCAGCCTCAGCAGGAGCCTGGACGTCGTCCAGCCAGCGCGCGCAGCCCTCGGGGTGGCGCTCGGTCAGGTGCGCGGCCAGCTCCGCGAGCGTGGGGTACTGGTAGAGCACGGTCTTCGGCAGCGCGCCGAACCAGCGCGCGAAGTGCTTGTTCAGCCGGGTGACCGTGATCGAGTCGATGCCGTGGCTGTCGAGCGGCGCGGTGGCGTCGAGCGTCGCGGGGTCGAGTCGCATGGTCTCGGCGATCAGGCCCTTGAGCCGTCCGAGCACCCGCCCGCGGAGGTCGTCGGTGCCGGTCATCACTGTTCCTTCCCCGGAGATCACGACGTGGGTGGCACCGAGCTCGACGGCTCCGTGCAGTGCGGCCAGCGCGGCCTCGGTGGGCAACGGCGGGCCGAAGCGCTCGATGAGCGCGGGAAGTTCCTCGTCGGGCACGTGCATGCCGCCGTCCCGCCACAGCGGCCACGCCAGCGAGACGCTCGCCCCGTGCCGTTCGCCGCGGGTGACGAGCTCTTGCCGGTGTGCCGCATAGGCGTCGAGGAACCCGTTGGCCGCTGTGTAGGCGGCTTGGCCGGCGTTGCCCAGATTTCCCGCGGCCGCGGAGAACGCGGCGAAGAAGTCGAGCGGAAGATCGCGGCTCGCCTCGTCGAGGTGCACCAGGCCGGTGACCTTGGGAGCGAGCACGCGCAGGAAGTCCTGATAGGACGCACGGATCAGGTAGTCGTCCCGGAGCAACGCGGCCGCATGCAGGATGCCGTCGAGCTGGCCGTGCGTGCGGACGATGCTCGCGACGAGTTCGTGCACCGCCGTCGCGTCCGTGACGTCGACTCGGTGGTACTCCCCCGGACCGTCGGCTGTCGCGGACCGTCCGCACCGCACGACGACCGCGTTCGGAGCGTGCCGGGCGACGTCCTCGGCGAGCAGGCGGCCGATCCCGCCCGCACCGCCGCTGATCAGGTAGACGCCGCCGTCGCGCCACACCGGGGAGGCGGTCGTGCGTGCCACCGGCTCCCAGGTGACGGTCTCCCGCCCGGCCGGGGTGTGCCGCACGTGCTCGCCCTGACCGTTCAGGGCCGCCACGAGATCGGCGGCGGAGGGCTCGTAGGTGAACTCGACCAGCCGGACGGTCAGACCGGGGTCCTCCTGCGCGGCGGTGCGCAGAAGTCCCAGCAGCCCGCGGTAGAGCGAGTCCGCGCGGCAGGCGAGCTGGACGACGCACGGGCGTCCGTCCGAAGTGGACATCAGCCGCTTGAGCTCACCGAACAGCCGGACCGCCGCCCGCTCGTAGGCGATGTGCGGGGCGTCGCCGCCGGTGGTCACCTCGGCGGTCTGGACGCCGGGAAGGTCGATGGCGGGCAGGTCGCACAGCACGACCAGCCGCCGGCCGCCGGCGGGTGCCGGCGGGACCTCCTGGCCGGCACGCCACACGGGCACGCTCAGGATGCTGCGGGTCACGGCGAGGGTTCCTTCCGAGAACGAGGTGGGCTCAGGCGAGCGCATCGGGAACCTCCCGGTTGGCCAGGACCGCTTCCAGCAGTGCGGTGCGCGCACCGACGTCGAAGGAAGGCGGCCCGATCACCGTCACGGGCACGGCACTCACAGGGGGTTCCGGAGTGCTCGTCTCCGGCACCCAGTAACGCTCGCGGGCGAACGGATAGGTGGGCAGCGCCAGCACTCGCCGGTCACCGGACGGATGCAGGCTCACCCAGTCGACCGCGCGTCCTTCGCACCACAACGCGAGCAGCCGGTTGAGATCGCCGCTCCGCAGGGCGGCGGTGACTTCCGGCTCCGTTTCGCGGTCTCGGCGCACGGCCGCACCACGCGCCCGGCGCAGACTTCCGGTGTGCAGGCCGGTGCCACCCGCGAGGAACGCGGTGAGCGCGGCGACGACCTCTCCGACGTCACGGGCGACGAAGCCCAGCCGGTGCTCCATTTCCTCCCTGCCGACCTGCAGTGTGAAGGCCAGGTCCGCGAGCGAGGGCGAGTTCTCGCCGAGGAAGGCGCGCAGGTCCTCGGCACGAGCCGCGAGGCGGTCCGCGTCACGGGCCGAGAGGACGATCGCCTGCGGTTCGGCGGTCGGCGCCGGTTCCGGTCGCGATGGCGGGGCTTCCAGGACGACGTGGGCGTTGACCCCGCCGAACCCGAAGCTGCTGACACCGGCCCGCAACGGCGACTCGGTCCCGGAAGCGTCGGTCACCGGCTGCCAGGGGCGCGATTCACGCACGACCTCGAACCCACTGCCGTCGAGCTTCAGGTGCGGGTTCAACTCGTCGAGGTGCGGCACCGCCGGCAGCTCGCGGTGTTCCATCTGCCGCAACACCTTGACCACACCTGCCAGGCCGGCCGCCGCCTCGGCGTGGCCGATGTTCGCCTTCACCGCGCCGAGTGCCCGCGTGGCCGAGCCGCCGAGGTTCCGGTAGGCGGTGGTGAGCGCGTCGACCTCGACCGGGTCACCCAGTGCGGTGCCTGTGCCGTGCGCCTCGACGTAACCGATGCTGTCCGGGTCGATGCCGCGCATGGCCGCCTCGATCACCCCCGCCTGCGCCGAGGCGTTGGGGGCGGTGAGCGAGGCCGCCCGGCCACCGTGGTTCTCCGCCGTGCCGAGAACGACACCGTGAATGGTGTCGCCGTCGCGCAGTGCCGCGGCCAACGGCTTGAGCAACACCGCCGCCACGCCTTCCGCACGGACGTATCCGTCGGCGTCCGCGGAGAAGGTCTTGCAACGCCCGTCGGGGCTGAGCATTCCCGCGGCCCGCGTCGAGACGAACGTGTCGACGCTCAGCAGCAGGTTCACCCCGCCGGCCAGCGCCATGCCGCAACGCCCGGACCGGATGCTCTCGACCGCGCGGTGCAGCGCCACCAGCGAACTGGAGCACGCCGTGTCGATCGGCTCGCTCGGTCCCCGGACGTCGAGCAGGAACGAGATCCTGTTCGCCAGCACGGCGTGCGAGTTGCCGGTCGCGGTGTAGCCGTCCGGCTCCACTCCGCTCGCGTTGAGCAGGTGGTGGTAGTCCGTGCCGGACACACCGAAGAACACGCCGGTGTCCTCAGGCAGTCGCGCAGGCGAGTAACCGGCGTTCTCCAACGCCGTCCACACGGTCTCCAGCGCCAGCCGCTGCTGCGGGTCCATGAGCTCGGCTTCCAGGCGGGACAACGAGAAGAAGCCCGCGTCGAACCGATCGACGCCCTCGATCAGCCCCGCGTACTTCGGGAAGTCCGCGCGTGCCACGACCTCGGCGTAACGGCCGTCGAACCGGTCAGCCGGATACGACGAGACGAGATTCGCGCCTTCGCGAAGCCGTTCCCACAGTGCGTCCGGATCGTCGGCACCGGGGAACCTCCCGGCGACACCGATGATCGCGACCGCATCGGTCTCCTGCTCGGCCGGAGGCAACGCCGCCGGGAGGGCCTGCGGAAGCGACGACGGCACAGCGGGAACGAGCCCCGCCGGAGCCGACGTACCGATCTCCTGCGCCAACCGGCCGACCAGCCCGCGGATGTTGGGGTGCTGGAAGAACACCGCCGGGCTCAGGTCGATGCCGAGCCGGCCACCGAGTTCCTGGGCGAGCGAGGCCAGGCTGATCGACTCGAACCCGAACGCGGGGAAGTGCGTGTCGAGGTCGATGTCGGCCGGGTCGGTCTTGAGCAGCTGGGCCACGGTCTCGCGAACCTGGGCGGTCAGCCGGTCCCGGACCGCGCCGTCCCCGTCCCGCTCGCCGGTCACCGCGACCGGCGCGTTGCCGAACTCCACGCCCTCCCACCGGCCCAGCACCGCTCCGGTCTCGTCGAGCAACCGCACGTCGAACGTGGAACCCTTGCCCTCCAGCACGATCGCCCTAGTGCGGCCAAGATCCGCACCCTCGGCCGAGCGCACCCGCACGACGGTCGCGTCGGCGTCGGAGGTGAGGTACTGCACACCTTGCACCAGCCCGTTGAGCACCCAGGCCGGAATCCGGACGCGTCGCTTGTGCGGATCCTGGGACAGCGCGGGTTCCGCGACGCGGACGAGCAGCCGTCCGCCGATCTCCGCGACTCCCTCGACCACCCTGGCGAAGGGCCGGGCGTCCACACCCAGTTCGCCGAGCTTCGCGTAGAACCCCTGCTCGTCCAGCGAGAGTGGAGTGTCGATCACGGAGTCGTTCTGCCGCAACGGTTCCGTCGCAGCGACGAGATCGGCGCCGAACACGACGGTGCCGTCCTGGTCGTGCAGTTCGGCACGGTTCGCGCCGAGTTTCCAGGTGAGCAGCTGATCCTGCGACGGATCAGGCAGGGCGGCCCAGCGCGCATCGCGCACGGCCCAGCCGTCCCCGAGGCCGGCGACCTCGGCGAACGCGAGCACACCGTCCAGCAGCGCGGCCGTGGCATAACGCTTCTCGCGCCGCACCGAGTAGACGTAGTCGAGCAGTTCGTCGCCGCGCAGCGCGAGCCGGTAGCGAACGCCGTCCAGGTCCGACTCGTTGACGCCGACCCACGGGTGCGCCCGCCGCGCGAACGCGATGGGGTCCAGCACGCTCGGCGCGTCGTCGAACTCCGGGTACCAGCACCGGACGCGCTCGAACGGGTAACCGGGCAGCGACAGCTTCGCGGGCCTGGTCGCCTGCGGCCACAGCACGTCCCAGTCGACGGCCGCACCGGCGGTCCAGACCGCCGCGAGCGCACCGAGGTCCGCCCCGGCAAGCGCCTTCTCCACATCCGCTTCGTCCGGCGGATCGGTCACGCCCATCGTGCTCGGCACGAACCACACGCCGTCGGGCACGACCGGGCTCGCCCAGTCCACTTCGGACAGAACGGAGAGCTTCGCCGCGACGGCGTCAATGTCCGCGGCAACGAACGCCACACGGGACGACATCTCGTTCTTGCCCGTCTGCAACGTGAAGGCAAGGGCGTCCAACCCAGGCCGCGACGCCACCACGTGCGCGTGCAGGTCTCGCAGCACACGTCCCATTGCCTGCGGCGTGGCCGCCGAGCAGACGATCAGTCGTGGCAGTCCGGACTCGGCCGGCGGCCGGACCATGTCGTCGTGTTCCTCCACGACGATGTGCACGTTCGCGCCGCCGGCTCCGATCGAGGTGACACCGGCACGCCTGGGTACCGTCTGCCCGTCGAGTACCGGACGCGCCCACTCGGTGCGCTCGTGCTGCACGACGAACGGCGTCTCGGCGAAGTCGATCGCCGGGCTGAGGGTCTCGGAGTGCAGCGACTTCACGATCGTCCGGTGCTTCAGCTGCAGCAGGACCTTCGTCAGGCCGACGATGCCCGATCCCGACAACAGGTGAGCGACGTTGGACTTCACCGAGCCGAGCGCGCAGAAGCCCCGGTCGGCGGTGTCACGGCGGAACGCGCTCGTCGCGCCGCGGATCTCGATCGGGTCTCCCAGCGACGTCGCCGACCCGTGGCCTTCGAGGTAGCTGATCGTGCGCGCGTCCACGCCCGCGTCGTCCAGCGCCTTCTCGATGGCACGGCCCTGCTGCACCGGGCTGGGCACGGTGAACCCGTTGCGCACGCCCGCGTTCGTCATACCGCTGCCCCGGATCACGCCGTACACGTGGTCTCCGTCGGCGACGGCCTCGGCGAGCGGCTTGAGCACGACCATGCCGACGCCCTCGCCGAGCACCGTGCCGTCCGTGCCGACGCCGTAGCTGCGCAGGAGATCGGCCGTCTTGCTGGTGAAGTGGGCCTGGGAGGTGCCGATCAGGTCGTAGGGGTGCAGCATCAGGTTGATGCCACCGACGACGGCCATCCGGCACTCACCGGCCCGCAGCATCCGCACGGCCTGGTGCACGCACGTCGACGAGGACGCGCACATCGTGTCGAGGAACATCGACGGCCCGGTGAAGCCGTAGAAGTACGACAGCATGTTCGCGAACACGCCGATCTCGCTGCCGCTCGTGGCCGTGCCGCGCATGAGCATGTTCTGGAAGCCGTAGAGCGAGTAGCTGTTGTTCATCGACCCGACCAGCACGCCGACGTCGCCCTGGTAGCGGCGCTGGATGGTCTCGCGGGAGTAGCCCGCGTCCTCCAGCGCCGTGACGCCCGCCTGCAGCAGCAGCCGCACCTCCGGTGAGAGCAGTTCGGCCTGCCGCTGGGAGAGGGAGAAGTAGCGCGGGTCGAACGCGTCGATGTCGCGCAGGAACGTCCCGGACTTGACCACGGACTTGCCCGGCACGTCACGTTCGCCGTAGTAGATGTCCTGCTGGCGCCACCGGTCCTGAGGCGGCGCCTCGAAGCTGTGCCTGCCCTCGCTGAGCAGCTCCCAGAACTCGTCGAGCGTGTCCGCGCCGGGATAGCGGCCGGACATGCCGATCACCGCGATGTCGTGCTCGCCGTGAGCGGCCCTGGGGCGTTCCACGATCTCGGCCCGAGCGACCGGCACGGGGTCGGCCACCGGCTCCGGCGACGGTTCGGGCAGCACCTCCGGCTCCTGCGTCGCTTCGGTTTCCACCAAAGGGGCCTGCGGCTCTGCCGGTCCGAACAGCTCGACGAGCCGGGACCGGTGCTCGGCGAGGAGATAGCCCGCCACGCCGCGCAGGTCCACGTGCTCGAAGAACAGCGTCTTCGGCAACGACCCGAAGTCGTCCTCCAGCCGGCTGGTCACGTCCACGATGACGAGCGAGTCGATGCCGTAGCGCTCGAGCTTCTGGTCGGCCCGGATGCGCTCCGGTTCCTGACCGGTCAGCTCGGCGAACAGGTGCCGCAGGTGCTCCTCGGTGCGGGCCATCAGCGTTCGATCGTCCATTTCGGACTTCACGGCGACAGCGGCAACGCGCTGAACGGGCGCGTCCTTCGTCAGACCCGAGTAGCGGCGCAGTTTCGGCGCGTCGCCGTACAGGACGATCCGCTGCGAGGGAGCGTCGACGCCCAATGCCCTTTCCAGCGCAGCGAGTGCCGCCGCGGTCGGCAACGGGACGGTTCCCGTCGTCTTGCGCAGGTAGGCCTCGGTCGCCGAGTCCACGCGCATGCCGCCTTCCGCCCACAGCGGCCAGTCGACGGCGCGGACGACGTGGCCGGAGGCCCGCGAGGCCCAGGCGTCGAGGAAGGCGTTGGCCGCCGCGTACCCGGTCTGGGCCGCACCGCCGAACGCCCCCGCGACCGACCCGAACACGAGCAGGAAGCCGGCGTTGTGCTCGCGGCACACCTCGTCGAGGTGCGCCGTGCCGGCCAGCTTGGGAGCCAGCACCGGCGCGGTGGTCTCCAGCGGGGTCTTCACGAGATAGCCGTCGTCGAGCACACCAGCGGCGTGGAAGATGCCGTCGAGGCGACCGGAACGCTCGCTGATCGCGCTCGCCGCGGCACGCACGCTCGTCAGGTCGGTCACGTCGGCCTGCTGGTAGCCGATCCGGTCGCCGAAACGCTCCCGCAGATCGGCGATCTCCGCGCTCTCAGCCCGTCCGCTCAGCACGACGGTCGCGCCGTAGCGCGTGCAGAGGTGAGAGGCCATCAGACGGCCGATGCCGCCCGCGCCGCCCGTGATCCAGTAGACGCCACCGTCACGCAGCAGGGAATCACCACCGACAGCGACGGGCAGTTCCTCGGTCTCCCTGGTCAGGCGACGACCCGAGTCGTCGTAGGCGACCTCCACGTCGGCGGTACCGGCCTCGGCACGCACGATCGTCTCGAACCGCGCGGCGTCGACAGGGCCGTCGACGAGCACGACCTTGCCGCGAATCGCCGGGTTCTCCTTGTGCAACGACTTCAGCACCGCGGCGAGCGGGGCGAACACCGGGTCGTCCGGGCGTCCCGGCGCGACGACGACCACCGTCCGGCCGGCCGGTCCAGGCCGGTCGAGCAGAGCGCGCAGGTGCCGGTAGCAGGCGTCGAACACGACCTTCGCGGCGTCCGCGGGGCCGCCTGTGAGACCCCTGGGCAGTTCGAGGATCTCCGCGTCCAACCGCCCACCGGCACCCCCGCCCAGCACCGCGTCGAGCACGACGAGCGGCCCGGCGGGTGCCGTCTCGGCCGGGAGTGCGGCGGCGCGCCACACCTGATGCGCCTCGATGAGGGTGCCCTCGGGCGTGGGGATCGCGGAGGTGCGGACCTCGGGCGTGCGGGCCGCGAGGGCGCGATGCGTGTAGCCGCGCAGCCAGGCGCACAACGTCCCGTCCTCGCCGAACACGTCCAGGTCCACTTTGGACTCACCGGAGGCGCGGAGCACCGCGTGCGTGATCCGGCCGACCGGGGCCAGCAGCGTCAGCTCGTCGAGTGCGAACGGCACGGCCACCGCGTCGGGGTTGCGCCAGCCGGACTCGTCCGCGCCCAGGGCGAGAACGGCCTGCAGGGCGCTGTCGAGCACGACCGGGTGCAGCAGCCATCCGCCCGCCGCCCGTGCGGGCACCTGGATCCGGGCGAGCACACCTTCCTCACCTCGCGACACCTTCTCCAGGCCGCGCAACGCGGGCCCGTGCTCGATCCCGCTGGCGCGCAGCGCCGCGTATCCGCGGGCGACGTCGACCGGCTGCGGGAACCGGGAGGACAGGTCACCGGCGGCTTCGCCCCCAGGCTGACCGGCGGTGAGATGTCCGGTGGTGTAACGATTTCCGGCGTCGTCGAGAACCGTGAAGCCGAAACCACCGTCACGGGGTTCCAGGCGCAGTCGCACGACCAGCCGCTCCCCCGTGACCGTCAGCGGACGGAGCCAGCCGACGTTGCGCACGCTCGGCACCTCGATCCCGCCGATCCGCTCGGCGGCGGCGAGCACCAGACCGAGCACGGCGACACCGGGGACCACCGGAACGCCGTTCACCACGTGGTCGCGAATGACGTCCTGGCCGGCCTCGAAGGTCAGCGGGAAGGTCCAGCCGCCGTTCTCCTCCTCGCCGGCACCGAGCGACGGATGGCCGGCGACCTCCAGCGGACGGAACCAGTACGGCGTGCGCGCGAACGCGTAGCCAGGCAGGTGGATCCGCCTGCCGGTCGCGGGCCATGCCGACCAGTCGACCGGGAGGCCACGAACCCAGGCACGGGCGAACTTCTCCGTGCGGCCCTGTTCACGCCACACCGCTGCCAGGTCCGTCAGGTCGCTCTCGTCGAGCACGGCGACCTGCTCGTCCTCGGCCTGTCCCCGCACGCTGTTCCCGCGCAGCTCGCCACTCTCCGCGAACGCTTCGAGCTGCTCGGCCCAGTCGGCCAGGTCCCGCGCGTGGAAAGCCACTCGCACAGGCAACGGCACTCGACCATGCCTCAGCGTGTGCGCGACGTCGATCAACGAGGGCGGCAGGTCCTCCGTCAACCGCGTGCGCACCCACGCCGCCAGATCGGCGCACGTCTCGCGCAGCCGGTCGTCCTCCCAGGCGGACACCGGCAGCCATTCGTCCTCTTCGGACGGTGGCGTCGACTCCGCGGCCGGGACGGACTCCAGCACGGCGTGCGCGTTGGTGCCCGCGAAACCGAACGAGCTCACCCCGGCACGCAGCGGCTCGCCGTCCGGCGCGGTCCACTCGGACAGTTCGCCGACGACGCGGAACGGTGACCCGGTCAGGCTGATCAACGGGTTCAGGCGCTCGAACCCGACGGTGGCCGGCAACCGGCGGTGCCTCATCGAAGCGATCACCTTGAGCAGACCGGCGACCCCGGCCGCGCCCTCGAGGTGACCGATGTTCGTCTTGACCGAGCCGAGGCCGCAGTGGTGCTCCTCGCCCGTGTCGCCGAGCTCGGCGAACGCCTTCTTCAGGCCGCGCACCTCGATCGGATCGCCGACCGGCGTTCCCGTGCCGTGCGCTTCGACGTAGCTCACCGACGCCGGGTCGATGCCGGCCCGCCGGTAGATGTCGACGATCAGCTCGGCCTGCGCGTCGGGGTTGGTGACGGTGAGCGAACTGGTGCGGCCGCCGTGGTTGCTGCCGATGCCGCGCACGACCGCGTGCACGTCGTCGCCGTCCCTGAGCGCGTCGGTGAGCCTCTTGAGCAGGAGGACGCCACCGCCCTCGCCGCGCACGTACCCGTTGGCGTCCGCGTCGAAGACCTTGCTCCGGCCGGCCGGCGAGAGCATGCCCGCCTTGCTGAACGCGACGAAGTGCCGCGGTGACCAGACGAGGTTGACGCCGCCCGCCAGTGCCTGGTCGCAGTCACCGGCCTGCAACGCCTGCACGGCCTGCTGCACCGAGACCAGCGAACTGGCGCACGCGGTGTCGTTGACCACGCTCGGGCCGCGGAAGTCGAAGAAGTGCGAGACGCGGTTGGCGATCACCGCGTACGCCGCGCCCGTCGGGTAGTACGCGTCGATCGTGGTGAGCTCCTGCTCGACCAGTTCGGCGTAGTCCCAGTGACACACCCCCATGAACACCCCGGTGCGCGAACCCGCCAGCCGGTCGGCGCGGTGGCCCGCGTCCTCGACGGCGTGCCAGCTCAGTTCGAGGGCCAGCCGCTGCTGCGGGTCCATCAGCCGTGCCTCGCGCGGGGAGATGCCGAAGAAGTCGGCGTCGAAGCACTCGACGTCGTCGACGAAACCGCCCCAGACGCTGGCCGTCTTGTCGCCGTCGCGGCGTGGGTCGCCCGCGAAGTCCGCCGCGCGCCACCGCTTCTCCGGCACTTCACTGATCAGTGAGCGCCCCTGTTCGAGGTTCGCCCAGAACTCGTCGGCGTTGCGCGCACCGGGCAGCCTCAGTGCCTGTCCGACGACCGCGATCGCGGTGTCCTGCGCGCCGGAAGTGTGCTGTGTCATGGAAGTTCCTCGTCTATTCCTGGCCGTGTCCGGCCGGCAGCGCGCTCGTGCGGCGATCGACCACGTGCAGCCCGGCGCGCAGGGGCGAGGCGTCGAACGCCTGCCCGCGGACGAACCAGTGGTGCAGCCAGTGCAGGGAGGCCAGCAGCGTGAAGGCCTGGTTCTCCTTGGTCCCGATCCGTTCGGCGGGACTGGTGAAGACGCGGTCGACCAGAGCGCGGGTGAACCGCGGGTCGAGCACGCCGATCGCGTCGAGCGTGGTCTGGTCGGTCAGGACGTCGCGGAACTCCGGCCAGGCACGCACGAAGGCCGCGCCGTCGGTCGCGCGGTAGGGGAACTTGCCCTTGTCGATGACCTTTTTCGGCAGCACGCCCGCGAAAGCGCGCTTGAGGAGGTACTTCTCGTCGAACGGGTCGCCGAAGCGGTGGTTGAGCGACGCGGCCAGCTTCACGACCGCCGGGTCCAGGAACGGGCAGCGGTTCTCGACGCCGTGGGCCAGCGCCATCCGGTCGCCCTGGGTGGAGAGCAGGTAGCCGGACAGCAGGGTGCGGAACTCCAGCCACTGCGCCTTGCGCACGGTGTCGAGCGCGGCGTAGTCCGGTTCGGACGCGACCATTGCCTGTGCCGCGGCGAACGGGTCGGTGGCGCCGCGCAGCAGGCGTGCGGCGAACCTGCCGTTCTGGAACCGCATCTGGTGCGAGAACAGTCCGGTCAGGTGCTCCTCGGTGAACTGCTGGTACAGCCCCAGCATCCGCCGGGGAGCGTTCTCCCCGGAGAAGTGCGGGAGGTACGGGTAGATCCGCCCGATCCGCTCCAGGCGGGCCTGCTCGTCGAGGTCGTGCCAGGAGTCGAGCAGCAACGCGTCCTTGAAGATGCCGTAGCCGAGGAACGCCTCGTCCGCGCCCTCGCCGCTCATCACCACCTTGATCCCGGCCTCGCGCACCTTCTCGGCGAGCAGGTACATCGGCACGAAGGCGGTGCGGAACGCGGGAACCTCCGCGTGCCTGACCGCGGCCGGGAACGCCTGCACCACGTCGTCGTCACGCACGTACACGGACTGGTGGTGGGTGCCGAGGTCCGCGGTGACCGCCGCCTGCTCGGCGGACTCGTCGAACTGGGCGTCGTCGAACTCGATCGAGAACGTCCGCAGCGGGTGCTGCTGCCGTCCGGCCGCCAGGTGGGCGATGATCGAGGAGTCGAGCCCGCCGGAGACGTAGACACCGACCTCGACGTCGCTGCGCAGCCGCACGTCGACCGCCGCCGTCAGCTCCGCCCGCACCAGTTCGATCGCTTCTTCTTCGGAGTCCGGCGGCAGACCCGGCTCCAGGTCGAGCGTGGCCCACCGGCCTCGTTCGACCTCGTCACCGCGCAGGCACAGGAACTCGCCCATCGGGATCTGCTCGATGTCGCGGTAGCCGCTCTGGTCGGGCAGCGGCGTCCAGGTCGCGAAGATCGACGCGAGCTGCTCGGAGTCGAAGGAGAACCGGAATCCCGGAACGGCCAGGAACGCCTTCATCTCGGAGGCGAACAGCCACTTGCCCTCGTGGCGGGCCACGAACAGCGGCCGCTTGCCGAACCGGTCGCGGACGAGCGTGAGCTCCCCCGTCAGCGAGTCGTAGAGCGAGAAAGCGAACGCGCCGTTGAACCTCCGCAGGCAGTCACGTCCCCAGGCGAGCCACGCCTGGAGCACGACCTCCGTGTCGGAGTCGGTGCGGAAGCGCATGCCGAGCCGGATGAGCTCCGCGCGCAGCTCGCGGTAGTTGTAGAGCTCGCCGTTGTAGCAGAGCCACCACCGGCCGTCCTCGCTGCCGACCGGCTGCGAACCGTGGGTGAGGTCGATGATGCTCAGGCGGACCGTGCCCATCACGAGGCGGTCGTCCAGGTAGCACCCGGCCTCGTCAGGGCCCCGGTGCTCGATCTGGCGCAGCATCCCCGCGATCAGGTCCTGGTGCCCGGAGATCCGGTGGGCGCCTCCGTAGGCGCCTGCGATTCCACACATCCCCGGTCACCGACCGTCCACGGCGGACAGCACGTGGGCCTCGACGAACTTCACGATCGCGCTGAGCGAGACCAGCACCTCGTCGAGCAGCTGCTCGCCCAGCTCGAGGCCGTAGCGCTGCTGCACGTGGTTCATCAGCGAGATGTAGCCGAACGAGTCGAGCACCCCTGCCTTGAACAGGTCGGTGTCCTCGGTGATCTCGTCCCCGAAGGTGAACAGCGCCTCGTTCTCCAGGTAGCTCTTGAGCTCCGCGGTCAGCTCGGCGGTCATGGGTTTGCTCCTTCGATCAGGTGAGCCAGTTCAGGCCAGTGGGCGCGGATGAAGAAGTGGTCGCCCGGCAGCCGGTGACGGACCAGGGGTTCGGTGGTTTCTCGTTGCCACGCGAAGATGTCTGCCTCGCTGAACGGTTCGAGGTCGCCGGTGACCACCGTGATCGGCACGTCCAGCGGCGCCTCCTCCTGGTGGCGGTACCGTCCGAGCACGGTGAAGTCCGCGCGCAGCACGCGTTCGTAGTGCGCCATGAGGTCCTCGTACTGGCGCAACTGCTGGGGCACCCCGCCGAGCTCGTCGAGATGTGCCCAGAAGGCGTCCCCGGTCAGCTGCCAGGTGTCGCGCTCCCGGCTGGGCACCGACGGCCCGCACTCGCCGGAGACGACCAGCCGCACCGGAGCGGGCAGGCCCTCGGCACGGAGCTGCCGGCACACCCGGAACGCGAGCCTGGCGCCGAGGCTGTGGCCGTAGACGGCGAACGGTTCGTCGTCCCGCAGGTGCTCCCGCAGCTGGCCGGTCAGATCCGCGACGAGCGCGTCGGGATCTGTGACGAGCGGTGTCGAGTGGCGGCGCCCGCGGCCGGGCCGTTCCAGCGTCACCAGCTCGACGTCGCCGAGATGCTCGATCAACGGCCGGTAGGAGTTCTCGTCGCCGCCCGCGAACGCGATGGCGAACACCCGCCGCGGTGTCACCGCCTGCGGCACCGGCGCGGTCTCGATCTGGCGCACCATCCTGGTCAGCACTCCGTTTCCGCCGATTTCCCGGAATCGCGCCGCGGGCTGCGAGCGAAGTACCGCGAGGACGCTGTCCGACCACCGGACGGCGCCGTCGAGCTGGGCTGACAGCGTTGTCGCCACCTCGCCGTCGCGGTACGGCCTCGCGGTCGCGTTGGCGATCACGGTGCTGTCCAGCGAGGAGAACCGGAATCCGCGCAGGAACGCCGCGAACTCCTCCCGCGCCGGCTTCATGTACCGCGAGTGGAAGGCTGCGGACACGCGCACCTGGGCCACGCGCAGCCCTTGTCCCGCAAAGACTTCGCGGGCACGGTCGATGTCGGCGGCCGGGCCGGAGAGCACGTTCTGCAAGGGGGTGTTGCGGTTCGCCACGTCCAGGGTCGTGAGCTCGTTCTCGGCGAGCAGCTCCTCGAGCCGTTGCACCGAAGCGCCCACCACGGCGAGCATCGCGCCGCCTCGCTCGGCCCCCATCAACGCGGCCCGCTGTGCCACCAGCTTCAGGCCGGTCTCGAAGTCGAACGCCTTCGCGGCGAGCAACGCGTTGTACTCCCCCAGACTGTGCCCGAGCAGCACGCCGGCCGGCGGCTCGCCACGATCGACGCTGTCCCAATAGGACAGTGCGTTCACCACGAAGACCGCGGGCTGCGTGTAGCGCGTGTCGTCCAGGCGGCCGTCGGGGTCTTCGAGACACAGCCGCGCGATGTCGTAGCCGAGGACGTCGCTCGCCAGCGAGACGGCCCCGGGATATCGGTCGAACAGTCCCGCCCCCATCCCCTTGGCCTGGGTTCCCTGGCCGGGGAAGAGCGCGACGCCGCCGCCGTGCGTGACAGGCATTGCTGCTCCGATTCTCGGATCAGTGAGTTCAGAAGAGTTCTCCCCGAATGCGGGGAGGAAGGCCGGCTCGATCGCCGGAAACGTCGTCGCCAGACCGTTTTCGGGCATGGGTCTGCCGCGATCTGAATTGAGGAATGTTTCGCTGATCAGAAAGGATCGGCCACGAACAGGGACAGAGCGGCGACTCAGGCCGCGGTCACTCCGGCCTGGACGGCGCCGGCGACCTGCGCGGATGCGGACGACGGCACCATGTTGGGGCCTTCGACCCCGGAGTCGGGACCGCCCAGGGCGATGACGGCCGCGACACCCAGGCTCATTCCGGTGTAGCGCGTGACGACGGCGAAACGCTTCACAGTTGAGTTCTTCAGCACTTTGTCACTCCCGTTCTCTCGACTGAAACCACTGTCGCAGCCGTGGTTCCCGATCCGTTCCTTCCCGGGATACCGCTTCAGTACCTATGCGGTAGGACCAGATCCGCGGGAGACCGGCGGCGGATCGGCTGAGAGCGAGACACCCCGGGCGCGGTCCAGCAGCGCCTCGACGATTTCCGGTGTCGGCCCCTCGGCCACCACGTACAAAGCACCCTCTGGCGCCGCAAGGGTGTGCTCCGCACCCGCGAACCAGCGGGCGCTCGACGGACGTACCTGCCCGCCCGCCAGCGCCCGGAAGAGTTCGGTCTGCACGTCGACGCCCGCCGCGATCTCGATGAGCCTGGCGATCGTCCTGGTCCCGAACCCTGGTCTGACACTGACGACGCGGGGACCTCGTTCGGACAGCACGAGCGTGGTCTCCGCGGGCCCGAACTCGTATCCCACCAGGTCGAGCACGGCCGCGACGGTCGCCCGTGTCTCCCTCGAAACAGGCTCGGCCAGCTCCGCCGGGTGCAGGTACCGCACCCCGCCACTCGTCATCCACTTCGCCGTGGCACCGACGACGCGGTGCATGCCGTCCAGCGTCAACGTGGTGATCACGACCTCGGGCCCGATCACGAACTCCGCGATCTCGACCGGCCCTGACTCTCCACTGTTCAGCCATTCCGCCAGTTCGGCGCCACGGCGCAGCACGACCTCGGCGCGTTGTCCCGAACGGATCACCACGGGCAGGCCGATCCTGGCGACGGCCTCGGGAACGTCCACACCGGAGGCGGTGGCGCGGCGGATCATCGGATACCTGCTCGTGGCCAGCACTTCCGCCAGCCTGTCGTCCTCGGCGAGGATGCGGGCGGCACCGGCGGAGTCCGGAACCGTCTGTGCCGCCGGGAATCCGTCCGAGGCGAGGACGTGCGTGATCCGGTGGTCCCGGACGACTTTCGCGACGGTCCTCGTCACGGCGCTCTTGTCGTTCGGGTCGACCACGTCGGTGTGATCGGACGCCAGCGTCCCGAAGGCCTGCCGCTCGTCCGCCGCGATCACCAGCCGCAGCTCGACCCCGCTCCGCACGGCCTTGCGCGCCAGCGACACCGACGGGAAACACAGCAGCAGCCGTACGTCCGCGCTCATCGCCGCATCGCGTTTCCGGCCCTGCCGGGCCGAGTGCTCGTACACCGCCGCTTCATCGTCGCGCTCCTCAGCAGATCGGTGAGGCCCAACGAGTCTCCGAGGCCACATCAGCTGTCGACACCTGCTTTTCAGCCAGAGTGCCCTCAGCCGATACCGATCCGTTCCCGATGGAACTCCGGGTGGGAACGACCGTCCGGCAGCCGTCAGACGCGCGCGCCCCGAGGAACGCCAAGGCTGTCGAACAGAGCGTCTGCCCGCTGCGCGAGCGAGCGGGCCCGCTCGTCCTCTCCCCGCCGGTCGCAGATCTCGGCCAGGCCGGCGAGTGCCCGTGCCTCCTCGATCCGGCACCCGATCCGCGTGGCGAGCGCGAGCGCACGCTCGTGCAGCGTCCACGCCTCGGCCAGTTCCGACTGAGCTCTGTGGAGACGGGCCGCCAGGTTGTCGATGACGATGCTCCGCAGCGGTGTCCACCGCACCTTCTGGTGGCCCAGTCCCAGCCCGAGCGCGGCGAACTGCCGTGCCTCGGCTGTGCGGCCCTGACGGTGGACGACCAGCGCTGAAAGGACGTACACGAGCGCGATGTCACCAGGGACGCCGGCGGTCAGGGTGAGATCGCGCGCGGTCGCGAGCAGTGCGTCCGCCTTGGCCACGTCGCCCATCGCGAGGCGGGTCATCGCGAGATAGGCGAGCGTGACGACCTCGTTCTCCTGTACGCCGAGTTCGCGGTTCAGCAGCAGGGCGCGCTCGCCGACGGCGATGGCCTCGGCGTAGTCACCGCGCTGCTCGTGCAGGGTGCCGAGGTTGACCAGCGACTCCGCCTCGGCGCGCCCGGCACCCAGCTCCCGCTTGATCCGGATGGCCTCCTCCAGCAACGTCTTCGCCTCGTCGTGCCGCCCGGACGTGAGCACGAGCAGGCCGAGCACCCCGGTGTCCTTGGCCATGCCCCTGCGGTCGTCGATCGCGTTCGCGACGGCCAGTGCCTCCGACACGGCCTCGATTCCCGCCTCCAGCCGGCCGAGCTTCCAGTTGGCCACCGCCAGGTTCGACAGGCTGAAGCGCACCAGTTCGGCGTCGCCGACCTTCCGCGAGGAGACGACGGCCAGCCGCGCCACTTCGGCGAACTCCTCGAACAGGCCGTCCGCGTCGAGCAGGAACACGACGTTGCGGGCCAGCCGGACGACCTGGCTGTCGAAGCCGCGCTCGTGTGCCAGCACGAGGGCCTCGCGCAAGGTGGCCTGCTCGCGGTACGTCCACTTGCGGGCGGCCTCGTCGGTCGACATCTGGGGAAGCTCGAACGTCTCGGCGATCGGCGTGCCGCGCAGCACCGCCCTGCCGGGGAACAACACGTCGCACGCCTGGTCGGTGGCCCGCACGTAGTACTCGAGCAGGCGGGCGAACGCGGCCCGCGTCTCCGCCAGCACCTCGTCCCCGCTCTCCGCGTGGGTGAGCTGGCGGACGAAGCTGCGCACCAGGTCGTGGAACGTGTAGCAGCCGATCTCGTGTTGCTTGAGCATGTGCGCGTCGAGCAGCACCTCCAGGACGGCCTCCGCGTTGAGCGCGGACATGCCCAGCAGCGCGGCCGACGAGAAGACGTCGACGTCACGACCTGGGCACACACCGAGCATGCGGAAAGCGGTGCGATGCCGTGAGGCGAGACCTTCGTAGGACATCCGCAGCGACAGGTCCACGCCGCGCTCGCCGGACTTGAGCTCGTCCAGGAGCCGGGACTCGTCGCTCATCCGGTCGACGAGATAGCTGATCGGCCATCGGGGCCGGTTGCCGAGTCGGCTGAGCGCGATCCGCAACGCGAGTGGCAGGTGCCCGCACAGCGCGACGAGCTCGGCCACCGCCCGGGGCTCGGCGGCTGCCCGGCGCCCGCCCAGCACCTGGGCGGCCATCGCCGCGCCGTCCTCGTTCGTCATCGTCCCCAGGGTCATCCAGTGCGCGCCGTCGAGGTCGATGAGCCGCGTCCGGCTGGTGACCAGCACCAGCGCCTGGCCGCTCTGCGGCAGCAGCGGCAGCACCTGGGCGACGTCGCAGACGTTGTCCAGCAGGACGAGCAGCCGGCTCTCCGTCGTCATCGTCCGCCAGAGAGCGATCCGCGCGTCGGCCTCGGAGGGCAGGGCGTCGGTCTCCACGCCGAGCATGCCCAGCAGCTTCTCCGCGGCGACCTGCGGCGGCACCGGCGTGCCACCGGCGGTGTAGCCGCAGAGGTCGAGCGCGAACTGCCCGTCCGGGTAGCTGTCGGCCATCAGGTACGCGAAGCGCACGGCCAGCGACGTCTTGCCCACGCCGCCCATTCCGTCGATCGCGACGACCTGCGGTCCCTGGCCCGCCGGTTCGCTGAGAATGCCCTGCAACTCGGTGAGTTCGGGTTCGCGGCCGATGAAGTCCGTGAGGTCGTAGGGCAACGAGCGCAGCGCCGGCCTCTGCACGGCCTTGGCGACGGGGAGAACCGGGCTGTCGGCCACCGCCGCCTCGATCTGCACCGGGGCACCGAGCGCAGGGTCGTCGCGGAGGATTCGCTCGTACAGCGCGGAGAGCTCACGGCTGGGGTCGATCCCGAGTTCCTCCGCCAGCAGCCGGCTGAGCTGCTGGTACTCGTTGAGCGCATGTGCCTGCCGTCCGCAGCGGTACAGGGCCAGCATCAGCTGGGAGCGAAGCTTCTCCCGCAACGGGTTGGCCCCGACGTGTTCGCGGAGCTCACTCACGAGTTCCCGGGAGTCACCGCGCGCCAGGCGCAGGTCGGTGAGCTGCTCGACCGCGTCGAGGTAGCGTTCGCGCAGCGCGACCTCCGCGGTCTGGATGGCCTGGCCGCCGCTGCCCGCGAGCACCTCTCCCCGCCGCAGGGCCACCGCCGCCCGCAGGTGCGCCGCCGCTTCCTCCCAGCTCTGCCGGGAGGTCGCCCTTCCCGCCTTCTCCAGCAGGTCCAGGAAGACCTTGAGATCCAGCTGCTCGACCGGCAGCTCGACCCGGTAGCCCGGTCCCTCGGTGAGGATCATCTCCCCGCCGGAGGGGATCAGCTGACGCAGCCGCGCGACCGCCTTGCGCACCTGGTGGGTCGCGGTGGCGGGCGGTTCCTCGTCCCACACGAAGTCGACCAGCTGCGAGACCGACATGACCTGCCCCACGTCGAGCAGCAGGGCGACCATGACACGTTCCTGGACAGGCCCGCCGAGATGGATCCGGCGGTTGCCGGCCCAGCACTCCAGCGAACCGAGCAGGTTGATCCTCAGGCCCTGCTCACCCGCCGGTGGCGAGATCGACGACGGACCTTTCGACGTGCGGGTCACATCGTCACCTCACTCAGATCGGACTCCTGCAGCCAGGCGCGTTTCAATCAGAGAACCGCAATTCGAGGCCGATCGGGTTGCACCACCAACGAAGCTACTACGAGACACGTTACAGATCGGCAACCAATACGAACACACTTCTCCGCACGGCAACGCCCGGCCCCGCAGTCTCCCCAATTCACCACATGCCATCTCACCAGGCAAAAGTGGCCCATCTAATTCGGCGTACGGCCAGAGACTGGCCAATTGCCAGTCCTGCCTTCACGAGGAAATCCTGGGAGTGTTTCTAATAAACAGAGCCAGCCGGAGAACTAGGGAAATCACTTGTGTGAATGTGCTGCTACGGCCCGAGCGGTTCGATTCGGGCGGGCACGTGCTTGTGCCACGGTGTGCCGGCCCACTCGTCGCGGTCTTCCGCGGCGGTGAGTTCGTTGGGAGCGACGCCCGTGCGTTCCTTCACCGTGAGCCCGAGGCCGTTGGGAAGCGAGATGTGCCCAGAGCGCATGGTGTCCGTGGCGTCCACGGACACCTCCGCGCTGCCACGCCGGGTCGTGAGCCTGACCCGGTCGCCTGTCGTGACACCGAGCCGCGTCGCGTCGGTGACGCTCATGCGCAGGCGGCCGTCCGCGTCGCGCCGTCGCCAGCTGGGGTCGCGCATGATCGTGTTGGCGGTGAAGGCGCGCCGTTCTCCCGCGGACAGCACGAACGGCCACTCCGGATCCTGCCGTGGGACGGGCCTTTCGCCCAGCGCGGCCACCGCGGCGAGCAGTTCCGGCACGGCGAGGGTGATTCGCCGACCGCGCAGGCGTCGCCACGAGGCGTCGTGTTCGTCGTCGGTGATGTGCACGCCGTGCGAGCCGTTGACGATCGCCTCGAAGAGCCGCTCCCCCGCCTCGAGCCCGGACCCGTGGCCCGCTTTCTCGACTCCGGCCGGGTTCTTGCGGGCGCACTCGTGCGCGGCCATCCACAGCACCGCGGCCGCCGACGCGTCGTGCGGCAGCGTCGGGCCGAGCGTGCGGTAGAGCAGGACGGACGCGAGCCGCCGCTTCGCCGGATCCGCGAGGACGCCGAGGAACGCCTGCGCGAACTCGGCGCGTCCAGCGTGCGCGGCCGCGCGCAGCGGCGCGTAGTCGTCTTCGGTGAGCGCGCCGGACGCCTCGACCAGACGGGCGTGGATCTCCGGCTCGGGCAGCACGCCCTGCGGAGCGGGCACGACGGGGTGCCGCAGGTGGAAGATGTTGCGGGGGAAGTCGAAGTTGAAGAACGTGGCCTCGAACTTCTCGAACTGCGTCGGCGCCGGCAACACGTAGTCGGCCAGGCGCGCGGTCTCGGTCATCGCGACGTCGATGACGACCACGAGTTCCAGCGCGGCGAGCGCCTCCCGCATCCGGGCGGAGTCGGCGAGGGAGTGCGCGGGGTTCGCGCTCTCGACCAGCATCGCCCGGTAGCGGGCCGGGTGGTCGGTGAGGATCTCCTCCGCGATGACGTTGCACGGCACGAGGCCGCTGATGATCCGTGCGCCCGCGACGGGGCTGCGCGGGCCCTCGTCGCCGGCGTGCCCGCGATCACGGCCGATCGGCACCAGGCTGGAGGGCACGTACTGGGCGCCCTGCTTGCCGAAGTTGCCGGTGAGCAGCCAGACCAGCTTCTCGACGTAGCTCACGAGCGTGGAGTCGCGGTTCATCTGGACACCGAGGTCCTCGAACACGGCCACGGAGTCCGCGGCGGCGATCCGGGCCGCGACCGCCCGCACCAGCGTCTCCTCGACGTCGGCGACGGCGCAGTAGTCGCCGACGGGCACCTGCCGCAGGACGGCGGTGACGGCGTCGAGGCCGTCCGCGTGCTCGGCGAGCCAGTCGGCGGCGATCAGGTCCTCCTGCACGAGCACGGCGGCCAGCGCCGTCAGCAGGTAGAGATCGGTGCCGGGCCTGACCTGGAGGTGGAAGTCGGCCAGTTCCGCCGTCTCGGTCCGCACGGGGTCGATCACGATCATCGACCGGGCCGGGTCCTTGGCGATGTCCTTGAGCACCGAACGAGCACGCGGGAAGCCGTGCGACTGATAGGGGTTCTTGCCGACGAACAGCGCGACCTCGCAGTGCTCGAAGTCCGCGCGGGTCATGTTGCCGAGCATGCGGGCGCTGACCCAGAACTCGCCGGTCTTCTCCTGCGCGAGCGCGGACGAGCGGTAGCGGCCGCCGAACGCGGCCATCGTGGCGGGCGAGTACGCGCCGCCGAGGTGGTTGCCCTGCCCGCCGCCACCGTAGTAGAAGATCGTCTCCCCGCCGAAGGTGTCGCGGACCTCGCCCAGGCGCGCCGCGATCTCGCTGACCGCGGTGTCCCAGTCGATCTCCTCGAAGGTGCCGTCCGGCCGGCGGCGCAGCGGGTGCGTGATCCGGCCCGTGTCGCCGTTCTGGTGCAGGCCGAGGCGCAGCGCCTTGTTGCAGGTGTAGCCAGCCGACGCGGGGTGGAGCTTGTCGCCGCGGATCTTGTCGAACGACTTGCCGTCGTCACCGACGAGGATCTCGATCCCGCAGTTGCACTCGCAGAGGATGCAGGCGCTGGGTTTCCACATGGGCCAGGCTCCTAGTCTCGTGGCTCGAGCAGGGGTGCGATCTCGGCGAGCACGTCGTCGAGCGGGCCCAGGTCACGGTGAGCGCGGCAGAGGATGATCGCTCCCTCGATCGCGGACACGACCAACGTCGCCAGCCGCTGCGCGCGCTGCTCCGTGAAACCGTTGGCGGCCAACGTCTTCGTGAGGCTGGTCTGCCAACTGGTGAAGATCTCCCGCACCACGTCACCGGCATCGGGGACGAGACCACGGCCGTCCATGGCCATCGCGGCGACGGGACAGCCCGCCCGGTAGTCGGTCTTGACCAGGGCCCGCTTCCAGAAGGCGACGAGCCGGTCCACCATCTGCCGGACGTCGCCGCCGGCCGCCGACTCGCTGACCATGGCGGCGATGTAGTCCCCGGCCTGACGGACCGCGCCCAGGACCATCTCGTTGCGGCCACCGGGAAAGTGGTGGTAGACGGAGCCCCGCGGCGCACCGCTGTGCGCCAGCACAGCGTCCACCGTCACGCCGGCCGCGCCGCGTTCCCGCAGCAACAGCACCGCGCTGTCCAGCATGCGCTGCTTGGTGCCCCGCCTGCCCTGCTCGCTCATCGCGCCGTCCCTGATTCGGGAGTATGGCAGAGACCATAGTCCGTGGGACCGTCCGCAGCTACCCGTTACGCCGGAACCACGTCACTCCGCGCCTGCCCGAGCCGATCGAAGTCCTCGTCGGGCAGCTCGACGTTCACCGCACCGGCGTTCTCCTCGAGGTGGCGCAGGGAGGACGTGCCGGGGATGGGAAGCATGACCTTCGACCGGCGCAGCAACCACGCCAGTGCGACCTGTGCCGGGGTGACGCCGAGCCGGCGCGCCACCTCGACCACCGGCGAGTCCGGCCGCACGCTCGGCGCGATCGGCAGCCAGGGCAGAAACGCGATGTCGTGCCGCTCGCAGTGCTCCAGCACGTTCTCCGAGCGCCGGTCGTCGAGGTTGTACCGGTTCTGCACGCTCACGATCGGCGTGATCCGCCCGGCTTCGACGATCTGCTCGACGGAGACCTCGGACAGCCCGACGTGCCGCACCTTTCCCTCGTCCTGCAACTGCCGCAACGCGCCGATCTGGTCGGCCAGCGGGACCGCGGGGTCGATCCGGTGGAGCTGGAACAGGTCGATGCGCTCGACCCGCAGCCGCCGCAGGCTCAGTTCGGCCTGCTGGCGCAGGTATTCCGGGCGACCGAGCGGGATCCACTCGTCGCCGGGGTGGCACTGACCGGCCTTGGTCGCCACCACGACGCCGTCGGGATAAGGGTGCAGGGCCTCGGCCAGCAGCTCCTCGTTGCGGCCCAGGTCGTAGGAGTCGGCCGTGTCGATGAAGGTGACGCCGAGCTCGACCGCGCGGCGTGCCAGGGCGTGTGCGGCGGCCGGGTCGTTCTCGGGCATCCGCATGGCGCCGAAACCCAGACGGTGGACCGGAAGGTCGCCGCCGAGGACCAGAAGCTGATGTTGCACGAAGTCTCCTCACGAAGGTCGGTTCAGGCGGCACCGACACTGCCGCCCCACCGTCGCTAAGACAATCGAAACATTCTTCTGATGACCGCGTAGCATCGCTAATGTGTTGAACCTGGAACGGCTGCGGATCCTCCACGCGGTGTCCACGACGGGCTCGGTCCGCGGCGCCGCGGAGGCACTGCACGTGACCACCTCGGCGGTGTCGCAGCAACTGTCCAGGCTGGAGCGCGAGATCGGCCAGCCCCTGCTGGAGAAGCAAGGCCGAGGCGTCCGGCTCACCGACGCCGGCGACCTGCTGGCCGACCACGCGGGCAGACTGCTGCGACAGGTCGAACTGGTCGAGACCGACCTCGCCGGCCACCGCGGCGCTGTGGCCGGAACACTCACGGTGGCCGCGTTCGCCACGGCCGCCCGCGGCCTGCTGCCGACGGTGCTGCACACGTTGCGGCAGCGGCACCCGAACCTGTCCGCGCGGCTCGCGGAGCTGGAACCCGACGAGTCGATCGCAAAACTGCGCCACGCCGACGTCGACATCGCGGTGGTGCAGGACTGGCCGGAAGAGCCACTCACGGTGCCCGACGGAATCTCATCAGCCCCACTGCTGGAGGACGTTCTCGACGTGGCCCTGCCCGCCCACCATCCGTTGGCCGACCGGGCCACCGTCACCCTGGACGAACTGAGCGGCGAGGACTGGGTGGGCTGGCCCAGCGACGAGATCTGCCACGGCTGGCTCGAGAACACCCTGCGCCGCAACGGAATCCAGCGCCAAGTCAGGCACACCGCCTCCGAACACTCGACCCAGCTGGCGTTGGTGACAGCAGGGCTCGGCGCCGCGATCATCCCCCGGCTGGGCCGCGGTGCCACACCGGAAGGTGTCCGGTTCGTGCCGCTGCTACCGGCACCTCGACGGCGGGTGTTCGCCTTGTGGCGCAACAGCACCACGAACCGCCCCGCGTGCCGGGCGGCGCTTCGCGCACTGCAGGACGCCGCACAGCAGTGCGACACCTGACCAGCGTCAAATCCCGTAACTGAAGTGCAGCAGGCCGACGAGTTCTTCGGCCTCGTCCACGAGTTCGATGCACGAAATGCCGCTGGCGCTGTCGTAGGACGGGAACAGCATCACGTTCAACCCGGTCTCCGGGTCGACGACCTCGCTGGGCCACGGACCCTTCCGGTGCACGCTCCCGGTCGACAGCACCGCCTCCTTGAGGCGAGCGAAAGTCTCCCCCGTGATGAACGCGATGGCCTTCCCACTGGCCAGGCAGGTGTAGTTCTCGATGGTCATGAGACCCGCCTGGTCGTGCCGCCAGGTGGCCTCGGCGAGCTTCTCCGGTCCGGCCAGCGCGATGAAGACCACGCGCACGTCGTACCGCGTCCGTTCGGGGTCATCGCCGTAGCCGTCGATCCCGATGAACACCGGGTAGGTCCCGGGCGGCACGTCGTAGCTGTCCTCGCCGAAGGGCGTGTCGTCCGGCGTGGACCAGACGACCGGCCCGTCCACCACCAGATCACCCGCGCGCTCGATCCACTGGGGCAACGCACCGCACGGTGAGTTGGCGTCCGCCCAAGCCCAGTTCCGCTTGATGAGCTCCGGCACGAAAACGTCCATGTCCATGGGGAACCTTTGCACAGCCGCGAATCGTGCGAGCAGGTCGATGCCCACACGTCCCGCACTGGGGCGAGCTACAACTTGGGCCCCGGAACCGGTGCCCCCGCGCAGCTGCCTGTCGACGTGCGGCCGGTGTCGAAGAACGTCACCGCGGCCTCGGCGCAGGGCAGGTCCTGCAGCGAGCCGTGGGCGTCGTCCTGGATCGTCATCACGTCGCCGCCGATGCGACCGCGCATCTCCAGGGCCCAGCCGATCGGCGTCACCGGCTCGTACAGGTGCGCGACGAGCTGCACAGGGCTCTTGCCTGCCTTGAGGTCCCACGGCCTTCCCTCCGTCGGCCAGCCGACGCAGCGCTGTTCGTAGATCCCGAACCGGCCTGCAACCGGGAAGCGTTCGGCGCGCGACTCGTGGTGGCGCCACACGGTTTCGAAGTCGCGCGCGCTGGGTGAGTCGTTGCACAGCAACGCGGTCTGCGGGAACGGGTCGTAGCGGTGGACGTCCGCGTCCCAGCCGAGGCCGCCCTGTCGTTTCGGTGCCGCTGCCGGTCCGTTGTCCTTGATGGCCTTGAGCTGTGCGGCGAGGCCCGCCCATTCCTTGCGGGGGTTGGCGTACATCATGTTCACGGTGTCGCCGTCGACGACGCTGCCGTCGGGCATGGTGCGCGGGCGGGCGGTCAGCTCGGCCCGCAGGTCCAGCAGTGCCTGTGCGACAACGGTCTGGGTCGCGCCGAGGTGGTAGACGGCGTCGTAGCGGGCGATCCAGGCGGCGAACTCGTGGAACGTGTTCTCCCCCGCGTTGGCCTGAGCGTCGTCCATCGTCTTCATGTCGAGCTCCGGTGGCACGACGGAGTCGAGCAGCATCCGGTCCACGCGGTCGTCGAACAGGGTGCGGTACATCGCGCCGAGCCCTGTGCCCCAGGAGATTCCGTAGTAGCCGATCTTCGTCTCGCCGAGTGCCTCGCGGATGACGTCCATGTCGCGGGCGACGTTCTGGGTCGTCATGGAGCGGGCGAGGTCCGGGTCGCGGTCGAAGCACTCGCGGTTGCGCCTGGCGTCGCGTTCGGCGACGAACCGGGCACGTTCCTTCGGGGACAGCGACGGGTCCGGCTGCGCGTCGTCGGGTTCGCACGGAACGGCTGTGCTGTAGCCGATGCCGCGCGGGTCGAAGCCGACGAGGTCGTGATGGACGGTGAGCCCGGCGGCCTTGCTCGCGGCAAGATGATGCGGCATCGTCACGCCCTGCTGGCCGGGGCCGCCGGGGTTCACCAGGATCGCGCCGGTCCTGTCGCCGGTGGCCTTGAGCCTGCTGACCGCGATCTCGATCTGCCGGCCGCCGGGGTTCGCGTGGTCGAGCGGTACCCGGACCATCGCGCATTCGGTGCGCCGGTCATCCGGATTCCACCCGGCGGCCACCGCCGAGCACGGTTTCCAGTCAGGCTGCTCCGCGGCGGAAGCGACGCCACCGGTGCAGAGCACGGAGCCCATCAGCACGACCACGGACAGCATGGGACGCAACGGTTCTCTCCTCAGGTTGGCAGTCACTCGGTGTCCGTCTTGATCGCCGTCAGGATCGGGATCCGCACGGCGCGGCGGGCCGGGACGAAGGCCGCGGCGACACCGATCGCCACGGTGATCGCCATGAACACGGCCAGCCGGTCCCACGGGAGAACGGGGGTGGTGTTCGCCTGCCCGCTCACCGTCATCGCCCCGATCACGCAGCCCGACACGACGCCGGCCAGCGCACCGATCACCGCGATGATCACCGACTCGATCCGCAGCACGGCGCCCACCTGGGACCGGCCGAGCCCGACCACGCGCAGCAGCCCGATCTCGCGGATGCGTTCCATCGTGGACATCGTCATGGTGTTGACCACGGACATCGCGCCGATCAGCACCGAGACGCTCAGCATCGCGTAGAGGAGGTTGAGGTACAGGTCGAACTGCGCGGCCTGCGACTCGATGTACTCGTCACGCGTCTGCACCACGAGGACCGGGTTGTCCAGCGCGCCGCGGATGTCGTCGCGCACCTTCTCCGCCGATCCGACGGCCTTGATCAGCACCTCGCGGTTCCAGAGCTCCTCCGCGGGGATGTTCGCCGTGTCGACGAGGGCATCGGCGCCGAACTCCTCGGGTGCGTCGAAGGTGGCCACGACCGTGAGCGGCTTCTCCTTGCCCACCTTCGAACCCACCGTCCAGCCGTGTGCCGCCGCGACTCCGCTTTGGACCGCGATGCCCGTGCCGAGCTGGTCCAGCGAGCCCGAGCGAATCGTCAGCGGCACGAGCGCGCTGATCGACCCGGCGTTCACCCCGGTCACCTGCAGAGTGCCCTTTTCCAGCGGCAGCAACGCCTGCCGCAGCGGCGTGACGTGCTCGACACCGGACACCTTCGCGATCTCGTCGGCCGTGCTCGGGCTGATGTCCGCGAACGGGAGCGCCTCCACGCGGATGTCCGCGTGGTTCCACGACTTCGCGGTCTCCTCGCTCTTCGCCGAGATCGACGCGATCGGCACGGTGACGGCGGCGCAGACCGACAGTCCGATCATGAGCGCGCTCGCCGTCGCACCCGTGCGACGCGGATTGCGGCGCGTGTTCTCCACGGCGAGGGTGCCGGTGAGGCCGGCGAACCGGGTCAACGGACCGCGCAGCACGGAGGTCAGCCCCGTGGCGAGCAACGGCGTGAGGATGATCAGGCCTATCAGCATGGTCGGCGCGCCGAGGTAGATCATGGTCTGCTCACCTCGCCCGAGCACGACCATCAGGGTGCCGGCGGCGGTGACCACGAAGCCCGTGATGTTCCTGCGGCGCAACGACTTGCCCGTCGGGGGCAGGCCGGTGCGCAGTGCCGCGATCGGCGGGATCGCGGCGGCCCGGCGCGCCGGGAGGTAGGCGGCCAGCAGGGTCACGCCGAGTCCGACGCCGAACGCCGCGAGCACGGTGGCCGGGGTCAACGGCCGCAACGGCACCGGCGCGCCCTCGAAGACGGCGAACTCCGACTTCAGCACCGCCGCGCCGCCCACACCCAGCAGGTAGCCGACCACGGTCGCGGCGACGCCCAGCAGCGTCGCCTCGGTGAGGACCATGCGCAACACGTACCGCCGCCCGGCGCCGATCGCCCGCAGCAGCGCGTGTTCGCGCGCCCTGGCGGCGGCGAGCATCGTGAAGGTGTTGGCCACCAGGAACGCCGACGAGAACAGCGCCACGCCCGCGAAGATCAGCAGGATCATGGTCAGCTTGTCGTTGTCGCTCGCCTCGAGCCTGGTCAGCTCGTCAGCCGTGGACGCGCGGAGTTCGGGCAGCGCCGTCTCCACCGCCGTGGCCAGCGCTCCCGGACCGGTGCCGGGCGCCGCGGTGAGCAGAACCGAGGTGTAGCCGCCGGAACCAGGGGCGAACTGCTCGCGCGCCGTGGCGTCGGCGAACGCGACGAGCGTGCCGCCCTGCACGATCCTGGTGTTCTCGTAGTCGAACACACCCGTCAGCCGGACATCGCGCGCCGTGCCCACCACGACGACACGCATCTTGTCGCCGACCTGGTAGCCGGTGCGTTGGGCGGCCCACTTGTCGAGCGCGACCTCGTCCGGTCCGGACGGAGCCACGCCGTTGGTCAGCTTGTGGCGCTGCGGGTCGAAGTTGACCCCGCCATCGGATCCCGGTGTGCCGACGAGCTTCCCGTCCTTGCCGACCAGGAACGCCGGGCCTTCCGCGACCGGACGCAGGCCACCGGCCCCGGCCACGCCGCGCAGCCGTTCGACCGTCGCGGCGGACATGGCCTTGTTGTCCCGTTGCTCGACCTGGACGTCGAAGTCCTTGGGCGCGCCTTCCACGGCCGCGCGCACGGTGTCGCCGTAGACCAGCGACCCGGTGACGAACGCGACGCCGAACACGATCGCGATCGCCGGCAGGAGGAAGCGCACGCGGTTGTCCGAAATGGACCGCCATGCCACGCGGATCATCAGCGCACCGCCTGGCCGTCGAAGCGGCGCATCCGGTCCAGCACCAGATCCGGCGTGGGACCGGCCATCTCGTCGACGATCCGGCCGTCGGCGAGGAACAGCACGCGGTCCGCGTAACCTGCGGCGATCGGGTCGTGCGTGACCATCAGCACCGTCTGCCCCCACTCCTTCGCGCACCGGCGCAGCAGCCCCAGGATCTGCGCGCCGCTGCGGGAGTCGAGGTTGCCGGTCGGTTCGTCGGCCACCACGATCTCCGGCCGCGACACGAGCGCCCGCGCGCACGCCACGCGCTGCTGCTGACCACCGGACAGCTCGGAGGGACGGTGCCCGAGCCGGTCACCCAGCCCGACCGCGTCGACCACCCGCCGCGTCCAGTCCTGGTCCGGCTTCGTCCCGGCCAGCGTCAACGGCAGGACGATGTTCTCCCAGGCCGTCAGCGTCGGCAGCAGGTTGAACGACTGGAAGACGAACCCGATCCTGTCCCGCCGCAGCCGCGTCAGCTCGGCCTCCTTCAGCGAGCCGAGGTCGGCGCCACCGACCCACGCCTTGCCCGAGGTCGGCGTGTCGAGACCGGCCAGGCAGTGCATCAGGGTGGACTTGCCCGAGCCGGAAGGCCCCATCACCGCGGTGAACTCGCCGCGCCGGAACTCCGCCGAGACCTCGGCCAGCGCCGTCACCGCGGCCTGCCCGGACCCGTACACCTTGCCCAGCCGGTCGGCCACCGCCACCGTTCGCTGATCCATCTGGCACCGTTCTCGTCGACTTCGGGGAACGGACCCCAGCCTGCTGACGGACGACGCCGCGCGGATCCATCGCACTGCTGAGTGATCTCGGGGCGACTCCACCAAAAGGTTGAGGACGCTCGCCACGGCTCTGACCTACCGTCGCCGGTATGACAGGCATCCTGACGCGGCTCACCTGGTGGCAGCGCGGCGTCTTCTGGCTGATCGTCGCGGCCGGAGGCGCCGTGCTGGTCGTCGAGGCGTTCAGCTCACCGAGCGTGTACGGCGCCCTGGGCGTGACGGTCTGCGGGATCCTGCCCTCGGCGGCGTTGTTCACGCGCGACCTCTCGGCACGCGCCGTGGCGGGCATCGGAACGTTGTCGATCGCCTTCACCATCGTGTGCGCGACCGTGCTGCCCGGTCACCTCGACAACACGTTCGGGTTCTTCGAGCTCATCGGGCTCGCCTGCCTCTGCGTCCGGACCCTGCTGGTGTTCCCGGCCTGGCGCGCGGCGGGGCTGTGCGGGCTGCTGAGTCTCGCCGCGACCACGCTGCCGTTGCGCCTGGCGGACCTGGACACCGTCCTCACCCCCGCTATGGCCTTCTTCATCGCCGTGGTGCTCGCGTTCGTCCTGCTGCTCGGCCTGTTCATGCGCCTGTACGACCGCACCCGCACCGACTCGTTCCAGCTGTCCCGGCAGGCGCAACGGCTGGAGTACGCCCGCGACCTGCACGACTTCGTGGCCCATCACGTGACCGCGATCGTCGTGCAGACCCAGGCGGTCCGCTTCGCCACGGGCAGCGGGCAACTGCCGGACCCCGCGGTGCTGGACAAGATGCTCGACGGCATCGAACGGGCGGGCTCGCAGGCGTTGACGTCGATGCGGACCATGGTCGACGTCCTGCGCGACGACAACGCCCCGCTGCACCCCCATCAGGCGATCACCCTGATGATGAACGACCTCGCGTCCAGCTTCACCGGTGCGCCGGTCAGCACGAACATCGACCCGGCGATCGCCTCACTCGACCTGCCTGCCTCCACTGTGGACGCTGCCCGGCACGTGGTGCAGGAGGCGCTCACCAACGTGCTGAGGCACGCCACGCGCGTCAGCCAGGTGATGATCAGCGCCCGCGCCAGGGGCCAGGAGGTGGAGATCAGCGTCAGCAACGACGGCCAGGCAGGCGACAACGGCCTGCCCAGGGGCGGCTTCGGCCTGGTAGGCCTGTCCGAACGGGTGGAGTCGGCCGGAGGCAGCCTCACCGCGGGCCCGACGGGTCGTGGTTGGGCAGTGACAGCACTTCTGCCATCCTCCACCGCATGACAATCCGTGTGCTGATCGCCGACGACCAGGAGATGATCCGCTCGGCGTTCGGGATGATCCTCGGCACACAGCCCGACATGGAGGTCGTGGCGAGCGTCGCGGACGGCGAGAGCGCGGTCGAGCAGGCCCGCCGGCTGCGCCCCGACGTCTGCCTGCTCGACATCCGGATGCCCGCACTCGACGGCCTGGAGGCGACGCGGCTGCTCGCAGGCCCCGGTGTGGACACACCCCTCAACGTGCTCATCGCGACCACGTTCGACCTCGACGAGTACGTGTACCGCGCACTGCGGAACGGCGCGTGCGGGTTCCTGCTCAAGGACATGTCGCCGGCGCTGCTGATCGAGGCGGTCCGCGCCGCCTCCACCGGCACCAGCCTCATCTCCCCCGCCGTGACGGTGCGGCTGCTGTCGAAGCTGGCGCCGGCGCGGCAGCCCGGTGACTCCACTGTGGACAGACCACTGCCGGAACCGCTGACCGACCGCGAACTGGACGTCGTGAAGCTCGTCGCGAACGGCCACACGAACGACGAGATCGGCGCCAAGCTGTACGTCTCCGTCGCCACCGTGAAGACGCACCTGGCGAACGCGCAACGCAAGCTCGCCGTCCGCAACCGCGTCGAGATAGCGGCCTGGGCGTGGCGCACCGGCGTCGTCTCCGGCTGAACGGAACAGCGTCCTCCGGACCGGCCATCTCCGGCGAAGGTTGCCTCGGCGAGGCAGATCTCACGGTTCACTACTTCACTAGTGAAAGGTGTTACCTTGGCGTCAGCCGATGACGGAAAGGAGACGGCCGTGAACATGCGAGATCAGCCGGAACAGGTACTTCCGGTCTTCACCCAGGGTGTGGGCAAGCGGTACCGCAGGGGCTGGGCGCTGCGGGAGACATCGCTGGTGATCCCCCAGAACCGGGTCGTGGCCCTCGTCGGCCCGAACGGCGCGGGCAAGAGCACGCTGATGGGACTCATCACCGGCCTGCTGCGCCCGACGACAGGTTCGATCACCGTGTTCGGTGACCGCCCGACGGGCAAGGGCCTGCACTCGGCGGTGTCCTACCTGGCCCAGCAGAAGCCGCTCTACCACCAGTTCACCGTGGCGGAGACGCTGACGTACGGGGCGCGGACCAACCCGACCTGGGACCAGGACTACGCGGAGTACCTGATCGAGCAGGCGGCGGTGCCGATGACCGCGAAGGTCGGCACCCTGTCCGGCGGGCAGCGCACCCGTGTGGCCCTGGCCCTGGCGCTGGGCAAGCGGCCGAGACTGCTGCTGCTCGACGAACCGCTGGCCGACCTGGACCCGCTGGCCCGCGAGAACGTGCTGCGCGCACTGATCACCGAAGCGAGAACCCAAGGCATCACAGTGGTGTTGTCGTCGCACGTGCTGGCCGAACTCGAAGGCGTGTGCGACCACCTCGTCCTGCTCCACAAAGGACGGATCCTGCTGGCAGGCGACGTCAGCCGGCTCGGCGCGGGCGGCACTCCGCTCGGTCAACTGGCACTCGACCACATGCGCGCGGCGGCGGCGCAGGAGGAAGCGGCATGATCTGGGCTTCGTGGCGGCAGCAGCGCCTGCAACTGATCACCCTGCTGGGCATGCTCGTCATCGGCGCGGGTGCCATCGTCCTGCTGTGGTCGAACATGGTCGACGACATCACCTCGTCGCAGCTCACCGCGTGCGTGACGCAGTCCCTCCAGGAGTGTTCCGCGCCGGACGGGGCTGAGAAGGCCTTCCGGGAGGCGTGGGGAGACCGGTTCGACATGGGGCGGTTCGTGATCACCGGCCTGCCGGCCCTGATCGGTGTCTTCATCGGAGCGCCCCTGTTCGCCAAGGAACTGGAGCAGGGTACTCATGTACTGGCCTTCACCCAGTCGGCGAGTCGCACCCGGTGGATGTTCAGCAAGCTGGTGGTCGCGCTGCTGCCCGCGTTGATCGTGCTGATCACGCTGCAGTACCTGGTCTCCGGATGGCTGGCCGCGGCCGGCACGCTGGGGCCGCTGATGAACGGTCCGTTCAACGCGTTGAACTTCGGCATCGCGCACGTCTCGCCCGTGGGCTACACGCTGTTCGCGTTCGTGCTCGGGACCTTCCTCGGGGTGCTGACCCGCCGCACCCTGGCAGCGATGACCGCGACGCTCGGCGCGTTCATCGTCGTGCGCCTCGCCCTGTCCGGTCTGGTGGACCGCCTGGTTCCCCCGCAGCGACTGGAGGTCGCGTCCGGCGCGACCCTGGAGGTGGACACGAACAGCAACCTGGTGATCGAGAACGGCTATCTCGACACAGCTGGACGACCGGTACCCGAGGACAAGGTCTCGACCCTGACCCAGGCCTGCAAGTCGACGCCGGGCGGGACGCCGAACACGCAGGAGGGATTCCTGGCGTGCCTGCCGCAGTCCGGTCTCGCCAAGCGGTACGCGGTCTTCATCCCGGAGAGCCAGGCGTGGCAGGTGCACCTGGTCGACGTGGCGATCTTCGGCGGGCTCGCGGTCCTGCTGCTGGTGGGCACCACCTGGGCGCTGCGGCGCCAGAGCTGAGTGTGGTGGAGACCCTGAGCTGCGGGAGCACCTATGCTGACCGATGTGATCGAGTTCCGGATCGACCGGCGCTCCGGGGTCTCCACCTACATGCAGATCGTCCATCAGGTCAAACACGCCATGCGACTGGGACTGCTGACCCCCGGCGACCGGCTGCCCTCAGCGCGCGAGGTGGTGGAGGCGACCGCCGTCAACCCCAACACCGTGCTCAAGGCGTACCGCGAACTGGAACGCGACGGGCTGGTGCAGGGCCGCCGCGGCCTCGGCACGTTCGTGACGAAGTCACTGTCCTCCGAGGCCACCTCCGGTGACGACGCCCCGTTGCGGCAGGAACTGACCGGCTGGATGGGCCACGCACGGGAAGACGGCCTCGGGGTCGAGGACGTCGACGCCCTGTACTTCGCGGTCCGCGACGAGCACTACCCCGCTGAGGAACGATCATGACCCCGTTGACCGCCACGGCCCTGGGCAAGCGATACCGCGACAACTGGGCCGTCCGCGACTGCAGTTTCACCATCCCCGAGGGCAAGGTCGTCGCCCTGGTCGGACCCAATGGCGCCGGCAAGAGCACCCTGTTGCGCATCGCCGCGGGCCTCGTCCGCCCGACCACCGGTGAGCTGAGGGCGTTCGGCACCCCGTTGCGGGGCCGCATCCACCCGGACGTCTCGTTCCTGGCGCAGAACAGGCCGCTCTACCGCGATCTCACGGTGCGCGAACTGATCCGGGTCTGCGCGGCCATGAACGATCGCTGGTCCGCCGAGCGGGTCGACGAGGTTCTGGGGCTGCTGGGTGGCGTCGACCAGGAGGCGAAGGTGCGCACCCTGTCCGCGGGCACCCGGACCCAGGTGGCCATCGCGATGGCGCTGGGACGGCTCCCGCGGCTGCTGCTCCTGGACGAACCTCTGTCCGACCTGGATCCGCTGGCACGCGACGAGACACTGCGGATCATCATGACCGAGGTGGCCGAACGCGGCACCACGGTGGTGATGTCCTCCCATCTGCTCACGGACCTGCGCGAGGTGTGCGACCACCTCCTGCTGATCGACGACGGCCGGGTGCAGGTCGACGGCGACATCGAGGAAGTCCTGGCAGAGCACAGGTTCCTGGCCGGACCGGCCGCGGACGAGGCCAGTGTGGACGGAACGCTGGTGAGCGCGACCCGCACCCAGCGCCAGTCCATCCTGCTGCTGCGCGACCCGAAACCGGCCCCGGAAGGCTGGTCCGCCACGGAACCCGATCTGGAGTCCCTGGTCATGGGCTATCTGCGCGCGTCGCGCGACCGGCGGTCGTCGGCTCGACGCGGATAGCTCCGTGAAGGTCAGGGCTTGGTCTGGTACTCGCGGGCGACGTCGACCAGCAGTTGGTGCATGGCGAGTTCGGCGGGTGCGCGAAGCCGGTCCTGGCGGTGCGCCAGCAAAACGCGCCTGGCCGGCACGTCGCTGCCGAGGGCGAGGACGCGGACGTCCGGGTGCGGGTTGCGCACCGCCGTCCTCGGCGCGAGCGCGACGCCGAGTCCGACGCTGACCATGGCCTGCGCCTCCTGGTAGTCGTTGGCCTCGAACGCGATCTTCGGGGTGAAGCCGGCCGCGCGGCAGCTGCGTTCGAGCACCTCGGCCACCGGGTGGTCGTGGGCGCGGACGATCCAGTCCTCGCCGGCGAGTTCGGACATGGTGGTGAACCGCTTGCGGGCGAGGCGGTGGTCGGCGGCGACGATGAGCACGGTCGGATCGTCGAGCAGCGGCGTCAGGGAGATGTCGTCCACGTCGACCCGGTTCCACGCGTAGTCCCACAGGAGCGCGATGCCGACCGTGCCGTTCTCCAGCAGTTCGACGAGCTCGTCGAACCGGGTGCTGCGCACGTCCAGGCGGAGGTCGGGGTACTGACGGCGGAACCGGCTGACGACCAGCGGGAGCAGGGCGCTGGCGACGGTCGGGAACACCCCGACCGCGATGGTGCCGCGGCGCAGTCCCGCGAGTTCGGCGAGATCGGCCTCGGCGGCGCTGAGCCTGCGCAGGACGTGGCGGGCGTGGCCGGCCAGCACGGCTCCCGCCTCGGTGGGGCGCACACCCCTGGCCTGCCGGTGCAGCAGGGGTTGACCGGCCTCCACCTCGAGCCGGCGCAGCTGCTGCGACACCGCGGACGGGGTGTAGCCGAGCTGTTCCGCGGCGGCGGTCATCGAACCGGTGTCCACCACGGCCGCGAGCAGCGCCAGGCGTCGGACGTCCAGCATGAGCGCTCCTCGTGCGAAGAAGTTGATGCGGCGAGTTCACTGCTTGATGACTTCCATGCAGTCTAGCTTCAAGCTTCCGACCGACTTCCAGCAGTGATTTTGCTTGTCCGACGTCCGAATAGGCGGCCAATTGGGCCGCTTGAGCCTGAAGCATTGCTCCACGGGTGTTCAGATTCTCGTGATTGTGTTCACTCTCGGCGCGAGTCACGGTAGCCGTCATTCCCCGGCTGTTACGGCGGTGTTGCGACCGCCGCGAAGGAGTGACTGTGCGAGAGATCCCGGCGACGTGGATGCGCGGCGGCACCAGCAAGTGCTGGGTGTTCGAGCGCGACGTCCTCACGGTGCCCGGCCGCAGCGTCGACGAGGTGCTGCTGCGCCTGTACGGAAGCCCTGACCCGCGCCAGGTCGACGGTGTCGGCGGGGCGACCTCCACCACCAGCAAGGCCGTCGTGCTCACCAGGAGCGACCGGCCTGGCATCGACGTCGAGTACACGTTCGCCCAGATCGGCATCGCCGACGGGCGGGTGGACTGGACGAGCAACTGCGGCAACTGCTCTGCCGTCGTCGGGCCCTACGCGCTGCGGCGCGGCTGGGTGGCGCCCACCGGCGAGGTGACCACGGTGCGGATCAACAACACCAACACCGGCCAGTTGATCGTCGTCGACGTGCCGACGCCCTCGGGCCGGGTGACCGAACAGGGTGGAGACCACATTCCCGGGGTGGCGCAGCCCGGGCTCGGGGTGCACCTGTGGTTCGTCGATCCGGCCGGCCGGACGACCGGGGCGTTGCTGCCCACGGGCAACGCCGTCGACGTGGTGGACGGGGTCCGCGCCACGCTGCTCGACGCCGGCGCTCCCGTCGTCCTCGTCCCCGCCGCCGACGTCGGCGCGGACGGTGAGGCATCCCCTGCCGCACTCGACGCCCAGGAAGACCTGCTGGCCCGGCTCGACCGCATCCGTCGCGTCGCGGCGGTCCGCATGGGCCTCGCCGCAGGCCCCGCGGACGCCGCCAGGGCCATTCCCAAGATCGCCCTGGTGAGCCCTGGCCGGCCAGGGCGTTCGGACGTGACCGTGCGGATGTTGTCCATGGGACGGACGCATCCCGCGCTGGCCATCACCGGAAGCGTCGCACTCACCGCCGCCGCGCACACGCCGGGTACGGTCCTGTCCGACTTCACCACCGGCGAGCGGGAGGTGCTGCGCCTGGACACTCCGGCCGGAGTCGTGACCACCCGCGCGGGCACTCGCGACGGACTGCTCGCGATCGGCGTCACCCGGACCGCACGTCGTATCGGAGACGCGACCCTCGCCCTCCCCGACGACGAGCCGTCGGCGCCCCAGCCCACGACACTGGCCGCCTCGTCGGCCGCCTGACCGCACCGTCCCCGCCCGGACGGAAGCGTCAGGGCCGTACGACCGAAGAGGACAATGATGTCATCACAGCTGATCGCGATCCTGGTTCTGGGCGGCATGTTCGTCATCGCCACGATGCTGCCCATCAACATCGGGATCCTCGCGCTCGTCTCGTCGTTCGTGGTCGGCACGTTCGTGTTCGGCCTGGAGGACAAAGAGATCTTCGAGGGATTCCCCGTCTCGCTGTTCGTCACCGTCGTCGGCGTCACCTACCTGTTCTCCGTCGCCAAGCTCAACGGCACCATCGATCTGTTGGTGCAGGGCGGAATCCGGCTCGTGCGAGGCCGCGCGATCCTCGTGCCGTGGGTGCTGTTCCTCGTCGCGGCCACGTTGACCGCGCTGGGCACCTTCACCCCCGCGGCCGTCGCGCTCCTGGTGCCGATCGGGATGAGCTTCGCCTTCACCTACCGCATCAGCCCGCTGATGATCGGCATGATGGTGATCTGCGGCGCCCACGCCGGGGCGTTCTCCCCGATGGCGGTGTCCGGCGCGCTCGTGTACGGCATCGTGGCCAAGTCCGGCCTGACGATCTCCCACGCCACGTTGTTCTTCGCGAGCCTCGGCTTCAACCTGCTGCTCGCCGCCGTCACCTACGTGATGCTCCGCCGGCGCGGCGAGGAGAGCTTCGACGAGCACCCGGACAGCGACGCACCTGCCGGAGGAAGTGCCCCGGCCGGTGGTGGTGTCGCCACCGAGGTCAGGCCGAAGACGACCGCGGTCACCTGGCACCAGCGGGCAACGCTCGTGGCACTGGTCGGGCTCGTGGTCGGCGCCCTCGCCTTCCACCTGCAGATCGGGTTCCTCGCCCTGGCCGCGGGTGTCGTGCTCGCGCTGCTCGACCGCGCGAACCTCGGCAAGGCCGTCGACGGCATCAGCTGGCCCACCATCCTCCTGGTCGCCGGCATGGTCACCTACGTGGGAGTGCTGGAGCACTCCGGCACCATCGACTGGGTCGCGCACGGCGCGGTCGGCCTCGGAGCCCCGTTGCTCGTGGCACTCGTGCTGTGCGTCATCGTCGGCGTCACCTCGGCGTTCGCCTCGTCCACGGCCATTCTCACCGCGACCATCCCGATGGCGATCCCGTTGCTGCTCACCGGATCGCTCCCGGTCGCGGGCGTCGTCGCCGCGATGGCCATCTCCACCACGATCGTGGACGTCTCACCGTTCTCCACCAACGGCGCGCTGGTCCTCGCCAACGCCCGCGGCGTCGACCGGAACCGCTTCTACCGGCAGGTCATCTCCTACACCTGCGTCATCGTCGCCCTCGGGCCGGTCGCGGCGTGGGCTGCGCTCGTCCTGCCGGGCTCGTTCTGATCAACGGACGGCGGTCATGGCTGGATGAGGACCTTCAGCGCGGTGCGGTCGGCCATCGCCTGGTAGCCGGAGGCGACGTCGTCGAGCGCGACGGTGCGGTCGAAGACGCGGCCTGGGTCGACACTGCCGTCGAGGATGTCGGGCAGCAGCTCCTCGATGTAGGCGCGGGCGGGCGCGACTCCGCCGGTGAGGGTGATGTTGCGGAAGAACACGCCGAAGTCGGCGGGCACGTCCGGGTACTGCGGCACGCCGACGCGGCTGACGGTGCCTCCGTTGCGGACGATGCCGAACGCGGTCTCGATCGCAGGCCTGAGACCCACGCACTCCAGCACGACGTGGGTGCCGTCGCCGCCGGTGAGCTCCCGGACTCGCTCGACGCCTTCGTCGCCACGCTCGGAGACGACGTCCGTGGCGCCGAAGTCGCGGCCGAGGTCGGTGCGGTCGGCGTGGCGTCCCATGAGGATGATCCGCTCCGCGCCCAGCCGCTTGGCGGCCAGCACCGCGGACAGTCCGACAGCACCGTCGCCGATCACCGTGACAGTCGTGCGGGCGTTCACGCCGGCGGTGACGGCGCAGTGGTGGCCGGTGGGGAACACGTCCGACAACGTCAGCAGCGAGGGCAGCAGAGCGGAGTCCTCGCCGACCGGCAGCTTGACCAGCGTGCCCGCTGCCTGCGGCACCCGCACGGCCTCGCCCTGGCCGCCGTCCACACCCGGCGCGCCCCACCCGCCACCGTGCCGGCAGGAGGTCTGAAGGCCTTCCTGGCAGAAGTCGCAGGTGTTGTCCGCCCACACGAACGGCGCCACCACCACGTCGCCCGCCTTCAGGCCGGTGACGTCGGAGCCGGTCTCCTCGACGACGCCGAGGAACTCGTGGCCGATCCGGTCGCCGTGGTCCTGTGCTGGTTTCGCCTGGTACGGCCACAGGTCACTGCCGCACACGCACGACCGGAGCACGCGCACGATCGCGTCGGTCGGTTCGTGCAGTTTCGGGTCCGGCACGGTCTCCACTCGCACGTCACCGGCACCGTAGATCAACGTCGCCTTCATGAGCCTCTTCCTGTCGTGGTCGGCCGCTCTGGAGCGGCTTCCCTGGCCAGGTTCGATCAAACTCCGACAGCGAGCAACACGGCAGGCCCTGCCGTTACGGGTAACGGCAGAACCCCTCAGGCAGGCGTGCAGGTGATCGACACGATGCCGGGCGAGACACCACTGCCGACGACGTCGAAGCTGGTGGACTTGCCCGGCTCGAGCACGCCTTCGCGCGCGGCGCCGACCACGCGGACCGACGAGCCGGACTGGGTCACCTGCCCCACGGACGCCTTCTCCACGTGCTGGCCGTCGGGGAACGTCCAGTCGAGGGTCCAGCCCTGGACCGGCGAGTCGCCCACGTTGGTCACCTCCACGACCGCGCGGAACCCTCCCGTCCAGGTCTCCTCCACGCTCAGGGCGGCGAAGCACGGCGTGGGAGCGGACGTCCCCAGCGCCCTTCTGGGCTTCTGGTCGTCCACGGAGACGGAGAAGTTCTCGATGGCGTTGCCCGCGCCTCCGCGCCACAGGTTGAATCCGGCCTCGACCGCGATCAGGTACCAGTCCGGTGAGACCAGACCTCGTCCGACGGAGTCCCCGGTGAACGCGCTGATGTCGAGGTCCCTGACGGCCGTGGCCTCGCCGACGCGCTCGTAGGTGATCCGCACGCGGCCCTGGTCACGTGCCAGCCACACGTTCCACCGGGCGTCGGAGATCTGCACCTCGCGAGCCAGCATGACCCCTCCCGGCCGGACACCGCCGCGGCTGCGGAGCCAGATCACCATCTCGGCGCCGTCCGGCGTGCCGTCGGCGACGGGTCCGCTGTGGAACCACACCACGTAGGCGGCGTTGAAGACCCCGGTGTCGACCTGGCTGGTGATCCAGTCGCTGGTGACGCGGGGCATCGCCGACACCTGGACGGGCAGGTCGCCGACATCGGTGCAGTCCTGCCAGTGACACCCCTTGAGCAACGACGGAGTGGCGGCGGGGGCGCCTTCCGGCGACACGTCGTGCGCGGCGCTGTCGATCCGCAACGACTGGTCCCCCACGGTGATGCACTGGGGCGTTTCGGCGTTCCACACGTTGTTCTGGGCGAGGTAGTCCTTTCCCCCTGCCGGAACGACACCGTCCTTGGTGCAGAGGGACAGGCTCGCGCTCGCCGCGGGCCCCACGTTCGTCAGGACCAGGCCGACGATCGCGGCGATCAACGCTCCGCCCAGTCCGAGCGCCACGAACGCGGCGGCGACGCGGAAGGCGATGTGAGCGCTGGGATTCATCCGTGCTCCTCACTTCGGTGGTCCAGAGGCGCCGGCACCCTCGGTGCACGACCCTCTGCAGAGGGATACGCCCTGCCCGGCGATGGCGTTCATCCCGGCTCGTGAGCCTGGGCGCGACCGTGTGGGTGAGCCGTGCCACTCCATCGGGCTCGCCGGCCGTCATGCAGGTGGTCCCGCGCGGCAATAGCGTTGGTGGCAGAAGTTCTAGTTGTGGCGCGGCGGCAGGGAAATCGGGACATCGTGAGCTCACCATCGCGCCAAACCGGCGCATCGTCGACACCGGCGCCGAACCGGGCGTGCGCTCACGGACGAACTGGGCTGGGCGAGCTGATGACCGCTGTCGCGGGCGGGGACCGGACCGCGTTCGGGCAGGTCTACGACCTTCTCGCGGTGCCGTTCTACCGCCTGGTCCTGGGCGGACCGCGACGGGAAGACGGTCGGACGGCTGACCGGGCCGCGCTCGACGCGTGGACGCGGGTCTGGCGGGACGCTCCACTGCTGCTGCACGGGTCGCGCCGGCCGCTGTCCTCCGCCGAGGCCGTCGCCTGGATCATGGACAAGGCACGCGAGCAGCACCGATGAGCTCGCACGACGGTCGAGGAAAAAATCACGGATTCCGTGTGCCCGCCCATCAAGCGGACGCGGAACGGCGCACTTAGCGTTGAGTCATGGCCCTGATCTACTCCAGCGTCGTCGACGCGCCACTGGACGACGTGTTCACCTGGCACGAGCGGCCAGGAGCGATCCACCGGCTCACACCGCCCTGGCAGCCGGTGGGGGTGGTGCGCGAGGCCGGCTCGCTCGACGGTGGCCGCGCGGTGCTGGGGTTTCCGCTGGGACTGCGCTGGGGTGCGCGGCACACCGAGTACAGGCCGCCGCACCGGTTCGTCGACGAGCTCGACTCCGCGCCGCTGAAGTGGGCGTTGCGGTGGCGGCACACCCACGAGTTCCAGGCCGAGGGCGAGCGGACCCGGATGACCGACCGGGTGGACACACCGGTGCCCGGTGCGCTGCTGCGGTCGATGTTCGCCTACCGGCACCGCCAACTCGCCGCCGACCTCGCCGCGCAGGCGGCCGCCCGGGAGGCGGGCGACCGGCCGATGACCGTCGCGATCACCGGTGCCAGTGGCTTCGTCGGGACCGCGCTCTGGTCGTTCCTGAGCACCGCGGGCCACCGGGTGGTCAAGCTGGTGCGGCACTCCCCCGCAGGCCAGGACGAGCGGCGCTGGGACCCCGACCGCCCGGCCGCGGATCTCCTGGCCGGTGTGGACGCCGTGGTGCACCTCGCGGGCGCCTCGATCGCGGGCAGGTTCACCGAAGCGCATCGGCGGGCGGTCCGTTCCTCCAGGATCGGACCGACGCGCGCGCTCGCCGACCTCGCCGCGGCCACCGGTGTGGCGGTGTTCGTCAGCGCGTCCGCGATCGGCTTCTACGGCAACGACCGCGGTGACGAGGAGCTCACCGAAGACAGCGAACGCGGCGAGGGTTTCCTGGCCGACGTCGTCGCCGACTGGGAGGCCGCCACCGCTCCCGCCGCGGCGGCCGGGGTTCGGGTGGTGACCGTGCGCACCGGCCTCGTTCAGTCACCCGACGGCGGCACGCTGCGCATCTTCCACCCGCTGTTCGCCGCCGGGCTGGGCGGCAGGCTCGGCGACGGGCGGATGTGGCAGTCGTGGATCGGCATGGACGACCTGGTCGACGTCTACCACCGCGCGCTTTACGACACCTCGCTCAGCGGGCCGGTCAACGCCGTCGCCCCGGAGGCCGTGCGCAACAGCACCTACACCGCCACGCTCGCGAAGGTGCTGCACCGGCCCGCGCTGCTGCCGGTCCCCTCCTTCGGGCCGCGGCTCCTGCTCGGCGAACAGGGTGCGCGGGAACTGGCCGAGGCGAGCCAGTTGGTCCGGCCCGCCGCGCTGGCCAAGGCCGGGCACGCGTTCCGGTATCCGGATCTGGAGCAGGCGCTGCGTCACGTCCTGGGGCGCGTGCCGGGGTGAACCTCCAACACCTCCAGCAGCCGTGCGGCGCCCACGTCCGGTCCCGCGGCGCGCACCGCGTCGCGCAGGGCCGCGAACCGCTTCTCCAGCACCGATTCCAAGGCCTCCGCCACGTCCTCGGACGTGGCCGCGTTGGGATCGAGGCACACGCCCGCGCCCGCCTTCTCGGCGTCGTGGGCGATGCAGAACTGGTCGCTGGAGAACGGCAGCACCAGCGCGGGAGCCCCCGCCTGCAGGCATTCGGTGAAGGAGTTGTTGCCACCGTGGTGAACCATCGCGGCGACGTGCGGCAGCAACGCGCGCTGAGGCACGACGGACTCCACGACCACACGCGGATCAGCCGCCAGGTCAGCGAGTTCGGCGACACGGCCTCCCGCGGCGACCACCACGGTCAGGCCGGGGATTCGCAAGGCCCCGCGAACGACGGTGCGCAACACGTCGTGGCGCGCGGACAGGAACGTGCCGAGCGCGACGAGGAGCACTCGCCTGCCGCGCACGCGGTCGAGCCAGATGTCGTCGAGCGGCTCCGGAGTCGTGCAGTGGCCGAGAAAGATCTGCTGCTGGTGCGCCGGCAACGGTGGCAGCCAAGGAAGTTCCGGATAGTTCAGCACGGCGGCGTGGGAGGAGGTCAGCGCGAACGCGCGGGGCGGCACCGGCCGCGACGGAGCGAGGTCGCGCAGCAACCGGGCGAACTCGGCGGTGAGAGCCTGATCGGTGAGGCGCACCTCCGCGGCCAGTTCTGCGAGTTCTTCCGGAGACGGGCGCACGGAGGACGGCCACGCCTGCGGCAGTCCGAAGAACTGGTCGTCGCGTGACACCAGATAGGTCGGATGCCCTGTGACATAAGAAAGGAACGGCAGATCCAGCGCGTGCAGTGCCAAGGTCGTGGCGTAGTCGATCTGGTCGACGACGTACCAGTCAGGCCTCAGGCGATCGTGCAGCGCGCTCATATCGCGCATCACTTCTTCAGGTGCGGCAAGCAGTTCCGTCCTGCGTCGGCGTGTCTGCGCGAGCAGTGCTGCCGCCGCACCTCCTTTGGTGGCTTCGAGGAAGTCGGTGAGACCGCGTGCCGAGCGCGCGTCCTGCGCCGTCCGTTCCGCGACGCCGCTGTTCGATTCGCGCGTGGTTCTCATTGCCACGAAAGGGATGCCGGGAGCGAGGTCGGTGAACTCGGCACCGCAGGCGAACGTCACCGCCTGGGCACCCGCTGTGCTCAGCGCCGTGGCGAACACGGACATGGGCTGGGCGTGCGAGCGAAAGGGCGGGCTGACAACGACGAAACGCGGCACCGGGGTCCTCCTTGGTGGTGTGACTGGAAAGTTGTTCGATCCGAAGGCACCCTCCGGTTCGAACACCAGAGGTGCGGACACATCCAGAAGTACAGCGAGCACTGGAATCCCGGCAGGCCGGGGACGCCCCTGTGGCGCAGAGCCCTCACCTCCTGATCGACGCCCTGAGACGCGATCCGCGTCCGACCACCTTTTCCCTTTTGTGCGAACGGATCCCCGCGACCGTGCGCGAGCACGGCGAGGAGGCGACAACCGCCGAATTACGCCGTGTGATCTTCTCCACAAGGGACGAGGCGGTCCGCACGTGGCTGCTCGACGCGTCCTGGTTGCACCGCCTCACTCCACTGGATCCCGGCGAAGCGCGCGAGTTCGCCACGGGACCGGCGCTGTGGCGCCATCTCGACGCGCTCGGCGAGCCGGTCGACGCCGATCCCCGCTCCCCCTATGAAAAACTGATGCTCGACCTTCTGCACAACGACATCTCGTTGCCGGTCGCCTCCCCGGTAGCGGGACCCACGATCGCGCAGTCGATGCTCATCGGCGGAACGGCCAGGCCGGGCGAGGGCGCGAGCGGCGGGCTCACCGTCTTCCTCTCCTCGCTGGCCGAAGCGTTGGTCGCGCGGCAGGACATCGGCCGCGTGGTCACCGTGGTGCTCGCACCAGAACCGACGACCGTGACCGTGGAGAAGAACTCCGAGCTCGACCACTGGACGGTGCGCGTGCCGGTCGACTCGCCGATCGCGCTCGCACAGCCGGACATGGCGCGTCATCGGGCGGGAATCACCTGGTGGCTCACCAGACTTCTGCCGAGGTGCGGGCTGTCGCCGGACGTCGTGCACGTCCGCTACTCCGACGACGGCTCGCTCGCCGTGGCCGACGCCGCTCGCCTGCTCGGCGCGAAGCTCGTCTTCACCGTCACCCCGGACCCGCACCGCCACCTGGCCGAGCGCTATCCCGCGAACACCGAGGACCTCACGGCCATGCGGTTCGACCTGCACCGCGTGCGCACCGCCGACCACCTCGTCGAGCGCGCGGACCAGGTGATCACCATCGGCGGCAGGCAGGACGAGGTGCTGACGCACTTCCCCCAGCTCACCCCTGCGGCCCTGGAGGCACTCGAAGAAGGCATCGCGCCGGCGCCCCAACCCGCCGGCCGGTCACTGGTGCGGGAGCTGTTCGCGCCCTCCGCGCTGCCCCGCCTCGACGTCTCCGCCGAGGGCCTGCCCGTCCTGCTCAACGTGGGCAGGCTGCACCCGATGAAGCAGCAGCCGCTGCTGGTGCGCGCCTGGCTGGAGGCGGGTCTGCACCACTCGACCGCGCTGGTGATCATCGGTGGCTCCTCCACCGACCGGACACCGGACGAGCAGAAGGTGCTCGACGAGGTGCTCGGCCTGGCCCGCTCCGAACCCTCGGCACGGGGACGGCTCGCCGTCCTGCCGGCCTGGTCGAACGACGACGTGCGGCTGCTCCAGCACGAACTGGCGGCCGCCAAGCCGTCCTCGGGCGCACCGCACGTCTACGCCTGCGCGAGCACGAAGGAGGAGTTCGGCATCGCGGTGCTCGAAGCGATGGAGGCAGGGTTGCTCGCGATCGGTCCGCTTCGCGGCGGCCTGAGTTGTTACGTCGAGCACGGGCACAACGGTTTTCTCGTCGACACGTCGGCCGCGCGGTCGCTCGGCGAGGGATTGGCGCAGGTCGTGCGTCTCGGCGCAGCCACCGCGCCGATCGCGGCGGCCGGGCAGAGGACCGTGCGCGAGCGGTTCCGCATCGACGCCGTCGCCGATCCGTTCGCCACGCTCTACCGCGGGTTGTCAGGCTGACCTGGCCCGCACGAAGACCTCGTCCGCGCCCAGCCTGGTGAACAGGCTCTGGTTACGGGGATCGCGGACCGCCGCCACGATGGTCGCCGTCCGGTTGAGGCTGCGCGCGGCCATCGTGACCTGCAGCCCGTCCAGGTCGTCGGGAACCGCGACGACCACCCGTGCCGCGAACTCCGTTCCGGCGTGCCGCAACGCGCAGATGTCCCGTCCATCGCCCCGCGCGACCCTGGCACCGTTGGCGAACGCACTGGTCAGCGCGATCGCGTCATGGTCGAGCACCACGACATCGGGTCGATCGAAGCGCGACGGAAGATGCCGCAACACGTCCAGAGCCGCGTCCCCGTACCCCACCACCACGGTCAGGCCGGTCACCGCGACTCCTCGTCGTCGCCTGCCGTGAGCGCGGGCCGCGACGGACGCAGCCGCTGGGGCGACTCGGCCTTGCGCGGCGGCCGGTCGTTGGCGATCAGGACCGCCATCCAGGGCAGCGGAACGGACAGCAGGATCAGGATGAGCGCGAGCCACCAGATCTTCGCGAACAGCAGGGCCAGCAGGATGCACGGGATGCGCAGACTCATCATCAGGGCGTACCGGCGACGCCGTGCCGCCAGCTGGTCCTCGTAGGACGGGGCGGCAGAGGTGATCAGTACGGGGTTTTCGTTTCGGTGCGAGTTCACGACGAGACCTCCGTTCTCCTCTTTGGTTCGGAGCGGAGGCTGTTCGGGTTCGTGTCTGTTCGGTCACGCCGGAGCCCATGTTGACCAGGCTCTGGCACGGCATGGTCACCCGCCCACCGCGAATGGGCTAGCCTTCGCACAGATTGTGGGTGACCAAATGAGTGAGCCTGACTTAGGCCCGTTGAGCCGTCATGGCTCCGAGATGCTCGACAGCACCACCGAACAGGCGCCGCACGAGCAGGCGATCGAAGTGCTCGAACAGGCAGTCGCCGCGGGAGAACCCGCGGCCGCACGGCTGCTGGCCCTCGGGTATCTCGAGCAGGGCCGGCTGATCGAGGCGCACGAGTTGCTCGGTCCCCTGGTCGCGGCAGGACGTGACGATCTCGCCGACGTCCTGGCCGACGTGCTGGCCGACCTCGACCTGACCGACGACGCCGAGAACGCCTACCTGCTGGCGGTCGCCTCTGGCCACAGCAAGGCGATGAACAACTTCGCCCTGTTCCTGGCCGAGCTGGGACGATTCGACGAGGCCGTGGGCATGTTCGAGCGCGCCGTCGCCCTGGGCGACACACTGGCGCCCGCGAACCTGGCCCGCCTCCACCTGCACGACCGGCACGACGTCGACACCGCGCTTGCCGTCGCCGAGCAGCACCTCGACGCGGCCAGACCGACGACCTACTGCGCGCTGGCCGAGGTCTACGCCGAGCTCGGACGCCTGGACGAAGCCGAGCGCCTGCTGCGCGCGGCCATCGACCTGGACGCCCAGCAGGCGCACATCGACTACGCCAAGTTCCTGCACCGCCGCCGCGACGATCTCGCGGCCGCCGAACGCGAGTACCGGACAGCCGACGATCTCGGCGAGCCCGCGGCCGGCTACCACCTCGGCGCGTTCCTGCTCGAGCACGGCGATGAGGACGAGGCCGCCAACGTGCTCGAACGGGCCGCCTCCTGGGGCGATCTCGACGCCCGGCGGCTGCTGGACACCGAGTTCGAGCTCGTCACGGATCCGTGAGAACCCGCCGGCGAACAGAGCTGCGGGGTCAGGCCGTCTCGCTGGAGTGCTGCGACTCGTCAGCAGGTTCGCGGAAGAGACCGGTGTAGGACCGCTGGTCCCCGTCGGGCGACGAGTCGGACCTCGGATCGAGGTGATCCGTGTCCGGATGGCTGAAGAGCCCGTCGCCCGAGAACGCGGCCGCTGGACGCGTCCCGGCACCTGCGCCGTCTGCGCTGTGGTCGGGCACGTCGTTACGCGAAAAGTACTGGGATTGCATGGGTTTCCGACTTTCTTTGCATCCTGTGCGTGCTCTCAGCGAGTGGTACTGGAGCCGAAGCAGCCGCACGGCGCTAGGGGGTTCGGGAAGATTTGACGAAGTCAGGCCCCGATAGACGGCAATACTACACCTCATCCGCCGGCATGTGCCTCGTACGCCGCAACAGCGCGTGTCGGGACCGCGAATGGAAGTCCTCTGTGGACGCACCACAAGATCTCAACACGTTGCGCGACAGCACTTTCACCGGTTCGAGGCGACCACGTCGTCGACGTCGCGCTGCTGCCGGCGGAACTTGCCCGGCGCCGCGCCGAACTCCCGTTTGAACGCGGTGGAGAAGGCGAACTCCGAGGTGTAGCCGACGTTGCGGGCGATCGCGGCGAGCGGCGCTTGGCCGTCCCGCAGCATCTGTGCGGCGGTGCTCAGCCGCCACCACGTCAGGTAGGCCATCGGGGACTGCCCGACCAGGGACGTGAACCTGCGGGCGAAGGCGGTCTTGGACAGTCCGACCTCGGCGCCCAGTTCCTGGACCGTCCACGGGTGGGCGGGCGCGCGGTGGATGTGCTGCAGCGCCGTGGCGACGACCGGATCCGTCAGCGCGAGACACCAGCCTCCGCGCGGGCCGTGGCGTGCGGCCTCCTCGTCGAGCCAGGCGCGCAGCAGATAGACCAGCAGCAGGTCCATCAGGGCGGGAACGGCCGCCGCGGCACCGGGACGAGCCTCGATGAGGTCCGCGCCGAGCAGGTCCACCGCACTGCGCAGGGCGGAGTGGTCACCCAGCCGGGCGGGGAGGTGGACGACCTCGGGCAGGGTCCGCAGGAACGGGTGGGCCTGTCCGCGATCCAGCCGGTAGGCCCCGCACAGCAACTGCGCCTGGCCGGGCGCGGGCTCGTGGTCCGGCGGGCCTGATTCCGGCGCCAAGGGCAGCTCGGCGATGGTCCTGTCCGGACTGTCGCTGATGCCGTGCACCGCGCCGTGCGGCAGGAACACCACGTCGCCCGCGCCGAGGGCGACCGGAGGGCCGGACGGCGGAATCAGCCAGCAGTTGCCCTCGAGGACGACGTGGAAGCCGGCTCCGGGATACGGGCCGAACGCGTACCCCCACCGGCCGCTCAGACGGGAACGGGTGAACTTCGCCCGGCCAGCCCGAACCGTGGAGATCACGTCGCTGAAGACGTCCATGACATCAGGTTACAGCGCTCCGCACGGTCGTATCGCGTATGTATGCGGCCGAAACAAGCATTGGAAGGACCATCCCGAGCGCTTAGTGTCGATGGCGTCCACCACATCGCATCTTGAGGAGACGCGGACATGACCGCATATGTCGTGATCGATCTGAACGTCGCGGACCCGGCCGGCTTCCAGCAGTACGTCGACGAGGTGATGCCGTTGCTCGAGAAGGCCGGCGGCCGCAACGTGCTCACCGACGCCGACGCGCTGGTGCTCGAAGGCGACTGGACCCCGCCGACGCTCGTGATCCACGAGTTCGCCGACAGGGCCGCGGCTCAGGCGTTCTGGGACTCGCCGGAGTACCAGCCGCTCAAGGACCTCCGGCGCAAGTACTCCACGGTGAAGGTCGTCGTGGGCCAGACCGCCTGATCCCGGTTCGGCCCAGAGCCGTGCCGCGTCGCGCGCGACGAACGGCTCCGTCAGGAAAGGATCAACGCCTACACGGTTTTCGGGTTACGCAGTGGGCACGGGGACGCTCCACGGCACTCCCCGGTCGCGCTTCATCGGCGGGATCTTGAAGTTCGCGTAGGAGTACTTGCCGGTGATCGAGCCGTCGGCGTCGAAGTGGAAGACGTCCATTCCCTGCCAGACCATGCGCGGGCCGTACCGCAGCAACCCGAGCAACCGCAGCAGCGGGAAGACGCCGCGGCCGCGTGGCCCGGAGACGTCGATCCGGCACGCCCAGCGGATCGCCGCGCGCCGCCCGGGCTCGTCGACGAGCTTGTCGTGCACGTCGAAACGCATCGCGCCGTACCTGCCGGCGAACTGGGGTGCGAACTCCGCGCGGATGGCTGCCTTGCCCTGGTGCTTCGCGCCGTCTCCCGGCTCGTACTCGGCGTCGTCGGCGAAGAAGGCCATGACGCGGTCGAGGTCGTTGACGTTGAAGGCGTCGACGAACTCGTCGACCGTCGCGGACAGGGAGCGCTGCTGCTGGGTCATGAGTCGTGGCCTCCGGCCGCGCAGGGGGTGCTGACCAGCCAGACGATAAAGGAACACCGTACTTTTAACAAAACGTCCTGGTAGAGTGCCTTTCAACATGGAAGCGTCGTTCCGGCGGGCACGGCGCCCGGACCAGAAGGAGCAGCGGCGGGAGACGATCCTCGCGGCCGCCCGCGACCTCGCCGCGGACAAGGGCGTGGCCCAGGTCAGCCTGGGCGACATCGCGGCCGCGGTCGGCTTGGTGAAGTCCAACGTCCTGCGCTACTTCGGCACCCGCGAAGAGATCTACCTGCAGATCACCATGCGCGACGGCACGGACTGGGCCGACGCCGTGCGAGACCGGCTCAAGAACGCCTCCGGCATCGACCAGATGGCCTCCGCGCTGGCGGACTCCTTCGCCGAACGGCCCCTGTACTGCGACCTCATCGGCCACGCCGAGACCATGCTGGAGCACAACGTCTCGCTCGAGGTGCTGCACACCTACAAGCTGTGGGCGATCGACATGTACGCACGGGCCGGCGAGCAGATCATGGCCGCGTGCCCGGAACTGACCGGCAGGGACGGCTCCTCCGTGGTCTTCGCCGCGGGAGCGTTCGTCGGCAGGTTGTATCCCCTGTCCCAGCCCCCGCCGACGCTGGCCGAGCTCTACGCCCGCGAACCCGGAATCGCGGCTGTGTTCCCGCCTTTCCGGCCAACGCTGCAACGCTTCATCGCGGCCACCGCTGCCGGCCTGCCCGCGGTCCGAGGCGATTCCTCCTGACCGCAACCGTGCGACATTACGGCGCGCGAGCCGACGCCGGGAGTCTCTGCCGGTACATGTTCTGACAGGGAGTCCCCAGGGGACGCCGGTGCGTGATCTGGTCGGTCGCATGTCGCCCGAGCTTCCTGATCCGCCTCGCTCCCCCGCCGCGGAGTCCGAGTCGGCGTCCACGTCCGCACTGCCCCGGCGCACGTTCATCGCCGCCTCGGCCGCCACGGGTGCCGCTGTCGTCGCGGGGCCGGCGCTTCTGGGCGCCCCGGCGGCGTCTGCCGCCGGCGGGCACAGCAGCCAGGTGTCGCTGACCGTCAACGGGAATCGGCGCACCATCACGATCGACAACCGCACCTCGTTGCTGGACCTGCTGCGCGAGCACTTCGGGCTGACCGGGACGAAGAAGGGGTGCGACGCCGGCGCGTGTGGTGCCTGCACGGTTCTGGTCGATGGTCGCCGGGTCAACGGGTGCCTGACGCTGGCGGTGCGACTGGACGGCGCGGAGGTCACCACGATCGAGGGTCTGAGCCCCGGTGAGGACGGCCGGTTGCATCCGTTGCAGCAGGCGTTCATCGACCAGGACGCGTTCCAGTGCGGTTACTGCACGCCGGGACAGATCATGTCCGGCATCGCCTGCGCCCGAGAGGGACACACCGGGTCGGCGGCGGAGATCCGGGAGTGGATGAGCGGCAACATCTGCCGCTGCGGCTGTTACGTCAAGATCGTCCGGGCGGTCCAGCAGGCCGCGAAGGGGAGGTGAGGTCGTGCATCCCTTCTCCTACACCAAAGTCTCCACCACCGGAGAAGCCGTCGTGGCCGGGCAGCGAGGCGGGCGGTTCGTCGCAGGGGGCACCACTCTGGTCGATCTGATGCGCGAGACCGTCGAACGCCCCGGCGCACTGGTCGACATCGGCACCCTCCCGCTGCGGGACATCACCGGCACCGCGAACGGCGGCCTGCGGATCGGTGCGCTGGTGCGGATGGCCGATGCCGCAACCGATCGCGGCGTCCGCGGTACCTACCCGGTCATCTCCGAGGCCCTGGAACTGAGTGCGTCCGCGCAGCTGCGGAACATGGCCACCATCGGCGGCAACATCATGCAACGCACGCGCTGCACGTACTTCCGCGACGTGACCGCGAACTGCAACAAACGCGCACCCGGCTCGGGCTGCGCCGCCCTGCGGGGGTTCAACCGCGGTCACGCCATCCTCGGCGGCTCGGACCAGTGCGTCGCGACGCATCCCTCGGACGTCGCCGTGGCGTTCGCCGCGCTGGAAGCGACCGTGCACCTGCTGGGTCCGGACGGCGAGCGCCGCGTCCCCTTCGCCGACTTCCTCCTGCGGCCGGGTGCCAGTCCGGACCGGGAACAGGCCCTGCGACGAGGTGAGTTGATCACCGCCGTGGAGATCCCCGCTCATCCGCGCCCGCTGCGGTCCGGATATCTCAAGGTGCGTGATCGGCAGAGCTACGAGTTCGCCCTGACCTCCGCGGCGGTCGCACTGCACGTCCAGGGCGGTGTGATCCGCACGGCGAAGGTCGCCGCCGGAGGCGTGGGCACCGTTCCGTGGAAGCTGCCCGCTGTCGAGCGGCATCTGCAGGGCAAGCGGCCTTCGCCGGCGCTGTGGGCCGAGGCGGCGCAACGGGCGGCAGAGGACGCGCGCCCGTTGGAACACAACGGTTTCAAGGTCGAGTTGCTCAAGCGCACGGTGGAACGCCAGCTGCGCATCGTCGGAGGCGCCCAGTGACATCGCAACCGCAGAACGCCGTCGGCACTCCTCAGTCCCGAGTGGACGGACGCCTGAAGGTGACCGGCCACGCGATGTACGCCGCCGATCACGCCACCGAGGGCGTCGTGTTCGCCGCCGTGGTGGACAGCCGTGTCGGCCGCGGGCGCATCACCGGCGTCGACACCCGCGCCGCGACCGCGCAGTCCGGTGTGCTGCGAGTGATCAGCCACCTCAACGCGCCGCGACTGCCCTATGTGGACAACCCGGGATCGAACAACCCCGGGCCGAACACCCGGTTGCGGGTCTTCCAGGACGACCGCGTCCGGTTCTTCGGTCAGCCGGTCGCGGTCGTGGTCGCCACCACCCTCGAGGCCGCCCAGCACGGCGCACGCCTGGTCGAGGTCTCCTACGCCGCCGAGCAGCCCACCACCGACCTGACCTCAGCCCCGGCCGACCAGCCCGAGACCTACGCACGCGGCGACGCCGACACCGCGCTGGGTGCCGCGGCCGTCCGGCTGGACCTGACCTACCGGCTCGCCCGCAATCACCACAACCCGATGGAGCCGCACGCCACCATCGCCCGATGGGACGGCGACCGCCTCACGGTGTGGGACAAGACCCAATGGGTCGTGGGCGGCACACAACAGGAACTCGCCGCCGTGTTCGGCATCCCCCAGCAGTCGGTGCGCGTGATCTCGCCGTTCGTCGGCGGCGGGTTCGGCAGCGGGCTGCGGGCCTGGCCGCACACCACCATCGCGGCGCTGGCGGCCCGCGAGACCGGGCGGCCGGTCAAGCTCGTCCTGTCCCGCCGGCAGCAGTACTTCGGGACCGGTTTCCGGCCCGCCTACGACTACCGGGTGCGGCTGGGCAGCGACCGGAGCGGCCGGCTGACCGCGATGATCCACGACATCCGGGCGGAGACGTCGAGCTACGAGAAGTTCACCGAGGCGGTGCTGGCTCCGGGGCAGATGCTCTACAGCACGCCCCACGTCCGGCAGGCCTACTCGACGGTGCCGCTGGACGTGAACACCCCGATCTGGATGCGCGGCCCCGGTTTCACCACCGCGTCGTTCGTCATCGAGTCCGCGCTGGACGAACTCGCCGCCGAACTCGGCGTCGACCCGATCGAACTGCGCCTGCGCAACGAACCCGCCGCCGACGAGTCCACCGGGCTGCCGTTCTCCACCCGCCGGCTGCGCGAGTGCTACGCCACGGGTGCCCGCGAGTTCGGCTGGCAGCACCGCAATCCCAAGCCACGTTCCACAAAGGACGGTGACTGGCTCGTCGGCACCGGCATGGCGTCCGCCGTCTACCACACCAGCGGGTTTCCGGCCCAGGCCCACGTCCGGCTGCACGCCGACGGGACCGCACTGGTCCAGTCGGCGACCAGCGACATGGGCCCCGGCACCTACACCTCGATGACCCAGGTCGCCGCCGACGCCCTCGGCCTGACGATGCAGACGGTCCAGTTCCGGCTCGGTGACTCGAACATGCCGCCGACCGGGCCACACGGCGGCTCGACGACCATGGCCAGCGTCGGCACCGCGACCCAGACCGGCTGCGACACCGTGCGCCGGCAGGCCATCACCATGGCGGTGAACGACCCGCGCTCCCCCTTGCACGGCATCGACCTCAACGAGGTCATCGTCCGCAAAGGACGGATGCACGTGAAGAACGACCCCACCAGGGGTGAGACCTATCAGCAACTGCTGAGCCGCAACCGCCGTCCGCACCTCGAAGCGATCGGGACCTACACCGGGTCGGCGCACGACCGGTTCTCGATGTCCGCCTACGGCGCGGTGTTCGCCGAGGTGGCCGTCGATGCCAGGCTGGGCATGGTCCGCGTGCGGCGGATGCTCGGCGTGTACGACGCGGGCCGCATCATCAGCCCGAAGCTCGCCGACAGCCAGGCGATAGGGGGCATGGTCGGCGGCATCGGAGCCGCCTTGCTGGAGCACACCGTCACCGACCCGCGCGACGGCCGCATCGTCAACGCCGATCTGGCCGGCTACCTCGTGCCGGTCAACGCCGACATCCCCGACGTGCGCGCCATCTACCTCAACGGCAACGATCCCGAGGCCAACCCCATCGGGGTCAAGGGCCTGGGCGAGATCGTGCTGGTCGGAGTCGCGTCCGCCATCGCCAACGCGGTCTTCCACGCCACCGGACGCCGCGTCCGCGACTTCCCCATCACCGCCGACGCGCTGCTCTGAGCCTGGTCAGCCGGACAGCTGCCGTGTGCCCGGTTCCTGCGAGGCCGCCCAGGAGGAGAGCAGCCGCAAGGCCTCCTCGGAGGGTGAGCCGGGCTCGGCGGCGTAGATGGTGAGGGTCAGCCCCGGTTCCGCGGCCATCTCCAACCCCTCGTAGGACAGCGTGACGTCCCCGACGACGGGGTGGTGGAAGGTCTTCGAGCCGGTGCCGTGGTGGCGGACGTCGTGGGCGCCCCACCGCGTGCGGAACTCGTCGCTGCGCGTGGACAGCTCCCCGATCAGGTCGTGGAGTTCCTTGTCGTACGGGTTGCGGCCCGCTTCCGTGCGCAGGATCGCCACGCAGACGTCGGCGAACATGTCCCAGTCCGGGTAGAACTCGTGCGAGGCCGGGTCGAGGAACTGGAAGCGCGCGATGTTCGGGGGTTGCTGCGGGCTCGCGTAGACCGGTGCGTAGAAGGCTTGTGCGAGTCGATTCGCGGCGAGCAGGTCCATCCTGCCGTTGCGGACGAACGCGGGCCCTTCGGTGACCGCGTCCAGAGCCCACTGCAGGCTCCGGTGCGGGGTCCACTGCCTGCTCTTCGCCCGGCGCCGGGGCCGCACTATCGCGCTCGTGCCGTCCGCCGCCCGCGCCAGGTCGAACAGATGCGCGCGTTCCGCCTCGTCGAGCCGCAGCGCACGCGCCACCGCGTCCAGCACTCCGGCCGAGACCCCGGCGAGCGCGCCGCGCTCCAGTTTCGAGTAGTACTCGATGCTCACGTCGGCCAGCGCGGCGACCTCGCTGCGGCGCAGTCCCGGTACCCGGCGGTTGCTCCCCGCGGGCAGTCCGGCCTGCTTCGGGGAGATCTTGGCTCGCCGCGAGATGAGGAACTCGCGGACCTCCTTGCGATTGTCCACGCCCTCACGGTAGGCCGGGCGGCCGTCGCGAGGGGTGTCCTGTCGGTACACCTTTCGGGAGAAACTCCCTGGTCCACGACTTCAGCGGTGTCATGGAAACACCCCAGGAGAGAGGACCACCATGCGCGGCGCTGTGCTGCACGCCCCCGGCGACGTCCGGATCGAGGAACGCGACGACCCCAGGATCATCGTCTCGACCGACGCCGTCATCCGCCTGTCCGCGACCTGTGTCTGCGGGTCGGACCTGTGGCCCTATCGCGGGATCGAACCCGTCGACGGCCCGACCCCGATGGGCCACGAGTACGCCGGCATCGTCGAGGCCGTCGGCGATGACGTCACGACGGTCAAGCCCGGCCAGTTCGTGGTCGGCTCGTTCTTCGCCTCCGACAACACCTGTGAGATCTGCCGGGCCGGCTACCAGTCCTCGTGCGTTCGCCGCGAACCGATGGGCGCACTCGGCGCGCAGGCCGAGCTGCTGCGCGTGCCTCTCGCGGACGGCACGCTCGTCGCCACTCCGGGCATCCCGGACGACGACCTGATCCCCGGCCTGCTGGCCGCCTCCGACGTGCTGGGCACCGGCTGGTTCGGCGCCGTCGCCGCGCAGGCCGGTCCCGGCAGGACGGTCGCGGTCGTCGGCGACGGCGCCGTCGGCCTTCTCGCGGTGCTGGCGGCCAGGCAACTCGGCGCCGAGCGGATCATCGCGATGAGCCGCCACGAGTCGCGGCAACGGCTCGCGCTGGAGTACGGGGCGACCGACGTCGTCATCGAACGCGGCGACGACGGCGTGGCCAGGATCAAGGAGCTGACCGGCGGGCTCGGCGCGCACAGCGTGATCGAGGCGGTCGGCACCCAGGAGTCGATGCTGCAGGCCATCCGCTCCACGCGGCCCGGCGGGCACGTCGGCCACGTCGGAGTCGCCCACGACGTCGCGTTGGACGGCCAGGAGCTGTTCTTCTCCCACGTCCACCTGCACGGCGGCCCCGCCCCGGTCCGCCAGTACCTGCCCCGGCTGATCGAGCTGGTCTGGAACCGCCGGATCGACCCCGGCAAGGTCTTCGACCTCGACCTTCCGCTCGACCAGGCCGCCGAGGCGTACCGGGCCATGGACGAGCGCCGTGCCGTCAAAGCCCTGCTGCGCGTCTGACCGAACACCCTTCCTCAACCGAAAGGATGCCGCGTGAGCCACGCTCACAGTCCCGCCGTGAGCCGCTCCCTGGCGGTCGTGCTCTGCCTGCTGACGGTCTTCGGCCCGATCTCCATGGACCTCTACCTGCCCGTGCTGCCCGCGCTCACCACGGAGCTGAACGCCACGACGTCGGCCGCGCAGCTGACCATCACCGCCTGCCTGCTGGGCCTGGCGCTCGGTCAGGTCGTCGCGGGGCCGATCTCCGACCGCTTCGGACGCCGCTCGCCCCTGCTGGCGGGCGTCCTCGCCTACATCGTCACCTCGGCCCTGTGCGCTTTCAGCCCCACCATCCCCGCGCTCGTCGCCGCGCGTTTCGTGCAGGGACTGGCAGGCGCGGTGGGCATCGTCATCGCCCAGGCCGCAGGCCGTGACCTCTACCGCGGCAGCGAACTCGTGCGGTACTACGGTCGCCTGACGGTGATCGCCGGACTCGCCGCGATCATCGGCCCGGTCCTGGGCGGACAGCTCGCCGCCCTCACCGACTGGCGCGGCCTGTTCGTCTTCCTCGCCGCGGTCGGTGTGCTGATCCTGCTCGCCTGCCTGATCATCTTCCGCGAGACGCTGCCCGGACCGCAGCGCACCACCGGCGGCCTCGGCCAGACCTGCCGCGACTTCCGCCGCCTGCTCTCCGACCGGGTCCTGCTGGGCGCGGTGCTGGTCACCGGCCTGGTCAACGCCGCGCTGTTCGCCTACCTCAGTGGCGCCACGTTCGTCCTGCAGGACATCTACGGACTCTCCCCTCAGGGCTACTCGTTCGCGTTCGGCCTGAACTCGCTCGGGTTCATGCTGTTCGGCTTCACGGCGGCACGCCTCTGCGAACGCTGGTCCGAACAGGGCACCCTGGTCGCGGGACTGGCGATGTGCCTGGCCGGCGCGGGAGGACTGCTGGTCACCGCCGTTCTCCACCTGCCAGTGATGGCCGTGATCCTCTCCCTGTTCACCATGGTCGCCGGTGTCGCCACGACCACCCCGCCGACGACGTCCCTCGCCCTGGCGAACTACCCCGAGCTCGCCGGTACCGCCTCCTCGTTGCTCGGACTGGCCCGCTTCGGCCTCGGCGCCCTCGCCGCACCGCTCGTCGGCCTCGGAGGCAGCCACGACGCCCTCCCCCTCGGGCTCGTCACCGTCGCCGCCACCCTGCTCGCCGCCCTCGGCTACCTGGCCACCATCCGCAACCGCACCAGCGACGCCCAGGCGGGCGAGATCAGCACCCGCGCCGCCGTTCACACCGGGATCAGCGAAGGACTCCGATGAACACAGCCAAGATCTCGGCTTTCGCCATGATCCTCACGCTCCTGACCGCGTGCGGCAGCGTCGACCAACCGAGCTCGGCGAACACCCAGAACCCACCGGAAGCGTCCGCCATGAGGATTCGTGTCACGATCGGCCAGACGCCCCTGGACGCCAGGCTGCTCGACAACGCCACCGCCCGTGACTTCGCCTCTCTGCTCCCGCTGACGATCCACATGAAGGACCTGCACGGTGAGGAGAAGTACGGCCCGCTGCAGAGACCGCTCGCGGCCGGCACCGGACAGAGCACTCACGCGGTGGGAGATTTCGGCTTCTGGTCACCGGGAACCGAGATCGCCGTCTACTACCGGGATGGCGAGTCCATCCCCGGTCCCGGCATCGTCATGATCGGCAGGATCGACCGGCTCGGGGACGCGCTCTCGCAGTCCGACGACACCGTCGACGTCACCTTCTCGGCCGCGGACTGACACCGATCGCGGTCACGCCTCGAGAAACCTGAGAGCCTCGGCGACGAACTCGTCGTGGTACTGGAAGATGCCGCCGTGCCCCGCATCCGGGTACAGCGTGAGCCGGGCGTCGGGCAGGCGCCGGGCGAGATCGGCGGAGTTGCTGCTCGGAACCATCCTGTCGTGGTCACCGTTCGCGACGAGGACCGGCTGCCGGATCACCGTCAGGTCGGCAGGCCGCTGAACGCCCCACGCGTGGATCGCTTTGAGCTGGTTGCGGAACGCCGTCACGGAGATCGGCTTGTCCCGGTCGTCCGCGCGTTCCTTCAGCCGGTTCACGAACTGCCGCGCCGTCGCCTTGCCGTTGGCCGTCCGGGTGAAGAAGAGGTATTCCTTGGGATCCTTGAAGGTGAGTAGGGCTTTCAGGGTGTCGAGCACGGTGACGGCGGTGACCCTGTCGATGCCCTCGCCACCGGCCGGACCGGTGCCCGCGAGGATCATCCTGCGCACGAGTCGCGGTTCCCGCTCGGCGATCACCTGGGCGACGAAGCCGCCCAGCGAGAAGCCGAGGAGATCGACCTGGTCGTGGCCCAGCGCCCGGACGAAGGCGACGGCGTCCCGTGCCATCTCGTCCACCGAGCGCGGTGTCCTGCCCTGCGAGGCACCGACTCCCCTGTTGTCGAAGGTGATCACCCGGTGCCGGGCGGCGACGCCGTCCACGACACGGGGATCCCAGTTGTCCAGCACCGCGGCCAGGTGGTTCAGGAAGATCACCGGCGTGCCGGTGTCCTGGCCGAGTTCCCGGTAGGCGAGCGTTGTGCCACCGATGTCGGCGGTCCTGGTCGGCGTGTCCTTGTAAGCGGTGATCACGGTCATGACTCCTCCTCGGACGAACTACCTGACCTTCACGACGACCTTGCCCTTGGCGCGTCCTGTTTGGACGTACGCCATGGCGTCGTTGGTCGCCTCGAAGGGGAAGATCCGGTCCACGACCGGTGTGATGACGCCGGCGTCGATGAGCGAGGTGATCTCGCCCAGCTGCTTCCCGTTCGCCCGCATGAAGAGGAACGAGTAACTGACCTGGCGGCGCCGGGCGGCCTTCCTGACGCTGTGGCTCAAAATGCGCATCACCGGCCGCAGGAACCACGGCTTGCCGAGCTCCCTGGCGAAGGCGGGGTCCGGTGGGCCGGAGATCGAGACGAGTTTCCCGCCGGGCTTCAGCACGCGCAGCGACTTCCTGAGCGTCTCGTCGTCCTGGCTGTTCAGCACCACGTCGTAGTCGCGCAGGACGGTTTCGAAGTCGTCCTCGCGGTAGTCGATGACGACATCGGCGCCGAGCCGCTCGACCAGGTCGGCGTTGGCCGCGCTGGTCGTCGTGGCCACGGTGGCGCCCAGGTGTTTCGCCAGCTGGATCGCGAACGTCCCGACACCGCCGGCACCGGCCTGGATGAAGACCTTCTGCCCCTTGCGCACGCCGGCGATCTCGACCAGTGCCTGCCAGGCGGTCAGGCCTACCAGCGGGATCGCGGCCGCCTCCTCCATCGTGAGCCGCTCCGGCTTCAGCGCCAGGTCGCTTTCCTTGATGGAGATGAGTTCCGCGAAGGTGCCGATCCGATCCTTGTCCGGTCGCGCGTAGACCTCGTCGCCGGGCTGGAACCTCCGCACCCCGGCACCGACACCGATCACGACGCCGGCGACGTCGTTGCCCAGGACGAACGGCGGGCGGTAGGGCAGGACGAGCTTGAACTCCCCGTCCCTGATCTTGACGTCCAGGGCGTTGACGCCCGCGGCGTGGATCTGGACCAGCACGTCGTGCTCACCCACCTCCGGCTCCGGCACGTCGCCGGCCCGAAGGACGTTGTCGCTCTTGCCGTAGCGATCGACGATGAACGCCCGCACGTCAGCCCACCATCCGGTTCAGCTTGCGGACGCTCCTGTCGAACGCCCACGCGGGGGCGACACGGCGAAGCGCACTGACACGCGCGGCGGTCGAGCCCGCGGTGTAGCGCCGCTTCGGTTTCGGCTCGGTGGCCGCCGTGGCGATCACCCCGGCGACGAGCGCGGGATCGTCGCCACCCCTCATCGACTCCGCCATCACGTCGTCGTAGGCGCGTCGCTGGCGCGCGTAGACCGGCAGCGGGCTGTCGGCCTGCACCATGTTCGCGTCGAACGGGCTGTTGGTGGGACCGGGCTGGACGCGCACGACCTGAATGCCCTGTTCGCGAACCTCGTGATCGAGCGACTCGGAGTACCCCTCGACCGCGTGCTTGGTCGCGACGTAGACGGCCATGAACGGGTTGGGGACGAACCCGGCCACGGACGAGACGTTGATGATGCGGCCGCTGCCACGGGCGCGCATGTGCGGCAGGACGGCCTTCGTCATGCGCATCAGGCCGAAGACGTTGACGTCGAAGACCGTCTGCGCCTGAGCCACGGAGATCTCCTCCGCGGCGCCGTTGGCACCGACACCGGCGTTGTTCACCAGGACGTCGAGCCGCCCGAACCGGTCGAGCACCTGCCCGACGACGGCGACGACCGACTCGTCGCCGGTGACGTCGAGGTCCAGGAACGTCACGCCGTCGGCAGGAGTGATCCTCGAGGAGTCACGACTCGTGCCGACCACCCGGAAACCCGCCTTCGCCAGGGCGACCGTGGCCGCCTTGCCGATGCCTGAGGACGCACCGGTCACAAGCGCGACCTGCGGTGTTGCTGTCATCACGAGCTCCAACCCATTGGATTATGATCGTACGACCATAAGACGGGACGGACCCCGGGGCAAGAGTTCCGGCAGATTTAGATTATGATCGTACTAACATCGAGGCCGGAGGAGCACATGGCGAGGTACGGCAAAGAGCACAAGCTGGCGACGAGACAGCGGATCATCGAGACGGCGGGCCGCCGGTTCAAGCGCAGCGGCATCGACGGCTCCGGCGTCGCCACGCTCATGGCGGACGCGGGACTGACCAACGGCGCCTTCTACGCGCACTTCGAGTCCAAAGAGGACCTGGTCGCCACCGCCGTCACCGACCAGCTGCGCGACCAGCGCGAGCAACTCGCGGCCGTCGCACCCGGCCGCGCCGGCGTGGAGCAGATCGTCCGCGCGTACCTCTCCCCCGAGCACCGCGACAACCCGGAGGAGGGCTGCCCGTCCGCGGCCCTGCTCGACGAGATCGGCCGCTGCGGAGACCCGACGAAGCAGGCCTACACCGACAGCGTGCTGGCGATCATGGACGACTTCGCCGCCCGCCTCGCACCACACGACCCGCAGTCGGCTCGCACCACGGTTCTCAGCGTCTACGCCCTCATGGTCGGCACGTTGCAACTGTCCCGTGCTCTGACCGACCGGCGGCTCGCCGACGAGCTCCTGGACCAGGGCATCCGCAACGCATTTGCGGTGCTGGACGGCGAAAGCGCCACCTCCCAGGAGTGACGAAGCCGCCAGAGATCACCCACGGCGAGGTCGCGGCGCAATCGACGTGGAACAGGTCGGACGCCAGCACGCCTCGGGCACAGCGGCATTCCCACGACCATCGACACTGGGGCGAAGCAGGGACGACCGGCCAATGGCCTGCTGGCCATACCTGGGTCGCAGTGTCCTGACCAACCGTCCACAGTGAAGTAACGGGCCCTGTCGGTTCAGCCGACAGGGCACCAAAGTCACTTAGAGTAACCGCACTTGATCCACCACGGCCAGATGAAGCACTCGTCCTGGGCGCTCATGGTCGCTTTGAGGTTCGTCTGCACAGCGATGACCTTAGGCCCGCGCCTTGAAACCTCTCCATCCGGGGGCCCACGCGATCATGAGTGCAACCTGGAGATTCCGCCGTGCGGACCTGAGCGACGCCGCCGTTCAGTCGATCTTCAGGCCGAGGTGCTCGCGGAGTGAGTCGCGCAGGAGCTCATCAGAGGACGGGCAAAGGTCCAGCGCTCTCATCCATGCGACGACAGCCGCCTCCTCATCGCCCAGAGCGGTGAGCACGTGCCCGATCAGGTGAAGCGACTTCGTGGCCGCGTAGAGCTCGTGCAGCTCCTCGGCCAGAGCGATCGCCTGGCCGGCGTGCTCGCGCGCCAGGTCGAGTTCCCCGAGGTCGTACTCGATGGCCGCGAGGGTGCACTGCGCTCGGCAGGCCTCCACGCGGTCACCGGTCGTGCGGTGCGCCCGAAGGCCCTGAAGGCAGTACTCGAGCCCGATCTCCGGCTCGCCCAGCTCCTGATGCAGCGCGGCGAGCGCCGTGAGGGTCGCGCCCTGGCCACGCACGTGCCCGATCTCCAGCCGGATCCTCAATCCCTCCAAATAGGACGCTCGCGCCTCGTCGAACTGCCCCAGCCGGTGCAGGGCCATGCCCATGCGGTGAAACTGGTAGCCCTCGCCTTCGCGCAACCCGAGCCGGCGGTGGATCGGCAGCGACTCTTGGTAGTACCGCAGTGCCGTGCGGTCGTCGCCGTGTTCGAAGTGGACGATGCCGATGTTGTTGAGGCTCACGGCCTCGCACAACTCGAAGCAGGCTCGCCTCGCCATCGCGAGATTCATCGTGAACTGCCGGTAGGCGTCGTCCAGACGGTGCACGTTCAGATACAGCAACCCCAAGTTGTTCCGCGTACCCATCTCGGCCTCGCCATCGCCGGTGGCCTTCGCGGACTCCAGCGCGATCTCGTGGCACGCGAGCATGTCGTCGTGGTTTCCCGATCTCTCGGACACCTCGTGCAACGCCGCGGGCAGGCGCCACGCGTGCTCGTGGAACCCTTTGTCCGCAGCGAGTTTCGTGACGGCGACGATGTTCTCCCGCTCGAGCGCACACCAGTCCAGCGCCTCCTGGTCCGCAGAGAAGATCACGCGGTCCACCACGACGCATGAGACGGGAAGCGGCGGCACGGGACGGCTCTGCGGAGAAAGCAGGGTGAACACGTCGATGGCCGTCTCCACGTACCAGGTCAGCAGCCGTTCGACCGCCTGGCGCCGTTCCCCCGGCGCGTCGATCTCACGGGCGCGGTCGGCCGCGTACTGGTGAAGCAGATCGTGGAACCTGAACCCGCCGGCGACGTCGTGGTCCAGCAGGTGCGCTCTGGCCAGACGCTTCAGGCACCGGTTCGCCCGCGAGGAGGTGATTCCGGCGAGGGCGGCGGCGCTGTCCCCGTGCAGGCGTGGTCCCGGATGCAGTCCGACGGCGCGGAACACCCGCGCGGTGTCCGGTGCGAGTGCCTGGTACGACCAGGAGAAGACCGCGTCCAGGCTGTACGTCTCCTCGTCACCCGAGATGAGCACGCGGTGTGCCCGGAACTGCCCCGCGAGGTCCGCGAGCGTCTCCCGCGGCCGGTCCGCGACGTGCTGTCCGATGATCTTCAGCGCGAGCGGCAGACCTCCAGACAACGTCGTGAGCTCGTCCAGTCCCCACGGGTCCTGGGCCGCGCGGTCCTGGCCGATCATGCTCTGAAGGAGGTCGACGCACTCGGCGTGCGCCAGCTCCGGCACGACCAGGGCGTACGCCCCCTCGTTGATCACGAGTTCGGGCAGCCGGTCCCTGCTCGTCAGCAGGATGAAGGCCTCCCCCGCCGCGTCCACCAGTGACCGCACCTGCGCGGCGTCGCGCACGTTGTCCAGCACCAGCAGCACCCCGCCTCCGGCCAGGGCCCTGCGCAACGCCCGCGACCTGTGCTCGGCGGCGATCGGGATCTGGTCCGCGGGCACCCCGAGCCGCTCGAGGAGCAACGCCAGCGCGTTGTCTGCGGTGAGCGGTTCGTCAGGTCCATACCCCCTCATGTCCAGCAGTACCCTGCCGCCCGCGAAGTGCTCGCGGTGCAGGTTCGCCCAGTGCACCGCCAACCTGGTCTTACCAACGGCGGGCATGCCGTGCAGCACGACGGCAGGCGGGTGCGGGTACGTCCGCGCGTCGAGGAACGCGTCCAGCCGGTCGAGCAGGGCCACCCTCCCTTTGAACGGCCCTCGCAGGCTCGGGAAGTCGTACCCCGGCGGCTCCGGCGGTTTCGGCGCGTCGTCCCGCACGCCGGCGTGCGGCGCTTCGAGCATCCGGCTGTAGAGGCGTTCCAGTTCCAGCGCCGGCGGGCTGCCGTACTCGTTGTGCAGCAGCCGCCGGAACCGCATGTAGTACGCGGTCGCGCCATTGCGGTCGCCCACGCCCTCCATCGCCAGCATCCGGAACCGGGCCAGCGTCTCGTCCAGTGGGTGCTGCTCGATCAGCGGCACCAGTTGCTGCAGCACCTCGACGTGCTCGGACAGCCTGAGCTGAGCCTCGAACAACGCGTAGTAGGCCCGCAACAGGTCGTTGGCCACCATGACCGAACGTTTTTCCGTGCCCCATTCACCACGCACGTCCGCGAGCGGAATTCCACCCCACAGGCCGATCGCCTCGGAAAGAAGCCGCTTCGCCCGCAAATGATCACCAGCCGAGTTCGCGGCCCGCCCGGCGGCGGTCAGACGGCTGAACCGGTGATAGTCGACAAGATCGGAATCGAGGTCCAGACGATATGCGTCACCCTCTCGACGAACTCGAAACTGGACGCCGGAATTGACAAGCGCCTTTCGCATTCTGCAGATCTGCACCTGCAGATTCTTGCGCGCGCTGACCCGCTCACGGTCCGGCCAGAGGACCTTGACCAGGGTCTCCACCGACACGGGACGGGCAACGTTGAGCAGGAGCACGGTCAGCAGCGCTCGCTGTTTCAACGCGCCGAGGTCTGCGGACCGCGTACCCACTCGCAGGGTGGTGGGCCCCAGGATCGTGAACAACACAAAGACACCTCCCCCCTCGGGCAACAAATCCTAACGGCGACCGCCAGCGACCAGGAACCTTTCTGCAACCGAACTGCAAGTTCACTGGCAAATGTCACCCGGATGCTCTCCATCGACTCCTGAATTTCTCTTCGATATGGAAAGCAGGTCAGGCATGGGCGCAACGGAGTGGCTGGACGTTCCAGTGGGAATCAACGCCGACCGGTGGGTGACGCGGCGCAACTGCCGGACGGTGCTCGCCGTCGGGCACACGGTCACCAGCTGCGAGCGGTTGCTCGAAGCGGTGGAACTGCTGGAGTCCGACTGGCGCGTGCAGGTGGTGTGGACGCAGGCGCCCGACGCGTTCGGCAACGGCGTGGCCGACTTCCTCCGGGCGACCGGCGGGGTCGTGCTGCCGTGGGAGCAGGCCAGGCGGCATGGCTTCGACCTCGCCCTGGCCTGCGCGTACGGCTCACTGCATCAGGTGCACGCGCCGGTCGTGGTGATGCCGCACGGAGCGGGCTACGCGAAGGGGCGGACGGTCTCCGGGACGATGCGCCCCTACGGCCTGGACGGCCAACGCCTGCTGCACAACGGGAAGCCCGTGGCGCAACTGGTCGTGTTGTCGCACGACCAGCAGCTCGACGTGCTGAAGGAGCAGTGCCCGGAGGCCGCCGACGTGGCGGAGGTGATCGGGGACCTCTGCTACGACCGGCTCGTCGCCAGCGTTCCGTCCCGCGACGCCTATCGGGAGGCGCTGGGCGTCACGCCAGAGCAGGAACTCGTCGTCGTGGCGTCCACCTGGGGCGCGAGCTCGTTGTTCGGCATGCACCTCGACCTGCTGCCGCGGCTGCTGAGCGAACTGCCCTCCGATCGCTTCCGCGTCGCCGTGCTCGTTCATCCGGCTGTGTGGTTCGGGCACGGTCCGCGGCAGGTGCGGGCCTGGCTGTCCGACTGCGTCGACGCCGGACTGCTGTTGTTCCCACCGGAACTCGACTGGCGGGCGGTGCTCGTGGCCGCCGACTACGTGCTGGGAGACCACGGCTCCACGGCGACCTATGCGGCGGCGATCGGCAAGGCCGTGCTGCTCGTCGACTCGCCGCCTCAGCTCGCGGTGGCCGACATCGCGCCCCAGTCCAGGCTGGCGGGGCTCGCGCCACGGCTCCAGCTCGACCAGCCGCTCCTGGGGCAGCTGCGGGACGGCGCCAGAGCCGCGGCGTCCGTCGCGGAGGCCGTGTCCGCACGACCCGCTCGCGCCGCGGGCAACCTGCGGCGGTCCTTCTACCGGCTGCTGGGACTGTCCCAGCCGGGATCGCACCGCGCCCTGGCGCCGGTGCCCGTTCCGCACGACTGGCGCCGACCGTGACGCCGGACCCCGTGGTGGTGGACGCGGCCGATGGCCTCATGCCACGCGCCTGCGCACTCGCGGACGTCATCCGCACTTCCTCGCCTGGCGTGAACCTCGGTTGGGCGCTCGGGGTGTTCGCCCAACTGCCCGGTCTCACGCTGGTCGTCGTGGAGCTGCCGACCGGCGACTCCGTGTTCGTGGGGCGACGAGGCAGGGTCTGCACCGGTCGCACGCGGGCAGGGTTGGTGAAGGACGTCTACCGCTGGTGGGTCGGCGCCGGTCAGTCCAGCGCGCTCAGCCGTTGCCGTGCGATGCCGGCCTTGGACGAGCCCAGCGAGCGGAACGCGTCTTCGGCCGACTGGAACTGAGCACGTGCGCGCTCTGTCTCTCCTGCCGCACCCGCGATCTCTCCCAGGGCCAGATGAGCTTCGGCCTGGCCGTTGACGGAGCCGAGCGAGGTCATCGCCCGCAGCCCCGCCGCCGCCGCCTCCTCCGCGGCGGCGAGGGAGCTGGTGCGGCACAGCGCCACCGCCGACGCGACCAGCGCCCGCGCGGCGTTGTACGGGTCGGATTCCGCCGCCTCTCCGAGGATCCGGCGGGCTCGGTCGAGACGGGGCACGGCCTCTCGCGGCCTGTCCAGGTCGAGCAGGATCAGTCCGAGGTTGATCAACGTCAGCCCGACGAGCCGCGGTGCGCCGAGTTCCCCGGCCGCCGCGGCCACTCGTTCGTACTGCGCACGGGCGTCCTCCAGCCTCCCGGTGTCCCAGTACAGGCGCGCGAAGCTCCTGCCGGTGTCGCACAGCGCGCGTTGGTCGCCGAGCGCGGCCCACAACCGCATCGACGCGGCGTACTCGCGTTCGGCCTCCTCGTACCTCCCCGCGATCGTGTACGCCCGGCCGAGCCGCTTGCGCATGTCCGCCTCGGCGAACCTCTCGCCCCACCGCCGGGCCGCTTCGACGCCGAGCTCGTCCACGGCCAGTCGATCACGATAGTGCTTGCGCAGCAGGAAGAGCGGCCAGAGCACGTCCGCCAGGTTCCAGGCCAGCTCAGCGAAACCGTGGTGCAGCAACGCCTTGCTCATGGCGATGAGGTTCGGCCGCTCCAGTTCGAGCCAGGCGAGGGCCTCGTCGCGTTCGTCGAACAGGCGCACCTCCAGCGGCGGAACCGAGTGCACGTAGGGAAGACGTCTCCGATACGGGGTGAGTACCTCGTCCGCCTTCCGGGCCGTCGCGAGATACCACTCGCCGATGCGGCGCAGTGTCGCCGACACCTCCGCCGGGGGCTCGTCGAGCCTCAGCCGCTGCTGGGCGTGCAACCGCAGGAGGTTGTGGAACCTGTACCTCTCCTCGGCGGGTTCTTCGATCAAACTCGCCTCCAGCAACGACTCCAGGAGCTCTCCCGCGTCACCGGCCACCGCCGCGGACGCGACCTCGCCGCCGAACTCCCCGTCGGGGTGCAGGCTCAGCCTGCGGTACAACGTCGCCGCGGCGGGCGCGAGCATCTTGTACGAAAGATCGAAACAGGCCTGCACCGACAACTCCCCAGCCGAGGACAACCTCGCCAGCCTCGACTGCTCGGCCGCGAGTTCGTCGTAGATCCTGCGCACCGACCACCGCGACCGGACCAGCAGTCGCGCGGCGGCGACCCGGATGGCGATGGGCAGCCCGCCGCACAACGCCACCAGGTCCTCGGACCGCTTCCTCTCCTTCGCCACCCGGCTCTCGCCGACCGTCGCCGTCAGCATCGACACGGCGGCCGACTGGGAGAGCGGTCCCACCTCGACGAGGTGCGCGCCGTCGCTGACGAGTCCGGTCAGCCTGCTCCGGCTGCTGACGACCACGACACTCGCCGCCGACGCCGGGAACAGCACTCTCGCCTGCGCGGCGGAGAAGGCGTTGTCCAGGACGACCAGCAGGGCCCTGTCCGCGGTCAGCGACCGGTACAGCGCCGCCTGTTCGGCCAGATGGACGGGCACCCGATCCGGTGGTGTGCCCAGCGCGCGCAGGAACGAACCCAGCGCGGCGCCGGGATCCGTCGGTTCGTCGAGGCTGAATCCGTTGAGGTCGACGAACAACTGGCCGTCCGGCACGTTCAGCGAACTCGCCCATTGGAGAGAGAGCGCGGTCTTGCCCACACCGGCGGGGCCGGTCAGCACCACGATCGCAGGCCGCATGGCATCGGCCGCCCGCAACGCGGCCTCCAGTTCGGCCAATTCGCCGGCACGGCCGGTGAACCGCGCGGGCGGGGCGGGTAGCTGCCGCGGGGTCGGCGTGCGAGCGCTCTCATGAACGTGCAGGCCACCGGTGATCGTCCCGGCCTGCACGACAGTGCCGCAGACTCCCTCTGCGCGGTTCTCGACGAACTCCCCTCGGTCCGGCACGGGCGTCTCACCGGCCGCCGGCGTGGGCTCCGCCCTGACCCCGCAGCCTGGTTCCCGCTTCCACGAGAAGCGCACGCACGGTCCCGAAGGCCAGCCCGTGCTTCTCGCTGAGCGCGCGAATGCTGGCACCAGTCTCGTACTCGCGGCGAATCGCCATGCCGCCGCGCAGCCTCAGCGGGTGGTCGCTGCGCAGGTGCCGGAGCACATCACCGAGAGGTTGGTCTGCGGGCTGCGGCTCGACCTCGGAGGCCGGACTCTCGCTGTCCAGTTGTTCGGGAGTCACGCCGCAGAAGAACAACAACCCGTGCAACACCTGATCGGCTTTCGGCGTCTGCGGCCGAATGCTCTTGGTGATGTCCGCCAGCATCTCCAGCGGGTGCGTTCCGTACAGCTTCGCCAGACGCACCACGCGTGTCATCGATGGTCGCCAGGTGGCGTCCTCGAACGAACGCAACGTGTCGGTGCTGACGCCGATCATGCTCGCGGCTTCTTCCCGCGCAAAACCGGAATCTTTCCGCAGCCGTTCAAGGTGCTTCCCGAGCGCGGGCTGGTACGCCTCAAGATCGTGAAATGAGTCCAGCCGGACATCGGATCGTGACCTTAATTCGCCGTCCTTCGGCATGGTCGAAGCCCCCCGGCCGTCGAGTTCGCACATCACCCGCAGGTCAGAATGAAGTGTCCGAGGGACATCGCGCAAGACTTGCTCCGTGTTAGCAGGATTACTGTTCCACCTGCTCAGGCACACCGAACGACATACGTTGGAGAGCACGTTCACGGGCAGGCCACGATCCGGCAGGGCCGGATCGGGTGGCAAGGCAAGACGTTAGCGGGAATCAAGATCGGTTTGTCAGCGCGACACGTGACACTTCCGGGTGTACAAGCATGAGTTGCTTTCAAGCCATTGTTGACCAACAACGCCTGTCGATTCTCCGTCGCTTGTCATCTTGTCGCTTTCTCTCGCATTCCGCACCGGGCGAGTCGATCCAGCGAACGCTCGTCCGCAACTCGCCCCCGCCGCCGCGTGTGCTTCAGCCGCGTTCAGTTCTGCCAGCCCTGCCAACACATCTGACCGCGTAGCCGACTTTGGTACCACCACAGGGTTCTCCGGACTAGGCTCCGGAGTGGAATCTCATCGAACTCTCCGATGGTTGCGGCCAGCGGATCCGAGGAGTCGCCGACGTGGTCGAGACGCACGACATCGTTCGCCCGCCTGCCGAGTTGAGTGCGGCCCTCGCGGCCATCGGCAGTGCGACGGCCAGCGCCGAGCTCAGCCGGATGGGCATCCGCAGCGCGTTCATCCGCGGCCCCGTTTCGGTGACGCCCGGCGTGCGCGTGGCCGGTCCGGCGCTGACGCTGCAGTTCCTGCCGAAGCGGGAGGATCTCTACCCCGTGGACGAGTACGAGGAGCCGGAGAAGCAGTTGCACCGGCACGTCATGTACCACGCCCAGCCCGGCGACATGATCGTCGTCGACGCGCGCGGTGACATGGGCAGCGGTGTGTTCGGCGAGATGATGCTGACCTACTTCAAGGGTCGCGGCGGTGCCGGCGTGGTGATCGACGGGTGCCTGCGCGACATCGGCGAGGCCAAGGAGCTCGGGCTCGGGCTGTGGATTCGGGGCGCCACACCGAACTTCCACGCCCAGACCGACATCGTCCCCGCTGCCGTCAACGTGCCGGTGGCGTGCGGTGGCACGATCGTCGTGCCGGGCGACATCGTCGTCGCCGACGACGACGGGGCGGTGGTGGTGCCGATCAAGCTCGCGCCCGCTCTGGTGGCCGTCGCCCAGGAACACGCGGAGTGGGAGGAGTTCTCCCGGATCCGGCTGTCCGAGGGCGGCGACCTGCGGCGGTACTACCCGCTGTCGGACGAGGCCCGGCCCGAGTACGAGCGGTGGCGCGCCGAGCAGGGCAAGGCCTGACTCAGCTCCACAGCCTGTCGTGGCTCGACTCCGCGTCCCAGTGCGTCGTCTCGGCGAAGAACACCGGGTCGCGCGGGTCGAGGTGGCGTTGCAGCAGTTCCTCGTCGAGGTCGCCGAACCCCAGTCCTGGCGTGTCCGGCACCGTGATGTGGCCGTTCTGGATCAGCGGCCGGGGCAGGCCGGTGACGAGGTCGCTCCAGAACTCCACCTCGGCCGCGTGGTGTTCGAGCGCCAGGAAGTTCTCCGTGGCGGCGGCCAGGTGCACGCACGCCATCGTCGCGATCGGCGACGCCGCCAGGTGCAGTGCCATCGCGATTCCGCGCTCCTGCGCGTAGTCGCCGAGCCGCTTGGTCTCCGCGATCCCGCCCGCCGTCGCCGGGTCGGGATGCACGACGCGGATGGCGCCGGCGTCGAGCAACGGCCGGAAGCCGTCGAGCAGGTAGATGTCCTCCCCCGTGCACGTCGGGACGGCGACGGCCGCGGTGAGCCGGCGCCACTGGTCGGTCAGCTGCCACGGGATCAGGTCCTCGATCCACGCCAGGGTGAACGGCTCCAGCGCGCGGCCGATCCGGATGCAGGAGTCGAGGGCGATGTGACCGAAGTGGTCGGCGGCGAGCGCGATGTCGTAGCCGACGACGGAGCGGACGGTGTCCACATAGGACGCCAGGTGGTCGACACCCTTGGCGGTGACCTGGATGCCGGTGAACGGATGCATCGTCGTCAGGTCCGCGCGGGCGCCCGGCGGCGCGATCAGCGCCCCCGGCACGTCCCACAGCAGGTCGATGCCCACGTCCATCTTCAGCATCGTGAACCCGCGCTGTTTCCGGTCCAGCAGCCTGGCGCCCATCGCGTGCGGGTCCGGCAGCGACGGAGTGTCCGCGTAGCAACGGATCTCGTCCCGGAACCGTCCCCCGATCAACGCGTACGCGGGCACTCCGTAGGCCTTGCCGGCGAGGTCCATCAGCGCCATCTCGACGCCGGAGACCCCGCCGCCCTGGCGGCCGTGGAAGCCGAACTGCTTGATCTTGCGGAAGATCTTGTCGACGTTGCAGGGATTCTCACCGACGAGCCGGCTCTTGAGCATGAGCGCGTAGGTGGCGCTGGCCTGGTCGCGCACCTCTCCGTAGCCGACCAGGCCCTGGTTGGTGTCGATCCTGATGATCGACGAGCGGAACGGCACGCCGGCCACGTTGGCCACCCGCAGGTCGGTGATGCGCAGGTCGCTCGGCCGGGACGCCGTCGCGACGTGCTCCTCCGTGATCGCCGGTGTCTCGCTCATCCCTTCACGGCCCCCGCGGTGAGGCCCTCGGTCAGGAACCTCTGACCGAACGCGTACATGGTCACGACCGGGATGCTGATCAGCAGCGAGGCCGCGGCCAGCTGTCCCTGCGGCACGACGTCACCGAAGATCATCGACTGCATGCCGACGGGCAGCGTCTTGTAGTCGTCCTTGGTGATGAACACGAAGGCGAACAGGAACTCGTTCCACGCGTTGGTGAGCGTGAACAGCGCGACCGCGAGCAGGCCGGGCTTGGCCAGCGGCAGCACGATTCGGATGAACGCCCCGAACCGCGTGCAGCCGTCGACCAGCGCGGCCTCCTCGAGGTCGGCGGGGATCGACTTGAAGTAGCCGACGAGCAGCCATGTCGCGAACGGCAGGGTGAACGTCGGATAGGCGAGCACGAGCGACCACAACGAGTCGTTGAGCCCGATCCCGCTCATCATCTGGTACAGCGGGATGAACAGCAGCGCGCCCGGCATCACGTAGGTGAGCAGGATCGTCACCGTGAAGCTCTCCGAGCCCCGGAACTTCAGTCGCGCCAACGCATAGCCCGCCAGCGCCGCGCAGACCAGGGCGATCACGGTGGACGCCACCGACACCAGGATCGTGTTGACGTACCAGGTGCCGAACGCCCTGCCCGTGAACAGGTTGGTGAACTGCTCGGTGCTCCACGGGGTCGGCCACAGGTCGTCGGTGCGCGCGACGATCTGGTTGTCGGACTTGAAGGCCGTGACCGTCATCCAGTACAGCGGGGCGAGCACGAAGCCCAGCAGACCCATGAGCGCGATCCCGCTGCCGGTACCGCTGACCACCCGTGCGGCCAGCTGGTTGCCCCGCGCGGCGAGCATGGAGACGACCCGTCCGACGGCGGCCGCGAGCAGCACGAACACGCCCAGCACGACAGCGGCCTTCCACACGATGTGCGGCGACGCCCAGACCAGGATGAGCGTCGAGCCCGCGACGATCACCCACGGCAGCGCCCTGCGCTGGGCGGGAGTGAGCCGCCTGCGCCCCATGTCGCTCGCGCCCGGCTGGTCGCTGCGCCGCATCATCCGCACGAGGATCACCACGAGGATGCCGATGATCGGCAGCATCACCAGCGTGACCGCGGCGCCCGCGCCCAGTTGCAACTGCTGAATGGCCTTCGAGTAGGCCACCATCACGTACGGGGCGGTGGCGTCCCCCGGCCCGCCCTGGGTCATCAGCCAGATCAGGTCGAAGTTGTTGAACGTCCAGATCGACGACAGCAACACCGTCACGATCATGATGTGACGCAGGCCCGGCAACGTGATGTGCACGAAGCGCTGCCACGGCGAGGCGCCGTCCACCACCGCCGCCTCGTAGAGCCCGCTGTCGATGGCCTTGAGCCCGGCGAGGAACGTCACCGTGAAGAACGGGATGCCCTTCCAGACGTTGACCAGGATGACCGCCGGCATGGCGAGCGCGGGATCGGACAGCCACTCCGCCGGCCATTTGTCGACGAGCCCGACGGCAGCGAGGGCCGGCCCGATGCCCGAGTCGGTGAGCAGGACGTTGACGCTGCCGAAGATCGGGTCGAACAACGACCGCCAGGTGAAGGCCGTGACGACCGTCGGCACGACCCACGGCAGCAGGATCACCCCGGCGATGATCGCCCGGCCGCGGCGCATGTGGTGCAGCATCATCGCCGCGATGAGGCCGAGGGTCACCTTGAATATCTCGGCGTACGCGGTGAAGACGAAGGAGTTGAGCACTCCCTTGTGGAACACGGTGTCGCCGATGAGGGCGGTGTAGTTGTCCAGTCCTACGAAGACCGTCTCCGCACCGTGGCGTTCCGTCGTGCTGGTGAGGACCGAGCTGACGATCGGGAACAGGATCAGGCCGGAGACCAGCACCAGCGTCGGCCCGATGAACACGGCGGCGAGGCGCCAGTCGCGCCCGAACATCCGCTGCGACCTGGTGTGCGAAGAAGGCCCGCGCGGCGCCGGACGAACCGGCGCCGGCCTGGTGCGCACCACGGTCACTGCTTGTAGCCCTGCTGCTCGAAGACCTGGACGATGCGGGTGTGGGTCGAGGCGACGGCGTCCGCCGGCTTGGTGCCCTGGATGACCGACTGCATCATGTCGGTGAGCAGGTAGGCGGCGGTGGCGGCCTGTTCGCCGGGGCTCGGCGCCTGGGGGAACTTGAAGCCGGTCCTGGTGGTCACCGGGAGCGGCGTGCGGGTCTGTTCCCGCAGCGCGGGGAAGGCCGGGTCACCGCTGGTGTAGTAGGGGTCGGAGTCCCACACCTTGTCCCACGAGGGGTTGACCAGGCACGGTGCTCCCTTCGCGACACCGAGCAGCGCGGTCCCGCTGACCATGTACTTCGCCACCAGCTTGGCGAGATCGGCGTTCTTCGCCCCCTTGAACACGACGAACGAGTTGGACTCGCCGAACGCGAGCGGCTTGTCGATCGCCGGTCCGGTGGCGCCGTTGAACGGGTGGGTGTTGGCGTAGACCGGGTTGTTCTTGGTCTTCGAGTCGGCGTAGACGCTGAACTGGTTGAGCGTCAGCCCCAGGATCTGGGCCAGCCAGTTCTCGTTGTTGCTCGAGTCGGTCCAGCTGCCGATCCCCGGCGGCAGCATCGGCGTGTACTTCGGGTTCGTGTAGATGTCGCCGATGAACGTGACGGCGGCGACGGTCTCCGGCGAGTTGAACACCACCTTCGTGCCGGTGTTGTCCGCGATCGCGCCGCCGTAGCAGTTGATGACGTTCGCGATGAAGCCGTTGGCGTCGCCGGAGCGGTTCACCGTCAGACCCCAGCCGAAGCGCTTCTTGGCCGGGTCGGAGACCTCCAGCGCGTTGTCGCGCAGCTCTTCCCACGTGTAGTGGGGTTTGAGCTCCAGCCCCTTCTCCTGGTACCAGTCCTTGCGCAGGTACATCGCGGACGCGATGAAGTGGTAGGGGATCGCGAACCAACGCCCGCCGAACACGCAGTAGTTGGTCGCCTCCGTCGCGGGCTCGCCGTAGAGCTTGCGCATCTCGTCGACCACGTCGGTGACGTCGGTGAGGGCGCCGAGGTTGTGGAGCTGCCCGACGAACCGCCGATCGCTCACGAAGGCGAAGTCGCGACTGGTGCCCGCCTTCACCTCGGCGTCCATCTTCGCGACCATGTCGCCGGCGTCACCGGAGACCAGGTCGTTGCGGACCGTGGTGCCGGTTGCCTGTGCGAACACCTGCAGCGACCTGTCCAGCGCCTGGTTGGCGGCCTCCGCGTACAGCTTCTGCGAGAGCATCCCCACCGACCCGCCTCGCAGCGACGCTGCCTGGTCGAGCAGTGCTTGGGGCACTTGGACGTCGACCTGCGGCGCGGGTGCGGCGCCTGGCCCGCACCCGGCGAGACTGAGCACGCCCAGCGCGCTCGCCCCGAGGAAGGTGCGCCTCGATAAGTCCGTTTTCTCTTCCATGACCACTCCTCTCACGTCCGGCGAGCGGACGCGTACCGACGGGGCGACGTTGCAACCGGCGGGACAACGAGGCGTGAGCCGCGCTGCCGGGTCGTTCATGAGCTGAAGAACGGTGAAGCGAAAGACTCTCGTGCGGTGCGCTAACGCCGTCGAGCGGCGCGTTTGGTCTGCTGCTCCTTCTCCGCGAGGAGATTGGAGTTGTTGGCCAGGTGCTTGCGCATCGCCGCGCGGGCCGCTTCCGGATCGCGCGCCACGAGTGCCTCGTAGATCTCCGTGTGGTCGCCGGTGGCCTTGCGCAGCGCGGCCGGCGCCTCGTTGGTGATGCGCCTGCTGGCCGTGCCCAGCCAGCGGGCGGAGTACATGATCCGGTCGAGAATGCGGTTGTCCGCCGCCCGGCAGATCTCCATGTGGAACTCGTGGTCGACCTCGAGGTAGGCGTTGGGATCCCCCTCGAGCGCCGACATGCGGTCGAGCTCGTCCTTGAGCCGCTCCAGCGTCTCGCCGGTGACGCTGGCCGCGGCCATCGCGGCGAGTTCGGGTTCGAGCAGCACGCGCATCTGGTGCAGCTCCTGCAGCAGCTCACCGACGATCTCGGTGGGCATCCACTCGATCAGCAATGGGCTCAGGTAGTCCCACTCGGCCGGAGGGCGCACGACGACGCGGCGGCCCTGCGCGACCTCGACGATGTCGAGCGAGGCGAGGATCTTGAGCGTCTCCCGCGCCACCACGCGGGACACCCCGAACTCCCGGGAGATGTCGAGTTCCGACGGAGCACGCCCGTCCTCGATCTCGCCGCTGACGATGCGCCGGGTCAGGTGTGCGGCCACCTGCACCGGGAGAGTCCGGACCTTGACAGCGTCCGAAGACTCTTGTCCCCTTTGCATGTCATCAGCTTATAGGACAAGTTGGACACAGCAACAGAGTCTGTTCTCTGCACAACCCAGCGGCGGGAGAGCAATGCGGATCGTCAACGTCACGACGGCGGTGGTGGACTACCACGGCCAGGCCACGCTGGTCCGGATCGACACCGACGAGGGCCTCAGCGGGTTCGGCGAGGCCAATCCCGACGCCGGCGCGGGCGCCGTCGTCGGAATGATCGAATTTCTGGCACCCCTCCTGATCGGCGAGGACCCGCGCAACGTCGAGCGGTGCTGGGAGAAGCTGCGCCGCAACAAGGTCTTCGCCGGCCCCCAGGGCGGGGTGTTCGTGATCGCCCTGTCCGGGATCGAGATCGCGCTGTGGGACCTCGCGGGCAAGGCCGCGGGCCAGCCGGTCTACCGGATGCTCGGCGGGAAGTTCCGCGACCGGATCCGCCTCTACGCCGACTGCGGTGACGGCGACGACCCGGCGGGCTCGATCGCCGGCTGCGTCGACCGGGCCCAGCGGATGGTCGCCGAGGGCTTCACCGCCATCAAGTTCGACATCGACGACCTCCACCACCCCGCCAAGTTCGACGACTTCAACCACACGATCAACGCCGCCGAGCTGCGCTCGATGGTCGAGCGCGTGGCGGCCGTGCGGGAGGCGATCGGTCCGGACGTCGACCTGGCCATCGACCTGCACGCCCGCTACGACGTGCCGAGCGCCTGCCGGATCTCGTGGGAGCTCGAGCCGTTCCGCCTGATGTGGCTCGAGGAGCCGCTGCCGGCGGAGAACGTCGACGCGCTGGCACGGGTGCGCGCGCAGACCCGCACCCCGATCTGCGCGGGCGAGAACCTCTACCTGCGGTGGGGATTCCGCGACCTGCTCGAACGCGGCGCCGTGGACGTCATCGAACCGGACGTGCCGAAGTGCGGCGGTCTCGCCGAAGCCAAGAAGATCGCCAACCTCGCGGAGATGCACTACATCCCGTTCGCACCGCACCTGGTGTCGACGCCGCTGGGCACGATGGCCACGTCGCACCTGTGTGGAGCCATCCCCAACTTCTTCGTCCAGGAATGGCACGCGCTCGAAGAGCGCGCGGTGTGGGACAGCTACGTCCACGCGCCCGACGGGAGCGGCTCGATCGTGAAGGACGGTTACATCACGCTGCCCGACACCCCCGGCATCGGCGTGGAGCTCGACATGGACGGCGTGCGGGCACACGCCGTCGCGGGCTACGGGATTTTCGAATAGCGGAGCCGGAATCCCTGAACGGCACCACGGCACAGGAGCGTGGCGGTGACGTCACCGCCACGCTCACGCGGCTAGCGGAGCTGGTCGTCGGTGTAGTACCCGGACTCCACGAGAACCTTGTGGCAGTTGACCTTGTCGACGCTCACCGGGTTCAGGAGGAACGCCGGGACGACCTTGACGCCGTTGTCGTAGTCGTTGAGGTTGTTCAGCTGCGGCGGCGTGCGGTCCCTCAGCACGGCCTCGGCCATCGACGCCGTGGCCTTCGCCAGTTCGCGGGTGTCCTTGTAGATCGTCGAGTACTGCTCGTCGGCGAGGATGGACTTCACCGAAGCGAGCTCGGCGTCCTGGCCGGTCACGATCGGGAACTCGGGGCCGTAGCCGCCGGTCTTCAGCGCGGTGAGGATGCCGAGGGAAATGCCGTCGTAGGGCGAGAGCACGCCGTTCACCTTGGCCTTGCGGTAGGTCGCGCCAAGGATCTCCTCCATGCGCTTGCGTGCGGTCTCGCCGTCCCACCGGAGCGTCGTGACAGCCTGGAACTCCGTCTGACCGCTGCGCACCACCAGCTTGCCGTTGTCGAGGTACGGCTTGAGCACGGACATGGCACCGTTGAAAAAGAACGCCGCGTTGTTGTCGTCCGCGGAGCCTGCGAACAGCTCGATGTTGAACGGACCCGCCGCGGGGCCGGGGCTGGCGTCGGCGTTGCGCAGGCCCAGTCCGGTCAGCAGCGACTCGGCCTGGTAGACGCCGACCCGGAAGTTCTCGAACGTCGCGTAGAAGTCGACGTTCGGGCTCCCCCGCAGAAGCCGGTCGTAGGCGATCACCGGAATCCTGGCGTTCGCGGCCGTGTCGAGCGGTTTGGTCAGCGCCGAGCCGTCCACCGAGGCGATGATCAGGAGCTTCGCGCCCTTGGCGATCTGGTCCTCGATCTGCTTCACCTGGGTGGGCACGTCGTTCTCGGCGTACTGGAGGTCGACCCGGTGCCCGCGCGACTCCAGGTCTCGCTTGATGTTCTCGCCGTCGCTGATCCAGCGCTCCGACTTGGTCGTCGGCATCGTGACGCCCACGAGCGCACCGTCACCGGGTTTGGGCTGATCACCGGCCGCTGGCCCGCCGCACGCCGCCGCCAGCAGCACGACAGCCAGCACAGCGAACCTCGGGAATACCATTCCTGCTCCTCGCGTGGATCAACGTTGACGGTCGCCACGGTTCGAGGCAGGCCGAAAAGGCGGCTTCGGTGTGACCCGCGCCACAAGCGGATGTGGACGTTAACAAGCGAACTTGGCCGAATCAAGCGAAGACGCGAAGACGTTGTCAGCCTTGCCAGTTCAGCGATTCGCATCTCGAATCACTCCTTGCACCTGACGCCGGCGTCAGGTTCTAACCTGGCGGCATGACCCTCTCCTCCGGCACGCACGACGGTCGCTTCGATGCCGTTCGCGCCGCGTTCGAGAACAACCTCGCCACCGGTGAGGAGCTCGGCGCTTCGCTCGTCGTGGACATCGACGGTGAGTCCGTTGTGGACGTCTGGGGTGGTTACCGCGATGCCGCGCGCACCGCCGGCTGGGAACGGGACACGATCGTCAACGTCTGGTCGACGACGAAGACCGTCACCAGTCTCGCGATCCTGATGCTGATCGATCGCGGACAGCTGGACGCACACGCTCCGGTCGCCCGGTACTGGCCAGAGTTCGCGGCCCGCGGCAAGGAGGCCGTCGAGATCCGCCACCTCCTGTCGCACACCTCCGGCCTTTCCGGACTCGAGCAACCGGTGAAGCTCACCGACCTCTACGACCCGGCGGACACGACGGCGCTCTTCGCCGGTCAGGAACCGTGGTGGGAACCGGGTACCGCGTCGGGTTACCACGCGGCCACCTACGGCCATCTCCTCGGCGAACTCGTCCGGCGGGTCACCGGCAGCACGCTGCGCGAGTTCGTCGCGACCGAGCTGAGCGGTCCACTCGCGGCGGACTTCCAGCTGGGCGCGGCCGAGGAGGACTGGCCTCGAGTCGCCGAGATCATCCCGCCGCCTCCGCCGTCGCGGCTGCCCGAGCCCGGCAGCATCGCGGCCCGGACGTTCGCGGGGCCGGCCGTGAGTGCCGACGCGGCCAACACGGCCGACTGGCGCAGAGCCGAGATCGGCGCGCTGAACGGCCACGGCAACGCCCGTTCGGTCGCCCGGCTCCTGTCGGTGATCGCCAGGGGCGGCAGCGTCGACGGCACCCGCTACCTCGGCCAGGCGACCCTGGATCTGATCTTCGAGGACCAGGCCGACGGCGTGGACCTGGTGCTCGGCATCCCGATCCGCTGGGGAACGGGCTTCGCGTTGCCGAAGAAGGAGACCCTGTCCTGGATCCCCGCCGGGAGGATCTGCTTCTGGGGCGGGTGGGGCGGGTCGATGATCATCGTGGATCTCGAGCGCCGCCTCACCATCTCGTACGCGATGAACCGCATGGCGCCCGGCATCATCGGCTCGGACCGCAGCGAGGCTTACGTCTCCGCCGTCTACGACGCGCTCGCCTGACTCAGGATCCACGAAGGCCGGCTCCCCCACCCGGTGAGGTGAGGAGAGCCGGCCTCGTTGGAACGACCTGCGTCAGACGCTCAGCGTTGCAGCGTCAGCACGCCCGGCCGGTACGGCAGGAGGCCGTAGTCACCGCCGGAGTTGGGGTTGCGACCCTGGTAGAGGAGCTGGAGGTTGCAGGGGTCGATGGTCTTGGTCTGGTCGGGGTTGGAGCGGATCAGGTCGCCGTGGCTGATGTCGTTGGTCCAGGTGGCGCCGCTGTTGGCCTTGCCGGCGAACGGGTTGCTCTCGGTGGCGGCCTGCGGTGTCCAGGAACCGCTGAGGCTGCTGGACGTGAACGAGCGGAAGTAGCGCCCGTTGTTGCCCATCGCCTCGACGATCATGAGGTACTGGTTCTGGCCCTGGACCTTGTAGACCTCGACGCCCTCGAACAGGTTCGCCGTCGTGTCGCTCATGATCTGCGTCCAGGACGAGCCGAAGCTGCCGGGGAAGTTCCCGATCGGCATGGTGGCCCGGTAGATCTTGCCGTTGTCACCGGCGAAGAACAGGTACATGTTCGTGTCGTCACCGATGAGCGTCTGGTCGATCGGGCCTGTGCCGGAGTTGGGAATGCTTCCGGTGAACAGGGTCTGCGCCGACGACCACCCGTTCGGGTTGGTGGGGTCGTTCGACGTCCGGTAGCTGAACGCGGTCCCGCCCCACTGGTAGGTGAGCACCCAGATGTTCTTCGGTGCGAAGTAGAACAGCGTGGGGGCGACCGTGCCCGCGCTCATCCCGTTCTGACTCGCCGAGGCCATGTCCGACCAGTTCGTGAACGTCCCGAAGTTCATCGAGCCCCAGGTCGTCCCCGTGTCGTGCGTCGTCGCGTAGACCAGGTGCTTGCCGTTGTACATGACGTGCGTGAAGTCCTTGAGCGACACCCATCCCTGCTTCGGGTTCGCGAGCGAGCCGGTCGACGACCAGCGGTAGCTCGACGGGAGCTGGCAGCCGCCGCCCGGCGGAGTGGTCGTCGTGGTGGTGGGGCCCGTGCCGCCACCGACGCGGACCAGCTGCCACTGCTGGTTGGTGCCGTTCCAGTCGCTGTACTGGACGACGTTCGCGCCATCGGCGGTCGAAGCGCCCTGCACCTCGACGCTCTTGTTGCTGTTGCGGTTGATCAAGCGCACGTAGCCGCTGTCGGAGTCGGCGAGGCGGAACTGCTGGTTGGTGCCGTTGCCGTCGGCCCACTGGACGATGTTGCCGCCGTCGGCGGTCGAGAAGTTGTAGACGTCGAGGACCTTGCCCGACAGCCGTGACTTCAGCCGGTAGTAGCCCCCGCCCGAGTCGGTGAACTGCCACTGCTGCTGGTTGCCGTCGTTGCGGGCCCACTGGGTGATGCGCGCGCCGTCGTTCGTGGCGAGGTTGTAGACGTCCAAAGCCTTACCGCTGTTGCGGTTGACCAGCACGTACCAGGCGGAGGTGTCGACGGTCGCCGCCGACACGGGTGTCGCGCTGAAAGCCGCCACGAGACCGCCCAGCAGGACGGCCACGACGGCGGTGACGCCGGCCACTCGACGTCGGCCGGCGCGGGAGACGGAGGTGGGCGGGTGATGGCCTGATCCGGCCATGAGTGTGCTCCTCTTCGTTGAGGTGAAGGAGAACTCGACCGGGGCACCGTTCGACCGGCCACTTGCGCCGAGTGGCCTATCGCGTTTTCTGAACGAACAGTGATTACGTCACAGAGGTGCCATTGCTGCGGATACCGGTCGCGTCCATCAAACTGTGGAGGACGATCTCCGTCCGGTCAAGAAGTGTCGAATGCATTCGACTGGGCACGCGAACAGATCGTCGAACATCTGTTAGCGCACTCATTCCGCGGAGAACTGTCGGGTGGAACCGAAGAAGAATCCACTTCCGCATTCTTGAACGCCGTCAGGGCAGCGTGCCGTTGCGGCGCAAGTGGTCTCGCGCGTGCTCGATGGCATCGGGTGTGCTGGCGAACGTGCGCACGCCGTGGGTCTCCAGCTGGTGACGGTGCTCGTCGCGCACGCCGGAGAGCAGCACGGTGACGCCCCTGTGCTCCAGTCGCTCGACGGCATCGCGCAGGACCAGCACCCCGGTGCCATCCATTGTGGACACGCGGGACATCCGCAGGATCACCACGGAGACCGCCGCGATCTCGGTGAGTTCCAGCAGGAAGCGATGTGCCGCGGCGAAGAACAGCGGTCCGTCCAACCGATAGGCGACGATGTGCTGGGCGAGCAGTTCGTGCTCCTCCAGGGTGTGATCGCCGGGCTCCAGCGGTTCCTCGTCGATCCGCGCCGACCTGGCGACCGCTCGCAGGGCCAGGGCTCCCGCCACGACGAGGCCGACGATCACGGCGGTGACGAGGTCGAGTGCCAGTGTCGCGATCGCGGTGAGGGCGAGCACCACCGCGTCGGAGCGGTTCGCGCGCATCAGGACCCGGACCGAACCGACCTCGACCATCCGCACGGCGGTGGCGAGCAGCACTCCGGCCAGCACGGCCAGCGGGATCCGTCCGACCACGGAGGCCGCGACCAGCATGATGGCGGCGAGCGTCGCGGCGTGGACCAGGGCCGCCAGTCGCGAGGTCGCGCCGGAGCGGACGTTGACCGCGGTCCTGGCGATGGCCGCGGTCGCGGGCACACCACCGAACATCGGCGTGATGACGTTCGCGATGCCCTGGCCGAAGAGCTCGCGGTCCGGGTCGTGCCGCTGGTTCACGCTCATGCCGTCGGCGACCGTCGCGGACAGCAGGCTCTCCAGCGCCGCGAGTGCCGCCACCGCGACCGCGGACGGCAGCAGCGACCACAGCGCGCCCAAGTCCAGAAAGGACAGCGACGGCGCGGACAGCAACGCGGGCAACGAGCCGATGCGGGGCACGGGAAGGGACCAGATCTCCGCCACCGCCGTTCCCACCGCCACGGCCAGCAGCGAGAACGGGATCGCCGGTTTCCAGCGCGCGCCGACGAGCATGATCACGACGACTCCGCCCGCGAGGGCGACGGCGGGCAGAGCGGGGCCGGACCCGAACGCGTGGACGGCGTTCACCACGACGTTGTGCCCGTCCGGGGTGGGCACGCCGAGTGCCGCGGGGATCTGCTGCAGCGCGATGACCGCGGCGATGCCGAGGGTGAAGCCCTCGACCACCGGAGCCGGCACGTACCGCATGTAGCGCCCGGCTCTGGCCACCGCCAACGCGAGCAGGAGCACGCCGGCCATCAGCCCGACGGTCAGCACGCCGCCCGGCCCGAACGTCGCGACGATCGGCACCAGCACCACGGTCATCGCGCCGGTGGGCCCGGACACCTGCAGGCTGGAGCCGCCGAAGACCGCGGCCAGGGTGCCCGCGACGATCGCGGTCGCCAGTCCCGCGGCGGCACCGAGGCCCGACGCCACCCCGAATCCCAGTGCCAGCGGTAACGCCACGACCGCGACCGTCAGGCCCGCGACGACGTCTCTCGGCGTCGCGGCCGACCAGTCCGCCTTCGCGGGCAGGAACGCTCTCACGCGGAGTCCTCGCGCAACTGCGCGAGCAACTCGTTCTGCCCGACCAGCAACTCGGTGAGAATCCTTCTGGCGGCCTTCATCAGATCGGCCACGTCCGCGCCCGCGAGCGCGTACACCACCGTCGACCCTTCGCGGGTCGCCGTCACGATGCCGGACCTGCGCAGCACGGCCAGCTGCGCGGAGAGGTTGGACGGCTCGACCTCGATCTCGGCCAGCAGGTCGCGCACCGCTTTGGGGCCGTCCTGCAACAACTCCAGCACCCGGATGCGCACCGGGTGGCCGAGCATCCGGAAGAACTCGGCCTTCGCCTGGTACAGCGGAACCGGCACCCCTCAGCCCTCCTCGGGCGTGCCGACCGGCACCCCGTGTTCGGCCGCCAGGCGCCGCAGGTTGGCGAGATCCGCGGCGTGCACGTCCGCCGCGTACTCGTCCTGCCGCTCCACCGCTTGCCGCACTGCTCGTTCCGCCTGCTCCACGCGGATGAGCAGGCTGTCCACGAACTCGTTCACGGGACCACGACCTGTCGACTTGAAGAATTCTTCAATTCGACACTCTACAACTCCGTCAACACGGTCAGCTGCCCGCGCGCACGGGTTCGGTGGAGAACTCGACGTCGGTCACGCCCGCGACCGCGCGGACCAGCACGTCGACCACGTGCCGTTCGGTGGCGCTGTTGCCCTTGTCCACGATGGACACCTTGCCGCCGGCGACCGCGACCTGCCACCGCTGCGCACCACCGACCATGCCGAGGCGGTGGTGGATCTCCGCTTCGATGACCCAGTCCGCGCGGGTGATGGAGCGCAGCATGTCGCGGCGGGTCACGATGCCGGCGAGGTGGCCCTCGTGGACGACCGGCACGCTGCGCACACCCTGGTCGAGCATCAGGCCGGCGACCTCGGCCAGGTCGGTGTTCGGGCTCACGGTCGCCGGGGACCTCGTCATCACCTCGGCGACCACGTCCGCGGGCGCGTGCCTGACTTCGACGGGTTCGCCGTGCACCAGTCCCCGCGGATCCTGAGGCAGGCGATCTCGCAGCAGATCGGCCTCGCTGACCATGCCGACCAACGCTCCGCGGGCGTCGACCACGGGCAGGGCGGTGAAGCCGCGTTCGGCGATCAACCGGGCCGCGTCACGCGCTGATGTGTCCTGTTCGACGACCACTACGTCCGTCGTCATCACGTCTCGAGTCCTCATGGCGCTCCTCAGCCGAAAATCTCGGTCTGGTGGGTGTGTGGGGTCGTTCCACTCGGGCCGCAGGTTGTTGTGCACGTCCACCACGCTCGGCAGAGCGCGGATCAGGCGTCCGGCGATCTTCGGTTCCTGTGCGACCAAGCCTCGTCGGCGCCGCAGCGGCCGGACACCTGCCAAGGGCCCGGCCAGACCAGGACGTAGTCCCCTCTCCAACGGCCGCTCGTGCTGCGAGCTTCACAGCAGGACTTCGACGTGGAGGTGAGCGGGATGGACCGCGGTCAGCCCGACGAGACGACGGTACGAGCGGCGGTGGCGCTGGCCGGACGTGCGCCGTCCGTGCACAACTCCCAGCCGTGGCGCTGGGAAATCGGTGCGCACAGCCTGCACCTGTTCGCCGACCGCACGCGCGGCCTGCCCGCGACGGATCCGCTGGGCGCCGACCTGGTCGTCAGCTGTGGGGCCGCGTTGCACCACCTGCGGGTCGGGCTCGCGGCGCTCGGCTGGCGCGCGAAGATCCACCGGCTGCCCAACCCAGGCCGGCCCGACCACCTCGCGGCGATCGAGTTCCAGCCGTTCGAACCGAGGGAGTCGCACGTCGCTCTCGCCGCCGCGATCCCGCGCAGGCGCAGCGACCGGCGCGCCTTCTCCTCCTGGCCCGCTCCCGACGAGATCCTCCAGCAACTCGTGCGGAACGCCCGCGCCGAAGGGGTGGACGCCCACGTCGTCACCGGCAAGGCGCACGACGAACTCCTGATCGCCGCCGCCAAAGCCGCCGGCATCCAGGAAGCCGACCCCGCCTGCCAGGCCGAGATCCGGCAGTGGAGCGGCGTGTATCCCGGCGCGTCGGCCGGTGTCCCCGCCGCGAACATCCCCGCGGGCTCCCACCAGTACGGCGACCTCCGGATGCGCGAGTTCGCCCCGGGATCGTTGCTGCAGGGTGGTCCGAGCCTGCTCGGTGAGGACGCGGGAACGCTGCTCGTGCTGAGCACGTCGTCCGACGACGACCTGTCGCGGCTGCGGGCCGGGGAGGCGACCAGCGCGGTGCTGCTGGAAGCCACCGCCGCGGGTCTGGCGAGCTGCCCGCTCAGCCAGCCGCTGGAGGTCGTGGAGACCAGGGATCTGGTGCGCGACGAGGTCCTCGACGGCGCTTCCTGCCCGCAGCTGGTGATCCGCGTCGGCTGGGCCGCGTTCAACTCCGATCCGCTGCCCGCGACGCCCCGCCGTCCCGTCATCGACCTCCTCCGCGACCAGGAGCGGACCTGACCACCCGCATCCGCGACTTCGACGAGGACGACGATCGGATCGGCCGAACGGCGGTTGTCGTTGCGGCAGGCCCGTTCGCGCCAGAACCGGAATGCACCGCCGGCCCTGTTGCGCGGGGAAACCCTTGAGGAGGCTGGAGAACGGCGGCGGCGCGCGGACGCAGATTGTCACGATCGAACCGAACCGCGTCGCCGCTCTTCGGCGTCCTCCGATCTGGAGGAGTCCATCCCCGCCACGAGACACCGGCGTCCCGTCGCCACTGAGCACAAGGGCTCTGTCCACCCCTGATCAACGCAACGATGGTGGTGGCATGACCGAGATCCTCGTCGCCTACGCGACCAAGATGGGTGCTACCAAGGAAATCGCCGAAGCGATCGCCACACGGATCCGCTCGGCGTCGCACGACGTCGTCGTGCTGGACGCCGCGGACGTCGGCTCCGTCGAGCCCTACAGGGCGGTCGTGCTCGGCAGCGCGCTGTACGCGGGCCGATGGCGGCGGGAAGCCGTGAAACTGCTGACCCGCAACGAGAAGCTCCTGCTGGACCGGCCGTTGTGGCTCTTCCACAGCGGCCCGCTCGGCACCGACCTCACCCCGCAGCGAGCGCCGCGCAAGGTGCGCGAGATCGCCGCCCGCATCGGTGCGGACGAACCCATCACCTTCGGCGGCAGGCTCACGCCCGAGACCGCGGCCGGCTTCATCGCCAAGAAGATGGCGCAGGGCCCGATGGCAGGCGATGTCCGGGACTGGGACGAGATCGAGCGCTGGGCGTACACGATCGCCCAACGGCTCGTCGCGGCGCGCTGACTCCTCAGTTGTGCATCTTCAGCAGCTGGCGGTGCAGGTGGTCCCGGACGGCGTCGATCGCCTCGGTGACGGTGCCCGCCTCCGCCTGCGCCACCACGCGGGTGCCGTTGACGTCGAGGTTCGCGTGCACCTCGACCGTGCGCGGACCGGGGTTCGCGATGCGGACGTGCGCGTAGTTCGTCGGTTCGGGTGCGAACCTGGCGAGGGGCGCGATCCGGTCGTGCGCGTACTGCTTGGCGTCCGGCGAGGTCTGGTCACCGGCGTCGACCACGACGTTGGCGATCTCCTGCTGTCCTGCGTGCTTCATCAGTTCTCCTTCAGCCCAGGTCCGGCCAGGCTGGTAGCGATGAGGACGGCGGTCGCAGTGCTGCCCGCACACCGTAGCCCGACGCGGCCACTCCGAGCAGCGCGAACATCGGCACGACCACGCGGAGTCGAAGGACCCTGCCCGGCAGGGTCCGTTCACCGGATGCTGGGGCCGACGACCGACGAACCGGGAGTGCTGATGAAGATCGAGGAACTGATCGCCAGCGTCAAGAACTCCGTGGAGGCGAAGCGGGTCTACGCCGATCCGTACGAGCGCAACGGGGTGACCGTCATCGCCGCCGCGTCCATCTCTGGCGGCACCGGTGGTGGCTCAGGGCGGGACGAGAAGGGCCAGGAGGGCGAGGGCGGCGGATTCGGGATCTCCGCGAAACCGACCGGGGCCTACGTGATCAACGGAGACGACGTCCGGTGGGTGCCCGCCGTCGACGTGAACCGGCTGATCGCCACCGTGGGCGCCGTCGCGGTCGCGGTGATCTTCGTGGCCGCCCGTTTCCTGAAGTCCCGCAGATGACGTCCCGGCCGGGTCGGGACCAAGGTCTGCGTTCGCGGACGACCTTCCGGACAAGACTCGAACCAGAAGAACTTCCTGGGAGGTAAAGATGTCCGCTGTTCACGCTCCTGTCCGCACCCGAACCGGAACGGGTGCCGTGCCCCTCGCGGTGCTGCGCATCGTGACCGGGTTGCTGTTCCTCTGGGCGTTCGTCGACAAGGCGTTCGGTCTCGGCTACGCCACGCAGCCCAAGAACGCGTGGTTCTCGGGAGGCTCGCCCACGAACGGCTTCCTCAGCCGGGTCGCCGTCGGGCCGTTCGAGACGCTGTTCCACGACATCGCCGGGGCCTGGTGGGCCGACCTGCTGTTCATGGCAGGCCTGCTCGCGGTCGGTGTGGCACTGGTGCTCGGCATCGGCCTGCGCATCGCGGCCGTCAGCGGTTCGCTGATGATGGCGTTCATGTGGGCCGCGGAATGGCCGCCGGCACAGCACACCTCGACCGGCGAGGCGACGATGTCGACCAACCCGCTCATCGACTACCACGTCGTCTACGCCCTCGTGCTGATCGCCCTCGCGGCCACCGCGTCCGGCGTCACGTGGGGCCTGGCGCACTGGTGGAACGACCTGGCGGTGGTCAAGGCGAACCCTTGGCTGCGGTGAACTACGAGAGAAGTGAGCGAGGGCGCCGCGTTCTGAACCGCTCCCCGGTAGTTGGACTGGGAATCCAGTTCCGACTCTCCGGGGAGCGGTTTGTTGCATCCGCGTAGTTCGTTGAGTGAGTGGCAGCGGGAGTCTGCTGTCGCGTTGTTCGAAGCCGGGCATGGCGAGAAGGCTGTCGCGACCCGGCTGGGTGTGTCGCGGTCGGCGGTGCGACGCTTGCGTGATCGTTGGAGGCTGCGAAGCGCGGGAGCGTTGGTGTCCATGCCGGGTAAGCGGTCGTTCACGTTCGAGTTCAAACTCGGGATAGTGCGCCGGTTCGTCGCGGGTGAGGCGACCGCGATCGAGTTAGCCCGCGAGCATGATCTGGCCTCACCCAAGCAGGTCGAGACCTGGGTCAGGTTGTATCGGCGTGACGGTGAGGACGGGTTGCGGCCCAAGTCGAAAGGCCGGCCTGCCAAGCCTGTCGACCCGTCCGGGCTCAGCGAGCTGGACCGCCTGAGGCAGGAGAATCTGGAGCTGTCCGCGAAGGTGGCGTTCCTGGAAAAACTGCGGGCCTTGAAGGAGCAGGGGCGAGAGTGAAGACCCAGGTCATCGCCACCCTCAAGGCCGACTATCCGCTGCCGGTGCTGCTGGCGGCCGCCGGGCTTGCCCGCTCGACGTTCTTCTATCACCAGGCCAGACCCACCCGACCCGCAGGCCGAGCTCAAGACCGCGATCACCGAGGCGTTCGAGTCCGCCCACGGCCGCTACGGGCATCGGCGGGTTCACATCGTGCTGGCACGGCAGGGCCGGCGGGTGACCAAGAAGACCGTGCTGAAGCTGATGAACGTCCTCGGCCTTGTCTGCAAGGTGCGGCGGCCGCGGCGGTACCGGTCCTGGCTGGGACACACCGGCACGGTCGCGGACAACGTGCTCGGCCGCGAGTTCAGCGCGTCCGCTCCGGACACGAAATGGGTCACTGACGTGACCGAGTTCCGGATCGGCGTGGACAAGCTCTATCTATCCCCGGTGATCGACCTGTTCGACCGGTCTGTGATCGCCTACACCTACGGCCCATCACCGACACTGGAACTCACGAACTCCGCGCTGCGCAAGGCGATCGCGACCCTGCCCACCGAGGCCGGCGCCCGGCCGCTGATGCACTCCGATCAGGGTTTCCAGTATCAGCACGCCTCCTGGCGCACCCTGCTGACCGACGCGGGCTTGACTCAGTCGATGTCGAGACGGGGCAACTGCCTCGACAACTCCCTAGCCGAGAACTTCTTCGGTCACCTCAAGGAAGAACTGTTCCACCACAACAAGTTCGACACCATCGCAGAGTTCACCGCGGCACTGCACGACTACATCGGCTGGTACAACACCACCCGCATCTCGACCACGCTCAACGGCCTGAGCCCGGTCCAATACCGAGCCCAGGCCCTCGCGGCCTAACCTTCAGTTAGCCAGTCCAACTTCTGGGGACCAGTTCAGTTCGCGGCGCCCTTTCTCGTTCGTACGTCCACAGACGTCTCAGACCAGTTTGGCGGCGTGATCCGGTACTTCCCGCTGCAGAGCGCGGGCCGTGCGCTGGTAGCCGCTCGACGGTGGCCGCGCGGGCAGCTTGATCTTCGGCGCGGCGACCTCCTGGTAGTCGATCGTGCCGAGCAGGTGGGCGATCATGTTGATCCGAGCCCGCCGCTTGTCGTCGCCTTCGACCGCGTACCAGGGTGATTCGGCGATGTCGGTGTGGACCATCATCTCGTCCTTGGCGCGGGAGTAGTCCTCCCAGCGCGTCAACGACTCCAGGTCCATCGGCGACAGCTTCCAGCGCTTCAGAGGATCGTCGAGGCGCTTGCGGAAACGGCGTTCCTGCTCGGCGTCGCTGACCGAGAACCAGTACTTGCGCAGCAGGACGCCGTCCTCGACGAGCATCCGTTCGAACTGCGGGCACTGCCGGAGGAACAGCCTGTGCTCCTCCGGTGTGCAGTAGCCCATCACGCGTTCGACGCCCGCGCGGTTGTACCAGCTGCGGTCCAGCAGCACGATCTCGCCCGCCGCCGGCAGATGTGCCGCGTAGCGCTGGAAGTACCACTGGGTGCGTTCGCGTTCGCTGGGTGCGGGCAACGCCACGATGCGGGCGACGCGCGGGTTGAGGTGCTCGGTGATCCGCTTGATCGCCGAGCCCTTGCCCGCCGCGTCCCGGCCCTCGAACGCCACCACGAGCCGGGCGCCGGTGGCCTTCACCCACTCCTGCAGCTTCACCAGCTCGGTCTGCAGCCGGAGCAGCTCCTGCTCGTACACCTCGCGTCCCAGCTTGGCCATCAACTGCCTTTCCCGTGACGCTGCCGCCACTTCTCCAGCTCCACGACGACGTACGCCGCCGCACTCAGCATGAAGACCACGAGCCAGGGCTGCCACCCGAGCGGTTCGGTGTGGAACAGGTCGTTCATGAACGGCACGTAGGTCAGCAGCAGTTGCAGCGCCACGGTCACGCCGACGCCCACCCACAGCCACCGGTTCGGCCCGGTGCTCGGCCGCCACTTCTCCAGCGAGCGGCAGTTGACCAGGTAGGCGATCTGGGCGCCGACGAACACGTTCACCGCCACCGTCCGCGCGACCTCCAGCGTGGCACCCGACGCGAGCTGCCAGCGGAACGCGCCGAACGAGCACGCGAGCAGGATCGCCGAGACGAACACGATCCGGCCGACAAGCCGCCGGGTCAGCAACGGGAGCGACGGTGGCAGCGGCGGGCGGCTCATCACGTCCGCCTCGCGCGGTTCGAACGCGAGCGTCAGTCCCAACGCGACCGCGGTGGTCATGTTGATCCACAGGATCTGCACCGGCAGGATCGGCAGTGCCGTGCCGAGCAGGATCGCCGTCAGGATCACCAGGCCCTCGGCCATGTTGGTCGGCAGCGTCCAGATGATGAACTTGCGCAGGTTGTCGAAGACCGCGCGGCCCTCCTCGACGGCGGCGCGGATCGAAGCGAAGTTGTCGTCGGTCAGCACCATGTCGGCGGCCTGCTTGGCGACCTCGGTGCCGCCCTTGCCCATCGCCACGCCGATGTCCGCGCGGCGCAACGCGGGTGCGTCGTTCACGCCGTCGCCGGTCATCGCGACGACCTCGCCGCCGGCCTGGATCTCCTTGACCAGCCTCAGTTTCTCCTCGGGTGCGACGCGGGCGTGCACGTCGGTGATGCCGAACTCCTCCGCGATGGCACGGGCGGTGGCCGGATGGTCACCGGTGATCATCCTGACCTCGATGCCGGCGGCCTGGCAGGCGCGCACGGCTTCGATCGCCTCGGGCCGCGCCGGGTCGTGCATCGCGACCAGGCCGAGCAGGACCACGTTGTCCCGCAGGCCTTCCTCCGACAGCTCCACGCCTGCCGCGCGTCCGATGGCCAGGACCCGCAGGCCGGCGGCGGCCAGTTGTTCGGCTTCGACCCACCTGTCCTGCCCGGCGAGGGCGAGGATCCGTTCGACCGCGCCCTTGACGTAGACCACGTCGGTGGCGTGCCGGGTCGCCATGAACATCCGTTCCGAGTTGAACGGCAACACGTCCACCCTGGCGGGTACGTCGCTCTCGTCGAGCCCGGCTTTGCGCGCCGCCACGACGAGCGCGGCCTCGGTCGGATCACCGATCGGGAGCCAGCGCCCACCGTCCTCGACGATCCGGGCGTCGTTGCACGCGAGACCCGCCAGCAGGCACTCACGCAAGGCAGGAGTGACTTCAGGCGTGATGGCACCGGCCGGCTCGTACCCGATGCCGGACAGGTCGTGCCGTGTACCTCCTGCGACGACCGTGTTGACCGTCATCGCGTTGGCGGTCAGCGTTCCCGTCTTGTCGGTGCAGATCACCGTGGTGCTGCCCAACGTCTCGACGGCGGGCAACCTGCGGATGATCGCGTTGCGCTTCGCCATCCGCGCCACCCCGATGGCCAGCGTCACGGTGACCGCGGCGGGCAGGCCTTCCGGGATCGCGCCCACGGCGAGCGCGACGGCCGCGGTGACCATCTCCGCGAGCGGTTCGCCGCGCAGCAGGCCGACCACAACGCTGAACGCCGCGAGCCCGAGGATCACCACGGTCAGGATCTGGCTGAACCGCGTGAGTTTGCGGGTCAGCGGGGTCTGCACGGTGGTGGTCGTGCTGACCAGGTGGTGCACGCGGCCGATCTCGGTGTCCGCGGCGGTCCCGACCACGACACCGCGCCCTCCCCCCGCGGTCACGAGCGTGCCGGAGTAGGCCATGTTGGTCCGGTCGGCCAGCGCGGTGTCCGAGGGCAACTCCCCCGGACTCTTCGCCACCGGCAGGGACTCACCGGTCAGCGCCGACTCGTCGACGCGCAGCTCCTTCGTGGTGACCAGCCGGAGATCCGCGCCGACCTGGTCGCCCGCCTCCAGCACGACCAGGTCGCCGGGCACGAGCTCCGCGGACGGAACGCGTGCGGTGAGACCGTCGCGCACGACGGTCACCTCGGTGCGCACCATCGCCGTCAGGGCGTCCAGGGCCCGTTCGGCACGCGCCTCCTGGACGAACCCGATGACGGCGTTGACCACGACGACGGCGAACACCACGGAGGCGTCCACGACCTCGCCCAGCGCCGCGGTGATGCCCGCGGCCACCAGCAGCACGTAGATGAGCGGGTGGTGCAGCTGTCCGAGCAGCCGCACCACCCAGCTCTGGCCGCGCACGGCGGCCAGCTCGTTCGGCCCGTGCGCGGCCAGCCGGTCCCGCCACTGGGTGGTGGTGAGTCCGGCCGCCTCGTCGGTCTCCGCCATCAGGACGACCTCGGCCACCGGCAGTCCGTGGTGGACGACGTCCTCGCGGTCAGCCGTGCTCAGCGGCATGGCCCACTCGCAGGTGCGGGTCGTCGTGGCTGATGGCCCGCAGCACGTCGAGCCGGGTGACCACGCCGATGACCCGGCCGTCGTCGAGCACCGGCACGCAGAGCACCTCGTAGCGGGTCATCGCCTCGAAGAGCGTCGCCACGTCGAACTCCGGCCCGACCGTCAGCGTCGGCTGCGCCATGACCTGTTCGACCTTGAGCGAGCCGCCCTCACCGCGGCGGCAACCGGCTTGGGTCACCACGGCGACGAACACGTTCCCGTCGACGACGGGCAGCATCGTCAGGCCGAAGTCGTTCATCAGCCCCTCGGCGTGGCGGGCGAAGTCACGCGGTCCGACCGTGACGAGGGGACGGACCATCGCCTCGGCGGCCTTCATCGCGTGGTCTCCGCGAGCTCGCGGTCGTTCACCGGGATGACGACGATCGGCGCGTGTGCGTGCCGCACGACGTGCGTGCTCGTCGAGCCGAGGACGATCTGACGGATCCGGTGCCCGGTGTGCGAGGCGACGACCAGCATCGCGGCGCCCTCCGAGGCCTTCTCGAGCGTCTCGGCCGCGTCGCCGCGCAGGCTCGTGCGGATGATCTCGGGCAGATCCTGACGCTGCTCCGAGGCCTTCCGCACCGCCTTCTCGATCAACGTCTCCGACTCGGCCCGCACGCGCTGTTCGGTGGTCTCGGTCCAGTCGGCGAGCGCCTCGAAGGTCCAGGCGTGGACGACGTGCAGCGGGCATCCGCGCACGACCGCCTCGTCCAGTGCCCACTCCAGCGCTCGGTCCGACGCGGGCGTTCCGTCGACGCCCACCACGATCGGCTTGGTGCTCATGGCTCTTCTCCTCTGGTTCGCGTTGTCAGGTGGTGCGCAGGCGGCGCAGGAACGGGTCGGTGTGCTGGGCCGGTGCGACGCGCGCTCGTGCGTCGACGACCACGCATCCCGTGTCCGTCAGCACCAGGGGGTTGATGTCGAGCTCGACGATCTCGGGCAGTGCGCCGGCCAGTTCGGCGACCCGGAGCAGCACTTCCCTGACGGCGTCCTCGTTGGCGCCGGCGAGCACGTGGCCCGCGGCGCGGAAGCCGTGCAGCAGGTCGTCGGCGTCCGCTGTGGACAGTGGGGCGAGTGCCGCGGCGCGGTCGTCGAGCAGATCGGTGTCCACGCCGCCGAGGCCCGTGACCACGAGTGGTCCGAACTTCTCGTCGGTGACGACACCGACCAGCAACTCCCGGCCGCCGGACGCCATCGGCTGCACGAACACGCCGCGCAGCCGGTCGCCGAAGCGTTCCTGGAACGCACGGAAGGCCTCCGCCACACCGCCCGCGTCGGTGACACCGAGTTCCACGCCGCCTCCCTTGCTCTTGTGCAGCAGGTCGTCGGCCACCGCCTTGAGCGCGACCGGGGCGTCGTAGGCCAGTTGTGCCGCCACCGCGTGTTCCGTGGTCGTCGCGAGCGTTCCGCCCAGCACCGGGAGCCCGAACGCGGTCAGCAACGCCATCACCTCGCCCGGAGGCAGCCAGCCCTCTTCCCCGGCCACGATCGACTTCGCGGCGTCGAGGTCGATCCGGTTCAGGCGGGCGAACTCCCTCGGGCGGGCGAGCCATTCGGCGCGTTCGACCAGCCGCGCCAGTGCCGCGGCGGCACGAGCGGGTTCGGCGTAGCAGGGCACGTCACCCACGAGCCGTTCGGTTTGACCGGTGCGCACCGCGAGCACGGGTTTGCCTTCGACGTTGTGCACGCTGCCCGTGGGTTCGCCGAGTGCGGTCGGCACCGTCACGGTGATCACGGAGTCGACCGCAGGGTCCGCGCCGATGACGTCGAGGCAGCGGGCGAAGGTCTTCTCGTCGACGACCGCGGTGGTGTCGACCGGGTTCTGCAGGCTGGCCGTCGGCGGAACGAGCTGCGCCAACGCCTTGCGCGTCTCCTCACCGAGTGTGGCCATGTGCAGTCCCTGCCGGACGCAGGCGTCCGCGGCCAGCACGCCGAGTCCGCCCGCGTTGCTCAGCACCGCGACCGACCGTCCACTCGGGAGCGGCTGCCAGCTCAGGGCCATGACGGTGTCGGTCAGTTCCGGCACGCTGTCGACCGCGATCACGCCCGCCTGCCGGAACAGCGCGTCCCTGGTGACCGACGGCGTCGCGGTCGAGGCGGTGTGCGAGGCGGCGGCGCGCTGGCCGGCTTCACTGGTGGCCGCGCGGATGGCCAGCACCGGTTTGGTGGCGGCGACACGACGGGCGACGCGGGCGAACTTGCGCGGGTTGCCGAAGGACTCCAGGTACAGCGCGACGATCCGGGTGTCCTGATCGTGCTCCCACCACATCAGCAGGTCGTTGCTGCTGATGTCGAGCTTGTCGCCGGTGGAGACGAGGTTCGACAGGCCGAGACCCAGCCGGCGCAGCTCTTCCTGCACGCCGATCGCGATGCCGCCGGACTGGGTGATCAGCCCGACGTCGCCGGCGAGCGTGCTGTGCGCCGCGAAGGTCGCGTTCATCCGCACATCGGGCGAACTGGTCGACACACCGAGGCAGTTCGGCCCGACGAGCCGCATGCCGTGCCCACGAACCGCGTTTAGCAGTTCCTCCGCGTCGACACCGGACGAGATGACGACCAAGGCCCGCACGCCGCGACGACCGCATTCCTCGGCGACAGCGGGAACGGCCTTCGCCGGCACGCACAGCACCGCCAGTTCGGGTGCCTCCGGCAGGTCGTTCACCGAGCCGTAGCAGTCGACGCCGGCCACGGACTTCGCGTGCGGGTTGACGGCGTAGAGGTCACCGGTGAAGCCGCCCTCGACGAGGTTGTGCAACACCGCGTGGCCCACCGAATCCGGTGCCCGGCCGGCGCCGATCACGGCGATCGAGCCGGGACGCAGCACGTGCGTCAGGCTGGCGACGTCGGCGCGCGACTCCCGTTCGCTCATCACGTCGAGGTAGTGGTCGCCGGGCTCGAGGACCAGCTCGACGTAGATGACCTCGCCGTCGGGCACGATCGAGGTGACGAGCCCCATGCTCGTGAACACGCGCAGCATCCGGCCGTTGATCGTGAGCACGTCGGCGGTGAACCGCCGCACCCCTCGGCCGCGTGCCAATGACGCCAGGTGCTCCAGCAGCAGGGTGCCGACGCCGTGAACCTGTTCGGCGTGCGACACGACCAGCGCGACCTCCGCGAAGTCCGTCTGCCGCACCACCACGTAGCTCGCCGCCCCCAGCAGCCGGTCGTCGCGGTAGGCGCCGAGCACGACGTGGTGCGGGGCGTCCGGCGAGACCATCCGCTCGACGAAGTCCTCCAGTTGGCGCGGCGACGTGCTGAAGAACCTGAGGTACTGGTCCTCGATCGGCAGTCCGCGGTGCAGCGCGAGCAGCGCCGCGACGTCGCCCGGCCCCAGCTCGCGCACCGTGACGACCGAGCCGTCCGTCAGCAACGCCGCCGCGTTCACAGCAGCGGCCCAGGCGTCAGCGGCGCGGCCGCGGCAGCGAACGTGTGCTCCTTCTCGACCTTCGGCGCGCGGATCACGACGACCGGGCACGACGCGTGGTGCACGCAGTAGGAGCTGACCGAGCCGAGGACGATCTCGACCACCGTGTTGCGCCCACGGCTGCCGACCACGAGCAGTTCCGCTTTTTCGGACGCCTTGGTGAGCGCGTCCCTGGGGTCGCCCTCGACCAGGATCCGGCGGATCTCCACGCCCTCGAACCCGTGCACCGCACCGTCGAGCGCCTTCTGCGCCGCGTCCTTCATCGCCTGCGGCGACATCGCCATCAGCACCTCGGCGGGCACCGGGCCGATCATCCCGCCGTAGTCCGGGTGCCACGCGGAGATCACGTCGACCGGGCAACCGCGCCGCCGAGCATCCTCGACGGCCCACTGCAACGCCGCCTGTGAGGCGGGTGATCCATCAACTCCGACCACCACGGGCCGGGACTCGTTCTCGCTCATGCACTTCAGCCTCGCGGTCCGGGCCGCGGCCGGTGAGTGCCCGCGGTCCCGCGCCGTCCGGGACCTTCGTCCCCGCTCCACCAGGCCATGCCCGGCCCGATCGCGAGGTGGCCGAGTGCGCCAGCGATGTCCGGCGGCTCAGCCCGCACGCAGGCGCGCAGCCTCTTCCTCGGCCGTGACGACGTGCGTGTCCGGGCCGGGGAACACCAGTGCCTCGTGCTCCGTGTCCAGCCACCGCACGAGGTACGGAGGTCTGCCCTCCTGGTGCTTGACCGCCGTGACCTGTCCGCGCCGGCCGCTGGGCTCCACCAGCCAGTCGCCCCTCTTCGCCTTCATGACGTCCTCCGTTCGGTTTATGCGATCAAGAGTTCGTCACGCGCGTGCGCGTCAGCAGTGCGGATGGGCTCACCTGGCTCGTGACGTTGGTCCCTGCCAACGGTCGTCCCAGAGCCGCACGCTGGTTCCAAGTGACGGGAGCAGCCATGAGGACACCTGTGATCCTGGTCGGCGTCGACGGTTCGACGGAGTCGCGCGCGGCGTTGCGGTGGGCGTTGGAAGAGGCTGCGCACCGGGGCGCCAGGGTGGAGGCGATGCTGGCCTACCAGCAGGAGCCCGTGGTCGTGCCGGCCGTGCCGATGGGCCTCAACCCGTACGGCGAGATGCCTCGACGGCACCCGGCGCGCGAACTCCACGCCACCGTGCAGCAGGTGCGCGCGACGATGTTCAACGCACCGGACGTCGCCGAGTGCGTCGTGGTGGGCGATGCGGCGGACCACCTGGCCGAGGCCTCGAAGCACGCCGAGCTGCTGGTGATCGGCACGCGAGGGCGCGGAGCGGTCCGCGAATTCCTCGTGCATGGCGTCGCCGCGAACTGCCTGCGCCACGCCGAATGCCCGGTCGTGGTCATTCCTCCGACCACGACCCGCTGAAGTAAGCCGGCTTCCCCTTCATCGAGAAGGGGAAGCCGGCCGGTAACGCGGCCTAGTCGGGTCGCACGATCGCCAACGGACACGGCGCGTTGTAGACGAGTGCCTGGCTCGTCGAGCCGAGCAGCATCCCGGTGAACCCGCCGTGCCCGTGGCTACCCACCACCACGAGCTGAGCCTCAGCCCCGTACCGCATCAGCGCCCGCACGGGCCGATCGCGCACGACCACCGGATGCACCTGCACGTCCGGGTACTTCTCCTGCCACCCGGCGAGGCGTTGCGCCAGCAGCCTGCGTTCGTCGGCTTCCACCTCACCCCAGTCCACGGTGAACCGCGACGCGCTGTACGCGCTCTCCACCATGAAGTCGGTCCAGCACATCACGACGGTCAGCCGGGCATCGCGCATCGACGCCGTCTCGAAGGCGAACGCCAGCGCGGCCTCGCTCGTCGGGGAGCCGTCGACACCGACGACGACAGGCCCGTCGGGCACGGACGTGCCGCGCACCACGATGACGGGACTCTTGCCGTGTGCCGCCAGCGCCAGGGCGGTGGAGCCGACGATCATGCCGGTCACGGTGCCCAGGCCCTGCGAGCCGACCACGACGAGGCGCGCGGACTTCGACTCCTCGATCAGCAACGTGGTGGAGCCGCAGCACACGATCTCGGTGGTCACCTCGACGCCGGGTGCCGCCGCCCGCGCGGCCGCGATGGCCTCGTCGAGCTTGTCGTGGCCCAGTTGCTCGATCGCCTCGCGGATCTCGCCGCCGGTGAGGATCATCTGGGGGTAGCCGCGGGTCGGCAGGACGTAGGCGTGCACCAGCCGCAACGGCACCTTGTGCCGCGCGCACTCCTGCGCGGCCCAGGTCACGGCGAGCAGGGCGGAGGTGGAGCCGTCGACGCCGGCCACGATCGGGGCGGATGGGGCTTTCATCGTTGTCCTCCAGTCAGAACACGGGCACGGCGCACTCCCGGCACGGCGTCACCGTCGACGACGGGAACTCCCTTACCTGCTTCAACGCTAGGAATCGGAACGACCGGCGGACGCTGCCGTAGGTCCCGTGCCGACCGGGCCCTTGGCACCGACGATCGCCACGGCCTGCGGGAAGCCGGCGAGCTCGTGCCGTTCGATCAGGCCCGCCCGCCACTCCTGGCGGTGCACCAGGTGGACCACCGGCCGGACGGCCACGCCCGCACCGCGTCCCGCCAGCACCGCGGCCTGCAGGGCCGCACCTCCCCGGACGTGGTCAGGGCGCCGGTCGCCGGTGGTGATCACGACGAGTTCGTGGTCGGTCAGTGCGCGCAGCTCCGTCCCCGCCCAGTGGCTCGCCCACCCGAGCGCGTGAGCGTCACCGGAGCCGGACGCGTCGGCGAGGCGGATCGCCCGGTGCAGGTCGAGGTCCTGCGGGTCCGGTGGCTCGCGGCGGTCCGCCCGGACGACGGCGAGCACGTCGGGGCTGGCCTGGTCGGTCGGGAACACGACGTGCGGATGCCACCCGGCGTACCGGATCGCGAGCACCACGTGTTCCAGTGCGGCGCCGCACGAGAGCAGCCGGTCGAAGCCGAGCGGGTCGTGCCCTGACCGTTGTCCTGTCTCGAAGAGGTAGACCGAACGGCCGTGCAACTCCAGCGCCCACGGGCGGTCCGCGCTGTACACGGGCGCTTTGACGGCTGCCTCGACGATTTCCGCTGACTCCGCTGGGTTCCATCGCATGCCTCGACGATTCCGCCGCGGCACACCGCGCGGACAGAGCGGACGTGCTCACCCGGGTCGGGCACTTGGACTCTCCGCGCGGACGAGCTCGGCCCGGCGTGACATCGACACCGAGGAGTTCGGCCGGATCCGGAGGACACTCGATTCCCGGTGACAGGGTCTTTGGTCCCTGTGTGCCGCCGGCCGGCTGAGAGATCGTGATCGCGGAACGATCGAGAGAAGGTGGTTGCGGTGGTGTCGCGAGTCTTCCTGGTGGACGACCACGAGATCGTCAGGGTCGGCATCAGGGAACTGCTCAGCGCCTCCCCCGACCTGGAGGTCGTGGGCGAGGCCGCCTCGGTGACCGAGGCGCTCACGATGATCCCGGCGACCAACCCCGACGTGGCGGTGCTCGACGTGCGGCTGCCCGACGGCAACGGCATCGAGCTGTGCCGGGAGCTGATGTCCCGGATGCCGGACCTCAAATGCCTGATGCTGACGTCGTTCACCGACGACGAGGCGTTGTTCGACGCGATCATGGCCGGCGCGTCCGGGTTCGTGCTCAAGCGCATCCTCGGCACCGACCTGACCACGGCGGTGAAGACCGTCGCGGCCGGACAGTCCCTTCTGGACGCCCGGTCCACGGCCGCGCTGCTCAACCGCATCCGCCGCGAACGAGAGCAGGGCGACCCCGTCCGCGCGCTCACCGAGCAGGAGCGGACCGTGTTCGACCACATCGGCGACGGCCTGACGAACCGGCAGATCGCGGACAAGATGTTCCTCGCGGAGAAGACCGTGAAGAACTACGTCTCGCACCTGCTCGCGAAGCTCGGCCTCGAACGCCGCACCCAGGCCGCCGTGCTGGCCTCGCAGTTGCGCAAGCCCACCCACGACAACGAAACCGGCTGACCCGTCAGTCCAGCGGAACCCGCCACGTCACCCGCGTGCCGCCACCGGGTTCTTCGCCGACGGTGAGCGCGCCGTTCAGCTCGGCCGCGCGCTGTTCGAGGTTGCGCAGACCGCTGCGGGCGACGTCAGGCGGCATGCCCACGCCGTTGTCGACCATCGAGATGACCAACGCGTCGCCCGCCTCGACGGTGAGCGTCAGCTCCGTGGCGTGTGCGTGGCGCAGCGCGTTGCTCACGGTCTCGCGCACCACCGCCTCGGCGTGCTCCCCGATGTAGTCGGGCACGAGGCTGTCGATGGTGCCCGACATCCGCACCGCCGGACTCAGCTGGCCGTCCTCGGTGAGCTCGGCGACGACGTTGAGCAGCCTGCGCCGCAGACCGGTGTCGCCGGAGTCCGCCTGCAGGTCGAAGATCGACGTGCGGATCTCCAGCACCGTCTGGTCGAGCTGGTTCACCGCCTTCGTCACCCGCCTGCGGGCCTCCGGGTGAGTCACCCACGTCAGCGCGCCCTGCAGGCTCATGCCGGTGGCGAACAACCGCTGGATGACGTGGTCGTGCAGGTCACGGGCGATGCGGTCGCGGTCCTCCAGCACGTCCACCAGGCGCTTGGCGCTCTGGTTCTCCGCGAACTCGATCGCGACCACGGCCTGGTCCGCGAACGACGCCAGCAACGGCATCAGGTCCGCGCCGAACGGGGCGGCGTCCTTGTCCCGGACGGCGAGCAGGACACCGGTGACCGCGGTGCCGGTCCGCAGCGGCAGCACCACCGCGGCGCCCGTCCGCGCCGGCAGGTCGCCGAGCTGGCCGTCCGCCTCCTCGACCAACGCCGGAGCGGCCGTCTCCAGCACCTGCGCGAGCACTGGCGCGTCGGCGGAGAAGGTGTCGGGGACAGCCTCGTTTCCCGCGTGCGCCGCCCTGCGGAGTTCGTTGCCGTCACGCAACAGCACCGCGGCCCACGACGCCGACGCCAGCTCCACGGTGCGCTGGGCGATCAGCCGCAACGCGTCCTCGGCGGTGGCGCCGCCGAGGAGCTGGGCGTTGATCTCCGCCGTCGCCTCCAGCCACCGCTCGCGCATCCGCGACCGTTCGAACAGGCGGGCGTTCTCCACCGCGACGCCGGCCGCGGCGGCCAGCGCCGCCAGCACGACCTCGTCGTCGGCGGTGAAGTCGCCGCCGCCGATCTTCTCGGTCATGTAGAGGTTGCCGAAGATCTCGTCGCGCACCCGCACGGGCACGCCGAGGAAGCTGTGCATCGGCGGATGGTTGGCCGGGAAGCCGACCGAGGCGGCGTGCTCGCTCAGGTCGTGCAACCGGATCGCCCTCGGGTCCTTGATCAGCAGGCCGAGCAGGCCCTTGCCCTCTGGCAGGTGTCCCATGTGCGCACGGGTCTCCGGGGCGATGCCTACGTAGACGAACTGCGAGAGGTTGTGCCGCGAGCCGAGGACGCCCAGCGCGCCGTAGCGGGCTCCCACGAGCTTCACCGCGGCCTGGACGATGCGCTGCAGGGTGGAGTCCAGCTCCAGGCCTGCGCCGACGGCGAGGACCGCGTCGAGCAGGCTCTGCATCTTGTCGCGCGTGGACCCGATCTCGGCGAGCCGGTCGCGCATCTCGTCGAGCAGATCGTCCAGGCGCAGCCCACCGAGCAGGCTGCGCACCGGTGGGTCCTGCGGGTCGACCATGGATCAAGCCTGTCACGAGGTCGTGGCGACGCCAAGCGGTCCCTGCCAGGTCGGGACCTTCGACGGTGGGACCGCCCGGCGCTTGCGCAGACAGTGGACCGATCAGGAGTTCCCACGGCAACACGACGGGGTGACGGACATGGCCGAGGTGACCGCGGCGCTGGGACTGGGGCCCGAGCAGGTCGAGCGGGTGCTGGCGGCGGCCTCGCTCGCGCCGTCGGTGCACAACACCCAGCCCTGGCGCTTCCGCGTCCGGTCCGACCGCATCGAACTGCACCCGGACACCTCCCGCAGGCTGGAGGCGACCGATCCCGAGGACCGCGAACTCCGCCTGTCGTGCGGCGCGGCGCTGTACAACATGCGGCTGGCGTTGCAGGACATGGGAGTGCGCCCGCTCGTCACGATGCTGCCGGGTCAGGACGCACCCGGCGCGCTCGCGATCGTGCGCAAGGGCGGCAAGATCAAGCCCGACGAGGAGAACCGCGCGCTGCTCGACGCCGTTCCCCAACGGCGCACCAACCGCCACCCGTTCCACGACGCCCCTGTCGACCCTCGCCAGCGTCACTCCCTCGTGCGGGCGGCCGAGCTGGAACGCTCGTGGCTGCACGTGGTCACGACCCCTGAGGGTCGGGCCCAGCTCAAGCGATTCGTCCAGCAGGCGCACCAGATCCAGCTGGGCGACGGGGCCGTGCAGGCGGAGCTGGCGGCCTTCACCGGCCACCGGCCGCACGCGGTGGACGGCGTGCCACCCGCGTCGGCGGGGCTCCGGCCGGAACCGCAGGACGAGTGGGCGTTCCGCGACTTCCAGGGCCCCGAACGCCATCCCGGCAAGGACTACGAGTCCGACCCGCTCGTCGTGGTGCTCTGCTCGTTCTACGACGGCCCGCTCGGCGAACTGCAGGCAGGCCAGGCGCTGCAACGCGTGCTGCTCACCGCGACCACGCACGGGCTGTCCGCGTCGTTCCTGTCCCAGCCGGTCGAGGTGCGGCAGATCCGCGAGGACCTGCGGCGCTCCCTCGGCGGAACGCTCGTCCCGCAGACCGTGCTGCGCGTGGGGTTCAGCACACAGGTCCCGGCCACGCCGCGACGTTCGGTGGCCGAACTCCTGCTGAATTCGAAGGATCGCGCCGAATGCTGAGGCGTCGCGTGACCGGCTCCCCCTCCGCTGACCGCACCGACCCGAATGGAGCGTGAGATGTCGAACGCCGACCTGGAGCTCGTCGACGCGTACTGGCGAGCCGCCAACTACCTGTCGGCCGGCCAGATCTACCTGATGGACAACCCGCTGCTGACCGAACCGCTGGTGCCGGAGCACATCAAGCCACGCCTGCTCGGCCACTGGGGCACCACGCCGGGCCTCAACTTCGTCTACGCGCACCTCAACCGGATCATCCGCGAGCGCGACCTCGACATGATGTTCGTGACCGGCCCCGGCCACGGCGGTCCCGCGCTGCTGGCCAACACGTGGCTGGAAGGCTCCTACAGCGACACCTATCCGGACGTGCCGCGCGACGCCGAAGGGATGCGGAAGCTCTTCCGGCAGTTCTCCTTCCCCGGCGGCGTCCCGAGTCACGTCGCGCCCGAGGTGCCCGGCTCCATCCACGAAGGTGGCGAACTGGGTTACTCGCTGGCGCACGCGTTCGGCGCGGCGTTCGACAACCCCGGTCTGATCGTCGCGTGCGTGGTCGGTGACGGCGAGGCCGAGACCGGCCCGCTCGCGGCCAGCTGGCACGCCAACAAGTTCCTCAACCCGCGGAGCGACGGCGCGGTGTTGCCGATCCTGCACCTCAACGGCTACAAGATCGCCAACCCGAGCCTGCTCTCGCGGATCCCGCACGACGAGCTGGACGCGTTGCTGCGCGGCTACGGCTACACGCCGTTCTACGTCCAGGGCGACGAACCCAAGAAGATGCACGCCCGCATGGCGGAGGTGCTCGACCAGATCGTGGACGAGATCCACCGCGTCAGGGGCTCCGAGGAGCGGCCGCGCTGGCCGATGATCGTGCTGCGCAGCCCGAAGGGCTGGACCGGTCCGTCCGAAGTGGACGGCGTGCCGGTCGAGAACACCTGGCGGGCGCACCAGGTGCCGTTGTCGGGCGTGCGGGACAACCCGGACCACCTGCGGCAGCTGGAGGCCTGGCTGCGGAGCTACCGGCCGACGGAACTCTTCGACGAGAACGGAGCACCGCGGCCGGAACTCGACGCGCTGGTGCCGTCAGGTGAGCACCGGATGGGCGCGACCCCGCACGCCAACGGCGGACTGTTGTTGCGTGAGCTGAAGATGCCGGGGATTCGCGCGTACGCGTCCGAGGTCGTGAAGCACGGCACCACGCACTCCGAACCGACCAGGGTGCTCGGCCGGATGCTGCGCGACGTCATCACGCTCAACGCCGACGCCAGGAGTTTCCGGATCTTCGGCCCGGACGAGACGGCGTCCAACCGCCTCGACGCCGTGTACGAGGTGACCGGGAAGCAGTGGCAGGCCGAGACGTTGGCCGTCGACGAGCACCTGGTGCACGACGGCCGGGTGATCGAGGTGCTGTCCGAGCACCTGTGCCAGGGCATGCTGGAGGGCTACCTGCTCACCGGCAGGCACGGGCTGTTCAACTGCTACGAGGCGTTCATCCACATCATCGACTCGATGTTCAACCAGCACGCCAAGTGGCTCAAGACGCACAAGAAGCTGGAGTGGCGCAGGCCCGTCGCGTCGCTGAACTACCTGCTCAGCTCGCACGTGTGGCGCCAGGACCACAACGGTTTCTCCCACCAGGACCCCGGTTTCATCGACCACGTCATGAACAAGAAGGCCGAGGTCGTCCGCGTCTACCTGCCGCCGGACACGAACACGCTGCTGTCGGTGGCGGACCACTGCCTGCGCAGCAGGGACTACGTCAACGTGATCGTGGCGGGCAAGAACGAGACGCCGGACTGGCTCGACGTCGACGAGGCGATCCTGCACTGCACCCGTGGCGCCGGCATCTGGGAGTGGGCGAGCAACGACGACAGCATCGAGGAACCGGACGTCGTACTGGCATGTGCCGGCGACGCCCCCACCGTCGAAGTGCTCGCCGCGACGAAGCTCCTGCGCGAGCACCTGCCCACGTTGCGGATCCGCGTGGTCAACGTGGTGGACCTGATGCGCCTGCAGCCCGACACCGAGCACCCGCACGGCATGCCGGACCGCGAGTTCGACGCGCTGTTCACCACCGACAGGCCCGTGATCTTCGCCTATCACGGCTACCCGTGGCTGATCCACCGCCTGACCTACCGCCGCACCAACCATCACAACCTGCACGTCCGCGGCTACAAGGAGGAAGGCACCACGACAACGCCGTTCGACATGCTGGTGCTCAACGACATGGACCGCTACCGGCTGGTGATCGACGTCGTCGACCGCGTGCCAGGACTCGGCCCCAAGGCGGCCCGGCTGCGTCAGCACATGCAGGACCAGCGCACCCGCCACCACAACTGGATCCGCGAGCACGGCGAGGACATGCCCGAGGTCCGCGACTGGACCTGGCAGTGAACGTCCTCGTGGTGAACGCGGGCTCCTCCAGTCTCAAGCTCCGCGTCCTCGGCGAGGACGACACCGTCCTCGCTGAGACCACCGCCGAACGGTGGTCGGGCGGTGACGAGACCGGCCCACTGAAGGACTTCCTTCGTGACGCACCGTCCGTGGACGCGGTCGGGCACCGCGTCGTGCACGGCGGCTCCGAGTTCACCAGCGCCACCGCGATCGACGACGACGTGCGCGCCAGGATCGAAGCCCTCACCGGACTGGCGCCGCTGCACCAGCCCCGCGCGCTCGCCGGCATCGACACGGCACGCCACCTGCTCCCCGACGTGCCCCAGATCGCGTGCTTCGACACCGCCTTCCACACCACGATGCCCGCGGCCGCCACCACCTACGCCGTGCCCGCCGCGTGGCGCCGCAAGTGGGACCTGCACAGGTACGGCTTCCACGGCCTGTCACACGCTTACGCGTCCCGGCGGGCGGCCGAACTGGCGGGCAATCCCGGTGCTCGCGTGGTGAGCTGCCACCTCGGTTCCGGAGCGTCGCTCGCCGCTGTCGCGAATGGACGGTCCGTGGACACGACGATGGGCTTCACCCCGTTGGCGGGCCTGGTGATGGCCACCCGCAGCGGCGACGTCGACCCCGGCCTGCTGGTGTGGCTGCAGCGCGCCGGACTGACACTGGACGAACTCGAGGACGGCCTGGAACACCACTCCGGTCTCGCCGGCCTGTCCGAGGTCGGCGGTGATCTGAGGGACGTGCGCAAGGCCGCGGAGAACGGTGACGAGCACGCGGTTCTCGCTTTGCAGGTGTACGTGCATCGGCTGCGCCAGAACGTTGCCGCGATGACCGCGTCGCTGGGTGGGATCGACCTGCTCGTGTTCACCGGCGGCGTGGGAGAGCACGACGCCGCGTTGCGGGCGGACACTGCTGCCGGACTGGCTTTCCTCGGCATCGGCCTCGACGAGGGGCGCAACTCCGAAGTCGTGCGGGACAGCCGCGTCAGCGCAGGCGGTTCGGCTGTCGGGGTCTGGGTCGTCGAGGCACGGGAGGACGTCGAGATCGCCACACAGACCCGTTCAGCGCGCGACGTCGAGGGATGAGAACACAACTGGCCGCGCGCGACAGTGAGCCGAGGCACCGCACCTCTTCAAAAAGAGCCGGGGTTCTGTTTGCAACGACACCAGCAGAACCCCGGTTCTCCTTGCTGCCGTCTCACGGCCTCCTGCGCGCTACTCGGTGAACATCGTGAACGACCGCATCCTGTCGAAGCGCCGGGCAGCGAGATCGTCGGTGCTGATCAGGAAGCATCCGTAGTAGACGTCGCTTTCCGTGGGGAACTGGGCGAGCGGCACCCATTCCCGCCTCAACCGGGACTCCTCCTCGCGGAGCCGGCGGAACCACTCCGCCCTCTGGAGGTCGGAACCGCGAGGCCGGTCACCGATGTTGACGGACGCCATCTGCGTCCACGGACCGTCCTGGCCGCCGATCTCCCTGCCGTACCCGCCGAGACGGAGCGCGGCGTACCGGTCCTGCGCCGGCCAGAGTTCACCGACCAGCGCGCACAGCTCGTCGAGGTGCTTCAGTTCGTCGAAGAGCTGCTTCACGGTGTCCGGCTCGAACTCGACGTCGCGTTCTTCGATCCAGTCCGGCAGAACCGGCTGAACCCACGCGGACAGCCGGTGCTCGGGGATGAGGAACGGGATGTTCTCGTGGAAGAACGTCGCACTGTCGTGGTTGGACGGCGGCGACGCCACCGCCGTGTCCGTTCCCGCCGGGACGTACAGGGCCTGCGCGTACAGCGACCCGCCAAGAGGGGAATGTTCTTCCATGTCCTCCTCGTGGTGCAGGAACAGCAGCAGCGAGCCGTCTTCCGGCAGGGCAAGTCCTTCGACCCGAGGAAGGGCCGCGCAGTCCACGGAGCCGATGAACGGCAGCGGGTAGCTCTCGCCGCCCGGCCACTCCACGCCCACCGGTAACCGCGGTAATCCCCCGAGCTGTCCGACGCTCTCCTCTTCAGCACTGCCCGCACTCGCCCAGATCGCGAACCGCAGTTGTTCGGAGAACTTGTCGACTTCGTCGCCCGGGATGTCCCGATCGAGTGCGGCACTGCGGAATTGCTCGTAGCGGTTCATGGCGGAGCATGATCGCAGATGGATGGGAGCGCTCCCTCACACGGCCGTCAGGAATCGCCGTCCCGCCGGTCGTGGTGACGACGCTCGCGGTAGGCGCGGTGCGGGTCTCAGGTGTAGATCAGGTCCTGCACGAACCGCATCGACCGGCCGTACAGGGCACCGCCGACGCCGGCCCTGGCCAGAGCGGCACGAGCGGCGTTCGCTCCGGGTCCCCCGTGCACCGCGCCACCGGGATGCGCCGAGGCGCCGGCGAGGTAGAGCCGGTCGATCGGGGTGTCCGCGCGCCCGGCACCTGGCAGCGGGCGGAACACCAGTTGCTGGTGGATCGCGGAGGTGCCGGCGTTGATCGCGCCGCCGACCAGGTTGGCGTCCCGCTCCTCCAGGTCGTGCGGGCCGGACACGTGACGGCCGCGGATCGTGGCGGTGAAACCGGGTGCGTGCCGCTCCACGACCTGTTCGACGCGGTCCGCATGACGGCGGACGGCGTCACGGTCCCAGCGCACGCCACGTGGCACGTGGGTGTAGGCCCAGGCGGCCTCCGTGCCCTGGGGTGAGCGGGACGGATCGGTCGTGGTCATCTGGCCCAGCAGGAGGAAAGGGTCGTCCGGCAGGCGGCCGGCGGCCAGTGCCGTGCCGAAGTCGGTGAGGCCGTCGACGTCGGAGTCCAGGTGCACCGTGCCTGCCGAGCCGGCCGCCGGGTTGGTCCACGGAATCGGCTTCGACAGCGTCCAGTCGACCTTGACGGTGCCGTCGTCCCAGCGGAAGTTCCGCAGGTCGTCGAGGAGACGCGCCGGTAGGTGCCCGGCGTCCACCATTCGCCCGTAGAGGGTGGGGGCGGGCACGGTCGCCAGCACCGCGCGCCGCGCGCGAATCCGCTCACCGCCGCTGTCGGCGACTCCGACGGCCTGGCCGCGGGCGACGAGCACCTTCGTGACCTCACGTCCGCACTCGATCCTGCCGCCGCGCTCGGTCAGCCTGCGCACCAGCGCCGCGGTCAGCTCGCCCGCTCCGCCCTCGGGCACCGGAAAGCCGACGTCCTGGGCGAGCATGCAGAGCAGCCAGCCGAAGATGGCGCTGCCGGACTGGCCGGGTCCGAGGTCGGAGTGCAGGGCGTTGCCGGAGAGCAGGATCCGGGCGCCGTCGCCGCTGAAGCGTTCCTCACCGAGGGTCCTCGCCGGCATGGTCAGCATCCGAGCCATCCGCAGGGACTCGGCGACGCCGAGCGTGCGCGCCAGCCGGGACGCCGGCCGCATCGGCGGGAACGGCGTGAACAACGAGTCGAGGAGGTGGTCGCGGATGCGTTGCCACGTCTCGAACTCGGTGCGCCAGGCGTCTCCGTCCGCCGCCGAGAACGCCGCCAGCGAGGCGACGGTCTCATCGATGTCCCGCGACAGGACAGCACACCGGTCGTCGGGCAGCACGTGTGCGACGACGGCGGGCGCGTGCGTCCACCGCAACCCGTGGCGTTCCAATTGCAGCTCCCGCAGGATCGGGGACGACGCGCCCAGCGGGTAGAACGAGCTGAACAGGTCGCTGTGGAAGCCCGGCTCGATCAGTTCGGCCGTGCGGACGGCTCCTCCTGGCTCGGCGGCGGCCTCCAGCACGAGGACGTCCCATCCCGCGTCGGCCAGCAGGTTCGCCGCCACCAGGCCGTTGGGCCCGGCGCCGATCACCACGGCGTCCACGGTGGTCGCGGGCACGGTCACCGGGGCTCGTTCTCGCCGGTGCCGGGCGACGGTGCGTCGCGGCCGACGGCGAGATCGCCGAGGCGGGCGAGGGATTCCTTGTTGCGTGGCCCGAACAACACTCCTTGGACGACGGCGGGAACCAGCCGGGCGGGCCCTCCCACGACCTCCTCCTCCATGGTCACCTGGGTTCCGGTGCCGTTGTGCAGCGGCGACAGGGTGAGGCGCACCTTGGCGGTGCCCAGCACCCACAGGTGCGCTTCCAGTTCGAGCAGCCGTCCTGGTTCGACGGCGAGAACCGTGGTGGTGTCCTCGATCTGGGTGGGCCACGCTCCCGCGCTGTGGTGGATGCGGGTCCCGACGGACGGCCACCCCTCGTCCACGTCCCGGATGTGGGAGTTGCCGACCACCCAACCGGCGTAGGACCAGCCGTCGGCCAGTACGGCGAAGACGTTGTCCGGGCTCGTGCCCACGACGTGAACTGTCTTCATCATGACTTTCTCCCGTGATCCGTGTAGCGAGTCCCGCACTCTTTCTTCCCTGAATCCGGCGTGTTCATGCGGCACGGGTGCCAGGTCATGCGTTTGAGGTGCCTCGTTCGGGCTACTCGCCTCGAAGAACCCCCACGGCTGCCGAGGAGGCGTCATCAAAGCTCTGACCTGGCAAGGCAACGAGAAGGTTCAAGTGATCGACGTGCCCGACCCGCGCATCGAGACGCCCACCGACGCGATCATCAGGGTCACCTCGACCGCCATCTGCGGTTCCGACCTTCACCTGTACGGGGTGCTCGGCCCCTATCTGAAACCGGGCGACGTGCTCGGCCACGAGGCGATGGGCGTCGTCGAGGAGGTCGGTGCCGAGGCGAGCGGTCACCTGAAGGTCGGCGACCGGGTCGTCGTGCCGTTCAACATCTCCTGCGGTCACTGCTGGATGTGCGAGCGCGACCTGTTCGCGCAGTGCGAGACGACGCAGGTCCGCGGCGAAGGCAAGGGCGCGAGCCTGTTCGGGTACACCTCGCTCTACGGTTCCGTACCCGGCGGTCAGGCCGAGTACCTCCGCGTTCCGCAGGCCCAGTTCGGACCTGTCGTCGTCCCGGACGGCACTCCGGACGACCAGTTCCTGTTCCTGTCCGACATCCTGCCCACCGCGTGGCAGGCCGTCCGCTACGCCGACGTGCCCCCCGGCGGCACCGTCGCCGTGCTCGGTCTCGGCCCCGTCGGGCAGTTCGCCGTCCGGATCGCCAGGCGGCTCGGCGCCGGCCGGGTCATCGGCGTGGACCGGGTGCCCGAACGGCTCGCACTGGCCGAGCGATACGGCGCCGAACCGGTGAACCTCGACGAGTTCGACGGTGCCGAGGGCGTGGCGGCCGCGTTGATCGACATGGTGGACGGCCGCGGGCCGGACGCCACGATCGACGCCGTGGGCATGGAGGCCCACGGCGGGCGGTTCGTCGCCGCCGCGCAGAAGGCCACCGGCCTGCTCCCCGACGCGCTCGCCCAGAAGGTGACCGACAAGCTGGCCGTCGACCGGCTCGACGCCCTGCACGCGGCGCTGAAGGGAGTGCGCCGTGGCGGCACGGTGTCGGTGTCCGGTGTGTACGGGGGCGAGCAGGACGCGATGCCGATGATGGAGATGTTCGACCGCGGCATCCAGCTGAGGATGGGCCAGGCGCACGTGCGCCGGTGGACCGGCGAGATCCTGCCACTGCTGCTCGACCCGGCCGATCCGCTGGGCGCCCTGGATCTCACCACGCACCGCCTTCCGCTCGCCGATGCCGCGCAGGGGTACGAGATGTTCCGCGCCAAGAGCGACGGCTGCGTCAAGGTCGTCCTCACGCCGTGACCGGTCGTGTGGTGATCGTGGTGGGTGCCAGCAGCGGCATCGGCCTGGCCGCCGCTGTCGCCTTCGCCCGCGGTGCGGACGACCTGGTGCTGGTCTCGCGCAGCGGCCGCGCGCTCGACGCGGCGGAGAAGGCCTGCCGCTCGGCGGGGGCCGCGGTGGTCGACGTCATCGTCGACGACATCGGTGATCCCGGCGGCGCCGGGAGGATCGTCACGAGGACCCTGGAGCGGCACGGTCGGATCGACGTGGTCGTGCACAGCGCCACCGTCATGGGCTACGGCAGCGTCGAGGCGATGCCAGCGGACGTGTTCACCTCCGTCGTCGACACCTCGATCCACGGCACGGTCCACCTGGCGCGGGCGGTCCTGCCGGTGCTGCGCCGCCAGCACTCCGGTGTGCTGATCGGAGTCAACTCACTGCTCGGCTCGGTCACCGTTCCCCAGATGGGCGCCTACGCGGCGGCGAAGTGGGGGCAGCGCGCTGTCCTGCGCACCCTGCGACAGGAAACGCGGGACGAGCCCGGGGTGCACGTGTGCATCGTGAGCCCTGGCAGCGTCAACACGCCGATCTACTACCAGGCCGCCAACTACACCGGACGCGCCACCAGGCCGCCGTTTCCGGTCGTGAGTCCCGAACGGGTCGCCACCGCGATCACCCGCCTGGCCGACCGGCCACGGCGGCACGTCTCGATCCCGGTCGGCATCACCAACCCGTTCATCACGACCGCGTTCCGGCTCCTGCCGCGCCTTTTCGACCGGCTCGTGGGTCCCCTGTTCCGGCTCGCCGCGCTGACGAGGACAACGGTTCCCCCGACGACAGGCAACGTGCACCAGCCGATGCCCGCGCAAGAAGGACTTCACGGACGCTGGCCACCGAGCACGTCGCCGTCGTGACGGCGGCCGGCGCGAGCCCTGACGTCACAACGGAAACCTGTCCCGGCCACACGGATGTGTCGCAGAACGGTCCGCGGCGCATATCCGGCCGGAGCGCGGGTATTGCCATGCGTACGTTCCCTGCCCTGAGGAGGAAGCAGTGGCCACCCACAAGCCGGGCAAGCTCGTGAAGGCGGCGCTCGAGAAGGCGGTCGACAAGGTCACCGAGCTGGTGAACCCACCGATCCCCGGCGCCCCCGGCAGCGAGCCGCCGTCACTCGAAGAGCCGACCGAGCCGCGCGGGCCGTTGCCGCCCAAGCCAGACCAGACCGGGCCGGAGACGGTGTCCCCGACAGGGGTTCCCACCGGCGCGCCGCAGTCGGCCAACGCACAGCAGGGCGACTTCCTCACCACGTCGGCCGGCGCGCGGCTGTACGACACCGACCACTCGCTGAAGGCCGGAGAGCGCGGGCCGACGCTGCTGCAGGACCACCACCTGCGCGAGAAGGTCATGCACTTCGACCACGAGCGCATTCCGGAGCGGGTCGTGCACGCGCGGGGGTACGGCGCGCACGGTGTTTTCGTGGGTTACGGCACGGCCGCGAACGTCTGCATGGCCGGATTCCTCGGCGAAGGCGTCGAGACGCCGGTGTTCGTGCGGTTCTCCACCGTGCTGGGCTCACGAGGTTCGGCTGACACCGTTCGCGACACCCGCGGGTTCGCGACGAAGTTCTACACCCAGGAAGGCAATTTCGACCTGGTGGGCAACAACATCCCGGTCTTCTTCATCCAGGACGGCATCAAGTTCCCGGACGTCATCCACGCCGGCAAGCCGCACCCGGACCGCGAGATCCCCCAGGCGCAGAGCGCGCACGACACGTTCTGGGACTTCGTGTCGACCCACACCGAAGCCACTCACCACGTCATGTGGAACATGTCGGACCGCGGCATCCCCCGGTCCTATCGGACGATGGAGGGCTTCGGCGTCCACACGTTCCGCCTCGTCAACGCCGACGGCGAGACCGCGCTCGCGAAATTCCACTGGAAGCCGAAACTCGGCGTGCACTCCCTGGTCTGGGAGGAGGCGCAGATGATCAACGGCATCGACCCCGACTTCCACCGCCGCGACCTGGCCGACGCCATCGAGTCCGGCGCGTACCCGCAGTGGGAGCTCGGCCTGCAGATCATGCCCGACACGCCTCGGCAGACGTTCGAGGGCATCGACCTGCTCGACCCGACGAAGATCGTCCCGGAGGAGCTCGCCCCGGTGCAGCCGGTGGGCATCCTGACCCTCAACCGCAACACCACGAACTACTTCGCGGAGACCGAGCAGGTCGCGTTCCACCTCGGGAACCTCGTGCCGGGCATCGACGTCACCGACGACCCACTGCTGCAGTCACGGCTGTTCTCCTACCTGGACACCCAGCTGTCCAGGCTGGCCGGGCCGAACTTCAACCAGATCCCCATCAACCGCCCGCACGTGCCGGTCAACGACATGCTCCGCGACGGGTTCCACCAGCACGCCGTGCACGCCGGTGTCGCTCCCTACCGGCCCAATTCCCTCGACGGCGGCAACCCGTTCGAGGCAGGAGCCGAGGACCGGCCGTTCGTCGAGGTGGCGCAACCGTTGCCCAAGGCGACGAAGATCCGGCAGTCCCCGACGTCGTTCGCGGACCACTACACGCAGCCGAGGCTGTTCTGGCGGAGCCTCTCGCCGGTCGAGAAGGAACACGTCGTGCGCGCGTTCACCTTCGAGCTCGGCAAGTGCTACGAGCAGGCCGTCAAGGAACGCCAGCTGCAGGTGCTGGCCAACGTCGATCCGTTGCTGTGCAAGGAGGTGGCCACGGGACTCGGACTGCCCGCCCCCAGCGCCACCGTGCGGCCCAGGAAGGTCACGCCGAGCCCGGCTCTCTCGCAGCTCGGGAAGACATGGCCCACCGACGGGCGCATCATCGGAATCGTCGTCGATCCGGCCGATCTCGACGGCGTGCGGACGGTCCGCGAGACCGTCCTGGCCGGGGGCATGGTCCCGTTGCTGATCGCCCCCACGGGCGGGCCGCTCGGTGACAGCGGCCTCGTCGCCCAGCGGACGTTCCTCACCGCTCGATCCGTCGAGTTCGACGCCCTGCTGCTCGCGGGCAGCCCACCGCCCGGACCGGACGCCGCACCGGCCAGGGACGCGAAAGCCGGCGCACCGGGCGCCGCCCTCGATCCCCGCGTCGTCCTCATGATCCAGGAGTGCTTCCGCCACGCGAAGGCTGTCGGCGCGTGGGGCGCCGGGCGTGCTGCCGTCGAGGCGGCCGGGTACTCCACCGAGCCGGGAATCGTGATCGGCGACGACCCGTCGGACGTCCTCAAGGCGCTGACGATCCTCCTCGAATCCCACCGCGTGTGGGAACGCTTCCCCGCGACGATCGCCTGAGGAGTACGGCCGTGACCAACGCGCTCACCGAGCAGGAGCTCGCTGTCCTGCGGTCGATGTTCGACCTGGCCCGCACCGGCGACACGGACCGGCTGGCCGAGGCGATCGACGCGGGCATCCCGGTGAACCTCACCAACGGCGCGGGAGACTCCCTGCTCGTTCTGGCCGCGTATCACGACCATCCCGGCACCGTCGAGGCGTTGCTGGAGCGAGGCGCCGACGCCGGGCGCGTCAACGACCGGGGACAGACAGCGCTCGGGGCGGCGGTCTTCCGCCGCTCCGGGCGCACGGTCGAACTCCTGCTGGACGCGGGAGCCGATCCCGCCCTCGGGCCCCGATCCGCTCTGGACGTGGCCCGGTTCTTCGACCTGCCGGAAATGCTCACCCTGCTCACTTCCAGGGACGACCGGTAGCCCCGCCCAAGGGGCCCAACGGATCCGGCTTCTCAACGGTTGTTCCGGTACGGCGCGGGTATTCACTCGCGCCGTACCGGACAGCCGATCCAGAAAGTCGCGGCGGCGGTGAGCGCGGTCTCGCGCGGGCGTACACGCCGGCTCTCGCAGCCTCTAGGATTCCCTGTGAGAGCGTTGGGCGACCAGCGCCGCCAACTCCATCCTGGCGAGAGGCCCGGCGGTATGAACGACTTCACGGTCCCACCGGGTCAGGACAGCGGGCACACCGCCGGAGCCGAGCGGCAGGATCCGGTGGAGCGACTCGACGAGGCCACCTCCGCGCTGATGATGCTGCGGGACGGTTTCTCCGGTGAAGAGCCCCTCGACGAGGTGCTTCAACGCCTCTCCGAGACCGCCACGAGAGCGATCCAGGACGCCGACGCGGTCACCGTCACCGTGAACCCCGAGCAGCCGAGAACCGCGGCCGCGAGCGACGCCACGCTCGTCGAGATCGACGAGGAGCAGTACCGCGCCAACCGCGGTCCGTGTCTGGAGGCCGCGCGCACGCTCCAGGCCGTGCGCGCCGTGGTCGGGGACGACAGGACCGACTGGCCCGAGTTCGACGCGGCCGCCGGCCGGCACGGCGTGCGCGCCTACCTCTCCGTGCCGATCCTGCTGCCGGACGCGGACCGCAGCGACGCCGGACACGTGGGGTCGCTCAACATCTACAGCTACACCGGCACGGCCTTCGACCCGTTCGACGAAGGCGTGATGCGGCTGTTCACCACCGCCGCCAGCGCCGCGATCGCCAACGCCCACCTCTGGCAACGCTCCCGCGAGAAGATCACGCAGCTCGAGACCGCGCTCGTCTCACGTGCGGTCATCGACCAGGCCAAGGGCGTGCTCATCGCGGTGCACTCGTGCACCGCGGACGAGGCCTTCGCGATGCTCGTGCAGCAGTCCCAGAACAAGAACCTGAAGCTGCGTGATGTCGCGCAGGACCTGCTCGACGGCGTCGCCTCGCGCTGAGCACGACGCACGTCCCTCGAACGGGTCATGGCAGTCGCACGGGACACGTTTGCCGGGCGCTTCTCAGTGGCAACCCCGCCACAGCTGTTCGAGATGAAGGGGCCCGCACATGAGTTCGTCGTGGCCGGTGGCCCATACGCACTTCCTGGCCGTGACGAACCTCGGACGTGGGCGGTTCGCCGCACCGTCACCGGCGTGACAGGCTGCGGGAATGGGCACCGCCGGACATGAGATCGACCCCGACCGACTGCGCGGGCTCGTGCGCAACCTCGGCGTCGTGTTCTGGGCGGCCGACGCACGGACCCGCGAGTTGACCTTCGTGTCCAGTTACGTCGAACAACTGCTCGGCCATCCCGTGCGGCGCTGGCGGGAGGAGCCGGAGTTCTGGGACTCGGTCGTGCACCCCGACGATCGCGACAGGACCCGGCGGGAACGGTGGCACCGCGCCGGGGACCACGACGACTACGACCTGAGCTACCGCGCGCTGACCGCGGGGGGTGAAGTCGTGTGGTTGCACGAGAAGGTCCACGTGGAGCGCGATGAGACGGGCGCCCCGCGAGTTCTCCAGGGCGTGCTCATCGACGTCACCGGCCAGCGCGCCGCCGCCGAGCGCGAGCGGTTCCTCACCGTGCTCGACCGGGAGTCGCAGAAGCTCGACGACGCCGACGACCTCATGGCGCTCGCGACCCGGCTGCTCGGCGAGCACCTCGCCGTCGACCGGTGCGCCTACGCGAGGACGGAGGAGGACGAGAACCACTTCGTCATGAGCGGCGACCACGCCACCGGCCTGCCTCCGTTGCCGGGGCGGTTCGCCATGCGCGAGTTCGGCGCGGGAGCGCTGCGCGCCATGCGGGCGGGAGAGCCGTGGGTGGTCGCGGACTGCGGCACCGACCCACGACTCGACGAGGACGACCTGGCCGCCTACGCGGTCACGGGCATCCGCGCGGTGATCTGCCTGCCGCTGTTGCGGGGCGGGCGGTTCGTCGCGGCCATGGCAGTGCACCAGGCGCAACCGCGGCAGTGGACCCAGGACGAGATCGACCTCGTGTCCGTCGTGGTCAACCGCTGCTGGGAATCGATGCAGCGCGCGCACTCCGACCGTGCGTTGCGCGACAACGAGCGGCGCCTGCGTCTGCTGATCGATCGGGCGGTCGACTGCATCTGGGTCCTCGACGGGGAACGGCGGTTCGTCGAGATCAACCCGGCGGCGTGCGCGTTGCTGGGCTACCGGCGCGAGGAGCTGATCGGCCGCCGCGCCGAGGAACTGTTCGTGCTCGGCGACGACGGCCAGGAACTGCCGCAGGCCCAGGAGACCGGAGTCTGGAACCTGCGCTGCGCCAACGGGTCCGTCGTCGCACTGGAGCTCAGCGTCCAGGTCACGCCGGGCGGGCTGCAGGCCATCGGGCGGGACGTGACCGAACGGCAGCGCACCGAGGCCGAGCGCGAACTGCTGCTCCAGCGCGAACACGAGATCGCCACCGCGTTGCAGCGCAGCCTGTTGCCCCGCGAGCTCCCGGTGCTGGAGCGCCTCGCCATCTCCGCCCGTTATCTGCCGGCGTCGAGTCACGCGCAGATCGGCGGCGACTGGTACGAGGTGCTCCCGGTCAGCGACACGGTGGTCGGGATGTCGGTCGGCGACGTCGTCGGCTCGGGCCCGACGGCGGCGGCCGTGATGGGACAGCTCCGCAGTGCCCTGGCCGGTTTTCTGGTCGACGGGCACTCCCCCGCCGCCGCGCTGGAACGGCTCGACGCCTTCGCGTCCAGGGTGAACGGCGCCACCGGCAGCACCTGCGCGTGCATCACCTTCGACTGGGCGACCGGACGACTGTGCTGGTCCAGCGCGGGTCATCTACCGCCGCTGGTGGCCGATCAGCGGGGAGCCCGGTTGCTGACGAACCACACCGGCGCGGTGCTGGGCACTCCGGGACGAGGACCGTACGAGGAGCACAGCACGACGCTCGCCCCCGGTGGATCGATCGTGCTCTACACCGACGGCCTGGTCGAACGCAGGGGTGTCGTCGTCGACGACGGTCTCGACCTGCTGCGCACCGTCGTGGCGGACGCACACCACCGGGCACCCGCCGAACTGACCGACACGATCGTCGGCGCGCTGCTCGCCGACGGCCGCAGCGACGACGTCGCGCTCGTCGTCGCCCGCCACCTGCCCGCACCACTGCACGTGTCCTCCCCCGCCGAGTCACGACGGCTGTCCGAACTGCGCGGGGCCGTGTCCGAGTGGGCTGCCGCCGCGGGGCTCTCCGACGACCTCGCGTACGACCTCGTCCTGGGTTACGGAGAAGCCGCCGCCAACGTCGTGGATCACGCTTACCCCGACACCACCGGCACTTTCGACACCGAGATCGCGCACAGGAACGGCGCGGTGCACGTCACCGTCCGGGATCACGGCAGGTGGCGTCCGGCACCGGAGGATCCCGGTCACCGCGGCCGCGGGCTGCAGATGATCCGCGCACTGGCAGAGGACGTCGAGCTCGACTCGGACACCACGGGCACGACGGTCAGCTTCCAGTTCTCCACCGCACCGACCGGCGCCACGCCGGCATCGCCGCCTCCCGCCAAGCCGTCCGACGTGATCGGGCTCGCCGCGCAGGAGGCTCCCGACGGCACGCAGGTGCTCCGCCTCACCGGCGACCTCGACGCGCACACCTCCGGCGGCCTGCGCGAACCACTGCTGGCCCACATCGGCTCCCGGCCCCACGGCCCGGTCGAGATCGACCTCACCGGCCTCGGCTACCTGAGCAGCTCCGGTGTCGCGCTGCTCCTCGAGGCCGCGGCCGGCGCACGGCGAGCCGGGCGGACGATCAGCGTGACCTGCCTGTGCGGCAGCGCTCCGGACCGCATCCTCATGTTGTCGGGCCTGCACGACGTCCTCGCGGTGCGGAGCCGGTCCGGTGAGTTCGCGTGACCGGACGGGCCGAGGCCTGGAACTCGGTGTTCCGCCAGATCATCAACGGCGCGCACCTGTCCACGGCCGACGGTCTGGCGGCACTGCTGGACGAGGCCACCGCCCAGGTCGGTGTCACCGTGCAGCTCTACGTCGTCGACATGGGACAGCAGTGGCTGCGCTCGGCCCGTCCCGAACCGTTGCCACCGTTGCGAGTGGACTCCACCGTGGCCGGGCGCGCGTTCCAGCGGACCGACATCATCGCGGTGCGCGATTCGGCGCCACACCTGTGGCTGCCGGTGCTGAACGGCACCGAGCGGCTCGGCGTGCTCCAGGCCACGCTGCACGAGGACAACGACGACCAGTCCCGCGAGTACTGCTGGGAGCTCGCGGGACTGGTCGGGCATCTCGTCATGAGCAAGCTCCACTACAGCGACTTCCTGCACGTCCTGCGCCGCACCACACCGTTCTCCGTGGCATCCGAACTGCTGTGGCAGCTGCTGCCGCCCCAGACCTTCGCCTGTGACCAGTTGACGGTGACGGCGGTGATGGAGCCCTATCACTCTGTAGGCGGCGACGCCTACGACTACTCCGTCGACAACGGCCGCGCACACGTCTCGATCTTCGACGCGACGGGGCACGACATGCGCGCGGGCCTCACCACGGCGGTGGCGCTGGCGGCCACCCGCAACGCGCGCCGCAACGGCCTCGGCCTCGTCGAAGCGGCCGAACTGGCCGACGAGGCCGTGCAGCAGCAGGCGACCGAGGGACTCAGGGCCCCGTTCGCGACGGCGGTGCTCGCCGAACTCGATCTCGCGACCGGCGTGCTGCACCACCTGGTCGCGGGACACCCGCCGGCCCTGCTGGTGCGCGGCGGCAGGATGGTCAAGGCGCTGAAGAACCCGGTCTCCCTGCCGCTCGGGCTCGGCCACCTCACCAAGGCGCCACGGCGGCTCGGGCGGGAACAACTCCAGGCAGGCGACCGGATCCTGCTGCACAGCGATGGCGTCACCGAGGCGCGCGACCCGCAGGGCGAGCAGTTCGGCGTGGAGCGCCTGGTCGATCTCACCGAACGTCACGAAACGGCCGGTCTGCCCGCACCCGAGACCCTGCGCCGCGTGTCCCGCGCGGTGCTCGACCACCAGCGCGGGCAGTTGCAGGACGACGCCACCCTGCTGCTGCTCGAGTGGAGCAGGACCGCGGCCCACCGCGTTCTTCCCTGACCTGCGCCCGAGTCTCACGAACCCCGGGCATCGTCCAAGCGGCCGTCGAGTCTCCCCTGCGGCAGGACCTCGGTGGAGTTGTGCTCACGGACGATCCGCCACCCGTCCGGCGTCCGCCGCCAGACCAGCGAGGTCGTGGTGCGGATGTCCGTGACGCCGCCGGGTGTGACGATCCGGGCCACGAACCTCAGCGTGGACGCGGCCAGGTCGCCACTGGCGACGACGTGCGGTCCGTCGTCGATCGCGTGGTGCGCGGACACCATCTCGCGGAAGGCGGGTTCCCAGATCGCGCCGTAGCCGGCGGCGGTCGTCGCCACGCGGTGTTCGGGGTCGAAGTCGTCGTAGAGGCGGACGTCCGGTGAGGTGAAGTCGTAGAACCCGCCGAAGACGCGCCCGAAGTCGAAGGGCGCGTCTCCTTCGCGACGGTCCCAGCCGAACACCCACCTGCCGTGCAGTTCCGCGACCAACTGTTCGTCGTTCATGATCTCGAAGTTAGGACCGCGCCAGGATTTCAGGCAGGGTGCGTCACACCCACCCGCTTCGAAGGCCGGGGAAAGATAGCTCGTCAACGCCGGTGCGGGCAGCGTCCAGCCGGCCAGGGACGACGCGGCCGCCGCGAGCCAGGCGCCGTCCCAGACGAGCGAGTCGCCGAGGTGGTCGGGATGGCGCGACCAGCCCCCGCAGGCCGGTGTCGAGCACGTCAGGGGCGTTCGCTCCTGTCCCGCTTCGAGTACTCGGTCTTCTGCCGGTCGGCCAGCGCCTCGATCACCGCGGCCGTGACGGCGAGTCCGGCGGGAGCGAGCCACCCGCCTGCGGGTGTCGCCGCTGCCGGCGAGGGCGCCCGTGACCGCCACGGCTGCCAGGCCTGGGCCCCAGGCGACATCGGCGTAGTCGGGTCGCCCTGTGCGCAGGGCGACCACCGCCGTGGTCGCCTGGATCGTCCCCACGACGGCAGCGGACAGGCCGCCACCCGTCGCAGGTTGGCGAGGTCCACCTCGCGAGGCGCTAGCGCGCCAGTCCGTTGAGCACCTCGGTCATCTGCTTCTCGGTGTCGTTGCCGAGCTTCTCGAAGACGACCTTGCCCAGCGGGGCCGCGAGTTTGGCCGCGCCCTTGAACTCCAGGTCGTTGGTGTAGGTGATGGCCGAGCCCGTGCCGTGAGGCGCGATCTCGATGGTCTCGGTGGAGGTGGCGGTGTCGTTGCGGCCCACCAGCACGATGCGGTCCTGAGCGAGTTGTTCGAGCGTGTAGGTGAGTTCGGTGGTGATGCCCGCGATCTTCGACGTGTTGTGCCAGTTCGCCCCGACCGCGACCGGCCCGCTGTCGTTGCGGGTGCAGCTCTCGGTACCGGGGTCCCACTGCTCGGCGTTGCCGAAGTCGGCCAGGTACGGCACGACCGTCCCGGGTGGAACGTCGACGGTGAACGTGCGGGACACGGTGGTCATGAACAGATCCTTTCGCCGGGTACGGGTCCGGGTACCCGGTGCGGGAGCGATCAGTCGTTCTCGGCGTACGCGGCGGAGCTGCGGCGCTGGCGGTCGCGCTTGAGCTCCTTCTCCAGGCCGTGTCTCTGTCCGCCGGCCAGGTCGTCGCGGGCGGCGCGCTCGACGTCGCGGAACACGTCGTAGTACATGTCGTCGTACTCCTCGACGATCTGGAACGTCCACCGGCCGGGCAGCACGTTGCGACCCATCAGGTCCCGCTGCACGCGCTTGGCGTGTTCGGGGTGGCCCGCCTCGCGCAGTGCCGCGATCGCGTCGTCGAGCTCGAAGTCGGCGGTGCCGGTGAGCTGGTGGAACGAGTACAGGTGCCCGCGGGCGCGTTCGGTGGTCTCCAGCGCCTTGCGCAGCTTGCCGAGCGCCTCGATCGTCTTGTCGTCCATGCCGATCCGAATACCCCGTGGCGGTTCGCGCCTACCCCGTACGGGTAACCCCAGTTCACAACGTTCCAGGAAGAGCGGAGACGGTCACTTGCCGGACATGTGCGCCGACACCGTGGGTGTGGAAGAAGAGTTCCTGCTCGTCGATCCGTTTTCCCGGCGCACGGTGATGCGAGCGGACGCCGTGCTCGCCCGATTGCGCGACACGGAACTGACCAAGTTCCACGCGGAACTGGCCGGAACGCAGGTGGAGGCCGCGACCGGGCCGTGCACCAGCGTTGCCGCGCTGGGTGAGGCGCTCGCGCACGCCCGTTCGATGGTCGCGGACGCCGCACGGGCAGAGGGCCTGGAGCTGATCTCCCGTGGCACGCCGGTCAAGAACTCGACGCACTCGGTGGTCACGGACGGTGCGCGGTATCACCGCATACTCGACACCTACGCGGGCGTCGTCGACGACTACGAGGCGTGCGGGTGCCACGTTCACGTCGGCGTGCCCGACCGCGAGACCGCCGTGGCCGTGCTGAACCACGTGCGGCCGTGGCTGCCCACATTGCTCGCCCTGTCCGCCAACTCCCCCGACCGCGGCTACGCGAGCTGGCGGACGGTGCTGCAGTCGAGGTTCCCCGGCGCCGGCGTGCCTCCGCTGTTCGTCGACGCGGAGCACTACGACGCCCACGTCGGCCGGATGGTGGCCTGCGGGACGCTCGTGGACCGCGCGCAGTCGTTCTGGCTGGTGCGCCTGGCCACGACGCTGCCGACCGTCGAGTTCCGCGTGGCCGACGCGGCCGCCGAGGTGGACGACGCGGTGCTGCAGGCGGCGCTGTCCCGCGCACTCGTGCACACCGCCCACGAAGACGTCCTCGCGGGCAAGGAGCCTTCCGCGGTGCGGGACGACGTGCTCGCCGCCGCGGTGTGGACGGCGTCCCGGTACGGCATCGACGGCGCCGGGATCGACCCGTGGCGCGAGTGCCGGGTGCCCGCGACGGCCTTGCTCGACGACCTGCTCAAACACGTGACGTCCGCTTTGGACGAACGTGACGAACTCGCTCTCGTGCATGGGCTCGTCGCCGCGCGGGTATGACCTGTGGGTGCAACTTCCTTCGCCTCGCGGCCCTCTGTCCGAGCGTGTCGTCGCCGCACTGAACGGTGAACCGGACGGACGCGAGATCGCGTTCGTGGCCGCCGATCCGTACGGCGAGGACCTCGCCGTCGCCCTGCACACGCTGTACGAACTGCATTACGGCGGTTTCGACGGCGTGCACCCGGCCTGGGAATGGGATCCCGAGCTGCTGCGGCTGCGCGCACAGGTCGAACGCGTCTTCCTCGACCGGCTCAGATCCGATGTGGACGGCGGAGACGATCTCGAAGGGACTCTCGGCGCGATGCTGGTCGAGCACGTCCCCGGCAGCGGCGTCTCCCACCACATGCGTGACGGCGGAACGTGGGAGCAGATGTGCGAGTACTTCGCGCATCGTTCCGTTTACCACCACAAGGAAGCAGACCCGCACGCCTGGGTTATTCCGCGTCTGCGGGGCAAGGCGAAGGCCGCCCTGGTCGCCGTGGAGTTCGACGAGTACGGCGCCGGCCGGGCCGACCGGATGCACTCCCGCCTGTACGCCGATCTTCTCGAGGGCGCGGGAATGTCGGCGGAGTACCTGCACTACTTCGACGACGTGCCGGCGCCGGCCATCGCGATCGTCAACATGATGTCGATGTTCGGCCTGCACCGGTCGTTGCGCGGCGCGCTGGTCGGCCACTTCGCCGCCGCCGAGATCACCACGGGACCGAGCGCGCACCGCATGGTGCAGGCGTTGACGCGTCTCGGCGCCGACCCGCGGTGCGTCGAGTTCTTCACCGAGCACATCGAAGCCGACGCCGTGCACGAGCAGATCATGCGCAACGACGTGATCGGCTCTCTGCTGGAGCAGGAACCTTTGCTCACAACGGACGTGGTGTTCGGCATCCAGGCGACGGAACTGCTGGAGTCACGCCTCGCCGATCACCTGTTGTCCTCCTGGGAGGCGGGCGAGTCGTCGCTGCGGACCCGCTTGCGGTGGCTGGTGTCGCAGAACGGGTAGCGCTTGCTGCGACGGCACGCGCACACCGCGACCACGAACCGGTCGCTGGTGTGCGTCACTCCGTCGTCGGTGACCAGTTCGACCGGTCCTTCAACGAGCATCGGGCCGTTCGGCACCATCGTCACGCGGCGCGGGTTCTGTCTGGTCACCGTTCCTGACTACCCGGGGTTCGCTCCGCCGAATCGGGGGAAGACCGCAAGGGAACTTTCGGGAGGCGGACATGAAAGCAGTCGTGTGGCACGGCAAGGGTGACATCAGGCTCGACGACGTGGAGGACCCGAAGGTCCTCGAACCGACGGACGCGATCATCAGGATCACCCGCAGCGCGATCTGCGGCACGGACCTGCACATGGTGCGGGGCACCATGCCGGACATGGTGGAGGGCACCGTGCTCGGGCACGAGGCCGTCGGTGTCGTCGAGGAGGTGGGCGACGCGGTGCGCGGCTTCTCTCCTGGCGACCGCGTGGTGATCCCGTCCACGATCGGGTGCGGCACGTGTTCCTACTGCCGCGCCGGGTACTACGCGCAGTGCGACACGGCGAACCCGAACGGTCCGGCGGCGGGCACGTGCTTCTTCGGAGGCCCCAAGGCGACCGGCCCGATCAACGGGTTGCAGGCCGAGTACGCCCGGATCCCGTACGCCGCGACCACGATGGTGCGCGTGCCGGACGCGGTGAGCGACGACCAGGCGATCCTGCTCTCCGACATCTTCCCGACCGCGTGGTTCGGCTCCCGGCTGGCCGAGGTCGGCTCCGGTGACACCGTGCTGGTGCTGGGCGCGGGTGTGGTCGGCCAGTTCGCGATCGCCTCGGCGAAGCGGCAGGGCGCAGGCCGCGTCATCGTCGTCGACGGCATCAGGTCGAGGCTGGACAAGGCGCGTGAGCAGAACGCCGAGACCGTCGACTTCAACTCCGAGGACCCCGTCGAGGTCGTGAAGGACCTGACCGGCGGCATCGGACCTGACCGGGTGATCGAGGCGGTCGGTGTCGACGCGGAGAGTCCCGGCAAGCCGGAAGGTGAGCAGTGGAAGCCCGGTGACGCGCCCGGGCTCGCGCTCGACTGGGCCGTCGAGATGGTGGCCAAGGCCGGCTCGATCGGGATCATCGGCGTGTACCCGCCGGGGTTCGAGCAGTTCCCGATCGGTGCCGCGATGAACAAGAACCTCACGCTGCGGATGGGCAACTGCAACCACCGCCGGTACCTCCCGAGGCTGCTCGACCTGGTGCTGACCGGTGTGGTCGACCCGACCGCGTTCATCACGCAGCACGAGGAGCCCTCGAACGCGATCGAGGCGTACCAGACCTTCGACCTGCGAGAAGACGGCTGGCTGAAGACGGTGCTGAACGTGAGCCGCCCGTGAAGGTCGTCATCACCGGCGCGACCGGCAACGTGGGCACTGCCCTTCTCCGGCGGCTGGCCGAGGAACCCGGCATCGAGGTGCACGGCATCTCCCGCAGACCACCAGCGTCCGCACCTCCCTACGACGTCAAGTGGACCCCGATCGACATCAGCAGGTCAGGAGCGGAGGAACTCCTCCGCGTGGCGTTCGAGGGCGCGGACGCGGTCGTGCATCTCGCCTGGCTCATCCAGCCCGCCCGCGACGAACGCCTGACGTACGCGACGAACGTGGCGGGATCCGCGCGCGTGTTCGACGCGGCGGTGGCAGCGGGTGCGCCGCATCTGGTGCACATGTCGTCCGTCGGCGCGTACTCGCCGGGCAGCAAGGACCGCCGGGTGGACGAGACCTGGCCGGTCGACGGGGTGTCCAGCTCGTTCTACAGCAGGCACAAAGCCGCGGTGGAGCACATGCTGGACACCTTCGAGGGCCGGTTCGTCATCAGCCGGCCGCGGCCGGGGCTGATCCTGCAGTCCGACGCCGGAGCGGAGATCCGCGACTACTTCCTGGGCCGGCTGGTGCCGCGAAGCCTGTTCCGCCACCGGATTCCGGTACTGCCGTTGCCACGGGACATGGTGTTGCAGTTCGTGCACGCCGACGACGTCGCCGACGCGCTGGCGCTGATCCTCGAGAAGCGGTTGCCCGGTGCGGTGAACCTCGTGTCCGAGCCCGTCATCACGCCACGGGCGTTCGCTGAGGTGCTGGGCGCCCGGCACGTGCCCATCGCGCCGGGTGTCCTGCGGCAACTGGCGAACGTCACGTGGCACCTGCGGTTGCAGCCCACCCCGTCCGGATGGGTCGACCTCGCACTGAGGTCTCCCCTGCTGGACGCGTCGCGGGCACACGAGGAGCTGGGCTGGAAACCCCTGGTCGGCGCGGAGGAAGCGCTGCGGGAGATCGTGCACGGCATCGGGCGAGGAGGCGGGGTCGACGCGAGCCCAGCGCTGTGACGCGGAGGACTGGCACAGGAGTCCACACAGGACAGCGCTGGGCTGGAACGTTCAGAGAGCCCCGGGAGCGGTCTTCTCCAGACTGCGGGCGAAGTCCGCGAGCACATCCTCGGCGACACGATTCAGCTTGGTGTTGCTGCGCTGGGAGAGGCTCACCAGGTGCTGGAAGGCGGTGTCGCCGTCCCAGCGCCGGGTCACCATCAGGATGCCCATGGCCTTGCCGATCTCGCCGCGGGTGGTCACGGCGGTGCGCAACGTCTCCGTCTGGCGTTCGCCCCTGACGATGAGCGTCTCCCGGAACCGGGACAGCTCGAGATGGACGCGGACGCGTGCGACGAGCTCGGCCGGGTCGAAGGGTTTGACGACGTAGTCGTCCGCACCGAGCCGCAGTCCGTCCACAGTGGACTCAGCACCCGCACGGGCGGTCAGCAGGATCACCGGCAGGCGCGCCAGTTCCTGGTCGCCGCGCAGATCTCCCAGCAGGGCAAGGCCATCACGGCCGGGCAGCATCACGTCGGTGAGCACCAGGTCCGGGCGGGCGGTGTAGACGCGGTCCAACGCGGTCTCGGCGTCCGCGGTCGCGTCCACCGTCCAGCCCTGGCCGGTGAGCAGGCGCACCAGGTAGGCCCGCAGGTCGGCGTTGTCCTCCACCAGAAGGATCCGCCGTTCGTCCTCGGTGCGCGACCGGCCGCGTGCGACCGGCTCCTGTTGCCGCGCCTCATCGGCGAACGCCGCGCCCAGGTCCGCGATCCGCTCACCCCCTGGCACGGGGATGTCCGCAGGCACGTACGGGATGGTGACGGTGAAGGTGCTGCCCTCGCCGGTGCGGCTGTGCAGCTCGACGTGGCCGCCCAACGCCGTGGACAAGTCGGCGACCAGGGCCAGGCCGATCCCGGTGCCTCCACGACTGCGACCCGCAGGGCCTTCTACCTGGTGAAATCGGTCGAAGACGCGGTCCTGCTCGCCGGGCGGGATACCGGCGCCGGTGTCCGCGACGGCCAGCACCACCTGCCCGCCGGTCCGGCGGAGGGTGACCGTGACGGTGCCGTGGTCGGTGAACTTGATCGCGTTGGAGACGAGGTTGAGGACGATCCGCGCCCACATCTCCTGGTCGATGGCCGCCGTGACGGGCTCGGCGGACACCGTCAGCGCCAGGCCGGCGGCGTCCGCGGTGGCCCGGCACATGCTGACGCACGCTTCGGTCAGCTCCGCCAGGTCGGTGGGTTCGGGCCGGGCGTGCAACCGGTCGGACTCCGCCCTGGCCACGTCGAGCAGGTCGTCCACCAGTCGTTTGAGGCGCACCGCCGCCCGGTGAGCCGCGGCCAGCGTCTCGCGCCGCTCCCCCGTCTCGTCCTCGATGAGCGTGCCGAGCGGTGCGAGCAACAGGGTCAGGGGCGTGCGGAACTCGTGGCTGATGTTCTGGAAGAAGCGGTTCTTGGCCGCGTCCAGCTCCGTGAGGGCCTCGGCTCGGGCACGTTCGGCGGCGTACGCGTGCGCGTCGCCCACGAGGGCGGCGACCTTGGCCGCGACGAGGTCGACATAGCCCGCGTACAGGTCGTCGAACGCTCTCAGCGGGCTCAGGCCGAGCACCAGCACGCCGGTCACCGCCGAGGCGTCCTGCAGCGGAGCCACCACGGCGTGGTCCAGGTAGTGCTTCCGGCCTGTTTCGGCTGCCTGCCGCACGATCTCGTCCGGTACGTCGATCTCACCGCTCGCGGCGACCAGTTCGTCTCGCCCGTCCTGGTCGCACAGGTAGACCTTCACGGCGGGCAGGTCGGGGCGGTTGTTCGCCAGCACCTCGACCGCGGCGCGGCACACGTCGGCCGGGGTGTCGGCCTCGGCGATCGTCACCATGCCCAGCCGGCGCAACGACTCGAGGCGGCGTTCGCTCAGCACTCGGGCGGTGACGTCGGTGGTGGCCACGAAGATGCCCACGACGCCGCCGTCCTCCGCGTGCACCGGGCTGTAGGAGAACGTCCAGTACGTCTCCTCCAGGTAGCCGTGGCGGCGCAGGAGCAGTTGCAGATTCTCCGAGTACGTCGCGCGGCCGGACAGGGCGCGGTCGGCCAGCGGTGCGAGCTCGTCCCACACCTCCGCCCAGCACTCGGAACCGGGCTGTCCCACCGCCGCGGGGAACTTGTCCCCGAGCACGGGCATGTAGGCGTGGTTGAAGATCTGCACCAGGTCAGGGCCCCACCACAGCAGCATCGGGATCTGTGACGGCATCACCGTGCGCACGGCGGACCGCAGCTCCACGGGCCACGACTCGACCGGGCCCAGCGATGTCGACGCCCAGTCCAGGCCACGATGCGCCGCGCTGGTCTCGTCGTCGCCGGTGAACAGGTCCACCCTCGCCATCACGCCCTCCGCTGTCGTGGCGGAGCTGGGAGGCGGACGACACCGAGCAGGTTCGTAGCCGACCCAGAACCGCTCGGCTGCCGTTTTCAACCGATGGCGGAATTCTACCCGGAAGATCTTCCGGGGGCTTCGTGGCGCGGGTGGAGGACGTGTTGTCAGCCCGTGCCGGATGACCAGTCGACGTCCTCCCACGGCACTTCACGGGTGCCGCGGTGCAGCACGCGGGTGAGCTTCTCCAGCACCCAGGGCGGCTGATAGCCCGGCCGTTCGAACCCGAGCAGCCGCCCGCGCCGCCGTGGCGCCACGAGCACCCGCACGATCCGCTGCCGGCCCGCCTCGTCGGTCTCGGCCAGCAGATCGGCCACCCTGCCGAGCACGTTTCCGTCGCGGTCGCGCACGGTCCGTCCGAGAAGGTCACTGGCCAACATCGGTCGCTCCGGGAATCCGCCCGATCACCTTGTCCCGCAACCACAGTTCCAGCGCCGGGGTGTCGAGCAGCTCGTGCCGGACGTCGAGCCTGATCGCGCTGCCGACCTCGGCGACGCGGTCGAACGGGATGCGCAGCGGCCGCGGGTCCCCGGTGGTGTGCAGACGCCGTGCCACCGCCGCCATCCACCGGCCGAGGGCGCCACCGATGCGCGTGCCGAGCGCGTGGTGGCCGACCAGGATCGCGGCCACGAACGGGCGGCCGTCCTCGGTGACGCCGAACTCGACGTCGTCGGCCTTGCCCACGAGACGGCCGTCCAGGTCCACGATCTGGCGGTCCAGCAGGTGGAAGTCGATCCGCAACGGATCCGGTAGCTCAGCGTTCATCCGCCCATTCCCGTCAGGATCATCAGCGGGACGGCCGCGACCGCGGCCACCAGGATGACCACGAGGTAGGTCACGCCCAGCACGTTGGTGAAGCGCCCGTTGACCTGGTCGCCCAGGTAGTCGCGGTCGTTGGCGACGATCAGGATCGGCAGGTAGGTCAGCGGCAACGCGATCGCGCTGAACACCAGCGAGTACTCGGTGATCTCGATCGGATCCGCGGTGGTGAGCAACATCGCGACACCGAGCAGGATGCTGACGAGCACGACCGTGTGGAACCGGGCCGCTTCCCTGGGGCGCACGAGTTTGCCCCACTGCCAGCCGAAGTACTGCGCGACGGTGTACCCGGACGACAGGCCCGTCTCCAACGCCGCGCCGAAGGTGGCGGCGAAGAAACCGAGGATCACCACCGCCAGTCCCAGCTTGCCCAGCGCCATCGCCACCGGCAGCGCGGTCTGGCCGAGCGAGTCGACCTGGATCCCGGCCGGCTCGTAGACGATCGCCGCGCAGCCCATGATCGCCAGCGACAACAGGCCGCCGAGCGGGAAGCCGACGAACACGTTCACGCGTTCGAGAGCCAGATCCTTGCGGGTCCACCGTTCCTCCACGCCTCCAGAGGAGAAGAAGAAAACCTCGTACGGCGTCATGGCCGCCGCGAACAACGCGACCGCGAAGAACCCGTACGTGCCCCAGTCCTCGGTGGCAGGCGGGGACAGGCTCGTCACCTGCTCTCCCAGCCGTCCCCACGGCGGGTCGAGCGCGAAGAACGCCACCACGAACACCACCAGCGCGAGCCCTGCCAGGCCGAAGACGCGTTCCATCGGCTCGAACTTGACCCGCCACAACACCACCCACAGCACGAAAGCCGTGATCGGCACCCACAGCAGGTAGTGCACGCTGGTCGCCAGCTCGATCGCGAGTGCGACACCGCCGATCTCCGCGCTCAGCGTCAGCAGCGTGACCAGGAACGACCCTGCCAGGTTCGCCAGCGCCACGCGAGGCCCGAGCCGTTCCCTGATGAGGTCGAACACCGGACGCCCGCTCACCGCGGCCACCCGCCCGGCCATCTCGGCGTAGACGCAGATGCCGATCACACCGACCACCACGACCCACGCGAGCCGCATGCCGAACCGCGCGCCCGTCTCCGAGTTCGCGACCAGGTCACCGATGTCGACGAAGCCGCCGATCGCGGTGAGGATGCCGAGCGTGATGGCCAGGAGTCGCTTCATCGCAGCCCCTCCAGCACCGCCGCGAGCCGTTCCCCCACCGAGCCGAGCGCGTCCACCGACCGGGTCGCGGAAGCCTGGTCGTCGTTCCCGAGTCCGAGGCCGAGGTCGTCGATGAGGCGAACGCACTCCTGCAGCAGCGGCAGCACTTCGTCCCGTGTGCGTTGACTGTCCGAATCGGGCGTGGACAGCTCGCTGATGTCCGAGAACGCACTCGTCACATTCGTCCGAGCGTCATCGAGCACGGTGGACTCGTACGAGGAGAACGTGTTTCCCTTCAACGAGTTCTGCCCAGCGATCCGCGCCACGCCCACGGACGAGACGGCGTCCTGCACGCTCGACTCCACAGTGGACCGATATCCGCCTGCGCTCTGCGGCCACACGCCCAGCAGCACGAGGGCGAGCAGTACCGTCCCCACACCGATCGGCACTGCCCAACCACGCCTTCGCACACGAGACGCATACCCACTCCGCGCCCGAATACACATGGGCATTCCAAGACACCGTTTCACGTGCTCGCACGCGGGTAGACAACTCTGGTGAGCAACGCCGAAGAGTCTGAGCACCGCCGCCTGGCCAGGAATCTCAACGAGCTGCTCCAGGAGCTCCGCGTGGCCCAGGCCGGCGTGCAGATCCTGTTCGGCTTCCTGCTCTCCATCACGTTCACCGACAAGTACGCCACCGCGTCGACCCTCATCCGCACCACCCATCTGGTGACCGTCCTGTGCGCGGCGGCGGCCGTCGCGCTGCTGACCGCGCCGGCGGCCTGGCACCGCGTGCTGTTCCGCCGGGGCCGGCGCGAGGACGTCGTCGCCGCGGGCAACACGTTCCTGCTGGCCGGACTGGGTTTTCTCGCCGTCGCGATGACCGGCACCGTCCTGCTGATCAGCGAGGTCATCGTCGGCGGCTGGACGGCCGTGCTGATCGGCGTCGCCGCGTTGCTGGTCTACGGCACGTTGTGGTTCGCCATGCCGTTGCTGACCCGCGACACCAGTTCCAAGCTCGGCGACGACATCACCGACATCTGAGCGTCCGTGACCACCGAGCACGACGTCCTCTCGCAGGTCGCCATCCACTCCGTGAAAGAGGAGGGTGAGGGCATGACCTCACCCGACGACACGGCCGCGGCTCAGCGCCTCGTCGACGCGATCGTGCAGCGCGCCGCGCTGCACGAGGCCGTGGGTGTGGTGCAGGCGTGGGGTGGCGGCGACGTGGTGGAGCGCTTGGGCGACCAGCGCAGCGATGCCGAACGTGAGGCGGAGGTCGCGCGGGTCAACGCGGTCGTCGATGCCGCGGCCGAGCGGCGCGCGGATCCGGACTGGGGCGATTAGCTCGCGTCCGCCGCCTGCAGCAGGACGGCCGCGTCGAGGTCTCCGCCGGTGAGCCTGCGGGCGACGTCGCGCACCGGGCCGCGATTCCTCGTGGCGTACCCGAGAATGAGGCGGCGAGCCTCGTCCGTGCCGGTGTCGAGAGCGCCCGCGACCATGCCGATGGCGTGCGCGAGCATCACCCGGTCGTTGAGCGTGGTGAGGGTCTGCTCGGCCAGCCGGTGTGTGCGCGCGGGATCGTCGTCCTGCGACAGGCCCAGCACCGCCAGGTCCGCGAGCACCCGCCCGAGCCGTTCCTGCCACGCCTCCCACGGCGTGACAGCCGCGTAGAACACGTTGAGCCCGCCGATCGCTTCGCCGGCCAGACGCATCGGTACGGCGTGCACCGCGCGGAAACCGGCACCGAGTGCGGCACGGGTGAACACCGGCCAGCGATCGGGATCGCCTTCCAGGTCCTGGCAGGCGACCATCGCGTCGTCGCGAACGCAGTCCACGCACGGGCCTTCGTCGATCTGGCCCTGCAGCAACTCCAGGAACCGCGCCCGCTCGTCGGACGCCGCCACCACGCTCAGCCCGCCACGTGGATCGGCCAGCAGGACGCCGGTGGCGCTCGCGGAGAGCAGGTTCTCGCACGCGGCGGTGACCAGGCGCAGGACCGACTCGGCGTCGTGACCGTCGACCAAACTCGCCGTGAGTTCGCTCAACGTGACGGCGATCTGATCCTGGACGCGGGGCACGTCCGCAGCATACGACCCACCGAGGTCCGGTGCTCGCGGCACAGGTCAGTCCGCGAGCCGGTCGAGGGGGATGCGCCGTTCCAGCAGATCACGCGCCACGTCCAGCACTGAACGGCCCGAGGAGAAGGCGTGCGCGCGCAGCCGGGCGAACGCGTCCTCCAGGCTGATCCGCAGCTGTGCGGCCAGCATCCCGGTCGCCATGTTCACGTCCTGGTACGACAGCGTCATCCGCAGTTGATCGTCGGCGGCTCGCTCGTTCTGTTCGAGCAGGGCGTAGGTCGCCAGATCGGCCAGCAGCACGGCGTCCGCCACCGCGGTCAGGCCACCAGAACGGCGGCGGTACAGATCGAGCGTGCCGAGCCTGATGCCGCCGACCCGCAGTGGGAACGCGAACATCGCCGCGAGGCCCTCCGCCGAGGCCGCCGCGCTGAAAGCCGGCCACGGCACACCGTCCGTGCCCAGGTCTGCCACCAGCACCGGCGTGGCGTCCTGGAACGCCGCCACGCCCGGCCCCTCCCCCAGGGTGTACTGGATCTCCTCCAGCCGCACGGCCCACTCGTCGCTGGCGCCGACCATCTCCTCAGCACGAGCGCTGGCACGCAACGTCAACGCCGCGGCGTCCACACCGGACAGAACGTGCACGCACGCGGTGCACAACGCCCGCGCCAGCTCCGCACGCCCGGAGGCCGCGGACGTGAACTCCTCCACCGCCCGCGTGAGCCGATCCCGACGCTGCCCGTCCAACACCCGTCCTCAAACCCAGCGGTCGCGCGGTCAGCCCAACCCGTTCCGACGTCAGGGTACGAACCTAGACCGGACGGCGGCCGGCGCGCACCACGGGTCGGCGGCGGGTCAGTCGGTCAGCCGGTCGAGGGGAAGGCGCCGGGCCAGCACGTCCGCGGCCACGTCCAGCACCGACCTCCCGGCGCCGAAGGCGTGCGCGCGCAACCGCAGGAACGCGTCCTCCAGGCTGATCCGCAGCAGGACGGCCAGCATTCCGGTCGCCATGTTGACGTCCTGGTACGACGTCTCCATCCAGATCCGTTCCTCGCCTGTCATCTTCTCGTTCTGCAGGAGCAGCTTGTGGGAGATCAGATCGGCCAGCAACGCCGCGTCGAAGACGAAATCCGCGGGCAGCACGCCGGGGCGGCGGCGGTACAGCCCGAGCGTGCCGAGCTGCATCGCGCCGACCCGCAGCGGGAAGAAGAACGCGGCCGCGAGCCCCTCACCCCGCGCGGCCCCGGCGAACACGGGCCACCGCACCTCGTCGACGCTCAGATCCGGAACCAGCACAGGGCCGTCGGCCGCGACGGCCGCCAAGCCCGGCCCCTCGCCCAGCGTGTACTGCGCTTCCTCGATGCCCGCGGCCCACGGATCGCTGGCACCGACCAGTTCCTGAACGCGGGAGCCGCTGTAGAAGGCCAACGCAGCGCCGTCGACGTCCGGCATCACACGCACGCACACGGAGCTGAGGGCCTGCCCCAGTTCCGCACGCCCTGATGCCGTCGTGCACTTGAGCACCTGCTCTACGAGCCGGTCTCGGCGTTGCCCGTCCAACAGCTTTCCTCTTGCCGCCGGTCATGGGTCGGGTTCCAGCCTACGAACCCCGTCCGGACTCCGCATTTCACCGCGTCAGCGGGTCAGGGCAGATCCAGTTCGCTGTGGCGGCTCGCGATGGTCTCGGCGAGTTCGACGAGCTTGACGTTGAGGTGCTGGGAGGAGTGGCGCAGCAGGTCGAACGCCTCGTCGGCGTTCAATCCGCGACGGGCCATGAGAATGCCCTTGGCCTGTCCGATGACGTCACGGGAGTTGATCGCCCGGCGCAACTGCTCCGCCTGCAGGGTGGAGGCGTCGACGGCCTCGGTGTGCGCCAGCGCCAGGGACGCGTGCGTGGCCAGCAGCAACGCGACCGCCTGGTCCGTCTGGTCGAGGCCGTACCGCTCACGGGAGTAGATGTTCAGCGCACCGGACAGCCGGGGCGCCTGGACGTCGGGCAGCAACGCCGTGGACAGCACCGCGCCCATGCCCCGTTCGGCCGCCTTCGGGCCGAACCGGGGCCACGACACCGCGACGGCCAGGTCGGGCGCCGACGCGACGGCGGGGCCCGCCGGATCCGCGACGTCGAGGCAGGGACCTTCCAGCAGGTCGTACTGCAGCTGGTCGAGCTCGATGGCGATCGGGTCGGTCTCCACCGGCGTGTGGAACTTCCCGTCCCGGGACCGCAGGGTGATGCTGACCAGGTCCGCGCCGGGCACGACCCGCACCGCGGCATCGACGATCTGCTGCAGAACCTCCCCCGCCGTGGCGGCGTCGAGCAGGGAGTACGTCAGGGTCGCGAACTGCTGGGCCAGCGGCCCGAGCGGCGCTCCGTGATCCCTCGTGGGTACCTGGCCGGACGCGATCGCCTTCTCGGCATCGGCCGTGAACCTCGTCCGGTCGAGACTCCAGTCTTCGTCGCTGGGGGGCAATTGCGGCACCTCGGATCCTCTCCTTCCCGTCCGGTGGAACACCGTCGACGGTGATGGGGCTGACCGGGCGCTGCACTGCTGAACCCCTGGCCCACGGTAGGCGATCCCGGCACCGGTCGCTGGCGGCCGATGCGGCGCTACTGCTGCCCCAACTCTGCCAGACGCCGCAAAACCCTTCGCCTCGCGTTGTGGGCCGTGCCGGGATCGCCTACCGTGGAGGAAAGGTCCAGCAGTTCGCCTGTCGGGTTCAGCAAGCAGCTCGGTGAAGGTCCCACCACCACAGAGTGGAGTCACCGTGATGGAGGCAGAGCTCAGCCCCGGTCCACCCGTGTGCTCGGTGTGCGGTTCGCGGCAGGACGGCGTTCCGGTCGTCGCCGTCACAGGCGAGGTGGACATCGCCACCGCGCCGCTCTTGCGCGCGGAACTCACCGTCCAACTGGCACAGTCACCCGTCGTGCTGGTCGTGGACCTGCGTGAGGTGACCTTCTTCGACTCCTCCGGCATCAGCGCCCTGCTCACGGCCCACCGGCAGGCGGCGGATCTCCGGGTGGTGGCGGACAGGACGCCCGTGCTCAGAACTCTCCGCTTCTCCGGCATGGAAAGCGTGTTCCGGGTCCATCCGACACTGGCGGAGGCGCTGTCAGGGCCGGCCCGCTGACCGCTGCGTCCACAGTGGACGACGGGTGGTCCGGTGGCGTGACCGGAGAGACAACGCCGGGGTACGACGACCACCGCGAGTGGCCTTCAGTTTCGGCCTTGTACCCAACGGGGTATCTGCCCGTTTCGAGGGTCGAACGAGAGGCACACAGTGGATGCAGGCCCCCTGTTGTACACCGGCGCGGGCCTGGCGACGCTGGCCGCCGCTCTCCTGCCCCGGTTGCTGGACCGCGCACCGATCTCCATGCCGATGCTCTTCCTCGGCGCGGGCGCGCTGACGTTCTCCGTGGTCGAGCCGCTGCCCGCACCCGATCCCGTCGAACACAGCGGCCTGCTGCTGCACCTGACCGAGATCTGCGTGATCATCTCGCTGATGGGCGCAGGGCTCGCGCTCAACCGCGTGGTGAGCCTGCGCGGATGGGCGAGCACCTGGCGTCTGCTGGCCATCACCATGCCGTTGTCGATGCTCGGCGTCGGTCTGCTCGGCTGGGGCGCGCTCGGGCTCGGCGTCGCGGCCTCCGTTCTTCTCGCGGCCACCCTCGCCCCGACTGATCCCGTGCTGGCAGGCGAGGTCCAGGTCGGCGAACCCGCGGAGAACCCGGAGTCCGACGAGGACGAGGCACGGTTCGCACTCACCTCGGAAGCCGGTCTGAACGACGGTCTGGCCTTCCCGTTCACCTATGCCGCCATCGCGATCAGCCTCGCCGGAGCCGCGCCCTCGGAGTGGCTCGGCCACTGGCTCGCGGTGGACGTGCTCTGGCGGCTGCTCGCCGGGCTGGCCGTCGGCCTGCTCATCGGCTGGGCGCTCGGCAAGCTGTTCTTCTCGGCCCCGTCGGAGAAGTTCCGCCTGGCCGAGCACGCGGAAGGGTTCGTCGCCCTCGCGGCGACCTTCCTCGCCTACGGCGTCACCGAACTGATCCACGGCTACGGGTTCGTCGCCGTCTTCGTGTGCGCCTGCGCGATCCGTGCCGGCGAACACCGCCACGGCTACCACCAGGTCCTGCACCAGTACGTCGAGCAGGCCGAGCGCATGCTGACCGTGGTGATCGTCTTCCTGCTGGGCGGCGCCGCGGCCACCGGCCTGTTGTCCGGCACCACGTGGGCGGAGATCGGCGTGGCCGCGGCGGTCCTCCTGGTGGTGCGACCGCTGGCGGGCTGGATCGGCCTGCTGGGAGGCAGGTCCGGCCCTCGGGAGCGAGCCGTCATCTCGTTCTTCGGCGTGCGCGGCGTCGGATCGCTGTTCTACCTCGTCTACGCCCTGCAGGAAGGCCGGTTCGGCGAACAGGACGCGCTCTGGCGGGTCGTCGCGCTCGTCGTGATCGGCTCGATCCTCGTGCACGGACTGTCGGCGTCGCCGGTCATGTGGCTGCTCGACCGGAAACGGCGGCAGAAAGCACTACGCCACAACGACAAACCGTCCCACACTCACGTCTAGTCGAGCCCTGTCCGGCGGTTCTGGGTGTCGCGGCGCACCTGGTCGGTCTGCGCGGTGACCGCCGCGATCCGGTCGGCCAGCGCGGGGTCCGTCGTCCGGACCTGGTCGTGGGCGTCCGCCAGCGGGCCGAGCAACCGCGCGGCGTCGTTCTCGGACAGAGCCTGGCGAACGGCCGGATCCACCTCGCCGACGTGTCCGGCGAGACTGCGCAGCGAGCCGGAGTTGTCCCTTGCCCACCGCGATATCGCGCGATCACCCGCACGGCGGTCGCGTTCGGCCTGCACGCGCTCGTCCCCGGTCGCACCGTCGAGGTCGGACGGCCGCAGGCGCAGGTAGCGGCGTTCCGCGGCCTGGCGGCTGGCCACCCCCAGCGCGGGCGCCAGCTCCGCCCAGCTCGTGCCGAGCTCTCTGGCGGCGGCGATCAGCTGGGGTTCCCAGTCCGTCAGCTCGGCCCGCAGCTCGCGCAGCAGGACCAGCGCGGCCAGCACCTGGGTCGTGCTGAGGTCCGCGTCCGCGTTCGTCGCCGCACGGAGCGCCTCGTAGTCGCCGATCGCCATCGTGTCATCCTTTCGACGACATTTGTCTTGTCATCGTTCCGACGACATGCTACAACAGTGGTGCGCGTTGACAGCAGTCGAAAACATCGAGGAGGTGCCGGATGTTGATGCGCACTGACCCGTTCCGGGAGCTGGACCGCTTGGCGCAGCAGGTGCTCACCGGGCCGGGCACGTGGTCGCGGCCCACGGCGATGCCGATGGACGCCTACCGCGCGGGCGACGAGTTCGTGGTGGCGTTCGACCTGCCGGGCGTGTCCGCGGACGCGATCGAGCTGGACGTCGAACGCAACGTGCTGACCGTCAAGGCGGAGCGCAGGCCGACCATCACGGGCGACAACGCCGAGATGCAGGTCGCGGAACGACCGCTGGGCGTGTTCTCCCGCCAGCTGTTCCTCGGCGACACACTCGACACCGAACGCATCCAGGCCGCCTACGACGCGGGTGTGCTGACCCTGCGCATTCCGGTGCTGGAGAAGGCGAAGCCACGCAAGATCGCGATCACGAACACCGAGCAGGACGTCAAGCAGATCGACGCCTGACCGGGAGTGGTCGTGGTCGCACGAACACTGGACGAGGAGTTCCTCGCGCTGATGTGCGAGGACGAGGACCTGGTGCGCGCCGAGTTCGACGCGATCATCGAAGCGAGCTGGGGAGAGCCACCGCTTTCCCCGGCTCCACGCCGGCCGATCCCTTCGACACCGCACCGGAACGTGGTCCAGCCACACGGACAGGACCGCCTCCCGATCGGCAGAGCGGCTCGGCAGCGCTCCCCTCCGTCACGGAAGGCAGGTGATGCGTGGAAACGGTGAACAGCAGGAGCACGTCCGGCCGACCGCTCGCACCGTCGAGCCGACCCAACGGTGGCCAGCTCCACTGACGCCACCAAGCGCACGGGCGCAACGAACAGCGAGCCGCCCGGACTCCTCCACCCAGGTGGTCCCGTACCGCGAGATCGCGGCACGGGACCACCTTTTTCTGTCCTCATCGGACAGTGGTGACCGAGCGCAGGGCTCAGGACTTCGCGGTCAGCGGGAAGCTCACCCCGGTGAGCCGCTCCGACGTCTCCCACAGCCGCCGCGCCAGCACCGGGTCACTGGCCGCCGCCGACCGGCCGACCAGCGTGGGATGGCCGTGCAGCTCGAACCGTCCGTCCGGACCGACGTAGCTGGCGCCCGGCAGGTCCTGGGTCGCCGCGTACAACGACGGCAGCGCGCCCTGCGCCTCGGTTTGCGCGAGGTAACGCCCGGCCACGTGCACGATCTTGACCAGGTAAGGGTTGCGGCCCTTGGTACCCAGGTTCGTCGCGGAGTAGCCGGGGTGCGCGGACAGCGCGCGCACGGACGACCCGGCCTCGCGGCAGCGCCGTTCCAGTTCCAGGGTGAACAGCAGGTTCGCCAGCTTCGACCGGCCGTAGCCCTTGACCGGGGTGTAGCCGGAACGGGCGAGGTCGAGGTCGTCGAGATCGAGCACGCCCGCCTTGTGCGCGCCGGAGGCCACGGTCACCACGCGGCCGGTGATCGAGGGCAGCAGCAGGTTGGTCAGCGCGAAGTGGCCGAGGTGGTTGGTGCCGAACTGCAGCTCGAATCCGTCCGCCGTGCGACCGAACGGGGTCATCGCCACCCCGGCGTTGTTGACCAGGACGTCGAGTGCGCCCTGCCAGCCCTCGGCGAACGCGCGCACCGACGCCAGGTTCGCCAGGTCCAGTTCACGAACCTCGGTGGTGCCGGACATGGCGGCCGCGGCCCGCTCCCCCGCGGCGACGTCGCGCACCGCGAGCACCGTGCGTGCCCCTGCCGCGGCGAAGGCGGTCGCCGTGCCGCGGCCCACCCCGCTGGCCGCACCGGTCACCACGACGGTGCGACCGGTGAGGTCGGGAAGGTCGCCGGCGGTCCACTGGTGCTTCGTCATGATCGCCAGCTTAGGCGGCCGCCGGATGACCACTGAACGACCACCGTCCCCCTCCACCGTATCGGTGTCACGGTTTTCGTCGACAGGAAGAGAGAAGATGAAGATCCGCAGTGTGCTGCTCTGCGCAGCACTGGCCGTCCTCGGCACGCTCACGACGGTCGTGCCCGCCTCGGCCGACGGCATCAGCACCTACTACCTCACCTTCCGCACCGGCAACCTGCCGAACGCGGACACTGAGGACCCCGTCCGCGTGACGATGTTCGGCACCGAGGGCAAGTCCGACCCGATGCAGATCGACAGGGACTTCCGCCGCGGCGAGACGTGGACGTCCGGCCCGCACCGGCACCCGTCGTTCGGCACCGTCGGCTACATCAGCCTGGGCAAGGGCGGCCGGGAGTCCGACGCCTGGTACTCCGAGTACGTCGACATCCACGAGGAAGCCACCGGCAGGGTCTACCACTGCGCGGTCAACGAGTGGTTCCCGCAGACAAGCCTGACGCGGTACTACGCCTGCGTGTGAGCTGAGCACCCGGTGCGAGCGCGAGCGGAGGCCTTCCTCACTCGCGCTCGCGCCTGCCTCCGGAAGGCGCTCACGTCCACAGTGGACGAAAGCCGTGCTCGCCGGACCCTGACTCAGGGATTCCAGTCCACGAGGACCTGGGTGCGGTCGAAGCGTTGTGCGATCAGGTCGTCTCGCTCGATCACCCAGAAGATGGCGGCGCCTCCGCCTGACCGGTGGACGTTGAACTCCAGCAACAGAACCCAGTCGCCGGCGTCGGACGACGGCGTGCCAGGGCCGGGCCATCGTTCCGCTTTCTCGTCGTCGGCGGCGCAAAGGGCGGCGATCTCTGTCGCGTCACTGCCGTTGCAGTCCGTGCCGTACCCGCCCAGCACCAGGGTCGCCCCGCCCCACTGGTCCGCCCACACCTCGGCCAGCGCCTCGGAATGAGGATGCCCCGGCATCGGCACGAGGTAGACGGGTGACGGCGCGGCGACCGTGCCGACGAAGGGCAGGGACACGTCGGCCGTCAGGTGGATGTCGCCTTGCGGGAACTCGTCGTGGTTCTCCGCGAAATCGTCACCGCAGGCCGGATAGGACGCAGGGTCCAGTTCCCGTTCCACGACGGCCGCGCCTTCCGGCACGTACACGACCTCGCCCATGCCGTGCTCCTCCGGATAGCCGAAGAACAGCAGCCTGCCGTCGGACGGCAGCGGAAGATCCGTCGCTTCCCGGGGAAGAGCGGCGCAGTCGATGGTGGCGACCAACGGGTAATCCTGGGTCTCGACGTCGGCGGGCAGCATGATCGGACCGCCGAACCGGCCCACGACCGGTCCGTCCCCGTCCAGCGCCAGAAGTGCGCAGGGGCGGACGATCTCCATCCACCGCTCCACATCGGGCTCCGGGATCTTCCGCGCGAGCGCCTCGGAGCGGATCTGGTCGAGGATCTTCACGTTCCTGGGATTCACGGCGGCACCGTAACGCGGGGTACCGACAGTTCTGATCATTCCCCTGTTCGGTCCCCCGCACTGATCTCATCCGCCCAGTCGGCACTGAGTTGCCAGGCCTTGTCGCGCGTGCCGGGGTCGTAGGAGACGCTGGGCGACCGTTCCTCCTTGTCCCGCACGTAATAGCGGCCCGTCACGGTCGCGAGGCCGGGGTCCGTGGCCAGGCGCAGTGCCGCCTCCGCACCGGCTTCCGGTGTCAGCAGACGACTGTGGATCAGTGATCGGAAAGGCCTGAGCGCGGCGGGCGTGATGTCGTCGACGATGCTCGTGCTCACGATCCCGGGGTGCACGGCGTTCACCGTCACGCCGTCGTCGTGCCACCGGTCGGCGAAGACGTAACCGCAGATCGTGCTCAGCAACTTGGCCCTCGCGTAGGCGGTGAACGGGGCGAAGCCCTCGGCGGGATTGAGCTCACGCAGGTCGGTGACGCCTCGGAGGTCGAGCGAGACCGGCCGGGGCCTGCCGGGCAGCGGCACCGAGCAGGTGTCGGACATGGTCGCCGAGACGACGTTGACGACACGGCTGGGCGCGGCGGCCTGGAGCCGGTCACGCAGGAGATAGGTGAGCGTGAACCCGGCCAGGTGGTTCACGGCCAGGTGCGCCTCCACGCCGTCGGCGGTCAGCCGCCGGTCGCGGTAGTGCGCCCCGGCGTTGTTGATCAGCAGGTGCAGCCTGTCGTGACGGCGCGAGAACTCGGCGGCGAGCCGGTGCAGGTCGCGGCGGACACCCAGGTCGCCGGTGAGCACCTCCACCTGATCGGCACCGATCTCGCGCCGCAGTGCCTCTCCACGTTCACCGTCACGGCTCGTGATGACGACATGGGCTCCGGCACGGACCAGTTCCGCGGTGATGACCCTGCCCATTCCGCCGGCGCCACCGGTCACCAGCGCGACCTGGCCGCTCAGGTCGATCCGGCCACTGTGGACGTTCATGCGGCGATCCCCGGGGTCTGGCGGACGAACGCCGGTCGCACGGCCTCGCACACGAGGAAGTCGGCCAGATCGGCGCGCGACACCGAGGAGGTCACGGTGACGCGCAGATCGTTGCCCGTGCGGTAGCCGCCGGTCGCCGCAGTGTCCTTCAACGCGGGCGGCCGGACGATCGTCCAGTCCACATCGGACTGACGGATGAGCGCCTCCATCACCTCCTTGTCCCGCATCTTGTGCTTGACCGACGCCCAGAGCAGCACGGAGTACAGCGACCGGTCACGGCTCTCCGCCGCGCCGTGTGCGCTGACGGCGACAAGGCGGCGCACGTCCGTCTCCTTCATCGCGAGCAACGTGGCGCGGATGCCGTCCGAACAGACCGTGGACGGGCCACGGTCATTGGTGCCGAGTGCGCTGATGACCGCGTCGTGGCCTGCGACGACGTGGGCCAGGTCGGTCAGCACCGGCAGTACCGACACGGTCAGGCCGGGCGCGGACGGCATCGCGTCACTGCGGCGCACAACAGCCGTGACGGCGTGCCCGGCTCGCAGCGCGACGTCGACGACAGCCCGTCCGGTGCCACCGCTCGCACCGAGGACCACCAACCGGGAAACTTCTGAGTCACTGTGTCTCATAAGTTCCACTCTGCCGTCCCACGTGCTTCTGAGTCAAGTTGTCTCATAAGATGTCGTCATGGCCGACTCCACCGACCCGCGCATCACCCGCAGCCGCGAGGCGATCCTCTCCGCCGCACGGGAGCTCCTCCGCGAGGACGGTCCGGCCGCGGTCACCCACCAGAACGTCGCCAAACGCGCGGGAGTCGGGCGCGCGACCGTGTACCGCCATTGGCCGCAGCCGAGAATGCTGCTCGACGACACGATGGCCGGCGTCCGGATGCCGTTCTTCCGAGACCCCGTCCCGCCCGTCCGCCCGTGGCTGGCGCGGCAGATGCGCACACTCGCCGACGAACTGGCCCTGCCCGAGGTGCAGGCGGTGACCGCGGCGCTGTTCCACGGACCGTCGGACGAGCCCGACGCGACCGTTCGACGCGAGCAACTCATCGCCACGATCAGCGGCCAGCTCGGCACAGCCCTGGACTCGGCGACCCGGACCGGCGAGCTTCAGCCGTCTGCCGACCTCCCCGACGCCCCGGCGATCATCATCGGCCCCCTGGTCTTCCGGAGCATGTTCGAGCGCCGCCCGGTCACCGACGCGATGATCGATCACCTGCTGGACGCGATCGGGACCTGGACGATCGAGAGGTAGGCCGGTACCGGTTCAGCGGCAGGCGCAACAGCAGCAGCTCTGCTCGGCCGTTCCGCACTCCGGCCTGCCCGGCGCGGATTCCCGGATCGGACCACTGCGGGCGCGGGCGAGCAAGTCGTCCGTTTTGAGCTGTCCCGAGCACCGCTCCTGCCCCGGACAGCTCCGCAGCAACGTGACGGCGGGGGCCGCGGTGATCACCGCGGGCCGCCGCTTCGCCCCGCCCGGCCACTGCACCGAGATCGAGATCGACGAGGAGTTGTTGTCGTAGCGGGACTCCGCGAGGGTGCGGTCGGAGTTGACCGTGTTGACCAGGTCGTAGGTGCCGGAGGCGACGTTGGTGAGGTCGAGCCACTGGAAGTCGACACCCTTGCGGTAGTCGTCGCCGCTGCCGACGGAGATGCCCTCGAACATCTCCGTGGCACCGGGGTCGTTCCTGCCGCAGTTGCTCTTCTTCAGGCGTTCGGCGAGCTGTCCTTCCGGACTGGCCGGGTCGGGCAGTCCACCCGCGTCGGCGTTCCGGTAGCGGTCTCCCAGGCAGAAGCCGTTCTTGCGGTCGGCGACCACCGTTTTGCCACCCGGCGTGCGCAACTGCATCCGCGCGAACCCCATGAGGTGCCAGTGCAGGTGCGTGGGCGTCGGCTCGTAGTACATCGACGTGGCAGTGGCGCGCCGGGCATCGTCGTAGGTGCCGGGAATCGGTCCGCCGCGCGACGTCTGGAACGCCTGACGCACCGACATCTCGTCCGAGGTCCGGTCAGGACGGCGGCCGTGCAGCATCAACGGGCCTTCGCCCACGTTGTCCATCGCCGTGGTGAACCGGATCCGGACGGCCCGGATCTCGCCGGACGTCACGCACTCCCCGTTGGGCGCCTGGGCATCGGCGACCATGCAGACGTCCCAGTCCCTGCACAGCGAGGGATCGCCGCCGTAGCCACCGGCGCACCCGACCGGCGCCTGGCGGAGGTCGGGAAGCAGGGGCCGTTCGTCCGCCTGAGCCGGTTGCGTCAAAGCCAGAGTGACCACCAGCGTCAACCCTGCCGCGCTCCACCTTCTACCAGAACCCACGGCGGACAAGGCTAGAGCCGGACATCACCGGCAAGCCGTCACCAGCGCCAGATGTACCCGGCCGAGTGAACGATTCCCGGGGGCCAGAGACGAAAAAAGGGGAGATCCCCTCTCCCCACTTCAACATATAGCGCACCCCTGGGCTTGCGGCAAGCCCCTGTTCGGCGCGCAGAATCTCCCGCCTGACGCAAAGCTCGTGCCAGTGCGCGAGACGAGGAATCGGGGGAAATGACCGGATGAGCGGCTATGTGGTCGGTCTCGCTGAAGTCGACGACACGCGGATCTCGCTCTGCGGCGGCAAAGGAGCGAACCTTGGAGAGGTTGCCCGAATCGAGGGTATCCAGGTGCCTCCCGGCTTCTGCGTGACGACGGACGCGTTCGACCGGGTCCTGCGCGAGGCGCCGTCGATCGGCGAGCGGCTGGACCGGCTGGGACTCCTCACCGCGGACGACCGGGAGGAGATCGCGGCGCGGAGTGCGGAGGTGCGGCAGGACATCGAGCGTCTCGTCGTGCCTGCCGAAGTGGCAGCAGAGATCACGGACGCGCTGGCGCGGCTCGGCGAGCGAACCCCTTGCGCGGTGCGGTCGAGCGCGACCGCGGAGGACCTGCCGACCGCGTCGTTCGCGGGCCAGCAGGACTCGTACCTGAACGTGGTGGGAACGGCGGAGGTCCTGCGGCACGTCAGCCGGTGCTGGGCCTCGCTGTTCACCGAGCGCGCTGTGACCTACCGGCTGCGCAACGGTTTCGACCACCGCGAGGTGCGGATGGCCGTGGTGGTGCAGCAGATGGTCTTCCCGGACTCGGCCGGCGTTCTCTTCACCGCCGACCCCGTCACGTCCAGCAGGCGGATCTCCTGCGTCGAAGCCGTTCCCGGGCTCGGTGAGTCCTTTGTGTCCGGTCTGGTGAACGCGGACATGTACCGCGTCCTCGACGACGAGATCATCGAAAAAACGGTCGCCACCGGGCAACCCGCGCTGACGGACGCGCAGGTGGTGCGCCTGACCCGGCTCGGCCGGCGGATCGAGGAGCACTTCGGCAGGCCCCAGGACATCGAGTGGTGCCTGGCCGGCGACGAGTTCCAGATCGTCCAGAGCAGGCCGATCACGACGCTGTTCCCCGTCCCGGAGACCGATGACGACGACAACCACGTCTACGTCTCGGTCGGCCATCAGCAGATGATGACGGACGCCATGAAGCCGCTGGGCCTCTCCGTGTGGCAGTCGACGACGCCCAGGCCGATGGCGATCGCGGCAGGGCGGCTCTTCGTCGACGTCACCCCGATCCTCGCCACGCCCCAGAGCAGCGCCGCGTTCCTGGACGTCGCGGACAAGGCCGATCCGCTGATGGGCGACGCCCTGCGCACCGTCCTGGGCCGCACCGGCTTCGTCCCGGCGGGCGACGGGTCCGGACCGTCGTTCCCCGGCACCGCGCAGGCCGAGATCGAGTCCGATCCGGACCTGGTCACCGAGCTGATCGGGAACGCCGAGGCGTCCGTCGCCGTGCTGAAGCGCGACATCCGGGGGAAGTCAGGACCGGAGCTGCTCGAGTTCGTCATCGCGGACTTCGAGGAGCTGCGCCGGATCCTGTTCGACCCGCGCAGCAACCAGGTGATCATGGCCGGGATGCAGGCGACGTGGTGGCTCAACGAGAACCTGCGCGAGTGGCTCGGTGAGAAGAACGCCGCCGACACGCTGACGCTGTCCGCTCCGCACAACGTCACGTCCGAGATGGGACTGGCGCTGCTCGACGTCGCGGACGCGATCCGCCCGCACCCCGAGGTCGTCGCGTTCCTGCAGAACGCCGAGGGCGACTTCCTGGACGACCTGTCCGGGTTGGAGGGTGGCCAGGAGGCACTCGACGCCATCCAGGACTACCTCGGCAAGTACGGCATGCGCTGCGTCGGCGAGATCGACATCACCAGGACGCGGTGGAGCGAGAACCCCGCCGCACTCCTGCCCATGATCCTCACGAACGTCAGGAACTTCGAGCAGGGCGCCGCGGGGCACCGCTTCGAACAGGGCCGGCAGGAGGCGTGGAAGAAGGAGCAGGAGGTCCTGCAACGCCTGCTCGTTCTTCCCGGCGGCGAGCAGAAGGCCGCCGACACCAAGCGGATGATCGACCGCGTGCGCACGTTCATCGGCTATCGCGAGTACCCGAAGTACGGGATGATCAGCCGCTACCTCGTCTACAAGCTGGCCTTGCTGGAAGAGGCCGAACGCCTCACCGGCGCAGGCCTGCTGGAGTCCGAAGAGGACGCCTTCTTCCTCACGCTGCAGGAACTTCACGAGCTGACGCGCACCGGCCAGGGCTACGGCGAGGTCATCCGCGAGCGCAGGGAGGCCTTCAGGTCGTTCGAGGTGCTCACTCCCCCGCGCGTGCTGACCTCCGACGGCGAGGCCATCAGCGGAAGCTACCGGCGCGACGACCTGCCGGAAGGTGCGCTCTCCGGTCTGGCCGTCTCCGGCGGGACGGTCGAAGGACGGGCCAGGGTCGTCCTGAACGTGGCGGACGCCGATCTGGAGCCGGGCGACATCCTCGTCACCGCCTACACCGACCCGAGCTGGTCACCGCTGTTCGTGGCGATCTCGGGCCTGGTCACGGAAGTCGGCGGCATGATGACGCACGGCGCGGTGATCGCGCGGGAGTACGGGCTGCCCGCGGTCGTCGGCGTCGACCAGGCCACCCGGACGATCCAGGACGGTCAGCGGATCAGGGTGAACGGGACCGACGGGTTCGTCGAGATCCTTCCGGCGCGCTAGGGGGCCGCGGGGCTGGGGAACGGGATCGCCTTGGTGTGCAACAGTTTGAGCGTCTCGCGGGTGATGTCCGTGACGTCGACCCCGCCACCGCTCGCGGTCCACGTCTGCACAACGACCTCGATCACGTTCATCGTGCTCGCGGCGGTCAGCGCGGCGTGCAACACATCCCCGGTCCCGTTCTCCCGACGGAGGATCTCCTGGGCCAGCCGCTGACGCCAGCTCCAGCACAGGTCGGCCAGACCGGCCCGCAGCCCCGTGGTCTTGTCGAAGATGTCGTACAGCGCGAGCAGGCGCGCCGAGTTCGCCCCGATCGTCTGCTCGACGCTGTCGACGACGGCGTAGAGCGCTTCGGACAGCGGCGTTTCGTCGGGCTGGGCGAGGAAGGCGTCCATCGCCGCGTCGAGCCCGTTCTCCACGAAGCTGACGACCAGCGCCTCTTTGGTGGAGTAGTAGCGGTAGAGCGTCCGCGTGCCGACCTCGGCCGCGGCGGCGATCTGCTCGATGGTGGTGTCGTCGTACCCCTGCGCGACGAACAGGTCGAACGCCGACTCGGCGATGAACCTCCGGGTGCGTTCCATCTTCGTCTCGCGCAAGCCCACAGCGCACCTCCCTGCCCCGTCTCCCGCGAACGGTAGCACTGCCACATGGCAGTCACTGCCACATGACACACAGTTGCGGCAGTGCATGTCATCTGGCAGTCTCGGTCATATGACAGCGACTGCCATATTTTCTCAGTTCCCGACCGAACGCGACTCCGGCTGCCCGTTCGATCCGCCCGCCGAGTACGCCGAACTGCGCGCTCAGGAGGGCACGGCCTCGCTGGCCTGTCCGGTCGGCGTCGAGGCCCGCGTTGTCAGCCGGTACGCCGACGTGCGCGCGATGCTGGGCGATCCCAACCTCAGCTCGCACGCGGCCCCGTCCACGCACGTCGTGGCGGGCGGCCTGCTCGACCGGCCGGTGGCGCCCGGCAGCCTGCTGAACATGGACGGCCCCGGCCACGCCCGGTTGCGGCGCCTCCTGACGCCGGAGTTCACCGTCAAGCGGATCCAGGCCATGCGCCCCTACATCCAGGGCCTGGTCGACGACCACCTCGACGCGCTGCTGGCGCGGACCGGGCCGGTCGACCTGGTGGCGGACTTCGCGCTGCCGATCCCGTCACTGGTGATCTGCGAACTGCTGGGCGTGGACTACGCCGACCGCGACCGGTTCCAGGAGCAGACCGCGGTGCTGATCGGCACGAACAGCGACCCCGCCGCGCTGGAGCAGGCCAACCTGGAGGTCGTCGGGTTCATGACCCAGCTGGTGCTGACCAAGCTGGCGGCGCCGAGCGACGACCTGCTGGGCAGGCTGATCGTCAGGGCCGGGGAGAACGGCCAGGAGCTGTCGGTCGAGGAACTGGTCACCCTGGGCATCACCCTGCTGATCGCCGGGCACGAGACCACCGCGAACATGATCGGCCTGAGCACGCTGGCCCTGCTGCGCCAGCCCGACCAGCTGGCCGCGCTGCGCGCCGATCCCGGACTCGCGGGCACCGCCGTCGACGAGATGCTGAGGTACCTGTCGATCGTGCAGTTCGGGGTGCTGCGCCAGGCCACCGGCGACGTGACGATCGGCGACGAGACGATCAAGGCCGGTGAGTGGCTCGTGGCCGCGTTGTCGGCCGGCAACCGGGACGAGTCGGTGTTCCCCGACCCCGACCTCATCGACCTGAAGCGCGAGGCGACCGCGCACCTGGCGTTCGGCTACGGCATCCACCAGTGCCTCGGTCAGCAGCTGGCCAGGGTCGAGCTGCAGGAGGTGTTCGCCCGGCTGCACCAGCGCATCCCGACGCTGCGACTCGCGGTTCCGTTCGAGGACATCGAGTTCAAGAACGACGCGCTGGTCTACGGCGTGCGCTCGCTGCCCGTCACGTGGGACCGCGAGGACAACCGATGAAGGTCCGGATCGACGTGGACGCCTGCGTGGGGGCGGGCCAGTGCGTGCTCGCGGCGCCGGACGTGTTCGACCAGCGCGACGAGGACGGCATGGTGGTCCTGCTGCTGGAGGACCCGCCCGAGGAACTGGAGGCGGCCACCGAACACGCCGCCCTGCTGTGCCCGGCGCTCGCGATCGTCGTGGACAAGTAGTGGGGAACCTGGAACGGGTGGTCGTCGTCGGCGCTTCGGCGGCCGGCGTCACCACCGCCGAGACGCTGCGCCGCGAGGGCTACACCGGCAGGCTCACCCTGGTCGGCGACGAGAAGGTGCTCCCCTACGACCGGCCACCACTGTCCAAACAGGTCCTGGCGGGCACGTGGGAGCCGGAGAAGACGTTGCTGCGGCCCGATTCCGCATATGTGGACCACGACATCGAGCTGAAACTCGGGAGTGCCGCGAGCGGACTGGACCTGGCCGGTCGCACGGTAGCGCTGTCGAACGGCGAGGAGATCGCTTACGACGGCCTGGTGATCGCCACCGGGACGACCCCGCGAAAACTCCCGTTCGGCCACGACCTCGCCGGGGTCCACGTGCTGCGGACCATCGACGACGCGCTGACGTTGCGCGGCGACCTGCTGCGCTCGTTTTTTGTTGTGGTCGTCGGAGCGGGATTCCTCGGCACCGAGGCAGCGGCGGCGGCCCGGCGGCTGGGCCTGGACGTGACGCTGGTCGACCCGCTGCCCCTCCCCCTGGTCCGCCAGTTCGGTGACCAGGTCGCTTCGACGATCGCCGAACTCCACGAGGAACACGAGGTGCGGCTGCGCACCGGAACCGGCGTGACCGCGTTGCACGGCGACATCGCGGTGTCGGGAGTCGAACTGACCGACGGAACCGTGCTGCGGGCGGACGTCGTGCTGGTCGCGATCGGCGCGGCGCCCACCACCGCCTGGCTCGACGGCTCCGGCGTGCCGGTGGACGACGGCGTGGTGTGCGACGCCACCTGCCGCGCCGTCGACGGCGTGTACGCCGCCGGCGACGTGGCGCGCTGGTTCAACCCGCACTTCGGTTCGCTGATGCGGGTCGAGCACCGGATGAACGCCACCGAGCAGGGCATGGCGGCGGCCCGCACCCTGCTCGGCGCGCGGACCCCGTTCGCCCCGGTGCCGTACTTCTGGACCGACCAGTTCGACGCGAAGATCCAGGCGTACGGCGTGTTTCCGGCCGACGCGGAGATGGTGGTCGCTCACGGGCAGCTCGCCGAACGCAAGTTCGTGGCGCACTACCTCGCGGCCGGCCGGGTCGTGGGCGTGCTCGGTTGGAACATGGCCAGGCAACTGCGCCAGGACCGGCAGCTGATCTCCCCGGCAACCGTTGCCTGACCTGCCGGCCCCTAGGAGACCCGGAACAGCCGCTCGTACGTCGTGTTCTCCGGTGTGAAGACCAAGTCGAACTCCGGACCGGCTCCGGTCGCGGTCTCTCGCAGCCGTGCCAGGACCTCGGCCGCCGGTGGCAGTTCGAGGCCGAGCACGTCGGCCGCACGCTGCCGTCGTGCGGGCAGGTCCGGCATGTCGTTCAGGTACTCGGCGGTGAGTTCCGTGTTCTCCTGCTCGGTGAACTCGCGGAAGTCCCGCCACCACGGCGCGACCAGCAGCAGCTGCAGCAGACTCCGCAGTCCGATCGCGACCAGCGCCGCGCCGCCTTCCGAGTCCGCGTACAGCACCGGGCGTTCCTCACCGCCGTCACCGCAGAAGAAGAACGTGCCTCCCGCGCCGTCACCGGCGAACCCCTCCAGCGCGGCACCGGACGCGAGGTGCACCTCCTCCACGTGATCTGCCCGGTCGAGTTCGAAGTCGCCCGGCCAGGCCAGGAAACGAGCGGTTTCGGCGTCGTTGGCGATGATGGCGATCAGTGACGGCACGGCACGCATGGTAGGTGAGCGCGGGAATGCGCCGACTGGTCGACTCCGGGAGGGGTCCCGCGCCGGCTCCCTACGGTTCCGGCAACGCGGAAGCCGGGAGTCGTCATGGTGAAATGTGTGGCCTGTGGCCAGTGGCTGTTCCGGAAGGCCAGGTTCACGCGCAAGACGACGTGCCTCGTGTGCGGGAAACCGCTCGAGGAACTCGCGGACCGGCTGGCGGCGGATGCCAGGCTGCGCCAAGCCCTGCACGACTGGCTCACCGCGGCCCCGGCCTATCGCGGTGCGACATATGACAGAACAACAAATCTCACGCTGCAGCACGCGATCGACGATCTTGCGACGGTGGTTCGCGCAGGGCCGCTGTGGGAGTTCTGCCCTCAACGCCTGCAACTGTCACCGAACTCGAACTCGAGCTCGAGCTCCGAACACGAGGACCTCATGTTCGTCCACCTGTCGCCGACGCTTCCCCGCGGTCACTCAAGGGTGTTGAGCAGGCGAGTTCTGCGATACCGGCACCGCACTGATCCCGACCCCGTCCAGGTGATCGAGTTCGGCAGCGTGTTCAGAAGCGCGGGCAGCGGCACCACGATCCTCTGGGAGTACTGAGGACCCAGCGCACGCGTTGCCGGCAGGGGCCGCTCGCTACTCGCGGTGCTCGCGCCAGACCCGCACGGCGAACCAGGCGAACACTCCGAGGGCCACGCAGGCGCCGAGCACGACGAGCACCACCGAGGACAGCGTCACGCCGGTCATCACGACGATCAGCCCGGCCGCGTAGGTCAACAGTGCCGTGGCGAGGAGCAGGGTCCTGCGCGGCACCTTGGGTGCCGGACGGGTGAGCTTGGCGGCCAGCTTCGGGTCGTCCTCGGCGAGGCGGCGCTCGATCTCGTCCAGTTCCTGCTGCTCGCGGTCCGGCAGTCTCATTCCCGGTCCTCCCGCTGGGCTGGTCAAGGCGTCACCTACGCCAACGCACGGGACGGCTCAAGGTTCCCCGATCATCGCGCGGACTCGTGGCCGGGTGCGGCTGCCAGGCCTTGCGGAGTGCGCAGGGGGCCTGCCCGGCTACCTCGGTGCCTCGAAGCCGCCGGTCCTCCGCTCCAGCAGTTCGGCCAGCCGGAGCGGGGTGCGGTCCTCGAACATCGGGCCGATGAGCTGCACTCCGACCGGCAGGCCTTCGGGGGAACGGCCCGCGGGTACGGCGGTGGCGGGCAGGCCGGGCATGGTGGCCAGGCCTGCCCAGACGAGCTGGTCGAAGTACGGGTGCTCGACGCCGTCGATGTCGATGCGCCGTTCCAGCGGGTTGGGGTCGTGGTCGTGCCGGAACGCGGGGGTGGGCGTGATCGGGCACACCACGACGTCGAACTCGGCGAACAGCTGCCGCCAGCCGTGCCGATGGATCTCGCGGCGGTTGTTCGCCTCGAGCCAGTCGCGGTGGCTGCACACCAGGGCGCGCTGCCGCACGGCGTCGAGACTCCGGTCGTCCGCGCTCAGTCCGGCGGCGCGGGTCTGCAGTTGCTCGTACGACTCGATGGGGAAACGCGCGACGGAGCCCGAGATCAGCAACCGCATGTAGAGCGTCGCGGCTTCGGTCAGGTCGGGCAGCAACGGGCTGTGCCGTTCGACGCGGGCGCCGGCCTCGACGAGCGCGGCGGCCACCCGGTGCACGCCCGCCCGCACGGCGGACCCGGTCGGGATGAGCGGATGGTCGTCGAGGACCAGGACCCGGAAATCGCGGAGCCGTTCGTGCCGGGCGGGCGGCAGTGCCACCCGGTGCGCCTTGCCGGACGTCAGCGGGTCCGGTCCCGCCATGACGTCGAGCAGGAGCGTGAGGTCGCGGGCGGAACGCGCCATCGGACCGACGACGGCGAGGTCGAGGTCGGTCGGCAGGACCGGGTCGGACGGCGCGACCATGCCGCGGGTCGCCGCCAGTCCGACGGTCGGCTTGTGCGCGTAGACGCCGCAGAAGTGCGCGGGGGTGCGCAGCGAGCCCGCGAGGTCGGAGCCGATGGACAGCGCGCCGAACCCGGACGCCAGGGCCGCCGCCGAACCGCCGGAGGAGCCACCCGGCGTGCGACTGTGGTCCCACGGGTTGGTGGTGGTGCCGTAGATGTCGTTGAAGCTCTGGATGTCCTGCAGCCCCAACGGCACGTTGGTCTTGCCGAGCACCACCGCGCCCGCGGCCCTGAGTCGTGACACCTGCACCGCGTCCTCGGCCGGCAGGTGGTCGCGGTGCGGCGGCATGCCCCAGGTCGTGGGCAGCCCGGCCACGTCGTAGCACTCCTTGACCGTCACCGGAACGCCGAGCAGCGGCCGGTCCTCACCCCGCGCCCGTGCCTGGTCGGCACGGTGGGCGGCGGCCCGTGCCCGGTCGAAGTCCGGCACGCAGATCGCGTTGATCACCTCGTCGTCGCGCTCGATGCGGGCGATCGCCTCGTCGGCAAGTTCCACCGATGTCACCTCGCCGGCACGCAACGCGGCGACGAGCTGTTCTGCCGTCTGAAAGCTCCATTCCATGAATTCGAAGCTAATGACGTGACTCAGAGGGCACGAAATTCCGATTCGCGAAACAGGGACGCCGAACATCCCAACGCCGAAGGTGGCTACCCGCAGGTCACAGCACCGAAAGTGGATCAGCTCCCCCGCGCAAGCCATGAAATTCCGCATCGCACAACAGGACGGAGGTCTCAGTTCTTGTTCGCCCACCGATGTTCTCGATCGCAGTTTTTATCCACGTTCGCTCATCCCGCCGAGCGCGCACTCCTGCCTCACAGGAGCCCATACTCGTTTGACGGAGTGAGCACTCACTCCGCATGATGGACGCATGACACCAGCATCCGAAACCCGGCGAAGAGCGCCGAGCATGAGCGCGGAAGACCGGCGCGCCATGATCGTGCACGCCGTGCTGCCGCTCCTGATCGAGCACGGCGCGAACGTGACGAGCAGCCAGATCGCCCGCGCCGCCGGCATCGGCGAGGGCACCATCTTCCGCGCGTTCAAGGACAAGGACGAGCTGTTCGACGCCTGCACGGCCGAGGCGCTCAGGCCCGACCACGTGCTCGACGCGATCACCGAGATCCCCGTCGACCAGCCGCTGGAAGACCGGCTCGTCGAGGCCGCCGAGGCGCTCGGCGCGCACCTTGAACGAATGGGCGCGCTGATGGGCGCGCTGCACGCGTCCGGCCGCGTCAAGCACCGCGACCCCGAACAGCGTCACAAGGACGGCGCCAGGAAGGGCGGGCGCCGCGAGTCGATGGCCGCCATCCGAGGGGCGATGGTCGAGCTGTTCACGCCGGAGAAGGATCGGCTGCGGCTGCCGCCGGAGCAGCTCGCCGCGCTCTTCATGACCCTGTTGTTCGGCGGCCGCCGGCTGACGGCGGACGTCGACCCGCCCACCACGCGCCAGGTGGTCGACTTCTTCCTGCGCGGCGCCGTGGAGGCTGAATGATCCCGGGCGGCGGGGGCGGCATGGAGTTCATGCTGGGCAGGCGCGGCCGGCGGCGGCGCGCCACGACGGTGCCGGAGAGCGGGCTCACCGGACCCGTCGACATTCCGGAACCGAAGCCGGACGACGAACCGAAGGATCTGCGCTCCCGGCTGAAGCGCGTGAAGACGTCCGTGGCGGGCACCGTCCGCGGCCTGCCGAAGGTCGCGAGGCTGACGTGGCAGGCCAGCCCGGCCCTGACCATCGTGCTGGCGCTGATCACGCTCCTGTCGGGGCTCCTGCCGACCGCGACCGCCTACATCGCGAAGCTGCTGCTCGACTCCGTCGTCGCGGCGATCCAGCACACCGGCACCACGGGTGACATCGCGAAAGTCGCGCTGCTCCAGTTCGCCGTTCTCGGCGCGACCGCGATCAGTGGCGCGCTGACGTCGATCGCGCAGGCGCTGCTGCAGGAACGCATGACGCTGACCATCCGCCACCGGGTGATGGCGCACGCCAGCGACCTGCACCTCGCGTACTTCGAGGGCTCGACGTCGTACGACATGCTGCGTCAGGCCGCTCAGGAAGCGCCGACGCGCCCGCTGTCGATGATGAACTCCGCGCTGGGGCTCCTGCGGACGCTGATCACGTTCGGCAGCATGATCGCGCTGCTCGTCTCGATCAGCCCGCTGCTCGCCCTGGTCGCGCTGCTGGCGCCGATCCCCGCGTTCATCTCGCAGTCGAAGTACGGCTCGCGCGCGTTCTGGCTGACCTTCATGATGTCGCCGATCAAGCGGCGGATGGACTACCTGTCCTCTTTGGTCACGACGGACACCTACGCCAAGGAGACGAAGCTGTTCGGGCTCGGCCCGTACTTCGTCGACCGGTTCCGCCGGCTCGGCACCGTCTCCTACGAACGGCAGCGGAAGCTGACGGTCAACCGCAACATCAGCTCGACGTCCTGGGGGCTGCTGAGCACGTTCGCGGGTTCGGCGATCACGTTGTACATCGCGCTGGAAGCGGTCGGCGGACGGCTCACACTGGGAGACCTGGCGCTGTACACGGCTGCCGCGGCGTCCGTGCAGACGTCGGTGTCCGGGTTGTTCACCGCGCTTTCGGGGATGTACGAGAACAACCTCTACCTCGACACGCTGTACCGGTTCCTCGACACGAAGCCGGAGATCACGGCGCCGCCGTCGCCACGGCCGATGCCGTCCACAGTGGAGGGTCACATCGAGTTCGACTCGGTGACCTTCAGCTATCCGGGCGCCGAGGATCCCGCGCTGGACGCCGTCAGCTTCGAGATCCGGCCCGGCGAGACGGTGGCGGTGGTGGGGCGCAACGGCGCGGGCAAGTCGACGTTGTTCAAGCTGCTCTGCCGGCTCTACGACCCGACCGGCGGCCGCATCCTGCTCGACGGCGTCGACATCCGCGAGTACGACCCCGTCGCACTGCGCACGCGGATCAGCGCGATGTTCCAGGACTACGTGACGTACCAGGGCACTGCCGCCGAGAACATCGGCCTCGGCGACCTGACCCGGCTGGAGGACCGGCCGCACATCGAGAACTCGGCCCGCCGCGCCGGCGCGGACGAGCGGATCGAACGGCTGCCCCAGGGCTACGACAGCCCTCTCGGGCGCTGGTTCGACCAGGGCGTCAGCCTGTCGGGCGGTGAGTGGCAGAAGATCGCGCTGGCCAGGGCGTTCCAGCGGGAGGCGCCGATCCTGGTGCTCGACGAGCCGACGTCGGCGCTGGACGCGCGGGCCGAGCACGACCTGTTCTCGCGACTGCGGGAACTGTCGGAGGGCCGGACGACGCTCTACATCTCGCACCGGTTCTCGACCGTGCGGCAGGCGGAGCGGATCCTGTTGCTGGAGCACGGGAAGGTCGCCGAGTACGGGACGCACGAGGAACTGATGGCGACCAAGGCCGGGTACGCCGAGCTGTTCACGCTGCAGGCGCAGGCATACCTGGACGAAGTGCCCAGCTGATCCACCTTCGCGGCCGCACCCCTGGCCAGGGTGCGGCCGTCCGGCGGAGCGGACGGCCGCACGCCGGGCTCAGCGGAACGCGTAGTCGGCGATCACCGCCTGCAGGCGGAGGGGGTTCGTGCCCGGCAGGTCGGCGTAGCCCACGGCGATCATCCTGTTCGTGCCGGGCACGGCGGCGATGGCGTTGTAGTTCGTGCCGAACGAACCCGGCGGCGCGGGCGCCGGAGTGGTGGTCCAGCCGGCCGGGCCGTGGGAGCTGAAGGACGCCTGCGGGAACTGGCCGACGACCCACGGGACGCCGTTCGCCCCCACCGCGAGGCTCCGGGTCGCAGGCGTGTCCAGCCCGCTGACGGTCTGCCAGGTGGTGCCGTCTCCCCGCAAGACCACGTTGCCCGACCCCATGCCTCCACCGTCGCCCACCGCCCACATGTCACGGGAGGACGTACCGTCCAGCGCCTGCATGGTGAGCTGCTGCTGGTTCAGTCCTGTCTGGACGGTTCGCCAGGCCGTGCCGTTCCAGTGGAACAGCAACGGCCCCGAGTAGCCGTTCCACATGCCGTTGCCCGCGGCCCACACGTCGTCCGGCGCAAAGGCCTTGACGGCGTTGATGATGCAGAAGTTCACGAAGCCACCGCCCGTCACGCATTCGGCGGGGGGCTGGTGTTCCTGCCAGGAGCTGCCGGTCCACTCGTGGAACACCGGGACGTTGCCGTGATGACCCACCAGCCACGCACGTCCGTCCACAACGGACAGATCCCGGATCGACAGCGTGCCGGGGGTGGCACCCGGCGGGTACGGCACCTCGGTCCACGTCCCGGCGTTGTAGCGCCACACCAGCGTGACGTTGCCGTCCGGCGACCACGGTGCGCCCGTGACCCAGACGTCCGTGGCGGACGACGCGGCGACGCGCTGGAAGGACACCCGCCCCTGCACGGCCGGGAGAGACGTCCGGTACCACCTGATCCCGTTCCACCGCAGCATCATCGGCTCGCCGGTCGTGTACTGCTGATCCGGGTGGTAGCCCTCGAAGCCGACCGCCCAGGCGTTCCTGGTGTCGACGGCGGCGACGTCCCAGAGATTGCTCGTCGCCTTGCTCTGCGGGATCGGGACCAGGCGCCACGCCGGTTCCGCGGCCGCGGCGGCCGCGGCGGGCACGGCGGCGCCGACGGCCACCGCGACCGAGAAGGCTAAGGCCAGGCATCTGCGAACTCTCATAAGTCCCCCAAGCTCTTGGACCTGAACAGGACTGTGCGCGGCCGATCATTCAGGACGCACGGCCGCCTGCTAGGAGTTCGCGCCACCTTGACCAGGTTGAGCGGTGATCGTGACCCACCCGCCGCGACCAGGTAACCCGAATGGGATTCAGGTATGCCCTTGTGATCTAGCTCACGGACCAGGTAGAACTGAACGCACGGTTACCGGAAATCGCGCCTCACGGAACGCCCTCCCTGCCACCCGATCCCTTGTGAGGACCTGTGCGAACCGCAGTCGTCGTCGCCCTGCTCGGACTCGGTGCCTTCGCGGTAGCAGCCGGATTGGTGCTGCAGTTGCACACCTATCCCCTGCTCGCCAAGCTTCAGCACGACATCGACTCCGTCACGATCTCCGAAGGAGAAGGAGTCACCGCCGTCGTGTACCCGCCCGGCGGCGGAATGCCGGAAGTACGCCACAACCTCCGTCTCACGGCGACCACGCACGTCGAGGGTGATCTCGCCGCGCCGGAGGTCAAGGAGAACGGCGACGTCACCGTGTGGAAGCGGGCGACGATCGTCAAGGAGGACTCGGACAAGCTCGTGCTCAGCGCCGAGGTGCGCAAGATCTGCCTCGACCGCCGCACCGGCGAGGCGGTCGCGCCCTGCCACGGGGAGTTCTACGAGACCGAACGGGGCAAGCGGGTCACCGCCGAAGGCCCTCAACTGCTGCAGCCCGGCCTCAACTTCGTGTTCCCGTTCGACACCGAGCAACGTGATCACCGTTGGTACGACACGGTTCTCAAGCGCCCGGTCGACATCCACTTCGCCGGAGAGCAGCTGTTGCAGGGACTCGACGTGTACCGGTTCACGCACACGATCCCGCAGACGGCGCTCGACCGGTTCGCGGTACCCGGTTCACTGGTCGGCAGCCCTGAGCCGTCCGTGGACGTCACCCAGTACTACGGCGTCAGCCGCACGTTGCTGGTCGAGCCCACGACCGGCGCGGTGCTCTCGGTCCGGGAGGACATCCGGCAGGAGTTGCGCACCAGCACCCAGGACGAGGGCGAGGGAACCCCTGTGTTCGCCGGAGAACTGCGGCTGACGAACGCCTCGGTCACCGCGAACGTGGACCAGGTCCGGCAGAACCTGCCGAAGCTGTTCGTCATCACCGCTCTTCCCGTCGTCCTGTGGGTCGCCGGTGCCGCACTGGTCGCGATCGGACTGGTCCTGTTGCTCGTGTGGCGGCGCGGTCTCGTCGCCGGGGCGCTGGCGCTGGTGATCGGTGCGTGCCTGGCCGGCGCGATCACCTATGGCGTCACCGACGCCAGCGACCCGGACGACTCGCTCGACCTCAAGAACGTGGTGTCGTCCTCGAACGTCGACTACGGCCTCCGATGAGCGCGTCGTCCCTCCTCGATGATCTCGGCGACCGCGAGCAGTTGACCCTCCGCTCTCGGCACCGCGATCAAGGTCACCGGCAACGGGTTCCCGTCGGCGTCCGTGTCCGCGCACACGGACACGGCCGGGTAGCCGCTGACCCTCCAGAGCGGGGAGAACGGAGAGGTGGCGCCGTTGCGCACCAGCACCCCGCCGGGCAGCGACATCGTCTCGGCAGGGCCGGTGTGCCCCGGCGTCACCAGCACGTCGACGCCCGCGAACATGTGGTTCACCATCACCCGCTCCGCCGCCCGCATCGACCGGCAGATGCCCCGGAACGGCCGGGGCACGAAACGGTCGAGCAGGTCCAGCTCACGAGGTCCGGCGGCCAGGTGCGGCGCCAGCAGGAACCTGGACTCGCTGGCGAGGTGCGGATCGTGGTCGACCACTTCGCCGACGTGCAACGACAACAGCGCGGCGACGTCCTCGACGGCCCGGCGCATGGGTGGACGGGTGCGGGACGACATGGCGAGACCGCGCAGCGACACACCGATCCTCAGTGGACGGTTCGCGGGTTCGGCCGCCCAGCCGATCGCCCGCACGACGTGCGCCACGTCGGCCACGGTCCTCGCCACCACACCGCGTCCGCCGGAGGTCTCGAAGCCCACCACGCCCGCGCCGCCCGCGGGCACTCCTCCGGCACCGGGCGCACGGCGTGCCAGCACCGCGGCCACCACACCGGTGGCGACGGCGACGGCCGTGCCCGAGACCTTGGGATCGAGCGCCGTGGCGGGGACGCCGGGCGACGGGTTGCGATGAAGCTCGGCTCCCGACGTTCTCCCGATCACGACGGCCCCCGCCGCGGCCAGCACGTCGAACACCGAACGGGGCAGGGAATCCTCGACGGCGAACGGCAGGCCGAGCAGACCCCCGCTCGCACCGTCGGCCAACCGCCGATCGGCCTCCTCCGCACTGCGCCGGGCGGCCGCCAAATCGACATCTGTGAAAACGTGCCGCGACGAGTTCAGCCGATGTTCGGTCATCGCAAGGAGTTCTGCCGCGGTCGTCGCACCGCGGGCGAGCAGCCGGGCCTGCTCAACTGCTCCCGGATAGCACACAGGGGTTTCTTCCACGTGTCTCTTCCTCCGGCATCGTCGCCGATGAGTAAGGAGCTGGTTCCTTCAGCCGCTACCCGTTGGCCAGCAGGGGTTCCGCCGAACGGCTCTGCGGTTCGGCGGCCGAGTAGCTTCTTTCTCCACGCGGACCGATCAAGATGACCTGAGTCACCCCGGTCGAGGGGTTGCGCAGAGGTTACTGTCCGGTAGGTTCCACGCCACTGTGACGTCCCTCTCATCATCGGAACACACCCAGAAGGAGGACGAGTGCGACGTGTTGCGAGCCTCGTGCTGGTAGGACTGGGCATCTTCTCGCTGGCGCTCGGAGCAGTCCTGCGCTTCTACGTGTACCCCGAGCTCGCAGTCGTGCCGCTCGACCAGAAGACGGAATCCGTCGCCGAAGGCGCGGCGAAGGTCTTCTACCCCAAGGAACTCGTAGTCAAGGATGCCCGGCTGACCGCCACCCGCAAGGTCGAGAGCAACCTGACCCGGCCGGAGGCCAAGGTCGACGGTGACGTGATGGTGTGGGACCAGGGTCTGGTCGTCACCGACTCCGAGAACCAGCTCGTCTCCGCGGTGAAGCACCGGGTGTGCCTCGACCGGCGGACGAACATGGCCCTCCAGGAGTGCACCCAGCAGTACGTGACCGACGCCGAGGGCGACCCCACCGCCGCCGACAAGGCGGTGCACCAGGAGGGACTCAACTACAAGTTCCCGTTCGACACCCAGGCCCAGGACTACGAGTACTTCGACACCACCCTGCGCAAGGCGACGACCGCGCGCTACGAGGGCACGGACGAGGTCGGCGGGCTCGAGGTCTACAAGTTCGTCCAGAAGATCCCGTCGACCAAGTTCCGCGACCAGGACGTGCCGGGCACGCTGGTGAACAGCACCGCCGCGTCGGTCAAGGCGGAGCGCCGCTACGAGAACACCCGCACCATGTGGGTCGAGCCGGTCACCGGCATCATCGTCAAGGGTTCGGAACACCAGCGGCAAGCGCTGTTCGGGCCGGACGGAAAAGAAGGAACGGTGCTGCTCGACGCCACCCTGACCTTCAACGAGAAAACCGTCAAAGAATCGGTGGACCGCGCCTCGGAAGCGCGCGGAAAATTGACTCTGATCAGCAGCACCGGACCCGTCGTCCTGCTTTCCGTCGGCCTGGTCCTACTGCTCGGCGGAATTCTTCTCGGCGCACTCGGACGACGGGCCAGGCACGTCGCCTAGGCGCGTCGCCTGAGCACGATCACGAAGTTCCACGAGGCGATCTCCCGGACCCCCGGGACGCGGGTGATCCACTTCGCCCACCACGGGTGGTACCGGGGGAACGTCTCGATCACGTCGGCGACGGTCTGGCGGTGAGCCCACCGCCGGACCGCCCCGACGCTCACCGGGAACAGGGAAGTGCCGAACGAGTTCTTCGGCGGTTTGCCGTTGCGGCGCTCGTAGCGGCGGCGCGCGTAGTGGCCGCCGAGGAAGTGCCACGGCGCGGTCTCGTGCCCGCCCCAGGGCGAGTACCACGGCGTGTAGGACATGAAGACAGTGCCTCCAGGCCTGGTCACACGCACCATCTCGGCGAGCATCAGCCACGGGTCGTCGACGTGCTCCAGGACGTTGGACGAGTAGCAGACGTCCACCGAGGCGTCGCGGAACGGCAGCGCCGTGCCGCTCGCGCGGATCATGCCGGGATCGGGTTCACCGCGGGCGGACAGCTCGCCGACGTCCGGGTCCAGACCCACGTACCGGGCGCCGGCGCCGCGGAACGCCTCGGCGAAGTAGCCGGGTCCACCGCCGACGTCGAGCACGACCGAGCCCTTCAGGGACACGTACGACGACACCTGGGCCACCGAGTCGTCCGCCAGGATCCGATAGAAGTGGTCGGGGTCGGACTGCTCTTTCAGGAATGCGCGAAAAAGCCGAACAGAACGGCTGAAAGTTGGCTTTCGCAACTTTTCAGGGGCCGAAACTGAACCGATCTCGACCATTGCTATCTCCCGCATTCAGTCTACGATGGCTACCTGGCAGTAACCTAGCATCGGGAGAGGCAGATGTCGCGTGGCCCTGATTACCGGCCGAGCATTCTGCTGGTGAATTGGCGCGACACCAGACACCCCGAGGGCGGCGGTTCCGAACGCTACGTCGAGCGCATCGCCGAGGGCCTGGCCCGGCTCGGCTACCGGGTCTCGATCCAGTGTGCCGGCCACGACCGCGCCCCCTCCGGCGACTGGGTGGCGGGCGTCCGCTTCCGCAGGCGCGGCAACAAGTTCACGGTCTACCTGCATGCCCTGCTCGCGATCCTGCGCTCCGACGCGGACGTGATCGTGGACGTGCAGAACGGCATGCCCTTCTTCAGCCGCCTGGTGGCGCGCTGTCCCGTCCTGGTGCTGGTGCACCACGTGCACCGCGAGCAGTGGCACAGCGCGCTGGGCCCGTTCTTCGGCCGGATCGGCTGGTGGATCGAGTCGTGGCTCGCGCCGAGGCTGTACCGCAAGTGCCGCTACATCACCGTTTCCAACGTGACGCGGGACGAACTGGGCGGGCTCGGGGTCGAGCTCCGTCGCACGGTGGTCGTGCCGAACGGGCTGGACGCACCTCCCGCCGTCACCGCGCGGCGCACCGAGGCCCCGGTCCTCGTCGCGGTGTCCAGGCTGGTCCCGCACAAGCGGCTGGAGCACGCGATCGACCTCGTGGCGCGGCTCCGTCCGAAGTGGCCGGACCTGCGGCTGGAACTCGTCGGCGAGGGCCCGTGGAAGGACGTGCTCCGGCAGCACGCGATCGACCGCGGGGTCCAGGACAGCGTCGTCATCCACGGCTGGGTCGACGAGCAGGCCAAGCACGAGATCCTCGCCGGGGCGTGGCTGCACGTGTGCCCGTCGGTCAAGGAGGGCTGGGGCATCGTGATCATGGAGGCCGCCTCGCACGGCGTGCCCACGATCGCCTACCGGTCGGCGGGCGGCGTGGCCGAGGCGATCGTCGAGCACCGGACGGGTCTGCTCGCCGAGGACTTCGACGACTTCGTCCAGCACACGGAGACGTTGTTGCGGGACCAGCCGTTGCGCAAGGCGATGGGCGCGGCGGGCAGGGAACGTGCCCAGCAGTTCAGCTGGGAGGAGAGCCTCGACGCTTTCGAAGGCGCCGTGCACAGCGCCCTGCGGCTACCTCCGCGCCTCGCGGCCGGTGAGCACCGCGTCGCACAGCAGGTCGAGTAGTCCCGCGGCGGCGGCCGCGTCGAAGTCCTTGCGCCGCAAGCGCACCGTGACCGTGGTGATCTCCCCTGTCGTCACCACGCCGAACGCGACGCCCGACCGGCCGCTCGCCGCGGGGTAGAAGCGCAGGGCGCGGACGTTCGCCTTGACGACGCCGAGGTTCGACACCAGGAACGTGCTGCCGAGCCGGGAGGCCAGCAGCCGCATCCCCCACTGCGCCAACGGGTTGTGCGCGCTGGGGAAGCCCGCCTCCGGCGCCGCCGCCGTCAGCAGCGCGCGCACGTCGTCCTCGGTGGCCCCGGCCGGCAGGCGCAGTCTCAGCAACGCGCTGTCCGCCTCGGGACGCGGATCCGCGCCACCGCGCCAGGAAGCACCGATCGCGGCAACGACGCGGCCGTGCGCGGCACCACGGGCGCCGTTCCACTTCCTGGTCGCGTCCAGCGCGGCGGAGGTGAGCCTGGCGCTGCCCAGCTTCACGGCGGGCAGCGCGCGGGACACGAGATGGTCACCGAACTCGTTGCCGCGCAAGGAGGACTGGATGCGAGTGGGAGGCGTCCACACGGCCTCGCGCACCCGATCGAGCGCGCTCAGGAGATAGGGCCGGTCAGGGCTTCGCAGCGCCACACCGGTCGCGGAGCTGTGCACGGACTCACCGAGTGCGACGCCGAGCAACGCCAGCAGACCGAGCCCGTCGACCGCGCCGTGGTGCGCGGCGATCATCAGCGAGTCGCCGGCGAGCGCGACCCGGACCAGCGGATCGCCCACGCGGTAATGACCGTCGGCGAACTCGGCCCGCGCACCGTCCCAGTCGGACGGACGGAGCACGACCGCGGCGGGACCGAGGTTCGGGAACTCCGTGCAGGCACGGGACATCCGCGCGGCCACCACCGAGGGATCCGGCGCCTCACGCAGACTCGCTTCGAGCAGAATGCTCCAGGAGGCCGCCGGGTCCCCGGAGAAGGCCACGGTCACCCGGTCAGCGGGAGCCGTAGTCGAGGACCACGGGCTCCTCGGCCTTCTTGCCTTCCTCGATCCGCTGCTCGACCACCTTGTCGGGGCTGTTCTGCGCTACGACGACCACGCCGACCCCGCCTGCGAGCGCGGCCCCGGCGACGATCGCGACCAGCACCGAAACCAGTTCCACGTCTTACTCCTCATGTCGGGGTGCCGCGAATCTACCGACCGGTAACCGTCTCCACAACAGGCTCGCGCCGATCAGTGACCCAGCCGCGACCCAGGCCAGCACAACGGGTGCAACGGGTGGGCCGTTCGGTTCATCGGGCACTGCTCCAGGTACCCGGTAGAGCGCCAGTTCGGGCCCGTCGTGGACCTTCTCCAGCCGTGCCAGCAGGTTCTCGTCCACCCGGCCGGGCGTCCCGTGCTCGACCAGCACCCAGCCGATGCCGCTCAGATCACCGCCGCGCAGCCGTGCCGCCCGCGGGTCCTCCCCCGCCACGACCTTCCCGCCGACCGACAGCGAGTCGTCCACGACGGTCGTGCCGGGCAGATAGCGCGGCGCCGGGTCGAGCTGGGTGCGCCCGTCGTTCCAGTCGAACCGGCGGAACGCCGACAGCGGGTACACCGCCACGTCGCCAGGCTGGTCGACGAGCTTCTCCCGCACCGCGGCCCAGTCCGCCGGGTAGCCGACCGGTTCGAGGCGCCCGAACCCGCCCCAGGCCAGGTCCGGCAGCAACCCCAGCAGCAGCACGGCCACGAGCAGCCGGGAGCGCAGTCGTTCCACCGCGACCGCGAGCCCGATCGCGAACGGCAGCGCGAGCCATGCCACCCACTTCTGGCTGTCGCGCAACAACCCGGCTCCGGGCACGTGCTCGATCAACGTCTCCAGCACCGCCACGCCACCCGGCAGCACCGCGAGCAGGGCCAGCACCGCACCGAGCACGCCCAGTCCCGCCAGCGGCCACACGGGCAGGCGTTTCGACAGCTCGCGCAGACCGAGGACCGCCGCTCCCAGGAGCAGCACGGTGAGCACAGGAAGCATCGGATTGGCCCGGCTCACGGGGACGACCTCGGCGTTCCAGATCCCGCCCAGCCCCAGCACGCTGAGCACCGGCCCGCCCCAGTTCTCCCCGCGCGCGCTGAACGCCTCGACGCCGGCCGGGTCGGACAGTCCGTCGTGCAGCAGCGAGGGCACCCACCACGGCGAGTTCAGGACGACACCGATCGCCAGGACCTGCCACGCCTTGCGACGTCCGGCGGTGGCCAGCGCCGTGCCCAGCGCGAGGACGCCGCCCGGTGCCGAGAGCACGGCGGGCAGGCTCGCGAGCACGAGCCGGGTCCACGCGTGCTGTTCGCCGGCGCGCAACTTGAGCCCTGCCATCGCGACCCACGGCAGCGCCGCGTATCCCAGCAGCAGCGTCCAGTGGCCGATGAAGAGACGTTCGGCGACGTAGGCGTTCCACGAGTACGCCACGGCGGCGACGATCCGCACGCCGGTCTTCTCCGTCGGCACCAACAGCCCGGCACCCAGAGCACCGGCGAAGACGATCGCGAGCAGTGCGAGCTTCTGCACCACCTGACCGGGGACGACCTGGGTCACCAACGCCACCACGGCATCGACCGGCACCGCCCGCGGCAGCGCGTCGCCGAGCCCGAACGCCGCCGCGTTCAGCGGTTGCTCCGGCGTGAACACCATGTCGTAGACGAGGACGTAGCCCGGCCACAGCACAGGAGCGAGCGCGGCCAGCGCCAGCAGCGCGCACGTGGCGTAGAGCTTCAGTCCGTTCGGCCGCACTTGCTCCCTCTCCGGTCGCGCCGGGGCTACAGTCGCCGAAACTACCGGCCAGTAGTACTCGCGGGTAGTACTGCGGCAGACCCGGCCACCGGAAGGATCCCGCGTGTCCGCTCCGGCGACGACCACCACCCGCCTGGACGCCCTGCTGATCACGGGCGCGCTGCTGGGCGCCAACGCCGCGAGCTACGTGCTGACCATCGCGGCCGCACGGGCTCTCGCACCCGCGATCTTCGGCGAGCTCAGCGCGCTGCTCGCGCTCGTGGTCATCGGCGTGGTGCCCGCGATGAGCCTGCAGACCGTCGCCGCCCTGCGCGTCACGAGCCTCGGCCCGCGCCCCCTGTTCGGACTGGGCCTGAGCGTGAGCGCGGGCATGACGGTGCTGACCCTGGCCCTCGTGCCGCTGCTCGCCCACCTGCTGCACCTCGACGGCCCGTGGCCGGTGGTGTGGCTGGCGCTGTCGCTGGCCCCGCTCACGGTTCTCGGTGTCCTGCACGGTCTTCTGCAGGGAACGCACCGGTTCGGCGCGCTGGCGCTGCTGGTGTCGCTCGAAGGGCTCGGCAAGGTCGGCGGCGGGGTGATCGGGCTGTGGTTGTCCCCCTCGTCGACCTCTGTGCTGGCGGGGACGGCCATCGGCTCGTTCCTGGTCGTGCTGACCGGGTGGCGGCTGTGCGGCGCACCTCGCCCGGCGCGGCCCGCCGGTGGAGCCGAGGTGATGCACGCGTCCCAGGCCATGCTGGCGCTGGTGCTGCTGGTGAACCTCGACCTCGTGCTGGCCCGGCACCAGCTCGCGGACCAGGCGGGCGGCTACGCCGTGGGAGCGGTCGTCACGAAGATCGCCTACTGGCTGCCGCAGGCGGTGGGCGTGCTCGTGTTGCCTCGCATGGCCGACGCCGGCGACCGGCGCCGCATGCTGCCGAAGGCGTTGGCGGTGTGCGCGGGTCTCGACGCGTTCGTGATCGTGGGCTGTGTCCTGTTCGGACCGCTGGGCGTGTCGCTGATCGGTGGCGCGCGCTACCACGGCGAGGCCATTCCGTTGTGGCAGTTCGCTCTCGTGGGTTCCTGCCTGGCGCTGGTGCAGCTGCTGCTGTTCTCCCGGATCGCGAGCGGCGACCGGCGCTCCACCGTCGCGGTGTGGATCGCGGTCGCCGCCGAGGTCGCGCTGATCACCCTGTGGCTCAACGGCTCCGTCGGTCAGGTCGTGACCGGTGCGCTGCTCGCGACGGCGGGACTGGTGGTCGCGGGCACGGTCATCGAGACCCGCGGAGCCAGGCGGGCCTGATCACGGCACGGCGGTGTCAGGCGCTGCGGGTTCAGGGCGCTTCCCGAACGGGCCGAACGCGGCCGCGACCACCGCCGAGACCGCCACCAGCAACGCCGCCTGGACGAGCGGGACGTAGGCCCACTCCTGCCCGTGACCGAGGATCCGGCCGAGCACCGCGACACCCGATCCGAGCGCGACCCCGCTCACCGCGATCACCTTCGGCGCCGCCGCCCAGAACTCCCGCGCCAGCAGGCACGCGATCACCGCCACGATCGGCAGCATGCCGCCGAGAACGGCCAGCAGCACGAGCATCGCGACCATCAGCCAGCGACTCCGCGACGGTGCCACGAACTCCACTCGCCTCCGGACCGGGACCGCGGCGAGCAGGAGGACCGCCAGCACTCCCAGCGCACCGGCCAGCAGGCCCGTCCGGTACCGGGAGTCCGGGCCGAACTCCAGCGCGACCACGCCTCCGTCGCCCTCGGGCAGGACGTACGCCTGTTGCCAGCCGTCGACGCGGACCTTCTCCAGCACCTGCCCGTTCAGCGTCGCCGTCCAGCCGTCGTTGACGTTCTCGGACACCACGAGCAGTGCGCGGGCTCCCGGCGCGACGGTGACCTCCCGTTCGGTGGCGTCCCAGGCGCCGATGGTGACTTCCCGATGCGTCGCAACGGGTTTCGGGAGTTCGACGTGGGTCACGGAGACGTCCTGCACGACGAACGAGTCGGATCGCGACGTGGTCAGCACGTGGTCGCCGGCGGGCAGTTCCAGGGCGGTCGCCAGGTCGTCGTCGCACAGCACCGCCTTCAACGGGCGGTTGGCCATGACGTCACCGAGCACGCCGGACACCGAACTGCTGATCTTCTTCCCGTCGATGTCGACGACCGGGCCGCTGCCGCACGGCACCGTGAACGGTGTCGTCGCGGGCACCGGCTTCAGCACGCCGTCGAGCGCGGGCACCCGGAGCTCACCGATCTCAGCGGGCCCCGCGCCGCCTGACTCGCGCACGACGAGTTCGAGCTTCTCGGTGTCCGCCGGTTTGATCGTGACCAGACCGTCCGAGCCGACGCGCACGACCTCGGTGCCCGCGTCGGTGCGCACTTCCAGCTCGACGGGCGTTCTGGCTCCCCGGGCCCCCTCGATCCGGAACTCCGAGAGGGTCCGTTTCCCCTTCCACGCCACCGTCAGCGTCGGCCGCAGGTCCGTCACGTCCGGCACCCACGACGTGCCCAGATCACCGTCCACAGCGGACAGCGGGCTCGCCGCGACGTCGCCGGCGAGCGAGGTCGTCCCCGTGACCGTCAGGCCCTCCGGTGTCACCGGGTTCTTCGCGCCGGCGGAAGGCACGACGGTGGCGTTCACCACGAACTTCCCGGCGGCCGAGGTGCGGAACAGCCGCGTGAGACCGTTGATCTCCTCGCCGAACCGGGACAGCGAGGAGTCGCACCGCACCGTGCCGTCGGTCCGGTAGCAGGCCGGCCGCGACTGACTGCCTCGGGTGAACGAGAAGCCGGGCCTGGCCGCGTCCTGGTCGCGCGGCGCGCGCAGCGCCCTCTGAGCGGTCATGCCCGGCACGCTCAGTTCCTTGATGCCGACGTTGCCGTCCTGCCGGTCGGCGGCGACACCGAGGACCGTGACGCGCACGCTGCCCGTGAGACCGGGGGGCACGGGGTAGGCGTGCGGGCCGCCGCCGGACGGGACGTCGTGCACGCTCTCCCCCGCGTCCGTGGTGAGCCTGATCCGGGTGACCGCCCAGCCCACCCGCAGGTCGTCGACCAGGTCGAGCGTCACCTCACCGACCGAGCGCGGGGTGTCGAGGTCGATCTCCAGCCATTGCCCGACCGGCCCGGTGAAGCTCGACGAGTGCCACGCGGACCCGCCGTCGCCGTCCACCGCGGCGAACGGCGAGTTCGCCGGGTCGATCGCCCCCGCCGCGTCGGCGTACGCGGTCGACGTGGAGGCCCGCACGGCACGGATGCCGCGGTATTCGGCGACGGTCTGGTGCTTGACGTCCTGGAACGGCGACACGTCCAGCGCGACGCGCCCCTGCCGTGACCTCTCGCCCGCGGACATCGTCTGGCTGAGGTTGTCGGTCACCCTGCCGACGTTGCGTTCCTTGCGCCGGAGGCCGTCGGTGACGAGCAGTTCCCCGGTCCGCCCCTCCGCGTCGCCCGCGAGGACCGCGGGCTGGTCCGCCTTGATCAGTCCCTGGGACAGCAACGGCAGCAACGACTCCGGCCCGCCGCTCACGGTCGGCACGTCGGCCTCGTTCACCGCGGTGACGACGGGGACCGCCCGCTTCACCTCGAAGATCTCCAGTGCGTGCCCGCCCGCGGCGGCGTCGACCGAGCTGACGAGCCGCTGGTCGCTCATCCGGACCTCGGGGCCGAACTGGGCGACGCGTTCGATGCCGGGTGATCCCTGGAGCGCCTGCCGCAGCACGGTGAGCGGCGGCGAGCCCGTCGGTTCCCGCGCGATGTCGTTGCGCAGCAGCAGGAACCGGTATCCCCCGCGTGCGAGGAAGTCCGCCAGTCCTGCCGAGCCGCGCCCGTCCGCGAGCGAGTCGTAGACGGCGTCCATGTACCGGGTGTTGCCTTCGGAGCCGAGCGGCACCTGGTTGCGCACCGCCCACGGGGCCTCCGCGAGCGCCTGCATCGGCTCGTCCACGGTCCTGCCCCAGGTGTACTGGCCGAAACCCGTGGCGGGCAACAACAACGTCCTCGCCCTGCCGTCCTGTTCCGCGAGCCATCCCGCCGCCTCGCGCCAGTGGCCCGGCACGTCCGACCACCCCTGGCCGGGCCGCAGGGTCAGCAGCCACACGGGTGCCGCGACGACCGCGATCAGCAGGAGTGCGACGCCGGTGCGCACCCGTCGCCGCCAGTGCTCGGGAGCGGCCCGCAGCCCGGTCGGCCGGGACAGGTGCAGCCCGTGGACGAACCCGAGGACCAGGCACAGCCGCAGCACCGGCTCGAACTTGTGCACGTTGCGCAGGGGTGCGAGCGGTCCGTCCAGTGCTCCGCGCACCACCTCGGCGAGCGGCGAGTCGAGCGATCCGACGTACCCGACGGTCAGCAGCGTCAGCCCCGCCAGCGTGCCCAGCACCAGGAAACGGCGTTCCGGCAGTCCGAGCCTGGCCAGTCCGACGACGCCGATCAGCGCCACCAGCGCGGTGCCGGCCATCAGCGCAGGGTTGTCGACCAGGAGGAACCCGTTGGGCCACCACGGTTCGCCCTGGAGCACGTACGCGACCCACTGGTTCGTCCCGCGCAGCACCTGGAACAGCGACATGGGCGCGGTGGTGTTCGCCGCCGACTCGATGTAGTCGAGGAACGGCAGGCTGTACCGGCCGAGCAGCAGCAGCGGGAAGATCCACCACAGCGCGACCGCGATGACGCAGCCGGCCCACCACAGCACCAGCTTCACGTGCGCGCGGTTCCACGTGCGCGTCAGCAGCCAGATCCCCGGGAGCACCAGCGCCATCACGACCATCGCGCCGTTGACGCCGCCCATCCCCAGCACCGCGAGCGCCGACAGGGCGGCGGCCCGGCGCGGCGACCCGATCCGGTCGGCCAGCACCAGCGGCAGCAGCACCCACGGCAACATGACGGCGGGCAGCATTTCCGCGGACAACGGCCCGATCTCGGTCAGCACCCGAGGGGCCAGCGCGTAGGCCAGCGCACCGGCGTACCTCGTCGGCTCGTGGCCGATGCCGAGCGCGCGGGCCAGCCGCAGCACCCCGTAGAACGCGAGGCAGAGCAGGAGCGCGCACCAGAGCCGTTGGGTGACCCACGCGGGAATGCCCAGGATCTGGCCGGTCGCGAAGAACGGCCCCATCGGGAAGAAGTAGCCGTACGCCTGGTTCTGCAGCTCGCCGGCCGTGGCGGCGGGATTCCACAGGTGCAGCGCCCTGCCCAGGAAGCCGACGGGGTTGACGGCCAGGTCGAGCTTGGTGTCGAACGTGGCCGTTCCGAAGCGTTGCGCGAACGACAGCACCGTGAGTGCGAGGAGCACCCACGTCGTCGGGTTCCGGTGTGCGATCTTCAGGTTCTTGATGGCGCAGGAAGTTACCACCGGGTAGTGCTCGCGGGCGACTGTCGCTATCTTGGGCCCCCACGACGGTTCTGGGGAGCACTCAGGCAGGTGGCGATGACTTCTCCGACAGCGTTCGAGCAGGCGTGGGAGCTGGGCGACCAGGTTCCAGGGTGGTTGACCGTCGACCAGGCGACGATGTTGTGGCAGGCCGTGCTGCGGCTCGGTCCCGGCGCGCGGATCGTCGAGATCGGCAGCCACCAGGGACGATCCACCACCGTGCTGGGCATCGCGGCGCGTTCGGTCGGGGCCGCAGTGGTCGCCGTCGACCCGTTCGTCGAGGGCAAGCTCTTCGGCGGCACGCCCACCCGCGTCCGCTTCGAGAAGAACCTGGCCCGTGCGGGCTTGACCGATGTCGTGCGGCTCGAAGCGTCGTACAGCACCGTGCTGCGCCGGGAGTGGGACGAGCGCATCGACCTGCTGTACATCGACGGCAAGCACGACTACTGGACCTACACCGACGACATGCTGTGGTCGGAGAACCTCGTTCCCGGCGGCGAGATCCTGGTCCACGACGCGTTCTCGTCCATCGGGGTCACCTGCGGGATCATCGCGAAGGTGCTGTGCGGCAAGCGATACGTGTACGTGGACCGGGCGGGCTCCCTCGCGCGCTTCCGTTTGACGCAGCCGGACTGGGCCGATCGCAGGCGCGTGCTCGCCGAGATGCCCTGGTTCCTCCGCAACGTGGGGATCAAGGTTCTGCTCCGCCTGCGGCTGCGGCGGGTCGCGCGGCTGTTCGGCCACGACAGTCCGTACGACCCGTACTGAGGTCGTCTGCCGGGGCGCCCTACTGGGGACGGCAGGCGGGCGGCTGGCAGAGCATCGTGCTCAGCGCCTGCGCGAAGATGTCGCTGATGCCGGCGGGATCGGCGGTGGTGAAGGCCTTGCCGCCGGTCGCCTCGGCGATCCTCGTCAGTTCGTCGACGTCAACGTCCGGGCCCATGCCGATCGCGATGACGGGCAACGGCCTGCGCTTGTCCTGCAGCTTGGCCAGTTCGTCCAGCAGCTGGCGCTGACCGATCGAGTCGGGGTCCTCGTTGCGGCCGTCGGTCATGATGGCGACGATGTTGATCCGCCCGAGCTCCCAGGTCCTCCTGGCCTCCTGGTAGGCGGCCAGGGTGGTGTCGTAGAGGCCCGTGGCCCCGTTCGCGGTCGCCCGCGTCGCCCGGACCGCCGCGATGGCCTGGCCGCTCGCGAGGTGGTCCTTGACCGACGCGAACGGGATGATCTGCTTGTAGTCCTTGTCGCCGTCCAGCCTGGTGGAGAACTTCCACAGGCCGATCTGCGTGCCGGGCTTGAACAGGCCCAGGCCGCGTTCGGCCGCCCCGACGGCCAGCGCCATCCGCGTGGTCCCGGTCCGGGGGACGATCTGGTTCATCGAGCCCGACACGTCCAGGACGCCCAGCACTCGCGCGGTCAGCGTGAGACCGCTCCAGAGGCGCAGCGTCTCGTCCACGAATCCCTGCTCCGGACCGGCGATCTTGTCGTCGGGCGCACGCAGGCCGAACCGGTCGAAGCCGGTCCCCGACCGCAGCCGCGCCAGGAACTTCTCCGCTCCCGCCCGCTGCGCCTCGCCCGCGTCGGGCAGCACGACGTAGGGGAAGTCCAGCGGCGGCACCGGATTCTCCGGGGCGACCGCCGTCAGTCGCGTGGCGCCGGGAGTGGAGTTGTGCCGCTCCAGTGCCTGCTCGGACGTCGGAAACACGTCCAGCGGACGGGTGAACAGATCCTCGGCCCGCTCGGCGTAGTCACCGGACACGGGCCTGATGGCGGCGACCGTCGCGGCCGCGGGGTCCTTCTCCGCCGACGCGAACCCGCGCAACGCGAGCAACGCCGACAGGCTGGCCGGGTCCCTGGCCGGATCCGCGATACCGGCGACCGAGGTGGCGCCGGGCCCGATCAGCTCCCGCCAGTTCCTGGCCTTCACGGAGTCCTTGACCGCGAGCACGACCGGCGACCGCCCCACGGAGATGCCCGACTCGGGCACCCGCCACGCACCGGAGTCCCGTGCCTGCCGCAGCCACATCGTGGACTCGGGCACCCAGACCGAGGGCGACACCTCCCCGGCGACGAGCCGCGTCATCGTCTCGCGCGCGGGCTCGGCCTTCACCTCGACGCGATAGCACTCGTCCGTCGCGTCCAGCGCGTCCGCGACCTCGCTCAGAGCCGGAGCGACCGCGGGCGCCGCGGTGACGAGAACCGTCGCCGGATCCGTGCAGCGGGTCGCGTTGAGCCGGTCGATGACCACGTCGCCGCCGATCCAGGCGACGACGGACAACACGAGCAGCACCGAAAGCCCGACGACAGGCGCCGTCACCCGCCGTGGTCGCACCATGGCGGACACCTTAGACAACCGGCCCGGGCACCACCAGAACTCGCTGGTTCCGGTTTCCGCACGAAGAAGATCACACGAGCGTGTTGTCCACGAAGCACCAGCGCCAGGTCTCCCCCGGCTCGAACGAACGCATGATCGGGTGTCCCTCGTCGGCGAAGTGCTTCGAGGCGTGCTTGGCGGGCGAGGAGTCGCAGCAGGCGACCTTGCCGCAGCCGAGGCACAGGCGCAGGTGCACCCACCTGCCGCCGGCGGCCAGGCAGTCCTCGCAGCCCTCCACAGTGGAAGGAGTGGGCTCCGGGCCCAGCTCGGCGACGTGCTCGCAGGTGGTGGTCACGGCACGACGGTACCTCGATTGCTGTCATCGACAAGTTCTGGTGTTTGACTGGGCACATGACGACTGCCGACCGCGTCGCGCGGCCCTCGATTCTCACGGTGGACGACGACCCGGCCGTGTCGCGGGCGGTGGCGCGCGACCTGCGCCGGATGTACGGCGAGCACTACCGCATCGTGCGAGCGGAGTCCGGCTCCCAGGCGCTCGAGGCCCTGCACGAGATCAAGCTGCGCGGCGAGGAGGTCGCGGCGTTGCTCGCGGACTACCGGATGCCGCAGATGAGCGGCATCGAGTTCCTCGAGCAGGCGATGGACGTGTTCCCCCAGGCGCGCCGGGTGCTGCTCACGGCGTACGCCGACACCGACGCCGCGATCCAGGCGATCAACGTCGTGGACCTCGACCACTACCTGCTCAAGCCGTGGGACCCGCCGGAGCAGAACCTCTACCCGGTGCTCGACGAGCAGCTGCGCGCCTGGGCGGTGAGCGACCGGCAGCCACCGCAGCGGGTGCGGGTGATCGGGCACCGCTGGTCGCCGCGTTCCTACGACGTGCGTGACTTCCTGGCACGCAACAACGTTCCCTTCCGCTGGCACGCGCTCGACGAGCCGGAGGCCCGCTGTCTGCTCACCGCCGCGCATCAGGACGGGACGACGCTGCCGGTCGTGGTCACGGCCCAGGGCACCGCGCTGGTCGACCCGTCGGACGCGGAGCTCGCCGCCGAGGTGGGCCTGAGCACCCAGCCCTCGGCCGAGTTCTACGACCTGATCGTCGTGGGCGGCGGACCCGCGGGACTCGGCGCCGCGGTGTACGGAGGGTCGGAGGGACTGCGGACCGTCCTGGTCGAACGGATCGCGACGGGTGGCCAGGCCGGCACCAGCAGTCGCATCGAGAACTACCTGGGCTTCCCCGACGGGGTGTCCGGCGGGCAGCTGACCGAACGGGCCCGCAGACAGGCGGTCAAGTTCGGCGTCGAGCTGCTCACCACCCGCGACGTCGTCGCCCTGGAGCGCCGGGGAGCCGCGCGCGTCGTGCGGTTCGGCGACGGCACCGAACTCGCGGCCCACACCGTCATCCTCGCCACCGGCGTCTCGTACCGGTTGCTCGACGCGCCCGGACTCGGCGATCTGACCGGACGGGGCGTGTACTACGGCGCCTCGACCACCGAGGGCCCGAACTGCGCCGGTCAGGACGTCTACCTGGTCGGCGGGGCGAACTCCGCTGGCCAGGCGGCCGTCTACTTCTCCGGGCACGCGCGGAAGGTGGTGATCCTGGTGAGGGGCGACTCGCTGGAGTCGTCGATGTCGCGGTACCTGATCGACCAGCTCGCGGCGATCCCGAACGTGGAGGTGCGCACGCACACCGAGGTCTGCGGCGGCACGGGTGACGATCACCTCGAGACGTTGACGTTGCTGCACAACAAGACCGGCGAGACGACGATCGTTCCGGCGGGCTGGTTGTTCGCGTTCATCGGCGCCGCCCCGCGCACGGACTGGCTGGACGGCACACTGGAACGCGACGAGCACGGGTTCCTGCTCGCCGGCCCCGACCTCGGCGGCTCACCGTCCGGCTGGGACCTCGAGCGGGCGCCGTACCACCTGGAGACGAACGTGCCCGGCGTGTTCGTCGCGGGCGACGTCCGGGCGGACTCGGTGAAACGGGTCGCGTCCGCGGTCGGCGAGGGCGCCATGGCGGTCACGCTGGTCCACCGTTACCTGGAGAGGTCGTGATGGAGAGGCTCACCGCGGCTGAGCTGCGCGAACTGTTCCTGTTCGAGAAGCTCGACCAGGAACAGCTGGACTGGCTGGCCGACCACGGCCACGTCGAGACCCGCGAGGCAGGCACGCCCGTGCTCACCGAGGGCGAGCCGGCGACGTGTTTCTTCGTGCTGCTCGAAGGCACGGTCGCCCTGTGCCGCACCATCGGCGGCCAGCGGATCGAGGTGAGCCGCAGCGACCTGCGCGGCTCGTACTTCGGTGCCACCCAGGCCTACCTGGAGCTCGACCAGCCGACCTACCAGATGACCGTCGAGTCGATCACCGCCACGTCGATGCTGCAGTTCGACGCCGACGAGTTCGGGCCGATGGTCCGCGCGTGGTTCCCGATGGCGATGCACCTGCTGGAGGGCCTGTTCTGGGGCATGCGGAACACCCAGGCGACGGTGGGCCAGCACGAACGGCTCACCGCGCTCGGAGCACTGTCCGCAGGCCTCACCCACGAGCTCAACAACCCGGCCGCGGCCGCCGTGCGAGCGACAGCGGCACTCCGCGAACGGGTCGCGGGCATGCGGCACAAACTCGCCCTCCTGTCGCAGGGAGCGATCGACCCGGCCACGCTGCCCTCCCTGGTGAAACTTCAGGAGAAGGCGGTCGAACAGGTCGCCAAGGCACCGAAGCTCAGCCCGTTGCAGGCCAGCGACGCCGAGGACGAGGTCGCCGACTGGCTCGACGACCACGGCATCAGCGGCGGCTGGGACGTCGCACCCGTCCTCGTCGCCGCCGGGCTGGACGTCGAGTGGCTGGAGAACTCGCTCACAGCGTGCCCGGCGGCCGTCACCGGATCCGCCGTGCACTGGCTCAGGTACACGGTCGAGACCGAGATGCTGATGAACGAGATCGAGGACGCCACCACCAGAGTGTCCACTTTGGTCGGTGCGGCCAAGCAGTACTCGCAGATGGACCGCGCGCCGTTCCAGGTGGTCGACGTGCACGAACTGCTCGACTCCACCCTGGTCATGTTCGGCGGCAAGCTCGGGGACGTCCAGGTGGTCAAGGACTACGACCGGACGCTCCCGCACATCCCCGCGTACGCCGGCGAGCTCAACCAGGTGTGGACGAACATGATCGACAACGCCCTGAGCGCGATGGCCGGTTCGGGAACGTTGAGCGTGCGGACCTTCAGGCAGGACAAGCACCTCGTCGTGGAGATCGGCGACACCGGCCCGGGAATCCCGGCGGAGGTCAAGAGGCGGATCTTCGAACCGTTCTTCACCACCAAGCCGGTCGGGGAGGGCACCGGGCTCGGGCTGGAGATCTCGTGGCGGATCGTGGTCAACAAGCACCACGGCGCGATCCGCGTGGAGTCGGAGCCGGGCGACACGCGGTTCCAGGTCCTGCTGCCCTTGGAAGCTACGGGACGTAGGTGATCCGGAGGGCCGTGCCGCGACCTGGCATCGACGAGGCCCTCTCCCGCGGTCCCCGATCCGCAGGTGCGCTGTGGCAGTCAAGACATCGTTCTGCCCACACCTCAGCTACAGACGACACAAGGGAACCACCCAGATGGCCTCCGCTCGCCGCCTCGACGGGCGACGAGCGAGGACACCTGGATGACCAGGTCAGGACCGGTCGAACTCCGGGATCAGCTCCCCGATCAGCCTGATGCTCGTCATCACCTCGTCCGCCCCGATCGGACCGATCTGCTGCAGGCACATCAGCCGGTCGATCCCGAGGTCCGCGTACGCCTGCAGCTTCTTGCGGCACGTGTCCGGGCTGCCGACGATCAGCGACTGCTGCGCCGAGAGCACCTCGAACAGCTCGTCCTCCGGCACGTCCTCGCCCTGGATGATCCGGCCGATCACGAGCTGCGCGTCCGTAGGGACGGCGTCCAGCTCGGCGCGCAGGAACTCGCCGGTGAGGCCGCCGTCGCCGGCCGAGAGGATGTCCTGGTGGCGTTGCATGGTCGCGGCGAACTCGGCTGCGGCGTTGAAGAAGCGCAGCGCTGTCACCGTGTACCAGGCCGCGGCGGCCGCTGCCCCGTTGCGCATGGCCTGTTCGTCGGTCTCGGCGCAGTGCACGAACGTGAAGTAGGCGACCTGGTTGTTGACGAACGAGCCGACCGGCGAGGTGCACTCGGCGGCGGCCGCGCGGTAGAGGTCGATCATGCGGGCGACCCGGTCGATGGACTCCCAGATCGTCGTGCCGAGCACGCCGACGCCTCGGCGGCCGGCCTCCTCGAAGGACGTCGGGGAGGCGGCGGCCTGCCACAGCGGCGGGTGCGGGCTCTGCAGGGGCTTGGGGACGATCGAGACGTCGGAGACGTCGTAGTGCGCGCCGGAGTGGGAGAAGTGGTCGGTGGTCCACATCTTCGGCACCATCTCGAACGCCTCGGCGGTCTGGGCGCGCGCGTCGGCGGGCTCGACGCCGAAGAGGTTCCACTCGGGGATGGTGGAGCGGGTGAGGCCGAGTTCGACGCGGCCGCCGCTGAGGTGGTCGAGGGTGGCGGCGCGTTCGGCGACGCGGATCGGGTGGTTGAAGCGGCCGGGTGCCAGCACGGCGGCGTGGCCCAGGCGGATGCGGGAGGTCTGCTGGGACAGGGCGGCGAGCATCAGCTCGGGCGCGGAGGACAGGCTGAACTCGCCCGCTCCGTGGTGCTCGACCTGCCACCAGCAGCCGTAGCCGAGCTCGTCGGCGAGGCGGGCCTGGTCGAGGGCCTGGCGGAAGCGGAACTGCTCCGTGGCAGGGCCGGGGTTCTGGATCTCGTTGAACAGATCGATCTTCATCGGCACACACCCTCACCTCGCGCGGACACCAAGGCTGATGTCTCTGTGAGCGATCGGGTCGTTACGCGGCCAATACAAAATCCCCGAACGGAGCAGTCCGGCAGCGCGCCGCTCAGACCCTTGTCTGCTCCCGCACCGGCCTGACCGCGTCCGGCACGCGATCGACTTCGGGGTAGGCGCAGGTGAAGGTGCCGTGATAGCCGAAGAGCGGTCCGAACCGGTGGTTGGTGACCTCGACGTTGATGCGGAATCGGCCCAGCTCGTCGTCGTAGGACTCGCGGACCTCCGCGGTACCGGTCACCAGACCGGGAATGCGGAAGTGCAGCGGGCCCTCGTGGAAGCGCTGCTCCCCGCTGCGGATCAGGAGCCCACCGCGTTCGTCGACGGACAGGTGCAGGTCGACGGAGACGTGCTGGTGCGTGCCCAGGTAGTCCACGACGGAATCCCGCTCGCGGCTGTAGATCATCGTGGCGTCCCAGCGCCGGGGCCGGTCGAAGTCGAAGGTGCGGACGAACGTCACCGTCTCCCTGCCGAGCGAGTCGAGGTAGGGGTAGTTCTCGATGGTGAACGGGATGTCGCGGCCGTGGCCCGGCAGGAGGATGTGGCGCTTGGCCCCGAGCCAGAGGAACGGCCGGGTGAAACCGCGACCGTGCCACACCCGGTCCATCGTGCCCGTGCCGACGCAGGCCACGCCGTCCGCGCTGGCGAAGCCGAATCGGCGTTGCAGCTGCGGGTGCAGGCGGTCGAAGTCGTCGCCGAGGGCGCGCTGGAAGATCGACGTCATGGAAGCTCCAAAGTGGACAGGGTGGACGGTGCCGTCGACGAACGGCGGTCCGGTGGAGTGCGCCGGCACCTCCTGGCAGCCGGCGTGGACGGCGACGGCGGGGCCAGCAGGGCAGCGAGCGTGACGGCCGCGGCGAGCACGACCGGGGCGGCCCACCAGGCGACGGCGCAGACGGCGAGCCGCGTTCCCGCGTCCAGCAGCGCTCGCCGAAGCGACACCTCCGGTGGTACGCCGCGCTCCAGCCACAGCCGAAGCCGATCGAACGACCACGCCGTCCCCCACCCCAGCAGGAGACGGAACGGGCGATCGGCCAGCGCGCCCAGCCGGCCCCAGCCGGGCTGGTAGTCGTACCCGGTGAGGAACCGGATCCCCGCGCTGGTCGGCACGTACCGCCAGTAGCCGGACCCGCTGCGGATCAGGGACAGCGGATGCGCCGAGCTGAACCGCAACGCCGACGTCCGCGAGCCGTCGGGCTTCGTGCGTTCACCGACGCTGATGCCGGTCCCGTCCACCGTCAGTCCGGGCAGGACGCGGACGGCGTACCGGAAACGCTGCGCCGCGTCCGGTTCCGCCTTCGGCAGGTAGTCGATCCAGGTGAACCGGAGGTCCCACCGTTGGTGCAGACGCGGTTCCTGCGTCTGCCGCCACAGGTCGTCGAGGTCGGTCCTGATCACCGTCTCCACGTAGAGCGTTCGTCGTCGCGCCATGTGACCCCCTGCTGTTTGAGCATCTGCTCAAACAGCAGGATAACCAGATTTGAGCAGATGCTCAAACAGGTGGTGACCAGGTACGGCTAGGCGAGATGCCCGTCCGGCCGCACGAGGCCGGCCTCGGTCTCCACGTGGCCGCCGCCGCGCAGCCGCTCGAAGAGCCTGTCGCCGCCCGGTAGCCGCTGGTCGCGCACACGCCTGCCGGTGGCGTAGGCGACGTCGAGCCCGGACAGTCGTTCGGCGAGCTGCTGGGACATGTCCGGCGCGGACGCGATCAGCCCGCTGACGACCGCGCGCAACGCCTGCCCCTCGGCTGAGTACGCCGTCATCAGGGCGGTCTGCGCCCTCGTGTGGCGGAGCAGGTCGGCGCCCACCGGATGACGTTCGGAGTGGTAGGTGTCGAGCAACGCGGGGTCCGCGCGACCGGTGACGACGGCAGCGAGCTTCCAGCCGAGGTTGTGCGCGTCCTGGATGCCGACGTTCATGCCGACGCCGCCGGTCGGGAAGTGCATGTGGGCGGCGTCGCCCGCCAGCAGGACGGTGCCGGAGCGGTAGGCGGCGGCCTGGCGGGTGGCGTTGCCGAAGCGCGACAACCACTTCGGGTCACGCATGCCGAAGTCGGTGCCCGCGATCGCCTTGACCGTGGCACGCAGCTCGTCGAGCGTCAGCTCACCAGGCCACTCAGGCTGATTCGAGGCGGGATCCCCGCCGACGACGCGATGCACGCCACCGGGCAGCGGCACGACCATCAGGCCGCCGTCGGGGCCGGTGACGCTCGCGAACCCACGCGCGGGCGGGTCGTCCAGGACGACGTCGCCCAGCCAGCCCCAGGTCGTGGCGTCGGCGCCGGGGAAGTCGATGCCCGCCGCCTCCCGCACGACGCTGCGGGTGCCGTCGCAGCCGACCACGTGACGTCCGGCGACGACCTCGCCATCAGCCAGTTCGACACCTTCCGGGGTCAGGCCGGTCACCCGGCAACCCCGCCTCACCGTCGCGCCCATGCCGACGGCGCGCTGTTCGAGCAGTTCCTCGGTGCGGGCCTGGGGCAACGCCAGCGTGAACGGGTACGGCGTGTCCAGCACCGAGAAGTCCATGCGGTCGGACAGCCCGCCGAAGTGCCCGTTCGGGATGCGGATGCCCTCCTCCAGGAACGGCTCCGCCACTCCCCGGCAGTCGAGGATCTCGATCGTGCGGGGGTGGATCGTGAGCGCCTTGGAGTTCGAGTCCCGTTCCAGCCGCGTTTCCAGCACCACCACGGAGGCCCCTCCCAGCCGCAGCTCTCCGGCCAGCCAGAGCCCGGTCGGCCCCGCGCCCACGATGACGACGTCGTACATGACTCACTCCCTCTTGGTCACTGACCAATGCTTCGCGGTCGAGTAGACTAGGTCAGTGACCAAGAGTCAAGCGGACGTGGTGCGGACCGCGCTGGAGATCCTCGACGAGCGCGGCGCCGACGCGGTGTCGATGCGTGCCATCGCGCAGAAGCTCGACGTGCGGATGAACACCGTCCTCTGGCACGTCAAGACCAAGGCGCGGCTCGAAGAGCTGATGGCCGACGCGATCGTCGCCGGCGTCTCCCTCGACGGCCTGCCGGAGGACTGGCGTGAGCGGGCCGCCGAGATCGCGCGCCGCTATCGGCGGGCGCTGCTGGCGCACCGCGACGGTGCCGCCGTCGTGGCGGGCACCTACGCCGCGGAACCGGCCACTTTGGACACGGCGGAGGCGCTCGTCGCCGCGCTGCTGGACGGCGGGATGTCCGCCCGGGACGCCGCGTGGACGTGCTGGAGCGTCATCTACTTCATCTTCGGCCTGGCGCAGGAGGAACAGGCGCTGGCCCACGGTTCGGTCGATCTCACCGTCGGAGCACGACCTGCGCTGGAGCGCGTTCTACCTTTCCTCGCCGAGGAGTCGTTCGACGCCCGGTTCGAGTTCGGGATCGCCAAGCTGCTGGCCCAGTGAGATCAGCGCGTCCGCAGTGGCGCGGTCGGCGGGCAGGTACGTGACGATCACCTCGGCGCCCCCGTCGGCCAGCAGGTACTCGTAGCTCAGGCTCAGCGGGCCGGCTGAGGTGTTGAGCCGGATCAGGCCGTCGGTCTTGACCTGCACGTCGTGCAACGAGCACAGCCGCGCGAACTCACGACTCGCGGCGGTGAGCTCGGCAACGAGCGCGGCCAGGACGGGATCACCGGGATAGCGGCTGCTTTCCTGCCGCAGCACGGAGACCGTGTCGGCGGCGACCACGTCCCAGTCGGCGTAGTAGTCCCGCGCGTCGGCGGCGAGGAACACGTGACGAGCGGCGTTGCGGCCCGGTCCGGGGTGGTGCCGGGGCAGCACCGCTTCGCCGAGCCGGTTCGCGTGGAGGATCTCCTGCCAGCGTCCCACGAGGATCGCGGGAATCCCGTGCATCGCGTCGAGCAACGCCCGAGCGCCCGGCCGGACCCGTTGCGGTGTAAGGACTGCGGGACGGTGCGGACGGGCCAGGCGCAGCAGGTGGTCGTACGCCACCGCGTCGAGGCCGAGCACCCGTGCCAGCGCGCCGAGCACGGCGTCGGACGGCGATTCGGCACGGCCCTGTTCGAGCCGGACGTAGTAGTCCACGCTCACCCCGGCCAGCAGCGCGACCTCCTCGCGCCGCAGACCGGGCACCCGGCGGCGGGTGCCGGAGGCCAGACCTCGGTCCTCCGGTGCCACCCGTGCCCGGCGTGCGGTCAGGAAACTGCCGATCTCACCGTCCACCCGCACAGCATTTCACTCCCAGACGGGCACTTCACCCGCGAAACGCGCACCGAACCCGCCGTTCGGCAGGATCTCGGCGATCGCGGCCAGATCCGCGGCGCTCAGGACGAGGGACGCCGCGCCGACGTTCTCCTCGACCCGCTTCGCGCTGCGCGTGCCGGGAATCGGCACGATGTGCTCGTCCTGCGCGAGGTGCCACGCCAGCGCGAGCTGCGCGATGGTGGCGCCCTTGTCCGCGGCCAGCACGGCGAGTTGCCTCGTGGCCTCGACGTTCTTCTCGAAGTTGCCCGGCTGCCAGCGCGGATCGGTCGAGCGGATGTCCGTCTCGTCGTAGGACGAGCTCGGCCGCGCGGTGCCCGTCAGGAACCCGCGCCCCAGCGGCGAGTACGGCACGAACCCGATGCCGAGCTCGGCCAGCACCGGGAACACCTGCTCGGCGTCCCGTTCGAACAGCGAGTACTCGGTCTGCAGCACGGACACCGGCAAGACGGCGTGCGCGCGGCGGATCGTCTGAGGCCCGGTCTCGCACAGCCCGAAGTACTTCACCTTGCCCGCGTCCACGAACTCCTTCACAGTGCCCGCGACGTCCTCGATGGGCACCGAGGGGTCGACGCGGTGCTGGTAGAGGAGGTCGATCGTGTCGACGCCGAGGAACCGAAGGCTGTTCTCGACGACCTCGCGGACGTGCTCAGGCCTGCTGTCGGTGCCGTAGTCGTGGGTGAAGCCGAACTTCGTCGCGATCACGACGTCGTCGCGCACGGACTTCAGCGCACGGCCGACGACCTTCTCGTTGTCGCCCCAGCCGTACATCTCGGCGGTGTCGAACAACGTGACGCCCAGGTCGTAGGCGCGCTGGATCGCCTCGGTGCCGCCCTGCTCGTCGCTGGCACCGTACGCGAGGTTGATCCCCATGGCGCCGTAACCGATCGCCGACACCTTCAGTCCCTGCCGGCCGAGAACCCGTTGCTGCATCGGACACACCCTTCTTCGTGGTGTCCTCAGCCTCGCCCGGCACGGCGGAATGTGGCAGGCCCGCGATTTCCTGGTACTGCCAGACCTACCTTCCGCGGAGGGGTGCCCTGCCCCCGAGCAGGGCACCCCCACGGCCCTACTTCACCGCGTAGGCCCTGGTGATCGTCTCCGTCACCGAGTTGCCCAGGACGTCGGCGGCCGTGGCGCGCAACGACGCGAAGCCCGTCGTTCCGGCCGGAATCTCCAGCTTGCCGCCGGAGACCTTGACGCGCTGCCAGGTCACACCGTCGTCGAAGGACACCTCCACCCCGATCGACCGCACGTTCGCCGAGGGGGCACCGGGCTGGTGCGCGACCGACACCGTGCCGCGCACTGGACCGTGCGCGGTGTTGTGGTCGTCGAGGTCCAGCGCGTACCGGATGTCGAGCAACGGCAACGCCGCCCGCTCGTCCGTGCCTGACCGCGCGTGGAACCGCCACTCCGAACGCACCTTCGTGGACAGTGCGGGAGTGAGGTTGCCGGTCGGTCGCACGGCCTCGGCGGCCAGCGTGAACCAGCCGGGGCCGGACGGCACGTCGAACGTGCCCAGCGCCGGACGGTCGTTGCCGCGGCCGATCTCCTTGCCGTTCTTCGACAGCACGGTGGTGCCGGTGTGCGACGGGTCGAAGTAGCTGACCGTGCCGGGATCGCTGTCGGAGAACATCGGGATCATCAGGCTGATCCGGTCACGCGACCGGTACGCCCACGGCAGCGGCTTGGCGTCCGCCCGCGCGATCGGCAGCGTGGTCAGCTCCGGCCCGAACGGTGCGGCGAAGACGCGGGACGTCCGCTTCTCCCCCGCCTTCACCGAAACCGGGAGCGTGATCTCCGAGTACGGCTGGCTGCCGTCCGGCAGGAACGCGCCCGCGTCGAACAGCTGCACCGCGGCGGCGGGTGAGATGTAGTCGGTGCGGCGCTGCGGCCACTTCGACTCGACGTCCGCTCCCGCGCGCATCGGCCCGACGGTCCACGACGCGGCACCGAACCGGTAGGTGCCCGCCGGCATGGTGTCGATCAGCCTGCGCTCGATCCGGCCGAGACCGGCCTTCGCGAACTTGAAGCCGTACCCGCCGGGCAGTCCCTTGACCTCCTGGCCGAGGAAGTACGACACAGGACTGTTGGCACGCACGGACATCGTGGCTTCCACGGTCCGCTCCGCCATCAGGTCCTGCACGCGACGCAGTTGCGCGGAGTCGAAGATCAAGCCGGTGGGCAGCGCGGGTTCGGCCGCCGAACCCGAGTCGATGGTCGGGTTGAAGTAGGAGAGCACGGCCCGCGCGCCCTTCTGCTTCAACAACTCCACGCCGCTCATCAACTGCTCGCCCGGCGGGTACACCGGGTCGTGCCAGTTCTTCGGCGCGATCACCGCGATGGCGCCGGAGACGTCGGCCGCCTCGATCGACGCGCGATCAGCCTCGCCGACGCCGACCAGCCGGCCGGTGTAGCCGCCGGTGAAGTCGGTGGTCCACGGGAAGTACGTCTCGCCGAGCTCGAACCCTCCAGCCCCGCTCAGCGCCGTGAGCGCCCACGGGTGGTTCCAGTAGCTGAGGTTCGTCAGCGACAGACCGCGGACGTTCGGACCGGCGACGCTGTACAGCCGTGCGCCCTCCCTCGGCACGCCGCCGCCGCGCAGGATGCCCGCGGACTCCAGCGGGCCGGACTCGTCGGGGTCGGACAGGAGCCCGAACCCGCCACCGAACTGCGGCCGCGCATCCGGGTCGTCCACCCCGACCGTGATCGGCCTGCCCGCCTTGGTGTTCGCGTCGACCGTCGTGTCCCCGGCGACCTCCACGCGTTGGGCGAACAACGTGTTGTCGCCGGTCAGCTCCGCGATGAGCCCCAGCACGCGGTAAGGACCGCCCGGCACCGTGAGGCTCAGCGAGTCGGTGGACGTGAAGTCCCCGAACGCCTGGCCGGTGCGCTCGTTCTGCACGATCACCAGGGACTGGAAGGACTCTCCGGACCTCGGCGGGACCTTCACGGTCAACGTCCGCTTCTCGCCGTTGAACTGCCCGGTCACCGGCGTCGTCAGCACGACGTCACCGGCACGCGCCCGCAGCACCCCGGTGAGCTCGCCCGCCGGTTGCGCCGTGGGACGCGCCGTCACCCTGACCGACGCCGAACCACCGGCCGGCACGGTCACCGACTTCGCCACCGAGAGCACGTTCCTCCGGTCGACCTCCAAGTCCAGAGCCAGGGTGACCGGCTTGCCGCCGGAGTTGACGTAGGTGATCTCGCGGGTCGCCTCGGCGGTGCCCCACACCGTGCCGAACCCGGCCACGCCCTCGGCCCGGACCTGTTGCGCGACACCGCGAGCGACGTCGAGCCTGCCCGCGCCCTGGGCCAGCGTGGAGATGCCCGGCAGTCGCTGGGACGAGCCGATCAACGCGTTCTTGATCTGTTCACCGGTCCAGTCCGGGTGCCGCTGCGCGAGGATCGCGGCGGCACCGGCGACGTGCGGCGACGCCATCGACGTGCCGGAGAGTTGCGCGTAGTTGTCGCCCACCGCGTACTCGGGCAGCAACCCGGCCGCCCGCGCGGCCACGATGTCCGTGCCCGGTCCGGCGATCTCCGGCTTCAGCCCGAAGTCGCCCAGCCGCGGTCCCTGGCTGGAGGTCAGGTTGAGCTCGTCCTGCTTGGTCACGTTCGCCACGGTGAGCGCGCGATCGGCGGCACCGGGGCTGCCCACGCTCTCGCGCAACCCGTAGTTGCCGGCCGCGATGACGAAGAGCGTGCCGCTGGACGCCGAGAGCTCGTTGACCGTCTGGGACATCAGGTCCGTGCCGTCGGTGACACCGCCGCCCAGGCTCATGTTGACGACGTCGGCACCCTGCTCGACGGCCCACCGCATGCCGTTGAGGACCCAGTCCTCCCGGCCGCCGAACTCGCCGAGCACCTTGCCGACCAGCAGCTTCGCGCCGGGCGCGACGCCCTGGTAGCGGCCCTGCGAGGCCGCGCCGGTGCCCGCGATCGTGCTCGCCACGTGGGTGCCGTGCCCGTCGGTGTCCTGCACGCCCTCGCCGGTGAAGTCCGCCGAAGTGTCCACAACGGACTTGAGGTCCGGATGCGCCGTGTCGTACCCGGTGTCGAGGACGGCGACCTTCACGCCGTCACCGCGGAACCCCGCCTGCCACGCCTTCGGCGCACCGATCTGCTTCACGCTCTCGTCGAGCGTCGGCCGCACTCGGCCGTTGAGCCAGATCTTCTCCGTCGCGAGCCGGGCCGATCCCCGTTCGCGCCACCGTCCCGCAGCCTCGGTCTTCGGGATGTAGACCGCGTTCACGCCCGCGGTCAGGGCGGCGGTGCCGGTGACGATCGTCGGCACGGTGGGCTCGTTGCGGTCGTCGTAGCCCTGCTGGACGAGTCCGGTGACGTCGAACAGCCGCTTGTCCAGCTTGCCGGCCTTCAGATCCGCGACCGCGTCCTGCGGCACGACGTGGTCGTGGCCGTCGAGCCGGTAGCGCCAGGCACGCAGCTGCTCGCGTCCCTTCGCCATCCGCACGGACGAGACGCGGTCACCGTCGACGACGACCTGGTCGCCGGTGATCAGCGTGACGATGCCGGGCGTGCCCGCGGCCTGCGGCTGCGGTCCGCTCGCCGCCGCGGGTTTCGCGACCGCGACGGAGAGCAGGAGCGCGGCCGCGAGAGCCGCGCTTCGTTTTCTGTACATGCGATTCCTTTGAGCAGGGATGGCCAGTTCCCCGAACCTAGGGCGCGCGAATCGTCCCGTCTGCGATCTTCATGACCTCTTCACAACTACCGGGATCTTCACGGTCAGGCCTCGGTCACGGCGTCGAGTGCCAGTTCGACGACTGGCGACAGCGAACGCATGAAGGTGGCGCTCACGTGGTTGTCGTCGAAGTTGACCAGCAAGTCGCCGACGACGGGCGGGCACTGGTCCTCGGTGCAGAGGTGGTCGCTGAAGTCGAGGAACGACACGTTGGCCGGCACGTCGAGCTGAGCGTACGGCGGAACGGGTGCGAGCAGGTCGGCACGAGGCGCGCCACAGCGGGCCGCGGGACCGTGCACCTGCACGCAGTCGAGCACCGAGAAGCTGTAGCGGGGGTTGTCGCGCACCGCGACCACCGGGATCTGCTCGGCGTCGAGCTGGCGCCAGCGGTCGACGAACCCCGGCGGCGTCTGCTCGGTGAGTCCTACTTGGACGTTGCGGGTGGCGAGCGTGAAGACGAAGTCGGGGCGCAGACCGATGATCTCGGTCGCCGCGCTCTCGTTCCACCGCTCGCAGGACTGGTCGCCTGGCACCTTCTCCGACCTCGTGGAGAACGGGCAGGCGCCCTTGAGCATGGCGATCAGCTGCCAGTTCCGCCGCTCCGCGATAGGCGCGAACGCGGCGAGGTACTGCTGGACGTGGGAGTCGCCGACGAGCACGACGCGTTTGGCGGGAGTGCCTTCGACCGGGCCATAACAGATGTCGAGTTCCTGGTTGTGCACAGATTTCGCGCAGTGCTGGCCGTCGAGCGCCGCGAAGTCCGTGGCCGGGATCTGCGCGGCCACCTCACGCGGTCCCGTCGGCTGCAGGACCGTCGTCGCCACCAAGAGCGGGATCAGCAGCAGAGCCGTGAGCGTGCGTGCCCTGAACCGAGACCTGCGCATGGGTTCCTCCACCAGGTGATGCGTGACCGCCGCGAGCACGAGTGACGCTCCGATGATCGCCACCCCGTCGAGCACGCCGACCTCCGTGCGGCCACTGAGCACGAGCCAGCCCACCAGCACCGGCCAGTGCCAGAGGTAGAGGGCGTAGCTGAGGTCGCCCAGGTACCGCAGCGGCTCGGCGGCCAGCAGGCGGTCGGCGCCGAACCTGCTACCGGTGGCTCCGGCGACGATCACCGCGGCGGCGCACGTCGTGGGCCACAACGCCAGGTATCCGGGGAATCCCGCGCCCACGTCCAGCACGATCCCGCAGACCACGAGTCCCAGCAGGCCTGCCCATCCCAGGACAGTCCTCAAAGGACTCACGAGGTCGATGCGTGACACGGCCAACGCCAGCAAGCCGCCAAAGGCGAACTCCCAGATCCGCGTCGCCGTGTGGAAGTAGGCCAGCGGCTGGTCGACGGCGGTGAGCCACACCGAGTAGCCGAGCGAAAGCACGAAAACCGCTGACAACACACGGAAAAGCGATCGGCGCAGCAGCGTGACCACCAGGACCAGCAACGGCCAGACGAGGTAGAACTGGCCCTGGATCGACAACGACCAGAAGTGCTGCACGACGCTCGCCTGCTCGTGCTGGGCGTAGTAGTCCGTGGAATCCGACGCCAGCTGCCAGTTCTCCAGGAACAGCGCGGACGCGATCACCTCGCGCACGGTCTGCGGCCAGCGGTTCTCCGGCAGCAGCACCGCCCCGGCCACCAGCGTCGCGCCGAGCACCACGACCGCGGCGGGCAGCAGCCGCTTGGCCATCCTGCTCCACAACACGCGCAGGTCGAGCCGGCCGCGCCTGGTGGCCCGCACCAGCTGTCCCGTCACCAGGAACCCGGAGATCAGGAAGAAGACGTCGACGCCACCGGAAACGCGGCCCAGCCACACGTGGTAGACGACCACGAGCAGTGCGGCGACCGCGCGCAAGCCTTGCAGTTCCGGACGATAGGTCCGCTCGCGCGGTGGCGAACTGTGATCACTTCCTGACACGCCTGCGAGGCTGACGCCCGAACGCGTTCCAGTACATCCGTGGCAACACCCAACTTCGCCCCGCACCACCCCTCCTGACGGCCGGTAGTTGAGTGACAGGACGGATCGTCAGAGGAGCGGCGACCGGGAATCGTTGGTGGCACACACCTCCGACCGCTGCTGGGAGGCGCCATGGTCCACACCGACCGACCCACCCGCACTCGACGGCCGCTGAACTGGGTCCTGCTCGGGATCGCCCTGGCCCTGTTGATCGCCGGGATCACCGCGCCGCACGCACTTCTCGTCGCCGCCGGGCTGATCGTGGCGGGTCTGACCGGTCTGGGTCACCAGCGCTGACCACGTGTGCCCACCACACCTGACCGGAAAGGGAGGCGACCATGTCCACAGCGGGACGACTGGCCGGACGCACCGAACGGGCTGATGCCATGCAGGCACGCGACATCGCCATCAACGTTCCGACCGTGACGGTCGACGACCCGATCACCAAGGCGGTGCGGGTGATGGCGGTCAACCGGCTGCCGGGGCTGATCGTGGTCGACGACCGCGGCCGGCCCTGGACGGTGCTGCCAGGCACTCAGGTGCTGCGGCTCGCGGTTCCCCAGTCCTATCAGGAGGATCCCGCGCTCGCCCGCGTCGTCGACGAGGGCTACGCCGACCAGTTCTGGATGGAACTGAGCGACCGCACCGTCGGCGACGTGGCACCGAACCAGCGCGCCAAACCCGCGACCGTCCGCGCCGACGCGACCCTGCTGGAGGTCGCCGCGCTGATGGCCCGGCAGCACAGCCCGCTCGTCGCCGTGGTCGACGACGCCGGAGCGCTCGTCGGCGCGATCACCCTCGACCGTCTCATCACCTCGCTCGCGGTCTACACCGCCGAGGACTGAACCCGGGCCATCTGTCCCCGTCACCGCCGGCGCGCTGAACTCGCGTCGGCGGTGACACCCATCCCGTTGGGAGATCCGTGAGCGCCGCCCTAGCCCTGACGATCTTCCTCGTCGCGTTCTTCTTCATCGCCACCGAGAAGGCGAACAAGGTCAAGGTCGTGCTGGTGGCGGCCGGGCTGATGGCCGTGTTCGGCCTGGTCCCCGGCTCCGAGGTGTTCTACTCCGAGCACGCGGGCATCGACTGGAACGTCATCTTCCTGCTGTTCGGCATGATGATCATCGTCGGGATCGTCAAGCAGACCGGCGTGTTCGACTACCTCGCCATCTGGGCCGCCAAGAAGGCCCGCGGCCGCCCGTACCGGCTGATGGTGATGCTGATGGCCATCACCGCGATCGCGTCGCCGTTCCTGGACAACGTCACCACGATCATGCTCGTCGCGCCGGTCACGATCGTCGTGTGCAACCGGCTGCGGATCGCCGCCCAGCCGTACCTGATCGCCGAGGTGCTCGCGTCCAACATCGGTGGCGCCGCGACGTTGATCGGCGACCCGCCGAACATCATCATCGGCAGCCGGGCCGGGCTCACGTTCACCGACTTCCTCGTCCACATGGCGCCGATCGTCGCGGTCGTGTTCGTGGTGTTCGTGCTGCTCACGAAAGTCCTGTTCCGCAAGTCGTTCCAGTACAACGCCGAGCACGTCGAGGCCGTGATGGCGTTGCAGGAACGGCGGGCGATCACCGACCCCGCGATGCTGCGCCGCTGCCTGATCGTCTTCGCGGGCGTGGTGGCCGGGTTCGGCCTGCACTCCGTGCTGCACCTCGACCCCGCGATCGTCGCCCTGGTCGGCGCGGGTGTGATGCTGCTCGTGACGCGGGCCGACGTGAACGACGTGCTGGCCGAGGTCGAGTGGCCGACGCTCACGTTCTTCATGGGCCTGTTCGTGATGGTGGCGGGACTCGTGCACACCGGCGTCATCGAAACCGTTGGTACCTGGGCGGTCTCGGCCTTCGACGACAACTACTTCGCGGCCGCCACGGCGTTGTTGTTCGGTTCCAGCGTGCTCGGCGCGTTCTTCGACAACATCCCCTACGTGGCCACGATGACCCCGGTCGTAGAGGGCATGGTGGCGGAGATCCCCGACGCCGGGACCGGCCGTGCGCTGTGGTGGTCGTTCGCCCTCGGCGCGGACTTCGGCGGCAACGGCACCGCGGTCGCCGCCAGCGCCAACGTCGTCGCGCTCGGCATCGCCGCCCGCGCCGGACACAAGATCAGCTTCTGGCAGTTCACCCGCTACGGCATCGTCGTGACGCTGGTGAGCACCGCGATGGCCTGGGGTTACGTGTGGCTGCGGTACTTCTAGGCAGCGTGTCGCAGCACGGGTGACACCCAGGCCGTCACGACGCCTGCCAGCAGCACCGCGAGACCGGCGGCGAGCCCGGCCCGTGGATCGCCCAGCGCGACCGACAGGACTCCGGCCAGTGCCGCACCGAGGGGCTGGCCGAGACCCCAGGCGACCATCCGCGCCGTCGTGTTCACCCGCGACTGCAACTCCTCCGGGCACACCTGCTGCCGGTAGGTGATCCCGTTGATCACCACGAGCGCGCCGGTGATGCCCCAGTACGTCGCGGTCACGCAGAGGACGAGCCAATGTCCGCTGAGGAGAACGAGGACTCCGCCGAGCACGGACAGCGGTAGCGCGGCCAGCGACACCTTCGCGTTGCCCCAGCGCGCCGTCACCCGCGGGAACAACCGGGACGCGATCACCGCGCCCACACCCCAGCAGGTGAACAACACGGCGAGCCGGGCGTCCCCTTTCGGTGCGACGCCGAGCACCTTGTCGGCGAACGGCACGAGCACCGCCATCCACGCACCACTGGCGACCGAGTGTGTGGCGCCCACGAGCGTGAGGATCCGGATGACCGGTTCGTGCCACAGGAACCGCAGCCCTTCGCGCACGTCGTTGGCGAGTTCGCCCGCGCCGCGCACCGCCCGTGGATTGGCCATGCTGCTGGTGATCGCGCGCAACAACAACGCCGACCCCACAGCCGTCAGCGCGTTCACCGCCAGCAGCGCCGCCGGAGCGACGATCGCCACAAGCAGCCCCGTCACGCCTGGCACGACGAGCTCCACCACGGTCGTGCGCCCGTACAGCTTCGCGTAGGCGGTGGTCAGCTTCTCCTTGCCCACCAACGCCGGCAGCGCCCCGAAGTTGGCCGCGTCGAAGAACACGAACGCCGTCTGCGTCGCGAACGCCACCACCACGACGTGCGGCGCGGTCAGTCCGCCCGCCAGCCAGGCCAGCGGCACGCTCAGCAGCACGGCGGCGACCGTGAAGTCCATCGCCACCATCATCACGCGGCGGTCCAGCCGATCCGCGAGCGCACCGGCCAGCAGTCCGAACACCAGGTACGGCAACGCCTCCGCCGCCGTGACGGCCGACGTCCAGCCCGCCGAGCCGGTCAGCTGGTAGACGAGCACGGGCAGTGCCACCGCCGACACCACGGCGCCGACGACCGACAGCACGCGTGCGTTCAGGTACCGGCTGAAGTCGCGCTCAGGACTCACCGCTGCTCCCCCACCTCATCGTCGTACCGAGCGGCTACCGCCATCGCCCGTTCCCTCAGCGCGGCACGCAACCACTGCGGCTCAAGGACTTCCGCTCCCACTGACAGCCGCCACACCGCCCACTCGGCGTGCCGGGAGTCCTGAAAGGTGACCTCCATCCGCTGCCACCCGTCCTCGGTCTCCTCGGCGAGAACGGCCAGCGCGGTCCCCACCAGCTCCTCGCGCCGGGCCGGACGCACCCGCACCAGCACAGCGACCTGGTCATCACCCGCCCGGAACCGCTTACTGCGTTCCTGCCAGGCCCGGTCCAGGTCGACCCGGTCGGCGCGCCGCGCCGGTTCGTCCAGCTCCTCGGCGGCCAGGATCCGGGACAACCGGTACGTGCGGTCCTCCCCCGACCTCTGGGCCAGCAGATAACCCTGCTCCCGCACGGTGACCAGGCCGATCGGGTCGACCGTGCGCCACTCAGGCGCCTTCTCGTGCGCCTCGTAGTGGATTCGCAGCCGGTGCCCCGCGAACACCGCGCGCCGGACCTCCGCCACCACGGTGTCCGGCAGCTCCTCCTCGACCGCGCGACGCGACAGCAGATCGGTCTCCGGGTCGATGAGCAGGCGTTCCGCCGCGCCCGCCGCCGTCTGCCGATAGCTCTCCGGCAGCGCGTCGACCACCTTGAGCATGGCCGAGGCGAGGGCCGAACCGAGCCCGAACACCTGGGCGCCACGCCGTGAACCGGCGACCAGCAGGGCGAGCGCCTCGTCGTGGTTCAGGCCGGTGAGTTCGGTCTGAAAACCGGGCAGCAGCGCGAAACCGCCGTGTCGGCCGCGTTCGGCGTAGACCGGGACGCCCGCCGCGGAGAGCGCCTCGATGTCGCGCAGCACCGTCCGGGTGGAGACCTCCAGCTCGCGGGCCAGCGCCGTCGCGGACAGCTGACCGTGCCTGCGCAGCAGCAGGACCAGTGAGACCAACCGGTCGGCGCGCATGCGAAAACCCTACGGGAATACACGACACAGGATGTCGTGTATTGGTTGCGAGGCTGCACAGCGACATCCGAGAATCCTGAATGGAGCTGTTGTGGCAGTGGAACGAACGCCGATCAACCCGTGGCCCTGGTCGGCGGAGCTGGGGTACCACCAGGGCGAGGTCGTCACCGGCCAGACGCGGACGCTCTTCTGCGCCGGCCAGACCTCGATGAACGGCGACGGCAAGCCCGAGCACGCCGGGGACATGGCGGCGCAGCTGGCGTTGAGCCTCGACAACCTGGAGGCAGTGCTGGCCGAGGCGGGCATGACGCTCGCGAACCTCGTGCGGCTCACCGTCTACACCACCGACGTCGACCTGCTGTTCCAGCACTACGGCGTGCTGGCGGCGCGACTCGGCCAGGCGCGGGTGGCGCCGCCCACGACGATGCTCGGCGTGACGCGGCTGGCGATCCCGGACCTGATGATCGAGCTGGAGGGCACGGCGGTGGCGTAGGCGCGTCGTCGGCGCCGGCCAGGTCGGCGCCGACGGCAGCTCAGGGCCTTTTGAGGCGAGACGCAACGCCGTTGGTGCCTGCGGGGACTTCAAGGTGTGAGGACCACTGCGGAGCGAGAACGGGAGCGGACCATGCGGGCAGGGCCTGAGCACGCCGGTGCGGCGGATGCCCGAGGGCTGTCCCCCGACGACGACCAGGAACTGTGGGAGCAGGCCGCGAGCGGTGACGTCGCCGCGTTCGGGGAGTTGTTCCGCCGGCACTCCGGCGCGGTGTGGAACTACGCCTACCGGTTGACCGGCTCCTGGTCGGTGGCGGAGGACCTGACGTCGGCCGCGTTCCTCACCGCGTGCCGTCGGCTGGGCGATCTGACGCTGGTGAACCGCAGCGCACGGCCGTGGTTGTTCGCCGTGACCGGCAACCTGGCGCGCCGGGAGCACCGCGGACGAGGGCGGTTCGCGGCGGCGCTGGCCCGCCTCCCACGAGGTGGAAGCACCCGGGACCACGCCGATGACGTGGCGGACAAGGTCGACGCGGATCACCGGCTGCGGGAGGTGCTCGACGCCGTCGCCAAACTGCCCAGGGCCGAACGCGAGGCCGTCGAGTTGTGCCTGATCGGCGGCCTGTCCACCGCGGCGGCCGCGGCCGTGCTGGGCGTGGCCGAAGCGAGCATCCGCTCGCGGATATCCCGCGCTCGCAGCCGGCTGCGCGACACCACCCTGGACGCCACCACCCCCGAGGAGCGGCGATGAACAACGACGTCGATCTGCCCGCCGACCGACCGATGCACGACGACCTGCGGGAACACCTCTGGGAGCGGATCAGGCCCCAGGTCGAGGCCACCCTCACCGGCAGGCGTCGCCGATCGGTCGCCGTGCCGCTGTCGGCGGCGGCGGGGGTGCTCGTCGCTGGTGGTGTGCTGGTGTTCGGCCCGACCGGCACGCCCGGCCGCGTGGCCCCCGCGGCCGATCCCGCCGAGGTGCAACTCGCACAGGACTGCGTGAACACCACCATCGCCGACGGCGTGGACGTACCCGACCCGAAGAGCTGGCAACCGGGAGTCAAGATCAACGCCGACGTCACCGACGGGTGGTCGGAGTACCTGGTCATCCGCACGGACAGGGCCGCGGCGGTCTGCCTGGTGTCCGGCCGCACGACCGGTGGCATCACCGGTCCTGACGTTCCCGAGATGGAGGGTCGCGGCAGGCACAGCTACGCCAATCTCACCGCTGCCCGCCCGTTCGACTACTTCGACGCCTGGAACTTCCCCGACGGCGGAAGCATCCAGTTCGGGATCGCCACCGACGACGTGGTCGCGGTGTCGGTCGTTCGGCAGGACAACACCGTCACACCCGCGATGCTGCGCAACGGGACGTTCGCGGTGCACATCGACCGTGGTGAGTTGTGCGGCAGACCCGTCTACCCCGACACGCCGCCGGCGGCGAGCAACCTGCTGCGGGTCACGCTCAAGGAAGGTCAGGTCGTGGAAGGGCCGCTGTGCCAGCCAACTCGGTAGACGACGGACATCGCTGGGGGCGGAGAGTGACGGCTGTGGTCGGCACGTGCCTGACCGTCTCCATCTTCGCGGTCGTGGACGTGAAGCCCGCGAGCAGGACCTCTCCCAGCCACAGCGGTTCGAAACGGATGCTGGTCGACAGCGCTACCGGGATTGATCCGAGACAGGCGGCGGATCACCGTTCCGGGTCGCCCGATCACGCAGGAGTGCGGCCGCCCGCACGGACCAGTCGTGGTGTTCCTGTTCGAACAGCCGGCCGCGCAAGCACGTCAAGTAGGGCCCGATCGGAGACCCGTGGCGCAGGTAGGTCTCCTCGTCGAGGTCCCCGCGGAAACGCCGCAGAATCTTGTCGAGGATCTCTACCTTGGCTGCGGCTGCCGCGGCTCGTTGATCCAGTTGCGCGATCACCGGTGCCACGTCGACGTGGTCGACGGCTTGGACCTTGACCAGCAGGTCGTCACGGATGAACGACGGCTTGCTCACGGCGGCGGCGAAGCGCTCCAGTTCGGCGAGGCCGGCGTCGGTGACCATGAACAGCCGCTTGTTGGGACGGGATTGCTGGACCACCTCCCGGCCGCTGATCAACCCGTCGCTCTCGAGCTTGGACAGTTCCAGGTAGAGCTGTTGTGGTCGGGCGTACCAGAAGTTGGCGACACCCACGTCGAATGCCTTGGTCAACTGGTAGCCGCTGTACTCGCCGGACAACAACGCCGCGAGCACGGCATGCCGCAGGCTCATCGGCGCATCTCCTCATCGTCGACATGGGGGCAAGCTCATGATACCCATGGTTATGATTAGTCATCATTCTGACTAGGAGGACGACGTGCCAGTCACTGAACAGGTCCGCACCGCGCTGCGGGACAGCGATCTCGCCATCCGGTTCCACGGCACCGCGGGAACCAGCACCGCGGCACGTGCCGGCCTGGTCGTCGTCATCGACGGCTTGGCCCTGGCCAACCGATGAGGCCGCGGGAGAACGGTGTCCCGGAACCCGTTCGGAGCGGCAAGTACCTGCGCTACGTCGCCTTGGGCGACAGCCAAACGGAAGGCGTCGGTGACGGTGACGACATCGTGGGCCTTCGGGGATGGGCTGACCGGCTCGCCGAACACCTCGCCGTCGACAGTCCCGATCTCCAGTACGCCAACCTCGCCGTCCGTGGCCGCCGCGCGGGCGAAGTCCGATCCGAGCAACTGGGACCGGCTCTCGCACTGCGTCCCGACGTGGCCACCGTTGTCGCAGGAGTCAACGATCTGCTCCGGCTTCGAGTCGAACCCGCCACGGTGGTCGATCACCTGGAAGCGATGTTCGCCGCACTCACCGACTTCGGAGCCCGCGTGGCGACCGTGACCTTTCCCGACCTCACCAGGGTCATCCCCCTCGCCCGACCGGTTCGCTCCCGGATCCTCGACATCAACGATCGGATCCGCGCCGCGGCCGCTCGGCACGGAGTCGCTGTCGCGGAGATCGCTCGGCACCCCTCCGTCGCCGACCGTCGGTTCTGGAGCGAGGATCGGTTGCACTGCAGCCCCTTGGGCCATCAACTGATCGCCGCCGCGGTCGCGCACGCCCTGCAGGTGCCGGGCAGCAACGATTCCTGGAACGAGTCCCCACCACCGTTGCCCATCCCGCCGTCAACGCAATGGCGCGCCACCGCTGAACTGCGTTGGGCAGCTACCTTTCTCGGCCCTTGGCTCGGCAGGCGCCTGCGCGGCCAGTCTTCCGGGGACCAGCGCACGGCCAAACACCCTCAACTCCACCGCATCGAGGGACTGCGGAGCTGACTGCTCGGTCGAGCCGGTGACTCCACCGAGGCACACGCTCGGAGACCGGTCGGGCGGGCGTGGCATTTCACGCTGACGGCCTCGCGCGACGGAGCAGCTTGCTTGAGATTCACCTTGCTCACCACGAAGAAGCCTCCGACCAGAGCAAGACCGCACGCCTTCGGCGACGGCTCAACCAACTGCTGTTGCGCGCCCGGTTCCTCCTCGACCTCGCCGACCACCCCGAGCAGAGGATCAGGCGGAAGACGTGGCTCCGTTGGCTCCAAGGCGCGCGGATACCTAGCCTCGCCCAGGCCATCCGCTCGCGCCGGTGGTCGCGCCGCCGGAGGTCAGTGCGGCCAACTGGTCCGCGTATTCGATGCGGGCGACCCAGTCCGCCGGCCAAGCGGCCAGACCGTGTGCGGCGCCTGCGAACGCTCCGGCGAGCGCGGCGATCGAGTCGGAGTCACCGCTGGTCCGAGCGGCCCGCACCAGGCACCGCACCGGGTCGTCGGCGTGCCGGACCGCGCAGTACAGCCCGGTCGCCAGCGCCTCCTCGGCGATCCAGCCCTCGCCGGTGGCAAGGCACGCGTCCAGGCCGTCGTCAGGCCGGGCGAGGGCGGCCACCAGCCGCTCGAGGACCTCGGCACACTCGTCCCAGCCGCGGGCGATGAAGTCGGCGGGCGTGGTCGCCCCCGGCGTCTGCCACAGCGATCCCAGCCACTCCTCCAGGTAGATCGAGCGCCGTTCACCGCAGCGGGCCAGCAGCGCGGCGGGCACCTGGGCCAGCTCGAAGCCGTCGACCAGCAGCCGCGTCGCGTAGGCGGTGAGCTCGGACGCCGCCAGCGCCGTGGGATGGCCGTGGGTCATCGCGGCCTGCAGTTGCGCCACCCCGGCGAGCACGTCGAGGTCGAGCCCGGGCAGCAGGCCCACCGGGGTCACGCGCATGTTCGCGCCACATCCCTTGGAGCCCGCGATGGTCGCCTCCACCCAGGGCGCGCCCTCCGCCAGTCCTCCGCACGCGCGCAGACACGTCATCCCAGGCGCACGGTTGTTCTCCGGACTGTGCGCCCAAGCCACGAACTGCTTCCGCAACCGCGGCTCGAGTGCGTCAGCGGTGTAGCGATCGACGCCGTGCAGCGCCCACGCGACTGCGAGCGCCATCTGCGTGTCATCGGTGACCAGTGCGGGATCACCCTCCAGATCATCCGGCCCGGCGGGACCGAACCTCCTGTCGATCTCCGCAACGGTGAGGAATTCCGTCGGCCGGCCGAGTGCGTCCCCGAAAGCCAACCCGTACAACGATCCCGCGATTCGGTCCACAGTCCCGACCGTACTGTGGCCGGCCACGGACGGCTCCCGGGTTTTCACCGGTCACAGCAACCCTGCCGAGTGGGCGAGGACGGCCAGCCGCACGCGGTTGTCCGCACCGGTCTTCGTCATGAGCGCGGCGACGTGCGTCTTCACCGTCGTCACGCCCACGTGCAGTCGCTCGGCGATGTCGTGGTTGCCGAGCCCCTCGGCCAGGAGCAGGAGCACGTCGAGTTCGCGCGGTGTCAGACCGCGCAGCGCGGTCGGAGGTTCCGGGCCGCGTTCCTCCCGGACGACCCTGCCCACCAGCCGCCGCAGGACACCGGGGCTGAAAGGTTGCTCTCCCGCGTCCGCCCGCCGGATCGCCGCCAGCAGTTCGTCCGGGGTGGAGTCCTTCACGAGGAATCCGTGCGCACCGGCGGCCAGCGCGGGGTACAGGTGTTCGTCGTCGTCGAAAGTGGTCAGTGCGACGACGCGCGCTTCGGGGTTGCCGGCGAGGATCTTCCTGGTCGCCGCGATGCCGTCGACGACCGGCATGCGCAGGTCCATCAGGATCACGTCCGGCCGGCACCGCGCCGCTTCCCGCACGGCCTCCGCGCCGTCGGCCGCCTCGCCGACGATCCGCACGTCCGGGGCGCTCTCGCAGAGCATGCGCAGGCCGGCGCGCACCAGTTGCTGGTCGTCGGCGATGAGGAGGCGGATCACGCGGGCTGCTCCTGACGGGGCACGCGGGCGCGCACGGCCCAGCCCTGGCCGGTCGGGCCCGCGCGGAAGGAGCCTCCCAGCCGCTCGACCCGCTCCGCCATCCCGGTGATGCCGTGTCCGCCTGGGACGGTAGGAGGTGGTGCTCCCCCGGCGTCGCTGATCTCGACGTCGACGCCGTCGGCCGACCCGCGGACGCTGAGCAGCACGGCCGCGCCCGGTTCGGCGTGCCGCATGACGTTGGTGAGCGACTCCTGGACGATCCGCAGCACCACGAGGCGACGTGAGGCGTCCAGGTCTTCGGCGGTGTCGCTGATGTCGGTGCGCACCGCGAAGCCCGCGCGTTCGCACCTCCCGGCCGCCTGGCGCACCGCCGTGGCGAGGCAGGCGGGACTCGCGCCGACGGAAGAGGGAACCGAGGGATCGCGGAGTTCGGTGACCAGCTCCCTCAGGTCCCGCAACGCGGCCGAGCCGGTCGCGTGCACGTCGTCGAGCACTTCCCGGAGCTGTTCGGGGCTGGTCGCGGCATGGCGGGCCACGGCAGAGCGCAGCACCATCGACGACACGTGGTGGGCGACGAGGTCGTGCAACTCCCGCGCGACGGCGATCCGGTCGGCCTCCCGCGCCGCCGAGACCTCCGCGTCCCGCACGCGCAGGATCAACGCCTTCTCCTCACGTTGCCGCGCCGCGAGCTCCCGCATCGACCTCAGGTGCCTTCCGGCGAGAACGGGAACGGCGACGACCAGCACCACCCGCAACGCCACGACCGCCGGACGGTCGTCCTCCTGCGAGGCGAGGTAGATCGCGTCCACCGCGAGGGCGAATCCGCAGCCGATCAACAGTTGCGGCCGCCACGACCGCCGCATCGCCAGCTCGCCCAGTGAGAGAGCCGCGCAGACCTGTGCCGGGCCGAGGCCGGGAGCCTCCAGGAGGAACGTGGCCAGCACCAGCACGTTCTGCGCCAGCGAGACGGGGAGCGGCGACCACCTGCCCGCGACGAACACCAGCGCGGACGTCACGGGGACGATCCACGCCGTCAGGCCCCTGTCCGGCGCCGGGACCGCGAGCCACAGCGTCGAGGCGACCACCAGGGCCAGCGGCGCGAACCTGGGCGCCCACCGCGCCGGCCACGCGTCGTTCCAGGAAGTCACGACCACGATGGTAGGTCGATCGCGGACGAGCCACCTCCTGCCGCGGTAGGAGGTGGCTCGTTCTCCAGGCCGCGGAGACGGACTTCGAGCAGGATGTGCCGGGGTGCGGTGACGGTGACGATGGAAGGCGCCGGCAGGACCACACGACCCCGGAGCCGCGGATGATCTGGAACAAAGCCCCCTCGAAGACGATTCTCGTCATCAGGCTGCTGATGGCGGCGATCTTCACCATGTACGGGTGCGTCAAGCTGTTCGGTGGCCAGTTCTACTACGGCGACTGGGACAACCTCTCGAAGTCCACAGTGGATGGCACCTCCCTGGTGTGGCTGTTCTACGGCTACTCGCCTTTCTACGGCCGGATCACCGGCCTGTTCGAACTGGTTCCGGCGATCATGCTGCTGTTCCGCCGCACCACGTTCGTCGGAGCGGGCGCGCTGTTCGTGGTCGGGCTCAACATCACGTTGATGGACTTCGCGTTCGACTACCCGTCGGTCAAGTACATGGCCGCGCTGTACACAGTCCTTTGTGGAGTGCTCGTGCTCCACGACCGCGAGAAGGCACGTGACCTCTTCGCCGATCCTCAGGCCGTGCAGTGCCGAACGCGGTAGTCGTCGGTTCAGGCCCCAACGGGCTGGCGGCGGCCGTCCGGCTGGCCCAGCACGGCGTCGACGTGACGGTCCTCGAAGCCGCCGACCGGCTGGGCGGTGGCGCTCGGACGACCGAGAAGCTCGTCGACGGAACGTTGCACGACGAGTGCTCGGCGGTGCATCCGACCGCGGTGCTCTCGCCGTACCTGCGGGAGTTGGGACTGGAGCGGTACGGGCTGCGGTGGCGGCATCCCGAGGTGATGCTCGCTCATCCCCTGGACGACGGCACGTCCGCGGTGCTGCGCGGTTCGGTGGAGGAGACCGCGGCAGGTCTCCCGGCGGATGACGGGAAGCGGTGGTCGCAGGTCTTCGGGCCACTGGCCGCGCACGTCGAGACCACCGCCGATGATCTGCTGGGACCTCTGACGCGGTGGCCGTCGCACCCACTGCACCTGGCTCGGTTCGGGTTGCGCGCGGTGCCGCCCGCCGCGCTGATGCGGAGGGTGTGGCGCGCGCCGGCCACGCAGAGCCTGTTCCTCGGCGCCGCCGCTCACGTGATGCACGACCTGCGCGCGCCGATGACCTCCTCCGTCGCGGCGATGCTGATCGCGGCGGGACACCGGTTCGGGTGGCCGGTCGCGGAAGGCGGCTCTCAGGCGATCACGGACGCGTTGACCGGGCTGCTGCACGACCTCGGCGGCAGGACCGAGACGGGCAGGCCGGTGGAGTCCACTTCGGACCTGCCGGAGGCGGACGTCGTCCTGCTCGACACCGCTCCTGCTTCGGCCGCAAGGATCTTCGAAGGAAGACTGCCGAAGCGCGTGCACCGGGCCTACCGCCACTGGCGCCACGGCCCGGCCGCGTTCAAGGTCGACTTCGCCGTGCGCGGCGGAGTGCCGTGGCACAACACCGATTGCACCGCGGCGGGAACCGTGCACCTCGGCGGCGACCCGGACGAGATGATCCGCACGGCCCGTGACGTCCACCAGGGCCGGATGCCGACCGCGCCGTTCGTCCTTGTCGGACAGCAGTACCTAGCCGATCCGAGCCGATCCGCGGGCGACGTGCATCCCTTGTGGGCGTACGCCCATGTCCCGCACGGACACACCGGCGACGCCACCACGGCGATCATCGACCAGATCGAGCGCTTCGCCCCCGGCTTCACGGAGAACGTCGTGGCCTTCTCCGCCAGGAGTCCCGGCGATCTGGCGCGAGGCAACCAGAACTACGTCGGCGGCAACATCCTCACCGGGGCCAACGACCCGTTCCAGCTGGTGTTCCGCCCCCGCCTGACCCCGCACCCCTACGACACCGGACTGCCCGGCGTGTACCTGTGTTCCGCAGCCACACCACCCGGAGCGGGTGTGCACGGCATGAGCGGTTACCACGCCGCCGGTCGCGCTCTCCGCCACTTGACGAAACAGGCGCATCCCATTGCGCGCCAAGGACATCACGGCTAGGGCCGACTACGCCCGTCTGCCAGGTCTGCGATCATGATCGCCATGGATTTTCACGGGCACTTCCGGCGTTCCGCACTCGAACTGGGCATCCCGGAGGACGAGGTGGGCAAGTTCGACCAGCTCCTCCGGTTCGAGATCTGGTCGGGCGGCGAGCCCCACGGCACTCCGGTCGGGCGACGCGGTGGGCGACCCCGGCTCCCCGAAGACGTGGAGCGACAGTTGGGCGGCCCCTGGGAGTTGCCCTTCGTCGCCTCCTACGATTGTGCGGCACTGCCCGGAATCGACGACCTCGCGCTGCCGTCGGACGGCTCGTTGCTCTTCTTCCTCGACCACGAGGAGGCCGTCGAGGCCGACTCCGAAGAGGACGCGCAGAGGTACGCGCGAGTGGTGTACGTGCCGGCGGAGTCCGGCCTCTCCGTCGACGGTGGCTACGACCTCTTCGCCACAGTGCAGCCCGAACTGCCGCATTGGGTCGACATGGACGAGGAGGAGCTGTCCGGCTACCAGCGGCAGCAGGTGCTGGACCTGCCGCACCGGAGTGAACTCGTCGCCCTGGTCGGCCGGCTCTGGCCGAAGAGCGGGCAGGGCGAGATCCGTCTCGGCGGCTACTCCGGGCACATCGGCGCCCTCTCCGGCAAGAACGTGTACGCGACGCCGGAGATCGAGATGGCCTGGAAGAACATCAAGGACCGGAAAGCCGGCATGACGCCGGACGAGGCGATGTTCTGCGTGGAGGAGGAACTCCAGCAGGTGATGCGGGAGTGGACGCCGCTCGCCCAGTTCAGGGCGGACTACGTCCACGTCGGACGCTTCCTGATCCGCCGGGAAGACCTCGCCGCCCGCCGGCTGGACAAGGTCTTCTCCGTCACGGAGTTCCTCGAGTAGGTCCCGCCACGCCGGCCGGAGACGTCATCGATCGGCGTCTCAGGTCGGAATGCAGGTCAGCGTCGGCGCGGCCGCTCTGCCGGCGGCCTGGAACCCGAACGTGGTGCTGCCACCCGCACCTACGGAGCCGTTCCACCCGGCGTCCGCGGCGACCACGCGGGTGCCGTCCTGCTTCAGGCTGGTGCTCCACGAGTTCGTGACCTGCTGGCCGCCGGGCCACGTCCAGCTGACCCGCCACCCGGCCATCGGCGTGTGGCGCTCGTTGGTGACGGTCACCGTCGCGACGTGTCCGGTGCTCCAGTCGCCGTTGACGTGCAGACTCGCCGCACACCCTGCGGGCGGCAGCACCAGCAGCGTGATGGAGTTCGCCGGATACGTCGCGTCGACACGACCGTCGCTCACCGGGAGATCGGCGCCGCGCACGATCCCGCCCAGGTTCGCCGGGCCGTAGGTGAACCGTTGCGCCGCGGCGGTTCCGTCGAACCCGGCCGTCGACAGCGGCGACGTCAGGTCCTCGCCGGTCTTGTTGACGACCATGACGGTCAGCGCGTCGTCGGACGAGCGCTGTGCCGCGTACACCGCGAGCCGGCCCTGGTCGGCGGACGTCGCCGACACGCTGACGTCACCGAACCGGCTGCCCGCCCCGTCGTAGTCGCGGTACATCCGGAACGCGTACGCGCCCGGATCGGTCGGCTTGGGCTCGCCCCACATCGTGGCGAGGTCGAGGCCTTCACGTCCGAAGATGCCGAGGACGTCGGCCTGCGTCAGCGCGCCGTTGATGTCGTCCAGCGCGCCCCAGTTGTACTCGGTGATCGCGGTCTTGGTGCCGGGGTTGTACTGGTCGATCCACGACTTCATCGTGCGGATGAACTGCAGCGGCGGCGCGTTGACCCCGCCGGGGCCGATCCAGGACTCCTCGACATAGGTGGGGTCCCACAACGACCTCGTCGACCGCAGCCGCAGCGCGTTGGACTCGGGGTCCTTGCCGCCGCCGATCTGCGGGTAGAAGTGCTGGTCGAAGTAGTCGAGGAAACGCTTACCCCCGTGGGCATCGCTGTAGTCCTTCATGTTCTTCAGGTACCACTGCGAGAGGTTCAGCCCGCCGTGCGCGGCCGAGTCGGCGCCGGGCCCGCAACCGTCCACACCGGACGCGACCCACTCGCAGTACCCCCAGCCGGACGGACCGAGGACCGCGGCGCTGGAGTCGGCGGCCTTGATCGCCGCGGCGGTCGCAGTGCCCTTGCTCCCCAGTTCGTCGTACGAGACCAGCTCGGGGTGCACGTCACGATGCGTGTGAGCCCACAGCACCGGCTCGTTGTCGAGCTCGTAGATCGGCACGCCACCCTGCGCCGCGGTGCCGAACCTGCTCACCAGGTGCGCCACCATCTCGCCGGCGAACGCCGCGTCGGCCCTGACCGAGGTGTCCTCGGGCACGCCGGCGAGGTTCGCCCCGTTGAGCAGACCGTTGCCGCAGTTGGGGTCCCACTCGTCGAAGCCGTCCTGCCGCGGGTACCTGGTCGCCGGGAAGCCGCACGCGAACGGGTGCGACGACGGCGAGTCCTTGGCCACCCAGCCGACCATGGGCACGGTGACGACCGGTTTGATGCCGCGGTCGAGGTTGGACCCGACCATCCACTCGAGGGTGTGCTGCTCGTCGGCGACGATGTTCTCGAAGTACCAGTCGCTACCAGTGTTGTACGTGTGGTTCTTGAAGTTGTAGCGGCTGGACGCGTTGCCGCCCCAGCGCGCCACCGACTGGCCGATCTCGGCGTTGAACGCCGGATCGCCGCCGTTCAGGCCGTAGACGCCGGGACTGATCGCGTGCCGGGCGGCGGACACGTCCACCGACAGTTCGGGCCCGGTGGCCGCCACTGCGCCCAGGGCCGTCTGGACCGTGAACGTCGCTGCCACGAGCAACGCCGCCGAGCCCGTGGCCGTGATCGAACGCGCCTTCCGCCATTGCCGCATACCGACCACAGACGCCCCCGCCCGATCCAGTGCGTGGATATGTGCCCACAGGACGGTCGCGGGAAACGCGCGAAGCGTCAAGCGCGAACAGGTCGAATCGACGGCGTTCGAGTCGAAGACCGAATTCGGATGAACGCGTTCACCCGATCATCGACATCTCCGCCGCGGAGTCGCGTGGCCTGAAGCCGGGCACAGCACTGTCCTGAGAGGACCGAAGCCCTCCCAGGACAGTGCGTGCTCCAGCAGGATCAGATCTTGCCCGCCGCCACGTCGGCGAGGTTCACGCGGGACGACTTGTAGGTCACCACCGCGTACTTCGACGGGTTCGGCGAGTTCTCGGCCGGGAAGGTCTCGTCACGGATGGGCAGGCCGTTGTCGGCGTTGATGGTCAGCTTCGCCGAAGCGTCACCGCCCAGGATGTCGGGGCTCGCGCCGATGGTCAGCGCGCGCTGGCCGTCGACGTCGGTCTCGCCGACAGTCGCCTCCTTGATGGTGGCGAGCAGCTTCAGCACACCCGCGCGGATCTCGGCGTTGGCGGCGCCGACGAACAGCGCGTACGTGGCGTTGCTCCACAGGTGGTTGTCGATGCGGTTCTCCAGGTCCTTGCCCGTCGGACGCGGCCTGGGGGGGAGCACCTCCTTGCCGTGTTCGCGGAACATCTTGTCGATCTCCGCCTGCGCGTCCGCCCAGGCCTTGTCCGCCTCCGCGGGGCTCAGGCCGAGTCCCAGGGCGTTGCCTGCGGCGGTGACCATCGCGACCCTGGCCTTCTCCACGTCGCCGTTCGCGGCCAGGCGGGCCGCCGCCATCACCTTCGCGTCGAACGGCCGAGCCTGGTCCTCGTTCTTCGCCGCCGAGGCCCCCAGGGTCTTCGCCGAGTCCCCCTTGAAGACCTGACCTTTGTCGGTGTAGACGGTGTAGTAGACGTACGGCGAGCCGTCCGGCGCGGTCTTCGTGCCGATGACCAGCGACGAGTCACCCGTCAGCGCGGCCGCGGCCTTGACCTCGGAGGCCAGCTTCACCAACGGTGACTCCACCACCGCCTGCGGGGCCGCCTCGATCGCAGGGCCGGTCGGGACGGTGCCGCCCGTCGTGCCCATCACCACGGCCGTGGCGACGGCCGCCGCGCCCACCGCGGCGACGCCGGCCTTGGGCCAGGAGAACCAGCGCTTCGGTCGCACGACCGTGGCCACGGGTTCCGTCATCGCCGTGTGCAACGCCGTGCGAGCACGGTCGTAGGCCTCCGGCCCCGGAGACGGCACTTCACGCAGATTCTTCATCAGATCCATTTCATCCATGGGGTGTCTTTTCACGTTGTCGGGACTTGCAGCAGCGCGGCCACCTCGGGGGTCTCACGCAACGTCTTGCGCGCCTGGTGCAACAGGCGGCGGGCCGTGCCCGCGGGGATGTCGAGCACACGCCCGGCCTCCGCGACGGTCAGGTCCTCCCAGGCGACCAGGCCCAGCACTTCCCGCTCCTCCGGTTTGAGGCGGGCCAGTGCGCTGCGCAGTGACGCCTGCGTGTCCACGCGGGCGTCCACCGCCGGCCAGGGATCCCAGTCGCTCGCCACACGGGTCAGGTCCGGCGCCGGTTCCTCCGCCGGTTCCGACCGCCAGTGCCGTCGCAACCTGTTCAGCGCGACGCCGTACAACCAGGGCCTGGCTTCGGGATACGAACGGTCGTAGGTCGCACGGGACTCGTAAGCCGCGACCCACACGTCGCCGAGCACGTCCTCGGCTGCTTGTCGCCCCACTCGGCGTGCGAGGTAGTTCCCGATCGCGGTCTCGTGGCGGCTGATCACTTCCACGAAGGCATTGGTGTCTCCGCGCAGCGATCTGCCGATCAGTTCCGCGTCTGACGACATGAAGCTCCTCGGGTTTCGCTTCGCCCTTACACCCCGTATTTGCCAACGCGCGCCAAAAGCGTTCAGGTTGCTTCGCCCCATGACGAAGTTCGCTGTTCAGCGGCTGGCTGCAGGACGAACGAGGCCGCCGGGAGTCGTGGGGGACACGACTCCCGGCGGCCCGGGAACCTGATCAGGAGCAGGCGCTCACCTCACCGTGATGTTGGAGTTGCCGCTGCTCTGGTATCCCTCGGTCGCGAGGATCATGTAGTAGCTGAAGTTGCCGAGCCGCATGTTGGCGCGGCTCCACGCGTCGAAGTGGTTGCCGGTGGTGATGGATCCACCGGTCCGCCTTTGCTGCCGGACGCTCCAGAACTGCGGGAAGGTCTTGTTGTTGCCTTCGACGGAGGGCGCGTTGTACCGCATCGTCTGGTAGATGTCGTACGTGCCGCCGTCAGTGGTGACCGTGCCCTTGTAGGTGCCGGTGGGCCGGTAGTTGCCCCAGTTGTCGACGATGTAGTACTCGACCAGCGGGTTCGACGTCCACCCGTACAGGGTCAGATAGGCGTTGCCGGACGGGTTGAAGCTTCCGGAATAGTTCACCGTCCGCCGCGAACCGTTGCTCCAGCCCTTGCCGCCGACGAAGTTGCCGACATTGCTCCACGAGGTGCTGTAGTTGCCGCCGGAGCCGAAGTCCATGCAGACCCGGCCGCCGCCGTCGGTCCAGAACGAAAAGTAGTAACCGCCGTTGTTGCCCGTCTGGCTCGAGCACGTCGCGGCGGCACCGACATCAGCGCTGGCCACGACGGGCGTCAGCGCCATGACCAGCGCGGTGCACGCGCCGCCGACGAGCAGTGCGACACGGCCGTGTTTGCGGCTCGACGGTCGGAAATTGCTTTTAGCCATATGCGGTACTCCTCGTCATCGAGGTTGGTACGGCGGCAGGGCAGCACGAAGCGACCCGTGCGAGTGAATGCTGATCACGATGACGGCCGCCGTCGATTCGGACACTAGCAGTGCCGAGTCGACTCCGTAAGGTTGCCGAGAAGTTTCGAAACGTTGAGGCGAACTCGTGCCGGCTATAGCCAGGCTGCTTTTATGTCCGTCAAACAAGTCGAATCAATCGAATTGTTCGACAGCTGAACTCATGTTCACGGATCGAGCTAAAGATTTAGCCTTTGAGCTGACCATGCCGTCGCATCGGACTCAACCGGTGTGGCTCGTCCGGGCCAGCTGAATGGTGAACGAGGCGCCGGTCTGCGTCATGACGTCGCCCTGACAGACGTAGTGATCCGGCTCCACGCTTGCCTCGAGTGCACGGGTCTCCTGCACCACACCGTCAAGCGTCACCGTGGTGGTTCCGCTGGCCATCGGGCTGCTGTACAGGATCTGTCCGGCTCCGGTGTCGTACCTGAAGGTGATCGTTCCTGAGCTGACTGATCGAATTGTCTTCCCGTTGAACGTTCCGGTCGTGACGTTTCCGGTACCGAAGTCGAGAACCGCCACGCCGTCCGCTCGGAACCGCTGGACCCGACCGGCGCTGGTGAACCGCACGTCGACCCCACCTGGGGACTTCACGTGTGATTCGTTGGCAGTCTCGATCCACGTCCCGACGACACATGTGTCCACTGTGGTCTCTTGCGGGTCGGTGTCGCGGCCTGCCGAGGTGGCGCTGGTGGGCGTGGTCTGCGGCGGTGGCTTCGCGTCGCCTTCGTCGTCGGGCCCAGCGGAGGACGAGCTCACGTGGCCGGTCCAGATGTTCCAGTCTCCTGGCAGTCCTGGCAGAGGGGCGGCGATCATCACCGCGGCCAGCAGAGCGATCACCACGACGGGCACGCCACGGGCACCGGCGGGCCCAGAGGCCGGGGCGTCCGGGTGAGTGCGTCGTCGGCGCAGGGTGCTGACCGCGGCACCGAGCAGCGCGCCAGGAACCGCCACGATCAAGCCCTTGATCAGGATCGTGTGCAGATGGCCGGTGAGATCGGTGAGGCCGACCATCGGAACGCATCTCGTCGGCGTGTTTCCGTACAGGTCCGTGCAGCGGCTGAACGTCAGGACACCGAGCCAGCCGATGGCGGCGAGTGTTCCCGTCAAGGACACCGCGAGCGCGACGAGGGCGGGACGGTGCCGGCGGACGCGAGCGGCGACGAGGCCGGCGACAACGGCTTGCGCGAGCACGGCCAAGGTGATGTACGTGCACAGCTGCACGTAGCCGAAGTAGGTGGTCCCGGTCGTGAAGGTGGTGTCCTGTCGAACGTTCAGCGGCAGTGCGGACTTGGCCACGTGGGACAGGGCGACACCGATGACCACAACGGCGATGCCACCGCCGAGTCCGGTGGTCAGTGGTCGGCCGAGACGCAGGGCGGGTTCCCCGGCCGGAGTGCCGGTTCCGCGGCGACGGAGTGTGATGACGATCGGGACGAGCCAGAGCAGGGTCAGGCCGGGCAGGGTGAGCGGGTTGTCGTCCAGGTACCGCAGCGGGAGCCAGGTGAAGTCGGTCCACCAGGCGAGGGTGCGGTACCAGCCGATGTCCGCGCTGGTCCCGGGGACGGATCCGAGGATCGGCGTCCACAGCGCGAGGTCGAGGCCGTGGAGGACGAACCACGCGGCGAACCAAGGTGCGGCGACGACTCCAGTGGCCGCCACCACCGCGAACGGCGCCCACCGGCGACGCGGCGTGCCCGGGGTCAGTGCCAGGCGAAGAACAGACAGCGTCCATCCGGCCAGCAGCACCCCGCCGACCACCAGCAGCAGCGTGGTGAGGACGACGGCCACGCCTCCGCCCAGGCCGCCGCCTGGCTGGTCCCATCTGACGCTCGCGTGGAACAGCGACAGATGCTCGCCGAGCACGAATCCGGCAGCGAGCACCGCCGGGCACAGCAGCCAGGTCCACCGGAGCCGCCGCGCCGGGTCGCCGGCGGCCTGCCACAGCGTGACCGCCAGCAGCCCGCCGAGGACCAGCGCGGTCACCAGACCGGCCAGGCCCCGGCTGAAGGCGGCGGTCGTCACGAACAGGAAATCGAACACGAAGCCGAGATCGGTGGCGAGCATGCCCGCGGCGATTCCGGCCCCGGCCAGCACCCACAGGCTGGGACGTGCCAGGACGGCCGGGTCGTCGATGGCGGCCAGCCGCTGCCGGGGGTCGGGATGCGTGCTCAGCAACGCCCGCCACCACGAGCCGGCCGGGGCCCGGAGCCGGCCGACGAGGCCGCGGAGTGCCCCATCTGGTCCATCGTGGACGGCGGCGATCGCGTCGGCGTGCGTCTCCCGGACGTGCAAGATCGCGTTGCGGGTCAGGTACACCAGTGCGGTGAGCGCCAGCAGTGAGCCGAGAACGGCCAGCGTCCCCGTCCAGTGGCCGGTCAGCGCCGTCACGGACCAGCCGAGCGGGATGGCGATCAGCAGGCCGCCCACGAAGGGGATCAGGGCGACGACCACGAACGCCCGCCAGATCGCCATGGTCAGGTAGGTCTTGTCCACGTCCCGGTTCCACAGGTGCGCCAGCTCGTGCAGCACCACCGCGCGAAACGCCGCCCGATCGGTGCTGTACAAGATCACCAGACCCGCGTCGAGCTGCACCCGGCGGCGCCGGACGTGACCGAACGACCGCCCGCCGACCGTGGCGTTGTACGGCGCGAGCAGCCACGCCGGGGGCCGAGCCAGTCCGACCTTCCGGCTCAACTCACCGAGATACGCCAGCAACTCCGGGCAGTTCTCGGCGGAGATCGGCACCAACCGACGCCGGCGAATGATCCACCACGGCTGCAGCCAGTACAGGACCACCGCCAAGCCGAACAGAAGCACCAGCCCGTACCCCGCCCAGGACACCTCGTCGAGGTACACAGGCGCGAGACACCGCATCACGCGCGCGGCAGCCTCCGCGCGCAACGGCACTTCATCCGGGCCGGCCAGAGGCGGCAGACCGGACACCTCGGCGAAGCAGCTCTTCTGGGCATCCACCTGACGGGCCGAGTTCGCGGGCACCAGCAGGTGCAGGAGCATGAACATGGTCGAACTCGTGGCCGCGACCACTGCGATCAACAGCGCGAACCGCGTCGTCGTCCCCGCGGGCACATCGTGCGGATGGGGCACCGGTCTGTGCGCGGTGTCGTCCTGGCTTCCGCTCTCGACTTCCGCGCCGGTCATCGCCGACCTCCCCGAAGCGGCCAGGACAGCACCTCGATCCCTCCTCGCCCAGACGAAGATCGGCCCCAGCCGAGGGTTCTCCTTGTCGTTCGGACGCGCGAGTGTTTGTGCACTTCTCACTCGATTGTCGTAGCGAACAGACCCGCACCGACCACGTCGCATGAAAGTCCTAATTGGACGGTGGCGATCGACCTCGTGGAATTCGCTGACGGCCTCCACCGACTTTCGTCAGCGCTTCAGACTCAGCAGCGCTGTGATCTAGTGGTGTGGCTCGGAACGTTGCCGGGGGAATTCGCGGTCAGACGGGTGCATCGTGGCGCCGCCCCCACGTCCTCATACTGGATGCATGGGGGCGTGGGGACGGTGCCGCGAGGCGCCCTGCTGAGCGTGGATTACCTCGCCAACGTTCCGAGACGCGCCACTAGCTTGCTTCGACCTCGATCGACTCGATGGCGGCGGCCGCGAGCGGGGTCGCCGTCTCGACGTAGCGGGTGGCCAGGGACTGGAACAGCTGCTCGGCCTCGATCGCGGGCCAGTCGCCCGCGAGCAGTTCGGCCGGCAGGTGGGGGTCCTGGCGCACGAGGTCGAGCCAGTCGGCGTGCAGCAGCAACTGGCGGGCCAGGTCGTCGGGCAACGAGCTGTCCGGTTCGCGCCACTTCGTCAGGAAGTCCTGGTAGCGGGCGGCGATGGCAGCCGTGTCGAACGCGCGGCGCGTCAGGTCCGCCGCCTCGGTCGGTTTGGCGTGCTGGGCGGTGAAGACGGTGACGTTCTCCGCGAGCCCCTCGACCAGTGCGGTCACGTCGCGTGCGCCCGGCGCGATCCACAGGCCGTTCTGCACCGGGCCGAAGCCGGCCCACTGCAGCTGCGAGCGCAGGTCGTGCCGTTCGCCGCGGCGGCCCTCCGGCAGCGAGAAGCCGACCAGGGTCCAGGTGCCGTCCCAGTCCCGGTTCACCGCGCCGCGCTGCCAGATCCGGCGCTCACCGTCCCTCAGGACGTCCGTCGCGCGCGCCGTGAGTCCGAAGTAGACCTTGCGGCCGTTGCGGTGCTTGGTGAGCAGGCCCCGCGAGGTCATGCGCGTCAGCGTCGAGCGCACCGCCTCCTCCGAGACGTCCACGCGCCCGAACACGTCGATCACGCTGCCCGAGTAGACCGCGATGCCGCGGTCGAACACGTACAGACCGAGGAAGTTGAGCATCAAGGACTGGGGTGTCACGCTGCTCACGATACATGTTGGGCAGCATCTAGACGAGCGTCATGAATATGCCCTACTTTGGATCGCGACCCCAACGGAGAGGACTCGCCTGATGGAGCTGTCGGGAAAGGTCGCGATCGTCACCGGCGCCGGTCGCGGGCTGGGCCGGGCCTACGCGGAAGCGTTGGCGCGCAACGGGGCCAAGGTCGTGGTCAACGACGTGGACGAGTCCGCCGAGGAGCTCGCCGCGAGCATCGGGGGCCGCGCGGTGATCGCGCCGGTCGGGTCCGCCGAGACGGCCGACCTGCTCGTCGCGGCCGCCGTGGAGGAGTTCGGACGGCTCGACGTGCTGGTCACCAACGCGGGCATCCTGCGCGATCGCGTGCTGTGGAAGATGACCGACGACGACTTCGACGCGGTCATCAACGTGCACCTGCGCGGCACCTTCACCTGCGCCCGCGCGGCGGCGGTGCGGATGCGCGAGCAGGGCACCGGAGGCAGCCTCGTGCTGATCTCGTCGCCCGCCGGGCAGCGCGGCAACTTCGGGCAGACCAACTACTCCGCCGCCAAGGCCGGGATCGCGGCCATGGCACGGACCTGGGCGTTGGAGCTCGCCCGGTCGGACATCGCCGTCAACGCGGTCGTCCCGGTCGCGGCCACCGAGATGACCCGCACGATTCCGGCGTTCGCGCCGTTGATCGAGGAGTCGGAACGGACCGGCGCGCCGCTGCCGGAGTGGGTGCGGCGCGACGAGGGTCTGGGCACCGTCGAGGACGTCGCGGACCTGATCGTCTACCTCGCCTCGGACGCGGCGAAAGGCGTGACGGGACAGGCGATCGGCATCGGCGGGGACCGGCTCGCGCTCTGGTCGCACCCGGCCGAGAAACAGGTCCTGTTCGCGGACGGCGGCTGGAACGCGGCCGCGATCGCCGAGCGGTTCAGCGAGTTCGAGTCCGAGACCTACGGAGTTCCGATGCCGGTGGCGCCATGAATGTCGACGATCTGGCCGCCATCGACGTCCACACGCACGCGGAGATCTCCAGCGACGGCCACAGTTCGCTGAGCCCGACGCTGATCGAGGCGTCCGCCAAGTACTTCAAGGCCGCCCACCGGCAGCCGACGATCGCCGAGACCGCCCAGATCTACCGCGAGCGGAAGATGGCAGCGGTGATCTTCACGGTCGACGCGGAGCACGCCACCGGCCACCCGCGCATCTCCAACGAGGAGATCGCCGCGTCCTGCGCCGAGCACGCGGACGTGCTGATCCCGTTCGCGAGCGTCGACCCGTGGAAGGGTCGCACCGCCGTCCGGGAGGCGCGGAGGCTGGTGGAGGAGCACGGTGTGCGGGGCTTCAAGTTCCACCCCAGCCTCCAGGACTTCTCCCCCGACGACCGGATGGCGTACCCGCTGTACGAGGTCATCGAGGAGCTGGGCGTGCCCGCGCTGTTCCACAGTGGACAGACCGGGATCGGCGCCGGCGTGCCCGGCGGCGGTGGCATCAGGCTCAAGCACTCCAACCCTATGCTCGTGGACGACGTCGCCGTGGACTTCCCGCACCTGCGGATCGTGCTCGCGCACCCGTCGTTCCCGTGGCAGGACGAGGCGCTCGCGGTGGCGACGCACAAACCGTTCGTGTACATCGACCTGTCCGGCTGGTCGCCGAAGTACTTCCCGCCGCAGCTCGTCCGCTATGCCAACACCCTGCTGCAGGACAAGGTCCTGTTCGGTTCGGACCACCCCGTGATCACCCCGGACCGCTGGCTCGCCGACTTCGCCAAGCTCGACATCTCCGACGAGGTCCGGCCCAAGATCCTCAAGCACAACGCAGCCCGCCTGCTCGGACTCGTCAAGGAGGACGCGTGACCATCTCCGTCCAAGGAATCGCCGAACTCAAGGCCCTGGCGGGAACGAGCCTCGGCCACACCGACTGGCTGCAGATCGACCAGGGCCGCGTCGACACGTTCGCCGCCGCCACCGACGACCACCAGTGGATCCACGTAGACCCGGAGCGTGCCGCCACCGGACCGTTCGGCGGCACGATCGCGCACGGCTACCTGACGCTGGCACTGCTCATCCCGCTGATGACCGAACTGCTCGAGGTCTCGGGTGTGCGGATGAGCCTGAACTACGGGCTGGAGAAGGTGCGGTTCCCCGCGCCGGTGCCGGTCGGGGCCAAGATCCGGCTGCTGGGCGGGGTCGAGTCGGTCGAGGACGTGCCGGGCGACGGCGTGCAGCTCACCGTCGACTTCACCGTCGAGATCGAGGGCTCCGCGAAGCCCGCTTGCGTCGCACGTGCCGTATACCGCCACTACGCATGAGGTGAAGTCATGGCGACAACAACGCAGTTACGCCGTGCGGTCGCGTCGAGCTTCCTCGGCAGCGTGATCGAGTACTACGACTTCCTGCTCTACGCCACGGCCTCCGCGGTCGTGTTCAACAAGGTCTTCTTCTCCTCGCTGGACCCATTGGTCGGCACGATCGCGAGCTTCGGCACGTTCGCCACCGGCTACCTCGCCCGCCCGCTCGGCGGAGTCCTCTTCGGACACTACGGGGACCTGCTGGGGCGCAAGAAGATGCTCGTGCTCACCATGAGCCTGATGGGTGTGGCGAGCTTCCTGATCGGCCTGCTGCCCACCTACGGCCAGGTCGGCTGGCTCGCTCCGGCCGGACTGATCCTGCTGCGGGTCGTGCAGGGCATCTCCGTCGGCGGCGAATGGGGCGGCGCGGTGCTCATGTCGGCCGAGCACGCCACCTCCCGGCGCGGGCTGTGGGCGAGCTTCACCAACGCGGGCGCGCCGTGCGGCATGGTGCTGTCGACCCTCGCGTTGTCCGGCACCGCGGCGCTGGTCGGCGAGAAGGCCTTCCTCGAGTGGGGCTGGCGCGTGCCGTTCCTGCTGAGCCTGGTGCTGCTCGGCATCGGCCTGTTCGTGCGGATGAAGGTCGAGGAGACGCCGGTCTTCAAGGCGGAGCGCAAGCCCGGCTCGATGCCGTTGCTCGACGTGCTGCGCAACCACCCGCGCACGTTGTTGCTCGGCATCGGTGTCGGCCTCTCCGCGTTCGTCGCGCAGTCGACCCTGACGACCTTCATACTCGCCTACGGCGTTCAGGCGGGTAACAGCCGGCAGACGATCCTCAACGCGCTGACGTTGTCCTCGGCGCTCGCGGTGATCGGCATCCTCGGCTGGTCGGCGGCGTCGGACAGGTTCGGGCGCAGGCCCGTCGTGCTCGCCGGCGCCGTGCTCATGGCGGCGTTCGGGTTCGCACTGTTCCCGTTGGTGGACAACGGATTCGTGGTCCTCGCTCTCGTGCTCGGCCAGGCCGTGATCCATCCGATGATGTACGGGCCGCTCGCCGCCCTGTACAGCGAGCTGTTCAACACCGGCAGCCGCTACACCGGCGCCTCGCTCGGCTACCAGCTCGCGGGCCTGGGCGCGGGGCTCGCGCCGTTGCTCTTCGCCCAGGTGCAGAGGTCGTCCGGCACGGGCGCGATCCCGTTCATCCTTGCGGCGTTCTGCCTGCTCACCGTCGTGTGCACGGTGATCCTGCGGGAGACCAACCGGACCAGCCTGACAGGAGACAGGAATGCGGAACTCGGGGCTGGGCAGCTGGCCACACCGCCGCGCACGCATGGCGCCGAAGCGTGAAGCACTGACCTACGACGGAGTCTCCACCTCGTACGAGGAAGTCGCCGTCCGCACGACCCGGCTGGCGTGGCGGTTGCGGGAGCTCGGAGTCCGGCATGGTGATCGGGTCGCGTACCTCGGCCCGAACCACCCGTCGTTCGCCGAGACCCTGTTCGCCACGCACCAGCTGGGCGCGATCTTCGTGCCGTTGAACTTCCGCCTCTCCCCGGCGGAGATCAACTACCAGCTCGGCGACTGCGGCGCGCACGTGCTGGTGCACGCGCCTTCCCACGTCGTGGAGCACCCACGGGCGGTGTCACTCGACACGTACGAGGACTGGCTTCTCGGCGGTTCCGACGAACCGCTGGACGAGCCGGTCGGCATCGACGACGCCGCTCTGATCCTCTACACCTCCGGCACCACGGGCAGGCCCAAAGGCGCGATTCTGAGCCACGCCAACCTGTTGTGGAACACCTTCAACCTGATGATCGGCGTCGACATCGCCTCCGACGAGGTCGCGCTGATCACCGCGCCGCTCTTCCACGTCGCCGCGCTCACCCAGACGTTGCTGCCCACCTTCATCAAGGGTGGGCACAGCGTGATCACCTCGGGCTGGGACGTCACCGAGTGCGTCTCGTTGATCGAGACCCACGGCGTGACGTGGATGTTCGGCGTGTCCACGATGTACGCGGACCTGGCGTCCTCTCCGCAGTGGCAGACGGCGGACCTGTCGTCGTTGCGGGTGCTGCTGTGCGGCGGGGCGGCGGTGCCGGACGCGGTGATCCACGCCTATCAGGACCGGGGCCTGGTGTTCTGCCAGGGTTACGGCCTCACCGAGACCGCTCCGGGCGCCACGTTCCTGGAGGCTTCCGACAGCGTGCGGCGGGCGGGTTCGGCCGGACCGTGCGTCTTCTTCGGGGACCTGCGGCTGGCCGACACCGGCGAGATCGAGGTGCAGGGACCGAACGTCACGCCGGGCTACTGGAACGACCCGGTCGCCACCAAGGCCGCGTTCACCGAGGACGGGTGGTTCCGCACCGGCGACCTCGGGCGGCTCGACGACGGTCACCTGTACGTCCTGGACCGGCTCAAGGACATGTACATCTCCGGCGGCGAGAACGTCTATCCGGCCGAGGTGGAGAACGCGATCACCTCGCACCCGGACGTGGTGGAGGTCGCCGTCGTCGGGGTGCCGGACCAGCGCTGGGGCGAGGTCGGCCGCGCGTTCGTGCGGCCTCGTGACGGCGCTGTGGTCGACGCGGCGGGGTTGCGGGAGTTCCTGTTGCCGCGCCTGGCGAAGTACAAGATCCCGGTGCACGTCGACGTGGTGTCCGAACTGCCGCGTACGGGGTCCGGGAAGGTCCTCAAGCCCGCGTTGCGACGGTTGCCGCTGTGACCTCGTGCCGGGCCAGGATCGTCTGGACCGCCTCGTCCACCGAGTGGGCCATGGCCTTCTCGGTGGGCGCCCAGTTCATCAGCAGCATCCGGGGCCAGAACGCGAAGTTCGAGATCATGCCGAGGAACTGGGTGGCGGCCAGGATCGGGTCCCCGACGTCCAGGGTGCCGGCCTCGTTCTCGGCGGCGAGGTAGTCGCGGACCGCGTCGAAGAACGGCTGTTTGCCGAGCTTGAACTGGGTCTGGCCGAGTTCGGGGAAGCGCGGCGCCTCGGCGATGACGATGCGGAACAGCGCGACCATGCCCGGCCGCGTCAGCAGCGCCACGTACCGGTTGCCGAGCGCGGTCAGGCCCTTGCCGGGGTCACCGGGCTGCGGGGTGAGCGCGCCTTCCTCCGTGCGCCAGTAGTCCGTGACGATCGCGTCGAACAGCTCGGCCTTCGTCGGGAACTGCTTGAACAGCGTCGCCTTCGACACCCCGGCCGCGTCGGCGATGCGCGCGAGTGAGGTCTTGTCGTAGCCGGACTCCAGGAACAGCCCCGTCGCCGCGTCGACGATCGCCGTCCGCTTCTGCTCCGCCATGCGTTCGTGGTAGGTCGGCACGCCCACAGTATGCCATGAGGTGAGTCACTTGACTCACCATCCCGGTCGCACCTACCGTCCCGAGGTGAGTCACTCACCTCACCACTGGAGGACACGATGGGACGCTTCGACGGCAGGACGGTGTTCGTCACCGGCGCGACGAGCGGGATGGGCGCGAGCCACGTGCGGGGCTTCCACGCCGAGGGCGCGCAGGTCCTGATCGCCGCACGGGACCTGGACGCGGGCTCGAAGGTCGCGGAGGAACTGGGCTCACGGGCGTTCGCCGTGCGGCTCGACGTGACCGAGGAGGACGCGTGGATCTCAGCGGTCCAGGCCGCGGAGGGTCGGTTCGGGCCGGTGTCCGTACTGGTGAACAACGCGGGCGCGCAGCACGCGGCCGCACTGATCGAGGAGACCTCACGCGAGGTCTGGGACCGGACCATGGCGGTGAACCTGACCGGGCAGTTCCTCGGCATCAAGCACGTCGCGCCGTCGCTGCGCAGGGCCGGCGGCGGGTCGATCGTGAACATCGCCTCGACCATGGGCAACGTGGGTTCGCCGTATTACGCGCCGTACGTCGCGAGCAAGTGGGCATTGCGCGGACTCACCAAGACCGCCGCACTGGAGCTCGGCAGAGACGGGATCAGGGTGAACTCGATCCACCCCGGTGTGGTGTCGACGCCGCTGATCAACGAACCGGTCACGGCCGGTCAGCCCGCGATCGGCGACCTCTACTCCCCCGCGCCGTTCGCCGTGCCGCGGCTGGGCGAGCCCGGCGAGTTCACCGCGCTGGTGCTGTACCTGGCGTCGGCGGAGGCGGCGTTCGCGACCGGGTCGGAGTTCGTGCTGGACGGCGGCCTGCTGCTCGGACCGGCACTAGCCGCCTAGGTAGTCCGTCACCGGGCCGAACGTGAACAGCCCGGTACCCGCCACGAGCTCGTTCTCGGCGGGCAGGAGCAGCGCATGCGCGCGCTCCGCGAGTTCGTCGTCCCGCAGCCGGGCGGCCGCCATCGCCAGCAGGCAGGCACGGACCTCCGTGAGCAGGTCCGCCGGTCCATCGGGAAGAGCACGCGCGGCCTTCAAAGCCTCGTCGTGCGGCAACGCCAGCGGGCGCACCCAGTCCAGGTGCGGACCCCAGTCGTCATCGAGGTCCACTGTGGACGGCCCGTGCAGGCTGAGCAGGGCCAGCGGCAGGAGGCCGCGCTCCATGCCCCACATGCCGGTGCCCTTGACGCGACCGGCCGCGGCCCGATACGCGCTGTCGGCTTCGGCCGTCTTCCCTGCTGCCGCGAGCTTCAACGCCGCGTACCAGTCGGTGAAGAGGCCGACCAGCGGCAGGTCGTGACGTTGTGCCAGTTCGTCGGCCGCGGCCGCGTGCCGGTCGGCGGTGCCGAAATCGGCCAGCGCGGAACAGGCCTGGACGAGGATCAGGTGGCCCAGCACCTCGTGGGTCACCAGGCGGCCGGACGCGACCTCGAGGAGTTCCCGGCCGATCGCGGCACGTTCCGGAGCCAGGCCGGTGCGGTGGAAGGTGTGCATGAAGCGGGCGTTCAGCGCGAACGCCAGTAGTTCGGGGTCGCCGAGGGCATGAGCTGTGGCCTCGGCCTCCCGTGCTTCACCGAGGCGGGCACCGGTGCCCCGGTCCTCCATGGCGATGGTCGCGAGCAGGCGGGCACGGGTGGCGGTGGGGCCGGGGAACGCGGGCAGGGTGCGTTCGGCGGCGGCGACGAGTTCGGCGGAGTGGGCCGGGTCGTCGTTGGTGGTCCAGATACCGGGGACGTCGAACGATCCGATCACCTCGGCCACCGCGTCCGGACCTTCGGCCAGCCGCAACGCGGCCGACCTCTGCTCCCGCGCCCCCTCCAGGTCTCCGCTCACCGCCAACGCCCTGCCCAGTCCGGTCAGCAGGTCGAGCGGCTCCGAACCGGCCGCCACGAGCGCCGCCCGCCACAGCCGCACCGCCTCACGCGGTGCTCGATTCCCCTCCGCGGCCCGGGCCAGCGCCGTCACCGCCGCAGGACTCCGCGTGCCCGCAAGGGCGTAATGGTGAGCGAGCGTCTGGACGTCGCCGGGTCGCAGCACCTCCGCCACAGCGGCGTGCCAGCGTGCGCGCCTGGTCAGCGACACGTCTTCGTACAGGGTGTCGCGCACCAACGCGTGTGTGAACCGGACGTGGCCGGGTGCGACCTCGACGACGAAACCGGCCTCGATCACCAGGTCCAGAGCATCGAGCACGTCGTGGCCCGCCAGCGCGGCCAGCAGGTCCACCTCGACGTCCCTGCCCAGCACGGAGGCCTGGTGCAGCACGGTCCGCGCCTGCGCCGGCAGCCCGGCGAGGCGATGCCGGAGCACGTCCCGCACACCGGCGGGCACCGAGCCGAGGTCTCCGCCCGACGCGACCAGCCGGCCGAGTTCCTTGACGTAGAAGGGGTTGCCACCGGTGCGCTGGTGGATCACGCGCGCGTCCCGTGCTCCCACCAGCGCGGCGACGGCCTCTTCGTCCAGGCCGCCGAGTTCCACTCGGACCGGTTCGGCGCGCGCCAGTGCCTCCGACGGCACCGCCGAACGAGAGGTCGCGACGATCAGCACCCGGCCGGAGAGCACGCGACCGGTGAACGCGGTCAGCACCGCGAGGGTCTCCTCGTCGGCCTGGTGGAGGTCGTCCAGCACGACCAGCACCGGAGCCGCCGATTCCACAGTGGACACGATCGCCAGGCGGAGCCGGAACCGTTCGGCGGCCCCGAGTTCCTCCCCCAGCGCTTCGACCACCTGCTGCCACGGCCACGCCACGGGCGCGTCCTCCTGGCAGCGCGCCCAGACCGTCCTCCAGCCCCGGCCGGCCAGCAGTTCGGCGAACGCCGTGGCGAGGGCGGTCTTGCCCACGCCGGCCTCGCCCGTCACCAGCGCGATCCCCAGACCGGCTGCCGGGACGGCGGTCTCCAGCAACGCCAGCTCGGTGGCGCGTCCCACCAGTGACGACACGGGTGGGGGCCGCAGGCGCGGGGACTGGGTCAGGATGTCCGACTCCAGCGTGCGGAGTTCCTCGCCGGGATCGACGCCGAGGTTCTCGACGAGCGCGTGCCGGGCCTCGCGGACCGCCTCCAGCGCGTCACCCTGGCGGCCTTCGCGGTACAGCGCCAGCGCGAGCAGGCTCCAGGCCTTCTCCCGCCACGGGTGGTCGGCCAGGTGAGCACGCAGGTCCGCGACGACACCGGCGGAACGGCCGAGGGCGAGTGCCGCTTCACAACGGCGTTCGATCGCGACCAGCCGCAGTTCCTCCAGCCGGTCGATCTCGGCCCGTGCCCAGTGCTCGTCGGCGAACTCGGCGTAGGCGGGCCCGCGCCACAACGCCAGCGCACCGTCCAACACGGACAGGTCACCACCGAGCATCTCCTCGAACCGCCAGGCGTCGACATCGTCGGCGAGCAACGCGTAGCCCGCCCCCTCGGTGACCAGCAGAGACGACGGAGTCCGGGGTGGACGATCGGGTTCGAGAGCCTTGCGCAGGGCTCCGACGAACGTCTGGACCGTGCCGAGGGCGCCGTCCGGCGGGTCCTCCCACAGGTCGGCGACGAGCGTGCGCACCGGCACGACGCGGCGGCGGGCGACCAGCAGGCGGGCCAGCACGGCGCGTTGTTTCGGGCCACCGAGGCGGGCGGATCCCGCGGTCAGCGGGCCGAGCACCCCGAACGTCACCACGCGCTGACCCTAACGCTGATTCGTTGCTGATCGGGCACCAGCACAGTGGGTGCGTGAACCACACCGCATTCGACCACCAGCGCGTTCAGGTCTCCGACGGCGTCGAGCTCAACGTCGCCACCACCGGCCAGGGCAGCCCGGTCGTGCTGTTGCACGGCTTCCCGCAGACCCACCTCATGTGGCGGCACGTCGCCGCCGGCCTGGCCGCCGACCACACCGTGATCATGCCTGACCTGCGCGGCTACGGCGACAGCGACAAGCCAGCCGACACCGGCCTCACCTACGCCAAGCGCACGATGGCCGCCGACGTCGTCAAGGTCGCTCAGGCGCTCGGCCACGACCGGTTCGCCCTCGTCGGCCACGACCGGGGCGCGCTCGTGGCGTTCCGCACCGGCCTCGACCACCCGCAGCACGTCACGCACCTCGCGTCACTCGACGTGCTGCCGACGCTGGACATGTGGGACGTCATGCGCGGCACGTCCGCCGTCGTCGGGTTCCACCTGTTCCTGATGGCCCAGCCTCCCGGTCTCGCCGAAGAGATGATCAGCGCGACCCCGGACGCGTTCTTCGGCCACTTCCTCGACATCTGGGGCGGGCAGCCGTTCCCCGAGGACGTGCGCGCCGAGTACCTGCGGGCGAGCCGCGAGGCAGTCACGTCGATCGTCGCGGACTACCGGGCGTCGGCGACGATCGACGTCGAGCACGACACCGCCGACCGCGAGGCGGGAACCCAGTTGAAGATGCCGGTCACCGTGCTGCAGCAGGACTGGGGCGCTGCGCTCGGGTTCGACGCCCGCGGCCTGTGGAGCGCCTGGGCACCCGACCTCGACCACCGCACTGTCTCTTGTGGACACTTCATGGCCGAGGAGGCGCCGGACGTGGTGGCGACCGCGATTCGCGACCTGCTCACGCGATAGTTCGGCAGGGATCAGGGAAGCGTGAGCCAGCCGCAGCCCTGGCGCCAGTGGCCGCCGGACTGGACGTCCTGCACGTCAACGACTCTTGACGGTCACACGAACAACGCGGAGGCGTTGGCTCGACAACGCCTCCGCTGACGTCGTTCTCCGCGTTGCGCTGGATCCCGGCGCCGCATCGCCGGCCGCTCAGCTGAGCCTCACGCCTTGACGCGGGCCTTGGTGGTCCACATCCGGTAGCCCGCCGACAGGGCCTCGGCCTCGGAGACGAACGTCATGTCGCCCTTCGTCCGCCGGTAGTACGGCGAGTCGGGCGTGTGGTAGACCATCGTCTTCGAGTTGCCCTTGACCGGCAACGACTCCTGCTTCGCGGGCTTCGGGGCGACCGGCTGCTCGGCGATCACCACCTGCTCGGCCGCCGGCCGGGGCGCGGGCAGGGCGAGGCGGGTCTTCGGGCGTTCGGGCTGCAGGCGGCCGCGCACCGACAGCCACGTCACCAGCGAGCCGACCGCGAACGACACCAGGCACAGCAGGAACATCTGCGAGAACAACCAGAGCACAGCGAACTCCTAACGGACTACGACGTCGACCTGGCGTGTGACCGGGTCGTACTCGCCGCCGGGGGCGGGACGGGTCTCGATGGCGATCAGCGCGGGCGACACGCCCTGGCCCACGAGCACGTCGCGCACCATCTGGCCGCGCGTCGTGGCCACCGCCTGGTCGGTGCCGTGTGCCACCAGCGTGATCGAGGCACGCGGCGCGACCAGAAGCATGCGGCCGACTCGTTGGATGAGCACCGTGCCGTGGCCTTCGTAGGCGGTGGTGCCCTGCACGAACCGGATCGCGCCGTTGCCGTTGACCAGGCGGGAGATCGAGTCGTGCAGCGCTTCGACGTTCAGGTCGCCGACCGCCGCGGACGAGCCGACCTCGATGCGGTCGGTGACCTGCAGGCCGTTCGCCGCCTGGGTGACGGCTTCGCGGACCGCGGTGGCACGGGCCTCGTCGGGGACGCGGGCGGCGATGGCGATCTGACCGTTGTGGACGGTGGCGGTCACGTCGGAGACCTTGGCGGACAACGCGGCGGAGACCACCCGCCCGACGACGGCCGGTGGGATCGGCAGCAGGCCGCCGAGCCGGAGCGCGGCCGTGACGCGGTGGTCGGCCACCTGCACGGCCTGGATGAGCGCACCGCGTTCCGCGTCGTCGGCGACCGCGCCGGAGACCAGGATCTCGGTGCCGCGCACCGCGACGAACAGCTGCGCCGGTTCGGCCTGGCGCACCTCGGCCGTGCCGACACCGGACACGTCGGAGACCACGGCGCGCACGGCGTCGACCGAGCGCGGCGCGACCTCGCTGACCACGACGGTTCGGCCCTCCACGGCGACAACGCCGTGGTAGCCGGCCTTTCCGAGCGCCGAACGCACATCGGCGTCCAGCGACCGCTCGATGCCACCGCCGTAGACGACCACGCCGGTGGCGGCGAGCAACGCGGGCAGCAACAGCCCGCCAATCCAAACCGCGTGAGGCAAACGCACGGCGCAGGGGTACCGGACCTCGCGACCGAAAAGCCAGCCACCCAAGCCTTTCGAACCGAACTTCACCCGGTCAGGTGGCGGGAACCGGGCCCGCCACCTGATCCAGCACCGTTATTCCACGGCGGTCTTCGTCCTCCGCCAGGCGATCACGATCAACGCGATCAGGCCGAACAGCGGGATGGTGCTGACGGCCCAGGACAGGCCCATCGGCGGGCCCGGCTGCTCCATCACCTGGAGGTTCTTCAGCTCGCCGGTCCCGGCACCGGCCGGTCCGTCGACGTCGAACCGCAGCGTCCACGTCCCGGGCTCGGGCAGGGCGTAGATGTCCAGGCCCCACACCTCCCGCTTGCGGGGGTGACGTGCCAGCGGGTCGTCGTCGGCCTCCACGCCCTCGTGGAGCACGGTCAGCGTGCCCTTCTTGCCCGTGATGCCGTCCTCGGGCGCGAACGTGAAGTCCAGCGACTGCATGGCCTTCACCGGCCACGTGCTGAAGCCGATGGTCAGGTCGTACGGCCCTGCCTGCACCTTCTCGGTGTGCACGACGTTCACCGGCTCGAACGCCAGCGCCGGACCGGCCAGTCCGAACAGCAGGGCTACCGTGCCCGCGAGGCCCAGCAACGTCTTACGCATTGCGTTCTTCCTTTGCTGGTGCGAGGTGACGGAGCATGTGACCGAACCGCCTGCCGAGCATCCCGGCGAGGGCCCCGAGCAGCACGCCCGCCACGACGGTGGCCACGTAACGTTCGATCGCGGGGAAGTTGCTGCCGTACACGAGAATGCGCTGCACGGGCGCGAGACCCGTGATGATCAGGCCGCCGACCGCGCCGGGAACCCAGGCGGGCAGCCCGCGCAGCAGTTCCACGGCGACCGCGACGAGGATCAGGCTCATCGGGATCATGTTGGGCAGGCCGGGGATGCCGTCGACGTAGTCGCGCAACGGCAGTCCGGTGGCGTCCGCGTAGACCTCGGTGGCCCACGGCGAGAACCACCAGAACACGGCCTGAAGTGCGGCGACGACCACTCCGACGGCGATCGCGCCGCCGCGCTGCTTCAGGACGTACGCGCCCATGAACAGGATCATCACCGAGAAGAACGCACTGCCCGCGTTGACCGTGTTGACGGGTCCGCCGGGCAACGCGCGCAGGCCGAGGACGGTCACCATGCTGAACGCGAGCAGCGTGGCCGCGGCACCGGCGACGCCGTAGGTGCCCCAGCGTTCGTCCCTGGCGACCGCGAAGATCATGACCGCGCCGACCATCGTGATCGAGATCGACAGCAGCAGGCCGATGTGCGGCGGCGAGTCGATCACGGCGTCGAAGCCGTACAGGCCGTGCCACCACTGGTCCCACAGTCCGTAGACCAGGAACAGCGCCGCGCCGATGCCGGAGACCAGGTAGCCGACGGGTGCCTCGAACGTGCGGCCGAAGACGCCGACCGCGCGGCCGCCGACCATCGGGTCGACCGCCTTGTCGCGCTTGGCGTTCGCGGTCGTCAGCAGAACCACGGCGAGGCTCGCCAGGCCCGAGATCGCGCTGCCCGCGTACAGGAACAGGTGCGGCATGGTGAAGAACGTGTCCGGCCCGACGTCGGAGTGCCACTGGATGTCCCAGGTCAGTCCGATCAGCGAGAGCAGGGTGCCGCCGAGCACGACGCTCGCCGGAACCAGCCCCCTCGGGACCGTCCTCGCCGGCGACGCTGCCGTCGCCGCGATGTTCGCGGTCATATCTCCCCCTTCTAGGTGAGCAGCAGCGGGATCACGACCCGCTCGCTGCGCAGTGACAAGGTGATCTCCCACTGGCCGGCCATGAGCAGGTCGACGCCCGCGACCCGGTACTGGCCGGGAGCCTGCGGCGCCGCGGTGATCGGGGCGAGCGCGTGGCCCATCTGCGGCATGGCCGGTTCGACCGTCACGTCGCCGTCGGCGGCGTTGCCCGAGCGGTCGGTGATCCGCAGGTCGAACGTGTTGCTGCCGGTTCTGGTGCTGGTGGGCGTGAGCTCGAACCGGAGCCCGGCGCTCTCGGCGAGATGCGGCTGGGCCTCGACGCCACGTGGCCACAGCACGACCAGCGCGGCCACGATCGCGATCACCCCGGCCAGGACGGCTGTCGCTGAACGCTTCACTTCGAGGCCACCTTCCCGGCGGGAACGTCGACGATCTTGGGCACGGTGACGATCGAGTAGTCCCGTTCGACCTGGATCCACACGAGGTACCTGCCCGGCAAGGGGAACGAGTAGGTGAACGGCACGTCCGGCCCGTAGGCGGCGACGCTCTCGTCGGGCTTGTCCGGCATGCCCGGCACCGGCGGGATCATCGAGTGCACGTGCGCCCAGATCGGCGCGTCGACAGCGGCGTCGGTGACCGGGCCGACGACGATCATGTGGCCGAGCATGCCCAGCCACGGCTGCAGGTCGCGCTCGCCGAACTTGGCGGTGATCGTGCTCGGCCGGCCCGCCTCCCGGATCTCCATCGCCGTCTCGGTCTTCCCGTCGTTCGCCTGGACGGCAGCAGATCCGGCAACGTCCACATTGGACCGAAGTAGCTGAACTCCCCCGCCACGCCGCGCGATCTCGGCGGCGATGGCGTGCGTGCCCTGTTCGGGATCGCGCAGCCGGGCGCGGTACTCGCCGGGCGCCGTGCGGACCGGGTGCAGGTGCCGGAGGTGACCGGACGGCGAGACCACGACGAGGTGGATGAACGCGCTGTCGTGCACCAGCAGGTCGTCCACGGGCCGTCCGGACGAGCCGTCCGTCAGGCCGAGCACGAGGTCGCTGCCGTCCATGCTCGGGACGAGGTTCACCGGCGGCCGCGAGAAGTCCACTATGGACGTTCGATCGTAGGGGTTCATGACGTTGTCGTAGGTCGGGTCCAGCTGGGTGCCGGGCGCCGCGACCGGCGGGATGCTCGGTGCCAGCAACGCCGCCGTCACGCCGACGGCCACAGCCGCGACCATGCCCACCGTGGGCACGAGCGCGAGTGCGGGCCTGCCGAACACGGCGAACAGCAACGCCGCCAGCAACAGCACTCCGGCCGCGATGAACCCGCCGTAGGTCGCGTTCTCCCACGGCGACGGCACGAGGGCGGGCACGACGAACGGAATGGTCGCCTCGTCGACCGCCAGCTCCCACGGTCCAGGCCGGTCCACCCGCAGAACGCCGGAGTAGAACCCCGGCGTGGCACCGAGTTCCACCTTGGCGGTGCTGCTCGGCGCGCCCGCCGCGCGCAAGGTCAGTGCGACGTCACCGGCAGGTGTGCCCGCGTGCGTCACGACGTCGACGTGCACCGGTCCCGGCACCTCCGCGACCCGCCGGATGATCACCGTCAGGTCACGGTCGCCCAGGCTCTGCGCGACGTGGACGTCCGCGCCGGACTGGACGCCGTCGGCCAGCGCGGGGGCCGCGATCCCCAGGATCGCCCCCAGCACGAGCAGCAAGGTCACACCACGTCGTTTCATCGCGACCGAACGTATCGATCATGCCCGCCTCACCGCGTCACTGCCGAGACGGAAACCGGGTCCCCCGCGCGGGGGATCTCCGACCCCTGCGAAGCGGGAGGTTCTCAGGGACGTCATCGGGCAGGATTGCGCTCGATGGATCTGATCAAGCTGCCCCTCAAGCACCAGTCGTGGCTGGTCGCGGCCGTCTGCATGGTCGTGGACGGCGGGTTCGTGCTGCTCGACGGCGAACCGTTGCACCAGACCGTGATCGTGCTGACCCTGACGCTGGCCGTGAACGCCATGCTCGCCGGTCCCGCCCGGCTGTCGTTGTGGGTGGCGGCGGCGCAGGCGGCCGTCCCGGTGATCGTTCTCGTCTCGATGAACAACGGGATCGACGCCAACGACGCCGGCCTGCTGATCGCCGGGTACCGGGCAGGGGCGTGGCTGCGCGGCACACCGGCGTACACCTCGCTCGGACTGCTCTCGGCCAGCCTCGTGACCTGCATGGCCCTCAGCGGCTACGGCCCGTTGCAGGCGGTGCTCGTGGCGTGCAAGGGCGCGTTGCTGCCGTGGCTCGTCGGCCGCTACACGACGGCCCGCCGCGCGTACCTCGCCGAACTGGAGAAGCGGTCGGCGATGGCGGAGAAGGACGCGAAAGCCGCTGTCACCAAGGCGATCACCGAGGAGCGCGGTGCGATAGCCCGCGACCTGCACGACGTGATCATCCACCACGTGAGCGCGATCGGACTGCACGCCGGCGCCGCCCGCCTCGGCCTGCAGGACGGCAATCCCAAGCTCACGAACTCGTTGCGCGCGGTCGAGACGTCCAGTCGCGCGGCCATGGTCGACCTGCGGCACCTGCTCGACCTGCTGCACGGCGACAAGTCCGAGGGCGCGCGGCAGCCGGGGCTCGACAACCTCGACGAACTCCTCGACGGCGTGCGCGCGGCGGGCAGACCGGCCCGGCTGGAGGTGCGCGGGCAGCAACGGGACGTGCCGGAGTCGTTGGACATCACGGTCTACCGGATCATCCAGGAGATGCTGACCAACGCCCTGCGGCACGGTGACGCGTCCGGCGTGACGGTGACCCTGGAGTACGCGCCGGACTCGCTGACCGTCGCCGCGTGCAACGTCGCGGGTCCCGGTGACGACTCGGGATCGGTGCGCAGGGGCCTGGTCGGCATCCGCAACCGCGCGGGCATGTTCGCCGGCACCACCCGGTCCGGGTTCGAACCGGACGGCCGCACCTGGCGCACCGTCGTCACGTTCCCCTTGGAGGCGTCATGACCCTGTCGGTGCTGCTCGCCGACGATCACGCGATGCTGCGCTCCGGCATGCGCGCGATCTTCGACACGCAGGACGACCTCCGGTGCGTCGCGGAGGTCGCGGACGGGCGGGCGGCGGTCGCCGAGGTCGCGCGGCTGCGTCCGGACGTGGCGGTGCTCGACATCCGCATGCCCAAGCTGGACGGCCTCGGCGCGACGGAGATGATCCTGGCCGACCCCGCGAACCGCACGAAGGTCCTGCTGCTCACGACGTACGACACCGACGAGTACGTCTATCGCGCTCTGAAGGCGGGGGCCAGCGGATTCCTGCTGAAGTCACTGCCGCCGGAGGAACTGATCTCCGCGGTCAGGGTGGCGGCGCGCGGCGACGCGTTGATCGACCCGTCCGTGACGCAACGGCTGATCGCGCGGTTCGCCGTCAGCCTCGCCCCTCCCCCGACGCCGCCGGAGCTCGCTCTGCTCACCACACGCGAACGCGAGGTGCTGCTCCTGGTCGCGGCTGCCTGCAGCAACGCCGAGATCGCCGCGCGCCTGCACGTCGGGGACGAGACGGTGAAGACGCACGTGTCACGGGTGCTGTCGAAGCTGGGGTTGCGGGATCGGGTGCACGCCGTGGCGTACGCGCACATCAACGGGCTGGTGCAGAACCGACGCTGAGCCGCGGGGACCCCTCGTCCACCCCGCGGGCCAGCCGGTTCAGCTCTGCCAGACGACCGGCGACTTGACGTAGTCGTCGCCGCGGTTGTATTCGGCCCCCGCGACCTTCAGACCGTCCTGCGCCGCGCTCAGCACGCAGGTCTCGTACGTCTCGCCGGACTCCTTGAACGTCTTCGGCGCGCTGGTCGAGTCGCACTTCGGGGTGTCACCGCTGATGATCACGCCGGTGCCCTTGCCGTCCTCACCGAGGCCGCGCAGGCCGATCGAGGTGAAGCTCAGGTCGGTGCCGCTGAGGTTCTCGACCTTGGCGCGCAGGTAGAACGGCGTGATGTTCTTGGCCTTGTCGCCGAACTTCGCCAGATCCTCTTTCGCGCCCGCCTCGATGGCCGTGACGGTGATCGCGATGGTGCCGCTCTTGTCGCCGGTGACGACGGGGATGACCGCGCGGGTGCCGACCTTGAGCTTCGAGCCGGGAGCCGTGACGTCCCCACCGGCGGGGACGGCGGGCACCTCCTTCGAGGCGCTGGTCTCCTTGGTGCTCGTGGCGGTGCTCGTCGTCGTGTCGGTGGCGGGCGTCGCCGAACCGGTGGTCTCGGAACCGCAGGCCGACAGGAGCAGGCCCGCCGTCGCGGCGGCGGCGATGAACAGGGGGCCACGGGCGTGCGTCACTGCGGGACTCCTCGGACTGCGGAACCTGGGTGCCCAGGACGTTAGGCCGGATGCCGGAGCGGCGGTATCGGTCGTTCGCACCACACGGCTGCTCAGAGGTCGTCGAGGCCGATCAGCCCGTCCTGGATCGCCCTGGCCACCAGCGCCGCCTTCGTGGGGGCCTGCCTGCCGATGGCGGCGTACTTGACCCTGATCCGCTCCAGGTGGGAGTTCACCGTGCTGAGCGTGATGTTCAGGCGTTGCGCGACGAACTCCTTCGACTCGGACTGGAACCACTCGACCAGGACCTCGGTCTCCCGTGGGGAGAGGGCCGGCCTGGTGTCCGACCGGTCGCCCGCCAGTGCGCCCGCGAGTGCCGGTGGCGTGTACGACTGGCCGGCGGCTGCCGCCTTCACCGCCTGCACGAGGTGGTCGGCGCCTTCGGCCTTGGTCAGGTAGCTGAGCGCGCCGATCTCCAGGCACTGCAACGCGATCTCGTCGTCGTCGCGCATCGAGTAGACGATCACCTTGCGACCGTCCTCGACGAGCTTGCGCAGTTCGGACGTGGCGGGGGCTCCTGCCGTGAGGTGCAGGTCGAGCACGACGACGTCCGCCGCGGCACCGGGTCCGGTCCAGGCCACCCCGGGTTCCTCGCCGCTCGCGACGAGCTCGATGTCCGCTGTGGACAGCCAGTGCGCGACTCCCGCGCGCACCACGGGATGGTCGTCGACCACGACCGCCGTCACGCCGTCCGCCATCTCGCCTCGCTCCTCACCAGTCCGCTGTGGACACTCGTCTCGACGGTGACCGCGGCTGTCGTACCGGTCTCCGGCAGGGTCTCCGGCGCGTCCGCCACGACGGCCACGCGCACCTCGGTGGCGGTGCGCAGCAGACTCACCTTCGCACGTCCGTTCGCGGCGGCAAGTGCCTGGGCCATCGGGGCGACCAGTTCACGACGAACCTCCGTCGGAACCGGTGTGGCCGTGCCGCTCACAGCGAGCGATACGACGACACCGCGCCGTTCGGCGACGTCCACACACGCGGTCAGCTCGTGCAGCAACGGGTCGGGCACGTCGTCGTTCTCCGCGAACAGCCTGCGCAGCTGCACGGCCGCCACCGAGCACCGCAGCCTGGTCGTCTGGTCGGCCACGCTCACCTGCTCGTCGGCCAGATCGGCGAGCAGCGGTAGCAACGCGCCCAGCTGGCCCTCGAACCCGGCCTTCAGGTCCTGTTCCCGTTGGCGGGCCAGCTCTTCGCGGGTGCGGGCGGCGTCGTGCTCGGCGGCGGCCTCGGCGGCGAGGCGGGCGTCCCGGTGGAGCACGCGCGTGATCACCAGGATGCCGAGCTGGAAACTCGTGCCGCTCAGGATCACGACTCCGGCGGTGCCGACGTCGCCGGTTCCGGTGTGCGCGAACCACGCGATGCTGAAGCCGATGTGCGCGCTCAAGGCCGCCAGCAGCACCACCGGCCGTTCGACCAGCACCAGCAGCAGGTACCAGCCGACGAGCCCGAACGCCCAGTCGGGCGGGTTGAACGACGCTCCGGCGGGCAGGGCGGTCGTCGCCAGCACGGACGCGGCGAGAGGTGCGACGGCCAGCCACGCGGGAAGCTCCGGGCGAGCGGCCGCGACGTTCCCGGCGACGATCCCCAGTGTCGAGGTCAGCAGGACGTACGCGACCCACGCCGCCGGGCCGTGCGGGAACCCGACGAGCTGGGGCAGCGTGAGGACGAGCTGAATGGCCACGACAACGACGAGCAACACGCGTCGCGTGATGATGAGAACCGCGTGGTCAGTCATCGGGCCACCTCAGCCGTGCGGTGGTGCCGCGGCCCTCGACCGACTCGATCACCGCGGTCCCGCCCACCGCCTCAAGCCGATCGACCACCGATCCGCGCAGGCCACGCCGGTGTCCGGGCACCTCCGCGGGGACGAACCCCTTGCCGTCGTCCCTGATGACGACGAGCGCGCCTCGCTCCACCGTGAGATCAGCGCTGGTGGTGCCCGCGTGACGTTCGACGTTCGTGAGCAACTCGCGCACGGCCCGCACGAACGCCAGCGCGACCCCGGCCGGCACCGGCACGACCTCGGCCTCCACCCGCACGTGCACGGAACTGTCCCGCGCCACCGCGGCGAGCGCGGCCCCGAGGTCCACGGTCCCCTGCCCGTGCCCCCGTTCGGCCAGCACCACCAGATCCCGGCGCGCCTGAGCGGCCACCGCCACCGGATCACCGCCGTGCGCGGCCATCAGGAACGTCGCGGCAGCCGTGTCGTGCAACAGCGCCAGGTACTCCCGCTCCCGCCGCCCCTGGTCCAGGGCGACCGCCGCCGCCCGCCGCTGCTCAGCGGCCCGTTCGCGCAGCAGGTCCACTCTCCGGCTCGACCGGCGCAACAACTCGTACGACAGCCGCGCGAGCACCGACTCCACCACCGCCCGCACCAGCACACCGGGCCCGGTGGTCACCACCTGCACGGCGAGCAACGCCGCCGTCGCAGGCACCGTGACCTTGAGCGGCCACTGCCACTGCCACGTGATCAACGTCGTCGTCAGCACCGTCAGCACCCACTGATCGGCATCAGCCCCCAGCAACACCGACAGCACGACGACGCGAAGGAACGCCACCGGCAACGCCACACGCGGCAACCGGAAGTCGGCGACCGTGCTCACCGCCACCAGCGCGAAGAGGGCCCAGCCCAGCGGCGAGTTCAGCGAGAACGCGCCGAACAGGCTGATCAGGACGACGCCGGCGCCGCGGACGGGACCCGCGAGACGCGACACCGTCGCAAGCAGCCTGGCCTCCAGCACGTCAGGCATTCTGCGTGAGCCGTTCCCGGACCGCCCGGCCGGGCCCAGCGGAGAGCCCCCGCTGCCCGAGTGGTCCACCTATCGTCCGCGTATCAAAAAACGCGTACGCCCTCGCAACAGCCGGTCGGCTTGAGTTGAGGCGTGCTCAACACCTGGCAGGAGTGGGTCGGTACGGAGACCGGGGTCGTGCTCGGCTCGGTGCTGGGGTTACCGGTGGCCGTGCTCGTGATGCTGCTCCTGGCGCTGTACCGGCGGTCCAAGGGCGCCGCGCGGCCGTGGCGGAACTCGTTCGCCGAGGTCGGCCTCGTCTACGGGACGCTGCCGTGGGTCTGGATCATCATGCTGCCGGGCGCGGAGCCGGGCGTCGAGGGCAAGCTGAGCCTGGTGCCGTTCGCGGACATCCTCGACCTCCTCTCGCACGGCGACACGGGCCAGATCGTCGGCAACATGCTGGTGTTCGCGGCGCTCGGGTTCTTCGCTCCGCTGAGGTTCGCGGGTCTGCGGTCGGTGTTGCGGGTGCTGGCGTTCGCGGCGGCGTGTTCCGCGTTCCTGGAGATCCTGCAGTTCGTGCTGCGGCTGGACCGGGTGTCCTCTGTGGACGACGTGCTGCTCAACGCGGCCGGCGCGGCGCTGGCCTCGCTGCTGTCCTGGTGGCGGTGGCGTCCCAAGCCCGCGGTGGTGCCGGACCTGCGGCTCGTCGGGGTGTGAACATGCGCGCGACATATCCGGCTGCCTAGGCTGACGACATGCGCGTGCTGATCGTGGAGGACGAGCCCTACCTGGCCGAGGCCGTCCGGGACGGCCTGCGGCTGGAGGCGATCGCCGCGGACATCGCCGGGGACGGCGACACGGCCCTGGAGCTGCTGAGCGTCAACTCCTACGACCTCGCGGTGCTCGACCGCGACATCCCCGGTCCGTCCGGGGACGAGATCGCGCGGCGGATCGTCGCGTCCGGCAGCGGCATGCCGATCCTCATGCTCACCGCGGCCGACCGGATCGACGACAAGGCGTCCGGGTTCGGCCTCGGCGCCGACGACTACCTCACCAAGCCGTTCGAGCTGCGGGAACTGGTGCTGCGGCTGCGGGCACTCGCTCGCAGGCGCGCGTACGCACGGCCGCCGGTCAGCGAGATCGGTGGCCTGCGGCTCGACCCGTTCCGGCGTGAGGTGTTCCGCGACGGGCAGTACGTCGCGCTGACCCGCAAGCAGTTCGCGGTGCTCGAGGTGCTGGTCGGCGCTCAGGGCGGGGTCGTCAGCGCCGAGGAACTGCTGGAGCGGGCCTGGGACGAGAACGCCGACCCGTTCACCAACGCCGTCCGCATCACGGTCTCGGCGCTGCGCAAGCGGCTCGGCGAACCGTGGCTCATCGCGACCGTGCCGGGCGTCGGCTACCGCATCGACGCGGATGGCTAGGACTCCCGGCCTCAGCGCCCGCCTGAAGTTCACCCTCAGCTACGCGGGCATCGTCGTCGTGGCCGGCGCCGTCCTGATCGCGGTGGCCTGGTGGTACCTGCTGCGCTTCCTCCCCGACAACGACAAGGGCCTGCTCTTCACCAGCCCCAACCGCTACCTGCTCTCCCGCATCTTCGGCCGCGCCGCCGCCATCGCCATGCTGTTCCTGGTGGCGTTCGGCCTGCTCGGCGGATGGCTCCTGGCCGGCCGCATGCTCTCGCCGCTCGACAAGATCGCGGACGCCGCCCGGCTGGCCGCGAAGGGGGCGCTGTCGCACCGGATCCGGCTGCCCGGCAAGGCGGACGAGTTCCGCGAACTCTCCGACGTCTTCGACGACATGCTCGGCAAACTCGAATCGCACGTCGCCGAGCAGCGCAGGTTCGCCGCCAACGCCTCGCACGAACTGCGGACCCCGCTGGCGATCTCGCAGTCCCTGCTCGACCTCGCCCGCCAGGACCCGACGCTGGTCGACGCCGAGTTCCTCGACCGCCTGCACACCTCGAGCCGCCGCGCGATCGACCTCACCGAGGCCCTGCTGCTGCTCAGCCGCGGCGACCGGGGCGTGTTCAGCCGGGAGCCCGTCGATCTCTCCCTGATCGCCGAGGAGGCCGCCGAAACCCTTCTCCCCCTGGCGGAACGGCGCGGGATCACGCTCGACGTCACCGGCGGGAAGGCGACCACCACCGGTTCCGCGGAACTGCTCCTGCGCGTGATCACGAACCTCGTCCAGAACGCGATCGTCCACAACCTCCCGACCGGCGGCTCGATCACCGTCCACACCGAACCGCAGCACCAGGCGTGCGTCGTGCGGGTCGAGAACACAGGCCCCGTGCTCGCGGCCGACGTGGTGCCCACGCTCACCGAACCGTTCCAGCGCGGCGGCAAGCGCGTCCGCGACGACGATCACGCGGGCGTCGGCCTGGGACTCGCCATCGTGCACAGCGTCGTCCGCGCGCACGAAGGTGCACTCGACATCGCGCCCCGCCCGGAAGGTGGCCTGCGCGTCACGATCCGGCTGCCCAGTCACGCAGTCGCGGCCCGATCTCGGTGAAGAACGCCGTCTTGGCGCGCGTGTAGTCGTCGTAGTCCTGCCCGCCCGCGTGCTCGTCGGCAAGCCTGCGCTTGATCTGCTCGTAGCGCCGCGACTGCTCGGGGTGACACCGCAGCCAGTCGCGGAAGTCCACGACGAACCGCGCGAACGGCGAGTCGGCGCGGCGGACGTGCAGGATGGCGCCCTCCACCGGCGAGTGGAACAGGCGCTTCTCGTAGGCGGCGTCCTCCGCCTGGTCGCCGGGCCTCCTGCCGTCCCGGTGCACGCCGGGCGAGTTCGGCCGCGCGCCGTGGGCCGGAACGAACGGCGTGGGCGCGAGGAGTTCGGTCAGGTCTGCGAGTGGCGGCAGATCGGGCATGCGCACCTGCAGGTCCACGATCGGCTTTGCACCGAGACCCGGCACGGCGGTCGAGCCGATGTGCTCGTAGGCGAAGCCGTCCGCTCCGGGCAGAGGCGCGAACGCCGAACGCACGTCGGTGAGGAGTTGTCGTGCGCGAACAGGCCAGGCGGCGTCGTATTCGACGATGACAGCGGAAGACATGTGGCCACCTTAGGCCCGACATGGTCGTCGCCTTTCACCGCTTTGCCGTTACACCACCACTTTGAACTCTCCATCAATTCCGCGAATACGACGGAGACCTTCGGCCCTGTGCGATCCGGGCGGCCGGGGTCAGGCTTGGTGGTCTTCTGCGTGGACGGGAGTGAACACGATGACCGAATCGAGTGGCAGCGGCCAGTTCCGCGTCGGCCCCGAACTCAGAGCCGGCGTGATCCAGACGCAGAACCAGGGCGCGAAAGCCGTGCTGTACACCGAGGTCGACGGCGAGCCGATGGTCGAGGGCGACATCGTGCTCACCCTCGTGCAGGACGGCGAGCTGCACCTTGAGGGCGTGGTAATCCCAGGTCAGCAGTTCCGCTGGCCGGGCGGGCGGGTGCCGTTCGAGATCGACCCGGCCCTGCCGGACCAGGCCCGCGTGCTCAACGCCATCGCGCACTGGGAACGCAACACGCGCATTCGTCTGGTGCCGAGAAACGCGACAGACACGAATTTCATTCGTTTCCAGCCCGGTGGTGGGTGCAGTTCTCCCGTGGGCATGCGTGGAAACCAGCAGAACATCACCCTGGCACCGACCTGCCCGACCGGCGCGACCATTCACGAAATCGGGCACGGCGTCGGCCTGTGGCACGAGCAGAGCCGTGAGGACCGCAACAACTTCGTGACGATCGACTTCACGAACGTCCAGCAGCAGAACGCCCACAACTTCAACCAGCACATCACCGACGGAGACGACGTCGGGCCGTACGACTACCACTCGATCATGCATTACCCGCCGCGGGCGTTCGCGATCGACACGAGCCGCAACACGATCACGCCGACCCAGAACGTCGCGATCGGCCAGCGCGAGGGGCTCAGTCCCGGCGACTGCGCGGCCGTGCGGGCGATGTACAGCGGCCTCGAACCGGCCGCGGTGTTCCGGGGCGTGCAGTTCACCGGCTCCGTCGCGGCCGGCTCGACGCGCACCTGGTTCACCCACAGCTGGCCCGCCCACTGGTACGTGCTGTGGACGGTCGTGCCGACCGCGCCCGCCGTCGACGGCCCGGCGCAGATCGAGTGGACCACGCAGGTCACCCGGCAGTCCGGTGGGCTGCTCAAGTACTTCATCGAGATCCGCAACCTCACCGGCGGCCCCGTCGACGTCGAGGCCCGCTTCGCCGTGCTGAACTGACCAGGTGCACGGCATCGTCGTGATCCCGGCGGGCACGCCCGCGTTCGGCCGGGCGGTGCTGCGGGTGCGGCTGCTCGACGTCCTCCTCGCCGACGCGCCCGCGGTCACGAAAGCCGAGCACGTCAGCGAGTTCTCCCGCGACGACACCGCCGAGCAGCGCCTGCCGTTCGAGCTCGAGGGAGAAGGACAAGCGCTGAACGTCGCCGCCCACGTGGATGTGAGCGGCGACGGACACGTTCGTCACGGCGATCTGTTCAGCACCAACGCCTTCAGCCCGGCGTACGGCGTGGTCGTGCGGGTGGAGCAGGTGTAGATCAGCGCCGGTAGATCCCGAACTCGTACAGCGAATAACCCCAGCCCGTCCCCCGCTGGGTGGCGTGCAGCCGGACGTAGCGGCCGGTCGCCGTCACGTCGATCGAGTCCACTCCGCCGTTGCCGGTGGTCGTGCCGTGGACGGAACGGAAGTCGGTGCCGTCGTCGGACACCTGGATCTCGTACGCACGCCCGAAAGCGCCCTCCCACACCAGCTGCACGTGCTGGAACGTGGTCACCGCGCCGAGGTCGACCCTGAGCCACTGCGGATCGGCCCAGTCGGTGGCCCAGCGCGAGGTTCCGTTGCCGTCCACCGCGTTCGACGGCGGGAACGGCGCGCCGTCGCCGACCTGCTGGTACGAGGAGGCGGTCACCGGCTTGCCCTGGGCCACGTTCACGCCGGACGGCTGCGGCGCCACGACCCGCACCGACCGGGTCTCGATGCCGATGTTGCCGCGCCCGTCCTCGGCCATCACGTAGACCTTCCACACGCCCAGGCGGTCCGGGGCGGTGGCGGTGAGCCGGTTCCCGTTCACCTGGACGGGAGCGCCCGCCAGTCCTCCGCTGTTGTCGATGTACTTGCTGTTGAACGCGGCCGACCACTGGATCGCGTCGCCGTTCGGATCGGACGCGGCGACGTCGATGGTCAGCGGTGCGCCCGCCGCGACGGTCTGCGGCACGGTCATCGACGAGATCACCGGCGGGGTGTTGGCGGGAGTGGCGCCGCCGAACGCCCGTTGGACCGAGTAGAACGAGAGGCGCTTCTTGCCAGCGGGCGTGAGGTTGAACCAGACCGCGCCGAAGTCGTACTCCGTGCCGTAGTGGAAGAGCGTGCCGCCGAAGGCCACGCCGGTGTGGCCGACGATGCAGTTCCAGGCCTGGGTGTAGCCGTCGCGCTTCTGCACGTCGGTCGGTTCCGCGGGCACGCCGTTGGCGTCGTTCGGCACCTCCCACTCCCCTGCCGGGCCGGCCTCGGTCAGGATGTACGGCTTGGTGTAGCCGCCGGAGATCCAGTCCTGGCGCACCTTGCAGACGTTGCCGTAGGAGTTGACGGCGTAGAGGTCGAGGTCGGGTGCGTGCGCCTTGAGGTACACCCACGCACCGGTCCACGCGTCCGTGTTCGTCACCGGGTGGTTCGTGTCGATCGCGTGGATCGCCCGCGCCGCCTCGTTGACGTACTTCACGTACTCGACGCGCTGGGTCTCCAGTTCGGCGCCGGAGTAGCAGTTCTGCAGGCCGAGGATCGACTCGTTGCCGACGTTCCACATCAGGACGCCGGGGTGGTCCTTGTACGTGGTGACCCACTGGCGGATCTGCCCCAGCATGTCCGCCTTGTACTGGGCGTCCGTCACGTAGTTCACGCAGCCACCGGAGCCGGGACCACCACCGGGCTGCAACCAGAAGCCGTTGATCACGCGGAGACCCTGGGCCGCGGCCGCGTCGAGCAGCGGACGGGTCGAGGCGTCCGTGCCCCAGGTGCGCAAGGTGTTGACGCCCATGGACTTCAGCTCCGGCATGTACCGCGCGGCATCCGCGGCGGGCGGGCCCCAGGTCAGGCCCTTCACGACCCACGGCTGGCCGTCGACCGTGAGCTGCCAATTGCCCTGCGAGCCCGTGACGCGCACACCGGTTCCCGGTACGACACCGCCTTGCGTGCCGTAGACGCGGAACTCCCACAGCGAGACGCCGTAACCGTTGGCGCGCTGGGTGGCGTTCACCCTGACGTAGCGACCGGTGCCGGTCACGTCGTAGCCCTGCCGGCCGCCGGTCGCGCCGGTCACCGAACGGATCGGCTGCCACGCGTCACCGTCGGCGGAGACCTGGATCTCGAACACCGTCGCGTACGCGGACTCCCAGTCGAGCTCGACCCGGCTGACCGCCGACGAGGCGCCCAGGTCGACGCGCAGCCACTGCGGGGCGCTCCACTCGCTGGACCAGCGGGTGTCGCCATTGCCGTCGACCGCGGCCGACGCGGGTGTGCCGCCGTTCTCGGCCGACGAGGCGAGGGCGGGTTTGCCCTGGGAGAGCAGGGTGGGAGCGGCGTGAGCCGGTAGGACTGCCAGGCCGAGGAGCACGGCGATCACCGTGCAGATGGAGCGGACGCGGACCATCGCGCCTCCTGCCACAGGTAGGGATGTAGGAGGAGAGCGCTCTCACAACCCTGCCGCCGAACGTTACGACCAGACGTCGGCAGTGTCAAAAGAACCGGTCTTGACACCTCGCGAGGGCTAGCGGGACGCTGTTTGGGAGAGCGCTCTCCCAAGCCGGTTCCCCACGTCGGCAGGAGGACATTGGTGTCCCGAAAACTCAGCGCGTTGACGATGACGGCTGCCCTGGTGGCAGCCGTGGTCGTGGCCGGCTCGGCTCAGGCCGATGACCTGGTCACGCACCACGAGTTCCAGGCGAACTGCTCGGTCACGACCCATCTCCCGGACGACCCCATCGTCTTCCCGGGACTGCCGGGCGCGTCGCACATGCACACGTTCCTCGGCAACCAGTCCACGAAGGCGAGCAGCACCAACGACTCGCTCAAGGCAGGTCAGACCAACTGCAAAACCCCTGATGACAAGTCCGCGTACTGGTTCCCGTCGATCATCGACGGCGACCAGATCGTCCCTCCGAACTTCCCGCAGGTGATCTACTACAAGTCCGGCGTCCTGCGGTACCAGGACGTCGTGCCGTTCCCGCCGGGCATGCGGTTCGTGGTCGGCAGCCCCACGGCGACGCAGGAGCAGTTCCGGACCGCGCCCGGCGCGGTCGAAGGCTGGGAGTGCGGCGACAGCTCCCACAACTGGGACATCCCCGCCTACTGCGCGCCCGGCAGTCAGCTCAACGTCCGTTACCAGGCCCCGAGTTGCTGGAACGGCCGCGATCTCGACTCCGCGGACCACAAGTCGCACATGGCCTATCCGGACCGTGCGACGCTGGTGTGCCCGCCGAGTCACCCGGTCGCGGTGCCGATGATCGAGTTCAAGATGGCGTTCCCGGTGTCCGGTGACATGTCCCGCGTACGACTCTCCAGTGGTCGCGGGTACACCTGGCACTACGACTTCATGAACGCCTGGGACGCGCCCACACAGGCCGCGCTGGTCCGCCACTGCATCAACGGCGGACTGCAGTGCGACCCGCGCGGATTCGACCTGTACAAGCCGAATCGAGGCGCCGCACTAGGACCGGACTACCGGTTGCCGCGGTGAGGTTCCTCGCCTCATGCACCCCAGGGCGGCGCGTGCCCTGGGGTGTTTCCGCGTTGCTGCTGGCGGGATGTGCCGCGCCTGCTCCCCCGCCCGCGCCGCCGGTGTCCCCGTTCAACGCCACGGACACCGCGTGGGTGCAGCTGATGATCCCGATGAACGAACAGCTCCTGCCGGCACTCGACGTCGCCCCGCCCTCGCTCGCCCAGTTCGCCGCGGAACTCAAGGAATCGCACGCGGACGAGCTCGTCCACCTGCGGCAGCTGCGTGACCGGGCAGGGCTGCCGGACACCAACCCGCACGCTGGCCACCAGATGCCGGGACTGGTCTCCGCGGCCGATCTGCTGGCCATCAGGACGGATCCCTCCGCGCTCACCAAGAAGCTGCACGAGCACCTCGACCAGACGGCCGAACTCGCTCGCAGTGAACAGGAGAACGGAACGGACGCCGCGACCAAGGAGTTCGCGGCGTCCGTCGAGTCGTCACGCAGGAATCAGCTCACCAGGCTCGGTCAGGGGTAGTTCACGACGTACCGGACCTGGTTCGCCAGGTCCGCCTGACCGCCGGTGCCGTTGATGACGTTGGCGATCGTGCCCACGCCGCCCAGCGACACGGCCACGAGGTGCGTGAACCGGACTCCCGACCGGTTCGGCGCCTCGAAACCGTTGTCCGTCACGATGCTCGGATCGGCCTGGTTGAAGGCGTACACACCCACACCGAACGCGTCGTGCGTGGTCACCGAATCAGCGACCTTGTAGCCGGCCCAGCCCCGCTTGGACCCGTTCATCCACGCGGCCTGGTTCGGCGGGTCGTACGGCAGCTCGTTCTGGTACAGGTAGACGCGGCCGCCGTTGCCGTTCCACACCAGGTTGTGCTGCTGGTAGTGCTCGACGAACAACCCGTACGCGATCACGTTGTCGCCGTTGACGACCACGCCGTTCTGGCCGGGGTTGGCCGTCCAGCTGACGCCCGTGCCGTGGTCGGCCCGCCACACCCAGGTGTGGTCGATGATCGTGTTGCGGCTGTTGACGCGCATGCTGACCGTCGCCTTGCCCGCCTGCGACCCGCCGACGCGCAGGTACACGTCGTGCAGCGAGGTCGGGTTGGCCGCGTGCGAGGTGGCGCTGGAGTCACCGATCTCCAGCAGCACCGGGGAGTTCTGCACCCCGGCGTCGACCAGGAACCCGGCCAGCTTCACACCGTCCACATCGGACGTGGTCAGCGCGGCCTTGCCGGTGGTCGGCGTCAGGGTCGCGAGGCCGAGGCCCAGCACGACGGTGTTCGGGCGGGTGATCCGGATGGTGTCGTCGAGCTGGTGGATGCCCGGTGTGAGCAGCAGGTGCTTGCCCTGCGCCAGCGCGGCGTTGATCGTCGCGGCCGAGGTGCCGGGCTTGACGATGAAGAAGTCCGCGAGCGACACCGACGTGCCGGGGTTGCCGTTCTCCCAGCTCGTGCCGCGGGAGTTCTGGCGCAGCGCGGGCAGGAAGACCCGGTACTCACCGGAGTTGTCGAAGTACAGGTACGGCTTCTCGCGCGTCACCGGAGAGTTGTCCACGGTCGTGTGCGACGGGTTCGGGAAGTTGTTGGGCGGTGCGCCCTGGGTGCCCGCGAACACCATGTTCCACACCGATCCCGACCAGCCACCGGCGAGGTTGCTGTTGCGGGTCAGGAACTGCTGCTGCGAACCGGAGACGGTCACGCCGTCGATCTTGCTGTCCACGATCAGACCACCGCTGGCCCAGCCGTCGTAGCCGTTCCACAGGTGCGCCTGACCACGCAGGTGCATCCGCCGGTACGCGGTGGCCTGCGAGACCGCCCAGCGCTCGATCTGGTTGGGAGGCAACGTGACCGAGAGGTTCTCGGTGCCGCGCCAGAAGTTCTGCGTCGCGTTGCCGAGGTTGTTCGGGTCGTCGCCCTGCTGCAGCCAGTCGGCCTCGACCCGGATGTGACCGTTGATGTTCACGTCGTCCGGCATCAGCCCGAGACCGACGATCTGCGTGTAGAAGCGCAGGTTCACATCGGCGTTGTAACTGCCGGGCTTGAACAGCACGGCGTGCCGCTGCGGGCCGAACTGGTTGGTCTTCATCTGCGCTGCGATGGAGTCGAGCCGTGACTGCATCTCCGACTGCGACGAACCCGGACCGTAGACGTACACGTTCGGGCCGAAGTCCGGGTTGCGTGGGTCCGTCGGCGTGACGCCGGGGGTGTCGGGCGTGGTGGTGAAGACGCCCAGCTCCCACAACGAGTAGCCGTAGCCGGTGCCGCGCTGCGTGCCCAGCACGCGCAGGTAGCGGCCGGTGCCGGTGACGTCGACCGACTGCGTGCCACCGGTGCCGGTCGTGGTCGAGTGGACGTCGCGCCACGAACCGGCGTCGGCGGCGTTGTCGGTCACCTGGACCTGGAACGCCTTGCCGTACGCGCCTTCCCAGCTCAGGGAGACGCGGCAGACCTGCTGACTGGAACCGAGGTCGACCTGGAGCCACTGCGGGTCGGAGAACTGCGAGGACCACCGCGTGCCGGCGTTGCCGTCGACGGCGGCGGAGGCGGGGGTGCCGCCGTTCTCCGTGGAGGACGCGGTCGCGGGACGGTTGAGGGCGACGTTGGAGGTGCCGCACGCGGCGGCACCCGCTTGGGAGGTAACGCTGATCGTTGTCACGAGACACAGAGCGGCAGCGGCGAACGCGGCGGCCCTGGACAGGGTTGAGCCCATGATCCTGCCTGACGGGGGAAGGGCTGAAAGCCTTGGACAGGGGCGTGAGAGCGCTCTCCCAAGGGACGTTAACGCCGGGTGTCGAACAGGTCAATCAGGCAGAGGCCCGTACGACGAGTTCCGGTTCGAAGATGACGGATTTCGGCCGTTGTCCCGGTTTTTCCAGGTCCGCGAGCAACAGGTCGGCCATCTGCGCGGCGATCCGCTCGACCGGCTGGCGGATCGTGGTGAGCTGCGGCCGGCAGGCGAGGGCGGGCGCGCTGTCGTCGAACCCGACCACGGCGACGTCATCGGGAACGCGCAGGCCGTGCTCGTGCAACACGTCGACGGCCGCCTGCGCCATCAGGTCGTTCGCGGCGAACACGGCGTCGAGGTCGGGACACTCGACGAGGAGCCGGTGCATCGCGGCCGCGCCGCTCTCGGCGGTGAAGCCGCCCTCGACCGTCGGGACGTACGGGAAACCGTGGCGGGCCATGGCGTCGCGGAAGCCGGCGTGCCTGTCCTGGCTCGCGAGCACGTCCATCGGACCGGAGATCGCGGTGATGTTGTACCGCCCCGCCGCCACCAGGTGGTCCGCGGCGAGCCTGCCGCCCACGCGGTGGTCCATGTCGACGTAGCTGACCGGCATCGGCCTGCCGGGGCGCGCGTAGAGCACCGAGGGGACACCGGCCTCCAGCAGCCGGGCGGGCAACGGGTCGGCGGGGTGCGTGGACACCAGCAGCGCGCCGTCGGCGCTGCCCTGTCTGAGGAACTCGACGACCTCGGTCCGCGCGTGGTCCGAGTCGGCGAGCATGAGCACCGGGTGCACGCTGTGGCCGCGCAGGAAGTCCACCACGCCCGCCGTCACCCGGCCGAAGAACGGGTCGGTGAACACGTCCGATCCCCCGCCCGCACCGGAGATCACCAGCGCGACCGTGCCGGTGCGCCGGGTGACGAGAGACCGGGCCACGCGGTTGGGCGTGTACCCGGTCTGCTCGATCGCGTTGCGCACCGTCTCCTGGAGTTCAGGATCGACGTTGCGCGTGCCGTTGACGACCCGTGACACCGTCGCGCGGGACACGCCCGCGATTCTGGCAACGTCCTCCAACGTGGGTGCGACCTTGCTCATGCACCGGTTGTACCACGATCGGAGAGCGTTCTCCCAACATCAAGAGGTGACGCGGACGTCCTTGATCGCACCAGGCCAGTAGTCGACGTTCTGGCCGTTGTACTTGGCACGTCCCACCGCGAGCGCGCCGGTGCTCACGATCGCCGGTCCCGCCGGGGCCGTGGCCACCAGCGCGCCGTCGACGTAGAGCCGGATCTCGCCGCCCTTCCTCTCTCCTTTGAGCTCGTACCAGCGGCCGATCTCCGGCGTGGTCTCGAACCGGGCGCGGTTGCCTCCCGGCGTGCTGAACGCGAACGCGCCCTGGCCGTACTGGAGGTAGAAGGGGTTCTCCCGCTCCCGGCCGTCCTGGCTCACCGCGGAGGCGTAGCCACCCGGCACCTCGTTCAGCCGCACCTTCGCCGACACCGTGTAGTCCTTGGTCGTGTCGACGACGGGTCCGTAGGTCTCCGCCGAGCCGTTGCGGAACTCCAGCGCGCCGTCCTTCCAGGTGGCGCCGGACGGGCTGAGCGTCAGCGGGTTCTTGCCGGTCGAGTCCTTGGCCGTCGCGCCCTTGGTCTCGTTGAGCTTCCACTCGCCGCTGCCCGCGTACGGGTACGGCTTGCCCGCGTTCGCCCCGGCCTCGATGACCCGCCGGTTGATCTCGCGGACCGGACCCGGATCGACCTTGATCCGCTTGCGGTCGTAGGTCCAGAGCCCGTTGAGCTCGCCTTCCAGGTCGGTGACCTGCGTGTAGACCGACGCGGACATCTCCTGGCGTGCCTGGCCGAGGTAGAACGTGCGGGTGTTGTCGACGTACTTCGCCGTCAGCGCCGCCTTGTCCGCCACACCGCTGTAGATCGCGATCGGCGCACCGGGCCACTGGTGTCCCGGCGTGCGCAGCGTGAAGCCGCCGTGCTCGCCGTCCATCACGACGCGCTTGCCGTCCGGACGGGCCGGGTCGGTGTTGTTGTAGTCGTGGTGGTCGATGACGTCGCCCTTGCCGCTGTCACCCTTGGAGGCGCAGCAGTTCACGCCGCTGTGCGCGTTGACGATCCGGCTCGGGTCCGCGGCCTTGACCTCGTCGGTGATCTGGCCGGTGACCGTGCGATCCCACTCGCCCCAGCCCTCGTTGAACACGATCCAGGCGTAGATCGACGGGTAGTTGTGCAGTTGCTCCATCAGCTCGCGGCCCTGGCTGAGCCACGCCTGCTGCGCCTGCACGTCGTTGCCGTCCTCGACGGACACGAAGTCCTGCCACACCAGCAGTCCGAGCCGGTCCGCGTGGTAGTACCAGCGGGCGGGTTCGGCCTTGATGTGCTTGCGGACCGCGTTGAAGCCGAGGTCCTTCTGCGCCTTCAGGTCGAAGATCAGCGCCTCGTCGCTCGGCGCCGTGTTCAGGCCGTCCGGGTAGAAGCCCTGGTCCAGCTGCATCAGGTTGAAGATCGGCTGGCCGTTGAGGGTCAGCTTCGGCGTGCCACCGACGTTCGCGATCCCGGTGGACCGCATGCCGAAGTAGCTCTTGACCTTGTCCTTGCCGAGCGTGACGTCGAGCTTGTAGAGGTACGGGTCGTCCGGCGTCCACAGGTGCGGGTTCGGCACCTGCAGCTTGAGGGTGGAGTTCGCCGGTCCGGTGACCGTGCCGACCTGCTTGCCCTTGGCGTCCCTGGCCACGGCCGTGACGGTGGCGGTGCCGGCGGACTTGACGTTGACCGACAGCGAGCTCGTGGCGAGGTCCGGGGTCGTCTTGATCTCGTCGATCCCCTTGTCGGCCACCGGTTCCAGCCACACGGTCTGCCAGATGCCCGACGACGGCGTGTAGAAGATGCCGCTGGGGTTGGGCGACTGCTTGCCCTTGGGCTGGTGCGGGCCGGTGGTGTCGGTGACCGCGACGACGATCTCCTGCTCACCGCGCTTGAGGGCGTCGGTGATGTCCGCGCTGAACGCCGTGTAGCCGCCGGTGTGCTCGGCGACCAGCTTGCCGTTCACCCAGACCTTGGCCTCGTAGTCGACCGCGCCGAAGTTGAGCTTCAGCCGTTGCCCGGAGCCGATCTTCCAGTCGTGCGGCACGGACACAGTCCTGCGGTAGAACATGTGGTCCTCGTGCCGTTCGAGCCCGGAGAGCTGCGACTCGATCGGGTAAGGCACGACGACCTTCTCGCGCAGCTTCTTGCCGAACACGGGCTGCTCGCCCGCCTTGGCGCCCGCGAACTCCCACGGCCCGTTGAGGTTGAGCCACTTGTCGCGTTCCAGCTGCGGCCTCGGGTACTCCGGCAACGGGTTGCGCGTGTCGACCTTCTCGCCCCACGGCGTCCTGAGCCGTTCCGTGGAGACGTTGCCGGTCGAGCGGGCGGTCCTCTCGACCTTCTTGCCGTCGACCGCGAGCGCGCCGGCACCGTCGTAGTAGACGCGGACCCGCTGGCCCTTCAGCACCCGCTCGCCCAGCCGGATCGTGGCCTTGTTGCGGTTCGCGGTGATGAGCGAGATCGGGAACGGGGTGGCGTCCACGTCGATGCGCAGGTGGTCCTTGAGGTCGTTCACGCCCGTGACGCGGCCACCGAAGTCCGCGGTGAGGGTGCGGCCGTCCTTGGAGACCTCGGCCGTGCGCGGCACGACCTGGAAGCCCGCGGGCGGCGTGAACGCGGACTCCGGCACGAGCTGCTTGGCGATCGCCGGGCTCGACCAGCGCAGGAACATGTTGGCGCCGCCGACGTCCTGGAACATCTCCAGCTTGAACGCGTACTGGCGCCCGGCGGTGAGCGTCACCGGCGCACTGGTCTGCTCACGATCCCAGTCGGGCACCCAGTGGTCGATCACCGGTTTGTCGTCGATCAGCAGCCGGAAACCGTTGTCGCCGATGGCGTGGAACGTGTAGTCGCCGGACTGCGGCACCGCGATCTGCCCGGTCCAGCGGGCCGTCGTGTGCTCGGTGCGGCCGTTGAGGAACCCGAAGACGCCGGTCAGGTCACCCTGGTTGATGTCGGCGTCCAGCACGGTGCCACCCAGGGTCGCGAAGTCACGCGCGCCCGGTGCCGACATGCTGAAGTACTCGCCCTTGAGGCCGTGCACGGGCTCGGCGGCACTCGCGGACGGCAGTCCGGGCGCTATGCCCAACGCCAGCAGCAGAGCGACGAGTACGGGGGCGGCTTTCTTCATCAGCGAAGATCCCCTTCGTTTTTACAACGTTGTAAGAGCGCTCCCACACATCAACGCACACGATTCAACAACCGGGCTACGGCCGTTCGGAGGTATCCGGCATGTCAAACCGGACAAGTTTCCGGGAAGTTACGAGGCGGGACGCAGTCGTTCGGCTCAGGCCGAAGGACGACGGAGGGCGGCGGTCACCCTGAGACCGCGACCGGTCCACTGGACGGCCCGCAGGTCAGGCACGACGACAGGCGCGGGTGTGTGCAACGCCTCCGCGCCGACACCGACCACGGAGGCGGCCTCGGCGGCGAGACCCGCGGCGACACCGTTGCCGCTGTCCTCGAAGACGACGCACTCACCGATCGGCAACCCGAGCTTGCCCGCCGCCTTCAGGTAGCCCTCGGGGTCGGGCTTGCCGTGCGTCACGTCGTCGCCGTTGATGACCACCGACGGCAACGGGATCCCCACCGCGGCCAGCCGGACCGTGAGCAGTTCGGGCGGAGCGGACGTGACCACGGCCCAGTTCCCCGGCAGCGAGTCCACCAGCTCGCGGGCTCCGGGGATCGGGGCGGTCGAGCCGGCGTCGGCGACCTCGATCTCGTTGATCCGCCGCAACGCGCCGGCGTGCGCGGAGGCGGGCACGTGCATGCGGACGGTGTCCGTGGCACGACGGCCGTGCAGGCCGCGCAGGACCTGCTCCGGATCGACGCCGAACTCGTGCGCCCACTGCGTCCACGCACGTTCGGCTGAGACCGTCGAGTCGGTCAGCACGCCGTCCATGTCGAACAGCACCGCCTGGCAGGCCAGGTTCATCGTTCTCCTCACCACGCCGGCAACGTCGCCCTGATCGAATCACGGCCGTCGCGCAGCCGCCGACCGGACCGCGCGTTGCCCACCGCCACCACCTCCGCGAGGATGGACAGCGCGGTCTCGGCGAGCGACGCTCCACCGAGGTCGAGTCCGGCCGGACCGCACACCCGTTCCAGGCCGGGCACTCCCTCCAGCCGCCGCAGCCGCTGGGCGTGCGTGGCTCTGCTGCCCAGCGCGGCGACGTGCCCGGCCCCGCTGCTCAGCGCGGCACGGATCGCCAGGTCGTCGATGCGCGGGTCGTGCGTGAGCGCGACCACGGCGTCTCCCGGCCCGAGCGACGTGATCCACTCGTCCGGCCAGGCGCGGATCACCTCGCAGGACACCGGAAACGCCCCCGAGGCGACGTGACCGGGCCGGGGATCGAGGATGACCACCCTGTGGTGCACCGACTCCGCCAGCGCGGCCACGCTCGCGGCGAGGTCGGTGGCGCCGACCAGGACGAGCGTGTTCCGTCCCGGCAGCTCCTCGACGAACGCCGGGCCGTCGCCGGGAGCGGTTCCCACCGACCACGCGTACGGCGGGGTCAGCTCGATCCGCACGGACAGCGCCCGGTCGTTCGTGATCGCCGAGGTGATCGCCGAACGCACCGGATCGTCCGGCACGTGCGTGAGCAGCACCCGCAGTTCCCCAGCGCAGGCAGGGGTTTCCTCCCACGGCATGAGGTGCGCGCCCGGCGCGACGACGGCGACCCTGGGTGCCTCGCCGTCGAGCACGGCCCGGGCCGCGTCGAGCACCATCCCCTCGACGCAGCCGCCGGACACCGACCCGCGCCACGTTCCGTCCGCCGCGATCGCCATGGTGGCACCGAGCGGGCGCGCACCCGGTCCGTCGCGATCGACGAGCCGGGCGAGCACCACCGGCTCGTTCTGCTCCAGCACGAACGGCCACACCTCGCGCAGCACGGTCAGTCCTCGATCACGCGGTCGAGCGTGATCGGCAGCCGGCGCTGACGCCTGCCCGTCGCGTGCCACACGGCGTTCGCGACGGCCGCGGCGACCGCCACCGTGCCGATCTCGCCGGGCCCTTTGAGTCCCAGCGGGTTGTCGGGCTCGTGATCCTCCACGACGTCGGCGTCGATGAACGGCACGTCCGCGTTCGCCGCGAAGTGGTAACCGGCGAAGTCCGCGTTCACCTGCCTGCCCGTCACCTCGTCGCGCACGACCTGCTCGTGCAACGCCATGGACAGCCCCATGATCATGCCGCCGACCAGCTGGCTGCGCACCATCAGCGGGTTCACCACCCGGCCGACCGCGAACCGCCCGACCAGCCTCCGCGCCCGCACCTCCCCGGTCGCGGGATCGACCGCGACCTCGGCGAAGATGGCGCTGTAGGCGTGCCGTTCACGCGGCGGCAGGCTGAAGATCTCGTTGGTCGTGTCCGAGGTGACCGACACCGGCAGCGGCGGCTTCGACTCCAACTCGGTCAGCAACTCCCTGGCCGCGGACGAGATCGCCCAGGACCACGACGTCGTGCCGAGCGAACCGCCCGCGCCCCAGGCCGGTCCCAGAGCGCTGTCGCCGATCTTGAGCCGGATCTTCGCGCGGTCTACGTGCAGCACGTCGGCGGAGATCGCGGTCAACGCCGTGCGCGCGCCGGTGCCGATGTCCATCGCCGCGATCGCGACGGTGAACGTGCCGTCCGGCTCCGCGGTGATCGTCGCCGACGACGGGAACGCGGTGGTGAGGAACGAGGTTCCGGCCATCCCGGTGCCGATCAGCAGGTGGCCTTCGCGCCGCCGGCGAGGCCGGTGGTCACGACCGGCCCAGCCGAACGTCCGCGCGCCCTCCTCGACGCACCGGAGGAAGTTACGGCTGGTGAACGGATGCCCGCTCACCGGGCCGACCTCGGGTTCGTTGCGGCGGCGCAGGTCGAGCGGGTCGATCCGCAGGCGTTCGGCCAGCTCGTCCATCGCGGACTCCAGCGCGAACGAGCCGGGCGCGGTACCGGGTGCGCGCAACGAGTTCGGCGGCAGGATGTGCAGAGGCACCACGTTGATCCGGGTGCGGATCGCGTCGGCGGCGTAGAGGACCTTGGCGATCTCCACGCAGTTCTCGATGTACTCGGCCTTCACCGACAGCTCGAACGCGGCCTCGTGCCCGATCGCGCGCAGCCGGCCGTCGGGCTCGGCTCCGAGCCGCACGTGCTGCTCGGTCGCGGCCCGCGCGGACGTCGTCAGGAACACCTCTTCCCTGGTCAGAGCGACCCGGACCGGCTGTTGGAAGACCATCGCGGCCATCGTCGCCAGGATCAGCTGCGGTCCCACACCCGTCTTGCCGCCGAACCCGCCGCCGAGCTGCTCGGCCTCGACGCGCACGTCCGTCAACGGCCTGTCGAACAGCACCGACAGCATCTGCGCCGTGCCGAACGGGGCCTGGTTCGTGTCGAACGCGCGGATCTTGCCGTCCTCCAGCCAGACCGTCGCCGCGTGCGGTTCCATCGCGCAGGCGGACTCCGGCGGCGTGAAGTACCGCTCGTCCACCGTGACGGCGGACCGGGCCAGCTCGGCGTCGAGATCACCCTTGTTGGCGTCCGGGCCGAACGAGGTCAGCGCGGGCCGCAGCGACGGATGGCCGGCCGAGAAGGCGATGTCGTGCGGTTGCTCCACATAGGACACCCGCAGCCGCTCGGCTCCCGCCCGTGCCTGCTCCGGCGTTTCCGCCACGACGAGCGCGACCGGCCAGCCGCCGTGCTCGATCTCGTCGTTCTGCAGCAGCAGGAACTGTCCGTCCGGACCGAAGAACGGCGACCCCGCCTCTGGGTTGAGGCGTGGTGCGTTGCGGTGGTCGACGACGCCGATCACGCCGGGCGACGCGAGGGTTTCGGCGGTGTCGATGCCGGTGATCCGGCCGCGGGTGATCGTGGCCGTCACCAGGGCGCCGTGTGCCATGCCCTCGACCGGGATGTCGGCGGTGTAGCGGGCACGGCCGCGCAGCTTGTCCTGGCCCTCGACCCTGGTCCACGACGAGCCGATCGCCTCGGGGGTTGTCGTCATCGTGTCACTCCGCTCGGGTCAGGTCGGTCAGCACGGCCTGGACGAGGTTGCGCGCGAGCGACACCTTGTAGCCGTTGTGCGGCAACGGGGTCGCGGCGGCCAGTTCGGCAACGGCTGCGGCGCGGAACATCTCGGGCGTGGCCGGGCCGCCGAGCAGCCGTTCCTCGGCGATCCTCGCCCGCCACGGGTGCGAGGCGACGCCACCGAGTGCGATGCGGACCTCGTGCACCCGGCCCTCCCGAACGGTCAGATCCGCTGCCACCGACACCGTCGCGAAGGCGTAGGACGCGCGCTCACGGACCTTGCGGTAGCGCGACCTGCTGTTCTCCTTGTGCGGCAACGTGACCGAGGTGATCAACGCTCCGGCGGGCAGGGCGGTCTCGACGTCCGGCGTGTCGCCGACCGGCCGGAAGAACTCACCGATCGGGATCTCGCCCTGGCCGGTCAGCGTCTCGTACCGCACGACCGCGTCGAACAGCATCAGCGCCACGGCCATGTCCGACGGGTTCGTCGCGACGCAGCTCGGCGACGTGCCGAGAACGGCGTGGTTGTGGTGCTCGCCCTCCAGCGCCGCGCACCCACTTCCCGGCACGCGCTTGTTGCACGCCGAGGCGAGATCGGCGAAGTAGGCACATCTGGTGCGCTGCAAAAGGTTCCCCGCCACGGTCGCCATGTTGCGCAGCTGCCCGGACGCTCCGGCCAGCACCGCCTGCGACAGCGCCGGATAGCGACGGCGGATCTCCGGATGCGCGGCGGTCTCGCTGTTGGTCGTCGTCGCGCCGATGACCAGGTCACCGTTGGCGGCCTCGCTGATTCCGGCCAGCGGCAACGCCCGCACGTCGATCAGCCGGGCAGGCGTCTCGACGCCGCGCTTCATCAGGTCGACGAGATTCGTGCCGCCGCCCAGGAACTTCGTGCCGGCCTCGGCGACCGACGTCAGCGCGTCGTGGACGGCGGTCGCGCGGCGGTAGGCGAACTCCTTCACCGCTTCACCTCTTCGCGTTCGGCGGCGTCGAGCACGGCCCGCACGATCGACGGGTAGGCCCCGCACCGGCAGAGGTTTCCGCTCATCCGCTCGCGCACCTCGTCGGCGTCGAGCTCGCACACGTGGTCCGGCGACACGTCGGCCGTGACCGCGCTCGGCCAGCCCGCGCGGTGTTCGGCGAGCACACCGATCGCCGAGCAGAGCTGTCCCGGCGTGCAGAACCCGCACTGGAACCCGTCGAGCCGCAGGAACGCCTCCTGCACCGGCCTCAGCTCGTCGTCCGCCGCGAGCCCTTCGACCGTGGTGACCTGGGCGCCGTCGGCGGCGACCGCGAGCGTCAGGCACGACACCACGCGTTTGCCGTCCAAAAGCACCGTGCACGCGCCGCACTGGCCGAAGTCGCAGCCCTTCTTCGGGCCGGTGTTCTTCGTGTCCTCGCGCAACGCGTCGAGCAACGACCTGCGGTGGTCGACCGTCAGGCGGTGGGTCTTTCCGTTGACCTTCAACGAGATCTCGCTGCGAGTGGCGTCAGTCATCGCCCTCCCCTTCGACTGATCCGATCGAATCAGCGAACGACGGCCGGGAGGTGAACGATGCTCTCGCGGTTTTGCCTGATCGTCCCGCGCCTCAGCGGGCCGGGCCGGTCGACCCCCTTTCCACCAGGTGGACGTCCAGGGTGGCGGGCCCCGGCGGTTCCTCGTCCCGTTCGATCTCGCCGATCAGCATCGCCACGGCCGTCGCGGCCTTCGCCGGGAGGTCCTGCGCGATCGTGGTCAGCGTCGGGCGGACGTACCGGCACAGGTCCAGGTCGTCGAAGCCCATCACCGAGACGTCGTCGGGCACGCGTGCCCCGGTCTCCTGCAACCCGGCGACGACGCCGATGGCGAGGATGTCGGCGGTGGCGAACACGGCCGTGGCCGACGGGTGGTCGGTGCGCAGGCGACGGCCCAGCGCGACTCCGTCGTCGTAGGTGGTGTTGGCCGCCTCCACCGCGCAGTCGCCGCCGAGCGCCTCCTTGAAGCCTTGGAAGCGTTGCCACACAACGCCTTGACCGGCGAACCGCGGACCGGCGAAGACCACGTCGACGTGGCCGAGGGCCCGCAGGTGCTCGGCGGCCAGCCGGCCTCCGGTGACGTCGTCGGTGCGCACGCCCCTGGTCACCGGGTTGTCCGTGTAGCTGTCCACCGCGACGATCCGGGTGCGGCCCGCCGAGCTCGCGGTGAACGTGGCGATCTCCTCGTCGAGGAAGCCCAGAAGCAGCGCCCCGTCTAGGTTCCAGGCCCGCAACGCCTCCGCGACCTCGCCGGGGCGGGCGATGCCGCGCAGCAGCACGTCGTAGGCGCGCTTGCGCAGCTCTCGTTCCAGCTGACCGATGATCGCGACGTTGTGCGGGCTGATCGTGAGGCTCTCCTCGTCGGCCGCCGGCACCAGCACGCCGACCATCCGCGACGACTTCGCGGCGAGGCTGCGCGCGGAGTGGCTCGGCACGTACCCCAGCTCCACGACGATCCGCTGGATCCGCTCGATCGTCGCCGGTGAGACCCTCGCGCTGTTGCCGTTGATGACGTTCGAGACCGTCATCATGCTGACGCCCGCCTTCTGGGCGATGTCCTTCAACGTGACCCGCACGCTCGCGTTCCCGCCTTCCCCGCTCGGCTGCCGCTCGGTTGACAGCATGGCACGGGTCACATTACCGTCATTTCAGGTTGAGCGCTAAACCTGCTTTCAACCTTCCCAGCGAGAACGGGGTCGACGTGAGCAGTGGCATTTCCGTCGCACCATCCGTGACCAGGCCCGTGAACAGCGCGGACTGGTGGCGGGACGCGGTGATCTACCAGATTTACCCGCGCAGTTTCGCGGACGGCGACGGCGACGGCGTGGGTGATCTCGCGGGCGTGCGATCGCGTTTGCCGTATCTCGCCTCGCTCGGTGTGGACGCGCTCTGGTTCACGCCCTGGTACGCCTCCCCGCTCGCGGACGGCGGCTACGACGTCGCGGACTACCGGGCGATCGACCCGGCGTTCGGCGACCTCGCCGAGGCCGAGCGGCTCATCGCCGAGGCCGCCGGACTCGGCATCCGCACGATCGTCGACGTGGTGCCCAACCACGTGTCCGACCAGCACGCGTGGTTCCAGGCGGCGCTGGCGGCGGGGCCGGGTTCACCCGAGCGGGAGCGCTTCTGGTTCCGGCCGGGCCGCGGCGAGCACGGCGAACTCCCGCCCACCGACTGGGTGTCGAGCTTCTCCGGCGGCACGTGGACCCGCACGGTGAACCCGGACGGCACGCCCGGCGAGTGGTACCTGCACCTGTTCGCGCCGCAGCAGCCCGACCTCAACTGGACCCACCCGGACGTGTGGCGTGAGCACGAGGCGGTGCTGCGCTTCTGGTTCGACCGCGGGGTGGCGGGCATCCGGATCGACTCGGCGACCATGCCGGTCAAGGATCCCGGGTTCCCCGAGGTCGCCGAGGCGGCCGGCCATCCGTTCGTCGACCGCGACGAGGTGCACGAGATCTACCGGCGGTGGCGCGCGGTCGCCGACTCCTACGCCGAGCCGAGGGTGCTGATCGGCGAGGTCTGGCTCGCGGACCAGCAGCGGTTCGCCCGCTACCTGCGTCCCGACGAGATGCACACGGCGTTCAACTTCGACTTCATGACCCGCCCGTGGGACGCCGCCGAGCTGCGTGCCTCGATCGAGTCCACACTGGACGCTCATCGGCCGGTCGGCGCGCCCGCCACGTGGGTGCTGGCGAACCACGACGTCACCAGGCCCGCCACCCGCTACGGCCGTCAGGACAGCTCGTTCGGGTTCGAGGCGCGGAGGTTCGGCATCGCGACGGATCTGTCCCGGGGCACGCGCAGGGCACGCGCGGCGGCCTTGCTGACGGGTGCGTTGCCCGGCTCCCTGTACGTCTACCAGGGCGACGAGCTCGGTCTGCCCGAGGTGGAGGACCTGCCGCTGGACGTGCTGCAGGATCCGATGTTCTTCCGTTCCGACGGGGTCGACCCCGGCAGGGACGGGTGCCGCGTCCCGCTGCCGTGGACCGCGGCCGGCAGCGCGTTCGGGTTCAGTCCACAGGGGACGGTCCCGGCGCCGTGGCTCCCCCAGCCCACCGGCTGGGGCGCCTACTCGGTGCAGCGGCAGGAGACCGATCCCGGCTCGATGCTGAGCCTGTACCGCGCCCTGCTGTCGCTGCGGCCGCGCGATCCGGAGTTCTCCTGGCTCGACGCGGGCCAGGACGTGCTCGCGTTCCGCCGTGGCGCGGACTTCGTCTGCGTCGTGAATCTCGGCTCCACCCCTGTTCCCCTTCCGCCGCACACCGACGTGCTGCTCGCCAGCTCCGAAGTGCGCGACGGCCACCTCTCCCCCGACGCCGCCGCCTGGCTGCGCGGGTAGCCGCCCGCAAGGAGTGACGATGAAGTCCTCGAGAATCAGCGCCGCCGTACTGGCCACGGCGCTCGCCGTCACCGGGTGCGCCGGTGGTGAGCCGGAGGGGTCGGGCGGCCGGCTCGCCCTGACCGTGGCGATCGACCCCGGTCTGGAGAAGGGCGCGGTCGACGCGTTCAACGCCCGTGTCGCCGAGTTCGAGAAGGCGCATCCGGACGTGGACGTGCAGCCCCAGGAGTACAAGTGGGACGCGACGACGTTCACCGCCCAGCTCGCGGGCGGCACGCTGCCCGCCGTGTTCACCGCGCCGTTCACCGACGGCCGCGGGCTCATCGAACGCAGGCAGATCGCGGACATCAGCGGCGAGGTCGCGAAGCTGCCGTACGCCAAGGGGTTCAACGCGTCGGTGGCGAAGGCGGGCCAGGCGGCCGACGGCGCCATGCAGGCCGTGCCGATCGCCGCGTATGGCCAGGCCCTGCACTACAACCGCACGCTGTTCACGCAGGCGGGGCTCGACCCGGACAAGCCGCCGACCACGTGGGCGGAGGTGCGCTCGGCCGCGAAGCAGATCGCCGAGCGCACCGGCCAGGCCGGCTACGCCCAGATGACGGCGGGCAACACCGGCGGCTGGATCCTCGCCACGCTCGACTACGCGTTCGGCGGCCGGGTCGAGCAGCTCTCGGGTGACAGCGCGAAGTCCACGCTGAACACGGACGAGATGCGGGCCGTGCTGAAGCAGCTGCAGGACATGCGGTGGACGGACAACAGCATGGGCGCGAACTTCCTGTACGACTGGGCGACGATCAACCAGGACTTCGCCGCGGGCCGCATCGGCATGTACGTCTCGGGCGGCGGCAACTACGGCTCACTCAAGGCGCAGAACGCCTTGAAGGCCGAGGACTACGGCATCACCACGGTTCCGTTGGCGGACAAGGGCACCGCCGGCGTGCTCGGCGGCGGCTCACTCGCCGTGGTGCGCGCGAAGTCGTCCGCCGCGGTGGTGTCCGCGGGCGTGAAGTGGATCGACTTCTACTACCTGTCGAAGCTCACCGCGCAGGACCAGGCCGTGGCCGACGCGAAGACGACGGCCGAGACGGCGCAGGCGGTAGGCTCGCCCGAGCTGCCGGTGTTCGACCGCGCTCTGCACGACCAGCGCCAGCAGTGGATCGCGCAGTACGTCAACGTGCCGGTGCAGCAGATGAAGCCCTACACCGACAAGATGTTCGCGCAGCCACTGGTTCCCGAGCCCACGAGGTCGACCCAGCAGGTCTACGCGCTGCTCGACCCGGTGGTGCAGGCCGTGCTGACCGACCGGAACGCCGACGCGACCGCACTGCTCGCTCAGGCCGAGTCCCAGGCGCAGGCGCTGCTGGACCGCAAGTGACCACCACCGTCTCTCCCCGGCAGGCCGCGCCACCCCGCCCGGCACGGCCTGCCGCGCACCCCCGTCGCCGACGTCGCCGCAGTGGCCTCGCGGCCCTGCTGTTCCTGCTGCCGATGTTCGCGGTGTTCGGCGTGTTCTCCTGGATCCCGATCCTGCAGACCGCCGTGATGTCGGTGCAGCAGACGAACCTGGTCGACACCCCGGAGTTCGTCGGCCTGGACAACTTCGTGACGGTCCTGAACGACCCGCTGCTGTGGACGGCGGTCCGCAACACCCTGTGGTTCGCGTTCCTCGCGCTGCTCATCGGCTACCCCGCGCCGTTGGTGCTGGCGGTGCTGATGAACGAGGTGCGCAGGCTGCGCGGCCTCTACAGCGCGCTCGCCTACCTGCCCGTGGTGGTCCCGCCGGTGGTGGCGGTGCTGCTGTGGAAGTTCTTCTACGACGCGGGCCCGCACGGCCTGTTCAACACGGTGCTCGGCTGGGTGGGCATCGCGCCGGTCGCGTGGCTGCAGGACGGCGGCACCGCGATGGTGTCGCTCGTCGTGGAGTCCACCTGGGCGGCGATGGGCGGCACGGTCATCATCTACCTGGCCGCCCTCACCCGCGTGCCGCCGGAGCTCTACGAGGCCGCCGAGATCGACGGCGCCTCGGTGTGGCACAAGGTCTGGCACGTGACGCTGCCGCAGTTGCGGGGAGTCCTGCTGATCACGTTCATCCTGCAGATCGTCGGCACGGCCCAGGTGTTCCTGGAACCGTTCCTGTTCACCGGCGGCGGCCCGGCGAACAAGACCACCACCATCCTGCTGCTGATCTACAACTACGCCTTCGCCTCCAGCCTGGGCGGCGACTACGGCGCCGCCACCGCCCTCAGCCTGATGCTCGCCGTCGTGCTGGCCCTGCTGTCCGCCCTGTACTTCCGCCTCACGCGTTCGTGGAGCACGTCATGACCGACCGCGGAGTCCTCTCCACCCACGACCGCAAGATCCCGGCCGTCCGGCGAACCATCCGGACCGTGCAGACCCTCCTGCTCGGTGGCCTCCTGCTGATCGGCCTCGGCCCGGTCCTCTGGCTCGCGAAGGCGGCGATCACCCCGACCCAGGACACCCTGCGAGCACCGCTCGCGTTGTGGCCCAACGGGTTCGACTTCGCGAACCTCGTCACGGCGTGGACGCGGGTGGAGATCGACAAGTACTTTCTGAACACGGTGCTGCTCGCGTTCGGCGCGTGGGCGGTGCAGTTGCTGGTCGCGATGACAGCAGGGTTCGCCTTGTCCGTGTTGCGGCCGCGCTATCGGAAGGTCGTCACGGGGGTGGTGCTGGCGACGTTGTTCGTGCCGTCGGTGGTGCTGCTCGTGCCGCTCTACCTCACGATCACCGACCTGTCGCTGATCAACAGCTTCTGGGCGGTGTGGCTGCCGGCGGGCGCGAACGCGTTCAACGTCCTGCTGGTGCAACGGTTCCTCGACGGTCTGCCCCGCGAGGTGTTCGAGGCCGCGACCGTGGACGGGGCCGGTCCGTTGCGGCTGTTCGTCTCGATCGTGCTGCCGATGTCCCGTCCGATCCTCGGAGTGGTGTCGGTGTTCGCCGTCATCGCGTCGTGGAAGGACTTCCTCTGGCCGATGCTGGTGCTGCCTGATCCGGCAGTGCAGCCGTTGTCCGTGCGTCTGCCCGCACTGCAGCGGTTCGTCGAGCTCGACGTGTTCCTCGCCGCGCTCGCCATCTCGACCCTCATCCCTGTCGCGCTCTTCCTCGTCTTCCAGCGCCTGTTCCTCAACGGCAGCGCGCTCAGCGGAGCGGTGAAGGGCTGAACGAACGGAACCCCCACATGGCAACGTCGCCATGGTTGCGCGCGCTCGCAACCGCCCTGATCACCCTGTCAGCCACAGTTCTCCCCACAACGGCCACCGCGGCCACCACCCGTCTCGAGGCCGAGAACGCCGCGCTGAGCGGTGGTGCGGTCGTCCAGACCGATCACACCGGCTTCAGCGGCACCGGATTCGCCGGTGGCTTCACCGATGCGAACCGCGGCACCGCCACCACGTCGTTCGCGTGGTCCGCACCGGCCGCCGGCACCTACTCGCTCGCGGTGAAGTACGCCAACGGCACCGGCTCGCCGCGCACCCTGACGCTGCGGGTCGACGGCGCCGGTCCACGCCAGATCACCCTGCCCGCCACGGCGAACTGGGACACGTGGAGTTCGGCCTCAACCGCGGTCCAGCTACCGGCGGGTGCGCACACCTTCGCGTACAGCTTCAGCTCGGCGGACAACGGCAACGTGAACCTCGACCACCTCGCAGTCTCGAACACCGTGACCGAGTCCGGTCCCGCGTACGAGGCGGAGAACGCGACGCTCAGCGGCGGCGCGGTCGTCCAGTCCGACCACCCCGGCCACACCGGTGGCGGATTCGTCGGCGGGTACACCGACGCGAACCGCGGCACCGCGCGCACCACGTTCCGGGTCACCGCCGCGACCGCGGGTCAGCACGACCTCGCGATCCGGCTGGCGAACGGCACCGGCTCCGCCCGCACCCTGTCCCTGTACGTCGACGGCGCGAAACAACGGCAGATCAGCCTGCCTGCGACGGCGAACTGGGACACCTGGGCGACCACGACCGAACAGGTCACGCTGACGGCGGGGCAGCACGACGTCGCGCTGGCGTTCGACTCTGGTGACTCCGGCAACCTGAACCTCGACAGCCTCACCGTCAGCACCGCGGTCCAGGCCGGTCCGGGTGAGGCCGAGTCGGCCTTCCGCTCCGGCGGTGCTTCCGTCCAAACAGGACTCGCGGGCTACGCGGGTTCCGGTTACGTCGCCGGATTCGGCACGGTCGGCGCGCGCGTCGTGCGGACCATCAAAGCCGATACCGCCGGGAACGCGACCATCACCGTGCGGTTCCAGAGCACCTCGAACGCGACGCTGGCGTTGACGGCCAACGGCCGGGACGCGGGCGCCCTCTCGTTCACCGCAGGCAGCGGGTGGCGCACCACGACGGCGACGGTGCCACTGCGCGCGGGAGTCAACACCGTCGGCCTGACCAGCACTGCCGCCACTGACGTCGCGATCGACAGCATCTCGGCCAGCGGCGAAGGCTCACTCGCCGCACGCGGCGCCACGGTCCCGTACACGACCTACGAGGCCGAAGCCGCCACCACGAACGGCACGGTGCTCGCGGCGAGCCGCACGTACCGGCAGATCCAGTCCGAGGCCAGCGGCCGCAGGGCGGTGGTTCTCGACGCCGCGGGCGAGCACCTCACCGTGAAGCTCACCGCACCGGCGAACGGCCTGGTGCTGCGCTACTCGATCCCGGACAACGCGGCCGGCACCGGCCAGCGCGCACCGATCTCGTTGTACGCCAACGGGACCAAGCAGCGCGACGTCACGCTGACGTCCGAGTACAGCTGGGTGTACGGCGACTACCCGTATTTCAACAACCCGGCGCTGGGCGGCGGTCACCGGTTCTTCGACGAGACCAGGATCCTGGGCGACTGGGCGGCGGGCACCGAGCTGAAGTTCCAGGTGGACACCGCGAACGGCCTGGCCTACGTGCTCGACTTCGTGGAGGCCGAGGCAGTACCCGTGGCGGCGACCGCACCGGCGAACGCCGTGTCGATCACCTCGCACGGTGCCGTCCCGAACAACGGCTCGGACGCCACCTCCGCCATCGCTGCGGCCATCGCGGAGGGCGCCGCCCAGAACAGGCCGGTGTGGGTTCCGGCGGGCACGTTCCGCATCTCGTCGCGCATCAACGCGGGCAACGTGCGGATCATCGGCGCCGGGCCGTGGCACTCGGTCGTCCAGGGGACCGGCGCCAAGGGCGGTTTCCTCGCCACCGGCAAGGTGACGATCGCGGACCTGGCGATCTTCGGCGACGTCCGGGTGCGCGAGGACAACGGCTCCGATCCCGCGCTGGAAGGCAACTTCGGCTCGGGCTCGCTGCTGCAGAACCTCTGGATCGAGCACACCAAGGTCGGGCTCTGGGGCGACAACGGCACCAACGGCCTGTACGCGGTCGGCCTGCGCGTGCGCAACACGTTCGCGGACGGCGTGAACCTGAACGGCGATGTCGTCGACACCAGGATCGACCAGTCCACCACGCGCAACAACGGTGACGACGGCCTCGCGATGTGGTCCGAGGGCGCACCGGTGACCCGGACCGCGTTCACCTACAACACGGTGCAGTTACCGGCGGGCGCGAACGGCATCGCGGTCTACGGCGGCGCGGACAACCGCATCGAGGACAACCACGTCTCGGACATCGTCACCTCGGGATCGGGCATCGCGGTGAGCACCTGGCACCAGCCGGTTCCGTTCAGCGGCACGACGACGGTGCGCCGCAACACCCTGCTCCGCGCGGGCAGCTTCGAGCCGAACTGGAACTCGGCGATCGGCGCGCTGTGGATCTACACGGCGGACCACGAGATCCGCACGCCGGTGGTGATCAGCGATCTGACCATCACCGACAGCAGCTACCAGGGCGTGCTGATGAGCTGGCAGAAGACGATGACCCCGATCACCTTCGACAGGCTCACCATCGACGGTGCCACGTGGGGCTTCGAGATCCAGGCCGCCGGTAGCGGCACGATCTCCGGCACCAAGGTCACCCGTGCGTCCTCCGGCGGGCTGCTCAACGCCCAGGGCTTCGCGCTGACGCTGGGGGGAGGCAACTCCGGTATCTGACGCGATCCCGCTGCCGTCCCCGAACCCGCTTCACGGGGACGGCAGCGGGATCTCCAGGCTCACCGTGCCGCGCAGGTCGAGCCACGCGCGGTCGCGTCCCCGGACCAGCCGCAGCACGACCTCCTCGCAGTGCGGGCAGCGCGCGACGATGCCCGGCGCGTTCTGGTAGACGCGCAGGGTCGCCACCGAGCCGCGGTAGCCGCAGCCGGAGCACTGGCCGGTCGCCACCGTCAGGTCCACCGCGAAGATCTCTCGCAGGTCGCCCGCCAGCGCGTTGCCGTCGACGTGGTCGTCGCTCATCGGTGCTCTCCTGTCAGCCGAAGCGTTCGGTGCGGACGCGGCGGGGGTCGTGGCCGAGTGCCACGAGGATGTCGGACACCGTCTCGACGAACCCGGTCGGCCCGCACACGAAGACGTTCGGGGTGAAGTCGGCCGGCCAGGCGTGGGTGTTCAAGGTGGCCAGTCCGAGGCGTTTCGGTGGCTCGGGTGAGCCTTCCGGGGCTTGGCGGGTGTACACGAGGTGCACGTCGAGGCCGGCGTCCTCGCGGGCACGCCGGCGCAGTTCGTCGGCGTAGTAGACGTCCTCGGGCGTGCGCACCGAGTAGATCAGCCGGAACGGCACTCGGCTGCCTTCCGCGGCCCGCGTGCGGATCATCGCCATCAACGGCGCGATGCCCGATCCGCCCGCCACGAGCGTCACCGGCGCCTGGTCAGCGGCGCGCCACACGAACCAGCCGCCGACTGGACCGCGCAGCTCGATCTGGTCGCCGGGCGAGAGCACGTCGCACAGGTACGGCGACACCTCGCCGTCGGCGACCCGCTGGACGCTCAGCTCGAACCGCTCCCCGTCCGGTGCGGAGGAGATCGAGTAGCTGCGCTGCACCGAGTAGCCGTCCTCGGCGGTCAGCCGGACGTCGACGTGCTGCCCCGGCAGGTGACCGGGCCAGCCGGGCACGTCGAACACGAGGCTGCGCGCGCTCTTGGTGATGTCGGTGGATTCGGCGACCGAGGCCACCCGCCAGGTCAGTCGCCCTGGTACCGCTGCTCGCGCCATGGGTCTCCGTAGTCGTGGTAGCCCGCGCTTTCCCAGAAGCCGGGTTCGTCCTCGAGCAGCAACTGGATCCCGCGGACCCACTTCGCCGACTTCCAGAAGTACAGGTGCGGCACCAGCAGCCGCGCCGGGCCGCCGTGCTCGGGCGTGAGCTCGTCGTCGTCGTAGCGGTACGCGATCCACGCCTGGCCGTCGATCAGGTCTTCCAGCGGCAGGTTCGTCGTGTAGCCGCCGTAGGACTGGACGAGCGCGAAGTCCGCCGCCGTCTCGACGTCCTCCAGCAGGACGTCCAGCGAGACGCCCTTCCAGCGGGTGCCGAGCTTCGACCACTTGGTGACGCAGTGGATGTCCTTGGTGATCTTCTCCGCGGGCAGGTCCATCAGCTGCTGCCACGACCAGTCGTAGCGCTGACCGGCCTCGGTGTTGATCGTGAACTGCCAGCGGTCGGTGGTCACTCGCGGCGTCGGGCCCGCCGTGAGAACGGGGAAGTCCTCTGCCAGGTACTGACCGGGCGGCAGCTGCACGTCCGGTGACTGGCGTCGCCCGGTGAAACCGGGAGAGACGATTGGCATCGTGTCAGTAGACGCTAGCGGCGCGCCGAACGCCACTGCTGATCACGGAGGTCACATGGACGTCAGGGTGGAGATCACCGGCACCACGACGCTGATCCGGATGAACCGCCCGGAGCGGCGCAACGCGGTCGACGGCCCGATGGCCGCTGAGCTGCGGGACGCGTTCCTCGCGTTCGAGGCAGATTCCTCGCAACGGGTCGCGGTGCTCGCGGGCGAGGGCGGGACGTTCTGCGCGGGGGCGGACCTGAGCGTCGTCGGCGATCCCGCCCGGCGCAACGAGCTCGACCCCTCCGGTGGCGGCGCGGGCCCGATGGGGCCGACCCGGCTGGAGCTGAGCAAGCCGGTGATCGCGGCGGTCAGCGGATACGCCGTGGCGGGCGGGCTGGAGCTCGCGCTGCTGGCCGACCTGCGGGTGGTCGAGAGCGACGCGGTGTTCGGGGTGTTCTGCCGGCGGTGGGGTGTGCCGTTGATCGACGGTGGCACCGTGCGGCCGCCACGGATCGTGGGGCTGGGGCGGGCGTTGGACCTGATCCTCACCGGACGTCCGGTGCACGCCGAGGAGGCGTTGGCGATCGGGCTGGCCAACCGGGTGGTCGAGCCCGGTCAGGCGGTGGCTGCCGCGCTGGAGCTGGCCGAGCAGATCGCCGGGTTCCCGTTCGAGTGCGTGCTGGCCGATCGGGCCTCGACCTACGGCGGGCTCGATCTGCCGCTGGCCGAGGCATTGCGGGCGGAGGGGGCGGCCGGAGTGCCGATCGTGGCTCGGGAAGGAGTGGCCGGCGCCGCCCGGTTCGCGGGCGGCGCCGGACGGCACGGGAAGTTCAGCGGAGGTGACGAACGGTGAGGTCGGCGTTGCGGGCGATCTCCCGTTCGGTGAACTCGCCCTTCACCCACTGCTTCTTCGCGTAGAGGCGCGCCTGGTCGGTGTGGTGCGGAGAAGCCGGATCAGCGGACTGGCCGTAGATCAGCATCGAGCTCATCCGCGGGCCGTTCTTCGTCAGCTCGACCGCCATGACGAAGCTGGAACCGTGCGAGATCTCCGGAGTGAGTCCCGGCCGGGGCGGGCCGGGCACCGAGATGACGTTGAAGCAGCCTTCCGGGCCGCGGCAGCCGTGGATCGGAACGCCCTCGTACTGCTGGACGGCGTCGAGCGGCACGTCCACCGCGACACCCGCGTCTCCGAACAGCCGGACCGTGTCGGCGAAAGCCCGCTGGACGCCGGGATCGCTCGCGTTGATGCCGCGCGGGGTGTGGACGGGGTCGGCCGGGTCGAACGGCACCTGCCACAGGTTCGTCCCAGGACGGCCGGTCAGCGCGACGAACGAACGCCAGAAGTAGGCACCCCGGCTTTCCGAGCCGGTGTCTCCGGTGCCGGACCAGCCGGCCAGGGCCGAGCAGGCCGCGCGGACGTCCACGGGCCGGCCGTCGTTCGCGGGCAGGGTCGGGTTGGCCTGACACATCGCGACGACCGCGGCACGGCCCTGCTCGGCGGTGAGGTTGCGGTTGCCGAACATCGCCTGTTCCAGAGTGGACAGTGTGAAGGTGTTGGTGCCGATCATGTCCAGGCCCACGCGGGTGCGCGCGGACCGTTCGGTGCCGACGTCGCCGACGATGGACGGGTAGCCGGTCAGCGGTGCGGCGGGGTTCGCCAGCCACGCGCTGTCGTTCATGTTGCTGACGTGGTCACGCCGGATCAGCGTGGGCAGCTGACGAGGGCCGAACCTGCCCGGCGTCACGGCATCGGGATCGGTGCCCCAGCCGCAGTCCGACCGGCTGCCGTCGAGGACCACCAGGCCGATGGGCACGTCGGCGGCGCACCGGGCGCGCTGCTCGTCGGTGACGTGCGGGACGACCTGGACGTCGCCGAAGTACGCGGTGCCGGTAGCGTCCGAGGCGAGTGTGTTGACCCACGGGAGCGCCTGGTGGCGGACGAGCGCCTGGTGCAGGTCGGGCACACTGCGGGCGCGGGCGATGGCCAGCCACTGGTCGATGATCTGCAGGTTGCCCAGGTTCGCGTCGCGCAGCACGAACGCGGTGGTGTCCGTCCACTGCAGCGCGCGGTCGTCCTCGACCACCGGGCCGTCCGGGGTGCGGTAGAGGGTTCTCGTGGTGCCGTCGGCGGTGACCTGGTCGGCGATCATGCGGTGTGCCTTGCCGTCGACGAGGTAACTGGTCGGGTCGCCGGGGACGAGGGTCAGCTTCGAGAGCGTGATCGTCTGCGCTTCGGACGCCGTGTGGGTCCAGCCGAGCCTGTCGTTGTGGCCGATGTTGACCACCGGCACGCCGAACAGGCCCGCGCCGCTGACGTTCAGCTCGCCGGGGATCGTGAGGTGGTGCTGGTAGAAGCGCCAGGTGTCGGCCCAGTCGAAGTGCGGGTTGCCCAGCACCATGCCGGTTCCGGCTGCCGTGGCCTGCTTGCCGAGCGCGATGCCGTTGCTGGCGGGTCTTTCCTTCTCCACCCGCGCGGGTGCCGCGAGCGCCGTGCCGGGCGGCTGGGCCGACACGAGTTGCTCCTGGAAGCCCTCGCTGCCGGTGAGACCGGCGACCTGGTGGACGCGCCGCCACACGTCGATCTCGGTGATCGGCCGTGCCCAGTTCCTGCACGCCTCGGGCGCGCCGTTCTGGGTCAGGTAGCGGTTGAACCCGGCCACGTACCCCCGCACCAGGTCCTTGGCCTGCTTCGAGGGACGGTCGAGCTGCCGTTCGACCACCGCGGACTGGTTGAGGCGCTGGTAGTAGAGGTCGCTGGCGAGGTTGTCAGGCCCGAACCAGCGCGAGCGTTCGGCGGACAACGTCACGACGATCTCCGCCATGACGCAGGCGTTGTCCTCGGCGAACGCGTAGCCGAGTCCCTGGCCCACGCCGCGGTAGTCGTGTGCGAGCACGTGCGGGATGCCGTAGGAAGTTCGTCTGATCACCGTGCCGCTGTCGGCGACGGCGGGTGGGCTCGTGGCCAGAACCCCTGCTGCCACAAGCGATAACGCGATGAACCTGCGCATTCGTGATCCCCCTATTCGTTGTGCAGGACGGTGGCGATCGAGAGACGCGCCGCTCCCCTGGCCGGCACGACCGCGCCCAGCACGGCGATGACGACGCCGGTGAGGGCCAGCAGCGCGAGCAACGGCGCGTGGTAGACGTTCATGAGGATGTCGACGGCGTCGGCCTGGCCCGCGTGGGCCATGGCGGGCACGACCAGCTGGTGCACGCCGATGCCGACGGGCACGCCGATCAGTCCGCCCAGCACGCCCAACGCGCCCATGGACGTCACGAGCAGCACGGTGACCTGGCGCGGGGTCATGCCGATCGACTTGAGCATGCCGAGGTCGCGGCGCCGTTCACGGGCGTTGAGGACCACGGTGTTGAACACCCCGAGTGCGGCGACGGCGCCCAGCACCAGCGTCAGCACCAGAGCGGCGCTGATGATGATCACCGCGGTCGACGACGTGCCGTCGCGCGGCGGAAGGACGCGCAGTCCCGAATCCCCGGCCTTCACGGCGGCGGTGTAGGTGGCGCGGTCGGTACCGGCGGCCATCTGCACCAGGTACGTGTCGGCACGGGCATCGGGTTCGAGGAGGTCCACAGTGGACCAGTCGGCGAAGATCTCGTCGGCGTTGTTCGTCAGCACGACGCCGACGATCTTCACCTGCGTCCGGTTTCCCCGCGCCTGCACGGTGATCGTGTCGCCGACGGCGAGCCCGCGCTGGTTGAGGAACCTCGACGGCACCACGACCTGTCCCGGCCCGTCGGGCCAGTGCCCGGTGAGCACGCGCGGGCCGAGCGTCGCGGTGTCCCCGCGGTAGAACAGGATCGTGGCCTTCTGGGTGCCGCCCGCGACCTCGGCGTCGAGCTGGGTGGAGGCGAGAACCGCTGTCGTGCCGGGCAAGGAGCGCAGCATCGACTCGTCCTCGGCGTCACCCAGCATCGCGGCCGGCGCCTCCACACCTTCCGGACGAACGCCGGGCATGCCCGGAGGTGATCCGGCCATCAGCTCGACGCGGTCGGTGAAGTGGGGCCGGACGGCGTCGTTGTAGGCCGTCATCGACATCGTCACGCCGGCCGCGAGGGTCACGGTCATGACGCCGAGCACGACCGAGGCCAGCGTCAGCGCGCTGCGGCCGGTGCGGGCGAACGGCATCCCGAGGCCGAGGCTGATCGACCGCGGCAGCCGCGTTCCGCCCAGCCAGCGTTGAACGCGCAACGCCCTTCCGGTGTGCGCGGTGATGCCCGCGCTGATCGCCCGCGCCGCCGGAAGCCTTCGCGCTCGCAGTGCCGGAACGAGGGCTGCCGACGCCACCAGCAACGGCATGCCGACCGCCGCGATGATGTTCACCCACGGCGCGAAGCTCAGTTCGTCGACGCCGAAGCCCTCGACCGCGTCCTGCACGATCGGTTTGGCGACGAGGTTGCCCGCGACCGTGCCGAGCGCGCAGCCCGCGAACGCCGGGATCGAGACCATCACCAGGTACACGGCCATGACCTGGTTCGGGGTGAAGCCGATCGCCTTGAGCATCCCGATGTGCCGCAGGCCCGCGACGACGGCGCCGCTCACGACGTTGGCGACGATCAGCACCGCCACGGCGAGCCCGAGAATCCCGAAGATCATCAGGAACGGGATGAACACGCCGAGCTCGGACGTCGCCTTGTCCTTGACGGTGAGGTGCGACAGCGTGCCGAGCAGCGCGCCCTGCGGTAGCCCCGCTGTGACCGCCGCCTGTCCTGCCTCGACCTGGGCGGCGGTGCCGGCCTGCGTGAACCGGTAGAGCATCTGCAGCGCGTTCGGTCGCAGTGCCCCGATCTGCCCGGGAGTCACCCACGCGTCGGCGGATCCGGTCACCGAGTGGGCGAACCCGACGACCTTCAGCACCGGACGTCCTGGCAGCCGCAGCTCGAAACCGACGTCCATCCGGCCGACGGATCCCGGCGTGCGGTTCAGGACGATCTCACCGGCGTTGGTGGCCCACCTGCCCTGCCACACCGAAACGCGATCGACTTGGCCACCGGGCTCGGCCCGTCCCACCACGGTGAGCGCGCCGAGGAAGACCTCCCCGGTCGAAGTGTCCACAGTGGCCTGCTGGAACGGGCCCGCCGACACGGTCTGTCCCGCTGCCTGCCTCAGCTGGGCCTCGGTCACCTTCGCCGGGTCGAACGCCGCGGCCAGGTGCGCGCCCTGCTGGGTGGCGAAGGCCCGGTCGAACGGCGCGGCGGACGCGTCCAGCAGGCCGAGCGCCATCACGAGCGTCGCACTCGCCGCGCAGACCACGACACCGATCACGATCGTCTGCAGCTTGCGTCGCCGGACCGCGGCCCAGGACGCCGACCACACCGCGCTCATGCCCGATCCATGCTGTGCTCGCGGGCGATCCGGCCGTCGACGACCTCGATCACCCTGGTGGCGCAGCGGGTGGCGAGGCGTTCGTCGTGGGTGACGAGCAGCAGGGTCTGGCCGATCTGGTTGAGGTCGAGCAGCAGGTCCATGACCTGCTCGCCGGACCTGCTGTCGAGGGCGCCGGTCGGTTCGTCGGCGAGCAGCAGGGCGGGGCGGTTCATCAACGCCCGCGCCACCGCGACGCGCTGCCGTTCGCCGCCGCTGAGCTGCGCCGGGTAGATGTTCTTGCGGCTGGAGATGCCGAGCTCGCCGAACAACTCCAGGGCGCGTGCGCGGGCCTGGTTCGCTTTCATGCCGGTGAGCTGGGCGGCGAGGGCGACGTTGTCGAGCGCCGACAGGTCGTCCAGCAGGTTGAAGAACTGGAAGATCATGCCGATGCCACGCCGGCGGAACAGGGCGAGGCCGGTCTCGCTGAGCACGCCGAGGTCGGAACCGTGCACGATCACGCCGCCCGACGTCGGGCGGTCGAGGCCGGCGATCATGTTGAGCAGCGTGGACTTCCCGCTGCCGGACGGCCCCATCACCGCGACGGCCTCCCCTGCGCGGACGACGAGGGACACCCCGTCCAGGGCGGTCGAGTCGCTGTACTCCTTGCGCACGTTCGTCAGTTCGACGACGGCGTCTGCGTTCTGCATGGCGGCCATCTTGCTGAGCCGCGCGTTCGGAGACGTCAGTCCGGGGAGGTAACTCGGCGGGCGGGGTCATCCTGGGGATGTAGTGACTGCATCCGGGGTTTGATGCGCGGGTGATCGGCGCTCTGGGACAGTGACGGGGTGTGGGAGCTGGTGGTGGCCGTCGTCGCCTGCCTGGCCGCCGCGTACTTCGCGGTGCGGCTGGTGGCGGCCAGGCGCGCGTACACCCGTGCGATGGAGGAACGCGGCTGGTTGCTGGAGCGGGAACGGGAGACCGCCGCCCGCACCGCCGTCGACGCCGAACGGGCCCGCATCGCACGGGAACTGCACGACATCGTGAGCCACAACGTGAGCGTGATGGTGGTGCAGGCCGGGGCGGCGCGGCGGGTGCTCACCGCCGGGACGTCCGAGGCGACCGACGCGTTGCTGGCCGTGGAGAACGCGGGCCGCGACACGATGACCGAGCTGCGGCACATGCTAGGGCTGCTCGCGCCGTCCGCCGACAACGATGATCTGCTGGCGCCGCAACCCGGTCTGAGCCGGTTGAGCTCGCTGGTCGACCGGATGTGCTTCGCCGGGCTGCCGGTGGAGGTGCGCATCTCCGGCGAGCCGCGGCCGTTGCCGTCCGGTGTCGACCTGACGGCGTACCGGATCGTGCAGGAGGCGCTGACCAACGCGTTGAAGCACGGCGACGGCAGGAAGGCGGAGGTGACGGTGCGGTACGCGGAGCACCACCTGCGGGTCGAGGTGCTCAACTCCGGGCCCAGCACGCTGTCCGGCGATTCGATGTCCTTTGAGGACGGTCAGGGACGGGGGCTGCTCGGGTTGCGGGAACGTGTGGCGGTGCTGGGCGGCGATCTGGACGCGCGCAGGCGGCTCGGCGGCGGGTTCCGCGTCCGCGCCAAGATCCCGATCGAGCGGCCGTGACCGGGCCTCGCGTGGTGATCGCGGACGACCAGGCGTTCGTGCGCATCGGGTTCCGGATGATCCTGAACTCCGGTGGCATCGAGGTCGTCGGCGAGGCCGCGGACGGGGCCGAGGCGGTGTCGGTCGTGCGCGATCTCCGGCCGGACGTCGTGCTGATGGACATCCGCATGCCGGGCATGGACGGGCTGGAGGCGTGCCGGCGGATCGTGCAGGAGCCGGGCGACTCCCGCGTGCTGATGCTGACGACGTTCGACCTCGACCGGTACGTGTACGAGGCTTTGGCGGCGGGTGCCAGCGGGTTCCTGTTGAAGGACGTCACGCCGGAACACCTGATCGCGTCCGTGCGGCTCGTCGAGACCGGTGACGCCCTGCTCGCGCCGTCGATCACCCGGCGCCTCGTGGAACGCTTCGCCTCCGGCGTCTCCGGCGTCTCCGCTCCCGCCGTGCACAGGGATCTCGCTGTTCTGACACCGCGGGAACGCGAGGTGCTCGCGTTGGTCGGGAGTGGACGGTCGAACTCCGAGATCGCCTCGTACCTCACGTTGAGCGAGGCCACCGTGAAGACGCACGTGGCACGCATCTTCGCCAAGCTGGAGCTGCGCGACCGCGCGCAGGCCGTCGTCCTCGCCTACGAGACGGGCCTGGTCACGCCCGGCGCGTGAGCTCCCAGGCGGTGATCTCGGTCCTGGTGCGCAACCCGAGTTTGGCCAGCACGCTGCGCACGTGCGTCTCGACGGTGCGTTCGCTCAGGTGCAGTTTCGTCGCGATCTGCCGGTTGGTGAGGGCCTGCGCCACCAGGTCCACGACCTCGGACTCGCGGGGCGACAACGGATCCCGTGCCTGTTCGTCGGTCTTGATCTGCTTCAGGAACCGGTCTGCCTGCGCGAGCCGGATCGGCATGTCCAGCGCCCGGAACTCGGCCGCGGCCTCGGTCGCGAGCGTCCGTGCCGCAGCCGGGTCGGTGAGTGCTCTGGCGAGTCCGAGCCGGCTGAGCGCGGTGAACGGCCGCGCGCCGATGCGGGCGTTCATCTCCAGCGCCAGCCGGTAGTGCTCCGCCGCGACCTCCCTGCGGCCGCACGTCATCGCGAGGTCGCCGAGCAACTGCGGCGTGGCGGCGTTGGAGAACACCGCACCGGACCCGTCCGCTCCGTAGTGCGGCTCCAGCACGGACAGCACCTCGTACACCCCGGCCGCCGCCTCGGCGTCGTCCAGCAGGCACGCGACCGCACCGATGTGCGAGACCAGCGGCGCCCACGTGGGCGCGACCTCCAGCGTCGCCGGCAGCGCCCGGAACTCCTCGAACGTGGCCCGCGCCTGCTCGGTCTCCCCGAGCAACGCGTGCAGGAGCGGCACGTAGACACGGGCCAGCGGAATGTCGCCGACCTGGTCGAGCACCGCGAACGCCTCCCGCGCCGCCGCTTCGTCGACGCCGCCTTCGAGTTGCGCCAACCCCTGCTGGAACGCGTAGTACATGCCCGTGGTGGCCGTCGCCCTGATCCGCTCGGCCACAGCCCTCGCGGTCTCGTTGCACTCCCGCGCTCTCCGCAACTGCCCGACCAGCGCCGCCCGCGTGGCCCGCAACCGGTGCAGGTGCCACCACGCCACCGCGTGCTGCCGCGCCGCCGCGAACTGCTCGATCAGTTCCAGCTGCCGGTCGAGCTCGCCCAGATCCCCGGCCTGCAACGCCGCGTCGACCAGCCACACGTGCCCCCACAGCTCGGCGTGCGGCTGCCGGGCCGTCCCGGCCAGTTCCACGGCCCGGGTCGCCAGCACGACCCGTTCGTCGCGGAACTGCGGCGCGCACAACGCCAGGTGCCGGGCGTGGATGCCGTCCAGTTCCGCGTCGGGGTCGCCGCTGCGCACCGCGAGCTCCAACGCCGTCGCGGACAGCTCGCGTGCGCGGTCTCCGTGACCGGTGGTGGTGGCCGCCATGGCGCGGCGGGCGAGCAGCCGGGACGCGGTGGCTTCGCCGGGGTGGTGCCGCAGGGCGGTGGCGCAGAGTTGGTCGACGGCGGTCAGCAGCGAGCGGTCGCCCATGCCGGTGATGACGAGGGCCGCTTCGGCGATGAGGTCCGGGGTGCCCGACTGCTCGGCGAGACGGGCAGCGGTGCGGCAGTGGTCCAGGCTCGCCGCGGTGTCGCCGGCGAGGAACTCGGCTCGTGCGAGTGCGAGGGTGAGCTCCGCCGTCTTCTCCTCGGACGAAGCGAGTGCGAGTGCGGCGAACCCGACCGCCTCGTCGTAGGCCAGCTCCGCCGTGGCGGCCCGCGCCGCCTCGGTCGCCCACCGAGTGCACTCCGCGGGCGCGTCCACTCCGCTCGCACGCCGCCACTGAGCCGCGATCCTGCCCGGCACCCCACCCGCGGCGGCCAGCGCCAGCGCACACCGCCGATGCAGGCCGGCCCGCACCGAAGGCGCGAGGTCCTCGTACACCGCATCCCTGACCAGGGCGTGGGCGAAGGCCAGCGCCCCGTCGTGGACCTGCAGCACCCCGGCCGCGACAGCCTCGTCCAGTGACGCCGAAGGCTCGTCCCCGGTGACGGCCGCGAGCAGCGCGGGTTCGATCCGCTCCCCCAGCACGCTCGCCATCCCAAGCACGTCCCGGGCCCGTGCGCCCAACCGGTCCAGCCGCGACAACACCAGCCGATGGAGTTCCCCGGCCTCCTCACCGCTGTCGAGCAGCATCCGCACGTACAGCGGGTTGCCGCCCGTGCTGTCCACGAGTCGCGCGGCCAGTGCGTCCGGGTCCGCCACGCCCGCCGAACGCGCCCACCCGGCCACGTCTCCCCTGGTCAGCCCACCCAGGTGCACCGTGCGGGTGGCGGGGGCACGCATCAGCTCGGACAGCTCGGCATCGCGGTAGGTCGCGACCACCAGGATCCGCGCGGCGGGCAACTCGGCCGCCAGGTGACCGAGCAGGCGCAACGACGTGCGGTCCGCCCAGTGCAGGTCCTCCAGCACGATCAGCAGTCCGGCCGCGCTCGCCTCGGCCACCAGCACGTCCGCGGCGTCGGCGAGCATGGCGAAGCGCGCGGAGTCGTCCAGATGCGCCTCGGACAGCACTCGCCGCAGCTCGGGCAGCGAACGAGCGAGCCTGCGCCAGGGCCACAGCGGAGGCATGCCGGGGTCGTCGACGGCGTGACCACGCGCGACCGGGATTCCGTACGACGAAGCCATCGACACGACGGCCGAAGCCAGCCGGGTCTTGCCGATGCCCGCCTCACCTCGAACCAGCACGAGCCGGCCGGAGCCGCCCGCCGCCGCGACGAGGCTCGCACGGAGCGTGGCCAGCTCGCGGTCCCGTCCGAAGATCGGAGTCTCCTCCACACCCGGAGTATCGCCGACCGGTGGCGGTTCAGTACCGCACTCCGTACTGGCACGGATCCGCGTCGCGCCGAACGGGCCGAGACTCGGTGCACCACCAGAGGAGGCGACCATGTACGCGCAGCTCACCTACTTCGACGGGCCCCGAGGCCCGGAACAGCTGGCCGCCGCGGACTTCGCGGCCAAGCAACGGATCACGCCCGCGGCCCTGTCGGTGCCGGGCAACATCGCGACCTACGTGCTGCGCCGGGCGGACGGGGCAGAGGTTGTGGTGTCGATCGCCGAGTCCGAGCAGGTGCTGATCGACACGCAGAAGGCGATCATGAGCACGCAGTTGCTGCCCGGCGAGGACGCGGCACTGCTGCGGGGCGCGGACCGCGTCGAGATCTACCCGGTGCTCGAGGTCTTCGAGTACGACGGCGGACAGTCATGACCGCCGTGCGCACGCTCGCCGCAGGAGTGTGGCGGGCGGACCTCACTCGGAGCACCGCGTCGTTCCAGGTCGGCAACCTGGGCCGCAAGGCGCACGGCACCGTGCCCGTCACCGCGGGCACCGTCGAGATCGGCACGGACGGCGCGCTGCTGGCCGTGCACGGCACGCTCGACCTGGGCGCCATCGACACCGGGAACGCCAAGCGCGACCTGGACCTGCGCAAACCAGGCCTGCTCGACCTCGACCGGCATCCCACGATGAGGTTCACCGCGACGTCCGCGCGGGTGGCCGGCAGCGGCTGGCAGGTCACCGGCACGCTCACCGCCAGGGGTGCGCACACCACGATCGAAGGCACCGCCGAACTGTCCTCGGTGGACGAACGGGAGGCGGTGCTGACCGCGACGGCCCGGCTGGACCGCCGCACGCTGGGCGTCCGCGCGCCGGGGTTCCTGATCGGCCGGTACGTCGACATCACCGTCACCGCGGTGATCAGGCCGGTGTGACCCCGCGTCAGCCGCCGAGGGGCAAGCGGACCTCGGCGGCCTTCGCGGCGCCGTACTTCGCGACCAGCACCTCGTCGAACAGCTGGTCCTTGCTCAGGTTCTTCTCGTTGCGCAGCGCGTTCAGGTCGGCGTCCGTCAGCCCGAAGACCGCAAGGGAGTCGAACTTCCACCTGCCGTCCTCGCGCACGAAGCCGAAGATCGTGCCGGTGAACTCACCGTCGAGAAGCACCTTGGCGATGGCGTTGTCCTTGGTGATCGCCGGCTTGTCCAGGGTGACGTCGGCGATGCTCGCGGCACCGACGATGTTCCGGTCGACCGCGGCCTTCACCAGGTCCTTCGGCGACGCGCCGCGCACCGTCGAGGGGTCCAGGTCCGCGCGCATCGCGTACGCGAGGACGCGGCCACTCGGCACGAGGGGGTCGAGTTCGCTCTCCGTGGCGGTGAGCGCGAGCTTCCTGATCTTGTCGTACTCGTCGAGGGTGTTGCGCGACACCACTTCGACGGCGGTGGCGCCGTCGTTGGCCAGCGCCGCCTTCGCGTAGGTGTCGAAGACGTCCCGAATGGACTGTGCGTCCTCCACCGGCGTCGCGCTCGGAGTGGATGTGGTGGCCGGTGCGGAAGTGCCGCACGCGGCCGCGAAAAGGCATAGGGCTGCCACGATGAAACGTCTCACGCGCGGAGAGTAGAGGCTCACTCCGCCTGGAGGACGAAGAACAGGAAGTTCGGGGCGTCCGCGAAGTACCCGAACTCGGCGGGGAACACCTCGCGCGCCTCCGGCAGCGGCGGCGGTTCGCTGATGACGGAGATCCGGAACCCTGCCGCGGTGAACGCGTCGGTCATCGCGTGCAGCGGCCGGTTCCAGAACGTCACCTCGACCGTCTGGTCCCCCACGGGCCACCGCCCTGGGTTCGCGTAGGTCGAGAAGTAGTCGGGCCTGCGCCCTGCCAGGCGTTCCATGCAGTACTCGGCGGTGGGGTGGTTGACCGAGGCGATCAGCCTGCCGCCCGTCCGCAGCACGCGCCGCGTCTCAGCGAGGGTCGGACCCCAGTCCTTCAGGTAGTGCAGCACCAGCGAGGCGATGACGTCGTCGAACTCGGCGTCGGGGAACGGCAGCGGATCGGCCAGGTCGGCGACCCGCAGGTCCGCGCCGGCCCCGAGCCGCAGCCGCGCCTGCTCCAGCATCCCGGCGCTCACGTCGACCCCGCTCACGATCGCGCCCCGGTCCCGCAGCGCCGCGAACAACGGGCCGGCACCGCACCCGGCGTCGAGGATCCGCCGCCCGGCCACGTCTCCGGCCAGCGCCAGGGTCGCCGGCCGCTCGTAGTAGGCGTTGGCGAAGCTCTTCTCGTTGTCGGCGGCGTACGCCTGAGCCACGGCGTCGTAGTCGCTCGGTGTCATGTGATCGATCCTGCCCCAGGCTAATGGTCACCGAATCAACTCCAAGGCACTCACGGAGACCGGTCCACCCGGCGGACCGGTCTTTTACGCGCACGAAACCGGGACGGACCGCGTTGTGCCTGGCCAGCGGACATGACTCGATCCCGAAGCCATGACATCGATGTCGCAGCCGTGAATTCCTGTCTCGTTTGTCTTGTTGACCAGTCGCGTAACGAGACCGAAGCTTCCTGGCAACGTTGTCAGGACAGGGATCGGAGCTCGCAATGGCGGAGGACAGCGGCGTGTCACGCAGACAGGCACTGACCATGGGCGGTGGTCTGCTCGCCGGTTTCGGCCTGAGCTCCGTGTTGTCAGGGTCAGCGTCGGCCGCACCCGAGCAGGCCGCGGCGCAGCAGAAGGCCGTGGACCTCGCGTTGTTCCGTCCGGTGTCGGTGTCCTCGACGGACTACGCGGCGACGCCGGCGGAGTTCGCCGTGGACGGTCTCGCGCAGATCGGCGTGCGGGGCTCCGGCTGGCGGGCGGGTCAGGGCGACGGCCAGTGGATGATCGTCGACCTGCAGGGCCGTTGCGAGATCAGTTCGGTGGTGCTGACGTTCGAGGCCAAGCCGGGTGACGGGGCGTTCGACGCGAACGGCTCGCGTGCCGACACCCTCGGCACGGAGATCCTTTCCAGCTACGCGACCGTCTTCGACCTCGACGTGTCCGACGACGGCAAGGTCTGGCGGACGGTCCACGCCACCGAGTCCGGTGCGGGCGGCGTGATCACGATCCCGTTCACCCCGGCCGTCAAGGCGCGCTGGGTCCGCTTCTCCGCCTCGCGCAGGTCCACGACGAACCCGTTGGGGCTCAACGGTCTCCAGGTCTACGGCACCAGCAGGGACAACCGGCCCGCGGTGAAGGGCTGGACCAACTGGCCGGTGCGCAACCACGAGAACCCCGCGCTGACCGTGGCGGCGGACGGGTCGGTGCCGCTCGAGTCGGGCTGGGTGCTGACCATGCAGGACTTCGCGCCCGCCGAGGACGGCGCCGCGCTGTCCGGTCAGAACGTCGACACCCGCGGCTGGGTGCCCGCGACCGTGCCCGGCACGGTGCTCGCGTCGCTGGTCGAGCAAGGTCACCTGCCGGATCCGGTGTACGGCATGAACAACCTCAAGATCCCGGAGGCCCTGTCCCGGCACACGTGGTGGTACCGGCGCACGTTCAGCGTGCCGCGCGGCCTCGACACGGGCGCGGGCAGGCACGTGTGGCTGGAGTTCGACGGCATCAACCACGAGGCCGAGTTCTGGCTCAACGGAGCCAAGATCGGCGCCGTGAGCAACCCGTTCGGCCGGGCCGCGCTGGACATCACGCCCACGCTGCGCAAGACCGGCGACCAGAACCTCGCGGTCAGGATCGCGCCGATGCCGTTCCCCGGCAGCCCCGGCGACAAGGGACCGCGCGGCGAGGCGTGGGTCGGCGCGAACAGCACGATGTTCAAGAACTCCCCCACCTACCTCGCGGTGTCCGGCTGGGACTGGATGCCCGCCGTCCGCGACCGCGCCTCCGGCATCTGGAACCACGTCCGGCTGCGCTCGACCGGTGCCGTCGTCGTCGGCGATCCGCGCATCGACACGGTGCTGCCGGACAAGACGACCGCCGAGGTCACGTTCACCGTGCCGGTGCGCAACGTCGAGTCGTCCGCGAAGAGCGTCACCGTGACGGCCGAGTTCGACGGCATCAAGGTCAGCAGCACCGTCAGCGTGCCCGCGAACTCCGAGGCGGCCGCCGTGTTCGCGCCGGCCACGCACTCGCAGCTGCGGATCAAGAACCCGAAGCTGTGGTGGCCCAACGGGTACGGCGACCCGACGCTGCACGACCTGACGCTGACGGCGACCGTCGGCACCGCGGTCAGCGACCGCAAGAAGCTCAAGTTCGGCATCCGGCAGGTCACCTACCAGTACGACCTGCCGATCACGATCGTCGACGGCGCCGCGGAGCAGACCGTCGACTTCCCGCCCCAGCAGGCCCGTCACGTCCGGATGCAGGGCGGCAGGCGCGCCACCAGCTGGGGATTCTCCGTCTTCACCATGTCCGTCGTGGACAGCAAGACCCCGGACACCGACCTCGCGCGCGGCAAGACCGCGACCGCGTCGTCGGCCGCCGACTGGACCTCGCCCGGCGCCGTCACGGACGGGGACCCGAAGTCCCGCTGGACCTCGAACTACAACGACAACGAGTGGGTGCAGGTCGACCTGGGCGCCGCGACCTCGTTCGACCGCGTGACGCTGCGCTGGGAGACGGCCTACGCGGCCACGTTCAAGATCCAGGTCTCGCAGGACGGCGACAACTGGACCGACGTCGTGTCGCAGGACAACTCCCCCAAACCGCTGATCATCCTCGTCAACGGCGTGAAGATCTTCGCCCGCGGCGGCAGCTGGGGCTGGGACGAGCTGCTGCGCCGCATGCCCGGTTCGCGCGCGGACGCCGCGGTGGCGCTGCACAAGGACATGAACTTCACCGTCATCCGCAACTGGGTCGGCTCGTCGTACCGCGAAGAGCTCTTCGAGGCGTGCGACAAGTACGGCATCCTGCTGTGGAACGAGTTCTGGCTCGGCTGGTCAGCCGACCCCGCGAACCACGACCAGTTCTTCGCGCAGGCCAAGGACACCGTGCTGCGCTACCGGTCGCACGCCTGCTGCGTGGCGTGGTTCGGCTGCAACGAGGGCAGCCCGCCCTACGCCGTCGACAAGGTGCTGCGCGAGATCGTGCACACCAACACGGACCTGATGTACCAGCCGAACTCGGCAGGCGGCGTGATCACCGGCGACGGCACGTACCGGTGGGTGGACCCGCGCACGTACGGCACCGGCGAGGCCACGGGCGGGAAGTTCGGGTTCTGGAGCGAGATCGGCCTGCCGACGGTGTCGGTGGTCGAGAGCATGCGCAACCTCGTCGGCCAGGGCAACTCCGGCTGGCCGATCGGGGACGCCTGGTACATGCACGACTGGTCGGAGAACAGCAACCAGCAGCCGAAGGGCTACCAGGCCGCGATCGACGCCCGCCTCGCGCCGTCGAGCAGCATGGAGGAGTTCTGCCGCAAGGCGCAGTTCGTCAACTACGAGAACATGCGCGCGATCTTCGAGGCGTGGAACGCCAGGCTGTGGAACGACGCCACCGGCGTGCTGCTGTGGATGTCGCACCCGGCGTGGCACAGCACGGTGTGGCAGACCTACGACTACGACATGGACGTCAACGGCAGCTACTACGGCTCCCGCAAGGGCTGCGAGCGGCGGCACGTGCAGGCGAACCTGACGACCTGGCAGGTCACGGCGGTCAACCACACCGCCTCGCACCTGATGGGCGTCACCGTCAAGGCACAGCTGTTCGCCTTGGACGGCAAGGCGATCGGGCAGGCACAGGAGCAGAAGCTCGACGTCGCCGCGACCTCGGCGAGCAACCTGTTCACGGTGCCGTTCGACGCCGCGCTGCCCGCGTTCCACCTGCTGCGCCTCACGCTGACCGACGCCCAGGGCAAGCAGATCTCCGAGAACACCTACTGGCGTTACCGCACGCCGGAGTCCATGCACGCCCTCAACCAGCTCGCGTACACCACGCTCACGGCCACGTTGAGCAGCAACAAGAACGGCTACACCGCGACCATCCGCAACACCGGCAAGACCGTGGCCGCGATGGTCCGGCTGTCCCTGCGGGAGCGCAACGGCACCGACCGCGTGCTGCCGACCCTGTACGGCGACAACTACTTCTGGTTGCTGCCCGGTGAGGTCCGGACGGTCACGATCAACCCGCAGCGGTCCGTCCGGAACCCGCGTCTGCTGGCGGAGGCGTACAACTCAGGCCCGAAGCTGAGCTGAGGTCCTCCCGGCCCGGGTGCCGCCGTGCCGACCACAGCGTCAGCGCGGCGGCGCCCAGTCCCACGATCAGCGAGGTCCAGATGTTCAGGCGCAGCCCCAGGATCGTGTTCGCGGTGTCGATCCGCAGCGCCTCGATCCACAGCCGGCCCAGCGTGTAGAGCACCACGTACAGCCCGAACGCGCGGCCGTGCCCGAGCTGGAACCGGCGGTCGGCCCAGATCACCACGGCCGCCGCGGCGAAGGTCCACAGCAGTTCGTACAGGAACGCCGGGTGGAACGTCCCCAGCACCACCGGCAGTCCGTCCGAACCGATCACCGCACGGCCGGCGTCCTGGTCCCACTCGTGGATCGTGAGCGCCCACGGCAGGTCGGTCGGGCCGCCGTACACCTCGTTGTTGAACCAGTTGCCGAGTCGGCCGATCCCTTGTGCCAGCAGGATTCCCGGCGCCGCCGCGTCCGCCAGCGGAGGGAGCGTCACACCGGCCCGCCTAGCGCCGATCCACGCGCCGAGCGCGCCGAGTGCGATCGCGCCCCAGACACCCATCCCGCCCTCCCAGATGTAGAGGGCGCGAATAGGACTTCCGCCGGGGCCGAAGTAGGGCTGCCAGGTCGTGGCCACGTGGTACAGCCGGGCGCCGACGATGCCGAACGGAACACCCCAGGTCGCGATCTGGTTGATGACACCGGGCCTGCCGCCGCGCTGGACGTAACGGCGTTCGGTCAGCCAGGCGGCGACGAGGATGCCGGCGATGATGCAGAACGCGTAGGCGCGGATCGGCATCGGACCGAGGTGCCAGACGCCCTGGGTCGGACTGGGGATGGCGGCCAGAAGCATCGCGCCACACTAACGACGCCGGGGCCTGCGGGATGTGAAGTCCGCAGACCCCGGCTCGTCATCACTTGTTCAGCGCACCGCCGACGATCGGCAGCACCACTTTGCTGACGCCCAGCGACACGTTCAGCGACACACCGCTCGCCGCCGTGTCCGTGGCGAGGTAGGCGTTGTGGTTCGTGACGAGCACGATCCCGATCCGGTGCCCGGCCGGGATCAGCGCGTCACGGGCGTGCAGCTTCCAGGTGACGTCCGCGGTGGACCCGTTGGTGGGCAACGGGGTCGCGGTCTCCAGCGACAACCGGTTCTTGGCGTCGACGGCACCCTTGGTCAGCATGGTCGCCGAGACCGCCTGGATCGACACGTCCGGAGGACGCGCGCAGCCGGTCTTGTCCCGCAGGTCGTTGCGGCCGCACACCTCCGTGGACAACTGCAGCGGGCTGCGTTCGGACAGCACCGCCTGCGTGCTCGGGCCGTAGTCCACCAGCAACGCCGTGAGCGGTGTCGACGCCCGGTTCGACGCGACACGAACCGTCAGGCTGACTTCACCGGACAACCGCGCGTCCTTCGTCAGCGGTGCCGTCACGTAGGCGAGCCGGCTGGTGTTCGCGGTCTCCGGGCCGGCCATCATGGTCGTCTCGCTGATGTTCGCGTTCGTGCCCAGCTTCTGCGTACCGCTGGTCACCGGCGTGGTGGTCAGCGAACCGGACATGCCACCGGCCGCCGGGCCGAAGTACAGCGTCGTGTCCTGGGTGTCCGGCCGCGGCCAGGCAGCGGCCTGTTCCCAGCTGCCGTCCGGCTTCTGCACGTCGGCCATCGGCTCGTCCATGATCCCGTTGTCCACTCCCTTGAGCCAGTGGTCCATCCACAGACCCATGACGCGCTGCCACTCCGCCTGGCGGAACGAGATCGGGTCGAGGTGACCGCCTCGGTGCAGCCAGATCTTGCGCGGCACGTTCCGGTCCGCGAGTTCCTTCCACCAGCGGCCGAACTGCGACGGCTTGACGTTCCAGTCCGCCTGGCCGTGCACCGCGAACACCGACGCCGACACGTTCTGCGCGCCCACCCGGTAGTCGCGGGCCTTCCAGAACGACGTGTAGTCCCAGGACTCGTCACCGTCGTCCGCGGAGAGCTTGTCGAAGACCGGCTTGCACTTCGCCTTCTGCGCCGCGCTGACGACGTAGTTGGCGAGGAAGGTCGGGTAGTTCGATTCCCAGCCCTTGTAGCCGATGCCCTGGTCACGGGCGTACTCGTACCAGCTGGAGATCGCGGCGATCGGCACGATCGTCTTCACGCCGGGGATGTTCGCCGCGGCCGCCGCGTTGGGCAGCGTGCCGTTGTAGGAGACGCCGAGCATGCCGACGTTGCCGGTGCTCCAGCTCGCGACCGCCGCCCGGCCATCGGCGTAGAACGCCTTCGCCCGGCCGTTGAGCCAGTCCACGACCGCACGGACGCTCGCGGTGTCCTCGGGGCCGCCGGTGGTCGGGCAGCCGGTCGACCGGGAGGTGCCTTGCATCTCCATCTCGACCACGGCGTACCCGCGCGGCACGAAGTACTCGTCGTACCAACGGCCGAAGCCGCGCGGCACGTTCGTCGCCGACGCGGCAGCAGCGCCCAGCCCGTAGTAGGGACTGGCCTCCATCACGATCGGCACTCGCTCGGCCGTGTCGGGCCGCATGACGTCGGCGGCGATCCGGTCGAGCTTGCCGTCCGAGTCACTGTCGATCGTGGACTCGACGTAGACGGTTTCGGTGATCGCCGCGGCGGCAGGGGCCGCGGTCGAGACAGGCGTGTAGATCGTCGCGGCCGCGAGAACGCCGGCCGCGACGAGGTAGACCCTTCGCATGTGTTCCTCCGTCGGAGGGCCCGATGAAGCAGCAGGGGAATAACTCGGGCCCCACGAAGGAATCTCACCGAATCCGGAGGTGTCTCCGGTACGGCCGAAAGGACTGAACCATTACCGGTCTCAGGCGGCGACCAGTTCCTTGTCCCGGTTCGGCGTCTTGACCTTCGGCTTCTTGTTCGGCAGCGACAGGCGGAAGACCTTGTGCCACGCCGAGAAGACCTGCTTGGGCAGCGGGCCGGTCACGTAGTCCAGCTCGTACTTCTCGAACAGCGCGCGCACCTTCACCGCGACCTCGGCGTACCGGTTGCTCGGCAGGTCCGGGAACAGGTGGTGCTCGATCTGGTGCGACAGGTTGCCGGTCATGAAGTGCATGGCCTTGCTGCCGCTGATGTTCGCGGAACCCATCATCTGGCGCAGGTACCACTGGCCGCGCGTCTCGCCCCGGATCGACCGGCGCTCGAAGGTCTGCACGCCCTCGGGGAAGTGACCGCACATGATGACCGAGTGCGACCAGAGGTTGCGGATCAGGTTCGCGGTGAACGTCGCGGCGAGCGTGGTGAGGAACGACGGGCCCGACAGCAGCGGGTGGATCACGTAGTCCTTGAGCACCTGCTTGCGGATCTTGCGGCCCACGGCCTTGGCCCGCGCGACGAACTCGGGGTTCTTGCGGCGGCGCTTGTGCAGGTTCTTGCCCAGCTCCAGGTCGTACGCGGCGATGCCGTACTCGAAGAAGCACGCGTTGATGAAGTTCCAGAGCGGCTGCGCGAGGTACATCGGGTGCCACTTCTGGTCCTCGTCCACGCGCATGATGCCGTAGCCGAGGTCGTTGTCCTTGCCGATCACGTTGGTGTACGTGTGGTGCAGCTCGTTGTGCGAGTGCTTCCACTGGTCGGCCGGCGAGACGTGGTCCCACTCCCACGTGGTGGAGTGGATCTTCGGGTCGCGCATCCAGTCCCACTGGCCGTGCAGGATGTTGTGGCCGATCTCCATGTTGTCCATGATCTTCGCGACCGACAGACCGGCGGTGCCGATGATCCACGCCGGCGGGAAGAGCGAGAACAGCAGGATGCCGCGGCTCGTCAGCTCCAGCTTGCGCTGAATCGAGATGACCTTGCGGATGTAAGCGGCGTCCTTCTCACCACGGCTCGCGATGACCTCGTCGCGGATCGCGTCGAGTTCGCGGCCGAGCTCCTCGATCTGCTCGTCGGAGAGGTGGGCGGTGGGATCGATGGCGGTCATGAAGCTCGCTTTCCGGGGAGCAGTGGCTGGGGGTGGGCCACTTCGCGGGGGGAGGACTGAATGTCTGTGGTGGGCGCTAGCGTTCGAGTTCGCAAGGGCCCGCGGCGGCGGACACACAGGTCTGGACGAGCACGTGGGCGGTGGGGCTGTCCGAGGCCTCGGTGATCTCGCCGGTGCGCAGGTCTCGCACGGCGCCGGACTTCAGCGGCGTCACGCAGCCGAAGCAGATGCCCATGCGGCAGCCGGACGGCATCAGCACACCGGCCTCCTCGCCGATGTTCAGCAACGGGGTCGCGCCGTCGGCCTCGACGGTCTTGCCCGTCTTGCCGAACGTGACCTCGCCACCCTCGCCGGCGACGACGACGGTGGGCCGGAAGCGCTCCATGTGCAGGCGCTCGGCGACACCGTGCTTCGTCCAGTGCTCTTCAGCGGCGTCGAGCAGACCGGTCGGGCCGCAGGCCCAGGTCTCGCGCTCGGCCCAGTCGGGCACGAGCTTCTCCAGCTCGGCGATGTCGAGCATGCCGTCGGTGTCGGTGTGCAGCTCGACCAGCGTCAGCGCTTTGTCGGCCACGAGATCGTGCAGGTCGTTGCGGAAGATCACGTCTTCCTTGCGCGGCGCGGAGTGCACCATCACGACGTCGGCGAACTTCGTGTCGCGCAGCATGCCCATGACGGGCGTGATGCCGCTGCCGGCCGTCAGGTAGAGCACCTTCGCGGGCTTGGCGGCTGGCAGCACGAACTCACCGGTGGCCTGGTCGAGCTGGATGACCGTGCCGGGCTTGGCGTTGCGAACCAGGTGGTTGCTGACCTTGCCGTCGGGGATGGCCTTCACGGTGATCGTGATGCGACCGTCGGCGCGGCTCGTCGGCGATGTCACCGAGTACGCACGCCACAGGCGCACGCCGTCGACGTCGATCCCGATCCGGATGTACTGACCGGCGACGTGACCGCGCCAGCCCTTCCCGGGCCTGATCACGATGGTCGCGGCATCGTCTGTCTCGCGGTGCACGGCCACGATGCGGCCGCGCAGGTCAGCACCCGCTCGAAGTGGGCTGACCAGGTCGAGGTAGTCGGACGGCAGCAGCGGCGTCGTGACCAACTCAAGCAGTTTCCACGCCCTGCTGCGGAGGGCGGCACTAGTCATGACTCCAGCTTGATAGCCCCAGGGCGTAAAGTCCTGTCCGTAGGACGTGAATCTGCCGGGCTGGATTGTTCGCGGGGAACAAATCGTGAGTCACGCAATGCGGAGGGCCACCGAACTGGCCCTCGATGAGAAGACCGTCACCGCACTGAGGGCGGTCCTGAAGACGACGGCCGACGAGGTGGTCCGGGCGATCATCGACGAGGTGCCGAGCTACGCGAACGCGCTTTCCGGACGCATGGGCGGCACAATCCGCCGCGCCGTCCGCACGGCGCTCGGAGCGTACCTGGACCTCGCCAGTGGCGCGGACGGAGGCGGCGGCGCCGGCGACGCGGCCTACGAACTCGGCCGCGGCGAGGTGCGCGACGGCCGTTCGATGGACGCCCTGCTGAGCGCGTACCGCGTCGGCGCCCGCGTCGCCTGGCGAGGCCTGGCCGCAGGCGCCGTACCAGCGGGTTTGCCCGCCGCGGAGGTGGCGAAGTTCGCCGAACTGACCTTCGCCTACATCGACGAACTCTCCGCCGCCAGCGCCGCGGGCCACGCCGACGAACTGGCCGTACGAGGCCTCGCGCACGAGCGTCACCTCGAACAACTCGCCCGCGACCTGCTGGCCGGCTCGAGCACCGAGGTCCTCCAGGCAGCAGCGCAACGGGCCGGCTGGCAGCCGCCGACCACGCTGACGGTGGTCCTGCTGCCCGCCTTCCAGGCTCGCCCCGCCTACCGCCTGCTCGACCCCGGCACGCTGGTCCTGGACGACCTGCCCGACTCCACCGGCGTGCTCTTCGTCCCCGATGCCGACCGCTCCCACCTGCTACGACAGCTCGTCAGCCGTTCCGCCGTCGTAGGCCCGGCACGCCCGTGGATGCGTGCCACCGCCTCCTACGCACGGGCTGTACGCGCGCGCTCGCTCCCCACAGACATCCGCGACACCGAGGACCACCTGGCCGCTCTCGTGCTGAGCGCCGACCCTGACGCGTACGCCGACCTGCGAGCGCGCGCGCTCGCCCCGCTGCTGGCACTGCCCGCCACCTCCGCACAGAAGCTGGAGGAGACGTTGCGCGCCTGGCTGCTGCACCAGGGGCGCCGCGAGGACGTGGCAGCGGCCCTGTTCGTGCACCCGCAGACCGTCCGGTACCGGATGGGGCAGCTTCGCGACCTGTTCCCGGATCTCGGGTCTCCGCTGCGGGTTCTGGAACTGACGCTCGCGGTGGGTCTGCGTCCGTCGGCGGACTAGTTTTGGTCAACACTGAAGCTATTGAGCAACTTGAGCTCGACCTCGACGGTCCGCGGTGACCGGCGTCACACGATTCCGAGAACCTCAGGCGCCCCAGCGCCGTCTTGCCCATCAAGACCGGAACCACTTGAGGGAGAACGGGATGCAGGCGATCGAAGCCGACGGCCTGGTCGTGCGCGTGGGCGGGCGCAACGGCCGCAACGCGGTGAACGGGCTCAGCCTGAGGCTCGGCCGGGGTGTGCACGGGCTGCTCGGCCCGAACGGCGCGGGCAAGACGACGCTGATCCGCACACTGGCGACGGTGCGGTCTCCCACCGCGGGGACGTTGTCGTTGCTCGGCACGCCGGCTGACGGCAAGCTCAGGACCGTGCGGCGCAGGCTCGGTTATCTGCCACAGCACTTCGGCTACTACAAGCGGTTCAAGGTGCGGGAGTTCGTCGAGTACCTGGCGTGGCTGAAGGAGGTGCCGCCCGCGCGGATTCCCGGTGCCGTGCGCACCGCGCTGGAGCGGGTCGGGCTGACCGACCGCGCCGAGGACCGCATGAAGTCGTTGTCCGGCGGCATGGTCCGCAGGGCCGGCATCGCGCAGGCCATCGTCAACGACCCCGAGGTCCTGCTGCTGGACGAGCCGACGGTCGGGCTGGATCCCGCGCAACGGCTGCGGTTCCGCGAGCTCGTCGCCGAACTGGGCCAGCAGGCCTGCGTGCTGATCTCGACGCATCTGGTCGAGGACGTCGCGGCGGCGTGCACCGACGTGGTGCTCGTGTCGGAAGGATCTCTTGTGTTCCAGGGAACCCCTGCCGATCTCACCGCCGCGGGAACGGCCACGCACGTCGGCGACACGCCGATCGAGCGCGGCTACTCGGCGCTGATCAGCGCGAATCCCGCCGGGGGTGCCTGGTGACCGCGCTGCGCATCGAACTGCGGCGCTCGACCGCGCTCTGGGCCGGGCTGCTCGTCCTCGTCTCCGGCACCGGAATGCTCGCACTGGTCATGTCGTCGAGCGTGCAGTGGACGGGCAACTCGACGTCGGCGGTGCTCGGGCTCCGGCTGCCGCTGGCCTACGTGTGGGCTCTCGTCGTCGGACTGGCCGTCTTCCAGGGCATGCGGGACAGCCGCGCGCGGGTGACCGAGCTGTTCGACGCCACCTCCCGTCCCGGCTGGGTCCGGCTCGGCACGCTCGCCTCCGCCGTGGCGGGCGTGGTCGCGGTCGCGACGGCGCTGCTCTGCGCGGGGCTGGTGGCCAACGTCGCGCTGGGCGGCGGATTCGTCTCCGCCGGGTTCGTCCCGCTCCTGGTGACCGTCGTGCTCGCCCTCGCGTCGAGTGTCCTTCTGGGACTCGCGGTCGGCCGGCTCCTGCCGCACCCGCTGACCGCGCCGGTGGCTCTGGTGGCGACGTTCATGGTCGCGACCACGGCCGGGCGGGCGCTCGAAGTCACCACTCCCGGTGACGAGATCTCCGCTCTGGCTCTGCTCACGCCCGTCATGGACGCGCCGAGCTCCGACCTCGTCACGACCTCGACCTCCGTCGACCTCGGCCAGATCGCGTGGTTCACCGGCCTGGGCGTGACGGCGTTCCTGTTGCTCGTCGCACGGACGCATCTCGGACGGCTCGCGGCACTCGTGCCGGCCGGGCTGGCCGTCGTCCTCGCCCTGTCGATCATGCCGGTCAAGTACTCCGACGTGCTCGTGGCGGACTCGATCGCGAGCAGGCTGGTCTGCGAGGGGAAGGTGTGCCTGAGCCAGGCGCACTCGGACGACCTCCCCAGGACCGCCGCGGTGGGACGGGACGTGCTGGCCAAGCTCGCCGTCCTGCCGGACGCGCCCACCGAGATCAGGGAGGACACGTCGGCGATGGCGCACCTCACCGCGCCACAACGCGACCAGAAGACCGTCTACGTGCCGTCGCAGGGTTATCCCCGCGTGCTGACGATGACGGACGACCAGCTGCGGCTCGAACTGCTCTCCGGAGCGGGCGTGGCGGGATGCTCCGGCCCGAACAGCTTCAACACCTACGAAGGCGTCGTCCGCTACCTGACCGCCGGCTACTTCAACGGCGAACTGGCCGAGCTGGCCTCCGAACCTCTCCTGTGGAACAGCAGCAAGCTGCGAGCGGACATCGACGAGGCCTGGCAGCAGTTCCGCGGCCAGTCCGCGCAGGAACAGCTGAACCGGGTGGCGCGGGCACGGCAGATGTTGCTCACGTGCCAGGACTCCGAACGCGTGCTCGACGTGCTGAAGGCAAGCCGATGAGGCCGCTCGCGTTGTACGCGCAGTCACGCGCGGTGCCCGCGGCGCTGGTGCTCCTGCCTGTCGTGGTGTTGATCGCCTGGTCAGCGCTCCACTCGCCGTGGACGCCGTTGAGCGCTTCGCTGACATCGCTGGCCGCCGTGCTGGTGGCCACGGCCGGCCTCGCGGGCCAGGACCCGGAACTCGACAGGTCGACCGCGATCCCCTGGCCGCTGTGGAGGTTCGGGCATCTCCTGCTCGCCACCGCGGTGGCCACGGCCTCGGTGTTCCTGGTGCAGCAACTCGGTTCTGAGCGCTTCGACGCGGCGTTCATCGTGCGCGACACGGCGGGCATGGTCGGCCTGGCCGGACTGGCGGCGACGGTGGCGGGCGCCCGGCTCGCCGCCACCGCTCCCGTGCTGTGGTGGGCGGTGGCGGCGATCATGCCGCCGAGCGGGTCGCTGACCGGCCGGATCGTCACGTGGCCGCTCGGTTCCGCGGACGACGCGGCGACGACGTGGACCGCGGCAGTGCTGTTCGTGGCCGGGACCGTCGCCTACAGCGCGGGCGGCGGGCGGCGCTAGCCCAGGTCCTCCAGCGCGATGTAGTCGGCGATCGCCTGCTGCCCCGCGATGTTGGCGTGCACGCCGTCGCCCGTGTCGTACCGCGGGTTGACGGCGTTCGGCCTGATCGGGTCCTCCAGCACCTGGTCGAAGTCCTGCACCGACGCGCAGGTGTCCGAGCAGTCGCCGCCGCGCTTCACGAAGTCGTTGACGGCGTGGCGATCCACGTTGTTCTGGTCGCTGTAGCCGGGCCGGGGCGTGATCGGGGTGACGTGCACGGCGATCCCGGCCTTGCGCAGCCGCTCGAACACCGTGCGGTAGCTGGCCAAGATCTGTGCGGCGGTGCAGCCGTTCGCGAGGTCGTTCGTGCCGTAGTAGTAGATGACGTCCGTGACGCCGTGCAGCGCGAGAACGTCCCTTTCCAGGCGTGACAACGCATCCAGGCCGACGAACGGCGCCGGCGTGTTCGGGCAGACGGCGCTCGTGGTGCCGCTGATGCCGGCGTTGGCGACGGCGAGCTGGGGGCGTGACGAGGCCACGATCCGCCGCGCCAGCACGTCGGCCCACCGCTTGTTGGTGCCGAGTTCGGTGCAGCCCGGGCCGCAGTTGGTGCTGCCCACGCCGTCGACGACCGAGCTGCCGAACGGCACGATCGTCCCCTTCAGCAACGGGTTGAACACGTCGACCGCGCTGACGAGGTAGGTCGACTGGGTCTTCTCGGTGTACGCGGCACCGGCATCGGTGGTGCGGTCACCTGAGCCGGACGGGGTCAGGTAGTTCTCGCGGAACGCCGACTCGTGCCGGCCGGGCACGACGTCACCGGCGACGTGCATGCTCACGGCGAGATCGGTGCCGGGCTTGGTGGTCACTGTCGTCCGGTCGCTCCACAGCTCGCCTCCGGCCGGGATCGTGACCGCGCGACGGCCTCCGAACGTCACGTCGCGGATGCCTTCCACCTCCGCACCGCCGACGCTCAGAGCGACCGTGGCGCGGTCGATCTTCAACGGCTGCGTGCCGAACGTGTTCTGCACCCGGATCCGGACCGCACTGCCGCCCTGGCTGAGGTGCGTGATCATCCGCATCGACTGGTCGTGCAACGTCACGGGGACGAGGTGTTGCTGCGACTGCGCCCACGAGGTGAACCAGAGGGGACGGTCGGCCGCGGCCGCTGGTGTCAGAAGCGCGCCCACGGCCAGAACGGTGGACACGATGGCAGGGATTCTCATGACCAGGTTCTTATCGCTTCGTGACGATCACGTCACGTCTCGTAATCGCCCGGTAAGGGCTCAGGTCACCAGGCCGCGGCGGTAGGCGTAGACGACGGCCTGCACGCGATCGCGCAGGTCGAGCTTGGTGAGGATGCGCGACACGTACGTCTTCACCGTCTCCTGGCTGATCACCAGCGCCGCGGCGATCTCGCTGTTGGACAGGCCCTCCGCGATCAGCCGGAGCACCTCCAGCTCACGCGGCGCGAGCTGGGTCCGCGCGACCTCCTCGGCGGGCCGGATGCGCGCCGCGAACCTGCCGACGAGCTGGCGCGTCACCTCCGGCGCGAGCAGGGCGGCGCCGCTCGCGACGGTCCGGATGCCCTGCAGCAACTGGGCTGGGGGCGCGTCCTTGAGCAGGAACCCGCTCGCACCGGCCCGCAACGCCTCGTAGACGTACTCGTCCAGGTTGAAGGTCGTCACCACGAGGACCTTCACGGGATCGGGAACGCCGGCGCCCGCCAGCAGCCGGGTCGCCCCGATGCCGTCGAGCACCGGCATGCGCACGTCCATCACGACGACGTCCGGGCTGAGCTTCCTGGCCAGTTCGACCCCCGCGCGCCCGTCCCCGCACTCCCCCACGACCTCCAGGTCGGGCTGGGCGTCGATGATCGTGGCGAACCCGGTGCGGATGAGCGCCTGGTCGTCGCACACCAGCACCCGGACCGGTGCGGTCACGCCGGGTTCCCCGCGGGGATGCGCGCGTGGACGACGAAGCCGCTGTCCCGTTGTCCCGCCGAGAACTCGCCGCCCAGGACGTCGACGCGCTCGCGCAGCCCGGCCAGGCCGCGCCCGCTGCCTCCGACCGCTGTGGACGACCTGGCGCCCTCGGTGCCGACCTCCACGGTGATCTCCCTTTCGCCGTAACGCACGTACACGTTCGTCTGGTTGCCGTGCGCGTACTTCAGCGCGTTCGTCAACGCCTCCTGCACGACCCGGTACGCGACGGCCTCGGCGCTGCCCGCGTCCGCCACCGCCTGACCTTCCTCGGCGAACTCGATCGGCTGCCCGGCCAGCCGGGTCTGCTCGACCAGCGTGCGCAGGTCCCCGAGCGTTTCCGTGCTGTGGTCGGGGTTCAGCAGGTCGAGCAGGTGCCGCAGGTCGGTCAGCGAGCGGCGGCCGGTGTCGGTGATCGCCTGCAGCGTCTGGTCCAGCCGGTCGGGGGCAGCGGTGAGGTACCGGGCGGCCTCCGCCTGCACCACCATCGCCGTCACGTGGTGGGTCACCACGTCGTGCAGTTCGCGGGCGATCAACGTCCGTTCCGCGACACGGGTGGCCGCGGCGACGTGCCGGCGGCGTTCCTCCTCGGCGCTGCGCGAGAGCCGCAGCCACGCGCCGATCGCCCACAAGGCGGCCACGGCCAGGTAGAACGTGACGAACCCGGCCACGCCTTCCGTGGCTCCGTTCAGGTCCAGCGCGACGGCCAGCCCGACGTACCCGGCGGAGAGCGCGATCACGGTGCCGCGCCGGTGGTGCGACAGGTGCAGCCCGGCGCTGATCAACGCTATCGACAGGGCCGTGCCGGCGACGGTGTGGTAGCCGCGCAGCTGGTCGACGGCGAACGCGACCGACACCAGCGCGAGGCAGGCGAGAGGCCACTTCCGGCGGACGACCAGCGGCAGGCACTCGAACGCGATCACCGCGATCGTGAGGGCGTCGAACGGCCGGTTCGGCAGCCCGCCGAGCTGGGTGCCCTTGTCGTTCAACGCGGGCACCAGCGATGCCAGCACGAGCAGCAACGCCAGTGGCGCGTCCTGGACGCGAACGTCCCAGGCGCGCCACCGCTGAAGGCTGATCACGCGGCGAGAGTAGCGGCCGACGCGGCACGGCCACGGCGCGGCACGATGTTGTCGCGGCGCTTGGCCAGCCACAGGAACGCCGCCGTGACGACGAGGCCGGCCAGCACCGAGTACGCACTCGCCTCCGGCCCGAACGCCCCACCGGTGACGAGCGCGGACCCGGACGTGACGCCGTCCAGCAGCCCCTGCGGAGCGTCCTGACCGGAGACGCTCGTGCTGAAGATGCCGCCCTGGGCGAAGTTCCACGCGAAGTGCACCCCGATCGGCACCCACAGGTTGCGCGTGGCCACGTACGCGGCACCGAGCATGAGGCCTGCCTCGATCGCGATGGCGAGCGAGCTCCACACCGTGGCGTTCGGGTTGAAGATGTGCGCGAAGCCGAACACCAGTCCACTCAGGACCAGGGAGAGCCACGTGCCGAGGTACTCCTCGACGATGCGGAACACGACGCCTCGGTACATCAGCTCCTCGGTCACCGCGACGGCGACCATGAACCCGAAGATCGCGATCATGCCGGACACCGAACCCCAGCCGCGCACCTCGTAGCCGCCGAGGAAGGCGATGTTGAGGATCACCGCCCCGAACATCGCGAGTCCGACGAGGACGCCGCGGCCGAGAGCGCCGGCGACGATCTTCAACGAGACCTCGGTGGGCTCGCGGCGTTCGGTCCTGCGCACCACCCAGGCGTACGCGGCCAGTGCCAGCGCCGCCGCGACGATGCCGGCGACCAGCGTGAGCGGCGCGTTCCACCCCAACGCCTGCACGCCGACGCCACCCGCGAACGAGACGGCCGCGACCAGGAGAAACTGCTTCAGAAATCGCATGGCCGGAACGTTAGGGATTTCACGCGTCCGGAACGTCCCCGTGCGGTGGACATTCGTGTGTAGCTCCTACGGGGGACACGGAAGGTGTCAACTCGACACGCTTTTCGTCGAGTCGACACCTTCGCGGTCACGGCTTGCACGGGGATGCAGCAGCTTTGAGTGCCGCGGACAGCCAGGCGAACGGCATGAACTCGGTGGCCTCCTTCGCGGTCTCGTCGATGATCGCCACCAGCGACTGGTACCGGGTGTACGGATCGGTGGACGTGGCGGCCTCCTCGAACGACTCCAGGTACATCTGTTCGATGCCGAGCACGTCGACCGCCAGCTTCGCGCGGTACTCGGGACTGTCCGGAATCTCGGTGATCTCCCCCATGTGAGCGGCGTAGAGACCGGCGATCTCACGCCCCAGCGGTGAGTCGGCGGGCGCACCGGATCGCTGCGCCTCCTGCGCCCGCACGAGGATCGCGCCTCCCCGTTCGAACACGCCCACCATCTCCGCGGACGTCATCATCGCGGCGGCGGGCGAGGAGAAGGTCTCGCGCAGCGCCTCCTTCACCTCGCGGCGGAAGTCCGCGTCCTGCAGGAGGTTCGCCAGCTCGATCCACGCCTCCAGCTGCTCGGTGGCCGGCTCGTCCGGCAGGACCAGACGGCCGTTGCGCATGAGCCCGAGGAACTCGGGGCTGACTTCGAGACCCTCGCTGATCTCGTTCCAGAAGTCGTCGAAAAGCCGGTCTCGCTCGTCGTCGGACATTCCCACCAGCTTGTGCATGAGGATCACCTGTTCCGCCTCGGTGTGCTGCCGGGCGATCGTCCGCAGCACGGCCTTCCTCGAGCGGATGCGGCGGGCCTGGTCGTCCAACCGGGACAGGTGCGCCGTCGCGAGGTCGGACAGCGTCACTCGTCCCTCCAGCAGCCGCCGGATGTCGTCGAGGCCCGCGTCCAGTTCGCGCAACGTGCTGACGAACTCCAGCCGGGCGATGGCGTGCACGTCGTAGAGGCGATGCCCGGCCGCCGTGACGTCAGCGGGCACCACAATTCCCTCGTCGGAGTAGAACCGGATGGCGCTGACGCTCAGCCCGGTGCGTCGCGCCACCTCTCCGATCGCGTACAGCCTGATGTCGTTCATGACGCCAGTGTCGAACCTCAAGCCGCTTGAGACGCAAGCCCCCGGCATCAGCTTGATCTTTACTATTGCTTTACCTATGCTTCGCGGCGAGGGGAGTACTTCCCAAGCGCCTGCCCGGTCAGTACGGACGTCCGATGACGTCCTCGGGAGGCCACCCGCACCGGGTGAAGGAGACCTCGAACGATCATGTTCGAGGAGGACCTGTGCCCGTGGAATCCGTGGCGTCGCCCGGTTTGTGGTTCGTGAGCATCGCGGCGCTGCTCGCCCTGCTGGTGGTCGACTTCCTGGTCACGCGCCGCCCGCACGAGGTGTCCGTCAAGGAAGCCGCGGGGTGGTCGGTCTTCTACCTGACGCTGCCACTGCTGTTCGGTCTCTGGCTGTGGTTCCAGTTCGGCAGCGGCCAGTCGCTGGAGTTCGTCACCGGGTTCGTGGTGGAGAAGTCCCTGTCGGTGGACAACCTGTTCGTCTTCATGCTGCTGCTGGCCGCGTTCAGCGTGCCGGCGGAGATCCAGCAACGCGTGCTGCTCTACGGCATCGTCGGCGCTTTGGTGCTGCGCGGCATCTTCATCGCCGCCGGCGCCGCCATGCTGTCGGCAGGTACCTGGGCGTTCCTCGTGTTCGGGCTCGTGCTGCTCGTCTCGGCGGTGAAGATCCTGCAGACGGCGCTCGCCGGTCACCCCGAGGCCAAGGACACCTCGAAGATGCGGTCGGTGCGGCTGCTGCGCAGGCTGATGCCGGTCACCGACGACTACCGCGGCACGAAGATGATCGTCCGCGAGAACGGGAAGCGCGCCCTCACGCCGCTCGCGATCGTGGTGGTGGCGATCTTCGCGACCGACGTCGTGTTCGCGATCGACTCGGTGCCCGCGGTGTACGGCATCACCGAGGACCCGTACCTGGTGTTCACCACCAACGCGTTCGCGCTGCTCGGCCTGCGCGCGCTGTACTTCGTGCTGCAGTCGTTGCTCGCCAAGCTCGTGCACCTCAACCACGGCCTCGCGATCATCCTGGCGTTCATCGGGGTGAAGCTGGTGCTGCACTGGGCACATGGCGTCTGGCCTGCCGTGCCGACGATCCCGACGCCGGTCTCGCTGGCCGTCATCGTGGTCACGCTCGGCGTCGTCACGCTGACCAGCCTGCGGTCGCGTCGCCAGGAGGAAACGGTCTCCAGGCCGTAGGTTCGACGGATGCAGGAACAGCCTCTGGCCATCGAGGTGCGCGGCGCGCGGGTCCACAACCTGCGTGACGTCGACGTCACGGTGCCGCTGCGCAAGCTCGTCGCGATCGCCGGCGTGTCCGGTTCGGGCAAGTCGTCGCTCGCGATGGGCGTGCTGTACGCGGAGGGATCGCGGCGCTACATCGAGGCTTTGTCGACGTACACCCGGCGCCGGATGTCCCAGGCGCCGCGCGCGGCCGTCGACAGCGTGCGGCACGTCCCGGCCGCGCTCGCCCTGCGGCAACGGCCGGGCGTGCCGGGGGTCCGCAGCACGTTCGGCACCTCGACCGAACTGCTCAACGTGCTGCGGCTGCTCTACTCCCGGCTCGCCTCGCACCGCTGCCCGAACGGCCACCCGCAGGCGCCGACGATCGACGTGGCCCTGGAGGTGCCGCTGACCTGTCCGGTCTGCGGTGTCACGTTCTCCGCGCCGGGTGCGGAGGCGCTGGCGTTCAACTCCGACGGCGCGTGCCCGCACTGCACCGGCACCGGAGTGGTCCGGGAGATCGACGAGGCCCGGCTGGTCCCCGATCCGTCGCTCACGATCGCGGGCGGGGCCGTCGCGCCCTGGTCGTTGTTCGGGCTGGCCGTGATGCCCGAGGTCGTCGGGGAGTTCGGCGTGCGCACCGACGTGCCGTTCGCGGACCTGACCGACCAGGAGCGCGAGATCGTCCTGCACGGCCCGGCGGAGAAGCGGAAGATCCGCGTGCCGTCCAAGAACGGCAGGCTGTTCGACCTGAACTTCACCTACCGCAACGCCAGGCTGGCCGTCCAAGAGGCGCTGGACAACGCCACCACCGAACGCGGCCTGAACCGCGTCAACAGGTTCATCACCACCCAGACCTGCCCGACGTGCCACGGCACCCGGCTCAGCGAACAGGCACTGGCGCCGCGCGTCGACGGGATCGACCTCGCCGAGGCCACCGCCATGACCCTGGACGACCTGGTCACCTGGGCGCCGCTGGTCGAGAAGTCCCTGCCGCCGGACATGATCGCGATGGCGCAGAGCATCGTCAGCCAACTGCTGGAGACCGCGCGGCGGCTGGTCGAACTCGGGCTCGGGTACCTCAGTCTCGATCGGGCGTCGTCGACCCTGTCCACCGGCGAACGGCAGCGCGTCCAGCTCGCGCGGGCGGTGCGCAACCAGACGACCGGCGTGCTCTACGTCCTGGACGAACCGTCCATCGGCCTGCATCCGTCCAACGTGGACGGACTGCTCGGCGTCGTGCGGGACCTGTTGCGGGACGGCAACTCCGTGGTGCTGGTGGACCACGACGTCCAGGTGCTGCGCGAGGCCGACTGGCTGATCGAGATCGGTCCCGGTTCCGGCGCGGAAGGCGGACGGGTCCTGACGACCGGAGACGTCCGAGCGCTCGCGGAGGATCCGGACTCGTTGCTGGGCGGCTTTCTCGTCGGCCGCGAACCGGTCGTCGTGCGGCCTCGGGTCGGTGCGGACGAGATGTTCGAGCACGGGCGCATCCACCTCTCCACGCGCCCGCTGCACACCGTCCACGCCCTGGACCTCGACCTTCCGCAGGGCCGTCTGACCGCGGTCACCGGCGTCTCGGGTTCGGGGAAGACCACGCTGGTACTGGAGAGCCTCGTGCCGGCGCTGGAAGCCAGGAACTCCGGCGACCCGCTGCCCGCCTGGGTCGCGAAGATCGACGCCGGGGCCATCACGCGGGTCAACGTGGTCGACGCGACCCCGATCGGCGTCAACGTCCGCTCCACCGTCGCCACCTACAGCGGCGTGCTGGACGATCTTCGCCGCGCCTATGCGGCCAACGCGGACGGCCTGACCGCCGGAGACTTCTCCTACAACACCGGTTCGCTGCGCTGCCCGCGTTGCGAGGGCACCGGTGAGGTCTCGCTCGACGTGCAGTTCCTGCCGGACGTCGACATCGCCTGCCCGGACTGCGCGGGCACCCGCTACTCCCCCGCGGCGAGCGAGTACCGCCGCGCCGACGACGGGCTCACGCTGCCCGAACTGCTCGCGCTGACCGTGCGGCAGGCCGTCGAGCACGTCGGAGACATGCGCCGGGTCCGCACCCGGCTGCGTTCGTTGATCGACCTGGGCCTGGGCTACCTCACGCTCGGCGAGGCCACGACCGCGTTGTCCGGCGGCGAGGCCCAGCGGCTCAAGCTCGCGTCCGAACTCGACCGCGACCAGGCGGACGCGCTGTTCGTGCTGGACGAGCCCAGCGTCGGCCTGCACCCCCTCGACATCCGCACGCTGCTGTCGGTGATCGGGCGCCTCACCGACAGGGGCGCGACGGTCGTCGTCATCGAGCACGACCTCGACATGATCGCCAACGCCGACCACGTCGTCGACATGGGTCCCGGTGGCGGCGCGGCGGGCGGCACGATCGTCGCCGCCGGCACACCGGAGCAACTCGTCGGGGCGTCTCAGAGCCTCACCGGCCAGTACCTCGGCAAACACCTCACGCATTAACGGACAAGTGTCCGATATCGTGGGCTCATGCCTGCTCGCCCTGACACCGGCCCCGACTTCATCGAGGCGCTCGCCCGCGGCCTGGACGTGATCCGCGCGTTCCAGCCGCTGCGCCCGGTGATGACGCTCAGCGAGGTCGCCACGGCCACCGGGCTCGCACGGCCGACCACGCGCCGCATCCTGCTGACGCTGGTCGAGCTCGGCTACGCGCGACAGAGCGAGACCGGCTTCGCGCTCACGCCGAGAGTGCTCGAACTCGGCGTCGCGTACGTGCGGTCGATGGGACTGTGGGACGTGGCGCGCCCGCACATGGAGCGACTGTGCGCCCGCACGAACGAGTCGGTGTCGATCGCGCAGCTCGACGGGTCGGACATCATCTACGTCGCCCGCGTCGCCGTGCCGAAGATCGTAACGCTGTCCGTGCAGATCGGCACGCGGTTCCCGGCGCTGCCGACCTCGCTGGGAAAGGTGCAGCTCGCCGCGTTGCCGCCGGGCGAACTGGAGGCCGTGCTCGCGCAGCCGACCCGGTCGGGACTGACGCCGAAGTGGCGGCCGGAGGCGGCCGAGCGCGACGCCGAACTGCGGGACGTGCGAGCGCGCGGGTGGGCGTTGACCGACGAGCAGCTCGCGCTGGGCATCCGGTCGGTCGCGGCGCCGTTGCGCGACGGGAACGGCAAGGTCGTCGCCGGGATCAACGTCAACTGCCACGCGTCCGAGACGTCGGTCGAGCACATGGTCGAGCACCACCTGCCGCTCCTGCTGCAGGTCGCGGGCGAGATCAGCGCCGACTTCGCCCGGCTCGGCACGGTGCCGCACGAGTTCGTCGCGTCCTAGGACCTCGATACAAGACTTAAGGGTTGACCTGAGGCCGTCGAAGGTTGACGATTCAACGGACACCTGTCCGCCAGACGGTCAAGGAGTTCCCGATGAGTTCCGTCGTCCTGAGAAACGGCACTGTCCTGACCATGGACGGCCGCGCGCCCCTCGTCGATCACGACCTGCTCGTGGTGGACGACCGGATCGCCGCGATCGGGCCACGGCTGGAGGTGCCGGAGGGGACCGTCGAGGTCGACGCCACCAACGGCATCGTCATGCCGGGCATGATCGACACGCACCGGCACATGTGGCAGACGGCGATGCGCGGTTACGGCGCCGACTGGACGCTCACGCAGTACTTCGTCTGGTACTACCTGGAGTGGGGCAAGGTCTTCCGGCCGCAGGACATCCACGCCGGCAACCTCCTCGGTGCGGCCGAGGCGCTCGACGCCGGCGTCACCACGACCGTCGACTGGTCGCACGGCCTGCAGACCACCGAGCACGCCGACGCCGCCGTCGACGCGTTGCAGGCGGTGCCCGGCCGGTTCGTGCTGGCGTACGGCAACATCCAGGACAGCCCCGCCGCCTGGACGGCCACGCCCGAGTTCCGCGACTTCGTCTCCCGCCGCATCACCGGCGACGACATGCTGGGCTTCCAGCTCGCGTTCGACGTGACCGGTGACCCGTCGTTCCCCGAGAAGCCCGCCTTCGAGGTCGCGCGAGAGCTCGGCGTCCCCGTCACGACGCACGCGGGCGTGTGGGGCGCGACGAACGACGACGGCATCAGGCTGATGTACGACAACGGGTTCATGACACCGCAGTCGATCTACGTGCACGCGGCGACGTTGTCCGCCGACTCCTACCACCGCATCGCGGCGACCGGCGGTTCGATCTCCGTGTCGACCGAGAGCGAGCAGAGCGCGGGCCAGGGCTACCCGCCCACCTGGGCGATCCGCGAGCACGGCATCCCGGTGTCGCTGTCGATGGACACGTCGGTGTGGTGGAGCGGTGACCTGTTCTCCGCGATGCGCACGACGCTGGGTGCCGACCGATCGCGTGAGCACATGGCGGCGCACAGCACGAACGACACCGTCACGCACTCGTCGTTGCGGGCCCAGCAGGTCGTGGAGTGGGCGACGATGGGCGGCGCGCGGGCGTTGGGACGCGCGGACGACCTCGGCAGCCTGGAGGTCGGCAAGAAGGCCGACGTCGTGTTGCTGCGCAACGAGAACTCCCCCGCGATGTTCCCGATCCTCAACCCGTACGGACACGTGGCGTTCCAGGCCCAACGGTCCGATGTGGACACCGTGATCGTCGACGGGCGGATCGTGAAGCGCGACCACAAGCTCGTCGGCGTCGACCTCGACTCCATCCGCACCGAGGTCTCCGGCACCGTCGACCACCTGCGGGCGCAGCTCGGCGAGGAGGCGTGGGCGAAGGGCATGAACCCGGACGTCCCGGAGTCCAAGGTGCTGGACAACCCCTACACCTACACCGAGTACCGCGGCGACACCAGGACGTCCGTCTGATGGGTGGTCCACTCGAAGGCCTGCTCATCGCCGACTTCTCCCGCGTGTTGGCGGGCCCGTACGCGACCATGCTGCTGGCCGACATGGGCGCCTCGGTCGTCAAGGTCGAAGGTCCGGCCGGGGACGAGACCCGCACGTGGATGCCGCCGGTGCGCGAGGACGTCTCGACCTACTACCTCGGCATCAACCGGGGCAAGCGGTCGATCGCGCTCGACCTGCGCAACCCGGACGACGCCGCGCTGGGCCGTGAGCTCGCCCGGCGCGCGGACATCGTGATCGAGAACTTCAAGCCCGGTGGCCTGGCCAAGTACGGGCTCGACCACGCGAGCGTCAGCGCGGACAACCCGAGGGTGATCTACGCGTCGATCACGGGATTCGGTTCCGGGGAAGGAAAGCACGTTCCCGGCTACGACCTGATGGTGCAGGCGATCTCCGGGCTGATGAGCCTGACCGGTGATCCGGACGGGCCGCCGTACCGCGCGGGCATCTCGGTGTTCGACGTGATGGCGGGCAACCACGCCGTGATCGGCATCCTCGCGGCACTCCGCCACCGCGATCAGACCGGGCAGGGTCAGCTCGTCGAGGTGAACCTGCTGTCGTCGGCGCTGACGGGCCTGGTGAACCACAGCTCGGCGTTCGTCGCGGGCGGGGTGGTGCCGTTCCGGATGGGCAACGCGCATCCCAGCGTGTTCCCCTACGAGCCGCTGCCGACCGCCGACAACGACCTGATCATCGCGGCCGCCAACGACGGCCAGTTCCGCAAGTTGTGCGAGGTCCTGGAGTTGTCCGAGGTGCCGGACGACCCGCGGTTCGCGCGCAACGCCGACCGCACGCACAACCGCGAGGAGTTGCGGCCGATCCTGCTGGAACGGCTGCGAACGCGTGGCGCCGTCGAGTGGTTCGACCTGCTCGTGGCGGCCGGGGTGCCGTGCGGGCCGATCAACACGATCGACGGCGGGTTCGCGATGGCCGAACGGTTCGGGCTCGACCCGGTCGTGGTGGTCGGCGACGTGCCGACGACCCGGCACCCGATCCGCTTCTCGGAGACCCCGGCCGTCTACGAACTGCCGCCACCGGAACTGAACGAGCACGGCGACGAGCTGCGCGCGTGGCTGAAGGAGGACCGTGACGGTCTATGAAACGGCGCTCGGCGCATCGACGCCCGACACGATCACGTTGCTGGGGCAGGACCTCGCGCGGGACGTGATGGGCACCGTCGGGTTCGGTGAGCTGGCGTTCTGGCTCGCCACCCAGCGCAGGCCGAGCCCCGGCGAGACACGGCTGTTCGAGGCGGTGCTGGCCGCGCTCGCCGACCACGGGTTCACGCCCACCGCGATCGTCAGCCGCCTCACCTTCCTGTCCGCGCCCGACTCCGTGCAGGGCGCGCTCGCCGCCGGGCTGCTCGGCGGCGGGTCGCGGTTCCTCGGCGTCACCGAGGACGCCGGCCGGTTCCTCAACGCCGTGGTCAGCGCTCACGCACCCCGGGAGGACTGGGACGCCCTCGCGTTGGAAACCATTCAGGCGCAAGGGAAAGCGCGCATCCCCGGGCTCGGGCACCACGTGCACAAGAACGGCGATCCCCGCACGCCACGCCTGTTCGAGATCGCCGAGGAGGAAGGCCTGGTCGGGCCGCACCTCTCGCTGTTCGCCGCGATCGGGCGCGTTCACCCGCAGGTGCTCGGCAAGACGTTGCCGCTCAACGGCGCCGGCACGTGCGGCGCGGTGCTGGCCGACCTCGGCCTGCCACTGGAGTTGCTGCGGGGCTTCGCGTTGCTGGCCCGCACCGCCGGGCTGATCGGGCAACTCGCGGAGGAGCTGCGCAATCCCGTCGCCAACCAGATCTTCCTTTCTGTCGATGAGAACACCAGGTCCGTAGCACCTGTCGAGGAGTGAGCAATGCAGCTCGTCACCGAGGACAACATCACCGCGCTCGCCGAGCAGCGCTGGGCCACCGCGAAGGACCCGCGGACCGCGCTGCTCATGACCGCGCTGGTCCGCCACCTGCACGACTTCGCCCGCGAGGTGCGGCTCACCGAGGCCGAGTGGATGGCCGCCATCCAGTGGCTCACCGCCACCGGGCAGATCAGTGACGAGAAGCGCGAGGAGTTCATCCTGACCTCCGACGTGCTCGGGCTGAGCATGCTGGTCGTGCAGATGAACCACCAGTTCGCGCCGGAAGCGACGCCGGCGACGGTGCTCGGGCCGTTCCACATCGACGGCTCCCCCGAACTCGGGTTCGGCGGCGACATGTCCGACGACGTGACCGGAACTCCGCTCTACCTCACCGGAACCGTGCGTTCGCTCGACGGGTCGCCGGTGCCGGGGGCCGTGCTCGACGTCTGGCAGGCCGACGCCGATGGCGCCTACGAGGCCCAGCTCGACGTGGACGAGGCGCGGTTGCGGGCGAAGTACCGGGCCGAACCGGACGGCAGCTACTGCGTGCGGACGATCACGCCGAAGGGGTACTCGATCCCGATGGACGGGCCGGTCGGCGCGTTGATCGAGCAGACCGAGATCAGCCATTTCCGCCCGGCGCACGTGCACTTCCTGCTCACCGCCGACGGGTTCGAGCCGCTGATCACGCACCTGTTCGAAGAGGGCGCCGAGTACCTCGACAGCGACGTCGTGTTCGGCACCAAGCAGGAGCTCGTGGTCAGGTTCGTGCCGCGCGAACCCGGCGTCACCCCGGACGGCGGACTGTCCGAGGTGCCCTGGGTGCTCGCCGAGTACGACTTCGTCCTGCAGCCGTGCGCGCCGCACTAGTCGTTCGTCCCGGTCAGCCGCCGTCGCTCGCTGACCGGGGCGAGCCTTCCGGCGAGGTCGTCGTGGACGTGCTCGCGGCGCCCATCACGCCGCTGGACCTGTTGTGCGCCGGCGGAACCTCCTACTTCGGGGTGCCCGCGACGCCGTACGTGCCCGGGGTGCAGGGAATCGGGACGGTCAACGGGCGAACTGTGTGGTTTCCCACCACTGCCGGGATGGCTCCGGGAGATGGCAGCATGGCCGCGAAGGCGTTGGCGCGCGAGGAAGATCTGGTGTTTCTGCCGGACGTCGATCCGGTCCTGATGGCCGCGCTCGGGTTGTCCGCCGTCGCCGCGTACATGGCGTTGACGTGGCGGGGTGAGCTGGTCGCCGGGGAGACCGTGATCGTGCTCGGGTGTGGCGCGGTCGGGCAGTCCGCGATCCAGCTCGCGCGTCTCGCCGGTGCCGGGCGGGTGATCGCCGCGGCGCGTTCCGAGGAAGGCCGTGAACGCGCGGCGCGGGCCGGAGCCGACGTCGTGGTCACGTTGGAAGACGTGGCAGCTCAGAGCGCTGACCTGCTGATCGACCCGTTGTTCGGGGAACCCGCCGCCGCGGCCGCCCAGGCGTTGCGCCCAGGCGGCCGGTGGGTGAATCTCGGCGGTTCGGCGGGTGAGACGTCCCCGATCACCTCGTCGACGTTGCGCAGCCGGTCGTTGCGGTTGTCCGGCTACACGAACAACGAGCTGACCCCGCAGCAGCGGGCCGACGCGATCTCAGTGATCGCCCGGCACGCCGCGGAGGGCGCGCTCACCGTCGATCACGAGGTGGTGCCGCTCGCCGACGTCACGGATGCCTGGCATCGCAAGGCTCACGGCCGGGTCGTGCTGGCCATGTAGTCCTGGACCTTCTTCAGCGTCACCGGGTCGTCCATGCCGCCGCCGTGGCCGACCTGATCGGTGACGACGTGGATCGCCTTGCGCCCCAGCTGCTTCTGCACCGCGTCCGCCCAGACCTTCGGTGTCGCCGGGTCGAGCGAGTTGCTCAGCAGCAGCGTGGGGTGCGTACTGCGCGAGGACACCGGCTTCGGCCGTCCGGTCTTCGGGCCACCGACGCAGATCGAGCTGTAGTTGCTGGAGTTCGTCGAGTAGCCGACGACCGGCGCCGCCTTCCTGGTCGACGCCAGATCCGCGCGAGCCTCCTCCGCGGTCGGCACGGCGAACGGCCAGTCCGAGCAGGTGTTCGGGTCCGCGTACTCGAACCTCTGGGGCAGCGGCTCACCGCCGGGCTCGTCGGGGAACGGATTGCGCCCGTCTGCGAGATCACGCAGCCCCTTCGCCACCTCGGCGAAGTCGCGCGGCGCGAAGATCTCGAAATACCGCGTGATCATGACGTCGGACCACGGGAAGCCGAAGAACTTCCCCGGAAGACTGCCCGCGTTCTGCTGGGCCTTGCGGAACACGTCGGCCGGGTTCTGGCCGTGCAGCGCGCTGTCCGGCGTCTCAGCGGACCACCGCGTGAACTTCGCGAAGATCGCCTCGACGCCCGCCGCGGCCGTGGTCATGAACTCCCTGCGGCCCTGGTTCGGGTTCATCACCCCCTCGATGATCGAACCGTCGACGTGCTGGCCGAACTTCTCCAGGTACCGCTCAGCCAGCAACGTGCCGTACGACAGGCCGTACACGTTGACCCGCTTGGCACCCACGGCCTTGCGCAACGCATCAGCGTCGTTCGCCGTGCTGTAGGCATCGAGGTGGTTGTCGAGATTCTTGACGCCTGTGGTGCACGTGGACCAGAACGCCTTCTGGTTCTTCTCGAGCGCCTCGAACGCCCCGGCGTCCGTCGGCGGCACGTACGGGATCTTGAGTATCTTGTCGACGTCGCAGGTCATCGGGTGGCTCTCGCCGACACCGCGCGGGTCCAGCGCGATCAGGTCGTAGCCGGGCAGGGCGGGCCGCAGGGTGCCGAAGGTGAAGTCGCCGGGCTGTCCAGGGCCGGACGGGAAGCCCAGGACGGTTCCCTTGCTGTTCTCGGCCTTCCACCGGTAGGCGCGCAACCCGACCGTGCCCTTGCCGGGTTTCGCCCAGTCGACCGGCACCGTGAGCGTGCCGCATTCGACTCCGTCCGCGACCGGCTTGTCGCACGCACCCCACCCGAGGTCCGGTGCCGCCTGGGCCTGAGGTGCGAGGGTCAGCGGGATCATTCCGGCGACCGCTGCCACCGCCGTCATTCGTGCACTGCTGCGAAATGTCACCAGCTGAGGGTGGATCTACGGCTCGTCAGCGGTCATCACGCTGCGGTCGGGGAGGAAAGTCCACCTCAGGTCGTACAACCTGCACGGGTGATCATGGCGTGCCACCATGGGCCGGGTGGATCGACGCAGGTTTCTGAAGGTCGCGGGCCTCGCCGGTGCCGGTGCCGCACTCGCGGCCTGCACCTCCCCCACTTCCCCGGTTCCGCCACCGTCCAGTTCGTCCGTTCCGAGTGGACCGCCCGACTGGACCGCTTTGCGTTCCAAGCTGTCCGGCCGGCTCGTGCTGGCGGGCGACGACGGGTTCGCCTACCAGGGCTTCAACCCCGTGTGGGACGGCCGGAAACCCGCCGCCGTCGCCAAGGTCGGTTCTGCCGCGGACGTGCAGGCGTGCGTCGAGGCGGCTCGTGGACGGGTGGCCCTCGCCGCCCGCAGCGGTGGCCACAGCTATGCCGGGTACTCGTCGCCGTCCGGTGGCCTGCAGGTCGACGTGCGCGGTCTGGCCGGCATCGAGATGCTGCCCGGTGACCAGGTCCGCGTCGGTTCCGGCGCCGCGCTCGGTGACGTGGCGAAGACGTTGGCGGCGTCCGGCCGGTGCCTGCCGACCGGCACGTGCCCGTCCGTCGGCGTCGCGGGCCTCACGCTCGGCGGCGGCATCGGCGTGCTCTCCCGCAAGTACGGGCTGACGTGCGATCACCTGGTGTCGGCGCAGGTGGTGACGGCGGACGGACGACTGCTCACCGCGTCCGCCCAGCAGGAACCCGACCTGTTCTGGGCGTTGCGCGGCGGTGGCGGCGGCAACTTCGGGATCGTCACGGAGTTCGTGTTCGCGACCGTGCCCGCGCCGGAGGTGACCGTCTTCTCACTGTCCTACCCGACCGGTGCCGCGGACGCGCTCGGCGCGTGGCAGACGTGGATCGCCCAGGCTCCCAACGAACTGTGGTCCAACGCCGTCGTGCGCGGCGGGGCCCAGCCGAGCTGCCGGATCGGGGGCTGCTTCATCGGCTCGGTGGGCGACCTCGCCGCGTTGGTCGGCCAGCTACCTGCCCCGGCCTCCCGGTTCATCCAGCCGCAGACCTACGCCGAGGCCACCCAGTACTTCGCGGGCGGCCCGATCGCCCGCGAGTCGGCCGTGGCGTCCTCCCGCGTGGTGCGCGAGCCGATCAGCGACCCGGCGAAGGCGGTGAACCTGCTGGCGGGCCAGTCGGACGAGACGTACCTGATCTTCGACGGCCTGCGCGGCGCGGTGGCCGACGTCGCGCCGGACGCCACCGCGTTCCCCCACCGCACGGCTCTCGCGAACGTCCAGATCTACCTCAAGACGCCACCCGAGGCCGCCGACGAGGCGCGCACGAGGCTCGCGAAGATCCGCGACGGCCTCGGCGCGCTGGTCGGCGACACCGGCTACGTCAACTACATCGACCCGCAGATGCCGCAGTGGGCGCAGGCGTACTACGGCGGCAACCTCGCCCGGCTGCGGAACGTCGCCGCGAAGTACGACCCGGACCACGTGTTCGCCTTCGCGCAGGCCGTTTCCCGGTGACACCGAGCCAGTGAGGTGATGACCGGCCCGGTGTGACCCGTCCACTGGTCGGACGGTGTGGCGCGGAAGTTCCCGAACTCACCCTTTGGAGGGAACTGATCGGGTTCGCGCACCGACTAGATGCTCGTGGAAACGACAGGTCTGCCGGTGCGGCTGGCGGGGGTGAGCTGCGCGCACGGCGGCAGAACGGTCGTGCGCGACGTCTCGCTCGACGTCGCGCCAGGCCAACGCGTGGCGCTGACCGGCACGAACGGCTCCGGCAAGACGACTCTGCTGCGCGCCGTTCTCGGGCTCCATCGCGCGGCGGCCGGGGTCGTCGAGGTCGGTGCGCGGCAGGCCCGCACCGCCGGCGACTGGGCTCGGCGGCGGCGTGAGATCGCGTGGATCCCGCAACGGCAGGCGGCGGGCCGGTTCCCGCTGCTCGTCGACGAACTGCTGGCCAGCAGCGGCGCGCTGGAGCCTGCCCGTGCGGCGGCCCGTGAACTCGGGGTCGGTGACCTCGGGCGGCAGCCGGTGCACACGTTGTCCGGCGGGCAGTTGCAGCGGGCCTATCTGGCTCGGGCGATCGGGTGCGTCGACGCCGGGGCCGGGCTGTTGCTGGCCGACGAACCCACCGCCGCGCTGGACTTCGAGGGGCAGGCCGCCGTTGCCGGGTTGCTGACGAGTCTGCCGGTCACGGTGGTCGTCGTGACGCACGACCGGGCCGTGGTGCAGCGGTGTGAGCGGGTGCTGGAGATGGCCGCCGGGACGTTGCGGGAGATCACGTGATCGAGATCCTGGAACTCGCCGCCGTGCAACGGGCCGCGTTCGCCCTGCTGCTCGGCGCGGTGGCCCTGCCCATCGTCGGCGTCGTGATCATCGGCCTCGACATCATGCCGGTCCGCTTCGCCATGATGCACATCGCGTTGCTGGGCATCGCGGTCGGCCTGCTGACCGGCCTGGACCCGTTGCTGTGCGCGGTGGTCGCGTGTGGACTGTCCGGTGCCGGCCTCGCCCCGCTGGCTCGCAGCTCCTCCGGCCTGTCCGGCGCGATGGGTCTGTTGATGAGCCTGGCGATCGCCGCCGCGCTGCTGGTCCTGTCGATCTCCGGTGTGAACGCGTCGGCGGCGTTCGAGCTGCTGTGGGGCTCGATCCTGGCGACCAAGACCGGTGACGTGATCCTGCTCGGCGCGCTCGCGGTCCTCGTGCCCGGGCTGTTCCTGTGGCGGCGCAGGCAACTCGCGCTTCTCCTGCACGACCGGGAGCTGGCCGCGTGCTCGGGTGTGCCGGTCAACCGGCTGACGCTCGTGTTGCTGGTGCTGGTGGCGATCGCGATCGCCGGAGCGATCCGGTTGACCGGGGCGTTGCTCGTCGACGCGCTGACGTTGCTGCCCGCCCTCGCCGCCCGGCGGCTCGCGCAGTCCCTGACCGGGATGGCGTTGTGGGCGGTCGGGATCGGCGTCGTCGTGAACCTGGCCGGGTTCGCCCTGGCCCTGCTGCTGGACCAGCCGCCTGGTCCGGTCCTCGTACTTCTGGCGGGCGCTGTCGCGCTCGCCGCCCATTTCATTCCCGAACGGAGAACCCTCGCATGGCAGTCCGCCTCCTCACACTGACCGCCGCACTGCTGCTGGCCGGGTGCGGAACGACCGCGACCCCGCAGCCCCAGCAGACCGGACCGAAGGTCGTGGCGACGACGAGCTGGGAGGCCGGGTTCGCGAAGGCGGCCGGCGCCGGCAACGTCACGGTGATCGTGCCGAAGTCCGTGCTGCACGCGCCGGACTACGACCCGAAGCCGTCCGACCTGAAGGCGGTGGCGGACGCGGACTATGTGCTGTACGCGCCGTTCGAGTCGTTCGCACCGAAGATCACCGACGCCGCCGGGTCGAACGCGAAGAAGGTCGAGGTCGCGCTCGACAACTCACGCGACAAGGTCAAGGCCGAGGTCACGCGGCTCGGCGAGCTGTTCGGCACGCAGGACGCGGCGAAGAAGTGGATCGAGGGCTTCGACGCCGAGTACGCCAGGCTCGCCGGTGAGGTGAAGGCGAAGTGGCCGGGCGGGCAGCGGCCGAAGGTCGTCGCGCAGATGTTCGTCGGGTACGCCGCCGACCTGGCCGGTGCCGAACTGCTGGGCGTGTACGGGCCGGAACCGGTGACCGCGTCGCAGGTCGCGGAGCTCAGGAACAAGGCGCCGCAGTTCGTCTTCGAGAACTCCCACATGAGCACCGGCACCGTGCTGCCCGACGCGAACGCCAAGCAGGTCGACCTCGTCAACTACCCCGACGACGACAACGACCTGCTCGGCGTCTACCGCGCCAACGCGAAGACGATCAGCGAGGCTCTCGCCTAGCGAGCACGCGCAGGGCGTCCCGGTCGACCTTGCCCGCGGGGGTGAGGGGGAACTCGGGCAGCACCAGCAGGTGTTCCGGGTGCTTGAACCGGGACAGCCCGCCCAGGAACTCCCCCAGCTCCGCGACGGTCACGGGGGCGCTCACGACGAGGCACGCGCACAGCCGCTCACCCATCAGCTCGTCCGGCACGCCGACACACGCGACGTCCCGGATGGACGGGTGAGCGGCCAGCGCCTGCTCCACCTCGGCCGGGCTGATGTTCGCGCCGCCGCGGATCACGATGTCCTTGCGTCGCCCGACAACGGAGAGATAGCCCTCCGCGTCGAACACGCCGAGGTCGCCGGTGCGGACCCAGCCGTCCGGGGTGCGGTAGCGGGCGTTGAGGTCGTCGTCGACGTAGCGCAACGGGCTCATCGGGCCGCGCGCGATGATCTCGCCGACCACGCCGGTCGGAACGGGCCGCAGCGCGTCGTCCACGACGAGAATCGAGGCCACCGCCGGGTTCGGCCGCCCGGCACCGCGGTTCGGCGGGTCGTCCAACGCGGTGTGGCAGTTGACGCCGTCCGCGGACCCGTAGACGTTGACCACGACGGCGTCGAACACCTCGCGGCACGCTTCGGCGGTCGCCGCGTCGAGCTGGGCGCCACCGGGGGCGATCACGCGGATCGACGAGTAGTCGCCGGGCTGGTTCAGGAGCATCTTGAACATCGTCGGCACACCGAACAGGTGGGTCGGCCGCGCTCGTGCGATCAGTTCCACAGTGGACTCGACGCTGAACTTGCTCTGCAGTACAAGGGTGCCACCGTGCCGGGCGAGCGTGACCGTGGTTCCGTTGCTGCCGAACGACGACGCGAGCGGCACGAGGAACAACGCCCGCAGCTCCTCCCCCGGCGGAATCAGCCTGCCGACGAACGCGCCGCGCCCTCCGAGCAACGCGTTGTGCGAGTACAGCACCATCTTCGGCTCGGCCTCCGAGCCCGACGACACGAGAATCCGCGCCGGGCCGTGGGGATCCGAGCGCACCGGCTCGACCACGTCCGCCGGAGCCAGCAACGAGACGGTGGACCAGGCGTCCGGCAGGTCGTCCGCGATCACCCCGACCGCGCCGCCGCGGGTGACGAGCGAGCGTGCCTCGTGCTCGCCGCGTCCGACCGGGAACGGCAGCACCACCCCACCCACCGCGGCGACGGCGAGGTCGGCGGCGACGGCGTACCGGCCGTTGGGCAGCTGCACGGCCACGACATCGCCGGGCCGGACGCCGCGTTCGTGCAGGTTCGCCGCCATCCGGAGGGCGAGTTCGTTGAGCTGCAGGTAGGTCAGCTCGCCGTCGTCGTCGATCACAGCTGTTCGCAACGGGTGTAAGAAGACGCGCACCGAGAACAGGTCGTAGAGGTCGCGGTCCGGGTAGTGGCCCTGCTCGGCCCACTGCTGGCGGAGCGCGGCAGGAACGAGGTCGTGGACGGTGGTGGTCGTCATCTGAACCTCCAGGGTGTCAGGACTTCGGGACATCGGTCGTCGTCCAGCCCGACCACGTCGGTGAACCGCGGGTCGGTGGTGATCGAGGCGAGGTCGTCGGTGACCGGGACGCCGTCGTGGATCCAGCCGCCGTCGCCGAGCAACGGGCGGCGGAAACCCGCTGCGGGACGGCCTTTCGCGCTTTGTTGCAGGAGTTCGGCCGCCGCCAGCAGCGACGACTCGGCACGGATCGCGCGGCCGGTGCGTTCGCGCTGAAGGAGAGCGGCGACGGTCGTGTAGGCGCCGAGCAGGCCGCCCAGCACGTCGAGCAGGGTCATCAGCGACGGGACCGGGGGCTCGTCGGCGGGACGCAGGAGCGCGCCGAGGCCGGTGCGGGCCTGGGCCATGAAGTCGGTGCCCATCGGGGCGTCGGCGAGTCTGCCCGCCCAGCCCGAGGTGTGCACGAAGACCAGTGCCGGGTTCACCGCGGCCAGGTCGTGCGCGCCGAGGCCGAGGCGTTCGGCGGTGCCCGGGGCCCAGTTGTGCAGGAAGACGTCGGCGGTGCGGACGAGGTCGCGGAGCCGGTCGCGGTCCTGGGAATCCTTGATGTCGATCTCGACGGCGGACTTGCCGCGGTTGAGGGCCAGCCAGCGGGCTGACGTGTCGCCGCACATGGGTGGCATGCCGCGCAACGGATCGCCGCCGGGCGGTTCGACGCGGATGACCGTGGCGCCGAGGAGGCCGAGGAGGTGGGCGGCCAGCGGGGCCTGGACGCGGCGACCGGCTTCGAGCACGACCAGGCCGGACAACGGCGACGAACCTCGCACGCGATCCCGTTCGCCCTTGAAGTCCAGTGTGGCCAGTTCGAATGCCGGTCCTCCCGTCGAGTTGGGCGCGTGCAGATGGCAGATGCTCATCGCCGTCGCGTCCGCGTGCGCCTTCAGTTCGGCGAACGTCCGCGCCTCCGCCGCCGCGTGCAATTCCGCCGGCAGCGGCGCGGTCGCGGTCGGATACCGGAACTGGAACGGCCGCCAGCCAGCGCCGATCACCCTGCCCGGCACGCCGAGACCAGCCCAGAACGCCTGCCACACCGCCGGATCGAGCGCCTCGATCTCGAACAGCACCCCGTCTGCGCTCCGGAACGGCGGCCCGCCCGGTTCGAGCGCGGCGGCCTCGGCCTCCGGCGCCCCCGCGGCCGCGAGGTACTGCGAGACCGTCATCAGCGCGGACTGCGCGACGCTCGTCGTGACGCTCGACCGACCGTCGAACAACGCCGCGAGCAACCCCGTGCCACCGATGACGCCGGCCGCGGTGGCGCAGTAGTCCAGGCCCAGGCCTCGCGGTGAGCCCTGGCTGCGGCCGTGCACGTGCATCGGCCCGCACACGGCCTGAGCGCTCGCCTCGTCGGTGACCTCGCCACCGCGCAACGGTCCGGCCCAGCTGATCGCGAGTTCAGCGACGGCCTCGACGTGGGCGGGCTCACCGCCGGCGTCCGGGAACCGGGAGACGCTCGCGCCCGACTGGTGCAGGAGCGCGCCGAGCACGTCGGCCGCGGCCGAGTCGCCGCGGACGGTGATCTCGGTGGCGGACAACGGCGGATCGCTCGTCGTCCGGTCGAGGTGCAGGGTCACGCGGGGCCTCCTCCTGGCGACGGCGGTCGGTCGTCCACCAGTCGGACGGGACACCGCCCGAGTTCCCAGCGGAGAGGAAAAGCCGGTGCTGGAACAGGTTTCCGCGTTCGTCCGTGAGCACGTGCAGCCAAGTGAGACGGTGCTCGACGCCGGAGGCGAGGCAGGTCAGGCAGAACTGACGCGGTTGCGGGTGCTCGCGAAGTCCGCCGGGCTGTGGGCTTTGCCACTGCCGCGCGAACTCGGTGGTGGCGGGCTGGGCCTGACCGAGTACTTCGCGTTGGCGGAGCGGGAAGGGAGCAGCGATCACGGGCCGGCGGCGCTCGGTTCCGCGTGCCTGCTCGACGTGCGGATGTTCCGGCGGTTCGCCCGTCCGGCCGTGCTGGAGTTGCTGAAGCCGTTGGTGGCCGGGGAGATCAGCGGCAGCTACGCGATGACGGAGCCGGGCGTGGCGGGCTCTGATCCGGCTGCCGCGCGCACGACGGCCGTTCGGACCAGTGGCGGCTGGGTGCTCAACGGGCGGAAGTGGTTCACCACCGGCGCCGGAAACGCCTCGTACGTCACGGTTCTGGCGAGCGGGTCGTTGTTCGTCACCAGGAACTTCCGCGTGGTGCGGGAGATTCCGGTGCTGGGCGCGGCCGGTCAGTTCGAGATCGCGCTGGAAGACGCGTTCGTGCCGGACGACCACCTGCTCGGTGAAGGCGGTGACGGGCTCGCCATCGCGGGGACCCGGCTCGCGCTCGGCAGGACGTTGCGGTGCCTGCGGTGGATCGGGATGGCGGAGCGCGCGTTCGAGCTGATGTGCCTGCGGGCCAACGAACGCCAGGTGCGCGGTAGTGCGCTGGCTGATCGGCAACTGGTGCAGCAGCACGTCTTCGAGTCGTTGCTGGCCATCCGGTCGGCGCGGGCACTCACCCGTCAGGCCGCCGAACTCGTTGCGGCGGAGCAGGACGCGCGGACCGAGATCGGTCTCGCGAAGGTCGCGGCGGCGCGCACACTGCACCAGGTGACGGACGCGGCGATCCAGGTGTTCGGGGCGGAGGGGCTCGCCCCCGGCACGCTGCCGATGCTCGCGCGGATCGGCCGGGCGGCGCGGATCCTCGACGGCGCCGACGAGATGCACGTCTCCGACACCGCACGGCGAGTGCTCAGAACTCGCGCGAACTGACCTCCCCGGACGCGATCGCCAGTGCCAGGGCGTAGAAGAACGTGCCCCACACCAGTTCATGGTTCTCGAGATCGTCGTAGGTGCCGCCGAGCAGTCTGTCGTCCCGCACCGCACTGCCCAGCCGGGCCAGGGGCGCCGACGCGTCGAGGCCGAGCTTGAGCATCGCGACGGCGGCGATCGCGTCCGCCGCGGTGTCGCCGGGCGCGAGCCACTCGCGTGCCATCGATTCGGCGCGTGGGCGGTACTCCTCGCCGAGCCACTGGACCGCGTCAGCCGCCGCCAGCATCAGCCAGGCCCGTCCCCGCGGCCAGGTCTCGGTCAGCTCCAGATGAGCGTCCACATGAGACCGGGCGAGGTCGTGCAGGCCGGTGGAAGCCAGTAACGGCACCACTCCGGCAGCGCCGTCCGCCCGGAGTCCGGTGTCGGGTCCGAACGCCGTGCCCCACGGGATCACGCCGTCGACCGCACGGGAGGCCAGCGACTTCGCGGCCCGTTCGGTGTCTCCCCTGCCATACCAGAAGATCAGGCCCTGCAGCACGGTGTCGGTGTCGTGCCAGCAGTCGAGTTTCGCGGTCCATCGCGGCGCGTCGCGGTGACCGTTCAGCCACAACAACCCCGCCCAGCACCCGCCGACCCACGAGCCGCGAGCCGTTGTACGCCAACGGCCTGAAGGACCGGCGTAGAGCGGGAACCGTTCACCCACCTCCGCCAGCGTCGCCTCGACCCGGTTCATCGCGCCCGCCACGCGACGACCGCAGCCGCGAGGAACTCCGCCGCCACCAGCACCCACCCAGCGGTGTAGCCGAGCAGTCCGAACAGCGGCGGACCGAGAGCGAACCCGGCGAAGAACCCGGCCGACACGAGCGCGGAGTTCCGGCCCAGTTCAGGTCCCGACGACGCCGCCACGACCAGCAGCATCGAGATCGCGTTCGCCGCGACGGCACACCCGCCCACGACCACCATCGCCACCCAGGCCAGTGCGGGAATCCCGGTCAGCAGGAGCAGCGGCGACAGCACGGCCGCCGCGGACAGCCAGCCCAGCAAGTCACGCGCCGACGTCCCCGCCATCCTGGACCACAGGATCCGGCCCGCGATGCCGACCACGCCGAGCACCGCGACCAATCCGGCCGCGACCGGTGCGGTGAAGCCGAGTTCCTCCGTCGCGAACAGCGCCACGTACGTGTTCACCGCCGCGATGCCCGAGCCGAGCAGCACCGAGAATCCCGCGAGCCGCCAGATCAGCGCGTCCGCGGTCAGCGAGACCCTCAGCGGCGGACGCCGAGCAGGCGCGGGATCTTCGGGGAGAGCCAGGCAGGCGAACGCCGCCAGCAGGGCCGTGAAAGCGGCGACGCCGACCGCGAGCCGCCAGTTCACGCCGTCGGCGAGCCAGGCCAGCGGCAGTCCGGCGACGAACGCGCCGAGCTGCACGCCGGATTGCTTGACACCCAGCAGAACGGGCCGGCGCGGCGCGGGCACGGACGACGCGATCAGCTTGTTGGTCGAAGGATTCGCCAGCGCCTGCGGAACGCCCCCGAGCGCCACCGCGAGCACCAGCACCGCGTAGTGCGACGCGGTGGCGAAGACGGTCAGGGCCACCGCACTCGTCGCGAACAACGCGATGATCGAGCGCCTCGGTCCGAGCGCGTCCACCGCCGGCCCGATCGCCAGCGACAGCACCACCGCCACGCCGAACCCGGCCGTCACGAGCACGCCGAGCAACGGCCGCGCGATGCCGAACTCCCCCACCAGCGCGGGGGAAAGCGCTCCCAGCAGGAACAACGGCAGCATCGACGCGGTCATCGCCGCCGTCGTCAGCACCGGCACCGCTGCCCGCCCGCGCAGGTGAACCTTCTCCACGGCCACTAGTCGCGCGAACGAGCCGTGAAGTTCCCCGGAACCGAACGCGTTTCCGCGCCGACCTGTGAACCATGGAACGTCGAACCTTCTTGCGCGCTTCGGCGCTGTCACTGGGACTCACCGGAACCGCCACCGCCACCGCCGCGACACCGCTGCGAGTGCAGGTGCTGATGTTCGAAGGCGTCGAGGAACAGGACTTCATCGCCCCCGTCGAGGTGCTCGGCCTGGCGGGCAAGCTCAGCAACGGCGCGATCCGCACCACCCTCGTCTCGACGGACCGCCCGCGCACAATCACCTGCACGTACGGCACCAAGGTCGACGTGCCGCAAGGCTGGTCGCCCGGCGAGGCGGACGTGCTCGTGGTGCCCGGCGGCGGTTACGCCAACCCCGGCGGGCCCGGCGTGCACCCGTTGATCCGCGACCGCGCGTTCCTGCGCAGGCTGGCCGACTCAGATGCGCTCAAGGCCGGCATCTGCACGGGCACGATGATCCTGTCCGCGGCGGGGATCACCCAGGGCCGCAACGCGACCACGCACTCCGCCGCCAAGGCCGACCTCGCCGCCCAGGGCGCGACCGTGATCAACGCCCGCGTGGTCGACGACGGCGACCTGATCACCGGCGGCGGCATCACCTCGGGGCTGGAGGTGGCGTTGTGGCTGGTCGAACGGTTCGCCGGCCCGCAGGTGGCCCAGCGAGCCGAGACAGTGCTGGAGTACGAACGCCGCGGCACCGTCTGGCGACGCTAAACCACGCCGACGTCTTCGTGGCCCTGCCCGTTGATCAGGTCCTCACGGGCACGGGCCACCCGCGACCGCACGGTCCCGATCGGGCAGCCCGCCACCTCGGCGGCCTCGGCGTAGGACAGGCCGAGCACCTGGGTCAGCAGCAACGCCTCCCGCCGCTCGGGTGCGAGACCGGCGAGCATCACGTTGAGTTCGACCACGTCCTCGAACCCCGCGTAACGGACGTGCTCGGCGTACCGGTCCGCGTCCGAGGCCAGCCGGTAGTCGGCCGACCAGGCGATCGACGGGCGCGCGACGGCGGCCCGGATGTGGTCGACGACGGTGCGGCGGGCGATCGAGAGGAGCCAGGTGCGGGCCGAGGAGCGGGCCTCGAAACCCGGCAGGCTGCGCAAAGCCCGCAGGTAGACGTCCTGGGTGAGGTCGTCGGCGACACCGATGCCACCGAGGTGGGCGACCAGCCGCCAGACGTCGCGCTGCGTCAGGCGGATGAACCGCTCCAGCGCCTCGCGATCACCGGCACCGGCGGCCAGCGCGCACGCTGTCACCGCCTCGTCGTCACTCCTCGAAGTCGACACGATTCGGCAGAGTAACCCAACGCTCAAGATTGCCGGGAACTGTGAACGCTCAATGGCCGACAATGTCGGTGTGGAGTGCTACACCTGCCGCGAAGCCCTGTCCGCGAGGCTCGACGGGGAACCAGAGGGCGTGCCCGCCGACCAGGTGGACGCGCATCTCGACAGCTGCGCGTCCTGCCAGGAGTGGCACGACAGCGCCGCCGCGCTCACCCGCACGCTCCGGGTGAGACCGGCCACGCGGGTACCGGACCTGGCCGCGGCGATCCTCGACGCCGCGCCCCCGATCACCCCGCCCGCGCCACGGGGCTGGTTGCCGCGCGGACTGCTCACCGGGGTCGCCGTCGCACAGCTCACCCTCGGCGTGGCTCAGGTGGTGGGTGTCAACGCGTCCGCACACGGCGGCCACACGACCGGCGTCGACAGCAGCCACCTGTTCAACGAGAGCACGGCGTGGAACCTCGCGCTCGGCCTCGGTCTGTTGTGGACGGCACTGCGCCCGGCCGCCGTCGCGGGCATGTTGCCCGTCACGGCCGCGTTCGTCGCGGTGCTGATCCCTTACTCCGCCAGCGATCTCGTCAGCGGCACGGCGACGGCGGCGCGCGTGTTGTCGCACTCGCTGTTGCTCGTCGGACTGGTGCTGCTGGTGTTCGTGCACTTCAGCGAACGCGGGCCGAGCGACCGCACTCCCTTGGCGCACAACGAGGGCGACACCACGCACGACGCGTCCAGCACGGCGGACCGTGCTGGACGCCAGCGCGTGCGGCGCCGGATCAGGCTGCGCCCCGTGAGCAGACGGGACGCCGCCTGAAACTCACGGGATGCGAGCGCCGACCGCGGCCAGCGCTTTCGTGACGGGCTGGAAGAACGTCACGCCACCGCTGCGGCAGTCACCACTGCCGCCGGAGGTCAGGCCGATCGCGTTGCCGTTGGCGGTGAAGAGCGGGCCGCCGCTGTCGCCGCCCTCCGCGCACACGGTCGTCTGGATCAGGCCGGTGACACGGCCTTCGGGGTAGTTCACCGTGGCGTTCAACCCCGTCACGCGACCGTCGCGCAGTCCGGTCGTGCTGCCCATCCGCTGGACCTGCGTGCCGACGCGTGCCTCGGCGGCGCGCTGGATCCGCACCTTGCGGCCGTTGCCGGTGTCGACCTCGCTGGGTGCGTTGGCGTTGCGGTCGTTGTAGGTGAGCAGGGCGAAGTCGCCGGTGCCGGGGAACGTCGACCGCGCGACGGTGGCGGCGGCTCTTCCGCCCTGTGTCAGGGAGAACTGCCTGCCCGCGGCCGTGCAGTGGCCCGCGGTCAGGATGGCGGGGCGGTCGTCGCCGGTGACGACGTTGAAGCCGAGCGAGCAGCGGCTGTTGCCGGCGAAGATCGCGTCGCCGCCCTCGGCGAACAGCCGGAAGGTGCCGGCGGTGCGTTGCAGCTTCACGCCGGCGCCCATGGCGTTGACCGTGGACACCAGGTTGTCCCACTTGGTGCCGGTCACGGTGCTGTCCGCGGTGACGAGGACCTCGTTCGTCGCCGGGTTGACGGCCCACGCGGTTCCCGGCACGGAAGCCTTCTCGCGCAACGTCTCGGTGGCCTGCTCGGGTGCTGTGCGTTGTTCGGGCGCCGCCTGGCTCGCGGTGAACGTCGCGGCGGTGATCGCCACGGCGACGAGGCCGACGGCGCCCGCGATCACCTTGCCACGGCGGTGGTCATCGTGGTGTTTGCCCATGTGGCGCCCTCTCGTTACCGGACTGAGATCCGCTCATGTCTGGGTGTACGTACAGCGCGGCGTCCCGGTTTAGGTGAATTGTCACCGTGTGAACGGCAGCCGTAGCTGGAGGCGGAACCCACCGTCGGGCGTCGGGCCTGACGTGATCACCCCGCCGAGCAGGGCCGCCCGCTCCTGAAGGCCGACCAGTCCGTGCCGGGCGCTGGGCAACGCGAGCGTCGGACGGGTCGGCGCGGTGTTCGTGACGGTCACGGTCAGATGGGTGTCGTGCGCGATCTCGACGTGGGCCGTGCCGCCGGGGGCGTGCTTGCGGACGTTGGTGAGGGCCTCCTGGATCGTCCGGTAGATCGTGCGCTGGCACGCCGAGTCGATGCCGGCGGGAGCGGACCCGGTCAGCGTGGCCTCGATGCCGCTGCCCGCCACCAATCCGTCCACATCGGACAACGTCGGTTGCGGAGTCAGCTCGGTGGCCGCGCTTCCGGACGCGCGCAGCAGGTTCACCATGTGCCGCAACTCGTCCAGCGTGTCGACGGACAACCGGCGAACGTTCTCGGCGGCGGCCCGTGCGTCGGGATCCGCGGTGGACACGCTCAGCGCTCCCGCCTGGACCGCGATCAGGCTGACCTTGTGCGAGACCACGTCGTGCATCTCACGCGCCAACTGGTTGCGTTCCCTGGCCAGCACGGCCTGCGCGTCCAGCTCACGTTCGTACTCACGTGCCCAGACGAGCCTTCCGAAGAAAATCGGCGCCACGGCCGTCATCACCGCGTAGATCCCCACGAGCAGCACGTCGGCCTGCTCCACCTCGAGATCCATGCCGGGAAAGAGATACCCGGCCGTCCCGAGCACCGCGCACCCCGTGAGCAGCACTCGATCCGAGTGCCGCACCGCCACCGAGTAGAGCGCGAACACGGTGGCGAGCAGCCCGCCGACGATCGCCAGCGCCGGCAGCGTCGCCAGGAACACAAGCACGGGCCAGCGACTCCGGAACACCAGCGCGACCACGGCCAGAACCGCGACGCCGACCGAAAGCGGGTCGCGCGGTTCGTTGAGCCCCGACTCGACGGCCGCGACCACGATCAGCGCGGCGTTGACGAGCAGCGCCCGGTTCACAGCAGCCCCGCCCGCTGAGCCAGCAGCGCCGCCTGCACGCGGCTGCCGACGCCCAGCTTGGCCAGGATCGCGGACACGTGGTCCTTCACCGTGCCGACGCTGACGTGGATGCGCGAAGCGATGTCCGCATTGGACAGTCCCTCTGCCACCAGCACCAGCACGGCCCGTTCCCGCTCGGTCAGCCGCTCGGCCCTCGCCGCCTCCGGGGAACCCGCGCCCGAGCCCAGATACCCGTCCACCACCGTGCGCGTGACCTTCGGCGACAGCACGACACCACCCGCCGCGAGCGTGCGGACGAACTGCGCGAGCTGGTCCGGCGCGGTGTCCTTCAGCAGGAACCCGGCCGCGCCCGACCGCAGCGCCGTCGCGATGTACTCGTCCGAGTCGAACGTCGTGAGCATCGCCACCACCGGCGGATTCGGGGAGCCGCGCAGCTGCCGCAGGATCGTGAGCCCGTCGACGTCGGGCATCCGGATGTCGAGCAGCACGACGTCCGGGCGGTGCAGGCTCACCTCCTTGACCGCCTGCGCGCCCGTCACCGTCGCGACGACCTCGATGTCCCCCGCCGCCCGCAGGATCAGGCGGAACCCCGAGCGCACCAGCTCCTCGTCGTCGACGACGATCACGCGAACCATGCGGTCCAGTCTCGGCTCGCACGCCACGGGCGCGCATCCGGGGTTGGTCGGTCCGGCCTCCCCCGACCGGCTGGACCACACCCGACGATCGGCGGGGTCCGGCCGAGTCGTGCGTCCTCTGTGGACTCCGTCGGCCAGGATGGGCGGATGAACTCGCTGTTGCTCGCCGCCGCGTTCGCCATGGTCGTCAGATCACTGGCCGCGAACCGGCTGGACCGCTGGAACCTCGGCGCGCCGCTGGTGATGGTGCTGGCCGGGGTCGTGGTCGGGTTGTTCGAGCCGAGCGCCATCGCGGAGGGCCTCAACACCGAGTCCGTGCAGCACGCGGCCGAGATCATCCTCGCGGTGCTGCTGTTCGTCGACGCCACGGAGGTGCGCGCGGGCCGGCTGTGGGGCGCCTATCCCGGGCTGGTGGCACGCGTGCTGCTGGTGGCCATGCCGGTGAGCATCGCCGTGGCCGCGCTGCTGGGCTGGCTGCTGTTCCCGACCCTGCCGTGGGCGGTCCTCCTGCTGGTCGCGTGCGTGACGGTGCCGATCGACTTCGCCCCGGCGGAACGGGTCGTGCGCGATCCGGGGCTGTCGGTGCGGGTGCGCGGCACGTTGAACGTCGAGAGCGGCTACAACGACGGCATCGTCACGCCGCTGTTCCTGTTCGCGCTGATCCTGGCGGGCGACGACTCGCAGGACCGCACGCCGCTGGAGGCGCTGGGCACGGTGCTGCCGTTCGCGCTGAAGGCCCTGCTGGCCGGCGTCGTGATCGGCGCGCTGCTCGGCTGGCTGATGGACCTCGCGCACCAGTCAGGCTGGGTGAGCGACCAGTCCGCACGGGTCGCGGTGCTGCTGGCCCCGCTGCTGACCTACACCGCGACGGTCGCGATCGACGGCAACGGCTTCGTCGCCTCGTTCGTCTGCGGCATCGCGTTCCGGTACGTGCACCGGCTGCTCAAGGCCCGCCGGGTTCGCACCGGACGGGCCGAGGCGCGCACGGACGCGTTGAACACCGACCTGCACCTGCTGGAGGACGTCACCGGCCTGCTGACGATGACCATGTGGTTCGTGGTCGGCATCGCCGCCGTGCTCACGTTCTACCTGGGCGTCTCGTGGCAGGTCCTGCTCTTCTGCGCGGCCGTGCTCACCGTGGTCCGGCTCGTGCCCGTGTTCCTCGCCTTCACCGGGTCGCGGATGCCCCGGCGCGAACGCCTGCTCGTCGGCGCGCTGGGACCACGCGGCACGACGACGATCGTGTTCGGCCTGCTGGCCTTCAACCGGCTGCCCGAGGGGAACGCCGCCGACACGATCCTGACGATCACCGTGGTCTGCGTGCTCGGCAGCGTCGCCCTGCACGGCGTCGGAGCGACGCCCTTTCAGAGACTCTTGGCGAAGTGGAACGCGGGGATCACGAAGCCCGAGGCCAGGTAGAGGCGGTGCGCGTTGTGCCTCGGCGTCCCGGAGTCGAGGTGCACGCCCGCGCAGCCGAGCCTGCGGGCCTCGTCGTCGACCCACCGCAGCAGGGCGCTCGCGTGGCCCTGCCCGCGGGCGGCCGGCAGCGTGCTCAGGTCGTCGATGTAGAGGTGTGAACCCGCGTAGAGGTTGGTCATGTGCCGGAACCCGGCCACCGCGACGACCTGGCCGTTCGCGTCGAGGGAGGCGGCGATCCGGTAGCCCTCCCGGCGTTGGGCGCGCACGAGGTCCACGAACTCGTCGACGTCGGTGAGGTGCGGACGGAGCTCTCGCATCGCGTCGAACGCCTGGGCGGTCTCCGCGCCGTCGAGCTCGGTGATGGTGTGGGTGAAGGTGGTCACGGTGCTGATGCTCGTCCGCCAAGTGGCATCCCAGAAGACCCATTCCAGACGTAAACCAAGAGGCCACTATGCCTCATTGATGTGACCCGGGTCTCATTCGTTCGGATCAACGGGACGCGGGCGGGCGGTCGCGACAACTCCTATCGTGACCCGCATCGCCGAGCAGGGACACCGGCCCGACCTCACCACGCAGGACCCGAAAGAGGTCTTCGCGTGGCTTTTCGACACCTACGCCGGGCAGATCCGCGCCTATCTCGCGGGACGGGCCGGTCCCGACGCCGCCGACGACCTCGTGGCCGAGACCTTCCTCGTCGCGCTGCGAAGACGCAGGACGTACGACCCGGCCCAGGCCACCGCGCGCAGCTGGCTGTACGGCATCGCGACGAACCTGCTGCGCAACCACGTGCGGCAGGAGGTGCGCGGCCTGCGGCTGACGTCACGGGCGGCCGGCGGCGAGACCGAGGTGGAGAACCACGACACGGCGGTCGCGGACCGCGTGGACGCCGCCGCCAGAATGCGCGCGCTCGCCGGGGCACTCGCCCGGCTCGGCGAGCAGGACCGCGACGTTCTCCTGCTGACCTCGTGGGCCGGGCTGGAACCGGCCGAGGTCGCCGACGCGCTCGGCGTGCCGTCCAGCACGGTCCGGTCGCGCCTGCACCGGTTGCGCCATCGCCTGCAGTCCCTGCTCACGAACTCCACGGAGGACGCACCCCGATGAAAGAGCTCGACGAGGCATTCGAGCTGCTGCACCGCGACGCCCGCGAGACGCCCGGCGACCTGGCGGGGGCGCGCGCCAGGCTGATGGCCGAACTCGACGGCGTGACGCCGTTGCGCAAGCGGCGCGGGTGGGTGCTGCCGACGGCCGCGGCGGCGGTCGTCCTGCTGGCCGCGGGCACCGCCGGGGTCGTGGTCACCCGGCAGCAGACGCTGAACGTCGCGACGGCGTCCGAGGTGCTGCTGCGTGCCGCGGACAGCATCGACGTCGGCGCGGTGGCGCCGAGGGTCGGGCCCGGCCAGTACCTGCTTCGCGTCGAACACGTGAGGTCCAGCCGTTCGGACGTCGAGAACCCGGACAGCGGCATCGGCTACACCTACCTGCTGGAGCAGGAGATATCGCGCTGGATCCCGGCGAACGACCGCGACGTCTGGCAGGAGACGCGCGAGGTGCTGGGATCGCCGCGGGTGATCGGCCAGAACCTGCCGGCGGGACAGACACCGCCGCTGGCGATCCAGCCCACCGACGACGGCCAGTGGGCCGGTCCGTGTGGCGACTTCTTCCCGGAGGCCAAGCCGAAGAAGGTGTGCGGCGATCCGGACGACTGGGACAGCCCGGAGTTCTACGCGCGACTGCCTCGCGATCCGGACCAGCTGTACGGCCGGTTGAAGAAGCTGACGGAGAACCGCGGCAGCGCGCCGGACACGATGTTCCACTACGCCATCCAGATCCTGGCCACGGGCATGATGCCCGCGGACCTCAGGGCCCAGTGGTATCGCGCGATCGCGAAGATCCCCGGCATCCGGATCGCGGCCCAGGCGACCACTTTGGACGGACGTGACGGTGTCGCGCTGGGCCTCACGACGGAGCAAGAGCAACGGCAGCTGATCATCGATCCCGCGACCGGCGAGTTCATCGGTGAGCGCACGGTGGCGGGTGCGCGGCCGTCCCAGCCCTGGATCAGCCCCGGCGTCGAGACCTACTCGAGTTCCATCACCACGTCCGTGGTCAACGGGCGCGGCCAGACGAGGTGACGGGTGGGGCCTCCCCCGACGGAGGCCCCACCCGTGGTCAGAGCGCGGGCTTCGTCAGCACCGGCTTGGTCAGCAACTGCGACGGAGCCCGCTTCGGCCGCGGATCGATGCTCCCGGTCACGAAGATCTCGTACCAGAGGCAGAAGACCAGCACCGTCCAGATCTTCCGGCTGTGGTCGGCCACGTCGTCCTTGTGCTCCTTGAGCAACCGCCGCACCAGGTCGAGGTCGAGCAGCCAATCCGCGCGCGACGTGTCGAGCACGTGCAACGCCCACTGGTACATCTCGGCGCGCAGCCACACCCGGATCGGCGTGGGGAACCCGAGCTTCACCCGGTTCACGATGTGCGGCGGCACCACGCCTTCGAGGGCACGGCGCAGCGCGTACTTGGTGTCGGTGGAGCGCGGCGGCAGCTTCAGCTCACGTGGAATCGTCGCGGCCACGTCGAACACCGCGTAGTCGAGGAACGGCACCCGCACCTCCAGCGAGTTCGCCATCGACATCCGGTCGGCCTTGACCAGGATGTCGCCGCGCAGCCACGTGTAGAGGTCGACGTACTGCATCTTCTCGACGTCGCCGAGGTGCTGCGCCTCGGCGTAGATCGGCCCGGTGACGTCGGTGTAGCTCACGCCGGGGTCGTACTGCTTGAGCAGCAAGGACTTCTCGGCCTCGGTGAACATCCGCGCGTTGCCGTAGTAGCGTTCCGCGATCGGCGTCGCGCCGCGTTCGAGGAAGCTCTTGCCCTTCACGCCCTGCGGGATGGCCTTCGACACGGCCTTCAGTCCGCGCCGCACACCGTCGGGCAGGCCGGTGACCGCCTTGAGCGACAACGGTTCCCGGTAGATCGTGTAGCCGGCGAAGAACTCGTCGGACCCCTCGCCGGACAACGCGACCGTGACGTGTTCGCTCGCCTTCTTCGCCACGTAGTACAGCGGCACCAGCGCGGGATCCGCCACCGGTTCGTCGAGGTGCCAGATGATCTCGGGCAGCACGTCCATCATCATCTGCGCGTCGACCACGACCGGGTGCATCGTCACGCCCAGGGCCTTCGCGGTCTCCTCGGCGACCGGCAGTTCGGAGTAGCCCTCGACCTCCAGCGCCGCGGTGAACGTCAGGATGTCCGGGTTGACCTCCCGCGCCAGCGCGACGACCGCCGTCGAGTCGATGCCGCTCGACAGGAACGCGCCGACCGGCACGTCGGACCGCAGGTGGAGGCGGACGCTTTCCCTGAGAGCGTCCCGAATCCGGGCGTAGAGCCGCTCCGGGTCGTCGTGCGGCACCGGCCGGAACTCCGGCTGGTAGTACCGCCGCACGGCCAGGCCGTCCTCGGAACGGTAGGTGAAGCACTCCCCCGAGCCGATCCGCTTGATCTGCTTGTGCAGCGTCGCCGGCTCCGGCACGTACTGCAGCGTCAGGTAGTAGGACAGGCTCGCGTGGTCGAGGGTCTGGTCGCCCCAGGCGGCGAACGGCAGCAGCGCCTTCTTCTCGCTCGCGAAGAACACGCCGTCGTCGGTGACGAGGTGGAACAGCGGCTTGATGCCGAACGGGTCGCGCGCGCCGAACGCGACCCGTTCCCGACGGTCCCAGATGACGAACGCGAACATTCCGCGCAGCCGCCGGACCGCCGCCTGCCCCCAGTGGTGATAGGCGGCGACGATGACCTCGGTGTCGCCTTCGGTCGTGAACGTGAGCCCGGCGGCGATCAGTTCATCTCTGAGTTCCAGGTAGTTGTAGATCTCGCCGTTGAACGTGATGACATAGCGTCCGTTCTCATATTCGAGCGGTTGCTCGCTCTGCTCGACGTCGATGATGGACAGCCGTTTGAAGCCCATCACCACTTCGTCGCCGACGGTCACGCACCCGGTGTCGTCCGGGCCGCGGTGGTGCAGGGTCTCGAGCGCTCTCTCGATCGCGGCGGTCCTGTCCTTCGCCGAACCGGAGGCGCAGATGTAGGTCAGCAGTCCACACATGAGTTGGGAAACGTCCTCGGTCAGGGAATCAGGGCGGGAATGCTGGAGTCGAGCAGACCGCGTGCGGCCAGTTCACCGTAAAGCGGGGTCGTTTCCGGGAAATGTCCCCAGGCGTGGTCGCCACTGCCGTCGCCAGCGTTTCCGAGCAGCTGCCGCTGGACCGGGGAAATGCCGTCCCACCACGGCTGCGCGGGCAGGTCCTCGACCTCGTCGCGAATGTGGATCCACCGCGAGGTGTAGCCGAAGAAGGCGACCTTGCGGGTCACGTCGGAGTGGTTGTCGGAACGCGCGTGCCAGATTCTGCGATCGAAGAAGAGCACGTCACCGGGCTCGACGAGGACCTGCCGCGCGCCGTCCGGCGTGGGCCACTCGACGCCGCGGCTGGGCGGCCCTGGAAGCCAGTTGGTCTTGTGGCTACCAGGCACGATGGTGAGATTGCCGCGTCCTGGCTGCGAGACGTCCGAGAACCAGTAAGCGAGCTTCACCGACAGCCTCGGCCGCGGGTCCGTCTCGATCTCGCGGTTCTGCCGGCCCCCGTCCTGGTGCCAGTGCCACCAGAAAGGCTTCTCCTCCTTCACTCGCGGGTGCACGTCGATGTGCGAGTGGTAGACGTGCGTGTTCCAGCCCATCATCGACCAGACGTAACCGAAAACGGCGGGGTGGTCGAGCAATCCGGCCAGCTCCGGGCAGTTCCGCACCGCGCTGAGCAAATGCATCGGCTCACCCGGAGTGCGCCGCGCGTAAACCCGGTCGATCGCATCGCGGTAGAACTCGACCTCGTCCGAGGAAAGCGCTCCGCGAATCAGCAGATAACCGTCCTCGTCGAACTGTTCGCGTTCCGCCCTGGTCATCGTCGTCCAGGCGGCATTCATCACGGGTGCGTTCAAGGCAACAGCCTTCCGGGTCCGAGGAATCGGTGCGAGCTCGGCGGCTCGGCACATTTCGATTTCAAACCCGATCAACCCGAAAAAGCGAGCCTTTGTGGGATGGGTCTCAAGACGCCGGAATCGCGGGACGCACCCGGCCGCCGCGGACAAGCGTTCTTCAGCGTTCTGTAACAGTCCGAAAAGGTCTCGACGACAGCCAACCTCCGCCGGATTGCGCGCGTCGACAGGAGCATGACCGGAGAAATGGGCGAGGGCCCTGGTCGCCCAGGGCCCTCGCGGAACTGCTCGGGAAAACCCGCCTACGGAGCCAGGTTGATGCCCCACGTGTCGATCGTGCCGACATCGGACGCCGCCAGGTCGCGGACGCGGAGCTTCCACGTCCCGTTGGCGGTCTCGCTCGACACGTTGGCCGTGAACGTGCGGTCGATGTTGTCGGCGGAACCACCGGTGCGGTTGTGGAGCGTGTAGGACGTGCCGTCCGGCGCGATCAACGCCACCGTCAGGTCACCGACGTACGGGTGGACGATCCGCACCGTCACCACGGAGCCGGCGGACGGCATGGCGGAACATCCGGAGATCACGACGTCGCTGTCGACCGCGGCGCCCGCGTCCGGGATGGCGACGTCGTTGGGGTTCGTGCCGGTGCAGCTGCCGCCACCGCCGCCCGTGACGGTCAGCGAGTAGGTGGCCGTGCGGGAGGCAGACCCGGCGGCGGTGATCGTCACCGGGTAGGTGCCCGCGGCGACCGACGCCGTGGTGCTGATCGTCAGCGTCGAGCCCGACCCGGTGGTCACCGAGGCCGGGCTGAACGAAGCCGTTGCGCCGGAAGGAAGTCCGGACGCGGTCAGCTGCACGGTCTGGGCGTCACCGCTCACCGTGGCGGTGCCGACCGTGGCCGAGACCGACGAGCCCGCCGCCACCGAACCGGAGGCAGGCGACACCGAGACGGAGAAGTCGGCGCCCGGCGTGCTGGTGCCGACGGCCGACTTCCACAGGGTGTAGGCGATGCCGTCGACCGCGCGGTTGAGGTGCGTGTCGCTGATGTTCGCGGTGGTGTCGCAGGACGAGTGGTAGCAGGGGTCGAACGCGGCACCCGAGGTACCGCCCCACTTCGTCGCCTGGGCCGCCGTCTTGCGGGCGCTGGCGCCCATCGCGTAGCCGGACGCGGGGATGCCCGCGTTGGTGAAGGACGCGTCGTCGGAACGGTTGCGGCCCTCGGTGTTCTCCTCCGGCGACAGGCCCAGGGAGTCCCAGTACGCCTTCATGTGCGTGGACTGGGTGCTGGTGATGTTGTTGATGAAGTAGCCGCCGTTGGTCGACCCGACCATGTCGAAGTTGTGGTAGGTCTTGATCTTCGAGCGCTCGGCCGTCGGCAGCTGCGAGACGTAGAAGCGCGAGCCGTTGAGGCCCTGCTCCTCGTCGGTCCACCAGCCGAAGCGGACCTTGTTCAGCATCGACGGGTTGCGCTGGGCGAGCACGAGCGCCGTCTCCAGCAACGCGGCCGAGCCAGAACCGTTGTCGTTGATGCCGGGACCCGCGGACACGCCGTCGAGGTGGGCGCCGAACATGTAGACGTTGTTCGCGTTGCCGCCGGGCCACTCCGCGATCACGTTCGGACCGGCGCCGCTGGTGCAGCCGGAGGCGCAGGGCTGCTCGGTCACGCTGTAGCCGGCCGCGGTGAGCTTGTCCTTCACGTACGTCACCGACGCGCGGTAACCGGCCGAGGTGGAACGCCGGTTGCCGCCGTTCTGCGAGGCGATCGTGCCGAACTGGGCGAGGTGCGCCTTGACCGCGTTGATGTCGATGTCCGGGATCTGCGGACCGGTGCCGCCCGTGACGGTCAGCGTGTAGGTCGCGGTCTTGGTCGTGCTGCCCGCGGCCCGGACGGTGATCGGGTAGGTGCCGGACGAGATCGACGCCGCGGTGCTGATCGACAGCGTGGAGTTCGAGCCCGTCGTGACGGACGCCGGGCTGAACGACGCGGTGGCGCCGGAGGGCAGTCCGGTGGCGGTCAGCGCGACGGTCTGCGCCTCGCCCGCCGTGGTCTGGGTCTGGACGGTGGTCGAGGCCGAGGACCCCGCCGCCACCGAACCGGACGCCGGGGACACGGCGACGGAGAAGTCGTTCGCCGGGTTCGAGCCGCCGAGGTTCAGCGACCAGGCGTCGACGCGGCCGGTGTCGTTGTTCGCGTTGTCGTTGACCCGCAGCTTCCACGTGCCGTTCGAGGTCTCGCCCGACAGGTCGACGGTGTAGGTCTGGTCGATGTTGTCCGCGGAGCCGCCGGAGCGGTTGTGCAGGACGTAGGCGGAGCCGTCCGGGGCGACCAGGCTGACCTGGAGGTCACCGATGTAGGTGTGGACGATCTTCACCGGCACCGTGGCGGTGGCCGACGGGGCCGACGCGCAGTCGCTGATGGCGATCGACGACTCGACCGTCGTGTTGTCGCCGATCGCCACGTCGGCTTCGTTGGTGCCGGAACACCCGGCTGCCAGGGCGGGCGCGGAGGCCGCAGGGAGGGCCAGCGCTGCCACGGTGACAGACACCAGTGCTGTGGCGAGCAGAGATCTTCTTCTTCGCACAGTCGGGCTCCTTCGCAGGGATGCAGGGTCACGCGACCGTAGCTGTCGAAGTCGCCCCGGACATCCGGTCGTTCGGATGGTTGTCGTCACGATTGACGTGCGGCGATCCGCCGATGTCCGTTTTCACTTTTAAGTCCCGGCTTCCGTTGCGCCATCAGAGGGATAGCGTCGGGTCCCCGGCCGGAAGGAGACATCGATGTCGCTCGCGATGCCCGACTTCGCGTCCACGTTGCGGGACGCCGTCGTGGCGCGTGGTCTGTCACTCGAACGGATCCGCGACCACCTGGCCCGCCGCGGGGTGTCGGTCAGCCTCGCGACGCTGAGCTACTGGCAGACCGGGCGCAGCCGGCCGGAACGCCGTGCGTCGCTCGCCGCCGTCACGCACCTGGAAGAAGTGCTGGACCTCGAGGCCGGCGCGTTGTCCGCCCTGCTCGCCCCGGCGTTGCGCGGGAGCCGTCTGCAGAGTTCCATCAGCGCGTTCTGGCCGATGCCCGCGGTGATCGACGACGTGGTCGGCGGGGTCGACACGCGCTGGGACTCGCGGCTGACGCGGATCAGTCAGCACGACCGCGTCACGGTCGGGCCTGATCGGGGTGAGCGGTCGTTCGTGTCGCGGCAGGTGCTGCGGGCCGAGGAGGACGGACCGGACCGGTGGGTGGTGATCCTGCACCTCGACGAGCACGACAGGCCGTTGCCGGTGATCAGGCCGCTGCACAACTGCCGGCTCGGAAGGGTCGTCACGCGTCCCTCCGACGGGTTGCTGGTGGCGGAGTTGCTGTTCCGGGCTCCGTTGCGGCGGGGGCAGACGGTGATCACCGAGCACGAGCTGGTGAACCAGGCGCCGTATCCGCTGGCCACCAACTACTCCCGGAAGTTCCGGCGGCCGGTGCACGAGTACGTCCTGGAGGTCACGTTCGACGCGGTTCCGCGCACCTGCCGCCGGGTGGTGCAGGACGCGGACGGGGCGCGGCAGTCGTTCGGCGTGCAGCTGGACGAAGGCGGTTCCGTGCTGGGGGTCGCGCTGAAGTTCGGGCCGGGCTGTTACGGGTTCGAGTGGACCTGGTGAACGACCGTTCACCAGGTCCACCGTTCTCCTAGACCGTGAGCGACCAGCTGCTCAGGACGCCCGTGTCACCGGGGCCGTTGTCCCCGATGCGCAGCGTCCAGGTGCCGCTCGCGGTCTCCCCTGCACCGGGGACCACGGTGAACGTCCTGCCCGCCGGGAACGGATGGCAGCTGTAGCTGCCTCCGGGCGTGCGCATCAGCGGATACGCGCGGCCGCTCGGCGCGACGAGCGTGACGTTCAGGTCTTCCAGACAGGTGTGGGTGGCGTCCACCTTGACCGTGATCGGGTTGGTGGCGGAGCCGGTGGCGGTGGATCGCACCGCGCTGATCGCCGTCTGGAAGTCACGGATCTGGTAGTCCGTGTCGTTCGTGAAGGTGCGCCCGCCGGTGTTGCCGGACGACGTGCGCGCGTTGACCGAAGTGGACAGCTTCGACTGGTTGCCGGCGGCGTCCAGCGCACGGACCGTGAACGTGTACGCGGTGTCGGCGGTCAGTCCGCTCACGGTCGCGGTGGTGCCCGTGACCGTGGTGGCGACCGTGCTGCCGTTGAGCACCTCGTAACCCGTGACGCCGACGTTGTCCGTGGAGGCCTCCCAAGCCAGTGCGACGCTGGACGCCGTGACGCCGGTGGAGCGGAGGTTGTTCGGCGCGGTCGGCGGTTCCGCGTCGGCGCTGCCCGGTTTGGTGCGGGCGGTGACGGACGCGCTGGCGGCGGACGCGTTGCCGGCGGCGTCCTTGGCCTTGATGGTGAACGTGTAGTCGTTGTCCGCCTTCAGGCCCGTGACGGTCGCCGTGGTGCCGGTGACGGCCGTGGCGAGCGTGCTGCCGTTGTAGACGTCGTAACCCGTCACCGCGACGTTGTCCGTGGAGGCCTCCCAGGCCAGTGCCACGCTGGACGCGGTGGTGCTCACGGCACGCGGGTTGCCGGGCGCGCTGGGGGCCGCCGTGTCGCCGCCACCGGTCACCAGGGTGAGGTTCCACTTGCGCAGAGCCTCGTTGACCGGCTGGAAGATCGAGAGGTCGTTGTCGTTGGTCGGGTTCTGCACGCACTGCGAGGGGCCGCCCTCGTGCAGGCCGACCGCCTTGTCGCCGAGCAGCCACGCGCCGCCCGAGTCGCCGCCCTTCGAGCAGGCCGTGGTCCAGGTGAGGTCCTCGATGATCAGGCCACCGCCGTAGTCGATGGACTTGTGCGTGTACTTGACCTCTCCGCACTGCCACTTCGAGGTGTTGCCGGAGTGGCAGACGCGGTCGCCGACCATCGCTTCGGCCGACCCGGTCACGGTGATCGCGGGCGAACCCCAGGTGTTCACGGCGGCGGACAGGTTCCACCCGGCCTCAGTCACCGCGACCACGCCCATGTCGCCTTCGCGGGCGTTCACGGTGCGGCTGCCGCCGACGTTCGAGGTACCGAGGCGGTTCTGCTGGCTGATCTGCCCGTACGCGGCCTGGTTCGCGTCGTTCGTGCAGTGCCCGGCGGTCAGAAAGTGCTTGCCGCCGTTGGCATCCGTCGCGGCGAACCCGACCGAGCAGTACGTCTCCGCACCCGGCCACCACGGGCTGCCGGGCTGCACGGTGCCGGCCTGCTGCCGTGGCTGGGACTTGGTCTCGACGACGTTGATACCGCCGAGCCCGCGCACCTTCTCCAGGAACCGTTCGGTGGCCTGGGTCTTCTTCGTCGTGTTGACCGTGACGTCGACCTGGTTGTCGCGCACGTCGACACCCCAGCTGTAGACGCCGGGCACGCCGTCGCCGATCAGCTTCTTGACCTCATCGAGCGTCCGGTCGAGCTCTGCGGCACTGCGTTGCACCACAACGGCGTTGGCACCCTCGGCGCGTGCTTGCCGTGCGGCGTTCTCGGTCGGGACGGCGACGGTGAGCTTGCCGGCCGAGGCGTCGAACCAGTGCCCGGCGAGCTGGCCGCGCAGGTCCTGCGACAGGCCCTGGAACCGCTGGTGGGCCTCGTTCTGCCGCCCAGCCGGATCCGGCTGGGCGGCGGACGCGCCCGGTACGGCACTGAGCGCGCTGATCGTCAGGACCGATCCGCACGCGGCAGCGACGAATTTGCTGCGCAATCGCATGAGTGGAACTCCTTCGCAGGCAGGGTGCCGAAACGGTATTCCGGAATACCTGCGACCTGCGAATTTAACTTTTCGGTTCTACCTCTTCAATTCAGGCCACCGCGCGTGGTCGGAGTTGATGCGGAACTCGTGCGAATGCGTCCACACACTGCCGGTCGGGTCGCGGTGCTCGTGCTCGACGACTTCCGGGTCGTACGTCGGCCAGAGCCGCAATGCGCCCACCGCGCCCACGGCGGTGATCGCGCCGAGCACGACGAACGCGGTGGTGATGTTCGCGGTCGTGGCCAGCCAACCGGCGAGCGGGTAGCAGAGCAGCCAGCAGGCGTGGGACAGCGCGAAGTCCGCGGCGAACAACGCGGGCCGGTCGAGCGGATCGGCGGACCGGCGCAGCAGACGCGCCCCCGGCGTGAGGGCGAGCGAACATCCGGCGCCGATCAACGCCCACAGCACCAGCAATGTCGGCCAGTGGCCGGCGAACACCGTGCCCGCGAACAACACGGCCACGAGCGTGATTGCCGCACGCAGCACCACAGCGCGATCCGTGAATCGGTCGAGCAGCCGGGGCAACAACAGTGCCGCTGTCAGTGATCCCAGTCCGTTGGCGGCCAAGGCGATGGCGACGTCGGACGCGTCGCGGCCGAGCCCGTCCCGCACGTGCGCCACGGTGTTCACGAACACCATCGAGCCCGCGGCCGCCGCGGCGAGATGCACGGCGAGAAGGCCGCGCAACCGCGGTGTGGCGAGGTAGATGCGGATGCCGCGGGTGGTGTTGTCGTACCAGCCTCCCTTGCGCGGCAGCGGTTTCGGGCGCGGAAGCACCACCGACGTGACGAGCAGGGCGGAAGCCGCGAAGCCGAGCGCAGTGCCGAGGAAGAGCTGGTGGAAGCTGACGACCGCCAGCGCCGCGGCGGCGAGAGCCGGGCTGAGCAGGCTTTCCAGGTCGTAGGCCGTACGGGACAACGTGATCGTGCGGGTGTAGTCGCGCTCGTCGGGCAGGACGTCCGGAATGGTCGCCTGGAACAACGGCGTGAACGCGGCGGATCCGGCCTGCAGCAGGAAGATCAGCACGTAGACCTGCCACACCTCGCTGACCCACGGCAGCATGGCGGCGACCGCGACCCGCACGAGGTCGAGCGCGATCAGGACAGCACGGCGAGGCAGCGCCCCGAGCAACGCCGTGGCGATCGGCGCCACCGTCACGTAGGCGATCATCTTGATCGCCAGCGCGGTGCCGAGCACCGCGCTTGCCTCCGCACCGGCGAGGTCGTAGGCCAGCAGACCGAGCGCGACAGTGGCCAAGCCCGTTCCGGTCAGCGCGACGACCTGAGCGCCGAACAGATTCCGGTACGTCGGATCGCGCAGAACGGAAATCACGGCCGCACTATATGCACGAGAACAGGTTTGCGTCGACGGTGCAATAGCCGATCTCTGGCAACAGCAAATCACTCACAACAATTCACGGTAGGGTTTTCGCCGTGACCCCGTACGACGAAGTGGCGTCCCTCTACGCCGATCTCTTCAGCGACATGCTCGACACCAGGCCGCTCGAACGCGCGATGCTGGCCGCGTTCGCCGAACTCACCGACGGACCGGTCGCCGACCTCGGGTGCGGTCCCGGCCACCTGACCGCGCACCTGCGCTCGCTCGGGCTGGACGTCTTCGGGCTCGACCTCTCCCCCGCGATGATCGCCATCGCCCGCGAGGCCCATCCGGACCTGAGGTTCGAGGAAGGCTCGATGGCCGCACTGGACCTCGAGGACGGGGCTCTCGGCGGCATTCTGGCGTTCTACTCGGTCATCCACATGCCGCCGCGTGAACTGCCGGCCGTGTTCGGCGAGTTCTGCCGCGTGCTCAAGCCCGGCGGCCACCTGATGCTCGGGTTCTTCGCGGGCGACGATCCGCAGCCGCAGGAGTTCGACCACAAGGTGACGCTCGCCTACCGCTGGTCTCCGTCGGCTCTGGTGGATCTGCTGAAGCAGGCGGGTTTCAGCGAGGTCGGACGGCTGGTGCGGGAACCGATCGAGAGCGAACGGTTCCTGCAGGCCCAACTGCTCGTGCGCAAGAACTAGCGGAAGACGACGGTTCCGTTGCCGTTGAGCAGAACCCGGTGCTCGCAGTGCCAGCGGACGGCACGCGACAGGGCGAGGGCCTCGGCGTCGCGGCCGGCGGCGGTGAGCGCGCGTGGGTCGAAGGAATGGTCCACGCGCAGCACCTCCTGTTCGATGATCGGGCCCTCGTCGAGGTCGGGGGTGACGTAGTGGGCCGTCGCGCCCACGTACTTCACGCCGCGGTCGTAGGCCTGGTGGTAGGGCTTGGCGCCCTTGAAACCCGGCAGGAACGAGTGGTGGATGTTGATCACGCGGCCGGCCAGCTTGGCGCACAGGTCGTTGGACAGCACCTGCATGTACCGCGCCAGCACCACCAGATCGGCCTGGTACTCGTCGACGAGTTCGACCAGGCGTTGTTCGGCGAAGTGCTTGGTGTCGGCGGTGTTGGGCACGTGCACGAAGTCGAGCCCAGCCGCCTCCGCCATCGGGCGCAGGTCCTCGTGGTTCGAGACGATGGCGGCGATCTCACCGCCGAGACCGCCCGCACGCCAGCGGAAGAGCAGGTCGTTGAGGCAGTGACCGGCCTTCGACACCATCACGAGCACGCGTGGCGGCCGGTCGTCCCACAGGTCGAAGTCCATCTCGAACTGGGTCGCGACCTTCGCGAACTCACCGGCGAGGTCGTCGGCCTCGACGCCGTCGCAGGAGAACGCGGTGCGCAGGAACAACTTCCCGCGCACGTCGTCGTCGAACTGCTGGTGCTGCACGATGTCGCAGCCGTGGTCGACCAGGAACGACGTCACGGCGTGCACGATGCCCGCGCGTTCCGGGCAGTGCAGGGTCAGGGTGAACTGGGGCATCACGCCACCGCCAGGTACTCGGAGCACGCGTCGCCGAGCCACGCCGCGAAGTACTCGGCGAACGACGACCGCACCAGGACCGTGTACCGGTCGTCGCCGTTCACCTGCAGGATGATTCCCGTCCTCGCGAGCAGCGTCTGCACGCAAGTGCCGCCGGGAGCCGAAGCCGGGTGCAGGTCCACGGAACATCCGTGAGCCAGCACGTTCCGGACCCGCGGCCCTTGAAGGACCACGGTCGTGCGCTGAGCCGAAGTGTCCACAACGGACCCTCTGACAGTCCCGAGCGCGCCACGCAACACCTCCTCGATCGTGATCTGCAGGTCGGGGGCGGCCACGACGAGGAACTCGTCAGGGCCCAGCCACAGCACCTCGACGTCCCCGAACCGTCCGGAGCCCGAGATGAAGGTACAAGCGGCAGAAGGGAACTGGACGCCCAGCGCCGAACCCATCGCCGCGATGGCACCGGAATCCGACACGCGAACCGTGAGCTGCGACCGGAACGGCAGCTCCGCGGCGTTCAGCACGGGGGCGAGCGCCGCCAGCCGATCGGTCCAGGCGGAGAGAGGGCTAGCCGTCACGACGGGCTCCTTCCTTGTCGTACAGCACGGATTCGGTGACGGTGACCGGCACGAGCGCGTCCTCGACGGGCACGAACAGGGTCTCGCCGATGCGTTCGTGGCCCGAGCGCACCAGCGCCAGCGCGAACGTCCGGCCCAGCGCGGCACTCGGGTAGCTGGACGTGACGTGGCCGAGCATCCGCACCGGCGGCTCGGGCAGCCGATCGGTCTCCACGATCTGCGACCCCTCCGGCAGCAGCACCGAAGGGTCGACGGGCAGGAGCCCCACCAGCTGCTTGCGGTCCGAGCGGTTGTTCTCGGCGCGGGCGAACGAGCGCTTGCCGATGAAGTCGGGCTTCTTCTTCGACACCGCCCACGACATGCCCAGGTCCTGCGGTGTGACCGTCGCGTCGGTCTCCTGGCCGATGATCGGGTAGCCCTTCTCGGCGCGGAGCACGTGCATGGTCTCGGTGCCGTACGGCGTGATCCCGTACTGCTCCCCCGCCTCCATCAGCGCCTCCCAGACGGCGATGCCGTGCCAGGCGGTCACGTTGATCTCGTAGGCCAGCTCGCCGGAGAAGCTGATCCGGCACACCCGCGCCGGAACTCCCGCGACGACGGTGTCGTGCCAGGCCATGAACTCGAACGCCTCGTTCGACACGTCCAGCGTGGGGGCGACGGCGGCGAGGACGTCCCGGGATCGCGGGCCCACCAACGGGATCGTGGCCCAGTGCTCGGTGACCGAGGTGCAGTGCACGTCGAGGTGCGGCCACTCCGTCTGCAGCCACTCCTCCATCCAGTCGAGGATCTTCGCGGCGTTGCCGGTGGTCGTGGTGATGAGGTACCGCTCCTCGCCGACGCGGATCACCGTGCCGTCGTCGATCACCATGCCGTCGACGCCGCACATCACGCCGTAGCGGATCTTGCCGACCTTCAGCGTGCTCATCATGTTGGTGTAGAGCATGTCCAGGAACTTGCCGGCGTCAGCGCCCTGCACGTCGATCTTGCCGAGCGTCGAGCCGTCCATCATGCCGACGCTCTCCCGCGTGGCACGGCATTCGCGCAGCACGGCCGTGTGCAGGTCCTCGCCCGGCTTCGGGTAGTACCAGGGCCGCTTCCACTGCCCGACGTCCTCGAACAGCGCCCCGTGCGCCACGTGCCACGGATGGATCGCCGTGACGCGCACCGGGTCGTGCAGGTCGCCGCGGTCACGGCCGGCCAGCGCGGCGAAGGAGATCGAGGTGTAGGGCGGGCGGAACGTCGTGGGCCGCTGGTCTTCCAGCTCGACGCCGAGCGCCTCGGCGACGATGCCCGCCGCGATCATGCCGGAGGTCTTGCCCTGGTCGTGCGCGGTGCCGATGGTCGTGTAGCGCTTGACGTGCTCCAACGACCGCAGGCCCGCCCCGGTCGCCCGCAGCACGTCGGAGACCGTCGAATCCCTTTGCAGGTCGACGAAGCTCGCGTCGTCGTCGCCCGGCACCCGCCACAGCACCAGGCCGGAGCGTGCCGTGCACCGCGAGTCCGACACGGGCAGCGGTACCTGACCGCCCGGCGCGAACCCGGCGGCGGCAGCGGCCTCCGCACCGGCGTCCCGTCCCTGCCGCGCACACTCGTTCAGGTCCAGCTCACCGGTCGCGGACCCCGCCACCCGGACGGTGGAGAGCTCCTCGCCCGGCACGAAAGCGCCGAGTTCTCCGTCGTAGCGCAGCTTCCCGCGGGCCTGGCTGAACAGGCTGACGACGGGGTTCCAGCCGCCCGAGACGAGGACGGTGTCGCACGGGACGGTGACGTCCGGTGAAGCGGGGGCCAGCGGGCCGATCCGCGCCGCGGTCACCCGGCCGTCGCCCTCGGTCCCCACCACAACATGCCCGGCACGAACCTCGATGCCCCGCGCCGCGCACTCGGTCGCGAGCCGGGCAGGAGCCTCTGGGCGAGCGTCGACGATCAGCGCGATGTCCACACCGGACTCCGCGAGGTCGATCGCCGCGCAGTACGCGCTGTCGTTGGTGGTGAACACGACGGCCCGCGAGCCGGGCAGCACTCCGTAGCGGTGCAGGAACGTACGCGCGGACGAGGCCAGCATGATCCCTGGCCGGTCGTTGCCCGAGAACACCACCGGACGTTCGTGAGCACCGGTCGCGAGCACGGTCTGCCGCGTCCTGATCCGCCAGACCCGTTGCCGGGCAACGCCTTCCGGCGCCGCGAACCCGAGATGGTCGGTGCGCTTCTGCAGGGCGAGCACGAACCCGTCCTGGTACATGCCGAACGCCGTGGTGCGCTCCAGCACCAGCACCCCCGGCGTGCTCTTCAACTCGGCGACGATGTCCGCGGCCCACTCGGCGGACGGCCTGTCGTCCAGGTACTCCTCCACGCCCAGCAACGCGCCGCCGGCCTGGTTCTGCTCGTCCACCAGCACCACCCGCGCACCGCTGCGAGCGGCGGTCAGAGCCGCCATCAGGCCAGCGGGCCCGGCACCCACGACCAGCACGTCGCAGTGCTCGTGCTTGGCGTCGTAGCGTGACGGGTCCGGTTCCGAGGCAAGCCGTCCCTGGCCCGCCAGCCCTCTCGCCACGAGACCGTCGTAGAGCTCCACGGTCGTCGCGAGCAGCATCGGCTCGGAGAACGGCGCCTCGATCTGGACCAGCGACGTCGGGTCCTCGGAGCCCGCCGCCACGATGCCACGCGGCCGGCCGAGCTTCACGCTGCTGCCGACCTCGTGCACGCCGTTCGCGAGCAGGGCCGACGCGAGGGTGTCACCGGGGTGCCCGGTGTAGGACTGGCCGTTGAAGGTGAAGTGCAGCAGGGTGTCCCGGTCGATCGCGCCACCGGTGGGCGTGCGGAACGTCATGCGATCACCTCGGGCATGGGCTCGCCCACGCGGTAGACGGCCAGCAGGTCGTGGGTGCGGGTGTCGCGGACGGCGTTGAACCACCGCCGGCATCCGGCGTGGTGGCTCCAGCGCTCGGCGAACGGGCCGCTCGGGTTCTCCCGGAAGAACACGTACTGGGCCCATTCCTCGTCGGTCAGCGCCGACGGGTCCTCGGGGTACGCGACGTGGGCCTGGCCGCCGTAGTGGAACTCCGCTTCCTCGCGCGGCCCGCACCACGGACACGGGATGAGTTGCATCGTCAGCTCCTAGTGGGCCACGGCGGCGGCGCCGTGCTCGTCGACGAGAGCGCCCGTGGTGAAGCGCTCCAGGGTGAACGGCTCGTTGAACGGGTGCGGCTTGTCGTGGGCGATGGTGTGCGCGAAGCAGTCGCCGACACCGGGGGTGGCCTTGAACCCGCCGGTTCCCCAGCCGCAGTTCAGGTACAGCCCGCCCACCGGCGTGAGGCCGACGATCGGCGAGGCGTCCGGGCTGACGTCGACGATGCCCGCCCACGTCCGCAGCAGGTGCGCGCGGGCGAAGATCGGGAACAGCTCCAGCGCCGCCGACATCTGCTGCTCGATGATGTGGAACGAACCCCGCTGCCCGTAACCGTTGTAGCTGTCGATGCCGGCGCCCATCACCAGTTCTCCCTTGTGCGCCTGGGAGACGTAGACGTGCACGGCGTTCGACATCACGACGGTCGGGTGCACGGGCTCCAGCAGCTCGGACACCAAGGCCTGCAACGGATGCGAGGCGAGCGGAAGGCGCAGGCCGACCATCTTCGCGAGCACCGAGCTGTGCCCGGCGGCGCACAACGCGACCTTGCCGGCGGCGATCCGGCCGCGAGACGTTTGCACGGCCGTGATCCGGCCGCTCGAGGTCTCCAGCCCGGTGACCTCGCAGTTCTGGATGAGATCAACGCCCATCGCGTGCGCGGCCCGCGCGTAGCCCCACGCCACGTAGTCGTGCTTCGCGATGCCCGCGCGCGGCTGGTAGGTCGCGCCCAGCACCGGGTAGCGGACGTCCGGCGAGGTGTTGACGATCGGGCAGATCTCCTTGACCCCGGCGGGATCCACCCACTCCGCGTCGATGCCGTTGAGCCGGTTGGCGTTGACCCGCCGGACGCTGTCGCGCACGTCCTGCAGGCTGTGGGCCAGGTTCAGCACACCGCGCTGGTCGAACAGGATCGGGTAGCCGAGGTCCTCCTCCAAGCCCTCCCACAGCTTCAGCGAGTGCTCGTAGATGCCGGAGCTCTCGTCCCACAGGTAGTTCGACCGGATGATCGTGGTGTTGCGGGCCATGTTGCCGCCCGCGAGCCAGCCCTTCTCGAGCACCGCGACGTTCGTGATGCCGTGGACCTTCGCGAGGTAGTAGGCGGTGGCCAGTCCGTGCCCTCCGCCGCCGACGATCACGACGTCGTAGGAGGCCTTCGGTTCCGGGTTGTCCCAGAGGAAGTCCGGGTGCTCGGGCAGATGTGCTCCGGGCGGGCTGGTCATTGCGACGCCTCCAGCGAAATCATCTGGTCGACTACTGGTATATCAGTCTGTGCAGTACCGTAGGTCACATGAACGCACGGGTCAACGACGAGCCCGCCTCCGTCTCACTCACCGAACAGGCCTACGCCGTGCTGCGCGATCGCCTGGTCATGCTGGAGATCAAGCCGGGCGAGCCCATCAACGAGGACAGGCTGCGCACCGAACTCGGCGTCGGCCGCACCCCGATCCGCGAAGCGTTGAAACGACTCGAGCAGGAACGGCTCGTCGTCGCCTTCCCGCGCCGCGGCACGTTCGCCACCGACGTGAACATCTCCGACCTCTCGCACATCTCCGAGGTGCGCAGGACCCTGGAACCCCTCGCCGCGGCCGCCTCCGCCGAACGCGCCACGGCTGCGGACAGGACCGCGCTCACCGAACTGCGCTCGCGGCTCGACACCGCGCCTTCCGGCGACAACATCGAGCTGCTGCGCACCGACGTCGGTGTGCACCGCGCCATCTACGGGTGCGTGCACAACCCGTTCCTGGAAGACACCCTGATCTCGTACGACAACCTGGCCACCCGGATCTGGTGCGTCTTCCTGCCGCGACTGTCCGGAATGGCCGGTCACGTCGACGAGCACGTGCCCCTCCTCACCGCGATCATCGAGGGCGACGCCAAGAAGGCGAGCGAACTCGCCTCGCAGCACGTCATCGGTTTCGAACAGGCGATCAGGGCGTTGATCTGACCTCTTCGGCGGTCGTCTCGCAGCAGCTGAGCAGGTGACCGACGTGGGACGCCAGCCCTGCCCGCGAACTCCCGACACTCCTCCTTCACCTTCAGGCCTGTGCATTTCGCCTAGTGCAGCAAGAGAAGACGCTGCGGTAACGGTGTCGCGACCTGAAGTCGCCACACCTGACGGAATGCCTTGATCACAGCGGCGGTCGTCGTCTTCGACGTCACCCTGCCGAACTGGCCGGCGAGGGAGGTCTCGTCGGCGCCGTGACGAAGAGGGCCGGTAGCTGCCCCACGGTGTAGTCCCCGCTGGGCGGGACCATCACCAACCGGGTGCACGTAGTGATACCGGCTGGTGCCTTGTGGTTCTGGCGCGTAAGCCTTCTACCACCGTTTCGGCGACGTGGCCTCCTGCACCCAGCGGTGGAACTCGCCGATGTGATGTTCGGAGGGAACCAGCACGCCGCCGTTCCGGTAGGCCCGCGACGACATCGCGGGCTGGCACCGTTCGCACGCGTCGAAGTCCTGCTCGTTGACGCGGTGGAAGAGCTCGACGGACCGCGACACGTCCTTGCCGGTGGCGACGACGTCCTTGGCGTAGAGCCAGTCGCACTCGACGATCGTGCGGTCGGCGGCCATCGGGAACATCCGGTGGATGATCACGTGGTCCGGCACGAGGTTGATGAACACCTGCGGCCGCACGGTGATCGCGTAGTACCGGCGGTCCTGCTCGGCGTCCACTCCGGACAGGTTCTCGAAGCCCTCGCTGCCGTCGATGGTGAAGCCCTTGATCTCCTCGCCGAACACCGCGCCGTGCCCGACGTAGTACTGCGCCGCGTAGCCGTCCGCGAACTCCGGCAGGACCTCCGTGAGCTCGGGGTGGATGGTGGCGCAGTGGTAGCACTCCATGAAGTTCTCGATGATGAGCTTCCAGTTGGCCTTGACGTCGTAGGTGATCCGGCGGCCCAGGTCGAGTTCGCTGACCTGGTAGTTGCCGATCGCGTCGAGGTTGCCCAGCCGCTCGCGGACGTCCTGCTGCACGGTCTCCTCGAACGACGCCGGCTCGTCGGCCAGCGACAGCCAGGCGTAACCGAGCCATTCTCTCAAATGCACGGGCTTCAGGCCGTACTCGACGCGGTCGATGTCCGGCATCGACGTGAGGTTCGGCGCGGCGACCAGCTTGCCGTCGAGGCCGTAGGTCCAGGCGTGGTACGGGCACTGGAAGTTCCGCTTGACGGTGCCGGTCTCCTCGACGCACAGCTTGGCGCCGCGGTGCCGGCAGATGTTGAGGAACGCACGCAACGAGCCGTCGCGCGACCGGGTCACGAGCACGCTCTCGCGTCCGATCTGGACGGTGCGGAAGTTGCCGGCGTCCGGGAGATCGGCGCTGCGGACCGCGCAGAACCACATCCGCTCGAAGATGTTCTCCTGCTCCAGCGCGAAGATCGCCGGATCGGTGTAGGTGCTGCCGGGCAACGTGGGGATGAGGCTGGACGGCAGTTCGGTCTGGGTCATGAGCGGATCCGCTTCATCTCGGGGTCGAACAGCGGTTCGGACGACACGACGGCCTGGACGCGTTCGCCGAAGTACTCGATCTCGACCGGAGTTCCCTCCACCGCGACCTCTGCGGGCAACCAGGCGTAGGCGATGTTCTTGCCGATCGAGTAACCGCGGGCCGCGCTGGTCACGTACCCGACCGGCAGGCCACCGGCGAACACCGGCTCGGAACCCATGACGACCTGGTAGTCGTCGTCGATGATCAGGCAGGTGAGCTTGCGAACGGCCGTCTCCTCGGAACGACCCTCCAACGCCCTGCGGCCGTGGAAGTAGCCCTTGTTCATGCGGACCGCGAAACCCAGCCCCGCCTCGTACGGGTCGTGCTCGGTGGTCACGTCGGCGCCCCACGAGCGGTAGCCCTTCTCCAGCCTCATGCTGGTGAACGCGCTGCGACCGGCGGCGATGACCCCGTGCTGCTGACCGGCTTCCCAGAGCGTGTCCCACAAACGACGCCCCATGTCGGCCGTGGTGTAGAGCTCCCAACCGAGTTCGCCGACGTACGACAGGCGCATCGCGGTGACCGGCACTTCGCCGATGAAGGCCTCCTGCGCCTTGAAGTACCCCATGGCCTGGTGCGAGAAGTCCGTGCGGGTCAACGGTTGCAGGAGGTTGCGGGCCTCAGGTCCCCACAGGCCGATGCAACAGGTGCCCGGGGTGATGTCCGAGATGTGCACGCCACCGTTGGGCGGCATGCGCCGGCGCAGCCAGTCGAGGTCGAGCGGGCCGTTCGCGCCGACCTGGAACCGGTTCTGGCCGAGCCTGGCGATCGTCAGGTCGCTGCGCACTCCCCCGTCCTCGTTGAGCAGCAACGTGTACACCACCGCGCCCGGCTTGCGGTCGAGCTGGTTGGTGGTCATGGTCTGCAGGAACGTCAACGCCTCCGGGCCGCTGACCTCCAGTCGCTTCAACGCGGTCATGTCGAACATCGCGACCCGCTTGCGGGCGACGAGGGCCTCGGCGCCGGCGATCGGCGACCAGAACCGGGACGCCCACTCGTTGCGTTCCGGGATCTCCGCGACCTCGGGCAGCGACGCGTTGGCCTCGTACCAGTGCGGACGTTCCCAGCCCGACGCCTCCAGGAACACCGCGCCGAGTTCCTTCTGCCGCTCGTAGAACGGGCTGGTGCGCAACGGTCGCGGGCGTTCGGCGGGCTGCAGCGGGTGCAGGACGTCGTAGACCTCGACGAACGCCCGGCAGCTGCGTTCGTGCACGTAGCCGGGTGAGCGCTGGACGTCCTCGAACCGGTTGAGGTCGCAGCCGTGCAGGTCGATGTCCGGCTGCCCGTCCACCAGCCACTCGGCCATCGCCTTCGCGACACCGGCGGAGTGCGTGATCCACACGGCCTCGGCGACCCAGAAGCCCTGCAGTCCCGGGTGTTCGCCGAGCAGCGGGTTGCCGTCCGGGGTGAAGGAGAACAGGCCGTTGACGCCCTCCTCGACCTTCGAGTCGCCGAGGGCCGGCAGCAGGTCGACGGCGGCGTCCCAGGAGGTCTCGAAGTCCTCCGGGGTGAACGCGATCTCGGACGGCATGGTCGGCGCCACGTCGAAGTCGAGGATGTCGTCGGCCGAGATCGGCATCGGCCGGTGCCCGTACGCGCCGATGCCGATGCGGTCGACGTGCTCGCGGAAGTACAGGTCGGCGTCCTGGTGGCGCAGCAACGGCTTCGACATCTCGGACAGTTCCGTGTTGACGCCCTTGAGAGCGGGCAACGGAGCTGTCTTCGCGTACTGGTGGGCCATCGGGACGAGCGGGATGTCGAGGTCGACCATCCGCCCGATCCGCGGGCCCCACATGCCGACGCAGGACACGACGATGTCGGCGGCGAACGTGTCGTGCTCGGTGACGACGGCCTTGACCCGGCGCCCGTTGCGTTCGATGCCGGTGACCTTGTGGTGCGCCAGGAACTTCGCGCCGCGCTCCATCGCCCTGCGTGCCTGTGCCTCGGCGGCCCTGAGCGGTTTCGCGATGCCGTCGCTCGGGATGTGAAAGCCGCCGAGGATCTTCGACGGGTCGAGCAACGGGTGCAGCCGCGCGCACTCCTCCGGATCGCGCAGGTAGCTCTCGACGCCCCACGACGTGGCCCAGCCGTGGCGGCGCTTGATGTCCGTCCAGCGTTCCGGGGTGGTGGCGACCTCCAGCCCGCCGAGCTGCTGGAAGCACCACTTGTCGTCCATCGTCAGCGCCGTGTACTTCTCGACGGTGTACCGGGCGAACGAGGTCATCGTCTTGCAGCCGGTGGTCTGGAAGACCAGGCCCGGCGCGTGCGAGCTCGACCCGCCCGTGGCGAACAGCGGTCCCTGTTCGAGCACGGTGATGTCGGTCCATCCACGTGCGGTGAGTTCGTCGGCGAGCGCGCATCCGACGATGCCCGCGCCGATGAGCACGACTCTCGGCTGGGTCACAGGACCACCACCGAGCGCAGGACGCGGCCGTGGTGCATGTCCTCGAACGCCTTCTCGACGTCGCCCAGCCCGATCGTCTCCGAGACGAACGCGCCGAGGTCGAGCCTGCCCTGCAGGTACAGGTCGATCAGCATCGGGAAGTCGCGGCTGGGCAGGCAGTCGCCGTACCAGGACGACTTCACCGCGCCGCCGCGGGAGAACACGTCGATCAACGGCAGCTCGAGCTTCATGTCCGGGGTCGGCACACCGACGAGCACGGCGAGGCCGGCGTGGTCACGGGCGTAGAACGCCTGCTGGAAGGTCTCGGGGCGGCCGACCGCGTCGATCACGACGTCGGCGCCGTTGCCCTCGGTGAGCTCGCGGATCGTCTCGACGACGTCCTGCTCGCGGGCGTTGATCGTGTGCGTGGCACCGAACCGCTCGGCCCACCGCAGTTTCGTGTCGTCGAGGTCGACGGCGATGATCGTGCGCGCCCCCGCCAGCCGGGCTCCCAGGATCGCCGCGTCACCGACGCCGCCGCAACCGAGCACGGCCACGCTGTCGCCGCGCGTGACGCCGCCGGTGTTGATCGCGGCGCCGAGGCCCGCCATCACGCCGCAGCCGAGCAGGCCCGCGACCTCCGCCGGCGCCTTGGGGTTCACCTTCGTGCATTGTCCACTGTGGACGAGCGTCTTCTCGGCGAACGCGCCGATGCCCAGCGCGGGCGACAGCGGTGTGCCGTCGGCGAGCGTCATGGGCTGCGTGGCGTTGTGGGTGTTGAAGCAGTACTGGGGCCGGCCGCGCAGGCAGGAGCGGCACGAACCGCACACCGCGCGCCAGTTCAGGATCACGAAGTCGCCGGGTTCCAGATCGGTGACGCCCTCGCCGACCGCTTCGACGATGCCCGCGGCCTCGTGCCCGAGCAGGAACGGGAACTCGTCGTTGATCCCGCCCTCCCGGTAGTGCAGGTCGGTGTGGCACACCCCGCACGCCTGCACCTTCACCAGCGCCTCGCCCGGACCGGGATCCGGCACGAGGATCGTCTCCACCGAGACCTTGGCTCCGCGCCCCGCCGCCACGACACCCTTGACCGCATGTGCCACTTCGTTCGCTCCTGTCGGCGAGTTCCGTAATACGCAACGCAGTTCGCATTATGCAACTAGCGGCATCACGGTGCGGCCCGCCGGAGCCGTTGTCAAGACCTTGTCGCACGGACGGAGGCACCCGGAACGGCAACGAGCCCCCGGCCGTGACCGAGGGCTCGCTGTGCGTGAACGTCTTTCACAGCACGGAATGCCCCATTCGGACGGAAAGGTCGCGCGACGCCACCCGCAGCTCCTCGACGATCTCCGGCATGCGCTTCTGCGAGAGCCGGTAGGCCGGACCGGCGGCGCTGATCGCCGCCACGACGTCGCCGTGCGAACCGAACACCGGCACCGCGACCGCGTGCAGACCGGCCTCCAGCTCCTCCATGCAGGTCGCGAACCCGTCCTCGGCCGTGCGTTGCAGCACGCACCGCAACTTCACGGGATCAGTGATCGTGCGCGGGGCACAGGGCTCCAGATCGCCCGACAGCAGGCGGTCCTGGTCGTCGGCCGACGCGGCGGCGAGCAGGACCTTGCCGCTCGACGTGGCGTGCAACGGCGTGCGCTGGCCGACCCAGTTCTGCGCCGCCACCGCGGAACCGCCCCGCGCCTGGCTCACGTTCAGCGCGACGCCGCTGTCGAGGATCGCGATGTTGACGGTCTCGCCCAGCCGGTCCGCGAGCTCCGTGCAGACCGGGCCGCCCACCCGGACGTAGTCGAGCTGCCCGGTCACCGCGCCCGCGAACCGGAGCATGCCGAGGCCGATCCGGAACGGGCCGCGTTCGCCGTCCTGCTCCACGAGGTCACGGGCCTGAAGCGTGTAAACGAGTCTGGACGCGGAGGACTTGTGCACGCCGAGCTCGGCGGCGATCTCGGTGATCCCCGCTTCCCCGTTGCGGGCCAGCAGCTCCAGCACCGCCACCGCCCGATCGACCGATTGCACCAGCGCCGTGTCGCGCGCCTCCCCGTTGTTGCTCATTACGCAACCGTAACTGTGTTGTGAACGAGTAACCAGCACAGGCAGGGCGTTGCCGCCGGAGGAAGCGCCGGGGCGCCTGCGACGGCGCCCGCATTGGCGTCTTGACGCGGCATCCGTTCTGGCTCATTCTGCTGTTGCGTATCGCACATCCAGTTCCGTAATACGCAACGGAGGGGTTCGAGATGATCACCGCTTGCGCCGTGGCCGACCTGCCCGTGGGCGAATCCGTGCGTCTGGATGGCGACCCGGCGATCGCCGTCTTCAACGCGGACGGCGAGTTCTACGCGATCGACGACACCTGCAGTCACCAGGACGCGTCGCTGTCCGAGGGCTGGCTGGAGGGTTGCTTCGTCGAGTGCCCGCTGCACGCGGCGAGCTTCGACCTGCGCACCGGTGTCCCGACGTGCCTGCCGGCCAAGAGGGCGGTGCGCACGTACCCGGTCGTCGTGCAGGACGGCGTGATCTACGTGGACACGGGCAGCCGCGAGGCCGTGGCGTGATCGACGGGTTGCTCGCCATGAACAACGCCAAGCCGTCCGGCCGCCGGCTCACCACCCCCGTGTCATAGGCAGTCGAGCAGAGCGGCCATGCGCTTCTCCAGGTGCGGCCGGACGTCGTAGCCGGTGAAGATCCACGGCGAGCGCTTCTCCATGCCCGCCAGCACCATCTCGCCCACGGCGTCGATGCCGGGTCCGCTCTTCAGGAACGCCGCGACGGCGGGCACGTAGTCGTCCCGCAACGCGACGGCGGCGTGCGAAGCGCTGGTGTTGGCGACGATGTCCGTGTCGACCGGTCCCGGGCACAGGACGCTGACGTCGACGCCGTGCTCGGCCACGTTCAGGCGCAGCGACTCGGACAGGCCGACGACGGCGAACTTGGCCGTCGCGTACAGCAGGTTCGGGTCCGACACGAGCCCGGCGACCGACGCGGTGTTCACGACGTAGCCGGTCCGGCGTTCGAGCATGCGCGGGAGGAACGCCTGGATCCCGTTGATCACGCCGGTCAGGTTCACGGCGAGGGCCAGGTCCCACTTGTCGTAGGTCAGCTCGGTGACGGCGGCGTGCGGCACGATGCCGGCGTTGTTGAACAGCAGGTCCACCGGTCCCAGCGCGCGTTCGGCCTGCTCCGCGACCTGGTCGAACGTCTCCCTGTCGCGCACGTCCAGCCGATACGTCTTCACGGCCGTCACCTGGGACAGCTCTTCTTCGGCGCGGGCCAGTGACTCCTCGTCGACGTCGGCCAGCGCGAGGCTCACACCCCGGTGCGCGAGCGCCCTCGCGATGCCCAAGCCGATCCCCCTGGCTCCGCCGGTGACGAAGGCGGCCGAGCCCGTCCAGTTCCGCATGGGAACACCTCCCTATGTTGATCTGATGACACTATGTTGGTCAACACAGTAGCCTGCTCAGCATGCATCCAATGCCTTTACGCGAGGTCCTCTCCGCCGGCGGCCGTGCCACCGTCGGCGTCCTGGTCGGCCTGCAGGTCCTGGACAGCGTCGACAACGTGATGTTCGTGGTCTTCGCGCCCGAGATCCGCGAGTCGCTCGGCATCAGCACCTCGGCCATCGGCGTCGTCGGCGCCCTGGCCGCGGTGATGGTCGCTCTCGCCGCACTCCCGCTCGGCCTGCTGGGCGACCGGCACCGCCGCACGACGATCGCGGGCGTCGCCACCCTCGCCTGGGCCGCGGCCGCCGGAGTCCTGGGGACGGTCCAGAACCTCTGGCAGGCCGCCGCGGTCCGGGTGATCGCGGGCGTCGGCAAGGCCAACGAGGGCCCGATCCAGTCGTCGCTGCTGGTCGACGCCTACCCGGCGGCCGGGCGAGGGCGGGTGCTCGGGCTGCACCGCGGCGGGCAACCGCTCGGCATCGTCACCGGTCCCCTGCTGGCGGCGGCCTTCGCGGCGTTCATCCCCGACGAGCACGAGGCCTGGCGCTGGGCGTTCGCCTTCCTCGCCGTGCCCGCGTTGCTGCTCGGCCTGGCCGCGCTGCGCCTGCCCGAACCGGTCCGGAAGCACGCCACGACGACACCACGCGACGCGCTGAACAGCGTGAGGAAGATCCGCACGGTCGTGCGAGTCGTGGTCGCGCTCGGCGCGTTCGGCATGTGCGTGACGACGGTGCCGATCTACATGAACGTCATCCTCGAAGAACAGTTCGGGCAGAACGCGATGGCTCGCGGCCTCATCACCTCGGCCTGCGCGATCGGCGGGCTCCTCGGCGCGGCGCTCGGCGGGTCCTTGAGCGACAAGCTGTTCCGGCGCAGCCCCCAGGCGTGCCTGCACCTCGCGGCCGGAGCGCTCTCCGTGCTGGGCATCGGGTTCGCGGTGCAGGCGTACGCGCCGGACATCACCACCTACGTGGCCGTCGGGATGGTCGTCCAGGCGATGACGTTCGCGGGCATCGTTCCGCTGAGCCTGGTCGTGGCCTCGGTGACGCCGAAGGAGTTCCGGGCGACGGCGTTCGCGCTGATCGGCGTCTGCACGGCGGTGGTCGGCGGGCTCGGCGGCGCGGCGCTCACCGGCGTGGCGGCGTGGTTGTGGGACGAGCAGACCGCGGTCGCCCTGGTGGCGCCCGTCGCCTCGATCGTGGCGGGCCTGGTGCTGGCCGGGACCGCTCGGCACGTGCCGCACGACCTCGCCGGGGTCGTACGATGATCGCCGTGAACTCCCCTGGGCCGCGCCGGATCGACGAGATCGGCGACGAGAGCCGCCGCCGCATCCTGGACGCCGCCGAGGAGCTCTTCGCCGAACGCGGGTTCGACCGCACGTCCTTTGTGGACATCGCGAAGCGATCGGGCATCAGCCGCGGTTCCATCCCGTGGCACTTCAAGAACAAGGACGGCCTCGTGATGGCCGTGGTGGAACGCGTGGTCGGGCGGATCTGGCCGGCCGAGCGCTACGAGTCCGTGCCGTCGCTGACCGAGGTGTTCGCCGAGACGGCCGAACTGCTCAGGAGCGGCAACTCCGCGCTGGTGTTCATGATCCTGGTCGAGGCGCTGAGCGACCGAGGTGTCGTGCAGGAGCAGTACCGGGAGTTCTTCGCCCGGCGGCGCGAGGGCATCGAGACCCTGCTGCGCCTGCACCGCCCGGCCACGGCCGATCCGGAGAAGGCCGCCGAGCAGGAGCGCACCGCCGCCGTGGCACTGAACGGCGCGCTCCTCGGCATCCACCTGCAGGCACTCGTCGATCCTGAGAAGGTCGACCTCGACGCGGCACTGGTGTCGATCGCGACCATGTTCGACCGGAACCTCGCCGACGTCTGGCGCTAGCGCCGCAGCCGGTCGAGGATCAGATCGATGTCGGCCTCCGAGGTGCGGTGGTTGGTGACGCAGGCGCGGACGCCCCGTTTTCCTGCCACCACAACGGGTCCGAGCAGCGCGACGTTCTCGGCGGCCAGCGTTTCGAGTAGTTTCGCGTGCTCCTCGGGCGAAGCGCCGTCCACCTGGAAGCACACGGCGGTCAGGGTCACGGGAGCCAGCAAGGTGAGTCCGGGCGTCGCCGTGATACCGGCGCCCAACCGCCGCGCCAGTTCGAGAGTCCGCTCGTTCGCCTCTCGGAACGCCGAAACACCGAACGCCTGCAGCGCGCTCCACACCTTGAAAGCCTTGAAGTTGCGGGAAAGCTGCGGCCCGTAGTCCATGTAGTCGGTCATCAACGGGTCATCGGCGATCGTCAGGTACGAGGAGTCGAACGCGTGGGCGTCGCGCAGCTTCGAGCCGTCGCGGACGAGCAGGCAGCCCGCCTCCAGCGAGGCGAACAGCAGCTTGTGCGGGTCGAGCGTGATCGAGTCGGCCCGGGCACAGCCACCCATCAGGCCGCGCATCTGTTCTGACAGCAGGAAAAGCGCACCGTAGGCACCGTCGACGTGCAGCCACAGGTCCTGCTCGGCGCACAGGTCGGCGATCGCGTCGATCGGATCGACCGAGCCCGTCGACACCGTGCCGCAGGTCGCGACGACGCACCACGGTTGCAGACCGTCGGCGCGGTCTTGCGCGATGGCCTTGCGCAGAGCCGAAACGTCCATGCGGTGCAACGAATCCGTGGCGATGTGGCGGACGTTGTCCAGGCCGATGCCGAGGATCGCGGCGGCCTTGTCGACGCTGCGGTGCGCCTCGACGGAGGTGTAGACGACCAACGGCGCCGCGTCGCGCTGCAGTCCGGTGGCGTGGAACCCGGGCACCCGGTCGTGCAGCGCCGTGGCCAACGCCTGGAGCGTCGCGAGCGAACCACCACCGGTCAGGATTCCCTTGGAGCCAGAGGGAAAGCCGACGACCGAGGCCAGCCACTCCAGCACGGAGCGTTCGACGACACTGGCCGCCGGGGACAGTTGCCAGAAGTTGCAGTTCTGCCGCCGATCAAGGCCTGACCTGCCAGAACATCCCTATGTGGAGTTGTTTTCAGGCCGCTAGGCCGTCCCCAGGCCGTCAGCCGTCGACAGGCCGTCAGCCGTCGACAGGCCGTGACTCGGCGGCCTCGGGGGCGACCTTGCCGGTAGCCGTCACGTCCTTTGTGGACTCTGCGCGCTTGCGCGGCTTGAACATGGAGTTGACCGCCAGCCGCGCCCGGTCGTGGCTGGACGGCATCATGTGCGCGTACTTGCGGAGCGTGAAGGCGGGCGAGGAGTGACCCAGGTAGTCCGCCAGTTCTCGGATGCTGACGCCTTGGGCGAGCAGGTGGGACGCGTAGAGGTGTCGTAGTGCGTGCATCCCGTCGCCGTCGGAGTCGTGTTCGATGCGCGCACGCTTGAAGGCAGGCAGCCACACTCGGATGTTGAAGGTCTGCCGTCGGTCCGGCACACCCTGGTAGTTGACCATGAGCAGGTTCACGGTCTCGGTCTGCTTGCTGTCCCGCTCGCTCCAAGGGAGCGTGATCGCGACCGGTGGGTAGTTCTCCGCGTACGCCTCCAGTTCATCAAGCACGCCTTGACTCAGCGGGACTTCACGCGTCTTGTGCCCCTTCGGCAAGCGGAACGTCAGCTTGTTCCCAATGATCGCGATCTGACGCGAGCAGCGGTAGATCATTTGATCGCGATCCACGTTGTCCATGGAGAACGCAAAGATCTCACCCTGTCGAAGACCCATGCCAGCGCCCAGCGGGATCACGATCTTGTGCCGAGCCTCCAGAGCAAGCGCGATCTTGTTCAACTTGATCTCTGGCCACGTCACGATCTTGTTCTCCACCGGACGGGGCGGAGAGATCGCTTTCGAGTTGCAGGGATTCGCGCCGATCTTCTTCTCTTCCCGCGCCGCATCAAGGATGGACGACAGGGCCTTCCAGATCTGCACCTGGTAGTTGACTGACAGCGCCCTCTCGTCGGTCAGCCACCCCAAGAAGTCCCGCAGAGTGTCCACCTTGATCACATCGAGGTGCTTGTCGCCGAGAAACGGAAAGACGTTGTTCTCCAACTGCCGATTCAGCGTCTCCTGCGACGCCGGATCTTGGGACCGCCCCTTCACGTAGTTCTCCGCGTAGGCACGAAGGGTCAGCTTCCCCGCTTGAGGGCTGACGTACGCGCCGTCCAGGATGTCGTTCTGCATCTTGGTCAGAAACGTCTGCGCACGCTTGAGTTGCTTGTCCGGGAAGGTCTTGGAGTCCTCACCTCCGCCTGGCTTGGGGTAGCGCACCTTGTACCGGTCACCCTTGCCCCACAGGTCGGGGTGACGCTCCTTGATCGCCTTCCCTTCATCGTCCCGCACAGCCTTACCGGTGTCAGGATCACGCTTGACGCGCATCCACCGGTCCTGAATGTGTCCTGCCATGAGGTGCCCTTCTGGGAGTTGCTGAAAGAACGGGCCAGCCGGGCAGACCGGGAGGAACTGCCCAGCTGGTCCTGGTGGTCGGGCTAGGCGGCGGTCTGTCCGTCGAGCCAGTCGCGAACGTCGTCCGGGCGGTAGCGGACGTGCTTTCCGAGCCGGACGAACGCAGGTCCCACGCTGCGGTAGCGCCAGTCGGTCAGCGTCTTCTCGGGGATGCCGAGGAAGTCGGCCAGAACGGCCGGCGTCCAGAGGCATTCCACGGTGATGAAGCGCGGTCGATCACTCATGCTGTCCCCCTCCCCGTTCCTGGTCAGGCCGCCTCCCGATGAGTTGCTGAAAGATTCAGCCCCTCATCGGGCGCGGGTCGGGGCAACGCGGCCAGCACCGCCTGGGCCTGGTCGTACTCGGCCCGCCACTTGAGCCGCTGACTGATCATCTGCATCAGCAGTTCCGCCCGGCTGGGAGCGTGCGGGTCACCTGCCTGGACCGGTGCCCACATGAGCCGCGTCCGGTCCGTCCCTTCAGGCTTGGCGATCCCCGCAGCAGCCAAGGCCTCACGGACGAACGTGGCCCGGTCGGACTTGTGTTCCGCGAGGGTCTTCCCCGACCAGCGCCGTGACACCAGCACCCGCCGCCCCGGCAGCCCGAGCGTCTCCCTGCGGTGAGCCTTGGAGCGGCACCGGCCCGGAGTCATCCGGGAGTTCGTCCCCTTGGGAGCGACGCCGTAGAGCAGCCAGACCGCGCAGCGTTCCGAGCACGGCGTGATCGCGAGCTCAGCCGCCAGGCGGTCAGCATGCTCCGACACCCGCGCCGAGTCGTCCACGGCGACGACTTCGGAGATCGACTTGACGAGGTACTTGGTCAGGTAGCCGATGTGCCGTCCAGCTTCCTCGGTGCCGCCGAGGATGCCCTTGGAGTGCACCTGAGACCCGAACTCGACCACGTGCGCTGGAGTGTCCAGATCAGACACCGCATCCGCCCACGGCGTGATTGGGACGTTCGTGACCGGGTCCACGAAACCCTTGGCGCGCATGTCCCACACCGGCATCTGGTCACCGCTGTACTTGATCTCATCGTGGTTGGGCCACCACACCTGAAGGTAGGTCGCCGCCGTCACCTGACGCACTACCGCGTGCGGGATCGAGCCCCTGACGGCGAAGTGCGCATGTGGGGTGATGCGCTTCTGCGGCTCGACCGTGCCGAAGTACTGCACGTCCCAGCCCACGACCCGACGCAGGTTCTGCCACCACCGGTCCACCAGGGAGGCGAAGTGCACCGCGTCCCGAGCAGCCCGCCGGTAGTCGTACGTCGCAGGGTCGGCCGGGGTGCCGTCCGTGCGCACCTTGCCGTAGGAGTCGAGAGTGACCGTGACGAACGTCGAGGGCCGGTACTTGCCCGCGAACTCCCGCCCCACCGTGGTCTTGGCGACCTTGCGCCGGGGCAGGTTGGGCGAGTCTTGACGCCGCCGGGTCGAGCGGACCGGAGCAGGCGCGGCCGGCCGATCCACGTTGGGGAGGTTTCCGCGGACTCCCTCCCGCCGCAGGTCAGAGTCCGCCTCCCGGATGGCTTCCCGCAGGTCCTCGACCTGTTCCGCATCCTGCTCACCCTGCGCCTGGCGGTACTCGGCGGTCAGGTCCGACCGGTAGGTGACCAGCTCGATTTGGTCGCTCGTCGCGGTCTCCCGCTCCGCCACGGGCTCGTGGTCGAGGTGCCAGCCTTCCCGGCACTGGGCCATGCGGGAACGCCGGTTGCGGTCCGCACACGCCTGGCACTTCGACGCCACTGTCGAGTTGCAGCGCACACCGACCATGCGCACCTCACCGGTGTCGAGGTCCACGACCTCCCGCAGCACGGGACGCACACACACCCCGTGCTGCTCCGCCGCCGCCTTGACCACGTCGAGCGTGAGCGGCATCCGAGCCCGCTCCGCCGACGTCATCCCCGAAACATCCTGGGTGACCGCCGGAACCACAGTCACACCAACGGTTTCTCCACTGTCCACAGTGGCCGTCATGGTCTCCTCTCGCTTGTCGCTCATGCCGCAACACCCCCTTCACTCGCGTCATCACTGCCGGGGCGGGCCGGGAACGGGTGCACCGATGCCTCAGTGATCCCGAAGAACATGGCCAGCTCCACCAAGTCCGCATCGGTGACCCAGAACGCCCGTCCCCGCTCAGGAGTCCCACGCCCATCGGTCTTGACCCACGCCACACCGGGCGTGTTCTCGCTGATCTCGTGAGCCGCCGCGCCCCGAGCCCGCGCACCGTCACCCAGGACCATGTCCACCTGAGGTGCTTCGTCCAGCCGGAGCGCGATCTTGGTTCCGAACAGGTGCCGGAACGCGACGACCTCCTTACGCGGGTCCTGGACCAGCCCGAGCACCGCGTAGCCAGGAGCGCGGCCCTGGGACGTGATCGTGGAGACGGCCCGCACCGCGCGTTCCCTCAGGTTGCGATCTGGTTGGTAGGCAACGAGATCCGCCAACTCATCGATGATGAGCAGGGTGAACGGTTCACCGCTGCGACGCGCCCAGATCCGACGCACACCCCGGTAGCGAGCGGCCCGTTCCTTGACTTCCGCCGCGATCTCTTCCAGTAGCTCGACCGCAGCCGCGCCGTTGTCGAACACGAGCCGCGAGAACGCTTCCTCACACTGCCCGAGTTCCATCCCGCCCTTGGGATCAATGCCCACGAGGCGAACGGCACCGGCACGGATCGCGGGGGCGAGGTGCCACACGATCGACCACAGCACCGAGGCTTTACCCGCGCCCTGCACACCGACCCCGAGAACCTGGTTGCCGAGCAGCTTGAGCCGCCAGGCTTTCCCGGTCTCCAGGGCACCGACCACCACGCGCTTGAGGTCGACCGCGTCCGCGTCAGTGCACAACGGCGGCACCAACACCGGGCGAGCCAACGGGTCAGCGTGGACGAAGTCGAGTTCCAGGAGACGGGGCTTGAGCACCCGGACACGGCACGAACGCGCCCCGAACGAGTGCGCCAGCCCCGCCCGCCGCAGCTCCCATTCCTCGTGCGACTGGGCCGGGATCATCCGCACCCGGACACGGTCCCGCCAGCCATCCGAGCGGACCCGCTTGAGCTTCGGCCGGTACTCCTTACCCCGGGACTCCTTGGCCAGCTCCGCCAAGCGGACCGTGACGTTCCAACGCGGCACATACACCGTGGCCCGCCGGAACTCCGTGACCAGCCGCAACCACACCTGACGCGAGAACGAACCCCGCGACAGGCCCCACCAGATCAGCAGGCCGGCCGCGACGGCGAGGAGCACCAGGACCAGCGGCACCGCACCGAGCCGCCACCAGCACAACCCCACCAGCGCCGGGACCAGCGTCACCACCGGGTAGCGCACGACCACGAGCGCCAGGCGCACGCCACCGACCAGCAGCAGCCACACCAGCGCCAGCAGCGCTGCGAACCACTTCAGCTTGCCCGGAACCAGCGTCCACCACGGCACACGCGGACGGACACCCTCGAACGGGGCCGGATCAACCCACTTACCCATCAGGCCTCACCCCCACACATCAGGGAGAGTGAGGACATCCACACCACCGGGCTAACGGTTCGGCTTGACGCCGCACCCGTATGCACAGATACCATTGACACGACTGGTTTTCCTTTGCGTAGCAACGAAGACGACAAGAAAGACCAGTCAGTGCGTCGCCATGGAAGCAGACCCAGAACCGCCAAGAACTCGGCTGTTTCCATTGGCGACCACCAACCGGCCGCACACCCGTATTCAGTTGTGTGACAAGGCATGCGTCACCAGCACGTGACAGGTAGCCACGCGCCGACGACGCAAATCCCTACATCACAACGACTTTCACTCAGATTCCGAGACCTGTACCTCTGGCACCTCGGGCGGCCCCATGAGTTCCTCTGCCTCGGCCAGATAGAGGCGCCCGAGATCCACAAGCAGCACACCAAGTTCCCGAAAGTGCGCCGCCCGCTCCGGATCCGGGGTCACGCTGCACGTGCGCATCATCTGCCGCGAAAGCACTTCCCCGAATTGAGGATGAGTTTTCACGACCTCACGCGCCAACCGCACCAGATCCTCAGTCAAGATTTCCGCAGCCAAGAAGGACCTCCTTCCTTCTCACTGCGCGTCCAACGCGCGGGCCAGCCGATCCTCACGATCGGCCCAGTACAGCGCCTCGTGGTGGTGACCACGGTCCACGTCAGCCACCCGCCGGTACACCGCAGCGCTCTTCTCATGAAACCGCCGCATACCGGCGACATCACCCTTACCCGGCATCAACCGAGGCAGCACCTCGTGAGCCTCGCTGAGCGACACGATCCGCTCAGCCTGCGCCCACGACGCCTCACGCCGCTCGACCACGGTCACGTCAACCTCCCCGCGCCCGACTCCCCGTAGGCGTCGGTGTCTCTGCGCGCGAGCAGTTCGCGCGACTCTGCTTGCTGGTCGAACATCTCAGCGGCATGGAGCGCAGCCGCCTTGGCCCACCACGAGGTTTCGCAGTGGCCGGCCAGCTGACGCCACAACCACGCCACCTGGCGATACGCGGGAGCGATCCGAGCGGCAGCCTCCGGGTCATCAGCAGCCGCATAGCGGTTCGCCTCATCGGCCGCCGAGAACTGCCGGTAGGCGTTCTCCCACTGTGCACTCAGCGCCCTGAGGTCTTCCACGGCTTACGCCGCCTTGGACGCGTCAGGCGCGGCGTTGGCGTTGGCCTGCTTGCCGCCCCGGTTCGAGGACTGCGGCGACAGCATCTCGTCAGCCCACACCGTGTAGCTCACCCAGCCGTCCCGCACGTACGGAGTGACCTTCAGGCCACGGAACACCGCCGGGCGGAACGGCGTACCCGCCAGGGTCTCTGGCGGCACCGGCTGGTACTCCGAAGCGATCTTCACGACCGCACCGGTGTTCTTGCCTTTCGCGGAGGGGTCCGTGCCCTGGACCGTCCACACCGGAAGGCCCGTCAGCTTGCACACCGCAGGACGCGGCGACTTCCCTTCCACATACTCCGTCGCGCGATCCACGCTCAACACGAAGAACCCTTGCGGGTACAGCTCATCGAACGTGATCGGGAACCTGTGACCAGCGGGAATACCCATGTCAGTTGCCTCCGGCAATGTGATTCTGTGGCGCCTCTTGCGGCGCAGCATCAAGGTCGTCTTGCAGTTGCTGGCAACGGCCAGCGAAGGTGGTTGCGGCGTCGGCCAGCCGAAGGGCGTAGGTAGCGGCGATCTGGAGGCCTCCCGCACGAGGCGGGATCACCACACGGACACCGCTGCTGCCCGCAGCGATCAGGAGGCATGGCTTGCCAGGCTCAGCCTCGACAACATTCGGTTCGTCGTGGGGTTCCGGGTGGACCAGCCCGTACAGCGGCACGTGTCCCACTCCCTTCGCGGTGATTCGGTCAGCGGCTTCCACCACTTACTTTCGTCCGATTGGCCGGACGTCAGCACCGCGCGATCAAGACACATCGGGACGTTCTGATACAGTTAAAACGTCCCCTACGCGTCCTGGGAGTCCTGTTGATCAACGAGCGTCTCCGCAGCACCCTGCTTGATCGGGGCTACACGCCTCGCGACTTCGCCGAACAGATCGGCGTCGATACGAAGACGGTCGAGCGGTGGATCTCGGTCAATCGCACGCCGCATCGCGACACCGCATACAGGGCTGCACGGCTGCTGGAGGTCTCACCTGGGTGGATCTGGCCGAGCCTTCAGGAGACGCGCAAGGGAGCGAACCGTGCCGAGGTGGTGGCCTTCTACCCGCACAGGTCCGAAGTTCCCAAGAACACGTGGCTCGAACTGTTGAAGAAGGCTGAGAACAAGCTCTACCTCATGGCGTACGCGAGCCTGTTTCTGCCGGAGGAGAACCCCGAAGCGATCGCGATTCTCAAGGCCAAGGCTGCCGCAGGGGCTGACATCCGAATCTGCCTGGGTGATCCGAACAGCCCGGAAGTCGAGCTGCGAGGAGTGGAGGAACAGCTCTTTGACGCCATTCCGGCACGTGTTCGAATGGCGCTTGCGTACTACAGTCCTCTACTCGGCGTTGAAGGAGTGAAGTTCAACCTTCACCGCACCGCTCTGTACAACTCGATTTTTCAGTTCGATGACGAGATGCTGGTCAACCAGCACATTTACGGCACCTATGGGTATGTCGCACCGATCTTGCACCTACGCAAGGTTGAGGGTGCAGACCTCTTCCGCACATACGAAAAGAGCTTCGAGCGCGTCTGGGACGCCTCGTATCCCTTCGATGGAAACTTGAAGCCGAGGTAGGACCGGCTCAGCCCAGGCCGGTGAACTGCTTCACCGTCTCCAGTACGCGATGCGCGTCTGACATCGACTCGTACGCGACATCAGCACCTGCATCCACCAGCTGATCGGTCGAGAATTTGCCGGTTGCCACACCAATCACGCGGACGCCAGATGTCACGCCGGCCTCGACATCCCGGAGCGTGTCGCCGACGAGGACGACCGCCGATTTCGGCAGATCAACCCCGAACTTCCTGTTGGCGCGCCCAATGGCCACATCCACGAGATCTGAGCGGACATCACTGTCCGACCCGAATCCGCCGATCTCCCAATCGATCTTTTCTGACAGGTCGAACGCGTCGAGTTTCAGTTTCGCGTTCGCGATGATGTTGCCAGTGAGCGCGGACTGAGCCAGTCCGTCTACTTTGTCGGCGAGGTTCAGCACATCGTGCGCGCCCGGTAGAGCATGCCCACGCTTTTGAAGCTCGCTGAAGTTTGCCTTGAGCGCAGCCTCCAGGGCTGCGGGAATCTCTGAGATCATCTCCGGCGTCGGCGAGACGCCGTTACGTTCGAGCATGTTGGCCATGATCATCGGGTCTGTGCGACCGTCCGTTTCAGCCGGGTGTTCTGGCGCATGACCGCACAGCTCAGTGAATGCCTTGGCGTAGGTGGCTTTGCTCATGCCGCCGTTGTCGATGAGCGTGTGATCTACATCCCACAACACCAACGCTCGAACCGTCACAGCGCTACACCACCCGTTCGTCCGCCAAACGACATCGCATCCTCACGGTACCCGTTGGCCACGGCTGTAACCCGAACGCTGAGTGAACACGTTCGAGCGTGCGATGTGATGCCGGACAGGTCCACTTGGTGCGTTGAAGAATTCAGCTTTATGGGATCAAGAGCGCGCCGCCGCTGGCGGCGCGCGGGCGGTCGACTCACGCTGACACCGCCCACCGTTGCGCCCGCCGCCTGCATCGGGACACGCCAGGCTCCCGCTCCGCTCCGCCTGTCGGCCCCGCGCAGCAGCGCGCGCAGGTGGCCGAGTCCGCGCGCCACCACCAGCGGCCAACAGTCCGGCCGGCATGTCCTGAAACTGATCAGACCTCACCGCGGAATTGCCCGCAAACGTGCAGCTCACAAGCGCTGGCTCCTCCCACGGGGGCCGAAATCATCTAATGCCGTGCCGCCGCTATCAAGAGCGCCTACGGCGTCGCTACGCGATGGGCTAAAGCCCACTCTTGACACCGCCGTCACTGCACTAGAAGCGGCCAGGGCCGAGGGAGCGGGGGGCATAAAGCCACCGCCTCACCCAGGCTCTACGACCACAGGAGCGCCGATCATGAGTAAGCGCCACCACGCCCAGCCCGGACAGCTTTCCCTCTGGGGCCTCTACGAGTTGGAGAACCAGGCCGTAGCCGCCACCTCATGCCCACGCCAGGTGGAGCGACCCGTGGCCGAGGTCGTGCCGATCTTCAAGGCTGCTCCGACCGTGATCACCTTCCGGTCTCCGGGTACGCGGAAAGGCCCCACGAGGCGCATCTGTACGCGAACCCGAGGAGCCAACGTGATCAACTTCCAGGCCGTTTCCAGGCCGTCTGACGTTCAGAACGGTCCGGATGCAACCGGATCCAATGAGAACGAACCAGCAGGTCAGGCCAGTCTTGCACCCATCTTCACGCAGGCCGGAATGCCGAGCGTTCAGAAGTTGCAGTTCTGGTTGATCGCGGCGGCCAGCGCCTCGGCGTACGGGGCGATGCCGTGGGGCGGACCGAGGACGTAGGCGAGGAACCGCGGGTGCGCCACCGCCGTCGAGTTGGGCAGGATCGTGCCCTCCCAGCTGTCGAACAGCGCGTCCACGCCGATCCCCCGCTCCGGCATCGGCGTGGCGAGCAACGACGCCAGCGCCTCCCGGTCGGGCTCCGGCAGGATGTCGGCCTTGGGCAGGCCGCGCTCGTAGCCGTCCAGGAGCGCGAGCAGCCGGGCTCCGGCCCTGTCGCGTTCGTCGTGGGTCAGCAGAAGTTCGTTCACGACAAGCAGATTAGGCTTCAACGGCTGGCACGCGATTGCCACTTCAACCCTCAAACGGACCATACCGTGGCATGATCTGCCAGTGGACCGCATCGACCGCGCAATCATCCGCCACCTCCAGGAGGACGGGCGCCTCACCAACACCGAACTGGCCGACAAGGTGGGCCTCACGCCGTCGCCGTGCCTGCGGCGGGTGCGGGCACTGGAGGAGGCCAGGGTGATCACCGGCTACCACGCGGCCGTCGACCCCGTCGCACTCGGCCGCGGCTTCCGGGTCCTGGTGCACATCGACATCGCCGCGCAGAACGTCGGCGGCATCGAGGCGTTCGAGTCGAAGGTCGCGGAGATCGACGCCGTCGAGTCGTGCGTGCGGATGTTCGGGCAGCCCGACTACCACCTGTGGGTCGCCGTCGCCGACCTCGACGCCTACGAGGAGCTCTACATGTCGGCGATCACCCGGCTGCCCGGCGTCGTGCGCACGAACTCGCAGTTCCCCATGAAGACCGTGCTACCCCGGTAGCACGACCCGATCTTGGCTACGGTGGTAGCGCACGGAGTCAACGCCGCGGTACGACGATCCGCGGGCGGCCTTCTGCGAGCGTTCTCGCATGACCGGAAACCGGAAGTCGATGTTCGCTGAGGTCAGGCAGTTCCTCGCCACCGGCGTCGCCACGCTCGTCGCCGCGAAGCGGTTGGCCAGGACGCCGTCCCCGCAGCGGTGGCGGCACGTCCGGCTGGGGATCACCTGCGCCCTGGCCGCACTGGTCGTCCTGCTGGACGTGATCGTCCCGCCAGGACGGTACGGCTGGGACTACCCGGTCCCTGGCTGGTGGTTCACGGCGACCGCGGCGGGCGCGGTGCTGCTGACGCTCCGGCGTCCACTGTGGTCCTGGCGGGTGTCCGCGCTGCTGGTGGCGCTGACGCCGCTGATCAACTGGCTCTGGAGCGACGAGTGGCTCCTCCCCTGGTCACCCGGACTGATCCTCGCGACCGTGGCGGTGCTGCTGATCGTCGCGCGGAACTACGGTCAAACCGTTCTGACGTGGGTGTTCCTCTTCACCGTCGCGGCCACGTGGCCCGCGCTTCGCGGCTACCTGCCGAGCGCGCTCATGGTGAGCGCCGTCGTGGGCGGGGCGCTCGTCCTCGGCAACGCGATGCGGTTGCGCCGGATCGCCGAGGCTGACAGCGCCGTGCAGCAGACGCGGGCCGCCACACTGGAAGAACGCGCGGTCATCGCCCGCGAACTGCACGACGTCGTGGCGCACCACATGTCCGTGCTCGCCCTGCGCGCGGGAAGCGCCCGGTACCGGTTCGCCGATCTGCCCCCGGAACTGCTCGGCGAGTTCGACGAGATGCAGTCCACGGCCAGGGAAGGCCTCTCCGAGATGCGGCGACTGCTCGGCGTGCTGCGCAACGAGAACGGCGAACTGGAGACGGCCCCGCAGCCGCGCGTGGAGGAGATCGCCGAACTGGCCGACCGGTTGCGCGGCGCGGGAGTCGAGGTGTCGCTGCGGATCGAGGGGAACGTGCGGGACGTGCCTGATGGCGTGGCGCTCTCCGCGTACCGGATCGTCCAGGAAGCGCTGAGCAACGCCGTCCGGCACGCGCCAGGATCCACTGTGGACGTCGAGATCTCCTCGTCTCCTCAGGAACTTCGGCTGATGGTCGCCAACGGCGCGGCGGCTGAGCCCGCACCGCCCACGGACGGCAGGGCCAAGCACGGCATGCTGGGGATGCGTGAACGAGTCACGGCCCTCGACGGTGCGTTCAGTGCGGGACCGGATGAGCGCGGTGGGTTCGTCGTGGCGGTGACGCTGCCGTTGAGCGGGAACGGGGAATGACCGGGTGAACATCAGGGTGCTGATCGTCGACGACCAGACGATGGTCAGGCAGAGCTTCCACGCCGTGCTCAACGCACAGCCCGACATCACCGTCGTCGGCGAGGCCGGCAACGGCGCCGACGCCGTGCACGCGGCCATCCGCGACAAGCCGGATGTCGTGCTGATGGACGTCCGCATGCCGATCATGGACGGCCTGGAGGCCACCAGGGAGATCCTCGGCCACCCCGACCTCACCGGCACCGTGCGCGTCCTCATGCTGACGACGTTCGACATCGACGAGTACGTCTACGGCGCGCTGCGGGTCGGCGCCAGCGGGTTCCTGCTCAAGGACGCGCCACTGGACGACCTGGTCAACGCCGTGCGGGTGATCGCGGCCGGCAACGCCCTGTTCGCCCCGGCCGTGACACGCAGGCTGATCGCGGAGTTCGCCGCACGCCGTCCGGATCCGGTCGAGCCGGGACGCGCGGACCGGCTCACCGCGCAGGAGCTGAAGGTGTTGCGGCTGGTCGCGCGCGGGATGTCGAACACCGAGATCGCGGCCGCGCTGGTGATCGTGGAGCAGACGGCGAAGACGCACGTCAGCAGGGTGTTCGCCAAGCTCGGGGTGCGGGACCGGGCGCAGGCGATCGTGGCGGCCTACGAGATGGGCATCGTCGTTCCCGGCCAAAACTAGAACGGTTTCAATTTCAGAACCGTTCTGTCTATGCTGGGGTCATGACGGGCAGACGTGACCGCAAGAAGGCGGCGACCCGCAGGACCCTGGCCGACGCGGCGCTGAAGCTGTTCCTCGAACGCGGCTACGACAACGTGACCGTGAAGGAGATCGCCGAGGCCGCCGACACCGCGGTCGCGACGCTGTTCGCGCACTTCCCGGCGGGCAAGGAAGCCCTGATCCTCGACGACAGCGGCGAACGGGAAGCCTCACTGACGGCAGCGATCCGCGAACGTCCGGAAGGCACCTCCCCCCTCGACGCCCTGCACGCGTTCTTCGGCGGCCGGGCGCCGTTCCGCGAGGACCTGCCCGAGGAGTACCGGCGGCGGATGGACCTGATCCTGGCCACCCCGGCGCTGTGGGCCTACGCCCGCACGGTCTGGATCGCCTGCCAGGACACGCTCGCCGCACTGCTCGCCGAAGCCACCGGTCGCGACGAACCGGACGACTCGCTGCACGTGCTGGCCCGCTACGTCCTGGAGACCCCCGACCTGGCCTCGGCCCGGCCCGATCGCGCCGCCGCGCTCGCCGAGGCCTTCGTCCACCTCAAGCAAGGATGGCCCGCTCTGTGAACGTCCTGGTCACCGGCGGCAACGCCGGCATCGGCTACTTCACCGCCGAGCAACTCGCCGAAGCCGGAGCGACGGTCGTGCTCGGCAGCCGTTCCCAGGCCAAGGCGGAGAGGGCCGCGGCGTCGATCCGGGCGCGGGTCCCCGGCGCCGTCGTCCGCCACACGCCGCTGGATCTCTCCGACCTGCCGTCGTTGAAGTCCTCAGTGGACGGACTCGATCCTCTCGACGCGGTCGTGTTCAACGCGGGCATCGCGGATGCCGATCCCGAACTCCTGTTCGCCACCAACCATCTCGGGCACTTCGCACTCACCTACTGGCTCGCGCCGCTACTCACGTCCGCCCGGATCATCACGGTCGGCAGCTTCGCCGCCCGCTCCGAACGCCTCGACCTCGACGACCTGCAGTCCACCCACGACCACGACCAGAAACGCGCCTACGGACGCTCCAAGCTGGCCCAGATGAGCTTCGGCTTCGAACTCGACCGCCGGCTGCGCGCCGCCCGCAGCGACGCGATGAGCGTCGTAGTCCACCCCGGCGGCGCCCTGGACTCCCTGACCCCCTCACGGCCGGGCGTGCACACCCGTCCCGCGTCCACCCGGATCGCCGGACTCCTGTTGCACGGCAAGGACGACGGCGCCCGACCGGCGGTGCATGCCGCTCTCGACCCCGATGTCGAAGGCGGGCAGCTCTGGGGACCGCGTCAGTTCGGCCTGCGCGGCAAGCCTCACCTCGAGAAGCCGCACGCGCACATGACCGACGAGCAGACCGCGAAGGTGCTCTGGGACAGGAGCTGCGAACTGACCGGGCTCAACCTAGGCGAGGTCCTCGGCCTGTAGCTCGGCCCGCGACGACACCCCGAGCTTGCGCAGCACCCGTGCCGCGTGCTGCTCGACGGTCCGTGGCGACAGGAACAGCACGTCGGCGATCTTCCGGTTGGTGTGCCCGGCGACCAGCAACCGCGCCACCTCCTGCTCGCGTGGCGACAGCTCGTCGCCGTACCCGCGCCTGCCCCGCCGCGACGGTTTGCCGCCTCCGATCCCGCGCAGCTGGTGCCGACAGCGGGCCGCGTCACGGGTGGCGCCCAGGCCGTCGAACGTGTCGACGAGCGCCGACAGGATCTCGGCGGCTTTCTCCTGGTCGCCGGGCAGCAGGCAGGCGGCTTCGCGTTCGGCGACCAGCGCGGTGAGGTACGGCGCGGGCAACGCCGTGTACCTGTCGGCGGCCTCCCGGTAGAGCGACACGGCGGGGTCGAGCTGACCGCGTGCCTCGGCGAGCAGGCCGCGGCACCAGGCCAGGGCGGCGAACGCCATCGGGGCGTCCCTGCCCTCGATGCCCGCGGCGATCTCCCCGATCAGCGTCTCGGCGTCGGTCTCGCGCCCGGCCGCGAGGAACGTGGCCACGGCGACCGGTCCGAGTTCGGTCGCCCACACCCAGACACCCTTCGTGCGCACGATCGCCAGGCCGCGGTCGACGTCGACGCAGGCGCGGGTGATCTCGTCCTGCGCCAGCATGGTCCGCGCGAGCGCCGCGCAGCCCGCGATGGCGACCGGCGTGATCGACTCCTCGGGGGCGAACGCGCCGGTCTCGGTGAGGTAGCTGGTCGCCTCCGCCCACTCGCCGCGCGCCGTCGCGAGCGACCCCAGGATCAGGGACAGCTCGCTGGTCAGCGGGAACAGGTCGCGGTACTCGTCGAGCAGGGTCTGCGCCCGGTCCGCGAGACCTTCCCAGTCGCCAGTCAGCCAGTCGAGGCGGACCTTCGTCGCGTGGGCGGTGCTCGCGGTGAACGGCGCACCGCACTCGGCGGCGAACCGCAGGCCGTCGCGCAGCAGTTCGGCGCACCGGCCGAAGTGACCGGTCGTGGTCATGGCGTCGGCGAGGTTGCAGTGGGCGCGGGCGAGCTGACGCAGTTCGCCGGACGTGGTCGCGGGCCGGAACCCCCACTCGGCCAGCACCGACGGGTCGCCCGTGTGCATCTTGGAACCGACCTCGTTGGCGTACAGCGCCATCTTCTGCTCGGGGTCGGTCTCGGCCGCGCGTGCCCGGCTGACGCGGTCGAGCCAGGGCTGGACCTCGCTCATCGGGGTCATGCCGAGGTAGGACAGCCCCAGCACGGCCTCTCCCCGTGCCGCCAGGTCCGGGCGCTCGGTCAGGTCGACGACCGCGCGTTCGAGCTCGGAGCGGGCCTCCTCGATCCCGCCGGCCTGGCGGATCAGCAGCACGCCCCGGTAGTGCCGGACCTGCCCGCGCGCGGCGGTCGACAGGCGGCGGTCGGACAGCAGGCGTTCCAGCGCCTCGGTCGGATCGAACTGGTCGAGGCCCTGGTGGGCGACCTGGCCGAGCTTGATCGCGAGCCGGTCGACGTCCGCCGCGGGCACGGCGGGATCGAGCAGCAGCCGTTGCAGCAGGGCGGTGGCGGTGGCCGCGTCGCCGTTCTCGACGGCCCTGTCCGCGGCGGCCTCGCCGTAGCGCAGCCACTGGGACGTGCGCCCGGCCCGTTCGCTGTGCTCGGCGAGCTGGACCAACGGCCGCGGTTCCACCTGGTCGAGCACCTCGACGGCGCGGCGGTGCAGTTCCTGCCGGTCCGGTCCGCCCAACGTGTCGTACACGGCCTGCTGGGCCAACGCGTGCCGGAAGCCGTACCGCCGTGCGTCGACCTCGTGCAGGACGTGGCCCGTCAGCGCGTGCGTCAGGGCGGCACGACTCTCACTGATCTCGGCCACCTCGCCGAGCAGTTCCACGGACGCGGGCGCGCCCAGCACGGCGGCCGCCTGCACCAACCGGGTCGCTGCGGCGGGCAGGGCGGCGAGGCGCTCGGCGATGGCGTCACGCAGCAGCACGGGCACGTCCACGTTGTCGAGCAACCGACGGGCCGTGGCGCCGTCCGCGTGCACGGCACCGGCCGGATTCCGCAACGCCCGCAACGTTTCCTCGACCACGAACGGGATGCCCGCCGTGCGTTCGTGCAGCTTGGCCGCGAACTCCAGCGACACAGGTTCGCCGTCGAGGATCGCGGACGTCAGTGCCCGCACCTCGGCCACGTCGAGAGGTTCGAGTTCGAGCAACGCGCTGGTGATCCCGGTCGGCGGCCGGTACGCCGATCCCAGCGGGACCCCGCCCGGCACGTCCTCGCGCCGGTAGGTGACCACGATGGACAGATTCGCGGGCGGGTCGCCCATCAGGAACCGCAGCAGCTGCCGGGACCCGTCGTCGGCCCAGTGCAGGTCCTCGACGACCAGCAGCACCGGTCCGAGCACGCCGAGCAGCTCGCGCATCCCGCGGAACAGCCGATGCCGGTCGGCCCTCGGGTCACCGGTCGGAGGCGGTGGCGCCGGCAGGTACTCGGCGAGTTCCGGCAACAGTGAACCGAGCACACCCGACACCGGGCTCAGCCGTGAATGATTGCGCGCCAAGCGTTCCGTGCAGTCGCGCAACGCCTCCAGCACCGCGCCGTACGGGAACGGCTCCCCCACCGGCTGGCAGTGGCCCATGAGGACGGAGATGGGGCCGAGATCCGCGTCGAGCAGTTCGCGCACCAGGCGTGACTTACCGACGCCGGCCTCGCCCTCGATCATGATCACCGCGGGATGGCTCGGCACGGCGGCTCGCAGCGCGCCGAGCTGGTCTCCTCGCCCCACCAGCACCGGCGAGCTCGTGCGCATCAGTCCGCTGGGGTCGCAACGCCGCGCCCTGGACTTCGGTGTCCGGCTCATCCGCACCGATGTTAGGTCATGAGCTCGTTCCTGAAGGAGCGAGCTTGCCAGCCGCCGCGAGCGGCGGGTTTGCAGGCTTGCTGCTGCCGTCCTAGCTGGCTGCCAGGATGGGCGCTGCGTCTGGGCGCATGACTTCGCCCCGGCACACGACACCGCGGGCCGCGATGTTGTGTGCCGCGTTGTGGTCGGCGTGCCCAACGAAGTCACACCGGCCACACTGGAAGACCGCTTGACTGCGGCGGTTGCGTTTGTCGACGTGCCCGCAGGCGTGGCAGGTCTGCGAGGTGTAGGCCGGATCGACCTGCACCACCATCACACCGGCCTGCTGGGCCTTGTAGGTCAGGAACTGACCGAGCTGGGCGAACGCCCACGAGTGCAGCGTGGCCCGTTGGGGCTTGCGAAGCCGTACCCGGACACGGATTCCCGTCAGTTCCTCGACAGCGATCCCGCGTCCGGTGCGTTCAGCCTCGGCCACGATGTTCTTGCTGATCTTATGGTTCACGTCGGCGGCGAACCGGGCCTCCTTGCGACGGCGTTTCTTGAGCAGCCGTCGCGCGGAGGAGGTCTTCTTGGCCTGCAACCGCTTCCGGATTCGCTGCTGGCGCTTGCGGTAGCGGTTCAGGCGCGCCCCGCAGAACCGGTCACCATCAGAAGTGGTCGCGATGTTGACGATGCCCAGGTCGACCCCGAGAAACCCGTTCACCGGTTCCCGCCGGGGCGCCTCGGGACTGTCGACGACGGCGTGCAACAGCCACACCCCGTCCCGGTGCAGCAGATCGGTTTCCCCGATCGCCGGCCGGGAGCGCAGCAGGGCGAGATGCCCGGGGTTTCCCACAATCCGCACACCACGGAGCCGACCGGCAACCGTCCAGATCGACACTGTCCCGTCGCGGCCCGCGTCACCGAGTTGCCAGGACAGGCAGCGGGCGTCGAACGGCTGCCCCGCCTGCGGACGGAACCTGATCGGGGTGTCCTCGACCTTGCGGCGCCGGCTCGACCCAGGCGGCCCGTAGTTGCCTGCCTTGAGGTTGGCCCGCAGTGTCGTGTAGGCGTCCACTGTCTTACCGATCACCCGGATCGCCGGCTGCGCGGCCAGCCCGAACCGATCCCGCAGTTCGGCGTAGAAGCGCTTCTGCACATCAAACTTCCGCACGACCCCGGCAGTGTGCATCTGCTCGGACAGCCACGACGCGGCCGTGTTGCAGGCGCGCTGGGTATCGGCCAGCGCCGACGCCTGCTCGGGCGACGGCAGCAACCGCACCCGCACGACCTGCTTCACGTTGATCACCATAGCGTTGGTCTATGTCACCACGATGAGAACCCGACCCCGACGTACGCAGGGGACGCAGTGTCATCCGCAACCTTCACGTCCACCTGGTCTTTGTCACAACGTACCGGCGTGGCGCGTTCGCCGATCAGGTCCTGCGCCGCTGCGAGGAGATCATGCGGGACGTGTGCGCCGGCCTGGGCGCGGAACTGCGCGAGTTCAACGGCGAGACCGATCACGTGCACCTGCTCGTGCACCACCCGCCCTGCCTGCCCCTGTCCATCGACCAGCAGAAACGTCCCGAATGACGGCCCGCTGCGCGGGCTGCGCAAGCCGGGATCGGCTCCTCCTGGCCGTACACAACCAGGCTTCCGCCGATTGGAGTTCAGTGAAAGACGGGTATCCCTACGTAGCGATATCCGGATTGTTCGCCGTTCCCGCTCGCCCGATGGTGATCGGCACGTGGTCGCCCACCCCTGCCGAGGCGGCCGGAGAACGGAGAACCAGAGATGCGACTTGATCGCACAACACGCGTGCTCGCGGCGACGGGCATCGGCCTGGCCGTCGCAGCGGCCGTGAGCAGCCCTGTTTCCGCTCAAACGGCTTCGATCCAGAAGACCGCCGACCCCGTCGCGGGCAGCTACATCGTGGTGTTCAAGGACGGCGCGAGCGACGTTCCCAGCACCAACGCCAAGGCTCTCGACCTCGCCCGCAAGCACGGCGGCAAGGTCAGCAACACCTACGTGGCGTCGGTGCGCGGCTTCGCGGTGAAGCTGGACGAGGCGGCGGCGCGCAGGCTCGCGGCCGACCCGTCGGTCGCCTACGTGCAGCAGGACGGCTGGGCGCGGATGTCCGACACCCAGACGAACCCGACGTGGGGCCTGGACCGGATCGACCAGGCGAACCTGCCCGTGGACGCGAAGTACACCTACCCGAACACCGCGTCGAACGTGACCGCGTACATCCTGGACACCGGGATCTACAAGGCGCACACCGAGTTCGAGGGCCGCGCCAAGGACGGCTACGACTTCATCGACAACGACGCGGACGCCTCGGACTGCCAGGGCCACGGCACGCACGTCGCCGGCACGGTCGGGTCGAAGACGTACGGCGTGGCGAAGAAGGTGAACCTGGTCGCGGTCCGCGTGCTCGACTGCTCCGGCAACGGCCAGTACTCGCAGATCATCAAGGGCATCGACTGGGTCGCGCAGAACGCGAAGAAGCCCGCCGTGGCGAACATGAGCCTCGGCGGCGGCGCGGACTCCACTGTGGACAACGCGGTGAAGCGCGCCATCGCGGCGGGCGTGACGTTCGGCCTGGCGGCGGGCAACAACAACGGCGACGCCTGCCAGACCTCCCCCGCCCGCGTGCCGGAGGCCATCACGGTGGCCGCCAGCGACTCGGCCGACAAGCGCTCGATCTACACCGGCGGGCAGGCGTCGAACTGGGGCTCCTGCGTCGACCTCTTCGGGCCCGGCTCGAACATCACCTCCACCAAGAACGGCGGCGGCACCACGTCGATGGGCGGCACCTCGATGGCCACCCCGCACGTCGTCGGTGCCGCCGCGCTGTACGCGTCCGCGAACCCGTCCGCTACCCCTGCCCAGGTTCGCGACGCGCTGGTGAACAACGCCACGACCGGCAAGATCACCGACCTGCAGGGCTCGCCGAACAAGCTGCTGAACATCAGCTTCATCGGCGGCGGTGGCCCGGACCCCGAACCGTGTGCCGCGGCCACCAACGGTGACGACGTGTCCATTCCGGACAACAACACCGCGGTTTCCTCGTCCTTGAGCGTGACCGGCTGCACGGGCAAGGCCTCGACCGGAACCAAGGTCAAGGTGGACATCAACCACCCCTACACCGCTGACCTGGCCATCGACCTGGTCGGTCCGTCCGGCGCGACCTACAGCCTCAAGAAGGCTCGCGGCGCGACCTCGTCCGCGGGTGTGCACGAGACCTTCACGGTCGACGCCTCCGCGGAGAACCGCAACGGCACGTGGAAGTTGCAGGTGACCGACGTCTGGACCTACGACGCCGGGAACATCGACACCTGGACCCTGACGTTCTGACGAGCACCGGAAGGACTTCCCATGCACCGCACCACCTGCGGGCTCGCCGTTCTGATCGTCGCCTCCGCCCTGCTGGCCACCCCGGCTCAGGCGGCTGAAGCGGACTTCGTCAAGGCCAGGAACCCCGTGGCCGGCGGCAGTTTCATCGTCTCGCTCAAGTCCGGCGCCGCCATCCAGTCGGCGTCGAGCGCGCTCACCCAGAAGTACGGCGGCACCCTCGACGCCGTGTTCTCCCACGCCATGCGCGGCTTCCAGGTCAAGAACCTGACCGAGGCCGCAGCGCGGAAGCTGGCGGCCGACCCCGCCGTCAAGGCCGTCTACCAGGACGGCACCGCGAAGGCGTTGGACGTGCAGGACAACCCGACGTGGGGCCTGGACCGCGTGGACCAGGCCTCGCTGCCGCTGGACAAGAAGTTCAACTACCCCAGCGGTGGCGCGTCGAACGTGACGGTCTACATCACCGACACCGGCGTGAAGACGTCGATCGCCGACTTCGAGGGACGCGCGTCCGTGGGCGCCGACTTCATCGAGGACGGCCAGAACGGTCAGGACTGCTCGGGTCACGGCACGCACGTGGCGGGTACGGTCGGCTCCAAGACCTACGGCGTGGCGAAGAAGGCCAAGCTGGTCTCGGTCCGCATGCTCGGCACGAGCTGCACGGGCAACGGTCCTGACTCGGCGGGCGTGAAGGCCATCGAGTGGATCACGGCCAACGCGCAAAAGCCCGCCGTGGTCAACGCTTCCTGGACCTTCGACACCGCCGACATCGGCAACGACGCCATCGCCGGCATGGTCGCCTCCGGTGTGCAGATGGCCGTCGCGTCGGGCAACAGCTCGACGGACGCCTGCTCCACCGGCCCCGCCAAGATCGCGTCGCTGATCACGGTGAACGCGACCTCGTCCAACGACGCGCGTGCCTCGTTCTCGAACTACGGCACGTGCACGGACATCTTCGCGCCGGGTGACAACATCACCTCGCTGGGGCTGAACGGCGGCAGCACGAACATGTCCGGCACGTCCATGGCCACCCCGCACGTCGCGGGGGTCGCGGCCCTGTACCTGTCGGCCAACCCGTCCGCGAGCCCCCAGGCCCTGCGCGACGCCCTGGTGAACAACGCCACCTCCGGCAAGGTCACCAACCCGGGTTCCGGTTCGCCGAACAAGCTGCTGTACAGCGGTTTCATCGGCGGCGGTCCCAACCCGCAGTGCGGTCCCGGCACGAACGGCGACGACGTGTCCATTCCGGACACCGGCACCGCCGTCTCGTCGTCGGTCACGATCTCGGGCTGCACCGGCAACTCCACGGCCTCGGCAACCGTCAAGGTCGACGTCAACCACACCTACACCGGCGATCTGGCCGTCGACCTGGTCAGCCCATCCGGCAAGTCCTACGTCCTCAAGAAGGCCGGCGGGGCTTCGTCCTCCTCCGGCATCCACGAGACCTACACCGTTGATCTCTCTTCGGAGGCGCGCAACGGCACGTGGAAGCTGCAGGTGAAGGACATCTACACCTACGACACCGGCAACATCGACTCCTGGACCCTCACGGTCTGAGTGTCGCGCAACGGAAACGAGCCCCGGAGCCGATGTGGCTCCGGGGCTCTTCCCTGTTCCCCCAACGGGGTCTAGCGGGTGACGGTCAGCGTGAACGTCGTCGTGCCGGTCTTGCCGTCGGCCGAGGTGGCCTTGACGGTGATCGGGTAGGTGCCGGGCGGGGTGGAGAAGTTCGTGAAGATCCAGACGTTGCTGCTGCCGTTCTGGCCGACCGTGGCCGGGTTGAACGACATCTGGGCGCCGGTGGGCACGCCGGAGGCGGTCAGCGTCAGGTTTCCGGTGCCACCACTGGCCTTCACGACGGTCTGGGCCAGCAGGCCCTGCTTGACGCTGGCCGACGACGGCGACGCGGTCACCGTGACCTCACCGGTCGGCGGCTCCTGAGAGCCCTCGACCGTGAGCGAGACCGTCGTGGTGGCGGTCTTCCCACCCGCGTCGGTGCCGGTGACCGTGATGCTGGAGGTACCGGCGGCCGCGGTGCTGGACACGTCCAGCGTCAGCTTCGACGAACTGCCCGCGCCGACCGAGGTCGGCTGGAACGTGGCCTTCACGCCACTGGGCACACCAGAAGCCGAGAGGTTGATCGTCTGACCGCCTCCGTCAGTGGAAATGGTGGTGGAGACGTACTTCCCCTTGGCCGCCTTCACACTGCTCGGCGAGGCTCCCAGCGTGAAGTCGCCCGGCTGCGGGTCGCCACCACCGGTGACGGTCAGCGAGTACTTGCCGGACGCTGTCTTGCCGCTCGACGTGGTGCCGGTGATCGAGACCTCGTAGGTGCCGTTCGGCGCCGAGGTGCTCGCGTCGAACGTGACCTTGGCCGAGTTGCCGGTGGTCACCGACGTCGGCTGGAAGACCGCCTTCACGCCGCTGGGCAGGCCGGACGCGGACAGCGTGGCGTTCTCCGCTCCACCCGGCCCGGCCGTGGTGGTGATGCCCGCGGACGCCGTCTTGCCGGCCGCGACGGAACCGCTGCCCGGCGCGACGGTCAGCCCGAAGTCGCCGACCGGAGGCTGCTCGCCGACCTCGGTCTTGACCCAGTCGCCCATCTCGTTGTCGAGACGGCCGTAGACCGAGTACCACTTGAAGTCCGACCGGCTCCAGGACGCGACGCCGTAGATCTTGCCGTCGAAGACCAGCGGGCCGCCGCTGTCACCGGGCAGGATCGTGATCCGGCCGTCGGAGTACCCGGCGCAGATCATGTACGCCGACTTGAAGCCCGCGCCGACGCCCTGGCAGACGCTGTCGCCGTTGACGACCGGCAGGCTCGCCTTGTCGAGGGTGACGTCCGCCGAGTTGTCGTTGAAGTCCTTCTTGCCGTAGCCGAAACCGAGCCCGGTCTTGCCCGGCGCGGCGCCGCCGGAGTCCGCGGAGGTGGCGAACTTCGGGTACGCGGCACCGCCCTTCAGAGCGATGTCGCGGTCCACGGTCACGACGGCGACGTCGTAGCCCTGGTCGAAGTTGACGTACTTCGGGTGCTTCTTGTAGCTGACGACGTTCACGGCGAAACCGGTGCCGGCGCCGCCCTTGAAGTCCTTGAGGTCGTCGAGCCCGTAGACGAACTTCTTCTCCCCCTGGGCATCCGCGCAGTGCGCCGCGATCAGGATCTTGCGCGGCGCCACGACCGTGCCGGAGCAGGTCTGTCCCTCCGGCCGGGTGCCACCGGCGCGGATGCCCGCGATGATGCCGGGGAACTCGCTCACGGTGGCGTTCTGCCCGCCGACGAACATGGGCGAGGCATCACCGAGGTTCGCGGGGACCGTGTCCCCCAGGTAGTTCGCCGCAGGGGCGTTCGGCGGTGCGGCGTTCGCGATGCTGACGGGCGTCAGCACCGTGGCCGCGACCAGGGCCAGCAGGCCCCAGGACCGTGGTGTTCTCGTCACGTTGGTTCCTCTCGGATCAGGAACGCCCACCTCAGGGCAGGGGCGGCGGTCGTTCGCTGCGATCACTGTCGGAGGACTGCACGTGCGGAACAATCAGGGTCGGCATCCGTAGGGGTACGGAACTTTCCTACCTACGGACGGCGGAAGATCGTGATGGAGTGGCCGACGACGTCGATCGGCGTGCTCGTGTCGATCAACGCTCGGAGGAGGTCGTCGGCCTTCGCGATGGCCGTGTTGGACACGACGAGCAGCCCGTGCACCTGGTCTTCCGGCGCCTTGCGCGGGTCTTCGGCGCGGATTCCGTAATACTCGGGCACTCCCGCGCCCTTGTAGACGAGCCACATCCGTTCGCTCGGATAGCGCTTCAGCCGCTCGGCCAGCCGCCCCAGGTCCTGGCCCCAGTCGACGTTCGAGTCGTGCAGGTGCAGGTGGGTCTTCGACGGGCCGCCGAACACCTCGTTGGAGTACGGCAGGTAGTACGGGAACGTCCACAGTGAACTGACGGCGACCAGCGCGACCGCGAGCTTGGCCCAGCGGTGGTGCGCGACCACCGCGGCGGCGACCGCGAGGAACATCGGCACGAAGATCGCGTATCGGACGCCGAGGTCGCGGCTGCCGGTCATCGCGACGGCCAGCAGCACGGCCGCGGGCGCCAGAACGTAGGCCGCCGCAGGACGTTTGATCAGGGCCACGGCACCGGCGGCCCAGAGGAGCAGCGCGCCCAGCGGTGTCTTCACCAGCAACGCGGCCGGCAGGTAGTACCAGTGCGAACCCTCGTAGTGCGTGCCGAACAGGTAGCCGCCCCAGACCCGGTTCTCGAAGCCGGCCTGGACGCGCATCCCGTCGAGGTAGGGCTCGGGGAACGGCAGCCAGCCGACCGGCGCGGACGGCAGGTCCGGCGGGGACTCCCAGCGCAGCAACGGATCCACGGCGAGGTACGACACCCAGACCACCGCGAGCGCGATCAGCAGCACGGCGAGCGCGGCTTTGGCGCGGGCGTGCCAGAACACCAGGAACAGCACCACCGGGACCGCGGCCAGGGTGTTCATCTTCGTCGCCAGTGCCGCGCCGAGGGCCAGTGCGGCGAGCGGCAGGTAGAGCGCGGGGTTGGCACGTGCCCGCCACACCAGCCAGACCGACGTGAGCACGAATCCGGCGGCCGGGACGTCCAGCGTGGCCAGCGATCCGTGCGCGATGAGGTCGGGCGAGAACGCGTAGAGGGCCAGCGCGACGAGCCCGCCCGTTCGGTTCGTGATGTCCGTGGCGAACAGGAACACGACCACGCCGAACAGCAGCGTGAGGACGATCATCGGCAGTCTGGCCAGCAGCAACAGCTTCGCGGGGTCGTTGCCCGACTCGTAGAGCACGTGCCGGCCGAGTTCCGTCTGGTCGCCCTGGAAGCCGGGGTCGAGACGCGCGTCGGCGAACGCGAGTCCGGTCGCCATGATCAGCTTGCCCAGCGGCGGGTGCTCCGGGTTGTACCGGAGGCTGTGCTGCTCCAGGTGGACGACCGCCGAGCCGATGTAGACCGGCTCGTCGATCGTGGGCGTCTGCTGCACCGCCGTGGTGATCATCGCGATGGCCATCTGGGCCAGGAGCACGGCCGCGGCCAGCCCGAACAGCCACCGCCGCGGTGCTCTCACCCGCACGGACGGCAGGGGCACCTCGGCAGAGCGCTGGATCGTGGCGAGCGACAAGGCCGCGCGGTCCTTTCAAGTGGGTGAACAACCCGACACTCTCCGAAACGGGATGCCCGCTGTTTAGGTTGCTCCACACTTACGCAACACATTGTCGCGAAAGCCCCTGTCGCAATTTAGCTACACCTTGTAGCTTTACTGGTCCCCGGACGAGGGAGACCAGCCGTGACCACGCTCAGATCCACCCGACCCGCGATGGCCGTCCTGGCGGCGCTGGCCGTCACGATCGGCGCCCTGGAAAGCATCCCGTTCCCCGCGCTCCCCCTGCTGCAACGCGAACTCGGCCTCGACCCCGCCCAGGCCGGCCTGCTGTCCACGACGTTGATCATCACGTCGGCCATCACCATGCCGATCGTCGCGAAGATCGCCGACGACCGCGGCGGGCGCCGGATCCTTCTCGTGCTGACCTGGTGCATCGTGGCCGGGGCGGTGCTGTCGGCGTTCGCGACGTCGTTCCCGGTGATCCTGCTCGGGCAGTTCCTCCAAGGCCTGGGCGGCGGAGTGCTGCCGGTGTCGTTCGTGCTGGCACGGCGGCTCTTCCCCGACTCGACACCGGTCGCGGTCGGCGTGCTCACCGGCCTGTTCACGGTCGGCAGCGGACTGGGCGTGCTCGCCGCCGGGCCGCTCGCCGACGCCTTCTCGCGGCAGTGGATGTTCCTGCTTCCGGCGCTGGTCGTGGCGGCCGTGGCGATCGTCGCGCCGGTCGCGTTGCCGGGACCGGGGCAGGTGAGGCGAACCCGGCTGGACTGGCCGGGCGGAGTGTTGCTGGCCCTCGCGCTCGCCACGCTCATGCTCGCGCTCTTCCTTGCGCCACAGGGACTCGCGACCGCCGCCGTGCTGCTCGTGCTGACGGCCGCGTTCGGTGCCGGGTGGGTGGCGGTCGAACGCCGCGCCGAACATCCGCTGGTCGATCTCGGTGTCCTGCGGTCGGTGTGGAGGGCGAGTCTCACGGCCGGGGCACTCGGGGCGAGCTACTCGGCGACGTACTTCCTGGTGCCGCAACTGCTCTCCGGGTTCGGCGCGACGGCCAGCGAGATCAGCCTGTACCTCTTCCCCACCGTGCTGGTCGCCGTCGTGGTCGGGCCGTTGTCCGGACTGTTCGCGCGGCGGGCGGGCACCAGGACCGCCATGGCCGCCGGCCTGACGCTCACCGCCGCGGGCACGTTGTTCGTGGCCGGATGGCACGAGGTGCCGTGGCAGATCGCGGCGGGGATGCTGGTGACGCTCGGACTCGGCGTCGGGACCGCGTCCACGGCCACCTACACCGCCGCGATCTCCTCGGTCGGCGAGCAGGACACCGGCGTCGCGGCGGCCACGTGCGGGATCGCGCGGGCGATCGGTGCCGCACTGGGCGTCCAGGTCGCGGCGGCGTTGCTCACGGGAGGAGCGTCCTTCCGGCTCGGCTTCGTGCTGGCCGCGGTCGTGGCGTTGGCGCCGCTGGTGTTGCTGCGCGGAATCCGGTCACCGGAAAACCGTTTCGGCGCGGCGTTGACGCGGGGCTAGCCTGCGCGAATGCCGTTGGGAGACATCGACAAGATCGCTCAGGACACGGGTTTCTCCGGCGTGGTGCGGATCGACCACGCCGGAGAGATCGAGTTCGCGAAGGCCTACGGGCTCGCGAACCGCGCGTACGGCGTGCCCAACACCGTGGACACCAGGTTCGGCATCGCCAGTGGCGGCAAGGGGTTCACCGCGCTGACCGTGCTCTCCCTGATCCGCGAGGGCGCGCTGACGCTGGACACCACCGCCCGCTCGTTGCTGGGCGACGACCTTCCGCTGATCGCCGACGACGTGACGGTCGAGCACCTGCTCACGCACACGTCCGGCATCGGCGACTACCTCGACGAGGAAGGCGACTGGCAGGTCGACGACTACGCGATCGGCGCGGTGCACGCGCTGACCACGACCGAGGCGTTCCTGCCGTTGCTCGACGGGCATCCCACGAAGTTCAAGGCCGGTGAGCGGTTCGGTTACTGCAACGGCGGTTACGTGGTGCTGGCGCTGCTGGCCGAACGCGCCGCCGGGCAGGGCTACCACGACCTCGTCCGCGACCGCGTGCTCCGCCCGGCCGACCTGACCAGGACGGACTTCCTGCGTTCCGACGAGCTGCCCGCCGACGCGGCCGTGGGCTACCTGGAGGGCCTCGACCGCTCCAACGTCTTCCACCTGCCCGTGCTGGCGACCGGTGACGGCGGCATCCACACCACCGCGGGCGACATGTCGAAGTTCTGGCGCGCGTTGTTCGCCGGCGACCACGCCGAGGAGGTGACGCGGCCACGCCACGACGTTCCGGAGGAGTCCCTGCGCTACGGCCTCGGCTTCTGGCTGCACGAGACCACCGACACCGTGATCCTCGCCGGGTACGACGCCGGCGAGTCCTTCAAGTCCACTCACGACCCGCACACCGGCACGACCATCACCGTTCTGTCGAACACATCTCCCGGCGTGTGGCCGATCGCCCGTGCTCTCATGTCCTGACGGCACTGTTCTGAACGGGTGACGGATGCGAACATGTGTTCGTGAGCACCCCGATCCTGCACGCCGACCTGGACGCCTTCTACGCGTCCGTCGAGCAACGGGACGATCCGAGCCTGCGCGGCCGTCCGGTGATCGTGGGCGGCGGGGTGGTGCTGGCCGCGAGCTACGAGGCCAAGGCGTTCGGCGTGCGCACGGCGATGGGCGGGGCGGCGGCGCGCAGGCTGTGCCCGCACGCGATCGTCGTGCCGCCGCGGATGTCGGCCTACTCCGCCGCGAGCAAGGCGGTGTTCGAGGTGTTCCACGACACGACACCGCTGGTCGAGGGCCTGTCGATCGACGAGGCGTTCCTCGACGTCGGTGGCCTGCACCGGATCGCCGGACCGCCCGAGGTGATCGCCGCACGACTGCGGGCGGCCGTGCTGGAGCAGGTCGGCCTGTCGATCACGGTCGGGGTGGCGCGCACGAAGTTCCTCGCCAAGGTCGCGAGCGGGGTCGCGAAGCCGGACGGGCTGCTGGTCGTTCCGGCCGGCCACGAACTGGAGTTCCTGCACCCGCTGCCGGTCGAACGGCTGTGGGGTGTCGGCGAGGTGACGGCGGCCAAGCTGCACGGCCTGGGTCTGCGCACGGTCGGCGAGGTCGCCGCTCTGGGCGAGGCGGCTCTGGTCTCGATGATCGGCCGCGCGGCGGGCAGGCACCTGTACGCGTTGGCGCACAACCACGATCCGCGGCCGGTCCACACTGGACGACGCCGCCGGTCGATCGGCTCGCAACGCGCGTTGGGCCGCCGGAAACGCACCCGTGACGACCTCGACGCCATCCTGGCCTCACTGATCGACGGCATCTCGCGGCGGCTGCGCACGGCCCACCGCGCGTGCCGGACCGTGGTGCTGCGCCTGCGGTTCGCCGACTTCAGCCGCGCGACCCGTTCTCACACCCTGCGGCATCCGACGACGGAGACCGAGGTGCTGCTGGCGTCGGCGAGAGAACTGCTCGGCACGGCGATGCCGTTGATCGAAAGCCGTGGCATCACCTTGCTGGGCGTGTCGCTCACGAACCTCCAGAACGACGCGCCGATGCAGATGACGCTGCCGTTCGAGGAGCAGAAGCCGGCCGCTCTCGACGCCGCGCTGGACGACGTGCGTGACCGCTTCGGGTCCCGGTCGGTGACGCGGGCGGCGCTGCTGGGACGGGATCCGGGCATCTCGGTGCCACTGCTGCCGGACTGACGCCGTGGAGTGAGCGGCCGGGGGCCTGCTCACTCCACAGTGGACTTACCGGGCCCGGTCAGACGAGGCGCACGGAGCGGGCCTGCGGGCCCTTCTGGCCCTCACCGACCTCGAACTCCACGGCCTGGTTGTCGGGAATGCCGTGGTGGTCGTACCCCTGCACCTCGGACTGGTGCACGAACAGGTCCGGCCCGCCGCCCTCAGGCGCGATGAAGCCGAATCCCTTGCTGCCGTTGAACCACTTGACGGTTCCTCGAGTCACGTGCGTACCCCTATGCGTGAAGTGCGGTGGAGGCCGGCAGGTTCGCCAGCCCGAGCATGGACAGCAGTTCACGGCAGTCGACCGCGTCGTGGGAACGTTCCGCCACTCGTTTGGCGGCCTGACGCTGGTGCAGGAGCTCGGTGGTCTCGGCGTGCAGACGTGCCTGCGCGAAGTCTTCCGCCGCGTGGCGCGTCGTGCCGAATCGAGAAGAAGCAGAGGAGGAAAGGCGTTCCGGCTGCAAGCCGGTGCTCCTGTCTCCGGCCGGAAACGCCGGACCGGACGGGGGTCGGGGACCGCAGCGGCTGGTTGCCGTCAGCTGGTACTCCAACGGTCCCACAATAGCCCAATGACCAGCGGCGAGCACCAGGCGCACCGCGTAGGGTCGCCCCCATGCCCGAAGACGAAGGCGGCCCCGCGCTGGCCCCCACGCTGGCCGAATGGTTGAAGGCCCGCGAGGAGACAGCCCGCCACCTGGCCGCCGGCGCCAAGCGAACGGTCGACGAGGAATGGGTGCAGCGGCTCGCAGACCTCCTCGCCACCGAGCGGTCGTGGCAGGACCAGTACACCGAACTGGTGGCGCTCGGCAGCCTCGACGGCCGGTTCCCGCCCTCGAACCGCTGACCTCGGATCGGGTGGATCGGCACGACGTCGCCGTCCTTGATCGCCGTCCTCGATCCACGCGCCCCGCGGCGGGCCGGGTCGCTGAAGTCCGCGACCAAAAGACCGGTTCGTCAACTTCTTGCGTGATCTTGTTGACATCTTGCACTCTGGAGTCGAATCGCCGACAAAGGAGTTCGCGATGTCCCTGTCACGCCGAACACTGCTCAGCACCGCGCTCGCCGCCCCCGCGCTGGGGCTCCTGCCCGCCCCGGCGCACGCGGTCAGCCCTCCCGGCGACGTCGTCGGCAAGATCACCGTCGGGTACCAGGGCTGGTTCGCCTGCCGGGGGGACAACTCCCCCATCGACGGCTGGTGGCACTGGAACGACAACTGGAGCCAGCCGCCCGCACCGCCCACGAGCTCGATCGTCGCGTGGCCGGACGTCCGCGACTACGCCCGCACCTACCAGACCGCGTTCGCGAACCTCGGCGACGGCCGGCCCGCCACGCTCTTCTCCCACTACGACCGGCAGACCGTCGACGTGCACTTCCAGTGGATGCGCGACAACAACATCGACACGGCGGCGTTGCAGCGCTTCAACCCGACCGGCGGCGAGGGCCCGATCCGCGACGCCGTGACCGCGCACGTCCGGCCCGCCGCGGAGGCGGCCGGGCGGAAGTTCTACATCATGTACGACGTCACGAACTGGACGAACATGCAGTCGGAGATCAAGACCGACTGGCTGGACAAGATGTCCGCCTACACGTCCTCCCCCGCCTACGCCCGGCAGAACGGCAAACCCGTCGTCTGCGTCTGGGGTTTCGGGTTCAACGACCCCGGCCGGCCGTTCGGCCCGGAGGCCTGTCAGGACGTGATCAACTGGTTCAAGGCGCGGGGCTGTTACGTGATCGGCGGTGTCCCGACGCACTGGCGGCTGGAGATCGAGGACTCGCGGCAGGGCTTCGCGGGCGTGTACCGGTCGTTCGACATGATCTCGCCGTGGATGGTCGGCCGGATCGGCACCCCGGCGGACACGGATCGCTTCCACACCAACGTGAACAGCCCCGACCAGGCCGAGTGCGACGCACGCGGGATCGACTACCAGCCGTGCGTGCTGCCGGGCGACGTGGGGTCGCGGCAACGGCTGCACGGCGACTTCATGTGGCGGCAGTTCTACAACATGGTCCGCCTTGGCGCACAAGGCATCTACATCTCGATGTTCGACGAGTTCAACGAGGGCAACCAGATCTGCAAGACCGCCGAGACGCTGGCCGACGTGCCCGTCGGTTCCGGTTACCTCGCGCTGGACGAGGACGGCACGCGTTGCTCGGCCGACTACTACATGAGGCTCACGGGCGACGGCGGCAGGATGCTCAAGGGCCAGATCGCGCTGACCGCCACTAGGCCCACCCAGCCGTGGATCGGTGGGCCGCCTGCCCCGGACGTCGACCTGGCCGCCGGACGACCGACGTCCCACAGTTCGCAGACCCAGCACTACGGCAGCGGGTTCGCGGTCGACAACGACCCGAACACGTACTGGGAGAGCGCCAACAACGCCTTCCCGCAGTGGATCCAGGTCGACCTCGGGACCGCTCAAGCCGTGAGGCGGGCCGTGCTCACGCTCCCACCGAACCCCGCCTGGGGACGGCGGACCCAGACCGTGACGATCGAAGGCAGTGCCGACGGCCAGACGTTCAGCCCGCTCGCGCAGTCGGCCGGGTACGTTTTCGACCCCGCGACCGGGAACTCGGCCACGGCGGCACTGCCCGGCGTTCAGGTCCGGCACGTCCGGCTCACGTTCACCGGAAACACGGGCTGGCCTGCGGGTCAGCTGTCGGGAGTGAGGCTCTACACCTGATCACGCCCCCAGGTTCTCGCCGGATGGGCACTGTACAACTAGAACGTGTTCTAGGTAATCTGCACCACATGATCGCCACAGTGGTGTGGGGTACGGGAAACGTCGGCCGTGCCGCCATTCGCGCCGTCGATGCCCATCCGGCGCTGAAACTGACGGCCGTGGTCGTCCACAACCCCGAGAAGGTCGGCCGCGACGCGGGCGATCTCGCCGGGCTGGACACCGAACTCGGGATCACGGCAACGAACGACATCGACGCGGTGCTCGCCGCGAGTCCGCGTGCCGTGGTGTACGCGGCGTCCGGTGACATCCGTCCCGACGACGCGCTCGCCGACATCACCAAGGCGATCAGGGCGGGCGCGGTGGTCGTCACGCCGTCCCTCTACGCGCTCTACGACCCGCGCAGCGCCCCTCCGGAGCTTCGAGAACCTGTTCTCGAAGCGATCGAGGAGGGCGGCGGTTCGCTGTTCGTCTCCGGCGTCGACCCCGGCTGGGGCAACGACGTGCTGCCGTTGATGATCAGCGGCCTGGGCAGCACGATCGACGCGGTCCGCTGCCAGGAGATCTTCGACTACTCCACCTACGACCAGCCCGACGCGGTGCGGTGGCTGATCGGGTTCGGCCAGCCGCTCGACTACCAGGCCCCGATGCTGATGCCGACGGTGCCGACCATGGTGTGGGGCGGGCAGATCCGGTTGCTGGCGCGGGCTCTCGGCGTGGAGCTCGACGAGATCCGCGAGACCGTCGACCGGCGCGCGCTCGACGAGACCGTGACGACGCGGACCATGGGCGAGTTCGAGAAGGGCACCCAGGGCGCGATCCGGTTCGAGGTGCAGGGAATCGTGGGCGGCGAGCCGCTCATCGTCATCGAACACGTCACGCGCATCCACAACTCGTGCGCCACGGACTGGCCGATGCCGCCGTCGGGCGACGGCGCGCACAAGGTGATCATCGAGGGCCGGCCGCGCATCGAGGTGTCGGTCGAGGCCGTCGACGAGGGCGAGAACCGGTCCGCCGGCGGCAACGCCACGGCGGTCGGTCGCATCGTCAACGCGATCGACTGGCTGGCCGGCGCGGATCCCGGTCTCTACGACGCGCTCGACGTCCCGCTGCGTCCCGTCGCCGGCAAGCTCGGAAGGAGCAGGCCATGAACATCGACATCCCCGAGGGCAAGGACCCCATCGGGTACGTGTGGGGCGAACTGGTGCCCGGCATCGGCATCTCCGCCGCGAACCTCTCGCTCGCCGTCTACCAGCACACCACGCTGGGACTGCGCGAGTTCGAGGCGGCGCGGCTGCGGATCGCGCAGATCAACGGCTGCATGTTCTGCCTCGACTGGCGGACCGAACGCGACGGCGTGAAGGTCGAGGACGACTTCGTCGACGCGGTGACCCAGTGGCGCACCACCGACGCCTTCGACGACCGGGCGAGGCTGGCCGCGGAGTACGCCGAGCGGTACGCACTGGATCACCACGGTCTCGACGACGAGTTCTGGTCGCGCATGACCGCGCACTACAGCCAGGTCGAGATCGTGGAACTCACGATGAGCATCGGGGCCTGGCTCGTGTTCGGCAGGCTGAACCGGGTGTTCGGCCTCGACGCGATGTGCGTGCTACCGAAGTTCTGAGGAGTCCGGACGGGACCGCTCAGAGATCGGTCGCGATGATCTTCTCGATGTTCCTCTCGGCCAGCGCCGTGATCGTGACGAACGGGTTCACCACGGTGCTGCCGGGAATCAACGACCCGTCGATGACGTACAGCCCCGGATAGCCCTGCAGGCGACCGTAGTTGTCGGTGGCCCTGTTCAGGATCGCGCCGCCGAGCGGGTGGTAGGTCAGGTGGTCGCCCCAGATCTTGTACACGCCGAAGAGGTCGGTCCGGTAGATCGTCCCCTCCTTTGAGTTGATCTTGTCGAAGATGGACTTCGCGGCGTTGATCGAGACCTCCTTCCACGCCGTCTGCCAGTTCAGCTCGGCCTTGCCCGCGGCGGCGTTCCAGGTGAACTGGCCGCGGTTCGGGGTCTTCGTGATCGAGAGGTAGAACGACGCGTAGGTCTCGATCCCGGTCGGTAGCGGTGCCACCTCGGCGAAGGCGCCGCCCGCGGCCCAGTTGTCGATGCCCAGGGTCGGGATGGACGACTGCAGTGTGCCGGTCGCGTCCCACATGTGGTTCGCGCGGCCGCACATGACGTTGCCGTTGTCGCCCCAGCCCTTGCCAACCTCGCCGTTCAGGTTCGGCAACGCGCCCGTGGCCTTCAGCTTGACCAGGAGCTTGCTCGTGCCGACGCTGCCCGCCGCGAAGAACACCTTCGCCGCGGTCACCTCCTTGACCGCGATCGCGTCACCGGTGGTGTTGAGCTGCTCGATGGTGACCTTGTAACCGCCCGTCGCCGGCCTGACGTCGACGACCCGGTGCAGCGGTGAGATCGTGACGCGGCCGGTCGCCCTGACCTTGCTGAGGTAGGTCTTCTGCAACGACTTCTTGCCGTAGTTGTTGCCGAACAGGATCTCCCCCGCCAGCGCCGACTTCGGCACCGTCCCGGCGGCCTCCTGCTCCATGTAGTTCCAGTCGTACACGGTGGGCACGAAGACGTACGGGAAGTTCGACCGCTGGGCGTGCTTCCGGCCGACCCGCGCGTACTGGTAGGCCGGGGTCGAGTCGAACCAGGCCGCCCTGATCATGTTGACGCCGAGCTCCTGGTTGGCCCGCGGGTAGTAGGTGTTGTACATCTCGTCGGCGTTCACCGTCGGCAGGACGTCGCCGAAGGTCTCCCGCTTCGGCGTCACGGCCATGCCGCCGTTGACGAGCGAGCCGCCACCGACACCACGTCCCTGGTAGACGGTGATGCCGGGGAACTCCTCGGCGTCGAGGATGCCCGCGTACTTCGGGACCGCCTTGTCGATCGGGATGCCCAGGAAGTGGCTCAGCGGCTGCTTCGTCTTGGTCCGCAGCCAGAACGACCGCTGGTCCGGGGTCGTCGTGTTCGCGAAGATCTTCCCGTCCGCGCCGGGGGTGTCCCACGCCATGCCCATCTCGACCATGTGGACGTCGACCCCGGCCTGGGCGAGACGCAGGGCCGCCACGCTTCCGCCGTAGCCGGTGCCGATCACGAGAGCGGGTATGACCGCGGCGTCGGCGATCGACGCCGCCGCTCGCGCCACCGGAGTGACGCCCCCGAGAGCGACAGCCCCAAGAATAGAACCTGTTCCAGTAATGAACGAACGTCGTGAAGGACCCTCGAAACCGTTGTCACACGTCATTGTGTGGGTCATGTGATCTTCCTCACTGTGGGCGCATGAGAACAAGTTATACCGGCGGTTTGAGATCAAGTCACTACCTGGTAGTCCCGGTTCGCCCAGGTGCGCGGCGCAGGTGAGCGTCTTGACGACGAGATTCGGGTGCCACGCGGACAACCCGTACGGCCCAGTACGACCACACGATCCGGGAATGTCCGTCCACGCATGGCCGCCCGACAATCGAGCGATGCCCTCGGTATCTGTTGGTGGTGAGGACGCGAGATCGAGCGTCCTGGTGGTGGGTGCGGGAGTGTCCGGCCTGGCCGCGGCGCGCGCGTTGCGGGACCTGGGCCATCCGGTCACCGTGCTGGAGGCGCGGGACCGGGTCGGCGGCCGGATCTGGACCGACGAGCACGGGGTCGACCTGGGCGCGCACTGGATCCACGGCACGGACGGCAACCCGATCACCGAACTGGTCGAGGACCTGGGGCTCCCGTACAGCTACGTGGGCGGGGACAGCGCCTACACCGGCGGGTTCGACAGCCTCGACCTGTTCGGGGCGGACCGGCGCGCGGTGAACCACCGCTACAAGAGCCGGACCCTCGAACTGGCCGACGAGGTGCTGCACGAGCTCGAACACCGTGCCGCGGTGGCGCGCAAGGGAGATCATCCGGACGTCCCGCTGGGCGAGGCGATGCGGAAGATCCTCGCCGAACGCCGGCTGTCCCCCGAGGACGAACAGGCCGTGCGGTACCACCTGAACGTGATCCTGCGCGAGGACGCGGCGGAGGATCCCGACAAGCTCTCGTTGAAGCACTGGGAAGACGGCTATCTCGTCTACGGCTACGGCGACAGCACGCTGCACCAGGGCTATCAGTCCGTTGTGGACGCTCTGGCCGACGGGCTGGACGTCCGGCTGGGACACGTGGTCACGCATGTCGAGGAAGGGCGGGTGTTCACGGACCAGGGCATGTTCGAGGCGGACAAGGTGCTCGTGACGTTGCCGCTGGGGGTGTTGAAGGCCGGTGCCGTGGAGTTCTGGCCACCGTTGCCCGAGGCCAAGCAGTCCGCCATCGCCCGGCTCGGCTTCGGCACGCTGAACAAGATCGCACTGCACTACTCCGCACCGTTCTGGCCCACGGACCAGTACGTCTTCGGTTACCTGTGCCGGGACACGGACCGCTACCCCACGGTCGTCATCAGCATGTGGAAGTCGCACGGCAAGCCGATCCTGGTGATGCTGCTCGGCGCCTCGCTCGGCCGTGAGATGGAGACCTGGTCCTCAGAAGAGGTCTCGGCCTACGCGACCGAGGTCGTCCAGGACCTCTTCGGTGCGGACGCTCCTGCTCCCGACCACGTCTCGCGCACCACGTGGTCGTCAGATCCGTACGCGCTGGGTTCGTACACCTGCATCGGTGTCGGCTCGTCGTCCAAGGACATCGCGACGCTCGCCGAACCGGTCGGCGACCGGCTGTTCTTCGCCGGCGAGGGCACGAATCCCTACCACTGGGGCTGTGTGCACAGCGCCTACGAGTCCGGCCGCCGCGAGGCCGCGCGGATCAGCGGCGACGCGGACCTCTACACCCCGCCCAGCGCCGGCAAGTCCCGCGCCCAGTCGCGCAACACCGACCGGATGCTGCGGTTCGTGCGGATGCGGATGAACCACATCACCTCGTCCGAACTCGCCGAACGGGTGGCGTGCCTGCGGTGCAGCGTCGATCCCCACGGCGTGAGGTTGTTCGCGGCGCTCGCGGACTCCGAACTGGAGACGCTCGCGTCGATGTTCGACGAGATCCCCTACACCGCAGGGGATGTGCTCTTCCACGAGGACGACGAGGCGCACGGCGTGTTCCTGGTCGCGGCCGGACAGATCGAGATCGACTTCGGCGGCATCTACGAACGCGCGGTGCTCGGCCGTGGCGCGTTGCTCGGTCACTACGACATGTTCTTCAACGCCCGCACCACGTCGGTGACGGCGCTGACCGACGACGTCGTGGTGTTCTACCTGGACCACTATCGCTATCAGAGCTTCCTGTACGCCTTCCCCGACGTGATGATGCTGATGCTCTCGGACCTCGTGACGAGGTGGGAGCAACTGGAGAGCGTGCTCGGCGCCGTGACCCTGCCGAAATTGAATGGAGCGGTACCGGCAAGGGACGCTACCTTCCTGCCTGACTGAGTCGTCGAGGCTGGGACGTGCCGTTGTACACCGTGTGAGACCTCCCCAAGCACTTGGTTTTCGTTGCGCGACGCGTTCTTGAGCGCCGCGCTCCTCTTGCTGCGGTCTTCTCACCGATCGGTGTACTGCTGTGCTCATCACCTGGGCCGTCGTGCCCACCTGTCTTCCGCTTGTCCGTCGTCGTTGCCACGTGTGTGCCGCCGACCGCTTCCGGGCGAGCGGCAAGTTCCGCGTCAACGCCAACCACAAGGTCCTCGACGCCTGGCTCCTCGTCCTCTGCACGGGGTGCGGGGACACGGCCAAGCTCACGATCTTCGAGCGGGCTCACGTCCGCACCGTCCGGCCGGCGCTGCTCGATCGGCTGCACGCCAACGATCCGGCGCTCGTCCCCGAACTGCTGCAGGATCCCGTTCTGCAGCACCGCAACCGGGTCTCGCTCGACTGGGACGGCGCCTGGCGGCTCGACACCGGCGGGTCCGATCACCTCGACCAGGAGGTGATCGACGTGGCGGTGCGGTTCACGGCACGGATCCCGGTCAGGCCGGTGCGGCTGATCGCGGACGCGTGCGGTCTGTCGCGGGCCGAGGTCGAACGGTTGATCGTCGACGGGAAGGTCGTGTCGGCGATCCGGTTGACCGGCAAGGTCTCCGGCGACTTCACCTTCACGCTCAAGCGCTGACGGTTCCCGTCAGCGCGGCCAGTACGGCGGCCACGCCCGGAGGATCGGGCGGGTCGCCGTACGTGGCCGCGTGGATCTCGCGGTGGAAGCCCTTGAGCTCGGTGGCGTGGACGTCCGGCCGTCGATGAGCCCTCAGGCCCAGCCCCGGCAGGATCGCGACACCCGCTCCGGCCGCGACGAGAGCCTGCACGACCACCATGTCGTCGCTGTGCGAGGAGACGCGGGGTGCGAAGTCCTCGCTGCGGCACAACGTCTCCAGCTCCTCCTGGCACGCGTCGCACCCGCCGATCCACGGGGAGCTCCGGTGGTTCGCGAGGCTGTCGTCCGGCTGCCTGCTGATCAGGTGGATCGGGTCGTCGCCGAGGTGGACGAACCGGAAGCCCTCCTCGACCGGGGTGCCGGCGTGCCGGAACACCACGGCGATGTCGATCTCGCCGTGCCGCAGCATCTGCAACGCCTCGACCGGGTGCCGTTCGAACAGGCTCAGCTCCAGTCCCGGATGCTTTTCCGCCAGGGCTGTGGCCACCCTCGGGACGATCGTGGCGGCGGCGGACGCGTTGGCGGCGAGCCTGACCCGTCCCGCCCGCAGACCGGCCTGGGCGGCGAGTTCGGTGGTGGCGGCGTCGACACGGCCCACGATCTCGGCCGCGCGAGCGGCCAGCAGCTGCCCTTCCGGTGTCAGGCGGATCCCGCGGCCGACCCGTTGCACGAGCTGCACGCCCGTGGCCGCCTCCAGTCTCGACAGGTGATGGCTCACCGACGGCTGGGAGTAGTGCAGCTGTTTGGCGGCCTCGGTCACCGAGCCGCACCGGGCCACCGCCGCCAGCACCTTGAGGTGCACCAGGCTGAGCATTCATCAAGGCTATCAATGAGAACGGCGTGCTTTTGGCATTGGACGTCATGGATCAGCCGGTCCAGGCTGGGTTCATGACCAAGGTGACGTGTGATCTCTCGATCTCCCTCGACGGCTACTCGGCCGGGCACGGCCAGACCGAGGACCGTCCGTTCGGTGACGACGGCGGCGACGGCTGGGGCAGCGAGCTCCACGCGTGGTTCGAGGACCCCGCCGAGCAGAAGTGGCAGATGGACCGTCTCGCCGAGACGAAGGCGTTCATCATGGGGCGCAACATGTTCGGCCCGGTCCGCGGTTCGTGGGACCGCCCGTGGAACGGTTGGTGGGGCGACAATCCCCCGTACCACGCGCCGGTCTTCGTGCTGACCCATCACCCGCGCGAGCCGCAGCCGATGGAGGGCGGCACGACGTTCCACTTCGTGACCGAGGGCATCGCGGCGGCGTTCAAGCTCGCCCGCGAGGTGGCAGGGGACGGCAACATCTCCATCCACGGCGGCGCCTCCACCGTCAACCAGTACCTGACCGCGGGCCTGGTCGACGAGCTGCGGCTGCGGATCGTGCCGATCACGCTCGGGGCAGGCACACGGCTGTTCGACGGCGTTCCCGGACTGAACCTGGAGCAGGTCGACTCCCGCGCGGGCTCCGCGTTCACGCATGTGACGTATCGGGTCGTGCGCTGATTGGAGTCTTGATCGCTCCACATCGTCAGGCCAAGGTGAGGAAGGTTCAGGTACCTGAACACCTCGGAAGCCGACGGCGTCAGACGAGGAGCACGAATGCGGAAACGCACGACGATCGTCCCTCTGCTAGCCCTGCTGAGCCTGGCCCTCCCCGTCCCCGCGACCGCCCAGCCCAACGGCACGGTCATCTCCGGGCAGGCCAGGTTCCAGATCCTCTCCCCCACCCTGATCCGGTCCGAGTTCGCCGGGAACGGCGCCTTTGAGAACCAGGCCACTTACAACGTTGTAAACCGCACGATCCCCCGCACGTCCTACACGTCCCGCGTGCAGGACGGGTGGCTGACCATCACCACCTCGGCCATGACCGTGCGCTACCGCGTGGACTCCGGGCCGTTCCGCGCGGACAACTTCGAGATCAAGTCGGGCGGCACGACCGCGTCCCCGTGGCGGCGGGTGGTCTGTGCGACCGGGCAGCTGTGCGAGACCGAGGACCAGCAACGCGAGGGCGTGCTGGTGGCGGCGGATCATGCCGGTAGCACCGGCGCCGGCTTCATCGCCGGGTTCTCGTACACCAACAACGGGATCACGGCGACCGTGCGCGCTTCGGCCGCGGGCCGGCACCGGGTCGTCGTGAAGTACGCGAACGGGCAGGGCGGCGACGGCAAGCACGAGAACCGCACGCTCCGGCTCGGCGTCGACGGGCAGGCTCCCCGTCAGATCACCCTGCCGGCGACCGCGAACTGGGACACCTGGCAGCAGGTCTCCACCGATGTCGACCTGTCCGCGGGTGAGCACCGCATCTCCCTCACGCGAGGTGCCGCCGACTCGGGCAACGTCAACGTTGACAGCCTTGCTCTACTCGCTCCTGATCAGGCATATCCGAGCGTCAGGGCCGTCGACGACTGCCGGTTCGGCACGACCTGCGAGGCTGAGAACGGCGTGCTGAGCGGCTCGGCCAAGATCGCGGTCGAGCACGCGGGGTTCGCGGGCACCGGGTTCGTCGCCGAACTCGTCGGCGGCACGCGGCTGAGCCAGCGCGTCACCAGCGTGCCGGCGGCGGGCACGTATCCGGTGGTGCTGCGCTATGCCAACGGTGTCGGCGGCGACGGCAAGCACGAGGCCAGGACGGTACTGCTCAACGGGCAGCCGATCACGTTGCCCGTCACGGCGAACTGGGGCACGTGGGGCACGACGACGGCACAGGTGTCCCTGCCCGCGGGCACTTCCGACCTCACGGTCACCTGTCCGGCCGCGGGGTGCCACGTCAACCTGGACACCATCGGGATCAACAACTCGGTCCAGCACCTGGCGCTCGGCGGCTACCGGCGTTCGCTCGACGGGTACACCGGCAACAGCGGTGATCCGCAGCTGACTCCCGGCCTGACGTACCGCGACGGCTGGTACCTGCTGGACGACACGCCTTCCGCTCTGCGCAACGGAACTCCGCGTGCGGACAGGGGCGCGCAGCCGTACCAGGACGGTTACGTGTTCGGCTACGGCCAGAACTTCAAGGCCGCGCTCGGCGATCTCACGACGCTGACCGGTGGGCCGAAGTTGTTGCCGCGCTGGGCATACGGCGTCTGGTACTCCGAGTACATCGACCGGACCGCCGCCGACTTCCGCGACCGGATCCTGCCCGCGTTCCGGCAGCACGGTGTCCCGCTGGACGTCCTGGTGGTCGACACGGACTTCAAGGGGCACAACCTGTGGAACGGCTGGCGCATGGACCAGGCCAAGTTCCCCGACCCGCAGGGCTTCCTCGACTGGGCGCACGGCGAGGGCCTGCACAGCACGCTCAACATCCACCCGAGCATCCAGGGCGACGACCCGGACTTCGCGCAGGCCCAGGCCACCGCGAAGGGCAAGCTGGCCAAGGGTTCCTGCACGAACTGCTACGTGTTCGACTGGGCAGACCCCGACCAGCTGCGGGCGTACGTCGAACTGCACAGGAAGATGCCGACGGACTTCTGGTGGCTCGACTGGTGTTGTGACGGCTCGGGGTCGTCGCTGCGCGGGGTGACCGCGGACTCGTGGATCAACGAGCAGTACGCGAAGATGGGCTCGTTCGCGTTCTCGCGCGGGTTCGGATCGCTGCAGGCGGGCGGATACAGCGGCTCAGGGCCGTTGCCGACGGGGCCGTGGGCGGAGAAGCGCAACACCCTGCACTTCACCGGCGACACCTCGTCGACGTGGGGCACCCTGAAGGCGACCATCGGCTACACCTCGGCCGAGGGCGTGTCGACCGGGATGTCGAACATCAGCCACGACATCGGCGGGCACAACGACACCACCGGCCTGCGCGGCTCGGAGACGTACCTGGACAACGGCCAGGTCCGCTACACCACCAAGATGCCGGACGACATGTACGCGCGGTGGGTGCAGCTGGGCGCGTTCCAGCCGATCACGCGGCTGCACAGCAATCACAGCGACCGGTTGCCGTGGCAGTACGGACCCGCCGCGCAGGCGTCGGCGACGAAGTTCCTGAACCTGCGCGAACGGCTCGTGCCGTACATCTACTCGTTGGCGGAGCAGGCGAACCGGACCGGCGTGCCGCTCCAGCGACCGACGTGGCTGGAGTACCCAGGCAGTCCGGAGGCATACTCCACTGTGGACAGCCAGTTCCTGCTCGGGCCGGACCTGCTGGTCGCGCCGATCACCACGCCCGGTGACGTCGGCGAGACGCGGGTCTGGTTCCCGCCCGGCCAGTGGACCGACTACTTCACCGGCAAGGTCTACCAGGGCAACACCTGGGCCACGGTCAGCGCGGGCTGGGACACCATGCCGGTGTTCATGCGCGCAGGCGGCATGCTGGTCGAGCGCGCGAACAACGTGTCCAACGACGCCAAGAACCCGGCCGACGCGCTGACCGTGCACGTCACGGCCGGAGCGAAGGGCGAGTTCACGCTCTACGAGGACGGCGGGCGCACGCGGATCATCCAGCACGGCGACACGATCGTGGTGCTGTCCGGCAAGGTGTCCAAGCGGGACTGGAAGTTCGTCGTGCACAAGGCGGACGGGTCCAGCCACGTCGTGCAGGCGCGCAACTCGCCGGCGGTGGTCAGTCTTCGGGCACCCAGGTGAGCAGCCTGACCTTCGCGACGGTGCGCACGTGCTTGCGCATCGCCGCGGCGGCCTTCTTCGCGTCCCCCGCGGCGATGGCCTCGTAGATCGCCGTGTGCTGCGCCAGTGACCGGGAGGGGCGCCCCGGCTGGCGCAGCGACTCGGTGCGGCTCTCGGTGATCTGCTCGGCGATGGTCTTCATGAACTCGGCGAGCAACGAGCTGTGGGCGGCGGCGGTGACGGCGGCGTGGAAGCGGCGATCCCCTTCCACTCCGTTGTCGCCGTCGGCGATCTCGTCGCGCATGAAGTCCAGTGCCGCGCTGATGGTCTCCAGTTCGGCGTCCGTGCGGCGTTCGGCGGCGAGTTCGGCGAGCTTGGTCTCCAGCGCCTCGCGGGCCTCCAGCACCTCGGGCAGGCGCTTGCGGCGTTCGACGAGTTGCTCGACCGGTTCGACGTCGAGGGTGTCGCGCACCAGGTACGTGCCACCGCCGTGCCGTGCCTCGACCAGGCCCTGGACCTCCAGGACCACGATCGCCTGCTTGACCGACGCGCGGCTCACGCCGAGGCTCGCGGCGAGGTCGCGTTCGGCGGGCAGCCTGTCCCCCGCGCTCAGCCCGGCCTCGACCACGTGCGCGCGCAGGCGTTCGAGCACCTGCTCGTACAGGCGGGATTTGACCATGGGCCGCAGTGCCTCGGACATCGGCCCAGGATAACCGGTCAAGTGGCTCATCCACTAGGCCACCTCTTGACAGCTGCTGGACAGTGGGCGGAAAGTGGCTGAACCACTCGGCCACTGAGCCAGCTCTGGCCATCCACTCGGACAGCCCCAACGACGGGAGCCCTGCATGTCCGCCGAACTGATCTCGATACTCGTGCTGGTCGTGGTGTTCGTCATCGCCACGACCAGGTCGATCAACATGGGTGCGCTCGCCTTCGCCGCGGCCTTCGGGGTCGGCACGCTGGTCGCGGACATGAAGACCGACGACATCTTCAAAGGCTTCCCCGGCTCGTTGTTCGTCGTGCTGGTCGGGGTGACGTTCCTGTTCGCCATCGCCCGCGCCAACGGCACCACGGACTGGCTGGTGCACATGGCGATCCGGCTGGTCGGCGGGCGGATCGCGTTGATGCCGTGGGTGATGTTCGCGATCACCGGCGTGCTGACGGCGATCGGCGCGGTGAGCCCGGCGGCGGTCGCGATCGTGGCGCCGATCGCGATGGGGTTCGCGGCCAAGTACCGGATCAGCCCGTTGCTGATGGGCGTGATGGTGGTGCACGGCGCGCAAGCCGGCGGGTTCTCCCCCATCAGCATCTACGGCACGATCGTCAACGGCATCGTGGCCAAGGAGGGCCTGCCGGGCAACGAGATCGTGCTGTTCCTGGCCAGCCTCGTGGTGAACCTGCTGATCGCCGTCGTGGTGTTCGTGGTGCTGGGCGGGATGAAACTGGCACGGCAGCCGCTGGACGCGCCCGCGCCGGCTCGCACCGGCGGTGGCGACGACAGCCTCGGCGGCGGGGTCGGCGACGGCAACGACGACGAGACCGACGAGCGCGTCACCCTGACCGCGCCCCGCATCGCCACCCTGCTCGGACTGGCCGCGCTCGTCGTGGCCGCGCTGGTGTTCGACCTCGACGTCGGCCTCGCCGCGATCACGGTCGCCGTGCTGCTCAGCGTGGTGTGGCCGGAGACCTCGAAGGAGGCGATCACCCAGATCACGTGGCCGACCGTGCTGCTGATCTGCGGCATCCTCACCTACGTCGCCGTCCTGCAGACGATGGGCACGATCAAGTGGGCGGGCGACTCCGTCGCGAGCGTCGGCGCTCCCCTGCTCGCGGCCCTGCTCATCTGCTACATCGGCGCGATCGTGTCCGCGTTCGCGTCGTCGGTCGGCATCATGGGCGCGCTGATCCCGCTGGCCGTGCCGTTCCTGTTGCAGGGCGAGGTCAGTGCTATCGGCCTGATCGCGGCGCTGGCGGTGTCGGCGACCGTGGTCGACGTGAGTCCGTTCTCCACCAACGGCGCTCTGGTGCTCGCGGGCGCGCAGGACGTCGACCGCGACAAGTTCTTCAAGCAGTTGATGGTCTACGGCGGGATCATGGTCGCGGCAGCGCCGCCGCTGGTCTGGCTCGCCCTCGTCGTCCCGGGAATCTGGTGAGTCCATGTTCGCCTTGCAGTCAGACCGCGTCGCCCTCCGCTTCGGCGACCGCACCCTCACCCACACCGAGCTTGCTGCCTGCGCAGGACCGTTGGCACAACAGCTGTCCGGCCTGCCTCGGGTGGCGATCTGGGCGACCCCGACCATCGAGACGTGCGTCGCGGTGGTCGCGGCCCTGCTCGCCGGGGTGCCCGCCGTGCCGCTCAACCCGAAGGTCGGCGAACGCGAACTCGCCCACATCGTGGCGGACAGCGCGCCCGCCCAGGTGCTGGCGGCTCCCGGCACGCGGCTTCCCGCCGGACTGGACTCGGTGCCGCGCCGGGACGTCACGCTCGACAGTGGTTCGTTCGCACCGTTCGCCGAGCCCGGCGACGACGCTCCGGCGTTGATCGTCTACACCTCGGGCACCACCGGCTCGCCCAAGGGTGTCGTGCTGCCACGCCGGGCCATCGTGTCCACTTTGGACGCGGTGGCGGAGGCGTGGGAGTGGTCGCCGGACGACGTGCTGGTGCACGCGTTGCCGTTGTTCCACGTGCACGGGCTGATCCTCGGCGTGCTGGGCCCGTTGCGCCGCGGTGGCACCCTGCACCACCTCGGCAAGTTCTCCACCGACGGCGTGGTGCGGGCGCTGGACGGCGACGGCACGATGATGTTCGGCGTTCCGACGATGTACCACCGCATCGCCGAAGAGGTCGGCGGCGATCTGAAGCTGGCCAACGCGTTGAGCGGAGCACGGCTGCTGGTGTCGGGTTCGGCGGCGCTGCCGGTGCGCGACCACGAGCGGATCGCCGTCGCGACCGGGCAGCGGGTGGTCGAGCGGTACGGCATGACCGAGACGCTGATGAACACCAGCGTCCGCGCGGACGGCGACCGCAGGCCCGGCGCGGTCGGAGTGCCGTTGCCGGGCGTCGAGGTGCGGCTGGTCGACGAGGCCGGCCTGACGCTGGACGACGTCGGTGCGATCGGCGAGATCCAGGTGCGCGGCCCGAACCTGTTCACCGAGTACCTGAACCGGCCAGACGCGACCACCGAGGCGTTCGCCGACGGATGGTTCCGCACCGGCGACGTCGGCACGCGCGACGAGGACGGCTACTTCCGCATCGTCGGCCGCAAGGCCACGGACATCATCAAGAGCGGCGGCTACAAGATCGGCGCGGGCGAGATCGAGAACGCCCTGCTGGAACACCCCGGGGTGAAGGAGGTCGCGGTCACCGGCGAGCCCGACGACGACCTGGGCGAGCGGATCGTCGCCTGGGTCGTGTCCGCCGAGGTCGTGGCGTCGCCGGACGAGCTCGCCGACCACGTGGCGCGGCTGCTCACGCCGCACAAACGGCCTCGCGTGGTGCGGTTCGTGGAGTCGTTGCCGCGCAACGACATGGGCAAGGTGATGAAACGTGCTCTGCGGACGTGAGCCGGCCCGTGCGGTGATCGGCCGAGTGGCGACTTCGTTCGCCGAGCTGCCGGACGACCTCGGACTGTCCGGAGTGGAGGATCAGCGCTGGTGGCCTGGTGACGGCGGTCAGGCGGACGGGCCGCTCCGGTGGCCCGGCTACGGCGACCAGCTCTCCCGGACGGAAGCCGCCACCGGCGAGCGCGAGTCCGTCGTCTGCGGGGTCGCCGAGATCGGTGGCGTCACGGCCGTGCTGGTGGCGTTCGAGTTCGGCTTCCTCGGCGGCTCGCTGGGCACCCGCACCGGTGCCCGCATCGAGCAGGCCTTCACGCACGCCCGCGAGCTCCGCCTCCCGGTGGTCTCGCTGGTCGCGACCGGCGGCAGCCGCATGCAGGAGGGCACGCTCGCGTTGATGCAGCTGCCCAGGATCGCCCGCCAGATCACGCTGACCCGCGAGGCCGGGCTGCCGCACGTCGCGGTGCTGCGCGATCCCACCACCGGGGGCGGCTGGGCCACGCTCGGGGCGGGCGCGGACGTCGTGCTGGGGCTGCGGGGCGCGCAGGTCGGGTTCGCCGGGTCGCGGGTGCGGCCGCCGGGATACTCGGTGACGCAGCAGTTCGCGGCAGGCCTGGTCGACCAGCTCATGCCGCCCGAGGAGCTGCCCGGCCGGCTGGAGCGCTGGCTGCGGATGCTCACCACCTCCCCCAGCGGGCCCGCGCCGGTGCCGGCAGCGCTGGGCCAGGCCACGTTGCCGAAGACCGGCTGGGACGCGGTGGTGCGCGCTCGGACGCTGGGACGTCCGCGTGCCAAGGCCTACCTCGCCACCTACTTCGACTGGCACGAGCCCATCAACGGCGACCGCGGCGGTGGCGTCGATCCCGGGGTGCTGTGCGGGTTCGGGCATCGCGACGGGCAGACCATCGCGTACGCGGCGCAGTGCGGCACGGCGACAAGGCCTGCCGGGTTTCGCACGGCGGCACGCCTGGTGCGGCTGGCGGACCGGCTCGGCATTCCGGTGCTGACGCTCGTCGACACACCGGGTGCGGCCAACGACGCCGGCGCCGAGAAGGCCGGGGTGGGCGCGGCGATCGCCGACATGTTCACCGCGGTCGCGGCGGCGCGGGTGCCGGTGACGACGCTGGTGATCGGCGAGGGCGGCTCCGGTGGTGCGCTGGCGTTCGCCGCACCGGACCGGATGTGGGTGACACCGGACAGCTACTTCGCGGTGATCTCACCCGAGCTGGCCACCGCGATCCTGAAGCGGGACCCGGCGCAGGCCCGGCGGACGGCGGACCAGCTGCGGTTGCGGCCGCAGGACCTGGTCGAGCTGGGCGTGGCGCAGGGGATCGCCCAGCTCGACCAGTCCGTTGATCAGGCCACAGCCAGGTAGAGGAACGCCAGAAGCGAACTCGGGACGCAGATCGTCACGAGTCCGACCACGCCGTAGAACGGCTCCTTCTTCCGCACCATCGCGCCCAGCGCACCGACACCGATGAGCACGGACGCGAGCAACAACACCAACACGACGTAAGACATGCGAGATCCTCAGGAGTCAGGGGTACGGAGAGCCGAGAACAACCGCACAAGGCGGTGCCCGGCTCGACCACTGACCCGAGGTCGTCGCCTCGAAGTTCTGAGCGCGAGCAACGATCACCTGCGACCGGGCCCGCGGCGGGCACGGGTCGGTCGCCGCCCCGAGCAGCGCCCAGCAGGCGTCCGGGGACGCCGTCGTCTGCACGTGGACGGCCGAGACCGGAGCGTTCAGCCCCGATCCCGTCTGGTCGGACGAAACCTCACGCGTGCTCGTGCCGACGAACGCCAGCAGCAGGGCCAGCAGGAGCGCCGGCCACCTCACTGAGCCGCTGCCCGCCTGCGGAGGAAGAACTCGCCGACCGGTTCCACGTAGCGCGCCGCGATCGGGCCGATGATCGCCATCAGCAGCACGTACGCGGTGGCGAGCGCGGCGAGCTGGTCGCTCACGTGGCCGGACGCGACGGCCAGACCGGCGATGACGATCGAGAACTCGCCGCGCGCCACCAGAGCGGCACCCGTGCGGGCGCGCCCCATCAGTCCGATGCCCTGCCGGCGAGCCGCCCACCAGCCCGTCGCGACCTTCGTCACGGTGGTGATCACCGCCAGCAGCACCGCCATGCCGAGCACGGGCGGGATCGTGCGCGGGTCGGTGTTGAGGCCGAAGACGACGAAGAACATCGCCGCGAACAGGTCGCGCAACGGTTCCAGCAGGCGCGTGGCGTTCTCGGCGGTGGAGCCGGAGATCGCGATGCCCAGCAGGAACGCGCCGACCGCGGCGGACACCTGCAGTTCCGAGGCGATGCCGGCGACGAGCAGCGCGGAACCGAGGAGCTTGAGCAGGAACACCTCGTGGTCCGGACTGTCCACAATGGCCGAGATGACGCGGCCGTACTTCAGCGCCACCACCAGGACCACGGTGATCGCGAGCAGCGAGATGCCGACCGAGGTGAGGCCGCCGAGGAAACTGACGCCCGCGAGCACGGCGGTGAGCACCGGCAGGTAGACGGCCATCGCCAGGTCCTCGAACACCAGCACCGAGAGGATCACCGGTGTCTCGCGGTTGCCGAGCCGGCCGAGGTCGCCGAGGACCTTGGCGATGATGCCGGACGACGAGATGTAGGTGACGCCCGCCATCGCGAGCGCCCCGACCGGGCCCCAGCCGAGCATCAGCGCCACGATCGCGCCGGGGGCGGCGTTGAGCAGGATGTCGAGGAGGCCCGCCATCCACGACTTCTTCAGGCCGGTGGTCAGCTCGGAGGCCGAGTACTCCAGGCCCAGCAACAACAGCAGCAGCACCACGCCGATCTCGCTGGCGAGATGGGTGAACTCCTCGATGCCGTGCAACGGGATCAGCCCGCCGGAGCCGAACGCGAGACCGCCGACGAGGTAGAGCGGGATCGGCGAGATGCCGAATCTCCAGGCGACGCGGCCGAGCAGGCCCAGTCCGAAGAAGACCGCACCCAGTTGGATCAGGGCGATCGTGGTGTCGTGCACTGGCTCAGCCGCCCGTCAGGATGTCCGCGGCGGTGTCGAGACCGTCCGCGGTGCCGACGACGACCGCGAGATCGCCGTTCTCGAACAGGAAGTCGGGGCCCGGCGACGGATGCGCGTTGCCCGCCCGCACCACGGCCACGATCGACGCACCGGTGCGGGTGCGCAGCGCGGTGTCGCCGAGCGTGCGGGCGGCGAACGCCGTGACCGGCAGCTGACGGGTCGTGATCCCGGTGATGTCCGCGTGCTGCCTGGCGAGCTTCGAGACGAGCTGCGGCGCCCCGAGCAGACCGGCGAGCGTGCCCGCCTCCTCCGGCGTCAATGGGATCGAGGCGGCGGTCGTGTCCGGGTCGTCCTGTTTGGACATGATGAGCTCGAACTTGCCGTCGCGGTAGGAGATCACGCCGATCCGGCGGCCGGAGCGGATGGAGAAGTCCTGCCTGACCCCTATGCCGGGCAGGGGCGTCACTTCGACGTTCACTCGAGTTCCTAGGGTTCGATGAGCCCGGCGCGGATCGCGTACCGGGTGAGTTCGAGGCGGTCCTTGAGCCCGAGTTTCTGCAGCAGGTTGGCCCGGTGCCGCTCGACGGTCTTGACGCTGATCACGAGCATGTCCGCGATCTCCTTGGAGGAGTGGCCCTCCGCGACCAGTTTGAGGATCTCCTCCTCGCGATCGGTGATCGCCTTGGCCGGGAAGCCGTTGCCCTCCTTGGCGCGGTCCAGGTAGTTGCGGATCAGCGAGTTCACCGCGCCGGGGTAGAGGAACGGCTCGCCGCGCATCGCGGAACGGCACGCCTCCACCAGGTCGCGGTCGGCGACGGACTTGAGCACGTATCCCGACGCGCCCGCCTTGAGCGCCTCGAAGAAGTACTGCTCGTTGTCGTACATCGTGAGGATCAGGATCCGCAGGTCCGGCAGCAGCCGGGACAGTTCGCGCGCGGCCTGCAACCCGGTCAGCCGCGGCATGGCGATGTCGAGGATCGCGAGGTCCGGCTGTTCCCTGCGGGCCACGGCGATCGCCTCGGCGCCGTCGCCCGCCTCGCCGACGACCTCGAGGTCCGGTTCGTTGTCCAGGATCAGCCGGACGCCGCGGCGGACGAGCGCGTGGTCGTCCGCGAGCAGGATGCGCACGGTCATTCGCTCTCCCCCTTCGCCTTGACGACCAGCCTGACCTCGGTGCCCCGCATCGTCGGTCCGACCGTGAGATCGGCGCCGACCAGCAACGCGCGTTCCCGCATGCCCCGGATACCGGCTCCTTCCTGACTGCTGCCGATCCCCCGGCCGTCGTCGCGCAGCCGCAACTCCACCTCGGACGGACGGGCGGTCAGGCTCAGTTCGATCTCCTGGGCGTCCGCGTGGCGCACGGTGTTGGTGAGGCCTTCCTGCGCGACGCGGTAGACGACCAGCTCGGTCTCGGCGTCCAGCACAGGCAGGTTCTTGTCGAACGACCGCCGGATCGTGAGTCCCGCCGGATCGCCGATCTCCCGGGTGAGGGCCTTGAGCGCGCTGACCAGCCCCAGTTCCTCCAGCACGCCCGGTCGCAACCGGCGGGCGATGCGGCGGATCTCGTCGAGCGTGCTGCGCGTGGTCTCCTGCACCTGCAGCAACTCCTCGCGGGTCTCCCGCGGCGACTGGTCCGCGACCCGCTTGAGGCTGAGCAGCACCGCCGTCAGCGACTGCCCGACCTCGTCGTGCAGCTCCTGCGCCACCCGCCGCCGCTCCGACTCCTGCGCGGACAGGGCGATCGCCGAGCTGTACCCGCGCTCGGCCTCCAGCCGGTCGATCATGCTGTTGAACGTGGTGATCAGCTCGGCGATCTCGCCGTGCCCCGTCGCCTGCAGCCGCGGACCAGGCTTGAGCAGGTCGATCGTGGTCATCGCGCGGGTGAGCCTGCCCAGCGGCGCGAGCCCCACCCGGATCAGCACGGCGTTCGCGATCAGCATCACGACCAGCCCCGCCGCCAGCACCACCACCTCGCGCAACGGCGCCGGCGTCGACACCGTGGCGGGACCGAACACCAGCAGGGCGGCCGCCGTCATCAGGACCAGGGCGTTGAGCAGGAAGATCCGCCCGAACAACGACACGCGCGCCGCCTCTCCGTGATCACTTCCCGCCACGCCTGCGAGGCTGACTGGCGAGGGCGCCACGTGTCCATCCGTGGCAACACCCATGTTCGCGGGACTCGGGCAGGCGCGCCGGTCGGAGAGGTGGAGGTGGGGCGGAGGTGGGGATGGTCACGCCGGTGAAGTGACGCGGGCCGCACGCGGCGGGTGGCGACACCCACGCCGACGCCGGCCATCCGCGCAGGCCACCGCCAGGTTGAGTGCCGTGACGGATCGCCAGGACCCAGGTCGCTGACGCATCGTGGAACCCGACGCCCTCAACCCCCAGCTGGGAGGCGCCCGATGACCACTCGCCAGAAGACCTGGCCGCTCCACCTCGTCGCACTCGCGCTCGTCGCGGCAGGCCTGTTCGTGCCGCACGCGTTGCTCGTCGCCGCCGGGCTGATCCTGGCGGGCTCGGTCGCGCTCAGGCCGCCAGCGGAACGGTGAACACCCGCAGGAACGTGTCGAGGAGCTTGCTGTCGCCCCGCAGCTCCACCAGACCGTCCCGCATCACGGCGATGATCACCCGGTAGGCCGCCAGCTGGTCGTCGGCCAGCTGGGGGACCATGACCAGGTCAGGTTCGACCGGCGCCGGGCCGAGGCCGGTGACGAGCTCGCCGTCGGTGATGACCGCGTGCACCACGGCATCGCGGACGTGGATCTCCCAGGACGCCGTCAGACCGGCCGCCTTCGCGGGCTGGAACGCGGTGCGGAGGCTCAGCACCGCGCCTTCGGGCGTGACGACGTCGCCCGGCTGCGGGTCACCGAGCTGGGTCGCGCCCCAGCGCGCCAGGGACAGCAGCGCGGGCTCCAGCGACCTGCCGACCTCGGTGAGCGCGTAGACGACGCCGCGCGCGGGTGCCGGAGCGACCTGACGCTCCACGATGCCCGCCTGTTCCAGCTCCTTGAGGCGCGTGGCCAGCACGTTCGTCGGGATGCCCGACAGACCCGTCTGCAGCTCCGAGTAGCGACGCGGCCGGACGATCAGGTTGCGCACGATCAGCAGCGCCCACCGCTCGCCCACCAGTTCCAGCGCGCGGGCGAGGCCGCAGTACTGGCCGAAATCACGTCGCTTCACGCACTCACCGTAGCAAGCTTGCATCATCGTAGCCAACTGCGTGATTCAAAGCGCACTTGCAAAAAGCAAGCGAACGCGTTTACTGTCGTCCGCACCACTCCCCGAACTCGAAGGACTTCAGGTGACCGCACTGCTTGATCGCACAGACACGGCCTCGCGCCGGCCGTTCCTGTCACGCGGCGTGGGCTTCGCGGGCATCTCGGCCGCGATGGTCGCGATCCTGGTGGCGGCCGGGGCGCCGACCCCGTTGCTGCCGGCCTACCAGCACCAATGGGGGTTCGCGCCGTGGGTGCTGACCCTCGCGTTCGGCGTCTACGCGTTCTCGCTGCTCGTCGCGATCCTGGTGATCGGGTCGCTGTCGGACCACATCGGACGGCGGCCGCTGATGATCGCCGCGCTGGGCATCGACCTCGTCGCGATGCTGATGTTCCTGGTCGCGCCGAGCATCGGCTGGGTCATCGCCGCACGGGTCGTGCAGGGTGTCGCGACCGGCGCCGCGTCCAGCGCGCTCAGTGCGGCCGTCGTCGAGCTCGCGCCGGAGCGGTTCAAGAAGCTCGGCGCCCAGATGACCAGCATGGCGCCGCTCGGCGGGCTCGCGATCGGCGCGCTCTTCGCGGGCGTTCTGGCCGAGTTCTCCTCGAACGCCGCGTTCGACGTGTGGTTCGTGCTCGCCGTGGTGATGGCGGCCGGGACGATCTTCGCGGTCTTCACGCCGGAGACCGCGACGCGCAAGCCGGGCGCGATCGCCTCGCTCAATCCCCGCATTTCACTGCCCGTGCAGGTGCGCAGGCTCTACTGGACCTCGGTTCCGGGCATCGTCGGCGGGTTCATGACGATGACGGCGTTCATGGGACTCGTGCCCGCGCTGCTGGTCGCGGTGTTCGCCGTGAAGAGCCCGATCGTCGGTTCGCTACTGGCTTTCGTCGCTCTCGGAGCGTCCACCGTGGCCTCCGCGTTCAGCAGCGGGGTGAAGGCTCCGAGGCTGCGGCTCGGCGGCACGATCGCGATGGTCGCCGGCGCCGTCCTGTTCATCGGCAGCATCGGCGCCGTCTCGCTGCCCCTGCTCTGGGCGGCCGCGATCGTGGGTGGGGCCGGGATCGGCGCCTCGTTCGCCGGCACCACCCGCGGGCTCGTGCCCGAGGTCGCGCCGCACGAGCGGGCCGGTCTGTTCACCGCGATCTTCTTCGTCGGCTACCTCGCGATGGGCAGCTCGGCGATCATCGCGGGACTGCTCATCGGTGTCGTCGGCGCGGCGCCCATGGCGGTCGGCTACGGGGTCGTCGTCGCGATCGTGACGCTGGTCAGTGTGGTCGCGATGGTGCGCCTCAACCGGAAGTGATCTTGTCGGCGTGGACGTGCGTGCGCACCCCCTGGGGGTCGAACAGGATGAGCAGTTCGACCGCGCCGCCGTCCGCGCTGCCCAGCCAGTGCGGCTTCGAGGTGTCGAACTCGGCGGCCTCCCCCGGCGGCAACGTCAGGTCGAGGTCGTCGAGCACCAGCCGCAACCGTCCGTTCAGGACGTAGAGCCACTCGAACCCGTCGTGCGTCTGCAAGGTGGGGTCGAGGGGTTCCGGGACGGCCGGGATGAGCATCTTGAACGACTGCACCCCGCCCGGCCGCCTCGACAACGGCACGAACGTCATGCCGTACTTGTGGATCGGCTTGAGGTGGATGCGCGGATCACCGGTGCGCGGCGCGCCGACGAGGTCGTCCAGCGGCACGTCGTAGGTGCGCGACAGCGGTAGCAGCAGTTCCAGGGTCGCCCGGCGCTGCCCGCTCTCCAGCCGCGACAGGGTGCTCTCCGAGATGCCGGTGGTCGTCGCGAGGTCGGCGAGGGTGATGCCGCGGTGCCGGCGCAGCGTCCGCAGCCGTGCGCCCACCCCGTCGAGAACGTCTTCGGTTTCGCGGTTCACGGCCGCCATCTTGCCACCCTGGCAAGTTTTCGTGCCAAATCCGGCAAGATCAGCCCAGGCTGGGCTCATGAAACGGCTCCTGCTCGCATTTTTGCTCCTGATCACGGCGTGTTCGGCGCCTCCGGAGATCCAGCCGCACGCTCAGGTCACCCAGAACGACCCGGCCTTCCAGAAGACGTTCCGGCACGAGTTCGCCGACGTCGAGGGCGTGCGGATGCACTACGTCACCGGTGGCGGCGGCAGCCCGGTCGTGCTGATCCACGGCTGGCCCCAGACCTGGTACGGCTGGTGGCCGATCATGCCCGCGCTCGCCGAACGCCACACCGTCTACGCGCTCGACCTGCCCGGTCTCGGCGACAGCACCGGCACGCCGAAGGGCTACGACAAGGCGACGCTCGCGCGGTACGTCCACGCGCTGACCGACAAGCTCGGTCTCGAGAACGCCTCCATCGTCGGCCACGACCTCGGCGCCGCCGTCGCGTTCCAGTACGCCAGCCAGTTCCCCGAGGACACCGCCCGTCTCGGCTACCTCGACCTGCCGCTGCCGGGCCCGGCGATCGACGCGCGCACCTACCGGAGCCTGAGCTGGCACATCGCGTTCCACTCGCAGCGGCAGGTGCCCGAGGCGATCGTCCAGAACGACGTCCGCGACTACCTCGAGCTCTTCTACCCGCAGGTCGCTTACCAGGGCAGTGCTTTCGGTGGCACGTCGACGAAATCCCCGTTCGCGGACGACGAGATCGACGAGTACGCGCGGACCTACGGCAAGACGTTGTCCAACGGCTTCGAGCTGTATCGCTCGCTGGACCAGGACGTCCGCGACACCGAAGCCGCCCGGCCGGCCCAGGCCCCGACCCTGGTCCTGGCCGCGGAAGGCCAGGCGCAGGCGATCGCGGGCACGGCGGCACCGCGGATGACGAACATCGTGCAGGCGCTGGACGTTCCGCACGCCGGCCACTGGCTGGTCGAGGAGAATCCTCAGTTCGTCACCGCGGAGCTGCTGCGGTTCCTCAGCTCATGACCGGGAAGCGGTCGGCCCACGGCAGCGCCTCTTCCAGCTGCGCCGCGAGCTTGATCAGCATCGACTCCCCCGCGAGCGGCGCGACGAACTGGACGCCGAGCGGCAACCCGTCCGCCGTCCAGTGCAGCGGCAACGACAGCGCCGGCCGGCCGGTGATGTTCGCGAGCTGCGTGTAGGGCACCCAGCCGAGATTGTCGGAGATCATGTCGTCGACGATCTTCGTGTGCCGCAGGAACCGGGCGGTGCGCGTCTTGAGCAGCACGTCGGTTGCCCGTTGCAACGACACCGGCAGGTCGAACTGGCCGACCTCGGGCGGCGGGGTCGCCAGGGTGGGCGTCAGCAGGAGGTCGTAGGACTCGAAGTACGTGCTCAGGCGGCGGGTGTGCTCGTGCCGCCGCTGCACGGCGTCCACGTAGTCGACGCTGCTCGTGGCCCGTCCCAGCGCGGCCATGAGCAGCGTGTCGCGTTCGAACGCGCTGTCCGGCGCCCCGGTCAGGCGTTTCGCGTCGGCGACCTTCCAGGCGAGGTTCACGAACCACGTCAGCAGGAAGTCCTTCGCGAGCGCGGCGTCGTCGAACGGCGCCTGCGGCAGTTCCTCGACGTGATGGCCCAGCTCGGTGAGCACCTGGACGGCTGACGCGACGGCCGCGTACGCCTCGGGGTGCGGGTCCGGGTTGATCGCCGACGGCACCCGGACGCCGATCCGCAGCCTGCCCGGCGCCTGGCCGACGCAGGAGGCGAACGATTCTGACGGCAGCGCGGGCGAGTACGGCCCGGCGAGCTCACCGCCGCAGATGACGTCGAGCATCGCGGCCGTGTCGCGGACCGTCCTCGACACCACGCCCTGCACCGCCGCGCCGTGCATCATCTCGGCGGTCTCCGGGCCGAACGGCGTGAGCCCGCGTCCCGGCTTCAGCCCGACGAGCCCGCAGCACGCCGCCGGGATGCGGGTCGAGCCGCCGCCGTCGTTCGCGCCCGCGCACGGCACGATCCCGGCGGCGACCGCGGCGGCCGAGCCACCCGACGACCCGCCGGGAGTCCTTTCCAGATCCCACGGATTGCGCGCGGGACCCCAGACCGTCGACTCGCTGATCGCCTTCGCGCCGAACTCCGGCAGGTTGGTCTTGCCGAAGATCACCAGGCCGGCGTCGATCCAGCGTTGGACGACCGTCGAGTGCTGGGCGACCTTGAGCGCCTTCAGCGAGAGCGATCCGTTCGACGTGGGCAGGCCCGCGTGGTCCTGGCCGAGGTCCTTGATCAGGAACGGCACCCCGGCGAACGGGCCGGTGAGGTCGTCCGAGGGTGCGGCGGGGACGTCCCGCACGATCGCGTTGAGCCGCGGGTTCACCTCGGCGGCGCGCTCCCGTGCCACCGCGAGGAGTTCGGCCTCGGAGACCTGCCTGTCCGCGACGAGCCGGGCCAGCCCGGTCGCGTCGTACTTCCGGTACTCGTCGAAGTCCACGCGCTCAAGGTAGCTGTTCGGCCACGCCGAAGATGGTTTCGCGCACGACCGCGGGAGATTCCTGCGGGATGAGGTGCCCCGCCTCCGCGACGACGATCATCCTGCCGCGCGGCGCGGCGTCCATCAGGTCGGCCGCGTGCTGGTTGAACACCGGGCGCCACTTGGCCATCCCCCGCTCGACCAGCCCCGCCTGCAGACAGACCGTCGGCACGTCCGGCGTGCCCGTCGCCTGCACCCGGCGCAGGACCGGCAGGGCCGACATGATCTGGGCCGCCTCCCGGCTGCCCGCCTTCATCGCCCGCGCGGTCGCGTAGTCGCGCGTCATGATCTCCACGTCGGCCGCGGAGATCTCCGGTGAGACACCGTTGCGGAACGCCTGCCGTTTGATCAGTCCCTTGCCGCCCAGGCGCGCCACGACCGCCATCGCGCTGAAGAACCTCGCCGCGACCTTGGCGTTCCGAGTGGACATGACCTCGGCGAGGGTCGCGTCCACGAACACCATCCCGGCCACGCGCCGCGGGTACCGGTCGGCGAACACCCGGATGATCGGGCCGCCCCAGCTGTGCCCGACGAGCACCACCGGTTCGGTCTCGCCCAGCGCGTCGAGCAACGCGGTCAGGTCGTCCACGATCCGGTCGAGCGTGCGGTCGTGCGGGTCGACGTCGCTGCCGCCGTAGCCCGCGCGGTCGTAGGAGAGCGTGCGGCAGCGGGCGCTCACCTCGCGCTGGGTGTGGATCCACGACGAGCCGGGCGCGCTCATGCCGGCCTCGAAGACGATCAACGGCCCTGGGCCCTGTCCCGCCGTGACGGCACGGATCGCCCGTCCGTCCGGCAGAGTGACGATCTTCTCCAGCATCGCGGGGCCTTTCACTCGTGCCAGCTCGGCGGGTGGAGTTCGTCCCACAGTGCCGCGCTTTCCAGCTGTGCGGCGAGGGCGAGCAGTTCGGAGTCACGGCGGTTGCGGCCCACGAGGTGCACGCCGTGCGGCAGTCCGTCGGCGTCCACATGCGACGGGAGCGAGATCGCGGGCACTCCGGCGAGATTGGCCCACGGCGTGTGGCAGGACCACTTCAGCATCAGGTCGGCCTCGTCGCCCTCGTAGTAGCCGATCGGGACCGGCGGGCCGTTCGTCGTGGGCGTCAGCACGACGTCGTAGTCGTCGACCGCGGCCAGGAACGTGCTGGCGTAGCGGGCGAGCACGGCCTGTGCCATGACGATGTCGTTGGCGGACAAGGTCTCGTTGACGGCGAGCAGGTGGCGTGAGTACGGCCGCAGCAGACGGGTTCGATCAAGCGGCACCAGCATCTGGGTCACGGCGTTCACCTGGTAGGCGAACCAGGCCAGGATCGCGCGGCTCACCGGCCCGTCCCAGCGGGCGGGCAGTGGGATCTCGCGGACGTCGTGGCCGAGTCCGGTGAGGACCTCCGCGGTGCGTCGGACGGCCAGTTCTGCCTGCGGGTCGGCGTCCTCGCCTGTGCCGGTATCCGTCCACATGGCGATCCTGAGCGGGCGGCGGAGCGTCAACGTCGAGGTGAAGCTGCCCTCGTGGCGCCACCCGTACAGGTCGCCGGGCGCCGGTGAGGCCATGACGTCCAGCAGCAGTGCGGCGTCCTCGACGGTGCGCGCCATCGGTCCCTCGGTACTGGCGAGGAGGAACGAGGCGGCGGGTGCCGGGCTCACCAGGCCGCGGCTCGGCTTCATCCCGACGAGGTGACAGGTCGCCGCGGGCGTGCGGATCGACCCCGCACCGTCGCTGGCGTGCGCCACGGGCAGCAGTCCCGCCGCGACCGCCGTGGCCGCGCCGCCGCTGGAACCGCTCGAGTAACGCGTTGAGGCGTAAGGGGTCACGGCCGGCTTCGGGGTGACGTCGTTCTCGGTGTAGCAGCTCGCGCCGAACTCCGAAGTGTTCGTCTTGCCCAGCAAGACCGCGCCCGCCTGCCGCAGCAGCCCGACCGTCCAGGAGTCCTCCTGCGGCACGAACTCGGCCAGCGCCGCCGATCCGAACGTCGTGCGGAGACCGGCCGTCGCCGCGAGGTCCTTGATGCCCAACGGCAGTCCGAGCAGTGCCGCCTGGTCTCCCCTGGCCAGCCGTTCATCCGCGCGTGCGGCGTCGTCGAGCGCTATCTCGTTGATGGTCACGAACGCGCCGAGGTCGGCGTGCCGTTCGATGCGCTCCAGGTAGTGCCCGGTCAGTTCGCGGGAGCTGATCTCCTTGGCACGCAGTGCCTTGAGCTGTTGTGCCGCCGTGAGTTCGTGCAGGCTCATGGCTTCACCGAGGTTCCGGTGAGCAGGCGGTGCACCGACCACGTCACCACGTCGAGTTCCTCGGGCGTCATCGGCTCGCCGCCGAACATCCGCCGGTGCATAAGCGGGCCTTCGAGCAGGTTGCCGACGAACGGCAGCTCCGGCACCTCGGCGATCTCACCGCGCCGCACCGCCCGTGCGATCGCGTCGACCAACGGCTGCGATCGGCGCACGACCAGCGCACGGAACGTCCGCTCGGCCTCGGCGTCCCCGCGCAGGTCCGCCAGGAAGCCGACCAGGCCGTCGTTCCACGGCTCGTTCCAGGCCCCGGCCAGGTCCTCCGCGAACGCCCTGAGGTCACCGTGCAGCGTGCCGGTGTCGGGGTCCGGCACGGGCGGCAGGTAGGCGTCGAGCACGTCCGCCACCAGCCGCACCTTGCTGCGCCAGCGCCGGTAGACGTCGGTCCTGTGCGCCCTGGACTGCGCCGCGACCTGCGTCAACGTCAGCGCGTCGTAGCCGTTCGAGGTCAGCAGCGACCACGCCGTCGCCAGCAACCGCTGTTCGAGATCGGGATCACGTGGACGCCCCGCCACCGGCAGCCCTCCAATTCGCAACAAGTTGTAGCGATACCGTAGGCCGCCCGGCTCTGCGTCACAAGTGGCCGTTGCCCAAGTGCCTCATCGCGGCTTCCACTCCGACGTCGAGGGCGTCCTGCATGACGCGCGGGCGTCGCTCGGTCCGGCCGATCACCGCGCTGCCCAGCGGCGGGCGGATCTGCAGGCAGGCCGGGTGGGTGGCGAGCAACTCCTCGTCCTGGGCCCTGATCTCCTCACGGCGCAACCAGTTCGCCACGACTCCCGGTGCGTGCCGGGCGAACCAGCGCGACAGCACGAAGCGTTCACTGCGGGACGGCGGCGTCCCCAGGGACTCGTCCTCGCGCCGGGTGCGCAGCGCGACGACGTGCGTCGCCCCCTGCGCGATCGCGGTGCCGACGGGGATCGTCTCGCTCAGCCCGGCGTCGACGTACGGACGGCCGTCGATCATCACCGGGTCTCCCGCGAGGAAAGGCATCGCCGCCGACGCCCGCAGCGCGGTCTGCAGGCTCAGCTGGTCGCGAACGTGCTCGTGCAGGTCGGCCGCGTCGCCGGTGAGGCCGTCCGTGGCCATCGGGTGGAACTCGACGGGGTTGTCGAGGATCTCCTGGAACCCCATGGGATGCACTTCGGTGTAGATGGTGTGGACGAGGTGCCGGGTGTCCACGACGGGACGGCGGCTGAACGCGCGGCGCGGGTTGATCGTCGTGCGCATGACGGCCGGGTCCCACCACGCGTGCTTGCTCCGGTCCGCCCGGCCGCAGAGCAACCAGGCGGCGTTCAGCGACCCCGCCGAGCTGCCGTAGACGGCGTCGAACAGCGGCAGCAGCCCAAGACGTTCGATCGCGACCGTCATCCCGCTCGAGTAGACGCCGCGCGAGCTTCCCCCTTCGACCAGGAGCACCAGCCGCGCGTCGTCGGCGCGCTGACCGGGAGTGCTTTGCCGTTGCCTGCGCTCACGCAGCAACTGGAGAACGTCTGTCACACAACCGAGTGAAGCACGGTTCCACGCTCCACTTGCGAACGGCTGCTACCGTGGAAAGTGAGATCAACCGCCCTTGATGAGGAGCTCGACGTGCTGGTGGGTGAAGACGACATCTCAGGGTGAGCCCTGGATGTGACAGGCCATCGACGACCGATGGCCGTTCAGTCGTCCCCTTTTCCCACACGCGCGGTCGTGCCGCGCGCGGCACATTCTTGAGGTCTCACAACCATGTCCGACGCATTCATCGTCGTGTCGTCTCTGTCGTTCTCCTGGCCGGACGACACCCCTGTTTTCGACGGCCTGTCCGTCTCCGTGCCCGGCGGGCGCACCGGTCTCGTCGCCCCCAACGGCGCCGGGAAGTCGACGCTGCTCAAGATCGTGGCGGGCGCTTTGGCGCAATCCGAGGGAACCGTGTCCGTCGAGGGCGTCCTCGGCTACCTCCCGCAGGACCTGCCGCTCACCGCAGGGCTGACCGTGGCCGAGGTGCTCGGTGTCGCGGACGTGCTGCGCGCCATCGCGGCCGTCGAGTCCGGTGACGTCGCCGAGGAGCACTTCACCACCATCGGCACCGACTGGGACCTGGAGGAACGCACGCGCGCGCAGCTCGACCGGCTCGGGCTCGGCGACCTGGCGCTCGACCGGGTGCTCGGCACGCTGAGCGGCGGCCAGGTCATCTCGCTCGGGCTCGCCGCGCAGTTGCTGAAGCAGCCGGACGTGCTGCTGCTCGACGAACCGACCAACAACCTCGATCTGGACGCCCGGCACCGGCTCTACGACGTGCTGGACGACTGGCGCGGGTGTCTGCTCGTGGTGAGCCACGACCGGGCGTTGCTCGACCGGATGGACCGGATCGCCGAGCTCGACGGCGGCGAGATCCGCTTCTACGGCGGCAACTTCAGCGCCTACGAGGAGGCGGTCACCGCAGAGCGCGAGGTCGCCGAGAAGAACATCCGCAGCGCCGAGCAGGAGGTCAAGCGCGAGAAGCGGGAGATGCAGCAGGCCCGCGAACGGTCCGCGCGCCGTGCGTCCAACGCGCAGCGCAACCTCGGCAACGCGGGACTGCCGAAGATCTTCGCCGGCAACATGAAGCGCAACGCGGAGGTGTCGGCGGCCAAGGCGGACGGCACGCACGCGGCGCGTCTCGGGGCCGCGCGCTCGAAGCTCGACAACGCCGAGCGGGCGTTGAAGGAGGAGCAGAAGATCAGCCTGGAGCTGCCGCAGACCGCGGTGCCCGCCGGGCGCACGCTCTTCCTCGGCTCGGACGTCCGGGTGCGGGACCTGTTCTCCGGCCTGGACTTCGCGATCCGGGGGCCGGAGCGGATCGCGCTGGCCGCACCGAACGGGGCAGGCAAGTCGACGCTGCTGCGGGTGGTCCACGGTTCGCTCGCGCCGGACAGCGGCGAGGTGAAACGGGCCGACGGCCGGGTCGCCTACCTGTCACAGCGGCTGGACCTGCTCGACGACTCCCGCACGGTGGCGGAGAACCTGGCCGCGTTCGCCCCCGCCATGCCGCCGGCGGACCGGATGAACCTGTTGGCGCGCTTCCTGTTCCGCGGTCCCCGCGCGCACCTGCCGGTCGGGGTGCTGTCGGGCGGTGAACGGCTGCGGGCGACGTTGGCGTGCGTCCTGTTCGCCGAGCCCGCGCCGCAACTGCTGTTGCTCGACGAACCGACCAACAACCTCGACCTGGTCAGCGCCGGGCAGCTGGAGAGCGCGCTGAACGCGTATCGGGGCGCGTTCGTCGTCGTCAGCCACGACGAGCGGTTCCTGAGCGAGGTGAAGATCGACCGCTGGCTGCGCCTGGACGGCGGCAGGCTGGTGGAGGCCGCTCATGGCTGACGCGCTGGTCGCGACCGAACTGGTGCGCGGGTTCGGTGGCCGGCGTGTGCTCGACGGGGTGTCGCTGACCGCGGCACCCGGCAGGCGCATCGGGCTGATCGGCGAGAACGGCGCGGGCAAGTCGACGTTGCTGCGGCTGCTCGCCGGCGTCGACCAGCCCGACGGCGGTGTCGTGCAACGGCCGCCGGACCTGGGCTTCCTGCACCAGGAGATGCCGTTCCCGGACTCCGCCACGGTCGCCGAGGTCCTGGACCACGCGCTGGCCGAGGCACGCGAGGACCTGGCCGAACTGGAGCGGCTGGGTGCACTGCTCGGCAGCGAGGACGTCGAGGCGGAGTACGCGGAACGGCTGGAACTGGCGCAGCGGCACGAAGCCTGGGACGCGGACCGGCGGGCCGACATCGTCCTCACCGGACTCGGGCTCGGTGACGTGGGCCGCGACCGCACGCTCGGATCGTTGTCCGGCGGGCAAAGGCGGCGCCTCGACCTTGCAGCGCTGGTGATCCGGCGGCCGACCGCGTTGCTGCTGGACGAGCCGACGAACCACCTCGACGACGAAGCGGCCGCGTTCCTGGAGGAGCAACTGCGGTCACTTCCCGGCATCGTGGTGCTGGCGAGCCACGACAGGGCGTTCCTCGACGCGGTGTGCACGGACCTGATGGACCTCGACCCGGCGGTGGACGGGCCCGTCCGGTTCGGCGGCACCTACACCGAGTACCTGCGCCAGAAACGTGCCGACCGCGAGCGCTGGGAACGCCGCTATGCCGAGGAACAGGAGGAAATGGCCGCGGTGCGCGACTCGCTCGGCCTGATCGCCGGGCGCATCGCGCCGAACCGGACCATGCGCGACAGCGACAAGATGGGCTACGGCGTGCGCGCGAACCGCGTGCAGAGCCAGATCTCCCGCCGCGTCCGCAACGCCACCCGGCGCCTCGAGGACCTCGAACGCGACGCCGTGCCCGCTCCCCCGCGCCCGCTGCGGTTCGAACCCGGCGCGGTGGCGTCACAGGCAGAGGAACTGGTGTCACTGCGGGAGATCCGGGTTCCAGGACGGCTCACGCTCGACTTCCTCGACGTGCGCGACGGCGACCGGCTGCTCGTGACCGGCCGCAACGGCGCGGGCAAGTCGACGCTGCTGCTCGTGCTGGCGGGAAAGCTGGACGTCCAGGGCGTGCGGCGGCATCCCGACGTCCGGGTCGGACTGCTCGACCAGGACACGACGTTCGCCAACCCGCGCCTCACCGCACGAGGCACCTACGGCCGCGCGCTCGGCGCCGAACGGGTCGAGCAGATACCGCTGGAGTCGTTGGGGCTGCTGCACAAGTGGGACCTCGGCAAGCCCGTCGGCACGTTGTCGGTGGGCCAGCGACGCCGCCTCGCACTCGCGCTGCTCGTCGCGGATCCGCCACACCTGCTGCTGCTCGACGAGCCGACCAACCACCTGTCGCCGACGTTGTGCGACGAGCTGGAGGACGCGCTGGGGCCGGGTCCGGGCGCGATCGTGCTCGCGAGCCACGACCGCTGGCTGCGCAACCGTTGGCAGGGAGCCGAAATCGGGCTGTGAAACTCGGTGGACGACCCCCGGATGATGGTTCCGGGGGTTTCCGATGGTGGTGTTCGAGTGCGTGGCGTGCGGTGCCGCGCCGACCGTTCCGCTGACGCAGGTCGACCGGCCCGACCACGAGCACTACGACTGGGCGTACAGCACCAGCTTCACTCCATCGCTCCTCCCACCGGGCACCTACGCCGCCCAGGGCGACTTCCTCGTGGGCCCCGGCGACGCGCGAGGCCTGTCCTGGCTGGACGGACGCCCCGATGGCTGGTGTTGCGGGGTGAACGGCACCGACCCGAACCTCGTCTGCGCGTGCGGGCAGCCGGTCGCGACACGGGTGGACGACTGTTCGCGGTGGCAGGTGGTGCGGTTCGCACCCGGTGCCGTGCGAGCTGCCGGCGAGCCGGATCCGGTGCGGCCCTGGGAGGCGTTCGACTGGGACAGCGCGCCACTGACCGAGGGTGAGCTGTGGTGGCCGAGGCGCGTGTCGATCGCGGCCGGGGTCGCGCTCGCCCGCGTGCTGCTCGCCGCACGGGAGTCGCCCGTGCTCGCCGCGGACGGGCCGGTCGCCGACCTGTTCCAGCGCGATCTCGACGCGTGGAGACCGCCAGGACCACCTCCCAGGACCCTGGCACTGGCGGGGCCGGGCCTGACCGCCCGGGCCGACCTCCTGATGGTGCCCCGGCATCCGCAGACGGGCGAGGCCTGGCCCGTGCCGGGGACGACCGTGCCGGTCTCGGCCGAGCTGTGGCTCTGGCTGGCGAACGACAAGCCCCCGTACCTGCCGAGGACCGGCGGGCAGTGGGAGCCCTACCTCCGCCACGATCCGTTGCCGTGCCGCCCCAGAGAACTTGGGGTGGACAGCGGCGCCGCGCGGCAGGAGATGTCGAGACTGCGGAAATAGCTTCGACGTGGTTGTGCAAGGACACCCGCACAACCACCACGGAGGACTGATCATGACCGGACGCCCGCCCGTCACCGACCTCGCCACCTGGCAGAAGGCCCGAGACGAGCTCCTGCTCCGCGAGAAGGCCCACACCCGCGAGGGCGACGCGATCGCGGCCGAACGCCGGAGGCTGCCGATGGTCGAGTTCGACGGCGAGGTCGAGGTGGTCGGCGCCGACGGACCCGTGCCGTTCGTGGAGCTGTTCCAAGGCCGCGACGAGCTCGTGGTCTACAAGCACATGTGGTGGGACGGCGCGCCGCACCAGGGGCAGTGCGAGGGCTGCACGCACATCCCGTGGCACTTCGACGACGCCGCCTACCTCAACGCACGCGGGGTCTCGTTCGCGATGGTGACCACGGGCGCGTGGGACGAGGTGGCCGCGTTCGTGGAGTTCATGGGCTACAAGCAGCCGTGGTACTCGGTGCGCGGGGTGGACGAGCCCATCGGCGGTGAGATGGGCTACCTGACCGGCTACCTGCGCGACGGCGACCGCACGTTCCTCACGTACTCCACGACGGGACGCGGCACCGAGCGGGTCAACGGGTCGCTGGGGCTGCTCGACATGACCGTGCACGGCCGAGGCGAGGCGTGGGAGCAGCACCCGGAGGGCTGGCCCGAGGCGCGGCAGGCCGGCTGGTTCTGGCGCACGAACGCGGACGGGCACTCCAGCTGGGGTGAGGACAGCAGGCCGGTTCCGCAGTGGACTCGTCCTGGTTCGACGCCGGTGACGACCCTGGGGCGGCAGGGCCACTGCCACTGATCAGCGCGGTTTGACCGCGGTGGCGAGGAGGCGGCGCCTTCTGTCGAAGTTCGACAGAATGTGCCGCGCCTCCTTTTGCATCGACACCATCGCGGAGTCGGATGCCTTGACGGTGAGCGCCTCCTCCCACATCCGCCTCTCGGTCACCCTCCACTCGGGCCTGTCCGCGATCTCGGCGCCGGCGAACCCCGCCTCGGGGATCTGCCTGGCCAGGTCCACCTCGCGGGTCCGGCGCGTGATCCGCTCGTCGTCGGGATCGACCGCCTGCCAGCAGGTGACGACCAGCCGTCCGCCGGGCCGGAGCACCCGCAGGCATTCCCGCAGCGCGTCCGGCTTGGACTCCGCGAACTGCAGGGCGTCGACGATGAGCACGGCGTCCACCGAGGACGCGTTGAGGCCCGTGGCGGTCAGCGTTCCCACCCGGAAGTCGCCACCGCCGCTGCGCTGCCTGGCCTGCTCGATCGCCACGGAGGAGAAGTCCACGCCGACCAACCGGCATCCGGTGCGGCGCGCGATCTCCAGCCCGTAGCCGCCCCGGCCGCACGCCAGGTCCAGCAGCACATGGCCCTCGCCCACACCGAGAGCGGTCACGACCTCGTCGAGGCCCGCCCCGCTCAGCAGGCTCGTCGACTCCAGGCCCGGTGGAAGGGCAAGCACCCGCCGCACCAGCTCGTCGGCCAGTGGCGACGCGGCCCGGTCGGCGTACCAGCGGTCGAAGTCCTCAGCGCTCGTCACCCTGTCGACACTGCCAGAAAACTCGTTTGTGCTCGGCGGCTTTCCACCGGTCCACTGTGGCGTGCAGATCCGTTCCACGACAGCCCAGGACCTCGACGTCTTCCTCGGCACCGTCCACACCGCGTTCGGGCGTTTCCCCGAGACCCCGGACCCGGACGGCGGCGGCCTGTGGTGGTCCGCTCTCGAGATGGACAGGAGCCTGCTCGCCGAGACGGAGGACGGGAAGGCCGTCGGAACGGCCACCGCGTACTCGTTCGAACTCACGCTGCCCGGCGACGTCGTCGTCCCGGCGGCCGGGATCACCGGGGTCGGCGTGCTGCCCACGCACCGCCGCCAGGGCGTTCTCACCGAGATGATGCGGTTCCAGCTCGCTGAGCTGCGAGAACGCGGCGATTTCCTGTCCGTGCTGCTGGCCAGCGAGGGCGGGATCTACGGCAGGTTCGGCTACGGCCCGGCGACCTACACGCGCCGCATGACGGTCCAGCGCAGCCAAGGCGCGTTCAGGACGCAGGTGCGCACGGACTCGATCGAGGTCCTCCCGCGATCCGAAGCCACCGGCGTCATGGAACAGGTCTACGACCGCTACCGCCGCACCCAGCCCGGCGCGCTGGGAAGGCCGCACCGCTGGTGGGCCCTGGGCGCGGGCATGCCGCCGATGACACGGGCACCGCGCTACGTCGCCGTTCACCGCGATGGCGACCGACCGGACGGGTACGCCACCTACGCGCTGAACAACGGCACGCTGACGATCGACGAGATCATCACCTCCGACGACGCCGTGTTCGCGGCGCTGGCCCGGTTCGCGCTCGACCACGACCTGGTCACCGAGGTGGTGTTCAAGCACGTCCCGACCGGCCACCCGCTGCACTGGATGCTCGAGGACTTCAACGCGGGCCAGGTCAGCGGCGTGATGGACTGGCTATGGGTACGGCTGCTGGACGTGCCGCGGGCGCTGACCACGCGCGGCTGGTTCACGGACGGCGAGATCGTGCTCGACGTCGACGACCCGTTCCTCCAGGAACGCCACCGCTACCTGCTGACCGTCGAGAACGGAATGGCCGAATGCGTGGAGACGACCCGCGATCCGGACCTGGAACTGGACATTCGCGATCTGGGTTCGCTCTGCCTGGGCGGAACCACGCCGAGCACGCTCATCCGGGCAGGGCACGTCAAAGCACACGAATCGGCCGCGAAAGCTGACGCTCTGTTCCGTTCCGAACGCCCTCCGCACTGCCTGCACTGGTTCTGACCAACGTCTGGACCAAAGTATGACGGCGCGTTAGGCCCAGGTATGACGCACGCGAGCGGCTGCGTCGTTATTGTCCGTTCCGACGGACATCATCAGCTCGTAACCCCCTTTCCGCCGAAGGGCAGCCGCGTCATGTGGGAAGTTCTGCAGTCAGCGACCGACGTCCGGTCGCGCGTGACCGAGTGGATGGGGAAGCGGTTCCTCGCACACCTCAGCAAAACCGGGTTCGACCTCGAGTCGTCCTGGTTCGTGCCCTCGCGCGTGCTCGCCCCGCTGCGGCGCAACGGGTTGGACCCGGTGCCGGAGCTGGCGCGGATGCAGTCCCACGGCCCGATCACGCGCCTGCCGCTGCCGGTGACGGTGTGGCTGGTGACCGGCTACGAGGCGTCCAAGCAGGTGCTCGTCGACTCGGAGGCGTTCAGCAACGACTTCGGCCACCTGCGGGAGCTCGGACTCTTCTCGGACGAGGCGCCGGGCGGGCTCGGGTTCAGCGACCCGCCGGAGCACACGCGGCTGCGCAAGGTGCTGACGCCGGAGTTCACCATGCGACGGCTCTCCCGGCTCGTGCCGCGGATCGAGCAGATCGTCGCGGACCAGCTCGACCTGATGTCCATGAAGGACGGACCCGTCGACCTCGTCGAGCACTTCGCGATGACGGTGCCCGCGCTCACGATCTGCGAGCTGCTGGGCGTGCCCGCGAGTGAGCGGGAGGAGTTCCAGCGGCGCAGCGTCTCGCGGTTCGACCTCGGCGGAGCGGCCACCACGTCGTTGTCCGCTGTGTCCGAGTCGATCGTCTACTTCCGGGAGCTGGTGCGCGCCCAGCGCCTGGCCCCGACCGACGGGCTGCTCGGTGAGCTCGTCCGCAAGCACGGCGACGACCTCGGCGACGACGAACTCGCGGGTCTCGCGGACGGGCTGCTCACCGGCGGGTTCGAGACGACGGCGAGCATGATCTCGCTCGGCACCCTCGCGATGCTGCGCGACCCCGCCCTGCGCGATGCCGCACTCGGCGACGACAAGACGGTGAACGGGCTGGTCGACGAGCTGCTGCGGCACCTCAGCGTCGTGTCCGTGGCGTTCCTGCGGATCGCCCGCCACGACATCGAGATCGCCGGGACGAAGATCAAGGCGGGCGACATCGTGGCGTGCTCGCTGTCGCAGGCCAACCGCGACCCGAGCGTCTACGCCACCCCGGACGCGATCATGGCGGACCGTCCCGCGAGCCAGCACCTCGCGTTCGGCTACGGCGCGCACCGCTGCATCGGCGCCGAACTCGCGAAGATGGAACTGCGGATCGCCTACCCGGCGCTCGTCCGCCGGTTCCCGGAGATGCGCCTCGCGGCCGAGCCGGGCGCGCTGTCGTTCCGCAAGCTCTCGATCGTCTACGGGCTGCACTCGCTGCCGGTCCACCTCGGCGCGCAGCCCAGCCCGATCCAGCAGGTCCTCTGACGCCGAGAAGGGCCACCCGGTTCGTCCGGGTGGCCCTTCTCGTTCCTCACTCGCGACTGCCGATGGCGTCGATGGGTTTCGCCCGCAACGACAACCGCGTGGACACCGCGATCGACACGAGGCCGAGCAGCGCGGCCCCGGCCAGCGCGCCCAGGTAGACCCCGATCGGACCGGCGGGCAGCGGGTTGCCGATCAGGCCGATCGACAGCACGCCCAACGGCACCGCCGCTACCAGCGACCCCAGCACCGCGGCCAGTCCGACCGTGAGCAGCGCCTCGGTCCGCATCATCCGCACGATCTGGCGGCGTCCGGTGCCGACCAGGCGCAGCAGGGCGAACTCGCGACGTCGTGCGGCTGTGGACATCACCAGCGTGTTCGACACGGAGATCGCGACGTAGCCGAGGATGACGCCGACCGCGACGAGGTTGAGCAGGAACTGGGTCCGTTCCTGGCTGCGGTCCTGCGCCGCCACCCGTTCGGTCACCTGCAGGCCCGGATAGCGGCCGGCCAGGGCGTCGAGAGCGGTGGTGTCCGCGGCCTTCACGAGCACGGCGCTGTCCATGCCGGCGTTGGTGTGGGCGCGGGCGTCCGCGGCGGACAGCACGTAGTCGCCGAACGCGAGGTCGTGCCGGTACGTCGCGACCACCTTCAGCTTCGCCCGCTGACCGTCCGCGTACCAGAACTCCACCTCGTCCCCGACCTTCTTGTCCTCCCAGGAGGCGTGCGAGGCGCTCAGCGCCACGGTGCCCGTCCGGAGGTCGTCGAGGCTGCCGGAGACGACGTCGAGGTCGACCATGCCGCTCGCGGTGGAGTCGAGGCCGTTGGCAGGACGGCTCTGCACCTCGACGCTGTCCCCCGTCTTGCTGGCGGTGATCACCTGAGTGCGCACCAGCGACGTGGCCGTGACGCCGGGGACCTGCTTGGCCGCCTCGGCGACCTCCGCGGGCACGCCGGTGATGCTGGTGATCACGTGGTCGGCGGTGATCGACTGTTCGGTCTGCTGCTGCACGGCGGCGGTGAGGGTCGTCTGGCTGTAGAAGTTGACCACCGCGAACCCGATGGCCAGCATCAACGGCGTCACCGCGGCCGCGAGCCGCCGCGAGTTCCTCAGCACGTTCGCCGACGCCAGGTACCCGCTCACCCCGGCCGACCTGGCCAGCACGGGCGCGATGACCCGGACCGCCGCCCCGATCACGCGAGGACCGGTGAGCGAGAGACCGATGATCAGCACGAGGGCCGCCATCACCGACATCGCCGCGCCGAGCTGGCCGCCGAGGAACAACGGCACGGTCGTCGCGCCCAGCCCGATCGCGATCAGCACCCAGCCGATGGCCAGCCGGACCCCGCCGACGTCCCGCTTCTGCACCGCGGCCTCGCCCAGCGCCTCGACGGGGTTGATCGACGACGGCCTGCGCGACGCGCTCCAGGCCGCGACCCGAGCCGCCGCCACACCGATCACCAGGGCCGCGACCAGCGGAATCGGGCTGATCGACAGCGCGAAGTCGTCCGGCACGACCCCGATCCGCGCGAACGCGTCGCGCAGGCCATGGCCGACCAGGATGCCGAGCAGGCTGCCCAGCACGCCGGCGATCACCGAGACGACCGTGGTCTCGACGCCGATCAGCCTGCGGATCTGCCGCGGCGTCGCGCCCACGGCCCGCAGCAGGGCGAACTCGCGGCGGCGTTGCTCGACGGTCAGCGCGAGGGTGCTGGCCACCACGAAGATCGCGACCAGGACCGCGTACCCGCCGAACGACCCGGCGAGGATCGCGAGGAGCGACTTGGTCTGGCTGACGTCCTCGAACTCGGCCGCGCTGCGGTCGGCGCCCGAGGACACCGTGACGTGGTCGTTCGCGAGCACGCTCTCGATTCGCCCCGCGTCGGCTCCCAGCACGCCGATGGCACTCACGCGGTCAGGACGTCCGGCGAGCTCGGCCGCTTTGGTCTCGCTGAAGAACAACGACGCCTGGCGTGCCCGGCCGGCGGCGTCGGCGATGCCCGCCACCCGGTAGGTCTCGGGGACCGAGCGGGTCATGATCCGCACCTGCGCGCCCACACCGGCTCCCGCCTCGGCCGCCAGGCCCGAGTCCAGGACCACCTCGTTCGCCTGCGGCGCGGTGCCCTCCTTCAGCGTGAAGGGCGCCAGCACGGCGGAGTCCCAGTTGTGGCCGAAGGACGGCTTGCTCGCGAGGGGCTGCCCGTCCTGGCCCACCACGACAGCGGGGAAAGTCTGCTCGGGGACGGCCCTCGCACCCGGTACCGCCGCGATCTTGGCGGCCAGCGCGGCCGGGATGGACGGCTGCTCGGCGGCGTGCTCGAACGCCAGCACGTCACCGCCGTCCGGCCGCACGATCCGGTCGCCGGTCACGACCACGTCGGCGGCCGCGTAGCGCTGGGTCGGCACGCCGCCGCGGAAACCGGACTCCATCAGGATCCCGCAGGCCGCGACGAGCGCGGTGCCGCACAGGATCGCGACGAACGCCCCGATGAACCCGCTGGTGCGGGCCTTGACGGTCTGCCAAGCGAGACTCAGCACGCTCACCACTCCCCGAGGTGCGTCATGCGCTCGGCGACCTTCTCGGGCGTCGGCCCGACGAGTTCGCCGGCCAGCCTTCCGTCCGCCAGGAAGAGCACGCTGTGCGCGGCCGAAGCGGCCACCGGGTCGTGCGTGACCATCAGCACCGTCTGTCCCATCTCGTCCACAATGGACCGAAGCAGGCTCAGGACCTGGTGCGCGGTCCGGGAGTCCAGCGCCCCGGTCGGTTCGTCGGCCAGCACGACCTCGGGCCTGGCCACCAGTGCGCGGGCGATCGCGACGCGTTGCTGCTGACCGCCGGACAGCTCGGACGGAAGCCGGTCCAGCCGCCCGTCCAGACCGACCCTGCCGACGACCTCGTTCAGCCACGCCCGGTCCGCCGCACGCCCTGCCAGGCGCAGCGGCAGGGTGATGTTCTGCTCGACGGTCAGCGACGGCAGCAGGTTGTAGGCCTGGAAGACGAACCCGATCCGGTCGCGCCGCACCTTCGTCAGCGCCGCCTCCTTCAGGCCGCCGAGGTCGGTGTCGCCGAGCAGCACGCGGCCGGACGTCGGCCGGTCCATGCCCGACGCGCAGTGCAGGAAGGTGCTCTTGCCCGAGCCGGACGGTCCCATCACGGCGGTGAACGTGCCCCGCCGGATACCGACGGTCACCTCGTCCAGCGCGGTGACGGCGCCGCCCCCGGAGCCGTACACCTTCCGCACCGCCTGCAGCGACAGCGCGTCTGCACTCATCACGTTTCTCCTTGGCTCGCAACGTTCTTCTGGCCATGAACGTAATTTCGCGGGCCGTGCGGAACGATCACGCAGGCTGCCCGGGCTCAGGTGGAGCAGGCTCTACCTCCAGGCGGGTTCGTCCGCGCGAACGAACCGGGGAGGTCAGATTCGTCGGCCGCGACGAGGTGACCGCAAGGGCGCGAAACCTAGCGTTGCCGGTGACCGGAGTCACGTCGACGTGGGATGGGGCGCGGATGTCCAAGCTCAACGAGATCAACGAGTGGCTGCAGGAGAACCTGCCGCGACTGGCCGCCGAGCACGACGTGCCGGGGGCCGCGGTGGCCGTCACCGTCGGCGACGACGTGGCCGAGGCCGCGGCGGGCGTGCTCAACAAGAACACCGGCGTCGAGACGACGACCGACTCGCTGTTCCAGATCGGGTCGATCACCAAGGTCTGGACGGCGACGCTCGCGATGCAGCTCGTCGACGAGGACCTGCTGGACCTCGACGCGCCGGTGCGGGACTACCTGCCCGAGTTCCGCGTCGCCGACGAGGACGCCGCCGCGCGGATCACGGTGCGGCAGCTGCTGAACCACACCTCGGGCTTCGAGGGCGACCTCTTCACCGACACCGGCCGCGGTGACGACTGCGTGGAGAAGTACGTCGCCACGTTGCACGACACGCCCCAGCTCTTCGCGCCCGGCGAGATGTTCAGCTACAACAACGCCGCCTACTGCGTGCTCGGCCGGATCGTGGAGGTCATGCGCGGCAAGCCGTACGACGACTGCCTGCGCGAGCACCTGTTCGCCCCGCTCGGCCTGACCCACGCCGCCGCGGACGCCTACGAGGCGATCATGCACCGCGCCGCCGTCGGGCACCTCACGCCCGACGAGGAGTCCGGGCCGCAGGTGGCGCCGGTCTGGGCGCTGGTGCGGTCGAACGCCCCGGCCGGTTCCATGCTCGCCATGAGCGCCAGTGACCTGCTGAAGTTCGCGCGGATGCACATGAACGCCGGTGCCTCCGTGTTGTCGCCCGCCGGGGTCGAGGCCATGCAGAAGGTTCAGGTGCAGGTGCCCGACCTCGCGCTGATGGGCGACGCGTGGGGTCTGGGCTGGGAGTTGTTCCACTATCCACAAGCGACGGTCATCGGCCACGACGGCGGCACGATCGGGCAGAACGCCTTCCTGCGCCTGGTTCCCGAGCACGGCGTCGGCGTCGCGTTGCTGACCAACGGCGGCAAGACCATCGACCTCTACCAGGCGATCTTCCGGCACGTGCTGCGCGAGCTCACCGGCGTCGAACTTCCGGCCATGCCCGAGCCCGCCGCGGAGCCCGCGCGCGTCGACGGCGACCGGTTCACCGGCGTGTACGTGTCGGCGGTCAGCGAGCGCGTGATCACCCAGGACGCGGACGGACGGATCTGGATGGAGGTCATCCCGAAGGGGATCATGGCCGAGCTCAGCCCGGAGTCCGCCGGCAAGACCGAGCTGGTGCCATGGCGCGACGACACACTCGTTGCGGCGGAACCGGTGCACGGCATCCACATGCCGCACGCGTTCGTCGGTGACGATGGCAACGGGCGGGCGCTGTTCCTGCACACCGGCCGCGCGGACCGACGGGTCGCGCCGTGATCGCTGAGGTGTTCGCGGAGGCCGGCGTGGAGGGGTTCGTCCACGCCCGCGAGATCGGGGTGGACGGCCGGGAGTTCTGTCACCGCGCGGACGACCAGGTCGTGCTGGCGTCGGTGTTCAAGATCCCGGTCGCCGTCGCCTACGCCGCCGAGGTGGCGGCGGGACGGCTCGACGAGACCGAACGGACGCGCGTCACGTCCCGCTACCGCATCGGCGGGATCGGCACCGCGGGGTGTGCCGACGACGTCGAGATGAGCTGGCGCGACCTGGCGTTGTTCATGATGACGATGAGCGACAACGCCGCGACGGACGTCGTCTTCCACCGCGTCGGCCAGGCCGCGGTCGACGCCGTGCTGGACAAGGCGGGGCTGGAGCGCACCCGGATTCTGGGCTGCTGCGAGGACCTCTTCGCCTCGGTGGCCGCGGACCTGGGCACGAACGACGTCGAGGAGGTGCTCGCGGGCCCGTCCTGGGAGCTCGTCTCGAAGCTGTCCATCGTGGATCCCGACCGCACCACTTCCTCGACACCGAGGGAGATCACGACGTTGCTCGACGCCATCTGGACCGACCGCGTCGCGGAACCCGAGGCGTGCCAACGGGTCCGGACGATCATGGCGCAGCAGATCTGGCCGCACCGGCTCTCGTCGGGCTTCCCCGCCGACGTCCAGGTCGCCGCCAAGACCGGCACGCTGCCCAGCGTCCGCAACGAGGCCGGCGTCGTCACCTACCCGGACGGCCACAGCTACGCCGTCGCGGTGTTCACCCGTTCCCAGTCCCTCGACCTGCGCGACCCCGCCGCCGACGCGGTGATCGGCCGCGCCGGACGCCTCGCCGTCGACCAGCTCCGGAGGACGTCATGAAGCGCGCGGTAGCCCTGCTCGGAGTCCTCGTCCTCGCCGCGTGCGGGACGACGGCCACGTCCGGAAGCCAGAACCTGGCCGAGGGCAAGACCTTCACCATGTCGGTCGCCGCGGATCCGGGTTCGCTCGATCCCGCCCTGACGGTCCTGTCGGTGGCGCGGCAGGTCGGCCGGTTCCTCTACGGCAGGCTGATCGAACGCACCTCGAACGGTGAGATCGTCGCCGGCCTCGCCGAGAAGTGGGACGCCACCACCACGACCGCGACCTTCACACTGCGCCAAGGCATCACGTGCGCCGACGGAGCGCCGCTGACCGCCGCCGACGTCGCCGCGAACATCACGTTCGTCGGCGACCCGAAGAACAAGTCCGCGCTCGCCGGGCTCCAGGTCGTTCCCGGCACCACGGCCACGGCGGACGAGGCGACCCGCACCGTCACCGTCACCAGCGGCGCACCGGACGCGTTCCTGCTGACCAACGTCGGCACGCTGCCGATCGTGTGCGCCAAGGGCATGAGCGACCGCACGTTGCTCGCCAAGGGCGAACAGGGCACCGGCATGTTCACGGTCTCCGAGATCGTGCCGAACGACCACTACACCCTGGTGCGGCGCAAGGACTTCGCGTGGGGACCCGGCGACTGGCAGAAGGACCAGCAGGGCCTGCCGGACAAGGTCGTCATCCGGGTGATCGCGAACGAGACGACCGCCGTGAACCTGCTGCTGTCCGGCCAGCTCACCACCGCGACCGTGGCGGGCCCTGATCAGGAACGCCTGCTCGCCCAGAAACTCGACCACGTCGACACCGCCACCCCGCTGGGCACGCTGTCGTTCAACCAGGCGGACGGGCATCTCGGTCGGGATCCCTCCGTGCGCAGGGCGCTTCTGCAGGCGCTCGACCTCGCGCAGGTCGGCAAGGTGCTGACCACCGGCAAGGGCAGGCCGTCGAAGGGCTTCGTGACCGTCGAGCCCCGTCCCTGCACCGGTGACAACGTGACGCCCAACCTGCCCGCGTTCGACAAGGCGGCCGCCTCCAGCGCGCTCGACACGGCGGGATGGCGGGCCGGGCCGGACGGCACGCGGGCGAAGGACGGCAAGCCGTTGTCGGTCAAGCTGCTCCAGCCGACCGTCCTCGGTCCGACGCTGACCGCGACCGCCGAGCTGATCCAGCAGGCGTGGCAGGGAGTCGGGGTGAAGGTGGAGATTCAGCCCGTCGACGCCGCCGGCATCAACCAGGCGCTGTTCGGCACCGGCGCGTGGGACGCGGCGATGGTGCCGCTGACGTTGTCGCTGCCGAGCCAGCTGGTGTCGTTCGCGTCCGGCCCGGTGCCGCCGGAGGGCGTGAACTTCGCCCACGTCGCCAACGCCGAGTTCGCCGAGGAGTCGCAGAAGGCCGCGTCCCTCGCCGGCACGGCCGGCTGCGAGCACTGGGACAAGGCCGAGGCCGCCCTGGTCCGCGACGCCGGCCTGGTGCCGTACTTCGACGCCGTCGTGCCCACCTTCGTCAAGGGCGCGAAGTTCACGATCAGCGACAGCATCGACCCGACCTCGATCCGGATGCTTGCCTCATGACCGCTGCCGGCTGGGCACCGTTCGCGCGGCGGCGGGCCCTGCGCTTCCTGACCTCGCTGTGGGTGCTGGTGACGGCGGCGTTCCTGATGATCCACCTGATCCCCGGCGACCCGGTCCGCGAGTCCCTGGGCCTGTCCGCGCCACCGGACCTCGTGGCCTCCCGCCGTGCCGCGCTGGGTCTCGACGACCCGTTGCCCGTGCAGTACTGGCACTACCTGGAAGGGCTGTTCCGGGGCGAGTTCGGCACCTCGCTGATCAGCGGCACGCCGGTCGCGTCGCTGATCGGCGACCGCCTGCCCGCGACCGTGCAACTGGCCGTGCTCGCGTTCCTGGTCGTGGTCGTCGTGGCGGTGCCGGTCGGCGTCGTCATGGCGATCCTGACCAGGGGCGACCGCCGGCGTGGCGGCGAGCTGGCGTTCACCTCGACCAGCGTGGTGCTCGCGGCGATCCCGGAGTTCCTGCTCGCGGTGGGCCTCGTGAGCCTCTTCGCCGTGCAGCTGGGCCTCTTCCCCGTGGCGGGCAACGACGCCGCGGGTTCGTGGGTGCTGCCGGTGCTCGCCCTGGCCATCGGCCCGGCCGCGGTGCTCGCCAGGATCGTGCGGGTGGAGCTGCTCTCCGTGCTGGGCAACGACTTCGTGCGAACAGCCCGCGCCAAACGCCTGCCGTCACGCCTGGTGTACGTGCGGCACGCGCTGCCCAACGCCGTCACCGCGACCCTGACCCTGGGCGGCATGATGCTCGCCGCCCTGGTGGCGGGAACCGTGCTGGTGGAGAACGTGTTCGCGTGGCCGGGACTGGGCTCGACCATCGTCGGCTCGATCCAGCAGAAGGACTACCCGGCCGTGCAGGGAATCGTGCTGGTGTACGGGGCAGGGGTGCTGCTGGTGAACCTGGTCGTCGACGTGGCGCTGGCACTGCTCGATCCGCGTTCGACGATCAGGGAGGCGTGATGCGCCGCCTGGCTGTCCTCCGGTCCCCCGTGGGTGCGGCCTCCGCCGTCCTCCTCACGGTCCTCCTCGCCCTGGCGATCTTCGCCCCGCTGCTGTGGGGCGACCGCGCGGGTGCCATCGACACCGACTCCATCCAGCAGGGCCCGTCCGCCGAGCACCTCCTCGGCACCGACCAGCTCGGCCGCGACATCTTCTACCGGGTGCTGGTGGCCACCAGGCTGACCATCGGGCTGGCGCTGCTCGCGACGCTGATCGGCGTGGTCACCGGCCTGATCCTCGGATCGGCGCCCTCGGTGCTGCCGCGGTGGGCCGGCAGGATCGTCACGTCGGCGGTCAACATCGCCGTGGCGTTCCCGGGGTTGTTGCTGGCACTGTTCTTCGCCGTCATCTTCGGCACCGGGACGATCGGCGCGGTGCTCGCGATCGCGTTCGCGATCACGCCGTCGTTCGCGCGGCTCACCCAGACGCTGACGGCGTCGGTGAGCGGGCGCGACTTCATCAAGGCGGCACGGGTGTGCGGGGTGGGCCGGTTCCGGCTGCTGACCCGGCACGTCCTTCCCAACATCGCCGAGCCGCTCGTCATCAACGCCACCCTCGTGGCGGGGTCGGCGCTGACCGCGTTCGCCGGGCTGTCGTTCCTCGGCATCGGCGTGCAGGCGCCCTCCTACGACTGGGGCCGGTTGCTCGGCGAAGGCCTCAGCCGCATCTACATCTCCCCCGCGCCCGCGTTGGGGCCCGCGATCGCCGTGGTGCTCGCGGGTCTGGCGTTCAACCTGTTCGGCGAGGCCGCCGCGGCGGGCCACCGGGAGCGGCAGCCGCGCGGCACCGCGGTCCGCGCGCCGGAGTCCACCGGCGGCACCGACGAGAGCGGGCTGCTGACCGTCCGGAACCTGCACGTCACCTTCCCCGGCGGGATCACGCCGGTGCGGGGCGTGTCGTTCACCGTCCACAACGGAGAGATGATCGGCGTGGTCGGCGAGTCCGGTTCCGGCAAGAGCCTCACGGCGCTGGCCGTGTCGCGGCTCGTCGAACATCCCGGCACGGTCACCGCCGACACGTTGCGGTTCAACGGAAAGCCCCTCGACCAGACCCCGGACCGTGAGCTGGGCACGCGGCTGGCGATGGTGTTCCAGGACCCGATGACGTCGTTCAACCCGACCAGGCGCATCGGCGGACAGGTCGCCGAGGTGTCCGAGGTGCACCAGGGACTCAGCCGCAAAGCCGCGCTGCGCAAGGCGATCGGTCGGCTGGAAGCGGTGCGGATCCCGGAGCCGGAACGCCGGGCGAAGCAGTACCCGCACGAGTTCTCCGGAGGGATGCGGCAGCGGGCGATGATCGCGATGGGTCTGATGGGCGAACCCCAGCTGGTGATCGCCGACGAACCCACCACCGCGCTCGACGTCACGGTGCAGCGCGAGGTCCTCAAGCTGCTCGCCAGGATCAGGCAGGAGCGCGGTGCCGCGGTGTTGCTGATCAGCCACGACATCACGGTGGTGGCGCAGACCTGCGATCGCGTGCTCGTGATGTACGCGGGCCGGATCGTCGAGGAGCTGCCGACGGCCGAGCTGTTCACGGCGGCGCGGCACCCGTACACGACGGCGCTGCTCAAGGCGGTGCCCGACCTCGACACGGACCGGGACGCGCCGCTCGCCGTCATCCCCGGCCGGCCACCGGAGCCCGGCGAGATCGGCCAGGGGTGCCCGTTCGCACCGCGCTGCCCGCTCGCCGACGACCAGTGCCGGACCGAGGAACCCGAGCTCGAGGCCTTCGGCGACGGGCACCGGGTCGCGTGCTGGAAGTCCGAGACCGAACTGGCAGGTGCGCGATGACCGACCTCGTCTTCAGCAACGTCACCGTCCGCTTCGGCCACCACACGGCGGTCGACGACGTCAGCCTCACCGTGCCGTCGGGCCAGGTCGTGGGCCTGGTCGGCGAGTCGGGCTCCGGCAAGTCCACCCTCGCCGCCACCGCGGTACGCCTGATCAAGCCCACCGAGGGACAGGTGCACGCGGACGGCAAGGTCCAGATGGTCTTCCAGGACCCGTACTCGTCGCTCGACCCGAGGATGAGCATCGGCAACACGATCGCCGAGGCCATGCCACGCGGCACCGACCGCAAGGCAGAGGTCGCGAGGCTGCTCGAACTGGTGAACCTCGACCCCGGCCGGGCCTCCGCGCTGCCGGCGAGGCTCTCCGGCGGGCAGCGGCAGCGAGTCGCGCTCGCCAGGGCTCTGGCCGGGAAGCCGAAGGTGATCATCGCCGACGAGATCACGTCCGCGCTGGACGTGTCCGTGCAGGGCGCCGTCCTGAACCTGGTCCGCGACCTGCAACGGCAGTTCGGCCTGACCATGTTGTTCATCTCGCACAACCTCGCCGTCGTGCGGTACGTGAGCGACCGCGTCGCGGTGATGCAAGCGGGCAAGATCGTGGAGGAGGGGCCGGCCGCGCAGGTGCTCGCCGACCCCCAGCACGAGTACACGCGCGAGCTGCTCGTGGCCGCGCCCAGGCGTGACACGAGGCTGGAGGCTTCATGATCGACGATCTGCACGGGCGCAGCGTCGTCGCGGACACCCACAACGACCTCCTGGACGCGCTCGTCCACCGCCCGGTCGAGCGGTGGGTGCCGCACTTCCGCGAACGGTGGCTGCCGCAACTGCAGGCGGGCGGGGTGAACCTGCAGGTCCTGCCGGTGTTCATCGACGACGTGTTCCGGCCGGAAGGCGCGCTGCGGCAGACGTTGCGGATGATCGAGGTCGCCCACCGCGTCGCCGAGGCGAGCCAGGAGACCAGGCTCTGCGTCACCGGCACCGAGATCGACGACGCCCTCGCCGACAACCGCATCGCGCTCGTGCTCGCGCTGGAGAGCGCGCCGGGCGTCGGCGAGGACGTCGAACTGCTGGAGACGCTGTACCGGCTGGGCGTGCGGATCGCGTCCCTCGCGCACTTCGGCCGCACCGCGCTGGCCGACGGCAGCGGCGAGGACGCCACCGGCAGCAGGCTGACCAGGGCGGGCGTCGCCGCGCACGCCGAGATGGAACGTCTCGGCATGATCTTCGACGTCAGCCACCTGAGCGCGGCGGGCGTCGACCACGTGCTGGAGCTCTCGACCCGGCCGGTGATGGCGACGCACTCGTCGGCACGGGCGTTGCGCGACCACCACCGCAACCTCACCGATGAGCAACTGCGCGGCATCGCGGCCAACGGCGGCGTGGTGTGCGTCAACTTCTTCGCGCCGTTCCTGCACGAGTCCGACTTCACGATCGACCGCCTGGTCGACCACATCGAGCACATCGCGGGCGTCATGGGCGTCCGGCACGTCGGCCTCGGCCCGGACTTCGTCAAGGAGGTCCTGCAGGACGTCACGCCGCCGTGCTGCGAGGCCCAGTTCATCGAGGGCGTCCCGACCGACCGCTTCCTGCCGGGCCTGGAGGGACCGGCAGGACTGCCGCTGGTGACCGAGGCACTGCAGAAGAGGGGATGGCCCGAGGACGACATCGTCCGCGTCCTGGGTCAGAACGTGCTCGACCTGTTCCGTTCCGAACTGAGGGGATCCGCATCATGACCACCGTCGAGGACCTGTACGGCCACGCACTGCCGGAGCAGCCCGCGATCTCGCCCGACGGAACCGAGATCGTCTACGTCCTGCGCACCACCGACCGCGAGAACGACCGCGACGAACGCGCGCTCTGGCGGGTGTCGGACGGCAAGTCGAAGCAGCTCACCAGGGGGAAGTCCGACACGTCACCGGTGTGGTCACCGGACGGCAGGATCGCGTTCCTGCGCGCCCAGGACGGCCCGCCGCAGATCTGGCTGCTGGACGGCGAACCCGAACAGCTGACGACCCTCCCCCTCGGCGCCGGCGCACCGGTGTGGAGCGAGGACGGCACGAAGCTGGCGTTCTCCGCGCCCGTCGACATCGCGGACGCCTCCGCGCCGATCGTCACGAGCCGCCTGTTCCACAAGGCCGACGGGTCCGGCTACCTGCGCAGCATCCGCGCCCACCTGCACGTGCTCGACCTGGAGACCCGCGAGGTCCGCCAGCTGACCAGCGGCGACTGGCACGCCGGCGTGCCCTCGTGGTCCCCGGACGGCACGAAGCTCGCCTTCACGGCCTCGCTCGACGAGGACTCCGACCTGACGTTCCGGTCGGCGGTGCACGTGGTCGAGGTCGACGGCCAGACCGAACCGCGGGTCGTCGGACTGGCCGACGGGCAGGCCGGAACGGTCACGTGGACCGAGGCCGGGCTGCTCGTCATCGGACGCACCACCACGGACACCGGCCACCTCGACCTCCTGCACCTGCCGCTGGACGGCGAGGTGCACAACCTGTCCGCGTCCCTGGACCGCAACCTCATGCCCGGCATGTCGGGCTATCCCGGCGGCCTGCCGGTGCAGCACGGGAACACGGTGCTGTTCTGCGCCCGTGACCGCGGCTGCACCCAGCTCTACGCCGTCGATCTGGAAGGCGGTGACGCGCCGCGCCTGGTCCTGGGCGGGGATTCCCAGGTCGTGGCAGGGCTTTCCGTCGCCGGTGACGTCGCCGCCATCGTCCTGGGCACGCCGACCTCTTACGGCGAGATCGCCACCATCGACCTGACCACCGGTGAGACCACCGTCCACACCGGACACAACGAGATCACGCCGTTCGTCCGCGAGGAACGCGAGTTCACGATCTCGGACGGCACCGTCGTGCACGGCTGGCTGGTCCGCGACCCGGAGACCACGGGCCCGGCGCCGCTGCTGCTCGACATCCACGGCGGCCCGCACAACGCGTGGAACGGTGCGGCCGACCCGGTCCACCTCTACCACCAGGTGCTGGCACAGCAGGGCTGGGCGGTGCTGCTGCTCAACCCGCGCGGCAGCGACGGCTACGGCGAAGCCTTCTACCGAGCCGCACTCGGCGCGTGGGGCAAGTCCGACGCCAAGGACTTCCTGGAGCCGCTCGACCAGCTGGTGACCGAAGGACTCGCCGATCCGGCGAAGCTCGCCGTCACCGGCTACAGCTACGGCGGCTACATGACCTGCTTCCTGACCAGCCGTGACACCAGGTTCGCCGCGGCCGTGGCCGGCGGTGTGGTCAGCGACCTGACCAGCATGGGCGGCACGTCCGACGCGGGCCACTACGTGACCGAGCTCGAACTGGGCGGTCAGGGCGGGCACCTCGCGGAGCTCTCCCCGCTGACCCACGTCGGCGACGTCCGCACGCCCACCCTGATCTACCACGGCGCCGCCGACGACAGGTGCCCGGTGGGCCAGGCCGAGCAGTGGTTCACCGCGCTGCGCCAGAACGGCGTGCCGACCGAGCTGGTGCTGTACCCCGACGAGTCGCACCTGTTCATCCTGAACGGCAAGCCGTCGCACCGCGCGGACTTCAACCGCCGCGTGATCGACTGGGTGCGCGAGCACGCGGAGAACCGCAAGCCGCTCGACGCGAAGCACTGGCAGCGCAGGCTTTCCGCACTCTCCAAGAAGCACGACCTGCCAGGAGCGGCGCTCGGCATCCTGTACAAGGGCGAGACCGTCCAGGCGCACCACGGCGTGCTGAACCTGACGACCGGCGTCGAGGTCACCGACGACACGATCTTCCAGATCGGCTCGATGGGCAAGGTCTGGACGACGACGGTCGTCATGCAGCTCGTCGACGAGGGACTGCTCGACCTCGACGCCCCGATCGTCGACGTGCTGCCCGAGCTGAAGCTGTCCGACCCGGTGGTCGAGAAGAAGGTGACCATGCGGCACCTCCTCACGCACACCAGTGGCATCGACGGCGACAACTTCACCGACACCGGCCGCGGCGACAACTGCCTGGAGCTCTACACCGAACTGCTCGCCGACGCCGCCCAGAACCACCCGCTCGGCGCGACCTTCTCCTACAGCAACGCCGGTTTCGTCCTGGCCGGCCGGGTGATCGAGAAGCTCACCGGCAAGACGTGGGACGTGGCGATGCGCGAGCGGCTCTACGAGCCACTCGGACTCACGCGCGCGGGCACGTTGCCGGAGGAGGCGCTGCTGCACCGCGCCGCGGTCGGCCACGTCACCAAGGACGAGAAGCTCGAGACGGTGCCGGTGTGGATGCTGCCGCGCTCGCTCGGCCCGGCCGGAACGATCTTCGCGTGCGCGGAGGACGTGCTGAAGTTCGCGCGGATGCACCTCAACGGCGGCCTGGCCGAGGACGGCACGCGGGTGCTGTCCGAGGCGTCCGCGGCCGTGATGACCGAGAAGCAGACCGACGTGCCCGATCCCGAGGCGCTGGGCGACTCGTGGGGCGTCGGCTGGATCCGGTTCGGCTGGGACGGGCAACGGCTGATCGGCCACGACGGCAACACCATCGGACAGTCCGCGTTCCTGCGCATCCTGCCGGAGCACGACCTCGCGGTCACGTTGCTGACCAACGGCGACACGGCCCGTGAGGTGTATCTGGAGCTGTACAAGGAGATCTTCGCCGAACTGGCGGGCATCGACATGCCGATGCCGCGGCAGCCCGCGGCCGAACCGGCCACTGTGGACAACGCGCTGTACCTCGGCACGTACGAGCGGGCCTCGATGAGGCTCGACATCGTCGAGGGCGAGCACGGGCTGCAGCTGGACGTGACGCCCACCGGTCCGATGGCCGCCATGTTCCCCAAGCCGCCCGCGGTCGATCTCGTCCCGGCCGGCGACGGGCGTTTCCTCTACCTGTGGCCGGATTCCAAGAGCTGGTCCTCGCTGGTCTTCTACGCGCTGCCGACCGGGGAGCAGTACGTGCACATGGGTGTCCGCGCCACGCCGAAGGTCTCCCGATGAACCTGATCGACGACATCGAACGGCTCGTGTCCTGCGAGTCGCCGTCCACCGACCTGGCGGCGGTCGCCCGCAGTGCCGAGGTCACCGCCGCGGTGGGTGCCGCGCTGCTCGGCTCGCAGCCCGAACGGATCGTGCTCGAGGGCCGCACGCACCTGCGGTGGCGGCTGGGATCGGGACCGCGCAAGGTGTTGCTGCTCGGCCACCACGACACGGTGTGGCCGATCGGGACGCTGGAGCGGATTCCGTTCAGCGTGCAGGACGGTGTGCTGCGCGGGCCCGGCTGCTTCGACATGAAGACCGGCGTCGCGATGATCTTCCACGCCGTCGCGGCGCTCGGTTCTCCCGACGGCGTCACGGTTCTCATCACCGGCGACGAGGAGATCGGCTCGCCGACGTCACGCGGGCTGATCGAGACCGAGGCCGTCGGACACGCGACCGTCCTGGTCTGCGAGGGCTCCGCTGACGGCGGCGCGCTGAAGACCGAGCGCAAGGGCACGTCGATGTACGAGGTGACCTTGCACGGACGCGCCTCGCACGCCGGGCTCGAACCCGAACGCGGGGTGAACGCCACGATCGAGGCCGCGCACCAGATTCTGGCGGTCTCGCACCTGGCCGACCCCGCCGCCGGGACCACCGTCGTGCCGACCGTGCTCTCCTCCGGCACGACGACGAACACCGTTCCCGCGCAAGGGAAGTTCATGGTGGACGTGCGCGTGCGGAACCTGGAGGAACAGCGCCGGGTGGACGAGGACATGAAGGCGCTGCGGCCGGTGCTCGACGGCGCGAAGGTCGAGGTGGCCGGCGGCCCGAACCGCCCGCCGCTGGAGTTGTCCGCGTCCTCCGCGCTGTTCGAACTGGCCTCCGGGCTCCTCCCCGGGATCACGCAGGCCGCGGTCGGTGGCGCGTCGGACGGCAACTTCACCGCGGGCGTGGGCATTCCGACGCTCGACGGGCTCGGAGCCGTCGGCGGTGGCGCGCACGCCGAGAGCGAGCACGTGCTGGTGTCGGAGCTCGTTCCGCGCACCCAGCTGCTCGCGGCGCTGGTCAAGGAGCTGACATGACGATGGTGAAGCAGAACGTGGTGGTCCGTCAGCTCACGGACCACGCGGAACTCCTGGCCACACAACGGTTGTACGAGTCGATCTGGCGGCCGACCGGCGACGGCGGCACTCCCCCGGTCACCGCAGAGCTGCTGCGGGCGATGACGAAGGCGGGCAGCTACGTCGCGGGCGCGTTCGACGGCGACGCCCTCGTGGGTGCCTGCATCGGGTTCTGCTCGCCGCCCGCCGCCGGTGCGCTGCACAGCCACATCGCCGGGGTGGCGGCGGGCATGCGCGGGCGCAACGTCGGCTACGCGCTCAAGCTCGACCAACGGACGTGGGCGCTCGAACGAGGACTCACCGAGGTCAGCTGGACGTTCGACCCGCTGGTGCGCCGCAACGCCTACTTCAACCTGGGCAAGCTCGCCGCCGACGCGACCGAGTACCTGCCCGACTTCTACGGCCACATGCACGACGACATCAACGGCGGCGGCGAGACCGACCGGCTGCTGGTCAGCTGGCGCATCTCCTCCCCCGCGGCCGTGGCCGCGTGCGAGGGCAGGCCGCGGACCGTCAGCGCGACGGGGGTGGTCGGGCTCGGGATCTCCGAGGACGGCCGGCCGGTGCCGGGAGTGTGTTCCGGCGGCACGGTCCTGGTCGCGGTGCCGCCGGACGTCGAGTCGCTGCGGGCCACGAACCCCGCCGTGGCCGACGAGTGGCGCCACGCCGTGCGGGAGGTGCTCGGCGGGCTGCTCGCGAGCGGTGCGCACATAACCGGGTTCGACAGGTCCGGCTGGTACGTCGTCGAGAGGAGCACTGAGTCGTGAAGCTGACCGGGGTGGAGATCCGCTGGGTCGAGATGCCGCTGAAGTCGCCGTTCCGCACCTCGTTCGGCACGCAGACCGTGCGGCAGTTGCTGCTGCTGCGCGCGGTCACGGACGAGGGCGAGGGCTGGGGCGAGTGCGGTGCGCTGGTCGATCCGGTGTACTCACCGGAGTACGTGGAGGGCTGCGCGGACGTGCTGCGGCGGTTCTTCATCCCGGCGCTGACCGGGCCGATCGACGGCATCTCCGTCGCACCCCGGCTGGCGAGGTTCCACGGTCATCGGATGGCCAAGGCGGCGTTGGAGATGGCCGTTCTGGACGCCGAGCTGCGCGCTCGTGGGGTGTCGTTCGGCCGTGAGCTCGGCGCTGTCCGCGACCGTGTGCCGTGCGGGGTGTCGGTCGGGATCATGAACTCGATCCCCGAGCTGCTCGACGCGGTCGGCGGCTACCTCGACGAGGGCTACGAGCGGATCAAGCTGAAGATCGAGCCCGGCTGGGACGTCGAACCCGTGCGGGCCGTGCGCGAACGGTTCGGTGACGACATGTTGCTGCAGGTCGACGCGAACACCGCGTACACGCTGGGCGACGCCCGGCACCTCGCGAAGCTCGACCCGTTCGACCTGCTGCTGATCGAACAGCCGCTGGCCGAGGAGGAGCTGCTCGCCCACGCCGAGCTCGCGAAGGTGGTCAGGACACCGATCTGCCTGGACGAGTCGATCACCTCGGCGTCGTCGGCGGCCGACGCGATCAGGCTCGGCGCCTGCCAGATCGTCAACATCAAGCCCGGCAGGGTCGGCGGATACCTGGAGGCGCGGCGCATCCACGACGTCTGCGCGGCGAACAACGTCGCGGTGTGGGTCGGCGGGATGCTCGAGACCGGCATCGGCAGGGCCGCGAACGTGGCGCTGGCGGCCCTGCCCGGCTGCACGCTGCCGGGCGACACTTCGGCGTCCGGCCGCTACTACCAGCTGGACGTCACCGAGCCGTTCGTGCTGCAGGACGGCCACCTGCCCGTTCCGACCGGGCCGGGGCTGGGTGTGACGCCGTTGCCCGACGTGCTGGACGCGGTGACGGTGAAGACGGAGTGGATTCCTGTGGCATAAACGCCGCACTGACCTGCGGGAATGCAACTCCTGCAGGTCAGTGCGGGTTCGCAGGTCTGGGCTCACGCTGCCTTTCAGTCCGCGTCGGTGGCTGCGGCAAGGAGAACCTCTGCCTGGTCGCGTGCGAGACCGATGGGGTCGGGGAAGGTGTTCAGGCCGTTGGTGACGAGCGCTCCCTCGTGCAGCAGCATGAGCGTCCGGCCCAGCCCGTCCGCCTGGGCCGGGGCGATGTCCCCGGCCAGATCGGTGAACAGGGCGAGCATCCACTCCTTCTGACCGACGATGATCGGGTACGCGGGGTGGGAGGCGTCGCTGATCTCCGCGTGGGCGTTGACCATGCCGCACCCCTTGGGGCTGTGTTCCCGCGCCCAGGCGCGTGAGGCGTCGAAGACGGCCAGGACTCGTGCCGTCGGCTCCGGCCCCGCGGCCCGCATGCGCTCGGCCAGGAAGGCGCGCCAGCGCTCGTCGCGGTCCGCCAGGTACTCCACGACGATCTGTTCCTTGGAACCGAACCGGTCGTAGAGGGTCTTCTTCGTCACCCCGGCCTCGGCGGCGATCAGGTCGACTCCGACGGCGTGGATCCCGCGCTGGTAGAAGAGCCGTCCCGCGGCCTCCAGCGCACGCCTTGAGGCCGGTGTCATCGTGATCCGTCGCAGCATCTCCACGCCATGAAGTATACCGATCTGTATAGTCGGGAGGTATACCGATCTGTATAGGAGGTGTAACGGGTGAACTTCCTGCTCTCGGCCGCCTTCGTGCTCTGCTGGAGTTCCGGATTCATCGGAGCCAAGCTCGGTGCGGGAAGCGCGTCCGCCGTCACGATCCTGATGTGGCGGTTCCTGCCGCTCGCCGTCGTCCTGATCGTCGTTGCCGCAGCCAGGAGGTCGTGGCGGGATGTGGCGGCGCGAGACGTGGGCAGGCAGGCGCTGATCGGAGTCCTGTCGCAGAGCGGATATCTGCTGACCGTCTACCACGCGATCCAGTTGGGGGTCTCCAGCGGCACCACGGCCCTGATCGACGGGGTTCAGCCCCTCGTCGCCGGCGCGCTGGCCGGACCGCTCCTGCACCAGTACGTCTCGCGCCGACAGTGGCTCGGCCTGTGCCTGGGCGTGGGTGGCGTCGGCATAGTCACGGCAGCCGACGCCGCGGCGAGCACCGGAGTGGCCTGGTGGGCCTACCTCATCCCGTTCGTCGGCATGCTGTCGCTGGTCGCGGCCACGTTCCTCGAAAGCCGGTCCCGCACGCAGGTGGCGCCCGCGGTGGCGATGACCACGCACTGCCTCACCAGCGCCGTCGTCTTCACCGCACTCGCCGTGGGCACCGGTGCCGCGACGCCGCCGGCCGAACTCGCCTTCTGGGGCACGATCACCTGGCTCGTGGTCTTCTCCACCTTCGGCGGGTACGGGCTGTACTGGATCATCTTGCGGCGCTCCGGAGTCACCGAGGTGAACACGCTGATGTTCCTCATGGCGCCTGTCACGGCTTTGTGGGGCGCCCTGATGTTCGGCGAGCCCTTCGGCGTTCAGACGGCTCTCGGTCTTGCCGCCGGTCTCGCGGCGGTCGTCATCGTCCAGCGCGGCGACAGGTCATCGGCCACCGCGCACGCGTCGGCCACTCGCTCCGGGACCATGACACGTTGATCTCACTCACTCGGAGCCCGGCTACGTATTCGTTTGACGCGTGTTCGTGAGTGCGCCCGCGATCGCTGCGGCGGTGACGGGCGTTGGTTTGTCAGGTCTTGCGGACAGCGCTGGTGAAGCCGGCGATGAAGAGGGTGGCGAAGGCCCAGGCCAGGAGTCGCAGTGCCCAGCTGGTGGAGGTGAGGATCTGACCAGTTGTGGTGTTGGTGGCCTCGCAGCGTGCGCGGGCGCCCGTGGTGATCAGAGGAATACCCAGGTCGAGGCCGACTCCGATGCGTTCCACTACGGTGCACTCGAGTGCCGTGGATGGGGGCGGCGTTCGCAGCTGCGTGAGGCCGCCGTGGCCGCCAAGGACGACTGCGAGAACCACAGCGGCGACCACGACGACGAGCAGGCCGATGAGAGCCCGCCAGGGTTGGTAGCCATAGCCCAGTGTGAGACCGGTGAAACGGACCCAGGTGCGCTCTGCGCGACCGGTGAGCGCTCGGCGGCCGATCTGATCCTGGCGTTGTGCCATCAGGACGCGTCGCGCGTGGCTGTCGTGTCCGGCGGCCCGGTGCGCGGCGGCTAACTGCTGATAGGGCTGAGCCGCATAGGACGGGGTGCCCTCACGCAGCAGTTCCAGCCAGGAATCAGCAGAGATGCCCTCGGGTAACCCGCTGTAGACGAGTCCATCCACGGCGAGCCGTGCCCGCGAGTCGGTGGTGTGCTCCAGGCGTTCTGGATCAAACACCAGAGTGCTTCCAACCCGAAGACCAGTGAGGTTGACAGCGACGCTGTCGCCACCGCCGATTGCCGCGAACCCGTCACTGAGATAGACGCTTTGGTCGACCTGCAGGCCGTAGGCGTGGAGGGCGGGGCCGGAGTCGTTGCGCAATGTCGCGCCATCGCAATCCAGGACGCTGCCGATGTGCGCGCCAAGCAGACAGACCGCCCCGAAACTCCCGGTACCGGTGGCGGTGAACCCCCCGCGCAGAAACATCCCCCGGTCGATCTGCAGGCCATCGGCGTGGAGGGCGGGACCGGAGTCGTTGCACAATGTCGCGCCAGTGCAGTCCAGTTCACCGATGTGCGCGCCGAGCAGACAGACCGCCCCGATGTCCCCGGTACCGGTAGCGGTGAAACCCCCGCGCAGAAACATCCTCTGGTCGACCTGCAGGCCGTCTGCGTGGAGGGCGGGGCCGGAGTCGTTGCGCAGTGTCGCACCAACGCAATTCAGCTGGCCGATGTGCGCGCCGATCAGGCGGACCGCCCCGATGTCCCCGGTACCGGTGGCGGTGAAACCCCCGCGCAGAAACATGCTCTGGTCGACCTGCAGGCGGTCGGCGTCGAGGGCGGGCCCGGAGTCGTTGCACAATGTCGCGCCATCGCAATCCAGGACGCTGCCGATGTGGGCGCCGATCAGGCGGACCGCCCCGATGTCCCCGGTGCCGGTGGCGGTGAACCCGCCGCACAGAAACATGCTCTGGTCGACCAGCAGGCCGTCGGCGTGGAGGGCGGGCCCGGAGTCGTTGCGCAATGTCGCGCCAATGCAGTCCAGTTCACCGATGTGCGCGCCAAGCAGTTGGATCGCCCCGGCCTCGCCCGCGCCGGTGGCGTTGAACCCGCCGCGCAGGAACATGCTCTGGTCGACCTGCAGGCGGTCGGCGGTGAGGGCGGGGCCGGAGTCGTTGCGCAGTGTCGCGCCATCGCATTCCAGCTGGCCGATGCGCGCGCCGAGCAGGCGGACCGCCCCAGTGTCCCCCGTGCCGGTGGCGGTGAACCCGCCGCGCAGAAACATCCCCCGGTCGACCTGCAGGCCGTCGGCGATGAGGGCGGGGCCGGAGTCGTTGCGCAATGTCGCGCCATCGCATTCCAGCTGGCCGATGCGCGCGCCGAGCAGGCGGACCGCCCCGATGTCCCCGGTACCGGTGGCGGTGAACCCGCCGCGCAGAAACATCCCCCGGTCGACCTGCAGGCCGTAGGCGTGGAGGGCGGGGCCGGAGTCGTTGCGCAGCGTCGCGCCATCGCAATCCAGTTCACCGATGTGCGCGCCAAGCAGGCGGACCGCCCCGATGTCCCCGGTACCGATGGCGGTGAACCCGCCACACAGAAACATGCTCTGGTCGACCTGCAGGCCGTCGGCGTGGAGGGCGGGACCGGAGTCGTTGCGCAATGTCGCGCCATCGCATGCCAGCTGGCCGATGCGCGCACCAACCAGAGTTATGGCGCCTTGATTGCTGTGCCCAGTGATGGTCGACGTGTTGGTGAAAAGCACGGTGGCGATGAGTCGATGGGCGTCCAGAGGAGGCTCACTGGGGTGCTCGAGTCGGCACGCGGACAAGACCAGTACGGGGATGCGGGCGTCGCGGGCGTTGAGCCCTTCCTCGAGCAGGCAGTTGTCCAGCTCGATCGCGACTGTGCTTGTGATGTTCTCCAGGTCCACGCGGCCAGCGATACGTACCCCGCGGAGGCGCAGTCCGTGCGGGTCGGGATCAGCAGCCAAACGTCCTCGCACGATGTCGCGCACCACCCACGACCGGATAGTGCGGGACTCACCCCATGCGCGCATGGTGGTCTCATCAACAGGCTGGTCGCGAGCCAGGTCGAGGATCTCTCCGCGTTCGACGTGCTCAATCAGGGCACGCTCCACAGGCCTCAGCGCACCCCGCCTGTCACTTGCCGTGGTCACGTTCATGGGTCGCAGAAAGTGGCGATCACGTTACTGCGGCGTGCTCGGCCGAACCGCCACCACCACCCCGGCACCTGCGCGCACTGCGGCACGGTTCGGGTCTTGGTCGGCCGCGACGAGAACGGCGCCGGGCTCTGCCAACGCTGCCAAGTCCACGACCGGACACATGACCTGCTCGCGGACGGCCACGGCGACATTCCCGCGCCGTTGACCTCGTTCGCCCAGGCCCTGCACGAAGCCGACTCGCCTGAAGGGTTCTGCAGTGGCTCTACCCCGGTCAACCCGCCACCACGCTCCTGCGGCTGATCGCCACCGCAGATGAGCCGATCAGCCATGAACTCCTCGACACCTGCCCGCAAACCCTGGCCCTGCACCGATTACGGCAGCAGCCCCTGATCCACACCGGCGTCCTGGTCGACCGCGCCGACTACCTTGAGCGCCTCGTGCCCTGGCTGGACAACCTTCTGCACGACCACCCGCCCGAGCGGAGGCACCTGGTGCGCACCTACGTGCACTGGACGCTGCTTCGCCGCGCCCGCCAACGCGCCCGAACCCGCCCGTTCACCGCCGGCGCGGGCAACTGGCCACGCACCCGTATCCGCGCCACTCTCAACTTTCTGGCCTATGCTGCGCGTGAATTCCTTTACTGGGCGGGAAAACACGATCTCGCGGGACAAGTCGACATCCCGAAGAAGCCCCATGGCGTGAGTCTGCAACCGATCACCGAGGACGAGCGTTGGACGCAGCTGCGCCGCTGCCTCCACGAAGAGACCCTGCCCACCGAGGTCCGTGCCGCGGGGTCACTGGTTCTGCTGTTCGGGCTTCCTGTCAGTCGCGTGGCCGCGCTTCAGCACGACGACATCCACACCAGCCTCGACGGCGTCGCCGAACCTAGCGTGTGGAATCGGCGTCAGGTCCGGATGGAACGTCATAAACCAGGGTGTAGCGCCAAAACAGGCGGCGCTGGATCCGGGCGCCCGGCAACTCCTGCGCGGCCGCGGCCCGGATGTCGTCCAGAGTCTCCTTCGCAGCGGCGGTGGGCGCCGTCATGTGCGGCGGCAGCTTCTCAGCGCGGGTCGGGTGCTTGATCATTCCCATGACCGGGTTGGCGAGGATGGCAGGCAGGTCGGCGAGCAGTTTGACGGTCCTGTCGTCGCGGTAACAGCCGACGATGACCAGCCGGCCGCCTGGGGCGAGACAATCTCGCAGTTCCCGCAAGCTGGATACCAGCGGGAGGTGGTGCAGGACGGCGACAAGGGTGATGGCGTCCCAGCACCGCTTCGGGTCGCGCCCGGCGAAGTCGGCACGAATGATGGAGACGGCGGGGTCGTCCGCGAAGCGTTCAGCCGCCACGTTCGCGGTCGCGGCGTCGGGTTCGAGCCCAGTAACGGTGGTAGCGCGGCTGCGGAGTCGGGCGATGAGGTTGCCCGTCCCGCACCCGACATCAAGAACGTGGCCGGCCCTGGCAGCAGCCACCTGTCGGGCGGCCCAGGGACCGTAGTAGTCGTTGTGACTCCACGGATGTTTCCGGTTGAAGCGGTCGAGTTGGGATAGCAGCACCGTCCCATTCTCCCGGCCGGCGAAGGCGCCCCGGCTGCGCCCCACCAACCCGAACCGCGCGGCTTGCCCACGAGTACTCGGGAAGCCTGGGCGGTGAGGGCGCTGAGTTGACTGACGGGCTCGGCGAGTTCATGACCGATCTTCAGTCGGGTCCACAGGTGTCGCAGAGCGATCGACAGGTCCGAGGCCGTGTGAAATCTTCCCATCGTCCATTGTGGAGTGAGCGTCACCGCTGTGCGTGCCCAGGCTCGCGAGCAGGTGCAGCCCGTCCTCGGCGGGGCTGCCGGGGGCCGCGGACAGCACCAGCAGCTCCACACCTGACTCGTCCGGTAGCGCGAAGTTCTCCTGGTGCAGTTCCAGCAGTCCGACCAACGGGTGCCGATACGCCTTGCGTCCATGTGCTCTGGCGCGCACGTCCGCGCGGGCCCAGAGGCGCCGGAAGCGCTCGCTGCCCATCGCCAGCTCGCCGATGAGCGAGGCCAGGCGGGGGTCCTCTGGATACTTGCCGGCGGCCAGGCGCAGGTGTCCGACCACGTCGAGGGTGCAGTTCTCCCAGTCCGAGTAAAGGCCGCGCTCGGCCTCCTCGAGGAAGATGTGCCTGGCGGTGTTCAGGCCAGGTATCGGCCGGCCGTAGAGGAGTCCGGCGAGGCGGTTCCCGGCGAGCACGTCCAAGCGGTGATCCATGATCAGCGCGGGTGCGTCGGTGACCAGGTCGAGGACGCGCAGCAGCTCCGGCCGGACCCGCCCGCCCGGCGCCTTCGCTCGGCGGCGCCGCTGCCGGGCGAGCCGATGGAGGTGCCCGCGTTCGGTCTCGTCGAGGCCGAGGACACGGGCGAGCGCGTCGAGGACCTGTTCGGAGGGCTGGGTCGCGCGGCCCTGCTCCAAGCGCACGTAGTAGTCGACGCTGACTCCGGACAGATGTGCGACCTCTTCGCGGCGCAGCCCTTCGACGCGGCGGTGCCTGTCGGTGGGAATGCCGACGGCCGCCGGGTCGACCCGCGAACGCCGGGTCCGCAGGAAGCCCGCAAGATCGTCCATATCCCCAGTATGGCCTCGGTGGTGCCCGTGAAGGTGGTCCTGCCGGTACCAGGAAGTCCCGTCCGATGGAAGAAGCGCCCCTGAACGCCAGGCGCCGCGGCGCCCAGGATCGAAGGCACCCGATCCGAAGGAGTTCCCATGAAGACGCTGATCGTCTACGCCCACCCGGAGCCGAAGTCGCTCAACGGCTCGCTCAAGGATCTCGCGGTGTCCACATTGGAGACCGCCGGGCACGAGGTACGGGTGAGCGATCTGCACGCGATGAACTGGAAGGCGGTCGTGGACGCCGCGGACTACGGCCCCGATGCCTCAAGCCCGCTGAAGGTTGCTCTGGACTCCGGCCGGGCGTTCGACGCAGGATCACTCACCCCGGACGTCCTCGCCGAGCAGCAGAAGCTGCTGTGGGCCGACACGATCATCTTCCAGTTCCCGCTGTGGTGGTACACGATGCCCGCGATCCTGAAAGGCTGGGTCGACCGGGTGTTCACCTACCACTTCGCGTACGGCGTCGGCGAGCACAGCGACACCAAGTACGGCGAGCGCTTCGGCGAGGGCACCCTCGCGGGCAGGAAGGCTCTGCTGTCGGTGACCGCCGGTGGTCCGGAGTCGCATTACGCCGCTCGCGGGATCAACGGCCCCATCGACGATCTGCTGTTCCCGATCCAGCACGGCATCCTCTACTACCCCGGCATCGAGGCACTGCCGCCGTTCGTGCTGTACGGCGTCGACCGGATGACCAGCGAGGACTTCGCGGACGTCGCCAAAGCCTGGGAGCAGCGCCTGCTCACCCTGGAGTCGACCGAGCCGATCGCATTCCGGCGGCAGAACTTCGGTGACTACGAGATCCCCTCGCTGCACCTGAAGGAGGGACTGGAGCCCGCGGGCCGCAAGGGTTTCGGGCTACACGTGCGCGGCTGACCGCCGGCCACGCAACGAGGAACGACGAGCTGGAAGAACAGGTTCGCTGCCAATGCCCGCATTGTCCATCTGCCGCCGTTTCTCGTGAACGAGCTGCTCGCTCAGACGTCGTCCATCGCCGCGATCCGCCTGGGCGAGGCATTCGTTCGCCCGCGGCCGAGCGCACAACTCGCGCGGCCGCACAGCGTCGGCATTTCCGTCATCTTGGGCACTTCTACATCTCGACGCCCACCCCTCGTTCGGATTAATCAACTACGGATATATCGACTCTCCGTATCAATTGGTCCGTTCGACGGACAGGATTAAGCCTTTCGAGTCATGCCTTGTGATCATGTTGCTACTCTCCGAAACAGGGAGGTATTTCATGACAGAGGGCGACAAGGCGGACGGAAGCCCAAATTACGAGGCCCAGCTCGCTGAGCAGCACCATCGGCTGGCGTTGGCGAGAGCGGGGTACACGCCGCCGGCACCAGAGCCGTACGAGCTCGAGGACTCGGTCGCCACGGCACCGGGCGTGAGTGTCGTGGTGCGGGACCGCCGGATCATCTGGCTCGACATCCATCCGGACCTGCTCACGCAGCCGCCCGGTGCCGTGTCGAAGCCGATGAGAGAGGCCATCAACGCCGCCCTGGAGCAGTCGTTGATCGACACGCCCGGCGCCGGTGATCCAGGCCCCGACCTCGCCGCGCTGGGTCAGCAGCTTGCGGACTTCACCCGGCAGGGTGGCGAGACGTTGCGCCGGATCCAGAGCCTGCTCGACGCGTCGATGGCGAAGACCGGTATCAGCGGTGACAGCACGCCCCAGTACGTCGACCACGTGTTCCAGGACGCGATGGACGTGGTGGCCTCCACACAGGCGGCGCTGTCGGCGGATCCGGCGCCGATGGTCGTCGGTGAGGGCAGTGACGACGCCAACGAGATCAACGCCGCCGTCACCAGCGGCCAGGTCGATGCCCTGTCGCTGACGGTCGTCGCGTTGCAGTACCCGCCCGCGCAGTTGACACAGGCGGTGATCCAGGCGGTCAACACCGCGATCGACGAGTGGGAACGCCGGTCCGCCGCGGTGGACAGGCCCGCGCTGGACGTCGCCGCGTTGCAGGCAGTCAGTGAACAAGCAGAAAAGGTCCGCGAGCAGAGCATGCAGCACCTGCGTGCCTACACGACGAGCCTCACCTCGATCATGCGCACCGTCGACTAGGGAGTGACAACGATGTCCGGGATGGAAGTGTCCGCCGAGATGATCGGCGGATCCGCGAAGGAGATCCTGGGGACCGGCGATTCCCTGACAGGTGAGGTCGCCGCGTTCCGCAGCCAGGTCGAAGCGCTGACCGGCGCGTTCGGCGGCGACGAGCTCGGCTCAGCGCTGGGCACGATCTACCAGATCGTCTCCGAGGCCGCGTTCGAGTCGTTCGAGGACAACGCCGACGGTCTCACGGAGATCGGCCACAACCTGCAGGGCATGGCCGACGACTACTCGGCCGTCGAGACCGCCAACCAGGGCACGTTCCAGCAGATGTTGGGAGAGCAGGCATGACCACCGGCATGATGCTGCCCCCGGAGCTGTCCGGGCTGCTCAACACCCTGGGCTTCAACTGGCCGGAGAGCGACGAGGGCAAGCTCTTCGACCTCGGCGGTCTCTGGTCCGGCTTCGCCGACCGGCTCGGTCCCGCCGCGGCCACCGCCGATGGTCACGCCCAGCAGGTGCTGAGCGGGAACAGCGGCGCGGCCATCGACGGCTTCAAGGCGTTCTGGACCGACGGCGAGTCACCGAAGACGAACCTCGAGGACGGTGCCACCGCCTCGTCGCTGATCGGTGCCGGCCTCTACGTCTGCGCGGGCGTCGTGGTCGCGCTCAAGATCGCCGTCGTCGTGCAGCTGGTCATGCTCGCAGTCCAGATCGCCCAGGCCATCGCCACCGCGGTGCCGACGTTCGGTCTCTCGTTGCTGGAGATCCCCATCTTCAAGGAGATCACCTCGATCCTGCTCGACCAGGCGATCGATCTCGCCATCAGCCAGGTGCTCAGTGCCTAAGGTCAAGAAGCCCAAGGCGAACAAGACCATCACCAACGCCGGGGTCTTCAACCCCATCGGCACGAAGCTGCGCCCGGCGAAGCGCCCGGCCGGCAACAACGTCCAGCCGCTCGACGTCGACTCGTACGCCAACCTCAAGAAGCGGGAGAAGGTCGGCGACAACCTGGAGCACGACCACATCCCGTCGTCGGCCGCGCTCAAACGCGCCGAGGAGAAGCGGCTCGGCCGCAAGCTGACGAAGCAAGAGGCCGACGCCCTGCACAACAAGGCGAACGCGATCGAGGTCCCGAAAGACGTCCACGCCAAGAGCGACACCTTCCGCGGCAAGAACACGAAGAAGCAGATCGAGGACGACGCGGCGGACCTCAGCAAGGCCGCGAACAGGGACTACGCTACGACCCGCAAGAACCTCCTCGCTCACGGCTACTCGGCCAAGGACGTCGACGCGGCCTTGGACAAGATCAAAGCCGAGAACCGAAAGAAGGGCATATGACCACGGTCTCCGGTGAGATCACCGTGCTGCTGGACGTGCTGGGCCACCGCCAGGGCGACAGCCGCATCCTCGACGCGATCGTCCTGGTCGGCCCCCAGATGGAGGTCAGCGAGTACGACTTCGACGGCGAGAAGTCCACGTACTTCGTCTTCAAGGAGGCCGGTACGGAACTGCTCTTCGAAGACGACGTCCTGGCCTCGGTGATGGTGCGGACCCAGCCGGATTCCGAGGACGAGACCTACGGCGAGTACCCGCGTCCCGGTGAGCTGGTGCAGGGGCTCTCCGCCACCGCCACCCGCGACGAGGTCACGGCGTTCCTGGGCAGCCCGGAACGCAGCGGTCCGAGCTTCGACCGGTACGAGGTCAACAACCGCTACCTGCACTTCGAGTTCGGCGCGAACGGCCGGGTCGCCCGGATCTCCGCACTGCTCGAACCGGTCTAGACAGCACTTCCCGGTGCACGAAGACGGGCCCGTCACCGCGTGGGTGGCGGGCCCGTGTCACGTTGCGAGATCAGCGGCTTCCGGCGTGGCAGTTCCAGGGAGATGCGGGCCGGCGGCGGTCAAGATGCGGTCCAGGGCCTCAAGTTCCTCAGCCCGTCCAGTGAACACGCCCGGCGCAGCGGGAAGTTGCTGCGGCACCACGGCCGCGGAGGGCAAGGACGCGGTACGCAGCGTTACGTCTCCATGCACCGCACCGGTCTGCAGAATCGCTTCCGCAGTCCCTGCAAGGTGTTGAGCACTCACGCGATGCCGGCGCCGATGCGTCACGGGACCTTCTGCACGCTGATCGGATACTCGACGTAGGCGATGCGGCGGGAGTCCGGGGACCAGCTGTTGACGTTGATCGTGCCCTGCCCTCCCCGCAGAGCGACGAGGGTCCGCGGAGCCGACCGCGGCAACGTCAGCAGTCGAAGCTCGACGGGCAGGTCGGCCGGGTGCCCGACGGTTCCGGCCGGATAGCTCAGGTACGCGACGTGGGCGCCGTCGGGCGACGGATGCGGGAACCAGTTGACCCGATCGTCGCCGGTCAGTTGGTCCACCGCGCCGGACACCTCGTCCCGCCGGAACAACTGGGCGTGGCCTTCGATCGTCGACCGGAACTCGGAGTTGAAGTACAACGCCTTCCCGTCAGGCGAGAACTCCGGTCCGTCTGCGGGCGAGTAGCCATCACCGACCTGCACCTCGGCTCCCGTGCCGAGATCGAGAGTCCACACGGCACGACGCCCCCACTCGTCGCCGTCCGCCATCTCCACCCCGACGTAGGTGAGGCGGCGGCCGTCCGGCGAGATGCCGTGCAGGAAGTGTCGGAAACACCGCTCCGGTTCCTTGTCGACCGTCACGCGCACGGCCTCGCCACCGTTCCACGGCATCCGGTAGAGATGACCGTCCACAGCGGACGCGACGTGCCACAGGCCGTCCGGTGTGACGACGTGATCGTTGTTGACCGGAGGGAGCCCAGCCGCCGGTACCACCGTCGGCTCGCGGTCCCCCAGCAGATCGACCCGCAGCAGCACCCCGTCCCCGTTGACCACCAGATGCCGACCGTCCGGATGGAACTGCGGGGCTTCGATCAGCCGATCGGTGCTGCTCAGAACGAGCGCGGACTCCCCCGTGGCAACGTCGAGCACCCGGAGATCGGCTCGCTGACCGGGAAGGAGCTCACGCCCCAAGGGGAGGTCCGCCGGCAACTTGATGCCACCGATGGTGATCGCCGGCTGCTGGTCGGCCTTTCCTGGCGCGCCGTTCTCCGCACGGCCCTCTTGTTCCGCTGAGAACACGCCTTCAACCTCCACTCGTTGAACAACTGAGTTCATGCGAACTGGACAACCTCGCCGCGCTGTTGACGTCACCACGTGGAGATACCTCGTTCGACAAGTGTGCAGCCTTAACCGCCCACACGTCTCTGGCGTTCGTGACGATGCCTCGGAGCAGCGGCGGGGATGCACCCTGACGATCGCCGGTGCAACTTCCGGCTCCGCGTCTGGTTGGCTTCTCCTTCGCCGAGGCCGAAGTGCGGGTCAAGACCGCGGGCTGAGGCCGTCGAGGTAGAGGACGACCTGGCGGAGTGCGGTGGTCTTCCAGTTCGCGATGTGGGGAAGTTGTTGGGTGATCATGGCGCCGAAGATGACGATGTCGGCCGGTGTCGCGTCTGAGCGGATCGTGCCGTCGCGTTCGCCGCGTTTCAGGATGGACGTCAGCGTGCGGCGGATGTCCGCGCGCAGGGCGAGGGCCTCCTCGTCCGGCAGCGCTGGGCCGCCGTGCAGCGGCAGGACGAGTTCTGTTCCGTGTTCGATGCTCTGGTGCAGGAACGACCTGACGCACTCGATGCCTGGGCCGTCGAGGGATGCGGCCCGCTCGGCTGCGCCGACCACAAGCCTCAACGACCGGTGGGTCAGGGCGTTGAGGAGCGCCTCGCGCGAGGGGTAGTGGCGGTAGACAGTACCGACGCCGACTCCCGCGTCCGCCGCGATGGTCGCCATCGGGACGGCGGTGCCCTCCCGTCGCACGGCGACAGCGGCTGCCGACAGCACCCGATCGCGGTTGTCCGACGCGTCCCGGCGTAGTTCCCGGCGCTTGGCGGGCACGTCCGATTGCTTCTGCTCCTCCCTCATGACGTCACATCATCGCAGGTGTACGGCATCGCGCCTTTGACACTGCCATATCCGGACGATATCGTCCGGATATGCGGACCGGTTCATTTAGGAGCAAATGAATGAAGGCAGCGCGCTGATCAACGGAGTGAGTGGCGGGGTCGGCGGGGTCGCGGTCCAGCTCCCGGCAGCTGATCTCTTTTCACATCAAGAGAAAGTCGAAGCGAGGAACGACATGTCCCAGGAACAACGCGCAACGCTCGACGCGGTACTGCGCTCCAGCGAGTTCGACATCGGTGGCGATCTGGCGTTGCAGCGCAAGGTCTTCTCCGACATGGTGGCCGCGCACCCGCTTCCCGACGACGTGGCGATCGAACCGTCCACGATGTCGGGCGTACCGGTCCTCGACATCCGCCCTCCCGGTGCGAAGACCGACAAGACGGTGTTCTACCTGCACGGCGGCGCTTACACCATCGGATCCGCCGCCGACGGGGCCGGGCTCGCCGCCGACATCGCCGGCCGCACCGGGTACCACGCGCTGTCCGTCGACTACCGCCTCGCTCCCGAGCACCCCTTTCCCTCCGCCATCGACGACACTCTCGCCGTCTACCGGGCGCTGATCGAGGGTGGCAAGTCCTCAGGGGACATCAGTGTGGTCGGCGAGTCCGCCGGTGGCGGGCTCGCGGTGGCGACCGTCCTCGCGGCTCGTGACGCGGGGCTTCCTCTGCCCGCCTCGGTGACCGTGTTCTCGCCGTTCACGGACCTCACCTTCAGCGGACGGTCGCTGACCGGGAAGGCGGCCGTCGACCCCGCTCTCACCGCGGCGGGTCTGAAGATCCGCGCGGCCGAGTACCTCGCGGGCGCCGATGCGCACTCGCCGCTGGCCAGTCCGGTGTTCGCCGACCTGACCGGGTTCCCGCCGCTGCTCATCCAGGCAGGCGGCAACGAGATCCTGCTGGACGACGCCACCAGGCTCGCCGCCCGCGCGGCCGAGAACGGCGTCGCGGTCACCCTGCAGGTCTACCCCGGTGTTCCTCACGTCTTCCAGGGCTTCGCCGCGATGCTCGACGAGGGCGCGATCGCGCTCGACCGCGCCGCCGACTTCATCACCCACGCCTGGGCCTGAGGAGAGACATCATGAGCATGCTTTACCTTGCGCAGCCTGAACAACAGCAGGTACTCGAGTGGCTGGACGGCGGCACGCTGACGATGTTGCTGGACGGCAAGGCCACCGACGGACAGCTGATGATGGGCCGGTTCCACGTCCAGAAGGGTGAGGCGCCGCCGTACCACAAACACCTGTACGAGGACGAGATCTTCATGCTCGTGAAGGGCACCGCCCTCGTCTGGCACGACGACCAGGAGTACGAGCTGAACGAGGGCGGAGTGGTCTTCCTGCCGCGCAACGTGGCTCACGGCTACCGCATCACCTCCGACGAGGCCGACCTGCTGGTCATCAACACTCCGGCGGGCATCGAGGGCATGTTCCGGGAGACCGGGCGGGACACGAGAGAACCCCGGCCCGAGGGCTTTCAGGTGAAGCCGAACCCGGAGGTCGCGGAACGCTACGGAAACGTGGTCATCGGTCCGCCCAGATGATCGATCTGCGCCCAGGAGTCCACAAAGGAGCTGACAGTGAAGATTCTTGCGACCGGCGCCACCGGGCAGTACGCGAGACTGGTGGTACCCGCGCTCGTGGAGCGTGGCTTGGAAGTGCGCGCGATGGTCCACGATCCCGGTAAGGCGGACGTCCCCATCGCCAATGGCGCCCAGGAGATCGTCCAGGCCGACCTCGACGATCCAGCCAGCCTCGACAAGGCCCTCAAGGGAGTCGACGGCGTCTTCGTCATCACCCCCGCCTTCCACCCCCGCGAAACCGAGCTGGGACTGAACGTGGTCGAGGCGGCGAAGCGGGCAGAGGTGTCGAAGATCGTCTACAACGGCGTCTACCACCCCTCGCTGCAGCTGCTCAACCACGCCACCACCCGCCCGGTCGAGCACGCGCTGTACTCCTCGAACCTCGATTTCACCGTGCTGCAGCCCGCGATGTACGTGCAGGCGCTGGCCGGCACCTACCGGCAGGCGCTCGAATCAGGTGAAGTGGTGCTGCCGTGGTCGATGCACTCGCTGTTCGCCTACGTCGACTACCGCGATGTCGCACAGGCCGCGGCGATCGCCTTCGTCAGCGACCTGCTGTCGTTCGGCACGTTCGAGCTGGCCGCGGGAGGCATGATCGACCGGCCGGAGATCGCCCAGCTCATGACCAAGGCGGCCGGCCGCGAACTCGTCGCCGCCGACCTTCCGTCCTCTGTGGACGCTGCCGCGGGCGGGCCGGAAGGACTGGCCACGATGTTCGCCCAGTACGACGGACATGGCTTCCACGGCGGCAACTCACTCGTGCTGCGAAGCATCCTGGGCAGGGAACCGCGTTCAGTGGCGGACTTCATCGCAGAGCTCGGCGAATCCAGGTAGCAAGGCAGGGGTGGTACTCCCGGCCAGGGTGCAGGCTCGTCACCCCTGGTGATCGACGCGGTCTGGCGGAGTTCACCCGCCAAGGCGGTCCAGCCCATCAGCAGCGTGGTCGGCACGCCCGCCCTCGGCGGGCGCACCTAGCAGGTGTGGCGCGGCAGCAACGGTTCCAACAACGTCATCTCCTGCCTCTCGCCGTCGCCGATCATCTCGCGGTCGTTCCTCCCTCAGCGGCCGAGCCGAGCCTCCCCCACCCCTCCAGCACCACTTGCCTGAGAGGAAAGTGTGCAGTAGCTTTCCTCTCAGGCAAGTACTTTCCTAAGGAGGATGAGATGACCCGCACAGCGTTGCGACCAGCACGGACTCCGACCCGGACGCAGGCGGAGGGCCTGCCGGTGTGGTACTTCGTCCTCGCCGGTTCGCTCGTGGCGAGCTTCGACATCAGCCAGCAGTTCAGCTCGGCCCACCCTGTCGTCGCGACCCTGCCCCTGGTGCTCGCCGTGGCGCACATCGCCCTCTGGTTCACGGTGCTCTCGCGCCGCCGCGAGTTCATCCGTTCGGTGTGGCGCTCGCGACAGGCGCGCATGCTGGCCGTGTTGCTGTTCGCCGTCCGCCTGGGGCTCCAACTGGTCCTGACGAGGGTCCTGAACGAGACGGCACCTCTGCACAGCTACGCGCACCTCGTGATGGGGATGGCGCTCCTGGTCCTGACCACGGCGGGCGCGTGGTTTGACCAGTGGCTGATCTTGCGCACCCTGAACCAGCACCAGGAACAGACGGAGGAACGATGACCGAACCAACACCGGAAGAAGCCACAGCAGCACTGCACTCGGTTCGCCGGGGCAAGGACCAGGTGATCAGCTCGGCGATCGGCTCCCGATTGCTGTGGATCGTCAGCGGCCTGGCCCTCTTCGCGTTTTGCGTGGTGATCGACCTCTTCCCCGCCGTGAGCGGCTGGCTGATCTGGCCGTTCCTGCTCGTCTGCCTCGCGTTGTCGCTCGGCCTGCGCACGCGGACCGGCGGCGCCCTCTTCGGACGCCCCGTCGCCGTGTCGAACCGCAGCCTGTCCGTGGGCCTCAGGTGGCGGTTGCTGCGCGTGGCACCCGTTCTCGCGATCGGGATCGTCGGGGCGCTGTTGATCGCGTGGCTGCACGTGCCGCACGGCGGCATCTACTATGGTGCGCTGGCCGGGCTCTACATCATGTTCCTCGGTCCCAGATTCCAGCTGTGGTTGCTGCGCAGGCAGGACGAGGTGAGTGGTGGCCGAGATTGACCAGCTCCTGCTGGACCCGACGAGACTGGCCATCGTCTCCCTGCTCACCGCGGCGGAGTGGGCCGAGTTCGGATTCGTCCGCGACTCCGTGAGGCTCTCCGACTCCGCACTGTCCAAACAGGTCACGACGCTGTCCAGGAGCGAGTACGTCGAGGTCCGCAAGGGCTACGTCAACAAGCGGCCGCGAACCTGGCTCAACCTCACCGACTCCGGCCGCGCGGCCCTGAGCGAGCACATCTCGGCACTGCAGGCCATCGCGGAGAAAGCCCGCGTGCACGGCGCACAGCGCTCTCCCGGCTAACACCCGTTCAGTGCACGGTTTCTACCGGTCGGCGAGCGGCAGACCGATCGAGGATCGGCACACCCATCCCCGTTGATCGCCTCACCGAGGATCCGGGCGCGAAGTGGCGAGGTCCTCATGCACCGCTACTCCTCAATGACGTGGCGCAGGTAAGCCTCTGGCGTGGCCATGTACCGGCGCCAGTGGTCGACCAGCGCCAAGTCCTCCCACTTCGACCGCTGGAAGCCGTGCTCCCCCACCTCGATGATGTCGGCGTCCGGTGTGGACGCCAGGATCGGCGAGTGGGTCGCACAGATGATCTGCGCGCCCGACTTACCCAGCTCGTACATCAGGTGCATCAAACGCAGGCAGGACTGGAACGACAACGCTGCTTCTGGCTCGTCCATCAGGTAGAAGCCGGGCTCGCGGAACATCGCGGCGAACACGGTGAGGAAGCCCTCGCCGTGGCTCATCTCGCTCGTGTCCTCGTCCCAATAGCCGTTCATGCCGCTGACCGCGTTCATGAACCCGAACGCGGTCTCGGCACGGAGGAAGTAGCCCTTGCGCTTCGTCCGCGGGCCGACGCGGTGCCGGGCGCCGAGGGCGGTGGTGTCGAACTGCACCATTTCGCCCAGCTCTGACTTCGGCCGGTCGTTGACGTACTTCCGCCCGGCCCGCCCGCCCTGCGCGTCCAGCCCCCAGGCCTCGGCGAAGGCCTCGACCAGCGTGGATTTGCCGGAGCCGTTCTCGCCGACCAGGAAGGTCACCGGCCGCTCGAACGTCATCCCCTCGTCGGCCAACTGAGCAACGCACGGAACATCGAGCGGCCACGGTCTCCGGGAGCCGCGAGGCAGCGACTCTTCGGGGATGTACGCGCGGCGGGCGAGCATAGGCGGAAGTTCCTTCGATCATTCGTAGTCCGGAGCACAGGCTCCCGCAGGTACGCAGTTGCCAGCCGGTCGGCACACGGGTTCAGAGGCCGCCGGACGAACTCCGTCGCGAGCACTGATGCGGTCTCCATCATCCTCGATCCCGTCAGGATGTCGGCGAGCGACCACCTGGGCATCGCGAATGTGTTCATCGCCCGTGCTCCCACACTGCTCCCAATCTCCGCGAACGCTCGGGCACCCGGAGCCACTGAATGGCACCTGACCAGCCTGAACACGCTGGTGCGCCAGTAGACTCCAATCGTTGAACACTCAATGGCTTCCTCTGTAGACGGTTGGCAGGGTGGTGGACATGAGTCCGCGAACAGGCCTCGCCCGCGTGCTGGACGACCTCGGCACCACGCTGATCGACCTCGTGCGTGGTGATCCGAGCCGTGCCACCGACGTGGGCGGGGTGGTGATCCACGACCCCGACGACGACCAGGCGCTGCCGCCGTCCGCACTCGTGCTGGGCGTCGGCGTGCGGGACCCGGCGGAGATCCTCGGACTGCTGGACGGGGCCGCGGCGCTCGTCGTGCGCGGCCCGGTCGTCGTCACGGACGAGATCGCCCGAGCCGTCGACCGGTCCGGCGTCGTCCTGCTCGGACTGGCCCCGGGCGCGTCGTGGACGCAGCTCGCCGCGATGCTGCGGTCGCTGCTGGCCGAGGGCGAGGTCGACCCGTCCGAGACGCTCGGCGGCGTGCCGGCCGGGGACCTGTTCGCCCTGGCCAACGCGGTGGCGTCGCTGATCAGCGCCCCGGTGACGATAGAGGACCGCAGCTCGCGCGTGCTCGCGTTCTCGGGGCGTCAGGACGAGGCCGACCCGTCGCGCGTCGAGACGATCCTGGGCAGGAAGGTCCCGGCTCGCTACACGCGGATGCTGGAGGAGCGCGGGGTGTTCCAGCGGCTCTACCGCAGTGACCAGGCCGTCTACATCGAGGGGCTGCTCGCCGACGACGGCTCGCTGTGCCTGCCCCGTCTCGCCGTGGCGGTGCGCGCGGGCGACGAGTTCCTCGGCTCGATCTGGGCCGCCGTGCGCGGACCGTTGTCCCCGGACAGGTCCGCCGCGTTCGGCGACGCGGCCAAGCTCGTGGCGCTGCACATGATGCGCCAGCGCGCGGGTGCCGACGTCGAACGCCGGTTGCGCGCGGACCTGGTCTCGACCGCCGTCGAAGGAGGTCAGGGGGCTGCGGAGGCGGTGCGCCGGCTCGGGCTGGCCGACCAGGCGTGCGTGGTGCTGGCGCTGGCGCTGGCCCACTCGCACGGCGACGACCCGGCCGCGCACGCCCGGTTGCTGGCCGAACGGCAGCAGGTCGCCGACGCGCTCGCGATGCACCTGACGGCCGTGCACCCGCGCGCCGCGGCCGCGTTGATCGGCGACGTCGCCTACGCGATCCTGCCCGCCGAGTCGGAGGACCGGGCGCTGCGGATCGCCACGGACTTCCGCAACCGCATCGGGCACCAGGTGCTGGTGGGCGTCGGCGAGGTGTCCGACGGCCTGACGCTGTCGCGGTCGCGGGCCGGTGCCGATCTCGTGCTGCGGGTGTTGCGGGCCGGGCGGGCCGCGCTTCCGGTGGCGCGAGTGTCCGATGTGCACAGTGAGGGGTTGCTGCTGGAGCTGTCGGACCTCATCGCCGAACGCGGGGACACGCTGACCGGGCCCGTCGCGCGGTTGATCGCCTACGACCGCAAGCACAGCGGCAACCTCGTGGAGACGCTCGGCGCGTGGCTCGACGCCTTCGGTGACGTCGCCGCCGCTTCGGCCGCCGTTTTCGTGCACCCCAACACGTTCCGCTACCGGTTGCGGCGGTTGTCGGAGGTCGGGGAGATCGACCTCAGCGATCCGGACGCGCGGTTCGCGGCGATGCTGCAGCTGCGGCTGTGGCGGCCAGACGGCGCCGCGCCAGTGCGACGAACTCCTCGGTCGACGGATGCGCCGCCGGTGACGGCCACGCCAGGCGCACGGTGATCGGCTCGGCGTCGGCCAGCGGCAGGTAGGTGACGCCGGGGTGCGGGTTGTGGTGGCTGCTGCCGGCCGCCGTGACCCCGACCGTCGCGCCGGTCGCGATCGACGTGAGCCACTCGACGACGCCGGGCACGTCCACGGTCTGCGGGCGTGCCCCGGATGGCCAGAGGTCCGCGCCGGTCGTCGCCGCCGTCTCGCACACCGCGACGCACTCGCCCGCCAGGTCGGCGAGCAGCAGGGCGTCGCGTGCCGCGAGCGGGTGGTCGTCCGCGACGGCCGCGACGCGGGGTTCGTCGAGCAACGCCACGTGGTCGATGTCCGCGCCGGCCGGTTCGGTGCGCAGGACGGCCACGTCCGCCTCGCCACGCCGCAGTGCCGCCTCCGGGTCGTCGGAGCGGCGGATGTGCACGAGCACGTCCGGGTGCTCGGCGCGCCACTCCCGCAGGAACGGGATGGTGTACTCGCCGAGCGCGGCCCAGGCGAAGGTGAGCCGGAGAGGCTGGGGCCGCACGGCTTCGGCCAGCGCCGAGTCCAGCGAGGCGAGGATGCGGTGACTGTGCTCCCACAGCCGCCGGCCTGGTTCGGTCAGAGCGACGTGACGGGTCGTGCGTTCCACCAGACGCACGCCCAGACGCCGTTCCAGCTGGTCGAGCGTGCGCGAGAGAGCAGGCTGCGTGACGTGCAGCTGCTGCGCGGCCGCGGTGATCGAACGATGGTCGCCGATCGCGGCGAGCGCTCGCAGGTGACGCAGCTCGACATTCATGACCGCCGATCATAAGTGCTGCACGAACGGCATTTCACTCGCGCTCGGAGCGGCCCTAGCGTCGAGGGCATGAGGATTCTGCTCGTTGGAGCGACCGGCAGGCTGGGCACCGCGGTGCACGAGGTGCTCGTCGAACGCAAGCACGACGTCGTGACCGTCTCGCGCACCGGAGGCGACCTGCAGTACGACGTGACCGACCCGGCCCAGGTGGCCGATCTCTACCAGACCGTGGGGCAGGTGGACGCCGTCGCGTCGGCCGCCGGGCACGTGCCGTTCAAGCCGTTCGGTGAGCTGACGATGGAGGACTACCAGGCCGGGCTGACCGGCAAGGTCCTGTCCCAGGTCGCGCTGGTCCGCGAGGGCCTCGCACACGTCACCGAGTCGTTCACGCTGATCACCGGCGTGCTGGCGCGCGAACCGATTGTCACTGGTGCCGCGGCCTCGCTGGTCAACGGCGCGGTGGAGTCGTTCGTGCGGGCCGCCGCGATCGAGATCGCGCCGCAGCGCATCAACGCCGTCAGCCCGACCGTCTTCACCGAGGCGCTGGACGCGTACGGCGACTACTTCCCCGGTATGGAGCCCGTGCCGCTGGCCGACGTGGCGCAGGCGTACGTCCGCTCGATCGAGGGACGGCAGACCGGGCAGGTCTACGTGCCCTGAACTCTATGCGCTCTGAACGCGGACGCGACCGAGCAGCCGGTCCACCAGGTCGGGCAGTCGCTGCTTTCCCGCGCCCTCCAGCCACAGCGCGATGCCGGTGCGGATGGTGGCGAGGAACGTCGCCGCCATCAGCCGGGCGATCTCCTCGTCCGGCCCGCGCAGGACCAGAACGGCGGTCAGGTCGCGCTCGAGCGCGACCTGGTCGCCTGCTTGACGTGCGATCAGTGACGGATGCCGGCGCAGCAGCCGCAGCTGGGCCATCCACTCGACGTCCGGGAGCGGCCGGTCGCGGTAGAGCTCCGCGGTCGACGCGCGCAGGGCCTGCCAGGCCTCCTCGTGCTCCGGCCTGGCCTCGACCAGCGAGACCAGCGCCCCGAACCGTTCGCGGTCGGAGTCGAGAACGGCCTCTTCCTTGCTGGCGAAGTAGTTGGAGAACGTCCTGCGCGAGACCCCCGCCGCGTCCGCGATGTCCTCGACCGTCACGCCGTCGAGACCGTGCTCCATCGCCAGCCGCAACGCCGCCCCGGCCAGCGACCGTCTGGTCTCCGCCTTCTTGTGCTCACGCCGAGTGGTGAGGGTCTCCATGGCGTTCAGCCTAGCGGGTGCAAGTTGCTCATTGCGCAAATTTGCACGACGCGCAAGAATTGCGGTGACGAAGGGGCGGGATGTGAAGATCGAGACTCAGGCGATGGGGCACCGGCAGGTGCTGGAGTCGCTGTCCGGACTGCTGCTCGCGCTGTTCGTGGCCATGGTCAGCTCCACGGTGGTGTCCACCGCACTGCCGCGGATCATCGGCTCGCTGAACGGCACGCAGACGAGTTACACCTGGGTGGTCACGGCCACCCTGCTCACGGCGACGGCCACCACCCCGCTCTGGGGCAGGCTCGCCGACCTGTTCAACAAGAAGACCCTGGTCCAGGCCGCGATCGTGATCTTCGTGGTCGGTTCGCTGCTCGCGGGCTTCGCGCAGGACACCGGCCAGCTCATCGCCGCCCGCGCGTTCCAGGGCATCGGCGTCGGCGGCCTGCAGGCGCTGGTGCAGGTCGTGATCGCCGCGATCATCCCGCCGCGCGAACGCGGCCGCTACAACGGCTACCTCGGCGCGGTCATGGCCGTCGCGACGGTCGGTGGCCCGCTGCTCGGCGGTCTGATCGTCGACGTGTCGTGGCTCGGCTGGCGCTGGTGCTTCTGGGTCGCCGTGCCGATCGCCGCGCTGGCGTTCGTCGTGCTGCAGGCGACGCTGAAGCTGGAGACCGTGCGCCGCGAGAACGTGAAGATCGACTACCTCGGCGCGACGCTGATCGCGGCCGGCGTGAGCGTGCTGCTGATCTGGGTCTCGTTCGTCGGCAACTCGTTCGACTGGCTGTCGTGGCAGACCGGGGCGATGGTCGGCGCCGGTCTGGTGCTGCTCGGCGCCGCCATCGCGGTCGAACTGCGCGTCGAGCAACCCGTTGTGCCACTGCACATCGTGGTCCAGCGCACCCCGGCGCTGGCGATCATCGCGAGCCTCTCGGTGGGCATGGCGATGTTCGGCGGCGCGGTGTTCCTCGGCCAGTACTTCCAGATCGGCCGCGGCTACTCGCCGACCGAGGCGGGCCTGCTGACCATTCCGCTGATGGCGGGTGTGCTGCTGTCGTCCACGATCTCCGGCCGCATGATCAGCCGCACCGGCCGGATCAAGCCGTACATCGTGTCGGGCACGATCACCCTGGTGCTGGGCTTCCTCGGCCTGGGCTTCGTCGACCACGCCACCGCGTTGTGGATCGTCGGCGTCGCGATGGCAGTCGTGGGCATCGGCGTCGGCATGACGATGCAGAACCTCGTGCTGGCAGTGCAGAACAGCGTCCCGCTGAGCGAACTGGGCGCCGCGAGCGCGTCCGTCACGTTCTTCCGCTCGCTGGGCGGCACGATCGGCGTCTCGGTGCTCGGCGCCGTCCTCGCCAACCGCGTCACGGCCGACCTCTCCGCCGCGCTGCACGTGCCGGCTGGCCAGTCGACCGGCAGCACCAGCGCGTTGAACCTGCAGGCCCTGCCGCCCGAGGTTCAGACGATCGTGCACACCGTCTACGGCGACGCGACGGCGCACATCTTCCTGATCTCCGCCGCGGTCGGCGTGATCGGCATCATCGCGGCACTGCTGCTCAAGCCGATCACGTTGCGCACGACGATCGATCTCGAGAAGAAGGAAGCAGACTCAGCGGTCGCGCGATAACCGAGGGGGAACCATGAGCGCCGGCCTGAACAACGTCTTCGAGTCCACAGTGGACTCCTACGGTCCCGTTCCCCTGCCGTCGTCCCGGACCATCCTGGTCGGCATCGACGGCTCCGACACCGCGATGCGCGCGACGGCGTCCGCGTTCGGCCTGGCCCGCCGCCAGGGAGCACGGCTGGTCGTCACGTTCGTGGCGTGCCACTCGTCCCTGGCGGCACTGAGTCCCGCCGTCGCCTCGGTCTTCGAGCACGAGGCGACGGTCAGGCTGCACGCCGAGCTGAGCGACCAGGTCCGGTCGTTCGCCGAGGAGCTCGACGTGCCGGTGACGTTCGTCAAGGCGTTCGGCGACCCGTGCACGGTGCTGCGCGACTCGGCGGACCAGTGCCAGGCCGACATGGTGATCGTCGGGGCGTCGCAGCAGGCGGGGCACCGGTTCGCCGGGTCGGTGGCGACACGGCTGATCAAGCTGGGGCACTGGCCGGTGCTCGTGGTGCCCTGACCTGGGCATTGCAGATCTCCTGCAAAGATTCCACATGGTCGTGACGCGACGCTTCGAGCTGTAGCTCTGAACCACAGCTCAAGGAGTCGCACGACATGCTCAGGACCAGACTGGCCGCCGGGGTCACCGCGCTCGCCGCCACCGCGGGCGTGGTGTTCGGCGCGGCACCCGCCGCGTCGGCCGCCGACTACCCCTACGCCGACATCGAGATGAGCCATCTCAAGTTCGGCGCGACCTACGTGACCGGCAAGGTCATCTTCTACAACCAGTCGGCGAGCGTCATCGGCACCGGGCATTTCGTCGGCTGCCGCACGCTCTACGCCTGGACCATCGACAAGCAGCCGGGTGACAAGGAGGTGGTGCTCGATGTCGGAAGCACCAGCCCCCAGTGCGACAAGGACCATCCCATCAACATCCCGCTGGAGGCGAAGATCACCGGTGGTGCCGACCGCGTGCTGCTGGAGCTGCGCGACGGAGCAGGCAAGCCGTTTCCCTCCAGGGTGTTCATGAGGTACGACCTGCGCTGAGCAGGAGATCACGCTGATCAGTACTCTCCGGGAGGGGGAGGCTGATCAGCGTGTTGCGTCTGCTGGGCGAGGTGTCCGCGGGAGAGACGGACCTGGGACCGCCCAGACAACGGTGCCTGCTGGCCGCACTGGCCGTGGACGCCGGGCTGGTGGTCCCGGTGGACCGGCTGCTCGATCGCGTCTGGGGAGACGGTGTGCCCCGGCGTGGCCGGGAGACGTTGCACAGCTACCTCTCCCGGCTGCGGCAGGCGCTGGCGGGCGGCGAGGTGGGCATCGCGCACCGGGCGGGCGGGTACGTGCTGACCGGACCGGTCGACCTGCACCGGTCACGGGAGCTGTGCACCGCCGGACGGACCGAGTCCCCCACCGAGGCGGCCCGGTTGTTCGCCGAGGCGCTGGAACTGTGGCGCGGCGAGCCGCTGGCGGGTTTGTCAGGTGAGTGGGCCGCGGAGGAACGCGACCGGCTGGCGCAGGAGCGGCTCGCGGTGCTGCACGACCACGTGGACGCGCGGCTGCGGCTGGGACACGGCGCCCAGCTCGTCGCGGAACTGGCGGCGCTGGCCGCCGAGCACCCCCTCGACGAACGGGTGGCGGGCCAGTACCTGATGGCACTGCACCAGGCAGGGCGCACTGCGGACGCGCTGGAGCACTACCGGCTCGTGCGCGAACGACTGGTCGCCGAGCTCGGCGCGGATCCCGGTGCGGCGCTTCAGGATCTGCACACCCAGCTGCTCGCCGGAGCACCCGAGGCCTCCAGGTCCGTGCCGCGTCAGTTGCCCGGCACGCCGACGCCGTTCGTGGGACGGCGTGCGGAGCTCGACCGGCTCGACGCGGCGGTGGCCGAGTCGACCGGCACGGTGGTGATCTCGGCGATCGCGGGCGCCGGCGGCATCGGCAAGACCTGGCTCGCCCTGCACTGGGCGCACGAACGGGCCGATCGCTTCCCGGACGGCCAGCTGTTCGTCGACCTGCTCGGCTTCACCCCGGACAACGCCCCGCTGGACCCGGCGGCGGTGCTGCGCGGGTTCCTCGACGCGCTGGGCGTCGACGCGGACCAGATCCCGGCCGAGCCGCACGCGCGGGCGGCGCTGTTCCGCAGTCTCGTCGTGGACCGCAGGATGCTGGTGCTGCTGGACAACGCGGCGACCGCCGACCAGGTCGTGCCACTGCTGCCGGGCGGTCACGCGTGCACGGTGCTGGTGACGAGCCGCCGGGTGCTGAGCACGTTGATCGCCCGGCACGGCGCGGACCACCTGGACCTGGCGGTGCTGGGCGAGGTCGAGTCGAGAACCCTGCTGGAGCACCGCCTCGGCGCGGCACGCGTCACCGCCGAACCGGACGCGGTGACCGCGCTGCTGGACTGGTGCCGGGGCTTCCCGCTGGCACTGGGGTTGCTGGCCGGACGGGCGCTCACGAACCCCGGCCTGTCGCTGACCGGCCTGGCGGCGGAACTGCGCGAGTCCGGCGTGGACGCGTTGGACGACGACGACCCGCTGGCCAGCCTGCCCGCCGTCATGGTCTCCTCGCACCGGGCGTTGTCCGAGGAGCAGCAACGGGTCTTCGGCCTGCTCGCGATCGCACCGGGCCCGGACATCGGACTGCCTGCCGCGGCCAGTCTCGCCGGACTGACACCGGCCGCGACCACCCGCGTGCTGCGGGACCTCCAGTTGGCGTCGTTGCTGTTCCAGGACTCCCGCGGCCGGTACGCCATGCACGACCTCATCCGTGCCTACGCGGCCACGACCGCGGTCCACGACGAGACCGCGGCGCTGCGGGTGACCGACTTCTACCTGCACACCGCCCGCACCGCCGCCTGTCTGGTGGACCCGCACCAGACCAGGGTCGAGCTCGGACCACCCGCCGCGGGAGCGTCGCCCGCCGAGTTGCCCGACTCCGCCGCCGCGGTGGCCTGGCTGGACTCGGAGTACGCCTGTCTCCAGGCTCTCCTGCGCCAGGCCGCGGCAGGGCGACGGCACGAGGTCGTCTGGCAGATCGCGTGGACCCAGCGGATCTACGTCCACCGCCGAGGCACCTACCAGGAGGACCTGGAGATGTGGCGGTTGGCGGCCGAATCCTCCCGGCACCTGCCGGACGTGCGGAACCGGGTGCGCGCACACCTCCGCCTCGGCCGTGCCCACGTCAGGCTGGACCAGTTCGACGAGGCCGCCGACACCCTGCACCGAGCCCTGGCCCAGGCCCAGGAACACGGCCTCGTCACGCAGATGAACGCGCACTTCGACCTGGCGTGGATGTGGGAACGCCGGGGTGACGAGCACCGGGCCCTGGACCACGCACGGCAGGCGCTCACCATCGCGCGGGACCACGACGAGAATCTCGTGGGCGAGGCGCTGAACCTGGTGGGGTGGCACGCCGCCCGCACCGGTGACTACGACATGGCCCGCTCGCACTGCGAGGAAGCGCTCGAGATCCACCGCGCCAACGACTACCCGCTCGGCATCGCGACCACGGTGGACAGCCTGGGGTACGTCGACCACTTCACCGGACGGCATCGAGAGGCGATCGCCCGGCACCGGCAGTCGATCACCATGCTGCGCGAGCTCGGGTACCACGCCGAGGTCGTCGCGGACGTGTTCGAGCACCTCGGACGCCCGCACGCGGCTCTCGGTGAGCGAAAGCAGGCGCACGCGGCCTGGACCGAGGCCAGGGAGCTGTACCTGCGGCTGGACCGGACCGCGGATGCCGACCGGATGCGCGAGCTGCTCGAACACCTCGGATGACATCGCGAACGGCGACTTGACCCGAAGAGCCTCTACCAGCAAGTTGAGCGCGCTGTCGGCGCGCGATCAACTTGTCTCGTTGTCATAGGTCGGAGCACTGTACGGTACGTGCGGGCGCTGGGATTTCTAAACTTAATTTAGTATTTATTCTTGACGCGATCGAGTGGCCGAAGCATGCTTTGGCCACTCGACGACGAGAGGTACGGGTATGCCGAGAACCCTGCTGTCCGTGGCCACCATCGCCTTGGCGCTGCTGGCGCCCGCGGCGGTTGCCGCCGCCGCACCGTCCACCCCGGTCGAACACGCGGGTGCCGACCAAGGCGCGCCCACCTACTACGACTCGGGCATCGCACGCACTCCGTACATGGGGTGGAACTCCTACTTCGCCGTGGGCGCGGCGTCGGAGGAGAAGGTGCTCGGGGTGGCTGACCACCTCGTCAGCAGCGGCCTCGCGAAGGCCGGCTACAACATCGTGTGGATCGACGGCGGGTGGAACGCGAGCCCGCCGCGCGACGGCAAGGGCGCGCTCGTGCCCGATCCCGCGCGGTTCCCGTCCGGGTTCACCAAGCTGGTGGACACGTTGCACGCCAAGGGTTTGAAGGCGGGCATCTACACCGACGCCGGGGCGTGGGACGGCAAGAACTGCGCCGCCGGCAGTGGCGGCGGGTACTACGAGGCGGACGCGAAGCAGTTCGCCGGGTGGAAGTTCGACGCCATCAAGATCGACTTCCTGTGCGGCATCGCGCAGAACATGGACCCGGCCGTCGCCTTCACGCAGTTCTCCGCGGCGGTGCAGAAGGCCGGGCGGAGGATGATCCTGAACCTCTGCAACCCGGTCACCGACGAGTGGGGCGTGCCGCACCGCTGGGACCAGACCGCTTACGTGGCCTACACGTACGGGCCGCGCGTCGGCGACTCTTGGCGCACCAGCACGGACGTCGCGTTCGGCACGCCGTACGAGGGCATCTGGCGCGACGTGCTGCGCAACATGGACCGCAACCTCTACCGGCCCGGCGCGCAGGGGCCCGGTCACTACAACGACCCGGACTACCTGATCCCCATGCGCAAGACGGAACAGGGCACGTACGAGCTCAACGAGGAGGAGTCGGCCTCACAGCTCGTCATGTGGTCGGTGATGGCCTCCCCGCTGATCATCGGGTCGGACCCGCGCACGCTGCCGCCGTCGATGATCGAGACGCTGAAGAACCCCGAGATCATCGCGGTCGACCAGGACCCGCTGGCCATCCAGGGCGTGCGCGTCGCCGGTGCGAACAACGTCGACGTGTACAGCAAGGTGTTGTCCGGCAAGGGTGAGCGGGCCGTCGCGGTGCTCAACCGCAACGACCAGCCCGCCGAGTTCACGGTCAACCTCGCCGACACCGGCCTCAAGGGCAGTGTCTCCATCCGCGACCTGCGCGCCCGCGCCGACCGCGGCACGGCGACCGGCACCTACACCGTCACGGTTCCCGCGCACGGCACGGCGTTCCTCAAGCTGCGCGGTGAGACCGCTGTCCCCGGCACCGACGTCGGTGGCGAGACCTCGGCCAGCCCGGCCCTGATCCGCTGGGACGACAAGAACCTCGCCACGTTCGCGCGCGACAAGGCAGGACGCCTCACACAGCGCTCGATGGTCAACGGCGAGTGGCGCAACTGGGTCGTGCTCGGTGGCCCGCGCAACGGCCAGATCCTCGGCCAGCCGTCGGCGTTCGCGAGCCCCAACGGCCGCGTCGACCTCTTCGTCCGCGGCACCGACAACGTGGCCTACCAACGGACTTTCGCCAACGGCAAGTGGGGCAACTGGACCTCGCTCGGCGGCACGCTGACCGACTCCGTGTCGGTGGCGTTCACCGGACCGGACGACTGGAGCCTGTTCGGTCGCGGCGCCGACGGTCGCGTGTGGACTCGCGACAGGACGAACAGCACCTGGAGCTCGGTCGGATCCCCTGGCAACCAGCAGATCTACGGCAGGCCCTCCGCCGCGACGGTCGCGGCCGGCACGTTCGTCACGGTCCGGCTGCAGGACGACTCCGCCTGGTATCGCAGGCGCACCGCGAACGGCTGGTCCGCGTGGACCTCGCTGGGCGGCGTGATCAGCGGCAGCCCGACGGCGGTGGCCAACGGTGACCGCGTCAACGTCTTCGTCCGCGGCAGCGACTACACGCTGTGGCAGCAGGACCTCGTCGACGGCGCGGGCACCTGGTGGACCAAGCGCGACCAGTTCGTGAGCAACGCGCTGACCGGCGCGGTCGGCGGAGCGCCCGGTGCGAACGGATCGACCTGGGTCGCCGTGCGCGGTCCGGACAACGCCGTGCACGTGTCCGCCCTCGACGCCCGCTGATCAGCCCTCCCAACGGAGTCAACGATGACCTCACGCCGCAACTTCCTCAAAGCCACCGGCGCGCTGGGGCTGGGCGCCGTCGTCCTGCCCACGTTCAGCGCCCACGCCGAGCCCTACCGGCCGGCGGGCAACCCACTCGCCCCCAACCCGACGACGCTCTGGTACCCCGCTCCCGCCGACGAGGCGAAGATCATCGAGCAGGGCCTGCCGATCGGCAACGGCCGCCTCGGCGCCCTCGTCGGCGGTGGCGTCGAGAAGGACTTCCTGTACCTGACCGACGTCACGCTGTGGACCGGCGAGCTCAACGACACCCTGGAGGGCGACGGCCAGCTCCCGTACGACTCCCGCTTCGGCACGTTCTCGCTGCTCGCCAAGCTGTACGTCGAGATGCCGGGCCATGCGGGCGCCACCGGCTACCGCCGCGAACTCGACCTGAGCAACGGCCTCGTCACCACGAAGTACACGCACGGCGGCAAGCAGTACCGGCGCGAGATCTTCTCGAGCCACCCGGACGACGTGGTGGTCGTCCGGCTCGTCGGCCCGAACCAGTCCGGCACGATCACGCTCACCGGCGCGCACGGCGAGCCGACCGTGGGCGACGCGCCGCACACCGCGGCCGTCTTCACCGGCTCGTTCCCGAACAAGCTGGCGTACAGCGGTGTCGTGACGGCGTTCAGTCCTGATGGGACGGTCAAGGTGGACGGTGCGAACCTGTCGTTCGCCGGCTGTTCCGACCTGGTGATCGTGTTCTCCGGCGGCACGAACTACGTCCCGGACGCGTCCGCCGGCTTCATGGACCCGCTGGCGGAACCGGCGAAACTCGCGCTGCGGAAGGCCGGCGTGCGCGCCAAGGCCGACGCCCTGCTGCGCACGCACGTCGCCGACTACCGCAAGAAGTACGACCGGCAGAAGGTCGACCTCGGCCGTTCCACCGACGCCCAGCGCGCGATGGACACGTGGACCCGGTTGCAGGCAAGGGCTTCCGGGACCACGTCCGACCCGGAGCTCGAGGCGAGCTACCTCCAGTTCGGCCGCTACCTCGCCATCACGGGGTCGCGCGACAACCTGCCGATCAACCTGCAGGGCCTGTGGCTGTCGAACAACAATCCCGACTGGTACAGCGACTACCACACCGACATCAACATCCAGATGAACTACTGGCTCGCCGACCGGGCCGCGTTGTCGGACACGTTCGACGCGCTCGCGAACTACTGCGTGGCGCAGCTGCCGGCGTGGACGAACACCACGCAGTCGGTGTACCAGGACGAGCGCAACCGGTTCCGCAACACCAACAACCGCGTGGCGGGGTGGGCGGTCGCCTTCTCCACCAACATCTACGGCGGCAGCGGCTGGTGGTGGCACCCCGGCGGCAACGCGTGGCTGTGCATGTCGCTGTTCGAGCACTACGAGTACACGCTCGACCGCGACTACCTGGCCAAGATCTACCCGTTGCTCAAGGGCGCCTGCGAGTTCTGGGAAGCACGCCTGGTCGAGACCCCGCAGGGCCTGGTGGACGACCACGACTGGTCGCCGGAGCACGGTCCGCAGGACACCCGCGGCAACACCTACAACCAGGAACTGGTGCACAACCTGTTCGGCAAGTACCGGATCGCGACCGACGTGCTGCGCCGCGACCAGGCGTACGGCCGCAGGATGTCGGGGCTGCGCGACCGGTTGTACCTGCCGGTGGTGAGCCCGAAGACCGGAATGCTGCAGGAGTGGATGTCGCCGGACGACCTCGGCGAGACCACGCACCGGCACCTGTCGCCGCTCGTCGGTTTCTTCCCCGGTGACCGCATCAACCGCGACGACTCCCCCGCCGCGCTGATCGAGGGCGTGAAGCAGCACCTGATCACCCGCGGCATGGAGAGCTTCGGCTGGGGCCTCGCGTGGCGGGCGGCGTGCTGGGCGCGACTGAAGGACGCCGACAGGGCGTACGAGCTGGTGCAGAAGGTGATCCGGCCGTCGATCGACCATGCGAACGGCACGGCGCCGAACTTCTTCGACATGTACAGCTTCGGCGACCGTTCGATCTTCCAGATCGACGCGAACCTCGGCGCTCCCGCGGCCATGCTGGAGATGCTGCTGTACGCGAGGCCGGGCGTGATCGAACTGCTGCCCGCGCTGCCATCGGCGTGGAAGACCGGCTCGGTCACCGGAATCGGTGCCCGCGGCGGCTTCTCGGTCGACCTGGTGTGGAAGGACGGCAAGGTCGCCAGTGTGACCGTCCGCAGCGTCGGCGGCACGGAGACCGAGGTCCGCTTCGGCAAGTGGCAGAAGCGGATCAACCTGCGCAAGGGGCAGTCGGTGACGCTTCGCCCGTGATTCCGGCCGGTTCGTGGTCACCAGCGCTCTACGATCGGCCGGTGACCACGAACCCGTCAGAAGTCACCCTGACCAGCCCTCGTTCCGCCCTCGCGCAACGCGTGCTCGCCGGGACCGCGCTCGCCGCGATGGCGGGCGTCATGGCCGTGCCCTTCTTCTTCGACGAGCCGTGGTGGGTCGTCGTGCTGTGGGAGCTGGGCATGCTCGTCGTCGTGTTCATCCTGCTGGCGCTCTGGGCGTCGGCGGGCGAGTCCGCCAAGGAGACCGCCTCGTTGCGCGCCAGGGGGATCACGGTGACCGCCGAGGTGCTCGACAGCACGGAGCACGACGACGGCGAGTCCGTCAGCCACTCGCTGACGCTGTGGATTCCGTTGCCGGACGGTGGTTTCGAGGTGAGCCACCGTCGCCATCGGTACTACGGCGAACAGCACCTGGAAGTACTCGTCGACCCTGTCGTACGCACCTGGGCCGTCGTTCGCTAAAAGGCCGCCGTGGAGTCCCTGACCACCAGCGTGGTCGCCAGCTCTATGTGCAACGCTTCCGGCTGATGCCCGTCCAACATCCGCATCAGCTGTGTCACGGCGATGCTTCCCATCTCCTGCAACGGTTGCCGCACGGTGGTCAGCCGCGGGGTGGTCGCCTCCGCCAGGTCGATGTCGTCGAACCCGGCCACCGACAGGTCCTCCGGCACGCGCAGGCCCCGTTCCCGCGCTGCCTGCAACGTGCCGACGGCGACCTTGTCGTTGAAGCAGACGATCGCGGTGGGACGGGGTTCCAGCGAGAGCAACTCCGCCGCCGCCAGCTTGCCGTGCGCGGTCGTGGGTTCCACGTGTCGCAAGCGATCCGGCGTGAGCAGCACACCCGCCTTGGCGAGGGACGCGCGGTGGCCTGCCAGGCGCGCGTCGCCCGCGAGCCACTCCTCCGGCCCGGCGATCACGGCGATGTCGCGATGCCCGAGTGCGATGAGGTGGTCGGCCACGGCACGCGCTCCCGCGAAGTGCGCGGCCGACACGGAGGCGATGTCCGGTAGCGGCAGGATGCGCGGGTCGACCACGACGAACGGGTAACCCGCCTGGGACAGCGCGACCAACTCCTCACCGTCCTCCGGCGGCAGGATGAGGATCGCGGCGTCGACGTCGGCCTGGCCGGGCAGGCCGCGCAACGCGGCGCTGTGCTGACCTGACTCCCCCGCGTCCAGCAGCACGCGCAGGCCGTGCAGTTTCAGCGTCTCCGCGATCGAGGAGACGATCAGCCCGAAGTAGTCGGTGAGGACGTACGGGCAGCGGACGTAGACCGTGCGCGTCCTCGACGCCACAACGTCCCGATTGCGCCGTTCGACGGCCTGCAGGACCAGGTCACGGGTGCGCTGAGCGACGTTCACATGATCGTTGAGCACGCGGGAGACGGTCGCGATCGAGACACCGGTCTCCGCCGCGATGTCCCGCAGGCTCGCGCGCTGTTTCACGTTCTCGATCTTGCGTTCCACCTGGTCAATGTACCGGAAATCATCCAGACCATTGACCCTCGACACGGCCGGGTGTTTCATCCTGAAAGCTGATGTTTCACAGTGATGAATGGGTGTTACATGAGACGTACCGCGATCGTCGCCCTGGTGTTCGGCCTGACCGCCGTGCCCACCGCCGAAGCGTCCAGCGCGCCCCAGGTCCGGGTGTGGGTGACCACGCCGGACCGCGCGGAGCTGATGCACGAACGCCCGCGCGTCACGTTCGGCACCAGCGAGTCGACGCACCCGACGATCGTGGTCGACCCCGGCCGCCGCTACCAGGAGGTCGACGGCTTCGGCGCCTCGATCACGGACTCCTCCGCAGAGCTGCTCGCGGGCCTGGCCCCCGCCGCCCGCGCCGACACCATGCGCAAGCTGTTCGATCCGAGGACCGGCATCGGGGTCAGCTTCCTGCGCCAGCCCGTCGGCTCGTCCGACTTCACGGCGGCGAAGGAGCACTACACCTACGACGACGTACCGGCCGGGCAGACCGACTTCCCACTCAGGAACTTCAGCATCCGGCACGACGAGGCGAAGATCCTTCCGTTGCTGCGCGAGGCGAAGCGCCTCAACCCGCGCCTGAAGATCATGGCCACGCCGTGGAGCCCGCCTGCGTGGATGAAGGACAACGACTCGCTCGTCGGCGGAAAGCTCAAGGACGACCCGAAGATCTACGACGCCTATGCGCGTTACCTCGTGAAGTTCGTGCAGGCGTACGCGAGGGCCGGGGTGCCGGTCGACTTCCTGTCCGTGCAGAACGAGCCGCAGAACCGCAAGCCGGACGCCTACCCCGGCACGGACATGCCCGTCGCGGCGCAGATCAAGGTGATCGAGGCGCTCGGCCCCAAGCTCAAGTTCGCCAGCCCACGCACCAGGATCCTGGGCTACGACCACAACTGGGCCACGCACCCCAACGACGGCACGGCGGAAGCCGACTACCCGTACCAGATCCTGAACAGCAAGGCCGCGAAGTGGCTCGCGGGCACGGCCTACCACTGCTACTACGGCGACCCGAGCGCGCAGACCGCGTTGCGCGACGCCTTCCCGGACAAGGGGATCTGGTTCACCGAGTGCTCGGGCTCCAAGGGCGCCACCGACCCGCCCGCCAAGGTCTTCAGCGACACCCTGCGCTGGCACGCCCGCAACGTCGTCCTCGGCACCACCCGCAACTGGGCCCGCAGCGCGGTCAACTGGAACATCGCGCTGGACAGCACCGGCGGCCCGCACAACGGCGGCTGCGGCACGTGCACCGGCCTCGTCACCGTGCAGCCGGACGGTTCCGTGGTCACCGATGCCGAGTACTACACGATCGGCCACCTCTCGAAGTTCGTGAAGCCCGGCGCGCGCAGGATCGCCAGCACGTCGTTCGGCACGACCGGCTGGAACGGCCAGATCATGGACGCCGCGTTCCGCAACCCGGACGGCTCCACGGCTCTGGTGGTGCACAACGAGAACGACGACCCGCGCACGTTCGCCGTCAACCTTGGTGACCGCACCTTCGAGTACACCCTGCCCGGTGGCGCGCTGGCGACGTTCACCTGGACCACCCAGCACAGGAGCAAGCTCGACCTCGTGCCGCTGACCGGCGCCACCGCGTCTCCTGACGGCGCGCTCGCGATCGACGACGACGCGTCGACGCGCTGGTCCAACGGCGGGGCCCAGGCTCCCGGCCAGTACCTGCAGGTGGATCTGGGACGCCGCAAGGACTTCCGCCGCGTCGCGGTCGACTCCGGCGGCAACCTCGGCGACCACGCCCGGAACTGGGAGCTCTCGGTCAGCGACAACGGCACGTCCTGGCGCAAGGTCGCCTCCGGCGCGGGTGTCGGCCAGCTGACCAACATCGACGTCCGCCGCACGAGCGCGCGTTACGTCCGCATCACGTCCACCGGGGCCACGAGCAACTGGTGGAGCATCGCCGATTTCCGTTTGTACAACTGAACAACCGCTGTCGGGCGCCCAAACCCTGCAAGGAGCGCTTAATGTCAAAGACGACAAAACGCTGGCACGGCATGGCGATCGCGGCAGCCGTGGTCACGGCGGGGAGCACCCTGGTCTCCCCCTCCGCCACCGCGGCGACCAACGCGAGCGTGTGGCTGACCACCGGTGACAAGGCGAACGCCCTGACCAAACAGGCGGACGTGACGTTCGGCTCGGGTGGCACCGGGTCGACGATCACCGTGAACCCGAACTCGACCTACCAGTCGATGGTGGGCTTCGGCGCGTCGTTCACGGACGCGGCGGCGTGGAACATCTTCAACTCGCCGCGCCGCAACGAGATCATGAACAACCTGTTCAACAAGAGCAGCGGCATCGGCATGAGCTTCATTCGCCAGCCGATCGGCGCGTCCGACTTCTCGCGGAACTTCTACACCTACAACGACGGCGCGGCGGATCCGACGCTGTCGCGATTCTCCACCGCGCACGACAACGCCTACATCCTGCCGCTGCTGCAGCAGGCCAAGCAGCTCAACCCGCAGGTCGCCGTGATGGCGACGCCGTGGAGCGCCCCGGCGTGGATGAAGAACAACAACAGCCTCATCCAGGGCCAGCTCAACGACAGCCGCATCGGCGTCTACGCGGACTACCTGGTCAAGTTCGCGCAGGCGTACAAGGCCGCGGGCATCCCGATCGACTACCTGTCCGTGCAGAACGAGCCGAACTTCGAACCGCCGGGCTACCCCGGCATGAGGATGTCGGCGCAGCAGCAGGTCAACGTCATCAACACGCTGGTGCCGAAGCTGCGCGCGGCCGGCGAACAGGCGCGTCTGCTGGGCTACGACCACAACTGGGACGACACGACCTACCCGCAGACCGTGAACAACGGCGCGGGCGCCAACGTGATCGGCTCCGCCTGGCACTGCTACGGCGGCAACCCGAGCGGCCAGTCCGTCGTGAAGAACAACCAGCCCGGCAAGGACATCTTCTTCACCGAGTGCTCCGGCACGAAGTCCGGTGACGACGCGGCGACGTTCCGCGACACGTTGCGCTGGCAGGGCATCAACCTGGCGATCGGCGCCACGCGCAACCACGCGCGGTCCGTCGCGATCTGGAACATGGCGCTGGACCAGAACAACGGCCCGGTGATCGGCAGTTGCACAAACTGCACCGGTGTGGTCACGACCAGTGGCGGCAACGTCACGTACAACGCCGAGTACTACGTTCTCGGTCACCTGTCGAAGTTCGTGCAGCCCGGCGCGGTCCGCATCGACTCGACCGGCTTCGGCGAGGGCGGCGTGCAGAACGTCGCGTTCCGCAACCCGAACGGTCAGATCGTGCTCGTCGCGCTGAACTCGGGCGGCCAGCAGAACTTCCGCGTCTCCTACGCGGGCCAGACGTTCGGCTACACCCTGCCGGCCGGCGCGATGGCGACGTTCACGTGGCCCGGCACGCTCGACCCCGGCCAGCCCGGCGGCCGCACCGGTGCCATCACGGGCCTGGGCGGCAAGTGTCTCGACGTCACCAACGGTTCGACCACGAACGGCACCCTGCCACAGCTGTGGTCCTGCTTCGGCGGCCCGAACCAGACGTGGACCCTGGGCACCGACGGCACCGTGCGCGGCCTGGGCAAGTGCCTGGACGTGACCGGCAACGGCACCGCGGACGGGGCGGCGGTCCAGTTGTGGGACTGCTTCGCCGGACCGAACCAGCGTTGGACCGCTTCCAACGGAACGCTGGTGAACGCCGGCAGCAACAAGTGCCTCGACGTCATAGGCAACAACACGGCGGACGGCGCGAAGCTGCAGATCTGGTCCTGCACGGGTGGCGCGAATCAGCGCTGGACCGTACCCGCGTAGGCGAGGACGCTTGAGGTCATGCCGCTCGGGTAACCGGGCGGCATGACCGATCCGCTGAATCCCGAAGCTCCCCACTCCCCCGGCACGCCCAGCCTCGACGATCTCGACGTCGAGGAACCCGAGGTGCCGCAGGAGAAGACCGACGACCCGAGCGAACCGCCGGACTGACGAGCCGGGTCAGGACAGCAGGCAACCGCGCTGCGCCGGCACGAAGGCGGCGAAGTCGCGGTTCGCCTGCTTCTGCTCCCTGTGCACCAGCCCGTTGACCCAGCGGACCACCTCGGCGGGTGCGGGCCGCGGGTCGCCGCCCAGCCGCGCGACGTCCACGAGGTCCCCGAGCCGGTCCTCGACGGCGACCGACCATCCGTTCAGCTCGTTCCAGACCAGGGCGACGTAGTGGCCGGGGAAGTCCGGCAGACGCCCGTCCAGCGCCACGTAGGCACCGGCCAGCGGCTCCGCGTCGATGCACGAGCTGTCGCCGCGCAGTCCGAGGCCTGTGACGATCTCGCTGACGTAGCTCCGCACCTCGCGGGCCACCGAATCGTCGAAGTCGATGTCGAAGTCGATCTCGGACTCCATGGTCATGTGGCGCGGATACCCCTGCGGGGTGTCACCGAAACCGGTCGGATCAGGCCCACCCGCATGGCGTACACCACACCCGTGACGGTCAGCGCCACCAGGCCGCCTTGGTCGGCTCGCGGAACGCGTTGGTCCCGCAGTGCACCTCGCCGCCTCCCCAGTGCAGGAAGTCCCAGTCCTCCACCCACTTCACCTCGACGGGCGTGCTCGCGAGCACCTGTTCGGTCCTGCTCTTGAACAGGTCGACGCCGCCGACCCTCGGCCCGTGCGGATCAGGTGCGCCGAAGACACCGCCGCCCAGCGAGATGCCGTTGGGAATGCCCGCCGAGTGCGCGACGAACACCGTGCTCGGCGCCTGACCGGACCGCATCCGGTCGCGCAGGACGCCCACCTGCGCCTGCGTGACCCGCCCGGACGCGGTGAGGTCGTCGACCTCCTGCCAGCTGAACTGCTGGAACAGCACCGGAACCCGGACGAGGTCGCGGCCGGAGAGCCCGGTCTCCCTGGTCAGCACGGCGAGCTGGGAGTCGATGTGCCGGGCCGCCGTCTCGTTCTGCTCCAGGAACTTCGGGTCGGCGAGCGCCTGGTCGATCGTCGGCTTCTCCTTCTCGCTGGTGCCGTCGAACAGCACCGCCGTGCCGTGACCGTCCTTTGTGGCCTTGCGCAGCACGTCGAGCGCGAGCCTCGGATCGGCGACCATCAGCGTCCAGCCGCGCGGGTTGCGGGCCGGGATCACGTGCACCGTCTCGTCGGAGTGGCCGACCGCGAGCCACGCCGTGTCGATGACGACCGGTTCCGCGTACTGCGAGCCGATCAGCGTGCTGAACGACGGGTCGGGCATGCGTTCGGCCGTGCTGCCGTACAACGGCCTGCCGAGCTCGTGGCCGCGATAGGGCGGCAGGCTCTCGTAGTTGCCGGTGGAGTTGAGGCTGTCGTCGACGGCCGGGCCGCGCTGGTCGGTGAACTGCTGCACGACGCCGACGTCCGGGCCGCGCAACGCGCTGAACACGACCCGTCCGGCGGGACGCAGGGCAGGCGGGTACGGCCTGCCCTCCAGCTCCATGGCGGGCCGGTAGTTGGCGCTGCGCAACAGCACGCGCATGACCTGCGGCTTTCCGCCCGGTCCCGGCATGGCGGCCGTGGTGGGTTCGAAGATGTCCTGGAACCACCGGTCGTCGTTGGGGATCGCGGCCAGCGCGTCGTCCGGCAGGTTCGCCGCCTTCATCGCGGCGCGCAGGCCGGCGGCGAACTCGTCGTAGCCCGCGCTGTACTCCGGGCTGATCGGCTTCGAGGTGACGATCCTGCTCGGTGCCTTCAGGTCGTTCTGCAGGATCAGCGGCGCCACGCGCAGCCGCACCGAGTCCGTGCCGCCGGCCTTCAGCGTGACGGTGACCGTGCCGTTCCAGACGGCCTTGTCCCTGATGACGTCCCGGCCCTCCAGTCCCAGCTTCGCGCCCTTGCGCAGCTCTGCGGCGGTGAGCGTGCCGCTCTCGCCCAGTGACGTCCAGGTGCCGTCGCGTTCGACCCACAGGCGGGCGTACCTGCCCTCCCCCGCGCCGAGCGACACCGTGCCGTCCTTGCCGACGTTGCTCGGCATCGTCCGCAACGGAGCGAAGTCCTGGGCGTCCTGCGCGCCGTTGAGCACGTCGTCCTGGGCGTCGTTGCAGGCCGCGAGCCGCTCGTCGACCGCGATGGCGCGGTCCTTCAGGTCCTCCTCGGTGACCTTGCAACGCCGGCCGTCGTCGTCCAGGTTCGGCAGGAAGATCGCGCCCCTGTTCGACGCCCACTTCCCCTTGCCCGCCTGGTCCGCCCAGTCGACCGTGCCGTTTCTGTTGGTGTCGGCCAGGATCGTCGCACCGGGCGCCGCCGTGGCCGGCACCCCCGTGAAGATCACACTCGCCAGCGCGGCCACACCGGTGGCCGCCACAACGCGTTTCATCACAAGTTCCCCCTCGTGATCATGTGTTCTCCACGCTAGAGAAACCCCCAATACGGACGCATCCGACTACAGGCGATTACGCCTCCCCCTCAGGTTGTGGGCCGAACGGGTGACGCGTGCCCTCGGCTCTCGCATACGGTTCGTTTCATGGACGCGCTCACATCGACCTCGCTCCTGGGACGGGACGACGAGATCCGTTGCCTGTCCGGGATGCTCACCGCCGCTCGCGAAGGGCGTGGTGGCGCGTTGGTCCTGCGTGGTGAGGCGGGACTCGGGAAGAGCACGTTGCTCGGCCACCTTCGGGAGTCGGCCGCCGGGTTCCGGGTGCTGGAGGTGTCCGGGTCGGAGTTCGAGACCGAGCTGCCGTTCGCGGCGCTGCACCAGCTGTGCCTGCCGTTGCTGGACTCGCTGACCGGACATCATCGGGAGGCGCTCGACGTCGCGTTCGGACTGGCCGGCGGGAAACCCGACGTGCTGCGGATCGGCATGGCCACGCTGGACCTGCTCGCGGGCGGGGAACCGGTGCTGTGTCTGCTGGACGACGCCCACTGGCTGGACGAGGCGTCCGCGCAGGTCCTCGCGTTCCTCGGGCGGCGGCTGGCCTCCGAACCGGTGGTCCTCGTGCTCGCCGCGCGACGGCCGTGGTCGCGGTCTCGGCTCGACGAACTGCCCGGCCTGGAACTGCGCGGACTGGCCGACGCCGAGGCCCGCGCGCTGCTGACATCCGGATCGGTCGCGGTCGTGGACGACAAGGTGCGGGAACGACTCCTCGCCGAAGCGCGTGGCAACCCGTTGGCGCTGCTGGAGCTGCCCAAGGCCGGTGGGTTCGGGCTGCCGGACGTGGCGTCGGTGCCGAGCCGGATCGAACGCAGCTTCCAGGACCGGGCCGCGCGGTTGCCCGCCGACGCCCAGCTGCTGCTGACCGTGGCCGGCGCCGATCCGACCGGTGAGCCGGGCCTGCTGTGGGCCGCTGCCGCCGAGCTGGGCATCGACGTGGCCTCCGCCGGGGTGGAGGCCGAGGCGTCCGGGCTGGTCAGCATCTCCACGCGGGTGCGGTTCTGCCATCCGCTCGCCCGATCGGCCGTCTACCTCGCCGCCGCGCCGTCCCAGCGCCAGGCGGTGCACCTCGCGCTGGCGTCCGTCACCGATCCGTCGAGCGATCCGGACCGGCGGGTGTGGCATCGCGCGCAGGCCGGCACCGGGCCCGACGACTCGCTGGCCGCCGAGTTGGAACGCTCCGCAGACCGTGCTCGCGCTCGCGGCGGAGTGGCTGCCGCAGCGGCGTTTCTGGAGCGTGCGGCAGCGTTGTCCGTGGAGCCCGGATTGCGGGCCGAACGCACTTTGGCCGCGGCGCAGGCCAAGCTCGACGCGGGTGCGGTCGACGTCGCGGCCGAACTGCTCACGACGTTCTCCGCCGATGACGGGCGGGCGGATCTGCTGCGCGGCCGGATCGCGTTCGTGCGCGACAGGGAGAACGACGGGCCGTCGTTCGTGCTGAGCGCGGCTCGCCGGATGACCGGGGCCGATGCCCGCGACGGCGTGCTGGACGCGTTGGAGATCGCGCTCGCGTTCGGCCGTCCCACCGGCGTGATGGACGCCGTGGTGCGCGAGGCTCGCGGGCTCGAGCGCGGCTCGGATGCGTTGGAAGCCTTGGTACTCCTCGCGGACGAGGGACACCGGGCCGCGGTTCCCCTGCTGCGCCGGGTGTTCTCCGGCGACGATCTGGCGTGGACGCGGCATCCCGCGCTGGCGACCATGCTCGCCGGTGAGCTGTGGGACACCGAGGTGCACTCGGCGGTGACCGGGTGGCTGCTGAAGACCGGCCAGCAGGCGGGGTCGCCGTTCGTGCTGCGGCTCGGGCTCGCCCAGCAGGCCGTCGGCGCGGTGATCACCGGTGAGTTCGGCACGGCGATGTCGGCCATCGCGGAGGAAGAGGCCGTCGCCGATGCCGTCGGGATGCCTCCGCTGCGGTATGCGCGGTTGCACCTGGCCGCGTTTCGCGGGCAGAAGCCGGAGGTGCTGGCCGAGATCGAGCACTCGCTGCGGGAGGCCGAGCGGCGGGCCGGGTGCCTGATCGCGAACACGCACTGGGCGTCCGCCGTGCTGCACAACGGTCTCGGCGACTATCCGGTGGCGCTGGCGGCTGCCCGTGAGGCGGTCGCGCCGGGCGATCTCTACCTCGCCGGGACGGCGCTGCCCGAGCTGATCGAGGCGGCGGTGCGCTGCGGTGAGTCCTCACTTGCCTCGGAAGCGTTGGAGGACCTGGTTTCTCGGACCTCGCCGTGCGAAACCGCGTGGGCACAAGGCATCGCGGCCTACTCACGGGCACTCGCCACGGGTGAGGAGGAGTCGTACGTCGCGGCGGTGCAGCAGCTGGAGTCCAGCGCAGCCCGGCCCCATCTTGCGCGGGCCCACCTGGTGTACGGCGAGTGGTTGCGTCGCGCCGGCCGCCGCGTCGACGCCCGCACGCAACTGCGCGCCGCACACGATCTGTTGTCCTCCATCGGAATGGAGGCCTTCGCCGCTCGCGCCGCGCTGGAGCTGAAGGCCACCGGCGAGGTCGCCCGCAGCCGTTCCGCCCAGGCCACCGACGAGCTGACCATGCAGGAGACGCACATCGCCCGGCTGGTGGCGACCGGGGCGACGTCCAAGGAGGTCGCCGCCCGCCTGTTCCTGAGCCCTCGCACGGTCGATGCCCACCTGCGGAACGTCTTCCGCAAGGTGGGCATCAACTCACGCCGTCAGCTGAAGGACGTGTTCAGCTCAGCTTCGGCATGATCCCGAGCTGCTGAGCGGCCCAGAGGCCGTCCGCGTTGAGCCAGTACTCGGCGATTCTGCCGTCCACGACGCGGAGGATGTCCGTGCCGTGGAACGACACCGCACCGGCCTCGGCGAGCCAGCGCACGACGTGGAACGGCTCCTGCGAGATCGGCCCCACCTCGACCGTGAACTTGAGGCCGGGCATGTTCTGGTGGGAGCCGCGCACCCACTCGACGAGCCCTTCGCGTCCGCTGTGGTCCTGCGACGGTCCACCGGTCAGCGGCGCGACGTGCCAGACGAAGTCCTCGTGGACGATCTTCTCGGCGAGGTCGAGCTCGCCGTTCCAGAAGTCGAGCCAGCCCTGAATAAGTTCGCTCATCACTTGTCTCCGTGCTGGCCGGGGGCAGCGCTGCCCGTGTACTCGCCGAGGTCGGACACGAGCTGCGTGAGCTCGGGGTCGCTGTCGTACCGCTTCTGGTGCAGGGCCGCGATCTTCGCGCCCATCTCGGGGTCCTCGTCGTCGGTGATGTCGAACGAGGAGAACTTGTCCACCAGCGGCAACCCGACCCGGTCGGTGTTGCGGTGCGCCGGGTGGATCAGGTACTCCCAGTAGCCGTCGAGGTCCTCGATGACGAAGGTGGCGCCCCACTCGTACTCGCCGCCGAAATCTCGGCCGACCACGAAGGACTTGACGGACGGGATCACGCGTCCCTGGTTGCGCAGGCTCTCCAGCGCCTCCTCGATCTGCTCGGGCGAGGCGTCCTTGCGCAGGGTGAAGCGGTTGCCGTGGTAGATCATCAGTTCTTCTCCTTGTGTGCCAGGGCGAGGACCGCCCCTGCGATGGTGGTGACGACCCCGGTCCAGGTGAACGCGGCCGCGATGCTCGTGGCACCGACGAGGGGTGCGATGACGAGCGGTGACAGGAACTGCCCCAGGAAGATCCCCGCGACGAGTCCGCTCAGGACCCGGCCGCGTTGCTCGGGCCGGGCGAGGTTCGCGAGACCCGTGTTGAGGTTCGGCACGACCAGCCCGACCCCGAACCCGCCGATCAACAGGCCTGCGGTGACCAGCGCGACCCCGTTCGCGTAGCCGATGACCAGCCAGCCGACACCGAGCAGCACGACGCTGATCGCGGTGATCTTCCCGGTCTTGAGCTTCGGGAACACGAGTGCTCCCACGACGCTGGTGAGCGTGCTGCCCGCGATCACGAACCCGATGACCGCGGGGGTCGCGTTCAGGTCTCGCAGCAGGAACGGGAGCTGCGTCGGCGCCATGTAGAACACGAGGGTCGCGACGAGGGCCAGCAGGTAGATCCCGATGGCCTGCCGGGGAAATGCCTGGCCACCGGCCGCCTGGGGTGGCGCGGGCCGTTCGTTGGTGAGCCCCGCCGCCGCGGCCATGGCTATCAGTGCGGCGACGCTGTAGAGCCAGAACGGCAACCGCCAGTCGACGCCCGCCAGCAGTCCCGCCAGTGGCAGGAACACGACCCCGCCCAGGCTGGCGGCGGCCTGCTGGAAGCCCAGGAACCGGCCGCGTTCAGCGCCTTCGAACCAGTCGGTGATCAGGGCGCTGACCGCGGTCATGACGCCGCCGACCGCGAGGCCCAGCAGCGTTCTGGTGCCCAGGAGGACGGGCAGGCTGGTCACGAAGTACCCGGCAGTGCCGGCCACGGCGTAGAGGACGAGGCTGGCCGTGAGCAGCGGCTTGCGGCCCGTGCGGTCGGCGACCAGGCCCGCCAGCGGCGCGCTCACCGCGATGGCCAGCGAGGTGATGGTGAGGGCGAGCCTGACCAGGACGCCGTCGCCGTACACCTCGCCCATCGCGGGCAGGCTCGGGGCGATGATCGCCGCGGCCATGATCGTGAGTGTGGCGGAGGCCAGGACCACCGCCCGGGCCGTTCGCGTTGGCGCAGTTCGTGTTGTCACGCCACAAGACTCGCCCCGGGGTGGGGTCGTTCGCGTCGGTAGGCGTTACGTAGATCGCCGGGTTGCGTAGCCATCGCGGAGTGGGACGAGTACCAATGGTGCTGGACCGGCACCCTCGCCAACTGGGCCCTCGACAATCCCGAACACCCCGGCCACCACCTCGCCCTTCAGACCTCAGCGACCCACCACGCCGGCGCACACCTCCACCAGCACCGACCCAGCTGTCATGAAGCGCAGTGGCAGTCGACTGCGATACAGGCCCTGGCCGGCAGGCCGCCTACATCCGGTCCAGCAGCCGGGCCCGTGCTACCTCCAGGTGCGCGGTCATCGCCGCACTGGCCCGCTCCTCGTCCCGAGCGACCAGCGCGTCCACGATCGCCCGGTGCTCGGTGATCGTCTGCACCCCGAACGGCTGCTGGAAGTTCAGCCGGAACAGGTGCAGGTGGCAGTGGGTCTTGGCGAACGACTGCAGGACGGCCTCGTTGCCCGCGATCCGCAGGATCAGCTCGTGCAGCCGCTGATCGTGCGCGGTCAGGTTCTTGTAGTCGTCGTAGGCGTCATCGGCGGGAGCCGACGGGCAGGTCGCCAGCTCCTCCTCGATCAAAACGGCGAACTCGGCCGTCATGCGGCCTGCCGCCAGAGCCGCGGAAGGCGGCTCCAGCAGCAGGCGCAGGGCGTAGAGGTCGTCCACCTGCTTGCGGTTCAGCAGGTCCGTCACGCTGTAGCCGCGCAACGGGAGCCTGCTGACCAGTTCTTCGGATTCGAGGCGTGCCAGGGCTTCCCGGACGGGGGTGGGGGACACGTCGAGCTGACGCGCGAGTTCGTCTATGTTCACGCGGGCGCCGGGCGCGATGCCGTCGCTCATGATCAGCGCGCGGAGCTGCTCGTAGACGTCATCCGCGAGCACGCGCCTGGTCGGTATCCGCAACACCACTCCTGAGACTCCCGTCAGTTCTTGGCCAGTATCTCCTGCGAGACGCGTTCCATCTCGGCGAACACGTCGTCGGAGCGCTGGCCTGCGAAGTAGGCCTCGAAGAGGGGCTGTTCGGCGGACTGGACCGCCGAACCGTTGGCGTAGGCGCTGGACGGGTACAGCACGCCGTCCTTCACGTACTGGTTGAACACGGTGAGGTCGACGCCCTGCGTCTTCATGGTCGTCACCGTGTTGTCCATGGACGCGGGGATCGACGGGAAGAACGTGCCGGTGGCGCCCGCCTTGGTCTGGCACTCCTCGCTGCCCATGTAGCTGACCCACTTCCAGGTCAGGTCCGGGTTCTTGGTGCCGGCCCAGATGTTGTTGCCGTTCGAGTTGGACAGCACGGAACGCTTGCCGTCCGGGCCGAGCACGGTCGGGGCGATGCCGACCTTCACGCCGGGGATCTTGCCGAACGACGGCGCCGACCACGAGCCGCCCATGGTCATCGCGACCTTGCCGGAGCCGATCAGGTCGACGTCGGAGATCGTGGACTGGTTGCCGGTGGTGAAGGTGCCGAGCTTCGGGGAGAAGCCGCGGTCGGTCAGCGACAGGACCCACTTCATGGTCTTGGTGAAGCGCGGGTCGGTGTAGTTGAACTTGCTGGGCCACTGGTCCTTGTCGCCCAGCCGCCAGCCGAGCGTGTTGACGAACGGCGCCCAGCTGGTCTCGCCGATGAAGCTGCGGCCCGCCATCGCGCCGATGCCGTAGGTGGCGATCTGCGTCTTGTCGAAGCCGGCCTCGTCGCCGTGCCTGCCGTTCTTGTCGATCGTGAGACGGGCGACGACCTTGTCGAACGTGCCGCCGTCGTCCGGGTTCCAGGACAGCTTCTGCACGTCGGCCTCCGCCACGCCGGCCTTGGCCAGCATGTCGGCGTTGTAGTAGAGACCGGAGGCGGCCCAGTCCAGCGGCAGCCCGTACTGCTTGCCGTCGGTGAACTTCCACGTGTCGACGCCGACCGAGAACTTCTTCATGTCCACCGAGGACTTCGTGATGAGGTCGTCCAGCGGCATCAGCTGGTGCTGCGAGGCGTAGGCCTGCAGGAACTGCACCGAGTTCTGGAACGCGTCCGGCGCGGTGCCCGCCACGAAACCCGCGGTGAGCTTGGTGAAGTAGTCGTCCACGTTGTAGCGGGTGATCTTCACGTCGGTGCCGGGGTTGGCGGCCTCGAACGCCTTCTCGCACTCGCCGTAGGCGACTGCCTGCTTGTCGTCCCAGGTCCACCAGTTCACGGCGTTGCCGGAGCCCGTGTCGGAACTCCCGCAACCCGCGACCACCAGGGCTGTTGCTGCTACCAGGGCAGCGGCGGCGATTTTCATTGCTTCTCCAAGAGACGGGTTCGGAAGGCGTCGAGTGCGATGTCGAGGTCGTCGGAGCCGCCCGCCTCGTGGGCGCTGTGCTCCCAGACGGCCATCTCCCTGGGTCCGGCGTAGGCGTGGTAGGCGCCGAACACGGTGGACGGGGGCACGATGTCGTCCATCAGGCCGACCGAGAACCACGCGGGGGCCGTGGCACGGGCGGCGAACCCCACACCGTCGAAATAGGACAGTGCGGGGAAGACGTCGGAACGCCGGTTGTCGGCGATGTACTTGGTGAGCTCGGTGTAGGGCGGGCGGCCGCAGACGTTCAGCGCCCTGCGGAAGTCGCAGAGGAACGGCGCCTGCGAGTGGACCGCGGCCAGGTCGGGCACGAGACCGGCGACGGCCAGCGCGATGCCGCCGCCCTGGCTGTTGCCGATCACGGCGACGTCGGAGGAACCCAAGGCGCGCACGGCATCGACCGCGCGCACCGCATCCGTGAAGACCCGCCGGTAGAAGTAGGTGGAGCGGTCCGCGATGCCCCTGGTCAGAAAGCCGCTACCGCCCCGCTGGTCCCGCACCTCGATCTGCAGGTGCGCGAACCCGGCGCTGGCCCAGGTCAGGTTCTCGATCGCGCTGCCCCGGTTGCCGCCGTAGCCGTGGTACTGAACGACGGCGGGAAGTCCGGACTGTCCCTTCGGAGTGCGCAGCCACGCGTGGATCCGGTCGCCGCCGAAACCGGCGAACGACACGTCGTAGACGTCGAGCGTCTTGAGCGGTGTGTCCACAGGCACCACCTCGACGGAAAGATCGATCGACCTGGCCTCGGCCAGCGTCGAGTCCCAGAACGAGTCGAAGTCGTCCGGCCGCACGTAAGAGCTGCGGTACTCCCACAACGCGTCCACACCGAGATCGGTCAGCACGAAATCCTCCCGCGTACTTCCACGACGTCACTCACGACGACCTCGGTGACCTCGCCACCGATGCTTACCGGCACGAACTCCGAGGCGTCACCGGACACCCGCCGCACCCGCACGGTCACATCGCCGTCGTGCCACGTGACGTCGACGGAAAGCCCGCCGCGGCAACGAAGTCCGCGCGCCGAGCCCCGCGACCAGCCGGAAGGCAGCGCGGGCAGGACGTCGATCACGCCGGTGTGGCTCTGCAGCACGACTTCCGCGAGTCCAGCGGTGAAGCCGTAGTTGCCGTCGATCTGGAACGGCGGGTGTGTGCTGAACAGGTTGGGCAGCAGGCCGCCCCACTCCGAGCCGTCGACCGGGGCGTCGCGATGACGGTCGCCGGTGAAGGGCTGCGAGGCCTCGGACAGCAGCGACCGCACGGTCTCGCCGTCGCCCAGCCGGGCCCGCAGCGCCATCTTCCAGGCCCACGACCACCCCATCGCGCCGTTGCCGCGCCGGTCCAGCACCTCGGCGGCGGCGTCGCCCAGCTCCGTGCCGGCGACGATCTGGCCGAGCGGGTAGACCGACACCATGTGCGACATGTGCCGATGCCCCGGGTCCTCCTCCGGCAGGTCGTAGGCCCACTCCCCCAGCCGGCCGTCGTCCAGCACCGGGACGGGCCGCAGCCGGGGCAGCGCGGCCGCGATCTCCGCGATCAGCGGATCGGCGCGACCCGACGCCAGTGCCAGCGCCAAGGTCCGTTCGAACACGGCGCGGACCAGCATCACGTCCATCGTCACGGACCAGGTCAGCGCCTGCGGCTCGCCGTCGACGAGGAACCAGTTCTCCGGCGACGTCGACGGACACGTGTCGAGGTGACCGTCGGGCCCTTCGACCAGCCAGTCGAGGAAGAACTCGGCACAACCGCGCAGCAACGGCCACGCACGCTCCAAAGTGGACCAGGTGCGGGCGAAGTCGTAGTGGTCCCAGGCATGTTGGACCAGCCACGCGCCACCCATCTGCCAGATCGCCCACGACACCGCGCCCTTGCCCATGCCGACCGGTAGCGCCCAGCCCCAGGGGTCGGTGTTGTGGTGCGCGACCCAGCCGCGTGCCCCGTACAGTTCCCGCGCCACCTCGCCGCCGGTCACCGCGAGCTTCTCCAGCAGCTCCAGCAACGGCTCGTGGCACTCGGCGAGCCCGGTGACCTCGGCCGCCCAGTAGTTCATCTGGGTGTTGATGTTGATCGTGTAGTTCGAGGACCAGGCCGGACGCAGGTCGCCGTTCCAGACGCCCTGCAGGTTCGCGGGCGGCGCGCCGGGCCGTGACGACGAGACCAGCAGGTAGCGGCCGTACGCGAACAACACGGACGCGACGAGCTGCTCGTCCTTGCCGGACAACAGGTCCGGCACGTCGACGACCTCGGGCAGGTCGCCGAACCGCACCTCGCACGCGTCCATCAGGGTCATGTGGTTGCCGTGGCGCCGTCCGGTCCACCGCGACTCGGCCGTGGTGGAACTGGTGAGCGTGAGCAGCCAGCGTTCGCCCTCGGTCACCTTGACCGTCACCGTGCCCCGTTCCCCCGAGCCGTAGACGGGAGCCTCGACCTGAGGTTCGTGCCTCGGTGCCGAGTCGACGGGGATCTCGATCACGAGGTCGAGTCCGTCGCGCGAAACCTCCTGCAACGGCGTCGAGATCTCGACCTCGGTGGGCACCGCGCCGGTGATCTCCACGCACAGCGCGGTTTCCGAGGTCCACACGCGCCGCACGACGTCCGAGCCGCCGATGGTCATCCGCTCGGTGACCACACCCGTGCTCAGGTCCAGCGTCCGGCCGTGCGACTCACCTTCGGGCAGCGTGATCCACAGGTCCACGTACGGCAGGAACGTCTGGCTGTACGGGCCTTCGAACGACATCAGCAGCTCGGTGGCCCGCTCCAGGTCACCGCCGAAGATCGCCTCACGCACCTGCGCGAGTCGTTCCGGACCGGCTCCCGAGGCCAGCACCTCCGCCAGGGCAAGAGAAGGCCCGTCAGCGGTGCCCGACCACACGGTCGCGTCGTTGACCTGCACGCGGGACCGACCGGCCCCGCCGAACACCATCGCGCCGAGGCGGCCGTTGCCCACGGGCAGTGCCTCGGTCCATTCCGCCGCAGCCGACGGCCAGTGCAGTCTCACTTGATCCCCGTGAAGCCGATGGAGTTGACCAGCCGCCGCCCGAAGACCACGAACAGCAGCAACATCGGCAGCGCCGCGACCAGCGTCGCCGCCATCAGGCCTGCCCAGTCCAGCGACGCCTGCGGTGAGGACTGCTTGAACACCGCGAGCGCGAGGGTGAGCGGGCGGACCGACTCGTCGTTGGTGACGAGCAACGGCCAGAAGTAGTCGTTCCAGGTGGTGATGAACGTCAGCAGCGTCAAGGTCGCCATCGGCGCGACGCTCATCGGCAGCACTATTCGGAAGCACACCCGCAACGGCCCGGCGCCGTCGATGATCGCGGCCTCCTCGACCTCGTTGGAGAGCCCGAGCATGAACTGCCGCAGGAAGAAGATGTTGAACGCGGAGAAGAACGCGCCGGGAAGGATCATGCCGCCGAAGCTGTTGAGCAGCCCCAGATCCTTCATCAGCACGAAGTTCGGCAGCAGCGTGAACACCGACGGCACCATCAGCGCGGTGAGCAGGACGCCGAAGACGAGCTCGCGGCCCTTCCAGTGCAGCCGGGAGAACGCGAAGGCCGCCAGAGCCGAGAACACGACCGTGAACAGCGTCAGAAGTCCCGCGTACACAATGGAGTTCCACAACGCGAGCGCCAGGTCGATGCTGGCCCCCGAACCGCCCTCCGCGGCGGCCTCGGCGGGCGTCGCGAGGCCGAGTGCACGCTTGAACGGGCCCCACGTGAAGTCCACCGGCAGCAACGACGACGGATCCGTCGACATCGCGAAGTTGTTGGACAGCGCGGTCCGCACGATCCAGTAGAACGGGAAGATCGTGATCAGCAGCACGACGACCAGGTAGCCCCAGGCGACGCCCCTGCCGAGCTTCATCGAGAGGAACACCTGGCCTCCTCAGTTGGTGTCGGACTCGCCGGCACGGGCCATCCGCATCTGCGTGAAGGTCACCGTGACGAGCATCAGGAACAGGGCGAGCGACATGGTCGCGGCGTAGCCGAAGTCGAACTGGCCGAAAGCCTTGTCGTAGATGTACATCTGCAGCACCAGCGACGCGTCCGCCGGGCCGCCCTTGGTGCTGACCTGGACGATGTCGAAGACCTGGGTCGAGCCGATCACGTTGAGGATCACGACCATCACCAGGATCGGCCGCAGCAGCGGCAGGGTCAGCGAGCGGAACATCTGCCACTCCGACGCGCCGTCGATCCGGCCGGCCTCGTAGATCGACGCGGGGATCGTCTGCAGCCCCGCGAAGAGGAGAACCGCGTTGTAGCCCATGGACTTCCACACGTTCAGCGCGGCCAGCGACGGCACCGCCCAGCTGTCCGATCCGAAGAACATGATCGGCTCGCCGGTGACCCAGGTGATCAGCTGGTTCACGATGCCGAGCTGCGGGTCGAGCATCCACGTCCACACCAGCGCCGTGACCACGCCGGAGATGAGGAACGGCAGGATCATCAGCCCGCGGACCGTCGTGTTGACCCCCAGGCGGTGCAACACGACGGCGGTGATCAGCGAGACGCCGACGCCCAGCACCACGGACAGCACGACGAAGTACGCCGTGACGCCGAGAGAGTGCCAGAACCGGCCGTCGTTGACGAGTTCCTGGATGTTCTCGAGGCCCGTCCACACCGGTGGGCTGAGGATGTGGAACTCGGTGAAGCTCAGGTAGACGCCGCGCAGCATCGGGTAGGCGAAGAACACGCCGAACCCGAGCAGGGCGGGCGCGACGAGCAGCCACGCCACCCACGTGTCGTTGCGGCGCGAGGCAGGGCCTGACCGTCGCTTTCGTGTGGGCGGAGGCGCCGTGGTGGCGAGGCCACGCACGACCTGGGCGCTTGAGTCCTGCATGGTTGTCACCACGGCACCTCCTGGTTCTAGATGCGGATGCTGTCGACGTCGAACACGGAGTCGTCCGGGTTGCCGATCCGGATCGTGTTGTTGCCCTTCAACAGGTAGATGGGCACGGTGACCTTCTGCGGCGTGTTCCAGTCGTCGTCGTTCGACCCGGCGACCGGCAGCTTGAAGCTGGTGCCGTTCACCGTGACGACGCCGGTCCTGCTGGCGTCGGCGGAGATGTAGGCCAGTTCGACGAGGTACGTGCCCTCACGCGGCGCGGTGACCGTCGGCATCGTGAGGATGCCGCTGCCGCCGAGGTAGCCGACCTTGCTGCCGCCCGAGCACGCGCAGCCGTAGACGGTCGCGCCGCCGCCGGGACTGCCCTTTTCCGCCTCGTACGTCACGCTTTCCTGCGGCGTCACGTAGCTGACGGGCTTGGAGCGGGCGCCGTTCTGCACGACGGTGAACTCGTAGGAGGTCGCCGGGGTGAGACCGGTGACGGTCGCCTTGGTGTCGGTGGTGGTGGCGACCTTCTTGTTGCCCGCGTAGACGTCGTAACGGACGCCGGACTTTCCGTACCACTTCAGCGAAACGCTGTTCGGGGTGGCCGCGGTGCCCTGCACGACGCCGGGAGCGACCGAACCGCGCGGGGTGATGGTGAACAGCTTCGAGCCGTGCACCGGCAGTTCTTCCGTGATGGAGCCGGACTTCTGGCCGACGTCCTTCTTGGCCCACACGTCGCGGACCTTCGCGTTGCCCTGGATGCCGAGCTGCCCGAAGTCGGCCGTCACGTTCGCCGGCTTCGAACCGAGGTTGAACAGCGCCACGGTGTAGCTTCCGTCGCGGTTGCGGGCGTACCAGACCTGCTGGTCGGAGGACTGGTCCACGGGCCTGGCGGGAACGCCGGCCTGGTTGATCGCGATGACCTCGTTGTTGGTCAGCAGCTTGTAGCCGTAGTCGTCGATCTTGGTCAGGTCGTCGCCGATGTAGAGCGGCGAGGACGAGATCGACCACAGCGTCATGTAGCTCTGCCGCTCGGCCTCGGTCAGGCCGTCCATCTGGCCGTTGCCGACGGCGACGCTGTCGAGGTTGTTCCAGTGGCCGGGGCCGGCGTCGTCGATCCACTGCACGACGTCGTTCCACCGCTGCTTCACCGACTGGTTCCAGGTGACGAGCGTGTCGCAGTAGCACTCGACGTCGGTGTCGACGCGCCAGCCGTTGGTGTTGGCCTTCCACACGTCGGCGTGGCGGTGGCTCAGCGCCCACGAGATGAGGAACTCGATCGGGCGGCCGGTGCTCTTGAGCGCGGAGTTCCACGCCTTCACGTCGGTCGTGTTGTCGTAGCGCTCACCGCCGCGGAAGCTGCCGGGGCCGACGCCGTCGAGCTTGAGGAAGTCGACGCCCCAGCCCGCGAGCACCTGTGCGATCGAGTCGATGTACTTCTGCGAGCACGGGTTCGCGAAGTCCATCTTGTAGGCCATGTCCCACCCGTTGGTCTTGCGCAGGTCCGGGTAGACGATGTCCTTGGTGGTGCAGCCGGGCGCGTTGTAGATCGGCGTCTTGCCGTCGTTGTACGCCTTAAGGTCCAGGCCGACCGCGAGGTACGAACCGAACTTCATGCCCTTGCCGTGGATGTAGTCACCCAGCCACTTGAAGCCGCGCGGGAACTTCTTCGCGTCCACCACCGGCCGCCCGTACTCGTCGAACGAGCCGAGCCAGCCCGCGTCGACGTTCACGTGGTCGTAGCCGGCCTTCTTGAACTTCGCCGCCAGCACGTCCGCCTGGGCCAGCACGTTCTTCTCGTTGAGCCAGCTGGCCGGCCCGTCCGGGTTCACGCCGGGATAGTTGGTCGCCTGCAACGTCCAGCTGCTCCAGCCCATGTACGGCTTCTCGGCTTTGGCTGCGGTCTGCTGTTGCACCTGGGGTGCTTGGGCCTGGGCCGCGGGGACCGCGACCAACGACGCGAGCAGGCCGGCAACGACACCTAACGCTCTCAAGACCACTCCTTTGTGATTTCCGGCGGTGACTTCAGGCTGCGACTACTCATGTGGCTCGAAGGTCGTCCATCGCGTCGCGGTCCCAGTCGATCCCAAGACCTGGCGTGTCAGGGGCGAGCGCATGTCCATTGCGGACGGTCATCTCGCTCTTGGTGATCCCGCGCAACTGCGGGATGTGCTCGACGAACTTCCCGTTCGGCAACGCGGCCGCGAGGCTGACGTGCAGCTCCATCAGGAAGTGCGGGCAGACATCGGCGTTGAAGGCCTCCGCGAGGTGCGCGACCTTGAGGAACGGCGTGATGCCACCGATCCGTGCCGCATCTACCTGGATGATCGAGGCGGCACCGCGTTCGAGGTACTCGCGGAACTGCGCCACGGAGTACATCGACTCCCCTACCGCGATCGGGATGCTCGTGCTCCGGGCGAGCCTCTCGTGCCCGCTCACGTCGTCCGCCGGCAGTGGTTCCTCGAGCCAGGTCAGGTTGACGTTCCGGAACGCGTCGGCCCTGCGGATGGCTTCGGCACTGGTCATGGACTGGTTGGCGTCGACCATGATCGCGAACCGCTCGCCGACCGCCGCCCGGACGGCTTCGAGGCGTTCGACGTCCTCGGTGAGATCAGGCTTGCCGACCTTCATCTTGATGCCCTGCCAGCCCTGCGCGGCCGTCTCCTTGGCGCCCGCGACGAGGTCCTCGGTGCTCAGGTGCAGCCAGCCGCCCTCGGTGTCGTACAGCGGGACCTCCTGGCGGAACCCGCCTGCCATGCGCCACAACGGTTCTTGAGCTCGCAGGCAGCGCAGATCCCACAACGCGGTGTCCACGGCGGCCAGCGCCAGCGAGGTGATCGCCCCGACCGTCGTGGACCGCGTGTAGGCGAACAGGTCGTGCCAGACGTGCTCGATCCGGCGAGCGTCGACGCCTTCGAGGCGAGGCAGCAGGTGGTCCTTCAGGAGAGCGAGGACCGAGCTACCGCCCGTGCCGATCGTGTAGGCGTACCCGAGACCGGTGAGCCCGTCGTCGGTCTCGACCTCGACGAAGACGGTCTCCTGCTTGATGAACTGCTGGACCGCGTCGGTGCGCAGAGTCTCCACCGGAACGTCGACCTGGAACGCCTCGGCTCGTCGGACCTTTGCCACGCCAACTCCTCGGATCTCTGATCCTATAGGATATTTGACGGGGATTGAACGCTGGCGTTACGACGGTGTCAACGGTCGTTCGGCCACGTTCCCACGCTGATGAGAGCGTTTTCAACGGTCAGACGCGACCGGATCTCGTTCCGGTCCTCCGATGTCTGCAGCTCAACGCCCTGATCAGTGCTGTTGAGGCATGTTGGAGTGTGAGTGAAGATGTGAGCGTTTTTGTCCGGTTGCCGATGAACGGACAGGAACGATCAAGCAGACTCGGCGGTCCGCTTCAGGCGCTGCAACGTCGCCTCGATGTTGCGCTGGTTGGTGACAGCGCGGTCTTTGACCCCGGTCGCCAGCTGCGTGATCGGCACGTACCAGCCGGGCCTGCGGTCCCACGTCGACTCGGTGACCCGGCAGCCGTCGCCGGTCTCCTCGATGTCGTACTGCCAGCGCGACACCGCCATCCCCAGCGACTTCACCTCGAACGCGAACCTGGTCGCGGAGCAGTCGGTCACCGTGGAGGTCGTCGGCCACATCCGCCAGCCGCGCTTGTTGATGCCGCGGAACCGGGCACCAACGCGCGGACCTGCGGCGTTCAGCCACTTGCCACCGGAGTACTCCTCGGCGCACGCGCTGAGTCGGCGGAGGTCGCTGACCAGGTCGAACACTCGCTGCGGCGAGGCAGCGACGTCGATGTGCGCGGAAGCGTCCGGCGTCATGAAGCAGAACTTACTACCAGTAGGTAACCGGCCGCTACAGCTTCCTGATCGGTTCACCCGCGCGGAACGCGTGGATGTTCTCGACGGCCTCGGTGAAGTACGTGCGGTAGTTCGCCTCGGTGACGTACCCGAGGTGCGGGGTCGCGAGCACGTTCGGCAGCGTCCGCAGCTCGTCGGTCAACGGCAACGGCTCGACCTCGAACACGTCGAGCCCAGCACCGGCGATGCGCCTCTCCCGCAGCACCTCCAGCAACGCCACGGGGTCCACGATGGCGGAGCGCGAGGTGTTGACCAGGAACGCCGTGGGCTTCAGGCACGCCAGCGCGTCCGCGTCGACCAGCCCGCGGGTGCGGTCGCTCAGCACCAGGTGGATGGACGCGAAGTCGCTCTGCGCCAGCAGATCGTGCAGGCTTCCGGCGAGCCGGACACCCTCGGGTTCGACGCGTTCGGCGGTGAGATTGGGGCTCCACGCCACGACGTCCATGCCGAACGCCTTGCCGACGCGCGCGACGGCCTTGCCCAGGTGGCCGAAGCCGAGCAGGCCCAGGGTGCGCCCGGAAAGGTCCGCGCCGACGGTGCTCTGCCACGGGCCGCCGTCGTGGAAGGCAGCGTTCTCGACGACCAGGTGGCGGGCGAGGCCGAGGAGCAACGCCCAGGTCAGTTCGGTCGGCGGGGTCTTGGCGCTGCCGGTGCCGCAGACCGTGACGCCGTGCTCGCGAGCGGCGTCCAGGTCGATCGACGCGTTGCGCATGCCGCTGGTGATCAGCAGCTTCAACTTCGGGAGCTGAGCGAACAACGACGCGGTGAACGGGGTCCGCTCGCGCATGATCACGACGCACTCGGCGTCGGCCAGTTCCGCTGCCGGATCCGGCAGGTGATCACGCAGCACCGTCACGTCGAGGCCGGACCAGTCCGCGTTCGCGAGCGCCACACCCTGGTAGTCGTCGAGCACCACACACCTCATGGGCCGATCATGTCAGAGCAGGCGCAGGGGAGCCCTCTCGCGAAGCTCGCCCTGGTGAAGCAGAACGGGCCGGCGCCGGAGGGATTCACCTTCCGGCGCCGGTTTCCGGCTCCCCTCTAGCAGTTCGGGCGGGTCGGCTTGCCGGCGAAGCGGTCACCCAGCCACAGCAGGGCGTTCGAACCCCACGCGCTGACGGCGGTCACGTGGCCGAGCAACGGCAACGGCGTCCACTGCACGTCGGCGCCGAGCGAGCACCACTGCGAGCGCAGCTTCTGCCCGACGGCGAACGGGATCAGCTCGTCCAGCGTGCCGTGGTAGAGGTACACGGGCGCGACCGGCTTGACCGAGCCGAGCGTGTTCTCCTTCAACCGCTTCTGCCACAACGGGTTCTGGATGACGTCCGGCGTCGTCGTCAGCGAGTTGAGGCGCGTGAGCGGTGCCACCAAAGCGATCTCGGCCACGCACGACTCGCGGATCTTGTTGATGACCTGCGTGCCACGGGCGTTGAGCAACGACGACAACGGCAGTTCGGGATAGGCCGCGGCGTACCCCGCAGCCGCCGCGAACACCAGGCCCGAACCGACATTGCCGTCGTTGAACTTCGCGACCGCGTTGAGGTCGGCCGGCACCCCGCCGGCCGCGACACCCACGACGTTCAGCGAAGGCGCGTAGGACTTCCACTGCTCGGCGGCGGCCGACGCGGCCTGACCACCCTGCGAGTAACCGAAAACGCCGACCGGCGCGTCAGCCGACAGACCGGGGATCCCACTCGCGGCACGGGCCACGTCGAGCAGCGCCCGTCCCTCCGAACGCGCCACCGCGTAGGTGTGATCCCCTGGCGTGCCAAGGCCTTCGTAGTCGGTCACCGCGACCGCCCAGCCGTTGAACATCGCCTGCGCGAGGAACGCGATCTCGACCTCGGTGCCGTTCTGCAACTGCCGCGACGGCGCGCACTGGTCGCCCATGCCCTGCGTGCCCATCGCGTACGCCACGATCGGCCGCGGACCGTTGTTCCACGGCAGCGGCGACACCAGCACCATGCCGGACACGACCGTGCCGTCGCCCGTCGCGGACGTGGAGTTGTACCGGATGTCGTACGCCTTCACCGGCGCGGGCAGGAGCCTGAGCGGTTCCGGGTGCCACGCCACCTCCCGGCTGCTGACCAGATCCCCGGGCGCGGCCGCCATTGCGGGCGTGACCAGGGTGAACAACAGAAGAACGGCGGCGAGCACGGCACGGAGCTGCATCGTTGGACCCCTTTGTGGTAACCGGCGTTACCGCAATGTAGGGCCGAACGCCGCAACAGGACAATAGTCCGTTCGGCTTTATGGATTCACACGAGGCCTTGAGCGAAGGAAAAGACCCGATCAGGGTCGTACTTCCGCGCCACCTCACGAAGCCGGGTCAGCGACGAGCCGTAGTACGCGTTCGCCCAGTCCGGCATCTGCGGGTCGAGGTAGTTGACGTACCCGGTGGCGCCGAACATCCTGCCGAGTTCATCGCGCGCGACCCCCATCGCACGCCGCGCGTTCGCCTCCCCCGCGGCCAGGGTCAGTTCGACCTGGATGCTGGCCAACGCACTCCGGTGTGGGAAGGCGGAAGCCGGACCACGGCCGACCGCGCCCCCTAGGGCGTCGATCATGTTGTACGAGTTCGGGGTGTTCTTGAAGATGTCGGCGAGCTTCTGCGGGTCGGTGATCGGCTTCGTCAGCATCCGCGACGTCGCGACGTAACTGCCACGCGACTGCGAGCCGCCGCCACCGTTCCAACTCGGGCGGCACGAGCCGTCGTTGACCCTGCACCACGCGAACCGTTCCATCGCGACGAGGAAGCTCTGCTCCTGCTCACGCCGTGAGGTCGGCGGCGAGCCGACGCGACGGACCAGGTCGTCCAGCAACGGCTTCAGGTTCACCGGCGTGCCGGCGAAACAGCCGCCGACCTCGACGTACGGGGTCGAGCCGCTGCCCACGCCCACGGTCGAGGTGAGCGCGTCCGGCGCCTTGCCCTGCCAGTCCGGCCACACGCTGAGCAGCGAGGCCAACGACGCCGAGGGGAACGCGAGGGTGAAGGTCGTCAGGTTGCGCGCCGGTTCGGTGCGGAACACGAACGACGTGACGATGCCGAAGTTGCCACCACCGCCGCCGCGCAACGCCCAGAACAGGTCGGGGTGTTCCGCCGCCGAGACCGTGCGGTGCACGCCGTCGGGCGTCACGATCCGCGTGCTGACCAGCCGGTCGCTGGTGAGGCCGAACTGCCGGGCGGTCACGCCGATGCCGCCGCCCAGCGTCAGCCCGGAGATGCCGACGGTCGCGCACGTGCCGGCCGGCATCATCCGGCCGGCGTTCGCCAGCGCGACGTACAGGTCCATCAGCAACACGCCCGCGCCGACCTCGACCGTGCCGTCGGCGCGGACGTCGATCCGGTTCAGGCCGCGCACGTCGACGACGAGAGCACCATCCGCCGTGGAGTAGCCGGGATAGCTGTGGCCGCCGCAGCGGGCGGTGATCCGGGTGCGCTCAGCGCGTGCGATCTCGATGCACCGCTGGACATCCGCCGGTGACGCGACTCGGGCGATCGCGCTGGGGCGTTGAGCGTCGTACTGCGTGAAGTAACCGAGCTTGGCGTCTCTGTAGGCGGCGTCGCCGGGCCTGATCAGCTGGACGTCCATTGTGGACTTGCCGATCAGTGCCGACACAGCTCCTAAAGCGGCCGTTTGCAGAAGTGCCCTGCGACGCAACATTCCACGAACCGTAGGAGCCGGACAAACAGGCACACAACGGATCAAGCGACCGGTTCGAATCCCGGCATAGCGCCGTGGCGCTAAGGGTTCACAGCCAGGAACAGGAACGCCGCGAGCAGAACCAGGTGCACGCCACCCTGCAGACGGGTCGCACGGCCCGGCACCACGGTCAGGACGCTGACCAGAACCGTGAGCAGCAGCAGGATCATCTGCGTCGACCCGAGGCCGAGCATCAACGGCCCGTCGAGCCAGATGGTCGCCAGCGCGATGGTCGGGATCGTGAGGCCGATGCTCGCGATCGCCGAGCCGTAACCGAGGTTGATGCTGGTCTGGATCCGGTCGCGCAACGCGGCGCGTGCGGCGGCGATCGTCTCGGGCAGCAGCACCAGCAGGGCGATGACGACGCCGACGAACGACTGCGGGAACCCGGCGGCGCGCACGCCGGCCTCGATCGCGGGCGACTCGATCTTCGCGAGGCCGACCACGGCGATCAGCGCGACGAGCAGGAAGCCGAGCGAGAGCAGCGCGGCCTTGCCGGACGGCGCCTCGGCGTGTTCGTCGGCCTCGATGACGCCGTCCTCGTCGACGGGGAGGAAGAAGTCGCGGTGCCGGACGGTCTGGGTGAAGACGAACATCGCGTACAGACCGAGGGAGGCGATCGCGGCGAACGCGAGCTGCGGGCCGGAGAACTCGGGGCCGGGCGTGGTCGTGGTGAACGTCGGCAGCACCAGCGTGAGCGTGGCGAGCGTCATCACCGTGGCGAGCGCGCCGCCGCTGCCTTCGGCGTTGAACAGGATCGTGTGGTGCTTCATCGCCCCGAGCAGCAACGCGATGCCGATGATGCCGTTCGTGGTGATCATGACCGCGGCGAACACCGTGTCGCGTGCCAGCGACGACGCCTCGGGGCCGCCGGACACCATCAGCGTGACGATCAGGGCCACCTCGATGATCGTCACCGCGACCGCGAGGACCAGTGAACCGAACGGCTCCCCCACCCTCAGTGCGACGACCTCGGCGTGGTGCACGGCGGCGAGCACGGTCGCGGCGAGCACCAGGGCGACGAGAGCGACGAGCACGCCCCCGAGGTCACGGCCCCAGGTCAGGGCGAGCAGGAGCAAGGCGAGCACGGGGGTGACGGTCGTCCAGTGCAGCAGTGGGAAGCGCGGGGCGGCGGCCATGATCCAACCCTCGCATACCGGCCGGGCCGTCCGCCATTCGGCGCAGCCCTCATTCCGGCGGCAACAAAATGTGGAGCGGGGCGCCCCTGCCGCGCCCCGCTCCACATTTTTATTTCGATGCCGTGTTCGATCCCTAGAAATCGAAGAGGGCACCGGTGTGCGCCAGCATGACGCACGAGTTCGGGTAGGTGTGGACCTCGTTCACAGGCTCACCGCGCCAGAAACCGAACATCGAGACCTCGACGGGCGCGTAGTGGAACGTGCACGCCCTGTCATCCGCCTGCATGGTCTGCAGGTCGGCGCCTGCGGAGGCCAGCGTCGCGCAGGCGAGGGCCCTGCGCGGGTGCCGGTCACCTCGTTCGCAGGTCAGGACGGTCGCCTTGAAGGCGCCGCCGTCGAACTCCGAGTACTGGGCGGACAAGAGCAGCGCGGTACCACCCCGGGAAGAAGACGGGGACTGTGCGGCTGGGGCGGCCTGCGCGGTGCCGGTGAAGACGAAAAGTGACGCGAACAGAGCGACGATCGCAAAAATGCGGCCGAACATGAAAACGGTCCTCCTGAGACCTCATTAAAACGGGCCGGTTCTCGGCCGACGCAGATGTTGCCACCATGTTTCATCGCAGCGAAAGGGGCCAGCAACTGTTCACCGATCACATTTGCGCGCTCCGCCGAAAGCGTGATTGGGCCGAATGGATGTGGCGCTCGACACGTTCACCGAGACGCAGCTGCCGACGGACTGTTACGGGTTGCTGACAGACGCGGTTGCGCGCGGACGTATTATTCGAATCATGTCCAAGACCTCCAGACGCGTCGTGTTCGGCGTGCTCCTGATCGTCACACTCGTGGTTTCCGCCGGCGGTGCGCTGGGTTACCTGGGCAGATTGACGCTCGTGTTCGACCGTCATCCGGGAAAGCCGCTCGCGATTGTCGAGGAAGTTCCGGGACCGCCGGACGGGCCGAACTGCTCGATCGACGCGCGCTACTTCGACGAGGAGCCGCGGGGCCTGCGGCCCGAGGTGCTGAAGGCGTGGCTTGCGCTGCGCGCCAAGGCCTCTGAGCAGGGCGTCAAGCTCTGCCTGAACGACGGCAAGCGCAGCCGCCAGCAGCAGCAGGCCGAATTCGACGAGGCGGTGAAGAAGTTCGGCACCGAAGAACTCGCGTCGAAGTACGTGCTGAACCCGCCGGACCGTTCGATGCACGTGATCGGATTCGCCGTCGACATTCAGCCGATCGAATCCGCGAAATGGGTCGAGAACAACGGCAGCAGCCTCGGCTGGTGCCGTCGTTACGAAAACGAGCAGTGGCATTTCGAGTACAACGCCGGCTACCCCACCGGGGGTTGCCCCGCCCTGATCCCCAGCGCGACGGGCAGCTGACCCCCGCGCAAAGGTCTAGACGCCTGGGGTGCGCGGGAGGTTGCGCCGACGTAATCTGACAAGCCCAGTTACCAGATTGGAGCACCCCCGGTGGCCCGTGCCTACGGCGGCATTTCACCCGAGCAGCGCAAGGCGGAGCGCCGGGCGAAGCTGTTGCAGGCAGGCCTCCAGCTCTTCACCAGTGCGGGCTTCGCGGCCACCAAGATCTCCGGGCTGTGCACCGAGGCCGGTGTCTCCACGCGCAACTTCTACGAGGAGTTCGCCTCGAAGGAGGACCTGCTGCGCGACCTGCACGACCTGATCAACGCCACGGCGTTCGCCCAGGTCCGCACCGCGCTCAGTGAACTGGAGAGCACCGACGTCGCCGTCCGGATCACGACGCTGCTGGACGTGTTCGTGCACAGCGTCACGGCCGATCCCCGTGCGCCGCGCCTCAACTACGTCGAGGCCGTGGGCGTGAACGCGGAGATCGAGCAGCAGCACGTGCGCTGGGTGAACACGTGGGCGGAGTTCATCGAGTCCGAGGCGCTGCGTGCGGCGGCCACGGGCGTGGCGCCGCGGCGGTCGTACCGGCTCACGGCGATCGCGCTGGTGGGGGCGATCACGGGGCTGCTGCGGGAGTGGCAGGCGCACCGGCCGCCGCTCGCGATCAACGAGATCGCCGCGGAGATCCGCGAGCTGATGCTGGCGGCCATCCTGCGGTCGCACTGAACCGGTGGGGCACCTCTGTCCGTAACCACCCGTGTGAGCCGATTCGCCGTTCTCGCGCTGTTGGTGTGCCTCGGGGCCTGTTCCGCACCGCCGGAAGAGGAGACCGCCTCGCTGGCCGAACTGGAGGCCGCTGCCGGTCCGGTCGCGGGGCCCGCCCAGGTGCTGCCGGGTGACATCGCGAAACTGCGGGTCGAGGAGTCGCCCGCGGTCGGCACGGTCGTCGCCGACCGTGAGCACAACACCCTCTACTTCAGCACCCAGGACGGCCCGTCGAAGTCGACCTGCCTCGAACCCGAGTGCACGCTCGTCTGGGTGCCACTTCTGGCCGCGGGCGGCAAGATCGAGGCGCCGGGCCTCGACCAGGCGCTGCTCGGCACGACGAAGCGTCCGGACGGCCTGGAGCAGGTCACGCTCGCCGGCAAGCCGGTGTACCGCTACGTCGACGACGAAGGCGCGGGCGACACGACCGGGCACGGCGTGGACGACCGCTGGTTCGCCATCTCACCCGCCGGGACGAAGGCCTCTCGCTAGCACCCGAATTTTCGGCGTCCGGGCGCGACAGCGCGGCGTGACGTCTAGGCCACACACTGGAACCGGCTGCTCTTCGGAGTAGCCGGTTTGTCGCGTTCGTGTTACTCAAACGATTCGTTTGTACCGGAAATCCCGAAACCGGTTTCGCGCGGAACCGGTTTCAGGTATCAACTGTGAGAGCGCTCCCACAGACGCTGCCGCCGCACGAGCCCTCTCGGAGACCACATGGATCGCGACGACGTGCCCTACCTCGACGCCACGCTGCCCACCGCGGAGCGGGTGGCGGACCTGCTGGGCCGCATGACGCTGGCCGAGAAGGTCGGCCAGATGATGCAGCTGGACTCGAGGGAGGACCTGGACGACCACGTGCTGCGCAAGCACGTCGGCTCGATCCTGCACACCTCGCCCGAACGAGTGCTGCGCGCGCAAGACCTCACCACGCAGACACGGCTGCGTGTCCCGTTGCTCATCGCCGAGGACTGCATCCACGGCCACTCGTTCTACGAGGGCGCCACGATCTTCCCGACCCAGCTCGGCATGGCCGCGAGCTGGGACCCGGACCTGGTCGAGCAGGTCGCCCGCGTCACCGCCGTCGAGGCCGCCGCGACCGGCGTGCACTGGACGTTCTCGCCGGTCCTGTGCATCTCGCGGGACCTGCGCTGGGGCCGCGTCGACGAGACGTTCGGCGAGGACCCGGTGCTGATCGGCGAGCTCGCGGCCGCCATGGTCCGCGGCTACCAGGGCGACGGCCTCGCCGACGAGACGGCGATCCTCGCGACCGCCAAGCACTTCGCGGGCTACTCGGAGACCCAGGGCGGCCGGGACGCGAGCGAGGCGGACCTGTCGCGGCGCAAGCTGCGGTCGTGGTTCCTGCCGCCGTTCGAGAAGGTCGCCCGCGCCGGCTGCGCGACGTTCATGCTCGGCTACCAGTCCACCGACGGTGTGCCGATCACCGTCAACTCGTGGCTGCTGGACGAGGTCCTGCGCGGCGAGTGGGGCTACAAGGGCACGCTCATCACCGACTGGGACAACGTCGGCCGCATGGTCTGGGAGCAGAAGCTGCAGCCCGACTACGCGCACGCCGCCGCGGCCGCCGTGAAGGCCGGCAACGACATGATCATGACCACCCCGCAGTTCTTCGACGGCGCGCTGCAGGGCGTCGAGTCGGGGCTGCTGGCCGAGTCCGACCTCGACCGCGCGGTCACCCGGATCCTGACGCTGAAGTTCGACCTCGGCCTGTTCGAGAACCCGCGCAGGCCCGACGCGGAACGCCAGCGTGTGATGATCAACCACGACGACCACGTGGCGCTGAACCTGCAGGTCGCGCGCCGTTCGCTGGTGCTGCTGCGCAACGACGGCGTGCTGCCGTTCAGCAAGCCCAAGGGCAAGATCGCCGTCGTCGGCCCCCTCGCCGACGACGCCCAGACCCAGCTCGGCGACTGGGCGGGCTCGTCCGGTCAGGCCGACTGGCTGCCCAACGGCCACCCGCGCGAGATGATCACGACGGTCCTGGACGGGCTGCGCGAGCTCTCGTCGCAGGAGATCACGTACGCCCGTGGCGCCGACATCCTCACACTGGAGCCGGACCCCGAGGGCGACACGTTCCCCGACGGCCAGCCGCGCCCGCCGGTCGTGAAGGCCTGCGCGCCGGACGCGAACCTGATCGCCGAGGCCGTGGCGGCAGCCGAGGACGCCGACTACGTGGTCGCCGTCGTCGGTGACGTGATCGAACTGGTCGGCGAGGGCCGGTCCACCGCCACGCTCGACCTCATCGGCGGCCAGATCGCCCTGCTGGACGCGCTGGCCGAGACCGGCAAGCCGCTGGTCGTGGTGCTGCTCGCGTCGAAGCCGCTGGTGCTGCCCGCGTCGGCGCGCAACGCCGCCGCGCTGCTGTGGGTGGCCAACCCCGGCATGCAGGGCGGCCGGGCGATCGCCGAGGTGCTGCACGGGCTGGTCGAGCCGAGCGGCCGTCTGCCGATCTCGTTCGCGGCGCACGCCGGTCAGCAGCCGACGTACTACAACCAGATCCGCGGCCAGCACGGCACGCGCTACGCCGACCTGACGCAGGAGCCGGCGTTCGCGTTCGGCGAGGGCCTGTCGTACACGACGGTCGAGTACGGCGACCTGCACGTGGAGACGGCGGTGCTGCGCCCGGACGAGACGGTCAGGGCGTCGATCACGCTGTCCAACACCGGCTCACGGCCCTCCCGCGAGACCGTGCAGGTCTACGTGAGCGACGCCGTCACGTCGGTGAGCTGGGCGGACAAGGAGCTCAAGACGTTCAAGCAGGTCGACCTGCAGCCCGGCGAGACCGCGAAGGTCGAACTGGAGCTCCCGGTCTCCGCCTGCACGATCGTCGACGCGGCCGGGCTGCGCGTCGTGGAGCCGGGTGAGTTCGTCCTCCTGGTGGGGCCGAACTCGAAGGACCTCCGCCGGGCGGAGTTCACCGTAAAGCCGCTGCCTTGAAGGGACCCGGGACGATCGTGAGGTAGCGGGGAGCGATCTCCACCGCCTTCGTGATCGCCTTCTTCACCGCCGGGACCAGGTCCGCGTCGACGAGTGCGACAGCGGGCCTGCCCGGCGGGTCCACCAGCATGCTGGCACCTCGCGCGCCGGCGGCCAGCGCGGCCTCGACGACCGCGTCCTGCTCGGGATCCGGGTCCTGAGCGTGGTGGTACGCCGTCAAAGCCACACCGAGATCTTCTGCCTGCCGCGTGTACGGCCGCTCCACCTGCGGTTCCGGTCGCCGGACTCGGGTGTCGACGACGAGCAGCCGCTGGCCCGGCAGGTCGAGCGCCTCGGTCCGCGACTCTTCGAACCGCTCGCCCGCGAGCTCCTTGAGCGCCAGCTCGACGGCCGTTCTGAGCGCCTCGCTCGCGGACAGTCCACTCCCCCGCGGCAGGTCGACGCTGCACATCAACGCGGCTCCGCCCCACGCCCGCACGCCCGCCGCCCACTCCGGGACGTCGTCGGACGGCAGCAGCGCGCGTTCGGTCGGCCGGTTCACCGACACGAGTTCGAGCAGGCCGTCGTCGCGCCGATCTCCCGCCACGATCGCACCCCACTTGGCGGGCACCTTGATCGCACCACCGAGCAGGTTCAGCACGCCCGGCGCGTACCAGACGCCTTCGGCGGGCCGTCCGAACGTGCGCCGGAACGCGTGCGGCACCAGCCTGAGCTCCGGCGCGAGCTCAGGCCGATCCGCGATGTCCACGGTCATGACCGCTCTGCCGATTCCTTCTGGGCAAGCAGCCGGTAGGCGTTGCCGTTGCCGGTACGAGCGGCGAGGAACCGGTTCACCGTCTGGTCCAGCGCCAGCGCGACGAAGAACGCGGGGATTCCCAGCGACCACACCAGGAAGCTGCGGGTCCGGCGGAGCCTGACCTTCTCCGGACGCCACGGCGCCGGCGTGCGCGGTGCCTTGTCGCCCAGCCACAGCAGCAGCGCGAGCGTGAAGTCGTTGCAGAGGTGGGCCTGCTTGCGTTCAGTGGCCACCGTGGTCAGTCCGCGGTCGGCCAGGGCGTGCTCCAGGTTGCCGATCGGCATCATGTGCTGGTGCTGCGGCTGGAACCACGGCATCCAGTACTGGCCGAACAACCGGCCGAGCCGCCATTCCGGATCCGGCAGCTCGATCAGCAGGTAGCCGCCGTTGGGCAGCACGTCCGCCGCGATGTCGAGCTCCTCCCACGGATCGCGCACGTGCTCCAGGTAGTGGTGCATGCTGATCACGTCGTAGCGGCCCTTGAGCTCGCCCGCGAAGTCCTTGAAGCTGCCCCGGTAGGAGTTCTCGATCCGGCCGAGCCTGGCCGCCTCCTCGATGGCCGCGCCCTGGTCGAGCCCGTCGAACGTCGTGGCCGGGAGGACCTCCTTGGCTCCCAGGCAGAAGTGGGCGTGCCCGGAACCGACGTCCAGCCAGCGTTCGGGCTTGATGAACGGCTCGACCATCCGTGCCCGGCCGTAGTAGGGGTCGGTCTTGCCGGAGAACACCGCTTCCGCCGACGCCTCGCCGAGGCCGTCGTAGAAGTCGCGGTAGTAGAAGCCGAGGCCCTCCTCGGTCAGCCGCGGGTTCTGCCAGACGTGTCCACATCGGACACACCGGTCCATCGTGAACGTGCCGGGCTTGCGCTGCACCAGATCCGCCGCGGTGACCCAGCGGCGCAGGTCCGTGCTCCCGCACGACGGGCAGTTGTCGCGCGGCGCCTCGTGGAAGTTCCGGTCGCGGTTCTGCTCGTACCAGGGCCCGGCGGCCTCGAGGGTCTCGGCCTGGCGCTTCTCGGCTGTGGACTTCTTGCCACCAGAAGTCTTGAACCACAGGTAGGGCGTGCGCAGGACGCGCGGCACCCACAGGTCGCGTGGCCGCAGCGGCGTTCCGGCGAACACCAGGATCGGGTGCGCCCAGTACGCGGCCAGCGCGACGAGTCCCCACTGCCAGTTCGTGATCAGGGCGGCGGCGACGGTCGCGTACCCGATGACGGAGCCCGCGATCCACAGCGACGGCCGCTTCCCGAGACGCCGCAACATCGCCGCGCGGTACCCGAGGTCGTACGGACCGGCCTTCAGCCCCGGCGCGACCGCGATGTCGACCACCGCGTGCACGTGGTCCTTGACCCGCCGCACGTACGCCACGAACTCCGTCGGGTCGTCGGGGTCGACCTCCTCGGCGTACTTCTCCCGCACCAGAACGGCCTGCGACGCGCTGATGCCGCGCGCCCACTGGTCGTCGCGGTACTTGCCGGGATCGAACGCGCCGAGCAGGTCCAGCGCGGCCACCGTCGGCAGGTCGCGCGGTACGAGATCGACGAGGTCCGCGGCGGTCTCCCACGAGCCCTCCGGATGGACCCCGGTGGCGGTGAGAAGCGAGTGCTCGCTCGCGCCCGGAGCGAGCACTCGCAGCTTGGACGCGCGGGACCGCAGGCGCAGCACGTCCAAGAGGACGACCAGCACCACCAGCACGGTGAGAATCACCCGGCCACCACCTTTTCCAGTCGGTCGGCTGCGGCCGCTGCGCCGCCTGCCGCCAAGAACGATTCGCGCACCAGCCCGGCGGCGGCCGCGTACTCCGGCTCGTCCAGCACGGACTCCAGTGCGCTGCGGATGTCTGCTGCGCGCGCCCGCGAGTAGGTCAGTCGTACTCCGGCGCCGGCCTGCACGACCTGGGCGGCGACGGTCGGCTGGTCGTCCCGGATCGGTGCCACGACCAGCGGCAGCCCGTGCGCCAGCGCCTCGCAGACCGTGTTGTGGCCGCCGTGCGTGACGACCGCGTCCAGGTGCGGCATCAGCGCGAGCTGCGGCACGGACGGCAGCATCAGGACGTTGGGCGGCGCGGGTCGCGGTTCGGCGACCATCACGACCCGGACGGCGAGACCGGCGACGGCTTCCAGGACCTGGCCGAGGAAACGTTCGCCGGCGGGTCCGTTCAAGGTTCCCAGGGAGACCAGCACGCTGCGCGGCTCCGACCCGCGCACCAGCCACTCCCACGGGAAGTCCACGCGTTCCACGCGATGGCTCAGCGCGGGCCCCACGAACGCCACCTCGTCGCCGAACTCCCCCGCCACCAGCGCCTTGGAGCTGTAGACGAGCACGAGCAGCTCGGAGAACCTGATGTCCCCGTCGGCGAAGTCGTGCAGGAGATCGCGCACCCAGGCGTCGACCTTCGGCATCGTCCTCAGTGGATTGACGAGCTCGGCGGAGGTGCTGGCGGACGTCGCCCACGGCACTCCGGCGTTGCGCGCCACCAACGGCCCCGCCAGCGCCTGCTGGTCGGCGACGATCACGCCCGGCCGGAAGGCCCGGACCGCCGCGTCGACCCCCGGCACCATCGCGTGCCCGAGCGGGATCAGGAACTCCTCCCAGAAGAACTTGAGCACCGCCATCCCGCGCAACGCGAGCCAGCGCTCCCGTTTCGCGCGGATGTCGGCTTCCAGGAGGTCGTCGATCGCGGGGAAGATCCGCGCGTTGTCCGGCAGGAGTGGTGTCAGCGTGCCGGGATGCCCGACCCACGCGACGTCGTGCCCGCGCGCCAGCAGCTCGCCGCCCACGGAGGCGGTCGGGTTGACGTGGCCGGTCAGCGGCGGCACCACGAACAGGAACCGGCTCATGACGGCAACCAGTCCAGCAGCACGTCGAGCAGTTCGGCGGTGGCTTCGCGCAGGACCGTGTGCCCCAGCCCGGTCACGACGTGCAGGCGGCACGACGGGATCCGCTCCTGCAACTCGGCGGCGGCCCCGATCAGTTCGGACTCGGCCCCGTACACCCCGAGCACCGGGCACTGGACCTGCGTGAGGTCGAGCTTCGCTCCGGAGCCGAGGTCGTCGATCAGCGTCGTGCCGTTGAGCAACGCGTTGGCGTTCACGGCGAGCTTCGCGATCTTGCGCTGGCCGAGGGCCATCAACTGGTCCTGCGTCCGGTCGAACTCCAGGCCCAGCGCGGCGACCGTCAGCGTGTTCGTGATGTCCTCGAACCACGCGTCGCCGACCACTCCCCCGACCGCCGACTCGACCAGCACGACGCCACCGACCCGTTCGGGCGCTTGGACGGCCGCGTGCATCGCCACGACACCGCCGTAGCTGTTGCCGATCAGGAAGACCGGCTCGGTCACGCCGATCTCGTCCAGCACGGCGACCAGGTCCAGCGCGCTCTCCTCTGGTGTGTAACCGGAAGGCGGCCGCTCGGACAGGCCGTGCCCGCGCAGGTCGAACAGCACCGTGCCGAACCTGGCCTGGGCCAGCGGCGCGGCGAGCGTGTAGTAGAAGCTGGACAGGTTGTCCATCACCAGGCCGTGCACGAACACCACGGTCGGCGCGTCAGTAGGCCCAAGCCGCTGCACGTGAAAGCGCAACCCTCGGGCGTGAACCTCAGACACGCGCCGTGATGTGGTCGACGAGGCGGCCGACGGACATCGCCATGATCTCGTCGATGTCCATGTCCGCCAGGAAGGCCACGAGATCCACGCCGTAGTGGGCGTTGAGCTTGTCCGCGAGGGCGACGAACTCGATCGACTCCAGGCCCAGGTCGTCGCTGAACGTGGTGTCGCGGGTGATCTCCACGCCCAGCAGGAAGTCCGGCCCGACCACCTCGGTGATCAGCTTGGCGACCTGCTGCAGCACCTCGTCCATCACATCTCCGTTCGCACGCGGGCCGCGGCTCGCCCTTGTTCTGAAATGACTTCGATCCGTGGCACGGCGAACGCGCCGCGCACCCGGCCATCGGCGTTCATGGTCAGTTCCGCCGGATAGACGGGTCCGGCCCCGCGATCCCACAGCCACGCGCGCACGGCGTCCTTCGCCGCGATCACGCGCAGCAGCCAGTCGCGCTGGGCAGGCACGTCCAGGTCGCCGTAGTGCAGTCGTTCGGTCGAGTTCAGGTAGCGGCGCATGATCAGGTCACGGGTCGCGCTGTCGGACCAGTTCTCGGTCACCCGCAGCCATTCGCCGTCCTGTGTGGACAGCATCTCGGTGCCGGGCTTGAGCTTGACCTGCCAGATCCGGTCGTCCGTGGTGAAGCGGCGGGTGGTCCAGCCGGTGATCCGGCACCACAGCGCGCCGTTCACGGTCAGCTCGGCGTCCGCGATCATCACCTGCTCGGTGACCTCGCGGATCCACGCGGTGCACTGGACGTCCGCTGTCGGCACCGGCCCGTGGAACGTCACCTGTTCGATCCCGGTCGGCAGCACGGTCTGGTCCTCGGTGCGGCAGACCTGCATCCAGTGACCGATCAGCTGCCCGGCGCTGTCCAGCAACGCTCCCGGCGCGGGCAACGGCGTCAGCACGCCCGCGATTCCGTTGTCCGCCAGGCAGTCGATCTTCGTGACGCCCGCGAACGCCGGTCCGTGGAACATCCAGTTGTCCCGGTACAGCTCCTCAGCAGAGACCGGCGCCTCGCGAACGCCCTGCAGCTCCTTGCTTTCGGACTGGACGGCCTGCCGTGCCATCAGCACGATGCCCTCGGCGTAGTCGCCGACCTTCACGACGACCCGGTCCTGGCCTTCCGCACGGGCGGAGATCTTCACCGTTGTCGCGGGCAGGGCCGTGAGCCAGCGCTTGGCCTTGACCTGCGCGAACCCGTGCACGGTGCCGCCGGTGAGGCGGCGCGCGGCGTCCGCGAACACCTCCAGCAGGCCGGTCGCGGGCACGATCGGGAACCCGTCCGAGAGATCGGGCCAGCCGGGTGCCTGCGGGAACACCGAGTGGTCGACCAGTTCCGGCATGGTCCGCAGCGAGAACTCGCGGGTGAACCCGGCCTCGTTGGGCCTGAGCGCGCCGACGACCTCACGCGCGACCGCGTTGGTGTGGGCCAGGAGTTTGTTGACCGCCGCGGACATCGGACTGTCGTCGGCCACCAGCACCGGTTCGGTGCCGAGCGCGTCCAGCCTGATCTTCGGCGTGCCGAGCTTGAGCTTGACCTTGTGGGCCGTGCCGCGCTTGAGTCCGAACGCCCACAGGGCTTCCGGCGCGATGTCGGCGTTCACGGCGATGTGCGGCCGGTCGTTCAACGTGTCCCCGATGAACCCCGGCAGGCTGCCCTGTCCGATTTGGACGAAAGCGCGGAATCCCGCGCCGTGCAGCCGTTCCAGCAGCGGCCGGAACCTGACGGGCTCGACCAGGTGCCGCAGGACCAGTTCGCGGACCTCGCCGGCGCCCATCGGTTCGAGGGAGTTCGCCGACCACACCGGGATGTCCGACGCGCGGACCGGCAGCGCGTCGAGCATCTCCTTGGCCCGTCCCAGGTACGGGGCGAGCGCCGGGGTGTGGAAGCCGGTGCGGAACGGCATCAGCTGCGCCATCACGCCGTTGGCCTTGAGCGTGACCAGGACCTCTTCGAGGCGGTCGATCGGGCCGCAGATCACCGACTGGTGCGGGCAGTTGTCGTGGCTGACCGTCACGCCCTCGACCAGGTACTGCTCGGCGGTGTCGGCCGAACAACCCAGTGCGGCGTAGGCGATGTCGACGACCGCGACCGCACCGGGCCCGAGTGCCGAGACGAACTCGTCGATCGTCGGGTAGATGCCGCCGACGACCATCGCCGTCCACTCGCCCATGCTGTGCCCGGCGAGCGCTCCCGGTGTGATGCCGAGTGCCATGAGTTCGCGGGCTTCGCGGCGGCCGTCCTGCAGCAGTCCGACGGCGTGGTCGACGACCTCTCCGCTGAACTCGCGCTCGAAGCCGGGGAACACGAACGCGACCTGGTCGGTGCCGGTCAGCAGCGGCTGCGGGGAGAACCAGATGTCGTGCCGGCCGGGCCACGCCTTGCCCTGGGCGAGAACGCGTTCGGCCAGCTTGAGCTTGCGGTCGTCCGGGTTGCCGATGGCGAGCCGGAACGCCCTGTCGGCGCTGGACGTGCGGCGTTCTCCCAGCGCTTTCGCCAGTTCCTCCGCGGTGTCGGCGGCGAAGGTCATCACCGGCTTGCGCGGCTTGGCGATGGTGTGGCCGTCGAGGACCGCGTGGGCGTTGATCCCGCCGAACCCGAACGCGTTGACGACCGCGCGGTGCCGTCCGGTCCACTCGCGAGCGGTCGTCACGGGCGTGAACCTGGTGCCGGTCAAGCTGCTGTGCGGGTTCTCGACGTGCAGGGTCGGCGGAAGCGTGTTGTGGTGCAGGGCGAGCGCGGCCTTGATCAGCCCGGCCATGCCGGCGGCGGGCATCGCGTGGCCGATCATCGACTTGACCGTGCCGATGCCGATCTCGTCGCCCTGGCCTCCGAAAGCGGCGATCATCGTCCGCAGTTCGGCGGCGTCACCCGCGGGCGTGGCGGTGCCGTGCGCCTCGATCAGTCCTGGCGGGTTCTTCTGGGGATCGAGGTCCGCGTTGGCCCACGCCCGTTGCACGGCAAGGATCTGGCCGTCGGGGTTGGGCGTCATCATGCTGGTCGCGCGGCCGTCGCTCGCGGTGCCGATGCCGCGGATCACCGCGTAGACGCGCTCATCGCCGACGTCCTCCAGCCGCTTCAGCACGACCATACCGACGCCCTCGGACAGCAGCGTGCCGTCCGCGCTCGCGTCGAACGGCCGGATGCGCTCAGTCGGGCTCAGCGCCCTGAGCTGTGTGAACACGCTCCACAGCGTCGGGTGGTGGCAGACGTGGACGGCGCCGGCGAGCATGGCGTCCGCGCGACCCTCCTGGAGTTCGCGGACGGCGTGCTCGACGGCGACCAGCCCGGACGCGCAGGCCGCGTCCACGGTGTAGGCGGTGCCCTTGAGGTCGAACCGGTTGGCGATGCGCGACGCCGCCAGGTTCGGCACGAGGCCGATCGACGCCTCCGGCTGCTCCGGCCCGAGGCGGTCGCGAATGGCCTGGCGCACGGTGTTCAGCTCGGTGCCGGCGAGGTTCGGGAAGAGGTCTTTCACGACCGACACGACCTCGTCGGCGAGCCGGACCCGTTGGTCGAGCCGCGCACAGCCGGGCGTGAGATACCCGCCGCGTCCCACGACCACGCCGACGCGGTCCCGGGAGGGAAGCATCGACTCACCGCCCGCGTCCGCGATGGCCTCGGCTGCCGTGGCGAGGGCGAGCAACTGGTCGGGCTCCGCGCCGTCCACAGTGGACGGCATGATGCCGAACCTGGTCGGGTCGAACTCGGCGAGGTCGTCGACGAACCCGCCCTTGCGGCAGTAGAACCGGTCGCTGGTCCTGCTGTCCTGGTCGTAGTAGGTGGCCGGGTCCCAGCGGCCGGGCGGGATCTGGCCGATGGCGTCGACGCCGCTGACGATGTTGCGCCAGAACGTCGCCGCGTCGGGGGCACCGGGGAAGACGGCGCCGATCCCGACGATCGCTATGCCTCCCATCGGTAGACCACCTGCACGTCCTGACCGTTCGCGATCTCGTTCAGCAGCGCGTCGACGCCCTGCTTCGGCTCGATCAGCGGGATGCCGCGCCGTGCGTACTCGTCGGCGAGCCCGACCGCCATCCCGGCACCGGCCCAGGGACCCCAGTCGACGGCGACGACCCTGCGCTGAGCACCCCAGAACCTCGCCATGCGGTCCAACGCGTCGTTCGCGGCCGAGTAGTCGGCCTGGCCGCGGTTGCCGAAGACACCGCTGACACTGCCGAACAGCACGAGGAACCCGTCGCCGAACGCCTTGGCACCGTTGACCTTCGTGGCCCAGACGCGGTCGAACGACTCCTGCGTCTTGGCCTCGATCAGCTTGTCGTCCAGCACCCCGGCGCCGTGAATGACCCCGTCGATCCGGCCGAACCTCGCCTTGACGTCGTCGATCACCTTGCCCACGGCCTCGGCGTCGGTGACGTCGCACTCGTGGTACCGAACACTCGATGCCCTGGCGCGCAACCGTTCCATGGTCTGACGGACTTCGCGTTCGGCGAGCACCTTGCGCGCCCTGGCCGGCACGTTGTCCTTCTCGCCCAGCTCGAACAGCGCCTTCACGAGCTCGGGCTCGGTCGTGGCGTGGCTCAGCCGGTGGTCCTCCGCGGCGATCGGCGTGCGGCCGATCAGTTCGACGTGGCAGCCGGTCCGCTCGGCGAGTTCGATCGCGGCGAGCGCGGTGATGCCGCGGGCGCCACCGGTCAACAGCACCACGCTGTCGGCGTCGAGGTCGAGGGTTCCCGCTTCGAGGTCTCCCGGGATCGCCTCGATGACCTGCCGCCTACCGGCCTGGTAACCGACGACCGCCGGACCGGGCCCGATCTCGGCGAGCAGCGCGGTGGCGATGTCGCGGTGGCTTTCCTTGGGGTTGACGTCGACCGAGCGCACGACGAGGTCCGGGTACTCGAGCGCGGCCGTGCGGATCAGGCCGTGCAGGCCGATGTCCGCGGGCAGCTCGTCGGGCGTGTGGTCGAAGCCGAACGTGCCGCCGCCCGTGGTCACCACGACGAGCGCGACCCCGTTCGTCACGCACTGCTTGACCTCGCTGAACGCCTCCGGCAGCCGAGCCTGCAGCCGGATCACGACGTCGATGCCGGTCAGGTCGTCCGGGAACGCCGGTTCGATGCGCGGGCGGGCGGTGTGGCGTTCGAGCAGGTCGGCGAGTTCGAGCCCGATCCCGTTGTCGTCGATGATCAGCACGGTCCTGCCGCCGAGGTCAGCGGGCTCGGCTGGCTCAGCAGGCACCACCTGCGGCACGAGCCGGACGAGCCTGCCCGCTGACGCCGGCAGCGCGAGCACGGGCGCCGGAGCGGGGAGTGCCGGGGTGTCGCCGAACCACGCGACGATCCCGTCGATCGTCTTCAGCTGGGCCAGTTCCTCGACGCCGCCCGTCGCGCCCAGCTCCTGGGCCAGTTCGCCCACGATCTCGGCGCGCTTGATGGAGTCGATCGACAGGTCCGCTTCCAGGTCCAGACCCGGCTGCAACATCTCGACCGGGTAGCCCGTGCGCGTGCTGATCGTCTGCAGCACGACTGTCCGGACGTCCTTCGCCGCAGTGATGACCGGGGCCGCGGAGCCGAACCAGCCGACGATGCCGTCGATGGTCTTGAGCTGCGCGAGCTCGTCCACCGAGCCCACCGCGCCCAGCTCCGCCACCAGCTCGCCGACGATCTCCGTCCGCTTGATGGAGTCGATCGACAGGTCGGCCTCCAGGTCCAGGCCCGGCTGCAGCATCTCGACCGGGTAGCCGGTGCGGGCGCTGATCGTCCGCAGCACCACCGTCGCGACGTCTTCCCGCTGTGCTGCCTGCGGTTGCGGCACGACGACCACCGGCTGGTCGATCACCTGCCTGGGCGCGGGCACCGCGGCGGGTTCGGTGCCGAGGTAGCTCAGCAGCACGTCCCGCTGCGCGCTCACCGCGTCCCGCATCCCGTCCAGGAACTTCTCGATGATCTCGTCGCGCCCCAGCCCTGAGCCGACTCGGAGAGTCGGGAACTCGGTCGCGGGCCGAAGCCCACCGGGCAGTGCGTCGCCGTTCGCGTCCCGCACGAGTCCTCCATCCACGTACCAGCCCGGCCGTGGCGGCACGACCGTGGCGGGTTCGGCCCTGTCCTCGAACAGCGGTGCGGTGTCCACCTCGACACCGGCGACCGCGAGTGCTGCCAGCGTGCGCAGGAAGGTCACGTGGTCGTCGCAGCGCAACGCCTGGTGCGGCCGGTCGCCGAGGGTCTTGCCGACCAGCGACGTCAGCACGCCGCCGGGGCCTGCCTCGACGAAGATCCGCGCGCCCGCCGCGTACATCGACTCGATCTGGTCCACGAACCGCACGCGGCCCGCGAGCTGCGCGGACAATCCGTCGCGCACGTCGGTATGCGGAGCCGCAGACACGTTCGACCACACCGGGAACCGCATCGAGCCAAGAGAGGTGGCTGCGAGACGGGCCGCGAACCGGTCGCGGGCCCCGGCCATCAGCGGGCTGTGGAACGCGGCGGCGACCGGGATGTTCTTCACGGTCAGCCCGGCGCTCTTCAGCACCTCGACGGCGTTGTGCACGGCCTCGGTCGGACCCGAGATCACGACCTGGTCGGGCGCGTTGTGGTTCGCCACCACGACATCGGACGGCAGCAGGGCCTCGACCTCGGCCACCGCGGCGGTCACGGCGGCCATCGTGCCGGGGTCGTCGCCGACCGCGTCCAGCATCGCCTGGGCCCTGGCCGCACTGAGTTCCAGCAGTTCAGCCGCCCCGAACGCGCCGGCCGCCGACAACGCGACCAGTTCGCCGTAACTGTGGCCACCGGCCAGATCCGGCCGCACGCCGACGGAATCCAGCAGCGACGTGACCATCAGCCCGGCGATGCCGAGCGTGGGCTGGGCGTTGCGGGTGTCGGTGATCTCCGCCCGCTGCCGGGACACGTCCTCGGCGGTCAGCGCGGCCGCTGGGTACATCACCCGCTCGTAGCGCGCGTCGAGGAAGTCCTGCAGTCGTGGGAAGGCCGTGACCAGGTCGAGCAGCATGCCCGGCCGTTGACTGCCCTGACCTGGGTAGAGGAACGCTATTTGTGGCCGTTCTCCCGACCTCAGCGACACCACGTCGGACTCGCGCCAGGCCTCGACGTCCTTGAGCGCCTTCTGCAGGCTCTCGTGATCGCTGACCACGAACGCCGCCTGGACGGTTCCTTCATCACATGCCGCGGCGAGCGAACGCAGCGGAGTGCGCACGTCGACCAGCGCGGCGAGGCGAGCGGCTTCCCGTTGGGCGGCGGCCTGATCGTCGCCGCGGATCAAGAACAGCTCGGCCGGCCAGGCCTTCAGGCCGTGGCGGGGTTCGTCGGCGCCGGTGTAGCCCGCGATGACGGTGTGGAAGTTCGTGCCGCCGAACCCGAACGCGCTCACACCCGCGACCCGGTTCTTGCTCGCCCACGTGCGGTGGCCGAACGCGAACGGTGAGGTCTCGGCGTCCCAGAAGGCGTTGGGCTGCTTGACGTGCAACGTGCCAGGTCGTAGTCCGGTGTGGACGGACAGCGCCGCCTTGATCACACCGGCCAGGCCCGCCGCGCACTTGGTGTGGCCGATCTGCGACTTGACCGAGCCGATCGTGCAGGTGCCGGGTTCGACGCCGGAGAACATCCGGGTCAGCGAGGCCAGTTCGGTGCGGTCTCCCACCACGGTTCCGGTGCCGTGCGCCTCGACCAGTCCGACGTCGGTGACCGGCAGCCCGGCCGACGCGTAGGCGCGGCTCAGGGCTCGCTGCTGGCCTTCCGGACGTGGCGCGGTCAGGCCCAGCGACCGGCCGTCGCTCGACGCGCCGATGCCCTTGATCACCGCGTAGACGCGGTCGCCGTCGCGTTCGGCGTCGGCCAGCCGCTTCAGGACGACGGCGGCCACGCCCTCACCGAGTGCGATGCCGTCCGCAGCCGAGTCGAACGTGGCGCAGCGGCCCTTGGCGGACAGGGCTTTCACCGAGGCGAACATCTGGTAGTCGTGCGCGCTGTTGTGCAGGTCGACCGCGCCGCACAGGACCATGTCGCTGGTGCCGCCGACGAGTTCCTTGCAGGCCACGTCGAGCGCGGCGAGGCTGGACGCGCAGGCGGCGTCGACCGTGTAGTTCGCGCCGCCGAGGTCGAGCCGGTTCGCGACGCGGCCCGCGATCACGTTGCCGAGCACGCCGGGGAACGAGTCCTCGGTCAGCTTCGGCAGGTGGTCGTCCAGGCCGTTGATTCCCAAGGCGGGCAACGCGGTGCGGACCGTGTAGGCGTTCGCGAGGTCGGCGCCGGCTTCGGCACCGAAGATCACCGACGTGCGTTCGCGGTCGAACACCCTGGTCTGGTACCCGGCGTCGGCCAGCGCCTTCGCCGACACCTCGAGCGCCAGCAGCTGGGCCGGTTCGATCGAGGTCAGCGACGCGGGCGGGATCCCGTACGCGAGCGGGTCGAAGGCCGTGCGCGGGAGGAAACCGCCCCAGCGGAACGGGCTTCCGTAGCGTTCGGGCGACCAGCGGTCCGGCGGGATCTCGGTGATGGAGTCGGTGCCCGCCAGGACGTTCGCCCAGAACTCGGCGACGTCACGGGCACCCGGCATGATCGCGGCCATGCCGACGATGGCGACGTCCAGCGGTTCCGCGGCGGTCTCGTGCTCGGTGGTCTCGGGCAGCACGCCGGAGACGATGTCCTCGTGCAGCCGGGCGATCGTGGTGCGTTCGGACCGCAGGGTCGCGACCTGGCCGATCATGAACATGCCTTCGCGGCGCTGTTCGTCGTCACCGACCTCTTTGAGGACACCGTCGTCGCGGACGAGACCGCGGCTGGCGAGCCGGAGTCGTCCCAGGTTGAGCTGTTCGAGCCTCTCCCAGCTCTCCTGCTTCGACAGTCCGGTGAGCTCGGCCCGCGCCTGCTCGAACGTGTCCACATAGGACGTCTGGGCACACCGGACGGCGTGGCCGGGTGAGGTCTCCAGCAGCGCGGTGTCCTCGCACTCCAGCGCGACCTGCTGGAACACCGGGCGGATCGCGCCGTGCGACACGGCTTCCTCGGTGAACAGGTAGGCGGTGCCGACGAGAACACCAATGGCAGCGCCGCGTGCCGCGATCGACGCGGTCATGGCGGAGATCATCGCGGCCGACCGGGCGTCGTGAACGCCGCCCGCGAACAGTGCGACAACGTCCTTCTCACGTCCGCGCAGCACGTCGATCTGCTGCTGCCACAGGGTGAAGCTGGTGCGGGGACCGGTGTGCCCGCCGCACTCGGAGCCCTCGAAGACGAACTTGCGCGCGCCCTCGTCGAGGAACCGGCGCAGCAGCGCGGGCGACGGCACGTGCAGGAACGCCTCGATGCCGGCGTCCTCCAGTTCCCGTGCCTGCGTGGGCGTGCCACCGGCGACGATCGCGTACTTCGGCCGGACGGCCAGCACGGCCTCCATCTGCCGCGCCCGCAGTTCGGGCGGTGCGAAGCCGAGCAGTCCGACGCCCCACGGCCGGTCGCCGAGCTTCTCCGCGGTGTGCTCGAGCAGCGTGCGAACGGCCGGGCCTTCCATCAACGCGAGCGCGAGGAACGGCAGCGCACCGCCCTCGGCGACGGCCGCGGCGAACGCGGGCTGGTCGCTGACGCGGGTCATCGGCCCCTGCGCGATCGGGTAGCGCAGGCCGGGGACGCGGTCGCAGAACGGTCCACCCGGCCGGATCGGGCGGTGCTCACCCGCCAGGGTGAGATTGTCCCGAATGCCCCGCGCAATCGCGCTGACCACGCCTCCAACGGTCCCAAACGAGGTACGGTAGAAATCAGCCAAGGAACCTTCTTGACCAATTTCGAGCGTGTTTTGACGAACATGAACGCGTAACCCGCGGTTCACGACGGTGTCGGCGCCATCCATCATGCGGACGGCGTTGACAATTTCGCCGGAAATATGTTTTCGAGCCTCCGCGACGAGTGTGAGCTGGCCTTCCAGCACCACTCCGCGCGCACCGCCCGCGATCGCCGCGGCAGCCGTGTCAGGCCCGATCGAACCCGCCACCCAGACCGGCAGATCGGTCAGCGCGAGCACCTGCTGGAGCAGCACGAACGCGGGCGAACCACCCACTCGGCCGCCTGACTCGGCACCCTTCGCGATCAAGCCGGTGGCCCCGAACTCGATCGCCGCAGCGGCTTCCGCCACCGAGGTGATCACCGCGAGAACACGGCGTTCACCCAGTTCAGCGAGGGTTGGAGCAGCACGGGCGAGATCGACTACGACGGTGTCCACGGCTTCGGGCAGCGGGACCGTCAACGGTCCGTGCAGTCTCACCCCGAACGCACGCGGATGACGCGCGACCACGCGGGCGAGGTCGGCGGCGGCGTTCGGCCCGAGGTCGAGCACGCCGAGCCCACCGGCTCGTTCGGCCGCGACCACGAGGGCCGGGTTGGGGGTGCTGAACGGACTCAGACACAGCACCCGTTCTCGATCCGACAGCATGTTCACTGTGCTCACTTCCTCACCCTGCAGGGGTGGGGAGAAAGGAATTCAGCTAGGGTTACTACTGACCGGTACGGTGACAACGCGCTCACCGTACGCACAAACCCGATGCGCCGTCGAGAGGGTGATGAAACTTTCTCACATACGTAACCTGACGAATGGCCCCGGATGGCGGGGGGTCTTACTCCAGTTCGCGGATAGCCCGATGTGCTATGGCAGACCCAGCACCTCGGTGATGTCCGCCCGCACAGACACTGCCCGTTCACCAAGATCAGCAGGCACCTCGGCGTGCACGGTGTTGATTCGCACCAACCGAGCGCTTGGCAGGCTGCGGACCAGCGATTCCACCGGCCGGCGAATGACCGTGGGCGTGCTGAACCCGGCGCCGATCTCGATCACGAGCACGCCGTCGCCCAGCCACTCCCGCAGCCGTGTCCCCGCGGGCGCGTAGTGGTCGGGCACGTACTCGGGCCCCTTGTGCACGTTCAGGAACACCTCTCCCCCGCAGCGCGGGCACGCCGGCACCGTCTCGGTCTCCCCTGTCAAGGCGTCGTAGGTGGCCAATGCGGCTTCCACGATCGGCCTACTGGGCCACGTTTCCCGTGTGCACGGCGTCTCGCACTGGTAGCGGCCGTAGTCGCCCTGCGGCGTCCACACCCGGTCCTCCGCGAAACCGTTGCGCGCGAACAACCCGTCCACATTGGACGTCAGGACGAAGTGGCCACGGGTGCCGACCAGGTCCCGCACCCTCGTGTACACGGGGTTCGGCTCCTCCCCGAACCGGATGTCGTCGACGTGCACGGACCAGTAACCCCACAGCAACCTGGGCGGTAGCGGCAGGCCGATCAGCTGGTACCGCGCCCACAGGCCCTTCTGGTGCAGCACCGGGAACAGTTCGGCGAACCGTTCGGTGTCCGAGTAGTCGTAGCCCGCCGCCGCGGACAGTCCCGCGCCCGCCGCGATGAGCACGCGATCGGCCTCGTCCAGCCAGCGTTCCAGCGTCACAGCAACTCCCGGTAGACAGTCTCGTCCTCGCCGCCGAACGCCACGAACACGACGCGGTCGAACCGGCCGGGGTGCGTGGTGAGCCAGTCCCGGACGGTGCCGATCGCGATGCGTGCGGCCGGCCTTTTCGGAAACCCGAAGATCCCGGTGCTGATGCCGCTGAACGCGACCGTGCGGATTCCCGGTACCTCGGCGGCGAGGTCGAGGCACGCCCGGTAGGAGTCGGCGAGCGCGGTTCCGTGGGCGGGCAACAGGTTCCCGCGCACGATCGGGCCGACCGTGTGCAGCACGAACGGCGCGGGCAGGTGGTAGCCGCGGGTGATCTTCGCGGTTCCGGTCGGCTCCGGCGTTCCCTGCAGCGTCATGATCCGCCGGCAGTCGGCCCGCAGCCGCGGCCCGGCGGCGTGGTGGATCGCGTTGTCGACGCAGGCGTGCATCGGCTGGAAGCAGCCGAGCAGGGCGTCGTTGGCGGCGTTGACGATCGCGTCGGTCCGGAGCCGGGTGATGTCGCCCCGCCAGACCGCGAGCGGCGCGGGCAGCGTCAGGGCGTTCGCGAGCGGTCGCTGCCGACGTTCGCCGCCGAGCAGCGCGTCGAGCACGGCGACGAGTTCGGGGTCCAGCGGCGCGGGTTCGCGGACGGTGAGCACCGCCCGGAGCATGCGGCGCCGGTCCCCCCGCCTCGCGTGGCAGCCGGAACCGGCCGACCCACGGGTCGTCGCCGAGCATTCGCAGGGCGAGACTCGTCAGGAGTTCGAGTTCGCCGACGGGCGCGGGCGCACTGAGCGGGCGGAAGGGCTCGTCCAGTGCGACCGCGTGCCGGTAGTCGGGCAGGGCCGTGAGCACGTCAGAACAGCCCGTTGCCGTGCGGAAGGTCGGCCGGGATCGGCGCGATGACGTCCCAGTGCTCGACGATCTTGCCGCCCTGGACGCGGAACAGGTCCCAGTACGCGACCGGTTCGCCGAACTCGCCTTCCGACTGCAGCAGAACGAGATCGCCTTCGGCCACGACCTGGTGCACCGTCTTGTAGACGAGGTTGCGGCCTTCCCCCGCCCACTTCGCCGCGGCCGCCCCGAACCCGTCGAGCCCGTCCGCGGCCTCCGGGTTGTGCTGCAGGTAGGTCTCGGTGGAGATGTAGTCGGTCAGCACCGAGTAGTCGGCGTCCTGCAGGATCCGCTGCGCGAACTCCTGGACCAGCTCGCGACTGCGTTCGGTGCCTTCGGCGGCGGGACGGGCGGCACCGTCCGTCTGGGACCGTCCACTCGCGGTGTTCTCGACCACGGGCGTGAGCGCGTCCCAGTGCTCGACGAGCTTGCCATCCCGCACCCGGAACAGGTCGAACGCGACGAGCGGTTCCGGCCCGAACCCGTGGTAGACACCGTGCAGGGCAACGAGATCGCCGTCCGCGATCACGCGCGCCGGTTCGTAGCGGAAACCTTCCGGCAGGCTCGCGACGAGCCCGCGCAACGCCTCGGGTCCGTCCGCGATGAGCGAGCTGTGCTGGCGGTAGTCCGGCGCGACCCAACGGTCCACAGCGGACGGGTCCTTGTCGCCGAACAGTTCGCCTGCGGCCTTGAGCACGAGTTCCTTGTTGTCCATGGCCGCAACGATGTCCCAGCTGTCTGACCGGCACGAGGTAGGATCACGCCTCACCATGGTCAGAAGTGGACAGGTCGCGCAGTTCGGCTTCAGCAACCCCGACCGCGGGCAGCTGGGCCTGGAAGCGCTCGACCTCGGCGTGCTCCGCCGCAGGCTCAGCGAGGACACGCTGACGAAGGTGCACCGCACCGACTTCCACCAGCTGTTCCTGTTCACCGCGGGCACCGGCACCACCATGGTCGATTTCGTGGACCACCCGTGCTCACCCGGCACGCTCCTGCACGTCAGCCCCGGCCGGGTGCTCCGCCTGCCGACCGGCGCGGCGGAGGCGTTCATGGTGCTTTTCACCCCTGCGTTCCCGCCGCCGGTGCTCAGCCCGTTCGGACCGGTCCGGCACCTGGTCCCCAAGGCGGAACTGGCGGTCTTCACCCGCGCCGTGCAGGACCTGAGGCAGGAGTACCGCCGCAACCTGCTGACCAACGAACCGGTGGACCTGCTCCGCCAGCTGCTGGGCGCGTTGCTGCTGCGCGTCGCCCGCCTGCCCGGCGCCGCTCCCGGCCACGCCGACGCCCGTTTCGAACGCTTCCAGCAGGAACTCGAACGCTCCTTCGCCGCCACCCGCAACGCCGCCGAGTACGCGGCCCGCGTCGGCTACTCGACGCGCAGCCTGAACCGCATCTGCCTGGCCGCGACGGGCCTGTCCGCGAAGGCGTTGATCGACGCCCGCGTGACGCTGGAGGCCAAACGGCTGCTCGTGCACACCGACCTGTCGTCGGCGGCGATCGGGCACCGGCTCGGGTTCAGCGAGGCCACCAACTTCACGAAGTTCTTCGCCCGCGAGACAGGCATGTCACCCGGCGCGTTCCGCGAGTAGCCGGCCGAGAGCGTGGCGGGCGAGGGCGAGCATCGAGAGTTCCATCGCCCAGCCTCGCGCACGCACCCAGGTGGCGTCGTCGAACCCGCGAGCTCACGCCGGAACTGCTCGCGGCCGCGTTCGTCGAGGAACAGCCACGCGGTCATGAGGTCGCCCGCCGGATCACCGGCGGCGGCACAGCCCCAGTCGATCACGCCGGTCAGCTCGCCGCCGGTGAACAGCAGGATCAGTCAGTCAGTCCGTCCACGAGGGACACGTCGATCCGCATCAGTCGTCCCAGCCCGGGCAGAGCTGGTCGAGCGTCCAGCTGGCTATGTCGGCGAGGAACTTGTTGGTGTCGCGGTAGTAAGGAAGCGCGAGCACAGCGAGGTGCAACGCCCAGCCCTTCGCGCGCGTCCAGGCGGCGTCGTCGAACTCGGCGAGCTCGCGCCGGAACTGCTTGCGGCCGCGTTCGTCCAGGTAGAGCCAGGCCGTCATGAGGTCCGCCGCCGGATCACCGACGCCGGCCGCGCCCCAGTCGATCACGCCGGTCAGCTCGCCGTCGCGGAAGAGCAGGTTGCCCACGTGCAGGTCGGCGTGCAGCCAGCGGCCGGGCCGGTCCCAGCTCGGGGCGTTCAGCGCGTCCTCCCAGATGGTGACGAGCCTGGGGTCGCCGCCGACCTGGGCGATGCAGGTGCGGACGGGGTCGTCGTGGTCAGACCCGGTCGCCCGGCCTCGGCCGGTGGTCCACGGCCGTCCGGTCGCGTCGATCTCGTGCAGCGCGCGGATCAGTTCGGCCAGCCGGAACGGCGTGTCCTCGCCGACGTCCTCGATCGGAGCGGTCTCGCCGTCGAGCCAGCGCACCACCGACCACTGGTACGGGTAGTTCGCCGCCGGTTCGCCCAGCGCGACCGGTTCCGGCACCGCGACCGGCACGTGCGGCGCGACCAGTGGAACGACGACGGCTTCCTGGCCCGCCCCGTCCTTGGCCCACTCGCGGCGCGGCAGCCTCACCGCCAGCTCGTCGCCCAGCCGGTACAGGGCGTTGCTGGTGCCGCCGTGCGCGACCTCGCGAATCGGCAGGCCGTGCCAGCGCGGGAACTGCGTGCGGACCAGTTCGTCCACAAGGGACACGTCGGTGACGATCACGCCGTCGAGCATCGATCAACTCCCCCAGAGGCCCGGTGCCCTTCGCATGCAACACCGGGCCGCCGGTAGGAGCAACTCGTTTTAGTGCCGGAAGCAGAGGGTTCCCCACTGGAACCCGGCACCGATCGCGGACATGACGAACACGTCGCCCTTGCGCAGCTCCCCGAACCGCGAGTGCAGTGCGGTGAACACCCCTGCCGACCCGGTGTTGCCGAGCCGGTCGAGCGTGACCGGTGCCTTCGCGGCGGGGACGGCGAGCTTGTCGAGCGCGGCGTTGATGATGTTCAGGTTGGCCTGGTGCAGGAAGAAGTGGTCGATCCGTTCGATCGGCACCTCCGCCTTCGCCGCCGCGGTGAGGATGCTGTCGGGCAGCCACCTCGTCGCGGTGTCCCAGACCGCCCGGCCGTTCATGGTGACGAAGTGCTCTCGTCGCTCGACGGTCGACTCGCTCGTGGGCAGCCGTGAACCGCCGGCCTTGATCTGCACGTCGTAGGACAGTTCGGAGCCGAAGTCCCAGGACAGCAGGCCGCTGTCGCCGTCACCGCGGTGCAGCACCGCCGCCGCGGCCGCGTCACCGAAGAAGATGCGGCTCGTGCGTTCCTGCGGGTCCGTGACGCGGCTGGCGCAGTCGGCCGCGATCACGAGCACCGTGCGGGCGGCCGAGGACTGCAGCAGGTGTGCCGCGAGCAGCAACGCCTGCACGCCGTTCGCGCACGCGGCCTGCGTGACGTCGAGCGTCAACGCCCGGTGCGCCCCGAGTGCGTCCTTGACGATCAGCGCCGTGGACGGCAGCGGCTGGTCCCACGTGTAGGTGGCGACGATGATCACGTCGACGTCGTGGACGGTCGTCTCGGAACTCGCGAGCGCGTCCCTGGCCGCGGCGACGCACATGTCCGAGACGGCGCGATCCGGTGCGAGCCAGCGTCGTTCGCGAATCCCGGTCCGGCTGGTGATCCACTCGTCGGACGTGTCGACCATGCGCGCGAGGTCGTCGTTGGTGACGATCCGTTCGGGCAGGTGGACACCGGTTCCCTTCAACGCCACCGGGATCACACGGAGCTCCTGGCGGTGTTGGTGGCGGGCGTGATCAGGTCGGCGAAGTCGACGTAGAACCGGCCGGACACGCACTCGGCGCCGAGCAGGATCCGGCGGGCGGCCTCGGCGGTGAGCGCGCCGCCGAGCGCCACGCCGGACGCGAGCTGCGGCCAGCTGCTGAGCGTCCTGCCGAGTTCGCCGAACGACGCGCGCAGCTCGGGGCTGATGCGTTCGGCGTCGACCATGGCGAGGATCAGGTCGACCTTTTGTTGTTTCGACAGGGTTTCGAGCTCGTCGGCGGTGACGTCGCCGATCAGGCCGTGCAGCAGCGGCCGATTCGGTTCCTGGTCGAACCGCTCGACGTCGAGCATGCCTCGGTCGTTGCAGTCCATGACGACGGGGATGCCGCGCCGACGGGCCGCCTCCCTGGCGGCGATCTTCGCGTACGGGGTGTCGCACTCCTCGACGACCAGGTCCAGGCCGTCGGTGAACTCGTCGAGGTTCTGCCTGGTGAGCCCGTCGGTGAAGATCTCGATGTCGAGGTAGGGGTCGATCTCGAACATCTGCCGCGCCGAGATGACTGCCTTGTTCACGCCGAGGTGGTGCACACCCGCGCGCAGCCGGTTCAGGTTGGACAGACCGAACTCGTCGAAGTCGGCGAGCTTGAACCTGCCGCCGATGCCCTCGAGGGCGAACGTGACGGCGGCGCTGTTGCCGACCGACAGGCCGATCACGCCGATCCTGCGTCCCAGCAACGACCTCTGCTGCGGGCGTTCGATCTTGCCGCGGTTGCGGTCGGTGCGGACCAGCCGGAACTCCTCGCGGGGCAGCACGTGCACGAGCCGCTGGGACCACGGGTAGAAGACCCAGGTGCCGTACTCCCAGTCGGTGAGTCCGCCGAGTTGCTCGTGCTTGCGCCGGGTGAGGTCCTCGTGCGGAGGCAGCCAGGGTTCGCGGCTGCGGACGAGCTCGTCGATCTGCGCGTCGATCGTGTCGTGGACCTCGCGGACCCGGCCGGAGTCCAGAAGTCGTTGCAGTGCTTCCCGATCGGCCGCGACCGTTGGGGTGAGGAGGACCGGTTGCCAGGCCGTGGTGTCCGCGTTGCCGTGGAGCTCGTGCGGCCGCCGGTGACTGAGCGCGACGGCGGGAGCGTGCTCGACCGCCGCCAGCTCGGGGAACTCTCCACGCATCCTCGTGACGAGTTCGTGGTATTCGCCGGCACCGGCTTCGACGTCGTGGAACATGATCACGACGTCCTCGGTGTAGTGCTCGACGTGTCGGCGCGTCCCCTCGACACACCGGAAGCCGAATCGTTCGTGGAACAGGTGCTGGCCGTCCTTCGTCCCGGACGTGCCGATCATCGCTTTCGCACCCAGAGCGTGTGCGGCGCCGATCGCGACGGCGTTCAAATAGGCGCCGAGTCCCAGTTTCCGCGCCCGATGTTCGACCACGAGTCGACTGTGCTCAAACGTTTCTCCGGGCGTGACGCCGGCCTCGCGGAGAATTCGTTCGAATCCGGCATCGCCGAGAAATGCCCGGGACTGGAACAGCTCGCCGGTCGCCGGTGTCGACAGCCTGATGTAGCCGAGAGGCGGCCCACCTGGCTCTTTGCGTGCGACGAAGTGCCAGGCGCCGTAGTCGAGGTCCTGATCGTCGACGTGCCGGCCGTCCTCACCGCGAAACGCCGGTCGGCGTCCACGATCAAAGAGCACCCTCGCCCGCAACTCGCGGACCGTTTCGACTATCTCATTGCTGACGACCGTGTCGGCGGAAGCTAAGAACGCACTCACGTGCCACTGCTGATACATCTGACGCGCCACCTCGAACAATGAGAACAACCTTGATCGCGCGCACCTTAACCACAGTTGATCTTGATTGAGAAATCAAGTGCCACTAATGGGTGAACCCACTTTCGGGGCACCACGACACGTCGCAGGCGTCCGAACGCCCCAGCGTGGATCACGCTGCGTGGTCACGTTCCCAAGCCCCGCCGTGGAAACGTTCTCATCTGGCAGAAGCTGTGGAATCCACTACTGGTTCGGCTGTTCGAATGTGCCAACGGGGAGCACCGCGGGATTCGGACTGACGGAGCGCAGAGCATGAGCAACTCCAGTGAGAAGGTTGTCGAGGCGCTGCGTGCGGCCGTGAAGGAGGCCGACCGCCTGCGCCGCGCCAACCGGCAACTGGTGGCCGCGGCCGGCGAGCCGGTGGCGATCATCGGCATGGCCTGCCGATTCCCCGCCGGAATCACGTCCCCGGAACAACTCTGGGACCTGGTGTCCACCGGCAGGGACGCGATCACGGGCTTTCCCGCCGACCGCGGCTGGGACGTGGACTCGTTGCTCGGCAGCGGAGTAGACGCCCGCGGCAACAGCGTGTCGGTCCAGGGCGGTTTCCTGCACGGCCTGGCCGACTTCGACCCGGCGTTCTTCGGCATCTCACCGCGCGAGGCGGTGACCATGGACCCGCAACAACGTCTGCTGCTCGAAGTGTCTTGGGAGGCATTGGAACGAGCCGGCCTGGACCCGTCCACTCTCCGCGGCTCCCGCACAGGCGTGTACGTCGGCACCAACGGCCAGGACTACGAACACCTCCTGATCCGCGGCCTGGACGACGCGACCGGCGACGTCGGCACCGGCATCGCCGCCTCCGCAGAATCAGGCCGGATCTCCTACGCGTTCGGCTTCGAGGGCCCGACCCTGACCGTCGACACGGCCTGCTCCTCGTCGCTGGTCTCCCTGCACCTGGCTGTGAACGCCCTGCGCGGCGGCGAGTGCACGCTCGCCCTGGCCGGCGGCGTGAACGTCATGTGCACCCCCGGCTCACTCGTCGAGTTCTCCCGCCAGGGCGGCCTGGCCCGCGACGGCCGCTGCAAGGCGTTCTCCGACGACGCGGACGGCACCGGCTGGTCCGAGGGCGTCGGCATGCTCGCACTGGCTCGTTTGTCGGACGCTCAGGCTTTGGGCTACCCCGTTCTGGCTGTGGTGCGCGGTTCGGCCGTCAACTCCGACGGCGCCTCCAACGGATTCACCGCCCCGAACGGCCGCGCCCAGCAACGAGTCATCCGCGCCGCCCTCGACCGCGCCGGCCTGGCTCCGTCCGATGTGGACGTTGTAGAGGCGCACGGCACCGGCACCGCTCTGGGCGATCCGATCGAGGCCCGTAGCCTGCTTGCCGTGTACGGCGCGGACCGTCCTTCGCCTTTGCTGCTCGGCTCCGTGAAGTCGAACATCGGCCACACCCAGGCCGCAGCCGGTGTCGCGGGCATCATCAAGATGGTGCAGGCGATGCAGCACGGCGTCGTGCCCGCGACTCTGCACGTGTCCCGCCCCTCCACACACGTCGACTGGTCAGCTGGTGACGTCTCCCTGGTGACCACGGCCCGTTCGTGGCCGGAGTCTGATCGCGCGCGGCGTGCCGCTGTGTCGTCGTTCGGCGTGTCGGGCACCAACGCGCACGTGATCATCGAGGCCGCCCCGAGCGCTCAGGAATTGTCAGACCTGCCTGAGATGATTGGGATGGGGGGTGGTTCCCCCCAGGGGGCCGGTCAATCCGAATCGATCCCGAAGAGTGCGGCGGGCCCGGTGCCGCTCATCGTGTCCGCCAAGTCCGAAGCCTCCCTGCGCGCCCAGATCGACCGCATCCGCACCCACCCCGGCGACCCGCGCGACATCGGCCACTCCCTCATCACCACCCGCACGCTCTTCGAACACCGCGCCGTCCTCCTGGCCGACACCGAGATCACCGGCCAGGCCAAGCGCACCGAGCTCGCGATGCTCTTCACCGGCCAAGGCGCCCAACGCCTCGGCATGGGCAAGCAACTCCACGCCCGCTACCCCGTGTTCGAACAAGCCTTCGACACCTGCACCACCCCCGAACTCAGGCAGATCATCTGGGGCGACGACGAAGACCTGCTCAACCAGACCGGCAACGCCCAACCGGCACTGTTCGCGTTCGAAGTGGCGCTGTACCGCCTCCTGGAACACTTCGGCGTCGCACCGGCCCACCTCGCCGGCCACTCCATCGGCGAGATCGCCGCCGCACACGTCGCCGGCGTCCTCAGCCTCGACGACGCCAGGACCCTCGTCACCGAACGCGCCCGCCTCATGCAGGCCCTCCCCCAGACCGGCGCGATGGTCGCCGTCCAAGCCTCCGAAGCCGACGTCACGCCGCACCTCACCGGCACCGTCACCATCGCCGCCGTCAACGGCCCCGCCTCCGTCGTCATCGCCGGCGACGAAGACCCGACCCTCGAACTCGCCCAGCGCTGGAAGCACAAGCAGCTCCGCGTCTCGCACGCGTTCCACAGCCCGTTGATGGAACCGATGCTCGCGGACTTCCGAGAAGCCATCAGCACCCTCACCTTCCACGAGCCGCAGATCCCCGTCCACGGTGCCGACGTCACCAATCCCGAGTACTGGGTGCAACACGTCCGCAACACCGTCCGCTTCCACGACAACGTCCAAGCCCTGCAAGGCAAGACGTTCCTGGAAGTCGGCCCGGACGGCGTCCTCGCCGCACTGGTCGAAGGCGCCATACCGACGATCCGCAAGGACCGCGACGAGGTCGGGGCGTTCGAAACCGCCTTGGCCCGCCTGCACGTCAGCGGCACGCGAGTCGACTGGCTGCCCTGCTACCCCGGCGGCAGACGCGTCGACCTGCCCACCTACGCCTTCGAGCACGCGCCGTACTGGCCGTCGGTCTCGGTGAGCGCGGGCGACGCCACCGGACTCGGCCTCTCCCCTGCCGGGCACCCGCTGCTCGGCGCGGCCATGACCGTCGCCGGGTCGGGCGAGCTGATCCTCACCGGCACGCTCTCCGGTTCGCAGTGGCCGGCCTTCCCGACCGCCGGTTTCGTCGAGCTGGCACTGAAAGCGGCAGACCTCACCGACCACGGTGGTGTAGAAGAACTCACCACGATCGAGCCGTTGCGGTTGACAGGAAACGGTTCCGTGCAGGTTCAGCTCCACGTCGGTACCGACGGCCGTTTCACCCTGCACTCCCGCGCCGACCAGCAAGACTGGGTCGAGCACGCCGAAGGCAGGCTCGGCACCGGCACTCAGCCCGAGAACATCACCGTGTGGCCGCCGAAGGGCGCGCAGGTCGTCGACAGCTCCCACGACGAGAGCCTCCGCGCGGTCTGGCAGCGGAAGGACGAGATCTTCGCCGAGGTCGCGTTGTCCAGCGACGCCACCGGTTTCGGCATCCACCCGGCTCTGCTGGACGCCGCCCTGAACGCCGCGTCCTTCCTGGGCGTCGAAGGCGAAGCCGCGGACTGGCGTTCGGTCACGTTGCACGCCACCGGCGCCGAACTCCTCCGCGTCCGCCTGTCCGAAAAGGACGGACGGGTTCAGCTCACCGCCGCCGACGCCAACGGGGACGCGGTCCTGGACGCCGCCATCTCGTTCCGCGAGTTGGCGGCGACGCAACGCACCGAGCTGTACCGGCTCGACTGGGTCCCGATCGAGATCCACGGCGCGAACGACTGGGCCGTGCTCGGTGAGGACCTCCTCGGACTCGGTGTTCCGGTCGTGGACTCGCTGGCGGGCGAATCCACACCGGATACCGTCCTCGTGCCGGTCACCGATTCCTGGCAGGCGCTGCTGCTCATCCAGGAGTCGCTCCTGACCAACTCCCGGCTGGTGTTCGTCACGCGAGGTGCCCTGTCCGGGGACGATCTGGCGGGCGCGGCCGTGTGGGGCCTGGTGCGGTCGGCGCAGGTCGAGCACCCCGGCAGATTCCTGCTGCTCGACGTCGAGGACTCCCTCCCGGACGGCCTCGCGTCGCTCTTCGACCTCGGCGAAACCCAGGCCGTCGTCCGCGACGGCGAGGTGCGCGTCGGCCGGTTCAGCCGCGCCTCCGGCCACTCCGCCGACCCCTCGTGGGACGGCACTGTCGTAGTCACGGGTGACGTCCCCGAGATCGAGCAACACGTCGGAGCCCTCCCCGGGGTGCGCAGGGTCGTCACGGTCACCGACTGGGACGCGCTTTCCGAACTCTTGTCCACTGTGGACGACCTGGCCGCGATCGTGCACGCGGCCGACCTCCAGGACGACGGCGTCGTCGGTGCCCTGACTCCGGACCGGCTCGACACCGTCTTCCAGGCCAAGGCCGACACGGCGTGGCTGCTGCACACGCTGTGCGGTGACGTTCCGTTCGTCGTGCTGACGTCGATCGCCGAGGTCGTCGGTGCGGTCGGCAAGGGTGCCCACGCCTCCGCGAACAGTTACCTCGAAGCCCTCGCCGCCCACCGCCGCGGTCTCGGCCAGCCGGGCCTGGCGCTCGCGATGGACACGTGGGATCCGGCTCTGTTCGACGCCGCCATCAGGACCGACGAGGCGTTCCTCGCGCCGTTCGTCCCCGAGCGCGCCCGCCCCGGACGACGCACCGCCTCGAACGCCCGCAGCGGCGGCCTGGCGTTGAAGCTCACCGGCCTGCCCTCTGCCGACCGGCTGCCGTTCGTGGTCGAGGTGGTCCGCGAGGAGGCCGCGAAGGTCATCCACGCCGACGGGATCGCGGAGGACAGGGAGTTCCGCGCGCTCGGCTTCGACTCGCTGACCGCCATCGAACTGCGCAACGCCCTCGCCCTGGCCACCGGCCTTTCGCTCCCGGCGACGCTGATCTTCGACTACCCGACCCCGCAGACCGTGGCCGAACACCTTCTCGCCGAACTGACCGGAGAGGGACTCTCCGACGACGTCGTCGCCCAGGGCCAGGCCGATCTCGAGGACCCGATCGTGATCGTCGGCATGGCCTGCCGCCTGCCCGGCGACGTGAACTCGCCGGAAGACCTCTGGCAGTTGCTCGTCACCGGCGGCGACGGCGTCACGACGTTCCCCCACGACCGCGGCTGGGAGGCCGAGGCGATGGGCGGCACCGTCGAAGGCGGCTTCCTGCACGGCGCGACGCAGTTCGACGCGGGCTTCTTCGGCATCTCCCCGCGCGAAGCCCTCGCCATGGACCCGCAGCAACGCCAGCTCCTCGAAGTCGCCTGGGAGGCCGTCGAACGAGCCGGCATCGACGCGACGTCGTTGCGCGGTACGAAGACCGGCGTCTACATCGGCACGAACGGCCAGGACTACACCAACCTGATCCTGCGCTCCCGCGACGAGGTCGAGGGCCACGCGTCAACGGGCCTGTCGTCCGCGGTGATCTCCGGCCGCCTCTCCTACACCTTCGGCCTCGAAGGCCCAGCCCTCACCGTCGACACCGCCTGCTCGGCCTCACTGGTCGCCCTGCACCTGGCCGCGAACTCGATCCGCTCCGGCGAGACGACGATGGCCCTGGTCGGCGGCGTGACCGTGATGTCGACCCCGATGAGCTTCGCCGGCTTCAACGCCCAGGGCGGCCTGGCCAGCGACGCGCGCTGCCGCTCGTTCTCCGAGGACGCCAACGGCACGGGCTGGGCGGAAGGCGTCGGCGTGCTGGTGATCGAACGCCAGTCCGACGCTCTGCGCGCAGGCCACCAGATCCTGGCCGTCGTGCGCGGCTCCGCCATCAACCAGGACGGCGCCTCGAACGGTCTGACCGCACCGAACGGCCCCGCGCAGCAACGCGTGATCCGCCAGGCCCTCGCCAACTCCGGTCTGTCCACTTCGGACGTGGACGCCGTGGAGGCTCACGGCACCGGCACCGTCCTGGGCGACCCGATCGAAGCCCAGGCCCTGCTGGCAACGTACGGCCAGAACCGCACGGCACCGCTCCTGCTGGGTTCCATCAAGTCGAACATCGCCCACGCCCAGGCCGCCGCCGGTGTCGCGGGCGTGATCAAGCTCGTGCTGTCGCTGCGCAACGGCCTGCTCCCGCGCACCCTGCACCTGACGTCGCCGACCACGCACGTGGACTGGTCGGCGGGCAACGTGTCACTGCTGACCGAGAACACCCCGTGGCCTGCGGTGGACCGCCCTCATCGCGCCGGCATCTCGTCGTTCGGCCTGTCCGGCACCAACGCCCACGTGATCATCGAAGCGGCCCCGACCGCTCAGGAATTGTCAGACCTGCCTGAGATGATTGGGATGGGGGGTAGTTCCCCCCAGGGGGCCGGTCAATCCGAATCGATCCCGAAGAGCGCGACGGCTTCGACGAGCCCCCTCGGCGCACCGCCGTTGCTCGTGTCGGCGAAGTCGCCTGAAGCCCTCCAAGCCCAGATCGACCAGATCAACGCCCTCGCAAAGAGCGGCGCGAACCCTCAAGACGTCGCCTACTCCCTGCTGCACCACCGCGTGACGTTCGACCATCGCGCCGTGCTGCGAGACGGCGCGACACTGGCAGAAGGCGTCGCCACCCCCCAAACGCTGGCAATCCTGTTCAGCGGCCAAGGCGCCCAACGCCTCGGCATGGGCAAAGAGCTGTACGAAACCCAGCCGGTCTTCAAAGCCGCGCTCGACGAAATCGCCCAGCACCTCGACGTCACACCGGTCATGTGGGGCGACGACCCCGACGCGCTCAACCAGACCGGCAACACGCAGCCCGCCCTGTTCGCCTTCGAAGTCGCCCTCTACCGCCTCGCCGAAAGCACCGGCATCACCCCGAAGTTCCTGGCGGGCCACTCAGTGGGCGAGATCGCCGCCGCACACGTCGCCGGCGTCCTCACCCTCGAAGACGCCGCCAAACTCGTAGCAGCACGCGCCCGCCTCATGCAGGCCCTCCCGCAGACCGGCGCGATGATCGCGATCCAGGCCACCGAAGCCGAGATCACCCCGCACCTCACCGCGAACGTCTCCATCGCCGCCGTCAACGCGGAGAACTCCATCGTCATCGCGGGCGACGACCACGAAACGCAACGGATCACCGACAAGTTCAAGGGCCGCAAGACCACTCGCCTCAAGGTCAGCCACGCGTTCCACAGCCCGCTGATGGAACCGATGCTAGACGACTTCCGCGGGGCCATCAGCACACTCACCTTCCACCAACCGCAGATCCCGATCCAAGCGCAGGCGGACGTCACCGACCCCGAGTACTGGGTGCGGCACGTCCGCTACGCAGTCCGTTTCCACGACAACGTCGAAGCCCTGAAAGCCAAGGGCGCCAACGCGTTCCTGGAGATCGGCCCCGACGGCGTCCTGAGCGGCCTCACCGGCGCCATCCCCGCCCAGCGCCGCGACCGGACCGAGTCCGACGCGTGGCTGACCGCGCTCGCCCGCCTGCACGTCATCGGCGTCAAGGTCGACTGGCAGCTCGACGGCCGCACGATCGACCTGCCCACCTACCCGTTCCAGCACGAGCGCTACTGGCCGGAGATCGCCCAGGCACCGACCACCGGCCATGACCCGATCGACGCCGAGTTCTGGGCCGCCGTCGAGCAGCAGGACGCCACCCAGCTCGCCACGACGCTCGACATGGACCCGGACACCTGGGCCGGCGTGCTGCCGGGCCTGTCCGCGTGGCGGCAGAAGCGATCCACGAAGTCCACTGTGGACTCCTGGTTGCACGAGGAGTCGTGGACGCCCATCACCGGCCTCAAACCGGCGCAAGGCTCGTGGTTCGTAGCGGTGCCGATGTCGCTGTCCGAGGACGCCTGGGTGCGCACGTTGTTGGCCTCCCTCGGCAACGACGTCACTGTGCTCGAAGTGGCGTGGGCCGACCGCGAGTACCTGACCGGGCAGCTGGTCGAGTTCAACCAAAAGCGCTACACGGGCGTGATCTCGTTGCTGGCGCTGGACGATCTCGACGAACTGGCCCCGGTCGTCGGCACGACCGCGCTCATCCAGGCGTTGGGCGACGTGGACATCAACGCGCCGTTGTGGGTCATCACCCGCAGCGCGGTGTCGACCGGACGCCACGACCTGCTCACGCAACCCTGGCAGACCGGCGTGTGGGGCCTCGGACGCGTAGCGTCGCTGGAGTACCCGCAGCGCTGGGGCGGTCTGATCGACCTGCCGGACGACATCGACGACCGCGTCGCGCACCGGTTCACGTGCGTGCTGTCCAGCGACGAGGACCAAACAGCGGTCCGTTCCGCTGGGGTGTTCGGTAGGCGTGTTGTCGTTGGCGCGCAAGCGAACGGGGTCGAGTGGACGCCGTCCGGAACCGTGGTGATCACCGGTGGTACCGGTGCTCTCGGCGCTCATCTGGCCCGTGACTTCGCCCAGCGCGGAGCCGCGAAGATCGTCCTGGTCAGCAGGCGCGGCCCCGACTCCCCCGGCGCGACCGATCTCCAGGCCGAGATCACCGCGTTCGGAGCGGAAACCGTTGTGGTGGCATGTGATGTCTCCGACCGGGACGCCGTCGCCGAACTGCTGACGCCGGACGTCAAGGCCGTCGTGCACGCGGCCGGCGTGCTCGACGACATGATGTTCGACAGCCTGACGCCCGACGCGTTCACGAAGGTGTTCGAGTCGAAGGTGAACTCGGCGTTCGTGCTCGACGAACTGACGCGCGACATGGACCTCGACGCGTTCGTCCTGTTCTCCTCGGTCGCGGGCTCGGTCGGCAACATGGGCCAGGGCAACTACGCCGCCGCGAACTCCGTGCTCGACGCGATCGCCCAGCAACGCCACCAGGCGGGGCGCGCCGCGACGTCGATCGCCTGGGGCGCCTGGGCCGGCGACGGCATGGCGGGCGACGACCGCGTCGCCGAGCACATCAAGCAGGTCGGCGCGGCGTCGCTGGACCCGGAGCTCGCGATCACCGCGCTGCGCCACCTCGTCGCACACGGCACGGCCACGGCGGTCGTCGCGGACCTGCGCGCTCCGCAGCTGCTCATGGCGTTGCTGAGCCTGCGACCGACACCGGTGATGTCGGAACTGCCCGGTGCCCGCGAGGCGCTGGACGAACTCGCCGCCGCCCGCGCCGAGAGCGACTCGGCCGCCGCGGAGTTCCGGCGTTCACTGCGTTCCCTGCCCACCGGCGAACGCGTCACCCCGGTGCTCGACCTCGTCCGCATGCGTGCGGCGGTGGTGCTCGGGCACGCGGGCAAGGAGGCGGTCGCGTCCGACAAGGCGTTCCGCGACATCGGTTTCGACTCGCTGACCGCTGTCGACCTGCGCAACCACCTCTCCTCGATCACGGGACTCGCGCTGCCCGCCAGCCTGGTGTTCGACTACCCGACACCGCTGGCGCTCGCGGAGTTCCTGCTGGACGAACTCCTCGGCGACACCTCCGTCGTCGCCGAGGAGCACGTTCGTCTCGCAGACACCGACGACATCGCGATCGTCGGCATGGCCTGCCACTTCCCCGGCGGCATCGACTCGCCGGACGACCTGTGGCGCGTGCTGATGGCGGGCGAGGACGTGATCACGTCCTTCCCGGCGGACCGCGGCTGGGACACGACCGAACCCATCCGCGGCGGCTTCCTGAACGGTGCCGCGGACTTCGACGCGTCGTTCTTCGGCATCTCCCCCCGCGAAGCCCTCGCGATGGACCCGCAGCAACGCCTCCTGCTCGAAACCTCCTGGGAGGCCTTCGAACGCGCAGGCATCGACCCCGCTTTGCTGCGAGCTTCACGGACCGGCGTCTTCGTGGGCACCAACGGCCAGGACTATCAACACGTAGTGATGGCCTCCAACGAAGACCTCGAAGGCCACGCGGGCACCGGCCTGGCCGCGTCGGTGATCTCCGGCCGCATCTCCTACGCGCTGGGCCTCGAAGGACCCGCCGTCACCGTCGACACCGCCTGCTCCTCAGCCCTGGTAGCGCTGCACCTCGCCGCCCAGTCGCTGCGTGGCGGTGAATGCTCCCTGGCCCTGGCCGGCGGCGTCACGGTCATGGCAACGCCCACCTCGTTCTCCGGTTTCTCCCGCCAGGGCGGACTAGCCCAGGACGGCCTGTGCAAGGCGTTCTCCGACTCCGCGGACGGCACGGTCTGGTCCGAAGGCGCAGCCGTCCTGGTGGTGGAGCGCCACTCTGACGCTGTCGCCGCCGGCCACCCGGTGCTCGCCCTGGTGCGCGGTTCCGCGTTCAACTCCGACGGCGCCTCCAACGGCCTCACCGCCCCGAACGGCCCCTCCCAGCAACGCGTGATCCGCGCGGCCCTCGCCTCGGGCGGCCTGTCGGTGTCCGATGTGGACGCCGTCGAGGCCCACGGCACCGGCACCGTCCTGGGCGACCCGATCGAGGCACACGCGCTGTTGGCCACCTACGGCCAGAACCGCGCAGAACCGCTGCTGCTCGGCTCGGTGAAGTCCAACCTGGGCCACACGCAGGCGGCAGCGGGCGCGGCGGGCGTCATCAAGATGGTGCTGGCAATGCACCACGGCCAACTCCCCCGCACTCTGCACGTCACCTCGCCGTCGTCCCACATCAACTGGTCCACGGGCGCCGTCGAACTCCTGACCTCCACCACCGCCTGGCCGACGGTGGACCGCCCACGCCGCGCGGGCGTCTCGTCGTTCGGCATCAGCGGCACGAACGCGCACGTGATCTTGGAAGCTCCGAGTGCCCCAGAACTGTCAGACCTTCCTGAGATGATTGGGATGGGGGGTAGTTCCCCCCAGGGGGCCGGCCAATCCGAATCGATCCCGAACGGCGGGGCGTCGCCGGCGGACCTCGCAGGCACGCCAGGCGCGACGGCCGCGGTGCCGTTGCTCGTGTCGGCGAAGTCGGCGGGCTCGCTGCGCGCTCAGGTCGAGCGGATCAAGGCCGTCCTCGCCGCCGGCGCGAACCCGCTCGACGTCGCCCACACCCTGTCGAAGCGGTCGCGGTTCGCTCACCGCGCGGTCCTGATCGACGGCGAGGAAGTCGCGAACGGCGTCGCCGGCGAGCACACGCTCGCGGTGGTCTTCTCCGGGCAGGGCTCGCAGCGCCTCGGCATGGGCAAGGGGCTGTACGAGCGGTTCAGCACCTTCGCGGACACGTTCGACGCCGTCCTCTCCCACTTCGAACCGGGCCTGCGCGACCTCATCTGGGGCATCGACGCCGACGCGCTCGACCAGACCGCCAACGCGCAGCCCGCGCTGTTCGCGTTCGAGGTGGCGTTGTTCCGGCTGCTGGAGGAGTTCCGGATCAAGCCCGCCCACGTCGCGGGCCACTCCATCGGCGAGATCGCGGCCGCGCACGTCGCCGGCGTCCTGAGCCTCGAAGACGCCAGCAAACTCGTCCAAGCACGCTCCCGCCTCATGCAGGCCCTCCCACAGACCGGCGCGATGATCGCCGTCCAAGCCACCGAGGCCGAGGTCACGCCGCACCTCACCGCGAACGTCTCCATCGCTGCGGTCAACGCACTCAACTCCGTCGTCATCGCCGGCGACGAACAAGAAGCCGGAGCCATCGCGGCCAACTGGAAGCACAAGCGACTCCGCGTCAGTCACGCGTTCCACTCGCCGTTGATGGAGCCGATGCTCGACGACTTCCGCGAGGCGATCAGCGGGCTCACGTTCCACGCGCCGGTTGTAGGAATGTCAACATCCGGACAGGTCGACACCGTCGACTACTGGGTGAACCACGTCCGCGACACCGTCCGGTTCCACGACAACGTCCAGACGCTCAGGAACAAGGGCGTCACGCGGTTCATCGAGGTCGGACCGGACAGCGTCCTGTCCGCGCTCGTCAACGGCGTGCCGACGTCGAGGCGCGACAGGACTGAACTGCACACCTTGATGACTGCACTCAGTCAAGTACATGTTGACGGAATCAATGTTGACTTGACTCAGATGTTGATTCGAGGTGTACAAATCAACATCCCGACGTACGCCTTCGAGCGCGAGCGGTTCTGGCCGAAGGCATCCGTCGGCGGCCGTACAGGCGACCTCACGGCCTATGGCCTCGCATCGGGCGGACACCCGCTTCTCGGCGCGGCGGTCACCGTCGCGGGCGCCGACGAGCTGGTGCTCAGCGGACGGCTCGCGAAGGCGACGCATCCGTGGCTCGGCGAGACGTTCCCGGCGACCGGGTTCCTGGACTTCGCGATCCGCGCGGGCGACCTCGTCGGCTGCGATCGCGTCGAACACCTCACTACGGCCGTGCCGTTGCATCTGCCGGAACGTGACGCCGTCGCCGTGCAGGTGCGCGTCGGTCCGCCGCAGGACGGCAAGCGCACGGTGAGCGTGCACGCCCAGCACGGCGACACCTGGGTCGAGCACGCCACCGGCACGCTCACCACCGAGCCCTACCACGCGGCGTTCAGCGGCGACGGCGTCGAAGTCGAGCTGCCCGAAGGTGTGGACGACGCCGCGACGTTCGGTGTGCACCCGTTGTTGTTGGCGCAGGCCCTCGAAGGAACGAGCGAACTGCTCGGTGAGGGCGTGCCGTTCGAGTGGCGGGACGTGTCGCTACACGCCATCGGCCCAGAGCGGCTGAAGGTCCAGCTCACCCGCAACGGCGACTCCGTCGGGGTCGTGGCCGCCGATGCCGAGGGCAACCCGGTGTTGTCCGTGCGCGCGTTAACCGTGCACGTGCCTGAGGTCCCGCAGGACCAGCGGGTGCGTGAGGCGTTGTTCCAGGTGAACTGGGTGCCGGCGCGGCTCGGCGAAGCGTCCGAGATCAACGCCCGGATCGTCGAAATCCAGGGCGGCGTCGACGCCGAAGCCGCACACCGGGCGACCATCGAGGCGTTGGAGGTTCTGCAAAACGCCGACGAGCGCACGGTGTTCGTCACGCGGGGCGCGCAGGAGCCGGTCCGCGATCTTGGTGCGGCAGCGGTGTGGGGCCTCGTGCGGGCCGCGCAAGCCGAGGACCCCGGACGTTTCCTGCTGATCGACCTCGACGAGTCGAGCACCGTCGAACCCGGCATGCTGATGAGCGAGGAGCAGCAGCTCGTCGTCCGGGACGGCGTCGCCTACGCCGGACGGCTGGCGCGCCTGGGCGAGCACGAGGCGCGGCCCGTCGACTGGTCCGGCACCGTGCTGATCACCGGTGGTACCGGTGGCCTGGGTGCGGAGCTGGCGCGGCACCTCGTCGCGTCCGGAGCGCGGAGCCTGATGCTCCTGAGCCGGCGCGGACCCGACTCCCCCGGCGCGTTGGAACTGCAGGCGGAGCTGATCGCGCACGGCGCCATCGTCACGATCGCCGCTTGCGACGTGGCCGACCACGACGCGTTGGCCGCCGTCCTCAACGGACACGACGTGACCACAGTCGTGCACACGGCGGGCGTGCTGGACGACGGTGTGATCGCGTCGATGACGCCCGAGCGGCTGGCGAAGGTGTTGCGGCCCAAGGTGGATGCCGCCTGGAACCTGCACTCGCTCGTCCCGGAGGCGCGGTTCGTCCTGTACTCGTCGGTGTCCGGCGTTCTCGGCACCGCGGGTCAGGGCAACTACGCGGCGGGCAACGCGTTCCTCGACGCGCTGGCCCAGTACCGGCGTTCGCTGGGGCTGCACGCGGTGTCGCTGGCGTGGGGCGCGTGGACGTCCGAGGTCGGCATGACCGGGCAGATGGACGCGGCGGCGTTCGAACGGCTGGAGAAGTCCTCGATGCCGCCGCTCTCGCTCGAACTCGGCCTGGCCCTGTTCGACGCGGCGGTCACGGTCGACGCGGCGCAGGTCGTGCCCGCGCGGGTCATCAGCGGCACCACGAACGGCATGGTGCCACCGCTGCTGCGTGACCTCGTGCGCGGCGGACGCCGCACCGCGACAAACCGCTCTGACGTGCAGATCAGCCGGGACCGCCTCGTGGACCTGGTGCTGGCCGAAGCCGCCGCCGTTCTCGGCCACGGATCCGCGGCGACGATCGACGCCGGTTTGGAGTTCAGCCAACTCGGGTTCGACTCGCTGACCTCCGTGGAACTGCGCAACCGCCTCGACGCGGCGACCGGCCTCACGCTCCCGGCGACGCTCGTCTTCGACTACCCGACCCCGCAGGCGCTCGCCGACCACCTGGCCGTCGAACTGTTCGGCGGCACGACCGAGGCCGAGTCGTTCACGGGCGCCGTCAGCGACGAGCCGATCGCGATCGTGGGCATCGGCTGCCGGTTCCCCGGCGACGTCATGAGTCCCGACCAACTCTGGGACCTGGTGGCGGCCGGGCGGGACGCGATCAGCGGCTTCCCGGCGGACCGCGGCTGGGACACGGGCGTGGTCGGCGACGGCGCCGGACAGTCGGTGACCGGGCACGGCGGCTTCCTGAACGGCATCGCGGACTTCGACCCGGCGTTCTTCGGCATCTCGCCACGCGAGGCCGTCGCGATGGACCCGAACCAGCGCCTCATCCTCGAAACCGCCTGGGAGGCCCTCGAACACGGCGGCCTCGACCCGCTGTCCCTGCGCGGCTCGCGCACCGGCGTCTTTCTCGGTGCCGGCGGCCTCGAGTACGGCCAGCTCGTGATCAACTCCGAACAGGCCCGTGAGGGCTTCTCCAGCACCGGAACGTCCCCGAGCATCGTGTCCGGCCGCCTCTCTTACGTACTCGGTCTGGAAGGACCGTCGATCACGGTCGACACGGCGTGCTCGTCGTCGTTGGTGGCACTGCACATGGCCGTGTCCGCGCTACGGAACGGCGAGTGCACTCTGGCGCTCGCCGGCGGCGTGCAGACGTTGGTGTCTCCGGGCACGTTTATGGAGTTCAGTCAGCAGGGCGGCCTCGCACGTGACGGACGTTGCAAGGCGTTCTCCGATTCCGCCGACGGCACCGCATGGGCCGAGGGCGTCGGTGTGCTCGTGGTCGAGCGTCTGTCCGATGCACTCGCTCAAGGCCACGAGGTGCTTGCGGTCGTGCGCGGTTCCGCAGTGAACTCGGACGGCGCGTCCAACGGCCTGACCGCGCCCAACGGCCCGTCGCAGCAACGTGTGATCCGTGCGGCGCTCGCTGCTGCTGGGTTGTCGACGTCCGATGTGGACGCCGTGGAAGCGCACGGCACCGGCACGGCCTTGGGTGACCCGATCGAGGCGCAGGCACTGCTCGCGACCTACGGCCAGGACCGCTCCGAACCGCTGCTGCTGGGTTCGCTGAAGTCGAACATCGGCCATTCGCAGGCCGCGTCGGGCGTCGCGTCGGTGATCAAGATGGTGATGGCGATGCGGCACGGCGTCCTGCCGCGCACGCTGCACGTCACCTCGCCGTCGTCGCACGTGGACTGGTCGGCGGGGTCGGTGTCGCTGCTGACCTCGGCGACCGCGTGGCCCGCGGTGGACCGGCCTTGGCGGGCGGGCGTGTCGTCGTTCGGCATCAGCGGCACGAACGCGCACGTGATCTTGGAAGCGCCGGCCGCGGGGATCCCCCCAATTTCCAGCGTACCGCCCGCAAGCGCTGGTCAGAGGGGCGCGCTGGAATCTGTGGACAACTCTGCGGCTGTGGACAACCCGCCAGTTGTCGATCTTGGGGGCGAGGAATCGTCTGTCTCGCGTGCGACGATTGGAGTGGGGACTTCGCGTCCCCCCAAGGGGGCCCCCGTCGTCGTTTCGGCGAAGTCCTCCGATTCGCTGCGCGCTCAGATCGAGCGGATCACAGAGTTCAGCGAGCGGACCGGGGCGAGCGCGCAAGACGTCGGGTTCTCGTTGCTCGGCCGGTCGCGCTTCGACCACCGGGCGGTGCTGCTCGACGGCGCGGAAATCGCCACCGGACAGGCAAGCAGGAAGAAGCTCGCCGTGCTCTTTTCCGGGCAGGGTTCGCAGCGGCTCGGCATGGGCCGGGAGCTGTACGAGCGGTTCGGCGCTTTCAAAACGGCGTTCGACGAGGTCGACCGGCGCCTCGGCATCCGCGACATCGTCTGGGGTGCGGACGAAGCCGAACTGAACAGCACGGCGAGGACGCAGCCCGCGCTGTTCGCGATCGAGGTCGCGCTTTACCGGCTCGCCGAGAGCTTCGGCATCAAGGCCGACGTGGTCACCGGGCATTCGGTCGGCGAGATCGCGGCGGCGCACGTCGCTGGTGTGTTCAGTCTCGAAGACGCGGCGAAGCTCGTCCAAGCACGCGCGAGCCTGATGCAGGCGTTGCCGGCCAACGGTGCGATGTTCGCGGTCAGGGCGAGCGAGAGCGACGTCATCAAGCACCTCAACGACGCCGTGTCCATCGCGGCGGTCAACGGGGAGAACGCCGTGGTCGTCGCGGGCGACGAGGCGCGAGCGCGGAAGATCGCCGAGAACTGGGAGCACAAGCAGCTCAAGGTCAGCCACGCGTTCCACTCGCCGCTCATGGAGCCGATGCTCGACGACTTCCGCGAGGCCATCAAGCACATCCGGTTCCAGGAGCCGAAGATCCCGGTGCAGGCGACCGGCGACGTCACGACGGCCGAGCACTGGGTTCGGCATGTGCGGGACGCGGTGAGGTTCGCGGACAACGTTGCGCACATCGGCGACGCCACGTTCCTGGAGATCGGGCCGGACGGGGTGCTGAGCGCGCTGGTCGACGGTGCGATTCCGGCGCTGCGCAAGGACAAGGACGAGGTCACGGCGTGGACGACGGCGCTCGCGAGGCTGTTCGTGCAAGGGGTGGACGTCGACTGGGCGCCGTTCTTCCCTCAAAGCAACAAGATCAAGCTGCCTACCTACCCGTTCCAACACGAACGGTACTGGCCTACGCCGCGCAAGAACGCTGGTGACGTTGCCGCGGTCGGACTTGGGCCGGTGGACCACCCGGTGCTCGGCGCCGCGATGACGCTCGCCGGGTCAGATGCCGTGGTCTTCACCAACAGGCTCACGGAAGACCATCCTGAGGCGGCCTTTGCGGAGATCGCGTTCCGGGCGGCCGACCAGGTCGGGTGCGGGCTCGTCGAGGAGCTGGTCGTCAGCGGGCTGTTGACGGCGGGCGTGTTGCAGGTGTCGGTTTCCGCGCCACAGAAAGGAAAGCGGCAGCTCACCGTCCACACACGACTGGGTGACGGGTGGGTGCAGTTGGCGAATGGCGTGCTCAAAGAAGGTGAGTACGCGAGTGACTTCCGGGTCAGTGAGTGGCCACCGAAGGGCGCGGTCGAGATCGGGCAGAACACCTGGCAGCTCGGGGACGCGACGTTCGCCGAGGTGTCGCTGGAATCCGACGACGCCAACCAGTACGGCGTGCATCCCGAGCTCATCCAGAAGGCGATGCTCGGCGAGGACGTGCCGCTGGAGTGGCGGAGTCTGTCGCTGCACGCGATCGGCGCGTCGACGCTGAGGGTCCGGCATCTGGGTGGCGCGATCGATGCCGTTGACGGGCAAGGGGCGCCGGTCTTCTCGGCGCGGACGGTGGTCCTCGGTTCAAAGCTCACGAGGCAACAGCAGCAGGACTCGCTGTTCCGGCTGGAGTGGGTGCCCGCGCCGCGGTTCACCGAGGCTGAGGCGGCGATCGTCGAGATCAGCGGCGGCGAAGATTACGTCAACGAGGCTCATTCGCTTGCTGTGCAGGCACTTCACACGGTTCAGCAGGACGAGCGGGTCGTGTTCGTCAAGCGCGGCGACGACCTGGCGGCGTCGACGGTGTGGGGGCTCGTCAGGTCGGCGCAGTCGGAGAACCCCGGACGGTTCCTGCTGGTCGACACGGACGACTCCGCGCCTCTGCCGATCGGGTTGCTGGACGTGGGCGAGACGCAGGCACGAGTCAGGAACGGGCAGGTCCTCGTTGCTCGGCTTGCCCGCGTCGCCGACACCGTCGAGACGGCGCAGTGGGATCCGGAAGGCACGGTGCTGATCACCGGCGGAACGGGTGGGCTGGGTGCGGAGCTGGCGCGTCACCTCGTCGCGGAACGGCGGGCCAAGCGACTGCTGCTCGTTTCGCGGCGTGGACCGGACGCGCCGGAAGCCGTTGCGTTGCAGGCGGAACTGACGGCGCATGGTGCGGACGTCACGATCGCGGCCTGCGACACCGCCGACCTCAAGGCGGTCCGGAAGGTGGTGAAGGGAGTCAACCTCACGGCCGTCATCCACACGGCGGGTGTGCTCGATGACGGCATCATCGGGTCGCTGACGCCGGAGCGGCTCGCCACCGTCCTCAAGCCCAAGGTCAACGGCGCGTGGAACCTCCACGAGGCAACGAAGAAGCAGAAGCTCAAGGCATTCGTGCTGTATTCGTCGGTGTCGGGCATCGTGGGTGCGCCGGGACAGGGCAACTACGCGGCCGCGAACGCGTTCCTCGACGCACTCGCCGTCCATCGACGTGCGCAGGGACTGCCGGCGACGTCGTTGGCGTGGGGGCCGTGGGCGCAGTCGAGTGGCATGACGGCGCATCTGCAGGACGGCGCCATGGATCGCATGGGGCGGGGCGGGATGCCGCCGTTGAGCGTCGAGGAGGGCATGCGGCTGTTCGACGACGCCACGTCGCGCGACGAGGCGTTCCTGGTGCCGGCGTGGATCAGCACCGGACGTTCGGACGGGCCCGTCGCGGCGGTGTTGCGCGGGCTGGTTCGTGGTGGCAAGCGAACGGCGGGCGGCGCGTCCACTGTGGACTACGGCGCGACGCTGGCGGCGCTGCCCGCGGAGGATCAGCTCCCACACGTCCTCGACCTGGTGCGCGGGCACGCGGCCGGCGTCCTCGGGCACGCGACGCCCGTGGCGATCGACAACGACAAGCAGTTCCGCGATCTCGGCTTCGACTCGCTGACCGCCGTGGAGCTGCGCAACAGCATCGCGGCCGCCACCGGGCTCAAGCTCGCGGCGACGCTCGTCTTCGACTACCCGACGCCCGCCGAACTGGCCGCGCACCTGCACGGATCGCTGGTAGGCGCGCAGGAGGAACGGCCCGCGCTCACCACCGAGCTCGACCAGGTGGAGATCGCGCTCGCCGCCGGAACGCCGGGTGTCGCGGCGCGGCTGCGCAAGCTGCTCGCCCAGTACGGCAGTACGGCCAAGAAGGAAGCCGCGCGCGAACGCCTCACCGAGGCCTCCGCGGACGACGTGTTCGCGTTCATCGACAACGAGCTCGGCCGACGCACCGAGCGCTGACCCACTTCACGACGGAAGGTTTCCGGCGATGCCGAACGAAGAGAAGCTCGTTGAGTACCTGAAGTGGGTCACGGCTGACCTGCACGAGACGCGTCAACGTCTGGAGGAGGTCGAGTCCGGGCGCCACGAACCGATCGCGATCGTCGGCATCGCCTGCCGCTTCCCCGGCGACGTGCGCTCCGCCGAGGACCTGTGGGACCTGGTCTCGGAGGGCCGTGACGCGATCACCGGGTTCCCGACCGATCGCGGCTGGGACCTGGGAACGCTGGCGGGCGGGGACTCCGCGACGTTGCAGGGCGGATTCCTCTACGACGCGGCCGAGTTCGATCCCGGCTTCTTCGGCATCTCACCGCGAGAGGCTCTCGCGATGGACCCTCAGCAACGGCTGCTGCTGCAGACGACGTGGGAGGCCATCGAACGTGCGGGCATCGACCCGGCATCGCTGCGTGGCAGCGAGACGGGCGTGTTCGTCGGCACGAACGGCCAGGACTACGGACACGTGCTGATCGCCTCGGAGGAGGACGTCGAGGGCCACGCCGGAATGGGCACGGCCGCAAGCGTCATCTCGGGCCGTATCTCGTACACGTTCGGCTTCGAGGGTCCTGCCGTCACCATCGACACGGCGTGTTCTTCTTCTCTCGTCGGGTTGCACCTCGCTGCTGCTGCGCTGCGCAACGGCGAGTGCTCGCTCGCGGTCGCGGGTGGCGTCACGGTCATGGCGACGGCGTCGAACTTCGCCGGCTTCACGCGTCAGGGCGGCCTCGCGGTTTCCGGGCGTTGCAAGGCCTTCTCCGATGACGCCGACGGGACCGGTTGGTCCGAGGGTGTTGGCGTGTTGTTGGTGGAGAGGCTCTCGGACGCACAGCGCAATGGACACCCCGTGCTCGCCGTGGTGGTGGGCAGCGCCGTCAACCAGGATGGCGCGTCGAACGGCCTCTCCGCACCGAACGGTCCCTCGCAACGCCGGGTGATCCAGGCGGCGCTGGCTTCGGCGGGGCTGGCGGCCGACGAGGTGGGCGCGGTCGAGGCGCACGGCACCGGGACCGTGCTGGGCGACCCGATCGAGGCGCAGGCGCTGCTCGCGACCTACGGCGCCGAACGGGCCGAGCCGCTGCGACTGGGCGCGGTGAAGTCGAACATCGGGCACACGCAGGCGGCCGCGGGGGTGGCGGGCGTGATCAAGATGGTGATGGCGTTGCGGCGCGAGACGCTCCCCCGGACGCTGCACGTGAGCGCGCCGTCGTCGCACGTGGACTGGGCGGCGGGCAACATCGCGCTGCTGACGGAGGCCGAGCCGTGGCCGCGCGGGGAGCAGCCGCGGCGGGCGGGGATCTCGTCGTTCGGCGTGTCGGGGACGAACGCACACGTGATCATCGAGGAAGCCCCGAGCGCTCAGGAATTGTCAGACCTGCCTGAGATGATTGGGATGGGGGGCGGTTCCCCCCACGGGGCCGGCCAATCGGGATCGATTCCGAACGGCGGGCAGGCCGCGGCGGCCGACAGCGGACAAGGCGCGGGGTGCCCGTTCGGCTTCGGCGCGACCTCCACGCCGGCAGACGAGGCACCGCTGGTCGTGTCGGCGAAGTCGGCGAGCGCCCTGGAAGCGCGGGCCACGCAAGTCCGTGCCCTCATCAAGAACGGTGCGGAGCCCGCAGACCTCGGCCACTCCCTCCTCACCACCCGCAGCACCGGCTTCGAGCACCGCGCCGTCCTCCTGAACGGCATCACCCTCGCGAGCGGCCAGACCCAGCGCAAACCGGTGGCCGCCCTCTTCAGCGGCCAAGGCGCCCAACGCCTCGGCATGGGCAAGGACCTCTACGAAACCTCCGACACCTTCCGCACCGCGTTCGACAACGTCGCCCAGCACCTCGACGTCGATCTCGACGACGCCATGTGGGGCACGAACGAGGAAGCGCTCAACCAGACCGGCACCACCCAGCCGGCCCTGTTCGCCCTGCAGGTAGCGCTGTACCGCCTCCTGGAGAGCTACGGCTTCAAGCCCGACCACGTCGCCGGCCATTCCATCGGCGAGATCGCGGCAGCACACGTCGCGGGCGTCCTCAGCCTCGAAGACGCCGCCACACTGGTCCAAGAGCGCGCACGCCTGATGCAGGCCCTCCCGCAGAACGGCGCGATGTTCGCCGTCAAGGCGACGGAAGCGGAAGTCAGGAAGCACCTCACGGCACAGGTCGACATCGCCGCCATCAACGGCCCCAACGACATCGTCATCGCCGGTGAAAAGGCGGAGGTGATCGCGCAGAACTGGGAGCACAAGCAGCTCAGGGTCAGCCACGCGTTCCACTCCCCGCTGATGGAGCCGATGCTCGACGACTTCCGCAACGCCATCGAACACATCACGCTCACCAAGCCGCGCATCCCCATCCACACCAGCGGCGACGTCACGACCGTCGACTACTGGGTCAGCCACGTCCGCGACACGGTCCGCTTCACCGAGAACATCCAGAAGATCGGCGAGGCCACGTTCGTCGAGATCGGCCCGACCGGCGTGCTCAGCGCACTCGTCGACGGCTGCATTCCGACGCTGCGCAAGGACAAGCCCGAACCGGCGGCGGTCCTCACCGCGCTCGCCAAGCTCTACGTCAGCGGCGCGAACGTCCACTGGCGGAAGTTCTTCCCGCGCGGCAACAAGATCGCGCTGCCCACCTACCCGTTCGACACGCAGCGGTTCTGGCCCAAGGGCGGCACCGCACCGAGCGGACCGGCCAAATCACAGCCCGCGCTGCACGAGTTGCACTGGGTCGACGCCACGGTCACCGCGAGTCCCATCGCGGCGGCCCGGTGGGCGATCATCGGCGGGGACGAGTTCGACCTCGCGCACGTGCTCTACAGCGCCGGGCAGACCGTCACCGGGTACGGGGAGACCCTCGCCGAAGCCGCAAAGAGCACCAAGCCTGACGTGTTCATCGTGGCGGTCAGCGGTGACGGAACACCAGCAACTACCCACGCACAGACGCAACGCGTTCTCGCGATCCTCCAAGAGGCCAACGACTACAGCGCGCACATCGTGTTCGTCAGCGGAGAGAACGACGTCACCGCGGCCGCCACGGCAGGGCTCGTGCGCAGCGCGCAGATGGAGAACCCCGGCAGGTTCCTGCTGTTCGACACCGACGGGCTGGACGTGTCCGGCGCGTTGCTGCCCAAGCTGGTGGCGTGGGACGAGCCGCACGTGAAGGTCCGCAATGGACAGACGACCGTGCCGAGGCTTCAAGAAGCTCAGAAGACCGAAGACGTGCACGAGTGGGACCAGGACAAGACCGTCCTGATCACCGGCGGCACCGGCGGGCTCGGCGCCGAGCTGGCGAAACACCTCGTCACCAGTCACAAGGTCAAACATCTGCTCCTCGCCAGCCGTCGCGGCGAGGAGTCGCCCAAGGCCGCCGAACTGCGCCAGGAGCTCGAAGCACAAGGCGCGACGGTCACGATCGCGGCGGCCGACGTCTCGAAGGCCGACGACGTCACCAGTCTCCTCAGTGCCGCACAGAAACCGTTGCAGGCCATCATTCACACGGCGGGCGTGCTGGAGGACGCGCTGATCGACGCGCTCACGCCGGAGAGCGTCACGAACGTCCTCACGCCCAAGGTCGACGCGGCCTGGCACCTGCGCAACGCCACGGACGTCCCGCTCGTCCTCTACAGCTCGGTCTCCGGCGTGATGGGTGCGGCGGGGCAGGGCAACTACGCCGCCGCCAACTCCTACCTCGACGCCCTCGCCCAGAACACCGAGAACACCATCAGCCTCGCCTGGGGACCGTGGGCGCAGGACTCCGGCATGACGGCCGGGCTCAGCCAGGCCGCGATGGACCGGATGCAACGGTCGGGCATGCCGCCGCTGGCCGTCGAGCAGGGCCTCGCGCTGTTCGACGCCGCACTCGCGCACCGCAAACCCCTGCTGGTCCCGATCCACGTCGCCGCCCAGCGAGGCCCGGTCTCCAAACTCCTGGGAGGCAACAGCGAACAACCGCAGGAGAAGGCCGCCGTCACGGTGCTGGACCGACTCCGCAACGCCCCACAGGCGGAACGCGAGGAGATGGTCCGCGACCTCGTCACCGGCACCAGCGCGGCGCTCCTAGGCCACCCCGACCCGAGCGCCGTCGACCCGCAGAAGGACTTCCTCGAACTCGGCTTCGACAGCCTCATCGCCGTCGAACTGCGCAACCAGCTCAACGAACTCCTCAGCCTCAAGCTCGCCGGAAGTGTCGTCTTCGACCACAAGACGCCGGCGAACCTGGCCCAGCACCTCGTCACCGAGCTCGGCACCCTCCACAGTGGAGGAAGCACGAGCAACGGCGTCGAGGTGGCAGCCGAGGACACGGTGTTCGGGCTCTTCATGGAGGCGGTTAGCAACAACAACGTCGCCGCCGGCCTGCAGATGCTCAAGGGCGTCGCGAACCTGCGCCCGATGTTCTCCTCCCCCGCCGAACTCGACGACCTGCCCGAGGCCGTCACGCTCGCGGACGGGCCGAAGCTGCCCAAGCTCATCTGCATCAGCGCACCCGGCGCGACGGCAGGCGTGCACATGTACGCGCGGCTCGCGGCTCACCTGCGAGGAAAACGGCAGGTCAGCGCGCTCCCGCTGGTCGGGTTCGGTGCTGGGGAACCACTGCCGAAGGACGCCGCCGCGGTCAACCGATGGGTGGCCGAGGCGGTGCTGCACGCGAGTGACGGCGACCCGTTCGTGCTCGTCGGCCACTCCTCCGGCGGCACTCTCGCCTACCTCGCGGCGGGTGTCATCGAGGAGACGTGGGGCATCAAACCGGACGGCGTGATCATGCTCGACACGCTGAGCCTCAACTACGACAACCGCGAGGGCATGGACTTCGAGTCCGTCACCAGCAACTACTTCAACACGATGGACTCCCCGGCGGTCAACATGAACAGCGCACGGCTGTCCGCGATGGCGCACTGGTTCCCGCGCATCATCGACACCGGCGTCCACACGACGGTGCCGAAACTGCTGGTCCGGTGCGCGAACGAGGTCAGGGGCACGGATCTGGTGACCACGAACCAGGACGTCTCGGTGCCCGCGGACGACATTCGGCTCGTGGCCACCGATCACATGGCGATGGTGAAGGAGGACGCCCACCTCACCGCCGAGGTGATGGAGGACTGGCTCAAGGCCTTCCACCCCGTCACGTCCTGACGAGCAGAGCCTTCTCGAACGGCAGCGGCCCGGCCGGCGGGACCGTCACGTCGAACAACGGCGTGAAGCCCGCCGCCAGGTACAGAGCGCGCGCCTCGGGCTGGCGAGGACCGGTGGTCAGGTAGAGGCGCCGGTAGCCGAGACGAGACGTCTCGTCTCGCAGGACGTCCAGCACTCTCCGTGCCAGACCCTGGCGGCGGTACGACGAGTGGGTCCAGATCCGCTTGAGCTCCGCGGTCTGCTCGTCGTACCGCCGAAACGCGCCGCCTGCCACGGCGGTTCCGTTCCTCAGCAACACCATCAGCCCACCATCAGGCGGCGTCAGCGTGGAGTCCGGGAACCGTTCCATCCGCTCCCGAGCCGCCTGCCCGTACCTGCTCACGTACTCGTGCAACAGCTCCGCCATCATCCCGGCGACCTCGGGAGCGTCCGGACGAGTCCAGTGGACCTCGTCGGTCATCCGGCGCGCCGGTCCGCCAGCCGCACGACGTTCGGCGAGCGCTCCACCCGGACCCGGCTGCTCGACGCGACCAGGTACCCGACGCCGCGCACGGTCTGGATCACGTCCGACGCGTCACCGAGTTTCTGCCGGATCCGCCGCACGTGCACGTCGACCGTGCGGGCGCCGCTGTAGTCGTCGTTGACGCCCCAGACCGTCGCCAGCAGGTCACGGCGGCGATGCACCCGGTCGGTGTGCTCGCACAGGTGCAGCAGCAGCTCGAACTCCAGCCGCGTCGTCTCGACGAGTGCGTCGTGCACGAACACCTGCCGCGTGTCGGGCAGGATCCGGACGTCCACTGCTTCGACAGCCGCCTGGGCCGCGGGCATCAGGCCTACGTCGTTCAACGCGCCGAGCAGCCGCAGCGCGGTGTCCTCGTCGTCGGTGTCGATGGTGATGCTGAACCTCATGACGCACCTCCCTGATCAGCTCTTCGGCAGACCCTGCGGGTTGACCTCGGACGTCGGCACGGCCTCGTCGGACAGGCCCCAGCGCTTCAGCACCTCGGCGTACTTGCCGTTGGCGATCAACTGGTTCAGCGCCTCCTGGACCGGGGTCACGAGCCCGCTGTCCTTCTTCGTGGTCACGGCGATCTTGCCCTGAACGGTGGCGCCACCGGAGAAGTTGCCGATCACCTCGGTCTGCCCGGACGTCGCCGCGTGGTAGGCGGAGGTCGGGTTCGGCCCCAGGTAGGCGTCGATGCGACCGGACTGCAGCGCGAGGTAGTAGTCCGACGAGTTCTGGAAGTACTTGATGTCAGTGGCTTTCAGGCCCGCCGCGACGTTCTGCGTGCTCCAGTCGACCAGGATCTTCTCCTGGTTCGTGCCCGACGTCACGGCGATCACCTTGCCCGCCACGTCCCTGGGCTCCTTCACCTTCCAGGTGCCGCCCTTCTTCGCCTCGAACGCCAGCGTGTCGAGCCGGTAGGTGGCGAAGTCGTACTTCTCCTTGCGCGCCTCGGTCACGGTGATGTTCGACAGGCCCAGGTCGTAGGCGCCGCTGTCCAGGCCGACGAACAGGTTCTCCCACGACGACACCTCGAGCTTGGGCTTGAGCCCCAGCACGTCGGCGACCAGCGACGCGATATCGGTCTCGACGCCGATCACGGTCTTGTCGTCGGTGGCGTAGAACCGCAGTGGTGGTGCTGTGCCGGCGGATCCGCCGATCGTCAGCTCCCCCTTGGTTCTGAACTTCTCCGGCACCTTCGACGCGATCTTGTCGTCCTTGGCTGCGGTGATCCGCTTCTGGTCCGGACCGAGGTTCACGCTCAGACCCGCGACCTCGGTGGGCTCTTCACCGCCGGCGGTGCCGCAGGCAGCCAGACCGAACACCAACGCGGCGAGAAGTACTTTGCGCACAACGAACTCCTTCTACAGAACCTTGGACAGGAAAGCGCGGGTGCGCTCGTGGACCGGGTGATCGAGCACCTCGTCCGGTGTTCCCTCTTCGACGATCACGCCGTCGTCCATGAACACGATCCGGTCGGCCACCTCGCGGGCGAAGCCGATCTCGTGCGTGACCACGACCATCGTGGTGCCGGAACGGGCGAGGTCGCGCAGCACGTCGAGCACCTCGCCGACCAGTTCCGGGTCCAGCGCCGACGTCGGTTCGTCGAACAGCACGACCTTCGGTCGCGTGGCCAGGGCTCGCGCGATCGCGACGCGTTGCTGCTGACCGCCGGAGAGCTGCCGGGGATACGCGTCCGCCTTGTCCACCAGCCCGACCCGTTCCAGGAAGTGCCGCGCCTGCACCGGGTCGGCCACCTCCGCGATGTTCTCCAACGCGGTGAGGTGCGGGAACAGGTTGAAGTTCTGGAAGACGAACCCGATGTCCTTGCGCTGCTTGAGGATCTCGCGTTCCTTGAGCTCGTGGAGCTTCCCGCCGCGCCGCTGATAACCGATCAGGGCGCCGTCGATGGTGATGAACCCGCGGTCGACCTTCTCCAGGTGGTTGATCGTGCGCAGCAACGTCGACTTGCCGGAGCCGGACGGCCCGAGCACCACCACGACCTCACCGGCCGCGACGTTCAGCGACACTCCGCGCAGCACTTCCAGCGAACCGAAGCTCTTGTGCACGCCCAGAACCTCGATCACCGGCGGTCTCCTCGCGCGAAGTAGCGCTCGACGTAGTGCTGGCCGATCGAGAGCAGAGTGGTCAGGATGATGTACCAGACGGTCGCGACCATCAGCAGCGCCACGACCCGCGCGTTGCGGCCGTAGATGACCTGCACCTGGTAGAAGAGCTCACCGATCGCCATCACCGAGACGACCGACGTGCCCTTGAACAGGCTGATCACCTCGTTGGCTGCGTTGGGCAGGATCGACCGCATCGCCTGGGGCAGCACGATTCTGCGGAACTGCCGGAACCTCGGGATGCCGAGCGCGGCCGCCGCCTCCAGCTGCCCGCGGTCGACGGAGATCACGCCGGACCGGACGATCTCCGCCGCGTAAGCCGCCTGGTGCAACGCCAGACCGAGCACGGCCGCGCCCATCGGGCTGATCAGCGAGATGGTCTCGAAGCTGACGAACTCCGGCCCGAACGGGACGCCGAGCGAAAGCCGTTGGTACAGATAGGAGATGTTGAACCAGAACAGCAGCTGCACGATGAGCGGGATCGACCGGAACGCCCAGATGTAGGTCCAGCCCACCGCCGAGAGGAACGGGCTCTTCGAGAGCCGCAGCACCGCGACCACGATGCCGAGCGCGAAGCCCAGCACGGTGCCGAGCACGGTCAGCACGATGGTGGTGCCGACGGCGGTCAGGATCGACTGGGCGGTGAAGTACCGCGCGAACGTCGGCCAGTCCCAGGCGGGGTTCGTGACCAGGCCGTGCACGAACTGCGCGGCGAGCACCAGCACGAACGCCACCCCGACCCAGCGCCACGGGTGGCGCGCCGGCACGACCGGTAAAGCGGAAAGATCATCGTCCTTTGTGGACACAAGCGTCAGCGTGCCGGAAGAGGTCATGGCAAGTCCTTGCTGCGGCGGGGAACGTGAGACGAGCGGGCGGAGTCAGCTCGTACAACAGTCGATGCGACAGCGGGAGGACAGGATCAACGCGGCGGCGCCGTTCATCCTGTCCTCCCTTCCCTGCGCTCTTGAGGAGAGCACTCACTCAACGACGCTCACGTTAGGTTTCGATGAACCGGCCGGGCAAGGACGTCCACGTGCTGAACAACTATCGGATACCGAGATGATCCCTCAACGTCGGACCTGTGTAGTCAGCGCGGAAAACGCCGCGCTCCTGCAGCAACGGCACGACGGTGTCCGCGAACTCGTCGAGCCCGCCCGGCGTCACGTGCGGCACGAGGATGAACCCGTCGGCCGCGTCCTGCTGCACCAGGTCGTTGATCTGCGTGGCGACGCTGTCCGCCGAGCCGATGAACGTCTGCCGGGCGCTCACGTCGATCACGAGGTCGCGGATCGACAGGTTCTTGGCCGCGGCCTTGTCGCGCCACTCCTGCACGGTCGCGGCCGGGTCCTTGAACATCCGCACGCTCGCCCGGCCCTTCGCGATGGTGTTCTCGCCGGTCAACGGCTCGACGTCGGGCAGAGGACCGTCCGGGTCGTAGCGGCTCAGGTCCCGGTTCCACACCTGCTCCAGGAACCGGATCGCGGTCGCGCCGCTGACCTGCCGGCGCCGCACGACCGCGGCCTTCTCCTGGGCGTCCGCGTCGGTGTCGCCGAGGATGAACGTGGCCGCGGGCAACACCACGAGCTGGTCGTGCGTGCGGCCGTACTTGGCCAGCCTGCCTTTCACGTCGCTGTAGAACTTCTGGCCCGCCTCTAACGTGCCGTGCCGCGAGAAGATCGCGTCGGCGGTGGCAGCGGCGAACTCGCGGCCTTCCTCGGAGTCGCCTGCCTGCAGGATCACCGGACGGCCCTGCGGCGAGCGAGGAACACCGAAGGTGCCGCTGATGTCGAAGTGCTCGTCGGTGTGCTCGAACCGGCCCACCCCGGTGTCGAACAACTTCCACGCCGTGCGCAGGAACGACTCCGCGCGGGTGTACCGGTCTTCCTGGGCGAGAAAACCACCGCGCCGGAAGTTCTCGCCAGTGAACGCGTCCCACGAGGTCACGACGTTCCAGGCGGCGCGCCCGTCCGACAGGTGGTCGAGCGAGGCGAACTGCCGGGCCACCTCGTAGGGTTCGTTGAACGTGGAGTTGATCGTGCCGGCGAGCCCGAGCTTCTCGGTGACGGCGGCCAGCGCGGCGAGCACGGTGAACGTGTCGGGCCGGCCGACGACGTCCAGGTCGTAGATCTCGCCGCCCTGCTCGCGCAGCCGCAGCCCTTCGGCGAGGAAGAAGAAGTCGAACTTCGCCCGTTCGGCCGTCTGTGCCAAGTGGACGAACGACTCGAACTCGATGTGGCTGCCCGCCTGCGGATCGCTCCAGACGGTCGTGTTGTTCACGCCGGGGAAGTGCGCGGCGAGGTGGATCTGCTTGGTCATCTCGCGCTCCTTCTAGGCGAACTGGTTGGCGGGCCGGGCGAGGCCGAGGTGGCCGCGCAACGTCCTGTGCTCGTACTCGGTGCGGAACAGGCCGCGCCGCCGCAGTTCGGGCACGAGCTCACGGGTGATCTGCTGAAGATCGCCGTGCAGGCGGAAGCCGGCGAATCCCTCGGAGTGCCAGGCGATCAGCTGGTCGATCGGGGTGGACATGTCGACATCTCGGAACACGAGCCTGTCGGTAGCCGAGACTTCGTCGGAGAACACGATGTCCCCCAACGGTTGCGCGGCCGCGATCAGCGGGTGCCCCTGCGGCGGACGCGGCGTGATCGACGGCCCGCGCACCTTGAACCACCGGCCCTCGAAGTCGATGTAGTGCAGCTTCTCGCGGTCGATGAACCGCCCGGTGGCCTCGTCGCGGATCTCCGCGTCGTCCTCCCAGCTGTCCCACAACCGGCGCAGGACCTCCGCGTAGTCCGCGGCCTCCTCCCACAACTCGGGCTCGGCACCGACCGAACGACGCCCGAAGTGCTTGGCGTCAGCGGGATCGTGAGCGACGGCCAGCTGAACGCCCGCCCGTCCCCCGCTCACGTAGTCGAGCGTCGCGATCGCCTTCGACAGGTGGAACGGCTCGGTGTGCGTCACCACCGCCGTCGGCACGAGGCCGACGTGCGTGGTCAGTGGTGCGATGCGCGCGGCGGTGAGCACCGCGTCCAGTCCCGGCTGCCCGCCGAGCGAGTCGCCGAACGTGACGAAGTCGAGCGTGCCGTGCTCGGCCTCGCGCACGAGTCCGGCCCAATGCCTTGCGGTGAAAGCCTCTTCGCCGGTCGCGTGGAGCGCAGCGGCCAGGTGCAGTCGTGAGCCCACCGGTCCCCCTCTCGTCGTTTACCCGCATTCTGTGCGCGCGGAAGGGGCTCGTGCCGGGGCGGCCACTGGGTGGGACTCCCGGCCGAAGCGGGAATATTTTTCGGGGTTGCGGTTCGCGGCGGGTTGGTGTCACGATCTTCCGCATGACGACTCGAAAGGGCGTGCGCGCCCTCGCGCTGTGAGCGCACCGAGCGGGCTTGAGGCCCGCTCCTCCGATCGTTCCCCGCTCCGCGAAGACTGGCTCGCCCACGCGCTGAGCACCGCACCCGCTGATCGTCCGGCGGCCGAAGAGGCCGTGGCACTGCTGTACGCGGCCACCGGCAGGCCACCACCGGAGTTCGCCTGGGTGCGTTCCCCCGCCTGGGCGGCGACTGTGTTGCCCGCCAAGGAGATCTTCCGCTACCACGACAACTGGCAGACCGTCGAGGCGCAGATCGCCGCGCTGGTCTCGGACCTGCGCCAGTGTCTGCGGCAACGCGGTGACTGGCAGGGAGCCCCGAGCCGCCTGGCCGCTGACCTGCGCCGAATCGTCCGCGACGGCCTGATTCCCGCGATCAACTCCACGATGCCGGGCTCGCTCGGCATCGGCTGGGCAGGCCAGCACGAGGCCGACTGGCAGGCGGGCGTTCACGCGCCTGACCTGGAGCTGCTCGACGTCTGGGTGACTCTCACCCGGTCGACCGGGTGGTGGTGGCCGCGCGAGGAAGTCTGCGTGATGTCCGATCGCCCTACGGCGGTGCACGTGGACGCGAACTCGTTGCTGCACAACGACAAAGGCCCTGCCATTGCGTTCGCCGACGGCACGCACGCCTACGTGTGGCACGGAACCACCGTGCCGAGGTGGGTGATCGAAGAGCCGGACGTCGTCCGGATCATGACCGAACGCCGTCTGGAGCTGCGTTTCGCCGCCGCCGAACGTCTCGGCTGGGAGACCTACGTCGAACAGGCCACGACGCCGTTGATCGCCACCGCGCCCGACCCCGGTAACCCCGGCCACGACCTGCGCCTCTACGACCTGTGGGGCCAGGTCAACCTGCTGCTCGTGGTCAACGGCTCGGTCGAGCGCGACGGCACCCGGCGCCGCTACGGCCTGCGGACGCACCGCTGGCAGCGCGACCCGCTCGACGCCGCGGCCACGACCTACGGGTTGCGGGCCGACCAGTACGCCCAACTCCTACGACGCACCTAAAACACACATGAATCTCGCAGAACTCGTCGGCCGCACCAGCGTCGACGCGCTCGACCACCTCGAGCGACAGTCCACCATCCCCGTCGTCGACGGCCTGCAGGCCCAGGGCGACCTGATCGTCATCCCGTTCGCGATGCTCGACTCGCCGCCGGACGACGTCCCGGACCGCGACGTGCCTCCCGAGGGCGTCCACCTCATCGCCGGCCTGAACGGCGGCAACCCGCACGTCCTCGTCGCGGACCCCGGCACCTGCCGCTGGTCCACGGGCCGGGACCTGGCCGTCGTCGAGAACACCGCTCCTGTCTACCTCCTGCACCCCGAGCACGGCGGCACCGGCATCGCCGCGGGCCAGTGGCTGATCCGCCGGCAGTGGTCGGCGGCCGGCCTGGTCGCGGACTGAGAAAGGGTTGCCTTGACGTGCGCGTCAAGGTTTAGCGTTCCCTTCATGAGGATCGGCGAACTGGCCAAGCGAGCCGGCACCACCACCCGTGCGCTGCGCTTCTACGAGTCCGAGGGGCTTCTCGAAGCGCAGCGCACGCCCAACGGCTACCGCGAGTACGGCGAGCACGACCTGCGGCTGGTTCGCGAGATCCAGTCGCTGCAGGCGGTCGGACTGTCCCTGGAGGACACCCGGCCGTTCGTCGCCTGCCTGCGCGCGGGGCACGAGTCCGGTGACTCGTGCCCGGACTCGCGGGAGGTGTACCGACGCAAGCTCGCCGAGGTGGACGCCTGCCTGGACCGGCTGGGCACCGTCCGGGAGTTCCTGCTGGCCAGACTCGCCTTCCAGGACCCGTGTCTCGTACCCGAGGAGATCCAGTGCAGCTGACCGACGCCACGTTCGCCGACAAGACCCGGACCGGCACCGTTCTCGTGGAGTTCTGGGCGCAGTGGTGCGGGCCGTGCCACATGCTCTCCCCCGTGCTGGACGAGATCGACCGCGAGCGCGACGACCTGACCGTGCTCAAGATCAACGCCGACGAGAACACCGCCACCGCCCGCGACTACCAGGTCATGTCGCTGCCCACGATGCTGCTGTTCCGCGACGGCGTGCCGATCCGTCAGATCGTGGGAGCGCGCCCCAAGGGCCGCCTGCTGGCTGAATTGGATGACGCGCTCAGCGCCTGAGCCGCCTATCTTTTAGCGCATGCTCGGTCTCGAACTCGTAGTGGTGCTGGGCGTGTGCATCCTGGCGAGCAGTGTCGTGTCGGGACGGTTGCGCGTGGCCGCCCCGGTCCTGCTGGTCGTCTGCGGTGCCGTGCTCGGCTTCGTGCCCGCCCTGGAAGAGGTCAGCCTGCCGCCGGAGGCGATGCTGCTGATCTTCCTGCCGGCGTTGCTGTACTGGGAGAGCCTCAACACGTCGTTGCGGGAGATCCGCAGCAACCTGCGCCCGATCGTGCTGCTCAGCACGCTGCTCGTCCTCGCGACCGCCGCGGCGGTCGCCGCCGTCGCCCACGCGCTCGGCCTCGACTGGGGTCCCGCGTGGGTGCTCGGAGCCGCTTTGGCCCCCACCGACGCGACCGCCGTCTCGGCCATCGCGCGGGGCATGCCGCGCCGCACCACGACGATCCTGCGCGCGGAGTCGTTGATCAACGACGGCACGGCTCTCGTGATCTACGCGATCGCGATCTCGATCACCATCGGGGAACAGGAGTTCAGCACCGGACGCGTCGGCCTGCAGTTGCTGCTGTCGTACGCGGGCGGCGCGGTGGCCGGGTTGCTGGTGGCGTGGCTCGCGGTGCAGGTGCGCAAGCGGCTCGACAGCCCGTTGCACGAGAGCGTGGTCAGCATCCTGACGCCGTTCGCGGCGTTCCTGGCCGCCGAGACGGTGCACGGCTCTGGCGTGATCGCCGTGGTGACGTGCGGCCTGGCGCTCGCGCGGGTCGGCCCCCGGATCGTGCGTGCCGACACGCGCCAGGTGAGCTACGCGTTCTGGGGCATCGCGACGTTCGTGCTGAACGGTGCCCTGTTCGTCCTGATCGGACTCCAGGCGCACAGTGCCATCCGCTCGTTGGACGGCTCGGAGACCCTCGCGACGTTCGCCGCCATCGGGCTGGTCTCACTGACCGTGGCCGGCACGCGGTTGTTGTGGAGCTACACGACTCCGTACGTGATCCGTGCTTTGGATCGCCGCCCCCAGCAACGGTTGCGGCGCGTGGGAGCCCGGCAAAGGCTGGTGTCGTCGGCCGCCGGGTTCCGCGGCGCGGTGTCGCTGGCCGCCGCCCTGGCCGTGCCCGAGACGGTGGTGGGTGGCGGGCCGTTCCCGTTCCGCGACGAGATCATCCTCATCACCTCCGGCGTCGTCGTGCTGACGCTGATCGTGCAGGCGGTGCTGCTGCCCTCGATCATCCGTTTCTCGCAGCTGCCCGAGGACACGGCGCTGGACGAGGAGCTGCGACTCGCCCAGTCGACGGCGTCCGAGGAGGCGTACGAAGCGCTGCCGCGACTGGCGGACAAGGTCGGGGTCTCCGACGTCGTCTACAAGCGGGTGCTGGCCGAGTACGAACACCACCTGGAGGTCGTGCGGGCTCGCGAGGCCGGTGACGAGGAGGTAGCTCAGTCGGAGGTCGAGTACGCGACGCTGCGGCTGGAACTGATCGCGCACAAGCGGGCGACCGTGGTGCGGCTGCGCGATGAGGCCGCGATCGACGACATCGTGTTGCGCACGATCCAGCGGAAGCTCGACGTGGAGGAAGTGCGGCTGTCTCGGCGCGAGGTCGACGAGGACTGAGTTTGTAGGGTTGGTCGCATGATCACTCCACGGGAGCGCGTGCTGGGCCGGATCGCCGATCACCTGTGTTCGCTGCGGCTCGGGCATCCGGTGCGGGTGGCGGTGGACGGGATCACGGCGTCGGGCAAGACGACTTTGGCTCGGGAGCTGACGGCTGCCGTTGCCGCTCGTGGGCGTTCGGCGGCGCACCTGTCGATGGATGGGTTCCACAACCCTCGTGCTGTTCGGCATCGGCTGGGGCGGGACTCGGCTGACGGGTACTACCTGGATGCCTACGACTTCGCGTCGTTCCGGCGGCTGGTGCTGGAGCCGCTCGGGCCGGGCGGGGATCTTCGGTATCGAGAGCGGATCATCGATCTGCGCTCGGACGTGGTTGTCGACGAGCCGCCCGTGGTTGCTACTGCGGACCTCGTGCTGGTGGTGGACGGGAGCTTTCTGCAGCGGGAGTTGGAGTGGGACGAGGTCATCTTCGTGGACACGCCATTTGAAGTGGCGCGGGAACGTGGGACTCGTCGTGACGCGGAGTTGCTGGGCGGACCGGAGAAGGCCGAGCGGGCCTTTGACCAGCGGTATCACGCTGCTAGCCGCCGGTACCTGGAGGAGGTCGGGCCGGCTGGGCGGGCCTCCGTCGTGGTGGGCAACTCCGACGTTGCCAACCCCGCATTGCGGCAGATCGGTGGTCCGGCCGAGGCGGTGGTGAACCTGTTCTCGTACGGGACGTTGCAGACGCCGTCGGTGCAGATCGAGCACTTCGGGCGGACGCTGGTCGGCAAGGAGGACGTGTTGCCCGGATACCGGCAGGACTGGGTGACGATCACCGATCCCGCCGTGATCGAGGTCAGTGGGACGGACAGGCACCCGATCGTCCGGCACACGGGAGACCTGGCGGACACGACTGCCGGGACCATGCTCGAAGTGACGACCGCGGAGCTCGCCGCGGCCGACATCTACGAGGTCGACGACTACCGGCGAGCGCTCGTGCGGCTCGGTTCGGGTGCGGACGCCTGGGTGTACCTGGCTAGCTGAACCTGTTGCGCGCGAACCCGGATCTGGTCTGTCCGAACCTGTTCAGCGCGTACTCGGTGAACGCCTGGTTCCCGCTGTCACTCCACGCCCGGAGCAGGCCGAGGTTCTTGGTCAGGCTGATCAGCTTCATGAACGTCACCCGGTCGTCGCCGAACTGCGCGGACGGTGCCCGGGAGTGGGCCTGCAGCAACGTGTTCACGTGCCCCTCCAGACGGCTGCTCGCCGTCTCCCTGTCGTTCTGGTAGAGGTCGTCGAGTGCGTAGAAGGTGATCTCGCTCGTCCACAGCCCGACCGCGTGCGCGAACACGGTCTCGGGGGCGATCGACGTATCGACGCCCAGTTGCAGGACGTGCCGGCGGTTGTCCCTTGCCAGCGCGTCGACGTACTGGACGGTCGCCGTGCCGAATCCTGTCCAGTCCGCGGGCGCCTGCACCTCCAGGACGACCCAGTACGTCTCGTCGTAGGCCAGGTCCGGAGCGAAGATGCGGATGCCGTCGTCGTCGGTGATCAGGTCGGGCAGCGACTCGACGCCGTACTCGTCGCGCGCCCGGTGTTTGGCGACGGCGACGTCCCGTTCGACACGGGCCCGCGTCGGCGCGTCGGTGATCAGGTCGTGGCCGTAGAGGTGCCAGGCGGTCACGGTGGCGTCCAGCTTGATCTGCAGCTGGATGTTGATCGCGGCGAGGTGCTCGCGCCTCGCCAGATCCTCCGCGAGGTTGAGCCGGAGGTCTTCCGCGTCGTTGACCAGGGCGCAGGACCCACCCGTGATGCCCGCCAGCGCTTCCAGCTCACGCATGCGCGCGTCCGTGCCGAACCCAAAGCACGACAACGTCAGCTCGCCGCGCGTCTTCTCCGCGATGTTGCGGCGAATGGTGATCCAGTCACGCACACCCGACGTCGGATCACCGTCGGAGAACAGGTAGAGGCAGTTGACGATGTCCGTCTGGACGTGCGCGTACCTGGCGATCTCGTCGATGCCGTACTGCACGCCCATGTTGATGTCGGTGGCGCCCTTCGCCCTCAGATCCGCCACGACCGTGGCGAGTTGCGCCTCCGAAAGGTCTTTCTTCGGTGTGGCCTTGAGAAGCGTTCTGACGTTCGTGTCGAACGACACGATGCCCAGGATGTCCGTATCCCGAAGTTGCGCATACAGCTCGCGAATCGCCGTCTTCACCGTTGCAAGTTTCTCGCCTGCCATGGACGAGCTCGTGTCGACGACGAACACGAAGTTCACCGGCATCGCCTGCCTGGACGTATTACCCTCGGCCGTCTTCGCGGATCGCAACGCGACTTCCACGAAGTGAGTCGTGTTTTCGTTCGCGCGGAAGTTCTCCTCGGCGGGACACGCACCGTAGCTCACCGCGATGGCGTTACCGACGGAGGGCGTGGGAATGCCGGACGAGTTCGAGGCGACGAAGTCGTCGAACCTGATCTGCGTCTGGTCGATCAGGACGCCCTGCTCGATCAGGTCCTTGATGCCCAGTGTTGCCTTGGTGCCGAACGCGTTGTTGCGGCGCACGAACAGGCCGCTGCGGGGTAGTGGGTGCTGCTTGTCGGCGAGCGGGAGGTCCATCGAGGGCCAGTTGCCGACCTTGCCGACGACCCCGACCACGCGGCTCTCTGCTCTGGTCGTGGCCGGCGTCGCGTCTGGGGAGCCCAGCTCCACTCGAAGCCTGCTGGACACTTGCTGGCGAAACTCGTGCCGATCGTTGTCAGGGCTCGCCTCACGTGCCTCACGGCGCGCAGTGGCCGGGGCCTCGGCCTGAGGAGGACAGACGGTCGTGGGCCGGTACGCATCGCCCAGTCGCTGCACCTCATACCAGTTCAACTCCGGCTCATGCCGGTTCAACACCGGTCGCCGTTCGGACCGCCGCCCCCTCCAGAGCGGGTCGGCCGGGATCGAGTCCGGGTCGGGTCGATCCAGCGACGGCCGCTCCGGCTCGGGCCGGTCGTCCCACGACCGGCTCCTCTTGGGCTGCGGCTCCGGCCTGGGTTCCGGATCAGGATCCATCGCGGGCTTGGCCTGAGGCTCTGCGCGAGGGGCCTCCTCAAGAACCGGCGTCGGCGGTGCCTGCGTGCGCCTCAACTTGTGCCAGCGCGCACGCCGGTATCTCACACCTCCAACTACCAGAATTACCGCGACGACCAGAATGAAAATCCAGACGAGATTCATGAGATTGTCCCCTGCACACGATCACGAGGAGGTGACAAAGTATCAGGCTCGTCCGTCTGGCGGTAGCGGGAACTTTCGCGCCACGCGACGCAATTATAATTGACCAGGAATTGTCAACTAAATGGCATCGAACGCCATCTACGAAACAAGAGAAAGGCGCCGGGCGGGTTCGGGAGCCTTGACCTCGGCTGACGGGATCTCGACCTCCTCGCCGCCGATCTCGCGGGTGATCCACGCGCCCGACTCCACCATGACCTTCAGCGTGCGGGTGTCGAGGGCGTTGACGCGGCCGTAGTACCACTCGTCGGTGGCCAGCGAGCCCATGCGGTCGCCCATGCGCTTCTTGATGTCGAGGACGCGCTCGAACAGCGTCTTCACGAGGGCGGCGCGGTCGTAGGGGCCCTGGAGGCCCTCGCGGATTCGGTCCTCGATGCCGCGCGGGGTGCCTTCGGAGTCCGGCATGAGCATGGTGGTCCAGGCTCGGGACTTCTCGCGGTACTGGAGTTGCTGCATGATGCCCTCGTGCTGGGCGAAGTCGGCGGCGCGGAAAGACTTGCCGCGCCAGCGCTTCTGGAGGTTCACGGCCAGTGAGAGGGCGCTCTTCAGACCCGTGTTGAGGCCTCGGCCCGGCCAGAAGTGCAGGGAGTTGGCGGCGTCGCCGAGCAGGAAGCCGAACGTGTCGGGTGCCAGCTGGGCGGTGAACTTCGACATCTGCTGCATGCCGAGCGTGAACGAGTTGATGCCGACCACGTCCGCCACGCCCACGCCGAAGAAGCGCAGGCCATCGAGGATTCGGGGCCACAGGTAGGAAAGCTTGTCGACGGACGGCTTGAAGACCGCGCGGTGGCGGTCGCAGACGAAGCGGCCACCAGGAGCAGGGCGCATGGCGCAGCCGAACTTGCCGATGCACGAGACCGGGCCGCTCTCGCCCAGCGCGACGATCTCGGACGCCTCCTCGGCGGTCAGGCGCATGTTGATGAAGCCGCCGCCGAGCGAGTTGAAGAGGAACCTGTTCTGCGCCACGGTGAGCGGGACGGTGTGCTCGTCGGGGGCCTTGGCGGTGACGCGGATGCCGAGGACGCGCTCGTCGAGTGGCGAACCGTCCACTGAGAACAGTTCGCGGCTCGGGGTGCCGAACTGGGACGAGAACGCGTCGCGGGTGGCGGAACGGGCGCCGTCCGCGATGGCCAGGACGTGCAGGCCGTCGAACTTCGTGGGCGGGGTGTAGGCGGCGGGGACCACCTCGATGCCGTAGACGTCCTGCGCCATGTCGAGGAGGCAGTCCTCGATCCAGCGGATCTTGATGTTGCGCGGACGGCCCTTGGACGCCGGCGAGTCCGGGCCGAGCGGCCACATCTCGGAGAACTTGCCGGGTGTGAAGAGGCGCTGTTGCACGGCGGACGGCAGGGCGGCCCAGACGTTGCTCTGCAGCGTCACGACCTGCTCGCGCCGGTTGTTGCCCTCGGACTGGCCGCGCCACACGACGCGGTCGCCCTGGCGCATCCAGCGGCGGTCGTGGATGCGGACCGACACCTGGTCGCCCAGCAGCGACTTGATGGTGCACGCGAAGGCGAGGCCGACCGGGCCGCCGCCCGCCACGTCCACCCGCAGCGGGGTGGACCTGCGCAGCGGAACGATCTTGCTGCCCTGCTTCGGCAGCATCACCGTCGGGCCGCAGCGGCCGATCAACACCGTCTTCTCGTCAGCCATGGCCCATCCCCCTCGTTCCCGTTCGTCGGCGGGAACACGTGCTGAGACGGGCAGCGGTTCAACGAGATTCGAGGAAATTTTCCCAAGCGGTGAAGCTGAAGGTCAGGACGCCTCCGGAGGGGCTCTTCGAGTCCCGGACGAGCGCGTCACCGGACAGAGACACCTCGACGCAGTTGTCGTCCTCGGTACCTCCGCTGTAGCTGCTCTTACGCCATGCGCGTTCCTGGGCCATTGAAGTCCTCTCGCGGTCGGCCGACGTACTCCGCCAGCTTGCTCCGCGATTGTTCCTCATCCAAGGCGACTTCAGCCAAACGGTCGAACAGCAACCGGGTGCGCGCGATGACGCCCGGATCCTGCACGAACACCTTCGCCAGGTCGGTCGACGTGAAGGCGATGGGCATCGCCTTTTCGTATTCCCACAGCACGCAACTGGTCCACGCGACCGAGACACCGGCAGGCACGATGCGGATCCTGTTCGCGTTGAACAGCAGCGCCGCGTACTGGTCTTCCATGATCTGTTGGCTGCCGACCTGCATCTGCAGGGCATGTTCATGGATGTAGAACAAGCAAGCCGGCCGATCGTGCCGCTTCAGGATCGCCTGCCGATCGATCCGGAACTGGACCACTGTGGGGATTCGCTCTTCCGGGACGAAACCGGTGAGGCGGTAGATCCCGTCGGCGTACTCCGGGGTCTGAATGAGACCCGGCACTGCCTGCACGTCGTAGCTCGTGATCGTCGTGGCGGTCGCCTCGGCCATCGCAAGTGTCCGCAGGTTGTCCGGCACCTGGACGATGTACTCCTCGAAGGCGCAGCGGTAGCGGCGCTTGAAGTCCTCGAAGAAGTCGATGTCCTTGCCGAGCATCGAGAGGTACTGCAGCAGGTCGATCTCGCTCGGACGGTACTTGCCGTTCTCCAAGGTCGAGACTTTGCTGGGATCCCAGCCGAGCCGGACGGCGAATGCTGCGCCCGTCAGGTTGATGCAGGTCTCCCTGAGCTTGCGCAGTTCGTCGCCCAGGTCCCGGCTGTATGCGGTAGATGGAGTACTTGTGGCCATGGCTTGAACGTAGGGCTTGCTCGAAAAGCAACAAGGGGCTCATTCGGGTGAAAACGGTCGGGCTGATCTTCAGCTCGTTGCCAGGAAACTCGCAGCCCTGACACAGCTTGCCGGACGACGATCCCGAGCCATGACTCGACGTCGCAGATCCTTGTTGATCAACGGACTGCTGGTGGTGGTGCTCCTCGGGGCCGGTGTGGCCGGCTACCTGGTGTTCTTCGGTTCCTCCGGCAATGCCCAGTCCACCACGACCGCTCGCACGGCCGCCGCCGCGAACCGCGATGTCAGCGAGGTGGTGACGGCTTCGGGGACGGTGCAGAGCTCGTTCAGCGCCGCCGCGTCGTTCGGGGCGAGCGGCACGGTCACCGAGGTCAACGTCAAGGTCGGCGACGCGGTGACCAAGGGGCAGCAGCTCGCAAAGCTCGATCCGACGCAGGCGCAGCTGCAGGTGGACATCGCGCAGGGCAACCTGAACGCGGCCCTGGAGAAGGGCACGGGCACGAACGCGCTGCTCACCGCGTACCGGCAGACGCAGCTCGCGCTTCAGCAGGCCAAGGACAACCTTGCCGCGACAGTGCTGACGGCTCCCGGTGACGGCACGATCACGTCGGTGACCGGGGCCGTTGGGCAGAAGGTCGGCAGTGGCAGCACTTCCAGCAGCTCTTCCACCTCCAGCACAACAACCACCACGACGGCGTCCGGGTTCGTGGTCGTCACCGACCTGAAGAACCTCGTGGTGAAGGCGAACGTCTCCGAGTCCGACGTCAGCAAGCTCAAGGCTGACCAGGCGGCGACCGTGACGGTCAACGCGATGGCGGGGACGCCGGTGCAGGCCAAGGTCACCACCGTCGACCTCACGCCCACGACCGCGAACAACGTTGTGCAGTACGGCGTGAGCCTCGCGTTGACGCAGCCGCCGGCCGAGCTCAAGCCTGGTCAGTCGGCGAGCGTCGAGATCACCGTCGCGTCCGCGCAAGGTGTTCTCGCCGTGCCCGCGGCGGCCGTGCAGACCGTCAGCGGCGCGAGTTCGGTGCAGGTGATGGAGAACGGCGCCGAGACGCGCAAGACGGTCGAGGTCGGGGTGCGCGGCGACCAGTACGTGGAGATCAAGTCCGGGCTGACCGCCGGCGAGGAGGTCGTGCTGCCGCAGGTGAGCACGTCGAACAGCACCAACCGTCAGCAGCAGCCCGGCACCGGGCAGTTCCCCGGCACGGGTGGCGGGCAGCGCAACGGCGGCGGGCTCACCGGGACCGGTCGATGAGCCCGGTCATCGAGGTCCGCGACCTCCGCAAGACGTACGGCGGCGGCGACACAGCCGTGCATGCGTTGCGGGGTCTCGACCTCACCGTCCAGAAGGGCGAGTACATCGCGATCATGGGTGCGTCGGGTTCCGGCAAGTCGACGCTGCTCAACATCCTCGGCTGCCTCGACATCGCGACCTCCGGCCAGTACCTGCTGGACGGCATCGACACGGGCGAGTTCGACGAGGAACAGCTTTCGTTGCTGCGCAACAGGAAGATCGGGTTCGTCTTCCAGTCGTTCAACCTGGTGCCGCGGACCACGGCACTCGCGAACGTCGAGCTCCCGCTGGTGTACGCGGGAGTTCGACGTGCCCAACGCCGTGAACGGGCGCTCGCCGCGCTCGATCTCGTTGGTCTGAAAGACCGCACGCATCACCGGCCCAACGAGCTTTCCGGTGGCCAGCAACAACGTGTCGCGATCGCCCGTGCGCTGGTGACGTCGCCCGCGATCGTGCTGGCCGACGAGCCGACCGGCAACCTCGACACCGAGTCGAGCCGGGAGGTGCTCGGCATCCTCGACCGGCTCAACGCGAGCGGGCGCACCGTCGTGCTGATCACGCACGAGGACGAGGTCGCGTCGCACGCCATGCGCACGGTCCGCGTGGTCGACGGGAAGGTCGCGGGGGTGCTGGTGTGAGGATCTTCGAGATCGCCGCGTTCGCGGTGAGGGGCCTGACCGCGAACAAGATGCGGTCGGGGCTCACCACGCTGGGCATCCTGATCGGTGTCGCGTCGGTGATCCTGCTGATCGCGGTCGGCAACGGCGCGTCGAGCGCGGTGCAGCAGAGCATCGCCGGGCTCGGCACGAACATCCTGACGATCAGCCCGCAGCGCGCCCAGCCCGGCAGCACGGCCAAGCCGCTGACCACGGCGGATGCGGCGGCGTTGGTGGGGCAGGACTCCCCCGACGTCAAGTACGCGTCGCCCGTGGTGAGTGCGCAGGCGACCGCGGGTTACGGGGACACGACGCACGACATCGGGCAGTTCATCGGCTCCGACCCGCGTTACTTCGACACCACGAACAGCTCGGTCGCGCAAGGGAACCTGTTCTCCGACAACGACGTCCAGCAGGCGCGCAAGGTCGTCGTGATCGGTGCGACGGTGGCCACCGAGCTGTTCCCCGGTACTGATCCTGTCGGGAAGTCCATGCTGGTCAACAACATTCCGTTCACGGTCGTGGGCGTGCTGGCGGCCAAGGGTTCCAGCGGGCTGCAGGACGCCGACGACATGGCCGTGGCGCCGTTGTCGACCACGCAGAACGCGCTGACCGGCTACGGAAGCCTCACGCAGATCGTGGTGCAGGCGCAGTCGGCGGACGCGCTGCCGAACGCGCAGGCCCAGGTGACGACGATCCTCAACGGCCGGCACAAGGTCACCGAGACCGCCGACTACCGGATCCTGAGCCAGGACCAGCTGCTGACCGCGCGGACCGCGACGACGGAGACGTTCACCGTGCTGCTGGCGTCGGTGGCCGCGATCTCGTTGCTGGTGGGCGGAATCGGCATCACGAACATCATGCTGGTCACCGTCACCGAACGGATCCGCGAGATCGGCATCCGCAAAGCCGTTGGCGCGCCACGGTCCTCGATCCTCGGGCAGTTCCTGATCGAGGCGACGCTGCTGAGCCTGTTCGGCGGGGCGCTGGGCGTGGCGGCGGGGATGATCGGCAGCCAGTTCACCATCGCGGGCATCCAGCCCGTGCTCGTGCCGTCGTCGGTGCTGCTCGCGTCCGCGGTGTCGGCGTTGATCGGCCTCTTCTTCGGCAGTTACCCGGCTTCCCGGGCGGCGAAGCTCCGCCCCATCGAAGCCCTCAGGCATGAATAAGGAGTTTTCGACGTGACCAACCCACTCGATCAGCCGCTCGAGAACGACATCTCGGCCGAGCTGAAGGAGCGCAAGACCGGCTTCGGCAAGACGACGGTGATCCTCGGGGTCGCGGTGCTCGCCATCGTGGCGTTCGTCGGCGGGGTGTTCGTGCAGAAGTCCTTCGGTGCCAGCGAGACGCCGACTCGGCAGAACGCCGCCGGGCGGCAGTTCCCCGGTGGCAACGGTGGTGCTCCCCCGTCCGGCACGAACCGGCAGGGCGGCGGCCAGTTCGGCGGGCGCGGCACCGCTGGCACCATCGACCACGTCGAGGGCACGACCGTCTACGTGAAGACGCAGAACGGGCAGATCGTGAAGGTGTCCACTTCGGACACCACGAAGGTGGAGGTCACGTCGGAGGGCAAGCTCGCTGATCTCAAGGCCGGTCAGCAGGTCGTCGTGCAGGGCCAGGCGGGTTCGGACGGCACCGTGAGCGGGCAGACCATCACCCAGCGGCCGACCACCGGGTGATGCAGGATTCACGCGTGGAACGGGGCCGGTTGCTCGTCGTCGAGGACGAACCCAGCATCCGCGAACTGCTGTGCGCGAGCCTGCGGTTCGCGGGGTTCACCGTGTCGAGCGCGGCGACCGGCTCCGAGGCGTTGACCGCCGCACGAACCGATGTTCCCGACCTGGTGCTGCTCGACGTGATGCTGCCCGACCGGGACGGGTTCGAGGTGGTACGACGGCTGCGTTCCGGTGGCGTGCGGGTGCCGGTGCTGTACCTGACCGCGCGGGACAGCACGGACGACCGCATCACCGGCCTGACGATCGGCGGCGACGGGTACATCACCAAGCCGTTCAGTCTGGAGGAGGTCATCGCGCGGGTGACGGCTGTACTGCGCCGGACCAGGCCCGGTGGCGAGAGCGAGCAGTTGACCTGCGGTGATCTGTCGTTGGACGTGGAGAGTCATATCGTGCGGCGCGGCGCGAGGGTCGTGGAGCTGTCGCCGACCGAGTTCCGGTTGCTGCACTACCTGATGCGCAACAGCGGGCGGGTGCTGTCGAAGGCGCAGATCCTGGATCAGGTGTGGTCGCACGACTTCGACGGCGACGTCGGGGTGGTCGAGTCGTACATCTCGTACCTGCGGCGCAAAGTGGACGCCTCCGAGCCTCGGCTGATTCACACGGTTCGCGGCCTGGGGTACATGATCCGCAGATGACGTTGCGCGTGCGGCTGGTGGTCGTGCTCGTCGCCCTGGTGGCCGCGGGCCTGTTCGGCACGTGGCTGATCGGGTCGCAGGTGATGGAGCGCTATCTGCTCGGCCAGCTCGACGCGCGGCTGGATCGGGTGGCGTCGGCGCCGCGGCCGTTTCCGATGCGGGACAACATGATCCTGCGCGACGCGGACGGGGTGCTGTCCGGGACGTCCTTCGAAGGGCTGCCGGCGTACGGGACGTTGACGCCCGGCGAGCACGTCACGGTGGGCTCGCATCGGCTGGTGATGCGGCAGCTCGACGGTGCCGAGCTGGTCGTGGTGACCGACCAGTCGGAGGTGGATCGGGCGGTCGACGATCTGCGGCTGGCGTTCCTGCTGATCAGCCTCGGCGCGTTGATCCTCGTCGGGATGGCCGGGTATGCGCTGGTCAGGGCGTCGACGCGGGCGTTGGAGGAGGTCGAGCAGGTCGCCGGGGAGATCGCGGCCGGTGATCTGTCGCGTCGGGTTCCGGTGCGGCGGCCCGGTTCGGAGGTCGGGCGGCTGGCCTCCGCGTTGAACACGATGCTGGGGCAGATCGAGCAGGCGTTCGCGGTGCGGGTGAGTTCGGAGAGCCGGATGCGGCAGTTCGTCGCGGATGCGTCGCACGAGTTGCGGACGCCGTTGACGTCGATTCGGGGGTACGCCGAGCTTTACCGGCAGGGTGCGGCTTCGGACGCCTCCGAGGTGTTGAAGCGGATCGAGGACCAGGCCTCACGGATGGGGTTGCTGGTCGAGGATCTGCTGCAGTTGGCGCGGCTGGACTCGGAGCAGCCACTGGCCCTGTCCACTGTGGACCTGGTCGTGCTGGTGGCCGACGCCGTGGTCGAGGCTCGGGACCGCGAGACGAGACGTCTCGTCTCGTTGGAGTTGCCGGCAGGGCCGGTGCCGGTCGAGGCGGACGAGGCGCGGGTGCGGCAGGTGCTGACGAACCTGCTGGACAACGCGCTGATCCACACGCCGGCGGGGTCGCCGATCGAGGTCCGGCTCACCGCCGAGGCGATCGAAGTGGCTGATCACGGGCCTGGGATGTCCGCGGAGCAGGCTTCGCGGGTGTTCGAACGGTTCTACCGCGTGGATCCCGCGCGCGGGCCCGGTGGAAGCGGGCTGGGGCTGGCGATCGTGGCGGCGCTGGTCGCGGCACACGGGTGGCGGATCGAGCTGGACACCGCGCCCGGTGAGGGCGCGGTGTTCCGGGTGCTACTCGGGGCGTGAGCGGTTCGGCCAGGTGCGTTCGTAGTGCTCTTCCGGGAAGTCGCTCGGGCTGGAACCCGTTGCGTGGGCGTGCTGGATCTCCTCGGCGTAGCGGTCGTTCCGGGGGCATGAGGGCGCGGCCGGGATGTACATGACGTTGCCCCAGCCCTGTTGATCGGTGACGGGCGCGACGCTGTGGATCATGTCGCAGTGCCACCAGACGGAGTCGCCCGCCCGGACGTCCGGGATACCGCTCAGGGCTTCGATCAGGAGCTCGTGGTACTTCGGGTCGACCGGGAAGACCTGGTTGACCGTGACGCCGCACATGTCGTCGTCCGGGACGTCGTCGAGCAGCGGGCGCAGCATCAGGTACGCCATGGCGCCGGGGATCGGGACGGTGTGCAGGACGCCCTGGTCGTGGGTCATGTCCGACAGCGCGGTCCAGCCCTGGAAGGTGCGGAACACCGAGCACATCGTCGTTCCTGGGTACTGCGGGCCGGTGGTGCGGTGGGCGGCGTCCCACGGGTCGTACTGCTCGGGCGTGCCGTTGAACAGGTGCCGGAACGCCTGCTGGTACTCGCGCGTCATCCACAGGTCGAGCGTGCCGGGGTCGAGGTGGGTGCCCAGGCCGTTCGAGTTGGCGCCGGGCGGGCGGCGGCGGATGCGGTCCGGGTAGCCGACGTCCTTCGCCGGGTCGAACCAGCCTTCGTGGTGCCACAGGCCGTTCAGGAACTGCTGGACCGTCGCCATCCGCTGGTGCTGCCTGGCTTGGGTCTGCGCTTCGGACCAGTAGATCGGGTAGATCTCGGGCTTCGAGCCGACGCTGCCGAAGAAGTCGTCGCCGGGGCCGCGGTAGTTCTCGAAGAAGTCGTTGCCCTCGACGTAGTCCACAATGGACTTGTCCCAGGCCAGCGCCTGCTCGCGGTCGAAGTGGTTCCGCACGACCAGGCAGCCTCGGCGTTTCACGAGGTCAGGTGACGCGGTGCCGGCCTCGATGTCGGCGTAGTCGATCACCGGCCATGCCTGACCGGCTTTGACGTCGTCGACCTCACGCCGGATCTGCTGTTCGACGACCGCGAACACCTCCTCGACGCTGCGGCCGGATGCCTCGATGTTCGCCCTGATCGCCTTCTTCACCTCCCGGATGGCTTTCGGCAGGTCAGCGGGGGTTGTCTCCCAGTTCGGCAGCACAACGACTCCTTCCAGTAAGGCCTCCTAACTTAGAACCATAGGCGTGTCGAGCCGTTGTAGGCAAGACCCCTAACTAGAGTGCTGCCCGTGACCAGGCCGTCCCAGGAGTTGCTGCGCTCGATCTCGGACGAGCACGTGCTGCGGTCGTTGATGTCCGCCCGCAAGCTCACGCGGGCGGAACTGGCGGTGGAGACCGGGCTGTCGAAGCCGACGGTGAGCGAGAGCGTCCGCCGTCTCGTGGACCAGGGCCTGGTCGCGGACACCGGCGAACGCACGCCGGGCGGGCGCGGCAAGGGCCGGGTCGGTTCGTTCTACAGCCTGGCCGAGGACATCGGCGTCGCGCTGGTCATGACGATCTCGCCGGACGGCGTGACGGCCGAGTGCGTCGACGCCTACGGAGACGTCGTCGGCCGCACCCACCACCCGATCGCCGACCCGGCCGAAGTGGCCACCGTACTGCCGTCGGTCGCGGCGGAAACCGTTGCGGCGCACAACGTCCGGCTCTGCACGGTGAGCGCGGCCGATCCCGTGGACCGGCGCACCGGCAGGCTCGTGCAGCTGCCCGACTCGCCGTTCCTGGTGGGAGAACTGGATCCCGTCGCGGTGCTGGGGCCGTTGCTGCACGGACCGGTCGTGGTGGACAACGACGTGAACTGGGCGGCGCAGGCCGAACACGCCGCACTGGGGGTCGCGGACTTCGCCTACCTGTTCTTGGGCGAGGGCCTGGGTTGTGCGGTCGTCTCCGACGGCGAGGTGCGGCGCGGGCACTCGGGACTGGCCGGTGAGATCTCGCACCTGATCACGGCCGGGCCGTCCGGCGCGACGTCGTTCATCGAGGTGTTCGGCGAGCTCGGGTTGCGCCGGCCGGGGACGACCGCGATCGACGTGGCACGGCTGCGGGAAGCGGATCCCGTCGTGCTGGCGCGGGCGATCGGGGGTGTCGTCATGGCGTTGGTGACGCTGGCCGATCCGGAAGTTGTCGTGATCGGCGGCTCTTGGGGGCCGTCGTTGCTCGACGCGATCAAGGACGAGTGCGCGCGGTTGCCGCGTCAGGTCGACGTGGTCGCGGCATCCGTCGCGTCTCCGTCGCTGACCGGTGCGCGGGCGGCCGCTCTCGACCTGCTGCGGACGGCGCTCGTCGGGGTCGCTAAGGGGCCGTGACCACCGGCCCGAGCGGGGTCGGCAGCGCCGCGAGCGCCTCCAGCCGCCGTGGCGGGAAGTCGGTCCAGTGGCCCAGCGGCTCCCTGGTCGCGTGCAGGTGCCGGTCGAGGAAGCGCTGCCAGCGTCTCAGCCCGTCGACGGCGTCCGCGACGGACAGCGCTCCTGCCTCGATCGCGTCGGCGTACTCGTCGAGGTCGAGCAGCCGCTGGTGCCGTCCGTCAACCGGCACGATGACGTCGGCGTACAGGTCGTGGATCGTCACCTCCCCCGGCCGTCGCTCGACCGTCACCAGGTCGACGTACCAGGTCGTGGGCCCCTCGGCGGACCGATCGGTGTGCACTCCCCGTCGCCAGCAGGGAACCGACATGCTCACCCCGAGGTCCAGCAGCACGAACACCCGCTCCAGCAACGTGCCACCCGGCCACGGCTCGAACCGGTCGGGCATCTGGAACTCGTAGGCGAGGGCGTCACCGTCGCGCACGCCGGGAAGCGGACCAAGCTCGCCGCGCCACACCTCGATGCGTTCCACAGATCGGTTCTACCCCTGGACGAGTCATTTTCGCGCCGCCCAGACAGTGCGTTCGGTGCGCAGGGAGAGGTCGTCGCGGCGCAATGCCTCGTCGGCTGCCTCGGGGCCGAGCTGCCTGCGCAGAACGATGTACGCGTAGCGCTCCACCGCGGGTGACCGTTCGATGTGGACGGTGATCGTGCGTTCACCCTCGACGGTCAACCCCGCTTCGGCCAGTTTCGGGCCCCAGTTCGCGCCTCGGTGGGGCAGGCGTTCGTCGTGGCCGTCTGGGGCCTGTTCGGGGAAGAACTGCGGCATGCCGGCCATTTCGACGACGGCGAGCAGACCGCCTGGGGCGAGGGTCTTGTGCAGCTGGCGCAGGGTGTGGCCGGGGTCGGCCATGTGGTGCAGCGAGCCCGAGGCCCAGATCAGGTCCGGGGCGCCGAGGTCGGGCCAGTCCGCGTCGAGGTCGGCCAGGACGGTGTGGACTCGGTCGGCCAGACCTCGTTCGCCGGCCTTCTGGCGCAGTCGTTGGAGGTGGTCCAACGAGGAGTCGACCGCGGTGATGTGGGCCTCGGGGTAGCGCGCGAGCAGGGCGAACGTTCCCGCGCCGGTGCCGCTGCCCAGGTCCACGACGTGGCGGGGGTTCGAGGTGGGCAGCCAGTCGATGATGTCGGCGGTGTGGCCGGCGAGGAGTTCGGCGTCGAGGTCCAGGACCTCGGCCTGATCGTCACCGTGGCCGTGGCCGTGCCCGTGGCCGTGGCCGTGCCCATGTCCTTGCCCGTGGGCGTGGCCGGCGCCGTGGCCATGTCGTTCGTCGCTCATGTGGCCAAGCTAAGCCGCCCGTGCGCTAGATGCACGGTGGCTTGCGCAAGACGCAAGAAGGTCGGTCGAACCGGTGCCGGCCGCGCAAGATCACGCCTTCTTGTCGGCGTTGTGGCCGCGCCGCGCCTCCCGGTCGAAGATCCCGAGGATCTCGCACGGACCACCCGCCGTGCCGATCGCGTGCGGCAGCATCGTCGGGAACTCGGCCGCCTGGTTCGTCTCCACCCGGAACCTCCGGTTGCCCAGCAGCAACACCGCCGTGCCCGACAGCACCACCAGCCATTCGCGGCCGGAGTGCGCGCGCAGCGAGGCGGGGTTGTCGGGCGGCGGGGTGGTCATCCGCTGGCGCATGACGGTCATGCCCGGCTCGGCCTTGATCGGCCAGCGCATGTTGCCGTGCGCGCCGTCGAGCATCGGGCTGACGATCACGTCGTCGGTGTCGGTCTCGACCAGCTGGTCCAGCGTCGTGTCGAGGGCGCGGGCGAGCGTGACGAGTTGGTCGAGGGCGAGGCGGCGCTGGCCGTTCTCGATGCGGCTGAGCGACGACGGACTGAGCCTGGCGCGGGTCGCGAGTTCGTCCAGCGACCAGCCCTGTGCCACCCGCAGGGCGCGGATCCGCTTGCGCACGAGGCCGTCCAGATCGCCATCTTCTTGCGTCATGCGCACGATCGTATGCTTCTCCAGCAAACACTGCTTAGCGTCGCGGCCATGAATCGAACGAAAACCCTGGTCGCGGTGTGCGTCGCGTTGATGGCCGTGATCTCGTCGGTGACCGGTCTCAACGTCGCCCAGCCCCACCTCGCCGCCGAGTTCGGCGCGTCGCAGGGCACGGTGTTGTGGATCATCAACATCTACGTGCTGACGCTGTCCGCGTTGCTGCTGCCACTCGGCGCGGTCGGTGACCGGTGGGGGCGCAAGCCGGTGCTGATCGCCGGGCTGGTCGTGTTCGGCGCGGCGAACGTGATCGCCGGGGTGGCCACGTCCACGGAGGTCCTGCTGGCTGCGCGGGTGCTCGCCGGGATCGGGGCGGCGACGATCATGCCCGTCACGCTCGCCGTGATCACCTCGACGTTCCCGGCCACCGAACGCAGCCGGGCGATCGGTGTGTGGACGGGCGTCGCGGGTGGTGGCGGGTTGCTGGGCATGTTCCTGTCGGCGCTGCTCGTCGACGTGGCGGACTGGCGGTTCCTGTTCGTGCTGCCGGTGGTGCTCGTGGTCGTCGCGCTCGTCATGGCGCTCACAGCGGTGCCGGACTCACGTGAGGCTCGGCCGTTCGACGTCGTCGGCTCACTCACCTCCGTGGTCGCGGTGGCCGGACTGATCCACTTCCTGCACGAGCGCGACGTGCTCAGCCTGCTCGCCGGGGCCGGTGCGGCGATCGCGTTCGTGGCGTGGGAACTCCGGCATCCCGCGCCGTTGCTGGACGTCCGGCTGTTCCGGGAGCGCCGGTTGGCCACCGGGTCCGTGGTGCTGCTGGTGGTGTTCGGGGTGCAGGCCGGTGTGTCGATCGTGCTGTACCCGTTCTTCCAGACCGTTCTCGGCTGGTCGGGACTGGTGTCGACGGTGGCGTTGCTGCCGATGGCCGGGCTGATGATGGTCGCGTCCGGTCTCGCGCCGCGGCTGGCCGAACGGGTCGGCGCCCGCGCGACGATGGCGACAGGAATCGTGTTGGGCGGCCTGGGTCTGGTGCTCATGGCGGTGTTCGTGGACGCCGGGTACCTCACCGTGCTGCCCGGCATGGTCGCGATGGGCGCGGGCATGGTGCTGTCGATGCCGCCCGCCACCGAGGCGATCACCAGTGCGCTGCCGCAAGGGCGACAGGGCGTGGCGTCGGCGCTCAACGACGTCACGCGCGAGTTCGGCACGGCGCTCGGCGTCGCCTCGCTCGGCGCGATGGTCGCCGGCGCCGTGGACACCGGAGAGTCCTTCGTGGAGGGCTGGCGGACCGCCATGTGGACCGGGGTGGCCGTCATGGCGGTCCTGTTCACCTACGTGCTCAGGCGTCGAGGAGCAGGTCGACCAGCTTCTGCGGGGGCTCGTCGCCGAACAGGCTCTGCATGATCTCCTCGGAGTCGGCGGCGGTTTCGGCGGTGCGCACGAACATCGCCTGCTCGTACTCGGCCAGCGCGGTCTCGACGTCGTCGTGCCTGGCCAGTGCCTGAGCGAGTTCGGCGCCGTCGAGCATGGCGAGGTTGGCGCCCTCGCCGTTGGGCGGCAGGAGGTGCGCGGCGTCGCCGACCAGGGTCACGCGCGGCACTCGTTCCCAGCGGTGCTCTGACGGCAGCGCGTAGTGCGGGCGGAACACCGGTTCGGTGTCGGACTCGGTGATCAGCGCGGTGAGTTCGGGCGCCCAGCCCTCGAACTCCGCGGGGATCCGGCCGAGGTCGGCGAACCACTCCAGCGGCCGGGTGAACTCCACGTAGGCGTGCAGCGTGGCGCCGCTCTCCCTGTGCGCGAAGATCCCCTTGCCCTGGGCGGGAACGAACATCGAACCGCCGCCGACCGCCTTCGCCACCTCCGGGTGCCGGACGTCGGCGTCGTGCAGGTAAGTCTCGACGAACGAGACACCGGTGTACTCGGGCTTGGCGTCGGAGACCAACGCCCGCACCCGCGACCACGCACCATCAGCGCCGACCAGCACGTCGGCGTCGACGGTGCTGCCGTCCGCGAACGTCACCGTCCTGCCGTGGACGCCAGTCACCTTGCAGCCCCACCGGACCGTGCCTTCCGGGAGCGAGTCGAGCAGCATCTGCCGCAGGTCGGCGCGCTGCACCTCGGGACGGCCGCCCGTGCCGTCGTCGCCCTGCTCGTGCAGGACCGTGCCGTCGGACTCCAGCACGCGGATGGCCTGGCGGCCCGGCAGGACCAGGCTCTGGAACTCGTCCATCAGCCCGGCCGCCTCGACGGCGATCTGGCCGTTGTAGTCGTGGATGTCGAGCATGCCGCCCTGCGTGCGCGCCGCCGGCGACTCCTCGGCCTCGTAGACGGTGGACGGGATGCCATTGACGTGCAGCACACGGGCGAGCGTGAGACCGCCGAGACCGGCACCGATGATCGTGACGTGCATTGATGGGCTCCCCTGGAGATCGTGCCGCCTCCCTGACGGCACGACCAGGTTCACCCGGCGCGCTGACAGCGGACGCACACGTCACTGGCAGCCGCTGGCAGGCCCTGTCACCACTCGGCGAAGGAGCCGTCGTCGTGCCGCCAGATCGGCGACCGCCACGCGTGCCCGGTCTCGGCCGCCCTGCGCACCGCGGTCTCGTCGACCTCGACCCCCAGGCCAGGCCCGGTCGGCCGGGCGATCCAGCCGTCCACGACCCGCACCGGCGCCATGTCCACCAGGTACGACGGGTCGGAGCCGTTGTAGTGCATGCCCGCGCTCTGTTCCTGGATCAGGAAGTTCGGCGTGGTGAACGCGACCTGCAACGACGCCGCGAGTGAGATCGGCCCGAGTGGACAGTGCGGCGCGATCGACGCCCCGTAGATCTCGGCCAGCGCCCCGATCCGACGCAACTCCGAGATGCCGCCCGCGTGCGACGGGTCGGGCTGCACGACCGCGACACCGGCGTCGAGGACGGGCTTGAACTCCCAGCGCGAGAACAACCGCTCCCCCGTCGCGATCGGCACCGTCGACGCCTGCACCACCGACGCCAGCACCTCGGCCGGCAGTTCGGGCAGCACCGGTTCCTCGACGAACATCGGCTGCACCTCTTCGAGCATCCGCACGAGCCTGCGCGCCATCGCGGGCGAGACGCGGCCGTGGAAGTCGATCGCGAGATCTCCCTGTGGGCCAAGGGCTTCACGCGCTTCACGGGCGCGCTTCAGCACGGCTTCGGCTTCGGCGGGCGAGGCGATCGGGCGCATTTCCGCGGTGGCGTTCATCTTCACGGCGCTGAAGCCCGCCGCGACCTGCCGCGACACCGCTTCGAAGATGTCGTCCGGCCGGTCGCCGCCCACCCAGGAGTAGGCCCGCACCCGGTCGCGCACCGGGCCGCCGAGCAGTTCGTGGACCGGTAGCCCGCGCGCCTTGCCCGCGATGTCCCAGAAAGCGTGGTCGTAGCCGGAGAGAGCGGACGACAGCACCGGGCCGCCGCGGTAGAAGCCGCCGCGGCGCAGGACCTGCCACAGGTCCTCGACGCGCAGCGGGTCCTGGCCGATGACCAGCTCGGACAGTTCGTGGACGGCGGCGCGGACCGTCTCCGCCCTGCCCTCCACGACCGGCTCGCCCCAGCCGCTCACCCCCTCGTCTGTGCTCACCTTGAGGAACAGCCAGCGGGGCTCGACCAGGAACGTCTCGACCGCCGTCACCTTCATGAAGAATCCTTCGCCGCGGACCAGCCGCCGTCGACCAGAAGCTCCGCGCCCGTCACGAACGACGCCGCCGGAGACAGGAGGAAACCGATCACCGAGGCCACCTCTGCCGGGTCGCCGAGGCGTCCGGCAGGAGTGGCTCGGGCACTGCGTTCCCGATCCTCGGGGGCGACCTGGTCCCAGGCCGCTGTCAGCACGGGACCGGGGAGCACCGCGTTGAACCGGACGTCCGGCGCGTACTCGACGGCGAGCTGGCGGGTCAGTGCGACCAGCCCGCCCTTGGTGGCCGCGTACGCGCCGTGGCCGGGGATGCCGAAGTGCGCGTGCACCGACGACACGAGCACGACCGACCCCTTGCGTTCGCGCAACGACGGCAGGCAGGCCTGGACGCCGTGGAACGTGCCGCCGAGATTGACGGCGAGCTGGCGTTCCCACTCGGCCGGCGTCGTCGCGTCGAGCGGCTTGACCGCGACCGTGTAAGCGTTGCTCACCAACGCGTCCACGCCGCCGTCACACAGCTCGACCGCCCGCTGCCAGGTCTCCGGATCGCTGACATCTCCCCGCACGGCCACATCACCGCGCAGGTCGATCCCGACGACCCGGTAACCGTTGTCCGTCAGGTGCTTCGCCGTCGCGGCACCGATTCCGGCACCCGCACCCGACACCACCGCGCACTTCATGCACGTTCTCCTAGAGCTTCTGCCGGTAGACCCTGTTGTCCGGCCCGCGCACCACAGTCCACGCGGAGCCGTCCGGACCAGCAGTAGCACCGACGGCGCCGACTAGCGAGTTGCTCGGGAACTCCTGGCGGTTGAACCAGCCGCCCCAGACGCCGGCGGAAGAGTTGATCTGCCAGAGCGTGTAGTCGCCGGCCCGCGCGAACAGGTAGATCCGGTCCTGGTGCTCGACCAGGGTCGGGCTGCCGGAGATCACGCCTCCGAGTGACGTCCACTGGCCGCCGGAGACCGGGCGAACCCAGACGTTGTCGGCCGCGGTGCGGACGGCGACCTGGCCTCCCGCGACGCTGGGCCTGCCGTAGATCGGGGCGTCACCGGGTGCGCCGAGCGAGGTCCAGGTGCCCCTGTAGAGCCAGACCTTGCCGTCTTGGCCCCTTGCCACGATCGTGCCGTCCTGCGAGACGCTTGGCGCGTCGGTGAGCTTGCCGCCCAGGGACTTCCACGATCCCCAGCGTCCGTTGTGGAGGGTGCGCTGCCAGGCCCGGTTGTCGTTGCCGCGAACCGTGACCTCGACGTCAGTGCCGACGGTGCGGACGCCGGGCTGGCCCTGGATCGCCTTGCCCAGGCTCGACCACTTGCCGTCGCGGAGCATCTTCAGCTCGCCGCCCGTGCCGCGGCTGAACACCAGCGCTTCGTTACCGACCCGTGCGATCGCGGGTGAGGCGGTGGCGTCGGAGCCCACTGCCTCACCGGGCACGAGGTCCGTTCCGCGCAGCTTGAGCATCGCGGTGCCGTGCGGAGGAACCGTCACCGTGTATTTGTCGGTCGTCGTGCCACGGTCGGCACGAGCCCGCAGGTCACGCACCGAGACATTGCCCTTGAGACCGGTCTGGGCGATGTTCACCGTCATCTCGGTGGGGACGTCGCGGCGGTTGAGCAGCACGACCGAGCGTTCGCCCTTGCGGGACAACACCTTGCTGTAGACGTCGGTGTCACCCGTCGAGGCGACCCGGACGCCCTGGATGGCGAGCGGGTCCTGGTTGACCGCGAGAATCTCGGGGTTCTTGAGCGTGTTCACCATCGACGGCGGCAGCGTGCGCGGGTCCGAGCCGACGATCAACGGTGAGGACATCTGCGCCCACATCACGAACTGCGAGGTCGACTCCTCCTCGTTGAGCTCGTAGGTGCCCTGCTGCGTCTTGCGCATCGGGATCAGGTAGTCCGGGTCGTTGTAGTGGCCGGGGCCGTTCGACTCGGGGTGCGCGGCGTTGCGGTCCATGTTGCGCAGCACGTCGCGCCAGATGCCCTCGTACGGCGTGCCGAACGCGATGTCGGTGCTGGTGCGCCACGAGTCGCCCTGCAGCGGGCCGAACGTGTAGGAGATGTCTGCGGTCTGGTCCGGCTCGTGCGGGACGCCCCACTCGCCGGTGACCGGGTTGCAGATGTTGAGGATCATCGGCCGGCTCGCTTTGGCGAGGGCCTTGCTGAAGTCCGCGAACGCTTGCGCGGGCTTGAGGTTCGCGAAGATGCCGCACAGGAAGTCGACCTTCACTGCGTCGAACTTCCAGTCAGCGAACCGCTTCGCGTCCTTCTCGTAGTAGCCGCCGCCGCTGCCGACCGCGCAGTTCTTGCCGTCGGACGGGCCCGCGTCGGTGTAGATGCCCGCCTTGAGGCCCTGGGCGTGCAGGTCCTTGACCAGCTTCGGGAGACCGCCGGGGAACTTCGCCGGGTCCTCGACCAGATTGCCCTTGGCGTCACGCGGGGTCGGCGCGGTCCAGCCGCCGTCGATCCACACGATCTTGTACCCGGCGTCGCGCATCCCGCTGCTCACCAGGAAGTCGGCGACACCGCGCACGTCCTTCTCGGTCGGCGCGCCGAGGCCGTAGTACGTGTTCCAGCCCATGTACGGGGTCTTGGCGACACCACTGTCGTAGTAGGTGGGCGCTCCCTGGTCGTCACCTGCGTAAGCGGGTGCCGCCACCAGGGACATCAGGGCGATGGCCAACGCGACTCTGCGAACCGACATGCCCGTGAGCCTCCCCCGCGCCTGATACAGGTGTCAAGAATAATTCCTAATTTATGTGTAGTAGGCTGGCGGGCGTGAGCTACCGCTACGAGATCACCCAGGCAGTCGTGCGGCAGGGCATCATCGCGATCGTGCGCACCGCGTCCGCCGCCACCGCCGTCGAGGCCGCCGTTCCGTTGCTGGACGCGGGTCTCACGTCCCTCGAGCTGCCGTTGACGAACCCCGGTGCGCTGGAGGCGATCCGGCAGCTCCGCGCGAACTACCCGTTGGCCGTCATCGGTGCCGGTTCCGTGCTGGACGAGACTTCCGCCGTGGCCGCAGTGCGCGCTGGGGCGCAGTTCCTGGTGGCGCCCAACCTGAACGTGGCGGTGATCCAGGCCGGGCATCGGTACGGCGCTGCCGTACTGCCGGGTGCTGGGTCGGTTTCCGAGGTCGTGCAGGCGTTGGAGGCCGGGGCGGACGCGGTGAAGGTGTTCCCCGCGCCCACTCCTCAGTGGGTGCGGGATGTGCTCGCTGTGCTGCCCTACGCGCCGCTCGTGCCCACCGGTGGCGTTGCGCCGGCCGATGTTCCGGCGTGGCTGGAGGCCGGGGCGGTGGCGTGCGGGGTCGGGTCGGCCCTCGCCCGCACGCCGATCGAGGAGATCAAGGCGCTGATCAGAGCGGCTTGAGCACGACCACGTCGGCGTCGTTCGCCTGCGACCAGGCGAACGGCAGCCCGACGTGGGTCAGGTGCGCCGCCGAGTAGACCTGGCCGTCCTCGTCCACATAGGACTCGCCGGTCAGACCCTTCAGCTTCACCCGCGAGAACTGGCCGGGCACCATCGGCACACCGGTCAGCGAGCCCGTGTTCCAGGCCAGCACGACGATCCGGTCCTCAGCCGAGTACTGGACCGCGTCGTTCAGCAGGTGCGCTTCGCCGTTGTGCACGACGTCGCGGACGTCCTTGTAGAGGGTGACCAGCGCCGCGGCCTCCTCGCGTTCGTCTGCCGACCACTGCCGCAGATCCGCGCCGATGCCGAGCACACCGGCCATGGCCAGCACGAACCGGAACTTCAGCGAACGCGGACGCGCGTCGAAGAAGCCCGGGGCGTCCGTCACCCACGAGGACATCAGGTGCGGGGCGTGCATGTGCAGAAAGCCGTGCTGGATCTTCAACCGGTCGAGCGGGGCCGTGTTGTCACTGGGCCACACCACGTCCACCTTGCCGGTGGTCGCGAGGTCCGTCCGGCCGCCGCCGCCCGCGCAGCCTTCGACGAGCACGTGCGGGTGCTTCTCGCGCAGGTGGTCGAGCACGCGCCAGTAGTTGCGGACGTGGGCGTTGTCCTGGTCGAGAGGGCGTTCGGTGGCGGGGCGGTTCATGTCCCACTTCAGGTAGCTGATCCGGTAGTCGGCCAGCAGTCTGTCCAAAGTAGAGACGACGAACTCGTGGACGTCGGGCAGGCCCAGGTTGAGCAGCATCTGGTTGCGGATCAGCGTGGGCTCGCGGCCCTCGGCGCGGTAGACCCAGTCCGGGTGCTCGGCGTAGAGCTGCGACTTCGGGCTCACCGACTCCGGTTCGACCCACAGGCCGAACTCCAGGCCCATCCCCCGCACGTCCTCGACGAACGCGCCGAAGTCGGGCGACTCCGGGTACCAGTCGCCGAGTCCGCCGGTGTCGTCGTGGCGGCCGGTGAACCAGCCGTCGTCCACCACGAACAGCTCGACGCCCAGGTCGGCGGCGATGCGGGCCAGGTCGAGCTGCTTCGGCAGGTCGACCTCGAAACCCGTCGCCTCCCAGGAGTTGTAGAGCACGGGCTTGCGAGCAGGCCTGGAACGCAGCCGGTCGTAGGCGTGCCAGACGCGGGCCAGGCCGTCCGTCGAGTACGCGAGCGCCAACTCTGGCGTCACGAAGGTCTCCCCCGGTTCGACCACGACCGGGCCGAGCATTCCGGCACGCACGCGCGTGAGTCCGGACGGCTCGACCTCGGCCGTGATCTCCCAGGAACCGGACCACGCCAGCGACACGCCCCACGTGTCGTCCACGGACAACCAGGGCGCGTAATTGTGCCCGGGGACGCCGTAGGAGCTGCCGATTCGGAACCCGCCCGCGGGCAGGGAGACATGGTCCAGCTGGAACTCGCGAGCCCACTCACCGTGCAGGAAGGACAGCCGGGGCTCCCGGACGGGCAGACACACGCCCGCCGATCCGATCCTGACGAGACGAGACGTCTCGTCTCGGGTGTTGGTCACCTCGACCCAGCGGGCCAAGACGTCGACGCCGGGTTCGGGCCGGTAGCAGAGCACCACGCACAGGCCGGCCACCTCGTCGGCGAAGGTCAGGCGCAGCACGCCGTCCTCCTCGGAGGCGCTGTCGAACGTCAGCCACGAGTCGCCGTCCAGTTCGAGGTCCGCGCCGGTGAACGGGCGCTCGCCGCGCGGCGCGTACTCGATCGGCGCCGCGTCGGCCTCGGTGATGAAGTGGATGTCGCCGAGGTTCCGCAAGGGCGACGGGCCGGTCTCGACGCCGTGCGGTCCCCAGGCCACGAGCTCAGCCCAGCGGCCGCCCGGTTCGACGGCCACCGTGTAGGAGGTGGTGGCCATCCGGAGGGTCCAGGTCATTTGACTGCTCCTACAGCGAGTCCGGAGATGAAGTGCCGCTGGAACCGCAGGAACACCGCCACGGTCGGGATCGCCGCGATCACCGACCCGGCCGCGATCACGTTCCAGTTGGAGACGTACTGGCCCTGCAACGCGAGCAGCGCGGGAGTCACCGGCATCACGGCCGAGGACCGCAGCACGGTGATCGCCCACAGCAGGTCGTTGAAGATCCAGGTGAACGCCAGGGCTGCCAGCGCGGCCAGTGCGGGCCTGGTCATCGGCAGCACGATCCGCCAGAAGATCTGCACGGGACCGGCGCCGTCGATGGTGGCGGCCTCCTGCACCTCGTTCGGCATGGCGCGCATGAAGCCCTGCAGCACGAACGTGTAGAAGCCGAGCCCGAAGCCGACCTGCACCACGATCAGCGCGAAGAGCGTGTCGTAGATGCCGAGCACCTCGGTCAGCTTCGACACCGGCACGAGCAGGATCTGCGGAGGCAGCAGGTTGCCCGCGAGCATCAGCAGGATGATCGAGCGCCGGCCGGGAATCTCGAAGCGGCTCAACGCGTACGCCGCCGCGGCGCTCAGCGCGAGCGAGAGGAACACCGTCGGCACCGTGACGAGAACACTGTTCCACATGGCGCCCGCGCCGCCGTTGGTCCAGGCGTCGGCGAACCCGGCGAACGTGAACGACTGAGGTACGGACGCGAGGCCGTTGGCGGCGATGTCGTCGAAGCTTCGGACCGCCGTGACGAGCACGGCGACGATCGGCAGCAGCCAGAGCACGGAGATCGTGCCCGCCACGGCGTGGAAGACGCGGCCAGAAGAGGTGCTGCTCGACATCTCAGTTCTCCCGGAACGCGCGGACGAGGTAGGTCACGATCACGCCGAACGCCAGCACGAAGATGACGACGGCCAGCGCCGATGCGTAGCCGAGCTTGAGCGACTGGAACGCGGTCGAGTACATGTAGGTGCTGAGCAGTTCGGACGAGTGGTAGGGACCGCCTCGGGTCATCGACCAGACCACGTCGAACGACCGCAGCGAGTCGATCACGATCACCGACAGCACCACCGAGTTGACCGAACCGAGCTGGGGCCAGGTGATGTGCCGGAACCTCTGCCAGGCCGTCGCACCGTCCAAAGTGGCCGCTTCGTACAGTCCGGGGTCGATGCCCTTGAGGCCCGCCAGGTACAGCACCATGACGTACCCGACCTGCCGCCACAGCGCGGGAACCAGCACCGCGTAGAGCGCCGTGTCCGGGTCGGCCAGCGGGCTGCTGTCGAAGATCCCGCCGGGCTGGTAGAGCACCTGCCAGATCAGCGAGGTGGCGACCAGCGAGAACACCACCGGCACGAACAGCGCGGCCCGGTAGACGCCGACGCCGCGGCGTTCCTTCTGCAGCAGCACGGCCATGCCGAGGCCGCCGACCGCGGACAGCCCGCCGAAGAGCACGAGCCAGATCGCGGTGTTGGTGACGGCGGTGTGGAAGACCGGGTCGTCGATCATCCTGGCGTAGTTGTCGAGCCCGACGAACCGGGGCGGCGAGACGCCGTCCCAGTTCGTCAGCGCGAGCCAGAACCCCTGCAGCGCGGGCCAGAAGACCCAGAACCCCTCCACGAGCAACGGGATGAGCACGAACAACAGCAGGATCGGAGGGACCCTGGTGAAGCTTCTGGTCATGCTGGTCATGTCAGGACGACCACACCTGCTCGGCGGCCTTCTGCCACGTCGTCAGGATCGTGTCCAGCTGGTCGGGCTGCTGGAGGAACTTGATCAGCGCGGCGTCCGCGGTGGGCTGCAGGGCGTCGCTGGAGTCGCGGTTGAAGAACTGGGTGATCTCCGCGGCCTCCTTGAGGTGCTGGCGGCCCTTGGTGACGAGGGGCGTGCCGGAGTCCTTGGCGTTCGGGTGCGTCGGCAGGACCGTGCCGGACGAGGCCTTGATGTAGGCCTCCTGGCCCTCCGCCGTCGCCGCATACGTCAGGAACTCCTTCAGTTCCTTGACGTGCGGTGACTTGGCGCTCGCGAAGAAGCCGTCGGTCGGGCCCTCCTCCGCCAGCGGCACGGTCGGGTCGATGATCGGGAACCGGAAGAAGTCGATGTCGTCGATCGCGTCCTTCGGTGCGGCGTCGGCGAAGAACGCGCCGGTGAGCAGCATGCCCGTGCGGCCCTGCAGCATCGCGGTCGTGGCCTCCTGGAAGCCGATCGCGGTGCCGTTGGGGTCGGTGTAGGGCAGGACTTCGCGCCACGGCGTGAAGATGGCCTTCACCTTGGGGTCGTCGAACTTCTGCTTGCCGGCGAGGAGTTCGCGGTGGAACCCGGCTCCGTTGACGCGGATGTTGAAGTAGTCGAACCAGCTCGACGCGGTCCACGGCGAGTCCGATCCCGCGCCCATGCCGAGCGGGATCACACCCTTGCCCTGCAACGTCTTGCACAGGTCGACGAACTCGGTCCAGGTCTTCGGCGGGGTGACGCCCCACTTCGCGAAGTTGGACTTGCGGTAGAAGAAGCCCCACCAGTAGTACGTCGTCGGCACGAACACCTTGCCGCTCAACGTCTTGAACGACTGGGGGTAGTCGCCCATGGTCTGCCAGACATCGCTGATGTCGAGCAGCAGCCCTTTTTCCTCGTACCCCTTGAGCAGCGCGCCGGGGTACCAGGTGAAGAGGTCGGGCGGGTTGGCCGAGGTGAGGTAGCTCGGGAGCTGGGTCCGGAAGGTCTCGGAGGCCACGGTGTTGACCGAGGCCTGCGCGCCCTTCTTGTCGTTGAACGCCTTCACCAGTGCGTCGATCGCCGCTTTGGCAGCAGGCGCCGAGAGGTTCGACTGGATCGTGGCCGTGCCCGCGGCCTGGGTGACCGGGCCTGAGGACGCCGAGGTGGCGCAGGAAGCCGTGCCGCTGACCAGCAACCCGGCTCCCGCGGCAGCGGTGACGCGGAGGAAGTGACGCCTGTCCATGGCGGACAGATTGCGCGCAGGTCATGATCATGTCAAGAATAATTCATAATTTATGATGTGCCGTATGCTCTGACCTCATGAGCGAGAAGCGGCTTCGTGGCGTGCACGGCCAGACCGTCGAGGCGCTGGCGGGCCGGATCCTGGCCGGCGAGATCGGCGAGGGCGACACCCTCGACCTGCCGGCACTGCGCGAAGAGCTCGACGTGTCGCTGACCGCGCTGCGCGAGGCTCTGAAGGTGCTGTCCGCCAAGGGCATGATCGACGCCAGGCAGAAGCGCGGCACGTTCGTGCAGCCGCGCTCGTCGTGGAACCTGCTCGACACCGACGTGATGCGCTGGCAGACCCAGGCCACCAACACCGACCACAGCCTGTTCGACGACCTCACCGAGATGCGAGTGATCGTCGAACCCGCCGCCGCCCGCCTGGCCGCCGAACGCGCCTCGGCCGCCGACATCGAGGCCCTGGGTGGAGCCGTGGACCGGATGGCGTCCGCGCGCGACCTCGCCGCGACCGTCCGGGCGGACCTCGAGTTCCACCGGCTGCTGATGGCGGCCACCCACAACGCGTTCCTCACCCAGGTCGAGCGGATCATCGCGATCGGACTGGCCGAGCGGGACAAGCTGGTGCACGGGAGCGTGGACGACGATCCCGTGCCGTCGCACCGGGCCGTGCTGGACGCGATCTCGGCCCGTGACCCCGAGGCCGCCTACGAGGCCATGCGGGCGCTGGTCGACAAGTCGGGCGCGGACCTGGACCGCCTGCGTTGAGCACGGGGTCGTGTCGCTCCACCTTATGGCCAATTGGTATGTACCACTTGGCGTGATCCCCGCTTACGGTTTGCGCGCAATCACCCTGCGTGCAAGGAGCGGACATGAACCGCAAGCTCATCGCCGCCGCCACAGCGGCGGTCACAGCGGCCGGGCTGACCATCGCGGTGGCGCTGACGACCAGCGCCACCGCGGCCGACACGGCTGACCCTGCCCTGCTGGTCGCGATGGCCCGAGACCTCGACATCTCCTCGGAGCAGGCGCGTGAGCGCCTCGACGCCGAGAAGGTCGCGGGCCAGACCGACGCCGCGCTGAAGTCGCGCCTCGGCTCGGCGTACGCCGGGTCCTGGCTGGACAGCACCGGCCACACCCTCACAGTCGCGGTCACCGACCCGGCGCTGGCGAGTGCGGTGCGCTCGCGCGGCGCCGTCGTCACCACGGCGAAGCACAGTGCGTCCACTCTGGACAGCGCGAAGATCAAGCTGGACGCCAAGGCCACCACCGCACCCGACGCCGTCCCCGGCTGGTACGTCGACGTGCGCGCCAACAAGATCGTCGTGCTCGCCCGCGCCGGCGGCGAGGAGCAGGCCAAGGCGTGGACGGCCGAGGCGGGCCTGCGCGGCGACATCGTCGCCTTCGAACCCAGCACCGAGAACCCCAAGCCTCTGATCGACGTCGTCGGTGGCAACGCCTACGGCCTCCCCGGCGGCGGCCGCTGCTCCATCGGCTTCGCCGTCGAGGGCGGCTTCGTCACCGCGGGCCACTGCGGAGCCGCGGGCGGCCGCACCTCCAACCCCGGCGGCACCATCCAGGGCAGCAGCTTCCCCGGCAACGACTACGCCTGGGTCCGCACCGACGCGGGCAACACCCCGCGCGCCCTGGTCAACCGCTACCCCGGCACCGTGCCGGTCGCGGGCTCCCAGGAGGCTCCGGTCGGCTCTTCGGTCTGCCGCTCCGGCTCCACCACCGGCTGGCGCTGCGGCACCATCCAGCAGAAGAACGCCTCCGTCACCTACCCCGAGGGCACCATCACCGGCCTGACCCGCACCAACGCCTGCGCCGAGCCCGGCGACTCCGGCGGCTCGTGGCTGACCGGCGACCAGGCCCAGGGCGTCACCTCCGGCGGATCCGGCAACTGCCAGAGCGGCGGCACCATCTACTTCCAGCCGGTGACCGAGATCCTGCAGGCCTACAACCTGCGCCTGATGACGTCCGCCGGCCCGACCACGACCACCCCACCGACCAGCACGACCACGACCACGCCTCCCGGCGGTGGCGGCTCGTGGGCCCCGTACACCAGCTACAGCGACGGCGCCGAGGTCACCTACAGCGGCGCGTCCTACCGCATCATCCAGCCACACACGTCCGTCCCCGGATGGGAGCCGCCGAACACCCCTGCCCTCTGGCAGCGGCTCTGACGGCAACACCCGCCCCCCGACGGCTGCCGCCGCCGGGGGGCTTCTGGTCTGTTCCGTTGAGAGCCCTTAATCGATACGACACCATCGGGTCACCCCCCAGCGGTTGTGAAAGACTTTCACGTCCGTCACCATCGGGCCTCATGCGCCTGATCACGCTCGCCGCCGCCGTCGCGCTGACGATCTCGGTCGCCACCCCGGCGGTCGCGGCCCCCGTCGCCCCGAAGATCGCCACCTACAACGTCTTCATGCTGTCGCGGAACCTCTACCCGAACTGGGGACAGGTCGCCCGCGCCGACCTGATCGACAGCACCGGGGTGCTGAACGGCCAGGACGTCGTCGTGCTCAACGAGGCCTTCGACAACGCCGCCTCGGACCGGCTGCTGGCGAACCTGCGCGACACCTACCCGCACCAGACGCCGGTGCTGGGCCGCAGCCGGGCCGGGTGGGACGTGACGAGCGGCAGGTACAGCGACTCGACGCCGGAGGACGGCGGGGTCGCGGTGCTGAGCCGGTGGCCGATCACCACGCGGGTCCAGCACGTCTACCGGGACGGCTGCGGCGCGGACTGGTTCTCCAACAAGGGGTTCGCGTACGTGCGGATCGAGGCGCCGTCCGGGCCGCTGCACGTCATCGGAACGCACATGCAGGCCGAGGACTCGACCTGCACCAGCGCGCCGGGCGGCTACCGGGCGAAGCAGCGGGCCGAGATCAAGGCGTTCCTGGCCGCGCGGAACGTCCCCACGGCCGAACCCGTGTACGTGGCCGGCGACATGAACGTCATCAAGGCGAGCGCCGAGTTCCCGCAGATGGTCGCAGAGCTGGGTGCGCGGACGCCTGACGTGGTTGGGCATCCGTTCTCGTGGGACTGCGCGGACAACAGCGTCTGCCGCGACCAGTACGGACCCGAGTACGCGTCCGAGCACCTCGACTACGTGCTGACGGTCCAGGGGCCGTTGCTGCGCAACGAGACCCGGCGGGTGAAGAGTCCTGAGTGGTCGATCTGGTCGTGGGGGCGCAAGTACACCTTCAACGACCTGTCCGACCACTACCCCGTGTTCGCTGGTTGAGCGGCGGCGCGACCGTCAGGCCGAGCTCGGGCATGCCCAGCCAGTCCAGGGTGGCGCCCGACTCGGCCAGCTTGATCCGCACGGCGTAGACGCTGAGCAACAGGGCCTGCAACGAGTCGACGCCGTACGCGGCAGCGACCTCGTCGTCGCCGATCTGATGTGGACACTCCCAGTCGCCGTTGTCGCTCAACGGGTCCGGGCGCGGGACACCGAACCGGATCACCAACTCGAAGGACGATCCGTCCGGTGCCTTGCCCTCGATCTGCCGTTCCGCGACGACGACTCCCAAGTCCATGCGACTCAGCCTAGCGCGCTCACCAGCCGCTTCGCCTGGACGACGGACTTGCTGGAGCCCTTGCGGGCCGCCACCTCCGCGAGGCCGTCGATGGTGCCGCCCGGCTTGAGTCGCCTGCGCTGATCTTCGACCGGTGTTTGGCGATCAGCTTGGCCGCCTGCCGCGCACGTCGTCCGACTCGTGCGCGAACAGTTCCGCGACGGTCAGCACAACCTCGTCCGGAGTGGACTTCGCGTGCTTGCCGCGCCAGGTGAGCTGGGCGCGGACGAGCTTCTTCTCGGTGCGGCCGAACACCCATCGGCTCGCGTCGGCGAGCAGGTCGACGTCAAGCTTCCCGGCCTCGTCCAGCGCCTTCAGCCGGTCCTGCGCGAGGGTGGCCACCACCGACCGCGAGTCGGGCAGCACCGCGACGTAGTCCCGCGCGTGCTCGGCGGTCTCGTCCAGCGTCACGTCGGGGATCTTGTGCAGCGCGAGGAACCCTCCATCTCCTTGGCGCTGCCACCTTGCTGGAGTCGGGCGAGGCAACGGTCGAGGAGCACCCGTCGATCTGCCCGCTCGTGCAGGAACTGCGGCCACTGCCAGGTGTTCGCGAAGATCGAGCCGGCGCCGACGACCTCCAGCATGCGCGGGATCAGCGCGTCGAACGCCGCACGCCAGCGCGGGCGGCCCCCGAAGTCCATGAACGCCAGCAGGAACCCGTCGGAGGCCGGCGGGTCCTCGCCGCAGAACTCCAGCACAATCCTCAGCAGGTCGTGCCGGCCTGGCTCGCGGGTCGGCATCCTGGTGGCGATCCGCGCGACCAGGTTCGGCATCCACGCGGGGTCGCGGTGCCGCAACACGTCCAGTGCTTCGGCGGTGCCGTTCTCCTGGCTCATGCGGTGCCACCAGATCTGTTGACATCCTCTCCGCCCTAATGGACGGAGATTCCCTCCACGCCGCGCGTGGATCGCGCAACGTCCGGGCGGGTTACCGTTTCACGGCGCGGTGCCAGCACACGTGCTGGTCTTACCTGCGCTCCACGGTCGTTTAGGCTCTCCGCCTGTCCGGCGGCGAGCACGTTCTTTGCGGCGTTGATGTCCCGGTCGTGGACGGCACCGCACGGGCATGTCCATGAGCGTATGGACAGCGGTTTCGGTCCGTCTATCCGTCCACACTCCGAGCAGGTCTGCGAGGTCGGCAGCCACCGGTCGGTACGGGCGAAGACACGCCCGTACCGGTCCGCCTTGTACTCCAGCATGCCGGTGAACCCGGCCCATCCGGCGTCGTGGACGGACTTCGCGAGTCTGGTGCGGCCCAGACCGGTCACGCACAGGTCCTCGACGTAGACCGCTTGGTTGTCGCGGACGATCGCCGTGGACAGCTTGTGCTGCCAGTCCCGCCGCGTGTCGGCCACCTTCGCGTGCGCTCGGGCGACCTTCACGACGGCCTTCCTACGGTTGTTCGAGCCCTTGACCTTGCGGCTCAGCGACTTCTGCAACCGCGCCAGCCTGCGCGCCGCCTGACGCAGGAACCTCGGCGCCGCCACCTTCGTCCCGTCCGAGAGCACCGCGAAATGCGTCAGACCCAGATCGATGCCGACCCCGCACCCGGTCGCCGGCACCGTCTCGTCCTGTTCGGTCGTCACGACGAACGAGGCGAAGTACCGGCCTGCCGCGTCCCTCACGATCGTCACCGACGACGGCTCGGCGGGCAGCTCACGCGACCACCGCACGTCAAGGTCACCGATCTTCGGCAACCGCAGCCGCCCGTTGCCCAGCACCGCGAACCGGGAGTTGCGGGTGAACCGGATCGTCTGCCGATTGTCCTTGCGGGACCGGAACCGAGGCCGGGCGACCTTGCGGCCCTTACGTGTGCCCGTGACCGAGGCGAAGAAGTTGCGGTACGCGGTGTTCAGATCCGCCAACGCCTGCTGCAACACCACCGCCGACACCTCACCCAGCCACGCCCGCTCCGGCGCCGCCTTGGCCAGAGTGATGACCCGCTTGGACAACTCCCCGTCCGAGGGGTACGGCTCGCCGTACGCGTGGGCCGTCCGACGTGCGTGCAGTGCGTCATTGAACACCACCCGCGCACACCCGAACGCCCGCGCCAACGCATCCCGCTGACCCGGCGTCGGATAGACACGGAAGTTGTACCGCAACTGCACCACACCACCATAAACCGTTGGTTTCATGGAGGACCTAGCCGGTGTTCGTACTGGCGGTGAAGAAACGCGGGTTCGGCGCCCTGCCGCCGGAGGTCTGCAGTCCCAGGGCGCGTCGCGTCTCGTCCAGCCGGGAGTCGGCGACGTAGGCGTACGAGTGCATCGCGCCACTCTAGGGAACAGACGTTCGACTCGGCGGCGGTTTGATCAAAGGTATCGGCGCAGGAGGTCCTCCTCGGTCTCCCTGCGCACGATCGGTCGCGCGACTCCGTCGTTGACGGCGATGATCGGCGGCCGGCACACCTGGTTGTAGTTCGAGGCCAGCGCGTGGTGGTAGGCGCCCGTGGCGGGGACGGCGAGCAGGTCGCCCGCGTGCACGTCCTCCGGAAGCGGCACGTCCTCGGCCAGCACGTCGCCTGCTTCGCAGTGCCTGCCGACGACCGTCACCGGCTTGGGTTTGCCGCCGCGACCGACCAGGCGGACCGCGTACTTGGCGCCGTACAGGGCAGGGCGCGGGTTGTCGCTCATGCCGCCGTCGACGGCCACGAACGTCCGCGCCGAGGCCTTGACCGCGCACACCCGGTACAGGGTCACGCCGGCGTTCGCGACGATCGACCGTCCGGGCTCGATGAGCACGCGCGGCGGTGGCACGCGGTGAAGCGCGCACTCGTAGTTGAGGGCGCCGGTGATCCGGTGCGCGAACCCCGCGAGGTCGAAGTCCTCATCACCCTGCAGGTACGGCGCGCAGAAGCCGCCGCCGAGGTCGAGCTGCTCGATCCTGGTGCCGCAGGACGCGATCAGGCCGACCATCCGCCGCACGGTCTCCTCGTAACTCGCGACGTGCCTGACCTGCGAACCGATGTGGCAGTGCAGGCCCACGAGCTTCAACGACGGCTGCTCGACCACCCGCAGGATCGCCTCCAGGGCAGCGCCGGACGCCAGCGAGAAGCCGAACTTCTGGTCCTCGACGCCGGTCGCGATCTTGGCGTGCGTGTGGGCGTCGACGCCAGGCGTCACCCGGATCATGACCTCTTGGCCGTGCGTCGCCAACGCACCCAGCTGGGCGATCTCGTCGAGGGAGTCGACGACGATCCGCGAGACTCCGTACTCCAGCGCGGCTTTCAGGTCCTCGGCGGTCTTCACGTTGCCGTGCATGATGATCCGCTGCGCCGGGAAGCCCGCCGCCTTGGCCAGCGCGAGTTCCCCGGCCGAGGACACGTCCAGGGACAGGCCTTCCTGCGCCATCCACCGGTAGACCTCGGGGCAGGGCAACGACTTGCCCGCGAACACGACCTCCGCCTGCGGCAGGGCGGCACGGAAGGCCTGTGCCCTGCCGCGGACCGTCCGTTCGTCCAGGACCTGGCACGGGGTGCCGAACCTGGCTGCCAGCTGCGTGGCCGGGAGTCCACCGATGACCAGGTCCTGGCCGGCGAGGTGCGTGCCGTCCGGCCAGAGACCGTCTTCCAGCACCGGTTCGGTGGCGCATCCGATGCTGGGCAACAACTCGGCGAGTGTCATGCGTTCAGCACACGCCTGGCGGCGGTCCGTGCCCAGATCCCGGACGAGACCCTGACACGGGTGGCCGCCGCCTTGACGCGATCCTGACGATCACCGTGGCGGGGGCCACATCAGTGCACGCAGCACCCCATCGTCGCCGGCACCTCGACCGGTTCCTGGGCGGCGACCTCGATCTCCTGGAGAATCCGCGCGCGGTCGGCCGGGCCGAGGTAACGGCCTCGGCTGACCACGGCGTGCACGCGGCTGACGTTCGTGATGTCCCGCAACGGGTCCGCGTCCAGCACGACCAGGTCCGCCTGCTTGCCGGGCGTGACCGTGCCCGTCTCGTGCTCCAGGCCGAGGCAGCGCGCGGCCTCGCTGGTGGCTGACCGGAGCGCTTGGCCCGCTGTGAGTCCGGCCCGCACCAGGAGCGCGAGTTCGTCGTGCAGGGAGAAGCCCGGGAAGACGTAGGCGAACCCCGCGTCCGTGCCCGCGACGACACCGACCCCTGCCTCGTACATCTCCCGCAGCAGGCGCATGCGGGCGTCACCGAACTTCAGCAGTTCCGCCACCTGCTCAGGCGTGCGCGCCGGACGGCCGGCCATGATCGTCTGCCACTGCGCGCGCAACGCCACCGGGACGTAGCGCATCCGTTCGAGGGCCACCGGGTCGTTCGCGATGGTCTCGGGTGAGCGGGACATGTTCCGTTCGACGAAGAGCGTCGGCGACTGCCAGGTGCCCCGCTCGACCATGGCCGCGAACAGCTTGCGGGCGCGCGCCGGCGAGTGGGTGGCGACGGCGGCCCGTTCGATCCGGCCTCCGTGACGGCCCCACCAGTTCGGGTCGGCCGGGTCGTCGGGCCTGGAACGAAGCTCGGCGTAGAGGGCGTCGGCGTTGTCCGAAGTGGACGTGAACAGGTTGTACATGTGTTCGTGGGTGTGCTGCGCGAGCGCGTCCTGCACCGGCACGCGGGCCGGAACATGGCCTGCGAACGGGATTCTGAGCCTGCGGGCTTCCGCGGCGATGGCGGCGTAGCACTCCGAGGACAGGAACGAGTAGACCTTGACGAAGTCCGCTCCCCCGTCCTTGGCCCTGCGCACGGCGGCACGGGCCTCCTGCGGGGTGCGGACGATGTCCGCGCCGGGCCAGATGGAACCGGGGCCGTCGACGATCGCGCTGGCGATCACCATGCGCGGGCCGAGGATCTCGCCGGACTCGATGCGGCGGCGGGTGTCGTGCGTTTCGGGCTGGCCCCACATCTCGCGGATGCCCGTGACGCCTTGAACGACGTGCAGCGGTGCGACGGTGTTCTCCAGGAACGTCGCATGGGTGTGCATGTCCCACAGGCCAGGGATCACGTACTTCCCGGTCACGTCGATCACCCGCACGCCGCGCGGGACGTCACGGTGCCTGCCGGCGGCCAGAATCCGGTCGCCGGCCAGCACGATGGTCGCGTCCCGGACGGGCGCGCGGCCCGTCCCGTCGATGAGCGTCGCCCCGCGCAGCACGGTCACGCCGGTCGCCGCCATCGCGGGTTGCCCCACGGCGCCCAGCGCGACCGCTCCGAGTGCGCCTTTCCCCAGCCAGGACAGCACGTCCCGGCGCGCCAGATCCCCCACCGCTCCACCTTCCCCCCGAAGTCCCCTGCCGTCCAAGCTAGCGACTTCGGGGAGGTGGGGCAGTAGGGCTGGCCATAGGTTTTACGGTCGGGTCCACACCGCCACGTAGTCGACCAGCATCGGCCTGCCCGGCGTGGTCTGCGCGGTCGGCGTCGCCCGTCCCGCCACGCCGTCCGGGAACGCGCCGCCCATCGCCACGTTCAGCAGGATGAAATAGCCCTGGTGCGAGGTCATGTTGTTCCACGACGTGGCGTCCATCTGGTTCTGCCGCACGATGTGGAACTGCTGGCCGTCGACGTACCAGCGCAGCTGGTTCGGGCTGACCGAGCGGTCCCACTCGAAGCGGTAGGTGTGGAACGCGGACTGGCAGGTGCTGCCGGGGCAGGCACGGGACGCGCCGAGGCCGTTCGTCTCGTTGCACGGGCCGCCGGGGTTGACGCCGCAGTGCAGCACGCCCCAGACGCTGTTGATGCCGTTGACGTTCTCCATGACGTCGAACTCACCGATGCTCGGCCAGTTCCAGTAGTTGCCGCGGTACGGCGAGCCCAGCGCCCAGAACGCCGGCCAGTAACCCAACGCGGCCGCATCCGTGACGTTCGGCATCTGGATGCGGCCCTCGATGCGCAGGATGCCGCCCGCAGGTGCCTTGAAGTTCGCGCGACGGGTCTCGATGCGCCCCGAAGTCCATTCGCCGTTGGAAGCGCGCAACGGGGTGATGCGCAGGTTCCCGCCGCCGTCGAGAGCCAGGTTCGAGCGGTCGTTCGTGTAGCGCTGGATCTCGCCGGTGCCCCAGTTGCCGGGGCCACCGGGATAGCCGTGCCCGGTGTCGACGATCCAGTTGGTGCCGTTCGGCGCGGTGTTGTTCGCGCCGGTGAAGTCGTCCGACCAGGCAAGAGACCAGCCTGTCGGGGTCGGTGGAACCGCTGCCTGCGCGATGCCGGAGAGTGGGAGGACCAGTATCAGTCCCAGCAGGGCGCGCGCGAGTTTTCGAGCCACGATGATGACCTCTCTGTCACGATCGCACGGCAGCGGACTTCCATGGAAGCGCTCTCACGCTCGCCCGTCAACCTCGAACCGGTATCCCATTCCGGGCTCGGTGATCAGGTGACGCGGATGGGCCGGGTCGTCCTCCAGCTTGCGCCGCAACTGGGCGAAGTAGACGCGCAGGTACTGGGACTCGTTGACGTGCATCGGCCCCCACACCTCCTGCAGCAGCTGTTTCTGCGACACGAGCCGGCCGGGGTTGCGCGCCAGGATCTCCACCAGGCCCCACTCGGTCGGCGTCAGGTGCACCTCGCGGCCGTCGCGGCGGACCTTCTTCACCGCCAGGTCCACGACGAACGACGACGTCTCGACCACCGGATCGCCCGCCTCCCGTGCGAGGTTGCGGCGCACGGCCGCCCGCAACCGGGCCAGCAGTTCGTCCATGCCGAACGGCTTGGTGACGTAGTCGTCGGCGCCCGCGTCCAGGGCCTCGACCTTGGCCGACGAGTCGGTGCGCGCGGACAGCACGATGATCGGGATCGTGGACCAGCCGCGCAGACCGGCGATCACGTCCACGCCGTCGATGTCGGGCAGACCGAGGTCGAGCACGACCACGTCCGGCTTCCCCTCGACGGCCACGCCCAGCGCGGATTTGCCGTCGTAGGCCGTCATCACGTCGTATCCCCTTGCGCTGAGGTTGATCCTCAACGCCCGCACGATCTGCGGTTCGTCGTCCACTACCAGCACTGACGTCATCCGGAAGCCTCCTCGTAGGCGGGCAGGGAAATGACCACGGTCAGGCCGCCGCCCGGGGTGTCCTCGGCACTGATCTCGCCGCCCATGGCCGCGGTGAAGCCCTTCGCGACGCTCAGGCCGAGCCCGACGCCCGGTGTGGCTGAGCGGTCGCCAAGGCGTTGGAACGGCGCGAACACCTTGTGCCCCGCCTTCTTCGGCAGGCCGGGGCCGTGGTCGACGATCCGCAACTCGACGGAGGAACCGTGCGCGCTGGCCCGGACAGCCACCTCGGATCCGCCATGCCGCACCGCGTTGTCCACGACGTTCGCGACCACTCGCTCCAGCAGCCCGAGGTCCGCGAGCACCGGCGGCAGGTGTTCGTCGACGACGACCGACACCTCTCCCCCGATGCCGGTGAGGGCCCTGGCCACGACCTCGTAGTAGCCGACCGGCCGCAGCACCGGCTCGACCGAACCGGTCGCGAGCCGTGACGAGTCCAGCAGGTTGTCCACCAGGCCGGTCAACCGGTCCGCGGACTCCTCCACAGTCGCCATCAACTCGATGACATCCTGTTCGGACAGTGGCAGCGAGGTGTCGCGCAGGCTGCCGATCGCGGCCTTGATCGATGTCAGCGGTGTGCGGAGGTCGTGGCCCACCGCCGACAGCAGTGCCGTGCGCAGTTCCGACGTCTCGACTTTGCGGTGCGCGTCTCGCGTCTCGTCGACCATTCGCTGCTGCCGCAACGCCATCAACGCCTGCCCGGCGGCCGCCTCCAGCACGCGCTGGTCGCTCGCGGGCAACATCCGGCCGCGGAGTGCGAGGTGGATGTCGGACGTCACCATCACGTCCGCGTCGGCGTCATCCGGTTCGTCGCACGGCCGCGGTCCCACGCACGCGACACGTTCCCAGCCGCCGCCACGGCGTTCGAGCAGCGCCACCGACTCCAGACCGAAGTTGACCCGGATCTTCTCCAGCAGTCGAGCCAGCGGATAGGGCGACGTGAGCACGGTGCGGGAGTAGGAGGCCAGCAGTGCGGCCTCGGTCCGGGCCCGTGCGCCCTGCTCCCCCAGCCGTGCCGCCCGGTCGACGGTCAACGCCACCACCGTCGCGACGATCACCATGGCGGCCAGCGTGATCACGTTCTCCGGCGACCGCACGGCCAGGCTGTAGTAGGGCTCGGTGAAGAAGAAGTTCAGCAGCCCGGCGCCGAGGACCGCGCAGAACAACGCGGGACCCAACCCGCCCGCGATCGCGACCACGCACGTGACCAGCAGGAACGCCACCAGATCGGTCGAGAAGTCCAGCTCGTCGCGCCACAGCATGCCCAGCCCCGTCACGGCGGCCGGCGACACCAGCGACAGCCCCCAGCCGACCAGACGCCGTTTCAACGACAACGGGTCGGTCTCCACCTTCCAGCGGAGACCGCGCCGCGACTCGTCGTGCGTGACCATGTGCACGTCGATCGCGCCGGACTCCTGCACCACGGCCGCGCCGATGCCCTCGTCGAACGCACGCGCGACCCGTGACCTGCGCGAAGTCCCGAGCACGAGTTGGGTCGCGTTGACCCCGCGGGCGAACTCCAGCAACGCCGTCGGCACGTCGTCGCCGACCACGGAGTGGAAGGTCGCGCCGACGTCCTCGGTGATCTTGCGGGAGCGGGCGATGTGCTCGGGCGTCACGCCGGACAGCCCGTCGCCGCGCATCACGTGCACCACGAGGAGTTCCGCGCCCGCCCGCACCGCGATCCTGCGTGCCCGGCGGATCAGCGTCTCGCTCTCCGGGCCGCCGGTGATAGCGGCGACGACCCGTTCCCTGGTCTCCCAGGTGTCGGTGATCTCCTTCTCACTGCGGTACCGCTGCAACGCGACGTCGACCTGGTCCGCCACCCACAGCAACGCCAGTTCGCGCAACGCCGTCAGGTTACCCAGCCGGAAGTAGTTGCCCAGCGCGGCATCGATCCGGTGCGCCGGATAGACGTTGCCGTGCGCCAAACGCCTGCGCAACGCCTCGGGCGTGAGGTCGATCAGCTCGACCTGCTCGGCGCGGCGGACCACCTCGTCCGGCACCGTTTCCCGTTGCCGCACACCGGTGATCCGTTCCACGACGTCGTTCAGCGACTCCAGGTGCTGGACGTTGACCGTGGACAGCACGTCGATGCCCGCCTCGAGCAGTTCCTCGACGTCCTGCCACCGCTTCTCGTTGCGCGAGCCCGGCGCGTTGGTGTGCGCGAGCTCGTCGATCACCGCGACCTCGGGCCCGCGCGCCAGGATCGCGTCGACGTCCATCTCCTCGACTTCGAGGTCGCGGTGCCGGATCACCTTGCGCGGCAACACCTCCAGATCCTTGAGCAAGGAGGCGGTCTTGTCGCGGCCGTGGGTCTCCACGAGTCCGACGACCACCTCCGTGCCGCGCTCCCGGCGCCGGTGGGCCTCGCCGAGCATGGCGAAGGTCTTGCCGACGCCGGGAGCGGCGCCGAGGTAGATCCTCAGCTCACCCCGGCGACCGTCAACTGGCGCTGTCGATGGCACGGTTCAGCGCAGTCACGTTGACGGTGGTGGCGAAGGTGCCGTGAGTGTTGGCAGCGACCAGCTCACGCACCTTCTCCACCGGCAGCCCGGCCGCGCGCGCCACACGGGGCACCTGCAACGCGGCGTACTCCGGGCTGATGTGCGGGTCGAGGCCGGAAGCCGACGCCGTCACGGCGTCCTGCGGAACCTGGCTCTCGGGCACGCCTTCGCGTTGCGCGATCTCAGTCCTGCGCTCGGCGACGACCTTGGTGTAGTCCTCGTTCAGCTCGCCCTTGTTCGAACCACCGGACGCGGGCAGCGTCGCGGCCGACGGCCTCGGGACGAAGTACTGGTCACCTTCGCGGGCAACGGCGACCAGCGTCGTGTCCGTGGCCTCGGCGTTGGCGTGCAGGCCGGGGAGCCGCGACACACCCCACACCGACAGCGGGTAGAGCACCCCGAGGAGCACCGTGAGTGCGAGCAGGATCCGCAGACCCGCCCACGACTGCTTCAGAAAGTTGTCCATTGGTTCAGCCGATCCCGGGGATGAGTCGCACGAGCAGGTCGATCAGCCAGATCCCGGCGAACGGCGTCACGACGCCGCCCAGGCCGTAGATCAGCAGGTTGCGCCGCAACAGCGCCGACGCGCTGGACGGTCGGTAGCGCACGCCCTTCAGTGCCAGCGGGATCAGCGCCACGATGATCAGCGCGTTGAAGATCACCGCCGACAGGATCGCGGACTGGGGCGTGGCCAGGTGCATGATGTTGAGCCTGTCCAGCGCCGGGTAGATCGCCGCGAACATGGCGGGCAGGATCGCGAAGTACTTCGCCAGGTCGTTCGCCACGGAGAACGTCGTCAGCGCACCACGCGTGATCAGCAACTGCTTGCCGATCTCCACGATCTCGATGAGCTTGGTCGGGTCCGAGTCGAGGTCGACCATGTTGCCGGCCTCCTTCGCGGCCGATGTGCCGGTGTTCATCGCGACACCGACGTCGGCCTGGGCCAGTGCGGGCGCGTCGTTCGTGCCGTCACCGGTCATCGCGACCAGGCGGCCGCCCTCCTGTTCCTTGCGGATCAGGGCCATCTTGTCCTCGGGCTTGGCCTCGGCGAGGAAGTCGTCCACACCGGCCTCGCCCGCGATGGCCTTGGCGGTCAACGGGTTGTCGCCGGTGACCATGACCGTGCGGATGCCCATCGCGCGCAGCTCGGCGAAGCGTTCCTTCATGCCGGGCTTCACGACGTCGGACAGCCTGATGACGCCGAGCACCTGGCCGTTCTCCGCCACGACGAGCGGAGTGCCGCCCTGGCCGCTGATCTCGTCCACGATCTCGCGGGCCGTGTCGGTCAGCTCGAACGCGGACGCGGCGCCCTTGCGGATGCTGCGGTCGCCGAGGTCGATGCCGGACATGCGGGTCTGCGCGGTGAACGGCGCGAACTCGCCGGTCTTCTCGTGCTCACTGGCGGGTTGGCCGCCCGCGAGTTCGAGGATGCTGCGACCTTCGGGGGTGTCGTCGGCCAGGCTCGCCAGCCGTGCGGCCGCCACGAGCGTCTCGTGGGAGGTCGGGCCGACCGGGATGAACTCGGTCGCGCGCCGGTTGCCCCAGGTGATCGTGCCGGTCTTGTCGAGCAGCAACGTGTCGATGTCGCCCGCTGCCTCGACCGCCTTGCCCGAGGTCGCGAGCACGTTGCGCTGCACCAGCCGGTCCATGCCCGCGATGCCGATCGCGGACAGCAGCGCGCCGATCGTCGTCGGGATCAGGCAGACCAGCAACGCGGTCAGCACGACCACCGACTGCTCGCCGCCTGAGTAGATCGCGAACGGCTGCAACGCGACCACCGCGAGCACGAAGATGATCGTCAGCGTGGACAGCAGGATCGTCAGCGCGATCTCGTTCGGCGTCTTCTGCCGTTCCGCGCCCTCGACCAACGCGATCATGCGGTCCACAAAGGACTCACCTGGCTTCGTCGTGATCCTGACGACGATCCGGTCCGACAGCACGGTCGTGCCGCCCGTGACCGCGCACCGGTCACCACCGGACTCACGGATGACGGGCGCGGACTCGCCGGTGATCGCCGACTCGTCGACGGTCGCGATGCCCTCGACCACGTCACCGTCGCCGGGGATGACCTCACCGGCCTCCACGACCACCAGGTCGCCGATCTTGAGCTCGGTACCGGCTACGACATCGCCGTTGAGCATCCGGGCGACGGCGTCCTTCTTGGTCCTGCGCAACGAGTCGGCCTGCGCCTTGCCGCGCCCTTCCGCGACGGCCTCGGCGAGGTTCGCGAACAGCACGGTGAACCACAGCCACAGCGCCACCGCGACGGTGAACACGCTCGGGTCGGTCGCCGCGAACACGGTGACCAGCAGCGAGCCCACCCAGACCACGAACATGACGGGACTGCGCAGCTGGTGGCGCGGGTGGAGCTTGCGCAACGCCTCCGGGATCGCCGCGGCGATGCTCGGCTTGGCAGGTGTCTTCTCCTGTGCCACAGCCGGTTTCTGAAGGGTGGTGGTCACAGCAGTGCCTCCGCGATGGGACCGAGGGCGAGAGCGGGAACGAACGTCAGCGCGGCGACCAGGACGATCGAGCCGGTCAGCAACGTCGCGAACAACGGGCCGGTGGTGGGCAGCGTGCCCGCCGTCACCGGCACCTTCTTCTGCGCCGCGAGGGATCCGGCGAGCGCCAGCACCGCGACGATCGGGATGAACCGGCCGAACAGCATGCACAGGCCGAGCGACGACTGGAACCAGTCGTTCGTCACCGTGATACCGGCAAAAGCCGACCCGTTGTTGTTCGACGCCGACGCGTAGGCGTAGAGGATCTCCGACAGCCCGTGCTCTCCCGGGTTGTTCAGCGCGGCCTGCGTACTCGGCAGGATCGCGGCGATGCCCGCGCCGATCAGCAGCACGGTCGGCATCGCGAGGATGGACACCGCGGCGGCCGTGACCTCCTTGCGCCCCAGCTTCTTGCCCAGGTACTCGGGTGTGCGGCCGACCATCAGGCCCGCCAGGAACATCGCGATGATCGCCATCACCAGAATGCTGTAGAGCCCGGTGCCGACACCGCCCGGCGTCATCTCGCCGAACAGCATGTTCAGCAACGTCGCGCCGCCGCCGAGCCCGGTGTAGCTGTCGTGCAGCGAGTTGATCGCGCCGGTCGACGTGCCGGTGGTGGCGTCGGCGAAGATCGCGCTGCCGGGGATGCCGAACCGGAGTTCCTTGCCCTCCAGGGGCCGCAGGCCGTTCGCCTCGGCGGCCCAGATCACCCCGAGCATGGCCGTCCAGATGACGCCCATGACGCTGAGCAGGACGTAGCCCTGCTTCTTGTTGCCCACCAGCTGACCGAACGTGCGGGTGAGCGCGACCGGGATGGCGAGGATCAGGAAGATCTCGATCAGGTTGGTCCACTCGTTCGGGTTCTCGAACGGGTGCGCCGAGTTGGCGTTGAGGACGCCGCCGCCGTTGGTGCCGAGCTCCTTGATGACCTCCTGGCTCGCGACGGGCGCGTTCGCCACGGTCTGGCCGTCAACGTCCACACCGGACTTGAGGCTCATCGTGACGCCGAACGCGATCAGCACGATCGCGCCGATGAACGCGATCGGCAGCAGGATCCTGATGGTGCCCCGGACGAGGTCGACCCAGAAGTTGCCGAGCCGGTCGGTCTGGTGCCGGACGAAGCCGCGGACCAGGGCGATGGCGACGGCCAGACCGACGGCCGCCGACACGAAGTTCTGCACGGTCAGACCGATCATCTGGACCGTGTGGCCCATGACGGCTTCCGGCACGTACGACTGCCAGTTCGTGTTGGCCACGAAGCTGATCGCCGTGTTGAACGCCATGCCCTCCGGCACGTTGCCGCGGTCGAAGTTCCACGGCAGGACCGATTGGATCCGCTGGATCACGTACAGGAACACGATGCCGACGAACGAGAAGCCCAGCACGCCGTACGCGTAGGTGCTCCACTTCTGTTCGATGTCCGGGTTGATCCGTGCGAACCGGTAGATGGCCTTCTCGGCTCTTAAGTGGCTCTTCGCGGTGAACACGCGGGCCATGTGGTCGCCGAGGGGCCGGTACACGACCGCGAGGGCCGCGACGAGGGTGCCGACCTGCAGGAGGCCGGCCACGAGAGGTGACATCAGAACTTCTCCGGCCTGACGAGTGCGATGAACAGGTAGACGATCAGCGCGAGCGCGATCACGCCGGCAACGGCGTTCGCGACAAGTCCCGTGCTCACAACTTCTCCAGTCCACGCACCGTCAGGCCCAGCACGACGAAACTCCCGATCAGCAGCAACGCGTAGGCCAGGTCGGCCATGACGCCGCTCCCTTCAACGACAAGGATTCTTGATGACGCCCGGAAGCGTGCATCACGAAATGCCTGATCAGGGGGTGCCTGACAGCGTCCTTACGGGGTGAGGCCCGGCTTTTACGCGTTCTTGAGGCCGGGGAGACCTGGGTCTCATCCGATAGGGCCTGTGGCGGTCACGATGTGTGAGAACGTCAATGCCATGACGCTGCGACGACCTGGCTCAGGTGCTGCGTTCCAGAGGCCGTGAGGTGGTGCGCGCGTCCGTGGACGACTTCCACCACCCGCGCGCGATTCGCTGGCAGCGCGGGCGGACGTCGCCGGCGGGCGAACCACGACCTGGAGACCGACGGGTACGTGGACGCACCGGCCGAGGTCGCGTCGCCGTCCGCGCTCCTGCTGGTGGACGGCATCTTCCTGCACCGCGACGAGCTCGTGCGGCACTGGGACTTCTCGGTGTTCCTGGACGTCGGCTTCGCGGTGTCGGTGGCGCGGGCGAGGCTGCTGATCGACCACCGGGACGTGATATCCACTCGCGCGTGATCAACCCTGTGAGCCGCGGCGAGACGTGGCACCGCCCTGCCAGGAGCGGCCATCCGGATCCCTTGAAGATGCTGGGGTACGTCTGGCCTGTCGTCGAGGAGTTGCGGAGCAAGCCTCGCGAGGACTGGCCGAGTCCGGACGCGTTGACGGAAGCCCTGGTGGAGCTGGCGGAGTGGTTCGAGGAGTGCGGCTGGGACGACTTCGCGTTGCGGACGCACCACGAGGTGCTGGAGTTCCGCCGGGAGGCCGGTGACGCCGAGAAGCTGCGGTGCGTCCTGACGTTGATGCGCGACAACCTCATGCGGCAGGAGCGGTATGAGGAGGCGCTGGAGGTCACCCAGGAGGAACTGCCGCTGGCGCTGCGTCTGGCCGTGCCGGGCCACAGCAGCACGGGGATCGCCAACACGGCGAGGTACTGGGTCACCAACCTCCTCGGCAGGCTCGGCAGGCACATCGAATCCGCCGAGAACGCCCGTCAGGCAGTCGCCGAGCTGGACGGCCAGGAACTGGTGCCGCACCGGCTGCCGGGCTACGACCTCGCGCACGCATGGCTGGAGTACGCGCATCGCCTCGCGGCGATCGGCGACTACGAGCAGGCGGCGGAGTTGACCGCGCTCAACGCGGCGTTCTGGCGGCACCGCGGTCCGGGACGGAACATCAACGGCCACGGCGCTTTCGAGGAGCTCGGCCTCCTGCAGGTGCGCCTGGGCCGGTTCGAGGAGGCACGCGTGTCCGCAGACGAGGCCGTGGCCGTTCTGCGGGAGCACGCGGAGGACGAGGGCGACCGGCAGTCGCTCGACGACCTCGCCGGAGGACTCCACAACCACGCCAACCGCCTGCTCGACCTGGGTTTTTTCGCCGAGGCGGTGGAGGCCGCCCAGGAGTCGGCCGACCGCTACCGCGAGTTGCTCGCGGCGACCGAACGCCGTGCCATGGTCATGAGGGCGGAGCTGCGGCTCTCGGTCGCGCTCGTCAGTCTGGGCAGCAGGCTGCACGACGCCGGCAGGCTCGACGAGTCGCTGGCCGCCAGCGACGAGGCCATCTCCCTCGCGACCAAGCACGACGACCGCGAGCTCGGCCGCCAGACGCTCGCGCGTGCGTGGAACAACCGGGCGAGCCTCCTGATCACGCGCCGCTCGTACGCCGAAGCCGCGGAGGCGGCCGCGAAGAGCGTCGAGCTGAACCAGACGGCGGACGGCAAGGCCATGGCGCGCAACACCTTCGCGCTGGCCTCGGCGCACGCGGGTGAGCTCGACACCGCGCTGGAGGCGTCAATGCGGGCGGTCACCCACTACCGGGACCAGCACGCCGGCGACCCGTACGAGTACGGCTACCTGCTGGCCGACGCCCTCTCAGACCACGCGCTGATCCGCGTCCTGCGTTCCGAACGTGCGGAGGCCGGGGCGGCGATCACCGAATCCCTTGCGATGTACGAGGAACTCGTCGCGCACAACCCCGGCCGCTACCGGCGCGAACTGGACCGGGCCCGGTCGGTCGCCGCCCGGATCTAGAGGGTCTTCGCGAAGAACTCGGTCACCCGCTCGACGACCTGGGGCACGTACCTGTCGTACAGGTCGACGTGCGTCGCGCCGTCGACCCAGTGGAACTCCTTGGGGCCGCCCGCTTTCTGGTACGCCTCCACGCTCATCCACGACGTGACCGCCTCGCGCCCGGCCACCAGCAGCAACGGCCGCGGCGCGATCAGGTCGACGGCGCGCAACGCGTCGAAGGCGGCGATCCGGCCGACGCTGCTCCACGTCACCGTCTTCGCCGAGCGCGGGTGCTCGCCGCGTGGCGTGCAGTAGTACTCCCAGCCCTCGTACGAGTGCGGGCCACCGGCGCGGGCCTGCTCGGCGGTCTCCGGGAACAGCGTGAAGCCGCCGTCCCGCACCTGGTCCAGCATTCCCTGCAGCACGGCGGGATCCTGGGTGCCGTCGGCGCCGAACCGGAACTGGCGGGCGATGTCGGCCAGGCTGACGGTGGCGATCGCCTTGATCCGGTGGTCGGTCCCGGCGGCCGCCACCCCGTACCCACCGGACGCGCAGATGCCGAGCACGCCCACGCGTTCGTCCTCCTCGCTGAGGAACTTCGCGGCGGCACGGATGTCCTCGACCCGTTGGAACGGGTCCTCCAGGCCGCGCGGCTCTCCCGCGCTCTCGCCCTGGTAGGCGGCGTCGAACGCCAACGCCAGAAAGCCCTGCTCAGCGAGCTGCTGCGCGTACAGTCCCGCCGTCTGCTCCTTGACGCCGGTGCCGGGGTGCCCGACGACGATCGCTCCACGCGGAGCGCCTTCCGGCCGGTGGAGGTGGCCGGCGATCTCGAGTCCGTTGCTGGGGAAGGTCACGTTGTCCATGTCCACCACGGTCGTCCCGCGAGACCGGCGCAACCAGGGACGACCCAGCCTATGCACACCAGTACCAGGCACACGTCCCCGGAAACACGGACACTGGAGGCATGACCGACCTGGGCGACTTCCTCCGCACCCGCCGTGCCGCGGCCGACCCGCGACGCGCGGGCTTCCCCGACGACGGCAGGACCCGCCGCGTCCCGGGGCTGCGCCGCGAGGAACTGGCCCAGCTCGCGCACGTGAGCGTCGACTACGTCGTCCGGCTGGAACAGGGCCGCACCAACCGGGTGTCCCGCACCGTCCTCGACGCACTGGCCGACGCGCTCCAGCTGGCCGCGGACGAACGCGACTACCTGTTCACGCTCGCCGATGTCGCCCCGGCCAGGCAGGACGCCGCTCCCGAGGTCGCCGGGCGGTTGCAGCAGTTGCTGGACGGCATGCCGGACATCCCGGCGATGGTCCTGCACCGCCGCATGGACGTTCTCGCCTGGAACAGCGCGGCGTCCGCGCTTCTGACGGACTTCGGCGCACTGCCCGCGCCGGAACGCAACCTGATCCGGCTGACGTTCCTCGACCCGGCGTTCCGCGCTCTGTACGGCGACTGGGAACGTTCGGCGCAGGAATGTGTTGCGGTGCTTCGGATGGAGGCGGGCCGCACCCCGCACGATCGCGCGCTCGCGTCCCTCGTCGGCGAACTGAGCGTGAAGGACCTGGACTTCCGCACGTGGTGGGCGACGCATCAGGTGCGCGGGCCACGTCAGCTCGTGAAGACCTACCACCACCCGGTGGCGGGCACGCTGACCCTCGACGTGCAGCAGTTCACTGTGGACACTCATCCGGATCAACTGCTCGTCGCCTACACGGCGGCGAACGACGCGTCACGGGAGGGCCTGCGCTTCCTTTTGCTGTCGGCGCAAGCCCTCCCGTCAGATCACTTGCCGGCGCGGTAGGCCGTCCAGGCGCTCTGCATGCGGGTGTTCTGACCAGGGGTGAACTGGTTGTAGCAGTCGTCGAAGGAGTAGTCCATGTAGTTGTGGATCGGGTCCAGGCCCGTCCGCGAGCAGGAGTCGCGGCCTTCCGGGCAGCCCGAGGTGGAGCTGGTCTGCGCCGGGGTGTCCGCGACCTCGTCGTTGGTCGCGGTGCAGCCGCCCTGGAAGGTGTGCCAGAGGCCCATCCAGTGGCCGACCTCGTGCGTCACGGTCTTGCCGAGGTTGAAGTTGACCTCGGAACCGCCGGGGACGGTGGCGTAGTCGACGACGACGCCGTCCATCTTCGGGTCGCCCTTGTACCAGCTCGGGAACGTCGCGAAACCGAAGCCGTCGATGTCGGCGAACCAGATGTTGAGCGTCGCGGCCGTGCCGACGCGGGTCTGGGTCTTCATCTGACGCTCGGTCGTGGCGTTGTCCGCGCCGCCGTTGAACCACGTGTTGTTCGTGTAGCGCTTGGTCTGCTGCAGCACGAACTTGAAGCCCGTCTTCGCCGCCGCGCCCGACTCCACGCCCGCGAAGCCGTCGTTGAGGACCTTGAGCTGCTTGGTGAGGGTGGCGTCGGTGATCGCGCCCTTGCCCGCCGAGGTGGTCACGACGTGGAACACCACGTTGATCGTGCCGCCCGCCAGCGCGCTGAACTCGCCGAGCGTGTTGTTCTTGGCGATCTTCGCACGCAGGTCCGCGTTCATCTGGGCGGCCTGGGCGTCGGAGATCTCGTTGCGGTCGTGGCCGGTGCTACCGGGCCTGCCACGCGCAGCCGAGTGCTCGTCAGCGTGCGTGTCGACGCACTCGGTCGAGCCGACGGCGGTCGCGGCGGGGGTGCCGCCGAGCAGGGTGATCGCGCCGGCCGCGAGCATTGCGGCGGCGAACGCCGGCAGCACGCGCTTTCTGGTGAGAGACATTGAGCTTTCCTCCATGCAGGGTGGAGGAATAGTGACTCACGGACGGTCCTTTGTGGATCTTGACGTATTCACACAGTACGAACGTCGTGGGCCGGAAGGCCGCTCCACCACCGTGTGTAACGTTTGTACACCTGCGGTTCGCGATCACCGAGGAGCTTGCGCAGTGCCGCGGCCTCTTCTGCCAGTCCGGCCCATTGTTCCTCGTCAAGGGCGTGGAACGCGGTCGCTTCAACGCCTCCGTCCTCGGTGGGACGCCACACTCCGGCCACGTGGCCGTCGACGAGAAGTGTCGGCAGCGTGTCACCGTTGTTACGAATGACGAGCTTGCGATATTCGTTCGGAATGATCCGGCTCCGGTCGGCGTAGGCGAGCAACGTGCTGTCCCACATGGCCATCAGCCGTGGCGGTGCCGGGGTGTCTTCGTCCGGGATTGTCCGATTCGGAATGTCGTAGTGGTCGCCGTGCTTCGCCAGGTCCAGCAACGCCAGCGCTTCCCGGATCGTGGTGCGCGGCAGCATGCTGAACTGGTTCATGTCGAGGACGGTCGCGGGCCCGAACCCGGTGAGGTAGCGGCGCAGCATCTCCGCGACGGCCGCCATCCGTTCGCGGGGCTCGGCCGCCACGGCCAGATAGGACGGCCGCAGCCCGAACGACCACGGCCCGCCCGTCGGCGCGTGCACGAGACCGCCGTAGGTCCGCAGCGCCCACCAGACGCCGGGCTCACCGACGTCGCCGACGTGCGAGTGCAGCAGTTCCTCGATCTCCGCCTTCTGCCGGGGCGTCGCCGCGAACTCCAGCAGGTGCTCCAGCAGCGCGTCGGCCTGTTCGATCGTCACGTCCATGGACTTGAACCGCTTGTCGTACAGCCGAGATGCCCTCAGGGCGGGCAGCATCGCATGGTGGAACACCTCGTGGTCCGCGGCCGTGACGGCGTGCAGGGTGATCCGCATGAGCGATGCCTTGCGGACCACCCCGCTCGTGAACGCCTCGTCCAGATCGGCGGGGTCGAAGCCCTCGATCCGGTTCCACAGCGCGATGTACGGCGACGCGGGTTCCTGCGCCTGGATCGCCACGACCCGGTCCACGGCCGTCAGCAGGTCAACCGGTTCGCGCCGCAGCAGCATCTGCCGGTCGAGCGTGGCGCGGTTGAGCTGACGTGCCGTGAAGGTCATGCCGGGAATCCTGACTCACCGCAGCTTCGACGGCCACCAGATTCGCCCGCCGATGTCGACCGACAGCGCCGGCACGAGCAACGACCGCACCAGCAACGTGTCCAGCAGGACGCCGAACGCCACGATGAACGCGATCTGCGTCAGGAACAGGATCGGCAGCACGGCCAGCGCCGCGAACGTGGCCGCCAGCACCACACCCGCCGACGTGATCACGCCACCGGTCAGGCTGAGACCTCTGAGCGTGCCCTCGACCGTGCCGAGCTGCTGAGTCTCCTCGCGGACGCGGGTCATCAGGAAGATGTTGTAGTCGATGCCCAGCGCCACGAGGAACACGAACCCGAACAACGGCACCACGGGATCGGCGCCGGGGAAGTCGAAGACGTGGTTGAACACCAGCGCCGACACGCCCATCGTGGCCGCGAACGACAGCACGACGGTCGAGATCAGCAGCAACGGCGCCAGCAACGACCGCAGCAGCAGGGCCAGGATCAGGAAGATCACGAGCAGCACGATCGGGATGATCAGCGCCCGGTCGTGCTCGGACGTCGTCCTGGTGTCGAGCAACGTCGCCGTAGGCCCGCCCACCTTCGTCCCGTCGATGCCGTCCACGGCCGCACGAAGCCGTTGCACGGTCTCGACCGCGGCGTCGGAGTCCGGCGCGTCCTTCAGCGTGGCCTCGATGCGCACGAGCCCGTCGGCGGTTCCGGAGGGCCGCACGTCCGCGACACCGTCCACCTTGGACTTCTGCACGACCTCGGCGGTGCTGCTCTCGGCGGTGATGATCACGGTCGGCGAGCCGGTGCCACCGGGGAAGTGCCGTGACAGCACCTCTTGTCCCGCAACGGATTCGACCGGCGTCAGGAACACGTCGGACTGCGCGGTACCGGACGCCTTGAGCTGCGGCAGGAACGCGGCGCCCGCGAGCAGCACGAGCGACGTGACGATCCAGATCGCGCGAGGCTTGCGGCGCACCAGGTTGGCGACGCGGCCCCAGAGTCCGCTCGTCTCGGGGTGCTTCGAGCCGAACTTCGGTGCGAACGGCCAGAAAGCGCCACGTCCGAGCAGTGCCAGCGTCGCGGGCAGGAACGTCATCGTGGTCAGCAGCGCGGCGCCGATGCCGATGGCGGCGACCGGGCCGAGGCCCTTGTTCGAGTCGAGGTCGCTGAACAGCAGGCACAGCACGCCCAGGATGACCGTGCCGGCCGAGGCCGCGATGGGTTCGATCGTGCCGCGCCAGGCCGTGCGGATGGACTCGTACTTGTCCTGCGTGTCACGCAGTTGCTCGCGGAACCTCGACACCAGCAGCAACGCGTAGTCCGTCGCGGCGCCGAAGACCAGGATCGAGAGAATGCCCTGGCTTTGGCCGTTCAACGCCAGCACGTCGTTCTTCGCGAGCAGGTACACGACGAAGCTGGCCAGGCCGAGTGCGAACACCGCCGACACCAGCACGACGAGCGGCAGCAACGGACTTCGGTAGACCACCAGCAGGATCAGCGCGACCACGGCGCCCGCGACGATCAGCAGCAGCCCGTCGATCCCGCCGAACGCCTCGACGAGGTCCGCTACCTGCGCGGCCGGGCCCGTGACCAGCACCGTCAGCCCTTGCGGAGCGCTCCGCGTGCCGTCTCGGAGCTCGAAGACCGAGTCCTTGACGTCCTTCGCCGGATCGAGCAGCACGACGACCTGCGCGGCCTGGTTGTCCGTGGGCGAGGGGATGACGGGGGACGCCTGGAATCCCTTGACCTGGTCGCCGAGGTAGCGCTTGTCCTCTTCGGTCAGTCCGCCGGACCGTTCGATCACGACGATCGCCGGGATCGCGGTCTCGCGCTGGAACTTCTTCTGCAGCTCGGCGACCTGGGTGGACTCGGCGGAGTTGGGCAGGAACGCACTGCTGTCGTTCTCCGCGACCTCCGACAGCTTGCCCGCGTACGGCCCGGTGAAGCCGCCCAGGGCCAACCAGACGACGAGCAGTACCCCGGCGAGGACTCGCATCACGCATTCCTTCGATCGTCGAACGTTTCGATGGCCGAAACAGTAAGCTGTGTCCGTGAGCGACGCAAGTGACTACGACCTGGGCATGATGCTGCGCGCTTTGGTGATGGAGTCGAACCGATTCCTGGAGATCTTCAGCGCCGCGCACGCCCTGCACCCGACAGACATGACGGCGCTGCACCTCATCATGACGGCTCCCCTGACACCCGGCACGCTGGCCAAGGCACTGAACCTGAGCGCGTCGGCCACGACGTCCGTGCTGGACCGGCTGGAGAAGGCCGGTCATGTGACGCGCGAGCGCGACCCGGACGACCGTCGCCGGGTCGAACTCCAGGTGCTCGACCGGGCGACGGCGCTGGCGGCGGCGTTCTTCCAGCCGCTGGCCCGCGAGTACGCGGCGGTCTGGGACGAGATGAGCGACGCGGACCGTCAGGTCGTCGCCCGTTTCCTGGTGGCGACGACCGAGGCGACGACCCGCGTGCGCAAGGCGGTCAGCTGAGCCTTCCCGGCGGCAGCGTGCGCCCGCAGACCAGCAGCAACAGGTCCTGGGCCAGTCCTCTGACCGGCTTTCCCCCACCGAACGTCCAGTCCATGTCGGTGGCCTCGAGGCGTTTGCCGTCGAGGTCCGCGCCGAAGTACTTGACGTTGCTCGGTTTCATGCCGTCCAGGACGATCTTCAACCGTTCGTGCGGGACTTCGCGGTCGATGCCCAGCGCGGTCGTGATGTCGAGGCCGTGGATGACGTCGTGCGAGAGCGCGCCCGCGGGACCGCTGCCAGGTGGCGTCCACGGGTGGTCGATGTTGCTCTTCAGCACGGCGAGCAGTTCACCGCTCGTGCACGCTTCGGCGTCCTTGCGGGCCATGCGGTCGGACGCGTGGTTGAAGCGGCCGGCCGACTTCAGGATCTCCAGGATCACTCGCTTGCCCGAGGAGCGGAACGGCAGTGTCGTGTGCGCGACGACGTGCTTCACCGTCCAGCCCTCGCACAGGCTGGGCGCGTTCCACTGTTCCTCGGTGAGGCCGCTCAGAAGTGCGGCCTGATCACGTCGTTCCGCCGCCACCGCGGCGCGGATGTCTTCCGTCATGTCCTGATGTACGAGCCGGCGGGCGAGAACTCATCGGTGTCGGCTGAACGCGCCGGCGAAGACAAGACTGTTTCTTCGCGGATCCGCCGCGCACCATCGTCGTCACCAATCATCGAACCGCGGGGAGTTCTGGGTGCCGGCCAGCAACGAGACCGATCGGGAACTCGCCGCGGAGCAGGAGCACGTGACCGCTCTGCACGCCAGGCTGGACGTCCTGCGCGAGCAGGCCCGGCGGTCCTCGTCCGGGGAGGCGGCGGCGGTGTGGCGGGCGGAGCTGGCTCGCCTGGACGCCGCCGAGGACGGACTGTGCTTCGGGCGGCTGGACCTGCGGGACGGGCGGCGCGTCCACATCGGGCGGCTGGGAATGTTCGAGGACGACGAGCCGTTGCTCCTCGACTGGCGCGCACCGGCCGCCCAGCCGTTCTACACCGCGACCATAGCCACCCCACAGGGCGTGCGACGGCGACGGCGCATCACGACCAGGGGCCGGACGGTCCTCGCACTGGACGACGACCTGCTCGATCCGGACTCCCCCGAGCAGGGCGCCCTGGTCGGTGAGGCCGCGTTGCTGGCGGCGCTGACGGCGCTGACGGCGGAGCGCACCGGGCGGATGCGCGACATCGTGACCACGCTGCAGGCCGAGCAGGACCACGTCGTCCGCGACGGGCACGCCGGGGTGCTGGTCGTGCAGGGTGGTCCGGGGACGGGCAAGACGGCGGTCGCGCTGCACCGGCTGGCCTACCTGCTCTACACGCGGCCGCACCTGCGCACACGGGGTGTGCTGATCGTCGGTCCCAGCGAGGTCTTCCTGGAGTACGTCGGGCAGGTGCTGCCAGGCCTCGGCGAGCACGCCGTGGTGACCGCGACCATCGCCCTGCTCCGGCCGGACGTCCACGTCAGCCGCACAGACCCGCCCGAGATCGCCGCGGCCAAGGGAAGCGCCGACCAGGCCCTCCTGATCGCCGCCGCGGTGCGGGCACGGGTGCGCGTTCCCGACGAGCCGGTCGAGGTGGAGTTCGAGCAACAGGTGGTGCGACTGGATCCGGCCGAGTGCCGCCGCGCCCTGAAACTGGCCTTCCGCAGCGGGTTGCCGCACAACCAGGCCCGGCTGGTGTTCGAGCGGCGGATCATCGGCCTGCTCTCCCAGCGCCTGATCGACCAGATGGAGAACGTGGTGTTCACCGACGACGGCGAGGCCCTCGACGGCGGGGACGCCGACGGCCGGCTCAGCACGGCCGAACTGGCCGCGCTCGCCGCCGCCGGTGTGGTGCTCGGCCACGACGAGGATCCCGACGGCCCCAGGCGACTGCTCGACGAGGTCGACGCAGCCCGGCTGGGCGGCGCGTTGTCGGCCGACGCCTCGGTGCGCCGCGTGCTGGACGAACTGTGGCCGCCACTGACCGCACGGCAGGTGGTGACCGACCTGTTCGGCGACACGAACGGACACTGGAGTGCGGAGGACGTCCCGCTGCTGGACGAGGCGGCCGCGCTGGTCGGCGAGGGGACCGGAGTGACGTTCGGGCACGTCGTCGTCGACGAGGCGCAGGAACTGTCCGCGATGGCCTGGCGGATGGTGATGCGGCGGTGCCCCAGCAGGTCGATGACCGTCGTGGGCGACCTCGCCCAGACCAGCGATCCGGCCGGTGTCTCGTCCTGGGATCACGCGCTGAGGCCTCATGTGGACGATCGCTGGCGGCTGGCGCAGCTCACCGTCAACTACCGGACTCCCGCGGAGATCATGGATGCCACCGCCGACCTGTTCGCCGCGCACCACCTGGGGCTGCTGCCGCCACGATCCGCCCGCACCGCCGGTGAATCACCCTGGCGCCGGCACACCACGCTCGCGGAACTGCCCCATGTCGTCGCCGGCATCGCCACCAGGCACACCGACGGCCAGTTGGCGATCATCACCCCGCTCCCCCACCTCGCGTCGCTCGAAGCGGCTCTGCACCTCGCCACACCATCCGCGATCACCGATCCGGTCGTCGTGCTGACACCCGTCCAGGCCAAAGGACTGGAGTTCGACTCCGTGCTGATCGTCGACCCGGCCACGATCCTCGCCGCCCCGTTGGGGCACAACGATCTCTACGTCGCCATGACGCGGGCCACCCGCCGGTTGGGGATCGTCCACCCCGGCCCGGTACCGCACGAACTGGCGCGGATCCGCGTAGGGTCCTCCGCGTGATCGAGACGCTGGAGCCGTTCCGGGTCGAGCTGACCGGCTACTGCTACCGCATGCTCGGCTCCGGCTTCGAGGCCGAGGACGCCGCGCAGGAAACACTCGTGCGCGCATGGAAGGCGTACGACAGCTACGACTCCTCGCGCGCGTCGCTGCGCACCTGGCTCTACCGCATCGCCACGAACATCTGCATCGACATGCAGCGCAGCGCCCAGCGGCGCGCCCTGTCCATCGGCCTCGGACCAGCGGGCGGGGACATCGGCGCACCTATGTCGGAGAGGGTGTTCGTGCAGCCCGTGCCGGACGCGCTGGTGCTGCCGGAGGACCAGGCGATTCGCCGCGAGACCGTCCGGCTGGCGTTCGTGGCCGCGTTGCAGCACCTGCCGCCGCGTCAGCGCGCCGTGCTGATCCTGCGTGATGTGCTGGCGTGGCAGGCTTCCGAGGTCGCCTCGCTGCTGGACATCTCGGTGGCGGCGGCGAACAGCGCATTGCAACGGGCGCGGGCGACGTTGCCGGTCGTCGATGCCGGTGAGCCGTTCGCTCCTTCCGATCCCGTGCAGAAGTCGCTGCTGAGCCGGTACTGCGAGGCGTTCGAGCGGCATGACGTGAAGACTTTGGTGGCTTTGCTGCACGAGGACGCGACGATGTCTATGCCGCCGTTCAGCTGGTGGCTGCGCGGGCGTGGGCCGATCTCGGTGGCGTTGAGCGATCCCGGGGCTGCGTGTGCCGGCGCGTGGCTGGTGCCGGTGCGGGCCAACGGGTCGCCCGCGTACTGGCAGATGCGGCCGGGGATGGACCGGCCGTTCGGGCTGGTGTTCCTCGACGTTCGGGGTGGGCTGGTCACCGGGTCCACGACGTTCCTGAACGTGGAGGAGTTGCTGCCTTTGTTCGGTTCACCGATGAGTTCCGGGCCGTCGTCCCGTATCCCTGTGGACGACTAGGAGGATTTCATGGCCATCCAGCCCATCATCGTGACACCGGACCTGGACCGGGTACAGGCGTTCTACGAGCAGGTTCTCGGTGCGTGCGAGGTGCATTCGTACCCGCCGGACGGTCCGGTGTTCTACCGGACGCTGAAGATCGGCGACTCGGAACTCGGGCTCGTCTCCGAGCCCGCCGACCTGTCCGCGCCGCCGCGCATCGCGCTGAGCATCGGCGTGGCCGACGTCGACGCACTGCTGCCGCTGGTCGAGGGCGCGGGCGGCCGCGTGCTGGGTCCCCCGAACGACATGCCTTGGGGGCAACGTGTGGCGCACGTGTTCGACCCGGACGGAAACCCGGTCAACCTGACCCAGGAGCTCTAGTCTGGGCCCATGATCCGGATCGTGCCGTCGGACGAGGTGCCGTGGGAGGACGTCGAGGCGATCTTCGACGGCTCCGAGCCCGGCAAGTGCCACTGCCAGCGGTACAAGGTGAAGGGCTGGATGTGGCGCGACTCGACGCTCGACGAGCGCGTCGCCGCGCACGAGGAGCAGTCCGCGCGGGGCAGCGGCCTGGTGGCCTATGTGGACGATCAGCCCGCCGGGTGGGTGGCGGTCGAGCCGCGGTGTGACTACGCGAAGCTGCTCGGCATGCCCATTCCGTGGAAGGGGCGCGCCGAGGACAAGGACGACGACGGCGTGTGGGCCGTGACGTGTTTCGTGGTGCGCAAGGGGTTCCGCAGGCAGGGGCTCACCTACGAGCTGGCGGCGGCGACCGTGGAGCATGCGCGCGAGCACGGGGCTCGGGCCGTCGAGGCTTATCCGATGATCGCCGCGCCTGGGCAGAACGTCACGTGGGGCGAGATGCACGTCGGTGCGCGGCAGGTGTTCGAGGAGGCCGGGTTCGTCCAGGTGACGCACCCGACGAAGCGGCGGTTCGTGATGAGGGTGGACCTCTGATGCGGTTCGCGAGATCGTCATCCGGACTTCCTTCAGCTAGACAGCACCGACGAGGTCGCGGCGCTGGCCCTTGACTGGCTGGGCTGACTTGCGGATCCTGCCCCACGGCTTGAACACGGACAGGACGTAGGCGAACAGCAGCAGCGTCGGCGCGACGACGACCGGGTGCAGGATGCCGCTCGGGATCACCGCGGCCGGGTCGCCCGCCAGCATCCGTTCGCCGATCCGCGCGGCCTCGGCGACGCCGGGACGCAGGGCGAACGCGATGAGCAAGGACATGCCGACGTTCAGCACGAGCTTGATCGCGACCCACCAGTACCTGAACAGGCCGTACTTGCTGCCGACGCCGAGCACTACGCCGGAGATCATGCAGACGACGCTGGCGCCGAACATCGGCCAGATCGCGAAGAGGTCGACCGCCTGGATCGCGACGCCCGCGGTGCCGGCGTCCTCAGTGGACAGTGCGATCACGACGAGGATCCCCAGTGCGAGGTCGATGCCGAGCCACGCCGCCGCCGACAGGACGTGCACGAGCAGCACGGCCTTGCGGGCGCGGCCGCTGAGCTTGCGGGTGGTAGCCATTGCTCTCCCTCTCTCGTGGTGTCGAGATCCATGCTCGTCACCAGGAGGGGGCGCATCATCCGCTCACGTTCTGATCTCGCATACGTCAGATTGCGTACGCGAGGTCAGAACGTGAGCGGATCGTCAGGCCAGGCCGAACTTCTCGGCGTGGACTTGGGCGTTCGGCACGTTCAGCGCCCGGAGTCCGCTCAGCACGGCCGCGGTCATCGCGGGCGGACCGCAGACGTACACGTCGCGAGCCACGACGTCGGGTACCAGTTGCTGCAGTGCACCCGGTTCGAACGGCCGGGCGCCCTGGCCGGTCCGGCCGGTGAGCAGGTGCAGCCGGCCACGGCGAGCGGCGACGAGTTGGCGCAACTCGTTCAGCAGCACGGCTTCGCGCTCGTCGCGCACCCGGTAGAGCACGACGAAGTCGCCGGGGACGTGCTCCTGCAGCAGAGCCCTGATGGGGGTGACGCCCACGCCGCCCGCGATCAGCAGCACGCCCGGCCGGGTTCGGTGCAGTGAGGTGAACGCCCCGTACGGGCCTTCGACGAACACGCGCGTCCCCGGCCTCAGGTCGCGCAGGCCCGCGCTGCCCTTGCCGACGGCCTTGGCGGTCAGTCGCAGCGTGCGGCCATCGGGCTCGGCCGACAGCGAGAACGGGTTCGCCAGCCACCAGTGGCGGTGTCCGGGGAACCGCCAGATGCAGAACTGGCCGGACTTGGCGGCCAGCCGGTCGAGGCCTTGTCCGGTCACGTACACCGACACCGCGTCGCGCGACTCCGGCACCACGGCCGCGACTCGGAACTGGTGGCGGGAGTTGAGGATCAGCGGCGTCACGATCCGCCCGGCGACCAGCGAACCGAAGGCGAACAGCCACAGCGCCCACCAGTAGACCATCGCGAAGACCGACGACTTGAACGTCGTGGTCTCCAGCAACTGGTGCACGAACGCGAGCCCCAGCGCCACGTACAGCAGCAGGTGCAGGCCGTGCCAGGTCTCGTACTGCAGCCGCCGCCGGATCGCGCGCGTCGAGACGACCCCGATCACCACGATGATCGTGGCGGCGAGCATCCCCAGCAACGAAGCGGGAACGCCCGCCAGAGCGAGGAACGTCTTCGTCATCGGCGCGTCGTCCAGGGTCGCGTACCCGAGGACGACGATCGTGGCGTGCGTGAGCACCGTCCACAGCAGCGTGAAGCCGACCCACCGGTGCCACACCGTCAATCGGTCCATGCCGATGCGCCGGTCCAGCCACGGCAGCCGGGCGACCAGCAGCAACTGGAACATCATGATCAGCGCGGCGTGCAGGCCGAAGAACTTGGCGACGGTGAGAACCTCGTTCTTGCCCGTGCCCGCGGTCAGGAACAGGAACTCGACGATCGCCACGTTCACGACGACGAACGTCCACAGCGCCAGCCGCGCCTGGAGGACCGGAGCCAAGCCACTGCGGCGGATGCGCGAGCTCGTCGTCACCTGGGGGCCACCTCTCACGGCTATGTGAAGCCGGGACAGTATGAGTTCCAGACAGCTCTAGCCGCCAGGCGTGACGATCCCTCTCTCGTAGGCGAACACCACGGCGTGCGTGCGGTCGCGCAGACCAAGCTTGGTCAGAACACGGGAGACGTGCGTCTTCACGGTGGTCTCCCCCAGGAACAACGTCGCGGCGATCTCCGCGTTGGACGCGCCCTTGGCCAGTTCCACCAGCACCTCGAACTCGCGGTCGGTGAGCTCCGGCGGCCGCGCGCGTTCCCTCGGGGCAGTGCTGAAGCGAGCGATCACGCGTCGTGTCACCTCGGGCGAGAGCAACGCGTCCCCACGCGCGACGACCCGCACGGACTCCACGAGGTCTTCCGGCGAAGCGTTCTTCAGCAGGAACCCGCTCGCGCCCGCCTGCAGCGCCTCGAAGAGGTAGTCCTCGCGGTCGAACGTGGTCAGGATGACGACTCGGGTGCCGTGACCTGCGGAAAGGATGTGGCGGGTGGCTTCGAGGCCGTCCATGCGCGGCATCTGGACGTCCATCAGCACCACGTCGGGGCGCAGCGAGGCGACGAGTTCCACGGCCTGGGCGCCGTCGCCCGCCTCGCCCACGACCTCGATGCCGGGCTCGGTGCCGAGGATGACCCGGAATCCGGCACGGACCAGGTCCTGGTCGTCGGCCAGCACGACTCGCAAACTCACGCCTTCTCCTCCAACACGGTCGGCAGCGACGCACGGACCAGATAGCCCGCGTCACGCCGTGGTCCTACTTCCAGCGAACCGCCGTGCACGGCAAGACGTTCGCGCATACCGACGAGCCCGAATCCCGCGTTCGTGGACACGGCACGGCCACGGCCGTCGTCGGCGATCTCCAGTTCCAGAGCGCTGTCCAGGAACCGCATCCGTACGTCGACGTGCTGTGCGTCGGCGTGCTTCACCACGTTCGTGAGTGCTTCCTGCACGACGCGATACGCCGACAACGCGACACCGGGTGGCACGTCGCGAGGTGAGCCGTACACGCCGTGCGAGACATCGAGGCCGGCCGCGCGGGCGCTGTCGAACAGTTCCGGCAGATCGTCCAGGCCTGGCGCGGCCTTCAGGTCGGTCTCGGCATCCGCCCGCAGCACGCCCAGCAGGCCGCGCAGTTCGCTGATCGCGGTGCGGGCGGTCTGCTCGACGGTCTGCAGGGCGTCGCGGGCAAGGACGGGATCGGAGTCGAGGACACGACGTGCGGCACCTGCCTGGATGCCCATCACGGACACGTGGTGCGCCACGACGTCGTGCAGGTCGCGCGCGATGCGCATGCGTTCGGCCGCGATGGCGCCGCGGGTGTTCTGCTCCTGCGAGCGGCGCAGTTCCTCCGCCTGGAACTCCAGCTGGGCCCGTCGCCTGGCTCCCGACCAGGCCATCTCCCCCACCACGTAGGCGAGCATGAAGAAGAAGATGTTGAACTCCAGTCCGTAGAGGACGGAGGCGAGCACCGGGTCCATCGGCCCGGCGGCGTCCTTGAAGTCGCCCTTGGGGCCGAGCAGGGACCGCACGAGGTTGAACCCGAGCCACAGGAACATCGCGCCGATCACGCCGATGCGGGACCAGCGCGCGAAACGGCGGTTCTGCTCCCACGCGCCGACGGTGTAGATCGCGAGGAACAGGATCGCGGAGGGCACCAGGGTGTCGCCGGCGCGGTTCACCTGCGCGGCGATGAACAGCGCTGACACCACGAGCATGACGGCCAGCGGGTAGCGGCGGCGCACGACCAGCGGCACCGACAACGCGAGCACCCAGGCGAGCTGCGCGAGCAGACCGGGCGGATCCCGGAAGACGTAGGCGCCCATGCTGTTGACCAGCGTGGTGACCTCGACGGCGCACAGCAGCACGATCACGGCGATGCCGATGTCGCGCCGCCGTTGCGCGGGCGTCGGGCCTGGCCGCCGCCACTCGTTCCACACGGGCTCTTCCACCCGATCAAGGTACCCGGCACGCGTTTTGCATCGGTAGTCGAAGCAGTTCACCCCACCGGGGTGTTCCGGGCCACAAAATTGGACGACTCCCGGCCCGTTACCCAATACTGCGCCCCACCGCCGATTCATTTTCTTCTGCGACAAGGCCAGGAATGTCTATTCATCATCTATTCTTGTCCACTGCCCTCCTGCTGGCGGCGCTCACCGGCTGCACAGGGAATGACCAGATGAATCGGCCTGTCAGGACAGGCCCCGGTGTCACCGACGAGGCAATCTCACTCGGCGTTCTGACCGACATGACCGGTCCTTTCAAAGGGACCTCGGTTCTCCGGATTCGCGGATATGAACTTTATCTGGACCAGGTCAACAAACGCGGCGGCGTGTGCGGGCGGCGTGTCGAACTGAAGCAGAAGGACCACGCCTACGACGTTCAGAAGGCGCTGGACGGCTATTTCGAGCTCGAACCGCAGGTGCTGGGATTCATCGACGTGACCGGTCAGCCGATGACCGCGGCCATCGAGCCCGACCTGATGCAGACGCGGGCGCTCACCGTGCCCGGCTCGTGGGCGGCGTCCCTGCTGGGCAACCCGCACATGATGATCGTCGGCACCACCTACGACCTCGACATCATCAACGGCCTCGACCACTACAAGCGCAAGGGCGCGCTGAACGCCGGCGACATGATCGGTCACCTGCACCTCAGAGGCAGCTTCGGCGACAACGCGCTGGAGGGCAGCCGGTTCGTCGCGGAGAACTGGGACATGAAGATCTCGGAGCAGGCGGTCACCGAGACGACGGCGAACCTCACCACCCAGATCGCCGCGCTGAAGGCCGCCGACGCCAAGGTCCTGGTGCTCAGCCTGACACCGCCGCAGACCGCCGCGGCGGTGGGTATCTCCGCACAGCTCGGCTGGACCGTGCCGATCCTGTCGAGCGCGGTCAGCTACGACCCGGCGATCATGCAGTCACCGGTGGCGGCGGTGTTCGCCAAGCAGGTCCTGCTCACGGCACCGGTCGCGCCGTGGAGCGGCGAGGCACGGGGCGTCCGGGAACTGCGCGACGCCTATGAGCAGCGGTGGCCGGGCGAGCTGGGTTCGCTCAACACCGTGCACGGCTACACGGTCGCGATGGCGTACGCGGCGGTGCTGGAGAAGGCGTGCGAGAAGAAGGACCTCACGCGCGACGGCGTGCTGCGTGCGTTCCACGAGACCAACGCCATCGACACCTTGGGACTCACCGGCGAGCTGCGGTTCTCGTTGGTGGGACGGCCTTCCACGACGCAGTCGTACATGAGCAGACCGGACGCGGCCGTGCCCGGCACGCTGAAGGTCGAGCAGAACCTGTTCGAGTCGGAACTGGTGAAGCTCAAGGGAACGCGGGCCCGTTGATCTACGGTTGACCGATGGACCTCAGCCTGACCGTGCTCGGGTGCGCGACGCCGTACCCGAGCACGGACAACCCGTGTTCGGGCTATCTGGTGTCACACGGCGACACTCGCGTGTGGATGGACGCCGGCACCGGCACGCTCGGCCCGTTGCAGCGGCACACGCGGCTGGAGGACCTGGACGCGATCTGGATCTCGCACCTGCACGCCGACCACAGCGCGGACCTGCTCACCGCCTACTACGCCCTGCTGTTCGCGGACGTCTCACGCCCACCGGTCCCGCTGTACGGCCCGCCCGGCATCGCCGACCGCCTCGCAGGGTTCCTCACCAACGGGCCGGTGCGCAGCCCGATCGAGGACGCGTTCGCGATCACCGAACTGCACGACGGCCACCAGGCGACCGTCGGCTCGCTGCGGCTGACCACGGCGGCGGTCGAGCACGGCATCCCCGCGTTCGGCGTGCGCATCGAGGCGGAGGGCCGCTCGCTGACCTACTCCGGCGACACCGCGGCGTGCCAGAGCCTGGTCGAACTGGCTCGCGGCACCGACGTGCTGCTGTGCGAGGCCGAGAGCACCGAGAAGACGCCGGACATGGCCCACCACACGCCAGAAGACGCAGGTGAGACGGCGTCCCAGGCGGGCGCGGGACGGTTGGTCGTCACGCACGTGGGCCGCTTCCTGAGCCCTCAGGAAGCGGTCGCCCGTGCCTCGGCCCGGTACGCGGGGCAGGTCGACCACGCCGCGCCGGGCACCACGTTCACAGTTGGTTGACGCGGACCAGGTTGCCGGCCGGGTCGCGGAACGCGCAGTCCCGCACGCCCCACGGCTGGTCCTCGGGCTCCTGCAGCACCTCGCCCGCACCTGACTTCTCGACCCATGCGCGCGCACGGTCGAACGTGCCCTGCAGGTCCTTGGTGGCGAGCGAAAGTGCCGTGTAGACGCCCTTCGCCATGAGAACGGCGATCGTGCGGCGTTCCTCATCGCTCACGCCGGGGTCTGCGGCGGGCGGGTGCAGCACGATGCCGGTGTCGGGCTGGCCGGGTGGGCCGACGGTGATCCAGCGCATGGTGCCCTGGCCGACGTCCTGACGGACCTCGAAACCGAGCGCGTCGCGGAAGAAGCCGAGCGACTTCTCGGGGTCGTCTGCGGGCAGGAAGGCCGCGGCGATGATGACTGACATGCCGGTCAACCTAATCGGACGGACCGGTCGCCGCTTCTCGATTCCTGATCGGCCGCATCACGGCCTTGGCCAGGCAGTTCGGGATGCCCTGGCCGTCCTCACCGGCGACCTTCCTGTACTGGCTCGGAGACATGCCCACCAGTTCGGAGAAGCGGGTGCTGAACGTGCCGAGCGAGGTGCAGCCGACCTCGAAGCAGACGTCGGTGACGGACATGTCGCCCCGGCGCAGCAACGCCATGGCCCGCTCGATGCGGCGGGTCATCAGGTAGCTGTAGGGCGACTCGCCGAACGCCGCGCGGAACGCTCGCGACAGATGCCCCGCGGACAGGTGCACGCCGCGGGCCAGCGCCGCGACGTCCAGCGGTTGCCGGTACTCGCGGTCGATCCGGTCGCGGACCTTGCGGAGCAGGAGGAGTTCCTGCAGGCGCGGGTCTTGGGCGGTCACGATGAACAGCCTAAGCCCCGCGCCTGACAGTTTCCTGACTAGAACTGATTAACAGGCGCCCTGGTCACGCCAGACGCCCCACTCACCCGTGGTTCCGGGCTCCTCGTTCTGCGTCCACCACTGGGCCCGCCACTTGCGGCCCTTGTGCGACACGTCGTTGCCGCCGTTGTAGACCTTGCCGCTCTCCCACGCGGGCAGCGAGCAGGCCGGCGGGTTCGACGTGGTCGTCGTCGTGGTGGTCGTCGTCGTGGAGGTCGGCGGGTTGCCGCCACCGATGCGCGGGTAGTCCGCGGTGATCGCGTACGACTGGCCGCCGAACGTGAACACGAAGTTCGACGGCGTCGAGATCGGCAGCTGGTAGCTGACGGTCAGCTCGATCGACGCGCCCGGCGCGAGCGACTGCCACGACGGCAGGGTGAGTTCCGCCTTCTGGAAGTCGCCCTTCAGGCCGCCGACGTTGGACCCGCTGTGTCCCTTCGACACGATCTTCAGCCCGAAGCCGGACTGGTCGGCCATGCTGCCCGGCGCGCTGGTGCCGTAGTCGAACGCGATCTTCGTGCCACCGGGGATGGTGACGGTCGAGCGGTTCGTGAACTTGATCTTCGGCGTGATCGGGTAGTTGTTGTCGCCCAACGCGTAGCCGTAGATGTCCACGTCGACGGCCAGGGACTGCGTCTGCTGCGTCGCAGCCTTCTGGGCACCGTAAGGAGCGGCGCCGTTCAGGCCGGTGTTGATGGTCGACAGCAGCGTGTCACCCATGAAGTACTCGTTCTTCGCGGAGTCGAACCGGTAGTCGCCGGCGAGCTCCCAGATCATGATGCCGCCGAGGCCCTTGTCCTTGACGTACTTGGCCTTCTCCGCGATCGACTGCTCGGTCTCGGTGGAGAGGAACACCTTCTTGTCGTTGTTCCACAGCCACGGCGACTTCAGCGTCGAGTCGTAGTACGGCGCGTACGTGCCGGTGAGGCGGTCGGTCGGGTCGTTGACCGGGTCCAGGCCGTACTGCGAGGAGTACGAACCGGTGATCTTGGCTTCCAGGTTCTTGGTGTGCCACAACGGGTTCACACCGGACGGCACCTCGGCGCCACCCGCGGTGACGTCGTGCCAGATGTTGTCGATGCCGGCCGCGCCGTTGCCGCACGGCGTGGTCGAGCCGACCGACGAACCGGTGCCGGGCGGACATTGCGACTGGTTCGGCAGCGGAGCCTTGCCCCACAACCCGTTCGTGCCACCGGTGACGCCCTGCCAGCCGCGCGAGTAGAACGGCACTCCGATGTTGATGCGTCCGGCCTGCATGGCGCCGCGGTAGTAGTGGTACGACCAGTCGGTGTTCAGGTACCCCATGCCCTCGTACTGCGGTGCCGTGTACACGCCACCGGCCGAGAGCTCGCCGTCCTTGCCGTCGTCGTAGAGAGCGGCGTTCGGGCCGACGAACTGGTTCCACGAGCCGTGCAGGTCGTAGCTCATGACGTTGAGGTAGTCGAGGTACTTGGTGACCTGGTAAGCCTCCTGGCCGCGGAGCAGCCAGCCGGAGGCGGGCACGGCGGCGGTCAGCAGGTAGTGCTTGCCGTCGGCTGCACCGGCGCGGTCGAGCTTCTCGCGCAACGTCTTCATGATCTTCTCGTAGCCGGCCCACAGCGTGCCGCGGTTGGCGTTGGAGATCCAGAAGTCGTCCGGGTTGCCGGCGTGGTTGTTCGACGTCGCGTACTCGTAGTCGATGTCAGCGCCGTTGAAACCGTACTGACGCAGGAAGGCGACGGTGCTGTCCGCGAACGTGTCGATCGCGGCCTGGTTCTGGCCGAGTTTGTAGAAGCCGCCCGACGCGTTGCGGGTGCCGTCGGCGTTGAAGAAGCCGCCGGTCTCCGCCCAGCCGCCGACCGAGATCAGCGTCTTGACGTTCGGGTACTGCTTCTTGAACTTCGTGAGCTGGTTGAAGTGCCCCTTGTAGGGCAGCGACGGGTCCATCTCGGAGCCGGCGACGCCCGGCCACTCCATGCCGATGGACGAGTTGTTCGCGTCGTTCGCGCCGACCGAGATCTTGTTCTGGGCGTCGATGTGCGCGAACGCGTAGTTCAGGTGCGTGACCTTGTTCCAGGGGATGTCCTTCGCGAGGTACCCGGGCTGGCCGTTCTTGCCGGTCCGCCAGCTGGTGAAGTACCCGATGACACGTCTGGACTTGTCCCCCAGGTTCTCGCGGCCGGCGGTGTCGTAGACCGTGCAGTACGGCGATTCGACACCCGGCGTCTTGTACAGCCCGTCCGGCCGGCAGTCCTCGTGGGCTGCGGCTGCGGTGGGCGCGTTGGTCACGGCTATCACGGTCCCGGCTAGCAGAGCTAGCACCGGGACCACTCTGGCGAGCAGTCGCAAGGGAAAGGACCTCCTGGCTAGGGCGGCGGCCACTGGCAGGAACCGTAAAATGGTCCAGACCTTTGCGTCAATACTCGATCACTGACAAAAGGTGTCAGTGAATCGGTTTAGCGTCCTTTCCATGAGTGAGAACGATTTCAACTTCCTGCACGGCCGGTGGCGGGTGGCCAACCGCAAGATCGCCGACATCCTCGGCCGCGGGACCGAGTGGGTCGAGTTCGAGACGGAGGCCGAAGCCCGACCGCTTCTGGGCGGCGCGGCGATCATCGACAGCGTCTTCGCGGACGACTGGGAGGGCATGACCCTGCGCCAGTACGACCCTGCCGACGACGTCTGGCGCATCTGGTGGGCCTCCACCCGCGCTCCCGGGCACCTCGACCCGCCTCTGGAGGGTCGGTTCGACGACGGGCACGGGGTGTTCTTCGGCGACGACGTGGTCGGCGGGCACGCGGTGAAGGTGCGGTTCGACTGGACCGTGGGCACCGAGCCGGTCTGGCAGCAGCAGTTCTCCTACGACGGTGGCGAGACCTGGGAGACGAACTGGGTGATGGCGTTCAGCCGCGCCTGACCAAGAGGAAGGCCGGGGCATCCCGCCCCGGCCTTCTTCCGTCAGTGGTGGTGCTGGTGGACGACCGCGTGGCCCTTGCCGCGCGAGATCATCCAGCGGTTCACCGGCACCGTCACCACGAACGCGACGGCCAGCGAGAACACCAGCGCGGCCCAGAACACCCAGTTCGCGAGGCCGGCGTTCATCGCGCCGGGCACGAGCAGCATCACCGCGTTGTCGACGATCTCCATGACCGCGATCGACACGGTGTCCGCGGCCAACGCCACCCCGAGCGCCGCCTTGAACGTGAGGCCCGAGCGCAGCACCGGGCGGATCGTCAGCGAGTAGCCGAACACGAACGCGAGCACCACGGCCAGCACGACCGTGGCGAGGTTGCCCCAGCCCAGCGCCGTGCCGATGACCATGCCGAACACCTCGCCGATCGCGCAGCCGGTGAGGCAGTGCAGCGTCGCGGAGATCGCCTGCCTGGTCAGACTCGCGGGAGCGTGGTCCATCTCCTCCTCCTTCAGCGTCGCGCCGAACGGTACCCCTAGGGGGTATCCGTATCAAGCCATACCCCCGTAGGGTGTGTCACATGACGAGGCGCCGGCTCACCCAGTGGGTGTTGCTGTGCGCGCTCGTGTTCTCGGTCGTCGGTATGCACCATGTCGCAGCGGCGGAGACTCCGCACGCCGAGCACACGATGTCCCACCAGCAGGAACAGCCGCACGAGCACGACCTGCTGCACCTGTGCCTCGCGGTGCTGGTCGCCGTGGCCGTCGTGCTGCTGGGCTGGTTCCTGGTCCGGACGGCGCTCCCCCGGCTCGCGGCCCCTCCCGCCGAACCGCCGCTGAGCACCCCGCAACGTCCGCCACCGGGCGGAAGACAGCTCCTCACGACTCTCTGTGTGCTGCGGAACTGAGTTCATCAGTCCTTTCAGCACTGTCCACAAACGCAGAGAGAAGAAGAAAACCTTGAAGAAGTCCCTCATCGGGGCTGTCGTCGGCATGCTCATTTTGAGCGCCTGCGGCGGTCCCGCGAACACGGCTGCCGACGTCACGTTCGCGCAAGGCATGGTCCCCCACCACGAGCAGGCACTGGAGATGGCGAAACTCGTGCCGTCGCGCAGCGGCAACGACAAGGTCCGCTCCCTCGCCTCTCGCATCGAGAAGGCGCAGGACCCGGAGATCGCTCAGATGAACGAGTGGCTCCAGCAGTGGGATGCGGCCAAGCAGGACCACACAGGCCACGACACGGCCGGAATGATGAGCCACGACGACATGGCGAAGCTGGAGAAGTCCAGCGGCGCCGAGTTCGACCGGCTGTGGCTCGACATGATGATCAAGCACCACGAAGGTGCCGTCGAGATGGCGAGGACCGAACTGGCCCAGGGCAAGGACGAGGGCGCGAAGAAGCTCGCGCAGGCCATCGTCGACGGTCAGCAGCAGGAGATCACCGAGATGAAGGAACTCCTGGGCTAACCGATCTGGGTCAGCGCGAGCCCGCCAGCCATCAGCACGGCGCACGCCAGGCCGTGCACGACGGGGTTGCGGACCAGGAGCGCCACGAACTCCCGCAGGAACGCGCTCGGCACGAAGTACCAGGCCGTGGGCGCGCCGATGACCTGCAGCCGCAGGCCCTGCTTGCGGGAGAGCACGGCGGTGCGGAACACGTGGTAGTTGTTCGTGACCGCGACGACCCGGCCGTTGAGTCCTCGTTCGGCGAGCAAAGCCTTGCTGTAGCGCAGGTTCTCCTCGGTCGTGGTCGCCTGGTCCTCCATCACGATGTCGGCGTCGGGCACGCCGCGTTCGAGGAGGTACTCCCGCATGGCGAAGGCCTCGGAGACGTCCTCGTCCGAGCCCCGCCCGCCCGACACGACGAGCACGGGTGACCGGCCGGCCTCGCGGTCGCGGTGGTAGAGCCGCATCGCGCGGTCGAGCCGGTTCGCCAGCAGCTTCGGCACGCGGGACCCGATCAGGCCGGCGCCGAGCACCACGATGCCGTCGAACCCGTGGCGGCGACCCGTGCGGCCGTAGACCACCGAGTACAGCAGGAGGCTCACGAACAAGAACGCGATGTACCCCGACATCAGGAACAGGCCGATGGCGGTGCCGCGGATCCAGTCGTTGGGCTGGGCGATGCCCCAGAAGAAGTAGATCATCTCGCCGAGCAGGGCGAGGCCCGCGAGCAGCGACAGCAGGTTACCCAGCGACCTGCCCTCGCGGCGGACCATCACCAGGCCGTTGGCCAGCAACGCCAGTGGGAGCAGCAGCAGGCCGAGCACGGCCAGCATGAACGCGAGCAGCAGCGGCAGGCTCAGCACCGGGTTGTCCCGCCCGGCCTCCGCCAGCAACAGCAGCAGCATCAGGAGCGAGATGCCGAGCCACACGGCGTTGCTCAGCCTGCGGCGGTCACGCACCATCCCGATGACGAAGAAAAGAGCGGGGATGAGGAAGAGCAGGCCGGCTAGCACCGGCCAAGGGTAGTACCGGTGATCACTCGTCGCTCTCGGGCGCCGGAACCGGCTTCGGGCGCGGCCTCAAGCGCACCGCGCCCGCCGTCAGATCGAGAGGTCCGGTCTCCTCGTAGTCCTCACCGGTGCCCGCGTCCGTCGCCTCGCGGCGGACCTTGGGGCCCGGGAACAACTCGCCCAACTGTCCCATGCCCTCGACACTACCCTCAGAACAAGGCGATGAGCAGCACGATCACGGCGATCGCGACGACGATCGGAATCCACATCGCACCCTGCGGCCTGCGGTAGTGGCTGCGGACCGTGGTGCTGCGGAAGAAGCTGTACGGGGCGCTGCGGCGGTGGCGGCGAACCCAAGGCATGTCGTCCTCCTCGATCGTGGCTGTCTGCCTCCGGTTACCCGGTTATCAGCCGTTCGAGTACTCCAGCCAGCCCAATCTTCGTCATCTCGACGTCGCCGGTGTCGTTGCCGCGCAGAACCTCGTGCCAAGGCCCGAGCCGGTGCCAGAACAACGCCCGCTCACGCAGTTCCGGCGTGACCCCGTAGGTCTCGGCGAAGGCCTGGGCGAACTCGGGGGACGTGGAGTGCAGCGCCCACGCGAGATCGATCGCCGCGTCACCGATGTGCAGGTCACCGAAGTCGATCACGCCGGTCAGCACGCCGTCGCCGCCGAGCACGTGTTCGGTGCCGAGGTCGCCGTGCACCAGCGTGTCGGCGGGCAGGCCGTCGATCCCGGCCAGCAGCTCGTCGCCGCCGGGCACCCGCACCTCGGCCCGGAAGCGGTCGACGGGCAACGGCATCGGGCCGACCCCTCGTCGTTCCGCCTCCGCCACGGGCACCGCGTGCAGCGCCAGCAGGAACTCCCCCAGCTGCCGCCCCTGAGCCGCGTCGAACCGGGTCAGCTCCTCGCCCCGCACCAGCTCGTGCCGCACCACCAGCGGGTCCTCGGACACGATCTCCGGCACCGGGACGGGCAGCGGCAGCACGGGTGCGAGCCACGGCATCACCACCGTCTCGCGCACGAGCTGCGGCTCGATCTCGGGACGGTGCGGCCGTCGTTCCACCCAGCGCCCGCCGACCAGGAACGCGGTGGTGTCCCAGCCTTCACCGAGGTACGTCACGTGCCCAGTTCTACCGGAGCGTGCAGAATCCTCAGGTGGCCGCCACCGTCTCCTCCAAGCTGCTGTCGCTGCTCGGCACGTTCGACGGCCGGCATCGGCGGCAGACCCTGAGCAGCATCGCGCGGCGCTGCGGGTTGCCGATCAGCACCACGCACCGGCTGCTGGCCGAGCTCTCGGAGTGGGGCGCGGTGCGGCGGCTGGACTCGGGCGAGTACGTGATCGGGCGGCGGATCTGGCGGCTCGGGTTGCTCGCGGCCGGCGAGGTGGAGCTGAGCCGGGTCGCGGAGCCGTTCCTGCACGACATCCACGCGGCGACGCGGGCGGTGGTGCACCTGGCCGTGCGGGAGGGCGCCGAGGTGCTGTACCTCGATCGGGTGTCGGGGCACGCGTCGGTGCCGATCGTGAGCTCGACCGGCAGCCGGTTGCCGTTGCACTCCACGGGGGTCGGGAAGGTGTTGCTCGCGCACGCGCCCGCGGACATTCAGGAAGAGGTGCTCACGCACGGGCTGACGCGGATCACGGCGTTCACGGTCACGGAGCCCGGCCGGATGCGGGCGCAGCTGCACCGGATCCGGCGCGACGGGTACGCGCAGACGTTCGAGGAGATGACGCTCGGGGCGTGCAGCGTGGCGGTGCCGGTCGAGGTGGAGGGGCACGTCGTCGCGGCGCTCGGGATCGTGGTGCCGGACCTGCGCAACGTGCGGGCGCGACTGGTGGCGGCGTTGCAGGTGGCGGCACGGGGCATCGGCCGGATGCTGGAGCCCAGTTTCCACCCACCGGAAGCAGGACTTGGATGATCAGCCTGTCTGACGGTTGAATCGTCAACCGTGGCAAGCGACAAGCGTGAGCTCCTCATCGGCGGCGACAGCGTTCCCGCGCTGGACGGCCGCACCACCGACGACCTCAACCCCTTCACCGGCGAGGTGTACGCCGTTGTGGCGGCTGCCGGTCCCGCGGACGTCACGCGGGCCGTCGACGCTGCTCAGGTGGCCTTCCCGGAGTGGTCGGCGACGACACCGTCGGTGAAGCGCGGGATCCTGCTGCGGGCCGCGGACGAACTGGAGACCAGGACGGCCGAGGTCGTCGCGATCATGGCCGCCGAGGTCGGCGGTGTCGGCGGGTGGGCCGGGTTCAACGTCATGCTGGCGGCCAACATCCTGCGCGAGGCGGCCGCGGCCGTCACCCAGCCCATCGGCGAGGTGCTGACGACCGAGGTGCCCGGCCAGCTGTCGCTGGCGATGCGCGAACCGCTCGGCGTGGTCGCGGCGTTCGCGCCGTGGAACGCGCCGGTCATCCTGAGCGCGCGGGCCGTCGCGGCGCCGCTCGCAGCCGGGAACACCGTGGTGCTCAAGCCCAGTGAGGACGCGCCGATCGCGGCCGGGCTGTTCATCGCCGACGTGCTGCGCGAGGCCGGGTTGCCGGCGGGCGTGCTCAACGTCGTGACGAACGCTCCCGCCGACGCCGCCGCGGTCGCCGAGGCGTTGATCACCGACTCCCGTGTGCGCGCCGTGAACTTCACCGGTTCGACCGAGGTCGGCCGGATCGTCGGAACCCTTGCCGCGCAACACCTCAAGCCCGCCGTGCTGGAGCTCGGCGGCAAGAACTCGTTGCTGGTGCTCGACGACGCCGATCTCGACCACGCGGTCGACGCGGCGACGTTCGGCGCGTTCCACAACGCCGGCCAGATCTGCATGTCGGTCGACCGCATCCTGGTGCACCGGTCGGTCGCCGAGGAGTTCACCGCGAAGCTCGCCACCAAGGTCGGCTCGCTGCCCCACGGCGATCCCGCCGACCCCGGCACGGTGATCGGCCCGGTGATCAACCCGCGGTCCGCTTCCCGTGTCGCCGCGCTGGTGGCCGAGGCGGTCGAGGCCGGCGCCACCGTGCGCGCCGGTGGCAACGGGGGCGCGACCGTGCTCGACGGCGTGACTCCGTCCATGCGCGTCTTCCAGGAGGAGATCTTCGGCCCGGCGGTCGTCGTCGTTCCCGTCGAAGACGACGACGAGGCCGTGGCCATCGCGAACGACACCGAGCACGGTCTCACCGCGGGCATCCTGACCGAGGACTCGCGGCGCGGTCTCGCTCTCGCGCAACGGATCCGCACCGGCATCGTGCACGTCGGCAACCAGACGGTGGACGACGAGCCGCAGGCGCCGTTCGGTGGCGTGAAGTCCAGCGGCTACGGCAGGTTCGGCGGCCGGTGGGGCATCGAGGCGTTCTCCGCGACCCGCTGGGTCACCGTCGCCCGCGAGCACGGCCACTTTCCGTTCTAGGGCCTGTGTCGAGGTCTGGGTCGATGAGAGTCGCGCTTGAGGTGGTTCCTGGTGGTGCGGCCGAATGGCCCGCGTACCGGTGTTGTACGTGGGTCGTTCGGCCGTGCCGCCAGGGGCCGCCTCGGGCCCGGCTATCGCGGACCAGACCTCGACACAGGCCCTAGTCCTGCTTCGTGGGCGACGATCGCCGCCTGGACGCGGTTCTCCGCGCCCAGGCGGCTCAGGATCGCGCTCACGTGCCCCTTCACCGTGCCCTCGACCAGGTCGAGGCGGCGGGCGATCTGCGCGTTCGACAGGCCCTGGCCGAGCAACGCCAGCACGTCACGTTCCCGCACGGTCAGCGTCTCGATCCGAGAGCGCGCCTGCCCGATCCGGCCGCCGCGGAACCGGCTGATCATCCTGGCCGCCACCTTCGGCGCCAGGTAGGCGCCGCCGGACGCGAGCGCGTGCACGCCCGCGATCAGTTCGCGCGGATCGCCTGACTTCAGCAGGAATCCGCGCGCGCCGCCGTCCAGCGCCCGTTCCAGGTAGCCGTCGTCGTTGAACGTCGTGAGCATCGCGACGCCGAACCCCAGCCGTGCCAGCTCCGTCGCCGCCTCCAGTCCGTCGAGGCGCGGCATCCGGATGTCCAGCAGCACGACGTCGGGCCGGTGCTTCAACGCGAGGTCGATCGCCTCGCGTCCATCCGATGCCTCCGCGACGACGTCCAGTTCGGGGTCGGAGCCGAGGATGGCGCGCACGCCCGCGCGCACCATCGTCTCGTCGTCGGCGAGCAGTACGCGAATCACGAGTCCCCCGAGTGCGGTAGCACGGCGACCAGTTCGAACCGGCCGCCGCCACGACTGACGCGCAGGCTACCCCCGGCGAGCCGCACCCGTTCGCGCAGCGCGACCAGCCCCAACCGGCTGCCCGCGCCGCGCCGTCGTCCGGCGTCGTTGCCCGCCTCGATCACGGTCGTGGCTTCGCTGGTGGTGATGCTCAGCCGCAGCAACGACTTCGGCGCGTGCTTGGCGGCGTTCGTCAGCGCCTCCTGTACTACTCTTCGGACGGTCTGTTCCACTGTGGACGGAATCGGGCCGTCTGTCGTGAACTCGACGTGCATCCCGGCCTTGGTGGCACGGTCGACGAGATCCTGGAGGTCGTGGTCCACCGGCGGCTCACCGTCGCGCAGCAGGAACACCAGTTCCGACAACCGTTCCGTGGCGTCGGCCGCCGTCTCCCGGAGCTGCGCGGCGGCGGCCTGGTGCGCGGCGGGCAACGTCATCTCCAGTGCACCCGCCCGCAACGCCAGCAGACTCAGCTCATGCCCGAGCCGGTCGTGGACCTCGTGCGCGATCCGCGTGCGTTCGCGCAGGTGAGCGGCCTCGACGGTGGCGGCGGCCAGCGCGGCCTGCTGGTGGGCGACCCGCCCGAGGAACCACGGCAACGCGACCGACAGCCCCACCACCGCCAGCGCCATCAGCCCGCCGGCGACCGCCCCCAGCAGCACCAGCGCCGTCCAGGCGGACTCGGTGCGGCGCCCGAGCAGGAACGAGATCACGAACAACGGCCCCCACACCGCGACCGTCCACGGTGGAACGCTGGTCTGCATCGCGAACGACACCGCGACCGCCGCCGCCACACACCCCGCGAGCGCTGCCGTCCTCATCGCCGCCACCTCGCGACCGCAACACTCAGGTTCATCACGCTGGACACGCCCAACCACACCACAAGAGGCAGCGAATAGTGCGCCAGTTGGAAGAACGTGATGTCGCGCCCGCCGCCGTACAGCAGCCCGAGCAGCGTGGGCAACGCCAGCAGGATGCCCAGCGGCACGAACCTGAGCACCTGCCACGCCTTGTGGAACCTCCGGGGCCTCCTCAGCGCTCGAATCCCCAGCCCGACCGACAACAGCGTGAGCGCGGCCAGCACCAGATCGGTCAGCAGCCGGTACGACTCCGGCTCCGGCGGCGTCCTGCCTTCGACGACGTCGGCGATCCCGTTCTCCAGCCCGTACGTGCCCTCGTTGCCGAGCGTGATCCCGCTGTTGGCCATGACCGCGATGCCGTACCCGGACGCCGTCAGCAGCTGCCCGGCCGTGCCGGTGAACCAGATCCCGCTGTGCCGCAACCGTCCCTGCTGGTCGGCCTCCCAGCCCATGCCGTCCTGCGGTGCGAGCTTCTGCTGCGCGGCCAGCCACTTCGCCATGTCGGCGGCCGTGGTGATCACGCCGTCCGATCCTGTGACGAACCGGTCCGGCTCGGTCAGCGGAACCGAGAACCCGTACGCGTAGCCGTGGCCCTTGCGGTAGTCCGGCGGCAGATCGCGTGGTGTCACGTCGATCGCGACGGTGTCCTTCATGTCCAAGGGCTCGAAGACGTGTTTCTTCAGGTATGCGTTGAAGTTCTCGCCCGACGCCACCTCGACCAGCCGCGCGGCCAGGTGGTAGTTGGTGTTGGTGTAGCGGAACTCGTTGTCCGGCACGGCTTGCCGCAGTGCCTCCCGCGCCCGTTCCACCGCCTCGGCCGGACTGCCGGGCTGTTTCAGGCTCTTCTCCGGCAACGTCCGGTCGCTGATCCCCGACTTGTGGGCGAGCAGCTGACGCGGCGTGACGCGAGAGTCGAACACCGGCCGGTCGAGGTCGATCTTGCCGGCGTCCGCGAGCTGCCGCACCGCCAGCGCCGTGAACGACTTGCTGACCGAGGCGATCGCCATCTTCGTGTTCTCGGTGATCGGGGCCCCGGTGGAGTCGTGCCCGAAGCCCTGGACCGCGACCACCTGGTCCCCCTTGGTGATCGCGACGGCGACGCCCGGATAGGAGGCCTCGCCCATGTAGGTGGAAACGAGCAGCGTGAGCGCCGCACCCCAGATGTTCATGGGAGAGAACGTATGGATCAACGTGCGTGGAGACCCGACCTGAAAGGCAGGGCGGACCCCCGACGAAAGTCAGGGGTCACCTGTTGGACCGGAACGCCGGTCGCGTCACTCCGCGTCCTCCAAGGCGGCGAGTTCCCGAACGAGTTCACCTGCCGCCAGTCCGGAACGTGCGACAAACGGGCGAGGACGACCCCTGGGACGGCTACGCCTCCGACGGCGACGAGCGGTGGACACCGGACGCCGTCCGCGCCTGCTGAAACACGGCTGTGGCCCCCGACCACGAACGTCGAGGGCCACAGCCGTGAGCAAGAGATTCAGTGACCCGCGGCCATCTCCGCGGCCAGCCGGTCGTCACCGCTCGTCTCCTTGAGCGGCTTCTCCTTGATGAACACCACCGCGAGCAGCGCGAGCACCGCGAACGGCGCGCCCACCAGGAAGATCTCCGCGGTCGCCGTCGCGTAGATGTCGGCGATCACGGCCTTGATCTCGGGCGGCAGCACCGAGATGTCCGGCACCTTGTTCTCGCCGCCGGTGCCGCCCATCGCGCCGAACTTCTCGGCGGCCAGGGACGAGACCTTGCTCGCGAGCACGGCGCCCAGTGCTGAGACGCCGATCGCGCCGCCCAGTGAGCGGAAGAACGTCAGGGTGGACGTGGTGGCACCGAGATCGCGAGCCGGCACGTCGTTCTGCGCGGCCAGGACCAGGTTCTGCATCATCAGGCCCACGCCGACGCCGAGCACGAACATGTGCACGGACACCATGAACACGGTCGTCTGCGCGGTGATGGTGGACAGCAGCAGCATGCCGCCGACCATGAACACGCCGCCGGCGACCAGGAACGCCTTCCACTTGCCGAACTTCGTGATGAGCTGGCCGGCGACGGTGGACGAGACGAGCAGGCCGAAGATCAGCGGCAGGCCGAGCAGTCCGGCCTGGGTCGGCGTCTTGCCGAGCGAGAGCTGGAAGTACTGCGACAGGAACACCGTGCCGCCGAACATCGCGATGCCGACCAGCGCACTGGCGATGGTCGCCAGGGAGACGGTGCGGTTGCGGAAGATCGACAGCGGCACGATCGGGTCGTGCGCGGTGGCCTCGACGCGGACGGCGGCCACGAGCAGCAGCACGCCCAGCGACACCAGGCCGGCGGTCCAGCCCGACGCCCACTCGAACTTCTGGCCGGCGAGCGACGACCAGATCAGCAGGGTCGAGACGCCGGAGACGATCAGGAACGCGCCCAGGTAGTCGATCTTCGTCTCGGTCTTGCGCACGACCGGCAGGTGCAGGGTGCGCTGGAGCATGTAGATCGCGGCGAGGGTGAACGGAATGCCGATGAAGAAGCACCAGCGCCAGCCGAGCCACGAGGTGTCGACCAGGACGCCGCCGATGAGCGGGCCCGCGACGGTGCCGACGCCGAACACCGCGCCGAACATGCCGGAGTACTTGCCGAGCTCACGCGGCGGGATCATCGCGGCCATCACGATCGTCGCGAGTGCCGTGACGCCACCGGCGCCCAGGCCCTGCACGACGCGGCTGATGATGAGCATCTCGATGTTCTGCGAGAAGCCCGCGATCAGCGAGCCGACGACGAACAGGCTCAGCGACGCCTGGATCAGCAGCTTGCGGCTGTACAGGTCGGCGAGCTTGCCCCACAACGGCACGGTCGCGGTCATCGCGAGCAGTTCGGTCGTCACGATCCACGCGAAGATCGACTGCGAGCCTTCGAGCTCGGAGACGATGCGCGGCAACGCGTTCGAGACGACGGTGCCGGCGAGGATGGCCACGAACATGCCGAGCATCAGGCCCCACATGGCCTGGACGACTTCGCGTTTGCTGTGGACCGGTGTTGGTTCTGCCTCGATGCTCATGATCCCCCTTCGTGATGATGCGGTACGTGAGCCAGCCCGGTGCCGAACAGGGCGAGCGCCTCGCCGACCAACTCACCCAGGGCGACGCTGTCGTCCAGGGCCCATCGCGTTACGGCGCAACGGAAAGCGGCGCTCCCGGCGGCGACCAGCAGCCGCGGGTACACGTGGGACTCGGGCAGCCCCGCCCGCTGTCCCACGGCGTTCGCGAGCAGTTGCTCGGACTCGGCGCTGTTGGCGAACGCGCGGACCAGCAGGTCCGGCCGCTGCATCAGGACTTCCTTGCGCAGCAGCCACAGGTCGCGTGCGTTGTTCAGCTCGTCGGTGATCTCCGCGAGGATCGAGCGCCGGTACGCGTCGAACGGCGAGACCTCGCCGGGAAAGGCCAGGATGCGTTCGGCGATGCGCGGGCCCGCCTCGGGGTCCGCGCCGATGAGGGCCTCGTCCTTGCTCGCGAAGTAGTTGAAGAACGTGCGCACCGAGACGTCGGCCTCGGCGGCGATCTCCTCCACGGTGACGTGGTCGTAGCCCCGCTCGGCGGCGAGACGCACGGTCGCCCGCTCGAGCGCGGCACGCGTGCGGCGCTTCTTGCGGTCGCGCAAGCTCTCCCCCGGCTGGTTCACGAGGGCAAGGGTACGGATTGTTTTGCAGTCACTGCAAGTTTGCAGTGTGTGAACTGAGTCTCGCCGAGAGTAGCTATGACCAGGGACTCTTCGGCTTCTCCTGGAGCTCGCCGTCGACGAAGAGGTCGACCTTCTCGCTGTAGAAGCACGCCATTCCGGCGACCTTCTGACTCTCCGGCAGCGGCTCCCGGTAGATCCAGACGAGGTCCTCGTGGGTCACGCCGTTCACCTCGACCGACCAGTACGCGGCGGTCCCTTTGTACGGGCACTGCGTCCGCGTTTCCGACGGCCTGAGCAGATCGAATCGAACGTCGCTCAACGGCAGGTAGTAGCGCGGTGGAAGGCTCGTCTCGAACAGGATCCGCGGCTGCGACGAGGCCGCCAGCGTCACCCCGTCCAGCGCGACCCGCACGTGCCGTGAGCTGCTCAGGACGTCGACCCGCTTGTACGGGTCACGCGGGTGGACGTAGATCGGCTCGTCCTCTTCCAGCCACTCGTCCATGGCCGCGAACTCGAACCGGACCAGGTCCCGCAGTTCCGCCGAGTCCGGATAGGTCAGCGCGGCGCCCTCGGCCGTGCCGGACCGCGTGACCACGTCGTGGACCACGCCGTCGCCCCTGGTCTCCCCCGTCGGCCTCAGCTCGACGCGCACCGAGGACAGCGGCAGGTAGTAGGCCGGGTAGTACGGGACCTCCCAGACCAGGCGCGGCGAGGTCGCGTCCACGACCAGTTCGCCACCGAAGTACGCACGGACCCGCTTCGCCGAGGTCTCCACTCGCAAGTCGCCCATGCCCCATAGCAACACGGGACGGCGGCGCGAGCTTCCCGGAAGTCAGGCGTTGCCGTCGAACAGCGACGTCACCGAGCCGTCCTCGAAGACCTCGCCGATCGCCCGCGCCAGCAGCGGCGCGATGCTCAGCACGGTCAGGCCGGGGAACCGCTTCTCGTCCGGGATCGGCAGCGTGTCGGTGAGGATCACCTCGCGGGCCTTGCTCGCGATGAGCCGGTCGTGGGCCTCACCGGACAGCACGCCGTGCGTGGCCACGAGGACGACGTCCTTCGCGCCCTGTTCCAGCAACTGGCGTGCCGCCGTCGTGCTCGTCATCGCCGTGTCGATCATGTCGTCGACCACGACGCAGGTGCGGCCCTCGACGTCGCCGACGACGCGGTTGGACGTGATCTCGTTGGGGCGCAAAGGGTCGCGCGTCTTGTGGATGAACGCGATCGGGCAGCCGCCGAGCAGGTCCGCCCACTTCTCGGCGAGCCTGGTGCGGCCGGCGTCCGGGGAGACGATCGTGAGGTCCTCGCCCTGGTAGCGGCCGCGGACGCGCTCGCAGAGCAGCCACATCGCGTGCAGGTGGTCGACCGGGCCGTCGAAGAAGCCCTGGGCCTGCGCGGTGTGCAGGTCGACCGTCACGATCCGGTCGGCGCCCGCGGTCTTGAACATGTCCGCGACCAGCCGCGCCGACACAGGCTCACGTCCGGCGTACTTGCGGTCCTGGCGCGCGTACGGATACGACGGCACGACGGCGGTGATGCGCTTGGCCGAGGCGCGTTTCAGCGCGTCCACCATCAGCAGCTGCTCCATCAGCGAGTCGTTGACGGGCGCGCTGTGGCTCTGCATGACGAACGCGTCCGCGCCGCGCACCGACTCCTCGAAGCGCACGAAGATCTCGCCGTTGGCGAAGTCGTAGGCGGCCTGCGGGGTGATGGCGACACCGAGGTGCTTGGCCACGGCCTCGGCCAGTTCCGGGTGCGCCCTGCCGGTGAGCAGGATGAGCTGCCGCTTGGCGATGCCCGGCTTACCGCTGACCATCGCCCACGCTCCACGCTCGCCCGACCTTGAACCCGATCGTTCAGCATCTCCGCGAGATCACGCAAACTCCGTGTCCGGCCGATGAGATTCCACGTTGCAGAGGAATATCGATTCACTCGATCGGTACCACCCACAGGTAGTCACGTAGCAGCTGCCCTGTCCCACGCTCGGTATAGATCGGGGGAACCGGATTCACCTCTTGGGGTATGACCCTGGTGATTTCTTGATCAGCGTCCTTGAGGTGTCAATGACCATGCCTACGCTCCCCCCATGCCGGAGACCCAGGAAGCACCCGGACCAACAACCCAGGCTCCCCCCGCGAACCCGATCGTGATGGGTACGCCCATCCACGACCAGATCGCCGACCATCTGGGAGTTCGCCAAAAGCATCGACGGGCCGACTGAGCGCGGCTATGAACGCTCCATGCGTCTCACCGTGCTCGGCGCCGTGGTGGCGCTCGTGGTCGTCCTCGCCCCACCGGCTCAGGCCGCGCCCGCCACTGCGCCGGTCGCCTGGAGCCCGTGCGAGCCGGCACGCCCCGGCTTCGAGTGCGCCACGGTCACCGTGCCGCTCGACCACGACGACCCACGCGGCGCGACCACGACGGTGGCACTGACCCGCAAACCCGCCACCGACCGGGCAGGACGCATCGGCTCGTTGCTCTTCAACCCCGGCGGGCCCGGCGCGTCGGGGATCGACTACGTGTGGGCGTGGGGCGAGAAGATGTCGGCCGGGGTGCAGGGCCGGTTCGACGTCGTCGGCTTCGACCCGCGCGGCATCGGCCGATCAAACCCGCTGCGCTGCTTCGCGTCCGACGAGGAGCGGGCGGAGTTCCTGGCCGCAGGCCCGATCTTCCCGTACCAGCGGGCGCAGGAACGGCCGTTCTTCGACCGCTACCGCTCGCTCGCGGCCAAGTGCGACCAGCCGATCGCACGGCACATGAGCACCGCCGACGTCGTGCGTGACCTCGACCTGCTGCGGCGCGCGCTGGGCGACCGCAAGCTCACCTATTTCGGCACCTCGTACGGCTCGTACATCGGCACGACCTACGCGAACATGTTCCCGGACAACGTCCGCGCCCTCGCGATCGACGGCGTGCTGAACCCCGAACTCTGGTCGAGCGGGCGGCAGATCGAGTCCGATCGGATCGCCACCCGGGAGGTGCTCGACGAGTTCTTCCGGCTCTGCGACGAGGCCTCGTGCGCGTTCGGACCGAACTCGAAGCAACGGTGGCTGGCGCTGCTGGACTCGGTGCGCGCCAAGCCGATCACGCTCGGCACCGAGGTGTGGACCTACGACGCAGTGATCCAGTGGGCGTTGTTCGCCGGGTTCGCCTCGGAGAGCTGGACGGACGTCGCCGCGGTGCTGGATCAGCTCTCCGACGCGGCTACAGGCCTGTCGGCGGCGTCGGCCCCGGTCTACGACAACTTCTTCGACGCCAACCTGGGCACGATGTGCGCGGACACCGAGTTCCCGCGCACGTTCGGCGAGTACCGGGCGGTCTCCCGTTACGCGGAGGCCGGGTCGGAGTTCGGCCCCTACTGGTGGTGGAGCACCAGCGCGTGCGCGAACTGGCCCGTGAACGAGGACCGCTACACCGGGCCGTGGCGGGCCCGCACGTCCGCGCCGGTTCTGGTGGTGGGCAACCGGTTCGACGGCTCCACGGACTTCCGGGGCGCACGGGCCGTGGCGAAGCAGCTGCCCAACAGCCGGCTGCTGGAGTACGCGGGCTGGGGGCACATCGCGTACCGGCGCAGCCAGTGCGCCATCGACCACATCCACTCGTACCTGCTCAGCGGAGCGTTGCCCGCGGCGGGGACGGTGTGCCCGGCGAACCCGAACCCGTTCCTCGACAAGGCGTCCCAACTGGCCGGTCACGACTTTCGGCGGTCGACGGGGCCGGTCGCGAGAAGGTAGGAAGAGCGCTTCTGCGGACAAGAGGGGAGCTTGTCGATGCGATTCACCGTGCTGGCCGCCGCGGCCGCGCTCATGATCACCGGCACGCCCGCCGTACAGGCCTCGGGTGGTGGCGCGCAGGTCCCGAAGATCGACTGGGCGGCCTGCGGACCCGAGCGCCCCGGCTTCGAGTGCGCCTCCGTGAAGGTGCCGCTGGACTACGACAACCCGCGCGGCGCCACCACCTCGGTGGCGCTGGCGCGCAAGCCCGCGACGGACAAGGCGCGCCGGATCGGGTCACTGTTCCTCAACCCCGGCGGGCCCGGCGGTTCGGGCGTGGACTTCGCGCTCGGCGCCGGGAACAGGCTGTCGGCGAACCTGCAGGGCCGGTTCGACATCGTCGGGTTCGACCCGCGCGGCATCGGCAAGTCCGATCCGCTGCACTGCTTCTCCAGCGAGGAGGACCTCGGCAAGTTCTTCGAGGGAATTCCCGGCTTCCCGTACCAGGCGGCGCAGGAACGGCCGTACTTCGACCGCTACCGCTCGCTCGGGCCGGAGTGCCTCGACGACCAGCGAATCGCACGGCACATGAGCACCGCCGACGTGGCGCGGGACATGGACCTGCTGCGCCGCGCCGTCGGTGACAGCAAGATCAGCTACCTGGGCTTCTCGTACGGCTCGTTCCTCGGCGCGACCTACGCGAACCTGTTCCCGAACAACATCCGCGCGCTCGTCATCGACGGCGTGCTGAACCCGGCGCTGTGGTCGAGCGGGCAGCAGATCAAGTCGGACCGGATCGCGACCAAGGAGGAGTTCCGCGAGTTCCTGCGCACCTGCGACGAGGCCCAGTGCGTCTTCGGGCCCCAGTCGGAGAAGCGCTGGGACGCGTTGCTGAAGTCGGTGCGCGCCAAGCCGATCGAGCTGGGCGGTGAGGTCTTCACCTACGACGCGGTGATCAACTCCGCGCTCGGCGCGATGTACTCGCCGAGCGACTGGCCGGACGCCGCCGCGCTGTTCGACCAGCTGTCCGACGCGGCAGCCGGCCTCCCGGCCACCTCCGTCTCTTCTGTCACGGCGGAACCGGACTACGCCAACGGGTTCGACGCCTACAACGGCAACGTGTGCGCGGACATCGAGTTCCCGCGCGACTTCAACTCCTACCGGTCGACCGGTAGGTACGCCGAGGCGGGTTCGGAGTTCGGCCCTGCCTGGTGGTGGGGCAACGCGGCGTGCGCGAACTGGCCGACCAACCCCGACCGCTACACCGGCCCGTGGCGCACCCGCACCAACGCGCCGGTTCTCGTGGTGGGCAACTACTTCGACGGTGTCACGGACTTCCGTGGCGCGCAGGCGGCCAACCGTCAGCTCGCCGGCAGCCGTTTGCTGGCGTACGCGGGTTGGGGCCACACGGCGTACGGAGTGAGCAAGTGCGCCACCGACCACACGAACGCGTACCTGCTGGCGGGCACGTTGCCGCCGGTCGGCACGGTGTGCCCGGCGAACCCGAACCCGTTCCTGCCGTCGGTCGCGTCAGCGGAGCCGTTGTTCAAGCCCAGCCGCAGGTAGCTCCTGGGCCAGCTCGACAGCGGCGCGGGCCGGGTCGTCACCGAACCGGCTGCCGAACGCGTCGTGCACGCGCCACCCCGCGTGGGTGAGCGCACGCCAGCGGGCCAGATGCGCCCGCACCCCTTCCGGGTGCGGGCGCGTCTCCACCGCGACGGCGTCGTCCTTCTCCCCCACCACGAGATCCACGCGCCACTGCCCCACCGGGTAGCCGGTGCGCACGGTCAGTCCGGCGGTCCGCAGTTCGGCCGCGAGGCTCGCGGTCCAGGCGTCCTCGGGTTCGGTCCCGGCGGTCTCCGTCGGCGCGACGTCCGCGTGCCGCAGGTACTCGCCGATCAGGCCGGGCGGTTCGGCCGCCGACGTGATCACGTGCACCTGACGGCGAGCGCGGGTGGTGAGGACGGCCAGCAGGTTGCGGTCGTTCACGAACCGCCACGCGCCCGGCTTCTCATCGGCCGCGAGACTGATCACGACCTCGTCGAACTCGCTGCCCTGCACGCCGTGGACGGTGCCCGCCCGGACGCCACCGGTGGTGATCTCGTCCAGCGTCAGCTCGCTGAGCAGAGCCTCCTCCAGGGCGTCGGCCTGGGCGCGGAACGGGGTCACGACGCCGATCGAGCGCACACCGGCGGCCACCCGTTTGCGGACGTGGGCGAGCACGGCGTCCACCTCGGCCTGGTTCGCGCCCTTCGTGGTGCGTTCGCCGGAGACGTGCTCGGTGTCGATGCAGTCGACGTCGGCGATCGACGGGTGCGTGGTGAGCAGCGCGATCTTGCCGTCGTAGAACTTGGCCGCGGCGAACCCGATCAGGTGCGGCGCGCAGCGGTGGTGCTCGTCCAGCCAGTGCACGCCCGCGGTCGCGGCGCCCGCGTCGAACAGGCTCACCTTCGGCACGTCCAGGCGGTCACGCAGGTCCTGCGTGCCCTCCGCGTCGACCGCAGCCTGCACGGCCTGGTCGCTGACGAACGACACGTGCCGCAGCTGCCGGGGATCGCCGCCGATCACCGCGGACCGGCCGCGCAGCAACGCGGGCGCGGCCAGTGGCTGGTCGACGTGGCTCGCCTCGTCGATGATCACCAGGTCGAACATGCCGGGCACCGGCGGGAGGATGTCCTCCACATCGGACAGCGTGCCGACCCACAAGGGCAGTGCCGCCACCAGATCCGCGCTGTCGATCTCGGCGAGTCCACGCCTGCGCGCGGCCCGTCCTGACCGCAGAGCCTTGGCCAGCGCCGCCACCGCACGGCGTGCGCCCGCTCCCCTGCGGCTGACCGAGTACTCCTTGAGCCAGGCGGCGGTGGCGGTCCGGCTCGCGACGTCCTGCTCGGCCAGCAACGGCCGCAGCTCACCGAACGCCGTGCCGCCGCTCGTCCCGATCCGGATGGAGGCTGCGGTCTGCTCGGCCGCCTCGATCGCCGCGGCCAGGTCCTCGACCGAGACCTCGTCGGCACCGGCCAGATTGCGTGCCTTCTTCAGCGCCCACCCGGTGCGCAGCCCACCGAGGAACCCCGTGCGCGGCCGGAGAAGGCCGCGCAGTGCGGCGAAGTCCACGCCCGCGTCGAACACCTTCGGTGCCACCGCTCGGTGCGCCGGCATCAACGCCTGATGCTTCTTGCCTTCTGCCGCAAGCTTTTCGTCCGTGAGCGAGCCATCCGCCGTGCGTTCGACGCGCTGAACCGCTGCGGCGGCAACGCGCCGGACCTGGTCGAGCTCGCCGAGCCGGCCGGGATCGCTCGTCGCGGACAGCCCGTCGCTCAGTTCGCGCGCCATCTCCTGCCGCAGTTCGGAGTCACCGAACAGCACCGGCACCGGCCCGCCCGCCTTGCGCAGCGCGGCACCGAGCACATCGGCGGCGTTGCGGGTGCGGCTCGCGAGAAGCACGGACTTGCCCGCCGCCACGGCATCGAGTGCCAACGCGGCGAGGGTGTGTGTCTTGCCAGCGCCAGGAGGCCCGCCCACGACCGTGATCCGCGCGCGGCGGGCGTGCTCGACCGCGCGCATCTGACTATGGCTGAGCGGCAACGCCGAACTGATCGGCTCGTCGTGCACGTCCGGCTCGGTGGCGGCCCCGTACAGCGCCGCGAACGCCGTGCCGTCAAGGCCCTTCTTGCCCGACCAGTCGAACAGCGCCGTGCCGTGCTCGGTCTTCACGACAGGTTCGCCCGCGTGCAGCCCGGCCCCCATCGCCACGACGAGTTCGTTGCCGGAGATGAACCGCTTCGGGTCGTCGTGCACGATCGGCACGTTCTCGAACCCGGCCTGCCGCAGCGTCTCGGTGATCCACTCCTCGGACGGCGCGAGCGCGGCCTCCCGTTCGGCGGTCTTCGCCCAGTCGTCGATCAGCGGGAACACCCCGGCGTCACCGGCGACGTGAAAGGCGTAGCCGAGCCCGATCCCGTGGTGCAGGCGGACCGGCCGCGACACCAGCGGCAGGCAGACCCGGCGCCGTTGCCCGCCGATCTGCGCGGGTCCGGCGAGGAACGCCCAGCCCAGCCGCAGCAGCCGGTCTTCCTGGTGCAACGCGTCGTACGCGGCGAGGTGCGTGACCTCGTTGCGGGCCTGTTTGGGCGCGGTCCACGAGACCGGCGTCCAATGCGGACCCTCCTGGACGAGCGTGATCGCCCGCCACGACGGCTCGTGGTCGCCGAGCCACAGCAGACCGGCGGACTTGGTGAGGTCGAGCTGGAGCTTCTGCGGCTGCTCAGCGGCACTGAGCCGGGCAAGGGTGCGCAAGACCGCAGAGACGTTCACGCACGACATCGTGCCATTCGAGGCATTAGCTTCGTGGACCGTGGAGGATCTTCCGGCTGGACTGCCCGATCACGACCTGCGGGCCGGACTCGCTCGGTTCCGGTGGTTCACCTCGGTGTCCGACCTGACGACCAAGCCACTGGCCGCGCTGCACGGCTGCGCACCACCGGCGGGATGCCCGGTGGCGGCGATCGACGTGCCGGGCGGGACGCGATCTCTGGTTGATCGGCGGTGACAGCGCCTTCTACTCACTGCGCTGGGCCGTCAACGACATCGCGGACTTCGCCGTGTCGCTCCGCGCCCCGCACGAACGGTCGCGGGACGCGGAGCTCACGTTGCACTACTTCACCGAAACGCTCAAGAACCTTTAGAGCGTCAGGCTCCACGTGTCGAGGGTGCCGACGTCAGCGGTGGCCGCGTCACGGACCCGGAGAGTCCAGGTGCCGTTGCGCGTCTCCGACGACAGGTTCGTCGTGTAGGTCTGGTCGATGTTGTCGGCGCTGCCACCCGCACGGTTGTGCAGGTTGTAGACCGAACCGTCCGGCGCGACCAGGTCGACGATCAGGTCACCCTTGTAGGTGTGCTTGATGTGCACCTCGACCTGGCTGGTCGCCGACGCCGTGCCGGTGCAGCCGCTGAACACGATCGTGCTGTTCACGGTCGTGTTGTCCGGGATGGCGACGTCCGTGCCGTTGGTCTGCTTGGCACAGGTGGCCGTGCCGACCGTCCAGCTGAACGACGTGCTGCCCGAACCGCCCGCGGACGCGGTGGCCGTGACGGTCACGTTGTACGTGCCGGCAACCGTGGCCGTGCCCGTGACGAGACCGTTCGAGGAACCGATCGACAGCCCGGTCGGCAGACCGGTGGCCGACCACGTGTACGGCGCGGTGCCGCCCGACGCGGACAGCTGCAGGTTCGCCGTGCCGTTCAGGGCCGTGGTCTGGTTGCCCGGGTTGGTCACGGAGACGCCGGGAACGCCGCCGGTGTTGGTGCGCAGCAACAGGTTCGCCGAACCGGAACCGGGGTTGGTGACCTTGCCAGGAGTGGCCTGGGCGAGGATCGCCGCGTGCACCTCGGCCGGGGTCTTCGAGGGGTTGTTCGCCAGGTACAGCGCCGCCGCGCCCGCGACGTGCGGGGACGCCATCGACGTGCCGCTCATCGTGGCGGAGCCGGTGTTGTTGTTGTAGGAGGCGGAGATGATGTCCTGGCCGGGTGCGAACAGGTCGCTGCACGTGCCGAAGGACGAGAACGAAGCACGGGCGTCGGTGCGGGCCGCCGCCATGACGTTGATGGTCTCGGTGACGCGCTGCGGCGAGTACTTGCAGGAGTCGTCGTTGAAGTTGCCCGCCGCCACTACGTACGAGACGCCGCGGCCGATCGACGCGCGCACGGCGTCGTCGAGCACACGGCTCGGCTCGTTCGCCGTGCCGGTGTAGAGGCTCATGTTCGCGACGGCCGGAAGGACGGCGTTCGCGGTGACCCAGTCGACGCCCGCCGCCTCGGTGGCGACGGAGCCGCCACCGGCGCAGTTGAGCACGCGGACGGCCTTGAGCTTGACTTCCTTCGCCACGCCGTAGGTCGCGCCGCCGACGGTGCCGGACACGTGCGTGCCGTGGCCCTGGCAGTCCTTGCCGTTCTGGCCGTCGGTGAACGCGTCGAAGCCGAACGACGCGCGGCCACCGAAGTCGGCGTGGTTGTAGTTGATGCCGGTGTCGATCACGTACGCCGTCACGTTCGACGCGCCCGTGCTGTAGCTGTACTTGCTGTCCAGCGGCAGGCTCGCCTGGTCGACGCGGTCAAGACCCCACGACGGCGGGTTGAGCTGGTCGGTCAGGACCTGCACGGTGCGGTCCTGCTCCACGTAGGACACGGCCGGGTCAGCGGCCAAGCGCTTGGCCTGCTGCTTCGACAGCGTGGCCGAGAAGCCCTTGAACGCAGCCTTGTAGGTGAAGCCGATCTTGGCACCGTAACGGGTCGCCAGGCCGTCGACGCGACCGCTGACCTCCGACCGCGCCATGGTGTTGTCCTTGAGCACCACGATGTAGCTGTCCGGGACCGCGTTCGGCGCGCTCTCCGCGACAATCGGTCCCTCGGGCTGCGCGGCGGCAGCCTGTGGGAGCGCTAACACGGTTCCAGCGACGGCGATCGCCGCCACACCGAACGTGCGCAGGGTGTGTTGTCTCATCACTGCTCCTCATTCGCAGGGAACCGCGTGCGAACGCTGGGCCGGCCCTCGACGGCCCTACAGATGCGTTCACACGCGGTTGCGAAACAGCTTCAGTCCGTTATCGGACGTGATGAGTCTTTAGTTGCGACAAGGAGAAGTACAAGCGACTTTCGTACGGTTGTCAGCCCGCGAGCGCGAAAAGATCGTCCCGGTCGCCCGACTGCTTGAGCTGGGCGAGCGACTGCTTCTCGAGCTGGCGGATGCGCTCACGGGTCAGGCCGAGCTCCTCCGCGACCTCCTGAAGGGTGCGGGCACGCCCGTCCTCCAGGCCGAAGCGCAGGCGCATGATCCGGCCCTGCCGCTCGGGCAGGACGTTCAGCAGGGAGCGCACGCCCTCGGTGAACTCCTGCTGTTCCAGGAGATCCGGGGCCGACACGCCGTCGGTGTCCTGGATCAGGTCGCCCAGCACCGAGTCGCCCTCGTCGCCGACCGGCGTCTCCAGCGACACGCAGGTGCGGGCCGCGTCGCGCATGTCCTGCACGCGGGTGGGCGAGCACTTGGCCTCGGCGGCGATCTCCTCGATCGTCGCCTCGCGGCCCAGGGCCGTGGACAGCTTCTGCCCGATCTTCTTGAGCTTGTTGACCTCTTCCACCACGTGCACCGGCAGGCGGACGGTGCGGGTCTGCTCTGCCAGACCGCGTTCGATCGCCTGGCGGATCCACCACATGGCGTAGGTGGAGAACTTGTAGCCCTTGGCGTAGTCGAACTTCTCGACGGCGCGGATCAGGCCGAGGTTGCCCTCCTGGATCACGTCCCCGAACGGCAGTCCGCGGAACGAGTGCTTCTTCGCGACCGACACGACCAGGCGCAGGTTCGCGCGGATCATGTGGTCCTTGGCGCGCTCGCCCTCGGCGACGATCCGGCGCAGCAGCCGCGGCTCGCGCGTCGTGTCGCCGTTCTGGAGCAGGTGAGCGGCGTAGACACCGGCTTCGATGCGCCGAGACAGGTCGACCTCTTCGGAGGCGGTGAGCAGCGGTGTGCGTCCGACCTCGCGCAGGTACTGGCCCACCAGGTCCGCGTCCTGCTGCCCGGACGCGCGGTTCTTCAGATCTGCAGGCATGACAAATCCCCCCGTTTCCGTCGGCAGGTGTGGCAGCCAGCGCGTGTTCGCGCCGGTCATCCGGTTGCCTCTTCGGGTCAACCGCCGCAGGCGATTCGGCGCGAAGCGGTGGCCGGATGATCGGCTACCCGGCGAACACGCCGCCGTCTGCGGAGCAGCGGCCATATGCACCGCTGCACAGAGGTGTAACGGTTCAGAGGTCCACTTCATTCCGCGGTTCGGCCTGTGACCTCAGCCTCACCTGCGTGATCGCATGGTGTTCCACGGCCAGGACCTCGATCTTCCAGCCGGAGACCTCCACCACGTCTCCGGGTTCCTCCGGGATGCGGCCGAGGATCAGCAGCACCAGCCCGGCGACCGTCGCGTACTGGCCGGCAGGCGCGTCGCGCAGTTCGACGCCGACGTCCACCAGGTCGTGCACCGGGAACGTGCCGGGCAGCTCGATCGAGCCGTCCGCCTCGGTGCGCACCGCGACCACGTCCGAGTCGGTCTCGTCGTAGATCTCGCCGACGATCTCTTCAAGCAGGTCCTCCAGCGTCACGATGCCGTCGACGGCGCCGTGCTCGTCCACCACCAGTGCCAGTTGCTCGTGCTCCGCCTTCATGCGCCGCAACGCGTCGGCGACGCGCACCGAGTCCGGCAGCACCATCGGCGCTCGTGCCACGTCCGCGAGGGACACGGTGTCATCGAGCAGATCTCGCAGGTGCACCACGCCGACCACGTCGTCCAGGTGACCGTCCTTGGTCACCGGCGCCCGGGAATGTCCGGACCTAGCGAGGACTTCCCTCGCGGTGGCCGTGCCCAAACCTGATTCGAGGATCGTCACCTGCATCCGGGGCACCAGGACCTCGCGCAGCCGCCGTTCGTGGATCTCCAGCGCGCCGGTCATGATCGTGCGCTGCTCGGGGTTCAGATGATGTTGCACCTCAACGAGATCGCGCAGCTCCTCCTGCGACATCGGCGCCTCGTCGGCGTTCGGGTCACCGCCGAAGACCCTCACCACGAGGTCGGTCGACCTGCTGAGCAGCCACACCGCCGGCCGGGAGATGGTCGAGAGCAGGTCGAGCGTCCTGGCGACGATCTTCGACCAGCGAACGGCGTACTGCATCGCGAGGCGCTTGGGCGCCAGTTCCCCGAAGACCAGTGTGACGAACGTCAGCACCACGGTCACGAGCGCGATCGCGACACCGTTCGCGGCTGCTCCGAGGAAGCTCAGCAGCGGCACGATCGGTGCCGCGAGCGAGACCGCCGCCGTGGCCGACGCCAGGAATCCCGACAACGTGATGCCGATCTGCACGGTCGCGAAATACCTGTTCGGATCGCGTGCCAGCCGGACCAGCCGGCGATGCCCGTCGCGTTCCAGCGAGCGCAGTTGACCTTCGCGCAGCGACACGAAAGCCATCTCGCTGCCCGCGAAAGCCGCGTTGAGCAACACCAGCACCGCGACCAGCCCGAGGTTGAAGCCATAGCCATCCACGCGTTTGGGGTAGCACGCGTGGTGGTATTTCGCACCCTGACGGCCGTCTTGAGCAGCCAGGAGGGCTTCAGCCGAACGAGGTGGGATGAGATGGACACCCCAGAGGTGCTGAGCGCCTCCGCGAGGACCTTGCACACCCTGCCGGAGGACGAGCCGGACCTCGCCGCGATGCGCGCCTGGGTCTGCAGTCTGTTGGGAGATCTACCGGAGGACATCAGCCTCGACGTTCTCCTCGTGTGCACGGAGCTGGCCAGCAATGCGTACGAACACGCCGAAGGACCACGCGCTGTACGAGTGCAGCGACATACCGACTTCGTCCGGGTGGAGGTCGACGACCACACACCGGCCGAGCTTCCGAACCTGGGCACCTCACGGCTCGGTGACACCCGAGGCCGTGGACTGATCCTGATCGCCCAGCTCTCCCGTTGCTGGGGCACGCTCGAGTTCGCCGGCGGGAAGACCATCTGGGCCGAGGTGAACACATAGCTTGTCCGTGCGTTTCGCACAGACAAGTCATGACACCGCACGGATGGGACTTGCGTCGGGTTTCTTCGACTCTCGATGCATGACGTTTACGGTTTCTCCGGCGGTCAGACCGCTGATGCGTCACGGAGCAGAGATGCTCGTGGCGATGCTGGCAGGGATGGCCCTGCTCGGGCCCCTGTGGACACCGGAACGGGCCGACCTGGCCGCCCTGTGGATGGCGGCGTCGATGTCCGTGCCGATGGCGCTGTGGATGCGCTACCGCGGTCACGGCCGGATCGCCGAGATGTGCGCGGCGATGTTCGTGCCGTATCTCGTGCTGCTGGTGCCGTACTGGTTCGGGCTGCTGGACGGCGACGCGGTCGAGATGGGCGGGCACCTGCTGATGCTGCCCGCGATGGCTGTTGTGCTGGTCCTGGGACGGCACGAGCACGGAACGCCCAGCACGAACCCGGTGATCCGGACGCTGGGCGACCACTGGCCCGCGGTGATCGCGCTGGCGGTCTCGTTCGACTTCTGGCAGGCGCACGTGGTGCCTCCCGTGTGGACCCTGCTGCTGTGCCAGGCGGCGTATCTCTTCTGGGGACGGCGCGCGCCTCGGGTGCAGCTCGCGGTGTTCAGCCTGTACGCGGCGCTGGCCGTGGCGGTGATCATGAGCTCGCCGTCGGCCGGAGTGCTGCTGATCGCGTTCGGGTGGGGCGCGCACGCCGTCTGGGATCTCGTGCACCACGTGCGCAACGCTGTCGTGCCGCGCTGGTGGTCGGAGTTCTGCGGTGTGTTCGACCTGGTCATCGCCGTCACGATCCTGATCGCGTGGTTCTAGGCTGATGGCGATGAACGACCTTCCGCACACCGCGTTGCGCGGCACTCTCCATCTGCTGTGGATGGGGTCGCTCGTGGTGCCGCTGATCTCGGTGCTGCGCGAGCCGTCCGCGACCCGCTGGCTCGGCGTGCTGGGCCTGCTGGTGCTGGCCGTGGCGTACGCGGTGACGTTGCGGGGCGGGCCGCTGTGGGTGCTCGTGGTCGCGACCCTGGTGACGATTCCGCTGGTGGCGCCCGTCGGGCCGGACGAGCTGTCGACGTGGGCGTGGATCGGCGGTGCGGCGGCCGGGTTCGCGCCATTGCTGCTGACAGGTCCGTGGCGGTGGCTGGCGGCCATCTGCGCGGTGGTCTCCGCGGGCCTGGTCGGGTTCTTCGTCACCCGCGACCAGACGACGTACCAGATGATCGCGGTCTCGGTCGGGCTGACGATCATCGCGATGGCCGGGCTGCCGATGTGGTTCGCCGGACTGCTGGGGCAGGCACGGGCAGGGCGTGAGGCGCAGGCGGAGCTGGCGGTGAGCGAGGAACGGCTGCGGTTCGCCCGCGACGTGCACGACCTGCTGGGACATCGGCTGACGGTGATCGCGCTGAAGTCCGAACTGGCCGGACGGCTCGCCTCCAGTGACCCGGAGCGGTCGGCGGCGGAGGCGTTCGAGGCGCAACGGCTGGCGTCCTCGGCGTTGGAAGAGGTGCGTGACGCCGTGCACGGCTATCGCGCGGTGAACCTGCCCGAACAGCTTGAGGCTGTGCGGAACGTGTTGCAGGAAGCAGGTATTCGCTGCACCGTCTCGGACGTTCCGGTGGAGGGCGAACACGCGACGCAACTCGCGCTGGCGTTGCGGGAGGCCTGCACCAACGTGCTGCGGCACAGCCACGCGACGTGGTGCATGATCGACGTCGCTGTCGCCGAGGAGGAGGTGCGGATGACCGTCACGAACGACGGCACCGAGAAGCCTTCGAGCGAGGGCAACGGGCTTCGCGGTCTGCGCGAACGACTTGCGGCCGTGGGCGGTCAGGTGTCGGTGGAGAAGTCGGGCGACGTGTTCACGCTGCAGGTCGTGGTGCCCGCGTGATCAGAGTGCTGCTGGCCGACGACGAGGAGCTGATCCGCGACGCCCTCGCGGCGCTCCTCGACCTGGAGCCGGACCTGGAGGTGGTGGCCCGCGCGGGGGACGGCCGGGCCGCCGTCGAGGCCGCGCGGGCGCACCGCCCGGACGTGGCCGTGGTGGACCTGCAGATGCCCGAGCTGGACGGCCTGGAGGTCACCGAGGAACTGGCGCGCGTGCTGCCGTCGTGCGCTGTCGTGATCCTGACCGGCCGTGGCCGTCCGCCGCACCTGCAGCAGGCGCTGCACGCGGGCGCGAAAGGCTTTCTGCCCAAGGGATCGCCCGGCGGCACGCTCGCGGACGTGATCCGCCGCGTGCACGCCGGTTCGCGCTGGGTCGATCCCGCACTGGCCGCCGACGCGCTCGCCGCTCCCCCGTGCCCGCTGACGCAGCGCGAGCTGGAAGTGTTGCGGCTCAGCGAGTTCGGCACCCCGGTCGCCGAGATCGCGGCGCGCACGTCGTTGTCCGCCGGGACCGTCCGCAACCACCTGTCGGCCTCGGTCGCGAAGCTCGGGGTGGGGAGCCGCGCCGAGGCGTTTCAGCTCGCCCATGAGCACGGCTGGCTTTAGGTCTTGAGGCAGGCAGGCACGGTGAGGGTGGTCGGCTGACCGTCGGTGAGGGTGCGGACGCTCGCGCCCAGCAACAGGTCTCCCGCCTTGTCCAGCACGGCCCGAGCGACCCGGCTGCGGTCCTCGCCCCGTTCGAACACGCGCATGACCCTGGCGCCGGCGTTGACCGTCCGCGTCCAGCCCTTCGAGTGCGGCACCTCCAGCCAGTCCGCGACCTCGGCGTCGACGACCTGGCGCACCATCGCCGCGACCACGCCGTCGAACGCCCTGCCGGGCACGAACTTCTCGTACAGCTCCACGAGGTTCCTGGTCAGTTCGATGCCTTCGTCCGACGGCGCGTAGGACGCCCGGACCATGGTGTTGCTGAGTTCTTCCGCTTCCTTCACCGTTTCCGGCATCGCGTCCGGGCGGATGCCGAGCACCGCGCCCGCGACGCGCCAGACGTGGTAGTAGTCCTCGGCCTCCGTGTCGGTGACCGAGACGCCGATGCGGCGCATGCCGTCGATCACCTGCACGGAGAAGATCAGCAACGCGCCGAGCAGGTCCTGCTGGCACACCGGAACGCCGTCTGCCGCGTGGTCCCACTCCGGTGAGCGGCCGACGAAGTAGCGGACCGCCGCGTGGATGAGACGGGTCTTCTGGATCGTCGGCACGAACGAGCCACCCGTGCCGAAAGCGTTGGGCTCCATCATGTTCAGCACGAACTGCGACGTCTCCGACAGCCTGCGGTGCGGCTGGTTGAGCCGGTGGGTGAGCGTGAGGACCTTCGACGGCCGGGGTTGCGCGTAGCAGTTGACCATCGCGCCGAACGACAGCACCGACGCCACGTGCACGCCGTCGTCGATGAAGAAGTCGTGCGCGCGGGCGACGCGTTCCTCGTCCATCCACTCCGGCGGGTCGTCGGTGGCGGCGAGGTAGTCGCGGACCACGGGCGGCAAGTGCTCCGGGATCGGCTCGTCGTTGCCGCGGAACTCCGCGAGGACCCGGTTGACCTCGTTCAGGCTGCCGCTCTCGACCAGGTGCGCGATCACGGCGTCGGCGAGCGGGTCGCCCTCGTACTTCAGCGCTTGCAGATCCACATCGGCGAGCGTATGGGCCCGTTCGGCCGTTTGATCGTTCCGATCACCTCTTCGGCCCAGTGAATCCACGCGTTCGTGCGCATGTCTGGGTACCGTCCCGGCCGTGGCTACTCATTGGACACTGGGCTGCGACGCCGTCGATCCCTGGCGGCTCGCGGCGTTCTGGGCGTTGGCGCTCGGGTACGTGGACGAGCCCGGCTACGACTTCCCCGAGGGTGCGTCGATCATCGATCCGGACGGCAGGGGACCGGCCATCGGCTTTCTCCTGGTGCCGGAGCCGAAGACCGCCAAGAACCGGATGCACGTCGACATCCGCGTCGCGGGCGAACCTCCGTGGGACGCGGCGGAGCGTGAGCGGCTCATCCGCGCGAAGGTCATCGAACTGGTCGCTGCCGGAGCCACGGCGGTGCGCGAGGACTCGGACGACGGCGTCCTTGATCACGTCGTCATGCACGACCCGGAGGGAAACGAGTTCTGCGTCGCCTGAACAGGGCCCAGTCGCGCGGTCAGGGACCTGAGGTGAGCACGTCGAACGCGTGCCTGCGGTGCTCCGCGAACAACTTCAGCGCCCCTTCCACGTTCCCCAGCCGCAGCGCCGCCACCAGGTCCTGGTGCTCCTCCCGGATCTGCTCCAGGTACCCGTCGGTGCTCAGCCGCACCCGCGTGATCAGGAACAGGTGCACCTGCGACCGGATCGCCTCCCAGGCCTGGGTCAGTCGCGAGTGGCCGGCGGCGGCGTACACGGCGTCGTGGAACGCGATGTCGCACCGCACCATCTCGTGCGGCGTCGAGGCGCGCTCCATCTCCACGGCCGCCGCGGCGATCTCCTCCAGTGAGGCGCCCGTGGCCACCACGCGCTGGACGGCCAGCACCTCCAGGGCGCCGCGCAGGCTGTCCAGTTCGGCGACGTCCTGAAGGGACAGCTCGGCCACCGTGGCGCCCCGGTGCCACTCGGCGCGCACGAGGCCCTCCCGTTCCAGCGAGCGCAGCGCGTCGCGGACCGGGCCGCGGCTCACCCGCAGTGCCTCGGACAACTCCACCTCGCGCAGGGCGCTGCCCGGCGGGTAGCCGCCGTCGAAGATGGCCTCGCGGATCATGTCCGCGACCTCGCTGCCCAGACCTCGGCGTCGTGCCGGACCCACTGTCATGTGAGCAATGTTAACAAGGAGACATCTTGTCGGAATGTTAACATCTGGACATGCCGAACATCCCGCGTTTCCACCTCGCCATGCCCGTCGACGACCTCGCCGCCGCCCGCCGCTTCTACGGCGAGACGCTCGGCCTCGAGCAGGGCCGCAGCTCCGACACCTGGGTCGACTGGAACCTGCACGGCCACCAGTTCGTCACCCACCTGGCGCCGAGGACCGAGCGCGTCAGCAACCCGGTCGACGGCCACGACGTGCCGGTCCCCCACTTCGGGCTGGTCCTGACCGTCGACGCGTTCCAGACGCTCGCGGCTAGGCTCGCCGACGCCGGCACGAAGTTCGTCATCGAGCCGTACGTGCGGTTCAAGGGCGAGCCCGGCGAGCAGTGGACGATGTTCCTGCTGGACCCGGCGGGCAACGCGCTCGAGTTCAAGGCGTTCGCGGACGACGCGCAGGTGTTCGCCGTCTAAAGAACTCCAAAAAATCTTGCACAACGCGCAAGTTTCGGTAGCGTGGTCATGACGCCGAGCCACGACCCGGTCACACCGGGTCAGACAGGGAGAGGCCATGACCACGGCCGAGCGGCAGCGCAGCGCTCAACAGCTCATCCGCCCGCAGTTGCCCGCCGAACTCACCAACCGCGACGGGTGCCCGTTCGACCCGTCGAAGGGGCTGACCGAGCTGAGCGGGCACGGGCGGATCCACAAGATCGAGCACAACGGCGACACCGTCTGGCTCGTCACCGGGCACGACGAGGCACGGGCGGTGCTCGCCGCGCCGCAGATGAGCTCCGACCGGATCAACAGCCCGCGGGCGAGGGCCCTGATCTCGCCGGAACTGCACGCGGAGCTGTTCCCGCCCGAGCGCCAGGCCGGGTCGTTCATCTTCATGGACGCCCCCGAGCACACCCGCTTCCGCAGGCTGCTGACCGGCCAGTTCACCGTGCGCAGGATGCGGGACCTCACGCCGCGCATCCACGAGATCGTCACGGACAGCCTCGACGCGATGATCGAGAAGGGGCCGCCCGCCGATCTCGTGCACGACTTCGCACTGCCGGTGCCGTCGCTCGTGATCTGCGAACTGCTGGGCGTCGACTACGGCGACCGCGACGAGTTCCAGCGCCGCACGGCCAAGCTGCTCAGCCTGAACACGACGATCGACGAGCAGATCAAGAACACGGTCGAGCTGCGGAAGTTCATGCACGGGCTCGTCCTGGCGAAGCGGCAGAGCCCCGGCGACGACCTGCTGTCCGGGCTGGTCCGCGACACCGACCTCACCGACAACGAGCTCACCGGCATCGCGAACCTGCTGCTCATCGCGGGCCACGAGACGACGGCGAACATGCTGGCGCTCGGCACGTTCGCGCTGCTGGAGCACCCCGGCCAGTTCGCGAAGCTGCGTGACGAGCCCGAGCTGACCGAGAACGCGGTCGAGGAGCTGCTGCGCTACCTGTCGATCATCAGCATGGGCGTCTCCCGGCACGCCAAGGAGGACGTCGAGATCGGCGGCGCCACCATCCGCGCCGGCGAGACCGTCGTGGTGTCGGTGCCGGCGGTCAACCGGGACGACAGCCAGTACGACGACCCGCACGCACTGCTGGTCGACCGGCCGCGCGGCCACCACGTGGCGTTCGGGCACGGCATCCACCAGTGCCTCGGCCAGCAGCTGGCGCGTGTGGAGATGACGGTCGGCTTCACGGAGCTGCTGAAGAGGTTCCCGACCTTGAAGCTCGCCGTGCCTGCCGACGAGGTGCCGTTGCGGACCGACATGTCGATCTACGGCGTGCACTCGCTCCCGGTCACCTGGTGAACCCGGCGCCGAGCTGGTCGATCATCTGACCGACCAGCTCGGTGACCTCGAACCTGTCCGTGGCCTGGGGTGTGTCGAGCCACCACTGCACGACCGCGCGCATCGACGCGAGGATCGTCGACGCCGTCACCGCCGGATAGGGGTCTGCCTGGGGGTCCACCCCGCAGCGCACCGCGATCGCCGCCGTCAACGCCTGTTCACGGGCGGAGTAGGCGGCGAAGAAGTGCGGCAGCAGTGCGGGGTGCTGCCGGAGCTGACGCAACTGGCGAAGCCGGTCGAGGTCGACGTAGCGCGGATAGATCGACCGCAGCGCCTCGCGCAACGCGACCAGCACCGGTTCGTCCGCTGGCCGTGCGGCGAACTCCTCCACCAGCGCGAGTGCCGTCGCCGTGTCGCCGGCGACGACCGCTTCTTCCTTCGAGGAGAAGTAATTGAAGAACGTCCGCAGCGACACCCCGGCGGCCCGCGCGATCTGCTCCACCGTGACCCGGTCGAGGCCGTGCTCCACGCACAGGCTCCAGGCGGCGTCACCCAGCGCTTCCCTGGTCGCCGCCTTCTTGCGTTCACGCAGGCCCGTCATGGCGCAAAGATTAAAGCGTCCCGGAAATTGGTGTAGACCTTGTCACCCGGGTGAGCACCTCACTACGGTCCGTGAGAACGCTCTCACAAGACCTTCGGAGGACCGGGTGCGCCTACTCGGAGTCGTCGTACTGGCCGGGGCACTGCTCACCGCGGGCCAGGCCCATGCCTCTCCCCCACGTGCCGCGACAGCGGCACCGACCGTCACGCTGATCACCGGGGACCAGGTGCTCACCGGGCAACGGGCGATCAGACCGGCGCCCGGCCGCGAACGCGTCCTGTTCTCCACCTACACAACGCAGGGCCACGAGTACGTGGTGCCGCACGACGCCATTCCGATGATCGCGGACGGCCGCCTCGACGAGCGACTCTTCGACATCACCGAACTCGCCACGTACGGCGGCGCACTGCCGGTGATCGTCACCTACCCCGAGGGCACCCTGAGCGCGCAGTCCGGCCTCCATCTGCGCAGCATCAACGGCGTGGCGTTCGACGCGGCCAGGACTCCGCTCGCCGGCGCCCTGTCCACGTCCGGGGCGAAGAAGATCTGGCTCGACGCCAAGCGCAAGGCGAACCTCGACCGCAGCGTCGCCCAGATCAACGCCCCCGCGGCCTACGCGGCGGGACTCACCGGCAAGGGCACCACGGTCGCCGTCCTCGACACGGGCGTCGACAACACCCACCCGGACCTGGCCGACCGCGAGATCGGCGAGCGCAACTTCTCGGGCTCCGCGGACAACGGCGACCACTACGGCCACGGCACGCACGTCGCGTCGATCATCGCGGGCACCGGTGCGAAGAGCGGCGGCAAGTACCACGGCGTGGCGCCGGACGCGAGCATCCTCGACGTGAAGGTCCTGGGCGACAACGGTTCCGGCCAGGACAGCGGGATCATCGCCGGCATGGAGTGGGCGGTCGAGCAGGGCGCCCAGGTCGTCAACATGAGCCTCGGCGGCTACGACACCCCCGAGATCGAACCCCTCGAAGAGGCCGTGAACCGCCTCAGCGCCGACAAGGGCACGCTGTTCGTGATCGCCGCCGGCAACAGCGGCCCCAACGCGCGCACGGTCGGCTCGCCCGGCACCGCCGACGCGGCACTGACCGTCGGCGCCGTCGACGACCAGAACGAGATCGCGGAGTTCTCGAGCCGCGGCCCGACGCAGGCCGGAACCCTGAAGCCCGACCTCACCGCGCCCGGCGTCGGCATCGTCGCCGCCCTGCACTCCGACGGCAGGATCGGCGCCCCGGTCGCCGACGGCTACACCTCGCTCGACGGCACCTCGATGGCCACCCCGCACGTCGCGGGCGCGGCGGCACTGCTGCGCCAGCAGCACCCGGAACTGGGCGGCACCGCGCTGAAGGCCCGGCTCACCGGCAGCACCACGCCCACCGCGAAGCTGACCCCGTTCGAACAGGGCTCCGGCCGCGTCGACGTCGCCAAGCTGATCAAGCAGAACGTGACGTCGAACCCGACCAGCATCAGCTTCGGCACGCACCAGTGGCCGCACACCGGCGAACCCGTGCTGACCAAGGAGATCACCTACTCCAACGCGGGCTCCGAGCCGGTCACGCTCGACCTCGCCGCGGACACCGACGGCACCCTGTTCAGCGTCTCCCCCGCCAAGCTCACGGTTCCGGCGGGCGGCACCGCGACGGCCACGGTCACCGCGGACATCGCCAAGCAGCCCGCGGGTGGCGTGTTCGGTGGCGCGATCGTCGCGAGCGGCGTGCGCACCGCGGTCGTCGCCGACCTGGAGGTGGAGAGCTACGACGTCACGATCACCGGCGTCGAACGGTCCGGCGTCACGACGGCGTCGACCTTCGCGTTCCTGATCAACGTCGACACCGGCGCCCGCGTCTGGCCGAACAGCACGACCGGCGTCGCGCGCGTCGCCAAGGGCCGCTACGTCCTGTCCGGCAGCGTGTTGTCGTCCACCGGCGCCTGGACCCACGACGTCATCAACTACCCGAACCTGACCGTCTCCGGCGCCACGACGATCAACCTCGACGCCCGCCAGGCCAAGCCGGTCAAGGTGACGCTGCCCGTCACCGCGCAGCTCTCGTTGCTGCAGACCGGTTTCGAGCGGGTCGTCAACGGCACCGCCTACACCATCGGCAACTTCTCGGTCGGTGGTTCCATCGAGCACCTCGGCGTCGCGAGCCTCGGCCCGGACTCGAACGAGGTCACCGGCAAGATCGCCACGTTCTGGAACGCGGGCACGGACTTCTACGGACTCGCCTGGTACCAGAAGGGACACGCTCCCAACGGCCTGACCAAGACGATCGCCAAGAAGGACCTCGCGACGGTCAAGGTCGACATGCCCGCGCTCAAGCCGGGCCAGAGCGCCTCGATCGGCCACACCTCCTCACCCGAGGGCCGCGCCGACTGGACCTACGGCTCGCTGGACAACTTCACCTCCGGCCCGCGCACCGAGTACTACGGCGGCGAAGGCGGCGACTGGTCGCGCAGGTTCAACCTGTTCGACGAGACCGGGAACATCGGCGCGCTCGTCACCCCGCTGCGGCACTACCGCGCGGGCTGCTCCTACGTGGAACCGTTCAACCGCGCGGTGTTCGGCCCGGCGCTGCCCGAGACGCGGGGCGTCCCGCACTCGTTCCGCACCGGTGACTTCGTCCGCGTCACGATCCCGCTCTACGGCGACAACGCGGGCAACGAGGGCTACGGCCCCGTGACCGAGGCCAAGACGACCGTGTACCGCGACAACGTCAAGGCGATCGAGACCGCCGAGGCGGGCTGGGCGATGCTGGACGTCCAGCCGGGCGCCGCGAACTACCGCGTGGAAACCTCCGCCGTTCGCGACACCGCACTGAGCTCCAAGGTGTCCGGCGTGTGGACGTTCCGCAGCGACACCACGGCGAAGCAGACCGCGCTACCTCTGTCGGTCGTCCGCTTCACCCCGCAGCTGGACGACAACGGCTACGGCCGCGCCGGTCAGATGCTCTCGGTGCCGATCTCGACCCAGTCGCAGGTGGGTTCGGTGCGCGTGACGTCCGTCGAGGTCTCCTACGACGGCGGCACCACGTGGAAGCGCCAGCAGATCACGTCCGGCCGCGTCCTGCTGGCACACCCGAAGGACGCCAAGTCGGTCTCCTTGCGCGCCAAGGCGTCCGGCAGCGGCCAGACCGTCGAGCAGACCATCGTCGACGCGTACCTGCTCCGCTAACGGAACGCGCCCGCGTGCTCGCGAGCCCACAGGGCGAACGAGCGCGCGGGCCTTCCCAGCACGTCCTCGACGCCGCTGACCACCGTGTACCCCTCGGCAGGCATGTCGCGCTTCCACTCGATCAGGAAGTCGACGACCTCGGCGGGCCGCCCCGCCCCGAGCATCTCCCGCCGCGCCTCCTCCTCCGACTGCTCGACGTACCTGATCTCCCGCCCGATCGCCGCGCCGATCACCGCCACCTGCTCCGGCACGGACAACGACTCCGGCCCCGTCAACGTGTACGTGCGGCCGCCGTGCCCACCCCTCGCGAGCACGGCGGCCGCCACCGCGCCGATGTCGCCTTCGTGCACGAGCGCACTCCGCGCGTACGCGAACGGCTCGCGCACCACCCCCTCACGGCGCACCGGCTCGGCCCAGACCAGCGAGTTCGACATGAAGTCCACCGGCCGCAACACGGTCCATTCCAGCGAACTGGCGGTGACCGCCTCCTCCAGCGGGCTCCGGTACCCGCTCCACAGCACCGTGATCCTGCGGACGCCGGCCTTCTCGGCCCGTTCCACCAGGTCCGGCCCGGTGAGCAGTTCGGCGTAGTTCGCGCCCGCGTTCGTCAGCAGGTGGACCCCGGTGACACCGTCGAACGGAATCGTCTCCGGCCGGGTCAGGTCTCCTTTCACGACCTCGACTCCCGCCGGAAACCGCGCCCTGTCCGCGTCCCTGGTGACAGCACGGACCTGTTGTCCCAGCGCGAGCAGCTCGTTCACCACCTGGCGTCCGGCGTTCCCGGTCGCACCCGTCACGAGAATCGTCATGGGCTCGACCGTAAAACCTCCAGTTATCTGGAGATCAAGCCCACGCCTCGTCGCGTAGGTTGGAGACCGTGCGGGAACTGACTGACGAGATCGCTGCCGGCCACAGCCCGCCGCCTGCCAAGGACGTGCCCACCGGGGTGAGCATCCCCGGCCGCCACGTCGCCGAGGTCGCGCGGCACCCGGACGGCCGGCTCGCGGTCATCACGTGGTCGTCGCCGAAGATCGACCCCGGCCTGCTCAACCCCGCGCTGCACGTCGTGGAGACCAACGGCACCGTCACGGACCTGGGTGCGACACCCGCGGACGCCGGTTCGCCGGTGTGGTGGGGCGACGAGGTCTGCTACCTGGCGCTGACGCCGCCGCACCTGCAGGGCGGCAACGCCGTCTTCGACCAGCGGCACCGCAACCTCACCGAAGGCATGCGCGCCTGCCCGATCGATCTCGTGCAGGACGACGGCGACGCGCCGATCATGGTCGTCGCGACCGGCCTCGACACCGAGTTCCGCCGCCTCGACGGCGCCTTCCTCGCCCGTGTCACGGGGTCGCACCTGCCACCCCGGTACCGAGACCTCGACGGCATCCCCTGGGGCGTCCAGGAACGCCTCCACCATCCAGCCCGGGACGGCCTGGAACTCGACGGCCTTCTCATCCTCCCGGTTGGCAGGACCAGGCGGGACGGGCCGTTTCCTCTCGTCACGATCGTCCACGGCGGTCCCTACGACCGCTGGACCGACGACCTGCAACTGCACTGGGTGCCGTCGGCGCAGTGGTTCGCGCACCAGGGGATCGCGACCTTCCTGCCCAACCCCAGGGGCGGGCAGGGGCACGGCCACGAGTTCGCGGCGGCCGTGGCGAAGAAGGTCGGCCAGGAGGAGTGGTACGACATCGAGACCGGCATCGATCTCCTCGTCGCGCAGAAAATCGCGGACCCCGACCGGCTCGGCATCGCGGGCTGGAGCCACGGCGGGTTCATGGCCGCCTGGGCCACGACCAGGACCGACCGGTTCAAGGCGGCACTGGTCGGCGCGGGCATCTCCGACTGGCCGAAGTTGATCGCCACCGGCGAGTGGGGCGCGTTCGAGGCAGCACTGGGCGACAGCGCGGAGCACAGCCCTCTCACCTACGCGGATCGGATCCGCACGGAGATGTTGATCGTGCACGGCGCTGAGGACACCAACGTGCCGGTGGAGCAAGCAGAGCTCCTGCACCGTGCGGTGAAGCACTCGGAACTCGTCGTCTATCCCGGCGAGGGGCACTCGCTCCGGCAGCGTGAGCACAGGCTGGATCTGCTGAACCGAACCAGAAGGTTGTTCGCGAAGCTCTGAAACTTGCGCAAACCTTACGCAAGATCGGCAAGCTGTGAGCAAGTCACCGCAAGCCGGCACATCGCGATCAAATCAATTTTTCGGGCAGGTTCGGACCCAAAACTCCCGCACCGCTGTTCATCCTGCCGCTGGTGATCGCCCTTGCGCACGCTGAGACACCGGTCGGATACTGGAACGAGCACCCGTCTTTCCTGTTCAGAGCGCTATGTCGCAAATTTGCGCAATCACGTCGAGATATTGCGGTAATCTGCTGGACACTTCTACGGTGAGGCGCGCCACACCCCCTCGCGTCCCCACCGAGAAGGGCCAAGCACGCCATGTCATCGACGACACGCGCTCGCTCCCTGCTAGCCCCGCTAATCGCAGTGATCACCGCCGCGGCCACCCTGACGATCTCCCCCGCCGCGCAGGCCACGCCGGTCAGCCTGGACCTCGCCAAGCAGACCCGCATCGACCAGGTCACCCTCACGTCCTCCAGGAACAGCACCGAAACCTTCGCCGTGCAGACGAGCCTCGACGGCAGAGGCTGGTCGACGCTGGTCGCGGAACGACCGCACGACTTCAAGAACGGCAAAGTGACGTTCCAGGTCGACCCGACGCTGGTCAAGCACGTGCGCGCCACCAAGACCACGGCCAAGCTCGAAGTCCACGAGGCGGCGGTCAGCACCCAGCTGCAGGCCACCTACAGCGCGAGCAGCACGAACCAGAGCTACGGACCGGGCAACGCCGGCGACGGCAACCAGGGGACGTACTGGGAGAGCGCGAACAACGCGTTCCCGCAGTGGATCCAGGCCGATCTCGGCGCCGCGCTGAAGGCCGACCGGGTCGTGCTGAAGCTCCCGGCGGACGGCTGGGGCGCCCGCACCCAGACCCTCGCGATCCAGGGCAGCACGGACGGCGGCAACTTCACCGATCTCGTGGCGTCCAGGGGATACGACTTCACCCCCGCCTCGGCCAACACCGTCACCATCGACTTCACCGCGGCCACCACGCGGTACGTGCGGCTGCGAATCACCGGGAACACCGGCTGGCCGGCGGCCCAGCTCAGCGAGTTCGAGGTCCAGGGCCCGACGAGCGGTGACACGCAGGCTCCGGCGGCACCGTCGAACCTCGCCCTCACCCAGCCGCAGGCCGGGCAGATCCGGCTGACCTGGAACGCGAGCACGGACAACGTCGGCGTCACCGGCTACGACGTCTACGCCAACGGCAGCCTGCGCACCACGGTCACCGGCACGAACCACACCGACAGCCAGCCCGACGGCCTGCGCGTGACCTACCACGTGATCGCGAAGGACGCGGCCGGCAACCAGTCCCCCGCCAGCAACACCGTGACGCGCGAAGGCGCCACCGGAACGAACCTGGCGCAGGGCAAGCCCGTCACGGCGAACAACAACGTGCACAACTTCGTCGCCGCCAACGCCAACGACTCGAACCTGGCCACCTACTGGGAGTCCAACGGGTTCCCCGGCACGCTGACCGTCCAACTGGGATCGAACGCGGACGTCGGCTCGGTCGCGGTCAAGCTCAACCCCGACTCGGCCTGGGGCGCCCGCACGCAGAACGTCGAGGTCCTCGGCCGCGAGCAGAACGCCACCGGCTTCACCAGCCTCGTCGCCGGCCGCGACTACCGCTTCGACCCGGCGACCGGCAACGCCGTCACGATCAACGCGGCCGCCAGGGTCGCAGACCTCCAGCTGCGCGTCACGTCCAACACCGGTGCGCCCGGCGCCCAGGTGGCGGAGATCCAGGTGTTCGGCACCCCTGCCCCGAATCCCGATCTCACCGTCACCGCGACGTCGTTCACGCCGGCGAGCCCCGTCGAGACCGACCAGGTCACGCTGAACGCGACCGTCCGCAACGCCGGAACCGCGGCGTCCATCGCCACCGACGTGACGTTCTTCCTCGGCACCACCAGCGTCGGCACGGCCCAGGTCGGCGCCCTCGCGGCCGGTGCGCAGGCGAACGTCGGCACGACGATCGCCGCCCGCCCGTCGGGCAGCTACGAGTACACCGCCAAGGTCGACGAGACCAAGAAGGTGGCGGAGCAGAACGAGACCAACAACGCCCGCGTGCACCCGGACCCGCTGGTCGTGACCCCGGTCCCGAGCTCGGACCTGGTCGCGGTGCCGAGCTGGTCGCCGAGCAATCCGAGCAACGGCCAGAGCACCACGTTCTCCGTCGCGATCAAGAACCAGGGCACCATCGCGTCCGCGGCCGGAGCACACGGCATCACGGTCACGATCCTGAACAGCAGCGGCCAGACCGTCCGCACGCTGACCGGCAGCCACAACGGCACGATCAACGCCGGTGCGACCACCGCCGCGGTCAGCCTCGGCACGTGGCCCGCCGCCGACGGCCGGTACACCGTCCGCACGGTGATCGCAGGCGACGGCAACGAGATCCCTGCCAAGCAGGGCAACAACACCAGCGAGCAGTCGCTGTTCATCGGCCGCGGCGCGAGCGTTCCGTGGCAGCACGTCGAGGCCGAGGACGCCACCGTCGGCGGCGGCGCGCAGGTCCTCAGTCCGAACAGGACGATCGGCGACCTCGCCGGTGAGGCGTCCGGCCGTCGTGCCGTCACGCTCAACGGCAACGGCCAGTCCGTCGAGTTCACCACGGCCGGTCCGACCAACACCCTCGTCACCCGATTCTCGATCCCGGACAGCTCCGGTGGCGGCGGCATCACCTCGAACCTCAACGTCTACGTCAACGGCCAGTTCCACAAGGCCATCGACCTGACGTCGAAGTACATGTGGCAGTACGGCAACGAGGCCGAGCCCGGCAACTCGCCGGGAGCGGGCGGGCCGCGCCACATCTACGACGAGGCGAACGTGATGCTCAACTCGACGTTCCCGGCGGGCACGAAGATCAAGCTGCAGAAGGACGCGGCCAACACCACGAACTACGCGATCGACTTCGTGAACTTCGAACAGGTGACGGCTGCCGGAAACCCTGACGCGGCGCGCTATGCCGTGCCCGCCGGGTTCACCCACCAGGACGTGCAGAACGCGCTCGACCGCGTCCGGATGGACACGACCGGCACCCTGATCGGCGTCTACCTGCCCGCGGGCACCTACCAGACGGCGCAGAAGTTCACCGTCTACGGCAAGGCGATCCGAGTCGTCGGCGCCGGCCCCTGGTTCACCCGGTTCCAGGCTCCGCTCGCGCAGGAGAACACCGACATCGGCTTCAGCGCGCAGTCGTCCGCGAGCGGGTCGACGTTCAGCGGGTTCGCGGTGTTCGGCAACTACACCGCGCGCATCAACGGGCCGGGCAAGGTGTTCGACTTCGCCGGTGTCCAGAACATGACCATCGAGAACATCTGGGTCGAGCACATGATGTGCCTGTTCTGGGGCAACAACGTCGACAACAACGTCATCAAGGACAGCCGCATCCGCGACATGTACGCCGACGGCCTCAACCTGACCAACGGTTCGGCGGGCAACCGGATCGCGAACATCGAGGCCCGCTCGACCGGTGACGACGCGTTCGCGTTGTTCGCCGCCACCGACGGCGGTGGCAGCGGCCAGCAGAACAACGTCTTCGAGAACCTCTCGGTGACGACCCCGTGGCGTGCGGCCGGTCTCGCGGTCTACGGCGGCAAGCTCAACACGTTCCGCAACATCTACGTCGCGGACACGCTCACCTACTCCGCCGTGACGATCAGCTCGCTCGACTTCGGTTACCCGATGGAGGACTTCGGGCCCGAGCCGACGACGTTCAGCGGCCTCACCCTGGTGCGCTCCGGCGGCCACTTCTGGGGCGCGCAGACGTTCGGCGCGATCTGGATGTTCTCCGCTTCCAAGAAGTACACGGGGATCCGGGTGAGCGACGTCGAGATCATCGATCCGACGTACAGCGGAATCATGTTCCAGACCAAGTACAACGGTGCGGCCGAGAACATCTTCCAGGACACGGTGCTGTCCAACGTGAGCATCTCGGGTGCGCGCAAGAGCGGCGACGCGTTCGACGCCAAGTCCGGGTTCGGGTTGTGGGCCAACGAGATGCCGGAGACCGGACAGGGTCCGCCGGTCGGTGAGGTCACGTTCAACGGCCTCAGGTTCAGCAACAACTTCCAGGACATCAAGAACACCACGTCCACCTTCAAGATCAATATCAACAACTGATATCCCTGCCGCGAAGGACAATTCAATGAAAAACACGCTATTGAGGCGTGCGGTGAGTGCTGCCCTTGTCAGCGCCCTCGCACTGTTCGGATTGACACCCACGGCAGGAGCAGCGGTCGTCAGGCTGTCCGCGAACCTGACCGCGTCCAGCAGCAACGGCCCGTACGGCCCCGGAAACACCGGCGACGGCAACCAGGGCAGCTACTGGGAGAGCACGAACAACTCGTTCCCGCAGTGGCTCCAGGCCGACCTGGGTGCCGCGAAGAGCGTCAGCAAGGTCGTGCTGCGCCTGCCCTCGAACTGGGAGCAGCGCTCGCAAACGCTTGCTGTGCAGGGAAGTTCCAACGGCTCGCAGTTCAGCGACATCGTCGGATCCGGTGCGCGGGTGTTCGCTCCCGGCTCGAACAACACGGTGACGCTGGACTTCACGGCGACCAGCACGCGGTACGTCCGCGTGACGGTCACCGCGAACAGCGGCTGGCCCGCCGCGCAGCTCAGCGAGTTCGAGGTGCACGGCGAGTCCGGACCGGTCGACCCGCCGCCCCCTGGCGACAACCTGGCCGCCGGCAAGCCGGTCGAGGAGTCCGGGCACGTGCACAACTTCGTGCCGGGCAACGCCGTCGACGGCAACACCGGCACGTACTGGGAGTCCAGCGGCCTGCCCGGCAACCTGACCGTGAAGCTGGGCTCGAACGCCGACGTCACGTCGGTCGTCGTCAAGCTCAACCCCGGCGGTGACTGGGGTGCGCGCACGCAGAACTTCGAGGTGCTGGGCCGTGAGGCAAGCGCTTCCGCGTTCGGCACCCTGAAGGCCCGCGCCGACTACCGGTTCGACCCGGCCACCGGCAACACCGTCACCATCCCGGTCTCCGGCCGGGCGTCGGACGTGCGGCTGCACTTCTACTCGAACACCGGCGCGCCCGGCGGCCAGGTCGCCGAGTTCCAGGTGTTCGGCGCCTCCGCTCCGGCTCCTGACCTGACAGTCACGAACCTGACGTGGACGCCGGCCAGCCCGAGCGAGGCCGACGCGATCAGGCTCACCGCCACCGTGCGCAACGGCGGCACCGTGGCGTCCGGCGCGACCACGCTGAACGTCACGCTCGGCGGCACCGTCGCGGGCACCGCGCAGGTCGGCGCGCTCGCTCCTGGAGCCACGGCCAGCGTCAGCGTCGACGCGGGCCGGCGGGGTGCCGGGTCCTACGCGGCCGCGGCCACGGTGGACCCGGCCAACCAGGTCGCGGAGACCAACGAGGGCAACAACACCTTCACCTCCGGCTCTCCCCTGGTCGTCGGCCAGGCACCGGGACCGGACCTGCAGATCACCGGCGTCACGCCGAACCCGTCGTCTCCGGCCGCGGGCCAGCAGGTGACGTTCGCCGTGCAGGTCAACAACCGCGGCACGTCGGCGGCGGGCGCTTCGGTGACCCGCGTGGCCGTCGGCGGCAGCACGTTGAACGCCAACACCGGTGCGATCAACGCCGGTCAGACCGTCACGGTCAACATCGGCACCTGGACCGCCACCAACGGCGGCGCCACGGCCACCGCGACGGCGGACGCGACCAACGTGGTCGCGGAGACCAACGAGACCAACAACACCGCGGCCCAGTCCATTGTGGTCGGACGCGGCGCCTCGACGCCGTTCACCTCGTACGAGGCGGAGGCGGGCCGCTATCAGGGCACGCTGGTGCAGGCCGACGCGGAGCGCACGTTCGGACACACCAACTTCGGCTCCGAGTCCTCTGGCCGCAAGTCGGTGCGGCTGGACGCGCAGGGGCAGTTCGTGGAGGTCACCTCGACGGTCAGCACGAACTCGATCGTCGTGCGCAACTCGATCCCGGACGCCGCCGCGGGCGGTGGCCAGGAGGCGACGATCAGCCTGTACGCGAACGACCAGTTCGTGCAGAAGCTGACCCTGTCGTCGCGGCACAGCTGGCTCTACGGCACGACGGACGACCCCGAGGGCCTCACGAACCGTCCGGGTGGCGACGCCCGCAGGCTGTTCGACGAGACCTCGCAGCTGCTCGCGAGCTCCTACCCGGCGGGCACGAAGTTCAAGCTCCAGCGCGACTCCGGTGACAACGCCCAGTTCTACGTCATCGACCTGATCGACCTGGAGCAGGTCGCGCCGGCCGCGCAGAAGCCCGCGGACTGCGTCTCGATCACGCAGTACGGTGCCACCGCGAACGACCAGACGGACGACGCGGACGCGTTGCAGCGCGCCGTGACGGCCGACCAGAACGGGGAGATCCCCTGCGTCTGGATCCCGGAGGGCAGGTTCCGCCAGGAGAAGAAGATCCTGACGCTGTTCAACTCCGGTCAGTACAACCAGGTCGGCATTCGCAACGTCACCGTCCGCGGCGCCGGCATGTGGCACTCGCAGCTGTTCTCGCTCACACAGCCGCAGGACGCCGGCACGATCAACCACCCGCACGAGGGCAACTTCGGGTTCGACATCGACGACAACACGCAGTTGTCCGACTTCGCGATCTTCGGCTCCGGCCGGATCCGCGGCGGTGACGGCAACGCGGAGGGCGGCGTCGGCCTGACCGGCCGGTTCGGCAAGAACACCAAGATCACCAACGTGTGGATCGAGCACGCCAACGTCGGTGCCTGGGTCGGCCGCGACTACACCAACCTGCCCGACCGCTGGAACCCCGGTGACGGCCTGCAGTTCACCGGTATGCGCATCCGCAACACCTACGCCGACGGCATCAACTTCGCCAACGGCACGCGCAACTCCACGGTGTTCAACTCGTCGTTCCGCACCACGGGTGACGACGCGCTGGCGGTGTGGGCGTCGAAGTACGTGAAGGACCAGAACGTGGATGTCGGCAGCGGCAACGCGTTCCTCAACAACACGATCGCACTCCCGTGGCGTGCCAACGGAATCGCGATCTACGGTGGTTCGAACAACCGCGCGGAGAACAACATCATCTCCGACACGGCGAACTACCCGGGCATCATGCTGGCGACCGACCACGACCCGCTGCCGTTCGGCGGGACGACGACGCTCGCCAACAACGCCCTGCACCGCACGGGCGGCGCGTTCTGGGGTGAGGCGCAGGAGTTCGGCGCCATCACGCTGTTCTCGCAGAACCTGCCGATCCCCGGCGTCGTCATCCGCGACACCGAGATCCTGGACTCCACGTACGACGGAATCCAGTTCAAGGGCGGCGGCAGCGGCATGCCGGACGTGCAGATCACCAACGTCCGCATCGACAAGTCGAACAACGGCTCGGGCATCCTCGCGATGGCCCAGGCGCGCGGTTCGGCGAAGCTGACGAACGTGACGATCACCAACTCGCGGGACGGTGACATCACCATCGAGCCGGGTTCGCAGTTCGTCATCAACTAGTAGCGACACGCTGCTAGATCTAGATCACCTTTAGAACCACCTCCGGCCGGGTATGCCCCGGTCGGAGGTGGTTTTTCATGTCTACGGTCGTTGTGGGGTTCGACGGTTCCGACCTGGCCAGGCGCGCGGTGCTCTTCGGTGCCGAAGAAGCTTCCCTTTGTGGCGCTGCCTTGCAGGTCGTGCACGCCGTGCGCGCTCCCCTGCCGGAGCCCGTGTTCACGCCGATGTCCATCCCGGTGCCGGAGTTCGTCACCGAGGAGACGATGTCTCGCGCGGCTGAAGACCATCTCGCCGAGCTCGCGGCCGAGCTCAAGGAGGGCTGGCCCGACCTCCAGGTAGCCACGCACGTGCGCATCGGCCGTCCGGTCGACGTTCTCGCCGCCGAACCCGGCGACCTGCTCGTGCTCGGCTCGTCCGGTCGCACCGGCATCGCGGAGATGTTCCTGGGTTCCACCGCCGTCGAACTCGTGTCGACCGGCGGACGCCCCGTGATCGTGACGCGGTCCGGCCCCGTCGACGGCCGCGTGGTCGTCGGCGTCGACGGCTCCGACACCTCCACGGACGCGATCGCGTTCGCCTTCGAGCACGCCGCCCGCCACGGCCGCGACCTGCTCGCCATCTACGCGTGGAACGACGTCGGCTGGGCAGAGCTGCCCGAGCAGGACTTCGACCACGTCCGCGCCGACCTCTCCAAGGTGCTGGACGAACAGCTCGCCCCGCACGCGGCTCGTCACCCCGAGGTGCACGTGGCACGGGAGGTCGCGTTCGACGCACCGGCACGCGCGTTGCTCCAGGCGGCCGATGGCGCGTCTCTCATCGCCGTCGGCAGTCACGGCCGTGGAGCGGTAACGCGTGCAATTCTGGGTTCAGTGAGCCACGCTGTGCTCCACCACGCGCCGTGCCCGGTCGCCGTGGTCCATCGGAGGTGACGCGAGATGCGCGGGTTAGCGGCCGTGTTGCTCTGTCTGATGATCGCGTCGTGCGGCCAAGTGCCGCCGGCGCAGGTTCCCGGTTCGAGCACACCCACCAGCGACTCGGTCACCACGGCCACCACCACGCCGAGCATCCCGGCGCCGCTGCCCCCGTCGTCGGCTCCACTGCCACCCACGCTGCCCACACCCTCGCGAGCCCTCGACCCGAGCGTGAAGACGGTCAGGGGCACCGTGTCGGCCGGTGTCGAGTCCGGCTGCACGATCCTCACCGCACCTGGTGAGCAGTACCTGCTGCTCGGCGCCGACCCCGCGATCGCGGTGGCCGGCGCCGTGGTGGAGGTGAGCGGGAAGGCCGATCCCGGTGCGATGACCACGTGCCAGCAGGGCACGCCGTTCCACGTCAGCAGCACCAAACGGGGTTAGCTCTCCAAAACCTTGCGCAGGAACGCGATGGCCTGGGTGATCGCACCCTCGGCCGCGTGCGTGCCGCGCAACGCGTTCAACATCACGAAGTCGTGGATCACGCCCGCGTACCGGACGGCGGTGACGGGCACGCCGGCCTCGCGCAGCTTGTCGGCGTAGGCCTCGCCCTCGTCGCGCAGCACGTCGGCCTCGGCGGTGATCACGAGTGCCTGGGGCAGGCCCGCGAGCTGGTCCCTGGTGGCGCGCAACGGGGACGCGGTGATCTCGGCGCGCTCCAGCGGGTTCGTCGTGTACTGGTCCCAGAACCACTGCATGCCGTCACGGCGCAGGAAGTAGCCCTCGGCGAACTGCAGGTACGAGTCGGTGTCGAACGACGCGTCGGTCACCGGGTAGAACAGCACCTGGGCCTTCAGGGCCACGTCGCCGCGTTCCTTGGCCTGCAACGTCAGCGCCGCCGCCATGTTGCCGCCGACCGAGTCACCGGCGACCGCGACGCGCGAGGTGTCGAGACCGTACGAGGCACCTTCGGACTGGATCCACTGCGCGGTGGCGTAGTTCTGGTTGATCGCCACCGGGTAGCGGGCCTCGGGCGAGAGCGAGTAGTCGGGGAAGACGACGGCCGCGCCGGTACCGACGGCGAGTTCGCGGACCAGACGGTCGTGGGTGTGGGCGTTGCCGAACACCCAGCCCGCGCCGTGGATGTAGAGGACGACGGGGAGCGGGCCCTCCAGACCGGCGGGCTTGATCACGCGGACCTTGAAGCCGTCGAGTTCGACCCACTGCTCGTCGACCTCGGGCTTGGCGACCGCGCCCGACTGCACCTCGTCGACGGCCTTGCGGCCCTCTTCGGGGGCGATCTCGAACAGGAACGGCGGCTGGGCGGTGGCGGCGGCGAACTCGGCGGCGGCGGGCTCGAGGACTGGGCGCTTCATGGCTGCTCCTTCGGGTCGGTTGCCATAAAGCTATTGCGCGATTAAATCGTGCACAACGTAATCACGAACTCACCTGAGGCGGGAATACTTCCGCCGCCGAGCGAACCGACGCGGCGACCAGGTCGAGGCAGGACTCGAAGGCCTCACCCGTGTCGATCCAGCGTTCCAGCGCCTCCTGGAAGCAGACCGCGACGAGGCGCGCCACGAGCCTCGCCTCGTCGACCGCCGCTCCGCGCTCCACAAGTGCGTCGCAGAGGGCGGTCGTGATCGCGGCGGCCTTGGTGCGTTCGCGCTCCTGCAACTCGGGACTCGACGCGATCACGGCACGACGCTCGGCTGTCCGGTCCACGCGTCCCACGAGCAGGGCACCGACCTGGCGGGCGGCGTCGAGCGCGATGGCCGGCGCGGACTTCTCCGCCGAGGCGAGCACCGCCTCGGCGATCGCGAGAGGCAGCTGCTCCGCGCCGGCGAAGAGCACCTCGCGCTTGTCCGGGAAGTAGCGGAAGTACGAGCGGCGCGTGATGCCCGCGCGTTCGGCGATCTGCGTGACGGTCACGTCGTCGTACCCGTGCTCGGCGAACAGGTCGAGCGCCGCCTGCCTGAGACGATCTTCGGTTCCGGGATCCCACCTGGCCACAGCACACCCTAGCAAGTGATGTCTCAGTGTGCCGTCACCGTGCTAGCCTCGGTGATGGCACACTGAGACATCACTTGCGGGAGTCGTCATGAGCATCTGGGTTCTGGGCGCCACCGGACGCGTCGGCCGCGCCGTCACCACTCGCCTGCTCGACCGGGGCGAAAGCGTGGTGCTGGTGGGCAGGGAGAGCGAACGACTGCGTGAGATGGCCGCGAAGACCGGTCTGCGGGTCGTCATCGCGGACACGGCCGACCGCATCGCGGCGGCCATCAAGGAGGAGCGACCGGCTGTCGTCGTCAACACCATCGGCAACTACGCCGAGTCGGCCGCCGCCATCGCCCGCGCCTGTCTGCCCGGCGGGCACTACCTCGACCAGGCGGCCGACCTGACCGCCGTCCCCCGGCTGCTCGCCTTGCACGACGAGGCCGCGGCGGCGGGCAGCACTCTCGTCACCGGCGCGGGTTTCGGCGTTCTGGCAACGGAAGCCGTCGTGGCGGCGCTGTGCGAGGGCCGCCCGGTCCCGGCCGGGGTGCGGGTCGACGCGGTCGCCTCGGTGGCCGTGGAGGACGGCCTGCTGGGCGCCGCTCTGGCCGCCTCGATCCTCGACGTGCTGACGACAGGCGGACGCCGCTACCGCGATGGCGAGCTGACCAGGTCACGCATCGGCGCACGAGCGCAGCGGCTGCTCCTGCCCGACGGCGAGCACGCCGCGGTCTCCGAGGCGCCGTCCGCCGAACTGCTGGCCGCTCAACGTGCGAGCGCCGCACCGGAGGTCTCGGCCGCCACCGCGATGATGCCGAGCTCACCCGTGGCCCGTGCCGTACTCCCGTTCGCGGGACGACTGCTCGGGCTGGAACCGTTGCGCCGCTTCGCCATCCGTCAACTGGCCGGGGTCAGGGGCAAAGCCGCGCCGAGGCCCCGCATGCACTCCTGGGGCCACGCGGTGGTCACGTGGCCCGACGGCACCACCCGTGAAGGGTGGCTGCGGGCGGACGACGCCATGGACTTCACGGCGGGCGTGTCCGCGGAGGTCGCGGCACGGCTCGCCAGGGGCGAAGGCAAGCCCGGCGCGTACACGCCCGCGGCCGCCTTCGGCCCTGATCTCGTCACCGCCGCGGGTGGCGAGATCATCAGCTGACGGTGAAGCCCGCCGTGGCGCCGGTGAAGCCGGAGATCTTGCCGGTCCAGCCGGACTTCTCGTCGCCGTTGTGCACGATCCGGTAGGTGCCTGCGGGGGTGTCCGCCGGGATCTGCCAGGTGATCGTGGCGTTGGAGTTGGCGATGCCGACGCGTTCCCACTTGTAGCGAGTGGACCAGTCCCCGTCGTCGGCGACGCGGGTCCACTGGCCGTTCACCTGCCGCTGCACTTCGAGGAAAGTCCCGTTGCGGTGCAGGTTGTTCTTCGGGTGGCCGGTGACGAACACGGACGTCACGGTCTCGCCGCGGCCGTAGGACGCCTTGGGCGCGATCAACACGTCGCCGTACTTCTTGTCCAACGGCTTGTCGTCGAGCACAACACCGGTCTGCAGGTTGATCTCGGTGAACGGCGGCTTGCCGGGGTTCGGACCGGCAGGCAGGGCGGAACCGGCCTTCATCGAGGCGGCGAGCTTGCCGAACTCCTGCTGGTAGGCGGGAGTGGTGTTGCGGCCGAACAGGGTGGAGCCGCCCTCGTACTGCTGCGAGTCGTACTCCTCCGGCGTGGTGACGTACTGGCTGTAGTCGTTGGCGTAGCCCTGGATCAGCACGTTCTGCACGGGCACCGAGAGCTCGGCGGCGACGGCCTTGCGGATGCGCAGGCCCGCGGTGATCGTGACCTCGCCGGGCACAGCGACGAGGTGCAACTGTCCGATTCGGACGATCTGCAGCGGCACGATGTTCGGCGTCGCACCGATCAGACCCGTCGGCACCAGGGAGGCCTTGGGGAACTGGCAGTCCCGCAGCCACTGCGGGACCTCCATCTGCAACGGCTCGAACAGCTTCTTCCACGGCGACTGCATGCCCTCGGAGAAACCGGGGATCGCCGGGCCGTCCTCGACACTGCCCGCGATCGTCGACGCACCGACGACACCGGAACACGTCGTACCCGCCTTGCCATCAGCCGTATAGCGACCATCGACCTGCACGGCCGACATGTCCACGAACCGCATGCGCGAGTCGACGCCGCCGGAGACCGAGGTCTGCGGTCCGTTGTAGATCTCCTGCGCCTTGCGGTTCTGGCGCTCGCCGATGATGCGGGCGTTCTCCCACTCGTTCTCGGTGGGACCGGAACCGGGCTTCAGGTTGAGGTTCGGCGACATGTCGCCCGCGTTGGTGTTCGGGAACGCCGCCACGAAGGCAGCGGTGTTGTCCAGGTACCGCACGCCTTCGTCGTCGTGCTCCCACTGGTACGCCGCGTACCCCTTGTTGTCGGGGCTGATCAGCGTGTTGGCGTTGGTGATCGACGTGTTGTGCGTGGCGAACCAGCTGATCGCGCCGACGTTGTTCGCGCCCTGCCTGAACTTCAGCACGGTCATCTGCGGGTCGATGCCGGCCGGGAAGGCGCCCTTGTCTGGGTTGCGGTCGAACGCGACGCGCGACCGGTTGACCGACGCGGTGGTGAGCTCGCCGATGCCGAGGCTGATCGAGCCGGGCTTCACGTCCTCGTGCGCCTCGACGACCGACTCGGTGATGCCGTCGACCACGGCCGCGAGCGCCTGCGGCTGCATGCCGAGGATCGACAGGTTGTAGGCGAGGTTGTGCGACTGGCCGCCGGGACCGCTGTGCGTGTGCGTGGCGGACAGCAGCAGGTTCTCGCGGGTGTAGGTGGTGCCGTACTTGGCCTGGAGCTTCGCGAGGACGCCCTCCTGGACCGCGCGGAAGATCATCGCGAGGTCGGCGTTGACGTACGCGACGCGCTTGTTCGTGGCGCGGTCGACCACGACGTAGGCCCGCGACCGCAGCCGCTGATGGATGCCCGTCGTCTTCTGGTCGAACTTCGAGTAGCCCATCATGCCGTTCTCGGCGGCCGGGCCGGTGACGTCGGAGATGCCGCGGCCCACCAGGTACGGCTCGGGTTCCGCCCACGCGAACGGGCCGCTGACCAGCGCCGCACCGACGAGTGCGGCGACCACCGTCAAGACTTTCGTCCGCATGAACACCCCGCTAAGTGAATTGGATTCACATTTCGGGTTTGACGGTAGGTGATCCAGACCACTTCGAGCAAGTCACGGCCAGTGCGTTGGCGGTGACCACGAGCAAGATTCCAGCCCAATGGTGGAGTTCGAGCGTCTCCCCCAGCACCACGAGCCCCGCCAGTGCCGCCAGCACCGGGTGCACGCTCATCGCCAGTCCGAACAGGCGTGCGGGCACCTTGCGCAGCGCGATCACGTCGACGGCGTAGGGCACGACGCTGCAGAACACGCCCGCGCCGACCGCGTAGAGGATCGCCGTCCCGGTCAGCTTCCCGTGCAGGACGAGCAGCACCGCGACCGGAACGTAGAGCGTCGCCGACATGGCGGTCGCGACGGCGGGCGCCTGCAGGCCGGGCAGCCTGGCCCCGACCAGGCGGTTGAGCAGGATGTACGCGGCCCAGCAGCCCGCCGCGAGCAGGCCGAGCCCGACGCCGAGGTAGTCGCTGCTCGGGCCGGGCAGGACCAGCACGTACACGCCGACGGCCGCGATCAGCACGAACAGGAAGTCCCGGCGGGTCCGCGACCCGGCCAGCGCGATGCCGAGCGGTCCGAGCACCTCCAGCGTGACGGCGAGGCCGAGGCCGATGCGGTCGATCGCCATGTAGAGGCTGAGGTTCATGGTGGCGAACACGAGGCCGAGCGCGATCGTCGGCCACCACTGCGCCCAGGTGAATCTTCGGAGGTTCGGCCGGGCCATCGGGAGCAGCACCGCGGCGGCCACGAACTGGCGCACCGCCACGACACCGGCCGGGCCGATGGCGGCGAACGCGTGGGCGCCCACGGCGGCACCGATCTGGTTGCTGGCCGCGCTCGCGGTCATCGTCGCGAATCCACCGATGCTCTTCATGCCACCAGCCTGCGGCCCCGGCTTTGATACGGGAAATGCATCGGCCGCGTCACCTATACGCTGGACGCATGGATCTGCGGCATCTGCGGGCGTTCGTGGCGGTGGTCGACTCGGGCACGTTCACCGACGCGGCAAGGGAACTCGACCTGACCCAGGCGTCGGTGTCCCGATCGGTCGCCGCACTGGAGGCCTCGCTCGGTGTGCGCCTGCTGCAACGCTCCACACGGCACGTCGCACTCACGGCCGTGGGCACGCAGGTGCTCGACGGGGCGCGCAGGGTGCTGGACGAGGTCGCGCACCTGCACCGGATCGCGTCGCACTCGCTGACCGAACTGCGGATCGGCTACGCCTGGTCGGCACTGGGCAAGCACACCCGGCGCGTGCAGAAGTCCTGGGCCTCAAGGCATCCCGGATTGCCGCTGGTGTTCGTCCAGTCGAACTCGCTGACCGCCGGTCTCACCGAGGGCACCGCCGACGTCGCGGTCGTGCGCAAAGCCGTCGAGGACTCGCGGTTCGAGACGGCGTTGCTCGGCACCGAACGGCGCTACGGCGTCGTCGCGACGGACAATCCGTTGGCGCGCAAGCGTTCGCTGAAGCTGGCCGACCTCGCCCGCTACGGGATCGCGGTGGACGACCGGACCGGAACGACCACTCTGGACCTGTGGCAACCGGGCAAGGCGCCCGCCGTCGTCCGCAACACCCACAGCGTCGACGAGTGGCTGACGCTGATCGCCGCCGGTCAGGCCGTCGGCATGACGTCGGAGGCCACCGCGAGCCTGAACCCGCGTCCCGGCGTGGCCTATCGGGCCGTGGTGGACGCGCCGCCGATCGCGGTGTGGCTCGCGTGGTGGAAGGACCAGCCTCCGCAGCACCTCACCGACCTGATCACGCTGGCGTGCGACGCCTACCGCGCGGTGTGAGGAATCGCCGCCGACACAAGAGAATGAGTGGAAGATTCTGCCCTCTTGCCCGTCCAGGAGCTCACTTAGGGTGATCTTCCATGGACGGGCTGATGCAACCCCGGCCGCTCACCATCGCGCACGTTCTGGAGCGAGCCGAGCGGCTGTACGCACACAAGCAGGTCGTGACGGCCGGGGAGCGGGTCACCTACGCCGAGGTGGCCGAGCAGACCCGGCGCCTCGCCACCGCGCTCGACTCGCTCGGCGTCCCGGCCGGCGCCCGCGTCGCCACGTTCGCGACCAACACACGGCGTCACCTGGAGCTCTACCTCGCGGTGCCGATCACCAAGCGGGTGCTGCACTCCATCAACATCCGGCTTTCGGCGGAGCATCTGGAGTACATCGTCAACCACGCCCAGGACGACGTGGTGTTCGTCGATCGTGCCCTGCTCTCCCGAATATGGCCCAGTGCCGCCCGAATGCGGACGGTCCGGCACTGGGTCGTACTGCCTGACGACAGCAAAGCGCCGATCCCGGCCGATCCCCGCGTCGTGCACTACGACGAACTGGTCGCGGGAGCCGAGCCGTTCGCGGGCTCGTTCGAGGACTCGTTCACGCTCGCGGACGAGAACCTGGCCTCAGGACTCTGCTACACGTCCGGCACGACCGGGCCGCCCAAAGGCGTGCTGTACAGCCACCGCTCGACGATCCTGCACTGCCTCGGCACACTCGCCGCCGGTTTCATCGGCCTGTGCGAGAGCGATGTCGTGATGCCGATCGTGCCCATGTTCCACGCCAACGCCTGGGGTCTGCCCTACGGCGCGATGATGACGGGCGCCTCGCTGGTCCTCCCAGGGCCGTCCTCGGAGCCGACCCATCTGCTGCGCCTGATGGAGACCGAACGGGTCACCGTCGCCGGCGCCGTGCCGACGGTGTGGACGAGCCTGGTTCCCCAGCTGGGCTACCACGAGCTGAGCGCCACGCGGTTCCTGCTCGGCGGCGGCTCGGTGATCGCCCCGGCGCTGTCCGAGACCTACCGCGCCGCGATCGGCGTGCCCATCACGCACTCCTGGGGCATGACGGAGATCAGTCCGGTCGGGACGATCGGCGGCACCCGCACCCAGCACCGGGACGCCGCCGAGCAGGTGGCGGTGCGGGCCGCGCAGGGCCAGCCGCTGCCGCTCGTGAACCTGCGGATCGCCGACGTCGAGACGAGCGAGGAACTGCCGCGCGACGGCAAGGCCATCGGCGAGCTTCAGGTGGCGGGCCCGTGGGTCGCGGGCGGCTACTTCCAGGTGGACACACCGGAAAGCTTCACGAGCGACGGCTGGCTGCGGACCGGTGACCTCGCCACGATCGACGCCGACGGCTACGTGCGGCTCGTGGACCGGATGAAGGACCTGATCAAGTCCGGTGGCGAGTGGATCTCGTCCGTCGAGCTGGAGAGCGCCCTCACCTCGCACTCCGACGTGGTCGAGGTCGCCGTGGTCGCCCGCCCGGACCCGAGGTGGGGCGAACGCCCGGTCGCCTACGTCGTCCTGCGCGACGGCAGCGCCACCACCGGCGACGAACTGCTGCGGCACATCACTCCCACGGTCGCCAAGTGGTGGCTGCCCGACGAGGTCGTCTTCGTGGCGGCGCTGCCCAAGACGGGCACCGGCAAGCTGTCGAAGAGCGCGCTGCGGGAGTCGTTGCGCATCGCCTAGCGGGTGCGCGTCTCCCGGACGCCGGCACATCGGCGAAAAGTGGGGAGCCGGCCAGCTCGTGCTTTCGATGCAAACCTGGCCGCCGACCGCGGTCCGCGCCTCGCCGTGGCCGATGATGAGCCGGTCACCGGGCACCGACGACGGCTCTCCAGCACGGGCCTGGGAGCGCGGATCGTGCCGGTCGGATCCGCGGAGGCCGACATGTCCCCTCTCCCGCAGTCACCGGGCCGGTTCCGGCCGCTTCACCCGTGGGCCGCACTCAGCAGCGGTGCGGTGGCGATCTGCATGCTGCTGGTGCTCCCGGCCGCGGCAGGCCCCGGCTCCGGCCTGGGCCCGGTGCCCGCACTCGGGGACGCCGCGTGGTGGACGGTCGCGGTAGTCCTGCTGGCGCAGGCCGCCGCGGTCACGTGGACCGGTCGCGCGCCGGAGGTGGTGGTGCCCGGGGTGGCGGGGATGGCGCTCGTGCTGGTCCCGATGTCGCCGGGGCCCGCGTTCACGCTCACCGCCGTCGCCGTCATGGTCGCGGTGTTCCTCGCCGTCGCCGCCCGCGCCGTACGACCGTTGCGGGGACCGCTGCTCGTCGCGGGGGTGCTGCTGGCCACAGGACAGTTCGTCACCGCGGGCGCCCGCGGTGCCACCGGCACGGTCGCGGCCCTCATCGGCGCGGTGCCGCAGGCGTTGCTGGTGATCGGGCTGCCGCTGCTGGCCGGCTCGGTGGTCTCGGCACGGCGGGACGCGCACGAGGCACGACGGCTGGAGCTGGAAGCCCTGCGCCGGGAACAGGAAGCGCTGTTGCAGGCGACGATCTCGCGGCAGCGCACGGCGATGTCACGGGAACTGCACGACATCGCCGCCCACCACCTGTCCGGTATCGCGATGATGGCCGCGGCGGTCGCTCGTCAGATCGACACCGACCCCGCCACGGCCAAGCACTCCGTGGGTCAGATACGCCAGCAGAGCCGTGCCGTGCTGACCGACCTGCGACGACTCGTCGGACTGCTGCGCGAGGACACCGACGCGGACCGCCCGGTGGAGACCCTCGACGCGGTGTCCGCGCTCGTGCGGGCCCGCCGCGCGGCGGGCGCCGAGATCAGCCTCGTGCTGCCCGCACACCAGGTCGAGGCCGGTCCGCTGACCCAGCTCGTCGCCTACCGGATGGTGCAGGAGTCGCTGGCGAACGCGGCGGTGCACGCACCGGGTGCGCCCTGCGCCGTCGAGGTCGGCGAGCCCGGCGGGGGATGGCTCGCGATCAGCGTGCGCAACGGCGTGCCCCGCGGCCCGGATCCCGGTCCCGGCAGCGGTTTCGGTCTGGTCGGCATGGCGGAACGGGCCCAACTGGTCGGGGCCGAACTGGACTACGGCCCCACCTCGGAGGGCGGGTGGGAGGTGCGGCTGAGGCTGCCGCTCGGGGAGACGGTCGGCGCGGTGGACGGGCCCGCGAAGCCCCGTGACGCGGGTGCCCGTCGCGCCTGAACCGACCTGCGCAAGCAAGTTCGTTGCACCTGAACCGACGTGCGCGAGCAAGTCCGTTACACCTTTCGATGGCATCGCACGGCTTCGATCCTTCGCATCTCGGCACCGGCCCGCCACGCCCGAAGGATTGCGGCATGACGATCTCGGACCACACCCCGTCGCCGGCCGCACCCGACACCCGGACAGCGGATCCACGCGGTTCCGGCGGACTGCTCGGACCGGTGCGCCGGCATCCGCTGCTGAGCTTCTTCGTGCTCGCCAACCTGCTGAGCTGGCTGGCCTGGACCCCCTACATCCTGTCCGGCAACGGACTCGGCTGGTGGGACTACCGGTTCCCGGAGGTGCTCGGGACCAGCCAGTTCACCGGAGTCCTGCCCGGCGCCTACCTCGGCCCGATCGTCTCGGCCCTCGTGGTCACCGCGATCGCGGACGGGCGGGCCGGGCTGCGGCGCTGGGCGGGCCGGATGTGGCGCTGGCGGGTCCGGTGGCACTGGTACGCGGTCGCGCTGCTGGGGGTGCCGGTCGCGATGCTGCTGACGGGGCTGGCGATCTCGGGCGGGCGGATCGTGGCGCCCTCGATGATGGCGGTGGCCGCCTACGTCCCGGCTCTCCTGCTGCAGATGGTCACCACGGGGCTCGCGGAGGAACCGGGCTGGCGGGACTTCGCGCTGCCCCGGATGCAGCGCCGGTTCGGGCCGCTGGCCGGAACGATGATCCTCGGCCCGATCTGGGCCTCGTGGCACCTGCCGCTGTTCCTGACCGAGTGGGGCGGCTGGCCGGACGCGGACTGGACCCGCCTGGTCGCGTTCGTGGTGTTCTGCCTCGCGTTCAACGTGGTCATGACGTGGATGTTCAACAGCACCGGGGAGAGCCTCCCGCTGGCGATGCTGCTGCACGTCAGCGTGAACAACTTCGCCTCGATCATGTGGTTGGAGATGTTCCCGGCGATCGACGGCGACCGGGCGATGCAGGCCATGGCGACCGGCTCCGTCGTCGTCGCGGTCCTGGTCCTGCTCGGCACCCGCGGACGGCTCGGCTACCGCCCACCGGCCGGCTGAACCCGGTCAGGGCGTCGCAGGACCGGGGACGGTGACGACGTGGTTCTGGTAGGCCCAGACGACGGCCTGCAGCCGGGAGGTCACCCCCAGCTTGGGCAGGATCCGGGCCAGGTGCGACTTCACCGTCGACACCTCCACGACCAGACTGCGGGCGATGTCGTCGTTGGACATGCCCTGGGCGAGCAGCAGCAGGATCTCGTGCTCGCGGGGCGTGAGCAAGTCCTCGGCCCGCCGCCCGGTCACCGGCTGCAGCCGGCGGCGGTGCACGAACTCGCGCAGGATGCGGCGGGTCAGCGTCTGGTCGATCGTGCCCAGGCCGGCGGCCACCTGCCGCACCGCGTGGATGATGTCGTCCGGTTCGGAGTCCTTGAGCAGGAACCCCGACACGCCCGCCTCCAGCGCCCCGAACACGTAGTCGTCGAGGTCGAAGGTCGTGAGCACGAGCACCGGCACCTGCGGGTCCGCGTCCGGTGCGCACAGCTCCCGCGCGACCTCGATGCCGCTGCGGCCGGGCATCCGGATGTCGAGGCAGGCCACGTCCGGCACGAGGTCGAGCGCCATCGCGAGCGCCTCGGCGCCGTCCGCGGCCACACCGGCCACCTCGATGCCGGGCTCGGCGGCGAGCAGCGCCGCAAGACCGGCCCGCACCAGCGGCTGGTCGTCGGCGATGAGCACGCGGATCATGTGATCTCCTCCGGGAGTCGCACGGGGGCGCCCACCCTACTGATCACCTCACCGGGTGCGGTCAGACCGCCGACCTCAACCGGTGGAGCTGCAGTCCCAGCTGCAGTTCCAGGTCGTTCTCGGTGCGCCAGTCGGCACCGAGGACGTCGCTGACCCGGTCCAGTCGTTTAAGGAGCGTGTTGACGTGCACGTGCAACGCGCGCGCGGTCGCCGCGACGTTCGCACGGTGGTCGTAGTAGGCGCAGAGGGTTCCGACGAGATCGGTTCCGCGTCGCGCGTCGTAGTCGGCGAGGGGGCCCACGGACTCGGCGAGGAAGCGGTCGAGCTCGCCGGCCCGGTCCACGTCGAAGATCAACGCGTAGAGGGAGTACCGGCCGGTCGTGGCGCCGCGGTCGGTGTGCCCCAGCGCCCGCATGACCGCGCCGCACCGGCCGGCCAGGGAGAACGCGCGCGACCAGTCGTGGTTGACCGCCCGCTCCCCCACGACGACGACGGGAGCGCCTGACGCGCGCCGCAGCCGTCGGTGGACCTCCTCGACGGTGCGGTCGTCGTCCGCGCTCGGCACGATCAGCGTCGCCCGGCCGAGGTGTTCGCCCGCCAGCCCGGAACGGTCCCTGGCGATGTCGTGCAGGTGGCGCACGAGGTCGGCGGAGGACTCCGGCGAGTCCGCGACGAGGACCAGGTTCAGCCGGTCGGCGTTGATGTGACGGGCCTGGGCGCGCGAGCGCTGGGAGGGGCTGATCCCGGGGCCGCCGACCATCAGCTCGGTCAGCAGTTCGCCGCTGAGCCGTTCGCTCGCGTCGGCGACGGCGCGTTCCTTGAGGATCAACAGGCCGAGGATGTGCGTGGCCCGTTCGAGCGTGCGCAGGTCCATGTCGTCCGAGACACCGTGTCCCTGCAACGCTTCGCGGCTCCACGACAGCGCGCCGAGGTAGCTGTCACCCGCCCTGATCGGGGCCACGCTGTGCGCGACCCCCTCGGCGTCGACCGAGGTCGTGACGCGGCCGGAGTGATGTCCGGCGGCCCTGTCGAGCACGACCACGCTCCCGCCGAGCTGACCGGCGAGGACCTGCGCGACGTCGTCCGGCGTGCCGCCCTCCAGCACCACGCCCGTCAGGGTCTCGTGGATGGCCTGCGCCCGTTCGACGACGGTCATGTGCTCCTGCAGGTCCTGCAACGCTTTCCGGCTCTTCTCGTAGAGACGGGCGTTGTCCAGCGCCACGGCGGCGTGGTCGGCGAACGCGCTCAGCAACGCGATCTCGCCCGCGTGGAACGACCGCTCGGAGCGGTACGCGGCGAACAGCGCGCCCACCACCTCGTCCCGGATCACCAGTGGCACACCGAGAAGAGCGACCAGGTCCTCCGTGCCGACCAGCACGTCGAAGCCGGCGTCGTGGTCGATGAGGGTCGAGGCGGCGTAGTTGCGCACCCACTGCGGGCGCCGGGTGGCCAGCACCTTGCCGCCGAGGCCGACACCGGCCGGGATCGTGGCGCTCAGGAACACGGCGGAGATCGTTCCCTCCGCGGCCTTGGCCGACAGCCTGCCGTCCGCTACCAGCGACAGGTACGTGAAGTCCGTGCCCATCAGGTCGTGGGCGTGGCGGACGATCGACTGCAGCACGGCGTCGAGCTCGCCGAGGGCCGTGAGCGACTTCGCCGTCGCGTACAACGACGCCAGTTCGCGCTGACGGCGCACGAGTTCGTGCGACTCACTCGGGTCGATGGTCACGACGCCATTGTCACCCAGCCGCCGGTGGTGGAAAGTCCCACCGGACGAAGGTCAGGGGTGTGTGATCCAGACCTCAGCCACCGGGTGTCGCCGCCCTAGCATTGGCCGTCATCACCTGCCGGTTCATCGACGAAGGCGGCATGCATGGCAACCCCTCTGGCCCAGCCCGAAGAACAGTCCGCGACCCGGCGCCGAGGCTTCCGCAAGCTGCTGACCGCGGGGCTGATCGGCAGTTCGATCGAGTGGTACGACTTCTTCCTCTACGGCACCGCGGCCGCGCTGGTGTTCCCCAAGGTGTTCTTCCCGGAGTCCTCGGCACTGACCGGGACGCTGCTCGCGTTCAGCACGTTCTGGGCCGGTTTCGTGGCACGCCCGATCGGCGGGGTGCTCGCCGGGCACTTCGGGGACAAGTACGGGCGCAAGCCGGTCGTCGTCGCCTGTCTCGCGCTGATGGGCGCCGCGACGTTCCTGATCGGCTGTCTGCCCAGCGCGTCGGCCGTGGGCGCACTGGCACCGATCCTGTTGGTGACGTTGCGCTTCCTCCAAGGACTCGCGGCAGGCGGCCAGTGGGGCGGCATCATGCTGCTGCTCACTGAGTCGGCGAGTCCGAAACGGCGCGGGTTCGCTGGAACCTTCGGGCAGACCAGCGTTCCCGTCGCCGTGATCATCTCGAACCTGATCTTCCTGGCGGCCAGCGGCCTGATGCCGAACGACGCGTTCCTCAGCTGGGGCTGGCGGATCCCGTTCCTGCTCAGCGTCCTGATGTTCGCGGTGGTCATGTACATCCAGTCCAAAGTGGAGGACACACCGGAGTTCCGCGACCTGCAGAAGGAGGTCTCCCGGCCGGAACGCGCTGTAGTCCGCGCCCCGCTGGCGCAGGTCATCCGGAGCAGGTGGGGCACGATCCTGCTCGCCTGCGGGATCCTCTCGGCCACCAACAGCCTCTTCTACGTCAGCATCGCCGGACTGCTGAACTACGGCACCACGTCCCTCAAGCTCGACCGCGTTCCGTTGCTGACGGTCGTGCTGCTCAGTTCCGTGGCGATGCTCGCGGTCCTGCCCTGGGCCGGGCACGTCTCGGACCGGATCGGGCGCCGTCCGCTGATCCTCATCGGCGGCCTGGGCGTCGCGCTGTGGGGCTTCCCGTACTTCGGGCTCGTCAACACCGCGTCGCTGCCGCTGATCTTCGTCGCCGTGGTGGTGGGATTCATCTTCCAGAGCCTCACGTACGGCCCGATCGCGAGCTTCCTCGGTGAGCTGTTCGCGCCCAACGTCCGCTACTCCGGCGCGTCACTGTCCTACCAGCTCTCCGCGATCATCATCAGCGGTGGCACGCCGTTCCTGATGACCGCGCTCATCGCCCAGACCGGCAGCACGATCCCGGTCGCCGCCTACATCACGGCCATGGGGCTGATCACGTTCGTCAGCGCGTGGTTCCTCCCCGAGACGAACCCCGCCGAGGTCCGCGAGGACCCGCTCGCCGTTCCCGGCACGCACCTCTACCGCTGAGAAGGAGTCCGGCGTGAAGCTCGCCCTGCTTTCGACCGCGCTTCTGTTGCCAGGAATGGCTTTCCTCGGCACCGCACCGGCCGGCGCGACGACCGCGTGCGCAGACCTGTTCCAGGTGAAGATCCCCGCCTCGGTCATCAGCCTGCCGACCACCGGCGGTCGCGTCACCGCGGCCGCCGTCACCTCCAGTGTCGTGAGTGGACAGACGATCGAGTACTGCCAGGTCGACGCCGACCTGTACCCCGTCGACCGGTCAGCGCCCGCCATCAAGACGCGCGTCGCCCTGCCGCACGGCTGGAACGGCAAGGCGTTGATGTTCGGTGGCGGCGGCTACAACGGGACGATTCCCGCGCTGACGGGGAACGTGCCGTTCGCCGCCCCGGACGCCTTGGCACCCTTGGCCCGGCGGTACGCGACGTTCGCGAGCGACTCCGGCCACCAGCAGGGTCCGGCGGCGGTTCCGTCGCTGGACGGCTCGTTCGGCGTGAACGACGAGGCGGTGCGGAACTTCGCCGCCGGTGACGCGCTGAAGAAGACGCACGACGCGAGCCTGTTCCTGATCCGGCGCGCCGCCGGGAAGAACCCCGCCGAGACGTACTTCGCGGGCGGCTCGACGGGTGGCCGCGAGGCACTCATCGTCGCTCAGCGCTGGCCGCGGGCGTTCGACGGCGTGATCTCCGGCTTTCCCGCGTGGAACAACCTCGCCGAGGGCCTGTACCTGGGACATCTGACGCAGGTCCTGTCCCGTCCCGGCGCGTTCCCCGGCCCCGCGAAGCAGACGTTGTTGTACGACAGCGTGATCAACGCCTGCGACGGCGCGGACGGCGTGCTGGACCGGGTCGTGTCGAACCCGCGCTGCCAGTTCGACCCTCGCGTCCTGCGCTGCCCTGACGGCGCCGACACCGGGCCGGCCTGCCTGTCCGATCCGCAGATCGGGGCCGTGACCGCCATGTCCACGGCGTTCCGGTGGCCGTACCGGGTCGCCAGCGGCGAGACCCAGTACCCCGGTTTCCCGTTCCTCTCGGGAGCGGACATGCGAACGCCGTTCCTCGGGTTCGGCACGACCGCGCCCGCGAACCCCATGCCGGTGACCAGCGGCTACGGCATGCAGTACTGGGACCAGTGGGTGAAGTACTTCCTGACCCGCGACCCCGGCTTCAACTCACTCGACCTGGATCCGTCGCGTCCCGGCAAGTGGCTCAGCCGGATCAGTGAGCTCTCCACGATCCAGGACCGCAACAACGTGGACCTGCGCCCGTTCGCGCGCTCCGGCGGCAAACTGCTCCTGCTGCACGGCTCCGCGGACGAGTTGGTGTCCCACCGCTCGACGAACGACTACTACCAGCGCGTGCGTGACCTCCTGGGTCCTGACACCACTGAGAAGTTCTCGCGCTACTACCTCGTGCCAGGGGCGAACCACGCGAACTTCGGCACGCCCGCGTTCGCAGCCGGGTGGGACTCGCTCACCGCACTAGAACGCTGGGTCCAGAAAGGACAGTCGCCGAGGAACCCGGTCGTGGCCGACGTGACTCACGACCGCACCCGTCCGTTGTGCGAGTACCCGGGCTGGCCCCGGTATCGCGGCGGAGATCCGGATCGAGCGTCGAGCTTCGCCTGCGTCCGGTGACCGTTCAGCGGGTGAAGAACTCGTGCACCACCGCGATCAACGCCCTGGTCGCGGCGCTGGGCCTGCGCCCGGCCGGCCAGGCGAGTCCCAGCGGCCAGCGCAGGTCCGCGCCGGTCACGGTCAGGGTCTTGACGCCTGCCGCGGTGCCGATGACGTAGTCGGGCAGCAGCACGACGCCGAGGCCGTGCCGGACGAAGTCGACGCCGGTGTAGATGTCCGACATCTCCACCGTCACCCGGCGCGGCACGGCGCCGGCGGCGAACGCCCGGTCGGCCACGGCCCGGTTGCCGTAGCCCAGCGGTGAGTCGATGAAGTCCAGTCCGGCGAGGTCTCCGATGGAGACCTCGTCCCTGCCTGCCAGCGGGTGGTCCAGGGGCACGACCAGGTCCATCACCGAGTGGGACAGCTCGTCGAGGACGAGCCCGGCCGGCACGTCGCCGGGCAGCGACACGAAGGAGAGGTCGAGCCGGTGGTCCAGCAGCTGCTCGACGAGCCCCAGCGACCCCGTCGTCGACGCGTTCGTGCGCACCAGCACCCCGGGATGGCGCCGGTGGAACTCGCCGAGCAGCGCGGGCAGGTTGATCAGGTTCACCGAGGTCAGCGTGCCGAGCCGGACCGTGCCGGTCAGTCCGCCCTGGACCTGCGCGACGGCGTCCCTGGCCTCGGTGGCGGCGTCCAGCACGGCCTGGGCCTTCGGCAGCAGCGCCTCCCCCGCGTCGGTCAGCAGGACGCGCTTGGAGTTGCGGTCGAGCAGGACGGCGCCGAGCTCGCGTTCGAGTGTCTTGATCGCGGCCGAGACGGCGGACTGCACGACGTGCACGCGGGCGGCGGCACGCGTAAAGCTGCCCTCTTCCGCGACCGCGACGAAGTATTCGAGCTGCCGAAGGTCCACACCAGCGAGTATCTCAGAAAGTGATGATCGCCAGCTTCAACTTTCGTTGGACGTGATGCATCGAGGCACGCAGGGTGGAGGCATGTCCTTGGTCCTCGATTCACCGGTCGCCGAACGACCTGCCTCCAGCTCACGCCACGGCAGGGGTTTCTGGGCCGTCGCCGGCACGTTCCTGATCGCGATGGCCTACTCGACCGTCCCCGCGCCGCTGTTCCCGCTCTACGTCGCGCGCGAGGGCTTCTCGACGTTCGCGATCACCGTCGTGTTCGCGGCCTTCGCGGTCGGCGTGGTGATCAGCCTGGTGCTCGCGGGCCACGTCTCGGACTGGGCCGGCCGCAAGGCGATCCTCATCCCCGCGCTGAGCCTCGAGATCGTCTCCGCTCTGCTCTTCCTGACCAGCACGTCGCTGCCGGTCCTGATCGTCGCGCGGGTGGTCAACGGCCTGGGCGTCGGCATGATCGCCGCGACCGCCACCGCGTACCTCTACGACCTGCACTCCCGGCACCGCCCCGGTGCGTCGCCGCGTCGCTTCGAGATCGTGTCGACCGCGGCGAACATCGGCGGCCTCGGTGTCGGCGCACTGGTCGCGGGCGCCCTCGCGCAGTACGCGCCGTCACCGCTGAGCACCCCGTACGTCGTGCTGGCCGTGCTGCTCGTGGTGAGCATCGCCGCCGTCGCCCTCACGCCGGAAACCGTGGTCCGCAAGCGGGTCTCGTACCGTCCACAACGGATCAGCGCCGACCACGGCGACCGCACGGGCTACTTCGCGGCGGCAGCCGGAGCCTTCTCGGCGTTCGCGGTGTTCGGCGTGTTCACGTCCGTCTCGCCGGGCTTCGTGGCGGGCCAGCTTCACCACCCGTCCCGTCTGCTGGCCGGGCTCGTGGTCTTCCTCGTGTTCGGTGGAGCGGCGCTCGCCCAGACCGTGACCGGCGGCCTTTCCCCGTCCGTCCGGCGTGCGGTGGGGCTGGGCGGGCAGGCGATCGGCGTGCCGCTGGTCGTGGCCGGGATGTACGCGACGAGCTTCCCGTTGTTCCTGGTCGGCGGCGCGCTCGCCGGAATCGGGGCGGGCGTGCAGTTCAAGGCGTCGATCGGTGCGGTGTCCGCGATGGCGGCGCCGGAGAAGCGCGGCGAGGCGCTGGCGACGCTGTTCTTCATCGCCTACCTCGGGTTGAGCGTGCCGTCGCTGTCGATCGGGCTCGCCACCCGCTACCTCGCGCCCACCGCGGTGATGGCGTGGTTCGCCGGGGTCCTGCTCGTGCTGCTGGCCGGGGTGGCGGCGCTCAGTCGACGTGCAGCCGGATCGGGTGCCGGACGTCCTTCTCGCACGTGAGGATGTTCAGGTTCCCCTCGCGGCCGAACTCCCACTCCACGTCGTCACCGGACGGCTCGTGGGTGGCGAGCGAGAGCGTCTGGCGTTGCGCCGCACCGCACTCCGGGCATTCGAACTCGAACGGGCCGGACTGCCACCACGCGGTCCAGCCACCGATCTTCGTGCCACCGGACGTCTTCGTCTCGTGCTCGGTGAAGCGGATCGGTTCGAGCACGTTGACCGTCGGAACGTAGAGCTCTTCCTGCACGGACGGTTCTGGCTCCTCCTCGATCAGCTCGAACACCGTCGTGGAGTCACGCCACACGAGCCGCACGTCCGGGCCGTAGACGTCCGGAAGGTCGTGGTGCAGCGTGCAGAGGAAGACCTGCAGGAGATCGGTGCCGTCCGGGAACGGCAGTTCCGGGAAGTCGCGCCGGTAGAGCTGCACGGCGCCGACGAACGGTTCGCCGCCGCTGGCGGGATCGTGTGTGGCGCCGTCGCAGTGCGGCCACGGCTCGTCGATCGGCCACAACACGGGGCCACCGATGTGGCTGTCGGCGTCCGTCGGGTCGCCTTCCAGCGGGTTGAGCAGCACGGCGGGCCGAGCCCGTTCATCCTCGATCGACACGAGCCGTAACGATAGTGAGGCCGGCGCCGACCCCGCAGGCATGAGGTTCTTGATCACACCTGTGCTCCTCGCCGTCCTCGCGGCGGGCTGCACCTCTGAGGTCACCGGGTCCGGCCGGCAGGAGACGGCTCCGCCGCCGACCGAGTCGCAGACGTCGAGCGCCACCACCACGTCCAGTGGCGTCACCGCCCTCAACGGCGTGCCGCCCGAGCAGTACGAGAGCCTGCCCTCGCAGTACTGCGACCGGGTGTTCCTCGGAGCCCTCAGCAAGCCGATGCTGGCCGTCGTGATGGAGACCCCGAAGGGCAGGCTGAACTGCGACCAGGCCGGCGCGGTGCTGTTCGACTACTACGCAGAACGCCTGGAGCCGAAGACGGGACTGCCCCCGATCAAGGTCGGATCGATGTCGTGCAACCAGGTCGCCGAAGGCATCCTGCCCCAGGTCGTGTGCGCCGACGAGGAGAACGTCATCTACTCGATGTGGCCCCAGACCTGACGAGAACGGGGCCGGCGGGGTGATCCCCACCGGCCCCGTGTTCTCGTGTTGGTCCGTGTCAGTCCGTGCCGAACTCCATGGCCGCCGCGTCGAGCAGTTCGTCGGCCGCCGAGACCTCACCGCGCGAGGCGATGGCCTCCGCGCCGCCGTCCGGCACGTCGCCGATCAGCTGCGTCGGCTCGGGCAGTGCCGGGATGAGCGCCGACTGCCGGGTGCCGACCATGCCGAGGCCCGCGAAGAGCTCCAGCTTGGCGCGCGAGTCAGCGATGTCGAGGTTGCGCATGGTCAGCTGGCCGATGCGGTCGACCGGGCCGAACGCCGAGTCCTCGGTGCGTTCCATCGACAGCTTGTCCGGGTGGTAGCTGAACGCCGGGCCGGACGTGTCGAGGATCGAGTAGTCGTCGCCCCTGCGCAGCCGCAGCGTGACCTCGCCGGTGATCGCGGAACCGACCCAGCGCTGCAGCGACTCGCGCACCATCAGCGACTGCGGGTCGAGCCAGCGGCCCTCGTACAGCAGACGGCCGAGCTTGCGGCCCTCGTTGTGGTACGCCGCGACGGTGTCCTCGTTGTGGATCGCGTTCACGAGGCGGTCGTAGGCGATGTAGAGCAACGCCATGCCGGGCGCCTCGTAGATGCCGCGGCTCTTGGCCTCGATGATGCGGTTCTCGATCTGGTCGGACATGCCGAGACCGTGGCGGCCGCCGATGGCGTTCGCCTCCAGCACGAGGTCGACGGCGTCGTGGAACTCCTTGCCGTTGATCGTGACCGGGCGGCCCTGGTCGAAGCCGATGGTGACGTCCTCGGTCGCGATCTCGACCGACGGGTCCCAGAACTTGACGCCCATGATCGGCTCGACGATCTCGATGCCCTCGTTGAGCAGCTCGAGCGACTTGGCCTCGTGCGTCGCGCCCCAGATGTTCGCGTCGGTCGAGTACGCCTTCTCGACGGACGAACGGTAGGGCAGGTCACGCTCGAGGAGCCACTCGGACATCTCCTTGCGGCCGCCGAGCTCGTTCACGAACGCGGCGTCGAGCCACGGCTTGTAGATCCGCAGCGAAGGGTTCGCGAGCAGGCCGTAGCGGTAGAACCGCTCGATGTCGTTGCCCTTGTAGGTGGAGCCGTCGCCCCAGATCTGCACGTCGTCGTCGAGCATGGCGCGCACGAGCATGGTGCCCGTGACGGCCCGCCCGAGCGGGGTCGTGTTGAAGTAGGCACGGCCACCGGAGCGGATGTGGAACGCGCCGCAGGCGAGCGCCGCGAGACCTTCCTCGACCAGCGCCGCGCGGCAGTCGACGAGACGCGCGATCTCGGCGCCGTACGTGCCGGCGCGACCCGGGACCGTCTCGATCTCGGGCTCGTCGTACTGCCCGATGTCCGCGGTGTACGTGCAGGGCACAGCGCCCTTCTCACGCATCCACGCGACCGCGACGGAGGTGTCGAGACCACCGGAGAAGGCGATGCCGACGCGTTCGCCGGCGGGAAGTGAAGTGAGCACCTTGGACACGTTGAGAATTATGCACGACGATGTATGGGCATGCACGTTGGGGTGTCTGTTAGCTACACCTCAGCCCTATCGCCCCAGTTCAGGGGCGTGAATCAGGCCGGGTCGAGCTCGTCGGCCTTGGCCTGCATACGTTGGATGCTGCCCTCGTGCTCCATGGAGCGCATCGCCGTGATGGCCGCGTACAGGTGCGCGCCCACGTACGGATCCTGCTCCTTGCGTTCGTTGACCTCGCCGAGAGTGGCGTTGTACATGGCGTCCGTCATCGCCGCGAGCAACGCACGTGCGCGCGGAGCGACACCCTTGGGAGCGGAGGCGTCGATGATCGGCGTGACACGTTCCCACACCTCGTCCGGCAGGCCGGGCGGGTACAGCTGATTGAGCCCGAGCAGGCCGTTCTCCAGCGCACCCATGACCAGCCAGATCTCACCCTCGTCGTCGGGCAGCATTCGCGCGACGGCCTCGGCGTCACGTTGGCGGTAAGCGACGGCAAGCCGCAGGCCGAGCGCCTGACTCCGGTTCTTGCTGGCAGGCTCTTCGAACCACCATTGCTGTTGCGCGGTCCTCGGGAACATGTTCGCAGTCTGCGGTACCAGCCCTGATTTCGCCTGAGGGTTTAGGTAAGCCTAACCAAAGGTGTACGTTGCTGGCATGTCGCGCTACTCCGCCTTCGACAGGTTCACGCTCAAGGCCGCCACCAAGGCCGCCGAGCTGCTGATGGCCCCCGCGAACCGCCGCGAGGTCTTCGACCAGTTCGTCCTGACCGTCACGGCGGTGACCGAGCTCAGCGAACACATGCGCCGGATCACCTTCCACGCGCCGGAGCTCGCCTCGTTCGAGGTGACCGGCCCGGACGAGTACTTCGGCCTGCTGATGGCGACCGGCCGCGAGCTCGTCATGCCGGCCGACGACCGGATCAACGTCCGCTCGTCGCTGCGCGCGATGCCCGAGGACACGCGGCCGGACCTGCGCTGGTACACGGTCCGCGCGCACCGGCCCGACGTCGCCGAGATCGACGTCGACTTCGTGGTGCACGGCGACGCGGGCCCCGGCACGCGCTGGGCCCGCCGCGCGATCGCGGGCGACAAAGCCGGGTTCCGCGCGGGCGGTTCGGCCTACCTGCCGCCGACGGAAGGCACGGTGCTGCTGGCTGCCGACGAGACCGCGTTGCCCGCCCTCGCGGCGATCCTGGAGGTCGAGACGCGGCCGGTGCACGTGTTCGTCGAGGTACCGGACGAGTCGTACCGGATCGACCTCGAGGCGGAGTGGGTGTTCCGCGGTGACGCCGAACCCGGTTCCGCCGTGCTGAAGGCGATCCAGGGCAAGGTGCTGTCCGCTGTGGACTACGCGTGGGCGTGCGGGGAGTCGGCGCTCGCGACCGGGGTGCGGCGGCACCTGACCAAGGACCGCGGGGTGGACCGCAAGGCGATCATGTTCAGCGGGTACTGGAAGGCCGGCTCAGCCCGCATGTGAGACGCCGCTCAGCCGCAACGTCCGCGTCACCACCGGATCGGACGCCGCGATGCCGTACCGGTGCTCGTACACGGCGACCGTGATGCGGGCCAGGTCGTCGGCGGCGGCCGGGGTCTGGGCGACGTGGTCCGCGGCCATCAGCAGCATCGGGTAGCCGGCGCTGCCCTGCGGCGGCAGGTAGCCGTTGACGGGCAGCAGCACGGCGCCGAGGCGGCGGTAGAACGCGATGCGGCGGTGGCGGACGCGTTCCTCCGCCGGGTCGATGCCGTGCTGGGCCGGGTCCTCGACGTCGTAGATGATCCGGGTGTGGCCCGCGGCGGTCATGGCGACGCGCAGGTGAGTCCACAGGTGTTCGCCTAGGCCGCGGCCCTTCTCCCCCACGGTGAAGTAGCGCAGGTAGACCCAGCCGGTGTCGCCGAGGGTGCGCAGGACAGCGAGGCCGAGCGGCCTGTCGTCCGTCAGGACCAGGGCGGTGTCGGCGAGCAAGTTGTCGAACGGCGCGCGCAGGTGTGGCTCGAAGCCGTCGAAGTAGATCTGCTCGACGTGCGCGAGTTCCTCTGGCGTCAGCGAAGAAGCGGCGACGAGCCTCACCGGAACTGTCCTCCCACCATCGTGCGCAGCACCTGGATGTCCTTGATCCGGTCAGCGGTGACCGGGTTGTCCGAGAGCACGACGAGGTCCGCGAGCTTGCCCACGGACAGCGTGCCTTTGAGGTGTTCCTGTTTGCAGGCGTAGGCGGAGCCGTAGGTGTAGGCGCGCAACGCTTCCAGGCCCGTCACCGCCTCGGCCGGGCTGAACGGCGTTCCGGACGACGTCACCTGCTCGACCATGTCGTGCATGCCGAGCAACGGGGCGCCGTTCACCACCGGGCGGTCCGAGCTGCCGGGGACGATCATGCCCGCGTCGAGCAACGAGCGTTGGCGGTAGGCCCAGGCAGCACGATCAGGGCCGAGCGCTTTCAGCATGCCGTCGCCGATCTCGTTGACGAAACGGCCCTGGGGCACGGCGATCACGCCCAACGCGACCGCGCGCCCGACCTGGTCGGGGCGGGCCACGCCGAAGTGTTCGACGCGGTGGCGGACGTCTGGGCGCGGGTCGAGGCGGTGCGCTTCTTCGTAGGCGTCCAGGACCAGGTCGATGGCCGCGCCGCCGATCGCGTGCGTGGCGACCCGCCAACCGCCTCGGTGGGCGGCGATGATCCGCTCCCTCAACGCGTCCGAGGAGTCTTGCAGGTAGCCGTGGTTGCCCGGGGTGTCGGCGAAGTCGTGGCACATCGCGGCGGTGTGGCCGATCAGCGAGCCGTCGGAGAAGATCTTGGTCGGGCCGATGCGCAGCCAGTCGTCGCCGAAGCCGGTGCGGACGCCGAGATCGAGGCCCAGGCCCAGTTCGGTGACGGGGTGCAGGGCGTCGGCGGCGATCATGAGTTCGACGCGGACGTGCAGCTTTCCCTGGTCGCGGGCGCGGTGGTAGGCCTCCAGCTCGACCGGGGACTTGCCGATCCAGCCTCCGCCGATGCCCGCCTCGACACAGCTCGTGATGCCCTCGCTCAGGTACACGCGGCCGGCGCGGTCGATCGCGTCGACCAGGGTGTCCACCGGATAGGGCAGCACCAGCGGATTGACCAACTGCTGGGCCTGTTCCTGCAACAAGCCCGTCGGGCGGCCGTTCTCCGTGACGACGAGGCCGCCGGAGACCTCGACCGCGCTCTCCGAGATCCCCAGCGCTTCCAGCACGGGCGTGTTCACCACGCACATGTGGCCGGAGGTGTGCTTGATCCACACCTTGCGGCCGCGCGCGACGCGGTCCAGGCCGTCGCGGGTCGGGTGGCCGCCGCACTTGTTCTGGTCGTAGCCGTGGCCGACGACCCACTCGCCGTCCGGTGCGGCCTCGACGGCGGCGTAGAGCGCGTCGAGGCTCGTGACCCGGCAGTCCACTTCGGACAGAGTGAGGCCGAACCACGCCATGTGGTTGTGGGCGTCGTGGAAGCCCGGCGTGACAGTCGCACCCTGAAGGTCGACGACCTCGCGGGCCGGGACCTCCTCCAGTGCCACGATCCGGTCGCCCAGCACGGCGAGCGCGGACGCCGGGCCGTCCAGCGTCACGAACTCGGCGTTCGTCAGCAGCAGGTCCGCCCTGATCATGAGAGCCCTTCGAAAGCCATGCGGTACCAGTCGCTCCACGGCGCGGGACGGCCGTCCTGGCCGACCTTGACGATCACCCGGTAGCCGGAGGCGTAACGGCCGCAACGAAAGCCGTAGCGGGCGCTGGTGGTGCCGATGCGGTCGGCGGTGATCTCGACCGGGAGCACGCCGGGCGCGGTGAAGGCCGCGTTGAACTCGATGTGCAGTTCCTTGACCACGTAGTTCAGGTCGGGATCGCGGTCGGCGTAGGACGACCAGCCGAGACCCATCGACTCGAACAGCGCGGACTGGGCTCGTTCGACGTGCAGTGCGAACCGCGAGTTGTGCAAGGTGCCGTTCAGGTCCAGCTCATCGAAGAAGACCGGGCTCTCCCAGTGAAAGCTCACCGCAGCAGCTCCTTGGCGACGCGTTCGGACGGGGTGCGCGGTAGATCCTCGCGGAACTCCCAGAAACGCGGAACCTTGAACGACGCCAGTCTTTCCGCGCAGAACTCGGCGAGCTCCTGATCAGTGACTTTCCCGACGACGAACGCTTTCACCTCCTCACCGCGAATGTCGTCCGGAACACCGATCACGGCCGCGAGCCGCACAGAGGGGTGTGACATCAGCACTTCCTCGACCTCGTGCGCGGCCACGTTCTCGCCGCTGCGCCGGATCATGTCCTTGCTGCGGCCGAGGTGGTAGACGCGGCCGTCCTCGATCCGCGCCAGGTCGCCGGTCCGGAACCAGCCGTCCGCGAACGGCGAGGGCAGGCCCAGGTAGCCGTCCATCATGCCGGGACCGCGCAACCACAGTTCGCCGTCCACGATCTTGGCCTCGCGGTGCGGCGCGGGCAGGCCGAGACAGCCCGTGCCGACGAACCGGTCGTGGTCCTCGGCGGTGATGCGGAGGTCGGCGCCGGTCTCGGTCATGCCGAACGCCTCGAACCAGCCGACGCCCCACCGCTCTTCCAGTTCGGCGTGCAGGGCGGGCGGGATCGCCGAGGCCTGCACGACTCGCACGGAATGCTTTCGGTCCAACGGGTCGGGCGGCATGCGCAGCAGCAACGCCGGCATCGCGCCGAGGCAGTAGAAGTAGGTGACGCCGTGCTCGCGGACCTTCGCCCAGAACGTGGACGGGTGAAAGCCGTCCAGCACAACCAGACGCGCGCCGGAGAGCAGTGCCGCGACGACGTTCCACTGTGGATCGATGTAGTGAAACGGTTGCGCCGTCAGCATCACGTCGTCGGAGTTCAGGTGCGGGAAGTGCTCGACCAGGCTGCCGCCGAGCGTCAGCCAGTAGGAGTGTGACAGCACGCACGCCTTCGGCTTTCCCGTCGTGCCCGAGGTGAACTGCAGGCCGACCGGCGCGGACACCTCGGCCTGCACGAACCCGTCGACGGGCTCCAACTTCTCGACGTAGTGCACCACGTGATCGGCGAGCAGTGGCCGGAACTCCTCGGTGCTGACCACGGCGACCACCTCGGCGGTCCGCAGCACGTGATCGGCGTCGACCGAGCGGTACCTGACGTTGAGCGGCACGGCCGTGGCACCGAGCTTGATCAGCGCGAACCACACCAGCGGGAACTCCGGCACGTTCCGCAGCATGATCCCGACCCGGTCACCCGCGCGGATCCCCTTGCCCCGCAACGCCTGCGCGTACCCGTCGGACAGCGCGTCGATCTGGGCGAACGTGAACGAGCCACCCGGATCGAACGTCCACGCGGTCTTGTCCGGCCACCGCGTGACGGCCGTCCGCAGCGCGAAGACGAGGTCAGCCACGGCCGAACTCCTCCCGTGGCTCGTCCCCCTCGCCGGACAGGCTCGTGACGATCGCGTGGTCGACCTCGGTCGCCATCGCCTGCTCCAGCGTCGAGTCCAGGCCCAGGTCGATCGCCTTTTTCGCGAGCCCGGCGGCGACCGGTGGCTGGTCGGCGATGCGGCGCGCGAGCTTCATCGCGTGCTTCTCGTGGTTCAGGACGTAGGAGTTGATCAGCCCCAGCTGGTGCGCGCGGGGAGCGTGGATCCGTTCGCCGAGCAGGAGCATCTCCTTGGCGCGCGCCAGGCCGACGAGCTTCGGCAACAGGCTGGAGATCCCGCCCGTCACGCTGAGCCCCACGCCGACCTCGGGAAACCCGAACTCCGCGCTGGTCTGCGCCACCACCAGGTCGCACCCCAGCGCGAACTCCGCGCCCGCGCCCAGCGCGTAGCCGTGGACCGCGGCGATCACGATGCCGGGGAAGTCGCGGATCGCGCGGGTCACGTCCTGGATGCGCTCCAGCCGTGCCCGCGTCTGCTCCTCGGTCTCGACCGGGACCGGCTCCTTCAGGTCGTGGCCGGCGCAGAACGCCTTGCCGCGCCCGGCCAGCACGATCACCCGCGCCTGGTCCTCCCGTGCCCGCGCGAACGCGGCCAGCAGGTCCTCGACCAGCGCCGGGACGACGGCGTTGAGCCGTTCCGGACGGTTCAGGTGCACCTGCGCGATGCCCTCGGCACAGGAGTAGTCGACGGTCATCTCTCCCCTTCGATCGATCGATCGATCGGGCCTGACGCTAGAGTGACGGCGTCCAGGCGGTCAAGGGAGGCAGCAGATGACGACGGAGGAACGGGTCCGCGAGGCCGCCGTGCGGTTGTTCGCCGAACGCGGCTTCCACGGCACCGGCATCCGCGACCTCGCGCAGGCCGCGGGGCTCTCGTCGGCGACGCTCTACCACTACATGGGCACCAAGGAAGACCTGCTGGTCGAGATCATGCGCACGAGCCTCACCGAGTTGATCGGCAAGGCCGAGCAGATCACCGGGGACGAGACCGACCGTCTCGTCTCGCTGGTCAAGATGCACGTGCGGGCGCACGCCGAGAAGCCGCGCGAGACAGCGGTGGTGGACGGCGAGATGCGTGCGCTGACCGGCGAGCGCCGCGAGGAGATCGTGGCGTTGCGCGACCGCTACGAACGCTTCTGGCAGGACGCGATCGACGACGGCGTGAAGGCGCGCAAGCTCAAGGTGGCCGATCCGAGTGTCGCCCGGCTGGCGTTGCTGGAGATGTGCAGCGGCGTCTCCCGGTGGTACTCCCCTGCCGGGCCGGTCAACTTGAGTGATCTCACCATTCAATACGCCGCCATGGCGCTGGGCATGCTCGGCGCCGCCCGCTAGTGTCGGTCCTGCCAGCGGTTCACCTGGGCTCGTTCCGGGTGGAGCAAAAGGGAACCCGGTGCGAGTCCGGGACTGCCCCGCAGCGGTGAGTGGGAACGAAAGCCGTCAGAAGCACTGGGTCTGCCAGATCTGGGAAGCGACGGCCGGTAGGAGCGAACCCCAGGGTTCGAGAACGGCGCCCACGAGTCCGAAGACCTGCCGCCGGTCCGCGCGCCGACCCGGTGCGCGGTGCTCCGGAGCCTCTCGGGCGGGCTGACGGGCACGGCTCCGTGCCGCCCTGCTCGCGTGTCTCCGGTGCTTCCGCACGCTCGCGAGGAGAGAGCCTGTGACCATTGGCAGCACTGTTTTCGGCTACCCCCGGATCGGACCGAAGCGCGAGCTGAAGCGCGCGGTCGAGCAGTACTGGGCCGGGAAGATCGACGAAGCCGCACTGCGGGAGACCGCCAGGAACCTGCGGGCCCAGACCTGGGCCGAACTGTCCGAACTGGACTCCGTGCCGTCGAACACGTTCTCGTTCTACGACCAGGTGCTCGACACGTCGTTGCTGTTCGACGCGATCCCGCAGCGGTTCCGCGACCTCGGACTGTCCGAACTGGACACCTACTTCGCGGCGGCACGCGGCCGGGACGGCGCCGCGGCCCTGGAACTCACGAAGTGGTTCGACACGAACTACCACTACCTGGTGCCGGAACTGGGCCCGGACACCGAGTTCCGGCTGGCCGGCGACAAGCCGATCGCCGAGTACCGCGAGGCGCTCGAACTCGGCATCACGACCCGGCCGGTACTGCTCGGCCCGGTCACGTACCTGTTGCTGGCCAAGAGCACGGTCCCCGGTTTCGAACCGCTGACGCTGCTCGACCGCCTGCTGGAGGCGTACGTCGAACTGCTCGGCCGCCTGCGCGTCGAGGGCGTGGAGTGGGTGCAGATCGACGAACCGGCGTTCGCCGCCGACCGCACACCGGCCGAACTGAACGCGTTGCGCCGCACGTACCGGACGCTCAGCGGGCTGCCCGGCAGGCCGAAGCTGCTGGTCACCGGCTACTACGGTGACCTGGGCGAGGCGCTGCCGATCCTGGCCTCCTCGCAGGTCGAGGCGATCGGCATCGACCTCGTGAGCGCGCCGGACACGTCGGTCGCGATCCCCGCGTTGCGCGACAAGATCCTGGTGGCCGGCCTGGTCGACGGCCGCAACGTGTGGCGCACCGACCTGCACGCCGCGCTGGCGAAGGCCGCGACGCTGCTGGGTTTCGCGAGCGAGGTCGTCGTGTCGTCGTCCTCCACGCTGCTGCACGTGCCGTACGACCTGGAGGCCGAGGACCTGGAGCCGGACGTGCAGGCGCGGCTCGCGTTCGCGCGGCAGAAGGTGCGCGAGATCGTGGTGCTGGGCAAGGCTTTGCGCGACGGGGCCGACGGTGCGTGGGCGGACGAGGCGAAGCGCCAGGTGCCCAGCCCGCGCCGCGACGACCACGTCCGGGCGCGCATCGCGTCGTTGCGGCCGGAGCACAGCCTCCGCGCGCCGTACGAGGACCGTGCCGCCGCCCAGCAGGCACGGCTCGGGTTGCCGCCGCTCGCGACCACGACGATCGGCTCGTTCCCGCAGACAGGTGACATCCGCAAGGCGCGCGCGGCCGTGCGCAGCGGTGAGATCACCGAGGACGAGTACGGGCAGCGGATGCGGGACGAGATCGGTCGCGTGATCGATCTGCAGGAGGACATCGGCCTGGACGTGCTGGTGCACGGCGAACCCGAGCGCAACGACATGGTCCAGTACTTCGCCGAGCACCTGGAAGGCTTCGCCAGCACGCAGTTCGCGTGGGTGCAGTCGTACGGGTCGCGGTGCGTGCGGCCGCCGATCATCCACGGCGACGTCTCGCGCCCGAAGGCGATGACGGTGCCGTGGAGCACCTACGCGCAGTCGCTGACGTCCAAGCCGGTCAAGGGAATGCTGACCGGTCCGGTGACGATCCTCGCGTGGTCGTTCGTCCGCGACGACCAGCCGCTGGCCGACACGGTGAACCAGGTGGCGCTGGCGTTGCGCGACGAGATCCGCGACCTGGAGGCCGCCGGGATCCGGGTGGTGCAGGTCGACGAACCGGCGTTGCGCGAGCTGCTCCCGTTGCGCCGGAAGGACCAACCGGCCTACCTGGAGTGGTCGGTGGGCGCGTTCCGGCTCGCCACCGCGGGTGCGACGCCGGGCACCCAGATCCACACCCACCTGTGCTACTCGGAGTTCGGCGAGGTGATCGGCGCGATCTCCGACCTCGACGCCGACGTCACGACCATCGAGGCCGCGCGGTCCAAGATGGAGATCCTGGAGGGCCTGGAGTTCCCGCGGGGCATCGGCCCCGGCGTCTACGACATCCACTCACCGCTGGTGCCGAGCGAGGACGACATCGTCTCGCTGATCACCGAAGCGGTGCGCGCGGTGCCGGGTGAACGTTTGTGGATCAACCCCGACTGCGGGCTCAAAACGCGCGGTTACGCCGAGGTGGAGCCGGCGTTGCGAAACCTGGTCGCGGCGACCCGTCGCATGAGGTCAGAGCTGCACTGATGAGAGCGCGACCCCGGGACGTGATCGATTCCGTTCCGGGGTTGTTAATTTCCCGGTATGGCAAAGATTTGGCGAAGTACCTAGACGTGAACGTGGTTCATGTACCACCTTCGGCCTCGCAAGCCTCGCTCCCCTGCACCCCGGAGGCCTCTGTTGAGGAAAAAGCTCCTGACCGCGCTCGCCGGCGCACTGCTGATCACGGCACTGTTCCCCGGCATCGCGCTCGCTGACCCGCCCCGGGCCATCCCCGCCAACTACGAGGCGGCCGACGGCAAGTGGCAGCCGGCGTTCGACTACGACGGCGACGGCTGTTACCCCACCCCGGCGATCTCGCCGACCGGTGACATCGCGCCCGGCCTGAAGAACTCCGGCGCGCTGAACGGCAGTTGCCACGACAGGTCCGACCTGGACAACACCAACTCCTACAGCCGTTCCAAGTGCAACAACGGCTGGTGCGCCTACCTGTACGACCTGTACTTCGAGAAGGACCAGGCCGTGCCGCTGATCGACTGCTGCGGCCACCGCCACGACATCGAGCACGTGATCGTCTGGGTGCAGAACGACGTGGCCCAGTTCGTCTCGACCTCGGAGCACGGCAAGTACAAGACCCACCCGCGTGCCAACGTGCAGTGGGAAGGCACCCACCCGAAGATCATCTACCACAAGGACGGCGCCAGCACGCACTGCTTCCGGCTCGCGGGTTCGGGCGAGCAGGCGGAGAACCACTACGGGGTCTACCAGTACCCCGCTCTGGTCAGCTGGGACCGCTTCCCCGCCGGCGTGCGCGACAAGCTCGTGAACGCGAACTTCGGCAGCGCTTCCCTGGCGATCAAGGACAGCGCGTTCAACTACAACCTCGGTCAGGCCAAGCCCTCCGGGATCGCGTTCGACCCGAACGCCTAGTCATTTCGCAACACGGTTGAGCCACTCGGCCAGGAGGGCCCGTTCCGCTGGAGACAGCATCAGGGGCGGGTCCTCCTCCAGTGCCACCCTCAGCGCGATCGCCCGGCTCGGGATGTCCGTCGGCTCGTCCGGCGCGGCGTCCGTCGTGATCGCCCTGATCACCTGCTCCCGTGAGAACGTGATGATCTCCAGGTCGCGGTCCTCCTCCGGCGTCGCGATCAACGCCAGCACCACGCCCATGCCCGCCGCGTGCACGAACTGCGCCGCCTGCTCGACGGGGACCGTCAACCGGCCCGCCGACGCGATGCGGCTGATGATCTCGCGGAGCATCGCGTCCGCCTCCAGCCGCGCCGCCCGCTTGCGCGGCTCGCCGTACATCAGCAGGTAGAACGCGGGCCGCGCCAGGCCGAAGCCGATGTGCAGTTCCCAGCCCCGACGCAGGTCGTCGACGGGGTTGTCGCTGGCGCCCATCGCGTGCTTGGTCGCGAGGTAGTCGGAGAAGCCGAACGCCGCCACGGCGTCGAGCAGCCCGTCCTTGTCGCCGAACAGCCGGTACAGCGTCGGCGCCTGCACCCCGGCCGCCGAGGCGACCGCGCGCGTGGACACCGCTTCCTTGCCGCCCTCGATGAGCAGGTCGGCCGCGGCCTTCACCAGACGCTCTCTCGTGTCCATGTAACGACGATAACACATCAGTGGTAGCGCTGATTCGATATCAGTGCTACGTTGCTTTAGGTAACGACGGAAACACCAGCTAGGAGTGTTGCTATGACTCGCGTTGCGATCGTCACCGGCGGATCGAGGGGCATCGGGCGGGCAGCCGCCGAGCGTCTCGCCGCCGACGGAACCGCCGTCGTCATCGTGTACGCCGGTAACAAGGCCGCGGCCGACGAGGCCGTGGAGAAGATCAAGTCCGACGGGGGTCAGGCCGTCGCCGTGCAGGCCGACGTCGGCGACGAGGAAGCCGTCACCGCCGCGTTCGAACTGGCCGGGGAGACCTTCGGCGGCGTGGACGTCGTCGTGAACTCGGCGGGCATCATGCCGCTCGGCACCGTCGCGGACATGGACCTCGACACGTTCGACCGCATCATGCGCACCAACGCCCGCGGCACGTTCATCGTGTCCCAGCAGGCCGCACGCCGCCTGCGCGACGGCGGCGCGATCATCAACGTCTCGTCGTCCGTGGTGGGCCTGCGCTTCCCCCAGTACGGCGCCTACGCCATGTCGAAGGGCGGCGTCGAGGCGCTGACCCTGATCCTGGCCCGTGAGCTGCGCGGCCGCGACATCACCGTGAACACCGTCGCCCCCGGCCCCACCGCCACGGACCTGTTCCTCGACGGCAAGGACCAGGCGACCATCGACACCCTCGCGAAGCAGCCGCCGCTGGAGCGACTCGGCTCGACCGGCGACATCGCGGAGGTCATCTCCTTCCTGGCGGGCCCGGCCCGCTGGATCAACGGCCAGACCATTCGTGCGAACGGAGGCATCATCTGATGGGCAAGGTCATCGTCGTCACGGGAGCGTCCAGCGGTTTCGGCGCACTGGCGGTCCGCAGGCTGGCCCTCGCCGGACACACCGTCTACGCGGGCATGCGGGAGACCTCGGGCCGCAACTCGGCTGCTGTGACGGAGCTTCGGGCGTTCGGGGCCGAGAACAAGGCCGACGTGCACGCCGTCGAGCTCGACGTGCAGTCACAGGAGTCCGCGGACGCCGCGATCGCGTCGATCATCGCGGACCAGGGGCATCTGGACGTCGTCGTGCACAACGCCGGCCACATGGTCACCGGCCCGGCCGAGGCCTTCACGCCGGAGCAATACGCGGCCCTCTACGACGTCAACGTCCTGGGCACCCAGCGCGTGAACCGCGCCGCCCTGCCGCACCTGCGCGGTCAGCACTCCGGCCACGTCGTGTGGGTGGGCTCCAGCTCGACGCGCGGCGGCACTCCCCCGTACCTGGCCCCGTACTTCGCGGCCAAGGCGGCGATGGACGCGGTCGCCGTCTCCTACCGCGCCGAACTGCTGCGGTTCGGCATCGAGACCACGATCGTCGTGCCGGGCGCCTTCACCCACGGCACCAACCACTTCGCGCACAGCGGCACCCCCGCCGACACCTCGCGTGCCGCGGAGTACGAGGAGTTCTACCCCGGTCTGATGGACCAGGTGGGCGGCCGTCTCGCAGAACTGGAGCCGTCGTGGGCGGACGTCGGCGCCGTGGCCGAGGCGATCGTGGACGTGGTCGGGGCGTCGAAGCCGCCGTTCCGGGTGCACATCGACCCGTCCGCCGACGGTGCCGAGGTCGTGAACGCGGTGGCGGACCGGGTGCGCGGCGAGTTCCTGCGCCGGGTGGAACTGGCCGATCTCATCTAGTGTCCTGAGTCGTTAATTCTCTGACAGTAGGCGGCTAGGGACTCGAGGATCTGGTCTGCTGTGCGGGTCCAGACGTAGGGCTTGGGGTTGGTGTTCCACTGCTCGATCCAGCCGCGGATGTCTTTCTCCAGTGCGGTGACCGAGCGGTGGACGCCCCGGCGAAGAAGCTTGACGGTGATCTCGGCGAAGAAGCGTTCGACCAGGTTGAGCCAGCTTGAGCTGGTCGGGGTGAAGTGCAAGTGGAAGCGTGGGTGCTTGAGCAGCCACGTCTTCACCGCGGGTGTCTTGTGGGTACTGAGGTTGTCGAGGATGACGTGGACATCCAGGCCGGTGGGCACGTTCTTGTCGATAGTGCGCAGAAACGCCAGGAACTCCTGGTGCCGGTGACGGCGTTTCACCGCGCTGATCACCTGTCCGGTGGCGATCTCCAGCGCTGCGAACAGGCTCGTGGTGCCGTGCCGGATGTAGTCGAAACTCTGTCGCTCGGGCACGCCGGGCAGCATCGGCAACACCGGCGCCGAGCGGTCCAGTGCCTGAATTCCGGTCTTCTCGTCCACGCACAACACCACGGCTTTCGCGGGCGGGTCGAGATAGAGGCCGACGACATCGCGGACCTTGTCCACGAACAACGGATCCTTGCTGATCTTGAAGGTGTCGACCTTGTGCGGCTTGAGGCCGAACGCCCGCCAGATCCGCGAGACCGCCGACTGCGACATCCCGACCTGCGTGGCCAGTGACCGGGTCGACCAGTGCGTCGCGCCGACCGGCTTGGTCTCCAGTGTCGTGACCACGATCTGCTCGACCTGATCGTCGGTGATCGTGCGCGGCCGGCCTGGGCGAGGCTCGTCCGACAACCCGTCCAGCCGGTCGCGCAGGAACCGTGCCCGCCAGGTCGCCACCGTCTGACGGCCCAGGCTCAACTGTTGCGCCACAACGGTGTTCGACTCACCAGTCTCGGCACATGCCAGCACGATCCGGGCTCGCAACGCCAACGCCTGCGCAGTTGTCCGCCGACGCGTCCAGCTCTCCAGGACTCGACGTTCGTCATCGGACAGGGTCAGCGGCACCAGTTTCGGGTTCGGCACCGACACAATCTAGTGCTGATGCCGAATTAACGACTCAGGACACTAGCGGCTGTTGAGGAGCGCGGACACGGTGAGGAACCGGTAACCGCGCTCCTTCAGCCCGGTGATGACGGGCCTGAGCGCCTGCCGGGTCTGCTCGCGGCTCGCGTACATGGGGTGGAGCAGGATGATCGAGCCCGGCTTGGTCTCCTTGAGCGTCTGCTCGGCGATCTGGTGCGCGGTGGGCGTGCCTGCGGAGTCCGGTTCCACGTCCCACATGACCGTCGTGCGGTCGTGTTCCTTCAGGTAGTGCGGCAGGGCGAAGAGCTTCTTGCCGTTGGGCGGGCGGAAGTGGATCTCGCCGCTGTACCCGGTCCTGCGGATCTGCGCGTCGGTGTCCTCGATCTCCTTCGCCACCGTGCTCGGCAGGACGCCGATCATTCGTTGGTGGTGGAAGGTGTGGTTGCCGATCTCGTGCTTCGCGTCCGCGATCTGCCTGCCGAGCTCCGGGTGCTTCTCCAGGTCGCGTCCCATCAGGAAGAACGTCGCCGGCACGTCCTCCGCCTTCAGCAGGTCCAGGACCTGCTGGGCGCCGGCCGGATCGGGGCCGTCGTCGAAGGTCAGGGCCACGAGCTTCTCGTTGGTCTCGACGCGGTCGACCAGGTCACCGAAGAACTGGAACGTCCGGGCGCTGGCGACGTTCCACAGCGCCGCGGCGACGACGAGCACCAAGGTGAGGCCGACCGCCGTGATGATCGTCGGCTTGCGGCGCAACCACTTCATGGGCTCACTATGACCACGGTGGATTTCCCGGTCCGCAGCACCCCGTCGTCCAACGGCACGCACCGGATCCCGCCCTTCCCCCGCAGCGCCCTGAACGCGCCCGGAGCGATGACCTGGTCCATCCAGGCGCAGGGGTTCGCCGGCCGATGCACCTCGAACCGCACCGGCCCGTCCCCGCTGTCCAGGCTGAACACCGCACCACGCGGCAACGAGTCCACGTCGAACCCGCGCACGACGACGTTCCGGCGCGCCACCAGCGGGTCCACCGGCCACGGGTCGAGCGACTCGGCCGCGATGAACGTGACGGAGGCGTTGCGGTGCGCTGGGTGGTTGAAGTACCTGTCACCAACGATGCCCAGCCGGGCCCGGACCTCCACGCGAGAGCGCGAAACAGGCCCGGGATCGGGACGAGGGCCGTCCAGCGGACGGCCCTCGAAAGCGTGCACGGGTGAGACGTGCAGCGCGACGATCTCGATCAACGCTCGCCGAGCTGCCACTCCGGCCGCACGTAGTGGCACGTGTAGCCGTTCGGGTAGCGCTCCAGGTAGTCCTGGTGCTCGGGCTCGGCCAGCCAGAAGTCCGACTCCTGGGTGACCTCGGTGACGACCTTGCCCGGCCACTTGCCGGAGGCGTCGACCGCGGCGATCGTCTCCTCCGCGACCTGCTTCTGGCTGTCGTCGGTGTAGAAGATCGCCGAGCGGTAGCCGGCGCCGATGTCGTTGCCCTGGCGGTTGCGAGTCGACGGGTCGTGGATCTGGAAGAAGAACTCCAGGATCTGCCGGTAGCTCAGCAGCGAGGGGTCGAACGTGATCTCGATGGCCTCGGCGTGGTTGCCGTGGCGGCGGTAGGTGGCGTTCGGCGTGCTGGGGTCACCGGTGTAGCCGACGCGCGTGGAGACGACGCCGGGGTGGCGGCGGAACAGGTCCTGCATGCCCCAGAAACAGCCGCCCGCGAGAACAGCCTTCTCCGTCACAGTGTCACTCCTCTTCTCGGGTTCACTCAGGAGAACGTTCGGTCTTGCCTGGTTCATCCCCGTCAGGTTGTGACGTAACCATTACGGAGCGAGCCTCGATCACTTCGCTCAGGTAGCGCATCACGACGGCCACCGCGGCGGCGACCGGGACGGAGAAGAACGCGCCCGCGATGCCGTACAGCGACGTACCCGCCGTGACGACCAGCAGCACGACCGCCGCGTGCAGGCGCAGGCTGCGCGACTGCAGGATGGGCTGCAGCACGTTGCCCTCGACCTGCTGCACCACGATGACGATGATCAGCATGATGATGGCCGTGGTCAGGCCGTTGCTCACCAAAGCGACCAGCACGGCCAGCGCTCCGGCGATGAACGCGCCGATGATCGGGATGAAGCCGCCGAGGAACGTCAGCGCGGCCAGCGGGATCGCCAGCGGCACGCCGAGGATGAGCAGGCCCGCCCCGATGAAGATGGCGTCGATCAGCGACACGATCGCCTGGCTGCGGATGAAGCTGCCGAGCGTCACCCAGACCCGCTCCAGCACCGTCGTCACGTGGCCGCCGGCGCGCTCGCCGATCACGCCGCGCACCCACGGCGTGAACCGCATGCCGTCCTTGACGAAGAAGAACGCCAGCAGCAGCGCCACCAGCCCGGTCACGACGCCGGACGTCACCGCGCCCGCCCCGGTCAGCAGCCCGCCCGCGATCGACCCGATGCTGGACTTGATCTGCTCGACGCCCTGCGAGATGAGCCGGTCGAGGTCCGTGTCGCGCAGGTTGAACGGCGGCCCGCTCGCCCAGTCCTGCAGCTGCGTGACGGCCTTCTGCGCACTCTGCGCGATCTCCGGCACACCGGACGCGATCGACGACGAGATGGCCGCGATGACCCCGCCCAGCACACCGAGCCCGACGATCAGCACGATCGTCGCCGCCAGCGCCGAGTTCAGCCCCTTCGACATCATCCAGCGCGCCGGCGGCCACAGCACCGTCGTGATCAGCAGCCCGAGCAGCACAGGCATGACGACCACCCAGAGCGTCCCGATCAGCCAGAACACCATCCAGAAGCCGAGCGCGGCCAGTGCCGTCCGCAGACTCCACCGCGCGAGCCAGCTCACGCCGTGCCCGATGGCCTCACCCTTGTCCGTCCACCTGCGATCCCGTTCCACGCCCACAGTCTGTCGTGATCTAGCCCGAACGGGTGGCGGGACGCGCCGAAATCACCCCTGGCCCCAGAACGCGTCCTCCTCCGCCGGGTCGGCCGTGAACAGCCACACCTCGACGACCTTGCCGCCGGCCACGCGCATCAGGTCGACGCCGACGCCGTCCATCTCCGCACCGGATCGCTTGGCCGTCCAGCGCACGGTCGCGGCCACCGTGTCGCCGTTCACCATCAGCGGGGCGTTGCGCTTCAACGAGAACGTGCCCTCGGACACGGACATCATGCCGCCGATCATGGCTCCGACGGCCTCGCCACCGCGGTGCGTGCCCGAGAAGCGGTTGTCACCGGGCTGGTGCCACACGACGTCGTCGGCGAACTGGGCGGCGACGGTGGCGAAGTCACCGGACTCGAGGGCCTCGAAGTAGGTGGTTGCGACGGCGAGCGGGGTGGTCATGGGTCTTCCTTTCGTTGCGGTTGACCTATGCTCACCAAAGGTAACCAATTACCTCAACGTAACTAATGGACGGATGTGCGCCATGTCACAGACCATGCCGGACTGGAACGTCCTCCTGGCCACCTGTCCGTCGCGCTCGAGCCTGGCACGCATCGCGAACAAGTGGACGGCGATGGCGGTGTCGGCGCTGGGCAACGGACGCATGCGGTTCGGCGACCTGAGGACGCGGCTCGACGGCATCAGCGGCAAGGTGCTCACCGAGACCCTGCGAGACCTCGAACGCGATGGGCTCGTCACGCGGCACGTGCACGCCGAGGTGCCACCACGCGTCGAGTACGAACTGACGGAGCTCGGGTTCACACTGCACGCGCCGTTGCTCGCTTTGTGTCGGTGGGCCGAGGAGCACATCGCCGAAGTGCTCACCAACCGCGAGGCCTATGACGCTCGTTAGCGCAGTGACGCCGCGCACTCCACGACGGTGTCACGCGCCGGGCGAGGTGCCCAGCCGAGCATCGACGACGCCTTGGCGTGCGAATAGGAATAGCTGCGGCCGAGCATCGGCACGAGAGGCCGCATGTCCTTGGCCACCAAGGCGGCCGCGCGCACCACGAAGTTGGGCAGTTCACGGGACGGCGCGTCCAGCGAACGCGCCACGTCGGCCATCCACATGAACTCACTGACCGCGATGAACCTCTCCCCCGCCGCGTCCGGCGCGGTCATGGCCCTGAGGTGCAGGTCGGCCACGTCGCGGACGTCGACGATGTTGAGGCCGACGCGCGGCACGCCCGGCATGCCGCCCATGATGCGTTCGATCACCCGCACCGAACCCCAGTTGTCGCGCGACTGGACCGGGCCGAAGACCGCACCGGGCAGGACCGTCACGAGCGAGGTGTCCTTGTCGCGCATGAACTCCCACGCCGCCTGCTCGGCCAGCAGCTTGGAGCGCCGGTACTCGTCGATCCCCACGCCCGACGGGTCCGTCCACACGGTCTCGTCGAACGACCCGGTCGAGCCTTCCGGTGGCGTCGCCGCCGCGCAGGACGACGTCATCACGACCCGCTCCACGCCCGCTTCCACCGCGAACCGCAGCACCCGCAACGTTCCGTCGCGCGCGGGGCCGACCAGGTCGGCGCTGCCGGACATGGGTGACGCGACGTGCAGCACGTACCGCACGTCCTTCATCGCCTCGGCCCAACCGGCGTCCGACGTCAGGTCGGCCTGCACGACCTCGTAGCGGCCGTGCACCGCCGGGCGGCGACCACGGGTGGTCGTCCGCACGTCGTAGCCGCGTTCCAGCAACGCGGCGATGGTCCAGCCGGCCACGAACCCCGTGCCACCGGTCACCAGGACAGTCACGACTTACCTCCTGTTTCATTAGCCAATCGGCTAATGAAACGGACTGTACCATCGCCCGCATGACTCGTGCAGCGCAAGCCGAACGCACCCGTGCGACGATCCTCGTCACCGCACGCAAGCTGTTCGCCGCCCACGGGTACGACGCGACGTCGTTGCAGACGATCGCGGACGAGATGGACGTGACGAAGGCGAACGTCTACTACTACTTCCGCACGAAGTCGGCGATCCTGGAAGCGTTGCTGGACAACAGCATCGCGTTCTTCGAGACGATGCTGGACGAGACCGCGAAGATCAGGGGCAAACGGGCGCGCGCCGAGCACGTGGTCGCGGGGTTCGTGGATCAGGTCGTCGCGAACAGGGCGTTGTCGCCGCTCGGCCAGACCGACCCGAGCGTGCGGCGCAACGAGAGGATCAACGCCGAGCTGGCGCGGCTGGCCGAGAAGGCCATGCAGCTGCTGTTCGGTGACGAGCCGACCGACGACCAGAGGGCCGCGTGGTTCCTCACGAGCGACGTCGGCCCGGTGATCGCGGCGTTCCCCCACCTGACCGACGACGAGCTGCGCGAGGTGCTCAGGCGGCTGTGCCTGCGGGTGCTGCGGGTGTGAGCACCCCGTCGACGTCCGGCATGACCGAGCCGCGGATCAGGTTCCGCACGACGGGCAGACCAGACAGCCGGAAAGCCATGTCCCGCAACGTGATCCGCCACGCCGACGCGGGCGCCATCCAGCCGATGAACCGCCGCCCGAACGCCTGGGTGTGCTCCACCGCGGGCTTCATCCGCGCCTGATAGCGGCCGAAAGCGCCATCGAAGCCGGAAGACAACTCCTCCGCCAGCACGCAGGCGCCGGTCATCGCGAGCGACGCCCCGTGGCCGGCGAACAGGGAGACGGCCCCGCACGCGTCACCGACGAGCACGACCTTGCCGCGATGCCACACCGGCATGTCCACTTGGGACGCTTCGTCGTAGTAGACGTCCTCCGGCACAACGGAAAGCAGCGAGGGCGTGACCCAGCCGAGGTCACCGAACCGCGACCGCAACTCCTCCACCGGATCAGCGGGCAACTCCGGTGACGAGGAGCGGTAGAGCATCAGCGCGGCCATCGAACCGTCCCGCACGGCGTAGCAGCCGATCATCCGGTGCGGCACGGTCAGCATCTGGTAGCGGTAGCCGATCCGGGCGCTCAGCTCGGGATCCCGGAACGAGAACGCCGCCGTGTGATGCCCCAGGTAGCGCACGAACGAAGGCCCGAACACCAGTTCCCGGACCCGTGAGTGCACGCCGTCCGCACCCACGACCAGGTCGAACTCACCGGAAGAACCGTCCGAGAACGTCACTCGCCCGTCGCCGACGGCGGAAACCGTGGTGCCGTACCGAATCGAAGCCCGCACGTCGTCACGGATCACCGAGGCCAGATCACCGCGCAACAGGCTGATCACTCCGTCCGCGACCGCCTCGTAAGCAGCCGTGGAGATCTCACTGCGCCGGCGACCGGTCGCGTCCACGCTGGTCACCGACGAGATCGGCGCCCGCCGCCGCTCCAACGCCGACAGCAGCCCCATCCGCCGCGCCACCTCGTGACCCGGCCCGAAGAAATCGATCATGTAGCCGCCCACGCGGAACGACGGCGCCTTCTCCACCACCAGGACTTCCCACCCCGCGCGCTCCAGCCACCACGCGGAGGTGAGCCCGGCGATCCCCGCTCCGACGATCAACGCGCGCTGTTGGGCATTCGACTTGGGCATATGCCCAATCTAGCACTACGGGTGTGGCCTCCGACTGCTCCGCCCGCTCGTCCAGAACCAGAGACCGGCCACGACCAGCGCCAGCACACCCAGCCCGAGCGCGCCGTCGGGGATGTCGTCGTCCTGTTGTTGCTGCAGGGAGTTCTGCGTGACCGGCCGCGGCGCCAGAGAAGGCGCGGGAGGCGCGATCGAGGACGGCTGCGCGACCAGTGCCAGCGGGATCGCCTCGGTGTCGTTGAAGTCGACCATCCCGGTGGCCTCGAGCACCGTCATGTGATCGAGCACGGTGTCCATGCAGACCTTGGCGTAGTCACGGATCGCCGTGTTGCGCGTGCCGGTGCGCACGGTGGCCAGGAACTTGTAGACCACGCCGTGAGCCGCCCGCAGCCGGTTCGCGAACACGCGGTCGAACTCAGGAGTGCGCGCGGGCGCGGCCGTCATCTCGTCGAGCCAGCCCTGCTGCGACTCGTTGGGCCGCGTGGGCAGCTGCACACCGAACGCGCGGGCGAGCTCGACCGTGCGCCGGTCCAGGTCGGCGTGCCCCTCGATCAGGTGCCGGCCGGCCTCCTGCACCTTCGGGTTGGACGACTTGTCGAGCCCCATCCGCCCGGCGGGTCCTTCCCACAACCCCGCGAGCGCGACCTTCTGCAGCAGGTCGCGCCCGGCCGGACCCATCGGCCCGAATTGGGTCTGCACGTAGTCAGGTCCCAGATCCTGCTGCGCGAACGCGGGCTGCGCTCCCACCAACAACGCCAGCAAAGCGACGAGGAGTATCCGCATGCCGAGAGGTACGGACAGACCACGACCCACCGACCGTTGCACAGTGCAAAGTTTATCGTTTCGTTACCGAACGCGAGCCCTGTAGAACTAGGCGGGTGAGCGATGCCGATGACCTGACCGACGCGGTCCTCACCGCGTCCCGCCTGCTGGTAGCCGTGTCGGCGCGGTCGCTCGCGGCCGTCGAGGAGACGCTCACGCTGCCGCAGCTCAGGATGGTCGTCCTGCTCGACAGCCGCGGGCCGATGAGCCTCACCGCGCTCGCCGACCTCCTGGAGGTCAACCCGTCCACGGCCAAGCGCATGATCGACCGCCTGATCACGTCCGGCATGGTCGACCGCGCACCGAACCCCGCGACGAGACGCGAGGTCGTGGTCGTGGCGAGCGAGGAGGGCAGCCGGGTCGTGACCGAGATGATGGCCCGCCGTCGTGCCGAGATCAGCAGAATCGTCGCGCGCATGCCAGAGCACCTGCGGCACGGCCTGGTCGAGGCGCTGACCGCGTTCGCCGAGGCCGGTGGCGAGCCCCGCTGGTCAGCCCGCGACGAGGCGCCGGAACGGGCCCGCGACCACGCGGAAGTCGACTGACGAGTCCAGCGCGCGGTGCAGCACCAACCCGTCGATGGCCGCACCCAGCAACAACGCCACCGCGTCGGCGTCCCGCACGCCCGACTCCCGCAACCACTCGGCGACCCGCGTCCGGAACTCCGCGACCAGCGCCGACAGCCCTGCCCGCAGTCCGGGCAGCCGGTGCGCGGCCAGGAACGCCTCGGCCAGCAGCAACGACTCGGGATCCGTGCCGGTGAAGCGCGTCAGGTCCGCGAAGATCCGTTCGACGCCCTCGGCCGGCGACACCGATCGCAGCGCCACCGCAGACTCGGCCAGAGCCTTCTCCGCGAACTGCAGCGCGGCCGTCGACAGCAGTTCCTGCACCGACGAGAAGTGGTAGTGCACGAGCGCGGCGTTGACGCCCGCCCGTTCCGCGACCAGCCGCGTGGTCACCGCACCCCAGCCGACCTCGCCGACCAGCCCAGCGGCGGCGTCGATCAGTTGTTCACGGGTGCGGCGGCCTCGGTCGGCTGATTTGGGCACGCGCTCAACTTAGCTTTCGGCCTTCTTCGCGAACGCGTCGAGCACCTCGGGCCAGCCGCCCGTGTTGTCGCGGAGCGCCTTCGCGCGCAGCTCCTCCGAGCCCGCGAGCTGCGAGAACCCGCTCTCCACGACCTTCAGCCTGGTCGCCGCGCCCTCGGGCGTGAGGGTGAACTCGACCAGGGTCGTGTTGTCCGCGCCCAGTTCCTTCCCCTGGAAGGCGCTGGCCCAGCGGTAGGACACGTAGCTCTGCGGCGTCACGGTCTCGACCCGCACGGGGAAGTCGCCGTACTGCTCGTTCTTGCAGAGGGTCGTCTCGCCCTCGACCGCGGTGCCGGACGGCTGCGAGGCCACCCAGAACCCCGGTTCGGTCACCAGCTGCCAGACCCGCGCCAGCGGTGCCTCGATCACGGTCTCGCGTTCGATCCGGTCCACGCTCACGACAACTCCCAACTCCGCCAATAAGTGCAACCCCAGAGTTGCACATCCCCCCGAGGATGCGCAACCCCAGGGTTGCATGTCTCTCCCGCGCCCCGAACGGCGGGAGAAGCTACTTGGCGCCCAGCGAGTCCACGATCTTGGTGGTCACCGCGGAGGAACTGCGGACGGTGCCCTTCTCCAGGCCGCCCTTCTCCTCCGGCTGGTCCTCGGCGACGGTCGCCCGGCGACCGATGTAGTCACCGTTCTCCGGGTCGATGATGATCTCGGTGAAGTCGTCGAAGTACTTCATGCCGAGCGCGACGCCCTCCTTGCCGTCGAGGTTCGCCTTCTTGTCCGTCACGACCAGGCCGGGCAGCAGGGCGAGCGCGCGGAAGACGGTCGCGCGCACCTCGGCCGGGTACTGGCCAGAGTTCAGCGCCTCACCAGCCGACATGAGCGCGCCCGAGTCACCGGCGTGACCGTCGTCCTTGAGCCTGGCCAGCATCTCCGCCGGGTCTTTCGGCAGTGCCGCGATGAACTCCGGCGTGGGGTTGGAGAACGTGCCGTTGGTGCACCGGTCCGGCTGGTCCGCGGCGTAGTAGGAGTACTTGCCGCACTTCCCGGTGAACTCGGAGCCGTCCTTGAACGGCCCCGGATCCGGCTTGCCCTCGCCCTCGTGGTCCTCCAGCCACTCGACCGAGCTGATCGAGAACCTGATCTTCCACTCGTCCCGGCGATCGGCGGGGATCCACTGCTCGCTACCCGACTCGGTGGTCCAGGCCTTCGTGGAGCCGTACTCGACGGTGATGCCCTCGTAGCGGCTGCGCACGTACCGGAACTGGCCAGGCGCGAGCGGGCGTTCGGCGACGCGGGAGGCGAGGTCCGCGGCCTTGATCAGCTCCTCGGCGGCGGTCGCGGAGTTGCTGCCGACGCCGGTGAGGTCGACGGTCGACGCGGCCAGGCCACCACCGGTCAGCACGACCACGGCGGCCGCGGCGGCGAGCCAGCGAACGCGGCGGCGCGGCGGGTGCTCCGCGCCGACCGCGATCGGCTCGGCCACTTCAGCGCGTGACTTCAGGGCGGCGGCCAAAGCGTTCTTGCCTGCCGCCACGTCGAACTGGACGGGCTCGTCGCCGGCACGCGACAGAGCGGCGTCGAGCAGTCGGTCGAGGGTCTCGGGCTTGGTGGGCTCAGACATGGCTGTCCTCGGTGAAGTCGTGGTCGGTCGCGGCGAGACGGGTGCGCAGCCGTGCGCGGCCACGGTGCAGACGGGTGCGCACGGTGGCTACCGGGACGTCGAGTGCCAAGGCGATCTCGGTGGGTGTGAACTCCGCCCACGCGTGCAGCAGCAGCACCTCGCGTTCCTCGACGCGCAGTTCGGCGAGCCAGGCGGTGAGCGGGCCGGCGAGCACGTCGGCGTCCGCCGCGGCGCTCACCCTGTCGCCGATGTCCGCCTCGTCGGTGCGGGCCGCGTACTCCTTGCTCCACGCCCGCAGCTTGCGTTCCTCGGCACGGACGTGGCCGCGCAGCAGGTTCGTCGCCACGCCGTAGAGCCAGGCACGGATCGCGTCGGCCTCGTAGGTCTGCCCGGCGCGCTGGTCCCACAGCACCAGGAACGCCTCGGACACCACGTCCTGCGCGGTGTCGGCGCCGACCCGCCTGGCCACGTAGCGGTGCAACCGCTCGGCCGTCGACTCGTACAGCTCCAGCAGCGCGGCCTCGTCCAGCACGGCCGGCGCCACTTCTGGTGTCAGCGCCACGGGCGCCACCTGGGTTCGCACAGACCTACCTGGTCGCAGGCCCCAGGAGCGTTCCCGACGTGTGCTCACCGCCACATCGTGGAGGAGCCGATCAGATCTCGCTCGGGTAAGGGTGCCGGGCCGCGAACTCGGCGGCCGTCATCCCGAACAGCACCACGTCGTGGTGGCGGCCGGCGAAGAACTCGTGGTCGCGCAGCCTGCCCTCCTCGGTGAAGCCGAGCTTGCGGTGCAACGAGATCGAGGCGTCGTTGAACGCCCAGACACTCGCCTCGCACTTGTGGAACCGCCGCTCGCCGAACATGAAGTTCAGCAGCAGCCGCACGGCTTCCGTCGCGTAGCCGCGTCCTTTGTGCTCGGTGCCGATCGAGATCCCGTACGTGAACCGGCCCGCGCGGTAGTCGACCGCGTCGGTCGCCATCATCCCGACGAGCGCGGTCTCGGCCAGCGACTCGATCCCGAGCATCATCGTGTCGTTCTCGGGTTTCTCGAGCGCGGTCTTCTGCGTCCACTCCCTCTGCCGGGCTCCGGATCGCGGCGGGTGGACGCGGTCCGCCCTGCGCATGTCTCCGGTGTTCTCGTCGAACCGCTGGAAGCTCTCCCAGTCCTCCGGTTCGACGCCGCGCAGCCGAACGAGTTCTCCTACCCAGACAGAGGTCATCACATGATCGAACGGCCACCCGATCGTGTCCGCAACCCCATTACTAGTATCTGGCCGATGACCGCCTACGACGATCTTGAGCTCGACACGACGGAGCTGCCGGAGCGCCAGCAGAGGATCCTGGTCGCCATTCGCGACTGGGTCGTCGAGCACGGCTACTCCCCCAGCACCCGCGAGCTCGGCGAGGCGGTCGGCCTGAAGTCGTCCTCCAGCGTGTCCAGGCACCTCTCCTCGTTGGAGGACAAGGGTTTCCTCAAGCGCGGCGGCTCCGTGACGCGTCCGATGGACGTGCGGGTCTTCCTGAGCGGCGCGCCGCTGGCGCCGGGAATGATCTCGGAGGACTCGATCTCCGTGCCCGTCGTCGGTGACATCGCCGCCGGTACGCCGATCTCCGCCATCGAGCACGTGGACGAGGTGCTGCACCTGCCGCGCGGGCTCGTCGGCCGGGGCAGCAACATGTTCGCGCTGCGCGTGCGCGGTGACTCGATGATCGACGCCTCGATCTGCGACGGTGACACCGTCGTGGTGCGGCAGACGCACGAGGCCTACAGCGGGCAGATCGTCGCCGCGATGATCGAGGAGGAGGCGACGGTGAAGGTGTACCAGCGCCGCAACGGCCACGTGTTCCTCGAACCGCGCAACGAGGCCTACCCCGTCATCGACGGCGACAAGGCCGTGATCCTCGGCATCGTGGTCTCGGTTCTCCGCAGCGTCTAAAGGGCGCCCCAGTCGCGTGACATCAGGTGCTCCACGACCGCGTCGGTGGCCGGGGTCGTCGTGCCGCGCGTGACCACGTAGAGGGTGTTGAGCGGGGGTACCTCCGGGTGGTGCAGCTGTTCGACGGATCCGGCGGCGAGCGCGGGTTCGGCGAGGTAGCGCGGTAGGGCCGACACGCCCGCACCGGCGATCACGGCGGCCAGCACGGCACGCAGGTCCGGCACGGTGACGGCGGTGGCGTTCTTCGGTCGTACGCCGAACTCGCTGCGCCAGTACCGCCGGATGATCGGCAGTTCGCCGGAGTAGGCGACGAGCGGCAGGTGTTCGAGGGCGCGCGCCGGGTCCCGCGCGAGCAGCCGCTGGTCCACGGTCCTGGCCAGCAAAGGTGGTCCGACCAGCAGGAACTCCTCGTCGGTCAACGGCGTCGCGGTGAGTCCCGCGCCGGGACGGACCGAGGACAGCACGAGGTCGAGCTGCCCGGCCTTCACCCCGGTGAGGAGGTCGTTCGCCAGGCCGAGCGTGATCTCCAGCCGCAGGCCGCGCCGGGTCAGCGGGGTGAGCGCGGGCATGCCCCGGGTCGTCATGAACTCGGCCGCTCCACCGAGCCGCACCGTGCCTTCGAGGGCTGGTGCGGGGTCGAGGGCGGCGGTGAGCTGGTCGAGGTGGGTGCCGACGCGCCGGGCCAGGTCGTCGGCTCGGGGTGTGGGTGTGACCCCGCGGCTGCCCCGCACGAACAGCGGCGCGCCGAGCTCCTTCTCCAGCTTGGCGAGCTGCCCGCTCACCGCCGGCTGGGTGAGCCCCCGCCTGGTGGCCGCGCTGGTCAGCGAGCCGCCCCGGTAGATCTCCAGGAACGTCGCCAGCAGATCCAGGTACGTCAACCTCGCAGCCATAAGCCATCTTATGGCTCAGCCGTCGCGTTCTGCTGATCTGTGATGTCCTGGGACACATGAAGAAGCTACTGATGGTCGTGACCGGCGCCGACTCGCTGACGCTGGCGGACGGGTCGAGCCACCCCACGGGGTACTGGGCCGAGGAGGTCGTGGAGTCCGTGCGCGTGCTGCGGGAGGCCGGCGTCGAGGTCACGCTGGCCACACCGGGCGGCGTCGTGCCGACCGTGGACAAGGCGAGCCTCGACGGCAAGTTCGACGACGCCGTCGCGGCGCTGGAGGACCTGCGCGCTCCGGCCGTGCTGGCGTCGATGAACGCGGCCGACTTCGACGCGATCTACCTGCCCGGCGGGCACGGGCCGATGGCGGACCTGGCGTTCGACGCGTCTTTGGGCACGCTGCTGGCGGAGTTCCACGACGGCGGCAAGCTCGTCGCGGCGCTGTGCCACGGACCGGCCGGGCTGCTCAGCGCGGTCCGCACGGACGGCACGTTCGTGTTCGCGGGCAAGGAGATCGCGGTGTTCAGCGACGAGGAGGAACTCCAGGGCGGCCTGAACGTCCCCTACTCGGTCGCGGGCAGGCTGGCCGAACTCGGCGCGCGGCTGGCGCCGGGTGCGCCGTGGTCGAGCACGGTGATCGTGGACGGCAAGCTCGTGACGGGCCAGAACCCGCAGTCCAGTGTGGCCACCGCGGAACGCGTGGCGGCGTTGCTCGGCTAGCGCAGGGCAGCCGCGATCCGTTGCAGAAGAACGGGTTCGTCCTCCCTGGTGACGGGCAGCTCGGTCGGGGCGTTGTCCCAGTCGGCCCTACAACAACGTCTGCAGCACGGCGAGGGCTGTCAGCAGGGCCGGTCCACGACTCAGCTGGACGATCAGACCGGCCGGTGTCGGCCCGTACATCCCGAAGCTGACGATCGCGGCACCGTAGTCGATCGGCGGCCGCGTGGCGATCCGATGCACGACCGCCACCGCGCCCACCACCGAGACGATCCCGTTCACCACGGACACGTGTGGAGTGAAGGCCGTGGTGATGGCGCACCACAGCACGGCACCCGCCGCGGGGAACACGAGGTGCGCCAGCCGCAATTCCCGATCCGGGAGCCCCAGGGCCCGGCGCATCGCCGGGGAACGGCACACGAACTTCAAGCCGGCGGCGAGCCGGTCGGTGGCCAGGAACGCGGCGACGAGGTGGACAGCGGGCGCGACGTCGGGCTCGCCTCCCAGTGCCACGAGAGCCGGCACCGGGAGCAGCGCGACCCAGACCAGGACGGCGTTGGGGCTGCGGCGCAAGCGAAGCGCGTCGGTCCAGGCGAGAGCGGCGACGTGGGAGCGCGGCCCTCCTGCTCTGCGAGGCTCGCTCCCGCCCAGCCGGGACGACTTCACGCGGCCAAGGGTGCGTGCACGGCGTTCGGCGAGGACCGCGCCGAGAAGGGCGAGGTCGAACCAGCTCACCGACACCCGCGTCACACCGGCCAGGGCCGCCCCATCCGCGAGGTCGGACCGCCGCAGGTGCCGTACGGAGGCCACGGCCACCAGCGCCAGACCGATCGCCACGACCCAGGCAGTCCACATCACGCCGCTGCCGAACGAGGCCGGCTCGCCGGCGGCACTCGGCTCCGAACCCGTCCAAGGCACCGGCACCCCGAACCACCCGGCAGGCGCCAGCAGCGCCACCACCGCGAGCCCGGCCAGCCCGCTCAACCACCCCTGCGGCCGCACCCGAGCCCGTTGCAGCACCACGGCCCCGGCCACCACGACCAGCCCACAGGCAGCCCCGAGAACTCCGGCGACCGGCGGCGGCGCAACAGCCCCCACGATCCCGAACACGACAGCGGGCCACACCGCACCCACCGCGGCACCGGCACCGAGCAGCCCGAAGAGCCGAGGCCGCACCAAGGTCCCACGCGGCACCGGCGAGCTCAGCACCCAGAACATCCGGTCCGCACCGACGAAGACCGGCCCGAACGCCAGCGACACCTTCATCAGCACGGTAGCGCCCAGCACCGACAGCCAGAGCGCGGTCCAGGCGCTCCCCGCCTGAGGTGCCTTCGTCAGCCCGGCGTACGCCCAGCCGTAGCCGACCGCCCCGGTGATCGACAACAGAACAATCCGCGAGTAGAGCCGGGCGACCAGAAACCTCCACGGTTCAGGAGTCCGCGACCGGCGCCGGACGGCAGCGGCGGTCACAGCGTGACGGTCCGGCACGCCACCGCCTCCACCAGCTCCTGATCGTGCGACGCGAACACCACAGCGACCCCGGCCGCCTTCTCCGCCAGCAAACGGGAGCGCAGCCAGGCGCGGCCGGCCGTGTCGAGGCGCTGTTCCGGTTCGTCCAGCACGAGCACCGAGCGCGGGCGCACGAAGCACGACGCCAGCCCCAGCCGGTGCCGTTGTCCCGAGGACAACGTCGGCGGCAGCTGGTCGGCCGCCGACGTCAGCCCGACCTCTGCCAGCACCGCCGAGACGTCCGCGGTGGACGCGTGCAGCCACGCCAGCAGCCGCAGGTGCTCCACGACGGACACGTCCGGGAAGTAGTCGGCGTCGTCCAGCAGTGACGCGACGGCGGCACGGAACGCGCCCGACGACTCGTCCACCGGATCTCCCTCGAACAGCACGCTGCCCGAGTCCAGCACCTCCGCTCCGACCAGGCACTTCAGCAACGTCGACTTGCCCGAGCCGTTCGGCCCCACGACGGCGACGGCCTCACCGGGAGCAACGACAAGGGACAGACCTGCGAAAACGGGGACTCCGCCGTAACTGAAGCAGGCGTCCCCCACGCCCAGTGACATGTGATCAGGGTAATGGGAATGGATCGGGCCCCCACGCGTTAGAGTAGATGCAAACGCATTAGTCACGAGGCAGTACAGATCAGAAGGAGGCGGGTGCCGTGCAGTTCGGAATCTTCTCGGTGAGCGACATCACCAGGGACCCGGTGAGCGGCGATACCCCCAGCGAGGCCGAGCGCATCGACGCGATCGTGCAGATCGCGGAGAAGGCCGAAGAGGTCGGGCTCGACGTGTTCGCGATCGGCGAGCACCACAACCCGCCGTTCTTCTCGTCCGCGCCGGCCGTGCTGCTCAGCCACATCGCGGCGAAGACCGAGAAGCTGATCGTCAGCACCGCGACGACGCTCATCACCACGAACGACCCGGTGCGCATCGCCGAGGAGTACGCGATGCTGCAGCACCTGTCGAAGGGTCGCATGGACCTGATGCTGGGCCGCGGCAACACCGCGCCGGTCTACCCGTGGTTCGGCGCCGACATCCGGCAGAGCCTGCCGATGGCGCTCGAGAACTACAACCTGCTGCACCGGTTGTGGCGCGAGGACGTCGTGGACTGGGAAGGGAAGTTCCGCACCCCGTTGCAGGGCTTCACCTCCACGCCGCGGCCGCTGGACGACCTGCCGCCGTTCGTGTGGCACGGGTCGATCCGCACGCCGGAGATCGCCGAGCAGGCCGCGTTCTACGGTGACGGGTTCTTCGCGAACAACATCTTCTGGCCGAAAGAGCACTACATGCGGCTGATCAAGTTCTACCGCCAGCGGTACGCGCACTACGGCCACGGCACGGAGAAGCAGGCCATCGTCGGCCTGGGCGGTCAGGCGTACATCGCGAAGCGGTCGCAGGACGCGCTCAAGGAGTTCCGCCCGTACTTCAACGAGGCTCCCGTCTACGGCCACGGCCCGCGGATGGAGGACTTCATGGACCAGACGCCGCTGTCGGTCGGCAGCCCGCAGGAGGTCATCGACAAGACGCTGACGTTCCGCGAGCACTTCGGCGACTACCAGCGCCAGATGTTCCTGATGGACCACGCCGGCCTGCCGCTCAAGATGGTGCTCAACCAGCTCGACCTGCTGGGCGAGGAGGTGGTTCCGGTGCTGCGCAAGGAGATGGAGGCGCGGCAGGACCCCGAGACCGCCAAGCCGCCGACGCACGCCGGGCGCGTCGAGGACAAGTACGGCGACGGTCCGGTCCGCCAGCCCAAGCCGAACGCCAACCGGGGTGACAACGTCACGGGTGGCTCGCCGTACCAGGACTCTCAGTGACCAGAGCCAACGAGGCGTGGGAGTCCCTGATGAAGGCGTACTCCGTGTTGATGAAGCAGTTCAACGCGGAGGACATCTGGGGCGACCTGACCATGCGGGAGTACGACGTGCTGTACCAGCTGTCCAAGTACGACAGTCCACTCAGGATGAGTGAGCTGAACCGCCACGTGCTGCTGAGCCAGCCCGCCCTGTCCCGCATGGTCGACCGCCTGGTCGAACGCGGCTACGTCGACCGCTGCCCCGACCCCGGCGACCGCAGGGGTGTGCGCCTGTCGCTCACCCCCGCGGGCCGGGAGACCCAGAAGCAGATCGGCAGCCCGCACGCACGCAGCGTCACGCGCGCACTGAACGTGCTGACGCCGGAAGAACTCGAACAGCTCGCCGTGATCACCGGCAAGCTCAGCCAGAGCGAGGAGTAATGGGCCAGAACTTCCAGCTGGTGGTGGTGTCCGCCGGCACGAGCGACCCGTCGTCCACGCGGCTGCTCGCCGACCGCGTCGCCGGACGGGTCACGACGCTCGCCGGCAAGCGCGCGCAGACCGTCGGCACGACGGTGATCGAACTGCGCGAGCTCGCCTCCGAGATCGCGAACGCCCTGGTGTCCAACCACATCGGGCCGAAGCTGCAGACCGCCATCGCGACCCTGCAGCACGCCGACGGCATCGTCGCGAGCACCCCCGTCTACAAGGCGGGCGCGAGCGGGCTGTTCACGTCGTTCTTCCAGATCCTCGACAACGACCTGCTGATCGCGAAGCCCGTCGTGCTCGCCGCGACCGCCGGTACCGCCCGGCACGCGCTCGTCGTCGACGACCAGATGCGCGGACTGTTCGCCTACCTGCGCACGGTCGTGGTGCCGACGGCGCTGTTCGCCTCGACCGAGGACTGGCAGGACAACGGCCTCAACAAGCGCATCGACCGCGCGGCCCTCGAACTGGTGGCACTCATGACCTCCGGCTTCGAGAAGACCGTGCGCGACGAGTCGTGGGGCAGCTACCAGCACGAGTACGGCAGTGCGGGCGGCACGGAGCTGACGATCGACCTCGACTCGGACCTGATGCGCCTCGCCGCCGGTGGCGGGTCGAACTAGTGGCGCGACCCAGAAAGTTGGCTGGGTAATTCACGCTCAGCAGGGCACCTCGCGGCACCGCCCCCACGCCCACGTACATCCAGCACGAGGACGTGGGGGCGGCGCCGCGATGCACCCGTCTGACCGCGAATTCGCCCGGCAACCTTCTGGGCCACACCACTAGAAGTCCGCGCTGCGCGAGAGCTTCTCGTTCTCGCGCAGCTCCACCAGCGCGTTCTCGTGCATGGCGACAACAGTGTCGTACCCGAAATTGCCGAGCACGATCCGCCGTGGCGGAACGGGTGCGTTCATCGCACTGATCACGGCCCGCACTCCGCGCACGGGGTCACCCGCCTGCTTGCCGTTCTGATCCACGAACGCCGCCTTGACGCCCTCGACCAGCGGCAGGTAGGCGTCGACGGTCTCGTCGACGGGCTCGGCCTGGAAGCTGGCATAGGCCTTGGTGCGGAACCCTCCCGGCTCCACGAGGAGCACGCGCACCCCGAACGGCTCAACCTCCTCACGCAGTGTCTCCGACAGCCCTTCGAGAGCGAACTTCGCCGCCGAGTAGTAGCCGAACCCCGGCGCGCCGACGAGGCCCGCCACCGACGACATGTTCACGATCCAGCCGTCGCCGCGCGACCGCATACCTGGCAGGACCGCGCGAATCACCTCGACCACGGCGAACAGGTTGAGGTCGAACGTGCGGCGGACCGTCTCGTCAGGGGACCCCTCGACCGAGCCGAACCAGCCGCGACCCGCGTTGTTGACGAGCACGTCGATCCCGCCGAACCGCTCCTCCGCGGTCTTGACCGCCGCCCGCACCTGCGCGGCGTCGGTGACGTCGAGCTGGAGAACCAGCACGCGGTCACCATATTCCTCAGCCCATTCCCGCAGTTCAGACGGCCGACGCGCGGTCAGCACCACCTGATCGCCCTGTTCCAGCGCAGCCTCGGCATAGACCAGGCCGAACCCTCCGGGCGTCCCGCCAGTGATGAACCAGGTCCTCATGGACTTCTCCTACCGCTATAGCGCTTCATGTATCGATATAGCGGCCAATGTAGCGCTACATGCGCTACTATAGCAAGCATGCAGAACGCACGGGATCGGCTCCTGCTCGCCGCGGCGGAGTTGCTGGAGAGCGGCGGCACGGTGTCCACGAGAGCGGTGTGCGAACGCGCCGGGGTGCAGGCCCCGACGCTGTACCACCACTTCGGCAGCAAGCAGGGCCTGATCGACGCCGTGGTGAACCACGGCTTCACCCAGTACACGGCGGTCGAGAGCTCCGGCGATCCCCTCGGAGACCTGCGCGAGGGCTGGGACAAGCACGTGCGGTTCGGGCTGGAGCACCCGTCGTTCTACGGGCTGCTCTACGGCCGCGCCGAACCGGGAAAGCCTTGTGCCGTCACCGCTCCCGCGCACGCCGCGTTGCGGGACAGGTTCACCGAGGCCGCGACGATCGGCCTGCTGAAGGTGCCCGCGGACGACGCCGCCGAACAGGTGCTCGCCGCGAACGTCGGCGTCACGCTGACCCTGATCTCGCAGCCGGAACCGGACTTCCTGCTGTCCGAACGCGTTCGCGAGGCCGCGCTGGCCGGCGTGCTGCACGCTCCCACGACCGACGGCGCCGCGACCCGCGCCAGCACCGCGCTCACCCTGCGCGCCCTGGTCGCCGACGATCCGGCCGACCTCACGCCGGGCGAACGGGCACTGCTCGGCGAACTGCTGGACCGCCTGGCCCGCTAGAGCACCCGGTGTTCCTCGGACCAGGGCACCAGCTTGCGCTCGGCCCAGGTCAGGCCGTAGAAGAGCGCGACGCTGATGATCGCGAGCAGCGCCATCGCCGCGAACGCCAGCGAGGTGTCGGCGCTGCCGCCGGACACGGTGATCACGTAACCCAGTCCGGCGTCGGCGCCCACGAACTCACCGATCACCGCCCCGATGACCGCCAAAGTGATCGACACCTTCAGGCCGACGAAGATCTGCGGCAACGCGTGCCACAGGCGCAGCTTGAAGAACTCGTGCGTGCGGGTGGCGTCGAGCGACCGGAACAGCTCGACCAGCTCACTCGGCGTCGACCTCATGCCGGACGCCGTCGAGATGACGATCGGGAAGATGCACACCAGCACGACCATGAGCACCTTCGAGGAGATGCCGAACCCGAACCACACCACCACGATCGGCGCGATGGCGACCTTCGGCACGGCGTTGAGCGCGACCAGCAGCGGGTAGAACATCCGCTCCAGCACGCTCGACCCGACGATCAGCAGCGCTAGCGGCACACCGATCACGATGGACAGTCCGAAGCCGGACACGGCCTCCCACAACGTGATCAGCGCCTGTTCGAGCAGGTAGCCGGGCAGTTCCAGGAACGACGCCACGACGTCGGCCGGTGACGGCACGAGGAGCGGCTCGATCCCGAACACGATCGTCGCGAGCCACCACAGCCCGATGATCGCCAGCAGTCCGAGCACCGGCAGCGCGGCCTTCACGCGGTCACCAGGAGCCCGCGCAACTCGCGGCTCACCTCGTCCAGTTCGACCTGGCCGAGCGCACGCGGCCTCGGCAGACCCACGTCGACGATCCGGTGGATCCGGCCCGGCCGCGGGCTGAGCACCACGATCCGGTCGGCGAGCAGCACGGCCTCGTCGATGGAGTGCGTCACGAACACGACGGCGCGCGGCCGGGCGAGCTGAACCCGTTGCAGCTCCTCGGAAAGCTCGGTGCGGGTGATCGCGTCCAGTGCGGAGAACGGCTCGTCCATCAGCATCACCCGCGGGCTCTGGATCAGCGACCGGCACAGCGACACCCGCTGCTGCATGCCGCCGGACAGTTCGTGCGGCAGCCGTTTCTCGAACCCGCCGAGCCCGGCCAGTTCCAGCAGTTCGTACGCGCGGTCCCGCTGATCACCCAGGCCGAAGATCTCGGTCGGCAGCAGGACGTTGGCCAGCACCGTCCGCCACGGCAGCAACGCCGGCCGCTGGAACATCACCGAGACGTCCCTGCGCGGCCTGGTGACCGGCGAACCGGCCATCAGGATCCGGCCTCGCGCAGCCGTGAGCAGCCCGGCGACGAGCCGCAGCAACGTCGACTTGCCGCAGCCCGACCGCCCGATCACCGCGACGAACTCGTGCTCGCCCACCTCCAGGTCGATGCCGTCGAGCGCGTGCACACCGCCGAAGGAGTGCGAGACCCCGGTCAGGCTGATCACTTGGGCGAACTCCCGAAGGACACGAAGTCGTCGGGCGCCAACGATCCCGCCGGAATCGCACCGGCCTCCACGAGGGTGCTGACGATCTTCTCAACCCTCGCCTCGGTCACCCCGCCCACGCGACCGCTGTAGTTCAGGGGCTTGACGTACGTCGCCATCAGCCCGACCTCGGCACTGGCCACGTCCGAGTCCTGGGTCGGCTGGTACTTCTTGAGGATCGGGCCGACCTCTGCCGGGTGCTCGATCGAGTACTCGAGGCCCTTGAGCAGCGCCGTCATGAAGGTGCGCGCCAGCTCCGGCTTGTTCTGCACGACGTCCTTCGACGACACCAGCGCGTTGCCGTAGAGATCGGGAACCAGGTCGCCGTAGGGCAGCACGACCGCCTTCCTCCCCTTCGCCGCGGCCTCGATCAGCGGCTTGCCGACGACGAACTGCCCGATCCCGTCGACCTGCCCGGCGGCCAGCAACTGCGGCAACGCGGGCGGAGCGGACGGCACGAACTGGACCTTCGCCGGATCGATGCCCGCCGCCTTCGCGTAGACCGGGAACATCACCTGGTTCGTCGACCCGGGCTGGTCACCGATCTTCTTGCCGACCAGGTCGGCGGGTGTCGAGATCCCGTTGCCCTCCAGCGCGACGATCGCGGCCAGCGACCGTTGCTGGATCGCCGCCAGCACGGTGACCGGCAGCTTCTCCTTCGCCGTGGTGATCGCGGTGGCGGTGAAGTCGGCGATGCCGAAGTCGGCGCGCCCGGCCGAGACCAGCTTCAGCACGTCGACGCTGCCGGTGCCCGGCGTGATCGTGACGTCCAGGCCCGCCTCCTCGAAGAACCCCTTCTCCTTCGCCACGTAGACGTACGCGTCCCGGCCGAACGTGCCGAACGACGTCAGGTAGTCGACCTTCTGCAGAGCTTTCTGCCCGGCCGGCGCCGCGCAGGCCGTGACGGCCAGCAGAACGGCGAGTACGACTGAAAACGCTTTCCTCATGTTCCCTCCCCCGAAGGCTCCCTCATGGTCGAACATAGAGGTCGGGGAGGACCGATGAACACGTCCGATAGTCCGGTGGCCGTGATCGGCGCGGGTCCGATCGGGTTGATCACCGCGTTGGGGCTGGTCGCGCATGGTGTGCCGGTCGTCGTCTTCGAGGCCGGGAACGAGTTGTCGGCGGAGACGAGAGCGGGCACGATCCTGACGCGCACGCTGGAGGTGCTGGACCGGTACGACGCGCTGGGACCGGTGCTGGAGGCGTCGCTGCGGCTCGACGAGATCGGCGAGGTGGACCGGGCGACCGGGAAGTCGACCGGGAGCGTGCTCACCTCGGCACTGGCCGGCGAGACGCGGTTCCCGTTCGTCGTCAACGTTCCGCAGCACGAACTGGAGCCGGTGCTCGCGTCGGTGCTGGCGCCCGGCACCGTGCGGATGGGACACCGGCTGGTGGACTTCACGCAGCACGACGACGGCGTGACGCTGCGACTGTCCACTTCGGATGGAGTCGTGAGCTTCGAGGCCGCGTACGTGCTGGGCTGCGACGGCGGGCGCTCGACCGTGCGGGAACGGCTCGGCGTCGAGGTCACCGGGCACACCCTGGAGCAGCGGTACATGCTGGTCGACCTGGTGTGCGACCTCGACATCGCCCACCCGCGCGACTACCCGTACCTGGCCTACTTCGGCGACCGCGAGGAGTGGATGGTCCTCGTGCGGCAGCCGCACTGCTGGCGGTTCGTGTTCCCGCTGGCGCCCGGCCGCGACGAGCCTGGGCCGGACGAGCTGCGGGACAAGGCGCGGCACTTCATCGGCGACGTCGACTCGCTGGAGGTGCTGGGCAGCAACGTCTACACCGTGCACCACCGCGTCGCGTCGTCGTGGCGGGACGGCCGCGTGTTCCTGCTGGGCGACGCGGCGCACCTGATCACGCCGATGTGGGCGCTGGGCCTGAACACCGGCGTGCTCGACGCGTCCAACCTGCCGTGGCGGCTGGCGTGGGTGCTGCGCGGATGGGCTGCGGAGGCCCTGCTCGACGGCTACGAGGCCGAGCAGAAACCGGTGGCCGTGCACGGTTCGGGTGCGCTGGCGGAGGCGGCCCGTGCCGTGATGGACCGGCGCTCGGACTCCGTCGCGGGGTGGCAGGACGCGATGACGCGGACGTTGCTCGGTGTGCGGCTGGGCGCGGACTGGTCGATGACGCGCACCGGGCCGTTGCGCGTCGGCGACCGAGCCCCGGACCTGCGGGTCTTCGGCCTGCGCGGTCCGGTCCACCTGCACGAGCTGTGCCGCGACTCGTTCGTCGCGCTGCACCTCACCGACGCGCGCCGACGGCCGTTCATCCCGGCTGACGGGCCTGCCGGGCTCAGACAGGTCGTCGTGAGCCGGTGGGACGCTCCGCACTCGGACCTGCGTTCCCGTTCCTACTTCGATCCGGGCGACACGGTGCGGGAACGCTTCGGTGACGTCGTGGTCCTTCTACGTCCGGACGGACACATCGCCCACATCGAACCGTGGACCGCCACGTCGTGGCAGTCGGTCCAGGACCGCTATCTGCAGGAGGTGCGCCTTGCGGGGTGACGTCGTGATCTCGCCGTCCGGTGAGGAGATCGTGCTCGTCGACATCGGCCGGCGCGTGCTGCACGACGATCCGGTGATCAGGGTGTGGGAGGTGACGCTCGAACCGGGCGAGACCCACCCGTGGCACCTGCACCACAACCCGTACGTCGTGCTCAGCATCGACGGCTCGGAGGGCCGGATGGACTGGCTCGACGGCAGCGAGCCGCGGTTCATCTCCGAGCACCGCGGCGGTTTCGTGTACCGGCCCGTGTCGCCAGTGCACCGGCTCACGAACATCGGCACGACCTTCTACCGCAACCGGCTGGTCGAGCTGAAGGACCTGGGCGAGAACCTGCCGGAACCGTTGGACGTCCAGCCCGACGACGTCACCGTGCGCACGGTCTCGGACACGGCTCTGGACCTGGAGGGGCCGCACGTTCTCGTGGCGTTGGACAGCGAGGACGTGCGGCTCCACCCAGGCGGACCGTGTCAGCTGGACGGCGAGTGGTTCGTCGTCGAGCTGAGCTACTTGGTCAGGTAGGGCTCGATGTCCTCGAACTCGGTGACCCGCCGGACCTCGATCGACATCTCCTCGACGCCCGCGAAGCACGTGATGTACTCCTCGGCGATGGCCGTGGCCTCGGCGAGGTCCTTCGCGTTGACCAGCAGGAACCCGCCGACGACCTCCTTGGCCTCGGCGAACGGGCCGTCGGTCGACTTGATCGCCGCGCCACGCCTGCGCACCACCGCGCCCGGCTTCAGCACGCCCTCCGCGCCGAGCATGACCCCGTCCGCGTTGAGCTTCCCGATGAACGTGTTCATCCGCTCGATCAGCTCGGGGTTCGGCTCCCATGAAGTGGGGTCGTCCTCGTGGACCCGGTGCATGAGCATGAACCGCATGTTCTCTCCTCGTTGTCGACTGGCGGTCTGTTCCGGCCGCCACCCCTGCGTCGATCGACGTCACGGAGCTTTCGACATTTTCGCCATGATGGCCAGGTGAGATTTTCGCGGCTGGTCGTGCCCCTGCTCAGCATGTGGTTGTTCGGCAACCTCTACGAGCAGATCGTGTGGAATCCGCAGCTGCTGGCGGACCCGCGGCCCGGCTCGCTCGTGGGCGTGTTCGCGGCAGGCAGCCCGCTCTACTACTACCTGCCGTGGGGACCGCTCGGTGTGGTCCTGGCCGTCGTCACGCGTGCGCCGCGGCCCGCGCTGGGCTGTCTCGCGGTCTCGGTCGCGATGAAGATCCTGCTGATCACGCAGGTCAACCCGGTGTTCCGCGACCCGGCCGTCTCCCGCGACGTCGTGCACCACCACGCCGTGCTCTGGGCGTTCGGCAACGGGGTCGTCGTCCTCGCGGTCGCCGCCGCGATCCTGCTGGTTCAGCGCGCGCAGCGCAGGCCCGCGTCCCCCGCGTAGCAGCCCGGCCCGAGCCTGGTCGCGTTCACGAACAGCAGCACGCACTCGTCGCTGTCGAACCCGGCGATCATCGCCCGCCGCCGTGCCATGTCCAGCGCTTCACGCACGGCCTCCTCGGGCGTGTGCTCGTAGGACCAGCCCGTGAACGCCTGCGACTCGTTCACCTCAGCTGTCACCGGCGGGTTGGCCGCGACGGTCAGCGCACCTGCGGCGAGTCCGGCTCCCGGGACCACCTTCGTCATGTCCAGCTCCCCCTCTGGTCGGCGACGAGTGACCGGCTCCCCTCGGTCATTCATCTCAGCTAACGTGAACGACCGTAAGTTGCACGGGCGGAGCGTGTCAATCCAAGATGAATGAGAATCTCAAGGGCGTTCATCTGAGCACACGGAAGGCGATGATGACCGAGGCACAGGCGACCACGCTCGCCGACCGCATCGACCGCCTGTTCCAGGTGGTGCGCAGGCCGAACGGGGAACAGCACAGCCACGAGGAGGTGGCGCGGGCCTGCCGGGAGACCACCGGGGAGACGTTCTCGGCCGCGTACCTGTGGCAACTGCGGACCGGGCGCCGGGACAACCCGACGAAGCGTCATCTGGAGGCGCTCGCGGGCTTCTTCCAGGTGCCGGCGGCCTACTTCTTCGACGATGAACAGGGCAGGATCATCGCCGCGGAGCTGGAGTTGCTGGGAGCGCTGCGCAACAGCGCGGTGCGGGACCTGGCGCTGCGGGCGGTGACGTTGTCGGAGGAGGGGCTCGGCACGGTCGCCGACATCGTGGAGGCCATCGGACGTCGAGAGGCGCAGCGCGGCAAGGGGGACTAGGCGGTGCTGGGCAGGAGAAACGCGCTGTGGCGGCGTTGCGAGCTGATCGCGTCCACTGTGGACTTACCTGATCCGTTCGACGTGCACGCGCTGTTCGGCAGGATCGCCGAGCAGCGGGGGCGGCCGATCGAGCTGATCCCGCTGCAGGCCAGGCCGGGGGCGCCGTGCGGGGTGCTGGCGGCGACCGATCGGGCGGACTACGTGTTCTACACGCGGAACACGTCGCCGTTGCACCAGCAGCACATCCTGTTGCACGAACTGGGTCACCTGCTGTGCGGGCACGCGGAGGGCCAGGAGCTCTCGGACAAGGTCGCCGCGAACCTCACGCCGAACCTGCCGGTCGAGCTCGTTCGGCGGGTGCTCGGCCGCACGACCTACCTGTGGGAACACGAGCAGGAGGCCGAGCTGGTGGCGTCGCTGATCGTGCGGCGGCTCGCGGGCGGCGCCGACCCGCTGCGATCGGCGTTCGGGTCGTGATCAGCTACCTCACCGCGGCGCTGCTGGCGGCGATCGGCCTGACCCGGCTCACCACCGCCCGCCGCAGGCCACGGCACCTGGTCGCGTTCTTCCTCAGCATGGCGCTGAGCCTCACCATCTCGGCGGAGCCGACGGTCGCGCTGATCGGCGCCGAGTACGAGATGGCTTGCCGGCTCGTCACGAACATGCTGCAGATGCTCGCCGTGCACGAGTTGATGAAGCTGGCCCGCAGCACCCGCTCCCCCGAACCTCGCACGCCCTGGTGGCCGCTCGTGCTGTGCTGGGCGGTCATGGCCTTGGCCTGCCTGGACTTCGCGCCGCTCTACGGCGTGCAGGAGCTGACGGTGTTCCAGTGGCGGCCGAGCGTCCTGCTCTACCAACTGGCGCTGACCGGCTATCCGATCGGCTGTCTCGCCGTCTTCATGGTGTCGTTGGCGCGCAACGCTTCGACGCGCCCCGCCGGCACGTTCCGGACCGGGCTGCACGTGATCGTGGTGGCCGCGGCGGCGACGATCGGCTGGGGTCTGTTCTCCGGGCTGCCGTCGTTCACGTTCGCGGTCACCGGGTTCGGCGTGGCGGAGTTCCTGCCGGTGTCGCGGAACATCGGCCTGGTGGCGATGACGCTGTGGGTGGTCGGCGCGCTGCTCACCGCGTGGGACGGCGCTGCCAGGACGGTGCGGACGTGGCGCGGAATCCGTGCGGTGACGCCGTTGTGGAAGGCCCTGGTCGCCGCGCAGCCGCAGATCGAACTGCCCGCGCGGCACGACCTGGAGTTCACGCTCTACCGGCGGTTGATCGAGATCCGCGACGGGCTGCTGGCGTTGCGCACGCACGTTCCGCCGCAGGTCCAGGACTGGCTGCACTCCCCTGTCGACGGCCCGACGCGCGCCGCCGCCGAACTCGCGGCCGCGATGGTGATGCGCGACGCCGGTCGAAGCTGGCCGCAGCAGCCTTCCGGGCACGCCTCTGAGGCGCCCAGCGTGGAGGCCGAAACCGCCTGGCTGGGCGCCGTGTCCTCGGCTTTCACCCGGTCACCGGTCGTGCGCGAGGTGCGCCGCCTGGCCCAGCTCGACGCGGCGTGACACGAGATGGCCCGCTGTGCGCAGGGCCAGCGCGGCCATCGTCAGCGACGGGTTGGACGTGCCGAGCGACGGCATGCTGCCGCACCCCACCGCGTACAGGTTCGGGTGGTCCCAGCAGCGTTGCCACTGGTCGACCACGGAGTCGCGCGGCGAGGCGCCCATGACGTGCGTGCCGCCGCCATGACCGGCACCCCACCAGCGCATCGGTTCGCCGTCGTGCTCGAAGTACCGTTCGTCGTCCGGCTTGTACGAGGTGTGGTCGTCGGCGCCGAGCAGCTCGAAGATCCGGCCGGAGACCCGTTTCGCGGCCAGCAGGCCGTCCTTCACGTAGTCCGAGAGTCCATAGTGGATCGACGGGCGCGGGTTGCCCAGCGCGTCGAGGTCGTCGGCCAGCGTGACGCGGTTCGCCGGATCCGCCTCCTGCTCGACCTCGATCTGCAACGCGAACTGGCGGCCGACCCGATCCGCCACCGCTTCTCGCAGCGCCTTGCCCCTGAGTCCTGCCGCGACGAACTCGGCCGTGTCGGAGTCAGGGCTCCCGGCCGCCCAGCCCCAGCCCCAGTTGCCGATCTCGATGCGGAACGGTGCTCTCACCCGACGTTGCGGGCCACTGCGGAACGCCTCGATGCCCGTCGTCGAGCCTGGTCCGCGGAACGGGCCGACCGCCTGCGGCATCAGCGCCCACGTCAGCAGCGCGGGGTGGTCCATCAGGTTGCGGCCGACCTGGTCGCTGCTGTTCGCGAGCCCGGACATGAGCAGCAGCTTGGCGTTCTCGATGGCGTGCGCGGCGAGGACGACCACGTCCGCTTCTTCCTCGTGCCGCGTGTGCCTGCCGGACGTGTCGTCCTCGTAGCGTTGGTAGCCGACCTTGGTGATGCGCCCGGACTCGTCGGCGTGCACCCGGTTCACCACGCATCTCGTGCGCAGTTCGACGTCGGCGGACCACTGCTTCTGCGTCCGGTGCGGGGTGTACTTGGCGTTCTCCGGGCAGATCGGCACACAGCTCGCGTAGCCGGTGCACTGATGCCCGTCCGGGCGATACCCCTGGATCGGGATCCCGTTGCGCGCCTGCGGGGTGCCGACGACGAGCAGTTCGCGTCCGTCGATCCACTCACCGTCCACAACGGACGCGATGGCGTGGTCGAGATACGTGCGAGGCAAGGCGTGCATGGGATAGCGGTAGCCGTCGGCGACGGGAAGGTGCTGCCGCTGCTCGTCGGCGTCGGCCGCGATCCCGATCTCCCACTCCGCCGCGCGGTAGAAGGGTTCCAGGTCGGTGTAGGTCAACGGCCAGTCGCGGCCACGGCCCAGATCGGCGGTGCGGAAGTCGTCGGGGCGCATCCGGGGTGTGATCCCGGTCCAGGCGGTGCCCGTGCCGCCGTTCATCCGCAGGTACGGGCTCGAGTAGGCGTGCGGCCCGGTGTTGATCAGGTAGCGACTGGACGGCGCGGCGGCGGTCGTCCGGTACGGCGCGAGCGGCGACTTGACGAGAGCTCGGCGGAACCGGTGCACGGCGTCGTCGTTCGGTTCGGCACCGGCCTCCAGCACGAGCACGCGGAACCCGTTGTCCCCCAGCACTTTGGCGACGAGCGAGCCGGCGAACCCCGCGCCGACGACCACGGCCCTCACCGGGCGCTGCTTCTGGGTCTCTGCTCCCAGCTGCCGAACCCGGCCGCGCGGGTCCCCGGCGCGGCGACCCCGACCGCCTTCCACGCCAGGCCTTCGGCGTAGGCGCGCTCGCTCGGGATCACCCCGCGCCAGACCCCGGTGTACCAGAGCTGGATGATCTCGTTCTCCGGCGCGCCGTCGGCCAGCGCGCGGTACTGCTCGACCAGTCCGGTCGACCTCAGCTCGTCCGCCGAGAATCCGGTCAGCTCGGCGGACAACTCCAGGAAGGCGTCCATGGCGCCCATCCTGGGCGGACGAACCCTCTGCACCAAACGATCCGGGCAAGGCTCACCCGCGTGGCGCAACCTCCATCTCCCCGAGCAGCGACCAGTCGTCCTGCTCCACCGACTGGCTGACGATCCGCGGCGTCTCGGCGAGGTGCGGCGGCAGTTCCTTCTGGGCGTTGCGGAAGTGCTCGGACTGCACGTGCGCGCCGCCCGCGTCGCCGTCCCGGAACGCCTCGACCAGCACGTACTCGGTCGGGTCGTCGAGGCTGCGCGACCAGTCGAACCACAGGCAGCCGGGCTCGGCGCGGGTGGCCTCGGTGAAGCTCCTGCTGATCTCGGGCCAGGCCTCGGCGTGCTCGGGCAGGACGCGGAACTTGGCGGTGATGAAGATCAAGACGGCCTCCTTCTGGTGATCGCTCCCGAGCCTAGGACGGCTCGGTGATCGGGACCATCTCGGCCGCCACGGCACTGCGAGCGGCCTCCCGTTCAGGCTGGTCCGAACGCGTCACGCGGAAACCGTGCAGCACCACGTCGTCCGGCGGACTCTCCGCCGTGAAGCCGAACATCCCCAACGCCACCGAGTCCGCGAGTTCGTACTGGTCGTGCGACTCGGCATGGTGCGACCGGAGCAGCGTGCCGTCCGCGGCCCATTCGGCGAACGCCAGCCAACCGGAGTGCCGGGCGAACACCTTCAGCGGACGATCTCCTGCGAACTCCAGGACGTGCTCGGGCACGGGCACGGTCGCCAGCTCCTGATCGCACACGATCGTGGCATCCGGGAACACCGCGACGTACGTGAACCCGTCACCGGGGTAGATCTCGTCCACCAGTTCGCTGTCCCCGACCGGCTCGACCGCGCAGCCCGGCCGCAACGCCCGGACCACGGCCTCCGCCGCCGGACGGTCCGGCACACCACCGCCGCGCAACGCCGCCGGCACGTCGCCGAACGCCACCAGAGCGGCCTTGGCCCCCATCGTGTTCCTCCCCCTGCGAGGTCGTCCAACCTGCGCGATCATCCCCTGCGTGCCCGAGATGATCGACACTCGCAGGCGGAACCTGGTCGTCGCGGCCGTCCTCCTCGCCATGCTGCTGGCCGCTCTCGACCAGACCATCGTGTCCACCGCGCTGCCCACGATGGTGGCGGACCTGGGCGGCGGCGCGCACCTGTCGTGGGTGGTGACGTCGTACCTGCTCGCCGAGACGATCATGACCGTGCTGATCGGCAAGTTCGGCGACCTCTACGGGCGCAAGAAGACGTTCGTCGTCAGCGTCGCGCTGTTCCTGATCGGCTCGTTCTTCGCGGGCTGGTCGGAGTCGATGGGCATGCTCATCGCGTTCCGCGCGGTCCAGGGCCTGGGCGCCGGCGGGTTGATGGTCACCTCGACGGCGATCATCGCGGACGTCGTGCCGCTCAAGGAACGCGGCAAGTTCCAGGGCTTCGCGGGCGCGGTGTTCGGCATCGCGACCGTGGCAGGGCCGTTGCTCGGCGGGCTGTTCGTCGACCACCTGAGCTGGCGCTGGGCGTTCTACGTGAACATCCCGCTCGGCATCGCGGTGGTGCTGGTGGCGATCGCCGCGCTGCCCACGATCAAGGCGGCGGGCCGCCCGAAGATCGACTACGCCGGCATCGCGCTGATCGCCCTCGCCGCCACCGGGTTGACGCTGGTCACGAGCTGGGGCGGCACCGAGTACGCGTGGACGTCGCCGACGATCCTGTGGATGGCGGCCGGATCGATCGTGCTGCTGGTCGCGTTCGTGCTCGTGGAACAACGCGCGGCCGAGCCGATGCTGCCGATGAGGTTGTTCCGCAGCAGGGTGTTCACGGTGTCGGGCATCCTGAGCTTCGTCGTCGGGTTCGCGATGCTCGGCGGCATCACGTACCTGCCGATCTACCTGCAGTACGTGCGCGGCGAGTCGGCCACGGCGTCCGGGCTGTGGATGCTGCCGCTGATCGTCGGTCTGATGTCGACGGCCCTGCTCACCGGCAACACGATCAGCCGCACCGGCCAGTACCGGATCTTCCCGATCATCGGTTCGGTCGGGCTCACCATCGGCCTGTTCCTGCTGTCCCTCCTGGACGCGAACACGAGCTACTGGGAGATGGGCGCGTTCATGATGGTGCTGGGCGCGGGCATCGGCCTGGTGATGCAGGTGCCGGTGATCGTCGTGCAGAGCACCACGAACTACACCGACCTCGGCGTCGCCACGTCCGGAATCAGCTTCCTGCGCACGATGGGCAGCTCGTTCGGCGTCGCGATCTTCGGCACGATCTACGCCAACCAGCTGCCCAAGCACCTGGTGGTCCCGCAGGGCGTCGACCCGCGCGCCATCGCCAGCCCGGCGGCGGTCCACGCGTTGCCGGACGCGATCAGGGCCCCGATCGTCGCCGGGTACGCCGAGACGGTGCAGATGATGTTCCTGATCGCGGCGCCGATCGGTCTGGTCGCACTCGCGGTGGCGTTCTTCCTGCCGCAGGTCCAACTGCGCGACACGTCCCGCGCCGCCGCGGCGGGCAACAGCGGTGTGGGCGAGAGCTTCGCCGCGCCGCCGTCGAACTCCTACGACGAACTGCGCAAGCTCGTCTCGACCGTCGTCTCGAAGTCCGACGAGGACCCCGGCCTGGCCGTGCTCCGGCGGTCCGGCGTCGACCTGCCGCTGGAACAGGCCTGGCTGCTCGGCCGCGTGTACCGGGCGTCGACGGACGACGGCGTCGCCACGCTCGACGAGATCGCCGAGATGACGAAGGTGCCCGGCGGCATCTTCGAACCGACCGCGCAGGCGCTCGTGCGGTCCGGGCACCTGGCGTTCGGTGACGACGGCTACCGGTTCACCGACCAGGGCGTGGACGTGTTCACGCAGCTCGTGCGGGCGTGGCGGCGCTGGCTGCTCGACCAGTTGCAGGACTGGCACGAGCCTGACCAGCGCGACTTCGCCCAGGCGCTCGACTCGTTCACCGACGAGCTGATCGAGAGCGGCCGGCAGATGAGCCGCGTCTAGGTCCTGGCTTCTAGATCCTTGCCTCCAGGGCCGCGGCCTCCGCGTCGCGGCCCTGCTCCCGGTAGAGCTCCAGAGCGCGTTCCCGATGCTCTCGCGCCCGCACGTCCTCGCCGGCCTCGGCGTGCACGTCACCGAGGTGCTCCAGCACCGTGGCCAGCTCGGCGGAGTTGTCCAGTTCCCGGTACAGCGCCAGCGCCTCGCCGTAGTGCGTGATCGCGTCGGCGTGACGGTCGTCGTGGCGGGCGATGTGCGCCAGGCTGTCCAGCGTCGCGGCGATCCCCTCCACGTGACCGAGCTTGGTGTTGAGCAGCATGGCCTCCTCGCAGAACGTCCGGGCTTCGGCGTAGCGGCCCAGGCACGCGTACCGCCAGCCGACCTCGTTCAGCGCCTCGGCCTCGCGGACCTCCGACCCGGCGACGCGGAACTTCTCCAGCCCGAGCACCGAGTGTTCCAGCGCCTTCTCCAGGTCGCCCTCGAACTCGGCCGCCCACGCGATCGACCGGTGCGCGGCCCCGTGCGCCACGGGGTCGTCGTTGCGCGCGAACAACTTCAGGCTGCGTTCGAAGTGCTGGTGTCCCAACGCGGACTGGCCCAGCTCGACGTAGTCCGCACCGAGGCACATGTGCGCGGTCGCCTGCTTGGTCTCGTCCCCCATGGCCTCGGCTGCCCGCAGCGCCGCCAGCCAGGCCTCCACGTCGTCGAACGTGCGCCCGCGCCTCAGGTGGTAGTTGTTCAGCGTGCGGCCGATCATCCAGGCCACGTCGAAAGCGCCGCGTTGCAGGGCTTGCCGTTGCTCGGTGACCAGGCAGGCGTGCTCGGCGTCGAACCACGCCATCACGGCGGCGTTGCTCTCGAACGCGAGCGTGTGGCTGCTTTCGTGCTCTGGCAAAGGTTTGTGCGGCTCCTGAGCGAGCGCGGCGGCGCGTGCGGTGGCGGCGTAGAAGTCGGCCAGCCGCGTGCCGGCGTCGGCGGGAAGGTCGGCCGCGTACAGGCCGACCAGGTCGTGCATCCGGTACCGGCCCGGCACGTGCTGGTGCACGAGGTGCGCGTTCTCCAGCTCCCGCAACACCATCCGCGTCCGCGCGACCGTGCGGTCCAGCAACGCCGCGGCCGCCGCGAGGCTCACGTCCGCCGTGCCGACGGTGCCGAGCAGTCCGAACGCACGCGCCGCCTCCTCCGACAGCGCCGCCACGGACCACGAGAACACCGTCCGCAGGTTCGTGCCGATCTCGCCCGCGTCCAGCGCGTCGAGCGGCTGCTCGCGCAGTTCCCCCGCGAACGCGGCCAGCGGGAAGTCCGGTTCCATCGCGGCCCGCGCGGCGACGATCGACAACGCCAGCGGCAGTCCTCCGCACCAGCTCACCAGATCCGCGACCACCTCGGGTTCGGCCGCCACCCGCTCGGCGCCCAGCCTGGCGACGAGGAACTCGCGGGCGTCGGCCGGGTTCAGCACGTCCAACGACACCGAGCGTGCGCCGTGTGCGGCCACCAGTCCTGCCAGCTTGAGGCGGCTCGTGACCAGCACCGTCGCGTCCGGACCCGGCAGCAGCGGCACGACCTGCTCGGTGGAGCGGGCGTTGTCGAGCAGCACCAGCATCCGCCGGCCCGCGACCACGCCGCGGTAGCGCGCGGCCCGTGCGTCCAGGCCCGCCGGGATCGTCTCCTCCCCCAGCGCCTCCAGGAACTCGCGCAGCACCGTCTCCGGCGGCGTCGGCCCGGCGGACGGGTCGAAGCCGCGCAGGTTCACGTAGAGCTGGCCGTCCGGGAACTCGGCGAGGTGCCGGTGCGCCCAGTGCAACGCCAGCGCCGTCTTGCCGATGCCGCCCGTCCCGCCGATCGCGGTGATCACGACGGTGCCCGCCGAGCCCAGCGCGGCCAGTTCGCCGGTGCGGCCGGTGAACCACGGGTGCGGCGCGGGCAGCTGCCTAGGTCCGGCAGCGCGTTCCTCCACACTGCCGTTGAGAATCCGCTGATGCATGTCCTGCAACGGTTTGCTCGGATCGGCGCCGAGCTCGTCGGCGAGCCGGTGGCGCACGATCTCGTAGTGCCGCAACGCCTCCGCGTCGTTGCCCGACCGGTGCAGCGCCAGCATCAGTTGCGCGGCAAGGCGTTCGTCGAGCTGGCGTTCGCCGGCCAGCTGCCGCAACGAGGGCAGCAGCGCGGCGTGCCGACCGGCCGCGAGCGCCACGTCGTTGCGATCCAGCTCGGCGGCGACGCGTTCGGCGTGCAGGCTCTCGCGCAACGCGTCGAACCACGGCGACTCGAGCCCGTCGAGCGCCTGCCCTCGCCACAGCCCGAGTGCCGCGTCGAAGTCGCGGTCGCGCACGAAGGCCCGGAAGCGGAACAGGTCGACCTGCGCCGGATCGACCGTGAGGTGATATCCGGCCGGTGAGCGCTCGATGTCCAGTTCGAGGAGCTTGCGGAGCTTTGACACGTAGCCGTAGAGCGTCTCGCGCGCCCGCAGCGGCGCCCGCTCGCCCCAGACGCGGTCGAGCAGCCGGTCGACCGGAACCGGCCGTCCCTCCTCCATCAGCAGCGCGACCAGCACCGACCGTTGCCGGACGTGGCCGATCTCGACCGGCTCACCCCGGTCGCGCACCTCGACGGCGCCGAGCAGCCCGAACTCCAAGATCACCCCTCAGGCAGTGGATTCAAGGTTCATCCTAGGTTCGTCCTCGACCAAACGGGCAAGGTCGTTCTCGCGGAGGGCCCCACCACATCCGGCAGCCCAGCCACCGGGGCCCTCCACCATCGGCGCAGCGAAAGATCACCCGAGCGGACCAGGGCGAACACGTTCCTCCACATGCGACCCTGAAGTCGTGAGCACCACGCGGATCGGGTCGTTCAACGTGGAGAACATGTTCGAACGTCCCAAAGTGATGGGCCGCAACGCCACCAAACACGCGGCCCCGACTCTGGCCGCCCACGCCCGGTTCAACGAACTCATCGCCGCCGAGACCTACACGCCGGAAGTCAAGGAAGAGCTCAAGGAACACCTGACGACGCTGGAGTTGCTCAGGAGCGACCGGAGCAAGTACGCGATCCTGCGGCGCATCCGCGGCCGTTTCCTCGCGCGCCACCGCACCGGCGAAACCTCGGTCGTGGCAAGCGGACGCGAGTCCTGGGTCGGCTGGGTGGAGCTCACCACCGAACCCATCAGCGAACTCGCCACGCGGCACACCGCACAGGTGATGCGCGACGTCGGCGCGGACGTCCTCGGCGTGGTCGAGGCCGAGTCGCGCGAACTGCTGCACATGTTCTCCGCCAGCATGCTCAAGCACGTCGGCTGGACCCCGTACGAGGAGGTCCACCTCATCGACGGCAACGACGAACGCGGCATCAACGTCGGATTGCTGACGCGAGAAGAACATCAGGTCATCACCATCCGCACGCACGTGTACGCGCGGGACAGCTCGGGCACGATCTTCTCCCGCGACTGCGCCGAATACCACGTCCGCACGCCGTCCGGCCCCGAGGTCGTCGTGCTCGTGAACCACCTGAAGTCCAAGGGCTACAGCACCCCCGGCGACCCTCTCGGCGCCCGCCGCCGCTTCCGCCAGGCAGTGCGCATCGCCCGCATCGTGAACCGGTTGCGCGACGAGGGCCACGAGCACATCGCCGTCGTCGGCGACCTCAACGACACCGCGGACAGCGAGGCGTTGCGACCGTTGTTCCAGCGCACGGGCCTGCGGGACATCAGCGAGCACGAGAACTTCGACTGGGACCACCGGCTCGGCACCTATCGCGGCGTCAACGAGAAGGGCAAGATCGACTACGTCCTGCTCACCCCGGAACTGTTCGCGAAGGCCACCGGCGGCGGCGTCTTCCGCAAGGGCGTGTGGCGCGGCCCGCGGACCAAGAACCGTTGGGACGTCTACGAAACCATGACGAACGAGGTGCACGCGGCCAGCGACCACGCCGCGATCTACGCCGACATCGACTGGAGCGCCTAGACCAGTTCGACGGTCACCTCGATGACGTCGCCCGGCCCGACGTCGTTCTTCTTGCGCACCGCCGCCTTGATCGGCAGCACGTAACAGCCGGACTGCTTGTCCGGGAACACCGACGTCGACCAGTTGCTGGCTCCCACCCCGGCCCGGACCTTCACGGCGCCGAAGCCGGGGCCGGGGGTGGCGACGTCGCGGATCTGGTCCGAGACGTCCTCCGGCAGCGTCACGAAGGTCCAGGTTTCCGTGCGGCGGGCGTCCCAGATCCAGAGCTCCGCGTCGAAGACGAACATCGCGCCATTCTCACAGCAGCGGACTTCACAGCGGCGCGCTGATGTGGAAGTGCTCGTCGAACGCCGCCGCGAGCGGCTCGCCCAGTTCGTAAGGCGCCCACTCCCGCACCAGCCCCAGGAACCCGATCAGGTCCTGCCGCACGCCCTCCAGGTGCTCCCGCAGATCCGCGGCCGGGATCTCGCACGCAGGCCCGTACCTGTGCTCGTCCTGCGGCCACAGCCTCACCACGTCCTGGGCGAACTCCACCCCGGGAGGGCGAGAGTGCCCGAGCCACGGCTCCTTGCCGTCGAGCAGATCGGCCCAGTCCCGCCAGTTCTCCAGGCCGACGCAGCAGCCCGGCTCGATCCGCACGCCGGTCGCGGTGTCCGACACCCGCACCCCGCCCGCCATGATGATCATTTCCTCGTCCAGCAGGGCGCGCAGCAGCTCGGGACCGAACACCGCGTCGTCGTCCGCCCCGTAGTCGGCGATAGCGACGAGCGCGGCGTCGAACTCCTCACGACTCATCCGCGCGGACAGCGCGACGGTGTCACCACCGGTCACCTCGACGACAGCTCGACACTCGATCACTCACCCATTGTGGTGACGAACGCCACCGACCATTTCGGTCGGTAAACCTACCGAACCGGTCGGTAAACGTCGTAAAGTCGGTCGCATGCCACGACAGCCCAAGGTCGGAGTCGACGAGAGGATCCTCGACGCCGCCGCCGCGCTCTTCGCGCGCCACGGCTTCGAGCAGACCTCGTTGAAGTCGCTCGCGGACGCTGTCGGCCTGTCCAAGGCCGGCCTGCTGCACCACTTCCCGAGCAAGGACGCTCTCTTCGAAGCGGCGTGGGAGCAGAGCCGTGTGCTCACGATGCACGTACTTGACCAGGTCTCGCCGCTGCCCGCCGGGCCTGAGCGGGATCGCCGGTCGCTGGAACTGCTGACCGACCACGCGCTGGACCGGCCAGGACTGGTCTCGCTGCTGTTCCGGACGATGACGGCGCCGGGTGAGGACCCGCAGCAGGCGCAGGACGAGCTGCTCCTCAACGAGATGTTCGTCATCGACCCCGAGAAAGAACTGCCCCGCGCGATCCGCATCGTCGGCGCGCTGAGCTCCATGGCCGTGCTCACCCTGCTGGCCAACCAACAGGGTGACAAGACGACATGGCGTCCCTTGATCCTCGCTACCTGCTTCGACGCACTCGGGCACCAGGAGGCCTGACCATCATGGCGAAACTGCTCTACAAACTGGGGTTCGGTGCGTACCGGCACCGCCTTCCGGTCGTCCTGATCTGGCTGCTCGTGCTGATCGGCTCCGGCGTCGGCGCGTTCACGCTCGGCGGTGAGACGTCCAACTCGATGTCCATCCCCGGCCAGGAGTCGACCACCGCCCTGGAGCGCATCCAGGAGAAGTTCGGCTCCGGTGAGACCGCGTCGGCCAAGGTCGTCGTGCAGGCCCCGGACGGCCAGAAGCTGCCGCAGCACGTCAAGGCGATCACCGACCTGGTGGCCGACGAGACCGCGCTCAAGGGCGTGCGGTCGGCGACGAACCCGCTCGACCCGGCGGCGCCGAGCGTCAACCGCGACGTCAACGTCGGCTACAGCACCGTCACCTACGACGTGAAGCCCGGTGAGGTCACCGACGAGCAGCGCGCCGAGCTGACCAAGGCCGTCGACAAGGCGCGCGCGGCGGGGCTGACCGTCGAGGTCACCGGCACCGCGATGCAGGAGACGCCGCACGTCGGCGGCCCGACCGAGGCCATCGGTGTGGTGCTGGCGCTGGTCGTGCTCGCGCTGACCTACGGCTCGCTCGTGACCGCGGGCATGAACCTGCTCAGCGCCGGTATCGGCGTCGGCATCGGCACGCTCGGCATCACGATCACCACCGGGTTCATGGACCTGCAGTCGACCACGCCGATCCTCGCCTCGATGCTGGGTCTCGCGGTCGGCATCGACTACTCGTTGTTCATCATCAACCGCTACCGCCAGGAACTGCGACGGGGCTCCGACGTCGGGCACGCCGTCGCGACCGCGGTCGGCACCGCCGGTTCCGCCGTCGTCACCGCCGGTCTGACCGTGGTGATCGCGCTGGTGGGCCTCGCGATCGCGGGCATCCCGTTCCTCACGCAGATGGGTGTCTCGGCCGCCGCCACGATCGTCGTGTCGGTCCTGATCGCCATCACGCTGGTGCCCGCAGTGCTGAGCCTGCTCGGCCGCCGCGTGCTGACCCGCAAGGAACGCTCCGCCACCGTCGAGAACCCCGTCGAGCCCAAGGACCGCGGTGTCATCCGCGGTTGGGCCAGCGCGATCACCCGCAACCGCGTCGTCGCACTGCTGCTGTCGGTCGTGGTGCTCGGCATCGTCGCGATCCCGGTGGCGTCCATGGACACCACGCTGATCCAGAAGCCGCCGGCCGGTTCCACGCAGGAGCGTGCCGACCAGATCCTCGCGAAGGGCTTCGGCGAGGGCTTCAACGGCCCGATCATCGTCCTGTTCGAGGGCCAGGGTGCCGCCGCGACGGCCACCAAGGCGTCCGAGCCGCTCGCCAAGCTCTCCGACGTCGCTCTCGTGACGCCGGCGCAGCCGAGCCAGGACGGCAACGCCGCGCTGGTCACCGTGATCCCGAAGTCCGGCCCGGACAGCACCGAGACCGAGAAGCTCGTCGCCGACCTGCGCGCCGAACTGTCCGATGTGGAGGGCGGCAAGGCCTACGTCACCGGCGCCACCGCGGTGAGCGTCGACGTGGCTACCTCCTTGGACAAGGCGCTGCCGATCTACCTGGCCGTCGTCGTGGGCCTCGCGCTCGTGCTGCTGGTCCTGGTGTTCCGCTCGCTGCTGGTGCCGCTGGTCGGTGTGCTCGGCTTCCTGCTGACCATCGGCGCGTCGCTCGGCGCCACGGTCGCGGTGTTCCAGTGGGGCTGGCTGTCCAGTGCGGTCAACCTCGAGAGCACCGGCCCGCTGATCAGCCTCACCCCGATCCTGGTGATCGGCATCCTGTTCGGACTCGCCATGGACTACCAGATCTTCCTGGTGTCCCGGATGCACGAGGCGCACCACCGCGGCGCCAAGCCGCTGGAGGCCATCACCACGGGCTTCCGCCAGGCAGCCCCGGTCGTCGTGGCCGCCGCGCTGATCATGTTCTCGGTGTTCGCGGGCTTCGTGCCCGCCGGCGAGGCGACCGTGAAGTCGATCGCGTTCGCCCTGGCCGTCGGCATCTTCGTGGACGCGTTCGTGGTCCGCATGGTGCTCGTGCCCGCGGCGCTCGCGCTGCTCGGTGAGCGCGCCTGGTGGCTGCCGAAGTTCCTGCGCTGGCTGCCGGAGCTCGACGTCGAGGGCACCGCGCTCGACGAGCTGCCGGCCGAGAAGAAGAAGCAGGAGACGGTCTCCGTCTGACCGATTCCGCTCATCGGTCCGTCGTGTCCGCGATCTGATCGCGGACACGACGGATCTGTTTGCAGGCGACCACGTTGCTCCGTTCGAGCTAACTTCTGCCTGGGTTTCGAAAAGTTTCGCGCAGTGGCCCCGCGATGCGACCGGGGTCCGTGGGAGCGAGACCACGGTTCAGAACGGAATCAAGCCCAGCCGGCGTCTGCGGCGCCGAGTTCGAATCGATCGTTTTGATCCCGTGAAGCCGGCTGATCCGCTCGTCGTGTCCACTGCCGTGTCCACCTCAGCGATCACCCGCCTGTCCCGGCGACCGGACAGCCAGATCGGTTCGGACTGAATCAGCGGACCGGAAACCGGTACCCCTGGCGATTCATGTTGACGTTCAACGGGTCTGAAGGCACGCGTCCATTCTGAACGACAGCACCGGCTTCCATGATCACCGTCGGGTTCGCCACCACGCCTCACCCGTTGCAGAGTGGTGGCAACCCTAAGGAGAGACCACATGGAACTGCGTGTGAAGTTCACTGCGTGTTGTACGTGGCCTGATGTCGTGCGGGCCGCACGACGAGTCCTGTCAGTGATCGTCGTCGTGGTGATCGTGCTCGTGCTGGACGGTCGCCTCCTGCTCGACACGCTGGTCAGGTAAACAGAGCGGGACGCCAAGCCCTCTCCTGGCGTCCCGTCTCTCAGACGGAGAACACCCGCAGGAAAGCAGGTTGTGACTCAGCGGACCGGGTGACGATCTTGCCCTCGACCTCGACCCAGGCGTGAAACCGGCTCGGGTCCTCGGCGACACCGAGCACCCACTGCAACCGGCGTCGCTGGATCGCCGCAGCGATCACGGCTCCCAGCGAACGTTCCAGACAAGCGGCTCGACCGGGATAGTGGTCAGCGGCGGCTTCCACCGCGGCGACAACGTCCAGCGCCTCTGAGCGCTTGACCGGCCGCGTGCACCACTTGCCCGTCAGGATGTTCACGAACCGCACGGTGTGCCGAAAAGGCAGACGCAGCAACACCAACGCGAGCAGGAGGCTGCAGAGCCCCAGCACTGCCGTTCGTGCACGCGGCGGCGTCGTCACCCGCACGGCGCCTGAAGGTCGGCCACTGGTGGCACCTCGCGGAGCAGCGGGCGCACCGGTGATCAGCAGGCGCTTGACAAACATGTCGCGGACCGTCTCGTGTGCGTCCGCGCGGAACCGCTCCACCACGGACGAGGCGTAGCCGGCAGCGAGCACGTCGATGCCCTGATCGACGTCGCCCGTCTCCACCACGACGCGCCACAACCGTGCGGCCGGGGAGTTGAGCACCAGCCACTGCCCCGAACGAACGTCGAGCACGTACGTCGCACCGCTCTGCCCGTCCACCGAGTGCAGGTGCGCTGGGACCTGGATCCGGCTGCTCATCGCACCTGCCTCAGCCACACGTCGTAGGCGATCAGCCGGTTGAGCGCGGAGAAGGGCATGGCCTGCCCCATCATGGCCAAGCGCAACGAAGAGATCACCGCGTCCGGGTCGACCAGGCCGAGTTCCACCAGCGGTGAAGTCGACAAGCGCGGAAGAAGATCGCGCGCCGCCCGCCGCACCCCCAGGTAGTCCTCGGTGCCGTAGTTCCCCTTTGACCCGCGCTCGATCGCCTCGGCGGGCACTCGTTCCCGCATCGCCGCACGCAACAACGGTTTCAACGTCGTCCCTCGTGCCCGCAGCCGGACGGGCATGCGCATGCATGCACGGACCAAGTTGTTGTCCAGAAACGGCGCCTGCGTCCAGATGCCGTGCTCGCGGGCGAGCTGGCCCAGCCTGTGCTGCACTTCTGCCGACCGCCGCAGGTCATGCGCCGCCAAGAGGCTCCCGACCTCGCGCCGGTTGTCGCCACGAACCGCGTCGGCATACTGCCGCAACAGGTCGACCAACTTCGTCCGGGCACTCGGTGTGAGCCAGTTCGTCTCCAATCCTGGACCGGGCCACCACGAGATCGCATCAATCCACTTCGGATGATGCGCACTCGAGCGGGCGAGCTGCGTCGCGTAAGTCTGCAGTGCCGTGTCCATCGACGTTCTGGCAAGATGCACGGCTCGCCGGACGATCGCGGTCTGCGACTCGTCCCGAACGACACTCCAAGCTCGGGCATCGGCCATCAACTGCCGGAGCCGACGTCCAGCCGCCAGTTCACCGAGATACGCGGGCGGTGCCACGAGCAACGCGTCAGCACCCTCCCCGCCCAGGTGCAGGAAACTGCCCGATGCAGCGGCCTGCCGCAGCCTGAGCTGGTTGCGCCCGTGCACGGCCACCGCGAAATCAGGTAAGTCGGTCGGCGCCACCGCAGCGAGGTCCTGGTACGCCAGCGAGTCGTCGCCGCCGCGGACGACTTCGAGATCCAGCAACGGGCTAAGCCCAGCGTTGCGCACCGCGTGCGGAAGATCGCCCGCGTCCGCGTCGGGATGGTTGTAGACGAAGACCGGCATCCGGCCCTCGTGATGCCGTACGGCGAGGAAGGCGATGGTCGTCGAGTCGAGACCCCCGCTGAAGTCCGCGCTCACCCGCGAATGTGCTCGCATCCTCCAGGCGACCGCGTCCTCGAGGTCCGAGGCCAGCCGCGACGCGCAGTCGTCCATGGTCTGGTCTTCGTCCGCGACGAGGTGTTCGTAGGTCCAGGTGTGCAGCTTCCCCGTTGCAGTGACGCACAAGGCGCGACCGGGTTCGAGCACGCGCAGGCCCGCGACCGGTGTCCGGCACGCCGTCAGCCCTGGAATGTTCCCGCAGAATATCTCCGCCAGCACGACCTCGGCATCCGGCTCGTGCCGCAGTCGCGCCGCCCCCGCGGTCGCGAGCAGTTCGGTGCCGAACACCAGCCGACGGCCGTCATGGTGGTAGTAAAGCGGGTACTGGCCGGCGAGGTCGCCGAGCACAACAACCTTTGCGCGGGTCTGGACGATCGCCAGATAGCTTCCCCGCCATCGCGTCAGCGCGGTGAAGTCATCGGCACGAATCGACGCGGTCAGAACGCGGCGTGCCTGGTCGTCGTCGACCGGGCATTGCCCGATCAACACCAGCTCGCCGTCTTCGCACTCGACCGAACGCAGTTCGCCCGGATGCCAGGCACCGGAGAGGACCAGGCTCTCCGAGTCGCATGGGAAGGTGCCGACGAGGCGAGGTCGTTCAGCAGTGAGCCGCATGGGTCAGCGAGGTTGTGAGGTCACCAGTAGTACTGGGAATTGGCGTCGGCGTTGCCACTCGGCGAACTGCCCAGCGTGATCCGCCGTACACCACCGGGCACGACGACAAGTGGCGGCTCATAACTGTCGACCGCTGCGGGAAATGGCGCGACCACTTTTTCGGGGGTCGCGGTAGAGAGCAGGCGTACAAACGAGAAGAAGCGCATCATGTTGCCTCATGGTCGCAGGACAGCGGAGAGTGTCGCCCCGGAAACGGTGCGCGACAGGCACGCAGCCTAGACCATCGAAATCGAGCCACTCTAGGGGCGGCGTGCCGCGACACTCGAATACCCCATTCACACTTTCGATATACACTCTCTCGGGGGAATCGTTACAAAGCGAGAGAAAAACTTTCTGAACGATTCCTCGACAGAACTCCATGAAACGACTTCATTTTGAAGACCAGGTCCGGAGGCCTAGCACCAGCGCTCCATGTGCCTCCGCGAAGGGACTCAACGCGCTCAGCCCCAGCTCGAAATCAGACGAGCTGCAGGTCGCGGCGTAGAGAGCGTGGCGACGCAACTCGCTGCCACACGGCTCCAACACGATGTCACCCGCCGAGGAGAGCTCACCGCCTATGACGATGCGGTGCGGGTTGATGAGGTTGCACAGTTGCGCGAGCGCGAACCCGAGGACGCGACCCGCGTCGTTCAGCACACGGCGGCACACGGCGTCGTCGCGACTCGCCTTCGCGACCAGCTCGGCCAGCGTCACCGGGTTCTCCCGGTCGGTACCCCGGTGCGACTCCTCCACCTTGGCGATCAGCGCTGCCGAGCCGATGACGGTGTCGAGGCACCCTCGCCCACCGCACAGGCACATCCGGCCACCGCGTTCCACGATCAGGTGGCCGATCTCGCCCGCCATGCCACGCTGTCCGCGGACCAGGTTCGGCCCCAGCATGATTCCAACGCCCACCCCAGTGGACGCCTTCACGTACACGATGTGCTCGACGGGATCGTCGGAGCCGTAAATCTGCTCCGCCACCACGCCGAGGTTCGCGTCGTTGTCGATGGCGACCGGCACCCTAAGTTCGCCGGAAAGCATCTGCGCCGGATCGTCGTCCGCCTCCCACGGCGGCAGCACCGGCAGAGTGAACCGGCCGGTGCGCGAGTCGATCATGCGTGGCACAGCGACCCCCGCGGACACGACGTCGGTCATGGCTTGGCCGGTCTCCTCGACCACCTCCTGAACCATCCGGAGCAGATCGGACCGCAGATCGGCGAGTCCGACGTTGATTCCGGGCTCTCCACGCCGAGTCGCAGCCTCACCGACAGACCGTTCGAGAGGACGTGCCACCACCGACGTGTGGTTGAACCCGATGTCGATCCCCACTGCGACACCTCTCATCGAGGCGAGCCGGACCTTGTCACCGCGCGACCGGTCCACAACGCCGTCACGGGCCAGTTCCTTGATCGCGTCGGACACCAGCCCCGGAGAGTAGCCCGCACGCCTGGATAACTGGGCCTGCGTACCAGGTTTGACCATGACCTCGATCATGACTTTCTTCTGACTTCCCCCGCGCCCCGTTCCTGCCTGGTCGAGCAGCTCGCGTGCATGGCGCATGGGCGGCGTCCTTCTGAGGAAATCGATTGTCGAAGCGCCTCAGACTAGCATCGGATCTTCAATCTGAATGAAATGTCGACTTCATGGAGCAATGACGCCTTCATGCCACCCAACGTGGAAACCCTACGACTTCTCGGTTATTACTCGAAATAGCACTGCAAAATGGCCAATTAGTGGCCACTTTCGCGATCACTCATCGCTCTTGCTGCAGGTGGCTCCAGATACGTGGCGTCCGTCAGGCGACCTGTCCGGCCTGCGACGCCGGGCTCGTGGTGTCCGCCGAGCTGCTCTGATCCAACAGCCGCTCTACCCAGCGGGCGACGGTGCGTGGCGGGGGTTCGACCGCACCGCCGAGGTGCGCGACCACGGTCAGCTCGGCGCCGTCCTCGACGGCGATGGCCCACCCGTGACGTTCGGTCCACAGCAGGGCGACGTCGTGATCGGGGCGGCCGGGCAACCGGCCGTCCACCGCGATGTACACCCGCAGCGGTTTCTGCCGGTCGATGCACGAGGACTCACCGCTCAAGCCGAGTTCCCGCGTGACTCTCAGTGCGTAATCGAGCGCTTTCAAGCCGTCACCGCTCTCCGTCTCACCGGGGTAGCAACGCCGACTGCTTGACGCACGGCGCGGTTACCCCGGTGGACGGAGTGCAAACACCTACTCGCCGCCGAAGTCGCCGAAGTCCTCGAACGCGTCGTCCATCATCTCGCCGACCACCATGCCGCCGACGAGACCCGCGGCACCGGCCGCGACGACCGTGCCCATGCCCATCCCGCCGCGACCGTGGTGACCGCCGTGGTGGCCACCGTGCTGGCCGTAGCCGTGCATGCCGCCGCCGCGCTGCGCGACCTGGGACAGCCAGCCGTTGATGGACGAGGCCCAGTCGGCGACCTCGGCCTCCTGGTGCGACAGGTGGAAGTGCCCGAACGCGTCACCGCCCGAGGAGAACATCCCGCCGCGCTTGTCGGCCTCCAGGATCACGAACAGCTCGTGCGGGTTCGCCACGAACGTCAGCTCGACCTGCTGGACGGCGCCGGCGAACTGGGCGGGCGGGAAGAACTCGATCTCCTGGTAGAAACCGAGCTCCTGCGGCACGCCGTGCAGGCGCCCGGCCTCGACGTCCGCGCTGCGGAACGAGAAGCCGAGCTGCCCGAACGCGTTGAGCACCGCGTCCTGCGACGGCAGCGGGTGGACCAGCACGGGGTCGAGGTCGCCCTTGTCCGGCGCGCCCGCGATCACGAGCTCGGTCCGCACGCCCACGGTCATGCCGGGCAGCTGGCCGCCGCCGACCGCGGTGATCGGGGTCTCCCACGGGATCGGCAGCTGGAACGGGATCGCGACCAGCTGGCCGGCCCCGACCCGCACGCCCTGCTGCACGACTACCCGCAGGAACTCGGACACGCCGCCGTACTCGTGGTCACCGCGCTCGACCTCGACGCGGGTGACGAGCGACAGCACGACCTGGCCGATCTCGGCGTCCGCGCTGCCACCCTGGATGCGCACCTGCCCGGTGACGACCTGGCCGGGCGTGGCGTGCGGCGAGTCCAGCACGGTGTCGACCGACGGGCCACCGACGCCGAAGGCGCTGAGCATCCGCTTGAACATTTGTGTTTCCCTCTCTAGGAAACTCCGGTCAGCGGATGCTGACCGGACGGGTGTCGGTTTCGTCCTCGAAGTCACCGATCAGCTCTTCGAGGAGGTCTTCCAATGCGGCGATGCCGAGAATTTCGCCTTCGCCGACCAATGCGAGCTGCGAGCGTTCGGCACGCATCGCGGTCACGGCCTGGGCCACCGGCATCGACGCCGGCAGCGTCAGCACCGGGCCCATCAGCTCGCGCGCCGTCGGGTCCTCGCCGCGGGCCGTGGCACGCATGGCCTCGCGGATGTGCACGAGTCCGACGTACCGGCCGTCCAGGCCGGTGACCGGGAAGCGCGACCGTCCACACCGGAGGCTGCGCTGCTCGATCTCCCGCGCGGTGGTGTGCTCGGTGACCGTCGACGTCTCCGCGACCGGCACCATCACCTCGCTCACGGTGGTGCGCTGGACCTGCAGCATCCTGGTCAGCAACCGTTGCTGGGCCTCGGGAATCAGGCCGTGCTCGGCGGACTGGCGCAGCAGCATCCGCAGGTCGTCCGGCCGGTGCGCCTGCGCCAGCTCGTCCTGCGGCTCGACCTTCAGCAGGCGCAGCAGGCCGTTCGACACCGCGTTCAGTCCGCTGAGGAGCCAGCGGACCGAGCGGGCGAACGCGCGGAACGGCAGCGCCAGGATCAGCGCGGACCGTTCGGGGTGCGCGATGGCCCACGACTTCGGCGCCATCTCGCCGACGACCATGTGCAGGAACACCACCAGCACCAGGCTGATCGCGAACGCGATGCCGTATGCGAACGCCTCCGGCAGGCCGGTCAGCCGCAGTGCGGGTTCCAGCAGGTCCGCGACGGCCGGTTTGGCCAGCGCGCCCAGACCCAGCGTGCACAGCGTGATGCCGAGCTGCGCGCCCGCGAGCATCAGCGACAGCTCACGAACGCCCGCCACGGCGGCGCGGGCAGCCCTGGACGTCTCGGCGGCCTGCTCCAGGCGGTGCCGCTTGGACGCGATCAACGCGAACTCGGCGGCCACGAAGAAGCCGTTCAAAGCAAGCAGCACAAGGGAGATGACGATGCTCATCGGGACAACACCACCGAGTCGGGCACGTTGCGCGCCACCGTGGTGACCACCAGGCGCACTCCGTTCATCTCGATCTCGTCGCCGGCCTCGGCCACGCGGCCCAGCTGGTGCAGCACCAGACCGGACACCGTGTCGTACGAGTCGTCGGCAGGAAGTTCCACGCCGGTGACGTCCTCGACCTCGTCCAGCCTCATGCGGCCGGGCACGCGCCAGTCGTCGCCGACCTTCTCGATCATCTCGGCCACCCGGTCGTCCTCGTCGTGGATCTCACCGACGAGCTCCTCCGCCAGGTCCTCCAGGGAGATGACGCCGGCGAACCCGCCGAACTCGTCGACCACGCAGGCGAGCTGACGGCGTTCGGTGCGCAGCCTTTCCAGCACCGCGGGCAACGGCAGCGTCGCCGGGACGACCAGCGCGGGCGAGGCGATCTTCCCGATCGCGACGGCCGAGCGTTCCTCGGGCGGCAGGGTCAGCACCTCGGCCAGGCCCACGACACCGCGCAGGTCGTCGAGGTCGTCACCGGTCACGGGGAAACGCGAGTTCCCGGTGTCCAGCAACGAGACCACGCGACTCGCAGGCTCGTCGAACCGCACCGTGTGGACGTTGACGCGCGGCGTCATGGCCTGCTCCGCGACCAGTTCGCGGAAGCCGATGCCGTGCTCCAGCAGCCGGGTCAACTCGGCGTCGAGGTGCCCCTGTTCCCCCGCCTCCTCGACGATCTGCCGGAAGTCCTCCGGCGTCGCACCCTGCGGCAGTTCCTCGACGGGCTCGATGCCGATCGCGCGCAGCAGCCGGTTCGCGGCCGCGTCGAACAACCGGATCACGGGGCCCGCGATCTTCAGGTACACCAGGGTCGACGAGCTCAGCGCCAGCGCGAGCTGTTCGGGTCGCGCGATCGCGAGGTTCTTCGGCAGCAGCTCACCGAGCACCATCTGCACGAAGGTGGCGAAGGCCAGCGCGATCACCATCGCGCCCGGCACGCCGAGCCCGGTGCCGAGCAGCGGCTCGGCCACGTACCCGACGAGCAACGCCGTCACCGTGATGCCGAACTGGGCGCCGGACAGCATGAAGGAGAGCTTCTGGGTCACGCGGTAGGCACGCTCGGCGGCCTTCGAGCCGCTCTCGGCCATCTGCTGCAGGCGGCCGCGATCGACCGCCATGTACGCGAACTCCTGAGCCACGAAATACCCCGTGGCCACGGTCAGGACCACGATGGCGAGCAAGCCGGATGCGATCAACAAGACGCACCCGGCCCAGTACTACAGCCGTCTACACCGGCTTCATCAGGCATGTTCCAACAGTAGCACGTAGCACTGTATGGTTTCGGGTGACGGGGAGGTGACCGCTGTGGCCGAGGCACTGCTGAAGATCGGCGAACTCGCCGCCCGCGCCGGCGTGAGCATCCGCACCGTCGACTACTACACGACGCTGGGCCTGATCAGCCCCGCCCAGCGCACCGCGAGCAACTACCGCCTCTACCGCGGCGACGACGTGGAGCGCATCCACCTCGTACAACGCCTGGAGGTCCACGGTCTTCCCCTGGAGGACATAGCCCGCGCGTTCACCGCCGCCCCCGCCGACACCGCGGCCGTCCTCGGGCAGATCGACACGGACCTGCGCACCCTCCAGGAAGCCGCCGACGCCGCGTCACCCGCGATGCACGGCCTGCTGTCGGTGATCGCGAACCGCGTCCACTCGCTGATCACCATCGCGCTGCAACTCCCGCCAGACCTCCCGATGTAGCTAAGGTCGGAGAGACGGCACGGGAGGCGCACAGTGGGACTACGCAGCGAGCACTGGTACGCAGGTCAGGACCGCAACGCCTACATCCACCGCGCCTGGATGCGCCGCGGCGTCCCGGACGACGCCTTCTCCCGGCCCCAGATCGCGATCGCCAACAGCGCGTCTGATCTGACGCCGTGCAACGCGCACCTGAACGAGGTCGCGCAATCTGTCTCCAACGGCGTGTACGAGGCCGGCGGCATCCCGCTGAACCTGCCCGTGGTGTCGCTGGGCGAGACCAACGTCCGCCCCACCGCGATGCTGTGGCGCAACATGGCCGCGATGGCGACGGAGGAGATGCTGCGCGCCAACCCCGTCGACGGCGTGGTGCTGCTCGGCGGGTGCGACAAGACGATCCCGGCGCTGCTGATGGCCGCCGCGTCCGTCGACATCCCTGCGGTCGTGGTGCCCGGCGGGCCGATGCTGACCGGCACGTTCCGCGGCACTCCCCTGGGCTGCGGCACGGACGTCTGGCGGCTGTCGGAGGAGGTGCGCGCCGGCACGTTGTCGCAGGAGGCGTTCGCCCGCTCCGAGTCGTCGATGATCCGCAGCCGCGGTCACTGCAACACCATGGGCACGGCGTCGACGATGGCGTTGGTCGCGGAGGCCCTGGGCACCACCGTCCCCGGCGTGGCGGGCACCCCGGCGCCGGACAGCAGGCTGCTCGAGGCCTCACACGGCACCGGACGGCTGATCGTGGAGATGATCGAGAAGGACCGGCGGCCCAGCACGTTCCTGACCAAGGCGAACTTCCACAACGCGATCGTGGCGCTGGCCGCGATCGGCGGCTCGACCAACGCCGTGGTGCACCTGCTCGCCATCGCCGGACGGCTCGGCGTCGACCTGACGCTGGACGACTTCGACCGCATCGGCTCCGGCGTGCCATTGCTGGTCGACCTCCAGCCTGCGGGCCGGTTCCTGATGGAGGACTTCCACCGTGCGGGCGGGCTTCTGGCCGTGCTGCGGGAAGTCCGCGACCTGCTCGATCCGTTGGCCTTGTCCGTCACCGGCAACCCGCTGGTCGACTACCTGGACGACGCGCCGATCTGGGAGCCGGAGGTGATCAGGAGTCGCCAGGAGCCGATCATCGCCGAGGGCGGGATCGCGGTCCTGCGCGGCAATTTGGCGCCATCAGGATGTTTGATCAAACCGGCGGCCGCGTCGGCGCATCTGCTGCAGCACCGGGGCAGGGCCGTGGTGTTCGACAGCATCGAGGACTTCCACGCCCGCATCGACGATCCGGATCTCGACGTGGACGCGGACTCCGTGCTGGTGCTGCGGGGCTGTGGCCCGCGTGGCTATCCGGGGATGCCCGAGGTGTCGAACATGCCGTTGCCGAAGAAGCTGCTGGAACAGGGCGTGCGCGACATGGTCCGGATCTGCGACGGACGCATGAGCGGCACCGCGTACGGCACCGTCGTCCTGCACGTGGCGCCAGAGGCCGCGGCGGGCGGACCACTCGGACTGGTCCGCACGGGCGACATCATCGTGCTGGACGTGGAGAACCGCAGCATCGACGTGGAGGCGCCGGACTTCCTGTCCCGCACGCCGAACGTCGCGACCACGTCGGCTTTCGCGGCTCCGAAGCGCGGCTGGGAACGGCTCTACATCGACCACGTCCTGGGCGCCGACACCGGAGCCGACCTGGACTTCCTGGTCGGCTCCAGCGGTAGCGACGTCACCCGCGAATCACACTGAGCTCAGTGCGCGTGCGAGTGTTCCTCGACGTGACCCGCGTCATGCACGTGCGCGTGTGAGTGCGTTTCTCCGTCGTGCGTGTGGGTGTGCTCATGCTCGACGTGATCGTGCGCGTGTTCCCCATGCGGATGCGTGTGAGTCGTGTCGCCGTGACTGTGCTCGTGGGTATGCACTCCGTTGGTCATGACTCGATGCTGGCATGAGTCCGGCTTGAGCGCACAGATGCAAGATCTTGCCTATTGCAAGTCCTTTGCTGTTAGCTGCTCCCGGCAACACGGACTTCTGGGGAGGATCTGCATGCGGCGAGCTGTTCTGGTGGCCCTCGTTCTGGTGGCGGGGTGTTCATCTCCCGACGGCGCGACGACCGGGCAGGCCACGTCGATCGTCATCGGCGCGGGCAGCGAGCCGGAGAACCTCAACCCCGTGCTCGGCTACGCCCCGGACGGCGCCGCGAAGATCTTCGACGGGCTCGTGACCCGGGATGCCTCGCTGGCGCTGAAACCGGCGCTGGCCGCGGAACTGCCGACCGCGTCGGCGGACGGCCTGACGTGGACGGCCAAGCTGCGCAAGGACATCACGTTCTCGGACGGCACGCCGGTGTCCGCCGACGACGTCGCGTTCACCTACAGGTCCGTGCTGGACAAGAAGGTGAACTCCACGATCGCCTCCCGGTTCGACGCGCTGACCGAGGTGAACGCGGTCGACGCGGGCACCGTCGAGTTCAAGCTCTCCTACCCGTACGCCCCGTTCGCGCAGCAACTCGCACTCGGCATCGTGCCCGCCGCGAAGCTCACGGGCACGGACATCAACAGCGCGCCGTTCAACACCGCCCCGGTCGGCACCGGCCCGTACACGGTCGAGTCGTGGCGCAAGGGCGACCGGATGGTGTTGAAGGCCAACGAGAAGTACTGGGGCGGCGCGCCCGCGATCAAGTCCGTGACCGTCGTCTTCGTGCCGGACGACAACGCCCGCGCGACCCGCATGGCCGCCGGCGAGTTCGACGGGACGGTGCTGCCGCCCAAGCTCGCCCAGACCTACCGCGACCGGTCCGGCTACAAGATCGTGCAGAACCCGTCCGCCGACTACCGCGGTCTGGGCATCCCGTCCGAACTGCCGCTCACCTCGTCGCCGCAGGTCCGGCGCGCGATCAACCTCGGCATCAACCGCCAGGCCATGATCGACGCCGTGCTGGCGGGCTCCGGCAAGCCCGCCAGCACACCGATCTCGCCGTACCTGAAGGACTGGTACAACGACAGTTCCGCGTTCGGCTACAACGTCGCCGAGGCCGAGAAGCTGCTGGACGAGGCCGGGTGGCGCAAGGGCGCGGACGGCAAGCGCGCGAAGGACGGCCAACCGGCGAAACTGCCGGTGCTCTACCCCGCGCCGGACGTGCTGCGCAAGGAACTGGCGCTCGCCACGGCCTCCGACATCGCGAAGCTCGGCATCGACGCGCCCGTCGAGGCCACGACGTTCGAGATCATGCTGCAACGCCAGAAGGAAGCGGCGGCGGTGTGGGGCGGCGGCGACCCGTACGACCCGGACACGGCCGCGTACACGTTGCTGCACTCCCGTTACGCGGGGCAGTCGGGCTACGTCAACATGACGCTGTACAAGAACTCCACCGTGGACGCCGCGCTCGACACGGCGCGCCGCAGCCTCGACCCGGCCGCGCGCAAGAAGGCCTACGACGAGTTCCAGACGGCTTACACGGCCGATCCCGCCTGGGCGTTCCTGGTGTTCCTCGACCACACCTACGTGCTGCGCGACAAGTGGAACGGCCAGGAGACCCAGGTCGAGCCGCACGACCACGGCCTCGTGCACGCGGTGTGGTGGAACCTCGAGCGCTGGACACCGAAGTCGTGATCCGGGCCGGCACTCGCGGTACCGCCAGGTCGATCGGCCTGTTCGCGTTGCGGCGCCTGGCCTTCGCGGTCCCGGTGCTGCTCGTGGTCAGCTTCGCGCTGTTCGTGCTGGCCAAGGCCAGCCCGTTCGACCCGGTCGAACGCTACTTCGGCGTCCGGATCATCGGCGCCTCCCCGGAACGCGTCGCGCAGCTGCGCGAGAACTGGGGCGTGGACGAACCCGTCGTCACCCAGTACTGGGCGTGGCTGCGGCACGCTCTGGCGGGCGACCTCGGCGACTCGCTGTCGTTGCAGCAACCCGTGTCGGCGGTGATCGGCGACCGTCTCGGGTGGACGGTCCTGCTCGTGTCGGTCGGCTTCACGCTGGCCCTGGTGCTCGGACTGCTGCTGGGCACGCTCGCGGCGTGGCGGCAGGGCTCGTGGCTCGACCGTTCGATCACGGGCAGCTGCTACGCGCTCGAGGCGGCGCCGGTCTTCTGGCTCGGCCTGGCGGTGCTGTACGTGTTCGCTTTGCAGCTGCGGTGGCTTCCCGGTGGTGGCGTGACCACGGGCTCCGAACCGCCGTCCGTCGGCGGGGTCGCTGTCCACATGGTGCTGCCGGTGGCGGTGCTGGCGATCTCGCAGGCGCCGTGGTTCGTGTTGTTCGTGCGGCAGAACCTCCTCGAGTCGTTCACGCAGGACCACGTGATCGGCGCGCGGGCTCGTGGGCTGCCCGACCACCTGGTGGTGTCGGGGCACGCGTTGCGCACCTCGCTGCTGCCGTTCCTGACCCTCCTCGGCGCACGACTGCCCGAGCTGATCACCGGGGCGTTGCTGGTGGAGACGGTGTTCTCGTGGCCGGGCATCGCGCGGGCGACGGTGGAGGCGGCGCTGAACGTCGACTTCGCGTTGCTGGGCGCGCTGACCGTGATGGCGACGGGTGTGGTGCTGGTGGGCAACCTGCTGGCCGACGTCCTGTACGCGCTGGCCGACCCGAGGGTGGCGCTCGATGGCTGACCTGCTCTGGCGTCCTGCCCCGCGCAGCCGCCTCACCGCCGCGAGCCCGCCACGCTCACCGAAGTGGCGGCTGCTGCCCTCCGCGATCATCCTCGGGGTCGTCGCGCTGACCGTTCTGGTCGTGCCGCTGTTCGTGGAGCTCAACGAGCAGTACGTCGACCTCGCGATCGCGAACCAGCCACCGTCGGCCGGGCACCTGTTCGGCACCGACGAGCTGGGGCGCGATGTGTTGCTGCGCTGCGTTTACGCGCTGAGGGTGTCCCTCACCGTCGGCGTGGTCGCCGCCCTGATCTCGGCGCTGGTCGGCACGGCGGTCGGCGCGCTGGCGGGGTCGATCGGCGGCTGGTTCGACCGGATCATGATGCGCGTGGTCGACGCCATCGCGTCGGTGCCGCATCTGTTGCTGGGCATCGTGATCGTCGCGATCCTGCGGCCGAGCCTGTCCGCGGTGATCATCTCGATCGCGCTGACGCACTGGCTCACCGCCGCCCGGATCGTGCGGTCGGAGGTGCTGTCGCTGCGGACCCGGCCGTTCATCGACGCGGCGATCGTCGGTGGCGCGTCGAGACTTCAGGTGATGACCCGTCATCTGCTGCCGAACGTCGCCCCGCAGGTCCTGCTCGCGACCACGCTGATGGTGCCGCACGCCGTGTGGCACGAGACGGCGTTGTCGTTCCTGGGCCTCGGTCTGCCGCCCCACGCGGCCAGCATCGGCAACATGATCAACGACGCCCAGCGCTCGTTGCTGATCGGCGGCTGGTGGATGTCGCTGGCACCCGGACTGCTGCTGATCATCACGACGCTGGCGGTGTCCGGGGTGAGCGGTGTGTGGCGGGATCGGCTGAACCCCAAGCGGCGCACGGAGTTGACGTGGTGAACCTGGAGATCGACCGGGTGTCGGTGCGGTTCGCGCTCAAGGGCGCGACCGTGGAGGCTGTGAACGACGTGTCGCTGCTCATCCGGCCCGGCGAGTGCGTGGCGCTGGTCGGCGAGAGCGGCTGCGGCAAGACGGTGCTGGCGTCGGCGTTGCTCGGGTTCCTGCCCGGCAACGCGGAGACCAGCGGCAGCGCGCGGCTCGGCGACGTGGATCTGCTCGCGGCGACCGACCACGAGCTGGCGACCACGATCCGCGGCCGGCAGATCGGCCTCATCCCGCAGAGCCCGGCGAGCCACCTGACGCCGGTTCGCACCGCGCGTTCCCAGCTCGAAGAGGCCGCACGGGTCCTGGGCGGCGACGCTCTTCAGGCCGCCGACCGTGCGGGGCTGCTCCCCGAGCACCTCGACCGCTACCCGCACGAGCTGTCCGGCGGCATGGCGCAGCGCGTCGCGAACGCGCTGGCGCTGGTAGGCGACCCGTGGCTGCTGATCGCCGACGAACCGACGACCGGCCTCGACCGCGACCTCGTGGACGGGCTGCTGGACGAGTTCCGCAGGCTCGTCGACGACGGCCACGCCGTCCTGCTGATCACGCACGACCTCGCCGCGGCGCACAAGATCGCCGACCGGATCGCGGTGATGTACGCGGGACGGATCGTGGAGGTCGGCCCGGCCCACGAGGTGCTCGACAACGCGAAGCACCCGTACAGCCGCGGACTCGCCAACGCCCTGCCGGAACGGGACTTCCTGCCGATTCCCGGCCAGCCGCCCCTGCTCACCGACCTGCCCGCGGGGTGCGCGTTCGCCCCGCGCTGCGAGCAGGCCACCGCGATCTGCGAGGACCGCCCCGTGCTCACCGACGACCCGCACGCCGTCGCGTGCCACCGCCCGTGCTGACCGCGAACGGCATCACCGCCGGCTACCGCGACCCGGTGATCACCGACGTCAGCCTCACCGTCCAGCCAGGACAGACCGTCGGCCTGGCCGGACCGAGCGGGTCCGGGAAGTCCACTTTGGCCCGTGTGCTCGCGTTGCTGCACAAGCCGTTCGCCGGCACCGTGGAGATCGACGGCGAGACCGTCACCGGGTTCCGGTTCCAGGCCGTCCAGCGCACGAAGATCGGCGTGCTGTTCCAGCAGCCCAGGCTGTCCGTCGACCCGCGGTTCACCCTCCGTCAGGCGATCGCGGAGCCGTTGAAGAACCAGGACCGGGTCGACGAACTGGCCTCGCTGGTGATGCTCACCGACGACCTGCTGGGCCGCCGCCCGCACGAGGTCAGCGACGGCCAGTTGCAACGCGCCTGCCTGGCCCGCGCGCTCGCGCTGAACCCGCGCTACCTGATCTGCGACGAGATGACGACGATGCTGGACGCCTCCACGACGGCCGCGCTGGTCGGCGTGATCCGCGCCTACCAACGTGAATCGAACGCGGGTGTTCTCGCGATCTCGCACGACACCACGCTGCTGACGAGGTGGGCCGACGAGACCGTCAGACTTTCAGCACCGCGTCCACTATGACGTTGTTGCGGTAGCTGCCCGCGACCCGGTCGAACTCGCCCCCGCACGTCACCAGCCGCAACTCCGACAACGGCGTCGGCCCGTACACGGCGTCCGTCGGGAACGCAGTCTTCTCCGTCGTGTGAGTGCTGCTCACGACGAACGTGAGCTTGCTGCCGTCCTCGCGTTCGACCAGCACCTCGGCGCCGGGCTGCAGCTCGGGCAGCCGAAAGAACACACCGGGCCCTGTCTTCGAGTCGACGTGCCCCGCGATCACCGCCGGACCGGCGTCCCCCGGCGCGACGCCCTTGGCGTACCACCCGGCCTTGTCCGCACGCGTCGGCGGCTCCAGCACCCCGGCGGAGTCGATCTTCAACGCCTCCAGCGACGTGTCGACCCCGATCGACGGGATCAGCACCGTCACCGGTTCCGGCACCTCGTCCGCGCCGGGCCCCTTGACCACGTAGATCAGCGTGACCAGCACGGCCGCTCCCATCAGGAGCTTGCCCTTGGCCATCAGCCGAACCGGAACAGCCGGCCGCGCACCGAGTACATCGCGACGCCCACGATGAGCGCGATCACGAGCGCCGTGAGCCAGTCCCAGCCGCCGGCCATGCCGCCGAACCCGGTCTCCTGCCCGCCACCGGGCACGACCTCGGCGCCCTTGGCGTCGGTGCGCAGCTCGATCCGCCGGGCGCTGACCAGCATCGAGTAGACGCCGCCGGGTTCGAGCGTGGCCTCCAGCGTCGTGGAGTCCTTCCCGCGCGGCAGCACCTGCAACCCGTCTTTGCCGGGCAGCATCACGACGTAGCCGGTCGTGGAGTTCGCCTGCACGTTGCGGTGCACGAACACGCTGCCGCGCAGCAGGTCCATCTCGGCGTCACCGGCGTTGATCACCCGCAGCCGCGCCTGCCCGTTCGGCGGCAGGCTGACGTCGTCCTCGAGGACCTTCATCGAGGACGCGATGTCGATGACCGTGTACGCCTTCCCTGCGCCTGCCTGCACGAGCACCGACCGCAGCACCGGGCTCCCGGGATCGGCCCCGGCCGTGCGGAACTCGACGACGTGCTCCCCCGCCTCGACCCGGCGGTACTCGTAGAGCTCGGCGTAGTCGAGGGTGCCGAGCTTGACGCCGTCGAGCGTGGCGTCGACCCGCGCCTGGTCCATCGAGAAGTGCCCGAGGCGCACGTACGTGCCTGTCGCGGCATGCGCGGGCGTGGCCGAGAGCAGCAGCAACAGCACAACAGCGAGCACTCGCACGCGGACCCCTCCCCTCACTGGACGTGTCAACGATAACGCGCCTGATCAGGGTGCGGTGAGCTTCGGCCGGCCGCCGGGGTGCGTCACGGTGGCCCCGGAGGCGTCGACGGCGAGCCTCGCCGCGTCCGCCGGGCCGTCTCCACGCGTGAGAGCGAACGTCAGACCCGCCACGAACGCGTCCCCGCCACCGGTCGTGTCGACCACGTCGGCGTCCCCCAGGGGTAACACCAGTTCTCCCCCGTCCCACACGAACACATTGCCCACACCGTCCACGGCGAACGCCACGAGCTCCTTCGGCATCAGCTCGCGGGCCGCGCGCACGGCGTCGTCGGCGCTCGTGATCTTCCGGCCGGTCAGCAGCTCGGCTTCGCGGTGATCGGCGCGCACCACGTCGGCGCACGCCAGCAGTTCGTCTCGCAGCCGTTCGGGCGCGCCGTCGAGCACCACCCGCCCGGATGCCGCCCGTGCGGCCTTGAGCGCGACCTCAGGCGGTTGCTGAAGCTGCACCACCGCGGTCGCGGCACGGGCGATGAGGTCGACGGGCAGATCCTCCTCGCGCAGCAGCACCTCGTCCGGAACGTCCTCCAGGTACCGCCAGCCGTCCGCCACCACGTCCACGAACAGCGCCGTGCGACACCCAGGCCGCCTGACCACGGCATCGGTGGCGATCCCGTCCGCCCCCGCCCGCGCGATCAGGCGTGCGCCGACGTCGTCGTCCCCGACCACGCCCACGAGCGCGACGGGCGCGCCCAGCTGCGCGAGACCGACCGCGATGTTCGCGCCCTTGCCGCCGAGCATCTCCCGGCGTTCCCGCACGGGCGCCGTGCCGCCGGGACCCGGCACCTCGTCCACGACGAGCACCAGGTCCCGCGCCACCTGTCCGACCACCACGATCTCGTCCACGGCGATGGGTTACCCGCCGCGGATCGGTTGATGTCAGCTCCGCGGGAACTGATCGGTGACGTCGTCACCGTCCGGCAGCACCGCGAACAGGTCCACCGGCGTCCGCTGCGACACCATCTCGCTGCGGTGCGCACGCTTGAGCCGGTCCCTGGCGACGACGACCTGCTGGCTCGGCGCGGACAGCACGAGGACCGGCACCGCGCCCTGCGCGACGTGCGCGCCCACCCGGTCGGCGGTCCCGCGCCCGAACTTGAGCACCTTCCCGTACCGCATCAGGTAGAGCAGGGTCTCCTCGCCGCGCAATCGCTTGAGCTGCCGCACTTCCCCGCTCTCGTCGTCGCGGCCCCACGTGCCGTGCGACTTCGTGAGCCAGCGGAATCCGGTCCACGGCAACCCGTGCACGTCCGTCGCGAGCACGGTCCAGCCGGGCCGGAAGTACTTGGCCAGGCGGACCTTCACGGTCGTCGCGGCGATGAACTCCGAGTTCTCCCGCCAGGTGCCGTCGAGCTCCAGCCGGTGCGCGATCTTCTGCACCGCCGGATCCGGCACCGACCTGTCGTCCAGGCACACCAGGCACCTCGTGCGCCAGCCGACACCGCACGAGCGCGCGACACCGCACCAGCCGCACTGCTGGATCTGCACGGGCGCACCACCTGGCCGGTCGTGCACCACTTTCATCTGGTCGGACACAACCTGCAGGCACGGCGCGCACAAAGCGCACCACGCGACCTCGGTGACCTCCTTGCGCGGCAACCGGGTCATGCAGTTGATGCACTGCTTCACTTTTGCCCTCCCCTTGCGGGAAAGCCTATTCCAGCGCCCTTCGCAGGCGCGAGGAGACGAGAGCGTGACGAGGATCGGTGGCTGGGAGCAGCAGGTTCAGGCGTTCGAGCACCTCGGCGTCCTCCCCGCTGTCCGCGAACGACAGCAGCGCGTCGAGATCTCCCCGCTCCAGCACGCCCTTGCGCACCGCGGCGGCGAGATCGACGCGTTCCTCGCGGACCACCGGAGCGTCCGAACGGGGTAGCAGATCACCGCTGTAGTGCCGGGTGGCCTTGCCCGCGTCGCCTGATCGCAACGCCGTCCGCACGTCGAGGAAGTCGCCGCGCACCACCGCATCGAGCCGATATGGCCTCGTCAACAGGACATCACCGAGCTGCGCACGCAGCCGATGCAGCTCCGCGCGGACCGTGGTCGGGTTCCCACGTTCACCATAGAGCAACAACGCGAGTTGCTCGGCCGTGAGTCCCTTGGGGTGCAGCGCGAGCGCCGTCAGCACCTCCGCGTTGCGCAGCGTCAGCCCCAGCGGCCGTCCGTCGAGATCGGCGTGCAGCCCGCCCAGGAAGTTCAGCGTGAGCACGTGCTGCCGCGGCGCGAACTGCCCCAGGTGGTGCTCGGCCAGCCGGGCGGCCGCGGACACGAGCTGCGCGACGGCCGGGTGCATGGTCTTCAGCGGCCCGCTGACGTCCACCACCCCCAGCAGCAGCCCGGTGTGGGGGTCGTGGATCGGGCTCGCCGCGCACGTCCAGCCGTGATAGGTGCGCACGAGGTGTTCGCGGGAATGCACGGTGACGGATCTGCCGGTCGCCAGCGCCGTGCCCATCGCGTTCGTGCCGATGACGTCCTCGCTCCAGCGCGACCCCTCGGTGAGGCGGACGCGTTCGGCCTTGTGACGGACCCCGTTGTCGCCCTCGCACCACAGGATGTGGCCGCGGGTGTCGGTGACGATCATGATCGTGTCGTCCATCGACAGCGTGTGCGTGAGCAGCGGGACCGTCGCCGCGAGCGGATGCGCGCCACGCAGGTCGGCGACCTCGTCCGGCGCGTAGACGACCGGCGCCTCGTGCCTGTCCGGGTCGACGCGCGCGGCAAGGGAGCGCCGCCACGACTCGAAGATCACCGGACGCGCGGCACCCAGCTCGACTGGGTCCATTGGTCCAGGATGCAGCTCGTACCGCCGTACCGGCAAGCCTGCCGTTGCTCCGATCGGATGCAACGTGGGTGAAACGTTGCCGGTTCTACGTTCGCCGCCTGTTCGCAACGACGCGGAAGGCAGGCCCCATGTCGAAGTACGCGGCTCCAGGACAACCGGACAGCGTGATCACCTATCGCGACCGGTACGACCACTTCATCGGAGGCGAGTACGTGCCGCCCGCCAGGGGCCAGTACTTCGCCAACCCCACCCCGGTCACCGGGGAGGACTTCACCGAGATCGCCCGCGGCACCGCCGAGGACGTCGAACGCGCGCTGGACGCGGCCCACGGCGCCTCCCGCGCGTGGGGCAGGACGTCGGTCGCGGAGCGCGCCAACGTGCTCAACAAGATCGCCGACCGCATCGAGGCCAACCTGGAGATGCTCGCGGTCGCGGAGACGTGGGACAACGGCAAGGCGGTCCGCGAGACGCTCGCCGCCGACCTGCCGCTCGCCGTCGACCACTTCCGCTACTTCGCGGGCGCGCTGCGTGCCCAGGAGGGCGGCATCTCGCAGATCGACGAGGACCTGGTCGCCTACCACCTGCACGAACCACTCGGCGTGGTCGCGCAGATCATCCCGTGGAACTTCCCGATCCTGATGGCGGTCTGGAAGCTCGCGCCCGCCCTGGCCGCGGGCAACGCGATCGTGCTCAAGCCGGCCGAGCAGACGCCGGCGTCGATCCACGTCCTGATGGAACTGATCGCCGACCTCATCCCGCCGGGCGTGCTGAACATCGTCAACGGGTTCGGCGTCGAGGCGGGCAAGCCGCTCGCGTCCTCGCGCCGCGTGGCCAAGGTGGCGTTCACCGGCGAGACGACCACCGGCCGGTTGATCATGCAGTACGCCAGCGAGAACATCATCCCCGTCACGCTGGAGCTCGGCGGCAAGTCGCCGAACGTGTTCTTCTCCGACGTCGCCTCGCAGCGGGATGCCTTCTACGACAAGGCACTCGAAGGCTTCACGATGTTCGCGCTGAACCAGGGCGAGGTCTGCACGTGCCCGTCGCGGGCGTTGATCCAGAGCGACATCTACGACGGCTTCATGGGCGACGCCGTGGAACGGACCCGCGCGATCAAGCAGGGCCACCCGCTCGACACCGAGACGATGATCGGCGCGCAGGCGTCCAACGACCAGCTCGAGAAGATCCTGTCCTACATCGACATCGGCAAGCAGGAAGGCGCTCGCGTCCTCACCGGCGGCGAGCGCGCCGACCTCGGTGGCGAACTGTCCGGCGGCTACTACGTGACGCCGACGATCTTCGAGGGCGACAACAAGATGCGGATCTTCCAGGAGGAGATCTTCGGCCCGGTCGTCTCGGTCACCCAGTTCTCCGACTACGACGACGCCATGAAGACCGCCAACGACACCCTCTACGGCCTGGGCGCCGGCGTCTGGTCCCGCGACGGTTCCGTCGCCTACCGCGCAGGCCGTGACATCCAGGCGGGCCGCGTGTGGGTGAACAACTACCACGCCTACCCGGCGCACGCGGCGTTCGGCGGCTACAAGCAGTCCGGCATCGGCCGCGAGAACCACAAGATGATGCTCGACCACTACCAGCAGACCAAGAACCTGCTCGTCAGCTACTCCCCGAACGCCCTGGGCTTCTTCTGATGCCCCGCGTCGCACTGACCCCTGAGGCCGCGGACGTTCTCCGCGGCCTCAGGGCCGAGCACGGCGACCTGATGTTCCACCAGTCCGGCGGCTGCTGCGACGGCTCTGCCCCGATGTGCTACCTGGCCGGGGAGTTCCGCACGGGTGGGTCCGACGTGCACCTCGGAGACCTGGCGGTCGACGAGTTCGTCATTCCTGTGTGGATGTCCGCGGCGCAGTTCGAGTACTGGAGCCACACGCACCTGACGATCGACGTCGTGCCCGGTCGTGGGAGCGGTTTCTCGTTGGAGGCACCGCTTGGAATACGTTTTCTGGTGCGCTCTCGACTGCTGGCGGACGACGAGCTCTAGCATGTGGCCGCATGACCGTCCAATGCGGATGCTGCGGAGCCGAGATCACCTCTACGGACCGCATCGACTACAGGCTCAACCGTCCGGAGCAACTGCTCGGGGTGCCCGGCGAGCAACTCGGTGCCCCCACGGGCGGGCTGCTCGTCGGACCGGACGGCGACTCCTACATCCGTTGCCTGCTCCCGGTTCGGCTGACCGGCGGAACCGAGCTCGTGTTCGGCGCGTGGACGCAGATCAGCAAAGTCGACGCGATGTACGCGCACGCCGTGTGGGACAACGACGACCAGTACGCGAACCTGCGGATCTCCGGCACGTTCGCGAACGTGATCAAGCCGTGGGACCTGCTCGGTGTCCCGGTCGAGGCCGCGGTGCTCAACATCGACGAGCTGCCGTACTTCACCTCGCACCCGGTGCTGGAGCGGGAATGGGACCGCGACGAGGTGCTGTGCCGCATCCGGCACCCGTTGCCGATCCCCGTCCGCGAGACGCTCGGCGAGGTCTGGACCATCGAACGCACCGACGGCATGCGCTGCGTGGTCGACGGCCGCACGGTCAGGTTCACGAGCCCGGACCGCCGGGTGGCGCTCGACGTCTACGCCGACCTCACCGGCGGCAGCGTGAGCGACTTCCTGGGCGCGGTCCTCGACGGCTACCCCGCGAGCGCCGAGCACTCCGTGTCGCACGACGGCCCCGAGTTGCGTCACGCGTTCTGGCTCAGCGAGGTGATCGACGGCCACGAGGAGCAGGTATTCCACGGGCACGTCGTCCGTCCCGGCACGATGATCTCCGTGCGTTGCGTGTACCGGTATCCGGCAGACAAGGCGTGGGCGCAGCACGTGCTCAACAGCGTCCGGTACATCGGGTGACGGCCTGCGCGTGCTGCGGCACCGAGACCGACGACTCCGGCGCCATCGACCTGGACCTCGGCCTGCCGGCCGGAGTGCGGAACCCGAAGCTCCTGGCCGGTGGCAACGTGCTGCTGGCCGACGACGACGCGTTCGTCCGTGCCGTACTGCCCGTCGAGCTGACCGGCGACCTCGAACTGTGGTTCGGCGCCTGGATGCGCGTCGACCTCGGCGACGCCCTGCACGCGGCCGACTCGTGGGACGGCCCCGGTTACGCCTCGCTGAAGCTGACCGGCACGTTCGCGCACGACGTCAAGCCGTGGGACGGCCTGCGCGGCGCCGAGGTGGTCGCCGAGGTCCGCGAGCCCGATGACCTGCCCGAATACGTCCAGCACCCGTTGCTCGGCACGACCTGGGACCGCGACCAGGTGCTCAGCGGCTACCTGGTCGAGCTGCCGGTCTCGATCCGGCAGAAGCTGCCCGGCCAGTGGAGCATCGAACGGACCGCGGGCCTCACCCCGCACGTGCTCGAAGAGGGCCTGCGCTTCGCCGGTCCCGGCCGCGCGGTGTTCGTGGACGTCCGCAGGGCCATCGGAACGTCGGCCGAGAAGTTCCTGGACCTCGCGCTGGAGGGCGCGCCTACCGTGCCTGAGGACCAGCAGTTCCTCGTGCGCGACGGCGTCGAGCTACGGCACGCGTTGTGGCTCACGACCACTTCGGAGGGCGTGACGCGGCACGAGTTCCACGGCCACGTCGCGCGGTTCGGCGAGATGCTCGTCGTGACGTGCGTGCACGACGACCCGGCCGACCACGCGTGGGCGCGGCACGTGCTGAACAGCGCTCGCTTCCGCCGCGTGACTCGCTCGTAACGTCAGGGAAATCCCAAGTTTGGGTGAGTGAGCTGGACCACTTGCCGAGCTGGACTCACGATTCCCGCCATGAACGTCCTGCTGGCATTCGCACTCACCGCGAGTCTCACGTCGCCGGTGCACCTGCCTCCGACCGCGCCGTGCCCGGAGAACGTCCCCGCCGGCACCACCTGCTACGAGGGCCGGGACCCCAACGGCGCGTACTACACGATCGCCGTGCCGAAGAAGTGGAACAAGACGCTGGTCGTGCACTCGCACGGCGGTCCCGACCTGGGCGAGCCCACGCCGGAGCGCACGCGTGACGACCTGAACCGCTGGTCCGTGATGGTCAAGGAGGGCTACGCGTGGGCGGGCACCTCGTACCGGCGCGGCGGCTACGGGACGCGGATGGCGGCCGAGGACACCGACAACCTGCGCAAGATGGTCAGCGCGATGCTCAAGCCGCACAAGGTGTACATCCACGGGCAGTCGTGGGGCGGCAACGTCGCGGCAAAGACCATCGAGCTGTACAAGGGTTATGACGCGGCGCTGCTCACGAGCGGTGTCATGGCCGGTGGTTCGCGCGGATACGACTACCGCGTCGACCTGCGCGTGGTCTACCAGTACTACTGCGGCAACCACCCGCGGCCGTCCGAGGCGCAGTACCCGCTGTGGCAGGGCCTGCGTCCCGGCTCCACGATGACGACCGCCGGGCTGCGCGGCCGGATCGAGGAATGCCTCGGCGTGGCCGGGAGCCGCACGCCCGAGCAGCAGCAGAAGCTCGACGACATCCTCGCGGTCACGAAGATCCCCGAGGAGACGCTGAACTCGCACCTGAACTTCGCGACGTTCACGTTCCGCGACATCGTGCATCTCCGGCTGGGCGACCGGAATCCTTGGAGCAACGCTGGCGTGGTGTACAAGGGTTCGCACGACGACAAGGCGCTGAACGCGGGCGTCGAACGCTTCGCCGCAGACCCCGCGGCCCGTGCTGAGCTCGCCTACGACAGCGACCTCACCGGCAAGATCGACATCCCGGTGCTGTCCGTGCACGCGATCGGCGATCCGACCGCGTTCGTGGAGCACGAGTCGGCCTACCGGGACGTCGTGACGAAGGCAGGGCGCTGGTACAACCTCGTGCAGACCTTCACGACCGAGGCCACGCACAGCGCGTTCAGCGACTCCGAGTACGCCGCGGCCATGCAGTCGCTGGAGGCCTGGGAGAAGTGGGGCGTCCGCTCCAACGCCTTCCTGGTCGCGGCGGCCTGCTCCAGCCACGACAAGAAGTACGGCACGGGGTGCTTCTACAACCCCTGGTACAAGCCGAAGTCCTACGAGTCCCGGGTCGCGCCCCGCAAGTGACCCGCTGAAGAAGGGCCCGGCCGTGCGCACCGCCTCCATCACGCTGCGCACGGCCGGGCCCTAGTCTCGCGCTTGACCTCTACATTAGTCGAGGTACGACGATCTTCACCATGACCGACATCGCGGAAATCGAAGAGCTCGTCGCCACAGTCCAGCACTCGCAGCAGAACGAGCTCGCGGAGGAGTTCATCGGCCTCTTCCGCGCCGACGCGATCTGGACGACCGCACACGGCAAACGCCTCACCGGCCGCGACGAGATCGCCTCCTTCACCCGCCAGGTCCTGCCCGGCGCGACGAAGGAGTCGACCGCCACGTACGAGGTGGCGCACGTCGTGTTCATCCGCCCGGACGTGGCGGCGGTCAAGATCCGCCAGCGCCCGGTGAAGCCCGACGGCACAGTGATCCCCGACCAGAACGAGGGCTCACCGCTCTACGTCCTGTCCAAAGAGGACGGCACGTGGAAGATCGCCGCCGGGCAGAACACCATCGTGCTTTAGCGGCCCTGCAGCGACTTCACCTTGTCGCCGAAGGTCCAGTTCTTCGAGCCGTCCCAGTTGATCGACCAGGTCATGAGGCCCTTGAGCTGGCCGCCGAAGCTGTTCCACGCCTGCCCCACCAGCGTGGGGTTCATGTAGCCGCCGCCGGCACCGGGCTGCGCGGGCAGGCCGGGAACCTGCTTGTCGTAGGGCACCTTGATCGTGGTGCCCTGCACGACCAGTCCCTTGTTCAGGCACTGCGTCTGCGCCACGAACCCCTGCACGGTCCCGGCCGAGTAGCTGTCACCGGCACAGCCGTACATGGAACCGTTGTAGTACTGCATGTTCAGCCACCACAGGCGGCCGTTGTCCGCGTACTTCTTGATGATCGGCAGGTACGCGCCCCAGATCGACCCGTACACGACGCTGCCGCCCGTCACGTACGCGGTCTCCGGCGCCATGGTGAGCCCGAACCCGGCGGGCATCGCCGCCAGCACGCCGTCGATGATGCGGATCAGGTTGGCCTGCGAGGCCGACAACGAGTTGATGTTGCCGCTGCCGACCAGCCCCGTCTCGATGTCGATGTCGATCCCGTCGAAGTTGTACTTCTTCAGAATCGGCACCACCGTCGCGACGAACCGGTTGGCCACGGCGGCCGAGCTCAGATCGATGCCCGCCGCCGCGCCGCCGATCGACAGCAGGATCGTGGACCCGGCCGCCTTCGCCGCGCACATCTCGGCGGGCGTGGCGACCTTCACCCCGGCGTCCATGCCGTCCTCCCACAGCACCGTGCCGTCGGAGCGGATCACGGGGAACGCCGCGTTGATCACGTTGTAGCCGTGCTGCTTGATGCGGCTGTCGGTGATCGGCGTCCAGCCGAACGGCGGGTGCACCCCGTTCGACGCGCCGTCCCAGTTCTCCCAGTACCCGTGCAGGACCTTGCCTGCCGGACGGGGCTTGAGCGCGCAGGTGTCGGCCGCCTGGGCAGCGGACGGGACGAGCACGGTGCTCATGAGCAGAAGCAGGGCGGTCAGTGCCCTCAGCAACAAGCGGGCAGACATTCGCTCACCTTTCGCTTACAGGCGGCGACCCGCTGTCATTGAAGCACGAAATGGTCCAGACCTCTACTCAGGAGGATCCTGGGCGCCCGGCAACGGACCAGGACCGTCGTTCGAAACCTCGAGGTTCGGCTGCTCGGCTATGTTCCGCCTGTGACGAACGTCGGAGCACCTGAGGCCGAAGGCCCGGTGAGTCGCCCGCCGGCCTTCTTCCAGCAGCCGTTCTGGACCGCACTGGGGCTCGCCGTCATGCTTGCCGGTCCCCTGGCCCTGGTTGCCGTCTGGGGCGGTTACGTCCCTGACGACGACAAGCCCGCCGTCGTCGTGACCGGCCTCGTCCTGACCGCCGTCACCGTGGTCGTCACGATCGTGGCCGTCGTCGGCACCGCTCGGGACCGGCGCGTGTGGCGCGACCTGGACACGGCCGGCGTGCGCGTCCTGGGTCAGGTCACGTCCGCCGAACGCGTGTGGTGCGGCGAGGACCGCTGCACCAGGGTCGGGATGCTGGTCACCGTGCCGGGCCGGGCGCCGTTCACCACGAGCCACCTCGTCCACGGCGAGAAGATCGTCGAGGTCGGGACGAGCTTCCCGGTCGACGTGCACCCGACGCGCGACCTCTTCCGTCTGGTCGACGAGCCGTCCTCGGGTGAGCCGTCCCGCTAGCTCTCGCTCTCATGCAACTTTGATGACGACCTTGCCCGAGGTGTGACCGTTCTCGACGGTGGCGAGGGCAGCCGGGGCGTCGGAGAGTGAGTGGACCGCGGTGATCACGGGTGCGAGGACTCCGTCGAGGGCCAGCCGGGCTGACCGTTCCAGGTTCTCGCGGTCGAGGCGACGTTCGACGAAACGTCCACCGAGATCGGCCACCGACGCATCCCCCACGGCGATGACGTTGCGGGGATCCCTGGCCAGCGGCGCGACCGTCCGCAGCGAAGCGCCCCCGACCAGGTCGACGATCCCGTCGAAGCCGTCCGGAACCAGCTCGCGCGGCGCGGCGACGACGTCCTCGGCGGCGTAGTCGATGAACCGCACCCCGACGGCTTCGGCCTGCTCGCGCTTGGCGGTGCTCCCGGTACCGATCACCCGCAGCTCGCGGCTGATCGCCAGCCGGGCGACGGCGAGACCGACCCCGCCGCCGACGCCGTTGACCAGGACCGTGGCACCGGCCGGGAGGCCGAGCTGGTCGAGTGCGTCCACCGCGGTCGTCCCGGCCACCGGCAGCGTTGCCGCCACGATCGCGGACAGACCGGCCGGGATGCGCGCGGTGTTCGGCGCGGACAGCACCGTCGTCTCGGCGTAGGTGCCGCCACCGGTGAGCGCGAAGCCGAAGACCGCGTCACCCACCTCGAGCCCGTCGACGTCCCCACCCAGGGCGAGGACGGTTCCCGCTGCTTCCATGCCCAGCACGCGGGGAAACGGACGCCCGCCGTCGAGCCCGGGGACCTGACCCGAGCGCACGAGGTGGTCGAGGGGGTTCACGCCGGCGACGTCGACCCTGATCAGCACTTCACCGCGACCGGGGACAGGATCGGGACGATCGAAGAACTCCTGCACCTCGGGCCCGCCGTGCTTGCCGAAACCCCATGCCTGTCCCATTTTCTGCCGCCTTCCAGGTGACCGGCCCGGTGATTCCGGGCCCTGTCACCACCCTCACCCCTGACATGGATGTGAAGGGCAAGCAGCTGAGGCGCGGGTCACACCATCAGGCCGGCTGCGCCACCTGGTCCGAGGTCCTGGACAACTCCGCCCGGTGGCGACTGTTGATCTGCATCAGCGCATCGAGCGCGTCCCGTTCCTCGATCAACTGCGCGATGTCCGCGTCGATCCGGTCGCGCTCGCGCATCATCGCCGTGTACGTCTCCTCGGCGACGCCCAGGTCACCGGGAAGATCCACGCACGGCAGCACAGTCGCGATCACCCGGCTGGACATACCCGCGTCGAACAGTTGCCGGATGAGCGCCACGCGGTTGACCTCGGCGTCGGAATAGTGCCGCTGCCCCGCGTCGGAGCGCGAACTGGACAGCAGTCCTTGCTCTTCGTAGTACCGCAGTGAGCGCGGACTCACGCCCGTGCGCCTGGACAGCTCGCCGATCCGCATGTCTGAAACCTACTCCCGGCGTGCTCCAGGTTCAGGCCGTCGGCGAGTCGTGGACACCGCCACCGTCGGCGGTCCGCCTCGGCTCGCCGGAGGCTCAGGCCGCCTTCAGCGACCAGAGGGTCTCCTCGGAGACCTTCCACAGCTGGGCCGCCGCCTCCGGGTCCTGCGCGTACGGTGCGACGCCACGCATGTGGCTGCCGCCCGAGACCGGCGCGGCCTCGTCGCAGTCCTCGAAGTACCTGCCCGAGATGCCGTCCAGCAGCGGCGTGGTGGCCACGACGAGCGTGGTCGCGGCGCCCTGTTCCGGGGTCTTCATGCGGCGGGTGGCCGCGGCGCCGCTTTGGCGGATGCGCTCCTGCAGTTCCTCCGGCGTGAGGTGGCGCTGGAGGTTCGTGGCGATGCTGCCGGGCATGAGGGCGTTCATCGTGATGCCCTCGGAAGCCCAGCGGGCGCCTGCCTCCACGCCGAACAGGATGTTCGCGGTCTTGGACTGGCCGTAGGCCTGCCAGCGTTCGTACTCGCGGTGGGCGTAGTGGATGTCGTCGAACACGACCTCGCTCATGAGGTGCGCGGACGAGCTGACGTTCACCACTCGGGCGCCTTCGGCCCGCAGCGAGTTGAACAGCCCCAGGGTGAGGGCGAAGTGGCCGAAGTGGTTCGTGGCGAACTGGAGTTCCCAGCCCTCCGGGGTGCGGGTGAACGGGGTGGCCATGACGCCCGCGTTGTTGATCAGCAGGTGCAGCGGGCCGTCCCAGTTGCGGGCGAACGCCTTCACCGACTCCTGCGAGGAGAGGTCGAGGCGGGCCACGGAGATCCGCTTGTTGCCTGTCGACCTGCAGAGCGACGTGGCCACGCGCTGGCCCGCGTCGATGTCCCTGGCCGCGATGGTGACCTCGGCGCCGGCCGTGGCGAGGGCGCGCACCGTTTCCACGCCGATGCCCGAGGCACCGCCGGTGACGACGGCGCGGCGGCCGGCGAGGTCGGCGACGGCCGCGACTTCCTGGGCCGTCGTGTCGAATCCGAATCCTGTGGTGATCATGCCTGCACCTTCAACGTTTCCTCGGAGACCTTCCACAGCTGGGCGGCGGCCTCGGGGTCGGCCGCGTAGGCGGCGACACCGTTGGTCATGCCCTCGGCGTTGGGGAGAGCCTCGTCGCAGTCTTCGAAGTAGAGGCCCGAACAGCCCTCCACCAAGGGGGACACGGCGAGCACCAACGTGGTGGCCGCGCCCTGCTCCGGCGTCTTGAGCCGCAACGGGTTGTCGCCGCCGCGCAGCTTGATCCGCGCCTGCAGTTCCTCCTGCGAGATGTGGCGCTGCAGCGCCGTCAGGATGCCGCCCGGCATCAGGGCGTTCATCGTGATGCCGTCGGAGGCCCAGCGCTTGCCCGCCTCGACGCCGAACAGCACGTTCGCGGTCTTGGACTGGCCGTACGCCTTCCAGCGGTCGTACTCGCGGCGCTCGAAGTGGATGTCCTCGAACACCACCGGGCTCGTCAGGTGGCCCGCCGAGCTGACGTTGACCACGCGGGCGCCCTCGGCGCGCAGTGCGTCGAACAGGCCCAGCGTCAGCGTGAAGTGGCCGAAGTGGTTCGTGGCGAACTGGAGCTCCCAGCCCTCCGGCGTGCGGGTGAGCGGCGAGGCCATGACACCCGCGTTGTTGATCAGCAGGTGCAGCGGGCCGTCCCACGCCGCGGCGAAGGCTTTGACCGACTCCTGCGAGGTCAGCTCCAGCGGAGCGACCAGAACGGTTTTGTTGCCGGTGGAAGCGGACACCTCGGCGGCGACCTTCCGGCCGGCCTCGACGTCGCGCGCCGCGATGGTGACCTCGGCGCCCGCGGCGGCGAGAGCCCGCACGGTCTCGACGCCGATGCCCGACGCCCCACCGGTGACCACGGCGCGGCGGCCGGAGAGGTCGACGCCCTCGACGACCTCGAGAGCGGTGCTCCCGAACCCGAACGGGGTGGTGATGCGCTCACTCATCCTGTTTCCCCAACCTGTGTCGTACACTGAAACGGAGGTTCCTCCGGTTCGGGTTCCACCGTAAGCGGAGGAACCTCCGTTTAGCAAGTGACGTACCCCATAGGAGTGATGAAGTGCGTGCAGACGCGGTCCGGAACCGGGGGCTGCTGATCGAGGTGGCGCTCGACGCGTTCACCCACGAGAAGGACGCGACGCTCGGTGCCATCGCGAAGAAGGCGGGCGTCGGGATCGGCACGCTGTACCGCCACTTCCCCACCCGCGAAGCGTTGATCGAGGCGGTCTACCGCACCGAGTTGGAGAAGCTCTGCGACGCCGCGCCCGAACTGCTCGAGACCCACGAACCCGAAGCCGCGCTACGGGAGTGGATGGACCGCTTCATCGCCTACGCCGCGACGAAACGCGACCTCAAGGACGCGCTGCAGGCCGTGATCGCCCTGGGCCTCAACCCGTTCGAACACAGTCGCGCGAAGATGACCGAGGCCGTGTCGAGCCTGCTCGCACCCCTCGGCGCGCAGACCGAACCGATGGACCTGATGGCGCTGCTGATCGGCGTCGCGCAGAACGGCGACCCGGCTCAGGCGAAGCGGATGCTGGACCTGATCATGAACGGGGTTCTCCACGACGCTGCCGCTCGAACCGCTCCACCAGCACCGGCGCCTCGTTGATCAGGAACGTGTAGAAGTCCCGCATGTACTCCAGCCGGTCGTGCGCACGACCGGGCCCGACCGCCTCGACGCCCTTCTCCACGGCACGCAGCACGTCGTCGACCACGGAGTGCTGGCGCGAGTAGAGCGTCGTCCAGGCGTTGTCCAGCATCCGGAAGTGCTCGCGCCGGCTGCCCGCGACGTAGATCCGCTCGATCAGGCCCATCTGCGCGACCATCCTGACCGCGCCGGACACCGACCCCGCGCTCACGCCCAGTTCCTCGGCGAGATCGCCCGCGGTCAGCGAGTCCTTCTCGGTGAACATGAACGCGGCGAGGGTCCGCGCTCCCATCCGCTGCATCCCGGCACCGACCAGCGCGAGCGCCAACTGCTCGGCGGCATCCCTGCGCTCTGTCTCGCCCGTCACAGTCGTCCTGTCTTCAGAAATTTCTGAACGTTCGCTAGCCTCAATCCTAGGGGAAGGGGCTGGTCATGGCCACAGCACTCGTCGTCGGGGCCGGGGTCTCCGGTCTCGCCACCGCACTCAGACTCGCCCGCAGCACGTGGGACGTGGTCGTGCTCGACCACGGCACCCACCACGAACCGATCGTGCTCACCGGCCCGGACCGCCACGCCGCGAAACGGCTCGCCGCGCTGCCCCATCCGCTGCACTACGAGACCCGCCACAGCAAGGTCACCGCGCTGCACCCCGACCGGTTCGGCGTCACGGTCGCGTTCAACGACCACGACGACGAGTGGTTCGACATCGTCGTGTGCGCCCAGCCGTGCTGCGAGGCGGAGCGATTACCCGGCCTGTGCCTCGAAACCTGGTCCCGCGACCACGTGGCCCTGCTCTACCGCGCCGTCCGCGACACCGGCCTCCCGCTCAGCGCCGCCGAACTGCTCGCCGACGCGTTCGACATCCACAACGACGACATCGCCGCTTTTGCTTGGTGGGAAACCACTCTGAAGCCACACGCCGTTAGGCGGACCTTTACCCGCGTTCGGTAAGCCTGCGGGTCATGACCACGTTACGGAGACGTACCTTCATCGTGGGCGGCCTCGCGGGAGCGAGCGCCGGGGTTCTACTTCCCGCACTGGCCAACGCGATCGGCTACCCGTTCACCCTCGGAGTCGCGTCCGGCGAACCGGCGGCCGACGGGTTCGTGATCTGGACCCGCCTCGCCCCCAGCCCGCTGAACGCCGACGGTCTCGGCGGCATGCCGAACACCAACACCGCCGTCGAATGGCAGGTCGCCACCGACGAACGCTTCACCGCCATCGTCCGCACCGGCACGTTCACCACCACCCAGGCAAGCGCTCACGCCGTGCACGTCACCCTCACCGGCCTGGAGCCGGGACGTGAGTACTGGTACCGCTTCCGCACCAGCGGTCACATCTCCCCCACCGGCCGCGCCCTCACCGCACCGGCCGTCGGCACCTCGCCCGCACTGACCATGCTCTTCGCCTCGTGCGCGCACTACGAGGAGGGCTACTTCACGGGCTACCGCCGGATGGCCGAGGAACAGCCCGACCTGATCCTGCACCTCGGCGACTACATCTACGAAGGCGCCGCCACCACCACGAAGATCCGCAAGTTCGCCCCCGCCACCGAGATCAGCACGCTCGCGAACTACCGGGTCCGCCACGCCCAGTACAAGGCCGACCCGGACCTGCAGGCCGCGCACGCCACCGCACCGTGGCTGGTCGTGTGGGACGACCACGAGGTCGAGAACAACTACGCCAACCTCGTCCGCAACGACAGCAGTCCCGCCGGTGACTTCACGGCTCGCCGCGCCGCCGCGTACAAGGCGTACTACGAACACATGCCGCTGCGATCCGCCCAGGCGCCGACCGCCGCGAACATGTTGTTGCACCGCAGGGTCCGCTGGGGCAGCCTCGCCACGTTCCACATGCTTGACACCCGCCAGTACCGCAACGACCAGGCGTGCGGCGACGGCACGAAGGTCTGCCCCGCCGCCGACGATCCCGCCCGCACCCTCACCGGCACGTCGCAGGAGACGTGGCTGATCGACGGCCTCAGGCAGAAGCTCGGCACCTGGGACTTCCTGGGCCAGCAGGTGTTCTTCGCGCAACGGCTCGCCGCGGCGGACGGTTCCAAGAGCATGGACGCGTGGGACGGCTACACCGCCAACCGCACGCGCATCCAGAACGCGTGGGACACCAACGGCAACAAGGGCACGGTCGTGCTCACCGGCGACGTGCACCGCAGCTGGGGCGCGAACATCATGCAGAACTACGGAACCCAGAACCGGATCATCGGCACCGAGCTCGTCACGACGTCGATCACGTCCGGTGGTGACGGCAACGCGGCCGACAACAGCCTCAACCCGACGCTGAACCCGCACGTGAAGTACTTCAAGAACCTGCGCGGCTACGTGAAAACGCAGACCACGCCGACGGAGATGCGGGTCGACTACCGGGCCGTCGACAAGGTCAGCGTGCGCGACTACCCGGTCAAGACCGTCGGCAGCTACGTCGTCGAGGCCACCAACCCCGGATTGCAGGCACCGTGAAGACACTGCTGATCGCGAGCCTCCTGCTGGCACCGGCCCCGATGACGTGGTCCACGGTCAACAGCGACTCGACCGGTGACCAGGACAACGCGTCCGTGAGCGCCACCCGCAACGGCTACACGGCCGTCGTGTGGGAGGACGACCGGGACACCACCGAACCCACCGACCCGATCCACTCCGACGTCTGGATCCGCCTCTTCAAGGAGGGAGCGGCGGTCTACGAGAAGAAGCTCTCCACCGGCGGCACCGGCAACTGGCGGCACTGGCAGCCGGACGTCTCGCTGCACGAGGACGGCAGCGCGGTCGTCGTCTGGTCGGAGGACCCGGACGGCAACGGCTACTACAACATCGCGGTCCGCTCGGTCAGCGCGTCCGGGACCGTGTCGGGCTCCGGCACGGCCAACGCCAGCGCCGACGGCCAGCAGTACTTCCCCAGCGTGGCGGCGGATCCGGACTCCGGTGGCTTCGCGGTCACGTGGGAGGACCAGCAGGGCACCGCCGCGCCCACCGTGCGGGTGAGCGTGTTCGCGTCCCTGAGCTCCAAGACCTACGAGGCCCAGGTCAACAACGCCGGCGGTACCCACGCGAAGCCCCAGGTCGCGATGAGTGCGGCGGGCAACGCGATCATCGCCTGGGAGGCCGACGCGAACGTCGCCCGCAAGATCGTCACCGCGGCCGGTGGCGTGAAGCAGGCGCAGACCACGACGGGGCAGGGGAAACGCCCCGCCGTGGCGGCCAACTTCAACGGCGACTTCGCCATCGCCTGGGAGCAGTCCGGAGTCCGCACCCAGTCGTTCACGGCGGCCGGAACGTCACGTGGCGCCGTCGCGCAGACCACCGGCACCGACCCGCAGATCGGCATCGACGACCAGCTCGGCGTCGCGGTGACCACGACGGAGGCGCAGGACGTCCACACCAGCCTCTACAACCCCGACGGCACCACCACGGGCCGTCCCGAACGGCAGCTCACGGTCTCGAACGCCACCGGCAGGCAGGACGAACCCGCCGTGGGCGTCGACCCGTGGGGCCGCGTCACCGTCGTCTACACCGACGACAACGACGGCAACGGGTTCGACCAGATCTACCTGGGCACCGGCTTGACCACCCAGCAGTGGTGACCTACCGCTGATCCGACGGCCTGCGGCGCTGGTGGACGTCCAGCAGCGCCGCGGGCTTCCAGAAGCCGTGCACGTCGTAGGTGTCGACACCGGGCGGCACGATCTCGTCGATCCGGTCCAGGACGTCGTCGGTCAGCACCAGCGAGGCCCCCTCCAGCAACGACTCCAGCTGCTCCATCGTGCGCGGCCCGGTGATCGCCGAGGTCACGCCGGGATGCGTCGTCACGAACGCGACCGCCAGCGCGGGCAGCGAGACCCCCATCTCGTCGGCGAGCTTCGCGAACTGCTCCACGGCCTCGAACTTCGCCGCGTTGCCCGGCAGCGACTCGTCGAACCGTTCGGGGGTCAGCGTCGCCCGGAACGCCTCGGCCGACGCGCCCCTGCGGTGCTTGCCCGACAGGAAACCGCTGGCCAGCGGGCTCCACACCAGCACACCCATGCCGAGCCGTTGCGCCGTCGGCAGCACCGACCGCTCGACCCCGCGCGCCAGCAGCGAGTACGGCGGCTGCTCGGTCCTGAACCGCAGGTAGCCCCGGTTCATCGCCACGTGGTGGGCCTCGACGATCTCCTCCGCCGGGTACGTCGAGCACCCGAACGCCCGGATCTTCCCGTCCCTCACCAGGTCCGTCAGCACCGACAGCGTCTCGTCGATGTCGGTGCGGTAGTCCGGCCGGTGCACCTGGTACAGGTCGATCCAGTCGGTGTCGAGCCGCCGCAGACTGTCCTCGACGGCGTTGAGGACGTGACGCCGCGAGTTGCCGCTGCGGTTGCGGCCCTCCCCCAGCGGGAAGTGCACCTTCGTGGCCAGGACGACGTCGTCGCGCCGGTCCTTCAAGGCCTTTCCGACGATCTCCTCGGACTCTCCCGCCGAGTACATGTCGGCGGTGTCGACGAAGTTGATGCCCGCGTCGAGGGCGCGGTGGATGATCCGCACGCCCTCTTCGTGGTCGTTGTTGGCCACGGATCCGAACATCATGGCACCGAGGCAGTGGTGGCTGACCTCGATGCCGGTTCCCCCGAGAACGCGATAGCGCATGTTCATGGCGAGAACCTACGAACTAGAGCCGTCTCTAGGTCAAGAAGCACGTTGTTACTCTCGGGATCATGACATCCGAGAGCGATCGACAGGCGTTCAAGCCCCTGCCCGGTCGCACGACCCCCAGTTCGACCGCCTGCGAAGCCGTGCTGCGAGACCTGTTGCCGCTGGTAGGGGCCGAAATTCCGGCTGCGGACCAGCCCGACGTCAAGCCCTCGTGGCGCCATCGGGCCCGGCGTGCCGTCGGCAAGGCGGTGGCGGCCTCCGAGGCGGCTCCCGACGAGTGGTTCGAACCGCTGATGCGGGCCGCCGTCCTCGAACCGGACTCCGGCTTCAGCCGGGAGCTCGTCAAGCCCGCCATCACGGCGTTCGGCCGGCGCCGCGTCCAGCTCGCTCTTCTCGCCTACCTCGACACGGGCACCGCGGCCGACGTCGCGGGCGCCACCCGCGCCTGGCACGGGACCGAGGTCCAGATGGCGTACGAGCCCGGATCCAAGACGCCCACGCCGGAGAGCCTCGCGGAATGGGAGGAGTCCAGCGATCTGCGCGAGCGCTACCAGCAGCTGCGCGAGCGGGTCGAGGTGCGTTCGGCCGGGTAGCCCGGCACCTATGCTCGGACCATGGGGCTGAGCATCGGACAGGTGGCCGAACGCACCGGGCTGAGCGTGCACGCGCTGCGGTTCTACGAGAAGGAAGGCATCCTCGCGCACCAGGTCCACAGAGGACCGGGTGGCCGCCGGGTGTACACGCAGCAGGACATCGACTGGCTGAAGATGTGCATCATGCTGCGCATGTCGGGGATGCCGGTGCCGGAGATCCGCCGCTACACCGACCTGGTCCGCCAGGGCGACGGCAACGAGCTGCAGCGCCTGGACATCCTGAAGGAGCACCAGGAACGCGTGGCCCAGCAGATGGTGCAACTGCAGGAGTGCATGGACCTGATCACGCGCAAGGTGGGCATCTACCAGGACTACGTCAATTCGATCGCCGCCAGGGCGGTCGGCCAATAGTCTCGGCCCCATGCCTGTCGTGCTCTCGCTGAACGTCGCCCAGAAGACGGCTCCGGCCGACTACGCCCGCGTCGGTGCCACCGGCATCGACAAGCGCCCGGCGGACGGACCGCTGCGGATCAGTCCGCCCGGCGCCAAGGGCTCGGCGGGCAGTGGCGTCGCGGGTGACTCGATCGCCGACTGGTCCGCGCACGGCGGCGAGTACCAGGCCGTGTACGGCTACGCCCGCGAGGACCTCGACTGGTGGCAGTCGGAGCTGGGCGCCGAGTTCCACGCAGGCCAGTTCGGCGAGAACCTGACCACGCAGGGCATCGACCACACGACCGCGCTGGTCGGCGAGCACTGGCGGATCGGCACGGCACTGCTCGAGGTCACCGGCCCGCGCATCCCGTGCCGCACGTTCGCCGAGTTCCTCGGCCTGCGCGGCTGGGTCAAGCGGTTCACACAGGTCGCCCGGCCCGGCGCCTACTTCCGTGTGCTGGAGGAAGGCCTGGTCGGGCCGGGCGACGAGATCACCGTCGTGCACCGGCCCGACCACGACGTGACGGTCGAGTTGTTCTTCCGCGCCGTGACCACGGAGGCCGCGTTGCTGCCCAGGTTGCTCGCGGCCGGCGACTCGGTGCCGCCGGAGGTCGTCGAGCTGGTGCACAAGCGGTCGGTGGTCGAGCTCGATTCCTAGTTGGGCGGGAAGTTCCTGACCCAGCGCTTCTGCCACGGCGTTTCGACGGCACGCTTGTGGTAGTTCGCGCGCGTCCACGCCACGGCCTCGGCCGCCGGGACGCCCGCCAGGACGGCCAGGCACGAGATCACCGTGCCGGTCCGGCCGATGCCGCCGCTGCACGCCACCTCGACCAGTTCGCCGGACAGCGCCCGCGCGTGCAGCGAGCGGATCACCCTGATCGCGGCGTCGTGGTCACGCGGAAGGCGGAAGTCCGGCCAGTCGATCCAGTCGTGCGGCCACGGCACGTCGACCGGGCGCGGTTGCAGGTACACGCCGTATCCCGGGTGCGGCTCCACGATCTTTCCGTCGCGCAGGCCACGCCCTCTGATCACGGCGCCGTCGGGTAGCTCAATCGTCTTCAAGAAACGTTCCCCCATGAGTACCAAGCGGATGCTAGGCGACCAACAGTACTGAGACCGAACACAGGACTCTCGGAGGATCCGCCTGGCGGATCGTTCTGCCAGCATGGCCGCCATGTACTCCGACCGCGCCCTCGTCATCGGTGCCGGCTTCGCGGGACTGCTGGCGGCGAGGGTGTTGTCCGAGTCGTACGGCGACGTCGTGCTGGTCGAACGGGACCCGATCACCCCCGACACGGGGCACCGCGCGGGCACCCCGCAGGCCAGCCACCCGCACGCGCTGCTGGCGCGCGGGGCGGACGCGCTGGAAACGCTGTTCCCGAGACTCGGTGCGGAGCTGGAGGACGCGGGCGCGGTCCGCGCGGACCTCGGCAGCGACTTCCTGATCCGCACCCCGTCCGGCTGGGCACCGCGCGACTACCTGGGCCTCAGCGTGCTCTCGATGACGCGGGTGCTGATCGAACAGATCGTCCGCCGCCGGGTGCTGAGCCTCCCGAACGTGTCCCTTGTGGACGGTGTGACGGTCGACGGCCTGCTGCACGACCGGGGCACGGTCACCGGGGTGCACGGCCGGCGCGGCGACAGGCCGTTCACCGACTACGCCGATCTCGTGGTCGAAGCCTCCGGGCGTGACGGCAAGCTCGTGTCGTGGCTCGCGGAACTCGGCGTGCACTGCCCGGCACCGATGATCGTCAACGGCCACGTCAGCTTCACCTCGCGTCTCTACGAGGTGAACCGCGACCTGAAGCTCGACTGGAAGACCGCCTTCGAGGTCACCCACGCCCCCGGCGCGCGACGCGGCGGTTCGGTGTCCACAGTGGATGGTGATCAGTGGTTCGTGACGTTGTTCGGCGCGGACGGCGACTCCGCACCGACCGACGACGACGGTTTCCTCGACTACGCCACGACCCTGCACTGCCAGGACATCGCCGAGATCATCAAAACGGCCACCCCGGCCTCGAAGATCTACCAGGCAGGCAACCTGCGCAGCCGGTGGAACCGCTTTCACCTGGTCCCGGACTGGCCGCGCGGCCTGCTCGCGCTCGGCGACTCCGTGGTCTCGCTCAACCCCATGCACGGCCACGGCCTGACGCTCGCCGCCCTGTACTGCCTGGATCTGCGCACACTGCTGCAGGAACACGACCTCGCCCACGAACCGCTCGTCTTCCAGCGCGCGGTCGCCAGGACCGCCAAGATCCCGTGGAGGTCCGCGACGACCACCGATCTCCGCTGGAGCGCCCGGAAACTCCCGCTGAGCACCCGGCTGCTGCGCTGGTACACCGATCGCGCGTTCGAGGCCGCTCCGGGAAACCGGCAGGTCTACCGCACGTTCATCCGCGTCTCGCACCTGGTCGCTCACCCGGCCACGCTGTTCCGGCCGGCCGTGCTCTTCCGGGTGCTGCTGGGAAAAGCGTTCAGCGGACGGCGCCCTCGGGCCACAGAACCGTGACCGGCACGCCCCGTGACCGCGCGTAGGCCACCACGTCGGCCGTCCCGCCGGGTCCACGTCCTGGGAGCCCGTCCCACACGGCGAGCAGCGAGTCGGACTCGTCGACCATCCGCTTGCCCGCCTCCATGTAGGCGTGCGGATCCGGCGTGACGTACTCCAGTTGGACTACCTTGGCCGCCCGCGCGAGCAACGCGTCGTAGACGGGCCGGTAGTCCTCGGGCAACGTCTCGCGGTACTTCGAGGCCGGCAGCACGGCGACGAGCGCGCCGCCCACGTCCAGCACGGCCTGCGCGAACACCGCGTCCGCACCGTCCGCGAGGCACGACACCCCGGCCACGTCGCCGTGCTCCGCCACCGAGGCGCGGATCATCTCGTCGATCCGCGCCTCCAGTTCGGCGGAGAGTCCGCGATGTCCCGTGATGGCGAGGCGCGTCGTCATTGCAGCAGGATATGCGGCGGTCGGCGGCACTCAGTCGCGGCGGTTCTGCTCCGCGATGGCCATGTAGTGCGTGTTCGTCATGATCCCGAGGATGTTGCCGAACGGGTCGACCACCGACGCCGTCACGAAGCCCGGGCCGCGCACCTGAGGTTCGTCGTGGATCTTGGCCCCCAGCTCCTGCAGCCGCGCGAACGTCGCGTCCAGGTCGTCGACCGCCCAGTAGAGGATCTGCCCCGCCGGGCCGTCGGACGGCGTCACCTCGAACCGGCGGTTCACGAGTCCGAGTTCGGCCTGGTAGTCGCCGATCCGGAACTCGACGTACGCGAGCATGCCGTCCGGGGTGCTCCGCTCGAAGTAGGCGTCGACCCCGAGGAACTGCGCGTACCAGACACGGGCCTCGGTCAGGTCGTCGGCGTAGTAGGACACGGTCGACATTCCTCGCAACACAACTGCCTCCAGTGGAACTTCGCTTCGGTCTGTGTAGAGCCAAGCTTCCGCCGTAAAGTGCTCATCGAGTGAGCACTTTTAGCGGGAATCTGGAGACATGCGCGCAGACCGTCTAGTCGCCACGTTGTTGCTGATGCAGGCTCGCGGCCGGGTGACCGCCGCCGAACTGGCCGCGGAGCTCGAAGTCTCGAACGCCACCGCCCGGCGCGACCTCGAAGCCCTCTCCGCGGCGGGGGTACCCGTGTACCCCCAACCGGGCAGAGGCGGGGGCTGGTCGCTGATCGGCGGGGCCCGCACCGATCTGAGCGGCCTGACCTCGGCGGAGGCCCAGGCGTTGTTCCTGGTCGCCGGACCGGCCGCGTCCGTCGCCCCGCAGATCAAGTCGGCGTTGCGGAAGCTGGTCCGCGCGCTGCCGCAGACGTTCCGGGCAGAGGCGGAGGCCGCCGCCGAGTCGACGATCGTCGACACCGCCGGGTGGGGCGAGGACGTCAAGGACAGGCCGGGCCTGGTCACCGCGCTGCAGCAGGCCGTCGTCAAGCAGATGCGGGTGCGGCTGAGCTACCAGAAACGCGGTGAAGCACCGAAAGAACGCCTGGTCGACCCGTGGGGACTCGTCGACAAGGACGGCACCTGGTACTTCATCGCCGGCACCGACGAGGGCCGGCGCACGTTCCGGCTCGACCGCATCACAGGTCTGATCCCCACCGACGTCCTGTCCTCCCGGCCCGCCGACTTCGAGCTGGCCGGAGCCTGGGGCGAGGTCGTCACGGCCATGGAGGAGCGGCGTTCGGAGACGTCGGCGTCGGTGCTCGTGCCCACGCGGTTCCTGAAGGTCTTCCAGCACCAGCACGGACGCCACTGCACGGTCGCCGAGGACCGGGGCGAGTTCACGTTGGTCGAACTGACGGCGCCACGGCCGCTCGACATCGCCCGCAACGTCGCCGGCTGGGGCGGCCTGATCACCGTCGAGTCGCCCGAGGTCGAGGAGCACCTGGCCCGCATCGGCGCCGAACTGGTCAGCCGATACCGGCGTGCTGCTCCAGCCGGGCCAGCCGGGCCATGATCATCTCCAGGATCTTCGCCGCGTCCGGGGTGGCCTGCTGCTGCTTCTTGAGGTGGACGATGCCCGCGAGCGCCGTCTGGACCGCGCGGCGCGCGCCCTTGATCTCGATGCCCAGCTCGCGCAACTCCTCGCCGCCCGCGCCGTTCGGTTCGGCGACGATGCCGAGCAGCAGGTGCTCGCAGCCCACGTAGTTGTGGCCCAGGGCGATGGACTCGATGACCGCGAGCTCCAGCGCGGCCGCCCCGTCGTCGGCGAACCCTGGCTTCTTGCCCATGGCCGCGGGGGTGGAGGAGGGCAGGCCCTTCGGTTCGACGTCGAGCGCACGCAGGACGTCCATCGCCAGGTTCTCGCCCTCCCCGATGATGCCGGCCAGCAGGTGCGAGGTACCGAGCTTGGTGCCCTGGGAGACCTCTGCGGCGATCTGGACGGCCTTCCACGCGCGGTCGGTGAACTGCGGGGGTTTGTCCCGTTGGAGACCCCTGATGTCGAGCGCCCGGATCGCGGCGATCCGCTTGACCGAGCCTTCGAGCGCCCGCTGACAGATCGCCGAGACGGGAATGTTCATGTCCTTCACGGAGTCGGCGAGCTCGTCGGGCAGGTACACGTTGATTTTTGGCATAACCCCATATCTACCCCCAGATGGGGTTACAGTCAACCACCAACGCGGCAACCGTCACACTTGTGAGTGATCAGAGGGGACGGGAGCACCCGCGTGGAGGACAGCAGCAGGCTCATCGGAAGCCGCTACCAGTTGAAGCAGAAGGTCGGCCAGGGCGCGATGGGAGTCGTCTGGCAGGCCTACGACGAGCAGCTTCACCGCGTGGTCGCCGCCAAGGAACTGCTCGCGCTGGACGGCCTCGACGACGCCAGGGTGGACCGTGCGAAGGCCAGGGCCATGCGCGAGGCCCGCCTCGCCGCGCGCCTGGAGCATCCGAACGCCATCCGCGTCTACGACGTGGTGGAGGAGGACGGCCGGCCGTGGCTGATCATGGAGTACCTCCCCTCCCGCAGTCTCGCGGCCGTGATCACGGAGCAGGGCACGCTGCCACCCCGTGAGGTGGCCCGCATCGGGTGCTACACCGCCGCCGCACTGGCCGCCGCGCACCGCCACGGCATCCAGCACCGCGACGTGAAGCCCGGCAACGTCCTGATCGGCGACCAGGAAGTCAAGATCACCGACTTCGGCATCTCCAGGGCCACCGACGACGACGGCACCGCCACCGCGACCGGCACCGTCGGCACCCCCGCCTTCTTCTCCCCCGAGGTCGCCCGCGGCGAGGACGCCGGTCTCCCCTCCGACGTCTTCTCGCTCGGCGCCACGCTCTACAACGCCGTCGAGGGCGGCCCGCCGTTCGGCACGGCGGACAACAACCTCGTGATGCTGCACCGCGTAGCCGGCGGCTCGATCATGCCGCCCGCCAACGCGGGCCCCCTGCTGTCCCCCGTGCTGTTCCGGTTGCTCGCGAACGACCCCGAGCGCCGTCCGAGCATGCAGGAGGCCGTCCACCTGCTGGCCGCCGTCGTGAACGAGACGCCGCAGGCCTCCCAGGCGACCGTGGTCATCCCGGCGACGGTCAAACTCCCGGCCGAGGCCCAGCCGGAGGAGAAGGCGAAGCAAGAGGCCGCGGCCGCTGCGGCGGGCCTGGTCGCGGGAGCCGCTGCCGTGGAGGCCGCCGGTCTGACGGCTCCGCCCAAGGCAGAGCCCGAACCCGAGCCGGAAGCGGCCCCCGAGCCCGTAGCGACGCCGGAACCTGAGGTGACGACACCGGTCGCCGAGGTGAAGACGGAGGCACCTGCTCCCGCCGAGGAGAAGGCGCCGGAGGCAGCCCCGATCGTGACCCCGCCGCCGGTCCGCGAGACCGTGGCGCAGCCACCCACGCCGGTGCTTCCCGTCAGCCCTCCCCCCGCGCCCCCCGCGGAACCCGACGAGAACCGCCGCAAGTTCCCGCTGGTCCCCATCGCGATCGTCCTTCTCGTGCTGGCCGTGGGCGTGGGCTCGTTCCTGCTGTGGCCCAAGGGCAACGGCAACCAGAACAACGCCCAGCCGCCGAGCAGCGGCCAGACCGGCGCGAGCACCCCGTCGAACCAGCCGACGTCGGGTCAGACCCAGCCGCAGGAACCGGCGAACAGCCAGACCACGCCACCGGAGAACTCCCAGACGAACCCTCCGGCCGGCACGCCGAGCCAGGGTCAGCCGGAGGCACCCGCGGGGCCGAAGAACGCCCAGGAGGCGATCACCGCCTACTACGCGCTCATCCCGGGCGACCTGCAGACCGGCTGGACCCTGCTCACCGACAGCTTCAAGGCCGGACGAGGGCTGACCTACGACGGCTACCAGGTGTTCTGGCGCGACTACACCTCGGTGCGGCTGTCGAACTTCGTGCCGCAGGGCGACAACGCCGTGACCGTGACGTTGCAGTACATGCAGGGTGAGAACGTCGCCATGACCGAGACGCCCACCTTCACCTTCGTGCAGCAGAACGGCAAGTGGCTGATCAACAGCCAGGGATGATGGCGGCATGACTCGACGCGCACTCGTCACCGGAGCCTCCCGCGGCATCGGCGCCGCCATCGCCCACGCCCTCGCGACGGGCGGCCACCAGGTCGCCGTCCACTACCGCTCCGGCGCGGACGAGGCCAAGGCCGTGGCGGCGAACCTGCCCGGCGACGGCCACGTCACCGTCCAGGGCGACCTCGGTGCGAACCAGGCCGAGCAGGTCGTCAGCGAGGCCGCCGAGCAACTCGGTGGTCTCGACGTCCTGGTCAACAACGCGGGGACCTACTTCCACCACCCCATCGCCACCACGAGCTTCGAGGAGTGGCAGGACGCCTGGCGCCGCACGATCGAACTCAACCTGTACGGCCCCGCCGACCTCGCCTGGCACGCGGTCCGGCACATGAGCACGGGCGGCCGCATCATCAACGTCGGTTCGCGGGGTGCCTACCGGGGTGAGCCCGACGCCCCCGCGTACGGCGCGGCGAAGGCCGGTCTGCACGCGATGACCCAGTCGCTCGCCCAGTCCCTGGCGCCGCGGGGCATCGCGGTCGCGGGCGTCGCACCGGGGTTCGTGCGGACCGACATGGTCACCGACCTCCTCGCCAGTCCCGAGGGTGAGCAGATCCGGGCGCAGAGCCCGTTCGGCCGCGTCGCCGAGCCCGACGAGGTCGCCGCCGCCGTCGCGTGGCTGACCACGGAGAACGCGCTGTGGGCCAGCGGCACGATCATCGACGTCAACGGCGCCTCATACCTCCGATGATTCGCCGAAACCGACCGGAACCAGTTCCGGTACCGAGTTGATCTTCCAGCAACCGGTCTAGACCACTAACGTCGCGGTGGGCGCTCGACGAAGTGGAAGGCCTCCCCTGCAATGCGTTCATTCCGTTCACGCCTCGGTGCCGCCGGCCTCGCGCTGGCCGCCGCCGCGGCGACATTGACAGTCATGGCGCCTGCCGCGCAGGCCGCCTACCCCGCCGGGTTCAAGAGCGTCGGCTACATGCCGTCGTGGGCCGGCAACGTCAGCTCGATCCAGTACAGCAAGCTCACGCACATCAACTACTCGTTCGTGCTGCCGAACTCCAACGGCACGCTCCAGGGCCTGCCGGACCCCGGCAAGCTGCAGCAGCTGGTGAGCCTCGGCCACCAGAACGGCGTCAAGGTCTCGATCGCGGTCGGTGGCTGGAACGACGGCAACGACGACAACTTCGAGATCCTGGCTGCCAGCGCGAACGGTCGCACGACGTTCGTCAACGCACTGATCAACCTGGTCAGCCAGTACAACCTCGACGGTGTCGACATCGACTGGGAGTACCCGGATCCGGGCGCGGAGGGCGACAACTACACCCTGCTGATGCGTCAGCTCGGCGACCAGTTGCACAGCCGCGGCAAGCTGCTCACGGCCGCGGTCGTGAGTGAGGGCGGCACGGCGAACGGCGTGCAGCCCGCGGTGTTCGGCATCGTCGACTGGCTCAACATCATGGCCTACGACGGTGGCAGCCCGCACGCGAACTACGACTGGTCGATCGCTTCCGTCAACTTCTGGAAGAACCGCGGACTGCCTGCGAGCAAGGCCGTTCTCGGTGTGCCGTTCTACAGCCGGCCGACCTACATCTCCTACCGCGACCTCGTCGCGCAGGACCCGGCCAACGCCAACCGCGACAGCTACAACGGCAACCAGTACAACGGCATCCCGACGATCAAGCGCAAGACGACGTGGGCGTTGTCGAACGCGGGCGGCATCATGAACTGGGAGCTCTCCCAGGACACGACCGGTGCCACCAGCCTGCTCAACGCCATCTGGGAGACCGCCGGCAACGGCAACCCCCAGCCTCCGACCGGCGGCACCATCACCGGTTTCGGCGGTAAGTGCGTCGACGTGGCCGCGGCGAACTCGGCCAACGGCACCGCGGTGCAGCTCTACGCGTGCAACGGCACCAACGCCCAGCAGTGGACTCGCAACGGAAACACGTTGCGCGCCTTGGGCAAGTGCCTCGACGCGTCCGGCACCGCGAACGGCTCGGTGACCAGGTTGTGGGACTGCACGGGCGGCGGCAACCAGCAGTGGACCTCCGAGTCCAACGGCCAGCTGCGCAACACGGCGTCAGGAAGGTGTCTCGACGCCACCGGCAACAGCTCCGCCGACGGCACCAGGCTTCAGCTCTGGGACTGCGCCGCCACCGCCAACCAGCGGTGGACCATCAACGCCTGAGGCTCCTGACTTCAGGAACTTCAGCCCGATGACGCAGGCGATGATCCCGGTGAGGAACACGATCTTCCACACGGAGACCGTCTCCTCGCCGGTGATCATCGCCCACGTCACCGTCAGGGCCGCACCGATGCCGACCCACACGGCGTAGGCGGTCCCGACCGGAATCCGCTTCATGCCGAAGGAAAGCCCGACCATGCTCAGCGTCGCGGCGACCAGGAAGAGCACGTAGGCCCCCTGGGACAACGCCGTCGCCCACACCGCTTCGAGCACGGCGCTTCCCAGCAACACGGCCCAGTACATCAGCTCACCACCTTCAGGCCCGCGACGCAGCCGATCAACGCGACGAGCAGCAACGCCCTGGCCACCCCGAGCTTCTCCTCACCGCGCAGCACCGCGACGAGCACCGTGAGCACGGCCCCCACGCCGACCCACACCGCGTACGCCGTGCCGACCGGGATCCCGCGCATCGCCCACGCGAGCCCGACGACGCTCAGCGTCATCGACACGGCGAACACCACCACCGGCCACGGCCGGCGGAAACCCTTCGACGCCGAGAGCGCCGTGGCCCACACGGCCTCCAGCACTCCCGACGCGATCAGCACCACCCAGTACATTAGTACGACCGTACCAGAAAAGCGCGAACCGGGCGGCTACGATCTCGAGATGTGGCTCCCAGCCTGGAAAACCTGCTGGTCGTAGGCGTCGCGTCGAGCGCTCTGTTCGACCTGACCGCGTCCGACGCCGTCTTCTCGACCGAGGGCGAACAGGCCTACCGCGCCTACCAGGAAGCCCACCTCACCGAACCGTTCGCGGCGGGCGTCGCGTTCCCGTTCATCCGCCGCCTGCTGCGACTCAACGCGCTGGCACCGCTGGTCGAGGTGATCGTGCTGTCGCGCAACTCCCCCGACACGGGCCTGCGCATCCTCCGCTCCGCCGCACACCACGGCCTCACGATCACCCGCGCGATCTTCACCGAGGGCCGCGCGCCGCACGAGTACATGCCCGCACTCAACATGTCGTTGTTCTTGTCCGCCAACGAAAAGGACGTCCGCAAGGCGACGCTGGCGGGAATGCCGGCCGGCCAGGTGCTCAAGTCGTCGTTCCAGGACGACGACGATCCGGCGCTGCGCATCGCGTTCGACTTCGACGGCGTGCTCGCCGACGACGCGTCCGAGCGGATCTACCAAAGTGGCGGCCTCGACGAGTTCCAGCAGCACGAGGCCACGAATGTCGTCACGCCACTGGATCCCGGTCCGCTGAGGAACTTCCTCGCGGGCGTGAACCGCATCCAGCGCCAGGCTGAGGACCGCATCCGGGTCTCGGTGGTGACCGCGCGATCCGCCCCGGCACACGAGCGTGCGATCAACAGCCTCAAGGCATGGGGACTGACGGTGAACGACGCGTTCTTCCTGGGAGGGTTGAAGAAGGCGCCGATCCTGGACGTGCTCAAGCCGCACATCTTCTTCGACGACCAGCGCGGGCACCTGATCCAGACGGTGCCGTGCGTGCACGTCCCGTTCGGCGTGACGAACGAGTGATCAGCCGAGTTGCCTGGCCGTGTCGACGTGGAAGGCCACGAGCTCGGGCATCGGCACAGACTTGCGGCTGGTGCCCGCGATGTCCGACGCTCCCTCGGCCGACCACAGCGGCGGGTACATCGTGATCCCCTCCCGCAGGCCGAGCGACGCCACCTCCGTCTGCCAGGACGGCCAGAACACGGTCGAGTAGTACTCCGCCAGCCCGCCGCCCAGCATCCACATCAGCCAGTGGCTGTAACCGCCGTCGAAGGTCTCCCACTCCAGGGTGTCCGGCGCGAAGTAGACGATCTGCCCCGGCTCACCCGGCCGGCCGGACCGCGCGGGATCCATGCCGTTCAACGCGAACTCGCCACCCAGCACGTCGTGCGCGACGACCAGCCCTGCCGGTGGTGCCCACGAGGGATCGGCCTCGGAGGGAAAACCGTTCACCTCGGCCAGACCCGCGATCGAATCACCGGACCCGCCGTACACCCGCAGCCAGCCGTGGTGCAGCAACATCCCGCCGCTGTTGAGCACGACCGCTCCCAGCAACGACCGCGCGGTCACCTGCAGCTGCGACAAAGTTGCCCGGCACACCCCCGGATCGGGCGGCAACACGACACATTCGGTCGGGCCGGCGGCGACGGCCTCCAGCACGGCCGGCCACCCCGGATCGTCCACATCGGTCAGTTCGGCGATGTCCCGCACGTTCCCCCAAAGGAAAAGCCCGGTCATCCGAAGCGGATGACCGGGCCTGATCATAGAGCCTGCTACTTCGCCAGACCGTCCTCGATCGCCTTGATGATCGCCGGCCGCAACTGCGCGGCCGAGATGATCGCGTCGACCGCCCCGACCTCGACCGCGCGCTGCACGCTGTGCACCCGGTCGAACTCGGCGGCCATCTCGTTCAGCTTCTCGGTCCGCACCGACTGCCTCGTCGTCACCAGCTCGCCGGTCAACGCCGCGCGCTCGGCGCCGGACGCCTCGGCCACCGCGGACTCCAGCTTCTTCACGCGCGGGTCGTTGGCCGTGCGGCCGTCGACCTCGCGGGCGAACACCACGGCCGCGGCGGGCGCGCCGCCGATGACCGAGGCGAAGGAGCCCTCGACGGCGAGCACCGTCATGGACGGGTTCAGGGCCTTGGAGAAGACCACGAACGCGCCGCCGTGGTACCGCGAGATCACCGTGAAGACGATCGGGCCGCGGAAGTTGACGATCGCGCGGCCGATCTCGGCGCCGTACTCCAGCTGCAGTTCCCGCATCGACTCCGGCGAGCCGTCGAAGCCGGACAGGTTCGCCAGCACGACCAGCGGGCGGTTGCCCGAGGCCGCGTTGATCGCGCGGGCCGCCTTCTTCGACGACTTCGGGAACAACGTGCCTGCGGTGTAGGTGTCCGGGCCGTCGGTGGGCGGGAAGCCGGTGCGGGACACACCGCGCGACTCGACGCCGAGCAGCGTCACCGGGATGCCGCCGAGGTGCACGTCCTGGACGACGGCGGTGTCGGCGTCGGCCATGCCCGCCCAGCGCTCCAGCACGTCGTGGTCCTGGTCCGAAAGCGCGCGCATGACGGTGCGGATGTCGAACGGCTTCTTGCGGTCCGGGTTCGACTCGATCGAGAAGATCTCGCCGACCGTGTTGAACGGGCTGTCCCCCACCACGTGCGGATACGACGAGACGTCACGACCGACAGGGTCCGAAGTGGACACCCGGCGCGGTCCGGACTCGCCCGGCGCGATGTAGCTGTGCTCGTAGTGGCCCAGCAGCACGTCGAACGCCGCCCGCAGGTTCGGGGCCCAGTACTGCGCCTGGCCGTTCGGGCCCATGACGCGGTCGTAGCCGCCGATGCCGTAGTTGTCCTCGGCCGAGACGCCACCGGAGAAGTCGAGCGCCTGCTTGCCGGTCAGCACCATCGCCGAGTCCGGGGTCATGACCAGGATGCCCTTGGTGTGCATGAGCATCGTGGCCTCGGCGTTCCAGTACGGCTGGGCGCCGACGTTGATGCCGTTGACGACGACGTTGATCTCGCCACCGTCCTGCGTGAACTCGACGATCCGCTTGAGAGCCGCGGCCACCCAGTCCATGTTCTCGACACCGGAGTTCATCGAGATCTTCGCGCCGGACGAGAGCGAGAACCACTCCAGCGGAACGGAGAGCTCCTCGGCCAGGTCGATGGCGTGGATGACCCGCGAGCACTCGGGCTCGGCCAGCGCGCCCAGGGACTTGGTCGGGTCGCCCAGCAGCACGACGCGCTTCATGCCCTCGGGGTACGCCGGGGTCGGCGTGGTCACCACACCGACGACGATGCCGGCCTTGTTGCCACCGCGCGGGCGGTCGACGGGCACGAGTGCGCCCTCGACCAGGTCGTGCTCCACGAAGGACCCGCCGTCGCCGACGAGCATGTCGACCAGCTCGTACGGGTAGATCGTGCCGCGCGACTGGGCGCGCAGGACGTTCTGGCGGTAGTCGTCGAGCGGCTGGATCGGGGCGGTCGGCGGCTGCACGAACGAGAACCGCACGCCGGAACCGGCGTCGTTCGCGATCCGCACGCCGATGTCGGTGATGTCACCGGACACCGGATCCCTGCGGCGCGCCAGGAACAGGACCTCTTCCAGGTCCAGGCCCGCGGTCGTCGGCAGCACGCGCTGACCGATCGCGTCCAGGTCCTTCGACCCGAGCTCGGTGGGCGGCCACGCGTAGAGCACCACGCGGTTGGTGGCCAGCCGGGTGCGGCCACCGGACTGCGCGCGGGCCCTGCGGATGCCGTCCAGGCACGTGGCGAGCACGTCCTCGGCGGCGGGCAGGGCCACGATCCGGCCCTCGTCGTCGCGCAACGGCGTCAGGTCGCGGACCTGGCCGAGCGCCACGAGCCGCTCGTCGGACTTGTTCGCCTTGGCCACGGCGCGGAACAGGTAGACGTCCTCGTCCACAGAGGACAGCCGGGTGAGGTCGAACTCGCGCAGCCGTTCGAGCTGCATGCGTTCGGCGATGCGCGGGTGCAGCCCGCGCACCAGCCTCTCCTCCGCGAACCCGTTGGACGACGGGCGGAACGTGAAGTGGTGGTGCATCGACTCGCCGCGACGGCCCGCGACCGTGGTGGTGATGCGGGTGATCGTCGGCGGAAGCTGGTGCGCGGCCAGTGCGGCGCCCAGACCGGCGGCCATCTCGTCCTGGTCGGACGGGCCGTCGACCCAGTTGACGTAGAGGTCCGCGACGACCGCGCTGCCGGTGCCGTGCTTGACGACGTCGCCGACGGCGTCGGTGAGCGACGGGAACTCCACCGCGGTCGAGATGAGCCGCGTCTGCTCCGGCTCGTTCTCCGCGATGAAGAACGCCCCGTTCACGCGCGGGTTCTCCAGCGCCTTCTTCGTGTAGTAGCGGCGGGCCAGCACCTCCAGCAACGGGGTGTTGTCCGCGCCGGGCTTGCCGATGCGCTGGCCGAGCAGGCGCACCAGCGGTTCGGCCGACGCCACCATCGCCACGATCCGCTCCTCGCGGTCCGCCGCCTGTGGCTGCGCGTCGAGGTGGATCAGGTGCTTGCGGACCTCGCTGTGCACGCGGGCGCGGTTGCGGCGCACCAGCGGCTGCGCGAACCAGGTGAACACGACGCTGCGGGCCAGGTCGGCCACCGCCGGGTAGCGGACCTGCGTCGCGGCGACGATGTGCTCCAGCACCAGGCCGATCTGGACCTGCTCGGACTCGACCGGCGGCGCCTCCTGCACCCACTGGCGCAGCAGGGTCGTCGCGACGGCCGCGTCGAACACGCCCCGGCGCGACGCCACGAAGATCCGGAAGACGGCCCGCTCCAGCTCCGGCGTGCGGTCGAGCTCGGTGATGCCGTAGTGGCCCATCACGTTCTGCAGGCGGGCGCGGAAGCCCTCCGGCAGCGCCGCACGGTCGGCGTCCAGAGTCTTCAGGTACGTGTGGAGGTGCTCGCGCGGAGAATGGATGTGGTTCTCCGGCTTGGTCTCCTCACCGGCGGGACGGTTGCGCGAGAGGTCGCAGAGGTCGGCGAAGATGCCGAGCAGCTGGGCCTCCTGCACGAGCGGCCGTTCCAGCAGGTCGTGCCGCGCGCCCATGTAGTCCGTCAGCACCCGCTCGGTGTCGGCGGCGGTGGTGTCGAAGCCCAGCAGCAGGTTGCGCAGGTCGTCGAGGCCACGGGCGACGAGCTCCTCCGGCCGGACGTCCGTGCGCGGCGCGGGCAGTTCCAGCTCGACAGCCGACTCGGACTTCTGCTCCTCGACAGCGCCGGCCTCGTCCTCGATCTCCTCCAGCTTGAGCAGCGCGCCACCGGCGGGCACCTGGGTGCCGACGACGACGTTGAGCTCCTTGAGGCGTGCGCGGAACGGCGCGCGCAGCACCGTCTCCATCTTCATCGCCTCGAGCACGAGCACCGGGGCGCCGGCCTCGACCTCGGCACCGACCGCGAGCGGCGTGGCGACGACGAGCGCGGGCATCGGCGAGCGCAGGACGCCGCCCTCGTCGCGGGTGACGCGGTGGGTGACCCCGTCGACCTCCACCTGGTGGACCACGCCGTGCGTGCCGGTGACGACGCGGAACCGCTCGCCGTTCACGGTGATCTGGCCGACGTGATGGTCGAACCGCTCGACGTCGACGTCACCGGTCAGCACGGTCTCGGAGTCCACGGCGGACACACCGACGCGGTACTTCGCGGCACCGATGCGGGCGACGTTGACGAGGTAGGGCTGGCCGCGCAGGACGAACTCCAGCTTGACCGCGCCCTCGTGGTTCGTGCGCGGCTGGCCGCCACGCGAGGACGCCAGCAGCTCGGAGCGGTTGATCTGCTCCTCGTCCTCGTACACCTCGATGCCGGCCGCGGCGAGCGCGATGGCGGAGTGGCGGTGCGAGATCAGGCCGCCCTCGGCGCGGACGCGGTCGATCCACGAGGTGTCGGCAGAGCCGTCGATCACGGCGGGCTCGTCCAGCAGGTCGAGCACGAAGCTCTTGTTGGTCGTGCCGCCCTCGATGATGACGGTCGTCTCGGCCATGGCGCGGCGCAGCTTGCCCAGCGCCTCGTCACGGGTGCGGCCGTACGCGATGATCTTCGCGATCATCGAGTCGAAGTCGGCGGGGATCTGCGAGCCCTCGGCCACGCCGGTGTCGACGCGGATGCCGGGGCCGGCCGGCAGCTCCAGCCGAACGATCGTGCCGGGGCACGGCGCGAAGTCGCGGTCCGGGTCCTCGGCGTTCAGGCGGGCCTCGACGGCGTGGCCGAGCTCGACCGGCTTGTCGCCTTCGAGCTTGCCGCCACCCGCCACGTGCAGCTGCGCCTTGACCAGGTCGAAGCTGGTGGTGATCTCGGTGATCGGGTGCTCGACCTGCAGGCGGGTGTTGACCTCGAGGAACGCGAAGAGCTTCTCACCGGGGTGGTAGAGGAACTCGACGGTGCACGCGCCGCGGTAGCCCACGGCGTTCGCGAGCCGCTCGGCCGAGGTCTTGAGCTCGTCGACCTGGTGCTGCTCCAGCACGCAGGACGCGGACTCCTCGATGATCTTCTGGTTGCGCCGCTGCACCGAGCAGTCGCGGACGCCGAGCGCCCACGCCGTGCCCTGGCCGTCGGCGATGACCTGCACCTCGACGTGCCGGGCGCCGGTGACCAGGCGCTCCAGGAACATCACGCCGGAGCCGAACGCGCGCGCGGCCTCCAGGCTGGTGCGCTCGAAGTTCTCTTCCATCTCCGCGGGGGAGGTGATCTTGCGGATGCCCCGGCCACCACCACCGGCGGTCGCCTTGAGCATCAACGGGTAGGTGACCTCCTCGGCCACCTTGAGGGCGTGCTCCAGGTCCGTGACCGCACCGCGCGACCACGGCGCGACCGGGACACCGACCTCCTCGGCGATCAGCTTCGAGCCGATCTTGTCGCCGAGCTTGCGCATGGCCTCGGCGGACGGGCCGACGAACGTGACGCCGACCTTCTCGCACAGTTCGGCGAACTCGGGGATCTCGGCGACGAAGCCCCAGCCGACCCACGCGGCGTCGGCCTTCGTCTCGACGAGTGCCCTCTCCAGGACCTCGAGATTGAGGTACGGACGGTCAGCCGCCAGGCCGAGGTTGTAGGCGAGGTCCGCTTCCCTGACGAAGGGCGCGGACTTGTCGACATCGGTGTACAGGGCGACGGTCTCGATCCGTTCCCCTGACTCGGCGGCGAGCTCACGGACGGCGTGGATCAGCCGCATAGCGGCTTCCCCGCGGTTGACGATCGCTACACGACTGAACAACGACTTGGCTCCTCGCGGACATTACGACCTCAGCGGCAAACGCCGCCCAATCGATGTACACACTCTCGTCTACTACCCGGTAGGAAAACCGCTAGATCGAAGCGAGTTGAGCAGCGTGCTTTGTATGAAACCAACAAGGCACCAGGTCCTCGGTTCAGCTTCACTTGAGCCCGTGTCCCAACTCACCACCACGCTCGGCGTTCACCCGGGACCACGCGAGCCCCGCGGCGAACACGAGCGGTAACGCCGTGATCACCAGGGCGGAGCGCACCGACAGCGCGTCGGCCAGGACTCCCCCGGCCAGCGCCCCGACGGGCTGCCCCACCCCGAACGTCATCATGCGCCCCACCAGGTTGACTCTCCCCTGAAGATGATCAGGGGAGATCAGCTGGCGCACCGTGATGCCGTTGACGATCACGATCGTCGAGGTCAGACCCCACAGCGCGGTGCTCAGCACGGCGAGCCACCACAGCTGCACCCCCACTAGCAACCCCATCACCCCCACCCCGGCGGTCAGTCCGATAGTGGTGGTGCGGCGGGGTTCGCAGGTGTCGCTGATCGCGGGCATGAGGACCGTGGCGACGAACGACCCGGCGGCCAGCGCGCTGAACAGCACGCCGATCCGCACGTCGTTCTGCGGCACCTCGAACACCCGGAAGGCGTAGACCACGAGAAGCCCGGACACGGCGCCGCCCGCGACCGCCTGACCGAGACCCAAGGCGAGGAAGAGCCGGACTGTGGGTTCCCTCCACAGGAAGTCGAGTCCTTCCCGGACGTCCGCTTTGAGGGAGGTGCGCGGAGGCCGGGTCAGGTGCAGCGGTCGCAGGATCGTGCGGAGCAGCGCCGCGGACACGGCGAAGCTCACCGCGTCGAGCGCCATCGTCCCGGCCGGCCCGTGGATCGCGAACAGCACTCCCACGACCGACGGCGCCGCGACGTGCACGGCGGTGGCGGTGCTCCAGATGGCGCTGTTGGCGCGGACGAGGTTCTCGCTGCCGACGAGCGCGGGCACGGCGCCGAAGGTGGCGGCGTCGAACCAGACACCGACGCTCGCGACCCCTGCCGCGACCAGCAGGAGGTGCAGCGGCGTCAACGCGTGCAAAGCCGACGCCACCGGCACGCTGGCGAGCAGCCCGGCGCTGACCAGGTCGGTGACGACCATGACCGTGCGCCGGTGCGTGCGGTCGACGAACGCGCCCGCGACGAGCCCGAACGCGAGGTACGGCGCCGCGGTCAGCGCCGCGAGCGCTCCCGTGTACGCGGCGCTGCCGGTGAGCGAGTACATGAGGACGGGCAACGCGACGCCCGACACCGCGGACCCGGCCGTCGAGACCAGCCTGGCGAGCCAGAACTTCCTGAACTCCCGATCGTCCCAGAGAGTCACATCAGGACTGCGGAATCCGGATCACGCTCCCCGGGGTGATCACGTTGGGGTCCGTGATGACGTGCGGGTTGGCCCGCACCAGCCGCGTGTAGGTGTTGCCGGAGCCGTAGAACTGCGTGGCGATCGACCACAGCGTGTCACCGGCCTTGATCTTGTACTCCTGGTACACCCGGTAACCGGGCACGATCCGCGGCCCGTACACCACCGGCACGATGACCTTGTCGAGCTCGGCGCCGTCCTGCGGCGACACCCAGAACACCTCGACGAAGAGCCGGTCGAGCGCGAACGACGCCCCCGACACGTCGACCTGTACCTGGAACTGGCCGTGGCCGCCGACCCCGTCCCCCGCGGTGAACCCGCCGACGACCTCGTCGTGCCCTTCGTGGATCCGGTAGCCGAACTGGGCCTCGAACGCCCCGCCCGCGGTGCCGGCGATGTGGACGCGGCTCCCGACGAGGCCGAGCGGGCGAGGTTGCTGAACTTCGATGGACATGGTGTCCCCTTCCTCCGCTAGTAGGTCGTGAGCGGAGCGGGGGTCGTTGCCGGGGTTCACCCCGGTGGCGCAACGGCTGGTGGTGGAGGTCGGAGTCGAACCGACTCTGCGCGAGGCTCCCGTTTTACAGACGGGCGGGGCTCCACAGCCCCATCTCCACCAATGTGGTGCGCGTTTTCCGCGCACGAAAAAGCCGCCCTGACCCGTTCGCACGGGCGGGCGGCTCTCGACGTCGGCGAGGCCTTACGGCATCACGACGGAGAGCCTGAGCTGGGCGGATAGCTGCGATAGCGGCGCATGCGGACCACCTTGCCGGACTGTCCGCGACGCCGCCAGCCATTTGTTGAGAGGAAACGCGGTTCCGCACCCGAGCGATATCCAGGCGTGAGGGTTGTGGGGCGTGGTCGTGAGCTTGCCGCGGCGCGGTCGTGGCTGGCGGCGGAGACCGGGCGGTTGGTGCTGTGCGCCGGCGAGCCGGGCATCGGCAAGACCCGGCTGGCCCAGGAACTGGCCGGGCACGCGCTCGCGATCGGCCGGGAGGTCGTGTGGGGGCACTGCGTCGAAACCGCCGGTGCGCCGGCGTTCTGGCCGTGGCGGCAGGTCCTGAAGGCGGCCGGCGCGGATCCTGATCTCGTGCTCGCGCACGACGCCGAGGTGCCGCAGGACAGGTTCCGGGTCTTCGACGCGATCGCGGCCGTGCTGGACCGCGACGGGCTGGTGATCGTCGTCGAGGACGTCCACTGGGCCGATGAGGCGTCACTGCTCGTGCTCGCTCATCTCGCCACGCAACTGCGGAACGTGCTGCTGTTCGCGACCTTCCGCGACCCGTGCCCCGCGGTCGCGGACCTGATGCGCTCGGCCGACCGGATCGACCTGCACGGGCTGTCCCCCGACGAGGTCGCGGAGCTGGTCGGGACCGAGCACGCGGCCACGATCACGGAGCTGACCAGCGGGAACCCGTTGTTCGTCACGGAGATCGCCCGCGCGGTCGGCGACGGCACGTGGCGCGCGGACCAGCCACCGCGCAGCGTCCGCGACATCGTCACCGCTCGCCTGAGCCGGCTCTGTCCCGACGCCCGCGAGCTGGTCAAGACGGCCGCGCTGATCGGCCGCGACTTCGACCTCGACCTGGCCGCCAGGGCCTCCGGCCTGCCGATCAGCGCACTGGACGAGGCCACGACGCTGATCGACGCGACCGGGCACCGGTTCGTGCACGCGCTGACCCGCGACGCCGTCGAGGCCGCGCTCACCCCCGCCGAACGCCGCGCGCTGCACCGCCGGATCGCCGAGGCGATGACGAGCAGCACGCGCTACGCCGACGTGGCCCGGCACTGGAACGCCTGCGGCGAAACAGAAGAGGCCCGCACGTGGACGATCCGTGCGGCGCAGGACGCGGTGGTCCGGCTCGCCTACGAGGAAGGCGTCCGCCTCTACCGTGCCGCCGCCGAACTGGACGACAGCCACGAGATCCAGGTGGCGCTGGGCAGAGCCGCCTACTTCGCCGGGGACCTCGCGGGGTGCGTCCAGGCCGCGCAGCGCGCCGCCGAGCTGGCCTCGTCGCCCGAGCAGATCGCGGAGGCCGCCCTGGTCCTCGAAGCCGCACCCGGCGCGGGCGTCAACGCGGTCGCGACCCCGTTGTGCGACAACGCCCTCCGCCAGGACGTCCGCCCGGCCACCCGCGCCCGCCTGCTGGCCCAGCGCAGCCACCTCGCGTTCTACCGCGGCGAGCAGCACCGGCTCGACGAGCTCAGCCGGGAGGCGCTGAGGCTGGCCCGCGGCGACGATCGTGCGCTCGCCGAGGCGTTGCACGCCAGGCAGGAGGCGTGTCCCGGCCCGGCAGGACGTGCCGAACGCCTCGACCTGGCGACCGAGATGATCGACCTCGCCCACCGCACGCACAGCCCACGCGGTGCGATGTGGGGCTCGTTGTGGCGCATCCACGCGTTGGTCGAGAGCGGTGAACTCGCTGCGGCACAAGAAGAACTCCCGGCTTTGAAGCTGGCCTGCGAACGGGTCGGTGGCCAGGTCCCGTTGTGGCACCTGGACGTCGTGACGGCGTGTCTCGCCCAGGCACAGGGCCGTTTCGCCGAGGCCCAGGAAGTCGGCCGCAGGGCCTACGACCGGATGCGGGTGATCGAGCGCGAACCGGCGTCGGGCGCCTACTTCGCTTTGCAGTGCGGGCTTTCCTGTCATCTCGGCGTCACCGAGGACGGCCTCGCGCTGGCCCGCCACTTCCACGACCCGCCGCCCCGGTTCCGGCTGATGTCGAAGCTCACGCGGGCGTTCCTGTTGCTGCGTGCGGGTTTCCGCGACGAGGCCCTGGACTTCTACCGCCGTTCCGGCCCGATCGCCGAGTGGGACCTGCCCGCGTTCTTCGTGCTGCCCGGCCTGGTCGACGCCGTCCTGGTGACGTCAGGCCTGGGTCTGACCGAGGACCTGCGGCTGATCCTGCCCCGCCTCGCGGAGTTCCGCGGCGAGCACGCGGCCGGCAACGGCGTCGCGTACATGGGCCCGGTCACCCTCGCCCTGGGACGCGGCCACCTGGCACTCGGCGACCACGAGCAGGCCATCACCGACCTCACCGCCGCCGTCGACGAGGCCTCCCGCGCCGGCGCGCCCGCGTTCGCCGCCGAGGCCCGCTGGCACCTCGCGGCCGCGTTGCGCGCGGCAGGCCGTGACGCCGACGCCGTGCACCGCGCCGCCGACCGTGCGATCCGCACGCTGGGCATGACCGCGTTCACCACGACCGAACTGAGCGGCCGCGAGCACGAGGTCGCGTCACTGGTCACCGAGGGCATGACGAACCGGCAGATCGCGCGCCGGCTGGTGATCTCCGAACGGACCGCCCAGAACCACGTCCAGCACATCCTCACCAAGCTCGGCTTCAGCACCCGCAGCCAGATCGCGGCGTGGATGAGTACCGCACCGAGTACTTCGGCGGATGGCTGACCAGCGCGAACTTCCTACCTTGGGAGCACACCGACCGAGGAGGACCCCATGTGGCTCACCATCGCGACCCCGCCCATCCAGTCCCTCGACCAGCTCGACCAGGTGATGGGCGCGGCCACCCCCGACGGCCTGCGCGCCCGCTACGCCTGCCGGGCCGAGGGCGAGTTCCGGGTCATCGCCGTGTGGGAGTCGAAGGACCACGCCGACCGCTTCTTCCGCGAGGTGCTCGGCCCGATCCTGGCCCGCGTGCTCGGCCCGGAGCCGTCCGGCGCGCCCGCGATGATGGGCATGGAGGTGCTGCGGGAGTACGTCCCCGTCAGCTAGTTCAGGACCGCGATCGACACGTTCAGGGCCGCCGCGAAGCTCACCCACGCCAGGTAGGGCACCAGGAGCACCCCGGCGGCCCTGCTCCGCCGCCAGAACGCCACGATCAGCGCGACGATCGCCAGCCACAGCACCAGGATCTCGGCGAACGCCACCCAGAACCACCCGAGCCCGAAGAACAACGGCGTCCAGGCCGCGTTCAGCACCAGCTGCACGCCGAACAACGCCAACTCGTTCCGGGTCGCTCCCGCGCGCCACGCAAGCCAGCCCGCGACCGCGATCATCACGTACAGCGTCGTCCACACAGGACCGAACAGCCATGAGGGCGGCGCCCAGGAAGGCTGCTCCAGATCCATGTACGTCGATCCGGCCGACACGGAGAACAGCGACCCCACCACGGCGGTCACCAGCACGGCCCCCGCGAAGAGCCCGAGAGCGCGAACCGGATGGCGTTCGGATACCAGCGTCATGCCACGGTGATACCCGTTCACGAGCCGGCCAAAGCACGAACGATCCCGAGCACCGCCGCCCTGCTCGGCCGCACCCGCTCGGCGGCGTTGAGCAGGGTGAGCTCGTCGACCAGGACGGCCTCGCGGATCTGCGCGTCGTGCCCCGGCAGCTCGGCCCGCAAGGCCTCCACCAGCCGCGACCGCAACGCACGGCCCAGCGGGTCGTCGGCCGGCAGCAGGCGCCAGTGCGCACGCAGGATTCGCGCCGCCACGTCCTCGCCGCCGACCGCCCAGAGCAGGCGGATCATCCGGTCGGCGAGGCCCATGGGAACAACGGTAATGCGCGCAACAGCCGGTCGCAGATCTCCTTCGACCACCATTTGGCCAGTTCCGCACACCTACAAGCCATTCCGATCGCCCGATTCAGCGTGCAGGCGGTGCCACGATCCGCTGCGACACGTGTGCCCGTCGGACGGAAAGCTCCGGAGATGACCGGCGCCACTTCGGACCGTCCGCGAAGAACGGTCCGAAGTGGCAGGGCGGTCTACTTCTTCTTGCCGGTGAACAGGCTCTTGACCTGGTTCCCGCGGCGGCGCAGGCCCCACTTCGTCACGCGGATCAGCGCCTCGCGCACGATGTTGCCGCTCATCTTCGACTCGCCGAACTCGCGTTCCAGGAACGTGATCGGCACCTCGCGGACCCGGAAGCCCAGCTCCAGCGTCCGCCACAGCAGGTCGATCTGGAAGCAGTAGCCGGCCGACGCGACCGAGGCGAGGTTCAGCTTGCGCAGGGTGTCCGCGCGGAACGCCCGGTAGCCACCCGTCATGTCGCGGATGTTCGCGCCCAGCGCGAGCCGCGAGTACAGCGAGCCGCCCAGCGACAGGAACTTGCGCTGCGCAGGCCAGTTCACGACCTCGCCGCCCGGCACCCAGCGCGAGCCCAGGACCAGGTCGGCCTTCGGCAGCGCGTCGAGCAGCCGGTGCAGCTGCTCCGGTGCGTGCGAGCCGTCGGCGTCCATCTCGCAGATGACGCCGTAGTCCCGCTCCAGCGCCCACTGGAAGCCCGCGACGTACGCGGCGCCCAGACCGGCCTTCTCGGTGCGGTGCATCACGTGGACCCGGTCGTCCGCGGCCGCCATCTCGTCGGCGAGCTGGCCGGTGCCATCGGGGCTGCCGTCGTCGACCACCAGCACGTGCACGTCGGGCAGTGCCGTGTGCAGTCGCTTGACGATCTTTCCGATGTTGTCCCGCTCGTTGTACGTCGGGATCACCACCAGCACCTGCCCGAGTTCCTGGTCAGGCTGCCGCGCCATTCGAGTCCTTCCGTCGTCGGGTGAAGCCCAGCGCCAACGCCACAAGGCCCGCAGCGGCAATCACCCACTCGGGCCAGGCTCCTAGCCAAGTCGCCAGCGTAGTCTGTGACCGCAGCGGCAGTGTCGCGACCAGGGCACCCGGCTCGAAAAGCCCAGTCTTCTGAGTGACGGAACCGTCAGGTTCGACGATCCCGCTGACCCCTGAGGTGGCCGCCACGACCACGGCCCGGCCGTGCTCCACCGCACGCAGTCTGGACATGGAAAGCTGCTGGTAGGTCATCTCCGTGTACCCGAACGTGGCGTTGTTCGTCGGGATCGCGATGATCGTCGCGCCGGCCGTCACGGAGTCGCGGACAACTGAGTCGAACGCCACTTCGTAACATGTGTCAATCGCGACCTTCGCCGGTCCCATGACGAAACCTTCCGGGTCCGTGCCGGGCTGGAAGACACCCGCGCGATCGACCTCGGACGCGAACAGCCGGAAGAACGAGCGCATCGGCATCGTCTCGCCGAACGGCTGCAGCTTGCGCTTGGTGTAGGTGTCCGTGGCCCCCTTCTCTGGGTCCCACAGCACCACCTGGTTGCGCGGCAGCCCGTCGCTCTTGTCGACCACCACGGCGCCCACCGCGATCGGCGCCTTGATCGTCTTCGCCGCCCTGTCGATGAGCGCGGCGGCGTCGGTGTTGCGGAAGGGGTCGATGTCGGAGGAGTTCTCCGGCCAGATCACCACGTCCGGCTGCTTGACCTTGCCCGCGGCCACGTCGGCGGCGAGTTCCATCGTCTTCTTCACGTGGTTGTCGAGCACGGCCCGGCGCTGCGAGTTGAAGTCGAGCCCGGCGCGCGGCACGTTGCCCTGGATCGCGGCGACGGTGACCGTCCCCGCGGACGCGTCCACCCCCACCGGTACCACCAGGCCCACCGCCAGCGGCACCACGACCAGCGGCAGGCCGAGCTTCCAGTTCTTCACGAGCCAGAACAGCCCGAACCCGGTCAGCGCCACCGCGAACGTCACCAGCGGCGCCCCGCCGAGCGACGCGAGCGGCAGGAACCAGCCCTCCGGCTGTCCGAAGGCGATCTTTCCCCAGGTGAAGCCACCGAACGGGAACACGCCGCGCAGCGCCTCGTCCGCCACCCACAGGCACGCCGCCCACAACGGCCAGCCCGGCACGCGCGACGCGAACGCCATCGCGGCCGTGCCGATCGACATCATCAGCGCGCACGCGAGCGCCAGCGGCAGCCACGCGATCAGCCCGACGAACTCACCGGTCCACCGCAGCAGCGGCACCATGAACCCGAGCCCGAACAGCAGCCCGTACCCGAACCCGGCCCGCGCACGCCTGTCGTAGATCACATGCGCGAGCAACGCGAACCCGACCGGCGCCAGGAACCACAGCGGACGCGGCGGAAAGCTCAGGTAGACCAGCACGCCGCCGGCGACGGCGAGTGCGACGCGCGACAGCACCGGAGTGCTCACTTTTCGCCTGCGCGCGGGCAATTCCGGCGATTCCGGCGCGATGGGGGGTGCGACCACCCGATCAGAGTACGAGCCCCGGAGTACACAGGACGTATGAGCTACGTCGATCTTGTGTTGGAGCGGCTGTCCACAGACGACGACCGTGAGTCCGTGATCGGCGGCGACACCAGACTCACCCGCGCGCAAGCCCGTGACCTGCTGTTCCGTCTCGCCGACGGTCTCGCCCAGCGCGGCATCGGTCCCGGTGACGGCGTGGCCGCGTACGTCGGCAACACGCCGGAGGCGGTCCTGCTGGCCGTGGCCGTCCATCTGCTCGGCGGCCGGCTCGTCTACGTGCCGCCGGAGCCAGGCCCGAGCGAACTCAGGGCGTTGATCGAGCGAGCCGACGTGTCCGGGGTGGTGGTCGACCCCGCCTTCAGCACCCGGCTCGACGGCTGGCACCTCGCCGACCTCCCTGGCGACCCCGTCGAACGCGTTCCGGCGTCCGACTTCACCACCGTCATGTACACCGGCGGCACGACCGGCCTGCCCAAGCTCGCCGTCCACCGCTCCGACGACCGCTGGGCGGCGTCCGCGCAGACACCGCCCATGAACCTGCTCTGCAACACGCTCATCACCCACGGCAGCGGCTCCGGCGCGGCGCGGCTCGCCCTGATGACGGGGTCGAAGCTGGTGCTGGGCCCGTCGACGTTCGACGCGGACACGTTCGTGCGCCTCGCCCGCGACGAGGAGATCAACGCGACGATGTTCGTGCCGCCGATGATGTACGAGGTGCTCGACCACCCGGACTGCCCCGGCCCGCAGTTCGGCGTCGTCATCCTCGGCGGGTCCCCGGTCGCCCCGAAGCGGCTGCGTCAGGCGATCGAGAAGTGGGGCCCGGTCGTCAACCAGGGCTACGGCATGACGGAGGCCATGGCGATCACGATGATGCCCGCGACGTCCGTCGACCTCTCGCGGCCGGACACGTTGCGCACGGTCGGCAAGGCCAATCCCGTCATGGAGGTCGAGACCCGCGACGGTGACGTGTGGGTGCGCGGACCGTTCGTGATGGAGGGCTATTGGAATGAACCACCGTTGAGCGAAACGGCCGATGGCTGGTTCAACACCGGCGACATGGGTTATTTCGATTCGGACGGTTACCTCTACCTCAACGACCGCAGCAAGGACGTCATCGTCACTGGTAGAACGTCCGACAACGTCTACTCACGCCTGCTTGACGACTTTCTCGTCACGCTTCCCGGTATCCGGCAGGCGGCGGCGGTCGCCCGGCCGGACGAGGCACTGGGCGAGGTCGTGCATCTTTTCCTGGTCACCGAAGGACCGGATGTCGATGTCGACAGAATTCGCGATTCGGTCGTTGCCGAACTGGGTGAGCTTTACCAGCCCAGAGGGGTCACGATTGTGCCTCGACTGCCCCTGACCAAGGTGGGAAAGGTCGACAAGCGCAAGCTTCGTTCCCAGTTTCGGTAAGGTTCGGGCTAAATCAGGAGGTGACGGATGCCCCGTCCAAGCGTGGAAGCAGAACGCAAGGCGCAGATCCTCGCGTCCACCTGCAAGGTGATCGCGGCAGAGGGCTTCCGCCACCTCCGGGTGTCCGACGTGGCCAAGGACGCCGGCGTGTCGGGTGGCACGGTCCACTACTACTTCGAGACCAAGCGCGAACTCACCGACGCGGCCTTCGAACACTGCTTCGAGCTCTCGGTCCGCCGGCGCCGCTGGATCCTCGAGTCCGACGAGCCCCCGTTGTCGCGCCTGCGCATGGTGGTCGAGTCGTACCTCCCCGAGGGGGCCGAGACCGTCGAGGCGTGGAAGGTCTGGGCGGAGCTCTGGGTCGAGGCGATCCGCAGCCCCGAACTGCAGGAGCTCAACGAGCGCTTCTACGGCGAGTGGCGCGACATCGTGGCGAGCATCTTCCGCGACGGCCAGGCCTCCGGCGACATCCACACGTCCGGCGACCCGCTCGAACTCGCGAACATGATGGTCAGCATGCTCGACGGCCTCGCGCTTCAGGTGCTCGCGGGATCGAGGGCCATGACGGTCGACGCGATGCGCACCACGTGTCTGAGGTTCGTCGACCAGCTCTCCACGGCGTCCGTCGGATAGCTCTGCCCGCTCGTCACCCGCGCACAGCACGAGCAGCAGTGCCACTGGCGTGCGCGTAAAACCCAGGAACAGCAACCCCTTCGGGACCGGCACGGTCTCCGGCCGCGCACTGCGCCACGTCTTCTGCGGCCACGACGTCAGCACCAGCCGTCGCATCACGAACCACACGCTCGCGCCCATCGCCACCGCCGAGACGAGCGACACCACCGTCAGGCTCCGCACGGCGACGGCGGCGCGTAGACCGCGATGAACACCGTGTCGATCAGGAAGTCAACGCGCGTTTCGGCTCCCCCAACGTTCGGGACAACCGTGCTGTCGCAGGTCACAGCCCTGGAGTTACGTGATGTAGCTCATCCGGGTGAAATCAGGGTTCATCCCCGATGCAACAGATGGACGAAAGTGGGCATCCTGGGTATATGACCACGACAGTTGCTTTGAGCAGGCCCAGGACCAACCGGATGATCGCGGGTGTCTGCGCGGGGCTCGCCCAGCGCTGGGGAATGAAGGCGGGCACCGTGCGCCTTCTGTTCCTGCTGTCCTGCCTTCTGCCGGGACCGCAGTTCGTCGTCTACATCGTGCTTTGGGTGATCATGCCCGACCGCGGTTACTGATCGACCGCAGGAACGCTGCCGCCGTTCGCCGGAGTTCCGGCGAACGGCGGGTCGTTCGGGTCGAAGCCGCGCGTCAGGACGCGATCGATCATTCGACGCGAGGCTTCTTCGCTCAGTGCGACGCGGTCCAGCTTCGTCAACACCTTCGAATAGAGCGAGATCGACGACTTGTCATCGAGGAAGAGCGCCGAGTTCAAGCCTTCGACATAGGCCATCGGCTCGTACTTCGCGAACGACAACATCGTGAAGTCGCCGGTCAAAGCTCTTCCAGCCGGCACAACGCGAAGGCTGATGTACGGACGGATCAATAGGCGCAGGATCTCGTGGAGTTGCTCCGCCAGCACATCGATGCTTCCGAGTCTCGCCGCTCCATCCGAGCGGCGACCAGAGCCTCCACGTCCCTCGCTTCCACGAAGGGTGAGTCTTCGGCCAGAACGCGGGTGTACGACTCCACCTGCGTCAGGCCTGGCAGGAACATCGAGCTCCACGTCACCACTGTCTTGGCGATCTTCTGGTGGCGGTTGAGCGCTCGAAAGCGTGGTGGCACCGGCGAGTCGTAGAGCTGCAGCCAGCCTCTCTCCCTGGATTCCAGGTAGAGCTCCTTCAGATACTTGAACTCATCCGGCGCGGTCTGGCACATGCCCAGCAGGTAGGTGAAGTCGTCGAGGGACACTCCGGACTTGCCGTTGATCAGATCCGAGAGCTTGGCGTGTTCCCACTTGAGCCGCCGCGCCAACTCGCTCTCCAGCATCCCGGTTCGGGCGATCGCCTCACGCAGGCATTCGCCGAACTCCCGTCCCAGCACTGTGGACACTCTCTTTGGCATGCGACGAAATTAGCCTCGCCACTCCTCCGCACTCCATCATTTCGGGCCCAAATTGACCTGAAAGAAGCAGACGTAGAAGGGTTCTAAGACTTTCAGCGGTTCTCCTCCACCGGTATCCCGGCCAGTTCCTCCGACAGGCCCGTGAACGACTCCGGCTCCACCCGCAACACCCCGTTGAACGGCTGCGTCATCCCCACGCACAACACGCACACGAACGCCAGCACCGCAGCCGTCAGGCTCATCTGCAGCACGTGCCGCCTCCGTGCCGTGAAGCCGATCAACAACGGGAACACGATCATCCCCACGGCTCCGGCGATCGTGCCGATCAACATCAGCACACCGGTGTTGTCGAGCCCGCCGGCCGAGTCGATCCGGTCGCGCCGCAGGTCGGTGATCTCCCGCATCCGTTCCAGTGACCGTTCCCGCGCGCTCTTCACCTGGTCCGGCGTCGCGGGCAGCGACAGGATCTCGGAGTGCAGCGAGTTCAGCGTCTCGGTCGTCGTGTCGTCGGACTCGCCGACGGCCAGTCGCGGCCATTCCTTGTCCGCCACCAGTTTCGGGTACTCGGTGAGCAGCGAGCGGATGTGGTCGCGTTGCGGTTGCGGCATGACGGCGGTCTGCCAGTAGACGTCGGCCACGGCGGCTGCCTCACGGGAGGCGTTGTCCTCGGCGGCGCCGCTCTCCTCCCAGACGATCACCACGTAGAACGCCAGCGCGACGATGAACAGGCCGCTGATCACCGCGCCCAGGAAGCCACGCGAGTCGGCGTCCCGGTCGTCGGCCTGCTCGTGGGCACGGGAGCGCCCGAACAGGATGCAGGCGATGGCGGTCACGACCACCGACGCGAGAACGATGACTAGCGCGGTCCACATGGGGTCCATCTCCCCACAGCGGACACCGTTTGACCACCAACACCACGCTTCCCGGCACTGTTGTGCGCCCGTCAAGAGCAACGAGGCGTTGATCAAGCACACAGCAAGTCCACATCGGAGCGCGAGACCGCAACCCTTTGACACGAAAAGGAGAACCGCACCCCGCCAACCGCGACGGAGAGTGAGGACGGCGTGATCAACGGGCGGTGACAACCACCGGGAAGCGTGCCAACCTGTGCCCCGACCCGACCGGAAGGCGTGGCATGCGTGTACCGATCCTCATCGCCGTCGTGCTGCTGATCCCACTGCTCACGCCGGGGCCGGTCGCCGCGGCCGAGGTGTGGCGCACCCAGTTCGACGAGGCGGTGTACGGAGACGTCACGGTCGTCGGCAACTCCGTCCTCACCTGCCCGACGCCCGAGCAGGCCGGACCCCATCCGAAGTACCCGCCGCAGTCCTGTGTGGACGCCCTGAACCGCAAGGGGCACGGGCCTTCCGCGCTGAACAACGGCCACCGCATGTCGTGGACCGACGTCGACGCCGACCCGGCGACCGTCAACTCGTCCAGCGCCGAACTCAGCATCCCGGCCGGCGCGACCATCGCGTACGCCAAGCTCGGCTGGGCAGGCAGTGCGACCTGCCGCGACGCACTCGACCCGCCAGGAACGCCAAGCGACCCGGTCACCTTCAACGGCACCAAAGTCGCCCCCGACAAGTTCGTCATCGACGCGCCGGACGAGCTCTCCCACACCGACAACGCCTTCTACAGCGCCGAAGCCGACGTCACCCGCGCGCTGACGAGTGGCACCGTGACGGTCGGCAACGTCTGGGCGCCGCAAGGGTTCGACTGCTTCGGCGGATGGTCGCTCACGGTCGTGTGGAAGTTCGCGAACGCCACGGCGACGGTACCCGCGAAGCGCCACATCGCGGTGCACGGCGGACACGTCCGCCTCCCCACCAGGAAGCCCGTGCTGAGCACGCCGATCGCGCCGACGCACCCCGCAGGTGGGGTCATCCGTCTGGGCATCACCGCGTACGAGGGCGACTGGGCCACGGACGGCGACCAGATGCTGGTCAACGGCGCGTCGATCGGCGACCGCAACGCGTTCGTGTCGTCCGCACAGGGTGCTGCGTACCCCAACAACATGAGCGTCGACGCGCGCACGGTGACCATCAGCGAGGACGCCCTCAAGCCCGGCACCAAGAGCGCCGAACTCAGCTTCAAGAGGGCGGACGACGCGTTCCTCGTCCAGAGCATCGCGTGGTCGTTCCCACTGCCGGAACTCACGCTGACGGTCGCCCCGGAGACGCCCGCCGCGCATCCCGAGGACACCGTCGCCCAGACCGCGACGATCACCAACGTCGGTGACGCGCCCGCCGCCGACGTGACCGTGTGCGGCCAGCAGATCGGCACGATCGCCGCACGCGCCACCGAAACACGCACCTGCTCGTCCACAGCGGCCGACGACGACTACCCCGCGACGATCGCGGTGAGCGGCACCAGCCTGGCGGGCGATCCACTCGCGACGCAGAAGGCGACAACGGTCGACGTGCTGCACCCCGCGCTGAAAGCGACCACCACGTCAGACGAGATGACCTCGCTCCCCGGCCAGGCCGTCAAGTTCACGACGACGGTCACGAACACCGGCGACACACCGCTCTTCGGCCTCGCCGCCCGCGCGACCCGGGGTTGTGACCCCATGCAGGGACAGCTCGACCCCGGCGCGACGTCCACGGTGGACTGCACAGCTCCCGCCGGCGACGAGAGCGGCGCGCTGACCTCCACCGTCACGGCGGCGGACAAGATCGGCGGCAAGGTCGAGGCGTCGGCGTCCGTGCAGGTCAAGGTGGTCTACCCACGGCTGACGATCAGCGCGGCCTGGTCGAAGGACCGTGCGCTCGACGGCGAGGACGTCACGGTCACCGTCACGGTCGGCAACCCGTCGGACCTGCCGATCGCCGACGTCCGCGTGGAGGGCGAGCCCGCCGCGTGCCAGCGGGAGTTCCCGGTGCTTCAACCGCGCGAGCGCGTCACCTACACCTGTCTGGCCACCGCCCCGATCAACTCGCGGCTGACCGTGTCCGGCGCCGGTGCCGCCGGGGCCATCAGCGAAAGCGCGGTCGTGCGGATCGAGTCCCTGAGCGCCCCGCTGCCGCCCGCTCTCGAGCCTCGCGTGTCGGCACCTGACGAACCAGCACCTCCGCGCCCGGTCGCGCATGTCGAACAGGTGTCGAAACCGGCGGTCGGTGGCATCGCGGCGGTAATCGGGATGATCGGCATGGTGGTCGTCGCGAGTGCGTTCTCCGGGTTGGGGCGCCGTTGAAAACCGGCAGAATTCGCATTCACGGCACTAACAGAGGCGTTTTACTTCGGAGCGGAATGCGGTAGAAGGGCAATATGGAGATCACCGCCTTCCTGGAACGCAAGCTGGCCCGCCGGTTCCGGACGTACGACTCCGACGGCGACGGGTTCATCGAGCGGGAGGACTTCGCACAGGCGGGCGAGCGCACCACGAAGGCATTCGGCTTAGGTCACGACGATCCGAAAGCCGTGCGGTTCCACGACATGCTGATCGGGCTGTGGGAGCAGCTCTCGGCGGTCACCGACCAGGACCGCGACGGGCGGATCAGCGTCGAGGAGTACAAGAAGGCGTTCGCGAACGGGTTGCTGGAGACGCTGGAGTCGTTCGACGAGGGTTATGTGCCGTTCCTCGACGCGCTGATGGCGATAGCGGACGAGGACGACGACGGCAAACTGACTCTGGAAGAGCACGTGACGTGGACCGGCGCGTTGATGAACCTCTCGGAGGCGAACGCACGCGGAATTCACGACCTGCTGTCCGACGAGGACGGACTGCTGTCCACTCAGGCCTTGCTGGCGGCGATCCGGGAGTTCTACTTCTCCGAGGATCCCGCCGAGGCCGGCAACTGGCTGCTCGGGTCGTTGGACTGACGTGCTCTTAAAGACGCTGCAGGAGTACGCGGCCAGGGCCCAGCCCGCCGAACACGTCGAAGAGGCGGGCGGCTGGTGGCTGCGGCACTCCCCCGACGACGCCTGGTGGGTCAGCGCGGTGCTGCCGCACGACCGCGAGGACAGGGTCGAGATGGCCGAGGAGTTCTGCGCCGAACACGGGTCCGGGGTGCGGTTCCAGATCACGCCGGGCGTGTGCGCGGACGACCTCGACCTGCGACTGGAGGACAGGGGTTATGCGCGGGGTCATGACATGTCCCTGCAGATCGCCTCGACCGCCGAGGTGCTGCGCCACGCCGATGCCGACGCCGGCGAGGTGACGCCCAGACCCACCGACCAGTGGCTGGCGGCGTGGCAGAAGGTGACCAAGCGGGACGTCAGCGCGGAACGCGACCTGCTCAGCCGCGTCGAGCACCCCAGCGCGTACGCGTACGCCGAGGTGGACGGCCAGGTGGTGGCCGTGGGACGCGCGGTGGCCGAGGAGGGGTGGGCCGGGGTGTTCGGCATGGCGACACTCCCGCACGCACGTGGTCAGGGCGCCGCACGGTCCGTGCTGGCCGCACTGGCCTCATGGGCAGCCGCGCGCGAGGCGAACCACCTGTACCTGCAGATGGAGAAGGCGAACACCAAGGCGTTCCGGCTGTACGAACGGACGGGGTTCCGCGAGGTGTGCACGTACCACTACCGGATTCGTGTCTAACCAATCAGGAATCAAGAAGGCAGAGCTGAGGTGCGCGAGTTAGTTTTGCGCCATGACCAGGACAGCTCCGACGGCGCATGATGCCGACACCCACGACCTGATCCGCGTGCAGGGCGCGCGGGTCAACAACCTGCGCGACGTCGACGTCGAGATCCCGAAGCGCCGGTTGACGGTCTTCACCGGTGTCTCCGGGTCCGGCAAGAGCTCGCTGGTGTTCGGCACCATCGCCGCGGAGTCGCAGCGGCTGATCAACGAGACCTACAGCGCGTTCATCCAGGGCTTCATGCCGACGCTGCCGCGCCCCGAGGTGTACCTGCTGGAGGGCATCACCACGGCGATCCTGGTCGACCAGCAGCGGATGGGCGCCGACCCGCGCTCGACCGTCGGCACCGCGACCGACGTGAACGCGATGCTGCGCATCCTGTTCAGCCGTCTCGGCGCACCGCACATCGGCGGCCCGCAGGCGTTCTCGTTCAACGTCGCCTCGATCTCCGGCGCGGGCGCCGTGACGATCGAGAAGGGTGGCCAGAAGGTCAAGGAGCGCCGCGAGTTCTCCATCACCGGCGGCATGTGCCCGCGCTGCGAGGGCCGCGGGCAGATCTCCGACATCGACCTGACCGAGGTCTACGACGAGTCGAAGTCGATCCTCGAGGGCGCGATCAAGGTGCCCGGCTACAACGTCGACAACCAGTGGACCGTGCAGACGTTCGCGCAGTCCGGTTTCATCGACCCGGCCAAGCCGATCCGCAAGTACACCAAGAAGGAACTGCACGACTTCCTCTACCGGGACCCGATCAAGATCAAGGTCAACGGCATCAACCTGACCTACGAGGGCCTGATCCCGAAGCTGCAGAAGTCCATGCTGTCCAAGGACCGCGAGGCGCTGCAGCCGCACATCCGCGCGTTCGTGGACCGCGCGGCGACGTTCGGCACCTGCCCGGACTGCGGCGGCACCCGGCTGACGGAGGCGGCCCGGTCGTCGAAGATCAAGGGCGTCTCGATCGCGGACCTGTGCGACATGCAGATCACGGACCTGGCGGACTGGATCCGCGGTGTGAAGGACAAGTCCGTCGCGCCGCTGGTGGACAAGCTCGCGCACGCGCTGGACTCGTTCGTGGAGATCGGCCTCGGCTACCTGTCGCTGAACCGGCCCGCGGGCACGTTGTCCGGCGGTGAGGCGCAGCGCGTCAAGATGATCCGGCACCTCGGGTCCGCGCTGACCGACGTGACGTACGTGTTCGACGAGCCGACGATCGGGCTGCACCCGCACGACATCGAGCGGATGAACAACCTGCTGCTCCGCCTGCGGGACAAGGGAAACACCGTTCTCGTCGTGGAGCACAAGCCCGAGACGATCGCGATCGCAGACCACATCGTCGACCTCGGTCCCGGCGCCGGGCGGGGCGGCGGCACGATCTGCTTCGAGGGGTCGCTGGAGGGGTTGCGCAAGAGCGACACCGTGACGGGCCGCCACCTCGACGACCGCGCGTCGCTGAAGCCTGAGGTGCGGAAGAAGACCGGCGTGCTGGAGATCCGCGGCGCGTCCACGAACAACCTGCGTGACGTCGACGTCGACGTCCCCCTCGGGGTGCTGACGGTGGTCACCGGCGTGGCGGGCTCCGGCAAGAGCTCGTTGATCCACAAGTCGCTGCCGCGCGACTCCGGTGCGATCGTGGTCGACCAGACCCCGATCAAGGGCTCCCGGCGCTCGAACCCCGCGACCTACACCGGTCTGCTGGAACCGATCCGCAAGGCGTTCGCCAAGGCCAACGGCGTGAAGCCCGCCCTGTTCAGCGCGAACTCCGAGGGCGCCTGCCCGAACTGCAACGGCGCCGGCGTCGTGTTCACCGACCTCGGCATCATGGCGACGATCGAGTCCCCCTGCGACGTCTGCGAGGGCAAGCGGTTCGACCAGGCCGTGCTGGAGTTCAAGTTCGGCGGCCGCGACATCTCCGAGGTGCTCGCGATGCCCGTCGCCGAGGCCGTGGAGTTCTTCGGCGCCGGTGAGGCCCGCACGCCTGCCGCGCACGCGATTCTGGAGCGGCTCAACGACGTCGGTCTCGGCTACCTGTCGCTGGGCCAGCCCCTGACGACCCTGTCCGGCGGCGAGCGCCAGCGCCTGAAGCTGGCCACGCACATGGCCGACAAGGGCGGCCTCTACGTCCTGGACGAGCCCACGACCGGCCTGCACCTCGCCGACGTCGAACAGCTCCTCGGGCTGCTGGACCGGCTCGTGGAATCCGGCAAGTCGGTGATCGTGATCGAGCACCACCAGGCCGTGATGGCGCACGCCGACTGGATCATCGACCTCGGCCCCGGTGCGGGCCACGACGGCGGCAAGATCGTGTTCGAGGGCACGCCCGCCGACCTCGTGGCCGACCGCTCCACGCTGACCGGCGAGCACCTGGCTGATTACGTTGGTGCCCCGGCGCGTCGCAAGAAGCGTTGACCGGGTACCAAGGGGGCATGCACATCACCACGTTCCTGGACCGCAAGCTCAGTCGCAGGTTCGAGACCTACGACAGTGACCAGGACGGGTACGTCAACCGAGCGGACTTCGAACTGGCGGCGTCACGGACGACCGCCGCGTTCGGCCTGAGCCCGGACGACCGGCGGGCGAGGCGGTTCCAGGAGCACCTGCTGGGTGTGTGGGACCACCTCTCCGCCATGACGGACACCAACGACGACGGCCGCATCAGCGTGGACGAGTACAAGGCCGCGTTCGCGAAGGGGCTGCTGGAGCGGCCGGAGGCGTTCGACGACATCTACGTGCCGTACCTCGACGCGCTGATGGCCGTCGCCGATCATGACGGCGACGGCCAGCTCGGCGTGGACGAGTACATGCGGTGGACCACGGCGTGGATCGACCTGCCCGAGGACGCCGCACGGGCCGTGCACGCGCGGCTCGATCACGACGGCGACGGGCTGATCGGCACGGAGGACCTGCTGGCGGCGATCCGGGCGTACTACTTCTCGGAGGACCTGGACGGGCCGGGAGCGTGGCTGCTCGGCCCGCTCGACGACTAGTCCTGGGTCTCGGCGACGCTCTTGATCGAGGCGGCCTCGGTCTCGACGTATCGCCTGGCCAGCCGCTTGGTGAACAGCCAGCCGGGCCCGGACAGCGGCCCGGACACGCTCACGGCGAGAGTGAGCCGGGTCCCGTCCGGGTGCGGTTCGACGACGTGCGAGGCGACGCTGAGAGCGCCGGGCTGCTTCGACTCCCAGGTGTAGGACATCCCGCGGGTCAGTTCGGTCACCGTCCACACCGCCTCCGGCAGCTTCGGTTGCCTGAGGCGGGCGCTGGAGCCGACGGTGAACGGACCGTCGTCGAGGCGTTCCACGGAGTCGACTGTCGAGATCCGTTCCGGCCAGCGCTCGACGTCGATGAGCACCTCCCAGACGCGTTCCGGCGGGGCCGCGATCGTGATGGCGTGCTGCAGGCCAGGCATCGGCCGAGTCTACGACTGCCGGAACCGTTGTTCGATCTCCTTCACCGCGGTAGCCGCGAGTTCTGCCGCGGCCGCTCGCGGTGAGGGCTTGTCGACGATCTTGGCGACGAGCCGGCGCATGGTCGTGCCGATCTTCGCGAACGCCGACTCGGCCGTGGCGTCGATGTCGCCGAACAGGGTCCACCACCACCAGGAGTTCGTGGCGGAGTTCGCGACGACGTCCGGGATGACCAACGCGTCGATCTTCGCCTCGGCCTCTGCCGTCACCGGCATGTTGGCGGCTTCGACGATCAGCTTGGCGTTGACCTGGTGCGCGTTGTCCTTGTCGATCGCGTAGCTGGTGGCGGCCGGGACCAGGACGTCCGCCTCGACGCCGAGCCAGCTGTCGCGGTCGAGTTCTCGATCTTCGGAGCGCAGTGTCGTCCGGTCGATGGCGCCGTGGGAATCCCGGGACAGCAAAAGGGTTTCCACATCGAGCCCATCAGGGTTTGCTATGACACCGTGGACGTCCGCGAGCCCGACGATCTTGACGCCGGCCTTGGCGAGGTAGCGGGCCGTGGCGCCGCCCATCGAGCCGAAGCCCTGCACGAACGCGGTGGGGTTGCTCAGGTGGAGATGCTCGATCCCCGCGAGCGCGGCCTCGGCGACGCCGTAGCCGCCGACCAGTTCATCCAGGCTGACGCCGTCGACGGTGACCGCGAAGGCGTTCGCGAGGCGTTCCCTGGCCTTCTGCTCGTCGTCCAGCAGCGGGTAGACCGCCTGGATGGACGACTGGAGGCCGATCTTCTCGATCGCCACGTCGATGGCCTGTTGCCGCAGCCCGAGGTCCTCCCCCATCGTCCAGAAGCGTTCGATGTAGGGCGACATGGCGTACAGGTACGACGTGAGGACCTCTTGCGCCCGTGGGTCGTAGGGGTCGAAGTCGATGCCGCCCTTCGCGCCGCCGAGCGGAACGTAACGCGCGCCGGGGTCGTAGTTGAGGGCCTCCTTGGCGGTCATCCCCTCCGCCAGGCCGCGGACCTCGTCGAGCGTGCAACCGGCACGCATGCGCAGACCCCCGCTGCTGACCCCGCGCACCAGCCGGTCGATGACGAGGTAGCCACGCGCTCCCGTCGCCGGGTCGATCCACGTGACCTGGAGATAACTCATCGAACGCGTCCCCTTGACTCGAGCGTGTGACCGGCGGTCCGAATAACTGACTGACGAATCAGTCAACCACTTGGAGGGCCCGTGAGCGAGGTACAGCCTCTCAGCGGAAACTGGCTGGGCGAACGCACCCACCTGCGCAAGTCGCTGCGCCGCGTCGACGTGACGTTCTACCTGCTCTGCACCCTCGTCGGCCTGGACACGATCGGCAGCGTCGCCGCGCACGGCCCTCAGGGGCTCGTCTGGATGGTGATCCTGGCGGTGGTGTTCTTCCTGCCGTACGGGTTCCTGACCACCGAGCTAGGCACGGCGTTCCCCGTCGAGGGAGGTCCCTACGTGTGGACCAAGCTCGCGTTCGGACGGCTCGCGGCCGGGGTGAACCAGGTCCTCTACTGGCTGTCCAACCCGCTGTGGATGGGCGGCACGCTGGCGATCATCGCCGTGACGACGTTCGAGACGTTCTTCCTGCCGCTGGGCATGGCGGGCAAGCACATCGCGGGTCTGGCGTTCATCTGGACCGGCGTTCTCGCCGTCGCGGCGTCGTTGCGGATCGGCAAGTGGGTACCCATCGCGGGTGCGTTCGCGCGGATCGTGCTGCTGGGGTTCTTCATGGTCTCGGTCGTCGTCTACGCGCTGAAGAACGGCGTACAACCGTTGTCCGAAGGCGATTTCGTGCCGACCTGGACGGGTTTCGTCGCGCTGGTGCCGGTGCTGATCTTCAACTACGTCGGCTTCGAACTCCCGTCGACCGCCACCGAGGAGATGACCGACCCGCAGCGCACCGTACCGTTCGCGATCCTGCGCGCGGGCATCGCGGCGTTTCTTCTCTACGGAGGGCCGATTCTCGGGATTCTGCTGGTGGTGCCGGCCTCGCGGATCCAGGGCCTGGGCGGGTTCATCGACGCCGCCAAACAGGTGCTGACCGTCTACGGCGGATCGGTTTCCTCCGACGGAACCGTCACCTTGACCGGCGCGGGTGCGGTACTGGGAAGCGTGTGCGCGGCCGGCTTGATCATCGGCGTGCTGACTTCCGGTGTCTCGTGGGCGATCGGCGCGCATCGGGCACAGGCCGTGGCGTGTGCGGACGGCGCCGGGCCCGCCTATCTGGGCCGATTGTCCCCGCGTCACGGCACTCCGTTGCGAGTGAACGTCCTGTCCGGACTGCTGGCGTCCGTAGTCCTGGTGACGGCACTGAACTTGTCCGGCGGCGACTCCGAGAAGTACTTCACCGCCGGGCTGGCGCTGGTGATCTCGACGACGTTCATCAGCTACCTGCTGACGTTCCCGTCGATGCTGGTGCTGCGCCGCCGGATGCCGGACGTTGAACGCCCGTTCCGCGCGCCTTTCGCCGTGCTGACAACGATTCTGACGACCGGCCTGGTCGGGTTCACCGTCGTGGTGCTGATCTGGCCGCCGGACCTGCCCACGGCGTTCGCGGGCGAACGGACGCAGTACACGCTGTCGCAGGTGGTTCCGCTGCTGATCGTGATCGGCCTCGGCTTCTTGTTCTACGCACTGGGTTCCCCGACCCGTGCTCGCGACGTCACCTCGACATCTGCATGAGGAACTCCGCGTTGCTCTGGGTCTTGCGCAACCCTTCGAGCAGCACGTCGATGTCGCGTTCGGACATGGCGCGGCGCATCGTGTCCGTGATGGCGAGCTCCTGCGGCCCGACCAGCAGGTCCGCCTTGCGGGTGCTGGACTGGTGAAGATCCACCGCGGGGTAGATCCGCTTCTGCGCGGCCTTGCGGTCGAGCTTCAGCTCGGCGTTGCCGGTGCTCTTGAGCTCCTCGAAGATCGCCGTGTCGGCCAGCGACCCGGTCTCGACGAGCGAGGTGGCGAAGATCGTGAGACTGCCACCGTCCTCGATGTTGCGAGCAGCACCGAGGAACTGCTTCGGCGGCGTCAGCGCCCTGGCGTCGATGCCACCGCTGAGAATGCGGCCACCGTTGGGCTGCGCGAGGTTGTAGGCACGCCCAAGCCGCGTCAACGAGTCGAGCAGGATCACGACGTCCTGCCCGTCCTCGACGAGCCGCTTGGCCCGCTCGACCGCGAGCTCGGCAACACGAATGTGCTCGTTGGGGTGCTCGTCGAAGGTCGAGGTGAACATCTCACCGGGAATCGTCTTGCGCATGTCGGTGACCTCTTCCGGCCGTTCGCCGACGAGCGCCACGATCAGGTGGACGTCCGGGTAGTTCTTGGCGATCGCCGCCGCGATCTGTTGCAACACAATGGTCTTGCCGGCCTTGGGCGGCGCGACGATCAGCGCACGCTGCCCCTTGCCGACCGGCATGACCAGGTCGATCGTGCGACTGGTGAGCTCGTTGGGATCGTGCTCCAACCGCAGCCGCTCGTTGGGATAGAGCGGCGTGAGGTCCTCGAACCGTGGCCGCTTGTGCGGCTTGCGCCCGTTGACCGTGTCAACGCTGATGAGCTTGTCGTTCTCGGCTTCACCGCTGATCTGGTCGCCGCGCCGCAGGTCGTGCTGCCGCACGAGACTCTGCGGAACCTGCGGCCCGTCAACGAGAAACGCCTTGTGGTTACGTACGTCGAGTACACCGATGTGCATCGGGTCTGTCCTTTCAGGAGGGTTGTTCGAGACGCGCTTCATCGACTCCGCGCACAGGGTGCGACGGGAGGAGAGCGCTGCAGATGCCGTCGATCCGACTGCATCTGATGTGTGGGTCCACCGGCGTGAGAAGCCGGGGGTGTTGGCTGCGGCGTTGTGATCGTCCAGCAGCTGATCGGAACTTACGTGCGCTTACCTGCGCACCGCCGGGTACAAACGGACTGTAGCAGAGAACGTCAACCGTCCGCTTGTTATTCCGCGCACTTCTTCCACGAGAGCCGGAACGTCGTGCTCACACTCGAGTCGGTCGAGTCCATGGTCATGAAACTGCCGCTCCCCTTGCCGGTGAGCTTCAGTTCGGTCTCGACGGTCAACGGCTTGCGATCCTTGCACGGCCCGTGCGCGACCCCGCTCGGCGTGTCGGTGACCTGCCAGTTGTCACTCATCGGCGCCTGATAGGTGTGGCTGGTGTGCCGCGTCGGAAACCCTGGGAACCAGTAGTCGTTGCGCACGACGCCCTTCGCCTTGTCCGTGAGGTGCGCGAAGCCGCGGTAGTCCGTCGCCGCGATGCCGTAGGTGTACCCGGCCGTGTGGTTGATCCTGAGAGCGATCGTGCAGCTGCTCTTGGCCTCGTTGCCGTTGCCCTGCACCAGGAAGTCGCTGTACGTGACCGTGAACGCCTCGTTGTCCTGGGACATGGCGACGTTCGTCGTGCCGGCCGGGCACCCGGACCCGCCGACGCTGACCACGTCGATCGTCACCGGGCCGGGCGGTGGCACGAGCGCTGCCAGCAGTGCCAGCACGACCAGCATCGAGGCCTCCTCACGTCACTGCGGAAGAACCTATCGAGGCCCGCAATCCGGCGAACGGCGCAGAGGCTCACGTACCTGCGCGTCATCCCCGTCGAGGCGAGGTGGGCTCATGCCACGCGTTGTCCGCCTTTGTCGTCCAACGGCTCCCCCGACGGGATGATCAGCGCGTCGACGGCCAGCACGCCGTCGGGCCCCACGCGCACGGGGTTGAGCTCGATCTCGGCGAGGTCCGGTCTGGCCACGAGCGTCTCGGAGATCTTCGCGATCACCTCGGACAACGAGGCCACGTCGACCGGCGGCGCGCCACGCGCGCCGGCCAGGAGCGGGGCGGAGACGAGGCGTGCCAGCATGTCCCGCGCGGTGGCGGGAGTCACGGGCGCGAGTTCGATCGCGGTGTCCCTGAACAACTCCGCGTGGATGCCACCCGCGCCGACGAGGATCACCGGGCCGAACGAGTGGTCCCGCTTCGCGCCGATGATCAGTTCGACGGTGTGCTCGCGCGTGTCCATCTCTTCGAGGACGTACTGGCCCGGACCTAGCCGCGCTCGCATCTCGTCGAACGCCGGCGCGGGGTCGGTGAGGTTGATCTTCACGGCGCCGTGTTCGCTCTTGTGGGCCAGCCAGTCGACCTTGAGAGCGAACGGGCCGTTGAGGGGTGTCGCCCTCACTTCGGCCGCAGATGTGACGGCGTGTGCCCTGGGGAACCGGACGAAGCCGAGCAGGTCGCGAGCCGCCAGGTAGCCCGGCGTGAAGGGGGCGACCGCAGCTCCTGGGTGGCCTGAGGCAGAAGGCGCGGTCGAGGCCGACTGGGCTTCGGACAGGCTCACGCAGGCGTCCCCTCCAGGGGGTCCCCCAAATTCAATTCTTCCAGCCTGCACCGACAGTTCCAGGCCGTCCGATGTGCGAGTGGACCGTTGATCAAGGGCCCCGAGCCGTGCCGCGTCACCGAGTGCGGCCACCGCGCGCTCGATCGTGTGCTGCACGGGCACGCCGCCTGCTCGCAACGTGCGTACCGCGGCGGAGTCCTCGCGCATGCTGTGCACGACCACGGGAACGCCGGTTTCCCTTGCCAGTGAACAGATCTGGACAGCGACGGCCACCTCGGGAGACTCCAGGGAGGGCGTGTCCTCTCCGTAGCTGCCGAAGTAGCCGGACAACACGACAGTGTCGACTTCGCCTCCGCGCACCAGCACCTCGACCGCGCGGGAGTAGTTCGCGAGGTCCTGCTCCCCCGCCCCGGCGAGGTCGATCGGGTTGCGTTTCGAGGCCCCCAGCGGCAGCCCGTCGACCGCGGACAACGTCGGCACCGTCAGCCCTGCCGCCGCCGCGAGATCCGCCGCGATCGCACCCTGCCCGCCCGAGTCGGAGATGACCCCGACCCTGCCCCCGCGGGGCAACCCAGACGTCAGCACCGCCGCCAGGTCGACCAGAGCCGCCGGCGTCGCCACCCGGACCGCTCCCGCGAGGCGACAGGCCGCGTCCACGACGTCCAAAGAGGACGTCAGAGCACCTGTGTGCGTGCGGGCGGCTTCCTGCGCGGCGACGGAGGATCCGACGGTCAGCAGCACCACGGGCTTGCCGGCCGCGCGCAGTTCCGACATCGCCGCCACGATCCCCGAGCCGAAGCTCTCCAGATAGAGCCCCACGACGGTGGTCAGGTCGTGGGAGACCAGGTCCAGCAACGCTTCCGTCGCCGTCACGTCCGCCTGGTTGCCGACCGAGACGAACCTCGAGATCCCGATGTCCGACGACGCCGCGAGCCCGGCGATCTCCAGCCCGACCTGCCCGCTCTGCGACACCACGCCGAGCGAGCCTGCCTGGAATCGGCCCCAGGCGAGGTGCAAAGACGTTGCCGCGTCGAACACTCCAAGGCAGTTCGGGCCGAGCAGCCGCGCGCCCGCGTCCCGGATCCGGCGGATGACGCGATCGTCGATTCCCGAGGTGATGCCGACGAAACCGCGTACGCCGACCGCCAAAGCCTCGTCCACCACCGCCGGCACATGGGCCGCGGGTACGGCGAGGACGACCAGTTCGGGGGCCTCGGCCAGTTCGGAGAGCGAGCGGACGGTGGGCTGCCCCAGAACGGCGCCGCCACCGCGGTTCACGAGGTGCACGGCGCGGCGGTCGTGGCCTACGAGGGCGCCTCGGGCGAGCCAGTGACCCCACTTGGAGGGGTCGTCGCTCGCACCTACCACGGCGACGGACGCGGGATCGGAGAAGATCATCTCTCACCGAGGCCGCGGGAGATGATCAGGCGCTGGATGTCCGAGGTGCCTTCTTCGATCTCTTCCAGCTTGGCGTCGCGCATCCAGCGCTCGACGGGGTACTCACGGGAGTATCCGTAGCCCCCCAACGTTTGCACGGCCGCATGCGTGCACCACATGGCGTTCTCCGACCCGACCAGTTTCGCCATCGCCGACTCCTGCGCCACCGCGTGGCCATCGTCGTACAGGGCAGCCGCACGCACGGTCAGCAGGTGCGAGGTGTCGACGCGCGTGGCCATGTCCGCGAGCCGGAACGCCACCGCCTGGTGCCGGATGATCGGCACCCCGAACTGCTCGCGGTCAACGGCGTAGGCGGAAGCGAAGTCCAGTGCGGCACGGGCGAGTCCCGTAGTGGCCGCGCCGATGAGGATGCGTGACGCGTCGAACGTCCGCATCAGGCCGGCGAACGCCTGCCCCTCCTCGCCGAGCCGGTTCTCCGCGGGCACGCGCACGTCACTGAGGAACACCTCGGCGTTGACGATCGCGCGCTGCCCCATCTTCTGGAACGGCGGCCCGACCGTCAGCCCCGGCGTGTCGCGCGGCACGACGAAAGCCGTGACACCACGCGACCTCAGCGACGGATCGACCGTCGCGAAGATCACGAACATCTCGGCGTAGGGGGCGTTGGAGATCCAGGTCTTCTGTCCTTTGAGGACGTACTCGTCACCCTCGCGCCGCGCCGAAGTCTGGATGCTCGCCGCGTCCGACCCGCTGCCGGGCTCGGTCACGGCGACGGCGGTGAGCGGTGGCTCCGCGGAGCCGAGTGGAGCGAGGAACCGCTCCTGCTGCTCGGGGGTGCCGAGGTGCTCGATCGGCGCGCTGAAGAAGCCGTTGGACGTGATCAGGTTGCCGATGCCGATGTCGCCGTGGCACAGCTCCTGCTGGATCAGCACCTGGGTCAGCAGGTCGGCGCCACCGCCGCCGAACTTCTCGGGGAGCATGAACGAGGTCAGCCCGAGCGCGGACGCCTTCTGCCACACGTCGAGCGGTGACTCGGTGTCCGCCTCGTCGACGGCACGCCCGCGTGGACGGATCTCCTTGGCCGCGAACTCCCTGGCCAGTTCTACGAACTGCTCCTGTTCGGCCGTGAGCCGCAGGCCGTCGCGGACGGTCCGCCCCATCTCGCACCCCTAAGTTGACTGACGAATCAGTTATTCTCGATCCATCGGGCAGCCTAGCTCTGTCGAGACGGGTCAGCAGGGTCGCGAACGGGTGACTACCAGGGCATATGGGGAACGGAGAACGGCCCCTCCGCGACGGCGAGACCGACCTACGGTGGCCCTGCCGAGGTGCTGATCACCTGCTTGGAGCAAACCACCACCTACGGGAACCGATGACGTCGCCCGTGCCAGGGTGTTCCCGTGGAGGTAACCATCACCTGCAAGGACTACGGGGACTCTCGAGTCCGCTTCTTCGACTGCGTGTACGAGGAAGGCCTTTCCAGCGTCGCGGCCACCATCGAGTTGCGCAGCTCCCGCGTCGTGGCGCTGATCGAGTGCACGGACGTGCGGCCCGAACTGCCGGACTTCCTGGAATCGCTCACCACGGCCGGAGGCAGCCAGCCGGTGTCGGCACTGCCGGAACTGGTCGTGACGGCAGAGGTGAGCGATGACGGAGCGGTCCGGCTGCAATGGGCCCTCCGGGAGACGGACGGCCATCACGGACACTCGACCGCGTCGGTCGACATCTGGCTGGACTCCCTCGACGACGTGAGGAACGTGGCAGCCGAGATCCGCGCGCTCCTGCCGGCCTAGGTCCGCAGGGCAGCACCGACGATCTCCAGGGCCTCCTGCCGCGAGAGGCCCAGCTCCGCGGACATCGCCGCGTACTGGGCCGCCGCCGCACGAACGCGTTCGCGGTTGCTGTCACCGTTCGCGCTGACCACGGTGCCGGCACGGCCCCGCGTCTCCACGAGGCCGGCCTCCTCCAGCTCACGGTAGGCGCGTGCCACCGTGTTCACGGCCAGGCCCAGGTCTTTCGCCAGGGCACGCACCGTTGGCAGCTTCGCGCCCACCGGCAGTTCTCGGTTCGAGATGGCGTGCGCGTAGTGCACGCGCACCTGCTCATAGGGAGGTGTCTCCCCCTGGTGGTCGATCTTCACTGCGCCCCATCCTCCCCGCATGTAGCTACTTCTGTATTGACCAACGGGAGAAAGCGGCGGAGGTTGCGGTCGATTCAGCGCAGATTGTTCTTCTCGGCTCCCATCTGCACGTAGAGCTTGCGCCAGCCCTGGTCGGCGTCGGTGGCGGTTTTGCCGTCGCAGTACGGTTTTGCGCCGTTCGACGTGTAGTAACGCAGCAGGGATAACGAGACGACGGTGTCCCAATTACCTTCGTCGAAGTACTCCTCCCCCGGCGTCTGCTCCTGGTGCTTCATGCAGGAGATGTCGGACTGCCGTTCGTCGTCGAACTGCGCGGTGGGGGCGCCTTCGGTGCCGCACGCGGCCAGGCCCAGGGCCAGGGCGGCCAGCACGATGAGCTTCTTCATGATCCTTCTCCTTTACTGACCGGCCAGCGCACGCGTGGCCAGACCGACTCCGACGAGCATCACCAGCGCCGCGGTGCCCAGCGGCGTGAAGTCCGCGAACCCGCGGAAGCGGGCCAGACGCGGCCCGAGGCGGTCCCGCAACGAGACCAGCAGCAGCCCGGCGGCGGTGAGCATCGCCGCCATGCCCAGGCCGTAGGCGAGCACCAGGACGACTCCGAACCAGGTGCGGCCGAGCGCGATGGCGCCCAGCAGCACCACCAGGGCCGAGGGGGACGGCACCAACCCTCCCGCCACCCCCATTCCGACGAGCCCCGCCCGGCGGCGCCCATGACCATGGCCGTGTCCGTGCCCATGTCCATGCCCGTGACCGCGTTCATGCCTTTCTTGGGCACGCTCACGTCCACGGGACAGCACCGCCGAGCGGAGCAGCACCCCTCCGATCACCGCGACCAGCAGACCGCTCGCGACGCCGAGCCAGCGCAACACCGACTCGCCCGCGATCGCGCTGGACGCACTGATCAGCAGCCCCAGCACCAGGACACCCGCTGTGTGGGTGATGGTGACGGTGGCGCCGACGAGGAGTGCGTCGCGGCGGGTTCCCCTCGAACCCGCCAGATAGGCGGCCATCACGGTCTTGCCGTGACCGGGCAGCGCCGCATGGGACGCGCCCAGCACCAGAGACAGCAGGACCGCACCGATCCCGACCACCGGGGTGAGATCACCCACCACTCCGACAGCCGCCTTCGTGGCTTCACCCAGAACACCAGGTGGGGTTACGACTGACCCCTCGCCTGGTTGTGCGAGGAACCGCACCGCCCGCACGTCCAGCGGCGACGAGAGCAGGTCGTCCGGGTACGTGCGCAGTTCGTTGCTGATCGTCTCGGCCGGCGCGCCGGACACAGCGATGTCGACGCCGACGACGGTGATCTCGCGCCAGCCGGGCTTGTCCTTGAGGTAGGAGTCGCTGAACGTCACCTCGACCTCCCCGCGCACCGGCAGCGGCGCGGCGTACTCGCAGGTCAGGCGCATCGTGGGCAGACCGGCCTCACCGGGCGGGCGCACGACGTCGGCGTCGCGCACCTCGAACCGCAGTTCCTGCTCGTCGGCCATCGCGTTCAACGACTTCGCGCGTTCCGTGCAGCGCTTGCGGGCGTCGACGAACTCCCGGTCCTGCAGCGTGGGGATCTCCGCACTGTCCACAACGGACCGCAGCTCGATCCGGTCCGCGAACACCCGCAGCCCGTCGTAGTGGTTCACGCTGAGGTTGCTCAGCGGGTGGGCCTGCGCCACGCCGCCCATCAGCAGCATTCCGAACAGCACCAACAGGAACACTCTCATCGCAGGCTCCCCAGAATCGCCTCACGGTGCCGCAGCACGGAAGGGTCTCGCCAGCCCAGAGCGACGGCTCTGTCCGAGTACGGCAGCGCTTCCGCGGACCGCTTGTTCACGTGCAGAGCCCAGGCGAGAGCATCAGCCGTGAAGACACTCTGCCGCTTCGCCCACTCCTTCTCCGCGAACCGCAACGCCTCGGCGGGGTCGCCGTGATCAGCGGAGATCAAAGCCGCCGTCAGGTCGTCACCACCCAACGCGCGTAGCTGCTGCAGCGCGAGGTCGTACTGCGCCCGAGCCTCGGCAGGCTTGCCCGCCTTGTCCAAGGCCTCGCCGTACCTCACCAGGTGTTCCGGCGATGGCACCTTCGACGCCAGCTCACGCGTGGCCTGGACGGACTCATCGGTCCGCCCGTCCAGCTTGTCCAGGTGGAGCCGGCAGAACGCGACCTCGTCCGGCGACGAAGCCGACTCCAGCGCCCGTTCCAGAGCCCCGCGCGCCTCGTCCAGACGGCCGCGCAACTCGAAGTGGTAGGCCGCGCGAGTGAACGACGCGACCCCTGGCCGGAGGTCCAGCATCCGTTGCAGCGCAACGGATTCACCCTCAGAGTCACCGAGCTGGGTCAAAGCGTCGACCAGCACGCCCTGCGCGGCAGCAGAGTCCGGCAACGCCGACACAGCGCGCTGACCCCAGTCACGAGCGGCAGCGAAGTCGTGCTGAGCGTTGGCGAGCGCACCACGCCCGATGAACGCCTCGCCGTTGCCGTCCGGCTTGAGCCGCAACGACTCGGTCAGCGCCTTCTCGGCACGGGGATAGTGCTGGGGGTCGAAGGTGACGCGGGCGAGCTCCACGTGCGTGGCCCCGAGCTGGGCCCAGGCAGCGGCGTCCTGCGGAGTTCGGCGGAGCTTGGCCTGCAACGACTCGGCGTTGCGCTGCAAAGAAGAGGTCTGCGTGGCGGCGGGTGCCGCCGCCTGCGGGGGAGCGCAGGCGGCGACAGCTAAAAGGGCAGCCAGCAGCGGAAGTGTTTTCCACATGGGAGGCACCCTCGTTCAGCGGGAGTTGACCGCCTGGTTGCTGGGCAGTCCGACGTACGGGAACCGATCTCCGAAGCGAACGTCGTTGCCGTTCACCCGGTCACCCTTCGCGAGCGCCGGCACGAGCTTGCCGGTCAGCGCCGCGCCGACCACCGCCTGGATCTCGATGTCCACGACGTCGTCGGTGAGCCTGCGCCCGTTCGGGAACCCCTGCAGGTCCCCGCCGAGCACGCCGAGCCGGTTGGGGTCGCGCGTCACCGGCGTGGACATGTTGAGCCGCAACATCTCCGACGGCTGGAACCTCTTCGGGTTCACGTCGGCGTTGTTCAGCTGGGAGTTGAGATCGGCCTTGATCGGGCCGCCCGCCTTCGTGGTGATGCCGGTCAGGAAGATCTCCACCAGGTCGGCGCGCGGCGTCTTCGGCGCGGGGATGCCGTAGATCGCCTGGATCAGCCGGGCCAGCTCCGGGTCGTTCACCCGGTCCAGCAACGCCTGGACCTTCGCGTCACCGACGGGTTCGAGCCCGTTGAACGCGTCCTTCAACGGCGCGGACGACACCACCTCGTTGACCAGCGGGTTGCCGAGCCTCGACACCTGCACGAAGTTGCCCTGCGGAGTTGCCCTGCCGGGGTCGAGCTTCAACGTGCGGCGCTCGGTGTCGCTCCACACGCCGATCACCGGGTTGCGCTTCGGGTCGCCCTTCAGCGCGAGCATGGTCTTGGGCACCTGGATGGCGATGGTGTTGACGTTGTAGCCCATCAGGGTGTCCTGGTTGACCTCCTTCAGGTTTCCGCCGTACAGGAGGTCGAACACCCGCAGGTCCAGGAAGAACGAGTCCTCGGACGGTCCGATGTAGACCTGGCCGCCACCGGGGATCTTCGCCGTGGCCTGGTCCCTGATCGCGCCGAAGTTCGGGAACGACGCCGGTCCGGTGTTCGACGGCGCCGCACGGCCGTCCTTCACGAGCTGGGTCGTCTTACCCTGCTCGACGAGTTCCATGGAGTAGTTCTGGCGGAACAACAGGTTGTCGTCGTTGATCGACGTGACCGGCCCGTTGTTGTAGAGGAAGGTGTTCGCCTTGCCCCGCCGGTCGTCCGTGCTGAACGTGATCCGGAACGTCTTGTCCGGCACCGCGTCGCCGTCCGCGTCGACGTTGATGTCGTACCGGGCGTCGGTGGCCCACGGGTAGAAGTTGGGCCCGCCGTTGGGTTCCTGCAACCCGAACCAGTTCGCGATGAGCGTGACCGTGTCGGGCTTGTCGGGGCTCGTGAAGGCGTACACGTCGGTGTTGTCGACAGCCGGGTCCGCCGCGATCAGTGGTGCCTCGCGGTGACTGGAGGCCTGCGCCGCCGGTATCGCCGCCGCCACCGCGACCACCGCCGCGGCGATCGCACCCCGGCGTAATCGCTGTCTGTTGCTACTTGGCATTGTCCTGCTCCCTTCCCACGGCGGGGATTCGGAGCAGGACGCCATCCGGTTCGGACTAATTTTTGGAGTTATTCGGCGGCTTTCGGCGCGACGACCGTGCCGCGGGCCCGCGTTACGACGATCGGCTCAGCCAGTACGTCTGCTGCCGAAGGTCCGCGTTCGGGCGCCGAACGGCACACCACACGTGCCTCGAACTCGATCTCACGCGACCGCTTCCCGATGCGCACCAACGTCGCCGAGGCCTCGACGACGTCGCCGGCCTGGATCGGCGCCGCGAACTCGACGGAGCTGTACCCCGCGAACAATCCCTCGTCGGAGTCCGTGTGGATGAGCAACTCGGTGGCGACGTCACCGAACATGCCGAGTCCGTACGCGCCGTCGACGAGATTGCCGCCGTAGTGCGCGTGCGAGTGCGGGACGTACCGGCGGTGCGTCACCGAAAATCCCTCGACCAAAGCTCCGCTCACGCGGCGACCCCCTTTTTCTCCTGCATCGCGTGCACCAGATAGCTCGCGACCTCGCCCGGCGTGGTACCCCGGGAGAACACTCGATCAACCCCCAGTTCGCCCGCCATCAACGGGTCGAACCGCGGACCGCCGGCCACCAGCAGCGGCCGCCGGTCCCCCATCGCCTCGCGGAACGCCGCCGACATCTCCTGCGTGTTCAGGATGTGCGCGTCCCGCTGGGTCACGACCTGGGAGATCAGCACCGCGTCGGCCTTCTCGGTGCGCGCGGACCGCACCAGTTCGGGCACGGAGACCTGGGCGCCGAGGTTCACGACCTTCAGCTCCCGGTAGTACTCCAAGCCCTTCTCGCCCGCGAAGCCCTTGATGTTGAGGATCGCGTCGATGCCGACCGTGTGCGCGTCGGTGCCGATGCACCCGCCGACGACGACCAGCTTGCGCCGCAACACCTTCTTCAAAGCCGAGTTGACTTCGGAAGGGCTGAGCAACGGGTACTCGCGCTCGACGACCTTGACGTCGTCCAGGTCCACCAGGTGCTTCACCGAGCCGTAGACGACGAAGAACGTGAAGTCGGCGCCGATGGGGTTCGAGTGGACCACCATCGCGGGGTCCATGCCCATCTTGTTCGCGAGCTGCAGCGCCGCGCCGTCCGCCCTGGGGCCGAAGGGAATCGGCAGCGTGAACGACGTCTGGATCATGCCGTCACCGGTGGTGTCACCGTACGGCCGCACGTACCTCTTGGCGTCAGACATCGTGGGCCTCCAGCATCTCCGAAGCCGGGTTGAAGTACTCAGGCGCCTTCTCGACCACGCCGTCCGCGCCCTTGCCCTTGTCCGCAGGACGCTTCATCAGGCCGAACGTGCCGTCCGCGATGGCGTTGAGCAGGCCGTCGTCGACGATGCGTTCGAGGAGATCGACGGCCTCGCCGAGCACCTGGTGCGCGCGCTTGACGATCAGGCCGTCCGGGGAGGGCCGGAAGTCCTCTGCCAGGCTGCCCGCCGCGTTCAGCACGTACCGGACGTTCTTCAGAGCAAGGTCGCGGTCCGACAGGAACGGTGTCACGACGGCCTCGGTCATCATGCCGACGAGCAGAATGGACTGTCCTGTCAGGACACCCGCGAGGTTGAAGAACCCGTCCAGCAGATAGCCGTCGAAGACATCGCCGGTCATGTGCTTGGTCGGCGGCATCCACTTCAACGGCGCGTCCGGGAACAGTTCGCGGGCCAGCAACGCGTGCGCGAGTTCGAGCCGGAACGAGTCGGGCACCTTCGGGTTGATCTCGAACGCGTGGCCGAGGCCCAGCAGGTGGTCGGGCAGTCCCGCCTCGTGGGCGAAGTGCTCGTTGAGGAGCTGGGAGACCGTGACGGTGTGCGCGGCGTCGACGGCGTCCGCGGTGGTGAGGTAGTTGTCCTCGCCGGTGTTGATGATGATGCCGGCGCGCGCGTGCACCTGACGCGAGAAGCGCTGGTCGACGAACGTGCGGATCGGGTTGATGTCGCGGAACAGGATGCCGTACATCGAGTCGTTCAGCATCATGTCCAGGCGCTGAAGTCCTGCCAGGACAGCGATCTCCGGCATGCACAGACCGGACGCGTAGTTGGTCAGCCGCACGTACCGGCCGACCTCCTTCGACACGTCGTCGAGCGCCGCGCGCATGATCCGGAAGTTCTCCTGCGTGGCGTACGTGCCCGCGAACCCGTGGTGCGTGGCGCCTTCCGGCACGTAGTCGAGGAGCGACTGACCGGTCGAACGGATCACCGCGATGATGTCGGCGCCCGCGCGGGCCGCGTTCTGAGCCTGGATGACGTCCTCGTCGATGTCACCGGTCGCGACGATCAGGTAGATCCACGGCCGTTGCGCGGGATCACCCCACTTGGTGATCAGCTTGTCGCGCTGGGCCCGGTTGCGGTCGACCGCCTTGAGCCCCTTGGACACCGCGGACGTGGACGCCTTGCGCGCTGCCGTCAGGTCCTTGCCGGTGGGGATCTTGAACTGGATCTGGCCCGCGGCGGTGGCCTCGGCGAGTTCGGTGAGGGTGCCGAGGTTGTGTTCACGCAGCGCGTGGAACGCGGGCAGCACCACGCCGTGCTCCAGCCCGCACTGCTCGCGGACCGTGTCGATCACGCGGTTGACCCACGGGACGTCACCGGCGCGGTGCGTGGAGTCCGCACCGGTGATGCCTGCCAGGCGAAGTGTGGCGCGCTCGACGGCGACGGTGGTGTGCGCCTTCGCGAGGGACACCACCGGTTCGGCCGCCCGCGCCGCGAGCTTGCGCGCGGTGGCGACGACCTTGGGATCGAGGTCGAGCAACGCCATGAGTCACTTCCTCTCGTAAATCGTCCGGCCGTTGAGAACGGTCCGCACGCAGACGGGCGCGGGACCGGTGAGATCGGGCAGTCCGGGCACGCCGGAACGCGGGTCGGTCGACCAGCGCTGCACCCGTGCGTCCGAGCCGGCGACGACGAGGTCACCGGTCTCCCACACCGCGTACGTCGCGGGCGCGCCGGGCTGAAGCGTGCCGGTCAGGCCGTCGTTCACGCCCGCCGCACGCCAGCCGCCACGGGTGTGGGCGGTGAAGGCGGCACGCGGGGAGACGCCGTGGCCTTCGGTCCTGTGGTGGACGGCAGCTTTCACCGCAGCCCACGGGTCGATGGCGGTCACCGGGGTGTCCGAGCCGAACGCAAGCGCGACACCCGCCGCCGCCAGACGTGAAAAGGGATTCAGCCCCACACCGCGCTCGGCGCCGAGTCGCTGGACGTACATCCCAGTCGGACCGCCCCATTCGGCGTCGAACAGCGGCTGGACGGAGGCGACAACGCCCCACCCGGCGAGTTTCTCCGCCTGCTCCTTCGAGACCATCTCGACGTGTTCGAGGCGGTGTCGGGCGGAGGCGAGTTCGGGGGTGCCGAGTGCCTTCTCCGCGATCTCGAAACCTTCAATCACGGCGGCCATGCCCGCGTCGCCAATGACGTGGAACCCCGCCTGCACCCCCAGTTCGGTGCACTTGACCAGGTGATCGGCGATCTGCGGTCCGTCCAGGTAGAGGGCTCCCGACGTGGCGGCGTCGGTGTAGGGCTCCGTCAACGCGGCGGTGCGGGAGCCGATCGCGCCGTCGACGAAGTGATCGCCGGCGAGTCCGCGCACGGGAACGGAAGGCAGGTCGTGGGCACCCCAGTAGGCCACCACCTCGGGGCCCTCGGTGTGGGCGAGCAGTTCGCGCAGGTCGTCCTCGCCGGAGATGTCCGGTCCGGCGCACTCGTGCACGGACGCGATGCCTTTCGACGCCGCGTGACGCAGGAACGTCAGTTGTGCGGCGGCGCGCTGTTCGGGCGTGATGGCGGCCTTCGCCGTGCCTCGCACAAGGTGGTGCGCGGCACGCGAGAGAGGGCCGTCCGCGGAGAAGCCATCGGCGGTGCGGGCTTCGTCGGTGATCAGGTCCGAGGAGACCAACGCCGAGTGCACGTCGATGCGCGACAGGTACACCGTCTTGTCCTGGGCGGCCTCGTCGATCTCGGCACGCGTCGGCGGGCGGTTCTCCTGCCAGCGCGTCTCGTCCCACCCGTGACCCCACACGAGGGGGCCCTCGGCGGCGCGCACCTTCTCCAGCAGTTCGTCCACAGAGGACGTCTTCGTCAGGTCGAGGCCGGTCAGGAGCAGGCCGGCGGACGTGGCGTGCACGTGCGCGTCGACGAACGCGGGCGCGACGAAGGCGCCGTCGAGCTCGATGACCTCGGCGTCCGGGTGCAGCGCACGCCCGACCGAGTCCTGTCCGATCCACACGACGACACCGTCCGTGACGGCCATCGCCGTCGCATCCGGTGCGTAGATGCGGCCGCCGACCAAAAGTTGCGTACTCACGTCACGCAGTCTGCCGTTGCTCGAACAGGGCCCGCACACCCGCCCGCGTCCGGACCAGGTCCAACGCGAACTGGGCGTGACCAGGCACATATCCGTTGCCGACGATCATCTCCACGTCCGCGGCCAGACCCTCCGCTCCCAAAGCGGCGGCACTGAACGAGGTCGCCATCGAGAAGAAGATCACCGTCCCGCCGTCCGCGGTCGCGAGGATGGCGCCGTGCTCGCACCCCGGCACGTCCACACACACGACCGTGACGTCGACCTTCTTGCCCACGGCCTCCGCCACGGCCACAGGGTTGCGTGCGTCCGCGATCACGACCTCGTCCGCGAGGCCCGACTCACGCACCTGCGCGGCCTCACGTTCGGTCGGCACCAACGCGACGAGGCGCGACGCACCGGCCTGACGCGCGGCCGCAAGAGAGAGCGACCCGGACTTGCCGCCACCGCCGAGCACCAGCACCGACCCACCAGGATGCTTGCGCACCACACGGTCGGTCAGTGCCGGTGCACCGCACACGTCGAGCACAGACAGCGCCAGCTCAGCAGGCATGTCGTCCGGCAGCACGGCCGCGATGGACCGCCCGAACAGCACCGCGGTCCCCCGGCACGGCACCTGCTCGTCCTCGCCGTCCCAGTCCTGCAGGCCGTCGTTGATCCGCAGCGGCGTGAGCGTGAGGCTGACCAGCGTCGCGATCCGGTCGCCGGCCTTGAGCCCGAGCGGCGACTCCGGCCCCACCTCGAGGACGGTGCCGAGCAGCATGCCGCCCGAGCCGGTGACGGGGTTCTGCATCTTGCCGCGCTCGCCGACGATGTCGAGCACGGCCTGCTTGACCGCCGCACCGCTGCCATGCTGCTCCCTGAGCTGCCGGAACGACGCCGCGTCCAGGTTGAGCCGCTCGACCGCGACGATCACCTCGTCGGGGGCGGGCACGGGTTCCGCGTCGAGCCGCCACGCCTGCTGCGGCAGGACACCGGCAGGTTCGAGGACGCGGTGCAGTCCGTACGCGCTCACGCGAAAATCCTTCGGTCGACGACGCTGTCTCGAAGATATCTTCACGTGAAGCGTAAAGATTACGCAAGCATCACTCGGTAACCAGGCGGAACCAACGGCAGTCGTACGGTGCGAGGTCGACCTTGGCGCCGATCTTCGCGGGCTTCACGGAACCGCCGGTGAACAGGTCCGTGAGCACCCCTTCGGCCGGAACCCGCACGGTGACCTCCTGGTCCGTGAAGTTGTGCACGGCGATCACCGAGCCGCCGTCGCAGTCCGCGCGGTGCGCGAACACGGTCGGATCACCGACGTCGAGCACCTTCACCTCGCCCCACGCCAGCTCCGGGCACTCCCGATAGCGCTCGATCAGGAGCCGCATCCACGTCAGCAACGAGTCGGGGTCGTGGCGCTGCTCCCCCGCGGCCTCCCAGTCCATCGGCACGCGCACCGCCAGCCTGCCCTCGAGCGACAGGTCCTCCTCCAGCCCGATCTCCTCGCCGTAGAACAGCACCGGCGTCCCCGGCAGCGTGAAGAGCAGGCTGTAGACCATGCGGATGCGGCGCTGGTCGCCGTCGAGCATGCCGGGCAGCCGCCGGCGCAGACCGCGGCCGTAGAGCTGCATCTTCGGGTCAGGACCGAAGGCGTCGAAGACCTCCTGGCGTTCGTCCATCGGCAGCTTGTCCAGGGTCAGTTCGTCGTGGTTGCGGACGAACGTCGCCCAGTGGCCGTCGCGCGGCGGTTGTGGACGTTCCTGCAGGGCCTTGGTCATCGGGCCGGTCGACTGCCGTGCCAGTGCCAGGTACATCGCCTGCATGCCGACGAAGTCGAAGCACATCGTCAGCTCGTCGCCGACGCCCTGGCCGTAGAAGGCCATCGTGTCCTTGTACGGCAGGTTGACCTCGCCCAGCAGGACGGCCTCGCCGTTGCGGCGGTTGAGGAACGCCCGCAGGTCGGTCAGGTAGTCGTGCGGATCGGGCAGCGAGACGGCGTCGAGCGGGTCGTTGTGCTCCAGCAGGAACGGGACGGCGTCCACGCGGAAGCCGCTCAGGCCCAGTTCCATCCAGAAGCCCATGATGCGGGCGATCTCGTCGCGCACCTCGGGGTTGGAGACGTTGAGGTCGGGCTGGTGCTTGTAGAAGCGGTGCAGGTAGTACCTGCCGACCTCCTCCGAGTACTCCCAGAGGCTGTTCTCCTTGTCGGGGAACGTGATTCCCTGCGGTCCGTCGCTCTGGGGCTCGTCGGCCCAGACGTACCAGTCGCGTTTCGACGGGTCGTGGAACCACGGGTGCTCGTCGGACGTGTGGTTCACGACGAGGTCGGCGATCACGCGCATGCCACGGTCCCGTGCGGCGCGTACGAACTCCACGAAGTCGCCCAGCGAACCCAGCCGTGGGTCGACGCCGTAGAAGTCGGTGATGTCGTAGCCGTCGTCTCGTTCAGGGGTCGGGTAGAACGGCATCAGCCACACACACGTGACGCCCAAGGCGTGGAGGTGGTCGATGCGTTCGGTGGCGCCGCGGAAGCCGTCGCTGGAGAACGTCTCCACGTCCAGGCAGTACAGAACGGCGTTCTTCCACCAGACGTCGGACGTGCGGATCACGCGGTCACCTCCGGTAACACGTGCTCGCCGAACGCGTCGACGAACGGGATCAGGTCCTGGCCGACGTGGTGCAGGTAGATCTCTTCAAAGCCGAGGTCCGCGTACGTCCGCAGCTGTTCGGCGTGCCACTTCAGGTCCGCGGACACGTTGACGACCTCGGCGACCTGCTCCGGCGTGACGTGCTCGGCGACCACGTCGAAGTGCTCGGCCAGTTCGAGGTCCCAGCACACGGGTGGGCGGAACACGTTGCTGCGCCACTGTTCGTGCGCGATCGCGAGAGCCGTGTCGTCGTCATCGGCCCAGCTCAGATGCACCTGCAGGTGGAGCTTGCCCCTGCCGCCGGCGTCCCGGTAGGCGTCCGCGACCTCGCGCAGCCGCTCCGGGGAGGCGTTGACGGTGATCAGCCCGTCCGCCCACTCGGCACACCAGCGGGCCGTCTCCGTGCTCACGGCGGCGCCGATCAGCAGGGGCACCTCGTCCGGCAACGTCCACAGCTTCGCGCGGTCGACCGTGACCAGGCCGTCGTGGCTGACCTCCTCGCCCGAGAGCAGCGCACGGATCACGTCGACGCACTCGCGCAGCCGGGCCGTGCGGACGTCCTTGCGGGGCCATCCGTCGCCGGTGATGTGCTCGTTGCTGGCCTCGCCGGTGCCGAGCGCCGCCCAGAACCGGCCGGGGTTCATCGCGGCGAGGGTGCCGATCGCCTGGGCGGTGATCGCCGGGTGGTAACGCTGTCCCGGGGCCGTGACCACGCCGAACGGGAGGTCGGTGGCCTGCAGTGCCGCACCGAGCCAGGACCAGGCGAACCCGGACTGCCCCTGGCGCGCGCTCCAGGGCGAGAAGTGGTCCGAGCTCATCGCCGCGCCGAACCCCGCCTCCTCCGCCCTGCGCACGGCGGTGAGGAGGTCGGCGGGATGTATCTGCTCGTGTGAGGCGTGTATGCCGTAGACCGTCATGCGCCTCAGGTACCCACAGAAGAAGTTCTGGAAAAGCTTTGAACCGATCCCGAACGGGGTCCGTGTTGAGTGCAGCACCCTCACCGCGGAGGAGGAACGGCGATGTTCAACGAGACCCGGGTCGGCACGGCGACCGTCGTTGAGTTCGTTCGGCCGGACGGCTCGGTCGAGCCGATGAACGTCGACCTCCACTACCGCTCAGACGATCCGCACGCCGTGACCATGCGTTTTCACGCGCGCGACCAGGAGTCGGTCTGGCTCGTCGGACGCGAACTGCTCGCGGACGGGATCCTGTCTCCCGCCGGACTCGGGGACGTGCGGCTGCGGCCGGGTGACGGGGACGTGCTGTTCCTGGAGCTGCTCACCGAGGACTCGCACGCGGTGTTCCAGCTGTCGGCGACCGAGTTGCAGCGGTTCCTGGACTCCACCTACGCGGCGGTGCCGGCCGGTCGTGAGGTCCTCGACTTCGAACTGCTGATGAAGGACCTGCTCGGCTGACGTTCCGGCGCGTTCCGCGACGTTCCGGAACAGCCGTTTCACCCCACCTGCTCGGGCAGGGTTCCGCCCGGTTCCGGAAGTCGCCGGGACCGCGGAACGTAAGGGGAGATGGATGCGGACCACCCTCCGCCGGGGGTTCCCGGCACTCGTGGCGCTGTTCGGGGCGCTCGCGCTGGTTCTCGGCCTGTCCGGCACGGCGTCGGCGGCCTCGGCCGAGTTCTACGCGCCCAGCATTCCGTGGAGCACGTCCACGAGCCCGAGCCAGCCGTGGACGAACTCCACGAACATCTGCTTCGGCGGCGGTCACTGCGGCGGTTCCGGCAGCAACGTCATCGTCAGGACGCCCTCGGCGTACATCAGCTCGGTGCACGTGAACGTGCACGACAACGTCAGCAACAAGCACCAGGGCACGGTGTTCGTGTTCGTCGACGACGTGCTGGTGGGCTCCGCCGACGTCCTCGCCGGCGGCAGCATTCACGCCTTCCCGGTCAACCGGGCCGGATCGACGATCAAGGTGACCGCGGCGCCGCACCCGTCGGCGTGGTCCGACGAGGTCGTCCTGCTGGGCATGCTGGTCCTCTAGGACGTTTCCCGGCCGAGGACGTCCCGTGCCTCCTGGAGGAACGGGGCGGCCTCGGCCGTTCGTCCTTGGCGGAGGTGCAGGTTGCCGAGTTGGAGCAAGGTCCGGCGCAGTGCGGTTCTCTCCTCGATCGAACGGTGCAGCGCCAGAGCCTTGTAGGTGATCGCGAGTGCTTCGTCGTGGCGGCCCAGTCCCGCGTAGCTGATGCCCAGGCTCGCCATCACGGCACCGCGGCCCGCGTGGTCCTCGACCTCCGCGTACTGGTCTCGCGCCCGTTCCAGCAGGTCAAGGGCTTTGACGAAGCGCAGGGCGTGGTTGTGGGCCGCGCCCAGTTGAGCTAGAGCCTGGACCTGGATCGCGTGGTCGCCCTCCCGTTCCGCTGCTGCCAGGAGGGCTTCGAACACCTCCACGCAGTCGTGCTCGACGTGGGCGTTGTGTGGCCACATCGTGCGGAAGGCGCGCAGCAGGTCTTCAGGCGCTTCGGTGAGGTTCTTCAACAGTTGCAGGACGTCGTCCAACGGCAAGACGTCGAGTACGAACCGTTGCGCGCCATACTTCACGACCAGATCGTTCATGGCGTCTCTGCTCGTCACGATGACCGCGGACCTGCCCGCGCCCGGTAGCAGTGGCACGACCTGGGCGGCGTCACGGGCGTTGTCCAGCACCACCAGCACACGCCGCCGCGCCAGAGTGGTGCGCAGCGACGAGACGAGTTCGTCCGGTTCGTCGGGCACGTTCACGTCCAGGCCGCGCAGGAGTGCCGCCGCCGGCCGTTCCGCGTCCTGAAGATCGAGGTACAGCACACCGTCGGGGAACCGGTCGGCCACCCGGTGCGCCCATCGGACGGCGAGCACGGTCTTGCCGATGCCCGCCGGTCCCGACACCACGACGATCTGCCCGTTGATCGCCGCCAGCACGTCCTCCCTGCCGACGAAGCCGTGCACGTCCGGCGGGAGTTGCATGGGCGCCGTGGTCCTGGGCCTTCGGCGGGTCTCCTCGACGCGGTCGCGGGCGGTGGCGAGCGCGGCCTGTTCCTTCGCGGTCGCACCCAGGATCCCGATCAGCACGTCGAACCGGTCCGTCGGCGGGAGGGTGACGCCGCTGAGGTACTCGGACACCCTGCCCACGGCATAGCCCGACTTCGCCGCGATCTCGCGGACCGTGAGCTCCTTGTCGTTCTGCGACCTCGCGTGTCTTCGGCGCAGCGCACGCAGCAGAACCGCGAGTTGCTCGGTCGTCGTCACGTCCTCGACGCCGTCCATCATCTAGTGTCCTGAGTCGTTAATTCTCTGACAGTAGGCGGCTAGGGACTCGAGGATCTGGTCTGCTGTGCGGGTCCAGACGTAGGGCTTGGGGTTGGTGTTCCACTGCTCGATCCAGCCGCGGATGTCTTTCTCCAGTGCGGTGACCGAGCGGTGGACGCCCCGGCGAAGAAGCTTGACGGTGATCTCGGCGAAGAAGCGTTCGACCAGGTTGAGCCAGCTTGAGCTGGTCGGGGTGAAGTGCAAGTGGAAGCGTGGGTGCTTGAGCAGCCACGTCTTCACCGCGGGTGTCTTGTGGGTACTGAGGTTGTCGAGGATGACGTGGACATCCAGGCCGGTGGGCACGTTCTTGTCGATAGTGCGCAGAAACGCCAGGAACTCCTGGTGCCGGTGACGGCGTTTCACCGCGCTGATCACCTGTCCGGTGGCGATCTCCAGCGCTGCGAACAGGCTCGTGGTGCCGTGCCGGATGTAGTCGAAACTCTGTCGCTCGGGCACGCCGGGCAGCATCGGCAACACCGGCGCCGAGCGGTCCAGTGCCTGAATTCCGGTCTTCTCGTCCACGCACAACACCACGGCTTTCGCGGGCGGGTCGAGATAGAGGCCGACGACATCGCGGACCTTGTCCACGAACAACGGATCCTTGCTGATCTTGAAGGTGTCGACCTTGTGCGGCTTGAGGCCGAACGCCCGCCAGATCCGCGAGACCGCCGACTGCGACATCCCGACCTGCGTGGCCAGTGACCGGGTCGACCAGTGCGTCGCGCCGACCGGCTTGGTCTCCAGTGTCGTGACCACGATCTGCTCGACCTGATCGTCGGTGATCGTGCGCGGCCGGCCTGGGCGAGGCTCGTCCGACAACCCGTCCAGCCGGTCGCGCAGGAACCGTGCCCGCCAGGTCGCCACCGTCTGACGGCCCAGGCTCAACTGTTGCGCCACAACGGTGTTCGACTCACCAGTCTCGGCACATGCCAGCACGATCCGGGCTCGCAACGCCAACGCCTGCGCAGTTGTCCGCCGACGCGTCCAGCTCTCCAGGACTCGGCGTTCGTCATCGGACAGGGTCAGCGGCACCAGTTTCGGGTTCGGCACCGACACAATCTAGTGCTGATGCCGAATTAACGACTCAGGACACTAGTGGCGCGTCTCGGAACGTTGGCGAGGTAATGCACGCTCAGCAGGGCACCTCGCGGCGCCGCCCCCACGCCCCCCGTACAACCAGTACGAGGACGTGGGGGCGACACCACGATGCACCCGTCTGACCGCGAATTCCCCCGGCAACGTTCCGAGCCACACCACTAGAGACGCAGCCCCAGGACGAGCTTGTCCGCGGAGTCGACCACCCGGAAGCCGATGTGCTCCCAGAAGCCGATCGCGTGTGTGTTGTGGTGCCGCACGTGCACATGGACGCCCTTCTCCAGACGTTCGAGCACGCTGCGAACGAGCGTGCCACCGAACCCCTTGCCCTTCGCGCGGGGCAGCAGGTTCGCGTGCATGTGCGCCGGATAGTCCCGGATCATCATCAGGTCGGCGCGGGCCGGGTGATGGATCTGCTGCACGATCCGGTTCGCGTTCGGTGTCAGCGGATAGCGGACGCGCAGGTCAGGCCACCAGTCGCGGTCGCAGCGGTCCTCGAAGGCCTCCGTGTCGGACGCCGCGAGCGCGTACCCGCAGACCCCTTCGTCGTCCTCCGCCACGAACACCAGGTCGGGCTCGAACGCCACGTACGGGCCGACGTAGGCGTGACCCATCAGGCGTGCGTCGTCGAACAGATGGCGCGCGCCCTGGCCACCGTTGCCGGTGTCGAGGCAGATGTCGTACAGCGCGTCCAGGTCAGAGGGCCGGTACGCGCGGATCACCTGAGCTCGCGCCGTTCGGTGATGACGACGGGCTCGGCTTCGACGTCGATCACTTCACCCTCGACGACCTGGCCTGCGCCGAAGCGGCGTTCGTGCTCGAACTTGAGCGCCGCCGCCTCCGCCTGGCGCGCGATCCGCCGGCTCACGAGCTTGCGCGTGGGCGGGAAGAGCAGGAACAACGCGGCCACGTCGCTGATGAAGCCCGGCACCATGATCAACGCGCCGGCTGCCGCGATCAGCACGCCGTCCGCCATCTCCTGGTGCGGCTGCTGGCGCTGGAACACCGACTCGCGGAACGCGGCCATCGTCTGCGCGCCCTGACGGCGCACCAGCGACAGTCCGACGAGGGTGCCGAGCAGGAGCAGAGCGATCATCCAGAGCCCGCCGATGGCGTTGCCGACGGCGACCATGACCGCGATCTCGGCGAACATCCCGAGCAGCAGCAGCGCGAAAAGGGGCATGTCTGGTCAACGCACGACAGCCGTCAAATGCTCCCGACCGGCCCTCCACCAGGTCTTGAGCTGAAATATTTACGGCACGCTAGCGGTATGACAGGATATCTTCACGCGACCTCGACGCTGAGGAGTACGGATGACTGCGCTGCACGACGCCACCACGGCGCTGGAGCGGCTGGACCGCCAGCCGTACACGTACGTCCGCCGTGAGCTGGTCGAACCCGACTGGCGACGCTTCCCCGGCTGGTCGCACGTGACCGAGGCGCAATGGCGCGACGCCCAGTGGCAGCGGGTGAACTGCGTCAAGAACGTGAAGCAGCTCCGCAAGGTCGCGGGAGACCTGCTCACTGACAAGTTCTACGACGACCTGGCCGCGGACATGGGCGCGTTCGCGACGATGTCGATGCTGATCCCGCCGCAGATGTTCAACACGATGGCGGTCGACGCCGAACTCAATCCCGACGCCTTCACCGAGGCGTTCCTGAACGACCCGGTCCGCCGCTACATGCTCCCGGTGGCCTCCGACCGCGACTCCAACTGGCCGTCACACCCGCACTCGCAGCGCGACTCGCTGCACGAGGCGGAGATGTGGGTGGTCGAGGGCCTGACCCACCGCTATCCCACCAAGGTCCTGGCCGAGATGGTGTCGACCTGCCCGCAGTACTGCGGCCACTGCACCCGCATGGACCTGGTCGGCAACTCCACGCCGTTGATCGACAAGCACAAGCTCTCGCTGAAGCCGGTCGACCGCCAGGACCAGATGATCGAGTACCTGAAGAAGACCCCGGGCGTCCGCGACGTCGTGGTCTCCGGCGGCGACGTGGCGAACGTGCCGTGGCCGCAACTCGAGTCGTTCCTCATGCGCCTGCTGGACATCGAGACCGTCCGCGACGTCCGCCTGGCCACCAAGGCACTGGCCGGCCTGCCCCAGCACTGGCTCCAGCCGCGCGTCGTCGAGGGCTTGGAACGCGTCGCGCGCACGGCGTCCCGGCGCGGCGTGAACCTCGCCATCCACACGCACGTGAACCACGCTCAGTCCGTGACGCCCCTCGTCGCCGAGGCCGCCCGCACCGCGCTTGAGGTGGGTGTGCGCGACGTGCGCAACCAGGGCGTGCTGATGAAGGGCGTCAACGCCACTTCCGACGACCTGCTGGACCTTTGCTTTGCGCTGCAAGGGGAAGCGAACATCCTGCCGTACTACTTCTACATGTGCGACATGATCCCCAACGCCGAGCACTGGCGGGTGTCGGTGTGGGAGGCGCAGGAGCTGCAGCACGCGATCATGGGCTACCTGCCTGGGTACGCGACGCCGCGGATCGTCTGCGACGTGCCGTACGTCGGGAAGCGGTGGGTGCACCAGCTCGCCGAGTACGACCGGGAGCTCGGGATTTCCTACTGGACCAAGAACTACCGCACCGGGATCGAGCTCGAAGACCCGGAGGCGTTGGACCGCCGCTACCCGTACTACGACCCGATCTCCACGCTCGGCGCGGCCGGCCAGAAGTGGTGGTCCGACCAGAGCTGACAGGTCACGACGGGGCCGTTTTCGGGACATCTCCCCAAGGGCGGCCCCATCGGCATGTTTTGCCTGTTCAGACTCATTGTGGCTCGTCGAGACTCGACGACAAGGGGCCCAGACCCGCTGAGCACCGGCCAGGCGGCGCCGGGAGCGCCGATGAACCGGTCAGCCGGCACCCGCACGTCCTCCAGCCGGATCTCGTGAAAGACCTCATCACTCACCGTGGAAATCGGTGTGACATTCACAGCCGGATCGCCGAGCGACACCAATGCGAGCGAGAGCCCGTCGTACCGGGAACCTTCTTCTGCCGTACGGAAGGCACACAGCACATCTGTGGCGAGCGGCGTTCGGGCACTCCACGTCTTGCGCCCGGAGACGATCCAGTCACCATCGCCGGCCGGTCGGCCCGCGGTGCTGATTCCGGCCAGGTCGGATCCTGCCGTCAATTCGGAGAACAACACGCTGGCAAATCGTTCTCCCGCCGCCAGTCCGGGCAGGAATGCGGCTTTCAGCGCGTCCGAACCGTGGTCGAGAACCACGCTGCCGACCACCTGGATCGACGTGATGTAGAGGGTGTCCGGACACCCGGCCAAGCCCATGGCCTCCAGCAGGAGGCAGGCCTCCACCTGCCCATAGCCGCGTCCACCCGCACTTTCGGGCCAGTGCGGAGCGAGCAACCGCTGCTGCCCCATGCGCCCGTACAGCTCACGCGGGTCCGATGCGGAGCGCGCGATGAGTTCGACGATGTCGGGATTGCCGAAGAAAGCCTGAAGTTCTTCCCAGAAGCTCAACTGCCGACCGTCCAGCGCCAGATTGACGGATGACTTCATCGAAGCATCACACCGGCAGCGGGCAGCCAAAATAACGCCATTACTGGCAACAAGGTTAGCCATCCCCCCAGGGAAATCAATGCGGTCGGGACATTAGGTGGACGAAGTAACCACACACAAGTGCGAGTGCTTCACATCACGACAGGTCCAACTTGTCTAAACCAATCTTCGACAGCTCATTCGACACCTGCGCCCGCCGTGCCCGAATTCGGGCACGAGATTTGTCGCGCTGCGGATGTCTTGCCATGCTGTGCCACGTGGGGGACGAGGTTCCGGACGAGTTGCTCCGGCATGTGGTGAGGACGAGCGGTCTACCGCCTGCCGTCGCGAGTCGCCTCGTCGCCGACATCATGGGTTACTTCGTCGAGTCCGCCGAGGAGTACGTCAGGCGGCGTCACACCGAACTACGAGCCGAACAGGTCCCGAACGCGCGGATCTGGACGGTGATCCGCGAGGAGCTGACCACCCGTCCGGTCGCGGCTCCCCTGCTGTCCGAGCGCCAGCTGCGCCGCATCGTCTACGGCTGAACGTCCAGGAGCGAGCATGTGTGGAATTGTCGGATACGTCGGCCCGCAGAACGCGGTACCTCTCCTGCTCGAGGGGCTGCACCAGCTCGAGTACCGGGGCTACGACTCAGCGGGCATCGCTGTCACGGACTCCGGCGGCCTGCAGGTCGTCAAGACCGCGGGCAAGGTCTCGAACCTCCGCAAGATCGTGCCGGCCGCGCTCGCCGCGTCGTCCGGCATCGCCCACACGCGATGGGCGACGCACGGCGAGCCCAATGACCGCAACGCACACCCGCACACCGACGAGCGGCGCCGGATCGCGATCGTCCACAACGGAGTGCTGGAGAACTCCGAGCAGCTGCGGGCACAGTTGACCGCCGACGGCGTGCAACTGGCGTCGGAAACCGACAGCGAGGTGCTCGCCCACCTGATCTCCCGCAGCGAGGCGACCACTTTGGAGGACGCGGTCCGCGAGGCTCTCCACCAGGTCGAGGGCACGTACGGGATCATCGTGCTCGACGCCGACCGCCCCGGCGAACTGGTGGCGGCGAGGCGAGGCAGCCCGATCGTCCTGGGTGTCGGCGACCAGGAAATGCTGATCGCATCGGATGTCGCCGCCCTGGTCCGGTACACGCAGACGGTCATCTACCTCGACGACGACGAGTTGGCGACGGTGTCCGCCGACGGCTACCACACCAGCACCATGGACGCCGAGTCCACGACGAAGTTCCCCACGTCCGTCGACCTCACGTCGGACGAGTACGAGCTGGGCAGCCATCCGGACTTCATGCACAAGGAGATACACGAACAGCGCGCCGCGGTGGACCGCTGCCTGCGCGGCCGCCTCGACCGACGCTTCATGTCCGCCCGGCTCGACGGCATCGGCCTGTCCCCCCGCGAGTACCAGCAGATCCGCCGTGTGAAGCTGCTCGGCTGCGGCTCCGCCTACTACGCGGGACAGGTGGGCGCGGGCATGATCGAGGAGCTGGCCAGGATCCCCGCCGACGCCGAACCGGCCTCCGAGTTCCGCTACCGCAACCCGGTCATCGACTCCGACACCCTTTACGTGGCCATCAGCCAGTCCGGCGAGACGCTGGACACGCTGGCCGCCGTGCACGAGCTCAAACGCAAGGGCGGCAGGGTGATCGGTCTCGTGAACGTCGTCAGCAGCTCGATCGCGAGGGAGTGCGGCAGCGGCATCTTCCTGCACGCGGGCCCGGAGGCCTCCGTGGCGGCGACCAAGTCCTTCACCAACATGAGCGTGGCACTGGCCCTGCTGGCACTGGAGCTGGGCCGGGTCCGCGACCTCTCCCTCGCTGAAGGCCGCCGCCTCGTCCAGGGCCTCGACGACCTGCCAGGTCACATCGACGAAATCCTTGGCGCAGAAGAAGAAATCGCCAGCATCGCGAAGCGCTACGCCAACGCCGAACACATGTTCTTCATCGGTCGCGTCCGCGGCTGGCCGGTGGCCCGCGAGGGTGCGCAGAAGCTCAAGGAGATCTCCTACATCCACGCGGAGGCCTACCAGTCGTCCGAGCTGAAGCACGGCCCGCTGGCCCTGATCGATCCCAACATGCCCACGGTGGCAGTGGTTCCCGACGACGAGCTGCTGTCCAAGAACATCTCCACCATCGAGGAGATCAAGGCCCGCGGCGGCCCGATCATCGCAGTGACGGACGCCGACCTGCCCAGCGGCCTCGTGACCGACGTGATCCGCATCCCGCGCGCCCAACCCGAACTCGCCGCGATCACGCTTTCCGTGCCGCTTCAGCTGTTCTCGTACCACCTCGCCAAGACCCTGGGCCGCGACATCGACCGCCCCCGCAACCTGGCGAAGAGCGTGACGGTCGAGTAGAACGGTGGCCGGGCGCGTCGGCGCCCGGCCACCGTCACGGGGCTGGTCAGCCCTACCGTCAAGACCCACGTCGCCCGACTCATGGAGCGGACCGGAGCCCCCGACCGGGTTCATCTGGCCCTGTTGGCCATCAAGCACCGGATTGAGCCGTGACCGCCGCGCTCAGCTTGTCGTTCGAACCTTGGACCTTCGTCAGGCGGTCACGATCCGCAGCACCAATGCGGCAGCCGCGAGCAGCGTGAGCACGACCGCCGGCACGGTCTCGGCGACCTTGTCCTTGGCGCGCACGTGGACGATCACCGCACCCGCCATCAGCAGCGTCAGACCGAGGGCCGCCGCGATACCCAGCGGCGCCCACCACAGACCGATGAGCAGGCCCGCGGCGCCCGCGATCTCCAGCAGGCCGATGTTGCGATAGCCGTTCGCGGAGAACCCGTGGGTCTCGGCGGCGGTCACCATCGCGGGCACCTTCATGACCTTCGAGACCCCGGCCCCGATGAAGGCGACGGCAAGCAGTGCGCTGAGGACAAGCGTTGCGATGAACATACGATGGAAGATAGCAGATCGTTGAACCGCCTCAATGGTTTAGTCGACAGCTATAGTTGTGGGGTGGACGGGGAACGGGTTGGAATGCTCCTGATGCACCTGGGCAGGGATGTCGACGCCCGGCTGCGCAGGCAGTTGAGCGTCTACGGCCTCACACCCAGGCACGGCTACACGCTGTCGCACCTGTGCGACAACGGCCCGACGAGCCAGCAGAGCCTGCTGGACGTGCTGGACGTCGACCCCAGCGTGCTCGTCGCGATCCTCAACGACCTGGAGAACGCCGGCCTCGCCGAGCGCAAGCGCGATCCCGACGACCGCCGCAGGCACATCGTCGTGATGTCCGAACAGGGCCGCACCGCGCTGACGACTATGCAGGACACCATCGACACGATCGAACGCGAACTGCTGGCCGACCTGTCTCCCGCAGACGCCGACCAGCTGCGCTCACTCCTGTCCAAGGTCCGCTCCCCTGCCGACACCTCCTGCACGGGCGACTAGCAGTGGTTTGTCAGGTGTTGCCGACCTGACCGGGGTCGACATCTCGGTCGATGGGGCACCAAGGCCGGGAAAGAGCTGGGGGCGGCTCAGAACTCGGCGATCTCTTCGGTCCAGCTCTGCGAAACCGAGCACCACTCCCCTCGACGCTAGTTCTGACAACCGCAACCAGACGCGGTCTTGGCCTCCGCGACGGTGACGCCGGGCTCGACGGACTGCTCGTCCGAGGAGCAGCAGGCGCTGACACCGCAGCAGGAGCCTTCGGCCTGCGCCGGAGCCGTTGTGGTGACGGGTTCGACGTCGAGTGGCTTCACCGCGCGAACGATGGCCCCGTGCATGCCATCGGCGGCCTCGAACGTCGGCGTGATCTCGATGCCGGTGAACCCCGCGGCTTCCAGGCCCTTGCGGTACTCGGTGAACGTGAGAGCGCCGGCGATGCAGCTGACGTAGGAGCCGCGTTCGGCTCGTTCGGCGGACGTGAGGTGGTCGTCGGCGACGACGTCGGAGATGCCGATGCGGCCGCCGGGACGCAGGACGCGGAATGTTTCGGCGAACACGGCGGGCTTGTCGACGGAGAGGTTGATGACGCAGTTGGAGATCACGACGTCGATGGTGTTGCCGGGCAACGGGATGGCCTCGATGTTCCCCTTGAGGAACTCGACGTTGGCGGCGCCTGCCTTCTCCGCGTTGGACAGGGCCAGCGCGAGCATCTCGTCGGTCATGTCCAGGCCGTAGGCCTTGCCCGTGGCGCCCACGCGGCGCGCGGAGAGCAGGACGTCGATGCCGCCGCCCGAGCCCAGGTCCAGCACTCGCTCGCCTTCGCGGAGTTCGGCGACGGCGATGGGGTTGCCGCAGCCGAGTGAGGCGGCGACGGCCTCGGCGGGCAGTTCGTCGCGCTGGGCGGCCGGGTAGAGCGTGGCGCCGAAGGTCTCGTCGACCTCGGTGGCCTGCGGTCCGCAGCACCCGCCTCCACCTTGGACGACTGCGGTCGCGGCGGCGGCGTAGCGGGCGCGGACGGTCTCACGCAGCTCGGTCTGCTCGCTCATGAGCGGTCTACCTCCAGGCTGTATCGAAGTTTGTCTATGCAGTGTTGCGCGAAACCCCGAGTGCCGTCAATATTGAAATATGTCGAAGCAAGAGGCTGGCTGCTGCGCACCACTGCCGGAAGATCCGCTGGCTGCGGAACAGGCGGCGGAGCTGTCGGCGATGTTCAAGGCGCTCGGCGACCCGGTGCGCCTGCGACTGCTGTCGATGATCGCTTCGGGCCCCGATGCCGGAGTCTGCGTCTGCGAGCTGACCCCGGCGTTCGAGCTCTCTCAGCCCACGATCTCGCATCACCTCAAGCTGCTGCGGCAGGCCGGTTTGGTCGACTGCGAGCGCCGGGGCACATGGGTCTACTACTGGGTGCGTCCGGAGACGACCGATCGGATGGCCGCGATGCTGAGCGGCGTGAGCGAACGGCGTGCGGTCACGGCCTGATCGTCGCGGCGATCTTCGCGACCGTCGCCTTCGCGGTCGGCCCGACCCCGATGAGGGTCGCGGACGCCGGTCCGGTCCAGCTGCCGTAGCCGAGCAGATGCAGGCGCGGTTCTTCCGCGGCGGTGGTGCCGTCGACGGCGACGCGTCCCTTGGCGTCACGCAGTCGCAACGGCGCGAGGTGGCTCAGGGCGGGCCGGAATCCGGTGCACCACACCACAACGTCGGCCGCTGACAGGGCTTCGCTGTCCATCGAGGTGGCCACGAGCAGTCCGTTGTCGCGGGCTTCGCGCACGGACGGCACGGCCACGATGTCGCCGAGTTCGCCGACGCTGCCGCGCCGGGTCGCGATGTCGAACAGCGCTTTGCCGTCGATCTCGTCCGGCATGTACCGCGGCGGGCGGCGGGTCATCCAGGTCAGTTCGGTGTGCGGCGCGAGGTCGGCGGCGATCTGGGCGCCGGAGTTGCCGCCGCCGACCACCACGACCTTCTGCCCGGCGTACTCCAGCGGGTCGCGGTAGTCCACGGTGTGCAGCTGGTGGCCGGGCAGGTCCATCAACGGCCGGAACGGCCGCCACCAGGTGCCGGTCGCGCTGATGACGTGCCGTGCGGACCAGGTTCCGGCATCGGTGTGCACCACCAGCCGGTCGCCGTCGCGGGTCACCGAGTCGACCTGAACGGGACGTTGGACGGGGATGTCGTAGCGCTTCTCGTACGCGGTCAGGTAGTCGACGACGTGCCGTGCCGTCGGATATCCGTCCGAAAAGGACGGCATGGGCCGGCCCGGCAACGAGCTGTGTCGGGCAACGCTGAACAGCCTCAAGGAGTTCCACGTGAGCGGCCACGCCCCACCCGGCACGGGCTGGGCGTCCAGCACCACGTGGTCGATGCCCGCGCGGCGCAGGTAGAAGGCGGCGGCCAACCCTGCCTGACCGCCGCCGATCACCACGACGTCAGCCCTGAGCACGAGCCACCCATCGACGCCGCAGCCAAAGGCTGACGTAGACGAGCGCGACGAGCACGGGCACCTCGATCAGCGGCCCGACCACCCCGGCCAGGGCCTGGCCGGAGGTCACGCCGAACACGCCGATCGCGACGGCGATGGCGAGCTCGAAGTTGTTGCCCGCCGCGGTGAACGCCAGCGTGGTCGTGCGCTCGTAGGAGAGTCCGGAGGCCTTGCCGAGCGCGTAGGAACCGGCCCACATGATGGCGAAGTAGACCAGCAGCGGCAGCGCGATCCTGACGACGTCGAGCGGGCGGTTCGTGATGGTCTCGCCCTGCAGCGCGAACAGGATGACGATCGTGAACAGCAGTCCGTACAACGCGATCGGGCCGATGCGCGGCAGGAACTTCGACTCGTACCACTCCCGGCCTTTCGAGCGCTCGCCCAGCTTGCGGCTCAGGTAGCCGGCCAGCAGCGGGATGCCGAGGAAGATGAGCACGGACTTGGCGATCTCCCACGCGGAGAAGTCCACCGACGCGGTGCCCAGACCGAGCCAGCCCGGCAGCAGGTCGAGGTAGAACCAGCCGAGCACACCGAACATGACGACCTGGAACACCGAGTTGAGCGCGACGAGCACGGCGGCGGCCTCGCGGTCGCCGCACGCGAGGTCGTTCCAGATGATGACCATGGCGATGCAGCGCGCGAGACCGACGATGATCAGCCCGGTCCGGTACTCCGGCAGATCAGCGAGGAAGATCCAGGCCAGCGCGAACATCAGGGCCGGACCCAGCACCCAGTTCAGCACCAGCGACAGCACCATCGTGCGCTTGTCGCGGGTGACGGTGTCGAGCTTGTCGTAGCGGACCTTCGCGAGCACCGGGTACATCATCAACAGCAGCCCCAGAGCGATCGGCAACGAGACGCCGTCGACCTTCACCGCGTCCAGCACGCCCTGCAGACCCGGCACGAACCGGCCCAGCAGCAGTCCACCGAACATCGCGACGCCGATCCACACCGGCAGGAACCTGTCCAGAAAGGACAGTCGGTGCAGCACGTCCGGTGCCGCGGTCTCCGTGGCGCTCAACAGTTCTCCAGGGTGAGGGCAGGTGTCATCGCCCGACGACAGGTCATCGGCGGGCTCGGTGTCGTTCAGATCAGTCGCAGCAGGCGCTGGTGTCGCGCAGCGGTCCTCCCGGCGCCAGCACGGCCGCGAGCGTGTCGATCGCGGCGTTGTCGATGCGGTACCAGCTCCAGGTGCCGCGGCGCTCGCGGCTGAGCACGCCGGCCTGCACGAGGATCTTCAGGTGATGACTGAGCGAGGACTGCGGCATGTCGAACTGGTCGGCCAGGTCGCAGAAGCACGCTTCCTGATTCTCCGTCCGGCGCACCAGGCTGACGAGCTCGACGCGGATCGGGTCGCCGAGCGCCTTGAACAGGCGCGCGGCGGTCGTCGAGTCGAGCAGCGTCTGGTCCGGGCTCGTCATGACGACGACCATAGCGGCTTGGATTGACAAAAGTCGATACAAGAGGTGTGATCTGCATCGACAAACTCCGGTCCAAGGAGATCTGATGTCCCGCACCAGCGGACTCCCCCAGCACGAGCTCACCGCCCGACTGGGACGTCGCCGCGCTGTTCACCTGGATCACGCATCATGAGAACCACCGCAACGAGGAGATGACCGTGTCCAAGACCCCCGAGGTGCTGTTCGTCTGCGTGCACAACGCGGGCCGGTCCCAGATGGCCGCGGCACTGCTGCAGCACTACGGCATGGGCCGCATCGCCGTCCGTTCGGCCGGTTCCGAGCCCGCGGAGAAGGTCAACCCCGCCGCCGCGGAGGCGCTCGCCGAGTGGGGTCTCGACATCACCGCCGAGGTCCCGTCGAAGCTCACGACCGAGGACGTCGAGGCGTCCGACGTGGTGATCACGATGGGCTGCGGTGACACCTGCCCGGTGTTCCCGGGCAAGCGCTACCTCGACTGGCAGCTCGAGGACCCGGCCGGACAGGGCGTCGACGCCGTGCGGCCGATCCGCGACGACATCGACCGACGCGTGCGCGGTCTCGTCGCCGAGCTGCTCGGCTAACGCCGTGGCACGCTGGCGGTCGACAACGCGGCCGCCAGCACCCCGATCAGGCCCAGCACCACGAACACCGCCGGATAACCACCGAGCCACGCCGCCATGGCACTGCCCGCCCACGGTGCGATAGCAGCCGTGAGCATGACGGGCGCGGTGAGCAGGCCGTTGAGCTGTCCGTAGTGGACGGCGCCCCAGCGGTCGGTGATCGCCGTCGCCTGCACCAGCGTGAAGATGCCGCGCGTGACGCCAGCGAGGACCGAGCCCGCGACCAGCAGCAGCGCCGGACCCGGCACGACTCCCAGCAGTGCGGTCACGGCCGCGCTGACCAGGAGGACCAGCAGGGTGCGGGTGCGCACCGTGGTCCTCGCGGAGAGCCTGGCGTAGCCGAGGCGGCCGAGCACCTGCCCGACACCGCCGAGACCGAGGGCGATCGCGGCGGCCGAGGTGGTCATGCCGCGTTCGGTCAGCAGCGGGACGAGGTTGATCACGACCGCGTAGACGCTGAACGCGGCCAGGCTCATCGCGACGACGAGGATCAGGAACGGTCTGCTGCGCGCCACCGCTGACGGCGTGTGGACGGTCTCGTGTTCGATGGCGGGCCACGGCAGCCGCAGGCCGAACAGGTGCAGCGGGATCGTTGTGACGGCGAGGAATCCGGCGAGCACGAGGTAGGTGCCCCGCCAGCCCAGGTGGTCGTTGAGGACTGCGGTCAGCGGTGCGAACACGGTGCTCGCCAGGCCCGCGACCAAGGTGAGCACGGTCAGCGCGGACACGCGGCGCGGCCCGTACCAGCGGGTGAGTGCCGCGAACGCGGGCGCGTAGAAGATTCCGGCCATCGCGACACCGGCCAGCAACCACGAGGCGGTGAACCACGCCAGCGACTCCGCGGTCGCCAGCGCGACCAGTGCGAGCACGGCGACGACCGAGCCGGTCGTCATGATGGCGCGTGGACCGTGCCGGTCGAGCAGCCTGCCCACCGGAATGCCGACCAGGCCCGCGACGATCTGGCTCGCGGAGAACCCGGCGGTGATCGCGGCGTGCGACCAGCCCGTGCGTTCGCCGATCGTCGGCAGCAGCACGGGAAACGCGTAGTACAGGATTCCCCAGCTGATGATCTCCGTGGCGCACAGGACGATCAGCACGCGGCGCAGCCCGGCATCGGTGCCGGGCTGCGCTGTCGTGGTGTCAGCGTGCACTGGGCGCGAGGCCGATCGTCAGCTCACCGTGCTCCGGCGAGCCACAGCAGCCGCCCTCGTTCTTCCGCTCCTCCGGTGCGTCGAACACGCCCGCGCCGCCGCACACCCCGGTCTCGGGCAGCACGAGATCGACCCGACCGGCCGCCTCGTGGTCGCCGGCGATCGCCGCCACGACGGACCGCGCCTGCTCGTAGCCCGTCAGCGACAGGAAGGTCGGTGCACGGCCGTAGCTCTTCATGCCCACCAGGTAAACACCCGGCTCGGGGTGGCGCAGCTCGTTCTCACCATGCGGGTAGACGGTGCCGCACGAGTGGACGTTCGGGTCGATCAGCGGCGCGAGCTTCGTCGGCGCCTGCAGCACCGGGTCCAGGTCGAGCCGAACCTCCGACAACCACGACAGATCCGGCCGGAACCCGGTCAGCACCACGATCTCGTCGACGCCCTCGACCTTGTGACCGTCGAACGACTCCAGCGTGAGACTGCCGTCCGCCGCACGTTCGAGTGCCGCCGTGCGGAACCCGGTGGCGGTCTCGATGTGACCGGCTTCCACAGCCTTCTTGGCCCGCAGGCCCAACGCACCACGCGCCGGCAACTGGTCGGCCTCCCCGCCACCGAACGCGTTGCCAACGGCTCCACGGCGCAACAGCCACACGATCTTCGTGTCGGGCTCCCGCTCGGCGAGTTCCGCCAGCACGACCAACGCGGTGAGAGCGGAGTGACCGCTGCCGGCGACCGCGATCCGCTTGCCCGCGTAACGAGCCCGTTCGGCCACGAGGTCCGGCACCCGGTAAGTGATCTTCTCGGCAGCCGCCACCTCACCCACAGCGGGAAGCCCGTCTCCGCCCAACGGGTTCGGCGAGCCCCACGTGCCGGAAGCGTCGATCACCGCCCGAGCCGAGATCCGCTCCTCGCCGTCCGCGGTCTGCACGTGCACCGTCAGCGGCTCGTCCTCACGACCGGCGTCCACGATCCGGTCTCGCCCGCGCCGCGCCACACCCGCCACGCGCGCACCGAACCGCACCCGGTCACCCAGCACCTCGGCCAGCGGGCGCAGGTACTGCTCCGCCCATTCCCCGCCGCTCGGGTAGGCGTCACCGTCCGGCCGCACCCACCCGGTCTCCTTCAACAGCCGCTCGGCCGCCGGGTCGACGAGCTCGTTCCACTGCGAGAACAGCCGCACGTAGTTCCACTGCGACACGGCTGCACCGGCGCGGTCGCCCGCTTCCAGCACGAGCACCTGCTCGCCGCGTTCGACCAAGTTCGCCGCCGCGGACAAACCCGCAGGCCCGGCACCCACCACGACGACTGGGAACTCGCTCACCGCACACCCCTTGTATCGACAGATTTCGAATCAACACGGCGGACTCTATCGACCGGGATCGATAGACGCAACCATCGATTTGCGTCGATACTTCAGCCATGACGACCACAGCGGCCGCCCCGGCCGCGCTACCTGCCGACGCCGCCGCGACCTACGCGGACTGGACCGCCGTGCGCCGCATCTACGGCGAGGGCATCGCCCCGGCGACGCGACCTTCGAAACCGAAGTGCCTCTGCGCAGGGCACTCGACGCCAAGTGGCTGCCAGAACACCGCTGGGTAGCCGAAATCGACGGCCAGGTCGCAGACTGGGCCGCCGTGACCGCAATGTCCACACGGGACTGCTATGCGGGCGTCGCCGAGACGTCCATCTACGTCGGCGCGGACTTCCGAGGTTGCGGCGTCGGCAAGGCCTTGGTGCACAAGCAGGTCAACGCCGCGGACAACGCGGGCCTGTGGACGTTGCAGACCTCGGACTGAAGTGGCAACACGGTCTCTCGTCGGCGACCGCGCGAGGCGTCGGCCGCGACGCCACCCACGTGGTGCGCCGTCTGCTCAAGCGGACCGAGATCAGCTGAGCGAGAGCTGGTTCCGAGCGACGCCAAGTGGTTCCGGACACCCATCGATCCCGTCGTCGTGCACGGCTCTGCTTCCGGTGATTGGCTGGGGAGGTGCCGAAGAGAAGCATTTCCGTTGTCGCAACCGTGCCCGCGCCCGCCGAGCAGATCTTCGACGTGCTGGCCGACCCGTCGAGGCATCCGATGATCGACGGGTCCGGCTCGGTCCGTGCTCCGCGACCAGGCGCCCCGGATCGACTCGCGCTCGGCAGCACGTTCGGCATGGATATGAAGATCGGTCTCGCGTATCGCATCGAGAACGTCGTGGTCGAGTTCGAGGAGAACCGGCTGATCGCGTGGCGCCACTTCAACGGCCACCGCTGGCGCTGGAGGCTCACGCCGCTGAGCGACGGCACCACCGAGGTGACGGAGACGTTCGACTGGTCCACCGCGCGTCTTCCGCTGCTGCTCGACCTTTCGCCCATTCCCCGGCGCAACAAGTCGGCGATGGAGCGCTCGCTGAACCGGTTGTCAGCGCTCTTCGGCGCGACCGCCTGAACTGCCCTGCGTTCGGCGACGGCCCGTACCCGTGACGGTTCGACGGCACGGCGGGCTGCTCGTGTCGTCCTCTCCACGGCACTTCGCCTACGGCGCCGCGACCGCGATCGCGGTGATCACGTGGATGACACTGGCGAGGGCCGGCGCCACGGTCATGCGGGCCTCGCGCCGATGAGCGCCGATAGCGGCGTCCCCGGCCTGGACGACCGCGGCGGTGATCAGCACCAGTGCGCTGACCATTCCTGATGCGAGGAACGGCACCACGCAGACGAGGAGGCCCAGCGGCACTCCTCTGACCGCGTACATCCACGCGTAGAAGCGCTCGCCCGTGGTCGGTGTGCTCTCGTGACTCAGGGCCGACGGCCGGACAGCCGCCACGATCGCGAACCCGGTGGACACCAGGGCGACGATGCCGTTGAGCACGGCCAACAAGATCATTCCCACACTCATGTGACCCCCTGCTCAGCATTGTCCCTGATCGGTCGTCAGTCCTGAGACTTCAGGTGGCCGCGGGAGAACGCGGCGGCCCTCTCGGTCATCGACAACAAACACGAACTGGGTGATCACGCCCGCCACCGAACGCCGGGCCGAGCCGGCACGGGTACGGGAACGCGAACCCGACGACGCGGATTCACCCACCCGGGGCAACCGATGCGAGCAGAAGTAGCAGTTCGCGGCCGCCGTGCGATGCACGGGCATGGACAAGCCGGGCGCTGAGTTCGACGTGACGTTGGTCGTCGTGCACGGGATCGGTCAGCAGGCCGCCGACGACACCCTGCTGGCGTGGGCGGAACCGATCATGGACCGCGCCGACTTCCACAGCAGGGCACGCCATGGGCGCGGGATCCGGAGCACCACCGCGAACGGCGGAACGCGGGTCGAGCTCGTCGTACCGATGGGGACCACGACCTCGCGCACGATCGCGATCACGGAGGCGCGCTGGGCGGAGTCCTTCACCGCTCTGCGCGCCACCCAGGTCGTCGGATGGATGATCCGGTTCGCGCCGCGTGCCTGCCTCCGGGCTGTGCGGCACGTCGTGCGGCTGATGTCGGTCGCGATGGGATCCTTCCGAGACACCGCCGACGTAGCCGTCGCGGCGGGGCGCCATTCGTTCCGTTCCACCGGGCCCGACCCGCGGATGGTGCTGGGGCTTCTCGCTGTGGCGGTGGCAGGTGGCCTCACGACCGCTCTCGCCATCGCCGCTCTGGTGATCGTGCTGCCCTTGGTCGTGGTGCTCGGGTTGCTGTGCCTGGTGCTGGCGCTCGCGCTGTCCAAGGTTCCTGTGGTCGGCGCGAAGGTGCGCCCCGCGCTCGGCAGGCTGGTCGCCTACGTCGGTGATGCCGCGGCGTGGACCGAACGCCCTCTGCGCGCCGGCAAGATGGCCGAGAAGGTGCGGATGGCCGTGCGCGATGCCCAAGCGTGCAGCAGGCAGGTGGTGCTTCTCGGCCATTCCCAAGGAGCCGCCGTCGCCGCGGAGGTGTGCTTCGGTGAGGGCGGTGAGCCGGTCGACGTGCTCGTCACCGTGGGCAGCGGGGTGAGCCTGCTGGACCAGCCCAAGTTCACCAACGGCACGCCTCGCGACGAGCACTACCTGACCATGTGGGCCAGAACTCCGTCGACGCGGTGGATCAACGCCTGGGCCATGTGGGACCCAGTACCGTCCGGGCCTGTCGGGACGACGACGAACGCGGTGAAGAACCGCTGGGCGGCCATGTGGCACAACGGCGCACTGCGGACCGCCGCGGAACAGCACCACGCCGACGAGCCGCCGCCGGATTCCGCTTGGTACAAGATGTCGGGGTTCGCCCTCGGCCTGGTCATGCCCGGTACTGGCCGCACTCCGGGCCTCCTCCCCGGAATGGACGTGGACCGCCCGGAAGCCGTCCCGCCCCAGGAACCTCCGCGATGGGATGTCGTCGCGCCGTCGGACGTCGGACCCGAAGAGTGGCCACTGCACAACCGTTCCTCGCTCATCAAGGACCACATCAGCTACACGGACAACATCTCTCAGCTCATCGACCGCCTGTGCGCGTTGCTCCTCGACACCGGCCACACGTTCGTCCACGGCCCGCACACACCGGGAGAACCGGAGCACCGCGAACGACTGCGCGAGAAGGCTTACGTGACGGCGGTGCGTCAGCTCGGCCTCTTCCGGCTGCTCTGCCTGCCACTCGCCCTGGTGTTCGCCACGGTGCTCGTCGACACCCCGTGGGTCCAGTCCGCGTTGCGGTGGCTCGACGCCAAGGCAGGTGCGGCAACGGGATGGGTGAAGGCCCTGTACGCCACGATCACCCTGTTCGATCTCCGCGATCTGTGGGGCTACGCGCTGCTGACCATCGTGCTCACCGCCTTGCTGCTGTCCACCGGCAACGCCCTGTGGCGACTGCGACGCGATGCGATCCTTTGGCGGGACAAGGGCGTGGGACTGAGATCCGCTCCCTTCTACATGTACGTCGCGGTGATCGTCGCCGCGGGTGCGGTCATCGCCCTGGACTTCGACCTGGACAGCAGCACGGTGAAATGGGCCGTGCTCGGCGGAGGCTTGGCCGGGATCATGGGGACGCTCGTCTTCATGTCTCCCGCCGACATCGCACCTGTCCCCGCGGTGACAGCCGCACAGCAACGCGACGACACGTGAACAACGGCAGTCCGGCTTCGTCAGGCGTTCGGGGTCCGACATTCCAGCTTCTGCCCTGTACTCGGAGTCCGATCACGACCTACAGTCGTCACGTACTAGATCAAAGACCTGGGGGTCACATGAAGTACGTACTGGGGATGACGGCTGCCTTGGCGCTGTCTCTCATGGTCGTTCCGGCAGCTTCGGCGGAGCCTGACTTCGCCACGATCGAGCTCACGAAGGTGTCCGGCTGGACCGGCCCGGAGGGTGGCTTCTGGAGCACCAGGGGCGGCATGCCGAACGCGCGGCAGAAGTTCGACGTCGACATCAGGAACGTCGCGGGTCACGGCGAGCAGGGCCTGGACCTGTTCATCTCGTTCCCGACCGACCGGCTCGACGTCACGGGCTACGCGGGCGACGGCTGGAACTGCTGGGACGTCAACGAAGGTGTTGGCGCCGAAGGCATCCGCTGCACGCAGGACCATGCGGTCGAGGACCGGCAGGCCTGGCCGAAGCTGACGGTCGAGACCAAGGCCTTCAGCATCTGGACGCAGGAGACGATCGACGTGTACGCCGAAGCCGACGGCCACGCGGAAGTGCACGCCGAGCAGTGGTTCGTCATCGACACCAGCACCTGATCGACCCTGTAGAGCGAAATCGGGCGGCACCGGCAAACCGGTGCCGCCCGCTTTCGCGTCAGGCGCCCGCGCCGCCGTCGACCGGCACGATCGCGCCGTTGACCATCGACGCCCGGTCGCTCAGCAGCCAGGCCGCCACCTCAGCGACCTCGTGCGGTTCGGCCATGCGACCGACGGGGCTCGTCGCGGTGATGTGCGCGGTGACGCCGGGGGTGGCCGCCTCCCACTGGTCGATCATCGCCGTCGCGGTGCCGCCAGGGGTGATGCCGTTGACCCGGATGCCTTCCTTGCCCCACGTCACGGCGGCGCTCTCGGTGAGGCTGTTGAGCGCGCGTTTCATGGCGCCGTAGGCGGGCAGCACCGGGTTCGCGCGGCGGCTGCCGATGCTGGAGGTGTTCACGATCGCGCCTCCGCCGTTGCTCCGCATGAGAGCCGCTTCGGCGGTCATGGCGGTCCAGTGGCCGCGGAAGTTCACCGCGAACTGCTCGTCGATCTCGTCGTCGGTGGTCGTGTCGAGCGGGCCGGGCTGCTGGACGACCGCGCCGTTGTTGAAGGCGCCGTCGAGGCGTCCGTGCAGCTTCTCGACCTCGTCGAGGGCGGAACGGATGCTCGCGCGGTCGGCGAGGTCCATCGTGATCGCGTCGGCGGTGCCGCCTTCGGCGCGGATCTCGGTGACGACGCGGGTCAGGGCGTCGGTGCCGCGGGCGGCCAGCACGACGGCCGCGCCTTCCCGGGAGAAGAGCCTGGCCGCGGCCTCGCCGATGCCCCGGCTGGCGCCGGTGACGAGCACGACCTTGCCGGTGAGAAGTCCGTTGTTGTTCATGACACCAGCGTCGGCCTCACCGGGAGGCTGAGACAGGCACAGGCTGTACCAGGCTGAGCCACCACCCGGCGCGGATACTCGGAGTATGGACAAGCAGCAGCTCGGTGCGTTCCTGCGGAGCCGGCGCGAGCGTCTCCGGCCGGAGGACGTCGGCCTTCCCGCAGGGCCGCGCCGCCGGACTTCCGGACTGCGCCGCGAGGAAGTGGCTGTTCTCGCGCACATCTCGACCGAGTACTACGTGCGTCTCGAACAGGGCCGGGCGCCGCGTCCGTCGGCCGAGGTGCTCGCGGGGCTGGCGGGCGCGCTGCGGCTCACGGACGCCGAGTCCGACCACCTCCACGTGCTCGCGGGTACGGCGCCGAGTCGTACCGGGCGGCACCGGCGTGATGTCCGGCCCAGCATCCTCGCGTTGCTGGACCGGCTTCCGCAGACGGCCGGGTTCGTCATCTCGGCGGCGTTCGAGGTGCTCGCGTGCAACGACCTGATGGCCGCGTTGATGGAGGACTTCCGCGAACTCGCACCGCGGGACCGCAATCTCGCGCGCCGCGCGTTCCTAGGGCCGCAAGGGCTGTACGGGGTTTCGGACGCCACCGAGTTCCGACACCACGTCGTCATGCAGCTCCGGACGACTCTCGCGCGCTATCCGGCCGATCCCGTGGTGTCCGGGCTCGTGGACGAACTGCGCGAGGGCAGTCCGGAGTTCGCGCGGCTGTGGGAGCGGCACGACGTGCAAGGGGAGACGGTGCTCACGAAGACCTTCCGGCACCCGCTCGTCGGAGAGATCACCGTCGACTGCGACTCGCTCGCACTCACGGACCGCGACCAGAACCTCGTGCTCTACAGCGCGCCGACCGGATCTCGCGACGCGGAGGCGTTGGCGTTGCTGAACGTGCTGGGAGCACAGGACTTCTCGGGTTCGAGCTCCTAAGCGACGACGACCTCGACGCCCGCCGCCCGCAACCGGTCGAGCTCCTCTGCGGGCGCGGAGGAGTCGGTGATCAGCACGTGCACGTCGGAGATGGCGGCGATGCGGGAGAACGCGCGCTTGCCGACCTTCGACCCGTCCGCGAGCACGACCACCTTGTCGGCGGTGCGCAGCAGGCAGTTGTCGGTCTGCGCCTCGACCTCGTCGTGGGTGGCGATGCCGGTGCGGGCGTCGATGCCGTCGACGCCGAGGAAGACCAGGTCCAGGCTGATGCCGGCGAGGGCGCGGTCGGCAAGCGGGCCCACCAGTTCGTAGCTCTCCGGGCGCACGCCGCCGCCGGTGACCACCAGGTCGATCAACGGGCGTGGGCACAGGTCCGAGGCGATGTTGAGCGCGTTCGTCACGACCTTCAACGGCCTGGAGACCGCGAGCAGGCGCGCGAGTTCGGTGGTCGTCGTGCCGCCGTTGAGGCCGACCGAGTGGACGGACTCGGTCACGAACCGCGCGGCCGCCTCGGCGATCTGGCGCTTCTCCTCGCGACGGCCCACCCGGTAGCGCAGCGGCAGCTCGTAGATGACCTCGACCGCGACCGCGCCACCGTGGGTGCGCTTGAGCAGCTTCTGCTCTTCCAACGACTGGAGGTCGCGGCGGATCGAGGCGACGGACGTGTCCAGATCTTCCGCGAGCCCGGTCACGCTCACCGAGCCCGCGTCCGCGAGCTTCCCCAGGATCGCAGCAAGACGCTGCTCTTGACGCATCCGATCACTATAGCGCATGAATCATGCTCGATTTAGCACATATTGCGGCTTATTCACGCACCTTGCCTGCTCGTTATCTCGACGGCTCGCGCAAGTGCCGCTGCTTCGACGAGGGTGGGCTGCGTGGCCACTCCCCCGGCCCCGCGCGTCGACAACGCGCCCGCGGCGGCACCGAGTGCCATGGCGGCGCGGAGATCCTGCTCGTTCAGCCAGCCCGCGAGGAAGCCCGCGTCGAACGAGTCACCGGCGCCGACCGTGTCCACCGGCTCCACGGCGGGCAGACGCGCACTGATCCGCTCCTGCCCTTGCAGCGCGACGCAACCATCCCCGCCCGCTTTGACGACGGGCACAGGGCCGGCGGCCGCGAGCACCGGCAGCGGGTCGGAAGAACCGGTCAGCGCGACCGCCTCGGCCTGGTTGGGCAGCACGAAGGTGCACTGCGCCAACAGATCCGGATGCAACGCCCAGCCACCCGACGGGTCGTCGTTCGTGTCGAGCGAGGTGGTGGCACCGGAACCGCGAGCCGCCCGGAACACCTCGGGCAGACCGGCGGCGAGACGGGGCTGCAGGAAGTACGACGCCGAGTGCACGTGCCGGGCCGCCGTCTCGGGGACGTGCTCGGGCCCGAACGCCGCCAGACATCCCTGCGCCGTCAGGATCGCCCGGTCTCCGCCGGCCCGGTTGAGGCAGACGGTCAACGCCGTCGGCAGGTCCGGGTGGCGGACGCAAGCGCTGATGTCGACGCCCGCGGACTTCAGCTCGTCCAGCACGAAGTCGCCCGCCGCGTCCCGGCCGACCATCGCCGCGAGACCGACGGCCAGGCCGAGCCGGGCGGCGCCGTGCGCGACGATGGCCGCCGATCCTCCGAGCGTGAGAACCCCTTGCTCCACCAGGGTTTCCGCCTGGCCGTACGCGGGAGTGCCCGGTGCCCCGAAGACGAGCACGTCCGGGTTCGCGTCTCCGATCACGAGGAGGTCGAGCATCAGGCGCCTCGCAGAGCGACGGGCAGCAGGTCTCCGTGCGCGGCTGTCATGGCCGCGACGAGGTCGCTGATCTGGTCGACGGTGAGGGCCGCGGCGGTCGCCGGATCGCACAACGCGGCGTGCCGGACGTGGTCCGGATTGCCTTCCACGGCTGCGGCCACGGTCAGGTCGACCACGTTGAGGAAGCTCCGGTTCACGGCGGCCAGCTGGCGGGGCAGGTCGCCGACGCGGTGCGGGTGCACGCCGAGCCGGTCGAGAGTGGCGGGCACCTCCACGGCGGCGCCCTGCGGCAGGTTGGAGATCAGTCCGTGGTTCGCGACGTTGACCTGGATCGTGCGCTGCCGCCCGGTGACCAGGCTGTGGATCACCTGCGGCGCGTACTCGACGGCGTCGTCGGCCAGCGGGGGCAACGGCTCCCCCGCCGCGAGTGCGTCCCGAGTCTTCTCATACGTGGCAACGTTCTCGGCGCTGATCGTCGCGTAGTCGCGGACCGGGATGCGCAGACGCTCCACTTCGGACTGATGCCGCAGGTACCACGGCACGTACTCGGAGGAGTGCTCGCTGGTCTCGGTCGGGTAGCGGCCGAGCCTGCGGTACAGGTCGACGCGGACGCGGCGGGCCAGCTCCGGGTCGGCCGCGATGGCGGCGTCGAGCGCCGGGTAGAGGTCACGGCTCTCGTGCTGCCACCGCAGGATCCACGCCTGGTGGTTCACACCCGCGGACAGGAAGTCGACTTCCTCGTGCGGGACGCCGACCAGTGCGCTCAGGTCGTGGATCGTCCAGTACACCGAGTGGCAGAGGCCGACCGCCTTCAGCCGCGGGGCGACGGTCGCGAGGTACTGGATGTTCATCGCCATCGGGTTGGTGTAGTTCAGCAGCCACGCGTCCGGGCACACCGCGAGCATGTCGGCGGCGAGCCCCTCCAGGAACGGGAAGGTGCGCAGCCCCCGGAAGATCCCGCCGATGCCGAGCGTGTCCCCGATGGTCTGCCGCAGGCCGAACGACTCCGGCACGTCGAAGTCCCGCAACGTCGCCGAGTGACCGCCGATCGCGACCATGTTGACGACGACGTCCGCACCCTCCAACGCTTCTCGGCGCGACAGCGAGGTGCGGATGTGCGCACCGCCGGCCAGCCGGGCCAGTGCCGCCGCGACCTCCAGCCGTTCCGGATCGATGTCGTGCAGCGAGATCGTGCAGCCGGCGAGCTCCGGGAACGTCAGGACGTCGCGGAGGAGCTGGCGGGTGAACTCGACGGAACCCGCGCCCACGAACGCGATGGTGAACATTGATCAGCCTTCCAGTACCCGGATGAGCCGAGCGACCTCGGCGGACATGGCCTCACGACCGGCGCCGAGGTAGCGCCGGGGGTCGACGAGCGTCGGGTGGTCGTCGAGCACGGTCCGCACGCTCGCGGTGAAGTGCTTGTTGAGCTGCGTGGCGATGTTGATCTTCCACATCCCGGAGCGCACGGCGGCCGCGAGGCTCTCGTCGGCGACACCGGACGACCCGTGCAGCACCAGCGGCACCGGCACGGCCTGGTGCAGCAACGCGATCAGCTCGAAGTCGAGCTCGGCGTCGCGGGTCAGCATGGCGTGCGACGACCCGACCGCGACGGCGAGGAAGTCCACCCCGGTCGCCGCCACGTACGCGGCGGCGTCGTCCGGGTCGGTGCGCACGCCCGGTGCGTGCACGCCGTCCTTCCCACCGATCTCACCGAGTTCCGCCTCGACGCCGACACCGGACTCGTGACATAGGCGCACGACTTCGGCGGTGCGGGCGACGTTCTCCTCGTGCGGGCACGCGGAGGCGTCGAACATCACGGACCCGAACCCGATCCGCACGGCCTCGCGCACGAGGTCCTCGGACGTCGCGTGGTCGAGGTGCACCGCGATCGGGGTGGACGCGGACGCGGCGACCGACAGCGCGGCGGCACCGATCGGACGCAGAGACCCGTGGTAGCGCACAGCGTTCTCGCTGATCTGCAGCACCACGGAAGCGCCTGTCTCCTGCGCCGCGGCGGCGATCGCCTCGGCGTGCTCGACCTGGATCACGTTGAACGCGGGCACCTGTGCGGGCCCGCCGATCATCTCTCGAAGCTGGACCAACGGCATGTTCTAGTCCTCGTGAACTTTCCTGGGCGTGATGTCCGCCCGGTGCTGGTCGTAGAAGGCGCGGTCGAAGTCGCCGGCGAGCGGGGCGCGCACGGCGGCGGCCGACAACGCGACCGCTTCGGCGAGGCGTCGCGGCCACGGCAGGTTCCATGAGGCGACCAGCGCGGCGACGGCGGCGTCACCGGCCCCGGTCGGATTGCCCGTGATCACCTCGGGCGGAGCCGCCGTCCACACGCCCTCGGAGGTGTACGCGGTCATCCCTTGTGCGCCATCGGACACGAGTGCGGCGACCGCGCCGAGAGCGAGCGGATCGTCCTTTTCGGACGCTGCCGTGAGCTCACCGCGGTTCGGGGTGATGACGGCGGGTCCTGCGGAGGCTCCCGCCGCCAGCGCGGGCCCGTCCGCGTCCAGCACCACCGGCACGGACGTCGTGCGCACGAGCGTCGCGTAGGCGTCGACCGGCAGTCCTTTCGGCAGTGACCCGGACAGCACGACGACGTCGGCGACGACGGCGAGTTCCCGGTAGTGGCCGAGGAACTCCGCCCACTCCCCGGACGTGACCGACGGGCCGGGTTCGGCGAAGAGCGTGGCCTGCCCCGACTCGGCGACCACGGTGACCGTGCGCCGGGTCTCCCCCGCGATCGGGAACATGGCCTGTGGCACACCGGAAAGCACCAGGTCGTCGCGCAGCGCCACACCCGCGCCGCCACCCGCCAGCCCAGTGGCGAGCACGGGCACACCAAGCGCGTGCAGCACTCGTGCCACGTTGACGCCCTTGCCGCCCGCACGGACGGCGACGTCGGTGACGCGGTGGGTGGCGCCCGGCCGCAGCGCGCCGACCCGGTAGGTGACGTCCAGTGCCGCGTTGAGCGTGACGGTCAACGCCCTCATGGCGTGCCGTCGAGGATCACCGACCGGGTCAGGTTGCGCGGGGTGTCGGGGTGCAGGCCCCGCAGCAGCGCCACCTCCACGGCGAGCCGGTGCACCGCGACGAGTTCGGCGAGCGGGTCGCGGTCTCGGGCGATCCACCGTCCGCCGACGCCGGTGACGTCGAGTTCGAGGCCTTCCGGCGCCGTGCCGAACACCCAGACCAGCGAGCTCTCGTCGGTGATCGCGATCGGCCCGTGCCGGTACTCGGCTGCCGGGTAGGACTCGGCCCAGCTCAGCGACGCCTCGCGCATCTTCAGCGCGGCCTCGGCGGCCAGTCCGGTGGTCCAGGGCGCGCCGCCGAGGAAGGTGAACTGGTTGCGCTCCACCAGGTCCGGGGTCAGCGGGTCGGCGAGAGCCTGTTCGGCGTCGAGGATCGCGCGCTCCAGTCGTTCGCCGAGGTGGGCGCGCAGCAGGACGAGCGCGGTCGTCGCGAACCGCGTCTGGACGACGGAGCGTTCGTCGGCGAACTCCAGCGCGACCACCTGGTCGGCCAGCTCGGTGACCGGGGTGCCGGGGGTGCCGACGATGGCCGTCGTGGGCACCCGCAGCCGCCGCAGCACGTCGATCACCTCGGTCGTGGTGCCGGACCGGGACAGCGCCACGACGCGGTCGTAGGTGCGGCTGAACGGGAACTCCGAGGCGGCGAACGCGTCGGTCTCGCCCAGTCCCTCGTCCTCTCGCAGCCGGGCGTAGGCCTGGGCCATGAAGAACGACGTGCCGCAGCCGACCACCGCGACGCGCTCACCGGGTGCGGGCAGGGCGGCGACGACGGCGGGGTCGGTGGCGAGTGCGACGGCCCGGCGCCAGCACGCGGGTTGGGACGCGATCTCGGCGGTGGTGTGCAGCTGCGCGGCGGAACTGGTGTGCATGGCGGATTCCTTTGGTTGTTCAGTCACTTGATGCCCGCTGCGGCCACCGACCGCACGAAGAACCGCTGGGCGAAGAAGAAGACGAGCAGGACGGGCAGCTGGCTCAGCACCGTGCCGGCCATGAGCTTCGGCCAGTTGGTGGTGTGCGCGCCCTGGAAGCTCTGCAGTCCCAGTTGGACGGTCATGACCTCTGGGCTCTGCACCGCGATGAGCGGCCACAGGAAGTCGTTCCAGGTCTGCAGGAACGTGAGCACGGCGAGGGTCGCGAGGGTGGGTCGCATCAGCGGGAGCAGCACCTGCAGCAACGTCCGCAGCCGGCTCGCGCCATCGATCCGCGCGGCCTCCTCCAGCTCCCTGGGCAGGGTCGTGAAGAACTGCCGCATCAGGAACACCCCGAACGCGGTGGCCAGGTTCGGCGCGATCAGCGCGCCGAGGGTGTCGATCAGCCCGAGCGACCGCATCATGATCAGCAGCGGCAGCATGACGATCTGGAACGGCACCATCAGCGTCGCGAGCATGAGGACGAACGCGACCTTGCTGCCGAAGAACGGGATGCGTGCGAACGCGTAGCCCGCCAGCGAGCAGAGCAGCAGGTTGCCGGCCACGCAGACGACGGACACGACGAAGCTGTTGACCAGCCACGATCCCAGCGGCGCGTCCCGCATCGCCGCGAGGTAGTTCTCCCACTCGATCCCGCTCGGCAGGCCGGGCGGGAAGCGGCGTGACTCCTCCCGGGTGGACACCGACACCAGCAGCATCCACACCAGCGGCGTCACCATGACGACGGACAGCGGGAACAGGATCAGGTGCAGAGCGCTGGGCCTTCTCATCGAACCTCGTAGTGCGACGTGCGGCGGTTGAACCGCAGCTGGGCCAGGGTGAACACGCCGATGATCAGGAACACCGCGCAGCCGATCGCCGCCGCGTACCCGCCGTCGAAGCTGACGAACGCCTCGTTGTAGAGGTGGTAGACGAGCACGGTGGTCGCGCGCAGCGGTCCGCCCTTGGTCGTCACGTAGACCGCGTCGAAGAGCTGCAGGCCGTTGATCGTGAGCCACACCAGGAGAAAGCCCGTGGCGGGCGCCACCAGCGGAAGTTCGACGTGCCAGAACGACCGGGCCCGGCCACAGCCGTCCAAAGAGGACGCTTCGAGCAGGTCCTTCGGCACGTTCTGCAGTGCCGCCAGGTAGATGATGACCGCGAACCCGAGCCAGCCCCACACCGTCATCGCCACGACGGCGAACAGCGCCTGGCCGGGATCGGAGAAGAACCCCTGCTTCGGCAGTCCCACCGCGTCCAGCGCGGCGTTGACCAGCCCGAACTGCGGGTTCGCCAGCCAGCTGAACATGATGCCGGTCGCGACCGTCGAGGTCACCAGCGGCACGGACACGGCGAGGCGGTAGAACACGACTCCGCGGATCTGCTGGTTGAGCATCACCGCGATCGGCAACGCGAGCGCGAGCGTGATCGGCACGAACAGCACGACGTAGACCAGCGTGCGCCTGGCCGCGTCCCAGAACAGCGGGTCGGCGACGAGCTTGGCGTAGTTGTCGCCGCCCGCGAACGTGCCCGGCGAGGTGAGGTCGGTGTGCTGGAAGGACAGCACGATCGACCACACCACGGGGACGAGGCCGAACACGCCGATCAGGATCACCGCGGGCGCGGCGAACCCCCACCCGGCGGTGTGGTCGGCCAGCCGGCGTCGGTCGAGCGTCATGAGCCCGCCAGCACCTGGTCGACCTCGGTCCGCGCCTGGTCGAGCGCGGCCTGGGGTTCGGCCTGGCCGAGCAGGACCGACTGCACGGCGGTGCCGAGGACCTGCGAGATCTTCGGGTACTGCGGGATGTTCGGCCGCGACTTCGTCACGTTCTTCGCGAGGTTGTCGACGAACACCTTGGTGCCGGGGTACTTGGCCTCGAACTCGGCGTAGCCCGCGAGGTCCACTTCGGACTGCCGGATCGGCAGGTGACCGGTCTCCATGGCGAACTCCAGGTGGACCTCCGCCGAGAGCAGCCACTTCAGGAACGGCAACGCGTTGTTGCGACCGTTTTCACCGAACACGACAAACGTGTCCGGACCGGCGATCGTCGCGTGGGTGACCTTGCCGGGCAGGATCTGCACGCCGTAGGAGACGTCCTCGTTGATGGAGCCGAGGTCCCACGGGCCCGTCCACAGCATGCCGATGCGGCCGGAGTTGAAGAGGTTGAGGTACTGCTGGTCGCCCGCGTCCAGGTACACCGACTTGTCCGTGACGGCCATGTCGCGCAACAACTGCATGGCCTGCCGGCCGGCGTCGGAGGCGAACGCGGCCTTCTTGCCGTCCGGGGCGAGCAGGTCGCCTCCGGCCTGCCAGAGCAGGGCGAGGAACCGCCAGACGGTGTCCTCGGTGCCGTCGTTGACGTAGGCCCAGCCGAACTTGCCGTCGGAGGTGAGCTTCTGCGCGGCGGACCGGAAGTCGTCCCACGTCCAGGACTCGGTCGGGTGCGCGATCTTGGCCTCGTCGAACAGCTTCTTGTTGTAGACGAGCGAGAGGTTGTCGACGAGCGCGGGGACGCCGTAGATCTTCCCGTCCACCGTCGCGGCCTCCCGGCCCGCCGGGAACAGGTCGTCCCAGCGGAACTCCGCGTCCCCGCGCAGCGCGTCGGTCAGGTCCTGCGTCTGCGGGCGGCCGGTGAGCCCGGTGATCGAGGAGCCGTACTGGTAGGCGACCTCCGGCGGGTTGCCCGATGCGAAGGACGCCAGCGTCTTCTGCAGCACGTTGTCGTTGCCGCCGTTGAACACCAGCTCGACCTGCCGGTCGGGGTGCGTGGTGTTCCAGCGCGCCGCGAGCTTGTCGAACGCGGCGGCCTCCTTGTCGGTGTAGCCGTGCCACACCTTCACCTTGCCGTTCCCGCCGGAGCCCGTTCCGCACGCGGCCGTCATGACGAGCGCGGCACCCATCGTGAGCACCGTGCGGCGACTGAGCCCTCTGCCGTCCGCCATGTCGACTCCCTCGCTTCGTGGATGCGGCTGTGTGGTCGCGAACACTAAGCGCGAATCGCTCAAACAAGCAAGAGTTGTGACCGATTGAGATTGCTTACTGGCCCGTTACGCCGGTTATCGCTAGAGTCGCTCACACTCAATCACCACTTGTGAGCGATCAAGGAGTTTGGCGCCTATGACCTCCCCTGCCCGCGCCCTCGCCGGGACCGCGTTAGCCGCAGTCGCGCTGGCTGCCTGCGTGGCCGGACCCCTGACCTCGTCCGGCCAGGCGGCCGCCGCGTTCGAGCTCCCCCCTGTCAACGCGGTGCTCGACTACCAGCTCGGTGCCGCGTACACGCCACCCCAGGGCGTGAACCTCGTGACGCGCGACAGCACGGCCACCACCGCGCCCGGCATCTACAACATCTGTTACGTCAACGGGTTCCAGACACAACCCGGGGACCGCAACGTCTGGCTGAACCAGCGCGGTCACCTGATCCTCAAGGACTCGTCGGGCAAGCCGATCATCGACCCGAACTGGCCGGACGAGTTCCTGCTCGACACGTCGACGTCGGCCAAGCGCACCGAGCTCGCCGGCATCATCGGCGGCACCATCGACCAGTGCGCGACCAAGGGCTTCAAGGCCGTCGAGGTGGACAACCTCGACTCCTACCTGCGGTCCAAGGGCAAGCTGAGCGTGAGCAACAACCTCGCCTACGCGAAGCTGCTCGCCGACCGCTCGCACAACCGAGGCCTCGCCATCGGCCAGAAGAACTCGGCCGAGCAGGCCGCCCGAGGACGCTCCGAGGTCGGTTTCGACTTCGCGGTCTCCGAGGAATGCCACCGCTGGGAAGAGTGCTCGTCGTACTCCGACGTGTACAACGAGCACGTGATGGACATCGAGTACACCGATGACCTGCGCGGCACGTTCGAGGACGTGTGCAACGACCCGGACACCCCTGCCACCACGACGTTGCGCGACCGCTACCTCGTCGGGCCCGGCCAGTCCGGGTACGCGTTCGACCACTGCTGACAGGACCGGGGTGGCGGTGCACGCCGCCACCCCGGAGTTCATCCGGTCAGCACTTCACCCAATAACTCGGTGCGGACTGCCGGATCGTGCTGGTGGTGAAGGTGTTCCACAGCCCCAGAGGCTGGTGGGAGCCCAGCGCGTAGGTCTGGCCCAGGTTGGCGTAGGCGCGGCCGGCGACGGTGTGGGCATAGTTGCTCGCGGTGACGCACTGCGAGGTCGGCGGCGTGGTCGTGGTTGTGGTCGTCGTGGTGGTCGTGGGCGGTGGTCCGCTGGTGCTCAGCGCCTTGACCATGTTCACCACGGCGGTCATCTGCGGGCCGGTCCTGAGCGCGTACTGCGGCGACTGGTAGCCCCACCAGTCCCAGCAGCCGCGCGGGTTCCCGGTCATCGTGGTGGCCTGCGGATAGAGCACGATCATGTTGTTGGTGTCGGCGTACTCGTTGAGATAGGCCTTGTCCATCAACGCGTTGCCGACCAGACCGTAGTACTGGTAGCAGCCGTGCAGCGTCACCATGAGCTTGCACGGGCCGGTGTCGCACGCCCTTGGCACGTAAGCGAACCCCTCGCGTCCCATGCTGATCGACGCCGCGTTGCCGCCGGGCGCGTAGGCGTTCTGGTCGAACTGGACGAGCTTGCCGGACAACGTCGGGGCGGCGGCGTTCACCGGACCGAACAGGTGGCCCAGCATCTCCTTGACCGGGTCGGTCGTCCCGCACTTGTTGACGTACGGCGAAGTCGTGACACCGCAGGCGTTCGGGCCGATCGGGCTGACCCACGCGTGCCCGGCCGCACTGGTGTTGTTGTAGGCGACCCGCGCGCCGAAGTCGCGGTAGTAGGCGGCGAGATCGTCGTTCACCACGCGGTCGACCGTGTCGTCGGCGCTGCCGTGGAACAGCCACACCGGGTCGCCGGAGAGGTTCGCCGGAGGGTCGACCGTGCCCGCCGCCGCACGGGTGCGGGTCAGCTGTTCCAGCTCGGCGGGCGTCTTGCGCGGCTGGAAGGTGTCCATGCACGCGAGAAGCGCGGTGTTCACGTTGTTCTGCGCGCAGTCGTAGGCGCCGGCGGAGAAGATGCCCGCGCCCTGGAACACGCTGGAGTACGCGACGTGCAGCTGGTTGGCCAGGTAGCCGCCGGAGGACACACCGCTGACGTAGGTGCCCGTGATGTCGTACTTGGTGAGCGTGCCGGGCTGCGGTGGCGGGACCGCCGCGAGCGAGATCGACAGGGAAGCCGCGGCCAGGCCGGTGGCCGCCGCGAGTGTCACGAGAGCGTTCCTCAATCGCATGTGTTCGCCTCCGTCATTGCAGGCAGGACATGGGTTTGAGGTTAAGAGCCGATAACTGGACGGCACCACGTGTGCCGTCGCCACCTCGCGGCGCGGTCAGACGTCGAACCGCACCATTGACAGTAGGTTGGCCTGATGCGGACGTTCAGTCAGGTCGACGTGTTCACCGACGAGTTCATGAAGGGCAACGCACTCGCGGTCGTGCACGACGCGGAGGGCCTGTCCACGGAGGAGATGGCGGCGTTCGCGAACTGGACGAACCTCGCCGAGACCACGTTCCTGCTTCCTGCGACGGACCCCGCCGCCGACTACCGGGTGCGGATCTTCACGGTGAGCCGCGAGCTGCCGTTCGCGGGTCATCCGACGCTCGGATCCGCCCACGCGTGGCTGACCGCCGGGAACACCCCGCGCGACCCGGATCGGCTGGTGCAGGAGTGCGGCGCCGGGCTGGTCGTGGTGCGCCGCGACGGTACGCGGCTGGCGTTCGCCGCTCCCCCGCTCCTGCGCGGCGGGCCGGTGGAGAACGTGGGCGATCTGGCGGCGGCGCTGGCGATCGAGCCGGAGGAGATCGCTGACGCGCGGTGGGCCGACAACGGGCCGGGCTGGGTCGCGGTGCTGCTGCGTTCCGCTGACGCCGTGCTGGCGGTGCGGCCCGACTACCAGCGGTTCGGTGCGTTCAGGGGCATCGGGGTGGTCGGGCCGCACGCCGATGGTGGCGACGTGGCGTTCGAGGTGCGGGCGTTCGTCAACGAGGGCAGCCGGTTCGAGGAGGATCCGGTGACCGGCAGCCTCAACGCCTCGATCGCCCAGTGGTTGATTCCTGCGGGGATCGCGCGGCAGAATTACGTCGCGGCCCAGGGCACCGCGCTCGGACGACGCGGGCGAGTCCACCTCTCGCAGGACGGCGGCGAGATCTGGGTCGGCGGGAACATCGTGGTCGGCGTCACCGGACAGGTGGCGTTGTGATCGTCCTTTGAGGACACCCTACCCGTTCCGCGGGCGTGTCAAACGTTGTTCTTGATCGGCTTCTGGTGGACACTCGGGACGTGGTCACGGTATCCAGCTGGTTGCGTTCGCCGTGTCCCGCGCTGGTCGTTGACGCCGTCGGTGCGGTGCACGGCATGAACGACGCAGCCAAGTCGCTCTTTCCGGAACAGGTCGTACCGCCTAAGTGGCGGCACGGCGAGTCTGTGCACGTCGCGGAACGCAGCTATGCCGCGCATCGGGTCGACAACGAGGACGGCTCGGTCACCTGGTGGTTGCTCGACGAGACCGACCTGCTGCTGGAACGGGAGCGGGCCGCGCTGCTGGCACGGATGTCCAGCGCCCTGATGACGTCGCTCAACCCCGAGCGGTGCATGACCGTCGTCGCCGAACTCGCCGCCGCGCACCTCGCGGACGAGGCGCTGGTGATCGCTCCCCAGTCCGACCACGGCCACCCCGTCACGCGCTGCCTGCGCGGCGAGTCGCCGACGTACGAACTGCAGCACGTCGACGTCGAGGAGGTCATCGGACTCAGCGAGGCGTTGCGCGGCTTCCCGCCGGTGCCGTCGCGCTGGATCGACCCGGCCGCGGCACCCGGCTGGCTGGCTCAGGACGTGGTCTCGATCGTCGTCACTCCCCTGCCCGGCCACGGCGTGCCGGCCGGTGCGTTGATCCTCATCCGGCGGGACAAGCACTTCACCGACGACGAGGAGACGTTCGCGCGGCTGTTCGCCTCGCGGGCGGGCGTGGCCATCTCGGCGGCGAGCCTGTTCACCCAGCAGGCCGTGATCACCGATCGGCTCACGCGTGACCTGCTGCCGCCCGTGCTGCGCCGGTACGAGAAGGTCGAACTGGCCGGGCGCTACCGTGCGGCGGGCGACACCGAACGCGTCGGCGGCGACTTCTACGACGTGCACGAACTGCCGGACGACGAACTGTTCGTCGTCCTCGGCGACGTGTGCGGCAAAGGACTCGACGCGGCGGCACAGACCGGCAAGGTCCGCACGGCCGTGCATGCGCTTCTGCAGGTGGTGACCGACCACGACAAGGTGCTGCACGCCCTCAACCAGGCGCTGCTCACGACGGACCAGTCCCGCTTCATCACGACGGTCGTGGGCACCGTGCGTCCTGTGGACGAAGGTCTGCGCGTGACGCTGACCTCAGGCGGGCACCTGCCGCCGTTGATCGTGCGGGCGAACGGCACGGTCGAGGCGGCCAGGACCAAGGGCACGCTCGTCGGCATCCTGCCGCGGATCGTGACGGCCACCGACGAGGTGCTGCTGGCGCCCGGCGACTCGTGCCTGCTCTACACCGACGGCATCACCGAGGCCAACGGCGGTCCGCTGGGCGACGAGGAGTTCGGCGAGGACCGCCTGCACCGCGCTCTCACGGCCTGCGGCGGCATGCCGGCCGAGGCGCTGGTCGAACACGTGCACATGCTCGCCGCACAATGGGTCGGCAGCGGCACGCACGACGACATGGCGGTTCTCGCGATCACCGCGCCCCGCAGGAGGTCCTCGTGAAGGCGGTCGACGCCCTGTGGGAGGCCGCGCTCGACGGCGACGAGCACCGCGCGACCGACGTGGTGCTCGAAGCGGCGGCCGAGCACGGCCACGAGGTCGTGCTGCTCGACGTGGTCGGCGCGGTGCAGCACCGGGTCGGCCGGGAGTGGGCCGTGAACCGGATCAGCGTGGCGCAGGAGCACGCGATCACCGCGATCAACGACCGCGCGGTCACCGCGTTGTCGATCACCAGGCCCCGGCGGGAAGCGATCCACGGGCGCGTGACGGTGGCGTGCGTGGACGGCGAGTGGCACGCGTTGCCCGCGCGGTTGCTGGCGGAGGTGTTGTCGTTGCGCGGTTTCGCCGTCGACTACCTGGGCGCGCAGGTGCCGGCGCCGCACCTCATCACGTACCTGCACCGCACCAGCCCGGACGTGGTGGCGCTGTCGAGTTCGATCGCGACCCGGCTGCCGGTGGCGCATGCGACGATGACGGCGTGCCAGGCGACGGGTGTGCCGGTGATGGTGGGCGGCGCCGCGTTCGGCGTGGACGGCGTGTACGCGCGGCGGTTCGGCGCGAACGCGTGGGCCGCCGACGCCCGGTCCGCCGCGGACATGTTGCTGTCCCAGACGATTCAGCCGCCGAGCGCGCCGCACCAGCCCGTCGACGACCTGCCGCATCTCGCGGACCAGGAGTACACGCTGGTGACCCGCAGCGCCCGCGACCTCGTGCGGTCGGTGTACCGCGGCCTTGAGGAACGCGTGCCCGCCATGGGGTCCTACACCGACCAGCAGCGGCAGCACACGGCCGAGGATCTCGCGCACATCGTGGAGTACCTGGCGACCGCGCTGTACGTGGACGACGACTCGTTGTTCCGCGACTTCCTCTCCTGGACCGGCGAGGTGCTCAACGCCCGCGGGGTGCCGGCGCAGGTGCTGGAACCCGCCCTGGACCTACTCTCAGTACAACTTCGGGACTTTCCGCGCGCCCAGCGGATGCTCGCTGCACCCGATCGGTCACTGCCCGTGTGATTCCTTTGTGGACGGACAGTGCGCACTCGGCGTGTTCGTCTGATCGCACAACGTTTTCCCTGGTACCAGTGTCCACAGCGGTCTTGTGTCACATAGATTCGAAATGTTTTCATCTCCGATATGGACATGGGGACGCTCACACCGATCGCTGCCTACGTCGTCGCGGTCCTCGGCTCGGTGCTCGGTCTCCTGTCCGCTGAACGCGCGCGAAACGCGAACAGGACGACACGGAACTGGTGGATCGCCGTGGCCGCGGTGTCGATCGGCGGGCTCGGCATCTGGGGCATGCACTTCACCGCGATGCTCGGCACCTGGATGGGCGCGAACGTCTCCTACGACATCCCCATCACGTTGCTGAGCATGGTCGTCGCCATCGTGGTGGTCGCCGCCGGCCTGTTCCTGGTGCGGCGGTACGGCGTGAACGGCGACACGCGCTTCTGGCCGCTCGCCGCCGGCGGGCTCGTCACCGGACTCGGCGTCGCCGCGATGCACTACACCGGCATGGCCGCGATCGTGATCAACGCCGACGTCTCCTACAACATCGGTCTCGTGGCGCTCTCCATCGTGATCGCCGTGGTCGCCTCGACCGTCGCGCTGTGGTTCACGCGGAAGGTCAGTGGCTTCGCCGCCGTCATCGGCGCCGCCCTGGTGATGGGCGTGGCCGTCACGGGAATGCACTACACCGGCATGTACGCGATGAGCATGGCGCACGACCACAGCGCGTCGATCGTCGTCGGCAACTCGCAGGAGCTGATCACGTCGCTGATCATCGGCGGTGCCGGTGTCAGCGTGATCATCATCTTCCTGCTCGCCCTCACGTCCAACGACGAGGAAGGCAGCGAGGAAGCCGAGCTGCTCGCCCGCGTCATGCGACGGGCCAGCGAACGCTGAGCTACTTGAGGTGCACGAGCACCATGCCGTCGTTGCCCGGCGCGACCTCCACGCGCCAGTAGAGCTTCTTGACGTGCGGCTGCTTCAGCATGGCGAGCACGCGGGCCTTGAGCTTGCCCGAGCCCTTGCCCGTGATGATCTCGACCAGTGGCACCTTCTGCCCGGCCGCGCGGAAGAGCGCGGCACGCACGGCCTGGGCGATGTCCTGGTCGCTGCGGAAGATCGGGTGCAGGTCGACGGTCAGCTTGTCCGGCACGCCGTTCATTCTGCCCGAGCAGTACCCGTGGCCTCGAAGACGCGGTGGATCAGCAGTTCCGCACCCTCGGTGAAGGCGTTGACGGTCACCTTGCGGCCGTTGCCCAGCTTGATCTGACAAGCGACGTCGCCACCGAAAGTCTTGGACAGAAATGTTTTCTTGCCAATGTCGGTGACGGTGGCGACGTCCGTCCACGGCACGGTGATCGTCTTCGCGCCCCACGTGTGCACGAATCCGTGCTCGTACAACGTGAAGTGCTCGCCATGGCGCGCCACGGACTGCACGGCGAGGATCGTCCCCATCACGACCGCGCCCAGGCCGCAGCCGAGGATGATCCCGGCGACGGACATGATCGGGCCCGCCCGGCCGACGTCGAGCGTCAGGAGCGAGAACACCCCGAGCACGAGGACGGGAGTGCCAGCCGTCACCGCCAGCGCTCCCGTCACCGCGCGACGGCGGTTGCTCGTCTCATACCGTTCAAGCTCCGCACCCAGTTCCGTCACGAGCCGGGACACTAGAGACGGCGGCACGGGACCGGTCCCACAACGCCAGTCCCGCCAGCGCCCCGCCCGCGGTGACGGCACAGGCGACCACCACGGCAGCGCGCAACGACAACGTTTGCGCGAGCAGAGGTCCCGCCAGCGCGCCGATCAACGTCGCCAACGCTTCCGCTGACAGGAAGACCGCGCTGATCCGGCCGAGTGCCTCGTTCGGCACCACCCGCTGCAACACCGTCTGCGGGGTCACGAGGGTCATCGAGCCGAACACGCCGATGGCCACCGCGGCGGGCAAGGCGACGAGCAACGAGGTCGAGCTGAAGAGCACGAAGAACGCCACGGCGGTCGCCAGCTGGGTCGCCGCGAGCAGGTAACGGGGCTGAACCCGGTCGACGAGCCTGCGGATCGCCACGGCGCCGAGCAGGAACCCGGCCCCGAGCGCGGACACGACGAGCCCGATCTGTTCGGTGCCACCGAGTCTCTGGATCCCGAACGGCACGAGCAGTGCGCTCAGCGCGGCGTTGGCCGCCAGGAAGATCGCCGTCAACGGCAGCAGCACCACCGCGGTCGGCAGGCTCCGCAACACTTTCCAACCGCCGGCGAGATCGACCGGAGCCCGCTTCCCCACCAGAGCCTGGCGGCGGGTCGTCAGCGCGATCGCGGCCGCCGAGACGAGGTAGCTCGCGATGTCGATCCAGATGAGCGCCTGGAAGCTCGTGAGCGTCATGATCGCGGCGCCGAGCGGTGGCGCGACGAGACGGACCGTGCCGTCGGTGAAGGCGTTGAGCGAGTTCGCGCTGCTCAGCCCGGTGCCCGTGCCGACGACGACCGGGATGTGCGCCTGCGCGGCCGGACGGAACAGCACGGCGCCCGTGCTCTCGGCGATCAACGCGGCGTAGACGAGCCAGAGCGAGTGCCCGGCCGTGGCGAACAACATCAGCGTGACCGCCAGCGCGCGGAACAGGTCGGCGGCGATCATCACCCGCCGTCGGTCCCAGCGGTCGGTCAGCACGCCCGCGACGGGGCCGAGCAGCAACGGCGGCAGGTACTCGGCGACGAGCGTGAGGCCGGTCGCGAGCAGCGAACCGGTGAGCGCGTAGACGTGCGCCGGGATGGCGATCACCAGCAGCCACGAGCCCAGCATGCTCACGGTTCGCCCGGTCCACAGCAACCGGAAATCCCTGACCTTGAGTGCTTCGAGCACAGCTACCCCCAGGTAGTAGTACCGACAGAATAAGAACGTCGACCAGGGTGTTCTGTCAGGCCACACCGTCGCCTCGGTCGCCGCCGACGCCGGGTTGTCCGTGCCCACATCACGAACCTGGCGAACATCCGGGGAAGACCACCCGGCGTGATCACTGGCTGCTGATGCTCGCGACCAGGTTGATCGTCGTGGCCAGCACACCGGTGCCGAACAGGTACGACAACAGGGCGTGCTTCAGGGCCGTGCGGCGCATCTCGCGGCCGGACAGGCTCGTGTCGGACACCTGGAACGTCATGCCGATGCTGAACGCGACGTACGCGAAGTCGCCGTAGTCCGGCGGTTCGGACTGGTTGAAGTCGATGCCGCCGTCGGCGCCGTAGTAGTAGAGACGGGCGTAGCGCAACGTGAAGATCGTGTGCACCACAGCCCATGACAGCACCACGGACAGCACGCCGAGGCCGACGCGCAGCAGTTCGGACGCGCCGGTGGTGTGTGCCGCGCGGGCCAGTACGAAGCCCACGGACACGAGGCTCGCCAACGCGGCCACGAGCAGCAGCACCTCGGCGACGCGGCGGGTCGGGTCGTTGCGGACGGCGTGCTGGGCGGTCTTCTCGGCGTCCATCGGCCAGATGACCATCCACGCCCGCACGAGGTACGCGAGCGTGGCGACGTCCCAGCCGACCAGCAGGCCGAACTCGCCGTGGCCGGTGACCGTGACGGCGAGGCCGCTGACCAGGCCGGCAGCGACGGCGACCACGACCTTGGTGCGGTCCAGCACGAAACCGTCCGGCATCGAGCGGGACGGCAGGTCAGCCATGCAAGGCCGCGTCCAGGTCGAGGTACAGGTCCAGCGTCTCGTTCAGGGTGGTGGCCTTGAGCGCCCGCAGCACGCTTCCCCTGGGCGACACCAGGCGCAACGGTGTGCCGCTGTCCTCGCCGCGCTGGTGGAACTCCACGAGCACGGAGAGTCCGATGGACGCGAAGAACTCGATGTCGCTGAGGTCCAGCACGACGGGGAGACCCGCGCCGAACGCCTCGGACAGCTTGGCGCGCAACAGATCCGCGGTGTACGAGTCGACCTCGCCCTCGGCGCGCAGCACGACAGCGGTGTCGAGCCTCTCCGTGTTCACCCTCAGCAGCGCGGCAGTTCCCTCGTTCACGGTGTGAAGCCTCCTGATCGGATCGTCGGCTCCACGCTAACCGATTCTTCGCCGCGGCCCACGACGACAAGCGGCCGGCCTCGGTGCGAGGCCGGCCGCTCATCCGATCAAGCTGCCTGGATCAGGCCGCCCGGAGCGGGACCGCCCAGCGCTGCTGCGCCGTGCCCACGCAGTCCCAGAGCTGGATCTTCGCACCGTTGTCGGTGATACCGGCGTGCACGTCCATGCACCGCGACGCGTCGACGTTCACCAGCGTGGCGTTCGGACGCACGATCCACTGCTGGCTGATGCCGTTGTGGCAGTTCGCCACCACGGTCGGCGTGCCGTTGGTCAGCGCACCGATGTCGAGGCACGTGCCCATCGACCGCACGGTGCCGTCGCCGGGTGCGGTCCAGGTCTCGCCCGACGGGCCGAAGCACGCCCACAGCCACACGATGCCGTTGGCCGGGTTCTCGCCCTTGATGTCGGCGCACTTGCCACCGAGGCCGACGACGTTGCCAGTCCACTGGCTCTGCGCGCTCATCCGCCAGATCTGCAACGGTGCCGCTGAGCAGTCCTGGATGGTGAACACCGCGCCGTTGGCGGTCCCCGCCGAGGTCAGGCACCTGCCGGAGGCCGGGTTGACCACGGTGCCGTCGGGCCTGGTCTGCCACTGCTGGCCGGTGTTGCCGTTGCAGTCGAAGAGCTGGACCGCCGTACCCGCCGCCGTGCCGCTGAAGGCCACGTCGAGGCACTTGCCGCTGGAGGTGATCCGGCCGTCACCGGTCGTCGCCCACGCCTGCGCGATGTTGCCGGCGCAGTCCCAGGCCTGGACCTTGTTCAGGCTCGGGTTGGCGTTCACGACGTCGAGACAGCGGCCGGACGCCGGGTTGACCAGCGCGCCGATCCTGCCGCGCTGATCGGGCAGACGCCACACCTGGTCCGACCGCGACGAGCAGTCCTGCAGTTGCAACGGCGCCGACCGGTCCGTGTTCGCCGGAGTGAGACACCTGCCGGAGCGGACGTTGACGACCGCGCCGTCCGGGCGGACCACCCACTGCTGGTGCAGCTCCACGGCGCACGCCTGCAGCGTGACCGCCGTACCCGCCGCCGTGCCGCCGTTCTGCGCGCCGATGCACTTGCCGACGTTGGTGATCAAGCCGTCGACGGTGGTGGTCCAGCGCTGGTTGGGCAGGTTGTTGCAGTCCCACATCTGCAGCTGGGAGGCGGCCGGGTCGTAGCCGGGGACGTCGAGACACCGGTCGTTCACGCCGCGCAGCTCACCGTTGCGCACCGCGGTGTTGTTCTTGACGCGGACGTTGCGCAGGTACGACGTCCGGTAGTCGCCGTCGTTCTGCAGGCCGACGAAGCTGTTCACGAAACCACGGCCGGCCGCGGTGACGGCATGCCGGTTGATCTCGGTGCCGTCGAGCTTGACGATCACCGTGTTCGAGGCGACCGTCACCTCGACCGCGTGCCACTGGCCCGGGGCGACGGGCTGCCTGGTGGTCGGCTTGCCCGGCAGGATCGAGCCCATGGTGTCGTCGCTGGACAGGTCGATCTCGACGCCGTTGTCGCGCGGGACGGCAGGGTTGGCGCCGGGGTCGGGGAACATCACGAACAGGCCGGTGTTCACCGCCGCCGAGTTGGCCTTCCAGTCGAGCTTCACCGTGTAGTCGTTGTTGAACGAGTGCGCCGCGTACCAGGTGATGTCGGTGCCCTCGGTGGTGCGCAGCTCGCAGCCGTCCGCCGCCAGTGACGTGGTGCCCGCTGTCCGCCACGCGGACAGGTTCGACTCCGCCCTGCCGTCGAACATGCTGGTGTAGCCCGCTTCCCCGACCGGCAGCGCGCACGCGCCGTCGTCGGTGAACGGGGCGCCGCCGATGAAGTAGCCCTGTGCGTCGAGCGCCACCTGGGCGTTGCCGCGCTCGTTGCGCACGGCGACCTTGCCGCTCGCGCCGAGTGGCGTCAGCACCGAACCGGACAGCTGTTCCCGTTGCCTGGTGGCGAAGTTCGTCACCGGTGACCAGCCGATCTCGGCCGGTGCCACGGAGATCTCCGTGCCGAGCACGTCGTCCTGCGCCGAGGGCAGCAGTGCCGCCGCCGTCGCGGTGGCCGGGATGCCGGCGAGCCCGGTGACCTGGAACCGCGCGCTCTCCCCGTGGCCGAGCGGGCCTGCTCCCGTCGCGGTGTCGGCGATCCTCGCGGGTTCGGCGAGCGGCACGTACTTCCCGCCGTCACCGGGTCCGAACCAGCCGACGACGTCGAGCATCGCGTGCACGCGACCGGACGCGTTGCGCAGCCGGATGTTCCCGTCCTCCGCGATCGTCACGATCGACATGTTCGACCGGCGCTCGTTGCGGCCGACGCTCAGCGCCGTGCCGCCGTTCTCGGCGCCGTAGAGTCCCATCGCCGTGCCCTGGGTCGACTCGACGGCGGTCAGGTTGACCGCGACGGCCCTGGCGTTGTCCGGAACACCGTTGGCACCTCTGGCCTTCACGGTCACGACCTCGCCCGCGTCGAGCGGAGTGGTGCGCGAGCCGCCGTTCAGGCCGCGGGTGTCGAGCACCCGGACGGGGCTGTGCTGGGCGAAGAAGGTGGACGAGCCGTTCGCGCTGAAGTAGCCGAGGTAGTCGACGTTGTCGAACACCGGCCCGGCGCCCGCCTTCAACCGGATCGCGCGGTCACGGCCCACCTTGGCGATCACCAGGGTGTTGACCCAGCCGCCGCCCGGCCGCACCCGCACCGTCGTGGCCTTGCTGGTCGACTGCGCCGGGTCCTCCGGGAACACGTCGAGCCCGCTCGGCACCTCGGTCGTTCCGGGCGCGGGGTTGGTGCGGACGGACACGTTGATCGCGACCGCAGTGGTGTCGCCCGGCAGGTCGGGGAACGACAACGTGAAGACCTCGTTGGGCGCGAAAGCCTTGCCCTGCACGACCAACGGCTTGGGCAACGGCGTGTAGCCCGACCCGGTCACGACCGGCACCGTGTCCGGTGTGCCCAGCGCGAGCACGCCGCTGCCCCACTGGTTGTCGGACTTGCGCGGGTTGGTCCTCGTCTGGAGCGCGTTCTGGATCTGACCGGCGTCGAGCTGCGGGTTGGCGGACTTGATCAGCGCCGCCGCACCCGCCACGTGCGCGGCGGCCACGGAAGTGCCGGCCATCGCGTAGCCGGGATAGGTCGAGGTGCTGACCTCGTCGAACCCGGTGATGTCCGGTTTCTGCCTGCCGTCGATGGTCGGTCCCTGACCGCTGGTCGCGGCGAGCGCGCCACTGCCGGGCCGGGTCGCACCCACTGCCATCACGTACGGCGAGGTCGCGGGTTCGGTGACGCTGCCGGCCGGGGTGTTGTACTGCAACGGATCGGTCGGCCCCGACGCGAACAGGTCGAACCTCGTCGTGAACTTCGCGTTGTGGTTGCGCACGTAGAGGTAGTAGAACTGCGCGGACCCGGTCTCGTTGGCGAACGTCACCTCCTCGGTCGGCCTCAGGCCACCGGCGACGTCACGCTGGTTCGTGGTGGAGGCGGACTTGATCGCGGGGTCGGTGGGTCCGGTCGGCGCCTTCGCCTGCGTCATGACGTAGAGGTCGAGGTCCTCGTTCGTCCTCGGCCACGCGTCCCACTTGAGCGAGACGGTGGCCGTGGCGCCGGCGGCGAGGTTGAAGCCGTTGTTCTGCGCGGTGCCGTCGAACTCGACGAAACCGTTGTTGTTCGCGTCCACCGCCTTGCCCGCGAAGTGGGTCCGGCCCAGGTTGCCCGCCGCCGTCGCCCACAGCACGCCCGCCTCGCGGGACTTGCGGACCACGTCGGCCGGGCTGCCCTGCTCGCCGGTGCCGTCACCGCGGCCGGAGCTGAGGAACCCGATCGCGGCGGTGATCACCTGCACCCCCTGCTGCCGCAACCACTCCTCCGCCCCGGCGAAGTCCAGCGGGCCGTCGACGCACGCCAGGAACAGCTGAGCCTCGGGCGCCATGTCGTGCACGACCTCGGCGACGGCGGTGCCGTGGTCACTGCTGCGGGTGACGTCGTGACACCCGGCGTTGTTGACAGTCGTTCCCGCCGGCAGTTCACCCGACTGCCTGACCTCGTCCAAGCGGGCGAAGCCGACGTCGATGACGCCGACCTTGACGTCCTTGCCCTTCTTGCCGTCGTTGATCCACCCGTCCGCGCCGGAAGCCTGAACTCCCTCGGAGGTGACGGCCATCGGGATCGCGCGCTCGGGACGCTCGACCTCCACAATGGACTGCTCCTTGCCCAGTGCCGCCACCCGGTCCTGACCGATGGCGATCTGGGCGCGGGAGCCCTGCGTGCCGGTGACCTTGCCCCCGAGCCTGGTCACCGTGTCGCGGACGGCTTTCTGGTCCCGTCCGTCGACGTAGAGCAGGACGTTGCCGTCCTTGTCCTTCGAGACCGCCTCGCCGGGTCTCGGCTCGGAGATCGCGTGCGGGACGTCGGGTGTCGCGACCGCCGGAACGGTTGCCACGACCGACATCCCCAGCGCCACCCCCGTGGCCAACGCGGCCATGCGCTGCCTGATTCTCATGCCACTCCACTCATTCATCGGTTACCCGCCGTTCGGGCCGACAGGGTTGAGACAGCGGGGCCGTGGTGCGTCGCGGTCCCACTTCTCCTTGGTGTAGTCAGGGGTGTTCGGAATGACCTTCACGCACACGAACCCCTTGTCCCCCACCGCGTACAACTTGATCGACGACGGGATCGCGGCCTTCTCGCTGTCGTATTCGGCGACGACGCGGTAGAAGACGCGCTGCCCGTTCTGGCCGATCGCGCGAGCGATGTCGTTCTCGACGTCGCGCATCACCGGCGAGTTCGACATCGCGTACTGCGGCACGACGTTCTCGACCTTGTGGCTGCCGTGGAACTGGTGACCGACCAGATGACCGCGGTGCATGCCGAACTCGCGTCCGACCGGGTCGCCCACCTTCGGGCGATCCTTCTTGTTCTTCGTGGTCAAGCAGACCTGGCCGGCGGTGGCCCGCTCGGCGGTGCCGTGCTCGGGGGAGGTGAACTCCTCCATGTCGTCGTTGATCGCGACGTCGGTGATCATGGTGGGATCACCGTCGAGGCACCCCTGCTCCTCCGGCTGACGCAGCGCGCCGCCCTTCCCGACCACCGGGAACCGCCGGTCGTCGGCGATCGTGCCCACGGTGTCCACCGCGTCGAACACCGTCTCGGTGATGGACGTCGCCGTGTCGATCAGCACGTCCGCCAGGTCGATGATGATCGTCAGCGGGTTGGTCGGGTCGTACGTGCTCGGCGGCGCGACGACGGTGTGTCCCGGCTGTGGCTGGAAGTTCGGCTTGTGCAGCTCGCGCCACCACAGCGGAGGAGGCGGGGGAACCGGTTTGTAGATCGGCTTCGGTTTCCGGCCACCGGGACCGGTGGTCGGCTTGCCGCTGGTGCACTTCTTGCCCTTGCCACACGACGGTGGCGGTGGAGGCGGCGGAGTGTAGGTGCGACGAGCGGCGCAGCCACCGATGTTGTACTTGCAGTTGCCCATCCGGAGATCGCCAGGGTCCTGCTTCATGCACCGGCCGTACTTGCAGTCGGCGACCGCGATCTGACCGGCGCAGGCGCTGTCGAACAGGGTGTGCTTGATGGGCTGCCAGATCGCGTCCAGCGGGGTCTTGACGTCTCTGCCCACGTTCCACAGGCACTGGTAGATGTCGTGGCCCGTCGGGTCCGTGCCCGACAGCGGACTGCTGTTGCCGTAGGCGTACCGGTTCGCGGCCGCCGAAGGTGACGGGTCCAGCGTCCAGTCGTCCCGGCTCGCGAACCTGCCGGTGTCCGGCGTGTACCAGCGGGCGCTCATGTTCACCGCGCCGGTCCCGGGATCCGTCCAGTCGCCCTGGTAGCCGATGGCCGAGGTGTCACCCGACGACGAGGTCACCGCGCCGAACGGGTCGAAACTCCGTTGCCCGTCCACGGTGTTGCTCAGGTAGCGGCCGAGCACGTCGCCGTGCGAGTCGGCGAACAGCATTCTGGCCTGGCCGCTTCCCTTGTCGGCGAAGGCGGATCCGTCCGGCAGCCGGCTGATCGTGCGGGTGCCGTCCGTCACGGCCTCGTTGGTCGTCCCCTGGTACTGGAAGTCCGTGCCGTTGCGGGACGCCACCCGGTCGAGCGAGTCGTAGGTGTAGCGGGCGGCACCCATCGCGGTCATCCGGTCGAAGGCGTCGAAGGACGAGGTGTTCGTGGTGCCGCCCTGCGTCCGGGAGGACAGCGTGCCCCGGTCGGTGTAGGTGTAGGTCGCGCCGTCACCGGACGTCAGCCGGTTCTGGGCGTCGAAGGCGAAGGTCCTGTCCCCCACCGCGACCCGGTTGCCGGAGCGGTCCCAGCCGTACGACGTGGTCTTGCCGGCCGGGTCCTTCCACGACATCAGGCGACCGGCGCCGTCGTAGCCGTAGCTGTTGGCGCCCTTGGCCGTCACCTGGTCGTCGCGGTCGTAGCCGTACGTGCTGCCGATGAGCACTCGTGGCGGCACTCCGGTGTCGACGGTCTGCTGGACCTGGTCGGACACCAGCCGGCCGAGTTCGTCGTAGGCCAGGCGCCGCACGGTCCGGCCCCCGAGCGAGCGGTCCGCGACCGAGGCCGGGCGACCGGCCTTGTCGTAGCCGTAGTCGGCGGTGCGGCCGGTGAGCCCGTCCACCACCTCGGTGATCCGGCCGGCCTTGTCGTAGCTGTACGAGGCGGTGCCGGACGCGTCGGTGCGGGTCGCCACGGTGCCGTCACCGTTGTAGGTGAAGGTGGTGGACCCGCCCGGGCCACGGGACGTGAGGAGGTTGCCGCGGTCGTCGTAGCGGAAGAGGTCGTCGCCCGCGGCGGCCAGCCTGCCCGCGGCGTCGTAGCCGAAGGTGCGGGCGGTGGTCGCGGACTCGGCCCCGGAACCGTTCTCCGCGCTCACGCGGCCCTGTGCGTCGAACGCGCGGGTGACCTGGACGCCACCGGGCTTGCTCAGCCGCACGGCCTGGCCCGCCGCGTCGTAGGAGGTGGTCCAGGTGGCGCCGCCCGGTTCCACGATCGACTCGGGCAGGCCCCACGATGTGGAGGTGTACGTGGTGACGTTGTTCCTGCCGTCCACGAAACGGCTGCGGTTGCCCAGCTTGTCGTAGTCCGTCGCCGTGACGATCTGCTCGCTGTCGCTCACGCGCTCGGTCTGCTTCACGACGCGGTTCAGCGCGTCGTAGCCGAAGGTGACCCTGCGTCCTTCGGCGCTGGTCGTCGCGATCACGTTTCCGTTGGCGTCGTAGTCGGTGAGAGACGCGCGCTTCTCCTGTCCCCCAACGGACTGCGCGGTGCGCACGGCGCGGCCTAGCAGGTCGTGGGACGTGGTGGACACCACGCCGTCCAAGCCGGTGACGGAGTTCTGCCTGCCCGCGATGTCGTAGCCGTAGCCGGTCGACCGCGCGGTGGCGTCCGTGCTGGAGGTCAGCTCACCGGCCGCGTTGAAGGCGGACGTGGAGGTGAAGCCCTGCGGCGTCTCGACGGAGACGGGGTTGCCGGCGTCGTCGTAGCCGGTGCGGGTCGTGTAGTAGAGGATCCCGCCCGGCGTGCGGTCGGCCTGGGTGGAGGTGATCCGGCGGCCGAGTTCGTCGTAGGTGAACAGGGTCTGCGCACCGCTCGCGTCGGTCTGCGAGACCAGTTCGCCGTTCTTGTCGTAGCGCGACGACAGCACGCTCGGCTGGTCACCGACCTGCGGCAGGGTGACGGTGCGGACGCGGCCGTACGGGTCGAACGTTCGCGAGGTCACCCGTTGCAGGGCGTCGGTCGTCCTGGTCGGGTTGCCCGCGTGGTCGTACTCGGTCCGCGTGGCCGCCCCCTTGATCGGCTGACCGCCGGGCGGGGTGTAGTCGGGCGCGGTGCCCGCCACGGCACGGCCCATCGCGTCCCGTGCCGTGGTGGTGACGTTGCCCGCGCCGTCACGGGCGTGCGTGACCTCGCCGAAGGTGTTGTGGCCCAGCACTTCGGTGCGGGTGAAGCCGGCGGTGCGGACTCCCCCGGCCCACACGTCGGTTGCCGAGTTCGTGGTGCGCACCAGCTCACCGGTGAGGTCGTACTCGTAGCGCGTGGTGACGCCGCGCCGGTCGGTCGTGCTGCGCGGCAGGCCACGCTCGTCGCGGTCGATCGTGGTGGAGACCGTCGTCGAGGCGTCGAGGAACGCGTCCTCGCGCACCACCAGACCGGCCGCGTCGTAGCCGAACGTCGTGGTCTCGACCCGCTGCGGGTCGGCCGCGCCCCGCCGTTCGGTGCGGATCACGTTGCCACCGAGGTCGTGGGAGTCGCTCGTCACGCGGTTGAGCCCGGCGGGGTCGAACGCGGTGGACACGACGTTGCCCGCCTGGTCGTACGCGAACGTCGTGCGCCGCCCGCCCGCGGTGGTCTGGTCGACCAGCTGACCGGCGGGATCGTAGGCGCGCTGGTCGAGCACCACCTCGCGGCCCTGAACCGTCTGCCGCGTGGCGGAAAGCAGGTCGTCGTCGTAATAGGTGTACGAGGTCAGCCTGCCCATGGCGTCGGTGACGGACGCGAGCCGGCCGGCCGGGTCGTAGGCGCGCGCCTCCAGCGTCATCGTGGTGGCGACGGGGTTCTCCGGGTTCACGCCCTGCCCGGACGCCGTGCGCGAAAGCTCCCTGCCCAGTTCGTCGAAGCGGCTGGTCCACGACGTGCCGCGGACGTCGGTCACGGTCTGGGCGAGGCCGCCGTCCGAATACGCGTGCCGTTCGATCCCGCCGTCCGGGAACTCGGTGCTGCTCAAGCGATCCGACGCGTCGTAGGTGTGCTTCGTGGTCCGCGTCGGATCACCGCCGGTGCTGTCGGAGACCGCGGTCTCCAGCAGGTTTCCGTTGCCGTCATGGCGTTGTGTGGTCACGGCGGTGTGCGTGACGCCAGTGATCTCGTTGCGCACACCTGGTGACGTGATGCGGAAGACCTCGGACCGCGGGGTGTACTCGTAGGTCGTGGTGCCCAGCGAGCTTCCCCCGCTGTTGATCGTCGTCACCGTGCTCTGGCGGCCGAACTGGTCGTAGCCGTACCTGGCACGCAGCCCGGTCGGGCCCGCCAGTTCGTGCAGATCACCGTTGGCCCGGTAGGAACGGGACGTGACCTGGTTGCGCGCGCCGGTGCTGGTCAGCAGCAGGCCCGCGGGCATCTTGCCACCGCCTTCGGCGTCCTGGGCGCCGGTCGTGTACGTGGTGGTCTCGCTCGGCGCGACCGTGTGCCCCGCCGGGATCGGATAGGTCACCTTCAGCGGCCGCCCGGCCGTGTCGTAGGTGTAGGAGGTGCGGTAGCGGGTGTCCACCGGCCCGGAGGAACGTGCGTCCGAAGAGGACTCCAGCTTGTCGCGGCGCGGATCGAGCACCACGTCGGACTTGACGTAGGTGAAGTACTCCGTGTTGCACGAACCCGCGGTACGACAGGTCTTGCGGCTCAGCACGTTGCCGCGTTCGTCCGTGGTCTGCTCGGTGCGATGCCCGTTATCGTCGACCACCGCCGAGGGGAAGCCCGCGGCGTTGTACTCGTACCGCACGGTGGCGCCGTCGTGCAGCCGTGACGTCAGCCGACCGCCGTTGTCCGCGTCGAAGGTGTAGGTCCAGTCGCCGTGACCTGCCGGTCCTCGCAACGTCGCGGTGCGCACGGAGTCGCGCAGCACCGGCGTGTCGAGTGTCCACACGCGACCAAGGCGATCGTTGAGCGTGCGGACCCGGTCGAAGATGTCGTCGTAGGTGAGGGTGGCGAACTTCCGGTCGTCCTGCGGCAACTTGATCTCGGTCAGCTGGTCGACCGGCGCACCCGCGCGGAAGTGCGTGTCGACCGCCAGCGCTCCCAGGGTGTTCTGGTAGAGCGCCACTTCGTCGATGGCGCCGGAGAAGTGGAAGTCACCACCGTTGGTGGCGGGCCAGTTCTTGGCGTTGCCCGCGCCGAGCGTCAGCCGGCCCTGCTGCCGGTGGTCGACGAACCCGCGCAGTTCCTGACCCACCCGGACGCCGTCGAGGTAGAGGTTCTGCCGGTCGATCGCGGCGGACAGCACGACGTGGTGCCACCGTCCGTCGTCGACCTGTCCGGTGCTGACGATCTGCCGGGGTCCCTCGTCGCCGCGCAGCGAGAAACCGCCGTACAGCAGGCCGTCCGTGCCCACGTAGAGAATCGGTGTCGATTTCGCCGCGCCGGTGGGGAACGACTGGTCGGCATAGCTGAGCAGGGTGCCGTTGCCGTCGGTCTTGAACCACATCTCGACGGCGAGCGACATGGTCGCGGTCGTGAGCTGGTCCGGCAACGTCACGTAGCTGCTGTTGCCGTCGAACGTGGCCGCCTTGTCCGCGGTGCCGCCCAGCGCTCCGGCGCCACCGAGCAGGACGCCGTGCTGCTTGCCCGCGTCCACGCCGTCGCGGCGGGCGACGGCGTTGCCGAACGTGTCACCGCCGGTCTCACCGAGCCGCCAGTAGGCGCGCGGACCGTTGTCCAGCACCGTGCTGCGGTAGTGCGAGCCCTGCTGGTAGCCGTAGGTGGTGCAGTTCGGTGCCGCGCCGGGCGCGCACGCCTTGGTGAGCCGTTCGCCGTCGTAGGTGTAGGTCCACGTCAGGTCGCCGCCCGCGGTGACCGAGGTGACGCGGGCGCCCTGCCAGGTCAGGCGCAGCGAGCGTTTGCTGGTGTCGTTGGTGATCGTGGTGACGCGGTCGGCCGTGTCGTAGGTCAGCGTCTCGGTGAGCCCGGCCGGGTCGGTGATCGTGACCAGCCTGCCGATGTTGTCGAACGTCCAGCGGCTGCCCGAGACGTCGCGCAGGGTGTAGGTGCCGAGGTCGGTGCGGTACACCAGGTCGGCGTTCTGCCCGAACGGTGACGCGTAGCCGCCGTCCGGGTTGCGGCCGAACCGCACCTGCCGTCCGGTGGGGAACGTGAGCACCTCGTTGCCGGACTCGTCGAGGTCGTGCCGGATCCGCATGTCGAGCCGCGAGGACCAGCCGGTGCCGAACGCCGTGTCGCGGCGCGGGTCGAGACTGTTGTAGGTGCGGGTGACGGTGAGGTCGGGGCCGACCGTGGAGACGGACGCGTCGGTCGCGACGGTGGAGTAGTTGCCGATCTGCGGGTCGAGGCCGGGGCCCTCGGTGCTGCCGGGGCTGCCCGCGAGGTGCGAGGTGATCTCCGGCTGGTGCACGCGGGTCGCGAACGTGAGCCGCACGCCGTCCTTGACCGTCACCCAGAACGGCGTCTCGTTGACCGTGTCGAAGACCTTGACGCCCCAGAAGTAGGTGCGGCCCCAGAACAACCCGGGTGGCGTCCACGACCGGCTCGTCCAGCCGGACTCCTGGCAGTCGCGCGTCAGGTCCGGGTCGGAGCAGACGCGGAACCGGTAGGTGAGTTCCTTGCCGGGCCAGCCGTCCGGGTCGGTGCCTTCCGCGTACAGCGTCGGCGTCAGCGTCTCCACCACCTGCCCGCTGGCCGGCTGCTGCAGGTTCGAGGTGGGCGCGAGGTTGTTCACCTTCAGGTCGAACTCGCCGTACGGCACCTGGTAGGCGACGAAGAAGTCGTTGCCCTGCGGGTTGAACATCGTCAGGAAGATCCGGTACTCGCCCGGTGTCAGCGGGTCGATCGGCACCTCGAAGGTGTGCGTCTGCATCGGCGCGACGGTGGCCTTCCAGCCGCGCGCGGTCCGCACCTTCGTGCTGCCCTGCAGGACGATGTAGCCGAAGTCGAAGCCGTTGGACGGCGTCCAGGTCGTGGCGCCGAGGTTGGTGACCTTCGCGACGATCTTTCCGGCGGTCGCAGCGGTCGGCAGGGTCATGGAGGTGACCTCGAAGCCGACGCCCTCCGGCGCGTAGAGCACGTCCAGGTACGGCGCGAAGCCCGAGTCGGCCGACCCGAACCGCTTGCCGTTGCGGTCGGCCTCGTCGGTCGCGCGCAGTGCGAGACCGTGAGGCAACGCCTGGCCGTGCGTCCACCTGCTCATCAGCTCACGGTCGAGTTCGAAGCCCGCCCACTTCGAGCCGCCGCAGTTGCCGCCGTGGGCGAAGGTCGCGCTGCTGATCACCTGTCCGACGGCGGCGCCGGGCCACGCCAGCGAGCGGTTCCACGCCCCGGTCACCTCGTGCACCGAGACCGAACGCGGTGAGCAGGTGGTGGACTCGACGTTGTAGACGTTCAGCTTGGCGCCCAGGACGTACTGGTTGCGCAGCTTGCCGAGGGCGTCGGTGAAGTGCAGGTAGGAACGCGCCAGGCCACCGTCCACGTACCCGGTGCGCAACTGCTCGGCCGTGGAGGTGGTGGCCCTGCCCTTCTGGACGTCGAGGTCGTCCGTGTCCGCCTTGGGCGACAGGGCCGACGGGTCGACCACGACCGGGTAGGCGCGGGCCTTGTCCCGCAGCCAGGCCTGGTCCAGGTCGACCTTCAGCCGCCAGGTGTCCTCTTTGGACAGCGAGTACCGGACGGCGGTCGAGCGCACGCCGGCGGCGTCCTGCATGAAGCCGGCGGGCACGATTCCGACGACCTCGTCGCCGTCGGTCAGTTCGATGTCGCCCTCGTCGGTGAGGCGGGGCTCGAGACCGTTGAGGCGCAGGGTGAACGTGTAGGTCGCCGGCACGTCCGGCCCGTCCAGGACGAGCTCCTCCTTCAGGCCGGTCCGCTGCGCGGTGAACCGCAGGCCGACGCCGCGGTGGACCTGCGGGTAGAGGATCGACGCGCCGTCGGCCTGCCCGCGCACCTCGGCGGCGCCGTCGAGGGAGAACTCCACGCGGTGCTTCTCGTCGAACGCGACGGTGGCCACGTTTCCCTTGCTGGTGAGCGCGAACCCGGTGCGGACCCCGGCCACCTTCGGCTCCCAGCGGCCGCCGCGTTCGGTCAGCGCGAGATCGATCGGCTGCCACGAACCGTCGGGCTGCCGCACGTTGTTCGGCGCGGTGTGCAGCCGCAGCGTGCGGGTGCCGTCCGGGTTGTCGAACGTCTGGGTGGTCTCCGTGCGGTCGCCGGGCCGTTCCACCGCGGCGGGGTGGACGGCGGGCGCGTCGGGCTTGCGCTCCAGGCCCGGCGTGACCTGCTGTGGTGCCGCCACGTCCGGATGCGGATCCGCCTTGTGCACGGCGGCCGCGTCGGGCACGGCGCCCGGCGGCTGGGGCTGCTCGCGTTTCGGACCGGCCGCGGTGGACCTGGTGGAGGGCACCTCGTGTGCCACCCCGTCCGCCGTCCCGCTCGCCTGCCCCGGCGCGGTGGTGGCGGCGCCGGGCGGCAGCGCGCCCGTGGACACGCCGGCCGGGACCGAGGCGCTCAGACCGGACGCGGTCAGTGCGAGAACGACGACCGCGGCCAGCCAACGGCGCGCGACAACGACAGATCTGCGTTCGGCGTGCATCTCATCCCCCAGGCCACCGGGCGCCTCCCCTGGCGCCTCACAGCTCGGGGGTGACGCTGCACGGCGGACCTTGCACGGACCTTGCACGGGTCTGATAGACACGACCGGTCGGGGGGAGACAGGTTCGTGAGCGCGCGTTTTCACTTGCTCGGAGAAGTCGGGGCGACGACGGGTGGGCAACCGGTCCCGATCCGGCACGCACGGGTGCGGTGCGTGCTCGCCGTGCTGGCGGTCGACGTGAACAGGCCGGTGTCCGCCGACACGCTCGTCGACCGGGTGTTCGGCGAGCAGCTGCCGCGCCGGCCCAGAGAAGCCGTCTACAGCTATCTCTCCCGGCTGCGTGTCACCCTCGACGATCTGCCGGGCGTCGGCCTCGACAGGAGGTCGGGCGGCTACGTGCTGCGGGCCGATCCGGGTTCGGTCGACCTGCACCGCTTCCGCGAGCTGGTCGCGCGCGCGGCGCGGGAGGACGACCGGGCGCGGGCCGTGACGCTGGCCGAGGCACTGGAGCTGTGGACGGGCGAGGCGCTGGGCGGTGCGGACTCCCCGTGGGCGAGCAGCCTGCGCGACTCGCTCGCCCACGAGCAGCTGGCCGTGCGGCTCGACGCCCACGACGCCGGGCTTCGACTCGGCCGGCACGCGGAACTGGTGGTGCCGTTGACCGCGCTCGCCTCCGCGCGACCGCTCGACGAACGGGTGGCGCATCAGCTGATCGACGCGCTCGCCCGCAGCGGTCAGCAGGCGCAGGCGCTGGCGCGCTACGAGACGTTGCGCCGTCACCTGGCCGACGAGCTCGGCGTCGACCCGAACCAGGCGCTGCGCGACCTGCACCAGCGACTGCTGTCACCGGCGGCGGTGCACGCGGCACCTCCGGTCCCGCGGCAGCTTCCGCTGGCACCACGACACTTCCAGGGTCGCGTGCGGGAACTGGAGGCGCTCTCCGGTGCGCTGCGCTGCGACCTGGTGCTGATCTCGGCGATCCGCGGCGCGGGTGGGGTGGGCAAGACCTGGCTCGCGCTGCACTGGGCGCACCGGCACGCGGACGACTACCCGGACGGCCAGCTCTACGTGAACCTGCGCGGGTTCGACCTGACGATGAGCCCGGCGGATCCGGCGGTGGTGCTGCGCGGGTTCCTCACCTCGCTCGGCACGGCGGCGGACGGCCTGCCCGAGGACGTCGACACCCTCGCGGCGATGTACCGCAGCGCGATCGCCGGCCGGGCGATGCTGGTGGTGCTGGACAACGCCGCCGACGCCGACCAGGTCGTGCCGCTGCTGCCGGGCGCAGCCTCGTGCCGCACGCTGGTCACCAGCCGGCGTGCGCTGACCGGTCTGGTCGCCACGCACGGCGCGGTGCCGATGCGGCTGGACGTGCTGTCCGACGCGGAGGCCCGGGACCTGCTCGTGGCCCGGCTGGGCGAGCGCGAGCCCGAGGCGATCGCGGACATCGTGCGGCACTGCGGTGGCCTGCCGCTCGCACTGGGCATCGTCGCCGCGCGTGCGGCCGTGGACCACGACCTCGGCCTCGCCGCGATCGCGGAGGAGCTGCGCCTGGCCAGGCTGGACGCGCTCGACGCCGGGGACGTGAGCCTGCGGGCCGCGCTGTCGTGGTCGCACCGGGCACTCAGCGAGCCCGCCGTCGTCCTCTTCGGACTGCTCGGCCGGGCCCCCGCCGCCGACCTGCGCACCGGCGCGATCGACGCGCTGGCGGACGGTGCCGCGGCGAACGCCCTGGCCGAGCTCGAGGCAGCCCATCTCGTGATCAGGACCGACGCGGACCACTACCGCATGCACGACCTGGTCCACCTGTACGCGAGCGAACAGCCGTCACCGGGCCAGGAGGACGCCCTGCGACGCCTGGTCGACTACTACCTGCACACCGCGCACCACGCGGACCGGTTGCTCGATCCCGGTCGTCCGCCCTACGACATCCCGGAAACGGCGGTGCGCGCGCATCGTCCTTCCGGGGAGCAGGACGCGCTCAGCTGGTTCGAGACCGAGCACACCGCGATGCTCGCGGCCCTGCGCGTCGCCACCGAGAACGGCTGGCACCGCCACGTGTGGGCGCTCGCGTCCACGTTCATGACCTACCACTGGCGGCAGGGTCACCGCGCCGAACCGATCGCCGTGCTGAGTGCGGCCGCCGCGGCGGCGGAGGCCGCGGGAGAACCGGCGATCCAGGCCCGGCAGTTGCACGCTCTCGGCCACGTGTACGCACGGGCCGGTCTCAACGAGCAGGCCGTCGAGGTCCTGGAACAGTCCGCCGCGCTGAGCGAACGGCTCGGCGACGTGACCATGCAGGGGCATGCGCACCTGGTGCTCGCCCGCGCGTGGGGCCAGCGGGACGACTACCGGCTCGCCAAGCACCACGCGGCTCTGGGACTCGACCTGTACCAGCGTGCCGACGCGCCGAACCTGGTCGCCCTGGCCCTCAACAACATGGGCTGGATCTGCGGGCACATCGGCGAGTACGAGGAGGCGTTGCGCCATTGCCAGGCCGCGTTGCCGTTGCATCGCGACGCCGGACACGCATCGGGCGTCGGCGAGACCCTCGACAGCATCGGATTCATCCACGAGAAGCGTGGCGCCCGGCGGGAGGCGGCCGCGGCCTACCGCGAGTCCGCCGGGATCTTCCGCGAGCTCGGTCACTCCTACGAGACCGCGGTGACGCTGCGGCGGCTCGGCACGGTCCTCACCGAGGACGGCGACCACGCCGGTGCCCGGCAGGCGTGGACGGAGGCGCTGCGGATCTTCCGCGGCCGGGGGCTCGACGAGGCCGACGCGGTCGAGTCTCAGCTCACCGCGCTTCCCCGCTGACGCCGGTCAGCCTTCCCAGGCCTGCGTCAGGGCACGCCCGAACAGCTCGACGGGCTGGGCGCCGGAAACGGCCACACGTTCGCCGACGACCACGAACGGGACGCCCGAGACGCCGATGTCGCGAGCGCGCTGCTCGTCGGCGCGCACCTCGTCGGCATACGCGGCGGGGTCTTCGAGGACGGTCTTGACGTCGGCGGCGTCCAGTCCGGCCTCGGTGGCGATCTCGGTCAGCGACTCCGGCGTGAACAACGAACGCGCTTGCGCGAAGTTGGCGCGCAGCACCGCGTCGAGGACCTCGTGCCCGATGCCCTTCTCTCCTGCCAGGTGCAGCAGCCGGTGCACGTCGAACGTGTTGCCGACCTCGCGGTCGAGCCGGTACTCGAGGCCCTCGTCGCGCGCGAGCTGGGCGACGGACTCCTCCATCTCGGCGGCGCGCGGGCCGAACTTGGTGGCGAGCATGTCCTGCACGGACTCGACGCCGGTGCTGGTGGGATCCAGCTCGAACGCGCGGTGCACCACGGTGATCTCCGCACGGTGCTCGAAACCGGCCAGCGCTTTCTCGAAGCGCGCCTTGCCGATGTAGCACCACGGACAAATGACGTCAGCCCAGAACTCGACCTGCATCGTTCGATCATGTCATGCCACGCTCGCGCCGTCCGTTCAGAAACGATAATCGTTGTCATGTACGCTGCGGGTCATGGCAGCACGGGTCGTATTGGTAGCCGGGTTCACCCACCACGACGTGGCCGACGAACTCTGGCGGGCGTCACCTGAGTCGTCGCTGGTCAGGCATGATCTGAGCAGCCTGGCCGAGGGGGTGCTGCGGCGGTGGGCGGACGGCCGGCTCACCATTCTGGAGCTCGCGCACGGGTGCGTCTCGTGCACGTTGCGGCTGGACCTCGTTCCGTTGCTCGAAGGCTTGGACGGGCGCGTGATCGTGCAGCTGGACCCGATGCTCGAGCCGGAGGCCGTCTGCTTCGCGCTGAGCGGGACCGAGGTGGAGATCGAGGCCGTGGTGACGGTCGTCGACACCGCCACGTGGCTCGACGACGCGACCGGCGCCGACTCGCTCGCCGACCGGGGCATGCGCGCCGCCGAGGGTGACGAGCGGATGGTCGCGCAGGTCGTGGTCGGGCAGGCGGAGTTCGCCGACGCGCTGGTGCTGACCGGCCCGGGCGACCCGGTGCTCACCGCCGTGCTCGACCGGCTCTCCCCCGACGCGCCGCGTCAGCAGCTGTCCGAACTCGACGTGGTCTCCCTGCTCGCCGCGATTCCCGCCGACGCACGGCGCGGTGAGATCGACGACGGCTTCGGGTCGCTGCTGTACGGGCGGCCGTCGCTGGAACCGGCGCACGGCGTGTCCGTCGTCCACTTCACCGACCGGCGCCCGTTCCACCCGATGCGGCTGCACAACTGCATCGACGTGCTGCTCGACGGCGTGGTGCGCGTGCGCGGCCGGGTGTGGGTGGCGAGCCAGCCCGACGCGGCGCTGTGGCTGGAGTCCGCGGGCGGCGGGTTGCGCGTGGGCAACCTCGGGCCGTGGGAGGGCGACCGCGACCAGGAGCTCGTCGTGATCACCACCTCCGCCGACGCGGCCGAGATCGCCGCGAAGCTGCGGTCCGCCCTGGTCACCGACGAGGAACTCGCGCTGGTCACCGAACTCGACTTCGCCGACCCGTTCGCCGACTGGCACGAGGAGCTGGAACTCTGATGCGCACCCCTGTGACCGTGCTGTCCGGTTTTCTGGGCTCCGGCAAGACGACGCTGCTCAACCACGTGCTGACCAACCGCGAAGGCAGGCGGGTGGCGGTGATCGTGAACGACATGAGCGACGTCAACATCGACGCGGCGCTGCTCGACCGCACCGTAGAACGCCTCGTCGAGCTCACGAACGGCTGCATCTGCTGCACGTTGCGGGAGGACCTGCTCGACAGCGTCGGCGAGCTGGCGCGCTCGGGCCGGTTCGACACGATCCTGGTCGAGTCGACGGGCGTCTCCGAACCGATGCCGGTAGCGGCGACGTTCGACTGGACGTTCGAGGACGGCACGAGCCTGTCCGACCACGCGCGGCTCGACACGATGGTGACGCTGGTGGACGCGGAGGGCTTCCTGCGCGGACTGGCCGCCGGTGAGGTCTCGGATCTGCTGGTGGACCAGGTGGAGTTCGCGAACGTGCTGGTGGTGAACAAGACCGACCTCGTCACCGCGGATCAGCTCGCGACGCTCGACGCCGTGCTGCGACGCCTGAACCCGTCCGCCCGCCTGCTGCACACTTTGAACGGCGTCGTGGAACTGGCCGACGTGCTCGACACCGGCTCGTACGACCCGATCACCGCAGCGCAGGCACCGGGCTGGGCCCAGGAGCTGGCCGGCGGGCACACCCCGGAGACCGAGGAGTACGGGATCAGGTCCGTCACCTACCGCGCGTCACGGCCGTTCCACCCCGCCCGGCTCGTGGAGGCACTCGCGGACTGGGAAGGTGTGTTGCGCAGCAAGGGTTTCTGCCACATCGCGTCCCGTCCGGACGTGCTGGCCGTGTGGTCGCAGGCCGGTCCCAACCTCGTCATCGAACCCGGTCAGCTGCTCGACGTGCCCAGCGCACGCCAGGAGTTGGTGTTCATCGGAGTGGACTTCGACGTGACGGAGCCCGCTCGGCGCCTGGATCCCGCGCTGCTCACCGACTCCGAGCTCGCGGCGGGGCCGGACGCTTGGCTGGCGTTCGAGGATCCGTTGCCGGAGTGGGACTTCAGCGAACTGCACGACCATTCGCACGTTTACTGATCCTTCGGAACAACGCGATGGACCGTGGGAAGCGCGGTCTCGATCGACTCCCCTCCGGCTGCCGCTTCGACGACGAGTGTGAACTCGCAGTCGCATCGCGAAGTTTCGAATCCCACGTGAAGTACCTCGGACTCGCCTTTCAGCACTTTGTACGGGAAAGATTTGCGCGGGACACCCGTCGTCGGCAACTGCATCGAGACGTTGCCGTCCGCCTCGACGCGTTCCGCGGAAACGGCACGCGGACGTTCGACGTCGAGATTGAACACCAGCTCCCGGACGGGCATGTCCGTCCAGAACCTGCACCCACCCGGCGGAGGGGAAAGATCACCGGCCGGCGTCAGCTGCCGCCGGCTGACATCGGCCCGCAGACCGGTCAGAACGATCTCGGTGTCGCTCGGGTTCTGAACCACGATCTCGTACACGAGCCCCGGCGTGTAGGCGACCGGACCGCCGTCACGCGTTCGCTGGTCGTCCGCCCGCTTGTTCGCACACGCGTTGACCAGCTTTTCCTTCGCCACCTGCAACTGCGGTCGTGGTCGCGCAGGTTGGTGTTGCGGCTCCTGCGACCGCGGTGCGAGAGACTGCGGTGTCCGAGGCTGCGAGGCCTCGGACTGCGGAGCCTGTGGCGGGAGCACCTCGGACCGGGACGGCGGAGACGTCGACTGCTGGGACTGCGGGTTCAGAGGAACCGGCACCGCACCCGGCCCGCCCAGTGCCACCTCGGCCACGAGCACGATCGCGAGAACGCGATACCAGAGCGCCGGAGAGATCGTCGGCTCCGTCTGCGGGGGACCGGGGTAGGTGACGTTCAGGTCGCCGCGAATATTCCCGGTCTGGAGCACGTTTCCCTGGGAGTCCCCGCTGAACGTGTTCGATGATTCGTCTCCCACCGGCCGGATGCTATCCGACCACCGGAAGAACCCGCCTCGACATCACGGCGACGACGTCGAATGCATTCCTGTCGACAAAGTATTCCCCTGGCGGGAGAATTTCCGCGAAAAGCCCGCAGGAGCATTCGACCTTCCCACCGCGACCGCGATGACGACCAGAGTGACCAGCGCGAACGCCGGGTAGGTCCAGCCGACCAGCGACAACCAGCCGGGCCGGCTGATCGTCCAGATCGTCGGCTGCCGGTCCAGCTGGAACGCGATCACGTCCAGGAACATCACCGGAACCCACAGCACCAGCAGGGTGTTGCGCACCCACGGCGCGATCTTCTTGTGCACCAGCCAGATCAGCAGCGGCGCCACCCACACCCAGTGGTGGTCCCAGGAGATCGGCGAGAGCAGCAACCCCAGGAACTGCACCGACAGCACGCCGATCAGCGAGTCGCTCGCCCGAACCGACGCCCTCAGCGCGAACAACGCGATCACGGTCGACACCAGGGCGGCGATGATCCACGGCCAGGACATGCCGACGTCGTAACCGAATGTCCGCGACAACGCGCCGCGCAACGACTGGTTGTGCGCGGTCGCGATCGGCCCGACCCGATCAGGGTCGCCGAACAGCACGAACCAGTACTGCCTGGCCTGCTCGAAGTTCACCAGGAACCCGAGGCCGACGCTCGCCGCGAACGCCGCCACCGACCACACCGCGGCCTTCCAGCGGCGGGTCGCGAGGAAGTACAGGCCGGAGATCGCGGGCACGAGCTTCAACCCGGCGGTCAGGCCGATGCCCGCTCCCGCGACGCGCGAGTCGCGGGCCACCAGCGCGGCCAGCACGACCGCTGCCAGCAGCAGGTTGATCTGGCCGAACTCGAAGGTGTGGAAGACCGGCATCATCCACAGCAGCACGGCGGTCCACAGGAGCGCCCGCTGCCGCCACACCCGAGCGTCGGCCGTCCACGACTCCCCCGCGACGAGCCGCAGCGCCACGCGCACCAGCCAGTACAGACACAGCACGGTCAGCAGGCGGAAGCTCCACTGCGCGGCACCCCAGAACAGCCACGTCATCGGCAGGAACACCAGCGCGCCGAACGGCGGGTAGGTGAACGGCAGCGGGAAGTCGGGCGGCGAGTGCGGCGAGACCACCTGGTAGAGGTCGCCTTCGAGCACGTGCGGGGCCAGCGACCAGTACACGTACAGGTCGATCGACTCGGTGCCGAAACCGGTGACGATGATCCACGTGCGTGCGAGCATCGAGATCGCCAGCAGCCACGGGGCGACGGCGAGGAGCCGCCCTTCCAGCTTCGCGAGGGGCTTAGGTCGCAACACGTTCTGCCTTCGGGATCGGGTCGAGCAGCTTCGGCGTCAACGCCAGGGTGAGCAGTGCGAGCGCCGGGTACACCCAGCCGAGCGCCGCGAGTGGCCAGGGTCTCGGGATCTCCCAGATGGACGGCTGCAGGTTGATCAGGATCGTGATGACGTCCGAGACCACCGCGACCACCCACACCCCGGCGAGCACCAGATTCCGTCGCCCGTGCACGAGCCAGAGGACCAGCGGGATCACCCACAACCAGTGGTGGCTCCACGAGATCGGCGAGACCAACAGCCCGAAGAGCTGCACGATGATCACGGACGCCAGCGTGTCCCCGGCCTTCACCGCGGCCCGCAACGCGAACCAGGTGAGCGCGACGGACACCGCCACCGCGAGCAGCCACGGCCACGACATCTCGACGTCGTACCCGAGCGAACGCGACAATGCGCCGCGCAACGACTGGTTGATCACCGAGCCCACCGGCCCGACCCGGTCGGCCGCACCGAGCAGCTCGAACCAGTAGCGCCACGAGTCCTTGGCCGACACCAGGAAGCCCAGCGCGACGGTGATCGCGAAGCCGCCCACCGACCACAGCGCGGCCTTCCACCGGCGCGTGACCAGGAAGTACAGCCCGGAGATCGCCGGCGTCAGCTTCATCCCGGCGGCGACACCGACACCGAGTCCCGCGACGGCCTGCCGGGTCGCGACCATCGCCGCGAACGTCCCGGCGATCAGGACGAGGTTGATCTGTCCGAAGTCGAGGGTCTTGCGCACCGGCTCGAACCACAGCGCGATCGCCGTCCACAACAGAGCGCGGCGCCGCCACGTCCCGTCGAACGGCTGCTCGGCCCTGTCCGCCAGCAGCTTCAGCGCCGTCCGCACCAGCCACCACAGGCAGACCAGCGACAACACCTGCCAGACGATCTTCGCCGCGAGCCACGGCAACGCCGACAGCGGAAGGAACACCAGCGCCGCGAACGGCGGATAGGTGAACGGCAGCGGGAAGTCCGCGGTGAACGGCATGGTGATCGAGTAGAGCTCGTCGGTGAGCACGTTCGGAGCGAGGCTCCAGTACACCTTGAGGTCGATCATCCCCCAGTTCGCCGTCGCGGCGTAGATGCCCAACGACAGGCACAACACCAACGGCGCGAACCTCAGCACACGCTGCTCACTCACCGGTTCCTCCAGCCACCGGGGCAGGCTGACGCGCCGGATGCAGCAGCGCCCGCCCGACCCACATCCCTGCCACAACAGTGGCAGCCAGGTACGGCCACCACACCCATGGGTTCATGGAGTCGTACGTCCAGCGCGCGACGATCGTGCCGTCCGGCAGGGTGACCAGCACCATCCACACCGAAACACCCGCCAGCACGGCGATCCGGCGGTCCTTCCACGCGAACGTCGCTCCTAACGCGAGCGCCCAGGTGAAGTACCACGGCAGCACCGAAGGCGCGAGCAGTGACGCGGCAAGCAACGCGATCGTGGCGCGTCTCACCGCTTCCACACCGCCCTCTCGTGCCAGCCACCACTGCCGCACGAGCACCCCGGCGAGCACGACCACGCCGGCCGCGCGGAAGAAGGTGAGGAAGCCGAGGTGCGTGAAGCCGGGCACGTACCGGCCGATCAAGAAGTAGAGAAGCTCCGCCGCGGTAGCCGGCAACGACATCCACGTGAGCAACGGCCCTTGCGACCGCAGCAGCCACACCGTCCCCTTGCCCAGCAGCAGGAACAGCGGCCCGTACGGCGACGGCGTCTCCTGCCACAGGCCCGCGACGTTGCCCCGCAACGGCAGGTCGAGCACGGCGGCGCCACGCGAGTAGGGGTCGAAGCCGCGCAGCGCCACCGCGCCCTGCGCCAGGTAGCTGTAGACGTCACGGCTGTAGAGCGGCGGCGCGATGATCAGCGGCGCGGTCCACGCGGCGGCCGTCACCGCCACTGTCCGGCCGCCCACTTCGCGTGCGAGCACCAGACGGTCGCAAGGGCAGGACGCGAGCCACGAAGAAGGGCTGGAAGATCGGGTTCTTCGGGCGGTTCCGCTAGTCGGTGAACGTGTCCATCACGACGTGGGCGCCGAGTTCACCGAGCAGCTTGATCAGGTTCGGGCCGAGGCAGACGGAATCCTGCCCCGATTTCGGCGACCACGAGACGAACAGGTCCACGTCACACCGGGCCGCGACCTGGACCAGCGATTCCCGGTGCTCAGAGAGCAACGCCTCGACGAGTTTCAGCAGGTCGTCCAGATGCAGGTCGCCGCCACCGGCGTCCACGCACCAGAGCCGGTCGCTCCGCTCGGCACCGACCTTCAGTGCGGCACCGATCTCCTCGACGGTCATCTCACCCGCCCACACCCGGAGCGTGGCCTTCGACCAGGGTTCTTCCTCCACAGGCTAAATCCTCGCAGCCCACGCAACTTCAATCCGTTGTGGAACGTCACCCGATCATGATCTGGAAAGCGCTGAGCACGTCCGGAGTGATCCTCGCGGCGGCCCTGGTGGCGTCCCCGGCCCAGGCCGCGGCCGGCCAGGTGGTGACGAAGGTGTCCGAACCGGACCGCACCGCCGCCCTGGCTCACTGGACGCCGGAACGGATGAAGGCCGTCGGCGACGGCGATCTCCCACCTGCCGAGCAGATCTCGAAGCCGTACGAGGGGACACCGCCGGGCGTCGGCCGACTGTTCATGTCCACCTCGACGGGCGAGGACCACTCCTGCACGGCCACGGTGGTGCCGAGCGCGACCAGGGACGTGGTGCTGACGGCCGGGCACTGCGTCAACGGCGGCCTGGACCGCTGGGACAACCCGATCAAGATCCTGAACGTCGTGTTCGTGCCCGGCTACGACCACGGCTCGCGGCCGCACGGGGTGTTCGTGGCGCGTGCGTTCGCCTGGTCCGACACCTACAACGGCCCCATGAGCGGCCTGGACGACGACGCGGTGATCGCGCTCGACCCGGTGGACGGCGGGCACGTGCAGGACGTGGCCGGTACGCAGGACATCTCGTTCGATGCAGTGGCATCGCCGGTCGACCAGACGACGCTGGGATATCCGGTGTCGGCGCTCGAACGCGGCGAGGCGTTGCTGTCGTGCGCGCGGCCGGCGACGTTGAAGGTCAACTCGGTCATGTCGGCGTGGGAGACGGACTGCGACCTCGCGGGTGGGTCCAGCGGTGGGCCGTGGTTGCGCGGGTTCGACCCGGCCACGGGCAAGGGCACGATCTTCGCGGTGACCAGCCGGGGCACGATGAACGGCGACCTGGTCACGACGGACCTGAGCGCGGCGAAGCTCACCGACGCCGTGCGGGCGTTGTACGTGAGCGCGGACCAGCTCTGACGGGAGGCCTGGCACGGCTCCTGTTCCAGGCCATGTGGCCGTACGGATGCGGCGGGGTCGACGGCCTCGGTGCCGAACGTCTCCACGAACAGGCCCACCGGGGCGGCCTTGCCGGTGGCGCAGGCGCCCTGGACCTCCAGGCGGGTGGCGACCACGTTCTTGGCGACCCGGTGCATCGCGCAGACAGCGGAACGGTCCACTTTGGACGGATCTACGCCGGCGCAGGCGCCGCCACCCTGGGGGCCATGCCACCGTCGGCCCGGCTGTGACCAACATTGCTGCTCGGTGTGCGGGGGATGCCACACTTCGCTCATGATTTGGCGGTTTGGTCCATCGCCGGACGCATCGGGGGCAATGGCGTGCTGGATCACATCGACCGGGGTTTGATACACGCACTGCAGATCGACGCGCGGGCGCCGTTCAGCAGGATCGCCGCCGCGCTGGACACCTCGCCGCAGACGGTCGCCCGGCACTACCAGCGGCTGCGGGCCCAGGCAGGGCTGCGGGTGGTCGGGCTGGCGAGCCCGGAACCGGCGGGATGGTCGCAGTGGCTCGTGCGGCTGACCGCCAGTCCGCAGACGGCACAACGGCTGGCGAACGCGCTGGTGCGCCGGGAGGACACCGCCTGGGTGAAGCTGGCGGCGGGCGGCACCGAGATCATCACCATCGTGCGGTCGGACACGGCGGGTGGCGGGCCTTCGTTGCTGTTGCGGGAGATTCCGCGGATGACGACCATCTCGGCGGTGTCCGCGCACTGCCTGCTGCACACCTACGTGGGCGGCCGCACCGGTTGGCTGCGCAGCGCGAGCACGTTGACCGAGGAGCAGCAGTCGCTGCTGGGCGTGGAGCTGCCCGAAGAGGTGCCCACGGCACAAGAAGCGCTCACCGCCGCGGGCGAACTGGTCGCCGCGCTGCAGCACGACGGGCGGGCGAGCCTGACGCAGCTGGCGTCCGCCACCGGGTGGTCGCCGCCGACCGTCGCGCGCCGGCTCGTCGACCTGCAGGCCAGCGGGGCGATCTTCTTCGACGTCGAGGTGGACCCGGCGGTGTTCGGCACCATGACCCAGGCCCTGCTGTGGATGTCGGTGGCGCCGGTGCACCTGCACGAGGTGGCGACCGCGCTGGCCACGCATGTCGAGCTGGCGTTCGTCGCCTCCACCACGGGACCGGCGAACCTCGTGGCGACGGCGATGTGCGAGGACCCCGCCGACCTGCACCGGTATCTGGCGCACCGGCTCGGTGCGCTGGCGGACATCCGCGCGCTGGAGACCGCGCCCGTGTTGCAGACGCTCAAGGCGTCCGGTCCGGCGCAACCGCTCCTGCAGGCGGCCCAGCCGTCCTGACGATCCTTCGGGCAGGAAAGCCTTGCACGGCAGCGAAGGGGCAGTCGGCCACGGCGACGAGCGCGCCGGACGGTGCCCGCAGCGCCATCGTCCGGCCGTGCCGCGCGAGCACGTGAACATGCCACGCGCTGAGCTCCCCGTCCCGAGCCGTCCGGACCATCGGGGCTGGCTCGTCGCGTTGCGGCCCACCACGGCCGATGAGCGAATCCACCACCAGAAGGCCGTCGATGGAAAGAATCGGCGAACTCCCGGCTCTGGCTGGAACCGGCGGCGTCCCCCTCCCGATGCTGGTCCCGAGCAACACAAGTGGAGGGAATCCCATGTCGGACATCACGTCGCCGCCTGTCGCGGCGACTCACCGGTGGCGCTGGCTCGCGCTCAGCGCGTTGCTGACCGCCGAGGCGATGAACCTGTTGGACGCGACCATCGTGCAGGTCGCGGCGCCGACGATGCACGCCGACCTGGGTGGCGACACGTCGGACATCCAGTGGTTCGCCACGGCGTACACGCTGCCGTTCGCGGTGCTGCTGATCACCGGCGGAAGGCTCGGCGACATGTTCGGGCGCAAGAGGGTCTTCCGTGCGGGCGTCCTCGGTTTCGCGCTCTCGTCGGTGGCGTGCTCGCTCGCGTGGTCGGCTGATCTGCTGATCGGTTTCCGCGCCGTGCAGGGCGCTGCCGCCGCGTTGGTCATCCCGCAGGTGATCGGGCTGATCAGGGCGATGTTCCAGGGTCCTGAGATGTCCAAGGCACTGGGCAGCATCGGGCCGGTGATGGGGCTGTCGGCCGTGCTCGGCCCGGTGCTGGGCGGGGTGCTGACGCACGCCGACCTGTTCGGGTCGTCGTGGCGGTCGGTGTTCCTGGTCAACGTGCCGCTGTCCGTGCTGGTGCTGGCGATCGTGCCGAAGATGGCCGAGAACAAGGCGCCACGGCGGCCTGGGCTCGACCCGGTCGGCACCCTGCTGGCGATCGCCGGTGTCGGCCTGGTCATCTACCCGCTGGTCGAGTCCGCGTCGATCAACCTGACCGCAGGGGGCTGGCTGTCGATCGCCGCGGGCGTCGCCGTCTGCGTGCTTTTCGGCGTGCACCAACGGGTTTCCGCCGCACGTGGCCGGACTCCGCTGGTCGAGGTCAGCCTGTTCGGCCGCCGGGTGTTCCCGGCCGCGCTGCTCACGTCCACGCTGTTCTTCTGCGTGACCACCGGTCTGACGCTGGTCGTCGTGCTGGAGCGGCAGCTGGGTGAGGGCGGGGACGCGCTCAGCGCCGGCCTGACGCTGCTGCCGTGGTCGATCGGTGTCGCGATCTCGTCGTGGGTCGCGGGCGCGCACCTCGTGCCGAAGTTCGGCATCAAGGTCATGTACGCGGGTCTTGTCGTCGTGCTGGCCGGGCTGCTGGGTGCGATCGCGGCGTATCAGTCAGGAGGGTTCGTGTTCCTGCTCGCCGCGTTGCTCGTCATCGGCCTGGGCGTCGGCCTGTTCAGCCCGGCGTTCTTCACCGCGGCACTGCACGTGGTGAGCCCCCAGGAGATCGGCTCGGCGGCGGGCTTGATCAACGCGGTGCAGCAGCTCGGCGGCACGCTCGGTGTGGCGGTACTCGGCAGCGTGTACCTCGGCGCGGCCTCCGGTGGCGCCGGTGCGGCGTTCTGGACGGCGACCGCACTCATCGTGGTCAGCCTCGCCACCGCCGCACTGATGACGGAGCGCCGCCGGGCGGCCTGATCCATCCGATCCGGGCGGGCGTCCGTGGTGGGCGCCCGCCTGAACTCTGCCGAGGAAACCCATGTACCAGCTGGACGATCTCGATCGCGGTCTGCTGCACGCCCTGCACGTGAACGGCCGCGCGCCGTTCAGCCACATCGCCGAGGCGCTCGACGTGTCGACGCAGACCGTGGCCCGCCGCTACCGCCGCCTGCGCGCGCTGGCCTCCCTGCGGGTGATCGGCCTGACCGACCCGCAGCGGACCGGTGAGTCGTTGTGGCTGGCCCGGTTCAGCGCCACTCCCCAGGCCGCGCAGGACATCGCGAACTCCCTGGCCCGCCGGTCCGACACGTCCTGGGTGAAGCTCGCCTCCGGCGGCACCGAGATCGTCGCGGTCGTGCGCGAGAACAACCACTCGCTCCTGCTGCACGACACTCCCCGCACCACCAGCATCACCGCGGTGTCCGCGCACTACATCCTGCACACCTACCTCGGCGGCCCGACGGCGTGGAGCGGTCACACCACCGCGCTCTCCGAGGACCAGCAACGGCTGCTGCGCCCACCGGCCGTCGCGGGCGGTTCCGACCAGCCCCTGATGGCCGAGGACGCCTCACTGCTGGCCGCGCTGGGCCGCGACGGCCGCACGAGCCACGCCGACCTGGCCACCGTCACCAAACGCTCCCCCAGCACGGTGGCGCGGCGCCTGGCCGATCTGCAGGCGAGCGGCGCGGTCTTCTTCGACGTCGAGATAGACCCGGCCTGCCTGGGCGCCCGCGCCGAGGCACTGCTGTGGATGTCGGTCATGCCCGCCCGGCTCGATGAGGTGGCCGGCACCCTCGCCCGGCACGCCGAGCTGGCGTTCGTGGCGGCGACGACCGGCCGGACCAACCTGGTGGCGCTCGCGCTGTGCCCGACCCCGGCGGCGCTGCACGACTACCTGATCCACCGGCTGGGCACGCTCGTCGCGATCAACGGCATGGAGACCGCCCCGGTCCTGCGCGTCATCAAGTCGGCGGGCCCGCTGAGCCCGCTGGCACCCGCCGGGTGACCTCGGCGCGACGTCCGACGCAGGCGCCGGTTGCCCCGTTGGGATGAATGTCATCTCGAAGCACCCTCAGACCCCGGCCGGACATCTTCGTCAGCAGGGGCATGTCGAGGGGGTGTCAGATGAACGGGAAGTACAGATCGGTCGCGGGCAGCGGCCGCACGGTCACCGTCAAGTGGCCGAACGGACGGCCGCCGCGGGGATCGGCGGTCGAACCGGCGAACGTGTGGCCTGCATGAAAGCCAGTGCTCCCAACGTCATGACGGTCAGCCAGACGTAGGTGTCGAACTCGTGTAGCCGCGTCACGAACACCAGGAACACGGCGACAAAGGCAGGCCAGGCGTCGCCGCGCAGGCCCAGGTACACCAGCACCGGCACGCACCACACCCAGTGGTGCAACCAGGAGACCGGCGAGGCCAGCAGTCCGGCGGCCGCGATGACGAACAGCGCGACGAGGTCGTCGCGGGTCCGCCGGGCCACGAAGACCGCGGTGGCCACCACGGCGGCGGCGAGTGACGCCCACAGCAGCGTCTCCACGCCGGGCGCGAGACCGAGGTCGCGCAGGAGCCCGCGAATCGACTGGTTGGTGGACAACGACATGTCGCCGATTCGGTCGGGGTTGAGCAGCGAGTGCAGCCAGTACTGAAGCGAATCCCTTGGCGTGATCAGGAATCCCGCCACCGCCAGGCCGGCGAAGGTGGCCATCGACGTGAACGCGGCCCGCCAGTCGCGCTTGACGATGAAGTACAGCACGAAGATCGCGGGCGTCAGCTTGATCGCCGCGGCGACACCGATCAGCACGCCACGCCGGCGCTTGTCGGTCACCAGCAGGACGTCGATCACGACCAGCGCCAGCAGGAACAGGTTGATCTGGCCGTAGCCGTAGGTCATCCAGACCGGGTCCAGTGCCAGCGCGCCGATCGCGGCCAGCGGGCCGACCATCCACTTGAGACAGGGACGGACCTTGCCCGCCACCGCGACGCACACCGCGGTCATCGCGATGAATCCCGCGGCGACCATCACCGGGTTCCTTAGCGACGCCGGAACGAAGCTCAGTCCGCTGAACAGGACCGCCGCGATCGGCGGGTACGTGAAGGGCAGCTGGGGGTCGAGCGGCGGGCCGGTGAACCCGACGTACAGCGGCCTGCCGTCGAGCCAGGCGAGGCCGCCGAGCCGATAGACGTCCAGGTCGATCGGATAGTGATCCGACCAGGTGAACAGCAGCCACGTCAGCGCGGCGAGCCAGAGTCCACCGGCGAGCAGAAGACGAGTGCGCGGAACCACATCGGTTCTCCGCGGAGGTGCGGCGAGAGACACCTCCTCGAAATTAACCGGAGCGTCGACTGATCACCTTGCTGAACGACCGGCAGAACCACCAGCAGAAGTGCGGTCCTGAAGCAGCGTTGAACATGCGTCAGGCGTCTACCAGGAAGCATGATGTGTGGGGATGAAAAAAAGGGGGTGCGCAGTGAGCACAACGGCGTTCGGGGACTTCCTCCGCTTTTACCGATCGCGTGTTCCACTGACGCAGGAAGAACTGGCGGAACGCACGGGCCTGAGCACGCGTGCGATCAGTGACATGGAACGCGGCCGCACGCTCAGTCCGCAGTTCCGCACAGTGCAGTTGCTCGTGGACGGACTGGGGCTGTTCGGCGAGGAGACGGCGGAGTTCACCGCGCTCGCCCGCGCCAGCCGGGTGGTGGCGGCCCAGGAACGACCTGAGACGCCGTTCGCCGCGACGTCCTACTCGCTGCCACCGGTACTCATCGAGCTCACCGGCAGGGAGAGCGAGAAGGCGCTCCTGGACGTGTTCGCCGCGGACGCCGCGTCGTCGTCACGCCTGCAGATCGCCGTCGTGCACGGCGCACCGGGTGCCGGCAAGACCGCGCTCGCCGTCGACGCGGGACACCGCCTCGGCGCACGGTTCGCCGACGGCTGCGTGTTCCTCGACCTGCGCGGCACCGACACCGAGCCGCTGACCCCGGACAAGGCCGCGCACCGGCTGCTGCGCTCGTTCGGAGTGGACGAACGCCAGATCCCCGGCGACCCGGACGACAAGCTGTCGCTGTACCGCTCGCAGCTGCGCGACCGGACGGTGTTGCTGGTGCTGGACAACGCGGAGAACGAGGCGCAGGTGCGCCCGCTGCTCGCGTCCAGCCCCGGCACGCTGGTGCTGCTGACTAGCCGCCGGACCATGACCGGCCTGGACGCCCGGCACCGGCTCCCACTGGAGTTGTTGCCGCTGAACCGATCCGTCGAACTCCTGCGCGCCGTGACCGGACCGGAGCGGCTCGATGCCGAACCGGAGGCGGCCGAACGGGTCGCCGAGCTGTGCGGGGGCCTGCCGCTGGCGTTGCTCATCGCGGGGAACCGCCTGACGAGCAGACCACAGTGGACGATCGGCCACCTCGCCGAACAGCTGGAGGACGAACGACGCCGGCTGTCCGTGCTGCGGGCGGGCGATCTGCAGGTGCGGGCGGCGTTCGAGATCTCCTACCACCAGCTCAGTGCGGGTGCAGCCACCCTGTTCCGCAGACTCGCACTGGTCACGAGCCCCGAGGTGAGCGCCGCACTGGCCGCCGTTCTGGTGGACGACGCCGAGGAGGCGCTGGAGGAACTGGCCGACGCGAGCCTGCTCGGCATCAGCGAGACGCCCGGCCGGTACACGCGCCACGACCTGCTGCACGTCTTCGCCGCCGAACGACTCGAGCTCGACGACGACCCGGCCACCGTGCTGCAGACGCGCACACGTTTGCGGCACTGGATCCTCGACGTCGCCACCAGAGCCGCCCTGTTCTTCGACCACGACGTACCGGCCCGGCGCGCAGGTCCGGTGCACGACAAGGAATCCGCGTCCCGATGGCTGGACCTGGAGCTGGAGAACTGGCGCGGCGCACTGCGATCAGCCGCGACGGAAGGCGAGCACGACCGCGTTCTCGCGCTGGCCCAAGCAATGCACTGGTACTCGGACATGCACGGCGTCGGCGAACTCTGGCGCGAGATCTTCGCCGCAGGCGCTCACGCGGCCCGGCAACTGGGCAACGCCAAGGACGCCGCCGAACAGCTGAACTACCTGTCGTGGGCGCTGTACGCGTTGTGCGGGCAGCCGCACGAGGCCCTGACCGTGCACGAGGAAGCCGCGACGCTGCCGATCGACGACACCCTCACCGAAGCGTGGAACTGCTACTACGGCTCGGCGATCCGGCGGCGGGTCGGCGAACCGGAGAAGGCGGTGTCGCTGAGCCGCCGGTCCGTAGCCCTGTTCCAACGGGCCGGCTACCAGATCGGAGAGAACCTCGCGCTCTCCCTGCTGGGCCTGATGCTGCACACCTCCGGCAACCTCGCCGAAGCGGCCGAGGTGCAGCAACGCAGCGTGGACCAGCACCGCAAGGCCGACGGCGACGACGAACTGCTGTCGATGCTGCTGATCCGCCTGGCGACGACCCTCGCGGACGCGGGCCAGGTGATCGCGTCGATGGACCTCCTCGACGAGGCGGAGTCGTTGTTCCGCAGGCATTCCAACACCGCGGGAACGGCTCGCGTGCAACACAACCGCGGCGTGGTGCTGATGGACGCGGGCCGGTTCGGCGAGGCACGGGAACAACTGCTGGCGGCGCTGAGCGAGGCACGGCTCTCCGACCACCGGGTCGAGATCCTGGCCCGGCTCGCCGAACTCGCTGACACCGCAGGGGATTCGGCGCAGGCCCGCGAGTACCGGGTGCGGGCGCTGGCCGAGTGCGATCGCTACGACACACCCGCGGTGCGCGTCACGGCGACGAAACTGGTGGCAGCGCTGCGGTGATCAGCTCCGCTCTGCCAGGCTGCGAGCGGCCGGGCCCAGCCGAGATCAGGTTCTGCGTTCGTTGAGAGCGATCAGGAGCACGAGCTCCTGACCAGAGCGAGCAGGGTTGTCAGGCCCCTTTGCGGACCGCGCGGGTGATCTGGCGGCCCACGTCGGGCGTGAGACGGTTGTCCTCGACAGTGATGCCGAGTGTCGAGGCGAGGCTCACGCCGTGCAGATCGACAGCAGACTCCATCAGTTGCGCCAGGTTGGAGGCAGCCGACCGGCCGCGCACCACTGCGGTCACCAACGTGACGAGCCCGGCCGCCCCCAGCGGCCACCAGAGGACTCCCGCGAGGGTGTAGAGGACGCCCCAACCGGCCAGCGCCGCCGCTCCGTTGAACGACTCCCTGGCTTCCGCCACCACGGTGCGCACTTCCTCCGGCAGGACCAGCCACAGCCGGGGCCAGCCGAATTCCAGGTCGAGGTGGTACTCGACCTGGACGCGCGTGCTCAGCGCGGCGATCTGATCGCCCATCCAGGTCGGTCTGGCCGGAGGTGCCAGTGAGACGCGATTGCGCCGCTGCGCAAGGCGCGCCAGCAGCTGGTCGGGCTTGTCCTGCCGGAATGCCTCTTCGTAGCTCCGGTGCGCCCGCTTCCAGCGCCAGCCGCGAATGCGGGCAAGTGGGACGCCAGCGCGGAACGGCCACTGCCCGAGCCACAACCAGTGCGTCGCTCTCCCCAACGTCCGAGCCAGAACTCCCGCCCACGCCGACACGAGCAGAACGCCGACCGCGACGGCGACGAGCACCAAGCCTGTGACCCGGCCGTCACGCAGGTCCGCAAGGAACCTGTCGGCGGCGAGCCACATTCCGAAGCGAATCCGCCATCCGACGGCGACGGAGGCGACGAACAACGCTCCTGGCATCACGAGCAGCGACAACCATTTGCCGGCGAGCTGTTTGGCGAGCTCACCCAGAAATGAATTCATCGGGGATGCCGCTGCGGAGTCGCCTGGGTCAGAGTTTCACCGAAGAGGTGACATTCGGGTGTGGCCACTCCGGGAGCCCGCACCCAGTCACGACCGCAGCGTGCCGTCGGGCACACGAACAACCCGTCGGTCGGCGCGCCGGGGGAAACACCGGGAACACCGACCGTCGATCGCGGGCCGACCGAGGGAATACCCAACTGGCGGCCCAGTTCGTCCAGCCGTGTCACTGTGCTGGCATCTGTTCGCGCGTTGCCCACGAGTTCCGCGACTTCGGCCGCACGCCCCTGAGCAGCGGCAAGGCGGCGCAGGAGGGGAAGTGCCTCACACCATGCGCCGAGGTCGTCCCGATGTTGCATGTCGCCTGTCCACCCCTGAAGATCCGGTTCTGCGGCATGATATTACGGGTGCCTCAGTCTGAAGGGCCACTTCGAAAAACGGGACGATGACGAACTCTCCACTCACCGAGCTGCTGGCCAGGCTCAGCCAGTTCGTGAACACTTCCGATCCACGCCACGTGCTCGGCCCCGAAGCAGAGACGGCCGCGGTGCGACTCGCCGAAGCCCATCACACGGGCGGGAATGATGAGACCGCTACGGCACTCGGATGGTTCCACTGGTTTCGCTGCGTCGCTCTGCTGTCCTACGACGGAGATGATTTCCACCTCGCCGCAGAATATTTCCGGCCTCTGTGGGAGCGGCGCCCAGACGCGGTTCCGGACAAGATCAGTGCCGTGCTGTCCAGGAAGCTCACGGGGCAGGAGCTGTTCGAGGAGGCCATCGGCCTGGGCCGTGAGGCAGGAGAGCTCGTCGCCGCTTACCAGGCCGGCGAGGACACACGGCTGAGCGAGGCGATCGACCGTCTCCGGCTCGGTGTCGCCATCCTGCGAGACATCGGGGCCATGCCCGAAATGCTCCAGGTCAACCTGGTGCACGTGCTACTGCTGCAGTACGCACAGGATCGAGATCCAGACTCCCTCGGTGAGGCCGTCGCGTGGGCCGCACACACGATCGACTCCCTGACCTCGGCGACCGACGAGCAGGCTGTTCCGTTGCTGACCACGTTCGGCGGCAACCTCGTCAAGACCTATCGCACCGGCAGAGACCATCTGGGCGAGTACGCGGAACCACTGCTGACCCTGGCCGTCGCGGCGTGGGACCGAGTGCAGGACAGAACTCCAACCCCTGACATCCGGCTGCGGGTCCGGCTCGAACTCGCCGGCGCCCTCATCTCGTCCAGCCTGATCACATCGGCGGTCGAGCGGGCTGAACAGGCCGCGCGGTACATCGGCCTGCTGGTCGGCGACTGCGACCCGGACGACGGCCGCGACCGTGATCTGCTCGACTCGCTCTCCCGGACCCTCGTGCCGCTGGACGTCGCCCGGCGAGAGCCGTCGTTGTTGCGGGCACGGGCTTCCGTGTTGCGCGCGCTGAGCTCGCACGCCGCGGTGAGCGTTGAAGAACGTCTTGCCTGCCAGGCGGAGCTCGGTCTGTGTCTACGGATCACGCACATGACCGAGGACGATTGCGCGGCATTGGACGAGGCGGTCGAGGCACTGAGGACCGCACTGAGCGGTGTGCCCCCGCACGACCTGGGCTGGATGGTCAGTCTCGCGAACGCTCTCAAGACACGTGCGCACACCCGCATCGACAGCGCGCGGGGTGATGACATCTCCGAAGCCGAACGATGGGCACGTCTCGCACATCAGCAGAAACCGGACAACGTCACGGCCGTGTCCTGCCTCGGCAACGTGCTGCGAGAAAAGGCGTTGGCGCAGAACGACGTTGAGGCCCTGAAGGAATCGGCAAGCTGGAACCACGCGGCCGCACGGATGATGGATTCCTCCGCTCCTGCCGTGGTGATGTCGTTGATGAACGCCGCGCTGTCCTACCAGGAACTGGCCGAAGCCACCGCCGGCCTCCCCGACTGCGATCACGCGATCGCCCTGCTGCGGACCGCGTCCGGACACGCGGGCGCGGACCATCCGGACCATGCGGCGATCCACGTGGAGCTGGGCCGCTCGCTCACGTTGCGCGGCGAACTCGGCAAAGACGTGGGAGCCCTGGCGGAGGGCAGGAAGTTCCTCGTGGCGGCGGCCGCCGGGCCGCCCGGCCACGAGGACACGCGGCGGGCGAAAGCCGGCCTCATCAACTCCTACCGGGTGGAGTTCGTGCTCACCGGGCACCACGAGGCGTTGGACGAGGCACTTCGGCTGGCCAGGGCCTACATGGACGACGCATCGATGAACGACGACGCACGTGGCTGGCTTCTGAGCGTTTGCGGAAACACTCTCGTCACCGCCTACACCACAACGCAGAACAGAAAACTGCTGGACGAAGTGCTGCCCATCTTTCGGGTGGCCGCGCAGTGCACCGCGGCGGGATCGTTCACCCGCGCCGTCACCCAGCTGGGCATGGGCACCTGCCTGCTCTGGCTCTACGAGGTCTCGCGAGACAGCACGGCGCTGCTGGAGGCCATCGACGTGCTCGACGAGGCCGCGTCGAACCCGGAGAACTGGCGCACGACACCAGAAGCGATGTTCAGGCTCGCGCAGGCGAGGACGCACCACGCCCGGCAGCTCAAGCCGCTCCTGGGCGGCTCCCGCAGGACTCCGGAGAACAGCGTTCCCGCCGGCGGCGACGAGTTCTCCGGTCGCCACGCCGACTTCGCCCGCGAGCTCGACAAGATCGTGGACCTGGGCCGGAGATCTCTCGCACTCTGTGCTCCTGGAAGCAGGGAGCACCCGGCCGCCATGTCCTATCTCGCCATGGCGTTGCAAGGCCGCGGGCTACACCACTCGTCGCAAGACGACGCCGGCGAAGCCGTCGAGCTGATCCGGGAAGCGATCCGCGTCGGCCGGCCGGATCACCCCGACTGGCCGTTGTGGCACATCAACCTGGCGGCGACGCTGCTGGATCTGCACAAGCGCGGGAAAGCTCCGTCGGCGTTGGACGACGGGGAGGCCGCAGGACGCAAAGCCGTGGCCATGACGAACTCCGGCGACACGCTGCACATGCAGGCGATGAGCGCGCTGTCCCACATCCTGGTGGTGCGAGGACGTGAAGACGGACTCGGGTTCGCGGAGGCGCTCGAACTTCAGCAGCAGATCTACCGGGCGTCCCACGTCGATCTCGCGCAACGCATTCGGGCAGCCACCGCGGCAGGGGAACTGGCCACCCTCGAGGACGACTGGGCAGGCGCGCTCGAGCACTACGAGGCAGCGGTGGACCTGCTGCCCCAGCTCGTGGGCCATCGTCTCGGCCGGTCGGACAAGGAGTTCCTGCTCGCCGAGCAGATCCCGTTCGCGTCGGAGGCCGCGGCCTGCGCGCTGCGGCTCGGCGATCCCCACAAGGCTCTGGAACTGCTCGAACGCGGACGGGGAATCCTGCTGGGACAGCTCACCGAGACTCGCCGCGACCTGTCGGACCTGCTGTCGCAGCGGCCGGACCTGGGAGAGGAGTTCGCCCAGTTAGGCGAGAGGATGACGGTGCTCGGGGCAAGCGTGGGCCCGGTCTCGGCCGAGGCCCGCGGTAGCGCCGGGGACGAGCATCGGCGGATCGTCCGGGAGTGGGAGCGCGTGCGTGACGAGGTCCGGGCGATACCGGGCTTCGAGAGCTTCCTGCGGCCACGAGTGCCAGACCTCGACCGGTTGACCGAGAACCGGCTGGTGGTCGTCGTGAACGTCGCGACGAGACAAGGCGACGCGGTCGTCCTGGCCGACGGCAGGGCCACCTGTCTGCCCTTGCCGGAGGCCGACTACCTGTCCGTGGCGAGGCGGTTCAGGGACTTCACCTCCGCTGTCGGCAGGTTGCACGATCCGCACGGGTCCGCGGAGACGCGCTGGGAGGCGGGCACCGTCATCCTCGACACGCTCGGATGGCTCTGGACCGCCATCGCACAACCCGTCCTGGCATCGCTGGGCGCCGAACTCGGCGGCGACACCCCGCCCCGGCTGTGGTGGTGCCCCGCGGGCCTGCTGAGTTTCCTGCCGCTGCACGCGGCCGGGGACTACACGGCAGTTCCCGCGCAGGGAGTGGGAGACCACGTGATGTCGTCGTACACCACCACGCTGAACACCCTCAGCGCGGCGGACGTCCCTGCTCCCGGTTCCCACCGAGCCGGTCCCGATCCGCGTCTGCTCGTCGTCGCCACTCCGCAGGCACCGGGAACCTTGCCGCTGCGGCATTCGACGGCAGACGCGAGCGCGCTCACCGACCTGTTTCGCCGCACCAAGGTGCTGGCCGGTGAGACAGCCACCAAGGCAGGCGTGCTCAGGGAACTCGCCACACACGATTGGGCGCACTTCGCATGCCACACGAGATCCGATCCGTTCGGAAGGACGGCCAGCGAACTCGTGCTCCAGGACGGGACGTTGTCGCTGCCGGACATCTCGGCGTTGTCGCTCGACGCCGAGATGGTGTTCCTGGCCGCGTGCGGATCGGCCGCAGGTGCCTTCTACCTCGCGGACGAGGCTCACCACGTCGCGTCCTCGTTCCAGCTGGCCGGTTTCACCCACGTGATCGCCACGCTCTGGGAGATCGCCGACGGCGACGCGACCCAGCTCACCGCGGCCCTGTACGGCCTGCTGGCGGTGGGCGTGCCGCCGCACGAGGCGATCCACCGGGTGACGCGTGATCTGAGGGCGCGTTATCCGCGCAGTCCCTGGTTGTGGGCCCCGTACGTGCACATGGGGCCCTGAGTCGGGTGCCGATCCCACCCGAAGGCAGGATCGGCACCGTCAGGTCAGCAGGCCGGGGCCACCGGTTCGTTCGAGCCGGTGTCGGCGAAACCGTCGCTGATCCACTTGCCGTCCTCGAGCCGGTTCCACAGATCCGTGGGGCCCCAGACTCCTTCGACGGCCTCGCCGCGGCTGGCGCACGCGATGGACACCGTCGCGCCGTCCGCGACCGTGCCCGCGACCGAGTAGCTCAGGCCAGGGCCGGAACGCAGGTTCACCGTGGTGTTCGGGCCCGCGTCCACCGTGCCGGTGGGCAGGGTCGTACCGCCACCGCCGTAGTTCGTGATCCGGCCGCCGACGTTCACGCGCGTGCTGCCGCGCTGCGCATAGCCGCCGTACGCCTGCGAGCCCTCGTAGAAGGTCCATCCGCCGATCGTCATCCCGTTGACGCTCACGTGGGTGTTGCCGCGTAGCAACGAGAAGTGCACGTGCGCCCCGGTGCTCGAACCACCGCACGGCAGCTCGTTGCCGATGTTGCCGAGGTACGTGCCGGTGCGCACGGCGCTGCCGTCGGCGAGCGTCGTCAGGTTGTACATGTGGTAGTAGGTGGTGCTGTAACCGTTGTCGTGCACGACCTTCACCAACGCGCTGCGGCCCACGACGCAGCTCTTGTAGACACGGCCGTTGCCCGCGGACAGGACGCGGCCGTCACCGCCGTTGAAGTCGATGGAGCTGAACGGACGGCTGTTGCCGCTGTTGCCGTGCGGGCCACCGCCCATCCACCACGCCACGTTCACCGGCCACGGCAGGCCGAGTCCGGTGGGCGCGAGTGCCTGGTTGCTCTGGTTGGCCGCGAACGTCCGCTTCTCGCCATCGCTGAGCACGCCGGACGGCGCCTGTGCGGCCAGAGCGGCGAATCCGGCGGTGCCGTCGAGCTCGACCCGCCAGGTGGAACGTTCCTTGCGTGCCAGGAACAACGCCATGTGCGGCGCCCCGTGTTCCTGACCGTGAGCCAATGGAACGGTGGTGCTGCCGAACACCCACGCATCGGACGTGCGAGTCGGCTCGAACAGCGGTTCACGCAACGTCTGCGTGTCCCACTGACGTTTCAACGCGTCGCCGTGCTGCTGGAGCATGGTGGCGCGAACGGTCGTGGCGAGGTCGGGTGCGGCCGTCGCGGACGGCGCGACCAGCACCGCGGCACCGGCCACGAGCACGGAGAACAGAGCGGCGAATCGCCGCGCGGACAACGGACTTGACATGTGCCCTCCAGGGGGAAATCGGCACAGGGCAGGGATTCGACGGCTCTTGCAGGGGCCGCCGCGCCGATGACATACCGGTGGTCCGACGCGGTCAAGGTCACCTCCGGCAGGTGACCCACCACTGTGGAACGCCCGCCAAAACTGTGGAGGGATACCTACGTTTGTCGGTCATATCGGGCGTGATCGGCCTTCTAAACTGTTTTCTCCACAGTCGAGAGGGAGTGCGGTGGCCGTTCCTCCCGACGACGAGGTCGACGTGTTGCTGCGCGCCGGTCCGTTCCACGCGGCGTTGCGGGCCGCCATCGGGCGCAGCGGCCTCACCCTGGAACGCCTGCGCGACCGTCTCGACCGCCGGGGCATCCACATCAGCCTGTCCACGCTGAGCTACTGGCGACTGGGCCGCAGCCGACCGGAACGCGCCGACTCGCTGCGCGCGGTCCAGGCCATCGAGACCATCCTCTGTCTGCCCAGACACTCTCTGGAGGCCCTGCTCGGACCGCCGCGCCCGCGTGGCCGATGGGTGTCGAAGCAGCAGCAGACCCGCGACTACGGACGGATGCTCGAACCCGCGCAGTCGCTGGCGGAGATCGTGCGGGCGCTGGTCGGCCCGTCCGACGGTGACCTGCGCCTGTGGTCGCAGGACGACGCGGCCACAGTGGACGGGCACGGCGCGCTCCGCACGATCCACACCAGGCAGGTGCTGCGTGCGGTCGCCGGCAGCCCTGACCGCTACCTGGCCGTGTACTGCGCGGACGCCGGCACGCCACCGGACGCGTTGGGCGTGGAGGCCGTGCGCGACTGCAGGCTGGGACGCGTGCGACGGCATCCCGGAGCGCCGGTGATCGCCGTGGAGCTGCTGTTCGACAAAAGCCTGCGCGCGGGTCAGACGCACCTGCTGGAGTACCGCTTCACCATCGCGGAGAACGGCGCGCGGTCACACGACTACCGGCGCGCGTTCCGTTACCCCGTAGGCACGTACGTAGCGAGCGTGCAGTTCACCGAACCGTGCCTCCCGGTCCGCTGCTACGGCCTCGCACAGCCCGGCGTGGACGCGACGCAGGTGCACGGCGACGAACTCGCGCTCACGCCGGGGCGGGTGCTGCACCTGACGGCGAAGGATGTGCGTCCGGGCGTGCTAGGCATGGGCTGGGACTGGTCCTAGACCTTGGTCCTGGCCTTGGCCGGCAACGCCACACCGCAGACGACCGCCCACAGCAACACCGGGAACGCCGCGATGCGTTCCCACAGACCGAACAGCGCCGGACCGCCGACCTGCGCCGCCATCAGCACCAGGGCCACCGCCGCCACGATCGCACCGACAGCGCCGACGCGGCCCAGGAGGCGCCACCGGGCGGTGCGTGCCAGGGCGAGGCCGGTCAGCAGCATCGCGACCTCGCCCACCGGGATGGCGACGACCGCACCGGCGATGTGCAGCGTCCGGCTGGTGTCCTCGGGATTCAGGCCGACGACGGCCAGGGCCAGACCGGTGACGACGAGGAGCAGAAGGCCGACGCGGGCCGTCCGCACGTCCGGGAACAGCGGCCGAACCAGCAGGGCTCCCGCGGCCAGGCACAGACCCGCGAGCGTCCAGGACACGCCGGACACGACGTGCCACGGCGAACACACCCAGCGGTCGACCTGCTCCGACTGGAAGCAGGTGGCCGCGCCCAGGTCGCTGATCGCGTTGCGCGCCCAGCTGTACGGGACCTCCCAGCGTGCCTCCACCACGAACAGCAGCACGAAGTACTGCGCCACCAACACCCACAGCACCGCGCCCAGCCGCGTTCGCCCGTCCACGCGGCAGAGTGGAACATAGATCATTTCGCCGCGCCGGACGGGCTCCGGAGCTACCGCTCGCCGACGAAGGCGAGAACCGCCTCCGCGAAGGCGTCAGGTTCCTCGACGTTGCCGAGGTGCCCGCTGTTCTCCAGGACGACGAGCATGGAGTCCGGGATCAGCTTGTGAAGCTCCTCCGCCCAGCGAACTCCGCACACGACGTCATGCCTGCCGACGATCACCAGAGCCGGCACCGCGAGGGAGCCCAGTTCGTGGCGGTCGTCAATGACGTCGGGAACGAGGTGCTCGTCGAGGCCGGAGATGTGCGAACCGGTGATGGCAGCCCGGAGTGGGGCGAGTCGATGGAGCTGATCGCCGAGATCGCCGCGGACCTGCAGCGCCACGCATCCAATCGAACATACGTGCGAATCGGGTGGTAGGTTCTCGCGCCATGGATCGACGGCTGCTCGAACCGTCCCAAATGGACGGAAATCTCACTTACCGGTACGACTCGACTGGCGGACTGGTCGCCGTCTTTCCAGCGAGGTGCAAGCTCGGCCGGCACACACTTGGCCACTCCCAGTTCCGCGCGATCGTTCAAGACGGCGAGGCCCGCATCAGCTGCCTCGCATGCGCGGCCGACGACGCTGACCACGCCTGGAGATTGGCTGCCACGGCACCGGCTCCCGGTCAGGCCGAGCTGTCCGAGGAACGCTACTTCGAGCTCGTCCTGAGCCGCCCACAAGCCGCCCTTCCACTGACAGCCGGCCGACGTGCTTAACAGTCCGTTCATGACCTGGGAAGGCGACGACTTATGCCGACTTCGACATAAAGTGTCTTATGCCGAGGCCGCCGTTATGCCGATTGATCGTGGAAACGTTGTGGCAGAACGGTTCTGGTGGGGCGCGATCGACATAATCGCAGGCCTTCGAGGAATGCCATGATCGTGTCGGCCTCGGTGATTGACCCCGCCGATCGACAGGCTCGCACCGCTGAACCAGCCGACGGTCGCCTGGACGTGGTTCTTGCAGATCAGCAAGAAGGAACCAGGCGCCAGCCATTGTGGAGCGACGTCACGAGATAACGCGTTTCAGCGTGGCCGAAGCCGGTCCGCGAATGACCGAACGGACGATCGCGCACCTGTCCCATGCGTCCATCCGTGACTCCTGAACGAGCACCGTCGATGCGCGGCATCGGCACAGGTGGCGTGATGTCCATCACGTCCCCATAAGTGGAACGCGCCATTCCGCCTGCTCGGCACACCAAGCGCCGCAGCCACTCCCACGCGAGCTCAAGCGAGCAAGTGGAATAGACCGTTCCACTTGCTACTGTGTCGGCATGGGCACCACGCGCTCCGCCGGATCCGACCGCCCACTGCGCCGCGACGCGCAGGCGAATCGGCAGCGCGTCATCGAGGCCGCCCGAGAAGTGTTCGCGGCACGCGGAGTGTCTGCGACCTACGACGACGTCGCGCAGCAGGCCGGTGTCGGCGTCGGTACCGTGCACCGCCGCTTCCCCTCGAAGGAGCTCCTGCTGGAAGCTGCTCTCGAGGAGCGTCTGGAGCAACATGCCATCGCGATCGAGACGGCACTGGACGCGCCGACGGGCTGGGAGGGGTTCGTCAGCTTTCTGCACCGTGCCGCCGAGCTGCACGCCATCGATCGCGGTGTGCGCGACATCGAGCTCGGCGCCGACTTCGGCACGCGCTACCTCGCCCGGATCCGCGATCGGATCATGCCCGTCGTGCGGCAACTGGTCGACCGCGCCGTATCCGAGGGATCGCTGCGACCGGATGTGACCGCCGAGGACGTTCCCCTGCTCCTGACGATGATCAGCGAGGTCGCTTTGCACAGCCGTGAGGTGAACCCCGGCGCCTGGACGCGCTACCTGCGGATCGTGATCGACGGCCTGCGTACAGCGCCGGACACCTGCGATCTCGGCACACCGATGACCAGCCCAGAGGTCGAAGAGCTGTTGCGGCGATGGCTTCCCGGCATCCCACAGCGCAGCTGAACCACGCCACCGACGAAGCAATCCCCTCAACGTCCCGTTTGGATTCGGCATGCTCGCCTACGAACTCACTGGTTTCGGCGGACCGGAGGTGCTCCGCCTCAGCAGCCGGCCCGAGCCGCTTCCAGGTCCGCACGAGGTGGTCGTCGCGACTCGCGCGATCGGCCTGAACCCCGTCGACCTCCTCCAGCGGTCCGGCAAGTTCCGGTTCGCCAATCCGGCCAGGTTCCCGCTCGTGCCCGGCAACGAGTTCACCGGTGTGGTGGTAGCGGCCGGGACGGACGTGACCTCGTTGTCGGTCGGCGACGCCGTCTTCGCCCGCACGGACAAGGCACGGCTCGGCGCGCTCGCGGAGCAGGTCGCCATCGAGGCAGAACTGGTGGTGCCCATGCCGCGCAGCCTCGACTTCGTCACCGCCGCAGCGGTTCCGCTCGCCGGAACGACAGCCCTCCAAGCGATCCGCGACGCGCTGGACGTCCGGCAGGAGGACCGCCTGCTCGTCACGGGCGGCTCCAGCACGGTCGGCATGTTCGCCATCCAGCTGGCCGCGCGCACTGGTGCCTCCGTAACCACAACGGCATCGGCCGGCAGTACGTCCTTGCTGCGCGAACTGGGCGCCGACGACGTGATCAACTACCACGCCCAAGCGGTCGACAGCGGCCGCGACCGGTTCGACAAGGTTCTGGACCTGGTCGGTGGGACGTCGGCCGCAGCGCTCTCGAACGTCGTGGCACGAGGTGGCCGCCTGGTCACCGTGTCAGCCACTCCCACCCCGGGGTCGATCCGGCACGACTACACGATGGCCCCGTGGCGAGCCGCTCTGCTGGAGGCAGGACTCTGGCTCGCCACCCTCGGCCTGCGACGCCGCGCCCGCCGGGGCGGCTACACCTACCAATTCCTGTCCATGCGTCCCAGCGCCGACGACCTGCGCGAGCTCGCCTCGTTGATCGACCACGGCGCACTGCGTGTGAAGGTCGACAGCATCTACGACTTCGACCAGGTCGCCGATGCCTTCGCCCGCGTCGAATCACGGCGCGCGAAAGGCAAGGTCGTCGTGCGGACGACCGAGTAATGACCGGCCTGGCCGTCGTTCCGTCCACCAGCAGGCGAGAGGAAGACCCATGTCCGGCACCGAGACGGCGTCCGCGAGCTTGTTCACGCCAGAGTTCTTCCAGGACCCGCACTCCGTCCAGGCCGCGTTGCGAGCTGAGGCACCGGCCCGCGAGGTGGTCACGCCTCATGGTCACCGCGTCTGGGTGGTCAGTCGGTACGCGGAGGCCAAGGCTGTGCTGGCCGACCCGACCGTGCGGAAGAACCGTGCCTCCTCAGGCGCGGCCACAGCGCCTGACGGCGCGCCAGATTTGAGCCGGCACATGCTGTCGATGGACCTGCCGGATCACACCCGGCTGCGTCGGCTGGTGACCAGGGCGTTCACCATCCGGCGCATCGAGCTGATGCGGCCGCGGATCGAGGAGATCACCGCCGACCTGCTGGGCCGGCTCTCTCCGGGCGACAAGGTTGACCTGCTGGACGTGTTCGCGTTCCCGTTGCCCATCACCGTGATCAGCGAGCTACTCGGAGTGGAGCAGGAGGACCGCGCCGAATTCCGCCGCTACTCCAACGCTTTGATCTCGGACTCCGGTCCGGAGGAGGCTCAGGCAACCGTCAGCTGGATGGCCGCCTACTTCACGGAAATGGTCGCGGCCAAGCGGGCCGATCCCGGCGAGGACCTGCTGTCGGCGCTGATCGAGATCAGTGAGGACAGCGACCGGCTGAGTGAGCAGGAACTGGTCTCGATGGCGTTCCTGCTGTTGGTCGCCGGCCACGAAACAACGGTCAACCTGATCGGTAACGGTGTGCTGGCCCTGCTCACCGCTCCGGAGCAGCTCGAGCGGCTCAAAGCAGACCTGTCGCTGCTGCCCGCCGCGGTCGAGGAGCTCCTCCGCTTCCGCAGCCCGGTCAACATGTCGACGTTCCGGTTCACGACCGAACCGGTCGTCCTGGGCGAAGTGACCGTGCCAGCCGGTTCCACCGTGCTGGTCGGGCTTGGCGCCGCCAACCGGGACGACGACCATTTCGAGCAGGCGGAGCGGCTCGACGTCACCCGTCCGCCGAGCGGGCATCTGGCGTTCGGGCACGGCATCCACCACTGCCTGGGTGCACCCCTCGCACGGCTCGAGGGCGAGATCGCGTTCCGCAGCTTGCTCACCACCTATCCGGACATGAGGCTGGCCATGCCCGCATCGGACCTGAGGTGGCGGGCGAGCGTCCCCATCCACGGGCTTGTGGAACTTCCCGTGGTGCTGTGACTACCGCGCTCACGTGGGGCGGCGGTGAGCGCCTCGCCTGTCAGGGCCTGATCCGCTCCCCGATCCACGCACGCATCCCTCTCGCGGACGCGGCCAGCGCTTTGGCCATCAGCTGTGTTCGACACGTTCGTCGATGTGGCCGCGACATCTTCCGTCTCGCGCCGGGAAGTCCCAGGAACCGCAGGCGATTCACCGTCCGACAGGTGAGCATTGAACGTTGAACCTTCATGCGCCTCAGCGATTTCCCTGGGCTTTACCGGCACTGCGACCGCGTCGGATTCGACACCGCTGAGAGTCTTCGTGCCACCGGATCGGCCGCGTGTCGGCGACGCGTGTAACTGACCCCCTACCGACGGAGTGCCGCCATTCGAGTGAGGCCCGGATAATCCGCGTCACGTGCCGCTGGTTTCTCCGCCTGGGGCAGTACCAGATCCAGACGGGGAGTAAAAGATCATGACGTGGTCTCGTGCGCGGTTGGAGATCTCTTGGAGCCGCTCGGCACTGCCCAGGCACTGTCAGCCGGGATCATCGTGTTCCGGGGAGCCGCAGGCGCCGCCTGAGTCCACGTCCTCAGGGCAGGGAACTGATGCGAACACCGTTTTGCCGCGTCCAGGAAGCACGCGGCTGCCCCACTCACGAGCAAGGTTGTCCACGACAACTATGCCTCGGCCACGGGTGCCTCCCAATCGCGAAGACCCGTGCACCGGCTGCTTCGGAGAACTGTCATCAACTTCGATCACGATCTCGCACGGGACATCGTGCCGGAGGATTCGTAGCCGACCAGAGCCTGGTGTGTGGTCCAAGACGTTGCTCACCAGCTCGGTGACGACGAGAACAACGTCGTAACAGTGGTCTTCGCTGAGATTCTCCAGGGCAGTGGTCACGCGGGCGCGCAGTTCCGACAGGCTGATGCCCAGATCGACGACCAGGTCGAGTACCAGTGCCGCAGGGCTGTCACGAGCGGTCGTCAATTGGTCGCCTCCGCACAGGCACACACCGTCTCGCTGGTCGTGCTGTTCGCACCACACTTGCAACTAGCCGCTTTAGGGTAGTATGCACGATTTGTCGAGCTTGTAACTTCACTACGCTTCTTCAGCGGCAGCCCTCGTTGGCGTGAGATCAGGCACTGGCCGTTCCCGACTGACCACGAGCAATCTGTCGTCGTCACGCAGCACCGCCACGGCTGGATCTTCGACCCGGCGCCGTCGACCGTGTCGCAGCACGGCGAGTACCTGCTGTGCACAGTCGAGAGGAGACCGGCCGACCTCGTCGTTCGTCACCGCGCGTTCCGCGACCGACCATTCGTCGTCGGCAAACGCGCTTCCGTTGCTCTGCGGCTCTGGTAGATCAGGAACCCACTCGGCGACCTGACAGCCGTTCACGACGTGGTCGACACCGGGATAGTCGACGGTCTCGTGAGTTTCCGAGCCGTGGACGACGGCGATGATCGTGGCATCGTCGTTGACAGAGCGCGCTACCGCGGTGATCCGCTGCGATTCGTGGACGTCAAGAACCGCGACAACAACGTGGTCAGCGGTGTGCGCACCTGTGGTGAAGCTTTCCAGCGCGAGCAGCCGGCGGCTCTTCTGACTCTTGCCGGAGCCCTTCACCGCTTTTCCTCCGGCGATGACCTGCGTGGTGGCGGCCATGCGGACGACCTTCTTCAACAGATCGAAGGCGGCAATCTCCACACCGCACAACTCCGAGCGGCGGACCCGGTCGCCCCCTCAAGAACCCACAACGCGCACCAGCGGTGGTGCCGCGCGTGCTCTAGGAAGAGAATCATCTGTTCTGGAGTCCAAGTGCTGTGTTTCCGCCTCGGAACCGATGGAGCCTTCACGCTCCGAATCGGATTGAGACTGATGTACTTCCACAAAACCGCCACGCTCATCGCAGCCAGCTTGGCGGCGCGCACGATCGCGGAGTACATGCCCTCTGCAGCCTCGAAGGTCGGCGTGATCTCGACGTCAGCGAAGCCGGCGGCTTCAGGCTTTCGCGGTACTCGGCGAAGGTGAGGGCACCGGCTGCGCACTGGACACCACCCCTTGCAACCGCCCGTCCGCCAGCTCGACGAACGGCACCTTGGCGAGCTTGCGCGGGCGTGCAGGTGACAACACCCGCGCCGTGCTCGCACTTTCCCAGTCTGACAACGATCCCTCCCCTTGCCCCCGAGCAAGTCGATCCGCCGGTTCAGCGGTGCAGGAGGGACGTTAGCGGCGAGCACCGACAATTTTCGGCCACTCGCGCCAGCCAGGAGAAAGCCGCAGGTCGACGAGGCGGCTGGGATCAGCGGTCCACGGATCTCACGCTTGACCGCTCGGACATCTGGGAGAACTCGCTGCTGTCCGTGCGCGGTCCGTCCACAGTTCACACCTGCCGCACGCAGGCCGGGCGGCGGTGCGCCGGAGGGAGGCCGGCGCACCGCCACGATCATTCGGCGGGCCGGGCCGCCGCCGTTACCCGCAGCGCGCGCAACGTCGGCACCATCCCGCCGGCCAGGGCGATCGCCACACACGCCGCCACCACGCCCATGAGCTGCAGGAAGGGCACGCCGATGACAGCTTCGGCGCCGGTCGACGCCAGGCCTCGCCACACGCCGACGATGGTGATGGCGGCGACGAGCAGGCCCAGCACCACGCCGACCAGGACGACGGCCATGATCTCGCCCAGCATCACGCCGGTGATCTGCCTGCCCGTGGCACCGATGCGGCGCATCAGCCTGATTTCCTCCGTCCGCTCGCCCATCGACATGGCGAGGGTGTTCGCGATGGAGATCCCCGTGTAGAGGATGGCCATGCCGAACAGGAGCGCGATCGCGATCAGGTTGTCCTGCTGCGCGTTCTGGGACTGGCTCGACAGCCACTCCTCCGCCGTCACCACGGTCACGCCCGCGAGTCCGGCCAACGCGTCGCGCACGTCGCCCGCGTCTGCGTCCTGCGCCAGGGTCACGTAGGCCTCGCTGGTCAACGGGTCGTGCACGTGGCCGCGTGCGATGTCCGGTGACAGCACGATGTCCGGCAGGCCCGCGTCGGCGGCCAGGACGGCGGCCACGGTGACCTCGGCCGCGGTGCCGTCGCCCAGGTACACCGTCGCGCGCTGGCCCGCGGTCCAGCCGAGCAGGCCCGACGCCTCGCGGGTCAGGACGACGGAGGCTCCGGTGAACTGCTCCAGCGAGCCCGACGCCGGTGCCACCTTGAACACCGTGCCGAGCGTCCTGGGGTCGGTGACGCCCATGGTCACCTGGTCCGGTTCACCGAGGTTCGGTGCCCAGCCGTTCGTCTTCACCACACCCGCCACGCCCTCGACACCGGACACGGACCGCATCTTGTCGACGGTGTCCTGCGGCAGACCCGCCCCGCTCTCCGCCGTCACGACGAACTGCGCGGACAGGTGAGCGCGTGCGTCCGCCGCCGCCGTCGCGCTGGTCGTGGCGATCACGCCGAGCATCGACGAGCCGATCGCCACGGTGATGAGGATCGGGGCCGCCAGCGCGGCGACCCGGCGCGGGGCCGAACGGCTGTTGGCGCCCGCGAGCAGGCCCGTCACGTCCGTCCACGCCGACAGCGGCCGGGCCAGCAGCCACACCAGCGGCGGCACGAAGAGCGGTGCCAGCGCGGCGAGTGCGACGACCAGCACCTCGGTCAGGACGATCGCGAACACCACCGAGGCCTCGCCGCCGACGCGTGCCATCAGCAGCATCATCAGCAGCGCGAGGCCGAAGAACCCGATGCCGATCAGCCACCGGCCGCGGGTCATCACGCTCTGCTCGACATCGGCCTCCCGCAACGCTTCCACGGGCGCGACCCTGCCCGCCTGACGGGACGCGGCGAACACGCCGAGCACCGACACACCCACTCCCACGAGGAAGGCGATCGTCAACGCCAGTGGCGCGACCGGTGCGCTGAAGCCGGGCGGCGCGATGCCGAAACTCACGGTGAGCCCGGCCAGCACCTGCCCGCCGATGGCACCGAGGACGCATCCGGCCAGCGACGCCACCACGCCGACGATGGCCGACTCGCCGATCATCATCCGCTGCACCTGCTTCGGCGTGGCGCCGACCGTGCGCAGCAACGCGAGCTCGCGCCTGCGTTGCGCCACGACGAACGCGAACGTGCTCGCGACGACGAAGACCGACACGAACGCCGAGATGAGCGCGGTGATCGCCAGGAAGGAACCCGAGTCGGTGACGGCGCTGGTGTAGTCGCTGACCGTCGCGGGATCGAGCCTGTCCACGCCCGTCACGACCACCAGGGACGGATCCCCGAGGGTCTGGCGCACCTGCTCGGCCAGCACCTCGGGCGCGGTACCCGCCTCGCCGAACACGCCGAGCGCGTCCACCTGGTCGCCCGCACCGGAGAGCTCAGCCGCCGTCTGGTCGGTGAAGAACACCGCGGTGTCGGTGAACCGCCCGTCCCCGCCAGGTCCCTTCGCGACGCCGGCGACCTTCACCTCGCGGACGCCGCCGAGCGTGATGACCTCGGTGCGGTCACCGGGTTCGAGGCCCTGCGCCTGTGCGGTGCCTTCGTCCAGCACCACCTCGTCGCGCGCACGGGGTTCGGTGCCGGCGGTCAGCCGGTACGGCGCGAGCGCGGCGCTCGACCACCCGTGCCCTGCCCGCGTGCCGTCCGCTCCCCCGACCAGACTCGCCGAGAAGGTGCGGTCCGCCAGGACGGAACCGACACCCGGCACAGCGTCCACTGTGGATGAAACGCCAGCGGGAATCCGGCGCGCCTCCAGCAGAAGCGGCGCGTAGTCGTACGTGGTGTCGCCGTCGTCGGTCGGGATGTGCGCGCGCTGCTGGGCGCGCACGACGACCGACGTCGCCTCGAACCGCCCCGCGCCGATCTGGTCGCGCACGAGCGAGGCGTCCCTGGTGGCGAGCAACATCTGACCGGTCGCCGCCAGCATCGTCACGCCGAGCACGACCACGACGATCAGGCCGGTGAACAGCTTCCAGCGTGTTCGCACCGACAACACGGAGATCCAGAACACCTCAGCCCCCCAGCGCGGCGAGCTTGGCGGCGACGGACTCGGGCGTGGGCTGCCGCTGTTCGGCGACCACGACACCGTCGCTGAGGAACACGACCCGGTCCGCACACGCAGCGGCCATCGGGTCGTGGGTCGCCATCACGACCGTCTGTCCCCGCACGTCGACGAGGTGCCGCAACGCACCCAGCACCTCGCGTCCGTTGTGGACGTCCAACGCGCCGGTCGGTTCGTCGGCGAAGAGCACCTCCGGGTTGGTGATGAGCGCACGGGCGATGGCGACGCGTTGCTGCTGACCACCGGAGAGCTGGCCCGGGCGGTGCTTGGCGCGGTCGGCGAGCCCGACCTGGCGCAACGCCTCGAGCACCTGGGCCGAGCCCGGCCGCTGGCCCGCGAGACGCAGCGGCAGCATCACGTTCTGTTCGGCGGTCAGAGCGGGCAACAGGTTGTACGCCTGGAACACCATGCTGATGCGGCTGCGGCGCAACCGTGCGAGCGAGTCCTCGTCGAGTCTGCTGATGTCGGTCTCCCCGATGAACACCTGTCCGGCGCTCGGCCTGATCAACCCTGCCGCGCAGTGCAGCAGCGTGGTCTTGCCGGAACCGGACGGGCCCATCACCGCTGTCATCGAGCCGCGGCCGAACCCCAGCGCCACCTGGCGGACGGCGTGCACCACGGCGTACTTCGTGCCGTAGTTCATCGTGACGTCCACGAGCGTGACAGCGTCGCCGATCGACCTGCCGACCGTTGCGGTCGTGTCTCCCCTTGTGCCGAACATGCCTCAAGTCAACGCGGCCGGCGGCCTCGTGACATCGGGGTCCGCTGCGATCTTGGGGGTGCAGCTGGCCACACCCCCGATCGGGTCAGCCCCTGTCCTGCAAGTCCGTTCGATGAGAGCCACGGTCGAGAGACCCGGAGGCCGCGACTGTCGCGGCCGAGACTTGCAGGACAGGGGCTACTCGCGTTCGCTGTTGAGGTACGCGAGCACCGCCAGCACCCGCCGGTTGCCGCTGTCGGCCGGTTGCAGGCCGAGCTTCGTGAAGATCGCGCCGATGTGCTTCTGCACCGAGGACTCGGTGATGTGCAGGCGGTTCCTGATGGTCGTGTTGTCCTGTCCCTGCGCCATCAGCCCCAGCACCTCGCGTTCGCGCGGGGACAGGGTGTCGACCGGGTCGCTGGCGCGGCGGGTCAACAGCTGCCGCACCACCTCGGGGTCCATCACCGTGCCGCCGCTCGCGACCCGGACAAGTGCGTCGACAAACTCCTCGACCCGCGACACCCGGTCCTTGAGCAGGTACCCGACGCCGCCGGCCGAGCCGGCCATCAGTTCGGAGGCGTAGCTGGTCTCGACGTACTGCGAGAGCACCAGCACCGGCAGGCCCGGTACGCGGCGCCGCGCCTCCAGGGCGGCTCGGATGCCCTCGTCGCGGAAGGTCGGCGGCATCCGCACGTCGACGATCGCCACCTCGGGGCGGTGCTCGACCGCGGCCTCGACGAAGCTCTCTCCGTCGACGACTCTCGCCACCACCTCGAACCCTGCCCGCGACAACAGCAGCGCGAGCCCTTCGGCGAGCAGGACGTTGTCCTCCGCGATCACCGCCCGCACGGCAGCTCCACCACGATCCTGCTCGGTCCGCCCACCGGGCTGTCCACCGCCACCACTCCGTCCAGCGCGGCGACGCGGCGCCGGATGCCGACCACGCCGCTGCCTCCCGCCTCGTCGATGCCACCCCTGCCGTCGTCGGTCACCTCGACGACCAGCCGTTCCCCCAACGTGCACACCCGCACGTCCACCGACTTCGCGCCGCTGTGCTTGGCCACGTTGGTCAGCGCCTCCGCCAGCGCGAAGTAGGCCGCCGTCTCCACCGCCGCCGGCAGCGCGCCGGTCTCGTCCAGGTCGAGGTGCGCGGGCACCGGGCAGTCGGCCACGAGTGACCGCACCGCGCCGGCGAGGCCCCGGTCGGAGAGGATCGGCGGGTGGATCCCGCGCACGATGGTGCGCAGTTCCGCCATCGCCGCCTCGACGCCCTCGGTCGCCTCCGCGAGCAGCGTGCTCGCCACCTCGGGCTCGGTGCCCATCGTCTGGCGCGCGATGCCGAGCCGCAGCGCGATCGACACGAGCCGGGCCTGGATGCCGTCGTGCAGGTCGCGTTCGATGCGGCGCAGTTCGGCGCCGTGCGCGGCGAGCGCTCCCGCCCGTGACTCGGTGAGCACCTCGACGCGTTCCTCGAGCTGCTCGGCGTCCGAGCGGTCCAGCACCGCGAGCGTGAGCGCCGCCCACCAGCGAGCGAGGCTCGGCAGCACGAACACCAGCACCGCGCCCGAGACCAGCAGCACCGGCACGCCGCTGAGCACCGCTGTGCCCCAGTCTGCGATCGTCACGCCCGGCAGCAGCTGCACGGGGTCGGAGTCGGGCAGCGCCCACCAGAACAACGTGCCCGCGAACGACGCGAGCACGAGTCCCAGCGACAGCACCGTCAGCAGGCCGAGAGGCAGTCCGATCGCGACCTGCACCGGCAGCCAGGCGAGGTCGCGCCACGTCGTCCGGTCGCCGAACACCCCGCGCCACCAGCTGAAGACCCCGCCCCGCAACGGCCGGAACCGCCTGCGCGCCGGCCGGCCGAGCAGACGGCCCGCCAGCATCCGGTGCGCGTCGGTCCACAGCCGCAGCACCACCAGCACCAGCGGCAGGAAGACGAGACCCACCCCGCCCGCGACGATCGTCAGCGCGGCCAGGAACAGGGCGAGGGGGAACAGCACCGTCACGACCGACGAGGGCGCCATGAGCACCATGGCCGGCACGGTGCGCCGCACCGCTCCCCAGATCGCCTTCACTCCGGTGCCACCTCCCCGGTGGCTATCTTCCCGGATCGGCCGCCGGGGCGAGCAGGCGCCCACCGCGCAGCGTCTCGGCGTAGGAGAACACGTACCCCGCGCCGATCTCGACCGGTGCCAGCGCCGCGAAGTCCCCGTCGAGCACGTCGAACAGGCGCAGGTCGGCCTCGCCCCGCCACACCGGCGTGAACTCGACCCCGGTGACCTCCGACGTCACGAGGTCGCTCACCGGCTCGTCGTCGGGCGTCCACGCCGGGAAGTACCGCGTGTGCACCAACGGCACGGTGTGCAGGAACGGCGGTTCGTCCGCGAGTCCCGTCAGCTCGACGCTCGCCTCGGCCACCCGCCTGCCCGACACCGAGAGCGACCCGTGCAGGCGTTCCCCCGGTGCGGGCCGCTGCCCGGCGATTCCCACGGGCTTGGGCCGGGTCTGGTGGATCGCGCCGAACTGCTTCGGCATGCCCTGGATCCAGCCGCGCACCATGGGCACCGGCTGGTCGACCCACGCGTACGGGCAGCGGGCCATGGGCCTGCCGTCGTGGCTGCAGCCGATCAGCAGCAGGAACTCGGAGAACTGGCAGGTCGCCGGATCGGCGAGCTCGGCGCTGGACTCGGAACACCACTGCCACTCGGCGAACACCGCCGCGGCCGCGCCCGGATCGGGACCGAGGTCCAGTCCCGGTGGCAGGAACCGGGCGGCGGCCTCCGGGTCCACCCGGTAGTCGACCATGATCACGTCACCGGAGAAGTGCCATGGCGGCGGCGTGATCATCGCCGACGTGCCGCTCGGCGACAGCGGCAGGCTGTAGCCGGTGGGTGCGGGCAGACTCGTTGCGGTCATGAGGAAATCCGTTCGTGTAGTAGCCCGGAGCGTGCCCAGGCCGTGTGGAGCGCACGGCCCGCGGAGGCGAGTTCCGCGGGGCGGTTGAGGCTGTAGGAGAGCCGGATGCGCGGGGCCTGGCCCGCACCGAACCGGGAGCCGGCGGCGACCCGCACCCCGGCGGCGGCCGCGGCGGCCATCAGCTCCTCCTCCCCCTGCTCCGGACCGAACCGGAGCCAGAGGAAGAACCCGCCGTGCGGCGTCGTGACGTCGAGGTCGCCGAGTGCGCCGAGCAACGCGTCACGACGGACGCGCAGCTCGTCGCGCACCCGGTCCAGGTGGCGGTCGTACTCGCCGCCGGTGATCATCGTGGCCACCGCCAGCGACGCCAGGTGGTTGAGCGAACCGCCGCTGTGGAACAACCCGTGGCTCAGCAAGCGGGTCACCACGGCCGGTCCGGCGGTCAGCCAGCCCAGCCGCAGACCGGGACCGATGGTCTTCGAGAAGGTGCCCAGCCGGATCACTCCGTCGGGATCCAGCTCGGCCAGCGGCGGCGGGAACGCGGCCGCGGACAGGCCCAGCTCCGCGTACGCGTCGTCCTCCACCACGAGCACCCCGCGCCGGGCCGTCACCTCCAGGATCTCCCGGCGCCTGCGTTCGGGCACCACCTGCCCGGTCGGGTTGTGGAACGTCGGGTTGAGGTAGACGAACGCCGTGTCCTGCGCGGCCAGCGCGTCGTCCAGGGCGCCGGGGTCCATGCCGTCGACGTCCGCGGGAACGTGCGCGAGCCGCAGCCCGCAACTGGTGAGGATCGCCCGCCCGTAGTCGTAGCCGAGGCGGTCGGTCACGACCGTCCGCCCCGGTGCCGCCAGCGTGGTGCCGAGCAGGTGCAACGCCTGCGAGGTGCCGGCCGTCAGCACCACCCGGCCGGCATCGGGCAGGTGCGCCCGCCGGGCGAGCGCCTCCCGCAACGGGAGCGCTCCCGCGTTGTCCCCGTAGGCGAGGGCGGCGGATCCGAACTCCTCCAGCGCCCTCGCGTACGCGTGCCGCACCAGTCCGACCGGCTGCAGGTCCGGACCGGGATAGCCCGGCCCGAGGTCGAGCACGCCGGGCGGGGCCACCTCCTGCACGACGCCGAGGCGCCAGGCGGGTGGGAAGAACGTCACGGGGCCACCAGGACCGACCGCAGCAACCGGGTGGCCGCCTCCACCGCGGTCGCCGACCGGGACAGCGCGATCCGCAGGCAGTTCCCGCCCTCCTCCGGACGGGCCCAGTGGAACGGCCCGCACGGCAGCGCGAACAGGTTGTGCTGCCGCAGTTCCTGCCACACGGCGAGACCCGAGCGGGAGCCCAGGTGCACCCGCTCGACGCTCGCGCGGCTCAGCGGGTCGGGGAAGGTCACCTCCGGCACGCCCGCGAGCCCGTCACGCACGATCGCGCGGTTGGTCGCGATGAACCGGTGCAGGTCGGTGAGACCGCCGTCGGCCGCGTCCTCGGCGAGCCGCTTGATCATCAGCAGCACCAGCGGGGAGACGCCGAGCAGGATGTCGGAGTAGACCTTGCCGAGCGGCAGCCCGTTGTGCTCGGAGGAGACCAGCCAGCCGACCTTGAGCTCCAGCGTCGGCCAGAGCTTGCCGGTGTCCTCGATGACCACCCAGCGGCAGCCGCTGTCCCGCAGCACCTCGTAGTGGTCGTAGTGCGCGGCCGGGTCGAACCCGCGGAACGACGTGTCGAGCGTCAGCACGACGTCGTGCCGGGCGCACTGCTCGGCGAGCCGCGCCAGCCGTTCGCGGGAGACGACCTTGCCGGTGGGGTTGTTGGGCGTGGTGACGAACAGGCACCCCACCGAGTCGAGCAGCGCCGCATCGAGGTCGCCGCCGTGCAGCTGCTCCTCCTCGACGGCGACGAGCTCCAGCCCGACACCGCGCAGGATGTCCGGGATGTTGTCGAAGGTGGGGTGCACCAACGCGATCCGGTCCGTCACGGTCGCGAGCGACCGGGCGAAGATCTCCATCGCGACCGACGACGAGTAGCAGCTGAGGACGCGTCCCTCCGCTGCCGGGTACGAGCGCTGGCCGAGGAGCTCGAAGTAGGTGCCGATGGCCTCACGCTCGATCTCGTCGACCGGCTGCTTCACCGCCTGGGCCCAGAGCTGCGGCAGGTCGTCGACCACCCGCTGCTGGCCGAGGGTCAGGTCCTGGCGGGCGTGGCCGTCCGCGAGGTTCAGGGAACTGCTGAGGGCCAGGAACTCGAACTGGGTGAGGTTGCCCAGCTCGTCGTCGGTGACCACTGGTGGCCGAGTGTCCTGCATGTGCTCACGAACTCCTTAACGGGTGGTGGAGGCAGGTCAAGACGCTTGCCTGCCGGGCGCCGGGAAACGGCGCAGGGTGGGGCTGAGGGTGGCTCCGACGGCGATCACCGCGGCCGTTGCCGCGCACGCCATCAGGCCGGTCGTGCCGTCGCCCGTGCCGGCGAGCGCGCCGCCGGCGATCGGGCCGAGCGCACCCGCGGCACCGGTGAAGAGACCGACCATGCCGCTGAGCCGCCCGCGCAGCTCGTTGGCCGTGACGGACATCTGGTAGGTCATCACCGTCGTGACGGTGACGGGCATGAACATCGCGACCACGCCGAGCACCACGCCCAGCAGCACGCCGCTGGGGGTGAAGGCCATGACGAGGATCAGCACGGCGGCGAGCCAGGAGAAGCCGATGATGATCACCGACGCGGGCAGCGCGGCGTGCAGCCGGGCGGCGAGCGCGGCGCCGACCAGACCACCGGCACCGAAGCAGGCCATCATCAGGCCGATCTCGCCGGGACCGACCCGGTCCTCACCGGAGACGGCCAGCACGATGACGACCAGCGCGCTGAACACCAGCTGCACCAGGGCGACCCACACCAGCGTCGTCCTGATAGGACGGTGCTGCCACACCCAGCGCAACCCGACCGGAGCGCCGTCGCCGTCTTCGTCCTCCGCCACCGGAGCCGCGCCCTTCGGCAGACGGAGCGTCAGCAACGCGATGCAGGACACCAGGAGCAGGGCCGCGTTCAGCGCGAACGGCAGCATGTGGTCGATGGTGAACAGCACGCCGCTGAGCAACGGGCCCGCGAGGTTCGCGATGTACGGGCGCGCGGTGTTGCGCGCCACGGCCTGGGAAAGCTGTTCGGGCGCGACGACGCTCGGCAGCGCGGCGTCCTCCGCGGGACCGAACACCGACACGAGCAGTCCGTCGATCGCCGCCACCACGAGGATGTGCGGCAACGAGTAGGCGTCGAAGTACAGCGCCACGGCGACGCTGCCCATCGCGACCGTCCGCAGGATCTCGCACACGACCATCACGGTCTTGCGGTCGTAGCGGTCCGCGAGGAACCCCGCGGGCACCGAGCCGATCAGCAGCGCCACCGCCATGGTGGTCGCGACCAGGCCGATCTCCACCGCCGACCGCGTCGTGGCGAGGATCAGCAGCGGAAAGCCGATCAGCGCGAGTTCGCTGCCCAGTTCGGAGACGAGCCTGCTCATCCACAGGACGTTGTAGTCGCGGTTGCGGGACAACGGGACCACCGGCCGCACCGCGCTTCCCGCCTCGGTCGCCGTCACTGTGCTGTTCCCCCGTCTGGTGGTGGTAGTGGCCGGGCGGTCCGGCCACCGAGCTGGAGCAGGCGTCCCGGCAGGAACCGCCCTGGTGTGGCGGGACTTCCGGGCACGGTGAAGGTCAGGTCGCGGTGGCAGGTCACGGTGACGCCGGGCCCACCGTCGATCGAGAGGCCGAGCCGCCCGCCGCCGTGGTGGGTGACGTCGACGAGCGCGTCACCGTTGGCGTACCGGCCGGTCAGCTCCTCGGCCTGGGCCGCGAAGGCTTCCGGTCCGTCCGGCACTGGCCGGTGGTCGGCCACCGCGATCCCGTCCGCGCGCAGGTCGTCGACGAGGTTTTGCCACAGCGCCGAACCGGTGGCCGCGTTGGTGGTCAGCGCGACCACCGTCCCGGAGTCCGGTTCGAACCGCAGGTGGCACGACGTGCCGTCGCCGGTGCCGTCGTGGCCGAACCAGGTGCGGCCCTCGGCGCGGTACACCGCCCAGCCGAGACCCCAGCCGTCGGCGAGGCCGTACGGGCCCGCCGGGTGTCCGGCCAGGTGGTCGCGGCGCATCGCGGCGTTGTGCTGCGACGCGAACCGGGCCAGGTCGGCCGCGCTCAGTGCGAGCCCGCCCGCCGGTGCCTCCAGTTCCGGCAACGCCTGTTCGGCGATGACCCTCGCGCCGCTGTGCCCCGGCACCGGCTTGCGCACGGTGGGGCCGGTCACGAAGGACGGCGTGATTCCCAGCGGCCACAACAGGATCGACTCGACCGCGTCCCACCAGTTGACGCCGGTGACGTCCTCGGCGAGGTGCCCGGCGAGGACGTAGCCCGCGTTCGAGTAGGAGAACAGCTCGCCCGGCCGGTGCACGAGGTCGTCCGGCCGGCAACGGGCGACCCAGCGCCGCCGCGAGATCTTCTCCGGCTGCTCGACGTTCGCCGCGAGGCCCGCGGTGTGGGTGAGCAGCCGGCGCGGTGTCACCGGTAGCTTGGGCAGTTCCTCGTCCAGGGCGAGGTCTCCGTCGTCGGCGAGCGTCAGCACGAGTGCCGCGGTGAACGGTTTCGTCAGCGATCCCAGCGGGAACGCGGACTCCTTCGTGACACCGTGGCAGGCCTCGGCGACCTCGCCGCCCTGCTGGATCACCAGCTGGGCACCCGGCACATCGTGCTTGCGCGCCAACCGTTCCAGCAACTCGGAGGGGTTCACGCCGTCGCCTCCGGGTCGAGGTGGTGCGCGATCGCGCGGAGGGCGGCCAAGTGCTCGTCCGCGACCCGTCGGACCGTCGCCTCCTCGTGCACGTCGGCCGAGTGGAGCCAGTCGAACGCCAGCACGCCGTCGCTCACCGCGCCGACGACCTCCAGCACGTGGCTCCTGCGCTCGGCCGGGTGCCGGGGTGCGCCCACCGGATCGTGGAAGCTGCGGTACAGCGGGCTTTCCGCGCCGCCCGCACCGGACTGGCCGTGGTAGTTGAACAGCACCCCGGCGCTGGGGCGGTCCGGCAGGATGCCCGGTGCGCCCAGGTGGCGAAGCGCTCCGTACGAGAGGCCGTTGCCCGGCACCGCGCGCAGTTGCCGCCGGACGTTCCTGACCAGGGACGGCCAGTCCGGCTCGCCCGCGGGCACGTGCAGCCCCACCGGGTAGATCGCGGTGAACCAGCCGACGGTCCTCGACAGGTCGACGTCGTCGAACAGCTCTTCCCTGCCATGGCCTTCCAGGTCGACGATGACGCGGTCCTCGCCAGTCCACCTCGTCAGTGCCCAGGCGAGGCCGGCCAGCAGCACGTCGTTGATCCGGCTGCGGAACGCGCCCGGTGCCAGGGTGAGCAGAGCGCGCGTCTCCCGTTCGGTCAGGGAGAACGACACGGTCCTGGTCGAGGCTTCCACGTCCGGTCCCGGCCCGTCGGCGGGCAACGGGGCGGCGGGCGGAAGTGCCTGCCAGTGCTCCACCTCGTCCGCGAAGCCGCCGTCCTCGACGTGCCCGGTGAGGGCACGCACCCAGTTCCCGGCCGGCGAGGTCTTGGTGCCCAGGCGGATCTCGCCCGCCAGCGCCTGCCGGTAGGCGGACTCGATGTCGTCCACGAGAATGCGCCACGACACCGTGTCCACCACCAGGTGGTGAGCGGTGACGAACAGCACGGGACGCCGGTCCGGGCCGAGGTCGAACAGCAGCGCGCGCAGCAGCGGACCCGTCGCGAGGTCGAAGCTCGCGTCGAGCTCCGCCGCACGCTTGTCCACCTCGGCGCGCACCTCCGGGTCGGCGGTCGCGGTCAGGTCCTGCCGGGCGAGCACGTCCACCGGTGCAGGCGGCGCGTAGAACTGCCGCCACCGGCCGCCCTCGTGCACGAACCGGGCGCGCAACGCGTCGTGGTGCGCCGTCACGGCGTCCAGCGCCCTGCGCAGGGCCTGCTCGTCGACGTCCTCGACCAGCTCCGCGAGGAACGACTGGGTGAAGTGGTGCGGCGCGACCTGGCCGCTGGTCAGGAACTCGAGCTGGACGGGCGTCAGCGGCACCTCACCCACCACCGGCTCGTCCCCCGGCCCGCCGCGTTCGACGGACTGGGCGACCGCGGCCAGCTCACCGAGCGTCTGGTGCAGGAACAGCTCTCGCGACGAGACCTGCAGACCGGCTTCCCGTGCGCGGTACACCAGCTGAATGCCGAGGATCGAGTCACCGCCCAGCTCGAAGAAGTTGTGCCCCGCGCCGACGCTCCGCCCGGGCAGTCCGAGCACGTCGGCCCAGATCCCCGCCAGGGTCTGCTCGGCGGGGGTTTCCGGTACCAGGTAGAGGGTTCCGGTCGTGTCCTCCAGCTCGGGCGCGGGAAGTGCCCGCCGGTCCGTCTTGCCGCTCTGGGTCAGCGGCAGCTCCGCGAGCACGGTGATCGTCGCGGGAACGGCGTGCGCGGGCAGCACCCCGGCGAGGTGCCTGCGCAGGTCGGCCAGGTCGAGCTCGCCCGACGGCACCACGTAGCCGTGCAACCGGACCGCGCCGCCGTCGGCACGGGTCGTCGCCGCCGCGCTCAGCACCCCGGCGTGCCCGGTCAGCGCCTGCTCGACGTCACCGAGCTCCACCCGGTGACCGCGGATCTTCACCTGGTCGTCGGTGCGGGCGAGGAACTCCAGCACCCCGTCGGGCCGCCACCGCGCGGCGTCGCCGGTGCGGTACATCCGGCAGTCCGGCCAGTGGGGGTCGGTCCGGAACGGGTCGGGCACGAAGGCACGTGCCGACTGCTCCGGCCGGTTGAGGTAACCGCGGCCGACTCCGGCGCTGCCGATGTGCAGTTCTCCCGTCACACCAACGGGAACCGGGCGGCCGTGCGGGTCGAGCAGATAGATTCCGGTGTTCGCGAGCGGCCTTCCGATCGGCACGTACGGCCCGGCGCCGATCGGGTCGCGGGAGACCTCGTGCAGCGTCGCGTCCACGGTGTTCTCGGTCGCCCCGTAGGCGTTCACGACGATCGTGTCCGGGCCGACCCGTTCCAGGAGCTCGGCGCACTCACCGGTGAGCCACGCCTCCGAGCCGACCGCCAGCACGCGCAACGACTCGGCGCGGGTACCGCGGCGCGCGAGCTCGCGGGCGATCGCCGTGGCCAGCACCGGCACCGTCACGAAGAGCTCGGCCCTGGTGCGTTCGAACAGGTCCACGAGCGCGGGCGGATCGGTCACGAGGTCCGCCGGGCAGATCTCCATCGTGCCGCCGAACAGCGTCGACCACACGAAGTCGGAGAAGAACAGGTCGACGCCGAAGCCCGAGACGGACAGGCAGCTCGGGCGCGTCCCGCTCAGGCCGTACCGGTGGTCCCAGACGCGGGCCAGGTGGTGCACGTTGCGGTGCTCCACCATGACGCCCTTGGGCTTCCCGGTCGAACCCGACGTGTAGATCACGTACGCGAGGTCCTCCGGAGTCACCGCCGTAACGGGCGGCGTGTCCGGGTAGTGGTCCACAACGGACTCGTCGAGCGGCACGACGTGGCGAGCCGTCAGGCCGTGCTCCTCCGCCAGCCCGTCGCCGGAGAGGAGCACCTCGGCGCCCGCGTCAGCCAGCATGTCCGTGAGCAGCCGGGCCGGGTAGCCCGGTTCCAGCGGCACGAACGCAGCCCCGGCCCTGAGCACCGCGAGCAACGCCACCACCGCGTCGACACCGCGGTCGGCGCAGACACCGACGAGCGATCCGACGGTCACGCCCTTGCTCACCAGGTGGTGCGCGAGCTTGTTGGCCCTCGTGCGCAGTTCGGCGAACGTCAGGCTGTCGGTGCCGCACCGCACCGCGACACCGTCCGGGTGCCGGGCAGCGATCGCGTCGTAGACGTCGTGCAGCAGCTCCGGCGGCCCGAAGTCGACGGGAACGCCGCCCCACTCGGTGAGCATCCGGTGCTCTTCCTCGGCCGTGATCAGCGGCAGTTCCCGCATCGGCACGTCCGGCCGGCCCACCGCGCTCTCCAGCACCAGCAGCAGGTGCCGGCCGAGCCGGGCGATGGTGGCCTCGTCGAACAGGCCGGTGCTGTAGCTGATGCGGCCGAGCAGCCGCCCGTCGCGTTCGGTGAAGTCCACGCTCAGGTCGTGGCTCGCGTCGCCGCCGTCGAACTCGACCTCCTGCGCCCGCAGGCCGGGCAGCTCCAGCCGGTGCTCGGGGGTGCTGTCCAGCACGACCATCGCCTCGACGATCGGGTTCCTGCTGGGGTCGCGGTCGGGACGCAGCACGTCCACGAGCCGTTCGAAGGGCAGCTCGCCGTGCGCGAACGCCTCCAGCGACGTCGCCCGCACCGCCGTGAGGAAGTCCGCGAACGACAGCGTCTCGTCCACGTCGGACCGGATGGCGACGGTGTTGATGAAGCAGCCGACCAGGCCTTCCAGCTCGGCGCGGTCGCGACCGGCGGTCGCGGTGCCCACCACGACGTCGCGCTGCCCGCAGTACCGCGCGAGCAGGACCTGGACGGCGGCCACCAGCGCGTGGAACAGCGTGGCGTCCCGGTCACGGGCCAGCGCCCGCAGGCCGCCGAGCAGTTCGGCGCCGATCTCGAACGAGCACGCCGCGCCTTCGGAGGTCCGCACCGGCGGGCGGGGACGGTCCGTCGGCAGGTCCAGCGAGGTCACCCCGGCCAGCTGTCGGCGCCAGTAGTCCTCCTGCTCCCGCAGCGCGTCCCCGGACAACCGCTCCCGCTGCCACACCGCGTAGTCCACATAGGACACGGGGAGGTGCGGCAGCTCCGGCCGGCGTCCGTCGAGCACGGCGGTGTAGCAGGCGGTCAGTTCCTCGGCCAGCACGCCCATCGACCAGCCGTCGGTGATGATGTGGTGCAGCGTCAGCACGAGCACGTGCTCGTCCGGCGCGACCTCGGCCAGCGACGCGCGCGCCAGCGGACCGGTGCGCAGGTCGAACGGACGGGCCATCTCCTCGCGGAGCCGGAGCTGGAGTTCCTCCTCGCTCCGCACTGCGAAGCGCTCGAACGGCAGCGCGCCGGTCGGGTGCACCACCTGCACGGCGCGTTCACCGATGTAGTCGAAAGTGGTGCGCAACGACTCGTGCCGCTCGGTCAGCACCTCCAGGGCCTCGGCGAGCAGGTCCGCGCGCAGGTCGCCGCGCAACCGGACGGCGAACAGCACGTTGTACTCGGCGGTGCCCGGCGCGAACTCGTCGAGGAACCACAACCGTTGCTGGGAGAAGGACAGAGGCGCCTGCTCCGGTTGCGGGTCCAGCCTCGGGATCCGGTGATCACCGGCCTCGCCGGGCACGAGGGCGTCCGCGAGCGCCCGCACCGTCGGCGTGTCGAACAGCTGCCGGGGTGACACGTCCGCCCCGAGCGCGGACCGCAGCCGGGACGCCACCTGGATGCTCAGGATGGAGTCGCCGCCCAGGTCGAAGAAGTCGTCGTCGGCGCCGACCCGGCCGACCCCGAGGACCTCCTGCCAGACGTCCGCGACCGTGCGTTCGGCGGCGGTGCCTGGAGCCGTGTACGACGTCTGCTCCTGTTCCGGTGCGGGCAGCGCCCGGCGGTCCAGCTTTCCGTTGCGGGTCAGCGGGATCTCCGGCACCACGACGAACGCGGACGGCACCATGTGGACCGGCAGCAGGGCGCGCGCGTGGTCGCGCAACTCGCCGAGCGACGGCTCACCGACGACGTACGCCACCAGCCGCTTGCCCGAGCCGTCCTCGCGGGTGACGACCGCCGCTTCGGCGACCGCGGAGTGCGCGGTGAGAACGGCCTCGATCTCGCCGGGTTCGATGCGGAAGCCGCGGATCTTGACCTGCTCGTCGGACCGCCCGAGGTACTCGAGCTCTCCCGCGCGGGTCCACTTCGCCACGTCACCCGTGCGGTACATGCGGGTTCCCGGCTCCCCGAAGGGATCCGCCACGAACCGGCCGGCGGTCAGGCCGGGCTGGTTCAGGTAGCCGTCAGCCAGTCCCGCGCCCGCCACGTACATCTCGCCCGCGACGCCAACCGGCACCGGCGCGAGCCGTTCGTCCAGCACGTAGACCCGCAGGTCAGGGATCGGCACGCCGATCACGCCGCCGGTCGTCGCCTCGGTCAGCGGTGCGTAGGTGACGTGCACCGTCGTTTCGGTGATCCCGTACATGTTGATCAGGACGGGAGATGCCGGGTGCCGCGCGTACCAGTCGGTCAGCCGGCGCGGGTCGAGCGCTTCGCCACCGAAGACCACGTACCGCAACGACAGGGTGCGGCCGGTGCTCTCCGCGTCGGCGCGCATCAGCTGGTAGAACGCGGAAGGAGTCTGGTTGAGGACGGTGACGCGCTCCTCTTCCAGCAACCGCAGGAACTCGTGCGGTGTGCGCGACACCGCGTGCGGCACCACGACCAGCCTGCCGCCGTGCAGCAACGGCCCCCACAGCTCCCACACCGAGAAGTCGAAGGCGTAGGAGTGGAACAACGTCCACACGTCGTTCTCGTCGAACTCGAACCACGGCTGTGTGGAGGTGAACAGGCGCACGACGTTCGAGTGCGGGACGACCACGCCCTTCGGCCGGCCCGTCGAGCCGGAGGTGTAGATGACGTAGGCGGGGTGCCGCGGGGTGAGGCCGGCGTGGTCGAGGTCCACATCGGACTGATCACCCAGGTCCGCGTCGGGCAGGACCACCACCGGCACGTCCGCCTCGATCGCGGACGCCGAGACCACCACCGCCGGCGCGGAGTCCGCCAGCACCTCGCGGATGCGCTGCTCGGGGTAGTCCGGGTCGATCGGCACGTAGGCCGCGCCAGCCTTCAGCACGGCCAGCACCGCCACCACCAGTTCGGCGGACCGCGGCAGCACGAGCGCCACGAACCGTCCCGGCCCGGCACCGGACGAGACCAGCAGACGGGCCAGCCGGTTGGCCGCGGCGTTCACCTCGGCGTAAGTCAGAGCGCGAGCACCGTCGGTGACCGCGATCGCGTCCGGCACCGCACGCACCCTGGCCTCGAACAACGCGGGCAACGTCTCGGCCACCGCCGAGTCTGCCCGCCCGTTCCAGTCGACCAGAACCTGCTCGCGTTCCCGCGTGTCCAGCAACGGCAGCGCGGCGACCGGACCCTCGGCACCTGCCGCGAACGCGGTCAGCAGGGCGACGAGGTGTCCCGCCATCGCACGGACGGTCTCGTCGTCGAACAACTCGGGGTCGTAGTTGAGGAACAAGTGCAGCGAGTCGCTCAGGTGCGCGGTGAGCGCGAGCGGGAAGCTGGTCTGCTCGTCACCGGTGTACTCGCGGACGGTGATCCCGTTGCGCGACGCCGCCGCCTCGTCGTACGGGTAGTTCTCGAAGACGATGATGCTGTCGAACAGGTTCGCCCCGCCGGGCACCTCGCTCCAGCCCTGGATCTGGCCGGGCGACACGTACTCGTACTGACGCGACCCGGCGACGGTGTCCTGCACCGACCGCAGCCAGCCCGCGAGGTCGTCGCTTCCCGTCACGTCCACACGGACGGGCACGGTGGTGATGAACAAGCCGAGCACGTCGCCCGCCCCCGCCAGGTCGGCGGGCCGCCCGGAGACCGTCGCGCCGAAGCACACGTCGGACTCCCCGCTGTAGCGCGACAGCAACGCCGCCCAGGCGCCCTGCACCACGGTGTTCGGCGTGAGCCGTGCGTCGCGGCAGAACCGCAGCACCTGCTCCGAACAGCCTTCGGGCAGGGAGACCTCGATCCGGCCGGAGGTGCGGGACCGGTGCGCGCCGGCGGGGGCGCGGTCGAACGGCAACGGCGTCGGGGCGGTCAGCCCGGCGACCACGCCACGCCAGTGCTCCTCCGCGGCAGGCAGGTCCTGGTCCGCGAGCCACGCCACGTAGTCGCGGAACGGACGCCTCGGGGTCGTCGCGGACCCGGCGTACTGCTCGAAGACGTCGGACAGCACGCCCGCGAAGCTCCAGCCGTCCAGCAGGATGTGGTGCGAGAACCAGAAGACCTGCACGCGCGAGTCGTCCAAGCGCAGGAAGACGAGCCACATCAGCGGTGCCGTACCGAGGTCGAGCTCACGGGCGGAGTGCTCGTCCCACAACGACCGCACGCGAGACCGCCGCTCGTCCGGCGAGAGGCCGCGCAGGTCGTGGTGCTCCATCGGGAGTGGGAGTCCGGGCGCGCGCACGACCTGCAGCGGTTCGGGCACGTCCTGCCACACGACCTCGGTGCGCAGCACCGGCGTGCGGTCGGCGACTCGTTGCCACGCCTGGGCGAGCGCCTCGTGGTCGGTGACGTCGTCGAGCACCATGCTGAACCGGCTGAGGTAGACGTCGCCAGCTTCGCGTTCCGACAGGGAGTGGAAGAGCATGCCCTGCTGTACGGGCGTGAGCGGGTAGACGTCCTCCACCGAACGACCGACCGTGATCCTGTCCATAGTGGACTGGCCGAGTGCGGCCAGCGGGAAGTCCGACGGCGTCGGGCCGCCCACCCCCGGCAGGGCGCAGTGCTCGACGATGCGGGTCAGCGCGTCGGCGAACCGGTCCGCCAGGCGGCGCACGGTGTCCTCGCGGTGCAGGTTCGCCGAGTACGAGAACCGGAACTCCAGGCGGTTGTCCCGCACCACCCCGGTGACGTCCAGCAGGCACGACCGCGCGTGGTGCGGTGCGCGGTCGCTGCCCGGCGCGTCCAGCCATGCCCCGAAGAGGCCGCCGTCCGAGGCGCCGAACCGGCCGAGGTAGTTGAACGAGACGGCGGGCCAACCGGCCCCGAGGCCGTGGTCGGACAGGTACCGCAGAGCGCCGTAGCCGAAGCCTCGCCGCGGCACGGAGCGGAGCTGTTCCTTGACGGACTTGAGGACCACGCCCCACTCCGCGCGGTCGAACACCGTGAGTGCGACCGGGTACAGCGTGGTGAACCAGCCGACCGTGCGGCTGACGTCCACGCCGTCGAAGAGGTCTTCCCGGCCGTGGCCCTCCAGGAGCACCCGCACGGTGTCGTCGCCGGTCCACTCGGTCAGCACCGCGCCCAAGGCGGTCAGCAGCACGTCGTCGACCTGCGTCCGGTAGACCGGCGGCACGTCGCGCAGCAACGCCGAGGTGTCGGCCTCGGACAGCCGGACGGTCACCTCCCGCTCGGACGCGACCGAGTTCTCGCCCGACCCGTCGACCGGCAGCGCGGTGCCCTCGTGCTCGGCGTCGCGCCAGTGGTCCAGTTCGGCGTCGAACTCACCTGCGGTCGCACTGTCCCGGACCCGCCGCGCCCACTCGCCGTACGAGGTGGACTTCGGGCCGAGCTCGCCACCGCGGAGGGCGCGTTCGAGATCGGCCAGCAACACCCGCCACGACACCGCGTCGACCACCAGGTGGTGCGCGGTGAGGAACAACCGTTGTGTCTCAGCGGATTCGACCAGGACGGCGCGCATCAGCGGTCCGTCGTCCAGCCGCAGACCGGAACGGGCGTCCTCGATGGCGACGACCTGGTCGTCGTCCGTCGCCGTCGTGAGAACGACGTGCTCGCCGGTGCGGCTGTAACTCTGCCGCCACTCCCCCTCGCGCTGCACGAACCGCAACCGCAGAGAGTCGTGCTGCTCGGCCAGAGCACCCAATGCGACGCGCAGTGCGTCCGCGTCGACGCGTTCCGCCAGTTCCAAGTAGACGGACTGCACGGCGTGCTCGCGCGCGGCCGGCGTCTCCTCGAAGAAGTTGCGCTGAATCGGCGTGAGCGGTGCCTCGCCCTCGGCTGCCTGCCGCTCGGTGGTGTCCGCCGCGGCCACTCCGGCCCGCGCGGCGAGTTCGCCGATGGACTGGTGCAGGAACAGCTGCTTCGACGTCAGCAGCAGGCCTTCCTCCCGCGCCCGCGCCACGACCTGGAGCCCGAGTATCGAGTCACCGCCGAGGTCGAAGAAGTTGTGCGTGGTGCCCAGCTCCCGCGGGTCGAGGCCGAGCACCTCGGCCCAGACCCGCACGAGCGTGATCTCCGCGTCGGTGACGGCGGGCGTGTGGCTCACCGTCCGGTCGGCCGCGTCCGGCTCGGGCAGCGCGAGATAGTCGGTCTTGCCGCTCGCGGTCAGCGGAAGCTCACCGAGCACGGTGATGGTCGCGGGCAGTGCGGGCGCGGGCAGCAGGTCGCCGAGGTGGGCGCGCAGGTCCTGCACCGTGATCTCTTTGCCAGGTGCGAGAACGACGTACGCGTCGATGCGCGTTCGACCTGAAGTCCGCGCGACGACGGCCGCCGCGCGCACGCCGGGGTGTTCGCCGAGCACGTGCTCGATCTGGCCGGGTTCGACGCGGTAGCCGTTGACCTTGACCTGCTGGTCGGTGCGGCCGAGGTACGTGAGGGTGCCCGCCGACCGGCGCACGAGGTCGCCCGTGCGGTACATCCCCCCGTCCGCGAACGGGTCCGGCACGAACCGTTCCGCGGTGAGCTCGTCGCGGTCGAGGTATCCCCGCGCGACTCCCGGACCGGCCAGGTGCAGCTCGCCGGGAACGCCGTCGGGCACCGGGCGGCCGTGCGGGTCGAGCACGTAGGCCCTGGTGTTGGGCAGCGGCCTGCCGATCGGCACGAACGGGCCCGCGCCGACGCCGTCCGCCACGGGGAAGGCCGTGCTGTCCACGGTCGCCTCGGTGACACCGTAGGCGTTGACCACGATGGTGTCCGGCGACAACCGCTCTACGAGCTCCGCGCAGTCGCGCACCTGCCAGCCCTCGGAGCCGACGGCGAGCAGCCGCAGCCCGTCGAGGCGCCGGTCCCGCGCGACGAGCTCCCGCGTGATCGTCCTGGCCACCGAGGGCACGGTGGCGAGCACGTCGGCGCCGCTGTCCTCGATCAGCGCGACCAGCGCGCGCGGGTCGCCCAGCACGTCCTGCGGGCACATGATCAGGGTGCCGCCGAACAGCAGCGACAGCAGCACGTCGCCGGCGAACAGGTCGACCGACGGGTTCGAGACCGAAAGGCAGCGCGGCGGGCGGACGTCGAAGCCGTAGCGCTCGTTCCAGGCGTGCGCGGTGTGGTGGCAGTTGCCGTGCTCGACCAGAACGCCCTTGGGCGTGCCCGTCGAGCCGGAGGTGTAGATGACGTAGGCGAGGTCGTCCGGCGACACCGCGACGCCGAGCGGTTCCGAGGACTCGGTCTCCCACTCGGCGGTGTCCACCCGGACGATCCGCGCGCCGGTGTCCGGCAGCCGGTCGGCCAGCCGGTCCTCGGTGATCAGCACCGGAGCGCCCGCGTCACTCAGCAGCCGGGCGAGGAGGCCCGCGGGGTGGGCGGGGTCCAGCGGCACGAACGCCCCGCCCGCCTCGAGCACGGCGAGCAGCGAGACGACGACGTCGACGCCCCTGGGCAGGCACAGCGCGACCAGCGTGCCCCGGCCCACGCCGAGTCCGGCGAGGTGGCGGGCGAGCTTCGTGCTGCGGGTCCGCAGTTCGCGGTAGGTCAGCACGGCGTCACCGGACCTCACGGCGATCGCGTCCGGCGTGGCCTCGGCCCGCGCGTCGACCAGCTCGTGCACGGGGCGCGGCGAGCCGAAGTCCGCGGTCTCGCCGATGCCGTCCTCGATCAGCTGCTCCAGCTCCGCGGCGGACAGCCACGGCAGTTCGCGCAGCGGCCGGTCCGGCTGTTCCACGGCGTTCTCCAGCACGAACGCGAGGCCGCGCGCCATGCAGTCCACAGTGGACTTGTCGAACAGGTCGGTGCTGTACTCCAGGAACCCGGTGAGACCGTTCGCCCCTTCCTGGAAGTCGATCGTGACGTCGAGGCTCGTGGCGAGCGCGGGCGGCCGGACGTCCTCGATCACCAGACCGGGTGCTCCGCCGAGCCCGGCCGGTGCGTTCTGCAGGCTCACCATCACCTGCACCAGTGGCGGGCGACTGGGGTCGCGTTCCGGCCGCAGCGCCTCGACCACGGACTGGAACGGCACCTCGTCGTGGGAGAGCGCGTCGGTGACGTTGTCCCGCACCGAGCCGAGGAAGTCCGCGAACGACCGTTCTTCGTCCACAGTGGATCGCACGACGACGGTGTTGACGAAGAACCCGACCAGGTTCTCCAGCTCGTCGCGGTTGCGGCCGGCAGTCACCGTGCCCACCGCGATGTCGGACTGCCTCGTGCAGCGGGAGAACACCACCTTCGCCGCGGCCAGCAGCACCATGAACAGCGTCGCCCCGCGCAGCTTCGCCAGTGTCCGCAACGCCTGCACGACGTCGTCGGAGATCTCGAACCGGTGCACCGCGCCCGCCGACGTGCGCACGGCGGGACGGGGGCGGTCCGAGGGCAGGTCCACCGGAGGCAGCCCGGCGAGCTTCGTGCGCCAGTGGTCGAGCTGAGCCGTGAGGGCATCGCCGCGCAGGCGTTCCCACTGCCAGGCAGCGAAGTCCGCGTACCGCACCGGCAGGTCGGGCAGAGCCGGGCGATCGCCCCGGACCTCCGCCGAGTACGCGGCGGTCAGCTCGTTCAGCAGGATGCCGGTCGACCAGCCGTCGGCGACGATGTGGTGCATGCCGAGCACCAGCACGTGCTCGGTCGCGGTGAGCCGAACCAGACCGACCCGGAACAGCGGTCCGGTGCGCAGGTCGAACGGCGTGGTGACCTCGGTGAGCAGCACCTGTTCCAGCGCGGCCTCCCTCCCTGCCGTCCCGGTCAGGTCGGTGACGAGCACGGGCACCTCGGCGGGCGGACGCACCACCTGCCGCACCCGCCCGCCCACCGAGGCGAACGTCGTGCGCAGCGGTTCGTGCCGCTGTACCACCAGGTCCAGCGCGCGGCGCAACGCCCTGAGGCCGAGCTCACCGGTCAGCCGCAGCACCAGCGGGGCGTTGTACTCGACGCTCTCCGGCTCGAACTCCTGGAAGAACCACAACCGCTCCTGTGCGGCCGAGGCCGGCAGGTCGTCCCCTCGCACCACCGGGATGAGGCCGGCGGACTCGGCCGCGCCGCCCGCCAGCGTGCGCCGCGCGAGCTCGCGCAGGTGCTCCGGCAGCGACGCGATCCGCTTTTCCTGTTCGGGCGTCAGGCCCATGTCGTCCCCCACGTCAGTTCCGGCCGCTCGCGCCGAGCGCGAGGTCGTTCTCGAGCTTCGCGAGCACCAGGTCGACGACCCGTTCCGCGAGCCCCGCCACGGTCGGCGCGTCGAACAGGTCGCGCGGCGTCACCTCGACACCGAACGTCCGCCGCACCCGCGACATCAGGCGCAGGCTGCTGATCGAGTCGCCGCCGAGCGCGAAGAAGTCGTCGTCCGCCCCCACCTCGTCGCGGCCGAGCACCTCGGCCCACTGCCGGCACAGCGCCTCCTCGGTCGGGGTGGCGGGAGCCCGGTAGGCGGCGGTGAGCACGTCGGCGCGCGACGGCCGGGGCAGCGCCCTGCGATCGACCTTGCCGTTCGGGGTGAGCGGCAGCCTGGGCAGTCGCACGAACGCCGACGGCACCAGGTAGTCCGGCAGCGACTTCGCCAGGTGCCTGCGCAGGGTGTCGCCGACGGGTTCGGTGGCGTCCGGCGCCGGAACCACGTACGCGACCAGTTGCCTGGTCCCGGACTCGGTCCTGGGCGCGGCGACCACCACCTCGGCGACCAGCGGGTGCCGGATGAGCGTGTTCTCGATCTCGCCCGGTTCCACCCGGAACCCGCGGATCTTGACCTGGTCGTCGACGCGCGCGACGAACTCCAGCAGCCCGTCCGGCCGCCACCGCACCAGGTCGCCCGTCCGGTAGAGGCGTTCACCGGGAGCGCCGATCGGGTCGGCGACGAACCGTTCCGCCGTCAGGTCCGGCCGGCCCGCGTACCCGCGCGCCAGGCCGGCACCGCCGATGTAGAGCTCCCCGGTCACACCGGCCGGCACCGGGGAGAGCGTGGTGCCGAGCACGTGCAGCCGCACACCGGGAATCGGTTCGCCCAGCGGCACGCTGCGCTGTCCCGCACCTGCCCTTGCGGGGAACAGCGTCACCGCGAGAGTGGACTCAGTCGGGCCGTAGATGTTGACGAACGTGCGGCCCGGCGCCCAGGCCTCGACGAGCTCGACCGGGCAGACGTCACCACCGGTGCCGACGCACTTCAGCCCGTCGAGCTCGGCCGGGTCCAGCGCGGCCAGCACGGCCGGCGGCAGCGAGGCGACCGTGATGCCGTCCGCGCGCAGCTGCCTCGCCAGTGCCGCCGGGTCGTGCAGCGCGTCCGGGCCGGAGAGCACGAGCGTGGCTCCCGCGACCAGGGTGGAGAAGATGTCCTGCACACCACCGTCGAAGCTCATCGAGCAGATCTGCAGGACGCTGCTGTCCTCGGTCAGGCCGTACGTCTCGTTGATCGCCTGCACGACGTTGAAGAGCGATCGGTGCTCCACCATGACACCCTTCGGCGTGCCCGTGGAACCGGACGTGAACATCACGTACGCCAGGTCTCGATCGTCACCCTCGACGTCCGGTGCGGTCGCCGGAAGTGCCGCGACAGCCTCACGTTCGCGGTCGAGCAGCACGGCGTCCACATCGGACTCGGTGAACCGGTCCGCTTGGTCCTGCAACGTCAGCAACACGCGGGGCCGGGTCTCGGCGAGCATCGTGGTCAGGCGGTCGGCCGGGTAGTCGGGATCCAGCGGCACGTACGCGCCACCGGCCTTGAGCACCGCGAGCACGGCGACGACCAGATCGGTGCCGCGCGGCACCGACACCCCGGCGAGCACGTCCCTGCCCACGCCCAGCGCGGACAGGTGGTGCGCGAGCCGGTTCGCCGCGGCGTCCAGTTCGCCGTAGGTCGTGGCGACACCGTCGTGCACCACGGCGACGGCGTCCGGCGCGGTCGCGGCACGGGCGCTGATCACCTCGTGCAGACGGCCGCCGGTCCGGGCAGGCCCCGTGCTCGCCCAGCCGGTCAGCTGGGTCCGCTCGGCCTCGGTGAGCACGGGCAGTTCGCCGACCCGTCCGCCACCGGACGCGATCGCCTCGAACAACGTCCGCAGGTGTCCCGCCATCCGCCGCACGGTGGCCGGGTCGAACAACGCCGGGTCGTAGTGCAACAACAACGACAGCGCGTCCTCGGGGTAGACGACCACGTTGAGCGGGTAGTTGGTGCCGCTCGTCGAGCCGATGTCCACAATGGAGGGAACGTCGCCGGCGGCGGGTTCGACCGGGTAGTTCTCGAACACCACGATGCTGTCGAAGAGGTCCCGGCCGCGCGGCAGGTCGCACCACTCCACGATCTCCGTCAGCGAGACGTGGTCGTACTGCCGGGCCGCCGCCTGCGCCGCCTGCTGCTCGCGCAGCCACGTGACGACGTCGGCGTCCGGGTCGACGTCCACCCGCACCGGAAGGGTGTTGATGAACATGCCCGCCATCTGGTCGACACCGGCGAGCCCGGCCGGACGCCCGGCCGTGGTCGCGCCGAAGCACACGTCGGCCTCACCGCTGTAGCGCGACAACAGCAGCGCCCACACGCCCTGGACGACCGTGTTGATCGTCACCTGCGCCCGCTTCGCCGTCTCGTACACGCGGGTGGTGAGCTCCTCTGGCAACTCGACCACCAGCCGTGCCGACGACACGGTGCGGTGCAGGCCGGACTTGGGCCGGTCGAACGGCAGCGGCGTGGCCGCCTCGAAGCCACCGATCTCACCACGCCAGTGCTCACGCGCGGCGGTGAAGTCCTGGTTCGCCAGCCATTCCACGTAGTCGCGGTACGGGCGCCTGGGAACGGGAACGGGATCGTCCGCGCACTCCCCGAGCACCTCGGCGAGCACCTGCATCCCGCTCCAGCCGTCGAGCAGGGCGTGGTGGAACGTCCACACCAGACGAACCCTGGTGTCGAACAGCCGGATGATCGCGACCCGCACCAGCGGTGCCTCGCCGAGGTCGAGCCCCGCCTTCCGGTCCTGGTCCAGGTAGTGCGCCACGGCGGCGTCCAGCTCGGCTCCGCCCAGGTCCCGCCAGTCCAGCTCGGACACCGGGATCCGGGCGTGCTCGTACACGACCTGGTACGGCCTCGGCAGGTCCTCCCACACGAAGGCGGTGCGCAGCACCGGAATCCGGTCGGCCACCCGCTGCCACGCGCCCGCCAGTGCCGCCGGGTCGCGCACGCCGTCCAGGACCGCGGAGATCTGCTCGAAGTACGCGGTGCCACTGGTGTCCATCAGGCTGTGGAACAGCATGCCGTTCTGCGTGGGCGTCAACGGGTAGACGTCCTCGACGTCCCGGCGCACGCCGACGATCTCGTCCACGGTGGACTGGTCGAGCTCCGCCAGCGGGAAGTCGGAGGGCGTGCGCCCGCCGTTGCCCGGCGCGAGGCAGTGCGCCACGGCGGCGGCAAGCTCGGCCACGAAGTCGTTGGCGAGCCTGGTGATCGTCCGCTCGTCGTGCACGTTCTCCGAGTAGTACCAGCGGAACTCCAGGCTTCCGCCGAGCACCGTGCCGACGACGTCGACGAGGTGCGGCCTGGTGTCGCCGGGGTGCTGGTGCAGCCCGATCTCCGAGACGGTGTCCTCGAACTGGCCGAGGTAGTTCAGCACCACCGGCGGGTCCAGTTCGGGCACCCGGCCCGCGTCACGCAGCACGCCGTAACCCAGTCCGCGCCGAGGAACCGCGCGCAGCCGTTCCTTCACGGACTTCAGCGCGGAACCCCAGTCACCGCCCGCCTCGACCACGACCGGGAACCGCGTCGTGAACCAGCCGACGGTGCGCGTGACGTCCAGGTCGTCGAACAGCTCCTCGCGGCCGTGTCCCTCCATGCCCAGCGGCACGCGCCGCTGGCCGGTCCACGCCGACAGCACCCGCGCGAGTGCCGCCACGAGCACGTCGGCGACCTCGGTCCGGTACGCCGCGGGCACCTCGCGCAGCAGCTTCCCGGTGGTGTCCGCGTCGAGCCCGGCACGGACGATCCTGGTGCTCTCCACCGTGTTCGGCCCGGTTCCGTCCACGGGCAGGGTCACGCCGGCGTCGCTCAGCGCGAACCAGTGCGCCAGTTCGTCGTCGAAGCCACCCGCCGCCGCGTGACCGGTGAGCCTGCTCGCCCACGCCGCCGGTGAGTCGGTGGCGGTGCCGAGCACGATCCGTTCGTCGCGCCGCGCCTGGTCGATCGCGCTGCGCAGGTCGTCGATCAGCACGCGCCACGACACACCGTCCACGGCCAAGTGGTGCGCCGCGAGCGTCAGGTTCCCCTGTACCAGCACGGCTCCCAGCAGCCTGCCCTCGGTGATGTCGGTCGAGGCAGATGCGATGGCGACGGCTCGGTCCGGGTCCGCCTCCTCGACGAACTCGACGCTCGCGGTGGTCTCCTCCTGCCACCACACGCCGTTCTCCGCACCGAACCGCGTGCGCAACGCACCGTGGTGTGCCACCAGAGCCTCGACCGCCACGCGGACGACGGCGGGCGCGACGTCCGGCAGTGCCAGCGTCACGTGCTGGTGGAAGGGCGCGGACGGGGTGAAGGTGCCGAAGAAGAACCGCTGGATCGGTGTCAGTGGGGCGCGGCCCTCGACCCGGACGGACCGCATGACGACCGGTTCCCCGGTGGCCACGAGCTCCAGCGAGGAGATCGTCGGCCGCTGGAACAGGTCCCGCGCGCTGAGCCGAAGTCCGACGTCGCGTGCCTTCGCCACGACCCGCATGGCGACGATCGAGTCGCCGCCCAGGGTGAAGAAGTTGTCCTCGACGCCGACCCGCGGCACGCCGATCGCGTCGGCCCAGATCCCGGCGAGCACCCGCTGCACCTCCGTGCGCGGCTCGACGTGCCGGTCGGCGGCGGCCTCGGGTTCGGGCAGCGCGGCGTGGTCCACCTTCTCCCGCGAGGTGAGCGGGAACTCCGGCAGCACAACGACCGCGGCCGGGACCATGTACTCCGGCAGCACACCGCGCAGGTGGTCGAGCAGCGCGGAGACCTCCGGGTCCGCCCCGACCGGCACGACGTACCCGATGAGGCGCACGCGTCCCCGCGCGTCCTCCCGCGCCGCGACGACGGCCGCCGCGACCTCGGGGTGCTCGGCGAGCACGACCTCGACCTCACCGGGTTCCACGCGGTAGCCGCGGATCTTCACCTGGTCGTCGACGCGGCCGAGGAAGTCCAGTTCACCATCGGGCAACCGCCGCACGAGGTCACCGGTCCGGTACAGCCGAGCGTCCGGATCGGCGGAGAAGCGGTCGGGCACGAACCGGGTCGCGGTCAGCTCGGGCCGGTTGACGTACCCGCGGGCGACGCAGACACCGCCGATGTGCAGTTCTCCGGGCACGCCGACCGGCAGCTGGTTACCGTGCGGGTCGAGCACGTGCACCGTCGTGTTCGCGACCGGCACGCCGATGGTCGGCAGCACACCGGGTTCGACGGCGCCTTCCGGCTCGACCTCCTTCCCGGTCGCGAGAACCGTCGCCTCGGTCGGGCCGTAGTGGTTCACCATCAGGAACCCGAACTCCGCACTCGGCCGGCGGCGCAGCACGTCACCGCCCGCGATCACCACCCGCAGGCTCGTGCCGACGTGGCCGAGCTGGTCGAACACCGCGTCGACGCGCGGCGTGATGATCACCGACAGCGTGACGTCCTGCTCCGCGATCCAGCGGACCAGCACCGCGGGGTCGTCCAGCACGTCCTGCGTCGCCACCGCGACCGAGGCACCGGCGGTCAGGGCCGGCCAGAGCTCCAGCGCGACGGGGTCGAACCCCTGCGCGACGAGGTGCGACGACCGATCGCGCGGCGTGACGTCGTAGAAGTCGTGGTACCAACGGCAGAGGTTGGTCAGCGAGCGGTGCTCGACCATCACGCCCTTGGGTCTGCCGGTCGATCCCGAGGTGTAGACGACGTACGCGACGTCGGTCGACGTGACGCAGGTTTCCGGTGCCGTGGAGGGGTTCTGCGCGATCGTGGCCCAGTCCTCGTCCAGCCGGACGACCTCGACGTCCACTTCGGACATGCGTGCGGCGACAGAGCGCTGAGTCAGCACCACACGAGCGCCGGTGTCCGCGACGACGAACGCGAGCCGGGCCGCCGGGCTGTCCGGGTCGAGCGGCACGTACGCGCCACCGGCCTTGAGCACGCCCAGCAGTGCCACCACGAAGTCGGCACCGCGGTCCAGGAACACCGGCACGGGTACGTCCGGGCCGACGCCGAGGGAGACGAGGTGATGCGCGATGCGGTTGGCCCGTTCGTCGAGCTCCCGGAAGGTCAGCACCCCATCCCCGCAGACCACCGCCACGGCGCCGGGGTCGCGTTGTGCCTGCAGGGCCACGAGTTCGTGCACGGGCACAGCGAGGTCGTGGCTCGCGGCGGTGTCGTTCCACTCCGCGAGCTGCCTGCGTTCGCCCGCTGTCAGCACGGACAGCTCCCCGACCGGCAGGTCCGGCGTGGTGGTGAGCTGGTCCAGCAGCACGTGCAGGTGGCCCGCCATGCGTTCGATCCGCGCGGCGTCGAAGAGGTCGGTGTTGTACTCGACCATCACGTCCATGCCCTCGTCGTGCTCGGTGAACTCGACGGTCAGCTCGAAGATGGACGACACGTGCGGCAACACCCGCGGCTCGACCCGCGAACCCGCGAACCGCAGCGGCTCGGCTGGGGTGTTCTGCAGCACCACCAGCGCCTGCACCAGCGGCGTGCGGCTCGGGTCGTGCTCGGGGCGCACCTCCGCGACGACGCGCTCGAACGGCACGTCCTGGTGAGCGAACGCCTCCAGCACGGTGGTGCGCACGTGCCCCAGGAACTCCGTGAACGGCAGCGCGGCATCCACTGTGGACCGAAGCGCGACCGTGTTGATGAAGCAGCCGATGAGCTGTTCGAACTCGACCCGGCCGCGACCGGACACAGCCGTGCCGACCACCACGTCGCGCTGACCGCTGTAGCGGGCGAACAGCACCTGGCAGGCGGCCACGAGGACGGTGAACACCGTCGTCGTGGCCGCCTCCGCGAGCCACCCGAGCCGTGCGGTGAGGCCGGCGGGCAGCTGGAACCGGTGCTCGGCGCCCGCGGAGGTGCGCAGCGCGGGCCGCGGCCGGTCCGTCGGGAGCTGCAGCGGTGCCGCGCCCTCCAGCGTCCGGCGCCAGTGGTCCAGCTGTTCCGCGGTCTGCGCGGATCGCTGCCACAGCGCGAAGTCCGCGTAGCGCGCCGGCAGTTCCCGAACGCGGGCCGTGCGCCCCTCGATCGCGGCGGCGTACCGCTCCCCCAGTTCGCCCGCGAGCACTCCCATCGACCAGCCGTCGATCGCGATGTGGTGCACGCTCAGCACGAGAACGTGCTCCTCGTCGGCGATCCTGATCAGGCGGACCCGCCAGACCGGTCCGGCGGCGAGGTCGAACGGGGTGGAGACCTCCTGGTGCAGCAGGCGGTCCAGCTCGGCGGCGTCCTGGCCGCGCAGATCGGTCACCGTGATGGCGGCCTCGTTGCGGTGGATCACCTGGCGCGGGCCGCTGTCCACCCTGGTGCGCAACGGTTCGTGGGCCTCGACGACCTCGCGCCACGCCTGGTCGAGCACGGCGGCGTCGAACGGGCCGGTGACGCAGTAGGCGAAGTGCACGTTGCTGTCGACGGCGTCGCGGTCGAGCTCGTGGGCGACCCACAGGCGTTCCTGCGGGAACGACAACGGGAACACCGAACCGGGCGTGTGGTGCGGTGCCTCGGCGACAGGAGTCGCAGGACGTGCGGCGATCTTCGCCGCGAGATCCGCGAGCGTCGGCGCGTCGAAGAGGTCGGCGACGGTGAGCTCGACGCCGAACCGCGCGAGGATCCGGGCCAGCACACGCACGGCCAGCAGTGAGTCGCCACCGAGCGCGGAGAACGCGTCCCCGGTGCCCACCCGGTCGACCGGCAGCACCTCGGCCCAGATCTCGGCCAGCACGGCCTCGGTCTCGTTGTCGGGCGCCTGGTGGCCCGACTCTGCCCCGCGGCGCGGCTGTGGTAGTGCGGCCCGGTCCACCTTTCCGTTGGGGGTCAGGGGGAAGCGGTCCAGCAGCACGAACTCCGAGGGCACGAACGGATCCGGCAGCACTCCGGCCAGCCGGTCCCGCAGCAGCGCCGGCGTGACGACCGCACCGCTGTCGGGGACGACGTAGGCGACCAGGCGGGCGCCCTCCACGTCGTCGCGGCGCACCAAGACGACCGCGTCCGCGACGCCTGGACACCGCCGCAGCCGCGTCTGCGTCTCGCCGGGCTCGACGCGGAAACCGCGGATCTTGACCTGGTCGTCGGTCCGGCCCAGGAACTCGATCACGCCGGCGTCGTCCACCCGCACCAGGTCACCGGTGCGGTACAGCCGCTCGCCCGACGGTGCCGCGACGAACCGGGCGGCGGTGAGATCGGGACGGTTGAGGTAGCCGCGCGCCACACCGTCGCCACCGACGTAGAGCTCGCCCTCTGACGCCGGTCGCAGCTGCTCGTCGAGCACCCGCACGGTGGTGCCGGCCAGCGGCGTGCCGATCGGTACCGGCCCGGTCACCTCGGTGATCCGGTGGCAGGCGGTGAAGGTCGTGCCCTCGGTCGGCCCGTAGCCGTTGACGAGCGCCAGGTCCGGGAACCGTTCCAGCACCCGCGCGCAGTGGCCGGGTGAGAGCACGTCGCCGCCCGCGAGCAGCAGGCGCAGGCCACCGAACACGGTCACGTCGGCGTCCACGACCTCGTGGAACAGGCCCGCCGTCAGCCAGAGCACGCTGACCTCGAAACCGGACAGGAACCGGCCGAGCTCGGCCACCGACACCGCCCTGGGCGGTCCCACGGCGAGCCGCGCGCCGTTCGTCAGCGCACCCCACACCTCGAACGTCGACGCGTCGAACGACACGGACGCCAGGTGCGCCACCACATCGTCAGCGGTCAGTCCGGCGTAGGCCTGTCCCTGGACGAGCCGCACGATCCCGCGGTGCTCGACCAGCACGCCCTTCGGCTGCCCGGTGGAGCCGGAGGTGTACATGATGTACGCGAGGTCGTGGCCCTCGACGTCGGTCTCGAGGACCTCGGCCGGGTGCTCCGCGATCAGGTCAGCGTCGGTGTCGAGGCAGACGATCTCGGTGGCACCGTGCGGAATCCGGTCGCGCAGCCGCTGTTCGCTCAGCACGAACGGCGCGGCGGTGTCGGCGAGCATGAACGCCAGCCGTTCCGCCGGGTAACCCGGATCGAGCGGGAGGTAGGCGCCACCGGCCTTGAGCACGGCCAGTTCGGCGACGACCAGGTCGGTGCCGCGGTCGAGGCACAGGCCGGTGACCACGCCAGGCCCGACACCGCGGCTGGCCAGGAACCGCGCCAGCCGCGAGGCCCGCTCGTCCAGTTCGGCGTAGGTCAGGCTCTGGCCGGCCGAGGACACCGCGATCGCCCCGGGCGTGCGCCGAGCCCACTGCTCGAACAACTCGTGCACGACCGTGGGCATGACGGTATCCACGCTGCCGCTCCGTTCTGTCGGATCCCCCAAGAAGAATGTGCGGGCGCCACGACCCCTGCGGGGCCCGCACACCGAAGTCTTGTTCGGCATCGGCACCTCGGCAACGTGTTTAAGCTGAGGCTGAAAACAACTCCTGAGAGCGTCTGCGCGAGCTGGGAGTTTCGGCAGTGGCTAAAGAAGGTGGAATCCTGGGCCGTCCTGCGCAAGGCTGGCAAAGCCGGGCAATGGTGCCGTTCGCAGTCCTGCACGCGGCAATGCCCTAGATCGACCGGACACGTGTTCCGGCATCGCGGGGCGAACATTCGGCAAACGCCGAGCGAGTTCTCGACGCCCGCCTGTTCCACCGTTTCCGAAATCGGAGTCGCGGCGCCGCCGCGCGACAGGAGGCTGTCCATGACCAGCACGACCACGCGGGCGACCGCGCAGATCTTCAATTCGGCGGTGGCCGCGTCCGCCATCGCCGCGGCATGGGAACTGGGGGCACTCGACGAACTACGGGAGGCGGGCACGCTGAACGTGCCGGAGTTCGCCGCGGCGAACGACCTGCACGAGCAGTCCACACAGGGCCTGTTCGTCGCGCTGGCGAGCGTCGGGGTGGTGCGTCGGGACGGGTCGACCGTGACCGCCGGCGAACAGTTCGACGATGTCTACCAGGCGAAATCGCTGTTCCACTGGCTCATGAGGGGGTCGGCGCCGCTGTTCGCCGAGATCCCGTCGGTGCTGCGCAACGGCAACCGCGAGGGTGCCTACTACCGGCGTGACGCGAAGGCCATCAGCGCCGCGTGCCGGGAGGCGAACACGCAGTTCTACGACCCGGTCTTCTGGCCGGTCTTCGAAGGTCTCGACTTCACCCCGGCTGCGGTCGCCGACCTCGGTTCGGGAAGTGGTGAGCGACTTCTGCAAATGCTCAAGCGCCACCCCGGTGCACGTGGTATCGGAATCGACATCGCAAGTCCCGCGATCGACATGGCGCGACTGGAAGCGAACCAGTCCGGCATGGGTAACCGGCTCACGTTCATCGAGGCCGACGTGCGGCAACTCGAACCGTCACCTGAATTCGCCGACGTCGATCTGCTGACCTGCTTCATGATGGGTCACGACTTCTGGCCGAGGGAACGCTGCATCGCCTCGCTGCAGCAGTTGCGCAAGGCATTCCCGTCCGCCCGCAGGCTGCTGCTGGGCGACAACGTGCGCACCACCGACGTGCCGGACGACGAAATCCCGGTGTTCACCCTCGCATTCGAATTCGGCCACGCGATGATGGACGTGTACCTGCCCACGCTGGACGAATGGCTGGACGTTTTCGACGAGGCCGGCTGGAAGTGCGTCGAGGCGCACCTCGTCGACAGCCTCGCCGGGGCCGTCGTGTTCGAGCTGAGCTGAGGCACCGATGACCGTCCTGCTCCGCCCCGACCTCGGCGCGCTCCCCCTCTACCAGCAGCTGCCCACCACCGCGCGGGTCCAGCTGTCGAACAACGAGACCGCCTTCCCGCCGTTGCCGCGGGTGGCCGCCGCGCTCACGGAAGGACTCGCGCACATCAACCGGTACCCACCGGTGAGCCCGCACGCGGTGGCCACGCATCTGGCCGAGCACCTCCGCGTTCGGGCCGGGTCCGTCGCCGTGGGCGCCGGATCCGCCACCTTGCTGCTGCAGCTGATGCAGGCGGTGGTGCACGGCCCGAGCAGCAGCATCGTGTACGCCTGGCGTTCGTTCGAGGCCTACCCGATCCTCGTGCGCGTGGCGGGAGCGGAACCGCGACCCGTGCCGCTGACCGGCGACCTGGTGCACGACCTCGACGCCATGCTGGCAGCGGTGAGGCCGACGACGCGCATGATCATCGTCTGCAACCCCAACAACCCCACCGGGACCGCGCTGCACCGCGACGCCTTCGCGAAGTTCCTCGCCGCCGTGCCCGAACACGTCGTCGTGGTGCTGGACGAGGCCTACCACGAGTTCGTCACCGACCCGGACATCCCGGACGGGCTGGAACTCGTGCGCGAGGCGGCCGGGCGCGGCAACCTCGTGAGCCTCCGGACGTTCTCCAAGGCCTACGGCCTGGCGGGCCTGCGCATCGGGTACTGCGCGGGCCCGATCGACCTGATCCAGGCGGTCACGAAGGTCGGCGTCCCGTTCAGCGTCAGCACCCTGGCCGAGACCGCGGCCCTGATCAGCCTCGACTCCGCGGACGAACTGGCCGAGCGCTGCCGTCTGGTGCGCACCGAGCGCGACCGGGTCGGAGCGGCGCTGCACGCGCTCGGCCACGCGTTCGTGCCGTCGCAGGGCAACTTCCTGTGGCTACCGCTGGCGGACCGCGCGGCGGAGTTCGCCGCCCACAGCATGTCCGACGGCGTGATGGTGCGCCCGTTCGCCGGCGAGGGCGTCCGGGTCACCATCGGCAGTCCCGCGGACAACGACGCCTTCCTCGCGGTCGCCCGCACCTTCGTGTGAGCCAAAGGAGATTCCGATGACCGGCAACCCCTTCGACGACCCGGACGGCACTTTCCTCGTCCTGGTGAACTCGGCGAGCCAGCACTCGCTGTGGCCGCGGGCGATCCCGGTACCCGGCGGGTGGACCGAGGTCCACGGGCCGGGCACCAGGCAGGAGTGCCTCGACTACGTGTCGGGCCACTGGACCGACCTTCGTCCACGTGAGGCCGCCGCACGGGCGTGATGCTCACTCACCGGCCGCCGCTTCCATGAACTGGTACGTCGTGTACTCCAGCAGCGCGGTGCCCAGCGGCGTCACGCTGTGCAGCACGGTGTTCCGGTTGCGGCGGCTGGTGATCAGGCCGGCCTCCCGCAACACCGACGTGTGCTGGCTGATGCTGGCCGACGAGATGTTCAACCGTTCGGCCAGCTCACCGGTGGTACAACTCTCCACCAACTCCTGCAGCACCGCCGCCCGGGTCTTCCCGACCAGCGCCGCCAGCGCCTGCTCACCGCGTTCGGTGACGTCCCAGAAAGCCGCGGCGGCGTTCGTGGCCGCGGTGACGGGCGGCGCGGCGAACACGAGAATTGGACTGGACTCGACCCACTCGGCACCGATCAGCACGGCGGCAGCGTTGTCGTGCAGGAACAACGAGGGCGCCAGCAACAACCCGCGCCCACCGAGATGAACGTCGACATCCCGCTCGTGCGGCACCTCAAGCACCGAAGAACGCCATCGCACCTTGGGATGCAACGTCCCCAGCAGGCGCTCAACACCTCCGGTCATGGCCAACCGCCCCCGGACGTCGCGCACGGTCTCCAGATACCCGCGCACCTGCCGCCAGTAGGGCGACACGGCCACCCGCCCGAACCCCTGGGCAGCCTCCATCACTTCCTCACGACTGAGCCCGACCCTGCCCAGCGCTCTCTCGTCGGCCTTGAACCCTCCGTCCACCAGCCACAGCAGGTCAGGAACCGGCCGCAGCACCTGCAACATCCGTTCGACGCGAACGGCACGTCGACCAAGACGCTCACCGACGCGGTCGCGCCAGATCCCGAAGAACCCACCGCCGCGCGTCCGTCCGAGCGACTCCATGGCGAACACCGTCTCAGCACCCATGCCCAACGTCGCCGAGACTTTCACCCGCGCGAGATCCTCGCTGGTGAAATGAATCCTCTGCAACCTTGCCCCCCGGTTGTTGACCCGTCCGACCGCAGCATCGATCGCGAGCACGGCCGAATCAGGACCACTCCAATGTGGACTGAACGGAGCATCTGCAGTTCGAACTCCCCAGTCCGCCTTTCGCATGCGACGACCACAGCACCGACCACCCGAGCGCGGGCATGCGTTCCCCCAGGACCGCGCATCAGGTGCGTCCTTCACACACTACAGACCGAAGACGGAAACCGCCGCAGGTCATTGAAGCGTTCGAAAGCTTTTCATTGCGAAGCAGTTCCACCCTATTTAAGCCAGGACTGAAAGAGCACCACAACTCACCGTTCACCGATAACTCTGACCAAGGTCCAGAACTTTCCCGCCCCACCCCCACCTCGTCGAACAGCACTCCTACCACGCCGGCCCGTCCACTCGGGAGGCTTTGCACGTAGACACAAAGAGATCGCCACCACACTCCCAAGCGGTTCCAGCGCCGGCTCCAGAACCTACCCAGGAATAAAGTAAGCTGTTCAACAGTTCACGCTCCGGCAACCCCACATCGACACGATCCGTCCAGAAGGCCGAAACACCAGGAATCACCCAGCTGTCAAGCCTTCAGGATTTGAACGAATGAACACCTCATCACTTCACGTAACCGCACGATCACAGAGAGGGAGATCTGGACGGGCATTGCGGTTTAGCGGATTCCACATCGCACGTCCCATAAATCGCACCTCAGAACCGCCGACCGCCACCCGATAGTCCACACGGGACGAATAGCGAGAACGTTTCCACCACGCTCCGCACATCACTCGGCGACGAGGTCCGCAATCGGATCCGGGATACAATGACGGCCTAGCACTACAGCCGCAGGCCGTGATCCTGGTCGATGACCTGGCGGGAATGTGAGACGGCCACCGTGATCAACTTCGAGGCGTGTTGGGACTCGAAGCGAAACGGTGGCCGCGTTGCCGATCTCAGACCTGGACGCGTGGCAGACCGGGTTCGACGACCTGTTCGCCCGGTTCGCTGGCCGGTTCGTGGGTCCAGACCCGCAGGCGGGCGAGGGCTTGTGTGCTGGACCTGCTGTCGCGGACCGAACGCAAGAACGGGTGGACCCTGGCCGAGCAGGCAGGCGACGACACCCCGGACGGCATGCAACGCCTGCTCAACCACGCGGCGTGGGACACGGACAAGGTTCGCGACGACCTGCGCGGATGTGTGGCAGACCATCTTGGGCACGAGCAGGCGGTGCTGGTCGCCGACGAGACCGGGTTCCTGAAGAAGGGCGTCAAGTCCGCCGGGGTTGCTCCGGCACCGCCGGCCGGATCGAGAACCGCCAGCTCGGGGTGTTCCTGGCCTACGCCTCCCCGCACGGACGTGCGCTGATCGACCGCGAGCTCTACCTGCCCCAGGGCAGTTGGTGCGCTGACCGGGAGCGGTGCCGCAAGGCCGGGATCGACGACGAGGTCGAGTTCGCGACCAAGCCGGAACTGGCCTGCCTCATGGCGTTGTGGGCCAGCAACACCTACAACTCGGCGTCGTCCGCGCGACTCTGCAACTCGACGGCAACTTCGTCGTGTACGCCGCCAACAACGTGCCGAAGTGGAGCACCGGCACCTGGGGCACCGCAGCCGACCGGCTGATCGTGCAGAACGCCGGCAACCTCGTGCGCAACGGCCCCAACTCAGTCCGCTACTGGGTCGCTGAAGACAGTGGCCGCGAGGGTGTCCTCGCGGCCACTACCCTGACCGCTGGGCGATGCGGTCCGCCGCGTGGTGCAGGTTCTGCCCGCGGTAGAGGTCGATGGCCTCCTGCCAGCACTGCTTCGCCTGATCGCCCTCACCGAGTTCGCGGTGCGTGTCGCCCAGCGCGGCAAGGGTTCCCGCCTGCCGATAGGTGTTGTCGAGGTCTCGCCACAGCGCCAGCGCGCGCTCGTGGTGGTGCAGGGCCTGGCGGTGGTCGCCGGTGTTCCCCGTGATCGCGCCGAGGCTGTCCAACGTGTCGGCCTGGCCGTACGAGTCGTTGTGCCGCACGCACAACGCCAGCGCGGACTCGCAGAAGGCGCGCGCCCGGACGTGATGGCCCAGCCGGGTGTAGGCGGCGCCCATCATGCTCAGGACGCGGATCTCCCATTGGGTGTTGCCGCTGCGCCGGTACAGGTTCCTCGCCTCGGTGAGGTGGGCCAGCACGCCCTGGTCGTCCTTCTTCCACGTCAGTGCCAGCGCCAGCACGACGTGCGCGCCTGCTTGGCCGACCGTGTCGCCGACCTGGCCGGACAGCGCGAGCGACCGTCTCAAGTGGAGCGACGCCTCCTCGTCCCTGCCCAGCGGCGCGTACACCAGGCCGAGTCGCCGGTGGGCGCGGGCCTGCACGGCGAGGTCGCCCAGCCGTTCCGCGGCGGCGAGTCCCACCTGCCAGGAGGCGATGTTGTCGTGCAGGTGCCCGCGGCGGTAGTGGAAGTTGTCCAGCGACCAGGCGAGTTGCCACACCACCGTGTCCCAGCCCGCGTCCTCGGCCGCTGTCCGCGCCGCCAGGACGCAGAGGTGGTTGACGTCGAACCACGCCATCGCGGCCGCGCTGCCGGGCATCGGGTGCGGGACGCAGTCGGCCGCCTCGACGGCGATCGGCGGGTGTTGCCGGTCCAGCACCCTGCTGCCGTTGTGCGCGGTGTGCAGGTAGTAATCGACGACTCGGCGTAGTGCCTTGTCCCGCAACGGTTCCGGCTCGTCCGTGACTGCGACGGCGCGGGCGTGCTGCCGGACCAGGTCGTGGAAGCGGTACCGGCCGGGCGCGGGTTCCTGGAGCAGGTGGTCGTCGACGAGGCTTTCCAGGAGCCGTTCGGCTTCTGGCAGGTCGACGGCCGCGAGCGCCGCGGCGGCGTAGGCGTCGAAGTCCGGGCCGGGGTGGATGCCGAGCAGCCGGAACAGGCGCTGCTGCGGGGCGTGGAGGTGCTCGTAGGACAGGGCGAACGCGGCGGCGACGCTGCGGTCCCCCGCCTCGAACTCGGTGAGCGGGGAATGGGCCTGGCGCAACCGGTTCGCCAGATAGGCCACCGTCCACGCGGGACGGGCGCGCAGCCGTGCGGCGGCGATGCGGATCGCCAGCGGCAGGTGACCGCACAACGCGACGACCTCGTGCACCGAACCTTCGGTGCGGCCACCCGCGACGCTGACGAACAGGGCGACGGCGTCCGGTTCCGGCAGCACGTCCAGCGACACGACCTGGGTGGCGTCGAGGTCGACCAGGCGGCGACGGCTCGTGATCAGCGTCAGGCTGCGGGACGTGCCGGGCAGCAGCGGGCGCACCTGTGCGGCGTCGGCGGCGTTGTCCAGCACGACGAGCACCGAACGGGTGGCCAGTTCGGCTCGCCACAACGCCGCCCGCGCGTCCGGGTCCTGCGGAATCCGGTCGGGTGGCACGCCCAGCGCGCGCAGCAGTGCGTCCAGCGCGGTCATCGTGGTCACGGGCCGATGGCTGGACGCGTGGCCGTGCAGGTCGATGAACAACCGGTCGCGGTAGTGCTCGGCGAACCGGTGTGCCGCGTGGACGACCAGCGTCGTCTTGCCGACACCGGCCATTCCGTCGATCGCCTGGATCACCACGGCCTGCCTGCCGGCGGCGCGTGCGGTCGCCAGCGTGGCGAGTTCGGCGTCGCGGCCCGCGAAGTCCGCGATGTCGCCGGGAAGGTCGTCCCTGGCCGGTTCGCTCGGTGCGACGGCAGGCACGCCGAACAGCCGCGCGTCGTTGTCCAGCACCTGCTGGTGGATCTCGGACAGCCGCGGTGAGGGATCCAGACCGAACCGCTCGATGAGCGCGGTGCGGGCCCGCAGGTACGCGTCGAGCGCCTCGGCCTGCCTGCCCGCCCGGTACAACGCGGTCATCAGCTGCCCCCACAGACGTTCCCGGCCGGGGTGCTGGCCGGTCAGCGCCGTGAGCTCCTCCACCAGCGTCACCCCGGCGCCGGTCGCGAGGTCGGCGTCGACGCGGTCCTCGACGGCGCCGAGGCGCAGGCCTTCCAACCGTGCGGCCTCGGCGCGCAGCACCGGCGTCACGGTGAACTCGCCGTACGCCTCACCCCGCCAGAGCCTCAACGCGAGCGAGAGCTGTTCGGCGGCGTCCGCGGGCCGGCCCGCTGCCAGGGCGTCCCGTCCCGTCTCGACGAGCCGTTCGAACCGGCGGGCGTCGACGACGTGCGGTTCGAGCCGCAGCACGTACCCCGCCGGATGCGTGACGATCAGCCGGTCGACGGCGAGCGCGCGGCGCAACCGCGACACGTAGCTGCGCACGGTGCGGTGCGCGTCGGGCGGGGATTCCGGTCCCCACAACGCTTCCACCATCGTGCCGACGGTCGTCACCCTGCCCGCGTTCGCCGTCAGCAACGCGAGCAGTGTCCGGATCCGCGGACCGCCCAGGTCGAGCACCTCGTCGTGCACGCGCACCTCGAACGGCCCCAGCACCTGGAACTGCGGCTGCAGTGCGACGGAGTCCGCTCCCACGCAAGTCAAGGAGGTGGTCGCGGCGGCCGGGATACCGTCGCAGGCGAGGCAGACCACCCGCATCCGTCGCGACCGCCCACGACGCCGACCGCGTGCTGATGGCGAACGACAGCTCAGAACAGGCGGCCGTCCTCCTCCGGCGACGGCCCTTCGAGCTCCAGGAGGAACCGCTTGCGGTCGAGCCCGCCCGCGTAGCCGGTCAGGCGCCCCTGCGAACCCACAACCCGGTGGCACGGAACGATGATGCTGATCGGGTTCCACCCGTTGGCGTTGCCGACCGCCTGAGCGGCCGCGGGTACGCCGAGTTCCGCGGCCAGCTGCCCGTAAGTGCGAGTCTCGCCGTGAGGAATCGCCATCAGCAACGCCCACACGCTCAGCTCGAACGCCGAACCGCGCGGCGCCAGTTCCAGTTCGAAACCGCGCCGCCTCCCGTCGAAGTACTCGTCGAGCTGGCGACGCACCTCCTCGAAGCCCGTGCTGGAGCGTGGGCCGAGGCTGTCCAGGCGCGGAGTGCGCAGGTGGCCGTCGAAGTAGAGGCCGAGCAACGCCGTGCCCTCGCCGACCAGCGTCAGCTCGCCGATCGGTGAGTCGACGACGGTGTGGTGAACGTCCATCCCTGGATTCTCCGGTGGTGCTTCCGACAGGTGTGGAGAAGGCATGTCGACCTGGCGGGCGCGGCTCCGACGTCTCGGGTGAGGATGGGTCGTCCGGACGCGTCCACGACATCGCACCAGGAGCCGACGGTGAAGTACGTGATCATGATTCACTCGAACCCGCAGCCGTGGGGGCACCCGACCCCGGAGTACCTGCCCGACTACCAGGACATGCCGCGGGAGCAGCGGGATCGGATCAACTCCGAGTTCGAGCAGCTGCTCGGCGAGCTGCAGGAGAGCGGCGAACTGCTCTCGGGTGAGGCGCTGGGAGCGCCCGAGTCGTCCCGGCTCTACCGGTGGGACGACGGGAAGCCGCTGGTCACCGACGGCCCCTATTCGGAGGCCAAGGAGCACCTTGCCGGGTTCTTCCTGATCGACGTGGACAGCCAGGCCCGCGCCGAGGAGATCACCGCCCACTTCGCCGGTCCCGGCGAGACCGTCGAGCTGCGACCGGCCATGTGGCCCGGCGGTGACGACTGATGAGCTCACGGGTGGTGGAGGACGTGTGGCGGCGCGAGTCGTCCCACGTCCTCGCCGCCCTGCTGCGCAGGTACGGCGACCTGGGTGACTGCGAGGACGCGGCGCAGGAGGCGGCCGAGGCGGCGGCGTCGCAGTGGGAACGCGACGGCGTGCCGGACAACCCCCGCGGCTGGCTCATCCGGGTCGCCTCCCGGCGGTTGATCGACCGGGTGCGCGCTGACAGCGCTCGGGCGGGGCGGGAGGAGGCCGTGGCCGCGGCACGGCCTGGCGACGCCGACCTCGCGCCGTCGGCTGACCACGGGCAGCACGGCGACGACACGTTGCAGCTGTTCCTCCTGTGCTGCCACCCCGGCCTGAGCCGTTCCTCGCAGGTCGCCCTGACGCTGCACGCCGTCGCCGGCCTGAGCACCGCCCAGATCGCCGCCGCCTACCTGGTGCCGGAACGCACGATGACGCAGCGTCTGACCAGGGCGCGGTCCACGTTGCGGGCGGCGGGTGCGGTGTTCGGTCGGCCGGCCGAGGTGGACGTGCCCGCACGGATCGCTGCGGTGCTCGACGTCTGCCACCTCATGTTCACCGAAGGGCACACCCGTTCCACCGGGGACGCGCTGGTGGACTCGACCCTGGCGGAGGAGGCCATCCGCCTCACCCGGCACCTGCACGCGGCGATCCCCGACCACGACGAGGTCGCGGGCGCCCTGGCCCTGATGCTGCTCACCCACGCCCGCGCGACCGCCCGGACCTCCGGCGGCGACCTGGTGCCGCTGGCCGAACAGGACCGTTCGCGATGGGACCAGGCGCGCATCGCGGAAGGAGTGCGCATCCTGGAGCGCGTGCTGCCCCGCGGGCACGTCGGCAGGTTCCAGCTCCAGGCCGCGGTCGCCGCCGTGCACGCGGAGGCCGCCACCTGGGAGAGCACCGACTGGCGGCAGATCAGCCTGCTCTACGGCATGCTCACCAGGGTGGCCCCCAGCCCGATCGTGACGCTCAACCAGGCGGTCGCGGTCGGGATGGCGTTCGGCCCCGAGGACGGCCTGGCTCTCGTCGGCCCGCTGCTCGACGACCCGGCGATGCGGCGGCACCACCGCACCCACGCCGTGCGCGCACATTTGCTGGAACTGGCCGGCGACCCGGCGGGGGCGCTCGACAGCTACCGGCAGGCCGCCCGGCTCACCACGAGCCTGCCCGAGCAGCGTTACCTCAACACCCGGATCCGCCGCCTGGAGCAGGCCTGATCCGGAGACCGGCGAACGTGCGATCCGCGGTCGCGCGAGCTCCTGAGATCGCTGTGATTTTTTCTGTTATCGGCGGGCGGGCGGGACATCTCCTGGTCAGAAGATCCCCCGAACCCTGCTGAAAGGTTTTTCAATGCCCCACGTCCTCACCTCACGACTGCGGCGGCGCGTGTGGATCGCCGCTCTCGCCGTGGCGGGCGTCGCGGCGTCCGCGGTCACCGCGAACGCGATGTTCTTCACCCCGCCCGCGCCGCCGAAAGCGAGTCCGACCTCGACGACCGCGGCCGTGACCACGTCGCCTCAGGCCGCAGGCACCACGACGCAGGCCGGCACGCCCACGCAGACGGCCGAGACGACGAAGGCCGCCGTGGTCGCTCCGGTGAAGCCGCAGGAACCGATCCCGCCGAACGCGGTGCGCGTCGCGGAGTTCGTCGCCGAGTGCCCGTTCACGCACCGGCTCCCGGACGACCCGATCGTCCTGCCGAACCTGCCCGGCGCGTCACACATGCACAGCTTCTTCGGCAACGACTCCACCAACGCCCGCTCTGACGTCACGAGCCTGGGCAAGGCCGCCAGCACGTGCAATCCGAAGGTCGACCTCTCGTCGTACTGGGTGCCGACGCTGCTGGTGGACGGCCAGCCCGTCGAGCCGACCGGCACGACGTTCTACTACCTCGGCGAGGGCGTGCGCGACGACGTGACCGCGCGCATCCAGCCGTTGCCGTACGGCCTGCGCATCGTCGCGGGCAACGCGAAGGCCACCGCGCCGGACAACACCACGATGTCGCGCTGGTCGTGCCTGCACGCCGGGCACGTCGGTGCGTCCAAGGACTTCGTGAACTGCCCGGCCGGAACGATGATCGAGTCCTATTTGGACTTCCCGCAGTGCTGGAACGGCAAGGACCTCGACTCCGCGGACCACAAGAGCCACATGTCCTACCCCGTCGCCGGCGACTGCCCGGCCACGCACCCCGTGCCCGTGCCGAAGCTGCGCCAGGTGCTGCGGTATCCGGCGAGCGGCGACCCGGCGCGGTTCAAGCTGTCGTCCGGTCCTGGGTTCACGATGCACGGCGACTTCTTCAACGTCTGGCCGGAAGCCGAGATGGCGCAGCGCGTGCGCGACTGCATCAACCGGATCGTCAAGTGCGGACCGGACGGCCGCCCCTAGTGCGGGTCCTCCTCGTCGTGACGCTCCTGCTGGCGGCGGGCTGTGGCACCCCACCGCCCGCCGCGCCGGCCGACCTCAGCGCCACCGATCTGGCGTTCGTGGATCTGGTGATCCCCCAGAACGAGTCCGCGCTCGCCGCACTCGCGCTGGCGGCGAACCGGCCCGGCTCCGCGCTGCGCCCGGTGGCCGCTCAGGTGGAGGACCGCTACCGGGCCGAACTGGCGCACGTCCGGGAGTTGCTGGCCAGGACCGGCAGACAGGAGAGCGACCAGCACGAGGGCCACGACATGCCCGGCATGATCACGGCGGCCGAACTGACCGCCGTCGGGTTCGCCGAGGGAGCCGCCTTCGACCAGCAGTTGACGGTGTTGCTCCGCACGCAGTTCGAGGAAGCGCGCACCGTGGCCCGCGCGGAGCTGTCGTCGGGCACGAGCAGGCCCGTGCTGGACCTGGGCGCTCGCATCGACAGCACGCGAGCGGAGTTCCTGGCGCTTCTGGGAGACGCCCCGAAGTCCCCATGACCTGTGGTTTGATCTGCTGAACGCCTCGACCGTGAACCCGGTCGGGGCGTTCTGCCGATAACAGGGCGAAGACCCTTCGCCCGAAAGGCCACCATGACAGCAACCGACGCGGAGATCATCGAGGCGTCGCTGCGCGTGACGGAGAAGTTCGCGGTCATCTTCGACCGGCACGCACCGCACATCCAGCGCTACCTCGCCCGGCGCCTCGGTCAGCAGGTCGCCGACGACCTGCTCGCCGAGACGTTCCTCGTGGCGTTCTCGAAACGGGGGCGCTACGACCCCTCCCGCCCGGACGCCCGGCCGTGGTTGTACGGCATCGCCACCAACCTGGTCGGTCAGCACCGGCGGGAGGAGGTGCGCCGGTACCGGATGCACCTGGTCGCCTCCTCTGTGGACGACCACGCCGACCGGGTGGCCGCGGACGTCACCGCGCAGGCCATGAGGTCGATGCTGACCGGCGCGCTCGGAGCGTTGTCCGTCGAGGACAGGGACGTGCTGCTGCTGGTCGCGTGGGAGCAGCTCAGCTATCTCGAGATCGCCGAGGCGCTGGCGATCCCGGTGGGCACGGTGCGGTCCCGGCTGAACCGCGCCCGCCGCAAGGTCAGGGAAGCGTTGGGAACCGACAACCACACCGAGGTCGAGGAGCTGCTCAACAATGGATGACCTTCAGCTCGTCCGGGAACTGGACGAGACCCCGCTCAAGTCCGCCGACCAGCTCTCCGCCGCCCGCGCCCAGTTCGTGGCGGGCATGAAGCCGCCCAGGCGAGGTCGTGCCGGGGTCATCGCCGTCGCCACGATCGCCGTGGCGGCAGCGGCCGCCGGCGTGGCGCTGGTGCTGCCGTCCGGCTCCCCGGACCCGGCCGACCACGACACCGCGTCCCCGGCGGTGGAGTCCGCCGTGCAACTGCTGAACCACGCCGCCGCGGCAGCCCGTTCGAAGCCCGATGTGGTGCCACGGCCCGATCAGCTCTACTACGTGCGCACCGGTGAGCGGGAAGACTGGTTCTCTGTCGACGGCACCCATGACGGCCAGATGATCCTCGCCGGGAACACGCCGCCGATCCCCGTTCCCGGCTGCGTCGACGGCCGCAGGAAGGTGCTCGACAAGTACGACCAGCCGACGGGCGGGACCGAGGAGTGCACGCCGGATCGCGCGTACCGGGACGACCTGCCCACCACAGCCGACGAGATGTTGAAGGTCCTGCAGGGTGACGAGAAGGACCGGCCGGTCAACTCGTACGGCAAGGACGTGCTGTCCCTCGTCTTCGACTCGTACCTGCCGGGTCCGCAGCGGGCCGCGTTGTTCGAGGCGGCGACCCGCGTGCCGGGGCTGACGGTCGTGGAGAACGTCTCGTCCGGCCGGCCGGGGATCGGGATCAGCTGGCCGGTGCCGGAGGGTTCGCTGCCGTCGGCCCAGCCGGTGGTGATGGTGTTCGACAAGGACACCTACGAGTACCTCGGCACGAAGAACAGGCCGCAGGACGCATCCGGGTTCGTCGACCAGGTGGGCGACCGAATCTAGATCACGTCGTTCAACGCGGCGACGGTGTGCTCGACGATCCGGTCCTGTGCCTCGGCACGGGACCGGGTCGGCACACCGTCGCCGGGTTGGTCGCCGTAGTCACCGAAGTACGCGTGGACGGCACCGGAGACGACCTCGAAGCGGGTGCCCGCAGGCAACAGCTTCCGTGACTCGGCAACGTCCTGCGGTGTGGTGAAACCATCGCGTTCACCCGAGATGGACCAGGCGGTGAGGCTGTCACGGGTGGAGAGGTCGTCGACCGGATAGGACGCCCACAACACCAGCCCGCGCACTGATCCGTCGGCGAGAACATCTCGTGCGGCCGCGACGCCACCGAGGGAATGGCCACCGACCGCCCACACCGGCACGTCGGGATGACTCCGCCGCACTTCCGCGGTGTCACCGCCGAGCAGGGCGATCCCCAGCGGCTCCTTCACCACCACGACAAGAAATCCTTCTGCCGCAACGCGCCGCAGGAGCGGGAAGTACGCGCGGTGGTCGACCCTGGCGCCGGGGTGGAAGACCAGCCCGGCGCGCACAGGACCGTCAGGGCGCAGCACCGCCGTGGTGACGGTGTTCTCCGCCATCACGACCGTCGTCGCGCCGAACGGCTGCAAGTACACCGTGGGAGCGATGAGCAGCACGGCGAGCACGACAGCGAGCCATGCTGGGCCGCGCCGCCACAGGGCCATCGCGATCCCGGCCGCCTCCACCACGGCGAGCAACACGAGATGGGCAGGATGTCCGCTGCTCAGAGGGCCCCAGCCGAGGAGAAGCAGCACCGGCGGGACAGCGACGCAGGCGGCCACGGCACAGCGTCGCACCCATGCTCGGATCATCGGATGGACGATACCGAGCGCCCTCCCGCACGAGGTTTCTCAGGTCAGGGACACGCGCGTGAAGTCGACCGGCACGTCGAGCGCGACGTTGATGTAGTTGGTGAACACGTTCAGCGCGACGTGCGCGACCGTCTCGACGATCTCCTCCTGGCTCAGGCCCGCGTCACGCGCGGCCTGGACGTCGGAGTCGGCGATCTGGCCGCGGTTCTCGACGAGGGCGGTGGCGAGCGTGAGGATGGCGGCGGTGCGTGGATCGTCCGACTTGCCGCTCTGGGCGTTCCTCATCTCCGCGGCGGTGACCCCTGCCTTCCTGCCGAGCATGGTGTGCGCGGAAAGGCAGTAGTCGCAACGGTTCTGGTCGGCCACGGCCACGGCGATCTGCTCGCCGATCTTCGCTCCGAGCGTGCCGCCGCCCAGCGCGCCGAACTGCGCCCACATGCTCCGCAGCGCGGCGGGTGAGTTCGCCACGGCCTTGAACATGTTCGGCACCAGGCCGAAGGCGCCCTTGATCTCCGCCAGGGTCTCGGCGCGCTCGTCGGTGACCTGGTCGGGATCGGTGAGGTCGATGCGGGACATGGTGGTTCTCCTTCTGGTGATGGGTGTGGGTCAGGTGCAGGTGCCGTCGATCGCGCAGACCGCCGGTGGCACGGCGCCGTCGAGCAGCCGTGTCACGGCCGAGGCCAGCGTCATGTCGTCGACCGGGCCGAGTTTCTGGGCGCGCAGCATGCCGTCGCGGTCGATGAGCACCGTGGTGGGCGTGCCCTGCATGCGGTAGCGGCTGAACGTGACCGGTGCAGGGTGCGCGCCGCGGAGGGCGTCGACGCCGACCGGGAAGGTGATCCGGTACTCGTGCAGGAACGCCTTGAGGCTCACCGGGGTCATCGCCGCGTGGTGTTCGAACACGGTGTGCAGACCGATGACGGCGAGGTCGTCGCCGAACGTCCTGGCCAGGCGCGTGGCCTGCGGCAGGGCGTGCGTCACGCAGCTGGGGCACAGCATCTGGAACGCCTCGAGCACGACCACGCGGCCGTGCAGGCGGGCCAGGTTCAGCGGTTCGCTGTTGAACCATTCGCTTGTCTCCCAGGGCATCGCGGGAGTCGCGAGTCCGTTCGACGTGGGCAGGAGGAGGTTCATGCCCTCACCATGCCACAATCTAGGTAGGACTCCTATCTACGTCTTCGTGATCCAGGTCTCACCCCGGACAGCACGTACCATCGCCGTGGAAGTTCTACGGGCAAGGCGGATCGCATGACTGACACCGACGGCACGGCCGGGCTCGACCGGCGGCTGGCCGACGCGCTCGAGCGACTCGGGCACGGCATGCGTTCACTCGCGCAGCGCACGGCACGGGAGCACGGACTGTCGCCGCTGCAGCAGCAGGCGGTGCTGGCACTGGCCCGGCACCCGCAGACGCGTCGCGAGGTGGCCGCGCTCGCCGCCGAGTTCGACGTCACCACACCGACCATGTCCGACGCCGTGGCCGCGTTGGAGCGCAAGGAACTCGTGACGCGCTCACCCGGCGCGGACGGCCGCCGCCGGTCGTTGACGCTGACCGACGCCGGCCAGGAGGTGGCACGCGGTCTGTCCTCTTGGGACGATCCGCTGACGGACGCCCTCGCCGGGATTCCCGAGGCCGACCGCGCGACCACGTTGCACACCCTCCTGCGGGTGATCGCGGACCTGCAACGCGCGGGCGTGGTGAGCGTGACGCGCATGTGCACGACGTGCCGCTTCTTCGGCCGCGACGAACACCCCGACCCGGCCGTGCCCCACCACTGCCACCTGCTGCGCACCCCGTTGCCGCTCGCGGGCCTGCGCACGGACTGCCCGGAGCACGAGCCGGAACCGTCCAGTTCTCCGGCGGGCCGGCGGAAGCAGCGCGCCTCCACTCAGTGAGCTCGGCCCGGTGTCAGCAGTCGCCGGATTCGACCGGCGTCCTCGGCGCGATGTTGCGCCTGACACAGTTCGAGAGCCTGCCGCCACACCGTTTCAGCCCTGTCGTGGTGACCGAGCGCCCGATAGGTGTGACCGATGCGTTCCAGGGTCGCGACCTCGTGGTGGTCGTACCCGAGGTCGCGGAGCAGGCCGAGTGCCAGTCCGTAGAGGTCGAGCGCCTCGGCGTGGTGGCCCGTGTGGTGGGCGATGTAGCCGAGACTGTCCACTGTGGTCGCTTCCAGCTCACGCTCCTGGTGCCGGCGAGCCATGACCAGGGCGGCCTCGCAATGGACGCGGGCCTGCTCGTAGAGCCCCAGCCGGGCCTGGTGCCAGCCCACCTGGGTGTATCCCCACGCCTCCCAGACCGCCATGCCGAGGTCCTGGAACAGGCGTAGAGCGGGCGTGGCGTGCTCCAGCGCCCGCCGGTCGTCCCCCAGGTCCTCCCAGATGGAGGCCGTGAGGTGATGGGCGTGGGCCTGGCCGGGGACGTCGCCTGCCTGCTCACTGATCCGCAGAGCGTCGCCGAGGTGCCGCAGGGCTTCGGACTGGAGCCCCAGTCCGCTGCACGCGTCCCCCAGGAGTCGTCTGGTCTGGGCCTGGGCGATCCTGTCGCCGGTGTGGTCCGCGGCGGCCACACCGGCCCGCCACACGGTGACGGCGTCGTGGTAGTCGCCGCGTCTTCGGAAGAACGTGTTCAGGGTCCAGCCCACGTGCCACACCTGGTCGTGCAGACCTTGCCCGGCGGCGAGTTCCTGCACGGCGAGGAGGTTCGCGAACTCGGTGGCCAGCCACTCGGTCGCGGCTGTCTCGTCCTCGAACCCGAGCGGGACGCACCCCTGCGCGGGCACCCCGATCGCGAGCGGTTCGCGCAGCGGGTCCAGCACGCGCTCGGCGGCGAACGCGGTGTGCACGTAGAAGTCGACCACCCGTCGCACCGCGGCGGGGTCGTGCTGGGCGCGTTCGCCCGCGTACAACCGGACGAGGTCGTGCATCCGATAGCGGCCAGGAGCGTGCTGCCCGACCAGGTTCGCCTGCTCCAGTTCACGCAGAGCGGTGCGGACACGGGCGACGGGCAACGCGGTCAAGCTCGCTGTGGCGGGCAGGCCAATGTCCGTGCCAGGAGCGAGACCGAGAGCGGCGAACACGGTGGCCGCCTCGGCGGGCAAAGCATTGCAGGAGCAGGAGAACACAGCGCGAAGACTCACGAGGTCCTCGCCGGCGTCCAGTGCGTCGAGCAGGTCGTTCTGCTCGCGCAGTTCGTCCGCCAGCACGGACAGCGGGAAGCCGGGGTGCGTGCCGGCCCGCGCGGCCACGATGCTGATCGCCAGTGGCAGACCTCCGCAGCAGGTCAGGAGTTCCGCTGTCACACCGGGTTCGGCGACGAGCCGGTCCTCACCGAGGTGCGTCGCCAGCAGCCGGCGTGCTTCGTCGTCGCCGAGCCGGTCCAGGTTCAGCGCACGCGCGCCGTGCGCGGCGACGAGACCGTTGAGCTGACGGCGACTGGTGACCAGCACGACGCACGCAGAGCTGCCAGGCAGCAGCGGTACCACCTGGGCGCTGTCGGACGCGTTGTCCAGGAACACCAGCATCTTCCTGTCCGCGACCAGGCTGCGGTACAGCCCCGCCTGCGCGTCCACGTCGACCGGGACGGCAGAGGGGGCGACACCGAGCGCGTCGAGGAAGCCGCGAATCGCGGTCGCCGCGGACATCGGCTGCCCGGCGGGGTCGAAGCCGCGCAGGTTGACGTACAGCTGGCCGTCGGAAAACCGGTCGAGGTGCTGGTGCGCCCACTGCACCGCCAGCCAGGTCTTGCCCATGCCGCCGAGCCCGCCCACGGCCGAGATCACCACGGCATCGTCCTCACCGAGCGCGGCGTCGAGATCGGCCAGTTCACGGCCCCTGCCGCTGAACAGGCGCGGCCGGGCAGGAAGCTGTTGCGGCACAACGGCGGTGTGCGGCCTGACGAACGCCGTCAGCGCGGGATCGGTGGCGAGGATCCGTTCGTGCAACTGCCGCAGCGGCGGGCTGGGATCGGTACCGAGCTCGTCGGCCAGCCGCCTGCGCACCTCCTGGTAGTGCTCAAGGGCGTCAGCGGGGCGACCGCAGTTGTACAGCGCGAGCATGAGCTGTCCGGCCAGGCGTTCGTCCAGCGGGTTGCCGGCCGCCCACGCCGACAGGTCGGGCAGCAGTGCCGCGTGCAGACCGAGGCGGAGCTGGATGTCGACGAGTTCGAGACGAACCGCGTGCCGGTGCTGGATCAGCGTGGCGCGCAGGGAGTCGAGCCAGGCGGTGTCCAGACCCGCGAACGGTTCCCCTGCCCACAACCTCAGCGCCTCCTCGAGCAGAGCGGCGGCCCTGCCGTCGTCACCGGCGGCACGACCGTCCTCGACGAGACGACGAAACCGGTGCAGGTCAACGCTTTCCGGGTCCACGGAGAGCTGGTACCCGGTCGACCTGCGGGTGATCGTCACGCCTGCGGGCGTCAACGCGCCGCGCAGCATGGTCATGCTGTGCTGCACGGCCGCACGCGGTCTGCGGGGAAGGGGCCGATCGCTCCAGACCCGGTCCACCAACTTCTCGACCGACACCACCTGGTTCGCCTCAACCAGAAGTACCGCCAGCACAGCACGAAGTTGCGCGTAGCCGATGGCGATCGGACTATCGTGAACCCGCGCCTCGACGTCACCGAGCAGGCGGAACCGCACAGTCATCCGGCGTGCCCTCCCCGAGCCCCCAGCACCATGTTCCATGCATACCGGGGAAACGGGGAGGAAGTCACGTCACGGCCAGATCTGCCACCACTGATCGTTGTAGCCGAGGATGCAGTTGTAGCTCACGGCGTTTCCGCCGTTCTGCCCCTGGTTCGACGGAACGGCGAGGCAACGGCCGCTCTTGTAGTTGCGCAGCCGGTAGTGCACGTTGTCCGGCATGAGCTCGGGCAACCACCACTGGTCGTAGTAGCCGTCGACGCAGTCGTACTGCACGACCTTCGCGCCGTTGTTCGGGTTGGCCGCCGCGACGCAACGGCCGGTGTTCTGGTTGCGGAGCCGGTAGTATCCCGGCGCGGCCGCGATCGGTTCGAAGAGCCAGTACTGGTCGGTGAACGACGAGTAGCAGTCGTAGTGGATCAATGGCTTGCCGTTGCGGTTGTCCGCCGAGTTCACCGCGAGACACTTGCGATGGTAGTTGTTGATCAGGTTCTGGTACGTGCCCGGAGTGATGCCCTGCACCGCCGGCTGTTGCTCCTCCGCAACCGCCGCGGCCGGCGTCAGGAACAGCGCCGCCGCCGCGGTCATCGCGAGCGCCAACGCCTTCCGTAACCCGATTCTCATCCGTCCTCCAAGAGGCAAGGGCTGTGTGACGGGCACAGCCTTGCCACCGGTGCACGGGCAGTTCGTTGGCAGCGCGTGAGCGCGCTGGTCAGGCGCGCTACTGCCCGATGACCACACCGGTGCGGGCGGCACGCTGAACGCCCCAGTCGTACAGCGCCTGAAGAGCGGGTCCCAGGGTCCGGCCCTCCTCGGTGAGCGAGTACTCGACGTGCGGAGGCCGCTCGACCCGTGCCACCAGGCCCGCGTCCTGCAGCTCGCGGAGCCGTTGCACGAACATCTTCTCGCTGATGCCGGTCACCTTGCGGCGCAGCTCGCCGTAGTGGTGGGGGCCTTCCTTGAGGTGGGCGAGGACGACCGCGCGCCACTTGCCGCCGATGATGTCGAGGGCGAGCTCGACCGGACAGTGGTACATGGGCGCTCCTCACCAAAAGGTGCGTACTTGCCGGGCTTTTCGCCTGGTGCTGGAGTGGGCGTCGTGATCAACGAACAGTCAACACCTTCTCTCTACACCTGGGCCGGTGGTTCAGCGGCGTTGTTGAAACTCACCGAGGCGTTCTACCGGCGCGTCGCCGACGACGCGGTGCTCGCGCCCGTGTTCGCCGGGATGGATCCCGGGCATGCCCGTTACGTGGCGTTGTGGCTGGGTGAGGTGTTCGGCGGGCCCGCCGCCTACACCGCCGAGCGGGGCGGCTACGAGTTCATGCTGGCCAAGCACCTCGGGCGGGCCATCACCGAGGAGCAACGCCGACGGTGGCTGAACCTCATCATGGACGCTGCCGACGAGGTGGCGCTGCCGGACGACCCCGAGTTCCGTGCCGCGTTCGTGTCCTATCTGGAGTGGGGCACGCGGCTGGCGGTGCAGAACTCCGCGCAGGACGCCAAGCCCTTCCACGGGGCGCCCGTGCCGAAGTGGGGCTGGGGCGAGGCGCCGCCGTACGTCGAGAAGTGACTCCTCGAAAATAGTTCTGGTGAGAGTGTCGGATCGGGGTCGGGGCGTTCGTAGCTGAGGTGAGGCCGCAAGAGAGCGGCACCGAAGCGAAGGAACCGCGATCATGAAGCTGACGACCATGTCCCAGATAACCCTCGACGGAGTGGTGCAGGGCAACGGCGGCGCGTCGGAGGAGGACCGCGGGAACGGGTTCGAGCGCGGTGGCTGGGCTCGTGGCAAGGGTGACGACGGGACCAGGGCGTTCATCAACGAGACGTACCAGCGCGCCGACGCGTTCCTGTTCGGCCGACGCACCTACGACCTGTTCGCCGGCTCGTGGGGATCCATGACGGAAGCGGACGTCCCGGGCTCGGTGCCCGTCATGCGGGCGTTGAACGCCCAGCCCAAGTACGTGGCGTCGACGACGCTCGCCGACCCGGCGTGGTCGGGCACCACCGTGCTGTCCGGTGACCTCGCGGCCGCCGTCGCCGACCTGAAGGCCAAGCCCGGCGGTGAGCTGCAGGTGCACGGCAGTGGCACGCTGATCAGGTGGCTGCTGGCGAACGACCTGGTCGACGAGATGACGCTGATCGTGGTTCCGGTGGTGCTCGGTCAGGGCCTGCGGCTGTTCCCGGAGGACGGCCCCGACCTCGCGCTCGACCTGGTCGAGTCGCGAGTGGACTCGAAGGGCGTCGCGATCCAGGTCTACCGGCCCACCGGACGCCCGTCGTACTGGCCGAGCTGAATCACCCACAGGAGAGGAGCTTCCGATGCGGTATCTGGTTTCCGTGATCGACGACAAGAGCAATCCCGGCAGCACCGACCGGGGGCCCGCCATCAGCGCGTTCAACGAGCGGCTGATCGCCGACGGCCACTGGGTGTTCGCGGGCGGGCTCGCGGACACCGACACGGCCACGGTCGTCGACAACCGGGGCGCGGAGGCGCTGTTCAGCGACGGGCCCTTCGTGGAGTCGAAGGAGTACCTCGCCGGCGTCTGGGTGTGGGAGGCGGCCGATCTGGACGAGGCGCTCAAGCTCGCCACCGAGGCGTCGAGGGTCTGCGATCGCAAGATCGAGGTGCGGCCATTTCAGTAGACGCCGAAGCGGCCGTCACCCGAGCCCACCGCGAGGAGTGGGCGCGGGTGGTCGCCGCCCTGACCAGGCGCTTCGGTGATCTCGACATCGCGGAGGAGGCGGCGGCCGAGGCGTTCGCGATCGCCGTCGAGCGGTGGCGCGCCGACGGTGTGCCGGCCAACCCCGGCGCGTGGCTGACCACCACCGCGAACCGCAGGGCCATCGACCGGATCCGCCGGGAGAGCAAGCGCGACGACAAGCACGAGGAGGCTCGGATGGTGCACGACGACACCCCGCACGAGCCTCTCGGCGCCATCGACGACGACCGGCTCCGGCTGATCTTCACCTGCTGCCACCCGGCGCTGGCGGCGGAGGCACGCGTGGCGTTGACGCTGCGCATGGTCGGGGGTCTGACCGTGCCCGAGATCGCCCGTGCCCTGCTGGTGGCCGAAAGCGCCGTGGCGCAACGGATCACCCGTGCGAAGGCCAAGATCAAGGCGGCCCGCATCCCTTACCGCGTGCCGTCTGCCGAGGATCTCCCAGCACGCGTGTCCGGCGTGCTCACCGTGCTGTTCCTCGTGTTCAACGAGGGTTACCTGGCCACAGGTCCCGGCACCGATCCCCTGCGGCACGACCTGACCGCCGAGGCGATCCGGCTGACCCGCCTCATCCGCGTCCTGCTGCCGGACGACGGCGAGGTGGCCGGGCTGCTCGCGTTGATGCTCCTCACCGAGGCACGTCGGTCCGCCCGAGTCTCGCCCGGCGGCGAACTGGTCGCCCTCACCGAACAGGACCGCGGCGCCTGGGACACCGCGCTGATCACCGAAGGCCACCGGCTGGTGCGAGAACGTCTGGCCGCCGGGGTGGCTCCGGGTCGCTACCAGATCCTCGCCGCGATCAACGCCGTGCACACGTCCGCCCGCGACATGCGCGACACCGACTGGACGCAGATCCTCGCCCTCTACGACCAGCTCGTCCGCGTCGATCCCTCGCCGGTCGTCGCCCTCAACCGGGCCATCGCGGTCGCCGAGCTCGACGGCCCGGAGGTGGCGCTGGCGGCGGTCGACCGCTTGGAAGACAGACTGGCCGGCTATCACGCCTTCCACGTCACCCGTGCCGACCTGTTGCGCCGCTTGGGCCGCAGCCAGGATTCGCGCGCGGCCTACGACAAGGCCATCGAACTGGCGGGAAACACCGCGGAGGTCGCCTACCTGACCCGGCGCCGGGACCAGCTGCTCACGTGATGCGGCGCAGGACGTCCGCGACCCGTTCCGCGCCAAGGCGATGGCCGGACCTCGTGTGCAACGCCCCTGCTTCCTCCGCCCGGCGCCGCGCGTCGTCCACCCGGCCCTGGGCGAGGTCTGCTTCGGCGAGCACGCGCAGGCTCTCCCCCTCGATCAGCCGGTGCCCGGTGCCCCGGCTGATCTCCAGCGCCTCCTGGGCCGACGCGCGGGCGGAGTCGTGCTCCTCGTGCCGCAAGTGCAGTGCCGCCAACGAGATCAGCGCGTCGCACCGGCCGCGTTGATGGGAGGTGGCGACGGCCAGGTCCAGCGCGGTGCGCAGTTCGGTCCGGGCGGCGTCGTCGTAGCCGAGCAGGAGGTGGGTGCTGCCGAGCACGTGCCACGCGCTGATCTGGGTGCGTCGCATGCCCAGGCGCGTCGCGATCTCCAGCGCCTCCCGTGCCGTGTCGAGGGCGAGGTCGTACTTCTCCAGGTCGCGGTAGGCGCCGGAGAGGTTCGCGAGGTTGCCGGCCTCCTCGGCCGGTTCGGCGAACTCGCGGCACAACGCCAGACCTGCCTCGTAGTGCTCGATCGCTCGTTCCAGCCGGCCGAGTGCCTGGCAGGAACGGCCGGCGTGCGTCTCGCCGAGCAGCACGCCGAAGCGGATTCCCTTGTCGCGCGAGACTTCGATGGCCTCGGTGTGCAGTGCGTAGGCCTGGTCCAGCTCGCCGAGTTCCCAGTACGCGTCACCGAGGACCAGCGAGCCGACGCTCGGCCTGCCGTCCTGCCGCCAGAGTTCGCGTGCCCGCTGGTAGTAGTCGGCGCAGTCGCGGGGCCGGCCCATCGAGATCGACGTCCGGCCCAACGCGCAGAGCACGACGCGGTAGAACTCCTTGTGTCCCAGCTCTTCGGCGGCCGTGAGGGCTTTGCCGAGGAACGTCAGCGACTGCTCGTAGTCGCACCCGCACCAGTGAGCGTCGCCGATGATCCGCAGCGCGTGCGCCTCGGCGAGGAGGTCACCGCTGCGTCGGGCGGCCTCCAGGACGGCCGTGCCGGTGTCGAGCCAGACCACCTCCATGCGGTGGCGTTCGAACTGCGAGTGCAGCGCGATCAGCAACTGCACCGCGAGCCGGGTGTGGCCGGCTTTCGCGGCGGCGTGCGTAGTGGCGACGAGGTTCTCGGTCTCCACGTCGATCCACGTGTTCGCGATGATGTCGTCGATGAACGTGGTGTGGCGGTAGTCCTCGGCCAGCACGTGCCGGTACGTGCGCGGATCGACCCGTTCACCGGCGTTGAGCAACGTCAGCGCGAAGTGGCCCCACAGGCGTTCGGCCGCGGCTTCTCGTTCGGTGTCGGCGAGTTGGGCGGCGTGCAGGCGCAGCAGGTCGTGGAAGGTGTACCGGCCGGGCCGGTGCTCGTCGACCAGGTGCGCGGCGGTGAGCAGGCGCAGGCAGCGCTCGGTCTCCGCCGGGTCCAGCGCGGTCAGCGCCGCGATGGCGTCCGCGGTCAGGTCCCGGCCCGGCATGTGCCCCATCAGCCGGAACACCCGGCGCGCGGCGGGTTCGAGCGCCTCGTACGACAGGTCGAACGCCGCGCCGACCGCGGTGTCGGGGTCGCCGGGCGCCGCCAGCGAGGCGAGCCGGTCGCCGGAGCGCAACGCGGCCACGTACCCGCCGATCGTCCGGCCGCTGAGCAGGTGGGCGGCGGCGATGCGCAACGCCAGGGGTAACCCCGCGCACAACCCCACGAGGTCGGTGACGGCGTCGGGTTCGGCCGCGATCCGCTGCTCCCCCAGCACGTGGACGAGCAGGTCCCGCGCCGCGTCCGGATCCAGTTGCTCGAGCTGGATCCGCCGGGCGCCGTCGCGCGCGACCAGGCCGTCCAGGCGGTACCGGCTGGTCACGAGGACGAGGCAGCCCGGCGAGCCCGGCAGCAGCGGCCGGACCTGGCGGGCGTCGACCGCGTCGTCCAGCACGACCAGCACGCGCCGATCCGCCAGCAACGTCCGGTAGGTGGCGGCGGCCGTCTCGGCGTCGGCGGGGACCTTGGCGCGTTCCAGCCCGAGGCCGGCCAGCAGGTGGGTCAGCGCTTCGAGCGGCGTCACCGGGGCGCCGCCGCCGTGCCCGCGCAGGTTCAGGAACAGCTGCCCGTCCGGGAACCGCGACCGGGCGCGATGGGCCCAGTGGACGGCCAGCGTCGTCTTGCCGATGCCGGCCATGCCCGCGATGGCGGACACGACCACGGCGTTCGACTCGTGCGCGAGCAACGCGTCCATGGTCAGCAGAACGCCCTCGCGTCCGGTGAACCCCTGCACGCTCGCGGGCAGCTGCGCGGCCACGACCTGACCGGACGGTTCGAGTTCGGCACGGGGCACTGACGGGCGCGACGCGGCGGTGACCAGGCCCGACTGCTCCTGCGAGTTCAGGCGCAACGCTCTGGCCAGCCGCGTGACGGTCTCGCGGTGGGGGTACCGGCGGACTCCGCGTTCGAGCGCGCCGATGGCCTGAGCACTGATTCCGGCCTGCTCGGCCAGCGCTTCCTGCGTCAGCGCCGCGGCCAGCCGGTGATGGCGCAGCAACGCGCCGAAAGACCCGTCCACACAGCCCTCCCCTACACCGACTGTATCGGTGGGCTGTGCGGGTTGTCGCTGTTGCCACCGCCGTTCGGGCTAAAGAATGAGATCAGTTCAGGTGGCCGGTACGGGTTCTGGGGGACCGGCCACCTTCGGAGAAGGCCGGTTGCCGCGACGGGGGCGGCAACCGGTCTTCGTTTCCTCACGGCACGTCGAGCTTGAACGGGTCGTGGTCGGTCAGCAGCTTGTCGAGCCGGGCTCTGTCCACCCGGCTGGTGATGTAGGTGTCCTCCTGCCGATCCCTGAGCACCTTGGCCAGGGTGAACGCCGAGGTGACCGTGTAGAGCATCGCGATCCCCAGGAACGCGCGGACCCATCCGTCGACGGGCAGGAACACGACTCCGATGCCGACGGCGGTCAGCGAGAGCCCGAACGAGAGGACCGCCTGCACGTAGAAGGCACCGGTCGTCGGGGTGTGCGAGGGCGCGGTAGACGTCATGATCCGAGATTCCTGTGCGACACCGGCGCTGTCATGAGTACGGCTACTCAACTCGAGATCATCCGCATGACTGTGCGTGCATTTGCCCTAACGAAAGCTGCTCCTTTTGCGAATGGTCAGGGAAATGGACATCCGCTACCGATTAGTTTCGCGAACAAAACGGTGAGCCGCCACAGCGAAGTTGCCACCGCTAGGGCCTTCCGGCCTCTGTTCACCTGGACCGACCCGGACCGGAACCTCTTTTATTGCATCAGTTTCGTATGCGTGGATTGTTCGGGTTGAGACATCTCGATAGGGTCCGCGTATCAGCACAGGGCATCACGTTAAGGGCGGCTTTCTTTGATCGGGCAGCGTGGACGACCGCCGTCGGATGCCGATCTCATCGATGCAGTCAGAGATGGCAAGGTCGAGGAGTACGGCAAGCTCTACGAACGTCACGTGCGCTCGGCGACCATGCTTGCGATGCAGCTGTCCTCGTCGTCCTCGGACGCCGATGACCTTGTGGCGGAAGCGTTCGCGAAGGTTCTGGCCGCACTGCGCGGCGGTGGCGGTCCCGGTGCCTCGTTCCGGCCGTACCTGCTGACGGCCGTGCGGCACGCGGCGTATGACCGCACCCGCAAGGAAAAGCGGGTCGAGCTGGCCGGTGACATCGAAGAGGTTCCCGGCGCCACCAAGGCGACCAGCGTGCCGTTCCGCGACAAGGCGGTCGAGGATCTCGACCAGGCCATGGCGGCCACGGCGTTCGCGACGCTGCCCGAGCGGTGGCAGACAGTCCTGTGGCACACCGCGATCGAGGGACAGTCGCCCGGCGAGATCGCGCCGTTGCTCGGCTTGACCGCGAACGGCGTGTCCGCGATGGCGTTCCGTGCGCGCGAGGGTCTGCGCAAGGCGTTCCTGCAGGCGCACGTCAACCAGGAGCCCGCGGAGAAGTGCCGCGCCACGGTGACGAAGCTCGGCGCCTGGACACGCGGCGGACTCAAGGGCCGCGACGCCGTCCACCTCGACGAACACATGGACAACTGCGCGGAATGCCGCAAGCTCGCGCGCGAACTGTCCGACGTCAACGGCGCGTTGCGCGGCCTGGTCGCCCCCATCGTGCTCGGCACGGGCACCACCGGGTACCTCGCCGCCGCGGCTGCGGCGACGAAGGGCGCCGTGGTGACCCTGAGCGCCTCCACGTGGCTGGGCGTCGCCGCCTCGGCCGCGGCGGTCGTCGTGGTCACCGCCAGCGGCGTCGTCACCTCCGACAGCCCCGCCACCACGATCGGCGCCGCCCCGGCGACCAGCACGAGCGCCACGGCGGAATCCGGGCAGACCTCACAGCCCGGTACCACGCAGAGCACCGGCAGCACGCCGACGAAGGGCACCGCCGCCGGATCGGCGCCGGGCACCGTGACGACCGAGGCCGAGGAACCCGAGGAGCCGGAGGACGAGAAGACGATCTCGCCCGCGTCGGCCAACCTGTCGGCGTCCGCGCCCGGCACCATCGCCATGACCACCGAGGGCCCGCCGAACGAGATGAACATCAGCATCACCAACAACGGCGCGTCCCCCACGACGTTGCCAACGTTGACGTTGACCATGCCCGACAAGGTCAAGACGGTCGGAGCGGGCAAGATGTCGGTGGGATTCGTCGGGTGCCCGGCCGGCAAGGGCACCGTGACGTGCGAGGGCGGGGAGCCGCTGGCCCCCGGCCAGACGCTGACGTTCCGGGCGCGGCTGCAGGCTGGCCCGAAGGCCGGGGACGGGGTCATCACCGGCGTGGCGGGGCAGGTTCAGGTGAGCATCACCATCACGATCGCCTAGTCCCAGAACCGAGTCCACTTCGGACAGCGCGATCGGCGTGAGCACCGCACCATGAACGGGTGGAGGAGCTCACGGCGGCGCTGCAGGAGCTGGAAGCGCCGTTCCGCACGCTCGTCGACGACTCGCAGTGGGCGCACGCGAGCGTCGAGGGGCTGGTGCTCGACGTCGGCGGCTGGTGGTCCGCCGACGACCGGACGCGCCTGCAGCCCCAGGTGACGTTCAGCGACGCCTTCAGCGAAGCGGGCCGTCACCACGGCGGCGTGTACGTCGAGGGGTACCTCTGGGCGGACGGCCAGGCGGTCGCGGCCGCGTGGTGCGGGCTCGGCAACGCAGTCGTCTACGGGCCACGCGCGGAGGCCTATCTGGGGGTGGGGCTGTCTCCCCACTTCTGCCGCAGGATCCAGCAGCGCAACGGCACAGCCGCGGTGCTCATGAGCAAGCACCCCAGGCTGTTGCCGTTGCTGCGGGACGGGCTGCCGCGCGGCGCGGTGCTGCCCGGCGGGAGGCCGGGCCCCCGTTCAGTCGGCGCCTAGCGCGGCGAAGCGCTCGTCCGCCTCTTTCCGGTGCCGGGCCGCCTCGGCGGGATCCGCGACCGCGCGGGCGAGGTGCTTGTGCGCGTTCGCGGCCTCACGCCGGTCGTCGATCCGTTCCGCCAGTTCCAGCGCCTCGTGCAACGGTGCCAGGGCCTCAGCGGGACGTCCGGCCGCCGTCAGCACTTCGCCGAGGTAGTTGAGCACCACGGTTTCCGTTGTGACGTCACCGATCGCGCGCACGGCCGCCAACGCCGACTCCAACGCCTCCAGCGCTTCGGAGTGCCGGCCCATGGCGTGCAGGATCATGCCCAGCGCGCTCTGAGTGTCGGCCTCGTCGCGGCGGCTGCCCATCTCGCGCATCAACGCGAGCGCGGACGTGCACGCCTGCAACGCCTCGTCGTAACGGCCGAGCGCGCTGTAGATGTTGCTGACGTTGCTCATCGCCTGTGACTCGAGGTGCCGGTCGCCGAGCTGACGGGCCACCGTGATGGCCTGTTCCAGCAGGTCAGCGGCCTCGGCGTGCCGGCCGAGGGACCGGTAGACCAGCGACTGGTTGTTCAGCGTGCCCGCCACGCCCTGCAGGTCGCCCAGCTCGCGGAGCATCTCGATCGCGCGCTCGTTGTGGTGGATGGCCCTCGGGTACTGCGCGGTCTGCCAGAACACCATCGCGTAGTTCTTGGTCGTGATCGCGAGGGCGACCGGCTCGTCCTTCGCGGCCTCCAACGCCAGTTCGTTGATCGTGGCCCAGTCACGCGTGTGGCCGCGCACCATGCAGAAGAACGTCAACGCGCGGGCGAGCTGCCACGTGTGCGTGCGCCAGTCACCGTCGAGCGACAACGCCACGGCGGCCACGAGCGTCTGACGTTCGGTCTCCAGCCACTCGACCGCGTGGTCGTAGTCGCGCAGCACGAGCCGCGACTCCGGCCGGTAGGTGATGTCGACCTCGTACTTGCGCGCGGCGGGCGACATCAGCCTCGTCGCCTGGTTCGCCGTGTCCAGGAAGTGGTCCAGCAGCCTGGTGAGCGGCTCACGGGTGGCGTGCACCTTGGACTGCGCGTACTGCCGGAGCAGGTCGTGCATCCGGTACCGGCCGGGCGTGGTCGCCTCCAGGAGGTGGACGTCGACGAGGTCCTCGAGCATCCCGTCGCACTCCAGCAGGTCGAGCTCGCCCAGCGCCGCGGCCTGGTCGACGTCGAAGTCCGTGCCGTGGTGCAGGCCCAGCAGGCCGAACAGCCGCTGGTGACCGGCGGGGAGCTGGCCGAACGACAACGCGAAGACCGCGTCCAGCTCGGATAATCGTCCTTCGCGCAACCGCGTCGCGAGATGGGCGGTGTTCCAGGTCGGACGGCTGCGGAGCCGTCCGGCTGCCAGCCGCACGGCCAGCGGCAGCCTGCCGCACAGCTCCACGACCTCGCGGGCCGCCGGGTCCGTGCCGCGTTCGTCGCCGACGATCGTGGCGAACAGCTGCAGCGCCTCCGCCTCGGACAGCACGTCCAGCGTGAGCGTCGACGTGCCTTCCAGCTCGACCAGGCGCGTCCGTGACGTGACCAGCACCAACGAGCCCGGCACGCCCGGCAGCAGCGGGCGCACCTGCTCAGCGCTCACCGCGTTGTCGAGCACGACGAGCAACCTGCGCTTCGACAGCTCGCCGCGCCACATCGCGGCCCGTTCGTCCAGGCCGACCGGGATCTCGTCCATGCCGAGCGCGCGCAACAGCACGTCGAGCGCGTCTGTCGGTTCCACGGGCGCACGGCCCGCGGTGTGCGCGTGCAGGTCGATGAACAGCTGACCGCCCGGATACTCCAGGCGATGCGCCAGGTGCACGGCGAGCGTCGTCTTGCCGACGCCCGGCATGCCGTCGATCGCGGAGATCACGACGGCCGACTTCCCGGTGACGGCCCTGGTCAGCCGCTCCATCTCGACCGCGCGGCCGGTGAAGTCGGCGACGTCGCGCGGCAGCGTGTTCAGGGCGGGCCGGGGCTCGTCCCCGCGCAGCAGCCGCGCGTGCAGTTCCCGCAGGTCGTTGCCGGGATCGACGCCCAGTTCGGCGGCGAGCAGCACCCGCACGTCCTCGAACGCCTGCAACGCCTCCGCGGGCCGGTTGGCCCGCTGCAGCGCGTGCATGAGCTGCAGCCACAGCTGTTCCCTGAGCGGGAACTGCTTGGTGAGCCGCCGCAGTTCGGGGATCAGCCGCTCGCCCTGCCCCAGCTCGATCGACAGCCGCGCGTGCTGCTCGGCGACCGTGAGCCGCCGTTCCTGCAGCAGCGTGAGCTCGGCTTCGAGCCGTGGCCCCACGGTGAGGCCGTCCAGCGCCGGTCCACGCCACAACGCGAGCGCTTCCTCGTACCGCGAGACCGCCGCCCGGTGATCACCCAGCTTCAACGCCTCGTCGCCGGCCGCACACGACCGCTCGAAGACGGCGACGTCGACCTCTCCGTCCGGCACCTTGAGCCGGTATCCGCCGGGAACGGTGACGAGGTCGTCCAGCACGAGCTTGCGCAAGGCGGCGACATAGGTTCGGATGTTCGATTCAGGAGCCGCGGGTGGAGATTCCCACACCGCTTCGCTCAAATGTTCAAAACTGACCGTCTCGTTGGCGTGCAAGGCCAACGCTGCCAGCAGTGCCCGTTGCCGGGGCCCGCCCAGCCGCAGTTCCACGCCCCCACGCCAGATCTGCAGCGGCCCAAGAAGCCGATACCGCACTGACCCCTCCCTCGAGGGGCATGGTGCCAGAACTCGGGGGTGCTGTGCGGAATTTGTGCGGGCGATCTTGGAAACTGGGCCGACGCCGCTGTGAAGAGGGGGAACGAAGATGGACCTGAGCAGATCGTGGTCCGGCCAAGCAGCCTAGGATGACCGCATGACCGAGACGGCGAAGCGACGTCCCGGCCCCCGGATCGAAGAGGTCGCGCGGGTCGCCGGGGTGTCCAAGTCGACCGTCTCGCGCGTGATCAACGACGAGCAGTACGTCAGCGCCAAGGCCCGGGAGGCCGTGCACGCCGCCATCGCGGAGCTGGGCTACTCCCCCAACCAGGCCGCACGCTCGCTCGCCGGCAACCGGGCCAACGCCATCGCCCTGGTGGTCTCGGAGCCGACCGGCCGAGTCCTGTCCGACCCGTTCTTCGCGGGTGTGCTGCGCGGTGTGCACGCCGAACTCGCCGGCCGCCACATGCAGTTGCTGCTGATGATGAGCCAGCCGTCCGACACCAGCGACCTCGTGACGTACCTGAGCAGCGGCCACGTCGACGGCGCGCTGCTGGTCAGCCTGCACGGCGAGGACCCGCTGGTGCCGATGCTGGCCGAGATCGGCCTGCCGGTCGTCTCCGGCGGCCGTCCACTCGGCACACCGGTCCCGTTCGTGGACGCCGACAACTTCACCGGCGCCCTGGAAGCAGCGCGCCACCTGGCGTCGCTGGGACGCAAGCGAATCGGCACCGTCGCCGGCCCGAAGGACATGGCCGTAGGCGCCGACAGGCTCAGCGGATTCAAGCGCGGCCTGAGCGAGGCCAAGCTCTCCAGCGACCTGGTCGCGCACGGCGACTTCACGCCGGAGAGCGGCGCACGGGCCATGGAAGTGTTGCTGCGCAAGGCTCCCGACCTCGACGCGGTGTTCGTCGCCGCGGACATCATGGCCCTCGGCGCGCTGCAGGTGCTGCACGCGCAGGGCAAACGCGTTCCCGAGGACGTCGCGGTGGTCGGGTTCGACGACTCGGTGTTCGCCGCGACCGCCACGCCGCCGCTGACGACGATCCGGCAGGACGTCGAGGAGCTGGGCCGCACGATGACGTGGCGGCTGCTCGCGGAACTCGCGGGCGAGGACGGGCTGCCGCCGTCGTTGTTGCTGCCGACCACACTGATCAAGCGTTCCAGCGCCTGATCAGCGCTTTTCCCCACCCTGAATCGGGCGCCTGCCTGCGCCGAGAGAGGTCGACCTGGTCTCCTTCACCGCGGCCAGTTCGTTGTTGCTCCACTCCCGCATGGACTGGAGCAGGACACGCAGATCATCCTCGATCTCCCAGCGTTCGATCGCGTCCGACTCCAGGGTCCTGGTGAGGAAATCCACCACCACCTGCTTGCTGCTGTGGCGTTCCTCCGCCAACGTCTGGATCACCTCCGCGATGCTGTCCTCCCGCAACGACAGTTGCAACGCGAACTGGTGGTAGTCGCCTTCGGCGATGATGTGCCGCAACCGGTCGACCTTCCGGACCAGCGCGGCGTGCGCCAACGTGGGCTCGTCCATGCTGAAGTTCAGAAAGACCTGCACGTCAAGACCGAAATCCACGCCGAGCCGCTCACCGGTCAGCGCATCGGCAGCCGCCGTCTCCGCGTCGTGCACCTGCTCGATGTCGAACTTCCGCGTGACTTCACGCAGGCGCTTCGTGATCTCGGGCATCAACTCGTTCGCCACGTTCGACACGCCGGATTTCACCGCGGCCTCGGCGTCGCTCACTCGCCAGCGCAACTCGACGACCCCGTCGAAGAAGCACTGATCGCCCGCACAAGGCAGCTTCACCTCGACACGGGTCAGGTGTACACCCATGTCGACCTCGTAGACGTGACACACCCGCTGGGCTATCAGCCTGCGGCCGGAAGGCTGTTGGTCTGGCGCGAAGAACAGCCGCCTACCGGACGTCGTCACGAACACCCTCGCGGTGCGGGCGTCCGCGGGCATGCGGCCGCGCAACGCGTCCCACTTGCCCAGTCGGCAGTCCCCCAGGATCGGCCCGGCGATGTCCCTGGGCCGCTCCGGCAATGGCCAGAGGTCCTCCTGCTCGCCTTCCTCTGCCGCACCGTCCTCGCCGGTGGCGGTGTGGCGGTAGGCCTGCGAAGCGACATCGTCATCGGACAACTGGCGGGTCATGAAGCAGTCCTCTCGTCGTGCAACAGGATGGAGTTCTCCAGTACAAGCGCGGTGTCCTCGCTGAGGGGGTCGGACCAGTCGCGGCGCATCCGCTCGATGAGGTGCTGCAAGCGGCGGAAGTCGCTGTGCCCCAAGATGAGATGCGGCATGAAAGCGGCGAGCGCGTCGAGGCAGACCGGATCCTTCTCCGCCACCTGGACCCAACGCCGGAACTGATCGTGCAACACCTCGCCGTGGTCACGACCGCCCAGGCCCCACCTGACCAGTTCGGACACACCTCGGGTGTGATCGGGCTCGTTCTCCAGCAACGCGAGCAGCAGCGGCCAGCGCATTCTGTTCGCGGTGCCCAACAGGTCGCTCCGTCCCGCGGCATGAACCAGGACGTGCCGGGAGTACCCACGCCGGTGGATCAGATACGCGATGCTCCACCGCGCCAGATCTCTGACACTCTGCCGCCTGCTCCGGGTCCACTCGGAGATTCTTTCCAGCACGGTGGTCACGGCGCCGAAAGTCAGCAGGTTCGCGATGCTGCGACTCGCGACCTGCACGAGGTCGCTGTACTCGGCCTTCTGCAACGCGGACAGGCGTTCCGACGGCGTCCCCAGAACGCGTAGCTCACGAAGTGCGTCATCGATGCGATCCAGTCCGATGTCATAGCCGAGCGCTGCCGCGGCGGTCCACTGTTGGGCCTCACTTCCGTCCCGCCGCCACTCCTGAAGTCGTTCGAACACAGGACCCGCGATCCGCTCATCGCGCGCGGCGTGGTCGAGCGCGATGGCCGCGTACCACCTGCGGCGTTCGCCTTCTTCCCCCTCAGCCTCCGCCAACGGCCCGATGTTCTCCGTGAAGGTGCTGGAGAACGACAACGAGCAGAACAGGCCCATGGCCTGTGCGGCTCGCACCCAGACCATGGGCCTGTGGTCGTCGCTCAAGTCCGTCAGCCATTCCAGGACGGCTTCACGCAGCTTGTGATGTCGATGCCAGAGATGGCTGAGCAGCACCACGGGAAAGCGATCGTCGGCGAACATGACCAGCTTCGTGGGAGTTTCCAGTCCGCCGAACGAGACGGTGCCGTCCTCCATCGTGGCGCGGGACGCGGGCAGGTTGACTCCGTGGTCCTCCGCGAACAGCGATTCCTCGGGTTTCTTGGCGTGGTCACCTTTCGCCTTCTTCAGCAACGTCGTCGCGAGCATCGCTCCAGCCTTCACGACGACGTCGTACTCCGAGACGTGGAAGACCGCGAGGGAGATCCGGAACGCGGTCATGCGGATGGCCTCCGGCAGCGTGCCGACCGGCCCTGACAGCTCCGCGAACCACTCCTCGACCTGCCTGCGCACCAGCAGAGCGGCTCGTCTCTCCACTTCGGACAGTACAATCTCACCTCGAGCCATTTCCGCCAGGAAACCCGCGATCTGCGCCGCCTCCGCGGGCTTGGGAGTGGCGCCGAGCGCCACGCGCAGGTCGTCGCTGGTGTAGAGCTGTTGCAGCACATCGTCGACATCGCAGTCGTCGTCGCGCAGTTCCTCGGTGAGGTGACGCTGAACGAGTTCGTCGATGTTCGGGGGCGGGCACGTCCGGGCGAACCCACCGAGCATGTGGTCCTGGCCGTCTCGGTGACAGATGACCACGAGATAGGCACCTTTGAGGGCGAGCCTGCCCGAAAGCGCCTCGAGAACGCGTTCGGTCAACGCCTCGGCCTGGGGCCGCGAGAGTTCCATCAGGTAACCGCGATCGTCCTCGATGTGGGACTCGTCGAACTTGTTGAGATCATCGGCACTGTCGACGTGTGAGATCACACCGGATACAAAGGAATCGAGCAGCCGCAACGCGGTCGTGAAGCGCCCGGTACCAGGCCGGCCGTTGAGAACGAGAATCTGCATCTGGTTCAAGGTGTCCAGGAGATCCGCGTAGTTCGCCACCGGAACGTAGCGGCTGCGCACCCACTGGAGGACCTCCTCCCGAACGGGGACGGCACGGAACGTGCCGGAGTCGCTGAACGACCTGTAGTTGTAGTTGTAGTAGATGTACCGGTCGCCGACCTGCAAGTCCTCGATGGACGCATCGCGATTGAAGTTCATCGTGCCGTCGGTTGTCAGACGCTTACCTCGTGCGTAGGCCTCGCCCAGATCACGCTGGTCGGGCTCTTTCGCACCGCCGGGACCGGACGACGGGGAGCTGTCAGGCGGCTCAGTGCCCGACTTGCCGGCGTTCGCGGCCGAGGGGTCTGGCGACGGAGTCGCGGTCGTCGTGTCGTCACTCATCGCTCACCGCCGAAGTGGTAGTGATTTGTGGCATCACCGTTGTGCTGTGTACCGATCGAGGTCGTCCCGTTGAAGACGACCGAGTACGACTTCTGCGAGGGCTTTTCGTCCTGGCGGTCGGGTGTGGCGGACGAACTGTCCGGCGGCACGGAATACCCCGGGACGCGCACCCATCCGTTGACGTCCTCGGCACGGCAGTAGGCCGAACGATCGGGCCGGTCGACGTACTCGAACAGTTCGGCGCTGATCGCGACGACGAGGAAGCGGCCTGACGCGGCACGTAGTCGGGCGAGCGCGGACCTGGACGCGGCAAGATCATGCGCCCGTTCCACGTCGCCCACCGCGACACCCGCGCTCACCGGCTGCCGCACGAGATCGGAGAGCCGGCTCAGCCCTCGGCCGAGAACCATCCGGGGCGAGATACCCGAAGGCAGATCGCACAACAGATGCCCTGGCATGACCTGCACGGCGATGTCATCACACCCGAACGCGTCAGGGATCAACGACTTCAGGGACTCGAACCCGCGCGACTCCGTCTTGAGCGCCAGCACGAGACGGCCTTCTGAAGGACCGGGTTCACGTCGCACGAGCGGTTCGAGGCCAGGGTCGTGGTTGAGCAGGCGAGTCTCCATGTCCTTGATCTCCTTGGTTACCAGAAGACCGCATTCGTCGATGGCCTCCTTGTGACGAGCGATGACGTTGAGCGCGTCAGGGGCACGACCGCACAGATACAACGTCCGTGCGGCGAGGGACGTGATCGCCACGTCTTCGGGATGTACGGCGTGCAGCCGCGTGACGATCTCGATCTGGTCGCGGTGGTGGCCGAGTTCCACGCCGACTTCGGCAGCCAAACGCTGCGCCTCGCGCCGGACCCCCTCGAGTTGTGCTCGTTCCTGCCCCGCGTGAGAGGTCGCCACGCCGGCCAGCGGCTCCCCGACCGCAAGATCAAGGGCCTCCTTCAACGCCGCCGACGCTTCATGAAGTCCCACAACGGATCGCCTGTTGGCCGCCTGCGCCTTGGTGACGAGCGCCCGGAACCTGCGGGCGTCCACGAGTTCGTTCGGCACGTGAAGCCAGCGCAGACCGTCCTTGCTCCGCAGCGCGTCCGGAAAACCCGCCTGGCCAAGGACGTTGCGGAGTTCGGTCGCCTGCTTGGCGAGTTCGGTCTCCGCGCTCGAGGGAGGGTCGTCCCACATCCACTCGTACAACTTGTTCAGGTGTGCCGGTCGCCCATCGCCGAGCAGCAGGCACCCCAGCAGCCAGGAGGCCTTCTTCGCAGGGCCGATTCGACGGCCCTCGACGTAGATGCCCACCTCTCCCCAGACACGGAACTCGACACGTTTTCCAGGTAACTCCATAGCACCCATTTCCAATGCAGGGAAACGCTTCCACAACAGGATGGAATCTCAACGCAAACGACGTGGCAACCACGACGGCCATCGTTTCTCCCATCGCCGCAAAAAGCGGCTCACCACCAAAAGGAGAAACAAACGATGAAGAAGAGCGGTCTCACCTGGAAGAAGAGCACCCTCAGCGAAGGCGGAGGTGAGTGCGTCGAGGTGGCGATGACACAGGTCGGTGTTCTGGTGCGGGACTCGAAGAATCCCTCTGGCCCTGTGCTCTGGTTCACCAGGGCCGAATGGCTCGCGTTCCGGGGCGGCGTGCTCCGGGGCGAGTTCAAACTGAGCTGATCATCCGCGGACGCGTCACGCCGTGCCGTCGCCGTCCAGCGCGGCGTGACGCCTGACCCGGCCGATCAGATCATCGAGCAGCGACCGGGCATCGTCTCCACGCAAGGCCATCTCACCGAGAAGCGACCACCGGTGGCGATACATTTCGACCTGGACTTCCGAATCGACAGTCAGCGGTCCGTGGATCATCTCCACGGTCGCGACACTCTCCTGCCCTCCTTCATAAATCACGAATCCATGCGAATACGTTGCCACGGCTTCGCCGTCGAGCGGAATCAGACCGATACCGATGTTGTCCAAGGTGGACATCGACCGAATCCGGTCGAGCTGAGCCACGAGCACGTTCGGAGGCCCTGGACGCCAGCGCAGAGCGGCCTCGGTTATCAGGAATTCGAACTTCCGTCCTGACTCGTACAGAGCGAGCTGACGCTCCAGCCGCCCCGCGACCGCTGCCGCCAGCGCGGCCTCGTCATAAGGAGGGGAGAACAGGGAGAACACCCGGCGGGCGTAGTCCGCGATCTGCAGCAAGCCGGGCACAACCGATGGCTGGTACGTGCGAACGACCGCGGCGGCGGCCTCCCATCCACCGATCTCGTGCTGCAGGTGCTTCCCGTCCTGCAGCACGGCGGACCAGGAATGCGCTTCGAGGTGCGCGTTGCCGGTGATGATCGCGAGCCATCGCACCGTCTCGGCCGGAACATCAAGCACCCTCCCCCAATTCTCGACCTCGGGCACGGTCGGCAAGGCCGTGCCCGCCTCGATCCGGGAGACCTTCGACTGACTGATCGACGCCCTGCGTCCTAGTTCCCTGCCGGACAGACCGGTCCGGAGCCGAAGTCGCTTCAACTCCCGGGCGAGGACCTGCCTGGCGGAGGCGTGGTCATTCACCGCCGGCCCTGCTCGCCAGCCTTGAGTCATATTGATTCATCACGAGTCACAATGATGCACGCCCGAGGCGGTGTCAACGACGAAGCGATGCTTCGATCAGGTGAATCGTGGCGCTCAAGAGCAGCGGAGCCGTTCGATCAGGTCGATCACCTCGTCCACGTGCTCGCGGTGGGTGCGGTGGCTGAGCACGCAGATCCGCAGCGTGAACTTCCCGCCGAGCCTCGTGCTGGACAGGAAGAACCTGCCGGACCCGTTGAGGCGCTTGAGGAGTTGCTCGCTGTCGGCGCTGCGGAACACGACGACGGTGAGGTCGGACGGGAGCACCTCGATGCCCTCGATCTTCTTCAGCTCGGTGCGGAGATGATCGGCGAGGTCGTGCTTCTCGTCGATCGCCTCGCGGAACGCGGCGACGCCGTGCAGGTGCAGCGGCAGCCAGACGCGCAGGCCGCGGAACTCACGGGTGAGCTCGGGGCCGAGGTCGGCGTAGTCGGGCAGGCCGGTGCCGCGGTCGAGGTCCTGCAGGTAGTCGCCGTCCGCCACGTGCGCGGCGCGGAGCCTGACCTCGTCGCGGACGAGCAGGACGCCCGTGCCGTACGGGAGGAAGAGGCTCTTGTGCGGGTCCCACGCGATCGAGTCCGCGCGGTCGATGCCGGTGAGGATCGCGCGGCCGCGTTCGGTCAACTGGAACGCGCCGCCGTACGCGCCGTCCACGTGGAACCACAGGGATTCCCGCTTGGCCAGTGCGGCGATGTCGTCGAGCGGGTCGACGATGCCGGTGCTGGTCGCGCCCGCCGTGCCGATGATCAGGAACGGGCGCAGGCCGTTCGTGCGGTCTTCGGCGATCATGGTTTGTGCTTGTGCCACGTCCATTCGGAGTGCGGTGTCGGTGGGGACGACGCGGATCCGTTCGGGCGGGAAGCCGGTGATATGGGCGGCCTTCGCGACGCAGTGGTGCGTGTGCGGCGTTACGTAGATGGTGCCGTTGGGGTCGTGGGCGCCGAGGCGATCCTGTCGGGCCGTGTGCACGGCCGAGAGAGTGGCCAGTGACGCGCCGGTCGTGAAGATTCCGCCAGAGCCTGCCGGGAGGCCGAACTCGGTGCACAGCCAGCGGATCACGCTGTGTTCCAGCGCGACCAGCGCGGGTGCGGTGGAGGCGACGCCGGTGTAGCGGTTGGTGGCCTGGGCCAGGAACTCGGCGAGGACCGAGCTGTAGAGGCCGCCTGCCGGGAAGTAGGCCAGGTAGCGCGGGCCCGCGGTCTCCACCGCCTGGCCGGCCGCGTCGCCGAATCGGGTGAGCAGGTCGGTGAGTTCGCCGGGGGTCTCCGCCGGCGGAGGAGGAAGGAGTGCCGTGCCCGGCGACGATGCGGGCGCGGCCTCCAGTCCCTCGATGAAATCCTCGACGAAGGCTGTCACGGTCTTCGTCCACTCGGCCCTGGTCTCGCGGTCCGGCTGCAGCATGAGCACACCGTACGAAGTCCGTCCCGCCGTGTGCTCGCGGAAATCAGTCGCGCAGTTCGCGCTACGCCCGCCACGGCGTGTCCAGCGCCATTCGCCCTCCCGTGGGTGAAGGTGTTGCGCCCTTTGGCTCAACGTAGCGTGGAAACGCTCTCTCGGGAGTTCCGTGTCTCAGCCGGGCGTCGTGGAAAGGATTTACATCGGTGATCATCGACCGTCCGTGACGATTTGAGCCGATTTTCACCCGTTCGGCACAACTTTGCGGCACGGTAAGTAACACCTGGAGTGGGCCTTCGATGGTCTGGCCGTACGAACCCACCCGAGGGAGTTGCGACAGTGATCGAGAACTCGGCCGCCGGTCTGGTGATGGTCCCCGGCGAGGTGACGGTGACCGTCACCGGCGAGCAGCACCACCAGGACGTGCTCTCCCGTTACGCCGTTCCGGGCGGTGTGACGCGGCACGTCGCCGTGAACCTGACGTGGTGCATGATCGCCGCCGGCAAGCACCGGGGTCAGCGCGGGATCGAGGTGCGCCTGGACGGGTACCGCGTGGGCGAGCTGACTTTCCTGATGTCGCAACGGTATGCGCCCGTGCTGATGCACGTGGAGTCCGGCGGCGGGGCGACGGGATGCACCGCGTACGTCCAGCTCGGCGACAACGGGCTGTTGCAGATCTTCCTGCGGATGCCGCGCGAGATTCCCCGTGGCGCGGTCGTTCCGGTCGTGACGGCGCGCAAGTCGTGGGTGGCGCCGGTGGCCATCAGCGCGGCCAGCCTGCTCGCGTTCTTCTTCGCGATCGGCATCGTGGGAGCGGCCATCGGTGGCGATCCGTCGAACAAGAGCAACGCGTCCAGCCTCACGACGACGGCAGCGCCCACCACGACGTCGACCACTACAGTTGCGCCGCCGACCAGCACCACCACGACGACCACGACAACAACCACCACGACCACTACGACGACCACCGCTCCTGCGGCCGTCGCGCAGCCGAAGCCGCAACCCCAGCCTCAGCCACAGCCCAATCCGCAGCCTAATCCCCAGCCTCAGCCCGCACCGCAGCCCGCGTGCGACAAGAACTACAGTGGCTGTGTGCCGATCGCGTCCGATGTGGACTGCGCAGGCGGTACCGGAAACGGCCCCGCGTACGTGCGAGGCCCGATCCAGGTCATCGGCACGGACATCTACGGCCTGGACAACGACAAGGACGGCACGGCCTGCGAGTGAGGATCCCCGAGGACGTCCTGCACGCGGTCGGCCCGGACGCCGTGTGGTCCGCTGACCACGAAGGTCTCTCCGGTGACGTCTGGTGGGTGGGATCCAGCTACGTGAAGCGTGCGGGCGTGGACGAGCGCGACCGGTTGCTGTGGCTGGGCGAGCACGTCGAGGTTCCGGAGATCAGGGCGTTCGCCGAGGACTGGCTGGTACTGGCCGATGTCGGCGCGCCCTCGCTGACCTCGGCCGATCCCGTGCTCGCCGGAACGGTCATGGGTACCGTGCTGCGGTCGTTGCACTCGTTGCCGGTGGCCTCATGTCCTTACGACGCCACGATTCCCGTCGTGCTGGAAAGGGCTCGGCACAACGTCGAGGCGGGCCTGGTGGATGCGGACGACTTCGACGACGACAACCTCGGCGTCACACCGGAGGAGTTGCTGCACCGGCTGGTCGCCACAGCTCCGTCTGCCGAGGATCTCGTCGTGGCACACGGGGACTTCTGCCCGCCGAACGTGTTGCTGCGCCCGGACGGTTCGACGGTGCTGATCGACGTGGCACGGCTGGGTGTGTCCGACCGGCATCGTGACATCGCGCTGGCGCACCGGGAACTGGGCGAAGAGGCCGTAGCCGCGTTCGACCGCGCCTACGGCCTCACCCCCCGCCCGGAGATGCTCGCCTGGTACCGGCTTCTCGACGAGTTCTTCTAGCCCCGCTCGTACGGCGTCTTCTCCCCCGCCTCGACGCCGAACGACAGGTGGTTGCCCGCGGGCGGCAGCGGGCAGGTGGCGAAGTCGGTGAACGCGCACGGCAGGTTCGTCGCGCGGTTGAAGTCGAGCACGACCTTGCCATCGTGCGGTGTGGCGGCGATCTGCCGGTTCGCCGCATAGGTCGTGACGCCACTGGTCTCATCGGTGAACAGAATGCTCAGCCCGCCGTTACGGCCGTTGAACGCCGTCAGCGTGTGCTCAGTGCCGTTGAAGCTGAACCGCACACGGCCCGGTGCCTCGTAGACGTGACTGAGGCCCTCGACGACCGCGCCGACGGTCGTGGGGACGGGCGCGTCGAACGGCTCGTACTCGCCCTCCAGCACCCACTTCTCGTGGGGTTCGTACGACGGCACGCCCTTGAAGTCGTGCAGCACCGGGGCTTTCGGGTCGTGCACGCGGATCAGGTACCCGCCGCGCCGGGCGATCTCGATCTCGACGTCGCCCGCCACGACGCGCTCACCGCCGCCGCTCTGGACGAGTTCGAGCCGCCTGGTCTCCCCGTCGTTGCGCCAGTAGGCCGCGTCGTCGTCCTGCCACCACTCGCCCGGTAGCCCGTCATAGCTGCGTGGGGCCGTCTCCAGCCAATCGAGCGAGACCAGCGCCAGCCACCCGTACGGGTCGGCCAGGTTGGTCTCGCGCTCCGTCTTCCAGGTCTGCCAGTCCTCAGCGAAGCTCATGTCCTGGGCAACGACGGACTCGCGGCGTCGCTTCCCTGTTCCACTGAGTGGGAAACGAGAGCGTCGCCGAGTTCCGTGCGGGCGTAGACGACGCTGCGTCCGTGCCGTTGCGAGGCCAGGAGGCCGGCGTCGCGCAACGCTCGCAGGTGCTGGTTCACCGCCGAGACCGTGACGCCCGTGCTTCGTGCGATGTCCGTGGACGAACACGGCTGTGCAAGCTCGGCCAGCAGATCCGCCCGCACCTGACCGAGGACCCCGGCCAGCGCGTGAGGCCCGCGAACCAGCCCCGTCTCCCACACCGTGCCGGCGCCACGCGCGGCGTAAATCAGCAGCGGCGGCGCACCGGGGTCGACGGGCACCGCCGTGCGCCGCGCGAACACGCTGGGGATCAGAGTGAGCCCCTGTCCCCCGGCCTCCACCCGTCGCGGTTCGGCGCCTGCGATCCGCACCTGCACCACGGGGCTGGAGAAGGTGATCCGGTCGGAGATCCCCGCGAGCATCACCGCCAGGCCGTGCTGGGCCATCTCCCGGCCTCGGTACGCAACGTCGGCTTCGAGCACCGCGCGCATCCGGTCCCACTGGCGGGCCAGGGCCGCGTGCCAGTAGTTCTCCAGCGCGTCGAGCATCCGGCCGCGGTCGCGCAGGACGGAAGGCACGTCCCCGAACACCGCGCGGAGGTCGCGTCGCAGGGTGCGGACGGGGATCTCGCGCAGCGCCGCGAACTCGTCCTCGATGCGGGTGAACGGCGTCAGCGGGCGGGGGCTCAGGAAGTCCGGCGTCCAGCCCCGGCCGGTGGACAGGGCGAGCAGCACCTCCGTGTCGACGTCACGGATCCGGCGCACCCACGGCACGTGCGACGGGTACTTGGCCGGATCTTTCAGCACGCGCAGGCTGAGCGTGAGTTCGCTGAGGGGCGAGACGGCGAACCGCACGTCCACCAGGTCGGACTCGCCGAGCACGAACTCAATCATGTAGCACAACGCTACATCAGTTACCTCAGCGCAGCACCCGCGTCAGGCTTCGCGGCCATGTGGAACGACATGCGGCTGGCGTTGCGGATCGCTTACCAGGCAGCGGAGGTGGCGGAAGAGGCGTTCACCGCGGGCGACCTCGACGTACGACTCAAGGAGGACGGCAGCGAGGTCACCTCGACTGATCTCGAAGTCGAGGATCTGATTCGCCGGTTGCTCGCGGAGGCGGTGCCAGAAGACGGTGTCGTGGGCGAGGAACGTCCTGAGCGCGAGGGAATTTCCGGGCGGCGGTGGCTGGTCGACCCGATCAGCGGCACCGCCGACTTCGTGGCCGGACGGCCGACGTACTCGGTGGACCTGGCGTTGGAAGGTGCCCTGGCGGTGTCCGCGATGCCGTCCCTGGGCATCACGATGGCGGCGGGGCGGGGCATCGGCTGTCGAGTTTTTCGTGACAAGCACGAGGAAGTCGCCCGTGTGTCCTCACGCGACACTGTCGACGGCGCGCGAGTGTGCCTGCACGGCAAGAGGAAGCCGGTGCTGGAGCAGTGTGTCGCGGTGGACGGTTCCACGTCGGTGCTGGACCTGATCACCGGTCGGGTGGACGCGGTGATCGCGGCGGGCGCCGGACTGGACGAGTTCGACCTGGCCTGCCTGCCGGTGCTCGTGGAGGAGGCGGGCGGCCGCGTGACGGTGGTCGAGGAGGACGTCGTGCTGGCCACCAACGGTGCCCTGCACGACGCCTTCCTCGCCCTGCTGGTCGCGCGTCCTGGTGTCGAACCAGGCACCCCAGGCTTATGAGGCCTGGGTGATCGCCGGATCCCGCGCGGTGGGGTGACCGACCGGACTCGCACCGGCTTCGACCAGGACCACGACCTGGTGCCTCGACTTCTTCGGCTTCGGTCACAGCTGCCCGTCGAGGACTCGAACCTCGATCTCCGCGTCCAGAGCGCGGCGTCCGTGCCAATTGGACCAACGGGCATCAAAAAAGCCGCCTCGTCGCGACGGCGACGGGACGGCTCCCCGGAGACATGAGGGTCAGCTCATGCCGAGGAGCACCAGTCGTGCTGATGGTTCATGCGTTGCTGCATCACGGCTGGCTCCTTTCTCCGGTCTGTTGGGATCCACTCTGACGGATGGCGTGGCGGGCTTGCAACGCAATATCCCAGGCTGCAAAAGTTTGCAGATCATGTCCAAAATCTTTAGCAATCCTCAAGCCGACTTGCGGAAAACTTTTGCAACGTCTTTCCTGGACCGCTGACACACCCCATCGGAAGGCATGGACATGTCCCAGGACTGGTGGCGCCACGCCGTCATCTACCAGGTCTACGTGCGCAGCTTCGCCGACTCGGACGGCGACGGCGTCGGTGACCTGCCCGGCATCCGCTCACGCCTGCCCTACCTGCGCGACCTGGGCGTCGACGCGGTCTGGATCACGCCGTTCTACGCCTCGCCGATGGCCGACGGCGGCTACGACGTGGCGGACTACCGCGCGGTCGACCCGCAGTTCGGCGGACTCGACGACGTGCGCGCGTTGGTGGACGACGCGCACACGCTCGGTATCCGGGTGATCGTCGACATCGTGCCGAACCACAGCTCCGACCAGCACGCGTGGTTCCAGGAGGCGCTGGCCGGACGTGGCCGTGAGCGCTACATGTTCCGCGAGGGCGTCGGGGACCAGCCGCCGAACGACTGGGAGTCCGTGTTCGGCGGGCCGGCGTGGACGCGGGTGGCCGACGGGTCCTGGTACCTGCACCTGTTCGCGCCGGAGCAGCCTGACCTGAACTGGGAGCTGCCCGAGGTGCGCGCGGAGTTCCGCGACGTGCTGCGGTTCTGGCTGGACCTGGGCGTCGACGGGTTCCGGGTGGACGTGGCGCACGGGATGATCAAGGCGCCGGGGCTGCCCGACATCGGTCACGCGGACCAGCTGAAGCTGCTGGGCACGGACCCGTTGCCGTTCTTCGACCAGGACGGCGTGCACGAGATCCACCGTGAATGGCGTGCCGTCGTCGACTCGTACGAGGGTGAGCGTGTGCTCGTGGCGGAGGCGTGGACGCCTTCTGCCGAGCGGACGGCCATGTACCTGCGTGCCGACGAGATGCACCAGGCGTTCAACTTCCACTACCTGACGGCGGAATGGACGTGCGAGGCGTTGCGGTCGGTCATCGACTCGTCGCTGGCCGCCGTCGAACCTGTTGGGGCGCCTACTACCTGGGTGCTGTCGAACCATGACGTGCAACGGCACGTGACGCGGTACGGCGGCGGTGAGACCGGTGTGCGGCGTGCGCGCGCCGCGTTGGCGTTGATGCTGGCGTTGCCGGGATCGGTGTACCTGTACCAGGGCGAGGAGCTGGGTCTGCCCGAGGTGCTGGACCTGCCGGACGAGGTGCTGCAGGACCCGATGTGGGAGCGGTCCGGTCACACCGAACGCGGTCGTGACGGGTGTCGCGTGCCGTTGCCGTGGGCGTCTTCCGGGCCGTCGCTCGGGTTCGGCACCAGCGGCTCGTGGCTGCCGCAGCCGGCGGACTGGGCGAAGCTGTCGGTGGAGGCGCAGACGGGCGACCAGGACTCGATGTTGTCCTTCTACCGCACCGCTTTGCGCGTGCGCCGGGAGAACCCGGCGCTGGGTGCCGGCCTCACCTGGGTCGACGGCCAGGACGGCGTGCTGCAGTTCGAACGGGACGGGGTCGCCTGCGCGGTGAACCTGTCCGAGGCGGTCGTGGAACTGCCCGATCCCGGTTCGGTGCTGCTCGCTTCGTCGTACTACGGAGTGCGCGACGGGCTGCTGCTCCTGCCGCCGGACACCGCACTCTGGTGGAAGCTCTGACCAGCGATTTCACCTGATCGACAAAAACTGTCAGACCCCCTGAGTACGGTCCGTGGACATCAGCTCCAGGTCGGATTCAGGGGGTCTTGTGGTGCGCAGGTGGGAGCTCGTCTCCGACGGCTCGGCGAAGTTCTGGGAGGTCGGCCAGGCCGGTGCCGTGGTGACCGTCCGGTTCGGACGGCTGGGCACCGCCGGGCAGTCCCAGACCAAGGAGCTGACCTCGGAGGCGGCCGCGGCAGCGCACGTCGCGAAACTGGTGTCGGAGAAGGAGAAGAAGGGCTACCGGGCCGCAGTCGATACCGTGCCCGCGCTGGTGGTGGAGGCTCCTCCTCGCGACGAGGAGACGTGGGTGATGCCCGCGGAGTGGCTGGCGCAGGCGATGCGCAGACGCGACGCCAGACCGTTGCCGGAGTTCGCGGTCGACTCCGCGATGGCGCAGAGGTTCCGCGATCACGTCGCCGCACACGCCGGGAAGATCGAAGAGGCGCTGACGGCACCGGAGCACGAGCGGGATCTGGTGCGGGCGTTGCGGAACCACCACGAGGGCCGGCCTGATCCGCTGGGTGTCGCGGTGCTGCTGACGCTGATCGGGTACGAGTACGGCACCTCGCCGGTGCACTGGTGGATCGAGGACTTCGGGCTGCCGTTCGCCGCCGTGGCGGCCGTGCACATGGCGACCGTGATCGACGGCTACGGCACGTTGAAGACGCACCTGCCGCACCACAGCACGAACCTCGACGCCGACGGCCTTGCGCTGATCGACGTCCGCACCGCGCTGGCCGCGGCGGACGACGCGACCTACGCCGCGACGGTGGCGGAGCTGGAGAAGGTCGGCACCACGTGGTTCGGCGTGGCCGCGCGTGCCTTCCTGGCGCCGACGCGGCAGGACTGGTTCGAGGAGGCGAACGAGTCAGGGGCTCCGACCTGGATGATCCACTGCTCGGCGACCACCGTCGAGCAGTTCGGCGGCCTGAAGCACGGGCACCTGATCTGGTCGCCGATGAGCGTGTTCACCGCGCTGCACGTGCTGGGCCCGGACATCGCGCCGGTGCTGGACGCCGAGCTGCGGGCGAAGGTCGAGTGGGGTGCGGAGTGCCGCAAGCTCGCGCTCGAGGTGCTCTCGGTGCTGCCCACCGACGAGGCGTTCCTGATGCTGCTCAACCGCTTGCACGAGCGGTACGTGCGGCCCGCGCTGCTGTCCGCGATGGCGGCGTTCCCGGCTCGGGCACTGCGGCTGATGACACCCCGCGCAGTCGCCGACGTGGACGTCAGCAACCTGCTGCGCGCTCATCTGCTGACGCATCCCGGCCTGGAACTGCCGTCCGGAATCGCCGATCTCCTGCCCGAGCCCGCTCCGGAGGCACCGGTGGACGCGTTGCCACGAGTGCTGGCCGAACCGCCGTGGACGCACCGCCGCCCGCAACCGAAACCCGTGGTGCTGAAGGATCTCCCGGTGCCTGCCGCCCACATCACGTGGCTGCCGGGCGAGCGCGAGGAGTGGGAGAAGCTCACCGGCTGGTGGACGGGGCGCGGCGAGTACTGGGAGGCGATGGCCGCGGCGATCCGCGCCGGCCACAGCAGCCGCTATCACGACCACCGGCTGTTCGAGAGCGGCCCGGAGGAGCTCGCCCTCCCGCTGCTCGCCGGCTGGACGCCCGGTGACACCTGGGGCAGTGAGGGCTGGGGCAGGCGCATCACGGCCCGGTTCGGCATGGACGCCCTGCCCGCGATGCTCCGCCTAGCGGCGAGCAACCCGCACGTGTCCGGCGTCGTGCTGCTCCCCTACGCCACCACCGAGGTCGCCGGGCTGATGGCGGACTGGCTGGCGCGCCTCAAGACCGCCCGCGCGTTCGCAGTCTCCTGGCTGTCCCGCCACCGCGAGGCCGCCGCCCGCCTGCTGCTGCCGGCCGGGCTCGGCCCGGCGGGATCGGCACGCCGCAACGCCGAGGTCGCCCTGCGCCACCTCCATCTCGAGACCGGTGTGGACGTCATCGCCCTCGCCACCTCGCACAGCGCCGAGGCGGGTGCGGCGATCCGCACGCTGATCGAGATCGACCCGCTCGACGTCCTTCCCGTGAAGCTGCCGGTGATCGGTGACTGGGCCGACCAGCGGCTGCTGCCCCAGGTTCTGCTGGCCGACGGCACCGGAGCGTTGTCCGCCGAGGCCGCGCGGAGTCTGCTGATGACGGCCGCGCTGTCCAAACAGGACGCCGTCTACCCCGGCCTGCCGCTGGCAGTCGAGGCGTGCGACCGCGCGTCGCTGGCGGAGTTCGCCTGGGCGGTCTTCGGCCGCTGGCAGGACGTGAGCGCCCCGGCCAAGGACGGCTGGGTGCTGGCCGCCCTCGGCTGGTTCGGTGACGACGAGACGGTGCGCCGTCTCGCGCCGCTGATCCGCTCCTGGCCGGGCGAGAGCCAGCACGCCCGCGCCGTGGCGGGCCTCGACGTGCTCGCCCAGATCGGCAGCGAGGTGGCGCTGACCCACCTGAACAGCATCGCGGAGAGAGTGAAGTTCAAGGGCCTCAAGGCGAAGGCCCAGGAGAAGGTGTCGGACATCGCCGCCGCACTGGGCCTGAGCCGCGACCAGCTGTCCGACCGTCTGGTGCCCAGGCTGGGCCTGGACGACGCGGCGACGCTGGTGATCGACTACGGTCCGCGCCAGTTCACCGTGGGCTTCGACGAGCAGCTCAAACCGTACGTCCTGGATACGGAGGGCAAGCGCCGCAAGGACCTTCCCAAGCCCGGAGCGCGCGACGACCAGGAGCTCGCACCGGCGGAGCACAAGCGTTTCGCGACGTTGAAGAAGGACGTCCGCACCATCGCGTCCGACCAGATCCACCGCCTGGAACGCTCGATGGTCGACCAGCGCACCTGGACCGCCGAGGAGTTCCACGCCGTCCTCGCCGGCCATCCCCTGCTGTGGCACCTGGTCCGGCGGCTGGTGTGGATCACCGACGGCGGCCTGACCTTCCGCCTGGCCGAGGACCGCACCCTGGCTGACGCCTCCGACGACGAGGTGACGCTGCCCGCGGAGGCCGTAGTCCGAGTCGCCCACCCGGTTGACCTCGCGGACACGCTGCCGGCCTGGGGCGAGGTGTTCGCGGACTACGAGATCCTGCAGCCGTTCCCGCAACTCGGCCGCCCCGTCCACGCCTTCACGCCGGGCGACATGGTCCCCCAGCTGCACAAGTACCTGGACAAGGACGTGCCGGTGGGCAAGTTCCTCGGCCTCACCAAGCGGGGCTGGATGCGCGCCGAGCCCCAGGACAACGGCCACGAGCCGTGGCTGCTCCGCCCGTTGCCGTCCGGCGGCGCGCTGGTGGCGAATCTGGATCCCGGCATCTCGGTGGGCGCGATCGACCTGTTCCCCGAGATGAGGGTCGCCGAACTCTGGTTCTCCACCAGCGGAGAGGGCGACTGGGTCGCACCCCGCGACGGTGGTCCGTCCACGTTCGACGTGGACGCGGTCACCGCCTCCGAGCTCCTCTCGGAACTGGAATCACTGCACGCGTGAAAGCGGGAACGGTTGGTCGTCGATCAACGTCAGACCGGCTCGGCACGGTCACCAACACACTTCGGATCGAAAGCAGGGAGCAGTCAGTGCGCAGGTGGGAGCTCGTCTCGGGCGGCGCGGCGAAGTTCTGGGAGATCGGTCAGGACGGTGCCGCGGTCACCGTCCGGTTCGGACGACTGGACACGCACGGCCAGACCCAGACCAAGGAGCTGGCGTCCGCGGAGGCGGCGCAGGCGCACGTCGCGAAGCTGGTGGCGGAGAAGGAGAAGAAGGGCTACCGCGCGGTCGGTTCCACCGAGGTGGCCGCGCCCCAGCCGGGCGCCGAGCCGGTGTCCACCTCCGCCGCCACGCAGCCCGTTGACGCTCCCACGACGGCCACCTCCCCCGCCGAGAAGCCTGCCGTCGTCGACGAGGACACCTGGGTGATGCCCAAGGCGTGGCTGCGCGACGTGATGCGGCAGCGCGGCTTCCACCCCGCCCCGGAGTTCTCCGTCGACACCGCACTGGCGGAGGGGGCCAGGCAGCGCGTCGCCGAGCAGACGGACACCACGATCGAGCGGATCCTCTCCGAACCGGCCTCCGACCCCGATCTGGTCCAGGCGGCGCGCGAGCACCTCGCCGGCCGGCCGAATCCCGCCGGGGCGGCGGCGATCGCGGCCGTCGTCGCCGTCGGCGAGCAGTCCGTGCACGCCTGGATCGCCGACCACGGCCTGGTGTTCGCCGCAGAGGCCACCGTCGAGTACATGAGGGTGATGTGCGCACGCGAGTGGCTTTCGCAGCAGCGCACGTACGGCCACGAACGGCTGGCGTCCCGCGATGGGTACTTCCACATCACCATCGGCAGCATCGACTGCAAGATGCTGATGGCGGTCCGTTACGCGCTCGCGATCGCGGACGACGCCGAGCGTGACGCCGCGGAGGCCACGCTGAGCAGGCTGGGCGAGAGCGACGAGCCCAACGCCAAGCTGGTGCGGGCGTTCCTGATGCCAGGACGGGCCGACTGGTTCCAGGAGGCGCGCCAGACACCGCACACGAACATCCGCTGGTGGATCCTTCACTGCAGTGCCAGGACCTTCGAGGAGTTCGAGAGCGCGCCGCACTCGGTGACGGGCAACTCGACCGTCCTCCACACGGCGCTGTACGTGCTGGGTCCGGCGATCGCGCCGTTGCTCGCGAAGTCGCTGGACGGCCAGTACCAGCGCGCTGACACCCGCAAACAGGTGCTGAAAACGCTCGCCGCGCTGCCCACCGACGAGGCGTTCGCGCTGCTGCTCGACCGGATCGACGCGAAGTACGTCCGCCCGACCGTGCTGTCCATGATGACGGCGTACCCGGCGCGAGCGGCCAGGCTGCTCGGCGAGCGCTCCGCTCGCAGCGAGGAGTTCCGCCGGCTGCTCAGCGTGCACCTGCGGACGTATCCGCACCTGGAAACACCCGCCGGTTTCGTCGAGGTCGAGTCCACGGGAGTGCCGGAGGCTCCGGCCGAGGCGCTTCCGCCGGTGCTGGCGTCGCCACCGTGGCTGCACCGCAAGCCCGCGGTGAAGCCGGTGGTGGTGCCGGATCTCCCGGTGCCCGGACCGTCGCTCACGTGGCAGCCGGGTGAGCGGGAGGAGTGGCTGAAGGACGGCCACTGGGACACCCACGCCTACGAGACCTGGGAGCACTGGCTGGCGGAGTACGAGGCGGGCCGGATCGGCTACCACATGGCGGACCTCCTCGTCAGGGCACCCGAGGACGAGGTGCGGCACCTGCTCGCGGACTGGCAGCCCCACCTGGGCTGGAGCGCCGAGTCGGCGGGCAAGCGGCTGGCCGCGAAGTTCGGCCTCGACGCGTTGCCGCCCCTGCTGCGCATCGTGGAGAGGAACACGGCCACGGCGGTGATCGTGCTGCCGTTCGCCACGCCCGAGGTCGCCGCGTTGATGGCGGACTGGCTGGTGCGGCTCAAGCAGGTCCGCAAGACCGCGATGGGCTGGCTCGCCCGGCACCGCGAAGCGGCCGCGCGTCTCCTGATTCCCGCGGCTCTGGGCAAACCCGGTGCCGAGCGGCGCAACGCCGAGACCGCGATCCGCCACCTGCACGGCCTCGGGGTGGACGTGGTGGCGCTGGCTCCGACCCCGGAGGCGGCCGAGGGGTTGCGGGTGTTCCTGTCCGTCGATCCCGTCGACGTGCTGCCCGCCAAGCTGCCGGTGATCGGCGAGTGGGCGAACACCGGTCTGCTGCCCCAGGTCCTGCTGCGCGACCGCGGGCAGGCCCTGTCCCCGGAGGCCGCGCGTCATCTGCTGATGACGGCCGCGCTGTCCAAGCCGGGCGACGTCTACGCCGGGCTGCCGATCGCCCGTGAGGCGCTCGACCGCGACTCGCTGGCGGAGTTCGCGTGGGCGGTCTTCCAGCGCTGGCAGGAGGTCGGCGCGCCCTCGAAGGAAGGCTGGGTGCTGACCGCGCTCGGCTGGTTCGGCGACGACTCGACGGTCCGCGCGCTGTCACCGTTGATCCGGGTGTGGCCGGGCGAGAGCCAGCACACCAGGGCGGTGACGGGTCTCGACGTGCTCGCCGACATCGGCACCGAGGTCGCCCTGTCGCACCTGAACAGCATCGCGGAGAAGGTGAAGTTCAAGGGCCTCAAGACCAAGGCCCAGGAGAAGGTCGCGCAGATCGCCGACGAACTGGGCCTGTCCCGCGACCAGCTGGCGGACCGCCTCGTGCCGCGCCTGGGTCTCGACGACGCCGCGAGCCTGGTGATCGACTACGGCCCGCGCCGGTTCACGGTCGGCTTCGACGAACAGCTCAAGCCCTACGTCCTCGACCCGGACGGCAAGCGCCGCAAGGACCTCCCGAAGCCCGGCGCCAAGGACGACCAGGACCAGGCCCCACTGGAGCACAAGCGGTTCGCGGCCCTGAAGAAGGACGTTCGCGCGGTGGCGTCCGACCAGATCCACCGCCTGGAACGGGCGATGGTCGACCAGCGCACCTGGACCGCCGAGGAGTTCCACACCGTCCTCGCCGGCCACCCGCTGCTCTGGCACATCGCCCGCCGGCTCGTGTGGATCACCACCGACGGCGCGTCCTTCCGCCTGGCCGAGGACCGCACCCTCGCCGACTCCGGCGACGACGAGTTCATGCTCCCCGAGGACGCCACCGTCCGCGTGGCGCACCCGGTGGACCTCCAGGCCGAGCTGGAGGCGTGGGGCGAGGTCTTCGCCGACTACGAGATCCTCCAGCCGTTCCCGCAGCTGGGCCGCCCCCTGCACCTGGTCCCGGCGGGCGAGAACCTCCTGCCCCAGCTGAAGAAGTACTGCGACGTCGACCTCCCGATCGGCAAGATCCTCAGCCTCACCAAGAAGGGCTGGATCCGCGGCGAGCCCCAGGACGCCGGCGTGGAGTGCTGGATCACCCGGCCACTACCGTCCGGCGGTGCCGTGGTCGCGTCGCTCGACCCCGGCATCGCGGTGGGCGCGATCGACGTCTTCCCCGAGATCAAGTTCACCGAACTGTGGTTCTCCGCCGACGGGCACGGCTACTGGTCGTCCCAGCGCAACGGGTCGAGCACCCTGGAGGCAGACGCCATCACGGCCTCCGAAATCCTGTCCGAACTGGAGTCACTGCACTCGTGACACCGTGAATCAGGGGGTCTGAGCAGCTCTTTAAGCTCACCGTAAAGAATTGTCAGACCCCCTGAGTAACGTCCGTGCACATCAACTCCCTTGTGTGGCCCCAGGAGGTACAGCAGTGCGCAGGTGGGAACTCGTCGCGGACGGCTCCGCGAAGTTCTGGGAGATCGGGCAGGACGGCGCGACGGTGACCGTCCGGTTCGGACGGCTGGGCACCACCGGCCAGACTCAGTTCAAGGAGCTGGCCTCCGCCGAGGCGGCCGACGCGCACGTCGCGAAACTGGTGGCGGAGAAGGAGAAGAAGGGCTACAGACCGGAAGCCACCGCCGAGCAGCAGCAGCCCGCGTCCGCCGACCCTGCCGCCCAGCAGCCCGCCACCACCACGGCCGACGCCCCGCAGCCCGCCGTCGGGCAGCACGCGGCCCAGTTGCCCGCCGCCCAGCAACCTGCGGCCCCTCCACCCGCCGCCGCCACTCCCGCAGCCCCCATCGACGAAGACACGTGGGTGATCCCCAAGGCGTGGCTGCGCGACGCGGTGCGGCAGCGCGACTTCGACCCGGCCCTGGACTTCGCCGTCGACCCCGCCAAGGCAGAGCAGGCGCGGCAGCAGATCATCGAGCAGGCGGAGAAGATCGAGACCGCCCTGACCGCCAAGGGCTCGAAGGCGGAACTGGTGAGCGCGGCCCGCGAACACCTGGCCGGGCAGCCGACTCCCGTCGGCGCGGCGGCGATCGCGGCCATCACCAAGCCGGGCGCACCCGGCGTGCACGCCTGGATCGCCGACCACGGCCTCGCCTTCGCCACCACGGCGGTCATCCAGCTCACGGGCCTGACCTTCTCCGACGAGTGGGACGACAAGCGCGGCAAATGGACCGGCATCTGCCTGCAGTACGACCGCGGTGGCTTCCAGACGTCGATCGGCGAACCGGAAGGTCTGATGCTCACCGCCCTCCGGTACGCGATCGCCGTCGCGAGCCCTGAGGAACGCGCGGCCGCCGAGGACGCGCTGGAGAAGCTCGGCAAGTCGAAGACCGAGAAGGAACTCCGCTCCTTCCTGATGCCCGAGCGGGCGGACTGGTTCACTCAGGTCCGCAAGCAGGGCTACACGCCGAGCCGGTGGTGGATGTTGCCGAGCAGCGCCCGCAGCCTCGAGGACTTCCGGAAGGCCGGCGAGTCGGTCACGAGATCGGCGTTCCTGCTCTACACCGCGGTGTACGTGCTGGGGCCGGCCGTCGCGCCCCTGCTCGCGGAGGAGCTCGACTCGGACAGCTACCACCAGCGCACGGGCGGCCGCAAGCAGGCGTTGACCGTGCTGGCAGCCTTACCGACGGACGAGGCGTTCACGATCCTGCTCGACCGGCTGGACGGGAAGTACGTGCGGCCCGCGGCGGTGTCCGCGATGAGGGCGTTCCCCGTGCGGGCGGCCCGGCTGCTGGCCGAGCGCGCGTCGTCGAGTGATCACGCGCGCCGGCTGTTGCACATCCACCTGCGGAGCAATCCGCACCTGACCGTGCCCGACGAGGTCGCCACGCTGCTCGCCGAGTCCACCGAGGCGATCATGCCGGAGGCGACCGCGGACCAGCTGCCGGCGCTGCTGGCCTCCCCGCCGTGGCTCAGCCGCCGCAAGCCGGTGAAGCCCGTGGTGCTGGCGGATCTTCCGGTGCCGGAGGCGGCGGTGATCTGGGAGCCGGGCGAGCACGAGCAGTGGCTCGCGTCCGGCTCGGAGTGGATCCAGGACCACCACGACTGGCGCAACCTGCTCAAGGAGTACCAGGCCGGCCTGATCGGCTACTACGACAACGACCTGTTCCTCCTCGCCCCCGAGGACGAGGTGCGGCACCTGCTCGCGGACTGGAAGCCGGTCTACAGCTACGGCGTCGAGGAGTGGGGCAAGAACATCGCAGCCCGGTTCGGCGTCGACGCCGCGCCGGCGCTCATCCGGCACGTCCAGTCCGCGGCTGCGGGCACCGGGATGGTGCTGCTGCCGTTCGCCACCGTCGAGGTGGCCACGCAGATGGCCGACTGGTTCGCCCGCACCAAGGCGGCCCGGCGCTGGGGCCTCGACTGGCTCGCCCGGCACCGCGAGCAGGCCGTCCGTCTCCTCATCCCGGCCGCGGCCGGGAAGGCGGGCGTCCCCCGTCGCAACGCCGAGGCGGCGTTGCGGCACCTGAACAACAACGTCGGTGTCGACGTGGCGGCGATCGCCAAGGAGCGCGGTGCCGAGGCCGCGATCGACGTCGTGCTGGCGGTCGACCCGGTCGACGTGCTGCCCGCGAAGCTGCCGGCGATCGGCGAGTGGTCGGACCCCAGGCTGCTGCCACAGGTGCTGCTGGCGGACCGCAAGCACGCCCTGTCCGCCGAAGTCGCCGGTCATCTGCTGATGACGGCCGCGCTGTCCAAGCCGGGCGAGCTCTACGCGGGGCTGCCGATCGCCCGTGAGGCACTCGACCCCGACTCACTGGCGGAGTTCGCGTGGGCCGTCTTCCAGGCCTGGGAGCAGGCGGGCGCGCCGTCGAAGGAGAGTTGGGCGCTCAACGCGCTCGGCTGGTTCGGCGACGACGAGACCGTGCGCAGGCTGTCGCCGCTGATCCGCAACTGGCCCGGCGAGAGCCAGCACGCCAGGGCGGTCAGCGGGCTCGACGTGCTGGCCGACATCGGCACCGAGGTGGCGTTGTCGCACCTGAACAGCATCGCGGAGAAGGTGTCGTTCAAGGGCCTCAAGACCAAGGCCCAGGAGAAGGTCGCCCAGATCGCGGCCGAGCTCGGCCTGTCCCGCGACCAGCTGTCGGACCGGCTGGTTCCGCGCCTGGGCCTGGACGAGGCCGCGACCCTGGTGATCGACTACGGCTCCCGGAAGTTCACCGTGGGCTTCGACGAACAGCTCAAGCCGTTCGTGCTCGACCCGGACGGCAAGCGCCGCAAGGATCTGCCGAAGCCCGGCGCGAAGGACGACCAGGACCTCGCACCGCTGGAGCACAAGCGGTTCATGGCGCTGAAGAAGGACGTCCGCACCATCGCGTCCGACCAGATCCAGCGGCTCGAACGCGCGATGGTCGACCAGCGCAGGTGGAGCGCCGAGGAGTTCCTGACGGTCCTCGCCGCGCACCCGCTGCTGTGGCACCTGGTCCGCCGCCTGGTCTGGATCACCGACGAGGGCACCTCGTTCCGCCTGGCCGAGGACCGCACACTGGCCGACGAGCACGACGACGAGTTCACGCTGCCCGAGAGCGCCACGGTCCGCGTGGCTCACGCGGTCGACCTGCGGGAGGCGTCGGCGGCGTGGGGCGAGGTCTTCGCCGACTACGAGATCCTCCAGCCGTTCCCGCAGCTCGGCCGCCCGATCCACCTGCTCACCTCAGCCGGCGACCTTCTCCCCCGTGCGAAGAAGTACTGCGACACCCCGTACCCGATCGGCAAGATCCTCGGCCTGACCAAGAAGGGCTGGGTGCGCGGCACCCCGCAGGACGCGGGCGTCGAGTGCTGGATCACCCGGCCGTTCCCCGATGGCGGCGCGCTCGTCGCCAGGCTCGAACCCGGCATCGCGGTGGGCGCCATGGACGTCTTCCCCGAGGTCGGTTTCAGCGACATGTGGTTCTCGCGCAACGGTCACGGCGCGTGGTCCGCTCCGGCGGACGCGCCCGCCACCTACGAGGTCGACCCGATCACCGTCTCCGAGCTCCTCTCCGAACTGGAGTCCTTGCAGCCATGACCAGCACCCAGACGATGCAGCGTCCTCCCGCCGAGGTCCGCTACGCCGACGAGCTCGCCAAGCTGCGCGACACCGACACCGCGCCCAGGCCACCGGGCTGGGCGCTGAGCCTCGAAGCCGCGCGCCGGTTCGTGGTGGGAGACGAGAACCGGGGCATCCGCAGGAAGTTCGTCGGCGATCCGTCTCTTGTGGACAGAGCGCTGGTCACGCTGGCGACGAGCCGCGGCCTGATGCTGGTCGGTGAGCCGGGCACGGCGAAGTCGTTGCTGTCCGAGCTGATCGCGGCGGCGGTGTGCGGCGAGTCGACGCTGACGATCCAGGGCGGCGCGGCGACGACCGAGGACCAGATCAAGTACTCGTGGAACTACGCGCTGCTGGTCGCGGAGGGTCCGTCGCCGCGTTCGCTCGTGCCGGCGCCGATGCTGCGGGGCATGGCCGAGGGCAAGATCGTGCGGTTCGAGGAGATCACCCGCTGCCCGCTGGAGGTCCAGGACTGCATGCTGTCGATGCTGTCCGACCGCGTGATGGCGATCGGCGAGCTGAACGGTCCGGACGGCATGGTGTTCGCGCAGGACGGGTTCAACGTGATCGCCACGGCGAACACGCGGGACAGGGGCGTGAACGAGATGAGCGCCGCGCTCAAGCGGCGGTTCAACTTCGAGACGGTGTTCCCGATCGCCGACTTCGACACCGAGCTCGCCCTGGTCGAGCAGGAGGCGGCGAAGCTGCTGGAGAAGTCCGGTGTGGAGCTCGCGCCGAGGCGTGACGTGCTGGAGGTCCTGGTCCGCACGTTCCGCGATCTGCGCGAGGGCGGCGACCGGCTCACGACCGTCATGAGCACGGCCGAGGCGGTGTCGGTGGCGCACGCGGTGGGGCTGCGGGGCTGGTTCCTGCGCGGCGAGGTCGGGTCGGCCGCGGACGTCGTGGAGTGCCTGGCGGGTACTGCGGCGAAGGACAACGCGGAGGACCTGGCGCGGCTGCGGCGGTACCTGGAGCAGCACGCGGCGCGCCGCAAGGGCGAGCAGTGGCAGGAGCTGCACCGCGCCCGGCACCTGCTGCCCGGCTGATGGGGGCCGTCTTCGTCGGCGTCCGGCACCACAGTCCCGCCTGTGCCCGGCTGGTCGCCGCCACGATCTCGGAGCAGCAGCCCGCGTACGTGCTCATCGAAGGTCCCGCCGACTTCAACGAGCGCATCGACGAGCTGCTGCTCGGCCACGAGCTGCCCGTCGCGTTGTTCAGCTACTCCGACCAGCACGCGTCGTGGTCGCCGTTCTGCGACTACTCGCCGGAGTGGGTGGCGATCACCGAGGCACGCCGGTGCGGCGCCGAGGTCAGGTTCATCGACCTGCCCGCGTGGCACGAGGCGTTCCGCGACGTCAGCAACAGGTACGCGGACGCGGAACTGCGCTACACCGAGGTCGTCGAGCGGTTGTGCCGGGAGTTCAACGTCGACAACGTCGACGCGCTCTGGGACCACCTCTTCGAGTGCGAGACCGAGCCGACGGGCATGGCCGAGTACTTCGATCTGCTGCGCGGCACGGCGACCGCGGACGAGGGCGACTCGGCGCGCGAGGAGTACATGGCGCGCTGGGTGCGGGCGGCGGTGCAGGACGCGGGCGACAGGCCCGTCGTCGTGATCACCGGCGGCTTCCACACGGCCGCGCTCAAGGCGAAGCTCGACGGCACCACCGAGTGGCCCGAGGTTCCCGAACGTGAGAGAGGCGCGAGCTATCTCGTGCCGTATTCGCACGCACGGCTGGACGCGTTCACCGGCTACCAGTCGGGCATGCCGTCACCCGGCTACTACCAGCAGGTCTGGGAGGCGGGGTCGCAGCGCGCGGCGGACTGGCTGGTCGAGTCGGTGGCGACGCGGCTGCGCAGGCGGCTGCAACCGGTGTCGACGGCCGACCTCATCGCGGCGCGCACCCAGGCCGGGGCGCTGGCCAGGTTGCGCGGTCACGAGAACCTGGCACGCACGGACGTGCTCGACGGCCTGACCAGCGCGTTGATCTCCGAGGACCTGACGCAGCCGCCGCCGTGGACGCGGCGCGGCACGTTGCAGCCCGGCGCGCACCCGGCGTTGATCGAGATGATCGGGGCGTTGCGGGGCGACAAGGTCGGCAGGCTGCACCCGGACACGCCGGCGCCGCCGCTGGTCAACGCCGTGCAGGAGCTGTTGCGGACGCACGGCCTCGACCAGGAGGGCAAGGTCGCGCTCGACCTCACGGACGCGGAGGCGTTGGAGCGCAGCAGGATCCTGCATCGCCTGCGGGTGCTGCGGATTCCCGGTTTCGAACGCACGAGCGGCCCGTCCGAGGGCGCCGCGCCGCAGCTGGACGAGCAGTGGACGCTGCGACCGGCCGACGAACGGCTGGCGGCGCTGATCGAGGCCGCCGAGAACGGCGCCACGCTGGAGGAGGCGGCGGGGGCGGTGCTGGAACGCCGTTCCCGGGACGCTCAGCTGGAGCACCTGGCCACCATCCTGTTCGACGCGGTGCTCTGCGGGATCTCGGCGTTGTCCGGACAGGTCCAGCAGAGCCTCAACGACGGCGTCCGGGCGACGGGCGACCTCGCCGCGCTCGGGTCCGTGCTGAGCGGAGTGCTCGGACTGTGGCGGCACGACAGGTTGTTCGGCACGAGAAAGGATCCGCTGCTGGGCTCGGTGATCGACGCGGGCACGGCGCGGGTGCTGTGGCTGGTCGAGGGCCTGCACGGCGGCCCGGCCCCGGCCGATCCGCACCGCCTCAAGGCCATGGCGGCGACCAGGGACGCGGTGCTGCACGCGAAGTCCGCGCTGTCACTGGACATCGCGGACGTCACCGGCGTCGCGACCCGAGTGAGCAACGACGTGGAGGCGCCGCCGGATCTGCGCGGCGCCGCACTCGGGCTCGCCTGGACGCTCGGCTCCCAGCCGGACGTGCGCAAGGTGCGCAACATCGAGGCGCTCGGCGACTGGCTCACCGGGTTGTTCGCGGTCGCGCGGGAAGAGGTGCTGGCGAGTCCCGATCTGGTCGGGGTGCTCGACGAACTGGTCAGCGCGATGAACGAGGACGAGTTCCTGGTGGCGCTGCCCGCGTTGCGGCTCGCCTTCAGCTACTTCCCGCCCAGGGAAAGGGAAACCATCGCGGCCACCGTCCTGCACCATCGCGGTGTCGAGGGCAGCGCGAAGGGCGTCACCCGTCTCACCGTCGACCCGATGGTCGTGGCGGAGGCGATGGCGATCGAGAAGCGCGTGGACGCGTTGCTGCTGAAGGGCGGGCTGGCATGACGGACCTGGAACGCTGGCGGCTGATCCTCGGCGAACCCGCGTCGCGCTGCACCGGAGGGTTGCAGGGCGACGCGGCCCGCCGGGACACGGCGCTGGAGTGGCTCTACGGCCGCGATCCCGAACTGGCCGAACGCGGCGTGCGCAAGGGCGGCAGCGAGGACTCGGTGCTGCAGACCGTCGACTGGCTGGACGAGGTGCACACCCTCTTCCCGCGCGAGACGATCGAACGACTGGAGCGCGACGCGGTCGAGCGGTACGAGATCACCGACGTCGTCACCGATCCCGAAGTGCTGCAACGGATCGAACCGAACCCGGCGCTGCTGCGCGCGGTGCTGCGGACCAAGCACCTGATGAACCCCGCCGTGCTCGCACTGGCGCGCAAGATCGTCGAAGCGGTCGTGAAGCAGTTGATGGAGAAGCTCAAGACGGAGGTGCGCACGGCGTTCAGCGGCACGAGGTCGCGGCGGCCGAGCATCCACAAGAACTCGCGCAACTTCGACTTCCGCTCCACGATCAGGGCAAACCTCCAGCGCTACCAACCGGAAGAGCGCAAGCTCGCGATCGAGCACCCGAAGTTCGTCTCCCGCACCAAACGGCACCTGGAGCAGTGGCAGGTGATCCTGCTGGTGGACCAGTCGGGGTCGATGACCAGCTCGGTGATCCACTCAGCCGTCACGGCGGCCTGTCTGTGGGGGTTGCCGGGGCTCAGGACGCACCTGGTCGCCTTCGACACCAACGTGGTCGACCTGACCTCGGACGTGACGGATCCGGTCGAGTTGCTGATGAAGGTGCAGCTCGGCGGCGGCACGGACATCGCCAAGGCCGTGGCTTACGGCGCCAATCTCGTGGACAGCCCGCGCCGGTCGATCGTGGCGATCATCAGCGACTTCTACGAGGGCGGCAGCGAGGCGCACCTGGTCCGCACGGTGAAGGACCTGTGCGAGCAGGGCACCCACGTGCTGTGCCTGGCGGCGCTGGACGACGAGGCGAACCCGGACTACGACCGGGCGCTGGGCCAGCGCCTCGCGAACGTCGGCGCTCACGTCGGCGCGATGACCCCAGGACAGCTCGCGGAATTCGTTGCGGAGAAGCTCAGGTGACCAGACCCGACCTGATGGCACTGACCCCGGACGCCCTCGCGGCGCTGGCCAACCGCGGTCTGGTGAAACGCGCCGTCAAGGAGCTCGACGCGGGCGTCGTCCCGGCGCTCGACACCGATCCGGCCGGTGCCGTCCAGGGCAAGTTCCCGGACGGCACCACGACGACGCTGCCGCCGGGCATCGCGCTCGACGCGGCACGGTGCAGCTGCGGCGCGGCGGGCGTCTGCCGGCACCGCATCGCCGTCGTCTTGGCGTACCAACGCACTCAGGAGGCGACCGCACCGGCCGAACTGTGGTCACCGGGCTCGGTGACGGACACCGACCTGGTGGCGTTGATGGGCGAACGCACGCTGCGCCGCGCCCGCAGGGCCTTCCAGGCCGGCTACCGAGCCAAGCTCCGCCGCCCGACTGCGGAAGACCAGACCGCACAGGCGGAACTCCCCACCTGCACGGTCACGTTCCTGGTCCCCGGCGACCTGTCCTACGTCCACACCGACGCGGTGAACAAGGACGAGGCGACAGCGCTCGCGGTGTGGGCGTTCCGCGAGGCGGACGCGCAGGGAACCGACACGGTCGACGTCGGTGGATCTCCCACCACCGCAACGGATCTGACCGCCGTCACCGACCTGCTCGACCAGTTGCTGCTCGACGGCACCACCAACGCGAGCGAGGTGCTCGACGTCGCGTGGCAGCGCCTGCACCGCGACCTCACCGCGCAACGCCTGCACTGGCCCGCAGCCGTGATCACCGACCTCCTCGCCCAACTGGCCGCGTACCGCAAGCGCAGCGCCGACTACGAGGCCGAGCAGTTCGCCGCGCTGCTGACCGAACTGCACGCGCGAACCACCGCCACGGGCCCCCGTGCCGAGATCCTGGGCCCGGACGAGCCCGCCGAAACACCGCTCAAGCGAGTCCGGCTGACCGCGCTGGGCGCCCGCGTGCGCGCGGCGAACGCGGTCGACGTCTACTTCGCCTCGGGCGACGTCGTCCTGGTGCAGCGCGACACTCCCCTGCGCACCGGCGTCCGGCTGGCGGCGTCGAACGTGGTGTCCGAGTCGGCGACCCGCAGCGCGAGCCGGGCAGTGACCCTGAAGACGAGCAGGGTGGCCAAGACCTCGCTCACACCGGTCGGCACGGCCTGGGACCACCTGCCGCAGGCCCTGGTGATCGACGACTACGACAAGGCCGCCGCACACCTGGCCGAACTGCCGCCGCGCCAGGTCCGCGCGAGGGTGGAGGCCGAACTGGTCCGCGCGATCCGGGTCACCGAGGTGTCCGACCTCGCCTACGACCCGGCCGCGCAACGCCTCACCGCCACCCTGCACGACCCGACGGGCACGTCGTGCCTCCTGGAAGCAACACACCGAGCCGTCGCACCACACTCACTGGACGCCCTGACAGCAGCGTTGCGCGCCACCCCGACGACGATCACCGGCAGCGTCCGGCGGCATCGAGGCACCCTGGTCGTCGACCCGCTGGCCGTCCACACCCCGGCGGGAGTAGTCGTCGTGGACCTCGCGACGGACACGACTCCACAACCCCTGTCACCGGGAATCACGACGTCCGACCCGCTGAGCGCGGCGGTCGACAGCGCGCTGACAGTGCTGGCCGAGGCCTCTCATCGAGGCCTGGACCACCTGACGGACAGCCTGCTCACCCGCGTACGCGAGGTAGGCGCGCACCTGCACCGCGCGGGGCTGCGCACGGCGGCGGCCGGCGTCACAGCGTTCGCCGACGGCCCGGCCTCGGCCACCTGGCTCGCCGCGCACCTGCGATTACTGGTCACGGCCGACGCGCGCTAGCGAGGCCGCCCAGCCCGGACACGACCGCATCCGCCCAGGAGGTCCAACCTGGTCCAGCAAACTCATCCGCGACCAGGCACGGCGAACGCCCGCTGACAGGTCCGATCGCCCTGCCCACTCGCATCCGCCCGCTTAGCGCAGCAACTCACCCACGGCCAGGTCACGACCGCCGCCAACTGACGGGCCGATCCGCCCTACCCACCCGTAGCCGCCGATCCCACCTAGCGCAGCAACCCACTCACAACCAGGTCACTGCCGTCGTCCACGTGGCCGGTTCCGGCTCAGCGCACCTGCACGGCACGGACCCGTTCAGCACCACGGCGTCCACCAACGCCCCGTCCGCGGCCACCCGACTCCGCGGGCACCTTCCGGTCATGGCCGCCCACCGGCACAACGGGAGCCACCACCACCGACGAGGTTGGGTCGATGCGTTGGGACAGCACGTAGTCCTCGGCGGCCTCGGCCACCCGCCCGAGCCGTTCCAGCACGAAGCCACGCAGGTAGGCGGCACGAGCCGCACCCCAGCCGCCGAGCGCGATCCCGCGGCCGTAGGCCTCCAAGGAAGCCTCCAGCTGACCGCACGCGGCCAGTGCGTCGCCCTGCAACGCCCACGTCCTGTGGTCGCCGGGACTGAGCTCGACCAGTTCGCCGGCGTAGCCGACGGCGCGCTGTCCCAGGCCGACGGCGACGTGGGTCTGCACGAGGAAGGAGTAGAGGGCGTAGGCCTCGTCCGCCCAGGCCAGCCGGTCCATCTCGGCCGTACCCGGCGTCGCCGAAGTGAGCGATTCCAGTGCGCGGCCGAGGAGACGGTGTGTCTCGACGATGTCGTGCCGCACGAACGGAACCGCGGCGATCGCCCGGTGCAGCCGGGCTCGGTGCAGGGCGGCGGTGAAGCCGTTCTGCGGCAGCTCGGACGTGGCCTTCGTCGCCAGCGCGGCGGCGGCCTGCAGGGACGTGGAGTCGGCGCCGCGGGCCGCGTTGCGGAACGCCACGAACAACGCCAGGTCGCGGCGCGTCTCGGGAGGAAGCCCGGACCTGGCGCCGCGCAACGCCATCGCCTCCACGGCGGAGGACGGGAGGTGGCAGCGGAGCACGGCCAGCTGTTCCAGCGCGAGTTCGGGCGAGAACACGTGTTTGCGCGGGTCGATCACGCTCAGGCCGATCACCGAGGCCGCGCGCTGCGGATATCCCAGGCGCAGCAACAGGTCACAGGCCAGGCGGCGTTCGGCCGTGCGCAACGAGCCGAGCGCCCGTTCGTGCACCTTCCACCACAGTTCGGAGGCCAGGTCGACCGGGAACTCCGTCATGTCCGGGCCGACGCCGTCGAGCCGGCCCCAGCTCGCGGCCGTCAGCAGCCGCAGCTGGGCGGACGGCGGTTGGTCGAAGCGCGGAACGCCCGCCGAGGCTCCCGTCACGAACGCCCGGGCCATGGCGTGGGTGATGCGGGCGTGCAGCGCGGAGGTCGTGCCGGGTGCGGACAGTCCGGCGTAGACGCCGCAGGCGACGGGCACCTGGGCGGTGCGCAGGGCGCGCAGCCGGACCGCCAGCGCGTGGGGACTCGGGTCGGTGCGGTACCGCGGCATCGCGGTCATGCTGGCCTCCCTGATCTCAGTTCAGCAGTTCCCAGCCGCGCCGGGTCAGGCGGTGGCGCACCGACCGTCCGTTGCGGTGGGTGGACACGAAACCCGCTGTGCGCAGAGCGGTGGCGTGCTGCGACGCCGTGGGCAGGCTGATGCCCACGTGCTTGGCGAGTTCGGTGGTGGTGCGTTCGGAGGTGAGCGCCCGCAGCACCAGCGTCCGGGTGCGTCCCAGCGCCAGTTCGAGGCTGGCGCCACTCGGCTGAGGTGCCGTGACGGGGTAGAACAGCAGTGGTTGCGGTTCGGCGAACATCGACACCGCCGGGCGGGTCAGCCCGTTGAGCACCGGCACGATGAGCATCCCCGTGCCGCGCAACGAGATCTCGGTGTCCCAGCCCAGTTCGACGTGCAGCGCGGGCGAGGTCCACGAGATCGACGGGTGCAGGTGGCCGAGCAGGTCCCCCAGCCCGCGCGTCACGCCCTGCGACGACCGCAGACGCACCTCGGCGTCGAACCCCTGCCTCGTCTGCGGCCAGTTCGGGCCGAGCAGGTCGCGGAATCCCGCGTGGAAGGCGGACCTCAGGTCCTGGCGCGAGGTCGGGGTGCCGGCCGCGAACGACCGCAGCCACGGCGACGTCGTGCCGAGCATGCTCGCGATCTGGTCGCGCACCCGTGTCGACGGCACCTCGAGCACCTGGCGCACGGCGTCGTCGAAGTCGGGCCGCGCGGAGTTGAAGAAGTCGGGAATGAACCGGCCAGGCCTGACCAGTTCGGCGAGCGGGCGGATCTGCGGCAGCAACAGGCGGTCCCAGTTGCCGCTGTGCATGGTGAACACCAGCTCGTACATCGGCAGTGGAGCCGACGCGAACCGCGTGCGCGCCAGATCTTCCAACTCGAACAGAATTGTCAGTCCGCGCCCCTTGGGCACGGATTCGGACATCACGATCGGCATGTGCTTCCCCCCGGAGTGCCCCCCACCTCCGACGGTACGCAGACTTCGTTGTCCGGTGTCAGCGTTGTTCCAGTTGACAACGTTCTGCGGACAAACTCTCAGACGAGCGGCCCCGGCTGCTCGGTGAGCTTCAGCAGCAGGTCACGGGTGTGGTCGCGCTCTTCGTCCGACTCCTGGCCGCGCCACAGGAGATCCGCCAGCGTCACTCCATCGAGTGCACGGGAAATGAGGTCCGCCCGCTGTGGGTGCAGGCCGTCCGAATCGGTCTGCTGCCGCCAGCGGGTCGCCGCGACGTCCAGGCGCCGCATCACCGAGGACGGGTCATCCGAAGCCGCCGTGTCCGCCAAGGCACTAGCACTGGCCGAACACATGGTCGACCATCGGCGGTTCTATCGAGCCCTGTACACGAGTGCCTGCGGCTTCGCCCTGAGCAAGGCGTTGAACAGCCTCTTCCTCCCGGTCAACCGCCAAGTGGTGTGCGACGCCTACGGCAGGCAGATCGACGAGCGCACGACCGAAGACATCGCTGCGTTCCTCACCGGGGGCTGGGGTGACTTCGTCCGCGCGTGGGTGGTCGAGGATCCGGATCCACTCGATCCACACGAGTTCACCAGCCGGCTGGTGCACATCGCGTCGATGGTGCTCCCGCAGGGCCGACCGACATCCGCAACTTTCAAGGGAGCAGAGGACGGCAACTGAGGTGCAACCCGAGGTACGCACCACCGCAGGGACCGTACGCGGGCGCTGGGAGGGCGAACTCGCTGTCTTCCGAGGCATCCCCTACGCCGCACCACCCGTCGGCGAAGCGCGGTTCGCCGCGCCCCAGCCCGCGCCACGCTGGGATGGTGTGCGCGAGACCGTCGTCTTCGGTTCACCGGCGCCGCAGGACTACGCCGGCTTCCGGCATCTCGGCCTCGGCGGCGGCGAGCGACCGGAGTCGACCGGCGGGGACTGGCTGACACTGAATGTGTGGACGCCGGCCCCGGATCGGACCGCACGCCTTCCGGTGATGGTGTGGATCCACGGCGGGGCCTACAAACTGGGTTCCGGCGCAGACAATCTCGCCAACGCCCGGATCGCCCGGGAGGGCAACCTGGTGCTGGTCAGCCTCAACTACCGGCTCGGCATCGAAGGCTTCGCCGCCATTGAAGGCGCCCCGCCCAACCGCAGCCTCCTCGACCAGATCGCCGCCCTGCAATGGGTCCATTGACAACATCGCCACGTTCGGCGGCAACCCCGACCGCGTCACCGTGTTCGGCGAATCGGCCGACGGCAGCTCCGTCGGCACCCTGATGGCCATGCCTGCCGCGGCCGGGCTCTTCCACAGTGCCATCGCACAGAGCTTCGGCGGCCCCTTCCTCACACGCGAGCTTGCCACCGACATCACCACCGCCATCGCCCGCCAACGAGGCCGGCGCCCCACCGTCGCCGACCTGTCCACAGTGGAACCGAACGACCTGGCCAAGGCAGGCGAGGAGACCGCCGCGACCCAGCACCAGCACCTCGACAGGTGGGGTCCGATGGCCGCACACCTCACCTTCTTCGTCCCGACCGTGGACGGCGAAGTGCTCCCAGCCACCCCCTACAGGGCATGGGCAGCGGGCGCCGGGCGCGATGTCGAGCTGATCGCCGGGCACAACCGCAACGAGTACCGACTCTTCCTGGTCGCGTCCGGGAAACTGGGCACGATCGACGATCAGGAAGCGGCCCGAGTGCTCGACGTCTTCGGCCCCGGCCCGAACGCCGAGAAGGCCTACCGTGCGGCCTTCCCGGAGGCCACCGCGGATCGACTCTGGGAACGGGTCCAGTCCGACTGGCTCTTCCGCATGCCCACCCTCCGGCTGGCCGAAGCCCACGCGACCGGCGGCGGACGAACCCACTTCTACGAACTGACTTGGGCCTCCCCCGGCGCCGGGGGCCTGCTCGGCGCATGTCACGCCCTCGACCTGCCGTTGATCTTCGGCGACTTCGACAGCGGATTCGGTCGGATGCTGTTGGGCGGCCCGGAGCCATCGGCTGAGGCCGTGGCGGTATTCGCGCACATGCGCTCGGCATGGATCGCATTCGCCACCCACGCAGATCCTGGGTGGCCCACCTTCGACACCGAACACCGGCTGACCCAACTTTTCGACGCAGTACCCACCGTCGCCGCCTACCCCGAGGAAAGCTCGCGACAGCTCTGGGAGCACGACGACATGGCGCCACTGCCACTGCTGCGGTAACCGTACCTAAGACCGCATCTCATTTGGGGTTGTTGTAGGTCAGTAGGTCCAGCTTGATGACTCGGCGGTAGCAGATGACCGCGCAGGTCAGCTGGGCGAATGCCGTGAAGTGGGCGGCCTTGCGTTCGCAGCGGCGTGTCAGCCGGCGGAACCGGGGAACCCACCCCAGGGTCCGTTCGATGACGTAGCGGTGGCGGCCCAGCTTCATGGACGACTCGATGCCTCGGCGGGGATCCGGGCGGTGATGTCCGCCGCTCACCACCACCGCACCGCCACCCGCCGTCGCGGCGCCCGCGCCGGTACCGACCACTACTCCCGCCGTGTTCGGCTGCCCGGTCAGCTACCGGTTCGACAACCCCGACCCATTGTCTTCTCCCTGAACGACCACTCCTGCCCAGTCCGACAGTAAGTAACACTTGACTACTTAGTAACAGATGCGCATGATCTGTGCATGGACCTGTACGAGGCCGAGCCCGCACGCGATCCGCGGGTGCGCCGCACCCGCGTCGCCGTACTGCTGGCCGCGTTCGTTCTGGTCAGCGAGCGCGGCACGACGGCGGTCACGGTCTCCGAGATCGCCGAGGCTGCGGACGTCAGTCGCCGGGTCGTCTACCAGCACTTCGGCGACCTCGACACGGTGCTGCTGGAGGCAGGGCTCGATCTCGCGAGGCGTGAGCTGCTGCCGCTGCTCCGTGACACCGCGGAGCCGGCGGACGCGCGCGCCCGCACCCTCGCCATGGCCCGGCACTTCGCCGGACACCAGACGTTCTACCGCGCTCTGCTGACCGGTTCCTGCGCGTTCGCCCTGGACCGCGGGTTGGTCAGGCTGCTCCTGCCGATCAACCGGCGGGTCATCGAGCGCATGCACGGTCACCGGCTCACCGCCCAGGCCGCCGGCGACCTCGCCGCCTTCGTCACCGGTGGCGCCGGCTCGTTCGTCACGACGTGGGTAGTCGACGGCGCGCACGACCCGGAAACGTTCACCGACCGGCTGATGAACGTGCTCGGCCGGTTCGCCGAGGAGGACCGATGATCAGCCGCCTGATCCTGCGCAAGCTCGAGCGCAAGCTCCAGCTCGACCCGCCGCTGACGCGGAGGATCACCGTCCAGCGGAATCTGCGCATCCCGATGCCGGACGGCGTCGAGCTGCTGGCGGACCGGTGGCTGCCGCGGTCCGGTGGCGACGGGCTGCCGACCGCGTTGCTCCGCACCCCCTACGGCCGGGGCATGTACGGCCAGATCCTGGCTCGCCCGCTGGCCGAGCGCGGATACCAGGTGGTGATCCAGAGTGTGCGCGGCGGGTTCGGCTCCGGCGGCACGTTCGACCCGTTGCGCCGGGAACGCGCGGACGGGCTCGTGACCCTCGACTGGCTGGTGGCGCAGCCGTGGTCCGACGCGATCGTGCTGTACGGCCCGAGCTACCTCGGATACGTCCAGTGGGCGGTCGCCGACCAGTTGCCGCCCCAGGTCAAGGCGATGATCCCGGTGGTGACGGAATCCGCGCTGACGCTGGAGTCCCTGCGTCCCGACGGCCTGTCGCTGGAGACGCCGTTCGAGTGGAGTGTGCTGGTCGGCACCCAGGAACGTCCGCTCTCGGGGGTGCGCAAGAAGTCGCAGGACAAGAAGACCGCGCGAGCTCTGTGGACGCTTCCGCTGGCCGAGGCCGACATCGCCGCGTTCGGTGAGCGTTCCCTGTACTTCCAGGACCTCCTCACCCACGACGCCACCTCCCCGCGGTGGGACGGGATCGACCACAGCCACCGGGTCGCCGACGTGACCGTGCCGGTCAGCTCGGTCGGCGGCTGGTACGACATCTTCCTGCCCGGCCAGCTGCACGACTTCCAGGTGCTGCAGGAGAAGGGGCGTCCCGCACGGATGACGGTCGGCCCGTGGACGCACGCGGAGTTCACCGGCACGCCGGTCGAGGAGGCGGTGAACTTCGGTCTCGCCCACGCCCGCGGCGTCCAGCCGCCACACCGCGCGCCGGTCCGGCTGTACGTGATGGGCGAGGACGCGTGGCGCTCGTTCGACTCCTGGCCACCGGCAGGATACTCGCCACAGCGTTTCCACCTCGGTGCCGCGGGTGCACTGACTTCGGAGCCACCTGCTGAGGCCTCAGTGGACACTTACCGCTACGACCCGGCCGACCCCACCCCGACAGCCGGCGGCGTGCGGCTGGCCGTGAGCGCTGCCGGACGGGTCGACAACACCGAGCTCGAGGCCCGCCCGGACGTGCTCACCTACACCACGCCGGTACTCGGCCAGGACGTCGAGGTCGTCGGTGAGGTCAGCGCCGAGATCTGGTTCTCCTCCAGCCTGCCGCACGCCGACGTGTTCGTGCGGCTCTGCGACGTCGACCAGGACGGCCGGTCGTGGAACGTGTGCGACGGCCTGACGAGCCTCTCCGGCGCCACCGAACCACAGGGCGTCTCCGTGACGCTGTGGCCGACGGCGTACCGCTTCCGTCGCGGGCATCGCATTCGCGTCCAGGTCGCCAGCGGCTCTTTCCCGCGGTTCACCCGCAATCCCGGCACCGGCGAGTCGCGAGCCACCGCCACCACGCTGCTCGCCGCCGACCAGACCGTCCACTTCGGACCAGATCGGCCATCCGCCATCACGCTTCCGGTCCTCGGGTCAGCCTGAGGACAGCTGTCACGCGGCCCGGCACGGCGACACCGTCCGGAGCGCGATGCCGGCCGACCTCGACAACACCCAGGGCGCTGGGGCAACAGAGAGTGTCAGTGCCCGGCGCTGCGGTTTTCGAGTGACCGGCCGAAACGAGAAGGTTCTCTCGATCAGATCCGCGCCGAAGCCCTCGCACGGGAGAGATTCCCGCCCCATCAGCCCGACGGTCGACGCCGGGTGCGCTGCCAGTGCCGAGGGCGACTTGGAGTTGATCGCGATGATGCGCGCGGGCTTCCCAGATGTCCGGTGGACGCTGGAAGAGACCGTCACCGAAGGCGACACGGCGGCCGCTCGGTTCACCATGCGCGGGACGCACCAGGGCGAGTTCTTCGGAATTCTGGCCAGCGGGAAGACGATCTCGGTCCAGGCCATGAACTTCTACTAGCTGGCAGACGGAAAGATCATCAAGGAGCGGGGTCGGCCCGACCTCCTCGGCGTGATGCAGCAGATCGGTGCCGTGCCTGCGCCCTGAGAGCGCAGTTCATCGGTGACCACATCGGATGCCGACCGGATCCGGCGGTGCGAGAGTGGCGCGCCAGGACCATGTTCCTCGCTCCCTGAACGCGATCGCCCCACGAGCTTTGGACCACTCCAAGGGCCGATACTGTCAGAACGACGGCTCCTCGCTTGGGTTCTCCTCCGAACCACCTTCAGAGTTCTTGAACACACGACGGAAGGTCGCGTAGCGCAGCGAGGGGCCGATCTCGGCGACCTGCCGCCACAGGCTGCACCGCAGGAACAGCGCTTCGCCGTCCTTCCACTCGCCCGAATTCTTGTCGAACGTGCGGGGCGTGGAGGCGACCGTGAAGCTGGCCACCGCCGCACCGGACTGGGTAAAGCGCAGTTCGGGATCGGCAGTCAGGTTCCCGACCACCCTGATCGTCGTCTCTCCAGCCATGGCTGATCCTCTCGTAATAGCTCAATTGGTTTCGTGCGGATCTGTTGTGGACAGTCGTGCCGTTCAGCAAGCAAAGTCTTCCGCGCGGTGTAAAGTTCCCGCGGCGGTTGAAGTGCTGACTGCTCGCGTTGGACACCTCGGCGGGCGAGGTGGACCCGAAAGAGGTGGTCGCGGCCCGGCTCGGGGTCTCGGGCGAGACGCTGCGGCTGGTCGCCAAGCGATTCGCCGAGACCGAGGCAAGGTAGACAAAGGGCTACCTTGCTCCTGCGTAAGCGACATGCCGTACATCGGCAATCGGTGGGTGCACCAGCTCGTTGAATACGACCGTGAGCTTGGAATTTCCTACTGGACAAGGCCAGAAGTGGTGGTCCGACCAGGCCTGACGGGTCACGATGGGGCCGGTTCCGGGACAACTTCCGGAGGCGGCCCCAATCGGTATGTCCACAGTGGACATACCGCCGATGTCAGTCCTGAACCGCCCCGTCCGCGAACCCCGGCATCCGGCCCAGCCCTCGCCCCGCCCGGACTTCACGCGCCTCCAGGTACCGCGACACCACCTGCACATCACGGTGCGCATCCGCGACGAACTCCGCCGGTAACGGGTGCCGCGGCGGCCTGCACGGACCGCCGTACCGCCCCCGGTAGTCCATCCCGAACTTGATCATCTGCACGAAGGTCGAGCGCGACTCCCACCTCAGCGAGGCCGCCAGCACCTCGCGCAACTCCTGCGCCTCCACCAAATGCCCCGAGGCGATCAGGTCGAACAACCGCACGCAGTCGCCGGGGAAGACGTTGGGCAACGCGGCCACCCACCCCTCGGCCCCCGACAACAGGTTCTCCACCACCGTGAGATCCCCGCCGGCAAATACCTTCACGGTCGGAGCCAACCGGCGGATCCGGTGCAGACGCCCCAGATCGCCGGAGGAGTCCGACACGCCGACAACGTTGTCCATGGCCGCGATCTCGGCCAGCACCGACGGCCGCAGATCAATCCGCGCCACAGCGGGGTTGTTGCAGACCACCACTGGCAACCCCACCGACGCCACCGCCTCGAAATGCCGCAGCACCTCCGACATCGTCGGCTGATGACTGACCGGCGGCATGCAGATCAACGCGTCCGCGCCATCCTCCGCCGCCTGCCACGACCACTCGACCACCTGGTGCGACCCGACGTCGTGCACCCCGGCCAGCACCGTCCCACGACCACCCAGCGCCTCCACCGCGGTCCTCGTGACCATCCGGCGCTCCAACGGGGTCAGCGACCCGAACTCGCCCAGGGCCGAGTTCGGCACCACTCCCCGGCATCCTTCGCTCACGAGCCAATCGCAATGCCGCGCGTAACGGTCGAAATCCACCCGCAGGTCCGCCGGGGAACCGACCCTAGGCGTGTAAGGCAACGCAGTGGCAACGACTACCCCGTCGGCGTTGTCCCAGGCCGTCATGATTCCCCTCTCTGATCGCAACTGACCGCAATGGGTCAGGCAATCGTCATCCGCCTCTGTGCTCCGGAACACCGGAAAGACAACGGACAACCCACAGTCCGATCAATGCATCAGCCTGGATTCGATCACGCATCACGTCAAGCGCGCGAAAAGGTGAACGCGGAGAAGGTCTCGACGAACACCCGTCAGCCGGAAAAAATTCCGCCGAACGAGGAACGAACACGAGTCATTCGATGTGGTGCGGCAAAGGTGGGGGGGGTCGGCTTCGCACATCGTGCCAGCATGGTGTTCCACGCCCTGCCTGCACAGGAACGCGTGGCCGGCGATCTGGATCGTCGACTCGCCCCATCGCCACCACCTGCTGCACTCGCGCGTGGAGCTCGGTGAAGACTTCCCGGAGATCTTGGCGAATCGGGTGGCGGAAGTTCTCGCCCGCCTTCACGGCGGACATCTCAGGACCCTGGTTCGACGAGGCCACCCTGCCTGCGATGTCATTCATCACCGACCATGCCTCCAACTGTGATCAGATCACAGAAAAGCGCTCCGCAGATCACTTCATCGGGTGAATTCCGCTGAATTCACGCGGTTCATGTCGACTCGTTTCGAAGCGGAGAGATCACGCCGCAGCGCGGCCGTTCGAGCGCTCGGAGACTTCCGCCGCGGTCAGAGGCTCGTCAACCACGAGAGTTGGGCGGCCAGCGCGATCAGGTCCGCCACCAGCACCTCACAGAGGTCTGTGGTCGCGCGGACGGACAGCATCGTGGCGTCCATCGACCGGTGGGATCGCGACGTGAGCCGTGGCAGGTCGGTCAGTCCGCGCAGCCGCGCTTCCATCGCCTCCACGGGCAGACTCGCGAGTTTCGCCTTGCCCGGCGCCGTGACCAGCAGTGGGCGCTGCGCAACTGAGAGAATCGACGTGCGGGGGCCGGCGCCGACCCCCCGCACGCTCGCGCCCGCACAGTGCGATGAGGGAATCGCGGGCGAAGTCCCCCGCAGATGCCCGAAACAACGGCACATCGTTCCGCGAATTGATGAATTCCACGCCTAGGCCCTCAAGTCGGCCACGCTTTTCGGAAAACCGCATGTCACGCTGGTCGTGCCATCGTATTCCGAGAGGATCATCAATGCCGAAGTTCGCTGTGAGGCGTCCCGCCCTCGTCATCGCCCTGGTCGCCGTGGCTGCCGCGCTCGTCGCCGCACCCGCAGCCCAGGCAGACTCTCCCGCCGGCCAGCACTTGGTCGCGTTCTCGAAGGTGCCGAACGAGACCCGCTGTGTCAAGGTCGAGCGTTGGGGCTCGGCCGTGCGCCTCCAGAACCTGCCGTCCGGGAAGTCCTTCAAGTCCAACGTGCACGTCAGCAACGACTCCACCCCGGAGCTGACCTTCTACTCCTCCAGCAACTGCACGAGCGGTGAGCAGAGTTACGGGTTCATCGACGTCCGGAAGGACAACCTGGCCTACGTCTGGGTGTCGTGGCGGAACTACCACCCGTACTGGGGCCACCCCGGCCTGGCCGCCAGCTGAGCCTTCCATGTGCACGCGACAGTTCCCCGTCCCGGCCGGATGAGACGGCCGTGACGGGGAACTCGATCTGCCGGGCCCGTTGCACGGGCTTGGTCGGGATCGCACCACCGTTCGCGGCGGCGAACCGCCGAACTCCCTGGCGGCGTTGGGGCTTTCCGTTCGCTTGACGAGCCGCACGAGGTGCTCGGTGTTGCTCAGGTTGTTCACCCAGTGCGTGGTCCGGCCCGGCGTCACCAGTGTCGCGACCGCCGTGCCGTCGATCTGCACGTCGTAGTCGTCTCCGAGTCGTTGAGGACGATTCCGACCCCGGTGCCGCGAAAGCGCCCCTCGAAGTAGACACCGGGCCAGGAGTACTGACCGGATTTCGTGACCCGGCCCGGGATGTGAGCCCGTGCCAGAGCGTCCGCCGGCGGCACCGAACCCGCGCACGTCGTGCCGTTGAGAGCGAAGTCTGCGGAACGAGAGTCGCCGAGCCGCTCGCGCCGGCGACGAAACCCAGCCCGGCGCTCGCACCGGCGCCGAGGAAACCGTTGTAGTCCTTGTGTCGGCCGCGTCCGGCGCGCCGGACTGGCGCGCTGTCCCATTCCACAGCTGCGCGACCGTCTGACCGGCGCCCATCGACCACGTCAGCTGCCGACCGGTGACCGCGTCACCGAGGTTCGTGACGTCCACCGAGGCGATGAAGCCGCCCTGCCACTCGCCGTTCACCCGACAGTCGACCGACACGCCCTGATCTCCTTCACAAAGCGTCCACTGTGGATCCAGCGGACCTGAGCCGACTCGGCCAGACCGTAGCGGAGATGTGGCCCGATTCACAGATGATGTCTGTGGCGCAACGCTTTTATGCGTTTCGACCGATCGCGTGAACTACATGCGAATCGGTCGGAAGTTCCCCCGGAAAAATCCTTTGTAGAGCTACCCTTGTCAGCATTCGAACCCGACGAAAGGTCGTGAAGGCCCATGCTTCCTCGATTGCGCAAGACGATGATCGCCACGCTCGTGGTGGCCGCGGCGCTCGGACTGCCAGGCATGGCCCACGCATCCTCGCCGTCTGTCCAGGTGAAACTGTGCAACAACTACTGGCAGTCAGGCAGTTTCCAGATCACCGGACTCAACCAACACGACCAACGAGCCTCCACGCCGCAGTACGACATCGCGGCGAACCAGTGCCGGCTCATCGGGAACTGTTGGTGGAAGACGGGCCAGACGGTGAGCATCGCGGTCCGCAGGAGCAGCCTGAGCGTCAAGTGGTACGACATCAACTCGAACGAACGGAACGGCTCGACCGTGACGTTCGGGGTGAACTGACGAGACCCGACAACAGAAACCGCCGGAGTCCTTGAGCCTCCGGCGGTTTCTGTCCATGCGGACCGGCTCACGCGGTCGTGCCGTTGAGCGCGAAGCCGGCGTACCCCGGAGTCGCCGAGCCGCTCGCGCCGGCGACGAAACCCAGCCCGGCGCTCGCACCGGCGCCGAGGAAACCTCGGTAGTCCTTGTTGTCGACCACGACCTGCGCGCCGCCCTCGTTCCACAGCTGCGCGACCGTCTGACCGGCGCCCATCGACCACGTCAGCTGCCGACCGGTGACCGCGTCACCGAGGTTCGTGACGTCCACCGAGGCGATGAAGCCGCCCTGCCACTCGCCGTTCACCCGACAGTCGACCGGTACATCCCGATCTCCTCCACAAAGCGTCCACTGTGGATCCAGCGGACCTGAGCCGACTCAGCCAGACCGTAGCGGAGATGTGGCCCGATTCACAGGTGATGTCTGTGGTGCACAGCTTTCATGCGCTTCGACCGATTCGCATGAACTTCATGCGAATCGGTCGGAAGTTCCCCCGAACGAGTCCTTTGTGGAGCTAGCCTTGTCAGCATTCGAACCCGACGAAAGGTCGTGAAGGCCCATGCTTCCTCAGTGGCGCAAGACGATGATCGCCACTCTCGTGGCCGGCGCAGTACTTGGGCTACCGGGCATGGCCCACGCGTCCTCGCCGTCTGTACAGGTGAAAGTGTGCAACGGTTCGCGGTCAGGCAATTTCAAGATCCACGGACTCAACCAGCACGACGCGAAAGTCTCCTCGCCGCTGTACAGCATCGGAGCAGTACAGTGCCGGCTCGTCGAGAACTGGTGGTGGAAGACGGGCCAGACGCTGAGCATCACGGTCCGCACGACCACTCTGCACGTCAGTTGGCACGACATCAACTCGAACGAACGGAACGGCTCGACCGTGAGGCTCGACCTGAACTGACGAGACCCGACAACAGAAACCGCCGGAGGCTTCGAGCCTCCGGCGGTTTCTGTCCATGCGGACCGGCTCACGCGGTCGTGCCGTCGAGCGCGAAGCCGGCGAACCCCGGAGTCGCCGAGCCGCTCGCGCCGGCGACGAAACCCAGTCCGGCGCTCGCACCGGCGCCGAGGAAACCGTTGTAGTCCTTGTGTCGACCGCGACCTGCACGCTGTCCCGTTCCACAGCGGCGTGACCGTCTGACCAGCGCCCATCGACCACGTCAGCTGCCGACCGGCGACCGCGTCACCGAGGTTCGTGACGTCCACCGAGGCGATGAAGCCGCCCTGCCACTCGCGGGTCACCCGACACGCCCTGATCTCCTCCACAAAGCGTCCACTGTGTACCCAATGGGGCCTGAGCCGACTCAGCCAGACCGTAGCGGAGATGTGGCCCGATTCACAGACGATGTCCGCAGTGCAACACTTTCATCCACGTCGACCGATCCACGAACTTCATGCGAATCGGTCGGAGATTCTCCAAGAAGAGCACCTGGTGGAGCTACTTTGTCGGCATTCGAACCCGACGAAAGGTTGTGAAGGCCGATGATTCCTCGGTGGCGCAAGACGATGACTGCCATGCTCGTGATGGCCGCGGCGCTCGGACTGCCGGGCATGGCCCACGCGTCCACTCCGTCCGTGCAGCTGGAGCTGTGCAACCAGGAGTCGCAGTCAGGTGTTTTCGAGATCACCGGATTCAACCAGCACAACAACAGAACCACCTCGCCGATGTACAACATCGGGGGACGACGGTGCCGGGTCATCAGTGGCTGGTGGTGGAAGATGGACCAGACGGTGAGCATCGCGGTCCGCAGGAACAGTCTGAACATCCAGGATTTCCACATCAACTCGGACAACCGGGATGGCTCGACCGTGCGGTTCTGGGTGCAGTAACGCCGCAAACCAACAGAAACCGCCGGAGGCCTTGAGCCTCCGGCGGTTTCTGTCCATGCGGACCGGATCACGCGGTCGTACCGGTGACCGTGCCGCCCGACTTGGTGACGTGGTAGCTGACCTTGGCGCCGCTCCAGTAGTGGAACGTGAGCGTCACCTGCTGCCCGTCCTTGACCGCACCGAAGAAGTCCGGCGTCAGGTTCGTCCTGCTGTCCGCGTAGTTGGGCGTGAACGTCTTGTCGTACTCCTTGAAGGACGTCCAGTCGTTCGGACCGGCGAAGGTGCCGTCGTCGTACTTGGCCTCCATCGTCGCGAGCTGGTCGCCGCGGAAGGCGGTCGGAATCTCGAACTTGGCCGTCGTCCCGGTCGCGCCGGACAGCACCGGCGTGTCATGGGTGATGACGTGGAAACGCCACGGCACGCCCTTGGAGAACTTGGCCGTCAGCACCGCGTTCACACCATAGCCCCGCGAGCCGATCAGCTTCGTCAGCGCCGAGGCGGTCAGGGTGAGCTGGTCACCGGCGATCGTGTAGTCGCGTCCGCGCGTCAGGGCGATGTTTCCGTTGTACAGTCCGGAGAACGACGTGCCGTTGAGGTTCAACTTGATCGTCTTGGCGGTGATGGGGCTCGACTTCGCGTTGAACACCTGGTCGGTGTAGGCCGTACCGGATCGGGTCGTCCAGCTCGACTTGATCTGCGCGAAGAGCTGCGGGTCGCTCCACTTGAACGTGGTGCGACCGAAGTGCTGACCGTTGTCCCACAACATGGTGGTGATCTTCTTGGTGCGCGCGTAGTAGCCGAGGTACTCGAAGAACTTCAGCTTCTCGCCCTGCTCGATGGTGCCGGTGTGCCGGTCGAAGCCGAGCAGACCGTACTCACCGAGGATCACCGGGACGCCGCGGGTGATGAAGCTGTTGTGCACGCGGTCGAACGAGTCGGTGATGTCCTTTTGCGCTGTCGCGTCGAAGCGCGTACCGCCCGCGATGTTCACACTGAACGGCCAGTAGCCGTAGTAGTGCACGGTCGCGGCGATGTTGGGGTCGCCCAACCCGCGGATGTGTTCCACCAGCGGGTCGATCCGTGCCTGCTCGGCAGAGGTGTGCAGGGTCGGCAGGACCAGCAGGCGGGTGGCGTTGTTGCCGCCCGACCTGCGCACGATGTCGCGGAAGGACGCGTTCAGCTCGTTGTTCAGCTGCATCTCCTGCGGTTCACCCGTGCTACCGGTGAACACCGGCTCGTTCCAGCTCTCGAACGTCAGCCTGGGCCCGTACTCGGCGAAGGCGCCCGCGAGTTGCGTCCAGATCTTGTTGAACTTGGCGAGCACGGAGTCGTGCTCCGCCGGCATCTTCGACATCCACTGCCACGAGTCGTGGTGAATGTTGACGAGCACGTACAGATCGCGTGCCAACGCCCAGCGGATGACCTCCTCGACGCGAGCCAGGTACCCCGGCTCGATCTGGAAGTCCGGCCCCTGACCGAGGTGCGCGCTCCAGGTGACCGGCAGGCGGACGCTCTTGAAGCCCTGCGCCTTCACGTTGTCCAGCAGCGCTTCGGTGATGCGCGGGTTACCCCACGACGTCTCGTCGCCGCCGGTCGAGTCCAGCGTGTTACCGAGGTTCCACCCCGGCTCCATCGCCGCCACCTGCTTCATCGCGGTGAGCTGCTTGCCGCCGTGAACGCAGGTGACACCGTTGAACGAGAACGCCAACGGCGCCGTGCTGGCGTGGCCCCGAGTTCCCGTGAGGCCGAACTGCACCGTCGCCTGCGACCCGACCTTGGCGTTGTAGCCGACGTTGGTGGCGGTGACCTTGCCGTCCGACGCGGTGATCTTCGCGTTCCAGGCGTTCCCCACCTGCTGACCGGAAGGCCACTCCCAGCCCAGCTTCCAGCCGTCGACGGCCGCACCGAGATTGGTCACGGCGACGTCGGCCTTGAAGCCGCCCTGCCACTGGCCCGTCACCGAGTAGGTGACCTTGCAGCCGGTCTCCGCAGCGACGGCGGTCGCCGGCGCGACGACCGACGCCACGACCGTGAGCCCTGCCAGCGCGACACCGAGAACTGTCCGCGCTCGGCGGCGTGATCCGTTCATGAACCCTCGCATTCAGATAACCGGCTGGTAGTCGAACCAGTCGAAGTGGACGGTGCCCGTGGCCGCGTACATGCCGATGACGCGGCCGGTGAAACCGCCGGCCACTTCGGTGGAGAGGTACTTGCCGTCGAGCGTGGCGAGCAGGGTGAACGTGCCGTCGGGTTCCTCGACGCCGAAGGAGAGGGTGTCCGGACCGGAGCGAGTCCCGCGGCTCCCGCGCCTCGTCCACCCGGACACCGAGAACCAGCGGACCACCGGGCGCGGGACGGGAGGCCACCACGGTCCGCAACGGGCGAGCACCTCCTCTGGTCGTGAGCCGGTACAGGACTGCGGAGGGTGCGGCCGGCAGGGTCGCCACGAGTTCGGCGGTGCCGGGACTCCACTGCGCGACTGCGGCCGAGCCGGCCGGGCAGAGTCCCGGCCAGTCCTTTTCGGACAGTGCACAATGCGCACGGTATCGCAGCCGCGCGCCGATGGCCGTGCCGACGAGGCAGTTTTCGACCAGATGCTCCCGAGTTCGCGGCCACGGGCACGGCTCGAACTCGGCAGCACAGCTGCAATGGCCGCACGACCGTGGCCTGACGCCGAAGTCGTGCGGTTTCGCGAATTCCTCGAACAGTGCGCGAACAAGTTCGACGTCACCGACCACACGACGGACGTCCGCTGACACGAAGCCCCGTTCCGCAGAACACGGAAGTCGGTCCCGTGGCCCCGGAGAGTGCGCCGTCCGGGCACGATCGGCACGTATCTTCCATTCACGCAGCCAGTTCCGTGACTGCTGAACGGAAAGGGAGATCATCACCTTGGACGCTCAGAAGAAGCGCACGGCGGGCAAGCTGCTCGCGAGCTGCCTCGCCGCGCTGGCGCTCGTCGGCATGACCACCGCCACCGCTGCGGCCACGACAAGGGGAGACTTGGTCTGGAGTGCCCCGTTCACCAACAGCTATTCCGATGCGCAGTTGGACTTTCCTGGACTCAAGGGCTTCTGCCGCGAAAAGGGCGGAACGGTCGTCCGCTACTGGGTCCACGACTACGTGAACAACCCGCCGAGCAGGCGTTTCAAAGCCTGGATCGCCTGCCAGGACATGGAATTGAGGGGATGAGCTGACGCTGTCCCCCTGGGCCACGACTTCGAACCCGGCCACCGTCACGGTGGCCGGGTTCGCTCGTTCAGCGGGTCCCGCGTCACGGGCGCCGGTCGTCACGCCACATCACGGACGGCGTGGAACATGTGATGGCGCGCCGATGACCGGCCTCCCACCGACACCTCCGTCTTGAGCACGAAGCCGGCGGCGCGCAACGCGGTCTGCCACACGTGGCTGCTCGGGAAGATCTCGCCTCCGCGCGGAACCTCCCCGCCTCGCTGCGGCGAGTGCAGGAAGTGGGTCGAGGTGAGCGCGACCGGGTCGTCGCCGATCGGGGTCGTGAACACGAGCTCGCCTCCCGGCACCAGCAGATCGTGGATGCGCACCAGCGTCCGGCAGAGGTTGACCGCGTGGTGCAGCGTGTGCCCCGCGACGACCACGTCGGCGGTGCCCGGCAGGAAGCCCTGCGCGGCGAAGTCCTGGTTCACGTCAAGCGTCTCCGCGCGCAGGGGCTGTCCGGAAATGTCGGTGAACCGGTAGTGCTCGAGCAGGAACGGCGACTCCTTGAGCACCGCCGTCGTCAGACGGCCGGTCCCACAGCCGAGCTCCACCACCCGCACCGGCTGCGGCCGGTCCAAAGCTGCCCGCTGGACGAGTTCGGCGCAGGCTTCGTCGAGTTCCGCCGTGAACAGGCACAGGCGTTCCCCCGCCAGCGCGCCGAGCACCGTGCGGTCCGGCGCGAGCAGCTGGGCCGCGGTCACGTCGTCCCTGAGCAGGGCCGGCAGTTGCGGGAGTGCGCGACGGTGCAGCAACGCGACCTCGTCGGTGATCCGGAGCCGCGTGTGCAGCAGATCCAGCTCGCCGACGCCGGCGCCGGACACCTCACCGAGCACGCGGTAAACGTCGCCGTCGAGGTCGACCACGCCGTGCTGCGCCAGTGCCCGCAGCCATCGGCGGACGAGCCACTCGTGCCACCGGACGACCCGCAGCGCCCGCACGGTGTCGCCGACCGATCTCACCGCGCCGGGCTCCAGCTCCAGGGCCGACGCCATCGCGGCGAGACTGACGAGGTCCAGCTGGACCGAAGTCGTCGGCCTGCCGACCGAAACACTCGGGTACGTCACGACCAGTCCTCTCGGCCACCAAACTGTGCGCACTGATCACGGCATGTTCGCACGTGCTTCCCGCCGCGGGGACGGGTTCGGACGACGGTGGAACTTCTTCCGCGAACGGCTGACAGCGCGCAGTCCTCATTTGTCCTCTTCGGACTAAATCTCGATTCTTTCAGCGAAGTTCGGGGTGCGGCGCGGCAATCTGATCCAACGCCCGCGTCTATCGTCCACTTAAGACATTCGAGTGAGGAGAACACGTTGCGCACGACTGCGTCGGCCGTCATCGGGGCCGCCCTGTTCGCGGGCGGGCTTGCCGCCTGCTCCCCCGATGCCCCGGAGGCATCTTCCCCTACCTCGGCCGCCGTCGCCCCGGTGGCGGGTACCTCGGTCGCCGAGCCCGCCGCTGCCGGTGACCAGCCGAAGGCCATCACCTACGACGCGAAGCGGGCTCCGGTCGGCGCGCGGCTCGCCACGTCCGCGAAGGTCGAGAACGGCCGGACGACGGTGACGCTGACGGTCACTGGGCTGCTGCCGGGCACCAAGTACGGCTCGCACGTGCATACGAAGGCGTGCGGAGCGAAGCCGGCCGACTCCGGCCCGCACTACCAGCACGAGAAGGACCCGGTGTCGCCGTCGGTCGACCCGAAGTTCGCGAACGCGGCCAACGAGATCTGGCTCGACTTCACCACCGACGACAAGGGCGCGGCGACGGCCGAGGCGACCGTGGGCTGGGAGTTCCGCAAGGGCGAGGCGAACGCGGTCGTCGTGCACGCGTCGCACACGCACACCGAAGCCGGCAAGGCGGGCACCGCGGGTGACCGGCTGGCCTGCCTGACCAACGCTTTCTGACCCACGCTCACCGACCCACCCTGAAACGTCTGCTCGGTCCACCCTCCCGCACAGCACGGAACAGACAGGGCGCTGCCCGCCGGTTGATCCGGCGGGCAGCGCCCTTCTCGTTATTGTCGAGCCGCGGACTCAGCGGCTGGAGACCGAAAAGCTGTTGGTCCTGAAGTTCAGGCCACCGCGGGACGAGGTGATCTCGTAGCCGAACTGCACGGCGCCGATCGTCACGTCGCCGAACCAGCCCTTGCTGCGAATCCAGTTCATGACAGCTTTGATGTCGACCGAGCCGGCCCCGGTGTTGCCCTTGCGGACGAACGAGAACACCTGGTTCGAGCCGTTCGAGCCGCGGTAGACGTCCCAGCTGTGACCGCCCACCGACACCGTCGCCTGCCGGGAGCCGATCGGGCCGACGTTGCCGACCTTGTTGACCCACAGCATGATCTCGTAGGCGTTGTTGTTCGCCCAGATGTCGTACGCCGTGGTGTAGGAACCCGAGTTCGGGTAGGAGACGTTGAAGTTGCTCGTGAGGCTGCCGATCGAGCTCAGCTTGCGGTTGATCCTCTTCTCCGCGTGCGGGTAGGACTTCACCCCGCCGGTGTTGGGCTGATTCGAGTTGACGCCCCAGTTGCTGTAGGAGTTGGCCCAGATCGACTGAGGTCCGGAGCCGTTGCCCCACACGTTGTTGCGAACCGTGTAACCCCCGTTCGACCAGGTCCCCCACCTGTTCGTCGAGTCCCAGGCCGCGGCCATCGCGATGCCGGCCCCGGCCGAGACCGTCAGGGCGGCCACCAGGGCGACAGTCAGTGCACGAATGATCTTCGTCATCGATTTCCTTCCCGCATATCATTTGAACGGAATTCGCGCCACCCAAAGTGGAAGCGTTTCGCTTGAAAAGCAAGATAACACCGAAAACTCCGCTCGCAACTACTGGACACATTTCGATGCATTCACCGAAGAACTATCCGCGAATTTCGGATGCCCCAGCGTTCGAACAGTCGAAATGAGATGCCGAAAGGAGCCTGCGGTCGCTCAACCTGCTCGTCCGGGCGGTTCGCCGAACCGCAGAACCGGGTTCCCGAGCGCCGGTCGCACCGGACCGGTGCGACCGGTCGGGCTCGGTGGCAGCAGGGTCAGCGGTGGCGGCCGTTGCCGCCCAGCCTGGCCATCAGCAGCTCGACGGCCCGACGTCCCAGCGCCTCGACGGGGAGCTGGACCGAGGTCAGTGCCAGCCGCTTGCCGAGCTCGTCCGGACAGATCGCGACCACGGCGACGTCGTCGGGCACCGCCGTCCCTCCGCGCGCAGGCAGTCCACGACCCAGCTCAGCACCGCCTCGTTGTGCACGTCCATCTCGTGCTTGAGGGCAGCGGTGACGACCGAGATGACGAAACGCATGACCATGGGCAGTCGCACGCCCTCCCGCAGAGGCAGGACGAGGGCGAGCGAGTTCGTCCGGCTGTTGGCCGGACGCCGTACGTCGGCGTGCGGGCGGTAGCCCAGCAGCCGGATGCCGTCCTGCACGCGCTCGCGGGTCTCGCCACGTCAGCGATGGTGGACACCGACACCTCCGGTCCTGCAGCGGCACAGCATCGCCGCTTACCGCGAAGCGCTTCGCCTCTATAAATCGAAGCGCTTCGATGAGGCCCAAAAAATGAGACATGCGGAAAACCGCACGTCAAGTGAACATCAGGGTGTTCGATGATTTCGACCGATATCGCGTCGATGTTCGACTACGGTCGACGACCCGGTCGCCCGCCCTCGTCCCCACTCAGCAGGGAGGCAAAAATCCTTTCAACCACACCGGCGCGCCTTTTCGACGCTCCAGGATGCACACCGATCGGCTGGTCACGATCTAGCCACCCGCCGGTGCCGTTCGTCAGCGCACCGAGTCGGCGATCAACGCGGTGGTGAGCAGCTGAACGCCTCGCCCGCTCGTGGGGTCGCATCCCGTGACGCTCGCGATCCTCTGCAGGCGGTAGTCGAGCGTGCTGCGGTGGATGAAGAGGTTCTTCGCCGCCTTGTTGCGGTTGTAGTCCGCGTCGATCAGGGCGGTGAGCGTCTCCCACAGCACGGCGTGCGCGCGCAGCGGCTTGATCACGGCGGCGAGGTTCTGGGCGACGCCTTCGTGGCGGATCACCGCGTACTCGACCAGGACGTCCGAGATGCTGTAGCTGCCACTGGGACGCCTGCCCGCGGCGACGAGCCGCATGACATCGCCCGCCTCCTTGAAGCCCTCCGCGAGCTGCGCCCGGCCTCGCTTCGCGATCACCAGCCAGCCCTCACCGTTCAGCCACTGGTCCAGGTGCCCGGTCACGCGGGAGGTGCGGGTGGCATCGACGTCCGGGACGAGCAGCACGAGGTCGCCGTCGTGGCGCGTGCTGAGCACGCCAGGGCCGGCGAGCTCGGCCGGAACAGCCTTGCCACGCCCCATCACGGAGCCCCGCACGACGACGATCAGGTACCGGGAGGCCAGGCTGTCGAGCACGGCCTGCGGCACCGGGCGACCCGCGATCAGTTCGGCGGCCAGATCACGCGGCACGCTCATGGCCGGACCCGCGCCGTTGCGCTGAAAGCCCTCCATGAACTCCGCCAGGAGCGAACCGCTGTTGCGCACCATGTCCACGAGCTCGGGGTTGCCCGCGGCCGCCTGGAGCAACGTGTCCACCAGGTCGCTGCGCCGGTCGCCTGCCCACTTCTCGCCGACAGCCCGCACCCTGGCCATGAAATCCGCCGAGCTGGGCGCGGTGTCACTCACCGGCCGCAGTCCCGCGTACGAGGTCTTGACATCCACCGAAGAAACCCACTCGGCCACGGCTTCCGCCATTGTCGATCCACCTTCCCCAAGGCACGGTCGTGTCAGCGAAACACGATTCCGGACAACTCATGCACCACATCGAACCCACCACCGGGGGTGAGTTCCCACTTGCTCCGAACATCTCGGTTCACGATCCGATAGTTCGCAGTAAGTTCCGCCGATCTACGAAAAGGTTAGGTACGAGCGTGAGTCCCGGTCAACGTCAGGTACCAAATACTGTGGTGCCGTTCTACCCATGGTTCGGTTCGGGGTTCACACAGCGTGACGGTACGGTCGGGATCCATCCCATGGTGCGGTCCCGAATGGACTGTTCAGAGCAGCGCAGTACCCGACCTGTATCGACCAAGTGGGCCAACTCAGTGACTACGCGTCACTCCGCCGGTGCGGCCGCCGCAGCCCTTCGCAGCGCTTCCGCGAGTTCCGAACGGCCCCGGACACCGAGTTTGCGATAGGTGTTGGTGAGGTGTTTCTCGACGGCCCGGGAAGTGACGTCCAGCACAGCGGCGATTTCCTGGTTCGAACGGCCGCCGACGGCGAGCATCGCGACCTTCTGTTCCGACCGGGTCAGTTTTACGCCCGTTGTGGCAGGCGCACCGGCACCTAGCGCGGTACGAGCACGTTGCACAACTGCCTGGGCACCGATCTCCTCGGCGAGATTGAGGCAGGAACGCCAGGCCGATTCGCTTTCGGACATTTCCGCCCATTGCCGCATCGCATGCACGAGCTCCAGCCGATGTGCCGATTTCTCGAGCACGTCGACCGCTCGCCCGGTCAGCTCCCGGCCGGCCTCACCGCCGACGATCCGCCCTAGCACGCGCAGCGTTCTGCCGATGCCCGACGCGGCTCCCCACTCCTCCGCGATCAGCCGTTCCTCCTCGGCGAGCCCGATCGCGGCGGAGACGTCACCGAGCTTGAACTTGACGAGCGCGAGCGACGACCGCCACGCGAAGAACACGGGGTTGCGCCAGCTCGCGCGGTCCAGCTGGGTCCCGCAGTCGGTCAGGATCAGCGCGGCCGAGGCGAGCTCGCCGCGCAGGACCGCGGCGTGACCGCGCAGCAGACCGGTGATCGTGGCCAGCGAAGGGTTCGCCGGATAAATCTCGACCGAGGAGAGCATTCGGTCGATCAGGACCGGATCGCCGAGCTGGAGCGCGACGGTCCCCGCCACGACACCGGCCGAGGTGCCGACGGCACTCCACTTCCAGGCCCCCAGGTCGAGCGCTTCGGACGCGGCTCGCGTCGCGTGCGCCACCCTGCCGGACAGGAGGTGGACCAGCGACTGCTCGGTGCGGATCATCGCCTGCTCGACGACGTCACCACTCTGGCGCGCGGCCTCCAGCGCCCGGTCGAGCCAGCTCTCGGTCACGCCCGGCGAGTCCGCGATGGCCAGCGCGGTCACCAGCAACGGCGCCACGCTGGGCGAGTGCGGCGAGGACGCGGGCTCGCGCGCCAGCAGTTGTTCGGCGAGTGCGGCCACCCGGCCCGCCGGGGCGCGCACCGCCAGTGCCGCCGAGTTGACCAGCACCGACAGCAGCTCGCGTTCCGCTCCGCTGTCAGCGCGCTGGGCATCTTCCAGCTCGGTCAGCCGAGCGTATGTGGAGGCGAGCCCCGTCGTGCCCCTCCTGCCGACGTAACGCATCCGTGCCTCGAGCCGCAGCGCGAGGTCGCGATCGACCCCGTCCAGGTGCTCCGCGGGACCGAACTCCTCGACGACCTTCCGCAGCACGGACACGATGGCCTCCGGCGCGTCGCCCATCACCGCCGGAGTGAGCCTGATCAACGCCGCGGCGCGTTCCCGTGGACCCGGTAGCAGCGCGACCGCGTAGGAAACGGTCCGGATCGCCGCGTGGATGTCGAACTGGCGTTCCGCGTTCGCCAGGTCGACCAGGACGGTGGCCCGGTCCTGACCGTCGACAGAGGTGTCCAGCAGAGCGCGACGCAGGTAGGTGACCGCCGTTTCGGGTGCACCGCGGCGCACCGCGATCTGCGCCGCGTCCCGCAGGACCTCGACCGCCCACGCGCCCTGCGGCACGGTGATCGAGAGGAGCTGGTCGGCCACCGACTCCGCGGACTTGCCGAAGTCGTGCAACAGGCGAACGGCCCGCAGGTGCAGCTGTTCCCGCTCGGCGGCGGTCATCAGGTCGTCGACCGCACCCCGTACGCCGGGGTGGGCGAAGCCGTCACCGGCGAAGAGGCCGAGCTTGCGCAGGCCGCGAACGGCCTCTGCCGCCGACGACTCGTCGAGCTGCGCGACCGCGCTCATCACGTCCGGCTCGGCCGCGTCCTCCAGCACGGCCGCCGCCTTCAGCAGCCGCTGGACCGGCTCCGGCAGCGCCCGCATGCACGCCGTGAACCGCTCCCGTGCCTGGGCCGGACGCAGATCGCGCACGAGGCAGGCGTTCGCCGCGACCGGCGCCTGCCCACCCATCGCCCACGCCAATGCGAGTGCCGTCAGCAGCAGCGGGTTGCCGCCGGTCGCGTCATGACAGGCCAGACCGAACTCCTCGTCGCACTCACGTCCGAGCTTCGCCCGCACGAGCTGGGCGGCCGCGGCCGGGCCCAGCGGACGCGGGCGCACGCGGTGGGTCGCCGCCGCGAGGATCGACGTGACCGCGGGGCGGTCGGCGAGCGGATCTCCCTCTCGCACTGTCACCAGCATCACCGCGCGCAGGTGCCGAACGCGCCGGGCCACTGCCTCGAGCACGGCCAGCGACCGGTCGTCGACCCACTGGAGATCGTCGATCAGCAGGAACGTCGGCTGTTCCCGGCCGAGGTGGCGCCCGAGGCTCAGCAGGCCGAGGTGGACGGACTGTTCGGCGTCGTCCGGTTGCCCGGCCTGGCCGCCGCCCGGGGTGAACACCGGGCGGGCGAACGCGGCGGGACCTGTCCACACCTGCTGGGGTGCGCGGGCCAGCGCCGGTTCGAGCAGCTGGCGGACCACCCCGTAGTCATGATCACGCTCCATCGGCGTGGCCGAAACGTGCAGCACGGAGAACGACGCCGCGGCAGAGTGCCGGGCTGTCGCGCGCAACAACGCGGTCTTGCCGTTGCCCAGTGGGCCTGCCAGCACCACAACGCTGCCCGTGCCGTCGCGAGCACGCAGAAGCGCCTCACTGACGAGTGACATCTCGTCGTCACGTTCGAGCAGCACGCCTGCCGCGTACCCCTTGGTCATCCGGTGGGCTCCCAGCCGAGCCCGCGGGCCCGGTGGATCAGCGGGGTCGACCGGCACAGCACGGCGATCTCCGCGGCTTCCCTCAGCAGCGGCGCGGCCGCCTCGGGTCCCACGACCGCGGCGAGCTCGAGCAGTGCGTTCGCACGCATCAGGCGGAACGGTGAATCGGTGAGCAACCGGACGGCCTCCCGCAGGTGCCCCACCTCGCCGGTCACCGCCGCGAAGCTCAGATGGGCGCGGGCGGTGGTGCTGGCCACGCCCCAGCGCTGGGCGAACTCGAGATCCCGCGCGCACAGCCGCAGCGCCCGCTCGCGGTCACCGGTCGCGCTCAGTGCCACCACGGCGACCGAGCGCCACGGCAGTGCGGCAGGGTTCAGCCACTGCCGGGACAGCATCCAGCGGCCGCACTCGTCCGCCCGCACCACGGCCTCGGCTGGATCACCGGTCACCAGTGCCAGCAAGGCGCGGGCGAAGTTGAAGAACGTGCGCGCGTAGCCGAACCCGAGTCGTTCGTCCGGCTGGCTCGCCGCCAGCTCGATCGCGCGGTCGACCTGCCCGCGCTCGATGCTCACCAGAATGTTCGCCGCGACCATGATGGGCCGCGCGTCCGGATGCAGGTTCGTCAGCGGGTACTCGAGCTCCGCCTGCTCCATGTCGGCAGCGGCCTTGTCCAGATCCCCTGTCATCCCGAACACCTTGGCGCGCATCATCAGCCCCTGCGGCACGATCGGCGTCAGCCCTCTCCTGCGGGCCTCGGCGATGACGGCGTCCAGCCCGGCGACGGCCTCGGCGACGTCGTCGGCCGCGGCGAGCGCCAGGCAGGCGAACAACCGGGAGGTGAGCAACGTGGCCGGCGCGGCCAGGGCCATGTTCGCCAATGACCTGGTCTGCGCGACGTCGGTGCCGTTCGACGCGCACATCCACGCGGCGATCCCCGCCCGGTCGGGGCTTCCGGACGAGGTGGGCAGCTCGGCGATGTCGAGAATGCCGAGTTCGGGCACGTCGATCGGAGCGTCGTCGGCGATCCAGTACAGCGCCGTGGCCGGGTCGTGGTCCCCTCCCGCCGACCGCACCGCGCTGAGGGTGCGGCGGAGCAGGGCCGCGTCACCGCGTGCCCAGAGCAGGTCCGCCGCCGTCAGCCGGAGGTCCGCGCACTCCGGCGGCTGCGGTTCGAGCAGCATCCTGGCGAGCCTGCGGTCGGCGGCGGCCGGCGCGACCGCGCACTCCGCGACGGCGAGCTCCAGCACGAGTTCCGCCCGCACCACCGGCTCGACCTGTTCGATCAGCGCGCGGCGCAGCAGCCCGACGGTCTCACCATGGCGTCCGCCGTCCATCTCGTCCTTGGCCACCGCCCTGAGCAGTGGCACCACCCACGCCTCGCCCAACGCCGCAGCCCCGGTCAGCAGCCGCGCCACCTCGCTGCGGACGAGGGCGCACTGGTGTCCCAGTCGTGCCGCCCGGGAGTAGAGGTCCTCGCGCTCCCCCGCCGGCATTCCCTCCAGCACCCGCGAGGCCGGGACACCGGCGGTCAGCTCCGGTTTGCCGGCGTCGGTGACCAGACCGGCGCAGACCAGCAGATCGAGAGCACGCCCCGTGGAGATCGTCCGCAACCGGGCGAGCCCGCCCATGAGGTCCACCGGATACCGCGGGCCGCAGATCACGACGACCCTGAGCAGCTCGACGACCTCGGCCGGCAGCGAACGCAGGGTCTGCGCCGTGGCGTCGGCGAGCACATCGGCCGCGATGCCGGCCATCGCCTCGAGATGGGCCCTGTCCGGACTCAGGCGTTCCTCGGCACACCGGTCGAGCAGTGGCCGCAGCGCCGAGACGCGGCCGCCGGTGCGGTCGCGCATAGCTCTGACGAACTTCTCGTCGCCCTGCCTGCCGAACCTCCTGGTCACCAGTTCCGAGATGCCTTCGTCCCCCAGCGGGCGCAACGGCACCGTCGTCGCCTCGTGCAGCACCGGCCGGCAGGTGTCCGTGGCGACCACGATCACCATCGGGACCTGGACGGCCCGGCAGGCGAGGCTCGCCAGCCAGGCGACCGACTCGGCGTCGAGCAGGTCCGCGTCGTCCACGGCGATCAGCACGGGCGTGGTGCGGGCCAGCTCCACCAGGTGGCCGATGGCCGCGTCGCGGTCCGCGCAGTCCAGCTGGGACATGAGCTCCGCGACCACCGCACCGGATCCCGCCAGTGCCTCGGATCCGCCCGCGGCGGTCAGCACGGTGAGCCCGGAACGCAGGCCGACGTCGACCGCGTGGTTCAGCACGGCGGTCCGGCCCGTGCCGCGATGCCCGGAGATCTCCAGCGACGACGACCGGCCGGAGGCCAGCAGGCGCACCGCGCGGTCCAGCACGGCCAGCGCGGCGCCACGCTCGACCAGTTCCGTCGCACCCGCCGGGCCCGTCACAGCTGCACCGCGAGCTCGGCGCGGGTCTGAGCGCCCAGCTTTCGATAGGCGTTCGAGAGGTGGCTTTCCACCGTGCGCACGGTGACGTACAGCCTCTCCGCGATCTCCCGGTTGGTCAGCCCTTTCGCGGCGAGTTCCGCCACCCTGAGCTCACCGCTGGTCAGCGCGTCCTTGGGAGAGGTGTGCGCCGCGCTCAGCCGCCCGCCCGCGGCGGTCAGCAGCTCGTGCGCCCGGTCCGCGGCCCTGGTGGCGCCGCAGCGCACCGCCATGTCCATCGCCGCCCGCAGGTGTTTGCGGGCTTCCTTCTCGTGCTGCCCGTGCATCAACGCGGTGCCCAGCGCACGCAACGCCGTCGCCTCGTGCAGCCGCGCGCCCGCCTCGGCGAGCTCGGCCACCGACTGCTCCAGCGTCTCGACGTGACCCGTGCTCAGTCCTCGGGCGAGCAGCGCGTAGCCCCGCGCGGCCGCGGTGTCCCACCTGAGCGCGGCGTCGGCACCGCGCGCGGCGAACTCGGCCGCTTCACCGGAGCGGCCCAGGCGCATCGCCACCGAGGCGCCGTCGAGCCACCACGGGACGAGCACCGGGTTCCGCACGCCCATCGCGTCGAACTCCCGGCCGCACTTCCGCAGCATCTCGAGCGCCCCGTCGGCGTCACCGCGGTTCCACAACCAGTGGGCCTTGGCGTTCATCGCCCAGCCGTGCTCGACCGGGTCGCGCGGCGAGCGCATGCGGTCCATCAACTGCCCGGTCTGGTCGGTGTCGCCGCGCCGCACCAGTACCGACGCCAGCACGGTCAGCGCGGCGAAGTCCTCGTCGTGAGGGTCGATCGCCAGCACCGCACGGGCGTCGCGCTCCGCGTCGACCAGTTCGCCGGCCTCGTACGCGAGCCCTGCGCGCATCGCGAGCGCGAGCTTGCGCGCGGGGATGTCGCCACTGCGCTCCATGGCGACGACGACCTCGTTCGCGAGCGTCATCGCCTCGGCCCGCGCACCGCAGAAGTGCAGCGCCACGGCCGGGAAGACGTCCCACGACGCGCGCGAACCACCTGCCGCGGGCAACGCGGACCGGAGGTAGGCCAGCGCCGTGGGCAGTGAGTCGCCGCGCAGCATCTCGGCCCTGGCGAGCTGCTGGGCCAGCAGGCGGCCGCCCTCCGCCCTGCCTTCCGGCGCGATGATGGTGCGAGCCAGGCTCATGGCCTCGGCGACGGTGGTGGAGCTGCCGAACCCGTTTACCAGCGCCACGGCCTCGATCTGGGCACGCAGCTCGGGATCGATCGCCGCGAGGCCGCCGTTCGCGCGCTCCTCGGCGAGGTAGCCGGCGAGCGGCCGGAACGCCTCCGGGCCCCGGCCCGCCCGCTGCGCCACCCCGCCGAGCTGGGCCGCGACCGAGGCGCGGACCACGGGATCGGTGACGTCGGCGAGCAGCTCGGCGTAGACGTCCGTCGCCGCCGAGAGGTCGAACTCGACCAGGTGGGTCGCCAGCTCCAGCCGGGTCTCGATGTGACCGGGGACCGTGTCCAGCACGCGCCGCAGGTAGCGGACCGCCAGTTCCGGGCTCAACGTGCCGTGCCGCGCCGCGCCGCGCAGCGTGCAGAACATCCACACTTCCGTCAGCGCGGGCAGCAGCATGACCAGCTCGGAGACCTCTTCCTGCGGGCGGCCCTCGTCCGTCAGCAGACGTGCCGCTCGTGTCCTGAGCGAACACAGCTCGTCCTGGTCGAGTGCGTCGAGCAGGCGTTCGCGCAACGCGGCCGACCGGAACCGCCCGTCGGCCGTCAGGGCGTCGACAGTGGTGAGTTCCGTGCGGTTCGCCTCGGCCGCCGCCGACGGGATCTCGGCGAGTGCCGCCGCGCTCGCGGGTTCGGCGCTGCCGACCACCGCCAGTGCGGTGACGTACCGGCGCATCTCCTCCGGCTGGTCCTCGAGCCAGGCGAGGTGCCACGCGGTGGCCTCCGCCTCGACGTCGGGCGTGCCGCCCTGTGCCGCGAGCTTGCCTGCCCACGCCAGTGCGACCTGGGGCAGGCCGGCACCCGACGCCAGACCGGCGAGGACGAGCTCGCGACCAGGGGTGAACCCGCACTCCCGCTCGACCAGGTCGGTCAGATCGGCTTCGCTGAACGGCCCCAGGTCGATGGTGGTCGTGTCGAGCGCACCGCTGAGGTCGGCGAACATCGCCTCTGCCACGAGGCGCTCGGCGCACGGGTAGACCAGCACGACGTAGACCCGCGGCTCCGGGATGCGGCGGCTGAGAACTCCGAGCCAGCGCGCGGTCGCACGGTCGCAGCGGTGGGCGTCGTCGAGCACGAGCACCAACGGCCGGTCGTCCGTCGTGCGCTGGACCACCAGGTCGTTCATCGCGTAGAGCCGCGCGTACTCGTCACGACCGGACAGCAGCGTGCCGACCTGCGCCGCGCCGAACAGGCCCTTCGCGGCCGCGAAGTCCTCCTGGCTCTTGCAGGTGGTCACGAGCACGTCCGCCTCGCCGCACACCTCGGCGCGCAGCAGCTCGACGAGCGAGGACTTCCCGATGGCACGCGGTCCGCGCAGGTGCAGAAGACCGATCCGGCCGGAGCCGGCGTCCCTGACCCCCGCCACCAGCTGACGCAGCTCGCGACCGCGGCCGACCGGCCGCCGGATCGTGAGTCGAGCACCATCATCTTCGGACAGCGTCATCCTCGACTCCTCTTGCCCGCAGTGGCGTCACACCAGGCCGAATGAAATTCAGGCATTCAGCATTTGGTACAACTTGCACTCTTGCAACAGGTTACTCACATTCGTCGCACTGTTTCGACAACTTGAGCACCCCTTGAGGTTCGGGCCGAATCGACGCAGGCGGTCATGTTTTCGGCGGTTCACCTGATGAGACGCTCAGCGTGGCCCCCATGACGCGCTTCCGGGCGAGAAGCACCACCGCACATCTCATTACGCGAGTCCACCCGCAAGGGTGACAAGTTCGCTCGCCAGACCTTCACTCAGCCGTTCAGGTGGTCACCACGCGGGCAGCGCGGACTCCTGGATACCCACCGTCAGGTCGTTCGGATACCGCGAGACTTTCTCGATCGACAAACGACCGAATGGAACTGTCGCGCCGTGGAACGTCGGCGGGGTATTCACGCCTGGCGCGCCAGGCAGAAAGCCACCCGGTGCCAAGGGCACGCCACGAATGAGATCAGCGTGCCCCTGCCAGCCGCCCCGCCTCGGCGGTGTCGCGGTCGGTCAGCCGGACGAGCCGCCCTTCCAGGCTCGCGGCCGCCAGGTCGAGCCGCGTGCGACAGCCCGTCCTGGAGAACAACCGCGTCAGGTAGTTCTCCACGGTCTTCTCGCTCATCCGGACCGACGTGGCGATCTGCCGGTTGGTCCTGCCCTGCTTCACCAGGCTGATGATCCGCAGCTCGACCTCGGAGAAGTCCTCACGCGCGGCGCGCTCGCGGGGCGGCGCCACCCCTGCCTCGCTCATCTCCCGCCGGATGTGGGCGTCCATCCAGCCCTCGCCGAGGGCCTTCGCGATGCCCAGCGCCTCCTGGTACCACTTGGCCGGCTCGCTGCAGACGTAGGCCGTCGTGATGCACGCGCGCATCAGCTCGGCCTGGCTACCCCGCGACCGTGTCAGCTCCACCGCCTCGGCGGCCGCGGTGGCGTCCCGCTCGACCAGCCCGCGCAGGATCAGCTCAGCCGTGCGCAGGCCGGATCCACCGAACCGCGTGTGCCATCGCCCGGCCTCCGTGTGCACCCGCGTCAGCGACGGTTCGTCGCCGACCGACCGGTGCAGGAAGCCGAGGCGGACGAGGTACCACTGCAGTCCCAAGACGTTGTCCAGGTCCGCCTCGTCCCGGATCCGCTCCATCGCCGCCCAGCCGCACGCGATCGCCTGGTGCCACCCGGCTGCCCGGTAGGCGAGCCCCATCTGCGTCCACGCGCGCAACGCGGGGAACGGGCAGTGCTCGTCGAGCAGTTCCAGCCACCGCGAAGCGCCCTTGCCGTCGCCTGTGGAGGACAGGACCTCCGCGGCGAGCAGGCGGGCGACGTCGTGGATCGCGACGTGCGGCGACCCGAGCAGCTCCAGCCGCCTGGCGTCCGACACGACGCGCTGCCACCGGCCGCCGAGGTAGTCCCGCACGAGCCTGCTGTAGATCGCGAGCGGGCCGTGTGCTGGCTCGCCGTACTCCTCGCCCAGCGCGAGGCGGAACATCGCCACCACATCGTGGTCGTCGTCCGCGGCCCTGATCGTCTCGATCTCGGCCAGGTCGACGACGGCGCAGGGCTTGGCCCGGAACGCGCTGAAGGCGGCTGCCATGTCACTCACCCGCAGCGGCGTCCCGGCGAACCAGCCAGCCGCGAACGTCAGCGGGGCGGCGGTCTCGGCATGGCCCGCCAGCGCGCCGTGCACCGTCGCGGGCAGTGGGCGTCCGATGTGGACAGCGGCGAGGGCGGCGGCGGCCGCGAGTTCGTAGCGGTAGCCGTGTCCCGCACCCGCGGTGACGGCCTCCTCGGTGACCTCGGCCAGCAGCTCGTAGTCCCCGGCCCGCACGAGCAGGTGCAGGGCGGTCCGCAGGAGACGGTCGTGGTCGGCGGACCCCGGCGGGCAGTGCCACAGCGCGGCGCGGCACCAGCGGGCTGTCTGCTCCAGGCCGGTCCGCGGCAGTCGTGCCGCCCCACCCTCCAGCGCGGGCACGAGCGACGGGTCCCGCGGCAGGGCGGTGCCCGCGAGCGCGACGCTGTCCATGGTGACCGGCGGCCGGGCCGATCCATTGTCGAGCAGGTGACGGACGAACGTGCGGTGCACGGCAGCCCGTCCGCCGACACCGAGCGTGCGGACGATCGCGTTTGCCAGGGCCGGGCCGGGCGCGCTCAGCACGCCGTCACCGTCGCATCGCAGCACACCCGCCGCGACCAGCCGGTCGACCACCTCACCGCAGCGGGCCAGATCCTGCCCGAACGCCTCGGCGAACAGCGGTAGCTCGTCGAGACCGAACCGCGCGCACCCGGCGGCGAGCGCGACCAGCGGGGCCGCCACGTCGCCCAGCTCGGTCGTGCGGCGGACAAGGTGATGAGAGGCGGACAGCGCGAGATCCGGACCCCGCTCGCGCAGGCACAGCCTGCCGAGCACGTCGGTCAGGCCACCGTCGCGGCGCACCTCGTCGAGCAGGGCCAGCGCGGCGGCGGGGTGGCCGGCGAGCGGCCCCAGCGCGGTGCGCACCGCGGGCAGGACGGCCAGGTCCAGCCGGCCGCCGGCGGCACGGTTGAGCAGGGCGCCGATGTCGTCGCCGGACATCGGGCCGAGATCGAGCACCCGGTCCGCGAGCCCGCCCAGCGCGGCCGGCCCGCTGACCACGCCGTCCGCCCGGCAGGTCGCGACGACGGTGCACCCGGCCCTCCGCGCGGCGGCCAGCGCATGCGCCGGCCGTGCCGCGGTGTGCACGTCGTCGACGAGCACCACCACGGGTCCAACAGCGCGAACGTGCTCGAAAAGCCGCACCAGGTCGGCGAACAGCGCGATCCGAGACCGCGTCGACTCGTAGGCAGCCGGGTGGCACGCCCTGTTGACCGCCGCGAGGGACTCGAGCACCTTCGGGCTACCGAACTCGGCGAACGAGTGCCGGAAGAACTCGGTGACCGCCTTCACCCGGAACAGGTCCCAGCGCTCTTCCTCGGCCGTACACGGAAGCGCGACAACGCGAATTCCACGCTCACGGACCGTCCGCGCGAATTCGTCCAGAAGAGCGGTCCTGCCGATCCCGTCGAGCCCGCGCAGGAGGACCAGTGCGTCCGCATCCGCGTTCGCGCATTCGCCCAGGGCCGCCAGCTCGGCCGCGCGCCCAACCACAGCTTTGCGTTCGTTGACCACGATCACCTCTCCTCGCCTGAATTCGCCCGGCAGTCCGGGCGCCGGCGGGATCACGAGCGGGTAGTGACGATGAACGCAAGGCTAAGCAGAAAACCAAAAAACAAGCCGTATCGCGAAAGACTTTCCGCAAAGTTCGCAGCATTGCAGACAACGCCGCCGTCCAGCGGTTTCAGCGTATCGCTGAATACTTTCCGCGAAATGCGTGGCGAGCGGAGATCACACCATCGAGGCGTCGAAGTCATCCGCCAGGAGGACGGTCATGTCCACAGCGGTCACCTCGGCGGACATCGCGAGCCGGGACGCCTGCCGGTCGGCCATCACCTCGAACACCTTGCGCGCGGTGCGGCCGTTGCCGAACGTGCCGTCCTTGGGGATCCGCTCGAAGTAGTCGGCGAGCGCCTCGGCCGCGCTCTCGTCGAGCCGGTAGTCGTGCCGCTTGCACTGCGACCGCACGATCGTGACCAGCTCGTCGGCGCTGTAGTTCGCGAACTCGATGGTGCGGCTGAACCGCGACTCCATACCGGGGTTGGAGCGCAGGAACTCGACCATTTCGCGCGAGTAGCCGGCGGCGATCACGACCACGTCCTCGCGGTGGTCCTCCATCAGCTTGAGCAGCGTGTCGATCGCCTCGCGACCGAAGTCGGGGCCGTTGCCACCCTGCCCGGCGGCGAGCGTGTAGGCCTCGTCGACGAACAGGACGCCGCCGAGCGCGGAGGTGAACACCTCGGTGGTCTTGATCGCCGTGCCGCCGATGACCTGGGCGACGAGGTCCGCGCGCGCGACCTCCACGAGGTGGCCGGAGCGCAGCACGCCCAGGTCGGCGAGAACCGTGCCGTAGAGCCGGGCGACCGTGGTCTTGCCGGTGCCGGGAGCCCCGGCGAACACGAGGTGCCGGGCCATCGGAGGCGCCGAGAGCCCTGCCTCCACCCGGCGCTTGGCCATCAGGTTGAGGTTGACCAGCGAGTTGACCTCGCGCTTGACCCCCTCCAGGCCGACCAGCGCGTTGAGCTCGCTGATCGGGTCGTTGCCGGCAGCGCGTTCCTCCTGCTGCTGCGGCAGCGCAGTACCTCCAGCGCTCGGTGCCGCGGCCTTCGTCGTGGTGGTGCCGCTCGCCGACACCGATCCGTACGCGTCCCGCGTGGCGTTGCCCGTGCTGCGCAGGTCCAGCACCTGCAGCGCGGTGCTGGCCCTGGTCTGCCGCAGGCCGGAGCCGCGGTTGTCGCGCACCAGGCAGTCGGCTATCCGGATGCTCAGCTCGCTCTGCACGCCGATGCCGTCGGCGTTGTTCGCGGAGAACTCGGACTCCTCCAGCGTGCCGGAGGAACCGACACCGAACAGGAAACCACTGCCCTTGCCGTCTCGGACCCGGCAGCGGACCGCGGCGATCTCACCGGCGCCGTCCACGAACACGCCGTCGCCACCGGACTCGGCGATCTCGCAGTCGGTCAGGCTCAGCGCGGCCCCGCGCACGAGCACGCCGGCGCCCGCGGTGGCGCGGACGCTCGCCCCCGTGATGGAGGTGCGGGCCCCGGTGAGCACCGCGACGCCGTTGCGGCCGCACCGCTCCAGCTCGACGTTCTCGAACTTGCCCAGCGCGCCCTCGGCGGCCTCGATCGCCGTGCCGTCGCAGCCGGCCACGTGCAGCCTGCGGAAGAACGGGTCCGCCGAGGTGCTCAGCCGCACGCCGGCGCCCGTGCAGGACGACACGGAGGCACGGATGATCTCGGTGGTGCCGCGGTCGGTCACCCCGATGCCGGCACCGACGACGTCACGGGCCTCGCAGTCCTCGGCGGTGCCGCCGGCCTGACCGGTGAACAGGTAGCCGTGCTCCCTGGCCTTGCGGACCTTGAACCGGCGCAGCACCGGGGCGCAGGACTCGGCGGCGAACACACCTTCGGCGCCGGAGCCGGTCACGGAGCTGTCCTCGAGCAGGATCTCGCCGGAGGACGCCAGGTAGAAGCCGATGCCGTCGACGTCGCTCACCGCGAGGCGGGTGGCCATCGCGCTCGCGTGCTGTTCGACCGCCACGGCCGGCTTGGCGGTGGCGGTGACGGTCGAGTCGGTCACCGTGATCCGGCCGTGCCCGTTGAGGCAGATGCCGTTGCCGCCCGCGTCCCGCACGCCGCACGCGCGCATCATCAGCTCGCCGTGCTCGGCGATCACCACGCCCGACGTGCCGAGGTCGAGCAGCTGGCAGGAGTCCATCAGGTTGCCGCCGGAGGTGATCACGACGCCGGCGCCGGCCGGGTTGCGGACCTCGCAGCCGCGCATCAGCACCGCGCCCTTGCCTGTGGCGTAGACCGCGGCCCACGCGGAAGCCCCGATCCGGCACTCGGTGAAGCTCAGCTGGCCCCCGCCCACGAGCACGGCGGGCGAGTCGGTGTCGGCGCAGGAGATGGTCAATCCGGTCAGCGCGGCGGACCCGGCGTGGAGCAGCACCGCGGGCCCGTCCGCGGCGAGCAGTTCGACGGTGCCCGGACCGTCCTCGGCGGTGATGGTGACAGCCTTGGTCAGTACTAGGGACTCCTGGTACTTGCCGGCACTCACCAGGATCACGGAACCGTCCACAGCGGACGCCACGGCGTCCGAAATGGACCGGTGCCCGCGAGCCGCAGAGGCGTTGACCGTGATCACGTCGTGGCCCAACTCGTTTCCTCCCGTCTGCGTCGCGTCCGATCCTGCCTGCCGCCGACCGCGATCAGCCGCGCATGCCTGAACACGCGCAAGAAGTTCCGCAATCCACGGAGGACACCTGCGCACGCTCGCATGGCGGCTGTCCGCCGGTTGCCATAGTGTGGCGCCACAGTGCCAGGTCCGGTGCGGCCGGCGGCGAACCCCGAGGCACTCCAGGGAGTTCCCTCACGGACCCCGGTCCAGTCACCACCGTCCCGCGATCCGAACCGGTAGAGCGCCCCGTGCAGCAAGATCCACTCCTGGTCCCCGCCGAACGCCTGGCGGCAGTCCTCACCGATGGGCTCGGCTCAGCCACCGGTGCCCCGCTGACGGTGGTGTGCGGCCGGTCGGAAGCCGACCTCGCGACCGTGGTCGACGAGATCCGCCGGCGGCACGATCAGCGGTTCAAGGTCGTCGACCTGTCGTTCAGCGAGTCGACCGCGGGCGCTGACCTGCTGACCGCCGGTGGGCTGCTGCGGGGGTGCCAGGACGCGGTGACGGTCCTGGCGAACGTGCACCGCCTGCCGGCCCCGGCGGTGGGCGCGCTGGAGGCGCTGGCGCGGCAGGTCGCCGCCGCGGGTGCTCGGTGCCTTCTCACCGTCACGTTGCCGTTGCCGCCACAGACCAGGTCCGCTTTCGCCGCGGTGTTCGCCCGGCTGCACCGCGACGGTCTGGTGCGCCCGGTGACGTTGCGGCCGGTGTCCCGCCGGGAGCTGCCGGAGCTGGTGGTGTCGATGACCGGCGCGCTGCCGGAAACCGCACTGTGCGATCGGCTCTGGTCGAGGACGCTGGGATGGCCGAGCGCCGTCGGCACCGTGCTCCGGATCGGCGCGGACAGCGGCGCGATCACCGCGGTCGACCGCCACTCCTACCTCTCGGCCTGGCCCGCCCAGGTCCAGTCTGCCGGGTACGACGACCTGCTGGCCGGTGTCCGCGGACTCGGGCTCCCGCTGTGGAGCGCGGCCAAGGCGGTCGCCGTGCTCGCCCCGCTCGGCCCCGCGGTGTCCCGCCTGACCGGCCAGGTGCTGGGCGAGCCGGAGTCCGAGGCCGCCGCTCTGCTTCAGACGCTCGCCGACGCGGGCGTGCTGCTGCCTGTCCGGGGGCGGCAGGTGTGGCGGTTCCGGCTGCCGCTCCTGCAATGCGCGCTCCGGGCCGCGCTCGGCCCCTACGAACGGCGCCGGATCGCCCAGATCGCGGTGACCGCGCTGTGGCACGGCACGGCCGAGTGCGCCGACCCGGCCTTCCTGCCCGACCAGCTCACCGACGCCGGCAACCTGGTTCACGCCGGCCGGGCCCGCACCGAGCTGCTGGACCACGCCCAGCGCGCGACGCCGGACGGCGACGACCGGCCGTTGCGATGGCTGCGGGCCGCGGCCGACCTGGCGGCGCAGCGGACCGAGCGGGCCGGGATCCTCCTCGCCCACGCCCGCGGCTGCCTGGCCCACGGCGCCGCCCACCGGGCACTGGACTCGACGGACACCGTGCTGCACGAGCACCTCGACGACCTGCCGGACGACCAGTTCGTCGACGTCTGCCTCAGCCACCTCGCCGCCCTGCACGCGGCAGGTGAGCGCGAGACGCTGAGCAGGGTCGCGGAGGGCGTGTGGTGGCCGTGGCCGGGCAGCGTCGCGCAGCGCACCATCGGCCGTGCCGCCGCGCTGTCGCTGCTGGGCGACTGGCGGACGGCCTGGCAGGTGCTGGCCGAGCTGCACCGCGACCCGGACGCCCACCTGGTCGAACGACACCTGCGCGACCTCGGGACGATCACCCGGTTGTGGCTCGGTGACTCGGCCGCCTTCGACTCCGAGGTCACGGCTCTGCCCGCGCGCGTGACGGTCGGCGAACAGGTGACCGACCTGCTCCGGCGGGACGCCGAGGTGCTGGTGGCGCTGGGCGAGCTGCGCCGCGCCGAACCGCTGCTCGCACTGACCGGGCGGGCACCGGTCCGCCTCACCACCGCGTGCCTGGCCACGCTGGCCGCGGGCGGCGGGCGGGCGGACGAGGCGCTGGAGCTGGTGCGCAAGAGTGTCGCCACGGAACCGGGCACAGGCTGTGGTCCCGGCCAGAGCGTCATGTTCCACCTCGCGGCGATTCTGCTGCTGCGCAAGGGAAAGCTCGTCCGGGCGGTGGAGATGACCAACACCGCTCGCGCGCGGACGCCCGCACTCCCCCACCTGCTCGCCGCGGCCGAGGCCGCGCACCACGTCCTGTTCGGCCGCGACTCGGACGCCGTCTCCGTACTCGTGCGGGCACTGGACCACGCGGAGGCGACGGAGGTGGTGGCGTTGACCGACCTGCTGTGGATGTCGTTGGCGGACATCGCCGTCGGACAAGGCGACCTGACGTTGTTGCCGTGCTACCTCCACCGCGTCACCGCGGTGGCGAAGCAGATGAACACCGAACAGGCCGAGATCAGCAGACTCGTCCTGCACTCGACCGTGCACGCCGACCGCGGCACGGCCACCGAAGCGGCCGCACTGCTCCGCACCCGGCCACCGCTGGAGCGGGCCGAAGGGCTCGAACGCCTGGTCCGGTTCGGTGTCGGCGCACCGGAACTGCTGTCGGAGGCCTACGAGGCAGCGGGCACCGTGGACGCGCTGCTGCACCGATCGGTATTGCGCAACCTGATGCGCACCCACGGCATCCCGGTGCCGGGCCGGCAGGCGACGGTGGCCGAGAACGAGCGGTTGCTGGCGGTGCTGGTGACCGACGGTCTCGGCAACAAGCAGATCGCGACGTTGCTCGACACCAGCGAGAAGAGCGTCGAGGGCCGGCTGTCGCGGCTGTTCTCCCGCACCGGATACCGCTCGCGGGTCGAACTCGCCGCCGCCATGCTGACCGGCCGCTTCACCGCGTGACGCGCGCCTTCACCCCGTCGCCACGTTGACGGAGGGACAGGTTTGGCCGACCAAATCCGCATGGAGATCGGGCTGCAAGTCTGGACGCCGCGATCTTCCTGAAGCAGTCGTGCCCTGTCCCTCCAAGCCAACCGCAGTAGAGTCAGGGCGCTGGCTGACAGCCGTGGGTTCACACGGTCGATGGCCCCATCCGGAACGGCATGTCGGTTCGCCCGTTTCCGCCAACGATCTTGCCTCATCGTTGGTACGCACAAGGTCCGCGAACAATCCGTCGAATGCGCCGTCGTCGACTACCGCGACGGTGAGCTGAACGGCGCCAAGTTCCAGCGGATCGATCGCTAGCTGCGTCGGAAATCCTGTGTCTGATTCGCAGTCCCCGCCACGGCGTGTCGCGCCCCGACACGCCGCCACCCAACCGCACGCGGCGGGACTTTGATGGCGGATCTCCGGCGCGGGACACTGGCCTGTGGTGCCACAAGCGGAGATGTCCACCGGCGCGTGCTTGCTCGAAGGACTTGAAAGGCTGTTCGTTGGCGTGGTCGATCAGCTGCGGACTGTTCCCGTCGTGCTCTGGGTTTCCAAGGAGCTCTTCGGAGAACTCGCGCATGATGTCGCGCCACACGGAGAAGTCGTTGTAGACGTCGGTCGGGTCAACTGATGACGGCTGGAGCTCACCGACCGGCATGACGTGGCAGAGCCCGCCGCCGTCTGCGACCTTGCCGCCGTCTCGTTCGTGCAAAACGAATCGGTGATCGCCGTCGCTGCCGCGCCGGATGGTCAGCGTGTTGACGCCCGGCGACATCAGCAGACGCTGCGGATCGACCACCAGAGCCCACAGCCCCCATGAAGATCGAGACTAATGGCACCCGTCATCGGTCACCCGTTGTAGAGAGTGGTGGAGAGGTAGTTGCCGGAGTCGGGTCCCGCCCATCCGTCGCCCCACCACACTGTGTTCACGGTGTTGCCCTCGCAGTTGGAGCCGGTGAAGCCCCAGAACCCCAGGTGGTCGCGGCGGTCGAACTTGATGGCGTTGTACGCGCGGGTCCGTCCGGGGTGGATGCCGAGCAGGCAGCGGTTCGTCTTGCCTTCACTCAGGCTGCGGATCTGATTGGTGTTGTTGATGATCCGCAGGCACGACTCGCCTGACGGTGCGGTACAGCCGGCCGTCTGAGCGGGTGCGTTCGCGATGGTGAGCGTCGCCAGCGCGGTGACGAGAACGCCCGCCAGCCCGAGCGCTCTCGTTCGAGTCGAAGTCGTCCTCGATGTTTCCTTCGCTCGCGGCTGACTTAAGATCCCGCGTTCTGGAGAGTGGTGGAGAGGTAGTTGCCGGAGTTGGGTCCCGCCCATCCATTGCCCCACCACGCTGTGTTCACGGTGTTGCCCTCGCAGTTGGAGCCGGTGTAGCCCCAGAACCGCAGGTTGTCGCTGCGGTTGAAGTGGATGTTGTTGTAACTGTTGGTCCGTCCGGGGTGGATGCCGAGCAGGCAGCGGTTCGTCTTGTCCTCGCGCACGCTGTGGATGTGACTGGTGTTGTTGGTGATCCGCAGGCACGACTGGCCTGACTTTGCGGTGCAGCCGGCTGCCTGGGCGGATGCGTTGGCGATGGTGAGCGTCGCCAGCGCGGTGACGAGGGCGCCTGCCAGCCCGAACACTCGCGTTCGAGTCGAGTTCGTCATCGATGTTTCCTTCGCTTGTGGCTGATTCAAAGTCACGCGTTGCGGATAGCGAGGGTGAAGTAGTTGCCGGAGTCGGGTCCCCATCCGTTGCCCCGCCACGCGTTGAACACGGTGTTGCCCTCGCAGTTGGAGCCGGTGAAGCCCCTGAACTGCGGCTGGTCGTTGACGTTGAAGTGGATGTTGTCGTAAACGCGGGTCCGGCCGGGGTGAATGCCGAGCAGGCAGCGGTTCGTCTTGGATTCGCGCACGCTGTGGATCTGATTGGTGTTGTTGATGATCCGCAGGCACGACTCGCCTCCCGTTGCGGTGCAGCCGGCCGCCTGGGCAGGTGCGTTCGCGATGGTGAGCGTCGCCAGCGCGGTGACGAGGGCGCCTGCCAGCCCGAGCACTCGCGTTCGAGTCGAAGTCGTCATCGATGTTTCCTGCGCCTGGGACTGATTCAAGGTCACGCGTTGTAGAGAGTGGTGGTGTAGAAGTTGCCGGAGTCGGGTCCGTTCCATCCGGTGCTGTAGAAAGAGCTGGTCCGGGTGTTGCCCTCGCAGTTGTGACCCGTGTAGCCCGTGAGCTGCAGGTGGTGTCGCCAGTAGTTGAACGAGACGTTGCTGTACTGGCTTGTCCGTCCGGGGGCGGTGCCGGTCAGGCAGCGGTTCGTCCTGTTCTCGCGCGCGCTGTGAATGTGGCTGGTGCGGTTGATGATCCGCACACACGACTCGCCTGACGGCGCATTGCAGGTGGCTGCCTGGGCGGGTGCGTTCGCGAGAGTAACCGTCGCCAGTGCCGCCGTGAGGGCACCTGCCAGCCCGAGCGTTTTGGTCCGAACAGAATTCGCCATCTACATTCCTTCGCCTGAGTCGGTGATGAACTCGATGTAAGGGTGACGAATTCTCGGCTTCATGTAATGAAACGCGGAGCTTTTCAGAAAAAATCTCGTCTGGTGCGGAAACTCGGTGGCTGACCTGCTCCCGTGCGGAGTCAGCGTGCGGCGAACCGGAGGCTCGTGCCCTGGATCGCGTCCGGCTTGATCACCATGCGGCGGCACTGGCTGCACGATGACGGTCTCGAGGACGCGGACCTGATCAAGCGCCGCGTTCTCCTACCGCGCGAACTTGAGCTGTACTCGGACCTTGCAGGGTTGAGTACAGCTCCCCATCAACGTCCGAGGGCAAGGCGTGCCGGGTCCGTACCCAGCCTGTTCGGTGAACGCCGAACAGGCTGGGCGCGGTTGGCGGCAATTCGATCAAGAGTCGGTGGTACTTGCCGACGTCACTCGGCGGTGGCGGGCTCGGGCTTGCTCTTCTTGGCACGGGCCTTCGGCGGCTCCGCCTCGGTGGCCGGACGGGCCTCGCCCGTCTCGCCGGCCGCGGGTGCCTCGCTCAGCGCCTGGCGGAGCGCGGCCGCGATCAGCCGCATCGACGCGGGCGCGCCCGCGTTGAGCAGTACGTCGACGCCTTCCTCCGGCAGCAGCCCGACGAGCTGTTCCAGGCTGACCTCGGCCCAGGCCGCGATGTTGTCGAGCGCCTCGATCTCCGCGATGCGACGGCTGTGCGCCGGCGCCGTGGCGACCACGACACACGGCACCTCGTCCGGTGACAGCACCACGACCGGGTTGTTGTCCTCGGTCACGGCGACCCCGTAGACGTTGCCCTCGGTCATGATCGACAGCAGCTCGCCGGGCTCGGCCTCGCCCCGCGTGACCATCTGCAGCGTCGCGTCCACCGGGTCGGTCGGCGAGTCGGGCCGGGTCGGCAGGTAGTCGGGGTTGGCGTGGAAGCGGCTGGTGCTGCCGTCCTGCTCGACGAACCACCCGCCGACGACCACCTCGATGGGCGGCCGCGGACGCTCCTCGCCCTCAGCCGGCTCCGGTTGCTCCGCCTGCCAGGCGGGGTCGATCAGGAAGACCCACTGGTCACCCTCGAACCGGGCTTCGGTCTGTTCGGTCGTCGTGGCGGTCTCCGCCATCACAGCCTCCCGGCCGGTATGTTCGTCGTGTCGCTTCTGGTACGCGCTCATTCAAGAACCCGTCGGCAGCAGGTGGCGCGTCCTGGCGCCCTGGGCCGCAACCTCCGGGGAATCACTCACGGAAATACCGGTCGCGCCCGGTGTGCTGAGCACCGACTGTAGTCTTCGGCGCTCATTGGTTCTCCTCACGCGGCGGCGTGCCGCCGAGGAAGTCGGCGAGGGAGATCGAGCGCGGTGGTGCCACGTCGGTCACCGGGCTTGGTGCCTCCACGTCGCCCGCCGAGCCCGGCACTTCCACATCGCCCACCGAACGCTCGTCCCAGCCGGGCGACTGGGGGACGCTGTCCACGCCCGCCATCGACCAGGCGCCGTCGGAGTCCGGCTGGGACAGTGCGTCGTCGTCATCGTCCCAGCGCGACGAGTTGGCCGCGGGCAGGGAGTCGAACACCCGCCACGCGACGGCCGCGGGCACGTCGATCTCGGTGGTGGGCGCGTACACCGGCAGCTCGTGGCCGAGCTCCCGCAGCGCACGGTGGAAGCGAGCCGCGACGCCGTCTTCGGTACCGGCGTAAGCGGTCATCAGCGCGATGGCCGGGAGTGCGCCCTGCCCGGCGGCGCGGCGGAACGGCTCGGAGGCCACCACCAGCTCGGCCAGCGCGTCACCGCCGATCTCGATGGCGCGGCCGTCCAGCAGATCGATCCGGACCCGGCTGACCGACACGTCGGCGACGTCGATCCGGAAGGTCCCGGCGGGCCACGACGCGGAGCCGGCCGCCACCGCGTCGGTGAGAGAAGCGTCTGCGGAGGCAGCGGCATCCGTGCGGAAGGTGATGCCCACGACCTCGTCGCCGTGCCGCAGCGGCGCGACGTGCACCTGGTCCACCGGGAAGCCGACCTGGCCCCGGGTCGTGCGGGAGGCGTCGTGGTCGACGCCGCGCACCTGGCGCGCGACCGACTCGAACGTCCGCGTCCCGCCGTCCTCGGTCACGGCGATGACCGGCTGCCACACGTCGAACCGCTCGGCGAGGGCGCGCTGGAACTCCTGCACGGCGGCACCGGCGGGAGAGCCGAGCAGGACGATGCGGTTCGCGTCGTCCGGCAGCCACGTCGACGCGCCGACCAGGCCCGCGAGCCCCCGTCCGGTGACGGTCAGCTCGCGACCGTCGAGGAGGTTGATCCGGAAGCCGTCGGCGTCGCCGGGCACCGCGATGCGGAACTCGCCGCGCGGACCGGCCGGCACCGGCGCACCGGTGAACGACACGGCCGCGGTCCGGCCGTCGACGACGAACTCGTCGACGTCGACCTGCGGCACGCTCACGATGTGTGCCCGGCCGTCGGCGGAGTGGCCGACCAGCGACGGCAGTCCGGAGTAGACGGTCCAGTCGCCGCCGGGGGTGATGACCGGCGTGCGCACGTGGAAGGCCGAGGCGAGCTTCGCCTGGAACTCGCGCACCGCGCTCGGTGCGCCGTCGGTCACCACCAGTGCCGTCGGTGCGCCGGTCGCGTTGAGTTCGCGGAACGCCGAGGACGCCACGAGCACCTTGGCGAAGGCACGGCCGTCGACCGTGAGCTGCCGGCCGTCGGCGAGCGTGATGCCGAACCGGTCCGCCGCGGCGCGGACGTCCACGCCGGCCGAGCCGCTCGGCCACTGCTCCGTCGCAGTCCACTCGCGACTGTCGGTGAAGGACAGTCCTGCCGGACGGTCCTCGTGGTGCACGAGGCGCGAACGGACGTCCTCGGCGCGGAAGGGGGAGACCCGGCCGGTGGCGTCCGTGCCGAGCACCAGCGCGGACCCACCGGAGAACGTGTTCCAGCGGCCGTCGTGGTGCAGCGCGGTCATCGCGTGGCCTTCACGCACGCCGATGTGGACCGACGCCGTCGACGCGAGCACGGGGAGGTCGTTGCCGAACGAGGCCGAGAGGGCGTTCTGGAAGTCGTGCGCCCCCTCACCGGCGCGGTCGTCGCCCACGCTGCAGACGATGAGCGCGATCGCCTCCGGGCGGTCCGAGCCGCTCATCCGTTGCTGGAACGGTTCCAGCCGCCGCAGGAGGTCGGCGAACGGCTGCCCGTGCAACGACAGCATCGCGCCGTCGCGGTCGTGGATGCGGAAACCGGAGCACGTACCTGCGGCGTCGAAGCTGTGGCCGACGATGAAGAACGTGTTCTCGGGCCACGGTGCCGGGCCGGACCGGACATCGAGCCGGCCTTCGACCGCGTTGACGTCGTCGACCCCTTCCGGCAGCTCGGACATCGTGTCCCTGCGACCCACCTCCGCCCACGCGTGAGCGGCCGCCACGTCGTTGTCGTTCAAGCCGAACACGACACCGATGGCCCGGCCGTCGTGGACGAGCGGCTCGACCCGCACGTTCGCGGGAGGCACGTCGACGTAGTCGGACAGGTCGATGCGGTACGCCTGGGCCGGCCGGTCCAGCGGCTGCTCGGGGAACTCCCGCCAGATCGCGTCGGGCCCGGCAGCCTCGGTCGCGGACGCCGTCACCCGCGCCTCCGCGCCGAGCCGGCCGGTCAGCGCCGCCTGGAAGTCGTGTGCCGCACCGCCGGGCCAGGCCAGCGCACCCGCCTGCGACGCCAGCAGCGTCACCTCGCGCGCCTGACCGAACAACGGCGTCGTCGCCAGCAGGTCCGCGAACGCCGCACCGACGAGCGTGACCCGCGTCCCGTCCGCCAGCGTCACGTGGAACCGCTCGGCGTCACCGTCCACCGCCACCTGGAACGGCCTCGCCTCGGGCACGTCCACCGCGCCCTGGTACGACACGCCCACAACGGTGTCACCGTCACGCATCGGCTCGGCCGCGACCTCTGCCGCCGTGAACAGCCGGACCCTGCCGGTGTCGTCGATGCCCGCGACCGCGTCGCCGAACCCGCGCCAGTGTCCCAGGCCGTCCTCGGCCACCACGGCCGTGTCGCGGCCGAACGTGGCCAGTCCGCGCTGGAAGTCGTGCGCCGCACCACCGGCGTGACCGAGCACGCCCGCGCTCGTTCCCGCCAGCGCGACACCGGCCAGTGCCTCCGCCGACAGGAACGGCCTGGACTTCGCGACCAGCTCGGCCAGCACCCCGCCGTCGACGGTGATGTGCGACCCGTCCTTCAACGTCAGCCCGAACCGGTGTGCGCTCGCGTCCGCATCGACGTGGAACACACCGCCCTGCGCCGCCGTGACCGGCACCGCGACCCGATCCGTGCCGCCGCGGAACGTCACGCCGACAGTGCGCCCCTCGGACGTCAGCGCGTGCCCGGCGACGTCACCGCGACGGAACGACCGGGTCTCACCGGACACCGCGTCCACACCCGTCAGCACCGTCCCGAGACCGAAGAGCCGTTTCACCAGGGAACGGCCGGACTTCAGCTCGGCACCGCGGTCGGCCGTCGTGGCCTCGGGCGCGGGAGCTTCCGCGTGCTCCGGCTCGGCCACGACGCGACGCCACTCCCCCGCGTCGTGCAGGACGGTGCCCGCCGATGTCTGTCCCGACGCCGCCAGCAGCTCCAGGTCGTTGGTCGGCGCGTAGACAGGCTCGGTGCGGCCGAACTGTTCGTGCAGCACGCGGTGGAAGGCTTCCGCGGCACCGCCGGGCGCGCCGGCGTTGGGCACGAGCAGCGTGATCGCCTCAGGTGCGCCGCCGTAGGCCTGCTGGAACGGCTCCGAGCGGGCGACGATCTCGGCCAGCGTGGCAGCGTCGACCACGACCTTGCGGCCGTTCCCGGTCTCGACCAGCAGGTCGGCGCCGCTGAACTCCACGGCGTCGACGTGGAAGGTGCGGGCGGGCCACGGCGTCTGTGCGGTCCGGGACTCGGTCGCCTCGGCGAGGTCGAACTCGTCCGCGCCGAGCAGATGGGTGGTGCCGGCGCCACCGCCCGCGGTGGCCCACGCCTGGGTGTCGAGGCGTTCGTCGCCGGTGCGGAACGTGACGCCGACGACCTGGTCACCGTGCCGCAGCGGGGCCGTCGAGATCGTGCCCGGCTGGAACGTGATGGGACGGCGGCCACCGTCCCCGTGCCTGAGTTCGACGCCCGACAGCGGCCTGGACAGCGTGTCGAGCGTCTGGAACGTGCGCAGCGTGCCGTCCTCGGCGACGGCCGACACCGGCTGCCACACCTCGAACCGCTTCGCCAGGGCGCGCTGGAAGTCGTGCGCGGCGCCGCCGGGCGCGTCGATCTCTCCGGCGGCCGAGCCGAGCAGGGTGATGCGCTCGCCGGTCAACGGGCCCGTGCCGGACACGATCTCGGCCAGCACGCGGCCGGACACGGCGACCTGCCGTCCGTCCTTCAGCCGCACGTCGAACCGTTCGCGGGTGCCGGAGACCGCGACGCTGAACTCGTCCGGCGCACCGCCGGGCACCGGGTCGCCGGTGAACGACACCCCGGCCGTGCCGCGGCGGTGCACCACGTCGGGCCAGGTGAAGAGCTCCACCCTGCCGTCCGCGTCGGTTCCGGCGAACTGTGCCGGTTGGGCGTGCGCGGTCCATTCACCGTCGCGCTGGACCACCGCGGGCACGTCGAGGCCGAAGGTGCGGGCCACGGCACGCTGGAACGCGCCGAGGGCGTGCTCGGAACCCGAGGACACCACGAAGGCCGCCGGTCGCCGGACAGCGGCGATCTCGCGGAACGCCGGGGAGACCATGACCATCTTGGCCAGCGCGCGCCCGTCGACCGTGACCGTCCTGCCGTCGGTCAGGGTGACCGAGAAGCGGTCACCCGACGCCGCCACGTCCAGGCCGATCGCACCGGCCGGCCAGCGCGCCGCGTCGACCGGACCACGACCGTCCGCGAAGGACAGTCCGATCGGGCGGTCCCCGTCGCGCACGACCTGCGAACGGACGTCCTCGGGGGCGAACGCCGTCAGGCTGCCCGTGCCATCGGCGCCGAGCACCTGCCCGTAGCCGGCGGAGAAGGTGAGCCAGGTGCCCCTGTGGTCCACCGCGGTGGCCGCGCGCCCGTCGCGCAGTCCGATGTAGACGGGCGCGGTCGGCGCGAGCACCGGCATGTCGACCGCGAACGTGGTCGACAGCGCCTGTTGGAAGTCGTGGGCCGCACCGCCGGGCCAGTCGTCACCGACGGTGCAGACGATGAGCGCGATCGCCTCCGGGCGGTCCGGGCCGCTCATCCGTTGCTGGAACGGCTCCAGCCGCCGCACGAGATCGGCGAACGACTGCCCGTACAGCGACAGCGCGGCACCTTCTCGGTCATGGAGGCGGAATCCGGACGAGTCACCCGACGCGAAACTGTGCCCGATGACGAAGAACGTGTTCTCCGGCCACGGCGCGGGACCTGACTGCCCGTCGAGCGCGCGCGCCATCGTGTCGGCGCCGACACCTTCCGGCAGCACGGAGGTCGTGTCCTTGCCGTCGGCCGCCGCCCACGACAGCGCGGTGTCCAGGCCGTCACCGTCCACGCTGAACGTGACCCCGATGACCCGTCCGTCCTTGACCAGCGGTACGGCGTGCACGTCCGAGGCGCCCACGTCGATGTACTCACTGCGCTCGAAGTGGAACGCCTGGATCGGGCGGTCCAGCGGGACCGCCGGGAACATCCGCCAGCCGGGGTCCTGCGCGAAGGCCGTGATCTCGTCGGCGTCCTCGGCGATGGTGGCCAGACCGTCACCGTCCGCCTGCGGCGTCAGGTCGTTGGCGGGTGCCACCACCTTGGTCTCCGCACCGAGCCGGTCGCTCAGCGCCGCCTGGAAGTCGTGCGCCGCCCCACCGCGCCAACCGGTGGAACCCGCCCGCGACGCCAGCAGCGCGATCTCGCCCGCGCGTCCTTCCCGTGCCTGGCCGAACAGCGGGGTCGAGGTGAGCACGTCCGCGAACGCCGAACCGCCCAGCGCGACCCGAGTGCCGTCGGCCAGGGTGAGCTGGAACCGGTCGAACTGGTTGTCCACCGCCACCACGGCCGAGTCCGCACCGGGCGCCCGCATCGACTCGTCCGCCGGGCCGCGGAACGACACACCCACCACGGTGTCGCCGTCGCGCACCGGCTCGACCGGCACGTCGGTCGCGTTGAACAGGCGAACCCGGCCGGTGCCGTCGGTTCCCGCCACCGCACCGCCGAACCCGCGCCAGCGGCCCAGGCCTTCCTCCGCCACCACGGCCGTGTCGCGGCCGAACGTCGCCAGCCCGCGCTGGAAGTCGTGCGCCGCACCACCGGCATGACCGAGCACGCCCGCACTCGACCCCGCCAGCGCCACTGCGGCCGGCGTGCTCGCCGACCGGAACGGCTTGGCCTTCGCGACCACCTCGGCCAGCACCCCGCCGTCGACGGTGACCTGAGAGCCGTCCTTCAACGTCAGCCCGAACCGGTGCGCACCCGCGTCGACGTCGACGTGGAACACACCGCCCTGCGCCGCCGTGACCGGCACCGCGACCGGATCCGTTCCGCCGCGGAACGTCACGCCGACGGTGCGGCCCTCGGACGTCAGTGCGTGCGCCATGACGTCGCGGCGGCGGAACGTGCGAGCCTCGCCGGATGCCGCGTCCAGGCCCGCCAGGACCGTCTCGCGGTCGAAGACGCGCTGCACCCAGGAACGGCCGGACTTCAGCGCGGCACCGCGATCGGCCATCGGCACCCGATCAACGGGGGCTTGGCCGACGGGCGCTTGCTCATCGGGTACCGGCACGGGTGCCTCGGTCTGCTCGGCAGCGTTCCGGGTCTCCGCCTTGCGGTCCGCCGCGTCCAACCAGGCGGCCAGCCGCGCGGACATGTCGGACGCGCCGGCGGGCGGTTCGAACCGGCGCACCTCACCGGCCGGGTCCACACCGTGCGGGCGCCCTGACAGCGTCACGAACCGGTCGCCACCACGATCCGTCCCGGCGGCCGGGCGGACGACGCGTTCGGTGACGTCGGCCGAGCGGTCGTGCACCGTCCAGCCGTCCTGGGCCGACACGATCGAGACACCGTCGCCACCGGCCACGCGCACCGCGCCCCTGGGCTCGAAAACCGCCTCGGCGTCACCGAACTCGCGGCTGAGGGCGTGCTGGAAGCTCGCGCCCTGGGTCGGCCCGGCAAGCGGGGTCGACGCGGCGAGCACGATCGGTGCCGCACGACCCATGCGCGCGAGGCCGGCGAAGGCCTCGACGTTGCCGACCACCCGTGCGAACGCCGGGCCGTCCACGTGCAGCGTCCGGCCGTCGTTGGTGTGCACGACGAGTGAGCCGTCCACATCGGACTGGACCGACACGAAGAACGTGCGCTCCGGCAACCGCAGGCCCGCCACCACGGGCTGCCCGGCGTCGATGCGCCCGGCGTCGATGCGCCCGGTGCCGTCCGGCCAGAACGACGCGCCGACCGTGCGGTCACCGTGCATGATCGGCGCCGACCGCACGGCGGCCGGGTCGAACGCGGTCCACGTGGACTCGCCGGGCACGCGGCCGAGCACCCGCGCCGGGCCCGACGAGAACTGCTCCCACCGGCCGCCGTCGTTGACGTGACTCTCCCAGGTCTCGTCCCCGGGACGCACGTGGACGCCGGCCTCGGTGGTCGGCGCGACCACCGGCTGGCGGTACCCGGCCTCGGCCAGCGCGCGCTGCAGGTCGTAGGCGGCACCGCCGCCACCGCGCATGGCGCCCACCTCGCAGGCGAACAGCGCCAGCGTCTCCGGGTCGTTCGCGGCCATCGCGTCCCGGAACGGCCGCAGGTCGTCCAGCACCTTGCCCAGGACGTCGCCGCGCACCCGCACGGTCCGCCCGTCGGTGAGCTCCAGGGTCACGTCGGAGGGACTGCCGTGGCCGACGACGTAGAGCGAGCGATCGGGCCACGGCGCGGGCACCGCACCGTCCCGTCCGTCAGCCAGCTGCCGCACGCCGTCCGTGGCCATCTGCTCGTCGCGTGCGAAGGGAAGCGTCGTCCCCCGGTGCGGCGTCGCCATCCATTCCGTGTAGCTGTGCAGCTCGGGCCCGACCAGGAAGGTCACGCCCAGCGGGGCACCGCCGGGTCCGGTGAGGACGGTCGCGCGCACCTGACCCGTGCGGAAACTGGTCTCCCAGCCGGTCACCGTGTCCGCCCGCAGCTCCAGGTTCTCGACCACGGCCGGCTCGGGGAACGTCCGCCACGCGCCGCCGCGGTCCATGACGATCTGGCCACCGCGCTGGAACCAGGCCGTGCGCAGGTGCACGTCCGCCGTCGGCGCCACCACCAGGTGGTCGCGCCCGGCCGCGGCCAGCGCCTGCTGGAGGTCACGGGCGGCCGCGCCGGCACCCGACCGGTCCGCGAGCAGCACCAGCGAACCGCTCTCGTTGACGTTCGTCATCCACCGGAATTTGTCCAGGCCGGACAGCACCCGCCCGAAGGTCGAGCCGTCCACGTTGACGCGCGAGCCGTCCTTCAGCCTGAGCTCGAAGGAGTCCTCGGCACCGCGCACCGCGACGTACATCGCGTCCTTGCGCCACGGCGACACGGTCCGCTCAGCACCCTTGCTGCTCGGGAACGCCTCCGGGTTCACGAAAGTCCGCAGGTGCTGGGCACGCGGCTCGTTGGCCCACCGCACGGAGCTGGCCCACTCGTCGCCGCTCAGGAACGTCAGGCCGACGGGCTTGTTGTTGCGCCACAGGTGATACGCCCGCACGTCGCCGGCCTCGAACCGCCGCACCCCACCGTCCGGGTTCGCCCCGTGCAGCCGCCCGGACCCGGACTCCACCGCGGACGGGAGCACCAGGTCGGGTCCGGACGTCGCCGCACCGTCGCCCCGCCCGGCGTGGCCGGTGTCCTCGCCGGAGTGCCCGGCGCGCTCGGCTCCGGGAGCCGAGTGGTCGTGGACGTTCCAGCCGTCCTGGGCTCGCACGACCGGGGTGCCGTCGGCGGCGAACTCCAGCCGGGCCGCGCCGCTGGTCTCCCAGACCGGCTCGGCGAAGCCGAACTCGCGGGCCAGGGTCTCGCGGAAACCACGACCGGGGGTCGTCCCCTCCAGCGGGGTCGACGCGACCAGCGCGACCGGCATCCGCGGCCCGGCGCCCGTCTCACCGCGGAACAGCTCGGTGCTGCCGACCACCCGCGCGAACGTCGTGCCGTCGACGTGCAGCTGCCTGCCGTCGCCGGTGCGCACCACCAGCAGACCATCCACATCGGACGGCGCCGTCACGTAGAACGTCCGCTCCGGCAGTCGCGCACCCGGCACGGAGCCGGGATCCGGACCGTCCAGTCGTGCCGTGCCCTCGCCGAACGACACACCGATCGTGCGGCCTGCCGTCACCAGCGGCGCCGACCGCACAGCTGCCGGATCGAACGAGACCCACCGGGCGTCCCCGGCCGGCCTGCCCAGCGCCCTGGCCGGTCCCGACGAGAAGTGCTCCCAGCGCCCGTCGCCGCGAACGTAGCTCTCCCACGTCTCGTTGCCGCGGTAGGCGTGCGCACCGGCCTTGTCGGTCGGCGCGACCACCGGCTGGCGGTAGCCGAACTCGCTCAGCGCCTGCTGGAAGTCGTGGGCGACACCGCCCGCTCGCCGATACGTTCCCGTCTTGCACGCCAGCAGGGTCAGCGCCTCCGGGTCGTACGCGGTCATCATGTCCCGGAACGGCCGCAGGTCCTGCAGCACCCTGGCCAGTACGTCACCCGTAACAGTGATGCTGCGCCCGTCGACGAGCTCCACGCCGACGTTGCGGTGGCTGCCGTGGGTGATGACGTACCCGGCACGCTCGGGCCACGGCGTCGGCCGCGTGCTGTCCCGGCCCTCGCTCACCTCCTGCCGCGCCCACGCGCGCACGTCAGCGCCATGGGGCACGGAGGACGTCCTTCCACCGTCCGGGTACGACATCGTCACCAGGTAGTCGTGCAGGGCGGCGCCGACCAGGAAGGTCGTCCCGATCGGAGTGCCCTCCGAGCCGAGGACGACGGTCGAACGCACCTCGCTCGTGCGGAACGACACCGGTAGCCCGATGTCCGCACGCCCCGTCAGTTCGATGTCGCCGATCACGTCCGGCATCGGGAACGCCCGCCAGGAACCGCCCCGGTCCAGCACGATCCGGCCACCGATCGGCGACCACACCGGCGGCAGGTGCACGTCCGACGTGGGCGCCACCACCAGGTGGTCCAAGCCCGCGTCCGCCAGCGCCCGCTGGAAGTCCCGCGCCGCCTCACCGGCTCCGGACCGGCCCGCGAGCAGCACGACCGAACCGCTCTCGTTGAAGAAGGTCATCTCGTGGAACCGGTCGAGCTCGGCCACCATCCGGCCGAAGGTCGCCCCGTCCACATCCACCGGCGAGCCGTCGGTCAACCGCAGTTCGAAGGAGCTCTCCCCGCCACGCACCGCGACGTACATCGAGTCCTCGCGCCACGGTGCGCTGCTCGGCCGGGCGCCCTCGCCGCCGGGGAACGCCGACGGACCGTCACCCTCCGGGTGCACCAGCGTGTGCAGGTGCTCGGACGTGACCGTGCTGCCCCACGACAGCGAAGCGGACCGCTCGGCACCGGACAGGAACGTCAGGCCGACCGGCTCACCGGCGTGCCGCATCGACCGGACCTCGACGTCATCGAGCTGGAAGCGGCGCACCTGCCCGTCCGGGCCCACACCGTGCAGCCGCTGGTTCGTCCACGGCGCCTGCTCCGGCGAGAGGGCCGACGGGGCCCCGTCCGTGCGCGAGCCGCCGGTTCCGGGGTCCATCAGATCGGTCACGCCCCGGACCGGCCTGGCCGAGGACCACGTCACCCGCTCCGGCGCGACGGAGGACAGCGTCAGGTCGCGGTCGGCCGAACGAGCCGGTCCAGCCCCGCCCTGCGCGGCCGTGGCCTGTGCGGCTCTGGCCCTGGCCGCGTCCTCGAGGGGATTGATGACGCGGTCGCGCACACCGGCCGCGTGGTCGTGAACCGTCCACCCGTCCTGGGTCCAGACCAGCGGGGCACCGTCCTGGGCGGTCAGCAGCCGGGCCAGGCCCCTGGACTCGTGCACGATCTCGTGGACGCCGAACTCCCCGCGCAGGGTCTCGTGGAAACCACGGCCCTGGCTCGGCCCGTCCAGCGGGGTGGAGGTGACCAGCGCGATCGGCATCCGCGGCCCGGCGCCCGTCTCACCGCGGAACAGCTCGGTGCTGCCGACCACCCGCGCGAACATCCTGCCGTCGACGTGCAGCTGCCTGCCGTCGCCGGTACGCACCACCAGCAGACCGTCCACATCGGACGGCGCCGTCACGTAGAACGTCCGCTGCGGCAAGCGCATGCTCTGCACCGAGCCGTGTCCCGGCTCGCCCCACTTCGCCGCGGGCTGGTCGCCGCCCTCCCAGAACGACACGCCGACCGTGCGGCCCGCCCGCACCAGCGGCACCGACCGCACGGCGGCCGGATCGAACGAGACCCACCGGGTGTCCGCGGGCAGCCTGCCCAACGCGCGTGCCGCACCAGACGAGAAGTACTCCCACTGCCCGCCGCCACGCAGGTAGCTCTCCCACGTCCCGTCACCGCGGTGCGCGTGGACGCCGATGTTGTTGGTCGGGGCGACCACCGGCTGGCGATGCCCGAACCCGGCCAGTGCCCGCTGGAAGTCGTGGGCCACCCCACCTGCTTGCCTGACCTCACCTGTCGCGCAGGCCAGGAGGGTCAGCGCCTCGGGGTCACGCCCCGCCATCAGCTCCCGGAACGGCCGCAGGTCGTGCAGCACCGTGGCCAGGTGCGCACCGGTCGCCGCGATGGTGCGCCCGTCGGTGAGCTCGAGAGACACCACGTCGGAGTTGCCGTGAGCCACGACGTAGGCGGAGCGCTCCGGCCAGGGCGCGGGCCGCGAGCTGTCCGTGCCGCCGCGCAGCTCCTGTTGCACCAGTGACCGGGTGCTCTGCCCCTCCGCCACCGGCAGCGTCGTACCGCGGTGGGGATGGGACATGTTCTCCAGGTGATGGTGCAGGTCGGTGCCGATGACGAGGGACATCCCGATCGGGGCGTCGCCCGGGCCGGTGATCACGCTCGCACGCACCTGGCTCGTGTGGAAGTGCGCCGGCGCTCCGTCGAAGGTCCAGGCGGCCACGGTCACGCCGTCGATCACGTCGGGTGTCGGGAACGTCCGCCACTCACCACCGCGATCCAGGACGATCTGGCCGCCGCTGCGCCAGAACGACCCCGTCTGCAAGTGCACGTCCGCTGTCGGCGCCACCACCAGGTGGTGCCAGCCCTCGGCCGCCAGCGCCCGCTGGAAGTCCCCGGCCGCGCCGTCCGTCCCCGACCGGCCGGCGAGCAACACCAGCGAACCGCCCTCGTTGCCGAAAGCCAGCTCCTGGAACCTGGTCAGGCCGGCCAGCATCCGGCCGAAGTTCGTCCCGTCCACGCGCACCGGCGAGCCGTCGGTCAACCGCAGCTCGAAGGAGTCGTCCCCGCCGCGCACCGCGACGTACATGGAGTCCTCGCGCCACGCAGCCACGGACGGCTGGGCGCCGTCGCTGCCCGGGAACCCTGACGGACCGTCGCCCTCCGGGTGCACGAACGTGCTCAGGTGCTCGCCGCGGGGCGCACTTCCCCACGACAGCGAAGCGGATCGCTCGCCGCCGGTCAGGAACGTCAGGCCGATCGGCGTGAGCCGGCGCCACATCTGCGCGACCTGTACGTCATCGGAACGGAAGCGGCGCACCTGCCCGTCCGGGCCCACGCCGTGCGGCTGCTGGTTCGTCCACGGCGCCCGTTGCGGTGCGGGCAGGGCCGCACCTGTGCCGGAACGACCGGCTCCGGGGTCCATGAGGTCGACGTCGTCGCGGACCGTCCCGGCGGACGACGAGCTCACGTCGACGTCGTCGCGGACCGTCCCGGAGGACGACAGCGTCAGGTCTCCGTCGGACCGGCGAGCGCCGGCACCCTCGACCGGAAGCACGACGCGTCCGTGCGCATCGGGGGTCTGGGAGTACGAGGTCCAGCCGCCCTGGGTCCACACGACCGGGGTGCCGTCGGCGCCGGTCAGCAGGCGGGCCGCGCCCCTGGACTCGTGGACCGGTACGGGAACGCGGAACTCCCGGATCAGGGTCTCGCGGAAGCCGCCGCCCTGGGACGGCGCGTCCAGCGGGGCCGAGGTGACCAGGGCGATCCGCAGGCGCGGCCCGGTGCCCGATTCGGTGCGGAAGACCTGGCTGTTGCCGACCACCCGCGCGAAGGTCCGGCCGTCGAGGTGCACCGTCCTGCCGTCGTTGGCGCGCACCACGATCTGACCATCCACATCGGACTGGGCGACCACGTGGAAGGTGCCCGGTGGCAGCACCGTGCCGCGCACCGGACCGGAGCCGGGTTCGCCCGGCCGTACCGCGGGCTGGACACCGTTCTCCCAGAACGACACGCCGCTCACGCGGCCCGCCAGCACCAGCGGCGCCGACCGCACGGCGGCCGGGTCGAAGGAGACCCGCCTGGGGTCGTCCGGCACCCTGCCCAGCGCCAGCGCCCGGCCCGAGGAGAACTGCTCCCACCTGCCGTCGTTGCGCAGGTAGCTTTCCCAGGCCTGACTCGGCCGCATCCGGTGGACACCGCTGGCGGTGGTCGGGGCGACCACCGGCTGCCGGTGCCCGAAGCCGGCCAGCGTCCGCTGGAAGTCGTCGGCGAAGGCGCCCGGCCCCCGCGCCGCCCCGGTCTCACAGGAGAACAGGGCCAGCACTTCCGCTCCACGGCCTGTCATCAGCCCGTGGAACGCCCGCAGGTCGTGCAGCACCGCGGCCAGGACGTCACCGCTCACCAGGACGGTGCGTCCGTTGGTGAGGTTGATCGTCGCGAACGTCGGCGCGCCGTGCGCCACGACGTAGGTGGAGCGCTCCGGCCAGGGCGCCGGCGCTCCGGCCACGCCATCGCGCTCCTCCCTGGCCACCCGAGCCCGGAGGTCCTCCCCCGGCGCCAAGGTCACGGTCGTGCCGCGGTGACTGCCCGACAGCTGCACCAGGTTGGTGAACAGCTCCCTGCCGATCAGGAAGGTCATGCCGACCGGAGTGCCGTCATGGCCGTTGATCATGTTCACGCGCACGTCCCTGGTGCCGAACGGCACCTGCATTCCGCCGGGGGTCCGCGCGGTCAGCCTCAGACCGGCGACCACCTCAGGCCTCGGGAACGCCTGCCAGGCACCGCCGCGATCCAGGACGACCTGACCGCCGACGGTTCCGGCCGCCCCGGTCCGCAGGTGCACGTCCGCCGTCGGCGCCACCACCAGGTGCAGCAGGCCCACGTCCGCCAGTGCCCGCTGGAAGCCCTCGGCCGCCCCGCCGAGCCCGGACCGGCCCGCGAGCAGGACCAGCGTCCCGCTCATGTTGTTCAGGGCCATCGTCCGGAAGGCGATCAGGTCGGCGACCACACGCCCGAAGACCGATCCGTCCACGTGCACCGGCGCGTTGTCCCGCAGCCGCAGCTCGAACGAGTCCGGCCCGCCGCGCACCGCGAGGTACATCGCGTCCTCACGCCACGGCGACGTGGCCTGCCAGGTGCCCTCGGTGCCGGGGAAAGTCGAGGGTCCGGTGCCCTCCGGATGCACCAGCGTCCGCAGGTGCTGGTTGGCGGGCCCTTCGGCCCACGACAGCGAGTCCGACCGTTCAGCGCCGGACAGGAAGGTCAGGCCGATCGGCTGGCCGGCGAGCGTCAGCTCCTGCACCTGCACGTCGCCGGGCATGAACCGGCGCGGCTGCCCGCCGACGTCGATGCCCTGCGCGGTCCGCGCCACCGGTTCCGACGGGGAGACGCGCGGCACCTCACCCGTGCGGGATCCGCCGGGGCCGGGGTCCATCAGGTCGAGTTCGTCGTGGACGATCCGGCCGTCGCCGGGCTCGAACAGCCTCGGCGAGGACGACTCGCCCCGCTCCACGGCGGACGAGAGCGTCCCCAGCTCACGGTCGGCCGGACGGGAAGGCCCTGCTCCGGCCTGCTCGCTCCCGGGCAAGGCCGCGACCTCGGACGCACGGGTCACACGGCCGGACGTGCCGGCAGCGTGGTCGTACACCTTCCACCCGTTCTCGGCCCACACCAGCGGGGCGCCGTCCTCTGTGGACAGCAGGCGGGCCGTGCCCTTCGGCACGTAGACCGATTCCTGGGCACCGAACTCCCGGAGCAGGGTCTCGTGGAAACCACGGCTCTGGCCCGTCGCGGTCAGCGGGGTGGACGCGACCAGTGCGATCGGCATCCCCGGTCCAGTGCTCGTCTCACCGCGGAAGACCTCGGTGTTGCCCACCACCCGCGCGAACGTCCTGCCGTCGACGTGCAACGTCGTGCCGTCGCCGGTGCGCACCACCAGCGAACCGTCCACAGCGGACTGCGCGGACACGTGGAACGTCCCTGGCGACATCCCTGCCGCCGGCACCGCGCCGTGACCGGGCTCGCCGGGCTTCGGGGCGGGCTCGGAGCCCTCCCAGAACGACACGCCGACGGTGCGGCCCGCCGTCACCAGCGGCACCGACCGCACGGCGGCCGGATCGAACGAGACCCACCTGGTCTCCTCCGGCAGCCTGCCCAGCACTCGCGACGAGCCCGAGGAGAACTGCTCCCACCGCCCGCGGCCTGACTGGTAGCTCTCCCACGTCCCGTCCCCGCGATGCAGGTGCGCGCCGACGCTGATGGCCGGGGCGACCACCGGCTGGCGATATCCGAGGTCGGCCAGCATCCGCTGGAAGTCGCGGGCCACCCCACCCGGTCCGCTGACCGCGCCCGTCTCACAGGCCAGCAGGGTCAGCGACTCCGGGTCACGCCCGGCCATCAGCTCCCGGAACGGGTGCAGGTCCTGCAGCGCCATCGCCAGCACGTCACCGGTCGCCGCGACGACGCGCCCGTCGGTGAGCTCGAGAGTCACCCTTTCGGCGTCGCCGTGGACCACGACGTAGGCGGAGCGCTCCGGCCACGGCGCGGGCCGCGAGCTGTCCGTGCCGTCACGCAGTTCCCGTTCCACTCGCACCTGGGCGCTCTCGCCCCGTGCCAGGTTCACCGTCGTCCCGCGGTGGGGATGGGCCAGCTTGTCCATGTACTCGTGCAGGTCGCCGCCGACGAGGAAGGCCATCCCGACCGGATCGCCGTCCGGGCCGAGGACCACGCTCGAACGCAGCTCGCTCGTGTGGAACCGGGTCTGCTTTCCGTTCTCCGTCACCGCGGGCAGGCTCACGCCGTCGACGACGGGCGACTCCGGGAACTTCCGCCACTCACCGCCGCGGTCCAGGACGAGCTGGCCACCGTGGCGCGCCCACGACCCCGTCCGCAGGTGCACGTCGGTGGTCGGCGCCACCACCAGGTGTTCCCAGCCTTCGTACGCCAGTGCCGACTGGAGGTCCCTTGCCGCGGTGCCGAGCCCCGTCCGGCCCGCGAGCAGCACCAGCGAACCGCTCTCGTTGAAGACCGTCATGTCCTGGAACTTCTCCAGGCCGGCCAGCAGCACCCCGAAGTTCGACCCGTCCACGCGCACCGGCGAGCCGTCGGTCAGCCGCAGTTCGAAGCCGTCGGCGCTGCCCTCGACCGCGATGTACATCGAGTCCTCGCGCCACCGGGCCGTGGCCGGCCGGGCGCCGTCGCCGCCCGGGAACCCCGACGGACCGTCACCTTCCGGGTGCACGAACGTGCGCAGGTGCTCGCCACTGGGCGCGCCTGCCCACGACAACGAGGCGGACTGTGCGTCGCCGGTCAGGAACGTCAGGCCGACCGGCGTGCCCCTGCGAGTCATCTCCTTGAACTGCACGTCATCGGGCTGGAACTGGCGCACCTGCCCGTCCGGGTCGATGCCCTCCGGCAACGAGCCCACCCACTCCCCCGGTTCCCTGGGAGTGGGGGACGGGGCCCGGCTCGGTCCGGGTTCCATCAGGTCGGTGTCGTCCCGGATCGCCCGTGCGGAGGACAGCGTCAGGTCACGGTCGCCGCCTCGGTGCGGGCGGGCCGCGTCCCCAGGCGGGTCGACCGGGTCCGCGTACGACACACCGATCGAGCGGTCGCCGCTCAGGACCGGCGTCGACCGCGACCCACCCGGCTCGGCCGGGATCCGCCCGGCCTCGTCGTCCAGGCGGTTCGGTGCCCACTCCCAGCCGGAGGAGAACGACTCCCAGCGGCCACCCCTGGACACGATGGATTCCCACGCGGTCTCGGAGGCGTCGAAACCGAAACGGACCGGTGCCGTCGGTGCCACCACCGGCTGGCGATACCCGAGGTAGGCGAGCGCCTGCTGGAAGTCGAACGCCACACCGCCGTCGTGCCGGTCCGCACCGGTCCAGCAGGACAGCAGGGTCAACGCCTCGTGCTCGCGCGCGGCCATCAGGTCGCGGAACACCCGCAGGTCCTGCAGCAGCTCCGCCAGCACGGCCCCGCGCACCTCGACCGTGCGGCCATCGGTCAGCTCGACCCTCACCCTGTCGCGGCTTCCGTGCATGGTCACGTACGCGGACCGCTCCGGCCACGGGGCGGGCTGCGAGAAGTCCGCCCCCTGAAGGATCTCGCGCTCGAGCCGCCGACCGGCCTCTCCCTCCGGCAGCAACGTCGTCGTGCCCCGATGCGGAAGCGCGAAGATCGCCAGGTCGTGCCGCAGCTGGTCGCCGGCCACGAAGGACACCGCCTGCGGCCTGCCGTCCGGGCCGTCGATCGAGGTGACCCGCACCTCGCCGGTGTCGAAGTTGGTGCGCTGCCCCCTGGACGTGCGTGCCGTCAGCGTCCGGTTCTCGATCACGTCGGTGGCCGGGAACGTCCGCCAGGAACCGCCCTGGTCCACGACGATCTGACCAGCACGCTTGAACCAGGCCGTCCGCAGGTGCACGTCGGTGGCCGGCGCCACGACCAGGTGCGGCCAGCTCTGCGCCGCCAGCGCCCGCTGGAAGTCCGGGGCGGCACGGCCGGCACCCGACCGTCCGGCGAGCAGCACCAGCGACCCGCCGGCGTTGCGCTCCGCCGCCCACTGGAAGGTCCGCATCTCGGACATCAGCCCCGCGAACGTCGACCCGTCCACCCGCACCCGCGAGCCGTCGCTCAGCCGCAGCTCGAACGCGTCCGCGTCACCGCGCACCGCGACGTACATCGCGTCCCTGCGCCAGTTCGCGGGGACCTCGGTGGCGCCCTTGCTGCTCGGGAACGACGACGAACCCTCCGGCTGCACGAAGGTCCGCAGGTGCTCGCCGCTGAGCTCGGCACCCCACCGCAGCGAGGCGGAACGCTCGCCACCGCCGAGGAACGTGAACCCGATCAGCTCCGCCGACGTGCCGCGCGGACCGGTCCGCGCCCGCATCGGCTCGACCCGGACGTCACCGGGTTCGAACCGGCGCACCTCACCGGTCGCGTCCACACCGTGCAGCCGCCCCGTCGAGGACGAGGGCGCGGACGACTCCCCGTGCTCCGCACCGGACCGGGGCATCCGACCTGGGACCGTGTCCAGTCCGGCGGTGGGACGGACGACGAGTTCGGTGACGTCGGCGGTGCGGTCGTGCACGGTCCAGCCGTCCTGGGTCCACACGGCCGGGGAGCCGTTCTCGGCGCGGCGCAGGCCGGCCGGGCCCATGGGCTGGTGAATCGGGTTCTCCACCCCGAACTCGCGGTTGAGGACGTGGTGGAAGGCGTTGCCCCAGCGCGGGCCGTCCAGCGGGCTGGAAACGGCCAACGCGATCGGTCCCGCCCCGCGGAAGCCCGCCATGCCCAAGCCGCGGAACGTCTCGCTGTTGCCCACGACCCGCGCGAACGCCGCACCGTCGAGGTGCACCGTCGCACCGCCGGTGGTGTGCAGGACGACCCGGCCGTCCACATCGGACTCCGCGGCCACGAGGAACGTCCGGGCCGGCAACGGCATGGTCCGTGCGCCATCGGGAACAGGCCCGATCTCGCCCTCGCTGTCCCGCCAGAACGACACACCGATCGGCCGGCCACCCCGCATGATCGGCGTCGACCGCACCTCGGCGGGCTCGACCGGAATCCACCGGGCCTCGGCGCGCAGTTCGCCCAGCGTCCAGGCCCGTCCCGACGAGAACTGCTCCCATCGGCCGCCCTGGACCACAACGGTGTCCCACGCGTCCGTGTGGTGCGTTCCGACGTGGACGTCCGTCGTCGGCGCCACCACCGGCTGCCGGTACCCGAACCCGGCCAGGGTCTGCTGCAGGTCGTACGCGACGCCGCCACCGTGCCGGTCCGCACCGGTCGAACAGGACAGCAGCGTCAGCGCTTCCTGCTCGCGCGTGGACATCAGGTCGCGGAACACCCGCAGGTCCTGCAGCAGCTCGGCCAGCGCGTCACCACGCACCTCGACCGTGCGGCCATCGGTCAGCTCGATCCTCGCGTTGTCGGGGTTTCCGTGCAGGGTCACGTAGGCGGACCGCTCCGGCCACGGCGCGGGCTGCGAACGGTCCTGCCCGCCGTACTCCGCCTTGTCCGCGAGAAGTGATGTCGTGCCCCGGTGCGGGAGCGACAGCTGCGTCACGTCGTGGCGCAGCTCCTTTCCGACGACGAACGACACCACCTGTGGCCTGCCGTCCGGACCGTTGATCGAGGTGACCCGCACCTCGCTCGTGTGGAACCTGGTCGGCCAGCCCCGCCCGTGCGTGCGCGCCTCGAGTTCCTGACCCACGACCACGTCCGCCAGCGGGAACGCCCGCCAGGAGCCACCGCGGTCGACGACGAGCTGGCCACCGCGTCCCGGCCAGTCCGTCCGCAGGTGCACGTCCGTCGTCGGCGCCACCACCAGCTGGTGCCAGCCGTTCGCCGTCAACGCCCGCTGGAAGTCCCCGGCCGCCCCACCGGCACCCGACCGGCCCGCGAGGAGCACCACCGAGCCGCCCGCGTTGGACTCCGCCATCGTGCGGAACGGCGTCAGCTCGGACACGACCTGCCCGAACGTCGAGCCGTCGACGCTCACCCGCGAGCCGTCCCGCAGCCGCACCTCGAAGGAGTCCTCGCCCCCGCGCACCGCGACGTACATCGCGTCCTTGCGCCACCGCGCGGGCACTTCCTGGGCGCCCTTGCTGCTCGGGAAGGCCGAGGTTTCCTCCGGCTGCACGAAGGTCCGCAGGTGCTCACCCCGGCGCTCGGCACCCCACCTCAACGAGGCGGAACGCTCGCCACCGCTGAGGAACGTCAGACCGACCGGCTCGGTGGACAGCCCCAGCGGACCGGTCCTGCGCCACATCCGCTGGACCCGGACCTCACCGGGCTCGAACCGGCGCACCTCACCGGCGGGATCGACACCCATCGGCCGCCGGTCCACCCACGGCGCCCGCTGCGGCGAGAGAGCCTGCTCGGGCTCGTCCGGGTGCCGCTGACCGGCCTCGATGTCCGACTGCGTGATCTCGGCGTCGGCGTCGGTGCGCTCGACCGGCCGCCCGCCGCCACCATCCTCCGCCGCATTGCGCCCATCGGCGCCGGCGTCAGCCAGCGTGATCTCCGCGTCGGCGTCGGTGCGATCCGGTGACAACGAAGGCGCGACGGCGTCCGCGTCGACAGTCCTCGTACCAGGCTCCTGCGGCACCCCACCGTCGGCCGGTGCGTCGGTGGTCGCACGGTGCTCGGTCCAGCCGTCTGCGGCCCGCAGAACCGGCGAGCCGTCCGCACCCGCCACGACCTCCACCGCGCCCCGCGGCTCGAACACCGTTTCGCGGAAGCCAAAGTCACGAACCAACGTGTCATGGAATCCGCGGACCTGCCCCGACACGTCCACCGGCGTCGACAGCGCCAGCACGACCGGAGCCTGATCCGCACCGCGGAACGCCTCGGACTCGCCGACCACCCGCGCGAGGACCGGACCGTCGACGACCACGGCGTCACCACGGGTGGTGCGCACCACGAACTCGCCCGCCGCGCCCGGCTCGACGTCCACGACGAACGACCGCTCCGGCACCGCACCGTTTTCGACCCGGCCGCTGGTAGCGGCCCAGGCCGAACCGGACGCCGCCGCACCGTCATCCCGGAACGACACACCGACCACCCGGCCGTCACGCAACACCGCAGCCGAACGCACATCCGCCGGCGCAAACGGCACCCACCGAACGTCGTCGGACAGCCTGCCCAGTGCCGACGCCGGACCCGACGAGAACTGCTCCCACCGGCCCCCGTCGACGATGTAGGTCTCCCACATCGTCATGTTCAACGTGTGCAGGTTGAGCGTCTTCGTGGGTGCCACCACCGGCTGGTGATAGCCGAGCCCGGCCAACGCCCGCTGGAAGTCGTCCGCGACGCCACCGGCGCCACGCACCGCACCGGTCGAGCAGGACAGCAGGGTCAACGCTTCCTGCTCGCGCGCGGACATCAGGTCCCGGAACGCGTGGACGTTGTGCAGCACCTCGGCCAGCACGTCACCAGTCACCGCGACCTTGCGGCCATCGGTCAGCTCCAGGAACGTGTGGCCGGGGAAACCGTGCAGCACCACGTACGCCGACCGCTGCGGCCACGGCGCCGGCTGCGGCACGTCCCGGCCCGCGGCGATGTCCTGCTCGGCCCGCTGGCCGTGGTCGCCTTCTGGCAGAAGCCACGTGGCGCCTTGCGGGCGACGCAGGTACGACATGTCGGCGCGCTGTTCCGCCCCGGTCGAGAAGGTCAACCCCACCGGCCTGCCCTGCCGATCGGTGACCTCGACGACCCGCACCTCACCAATGCGGAACTCGGTCGGCTCTCGCCTGGTCGTGAGCGCGGGCAGAACGCGGTCCTCGACCACGTCCGGTAGCGGGAACGCCCGCCAGGACCCGCCCTGGTCCACGACGAGCTGACCACCGCGGCTCAGCAACGGCGTCCGGAGGTGCACGTCGGCCGTCGGCGCCACCACCAGGTGGTCCCAGCCCTCGGCCGCCAGCGCCTGTTGGAAGTCCCGCGCACCCGCGCCCGCACCGGACCGGCCCGCGAGCAGCACCAGCGAACCGCTCCCGTTGTCCTTGGTCATGTCGCGGAACGGCGCCAACTCGGACATGACCCGGCCGAACGTCGACCCGTCCACCCGCACCTGCGAACCGTCGCCCAGCCGCAGTTCGAAGGCGTCGGCCTCGCCGCGGACCGCGACGTACATCGCGTCCCTGCGCCACGGACCCGCCATCTCCACAGCACCCTGACGGCTCGGGAACGACGACGAACCCTCCGGATGCATGAACGTCCGCAAATGCTCACTCGGACGCGCACCGCCCCAACCCAGCGAAGCCGACCGCTCGCCCCCACCAAGGAACGTCAGACCGACCGTCCCGCCGCCATGTCGCATCGGCCGAACCCGGACCTCGCCAGGCTCGAACCGGCGCACCTCACCTGCGACGTCGACACCCTGCAGCTGCCGGGACTCCGGGAACGACCGCCACGACCCACCGTTGCTCACGACGATCTGGCCGGGGCCTTCAGGGTCCGTTCGCAGCCGCACCGAGGACGTCGGCGCCATCACCGACTCACGCCGACCGGCGGCGGCCAGCGCCTCCTGGAAGTCCCGCGCCGTCTCGCCGGCACCGGACCAGTTCGACAGCAGCACCACCGTGCCGCCCTCGTTGCGGTTCGCGACCTGCTGGAACTTGTCCAGCTGGGACACCGCCCGCCCGAACGTCGAGCCGTCCACCCGCACTGTCGAGCCGTCCCTGAGCAACAGCTCGAAGAAGTTGTTCTCGCCGCGCGCCGCGATGTACATCGCGTTCTCGCGCCACGGCGCGGCCGTCTCCGTGGGCCCCTCGCGGTGGGGGGCGAACGGTGACGGCATCGGGTGCACCAACGTCTGCAGGTGCGTGCTCCTGGGCTCGGCACCCCATTTCAGGGAGGCGTCACGACTCTCGCCGGTGAGGAACGTCAACCCGACCGGATCGCGTCCCAGCCCCAGCGGACCGGTCTGCCGCCACATCCGCCGCACCTCGACGTCGCCCGCCGCGAACCGGCGCACCTCACCGGACAGGTCCACACCGTGCAACGCCGTCCTCCCGGCGCCGACGGAGGCCGGGAGCACGACGCGGACGGGAACATCGTGTCCGTGGTCGTAGACGGTCCAGCCGTCCTGGGTCCACACGGCCGGCGTGCCGCCGCCGCCGCCGCGCAGGCCGGCCGCGCCCCTCGGCTCGTGGACCGGGTTGTCGACGCGGAACTCGCGGCGAAGAGCGTTGTGGAAGTCGCGTCCGTGGGTCGGGCCGTCCAGCGGGGTCGACACGATCAGCGCCAGCGGCTCGTCCCTCGGGAGGCGACCCATGTCGCGGAACGTCTCGCTCTCGACCACCACCCGCGCGAACGCCGCACCCTCGATGCGCACGGGCCTGCCCTCGGCCGTGTACACCACGATCTGACCGTCCACATCGGACTCGGCCGACACGTGGAAGGTCCGCTCCGAGAACCGCTTGGCCTGCATGCCACCGGGAACGGGCCCGGACTCCCCGGCGCCGTCCCGCCGGAACGACACGCCGATCGGGCGGTCGCCGTGCATGATCGGCGCCGACCGCACCTCACCCGGCTCGAACGGCGCCCAGCGGGCCTCGTCGTCCAGCCTGCCCAGCACGGCGGCCCCGCCCGACGAGAGGTGGTCCCACCGGCCGCCGTCGACCACGTAGGTGCCCCACGTGCCTGGCACGAACGTGTGCGTCGCGATCGTCTTCGTCGGCGCCACCACCGGCTGGCGATACCCGGCCTGGGCAAGCGCCCGCTGGAAGTCGTGCGCGAATCCGCCGCTGCGCTGCTCCGCGGCGACCGCACAGGACAGCAGGGTCAACGCTTCCTGTTCACGGGCGGCCATCAGGCCCTGGAACGCCCGCATGTCCAGCAACAGCTCCGCGAATGCCTTACCCCGTACCGAGACCGTGCGCCCATCGGTCAGCTCCACCGCCACGGTCTCGGGACTGCCGTGCATGTTCACGTACGCGGACCGCTCCGGCCACGGCGCGAGCGGTGCCCCCTCCTGCCCCTCCCGCAAGCCGCGCTTGACCACGGCGCCGCCGCGTACGCCCTCCGGCAGCAACCACGTCGTGCCCAGGTGCGGGCGCGACAGCCCTTCCATGTTGTAGCGCTGATCATTCCCGATCTGGAAGGACACCACCTGCGGCTTGCCGTCCGGACCGCTGATCGAGGTGATCCGCACCTCGCTCGTGCGGAACGTGGTCGAGCGCCCTCGTGACGTCTCCGCCTCGATCTGCCGGTTCGTGACCACTTCGGCCTCCGGGAACGCCTGCCAGGAACCGCCGCGGTCCACGACGATCTGACCGCGTCCCGGCCGGTCCGTCCGCAGATGCACGTCGGCCGTCGGCGCCACCACGAGCTGGTGCCAGCCCTGGCCCGCCAGCGCCACCTGGAAGTCCCGGGCCCCGGCGCCGGCGCCCGACCGGTCCGCCAGCAGCACCACAGTGCCGCTCTCGTTGTGGAACATCGTGTGCTGGAACCGCTCCAGCTGGGACATCACCCGGCCGAACGTCGAGCCGTCCACCCCCAGCCGCGAGCCGTCCTTCAGCCGAAGCTCGAAAGTGCCGCCCTCAGCACGCACCGCGACGTACATCGCGTCCCTGCGCCACGGCGCGAACCTCTCAGCGGCACCCTCACTGCGGGGGAACGACGACGCCCCCTCCCCCTCCGGGTGCACCAACGTCTGCAGGTGCGTGTCCCTCGGCTCCGCACCCCACTTCATGGAATTGGTGCGGTCACCGCCACTGAGGAACGTCAACCCGACCGGATAGTTCCCCAGTTTCAACGGGTCGGTCCGCCGCCACATCCGCCGAACCCGGACCTCGCCGGGCTCGAACCGGCGCACCTCACCGGCGGGATCGATGCCCATCGGCCGCCGGTCCACCCACGGTGCCCGCTGCGGAGAGGGAGCCTGCTCGGGTTCGTCCGGGTGCCGCTGACCGGCCTCGATGTCCGCCAGCGTGATCTCGGCGTCCGCGTCGGTGCGATCCGGGGACAACGCAACCGTGTCCTCGGCGCCAGCCCTCATACCAGGCTCCTGCGGCACCCCACCGTCAACCGGTGCGTCGGTGGTCGCACGGTGCTCGGTCCAGCCATCCACGGCCCGCAGAACCGGCGTGCCGTCCGCACCCGCCACGACCTCCACCGCACCCCGCGGCTCGAACACCCGCTCACTGAAACCGAAGTCACGAACCAGCGTGTCGTGGAACCCGCGGACCTGCCCCGACACATCCACCGGCGCCGACAACGCCAACACGACCGGAGCCTGATCCGCACCACGGAACGCCCCAGACTCGCCCACCACCCGCGCGAGCACCGGACCGTCGACGACCACGGCGTCACCACGAGTCGTGCGCACCACGAACTCGCCCGCCGCGCCCGGCTCGACGTCCACGACGAACGACCGCTCCGGCACCACACCGTCTTCGACCCGGCCGCCGGTAGCGGCCCAAGCCGAACCGGACGCCGCCGCACCGTCGTCCCGGAACGACACACCGACCACCCGGCCGTCACGCAACACCGCAGCCGAACGCACATCCGCCGGCGCGAACGGCACCCACCGAACGTCGTCGGACAGCCTGCCCAGTGCCGACGCCGGGCCCGACGAGAACTGCTCCCACCGGCCCCCGTCGACGATGTAGGTGTTCCACTCCCCTGGGCGGAACCTGTTCAGGTTAAGCGTCTTCGTGGGTGCCACCACCGGCTGGTGATAGCCGAGCCCGGCCAGCGCCCGCTGGAAGTCGTCCGCGACGCCACCGGCGCCACGCACCGCACCGGTCAAACAGGACAGCAGCGTCAATGCTTCCTGCTCGCGCGCGGACATCAGGTCCCGGAACACCCAGAGGTCGTGCAGCACCTCGGCCAGCACGTCCCCACTCACCAGGACCTCGCGGCCATCAGTCAGCTTCAGGGACGTGGAGCTGGGCTCGCCGTGCAGCGTCACGTACGCCGACTGCTCCGGCCACGGCGCCGTCTGCGGGACCCCGCCCTCGCTCAGGTCCTGCTTGACCTTCTCGCCTCGGTCTCCCTCCGGCAGAAGCAGCGTGGGGCCTTGAGGGAGGCTCAGCATCACCTGGTCGTCGCGCAGTTCCCTCCCGATCGAGAACGTCACCGCAGTCGGCCTGCCCTGCGGATCGGTGACCTGGGCGACCCGCACCTCACTCGTGCGGAACTCGGTCGGCTGCTCCCATAGCGTGAGCGCGGGCAGGACGCGATTCTCGACCACGTCCGGTAGCGGGAACGCCCGCCAGGACCCGCCCTGGTCCACGACGAGCTGACCACCGCGGCTCAGCAACGGCGTCCGCAGGTGCACGTCGGCCGTCGGCGCCACCACCAGGTGGTCCCAGCCCTCGGCCGCCAGCACCCGCTGGAAGTCCCGCGCCGCCGCACCCGCACCCGACCGGCCCGCGAGCAGCACCAGCGAACCACTCGCGTTGTCGTTGGTCATCTGGCGGAACGGCGCCAACTCGGACATCAGCCACCCGAACGTCGACCCGTGCACCCGCAGCGGCGTGCCGTCGGTCAACCGCAGTTCGAAGGCGTCGGCCTCGCCGCGGACCGCGACGTACATCGCGTCCTTGTGCCACGGACCCGCCATCTCCACAGCACCCTGACGGCTCGGGAACGACGACGAACCCTCCGGATGCATGAACGTCCGCAGATGCTCACTCGGACGCGCACCGCCCCACCTCAGCGAAGCCGACCGCTCGCCCCCACCAAGGAACGTCAGACCGACCGTCTGGCCGCCGTGCCTCATCGGCCGAACCTGCACCTCGCCGAACTCGAACCGGCGGATCTCACCGGCGAGGTCGACACCTTGCGGCCGTTGATCGGCCCGCAGCACTTCTGGCGTAGTCAGGCCGCTCAGGATTCCCAGCGAAGAGTCGTCCCTCTGGCCGGAGTCGGCGCGATGCCCGGTCCAGCCGTCCTCGGTCTGCAGGACCGGCCGGCCGTCCACGCCTTCGACGATCTCGACCGCGCCGCGCGGTTCGTACACCGTTTCGCGGAAGCCGAAGTCGCGGGCCAGCACCTCGTGGAATCCGCCACCCTGGCCCGGCATGTCCAGCGGCGTCGACGTCACCAGCGCGAGGGGAACCTCGTCCGCGCCGCGGAACGCCTCGGACTCGCCGACCACCCGCGCGAACGCGGGACCGTCGACGACCACGGCATCGCCGCGGGCGGTGTGCACCACGTACCAGCCGTCCTGGGACGACTCGACATCCACGGCGAACGCGCGCTCCGGCACTCCTCCGTCGGCGACTCTGCCGCCTGTGGCGACCCAGGCCGAGCCCTCCGCCGCGGCACCGTCCGCCCGGAACGACACGCCGACCACCTGGCCATCGCGCAACAACGGAGCCGAACGCACCGCGGTGGGCGCGAACGAGTCCCACCTGGCATTTCCATCAGGCCCGGTGAACTCGCCCAGCAAGTGCGCGGGCACCGCCGAGAACCACTCCCACGCGCCGCCGTCATGGACTCTCGTTTCCCAGCCGCCGCCGCTCGAGCCTTCGACGACCGCCGCGCGGGTAGGAGCGACCACCGGCTGGTGGTGCCCGAAGCCGGCCAGCGCCTGCTGGAAGTCGTGCGCGGCCCCGCCCGTTCCGAGCACAGCACCGGTGTCGCAGGCCACCAGCAGAATGGCGCCCGGATCACGCTCGGCCAACATCTCACGGAACGGGCGCAGGTCGTTGACCACGCGGGCGAAGGTCTCGCCGGTCACCTCGGCCACGCGCCCACCGGTCAGCTCCAGGTACATGGAGCGAGTGGTGCCGTGTGTGAAGAGATGAGCCGAGTCCGCCGGCCAGGGCGCCCTTTCGTACCGACCGGGTGCTGTCCCGTCCGGCCTGCTGTTCCCGCTCGCGGGGAAGCCTTCGTCGTAGAGGAACGTCCTGCCCAGGTGGGGCTCCCGCTCGACGCCGCGGATCGGGTTCAGCTCGGGGCCGACCACGAAGGCGGTCCCCATCGTGACGCCGTCCGTCCGGGTGACTGCGCGCGTGCGCACATCGGCTGTGCGGAACGTGATCGGCGTGCCGTCGGTGCGGACCCCGGACAGCTCCAGGTTCTCGATCACGTCGGGCAACGGGAAGGCACGCCACGAACCACCCCGGTCCAGCACCAGCTCGCCACCACGCCCGAACCGCTGGGTGCGCAGGTGTACGTCCGTCGTCGGCGCCACCACCAGGTGGTCCATCGCGGCGGCCCGCAGCCCGCGTTCGAGATCCACCGCCGCGCCGCCCGGCGCGTCGAGGGCACCGGTCCGGCCGGACAGCAGCACCAGCACAGCGGCCTCGTTTTGCTGGGACATCCGCTGGAACGCGTCCATCCCGGACAGCACCCGTGCGAACGCCGATCCGTCCACCCGCAACTGTGTGCCGTCCGCCAGCCGCACCTCGAAGGACTGCTCACCGCCCCGCACCGCGACGTACGCCGAGTTCGCCCCCCATGGCGAGTCGACGCGTTCGGCGCCCCGGCGGCTGGGGAACGACCACGAGTCCTCCGGTTGCAGGTAGCTCCGCAGATGCGCTTGCTCGGGCGCCTGTCCCCACTTCAGGGAACGCGCGCCTTCCTCGCCGGACAGGAAGGTCAGGCCGATCTCCTTGCCGTCCCGCAGCAATGGACGCGCCTGCACCTCGCCGGGCTCGAACTGGCGAACCTGCCCGCTCGGATCCACACCGGACGGTCGCTCGTCCACCCGCGCCGAGGTGCCGGGGCCGGACACGGCACCGTCCACCGCGTCGGTGCCCGTTCGCACCCCGTCCAGCTGGATCTCCGCGTCATCGGCCACAGCGCCGTCACGCCGCGGGCCGGCATCCACCGACGCCACGTCCCGCACGACTTCGGTGTCACCCGCCACGTCGCCGCGATGAGCCGACTGACCGCTGCCGACCTCCGCCGACGTGCCGGGAACGCCATCGCCCTCGGAGCGCCCGACCGGCATCTCGTACACCGTCTCGCGGAAGCCGAACTCCCCGGCCAGGGTGTCCTGGAAGGCCCGGCCCTGGCTCGGCCCCTCCGCCGCCGTCGACGTCACCAGTGCGAGCGGTGCCTGCTCCGCGCCGCCCATCGCGGCGCGGAACGCCTGGGACTCACCGACCACCCGCGCGAAGGTCGGCCCGTCGAGGGCCAGTTCGGCGCCGTCGGTGGTGCGCACGGTGAGCCAGCCGTCCGGGGACGACTCGACGTCCACGACGAACGCCCGCTCCGCCGCCTCGGTCTCGACCTCCGGCCGGAACGACACTCCTGCCACCTGGCCGTCGCGCAGCACCGGCACCGACCGCACGTCGGCCGGCGCGAACGTCGTCCAGACACCGTCCGTGTTGCGTGCGGCGAGCTGTCGCGCACCGCCAGAGGCGAACCTCTCCCAGGTGCCGGCGTCGGCGATCCACGGCTCCGAGGTGCCGTCGCCGTGGCGCCACACGCCCACCTTGCGTGTCGGCGCGACAACGGGCTGGCGGTGACCGAACTGGTCGAGCGCGCGCTGCAGGTCGTGCGCCACACCACCCGGCCCGGCGATGACACCGGTGTCGCAGGCGATCAGCGTGACGGACTCGGTGTTCGCCGTCCCGTCCCGGAACGCCCGCAGGTCGTGCAGCACCCGGCCGAAGGTCTCGCCGTCGACCTGGACGGTGCGGCCGTCGACGAGGTCCAGGTACACGGCGCCGCTCTCACCGTGCGCGAAGACGTAGGAGGAGTTGTCCGGCCACGGCGCGGTTTCGGAACGGCCCTGGCCTTGCCTCTCGGCTTCGCGGATCCCTTCCTCCGTCGGATATCCGGCCTCGTAGCGGCGCGTCGTGCCGGTGGGAATGGACGTCGCGGCGCCCACGTCATGGCGCAGCTCGCTGCCCACGGTGAAGGCCACGCCGACCTGAGTGCCGTCCGCGCGGTGGAGCCCGGTGGCCCGCACGTCGCCCGTGCGGAAGGTGGTCGGCACCCGCTCGGCACCGGTCATCGCGGGCAACACGGCGTTCTCGATGACGTCCGGCGTCGGGAACGCGCGCCATTCGCCGCCACGGTCCAGCACGACCTCGCCGCCACGGCTGAACAACGGGCTGCGCAGGTGCACGTCCGTCGTCGGCGCCACCACCAGGTGGTCCATCTCGGCGGCACGCAACGCGCGTTCGAAGTCCCGTGCGGCACCACCGGGTGCGTCCACCGCACCGGTCCGGCCGGACAGCAGGACCAGGGAAGCGGCCCGCCTGTCCCCCGACATCCGGTGGAACGAGTCCAGTCCGGACAGCACCTGCGCGAACGTCGACCCGTCCACCCTCAGCGGCGTGCCGTCCCTGAGCCGAAGCTCGAAGTTCTGCTCCCCGCCGCGCACGGCGACGTACATGGAGTCGGCCCGCCACGGCGAGTCGATCCGTTCCGCACCGCGACGGCTCGGGAACGCCGAAGACGTCTCCGGATGCACGTAACCGCGCAGGTGTGACGCCTCGGACGCCCTGCCCCACTGCAGCGAACGCGTGCCCTCCCGGCCGGACAGGAACGTCAGGCCGATCTCCTGACCGTCCCGCACCAACGGGCGAACCCGTACCTCGCCCGGCTCGAACCGGCGAATCTCGCCGGTTCGATCCACGCCGAACGGCCGCTGGTCCGTCCACGTCATGCGGTCGAGCTCGGCCACCGTCCCACGAACCGGCGCCGCCTGCTGTTCCGCACGGGTCAGGCCGCTCTCGTCACCCTCGTCGATGGTCTCCAGCGCGGACTTCGTCTCCGAGGAAACGGAGGACGTGGCGTCATCGGTCTCGTACGGCCGCTTGGGGCTCAGCGGATGAGGTTCGGTCAGGAAGTCGGCGAGCGACTTCCGCTCCCTGACCGGCTCGGTGTTCCCCTGCTGCTCCGGCGCGGCGTCAGCCCGCTCGACAACCGGCGAACCCGGCCTGGACGACTCCCTCACACCATCGGCGACCGGCTCGCGCTCCCCAACCGGCGCAACGCTCTCCTGGGACTCCGGCGCGGCATCAACCCGCTCCACAACCGGCGAACCCGGCCTGGACGACCCGCCCAGGAAACCAGCGACAGTCTCCTGCGGCCGAACCGGCTCGGCACCCACCAAATGCTCCGCAGCAGCGTCAGCCCGCTCTGCGACCGGCGACCCCGGCCTGGACGACTCCCGCACACCATCGGTGGCGGTCTCCCGCTCCCCGACCGGCCCGGCACCCTCCTGAGACTCCGCACCGGTGTCAACCCGCTCACCCACCGGCAAACCGGGCTCGGACGACTCACCCAGCAATTCGGCCAGCGACTTCGACCGCCGAGTGGCCTCCGCCGTGGCATCGGCGTCAGTCCGCGCACCCGCGTCGACCGGGTCGGCCAGGCCGAGCTGCTCGAGGCCACTGCGGTCGGTCTCGATGAGGATCGGGCCATCCGGTGCGGTGCGGACCGGCTCGCTCCAGGCCGCCGGCACCTTCGAGCCGCGGAAGACGGGGGTGACCGTCCACTCCGGAGTCAGCCGCACCAGATATCGCTCGTCACCCCGTGCCGCCTGCCCGGCACCGGTTTCGTCGGGCGAGCCGACCTCCTTGGTGGTCTTGGCGGAGAGCTCGTCCGAGCTCTTGTAGTCCAGGACCTTCATGAAGTTCTCGACCAGGTTGAGGCCGGGGCGCTGCTGGGCGTTCTCGACGTGCACCGCGTTGAAACCGGCTGAGGGCAGCACGCCGGTCTGGGCGGCGGTGGACGCGCTGGCCTTGGTGGACTCCGTGTCCTCGACCTTGGTGGTGAGCTCGGTTTTCAGCGTGCCGACCAGCTCCCGCTTCACCACGTCAGCCGTGATGTCGACACGCTTCACCGCGTCCGCCGTGACCGCGACGGTGTACGGCTTGCCGGCCAGCAGGTCGCGCAGGTTCGCCTGCAGCGGCAGTGACCCGGTGGCCGAGTGCAGCTGGTGGATCGCCCTGGGGTGCAGGGTCGGACGCGGGCCGTCACCACGCGCCAAGGAGTCCAGCGCGCCGTGCAACGCGGGTGCGTCGAACGTACGAACGTTCAGCGGGGTCTGGTCCTTCACGCCCGCGGGCAGCTCTCGTGCCTGCTGCCATTCCCGCAGCGACCCGGTGACCTCCTGCTGCGCGGGCACCTCGCGCCCGGTGACCGCGACGGTCTCCTCCTTCGGCACGACCGAGCGCACCGCGGCGGGCAGCGTGAAGTCGGTGGACCACGGCGACTCGTACCAGGTGCTGCCGGGGAACAGGCGGCGGAACTTGGTTGCCCGCGAGTAGTTGTAGACGTCCATCGTGACCCGCAGGTCGTGCAGGAACTCGACGGCGTCGGTGGACCTCTTGGCGGTCACGGTCTCGCTGTGCTCGTGCGTCGCCGTGCGCGTGTTCGAGAAGTCCACGAAGCCACCGACGGCGACGCCCAAGGAGCCGGCGGGGTAGCCCTTGACGCCCGCGGACGCCATACCACCGACGCCCCATTCCGCGTACCACGAGGTGCCCGCGGACTTGGTGGAAGTGCGGGACGCCGCCGTCTCGCCCTCGATGGTCTCCGCGGAGGTGTGCCGCTGGTACTCACCGTGGCCCAGTTCCGCGCGCAGCACCACGAGCTGCTCGACGCGGCCGAAGACGTTGATGCCGGGCAGGAAGACCGGCAGGCCACCGTTGAGCATGCTGCGCAGCGCGGGCCCGAACTCCGCGCCGGTCAGGGTCGGCCCGAGCACGTCGTTGATGAGCCGGTCGTTGAGGGGGCCGAAGTCTCCCGCCCCGCGGAGAACCAGCTCACCCCGGCGGGAGGTCAGCATCTCGTGGGCGATCCCGAACGCGGAGAGCGGACCCGCGTGGGCACCCTGTTCGACGGACCACTCGTCGAACCTGCTCGTGATCTGGAAGAGCAGTTCCTTGCCCACCTCCAGGCGGTGCAGCTCCACCCGGCCGCTGCCGCGACCCACGTTGACGGGCGCGGCGACCCCGGAGTCCGTGATCTCGGAGTCCGCAGGCGCGGAGTCGGCGGGTTCGGCGTCGGCAGGCTCCCGACCCGAGGTCTCCTCGGTGGGGACGCCCGTCTCGTCCACACGGTCTCCGGAGTGAGGATCCGTGCCGGCGTCCGCACGAGCGTCGGAGGTGTCGTCCAAGTCGACATCCGACGCGTGCTCGCTCGTCGTGCGCTGGTAGGCCTCCAGCTCCTCGGGGAGCAGGTGAGCGAGGTCCCCCTCCCGCAGCGCGCCGATCTGGTGGATCTCGCTGGCGGGCACCCACACCGTGGCCGCTTCGGGCACGTGCACGCGCTTGGCCGCCGAGTTGCTGCGACCGTCGTGCTGACCGCCGAGGAAGTCGTGCCAGCGCTGCCGCGCGCTGGTGCGCACGTCGTACGTCGCGTCGTAGGCGACCAGGTAGGCGCGCTCGGTCCGCGTGTGTACCAAGGTCTCCTTGGCCCCGGCCCCTTCGGCAGAGCCCTCCTTGTTGAGCCGGCTCAGCGCACCGTAAAGGCTCACCACGCCCTTGGGGACCGGGCGGTCCGACGGAGGCACGTCGATCAGGTTGAGGCTGGTGTCGACACCGCGGGTCTTCGTGGTGTCGGCGCTGCGACCGTGCTGCACCACCTCGGCGGTGGAGATCTGGTGCGAGGCGTCGACGGAGATGATGCGGGGGTTCGTCAGGGCGGCGGACAGGTCGACCCGCGCCACGCGTTCCCGGTCGCCCAGCAGGCCGGGCCGGTTGTAGGTCCGCAGCTCCACGCTGTCCTTGAACAGCGCGGTCCGCGCGAACCGACCGGCCCGCGCCGGAAGCCCGGCGAAGCCCTCGAGCGCCTCCCGGGCGGCGGTGCGTTCGTCCGGCACGGTCAGGCTGGGCCCGGCCAGGTTGTTCGACTTGTGCTGGTCGACGTTCGCGGGGCGGTTGCCGAACAGCACCCGCCTGCCCCAGCCCGCCGCCGGGTTTCCAGGGGCATCGTCCACCATTCGCGCGATCGTGGGCACGAGGTCCGGCACCGGTTTGAGGGAGTCGAGCTGGAACCCCGCGGGCAGGTAGGCCGGGCGGTTCGTGTTCGCCATCGACATCGCCCGCCACCCGCCCGTGGAGTCGATGTCCTCCCAGCGCGGCGTCGCCTTCTCCACGACCACATCGGCTTCACCGTCCTGGCGGCGGTTCCCGGCCGCCGCCTCGGTCACGGACACCGTGCGCTCGGGAACGAGAACGTCGGCCTCGCCGCGGAACGTGTGCACCTTGTCGCCGGTCTCCGACCAGCGCTCACCGAACGCGACCTCGATCTCGAGGGGGTAGCGAGTGCGATGCAGCGGCCGTTGGGCGTCGAACCTCTGCTCCACGCCGACCTCGTGCGTGACGCCGTCGACGTTCTTGGTGCTGGCCTTGCCGTAGATGTAGCCGCCACCGGCCACGTAGTTCTTGCCCTGGCCGTCGTAGAAGTAGCCGTTGATGCCACCGGTCGTGTCCGACCCGGTGGTGATGTCGACGCTTTCCTGGCGTGAGGCCGAGGTGATCGCCTTCGCCGTCTCACCGGGCACCAGACCGACGTAGTGGGCTTCGCCGGTGACGGGCCGGGCCTTGACGAACATCTCGGGCGCGCCGGCCGCCCACGAGCTGATGGGCAGACGAACGTCCTCGCCGCGGCTCAGTTCCCTGGCGTGGTCCTGCACGAACTGCCGCAGCCGCCGCTCGAACGCGCCCACGTCCTTCGACGGCACCACACCGTCGACCCACAGCTTGTGCAGTGCCGGGCCGACGATGCCCGCGACCGTTTCCTCGGAGAGGAGGTGGATCACGTCCAGCTGGTGCAGTGCGCGGTCCAGCGCAACGGTGTCCGGCGTGGCGGCACGAGTGAACGTCTCAGGTTCGGTGCCGGCCGTCCGAACCGACTCCTGCGCCCCCTCCGGCTTGCTCCACACCGTCCCGTCGGCGTCGATCTTGAGGCGGCGCGCGTCCTTGCCCGATCCGACCTGGACGACGTACGAGAACCGCACCTGCTGGGTCTCGACCGGTCCGGTGTAGGTGCTGGTGACCTCCTGCTTTCCCTTGGCGGTGGTCTTGCTCTGCGCCCCTGTGGTGCTGTAGCTGTACACGACCGGGCCGGCGCCGCCGCCGAGCGCACCCGTGATGTCACCGGCCTGGACGAAGACACCGCCACCCCACTTGTGCGTGACCGACTGCCCGGCCGCCGCCTCGTAGCTGGAGTCGTTCGTCCGCACGATCTTGCCCTCGACCGTCTCCTTCGGACGGACGGCCTGAGCGTCCACGACAGCGACCGACACCTCGACCCGCTCGCGCTTGCCGGGCAGGCGGAACGCCTCGTGCACCGGTTCACCGGTGAGCAGCCCAGGACCCCGGTCCGGCAGGGTGGCGAGCCAGTCGCGGAACCTGCGCGCCTCCGGGTGGCCGATCGGGAAACCCTTGCCGCCCTTGGTGAGCGCCTGCTCGACCTCGTTGTAGATCTTGTGCACACCGGTGATCTCGACGTGTGCGATGTCCTTCGGCCGCAGGTCCGGCCGGACCGGTTCCACGGGCGCCGCGGCCACATCACGCCGCGGCCACACCAGCGGCACGTCCACCGACACCGCGTCGGTCGAGGTCCTGCCCTTGTGCCACAGCAGTTCCCGCGGCTTGCGCACGGTGACCTTGTAGGTCACGTCGTGCACGGACCGCTCGGCGGGCACGGCCGTCTCGGTGACCGCGGTCTTCAGGCCGCGCGAGAGCTTCGCCGCCATGGATGACGACGGCTGGTTGAACAGGCCCGCGATCCTGACCGTCACGGCGACGAACGGCGTCGGCACCCGCACGTTGCGCGGGTCGGCGCCGATCGGTGACCGCTCGGTGGCCACCGACTGCTCGGACGGCGTGCGCGTGCGGGTACTCGAGAAGTCCGTCGCCTTCGACTGGACGTCGCGCCCGGTACCGACACCGACGACCTCGAGCCTGACCTGGGGCGCCTGCCGGGTCCGCGCCCCGAGATCGACGATCAGGCCACCGTCGACAGTGCGGTGGAACTGGCTCTTGAGGTTCTCGTTGGAGAAGTGCGCCTCGACCGCCTCGCGCAGCAACCGGTCGGCGCGGGTGTCCTTCAACCCGAGCTGGTCGATGATCGCCTTGCGCACCGCCGCACCGTCGATGTCGCCGTCGACGACGGGACGTTCCGAACGCGCCCGCCTGGCGAGCTCTTCCGGATCCGGCGTGCCCGCGGGATCACTGTCGCGCACCACGGTGATCTCATCCTCAGGCTCCTGCCTGGGCGCGGTGCTCTGCTCCTCCGCACGCGTGACCACCTCGCCGACGGGGTCACCGCTCGCCGTCTGCGTGGCTTCCTCGTCCGGCTCGGTCCGCCGGCGTGGTTCGGCGGGGTCGGCGGGTTCCGCGTCCTGCCCGGATCGCTTGGTGGGCTTGCCCGCGGATGCCGTGACCAGCTGGTCCAGTTGCGTCGCACCAGTGCGATCGGCCCTCGGTCCGGACGACCCCGTGTTCGGCTGCTGCTCGGTGCGCGAACGCCCCGAGTTCGTGGTGTTGTCGGTCCGCACGTCGTCGGTACGGCGGGTACCACTGGCGGGCTGGCCTGGGCCCGCCTGCGTCTCGGGCCGTGCGCCGGCTGCCGGACCGTCCGCACGAACACCGGCCACCGGCGTCTCCGGCCGTGTGGGGGCCCCAGGCGCGTCTGGACGCACTGAACCAGGCTGCGCCTCCGGCCGCGCCCCACCAGACTGCGTCTCCGGCCGACTACCCGCTCCCGGCGAATCCGGTCCCTTGGTGACTGCTGCCGCATCCGGACGCACTGAGCCGGGCTGCGTCTCCGGCCGCGCCCCACCGGACTGCGTCTCCGGCCGACTACCCGCTCCCGGCAGATCGGATCGCGTAGTCGCTGCTGTCGCTTCTGGCCGTACCGAACCGGACTGTGGCTCCGGTCGCCCACCAGACTGCGTGTCCTGCCGGGCGCCCGCTCCCGGCACATCCGATCGCGTAGCCGCTGCTGCCGCGTCCGGACGAGCACCGCCCACGCGCTGATCCGGCCGGGCACTGGCGTCCTGCGGGTCCGGACGGCCGCCACCGAACTGCGCGTCCGGCTTGCCCCCGGCCACCGCACCACCGATCGGCGTGACGTCGTCCGTGCCGGCACTCCGCCGATCCTGTGCTGCGGGTGACTGCTCGGCCGTACGCTCCGGAGCCTGCGCGCCGGTCCGATCCCCCGCATCGGGCGTGCCGAGGCGATCTTCCCGCACCGAACCGTCCGCTGTCGTCCGGTCGACACCCTCCTGCGGGCTGAGCGGTTGGCGGTCGCCCCCACCAGACGGAACCGGCGGATCGTCCGAGCCACGCGACACAGGCCCGTCGGCCGAAGTCGACGCACCACGCTCCGCCTCCGGAACGGTCCGCGACGCATCCGAGCCGGCCGGTGCCTCGCCGTCGGCCTGCCTGCCAACCGGAGCCTCGACGGACCCCGGCGAGACGGTCCCCGGCCTGTCTCCCGCGCCCGAACCCGTCCGGTCTCCCGTCACGGAGCCGGTCGGGGTGGTCGCGCCTGGAGTGGACGTAGTGCCGGACGTGGAAGGAGTCGAACCTGGCGTGGACGGCGTACTGCTGGCGGGCGTCGCACCCGAGCCGGGAGTCGCGCTCGCGACAGGAGTCGTGCCAGCAGTCGACGGAGTCGCACCAGCGGCAGGAGTCGCACCAGCAGTCGACGGAGTCGCACCCGAAGCAGGAGTCGCACCAGCAGTCGACGGAGTCGCACCCGAAGCAGGAGTCGCACCAGCAGTCGACGGAGTCGCACCCGAAGCAGGAGTCGCACCAGCGGCAGGAGTCGTACCAGCAGTCGACGGCGTCGCACCCGAAGCAGGAGTCGTGCCAGCGGCAGGAGTCGTGCCAGCGGTCGACGGCGTCGCACCCGAAGCAGGAGTCGTACCAGCGGCAGGAGTCGTACCAGCGGCAGGAGTCGTGCCAGCGGTCGACGGCGTCGCACCCGAAGCAGCCCCCGTACCAGCAGTCGACGGAGTCGCACCAGCGGCAGCCCCCGTACCAGCAGTCGACGGCGTCGCACCCGAAGCAGGAGTCGTGCCAGCGGCAGGAGTCGTGCCAGCGGTCGACGGCGTCGCACCCGAAGCAGGAGTCGTACCAGCGGCAGGAGTCGTACCAGCGGCAGGAGTCGTGCCAGCGGTCGACGGCGTCGCACCCGAAGCAGGAGTCGTGCCAGCAGTCGACGGAGTCGCACCCGAAGCAGGAGTCGTGCCAGCAGTCGACGGCGTCGCACCCGAAGCAGGAGTCGTGCCAGCAGTCGACGGAGTCGCACCCGAAGCAGGAGTCGTGCCAGCAGTCGACGGAGTCGCACCCGAAGCAGGAGTCGTGCCAGCAGTCGACGGAGTCGCACCCGAAGCAGGAGTCGTGCCAGCAGTCGACGGAGTCGCACCCGAAGCAGGAGTCGTGCCAGCAGTCGACGGAGTCGCACCCGAAGCAGGAGTCGTGCCAGCAGTCGACGGAGTCGCACCAGCGGCAGCCCCCGTACCAGCAGTCGACGGCGTCGCACCCGAAGCAGGAGTCGTACCAGCGGCAGGAGTCGTGCCAGCGGTCGACGGCGTCGCACCCGAAGCAGGAGTCGTACCAGCAGTCGACGGCGTCGCACCCGAAGCAGGAGTCGTGCCAGCAGTCGACGGCGTCGCACCAGCGGCAGCCCCCGTACCAGCAGTCGACGGCGTCGCACCCGAAGCAGCCCCCGTACCAGCAGTCGACGGAGTCGTACCAGTGGTCGACGGAGTCGCACCCGAAGCAGGAGTCGTGCCAGCAGTCGACGGAGTCGCACCAGCGGCAGGCCCCGTACCAGCAGTCGACGGAGTCGTACCAGCGGCAGGCGTCGCACCCGAACTGGGAGTCGTACCAGCGATCGGCGGCGTACTGCCAGCGGTGGTCGTCGGCCCAGAGCCCGTCGTGGTGCCGGTGCGGTCTCCACCCGTCGTCACCGGTCGGCCGCTTGCGTCGACGCCCGTGGGTGCGCCGGGGCCGCTCGTGGACATGCCGGAGCCACGCGCCGTGCCGGGGGTGCTGGTGGCTACATCGCGGCCGACTGCGGTCTCGGTCCGGTTCGTGCCAGCGGCCGGGCCGGTGGTGGCGCCACCCGAGGTAACCGGGTTGCTCTGGGTGGCGACCGGAATCGCCGTGCCGGTCGTCGTACCAGCGGCCGTGCCGGTGGTCGTACCAGCAGCCGGACCGGTCGTCGTACCAGCAGCCGTGCCAGTCGTCGTACCACCCGAGGTGGCCGGGTTGCTCTGGGTGACGACCGGGATCGAGGTGCCGGGGGACGTGGCGGTGCTCGGCGAGGTGAAGCCGGCGCCGACCGGCGTGCCGTCGTTGGCGACCGGAGATGTGGTGATACCGCCGGCGTCGATGGTGGGGACGGTGAAGTCGAAGGCGCCGAGCGGCTTGACCGCCGCCGGGTTGACGGTGGGGATGCGGGCGGAGCGGCCGCCGCCGTTTCCCTCGAGGGAGCCGAAGATTCCGTCCGACAGACTGCCGGCCTTCTGGCCGGTGGCGATGTTGGTGAGCGGGTTGCTCAGCGCCGCGAGCGGGATCTGGATGATGGTGTTGGCGAGGGGGGTCACGCCGCGGAGGAAGCGGGGCAACATGCGGCCGAGGTCGCGGCCCACCTTGGCGAAAATGCCCACGGCGCCTTCGCCCAGGCCGCCGAGAGCGCCACCGATCGCACCACCGATCGCGCCGCCCTTCAGCGACTCCGTGTCGAAGCCGTTACGTTTGCCCGCGGCGATCTGGCTGCCCTGGATGGCCGAGTCGAGGCCCACCATGAACCCGACGCCGAACGCCGCTCCTCCCACCATCCTCGTGGCGAGGGTGCGGGCGATGTTCACGAGGCCGTACCGCATCAGCTGGGCGACGAGCGTGCGCAGCAGGACACCGATGCCGACGCGGGCGGCCGCGATCAATCCTGGGACGAGGGCCGAACCGAACAACGACGAAAACAGAACCGCCGACGTCGCTGCCAGTACACCCAGCATCCCGATGATCATGATCTTGGTCTTCTGGATGTCCGCGGCCGCGTTCTCCAGCATCTCGGTGTAGGCCCTGGCCTGCTCCCCCAGCCCTACGGCACCCTCACGGAACGTCACGGAGAGCATCTGCTGGATGGCGTCACTCGTGGCGCCCTCCATCACCTCGGAGAGGTCACCCGCGCGGGCGGTCAGCTCGGCCGAGAGCGAGTCCAGCTCGTTCGCCATCGCCTCCCACTCCCACGCGAGCTCCCTGAGGTCGCCCTCGTCCCCCTCTGGCCAGGGCATGCCGACAGTGACCTTCAGCAAGGTCTGCAGCGCGCCGGGCAGTTCGGTGGTCAAGGAGGTTCGTCCTCAGGAAGCTCGCGTCGGAGCTGGTCAGAGCCGGTCGGCGTTGGATTGGTCGGTCTGGACCAGGACGTCCACGGCCTTCACGACGGCGTCCCCCGCCAGGCCGATGTTGTTGGCGAACGAGGCGAGGTTTTCGAGTGTCTGCTTGGAGTTCGGCCCGTAACCCTTGGCGAACGCCTCGCCGAACTCGTCGCTGCCCCAGCAGCCGTCGTACCTGCACGCCGCGTCCCTCATGGTCGCCGCCGCCTGTTCGAAGCTCATGCCGAGCTGCTGGATCCGCCGAACCACCTCGCGCGTGCCCTCGACGTCGATGGAGGTCTTGTCAGCCATGGCGCTGTCCTTCCTTCTCGTTCGCGGCCGGGCGACCGAGGACGCCGTCGTTGTAGTCCTCGCCGAGGAACGGTGAGACGACCTTTTCGAAGACCTCCTCGACGCTCAGGTTGCCGCTCGCGAGGTCGGTGAAGGTCACGCCCGGCAGGAGCTCGTCCCCCATGGCCTCCGCCAGCTTCTGCGTGCACAGGGCCCGGCCACTCTTGATCGTCTGGACGAGCAGGTGGCTGAACTCCGCCGGCGCCATGGTGCGGTACTTGCTGCCCTGGAAGTTGATTCCGATGACCTCGCCGCGGCCGTCGAAGTCGACGGTGAACGAACGGTCCTTGGAGCGCACCGTCGTGGTGTTCTCGTTCATCTGGCGGGTCAGCTCGGAGATCTTCTGCCGCTCGCGCTCCACCGTGGCCATGGCGGCGTCGTTGGCTTCTTCGAGGGTCCGGTACTGGGAGATCCAGTCAGTCATGGCGTCTCGACCTCTCCGTCGTGGGCCTGACGGGAGTGCGCCGCGGCTTCCCTCTCGATCTCCTGGAGGAGCTCGTCGAGTTCGCTTCGCACCTGAGCCCACCCAGGCGCCAGGTCCATGTAGTTCTGGTGGAGCTGCTGGTAGTCGGCAGCCCAGCCCGTCAACGGTGTCGAGTCCGTCATCGCGCTTCGCCCTTTCCGTTCTCCGAATGACCGATGACGCCCGGTGGCACGCAGCCACCGCCGCCTGTCCCGAGACCCGGCCGGGCGGCCGCGCCTTGGGTGTTCCCGGACCACGTGCCCGGCTCGGCCCGCAGCCACGTGCTGTCCACACGCGACACGGGCCCGCCGGCCGTGGCGCCTGCCCCCATGGCCGCGGGTGGTGGAACCGCGCCCGTCGAGGCAGCCGTGCCGGCCGGGCCGGTTGCGTTGTGAACGTCGCCCAGCGGGGCCGCGGGTCCGCCCAGTGAGGTGGACATCGCGGGGAACTCGCCGGGCATCGGTGGCCTGGGCGCCAATGTAAGTTGCGCCGCAGGCGCGGCAGGGGGCGTCGGTGCCGCTACGGCCGAGATGACAGGGGAAACCCCCGCGGACTGAAGCGCCGCCGGGATGCTGGGCGCCGCCACGGGTGGCGCGGCCGTCCCGGCATGGGCGGCGACGGCCGCGGTCGCCGACGCCGCGGTCGCCGGCGCGGACGCGGCGACTCCGGTCGAGGGTTGTCCCGCGACCGTCACCGGGGGTGCGCCGGCTGCCGCCCGAGCGGCCGCCGTCGCGGGCTCGGCGGACACTGTCGCCGGGGGCGCTGCGGCCGCGGTCACGAGCGTCGTCACCTGGAGCTTGGAGGACGACGTGACAGACGGCGAGGCTTCGCTTCGCTGGGTGGTCTTCTCGCTCCGGCCTGCGTCGGTCTTCTTCTTCGTGGTGTCGCCCGCCATCGGCGCGGCGGGCGCCAAAGCCCACACCGCGTTGTCCGCCGCCGGCAGCGCCATGTCGGCGAACCCGCTGAACTTCGCAGGCTTGTCGGCGCTGACCGACGCGGGCTGCGACGTGGCGAAGTGCGACAGCCTGCCGAACGGCACCGCGGCGCCGGACTGCGGCACGCCACCGTCGACAGGCGACGCCGACCCCGACGCCGCGATGACCGCGTTAGGGCCCGCGCCCCTGCCGTGGTCACGGCCGAGCGGCACCATCAAGGCCGATGTCGTCGCGTGATGGCCGGCCACCGCTTCCATCGGCGTGACCGGGACGTGGATGTAGCGCCCGGTCACGCCGCGCTCGGGCAGCTCCCCGAGCAGGTGTCCGGATTGGACGTATGAAGTGGACAGATCAGTGAGGATCTGCCGGGCGTGCTCGTCGCGGGCCAGGCTCGCGCTCCCGTCCGGAGCGGCGCTGCCGCTGTTGTTCTCGAGCCCTCGCAGACGTTGCTGGCTCTGGGCGACGGCGTCACCGATGCGACGCAGCACCACCGGGTAGCCGGGCTCGCGAAGACTGGCGGTCAACTCGCCGATGTACCGCAGCATCCGATCCACCCAGTCGTACTGCCGGGGGTCGCCGCTCTGCCACGCCGACTCGAGTTCCGCCCGGTGCCGGCGCAGCTCGTCGCCGAACAGTTCGAGCCGTTCCGTCGCCTGCTCGAACGCGGCTGCCTTGCGATAGAAGGTCTGCGGATCCGCCGCCGCCACCCGTGCCTGCACCTGGTCGAAGTTCAGGTTTCTGATCTCGTCCGCGATCTTGGGATCGAGGTTCCGCATCGCCATTGCTCAGCTCCGTCCCAGTGTCGATGGCCCCGCGCAGTCCTCGTCCTCTTCCCAGTCCTTGCCATCACTGGTGAGCCACACCGCACGTTCCCGGTCCTTGTTCTCCTGCCCGCCACCGCCGGCACCTGCACCGGCACCGCCCATCGGAGGCGGCATCATTCCGGCGCCCATGTCCATGCCCGCCGGACCGCGGGAGATGGTGGTCGGAACGCCGACCACGCCACTGCGGCCGGGAACCTGGTAGCCCTTCTGCTGTGCGTTGGCGAGGGCTTCCGCGGCCGAGATCTTGCTGACACCGTCGACGCCGATCCTCGGCGTACCGCCGCCACCGACCCCGGTGCCGTACCCGCCGCCACCACCACCGGTGGGGTCTCCGGACAGGAAGCTCGACAACGACGACGTGCCGCCGAGCGACGTCCCGAGAGAATCGGAACTGCCGATCCCGCGGATCTTCTCGACCGCGTCAAGAGCGGTCTGCTCGGCCTGCTGCCGCGCCTGATCCGCTGCTCCGCCGTCTCCTGCGCCGCTGCCCGTGCCGCCGGTTCCACTGCCATGGCTGCCGCCGGTGCCAGCGCCTGTGCCGCCGCTACCCGTGCCGCCACTGCCCGTGCCGCCGGCTCCGCCACCGGACATGCCGTTCAGCGCGTTGGCGGCCTCGGACGCAGCCCTCAGAGCCGCCTGCCGCGCCGCATCATTACCGCCCGAACCACCACCGGCACCACCACTGCCAGATCCAGCGCCGCCACCGGAGCCAGCTCCACCGCCAGCGCCGCCACCGGCTCCACCGCCAGCGCCACCACCGGCTCCACTACCGCCACCGGCGCCGCCGCCAGCCCCACTACCGCCACCGGCCCCGCTGCCCGAACCAGCACCGCCTCCAGAACCAGCACCACCACCGGAGCCAGCTCCACCACCGGACATGCCATTCAGCGCATTGGCAGCCTCGGACGCAGCCCTCAGAGCCGCCTGTCGCGCCGCATCATTACCGCCCGAACCACCACCGGCACCACCACCACTGCCAGATCCAGCACCACCACCGGCTCCACTACCGCCACCGGCGCCGCCAGCCCCACTACCACCACCGGCCCCGCCTCCAGAACCAGCACCACCACCGGAGCCAGCTCCACCACCGGACATGCCATTCAGCGCATTGGCAGCCTCAGACGCAGCCCTCAGAGCCGCCTGCCGCGCCGCATCATTACCGCCCGAACCACCACCGGCACCACCACCACTGCCGGAACCAGCTCCACCACCACCGGCCCCGCCACCCGAACCGGGACCGCCACCGGCTCCAGCACCGGCTCCAGCACCGCCACCCGAACCAGCTCCGCCACCGGAGCCGCCGCCGGCCAAACCGTCGAGCGCGTTGATCGCATCGTTCGCGGTCTTGACCGCCTGCTGCCGCGCCGCATCATTACCGCCCGAACCACCACCGGGACCACCACCGCTGCCGGAACCAGCTCCACCACCGGCACCTCCCCCGGAGTCACCGCCGGAGCCACCGCCGGCCAAACCGTCCAGTGCACTGACCGCCGCCTTCGCGGCATTCACCGCCTGCTGCCGCGCCGCATCATTACCGCCCGAACCACCGGGACCACCACCGCTGCCGGAACCAGCTCCACCACCGGCACCGGAGCCACCACCGGCCAAACCGTCGAGTGCGTTGATCGCATCGTTCGCGGTCTTGACCGCCTGCTGCCGCGCCGCATCATTACCGCCCGGACCACCACCGCTGCCAGCACCGGCGCCACCGCCGGCACCGCCACCGGAGCCACCACGGGCCAAATTGTCCAGTGCACTGACCGCCGCCTTCGCGGCATTCGTCGCCTGCTGCCGCGCCGCATCGTTACCGCCCGAACCACCACCCGCGGGTCCGTCCGACATCAGGCTGGTCCCGGCACCACCGTCGCTGGCGCTCATGGTGGGTCCGTCCGACAAGGTCGTCGGAGACGACCCGCCACCACCTCCGCCGACCGAGGGGTTCTGCAACTTGCTGATCGCGTCGTTCGCGGTCCGGCTCGCATCCGCCAAAGCCTGCCGCCGCGAGGGGTCGGAGGATCCTCCCGCACCTGACTGGTTGGCGAGCGCGTTGATCGCTTCGCCGGCAGCCTTCCGTGCGTCGTCCAGCGCTCGCTGCCGCGTGGGATCCGTCGGTGACGTCGTCTTCCCGCCACCTCCGGCTCCGGTACCGGCGCCAGTACCTCCGGCTCCGGTACCGCCGGCTCCGGTACCGCCGAGCGAGTCATTGATCGCCTGCTGCGCTTCCTTGAGCGCGTCACGACGGGTCTGCGCCTCCGGTGAGTCGCCCGGCGTCATGTCGGACAGCTTCTGAATGGCGTCGCTCGCGGCCTTTCTGGCGTCGTCCATGGCCTTCTGCTTGGCCGGATCGGCCGCACCATCGCCGGAGCGGCCACCGGAGCCCGCGCCACCGCCGGCACCAGCACCGGCACCAGCACCGGCACCACCACCTGCTCCAGCACCAGCGCCTGCTCCAGCACCAGCGCCTGCTCCACCGCCCGCTCCGGTGCCGTCACCCGTGCCGCCACCGACCGAAGGGTTCTGCAGCTGGTTGATCGCGTCGTTCGCGATCCGGCTCGCATCCGCCAAAGCCTGTTCGCGCGCCGGGTCGGGGGCGCCATTGGCTCCAGGCTGGTTCGTGATGTCGTTGATCGCCTTGGCGGCGGCCTGCCTCGCGTCCTCCAACGCCTGCTGCCGCACCGGATCCGAAGCGGACGGCCCCGAACTGGAGGTGCTGCCGACCCCACCGGCCATCGAACTGTCGATCGCCTGCTGGGCTTCCCGCAACGCTTCACGGCGAGCCTCTGCCTCCGGCGAGTTGCCCGAAGCCATGTCGATCAGCTTCTGGATCGCGTCGCGCGCGACCTGTCTGGCCTGCTGCTTCGCCTGCTCCGTCGCCGGATTCGTGCCAGTGCCAGTCCCAGTCCCAGTACCCGTGCCAGTCCCAGTACCCGTGCCAGTCCCCGTGCCTGTCCCAGTACCAGTCCCCGTGCCAGTCCCAGTACCCGTGCCAGTCCCCGTGCCTGTCCCAGTACCAGTACCCGTGCCAGTCCCCGTGCCTGTCCCAGTACCAGTACCCGTGCCAGTCCCAGGGCCAGTACCCGTGCCAGTCCCAGGGCCAGTACCCGTGCCAGTCCCAGGGCCAGTACCCGTGCCAGTCCCAGGGCCAGTACCCGTGCCAGTCCCAGGGCCGGTACCCGTGCCAGTCCCAGGGCCACCGCCGAAACCTGGGTCGCCGATGCCGGCGCCGGCGCCGGCACCGAGCGAGACCATCTTGCTCTGGAACGGGGCGAGGCTCGCACCACTGCCCTGATAGGACGCCGACAGGTCGAGCAGTGCCCTGCGCAGCTCCGGCAACAGGTTGTTCTGCTCGTCGCGCTTGATCACTTTGCTGAGATATTCACCGCGGTCGAAGGTCACGTCAAGCACGATCAGCGCCTCGGCCAGCTTCTGGACCAGGGTGCCGTACTCCTTGACGCGGTTGGCGAACTGGGCCTCGATCTCGGCCACCTTCGTCTGGAAGAAGGTGAGGGACTTCGACACCGACTCCATCGCGGGCTGGTACGTGGACAGCGCGGTCGTGACGGCCCGACTCTGTTGGATGACGAGGTCGGAGAGGCTGGCGAACTGGTCGCCCGTGTACCCCTTGAGCGCCTCTGCGAGCTGCTTCGACTCGTTGGCGAGGTTGTCCTGGAAATAGGTCAGGTGCTGTTGCGAGAACAGGAAGTACCTGGCCAGTTCGTGGAACGAGTTGGGGGCTCCGGCGCCCAGCGCGTCTCCCGCCACCGTCCTGAACTGGGCGAGCGACTGGATGCTGGCGACGTCGAGGCCGCGGCCGGCGAAATCGCCGAGCCCCTGGATACCGTCGGCTGTCGGGCTCGTGCCTCCAGGATTTGTCACGCCGAACCGCCCTCACCACGTCGAGTTCCAGCAACCGACCGTCTACACAGGAGCGACCGCCAGCGTCAGGGCGCTGACGGTCATGTGCCGTGAGGCACTGAACAGGTCGGTAAAGGTTCGTCCGATACCGCCTCGCGAACGGCATCTCGTCCTGATGGCGTCTGCAAGTACCACCAACCCGACATCAGCGGGCACTTTCCCTGCTACGAACAGAGCTTGGTGGTACTTGCAGCCGCACTCGACCCAACGAGCCGCTGAGTTTCGAACAAGACTTCCGGCCAGGCACTAGTAACCCGTCGTGCTGTCGGCGTTGTCCTTGTCAGCCTGCTCCAGGGCCGCGGTGGCCTGCACCAGGAGCTGCTCAAGTTCGTGCATGAACGACTTCAGCTCGTCTCCGTGCGCCACCACCAAGTCCTGGCGCTCCCGCAGCAGTTCCTTCAGCCAAGCCGCCGTGGTGAAGTTGCCCGCCAGCGCCTCCAGCGAGCGAAGTTCCTGGAAAGTGCTGACATCATCCATCAGCTTGCCCATGCGAGCGATGATCGCCCGCGCGGCTTCCGGTTCGATGAAGGTCTGCGTGCCGCCGTCGTTGGCCATGTCGTGGCCCCTTTCCTCTGAACGGTGGGGATCCCCCGGTACGGGGGTTGGTGGTGCCGGCCCTGGCGCGGACCGGCACCACCAGCGAACCTCGTCAGCTGTTGAACGTGCCCGCCGTCGCCTGGTCGGTGGACTGCATGTTGTTCGAGTTCCGGTTCAGGCTGACCGACATCTCGTTGAGCACCTGGTTGCTCTCAGTCAGCGTCTTGAAGATGCGGTTGGCGGACTCGTCGTACGACTTGGCCGTCTGACCGTCGAACGCCTCCCGCAGGCCCTGCACCTGCTTGACGAGCGTGGAGACGTTCTGCTCGATGTTCTGGTTGACGGTCTGCATCTGGCGAACGCCGTCGGCAAGTGCCGAGTAGACGTAGGTGATCGCTCCGGTCACGGTTCACTCCTGAAGAATCGTTATGTGGCAAGAGGAATGTCAGCTGACGCGAAGCGTCAGAACGAGCCGGCCTCGTCCTGGGCCTGCAGCTTGTTGGCGGCGTTGTCCAGCGTGGTGGCCATCTCGGTGAGGTTCTGGACGATCTGCCTGGTCTTGGAGTCCCACTCCTCGTGGACGGTGATCAGCTTGTTGATCATCGCGCCGGTGTTGACGGAGGTCAGCGTCGAGATGTTGCCGCGGAGCCTGGTCTGCTCGCTGGTGATCTGCTCGGCCTGCTGCTTGTGCTGGTTCGCGACCTGGCGTACCTGTTCGGGAGTAAGAAGCGTCTGGCTCATCTGTACGTCTCCTTGTTGTCCGATTGGAGAATGGCCACCTGTGTTCGCGGTGACGCTCGATCTCGATTAGATGCCCGTAGCGCATCCGACTTCTTCGGAATTGATCCGCCCGGTGTCAACCGGGGGAAAATCCCTCATGAGCCGGTTTTGGCGAGCTCAGTGACCTGGCTCAGGACCGCACGCTGCGGGTCGAGAGCAGGTCCCGTCGGCAACAACGCCAGCAATGCCGACGGCACGGCGACGGCCCGCACTCCGCCAAGATTCAGTGATGCGGAAACAGATTCATCGGATAGCGGATAGCGCACTCCGAGATCGGTCACGAGGAACTCGGTTCCCGGCACCGCGCCGGGCGCCGACAACGAACGCACCAGCGCTCCGGTTCCCGCCGGGAACACGACACGGTCCGCGGTGGACCCCACGACGTGTTTTCCGGCAGGGGCGACGGCTCCCTTGTCCGTCGCGATCGGCACCAGCACCAACCGCGGCACACGTCCCTCGTCCACGGCGGGATCGAACCTTGCGCACGCCGACATTCCCACGCCGACGTCGGCCGCTGCCGGAGGGCTCGGCGGGAGGTCGTTCTGCGCCGGGGAAAGCAGTTTCAGTCCCACGAGCGCGTCCGGGCCCGTGATGATCGGCACCACCCGCGTGTTCGGGTAGGCGTTGCGCGTCTCCGCGGAAGCCAGCAGCATCGCCGCGATCGTCCGGCTGATCGGCATCAGCCCGTCGGCGCGCAGGACGTAGTACTCATCGGAGGAGATCGCCGGGTTGCGCACCTCGAACACCTGACCGACCAGGCTCGGGCGGCCTCCGACGGCCTGTCCCGGTGTGCCCACGCGGTCGATCACGGGCGCCTTCAGGTCCACGCCGGCGGGAATCACGTTCAACCAAGCGGGTGACACCGGCAACACGCGTTCCTGGCTGTAGCCCAGCGCCTCCAGCGTGGTCGCGTCCGCCACGCGGTGCCGCACGCCCCGCCACACCACCTGCACGACACCGTCCGGTGTGGACACGAGGAACGACTGATCGTCGGGCAGGACCTGTCCCGGTTCCTGGTCGAGCCGCAACGTCACGGTCGGCGTGCTCGACACCGCCTGCCGGTCCGGCGGCCGCGCGCACACCGTCCACTGCTCCTTGTTGACGCGGTCCGCGGTGGGAATGCCGTCCGGCGCACCGGGAATCCCGATCGGCGCGCCGACCGCGACACCGGCCAGCGAGTTCTGGCTGACGGTGGTCATCGCCCCGGACTGACCGGCCGCCAGCATCGCCGACGCCATGTTCAGCACCGGGCGGAGCTCGCCGCCCAGGTACACGTACCGCGCACCGGTTTCCTTCGTCAGCACGATCGCGCCGTCGGTGCGCCACGAGTTGTTGCCACGCGGGGAGAACAACCCGATGATGCCGAAGACCGCCATGATCACGCAGGCGAGCAGCACTCCGAAGACGGTGCCGTTGTTGAACCTGCGGTTCGGGTGCTCCAGCACGTCGGGCTTGCCCTGCGCGAGGCCCGCGACCAATCGGCCCACCACGAAGAAGTAGGCCTGGACCTGATCTCTGCGTGACTGCATCAGCCGCTCAGCCCCCGGACCCAGGAGTACACGTCCAGCACCGCCAACAGCAGCGGGATGACGGCGATCGCCGTCGCGTACTCGAAGATGTCGACCGCGCGGCCCCAGTACGGGCGCAGTCGCTTACCCGGCAGGTAGTGGCTCAGCACACCCAGCCCGAGGCCGACGGCCACGAGCGGTGCGAGCACGGCCACCGCGCGGATGAACGGTTCCTCAGGCATGCCGAGGCGCACCGCCAGGGCCACCGCCGTCAGCCCGGCGGGCACGAGCACCGACCAGCGGGGCACCGTACCGGTGAGGTGCCGCGAGCGCAGCAGCAACAGCAACGCGCACACCGACGCCGTGATCATCGCCCACATCTCACCGGGCCGGACGAGCACGAGCAGCAGCGCGGTCTGGGTGGCCCCGTAACCGAGGTAGAACGCCTTGAGGTAGCCCAGGACGACGGTGCTGCGTTCCACCACGACCTTGTGCGGCACCGGATCGATGTCCTCCTTCACCTCCGGTGCGTCGGTCGGCAGCATCGGCAGTTTCAGGCCGCCGAGCCGGAACGCGGCGCCGGGCGCGAAGAGGATTGCGATCAGGTTCACGGTGATGCCGATACCGGCCGACTGCGCGGCCGTCAGGTCGCTCGCCACCCAGATCACGAGCGGCACGAGCAGCGTGATCAGACCGGTCAGGGCGGTGGTGAAGACCAGCACCGCGTCTGCGACCGCCACGAGAGCGAGCACGACCGCGACGACCCCGACGGCGGCCGCGGTCACGAGCCGGACCGGGATGCCTCCCGCCGGGGCGATCTGCACGGCGGCGAGCCAGCCGCCGGCGACCGCCCAGACCACTCCGACGCAGGCCAGCGCGGTCCCGTCGACGATCTTGCTCTTGGCGCGGGCCAGCACCCCGGCGACGGCGATCAGCACGACCCCGGTCACCACGGGCAGCAGCCACAGCGTCTGCGACTTCGCGCCTGCCAGCAACGCCAGGAGCCCGCCGAGCAGGCCGGCGAGCGCGGCGACCCGCAGCATCCACTTGGTGCGGTTCGGTGTCCACTGACCGGCATCGGCCCGCACCCGTTCGGCGACCCCGTCCACGAGGTCGTCGTAGTCGAGCGGCGGCAGCGCGTCCTCGCGCGGTCTCAAGTAGACGGTCTCACCGTCCACGAGGTTCAGCTCCTCGGCGGAACAGTCCTCGTCCAGAGGAGACTCGCCCAGCCGTTGCGCGACCCAGCCCTCGTGATCGACGCTCTGCTCGACCCATTCCTTCCCGAACTGGGCCAGCACGGACGGCAGCAGGTCGACCAGCTGCACGTCGCCCGGAAGGGCCACGTCCACCGCGTGATCGCCGAGAACGAACCGTAGCCGGGTCGGTGCATTTGTGCGAGACTGCGTGCGTTCTTCCATATCGTGCCCCGGATTCTTCCTGGCGAACGACAACTCTCGAGTAGCGAAACCCTGGCGCGGAACCTAGTTCCCACCCCTCCCGGTCAGCCGGGACCAGGCCCGCGCCACGCCACGTCGAGGGAAACCATTCACCAAGGAGAGTCCACGGTGGGCACCGAGGCATTCACCCGAAAGACGCGTCGGCCTGGGCCGACGGCGTCCAGTGACGAGATCGAGCTGCAACCACCACCGGCTGTGCCGGAGAACACAGGTGGGGCGATCAGCTCGGTCCTGCTCTACGCGCCCATGGCACTGAGCTCGCTGGCCATGGTCCTGATGTTCGTCCGGCCCGGCTCCGGCCCGCTGGCCTGGGTCGGCGCGGGACTGATGCTCGTCGCCGCGGTCGGCATGCTGCTGGCGCAGATGATGCGGTCCGGCGTCGAGCACAAGCAGAAGCTGCACGGTGACCGGCGCGACTACGTGCGCTACCTCGGGCAGGTGCGGCTGAAGATGCGCGGGGCACTGGTCCAGCAGCGCAAAGCCGCCCTGTGGGTCCACCCGCATCCCGGCTCGCTGTGGTCCATGGTGATGGGCTACCGGCTGTGGGAACGCCGTCCCTCGCACGAGGACTTCGGCGAGGTCCGGATCGGACTGGGCAAGCAGCGCAGCAGCACGAAGCTGCTGCCGCCGGAGAGCAAGCCGCTGGAGGACCTCGAACCGCTGTCCGCCCACGCACTTCGCCGGTTCATTCGCGCCTACTCCACTTTGGACAACGCGCCGACCGCCGTGTATCTGCGCGGGTTCGCCCGGCTGCAGTTCCAGGGCGGCCCCGAGGAGGTGCGCGGACTGGTGCGCGCCATGCTCAGCCAGCTGGCCACCGCGCACGGTCCGGGCGACGCCCTGGTCGCGATGTGCGTGAGCGACGAGGCGCGGGACCACTGGGACTGGGTGAAGTGGTTGCCGCACAACCAGGACGCCGCGTCACGGGACGCCACCGGTACCCGTCGCCTGGTCACCGACAGCATCAGCGAGCTCGAACAGCTCCTCGGCGGCAGTGAGTTCACCAGCCGGCCGTCGTTCGAGCCGGACAGCCCGATCACCGCGAGCGAGCCGTTCGTGGTGATCGTCCTCGACGGCGCCTCCCTGCCGGCCGACCACCGCATCGCCGAGGAGGGGTACCGCAACGTCGTCGTGATCGACGTCGCCGGCACGCTCGCCTGGCAGGCCCGGCCGCACACACTGCACGTCGAGGTCAGCGCCACCAGTCTCGGCACGGTGTCGTTCGACCGGCTCGGCAAGCCGGTGACCAGCCCGCTGTGCCGGCCGGACTCGATGAGCCCGCAGGCGACGGCCGCGCTCGCCAGGCTGATCGCGCGCCACCGCATCGGCGAGGTGCAGGACAACGAGGAGCCGCTGGCCAGCGACTACGAGCTGCCCTCCCTGCTGGGCCTCGGCGACCTGCGGTCGTTCGACCCGGTGCCGTACCGGCAAACCCGTGCGGGCGCACGCAAGCGGTTGCGGGTGCCGATCGGCATGACGTCGTCGGGAACACCGATCGAGCTGGACATCAAGGAGGCGGCCGAGGACGGCATGGGACCGCACGGTCTGCTCATCGGCGCCACCGGTTCCGGCAAGAGCGAACTGCTGCGCACGCTGGTGCTGTCCCTGGCGGCCACGCACTCGTCGGAGGAGCTGAACCTGGTCCTGGTCGACTTCAAGGGCGGCGCGGCGTTCCTCGGGTTCGACGAGCTGCCGCACACCTCCGCGGTCATCACGAACCTGGCGGACGAGCTGGAACTGGTCGACCGCATGCAGGACGCGCTGACCGGTGAGCTCAACCGGCGTCAGGAACTGCTGCGGGCGGCCGGAAACTACTCCTCGCGACGCGACTACGAGGCGGCCCGCACCCAGGGCGTGCCGCTGGAACCATTGCCCGCCTTGTTCATCGTGGTCGACGAGTTCAGCGAGATGCTGGCGAGCAAGCCCGAGTTCGTCGACGTGTTCGCGATGATCGGCCGGCTGGGTCGCAGCCTCGGCGTGCACCTGCTGCTCGCGAGCCAGCGGCTGGACGAGGGCCGGATCCACAAGATCGAGGGCCACCTGTCGTACCGGATCAGTCTGCGGACGTTCTCGGCCATGGAGAGCCGCAGCGTGCTCGGTGTGCCGGACGCCTACGAGCTGCCCAACAACCCCGGCAACGGTTACCTGCGCCCGGACACGACGTCGCTGATCAGGTTCAAGGGCGCGTACTGCTCCGGCCCGTACCGTCCGCCGGTCAGCAAGCGGCTGCGGCGCTCCGAGGTGGAGCAGCAGCTCGTCGCGTTCGGCACCGAGTACGTCGCGCCGAAGACGACACCCGCCGAGGCGGAGCAGGAACCCGAACACACCGAGCAGAACAACAAGACGATGCTGGAGGTGCTGATCTCGCGGTTGCGCGGCATCGGCCCGGTGGCGCACCAGGTGTGGCTGCCGCCGCTCAAGCAGGCGCCGACGCTCGACCAGCTGCTGCCGCCGCTGGTCGACCACCCGGAGCTCGGCCCCCGTCCGGTCGGCGAGTACGACGCCTCGACGCTGTCCGTACCGGTCGGCCTGGTCGACCTGCCCGCGCAGCAGAAGCGCGATCTGCTCACCGCGCAACTGGCGGGCGCCAAGGGCAACATCGGCATCGCGGGTGGTCCGCAGAGCGGCAAGAGCACGTTGCTGCGCACGATCATCAGCGCTCTCGCCCTCAGCCACACGGCGGCCGAGATCCAGTTCTACTGCCTGGACTTCGGCGGCACGCTCAGCCCGCTCACCCGGCTTCCGCACGTCGGCAGCATCGCGGGCAGGCTCGACCGCGACCGGGTCACCCGGACCGTGATGGAGATGTGCAACCTGATGGCCCAGCGCGAACAACTGTTCGCGCAGAACAACATCGACTCGATGACCAGCTACCGCCGGGCCCGCGCGCGCGGCCAGTTCGTCGACGTCGATCCCTACGGTGACGTGTTCCTGGTCATCGACGGCTGGTTCACCATCCGCCAGGACTACGAGGATCTGGAGCCTCGCTTCACCGAGCTCGCGGCCCGGGGTCTCGGGTTCGGCATCCACCTGGTGGTCGCCGCGAACCGGTGGTCCGACATGCGCACCTGGCTGCGCGACGTGATGGGCACCCGGTTCGAGCTGCGTCTGGGCGACCCGCTCGAGTCGGAGGTCAACAGCAGGCTGGCCGCGACCGTTCCGGCCATCGCCGGGCGTGGCATCACTACCGGCAAGATGCACTTCCTCACCGCGCTGCCCCGCATCGACGGCACCAGCACCACCGACGACATCGCGGAGGCCACCGCCGAACTGGCGGAGGCCCTCGACCTGCCGTCGGCTCCGCGGGCACCGAAGGTGCGGTTGCTGCCCAACCACCTGACGGCCGCGGAACTCCCGCCGCCCACGGCGGAGGCGCCGCAGCTCGACCTGACGATGGCGCTCGGCATCGAGGACGGCATGCTCGGGCCGCAGTGGCACGACTTCGACACCACCCCGCACCTGATGATCTTCGGTGACGCCGAGACGGGCAAGACGAACCTGTTGCGGCACATCGCGCGTTCGATCGCACAGCACTACGGCCCTGCCGACGGACGGGTGATGTTCGTCGACTTCCGCCGCGAACTGCACGACGCGGTCTCGCAGGACAACCAGGTCAACTACACCGTCAGCACGGAAGGCATGGAGTCCTCGATCAGGGAGGTCGCCGAGCTGATGCAGAGCAGGGTGCCGGGACCGGACATCGCACCGGGCAGGCTCCGTCAGCGCGACTGGTGGACCGGTGGCCGGCTGTTCATCCTGATGGACGACTTCGAGCTGTTGGAGTCCGGCGGGTTCAACGATCCGATGGCGCCGCTGATGCCGTTGCTACAACAGGGCGCGGACATCGGCCTGCACCTGATCATTTCCAGGAGCACGGCCAACGCGAACCGCACGATGATGAACCCGATGATGCGGCGGTTGTGGGAGCTGGGCACACCGGTGGTGATGTTCTCCTGTCCCAAGGAGGAAGGCACGTTCGTCGGCAACATCAAGCCGAAGACGCTGATCCCGGGCCGGGCCCAGTACGTCAACCGGCGCCGGGTGATCAACCTCGTCCAAACGCCGGTCGCCGACCAGTGAGTCGACCGCACGCGGGGCGCTTTCGTACCGTCATGCAGTACGAAAGCGCCCCGCGTGCGGTTCGGAGCGGCGTGGGACAGAGGTCTGGTGTGCACGGCAAAGGGCGCTTTCCTCCACGAGCTGGAGAAAAGCGCCCTTTGTGGTGAACTCAGCTGTCGGTCTTCGTCTCCAGGCGACGGGCGGGTGCCCAACGGCGGCGCCGCCCAGCCGGTAGCACCATCACGGCGAAACCCACAGCCACCACGATCACCGCGGCGCCGATGAGTCCGAGCGTGACCAGCAGCGTGCTCGCCCGGTCCTGCCACTCGGGCACGGGGAAGCTCGCGGGTGCGGGCACAGGCGCCACCACGGCGCCGGCGGGGCCCTCCTCCGGCAGGACCGCGGTCACCGCGGCCAGCGGGTTCACCGTGCCCCACCCGTACTCCGCGGACGGCAGGTTCGCCGGAGGTCGGTCGGCGGTGGCGCGGAGGCGATGCGCCACCTGTGCGGCCGTGAGCTTCGGGCGGTAGGCGCGGACGAGCGCGGCCGCACCGGTCACGAACGGCGCGGCGTAGCTGGTGCCGCTGGCCTCCCACTGGCCGGGGCCGCCGGGACCGATGCTGCACACGTTCGTACCGGGAGCCGCCAGCCCGAGGTGCGGGCCGGTCAGTGAGAACGACGCGTGTTTGCCTTGCTGGTCCACCGCCCCGACCGCGAGCACCGACTTGTCGGTGGCGGGATACGGCGTGGGACTGGCGTCGTTTTCGTTGTTCCCGGACGCCGCCACGATCAGCACATCGCGTTCGGTCGCGTAGGCGACGGCTGCGGTGAGTTCGGGGGTGGCGGCGCCCGTGCTGGCCGACACGTTGAGCACCCGCACACCACCGTCCACGGCCACCCGGATGCCCTGCGCGAGCGAGGCGGCCGACGCGTCCTTCGCCTCGTTGGCAACGCGGACGGGCAGGATCGTCGCATCCGGCGCCATGCCGGCGAACAACGTGTCGGTGGCGACTGCCGCGGCGATGATGCCCGCGACGAACGTGCCGTGGCCGAAGCAGTCGTTGTTGGCGGGGTTCCCGCCGGGATTGCGCACGTCCAGCCCTTTTTGCACGCGGCCGGCCAGCTGTGGGCTGGCCGCGTCGACGCCGGTGTCCACGACGCCCACGACCACTCCCGCGCCTCGGGTGAGCGGCCAGACCCGTTGCGGCGCCATCTGCCGCTGCGCCCACGGCACGTCGGTGATCTTGCTGGGTGGCGGTCCGAGGCATTCCTGGCCCGGCCGCCGCACCCCCGGCTGGGCGTTGCCCGGCAGTGGTGTGGCGGCGAGCACGATCGCGGCGCCCAGCACCACCAAGGCCTCGCGCTTCATGAGGCCACCTCCGGCATCGGCGTGGTCAGCCGCGCGTTGTGGTCCTCGTCGTCCACCAGGCGCGGCGCCGTCGCCCGGCGAGTCCGCCAGGCGAGTTCGAGCTTGTTCAACGCCATCTCGTCACGCGCCAGCGCTTCCGCCGAGCCGGGGTCCTCACCGAGCAACAGCTCGCGCACCAGCAGTGCCTGCTCCGGACGCCGCACGTCACCGTCCTGTTCGGACTCGTCGACCCGCAGACCCAGCACCTTGACCCGGCAGCCGCCGCGGAACACCGTCTCCTCGAACGTCCGCCCCATGAACAGTTCGGACGTGCGGCGCGCGGTGACGGGCCAAATCAGCACGTCGAGGTCGGCCTCGGGGGTCGTGACGTCGAGCTGGGCGCTCGCGCTGAGGAAGCCGGGCTCGACCAGCACGGCACCCACCGGGTGTGGCCGTGCGCCGTGGAGTTTCTCTTGGCGCAGAACGACTTTCCGGTGTGTCGGCAGGCGGCGCAGGCCGGAGGTCAGGCAGGCCAGGTAGCCGTCGAACGGCTCCGATGCCCCGTCGGCCAGCGCCTCGTTCAACGCCACCGCACCCGCCGCGCCGCGGCCGAGCAACAGGCAGACCGCGACGTAGTCGGCTTTGGCCTCCGGGCGCAGCATCGGCCAGGCCGACAGTCCGACGTTCACCGCTGCCAGTGCCTCGGTGTAGTGAGCGCCGGCGCTCACCGCCAACCGCGCCTGTTCCGCCGGCGTGCTGGAGCGGTCGGCGAACTCCGTGGTGGTGACGCGACGGACCGGACGAGCGGCGGCCGGCGCTTCGGGTTCGGCGAACGCAACCTGCGGGAGTTCGGCGGGAGCGACAACGGTCTCTTGTGGACGGTCTGGTTCCGACGACGCCTGAGGCGCGGCGGGACCCGACACGGTGACGATCGGGACGCCCACCGAGGGAGACCGGAACGTGTCAACCGGAGCGGCAGCGGGCTGAGCCACCGGGGCGATCGAAGTGGGAACGATCTGAGCGGCCACGGCGGCGACCGGTTCGCCGACCGCTGATTCGCCCGCCGGCAGAGCCACGACCGTCTCGGGCCGGGTCACGGAAGCAGGCTCTCGGACAGGTTCAGCGACCGAGAGCCACAGACGGCTCGGCGTCGGCGAGGCCACGGTCTCCGCCTGCGTCGACGGCGGCTCTGCAACAGGGAACTCGGGCACCGGCCTCACAGCACTTTCCGCCGCGGCCTCGGCCTCCCGTTCCGATGTGGAGTCGGTGCCTCGGGTGAGAGGCGGTGGCGGCGCGGCGGTTTCCGCGCCGCGCAGCGACCACGCGTGCGACTCCAGCCGGGCGATCGCGGCGGGATCGAACTTCCCCAGTGGACGGATGCGTGAGGCATGTCGTTGCGCGGGGCCGAACTGGTCGATCAGCAGCTGGGCGGCGACGAGTTCCCGTTCGGTGATCTCGCGGCCGTGGGCGCCGATCGCGAGCGTCCACCACTTCGGGTCGAACCGGGTGCCGACGGCCGATTGTTCGCCCTCCACCAGCACGTGAACGCCGCCGGGCACGACTTCCGCGACCACGTCCGGTGAGGAGAGCAGTCGGTAGCGGTGCGCGCCGTCACGCTCCCAACCGGCGGGTGCGGGCGCGACGTCGATCACCTGCGGTGGTTCGCCGCCGGGAGTCTGTCGCAGCAGGGTTGCGAACGGGGTGAGCGGTTCGGGCACCGAGGCGTCCGGCACGACGGCGCGGATGAAGCCGTCCTTGCCCAGCACCTGCAGGCCCGTGGCGATGGTGACCGCGCGGCCGAGCATGCGGGACAGGGTGCGCGACCACTCCGGTGCCGTCACCGGCAGCGCCGCGGGGACCACGAGGAGATCGGCCTGTGCCTCCGCTGAGAGTCGCTTGATGATCTCCACCACGGCGGCCGGTGGCACGGCGCCGACGACGAGCTTCGGGATGCGCGGGTTCAGCGGCACGCCGAACGCCGGGTCGCCGATGCCGACCGGGCTGTCTCCCTCCGGCCGGACCGCCAGGCCCGCCGGAATGCATTCGGCCACCGCGCCGTGCGCCACGACGGGCACGTGCGGCAGTTCGTACTCCCACGTCGGCATGGGGAACCTGGAGCTCATCACCACGGCGCCGCTGAAACCGGAGCCGAAGCGCCGCCAGCCGGTGCCACCGGTGAGCCGGTTGACGTACAGACCGATGCCTCGACCGGCGACCAGCTGGCCGTCGGGAGCGAAGATCTCGACGCCGCAGTCCTCAGCGACGCCTTTCAGCCACGGGGCGCAGGTGCCCTGCGCGTGCCCCAGATCGGACACCCCGATCCACGCGGCTTCCAGCGTGGCGCCCTCGGCGGACGAGCACAGCGTCGTCATCCGGTCCCTGATCGCGTCGAAGAGTGCAGGGTGGCGGTGGGCGCCGGCTGAAGCGAGGAAGAGCACGCTGCCGGGCACCGCCGGAATGGTCGAAAGCATGGCGGCGTCGCGTGTTGTCTCGTCGCGGCGGCGGAACAGGACGTGCGGGCCGCACTGCTCGGTGAGCAGAGCCCCTCCTGCGGCCGAGGGCGACTGTGATGACCGTGCGCTGGTCGCGGGTGCTGACACGATGCGACCTCCTGTTCATACTTCCCCGATGTGGCACATCGATACCAAGGAACGCACCGCCTCGGGACGGCGCGGTGGTCCCCGCCCCGATTGCCGGGGATATCCCTCACTCGGCGGCAAATCCCACGGTGAAAGGCGAACGCCCGCCGTCCGGATGTTCGAGTCCGGGCGACGGGCGTTCAGCGGGAGAGAGTGGCACGGTCCGCCTCAGCATCGGGGAATGGTGACGAACCGTGCCACCGGACGTCCTGTACAGGACGTGGCCGCGATGCTCGCGGAAATCGCCTTCCTTCTTCAGGAAACGATTTCCGCCACTCTGTCAACGCGGCTCGACCCAAGGCTAGACACCACCGGGTGGCGGGATCAATGCGAATCTGCCGCACAGCTTTCCGTGTTCTACGGGGTTGTCGACATTTCACCGCGGAACCGGCTCGCCTGCCCTATGCGGACAGCAAGAGCGAGTGGCTGCCTTGCCCTGCCACGACGCGTGGAGGCCACAGGCTGGGGTCGAGCAGACCCCACGAGTAGGCCTTCGACACCGCCGACACCCGGGTGGTGACGCCGAACTGCTCCAGCATCGCGGCGATCCGATTCTCGACGGACCGCGGACCCACGTCGAACTCGGCGGCGATCTGGTCGACGGACCGGCCCTCGGCGACCTGTTCGAGGAGGCGGGCCTTCGACGCGGTCAGTAAGAACCCCGCGTACGGCTGGGCGGACGGATGCACGGACGCGACGAGCCCGCCACGAGCGGCGCGCACGACCACCCTCAGCACCTGGCGCGTCCGCTGCCGACGCACGACGACGAGCTCGCAGAACATCCCTTTGCCTTTGCCCTGCAAGGCAAAGCACTGGCCGAGCAGCACAATTTCGTGACTCGGCCCGAACAGGTGCGTGAAGTCAGCACCCATCAGCTCCGCGGGCTCGCAGTCGAACTGCTTCGCGAACCCCTTGCTCATCTCGCGCAATCGGAAGACGCTGTCGAGGAACGCGATGTTGCGGCCGTACACGTCGGTCATCAGGGCCAGATCTGACATTCGTCCATCACCACCACGCGTTTGAGCGAACGGGAAGTTCGCGATGGTCTGTACCCAGACCAGTCGACCAGGCTTCCATCTGGTGGACAATGCGCGCGGGCGGGAACCATTTCCGGATTTCGCGCAGTTGAGGGCTGCCGTTCACCTGGGCGTGTCAGGGTGGCCATGTGGTCACTCCAGCAACGCAGCTGGTCGACGAGCAGACTCACGCGCTGCACGAAGCGTTGACAGCAGCCATCCGGTCGATTATCACGGATCTTCCCCACATCGCGGCCAAGGTCACCACGCAGCGCCAGTCACCTCAGGTCAGGGCGGATGCGGCCGAGCGCGTGTTTCCGGCGATCGTGGCCGCGGCGCTGGGGGTGAGCACGAAAAAAGCGTTGGCGCTCTGCACCGCGTCCGCGCTGTGGTGGATGTCGACTGACTCGGACACGTTGGGCGCTCAGTGCGGTGCGATGCTCGCGATCCGCCACCTGAAGCCGGTCCGCGCATCCGCGAGCTGCAAGCTCGAGTGGTTCGACGAGGTCAGCCGCTCGACGACCTCGGTGCTGGAGACCAGGCTGGCCGAACGCGCCCGCCACTACACCGAGATCAGCCGCAAGAACGTGCTGGCCAGCTGTCTCGGCGAAACGGGAGCGGCATACGCCCGAGACGCGGCGATGGCGGCCCACCTCGTCGACGAGCACCCGGTCGAGGAGTGGCGCAGGTTCGGCGCCGTCTACGGACTGATGCGGCAGCTCCACGCCGACCACCAGAAGTCCACTGTGGACTCCGATGGCGATCCCGTGCTCGTGGTCCCGCCACTGCTGGCCGCCCACGCCTTCCAGCTGGCCAAGCCCGGCGTACGTCTCGAGCTCGCGCGACTGCTGCGTGAGAAGTCGTCCAGCGACACGGGCAGGAGCGACGTGCTGCGTGACCTCCTGCGCGCGCCACGGGTCGTCGAGGCCTACGCGCGGGATCTCCGCAAGCTGCACGGCAAGGCACGCGTCCTGCTCGGCACGCTGAACGCGGCGGAGGACGCCCGCGTGGTGCTGAAGTCCGGTGTGGACTCCGTCATCCAACTCGCCATGCCCGGTGGACGGGAACTGATCGGCGTCTGAGCCGGTTCTACCGGGCCGCACACCATGAGGGGCACTACTAGGAGATGTTCACCCAGCGGTATTGGTCCTTGTCCGCGTTCTGGGCCCAGCGGACCCCTGCAGAGTTGTGAGTGTTGCTTTCACACTTGCTGCCGCCGTAGGTCAGAAGTTTCGGGTACACGCCCGATACGTTGTCGACGATGACCGTCGGATGGTAACCGGCTCCGTACAGACACCGCCCATCCACACGGATGCTCTTGACGTGCGACGTCTCATACCAGACCGCCACACAGGCCTTGTACCAGGAATTCGCCTTGCAGGCCGGCGGGGCGGCGGCGGCCGGGCCCGCCGTCACCAGCACAGCGCCCGCCGACACCACGACTGCCGTGACCGCACTCGCCAGCCACGCCATCTTGCTATCCATTCCCCCACACCTTTCACATCGATACTTTCCCCAGCAATTTCCCAGCAACACAACAGGAAGGAGCCGATCCGATCGCCGCACATCGCGTACCACCAGGAACGGCTGCCGCCATGAAGGAACAGCTCCGAAAGACCCCCGCGGCCATCCGGCCGACCTGGTTCGTCAGGAGATCGTGATCCAGCGGTAGCGCTGGGCGTCATCGCCGCCGATGTTGACCCGCACCCTCTTCTCGGTGTTGCCCTCACACTTGGTGCCGCCGTACGTTTGCACGAACGGCACCTCCTGGCTGTCGATGGTGACGCCCGAGTACTTGCCGGACGAACCGATGAGACACCGCCCGTTGACGCGGATGCTCTTGACGCTCGCCGTCTGGTAGTTGACGGCCACACAGGACGAGAACGGCTGAGCCTTGCAGCCCGCGGCCACGGCCGGCAGCGCGGCCAGCACGAGCGTGCCGGCTGATACCCCGATCACCGCGGCGACCGCCGCCAGCGAAAGCTTCACACGATTCATCTCAACCCTTCCCCTCGAACATGCGGAAACCGACGCCCGGCAAAGTGCCCGGCCGTCAGTAGATGCTCACCCAGCGGTAGCCCCCGGAGTCGGGGGCGCTGCGCCAGATGACCCTCGCGGAGTTGTGCGTGTTGCTCTCACACTTGGTGCCGCCATAGGTCTGGACGTCCGGGCGGCCGAACCCGACGATGTGGACGGTCGAGTGCGTGTTGGAAGGACCGAGGAGACACCGCCCCTCCAGACGGATGCTCTTGACGTGCGACGTCTGGTAGTTGACGCCCACGCAGTACGACCCTGCCGGAGCTTTGCAGGTCGCGGCGGCAGCCGGACTCGCGGTCAGCAGAGCGATGCCCGCCGACGCCACAACGGCCGCAGCCACACCAACCGGCAACACGTTCCTAAGATTCATTCTCAACCTTTCCTCGAACCTGCGGAAATCAAAGCCCGGCAAAGTGCCCGGCCGTCAGTAGGCCACGATCCAGCGGTAGTTCTCGGAGTCGTACTGGCTCACGTTGACCCACGCGTTGTTCCGCGTGCCGCCCTCACACCTGGCACCGCCGTAGGTCTCGATCCTCGGGCGGTCGAACTGGTGGATGTAGACGGTCGAGTGCTTGCCGGAACCGATGAGACACCGCCCGTTCACGCGGATGCTCTTGAGCGACGTCCCGTAGCTGACGGCCACACAGGACGACCCTGCCGGAGCTTTGCAGGTCGCGGCGGCAGCCGGACTCGCGGTCAGCAGAGCGATGCCCGCCGACGCCACAACGGCCGCAGCCACACCAAACGGCAACACATGCTTACGCTTCATTCCCAGACCCTCCTCGAAACTGCGGAAACCGACGCCGGCAAAATGCCCGGCTGTCAGAAGACCAACACCCAGCGGATGCTCTTGACCGTCGACGTCCAGTAGTCGACAGCCACACAGGCCGGCCCCTGCGGGGCCTTGCAGGTCGCGGCGGCAGCCGAACTCGCGCTCAACAGAGCAATGTCCGCCGACGCCATGACAGCCGCCGCCACACCAACCGGCAACACGTTCCTACGCTTGGTAGACACGAATCAGGCGCCAGCGCGAGTCGTCGCGGGTGTGGACGGCGGTGTTCGCGACGGTTTGCGTGCCGCCCTCACACTTGGTTCCGCCATAGGTCTGAATCCTCACGGCGTCGTGCTGGCCGATGTGGACAGTCGAGTGCGTGTTGGAAGGACCGATGAGACACCGCCCGTTCACGCGGATGCTCTTGACCGTCGACGTCCGGTACTCGACAGCCACGCAGTACGACCCTGCCGGAGCGTTGCAGGTCGCGGCGGCAGCCGGACTCGCGGTCAGCAGAGCGATGCCCGCCGACGCCACAACGGCCGCGGCCACACCAACCGGCAACACGTTCCTACGATTCATTTCCAGCCTTCCCTGATACGCGGCCAATCCAGCTCGACCGACGGCCGGTAGAGCTCGAACCAGTGGTAAAGGTCCAGCACCCGATCAGCGCACCTGCACACGAAGGCGTGCGTCGCGCACGAATCCGATTCTGACCTACAGTCAACACAGGCCACTCGCGCACGGAAGGAAATCAGCACTATTCGGACGACCCGGTTTTGCCGTTGGTATCTTGCGGACAAACCTCATCACCGCGCGAATTGTGCCGGACCACGGTTTTCCAGTAGCGAGCCACGTTTATCGCGTCGAAAGCCACGGAACGGTTCTCGGCCGACCTCCCACGATGTCGGTCACGACCGCGCCGATGCGGTCGCCGGGCGCCCACTGGTCGGGCCGCAGGTCGGCACCGGTGGTGAGGTAGTCGATCACGGCGACCGTCTCGGGATGGTTGTGGCAGCAGTGCAGCGCGCCGACACCGCACAGCAGGTCGACGTACCGGCGGCCGGACGTGCCCCACAGGTAATGGTGGCCGCTCGCCCGTTCGAACACGACCGGAAAGCCGCGGCAGCAGCCGCGTGGTCACTCTTCTTCACTTCTCCAGAACGGTGGTGTCACCCGGCCGGTGGTCGCGCGACCGGCGCAGGTCCGCGAAGGCGAAGGTCCGCTGCAGCCAGCGGTCCGCGCCGTCGTAGCGGGGCACGAACTCCGAACGCCCGTGCAGCGTCACGCGGTTGTCGACGACGGCGAGGTCGCCGGGACGCAGCCGGACGCCGGTGTAGCGCTGCCGGATCGCCGTGCGCAGGTCGGCCAGCGCCGCGGCGGCCTCGTCGCTCAGCGGCCGGGTGGCCGCCTCGTCGAGGCACAGGTCCGGATCGGCGGGGTCACCGGTCAGCACGGCGTGCAGCGCGCCTTCCCCGTCGCCGCCGAACGACGGCGGGGCGACGGTGACGAAGTCCGGCTTCGCCAGCGCCGCACGAGAGGCGGCACTCAGCTCGTCCAGTGCGGCGCGGACGCAGAACGTGCGCAGTTCGGCCACTCCGTCGTGGTCCGCGCGCAGGCACAACAGCAGCACGTAGTCCGGCCGATGCAGATGGAAAGCGTTTTCCGTGTGGAAGGTCAGCTCGACCGATCCGGTGTTGCCCTGCACCTGTTCCTCACCGGGCACCGGAACGACGTTCTGCACCAGGGCACCGGACTTCTCGGCGGCGAACGCGGCCGGGTCACCGAGGCCGTGCGCGACCAGGGCCAGCACGGCGGCGCCGACGGTGGGCGTGTGCTGCACGGATCCCTTCACCATCGGGGTCGCGGGCACGTCACCGACCGGCAGCCCGGTGAGGACGAGTCTGCCCTCGGGTCCGGAGTGCCGGCGGAAGTCGCTGACCACGCGGCGCAGTGCGGCCGGGGTGTCCTGCCACCCCCGGCGTGCCCGCGCCACCCAGGCCGGGTCGTCGACCCGGTCGCCGCGGGCTGCGAGGGTGCGGGCGACCCCGTCGAGCACAGCGAGGTCGCCCGCACCGAGCAGCTGTTCCTCGGTGATCATTCGCCCATCGCCTCGATCAGGCTCTTGGGGCGCAGGTCGGTCCACTCGCGCTCGACGTGCTCCAGGCACGCGGTGCGGCTGTCCGGGCCGAACGCGACCTGCCAGCCGTCCGGCACGCCGGCGAACTCGGGCCACAGCGAGTGCTGGCCCTCGTCGTTCACCAGCACGAGGAACACGCCGTCGGGGTTGTCGAAGGGGTTGGTCACGGGTTCGTCCTCTCGGTGAGGCGGGCGAGCAGCCCGCCGATCTCGGTAGCGGCCTGCTCGTCGAGCAGCCCGTCATGGGTGGCGTCGACCGGGTGCACGTCGATGTGCCCGGTCACGTGGGGGCGCCACAGCTCGGGTGAGCGCGGCGTTTCGCCGTCGGCGAGGCGGGTGGCCCGGCAGAACACGACGTCGCCCGCGTAGACCCGCGGCACGTGCCGGGCCGCGATGGCGTCGTTGTTGACGAACACCGCCTTGGCCGCTCGAAGCGTGCGCGGATCGGCCAGTTCGCCGGGCACCCGCACACCGTCGAGCAGCTCGGCCTCGGAGCTCGGTGCCGCGGCCGGGTCGCGGGGATAGCAGTCGAGCAGGGCCAGCAGGACGACCTCCGCACCGGACTCCTTCAGCTGCACCGCCATCTCCTGCGCCACGTGCCCACCGAACGACCAGCCGACGAGCCGGTACGGACCGTCGGGCTGCACGGTGCGAATCCGCTCGACATAGCGGGCGGCCATCTCCGCGATGCTGCCGGGCAGCCGGCCGGTGCCGTCGAGCCCGTCCGCCTGCAGCCCGTGCAGGCCGAACGCGCCGGGCCTGCCGAGGCGGGTGTAGGGCCAGCTCAGGCCGCCGAGTGGGTGCACGCAGAACAGCGTCGGGTCGCCTTCGCGCAGTTTCACCAGCGGTGCCAACGGGTCCGGCGCGTCGTGCAGCCTGGTCGCGAGGCCTGCCACGGTCGGCGACTCGAACACCGTGCGCAGGGTGAGCGCGCCTCCGAGCTCGTCCCGGATGCGGGCCACCAGGCGAGCGGCGGTGAGCGAATGCCCGCCCAGTGCGAAGAAGTCGTCCTCCGGACCGATCTCCGGCAGGCCCAGCAGCCGGGCCACCAACGCGCACAACGCCCGTTCGGTGTCGTTCGCCGGCGCGCGGCCTTCGGCAGTCCACTGTGGAACGGTCAGGGCCGTGCGGTCGATCTTGCCACTCGTCGTGCGCGGGAACTCGGTGAGCACCACGACGGCGGACGGCACGAGATGGGCAGGCAGCCTGGTGGCGAGATCGTGCCGTAGCCGCACGGGATCGGCGGTGCCGGTGACGTAACCGACGAGCTGGTCGTCCCACAGGACGACCAGCGCCTGCTCGACATCGGGTGCCGCGACCAGCGCGGCCTCGATCTCCCCGGGCTCCACCCGCACGCCGCGCAGGTTGAGCTGGTGGTCGGTACGGCCCACGAAGTGCAGCCGGCCTGCTCGGTCCCAGCGGGCGAGGTCGCCCGTGCGGTACATCCGGGTACCCGAACCGAACGGGTCGGCGACGAACCGTTCCGCCGTGAGCGCCGAGTCACCCGCATACCCGCGCGCAAGCGGTACACCGGTCACGTACAGCTCGCCCGTCACGCCGGGCGGTACCGGGCACAAGCGCTCATCGAGCACGTGCACGCCGGTGTTGTCGATCGGGGTACCGATCGGCACGAGTGGCCGGTCCCCAGGCCCGCTGTCCCAGACGGTCACGTCGCAGGTGACCTCGGTGGCGCCGTACTTGTTGTGGTGCGGCAGGCCGATCCGGTCGTGCAGGTCGCGGGTGAGCGGCTCACCACCGACGAAGATCCGCTTCAGCTCGGGAAGCTCGCCCAGTGCCAGCACGGTTTCCAGCATCGACGGGACGAAGTGGACGGTGTTCACGCCGTGTCGCTTCATCAGATCGACGAGGTACGCCGGATCGCGGTGCCCGCCCGGTGCCGCGACGACGGTGGTCGCCCCTGCCTGCAGCGGCCAGAACAGCTCCCACACCGAAACCGTGAACACCGCGGGCGACTTGTGCAGCACCCGGTCACCCGGTTCGAGCCGGTACGTGCGTTGCAGCCACGTCAGGTGGTTGACCACGGACGCGTGCGACACCACCACGCCCTTCGGTCTGCCGGTGGAGCCGGAGGTGAACAGCACGTACGCCGCGTTGTCCGGGCGGACCCGAACGCCGGGATCGTTGTCCGGGAAAGCCTCGCCTGCCACGACGGTGTCCGGGGTGATCACAATGGACGCTCCGGCGTCGGCGAGCATCGCCTCGGTGCGTTCAGCAGGGGCGTCGAGGTCGACCGGCGTGTAGGCGGCGCCGGTCTTGATCACCGCGTGGGCCGCGACGATCAGGTCCGCCGACCGCGGCACGGCCAGTGCGACGACCTGCTCCGGTCCGGCGCCTTCCGCGATGAGCAGGTGCGCCAACCGGTTCGCGCGGCGGTTCAGCTCCGCATAGGTCAGCTCATCGGAGTCGGTGACCACCGCGAGCGCGTCCGGGGTCTCCGCCACGGCCCGGGCGAACAGGTCGGCCAACGTCGCTTCCGGCAGTTCGGCCGCGGTGTCGTTCCGCACGAGCTCGCCTGGGAGCAGCACGTCGAGGTCGCTGATCGCGGCGTTCGGGCGGGTGGCCGCCTGGTCGAGCAGCCGGACGAGGCGCTCGGCGAGCAGCGCGACCGTCTCGCGGTCGAAGAGCCCTGCCGGATACTGGATCTCACCGGCCAGCCCGCCTCCCGGACGCTCGGTGAGACCGAAGGACAGGTCGAACCGGGCGGACGGCAGGCTCACCTCGACGGCTTCACCGCCGACTGCCTCGCCGGTACCGACCCGGTAGGACAGCATCACCTGGAACAGCGGGTGCCTGCCGGCCGAACGTGGCGGGTTGAGGACCTCGACGAGCCGTTCGAACGGCGTGTCCTGGTGCTCGTAGGCGTCCAGCGCGGTGTTCCGCACCCGGCCGAGCAGCTCGGTGAACGTCGGGTCGCCGTCCGTGCGCGTCCGCAGCACCAGCGTGTTGAGGAAGCATCCGACCAGGTCGTCGAGCGCGGCGTCGGACCGCCCGTGGACCGGCACGCCGATCGGCAGGTCGCTGCCGGCTCCCATCCTGGTCAGCAGCGCGGCGAGACCCGCGAGCACGACCATGAACGTGGTGACGTCACCGTTGATCGCGGCCAGCCGCGTGTGCAGCTCCTGGCTGATCTCCAGCGGCACGACCCCAGCGCCCGCGACGAGTGCGGACCGCGGCCGGTCGGCAGGCAGGTTCAGCTCTTCCGGCAGGTCGGCCAGCACCCGCGCCCAGTGCTGCTCGTCGTGCGGCAGCTGCCGTTGCCACAGCGCGAAGTCCGCGTACTGCACCGGAAGCGGCGCCCATCGGGGCCGCTCGCCCGCCAGCCGGGCGCGATATGCGCTCATGAGGTCGCGGGCCAGCGGCACCATCGACTCGCCATCACCGGCGATGTGGTGGAGCAGCAGAAGCAGCACCACCTCGTCACCGTCGTGGAACACCCAGGCGCGGAAGGGAGGCTCGGCGGCGAGGTCGAACGTGTACGCCGCGGCGGAGGCGAGTGCCCTGTCGTTCCACGGCGCCTCGTCCAGCCGGGGCGCGGTGCCCGCGGCGAGCACGATCTGTTCGTCGTCGCGGAACACGGTGCGGAGCACCTCGTGCCGGTCGGCCACATCGGTCAGCGCCGTGCGCATCGCCGGGACGTCCAGGTCTCGCAACCTCAGTGCCACCGGCATGTTGTACGCCGCGGACGGGCCTTCCAGCCGGTGCAGGAACCAGAACCGCTCCTGGGTGTACGACATCGGCAGCCGTGCGGGTCGTTCCCCCGCCACCAGCGCGGGGCGGGTGATCCCGGTGAGCCGGGGTGCGAGCCGTGCGGGCGTGCGCGCCTCGAACACGTCCCGCACTGTCAGGTCCACGCCCAGCCTGCTCCGGACGCCGTTGACGAGCTTGGGCACCAGCATCGAATGCCCGCCGAGTGCGAAGAAATCGTCGTCCCGGCCGGCCGAGCCCAGGTGCAGCACCTCGGCGAACACCGCGCACAGCACGGCTTCCGCGTTGTTGCGGGGTTCCGCGCCACGCCGGATCTCGGCACCGGGAGCGGGCAGCGCCGACCGGTCGATCTTGCCGCTCGCCGTCAACGGCAGTGCGTCGAGAACCACGATCCGTTGCGGCACCATGTGTTCTGGCAGCATCGTGGCGACCTCGTCGCGCACGCCGTCCGCGTCGATCGCGACCACGTACCCGATCAGCAGTTCGTCTCGCACCGCCACGGCGGCCGCCGACACACCCGCGCAGGCCGTGAGCACGGCCTCGACCTCACCGAGCTCGACCCGCATGCCGCGGACCTTGATCTGGTCGTCGGTGCGGCCGACGTACTCCAGGACGCCGTTGCGCCAGCGGGCCAGGTCACCGGTGCGGTACATCCGGGTGCCGGAACCGAACGGGTCCGCCACGAACCGCGCCGAGGTCTCCTGTGGCCGCCGGTGATAGCCACGGGCAAGTCCCGCGCCGGCGAGGTACAGCTCACCGGTGACGCCGTCCGGCATTGGCCTCAGGTTCTGGTCCAGCACGTACGCGGCGACGTTGCCGATCGGCCGCCCGATCACCGGCTTCGGGTGCTCGGCCAGCCAGGCCGTCACAGCTTCCACAGTGGACTCTGTCGGCCCGTACGTGTTGATCGCACTGATCTGCCGTTCGCGCAACAAGCGCCACAGGTCCGGATCGACGGCCTCACCACCGAGCACGAGCAGGCTGGGGGTGAAGGGCCCGGTCGCCAGCAGCAACCGGGCGTACGACGGAGTGGTGTCGACGGCGTCGATGCCGTGCCGGGCGAAGTAGGAGAGCAACGCCTCGGGGTCGCGCCGCACGTCGTCGCCGACCACGTGGAGTTCGTGCCCGGTGAGCATCCACAGGATCGGGTCCCAGAACGCGTCGAACGTCAGCGGCGCCACCAGCGCGACCCGGCACCGCTCCCGCGGGAGCAGGTCCGCGTTGTGCACCTCGAAGAGGTTCACGATCGACCGGTGCTCGACGGCGACCCCCTTGGGAGTGCCGGTGGAGCCGGAGGTGTGCAGGACGTAGGCCAGATCGCCCGGTCCCGGCGCCACGGGCTCAGCCTGCGGACCGTCCAGCAGCGAGTCCAGCACGAACGTCGCGTCGTCCAGCAACAGCCGCACCCGTGCCTCGGGCGCGGTCGCGTCGACCGGCAGGTAGGCGGCTCCCGCCGCCATCACACCGAACATCGCCACGACGGCCGCCGCCGATCGGGGCAGTGGCACCGCGACCACGTCGCCGCGGCCGATCCCCCGCCCGGCGAGCACCCGGGCCAGCCGGGTGGCGCGCTCGTGCAGCTGGGCGAAGGTGAGGGTCTCGCCGGCCACGACCGCGATCTCGTCCGGCGTTCGGATCGCCTGTGCCCGCAGCAGGTCCGGCAGCGTCCTGGTCACCGGAGCCGGGATCACCGCGGCCGGCCGCGGCACCAGGTCGGCGAGTCGTACTGGCCGTTGCGGCGCGGCCAGCACCGCGGTCAGCACCACGGCGAAGCTCGCCGCGAGCCCTTCTGCCGTCTCCTGGTCGAACAATCCTGTGTCGAACTCGACGGCGCCGGTCACGCCGTCCGGACCGGGGACCAGGTCCACCGTCAGGTCGAACTTCGCGGCCCCCGTGCCGCCCGTGCTCAGCACGGCCATCCCGAGCTCGTCGAGCGGTACAGCGGGCGGCAGCACCGACAGCAGGACGCGGAACAGGGGCTCGCCACCGGGCGCGAGATCCGCGACGACCGCGTCGAACGGCACGTCGGCGTGGGCGAACGCGGCCAGGTCGGCCGTACGCACCCGGTTCAGCACGTCGCGGAACGACGGGTCGCCCGCGAGTTCCGTGCGCAGCGCGACCGTGTTCACGAAGTAGCCGACCAGTTCCTCCAGCCGCTGGTCCGGCCGGCCGGACACCGGAGTGCCGATCACGACGTCGTCACCGGCGCCGAGCCGCTGCAGCAGCACCGCGAGCGCCGCGTGCAGCACGGTGAACTCCGTGCAGCCGTGCTCCCGCGCGAACTCCGTGACCGGCGGCAGCGTCACCGGGACGCGGGCAGCCACGCCGTTGCGCAACGGACGATCCGCCGGCAGGTGCTGCGCGGGCAGGTCGTTGAGCGTGTGGCGGAAGAACTCGAGTCCCTCCTCGGCACCGGGCAGTTGTCGCTGCCACAGCGCGAAGTCCGCGTACTGCACGGGCAGCGGGGCCAGCGCGGGCGCCGTCACGTCCGTGCGCGCCTGGTAGGCCGTGCGGAGGTCACGTGCGAGTGGCCCGAACGACCAGTCGTCACCAGCGATGTGGTGCAGCATCAGCACGAGCACGCGCTCGTCACCGTTGCGGAACACCGTCGCACGCAACGGTGTTTCCCGCGTCAGGTCGAAACCGCGGGCGACCTCGGCGCGGACCGCCTCGGTGATGTCGTCGATCCGCACGGTCTCGACGTCCAACGCCACCGGGCGGACCAGCTGGTACGGCTCGCCGTCGGCCTCGGGGAACAGCGTGCGCAGCACCTCGTGCCGCGTCACGACGTCGACGAGCGCCCACTTCAGCGCGCCGAGGTCGACCTCGCCGGAGAGCCGCAGCACCACAGGCATCGAGTACCTGTCGGAGTGCGGATCCAGCCGGTTGAGCAGCCACAGGCCGCGCTGGGCCGGGGCGAGCGGGATGCGGTCCGGCCGGGGCAGCGACCCCAGTTCGGGCCGCTTCGCGCGCACCTCGCCGTCCGTCGCCGCGGCCAGCAGGGCGGGGGTCGGCGCGATGAACAGCTTCGTGACGCCGATGTCGCCGCCGAGGCGGGCGCGGACTCGGTTGACGACCTGCGCGGCCAGCAGCGAATGCCCGCCGAGCGCGAAGAAGTCGTCGTCCACGCCCACGTGCCCCACGTCGAGCACCTCGGCGAAGATCTCGCACACGATCCGTTCGGCCTCGCTGACCTCGGTGCGACCCGAGGCCTGGCGCGGCTCCGGCAGGTGGGACCGGTCGAGCTTCCCGTTGGCGTTCAACGGAATCTCGTCGAGCTCGACGAACGCCGACGGCACCAGGTGCGCGGGCAGTTCCGCCGCCAGCGCGGCGCGCAGCTCACCGGGACGCAGTGACCTGGTGGGCACGACGTAGGCGACCAGCCGTCCGTCGCGCACCACCACGGCCGCCTGCCTCACACCATCCACTTCGGACAGTGCGGCTTCGGCCTCGCCCGGCTCCACCCGGAACCCGAGGATCTTCACCTGGTCGTCGACGCGGCCCGCGTACTCGAGCCGGCCGTGCGCCCAGCGCGCCCGGTCGCCGACGCGGTACATCCGCGTGCCTGCCAAATGATCCAACTCCGTGAAGGGGTCCGCGACGAACCGTTCCGCTGTGAGCCCCGGCTGGTCGCGGTAACCGCGCGCGATACCGGCGCCGGCCAGGTAGAGCTCGCCCCACACGCCTTCCGGCACGGGCCGCAGCCAGGCATCGAGGACGTAGACCCGCGCGTTGCCGATGGGCGTGCCGATCGGGACCGGGCCGTCGATCTCCCCGACCTCGAAGACGACGCATCCCACGGTCGCCTCGGTGGGGCCGTACTCGTTGATCACGAGCGCGTCCGGGTTGCGTTCCCGCCAGCGCCGCACCACGTCACCGTCGAGCGCCTCGCCGCCGATGACCAGGTTGCGAGCACGCGGCAGGTCCATGAGCCGCAGGTGGCTGGGCGTGACCTTGAGCAGGTCGGTGTCGCGGTCGAGCGCGCCGAACCGCACCCGCCCACCGGTGACGAGCGGCGTGAACAGCGTGGTCACCGGCATGTCGAACGCGACCGAGGAGTGGATCACCGCCTCGCCGGACGCGGCCGGGTAGAGCCGGACCGCCTCGTGCAGGTACGCGGCGAGCGACCCGTGCTCGACCACGACCCCCTTCGGCTGCCCGGTCGAACCGGACGTGTGGATCACGTACGCCGCCGACCTCGGGTGCACCCGCACGCCAAGCCGTTCCGGCGAGTACGCGTCCAGGCCTTCGAACGTGGCGGGCGTGATCACCGTGTGCGCACCGGCGGTCATCTTGTCGATGCGCGCCAACGGGTACGAGTCGTCGACCGGCAAGTACGCGGCTCCCGACTTCAACACCGCAAGCAGTGCCACCATCAGGTCCACCGACCGCGGCAGCACCACTGCGACCAGGTCGCCGCGGCCGAGCTTGCGCGCCAACCGGTTCGCTCGCGCGTCCAGCTCGGCGTAGGTCAGCGCGACCGTGTCGTCGAGCACCGCGATCGCGTCGGGCGTGCGGTCGGCCTGCGCCTCGAACAGTTCGGGCAGCAGCGCTTCGGGGAGTTCCCGCACGGTGGCGTTGCGCGTCACCACCAGGTCCTCGTGCTCGGCCGCGGTGAGCAGCGGCAGGTCCGCGATGCGCGTGCGCGGATCGGTGACGGCCGCGTCGAGCAGCAACAGGAACCGCGCGGTGAGCGCCTCGACGGTGGCGCGGTCGAACAGGTCGGTCGCGAACTGCACCGAACCGGTTCCGCCTGGCCGCATCGCCACGAGCAGGTCGAACTTCGCCTGTCCGCCACCGGCTTCCAGCAGCTCGGTGGTGAGGCCGGGCAGTTCCGGCGCGCCGCTGTCGTGGTCCATCGACAGCATCACCTGGAACAGCGGGTGCCGCGCCGCCGAACGCACCGGATTGACCGCCTGCACCAGCCGGTCGAACGGCACGTCCGCGTAGGTGTAGGCGGCGACGTTCGCGCCCCGCACCCGCACCAGCAGTTCGGCGAACGACGGGTTGCCCGACAGGTCCGTGCGCAGCGGCACGGTGTTGGTGAACAGGCCCACCAGGTCCTCGAACACCGTCTCGCGACGGGCGTCGACCGGCGCACCGAGCACGACGTCCTCACCCGCGCCGAGCCGGCCGAGCAGCACCGCGAGCGCCGCCTGCAACACCATGAACTCGCTGATGCCGTAGCGGCACAACGTGGGCAGCGCCGCACGCGTACTCGCCGGCAGCTCGAACGGCACCGCGTCGCCGCGGAAGGACTGCGCGGGTGGCCGTGGCCGGTCGGTGGGCAGCTCGATCTCCTCCGGTGCCCCGGCGAGCACCGAGGTCCAGTGCGCCAGCGCCTCGTCCTGCCCGTCCTGGTGGCGCAGGGCGTAGTCGGCGTACTGCGCGGGCAGCTCAGTCCACTGTGGAGCCGGACCCGAACGCCTTGCCACGTAGGCGGTCCGCAGGTCGCGGGCCAATGGCAGCATCGAGCCGCCGTCGCCCGCGATGTGGTGCAGGGTGACGAGCAGGATGTGCTCGTCACCACCGCCGGCCAGCACCGCGCGGATCGGGATCTCCGCGTCGAGCGCGAACGGCCGTTCGGCGTGCCCGTCGAGGCGGTCGGCCACCTCGAACGGGACCTCGACGTCGTCGAGCACGACCTGCTCCGGTCCTTCGGGATCGATGATCGTGCGCAGGACGTCGTGGCGGGCGAGGACGTCGCCGAACGCGGCGCGCAGAGCGGCGACGTCCAGCTCACCGCGCAGCCGCAGGGCGATCGGGATGGTGTAGGTCGCCGACGGGCCTTCCAGCTCGTACAGGAACCACATCCGGCGTTGGGCGGCGGACAACGGTGCGCGCCGCACCCGTTGCGACACCACGACTTCCACCGTCACCGGCTCCCCCACCAGTTCGCTGAGCGCGGCCACCGTGGGCTGCTCGAACACGTCCTTGATCGACACGTCGACCCCGAGCTCGTCGCGCAGCCGGTTCACGAGCCGTGCCGCGAGCAGCGAATGCCCGCCCAGCGCGAAGAAGTCGTCATGCGGCCCGACCTCGGCCACGCCCAGCACGTCGGCGAACGCGGCGGCGACCTGTCCGTCCGCCACCGGACCGGCGGCGACGTGGGCCGGTGCCGGCAACGCGGTCCTGTCGATCTTCCCGTTCGGCGTGCGCGGCAGCACGTCGAGCGCGACGAAAGCGGTGGGCACCAAGTACTCCGGCAGCGTCAGCTCGGCGGCCGCACGCACCTCGTCCACGGTCTGCCCCGGCCGCAGCACGACGTAGCCGACCAGGCTGCCGTCACGTACCACCGCGGCGGCCTCGTGGGTGTCGGCGGACAGCGCCGCCTCGACCTCGCCCAGCTCGATCCGGAAGCCGCGGATCTTGACCTGGTCGTCGACGCGGCCCGCGAACTCCAGCAGGCCGTCCCGCGTCCACCTCGCCAGGTCACCCGTGCGGTACATGCGCGAGCCCGCCGGTCCGAACGGGTCGGCGACGAACCGCCCGGCGGTGAGCCCCGGCCGCCCCTGGTAGCCGCGCGCCACCAGCGCGCCGCTGACGTACAACTCCCCCACGACGCCGATCGGCACCGGCCGCAACCGGGCGTCCAGCACGTGCACCTGGGTGTTCCACGCGGGCCGGCCGATCGTGATGACGCCGGACGGCACCGGATCGCCCGGTGCGATGCGGAAAACGGTGCAGCCGACCGTGGTCTCGGTCGGCCCGTACTCGTTGAGCACGGTCGCCTCCGGGTTGCGGGCGCGCCACGCGTCGAGCGCATCGCCGAGCAGCGACTCACCGCCGAGCACCAGCTCGCGGGACGGCGAGAACTCCGGTGGCACGGCGGCCAGCAACGCGAGATGGCTCGGCGTCGCCTTGACGTAGGCGGGTTTGCGGGCGGTGCCCTGCGGTCCGCTCGCCGTCCACCCCACCAGCTCCACCAGGCCGCCGGAGAGCAGCGGGCCGTAGATGCCGGTGACGGTGAGGTCGAACGAGATCGGCGAGTGCACCAACGCGTGCTCGCGCAGGCCGGCGTACTCGTCGAGCACCCAGGCCAGATAGGCGATCACCGAACGGTGCTGCACCACCACGGCCTTCGGCGTGCCGGTCGAGCCGGACGTGAAGATCGCGTACGCGGCGTTGTCCTCCCGTGGCCCCTCGGCGACCGGCGAGCTCGGCTCACCCGCGGCGTCTTCCGGCAGCACGGCGGGACAGCCCGGCTGGGCCAGCTCGCGCGTCGTCACCACGGCGACCGGGGCGATGTCGCGCAGCATGAACGCGAGCCGCTCGGCCGGCTGCGCCGGGTCGAGCGGGAGGTAGGCGGCACCGGTCTTGAGCACCGCCAGCACCGTGACCACGACCTGTTCGGACACCGGCAGCAGCACGCCGACGAACCGTTCGGGTCCGGCACCGAGACCGGCGAGGTGGTGGGCCAGGCGGTTGGCCGCGGCGTCCAGCTCGGCGTAGGTCAGGGTGGTGGCGCCGAAGGCGACGGCGGGCGCGTGCGGCGTGCGGGCGACCTGCGCCTCGAACAACGACACCAGCGTGCCGGACGGCAGTTCGTGGGCGGTGTCGTTCCATTCGGCAAGCAGCCGGTGTTCCCCGGCGCGCAGCGAGCTGATCGGCTGCTGCGGAGCGGCGACGACGGCGGCCAGCACCTCCTGGAACGCCGCGACGATCCGCTCGGCGGTCGCGCGGTCGAACAGGTCGGTCGCGAACTCGAGCGCTCCGCGCACACCGCCGGACGGCTGCTCGGACAGGAAGAACGAGAGGTCGAACTTCGCCGCGGGCAGCCTGAGCGGCAACGGCTCCGCGGCCGTGCCCGGCAGGTCGAGTGTCACGGTCTGGTCGGCGTTGTTCCAGTTCAGGTCGACCTGGAACAACGGGTGCCGCGCGGTCGAGCGGCGTGGGTTCACCGTCTCGACCACGAGCTCGAACGGCACGTCCTGGTGCGCGTAGGCCGCCAGGTCCGCGGCCCGCACCCGTGCCAGCACGTCGGTGAACGCCGGGTCGCCGGACAGGTCGGTGCGCAGCACGACGTTGTTGACGAAGAACCCGACGAGGTCGTGCAGCGCCTCGTCCTGCCTGCCCGTGACCGGGGAGCCGACGACCACGTCCTCACCGGCACCGAGCCGGTGCAGCAACGCCGCGATCGCCGCGTGCGCCGCCATGAACGGGGTGACGTGGTGCGAGCGCGCGAGATCGATCAGTCCACTGTGGACTTCGGCGGCGATGTCGAACCGCACGGTGTCGCCGCGGTACGAGGCGGTGGCCGGGCGCGGCCGGTCGTACGGCAGCGGCATCTCCTCCGGCAGCCCGGCGAGCGCCTCCCTCCAGAACGACACGTCGGGCGTTTCCCGTTGCCACACCGCGAAATCCGCGTACTGCACCGGCAACGGCCGCCAATCTGGTCGCTCGCCACGGGTCCGCGCGGTGTACGCGGCCGTCAGGTCCGCCGCGAGCGGGGCCATCGACGCGCCGTCACCGGCGATGTGGTGCAGGACGATCAGCAGCACGTGTTCGCCGGCGCCGGCCACGAAGAGCACGGCACGCACCGGCGCCTCGGCGGCCAGGTCGAACGGCGCGGCCACGACCTCGGTTACCAGGTCGTCGACGGCCGAGTCCACGGCCACCACCCGCAGCGCCGGCATCTCGGGCAGCAGCACCTGGTGCGGGCCGAGAGCGTCCTCGGCGAACACGGTGCGCAGCACCTCGTGCCGCTGTCCGACGTCCGCCAGCGCGGCCGACAGCGCCGCCACGTCAAGCTCTCCGCGCAACCGCACCGCGACCGGCAGGTTGTAGGTCGCGGACGGTCCTTCCATCCGGTGCAGGAACCACAGGCGTTCCTGCGAGTGCGACACCGGCACCCGCTCGCCGCGTGCCACCGGCACGACCCCGGCCCGCCGGACGGAGGCGGAGGCGAGCTTCGGGGCGAGCGCCGCCACCGTGGTGGCCTCGAACAGGACGGCCAGCTCGATCTCCCGGCCGAAGACGGACCTGATGCGACCGGCCAGCCTCGCCACGAGCAGCGAGTGGCCGCCGAGCGCGAAGAAGTCGTCGTCGATGGACACCCCGGCAACGCCGAGGACGTCGGCGAAGAGTCCACAAAGGATCTCCTCGTCCGGCGTGCGCGGTGCCCGGCCTTCGGTGGCCGTGAACTCCGGCATCGGCAACGCCTTGCGGTCCAGCTTGCCGTTCGGCGTGAGCGGCCAGGCGTCCAGCTCGACGAACCACGCCGGGACCATGTACTCGGGCAGCCGCACGGCCAGCCGCTCGCGCAGGTCGTCGTGGTCGACCGACCCGGAGGTGAGCAGATAGCCGACGAGGCGCTGATCGTGCACCGCCGCGGCGGCACGGGCGACCGCCGGGTGCGCGGTCATGGCGGCCTCGACCTCGCCCAGTTCCACCCGGAACCCGCGCAGCTTCACCTGGTCGTCCGCCCGGCCGAGGTACTCCAGTTCGCCGGAAGCCGTCCAGCGCACCACGTCACCGGTCCGGTACAGCCGCTGCCCCGCCGTGAACGGGCTGGCGACGAACCGTTGCGCGGTCAGCGCTGGACGTTCGAGGTAGCCGCGCGCGAGCTGTACCCCGCCGAGGTACAGCTCGCCGGGCACACCGGGCGCGACGGGCCGCAGCCGGCGATCCAGCACGTGCACGGACGTGTTCGCGACCGGGCCACCGATCAGGACCACGTCGGCGTCCGGCTCCGCGGCCCAGCTCGTGACGTCCACCGCGGCTTCGGTCGGCCCGTACAGGTTGAACACCGGCACGCCGGGGAGCAGCCGCGCACACTCGCGCACCACGGTGGCGGGCAGTTCCTCGCCGCTGCACACGATGCGCCGCAGCCGCCCCGCCCGCGTCAGGTCGGGCGCGGTGAGGAACGCGGCCAGCATGGACGGCACGAAGTGCACCGTCGTGATGTCCGCGGCGTCGATCAGGCCGGCGAGGTAGCCGGGGTCGCGGTGGCCGTCGGGGCGGGCGACGACCAGCGTGCCGCCGAAGGCCAGCGTCCAGAAGACCTCCCAGACCGACACGTCGAAGCTGATAGGTGTCTTGTGCAGCACGGCCTCGCCCGGCGCGAGGGGGAAGGCCTGGTACATCCACCACAGCCGGTTGGACAGGCCCGCGCAGGTGTTGACCGTGCCTTTGGGCCTGCCGGTCGATCCGGAGGTGTAGATGACGTAGGCGGCGTTGTCACCGCTGAACGCCACGTCCAGGTTGTCCGGCGACTCGTCCTCGGCGTGCACACCGACCCGTTCGAACCCCTCGGCGTCCACATCGGACACCAGCACTGCCGCGCCGGAGTCGGCCAGCAGATAGGCGATGCGGTCGGCGGGGTACCCGGCGTCGATGGGCACGTAGGCGGCACCGGCCTTGAGCACGGCCCACAGCGCCACGATCAGGTCGACCGAGCGCGGCAGCATGACCGCCACCCGCGACTCCGGTCCGACACCCCGCCCGCGCAGGGCCCTGGCGAGCCTGTTCACCCGCGTGTTGAACTCGCCGTAGGTGACCCGCTCACCCTCGAAGACGACGGCGAGCGCCGCCGGGTCCTGGGCCTCCAGCCGCTCGACGATCCAGCGTGGGTCGGCCGGCGCCCGGGTGTCGTTCCACCGGTGCAGCACCAGCTCGCGCTCCGCCTCGTCCAGAACGTCCACTTCGGACAGAGGCTGGGTGGCGTCGGCCGCGACCGCGGTCAGCACCTTCGTGAACCGCCTCGCGAAGCTCTCCGCCGTGGCGCGGTCGTAGAGGTCGGTGGCGTACTCCAGCGTGCACAGCAGACCGCCCTCCTCCGTGAGCTGGCAGTCGAAGTGCACGTCGAACTTGGCCGTGCCTTTGTGCACCGGGTCCACCGTGACGGCGACCCCTGGCAGGTCGACCCGCACCTCGGTCAGGTCCAGCCAGGCGAGCATCACCTGGAAGAACGGGTGCCGCGCGCGGGACCGCTCCGGACGCAGCTCCTCCACCAGCCGCTCGAACGAGACCTCACGGTGGGCGAAGGCACCCAGCCCGGTCTCGCGGACCCGGCCGAGCAGGTCCTCGAAGGACGGGTCGCCCGAGGTGTCGATCCGGTAGACCAGCGTGTTGATGAACACGCCGACGACGTCGTCCAGCGCCGAGTCCGGCCGGTCGGCGATCACGCCGCCGAGCGGGATGTCCTCCCCCGCGCCGAGCTTGGTCAGCAGGGTGGCCAGCGCGGCCTGCAGCACCATGAACGGCGTCGTGCGGGTGCGGCCCGCGAGGTCGAGCAACCGCCGGTACAGCTCCGGCGGCACGGGGAAGTCGAGGTGCGCGCCCCGGTGGGTGGCCGCCGGTGGCCGTGGCCGGTCGGCGGGGAAGGTGACCTCCTGAGGCAGCCCGGCCAGCGTCCGGGCCCAGTACTCGACCTGACGCGGCAGGTCCGCCGCCACGACGTCGCGCTGCCACACAGCGAAGTCGGCGTTCTGGACCGCCAGTGGCGCCCACGTCGGTTTCTCGCCTCGCGCCCGCGCCCGGTAAGCCGCGGAAAGGTCCTCCGCGATCGGCCGCAACGACACGCCATCGGCCGCGATGTGCTGGATCACGACCAGCAGCACGTGCTCGTCGGGGCCGAGCACGTACAGGGTGACCCGCACCGGCAGCTCGGTGGCCAGGTCGAAGGTGTACGCCGCCGCGGCGGCGAGGTCCGGCTCCGGATCGCACACCACCGACATCGTCAACTCGGTGTCAGCGGGCAGCACGACCTGGTGTGGACCGTGCTCGTCCTGCGGGTAGACGGTGCGCAGCGCCTCGTGCCGACCGATCAGGTCAGCCAGCGCGGCCTCCAGTGCGGCCACGTCGAGCGGGCCGGAGAGCCTGATCGCGCCTGGGATGTTGTAGGTGCCGGAGGCTCCCTGCAGCTGTTGCAGGAACCACATGCTCTCCTGAGCGAAGGACAACGGCACCCGCTCCGGCCGGTCGCCACCGGTGATCTCGGCACGCCGGGGGCGGGCGTCACCGAGCAGGCCCGCGAGACCGGCCACGGTAGGTGCCGCGAACACCTCGCGCAGCGACAACTCGAGACCGAACTCGTCGCGCACCCGGTGCACCAGCCGGATCATCATGATCGACGTGCCGCCGAGCGCGAAGAACTCGTCGTCGATCGAGATCTCGTCCACACCCAGCACGTCGGCCGCGATCTGGCCGAGCTTCTCCTCGGCCTCCGTGCGCGGTGCCCGTCCGGCAGAGGTCCGTGGCGCGATCTCGGCTGTTTCCTCGGTGAACACCTCCGGTGCGGGGAGCGGATGACCGAACCCGGTCGACGCGGTGGTGAGCAGCTCGGCGAACAGCTCCGCCACCGACTCGGCCCGGTCCCTGTCGAGCACACCGGTCTGGTAGGCGAGCCGGACCCGCAGTGCCGCCTCGGGGAAGACCGACACCGTGACCGGGTAGTGGGAACGTTCGGTCAGCTCGGCGTCGGCCAGTACCAGCTCGCCGGCACCGAACTCGTCGCCCATCGGGTAGTTCTCGACCGCGAGGACCGTGTCGAACAGGGCGTCCAGCCCGGTCGCGCGGGTGATGTCGGCGAGCCCGAGGTGCTGGTGCGCCCGCAGCTCGTCCTCGGTGTGCCGCAGCCGCGCCATCACGTCGGCGAACGAGTCGCCCGCGGCGAGGCGGACCCTGACCGGCAGCGTGTTGACGAACAGACCGATCATCGACTCGACACCGGGCAGCTCGCCCGGCCTGCCGGACGTCGTCGAACCGAAGACGACGTCGTCACGGCCGGTGCACACGCGCAACGCCACGGCCCACAGGCTCTGCACGATGGTGCCCAGCGTGACGCCGTGCTCGACACCGGTCCGCACCAGCGCCTCGGTCACGTCCCGCGGCAGCACGACCTCGACGTGGTCGTGTCCTGTCACCGCACGGTCCTGCGGCGCGACCCTCGTCGGACCGGCGAGCCCGGCGAGTGCGGACCGCCACGCGGCGAGCGACGAGTTCCTGTCCTGCTCGGCGAGCCAGGCCAGGTAGTCCCGGTACGGCGCGACGGGAGCCGGCTCCTCGCCGTGGTAGAGCGTGACGAGTTCACGCACCACCAACGGCAACGACCACCCGTCGAGCAGAAGATGGTGGTGCGTCAGCACGAGGTAGTCGCCGATCGCGGTGAAGCGCAGCAGCGGCGGCCGCACGACGCTGAAGCCCCGCGCCCGGTCGGCCGGCAGGAACGCGTCGAGGTCGTCGCGCTCGTCCCACGGCACGGTGACCGCGGCGGGAATCGCCTGCACCGGCGCGCCGGTGGACCGGCTGCGGAACCCGGCCCGCAGGTTGGGGTGCCTGCGCAGCAGCTCACCCGCGGCGGCGCGCATCCGGGCGCGGTCGAAGCCGCCGTCGAAGCGCAGCACGAGCTGGCCGACGTACGGGTCCTCCGCCTCGTACAGGGCCAGGAACAGCAGGCCTTCCTGCAACGGCGAGAGCGGCAGCACGTCCTCGATCCCGCGCAGCCGGTCCAGCTCCTGCTGTCCGATGTGGACCAGCGGGACGTCGGACGGTGTGAGCCCACCGGAGGTGTCCTGCGCGAGCTCGGCCAGTGCCGCGCACCACTCGTTGGCGAGGTGACGCACGGAGTCCTCGGTGAGCAGGCCGCCGGGGAACGTCCACTCCGCCACCAGCACACCGTCGCGGACGTGGGCGTTGATCTCCAGGCTGTAGGCGCACGGCAGCTCGGGGTCGGTCAGCAACCGCACGTCGCCGTCGAACTCCCAGCCGCCCAGCGCCGCCGGTTCCAGCCGGCCGAGGTAGTTGAACGCGATCCGCGCCGACCCGGTGACCCGGTGCCGGACCAGGTCGAATCGGCGTCCGGCCACGGCGACCCGGCGCAGGTCCTCCTTGGCGGTCTTGAGCGGGTGCCCGCCCTGCTCCAACCGGACCGGGTGAGTGCGGGTGAACCAGCCGACGGTCGAGGACAGGTCGAAGTCGAAGCCGTCACGGCCGTGCGACTCCCGTTGCACCACAACGGGTCCGTCGCCCCGGTGCCGGCGCACGGCCTGGGCCAGCGCGGCGAGCAGCACGTCGTCCGGCGTGGCGCGGTAGGCGGCGGGCAGCGTCGTCAGCACGGTCTCGGTCAGCTCGCGGGAGACGCTGGCCGTGACGGTGCGGGCCGTGCCACGCAGGTCGACGGCCGGGTCCAGCTCACGGGTGGCGAGCGGGCGATCTCCGGCGAGGATGTCCTGCCAGAACTCGACCTTCCCGTCAGCAGGCCGGGTGTCGAGGTGCCGGGCCCAGTGCCGCATCGACGTCGTGCGCGTGGACAGCACGGCGATACGGTTCTCCTGGGCGGCGGCGAGCGCCTCCGCCAGGTCTGGCAGCAGGATCCGCCACGAGACGCCGTCGACCACGAAGTGGTGCAGCACCAGCAGAAGGCGGCTCTGCTCGTCGTCGAAAACCGCCCGCACGACGACGCCACCCTCGACCGAGAGCGCGCGTTGTGCCTGGTCGAGCTGGGCCTTCAGGTCGGTGCTGTCCGCACGGACGACGCAGTCCTGCGCGCGTACCGCCCCGGTGGGCTGGATCTCGTTGCCGCGCAACCGAAGCGCGTCGTGGTGGTCGAGCACGGCCTGCAGCGCGGCCACGAAATCCTCGAACCGCGTGCCCGGACGCGTGCGCAGCGGCACGGCCTGGGCGTATCCGTCGACCGGGCCGCCCAGCGCGGTCAGCCGCCGCATCAGCGGCGTGGCTGGGAACTCCCCGACCGGCTCGTCAGTGGGCGCGGACTCGGTCACGACCTCGGCGATCGCGGCCAGCTTGGCCACCGACCGCTGGTCGAACACGTCGTTCGCCCCCACCTGGAGACCCCGGCCGCGAGCGCGGCTGGCGAGCTGGATGGCGGTGATGCTGTCGGCGCCCAACGCGAACAGGTCGTCGTCGACGCCGAGGTCGTGCCGTTGCAGCAGGTCCGCGGCAAGCGCGCGCAGCACTTCCTCGGTGCCGGTCACCGTGTCCGACTTGGGGACGCGGCCGGTCGCGACGGGCTCGGGCAGCGCGGCGCGGTCGACCTTGCCGTTCGGGGTCACCGGGATCGCCGCCAGGGTCAACACGACCTGCGGCACCATGAACGCGGGCAGTCGTTCGGAAAGCCACTTCCGTGGATCGGTTCGCGGCGCACCGGTGACGTAGCCGACGAGCCGCCGGCCACGCAGCTCGACCACCGCCTGCTCGACGCCGGGCGCGTTGGTCAGCACGGTCTCGATCTCGCCCAGTTCGACGCGCTGGCCGTTGACCTTCACCTGGTGGTCGGTGCGGCCGACGAACTCCAGCAGCCCGTCCGGCCGGCGCCGGACGATGTCGCCGGTGCGGTACATCCGGGTTCCCGGCGGGCCGTACGGATCGGCGACGAACCGTTGCGAGGTCAGCGCCTGCCGGTCCAGGTAACCGCGGGCCAGCTGCGGTCCCGCGAGGTAGAGCTCACCGGTCAGCGCCGGGCGCAACGCCGAGTCCAGCACGTACGCCCGCGTGTTGTGCGTCGGCGTACCGATCGGGATGACGTCCTGCTGCTCGCACGCCCACGACGCCGCGGTGACCGAGCACTCGGTGGGGCCGTAGGAGTTGTGCAGCTGGGCGGCGCACTCACGGGCGAACCTCGCCACCAGACCGGCAGGCAACACCTCGCCACCGCACCTGACTATCCGCAACGACGGCGTGTGCGTGTACTCGTCGAGGAACGGCCCGAGCATGGACGGCACGAAGTAGATGACCGTGACCTGCTCCTCGCGGACCAGCCGCGCCAGGTAGGCCGGGTCGCGGTGACCATCGGGACGGGCCACCACCAGCGTGGCGCCGCGCGTGAGGGTCCAGAAGACCTCCCACACCGACACGTCGAACCCGATGGGCGTCTTGTGCGCCACCCGGTCGGCGGGCGTGAGGACGTACTCGTCCTGCATCCACGACAGCGTGTTCGCGATGCCCTGGTGGGTGATGACCGTCCCCTTGGGACGGCCGGTCGAGCCGGAGGTGTAGATCAGGTAGGCGGCGTTGCCGCCGCGCACCACGACGTCCGGGGCGCTGTCGGGCTCGCCCTCGCCCAGCTCCACGACGTTGTCCGAGCTGATCACGAAGGCGGCACCGGAATCGGCGAGCACGAACGAGATCCGGTCGGCCGGGTAACCGGTGTCGACCGGCACGTACGCCGCTCCGGCCTTGAGCACCGCCCACAGCGCGACGATCAGGTCGATCGAGCGGGGCAGCAGCACCGCTACCCGTGACTCGACGCCGATCCCCCTGCGCCGCAGGGCATGCGCCATCCGGCTGGAGCGGGCCTCCAGCTCACGGTAGGTGATCCGCTCTCCCCCGAACGCCACCGCCTCCGCGTCCGGGTCCTGCGCCCGCAGCAGCTCGACCAGGCCGCGCGGTTCGATCGCGTGCGCGTTCTCGTTCCAGTGAGCGAAGTCCTCTGGGTCGACGAGGTGGACCGCGCCGACCCGCGTCTCGGATCGCGAGGCAGCGGCGAGCATCTTCAGGTACTGCTCACCGTGCGCCGCAACGCTTTCCTGCGTGAACCGGTCGGCGTTGGCCCGCAGCAGCACCTGGAGGCCGTCGCCGGCCAGCGGATCACCGAACACGTTGAGCGAGAGGTCGCGCACCGGACCGGACGACAGCTGGTGCACGGTCGCCTCGACCGTGCCGAACCGTAGACCGGCCGCGGCGAAGGACAGCACGTTGACCGCGGGGCCGAGCGCCTCGCCGCCCAGTTCGCGGCGGAGATCGGCGGCGGGGAAGCGCTGGTGCCGCGCTGCCCTGCCGAGGCGCGCGGCGACCTGGGTGACGAGATCGGCGAACGTGGTGGCGGGCGTGACGGTCAGCCGCAGCGGCACCTCGTTGACGAGCATCGACGGCGTCGCCAGGGCGACCGGACCGAGCCGTCCGGCCATGAGGACTCGTAGTACGAAGTCCTGTGCTCCGGTGACGCGGTGGGTGTAGGCGGCCATCGCCGCGATCACGGTCAAAGGCCAGCGCGGTCCGGTCAGGTCGTGCACGTCGGCGGTCCACGCCGGCAGGCTCAGCCCCAGCGCGGTGCCGGTGGCGCCGAACACGACCGGTTCCGGCAGCTCGGCGAACTCGCCGGTCCAGTACTCGCGATCCCGCTCGCGGCGGGCCGATGCGCGATAAGTGTCCTCTTCGGACAGAGCGGCGGCGAGTGACCCGAACTCGCAGTCGGCCGGCCGTTGCCCGGCCACGAGCGCGGTGTAGACCTCCGCGATGCGCCGGCAGTGCAGCACCTGGCCGTAGGCGTCGAGCAGGATGTGGTGGTAGCGCAGGTAGAACCGGTGCCGGTCGGGCGAGATTCGCAGCAGCACGTGCTGGAACAGTTCTCCGTCGAGCGGGAGCACCTCGGCCTGGCGCGCCTCGATCCACGCGTCCGCCGCGGCCGTGCCGACGACGAGCAATCCGCCCGTAATCGTGTCGTCGACGACCTGCCGCACCGGATCACCCTGGTCAACCTGGTCACCGACGAACCGCACGCGCACCGCGTCGGTCTCGGCCACGGCCTGCCGGACGGCGGCGTCGAGCAGGTCGGCGTCCACCGGTCCGGCGAGGTCGAAGCTGACGCCGCAGGTGAACAGCGGGTCGGCGGGGTTGAGCTGCTGGGCGGTCCAGACGGCGAGCTGCGCCGCGCTGAGCGGCAATGTCCCTGGCAGCGTGGTCACGACGCCTTCTCCTCGATCATCGTGGTCAGCGCGGTGGTCAGCGCGTCGATGCTGGGGTGGTCCCAGGTGAGCGCCGGGTCCAGCTCGAGCCCGAACTCGTCCTCGATGTCGGTCGACACGGCGAGGGCGGTGAGCGAGTCGAGCCCGTACTCGGTGAGCGGCTGGGCGGTGTCGATCCCGGCGGCGTCGCGGCGGAGGTAGGTGGCGACGCGCTCGGTCAGCCAGGTACGGACGTCTTGCGGCATGACGGTTTTCCTCTTCGGTGAAGTTCAGACGAGTGAGCGGCCTGACAGGCCGAAGTAGCAGTGGTCGCGGTGGCGGGAGAACAGCTCGGCGAGCAACACGTCCTCGACGGGCTCGTGCAGCCACGCGGGGTCGGCGAGGAACCCGCCGTCGCTGTGCCGCCACAGCTGCAGGCAGCTGATCCGCACGAGCAGCCGGACGTACCTCGGCACGAGGTCGTAGTGATGCGCGGGGGCGTCCACCCCGAGCTCGGCGATCGGCAGCCGCGCGCAGATCTCGGCCAGGTCGGTCAGCTCGGCCAGGTCGGCCTGCGCCGCGGCCCGCACAGCGTGCGGCAGCCCGTTGTCCTGCAGAGCGGACGCCAGCGACGCGGCGACCGGGTCCTGTCCGCCGGCGTGCAGCGCGAGCCGGTCGAACCGCAGCTCGGGCAGATCACCGTGGAACAGGGCGGTGGGATCGGCCTGCGTCCGCCACGACCGGCGGGCCAGCAACGGCAGCTGCGGCAGCAGGCTCATCTGGCACGCGGCCCGCGCGATGTGCCCGAAACCGACGGGTGCGAGGTCCCGCACCAGCTTCTGGAACAACGCCATCGGCCCCTCGCGCAGATAGAAGTGCGCGCCGAGCAGTTCGGAGAGCCGGTCCATCGCGTCCAGCACCAGCTTGGACACGGCGAACTTGACCGCCGACGAGTAGACGGCGGCGGAGCCGGGGACGACGTGCAGCGCACGGGTGCCGACGGCGGAGATCGCCTCGGCCCTGAGCAGGTCGGCGAACACCCCGCCGAGCACCGCCCGCACATGCGGCAGCTCGATGGCCGTGCCGCCGTAGAGCCGCCGTTGCGAGAGGTGCGTGATCGCGAGGCGCAGCCCGGTGTCGAGCACACCGGTGGCCATCGCGGGCAGGACCGTGCGGGTCACCTGCAACGCCCGCAACGCCTGTTCCAGCCCGGATCCGACCGGTCCGAGCGCGACGGCGGGCGTGTCGTCGAACTGCAGTCCGCCCAGTTGCAGGCCGCGCATGCCGGAGGTCGCGTACCGCGGCAGGTCCGTCGTCTGATCACCGGGCGCGCGTTCGACCAGCAGGAGCGTGTGGCTGCGCGGCCCCGGCTTCTCGTCGGTCCGCGCGAACACCACGACCGCCTGCGCGCGCTGGATGTTGGTGACGACCTCCTTGCGGCCGTTGATCAGCCAGCCGTCGGCGGCGAGCGTCGCGGCCAGCTCCATGCCGGTCATGTCGTTGCCGTGGGCCAGTTCGTGCACCGCGACGGCGATCCGCTCGCCGTCGAGCAGCCTGGTCGCGGCCGCCTCGGCCTGAGCGGGCGATGCCGCGGTCCACAGCAGGACGCCGGAGATCAGCGAGCTGACGCCGTATCCCAGGCCGAGCACCGGATCGCGCCGGTAGACCGAGCGCATCACCTCGACGAGGTGCTCCAGGTCGTCGAGCCGGCCGCCGAGAGCCGTCGGGACGAACTCGGCGTTGAGGCCGTAGTCGTGCAGGGCGGTCTCGCCGGCGGCGAGCATCTCCCCGCGTTCGTCGGCGGCCAGCACGGCGGCGGCGCCGGTCGGGTTCGCGGGGTCGTGGAGGTCGCCGAGGAGCTTTTCGAGCTGCGCCAGCCGGTCCGTGATCACGCTGCCTCCTCCGTGATCGAGAAGGCAGGTGCCTTCCAGTCCAGCAGCACCTCGGCCAGGGCGTCGAACGCCTCGCCGTCCGGCCGGTCGAGCAGCACCGCGAGGCAGGCCCGCAGCCACAGTCCGTCCGTCCACAACGGACTGTTTCGCTGGTTCTCCGACCACAGCCGCAGGCAGCAGGCGATCGCGTAGGCCCGCTCGTACCGCGCGGCGAGGTCGAACGCCTCGCTGGGCAGGCCACCGATCGCGGGCACGAACGCTGCCGCGTCGGCGGCCAGGCCGTCCAGTACGGCCTCCACCTCGGGGGCCCACGTCGTGACCCCGTGCAGCGACTGGACGAGCGAGCAGCCGGTCGGCGAGGTGAGGACGAGCCGGTCACGGTCGAACGCGGGCAGTGCGGCGTCCAGGCGGGTCGCGGCGCGCACGCCGTCGGCGTCGGTGCGTTCCGCGCGCAGCAGGCGGCCGAGCCTCGGCATCTGGGTGAGCAACGCGGCCCGGTTGACGGCGGTGCTGCCGTCGAAGATCGCGCAGATGCGGTGGTCCCGTTCGAGCTTCGCGAAACCCGTGCCCGGCGGGGAGGTGAGGAACCCGCGCACGCCGAGCAGTTCCGCCACCGACCCCAGCACGTGCTGCACCTGCGTGGGCACGAAGGCCTTGGTGATGGCGGAGACGACGCTCAGCTCGCCGGGCAGCGCGTGCACCGAACGGGTCGCGACCAGGGCGACGGCCTCGGCGGTGAGCGCGGTGGCGGCGGCGCGGCCGAGATTGCGGCGCACGTGCGGCACGTCGGCGAGCGCCCTGCCGTAGAGCCGCCGGTCCGCGACGAAGTCACGGGCGATGCGCAGCACGTGGTCGGCGGCACCGAGCGACAGGCCACTGCACGCGATCCTGGTGAGCTGCAACGCTTTCAGCACCACCGTGACGCCCTCGCCCACCTCTCCGACGACCGCGTCATCTCCGACGGTGGCGCCGCGGGCAGCGAACCCGCTGATGTCCGCACCGCGGATGCCGTGGGTCAGGACCTTCGGCAACGGCTGCCACACCTCGTCGGACAGCTGTCGCCGGTCGACCAGGAAGACGCTGAACCCGCGTCCCCCGCCGTGCGGATTGGTCCGCGCCAGCACGCACGCGGTTCCGCCCCTGGTCGCGTTGTTGATCAGCCACTTCTCGCCGTCGAGCCGCCAGCCACCGTCGACGCGCGTCGCGGCGAACTCCCCCGCCAGCAGGTCGGCGCCGTGGTCGCGTTCGGTCAGGCCCCAGCAGACGACCTCGCCCGCCCGCACCCGGCCGGCGTGTGCGGCCACCTGCGCTGGGGCACCCGCCACCCACACCGACGCCGAGCCGAGGAACGTCTTGCCGTGCGCGATCGCCACCGTCAGGTCCCGGCGCGCCACCGTCCGGATCAACGTCGTCATGTCCGGGAACGAGCTGTCCGGGCCCAGCAGATAGTTCTCCGCGAAGCCGGCCTCGTCCAGCACGGCGACGGCCTCGGTGGGGAACCGGTCGTGGTCGTCGTGTGCCGCCAGGATCTCCGGCGACCACGCGTCATGCTCGTGCCTGGCGAGCAACGTCTCCAGCTCGGCGGCGATCATCGGGTCACCGCCTGACGAGCGGCCGTCAGCAGCACGTCCTCGCTGCGCAGCACCGGTTCCAGCTCGCCGGCCAGGTAGAGCGCGCGCATCGCGGAGCGCTGGACCTTGCCGCTGGTGGTGCGGCGCACGGCCGAGGGCCGCACGAGCACGACCGAGCCGACCGCGACCCCGAACTCGCGGCTGACCGTCTGCTTCATCGCGGCGGCGACCTCGGCGAGCCGTTCCTCACCCCAGGTGGTTCGGATCTCGTGCACCACCACGACCTGCTCTTCGTCATGCGCGCCGGGCACCGTGAACACCGCGCCGTGCAGGCCGTTCAGTTCCTCATGCTGTTCGCGCACCAGGTCCTCGATGTCGTGCGGGTGGAGGTTGCGGCCGTGCAGCACGAGCGTGTCCTTGAGGCGGCCGGTCACGTAGAGGTCGCCGTCGTGCATCCCGCCCAGGTCTCCGGTGCGCAGGTACGGGCCGTCGCCGTCGGACGTCCTGGCGCGGAAGGCCGCGGCGGTGGCCTTCTCGTCGCCCCAGTAGCCGGCGGCCACGGAGACGCCACGCAGCCAGATCTCGCCGATCCGGGCTTCCGGCAGGGTTTCGTGCGTCAGCGGGTCGACGATCGCGACGTCGACCTCGTTCGGGCCTCCGCATCCGACGAGCGCGCGCCCAGCGTCCGCGCTGACCAGTTCGCCGCGCTCCAGTGCCGCCACGTCGAACGACCGGTGCAGCGGAGGGCGACCGGACGTGCCGGAGACCATCAGGGTGGCCTCGGCCAGGCCGTACATCGGCAGCATCGACTCCGCACGGAACCCGGCCGCCGCGAACCGTTCGCAGAAGCGCGCGACACCGGCCGAGCGAATCGGCTCGGAGCCGTTGACCGCGGCGCGCAGGCAGGACAGGTCCAACCCGGCGAGCTGCTCGTCGGTGACCCGGCGCGTGCACAGGTCGTAGCCGAAGTCCGGTGCGGCGGTCATGTTGACGTCGAGCTCCTGCATCATCCGCAGCCAGTGGTGAGGCCTGCGCAGGAACGCCATCGGAGCCATGTGCGCGAATCCCCTGCCGCGCAGCACTCCGGTCAGGAACAGGCCGATCAGTCCCATGTCGTGGTGGTGTGGAATCCAGGCGCCGGAGCGGAAGCCGGCGTCGGCGCCGGTCGTGGCCATGATGGCGTCCACATTGGACAGCAGGTTGCGGTGGCTGACCATCACGCCCTTGGGCTCGCTGGTCGAACCGGACGTGTACTGCAGCAGCGCCGTGTCGTCCGGCGAGATCTCCGGCAGGCGCCACGCCCGCGGGTCGCCCATCTCGCCGTCGGTGGCCCGGCACACGACGTCGGGCAGACCGGCCTCTGCGACCCACTTCTCGACCTGGGGCAGGCTCGCCAGGTCCGTCAGCACCACCCGGACACCCGCGCTCCTCGCGATGCCCGCGAGCCGTCGGCGCTCGTGCTGGTAGCGGCCGGGCACCGGCGCCGGCACGGCGATCGTGCCGGCGTAGCAGGAGCCGAAGAACGCTGCACCGAACTCGAGGCCGGCGGGGTGCAGCAGCAACACCCGGTCGCCCTGCGAACAGTGCTCCCGCAGCCAGGCCGCCACGGCACGCACCGACGAGTCGAGCTCCGAATAAGTTTTTATCCGATAGTCCCCCAAATCGGACATATAGATCAGGGCGGCACTCGTCGAATCACGTTCGACACAGCCATTCAAAACAGATGGCAAAGTTCCATTTACCATTGCTCAACCTTCTTTCCCCGCACCTCAACGATAGACCTCAATTCAGCCACTTCGGCCACGAGATCCGCATCACATAAGCCACTCAGCGGTTTCCCAGGAAGCAGTGCTAGCGTCGCCCCAGATCACTAAAAGACCAGCTGAGGCACCCGCGTTCCGCAGATTTCGGAATAGTCCGACAACGGCTTCCGATATCTTCGGAGAGCGAGCTATTCAACGCTGCAAAGAAATTGGTGGACCGTGCGCAAATCGGACGGACCGGTGGTTCACACCCGTGAACTCAGAAAGAGATATCCACGAGGAGTGGACGCACTCGCCGGTGTCGATCTCGACATCAGTGCGGGTGAGGTGCGCGCCTTGCTCGGACCCAACGGCGCGGGCAAGACGACGCTCGTGCGCATCCTCACCACGCTCCTCCCGCCCACGTCCGGCATCGCCACCGTGAACGGCTGGGACGTCGCGACCGAGGGCGACGAGGTCCGCGCCAGCGTCGGCGTCGCGGGCCAGTACGCCGCCCTCGACGGCCTGCTGACCGGACTGGAGAACCTGCACCTCATCGCGAAGCTGCGCGGGATGCGCTGGAAGGCCGCCCGGCGGGCCGCGCAGGAGATGCTCGCCAGGTTCCGGCTGGAGGCCAAGGCGAACCAGCAGGTGTCCACCTACTCCGGTGGCACGCGCAGGAGGCTCGACCTCGCGGCCGCGCTCATCGGCGGCCCGCCGGTGGTCATCCTGGACGAACCCACCACCGGGCTCGATCCGGAGAGCAGGCTCGACGTGTGGGAGTCCATCGCCGACCTCACCGCGGCGGGCACCACCGTCCTGCTCACCACCCAGTACCTGGAGGAGGCCGACCGCCTCGCCGACCAGGTCACCGTGGTCGACCACGGGCGGGTCGTCGCGGAGGGCACCACCGACGAGCTGAAGTCGGCCTCCGGCCTCACCCGGCTGGTGCTCCGGCTCGCCGACGGCTACAGCCTCGACACGGCCGCCGCCGTCGTCGCCGCCACCACCGGCACGACGCCCACGGTCGAGGCACGTCTGCGCCGGATCTCCGCGACCACTGTGGACGGACCTGCCGCGCTCGCCGTTCTTCTGTCCAGTGTGGATGGACGGGCGATCGCGGAGGTCGGCGTGCAGCGGCCGACGCTCGACGACGTCTTCCTCCGCCTCACCGCACGCAGGGAGGTGCCGGCATGACCGTCATCACGCCGCCGGGCATGCTGTCGGCCAGCGCCGGCATCTTCTGGCGCAACCAGTTGCACCTGCGCCGCCGGCCGGCGATGGTCGTCGCGATCCTGACCGATCCGATCGTGTTCACGGTCCTGATCGGGTTCGTGTTCGGCGGCAGCCTCGGCGGTCAGGCCTACCGCGAGTACATGGTGGCGGGCCTGTTCACCCAGGCCGCGATCTTCACCGCCTCCTACACCGCCGTCGGCCTCTCGCTGGACCTGGAGGACGGCATGGTCGACAGGTTCAGGACGCTGCCGATCCCCCGGCTCGCCGTGCTCGCCGGCCGCACGACCTCGGACCTCGTCAACAGGTCGGCCAGCCTCGCCATGACCGCGTTGTGCGGGCTCGCGGTCGGCTGGCGGCCGCACACCGGGCCCCTGGAGATCGCCGGCGCGTTCGCGCTGTGCCTGCTGTTCGCGTTCGCCATGTCCTGGATCGGTGCCTTCGTCGCGCTGGTCACGCCGAACGTCCAGGTGGCGACGAGCCTCGGGCTGTTCTGGCTGTTCCCGGCCAGCTTCGTGTCGTCTGGCTTCGTGGTCACCACCACGCTGCCCGGCCCGCTGCAGGCCGTCGCCGACTGGAGCCCCGTCAGCGGCCTGGGGAACTCGATGCGCGCTCTGTTCGGCAACCCTCCGCCGCCGGGCTACCAGGTGCCCCATGGCTGGGCGGCCCAGCACCCGATCACCTACACCGTGTGCGCCTGTGCACTTCTCATCATTCTGTTCGCCGCGCTTTCCGTGTGGCGCTACCGCAGGAGGACCAACCGATGACCACTCTGGTGTGCCTGCCCTATGCGGGCGCGGGCGCCTCGTTCTTCCAGCCCTGGCAGGCGATCGCCGGCGACGCCCTGCACGTCGTGCCGTTGCAGCTGCCCGGCCGGGAACGCCTCATCGACCTCGACCCGCACCGCGACGTCGACCTCGCCGTCGACGACCTGCACGCGCGGTTGCCCGAGGCGCTCGGCGAGGAGCGCCGGATCGCGCTCTTCGGGCACAGCCTGGGCGCGGTACTGGCCTACGAGCTCGCCCATCGGCTGGCCGCGGACCCCGACGTCACGCTGGTGCGGCTGTTCGCGAGCGGCTCGCCGGAACCCGCCTCCGGGCGCGCGCAGCACGCCACCGGGCTGTCCGACGAGGACTTCCTGGCCAGGGTCTCCGAGTTCGCCGGCTACACCCACGAGGCGCTGGACGACCCGGAGATGCGGGAGATGATCCTGCCGACGCTGCGCACGGACGTGGAGATGCACGAGAACTACGTGCCCAGCACCGATCTGCCGCTGCCCGCACCGATCACGGTGATCCGCGGCGAGGACGACGAACTGGTGTCCTATGAGGACGCCGCCAGGTGGAGCAAGGCCACCTCGGCCGACTTCGAGCACGTCGAGGTGCCCGGCGGCCACATGTACCTGACCGAGGCGGCACCGGCGCTGCTCCGGTTGATCACCAGCACGGTCCTGTGAGGAGGGTCCGATGAGGTTGACAGGAAAGGTCGTGCTCGTCACCGGCGCTGCCAGGGGTCTGGGCAGGGCCATCGCGACCCGGTGCGCCAGGGAAGGCGCGGACCTGGTGCTGGCCGACGTGTGCGCCGACGTCGACGGCGTGCCGTACGCGCTCGGCTCGCGCAGCCAGCTCGACCACACCGCGAAGTTGTGCCGCCACGAGGGGGCCGCCGTGCTGGTCGCGGAGGCCGACGTGCGCTCTGGGGAGTCGGTGCGGCGGGCCGTCACGGCGGCGGTCGACCGGTTCGGGCAGATCGACGTGGTGGTGAACAACGCCGGCATCGCCGCGCCGTCCGGCAAACCCGTCCACGCCATCAGCGAGGACGAGTGGTCGCTGATGATCGACGTGGACCTCACCGGGGCGTGGCGGGTGATGCGCGAGGTCGCCGAGGGCATGTGCGAGCGGCGCCACGGCAGCATCGTGAACGTCGCGTCCACCGCGGGTCTGGTCGGCTACCGCCACTTCGCGGGCTACGTCGCCGCGAAGCACGGGATCGTCGGGCTGACCAAGGCCGCCGCGTTGGACTACGCGCCGATGAAGGTGCGGGTCAACGCCGTGTGCCCCGGCTCGGTGCGCGACGTGCCGGAGTTCGAGGGCGCGATGCTCGCCGAGATCGCCCGCGCACTCGAGGTCCCCGTGCACGAGCACGAGAAGACCTTCGTCGAGGCGCAACCGATGAACGCGCTGATAGAGCCCGATGACGTGGCCGCCGCCGTCGTCTACCTCGCCTCGGACGACGCGAGGCAGGTCACCGGATCGGTGCTGACCGTCGACGGCGGCTTCAGCGCCCGCTGAGAAGCGAGAGGAACGAACGTGTCCCGCACACCACGGTCCGGCACGCTCCACCACGGCCTGCTCCGGCGATCACCGAAGATCGCCGAGCTCGAAGGTGCATGGATGGAGGACGTGTCCGGCTCCTCGGCCGGCCCCGTCGCCGCTCGGCGCCGGGCGGCCGAACTCGCCCGCCCGGCAACGGAATCACGCCGAGTGCTGCTGCGCTACGACGACGGCCAGACCGATCTCGTCGTCGTCACCCGCGACGACATCGGCGAGCCGCCCGTCACGGCACCACCACCCGCGTGGGGACTCGGCAGCGGCTCCGGCGGCCTGGGGACCCACCTGGCCGTGATCGACGAGACCGGTGACGAGACCAGCTGGCTCGTGGCGCTGGCGGTGACCCTGGGGCGGTACGACCCCGAGTCGGCGCCGGTCGTGGGCACCGTGCGCGGTTCGTTCACCGCAAGCCTCGAAGGCACGCTGGCCGAAGTCAGGCCCGCACCCACGGATCAGCCCGCGGCGGTGGGCCTGCTGTTCACCGGCGAGCGGTTCGACGGCGAGTACGTGCCCTGTCTCACGCCACCGTTCCCGCTCACCGTGTCGGTCTTCCACGACGAACGGGGGCCACGGCTACGGCTCGACCACTCGACCGGCGACTTCGCCCCCGAGATCGCCGAACAGTTCGCACGGCACCTGCGACTCGTGCACCGCCAGGTCCGGCGCACCCCGGACATCGAGGTAGCCGACGTCGAGCTGATGGACCACGTCGAACTGCTGCACGTAGCCGGGCTCGGCCGGTCGGTGCCGCTGCCGGCACCGACCGCGAGCACCATCCACGAGGCGTTCGGCCGGATCGCGGCAGGCGTGCCGGACGCCGTCGCCATCACCGACGGGTCGGCCGAGCTGACCTATCGTGAGCTGGACGAGCGCTCCTCCCTTGTCGCACAGGGACTTCGCACCCACGGCGTGCGCGACGGCGACCGCGTCGGAGTGTGCCTCGACCGTTCGACGTCGTTCGTGGTGACGGCGCTCGGCATCCTCAAGGCGGGTGCGGCCTACGTGCCGATGGACCCGGCTCATCCGGCGGAACGGCTGGCATACACGGCGCAGGACGGCGACCTGGCCCTGGTCGTCACCGACCGGCCGTCGTTCGGCCACGCCACTGTCGTCGCACCGGAGGCGCTTGTGACGCAGGGAGGTTCACCGGTCGTCAGTGCGGGCACGGTCGCCTACCTGATCTACACCTCCGGCTCGACCGGCCGCCCCAAGGGCGTCGTCGTGCCGCACGGCAACGTCATCGCGCTGGTCGACGCCACCCGTGACGAGTACGGGCTGGGCAGGGGCGACGTGTGGACGTGGTTCCACTCCGGCGCGTTCGACTTCTCGGTGTGGGAGATCTGGGGCTGTCTGCTGACCGGCGGCCGGCTCGTCGTCGTGCCGTACGCCGTGTCCCGTGAACCCGACAGGTTCCGCGACCTGCTGCGGGCGGAACGCGTGACGGTGCTCAGCCAGACGCCGTCGGCGTTCGCCCAGCTGCTCGGCGTCGACCACACCGGCCTCGCGGTGCGGCTCGTGGTGTTCGGCGGTGAGCCGCTCGACACCAGGATGCTGCCGCGCTGGTTCGACCGGCATCCCGAGTCGCGGTGCCGGATGGTGAACATGTTCGGCATCACCGAGACCACCGTCCACGTCACGGCGCGGACGGTCACCCGCGCGGACGCGCTCGCCGGGTCGCGGTCGGTCGGCCGCGCGCTGCCGGGGTGGCACCTCTACGTCCTCGATCGCGCGGGGCGGCTGGTCCCGCCCGGTGTCGCCGGCGAGATCTGCGTGGGCGGCGCCGGTGTCGCGGCGGGATACTTCCACCGCGCCGACCTCACCGCCGAGCGGTTCGTGCCGGATCCCTGCACGCCCGCGACCATGTACCGCAGCGGGGATCTCGGGCGGCTGCGTCCGGACGGCGACCTGGAGCACCTCGGCCGGATCGACAACCAGGTCAAGATCCGCGGCTTCCGCATCGAGCTGGACGAGATCCGATCGGTGCTGCTGGAGGATCCGCGCGTGAGCGCGGCGACGGTGGTGGTGCGCCGGGAGAACCCCGGCGACGCCGCCGGCGCCCGCATCGACGGCTACGTGGTGCTCACCGGCCCCGCGGGCACCAGGGACGTCCGGGAGCGAGCGGCGCGGGTCCTGCCGGAGCACATGGTGCCTTCGACGATCACCGAGCTCAGCGAGTTGCCGCTGACCGTGAACGGGAAGATCGATCAGGAGCGACTGCCCCGCCCCACCGCGGTCATACCGTCCGATGTGGACTCGATTCCGACTGGCGACCACTTCGCCGACCGGCTCAGGATCATCTGGAGCACCGTGATCGGTGTCCCGGTCGGGATGGACGACGACTTCTTCGAGCTGGGCGGCAACTCCCTGCTCGCCGTCCGGATCGGCGCGGCGATGCGGGCGGAGGGCCTGCCCGCGCTGCGGTTGCGCGAGCTCTACCGGCATCCCACGGTGCGAGGAGCGGCGGACGCTGTGCGCACCACGCCGTCAGAATGATCCGAGACCCCGCACCGGTTCGGTGCGGGGTCTCGGCGTTCGGCGGTCAGGAGACCGGGCCCATCTCAGTCCAGCTCGACCGACGGCCGGTAGAGCTCGAACCAGTGGTAGAGGTCCAGCACCCGGTCGATGCCCCTGCGCACGGACGCAGGCGTCGCCGCCGGGTCCAGGGAGATCGCCGTGCGCAACCAGTCGCGGTCGATCAGCGCGGCGACCGGGTGTTGCCGGTCGGCCAGCACCTCGTGGGCCTGCCGGTGCAGCTCGGCGTTGTACGCGGGGTCCTGAGTGGACGGATAGGACGCCTTGAGCCGGTGCCGGACCGACCGGGGCAGCACGTGCGGCACCGCACTCCGGAGCAGGCTCTTCTCCCTGCCGTCGAAGGACTTCTGCACCCACGGCGTGCGGTAGACGTACTCGACGAGGCGGTGGTCACAGAACGGCACGCGGACCTCGAGTCCCGCCGCCATGGAGATCCGGTCCTTGCGGTCGAGCATCATCCGCACGAACCGGGTCAGGTGCAGGTGCGAGATCGTGCGCATCCGGCGTTCGGTCTCGCTGTCGCCGGGCAGGTGCTCGACCTGGGCGACCGCGGTCGCGTACTGGTCGGCCGTGTAGGTGGCGATGTCGAGCCGTGCGCGCACGTCGGGGGCCATCACCGCGGCCCGGTCGCCGCTCATCGCACTGGAGTACGCCAGCCAGGGGAAGTTCGCGGTGCCCACGACCTCCTGGTCGTGGAACCAGCGGTATCCACCGAAGACCTCGTCGGCCGCCTCGCCGGACAACGCCACCGTCGAGTCGCGCCGGATCGCCCGGAACAGCAGCAGGAGCGAGGCGTCCATCTCGCCGAAGCCGATCGGCATGTCCCGCGCCCTGATCACCTCACGACGCAGCAGCGGGTCGCTCAACGGTGCGGCGTCGAGCGTGACGTACTCGTGCTGCGCGCCGACGGCGGCCACGACGTCGCGGATGTACGGCGTGTCCGGAGTGGTGCGTGCCTCGTCGGCGCGGAAGGTCTCTTCGCGGCCGGCGAAGTCCACGGAGAAGGTCCTGATCTTCTCCCCCGCCTCGGCCAGATGTGCCGCCGCGAGTCCGGTGACCGCGCTGGAGTCCAGGCCACCGGACAGCAGGACGCAGAGCGGCACGTCCGAGACGAGCTGGCGTGCGACGGTGTCGGTCAGCAGAGACCGGATGGTGCCCACCGTGGTGTCCAGCTCGTCCTCGTGCGCGGCGGTGGTGAGCCGCCAGTAGACGCGCTCACGCAGGCCCTTCCGGTCGACGCTCAGCACCGTGCCCGGTTCGACCTCGCGCATTCCCTTCCACAGCGCCCATTTCGGCGTCATCGTGAACGCGACGAGCTCACGCAGGCCGTCGAGGTCGACGACCGCGCGCACGGCGGGGTTGGCGAGGATCGCCTTGGGCTCGGAACCGAACACGATCCCGTCGGGGGTCGGGTAGCAGTACAGCGGCTTGACGCCGAGCCGGTCGCGGATCAGCACCAGCCGGTCCGAGCGGGAGTCCCAGACGGCGAACGCGAACATGCCGTTCAGCCGCTCGGCGACCGCGTCCCCCCACTCCAGGTAGCCGTTCAGGACGACCTCGGTGTCGCTGGAGGTCTGGAAGCGGTGCCCGCGCCGCCGCAGCTCCTCACGCAGCTCCTGGAAGTTGTACGCCTCACCGCTGTAGACGATGGTGACCTCACCGGCGGGCGTGGTCACCGTCATCGGCTGGGCGCCGCCCTCGAGGTCGATGATCGCCAACCTCCGGTGGCCCAGCGCCACGTGCGTGCGCACCCACGTACCCGAAGCGTCAGGTCCCCGCCGGTCCATGGACGCGGTCATCGCGCCCACGACGTCGTCTCTGCCGCGCAGGTCGGCGTCGAACGCCACCCAGCCGGCGATTCCGCACATCCCGGGCCGCCTAGCGGGCCGCGACGATCGCGGTGGTCTCGGCCGGGAGCTCGGCGACGCGTTCCACCGTGAACCCGGCCCGGTCCAGCAACGTCACGTAGTCGGCGAGACTGCGGTGCCGGCCGCCGTTGGTCATGAGCAGGTGCAGGTCCCACAACGAGGGCAGCATCGTCGGGTTCTCGTCGTCCACGACGCGGTCCAGGATCACCAGCCGGGAGTCCGGCCCCGCCATCGCCTTGCCGCAGTTCTCGAACACGCGCACCACAGCCTCGTCGCTCCAGCCCGCGAGCACCCGGCACAGGAAGTAGACGTCACCACCCGAAGGGACCTCGTCGACCATGTCGCCGCCGACCAGCTCGACCCGGTCGAGCCCGACGCTCGCGGCGAGGTTCTCCCTGGCGACCTCGATGACGTGCGGACGATCCATCACCTTGGCGCGGGCGTCCGGCACGGCGCCGAGGATCGCGGCGGTCAGCTGGCCGGGTCCGGCACCGACGTCGACGAAGGTCTTGCCGGCCACGTCGATGGCGTCCGGCACGTGGTCGAAGAAGAGGTTGCCCGCCTTCATCGCGAGCTGGAAACGCTCCGACAGCCCGGGGTTGTTGCCCAGGTGCTGGTACAGCGGTTCGCCGAAGGCGAACTCGAAACCCGCGGTGACGGTGGTGATCGATTCCTTGGCGAAGGCCCACGCCGTGTAGAACTCCTCGCCGTACAGCAAGCACATGTCCCGCAGGGAATTCGGAGCGACTTTGAGAAGCTCGCTCACGGCTGTGTTGCGATAGCCCGTTTCGCCGTCACCTTCGAACACGCGCAACGCGACCAGCAGACGCATCAGCCGATGAACACCATCGATTTCGGAACCGGTCACCTCGGCCAGTTCCTCGTCGGTGCGGTGACCGGCCTCGACCAGCGTCGGAATGTCCAGTTTGACCGCTGTGTACAGACATTGGGCGCGCCACCCGCCGGTGATCAGCTCGACCACTTCCTGAGCGGCCTTCAAGTCGGTCCTCATGTCCATTCCCCTTCCCTGCATGTGCTCCGAGTTTGACCCAATGTCCACCCTGGACACTCGTGCGCTGAACTAATCCCGAACGATTCGGACTGCCACTCCCCGATTCATCCGCTCGCGGGAAATCCTCCTCACCGCGCGGATTGCGCGCGGAGCGCCGATTTTCAAGCATTCAACTACGTTCGATCGCGCCGGAGGCACAACCGTGGAGAACCCGAACGAGACGGACCGAACCTCAGCAGCCGAACGCATGGTGCTGCAGTGTCCACATTGGTCGGACCGGATGATCGGCTCGCTCACCGGGCTGTCGGCCAGGACCGTCGCCGGCGTACGCGGCAGGGTCGGCGGGGACGCCGGTGCCAGAGTGGGACGCGACGGCCGGGTCCGGCCGACCAACAGCGCCCAACGGCGGACGCACGCACGTGCCCTGATGGCCGAGCACCCGCACCTGTCACTGCGTCAGGTCGCCAAGGCGGTCGGCATCTCCCCGGAGACGGCCCGCTCGGTGCGCACCGAACTGCGCGGCGGCACACGCCCGGTGGCGACGGCGCTGCCACGGCGGAAGGGAGGTCTCGCCGACCTGCTGGGGTGGCTGCGCGACGACCCGTCGATGCGGCTGAACCACAACGGCAGAACGCTGCTGCGGCTGCTGTCCATCCACCTGCGCGCGCAGACCACCTGGACCGGGATCACGCGTGACGTACCCGCCCACTGCCGTCCCGGCCTCGCCGAGCTCGCCCGGCAGAGCGCCGCCGCGTGGCAGGTTCTCGCGGATCGGCTCGACCCCGAACTCGACTCGGAAGGTGCCGCATGACAGGAATTCCCGCCATCGCCTCGTACGCGCTTCCCCGCCAGGACGAGTTGCCCGCGTCCGTGGCGTCGTGGAAGATCGACCCGGACCGCGCGGTGCTGCTGATCCACGACATGCAGCGCTACTTCGTGCGTCCCTTCCCCGCGGACACGGCGCGGCAGCTCACGGACAACGTCACGACGGTTCTCGGCCGGTGTCGCGACGAGGGTGTCCCCATCGCCTACACCGCCCAGCCCGGCTCCATGTCCGTCGCCGACCGCGGCCTGCTGAAGGACTTCTGGGGTCCCGGCATGCGCGTCGACCCGGCCGACCGCGAGGTGGTCGAACCGCTGACGCCGCGGACGGACGACTGGCTGCTCACGAAGTGGCGCTACAGCGCGTTCTTTCGCACCGATCTGCAAGAACGCATGCGCGCGGCCGGCCGGGACCAGCTCGTGATCTGCGGGATCTACGCCCACATCGGCGTGCTGATGACTGCCGTCGAGGCGTTCACCAACGACATCGAGACGTTCCTGGTCGCCGACGCCGTCGCCGACTTCTCGGCCGAGCGGCACCGGATGGCACTGCGGTACGCGGCGTCGTGCTGCGCCGTCGTACTGACAACACAGGAGGTGCTGCGATGACCGACAGCCTGGACCGGGTGCTCGCGGACCCCGGGCAGCCGTTCGCACTCCTGCACCGGCCGCACACGACAGGCCCGGCGCTGCTGGAGGTCCTCACCGGCGAGGTGTCCGAGGTCGCGACGCTGGCCGAGATCGAGGTCGGCGACCCATGGCCGGCCGGTCCGCGGACACTTGCACTGGTTCCCCACCGCCAGGTCTCCGAACGCGGTCTGGAGTGCGTGGACGACGGCGCCCCGCTGCTCGTGATGCGGATCCGCGACCACACGCTGCTGCGCAAGTCCGACGCGCTCGAACGGCTGCCGGACGTGCCGATCACGCTGACCGGCAACCGGTTCGACATCGACGACAGCACTTACGCCGACGTGGTCCGGCAGGTAGTGGCCGAGGAGATCGGCAGCGGCCAGGGGGCGAACTTCGTGATCAGGCGATCGTTCCTGACCGAGATCGAGGACTACGACCAGCAGCAGGCCTTCACGTTCTTCCGCCGGCTGTGCGAGCAGGAGTCCGGTGCCTACTGGACCTTCCTGGTGCACACCGGCGACCGCACGTTCGTGGGCGCCACACCGGAACGCCACGTCAGCCTGGACGACGGCCTCGCGACGATGAACCCGATCAGCGGCACGTACCGGTACCCGCCGGCCGGACCGACGCTGTCCGGCGTGCTCGACTTCCTCTCCGACGCCAAGGAGACCGACGAGCTCTACATGGTGCTCGACGAGGAACTGAAGATGATGTCGCGCTTCTGCGACGGCGTGCGGGTGGTCGGTCCCCGGCTCAAGGAGATGGCCAGGCTCGCACACACCGAGTACTTCATCGAGGGGCGCACCCGCGGTGACGTGCGGGACGTGCTGCGCGAGACCCTGTTCGCCCCCACCGTGACCGGCAGCCCCGTGGAGAACGCCTGCCGCGTCATCGCCAGGCACGAACAGACCGGTCGCGGTTACTACGGTGGTGTCGTGGCGCTGGTCGGCCGCGACACCGCCGGCAGGCAGATGATGGACTCCGCCATCCTGATCCGCACGGCCACGATCACCCCGGCGGGCGAGGTCGAGATCGGTGTCGGCGCGACGCTGGTGCGCCATTCCGACCCGGTGTCGGAGGTGGCGGAGACCCGCGCCAAGCTCGCCGCACTCCTCGGTGCCCTGACCGAACGCCCGGTGCGCTGGCAGGAACACCCCGAGGTGCAGGCGGCTTTGCAGCGGCGCAACACCCGGCTCGGCGCCTACTGGTTCGCCGGGCACGGCCCAGGTGTCGACGACGCGCTGACGGGCAGGCGTGCGCTGGTGATCGACGCCGAGGACACCTTCACATCCATGATCGCGCAGCAGCTGCGTTCGCTGGGACTGAAGGTCACGGTCCGCCGGTTCGACGAGGAGTACTCGCTCGCCGAGCACGACGTCGTCGTGCTCGGGCCGGGACCGGGTGACCCGCGCGAAACCGCCGACCCGAAGATCGCCCACCTGCGTGATGCCGCGCAGTCGTTGCTGCGGCAGGGGAAGCCCTTCCTCGCGGTCTGCCTGAGCCACCAGGTGCTGTGCCGGGTGCTCGGGCTGGAGCTGACCCAGCGCGACGTCCCGAACCAGGGCGTGCAGCGGTCGATCTCGTTGTTCGGGCGCGCGGAGGTGGTCGGCTTCTACAACACCTTCTCCGCGCAGAGCAGCCGCGACCTGGCACACCACGCCACCGGCCCGGTCGAGGTCAGCCGCGACCCGGCAACCGGCGAGGTGCACGCGTTGCGCGGCAACGGGTTCGCGTCGGTGCAGTTCCACCCCGAGTCCGTGCTGACCTCCGACGGCCCCGCCATCCTGGGCAGGCTGCTCACGTCCGTGCTGCCGGTACCGAAGGTGAAGGCGTCGTGAAGACCGTGATCGCGTGGTGGGACCTGGACAGCGGCACGATCGACGTCGCGTCGCTGCGAGACTGCCTGCGGCGGGAAGGCGTACAGGCCTGGGCCGAGATGCCCGGCCTCGTCGCGAAGTTCTGGATCTCCAACGGATCCCGGTGGGGCGCGGTGATGGTCTTCGAGTCCGAGGACGCCGCACGGCAGGCCCTGCCGCCCAACCGGGCGGCGGAGCTCATCGGTGGTCCCGCGTCGACGCGGCTCACCTTCGACGTGGAGGCCTTCGTCAGCGGGCCCGGAGGAGCGGCACCATGGCAGTGAACGCGCGGTACACGGACATCGGCGCCGAGTTCACCCTTCCGCCGGCCGATCCCGTGGCGCTGCTGCGGAGCTGGTTCGCCCAGGCTGTCGCGCACGGCGTCCGCGAACCCGGCGCGACCGCACTGGCCACGGTCGCGGCGGACGGCATCCCGTCCAGCCGCATGATGCAGGTCAGCCGGATCACCGACCGCGGCCTGCTCTTCGCCACCCACTCCATCAGCCGCAAGGGCAGGGAGATCGACGAGACCGGCCGGTGGTCGGGCGTGCTGTACTGGCGGGAGACCAACCAGCAGGTGACGCTCGGCGGCGTCGCCGAACTCGCGGACGCCGCCGTCGCCGACGAACTGTGGTCGTCGCGCCCGATGTCGTCCAACGCCATGTCGATCGCGACCAGGCAGAGCAGCCCTCTCACACACGAGCACGAACTGCTCCAGGAGGCCCTGCTGCTCACCGCGATCGACACTCCGCTGGTCCGGCCGGCGACCTGGGTCGCTTACGAGCTCGTGGTGTCCGAAGTGGAGTTCTGGCAGAGCAGCCCGGACGCGCTGTACCGGCGGCTGTACTACCGCCGGAACGAGCAGGGCTGGACCGCCGAGCGGCTCCAGCCGTGACAGGAGGCCCAGGGGCTACTCTCCTGGCGGGCTCCGTCACGAAGCGGCCGCCTCACACGTAGAAGACGCCCTTGGCCACCACGACCGCCGATCCGGCGACCTCGACGACGTCGATCACGTCACGCGAGCCGCGCGCGACGGCGTGCATCGTGGAGGGCCGCCCCATCTCGACACCTTGCCGGATCTCGATCTCGTCACCGGACTGCAGCAGACCGTGCCGGATGAGGTGCACGGCCAGTGGGCCGGCGGCCGACCCCGTCGCCGCGTCCTCGGTCACCCCGTAGGCCGGCGAGAACATCCTGGTGCGCCACTGCGTACCGGAGCCCGCGAAGCAGTTGACCGCGACGTCGAGGTGCTCGGCCAGTGCGCGCTGGTCCGGCACGACCCGCGACAGCGCGGGAATGTCCGGTAGCCCGACGAAGACGTGCCTGGGCCCGTTGCGGTAGACCTCGACCGGCAGCGCCGACTCAGCAAGTCCCAGTGCCGCAAGCAGGTGGTCCGTCTGCTCGTACGGTTCCCACGTCGGGTTCGGCTGCCGCATCCGCGCCGAGACGACGCGGCCGCCGACGCGGCAGAGCCGGAACGGGATCGTGCCCATGTCCGTTTCCATCCGCAGCAGGTCGCCCGGCACCGACTCGCCCAGTGCGATCGCGGTGCCCAGGGTGGGGTGGCCGGCGAACGGCAGTTCGTTGACGGGCGTGAAGATGCGGACCCGCACATCACCGTCGTGGCGCGGAGGCGAGACGAACGTCGTCTCCGAGAGGTTGAGCTCGCGCGCGATCTCCTGCATCCGCTCGGCGGGCAGGTCGGCCGCGTCCAGGAAGACCGCGACCGGGTTGCCCCGCAGCGGGGTTTCGGTGAAGACGTCGACCACCACGTACTCGTGCATGCTCCCCAGCGTAGAGACCGCACCTGTCGCGCCGGAAGCGCGTGTCCAACTGCCGAGCGTCCCACTTGGACACCTGCTTGACGCGAAAGCCCTCGTGCGGCGACGGTTCCGGGCATGACGTTCGCAGACGGAGTCGAGCAGAGGCAGCACAATCGCGCGGTGGTCGAGGACTACCTCAGCCGCTTCGGTGAGAACAGGCTCTCCAGGTACCTGCTGTTCACCGAGGACGGCAGCGCCGGGCTCTACACGGCCGACACCACCGAGCCGATCGTGTCGCAGGGCCACGAGAAGCTGAAGGCGCACGGCGAGTGGTCGTTGCGGATGTTCCCCGACTGGAAGTGGTTCAACATCGAGATCTTCGAGACGCAGTACCCCGACCGGTTCTGGGCCGAGTGCGACGGCGAGGGGGAGATCAACTACCCCGGTTACGCGCCAGGCTTCTACCGCAACCACTTCCTGCACTCGTTCGACTTCGACAACGGACGCATCGTCCGCCAGCGCGAGTTCATGAACCCGTTCAACCAGCTGCGGTCGCTCGGCATCGAGGTGCCCGCGATCAACCGCGGCGGCATCCCGACCTGACCGCGGCATCAGACCGTCCACATCGGACCACCGACTGACCGCGAAGCACAGAGGGAAGCATGACCTCGGCCCACGCCGTGACAGCGTGTCGCGGTGAAGGAGTCCTTCACCGCGACACCGGACAGGCTTTCTCAGAACTCAGTTCTCGTAATCGGAGATCGTGATCCAGCGGTAGCCGTGGCGGTCTTCCTTGCCCGGGTGCACGATGGCGGAGTTGTGGGTGTGACCCTCACACCTGGTGCCGCCGTAGGTCTGCACATCAGGCCAGCCCAGCTGGTCGATGATCACACCGGGATGCTGGCCCGAGCCGCCGATCAGGCACCGCCCGTTGACTCGGACGCTCTTGACGTGCGCCACCTCGTAACGAACGGCCACGCACGACTTTCCTGCCGGCGCCGAGCAACCCGCGGCGGCAGCCGGACCCGCGGTCAGCGCCAGCGTGCCCGCCGACACCGCGACCGCTGTCACCGCACCCGCGAGCCACGCGATTTTGCGATCCATTTTCCACACCTTTCGCAGCCGAACATTCCCAGTTCGCAGAATAGGAAGAACCCGATCAGGCCACGACACATTGCGAGCAATCAGGAAAGTCTTCCGGCGCCTGGGAACACCTCCGAAAAACCCCGAAGATGTTGCGCACTCCTTGCGGGAAGGAGGGCTCACCGGCGATGGTCGTCAAACATTCAACGACGTACCCACCGGAGGCAGCCATGCGCGCAAAATTCCACAGGACCGTGCGAACGACAGGAATCGCGCTCACCCTCGCCCTGAGCGCCGGGCTCGTTCTCGGGGTGTCGCCCGCGAGCGCCGCCAGCTTCTCGATCAAGACCACGCTCAGGTACCACGGCGACAGGTTCCCCTCGCAGAGCGCCGCACAGGACGAGACCCGACCGGCCGCCGACGCGGCGTGCTTCAAGAAGTACGGGTACCGGGCGCGCGAGATCAAGCCTGGCGCGTTTTACGGGCTCCAAGCGAACGGGGGCACGAATTGGCACCAGTTCTGGACGTGCTACAGCAACTGACGGCGCACTCTGCCCCGCTTGGACCGAAAGGCACGTTGGAGCCACCAGCCGGCTCGAACGTGCCTTTCTGCCATCGTGCGGTTCATTCCGCAGCCGAACCAGGCAGGCGACGGCCATGCATGAAGATCGTCACGCTGCTGCTGACCAAGGCGGCTGGGCGCGGTCGCGGTCGAGATGGCGACGACGCGTCTGGTGCGAGAGCTCGGGCCGGAGGTGCGCCTGCTCCAGCTGCGGCTCATCGACCACGGCAGCACCGCCACCCGCTGACCAAGCTCCGACATTCGACAGAATTCGATTCGACCGCCGCCCAGCGCACTATGCCGATTGCGCGGAACTTCTTCCGCATTCGGCGTAAGCATCGTAGCCTCTGAAATCCGATCAGCCGTTCGGCCGAACTCCCCTTGGCTCGATCGCCGACGTCGCTTTGCTGCAGAGGAACGATGAGACGACTACCGGTCCCCTTGAGGACGAGCTCTGTCAGATGGTTTCTGGTTGCCGCCGTGCTCCTGACCAGCGCGGCGACCGCGTGTGGAGGTGAGGGCGAGCAGGCCTCACCCGCGCCTTCGAGCACGCCGGCGTGGGTCCCCTCGATCATCGAGCCCCCCACCAAGGCAACCCGGGCCACGACCGTCCAGAGCGTCGTCGACGTGCGGACGGTCAGGCTCTGGGACGGCACGGAGATCAAGGTCGCAGGGCTCGCCGCGCCCGACACGTGCTGGACCGAGGCGTCCACCGCCTTCGCGAAGACCATGCTGCTGGAAAAGCCGGTGGAACCGACACCGGAGGGATCCCTGCGGCTGGCGGACGGCACGGACTACGCGATGCTCGCCGTCGAACTCGGCATGGTGCGCGGCGACGCGGCCGACGACCGGGCGCTGACGGAGGCGGAACAGTCCGCGGCGGCCAAGCAACTCGGCCGGTGGGGGCCGCCCTGCGTGCAGTCGAACACCGCCGCACCGCCACCGGCGGCCGCACCGCCACCGCCGGCCAGCACCGGCACCGCGGTCCCGCCCGCCCCCAAGGCGGTCACCGGTTGTTCCGTCGAGTACCGCGTCACGCACACGTGGCCCGGCGGGTTCCGCACCGACGTGACCATCCGCAACACCGGCACCACCGATATCACCGGCGGCTGGACGTTGCGGTGGAAGTTCGCCAACGGGCAGAAGGTGTCGGAGATGTGGAACGCGACGATGCAGCAGTCGGGTGCGGACGTCTCCGCGACCGCCGTGTCGTACAACCAGACGATCGCCCAGGGCGGTTCGGTGCTGATGGGGTTCACCGCTTCCAGCGACAACACCAACTCCGACCCCCGTGCGTTCAGCCTCAACGGGTTCGGCTGCACCCGCGTCTGATCAGGTGGACACCTCCGCCAGTCCACCGTCGAACACGTGCCGCACTCCCGGCCGCATCTCGAGTCGCACCCGGCGGTCGCGGTACCGCACCGCGACCGTCCGCGGCGAGCCTTCGCCGTGCACCGCCGCCGCGGTCAGCTCACCGTCGTCCCAGGTCAGGTCGACGGTGAGACCACCACGGGCACGCAGGCCCAGCACCGAGCCGCGCCGCCACGAGGAAGGCAACGCGGGGAGCAGTCGCAGCTCGCCCGCGTGGCTCTGCAACAGCATCTCGGCGATCGCCGCCGTGATGCCGAAGTTGCCGTCGATCTGGAACGGCGGATGGGCGCAGAAGAGGTTGCGGTACACACCGCCGCCGTGCGCGCCGTCCGCCGTGACGTCGGCGAGGAACATCGCCAGCAGCTCCTCGGCGCGGCCGCCGTCACCCAGCCGCGCCCACAGTGCCGTTTTCCATGCCAGCGACCAGCCCGTGCCCGCGTCACCCCGGTCGATCAGCGCCTGCCTGGCCGCCGCCGCGAGTGGCGGCGTGCGTTGCGGGTCGATCTGCCGTCCTGGGTACAGGCCGACGAGGTGGGACACGTGCCGGTGCGCCGGCTCGGCGTCCGGCAGCTCGGCCGCCCACTCCAGCAGCTGGCCACGGCTGCCGATCGGCGGCGCGGGCAACCGGCGCAGCAGGTCTCGCGCCCGCGCCACCACGTCGTCGTCATCGCCGAGTCCGAGCGCTTCGGCGGCCGTCACGACACAACCGAAGAGCTCCACCATGAGCGCGATGTCCATTGTGGACCCGATGCCCACCGCGACGGGCCGCCCGGCGCTGTCGAGGTAGTGGTTCTCCGGTGACGTCGACGGCGCCGTGGTCAGCACCCCGTCGTGCTCGACGAGCCAGGCCGCGCAGAACTCGGCGGCGCCCCGCAGCACCGGCCACGTCCGCTCGCGCAACCGGTCGAGATCCCCGCCGAACTCGAAGTGCTCCCAGAGGTGCAGGCTCAGCCACGCCGCCGCCATCGGCCAGTTCGACCACGCCGGGTCGCCCGTCCCGGCGCCGACCGGGGTGGCGAGGCACCACGGGTCGCTGTTGTGGTGAGCCACCCAGCCCGGCGCCCCGTACAGGTTCCGTGCGACGTGTTCGCCTTGCGCGGCAAGCTGTTCGACGAAGTCCAGCAGCGGTTCGGAGCACTCCGGCAGCCCGGCCACCTCGGCGGGCCAGTAGTTCATCTGCAGGTTGATGTTGAGGGTGTAGTTGCCGCGCCACGGCGGGTCGACGTGCGGGTTCCACACGCCCTGCAGGTTCGCGGGCAACGTGCCGGGCCGCGAGCTGGTGATCAGCAGGTAGCGGCCGAACTGGAACAGCAGCGCGGCCAGGGCCGGATCAGGGGCCGCGATCCGTTCGTCGGTCGGGAGGCCGGGTGCGGAGCCGAGGTCGAGACGGACGCGGTCGAACAGTTTCCGGTGCGCGGCGACGGATTCCTCCCGCAGCCGGTGCCAGCCGAGCTCCCGCGCCTGTTCGACGCGGCTGGTGGCGAGCCGGACGCACTCGGCCGGATCGCGCTCCGGTTCGACTTCCGCGCCGCGGTGGCCGGCCTCGGTCGCCACGTAGACGGTCACCGCGTCCTGGCCGTCCCGCTCCACGGCAACCGCGGCCGCGTAGGCCATTTCCACCGTGCCCGAGAGCCCGACCACGTGGCCGTCGGCGAACCCGCTGGCCCCCAGGGCGTTGTCGAGCGCCATCGCCAGACCGATCTCAGCGGGGCGGTCGGTCTGCACTCGCCACGCCAGCACGTGCAGACCGGGATGGCACACGGCCTCCCGCAGCACGCCGACTTCCCCAACACGGTAGGTGACCGCGTACACGCCGGTGCGCAGGTCGAGCCGGCGCCGGTAGGCCTCCACGGCCGCGGCGTCCTCCCCGACCCGCAGGTCGAGGCGCAGATCTGCGAGCGGGAGGTAGCGGGCGGTGTCAGGCCCCTGCACGGTCTTCAGCAGTTCCTCGGCACCCACGGCGTCACCTGCCAGCGTGAGCCGCCGGGCCTGCTCGATGACGGCTGGATCTCCCGGTGCGGGCGGCACGGGCGACCCCGACCACAACCGGTCGTCGTTGAGCTGCAGCAGCTCGCTCCGCACGCCGCCGAACGCCATCGCTCCCAGCCGGCCGGTGCCGAGCGGCAGCGCCTCCTCCCACACCGAGGCGGGCGCGCGAAACCACAACGCGGTGTCGTCGCCTGTCATCTTTTCTCCCACAGAGACGGTGAGCGCAAATCGAAGCGCTTCGACACAAGCTTTTGCGGAGTGCTCTGCAGCACAGACCGTGTTGACGTGAAAGCTCGCACGCACCCTTCCGCACAGTCAAGCGAAGCAGCCCGCGGCGGCGGTGTTTCGCCATGTTCGACACCACCTGTCGAACATGGCGCCGCGTTCGACAGCGATCCACGTATTCAACAATAGCGATTTCGCAATATGTGCTCCATCTCTCCGCGCAATATCCGAAGAACGAGGAAAACGAGTCGCGTTCTTCCGGCAAGGGTCGGCTAAGGTTCATTTCCACCTAACGTTGCCGCTCGGCGGTCGAAGAACTGAGCGGAGTGCGTTGTGGGGGCGGTACGTGAGCGCGGGCAGGCGCTGAGGCGGCTGGGCTCGCTCAGTCCGGTGGCACGCCTGCTCGTCGTCAGTCAGTTGTTGTTCAACATCGGCTTCTACCTCGTCGTGCCCTACCTGGCCGGGCACCTGGCCGGTGACCTGGGGCTCACCGGCTGGGTGGTCGGGCTGGTGCTGGGGCTGCGGACGTTCAGTCAGCAGGGCCTGTTCGTCGTCGGCGGCACGCTCGCCGACCGGTTCGGGCCGAAGCCCCTCATCCTCGCCGGCTGTGCGGTGCGAGTGGCCGGGTTCGCCGTGCTCGCGTTCGCGTCGTCACTGCCGGGAGTACTGGGCGGCGTGGTGCTCATCGGCTTGGCGGGGGCGTTGTTCTCCCCTGCCGTGGAGGCGTCCCTGGCCCGCGAGGCCGAGCCGGACCGGCGTGCCGACACGTTCGCATTGCTCACGGTGTCCGGCGAGATCGGCGCGGTCACCGGCCCGTTGCTCGGCGTGGTGCTGGCCGGTCAGTTCCGCATCGCCTGCCTCGTGGGCGCGGCGCTGTTCACCGCGATCGGCATCATGCACGCGTGTCTGCTGCCCCGCCTGCCCGCCGAGCACCGCGGTGAACCAGTGCTGGAGGGCTGGCGCGAGGTGCTGCGCAACAAGGTCTTCCTGGTCTTCGCCGGCGGCTACTCCGCGTTCCTGGTGTCCTACAACCAGCTCTACCTCGCGCTGCCGGCCGAGCTGAACCGCGTCGGTGCGGACGAGAGGACGCTCGGGCTGCTGTTCGCGCTCGCCTCCACGCTCATGATCGTCGGCCAGCTGCCCGTGGCCGCCCTGGGCCGCAGGCTGCTCGGCAGGTCCGGTGCGCTCGTCAGCGGGTTCGTCCTCATGGGACTCGCCTTCGCCGTGGTCGCGCTGCGCCCGCCCGGCACGACCGGAGCCGTCGCCTTCGTCGTGCTGCTCGTCCTCGGCGAGATGCTCGCTGTGCCACAGGCGAAGGCGCTCGTGCCGACGCTCGCGGGCGAACGCAGGCTCGGCACCTACTTCGGTGTGCTGGCTTCCGCTGGTGGCGTGGCCGTGCTGGTCGGCAGCACCGTCAGCGGCGCCCTGCTCGAACACGGGCGCATCGCCTGGATCGTGCTCGCACTTCTTCCCCTGGCGGGGGCCTGCGTGCTCACCGTCCTCACGCGCTCCGGCGCGATCAGCGAAACACCGAAAGGCCGGTAATGAGAACACGACGGGGGCTTCTCGCCACCACGCTGCTCGCGGTGTGCGGACTGACCGCAGGGTGCTTCACGGGTGCGGCCAGCCAAGGGCCGCAACGGTTGCACGTGGCGTTGCCGTTCCCGCCCGCCCAGGCGATGTCGCCGTGGAGCAACGACGGTCTGCTGCTCACCAAGCTGGGCATCGCCGAGTCGCTGGTCGGGCTCGACCGCTCCGGCCGGCCGGAACCGCAGCTCGCGGAGAGCTGGACGCGGCAGTCGGACACGGAGTGGAACTTCCACCTCCGCACCGGGGTCCGCTTCCACAACGGCACCCCGTTCACCGCGCAGGCCGCGGCAGACGCGCTGAACCGCTCGGCACAGGCCAGCCCGGTACCTCGAGCGATCAAGGGCCTGAACATCGTCGCGAAAGCCGGCGGCGAGCTGGACCTCACCGTGACGACCGCCAAGCCGGACCCGATCGTGCCGCAGCGGCTGTCCTCACCGAACCTCGTCGTGCTCGCTCCGGAGGCCTACACCGCCACGGGCGCGAACCCGCGCAACGCCGGCACCGGCCCGTTCGTACTGCAGGAACTCAAGGGTGAGGAGAGCGCGACGCTCGGCGCCTACCCCGAGCACTGGGCAGGCGCGCCCCTGTTGTCCGGAGTGGACGTACGGTTCATCCCGGACGGACAGACCCGCACCGCGGCGCTGCGCGCGGGCGAGGTCGACGTGGCGACGACGCTGCCGGTGTCCACAGCCGAGAACCTGCAGCACATCGAAGTACCGCTGCCCAGGGTCGTGTCGCTGTCGCTGAACACCACGAAGGGCACGTTCACCGACCCCGCGCTGCGCGACATCGCCCGCAGCGCGGTCGACCAGAACGCACTCGCCACCGGCGTCTACGAGTCCCACGCGGACGCCGCCCGCGGTCTTTTCGGCCCGGCGACGCCGTGGGCCAAGGCTCCTGCGGCACTGCCGGTCACCGACCGCGCGGGGAACGGCGAATGGGTCGTGCTGGCGACCATCAGCGACCGGCCAGAACTGCCCGAGGTCGCGTCCGTCATCGCGGAAGCCTGGCGGAGCAAGGGGTTTCAGGTCGAGCAGGTCGTCAAGCAGTACAGCCAGCTGGAAGCCGACGTGCTCGCCGGACGGTTCGACGCCGTGATCATGTCCCGCTCCTACGCGCTCGACAGCGGTGACCTCGCCGGGTACCTCGAGTCCGACTTCAGCTGCGCGGGCGACAACAACCTGTCGAAGCTGTGTTCGGCCGACGTCGACGCGGCCATCGCCAAGGCGGTCGCCGCGACCGACGTCCCCACCCGTGAACAGGCGACGCTCGACGCGCAGGGGGAGGTGCTCGCGACCTTCGCGGCGGTGCCTCTGGTGCACGAGCGCGCCTTCATCGGGCACGCCAGTACCGTCCGCGAGATCAGCGACGACCCGTACGAACGCCGCCTCGTGACCCGGTCGACGACTCGAGGATGATCGGGCGCCTCACTTCCGCAGTCGGCCGTTCGTCCGTCGTCGCCGTAGTAGTCACCGCCGTCGCCGCGGTGATCGGTCTGTTGCCGCTGATCTCGGGCAGGGACCCGGCGCTGACCGTGCTGCGTGCCAGGTCGGCCGAACGCGAGGCCGACGTGGAGGCGCTGGCCTCCGTCCGCCGGGAACTCGGGCTCGACGCGGGCCCCGCCGGCCTGCTGCGCCGGTGGCTAGAAGGCTTGGTGCACGGCGACTTCGGACGGTCCTGGGTCTCCGGCGAACCGGTCGGCGCACGGGTGGCGGACTCGCTCGGCGTGTCCGCCACGCTCACCGCGTTCGCCGTGCTGGTCGCCGCCGCCGTCATGGCGCTGCTCATGGCACGCACCCTCGTGCGGACGGTGAACGGCCGCCGCGACGACAGCGGCAACGGTGTCGCCGCGGTGCTCGCCGGCATGCCCGAGTTCGTCCTCGGCGCACTGTTCGTCGTGGTGTTCGCCGTGCGGCTGGGGTGGCTGCCCACGTCGGGGTGGAACGACCTCGGCAACGCGGTGCTCCCCGCGGTCGCGCTCGGCATTCCCGCGGGCGCCGTGCTCGGCGTGGTGGCCCGCGACGCCATCCGGGACGCGGCGAGCGAGCAGTGGCTGCGGGCGTGGACCGCGGCGGGCCTGCGCCGACGCGTGATCGGTCTCGCGGTGCTGCGCAGGGCCGCGTCCGTGGTGGCCCAGCAGCTCGGCCTGCTCTTCGCGGGACTCTTCGGCGGTGCGGCCGCGGTGGAGGTGGCGTTCGCGGTGCCGGGCATCGGCCGGCTCGCGATCAACGGTGCCATCGCGCAGGACGTTCCCGTCGTGCAGGCCTGCGTCCTGACGATCCTCGCGGTCGGGGTGGTCACGAGCGGGATCGGCGGGCCTGCCCGCCGACTGCTGCTCGGTCGTGCCGCCACAGCCGCGGCACTCACAGCGGCACCGCCCGCGCCCCGGCCGCCGGCACGCACGTGGGTCTGGATCTGTGCGACGGCGGCGGCCGGAATCGTGATCGGGTACGGGCTGCTGCGCGACCCGCTCGCGATCGACCTGACGCACCGGCTGCTGTCACCGTCACTGACGCACCCGATGGGCACCGACGCGGTGGGCCGCGACATGCTGGCCAGGTTGAGCCACGGCGCCGTGAACACCGCCCTGCTCGCGCTCGCGGTGACCGCGACGACCGCTGTCATCGGCGTGATGGTCGGGCTGGCGGCGAACCGTACGTCCACCGTCTCCGCACTCATGAACGCACTCCCACCCGTGGTGGTCGCACTCGTCGTCGCGGCCGCGGCAGGGCCGGGGTGGGCGGGCGCGGTCGCGGCGGTCGTCGTCACCGGCTGGGCCCCCCTCGCCGGGCACGCGCGGTCGCTGGCGGCCGAACAACGCGCCAGCACCTATCTCACCGCGTCCCGGGCGCTCGGCGCGTCCCCCTGGCACCTCACCACGAGACACGTGCTCCCCGCGATCGTGCCCGCGGTCGTGCGCAACGCCTGTGTGCGGCTGCCCGCGGTGGCGCTGGCGTTGGCGACGCTGGGATACCTCGGGCTCGGCGCCCAGCCGCCGGACCCGGAGTGGGGCCTGCTGATCGCCGAGGGAATGCCGTACGTCGAACGCGCGCCGTGGACCGTGCTGTTCCCCGCCGCGGGACTCATCGCGCTCGGACTGGCGGCGTCGTCGCTCGCCACGCGCGTGCGGTGAACGGGCCGAAAGATTCCGAGAGTTTTCCGGGTACTCCGGAAGTCGGCGCTGGTAACAAGGTGCGCCATCTAGTTTCTGAGCATGAGGCGACCTCAGCTCACCATCGCCACCCTGGCCGTCTCGGCGCTCGCGGCCGGATGCACCAGCTCTGACCAGGTGCCGGTACCGCGATCCGCGGCGAGCTCGCTCGCGCCGATGCCGGAGGGCGCGATCGAGGTGACGGTGCAGGAGGTGAAGGACAGCAGGACGGTGCTGCTGACCGACGGCTCCCAGCTCCGCATCACCGGACTCGCCGAGCCGGGCGCGTGCTGGGCGGAGTCCGGCACGACCTTCGCGAGCACGACGTTGCTCGGCAAGAAGGTCCACATCACCAAGTCCACACCGGACGCGTCGCCGCTGTGGCTGCCGAACGGCACCGACTACGCGCTGCTCGCCGTCGGCGCGGGCGTGATGCGCACGGACTCCGCGGACTACCCGGCGTTCAAGCAGGCCGAGCAGAACGCGGCCAGCGGCAACCTCGGCCTGTGGGGACCTCCCTGCCACGCCGTGCCCGGCGCCGCCGCGACCACGACCACGACGACCGAGCCGACCACGACGCCGCCACCTGCACCACCGGCGGCGGAGGCCCTGCCGGCACCCAATACGCCGGTGAAGCCGAAACCGAAGCCCCAGCCGCCGGCCGCCGTCCCCGCACCGCCGCCGCCTGCTCCCCCGGCTCCCCCCGCGCCCACCTACGGCTGCCGGGTGTCCTACCGGGTCACGAACCAGTGGAACGGCAGCTTCCGCACCGACGTGACCATCGCCAACACCGGCTCGGCCGCCGTCAACGGCTGGAGGCTGAACTGGTGGTTCGGCTCGGGTCAGACCGTCAAGGAAATGTGGAACGCGTCGTACAACCAGTCCGGTGGCTCGGTGAACGCCTGGAACGTCGGCTACAACCCCACGATCCCGCCGGGTGGGTCGCTGCTGATCGGGTTCACCGCCACGAACGGCAGGAACAACCCCGCTCCCAGTGCCTTCAGCCTCAACGGGCGTGCCTGCGCCGTCGGCTGAGCCCTCGCGGCCCTCGCGTCGAAGGGCGCCCCCGGACCTGCGGTGGTCGGGGAAGCGCCCTTCGGCCTTTTCGTTCAACCGGCTGATCTCGCGGACGTCCGCTCACCGGGTTGCGGCTCACGACGGCGTCCGTCCCGTCAGCTGATCTCGCGGCCATGTCCACTCACGACACTGCGGCCCACCGGAAGAGTTCCGATGGGCCGCAGTGCTACGGATGAGTCGGCCGGGTCAGCCCGTCCGAACCACGCGGGCCGCCCCGCCGCCCCGCCGGGTCGGCTCGGCGAGTGCGCGCCAGCCGCCGCCGGGGAGGCGTTCGATCGCAGTCGCCGCGCCGATGTCGGCCACCTGACTGAACTGGTGGCCGATCCCGCTCAGCCCGGCCGCCTGCGCGGAGGCGATGAACGCCGCCTCCGCCGGTGTCACGGCCGCGTTCCGCTGCGACGCGCGCGGCGCCTTGATCGCGTCGAGCAGGGAGAGCTTGCGGTCGATGTGCAGCGTGAGGATCTGGGTGACCGTGGTGATGATCGTCGCGCCACCGGGGGAACCGGCCACGAAGGCCAGCTCACCGCGGTCGAGGACGATGGTCGGCGCCATCGACGAGCGCGACCGCTTGCCCGGGCCGGGCAGGTTCGGGTCCGGCACGCCCGGCGTGACCGGGACGAAGTTGAAGTCGGTCAGCTCGTTGTTGAGCAGGAAGCCACGACCGGGCACCACGATGCCGCTGCCGCCCTCGGCCTCGATGGTGAGGGTGTAGCTCACCGCGTTGCCCCAGCGGTCGGTGACCACGAGGTGCGTCGTGTTCTCCGCGTCCTGGCGCGACGGCGAGGCCTGGATCGCGGCGCCGCACGGCTTCGGGTCGCGCGGGTCACCCGCGGCCAGCGGTGCGGGCAGCACCGCGCCCGGCTTGATCAGGCACGCGCGGCTGTCCGCGAAACGCTGCGACAGCAGCTCCTTCGTCGGAACCTGCGAGAACTTGGGGTCACCGACCCAGCGGTTGCGGTCGGCGAACGACAGCTTCGTGGACTCGATGAACCGGTGCAGGTGCTCGACGTCGGACACCTTCGCCAGATCCGTCGACTCGAGGACGTTCAGCGCCTCACCGACAGTCGTGCCTCCGCCCGACGACGGTCCCATGCTGTACACGTCGAGGCCGCGGTAGCTGACGTGGGTGGGTTCCGGCTCCTCGACGCGGTAGCGCGCCAGGTCGAGCAGCGACATCTGGCCGGGGCGCACGTTGCGGATCGCACCGGGCGCGACCGGCGGGTGCTGCACGGTCCGCACGACATCGCGTCCGATGGGGCCGCCGTGCAGCGACGCGAGCCCGGTGCGCGCCAGCTCGCGGTAGGTGTCGGCGAGCTCGGGATTGCGGAAGACGCTGCCTACCGCCGGAGGCTTGCCGCCGGGCAGGAACAGGTCACGCGTCGAGGTGATGTCGGCGAACCGCGTGGCGTTGTTGGCGATCTGCGTGTTGAACGTCTGGTCGACGACGAACCCGCGGCGTGCCAGCGTCTCCGCGGGTGACATCGCCTCGCGCAGACCGATCGTGCCCCACTTGCGCAGCGCCTGCTGCCATGTCCTGGGGGTGCCGGGCACACCGACCGCCAGGCCGCTGGTCATGGCTTCGGCGAACGGCACCGGCCGGCCGTTCTCCACGAACAGGTTCTCGTCCGCCGCGTGCGGCGCGGTCTCACGTCCGTCCAGAGTGGATACCCGGCCTGTTCGTGCGTCGTAGTAGACGAAGTAGCCTCCGCCGCCGACTCCCGCGGAGAACGGGTCGGTCACGCCGAGCGCCGCCGCGGTGGCCACCGCGGCGTCGACAGCGTTGCCGCCCCGCCGCAGCACGTCGATCCCCACCTGGGAAGCGTCCGGATCCACACTGGACACCGCTCCGCCCCATCCGGTCTGCTCCGGAACCCTTGGCGCGGTAGGAGAATCGGCGTGGGCGGCGGGGCTGAGCAACGCCGTGCTCAGCAGAAGAGCAATGCCTGTTCGAAGCAGCATGCCCTTCTCATACCGCGTCTTCCCCTTTCAGCGAAAGGAACTTGAGGAAGAGCTGAGGTTGACCGATCAGCCGGCGGTGCGGAGACCGGCGCTGCGGCTCTAGGTCCGTCCCGGTGTCGCGGAACTTGTTCCGAAAAGCTCTAACTTCCGTTTTCCGGGAAGAAAAACCCGCCACGATCACATAGAGACCTTCAACCGAATCCAGATGAAGGAAACATCGATGTCGAACTCGATTCGAACGAGGACGCTCGGACTCGCAGCCGCCTGCACGATGGCACTCGCGACAGTCACCCTCATGAGCGCACCCGCCCAGGCGGCCAACTGCAACGCACCGGCAAACGAGTCGTGCATTCGGATCACCAACAACACCAAGCAGATCCGCAGCCTGCGCGAGAGCAGGACGAACCGCTGCCTCACCGGCATCGAGCCCGGCCAGACCCGCGAGTGGTCGAACATCTCGGCCAGCTTCGGCCACCACCTGTCGTTCACGAGTTTCACCGGCCGCAAGTGCGAGGGCAACACCCGGTTCAACGATTGGGCGGGCACCGGATGGACTGCGCCCGACTCCCGCAACTTCCGCTCCACCACTCTCTACAACTAGTAACCCATGACTGGTGACAACGGTGCCGGTCGGCCGATGATGCGGTGGTGTCTCGCGGTGCTCGTCGCGACAGCGGCGGGGCTGGCCGGCACCGGAGTCGCCTCCGCGCACGTCACCGCCCACGTCAACGGCGAACAGCCGGAGAAGGGCGGTGAGGGCGCGATCGTGCTCAGGGTGCCCAACGAGAGCGAACAGAACACGGTCCGCGTCGAGGTGACGATCTCCCCTGACTACGACCTCACCAGGGTGCGCACCAGGCCGGTCCCAGGGTGGCGCGCCGAGATCGGCAGGGTCGCGGGAGGCACCGTCACCACGATCATCTGGACCGCGCTGGCCGGTGCCGCGATCCCGCCCGGTGACGAGCACTACAACGATTTCTCCTTCACCGCCGCGCCGTTGCCGGAGAACGTCGACCAGCTCGTGTTCCCGACGAAACAGGTCTACGCCGACGGCAGCCTGACGGACTGGTCGGAGGAGCGGACCGGCGACACCGAACCGCGGTACCCCGTGCCGGTGGTGGAGCTAGCCGAACCGTCGGGCGCAGGACACCGACACAGCCAGGCCGGCCCGGCCTCGCGGGCCCCGACCTGGCTGGCGGTGGTGCCACTCGGCGCCGCCGTACTGATCATGGTCGGTTTCGGCACGTTCGCGCTGGCCAGAAACCGGTGGAGGAAGCAGCGATGAACAAGCTCGGCACGATCGTCCTGGTCGCCCTGTTCGGCCTGTGCGTCCTCTCTCCGCCCGCCTCGGCCGGCGGAGCGCTGACCTCCTCCTCCCCCTCTGCGGGAGCACGCGTGAGCAGGGCACCGGAGGCCGTCAAACTCACCTTCGACCGCCCGGTCCGTGATGGTGGCGCCAACGTCGTCAACGTCACCGGTCCCGACGGCACGCCGTGGAGCTCCGGTGTGCTGGGCGTCGACGGCAACGTCGTCACGGCCGTCCTGTCGCCACTCGGCCCCGAGGGCGAGTACGTCGTCGACTACGCGGTCCGCCTCGGCGATCCGGCCCCGCTGACCGGGCAGCTCCGGTTCACGCTGACGAAGCCGGGACCGGCCGCGCAGAAGCAGGCCGCCCCGAAAACGACGAGCCCGCAGACGTGGGCGTGGCTCGGCGGCATCCTCGCGGTGGTCGTGACGCTCGCCGTGGGCGCGGGTGTCCTGCAGGCACGACGAGGGCGGCGGTGACACACCCCTGGCCCGGCTGGCAGGACGAACTGCGCGCCGTCCTGTCGGCGTCCCAGGAGCGGTACAGGGCGACCGGCGCGGTGTCGGCTCCGGACGTCGCCGGGCCGCACGAGCTCGGCCGGGACTGGGCTCGAGCGCACCGTTCACTCGCCCCGCTGCTGCTCGCGGTCGAGGACCTCACCCGGGAAGCGGTGAGGGCGGTGATCACCGGTGCGGACGACGACAGCGGCGTACCCCGGCTCGCCGCGAACCTGCGCGGTGCCGGCGTAGCGGTCATCCGGGAGCTGCTGACCGGAGCCCGGCACAGCTGCTCGCCCGTCGTGCCGCGCCCGGCAGACCAGCAGCTGACCGCCGCGAACCTCCTGTGGGGCGCGCACGTGCCGCCCGAACCTGGTTACGCGGTGATCGCCGCGCGTTCCCGGCACACAGGCATCAGCGACTTCGGCCGGTGTGTCGACGACGCGCTGGGGGCGTGCGGCCGGCCCGGCTTCGTACACCTGCTCCTGGACAGCGGCGGCTATTTGCTGGGCCCAGCCCACGACGAGCAGGACGCCGTGAATCTGGCACTGCGGCTGCACGAGCACCTGTCCGGCGCGGTGTGGCTCGCGGTCGCCTGGCGGGCGAACACCGATGTCGAGGAGGGCAGGCACGAGGCGAGCGTCGTGCTCGACCTCGTCACGAGCCTGGCCCAGCCACCTGGCGTGTACGGGGTCGAGGACGTGGTGGTGGAGTACGCGTTGATGCAGGACACGTCGACCCTGGTGGCTCTGCTCTCGCTCATCGCCCCGGTCGTGCACCAACAGTCGCTGCGCACCACGCTCGAAACCCTCACTGCCACGGGCGGCAACCGCAGCAAGGCGGCCAACGCCCTGGACATCCACCGCAGCACGCTGAACTACCGGCTGGGCCGCATCGAACAGCTGACCGGACACACGCCGAACATCGCCCACGGACTGCAGACGCTGGCCGCCGCCCTCACCATGTACGAGGTCGTGCACGCCCCTGATCCTGCGGATCGCTGGCCCGAGCAGGTCCGCGCCTGGGTCTGACGGCGCCGATGAGTGCTGAGCGAGGGCATGCGCTCAGGCGCACAGCGCGTACGCGGCCGTGAGCACGCGCAGTCCCTTCACCGTGAGCGGAGACTGTCCGGTCAGCTGTTCGATGCGCGTCAACCGGTAGTCGATGGTGCTGCGGTGGATGATCAGCCGGTCCGCCGCACCGGACCGGTTCCCTCCCTCGGCGATGAGCGCGGCCAGGGTCGTCCGCAGCGAGTGACTCTCCATCACGGGCGCGATCAGCCGCCGCAGCACCCTGGAGCTCACCGGCGACCGGGCCACCGCGTGTTCCACCAGCACGTCGGCGCGGCGGTACACACCGGGCGGCAGCCCCAGCGCGCCGACGATGCCGAGCAGCTGTGTCGCGCACGCCAGGTCGTCCGATCCCGCGCCGTGCACGACCGCCATCCGGATCTGGTGCTCCGGCAAGCCGGTGACCACGTCCCGGCACTCCCGCATCGCCTCTTCCTGACTGCTCGACGGCAGGTGCAGGTGGCCTCGATCGCCCTGCACCACGCACGTCATGCCGGAGCGCCGTACTCCCCGATAAGCAGCCGCCACCACGTCAGCGGGCCCCTTGGTCCGGAAGGCCACCGTCACCGCGGGCCCCACGAGTTCCTCCGGCTCCGGTGCGTCCTGGCGGAATCCGCGCATCAGATCGACCGCGAGCCGCCCGCAGGCTTCGTACCGCGGCGTGCCGGTGCCGTCGACCTCACGCGCCATCGCGTTCAGAACGGTCAGCAGGTCGTCCACGGCGCCGCCTGACCGCGCCCACAACGCACCTATCTCCTGCACACCTGCCGCGATCTCGGCATCCGGGTGGTCCACGTGCGACAGAGCGGCAAGGCACACCGTCAGCACCCGTCGGGCGCTGTCCTGCGGCGACAACGTCGCGACCGCCGTGTCCACGTACCACTCCTCCATCCGGGTGTGTGCGGGATCACCGCGATTAGACCTGGCGAATCCCGTGCGACATCACCGAAACCAACGGAAATGGATCCGAATTCAACGGAGTTCCCGCATCCGGGGAACCTGTGCGCGAATCGCTGGTTCCCAAAACGGTCCTTTTCCGAACATGGTGGATAGACGATCAACCGACAGTGCACGCAAGCTTTCGGTGCGTCACCAAATCTCGAAACCTTGGTTTTCTGGAAATCATTCCTTGTTTTAGCGGCACTCGCCGCATCGAGGGAGGTTGTTGTGGGATTTTCAAAAAGGCTCAGCAAAGCCGCCGCACTCGGCGTCATCGCGGCGGGTGCCGCGGCACTGCTCACCGCGACGCCGGCACAAGCGGCCTCGCACTGCCACTTCTCAAACACCACGGGCAGGTACAGCTGCAGCGGAAGCAACAGCGTCCGCGGCCCCAACGACGTCATCGGCTCGAAGCTGTTCACAGGCTACGACTACTCCGGCGACTCGCTGACCATCTGGGTCGACCGCCCGTGCCCGAAGAACAACTACGTCGACTACACGATCGACCTCGGCAGCGCGATGCGCAAGAAGGTCACCTCGGTCCAGGCGTGGTCGACCTGCTGGACGTGGCTGTACTTCGAAGACGGCTCGCGTGACGGGCCTTACCAGGGCAACGATCCGGACGTCGGGACATGGGCCAACGACCGGGCCGTCACAGTCGGACTGAGCTGAATCGGAGAAACACGATGACCAAGTTCTCTCACCGCGCGAGTGCGGTCGCGATGGCTTCCTTGATGTGCGTCGGCATCGGCCTCGCCGCTCCCGGCACGGCGTCGGCGAACCACGAGGGTCAGGCAACGACCCGCGAACTGCTGCAGAAGTGCAACGAGGGGCGCACCGACAAGTGCGACTTCCGTCCCAGCGGCGGCATCTCGGTCTACAACGGTTCCCGAATGCTCGCCGGCAGCTCGACGAACTGCACGAACTTCAACCAGACCCGGGTCATCCGGTACGAGGCCGCCCAGGGCACCACCCACTCGTTCGGCGTGGAACTCAGCGCCAAGACGACAATCGGCAAAGCGTACGAGTACGGCATCACCGTGTCCTACAACCGCGAGTGGTCGTGGCTCGACACGACGTCCGACGAGATTCGCCAGGACGTCGGGCCGAGGGCACGCGTGATCATCTACGCCGCGAAGCAGCGGTCGCGGGTCAGCGGCACCTACGAGCTGAACTTCCGAAGCCGTTACAAGGGGCACTACTACTGGTACGTCAACGGCACTGTCGACGGCCAGACCAAGGGCCAGCCGTGGGACATCCGTTCGGAGCAGGTGCGGGCGGATTGCTGAACCCGCCAGACCGTGGGTGGCTGCGGTAGCGACCACAACCACCCACGACGCTCCAGTGCGGGCCCATCCGCGATCCTGCCGAGATTGATCCACGACTTCGTCGCGTCCCAGCTCTTCCGGTGCCCGTCAGTCGTCCACTCAGCCGAGGAACTCGAATCCGTTGAGCGGACAACTGGCGGGTACACGGCTTTCGTGGCGACACACGACATGGAGCCGGCCGACGATCTGCGGGACGCAAGGCGCGTGGTCAGCGAGGTCGGTGGTGTGGCGCCGAAGTCGACGTCCGCGTAGGCCACGTAGTCGACGGAGTGCGCGATGTCCTGGCCCGAACGGCCCCCTCGTCCCCGAAGTCAATACCGGGACGGCCGTCATCTCGGGGCATGAGCAGTGCAGACAGTCCTGGCCGCCAGCCTCGAACAGGCACGGCCCCCGGCGACGAAGACCGGGGGCCGTGCCTGTTCACTTGCCGACTAGCTCTGCGACCGCCGACGCCTGCCCTGCAGCAGCAGGAAGGCACCACCGGCGATCATCGTGAGCGCCGCGAGGAGCAAGCCCCACACAGCAGCACCCGTGGAAGCCAGCGGTGGTGCCACTGGCTTCGGCAGCAGACCCGCGTCGAGGGTGAGGTCGACACGCTTGTCCTTGCCCAGCTTGACGACGTGGGTGCATCCGTTCACCAGGTCGGCGTCGGAGTCCTTCGCGTCGTCGCCGACGTGCGGCGTGGTCAGCTTGCGACCAGCCACCAGACCGGTCAGCGGATCGGCGTTGAAACAGACCTTGTACTCACCGTCCGGCAGATCGGTGAACAGGTACTTGCCGTCCTTGTCGGTCTTGCTCTGCTCCACCGGCTTGCCGGTGCCGTCCTGCAGGAACACCGGAAGCTCGGGCACGCCGGGCTCGCCGGCGTCCTGCACCCCGTTGGAGTTGTTGTCGTACCAGACGTAGTCACCGACGCGGTTGGTCGGCGGCACCAGACCCAGATCCTGGGTCAGGTCGACGCGGTTCCCGACACCGGCCTTCACCGGCGGCGTGCACCCCGTCGCCGGGTCGACGTCAGAGTCCTTGGCGTCGTCGCCGACGTTCGGCTTGGTCGCCAGGTATCCGGCGTAGGCACCAGGCAGAGCACCCATCTCGAAGCAGACCTTGTAGGTGCCGTCCGGGATGTTCGGGAACTCGTACTTGCCGTCCTTGTCGGTCTTCACCGGGTCGCCGACGGGCTTGCCCTTGTCGTCGAACAGCTTGACCGGCACATCGGGAACGCCGGGCTCACTCTGATCCTGCACGCCGTTGCGGTTCTGGTCCGACCACACCAGGTCGCCGATCTTGTTCGGCGGTGCGATCAGACCCGCGTCGAGCGTCAGGTTCTTGCGCTTGCCCACCCCGAGGACCACGGGCAACGCGCAGCCCGTCGCCGGATCGGCGTCCGAGTCCTTGGCGTCGTCGCCCGCGTTGACCTTGGTGAGGGTGTAGTCCTTCACCGCGGCCGGCAGGTCGGCGATGTCGAAGCACACCTTGTACTCGCCGTCCGGGAGATCCCGGAACAGGTAGATGCCGTTCTCGTCGGTCTTGGTGGTGGCACCGGTGTTCAGCTTCACGGTCACGTCGGCCACGGACTTCTCGCCCTCGTCCTGCAGACCGTTCTTGTTGGCGTCGATCCACACGAGGTCGCCGAGCAGGTTGATCGGCGGGTGGATGCCGGCGTCGACGGTCAGGTCCTCGCGCTTGCCGATGCCCAGCGTCACCTCGGGGGTGCAGCCGGTGTCGACGTTCGCATCGGAGTCCTTCGCGTCGTCAGAGCCCGCGTTCGGCAAGGTGTAGAAGAAGTCCTTCACCGCGTCGGGCATCGGGCCGAAGCACACCGTGTACTTGCCGTCAGGCAGGTTCGGGAACTCGTACTTGCCGTCCGGCCCCGTCTTCGTGGTGTCACCGTTCGACAACTTCACTGGCATGTCGGGAACGCCGGGCTCGCCGTCGTCCTGCACGCCGTTCTTGTTGTCGTCACGCCAGACCGTGTCGCCCAGCTTGTTCGGCGGGGAGACCAGACCCATGTCGAGCGTGAGGTCCTCACGCTTTCCGGTGCCCAGCGTGGTTTCCGCCGTGCAACCGTCCGCACCGGCGTCGGAGTCCTTCGCGTCGTCACCGGCGTTCTGCGTCGTGACCTTGTAGTCCTTCACCGCGGCAGGCAGGTTGGCGAGGTCGAAGCACACCTTGTAGGTGCCATCCGCCAGGTCGGTGAACAGGTACTTGCCCTGCGCGTTCGTCGTCGTGGTCGCGCCGGTGTTCAGCTTCACCGTCACGCCCTCGACCGGAACGTCGGTGGCATCCTGCAGACCGTCCTTGTTGACGTCGATCCACACGTAGTCACCGAGGCGGTTCACCGGAGAGATCAGACCCATGTCGATCGTCGGGTCTTCCGGCTTGTCGACGTTCAGTTCGACCTCGGGCGCACAACCCGTTGCCACGTCGGCATCCGAGTCCTTCGCCTCGTCGCCACCCTGGTCCGGCTTCGTGACCTGGTAGTCAGCGACCGGCCCCGGCATGTTCGCGATGTCGAAGCACACCTTGTACTTGCCGTCGGGCAGGTTCGGGAACTCGTACTTGCCCTGGTCATTGGTGGTCGTGGTCTTGTCGCCCACCTTGACCGTCACCCTGGGCACACCAGGCTCGTCCGGATCCTGGACACCGTTCTTGTTGGTGTCGATCCAGACCGTGTCGCCGAGCTTGTTCGGCGGCCTGATGCCCAGGTCGAGCGTCAGGTCCTCACGCTTGGCGCTGCCGAGCGAGGTCTCCGGCGTACAACCGTCGGCTCCGGCGTCGGAGTCCTTCGTGTCGTCGCCACCCGCGTTCGGCCTGGTCACCAGGTACTGCTGGTACGGCGCAGGCATGTTCGCGATGTCGAAGCACACCTTGTAGGTGCCGTCGGACAGGTTGTCGAACAGGTACTTGCCCTGGTCGTCCGTCGTCGTGGTCTGGTCACCGACCTTGACGGTCACGCCAGGTACGCCCGGCTCGCCGCCGTCCTGGACACCGTTGCGGTTGGTGTCGACCCAGACGTAGTCGCCAAGCTTGTTCGGCGGCGAGACCAGACCCATGTCGAGGGTCAGGTCGACGCGCTTCCCGGTGCCCAGCGTGGTTTCCGCCGTGCAACCGTCCGCACCCGCATCGGAGTCCTTCGCGTCGTCACCGGCGTTCTGCGTCGTGACCTTGTAGTCCTTCACCGCGGCAGGCAGGTTCGTGACGTCGAAGCACACCTTGTAGGTGCCGTCGGACAGGTTGTCGAACAGGTACTTGCCCTGCGCGTCCGTCGTCGCGGTCGCGCCGTTGGACAGAGTCGCCTTCACGCCCTCGACCGGGATGTCGGTGGCGTCCTGCAGACCGTCCTTGTTGACGTCGATCCACACGTAGTCACCGAGGCGGTTCACCGGAGAGATCAGACCCATGTCGATCGTCAGGTCCTCCGGCCGGTCGATGTCGAGCTTCGTCGGCGGAGCACACCAGGTGTCGGCGGCCGCGTCGGAGTCCTTCGCGTCGTCGGAACCGGCGTTCGGCGTCGTCGGGATGAAGTCCGCGACCGGCTGCGGCAGGTTCGTCTTGTCGAAGCAGACGGTGTACTCGCCGTCGGGCAGCTTGTCGAAGACGTACTTGCCGTCCGGACCCGTCTGCGTGGTCTGGTCACCGACCTTCACGGTCACACCGGACACCGGCGGTTCGCCGTCGTCCTGCTGACCGTTCTTGTTGGTGTCGATCCACACGTAGTCGCCGAGCTTGTTCGGCGGCCGGATGCCCGCGTCGAGCGAGAGGTCCTCGCGCTTGTCGGGGCCCAACGTCGTGGTGTGCGTGCACTTGGTCGCCAAGTCGGCGTCCGAGTCCTTCGCGTCGTCGGCACCGGCGTTCAGCCGCGTCAGCAGGTAGCCCGCGTACTCGGCCGGAGCGGTCGAGATGTCGAAGCACACCTGGTAGGTGCCGTCAGGCAGGTTGTCGAACAGGTACTTGCCCTGTGCGTCCGTCTGCTTCGGGGTGCCCACGGGCGCGCCCGTGCCGTCCTTCAGCGTCACGGTCACGCCGGGAACGCCCGGCTCGTCGCCGTCCTGGACACCGTTGCGGTTGGTGTCCTTCCAGACGAGGTCACCGACCTTGTTGTTCGGCGGTGAGATACCGGCGTCGAGGCTCAGGTCCTCGCGCTTGGCGGCACCCAGCGTCGTCGTCGCGGTACAGCCATCGGCCGGATCGGCGTCGGAGTCCTTCGCGTCATCACCAGCATCCTTGCCGGTGAACGTGTACCCGGCGTACTGCGCGGGCAACGTCGACAGGTCGAAGCACACCTTGTAGACGCCGTCTTCCAGCTGGTCGAACAGGTACTTGCCCTGCGCGTCCGTCTGCTTCGGCTGGCCGACCTGGGTGCCATCGCCCTTCTTCAGCACGACGGTCACGCCGGGCACGCCCGGCTCGCCGGCGTCCTGCAGGCCGTTGCGGTTGGTGTCGGACCAGACGAAGTCACCGAGCTTGTTCGTGATCTTCGCGTTGATACCGGCGTCGATCGTGTGATCCGCCGTACCGGCCTTGCCCGTGGTCGCCTGGGCCTTGCCCGCGGCGTCCACATTGGAGTCGATGACCCGGTCGGGACCGGCCTGGCTGATCGTCCACTTCAGATCGGCCTGGCTGGGCGCACCCGGCAAGGCCCCCGCGTTCACCCCGCTGTAGTCGAAAGCGAGGTTGTAGCAGGTGTCCGGCTTCAGGCCATCCGCCGCGCCGAAGTAGTACTCACCCTTGGCGTTCGTGGTCTTCACCGGGAGGGCGGGACCACCGGCGCACGGCGTCGCAGTGACCTTCACACTGGCGACCGCCGGCTCGTCACCGTCCTGCGTGCCATCACCATCGGTGTCGAACCAGACGCGGTTGCCCAGCTGGACGGGCGCGAGATCACACAGCGCCTCGAGGTCGGCCAGGCCGTTCGCCTTGCCCCAGCCCTCGGTGTTCACGTCGCTGATCTGGTAGGCATTCGGGTAACCGGCGGCCGTCATGGTGCCGTCGGCCCGGTCGAACCAGCCCACGCCACCGGTGTTCAGTGCCGTCGGGTCCATCACCGTGTCCGGCATCCGGGTCTCCCCGTACACGACGGCGAGCGCTCCCTGTGCGGTCTCGTTGTGAGGGCTGCTTTGTGAGTCGCTGTAGTACTCGCCAGCGTAGTACTCGACCACGTCGCCCGACTGGCCGTTACCGTTGTTGGCGGAATTGTTGTTGTTGGGACACGTTCCGGTCCCCTCCCAGGCGTAGCTGCCGTCAGCCTGCCGGCACACCCGGTTGAGATCGCCGCCGCTGACGGTGTCCCACTGCCCAGACGATCCGTCCGCCGGGGACAGGCTCTTGCCGCCCTGGTCGCCGAAGCGGTCGCGGAACGCCAGGACGAGGTCGCCCGCCGCCTCGACACCGATGTCGGTCAGCAACGGCTCGGGGTTCACCACGAGCCCGCCGAACGGGGTCGGCTGCTTGTAGGTGGTCTGCCAGGGCAGCCAGCGGTCGGTGCCGCTGCCCTGCCACAGGGCGGTGCCCCGCAGGTAGTTCAACGGCTGGTCGACCACCGGCGCGCTGAACGCGCCAGCGGCGAACGTCCGCACCACGACCCGCATGTCGGCCGTGTTCTGCGTCGACTCGCCAGAGCAGACACCGCCCACGTAGACCAGACCGTCGCGGACCGCCAGTGCGCCGGGCCGCCAGTCGGCCGCGTTGGCGCAGGGCGACGGGATCGCGTAGGAGGCCTTGGCCGCACCCGCCGTCGCCGCGGTGGCGTCGTAGACGTAGAGCTTCTTGTCTCCCATGTTGACGACGTAGAGCTCGCTGCCGTCCTCGGAGATGTCGATGTCGCCCAGCGACTCCTTGCCGACCACGTTGGCGAAACCGGCGTCGAAGTTGTTCGCGTGGTCGTGCGCGGTGGTTCCCGTGTTGGGAACGGTGGTGAACAACGTCGTCGCGCCACCCCCGGCGGGGGTGACGTAGACGCCGCCGGAACCACCGGTGCCGTAGTCGGCGAGCCGCTTCGCGAACGCGCCGGAGAAGATCCGTTTGTCCTGCTTGCGGTACGCGATGCCGTACACCGCGCCCGTGGTGCCCTGGTTCGCGATCTGCGTCGGCGCGGAGGCCGTGCCACGACTCGTGAACGGGAAGGTCACCAACGATCGTGCGGCGTCATCGACGTTGCTGCTGCCGTCCTGCTTGCGGGTCGCCCGCTGGCAGGCCGTGACGAGCGCGGGGCTCGACTGGCAGTAGTCGGCCGGGTTCCACAACGCCGTGGTGACACTGACGTCCTTGCTACCGGAGACATCCACGAACATCGTGTTGCTCTCGAGCCCGGTGCCCGCGGGGGCGGGCTGCAGGACGCTTCCGGCCGGGGGGTTCACCTGGACGCGGTACTTGCCACCGCTGACCGGACCGAGTCCGACGGTGACGTTGCCGTCCGCACCGGTCGTGCCGGTCGCGGTCTGGCCGGCGGGGTCGGTCACGAGGACGGAGGAACCCGCCACGCCGCCTTCCAGCGCGGCCTCATACGTGCCGTTGCCGTTGACGTCACGGATGACATTCACGGTCAGCGTGCCGTCGCCGGGACCGGCATTCGCTGGCTGTATCACCACGGCGGACGAGGCGGCCACCAGCGCGGCGAGCGCGGTAGCGAGCGGACGTTTCACGAGATCGCTCCTAGACGGGCAGGATCGGGGCACGCTGCGAGAACCTGGAAAATGCCACTGTTTCCACAGGTCCGCCCAACTTCGATCACCGTCCTGAGATCACTTGTCGCTCTTCCTGGTGAACTTGTCTCACATGATTGGCCGCTTGATGAGCTATTTCCGTGGCACCTAGTAGCGCACCCCAACCGCATTGGGGGGATTGCGCGCACGATCGTGGTTTCAGGTTTAACTGAGGCCGTCGCCGTCCGCGACTGTCCACATGAGAGGTTCGCTCTACCAGGTCAACTTTCGGGCAGGTGTCACAGTTTGACCGCACGCCTATGAGGCTGAACTGGTGGTTCCGGGTTCTGTACTCAGCTTTTCCTGGTTTCAGCGCCTGTTACCGGCGAAGGTCGCCTTCTGGCGGTGAAGGACCCGAGCGGACGCTGAAGGGAAGCCGTTGAGCACACCGGAGCCGTGGCCTCATAGACGTAGAGCTTCTTGTCGTTCAGGTTGACGTAGAGCTCGCCGCCGTCCTCGGAGATGTTGACGTCGCCCAACGACTGCTTGCCGACAACGTCGGCGAAGGCACCGCCGACGTTGTCCGCGTGGTCGTACGCGGCGGTGCCGGCACTCGGCCCACCGGAGCCATGGTCGGTGGGCCGTTTCGCGAACGCGCCGCATTAGATCCGCCTGTCCTGCTTGCGATACGCGATGCCGTACACCGAGCCGGTCGGCCTGGCTCGCGACCTGCGTCGGCGCGTCCGCTGTGCCGCGCGAGGTGAACGGCAAGGTCACCAACGACCGCGAGGAGCCGTCGACGTTACTGCTGCCGTCCTGTTTTGCGGTCGCCCGCTTGACAGGCCGTTGCTCTCGAGGCCGGCACCTGCGGGGGCTGGCTCCAGCACGCTGCCCACAGGCGGAGTCACCTGCACGCGGTACTTGTCGCTACCGAACGGGTCGAGCCCGACCGTAATGCTGCCGTCGACGCCCGTGATCCCGATCGCGGTCTTGCCCGCAGGATCGGTCACGAACACGGAAGAACCCGGCAGTGAGCTGTCGACCCCGAGTCGAGTACCGTGCGTTTCGTTGGCACCGTGTCCGGGCATGGGTCCGCTCCGGGGCAGCGGACGCCTCAGGTGGCCAGCGGCGGAATGACCTGAACGGGCTGCTTCGAGTCGGCGAAGTCGAAGACGGCGAGGTCTTCCTGAGCACCCAGCCTGGCTTCCAGTCTGCGGAGCTTGCCGTCCTGGTCGAGCCAGTAGCGCAGCCTGGCGTCCGCCGCGTCCTTCTGCCTGGGACCCTCGAACACGTCCACGGCCGCGTCTCCGATCTTGTCCGGCCGGAGCCAGCGCGCCGTGCTCTGCAGCAGGAGCTGAGGATTCTCCGGCCTGTCGGAGCCGAGGTTCACCAGCAGCCGCAGCGCGCCGTCGAGTTCGGAACCACGTTCCCGCAGTGCCCTGACCCGCCAGTCGACGACCGGCACCGGTTCGACCGCCGTGGTGGACGGCGACGTCGCGAACGCCATCCGGCCGAGGTTCCACTGGAGCAGGCCCTGGGAGACCGCGTCTTCACGGCCGTCCGTGCGCATGCCCGCATATCCGAGGTGGTTCACGAAGTCGACACGGCCGTCCAGCACGATCCTGCCACCCGGCGACGGGACGGACGCGGTGAACGCGCTGATGCCGGTCGTGTAGTTCGAGAACCGGACCAGCGCCAGCCGTTCCGCCTCCTGGATCGACAGCGGTCGCGGAGTGGTCGAACCGCAGGCCGTCAGCACCAGAAGCAGAGCCAGGACGCGCTTCACGACCGCACCGCCGCGCGGTCGTCGAACAGGTCCTCGCGTGGCACCTCGTACTTCTCGGCGTCAGGCGCCTTGTCCGGCAACGGATCGCTCGGCATCTCCGGCTGCGGCGGCGGAGCGGCGACCTGGTTGAACGGGATCCCGCCCGGCGCCGAGGCCTTCGGCAGCGGATCACCGACACCTTCGTAGCAGCGTTCGCGGTCGAAGCAGTTGTTCCTGCCCGGCGCGCGTTTCGAGGCCGCGTACACCACGTCCTGACCGTTGCCGGCGATCACGTTGCCCTCGAAGCGGTTGTCCAGCGGCGCCAGGTCCTCGCTCGATCCGAGCGCCACACCGGCACCGGGGTTACCGGTGACCAGGTTGCGGGAGAACAGGTTGCCGGTGCCGCCCGCGATGCCCACACCGAGACCGAACGCGCCGTCCGCCTGTGCGGGCGATCGCGCTTCGGAGTTGCCGGACACCAGGTTGCCGATGAACGTGGCATCCTCCTGTGGCACGAACGCCTCCTGATAGTCGGAGTTCGAGGTCATGCCGACACGGTTGCCGCTGAACCTGTTGCCCAGCACGAACATCCGCCCGGACGCGTTCGTGCCCTCGTAACCGACGGCGTTGCGCTCGCCGACGTTGCCGCGCACGACGATGTCGCACGGCTTGCACTGGCCCACGTAGAACCCGGAGTCCGCGCTACCGCTCGCGTAACTCTGCTCGATCACGCCGTGCTGGGCGTCGAACGCGTAGATGCCGTACAGCGCGTTGTTGCTCGCGGTGACGTACGAGACGCGAAACCCCTGCAGTGGCGGGAACTTCTGCGTGTCCAGCCTGGTGTAGCCGTTGCTGCCGCGGCCCATCCCGCCGTTCTCGCTCACCCCGGTGACCAGCACGCCGTTCAGGGTGTGGTTGCGGACCGTCAGATTCTGCACGGACACCTCCGGCGCGGTGACGACGATCCCGTTGGCGCGCTTGACCTCGCCGTCGATGATCACACCGTCGCGTTGGGCACCCCTGATCGTCACACCCCTGGTACCGACCCGAACCGACTCCTTGTAGACACCGGGTGACACGACGATCGTCGCACCCTCCCTGGCGACGTCGACCGCGGCCTGGATGGTGCCGAACTGCCCTGGAACGGTGATCTCCGGTCCCAGCTTCGCCCCTGCCGCCGACGAGCAACCGGCGACCAGGAGCAGTGCTGCGAAGATGTACGAAGCGCGCACAGCCGGTGACCGTACTACTCCGTTCGGCCTATGTCACACTCGCCCGGTGAGCCCTATCTCTCGGCGTCGTCTGATCGCCGGTACCGCTGCGATCGGACTACTGGGCGGCTGTGGCTCCCCGCAGCGGCAGCCGGGCATCGCCACTCCGCAGCAGCTGCACGCCGACATCTCCGTCTGGGACGCCGTGACGTTGCCGTCCGCGCACGTCAGTTCCTCGGTGACGGTCACCTACGGGCACGGGATCGAGGGCCTGCCGGAGTTTCCCGGTGACGCCGTGCGGCCGGAGGACCTGGGCGGCGGGTTGTTCCTGCAGATCTGCGGTGACGACCCCGACGCGGTACGAGACGCGGCGTCCCGGTTGCGGCCCGACGGCAGGCTGCGGTGGCGCGAAAAGGGCTCCTGCAATTCCGGCCGCACGAATGTCCTGGGCTTCAAGGACGGCATCGTCGTGCCGAAGACCCCGCGGGAGTTCGCCCAGGAGGTCTGGCGGCCGGACGGGTCGACCTTCGCGGTCGTGCGCCGGATGAAGCTGGACGTGGCCGCCTTCACCGCGATGCCCGTGGCGGACCAGGAGCGGGTCTTCGGGCGCCGCAAGCACGACGCCGTGCCTCTGTCCGGCGGAGACGAGGTCGATCTGTCGGCGAAGACCCCCGACGGCGAGTACGTCATCCCGGCAGACGCCCACGTCCGGCGGGCGCACCCGTTGACCGCCGGCGCCGGCCTGATGCTGCGCCGCTCTTACAACTACGACGAAGGCCTGATCTTCATCTCCTACCAGCGCGAACTGAAGACCTTCGTCAACACGATGCACCGGATGGCCGACGGAGACGCACTTCTGCGTTACGCCACGACGACGAGTTCCGCGGCGTTCCGCATACCGACGCTGAACTGACCCCACCGGCTGATTCCGACCCGCGCGTGCACTCAGGTGGGTGGTCGGGTCACGGTGCGTGTGGTGGGGCGCGCAGCAGTCGCAGAACCCCGAGGCCAGCGAGCAGACGAGCCAAGGCTCCGTACCGTTCGACGACGGCTACACGAAGACCTGCACCATCCCCAGCGACGTGGTCAGCACCGCTCAGAACATCCAAGCCGGTGACACCGTGACCATCGTGTCCGAGGACGGCACCACGGCCTCCACGATCGCCGACGCTAACGCCGCACCGAGCCAGAACGGCCAGTCCCCGACCAGCTGACGCGATGGTCACGGGGCGGGACCGATCAATCCCGTCCGTACAACTCCGGCCTAGCGGTGTTGTGGTGACGTGGGGCGGTCGCCGAGAAACTCCGGCGGCCGGAACCCGACGAAGGTGGCGGAGCCGAGCCCGAGCGAGCCGGCGAGGGCCTGCATCCGGCGCGGATCGGCCAGTTGGTCCCAGCGCCCGGTCTCGATGCGCTTGTCCATGGTGATCACCGCCGCCACCAGCTCAGCGGTCGTGAAGGCACAGTGTCCCGCGTGATCGGTGTACGCCTGACGCAGCAGCGCGGCGGAACCACCCTCACGAACGTCTTCGGCGTACTCCTCCTCGTGTTGCACCGGGACGAGGGGGTCATCGGTCGTGTGCATCGTGAGGACGGGCACGTCCAGCCGTCCGTCCAATGTGGAGGTTCTGGCCATCCAGCGGTACGCCGCGGGATCGACCGTCACGTTCGCCGTGCGCGTCAGAAGGTTCAGGTCTGTCTGCAGATCGACGCCGGCCCGCCGGTACAGCTGCGCCACCTGGGAAAGGCGTCCGGACTCGGCGAGCTGCCGCCAGTAGTTCACGCCCTTGTTCCACGTCGGGTTGCCGCCCGCACTTCGCTCCATGTCGTAGCGGCCGAGCTGGATGAACGGCAGGATCGCGCGCAGGTTCTGGTACTGGCCCGCCACCTGCGCGTCGACGTCGCCCGCTGCCGGCTTCGGCTGCCCGGGAACCCACGTCGGCTCCTGGTACAGGGCCGTGATCAGGGCGAGCCGGGCCAGTCCGGCCGGGCTGGCCTGTGCCTGATCCAGAGCGGTGATCATCCGGTTCGACGTGGCGGTGGCCTCCGCGGGGCCGGTGAACCGGACGAGTGTGACCTGCTCCCCCGCGAGAAGCAGTTGCGCGATCGCGTGTGACCCGTCCAGCTGGTAGTTGTGCAGGTCGATCCCGCCGCCCATCAGACCGCAGGTGGCGACAGCACCGTCGAGCTGCCGGCCACCTCGTTCCGCGAGCTGTCCGGTGATCATGCCGCCGAACGACGTGCCGAGCGCGATGGTGCGGCGGGGGCGTCCGGTGATCGCGGTGACCGCCTGGAGCGTGTCGAGCCCGTCCTGCGCCGCGGTGTCGGCGACCCAGCCAGGGCGGGAGTACGACGAGCCGGCCAGCGCGTAACCGCGGGCCAGCAGGGCCTCCGCCACGGCTGGACCAGGGCTGTTGACCGGCGGGTTGTTCGGGGTGGGGTTGTAGCCGTGGCTGTAGAGCAGCAGCGTGCCGTTCCAATTCGCCGGCACGTCGGCGATCCAGGTCGCGCCGTTCGGCAGCACCCCGTCGTACCGGGTCGCCGGTGCGGCCAGCGCCGCGGTGGGCACCAGGCCCAGCACGGCCAGCGAGGCGACCACCGCGGCGGTGAACAGTCGTCGGACAGCCTTCATCATGCTCCGCCCCTTCGTTGTGGGGATGGCGAGCAATCTCAGCGGAGAGCGTCGACACGAAAGTTAGGCACATTTGTGGCGGCCGTCAACAGAACGACCAACTTCATGAAAAGGGGGCCGTCGTTCCGCCTGGGCGGCACGACGACCCCCTTTTCGGATTCGGTCAGGCGCTGGGAGCCAGATACAGCAGGCGGTTCGGCGAACCCGAGCCAGCGCTGGTGACCTTGCCCGTGGTCGCGCCCGAGGTCAGCGCGCTCGACACCTGGGCGGGCGTCGCCGACGTGTTGTTCTGCAGGTACCGGGCGATCACACCTGCCACGTGCGGGGTCGCCATCGACGTACCGCTGATGGTGTTCGTCGCGGTGTCACTGGTGTTCCAGGAGGACGTGATCGACGAGCCGGGGGCGAAGATGTCCAGCACCGAACCGTAGTTCGAGTAGCTGGCGCGTGCGTCGGTGCTCGTCGTCGCGCCCACCGTGATCGCGGCGGCGACACGGGCCGGGGAGTAGCTCGACGCGTTGGCGTTGCTGTTGCCGGCGGCGACCGCGTAGGTCACGCCGGCGGCGATCGAGCGGTTCACGGCGGCGTCGATGGTGGTCGACGCACCGCCACCCAGGCTCATGTTCGCCACGGCGGGTTTGATCGCGTTCGCGGTCACCCAGTCGATGCCCGCGACGACACCGGCGGTCGTGCCACTGCCCGCGTCGTCGAGCACCCGCACCCCGTACACGGTGGCGCCCTTCGCGACACCGTAGGTGCTGCCGGCGATGGTGCCCGCCACGTGGGTGCCGTGACCGTTGCCGTCCTGCGCGACCGCATCGCCGTCAACGAAGTCGTACCCGTTCTTCGCCCTGCCACCAAACGTGGAGTGACTGATCCGCACGCCGGTGTCGATCACGTACACGTTCACGCCACTGCCGGTCGAGGTGTAGTTGTAGGAACTGCTCAGCGGCAGCGACGCCTGGTCGATCCGGTCCAGGCCCCACGACGGCGGGTTGGCCTGGGTGGTGTCGGCGTGGAAGACCTGGTCCTGCTCGACGTACTCCACCGCGGGGTCGGCGGCGAGGCGCTTGGCCTGCCGCTCGGACAGCTTCACGGTGAAACCACGCAGGGCACTGCCGAACACCCGGTCCACTCCACCGCCGTTGCGGGCCGCCACGGCGTTCGCGGTGGCTTCGGTGGCCGACATCGATGCCGGAGTGTCCTTCAGCTTCACGACGTAGCTGTTGGGCACCTTTTCCGCGGCGTCGGCGGAACGGATTTCGCCTTCCGCGGCCTGAGCGGGCACGGCCAGCAGGGAAACAGCGACGGTGCTCACAATTCCGACTCCGGCCAGGAACCGGACGTTTCGTGACTCTTGCATCAGGGGTTTCCATTCTCGGACAGTGACGAGAAGCGCGCCCACGGAAGTCTGCACAGGGTAGGGCGCGATCCGTCACTTGTTCGGGTTTCGTTCGCCGAGCGTAAATAATCGACCCGCCCGATGGAAAGACACGGAAATTGCCAGTTCTGACGAGTGTCAAACGTTACGCGAACTGCTGTTTCTCATCACGTGAACAGCTGAAGCCGACAATCCTGTGCACTTTCTGTGAATCAACTGTGAGTGACGCGCCCAAACAAAACATGGTTTGTCAGCGGGTGATGCTTTGGAGCGTGGGCACGACTTTGGCCATGGTGCCGTCCGCGTTGAACCGGAGACGATCGATGGTCACCTCGCGGTGTGTTCCGTCGCCGCCGGGGATGGCGAAGCGGTGATAGGCGATGTACCAGTCGTCGGTTCCCGGCGCCTGGACGATGCTGTGGTGTCCGGTGCCGAGAATGCCGAGTGCCGGGTTCTTCTCCAGGATGACGCCCCGGTTCACCAGACCGTCGATCATGGGTCCGGTCACCGTGGCGTAGCCGACCCGGTAGTTCTCGCTGCCGGTGTCGTCGATGGACCAGGTGAGGTGGTAGGTACCACCGCGCTTGGTCATGAACAGCCCCTCCCGGAAGCCGTCCAACCCGGTGATGTGCTTGATCTTCGAGGCGTCGAACGACGTCATGTCCGCGTTCAACGGCACCACGTAGGCCTCGCCGTTGCCCCAATACAGGTAGCTCTTGCCGTCGTCGTCGGTGAAGACCGCCGGGTCGATGGCCTGGCCGCCGTTGGGGTTCGACGCGATCAGGGGTGTGCCGAGCACGTCGGTGAACGGGCCGGTGGGCGAGTCGGCGACCGCGACGCCGATCTTGGCGTCGGCGCAGAAGTAGAAGTAGTACTTGCCGTTCTTCTCCGCGATGGCCGGCGCCCACGCACGGCTGTCCGCCCAGGACACACCGGGCCCGAGGTCGAGGATCTTCGGATGCTTGGTCCAGTTCACGAGGTCCTTGCTCGACCACGCGTCGAACGACGTGCTCGACCAACCCGGATAGCCGTCGGTCGTGGCGTAGATGTAGTAGGTGTCGCCGAACCGGACGATGTTCGGATCCGCGTTGTAGCCGGGGAGCACCGGGCTGTTCATGACCGCCGCGCGCACCGTCCAGGTGCGCTTGCTCCGGTCGGCTCCGGTGACCGTGTAGGCGACGGGCTTGGTGAAGTTCTGCCTGGATCCGTTGCCCGGCGACACCTTCGCGCCGTCCGCGACCACGAGCCGGGGCGCCAGGCGGCTCAGGTCCGTGCCGGGCTTGACCGGCAGGAGGATGGTCCCGGCCTGGCTGTCGACGACCGCCGGCACCTTCAGCGCGTCGAGGCTCACCGACGCGACGGCAGTCTCGTTGCCCGGCAGGGCAAGGACTTCCTGCGTGGTCAGACCGCGGTTCCACACGGTGAAGCCACTCATCTTGCCCTTGAAGTACCTGTCGGAACCGTAGGCGGAACGGCCGATCTGGTTCGACGTCGTGATGCCGCCGCCCAGATCGCCCGGCTTCGTCGTGACACCGTCCACATGGGCCACCTCGACCCCGTTGTCGTACAGGCGCGCCGTTCCTCCGGCCAGCGTGTACGTCAACGTGTGCCAGGTACCGCGAGCCAGATTTCGCCCGCTGTTCGCGTTCTGCTCGGTCGTCCAGTTTCCGGCCGCGATGGCCGCCCGATAGCTGTCCCCGGTGGAGAAGAGGTAGCCGTCACCGGCGTTGTTCGTGCTGTTGCCGAGGTTGTACAGGAAGTACGGCGTCTGCTGGCCGGGATCGACCCACACCCGTGCCGACACGGTGATCGCGTCGAGTCCGGTCATGATGTTGTTCGGCAGGTGCACGTAACCGTCGGTGCCGCCGAAGGTGAGGCCGTCCGGCGAGCGGGTGACAGCACCGTGCAGCACACCGTTGCGGGCCTTTCCGGAGCGGTCCACGACGGTCGTGCCGGAGCCTCCGGTGAGGTCGTAGTCGGCGACCACGCCATTCCTGTTGGCCGTCACCGGTAGCGGACCCTTGCGCAGCCGCTCCAGCTCGGCCTTCGTGACCGGCAAAACCGTGCCGTGCCGCGGAGCGCGCGGCAACGAGTACTCCGCCGGGATCTGCCAGTTCGGGTTCGCCAGTGAGTCGGTGACGAACGGGATGTATCCGCGGTTCGGCGTCTCGTCCATGAACGCGTAGAACTTGGTGCCGTCATTGGACTTGAACAGCGTCGGGCCCTCGACCCAGTCCGTGCCCAGCGGAGTGCGGATGCAGTCGTCGACCAGTTCCCACTTGCGCGGCCTCGTGGTCGGCAGGTCGACGGCCCGCAGGTCCTTCGACCGCTCGAGGACGATGTCGCGGGTGCACGACCCGATGACCTTCTCGTCGGTGGTCAGGCGGTAGTAGTAGTCGCCGTCCTTGATGACGGTCGAGTCGATGACGCCCTGTCCCGGGTCGTTCCACACCTTCGGCTCGGTGAAGGTCCGGAAGTCGCGGGTGGTCGAGTACCACATCCGCGGGTACGACCAGTTGGTGTGGTCGGGGTCGTCGGCCGCGAACGGGATGCTTGCCCAGTAGACGACGTAGGCGCCGATGGCCGGGTCGTAGGTGGCCTCGGGTGCCCATGTCATGCCCGCCGTGTCGGGCGAGACGCGGACGTGCCGCTGCTCCGACCAGGTCACGAGGTCGGTGGACTCCCAGATCTCCAGGTACTTGCTGCCGTGCTGCTGCGCTTCGCCCCACCCACGGCCGTCGTTGATCTGCAGGTCGGTCGCGATGAGGTAGAACTTGTCGCCTTCGGGGCTGCGGATGATGAACGGGTCGCGCACCCCGGTCTCGCCGTACTGCGATTCCAGCACGGGGCGGCCGCCGTTGAGCTCCTCCCAGTGCAGCGGGTCGTTGCCCTTGCTGACCGCGAAGTGCACCTGCTCGGTGTCCTGTGTGGACTCTCCCGTGAAGTACGCGAACGTGTAACCCTCGCGCGCTTCCTGCTTGGGCAGTGGCAGCACGGTGAGCAGGAAGTCGCGGACGTCGCTCGCTTTCCCCTTCGTCGCACGGACACTCACGTGTGCCTTGCGTGGCTTGGAACCGTACGGCGGCCGCGTCACCACACCAGACGCCGAGACCACGCTCTTGTCGTCGCTGCGCCAGGTGAACGTGACGTCGCGGGCACCCTTCGCCGGCAGCGTGATGTTGCCCCGGACCGCGTTCTGATCCCAGATCACGATGTCCCGCAAAGCGTTCCGGACCTTCTGCCGATCAGTGATGTCGGCGGGCACCGTCACGGAGAACGTGCGCGTGGCGGTGAAACCGGCGTAGGAGGCCGTCGCGGTCAGCTTCACGATCGCGTTGCCCGAGCCTGGCGACGGCCGGGTGACCACCCCCGTCGCCGACACCACTGCCGGGTTGCCGGAGGACCAGGTGACCGCGGAGCCACCAGGAGCTTTCGTTGGCAGCGTCAGGTTTTCGGTCACGGCGGACGTGTCGCCGAGGTCGAGTGCAGCGGCGTCGGCGGCGGCGCGGCCGACGGCGGTCCGCTCACCGAGCGCGTTCGCCTCCGCCGCGGTCACGGCACGGTCGTAGATGCGGAAGTCCCGGACCTGGCCCTTGAGGTACTTGTCCGCGGCGTACACCGAACGGCCGAGGTAGTTGGCGGTCGTGGCGCCGCCACCGATCGCTCCCGGAGTGATCGTCACGCCGGTCTTGCGCGCCACCTCGACGCCGTCCTCGTAGAGCACGGCGACACCGCCGGCGAGGGTGTAGGTGAGGGTGCGCCAGCTGCCACGCGCGAGGTTCCGGTTGGCGGACACCGTCTGCTCGGTGGACCAGTTGCCGGTGGCGATCGACGTCCGGTACGCGTCACCCGAGGTGAACAGGTAGCCGTTACCGGCGCCGTTCGAAGCGTTGCCGAGACCCCAGACGAAGTAGGGGGTGCCCTGGTCGGTGGCGATGTTCACCTGCACGGACACGGTGATGTCCGTGAACCCGCGCAGGACGTTGTCGGGCAGGCGGACGTGACCGTTCGAGCCACCGAGGCCCAACGCGTCGCCCTGCCACGCGGCGTCACCGCTGAGCGTGCCGTCCCTGCCGTTGCCGGACGTGTCGATCGCGGTGGTGCCGGAACTCTGGGCGAGGTCGTAGTGGACGACCAGGCCTTTGTCGAGCTCCGCTGCCGCGACGGCGGCCGGCGTGACACTCATTGCCGACGCGGTGAGGGCCAGAACACCGAGAATGGCCGGCAACGACCGACGCCAGACCGTTGAAGAATTCGAGTACATAACCGGCCCTTCGCGAAAACAATGCAGGGTGAGCGCTAACACGACCAAGCCGAGAGGGTCGGGTCAGGTACTGCGGATCCAGCGCTGGTTGGCAGCGCCATGACAGGTCCAGACGATCGCCGGGGTGCCGTTCGCCGTGCCGTTGAGGTCCACGTCGAGGCACAGGCCGGTCTGCACGTTGCTGATCGTGCCGTTGGTGTTCAGGTTCCACTGCTGGTTCGCGCCGCCGTTGCAGTACCAAAGCTGAACCTTGGTTCCTGCCACGGCGTTGGGCGTCGTTTCCAGGCACATGCCGAGCAGTTGCAACGCGTTGCCGTTGCGGGTGAACAGTTGCTGGGCCCCGCCGTTGCAGTCCCAGATCGCCGGCTGGGTGCCGTTGGCCGTCGCACCCTTCGGCGAGTCCAGGCAGCGGCCGGCGGACTCGCCACGCAGAGGGAAGGTGGCCGGCGCAGGAGCCAGGCCACCACCGCTGACCCGGAAGACCGCCGTGCCATGTGGGGGAACGATGGCGGTGATGCCACCGCGGGTGGCCGAAACCGCCCCGGTCCACAGATCGCGCAGCCCGAACGAGTCACCGGTCTTGCCGATCGCGTTCGCCGGGGTCGAGATCGTCGCCGTGGTGGAGCCCTGGTTGAGCAGCGCGACCGCGACGTCGCCGTTGGCGAGCCGCTTGGCGATCACGCGCCGGGTGCCGTCGTTCGACACCTGGGTGGCCTGCAGGCCCAGAGGGTCCTGATTGACCGCGATCAGGTCGGCGTTCCTGAGGATGGAGAGCGTGCCGGCCGACGCACTCCGGACGTCGTTGCCCGCGATCAGCGGCGCCGCCATCATCGCCCACATGGCGAAATGACTGCGCTGCTCGGTGTCCGTCATGCCGCCGTTGCCGACCTCCAGCATGTCCGGGTCGTTGAAGCCCCCAGGACTGGCGTACGAAGCCAACGGCACGTTGACGTTGATGATGTTCTGCACGCCCATGAACGAGCTGCCGTCACTGCCCGTGTCCCACCGGTCGGTGATGTCCTCGGTGGTGCGCCACATGTTCGCGACGTCGCCCCAGTCCCGCAGAGGGCCGGTCTTGTCGTGGATGCTGTTCGGGTTGATGCTGTAGACGATGGGCCTGCCAGTGGCCGCCAGGGCGTCGCGCATCTTCGCGAACGCTGCGACCTGCTCGTCCATCGTGCCCTTCGGCGAGCACCAGTCGTACTTGAGGTAGTCGACTCCCCACGCGGCGAACTGCCGTGCGTCCTGCTCCTCGTGGCCTTGGCTGCCGGTGGCGCCGGGGAACGTGTTGAAGTACTGCGCACACGTCTTGTCCACGGGCACCTGGTAGATGCCGAACTTCAAGCCCTTGCTGTGGATGTAGTCACCGAGCGCCTTCATCCCGCTGGGGAAGCGCGCCGGATGTGCCTGGAGATCGCCCTGGGCATCACGACTGGGATCGAACCAGCAGTCGTCCACCACGACGTACCTGTAACCCAGTGCGGCCATACCGTTGCCCGCCAACGCGTCGACGGTCTGCCGGATCAACGACTCGGAGATGTCGCAGCCGAACGTGTTCCAGGTGTTCCACCCCATCGGCGGGGTTCGAGCCGCCCCGTTCTCCACCGCCCGCGCCGGCAGCGGCCCGGTCGCCGCGACCACTCCCGCCAGGAGCAGGCAGGCCGCCGCCAGCACAGCTGTGATCCGGCCACGCCCGAACGGCGACCAATTGTTAACGTTAACAATTGGCGGCGAACGATGACCGGACATGGCGTTTCCCTTCGCGTCATTGCGAACACCAGGCAGCAGCCTGGACACCCGTCCGGCGCTGATCGCGAGCACACCGCCCACTTGGGCGTGAAATCGCTCCAGATGATGACTCCCTCGCCGTGCACACGTCAAGAGATTGCCGACTCGGAGATTTGTTCTCGCTCAGAGGATGTACAGGATTCTCACAGCAACCACCGGGGACCGACCGGCGAAATGAGCGACTTTCGAATCGAACAATTCGACGATGAAGAACGGCGACGCCGCTGGAGTCTGTCTCCGTTGCGGGAACTGCCGCTCGGTGTCGCGGGCATGCTCGCGATCGCGGTGATCGGACCGGTGTCGGGCTCGCGCTGACCCTGACCACGGACGCCGTGGTGTCGGCGGTCCCGGCGGACAAGGCGGGCGCGGCATCAGCGGTGTCCGAGACCGCGTACGAACTGGGCGCGGCGCTGGGCATCGCGGTGCTCGGGACCGTGCTGTCGGCGTGGGCCGCCACCGGCACGTTCACGGAGGCCATGCAGGGCACGGCACTGGTGGCGGCGGCACTGCTCGCGGTGGCGGCCTTCGTGGCCTACCGGCTCATTCCGAGCGGGACGCCTCGGCCAGCCGTTCGTGCAACCGTTCCCTGATCTGGTCCGGCGTGTAGGCCTCGCGGCGGCGCTGGTTCCGGGCGACGACCGCGCCGCTGGCAGCGACACCCGCGAAAGCGGCGATGCCGAGCAGCTTCCAGAGCTTCATGTGCCTAGGCTAGTCGGTCATGGCGACAACACTGGACAAAGCCGTCGAGATGACCCGCACCGGCGACGTGTGGGTGTTCCGCGGGCGCAGCGCGGCGGACCGGGCGATCCAGGCCATGACCAACAGCCCGGTCAACCACGTCGGCATGGCGATCGTGATCGACGACATGCCGCCGCTGATGTGGCACGCCGAGCTCGGCAAGTCCCTCAAGGACATGTGGTCGGGCACCCATCAGCGTGGCGCCCAGCTGCACGATCTGCGCGACGCCGTCGTGACGTGGCACGACAAGTACGGGCAGCGGGCCTGGTTGCGGCAGCTCGACCACGAGGTGACGCGCGAGATGGAGGACGCGGCGCTCAGGACGGTGGCGCGGCTGGACGGCACGCCGTTCCCGTCCACCGCCAAGCTCGCCTCGCGGTGGGCGCGCGGGCGGATTCCGTTGCGACCCAAGGGGGACTCGACCATCGAGAGCGCGTTCTGCGCGGAGATCGTGGCCGTGACGTACGAGGAGATGGGGTTGCTGCCCCGGCGCAGGCCCAACTGGTACGACCCCGGCAAGTTCTGGAGCGGCGACGACCTCGACCTGCTGGGCGGCGCGAAGCTCGGCAGGGAGATCGAGATCGTCGTCATGTGAGCGCCGCGCCGACCAGGACCAGTCGCAGCGTCCGTTCCGTGGCGTCGGTGAGGAGTGCCGCGGCGGTGGCCATCGCGACGTCCAGCGCGACCGGGGCGGCGATGATGCTGGCGTAGGCGTCGATGCCGACGTCGTGGGTGGCGCGGGCGTTCTCCCCGATCGTGCCGGCGAGCGCGATGACGGGTTTGCCGTGCCTCTTGGCCCGGCGCGCCACCTCCGCGGGCACCTTGCCGTGCGGGGTCTGGCCGTCGATGGCGCCTTCCGCGGTGATGACGAGGTCGGCGTGCGGCAGGCGGGCGTCGAGGTCGGAGTGCTCGAGCATCACCTCGAAGCGCGGCACGAGCGTGGCGTTGAGCGCGTGCAGGCCGGCACCGAGCCCGCCCGACGCGCCGCCACCGGGGATGGTGCGGACTTCCGGGCCGAGCAGGTCCGCCCAGTTGTCCAGGGCGGCGGCGAGGAGTTCGACCTGCGCCGGTGTCGCGCCCTTCTGCGGCCCGAACACCCTTGCCACGCCTCGGTCGCCGCACAGCACGTTGTGCTGGTTGCAGGCCACGGTGATCTCGACCTTGTCCAGTCTGGGATCCACTTCGGACAGGTCGAGCGCCCTGGCGCCGAGCAGGGCCGCTCCCCCGCGTTCGATCTCGCGGCCCCGTGCGTCGGTGATCCGCGCTCCCAGCGCCTGCAACGCGCCGGCACCGCCGTCGGACGTGCCGGAGTCGCCGCACCCCACCAGGATCCGGTCGACGCCGAGGTCCAGCGCGGCGAGGACGAGTTCGCCGACGCCGTACGTGGTGGTCGTGGCCGGGTCGCGGTGGCCGTTCGGGACGAGCCGCAAGCCTGCCGCGGCCGCCATCTCGACCACGGCGGTGCGGGGTCCCGGCCCGCCGAGCAACGCGAAGCCGGCCGGCACCTGCTCGCCGATCGGCCCGGTGACCAGGGCGGGGACGAGCCGGCCGCCGGTCGCCTCCGCGAGCGCTTTGGCCGAGCCCTCACCGCCGTCGACGAGCGGCGCCTTGTCCACGACCGCACCGGGGACCACCCGGTAAATGCCCTGTTCGATCGCGTCGGCGACCTCGCACGCGTCGAGGGACTCCTTGAAACCGCTGGGAGCTACCAGAAAACGCATCGGTGACCTCATTTCAGTGGGAGGCCGAGGTGCGGCCACAGGAGGACGGCGCAGGCGAGGACGAGCGCGCCGGTGATCGGGGCCAGGACCGCGGAGAGCTTGAGCAGATCCCTGGGGCAGTAGGCGTCGGCGAAGAGCGCGACCGGTTTCGCGGACGACGTGAAGGTGTGGCAGAAGCCGGCCGCGGCGGTGGAGGCGAAGGCCAGGGCCGCGGGGTTGAGTCCGGCGGCGACCGCGAGCGGGATGACGATCGGGATCAGCACCGAGGACCGGGCCGAGCGGGACTGGACGACGAGGTGCGCGAGGAGGCTCACCGCGATCACGGTCGGCAGCAGGTGGGACGGACTGATCAGGGTCGCGATGCTCGCTGCCGCGCCGGAGCCGACCAGGGCGGTGCCGAGCATGGTGGTGGCGGCCATGAACAGGAGGAGGGACCACGGGATCTCGGCCATCGCCTGCTTGAGCGTGGTGAGGCCGAGGCGTGGGGTCGTGATGGCGATGGCGCCGGCCAACGCGGTGACCTCGGGTGGGACGTGGTGCCAGGGTTTGGTGAGCCAGGCCGCGGAGACGATGGCGAGGATCGTGAGGGCGGTGAGTTCGGGCCTGGTCAGGCCGGCGACGGATGAGCGGACGGTCTTGGGCGCGGCCGGTGGTGCCGGTGTGGCGACCACGCGAGGGCGGGCTGCGGAGAGACGGCCTGCGGTGGAACGGGCCTGGGTGGAATGGGCCGCGGTGGAACGGGCATCGTTGGGGCGGGCCACGACGACGCGAGCCACGGTTCGGTGAGCCTCGTCGGGGCTGGCCTCCGCGGGGCGGGGTTCAGCGGGGCGGGGTTCAGCGGGGCGGGGTTCAGCGGGGCGGGCCTCCGCAGGGCGGGCCTCCGCAGGCAGCGGGATGGTCAGCGATCCCGAGAGCGCCCGGAATTGTCGGTGCTGTCTGGGAGAATTAGAACAGGGGACCCCCAGGAGGGGACCCTCGCTCCGCGCTGCCGTCACCAGCGTGGACTGGTCCACGTCCAGCGGCTCCGCGCCGAGCCGCTCCGCCCGATCCGCGCGGGTCGTGAAGAGCCACAGCACCACCTCGGCCGTCACGTGCGCACTGACCAGGGCGAGCGGCAGCCCCAGCACCAGCCACTGCCCGAACCCGATGCCCTCCCCCGTCGCCTGCTCCAGCAGCGCGCTGGTGATCAGGTGCGCTCCCGCACCCACCAGGGTCGCCACCGCGGTCAGCAGGATCACCGACGGGAACAGCACCCCGAGGGCGCGCGACACCCGCGAGTTCACGCGCCCCCGCAACGCACCGTGCACGGGCAAAGCGAGCGCGGCGCGGCCCGAGGTCGAGGGCACGAGGAAAGCGGTGAGCAGCAAGGCGAACGCCGTCAGGTGCAGCAGCCCGCGCACCGAACGGGCACGGCCTGCCAGCGACGTCGCGAGGCGGGCCGGCAGCCCTGATGCCGAGACGCCGGACGCCAGCGCGAAGGCCGCGATCAGCAGCCAGGTCGTCGAGCCGCCCAGCACCGCCAGGGCCGAGGCCGGCAGCACGCCGAACAGCAGCAGGACGACCACGGCGGCGAGAGCGACGAACGTGTCGTCCAGCGGCGTGCACGTCCAGAGCACCACCGCCACCGCGAAGACCACCAGCGTCAGCATCACGAGGACGATCCTGCGGAACCACGCTGATCCGGCGGTGAAGCCCGGATGAAGGAGCTTTCATCTACACGAGGCGATACCCCATGCCGCGCACGGTCTCCACCCGCTCCGCCCCGATCTTGCGACGCAGCGAGCGCACGTACACATCGACCACATTGGACCCAGGATCGAAGTCGTAGCCCCACACGTGCGACAGGATCTGCTCGCGCACGAGAACCTGGCCGGGGTGCCGCAGGAACAGCTCCAGCAGGGCGAACTCGCGGGCGGTGAGGTCCACCGAGCCGGACGGCAGCACGGCCTGGCGGGTGCGCAGGTCCAGCGACAACGTCCCGGCGGACAGCACGGTGGACTCGGGCACGCCGGGCGGGCGCAGCCGGAGTCGCACGCGGGCCAGCAGTTCCTCGAAGCGGAACGGCTTGGTCATGTAGTCGTCGGCGCCGCCGGACAGACCGGCGACGGTGTCGTGCACGGAGTCACGCGCGGTCAGGATGATCACCGGGGTCTGCACGCCCTGGGCACGCAGCGAACGCAGCACGGAGAAGCCGTCCAGGTCCGGCAGTCCGAGGTCGAGCACCACCAGGTCGAAGGACGCGGCCCACGACAGCGCGTCCGCACCGGAGGCGACCACGGACGTGCTGAAGCCGTTGGCGCGCAAGCCCTTCTCCACGAAGGAGGCGATGCGGGCCTCGTCCTCGACGATCAGGATCCGGCCGGTCATCGCGGTACCTCCACCACAAAAGTCGCTCCCTGCCCCGCCACCGAACGTACCTGGACGGCACCGCCGTGCGCGTCGGCGATGGCCTTGACGATCGGCAGGCCGAGGCCCGTGGAGCGGGAGAAGAGCAACGACTCGTCGCTCACGCCGGGGCCGGAGTCGGCTATCCAGAAGGAGACCGCGGTGTCCACTGAGGATCCGAACCGGATCGTGGAGCCTTCGGTCGTGTGCCGGACCGCGTTCGAGGCGAGTTGCAGGACGGCCTGGGTCACGCGTTGCGGGTCCAGCACGGCCTCGCCCTCCGCGATCGACTCGAGCACCCAGCGGCGGTCGCCCAGTGCGCGCAGCTTGGCGTCGATGTCGCTGGTGAGCTCGGGCAGGCTCACCACGACGGGCCGCAGGAAGTCCGGGCGTTCGGACTTGACCAGCAGCAGCAGGTCCTCGACCAGGCGGGCCATGCGGTCGAGTTCGTCGGTGCACAGCCGCACGACGGCGGCGCGTTCCTCCGGTGAGTCGCCGAGCAGTTCCAGGTGGCCGCGGACGATGGTGATCGGCGTGCGCAGTTCGTGGGAGGCGTCGTCGAGGAACTGGCGCTGCAGCCGGAACGAGCGGTCGAGGCGGTCCAGCATCGAGTTGAACTGCTGGGCCAGCGCGGCGACGTCGTCGTTGCCGGAGACCGGGATGCGGCGGGTGAGGTCGTCCTCGGTGATCTCGGCCGCCGCCTGGCGGACCACGCGGATCGGCGCGAGGATCACCCCGGCCACGAACCAGGCGATCAGGGCGGCGATCAGCAACCCCGCCAGTGACACCAGCACGAGCACGCGCACCGTCGAGTGCACCGGGGCGTGCACTCCGTCCTCGAAGTAGCCGGTGACGAACCACATCTCCGCGGGGGCCGCCGTGTGCACCTTCGCCCAGCGGAACGGACCGGCCGGAGTGGACACCACTCCCCAGGGCGCGCTTGAGGAGGTGATCACGCCCAGCGCCGCGCGGTCGTTCTCCAGCGCGTAGGTCATCTCGGCACGCTGGACGAGCACACCGCCGGGGAGAACGGCGAGGTGGATCTCGTGCTCGTCGGGGTACTGCAGGCGCAGGTGGGCCTCGGCGACGGCGCGGGCGTCGCCGGCGTGCGTCTCGGCGTAGGTGCTGAACTCGCCGGTCTCCTGTTCCAGGGCGCGGTTGACGCGGTCGTCGACGTCGACGAGCAGGAAGCGCCACACCACGACCACGACGGTCCCGAGGACGAGCGTCATGAGGCCGAGGAGCCAGCACATGATCTTCACGCGTGCGGGCACGTCAGTCGTCCTCGCCATCGTCGTCGTCTTCGACCGGCGGTGGCGGGGGCAGCACGGAGCCGGGTGTGGTCGTGGGAACCGCGGAGGAGGACGGAGCGGGCGGGGCCGATCGTCCTATCTGGACCTCCGGTGCTCGCACATCGGGCGGAACCGGTCGCGCCACGGTGAGCACGAGCAGCACGGCCGCGAGCGCGCACACCACGCTAAGCACGGCCACGAGGACCGTGCCGGTGCGGGCGGACGGCAGCATGCGACCGACGATGCCCCAGCCGGAGTAGTCCCGCATGAGACCAAGATGAAGATCTCCTCATCTGTCCGCAAATCGACTGATAACTATCAGCCTCTTGACCGGAAACGAACGGCCCCACACGATGGGAGCGGTCTCACACCGGGAGCTGACAACGATGTCACGACTGCTCGTACTCGTGCTCGCCCTGCTGTTGCCCGCCGCGCCCGCCGTCGCCGCACCTGCCGGCTGGACGGTGACAGGCCCTGGCCAGGTCGTCGCGGAAGTAGCTCTGAACAGCGGAAACCTGACGATAGCCGTGCGACGGCAGGGCAGAACGGTGCTCCAGCCCGCCGCGGTCGGCCTCACGACGACCACCGCGGACCTCACCAAGGACCTGACGTCCACCGGCCGCAGTGACCGCGTTGTCATCGACCGCTACACCATGCCGACCGGCAAACGGCTGCAGCGCTCCACCCGGATGAACGAGGCCAGGTTCGGCTTCCGCAACGCGAGCGGCAGCTTCGACCTGGTCGTGCGCGCCTCGGCGGACGGCGTCGCCTACCGCTACGTGCTGCCCGCCCCGGCGACGATCACCGGAGAGGCGTCGAGCTTCAGCGTTCCCGCGGACTCGAAGGCGTGGCTGCTCCCCTACAACGCCTGGTACGAGGCCAACCGCGTGCGCACGACCGCGGGTGAGGCCACCGGCGACTTCGGCTACCCGTCGCTGTTCCAGACGGGACAGGACTTCGCGCTGCTCACCGAGTCCGATGTGGACGGACGGTACGCGGGCAGCAGGTTGCGCAGGAGCGGCAACGGTTTCCAGGTCGTGCTGGCCGACGCCCAGGTCGCGTCGACCGGAACCACGCCCTGGCGCACCGCGATCGTCGGCGATCTCGGCACGGTCAGCACCTCCACGCTCGTGGACGACCTGGCCGGTCCCGCGAAGTTCGCCGACCAGAGCTGGATCAGGCCGGGCAAGGTCGCGTGGTCGTGGCTGAGCGAACATTCGAGTCCGAGTGACTTCGCGCGGCAGAAGCAGTACGTGGACTTCGCCGCCCGCAACGGCTGGGAGTACGCGCTGGTCGACGAGGGCTGGAGCGCCGCGTGGGTGCCGGAGCTCATCCGGTACGCCCGCGCGCAGGGCGTGGAGATCCTGCTGTGGCTGCACTGGAGCGACCTCGACACCCCGCAGGAACGCGACACCGTGCTGCCCAGGATCAAGCAGTGGGGCGCGAAGGGCGTGAAGCTCGACTTCATGGAGTCCGACTCGCAGGACCGTTATCGCTGGTACGACGCGGTGTTGCAGAAGACGGCCGACCTCAAGCTGATGGTCAACTTCCACGGCTCCACCATCCCGCACGGCCTCGCGCGCACGTGGCCGCACGTGCTCACGATGGAGGCCGTGCGCGGCGCCGAGAACTATCCGCCCGCTGCCAACAACACCGTGCAGTTCTTCACCCGCAACGTCGCCGGTTCGATGGACTACACGCCGGTGTCGCTGGAAGTCGGCACGAAGGAGGCGTCGATCGCGCACGAGGTCGCGCTGCCGGTCGTCTACGAGTCGGGCTGGACGCACTTCGCGGACAAACCCGAGGCCTACGAACGGCATCCACAGGCGTTGCGCTATCTCGACCAGATCCCGACGGTCTGGGACGAGACCAGGCTGCTCAACGGCGATCCGGACTCGCACGCCGTGGTCGCGCGCCGCAACGGCGACCGGTGGTTCGTCGGTGGTATCGCCACCCAGGACCGCACTCTCCAGGCGCCGCTCGGGTTCCTCGGCGGCGGGCAGTGGCTGGTGGAGACCGTCCGCGATCCCGCCATCCGGGCCGACGTCGTCCGCGACGGTCAGATCCTGCGCGGTTCCGACACCCTCAGCGTGCCCGTCCAGCGCAACGGCGGCTTCGCGGCGGTCATCTGCCGGTACCGGCCGGGGCTGCAGACCTGCGACCAGCCGATCCGGCAGGTCCCGAAGACCACGCTCACCGTCACGCCCACCGGCCAGGTCGACACCCCGGCGGGGTCGACTGTCGAGGTGACCGGCACGTTCACCAACGGCGACAAGGAGATCCGCGACGTCAAGCTGACCGCGACCGCACCCGAGGGCTGGTCCGTCAGCGGTCCGGCCGTGCAACGCCGCAGGCTCGCGCCGGGCGAGTCGATCAGCGGGAGCTGGCAGCTTCTGGCGGGCACGCGGGTCGGCCCGGTGGACGTGCCGATCGTCGCCACCTTCGGCGGCGTGCACGTCGAGCAGGCGGTCAAGGCGTTCGTGCCGCCCCCGACGCCGGCGAACGGGGCCCAGGTCAGCGATCTGCCGTTCATGAGCGAGACCAACGGCTGGGGCCCGGTGGAACGCGACAGGTCCAACGGCGAGAACACCGGGGACGACGGCAACGCGCTGACCGTCGGTGGCGTCACCTACGCCAAGGGACTCGGCACGCACGCGCCGTCCGAGGTCTCGGTCTACCTCGGCCGCGGCTGCGAGCACCTCACCGCGAAGATCGGCCTCGACGACGAGACCGAACAACCGGGCTCGGTCTCGTTCCAGGTCTACGGCGACGACAAACCGTTGTACGACAGCGGAGTACTGGCAGGCAAGGGCGCGGCGGTGCCGATCGACGTCGACGTCAGCGACGTCCGGATGCTCAGCCTTCGCGTCACCGACGGCGGCGACGGCCGCAACTTCGACCACGCCGACTGGGCGGAGGCGGCGCTGACGTGCTGATCAACCGCAGAACGTTCCTCTACGCCACGGGTGTGCTGGCGGTCGCGCCGAAAGTCTCGTTCGCACAGCTCAGAGACACCTACTACGAGGTGCTGCTCAGGCACACGAGGTGGGCCGAGACCCAGTACGACGCCACAGCCGGACGGTATCGGCGCACGGACTTCGGGTTCGCGGTCGTGCTCGGCAACGCCGTCCTGCTCACCCGAGGCAGCTACGACGCGTCCCTGGCAGGCGTCGAGAAGGACGTTCTGCGCGACCACACGCTCGCCACGATCAAGCACTTCGCGGCGAGCAACGTGCTGGCGGGCGGCACCGAGTGGGGCAAGACCCTGTTCTGGGACACCACGTTCCAGTCCTACTTCGTGCTGGCCGCCCGGCTGCTCTGGCCGGACCTCGACGCGCAGACCCGCGTGAACGTGGAGGCGATCGCACGCGGCCAGGCCGACTACACGACCTCGCTCGGCACCGCGAACGACCCGCGTTCCGGCAGCTGGACGCCGAACGGCCTCACCGGCGGACACCGCGGCGACACCAAGCTGGAGGAGATGGGCGTCTACGCCCAAGCGCTCGCGCCCGGACTGGCCTGGCACGGCGACGGACCTGGCTGGCGCGAGGCGTTCGGCCGCTGGAGCCGCAACGAGGCGGGACTGCCCGCCGCCGACCTCGCCAATCCCTCCACAGTGGACGGCACGCCGATCTCGGCCAACACCGCCACGAACCTGCACGACACGTTCATCGTCGAGAACCACGGCTCGTTCGGCCCGCACTACCAGGAAGAACTCTGGCGCACCTCCGGACGCAACGCCGTGCACTTCCTGCTCGCGGGACGGCCGCTGCCCGAGGTGCTGACCAAGCAACCCAACGGGGAACTGTTGTGGCGCACCATCCTCGCCACGATGAGCGACGCCGGCGAGCCGTTGATGCCGATGGTCAACGACCGGGAACACCTCTACGGCCGTGACGTCATCCCGCTCGCCTTCCGCTCCACGGTGCTGCGCGACCCGATGGCGGCGTGGGCCGAGACGGCGCTCGCGTCGCGGCTGCTCGCCTACCAGGCACATCCGCCCGTGTACCGGCTCGCGAAGTTCTCCGGCGAGGCCAAGTACGAGCCGGAGGCACGCGCGGAGCTCGCGATCAGCTACCTGCTGCACGAACTGCGCCCACCGGTGGCCCCGGCAACGGACTTCTTCACTCGCGCCGCGATCACGATCGACCACGGCGCCGACCCCGGCCTGCTGACCCACCAGTCGGCGGCCGCGTGGGCGGGCACGGTGACCAAGCCGGGGTTCACGAAACTCGCCTGGCAGCCCGCGCACGACGACTGGCTGTTCAAGATCAGCGGCGCGACCCCGATGCTGCTGCCACCAGTGGCCGTCACCGGACGCAACACCGTTGCCTACCAACGGGTACGGGACGGCTTTGACGCGACCGCGAGCCTGCTGCGGTTCGCGGACGGGTTCGCCGGCACCGCCACCCTGCCGACCGGCACGATCGTGTGCGCACTCCCCCGCCCCGGCAGGGTCGACGTGCACAACCTCGCGATGGCCGGGATGCCCGGCCTCACCGGTTCCCGCACCTTCACGGGATCGGCGGGCCGCGTCACGGTCCAGGCACGCGAAGGGTTCCGGGTCGACGAACTGACGTTCCCGGCGACGTCCGCACGTCACGTCCGCATGGTCGGCATCACCCCGCATCCCACTTACGGCTACTCGTTGTTCGAGTTCGAGGTAGGTCAGGGATCGGTGACGGCGTCGTCGTTCGATCCCGGCTTCGAACCGGCGAAGGCGACCGACGGCAACCCGGCCACGCGCTGGGCCGTCGCCCGTGCCGAACGCGGCCGCGCGGACAGCTGGATCACCGTCGACCTCGGCACCGCAACGAGCGTGCAACGCGTGCGCTTGCGTTGGGAGACAGCGGCTGCGGTCGCGTACCGCGTCGAGACGTCGCCGGACGGCGCCGCGTGGACGACGGTGGCCGAGTACCCGCGGCCGGACCTCAGCACGCCGGGCTGGCTCGACGTGGACGGCCGGGCGGGGTTCGTCGCGCGGTCCGCCGAGCCGATCACGGTGCAGGGCGACACGATCATCGTCCCCGCAGGGCTCGTCGAGGGGTATGTCCGAGCCGATCTGCGCAAGATCGCGGCGGAGCAGGCCCCGGAGTGCCCTCCAGGAGTGCGGGCGAGCACCGCGGACGGATTCCTCAGCCTGTTCAACCTGTCCGGCGCCGACGTCACCGGAACCGTCCGGCTGCGCGGCACCCGCCTGTACCGGGGCACGCAGGTCACCACCCGCGACGGCACCGAGTACGCGCTGAACCTGCCCTCCGCCACCGCGCGGATCGAGGCGCCCTGGTTCACCGCCCGTGGCATCCCGCCGGACATCACCGCCGTCGTGCACGACGGGCAGCGGGTCACTTTTCGCGGCGGCCCGGCCATGTTCGTGCTGACCCACCGCGACGGCCGCAGCCTTCCGGTCGTGCTGGGCAGGGCCGAGCGCACGGTGAGCATGCCGCTCGCCACGCCGTTCCCGATCAACGACCTGGCGCTGGGCCGCGTCACGTTCCCGAATTCCGTGCTGCCACCTGGCATGAGCGATCCGGCCGCCGCCGTCGACGGCGAGCAGCACACCGCGTGGAAGCCGGGACCGAACGGCCGCATGGTCGTCGACCTCGGCACGACCCGCGCGATCGGCGAGGTCGATCTGCAGTGGACAGTCGGGCCGGTGCCACCGCACACCGTCACGTACAGCGTGGACGGCAGGACCTATGGCGCCGACACCACCGCGCGGTACGTCGCCGTGTCGACCGGCTGGCGGGCAGGGCACGCCTCGCTGCGCACCATCGTGGTGCGAACATGAAAGGTTTAGCCACCGAATAGTCGGCAATCCACATACATGTTCGACGGATTGCGATCCGCCTCCCGCGAGAGCGTGGTCAGGGCGGTGTGGGACGTGCCGAGGCTGCTGCGCCACCCGGTGTGGCGCAGCACGGATCCGCACGAGGGCAACGGCCTCGGCGTCGTGCTCGTGCCGGGTTTCGGCGCCGGTGAGGCCAGCCTGTCCCCCGCGGGGTCGTGGTTGCGGGCCCGCGGCTACCACCCCGGCCGCTCCGGAGTCGGGTTCACCATCGGCTGCACCGCGGAGCTGCTGACGAAGCTCCTGCACAGCACCGAGAGGCACGCCGAGCTCACCGGCCGTCCGGTGGTGTTGCTCGGCCAGAGTCGCGGCGGCTGGCTCGCGCGACTCGCCGCCGCCCGGCGTCCCGACCTCGTGCACGGCCTGGTGATGCTGGGCAGCCCCGTGCTCGATCCGATGGGCGCGCATCCCAACGTCCTGCGCGTCGCCCGGTTCCTGACCCGCCTGGCCGCCGCGGGTGTGCCTGGGCTGCTCGACGACGACTGCATGCGCGGGCCTTGCTACGACGACCACATCAAGGCGCTCGCCGAACCGTTGAAGGTCCCCGCGATCTCCATCTTCTCGCGGCTGGACGGCATCGTGCCGTGGGAGCTGTGCCAGGACCCGTGCGCGGAATGCGTCGAGGTGCGCAGCACGCACACTGGCATGGGCTTCGACCCGCAGGTCTACGAAGCACTCGGCCCGCGACTCGCGGCCTGGGCGCGGAAGGACGTCGAAGTCAGCGCGTGACCGGCACGATCCGGGCGTCGAGCAGGACGCCGTCCTCGATGTCCAGCAACCCGATGGTGCCCTGCGGCTGACGACGCTTGTCCGTGGGCGAACCGGGGTTGAACACCCGGACGCCGTCCTCCTGCTCGTCCCACGGGATGTGCGAGTGTCCGAACACGACGAGCTCGGCGGCCGGGAACCGGCGGCGCATCCTCGCCATCCGGCCGGCCTTCTGGCCGCTGTCGTGGATCATCGCGAACGGCAGCCCGCCGATCTCGGTCTCGACCACGTCCGGCGCGCCCCAGGCCACCACGTCGGGACCATCGTTGTTGCCGCACACCGCGATGACGGGCGCGTACTGCGCCAGCTCGTCCAGCACCGGCGCCACGCAGACGTCGCCGCCGTGCAGGATCAGGTCCGCCGACCGCAGGTGTGACGCCACCGAGGCAGGGCACCGCTTCCAGAACCGCGGCGCGTGCGTGTCGGACAGCACGACGACTCTCACGGCCGCGACCGTAGCAACCCAGGCCTCACGCGGCTCGACGAGTAACCGCGCCCTCCGCTGGGTACCTGACCTGCATGGCGAGGGCGATCTGGAGCGGTTCGGTCAGTTTTGGACTCGTGAGCATCCCGGTGGAGCTGTACAGCGCCACCGTGGACCACACCGTGCACTTCAACCAGTTCCAGCGCGGCACGTCCGACCGCATCCGCTACAAGCGCGTCAACGAGCGCACCGGCCGTGAGGTGCCCTACGACAAGATCGTGAAGGGGCACGAGGTCGACAGCGGCGAGTACGTGGTCGTGGAGCCGGAGGAACTGGACGAGATCGCGCCGGGCCGCAGCCGCACGCTCGACATCGAGGCGTTCGTGGACATCGACGAGATCGACCCGGTGCACTTCCAGAAGACCTACTGGCTGGGGCCGGCCAAGCCCGAGTTCTCCCGCCCGTACCTGCTTCTCGCGCAGGCGATGAAGAAGACGAACCGGGCGGGCATCGCCATGTTCGTCATGCGCGGCAAGCAGTACCTCACAGCGCTGACGGAGGACAAGGGCATCCTCGCCGTGCACACGCTGTTCTTCGCGGACGAGATCCGCAAGCCGAAGGACGTGCTGGACGTGACCCCGGAGGGCCGGGCGCCGCGCGGCAAGGAGCTCGACATGGCGGTGTCACTGGTCGAGTCCATGGCCGACGACTGGCGGCCCAAGAACTACCGCGACACCTACACCGAGCGCGTCAACAAGCTGATCAAGGCCAAGCAGAAGGGCCGCAAGGTCAAGGTCGAGGACGAGCCCGCCGAGGCCACCGGGGTCGTGGACCTCATGGAGGCGTTGCAGCGCAGCGTCGAGGCCAGCAAGAAGAAGCGGAAGGTCAGCTGACCACGAGCGCCGTCGCGTTGTCGGTGCCGCGCGCGTAGAGAGCCGCACGCACCAAACGCTCCGCCGAGGCGTGCCCGGACATGATCGCCCCGATCCCGTTGTGCCCCAACGGCCCGTACACACCATCGGACACGAGCGCGAGCCGCGGCGCACGAGTCATCGCACGACCGATGTTCTCGGGCGTGGCGTGGCGGACCGTGTTCGTGACGACGTGTTCCATCCGCGGTTCGGCCTTGATGCCGCGCTCGCGGAAGTACTCGGCGACCGTGTGGTCCGTGGTGAGCTGAACCAGGTCCGAGCCGTTCGAGGCGTACGCGCGGGAGTCGCCTGCCCACGCCACGTCGAAGCCACCGTCCGGACGGGCCGTGGCGACGACGATCACCGCGTCGCCGGAGTGCACCTGGAGGGCGTCACGGGCGGCCAGGATCGCGGCGACCGGGTCCGTCAGCAGGGCGGCGGCTCGTGCGGCTGCCCACGCGGCTTCGGCGGCGGACGCGGAGTCGCCCACGCCATCGGCCACCACGAACGTGCGGCGGTGCTGTGCGAAGGCGTCGGCGTTGTACTTGCGCGGCCCACGATCCGACGCGTGGGTCACGGTGAGCGCGGTGCCCAACGGCATGGTGGCCAGTGGCATGGTGCGATCGATCAGCATGGCGGACCTCCCTGACCTCCACTAAGCCGCGTGCAGCTAGGAGTCTGCTGTCAGGACCCTGAGAAATTCTCTAGAACTTCGCCGCCCTGCGAAACCGGTCCGCGGCTCGGAGCAGTGCCGTGGCCAGTTCCGGCGGGGAGACGACTTCGAACTCGACCGTGATGCTCGCGAGCATGAACACCACGTCGTCCATGGTCTCGCCTCCGACCCGGACATGGCACGACGTTTCGTCCACAGCCAAAACCTCGCCGTAGCTGCGCCACCCCACGGCCGCCGACGCGGGCACGCTCAGTCGCACAACGCCCTGCACGGGCCACCGGTCGGCGACGCGCGCCGCCACGAACGCCCCCGCGTCACCGCCCGGAATCTCACGGGGTGTGAAGCGGGCACCGAACGGGGTCCGCACGCTCATCCGATCGAGCCGAAAAGTCCGCCAATCCTCCCGCACGAGGTCCCACGCGACCAGATACCAGCGCCGGCCCCACGTCACGAGCCGATGCGGCTCGGCCTCCCGCTGCGACTCCTCCCCTGTGTGCCCGACGTAGCCGAACCGGATCCGTTGCCGGTCGCGGCAGGCCGTCCCCACCAACGTCAACAGCCCGGCATCGACCGCGGGAGCCGGAGAGGTGTGCGGCACCGTCGCGATCTCCAGCGCCGCGACCCGGTGCCGCAGCGCGGAAGGCAGCACCTGCTCGACCTTCAGCAACGCGCGCACGGCCGTCTCACCGATGTTCTCGAAGCCACTCGCGGTGCGCAGCCCGACCGCCACGGCGACGGCCTCGTCGTCGTCCAACAGCAACGGCGGCAACCGCGCGCCCGACCCGAGCCGGTAGCCACCACCGGACGTGCCCATCGACGCGTGCACCGGATAGTCGAGCGAACGAAGCCGGTCGACGTCACGCCGGACCGTGCGCGTGGTGACGCCCAACCGGTCCGCGAGCTCCGCGCCGGACCACTCACGGCGCGACTGCAGCAGACCGAGCAACTTCAGCAAACGAGCAGAGGCCACTGTAGGACCGTAACTGTCCTACAGGCGAAATAGCGTCGCCGGCATGAAGCCGTTCGAGATCTCCATCCCCCAGTCCGACCTCGACGACCTGCACCGCCGTCTCGACCAGACCCGCTGGCCGACCGACCCGGCGGGCGCGAGCTGGGCCCAGGGCACGCCACAACGACGCCTGCGGGAACTCGTGCACCGCTGGCGGAACTTCGACTGGCGCGAACAGGAACGGCGGCTCAACAAGATCCCGCAGTTCGTCACCGAGATCGACGGCGCACAGGTGCACTTCCTGCACGTCCGCAGCGCCAAGGAGAACGCCGAACCGCTGCTGCTCACCCACGGCTGGCCGGCGACGGGTTTCGCGTTCGAGGAGATGATCGAACCGCTGGCCCGCGACTTCCACCTGGTGATCCCGTCGGTGCCCGGCTTCGGCTTCTCCGGACCCACCCGGGAGCTCGGCTGGACCATCCCCCGCGTGGCGAACGTGTTCGCGGAACTCATGCGGCGCCTGGGTTACGACCGCTATCTCGCGCACGGCTACGACTTCGGCGCCAAGCTCACGCGCGAACTCGGCATGCGCGACGAGGTCAAAGCCATCCACGTCAACCAGATCTTCTCCGCCGGCGTCACCCAGGAGACGGCGGACATGGAGATCGAGGCCGAGCGCAGGTCCGTGGAGAAGGCTTTCCGGTACGACTACGAACAGTTCGGCTACGTGTCGATGCAGAGCACGCGGCCGCAGTCGGTGGCCCACCAGCTCACCGACTCGCCGGTCGCGCAGCTGGAGTGGATCGAATGGGCGTTCCACACGTGGAGCGACCCGGAGATCGGGGTACCCCTCGACGCGCTGCTGACCAACGTCTCGATCTTCTGGTTCACCCGGACCGCGGGCTCGTCGGCGCGCTACTACCAGGAGGGCGACGAAACGTGGGGCGAGCTGGAACCGCCGTCGGCGACACCGACCTCGGTCGCGGTGTTCCCGCACGACGTGGGCGTGCCGATCCGGCGGATGGCCGAACGCAACCACACCATCGTGCGGTGGACGGAGATGGCGCGCGGCGGGCACTTCGCGGCGTTGGAGGTGCCGGAGCTGATGGTCGCGGAACTGCGAGAGGTGTTTCTTTTGTGAGGCCTCCGCTGGACCGACTACGGTGATCACCGTGCGGTTCACGGTCTTCGGCGGGGTCTCGGCACGAACGGGCGACCGCGTGACCGAGTTCGGCCCGACCCGGCTGGGGGCTCTGCTCGGCGTCCTGCTCGTCGACGCGGGCCGGGTGGTGAGCGCCGACGACCTGGTCGAGCGCGTCCTCGGTGACGCGCCGCCACCCCGTGCCCGCGCGATGATGCAGACGTGGCTGACCCGGCTGCGGCACTCGTTGCCCGGCCTGGTCGAACGCGACGGAGCCGGCTACCTGGTGCGGGTCGATCCGCTGGAGATCGACCTGCACCTGTTCCGGCACCTCGTGCGCACCGGCCGCACCACCGAGGCGCTCGCCCTCGCCGGCAGGCCTCTCCTGTCCACACTGGACACACCGTGGGCCCGGCAGCAACGCGCGGGCTTCGCGGACGAGCTGCTCGCCGCCCGGCTCGACCACGCCGACGCCCGGCTGGCCCAGGACGAGCACTCGGCGCTCGTACCCGAGTTGCAGGCCCTCGCGGCGGAACGCCCGCTGGACGAACGGATCGCGGCCCAGCTGATCGAGGCGTTGCACGGCAGCGGACGCGCCGCGGAGGCGTTGCGGCACTTCGAGATCGTGCGCGCCCGACTGGCCGCCGAGCTGGGCGCCGAACCGTCCCGGCACCTCGCGACCCTGCACCGCCGGCTGCAGACCGCGTCGGCACCGCGGCAGCTGCCGGCCGCGACCAAGCCGTTCACCGGCCGGGCACTGGAGCTCGCGGAGCTCGACCGGGAACCGAACGGCGTCGTGGTGATCACCGGTACCGGCGGCGTCGGCAAGACCTCGCTCGCCGTGCACTGGGCGCACCGCGCGGCGGCCCGGTTCCCGGACGGCCAGCTCTACGTGAACCTGCACGGGTTCGGGCCGAGCGGCGCGGCGGTGAGCCCTGGCGACGCGCTGCTGCGGTTCCTCTCGGCGCTCGACGTGCCGCGCGCCCAGGTGCCGCACGACCTCGCCGGGCAGTCGGCGTTGCTGCGGGACGCGCTCGCGGACAAGCGGGTGCTCATGCTGCTGGACAACGCGACGGACTCCGACCAGATCGAGCCGTTGCTGCCGCGCACGCCGAACGCGCATGTGGTGATCACGAGCCGTACGACGCTGAAACCCGCGCACTCGCACGCGTTGCCGTTGGGGTTGCTGCCGCCCGACGACGCCCGCGAACTGCTGGCCGCCCGCATCGGGCACGACCGCGCGCGTGCGGAACCGGACGCGGTCGACACCGTGGTCCGCCGCTGTGCCCGCCTGCCGCTGGCGCTCGCGGTGGCCGGGGCGCGGGCGGCGACGCAGCCGGAGTTCCCGCTGGCGACGCTGGCGGACGAGCTGGCCGACCTCGACGCGTTCGCCGACGACGATGACGTCACGGCGGACCTGCGTTCGGTGTTCTCCCACTCCTGCAAGGCGTTGAGCCCCGCGGCACTGCGGCTGTTCCGGCTGCTCGGCCTGATGCCGGGCTCGGACATCAGCCTCGCCGGCGCCGCGTCGCTCGCCGGGCTCGACGAGCGGGAGACCGGCACGCTGCTCGCGGAACTGGCACGGGCGAACCTGCTCGACGAACCGGAACCGGGCCGGTTCACCTGCCACGACCTGCTCCGCGACTACGCGGCCGAACTCGCCCTCGCCGGCGAACGGGACGAGGCGCTGCACCGGTTGCTCGACCACCTCGCGCTGACGAGCGTCGAGGCGGCCGTCACCTACACGCCCAGCCGCCGTCGCCCGGCGACGCCGGAACCGGCCGCGGGCGTGGTGGTCCACCGGTTCGGCACGCACGAGGAAGCGCTGGCGTGGCTCATGGCCGAGCACCCCACGCTGATGGCGGCGATGCCCCACGGCACCGCGACCCAGACGTGGCTCATGGGCTGGTCGCTCGCCGACGCACTCGACCGCCAGGCCCGCTACCGCGATCTGCTGACGTCCCAACAACTCGCGGTCGCCGCGGTCGAACATCTCGACGACGCCGACGGCCTGGGCCGCACGCTGATCAACCTCGGTCGCAGCCTGAGCCGCATGCGCAGACCCGACGAGGCCACGGCCGCACTGCACCGCGCGTTCGACGTCTACGAGGGCGACCCGGCGGGCCAGGCCGGGGTGCTGCTGAACATCGCGATGCTGACCCCGGACGACCGGATCGCCGAGGCGCTGGAGCACACGCGGCGCGGGCTCGCGTTGTTCGAGGAGTGCGGCGACTCCTACGGGCAGGCCAACGCGCTGACCGGGCTCGCGTGGGGCCACGCCAAGCTCGGCGAGTACGCCAGGACCGTGGAGTACGCGGAGCGCGCGATGCGGATGTGGCGGGCGATGGACCACCTGATCGGCCAGGCCGAGGCGTGGGACAACCTGGGCATGGGCCACCTCGGGCTGGGCGAGCACGCGAAGGCCGCCGAGGCGTTCACCCGGTCGTCCGAGATGTTCCGGCTCGGCGGCGACCTCGCGCACGAAGCCGGTGCGCACGAACAGCTCGGCGACACCCACGCGGCCGCGGGTGACGCCGAGCCGGCTCGAGAGGCCTGGCGGAAGGCCGTCGAACTGCGCACCGAGGCCGGCCTTCCGACCGACCTCGTGCGCGCAAAGCTACAAGCCGAACGCGAGTAGCACTGAGCCGTTCGGGCTGGTGAACTCCGGGTAGTAGCCGGACTGCACGTACGCCATGCCGTCCGACACCACCGCGCCCGTGCCGGGACCGGACATCGTGCCGCCACGCCCGGTCAGCCCGTTGACACCGCGAACGTCCTGCACGGTGTCGTAGGTCCAGATGATCCGGCCGGTCTTCGCTTCGTAAGCGCGGAACTTGCCGTCCGCGGCGCCGAGCCAGACCACGCCCGGTGTGCTGGACACCGGCAGGCCGTGCGCCCGTGCACAGCTCGGCTGGCCCGCGGCCCCGCCCGTCGTGCAACCGTCCTCGGGCGCCGGGGTCTCCCACAGCACCTTGCCGGTGCCGGGGTCGACCGCGAAGAGCGTGCCCGGCTCGGCGTAGTAGGTGGCGATGTAGAGCCGCTTGCCGTCGTAGCTCGATCCCCACTGGATGCCGGACACGCCACCGCTGGGCAGCGGCACGCCGAGCTGACGACGCCACACGACCTGCCCCGTCGAGGCGTCGAACACGTGGTACACACCGGACTTCTGGCCGACACCGACCAGCTGGCGGCCGTTGACCACGAACAGGTTCGGCGTGGCACCGATGTCGTAGTCGAGGTTCGTGCCGTCCTTGAGCCCCGGGCAGTACCCCTCGGCGTCGGGTTGGTTGCACGCGTCGCGCCAGGTGTCGGCCGCGGTGACCTGGTTGGTCCACTTCACCGCGCCGGTGCGGGCGTTGAGCGCGAGCAGCGAGTCGAACTCGCCGCCCTTGCCCGTGTAGTTCTGGCCCGTGCCGACGTAGAGCGTGCCGGTCCTGCGGTCGATCACCGGCGAGCTCCACACACCGACACCGGACGGCTCGAACCGCTTGGCACCGTTGGGCCACGTGCCGACCTCGACCGGTTCCGGCACCGTGTAGTGACGCCAGACCAGCGCACCGGTGTCGATGTCGTAGGCGTCGATGTGGCCGCGGAACGTGCAGCACGCGTGCGAGTTCGGCAGCGTGTTCTCGGCGCTGGACGTGCCCACGTACAACAGTCCGTTGTGGACGATCGGCGAGCTGGTCGTGGTCGAGGCGATGCCATCGTCCATCTGCACCTGCCACCTGAGCCGGCCGGTGCGCTGGTCGAGCGCGTAGAGACGGCTGGCGTTGTCCCCGAAGAACACCTTGCCCTCGGCGACCGTCGGCCCGTCGGAGTTGTACGCGTACCGGTCGGCCGACGGGAGCGCGAACTCCCACTTCGCCTTGCCGGTGCGCGCGTCCCTGGCGTAGAACTTCCGGTCCGGGCCACCGAAGTAGATGGTGTCCCCGACGACCGCCGGCTGGCTGCGGACGCCGTTGAGCTCGCTCTTCGGATAGGCGAACGCCCACTTGAGCTTGAGCTTTCCGGCGTTGCCCGCGTGGAGCCGCCATTCCGCGGCGTTGTGCCGGGAGCCGTTGAGGTCCTTCTGCCACCCCGCCCAGTCGCCGTTGGCGTGCGCCGTCGCGGGTGACGCGGTCAGCACTACAAGCGCCGTCGTGAGCAGCGCTGTGGTCTTGAGCATGAGTTTCCCCCTTCCACCACCAACCTTGTCAGCGGAGGAAGGGGGAAACACCCAAAGAAGGTCTCGTGGAAATTAGCCGATCGGTTGATGCGTCACGACCGCGACGCCCGGAAAACCGCGACCGACGACGGGGTTCTGACGGCCGTTCAGGTACCGCTGGAAGAACGCCGGGATGTACGTGGTCGCGATCCCACGTTGCTGCTCAGGGGTCAGCGCGGTGGCCGGGCAGGTGCTGTCGTTGTCGTAGGACCATTCGGAGTTGAAGTAGTTGTGGTTCGCGTTCTTCGGCGTGACGGCGTGGATCGGGACGACGTTGCGGCCCTTGGCGTTGTCGATGTACGTGCCACCGTCGACCGCGCCGTCGCAGCTGCCGGTCATGACCGCGAACGGGGTCTTCGTGATGCGGTAGTCGAGGTTCTCCGGCGCCTGCGGGTCCGGCGCGTAGTAGTCGGCGGGCGCGAGCGGCAGCACGGCCTTGATCTTCACACCGGCGGGCAGTTCGGCCGCGTGCTTGTCCGACGCCTGGTAAACCGCGCCACGGCCGCCACGCGAGTGTCCGAGCGTGCCGACGTTGGTGAGATCGACGTGCCCGCGAAACCCCGGCAGCCTCAGCGGACCCCTGCCGTCGTTGAGATCGCGCCACAACTCCAGGTGCCTGCTCATCACCGCCGCCCTGGCCACGTCCGCGATCTCGCCCATCTCGCCCGCGTTGACGCCGTTCACGCTCACCGACACGACCACGAAACCCTGCCGCGCCAACTCCTCGGCGAGGTAGTCGTACCCGCGGTAGCTCGGGAACGCGTCCCCGCCAGGACACGGCCACTTCCACTGGTCGTCGGCGCACGGCTTCCAGTAGCCGTGCGCGAGCAGCACCAGCGGGCGTTTGCCGACGAGCGTGCGCAGCGCGTGCACGACCGCGGTGAGTTCGAGATCCGCGAGAGGTCCGTCCGGTCCGGTGTGAAAGCCGGGCACTTGGAAAGCCCGGTCACCGAGCGAGTACTCGACCTTCCTGATGCCGGAGCCGGGGGCCGCGGAGGTGGTCGGCGCGGCCAGCACCATCGCCATCACGACGGCGGCCGCGGCTTTTCCGATTGCCATGCGCTGATCTCATCGGGAACTTGTGGTCATCCTGTGAGGGAGCTGTCACGGTTCTGCCACAGCGAGATGGCCGGCGAACCTGGCGAACCGTTCCGCCAGCGGTCCCTTGCCCGCGACGACCTCGCGCCACAGCTCAAGGTGCCCATCGAGGGAGAACCGGTCGTCCACCAGCACCACCACGAACCCCTGCCGCGCCAGTTCCTGCGCGTACACATCGGATCCGCGGAAGTGGAACACCAGCGGCCGCACACCGACGATCGTGCGCGGCGCGTGCACCACGCCGGTCAGCGAACCGGCCTCGTAGCGCGTGGACGTGGTCGCGGGGCGGTAGTCGTCGTCCTGCGAGGGTGCGGCCGCCGTGCTCTGCGCCGTCAGCACCAGGGCGCACGCGACGGCAACAAGGACTCTGCCGAAAACCATGAGCACGATCTCATCGAGTCCGTGTGCGCTGAACGTCCGGACTATGTCACGGTTTTGCTACAGCGCCCGGCTCCAGCCCGGTGACAAAGGCCTGCGCGGGATGCCGGTCATGGTCGTGCGTGTTCTAGGCCGGGCCGTTCCGCTGCTCGATGTACTGGCGCAGCACGGAGATCGGGGCGCCGCCGATCGAACCGGCGAAGCAGGAGCCCGGCTAGAGGCGTTGTGCCTGCCAGTGGTGGCGACCGACTTAAGGGAATTCCTGCCGCATCCGGCGGGAGGAGACACCTTCGAGGAAGTTGGCCAGCTTCGAGACAGCGCCCCTGGGCGGGACGTTCACCAGCAGGTACACGTGGTGGGTCCCGCCGTTGAACTCGACCAGCTCCGTGTCGAAATCGGCGCAGACCGCCCGCATGATCTCTTCCAGCCGGGTCAGGTGCCGATTGCCGAACATCGTGTGCCAGTACTTCGTCACGAAGACCAGTGCGCGTAAAACGCGAAAACACAGTGCCAGCCAGTACGAACACCGGCTGGATTCTCCATGGAACCAACAGAATATGATCGTGCTGTGCAGTTGCGGTACAACTTCCGTGTCTACCCGACACCAGGTCAGCGGGACACGTTGGCGCGGGCGTTCGGGTGTGCGCGGGTGGTGTTCAACGACGGACTGCACGCACGTCGGACAGCCCACGAGAACGGCGAGCCGTACCTGTCGGACGGCGAGCTCTCCAAACAGGTCATCACGCTGGCCAAGACGACGTCGCAACGGGCGTGGCTGAGTGAGGTGTCGGCCGTGGTACTCCAGCAGGCCCTAGCGGATCTGAACACCGCCTACCGCAACTTCTTCACCTCGGTCACGGGCACACGCAAGGGCCGGAAGGTGGCGCCGCCCCGATTCCGGTCCCGCAAGGACAACCGGCAGACTGCTCGGTTCACCCGCAACGCCCGGTTCGCGCTGCTGGGCAACGGTCGGTTGCGGTTGCCGAAGATCGGTGACCTGGACGTGCGCTGGTCGCGTGAGCTGCCCGCCGAACCGTCCTCAGTGACGATCGTGAAGGACGCGGCAGGCCGGTACTTCGCCTCGTTCGTCGTCACGACGAAGCAACACGAGGCACTGCCGACCGTCGAGTCCGAGGTCGGCATCGACCTGGGCCTGACCCATTTCGCGGTGCTCTCGGATGGCACGAAGGTGACGGCGCCGAGGTTCCTGCGCCAGGCGGCACGCAGGCTGCGGCGCTTGCAGAAGTCGCTGAGCCGCAAGGTCAAGGGCTCGAACAACCGCAAGAAAGCCGTCATCAAGGTCGCCCGCGCGCACGCGAAGGTGGCCGACACACGGCGAGACTGGCAGCACAAGCTGTCCACGGCGATCATCCGCGACAACCAAGCGGTCTACGTCGAGGACCTGTGCGTAGCTGGTCTCGCCCGCACCAGGCTCGCCAAGTCCGTGCACGACGCCGGGTGGGCCAGCTTCACCGGCATGCTGCAGTACAAGGCGGCCCGATACGGACGCGTCTTCGCCCGTATCGACCGGTTCGCGCCCACGTCGCAGACGTGCTCGGAGTGCGGACGGATCGACGGGCCGAAGCCGCTGTCCGTGCGGACGTGGACATGTCTGTGTGGTGCCACTCACGACCGGGACATCAACGCAGCCAGGAACGTGTTGGCCGCCGGGCAGGCGGACAACTCAAACGACCGTGGAGCGCAGGTAAGACCAGCATCCGTGCTGGCACCGCGCTGCGAAGCGGTAACCCACCTGGACGCCGCGCGGCTCCCGCGCAGCGTAGAGGGAATCTCCGTCTCTTAGGGCGGAGAGGATGTCAAAGCGCCCTCGACGCCGTCGAGCAACACTTTCAATCCGCCACGAAAGTTCTCCACGGCGTCGTTCTCCAGATACGGCAGTTCCGGATCGATAGGCTCTCTATCGTTCTCCAGCAAATGCAGCATGGGGAACTTCTTCGCCAGGTCAGGCTCGATCTCCAGCAGCACGGCGGACCGCGCGTACCACCACTCCTCGTCGGCCTCCCCGGTCGCGCCACCGGCCGCACGGGCCTCCGCGACGGTCTGGGCCGCGCCGCGCACGAAGTAGTTGACGGCCCCGACGATGCCGCGCAGCTCCCGGCCGGGCAGCCCGGTCGGCACCAGGATCGCGGCCAGCGCCTCGATCACCGCGAACTCGTGCGGGCCGAGCACCGGACGGGCCTGCGACACCTGCAGCACCCACGGGTGGCGGCCGTAGAACTCCCACATGTCCGTCGCCCACCGCGTGACGGCGGCACGCCAGCCGTCGTCCAGCTCGTACGACGTCGGCAGCTCGGCCATCGCCCGGTCGTACATCAGGTCGACCAGCTCGTTCTTGCCCGGCACGTACGTGTAGAGCGCCATGGCGGTGCGTCCGAGCCGCTCCCCCACCGCGCGCATCGAGAACGCCATGCCGTGCTCGTCGGCGACCGCGATGGCCGCGTCGACGATCGCGTCCACGCTCAGTCCAGGCTTCGGACCGGAACGCTTCTCCGCGACCGACGCCCGCCAGAGCAGCTCAATGGAACGGCGCGGGTCGCCCTGACCTGCGTAGACGACCACGGTTGCGACTCCTTACAACGTAAAGTAACCTTGCCGGTCGATACTTTACGGCATAAAGAAGCAGTTTTGAATCAAACACGGGGGAAGCAGCCTTGAACGCTGTCGCCGACAGCCATGACGTGATCCAGGTCCGCGGAGCGAGAGGGAACAACCTCGCGGACGTGTCGCTCGACATCCCCAAGCGCCGCCTGACCGTCTTCACCGGCGTGTCCGGTTCCGGCAAGTCCTCGCTGGTCTTCGGCACGATCGCGGCCGAGTCCCAGCGGATGATCAACGAGACCTACACCGCGTTCCTGCAGTCGTTCATGCCGTCGATCGGCCGCCCGGACGTCGACGCGCTGCACAACCTGAGCGCGGCGATCATCGTCGACCAGGAACGCATGGGCGCGAACTCCCGCTCCACCGTCGGCACCGCCACCGACGCCCACACCATGCTCCGGATCGTGTTCAGCCGCCTCGGCGAGCCGCACGTGGGCACGTCCGGCGCGTTCAGCTTCAACCTGCCGGAAGGCATGTGCCCGGCCTGCGAGGGCCTGGGCAAGGTCACCACCATCGACGTGGACGCCATCGTCGACCGGAGCAAGTCCCTCAACGACGGCGCGATCGACGCCCCGAACTACGGCGTCGGCACCTGGTACTGGCAGGTCCTCGCGAACTCCGGCCTCTACCCCGCCGACCAGCCGATCTCGACGTTCACCGAGCAGCAGCTCGACGACTTCCTCTACAAGCCGACCACGAAGCTGAACGTCAACGGCACCAACGTCACCTACGACGGCCTGATCGCGAAGCTGCAGCGCACGATCCTGTCCAAGGACCGCGAGTCCATGCAGCCGCACATCCGCGCGTTCGTCGACAAGGCCGTCACCTTCGCGACCTGCCAGGACTGCAAGGGCGCGCGCATCAACCAGGCAGCGTTGAACTCGAAGATCCGCGGCGTGAACATCGCGGACTGCTGCGCCATGCAGATCAGCGACCTCGCGAAGTTCGTGCACGCCATCGACGACCCGTCCGTCGCGCCGCTGCTCGCCACCCTGCGCGACACGCTCGACTCCCTGGTCGAGATCGGCCTCGGCTACCTGTCGCTCGACCGCGAGTCCGGCACGCTGTCGGGCGGCGAGTCGCAGCGCGTGAAGATGGTGCGGCACCTGGGTTCCTCGCTCACCGACATCACCTACGTGTTCGACGAACCGACCGTCGGCCTGCACCCGCACGACATCCGGCGGATGAACGACCTCCTGCTCCGCCTGCGGGACAAGGGGAACACCGTCCTCGTCGTGGAGCACAAGCCGGAGACCATCGAGATCGCCGACCACGTCGTCGACCTCGGCCCCGGCGCGGGCGTCAACGGCGGCCACCTCTGCTACTCCGGCGACGTGGCGGGCCTGCGCGCGTCCGGCACGCTGACCGGCCGCCACCTCGGCCACCGGGCCAAGCTGCGGCCGGAGTTCCGTTCCCCCAAGGGCTTCCTGACGATCAGCGGCGCCCGCACCAACAACCTCAAGGACGTCTCGGTCGACCTGCCGCTCGGGGTGCTGACCGTCGTCACCGGCGTCGCGGGCTCCGGCAAGTCGTCGCTCATCCACGGCTCGCTGCGCAAGGGTCCGGACGTCGTGACGGTCGACCAGTCGCCGATCCGCGGCTCGCGCCGGTCCAACCCCGCCACCTACACCGGTCTCCTCGACTCGGTCCGGACCGCCTTCGCCAAGGCCAACGGCGTGAAGGCCGCTCTGTTCAGCGCGAACTCCGAAGGCGCCTGCGAGAACTGCAAGGGCATCGGGCTCGTCTACACCGACCTCGCGATGATGGCCGGCGTCGCCACGGTCTGCGAGAAGTGCGAGGGCAAGCGGTTCACGCCCGAGGTGCTGCGCTACACGCTGCGGGGCAAGAACATCAGCGAGGTGCTCGGCATGTCCGTCGCCGAGGCCCGCGACTTCTTCCCGTCCGGCCAGGCCCACGCGGTGCTGAGCCGCCTGCACGACGTCGGCCTGTCGTACCTGTCGCTCGGCCAGCCGCTCACGACGCTGTCCGGCGGTGAGCGGCAACGGCTGAAGCTCGCGATCCACATGGCGGAGAAGGCCTCGACGTACGTGCTGGACGAACCCACGTCCGGCCTGCACCTCGCGGACGTCGACCAGTTGCTCGGACTGCTGGACCAGCTGATCGACGCCGGCAACACGGTGATCGTGATCGAGCACCACCTCGCCGTGATGGCGCACGCCGACTGGATCGTCGACATGGGTCCCGGCGCGGGGCACGACGGCGGCCAGGTCGTCTTCTCCGGCACCCCCGGCGACCTGGTGTCCACTTCGGACACCCTCACCGCCCGGCACCTGAAGGAGTACCTGTCGTGAGCCTGCTGACCGTCACCTCGGTCGCGCCCCTGACCCCGCGCATGACGCGGATGACGTTCACCGGCCTGGGCCTGCACGAGATCGGCACCTGGCCGGACCAGCAGCTCAAGCTGCTCTTCCCGCGGCCCGGCGGATCGGCGCACGTGTCGGACGCCCAGGACGTCGGCACCTGGCACCAGGCCTACCTGGCCATGCCCGAGTCCGAACGGCCGCGGATGCGCAGCTTCACCGTCCGGTCGCTGATCGACGGCGTGCTGACCGTCGACTTCGTGCTGCACGGCGACAACGGCCCCGCGTCGAGGTGGGCCGCCACCGCTCAGGTGGGCGACGTCATCGGACGGTTCGGGCCGTCCCGGGACTACGCCCGCCCGCTCGGCACGGCGGACCTGCTGGTGTTCGCGGGCGACGAGACGGCGTTGCCCGCGATCGGCTCGCTGCTGGAACTGCTGTCTGCTTCCCAGCAACGACGCGTGTTCGTCGAGGTCGCGGATCCGATGGAGGAACAGGACATCCCCGGCGTGCGATGGATTCACCGCAGCGCCGGGGAGGACCTGGTCTCGGTGGTGACGACGGCGCAGGTGCCGTCGTCGGCCTGGGTGTGGATCGGCGGCGAGGCCTCCGCCGTTCGCGCGCTGCGCAGGCACTTCGTCGGCCTCGGAGTGTCCAAGAAGGACATCGAGTTCGCCGGCTACTGGCGGCGCGCCCTAACCCAGGACGACGCACCGACCACCGACGACCTCGCCGAGGCCCAGGAACGGATCGCCGCTCTCAGCGAGTGAACTCCAGCAGGCTGCGCCCTTCAGTCACCTGAGTCACGGACTCCAACCGGAGCCCGTGCGCCGACGCCAGCCGTTCGAAGTCGTGGAGCCCTCGGTCGCGCCCGCCGAAGTGCGCGAGCATGACGAGGTCGAACTCCGTGCTCTCCCCGAGGGACTCCACGACGAGGATCCGCCCGTCCGGTGACGCCTCGACGCAGCGCGCCAGGATCCGGTGCGCCTGCTCGTCGTCCCAGTCGTGCAGGATGTCGAACAGCAGGTAGGCGTCAGCCCCGGCTGGCAACGGGTCGAAGAAGCTGGCCCCGGTCACCTCGATGCGATCTTCGAGGCCGTACAGGCCGAGCACCGCACGCGCACCCGCCGCGGTGTCCTCGAGCTCGACGAGGTGGCCGCGCATCGCCGGGTTCGCGGTGAGGATCGCGGCGAGCAGGCTGCCGTGCCCGCCACCGACGTCGACGAGCGTGCTGAACCGCGACCAGTCGTAGTTCCTGACGACCTGCGGTATCCAGTTCCGCATGCGGTCGGTCATCTGCCGGTCGAACGCGTCACGCAGATGCCGTTGCTCGGCCAGGTCGGTCCAGAAGTCCTGGCCGTAGCGCACCGGATAGGCGGGCTCGCCGGTGCGGACGCTGTGGATCAGGTCGATGAACGCCAGATCGGCGCGCCCGGCGGCGGAGTCGTGGTGCAGCAGGTTGTTCAGGCCGTTGCCAGCGTCAGCGCCGAGCAACGAGCCGAAGCCGGTGGTGCGGTAGCCGGCGTCTGTTCGTTCGGCCACACCGAGAGTCGTCAGGTGGGCCAGGAGCAGGTCGAGTGCGAGCGGGTCGACCTCGAGTTCGGGTGCGAGTTCGTGGGCGGTGGCGGGGTTGTCACGCAGGCGGTCCGGCAGTCCCAGGGTCACGGCGACCCGGAGCGCCATCGGCGTGATCAGCCCGGACATCTCTCGGAGCCGTTGTACGTCGGTGTCCACGTAGATCCACCCTGCCACCGCGGGCAACCTAATTTCGGTCAACACTGAAGCAATAGTGTTAACACATTCTCAGCCAGTGGACGTGGACGACTCAGTCACTCGATCGGCTTACTGTGCGCCGCGACAGATCATCACGCCCGAGAAGCAGGTCACGCCGTTGTCCACTCCCGTCGCGCGGTCCGTGCCCGCCGCGATCAGATCGGTGCTCGCCCGGGATCGCTGGGCGCTCGCCGGCACCGTCACCGTCCTGGTGATCGGTCTGGTCGCGATCTTCGCGGACGTCCTCACCGCCATCGAGGGCCACGACCCGTACACCTACGACGCGACCGCGCTGGACCCGGAAAGCGGTCTGCCCGCGGGGTCGTTCGGCGGGGTCAGCGGCGAGCACTGGTTCGGCGTCGAGCCGCTGACTGGGCGCGACCTGTTCGCCATCGTCGTGCACGGCGCGCGGACGTCGTTCCTGATCGGCCTCGCGGCGACCCTGGTGTCCATCGGGCTCGGGGTGCTGATCGGCGCGGCCGCCGGGTACCTGGGCGGCTGGATCGACCGGGTGATCACCTGGAGCGCCGACGTCTTCCTCGGGTTCCCGTACCTGGTGTTCATGATCGCGATCGGCGCCGTGGTGCCGCCTGAGTTCCCGCGGGCGCTGCTGCTGATCGTGGTGATCGGGTTCTTCGGCTGGCCGTCGACCGCGCGGATCGTGCGGGCTCAGGTGCTCACGTTGAAAGAACGCAACTTCGTTAAGGCCGCACGGGTGCTCGGGGCGTCGCCGTGGCAGGTGTTCCGCACCGAGCTGCTGCCGAACCTCTGGGGTCCGGTGCTGGTCATGGCAACGTTGTCGGTGCCGGGCAAGATCGGGCTGGAGGCGGCGCTGTCGTTCCTCGGCGTCGGGGTGCTGCCGCCGACGCCGAGCTGGGGCCGGTCCATCAGCGCCGCGATCGACTGGGTCCGCGTCGATCCCGCCTACCTGCTGTTCCCCGGCCTCGCGCTGTTCGCGGTCACGTGGGGGTTCAACGCGGCCGGCGACGGGCTGCGGGACGCGCTCGACCCGAGATCGGTGACCCGCCGATGAGGACCCTCCGGTACGCCCTGGCACGGCTCGGCGGCATGGTGCTCGTGCTGCTGATCGTCGCCTTCTGCACGTTCGTCGTGTTCTACCTGGTGCCGTCGGATCCGGCGCTGCTGGCGTGCGGCAAGCCGTGCACGCCGGAGAACCTCGCGCTGGCGCGGGAGTTCATGGGCTTCGACGAGCCGTGGTGGCAGCAGTTCCTCACCTTCCTCGGCGGCATCTTCACCGGCCGCACGTTCGGCACCGGCGCGACGGCGATCCACTGCGCCGCACCGTGCTTCGGCTACTCGTTCCGGCAGAACGCCGACGTGCTGGAGCTGATCGGCGACCGGCTGCCGGTGACGTTCTCGCTCGCGATCGGCGCCGCCGTGCTGTGGGTCGGCGTGGGCGTGGCCATCGGCGTGTACGCCGCGCTGCGCAAGGACTCCTGGTTCGACCGGGCCGCGCTGGCGGGGTCCGTGATCGGCGTGTCCGCCCCGGTGTATCTCGTGGGGCTGCTCGGGATTCTCGTGCTCGGGTTCCAGCTCAACGTGGTGCCGGTCGGCAACTACACGGCGTTCAGCGAGGACCCGGTGCGCTGGGCGTGGGGGCTGGTGCTGCCGTGGTCCGTGCTGGCGTTCGCGCACGGCGCCCACTACGTGAAGCTCACCCGCTCGCAGATGCTCGAGACGATGAGCGAGGACTTCATCCGCACCGCACGGGCCAAGGGCGTGCCGGAACGGACCGTCGTCGGCAAACACGCGCTGCGCAACGTGTTGCTGCCCGTCGTGACGCTGACCGGCATCGAGTTCGGGTCGCTGCTCGGCGGCGCCGTCATCACCGAGCGGGTGTTCAGCCTGCCGGGCCTGGGCGGCCTGCTGATCGAAGCCGTGCACGCCCGCGACCTGCCGACCCTGCTCGGCTGCACCTTGTTCGCAGGTTTTCTCGTAGTCGTCGCCAACGCCGTCGTCGACCTGTCCTACGGCGTGCTCGATCCGCGAGCACGACTCACCTGAGGGGGAAAGTCCGTTGCACAGCAAGAAACTTCTTGCCGTCGTACTCGTCGGTGCCCTGGGGGTCGCGGCGTGTGGCGCGAACGACCAGAAGCCGTCCAGTGACGCCGCCGCCAAGCCCGAGAAGGGCGGCACGCTGCGCATCCTGTCCGAGTCGCGCACGCTCAACCTCGACCCCGCCAAGTCGCAGAGCCTCGCGATCACGACGCTCGGCCTGGTGCACCGCAGACTGACCGGCTGGCAGAACGCCGTCGGCCAGCCCGCGAAGGTCGTGCCCGACCTCTCCGACACCGGCAATACCTCCGACGGCGGCAAGACCTGGACGTTCGTGCTGCAGGACGGGCTGAAGTTCAGCGACGGCACGCCGATCACGTCCGCGGACGTGAAGTGGGGCGTCGAGCGCTCGTTCGCACCGGCGTTCGGCGGTGGCCTCGGCTACCACAAGGACCTGCTGGGCGGCGGTGACTACAAGGGCCCGTTCGAGGGCAAGGAGCTCGACTCCATCAAGACCCCGGACGAGAAGACCATCGTCTTCACGCTGACCCGCCCGTACGGCGACTGGCCGTGGATCGCCTCCACGCCCGCGTTCGCACCGGTGCCGAAGGGCAAGGGCGCCGAGGCCGACTACCACGAGCACGCCGTCGCGTCCGGCCCGTACCAGGTCGAGACGTACACCAAGGGCGTCGAGGTCAAGCTCAAGCGCAACACCAACTGGGACCCCGCGAAGGACCAGGTCCGCGCCGGCCTGCCCGACGGCGTCGTGTTCCAGCTCGGCCAGGAGGCCTCGGTCGTCTCGCAGCGTCTGGCCGCCGACTCCGGCGACGACCAGACGGCGTTCGCCTCGTCGTTCGTCTCCCCCGCCCAGCTCGCGCAGTTGCAGGGCAACCCGTCCGCGAAGTCCCGCGTGGTGACGTCGAAGTCGGGCGCGGTCGCGTTCCTCTCGCTCAACACGCAGAAGGCGCCGCTCAACAACGTCAAGGTGCGCCAGGCGTTCCAGTACGCGGTCAACAAGGCCGCCTACCAGGTCGCGTCGGCGGGCACGGCCGCACTGGCCGGCGACACCGCCTCCACGCTGATCACGCAGGGCATCGAGGGCCGCGAGCAGTTCGACCTCTACCCCTCGAAGCCCGAGGGCGACCCGGACAAGGCCAAGGCACTGCTCGCCGAGGCCGGTTTCCCGAACGGCGTCGAGAACCTGTCGCTGGTGCTCAACAAGTCCAACAACCAGACGGACAAGGCCGAGGCGATCCAGGCCGCATTGGCTCGCGCGAACATCAAGGTGACCATCCGGTCGCTGGAGGCCGACGCGTTCGAGACCGAGACGAACCTCTCGGACAACCCCACGTACGACCTGATCCTGTCGTCGTGGCAGCCGGACTTCCCCAGCGCGAACTCGAACATCCAGCCGCTGTTCGCGACCTCGGAGATCGGCAAGGGCGGCTACAACACCTCGCGCTACTCCAACCCCGAGGTGGACAGGCTGATCGAGGAGGCGCAGTCCACTGTGGACCCGGCAGAGGCCGGGAAGAAGTGGGCCGCGATCGACAAGCGGATCCTGCAGGACTCGCCGGTCGTGCCGCTGATCTACACCCGCAACTCGTTCATCCGCGGCTCGAAGGTCGGCAACTTCTACATCGCCGACTTCCCCGCCTACCCGAACTACCTCCAGGTGGGTATCTCGAAGTGAGTGCGCTGCTGTCCGTCGAGAACGTCTCGGTGGACTTCGGCTCGGGCTCCCCGGCGGTCAGCGAGGTCTCGTTCTCGCTGACCGCCGGGGAGGTCCTCGCCGTCGTCGGCGAGTCCGGTTCCGGCAAGACCGTGACCGCGATGTCGTTGCTGGGGTTGCTGCCCGCCACGGCGACGGTGTCCGGGCGCGCGGTCTTGAACGGCCGCGACCTGTACTCGTTGAACGCCACCGAACTGCGTGAGGTGCGGGGCAACGCGGTCGGCATGGTGTTCCAGGAACCCATGAGCGCCCTCAACCCCGTCTTCACCATCGGCAACCAGATCGTCGAGGCCGTGCGGGTGCACCGCGCGGTCTCGCGGGCCGAGGCTCGAGCACGGGCGGTGGAACTGCTGCGGCTCGTCGGGTTGCCCGAGGAGCGGTTCAAGGCTTATCCGCACGAGATGTCCGGCGGCCAGCTGCAGCGCGTGGTGATCGCGATGGCCGTGGCGAACGAGCCGTCGCTGCTGATCGCCGACGAGCCGACGACCGCGCTGGACGTGACCGTGCAGGCCGAGATCCTCGGGCTGCTGCGGGACCTGCGCGACCGGCTCGGGGTCGCGATCCTGCTGATCACGCACGACATGGGCGTGGTCGCGGACCTGGCGGACCGGGTGGTCGTGATGAACGCCGGACGGGTCGTGGAGACCGGTCCGGTGAAGCAGGTCTTCAAGGAGCCCGCAGAGGAGTACACGCGGACGTTGCTGGATTCGGTGCTGCGGCTGGACTCCCGCGAGCTGGCCGCGCGCGAACCCGAGGAACCGGTGCTGCGGCTGTCCGACGTGTCGGTCACCTACGGCAAGTTCCGCGCCGTCTCCGAGGTGTCGCTGGACATCGGCCAAGGCGAAACCCTCGGTCTCGTGGGCGAGTCGGGATCCGGCAAGTCCTCTCTCGCCGGCGCCATCACCGGCCTCACCCGCTACACCGGCCACATCACCGTCGCCGGCCAGGAGGCCGCCACCCTCCGCAAGGCAGGCCGCGGCCGCATCGGGCTGGTGTTCCAGGACCCGCTGTCGTCGCTGAACCCGCGCGCCACGATCGCCCGGTCGATCGCGCAGCCGCTCCAGCTGCACACCTCGTTGCGGGGCAAGGAGCTGGCCGCGAAGGTCGACTCGCTGCTCGACGCCGTGCGGCTCTCGCCGACCCTGCGCGACCGCTACCCGCACGAACTGTCCGGCGGGCAGCGCCAGCGGGTCGGCATCGCCCGTGCCATCGCGCTGGATCCGGACCTGCTGATCGCCGACGAACCGACGTCCGCGCTGGACGTGACGGTGCAGGCGCGCGTGCTGGACCTGGTCCGCTCGCTGCAGCGCGATCTGCGGTTCGCGTGCCTGTTCATCAGCCACGATCTGGCCGTCGTGCAGCACCTCGCGGACCGGGTCGCGGTGCTGCATCAGGGGCGCGTGGTCGAGGAAGGCACGTCGGTGTTCGCCGCGCCGCAGGACCCCTACACACGACGATTGCTGGCGTCGGCGCTTACCGTGTCTGTATGAGGACCAACTGGGCTGGCAACGTCACGTTCACCGCGGCCCAGGCCGTGACCCCCACCTCGGCCGAAGACCTGCGTGCGCTCGTGCGCGGTTCGTCTGCCGTGCACGTCGTCGGTTCGGGGCACTCGTTCAGCACGATCGCCGACACGACCGGCACTCTGGTGTCGTTGTCGGCCATGCCGGAGATCTTCGAGGTGTCCGGCCAGACCGTCCGGGTCAGCGCGGGCATGACGCTCGCCGACCTGTCCGTCCGGCTGGAGGCGGCGGGCCTGGCCCTGCACACGCTGCCGTCGTTGCCGCACATCACCGTGGCCGGCGCGGTCGCGACCGCCACCCACGGCTCGGGGTCCCGTTCGCTGGCCGGTGCCGTGCGGTCTGTCGAGGTGCTGCGCGGGGACGGTTCGGTCGTCGAGCTTGCCTCCCGTGGCGCGGCCGTGTCGCTGGGCGGTCTGGGCGTCATCACCACGGTGACGCTGGACGTGGTGCCGTCGTTCCAGGTCGCGCAGACGGTCTACCAGGACGTCGCGTGGACGACCCTGCTCGTCCAGCTCGAGCAGATCTTCGACGGCGCGTACAGCGTGAGCGCGTTCGTCGACTGGCAGGGCGGTGCGACCCTGTGGGTCAAGCACCGCGTCGGTGACGAGGAGTTCCGCTTCCCCGGCCGTCCCGCGTCCGAACCGGCGCACCCGGTGCCCGGCCAGCCCGCGTCCTCCTGCACGGTCCAGGGCGGCGTGCCGGGACCGTGGCACGAGCGGCTGCCGCACTTCCGCGCCGAGTTCACCCCGTCGGTCGGCGAGGAGCTGCAGACCGAGTACTTCGTGCCCCGAACCCGCGCGGTGACGGCGCTGCGGGCGCTGGCCGAGATGTCCACGGTGATCTCGCCGCTGGTGCAGACCTGCGAGATCCGCACGATCAACGGCGAACCGCAGTGGCTCAGCCCCGCCTACGACCGCGACAGCCTGGCGATCCACTTCACCTGGGTGCCGAACACCCCGGCCGTGTTGAGGATCCTGCCCAGGTTGGAGGAGGCCATCGCGCCGCGGCCGCACTGGGGCAAGCTCTTCACCGTGCCGCCGGCGCTGCTGGCCGCCCGCTACCCGCAGTGGGACGCCTTCCGGGCGTTGCTGCGCGAGCACGACCCGAAAGGCGTCTTCCGCAACGACTTCCTGACGACCTACTTCGGGTCGGCCACCTCGGCGGGTCCCCTCTGACGCAGTACCTCCAGCTCGGCGTCGGAGAACCCGTACGTCGTCACGATGGTCATCTTCGCGCTGGTGATCACCAGACCCGGACCGAACTCCTCGACCACCACACCGCGCTGGTTCGCCGACTCGAAGAACGGCTTGCCGCTCACGCCGAGATCGACCTCGGAGGGCCAGAACAGCGTCCGGCGCTTCTCCCCCGGGTGGTACTCGTGCGCGAACTTCAGCTGGTGCAGGAACGTGATCCAGCCTTCGGTGATGTCCTCGTAGTAGTCGTCCCACTCGGGTGAGGTGCCCAGGGGCGCACGGGTCAGCACGACACGGGTGCCTTCCGGAACGGCGCTCAGCGCGAACGTGTCGTGGCCGTGGACGATCAGCGTGGTGCCGTCCTCCTCGGCGTTCGTGAAGAAGATCTGGTCGATCTCGGCGTCGAGCTCCGGGAGGTCCCAGCCGTGCCAGTGGCGCAGCTTCTCCTTGTCGCGGAACGACTGCCACACCTCCTCGACCGGTGCGGCCACGGTGATCTCGATCTGGACGCCTTCGTCACTCATCAGCTACTCCGGGGTGGCCCAGGGCGACCACCCGGTACGGGCGGCCTGACTCGGTGTCGTACTTCAGCGCGATCTGCCGCACCGCTTCGGCCAGGTCGCTGGTGAACTCGTGGACGTCGCCGGGCGCGCCGAAGCGGACCGTCGTCTCCACCGTGAACGTGAGCAAGCGCTTTCCCGCGTCGGCCGCGGCGGTCGACATCCGCTCGACGTCGCGGGCCGTGTCCTCCGCGACGGACACCAGGTGCGTGGCGGCGAACTGATCTTGCACGTCGGCGGCGATCTCGCGGCCGGGCTTCGCACGCAGCACGCGTTCGACGCAGCCGCGCCGCTGGCGTTGTTCGACCAGCTCGACCAGTCCTGCCTGCTCCAGGGCTCGCACGTGGTAGTTGACGCGCTGCCGGGGCAGGTCGAGGACCGCCGCGAGCTGCGTCGCCGAGGCGGGCGATCTCAGCAGCTCCAGCAACGATCTGCGCAACGGCGACAGCTCCACGCCCAGCACGGTCCCATTTGACAAAATCATTTGTCAATACCGGAACGGGACCGGAAACAGTAAGGTTCGTTGACGGTTGCAACAAACCACCCCACCCTGTGACCGTGAGAACCCCCCTGCTGGTGGCAGCGTTGGCGGCAGCAGCGATCGTTCCTGTGTGGACGGTCGCGGCGCAGGCCGACGTGGTGCCCGGAACCGCTTATCAAGTGACGAACGTCGGCAGCGGAAAGTGCGTGGAGTCGCTGGGAACGGCCAACGGCGCACAGCTCCGCCAACAAGGATGCTCCGGACAGACCTGGACCTTCACGCCCACGAGCGACGGGTACTTCACCGTCGGCCAGGGCCAGGTCTGGGACGTCTCGAACGTCTCGGTCGCGGACAACGCGGCTGTCCACATGTGGCAGTCGTTCAACGCGAACAACCAGCAATGGCGCGCCGAAGCGGTCGGCACGGACACCTACCGGTTCGTGAACCGCAACAGCGCCAAGTGCCTCGACGTGCCCGGCGCCTCGACCGGTGACGTCCAGTTGGTCCAGTACACCTGCAACGGGACCAACGCGCAGACCTTCCGCCTCACCGGCGGCACGCAGCAGCCTGGGCAGCCCGACTTCGGCCCGAACGTGCTGATCTTCGACCCGTCGATGTCCTCCGCCACGATCCAGGCGCGGCTCGACGACGTCTTCCGTCAGCAGGAAGAGGGCCAGTACGACGCGCGCCGGTTCGCGATCATGTTCAAGCCCGGCAACTACAACGTCGACGTCAACATCGGCTTCTTCACCCAGGTCCTCGGCCTGGGCCTGCTGCCGGACGGCGTGACGATCAACGGCCAGGTGCACGTCGAGGCCGACTGGTTCGAGGGCAACGCGACGCACAACTTCTGGCGTGGCGCGGAGAACCTCGCGGTGCGGCCGCCTTCGGGCACCAACACGTGGGCCGTCTCGCAGGCGTCCGCGATGCGCCGCACGAAGGTCTACGGCAACATGCAGCTCGACGACAACGGCTGGTCGAGCGGTGGTTTCCTCGCCGACTCCGTGGTCACGGGCCAGGTCCGCTCCGGTTCGCAGCAGCAGTGGCTGTCGCGCAACACCGAGTGGGGCTCGTGGACGGGCGAGAACTGGAACATGGTGTTCGTCGGTGCCCGCAACGCACCGCAGAACACGTTCCCGGAGCCGCCGTACACGACCGTCGCGCAGACCCCTGTCGTGCGGGAGAAGCCGTTCCTGAACGTCGACGGCAGCGGCAACTACAACGTGTTCGTCCCGGCGCTGCGCTCCAACACCAGCGGCACCACCTGGGCGTCGGGCAACCAGCAGGGCACGAACATCCCGCTGTCCCAGTTCTACATCGCGAAGCCGGGCACCTCGGCGGCGACGATGAACGCGCAGCTCGCGGCCGGCAAGCACCTGCTGCTCACGCCGGGCGTCCACCAGGTCTCCGAGCCCATCCGCGTCACCCGCCCCGACACCGTCGTGATGGGCCTCGGTCTCGCGACCGTCATGCCCACCAACGGCAACATGGCACTCGACGTGGCCGATGTGGACGGTGTGAAGATCGCCGGCCTGCTCCTCGACGCGGCCCCGACCAACTCGCCGCTGCTGGCACAGATCGGCGCGCCGGGCAGCAACGCCAACCACTCGGCCAACCCGACGTCGCTGCACGACTTCTACGTGCGCATCGGCGGTTCGGCCATCGGGCGAGCCACGACCTCGTTGGTGGTCAACAGCCACAACGTGATCGGCGACCACCTCTGGCTGTGGCGGGGTGACCACTCCGTCGGCGTCGGCTGGGACGTGAACCGGGCGGACACCGGCCTGATCGTCAACGGCAACAACGTGACGATGTACGGCCTGTTCGTCGAGCACTACCAGAAGTACCAGACCATCTGGAACGGCCAGGGCGGCCGGACGTACTTCTACCAGAACGAGATGCCGTACGAGGTGCCCAACCAGGCGGCGTGGATGAACGGCTCGACCCGCGGCTACGCGGCGTACAAGGTCGCCAACAACGTCACGACGCACGAGGCGTGGGGCCTGGGCAGTTACGCCTTCATGAACGCGAACCCGTCCGTGGTGGCCGATCGGGCGTTCGAGGTGCCGAACACCCCCGGTGTGAAGTTCCACAGCATGGTGACCGTGTCGTTGGGCGGCAAGGGAACCATCCAGCGGATCATCAACAACTCGGGTGGGACGGCGACCGCCGGATCGACCGAGGCCTACCTGGCCAACTACCCGTGATGTTCCGCTGAGTGGTTTCAGATCCCACATCCCCATGCTCCGGTCCGCCTAGACTGGAGCATGGGGATTCTTTCTGAGCAGTTGCGCGTCATCGAAGCCTTGAACCCGGTCTACAACGCGTTGACCAGCGTGTTCGATGTCCAGGACGAGCCGGTCGGGCCACTGGCCGGGGTCACGTTCTCGGTCAAGGACAACATCGACGTCGCGGGCGCCGCCACCACGCACGGCCTGAAGTCGCTGGCGGGCAACGTGAAGTCATCCGACGCGCCGATCGTGGCAAGGCTTCGGGCGGCCGGGGCAACACCGAGCGCGCACGCAAACATGCCGACCTTGAACGCCCGTGGCATGCACACGTACAGCGAACTGGCCGGGCACACCATCAACCCGTGGGACAGCACTCTCTCGCCCGGCGGCAGCTCCGGCGGTGACGCGGTCGCGGTGGCCACGGGCATGGTGCACATCGGGATCGGCAACGACAGCGGCGGCTCACTGCGGCTGCCGGCGTTCCTGAACGGCGTCTGCGCGCTGAAACCGAGCCTCGGCCGCTACCCGCAGGGCAGTGTGCTCGGCCAGCCCGATCCGTCGTTCCCCACCCAGGTCATGACGGTCGAGGGGCCGCTCGCCCGCACCGTCGCCGACCTGCGGAAGGTGCACGGCCTGCTGTGCGGCGCGGATCCGGCCGACCCCCGCACGGTGCCGATACCGGCGTTCGGCGCACCGGCGCCTCGGGTGGCCGGGTTCGTGCCGGGCGACCCGGTCGTCGAGGAGGCGGCACAACGCCTGGCGGAGGCCGGTTACGCGGTCGAGGCCGTCGAGGTGCCCAGGCTGGACGAGGCCGCGGACCTGTCCCTGCGGATGATCGCCACGCCAATCTCGCTCGGCTACGAGCAGTTCGCCGCGTTCGCTGGGGAGGAGGTCGCGTTGTTCGCCCGCCACCTCCTGGAGGTGCGGCCCGGTCTCGACCTCGCGGAGTTCCTCGCGCTCACCGGAACGCGGCTGGCGATCCAGCGGGAGTGGGCGCGGCTGCTCGACCGCTACCCGGTGCTGCTCGGGCCCGTGTCGACCATCGCGTCGTTCGTACCGGACCAGGACCGCCGCAGCCCCGAAGCGCTCGGCGAGTACTTCGACGCGCTGAAGCTGTGCGAGGCGAGCAGCTTCGTCGGTGTGCCGTCGGTGGCGGTGCCGACGGGGTTGCGCGGCGGGCTGCCGACCGGCGTCCAGGTGATCTCCCGGATGTACCGGGAGGACTTGGCCCTGGACGCCGCCGCAGCCATCGAAGTCCCGCTCAGCCCAGCCGCTTCGGCCGGTTGATCTTCATCTCGTCCACGTCGGTGACCTTGGCCTTCAGCCCCTTGAAGTCGACGCCCAGCGCGTCGAGGGCTGTGGTCGCGCGCCGCAGGCCCGCCTCGTCGGGCTTCTCGGACGCCGCCAGGATCACGCGGTAGCTGAAGAAGTCGAGCTTCTCGTCGAACATCAGCGCGCCCTCCTCGCTGAACCCGCCGTCGCGCAGGAAGTCGAAGTCCTTCAGGCGCTCGCGCAACGAGGCGCGCTGGTCGTCGGTCAGGTCGGTGAAGCGTCCGCGGACGAGTACCCGGTAGGTGTGTTCAGCCACGAGCGAAGATGCTCCCCGAAGGGCCCGTGCTCTGGCGAACGATTTCCCGAGTGCGAAAGAATCGGGACCATGAACGCAAAAGAGCTGGTCACGCGCATCCGGACGGAGCTGCACCCCGGTGAGCACGACAACCTCGTGGTCAAACTGATCGAAACCGGACAGGCTCCGCGCGCTGTGATCGCCACGTTCGCCGCCGAGGAGAACCACATCGTGTCGTCGGACTGGCGAACATTCCTGGCGCTGGCGGCGAAGGCGGAGGAGCCGAACGCGCGGGCGTTCTTCACGTTGCTCGCGGGCGGCGAGGAGCTGGTGCTGCCGATGCTGGAGCCGCTCGCGAAGGCCGCGGGCATGTCCGCCAAGGACTTCCACGGCTACGAGCCGTTCCCCGGCTGCCAGTCCTACCCCGCCTACCAGGCGTGGATGGCGCTCAACGGGGAGCCGACGGACGTGATCCTCGCGATCCTGGCGAACTTCACGGCGTGGGGCGGCTACTGCGCGCGCATGGCGAAGGGGCTGCGCGAGCACTACGGGTTCAGCGACGAGGCGTGCGCGTTCGTCGACTTCTTCGCCACTCCCGCACCACAGCTCGAAGACCGTGCGGTCGCCGCGATCCAGGCGTCCCTCGACGCCGGCTGGCAGCCGAAGCACGCGTGGCGCTACGGCCGCCTGCTGCAGGCGTACGAACTGCAGTTCTGGTCCACGCTGGCCTGACGGGAACGGGGGCGGCTCACGAAAGCCGCCCCCGACCCGCTATCGGGGCAGATAGGCCCGGTGGGCCTTGGAGAACTCGTAGTTGTTGTACTTGTCCCAGTTGATCGACCACGTCATGAGGCCGCGCAGGTTCGGGTAGACGCCCTTCGGCTTGTAGCTGCCGCAGCGCGTGCCCTTGGTGAGGCAGTCCAGCGCGGTCTGGACGTCCGCGACGGACGTGAACCCGTTGCCCGCGTACTGCGCGGCGGGCAGGCCGATCGCGACCTGTTCCTGCCGCAACGGCGCGAAGACCTTCGACGCGTCGCCGCGCACCGGGAACCCGGCGAGCAGCATGTCGGTCATCGCCACGTGGAAGTCCGCGCCGCCCATGTTGTGGTACTGGTTGTCCAGGCCCATCACGGGTCCGGAGTTGTAGTCCTGCACGTGCAGCAACGTCAGGTCGTTGCGCATGGCCTCGATCACCGGCAGGTACGCGCCCGTGCGCGCGTCGCCGGTGCCCGTGCCGCCGTAGAACTGGTAGCCGACCTGCACGAAGAACGTCTCCGGTGCCATGGTGAGCACGAAGTTGGCTCCGTAGCGGGACTTCAGCGTACGCAGCGCCGAGATCAGGTTCACGACCACGGGCGTGGTCGGGTTCTTGAAGTCGAGGTCACCGGGGTTCAGCGACAGCGAGTGGCCCTCGAAGTCGACGTCGAGACCGTTCAGGCCGTACTTGTCGATGATGGCGCCGACCGACCGCACGAACGCGTCACGCGCCGCCGCGGTCTCCAGCCGCACCTGGCCGTTCTGGCCGCCGATGGAGATGTTGACCTTCTTGCCCTTCGCCTGCTGGGCCCGGATGCCGGCGATGAACTCGGCCTCGGACTCGACGTTCGGGCACTCCGCGACCGGGCACTGGCTGAACCGCAGGTCACCGCTCGTCGCGCTGGTGGGTTCGGCGAACGAGAGGTTGATGACGTCCCACTCGTCCGGCACGTCCTTCATGCGGATGTAGCCGGAGCCGTTGGCGAAGCTGGCGTGCAGGTAGCCGACGAGCACCTTGCGCGGCAACTGCCCCGTGGGCGGCTGACCGGTCGTGGTCGTCGTGGTGGTGGTCGTCGTGGTCGTGGTGGTGGACGACGTCGTCGGTCCCGTGCCACCCGTGCACGCCGCACCGTTGATCGTGCAGTTCGACGGGTCCGCGGTGCCGGCGGCGTTGAAGCCGAACGACACGCTGGCACCGGGCGCGACCGAGCCGTTGTACTCCCGGTTGACGAACGCGTTGTGGTTGCCGCTCTTGGTGAGCAGCGAGTCCCAGTAGGCGCCGACGGAGGTCGAGGCCGGGTAGTCGAACTCGACCTTCCAGGAGCTGATGGCCGCGCTGGTCTCGTTCTTGATCGTCACCGTCGCGGTGTAGCCGGTGCTCCAGGCCTGCTTGGAGAACGTCGCCGTGACTCCGGCGGCACTGGCGGGGGCGAGGCTCACGATCACGGTGCCGAGCACCAGTGCGGCCACCGCGGATATTCGAGCGAACAACAGCATGGGTTCCATCCCTCACGCGTTGGCGGCCGGCAGGGGGTCACCCCGAATTGGACTAGACCATCTATCAGGAAGTCAAGGTTCTAGACTTCTCTCCGTGCCCCACGCTCGTGCCGCCGACGGAACCGGCCTCTTCTACTCGGTCGAGGGCTCCGGGCCTCCGCTGCTGCTCATCGCGGGCCAGGCGAACTCGTCGAAGTGGTGGTCACAGGTCCGCGGGGACTTCTCCGCGCGGTTCACGACGATCGTCACCGACCACCGCGGAACCGGTTCCAGCGACAAACCGGACGTCCCTTACAGCACGAAGATGTTCGCCGAGGACTGCTTCGCGATCCTGGCCGACGCGGGCATCGACAGGGCGCACGTCTACGGCACGTCGATGGGCGGCCGGATCGCGCAGTGGCTCGCGGCCGCACACGGCGAGCACGTCGACCGGCTCGTACTCGGCTGCACCTCCCCCGGAGGCCCGCACGGCATCGAGCGCAGCGCCGAGGTCCGCAAGTCGCTGGCCCAGGTCGACCCGATGAAGGCACGCAGGGCGTTGGAAGCACTGATGTACACACCGGCCTATCGAGGCCCGTACAACACGCTCGGCGACCCGCAGATGCCACCGCACGCACGCAAGCGGCACCTCTTCGCGAGCGCCGAACACGACGCGTGGGACGTGCTGCCGTCGATCGCCGCACCGACCCTGGTCGTGCACGGCACCGAGGACATCTTCAACCCGACCGCCAACGCTCCCCTGATCACGGAGCGGATTCCCGGCGCGGTCATGCACCTGATCGAGGGAGCCCGGCACGGTTACTTCGAGGAGTTCGCGAGCGAGGCGACGCCACTCGTGGTCGACTTCCTGGAGGCCTAGCTGATCTCTGGGGGATGCAATGCGGAAAGCGCCTCTCGTTCTTCTCGTGCTGTCGTTCTTCGCCTTCCTGCCCGCTCCGGCCACCGCGGCCACCGAACTGCCCGGCGGCAAGGCGTACTTCGTCGTCTCGCGCGGCTCGTTCAAGACGGGCACGGCGAACTGGATGCGGCTGAGCGACTACACGTTCACGACCGACGGCAAGGTGCGAGCGCGCACCTACCTTTGGCAGCAAAGCAAACCGGTCGCACGCCAGGGCACCGGCACCACGCCCGACAGCTCGTGCTCGACCTCGTCGGCGACGTCCCCGCAGACCCTGGTGCGCTCGTGTCAGGTCATGACCGCCGGCGGTTTCACCTCGTCCCCGAACGAGTCGACGCCCGGCAACTACCGGCTCGACGGCGACCAGCTGCACATCACCTGGGACGTGCCGGGGTGGAACGAGCAGTGGGCCGTCGTCCCGAGTCCCGACGGCACGCTCGCCAGGCTCGACTTCCGGTCCAACGCCCTGGCCACCGCCGGCTACGGCTACGGCAGCAACACCCCGCTCACCACCCGCCGCCAGATGGCGAGCGTGCAGTCGTTCCCCGGCAACCTGCGGCTGGAGTTCCACGGCTGAGACAAGGGCAACCCGGTCAGCAACGGCAGCGGGTTCGACATCGGCCTGTACCGGACCTGCACCACCACCTCGTGGTGCCTCACCTACCGCCAGCCCGAGTCGGCCAACTCCTGCCAGGGCGGGAGCGGCTGCAAGCAGGGCGGCGACACCTCGATCCAGAACCACGTCGTGCGCGTCTCCAACACCGACCGCCGCGACACGCACTGGCACTGGTGCAGCTGCCTGAGCATCAACTCGGCCGGCAAGGAGGAGTTCTGTTACAAGGGCAACTCCCACGTGAAGCCGATGCTGCAGATCCTCGACGACAACGGCCAGTTCCGCGGCTGGGTGGGCGTCGAAGCGTCCTTCAGCCCCGAGAACAAGCGCAACGACGACATGATCTCCGCGTTCCGCGTCGCCGACTTCCGCTAACCGGTCACCCACCGCAGGCCGCGCATCAACGCGTGGCCCGCGAACCGCACCCCGGTGGCCTCCGCGATCGGCAGGTAGGGCAGCCGCAACGGCATCCGCGCCCACACCGGCAAGGTGGCGACCGCCGTGGAACTCAAGATCGCGTAGGGCCCGCGCACCAGCATCGGCAACGGCGCCTTGAGCAGCAGGAACCTGGCCGCTTCGCGCGCCTCGTGCGTGCCTTTCAGCTCAGGCCGGTAGGAGTCGAGCTTCGCGTCGAGCTCGGCGACCGTGCGCGGCGGATCCGGGATGCCCATCGCGTCGGCGATGACGGCCATGTCGGCGACGTACTCGTCGTAGTCGTCGAGCGGCTTCTCGCCGTAACGCCGGTGGCAGCACAGGAAGCTGTCGACCTCGGCCACGTGCACCCAGCCCAGCAGGTGCGGATCGTCGGCGCGGTACTGCCGGCCGTCCGGCGCGGTGCCGTGGATGTGCTGGTGCACGCGCCCGAGCCGTTCGACGGCCTTGAGCGCGTCCTGGGTCGTGCCGTACGTGGTGACACCGACGAAGAGGCTCGTGCGCTGCAACCGCCCCCACGGGTCCGTGAGGTAGTCGGAGTGCTGCGCGACCGCCGCCATCGCCAGCGGGTGCAACGACTGCAACAGCAACGCCCGCAGCCCGCCGATGAACATGGCGTGATCAGCGTGCACGTGCCGGATCGGCCGGTCGGCGGCGAACAGGCGCGGGCCGGGCGAGTCGTGGATCCGGCGTGCGTGTTTCGCCCGCTCCGGACCCGCGACCTTCTCGAAGAGTCGCTCGCTCAGCTGCCGCCGCAGTGCATCCAGCATCGCTCCATGATGCGCGCCGGTCGCTGAGAAATCAGGTCAGGAATCCCAGTAATCGCGTTCGGGAAGGCGCAGCCACAGGTCAGGTGCGGTGAACGCGCGGTCGTCCGTCGGCCGCAACCCCGCGAAGGCGAGGCAGAACGCCGCCGGTTCGCCCTGGTAGAGGTGCGCCAGCAGCACATCAGCCGCTGTCTCCTCCTCGTCGACTCCACCGCCGGTGTTCAGATCCGACGCTTCGCATTCGCCGTCACGGTGGATGTCGCCGTGGTTGCCACCCTTGGGGTTGGCGAACATGCCGAACGCGACGGTGCCCACCGACAACCGGCCGAGCACGCCCGGCATCGAAGCCGCGAATCCCTTGGGCTGCATCAGGACGCACCCGCCGGGCACGGTGGTCGCGCCGAGCACCTCCCCGCCTTCGAGCGGATCCTCCCGCCACTGCCAGATCTCGGGAGTCACCTCGACGGTCTCCGCCTCCAGCCTGTGCAACGCGGTCTCCACGTCCACGCCCGCGACACACGCCAAGCTGTAGCCGTCGTCGCGAGGAACGCCGCCGAGTACCGCCACGAGCCGGTCACGTTCCACGACGGCGGCACGTTCCTCGTCCGTGAGTACTTCCTCGGTCGGCAACGGGTGGTCGGTGGTGAGGCTGAGCCGCGCCGGCGACCACCCGTACATCATCGAACGCGCCGGATCCGCGCCCGCCGCAAGCAGGACCTGGACGTTTTCGGGCCTGCTCGCGTGCACGGCGCGCCACAACGCGGTGCGCTCCTCATCCATCGCGTCGACGTCGTCCGCCTGAGCGATCAGCTCCGCAACCTCCTGCGGCGACTCGAACTCCGCGGCCCAGTGCAACTCGGCAAGCCAGTCATCCCCCATGAGACGGCACCCTACCGAGAGAGGATGCCGTCCCGGCAAGGAGATCAAGCGAGCGCGATCTGGTCCAGATCCGGGGCGCCCGCGCCGTCGTTGCCGAACCTGATGGTGTTGGCGCCGGCGTTCAGCGCCACCGGGATCTCGGCCACGTAAGGCGTGTTGTTGCCGACCCCGTCGAGCTTGACCTCGACCGGCGCACCACCGTTGACCGTCACGAAGTACGACCGCGGGCCGTTCACCGTGAACTGGATGAACAGCTTGTAGGAGCGCGTTTCCGGCACCGTCACGTTCGGGAAGGTGACCGACGCGTCCGCGCTGCCGCCGATGTTGCGCACCTTCTCCGCGCCCGAGCACGGCCCGCAGCTAGTCAGTCCGGTGCTGCCGAACTGGTTCGCGGAGTCCTCGGCCTCGCGCACGAACACGCGGTCTGCGGGTCTGGTGCGCACCGGCACCGTGCCCGAGACCTTGCGGTCGGAACCGACCAGTTGGAACGCGGCAGTGACGGGAATGCTCACCGAACCCGCGTCGGCACCAGCGGGCGAGGTCGCGGTCCAGGTTCCTTCGAGCAGACCGGCCAGGCGCATCGACGCACGCGTCGCAGTCGCACCGGTCAGCGTCCAGCCAGCGGGCAGCACCGGGGCGAGGGACACCTTGTCGATCTGGTCGTCGGCGTCGAGCCGCAGCCGTGCGGTGATCTTCACGGACTGCTGGCCGGGCGCGACCCATTGCACGCCATGGGGTTCCACGGTCAAGGTCGTCTTCGGCGTGTAGGTCGACGGTGGCGGTCCGCCCACCGAGATCCGGTCCAGGCCGAGCTCGGCGGTGCCGAACACCTTCACCGTGTTGCGGCCCGCGTTCAACGGCACCGCCACCGACGTCGGGGTCGGCACGTCGGGCCGATCACGTGGCACCGCAACGGAAATCGGTGCCGCGCCGTTCACGGAGACTGAAACGACAGAGGGCTCGGCGGACGTCAGGTCGAGCCGCAGGCTGTAAGTACCGGCCGCACCAACGGAAACATCGCGGAACGTCACGGCATCGCGCTCGCCCCCGAACCCGGTCACCTGCCGCGTGCCGGAACAGGCCGCGCAGGACTCGCCGCGGACCGAACCCGACCGTGACGCGTCCTCGGCTTCCGGCACACCACCACCGGCACCACGTGGATAGCTGTGGCCGACCCGGATCTCGTCGATCTTCAGCTGCTTGAAGTAGACGGGAGCCTGCGGTCCGCCCCAGGTGTTCAGCACGGTCAGTTTGAAATACCGGGCCTCCTGCGAGCCGATGTCGATGAACTGCGTCCCGCGCGCGGAAGGCAATGCCCCGCTGCGCACGTGCCACCAGCTGCGGCCGTCAACGGACGCCATTAGCTGATAATCCTTGATGCGCGAGGAATCCTCTGGCCGCCCGAACGACACGCGGGCGTGCGTCGGCGAAGACTCGCGCTGGTTGATCGCGAGAAACGCGGCAGCACGACGCCGCCCGAGATCCAAGGAGATCGAGACGGGCTGCGCGGCGCCAGCGTCCCAGTACGTCTCGTAGCTGCCATCCGTCAGATGAGAAGCCGGGAAACCATCAGAGGAAGACGTCGCCGAAGCCTTCACGCCAGTGTAGAAACCTTGCTGCCCAGCGGTTTCCACGGCGAACACCGTGTCGTACTCGTCCCACCGGGCAATCCCCTGGATCGTCAGATGCCCGGCCGACTGCGAGAACCGCATCCGTTCGCCGGTGCGCAGATCACGAACAGAAGTGACCCGGTAGCCGTTGTCCCGCAGGCGAACGAAGTCGGCGCGCGGCCGGGTGACGACGTGGACGTACTGCTTGCCGGTACGGGGGTTGATGGTGATCACGCCGTGCGCGCCGTCGTTCCAGAACCCCGGCTGCATGCCGCCGTACATGTACCCGGCGCCCTCGACGCCCTGGATCGACTCGCGGATCGGCGGCACCCACGAGGCCATGAAGTTGTTGTAAGCCTCTTGCCCCAACGGCATCCTGCCGTTCACCATCGGCGTCTCGGCCATCAGCGACTTGATCGACGAACCCGCGTTGGTGATGTAGCGGCCGGTGTTCAGGCGCGTGTCGACGGCGTGGTTTCCGCCGTCGTACCACCAGTCGCCCGTGGTGGGCAGCTTGTAGCAGGCCTCGGACAGACGGGGCATCGGCGTGAACGTCGCCGCCGGGTAGTCGTAGGACGGGAACATGCCGGTCTTCTGCTCGTTCGAGACCGTGTCCATGATCGGCGTGTCCTCGTTGTTGTTGCTCAGCAACCAGGTGGGCCGCAGCTGCCGGATCTGCTCGTAGAGCTTGTTGCGCTCCCAGTACTCGTTGTCGTTGTCGATCCAGAAGCCGGCCAGGTCGTCGTAGTTCTTCATCACCTCGAAGAACAGGTCGTAGCTGTACTTGCCGAAGCCCTCACGCGTGGTCAGATCGACCTGCTCGCCGCGATGAGCCGAGTACGCGGCCGAGTCGAGCATCTGCACGCCCTGCTCGCTGTGCCACTGCGGGTCGTCGGTCATGTAGAGGACGACCTTGACGCCCTTGGCCTTGCCCGCGCGGACGAGTTCGCCGAGCAGGTCCCGTTCGGTCGCGCAGCTGCCGGGGATCTTCGACGGCCACGGGCGCGCGTAGCCCAGCCGCGAGTGGAACGTCGCCAGCACGACGTAGGAGGCGCCGAGCTTGCGCGCCTCGTCGATCCAGTAGTCGGGGGTCCACCCGCCGCCGGTGACGTCGCGCTCCCACTCGGCGCAGTTCAGGTGCTTCGGGGCGGTGAACATGCCCCAGTGCAGGAACAACCCGGCGGTCGACTGCCGCAGCCACTCCTGTCTCGGATGCTGCACCTCGGCCTGAGCGGCGCCCGGGGTGAGCAGACCTGCGAGCAACGCGGCCACCACAGCCACGCACCAACGACGTAGTCCCATGACCATCGCCTTCTCGTCCGGGGCGGCGGCGAGAAGATCCGATGATTGCAACCGGAACCAGCCGGGTCAAGGCCCGAACGCGTTCGAAAAGTAGGCACTCATCGGAGCAATCAGGGTTCCGGCCCATCAGAAGGCGCCATCGCGATAATTGACCACGATCAACTTCGGCGCACGGGGACGGGACCTGGATGAACGACGAGCACCTGCCCGGCTTCTACCACGACGCGGAGGCGGCCTCCCGGCTCGGACAGCGCCTCACCCTGCTGTTCAGCCGGGTGAGGCTGATCGGCGCGGTGGTCGCGGCGGTCGGCGGTGCGTTCAAGTGGCAGATCGGCGGCGGCGTCGACGTCTGGGCCTGGGTGGCGCTGGGCGGGTTCCTCATCGCGCTGTTCGGCGAGCTCCTGCTGTGGGTGATGCATCCGGAGCTGAAGTGGAACGCCGGCCGGACGGTCGCCGAACGCGTGAAGTCGCTGGCCTGGCGCTACGCCGTGGCGGGCGACCCGTTCCACGGCATCACCCAGAACCCGCGCAAGGAACTGGAGCTCGCCATCGCCGACGCGGTGCGGGAACACCGCAGGGAGGTCATGCTCACCAGCGCGAACGACACCGGCGAGCAGGTCATGACCGAGCTGCGCGCCGCGCCGTTCGCCGAGCGCAGGACCGCCTACCGCGAGGCCCGCGTCCAGCCGCAGGTGCAGTGGTACCGCGACCGGGCAGCGATGAACGAGACCCGCGCGAACGTGTTCCGCGTCCTGATGATCGTCGGCGAGCTCGTCGCGATCGTGTTCGCCATCCTGCGCATCAACGGCGTCTGGGACGTCGACCTGTCCGGCGTGATGGCCGCGGCCGTCGCGGGCGGCGCGGCCTGGATCGGCCTGCGGCAGTACGAGAACCTCAGGGTCACCTACGCGGCCGCGGCCGGCGAGCTCGCGGACATCGACCACCGGCTCCCCTTCGTGCGGGAGAGCGACTGGGCCGCCGTGGTCGCCGAGACCGAGGCCGTGATCGGCAAGGAGCACGCCGCCTGGCTCGCGTCGCGGCCCAGCGCGACCTGAGCCAGGCGGAACGCCGTCAGCTCAGCGCTTCGACGACCTTGGTGACCATCGCCCGTTCCGCCGCGGCCACCTCGCCGTCGGCGCCCGCCACCGAGCGGCACATCTCCGACACGGCGGCGCGGAAGATCGCGACGTCGCGCGGTTCGTGGGCGTTGATGATCGCCACGGAGTCCCGCAGCGCCGCCAGGACACCGGACTCCACATCGGACGCCGAGCCCTTCGGCAGCGAGGGTGGCGCGGCGGCGATGATGGCGCGCAGGTCGTCCGTGAGCAGGGTGATGGCCCTGACGCCGGCCTGGCTCTCCTCGTCGACCGAGCCGGGGTCCGCAGTGGACACCAGCACCATGGCACCGAAAACGGCCGTGCGGAGGGTCTGCCCCTCCGCCTCCGTGTACGCAGTCATGGGCGCAAGCCTATGCAACGATCAGTGGCTATGAGTGCGGGTCAGGTGCTTGGCGCCAACATCAGGGCGTTCCGGGAGCAGCGCGGGCTGTCGCTGTCGGAGCTCGCGCGGCGGTCGTCCATCGCCAAGGGCACGCTGTCCCAGCTGGAGAGCGGCGCGGGCAACCCGACGATCGAGACAGTGTTCAGTTTGTCGAACGCTCTGGACGTGCCGGTGTCGGAGTTGGTGACCGCGCGGACGCCGCCGGAGGTCGTGCTGGTGCGTGCCCGCGACGTCGAGGTGCTCAGCAGCAACGCCGTCGACCTGCGGCTGATGCGGCGGATGGACATCGGGGACACCGTGCTGGAGATCTACGACCAGCGCGTCCGGCCCGGCGCCACGCAGACCAGCGAAGGACACCCCGGCAAGGAGCACGTGCTGGTCACGAGCGGTCAGCTGCGCGTGGGACCGGCGGACGAACCGTACGAACTGGGACCCGGCGACTACGTCTGCTTCCCCGGCTCGATGCCGCATTCGTACGAGACCGTCGACGGTGAGGTCAGCTCGGTACTAGTGCTGGAGTACCCGAAGCACTAACGTTCATTCTATTGAACGGAGGTGGCGATGCAGCCGGACGTCGTGGTCATGGGCGCGGGCATCATCGGGGCGGCGTGCGCGCAGGCCCTGCGAGCGCGCGGGCTCCGCGTTGTCGTCGTCGACCGTCACGGACCGGCGTCGGGCACCAGCGCGGCCGGTGAGGGCAACGTCCTGGTCAGCGACAAGGAGCCCGGCCCCGAACTCGACCTGGCCCGGGCGAGTCGCGAGCTCTGGCCGGAGCTGGCGGAGGACGCCGAATGGGAGGAAAAGGGCGGACTGGTCGTCGCCACGACTCCCGAGGCCGTCGTGCCGCTGCGGGCCTTCGCCGCGAAGCAACGGGCCGCGGGCATCGACGCCTGCGAGATCGCCACCGCCGACGCGCTGACCCACGAGCCCCACCTCAACCCGGAGATCACCGCCGCCGTCCACTACCTCCAGGACGCGCAGCTCAACCCCGTCAAGGCCACCCGGACCCTGCTGCGCGGCATCGAGGTCAGGCGCACCGAGGTGTCCACAACGGACGGCCGCAGCGTCACCACCCCGGACGGCGTGATCAGCTGCGGCGCGGTCGTGAACGCCACCGGCCCGTGGGCGCGGAACTTCGGCGTCAACGTGCTGCCCCGGCGCGGCGTGGTGCTCGTGACCACCCCGATCCCCGGCACGATCCGGCACAAGGTCTACGACGCGGACTACGTCGGCGCGGTCGCGAGCGGCGACGCGGACCTGCAGACGTCCGGCGTGGTCGAGTCGACCCAGGCCGGCACGGTGCTGATCGGGTCGAGCCGCCAGCGCAAGGGCTTCGACGACACGATCGAGAGCAGGGTGCTGAAAGCGCTGGCGCTGAAGGCGATCGCGCTCTTCCCGATGCTGACGAACGTCCCGGTCATGCGCGCGTACGGCGGCTTCCGCCCGTACGCCCCGGACCATCTGCCGATCATCGGCGAGGACCCCCGCACGCCCGGCCTGTGGCACGCCACCGGTCACGAGGGCGCGGGCGTCGGTCTTGCCCCGGCGACCGGGCGCCTGCTCGCGCAACTGCTCACCGGCGAGTCCCCGCTGGTCGATCCCCACCCGTTCCGCGTGGACCGGCCGGAGGTGATGCTGTGAAGGTGACGTTCAACGGCCTGGAGCACGAGGTCGCGCACGTCGCGGAGTTGTTGCCCGGCAGGTTCTTCTGCGGCATCGGCGTGTGCTTCGGCTGCGTCGCGGAGATCAACGGCGTGCCCGAGGTCCGCGCGTGCCGCCACCCGCTGCGCGACGGCGACGTGATCAGGACGACGTCATGAGGGTCGTGGTCGTGGGAGCGGGACCGGCCGGGATGGCCGCCGCCAGAACCGCCGCCGACGCGGGCGCCGAGGTCGTGATGGTCGACTCGGAACCGGAGGCCGGCGGCCAGTACCTGCGCGGCAGGGCCAAGTTCGGCCACGCCGGGGTCACCCACCTCAAGAACACCGAGGCCTGGCTGGTGGAGGGGAACACGCTCCACCTGCGTGGACCGGCGCAACTGCGGTTCGACGCGCTGATCATCGCCACCGGTGCCTACGACCGGCCGCTCCCCTTCCCCGGCTGGGACGGCCCCGGCGTCATCACCGCGGGCGCCGCCCAGGCCCTCGCGAAGCAGGGCGTCACGCTGGCCGAACGCGTGATCGTCGCGGGCACCGGCCCGTTCCTGCTGCCGGTGGCCACCGCGCTGCAGGACCTCGGCGCCACGCTCGTCGGCGTCTACGAGGCGTCCTCCCCCGCCAGATGGCTCCGCGAGGCCAAGGCGATCACCGCGAACCGGCACAAGATCGGCGAGCTCGCCGGCTACCGGAAAGTGCTGCCACGCCTGGAGACCCGCACCGCCGTGATCGCCAAGCACGGTGACCGCGTGACCGTCGCGAAGCTCGACAGCCAGTGGCGGCCGGTCAGCCACCGCACCGTGCAGGCCGACCTCGTCTGCATCGGCTACGGCTTCCTGCCCCGCACCGATCTCCTGCCGGACGCGAGCCGCACCGACGACTTCTACGACGTCGACGACCAGCAGCGGACGTCGGTCGAGCACGTCTACGCGGCCGGCGAGGTCACCGGCATCGGCGGCGCCGACCTCGCCGAAGCCGAGGGCGTCATCGCCGGAGCCGCCGCGGCCGGGCAGGAGCCGCCGCCGAAGGCCGTGGAAGCCGTGCGCAAGGGCAGGTTGTTCGCCCAGGCCCTCGCCAGGGCGCACGCCGTGCAACCGGGCTGGCAGACGTGGCTGGACCCGGACACCACCGTGTGCCGCTGCGAGAAGGTCAGCCTCGAAGACCTGACCGACGCGACCAGCATGCGCGAGCTCAAGCTCACCAGCCGCGTCGCGATGGGCCGTTGCCAGGGCCGCATCTGCGCCCGCAACGCCGCCGAACTGACCGGCGTCCCGTTCGACGGCCAACGCCGCGTGATCGCGGTCCCGATCCCCCTCGGCGAACTCGCCGCACTCCCGGAGGAGAAGAAGTCATGACCGAACGCCTCGACGGCGTCATCGTCGCCACCGCGCTCCCCTATGCCGAGGACCCGAGCGCCCCGGCCGGACTGCGCCCCGACCTCGACAAGTTCGCCGAGCACTGCCGGTGGGTCGTCGAGAACGGCTGCCGCGGCGTCGGCCCGAACGGGTCGCTGGGCGAGTACTCGTCGCTGACCGACGCGGAACGCCGCGAGGTCGCCCAGACCGCCATCGCCGCGGTCAAGGGCCGGGGAATCGCGGTCATCGGCGTGCACGGCGTGGGCGCGCACCAGGCCCGTCACTGGGCCGAACTGGCGGCCGAGGACGGCGCGGACGGCGTGCTGTGCCTGCCGCCGACGATGTACCGGGCCAACCGCGGCGAGGTCGTGCACCACTTCCGCGAGGTCGCGAAGGCCGGACTGCCGATCATGGTCTACAACAACCCGATCGACACCAAGGTCGACCTGACGCCGGACCTGATCGCCGAGATCGGCCAGATCGAGCACGTCGTGGCGGTCAAGGAGTTCTCCGGCGACGTCCGGCGCGTGCTGGAGATCCGCGCGGCCGCCCCGCACCTCACCGTCGTGGCGGGCGCCGACGACGTCGTGCTGGAGAGCCTGCTGATGGGCGCGACGGGCTGGTTCGCGGGCTACCCCAACGTGTTCCCGGCCGAGAGCAAGCAGCTGTTCGACCTGGCGCTGGAGGGCAAGCTCGACGAGGCGCGCGCGTTGTACGAGAAGCTCGTGCCGGCGTTCCGCTGGGACTCGCGCCCCGAGTTCGTGCAGGCCATCAAGCTGTCCATGGACTTCGTCGGGCGCTACGGCGGCCCGTGCCGCCCGCCGCGCGGCCCGTTGTCCCAGGCCCAGATCGACCAGGTGAACGCCGACATGAAGCTGGCGACCTCATGAGGTTCGCCAAGTACTTCAGCGCCGTCGACTCGCACACCGAGGGCATGCCGACACGCGTCATCACGGGCGGTGTCGGGGTGATCCCCGGCGAGACCATGGCCGAGAAGCGCCTGAACTTCATCAAGAACCACGACCACATCCGCAAGCTGCTGGTCAACGAGCCGCGCGGGCACGCGGCCATGAGCGGCGCGATCCTGCAGCCGCCGACCCGTCAGGACGCGGACTGGGGCGTGCTGTTCATCGAGGTCTCCGGCCTGCTGCCGATGTGCGGGCACGGCACGATCGGCGTCGCGACGGTGCTGGTCGAGACCGGCATGGTCGAGTTGACAGAACCTGTCACGACCGTGCGCCTGGACACCCCGGCCGGGCTGGTGCTCGCCGACTACGACACCCGCACGAAGCTCGTGACGATCCGCAACGTCCCGGCGTACGCGCACGAGCTGGACGCCGTCGTCACCGTGCCCGGACTCGGCGAAGTGCGCTACGACATGGCGTACGGCGGCAACTTCTACGCGATCGTGCCCCTCGCGGACCTCGGCATCCCGTTCGATCGTGTGGAGAAAGAACGAATTCTGGCCGCCGGTCTGTCCATCATGGACGAGATCAACTCGGTGAACCGGCCGGTGCATCCCGTCGACGCGGCGATCGGCGGCTGCAAGCACGTCCAGTTCACCGCACCCGGCCAGGACGGCGCCGACTCGCGCAACGCGATGGCGATCCACCCCGGCTGGTTCGACCGATCACCCTGCGGCACAGGCACTTGCGCCCGAATGGCCCAGTTGCACGCCCGCGGCGGGCTCGGCATCGGCGAGGACTTCGTGAACGAGTCGTTCATCGGGACGAGGTTCATCGGCCGGCTGCTCGAAGAGGTCCCGCTCGGCGATCGCACGGCCGTCGTGCCCACAGTGGCCGGACGCGCGTGGATCACCGGCATGGGTCAGTATCTTCTGGACGAGACCGATCCGTTTCCAGAGGGATTCACGTTGTAGTCACTAGAGTCATGCGCGTGACAACGACGCCCAGTCTGGAAGCGCTGCTGCGCATCGGACCGTTCCACTCGGCGCTGCGAGCGGCCATCCGCCGGCGTGGCCTGACGCTGGAACGGCTCCGGCTCCGCCTCGCGCAACAGGACGTGGCGGTGGCGTTGTCGACGCTGAGCGACTGGCAGCAGGGCCGGGTGCGGCCGATCTCCCCGAAGTCGCTCAGGGCCGTCTCGGTGCTGGAAGAGCTGCTGGAGGTGCCGCCCCGCGCGCTGCGGACCCTGCTGGAGCACACCGGCCCGAGCGGCTGGCCGGACGTCGTGCCAGGCATGATGCCCGGCTTCAACGCCAACGACCTGGAGATCCTCTCCCGGCACGACAGGGTGTTCGTGGACGCCGCCCGGCACGCGTCCCGTGTCGACGTGCAGATGGTCGTCCGGGCCCGCCGCGACGGCGTCGACCGCTTCTACGCGCACTACTTCTGCGACGACTCGGCGGAGACGGCGGAACTGCGCCAGGAACCCGTGCGCAACTGCCGTCTCGGCCGGTCCACCCGCGACGAGACCGAGCACGTGGTCGTCGACGAGCTGCTGTTCGACAAGCCGTTGCTGGAAGGCGAGACCTGGGTCTTCGAGTTCGTCGCGCACGACCCGACACGGCTGGACAGCATCGAGTACGCGCACGGCGTGCGGTGCTTCCTCGCGCAGAGCCTGATCGAGGTGCACTTCGACCCGGCCGCGCCGCCCGTCGACCCGCACGTCTACCTCCAGGACTGGGAGGAGCCCGAACCGCACCGGACGATCGACCTGGAACTCGACCACACGAACTCCGTGCACCACTTCGAGACTGATGTGTCGGTGAACTGGGTAGGTATCCGCTGGAGGTGGGCGTAGATGATCACTACCGACTTCGTGCCCGGAGCGCCTGCCTGGATCGATCTGGGCACGTCCGACGAAGCCGTCGCCGCGGAGTTCTACGGGCGCGTGCTCGGCTGGGGGTACCAGCCGCTCGACACCCCGGGCACCGGTGTGTTCACCCACGCCGGCCGGACGGTGGCCGGTCAGGTGCCCTCGCAGTCCGGTTCGTGGACCGTCCACTTCGCCGCGTCCGGCGCGGAACCGGCGGCCGACGTCCGGCTGACCGATCCGCACGGCGGCGAGTTCGGCGTGTGGCAGGCAGGAGAACGCCCTGGGATCGGCGCGGTGTCGATCCCGGGATCGCTGACGTGGCTCGAACTCCACTCCCCCGCGCCCAGCGCGTCGGCCACCTTCTACCGGTCGCTGTTCTCGTGGGAGATCGAGCTGATTCCCGGTGCGCCGGGCCAGTTCCTGCGGCCGGCGGGCGCGGGCGAAGGCCGGCTGTTCGGCGCCATCGTCGCGGACACGCAGGCCTTCTGGCTGCCGTACTTCGAGGTGGCCGATGTGGATCAGACGGCGGCCTCGGCCCCGGTGCTCCTCGCACCCCACGACCTGGACGGGGTCGGCCGGATCGCGGTGCTCGTCGACCCGTTCGGAGCCCGGTTCGGGGTCATGCGTTCCGTTACCGTCGAAAGCCTCCCAAATATCTGAGTCGCCGGTTAGCGTGCGCAGGTGCAGTTGCCGTGGAGAGCCGCGCCCAGGGCGGCGCTGTCGAGTCCGCTCACATTGCTGGTGAGCATCGCGACGACGTTGCTGCTGGGCTTCGTGGTGGCCGCGGCCGCACTGCACTCCTCCGCGGCGGGCAGTGCCGCTCTCGCCTACCAGCAGGGCCGGATGTGCCCGCACTCCGTGCACCCGTCGCTGGACGGGGACGCGATGCCGCTGGCAGCGGCCGTCGAGATGGCGGCGCGCAGCGACCTGGGTGCCGCCTACACGCACATCGGCCGGCCTGACTTCAACGGACTCGCGACCTACGGCCGCTTCGGCTACCGGCCGGACGCGTTGTCGCACCTGACCGTGGTGCAGGGCGGTGGCACCGGGTTGTGGGTGCCGCAGACGATCGCCACGGCCGCCCGCGTGAAGATCGGCGATCGGCTGACCGGGTCCTCGCTGGTGGTGACCGCGATCTACGCCGACCTCACGCAGCCCGTGTCCGGGTGGTGGTGTTCCGAGGCGAAGACCGTGGTCCCGAACCCGTTGGGCGGCGACGGTGCCAGCACCTCGGTGATCTGGGTGGCACAGGCCTCCGACCTCGCGGCGCTACCGCCGGAGTTCGCGGACTACGCGTCGGTGTCGCTGCGCTTCCCGGTCGAGCCACCGGCGACGCTCGCCGAGGCGGAGACGATGCGGGACTCCGGGAACGCGCTCCTGACCTCGCTCGGCCTGCGACTGACGCGCACGGACCTGCTGTCCGGCGCTGTCACGGCGGCAAGGACCGCGGAGCGCAACGTCTCGTCCGCGCTGCTGCCGCTGGTGATCATCAGCGTGCTGGTCGGGCTGGCGGGCGTGGGCACCGTGACCGTGCAGTGGGCGCAACGCCGGCATTCCGAGCTGCGGCTGCTGTGGGTGCGTGGGGCGAGCCCGTTGTCCCTGGGCTTCCGCGGCGTGCTGGAGCTGGGGTTGCCGCTGGTCCTGGGCGGTCTGCTCGGGCTGGTGGCCGCGCGGCTGCTGTTGCCGTTGTACGCGCCAGGGGTCGTGCTGGCTTCCGGAACGCTCTGGGTGGCGCTGGGGTTCGTGCTGGCCGTGGTGGTGCTGAGCCTGGCGGTGACCGTGCTGGTGGCGGCCTGGCGGGTGCACCGGACGTTCCAGGCGCAGGCCCGGAGGCGGCGCCTCGCGCTGGTGCCGTGGGAACTGGTCGTCGCAGGACTGGCCGTGCTGGCGTGGATTCGCCTGTCCCACAACGGGTTGGGCACGGCGTTGAAGTCGGGCTCGCTGCCGCGCATCGACGTGGCCGCACTGGCGTTCCCGCTGCTCGTGGTGCTGGCGGCCGCTTTGCTCGCGACCAGGCTGCTGCGGTGGTCGCTGGGCTGGTCGCACCACGTGCAGTGGTGGCGGGTTCCGGCCGCTCAACTCGCGGTGCGCCGCCTGGCCGCAGCCGCCGGTCCCGTGACCGGCGTGCTGCTCGTCGGTGTGCTGGCGGTCGGCACCATCGCCGTCGGCAGCGCGGTGGCGGGCGCGCAGCAGTCGGCGCTGGACTCGAAGTCGGGCGTGTTCGTCGGCGCCAACAGCACGGTCCAGGTGTCGCAGGACGTCGCGCTCGGCCGGGTCGCGCTGCCGTCCTCGTTGCGGGGCAACACAACGCTCGTCGGCGTGAGCACGGGTGCGCTGGTGGTGGACCCGCTGACGTTCACCGACGCCGCGGTGCTGGACGACGCCGCCTCGGTGCGTTCGCTGCTCTCGGGTCTGCGGCGGGAAGGCGAGATCGCGCCCGCCGTGCGCATCGGCCGTTCGGCGAACCAGGAGATCCAGGTCCCCGGCCTGCCGTTGCTCAAGCCCGTGGCGTCGCTGCCGTCGTTCCCGAAGCTCGGCACGCGCGGCTACGTGGTGGCCCGTGACTCGGTGCCCGCCGCCGAACAGGTCGGCTCGTGGCACCTGTGGTCGTCGCTTCCCTTGTCCACCTTGACTTCCGCACTGCAGGCCGAAGGCATCCACTACACGAACGTCGCTGACCGCGCCCGCGTGCTCGACGGGTTGCCGTTCCTGACCGTCGAGTGGACCTTCGGGTTCGTGGCGGCGATCGGTGTGGTCCTGGCCGTGGTCGCCGCCGTGGCGCTGCTGCTGGCCGTCGAGGTCCGCCGCCGCCAGAACGCCGTCTCCGGCGCGCTGTCGACCCGCATGGGCATGCGCCCGTCCGTGCTGTGGTCGAGTCATCTCCTGGAAGTGGGCGCACTGGCGTCGCTGGCACTGGGGATAGGCTCGGCGGCCTCGTTCCTGAGCGCGGGAGCGGCCGTACCGCGGCTGGATCCCGCGCCGTGGCTGAACCCGGCCCCGATGCTGCCGGACCTGCTGCCGTTGCTGGTGTCGATGGTGACGTGCGGCGCGCTGGTGGTCGTCGTGGCGGCCTGGCTCGCGTTGCGCGGTGTGAGAACCGCACGGATGGGAGAACTGCTCAGGTGATTCGCGCTTGTGGCGTAGGAGTGTCCTACGGTTCCGTGCGCGCCGTCGCGGACATGTCGTTGTCGATCGCGCCCGGCCTCACCGTCCTGTCCGGCCCTTCCGGGTCCGGCAAGTCGACCCTGCTGCGCGTGCTCTCGCTGATCGAACGCCCGTCACTGGGCGAGGTGTTCGTGCACGACGTGGCGACCTCGTCCCTGTCGTGGACGGAGCTTCGGGCGTTGCGGCGCAAGGAGATCGCCGTGGTCTTCCAGAACCCGGCCGACAACCTGATCTCGCACCTGACCGTCGGCGAGAACCTCCGCGCGGCCGGTGCCGAGGATCATTCGTTGCTCGATCAGCTCGGGCTGGGCGGGTCCGCGACCTGGCGGATCGGCGCGCTGTCCGGTGGGCAGCAACAACGTCTGGCGTTCGGGTGCGCGCTGGCGCGTGGCGCGTCCGTCGTGATCGCCGACGAACCGACCTCGCAGCTCGACGTGCGGTCCGCCGATCTCGTGCTGGAGACCCTGGAGTCCTTGCCGGTGCCCGCCGTGGTGGCGTCGCACGACCCGCGGCTCGTGTCGCTGGCGGACCTGTGCATCCCGCTGGCCGCGTCATGATCCGCGCGGACGGGGTGCACCGGGCCTTTGGCGGTGTGTCCGTGCTGCGCGGGGTGGACCTGGCCGTCGCGGCCGGTGAGCTGGTCACCCTGAGCGGGCCGTCCGGGTCCGGGAAGACCGCTTTGCTGTCCCTGTTGTGCGGGTTCGACTTCCCGGACAGCGGCTCGGTGTCGCCAGGGCCGGCCTCGTGGTCGGCCTGTGCCGTTCTGCCGCAGTCGCTCGGGCTGGCCTCCGAGCTCACGCTGGAGGAGAACGTCGCGCTGCCGTTGCGGCTGGCGGGACGAGCGGTCTCCGGCGTCTCCGAGCTGCTGGCGGAGCTGGGGATCTCCGGGCTGGGCGCCCGGTATCCGGGGCAGGTGTCGTTCGGGCAGCAGCAACGGGCGGCGCTGGCCCGCGCTGTCGTGGCGCGGCCGTCGGCGTTGCTCGCGGACGAACCGACCGCGCACCTGGACGCGGTGAGCGCCGTGGCGGCCGTGGGGCTGCTGCGGCGGGTCGCCGACGAAGGCGCCGCGGTGCTGATCGCCACGCACCACGACGCCGTGCACGCCGTCGCCGACCGTGTGCTGCTGCTGGCCGACGGGCAGGTTCAGACGGCCGGCGGCCTGTCCTCGTAAGGCGTGGACAGCACGACCGTCGTCCGCGTCGAGACGTTCGCCGACTCCCGGATCTTCTGGAGGAGCTCCTCCAGCGCGACCGGCGAGCCGACGCGGACGCGGAGGACGTACGAGGCGTCGCCCGCCACCGAGTAGCAGGCCTCGATCTCCGTGAGGTGCTCGAGGCGCTTCGGGTAGTCGTCCGGCTCGGCCGGGTTGATCGGGAACAGCGAGATGAACGCGGACATCGGCAGGCCGATCTCGGCGCCGTCCAGCCGGGCCGCGTAGCCCTTCACGATGCCGCGCTGTTCGAGGCGCTTCACGCGTTGGTGCACGGCCGACACGGACAGGCCCACGCGCTCGGCGAGGTCGGTGAAGCTGCACCGGCCGTCCGAGGCGAGTTCCTTCAGTATCGCTCTGTCGATCTGCTCGAGGGTCAAAGCACCACCAGGTCGTGAGGTCGGTTGTTGAAGGACTCGACGCCGTCCGGGGTGGCGACCACGATGTCCTCGATGCGCGCGCCCCAGCGGCCGGGCAGGTAGATGCCGGGCTCCACGCTGAAGGCCATGCCCGCTTCGAGCGGCAGGGAGTTGCCGCTGACGATGTAGGGCTCCTCGTGCACGTCCAGGCCGATGCCGTGGCCGGTGCGGTGCACGAAGTACTCGCCGAAGCCCGCGTCGGTGATGACCTTGCGGGCGACGGCGTCGATCTCCTCACAGGTCACGCCGGGCTTCACGGCTTCCACCGCTGCCCGCTGCGCCGCCTGGAGCACCGCGTAGGTGTCCCGGACGTCGTCGTAAGTGGGCTCGCCCATCACGTAGGTGCGGGTCGAGTCGGAGTTGTAGCCCTCGGCGACCGGACCGCCGATGTCGATGACGACGACCTCGCCCGCCTGCACCACGCGGTCGGAGTCGCGGTGGTGCGGGGACGCGCCGTTGGGCCCGGAGCCGACGATCACGAAGTCGGCGACCGTGTGGCCTTCCTCGACGATCGCGGCGGCGATGTCCTTGGCGACCTCACGCTCGGTGCGGCCCACACGCAGGAACTCGCCCATGCGCGCGTGCACGCGGTCGATCGCTTGTCCGGCCTTGCGCAGGGCGTCGATCTCGGCGGTGTCCTTGCGCATGCGCAGCTCGCGGATGATCGGCCCGGCCAGCGACTGCTCGCCGCCGATCGCGTGGCCGAGCTTGATGGTGTGCAGCGCGGGCATCATGTCCGCCACAGCCGTCCTGCTGCCCTTGAGCGCGGCCTTGACCAGCGCGTACGGGTCCTCACCATCGACCCACGTGACGACCTCGACACCGAGTTCGTCCGTCGGGATGGCCGCGTACCCCGGCTGCTCCAGCTTCGGCACGACCAGCGTCGGCGTGCCGCCCACGGGCAGCGCGAGGCAGGTGAGCCGCTCGAACGAGTCGCCACCGGCACCGATCAGGTACCGCAGGTCCGAGCCGGGCGAGATGAGGAGGGCGTCGACGCCCGCCTGCTCGGCGGCGGCGGTCGCGCGGTCAAGTCGCGCACGCAGCGCGGACACGTCGATGGGCCCGGTGATCGTTGCCATGACCGAAAGCCTAGTAGCTTGTCCATTCGTGAGCTCTCCCCTGGTGCTGCTCGACTCCGCGAGCCTCTACTTCCGGTCGTACTACGCGCTGCCGGACTCGATGACGGCGCCCGACGGCACGCCGGTGAACGCCGTGCGCGGGTTCGTCGACACGATCGCCCGCGTCATCACCGAACGCGGCGCGGCCCGGCTGGTCGCCTGCCTCGACGCCGACTGGCGGCCCGAGTTCCGGGTCAAGGCGCTGCCGTCCTACAAGGCGCACCGCGTCGCCGAGAACGCGACGGACGGGTCCGAGGAGGTCCCGGACACGCTGACGCCGCAGATCCCGATCATCCTCGACGTGCTCGACGCCGCCGGCATCTGCACCGGCGAGGCGGCCGGGTACGAGGCCGACGACGTGATCGGCGCGCTCGCCCACCACGAGAAGAAGTCACGCGTCGAGGTGGTGACGGGCGACCGCGACATGTTCCAGGTCGTGCGCTTCGACCCCACGCCCGTGCACGTCGTCTACGTCGGCCGCGGCTGGAGCAAGGCCGAGGTCCTCGGCCCGGAGGAACTGGCCACCAAGTACTCGCTGCCCGTCGAGAACGCGGGTTCCGCGTACGCCGACATGTCCGTGCTGCGCGGCGACCCGTCCGACGGCCTGCCGGGCGTCGCGGGCATCGGCGAGAAGACCGCGGCGAAGCTCATCACCGAGTTCGGCTCGCTCGACGCCGTCCTCAAGGCCGTGACCGACCCGATGGACCGCAAGCTCACCACCAAGGCCCGCAACGCGCTCATCGCCGCCGAGGACTACCTGGCGGTGGCGCCCGTGGTCGTCCGCACCGCGCTGGACGCCCCGGTCGTGCTGGACCGCTCCGACGAGGTGCCGCGCGTGCCCGCCGACCCCGAGCGGCTGCGTGAGCTCACGCAGCGCTGGGGCCTCGGCAGTTCGGTGCCGCGCCTGGTGAACGCGATGGAGCGGCGCTCCTAGAAGAACGTCGAGCAGAGCGGCGCGACGGGGACGGCGAACAACGCGTCGGCCTCGTCGAACCGCGAGCCCTCGATCCGCTTGGCGGCCGCGAGGTCCGAGAACTTCGTGTCGCCGAGGTAGACGGCTCCGAGCAGTTCGACGGAGATCGTGATGTCGGCGGGCCCCTCGACGCGTTCGGCACCGTCCGGCGACACGCGGTAGCAGCCGTCGTTGGCGGGCAGCAGCTTGTCGCGCACCTCGATCACAACGGGCTCGGCGACGCCGTAGGTGCGGGCGGCGAGCATGCGCGGCACGTCCACCAGCCGCAGCCAGATCTGGTCGTAGACGTCCTTCGTGTACACGACGCGCGGGTCTTCGAAGAGCCAGTTCAGCGGGTTGTCGAGCGCCGCGTCGACGTGGATCTCGTCGACCAGGTCCAGCCGCGTCAGGTAGATCCAGAGGTCGCGCCACGCGTCGGCGTTGGCCCACGCGAAGTCCTCGATCTCCATGGTGTGCTTGAAGTCCTTGTCCTCGGACACCTTGTAGGACACGAAGCCGTCGTCGCCGTCAGGTCCACTGTGGACGACGGTGACCAGGTTCTCGGCCGCGCCCTTGCGCTCCTGGTGGATCGCCCACCAGCCGGGCCAGCGGGAGATCTGCCCTGGCCGGTCGAGGCCGATCTCGGTGTGCAACTCCGGCAGGAGCTTGTCCGAGGTGTCGGGGTCCACCATCCGCACGCGCCCGACCGGCGAACCCGGGATCACCGCCTTGCGCGCGTCGATCCTCAGGTACCGCACCCGCCCGGCGAGCCCGTAACCGAAGCGGCCGTAGATGCGGCCCTCCGACGCACGCAACGTCGCGACAGGTTCCGACAGCGTGGAGAGTTGCTCGCGCATCAGGGCACTCAGCACGCCACGGCGCGTGTAGTCCGCACGGACCCCCACGCGCGACACGGCAGCGTGCGGTACGACAGCACCACCGGGCACCACCATCGAGCAGCCGAAGGTCTGCGTCGAGCCGACCATCTCGTCGCCCTCGAACGCGGCGTGCGTCCGGCCGGGCTCGTAGGTCTGCCGGATGACCTCCCACTTGTCGTCCTCGGCCGGACTCCAGTGCATCGCACGGCGGAAGAGCCCGTGGTGGGCGCGATACTGCGCTTCGTCGGTGAGAACGCGGATCTCGGTCACGCCCGCGATCCTGACTCAGCACGACCGCGAACGCACCTCAGTTTCCGAGCGTCCAGTACGCCCGGCCCCACTGCTCGCGGCGCCGGAGGATCACCTCGACGAGGTGGTCCGCCTCGGACGCGGCGATCGGGATCTTGATGCCGCGATGGTCAGCCATGGCGAACTCCCGCAACGTGGTCGCCGGATGCCAGTCACGGCCGATCCCGAAGGAGTCTGCGAGATGGGAGTCGTGGCCGGCGTTCGTCCGCACCACGTGCAACGCGTCGTCCAGGTGGAGCGCCTGCCGGCCCTGGTTGAAGATCGCGAAGCAGTACGGGCCGGGCCAGTTGTGCGACCACGCACCGCGCACCCGTTCGATCACGTGGGCGACCCGCCACAACGCGGTGCGCTCGTCCACCTCTTCCAGATCCCGCGCCGGGAGCCGGTCCGAGGGGGTCCAGTGCAGGTCATCGGTGAACTGTTGCCCGGTGCCGTCGGGCGCGACCCTCAGCACGATCTGCTCGCGGGCGCCCTGCTTCGACACGTGCCAGCGGAACGGGGCGGGAGCGCGCTCCACGAGCACGGCCTCACCGTCGCCCAGGTCGATCTCCGGCTTGGTGCGCCGTTGTCCCCACACGCCGTCAACGTCGTAGTGGACGCGGATGCTCGGGTCAGAATCGCCGTACCGGGCCCGGCGCATCGCGACGATCATGTCGATCATGAACATCTCGGCCCAGTCCGAGTCGACCTCCCACGCGTCGCGCCCTGGCGGCGTCTGGGGCCGCACGGACAACGGCTCCCAGCGCAGCTCGCGGGTGAACGCCTGCTCGGTCCCATCGTCCTCGACCCGCACCACCGCGGTCGGACACAGAGGCTCCCGCTCCTCGGCCGGAAACACGAAGTAGCGCAAAAGAAAGCCTTCCCCCAGGAACTCCCGGGGGAAGGCTAACGCGAAAGGCGGAGGATCAGCCGGTGGGCTGGCCGACCTCGTACTCGCCGTCCTCGGTCTTGACGACGATCTTGACCTTCTTGTCCTTGCCGCCGACCTGCACCTTGCACTCGAACGAGGTGTTGGGCTTGACCTCGTTCTCACCGGAACAGGTCGCGGCGCCGACGTCGGAGATCTTGTACTCGTCCTTCAGGATCTGGACGATGCCGCTCTGCACCGCGGTGTTGTCGAAGATCTTCTTCTTGAAGAACGCCGGCGACACGAAGCCGGTGAACAGCACGCCACCGACGAGCAGGACGACGACCACAGCGGCGACCCAGATGGCCGCGCTGGACTTCTTCTTCGGCGGCACCGGCGGGCCGTAGCCCGGCTGCTGGCCGTACGGGTTGGGCTGCTGTTGCTGGCCCGGCATGCCGTACTGCTGCGTCTGCTGGCCGTACGGGTCCTGGGCCGGAGTGCCGTAGGGGTTCGACTGCGGCTGCTGGCCGGGCACGCCGTACTGCTGCGTCTGCTGCTGCGACGGGTCGAAACCCGGGTACGGCTGCTGCTGGCCCGGCTGGGGCTGACCCTGCTGGGGCTGCGGCGGGCCGTAGGGGTTCTGCTGTCCCGGGTTCTGGGCCGGGAAGCCGCCGGACGGCGTGCCGGGAGGGAAACCGCCTCCATAGGGCTGCTGCGGCGGCTGCGGCTGCTGGCCCCACGGCTGCTGCGGATCGTTCCCTCCGGACGGTCCGTACGGGCTGCTCATCTGTCGACCTCCACGTGTACGACGTTGCGGCGAAATCCAATCACACCGTTGACGTCAGTCTTTACTCCGACTCGCAAAACCTTCGTCAGGCCCATGTCACATCATCGCCACAACTCCGCGCCTCAGCGCGTCGACGGCCTTGGCCGCGGCCGCTCCGACCGGGTCCTGTCGGCCGACCACCTCACGGATCTGGTCCAAAAGGTCGATCACCTGCCGGCACCAGCGCACGAAGTCGCCGGCGCCGAGTTCGTTGCCACCGGCCTCGGCGGCGCTCAGCACCTTCTCCAGCGACTCGCCGCGCGCCCAGCGGTACACCGGCCAGGCGAAGCCGGGGTCCGGCTGGCGGGTGATGCGTTCGAGCTTGTGGCGGCGCTCGTCGTCCTCGATCTCCGCCCACAGCCGCACGGTCTTGAGCATCGCGTCGGCGACCGGGCCCTGCGGCAGCCGCGCCTCGACCGGGCCGTCCCTGCGCGCCTCGTAGACCAGCGACGACACGACGGCGGCGAGCTCTTCCGGCTTGAGGCCCTTCCACACGCCGTTGCGGATGCACTCTGCGGCGAGCAGGTCCGACTCGCTGTAGAGCCTGGTCAGACGCTTGCCGTCGGCGGTGATCTCCTCGGCCTCGCTGAGGTAGCCGCGCTCGCGCAGCAACGCGCGGATGCGGTCGAACTGACGCGCCAGCGAGTGCGTCGTCGCCGCGACCTTGCGCTCCAGCTGCTCGGTCTCGGCCAGCAGCCGGTGGTACCGCTCGCCCCACCGGGCGTGGTCCTCGCGCTGGTCGCAGCCGTGGCACGGGTGCGCGCGCAGGGCGCGGCGCAGCGTCGCGAGCTCGGGGTCGTCGTCCGCGGTGGTCTGCCTGCGGCCCCGCGACGGCACGGTGATGCCCGTGTTGCGGATCGTGGACGCGAGGTCGCGCCGCGACTTGGGCGAGCGCACGTCGACCTGCTTGGGCAGCCGGATGTGGCCCAGCACCTCGACCGGCGACGGGAAGTCCGCCGACGTCAGGCGGCCGGACCAGCGGTCCTCGGTGACGACCAGCGGCTTCGCCTCGCCCATCGGTTCGAGGCCGGGGTCGACGACCACGGCGAGACCGCTGCGGCGCCCGGACGGCACGGCGATCACGTCGCCCTTGCGCAGCCGTTCGAGCGACTTGGCCGTGTCGATGCGGCGCGAGTTCGTGTTCTGCTTCGCGAGCTGCTTCTCCCGGTCGCCGATGCGGCGGCGCAGCCCCGCGTACTCGGTGAAGTCGCCGAGGTGGCACGTCATCGCCTCGGTGTAGCCGGCGAGCGCCTCCTTGTTGCGGTCGATGCGGCGGGCGAGCCCGACCACCGACCTGTCCGCCTGGAACTGCGCGAGCGACTGCTCCAGGATCGCGCGCGCGGCCGAGGCGCCGAGCTGGGCCACGAGGTTGACGGCCATGTTGTAGCCGGGCCGGAACGACGACCGCAGCGGGTACGTGCGCGTGGACGCGAGCCCGCCGACCGCCTTGGGGTCGACCCCCGGCTGCCAGACGACGACCGCGTGCCCCTCGACGTCGATGCCACGACGCCCCGCACGACCCGTGAGCTGCGTGTACTCGCCCGGTGTGAGGTCGACGTGCGCCTCGCCGTTGTACTTCACGAGCTTTTCGAGCACGACCGTCCGCGCGGGCATGTTGATGCCCAGCGCGAGCGTCTCGGTCGCGAACACGACCTTGACCAGCCCGCGGACGAACAGCTCCTCGACCGTCTCCTTGAACGCGGGCAGCAACCCGGCGTGGTGAGACGCGATGCCCCGTTCCAGGGCCTCACGCCACTCCCAGTACCCGAGCACGGCCAGGTCGGCCTCCGGCAGGTCGCGCGTCTTCTCGTCGACGATCCGGCGAACCTGCTCGGTCTCCTCCGGCGTGTTGAGCCGCAGTCCCGCACGGGCCGTCTGCGCGACCGCCGCGTCACAACCCGCACGGCTGAACACGAACACGATCGCGGGCAACAGGGAGGCCGCGTCGAGCCGCTGGATCATGTCGGTGCGCGAGGTCGGCTTGAACCCGCTGTTGCGCGCCGGGCGGCCTGGGCCGCCGCCACCGCCGCGGTTGCGCCCGCGGCTGAACGGCACGTGGTAGCGCGTGAGCTCCTCGGTCTTGCGCAGCACCTGGGTGTTGATCCGCGCGTGCGTCTGGTCGCCCTCGAACAGGTCGAGCATCTGGTTGCCCACCAGCATGTGCTGCCACAGCGGCACCGGCCGGTGCTCGTCGACGACGACCGCCGTGTCCCCGCGCACCTCGACCAGCCACTCGCCGAACTCCTCGGCGTTGCTGACCGTCGCGGACAGGCCGACCACCTGCACGTGCTCCGGCAGGTGCAGGATGACCTCTTCCCACACGGGGCCGCGGAACCTGTCCGCGAGGTAGTGCACCTCGTCCATCACGACGTACGCGAGTCCGTCCAGAGTGGACGAACCCGAGTAGAGCATGTTCCGCAGCACCTCGGTGGTCATGACGACCACGGGCGCACCGCCGTTGATGCTCGTGTCACCGGTGAGCAGGCCGATCTTGTCCGCCCCGTACCGCGCGGTGAGGTCGGCGAACTTCTGGTTGCTCAGGGCCTTGATCGGCGTGGTGTAGAAGCACTTGCGGCCGCCGGTCAGGGCCAGGTGCACGGCGAACTCGCCCACCACCGTCTTGCCGGCACCGGTGGGGGCGCAGACGAGCACTCCGTGACCGTCCTCCAGGGCCTCGCAGGCCTGGCGCTGGAACGGGTCCAGCTCGAACGAGATGACGGAGCGGAAGTCGGTCAGCTTGGGCCGTTCGGCACGACGCCGGGAGTCGGCGTAGGCCTCGGCCGGGGACCGCGAAGCACTTGACACTCCATCAGGCTTTCACATCACACCGACAATCGCCGCCGAGATAGATTAACTTCAATCAACACTGAAACGACAGAGGGCGATGTCCCTCGGACATCGCCCTCCACCTGCGGTTTTGTCAGAACGTGCGCTGCACCCGGTCCGCCACCAGCTTCACGAAACGGGACGGGTCGGCGAGCTCGCCACCCTCAGCCAGCAGCGCCAGCCCGTAGATGAGCTCGGCCGTGTCGGCCAACGACTCGCGTTCGCCCGCCGCGAACGCCCCGTGCAGCCCCTCGACCAGCGGGTGCGACGGGTTGAGCTCCAGGATCCGCTTGATCTTCGGCAGCTCCTGTCCCATCGCCTTGTACATCTTCTCCAGCGTCGGAGTGATGTCGTAGGAGTCACCGACGACGCACGCCGGTGAGGTCGTCAGGCGCGTGGACAGACGCACGTCCTTGACGTCGTCCTCCAACTGCTCCTTCAGCCACGTCAGCAGGTCGCCGAACTCCGCGGCCTTGGCCTCGTTGGCCGTCTTCTCCTCGTCGGTCTCCAGGTCGACCTGACCCTTGGCGACGGACTGGAACGGCTTGCCGTCGAACGCGGGAACGGAGTCGACCCACATCTCGTCGATCGTGTCGGTGAGGATCAGCACCTCGAATCCCTTGGCGCGCAAGGCCTCCATGTGCGGCGAGTTCTCGACGGACGTCCGCGAGTCGCCGGTCATGTAGTAGATGTGCTCCTGGCCGTCCTTCATCCGCGAGACGTACTCGGCGAGCGTCGTCATCGAGTCCGCGGAGTTCGTCGAGGCGAAGGAGCAGACCTCCAGGATCGCGTCGCGGTTGTCCGAGTCGGAGAGCAGGCCCTCCTTCAGCGCCGCGCCGACCTCGCCCCACAGCTTCGCGTAGTCGTCGGGACGCGAGGACTGCAGCGACTTGATCGAGGAGAGCACCTTCTTCACCAGACGGCGGCGCATCAGCTGGATCTGGCGGTCCTGCTGCAGGATCTCGCGCGAGACGTTCAGCGAGAGGTCCGCCGCGTCGACGACACCCTTCACGAACCGCAGGTACTCCGGCATCAGCTCGGCGCAGTCCTCCATGATGAAGACGCGCTTCACGTAGAGCTGCACACCGCGCTTGCCGTCACGCATGAACAGGTCCATCGGCGCCTGCGCGGGCAGGAACAGCAGGGCCTGGTACTCGAACGTGCCCTCCGCCTGCATGCGGATGGTCTCGAGCGGCGCGTTCCAGTCGTGGCTGATGTGGCGGTAGAACTCGGCGTACTCCTCCTCCGTCACCTCGGAGGCCGGGCGCGCCCACAGGGCCTTGCGGGAGTTGATCTCCTCGCCGCCCAGGCGCACCGGCCAGGTGATGAAGTCCGAGTAGCGCTTGACGATCTCGCGGATCTTCGCCGGCTCGGTGTAGTCGGGCAGGCGGTCCTCGTCGTCGGACGGCTTGAGGTGCAACGTGACCGAGGTGCCCTGGGGCGCGTCGTCCACGTCGTCGATCGTGTACGTGGCCTCGCCGGACGACTCCCAGCGCACGCCCTTCTCGGCGTGCGGGTACTTCGTCACGAGGGTGACCTTGTCCGCCACCATGAACGACGAGTAGAAGCCGATGCCGAACTGGCCGATCAGGTCCGACGTGCTGCCGGACTGCTGATCCTTGAGCTGCTTCAGGAACTCCGCGGTGCCGGACTTCGCGATCGTGCCGATGAGCCGCACGACGTCCTCGCGGGTCATGCCGATGCCGTTGTCCCGCACGGTCAGCGTGCGCTCGGCCGGATCGGACTCGATCACGACGTGCAGGTCGTCGACGTCGACGACCATGTCCTTGTCGCGGAACGATTCCAGCCGCAGCTTGTCCAGCGCGTCGGAGGCGTTCGAGACCAGCTCGCGCAGGAACGTGTCCTTGTTCGAGTAGATCGAGTGGATCATCAGCTGCAGCAGCTGACGTGCCTCGGACTGAAACTGCAGAGTCTCCATGCATCCCTACCGAAAAACGAAACGAACCGAACAGTCCGACAATTTAGCGACCCATGACTGTGAGAGCGCCTGGAACCGTCCGAACTGAGACGGGCAATGCCTCCTGGCGTTCGCCGTCGGCGTAAGCGATCCAGCCGTTGCCACCGGAAAGAGAGACCTCACGCGCCCGGAACGTCCGCACCGCCGGATGTTCGGTGTGCTTGCCCGTGCGCAACGTCGGCAGCATCCGCATCAGCATCGTGCGGCTGCCGTGCTCCACGACCGTCACGTCGAACAGACCGTCGTTGGCGTCCGCACCAGGGCACACGGGGATCCCGCCGCCGTAGTTCGGCGTGTTGCCGATCGCCACGAGCGTCGCGTCCAGTTCGAACGTCTCGTTCTCGGTCGTCACGACCAGAGGCGCCGACTTCAGCGACGCGAGCTCGGCCACGATCGCGAGGTCGTAGCGGCGCGGACCGGCAGGCCAGCGCATCGCGTTCGCCCGCTCGTTGACCGCGGAGTCGAACCCGGCGCACAGCACCGTCGCGAACCACTGCCCCGTCGACAACCGGCCCAGGTCCAGGGTCTTCTTCGTGCCGTGCACGACGTCCTCGACCGACTGCGACCCCACGGCCACGGCCAGGTCGTTCCCGGTGCCGGCCGGGACGATGCCCAGCGAAGTGGACGTGCCCGCGACCGCCTGAAGACCCAGGTGGGCGGCACCGTCACCGCCGAGGACGACCAGCAGGTCCACACCGTCCGCGACGGCCTCACGGGCCATCGCGAGCGTGCCCTCGGCGTCGTGCGCGACGAGTTGCCGCAGCGACGAGACGTGCGGACGCAACGCGGCGGCGGTCGACCCGGCCATCCGGGCCGCCCGCCCCTTGCCCGACGCGGGGCACACCAGTAAGGCGGCCCGCGTCACGTGGCGTCGTCGTAGTTCACGCGCTTCGAGGGCTCCGAAGCGATGGCCTTCTCACCGGGGTCGTTGCCGTCGTCGTCGGACGCCACGTAGTTGAACGGCGCCGCCTCGTCGTCGTCGAGCTCGTCCAGGCCCTCGGCCGCGCGCAGCTTCGCCTTGCGCTTGTCGTGCACGCGGGAGATCTGGATCGCCATCTCGAACAGCACCGACAACGCGAGGGCCAGCACGACCATCGAGATCGGGTCGGTGCCGGGCGTCGCGATCGCGGCGAACACGAACAGGCCCATCAGCAGGCCGCGCCGCCACTTCGACAGCCGTTCGTAGGACAGCACGCCCGCGCGGTTGAGCATCACCACGACCAGGGGGAGCAGGAAGCTCACCCCGAAGATGAACAGCATCGTGATGACGAAGTTGATGTACTTGCTACCGGTGAGCGCCGTGACCCAGTTGTCGCCACCGAAACCGAGCAGCACCTTCAGGCCCTGCGGCACCACCAGGTACGCGAGCACCGCGCCGGCCACGAACAGCAGCGCGCCGGCGCCGACGAACACGCGGGCGAACTTGCGTTCCTTCAGGTACAGGCCGGGCGTGATGAACGCCCAGATCTGGTACAGCCACAGCGGGCTGAGCAGCACCGCGCCCGCCGCCGTGCCGACCTGCAGCTGCACGAGGAAGATCTCGAACGGCTCGGTCTGCAGCAACGCGCAGGTGCCGTCGTTGGTGATCTTGGCCCGGTACTTCTCCAGATCCGGCTGGCAGTACGGCCCCGTCAGAATGTCACCCAGCGACGGGATCGGGCCGAGCCGCACCTGGAACCAGATGAAACCGAAGATGGCTCCGACCGCGATGACCAGCATCGCCAGGCCGAGCCGGTACCTCAGCTCGTAAAGGTGCTCTTTGAGCGACATCGTGCCGTCGGCGCTTCCCCGACGGCGCCTGCCGCGTTCCCGGCGTTCAGCCACCCACCGGAACGGACTTGCCACCGCGTCGACCGTCCTTACAAGTCAGGAGACCGGAAGGTCAGTTGTTCGCCTTGTTCTGCGTGGTCTGCTCGATGGGAGGCGCGACCTGGGGCTGCTGGATCGGCTGCGGCTGAGCCGGGGGGAGCTGCTGGACCGGCTGCTGCACGGGCTGCTGCTGCACCGGCGCGTCGTCCGCGTCCTGGTTGTCGCGCAGGCCCTTGGTCTCAGCCTTGAAGATCTTCGCCGACTTGCCGAGCGAACGCGCCATGTCAGGAAGCTTCTTCGCACCGAACAGCAGAATGATCACCACTGCGATGATGATCAGCTCGGTGGGTCCGAGGTTACCCATTGGTGATCCTCCTGTCTCCCCCGTCACGACGATCGTACGCGGGGTTTGCCCTGGTGCGGGCCTGTTCCTTGGGGCGTCGTTGTGCGAAGGCCACCTTCAGCGCAGCCGATCGCGCCTTGAGCATGCCCACGCCGTCCCCGACCCTGTCCCCCACCAGAGTGCGGGCACGGGCGAATCGGCGCAAGGATCCGAGGACTCGGACCATGATCGCGACGAGCACGATCAGGCCGAGCGCGATCAGCGCCAGGGTCGGTGTCGACGGCACAACCACAACCTATACGTCTTAGGTGGACAGCAGGTGATCTGCCCGGCGCAATGCCTCCCGCGCCTGGCGCACCACCTCGTCCGCCAGTTCCGCCGGCTGCTCTACGTGCACGTCGCCGCCCAGCCCGAGGAGCAGGCGGACCATCCAGGACGGGTCGTCGTAGCGCATGAGGACACGCGTGCGGCCGTCCGAGAGCTCGGCGGAGTGATCGACCGGGTAGTACTCGGCGACCCAGTGCGCGTCCGGTTCCAGCAGCAGCACCGCGACCTTCTGGTCGTCCCTGGGGTGGAACAACCCCTCCGACGTATCGGTCAGCTGGGCGTGCGGCGGAGGCGACGACGGCTCGTCGAGCACCTCGACCTCGTCGATGCGGTCGAGCCGGAACAACCGCACGCCGAGCGCCGAACGGCACCATCCTTCGAGGTAACCGCGCCCCTCCACGAGCAGCAGACGCATCGGATCGACCACTCGGTCGCTCATCGCGTCGTGCGACTGCGAGTAGTAACGGATGCGCACGGCCCGTTCGCGCTTCACGGCGTCCTGTACGGCGGCGCGGACCTCCGCGGTCTCCCCGCGTTCGAACGCGCCGAGCCCGACCACCATGCCCGCGGGCTGCGCCTTGCCGACCGCCGCCTCGATCTTCGCCAGCGCCCGCTGCACGGCGTCCGTGTCGACCACACCGGGCGTGTCGGCCAGCGCCCGCAGCGCGACCAGCAGCGACGCCGCCTCGGCCGCGGTGAGGCGCAGCGGCCGGTCGAGGCCCGCGTCGAACGAGACGGTGATCGTCTCGCCCTCGAACGACAGGTCGATCAGGTCGCCGGGCCCGTAGCCGGGCAGGCCGCACATCCACAGCAGTTCGAGGTCCTTGCGCAGCTGCTTGGGCGTGATGCCGAAGTCGGCCGCGGCCTCCTTGATGGTGATGGCGGGCCTCGTGAGCAGGTACGGCACGAGTGCGAGCAGGCGCGGCAGCCGTTCGTTCGACGCGGTCACCGCGCTCCTTCCAGTGCGCCCTGCAGGCGGTCGCGGACCGACTTGGCCAGGACCTCGGGTTCCAGCACCACGACGTCGGGCCCGAACCCGGCGAGCCACTTGGCCGCCGAGTCGGGGAACTTCAGGTCGATCTCGACGACGTCGCCGCCGTCGCGTTCCTCGACGACCTTGGCGTGCCGCCGCAGCCCCTGCGCCCGGTTCTTGGCCACCCAGATCTTGGCGGGCGCCGTGTGGTGCGGAGCGACCTCCGTGCGCGCGATGAGGCTCATCAGGTCCGTGCCTTCAGGCACGGTGACCACGCCGGGCTTGCCCACGGGCCGTACCTGTCCCATGACGCGTGAGAGCCGGAAGCAGCGCGTGTCGTTGCGATCGCGGTCCCAGCCGACGAGGTACCACTTGCCGCGCCAGGCGACCACGCCCCACGGCTCGACCGTGCGTTCCTTGTACCCGCCGGGCGGCGGCTTGCGGTACTCGAACGAGACGACCTGTCCCGCCTGCACGGCCTGCAGCAACGGCGGGAAAGCGGGCTCGTTCGCGCGCACCTTGGGCTCGACGGCTGCGGGCGTGTCCTGGTCGACGTCCACGCCGGCGGCCCGCAGCTTGATCAACGCCCCGTGCACCGCGCCCGTGAGCTGCGGCGAGTCCCAGAGCCGGGCGGCCAGCGCCACGGCGGCGGCCTCGTCGGGTTCGAGGTCGATGTCGCCGAGCTCGTAGTCACGCCGCGCGATCCGGTACCCGTCCTCCGCGCCCTCGGCGTTGGACTGCCGCCCGGTCTCGAGCGGCACGCCGAGATCCCGCAGCTCGGACTTGTCCCTTTCGAACATGCGGAAGAACGCCTCGTCCGTCGGCGCTTCGTGATAGCCGGGGACGATGGCGCGGATGCGCTCCGCTGTCAGGTACTGACGGGTCGACAGCAGGCACAGCACCAGGTTGACAAGGCGTTCGGCGCGTGCGATGGCCACGGAGAGACCCTAACGCGTGCGCGCACCGAAACCTCATCACCACCTGTCGTCAACGGTCAGTTCAGAACAGGGTCCGCAGTTCCCGGACCAGTTCGACAGGTGCTTCCTCGGCCATGTGGTGCCCGCAGTCGAGGGCACGTACTCGCACGTCATCCGCCCACTCGGCCCAGATCCCCGGCAGGTCGTCGTACAGGTCGCCGAGGTCGTCCCCGGCGGACCACAGGGCCAGCACCGGGCACGAGATCTTCCGCCCGGCGGCACGGTCCTCGTCGTCGTGCTGACGGTCGACCTCCAGACCGGCGCGGTAGTCACCGCACATCGCCAGCACGGTCTCCGGGTCGTGGATCGCCCGCTGGAAGTCGGCCCAGTTCTCCACGCCCATCGCCAGCGGGGTGTCGTGGTAGCGGCGGCCGTACCAGAGGCCGGGGTCCTGGTTGATCATCGCGGCCGCGAGTTCCTGCTGTGCCAGGAAGAACCAGTGGTACCAGTCCTGCGCGAACCGGGCGTCGCAGCGACTGAGGTGGGCGCCGATCGGCAGCCCGTCGAGCACGGCGAGCCGCGTGACCCTCTCCGGGTGGTCGAGCGCGAGCCGGATGGCCGCGGCGGCGCCCCGGTCGTGACCGGCGACGGCGAACTTCTCGTGGCCCAGCTGGCTCATCAGGTTCACGAAGTCGCGCGCCATGGCGCGTTTCGAGTAGTCACCGGGTTTGCTGGACTCGCCGTAACCGCGAAGATCCGGGCACACGACCGTGTAGTCGTCAGCGAGCAACGGTGCGACGCGGTGCCATGTCGTGTGGGTGCGCGGATGGCCGTGCAAGAGGAGGACCGGCGGCCCTGCACCACCGGTCCTCACTCGCAGATTGGCCTCGCCAACGTCCCTGCAACGCAACGAGAATCCGTCGAACACCTGCACCGGCTACCCCGCTCGGGAGCGGCCGACACGTCCTTTTTCGCCAGACGCCCCGCAGGCGTTACACCCCGACGACGATCTCGGACTCGGGATCGTGGTCGAGCGTGGTCGTACCTGCCACGACGACGGTCGCCGTGCGCCACGGCCGTTCGCGTAACAGGAACGGCAACTCCTCGGCCAGCCACGCGGCGACGTGCCGTTGCTGATCGGCGGAGTCACCGTCGCGGGCGACCAGTCGCCGTTCCTGCTCGTCCAGATCACCCTGAATCCAGAGGGAGGCGTCGATCCACGGAGCGCACTGCTCCCGGATGATCCCGGTGCCCTCGATCCACACGACGTCCAACCCGGACACGACGTGGATCGCGCCGGGCCGGTCGTGTTCGACCCAGGCCGCCGGCCGGAACGTCACCGGCTCACCCCGGTGCAGGGGCGCCAGGACGTTCTCGACCAGCAGATCTCCCCAGTCGAAGTACGCGTGGTTCCAGGCGATGTCGTCGGTGTGCACCACTTCGGACCTGGGAACGATCCTCCGCAGCCGTTCGACGAGCGTGGACTTCCCGGCACCGCCGCGCCCGTCGACCGCGACGAGCAGAGGACGCCCATCAGGCGCCTCCTCCCGCAGTCGCCGCACGACGTCGGCCAGCCTTGTGACCCGCCACCCCGCCGCTTCGGTCTCACCCGGATGCAGACGCATCCCCCGTCTCCTCTCAGGTCCGGCCGACGCGCCCCTTCTCCCCGGCCGCCCAGCAGGTGGAACCGACGCAGTCCACAGTGTCGAAACTCCCCGTGTCCGCGACCTTCCAGGACTTGCCGTCCCTGCTGGTGTCCGTCCCGGACGGACCGACCGCGACCAGCCCGTCACCCCGGTAGGCGATGCCGGACCGATACCCGACAGGAGCCTGCTTGCCCGCCGTCCACCCGCGACCGTCGTTGGTGACGAACGCCGGCGTCGGATCGGTCGGCTTCAGGTAGTCCCCGCCAATGGCCACACCCCGCCACGGCGTCTTGAACGCCACCGCGAACACCCCGGCCGCCTCACCGGTGGGCAACGGGGTGTCGGAGGCCCTCCACGACCGCCCACCGTCCCGCGACTCCAGCACCCGTGCCTTCGCGCCGCCGCCGGTCGCGATCCACGCGTGGTTGCCACTGGTCGTCACGCACTGCCCGGACGCCGCGAACGCGAACTCGCCCGGCAACGCGTCCGGCATGCCCTTGGTGTCGTTGACGTGCCACGACCGACCGCCGTCCCACGTCCTGAGGACCCGGAACTTGCCGTCCACGGGATCGCTCAACGCCAGCCCGCGGAACCGGTCGAAGAACGCCACGCAGTCGTAGAACGCCTTCGGATCGGTGTTGCGGAACTCCTCCTGCCAGTTCTTACCGCCGTCGGACGTGCGGTAGATCCGCGACGACTCGCCCTCACCGATCGACAGCGCCACAGCGTTGCGCGCGTCGAAGGCCTCGATGTCGCGGAACTCCAGCGCCTCGGTGCCGGGCGGCCCCACGGAGTCCCAGGACCGGCCGCCGTTCGTGGTGCGCAGGACGGTGCCCTTGGAGCCGCTGACCCACGCGACCTGCCCGCTGACCGCGGACAGGCCTCGGAAGCGCGCGTCGGTGCCGGTGGGTTTCAGGTCCCAGAAGGTGTCGTCCGATGCCGAAGCCACCCCGGGAAGTATCAGGAAAGCAGCGAGTGCCGCCGCGATGATCCTCATGCGACGGCACTCTGCCACTTCTCACAGTCTCGCTACAGCGACGAAATGAGCCTTTCGACGCGCTCGTCCACCGCGCGGAACGGGTCCTTGCACAGCACGGTGCGCTGCGCCTGGTCGTTCAGCTTCAGGTGCACCCAGTCGACGGTGAAGTCGCGACCGGCGGCCTGGGCGGCGGCGATGAAGTCACCGCGCAGCTTGGCCCGCGTGGTCTGCGGCGGGGTGTCCTTGGCGGCCTCGATCTCGCCGTCGTCGGTCACTCGCTCGACCTGGCCCTTGCGCTGCAGCAGGTCGAACACGCCGCGGCCGCGACGGATGTCGTGGTAGGCGAGGTCGATCTGGGCGATGCGCGGGTTGGACAGGTCCATGTTGTGCTTTTCCATGTACCGGTTCATCAGGCGGTTCTTGATGGCCCAGTCGATCTCGCGGTCGATCTTCGTCAGGTCCTGGGCCTCGACGGCGTCGAGGGTGCGGCCCCAGAGTTCGAGGACGCGCTCCGCCATCGGGTCCGGTGAGCGCTTGGCGCAGTGCTCGACGGCCTTCTCGAAGTACTCGCGCTGGATGTCGAGCGCGGACGCTTCCTTGCCGCCCGCGAGACGAACGGTGCGGCGGCCGGTCAGGTCGTGGGAGATCTCGCGGATGGCTCGGATCGGGTTGTCCAGCGAGAAGTCGCGGAACTGGACGCCCTGCTCGATCATCTCGAGCACGAGGTTCGCGCTGCCGACCTTCAGCAGCGTCGTCACCTCGGACATGTTCGAGTCGCCGACGATGACGTGCAGGCGCCGGTAACGCTCGGCGTCGGCGTGCGGCTCGTCGCGGGTGTTGATGATCGGGCGGGAGCGGGTGGTCGCGGACGACACGCCCTCCCAGATGTGCTCGGCGCGCTGCGAGAGGCAGTACACGGCGCCGCGCGGGGTCTGCAGGACCTTGCCGGCGCCGCAGATCAGCTGCCTGGTCACCAGGAACGGCAGCAGCACGTCCGCGATGCGCGAGAACTCGCCGGCCCGTGCGACCAGGTAGTTCTCGTGGCAGCCGTAGGAGTTGCCGGCCGAGTCGGTGTTGTTCTTGAACAGGAAGATGTCGCCGCCGATGCCCTCGTCGGCGAGCCTGCGCTCGGCGTCGACGAGCAGGTCCTCGAGGATCCGCTCACCCGCCTTGTCGTGCGTGACGAGCTGCGCCAGGTCGTCGCACTCGGCCGTGGCGTACTCCGGGTGGGAGCCGACGTCGAGGTAGAGCCGGGAGCCGTTGCGCAAGAAGACGTTGGAAGAACGTCCCCACGAGACGACGCGGCGGAACAAGTACCGCGCGACCTCGTCCGGGGACAGACGACGCTGCCCGTGGAAGGTGCAGGTCACCCCGAATTCTGTCTCAATGCCGAAGATCCGCCGCTGCATGCCTCAACAGTAGGCGACTCTCAGGCGGAGCAGGGTGATCCGTTCGGGCGGCACGCCGGTTGCGGTTTAGTGTCGGAGGGGTGTGGAAACGGGTCAGCGCTCTCGACAAGAAGCTCATGGCATCCTCTGCCGGACTGCCTGCGAGCAGGCTCGACAGGGGTTTGAAGAGGCTTTCGAAAGCCGCCAACCACAGCCTGCTGTGGTTCGTCGTAGCGGCGATTCTGGCGACCAGGAAAGGCCCGTACCGGCGTGGTGCGATGCGGGGTCTTGCGGCCATCGCCGGGGCCTCTGCCAGCGCGAACCTCGTCGGGAAGTCACTTTTTCCGCGCCGGCGACCCGCCGCGGATCTGCTCGCGATGGACCGCAGGCTGTCCAAGCGTCCGACGTCGTCGTCATTCCCGTCCGGTCACTCCGCGTCAGCGGCCGCTTTCGCCACGGCGGTAGCGATGGAATCCCCCAAAGCAGGCATGGTGGTGGCGCCGATCGCCGCCGCCGTCGCGTATTCACGCGTTCACACGGGCGTTCATTGGCCGACAGATGTCGCGGCCGGCGCCGCGGTGGGTGTCGGCGCCGCGGTGCTCACGCGCCGCTGGTGGCCACTCGGGTTGAACGAGCCCGCGTCGGCCTACGAACACGCCGACCTGACGTCGTTGCAGGACGGCGAAGGCCTGGTCGTGGTGGTGAACCCGTTCTCGGGCATCGGGCCGGATCCGACGCCGCAGATCACCGAGGAGTGGCCGAAGGCGCAGATCGTCTCGGTCGAGGAACTCGACGACCTGCCCGACGCGAAGGCGCTGGGTGTGGCCGGTGGCGACGGGACCGTGGCCACCGTGGCGGCCATCGCGGCCGAGCGCGACCTGCCGATGGTGCTCATCCCCTCCGGCACGTTGAACCACTTCGCGCGGGACGTGGGCATCACCGGTCTGCACGACACGGCGCAGGCGGTCGCCGACGGCGTGGGCGTGCGGGTGGACCTGGCGCAGGTCAACGACCAGTGGTTCGTCAACACGGCGTCGCTGGGCGGCTACCCGGACATGGTGCGGATCCGCGAGAAGCTGGAAAAGCGCTGGGGCAAGTGGCCCGCGGCCGGGATCGCGATGTTCCGTGTCCTGCAGCGCGCGAAGCCACTGCACATGACCATCGACGGCGACAAGCACCTCGTGTGGATGCTGTTCGTGGGCAACGGGCCGTACCGGCCGAAGGGCTTCGCGCCGACCATGCGGCCCCGGCTGGACGACGGGCTGCTCGACGTGCGCTTCGTCCGTGCGGACCGGAAGTACTCGCGGACCAGGTTCTTCCTGGGCGCCCTGCTCGGGGCGTTGGAGCACTCGCGCATGTACAAGCACTTCGAGGTGGCCTCGTTGAACGTCGAGGTGCACGGTGCGCCCATCTCGATCGCGACGGACGGCGAGGTCCGGGAGAAGGCCAACCACTTCAAGTTCCGTTCGCGGGCGGCCGCGCTGGGAATCTATCGGCCGTAAGTGTTCGACATTGTCGAACGTGCGCAGCTAGAGTGGGGTGCGTGCCCGGACCCATTCAGTCCATTCAGCGCGCGGCCGAGGTCCTGAAGCTGCTCGCCCACGGCGGCGCGCACCAGCTGAGCGTCGGCGAGATCGCGCGCGCCCTGGACCTCGCGAAACCGACGGTGCACGGCATCCTGCGGACGTTGCAGGAGGTCGGGTTCGTCGAGCAGGAGGTCGAGGGCGGCAAGTACCGCCTGGGTGCCGCGCTGTTCCAGATCGGCACGAGCTACCTGGACGGCAACGAGCTGCGCGCCAAGGCGTTGAACTGGTCGGACACGTTGGCGATGCGTGCGCGCGAGGCGGTGCGCATCGGCGTGATGCACGGAAAGCACGTGCTCGTCGTACATCACGTGTTCCGGCCGGACAACAGCCGGCAGACGCTCGACACCGGCGCCCTGCTGCCGTGGAACGCGACGGCCCTGGGCAAGGCGCTGGTCGCGTTCGGCGAGTGGCCGGACGGCGACCTACAGCGGTTCACTCGGCACACCCTCAACCCCGAGCAGCTCGCCGACTCCATGAACGAGGTCCGCGACCGCGACTGGGCCTACGACCTGCATGAACTGGTCGAGGGCGAGGCGTCGGTGGCGGCGCCGATCCGGGACAAACGCGGTGTGGTCGTGGGCGCGGTCGGCATCTCCGGGCCGGTCGAGCGGCTGTGCGACTCACCCGACCAGCCGCCGCGCCTCGAACTCGTGTCCTACGTACGTGAGGCAGCTCGCAGCGTTTCGAGGGAGCTCGGCGGCCTCTCCTGGTAGTACTGTGGAATCGTTCGACAATGTCGAATGGTTCGCACAAAGGAGTGTGCACGTGGCTTACATCGCGGCGATCGACCAGGGCACCACGTCGTCCCGGTGCATCGTGTTCGACCAGTCCGGCGGAATCGTGTCGGTCGCTCAGCGCGAGCACCGCCAGATCTTCCCGAAGCCGGGCCGCGTGGAGCACGACGCGACCGAGATCTGGACGAACGTGCAGGCCGTCGTGCGCGACGCTCTCTCTCACGCGTCACTGACGTACGCCGACATCGCCGCGTTCGGCATCACGAACCAGCGCGAGACGACGGTCGTGTGGGACAAGGCGACCGGCGAGCCCGTGCACAACGCGATCGTCTGGCAGGACACGCGCACGGACGCGTTGATCAAACAGCTCGGCGACCAGGACCGGTTCCGCGAACGCTCCGGACTCCCCCTGGCCACCTACTTCTCCGGCCCGAAGTTGCGCTGGCTGCTCGACAACGTCGACGGCCTGCGCGCACGGGCCGAACGCGGCGAGGTCGTGTTCGGCACCATGGACACCTGGCTGATCTGGAACCTGACCGGCCGCCACGTCACCGACGTCACGAACGCGTCGCGCACCATGCTGATGAACCTGGAGACCCTCGACTGGGACCAGGAGCTCGTCGACGCGATGGACGTGCCGCGAGAGATGCTTCCCGAGATCCGGTCCTCCTCCGAGGTGTACGGCACCTACGAGGGCGTGCCCGTCGCGTCGGCGCTGGGCGACCAGCAGGCCGCGCTGTTCGGCCAGACCTGCTTCGAGCCCGGCGAGGGCAAGTGCACCTACGGCACCGGCGCGTTCCTGCTGATCAACACCGGTGGCAAGCCGGTGCGGTCACAGAACGGCCTGCTCACCACCGTCGGCTACAAGATCGGCGACGAGCCGGCTGCGTACGCGCTGGAGGGCGCGGTCGCGGTGACGGGCGCGCTGGTGCAGTGGTTCCGCGACAAGATCGGGCTGATCTCGTCGGCGGCGGAGATCGAAACGCTCGCACGGACCGTGGACGACAACGGCGGTGCGTACTTCGTGCCCGCGTTCTCCGGACTCTTCGCACCGCACTGGCGCAGTGACGCGCGTGGCGTGATCGCCGGACTGACGGGCTACATCTCGCGCGGGCACCTCGCACGGGCCGTGCTGGAGGCATCGGCATGGCAGACGCGTGAGGTCGTGGACGCGATGAACGCCGACGCTGTGAATGCCCGCTCGGCAGCGGACCTCACGACGTTGCGCGTCGACGGCGGCATGACGGCGAACAACCTGCTCATGCAGTTCCTGTCGGACGTGCTGGACGTGCCGGTGGTGCGTCCGATCGTGGCCGAGACGACGTGCCTGGGCGCGGCGTACGCGGCAGGCCTCGCGGTGGGCTACTGGAGCACCACCGACGAGCTGAAAGCCAACTGGCACAAGGCGGCCGAGTGGGAGCCGTCAATGGATCCGGATGCCCGCGACAAGGGCTACCGGAAGTGGAAGAAGGCGGTCGAGCGGACCGTCGGTTGGATGGACGAGGACGATGACTGACCTTTCACAACGAGACAGGGCTCGCGAAGAGCTGCAGCACGGCAAGTTCGACGTCGTCGTGATCGGCGGCGGCATCCTGGGCATCGCGACCACGTGGGCCGCGGCGCGTTCGGGACTGCGGGTGGCGCTGGTGGAGAGCGGCGACTTCGCGGGCGCCACGTCGTCCGCGTCGTCCAAGCTCGTGCACGGCGGCCTGCGCTACCTCGCGATGGGCCCGTCGGCGGTGCCGATGGTGCACGAGAACCACAAGGAACGCCGCGCGCTGGGCGACCACCTGGCCCCGCACCTGGTGCGGCCGCTGCCGTTCCTCGTCCCCGTCTACAAAGGAGGCCCGCACAGCCGGTTCGTGCTGGGCGCGGGCGTCACGCTGTACTCCGCGCTGTCGGGCTTCGGCGACGGCATGGGGAAGGTCCTGTCTGCGCGGAAGGCGCAGGAGTGGGTGCCTGACCTGCGCGCCGACGGTCTGCGCGGTGCCGCGATGTACTACGACCACCAAATGAACGACAGCCGCGTGGCGATCACCGCCGCCCGCGCCGCCGCCGAGGCCGGTGCCGTGCTGCTCAACCACATCTCGGTCGTGGGCCTGCGCAAGACCGGTGCGAAGGTCACCGGGGTCGACCTGCGCGACTCGCTCGGCGAGTTCGGTGTGGACGCGAAGGTCGTCGTGAACGCGACCGGTCCGTGGCTCGACGTGCTGCGGCGCATGGAGGATGCCGCCGCCGACCCGTCGATCCGCCTCTCCAAGGGCTCGCACCTGGTGCTGAAGACGACCTCGGAGTGGAAGGCCGCGCTGACGATCCCGGTCGACGACGTGCGCGTGTCGTTCGCGATCCCGTGGGAGGGCCACCTCCTGCTCGGCACCACCGACGAGGCCTACGAGGGCGACCCGGCCGCGGTCGCGTGCACCGACGCCGACATCGACCAGATCCTGGACGAGGCGGGCGTCGCGGTGTCCGGTCTGGACCGTTCACGGATCGCATACACGTTCGCGGGTCTGAGGGTGCTGCCCGGCGGCCCCGGCGACACCTCGCACGCCAAGCGCGAAACGGTGATCACCGCGGGGTCCGGCGGCATGATCAGCGTGGCCGGCGGCAAGTGGACGACGTTCCGCAAGATCGGCGCGACCGTCCTGGCCCGCGTGAACTCCGAACTCGGCCGCACCTTCGACGGCCCCCTGGACGGCGTCGCGCTCCCCGGCTCGGCGTCGCCCGACACCGTGGGTTCCGTGCTGGGCCACGCGTTCGACGCGCTGCCCGACGACGTGGTCCGCCACCTCGCCACCCACTACGGCACGACGTCGCACGAGGTCGTCGCGCTCGGCCTGGAGAACCCGGCGCTGCTGGAGCGCGTCCACCCGGACGGCCCGGACATCTGGGCGCAGGTCGAGCACGCCCGCCGCGCCGAGTGGGCGTCCGAAGTGGACGACGTGCTGCGCCGCCGCACCACCGTGATGGTCCGCGGCCTCGACTCCCCCGAGGTCCGTTCGCGGGTGTCGGAGCTGCTGGCCTCCTAGAGGGCCGTGGCGCGTTCCACGAGGTATTCGGCCAGTCCGGGTTCCGAGTGGAACGCGCTGCGCACCGCCAGCGTCCCGTCGCACCCCAGTACGACCTCCTCCCGTGATACCGCACGGTGTTCGAGCCGCAGTCCGTCGAGATAGGCGTCGATGATCGCCTCGCGCACGGGCGGCAGGTCCGCGACCGCCATCCGTCCCTCCTGGGCGAGGCCCACGAGCAGCTGTCCCAGGTCGGCGCCGACCGGGTTCGGGCACTGCCGACACCACTCGGTAGACCGTCGGCGCGACCGGCTGGAACGCCACCGGCACCACGCGGGTCAGCGGTACGGGTCGGTGATCTCGCCGAGCATCTCCAGCGCCTCACGGAGTTGCCCCATGCGCCGCTTGCCCAGGTGTCGTTCCCATTCCGCCTCGATCCTGGCCAGTTCCTCGTTCGCGACGGGCACCGCGCCCAGTGCCTTCGCGGTGACCTTCACCAGCCGCGCCCTGCCGTCCGCCGGGTCGGGCACGCGTTCCACGTACCCGGCCTTCTCCAGCTGGTCCACGAGGAAACCGGCGGTCTGCTTGGTCACCTGGGCCGCCTCCGCGAGCACGGTCAGCCGCGTTCCCTCCTGGTCGATCCGCATGAGCACCCGCGCCTGCGCCTGCGTCACGTCGAAGCCCGCCGCGTTGACCGCCGCCAGGACGCGGTTCTCCACGTCGCGGTTCGGGATGAAGAGCAGCAGCCCGATGTTCACGCGAACTCCCGTTGCTTTTGGTCAGAGACTCTGATTAAAGTAGTCAGTCTCTCGAACTAAATCAAGAGGAGAGGCCGATGGACGAGACGCAGATCTGGCAGACGATCGACTCCGAACGCGCGGCGACCGCGGACCTGCTCGCGGGCCTCACCGACGTCGAGTGGACCTACCCGTCGCTGTGCGCGGGCTGGACGGTGCGCGAGGTCGCCGCCCACCTGTCGCTCGCGCACCGGATCCGGGTCGGCACGGCGTTCAAGGCGTTCGTCCGGGCTCGCGGGAGCTTCGACCGCATGGTCGACCAGACCGCCCGCGACGAGGCGCGCAGACCGGCCGCCGAACTCGTCGCGGACCTGCGCGGCGCCGTCGGGTTCCACCGGCTCGCGCCCGGCCAGACGCTCAAGAACGCGCTGATGGACACCATGGTCCACACCCAGGACATCGCACTGCCACTCGGAATCGAACGCCACATGCCCCTCGACGCCGCCGTGGTCGCGGCGAACGACCTGTGGCGGATCGGGTTCCCGTTCCACGCGCGCCGCAGGCTGGCCGGGCATCGGCTCGTCGCCACCGACGCCGGCTGGGCCGTCGGCGAGGGTGCGGAGATCAGCGGGCCGATCGAGGCGCTCGTGATGCTGCTCGCCGGGCGCACCGCGACGATCCCGCGGCTGACCGGCATCACGGTCTGAGTTCGCGCACCATCCTGCGGCACACGTAGACGCGCTCGAACCGTTGGCGCATCTCGGCTTCCCGCTCGATCCGGGCGTGCAGGAACGCCCCGGCCGGCACCAGGCCGTGCTTCGCGGTGAGCACCGTGGCCAGTTCGTCGGCGGACGCGTGCACGTGCAGGTAGTGCTCCGACTCCGTGAAACCGTTGCGCGCGTACCAGTTCAGCGCGGGTCCGTCCTCACGGGTCCAGGCGTCGAGCGTCCGCGCCCCGCACCGTTCCAGTCGCGGCACGGCCTCCGCGAGCAGTGCCGTCGCGATCCCCTCGCCCTGATGGTCGGGGTGCACGACCACGGTGTCGATGGTCGCCTCCGCGCCGGGCATCGACACGTCCAGGATTCCGGCCACCACGCCGCCGTCGAGCGCGACGAGTTCCAGGTCGGTGCGGCGCCTGGCCTGCCAGACGTCGTCGAAGTAGTTCGTCGCGAGGAATCCGAGCACCCGGCACCTCAGCCAGGAAGCCTCGTCCGCCGGTTCGTAGCTCCTGATCTTCACCGGCCTGCCCCTGGACCTGCCCGATGCCCCAAGCCGGCGCGCTTCTCCTGTTCGCCCCGGTGCGGCGTCCACCACTCGTCCCCCAGTCCACTTCCCGCCGGACGTCTCCGGCACGGTCCAGGGTTCCTGATGCGGGGACCGCTCGCACTCCTGTTTCCGCGTCACCGTTTGCCAGGAACATACTCGGTATGCATACTCAGTAGGTATGTCGGTCAAACACGGTCTGCTCGCGTTGTTGCAGCGCGGGCCCATGTACGGCTACCAGCTGCGGGTGGCGTTCGACTCGGCCACCGGCGGCACGTGGCCGTTGAACATCGGGCAGGTCTACACGACGTTGTCGCGCCTGGAGCGCGACGATCTGGTCGCCGCGCTGCCCGAGAACGAGGGCCAGCGGCCCTACGAGATCACCGCGCAGGGCCGTGACGAGCTGAAGAAGTGGTTCGCGACTCCCGTCCAGCGCGGCGACCGGCCGCGCGACGAGGTGGCGATCAAGCTCGCCCTCGCCATCACCACGCCGGGCGTCGACGTCGCCAAGGTCGTGATGACCCAGCGCACGGCCACGATGCGCACGTTGCAGGAGTACACGAGGCTCAAGACCCAGCCAGGCGACCTGCCGTGGCTGCTCGTGCTCGACGCGATGATCTTCCAGGGCGAGGCCGAACTGCGCTGGCTCGACCACTGCGAGTCGAGCCTGCTGCGCTACGAGCCCAAGGCCGTCCCCGCGGCGACCGACGTCGAGGTGCCGAGATGACCGTCCTCGAACTGCGCGACGTGCATCGCGTCCACGGCACCGGCGAGACGGCGGTCAACGCCCTCAACGGCATGTCCCTCACCGTCGAACCGGGTGAGCTCGTCGCCGTGATGGGCCCGTCCGGCTCCGGCAAGTCGACGCTGCTGAACCTCTGCGGCGGCCTCGACAGCCCGACCAGCGGACAGGTGCTGGTCGACGGCACGAGCCTGCGGTCGTTGTCCCGCAAGCAGCTCGCCGCCTGGCGCCGCAAGCGGATCGGCTACGTCTTCCAGGACCTCAACCTCATCGCGAGCCTCACCGCCGCCGAGAACGTCGTGCTCCCCCTCGACCTCGACGGCGTCCGCAAGTCGCGGCAGCAGGCCGAGCAGGCACTGTCCGAGGTGGACCTCGACGGGTACGCCGACCGGTTCCCCGACGAGATGTCCGGCGGCCAGCAGCAACGCGTCGCCATCGCCCGCGCCCTGATCGGCGAACGCCGCCTGGTGCTCGCCGACGAACCGACCGGCGCCCTCGACTCCCGCACCGGCGAGACCGTGCTCCGGCTGCTGCGCTCCAAAGTGGACGCCGGAGCCGCCGCCGTCCTCGTCACGCACGACGCCCGGCACGCCGCCTGGGCCGACCGCGTGGTCTTCCTGCGTGACGGCGTCGTGGTCGACGTCTCGTCCCGCGACCAGCCAGAAGAACTGCTGAGCACGCCGTGAACGGGTGGCGCGCGGCACTGCGCATCGCCTGGCGGGAGGCCCGCAGGTCCGCTGGCCGCTCGGCTCTCGTCATCGCCCTGATCGCGGTCCCGGTCGCCGCGCTGTCGTTCACCGCGATCGTCCACGACTCGACCAGCCTCACCCCGGACGAGGACGCCGACCGCCGCATGGGCGCCGCGCAGGCCCTGGTCAGCTGGCCCTACCGAGGTCCAGTCATCCAGGAACCGACCAGGGACTTCGCGATCCCGACCACGAACGCCGAGGGCCAGGACCCGTCGGAGGAACGCCTGAAGGCCCTGCTCCCCGGCACCGAACTCGTTCCCGTCGACCGCGGTGGCGCCGGCATCCACACGACGGCCGGTGTCGGCCGGGCCGGTGTCCGCATGCTCGACCTGACCAACCCGGTCACCCACGGCATGATCACGGTGCTGGAGGGCAGGGCGGCCGCGAACGCCACCGAGATCACGTTGTCCCGCAAGGCGATGGACCGCACCGGCGCCGCGCTCGGCGGCACCCTCACGACCGAGGACGGCCGCACGTTCACCGTGGTGGGCGTCGTCGAGGAACCGGACCGCCTCGACAACACGACTCTGGTGGCGCTGCCCGGCACGTTCGAGCGGACCGACCGCTCCTGGCTGGTGACCACGCCGCTGTCGTGGTCGAAGGTCAAGGAGCTCAACAAGGTCGGCATCGCGGCGCTGTCCCGCACCGTGCTGAACGACCTGCCGCCCGCGTCCGAGCGCTACCCGGAACTCCCGGGCTCGCACGAGATCACCGCGGACGTCCTCGTCCTGGTGGCGGGCCTGGCCGTGCTGGAGATGTCGTTGCTGGCGGGTTCCGCGCTGGCCGTCGGCGCCCGCCGCCGCAAACGCGACCTCGCGCTGGTGGCCGCGGTCGGTGGCTCTCCCGCGCACGTCCGCCGCATCGTCCTGGCGGACGGCGTCGTCATGGGCACGGTGGCGGCGGTGAGCGGCGTGATCCTGGGTGTCCTGGCGGCGGTGGCCGGCCGTCCACTGATCGAGTGGCTGCTGGCCGAACGGTTCGCCGCCCAGCGCTTCTACCCGTCCGCTCTGGCCGCTCTGGCCCTGCTGGCGATCGTCACCGGTGTCCTCGCGGCGCTCGTTCCCGCGTGGATCTCGTCCCGCCAGGACGTGGTCACGGCGTTGGCGGGCAGGCGGGGCATCACCCGCTCGCGCCGCCGCTGGGTGGTGCTGGGCCTGACGCTCGTCGCCGCCGGTGTCGCCGTGGGTGTCCTCAGCGCGATCCGGATGCAGTTCGTCGGCATCCTGGCGGCCCTGGTCCTCACCGAGGTGGGCCTGGTCCTCTGCACCCCGTCGCTGCTGGGCCTGCTGGCACGCGCAGGCCGGTGGCTGCCGGTGGCACTGCGCATCGCCCTGCGCGACGCCTCCCGCAACCGCACCGCCGCGGCCCCCGCGATCTCGGCCGTGATGGCCGCGGTGATCGGCGCGGTGGCCGTGAGCGTCCTGCTCACCTCGCAGTCCCAGCAGGAGGCGGGCCAGCTCGCGGGCAGCATGGGCGACGTCACCGTCTACCGCCTGGACGACCTCACCAAGTCCAGCACCGCCCCCATCCCGCCCTCGGTGGCCGGCGCCCTCCGCAACACCATGCCGGTGGCCGAGACCCACGAGCTCAAACTCCTCTCGTGCGACGGCGGCCCCTGCTTCGCCCACGTCCGCCCGCCGGCGGACCGCGAATGCCCGTACACCCTCGACGTCCTGCACCGCGATCCCACCGAGCCAGAACAGCGATCCGCACTGGCCGACGACCGCTGTGCCGGCGCGGGCCGCACCCACCGCTACTTCGGCACCTACACCACCCCGAACGGCTTCCTGGTGGTGGCGACTCCGGAGGCCGTCCAGTCCTTGCTGCACCTGAGTTCCGACGACGTGGCGGCGGCCCAGGCAGCCCTGCGCGCAGGCAGGATCGTCGTCAACGACCCGGATCTCGTGTCCGGCGACCAGGTCCTCCTGGCCACCGGCACCCAGGCCACGACCACCCCGGCCCCAGGTTTCGCCGCGCCCCGACGACATCCGGCGCCGCTGGCCGTGATGACCGAGGAGACCGCCCGATCACTGGGCTACGACGTCACGACGTTCACCATGTACGCCACCACGACCCGCATGCCCACCGAGGCGGAACAGGAAGCCCTGACCGCGGCACTGGGCGGCGAGTACGAGGTGAACGTCGACCGCCCGACGGAGTCCGACGTGCAGCAGGCCCTGACCGTCCTCGGCCTGGTGGCGGGCATCATCACCCTCGCGGCCGCCGCCCTCGCCACGGGCCTGGCGGCAGCCGACGGCCGTCGTGACCTCACGACGCTGGCCGCGGTCGGCGCGACACCGACGTTGCGCAAACTCCTTTCCCTGAGCCAGGCGGGCGTGATCGCCGGAATCGGCGGCTTCCTGGGCACGGCGGCGGGCGCGGGCTCTGCCTTGGCTCTGCTGGCTGCTCTCAACGTCGGCTACTCCGGCTTCTGGCCCCAACCGGAACCGAACCCGCTCACCGTCCCCTGGCCCACCATCGCGATCTCACTGCTGGTGGTCCCGGCCGTGGCGATGCTGGGCGCGGCCCTCTTCACCCGTTCCCGCCTGCCGATCGAGCGCCGCGAATAGGCTGCGGCCATGACGACCTTCGCGATAGCGCACGGAGGGGGCGACGTCGGCTGGTCGTGGCACCTGGTCGCAGAAGCCTTGCGGGCCAAGGGCCACACCGTCGTCGCACCGGACCTCCCCATCGAGGACGAGTCGAAGGACCTGACGGACTGGGCGTCGACGATCGTCGACGCCCTCCCGTCCACTTCGGACGTGGTGGCGGTGGGCCACTCGTTCGGCGGCTTCGTCGCTCCCCTGGTCGCCGCCCGCGTCAACGCCAGGGCCCTGGTCCTGGTGACGGCGATGGTGCCGAGTCCAGGCGAGACTCCTGGTGACTGGTGGGCCAACACCGGCTACACCAGCTCGGGCCTGGACGACCAGTTCTTCCACGACGTCCCCGCCGACCTGGTCGCGGAGGCGCAGAAGCGGGAACGCGGCATGTCCAAGAACTCGATGGCCAAGCCGTGGCCGTTGGACGCGATGCCGAACGTGCCGACGCACTTCGTCCTGTGCACGGAGGACCGCTTCTTCACCCCGGACTTCATGCGCGAGGTGGTGGCGGACCGGCTGGGCGTCGAGCCGGTGGAACTGGCGGCGGGCCACTGCGCGTCGCTGAGCAAGCCGAACGAGCTGGCCGACCTGCTGATGGCCTGCGCGACCTGACATCCACACAGCAGAAGGCCCCCGGCGAACCGGGGGCCTTCGCGGCAAGCAGACCTACTTGGACTCGTCGTCCGACGGCAGCTCGACGTCCTCGACGGACTTGCCGTCCTTGGTGGGCGCGGGCATCAGTCCGTCCAGCGCGGCACCGGCGATCCGCCGGAACGCCCTGCGGGGCCGAGCCCTCTCCAGCACCGCGACCTCCAGCTTGGCGGCCGGAAGGAGCTCGGAGGCGTTGTTCGCGGTGGACGATGACCCGGCGGACAACGCCTTCACCGCGACCGGAACGGCCTCGGCCAGCGTGAGACCGTCCGCGAAGGCCTCCTTCAGCGCCGTGTTGGCGGCGTCGACGGTGCCACCCATCACGATGAACTGGGGCTCGTCCACGATGGACCCGTCGTACGTCAGGCGGTACAGCGTGTCCGACGCGGCGGTGTCGCCGACCTCGGCCACGGCGATCTCCACCTCGAACGGCTTGATCTGCTCGGTGAAGTAGGTGCCGAGCGTGGTGGCGTAGACGTTCGCGAGAGACCGGGACGTCACGTCGCGCGGGTCGTTCTGGTACCCGCGCACGTCGGCGAACCGGATGCCGGCCTGGCGGAGGTTCTCGAACTCGCTGTAGCGGCCGACGGCGGCGAAGCCGATGCGGTCGTAGATCTCCGAGACCTTGTGCAGCGTGCTGGAAGGGTTCTCCGCGACGAAGAGAATGCCGTCGGCGTACTTGAGCACGATGACGCTGCGACCCCTGGCGATGCCCTTGCGGGCGTACTCCGAGCGATCGCGCATCACCTGCTCCGCCGATGCGTACAGCGGCATCGTCATGGGTGGTGCTCCTGACGTCGAACCGGTGGGGGACTCAGCCTGAGGGGCGGGACCGGCGGCCTTCGACGACCGCGTTCGCGATCGTGGCGACCTGCGGTTCCGGCACCTCGACGGCACCGTCGGCGCCGTTGATGGTGACCACGATCGGGTAGAGGCGGCGGACCGGGTCCGGGCCACCTGTCGCCGAGTCGTCGTCCGCCGCGTCGTAGAGCGCCTCGACGACGGAGCGGATCGCGGCTTCGACGTCCGCGTCCGGGTCGTAGAGCTTCTTGAGCGCCGACTTCGCGAACAGCGAGCCCGAGCCGACGGCCTGGTAGCCCTGCGACTCCTCGTAACGGCCACCGGTGACGTCGTAGGACACGATGCGGCCCGCACGCTCCGAGTCGGTGGCCGAGGTGTCGTACCCGGCGAACAGAGGCACCACGGCGAGGCCGGCCATGGCCGCGTCGAGGTTGCCCCTGATCATCGCCGAGAGACGGTTCGCCTTGCCGTCGAGCGACAGCGGCACGCCCTCGATCTTCTCGTAGTGGCGCAGTTCCACCGTGTACAGGCGCACGATCTCGATGGCGATGCCCGCCGTGCCCGCGATGCCGACGGCCGAGTGGTCGTCGGTGACGAAGACCTTCTTCATGTCGCGCTGGGCGATGACGTTGCCCATCGTCGCGCGCCGGTCACCGGCGATCACGACCCCACCCTTGTAGGTGGCCGCGACGATCGTCGTCCCGTGCGGGGCCTGGACGGTCCCCTCCGGGAGCTTCCGGGCACTGGGCAGCATGTCGGGTGCCTGGGCCCGCAGGAAGTCCGTGAACGACGACGAGCCCGGCGTGAGGTACGCCGAGGGCAGCGCCGCGGCCGGGTAACGCCCGGTCGAGCTGTGGTCCATGTGTTGGTTGTTCTCCCGTCCCCGAGGTGGTCAACAGGCCCCCGAAGGCCTACTGACCGCCCTTCTGCACGTAGGCGCGGACGAAGTCCTCCGCGTTCTCCTCAAGCACGTCGTCGATCTCGTCGAGGATCGCGTCCACGTCCTCGCCGAGCTTCTCGCGGCGTTCCTGACCGGCTCCTGCGGCGTCGTCGCCACCGTCGTCGCCGTCGCCACCACCCTGGCGCTGCTTCTGTTCCTGGGACATCTCGGCCTCCCGCTCACTCGCCTGACAAGAACACTACCCAGCGGCACCGACAAAAATCCTGAGCCACTCGGGTAGACGATCACCCGCGAGTCAGTGCGTCCACCAGTTGCTCGGCGGTGTCCGAGGCCTCCAGAAGGGCTCCGACGTGCGCTTTCGTCCCGCGAAGCGGTTCCAGGGTCGGAATTCGCACCAGGGATTCTCGACCGAGATCAAAGATCACCGAGTCCCACGAGGCGGCCGCGACCGAGGTCGGGTAGCGCTCCAGGCACCGGCCGCGGAAGTACGCACGCGTGTCCTCGGGCGGCGAGGTGATGGCCGCGCGGACCTCCTCCTCGCTCACGAGGCGCTTCATCGAGCCGCGCGCGACGAGGCGGTTGTAGAGGCCCTTGTCGAGGCGGACGTCGGAGTACTGCAGGTCGACCAGGTTGAGCCTGGCCGCGCCCCACTCCAGGCCGTCGCGCTGCCGGTAGCCCTCGAGCAGCCGCAGCTTCGCGACCCAGTCGAGCCGGTCCGCGCACTCCGCCGGGTCACGGGCCAGCGCTTCGAGCACCTCACCCCAGATCCGCAGGACCTCGCGGTCGCCGACGCCCTCCTTGTCCACGAACGCCAGCGCGCGCTCGTGGTAGGCGAACTGCACGTCGAGGCCGGTGAACTTGCGGCCACCGGTCATCTCGACCTTGAACTTCAGCGTCGGGTCGTGGCTGATCTGGTGCACCGCGCGCACCGGGTCGACCATGCGCAGGTCGTCGAACCGCTGCCCGGCCTCGATCATGTCCAGCACCAGCGACGCGGTGCCGACCTTGAGGAACGTGGAGTACTCGGCGAGGTTCGCGTCGCCGATGATGACGTGCAGGCGGCGGTACTTGTCCGCGTCCGCGTGGGGCTCGTCGCGCGTGTTGATGATCCCGCGCTTCAACGTCGTCTCGAGGCCGACCTCGACCTCGATGTAGTCGGAGCGCTGGGAGAGCTGGAAGCCCGCTTCCTCGCCGGACTGCCCGATGCCCACGCGGCCGGACCCGGTGATGACCTGGCGCGACGCGAAGAACGGCGTGAGGCCCGCGATGACGGCCGTGAACGGCGTCGAGCGCTGCATCAGGTAGTTCTCGTGCGTGCCGTACGACGCGCCCTTGCCGTCGACGTTGTTCTTGTAGAGCTGCAGGCGGGGCTGGCCTGGCACGGACGCCGCCTTGATCGCGGCCTCCTCCATGATCCGCTCCCCGGCCTTGTCCCAGATCACCGCGTCGCGCGCGTTGGTGACCTCGGGCGCCGAGTACTCGGGGTGCGCGTGGTCGACGTAGAGCCGCGCGCCGTTGGTGAGGATGACGTTCGCCGCGCCCAGGTCCTCGACGTCGGAGTCGGCGGGGTGCCCGCCGGGTGAGCCCAGGTCGAACCCCCGCGCGTCGCGCAACGGTGACTCCACCTCGTAGTCCCAGCGCGCCCGCCTGGCGCGCGGTATGTCCGCCGCCGCCGCGTACGCGAGCACCACCTGTGTCGAAGTGAGCACCGGGTTCGCGGTCGCGTCGCCCGGCACTGAGATGCCGTACTCGACCTCGGTTCCCATGATCCGCCGCATAGCTCACACCTTATGACCTCACCCCGACACCAAGCGTGAGGGGAGCTTCGCGTTGAAGCTCCCCTCACCCTATTCACCCGGACGCCAGTCCGGCGGCAGGACGAATGCGGGACGCGCCGCGAGAAGGTCCGAAAGCGGCGACCACGGCGAGCAGAACGACGATCACCGCGCCTTTGACCAGCGGCAACACCACCTTGAGAGCGGGCAGCGTCAGCGGGACGCCGATCGAGAGAAACGCGACCTCCGCGTAGACGAACCCGAGCACGCCTCCACCGATCACCCCGACCAGGGCCAGCATGATCGCTTCAGCGATGACTCCGCCCTGCAGTCCGCCCTGAGTGACGCCCAAGGCGCGCCTGAGTGCGAGCTCCTTGCGGCGTTCCTGGACGGAGATGGTCAGCGCGGTGCCGATGCCGGTCACGGCGACCGCCACGGACAGTCCGAGCAGCACCATCATCAGGACGGTGCCCAGGTGCATGTACCGGGCGGCCTCGGCCCGTTCGTCCGCGTCCGTCTGCACGATGACCGTCGGGTTGTTCGGCAGTGCCGCCTGCAGTCCCGCCCGGAACTGGGCCGGGTCGACACCGGGCTTCAACGCGACCAGCACCTTCTCCGCGGGTCCCGACGTGGGACCGGCGATGATCGGCGTGTAGCCGGTGATGCTGCCGGGGATCGTGCCGACCACCTTGTACTGCGTGCCGCCGGCCTCGACGAACGGCCGGCCCTCCCAGTGCGGTGGCACGATCGCGGTCCCGGCCGTGAGCTGCTCGGCGCCGGACACGTTCTGGGCCTTGAGCCAGGCCTTGAACTGCTCGGGGTCGACGCTCGCGGCACTGTCCGACGTCTTGTGCAGCACAACGCTCGCGGCCACGTCCGGCTGCGCGGGGATCTCCGGCAGCGGCCGGTCGCCCGCGTCCACCACGGTCGCGTCCGGACGTTCCTCGTTGGCGTACTGGAACGTCAACTCCTCCGCCCCGCCCAGCACGACCAGGAAGAAGGTCACCATCGAGCTCGCCAGGAGCAACGGCAGCGCCACCGAGGCCGACCGCTGCGGCATCCTGCGCACCTCGGCGCCGGCGAGCTTCCATTGAGTGCCACCGATCTTGCCGAACAGCCGAGCGATGAGCGGGACCGTGACCGGGCCGAGGATCCAGAACAGGCCGGTCACCGCGGCGATCGCGGAGAACGTGACGGCCAGCGGGGCGGCGGACGAGCCCTTGGCGGCGATCGCCGCCATCGCGAGCAGCGCGGCACCGCCGGTGAACAGCACGCCGAACACCCATCGAAGGCGACGCACGGCGCGAGGCGGCACCTCGTTCTCCGCGTCACGCAGAGCGGCCAACGGCGAGACGCGCGCGGCGTTGATCGCGGGACGGACAGCCGCCATCACGCTCAACAGCGCGGCGACGACGACTCCGAGGATCACGTACCCGAGCGACGGCAGCAGTTCCGGGCTGAGCTGCACCGCACCGAACAACACGGAGATGCCGGTGACGTCGAACGTCCTGGCCAGCAGCCACGCCATCGGCCCGCCCAGCAACGCGCCCGCGACACCCGCCAGCGCACCCGTCACGAACGCCTCGAACAGGGCCCTGCGCACCAACGGCCCGCGCTGGGCTCCGATGCACCGCAGCAACGCCGTCTGCCGCTGGCGCTGCGCGTAGACCGCCCGGAACGTGGCCGCCGCGACGAACACCGCCGTGGCCAGCGCGAGCACGCTGAACGGCAGCAGGAGGAACGTCAGTTCGTTGCCGATGCTGTCCGCGTCCGGCGCCGGGTCCCACACGACGTAGGCGGCGCCCGCCGCGCTCGCGACGGCGTCCCTGGCCCCGCCGATCACCCAGATCTCCTTGGTAAACGGTCGCGGGTCGAGCTTCTTCGCGAGATCCGGTCCCGCGACCAGGATCGGCCGCGAGTCCATCCCGCCCTTCTTCATGACCCCGCTGACGGTCACCTCGACCGGCCTGCCGTCCGCGGCGGCGAGCTTGATCCTGTCGCCGGGCTTGAGGCCGCGCTCGTAAGCGGTGATCTTGTCGACGGCGACCTCGCCGTCGGCGGCAGGGGCCTTCCCCTCGGCCAGCGGCCAGCGCACCAGGTCGGGCTGCTGCACGTGCACCTCGGCGCGGTGCTCCCCCGCCCGGCCGTTGCCGTCGAGGAGGTCTGCCTGGGCGATCTGCACCGGCACGGCCCTGCCGACGGAGGAGAGCTTCGCGAGCAACGCGTCGTCGAGCGTCGGGCGGTTCGCCTCGGTGGCGCCCGCGTCGTACTCGACGGGTTTGGTGTCCACCACGTGGCTCACCGACGACGGTGTGAGGGGCGCGCCCTCGTCGACCGACCTGGTGAGCGCGTCGCTCAGCACGAGGGCGGCCAGCAGGCAGGCGACGCCGACGACGAGCGCGACGCCGGGCAGCAGTGCGCGGCCCGGCCGGGCGCGGAACTCGGCAACGCCGAGCCGCAGGGAAGTGGACACGAATCCTCCTCGGTGACGTCTGACGTTCACGAAGGTAGGAAGGAAGGCGATCAGCGGGCGTCGGACTGGGGTAGCAAGCTCGCGTACGACCACAGGAGGACACGGGGATGATCAACCTCTACGACGAGGCCGCGAACGTGGTCGGCGAGGTGACCCGCGCCCGCATGCGCGCGGAGAACCTTTGGCACGGCTGCGTCCTGACGGTGGTGTTCTCGCTCGACGGCGAACGGATCTACGTGCACCGCCGCACGGACACCAAGGACATCTATCCCGGCCTGTACGACTTCTCGGCGGGCGGCGTGATCGACGCGGGCGAGACGCCGGACGAGGCGGCGATCCGCGAGCTGCGCGAGGAGCTCGGCGTCGAGGCTCCGCTGACGCCGCTCTTCCGGACCACCTACGTCGACGAGCTCACGCGCTATCACGCGTGGGTCTACGAGACGCGCAGCGACGGCCCGTTCGTCCACCAGCCAGAGGAGGTCGCCTGGGGCGGGTGGATGAACGCCGGCGAGCTGCGCGGCAAGATCGAGGATCCGGGCTGGCCGCTCGTGCCGGACGGCCGGGAGATCGGGCGGGAGTGGTTGAAACTCTAGGCGCGCTTGAAGGTGTGGCTGCGCTCCACCTTCGCCACGTGGATCGTGTAGCTGTCGTACCACTCGGCCCGGCCGCGCCGCTGCGCCGCCTGATGCTCGGCGTTGGTGCGCCACTGCGTGAGGGCATCACCGTCGCGGAAGTACGCGACGGTGATGCCGAGCCCGCCGGGGTTCTGCGCGTGGTCCATCCCGAGATATCCGGGGACGTCCTTCACCAGTTCTTCCATGCGCGCGTTGGTGTCGCGGTAACCGCTCTGCTCCTGCGTTCGCACGGTGGTGAAGACGACCGCGTAGTAAGGGGGTTCGAAAGCCTCGACGGGCGCATCGCTCACGGCGCCACCGTAACTAGTTCCAGCTGAGCTGAGAACGGATTTTCCAGTACTGCTCGGCGGGCTCGGCCAGGTCCGGCAGGTCCACCGCGATCCGCAGCGCGTCCACATTGGACCGCAGCTGCTCCGGGCTCGCCGCACCGGACAGCACGACGTCCACCCACGGCTGCCGCGCGATCGCCGCCAGCGCGACCGCGTCCGGCCCGACGCCGAGCTCTTTCGCCTGGGCCGCAACCGCTTGCGGAGGGTCGACGACGAGCCTTCCGTTGGCCACGCCCTCCTTGATGATCACGCGCAAACCGGCGTCGTGCGCCTCCCGCAGAGCCTCCCCCGCCGAGGTCTCCAGCACGTTCCAGGTCGACTGGACGGACCGGAAGATGCCGAGCTCCAGGGCCTTGCGGATGGCGTCGGCCTGCCGCGGCCCGGACGTCGAGAAGCCCAGCGGCGCCCCGATCCCGGCCATCGCGTCCTGCAGCGCGCGGTCGTCGAACAACGGGCTGTCGGCCGTCAGCGAGTGCACCTGGTAGAGGTCGACGCGCGGCAGCAGGGCCGTGGTTTCCTGCCACTGCCGGGTGAAACGGGCGAGCGAGTGCTCCTTGACCTCGTGCACCTCGGCGTCGGACCGCCAGTCCGCGGTGTAGGCGTAGCCCCACTTGCTGGAGACCGTCACGTCGTCATGGCCGGGCAGCCACGACGACAGGAAGTCCTCGGACAGTCCATATGAACGGGCCGCGTCGACCCATCGGATGCCCAGTTCGTAGGCCGTGTCGAGCACGAGATGGCACTGCGCGCGCATGGACTCGACGTCGCGCACGGCGGGCAGTGCGTCCTCACGGCCGAGGTTGATGTAGGCGGGACGACCGAGGGAGGCGAGACCGAGCGCGAGTTGAGCCATGCCGACAACGGTAAACGGCGGCCCCGCAGGACCGCCGCTCACGTGACCCGCCGGGGTCGGTCGTTCGGGAAGATCAGAAGTCGTCGGCGGTGCGGATGTGGTTGCGCACCCACTTGCCGGCGTCCTTCAGGGGACCCTCACCGCTGAAGCCGCTACCGGAGCACGTGCCGCTCTTGAACACCGCGCCGGTCCGGTTGTCGTCGGAGAAGTTCCAGTTGGTCCAGGAGATCTTCGCGTCCTTCATGAACGTGATGAACTTGTTCGCCATGGTGAAGTCGTTGGGACCGTCACCGGAGGCCTCCTGCGAACCGAACTCGGTGACGAAGACCGGCACCTGGCTCGAGACCGTCTTCAGGGCGTTGAGGTAGCTGTCCCTGTGGTCCTTCGCGTAGAAGTGGAACGTGTACATCAGGTTCGAGGCGTTGACCTTGTTCTGGCTGACCTCGTTGATGTTCTTGCCGTCGGACAGGCCGAACGTCGACCAGCCGTGCGTGCCGACGAGCACGAGGCTGTCCGGGTCCTCCGCGCGGATCGTCGGGATGACGGCCTCCGCGTAGGACTTGACCTTCGCCCACGTCACGCCGTTCGGCTCGTTGGCGATGTCGTAGATGATGTTCGTCTTGTCCTTGTGCCGCTGCGCGATCTCCTTGAAGAAGGTCTTGGCGCGCGCGGTGTTGGCGTTCGGGTCACCCGGTGAGAGCTGGTGCCAGTCGACGAGCGCGTACAGGCCGCGCTTGGTGGCCTCCTCGATGTAGCCGTGCACCAGGTCGGTGAACTTGCGAGGGTTGGTCTCGTAGCCACCTTCCTGGATGTACATCGAGATGCGGAGGACGTCCGCCTTCCAGTCGTTGGCGAGCGCGTCCAGGGACGCGGTCTTGACGCACTGGGAGTACCACTGGATGCCGTGCGTGCTCATGCCGCGCAACTGGATCTGCTTGCCGTTCTTGTTGCACAGCTTCACGCCGCACACCTTGAGCTGACCGTTGACCGCCGCGGGCGAACCCGGCGGCAGCGCGGCAGCGGCGAAGGTGCCCTCGGGAGCGGCGGCGACGGAACTTCCCGCCATCGCACCGGTCAGCGGGAGCACGACTGCCGCGGCGAACGCCACCACAGACTTCTGCCAGGACATACAGCGTCTCCTCTCGGATGTCGGCGGCGGATTAGTTAGGTAAGTTTCCTTACCGATTAAAGGTATAGATGACCTTAGGGCCGCCCCAAGAGCGAGTCAAGCGTCTCGTCGCAGAAGAGTCACCGTCCCGGCACCCAGCGTCACCAGTACGTAAATGACCAAAACTGCGGCGGCGGCCAATGGACCTAGGGGCGCGTCGTTCACGACCCCGGCGACCTCCCACACCAGGTACGGCACCATCACCGCGGACGCGTCCATGTTCCAGGGCTCCGGCAGCATCGGCGTGATGGCGGGCAGACCCCACAGCAGCACACCCACCACCACGATCGTGACGGCCGTCGACCTCACCACGAGACCGATGCCGAGGCCTGTCAGACCTGTCACCAGGATCGACAGCACGGCCGCGCCCGCCCACGGCAGCACGTCGCCGATGCCGTCCCACGGTGCGATAGGCGGCGGCCGGTCCCCCATGAACAGCCAGCTCGACCCGACGCTCAGCACGAGCGCGATGGCACCGATCACCACGGACGCGGTGGCGACGAGCACGCTTTTGGCCGCCAGCAAACGTTTCCGGTCCGGCACGGCGGTCAGCGCGGTCAGCCTCGGGTCGGAGGTCGCGACCAGGGCGCCGAGCGCGGCGACGAGGAACTGGACGACCGGGGTGATCACCACGCTGCTGTCGGCGGAGGCGAACGTCGCCTGTTCCGCGGGCGACGAGGTGTCGTAGTCCTGGACGATCAGCCACGACAGCAGCGCGCCCGCGACCACCATCAGGCCGACGGTGATGATCAGCCCGTACGACGAGCGGACGGTCCGGAGCTTGAGCCACTCCGCGGCGAGCGCGTTCTTCACAGTCCCCTCCCGGAGGTGAGTTCGAGGTAGGCGTCCTCCAGCGAACCGTTGCGGGTCAACGCCTCCATGGGCGTCTCCTTGACCAGCTGTCCTCTTGCGACGATCACGACGTGGTCGGCGGTCAGCGCCATCTCGCTCATCAGGTGGCTGGAGACGAAGACCGTGCGGCCCTCCTTCGCCAGCCCGCGCATCAGGTCGCGGATCCACCGCACGCCCTCCGGGTCGAGGCCGTTGACCGGTTCGTCGAACATCAGCACGCCGGGGTCGCCGAGCAACGACGCCGCGACGCCGAGCCGTTGCTTCATGCCGAGCGACAACGCCCTGATCCGCTTGTGCCGCACGCCTCCCAGGCCGACCTGCTCCAGCAGTTCGACCGCACGCTTCTGGCTGATGCCGTTGCTCGCGGCGATCCAGCGCAGGTGGTCGAGCGCCCTGCGGCCGTGGTGCACGGCGGCGGGATCGAGCAACGCGCCCACGTGCCGCAGCGGCTCGTCGAGGTCCTGGTACCGCTTGCCGGCGATCAGGGCCTTGCCGCCCGTGGGCCGGTCCAGACCGAGGATCATCCGCATCGTCGTGGACTTGCCGGCCCCGTTCGGGCCGAGGAAGCCCGTCACCAGTCCAGGATGGACGGTGAACGACAGGTCCTCGACCGCCGTGGTGTCGCCGTATCTCTTCGTCAGGTTCCGCACCTCGATCATGCGGAAAAGGCTGGCTCCCTGAGGCCCTTCCGCGGATCGGACCGTGCTCCGATCCCGGGAATCGGACCGTGGTCCGAGGCGCGTCTCCGCAAGGCTCGTTTACCGTCGACGCCGTGATCGCGAAACTGCACCTCTACCTGGTCGACGTGACCGCCGCCGTGGTGATCGGCGTGCTCGTCGGCTACGCCATGGTGGAGGACCAGGACAAGCCGTGGTGGCTCGTCCTGCCAGGGGCCGCTCTCGTCGCGTTGCCGGTCGCGGTGCGCCGCCTGTGGCCGGTGACGACCCTGGTGATCACCACGCTGGCCACGGTGGCCGTGGTGATGGGCCAGGTGCTGCCGGTCCAGGCGCTCGGAGCCCCGGTCGGCGCGATCTGCTTCGCGCTCTACACCGTGGCGGTCGAACGCACCCGCGCATGGTCGTTGGCAGGGCTCGTGATCACCGTCATCGCCACCTCCGGCGTGTCCGGAGGTGAACCGGAGACCTTGCTGGTCGGCTTCGCCGTGCTCGGCGCGGTGTGGGTGATCGGCTACACGACGCGGTTGCGGCGTTCGATGATCGCGCGGGAGACGACGCAGCAGGCCGAGCAGGCGCTCGCCGACGAACGGCTGCGCATCGCCCGCGAACTGCACGACGTGGTGGCGCACAACCTGTCTCTCATCGCCGTGCAGGCCGGCAACGCCGCACACGTGCGTTCACCCGAGCACGCCTACGAGGCGTTGCAGGTGATCTCGGAGACGAGCCGGGCGGCGCTGACCGAGATGCGCGGCCTGCTGGGCGTGTTGCGCGCCGACGCCGAACTCGCGCCCTCCCCCGGTCTCGGCGGACTGGCCGACCTGGCCGACCGCGCGTCGCTCGCGGGCGTGCGCGTCACGCTGGACGTGCGGGGTGACGCGGTCGTGCCGGAAGGCGTCGGGCTGTCGGCGTACCGGATCGTGCAGGAGGCGCTGACGAATGTCGTGAAGCACGCGGCGCCCGCGTCGTGCACGGTGCTGGTAGAGGTGACACCGGATGCCGTCCGCGTCGACGTGGCGGACGACGGGCCTGGGGTGAGGGAGCTCGGAGTGGGACACGGGTTGATCGGCATGCGTGAACGCGTGGCCGTGTACGGCGGCACGTTCAGCGCGGGCCCCGGTGAGTCCGGCGGTTTCCGGGTCGTCGCGGAACTGCCGCACCGATGATCCGCGTGCTGATCGCCGACGACCAGGCGTTGCTGCGCGCCAGCTTCCGCATGCTCGTCGACAACGAGCCGGACCTGACCGTCGTCGGCGAGGCCGGCACCGGCGCCGAGGCCGTCGCGCTGGCGTCCTCGGCGAAGCCCGACGTCGTGCTGATGGACATCCGCATGCCCGAGATGGACGGCATCGAGGCCACGCGGCTGCTGGACGGCCCGCGCGTGCTGGTGCTGACCACGTTCGACCTGGACGAGTACGTCTTCGGCGCGTTGCGGGCCGGTGCCTCGGGTTTCCTGCTCAAGGACACCCCACCCGCCGAACTGCTGGCCGCGGTCAGGGTCGTGGCGTCCGGCGAGTCGCTGCTGTCGCCGACGGTCACGCGCCGGCTGATCTCCGAGTTCGTCCGGCGTCCCGCCTCGCCCGTGGTGCGCGGGCTGGACCGCGTGACCGAACGGGAGAAGGAGGTCCTGCTGCTGATCGCCCGCGGCCGGTCCAACGCGGAGATCATGGCCGAGCTGCACGTCAGCCCCGGCACGGTGAAGACGCACATCGGGAACCTGCTGGCGAAGCTGCACGCCCGCGACCGCGCCCAGCTGGTGATCGCGGCCTACGAGTCAGGGCTGGTCCACTAGCAGGAAGACCACGAGCAGCGCGGCCAGCGTCAGCCACGACGCGGGGTGGCCCAGGTTGAGCGTCCACCGCGAGCCGACGCGCTGGTGCACGAGCAACGCCGGGTCGGCGCGGTTCGCGTACACGAGGCCGCCCACGTGCCAGTGGCGGTCGTCATCGCGTTGCGCCACACCGGTGTCCTCGCTGTCATCGCGGTCGAGGCGGTGCCCCGCGTCGCCCGCCCTGATCAGCCAGACGACCACGACGGCGAACGGCACGGCCACCAGCGCGACGGCCAGCACGGTCCAGACAGGTCCCGGCGTGACGACGTCCCACAGCTCCAACGCCTTCACGGTCAGTGCGGCGATGACGCCCGTGGCCAGCAGAACAACGTTCCGCAGTGTTCCGGTCAGATAGGCGCGGTAGGAGCGTGCGGAGCTCTCCGGCCGTGCGGCATCCAGGTCGGGGCGTGCTCGCGGAAGGGTCACCGCCGCAAGCACGGCGATCACGAGCACGACGGCCTGGTTCGTGACCGGCCACAGGGCGTCCCAGGCTTGGCGACGGGCCAGCCCGAGCACCGCCGTGCCCGCGACGAACACCAGGGCGGGCACCAGATGCGGCCACGGCAGGCGGACCGGATCGGTGCGCAGACCGGTGTCGGTCGTGACGCCCTGGCGGACCGGGGGCCACGACCGCTTGGCACGGCTGACGAAGCCCGCCGCGGCCCAGTGGGCGAGCAGGCACGCGACGACGAGCGCGACCGTGAGCCCTGTGACGCCGAGCAGTGTGGCGATCACGGCGGCGGCACCGGACACCCCGACGGCCACGCGGTAGCCGACGCGGATCGAGCGCACCTCGCCCGTTCGCTCGTGCGGCACCCGGATCCCGAACGGCAGGGTGGGCCTGGCCGTCGACGGCAGCACCAGGAACGCCGCCGTGACGAGCACGAGCCAGCCGGCCTGCGCGATGGTGGTCATGAACGCCCCCCGGCGAATCCGTCCAGCACGTCCTGGCTGCGCCCGAGCACGTCGTCGCGGGTGAGGCCCTGCGTCGTCGCCTCGGCGAGCAGGGTGCGCAGCCGGGACTGCCACGCGTCGGCGAACCCGGCCTCCGGCGGTCCCGAGCCGTGGTCGCGGCGCACGACCGCGCCGCTCTTGCGGTTGATCCGGATCACCCCTTCCTGACGCAGCAGGTCGTAGGCCTTGCTCACGGTGTGGAAGTTGATGCCGAGATCGACCCCGAGCTGCCTCGTGGACGGCAGCGGGTCGCCCGCCTTCAGCGTCCCCGCCGCGACCGCTTCCACCACGCGGTCGCGGATCTGCTGGTAGATCGGCGTGTCGCTGTCGAGGTCGATCGTCAGTAGCACGCCCTCAAGTCTATCTGTTATACAAGTAATAGAACAGATGCTCACCTTGGGGAGGAAGTGGCCATGGCCAGGACAGCGATCCACGACGGCAGGCTCGTCGTCGAGTTCACCGCGTGGGAACGGATCTTCACGTGGCGGCGGCGCTACGAGGTGCCGCTCGGGGCGATCCGCGAGGTGCGGCGGGAACGGCATCCGTTCCGCACCCTGCACGGCGTGCGCGTCGCCGGCGCCGAGATGGTCGGGATAGGCAAGGCCGGGATCTGGACGGGCAGGCGCGGGCGTCAGCTGGTGTCGGTCCGAAGTGGACGAACAGCGGTCTGGGTGATCACCGAGGGGTACGGCGAGCTCCTGGTGAGCGCGCCGGACGACGTCATCGCGGCACTGGAGGCGGTGACGTGAGCCGTCCGGTGTGGACCTTCCTCGCGATCGCCTTCACGATCCCGTGGCTGCTCTGGCTGCTGCGCCTGGGCACCGGCATCGACGTCATCGCACCCGGCGGGATGCTCGGCGTCGGCGTCGCCGTGCTCGTCACGACGCGCCGGTTCGACCTGCACGGCACGGGCCTCACCAGGCAACCGGTGCGGCAGGTGGCGGGTCAGAGCGCGATGGCGCTGGCCGCGGTTCTCGGCCTGGCCGCGCTCGCCGTGGCGATCGGCGGCGTGACGGGCGTGCTCGGGCTCGACCTGGCCGGGTTCTCCGGGCTGCACCAGGTCTTCGGCGCCGGGCCGGACGGCGAGGTGGCGCTGAAGGCGCTGGCCCAGGCCGGGCTGCTCTTCGTGCTGGTGCTGCCGCTCGCGTTCTGCGAGGAGTGGGGCTGGCGCGGTTTCCTGCTGCCGCGGCTGATGCGGTTCGGCAGGTGGGGTGCGTTCGGTCTGAGCGGGGTCATCTGGGCCGCGTGGCACCTACCCGGTTATGTCGGGTCACCGGCGTGGCCTGCGTTCATCCCGTTCATGGTGTTCACCGTGCTGCTCGGCACGTTGCTGGGGATGTTGCGGCTGCACACGAACTCGGTGTGGGCGTGCTCGGTGGCGCACGCCGCGAACAACACCCTGGTGATCGGCTTCGTGAACGTCGCCGTCACCGATGCGACCGAGCTCGCCGCACCGGACCTGTGGTCGATGGGCCTGAGCGGCTGGCCGGGCTGGGTCGTGATGGCGGCGTTGATCGCCGCTCTCACCACGGCCAGAAGGCGCGTCACCGCATAAGAGAACCGCCCCGGCCGTGTGCAGCGACCGGGGCGGTTCGGTGAAGCGGTACTACAGGTACGTGCCGGTGTTCGTGGCCGTGTCGATCGCGCGGCCGGCGTCCTGGTTCTTCCCGGTGACGAGCGTGCGGATGTAGACGATCCGCTCGCCCTTCTTGCCCGAGATGCGAGCCCAGTCGTCCGGGTTCGTCGTGTTCGGCAGGTCCTCGTTCTCGGCGAACTCGTCGAGGATGGCGGCCTGCAGGTGCCGGACGGAGAGTCCGGGCTGCTTGGTGTCCAGCAGCGACTTGATCGCCGCCTTCTTCGCCCTGTCGACGATGTTCTGGATCATGGCGCCGGAGTTGAAGTCCCGGAAGTACAGGACCTCCTTGTCACCGTTGGCGTAGGTGACCTCCAGGAACCGGTTGTCCTCGGACTCCTCGTACATGCGCTCCACGGTGTGCTGCACCATGCCCTCGATGCAGGCCTTCGGGTCCCCGCCGAACTCGGCGAGGTCGTCGGCGTGCAGCGGGAGGTTGGGCGTCAGGTACTTGTTGAAGATGTCCTTCGCGCCCTCGGCGTCCGGTCGCTCGATCTTGATCTTCACGTCGAGTCGGCCGGGGCGGAGGATCGCCGGGTCGATCATGTCTTCACGGTTGGAGGCGCCGATGACGATGACGTTCTCCAGGCCCTCGACGCCGTCGATCTCGGCGAGGAGCTGGGGCACGATCGTCGTCTCGACGTCGGACGACACACCCGAACCACGGGTGCGGAAGATCGAGTCCATCTCGTCGAAGAACACGATCACCGGGGTGCCGTCGGACGCCTTCTCACGAGCCCGCTGGAAGATCAGGCGGATGTGCCGCTCGGTCTCACCGACGAACTTGTTGAGGAGCTCGGGGCCCTTGATGTTGAGGAAGTAGGACTTGGCCTGCTTGTCGGTCTCGCCGCGGATCTCCCGCACCTTCTTGGCCAGGGAGTTCGCCACCGCCTTGGCGATGAGCGTCTTGCCGCAACCGGGAGGGCCGTAGAGCAGCACGCCCTTGGGCGGGCGCAGCTCGTACTCGCGGAACAGGTCGGCGTGCAGGAACGGCAGCTCCACGGCGTCGCGGATCTGCTCGATCTGCCTGGAGAGGCCACCGATGTCGCTGTAGTCGATGTCCGGGACCTCCTCGAGCACGAGGTCCTCGACCTCGGCCTTGGGGACCCGTTCGTAGGCGAAACCCGCCTTCGAGTCGACCAGCAGCGAGTCGCCGGGCTTCAGCGGCGAGTCGAGCAGCGGCTGGGCGAGCCAGACCACCCTCTCCTCGTCCGCGTGGCCGACGACCAGCGCGCGGGAAATGGTGTCCAGACCGTCGTCGTCGGTCAGCACCTCCCGCAGAGAGCAGACCTCGCCGGAACGCTCGAACCCGCCGGCCTCGACGACCGTCAGCGCCTCGTTGAGACGCACGGACTGGCCGTAGGCGATCTTCTCCGGCTCGACCGCGGGGGACACGGCTACGCGCATCCTGCGGCCGGACGTGAAGACGTCCACGGTCCCGTCGTCGAAACGTGCCATGAAGACGCCGTACCCGCTGGGCGGTTGCGCCAGCCGGTCGACTTCCTCACGCAGCGCGAGCAGCTGGCTTCGTGCTTCGCGGAGGGTGTCTATGAGCTTCGTGTTTCGCTCGGTCAGCTGGCTGACGCGCTCTGTCGCCTCAGCCAAGCGCTGCTCGAGCAACCGCGTGTGGCGCGGCGACTCGGTCAGCTTGCGACGCAACGACGCGATCTCGTCCTCGAGGAACCTGATCTGCGCAGTCAGCTCAGCAGAAATGTTGCCCTGGTTCAGCTCGCCACCCTCATCGGGTTGGCTGCCGGGATGACCGTGCTGCATGTCGGCACCCTCCTCCCGTGTTCGTACCGATTACGGTACCGGCGATCACCGACAAAATGGGGTACTCACAACATCATCTTCGCTCGTGTGGTGCAACGGTGAACCCTCCAACTGAGGTCAACTGCTCCATCTCGGTGTCCGGTCCGACCGTCCAACCGCTACGGTGCGTCTCAGAAACCACTACCGGCGTTTCGCGCCTCGACACGCCAGACGACCTGCGAGAAGTCCGAGGAGAGGGTCATGGGAGCACCTGTGCGGGCACCCGGCCCCTACGGTCCGCGACCACCCTCGGACGATCACGAGCACACCTGGTATGGGCCACGACCCGTCGACGGGCGGCAATCCGCCACCGTCCCACCAGGTGGACCAGCCGTTGGTCCGATCGGCGGTCACGCACCGCAACCCACTCCGTTCGTGCCCGTCGGAGGACCCGCGCGAGCGAGGCTCCGATGCCTCCGGAGGGCGTGCCGCCAACCGGGTGGTCTCGCCGACGCGACCGGCGCACCACCCCGACAGCGCAGAGCATCGCGCTCAAATCCCGGTGGAGTTGCCACAATCGTTATCAGACACGACCTTTGCGCGGCCAGATCGCGGGTACAGGACGTGTGCATAACCACTCGTGCGTGTCGATAGACCCCATTCGCCCGCGAGTTGTCCGGCGAAGTACGACAATGTCCACGAAAGATCACCTCATCCGCATCGGGGGAGTTTCATGACCTACCCGCCGCAGCAGCCCGGCCCGTACGGGCAGCAGCCGCCGCCGCCCGGAGGTCCGTACGGGCAGCAGCAGCCGCCGCAGCAGCCGGGGTACGGCCAGCAGCCCCCGCCCGGCTACGGCCAGCAGCCGCCACCCGGATACGGGCAGCAGCCCGGCCAGCAGCCGGGTCAGTACGGCCAGCCGCAGCAGGACCCGTTCGGCCAGCAGGGACCGCCCAGCGGCGGATTCCAGCAGCAGGGCCAGTACGGCCAGCAGCCGCCCGGCCAGCCCCCGTACGGCCAGCAGCCCGGCTACGGCGGGTTCGGCGGCCCTCCGCCTCCCAAGAAGAGCAACACCGGCATGATCATCGGCGTCGTCATCGGCGTGCTGGTGCTCGTCGGTGGTGGCATCACCGCCGCCGTCATGCTCACGGGCGACAGCTCGAGCAACTCCAGCAGCTCGTCGCCGGACTCCGGCTCGAGCGACAACGGCAACAGCGGCGGCTCGGACGACGAGGCCGACGTCAAGAAGGCCGCCGAGGAGTACATCGCCGCGGCCACCTCCAAGAACGAGAGCAAGGCCAAGTCGATGGCCTGCCAGGAGATGCTCGACGAGGCCGCCGAGGCCGAGAAGAAGGCCACCCCCGAGCAGAAGAAGCTCGCCGAGGAGATGAAGAAGCTCCCGGTGCCCAAGATGGTCTACAAGAGCGCGACCGTCTCCGGCAACGAGGCGACCGTCAAGATCACCGTCACCGCGGACTACGGCGGCCAGACCCAGACCATCGACTCCGACACGAAGTTCAAGAAGGTGTCGGGCAAGTGGAAGGTCTGCATGCTGGTCAAGGACATCAAGGTCCCGACGCCGACCCGGTAGTCGCCGACCGGCACGACATGACGAGAGGCCCGCACTTCGGTGAAGTGCGGGCCTCTCGCCGTATCCGGATCAGCGCTGAACGCACTGTGGCCGACAGTGCAGTACGCCTCCGCGACGTGCGCCCACGAACGATGCCTTCTGGCCGGAAGCGGCCAGGATCAGCCCTTGCTGGGGCGACGCTGCGGCCGCGGCGCCGTCACGCCGTCCGCGAGCTTGCGCGTGGTGAGCAGGAACGCCGTGTGCCCGATCATCCGGTGCTCCGGCCGCACGGCCAGGCCGACGACGTGCCACGGGCGGACGAGCGTCTCCCACGCGTGGGGCTCGGTGAAGCACGTCATCTCGCGCAGCGCCTCGGTGACGACGGAGAGCTGAGTGGTGGTGGCGACGTAGACGACCAGCACGCCGCCGGGGATGAGGTTCTTCGCGATCGTGGGCAGCACCTCCCACGGCGAGAGCATGTCGAGGATGACGCGGTCGACCTCGCCCTCGTGGTTCTTCACGTCGTCGACGGTGATCGACCAGTTGCCGGGGCGCTCGCCGAAGAACGTCTCCACGTTGCGGATGGCGTGCACCGCGTGGTCGTCGCGCACCTCGTAGGACTGGACGCTGCCCTTCTCCCCCACCGCGCGCAGCAGCGAGCACGACAGCGCGCCGGAGCCCGCGCCCGCCTCCAGGACGCGCGCGCCCGGGAAGATGTCGCCGTACATGCAGATCTGCGCGGCGTCCTTCGGGTAGATGACCTGCGCGCCGCGCGGCATCGACAGCACGTAGTCGGGCAGCAGCGGGCGCAGTGCCAGGAAGTTCGTGCCGCCCACCGACGCGACGACCGAGCCTTCCGGCTGGCCGATCAGCTTGTCGTGCGGGATGGCGCCGCGGTGGGTGTGGTACTCCTTGCCGGGTTCGAGAACGACCGTGTAGTGCCGGCCCTTGGGGTCGGTCAGCTGTACCCGGTCACCCGGCTGGAACGGTCCACTTGCGCTAATCACCGCGCAATGGTGTCAAACGCCCTTCTCAATGGCCGCACGCAGGTCCTCCCTGCGCAGCACGCCCGCCGGGCGGCCCTCCAGGTCGACGACCAGGAACTGCCACGCTGCGGTGCCCTGGACGCGTTCGACGATCTCCTCGCCGGGCTCGTCGGCGAGCAGCACGGTCTCGGGCAGGATCGGCTCGGCCGCCTGCTCCGCGGGCGCGAAAGGACTTGCGGCGGCGAGCTTCGTGGCCAGTTCGGTGTCGAGCAGACCGGCCGCCACGCCGTCGGCCCGCACCAGCACCACGCCGCGGCCCGCCGAGGTGCTCAGCGCGTCCGCGACGGGGCTCTCGGCCGGCAGCTGGAGCACCGGGAGGATCAGGTCGCTGAGGGTGACACCCGCGGGCCACGTGCGGCGGCGTTCGCTCGCGAGTTCGCTCCTCGCGCCGGCGACGACGACCCACGCCGTCAGCACGCACACCCCGAAACGCAACCAACGGTCGTCCGCGCCTTCCGCGACGCCGTACAGCGCCCACGCCACCAATGCGATGGCCACGGCGAACCCACCGACCACGGCGACACGCGTGCCCATCGCCCGTTGCCCCGTCATCGCCCACACGCCCGCCCTCACGATCCGGCCGCCGTCGAGCGGCAGGCCGGGCAGGAGGTTGAAGACGGCGACGGCGACGTTCGCGGCGGCGATCTGGAAGACCAGCACCCACACGACGTCGCCGGGTTCCATGACCAGCGCGCCGATGCCGAAGATCGCCGCCAGCGCGATGGACACGATCGGCCCGGCGCCCGCGACCACGCCTTCGTGACTGGGTTTGCCGGGGGTGCGCATGATCTCGGACAGGCCGCCCAGCAGGTACAGCCGCAGTCTTCTGACCGGCAGGCCGAGCCGCAGCGCCGCGACGCAGTGGCCGAGTTCGTGGGCCAGCACTGAGAGCCCGAGGAAGATCGCGAAGAGCGCGGCGAGCAGAAGACCGACGCCCGGCGGCGTGCCGGGGGCGAGATCGTCGACGAGCGGCGCGTAGAAGGCCACCACGATCGCCGAGCCGATCCACCACGACGGCGCGAGGATCACCGGGATGCCCGCCACCCGGAACAGCAGCAGGCCGCCCTCTCGTTCACTGATCCGCGCGGCCACGGGTGAACTGTAGGGCTCCGGGTGTGATCCCGCGGTTCGGTGGGCGTCTCAGGAATTGTCAGACCTCTGTCCTAGGGTGCGAACCATGAGCACCACGTTGCGCAGGCCCGCGCTCTCGCCTTCCCGGGCAGGGGACTTCAAGCAGTGCCCGCTGCTCTACCGGTTCCGCGCGGTCGACCGGCTGCCGGAGAGGCCGACGAAGGCGCAGGTGCGGGGCACGGTGGTGCACGCGGTGCTGGAAGACCTGTTCGCCCTGCCGGCAGCAGACCGCGTGCCGGACCGCGCGCGTTCGATGATCACGCCGGCCTGGGAGCGCGTGAAGGCCGAGCGCCCGGAGTTCTCGACGCTGTTCGAGGTCGAGGGCAGCGAGGAGGAGGCGGAGTGGCTGGCGTCCGCCACGAAGCTGCTCGACGGCTACTTCGGCCTCGAAGACCCCCGGCGCCTGGAACCGGAGTCGCGCGAACTCCTCGTCGAGTCCGAGCTGCCGTCCGGCGTGCTGCTGCGCGGCTACATCGACCGCGTGGACGTGGCCCCGACGGGTGAGATCCGCGTCGTGGACTACAAGACCGGCGCCGCCCCCCGCGAGGTGGGCGAGGCGAAGGCGTTGTTCCAGATGAAGTTCTACGCGCTGGTCCTGTGGAAGCTGCGCGGCGTCGTCCCCCGCCAGCTGCGCCTGATGTACCTGGCCGACTGCCAGGCCCTCGCCTACACCCCGGACGAGTCGGAACTGGCCCGCTTCGAGCGCACCCTCGACGCGATCTGGCAGGCCATCATGCGCGCGGCCCCGACAGGCGACTTCCGCCCGAACCCCAGCCGCCTGTGCGACTACTGCGACCACAAGGCCTTCTGCCCGGCGTTCGACGGCACCCCGCCGCCCTACCCCGGCTGGCCGGAGCCCGACGACACCGAGACCCTCCAGGACCGCGACTGATGACGGCCTTCTACCTGCCGCTGGGCAACGACACGTTCCGCTCCACCGAACACACCGTCGGCCCGTGGGGCCCGGACAGCCAGCACCTCGGCCCACCCTCGGCCTTGCTGGTGCGCTCGCTGCTCGCTCTGGGCAACCCGTCGTCCTCGCTGGCCCGCGTGACGTTCGAGGTGCTGGGCCCAGTGCCGGTAGCCGACCTGACGGTGTCCACTTCGGTCGAACGCCCAGGCCGCTCGGTAGAACTGCTCGCGGCTTCGCTGTCGCACGAAGGCCGTGCGGTGCTGACGGCGCGCGCGTGGCGCATCGTCGACTCGGACACCACGGCCGTAGCGGGAGGCGAAGTCCCCGCGATGGCACCACCCGCTTCCGCCGCACCGATGGAGATCCCGGACTTCTGGGGCGGCGGCTACCTCGCCGCCGTCGAGTGGCTTTCCGTGTCGGGCGGCATCTTCACGCCAGGCGACGCCCAGGTGTGGGCCCGCCCCCGCATGGCCGTGGTCGAGGGCTTCGACCCCTCACCGGAAGAGCGACTGTTCTCCGTCGTGGACTCGGCCAGCGGCGTCTCGTCCCGTGTGGACATTCGCAAGTGGTACGCCATCAACACCGACCTGACGGTCCACCTGCACCGCCGACCCGTCGGCGAGTGGGTGGGCATGGACGCGCGGACGACCATCGGGCCGGACGGGGTCGGGCTCGCGACCAGCGTGGTGCACGACGTGGAGGGGCCGGTGGGCACGACGGCGCAGGCGCTGTTCGTGCGCGAGCGCTCCTGATCACGCGCTTGCTCGCCTCACCGTCACCACCACTCGACGGTCGCGCGCGTCGACTCCGGTGCGTGCGCGTTCGTAGCCCTCGCCGTACGTGTAGACCGCCAGACCGGCGGCACCGCCTCGCACCAGTTCCTGTCGCACCGCTTCGGCCCGTCGCAGGCTGAGGTCAACGGCGGTGGCGGGCGGCCCGAGCCTGGCCGTGTGACCGACGACGCTGACCTGATCGTCCTCCCACAACGCCCGAGCGAGTGCGCGCAACACCTCGACGTCGGATTCCCTGAGGTCTGCGGAGTTCGGCGGGAACAACACGGTGAGCTCTTCCGTCGTGAACCCCGCTACGCCCGCTACTTCGGTGAGTCGCGGTACCACCGCGGAAGAGTTCGCCGGCACTGTGGACGTCACGATCGTCGGCACGTCCGCCGGCTGCTCAACCGCGAGAAGACTGTTCTCGTCAATCGGGCCGTGCCGATCGGACACAACGAGCAGCACCCCCAGTGCCAAGCTGGCAGCGGCCACGGTCGCGACCAGTTTCTGTGGGCTGAATCCCTGGAACCACAACACGACCAGGTCCAGCCGTGTGATCACCCCGCCTCCGAGCCGGATCGTCCACGGCACCCGCACCGGCGGTGGCGCGTGTGGCAGCCGTGCGGGGGGCAGCGCGGCGGCCAAGTCGGCGACGAACACCTCGTGCCGTGCCTTCAGCATCTCGTCCAGGTCGTCGTTCATCGTTTCTCCTCCCCAGTGGCGAACATCGGGCGAATCGCGTCTCCCGCCTTCTTGACGCGGTCCTGCACGGCGCGCTCCGAGATCCGCAGTTCGGCCGCGATCTCCTTGTTGGTGAAGCCGTCCATGCGCAGCGCGATCACCTCGCGCTGGCGCCTCGGCAGGTCGTTGACTGCCCGCACGAGGTCGCTGTTGCGTTCCACGACCGCGTCGATGCCGGTGTCGTGGCGGCCTTCGCCGGGCCTGTCTCCCTTGGCCAGCAACCGTTTCAGCAACTTGGCCGGCGTCATCCCTGCCTTGTCCCCCGCGATGCGCCTGGCCGTGGTGCGCACCCACATCCGGCGGTTGGTGTGCACCTTGAACCACGACCAGTAGAGCTCGGTGAGCGCCTCTGACGTGGCTTCGTCCGCGATGTGGCCGGCAAAGCCGATGTAGAGCAGATGGCCGAAGAGGTCGCCCTTTTCCGCCTCGTAGAAACGCAGGAAGTCCGCTTCGCGGTCCGGGAGTTCTTCCTGCGCCATCGGTCTCCGTGCGTCGGGTGCCGGGTCACCCAGGAGATCGCGCGACAGTGTCATCCCGTCACGACCCGTTCGGCCGGTCGAGGATCGACAGCGCCGCGAGTCCCGCTGCCAGCACCGCGGCGCCGGCCGTCACGACGGCCGAGCCCGTCAGGACGTACAGGGAACCAACGCCCGCAAGCAGTCCGTTGACCAGTACGGCTGCCTCGCCACGGCCGACCGGGCTTCCGTTGCGTCTCGTCATGACGCTCAGGGGCGATCAGAAGCCGTTTCGCGCAACCAGGCGCCGGAATTCACTCGACCGGGTCAAAACGATTCCAGGTCGACGCGGTACGCCAACTTCCAGTAGGAGGGCGTAGCGTCAACGAGACTGTGAAGAGGTTCGCGAACCGGCAGGAAGCGGGCCGCGCCCTCGCCGCGCGACTCGCGGACCTCCCGTGGCACGACCCGCTGGTCCTGGGCCTCCCCCGAGGCGGCGTCCCGGTCGCCAAAGAAGTCGCCCACCACCTCAACGCCGAACTCGACGTCGTCGTGGCACGCAAGATCGGCGCCCCAGGCCACCCCGAATACGGCGTGGGCGCCGTCACCGCGGACAGCGAACCCATCTACGACCCGAGAGTGCTCCGAGCCCTGAACCTGACCGAAGAGCAACTGGGCAACACCTGCGACGAAGAACGCGAAGAAGCCAAAAGACGCACAGCCCTCTACCGCGGAGACAAGCCGCTCACCCTCAAAGACCGCGACGTGATCCTCGTGGACGACGGCCTGGCCACCGGCGTCACGGCCAAGGCGGCACTGCACTGGATCGCCCGGCACGAACCGCGGACCACGACCCTCGCCGTCCCGGTGGCCGCCAGAGAATCGCTGGCCACGTTCACGACGCCGGTGATCGCGGTCCTTCTCCCACGCCGCTTCGGCGCGGTCAGCCGCTGGTACGAGACCTTCGATCAAACCACGGACGAAGAGGTGCTCAGCGCGCTCTCGTAGTGCTCCACCACGGGGAACGGCGAGTAGAAGCGGTGCAGCAGAGCCGACCACTTCGCGTAGTCAGGCCCCTGCCGGAACCCGACGGTGTGCGATTCGACCGAGTCCCAGCGCACGAGCAGCAGGTAGCGCGACGGCGTCTCCAGGCACCGCAGCAGTTCGAGGCCGCGGAAGCCCGGCGAGGCGGAGATCAGCTCCCGCGCCTCGCCGAACGCCCACTCGAACTCCTCGGCCGAACCCGGCAGCACGTCCAGAAGGGCGTGCTCCGTGATCACAGCCGGCAGAACCTGATGTCCGAGGCCAGCACGGCCTTGGCACCGATCGCGGCCAGCTCGTCCATCACCTTGTTCGCCTCCTTGCGCGACACCATCGCCCGCACGGCCGCCCAGTCGGGGTTGGCCAGCGGCGCGACCGTCGGAGACTCCAGACCCGGAGTCAGCGCGATCGCGTCGTCGAGGATCGAACGCGGGCAGTCGTAGTCGAGCATCAGGTACTGCTGCGCGAACACGACGCCCTGGATGCGGGCCGTCAGCTGCTTCTTGGCGGCCGTGAGCTCCGAGCCGTGGCGGTGGATCAGGACCGCCTCGGACTCGCAGATCGGCTCACCGAACGGCACCAGGTCGTGCTGGCGCAGGGTGCGGCCGGAGCCCACCACGTCGGCGATCAGGTCGGCCACGCCCAGCTGGATCGAGATCTCCACGGCGCCGTCGAGCCGGATCACCGTCGCGGTGATGCCGCGGGCCTTGAGGTCGCGGCCCACCAGCCTGGGGTACGCGGTGGCGAGGCGCTTGCCTTCGAGGTCGGAGACCTTCCAGTCGGTGCCGCGAGGCCCCGCGTAGCGGAAGGTCGACGAGCCGAAGCCCAGCGCCAGCAACTCCTCGACGGAGTTGCCGTTGTCGTCGGCGCCCGAGTCGGCGGCCAGGTCGCGGCCGGTGATGCCGAGATCCAGGTCGCCGGACGCCACGTAGATCGCGATGTCCTTGGGGCGCAGGAAGAAGAACTCGACCTCGTTGTTGTTGTCGAGCACGGTCAGATCGCGCGGCTCGTGCCTCTGCCGGTAGCCGGCCTCGGTGAGCATGGCGGAGGCGCGTTCAGCGAGCGCGCCCTTGTTCGGGACTGCAACGCGCAGCATGTGAAAAGTCTTCCGTCAGAGGTACTTGTAGACGTCTTCGAGGGTGAGCCCACGGCCCAGCATGAGCACCTGGAGGCGGTAGAGCAGCTGCGAGATCTCTTCGGAGAGCTTCTCGTCGGACTCGTACTCGGCGGCGATCCAGACCTCGCCCGCCTCCTCCAGGACCTTCTTGCCCTGCGCATGGACCCCGGCCTCGAGCGCAGCAACGGTGCCGGAACCCTCCGGCTTGGTGGCGGCTCGTTCGGTCAGTTCAGCGAACAGGGAATCGAAGGTCTTCACGGCATGACATCCTCCCATCCCGGCGACCCCCGTCCACACCGCGGTCGCATCTGTCCCAGGCCGTGGACGTGATCTGTCCTGCATGGACACCCGGTAGCGTGAACTTCTGTGTCTGAGTTCGCCGAGGTCCTCGAAGCGCTGCGCCGGGTGCGCGGAATCAACCCGTTCTTCGCGCTCGACGTCGGCCGACCGGACGAGTCCTGGCTGCCGGGAACGGCACTGCTGGAGGGCCCGGCGCTCAAGACCACGATCGACGCCATCGCGATCCGGTACAAAGCGGAAGAACCACGCGTAGCGGCCAGCCTGTTCTTCCTCAGCTACACGGCCCGGCTGCTCAGCCCGCTCACGGCCGCGGGCATTCCGATCGACGTCCGCCCGGAGAACCTCTGGTGGCAGCACCACCTCACGAACGGCCTGAGCGTCCGCATCGACCAGCCGCGACTGGGCCCGGAGGCCGCCGAGGCGCTCGCACCGGTGGTGGAGGCGATTCAGGACGTCACGCCGGTGGCACGTGGATTGTTGTGGGGCAACGCCATGTCGAACATCGCGGGTGCGCTCAAAATGGTTGTGCGCGCACGCATGCTCACCGCCGAGGAAGCGGAAGAACGCGGCAAACGGCTCATGATCGCCCCGCCGTTCGAACAGGCGGGGGAATTTCTGACTTTTCCCGGAGAGGTCTCGTTCCGGCGTCGGTCGTGTTGTCTCTACTACCGCGTCGCCGCAGGTGGGAAGTGTGGTGACTGTCCACTTGTGAAGTGAGGAACGCAACAACTCTTATGGCCGGTTGTGCTTAACGGGCCGATCAACTTACGGTGCACGCGCCGCAGTGACGGGAAGCCGGTGAAAATCCGGCGCGGTCCTCGCCACTGTGACCGGGAAGCGATCCCCGCCGAGCACGTCACTGGTCCTCGCGAGAGGGCTGGGAAGACGCGGGGGCAGCGTTGATCCGGGAGTCAGGAGACCGGCTGCGGCGCCGCAAGGAGAGTTGACCTTCCACGAGGTATGGAGGAGCCCGTCATGACGAGCCCCGCAGCAAATCTGTCCGCCGTCCAGGTGCCCAAGTGGGCGTTCGCCGCCGCACTTCTCGGCCTGATCGTCACGTACCTCGTCCTGCAGGAGAACGGTCTCGCGCTCGGCGCGGGTTCCGAGTTGCTGCACGAGTTCTTCCACGACGGCCGCCACGCGCTCGGCGTCCCCTGCCACTGATCCCCCGATCCCAGGCAGGGAAGACATGACGACGACGTACAAGTCCCTTGCGCTGCGCGGAGTCGCGGCCGGCGGTATCGCCGGTGTCGCGTCCGCGCTCGTGCAGCTCCTGGTGACCGAGATCCCGATTCGCGCCGCGCTCGCGGTCGAGGAGGCACGGGCACCCGCCGGCGAAGAGGCCGGCCACACGCACGGCGGCGAGGAAGAGCTGGTCAGCCGTGGCGCCCAGATCGCGGGCGGCATGCTCGGCGTGGTGATCGTCGGCATCGCGGTGGGCCTGGTGTTCGCCACGGCCTACGCGCTGTCGAAGCGCTGGTTCACCGGCAGCACGCCGTTCAGCCGCAGTGTCGCGTTCGGTGCCGCGGTGTTCGGTGCCGTGGCGCTGCTGCCGTGGCTCAAGTACCCGGCCAACCCGCCCGCCGTGGGCGACCCGGAGACGGTGAACTACCGGACCGCGCTCTACCTCGGCGTGGTGGTGGCCGGTCTGGTGATCGTGTGGGCCGCGAGCTGGCTCGCCGAACAGCTGCGCGCGCAGTCGCAGCCGGTGCGGACCACGGCCGTGCTGCTCGCGGTGGCCGCTGCCGTCGCGGTGGTGCTGCTGGCGTTCCCCGCGCCGCCGGACACGATCCCCGCGGACATGCCGGTGAACGTGCTGTGGCAGTTCCGCCTCAGTTCGCTCGCCCAGCTCGCCACGCTCTACGTCGGCATCGGCGTGGTGTTCGGCCTGCTGATCGACCCGGCCGCGCGCAAGGCCAAGGCCACTGAGAAGGCCGCTGTCGCCTGATGGTGTGGGGTGGCCGTAGCTGCGACCACCCCGCCCAGCCGTGATTGGTACGTTCGGCGCATGCCTGACAGCGCTGAGTTGCTGGAACAGATGCGTCAGAAGCTCGAGTTCTTCGAGCAAGCGAACCGCGCCGCCGACGCTCGTGCCGCCGAGTACGACGCGATGGGCAGCGAGCTCAGAACGGTGGAGGCCAGCGCCCAGTCCCCCGACCGTTCCGTCACGGTCGTCGCGGGTTTGTCCGGTTCCATCAAGGAGATCCGGTTCACCGAGGACGCGAAGCGCCTGAGCACCACGCAGCTCTCCCAGGCCGTGATGTCGACGCTGCAACTGGCCGTCGCCGCGGCCGCGCGTCAGCAGGCGGAGATCGTGCAGGGCCACACCGGCCTCCCGATCGCCGAACGGGTGCTGGCCACCCAGCAGGAGATCTTCGGCCGGCCCGCCGAACCACCGGCCCGTCCCCCGGCGGACGACGACGGCGACACCGGCAGCATCTTCCGCGGGGACGACCGCTGGTGACCGGGATCGTCGTGCACGCGGACGAGATCGCCCGGTGCGCGAAGACCATCGGCACGCTCTCCGGCACGTCCACGAAGCTCAACGACGCCGCCACCACCGCGTCCGTGCCCGCCGTGAGCTGGGGCGCGCTCGGGCACCTGCTCGGTCTCTACCAGCAGTACGACGAGTTGCTCGGTGACCTGCACGGCCACTTCGGCAAGATGACCGAGGGCTTCGGCAAGATCGACTCCGCTCTCACCGCCACCGCGCAGACTTACGCGGGCCACGAGCAGACGACGACGGACGCGTTCGGCAAGACCCTCCAAACAGGACTGGACAGCGCCACCGCGCCTCCGATGGTGTCCGGCGGCAAAGGGACTTCGAACCTCGGCGCGCTCGGCAAAAGCTACGGCGAGCAATACTCTGGAGACAACGTCGGCAAGACGTCCGCGAAGCTGATCCCGTTCGGTGGCAGCAGTTACTCGCTCATGAAGGACAGCGCGAAGCTCGGCGACGACCTCCAGAAGGGCGACGGCGCCGCGATCGCGAAGGACGTCGTCAGCGTCATCTCCGACATGAACAACTTCATGCAGGACGGCATGAAGCTCGCCGGCGCGATCTCCGATCCGCTGAACTTCCTGATCAGCAAAGGACTTGGCTGGCTGCTCGACGTCGTGGCGCCGTTGAAGCAGGCCGTGGACCTGGTCACCGGCGACCCGGCGGCCACGAGCAAGGCCGCGGGCGCGTTCAACGACATCGCGACGCGGACCGAGGACCTGGCGCGCACGTTCGACGAGCAACTGCGGCAGGGCCTGCAGAGCTGGAAGTCCGAGGCGGGCGACAAGGCAGCGGCCAAGCTCGGCGGGTTCCACCACGGCATCGAGGGCACGGCGGGCACCGCGGGCCACATCGCGTCGCTGCTGCAGGGCAGTTCGATGTTCATGCAGGTGGCCGAGGACATCATCAAGGGGATCCTGAGCGACCTGATCGAGTGGCTGGTCGTCACGTGGGTCGCCGCGCAGATCGCGGCCGTCCCGACGTGCGGGGCCTCCGAGGCCGCCGCGGCTGCCGCCACCCCGGTCGAGGCCGGGATCTCGACCGCCAAGGCCGGCAAGGAGGTCGGCAAGGTCCGTTCGGTGATCCAGAAGATCATGGACGTGCTGCGGCGGATCCGCGAGGTGCTCAGGAACTCGAAGATCGGCAACACCTTCCGCGAGGGCGTGGCCGACAAGCCGGGCTCGTTCGGCGAGGCCCTGGGCAAGGCGGCGAAGGACCAGGTGAAGAAGGCCGCAGGGCTGGACAAGAGCGGCCCCGACGGCGCGAAGTACACGGACCCGGTCAAGATCGCGAACAAGGTCGCCGGGTACGCCGACGGCATCTACAAGACCGTGTCGTACGGGTCGAAGGGCGACGAGTCCTCGAACACGGACCAGGAGCTCGACATCTGATGCGCTGGTGGCGGAAGTGGCTCTGGCCGGAGGAGTCGGCGACGTCCACGCTGTCCGCGGGCGGGCGCACGTTCACGGTCCACTCGGAGACGAAGATCGTCGGCCTCGCGTCCGCCCCGGGAGACGACGTGAACGCGCGCACGGAGACCATCGTGTCGGTGAGCACCGTCCTCGGCCCGTGCCCGCCGTTGCGCGTCATGGAGCGTGTTGTGCCGGACCCGCGTGACGAGAACGCGGGCGCGGTGGCCCTGGGCGTGCCCGCGTTCGACGACCGCTTCCTGGTGTTCTGCGACGACTTCGCGTTCGTACGGCGCCTGACCCCGGCCCTGACCGCAGCGCCCACCGAGTCGACGGCAGGCCTGGAACTGGGCGGCGGCAGGATCACCGTGCACCGCAAGGGCGTCCGGCACAACACGACCGCCGCGAACTACCTCAACACCCTGATTCCCTTGCTACCGCCGGAGTTGCGCCGATGACCGACGCGCCGATCATCGTGCCGCTGTCCGCAGGGCTGGCCGTGGTGATCGAACAGGACCGCGTCTACTTCAGCCGTCTGGCGAACGGCGCTCTGGTCGACTCCCCGGTCTTCGGCATACCGCTCGCAGCGGTCGTGCTCGTGCAGCCGGGCGAACTCCGCGACGAACTCACGCACCGCATCGACCAGAGCGACGGCATCACCGAGAAGATCGTGCTCCCGCGCGGCCCAGCGGTCTGGATCCGGTACGCCGACGACATCATCGTGCCCACCGCCGATCCCCGCGGGCTCGCGGCCGAGATCGAACGACGCCGCCGCCGGGTCGCGCGGCACGGAGGCCTCGCCGCGACCGAGGTGTGGAAGGTCAACCCGAAGCTGCGGAACGGCTTCGAGCCTGGTGGCGCGGAGTTCGCTCCCCCACGCCCGCTGAATGCGAACTGGGAGCCCGTCGCGTCCGCCCGGACCGGCGAACCGTCCCCGGTCCGCGCGCCGTCCGCACCGGTGATGCCTTCCCCTGTGCCATATCCGGAGTCGCTGCCGGTGATCACCGAGCCGCTGGCCAACGGGGTGCGGCTGTCGGTGTCGGTGCGCAGGACGGTGCTGGGATTCGGCACGGCGGCTCCGGACCTGGTGACCGAGACGGTGCCGTCGTCGTCGCTGCACGTGCCGCTGGCCGCCTGGCACGTGGTCCAGGCGGGTTCGGTGCACGGCGGGCTCGCCCCGATCCGCCGATGCGCCGCCGACGGGACGGAGATCAGGATCGACCTGCCGGACGGGCCCGCGCTGTGGCTGTGGGGGCCGCTGCGCGAATGGCTCGTCGCCACGCCGCGTGCTGCCGAACTGGCCGACGAGATCCGGCTGCGGCAGGCCGTGGGGATGCTGTTCCCGCTGTCCAGTGAGCTCGGGGCGGAGCGGACGACGTGGCTGGACCTGCCGACGACGCGGCCGGTGGACACGTCTGCGGGACGGGCGCTGCCCGCCGTTCCTGAATGGGCACCGATCTCGCCCACTCTTGTGCCGCGCGACTGCTGGAGCTGATCCGGCGAACGCAGCATCATGTCGAAGACGGACCGACCTGGCTGTCCACATCACCGACATGATTGGCGTAGGCCGTGGCATGAGCAGAGACCATTGCAGTGTCTGCCTGACCGGCCGGACCTTCACCTTGATTGCTGTGCGGGAGCGTTGAGGTGGATCGCACACGGCAAATTCGAGACAGCGGCCTGTCCAGACATGGTCCGCAGACTCTGTCCTACCTGCTACCTGTGCGGTACCGCGAAGACCCGACACGCCGAGCATCTGATCGCGAAGCCTCGGAACGGCGGCGATCACTGGGGCAACGTCGGAGGCGCCTGCATGCCGTGCAACCTTGCCAAAGGCACGAAAGTGCTGACGTTGACCGAGTCCCACCGCGTCGCTCGCGATCAACGGCGTGGATCCTCACGGCTGGCTGCCTCCCATCGACCGGGTGGTCGACCGCATCGAAGACAATTTTCCGATCGATGATCCGTTCAGCCTGGCCGTGGCTGACCTGCAGATCACCATCGCGTTTGACGCCGGCGGTGTTCTGCTCGCCTCTGCTGTTGGTTGCACTTCAAGAAGTTGAGCGCCCAGCAGACGCCAGGAGTCTGGGGCTAGAGGGCCTTCAGGACGTCCGCGTCCACTCCCACGAGCGAGTCGCGGAAGATCCGCCGCTCCCCCGCCTCCACCTCGACGTCGCACGGCACCACCAGCACGGTGCACCCGGCCGCCACCGCCGCGGCCACCCCGGTGGGCGAGTCCTCGATCGCGACACAGCTCCCAGCGTCCACGCCCAGCAACCGGGCCGCCTTCAGGTACGGCTCGGGCAGCGGCTTGTTCAGCCCGTCCACCTCGTCGCCGCACACGGTGACGTCGAACAGGTCCCGCCCGATCGTGTCCAGTGCCACCTCGGTCAGCGAGCGCTCGGTCGACGTCACGAGAGCCATCGGCACGCCTGAGGCGCGCACCGCACGCAGGGCCTCGGCTGCGCCCGGACGCCACGGCAGGCCGGCGCGGAACACCTCTTCGGTGCGGCGGGAGATCCAGGCGGCGCCGTCGGCCATGTCGGCCTCGGTGGGTTCGATGCCGACGTCGGCGAACAGCAGGCGCATCGTCGTCGACACGTTGCTGCCGACCATGCGTTCGCGGGTCTCCAGGGAGAGCACGCCTCCCAGCTTTTCCGCGTACTCGTAGAGCGGGATGTCCCACAGCTTCTCGGAGTCCAGCAGCGTGCCGTCCATGTCCCACAGGACAGCGTGCAGGTCAGACATTGAAGTACTTCGCCTCCGGATGGTGCGCCACGAAGGCGTCGGTGGACTGTTCCGGGTGGAGCTGAAGTTCCTCGGACAGCGAGACCCCGATGCGCGACGGATCGAGCAGCTCGACGACGCGCCTGCGGTCTTCCATTTCAGGGCAGGCTCCGTAGCCGAACGAGTAGCGTGCGCCGCGGTAGCCGAGTTTGAAGTACTCCTCGACGGCGGCGGGGTCTTCGGCGGCGACGGTGCCGCCGGTGGGCCAGACGAGTTCCTCGCGGACCCGCTTGTGCCAGTACTCGGCCAGCGCTTCGGTGAGCTGGACCCCCAGTCCGTGGACTTCCAGGTACTCACGATACGCGTTCTTGCCGAACAGTTCGTTCGCGTAGTCGGCGATCGGCCGGCCCATCGTCACGAGGTGGAACGCGATGACGTCGACCTCGCCGGACTCCTTCGAGCGCCAGAAGTCCGACAGGCACAGCCTTCGATCCCTTTTCTGGCGCGGAAAAGTGAGCCGGAAGCGCTCCGCCGCATCCACTGACGGCTCTTCCAGAACGACCAGATCGTCGCCGTCGGAGACGCACGGGAAGTAGCCGTAGACGACGGCGGCGTGGGCAAGAACACCTTCCGAGACAAGGCGTTCCATCCAGTAGCGCAGGCGTGGGCGGCCCTCGGTCTCGACCAGCTCCTCGTAGGTCGGACCGCCGCCGCGCGCGCCCTTCAAGCCCCACTGGCCCATGAACGTCGCACGCTCGTCCAGCAACGCCGAGTAGTCCGCGACCGGAATGCCCTTCACGACCCGGCTTCCCCAGAACGGCGGGGCCGGGATCGGGTTGTCGGCAGCCACGTCGGAGCGGCCGGTCACGACTTCTTCCTCCACCGCAACGGCTTTGCGGGCCGCCGCGATGCGCAGCGAACGTTCGCGACGGACCTTGCGTTCCGCCGCCTTCTCCCGCATCTCGGCGTCCAGCTGAGGAGCGTCGCCGCGCTTGGCTGCCATGATCGCGTCCATCAGACGCAGGCCCTCGAAGGCGTCGCGGGCGTAGCGGACGTCGCCGAAGTACATCTCCGTCAGGTCGTTCTCGACGTACGCGCGCGTCAGCGCCGCGCCGCCCAGCAGCACCGGCCACCGCGCCGCGACACCCCGGGAGTTCATCTCCTCGAGGTTCTCCTTCATGATCACGGTCGACTTGACCAGCAGGCCGGACATGCCGATCGCGTCCGCGCGGTGCTCCTCGGCGGCTTCCAGGATCGTGTTGATCGGCTGCTTGATGCCGATGTTCACGACCTCGTAGCCGTTGTTGGACAGGATGATGTCCACGAGGTTCTTGCCGATGTCGTGGACGTCGCCCTTCACGGTGGCGAGCACGATCCGGCCCTTGCCGTCGGCGTCGGACCGTTCCATGTGCGGTTCGAGGTGCGCGACGGCGGTCTTCATGACCTCGGCGGACTGCAGCACGAACGGCAGCTGCATCTGGCCGGAGCCGAAGAGCTCGCCGACGGTCTTCATGCCCGCCAGCAACGTGTCGTTGATGATCTGCAACGCCGGGCGCTCGTCCAGGGCGAGATCCAGGTCGGCTTCCAGGCCGTTGCGCTCGCCGTCCACGATGCGGCGCTGCAGGCGTTCGAACAACGGCAGCGCGGCCAGTTCCTGGGCCCGTGTGGCGGAGTTCGACTTCGTCGTGACGCCCTCGAACAGCTCCATGAGCTTCTGCAACGGGTCGTAGCCCTCGCGGCGGCGGTCGTAGACCAGGTCCAGCGCCACCGCGCGGTGTTCGTCCGGGATGCGCGCCATCGGCACGATCTTGGAGGCGTGCACGATCGCCGTGTCGAGACCCGCCTGCACGCATTCGTGCAGGAACACGGAGTTCAGCACCTGGCGCGCGGCCGGGTTCAGTCCGAAGGAGACGTTCGACAGGCCCAGAGTCGTTTGCACGTCCGGAAAACGGCGCTTGAGCTCGCGGATCGCCTCGATCGTCTCGACGGCGTCGCGGCGGACCTCCTCCTGGCCGGTGGAGATCGGGAACGTCAGGCAGTCGACGATGATGTCGTTGACGCGCATGCCCCAGTTGGTCGTCAGGTCCTCGATCAGCCGGGTGGCGACGCGGACCTTCCACTCGGCGGTGCGGGCCTGGCCCTCCTCGTCGATGCACAGCGCCACGACCGCCGCGCCGTGCTCCGAGGCGAGCCGCATGATCTTCTGGAACCGGGAGTCGGGGCCGTCGCCGTCCTCGTAGTTCACCGAGTTGACCGCGCTGCGGCCGCCAAGACACTCCAGACCGGCCTGCAGCACGTTCGGTTCGGTCGAGTCGAGCATGATCGGCAACGTCGACGCGGTGGCCAAACGGGACGCCAGCGCGCGCATGTCCGCCTCGCCGTCGCGGCCCACGTAGTCGATGCAGAGGTCGATCAGGTGGGCGCCCTCACGCGTCTGGTCGCGCGCGATCTCGATGCAGTCGTCCCACTTCTCGACCAGCATCGCCTCACGGAACGCCTTGGAGCCGTTGGCGTTCGTGCGCTCGCCGATCATCAGCACCGAGGCGTCCTGTTTGAACGGAACGGCCTGGTACAGAGAGGACACACCGGGCTCCGGGCGCGGCCGGCGCGCCGACGGTCCCAGGTCGCGCACCGCCTCGGCCACCTGACGCAGGTGCTCGGAGGTCGTGCCGCAGCAACCGCCGACGAGCCGCGCGCCGAACTCGCGAACGAACCCCGACAGCGCCTGAGCCAGTTCCTCCGGGCTCAGCGGGTAGACCGCGCCGTTCGGGCCCAGCTCGGGGAGTCCGGCGTTCGGCATCACCGACAACGGGATGCGCGCGTGCTTGGACAACGTGCGCAGATGCTCGCTCATCTCGGCGGGACCGGTGGCGCAGTTGAGGCCGATCAGGTCGATGCCCAGCGGCTCCAGCGCGGTCAGGGCGGCGCCGATCTCCGAGCCGAGCAGCATCGTGCCGGTCGTCTCGACGGTGACCTGGGCGATGATCGGGACGTGCCGGCCCTCGGCGGTCATCGCGCGCTTGGCGCCGACGACGGACGCCTTGGTCTGCAGCAGGTCCTGCGAGGTCTCGACGATGATCGCGTCGACACCGCCGACGAGCAGGCCCTTGCACTGCTCCTGGTAGGCGTCGCGCAACGTCGCATAGGGAGCGTGGCCGAGCGTCGGCAGCTTCGTGCCGGGACCGACGGACCCGAGCACGAACCGGGGTTGCCCGGACGTGCCGAACTCGTCCGCGACCTCCCGTGCCAGCGCCGCGCCGCGTTCGGACAGGTGGAAGATCTGGTCCGGAATGTCGTACTCGGCGAGGTTCGCGAGGTTCGCGCCGAACGTGTTCGTCTCCACGGCGTCGCAGCCGACTTCGAGATAGCCTCGATGCACTGCCTTCACGACGTCCGGGCGGGTGACGTTCAGGATCTCGTTGCAGCCCTCAAGACCGTTGAAATCGTCAAGAGAGAGGTCAACGGCCTGAAGCATGGTGCCCATGGCGCCGTCAGCGACGACAACACGGTTCACCAGCGCTTCCAGCAACGGCGACTCTCCGCGATCACGCATGGGCCAAGCCTACGATGAGTTGCTCGAGGGAGGCCGTAGTCTGGCGCCGTGAACGATCCGTCCCAGGAATCCCCGACCCCTCCGAACCCGCGCATCCCGCTCACGGCTCCGATCATGGTCTGTGCGTTCGAAGGTTGGAACGACGCCGGCGACGCCGCCAGCACCGCGATCGAGCACCTCCAACTCACCTGGGACGCCACCCCGCTCGCCGAGATCGACCCGGACGACTACTACGACTTCCAGGTGACGCGCCCCACCGTGCGCATGGTGGACGGCGTCACGCGAAGGGTCGACTGGCCGACGACGCGGCTGTCGGTGTGCCGCCCTCCCGGTTCCGACGTGGACGTGATCCTCGTGCACGGCATCGAACCGAACATGAGGTGGCGCAAGTTCGCCGCCGAACTGCTGGGCCACATCGACGCTCTCGGGGTGACGACGGTGGTGACGCTGGGCGCCCTGCTGATGGACACGCCCCACACGCGCCCGGTCCCGGTCACCGGCACGGCCTACGACGCGGACGCCGCCGAGAAGTTTGGCCTGGAGCACTCGAAGTACGAGGGCCCGACCGGCATCGTCGGCGTGTTCCAGGACGCGTGCGTGCAGGCGGGCATCCCGGCCATCTCGTTCTGGGCCGCCGTGCCGCACTACGTGTCGCAGCCGCCCTCCCCCAAGGCCACGCTGGCCCTGCTGCACCGGGTGGAGGAGGTGCTCGACATCGAGGTCCCGCTCGGCGCGCTGCCGGAGCAGGCCGAGGAGTGGGAGCGCACGGTCACCGAGATGGCCGACGAGGACGAGGACGTGCGCAACTACGTGCGCGCCCTGGAAGAGCGCGGCGACGCGGAGCTCCAGATCACCGAGGCCTCGGGTGACGACATCGCCGCGGAGTTCGAGCGCTACCTGCGCCGCCGCGGGCGTGGTCCCGGCTGGCCGTCGACCGGTCCTCGCTAGCCTTCACGCAGGTCAGAAGCCGTCTCGGTCATTTGGACCGGGACGGCTTTTTCACGCTTCCGAGTGATCGAGTTGAGGATTCCCGGCGCCGAGGAATGGGTAGCAAGATCCATCTTCAGACAGGAACCACCGTGTCTCTCGTGCGCAAGATCGTTGTCGGCCTTGCTGCGGGCGGCGGCGTGCTGTTGGCCGTGTCTCCCGCCAGTGCAGCTCCCCTCTCCCCCGTCGACTCCCTCGGGGAGAACGGTCCTCACACGACCGTGAGCGACGTCAGGGAGTCGTTCCAGAAGTTCACGAGCGGCCTCCACGGATAGAAAGTTAGCGACAACAACCACCTTCGGGCGCTCTCCGCCGCCCACCGCAATAGGGTGGGCGGCGGAGGTGCCCGTTGGGACGGTTGGCACGCGCCGGGTTGTACGCGGGCGCATTGATCGGGCCGTTCGGCGGCGCCGTGACGACGTCGATCCTGCCCGAGATCGGCGACAGCTTCGGCCGCTCGGCGGGGTCCGCCGCGGCGACGCTGACGTACTACCTCGTGCCGTTCGCGGTGCTGATGCTGGCTTCCGGCACGCTCGCGCAGCGCTGGGGTCCACAACGGACAGTCCGGATCGCCTACGTCGCCTATGCGTTGGCGTCCTTGCTGGCGGCCTCCTCCTGGACGTTCGAGGTGCTGCTGGCCTCACGCGCGTTGCAGGGTGCGGCGAACTCGTTCACGACGCCGGTGCTGCTGGCCGTGATCGCCGCCTCGACGCCGAAGGAGAAGCTCGGCCGCGCGCTCGGGCTGTTCGGGTCGATGCAGGCCGCGGGGCAGACGTCCGCGCCGCTCGTCGGCGGGCTCACCGCCGAGATCGACTGGCGGCTGGCGTTCGTCGTGATCGCCGTGGTGGCCGTCGGACTGGCGATTCTGGGCGTGCCTCAGACGGACGCGGAACCGGAGCGCAACACGAGTCTGCGCAGTGCCTTCGTGCCGAGCACGCTGTGGCCGGCGCTCGTCGGGTTCATCGGCTGGGGCTGTCTGGGCGGGTTGTCGTTCCTCGTGGCGTTCCGGCTCGACGACGTCTTCGGGCTCAGCGCGGGCGAACGCGGTGTGCTGCTCACAGGGTTCGGCATCGTCGGCTTCGCCACCGCGCGGTTCGTCGGCAAGGCGATCGACCGGTTCGGTGCCGCGACCACCGTGATCATCGGCGCGACGCTCGGCGCGGGCCTCGTCGCGGCGGCCGGCACGACGCCGCTGGCCGCCATCGTGGTACTCGCGTGGGCGTTGACCGGTGCGGCCGCTCAGGGGGTGCTGGTGAGCATCAACGCGTTGGTGTTGCAGAGCGACAACGCCAACAAGGGCGGCAGCGTCAGTGTCGCGCAGTCACTGCGCTTCATGGGCGCGGCCGCGTCCCCGCTGGCGTTCGTCCCGCTCTACCAGGCCCATCCGCTGCTGGGGTTCCTCGTCCCGGCGGGCCTGCTGATGACCATCCCCGCGATCGTCACGTTGTCACGTCTCGGCGCCGGAACCCGGCGAACCCCGCGACCAGCAGCACCACCGCCACCGCGGTGAGCCACGCGAGCGGCCCGAAGGTGATGTCCGGGTACTTCGGGACGTGCGTGAACGGCGAGACGTCGATGATCCACTGATCGAGCTGCAGGGCCGGGCCGAGCAGCGTGATCACCAGCGACACCGACACCACCGCCCAGCTCACACCGGTGAGCTGGGGGAACAGTCCGAACAGGACCAGCGCCACGCCCGCGATCACCCAGGCCGCCGGGAGCTGGGCCAACGCCGCGCCGAGCATCCGCGGCACGACGGTGCCCACGTCGTCGATCTGCAGTCCGTAGACCAGGCCCAGCCCGAGGCCGGACGCCGCCAGCACGACCGCACCGCCGGCCAGGGCGAACACCGCGTGCGAGGCGACCCAGCTCCAGCGCGAGACCGGTGTGGCCAGGATCGGCTCGGCGCGGAACGAGGTCTCCTCCGAGCGCAGCCGCAGGATCGCCTGCACCAGGTAGATGGAGGCGATCAGGCCGATGAGCTGCGTGATGGTGGCGAAGAAGGCGTCCACCATCGCGTCGGCGCCGCCGATCTTGCTGACGATCTGCCCGAGCGCCGGGTTGTCCTGCACCATCTGCCCGACCGCCTGGGCGACGCTGCCGTAGATCACGCCCACCGCGAACAACGCGATGGACCAGCCGATCAGCGAACCCTTCTGCAGCCGCCACGCGAGCCCGAACGGCGTGCTGATCGTGCTGTGCGGCGGGCCGAGCCGGGCCGGGAGCAGACCGAGCCCCACGTCGCGGCGGGTCACGACGTACGAGGAGACGCCCACCAGCAGGACGAACGCCGCCAGCGGGAGCAGCAGCACCCAGAACCTGTTGTCGCCGAACGACCGCACGTGCTCGGTCCAGCCGATCGGCGAGAACCAGGTCAGCCACTGCGGGCCCGACTCCCCCGCCGCGTCGCCGGCCGCGCGCAGCAGGTAGATGACGCCGAGGAAACCGCCCGCGATCGCGTTGGACACGCGCGAGTTCTCCGAGAGCTGCGCCGTGAACGCGCTGACGCCGGTGAACACCAGCCCGACGCTCGCGGTGGAGAGGCCGAACGCGAAGGCGCCCGCCGGAGCGAGGTCCTTGCCGATCAGCGCCAGTGCCTGCAGCAGACCGATCAGCAGGCTCGTGCCGCCCGCGACGATCACGGCGGCGGCGAGCGGCGCGTGCCGTCCGACGACCGTGGCCGCGATGAGCTCGGTACGGCCGGCTTCTTCTTCCGCGCGCGTGTGCCGCGTGACGACCAGCATGGCCATGATCGCGATGAACAGGCCGGAGAAGACGCCCCAGCGCCACACGACCAGGCCGCCCAGCGACGACCAGTCGTGCAACGGGCCGAGCATCGCCAGGAACGCGGAGTTCGCGTTCGCGGTGGCGCCGAGCAGGTCCCGCGACTGCTGCGTGTCGTACAGCTCCTCGAGCGCGGTCGTCGTCGAGTAGGTGACGCCGACCAGGAAGAGCACCCAGACGGGCAGCAGGATCCGGTCGCGGCGCAGGGCCAGGCGGACCAGTTGCCAGGTGCCGGTCATTTCACGTCCTCGTAGTGGCGCAGGAAGAGCTCTTCCAGGGTCGGCGGCTGCGAGGTCAGCGTGCGCACGCCGGTGGACACGAGCTGCTTGAGCACGAGGTCGAGCTTGTCCGAGTCGACCTCGAACCGGACGCGGTTGCCCTCGGCCACGAGGTCGTGCACGCCGGCCATCGACGTCAGCCCGTTCGGCGGCCCCGCGAGCTCCGCGGAGATGGACGTGCGGGTCAGGTGCCTCATGTCGGCGAGCGTGCCGGTCTCGACGATGTGGCCGTTGCGGATGATGCTCACCCGGTCGCACAGCGCCTCGGCCTCGGCAAGGATGTGGCTGGAGAGCAGCACCGTGCGGCCGCGTTCGCGTTCGTCGTTGATGCAGGCCTGGAAGACGGACTCCATCAGCGGGTCGAGGCCGGAGGTCGGCTCGTCGAGGATCAGCAGCTCGACGTCGCTCGACAGGGCGGCGACCAGTGCGACCTTCTGCCGGTTGCCCTTGGAGTAGGTGCGGCCCTTCTTGCGCGGGTCCAGTTCGAAGCGCTCCAGGAGCTCCTCGCGGCGCTTCTTGTTCAAGCCGCCGCGGAGCCGTCCGAGCAGGTCGATGACCTCGCCACCGGTCAGGTTGGGCCAGAGGTTGACGTCGCCGGGAACGTAGGCGAGCCGGCGGTGCAGAGCCGCGGTGTCCTTCCACGGGTCGCCGCCGAGCAGCCGCGCGGTGCCGGAGTCGGCACGCAGCAGGCCGAGGAGAACCCGGATCGTCGTCGACTTGCCCGCGCCGTTCGGCCCGAGGAAGCCGTGCACCTCACCGGTCTGGACGTCCAGGTTGAGATCGTCCAGTGCACGCGTCGAGCCGAAGGTCTTCACCAGGCCCGACACGGATATCGCAGATGTCATGCCCGGTAAGCTACACTTCTTTCACAACTTCGTGAAGGACGTAAATTTTGCTCGATCGGCTGACGAAAGGGGATGATGCCGCCGTGACGAGTACTACGGAGCGTGACACGCAGGCGGTGAGCCAGTTCGTCGAACGGTTCGGCGGGATTCTGGCGGACACCGGCGTTCCGCGCATGCCGGCTCGCATCCTCGCGGCACTGCTGACGACGGACTCGGGACGGCTCACCGCAGCCGAGATCGCCGACCTCCTGCAGATCTCCCCGGCCGCGGTGTCGGGCGCGGTGCGCTACCTGACCACCGTCCAGATCGTCAGCCGCGAGCGCGAGCCCGGATCACGCCGCGACATCTACCGGATGCGCGACAACGTCTGGTACGAGGCGACGTTCCGCAAGGACCAGATGCTGGTGATGATCGACGAGGTGCTCAGCGAGGGCGTCACGGCGCTCGGCCCGGACACCGACGCGGGACTGCGGCTGGACGAGACCCGGGAGTTCTTCCGGTTCGCCCACAGCGAGCTCGGCTCGATGCTGGACCGCTGGCGCGTGCACCGCGAGAAGTGGATGCAAGAGCGTCAGGACTAGTTCTGGCTCAGAGGAACTGCTTCGGGTCGTCCCACTGCCGGAGTGCTGCGCCGTCCGCGTCCGGGACCACGGCGTACAGCTCGGCCTGTGCCGCGGCTGACAGGAAGAGGTCGAACCCGGCGCCGGTCACCTCGGCCAGTTCCGCGTCGTCTTCGACGCCGACCGGGACCTCGCGATAGACCAGCGCGCCCGCCTTCAGCGGTGCGGTGAACGCCGTGAAACCCTTGTCCAGCAAACGAACCCGCAGTTCGGGATCGACCGCGACGCTGACGAGTGAGCCCGGCTCCATCGCGGCGATCACGCCGTCGGCGTTCTCCGGGGTCAGCAGGAACCACCGGGTGCCGCACTGCCCGGACGCCCACCGCTCGCACAGCAACGTCAGCTTGTGCCGCGCCGCGAGCCGCACCTGAGCCCAGAACTCCTCGTCCGCCACGGACTCGACCATGCCGTCCGGCTGCGGGTCCGGCTCGCGCGGCCGCCACCCGATCTCCAGGTATTCCTCCGGCAGGTCGTCCAACGCGTCGCAGACCTCTTGCGTCGTCGGCAGGAACACCCGTCCGTCCCAGTCGAGCTCGATCCGCAGAACGTCGCTCACCAGGCAGAAGAGCGGGCTGGCCCCGCGCCCCACGGTCTCCGCGTAGAAGTCGGCGGCCTCGGCCGCGGGAATGCTCGTCCCCTCGCGCAGCCACGAGAGCCGGTCGGGCAACGGCTCGTGCACCATCAGCCCGCTGACCTGCAGCGTGGCGACTCCGCTCGCCTCAATCGCCACTCGGAACACCTCGCGCAGTTCCCGCGCGTATCCGGGCCAGCCAGGTGCCTCGTCCAGCTTCGAGCCGATCTCCTCGTCGCGCGGTCCGACGACGATCTCCAGCTCCATGCGGTCCGCCACCCTGTTCCCCCTGCTGAAACGCGATGAGGGGGAGCTTCCACCATCGGAAGCTCCCCCTCACCTCATTTACGTCAGCCCGTGGTGAGCGTCAGACCGTAGGTCTCGAGGATCTCGTTGACCGGCTGGTAGTAGGTCGTGCCGCCGCTGGTGCAGTCGCCGGAGCCACCCGAGGTGACGCCCTGTGCCTGCGTGCCGCTGACCCACGAGCCACCCGAGTCACCGGGCTCCGCGCACACGTTCGTGCGCGTGAGGCCGCTGACCGAGCCCTCCTGGTAGTTCACGGTCTGGCTCTTGGCCTGGACCTCGCCGCAGTGCCAGCCCGTGGTCGAGCCGGAACGGCAGATCGAGGCGCCGACCGCGGACTCGGTGTGACCGGACACGACGACGTCAGCGCCGCCGTAGTGGTTCACCTTGGCCGTGGACGTCCAGGACGAGTTGGTCTTGACGAACGAGTAGTCGTTGCCGGGGAAGGACGACTTCTCGAACTCGCCCATCGCCGTCTTGTCGACGCCCGTCACCGTGTCGCCGGGCGACCCGCAGTGTCCGGCGGAGACGAAGCCGCCAGTGACCGCGAAGCCGACGGAGCAGCGACCGGCGTTGTTGATGTAGTAGGCGTCACCGCCACGGGTGTCCTTGAACAACCGCGGGGCCTCGTCCGTCTCGACGACCTTCGCGACCGCGCCCGCCTTCTCCACCAGCGTCTGCGCCGCCTGGGTCTGGCCGCGCTTGACGGTGATCGTGACCGCGTTCGCCTTGGTGTCGATGAACCAGCCGGTGACCTCGGCCGGAGCCTGCGCCGCGTCCAGCTTCGCCTTGGCCGCGTCGAGGTCACTCGCCTTGTGCGCGACCGTGCGGGGCTCCGCGCCGAGCTTGCGGAGCCGGTCGGCCTTGGCCGCGTCGGTGACGCCCACGACGAGCTTGCCGATGGACGCGTCGAACCACGCGCCGCCATAGCTCTCGCCGGCGAAACCTTCCGCGACACGCTGCAGGACCGTGGCCGCGCTCTCCTGGCGCAACCGTTCCGCCGCCTGCGTGGCGTCCAGCCCGAGGTCGCGCTGCATCGCGGCGAGCAGGTCAGCGGACGGTCCCTCGGCGGCGACGGCGGCAGGGGAGACCGTCGTCGCGAGAGCACCCGCCAACACGGCCACAGCTGCGACAGCCATGCGCTTCATAGGCATTTCTCCTTGGTCTTCGGTTTTGTGCAGGGCCGGTGTAACGCCGGACCGGGCAACCGCGATGAGGAGATCAGCTGTGCTGCAACACAGCGCGTACGACACCGGATGAATGGCGTCCCCAGGCGGCGAACTGCCCGATCAGTTCGTTCCTCCGTCTGGGCGACGCTACTTCGGCATGTCTACCGGACGGTAGGGTCGATCGAGGGGTGGACCTCGCGGCGTTCGGGTTGATATAGGGAAACCAAATGCGTTCTCTCGGCCTATTTCCGTGACTGTCCGCAACTGTCGCTTTGACACGAAATGTCAAATCTGTCAACAGTTCGCACTCGACGGCGTATCCCTCTGACCTGCGGTTTAGGGCTAGCGTGCTGGTCACCCTGTTCCCTGCACGAGGGAGAACCCTGCAATGCGAAGAGTCTTGGGTACGGGACTCGCTGCCGCGGCCGCCGTATGTCTGGCCGCCGCCGTGGTCCCCGCCGCATCAGCTCAAGAAAACGTGGGGACGATTCTCGGCGCCGACCGCGCCGATGTCGTGAAGGACAGCTACATCGTCTCGCTGAAGGCCGACACGGCGTCGAGGGCCGCCGCACCGGGCTTGGCGGGCAAGTACGGCGGCCAGGTCGGTCAGGTCTGGCAGCACGCGCTCAACGGCTTCTCGGTGAAGATGACGGCCAAGCAGGCCGCCCGTCTCGCCGCGGACCCGAAGGTCGCGTACGTCCAGCAGGACGCCGAGGTGCACCTGCTCGACGTCCAGCAGAACCCGCCGTCATGGGGTCAGGACCGCGTTGACCAGCGCGACCTGCCGCTGAGCAACAGCTACCAGTACGACACCACGGCGTCCAACGTCACGGCGTACGTCATCGACACGGGTGTGCGCACGACGCACTCCACGTTCGGTGGCCGCGCGACGTGGGGCACCAACACCTCCGGTGACGGCAACAACTCCGACTGCAACGGCCACGGCACGCACGTCGGCGGCACCATCGCCGGCGCCGAGTACGGCCTCGCGAAGGCCGCCAAGGTCGTCGCCGTCAAGGTGCTGACCTGCGGCGGTTCCGGCACGACCGCCGGTGTCGTCGGCGGTATCGACTGGGTGACGGCGAACGCGGTCAAGCCCGCTGTCGCCAACATGTCGCTCGGCGGCGGCGCGGACGCCACCCTGGACGCGGCCGTGCGCCGTTCCATCGCGTCCGGCGTCACCTACGCCATCGCGTCCGGCAACTCGAACACCGACGCCTGCAGCACCTCGCCTGCACGCGTCACCGAGGCGATCACGGTCAACGCGTCGACCAACACCGACGCGCGCGCCTCGTTCTCGAACTACGGCTCCTGCACGGACATCTACGCACCGGGTCAGAACATCGTGTCGTCGTGGAACACCAACGACACCTCGACGAACAACATCTCCGGTACGTCGATGGCCACCCCGCACGTCGCGGGCGCGGCAGCCCTGTGGCTCGCCACGCACCCGAACGACAGCCCGGCCGCGGTGTGGGACGGCCTCAACGCCGCCTCCACGCCCAACAAGATCACCAACGTCGGCGCCAACACGCCGAACAAGCTGCTCTACACGCTGTTCGGCGGCGGCCAGCCGGGCAACCCCTCGGTGACGAACCCCGGCACGCAGACCTCCACGGTCGGCACGGCGGCGTCGTTGCAGCTCGCGGCCAGTGGCGGCACCGCGCCGTACACCTGGTCCGTGAGCGGCCTCCCGGCCGGTCTGTCGGCGTCCGCCTCCGGCGCGATCTCCGGCACCCCGACCACGGCGGGCACCTCGTCCGTCACGGCCACGGTGACCGATGCCGCGAACAAGACGGGCACGGCCACGTTCTCGTGGGTCGTCAACGCGGTCGGCGGCAGCTGTGACGCCAAGACCAACTCGACCCCGGTCGCGATCCCGGACCTGTCCACGGTGAACAGCACGATCGTCGTCTCCGGCTGCGCGGGCAACGCGTCGGCCACCGCGTCGATCAAGGTCTCGATCACGCACTCCTACAAGGGCGACCTCGTGGTCGACCTGGTCGCGCCCGACGGCACGGTCGTCAACCTGCACAACCGGTCCGGCGGCTCGGCCGACAACATCAACGAGACCTACACCAAGAACCTCTCTGGTGAGGCTGCCAACGGCACCTGGACGCTGCGCGTGCGCGACGCGGCGTTCCTGGACACCGGCACGTTGAACAACTGGACGCTCGACGTCTGAGCAGACCAGTTGAACCGCTGAACGAGACCGCCCCCGGTGCTTCCGCCTCGGGGGCGGTTTCCTTTTACCCGCAGCGTTCCGCCGCCTCCGCCGCGGCCTGCAGCACGACCGGAGGCAGCCCCGGCACGTCCCGCGCCTGCCGTTGCGCCTCGGCGAACACCTCCCTGGCGAGCCCGATCTCCGCGACCCCGGCGAGCAGGTACAGCTCCTTCACGAAATCGCGCCCGAGCCCGACCTCCCGCCAGTCCGCCACACCTCTCAAGGCGGCCCCGCACTCCCGCAACGCGTCCCAAGCAGAGCCGTGATCCCCGGCCTGGCGTTCGAGTTCCGCGAGAACGCACCACCCGACTGCGCGATTCCAGTCACCGTCAGCGAAGGCGAGGGCCTCCCGCTGGGTCCGCGACGCCTCCGCGAAGTCCCCGAGATCGGCCAGCTCGTAGCGCAACTGGGTCAACGTGCTGATGTCCATCGAACGGCCCAACGCCCACCGGTTCAGCTCGGCACGCGCCAGCTCCCGCTCCCCCACCAGCTTCGCGCGCTGGACCCACGTCAGCGGGTCCTCGTCGCCGGGATCCAGCGGGAACCACTCGTGGCGTCCTTCCAGCCACTCCCGCACGTCCTCGTCGTCCACGTCCCGGTCGAGGAGGAACTCCAGCACCTCGTCGCGATCGGGGTGGTCACTCGCCCGCACGTGCGCGACCGTGGTCTCAGCGCCTGCGGCGAAGACGTGCTCCTCGTCGTAGCCGCACCAGGTGTCGAAGTTGGCGCGCTTGATCGCGTGCTGCCGCCACACGTCCTCGACCTGCCCGTGCGCGGCCAGCAGATAGCCGGCCAGCTGGGCCTGCTCGCCGATGCCCTGGAACGGCGCGTTGCGGCGGCACAACGCCTCCTGCTCGGCCAGGAACCGCAGCAGCGGCAGGTCCTCGGGCCGTCGGTCGTACTGCAACGCCCACAGGACCTTGGCGCGCGGCACCTCGTTGGCGTCATCGCCGTCGTCGGTGCGCTCGTAGCGCAGTTCCTGCCATGCCGCCGCTGACTCCCGCATACGCGCGAGGTCGCGCCGTGCCGCGTCCATCACCGGTCCATTGTGGCGCTGCGACTGAGCAGCGCCACAACATGGACTACTGGTTAGAGGTCGACGCCCAGAAGCGCGTCCACCGCGTCACGGATCTGCGACGGCCCGTGCTTGTCCGACCCGCCGTGCGTCAACGCCTCGTCCGCCCACGCGTCGATCGCGGCCAGCGCGCGAGGCGTGTCGAGGTCGTTGCCCAGGTGGTCGCGCAGCCGCGTCACGGTGTCCACAGCGGACGGTCCGGTGTCGAGGCCCGCGGCGGTGCGCCACCTGTCCAGCCGCGCCAGCGCCGTGTCCAGCAGGTCCTGCGACCACGGGCGGTCTTCGCGGTAGTGGCCAGAGAGCAGGGCCAGGCGGACGCCGTTCGGGTCTACCTTCTGCGAGCGCAGCTTGGAGACGAAGACCAGGTTGCCGCGCGACTTCGACATCTTCTCGCCGTCGAGGCCGATCATGCCCGCGTGCACGTAGTGGCGGGCGAACGGGTGCTGGCCGGTCTGGGCCTCCGCGTGCGCGGCCGAGTACTCGTGGTGCGGGAAGATCAGGTCGGAGCCGCCGCCCTGGACGTCGAAGCCGGCGCCGAGGCGGTTGTGGGCGATGGCGCTGCACTCGATGTGCCAGCCGGGGCGGCCCTCGCCCAGTTCGGACTCCCACGCGGGCTCGCCGGGGCGCTTCATGCGCCACAGCAGCGCGTCGAGCGGGTGGCGCTTGCCGGGACGGTCCGGGTCGCCGCCGCGTTCGGCGAACAGCCGCAGCATCTCCTCGGCGGAGTAGTTCGACTCGTAGCCGAACCGGCCCGTGGCGTCGTGCACGAAGTAGATGTCGGGGTACTCGGAGTCGTCGGCGCGGTAGGCGTGGCCGTCGTTCAGCAGCTTGACGACGACCTCGACGATCTCGGGGACCGCCTCGACGACGCCGACGTAGTCCTGCGGCGGCAGGACGCGCAGCGCCTCCATGTCCTCGCGGAACAGGGCGGTCTCGCGCATCGCGAGCACCTCCCAGTCGTCCTTGTCCCGCAGCGCCCGCTCCAGAAGCGGATCGTCTACGTCGGTGACGTTCTGGACGTAGTGCACGTTGTGGCCGTTGTCGAGCCATACGCGGTGCACGAGGTCGAACGCGAGATAGGTGGCGGCGTGGCCGAGGTGCGTCGCGTCGTACGGCGTGATCCCGCAGACGTACAACCTGGCGGTGTCTCCTGGAGCCGTCGGACGCACTTCGCCCGTGGCCGTGTCGAACAGCCGCAGCGGGCGGGGGTCCCCCGGAACCCGCGGCACAGGAATTGATGACCAGGTCTGCATGTATCCGACACTAACGCGTGCTGCGGAGTGGGGTGTGATTTCCGGGTGCTGGGACGTGCGCGCTCGATCCGTTCGGACAGAAAGAGCGGACATTCGTTGACGCCGTCCTCACACCGCCCCTAGCTTCCGAAGGCATGCTTCGTGTCGTCGTAGCCACGGTGGTAGCGCTCTCACTGGCCCCCGCAACCGCGCAGGCCGAACCCCTGGATGCCTTGGCATATCTGGAGAATCCCAGAATGACGGGTGAGCACCAGGAACCTCCGCACCCGGATCTGAAACCCGAGCGCAGGCTCAGCCTCAACGGTGAGTGGCGCATCCGGATGTTCGACAGGCCGCAGGACGTCAGAGACACGCCCGACGGATGGCGCACGGTCAAAGTCCCCCACACGTGGCAGACCGACTTCCTCGACCACCCGATGTTCCGCAACATTCCTACCGAGATGTACCCGGACGCCCCGCCGTCGATCCCGCACGACGTCAACCCCACCGGCGTCTACGAGAAGACGTTCGACCTGCCCGCGAACTGGGACCGCACGCTGGTCCGCTTCGAGGGCGTGACCAGCGGATACTTCGTCTGGATCAACGGCGCGTACGTCGGCTACGACCAGGGCGGCTACACGCCCGCCGAGTTCGACCTCACCAGCAGGCTCAAGCCCGGCCGCAACACGATCAGGGTCCAGGTCCACCGCTGGGGCTCCGGCTCCCACCTGGAGGACTACGACCAGTGGCGGTTCTCGGGCATCTTCCGCGAGGTCTGGCTCTACTCGACGCCGAGGACGTACCTCCAGGACGTCACGATCAAGACCGATCTGGACACCCAGTACCGCGACGCCACGATCAGCACGGACGTCAAGATCGGCGGCCCGCAGGAGGGCCACACCGTCCGGACCAGGCTCTTCGACCCGCAGGGCCGCGAGGTCACCGTCAGGGACGGCAAGGTCACGAACCCGCTGAAGTGGACCGACGAGACCCCGAACGTCTACGAGCTACGGATCGAACTGCTCAAGGACGGCCGCGTGATCCAGACCGGCAGGCAACCGGTCGGGTTCCGCGAGATCGAGATCATCTACCGGCAGTTCAAGATCAACGGCAAGCGCGTCCTGTTCCGCGGCACCAACCGGGCCGAGACCAGCGTGCACGGCAGCCGCTACGTCACCCACGCTGACCAGGACGAAGACGTCCAGCTGATGAAGCGGTTCAACATCAACGCCGTCCGCACCTCGCACTACCCGAGCGACCCGTACTTCTACGAGCTCGCCGATCGCAACGGCCTGATGATCGCCGACGAGGTCGACATCGAGACCCACCACCACGACGGCTGCCCGAACAACTGCCTCGCCGAACGCCCCGAGTGGCAGGACGCGTTCCAGGACAGGTTCGTGGCGATGATGCAGCGCGACAAGAACCACCCGAGCGTGGTCATGTGGGACACCGGCAACGAGGCGGGCCTCGGCAAAGCGCACTACACGATGGCCGAGTACGCGCGGAAGAACGACACCCGTCCGCTCTACCACCAGCCGAACGTGCCGGACGGTGACGCGCCGTTCGCGGACGTGGCCGGCCCGCGCTACCCGTCGCCCGCGAGCCTCGAGGCCAAGGCGAAGACCACGACCAAGCCGATCATCATGGGCGAGTACGCGCACGCGATGGGCAACAGCCTCGGCAACTTCAAGGAGTTCTGGGACGTCGTGCGCGCCTATCCGCAGGTGCAGGGCGGTTTCATCTGGGACTGGGCCGAGCAGAACATCGCCCTACCGCTCTACACCACACCCGACGACGCCAACGGCATCCTCTCCTACCTGTCCGGCAAACCGTCCCAGGTGGACGGACCACACGGCAAAGCGTTGCAGCTCAGCGGACTCGACGACTTCGTCGAGGTCTATCGCGACCGCAAGCTCGACGAGGTCACCACCGGTCTCACACTGGACGCCTGGGTCAAGCCCGACACCTGGACCGGCGACTTCACCGTCATCTCCAAGGGCGACCACCAGTACGCGCTGAAGATGTCCAACGCCACCACGCTGGAGTTCTTCGTCCACAGCGGCACCTGGCGCACGGTCAGGGCCACGGTCCCCACAGACTTCTACGGCAACTGGCACCGCGTCACCGGCACGTTCGACGGCTCGAGGCTACGGCTGCTGATCGACGGCCGAGAGGTCTCCACCACCGACTACAGCGGCTCGATCGACTGGTCGCACTGGCCGGTCAACATCGGCCGCAACGCCGAGACCATGCAGGAGAACGTCGGCACCCGCATGGCGCACGGCTCGGTCGACCAGGTCCGGATCTACCACCGCGCACTGACCGACGCCGAGCTGGCTCAAGACCCGAAGAAGGCCGCCGTGCTGGCGCTCGACTTCGAGAAGCTGGAGGACAAGGGACGCCGGCAGTCCTACGGCGCGGGCACCGGTGGCGTCGACGGCGTGGTGTGGTCGGACCGCAGGCCGCAGCCGGAGACCACCGAACTGATGGCCGTCCACTCCCCCATCCGCTTCTCCTTCGCGGACAACAAGCTCACGACCGTCAGCGAACGCCAGTTCACCGGCACCGACGACCTCGAACTGCGCTGGCAGGTCCAGGACAACGGCCGCACGATCGCCGAGCACCGCGGCAGGCTCCAGCCGGGCACGATCACGTTGCCCGACTTCCAAGCCGAGACCGAACGCTGGCTGACCGTCCGCGCCACCGACCGGCGGGGCAACGACGTCGGCATCGCCCAGTTCCCGCTGGGCGGCACGCAGATCGCCGGTCTGCACACGCCGGGAGCACCCGGCAAGCTCACGACCACCCAGAGCGACGACGAGATCGTGGTGTCCGGCAAGGACTTCCGCTACAACGTCAGCAAGAGGTCCGGCACGCTCACGTCGATGCGCGTGCGGGGCACCGAGTTGCTCAAGACCGGTCCGGAGCTGGACGCGTGGCGCGCGCCGCTGTCGAACGAGTTCATGAGCGAGGACGGTTCCTGGTACCGCAACGGTCTCGACCGCCTCAAGACCACGCCATCGAGCGTCACGGTCACCCAGAACGCGTCTGACACGATCATCACGGCCAAGTCCACCGCCCAGGCCGTGGCCACCGCGTCGTTCGGCCAGACCTTCACCTACCGGATCACGGGCGACGGCGAGATCACCGTCGGCCACCGGGTCGCCGCCCAGGACCGCATGCGCGACCTGAGCTACCTGCCCGGCATCGGTTTCACGCTCAAGGTTCCCGACGACTACAGCAGGTTCACCTGGTACGGCCGTGGTCCCGGCGAGAACTACGACGACCGCAAGGCAGGCAACCCGGTCGGCGTCTACCAGTCCACAGTGGACCGCGAGTTCAACGACTACTACAAGCCGCAGGACTTCGGCAACCACGCGGACACGCGCTGGGCGACGCTGTCCAACGGCCGCGCGGGCCTGCTCGTCGCGGGCGACCTGGACGTCCGGGTCTCGCGGTACGACGACCTCGACCGCGCCGCGTACCCGTTCGCGCTCAAGAAGAACGACGGCTGGACCACCCTGCACGCGGCACATCGCGTGACGGGCGTCAGCGAGACGTTCCACGAGCCGTTGCCGCAGTATCAGGTGGAGGCGGGCAACGAGTACGCGTACTCCGTGCTGCTGCGCCCGCTCACGCCCGTGGAGGCCGCGACGGGCAAGCTCGGCCGCAACGTCGACTGCGCGCCCACCGCGCAGCTCAACGCCGCCGACACCGTTCTCGAACCAGGTGAGCAGGTCGAGGCGGAACTGGTCGTGACGAAGCCCTGCCCCGGCAGGACCACGGCCAGGCTGACCGCGCCGGACAACTGGACCGTCACACCGAGCACCGTCGACCTCTCCAGTGGTTCCGCGAAGGTGACGATCAAGCGCGAAGGCGACGAGACCGGCACCCGCCCGGTGTTCGCGGAGATCAGCTCGGGCAAGGCGACGAGCACGATCACCAAGGACTTCACCGCCACGCCGCGTCCTCCGCAGGGCGAGACCCAGGTGTCCGCGCTGGAGTTCCTCGACGAGCGCAACGGCTGGGGTCCGATCGAACGCGACCGCAGCAACGGCGAGAACTCGGGCGGTGACGGCAATCCGATGAGCGTCCGCGGCGCGAAGTTCGACAAGGGCGTCGGCACGCACGCCGACTCGGAGTTCCAGGTCTACACCGGCGGCAAGTGCTCCGCGCTCACCGCCACGATCGGTGTCGACGACGAGACGAACGGCGGCGGCACCGTCCGGTTCGAGGTGCTGAAGGACGGGGTGTCCGCGTACCAAAGCCCAACACTGACAGGACAAAGCGCAGCGGTTCCGATCACCGTCGACACGTCTGGAGCAACGGTGCTGACGTTCCGGGTGACAGACAACGGTGATGGCAACGCCAACGACCACTCGGACTGGGCGAACCCCGTTCTGAGCTGCGTTTAGGGCGTACCGTTGGAGATCAAGGGCATTCGCCGATGAAAGGCGGGGTCTCATGATCTTCTTCGAAATCCTCGGTGGTCTCGTCGTGCTCGGAGGCCTCGGCCTCGCGATGAGCGCGAGAGTGATCAAACAGTTCGAACAGGGACTGGTGTTCCGGTTCGGCAAGCTCCAGGAGGGCGTGCGCGGGCCGGGGCTGACGATGCTGGTTCCCGGGGTCGACCAGCTCCGGAAGGTCAACCTGCAGATCGTCACCCTGCCCGTGCCGGCCCAGGACGGCATCACGCGCGACAACGTCACCGTGCGCGTGGATGCCGTCATCTACTTCAAGGTGCAGGACGCGGCGAAGGCCATCATCAGCATCGAGGACTACCGGTTCGCGATGCAGCAGGTCGCGCAGGCCTCGCTCAGGTCGATCATCGGCAAGAGCGAGCTGGACGACCTGCTGTCCAACCGCGAGCACCTCAACCAGGGCCTGGAGCTGATGATCGACACGCCCGCGCTGGAGTGGGGCATCGACATCGACCGCGTCGAGATCAAGGACGTGGCGCTGCCGGAGAGCATGAAGCGCTCGATGTCGCGGCAGGCTGAGGCCGAACGTGAGCGCCGCGCCCGGATCATCACCGCGGACGGCGAGCTGCAGGCGTCGAAGAAGCTCTCCGAGGCCGCCGGGACCATGGAGGCGACTCCCGGCGCGCTTCAGCTGCGGCTGTTGCAGACCATCGTGGAGGTGGCGGCGGAGAAGAACTCGACGCTGGTGCTGCCGTTCCCGGTGGAGCTCCTGAGGTTCCTGGAGAAGAACACGAACCTCGAGTTGCCCAAGGATTCGCCGGAGTAGTCCGTGTGAGTTAACCGGCGTAACACCTTCTGCCGCACGACGACGTGTGGACAGGGGGTAGTGAGGCATGCAGGAGAGGGTCAGAGGAAGGTTCGTCGGCATCGGCGTCGGCTCCTACGAGCTGGTGCAGCCGCTGCAGCACGCCGTGAGCGACGTGCGGGAGCTGCGCGCCCTGCTCAAGGGCTACGAGGGCGAACCGCTGGCCGACCCCACCGAGGCCGACATCCGCGCGCACATGAAGGCGCTGCGCACCAAGCCGCAGGACGGCGGCGCGCTGGTGGCGTTGTGGAGCGGGCACGCCATCCCCGTCGTGGGCAACCTCAGGCTCCTGGCCAGGGACAACGACGGCGTGGTCGACGGCATCACGCTCCACGAGTTCGCGCTGTGGTGTGCCGCGTCGGGCGCGCACCAGGTGCTCATCATCATCGACGCCTGCTACTCGGGCGCCCAGCTCGACGAGGCCGTCCGCACGGTCGCGGCCGCCCAGGAGGAGCTGCTGGCCGGTCAGGTGCACTGGGCCGGCGTGCTGGTGTCGTGTTCGAGCGTCGAAACGGCCCGTGACGGCCTGTTCGGCGGCAAGCTCCGCAAGCTGCTGCGTGCCGGTCCCACGGCCGATGAGGACGCACGGCGGTGGAGCGACCGCATCGCGTTGATCGACGGTGGCGCGGTCGGTACGGCGCTGCTGAACGCGTGGGACAGCGATATCCAACGGCCGCGCTTCATGCAGTACGGATCCGCACAGCCGATGCTGCCGAACCCTCTCTACGCCGCGAACACGGTCGTGAAGCACCTTCTGCTCGCGGCCCGCGGTGGTGACTCCACGACCAACCGGTCGTGGTTCACCGGCCGCACCGCCCAGGTCGACAAGGTCGTGAGCTGGGTGAAGTCCGGCGCGGCAGGCCTGCGGGTGGTCACCGGGTCGCCGGGCACGGGCAAGTCCGCGGTCGTCGGCCGAGTTGTCAGCCTGTCCAACTCGGCCGAGCGCGACCGCCTGCTGTCCGCCGGGCCGTCGTTCCGGCACGCCGACCCCGGTCCCGAGTCGGTCGACGCGGCCGTGCACGCCCGCGCGATGGACGCCGACCGCGTCGCCGACCTGCTCAGCCGTCAGCTCGTCGCCGCGGGTCTGATCCCCGCGCCCGACGGCCCGCGCCGGGGCGCCGCCGAACTGGTGGGCGTGGTCAGCGCGTTGAGCACACCGCCGGTGCTGGTGGTCGACGGCCTGGACGAGGCGCGCGGCGAGTCGTTCTCGATCGCCACCTCGCTGCTGACCAAGCTCGCGGCCTACGCCGTCGTGATCGTCTCGACGCGGCAGGCGCACCGGGTCGCGGGTGGCGCTCCCCTGCTGACCGAGCTGTCGCCCGTCGAGGTGCTCGACCTCGACGAGGCGGGCAGCGAGACCGATGTGCGCGAGTACGTCCTGGCGCGCCTGGGATCCGGCGCACCGCAGTCCACTGTGGACGAACTGGCGAAGCTGCCGTTCCTGACCGCGTGGATGATCACCGACCAGGTGCTGGCCGACGGCGGCGGCGACCTCCGGTTCTCATTGGAGGCCGCGTTCGACCGTGAACTCGCGAAGGTGTCCTCAGCCCGTGCGCTACTCACCGCGTTGACGTGGAGCTACGGCGCGGGTTTCCCCGAGGCCGAGTGGATGGCGGTCGCACAGGCGTTGTCCGGCGAGGAGTTCACCCGTGACGACATCACCGCCGTGCTCACCGAACTGGGCCGTCACGTCGTGCAGGACGGAGAGGAGGGCACGGCGGTCTTCAAGCTGACGCACCAGACGTTCGCAGACCACCTGCGGCCGCAGTTCGCGCCGAGCCGGGACGTGGTGTTCGCCCCTGGCGCGGAGAAGGTGGCCTGCGCGTTGATCCGGCTCTACCGGCAGCGCATGGACGCCGGCGTGCCGCCGAACGTGCCGGGCTACCTGTGGAAGTACGCGTGGCGGCACTGCGGGCACGCCGGTACGCAGGCGTTGGACGGGCTGCGCGATCTCGCGGGGATGAACCGGATGTTGTTGCCGGACATCGCACTCGCGGCGACGACGGCGGCGAACGAGCTGATGCACTGGGGTCGCGACGACGAGGCCGTCGCGCCTCTCGAAGAAGCCGCCGAGCACTTCCGCGCGTTGGTGCCCACGTTGCGGATGTACCTGGCGGACTTGGCTTTCGTGCTGAACAAGCTCGGCCGGCGGTTCCGTGACGCCGGACGCCTCCAGCAGGCCGTGGCGCCCGCCGAAGAGGCCGCCGTGCGCTACCGCGAGCTGGTGGCGTCGACACCGACGACAGCGGAAAGCCTTACACACAAACGGCTCGCGCAACGCATCGCGAAGACGACGACGCACGGCGGTGACAACCCGACGTACGCGGCGCACCTCAGTGGCGCGTTGGTGGACCTGAGCGAGGTCTACGCGATGCTCGGCCGTAGGCGGGAGGCTCTGTCCACGGCTCGTGACGCCGTCGCGGCGGTCGAAATCGATGCACCGCTTGCGCGCGCGGTGACGTGTCTCGCCGCACGGTGCAGCGACTCCGGCCTGCGCTACGAGGCCATGCAACGGTCGAAGCAGGCCGTCGAGCTGTACTACTCGCTCGCGCAGACGAACCCGGTGTTCCTCGCGGACCTGGTCAGCGCGTTGGTGGAACTGAGCCGCGACTACCTCGCCCTGGGCAGGCTGTCCGACTCCGACAGCATGACCCGGCAGGCCGCGGAGATCAGCGGCACGCTCGGCCGGCACGCGGCGTTCCGTCCCCAGCTCGCGGACGCGGCGCTGAGCCTGAGCGTCGCCTACAGCATGGTCGACCGCACGGACGCGGCCCTCAACGCCGCCCGGCAGGCCGCCGACCTCGCCGACGGCTCGCGGATCCACGCCCAGGCGCTGCACAACCTGATGCGCCGCCAGCGTGACGCGGACAAGCACAGGGACGCGCTGGCCACCGGGCTGAGGACCGTCGAGGTCTGCCTGCTGCCGGAGAACACCGACCGGCTCTCGACACTGGCCGCCGCGTTGTTCACGCTCGACACCCTTTGCGCGGGACTCAAGCAGCCCGAGATCGTCGAGGAGACCTGGGAACGGGTGACCGCGCGGTTCAACGGCCCGCATCTCGCCACGCTGCTGATGCTGCGGGCGGCCGCGACGAGAGCCGGTGATCCGGCGGCGGCGAAGTGGCTGTGCCAGGCGCTCACGCACGTCGGCCAGTCACGGCAGGCGATGCACGACGTGCACGACATCGCGCGCCGCCACTACGACTCGGGTCCGTGGCCGTGGGACTCCACGCCGGACTGGCTGACGGTCGACCGTGCGTTGCTGCGGACTGCCCGCTCGTGGGTGTTCGCGCGGTCGTACGCCGAGGAGCGCGCGCTCCTGGTCACACACCCCGAGTTGTTGTCCACGGACGCGGATGTCGCCGTCACGGAGGCGTTGTACGGGACGAGCCTGATCGAGGCTCAGGTCATCCAGTCGCGCCGTACGACCGCGCAGCAGCAGGGCGTCGCGCTCGCCTATCGGCCGTGGCTGCTCGCGAGTCTCGCGGACGAGTTCATGGACGCCACGCCCACGCGCCGTCGCGAACTCCTCGCCACACGGCGGGAGGAGTTGCTGGACAAGGAAGTGCTGAAGAACGTCCGCGACAACAGGCCCGTGCACGCGTTGCTGTTGCTGGCCGACGAGGACGCCGATGTGCTCGACCTCGTGCTGGACGCCGTGGAAGACCCCACGCGCGTGACCGACATTCTGCGCGGGCTCGCCGCTGGTGCGTCACCGCAGGCCTTGACCCAGGCTGTGACGGCGTTGGAGCCGCACGCGTTGGCGGCGCTGTACAAAGCGGTCGCGCGCGCTCGGGCCGGTGACGAACGTCTGGCGTTGCCCGCGGCGGAGCAGCGTCTGGCCTGGATCCACGAGCTGACCTATCTGGTGCCCGCGAACCTCGCGTTGCTCTCCCTCATCCGCAAGCTCGCCGAGGAGACCTGATGACCGATCTGGTGGTGGTCCTGCCCGGCATTCTCGGCAGCACGCTGCGCAACGCCGACGGCGTGGTCTGGGAGGTGTCCGGCAAGGCCGCGTTGCGCGCGGTGCTGACGCTCGGCCGCAGCCTGGCGCGGTTGAAGCTCCCCGCCGGCATCGGCGACGAACATCCCGGTGACGGCGTCGAGCCCGTCGCGTTGATGTCGGACCTGCACGTCATCCCGGGCATCTGGACGCCGTTGAAGGGCTACGACCGGGTGACGCGCAGGATGAACTCGCTCGGCTACAGCGTGGAGAAGGGCACTCTGCTGCTGTTCGCCTACGACTGGCGGCTGTCGAACCGCTACAACGGCGCGTTGCTCGCCCGGCGGGTGGACGAGGCGCTGGACCGGATCGGGCCGGACGCCAAGGTCAGCTTCGTGTGCCACTCGATGGGCGGACTGGTGGCGCGGTGGTGCATCGAGCAGTGCGGGATGGCCGAGCGCACAGCCAAGCTGATCACGATGGGCACGCCCTATCGCGGGGCCGCCACCGCGGTGGACCAGCTGGTCAACGGCGTGCGCAAGGGGCTCGGGCCGTTGGCGATCGACCTGACGGAGTTCGCGCGCTCGATGCCGTCACTGCACCAGCTGCTGCCTGAGTACGCGTGCATCGAGTCGCCGGGCGGCCTGCTCAAGACCACCGAGACCTCGTTGCCCGAACTCGACACGAAGATGGTCACGGACGCGATGGCGTTCCACGGCGCGTTGACCGACTCGTTCGCTGACCAGACGTACGCGATCCTCGGCGGTAAGCAGCCGACGGCGACCACCGCTCGTATCGCCGACGGCAAAGTCACCTGCTCACGGACATATGAGGGTGAGGACCTGTACGGGGACGCGACCGTGCCCATGGTCGGCGGCGCACGGCGGGGGTTGGCGTTGTCGTCGAACACGCTGCACCGCGTGACGGAGCAGCACACGTCGTTGCAGGACAACGCTGCCGTACTGGACGCGGTGGAGTCGTTCCTGACCGCGAAGGCAGTCGTGCCGCGCAACGTGACGGCGACCGAGCCTCAGCTCACGGTGCCCGACCTCGTGCTGACCGGGGAGGACCTGGAGGTCACGGTCGAGCTGAAGGACACGGCGGCGCGGGCGGTGAAGGTGGCGCTGCTGAACGAGCAGGGCAAACAGGTCGAATCGCGCAGTCCGGCGATCTCCGAGAGGATGACGATCAAATTCGATGAATTGGCCCCCGGCGCCTACTACGTGCAGGTCAGCGGCATTTCGGTAGGCGCTCCGGTGGTCCCGGTGACCAGTGCGGTGCTCGTCATGGATTGCCCCTCGGTCTGACCGGGAGGACGATTCACGTCTGGCACGGAGGAGGCGCGATGACCACGATCAAGCCCACGCCTGTGGTGCCCCATCCGGGGGCGGCGCGTGCACGGCCGAAGGGTTCGTACTTCCTCTCGCTGTTCAAGACGACAGATCCCAAGCAGATCGGGATCATGTACCTGACCACGTCGTTCGCGTTCTTCATGATCGGCGGCGTGATGGCGCTGCTGATGCGCGGCGAGCTGGGGCGGCCGGGCCTGCAGTTCCTGTCGAACGAGCAGTACAACCAGCTGTTCACCATGCACGGCACGATCATGCTGCTGCTGTACGCGACGCCGATCCTGTTCGGGTTCGCGAACTACATCCTGCCGCTGCAGATCGGCTCGCCGGACGTCGCGTTCCCGCGCCTGAACGCCTTCTCGTACTGGCTGTACCTGTTCGGCGCCATCATCACCGTCTCGGGGTTCCTGACGCCCGGTGGCGCGGCGGACTTCGGCTGGTTCGCCTACACACCGCTCTCCTCGGCCGTGCACTCGCCGGGCATCGGCGCGGACCTGTGGATCATGGGTCTGGCGATCTCCGGTCTGGGCACGATCCTCGGCGCGGTCAACATGACGACCACCGTCGTGTGCCTGCGGGCGCCGGGCATGACGATGTTCCGGATGCCGATCTTCACCTGGAACATCCTGGTCACGTCCGTGCTGATCCTGCTGGCGTTCCCGATCCTGACCGCGGCGCTGATGGGCCTGGCGGCGGACCGGCACCTCGGGGCGCACGTGTTCGACCCGGCCAACGGCGGCGTGATCCTGTGGCAGCACCTGTTCTGGTTCTTCGGCCATCCCGAGGTGTACATCGTCGCGCTGCCGTTCTTCGGGATCGTGACCGAGGTCTTCCCCGTCTTCAGCCGCAAACCGCTGTTCGGCTACAAGGGCCTGGTGTTCGCGACCCTCGCGATCGCGATGCTGTCCGTGGCCGTGTGGGCGCACCACATGTACGCCACGGGCGCGGTGCTGCTGCCGTTCTTCGCGCTGATGACGTTCCTGATCGCGGTGCCGACGGGCATCAAGTTCTTCAACTGGATCGGCACGATGTGGAGGGGCCAGCTGACGTTCGAGACGCCGATGCTGTTCTCGGTCGGCTTCCTCGTGACGTTCCTGTTCGGCGGCCTGACCGGCGTGCTGCTCGCGTCGCCGCCGGTGGACTTCCACGTGTCCGACACGTACTTCGTGGTGGCGCACTTCCACTACGTGCTGTTCGGCACGATCGTGTTCGCCACGTACGCCGGCATCTACTTCTGGTTCCCGAAGATGACCGGGCGGATGCTCAACGAGCCGTTGGGCAAGCTGCACTTCTGGACGACGTTCATCGGGTTCCACGGCACGTTCCTCGTGCAGCACTGGCTGGGCAACGAGGGCATGCCGCGCCGCTACGCCGACTACCTCCCGTCCGACGGCTTCACGACGCTGAACACGATCTCCACGATCAGCTCGTTCCTGCTCGGCGCGTCCGTGCTTCCGTTCGTGTGGAACGTCTTCCGTTCCTACCGCTACGGCGACCCGGCCCCGCAGGACGACCCGTGGGGCTACGGCAACTCGCTGGAGTGGGCCACGACGTCTCCCCCGCCGCGGCACAACTTCAAGGAGCTGCCGCGGATCCGCTCCGAGCGTCCGGCGTTCGAGCTGCACTACCCGCACATGGTCGAACGGATGCGGGACGAGGCGCACTTCTCGCTGACCCATCCCGGCAAACACCGGGCAGGTAAGGACGAGGCCACCGAGAAGGCGCTCGCTTCCACCGAACGCGACGGGACCGACTAGCGGCGTCCGGGGATCATCCCGGCGTCGACCACGGCCTTGCTCAGCGGCGCGGCCAGCTCGACGAACCGCTGCTTCTCCTGGTCGGAGAGGACGTCGTAGGCCGGCGCGGCCATGCGGTCCGTGTCGTCCTCGATGCCCTGCCGCAGCTCACGTCCCTGCTCGGTGAGCAGCTGGTCCTCGCCGACGAGCCCGCGCTTCTGCAGGTCCGCGACCGTCGCCGCCCACTGCTCTTCCGACCACGCACGCGTCTTGCGCAGCACGTCGGCCGGGTAGTCGCCCGTCGCGACGTGCAGCACCAACGCCTCGATGCCGGTGATGTTGTGCCGGAGAAGGGCCGCGAGGTGCCCGTCGCCGCGGAACTCGCGCAACAACGTCTGGGCGTGGAACAGCTGCAGACGGGGCTCGTCCGGCCACGGCAGGCGCGCGTGCGCGGCGAACAACGTGCGGCCGCTCAGCATCTCCTTCGACCGCTCGGCAGCGCGCTTCGCCAGTTCGGTGATCTCCTTCAGGTCGTCCGGCAGGGCCTTCGCGAGCGCCTCGTCCGCCGCCTCCCACCGCAGTTCGAGCAGGCGCTCCGGCGTGACCTTCTCCCACGCCTGGGGAATGCGCGCCCGCACGATCTCGGGGTTGAAGTTGTAGAAGGTCGCGATCACGACCTCGGCCCCCACCGCTCCCAGCGCCGCCGCCCGTGACGCGAAGTACCCGCCGGGCCGGTCGAGCCCGACACTCGCGTACCGGGTCTCCGCCTCGGGGGCGAAGTAGATCATTCCGTGCACGGCCTCGAGCGAACGAAACAGGTTCCTGATCATGCCTCCCAACCTAGAACGTTCCGGCTCGTAAGTCAGGCGCCAAAAATTGTCGGACCCCTCTGCCAAGCTTCTCGACGTGGACCCGAACACCTTCTGGAAGCTCATCGCCGACGCCCGCGCGAGCGTCTCCGACCCGTCCGACGGCGAAGCGGTGGCCGACGCCGCCTCCGCCCTGCTGGCCGCCAGGCCGCCCGCGGAGATCGTTGCGACGCAACAGGTCCTGTGGGATCTGCTCGCCGCGTCGTACCAGAACCCGCTGTGGGCGGCGGCCTACCTGATCAACGGCGGCTGCTCGGACGACGGCTTCGACTACTTCCGCGGCTGGCTCCTCACCCAGGGCGAGGACACCTACACCGCCGTCATCGCCTCCCCCGACTCGCTGGCGTCCCTGCCGGCCGTCGTGGAGGCCGCCGAGTCCGGCATGGAGTTCGAGTGCGAGTCGGCCCTGTCGATCGCCTGGAACGCCCACATCAAGGCCACCGGCATGCAGTTGCCGCAGGACGCCTTCCGGATCCGCTACCCCGATCTCGACCCGGACTGGGACTTCGACTTCGACGACAGCGCCGAACTGGCCGTCCGCTTACCCCGCCTGGCCGCGCTCTACGAGTCGTGAGGTGCCCGGCTTCTGGCAGCTGATCTCCACCGCGCGTGCCGGTGCCGAGACCTGCTGCGAGGTGGCCGCCCGCGCCTCGTCACTGGCCACCGGCCTGCCCGCCGCGGAACTCCTGGCCGCGCACCGGTCCTTCTCACGCCTGATGGACGACTCGTACCGGCACCGCCTCTGGGCGGCCGCGGACCTCATGAAGGGAGGCTGTACCGACGACGGTTTCGACTACTTCCGCGGCTGGCTGCTCACCCGTGGCCAGGCCGTCTTCGAGGCGGCCCTCGCCTCACCGGACACGCTGGCCGACGAACTGCGGCCGTCGTGGCTCGGCTACGAGTGCGAAGAGGCCACGTACATCACGTTCGTCGCCTACAAGGAGGTGACAGGCGTCCATCCCCCGGCGTCGCCCAGACTCCCGAAGATCTCCTGGGAGTTCGAGTTCGACGACGAGCAGGCGCTCCGGCGTTTCTTCCCGCGCCTGTCCGCGCTCTACCTGCACTGAACGGGTGGCCGGGCGACGAGCACACCGAACGCCACGTGATCCAGCCACTGCGGAATCCTGGGCAGTGCACGGATCTGCGCGTTGTGGCGCCCGATGACCTCCAGGTCGAGGGCGGCGATCACCAACCCGGCCACCGCCCCACCGACCACACCGCGCACCCGAAGCCGTGTCAGCACGAACGTCCAGAACGCAGACACGGCCAGGTGCGCGACAACGCCCGAACGAACACCGCCGCCGACCAACGACCCGGCGGCTCTGGTGGCGCGCAACAGGTCGTCACCCGCCACCAGTGCGTGCACGGTCGACGGCACGCCGCTCAGCACAACGGCAAGGAGGAACCGACGCACCATCAACCACGCCGGCGCCGAGACTTCAGGTAGTCGCTGACCACAGCGGCCCCAAGCCCTTCCTCGTCCGCCGACACCACACGCCCACCGCCCCGCCGGGCCACGATGTCGACGAAGGCGGCCAGCCGGGGGTCGTCGCCCAGCTTGAACACCGAGATCGTCGCGCCGAGCCGAGCCAGCGCGTCGACCTCGTTCAACGTCTTGGCCAGCGTCCGGGGCAGCGGCGGGTAGTTGAACTCCGCGTCACCCTCGGGCTCCAGGTGCGCCGTGGGCTCACCATCGGTCACGACGAGCACCACTGGCTGTGCGTCGGGATGGCGACGGACGTGGCGTCCTGCCAGCAACAGGGCGTGGTGCAGGTTCGTGCCCTGCTCCCACACGCCTTCCAGCGCGGTCAGCTGACCGATGTCCACGGCCTCGGCGTAACGCCCGAAGGTCACCAGTTGCAGAGCGTCCGTCCGGAAACGGGTGCGCACGAGGTGATGCAGGGCGAGGGCCGTGCGTTTCATCGGCACCCAACGGCCGTCCTGCACCATCGACCAGGAGGTGTCCACGCACAACGCGACAGCCGCACGGGTGCGGTGTTCGGTCTCGGACACTTCCAGGTCCACGACGTCGAGGGACATCGAGCCGGAGCGCAGCACGGAGTTGCGCAGGGTTCGTGGCACGTCCCAGGGTTCGGTGTCGCCGAACTGCCAGGGTCTGGTCGAGCCGATCAGTTCGCCCGCGGCGCCGGCCGAGGTGGTCTCGCGGGAACCCTGCGACGACCGCAGCTGGTCGACGACGCCGCGCAGGGCTGTTTCGCCCAGGCGCCGCAACGCTTTGGGCGTCAGGCGCAACGAGCCGTCCGGGGCGCGTTCCACGATGTTCTGCTGGCGCAGCGCCTTTTCCAGCTCTGCCAGGCGACGGGCGTCGACCGAGGCCGACTCGCCGAGCTGGCGTTCCAGGGCTTCTAGGTCGATGTCCTCCAGGCGTGCGCCCGGATACGACTGCGAGAGCTGCTCGGCCAGGGCGTCGAGTTCGGCGAGGTCCGCCATGGCCTGCGCGCCCTCGCCCAGGCCCAGCGGGTCCTGGCCGCGGAAGCGGGAGGACGACGTCCAGTCCTCGCCCGGGCGCAGGCGTTGCAGCAGCGAGTCCAGAGTGGACAGAGAGGAGCCGATACCACCGAAGGCCTGCTGGGACAACGCTGACAGCTCGGCACGCTGGGCGTCGGTCATCGAGTTCATCATGCGTTGCGCGGCCGCCGAACGGGCGGCCAGCGCGTCGATGAGCTCGTCGACGTTGCGGGGCTTCTCCGGGAAGAACTCGCCGTGCTTGCGCATGAAGTCGTCGAACATGCGCGGTGTGTCCGGGGAGCCGGACGCGTGCGCCTCCAGCAACGAGTTGAGGTCGCCGAGCATGCGCTGGATGCGCTTGACGTCCTCGGCGTCCACGTTGGACATCGCTTCCTTGATGCCCTGGAAGCGCTGGTCCAGCAGTTCGCGGCCGAGCAGGTCGCGGATCTGCTCGAACGCCTCGCGGGCCTCCTCGGAACGCCAGTCGTAGGAGGAGAGCTCCTGCACGGCCGCGGCGGTGCCCGCCGGCAGGGCGTCGAGCTGGGCCTCGCGGAAGCGCGCGTCGTCGGACGGGTCCGGGAACAGCGCGCGACGCTCGGCCTCGACCGCCTTGTCCAGCAGCTGCCTGACCTCGGTCAGCGTGCCGTCCAGGCGGTGCCGCCGTTGGATCGACGAGCGGCGCTGCCACAGGCGTGACGTCATGTCGTCGAGGCCGCGGGTGCCGTCGACGCCGCGGCGCAGCAGTTCGCGCAGGGCGGACGCCGGTGAGGCGCCCTCCATGATCTCGCGGCCGAGTTCGTCCACGGCCGCGCGGAGGTCCACCGGGGGCGCCAGCGGATCGGCGCCGCCGCCCCAGCGTCCGTAGCGGTATCTCATCCGTACACCGATCGGTCGTCGTCGGAGGAGTCGTCCTTCGACAGGTGGCGGGTCAGGTACAGCGACTCCAGGGCCAGTTCCACGGCCGAGGCGATGCGGCCGACGGGGTCCTTCGGGCCGGCGCCCATGCGGGCCGCCACCTCGTGCAGGATCGGCAGCTCCGGCAACGCCGCCAGCAGGTCGCCGGCGTGCACCCGGTCGCCGGTCGCGACGGGGTGGCCGTCCGAGACGACCTCGGCCAGCGCGCGCAGGTTCAGACCGGCCAGGCGGGCGCGGGCGGTGTCGGCGATCGAGCGACGCAGCAGGTGGACCAGGACCTCGTCCTCGCGGCCCTCCTCCCCCGCCTCGAACTCGAGCTTGCCGCGCAGCACGTCCGGCACCGACGCGAGGTCGACCGGGCGGGCGATGGCCGGGGTCTCGCCGATCAGCGCGGACCGGCGCAGTGCCGACGCCGCGACGGTCTCCGCCGCCGCGACCGCGAACCGGGCGGAGACGCCCGAGCGCTGGTCGATCGACGACGACTCGCGCAGGTTCCGGACGAACCGGGCGATGATCTCCAGCAGGTGGTCGCCCACCTCGGCGACGAGATCGGCCTCCTGGCGGACCAGGTCGACCTCGGCGTCGATCTCCAACGGGTAGTGCGTGCGCACCTCGGCGCCGAAGCGGTCCTTCAGCGGCGTGATGATGCGGCCGCGGTTCGTGTAGTCCTCCGGGTTCGCGGTCGCCACGAGCAGCACGTCCAGCGGCAGCCGCAGCGTGTAGCCGCGGACCTGGATGTCGCGCTCCTCCATGACGTTGAGCAGCGAGACCTGGATGCGTTCCGCCAGGTCGGGCAGCTCGTTGATGGCGATGATGCCGCGGTGGGCGCGCGGGAGCATGCCGTAGTGGATCGTCTCCGGGTCGCCGAGCGAACGGCCTTCCGCGACCTTCACGGGGTCGACGTCGCCGACCAGGTCGCCGACGGACGTGTCGGGCGTCGCGAGCTTCTCCGCGTAGCGCTCGTCGCGGTGCCGCCACACCACCGGCAGGTCGTCGCCGAGCTCGGCCGCCCGCCTCTTCGACTCGGGCGTGATCGGGTCGAGCGGGTGTTCGCCCAGCTCGGAGCCCTCGATGACGGGCGTCCACTCGTCGAGCAACGTCACGATGGTGCGCAGCAGGCGGGTCTTGCCCTGCCCGCGTTCGCCGAGCAGGACGACGTCGTGGCCGGCCAGCAGGGCGCGCTCCAGCTGCGGGAGCACCGTGCGGTCGAAACCGACGATGCCGGGCCACGGGTTGCGTCCTTCGCGCAGGGCCGCGAGGAGGTTCTCCCTGATCTCGGTCTTGACGCCGCGCGGCAGATGCCCGGCGGCGCGCAGTTCGCCCGCCGTGCGGGCCAGGTTCTGGGTCACGCAGACGACGCTACGCACCGAATCGGGACCCGTCGATGTGGAGCAACTCCAGGCGCGGGCCGGGCTCGTGCGCCAGAATGCGGGACGACATGAGTGACAGCGTTGATTTCAAATGGGCCCCTTCACCGGCGGACTGGCGGGCCAGCCTGCGCGCGATGGTGCCGATGTTCAGATGGGCGCCGTGGTTCGCGCTCGTGCTCGCGGTGTTCTCGCTGGTGCTGCTGTTCGGCTTCGACGACACGCTCTTCGTGGCGCTCTTCGGCCTGGTGTGCGCGCTGGTCATCGGGTTCATGGAGCCGGTCGCCGTGTGGTGGCGCTTCTCGTCAGACGAGATGATCAGCCGGACCGTGGTCGGCAGCGCCGACGAGCAGTCGTTCCGGATGGCCGTGGGCCACACCGTGCGCGAGGAGATCGTCTGGCAGGAGCTGCCAGGCTGGACCGAGACGCGGCAGGGCTTCGTGCTGGAGACGCTCGACGAGGGCGCGGCGTCGCTTTCCGTGCCGCACCGGGCTTTCGCGTCCGATGAGGACACCGCGTCGTTCCGCACCCTCCTCGAAAAGCACATCGGTCCGGCCAATTAGTCGTCTCGGATCGGGCACACCGGGTGGGGCTCCCGGGGCTGGGCCACGTAATCTCGTCGGGTGTCCTGTGCAAGTGCCACGCTGGTCGTGTGGACGTCGGGATGGCTGCACGGTCTAGCCGCCGCCGACGACGTCCTCGACGCCCTGCACATGTGGGCCGAGCAGCACGAGGTGGTGGCCGACGACGACGGCACCGCCACGGCGCTCGACCTCCCCGGTCCCGACGAGGCCCCCGTGGGGCCCGCTCTGCTGCTGGCCGCCCTGCGGCGCGCCGGCGCGACCTCCGCCCGGCTGGTGCTACCAGTACCGGGCGACGTGCGAGGCCTGGGCGGCAAAGGCCAGCTCTCGAATTGCGCGCTGAGGTCCGGCGAGGCCCTGGTGGTGCCGTCCGTGCACATCGGGCTCGTGCCGAAGATCGTGGCGGACGGCGTGATGCGCTGGACGGTGTTCGACCTGCCGTCGTCCAACGGCCTGGAGCACATCCCGATCGGCGAGGCCGAGCACGGCCTGGGCGCGGCGCTGCGCGAGGCGACGGCGGCCCTGGCGTCGCTCGACGTGGCCAAGCACCGCCCGAACGTGCGCAAGGAGATCACCGACCTGGCTGCGGAGAACTCCACGCTGCCCTGGCCGGACGCGATGCCGCCCCGCTCGCTGCGAGTGCTGCAACGGGCCGCCGAGGTGGCCGCGATCGTGTCCGTGGCGAGCTCCGACTCCCCCGGCGGCGCGATGTCGGCGTCGGCGATGACCGCGCGCACCGAGGCGCTGCGGCCGGTGTCGGAAGCCGTGCGCCGCGCACGGTGCGCGGCGGTCGACGAGGCCGTGCGCGTGCTGGCGGACAGCGGAGCCGGTCGGCACTGACGTCAGGTGACGAGCTGGTGACGGCTGTCCGCAGGCACGCTGAACGCCGGACCTGGACATGCACTGATCCAAACGAGTGGTTCTCCTCCGGCAACCCCGCCCTGGCGGGCAACTCCCCCAGAACTGTCGGTGCCCCGACATAGGGTGCCGAACGGGGAGGAACGCCGGATGGAGGACGTCGACCAGCGCCGGTCGAGCACAGCGCCCAGGTACGCGGGCGCCCTCATGCTCACCGCGGTAGCCGGGCACCTGCTCTCGGAGACGGCCACCGGGGCGCTCTCGACCTGGCAGTCGTGGGTGCTCTACGGCATCGGCGCCACGCTCCTCGTGCTGTCCGCGTCCGCGATCGACCGCCTGAACCAGTTGGTCAAACGGATCCGGTTGCGCTGGGTGGTGTTCACGGCCGTGCTGGTGGTCGCGGCGGGGCTGATCGCGCTCGCGGCGCCGCCCCTGATCGCGTACGGGCGGGTGCTGCTGCTCGGCTGTCCACAACCGACCGAGGTGCGGGTCCTGACGTCGCAGGACGCGTTGCCCGCGATCGGCGAGGTGGCGCGGAAGTTCGAGCAGCACACGGCCGCGGAGAACCACGGGTGCCGCACGTCGCGGCTCTACGTGTTCGCGGCGCCGGGCAACCGGGGTGCGATCGCGCTGCGGTCCTCCTGGTCGTCGCCGGAACTGCGGGAGATCGGGCCGCACCCGGACGTGTGGCTGCCGGACTCGACCACGGAGACGAACGAGGTGGTGCGCCGCACCGGTGGCATCGGGTCGGCGGTGCGCATCACGCCGGGCGACTCGGTCGCGTTCTCGCCCGTCGTGCTCGCGGTGCCCACGCCGATCGCGCAGGACGTCGTCTCCGGCTCCCCGGAGACGTGGGGCGAGCTGATGACCAAGGTCGGCAAGAACGAGATCACGATCGGCAGGCCGAACCCGCTGATGGCGATCGATGGCAGGCTCGCCACGGTGGCGTTGTACGAGACGCTCGAACCGGCCGTCGTCGAGCGCAGGGTCACGGAGACCGACCGGCCGCAGCCGGGTGCCGCGATGATCACGACCGAGCAGGTCCTGTTGCGGTACAACAGGACGGGCTGTGCGCAGAAGCCGTGCCTGACCGCGCTGTACCCGTCGGACACCTACCGCGCCGACTACCCGCTGAACCTCGTCGAGTGGGACGCCCCGGACGTGTCGAACTTCGCCGCCCGCGCGCCGGCGAAGGCGTTCCAGGCGTGGCTCGGCACGCAGGAGGGCATGACGGCGCTCAACACCGCCGGGCTGCGACCCGCCCGGCAGGCCGCGGGGGCCGAGTTCCGCGAGGAGTACGGGGTGAAGGCCGGCCTGGCGCTCGACCGCGCCGAGGCCGCACCCGGCGAGGAGGCCCAGACCGCGTTCCTGAAGAAGTACGAACAGGCCAAGAGGGACGGACGCGTCTGGCTCACGCTCGACGCGTCCGGCTCGATGGCCGAGCAGACGGCCACCGGCGAGAAGCGGTTCGACGTGGCGGTCGAAGGTGTCCGCAAGGCCCTTACGCAGATGGGTGCCAAGGACACGTACGGCCTGTCCGTGTTCAACGACACTGAGGTCCGGCCGCTCATCTCCCTCGGCAGGCGCGACAAGGAGGCCACCACCGCCGCGCTGAACGCCGTGCGGCCGACCGGTGGCACGCCACTGCACCAGGCGATCCTCGACAGCCTCGACCGGGTCGGGGTGAACGACGCGGACCACGTCAGCGCGGTGATCGCGTTGACCGACGGCGAGGACACGACGAGTCCGCAGACCCGGCAGGACGTGGTGAACGCGGTGCGGCAGAAGGGGATCCGGGTGTTCGTGATCGCCGTCGGCGAGGCCAGCTGTGCGGCCCACGCGCTGACCGCGATCACGGACGCGGCCGGCGGTGAGTGCCGTGACTCGACCACGGACACGCTCGGCGACGACCTGGCGGCGTTGTTCCGCCGGGTGTGGGGAGGTGCCGGATGAGATGGGTGCGGCGCACGTGGGCGGCTCTGCCGAGGCTGGGCCCGCCCGGCGTGGTGTGGGCGAACCGGTCGTGGCTCGCGATGGGCGTGGCCGTCGGCATCGTGCTGACGATCCTGTTCACCAGCGGGGTGCAACCGCTCTTCCGCGAGTCGACCGACTGGGAGAAGGGCAAGCTCGTCGTGCTCAGCGGCCGCGACCAGAGCGACGGCGGCCAGCGGCGCGCGTTGATCAACCAGTGGAACGCCGAGCACCCCGAACAACCCGCGGAGATCATCGAGCTGCCCACGGAGGCGGACGGCCAGCGCAGCGAGATGGTCGCGCGGGCCAGGGAGAAGGCCGACAACGCGGACGTCTTCAACCTCGACGTCACCTGGACCGCCGAGTTCGCCCAGTCCGGCTACCTGCGCCCGCTGTCCACCGTGGACACCAGCGGGTTCCTGCGGCGTCCGCTGGAGAGCTGCCGCTACCAGGGCGTGCTGTGGGCGTTGCCGTTCAACACGGACGCGGGCCTGCTCTTCTACCGCAAGGACCTGGTCCAGGACGAACCTCTCGGCCTCGACGACATCGCCGACACCTCGACCCGAGCGCTGCGGGCCGCGCAGGACGCCCGGCTCACCGCCGGCTACGCGGGTCAGTTCCTCGACTACGAGGGCCTCACCGTGAACGCCCTGGAGCTGATCTGGGCGGAGAAGGGCGACGTCGTCGACGAGAGCGGCAAGGTCGTGATCGACTCCGAGCGCACCCGCCGTGCCCTGCGCTGGCTCGCCGACGGCCTCAAGGGCGAGAAACCCGTGGTGCTGCCCGAATCCCGCGCGCAGAACGAGCAGCTGACCACCCAGGCGTTCCGCGACGGCAAGGTCGTCTTCATGCGCAACTGGCCCGTGGCCCACCGCACGCTGCAGGGCAACCGCGGCGAGTCCGCAGGCCGCCCCGCCATCGACTTCGAGGTGGCGCAGCTGCCCGGCCCGAGCGTGCTGGGCGGTCAAAACCTCGCGATCTCCGCCAAGTCCGCCAAACCCCGCGCCGCCCAGGCCCTCATCGAGTTCCTCACCGGCCCGCGCAGCCAGCAACTCCTCTTCGAGCGCGGAGGCCTCGCCGCCACCCGCGGCATCGTCTACCAGGACAGCCGGGTCGCCACCGAACACCCCTACGCACGCACACTGCTGAAGGCGATCGAGGACGCGCGACTGCGGCCGCTCACCCCGTACTACTCACGCTTCAGCGACGAGTTCCGCACGATCGTCCGCTACGCCCTCGACCACGACGGCGCCTTACCCGGCAACGCCGAGGAGGCGCTGACCGCGGCCCTGCAAGGGCGCTAGGCGCGCGCGGGCCTCTTCGCCGGTTCGCAGCACAGCGGCGCGCACGGCGCACCGTTCACCGTGCAGCCGGCCACCGTGAACGACGACAGCTTCCGCACGGGAGCATCGGCAGTGTGCTCGGCGACGAGCTCCACGACGAGTTCGGCGAAACGCGGGTCCGCGTTCGGAGTGGCGGCGCGGGCGAACTCCATGCCCAGCTCCGCGGCACGGTCGCGGGCCTCGGTGTCGAGGTCCCACACGACTTCGAGGTGGTCGGACACGAATCCGATCGGGCACACGACGACCCCGGTGACGCCCTTGGCGTGCAGGGCGTCGATGTGGTCGACGACGTCCGGCTCCAGCCACGGGATCTGCGGCGGGCCCGAACGCGACTGCCACACGACGTCGTACTCGGTGATGCCCAGCTCCGCGGCCACGAGCCGCGAGGCCTCGACGATCTGACGCGAGTAGCGGTAGCCGCCCTCCGCGGGCGGCCCGGCGGCCTTGTCGGCGGACACCGGCACCGAGTGCGCGGTGAAGACCAGCCGGTACGAGCCGTTCAGGGACGCGGCGGCGGCGCGGATGCCGTCGGCGAAGGACGAGATGAACAGCGGGTGGTCGAAGAACTGGCGCAGCTTCACGAGTTCGGGGCCGTCCGGCACGGCCTGCAGCGCGCGCACGATGTCCTCGTCGTACTGGCGGCAAGCGGAGTAGCCGCCGTACGCGCTCGTCGGGAACACCAGCGCGCGCTTGATGCCGTCGGCCTTCATCTGCGCGACGACGTCCTCGGCCATCGGGTGCCAGTTGCGGTTGCCGAAGTAGATCGGCAGCTCGAAACCGGTGGCCCGCACGGCCTCGATGGCTTCGAGGTTCAGGCGGTTGATCGGCGACACGCCGCCGAAGTGCTGGTAATGGGCCTCGACCTCGTCCAGCCGCTCCGGCGGCACGCCACGTCCGCGAACCACGTTCTCCAGGAAGGGACGGACGTCCTCAGGACCTTCCGGTCCTCCGAAAGACAGCCAGAGCAGCGCGTCGAAACTCACCGCTCCATCCAATCAGACGCCCGATCGCCTCACATGACGAACAGATGTGACATCAGAGACCGAGGAAGTGCACGCCGCCGTCGACGAAGACCATCGATCCCGTGGTGGCAGGGAACCAGTCGGACAGCAGGCCGCAGACGGACTTCGCGACCGGCGTGGGGTCGTCGACGTCCCACGAGAGCGGAGCCTTCTCGCCCCACATCTTCTCGAGCTCGCCGAAGCCCGGGATGGACTTCGCGGCCATCGTGCGCACCGGGCCGGCGGAGATCAGGTTCACGCGGATGCCGTCCGGGCCGAGGTCGCGCGCCATGTAGCGGTTGATCGACTCGAACGCCGCCTTCGCCGCGCCCATCCAGTTGTAGGCGGGCCACGCCTGGCGGGCGTCGAAGTCGAGACCGACGACCGACGCGCCGTGCGAGAGCAACGGGCGAGTGGCCTGCACGAGCGCCTTGTACGAGTACGCGGAGACGTGCATCGCGACGGAGACGTCCTCCCACGGCGCGTCCATGAACGGTGCGCCGAGGCAGCTCTGCGGGGCGAAGCCGATGGCGTGCACGACACCGTCGAGGCCGTCGACGTGCTCACGCACGCGGTCGGCGAGCGTGTCGAGGTGTTCCTGGTTCTGCACGTCGAGCTCGACGACGGGCGCGGGCTTGGGCAGGCGCTGGGCGATGCGCGTCACGAGGCTCATCCGGCCGAACCCGGTCAGCACGACCTCGGCGCCCTGCTCCTGGGCGACGCGTGCGACGTGGAAGGCGATCGACGCGTCGGTGATGACACCGGTGATCAGCAGTCGCTTGCCTTCGAGCAGTCCGGTCACTTGATCCAACCCTTTCGCAGTACGAGACAGCAGTAGTGGAGAAAGCTCAGTGGCCCATGCCGAGGCCGCCGTCGACCGGCAGCACGGCACCGTTGATGTAGCCCGCCTCGTTCGCGGCGAGGAACGTGACGGCGCGCGCGATCTCGTCGGCCGCACCGTAACGGCCGGCCGGGATCTGCTTGAGCGCTGCCTCGCGGACGGCCTCTGGCAGGTCCGCCGTCATGTCCGTGGTGATGAAGCCGGGCGCGATGACGTTCGCGGTGATGTTGCGCGAGCCGAGCTCCAGCGCGATCGAGCGCGCCATGCCGACCATGCCGGCCTTGGAGGCGGCGTAGTTGACCTGGCCGGCGCCGCCGGTGAGGCCCACGACCGACGAGATGAAGACGATGCGGCCGAACTTCTTGCGCAGCATGCCGCGGGAGGCGCGCTGGGCGAACCGGAACGCGCCGGTCAGGTTCGCGTCGACGACCTGGGTGAACTGCTCCTCGCTCATGCGCAGCAGCAGCGTGTCCTGCGTCATGCCCGCGTTGCAGACGAGCACCTCGACGGGACCGTGCGCGGCCTCGACCTCGGTGAACGCGGCGTCGATCTCCGCCGAGTTCGTCACGTCGCACTTCACGCCGAGCAGGCCTTCGGGAGCGCCGGACCCGCGGTGCGTCACCGCGACCTTGTCGCCCTGCGCCGCGAACGCCTGCGCGATGGCGAGGCCGATGCCGCGGTTGCCTCCGGTGACCAGAACGGACCGACTCACTAGCTCTCCTGAGAATCGCTGCTGGTTGACCGGGTGAGGTTATCGGCTACCGGCAGGTAGACCGGCATCGGCGGAGGCATGTCACATCAATGCGGGCATGATCGGGTGATGCGGGCCTTTCTCGATCAGCTCCGGCGCGATGTGGACGGCGACGTGCTCGACGACCCGGCCAGCCGGGCCCTGTACTCGGCGGACGCGTCGAACTACCGGCACGTGCCGCGGGTGGTCGTCCGTCCACGCACGACGGACGCGGTGGTCGCGGCCGTCGGGCTGGCGGCCGAGCACCGGGTGCCGATCACCAGCCGTGGCGCGGGAACGTCCATCGCGGGCAACGCGTGCGGCACCGGCCTGGTGATCGACTTCAGCCGGTACCTGACCGCGTTCGAGATCTCCGGGGACCGCGCGTTCGCCCAGCCGGGTGCCGTGCTCGACAAGATCAACGCACAGGCCGGCGACCACCTCTTCGGCCCGGACCCGTCGACGCACTCCCGTTGCACGATCGGCGGGATGATCGGCAACAACGCGTGCGGCGCGCACTCGGTGAGGTGGGGCAAGACCAGCGAGAACGTCACGAACCTCCAGGTGCTGACCGCCGACGGCCGCACGTTCGACACGACGAACCCGCCTCTGCTCGCCCTGCCGGACCACGACCCGGCGTGGTTTCCCCAGCTCAGCCGCAGGGTCAGCGGCTACGCGCTGGACGCCCCGACGCTCACGCAACAGCTCGTCGGCACCGAGGGCACCTGTGTCGTGCTGCTGGGCGCGGAACTGAAGCTCGTGCGCAGGCCCGAGCGCCGCGTCCTGGTCGTGCTGGGCTTCGCGGACACCTACGAGGCCGCCGACCAGGTCACCCAGATCGAGAACGCGCTCGCGATCGAGGGGCTGAACGAGTCGCTGGTGCACAGCGTCCGCACCCGCCCCGACCTGCCGGAAGGCCGCAGCTGGCTGTTCGTCGAGGTCGAGGACGACCCCGAACGCGTCGCCAGGATCACCAGGAACTCGATGATCATCCACGATCCGGCGCAGCAGCGGGCGCTCTGGCGGATCCGCGAGGACGGCGCCGGACTCGCCACCCGCATGGCCGACGGCAGCGAGGCCTGGTCCGGCTGGGAGGACGCGGCCGTCCCGCCGGAGCGCCTCGGCGCCTACCTGCGCGAGTTCGACCAGCTGCTGACCGGGTACGGCCGCCGCGGCATCACCTACGGCCACTACGGCGAGGGGTGCATCCACGTCCGCATCGACTTCGACCTCGCGCACGGCTACCGCGAGTTCCTGCAGGACGCCGCCGACCTGGTCGTCCGCCACGGCGGCAGCCTGTCGGGCGAGCACGGCGACGGGCAGGCGCGGTCCGAGCTGCTCAGCCGCATGTACCCACCGGAGGCGATCAGGGCGTTCCGCCAGTTCAAGCACGCTTTCGACCCCGGGAACCTGCTCAACCCCGGCCGGATCGTGGAGCCGCTGAAGCTCGACGACGACCTGCGGATCCTGGTAGCGCCACCGAGGATCCCGACCCGCGCGGAGTTCGCGAGCGACACGCGGCGGTGCGTCGGCGTCGGCAAGTGCCTCAACACCAAGGGCGGCGTGATGTGCCCGAGCTATCGCGTCACCAAGGAAGAGAAGCACTCCACGCGAGGCCGTGCGCATCTGCTGTTCGAGATGCTCAACGGCGACGTGATCAAGGACGGCTGGAGGTCGCCCGAGGTCGCGGAGGCCCTGGACCTCTGTCTGGGCTGCAAGGGCTGCAAACGCGACTGCCCGGTCGACGTCGACATGGCGAGCTACAAGGCGGAGTTCCTGCACGAGCACTACAAGGGGCGACTCCGGCCGCTTGCCCACTACGCCATGGGCTGGCTGCCGACGTGGCTGAAGTACGGGCTGATCAACAGGTTCACCGCGAAGTTCGGCCGGTTCGCCGGGATCACGCCGGAACGGGAGCTGCCGACGCAGACCACCCGCCTCGTGCGCCAGCTGCACCCGATCGGCAAGGGCGATCCGGTGCTGCTGTTCCCCGACACGTTCACGAACCACTTCGAACCGGGCGTCGGTCTCGACGCCGCGAACGTGCTGGCGCATCTGGGAAACCGCGTCGAGGTGCCGTCCGCGAACGTCTGCTGTGGACTGACGCGGCACTCGACGGGGCAACTCTCCAAGGCGCGCCGGGTGATCGAACGCACCGCACGGGCGCTGCACCCGTGGACGAGCCAGGGCGTCCCGGTGATCGGCCTGGAACCGAGCTGCACGGCGTTCCTGAGGATCGAGGCCCCGAAGCTGTCGCAGGAGCCGTCCGTCCAGGCGCTGGCGCGGGCCACCCGGACGTTCGCCGAGCACGTCGCGCCGAAGCTGCCCGAACTCGACGGCGCCCGCGAGGCCGTCGTGCAGACGCACTGCCACCAGTACGCGGAACTCGGGTTCGACCCGGACCGCGAGGCGATGGCCAGGGCCGGGCTGAAGCCGAAGATCGTCGAGGGCTGCTGCGGACTGGCCGGGAACTTCGGTTTCGAGAAGGGGCACTACGACGTCTCGATCGCCTGCGCCGAACAGGACCTGCTGCCGGCGTTGCGCGACAACGAGGACGCGCTGGTGATCGCGGACGGCTTCAGCTGCCGCACGCAGATCCGCCACACCACCGAACGCGAACCGGTCCACCTGGCCAGCGCGCTCGCGGCCAGGCTGGGTGTGATTTACCGCTGACTAACCGCGCCCGGCCATCGTCGTGCGCATGCAGAAGAGGATTGGGGCCGCCGTGCTGGCGGCGGCGGCGATCGCCGTCACATTCGCCGGACCGGCCCAGGCCGAGACGAACCCGTACTGCGGCAGCGTCACGCAGATCGGGGCCACGAAGTACATCAAGGCGGGCTCCGAGACCGTCGCCTCGGTCAAGCAGTTCAAGGGCTGCAACAAGAACTGGGGCTACACCTACGTCTGGGACTCCTGGAAGTCCAAGCACGGCAGCAAGTTCCGCGCCGCCGCGGGCATCTACACCCGCACCAGCGAGGGCCCGCTGGGCTACAGCGGCCCTGGCGAGGGCGGCCAGGAGGCCTGGTCGAACGGCTCGAACACGCTGTCGGTCTGCACCCGTGGCTACGGTTCGGTGATCTCGTCGTCGTACTCGTACTCCGGCCTGACCGAGGAGCGGTGCTGACGTGCTGAAGAAGATCAGCGCCGCCGCCCTCGCGGCCGCGGCCATCGCCATGACGTTCACCGGCGCCGCGCACGCCGAGACGAACCCGTCGTGCTCCAGCGGGGTCACGCAGATGGGCGCCACCAAGTACATCAAGAGCGGCAGCACGACCATCGCCTCGGTCAAGCAGTTCAAGGGCTGCGGCAAGAACTGGGGCTACATCTACGTCTGGGACGCGTGGCGCGCCAGCCACCGGACCTACAGCATCTTCGCCGGTGTCCAGGTCCGCGGCGCCGAGTTCCCGAGCGGCTACAACCGGGCCGAGAACAAGCAGGAGCTGTGGTCCTACGGCACGGACACGCTGACCAAGTGCACCAAGGGTTACGGCTCAATCCAGGCGGCGTCCTACGGTGGCGGCGTCGAGACCGAGGAGCGTTGCTGACATGCTGAAGAAGATCAGTGCCACCGCACTCGCGGCCGCGGCCATCGCGATGACGTTCACCGGCGCCGCGCACGCCGAGACGAACCCCAAGTGCTCCAGCGGGGTCACGCAGATCGGGTCGACGAAGTACCTCAAGCACGGTTCCGAGACCGTGGCGTCGCTCAAGCAGTTCAAGGGCTGCAACAAGAACTGGGCGTACGTCTACATCTGGGACGCGTGGAAGGCCAAGCACCCGTCCAACCACATCCGGGCGGGCATCTGGACGCGCACCAGTGACGGCGCGGTCGACTACGCGGGCCACGACGGCACCAAGCAGGAGCTGTGGTCGTACGGCGCGAACACGCTGAGCGTCTGCACCTACGCGGCGGGCGACGTGTTCGGATCCGGCTACAGCGCCCACGGGTCGACTGACGAACGCTGCTAGGAACGGAAGGCGGAGGGCGGTCGCCGCAAGACCGCCCTCCGTTCCCTCAGAACCTGTTGTGATGGAACAACTACGTCCCGTGCATCCGAACGTACGGCAACCTCCGCCCACCCCGCGGGCAACTTAACCGTCCCTTAGGCGCGTCGCCACGCACACGAAACAGACTTCATGGCTGATACTGCTTCCATGCGGGTGCTGTTGGTCGAAGACGACGACGGTGTCGCCGACGCCCTGGTGGAAGCGCTGCGGGCGAACGGCCACCGGCCTTCCCGCGTGCGCAGGGGTGCCGACGCGCTGATCGCCCATCGCGACGCGGACGTGGTGCTGCTCGACCTCGGCCTGCCCGACCAGGACGGCCTGGAGGTGCTGCGCAAGCTCCGCAAGATCGACCCGGTGCCGGTGCTCGTGCTGACCGCCCGCGGTGACGAACGCACGGTGGTGCGAGGGCTCCGGCTCGGCGCGGACGACTACCTGGTCAAGCCGGTGCGGCTGGCCGAACTGCTGGCGCGCATCGACGCGGTGGCACGGCGCAGCGCGGCCCGGTCGCAGGAGCCCGAGGACGTCGTGCGGGTGTCCGACGTGGAGATCGACCTGCAGAGCCGTCAGGTCGTGGTCGGCGGGCGTGAGATCTCGTTGACCACCAAGGAGTTCGACGTGCTGGCGGTGCTCGCGCGACGCCCCGGCACGGCGGTGAGCCGGCAGCAGCTGATGGACGAGGTGTGGGGCAACGCGTTCGTCGCGGTGTCGCGCACGCTCGACGTGCACCTCACGCAGTTGCGCGCCAAGCTCGACCGGCCGGGGCTGCTGCACACGATCCGCGGTTTCGGCTACCGGCTCGGTGAATAGATGCGGCAACGGCTTCTGTTGGTGCTGCTGCTGTTCTCGCTCTCGGCCGTGACGGCGTTCGCGTTCCCGTTGCTGATGAGCACTGCCTCCGAACGCACCCAGCAGTTCGTGATCAGCCGCACCGCCGACCTGGACCGCTTCGCCACGCTGCCCGTCGACGTCGTGGTGTCCGAGGCGGAGCGGTACGCCGAGGTCTACGGCGAGGAGATCGTGGTCGTCGACGCGTCCGGCACGCCCGTCGTGGAGTCGGGCATGACGGCCGGTGACGTGTCCGCGCAGATCGACGCGGCCCTGCGCAACCAGCCGGCCGCGCCCGTTCCGACGGTGCTGCCGTGGAGCGGCGGCGACGTCCTGTTCGCCCGCCCGGTCGGCATCGGCACGAAGGTCGCGGGCGCCGTGGTGCTGCGGGCGTCGACCCGCGTGGCCGCGCTCGACGTGGCACGGCGGTGGGCGATCGTGCTGGCCGGGGCGTTGCTGGCGGCGTGCGCGTGCGTGCTGCTGGCTCTTGTCGTGTCACGGTGGCTGCTCAGGCCTTTGAAGGAACTCGACCGGGGTGTGCGAGCGGTCGCCGAGGGCCAACGGCGCACGCACGTCGCCGACACCGCCGGACCGGCCGAACTGCGGGCGCTGTCGGAGTCGTTCAACCGCATGTCCGACGCCGTCGCCGAGGCCGCCGACCAGCAACGACGACTGATCGCCGACGCCTCGCACCAGCTGCGCAACCCGATGGCGGCACTGCGGTTGCGCGTCGACATGTTGCCCTCCAACGGATCGCTGCTGACCGAGGTCGAACGCCTGGAGTCGTTGCTGGACGGGCTTCTGGCTCTCGCCAACGCCGAAAGCACCGCCACCGAACGCGCGGCCGGAGGCGTCGAACCCGAACTCGCCGATCTTCAGGTCGTGGCACACGACCGGGTCGACGCGTGGCGTGCGGCAGCTCAGGCGGACGGCGTCACGATCACCGTCGACGACCGGGCACCCGGACTGGTGCGCTGCGCGGTGTCGGACCTCGCGCAGGTGCTGGACGTGGTGCTGGACAACGCCATCAAGTACGGCGGCTCGGAGATCACCGTGGTGTGCGACCGCGCCACCCTGACCGTACGGGACAACGGACCCGGCCTGTCCAAAAAGGACATCAAGCACGCCACCGAACGGTTCTGGCGCGGCGACGACACCCGGCGAGGCACAGGTCTGGGACTGGCGATCGCGGAACGCATCGTCACCGCGCACGACGGAAAGCTGAAGCTGCACACCGACAACGGCCTGGTCGTGACGGTGGAACTGCCGAAGGAGCCGCTGCTGTGAGGCGCCGGACGCTACTGCTGGGCATGCTCGCGGTGACCGCCTGTGGTTCCTCGGAACCCGACGGCACCATCAGGATCGCCGGCGGCGAGCCCGGCGGTTTCTACAACGACTTCGCCGCGCTGATCTCACGCCTCTCCCCCAGCCCGCTGACCATCACGCCGATCCAGACCGGTGGCAGCGCCGACAACCTCAGGCACCTGCGCGAAGGCACAGCCGACATCGGCCTGTCGTTGAGCGACAGCGCCCACCTGGAACCCGGCCTCGTCGCGCTGGGCCGCGTCTACGAGAACTACCTGCAGCTGGTGGTCCTGAAGTCCTCGCCGTACACGACCGCCGCCGACCTGATCGGCAAGCCCGTGTCGCTGGGCGCGGACGGATCCGGTGCCGCTCTGCAGGGTTCACGGCTCGCGCTGGGCGTTCAGGAGGCGCACTACCCGTTGCGCAACGCGGTCGACGCCCTCAAGGCGGGCGAGATCGCGGCCCTGCTGTGGTCCGGCGGCGTCCCGACCCCCGAACTCGACAAGGCCAGCGGGATCAGGCTCCTGCCGCTGGACGGCTTTCTGCCGAAGCTGCGTCAGGACCACGGCAAGGTCTACGAACGAGTGGACGTCCGCATGGGCGTCTACGGCTCCCCCGTCGACGTCCCCACGATCGGCACGCCGAACCTGCTGGTGTGCCGGCCGGACCTCACCGCCGAGCACGCGAGCGCCGTCGTGCGGCTGCTGGTGGGCAGGGCCGCCGAACTGGTGCCGGAACAGGCGCTCGGCACGCAGTACCTCGACGTGCGCAGTCTGATCGACACGGGCAAGGTGCCGCTGCATCCCGGTGCCGCGGCGGAATACCGGAGGTTGCACGGATGACATCCCCTCCTCGCCAGGAGCGATGCCGAAGCTGCCCCCTCGCGGTCAACCGGTCGCGGAGAGGGTGCGCAGATCGTCGAAGGCTTGAGCGAGGTGCGCGTCCAAGCCCTGTCCGGGGTCGTTCGTCCAGGCTTGGACCGCCTGGCGGTAGGCGGCCCAGCCGGTCTGAGCCGCGAGCGCGGCCAGCCGGTCGGGGACGGCGCGCTGCCGCAGCGCCTCCGCCACGACGTCGGCGAGCGACGCGTGCTTGGCCAGCTCGCGTTCGCGTAGCGCCGGTGTGGCGGCGATGACCGCGAATCGCGGCTCCGCGAACGAGCGGTTGGCCTCGAGTGCCCGGCCGGTTCTCCGGAAGGCGCAGAGCAGGATCTCGAACGGCTGCAGACCCTCTGGCGCCTCGGCCACCGCCTGCGCCAGAGACGCGCGCAGATCGTCCTCACCGTCGAACAGGACCTCACGCTTGTCTGCGAAGTGCCGGAAGTAGGTGCGCTCGTTGACGCCGGCACGGGCCGCGATCTCAGCCGTGGTCGTCCGATCGAAACCACGTTCCTGGAACAGCTCCAGGGCCGCCTGCTGAAGGCGGCGGCGCGCTTCCAGTCCGCTTCTCGGCATGCCCTGAGCCTACCGGGTCATGTCAGTGACTGGCGCCACGTTGCGCCAGTCACTGACGTAACGTGTAGCGTCAGTGACTGTCACCAAGTAGCGCCAGTCACTGACATAAACAGGAGTGCCATGCGAGTCTTCGTCACCGGCGGTTCCGGTCAGACCGGCCCCACCGTCGTCACCGAACTCATCGAGGCGGGCCACACCGTCATCGGTCTGGCACGCTCGGACGCGTCCGCCACCCGGCTGGAGGCACTGGGCGCCACCTCTCACCACGGCTCCCTGGACGACCTCGACAGCCTGCGCAACGGCGCCGACGCCGCCGATGGTGTCCTGCACATGGCCTACGGCGGCGACTACGCCGATCCGGACGCGCTCGCCCGTCGCGACTGCGGCGCGATCGAGGCGCTTGGTCAGGGCCTTGCCGGGTCCGGTAAGCCGTTGGTCATCACGTCAGGCACGTTGGTGATGCCGGGTGGCCGGGTCAGCACCGAGAAGGAGGCACCGGATCCCGACTCGGTCGTCGCCGTTCGTGTGGCGGGCGAGCGGGCGTGCCTGAGCTTCGCGGATCAGGGGGTGCGAGCCAGTGTCGTGCGACTCGCGCCGACCGTTCACGGCCCAGGCGACCACGGGTTCATCCCTGCTCTCATCGCCGCCGCGCGCAGGGCGGGTGTCTCGGCCTACATCGGGGACGGCGCCAACCGGTGGCCGGCAGTCCACCGCTCGGACGCCGCCAGTCTCTTCCGCCTGGCGTTGGAGAAAGCTCCCGCCGGAAGCGTGCTTCACGCCGTTGGCGAAAGCGCCGTGACGATCAAGAGCATCGCCGGGCAGATCGCGCGCATCCTCGGCGTCCCCAGCGTCCCGCTCACCCTCGAACAGGCCGCCGAGCACCTCGGACACCCTTTCTTGGCAAGGTTCTTCTCCCTCGACGTACCCGTCTCCAGCGAGCACACACAGGCCCTCCTGAACTGGTCGCCGAAGCACAGGACGTTGCTGGAGGACCTCGAGACCGGCGACTACTTCACCCCGCAAGCCAGCGCTCGCGCCGAGGAGATCTGGTCGCCACACCACGGAACGCGCGCGCACAGCCAAAGCTGACCCACGTCTCATCGCTCGTGCCGGGCGCCGCGACAGCGCGATACTGGAACACCGCTTCACGTGCTCGACGATCGAGGAACCCACAATGATCATCACGATGGCCTCGGTCTCGCTGGACGGGTTCTTCGAAGACCCCGATCACGACATCGGCTGGCACCACATGAGCGACGAGCTGCACAGCCACGTCAACGCCGAACTGGCGAAGATGAGCAGGTTCCTCAACGGCCGCCGCAACCACGAGCTGATGCTGCAGGCGTGGCCGCACGCCGAGGACAACCCCGGCTGGCCGCGGGCGATGCTCGACTTCGCCCCGATCTGGCGGGACATGCCCAAGATCGTCTACTCGCGCACGCGGCGGTTCACCGACTGGAACACCGAGACCCGCACCGAGGTCGTTCCGGACGAGATCCGAAAGCTCGAAGGCGACAGCATGGTCGGCGGCAACGAGCTGCTCCAGACGTTCTTCGAGCACAACCTGGTCGACGAGATCCGGCTCTACGTCAACCCGGCCGCGATCGGCGGCGGCACGCCGTTCTTCCAGAAGCCGAACGCCCTGGCACTCAAGGGCACCAGGGCGTTCGACAACGGAGTCGTACTGCTCACCTACGGCAGGCGCTGACCCAGCAACAAAGCAGCGGCGGCCGCGAACATGGCCGTCATCGTGCCGAGCAGCAGCCACGGCTTCGAGGCGTCGGCCTGTTTCTTCTCGTAGCCGATCTGCTCGCCGAGCGTGTCGTAGACGCGGCGCAGTTCCTCGGCGGACGCGGCCTTGAAGAACTCGCCGCCGGAGATCTTCGCGATCTCCTTCATCGAGTCGTCGTCGACGGGCACGGACTGCTGCCGTCCCTCGATGTCGACCACGCCGTCCTCGGTGCCGAACGAGATCGTGGAGATCGGGGTCCCGGCCTTCTTCGCGTCCTCGGCCGCGTCGAAGGCTTTCCTCGTCCCGACGGTCTCCTTGCCGTCCGTCATCAGCACGATGCGGGCGGGCGGCGGGCCCTCGGCGCCGCCGACGACCTTGCCGAACGAGTCGATCGACGCCATCGCGGCCACCAGCGCGTCACCCGTGGCGGTCGACTGGGCGAGCTTGAGTCCGTCGATCGACTGCGTGACGGCGGCACGGTCCGTCGTCGGCGCGACCAGCACGGTGGCCGAGCCGGCGAACGAGATCAGGCCGAGGTTGATGCCCGGAGTGAGGCCCTCGGCGAACGACTTGGCGGCCACCTGCGCGGCCTCCAGCCGGGACGGCTTGACGTCCGTGGCCTTCATCGACAGCGACACGTCGACCACCAGCATCACGGTCGCCCGGTTGCGCGGGACCCGCTGCTCGGACGTCGGACCGGCCAGCGCGACCGTCAGCAACGCGAGCGCGGCCAGCAGGAACGCCGCCGGGACGTGCCGCGACCAGCGTTCCCGCTTGGGCGCGACCTTCTCCAGCAGTTCCAGGTTCGTGAACCGCAGCACCCGCTTGCGCCGGACCCGTTGCGCCACCACGTATCCGGCGGTGAGCAGCCCGACCGCGAGCAGCAGCAGGAACCACCACGGGGCGACGAAGTTCGAGAAGCTCATGCGACACCCCCAGACCAGCGACGCTTGCGCGCCACCACGAAACGAACCGTGTCCGCGATCCAGTCCGAGTCCGTCCGCAGCACCAGGTGCCCGGCGCCCGCACGGCGCAGGCCCGCCGCCACCTCGCCCCGGTGTTCCGCGGCAGCGGCGCCGAACTCCTTGCGCAGCAACGCGGACGCGGTCACCTCGCGCTGCCGGCCGCTCTCCGGGTCGGACAGCACCACGGTGCCGACCTCGGGCAGGTCGACGTCACGCGGGTCGACGACCTCGATGGCCACGATGTCGTGACGCGCGGACAAGGCGCGCAACGGCCGTTGCCACTCCATGCCGCCGAGGAAGTCGGAGACCACCACGATCAGGCCGCGCCGGCGAGGCGGGCGGCGCAGTTGTTCCAGCAACGCCGCCAGGTCGCCGCGCGTGCCCTCGGGCGCCCGGTCGATCTCGGCGATCTTGCGGATCATGCCGCGCGCGTGCGCCAGGCCACCGCGGGCCGGGATGCGGACGTTCTCGGCACCCGTCGAGACGGCGGCGCCGATCCGGTTGCCACCGCCGCGCGTCAGGTGCGCGACCGCGGCGGTCGCGGCGATGGCCAGATCGCGCTTCTCGCAGGCGGCGGTGCCGAAGTCGAGCGACGGCGACAGGTCGATCGCCATCCACGTCTCCAGCTCGCGGTCCGCGACCGTCTCCCGGATGTGCGGGATCGTCGTGCGGGCCGTGACCGCCCAGTCCATCCGGCGCACGTCGTCACCGGGCTGGTAGGTGCGCGCCTCGCCCGGCTCGGAGCCCGGCCCCGGCACGAGGCCGAGGTGGTTGCCCTGCAGCAGACCGTCGAGACGGCGCCGGACCTCGAGTTCCAGCATGCGCAGCGCGGCTTCCATCTTGACGCCGCGCAGGATCGGAGGCGCCCACGACGGGCGCTCGGCGGTCTCTTTGTCGCTCACTGCCTACCAGCCGGAACCGGCTGCTGCGGACGGGCCGACACCTGCGGCAACGGCACGATCTGCAGCACGCGGGTGATGATGTGGTCGAGCGGCACGCCGTCGGCCAGCGCGTCGTAGGAGAGCACGAGACGGTGGCGCAGCACGTCCGGGACGACGTCCACGACGTCCTGCGGCAGCACGTAGTCACGGCCGCGCACGAGCGCGAGGCCACGTGCGGCGGCGATGATGCCGAGCGACGCACGCGGCGAGGCGCCGTAGGCGACCCAGCCGGCGACGTCGGTGAGGCCGTGCTCGCCGGGCGCGCGAGTCGCGATCACCAGGCGCACCACGTAGTCGACGAGCGCGTGGTGGACGAAGACGCGCGACGCGACGCCCTGCAGGCGCACCAGCTCCTCCGGGGAGAGGACCTGGTTCGGCGTGGGCGCCTCGACGCCCATGCGGTAGACGATCTCGCGCTCTTCCTCGGCGGTCGGGTACTCGACCTGGATCTTGAACAGGAACCGGTCGCGCTGCGCCTCCGGCAGCGGGTACACGCCCTCGTTCTCGATCGGGTTCTGCGTCGCCAGCACCAGGAACGGGTTCGGCATCGGGAACGTGCGGCCACCGATGGACACGTGCCGCTCGGCCATGACCTCGAGCATCGCCGACTGCACCTTGGCGGGCGCGCGGTTGATCTCGTCGGCGAGCACGAAGTTCGCGACGACGGGTCCGAGCTCGACGTCGAACGTCTCGGTGGACTGGCGGTAGATGCGGGTGCCGAGGATGTCGGCGGGCACCAGGTCGGGCGTGAACTGCACGCGGGAGAACGAGCCGCCGACCACGCGGGCGAACGTCTCCACGGCGAGCGTCTTCGCGACGCCCGGCACACCTTCGAGCAGCAGATGGCCCTTGGCCAGCAGACCCACGAGCATCCGCTCGACGAGCCGGTCCTGGCCGACGATGACCCGCTTCACCTCGAACACAGTGCGTTCGAGCAGCTGGGCGTCACGAGCCGGGGTGACGGGCGCCGATGCGTTCGGCGTTGCCTCGGCGGCGGGCTCGGTCACGTGCGGGCCTCCATGCGGAACAGGGTTTACCGATTGTGGAACAGTCTTACCCTTCGCCTGTTCAACCGCTGTGAAGGGTGTCCAGGTCGGCGGGTGTGTCGACGTCCTGAGCCTCACCGGGCAAAGCGGACACTTCGACGGGGTCGAGCACCAGCAGAGTCTTGCGCAACGGCAGATTCCGTGGATCTTCGGGGAGGGCTTCGCGCAGCTCAGCGACGTTCCAGAAGCCGATCAGCCACTGCACGCGGTCGTCGGAGAGCACGGCGTTGCGTCCCGCGCCGCGCAGCCTCGCGATGGTGTCCTTCGTGAGGCCTGGCTGGTCGACGGCGAGCACCGCGACCCACTCCTCGGTGATCTTCGCCAGTCCGGCGGCCAGTCCGGCGAGCGGTCCTCCGCCGGGCGGGTCCTCGCGTGCCCAGATGACGCCGGGCAGGTCCTTCTCCGGGCCCACAACGACTTTCTGACTCGCGTCGTCCACAACGGACAGGACGTGGTCGAGCAGCGTCGCGTCTCGATAGGACAGTGCGGCCTTGTCGACGCCACCGAGCCGTTCGCCCATGCCGCCGGTGAGGATGATCACCGCGTACGTCATGCCCTGCCTCCGATGTGCGTCGCGACGCCCTCCAGGAACAGGTGCAGGCCGAAGTCGAACTCCGCCGCCACGTCCTCGGCGTCGTAGAGATCGTCCACGTCGAACACACCGGCCGCGATGATCTTGGCGAGCGCGGGCATCTTGCGCGGGTCGACGATCTCGCGCAGCTTGCGTCCGTACTCGTCACTGAACGCCGCGGGGTTGTCCCCGTAGCCCTGGGTCAGCGTGGCGGTCAGGCGCGCCTCCCCGTGCACGAACGTGATCAGGCCCATCACGACGCCGACCTTCTCCCCCGCCTCCAGCGGCGTGCCGTCGAGCGCGCCGAGCGCGCTGTCGAACCAGGCGAGGTTCCTCGGGCCGAGCGGCGGGCCACTGATCGGGATCTGCAGGACCCACTGGCGCTTGCGGATGGTCTTGAGCACCGCTTTCGCCCAGAACCCGAGCTGGTCGCGCCAGTCGCCGTCCGGCAACGGGGGCGGGTCGTCCATCGCGGCGTCGCCCATCAGCGTGAGGAGCTCGTCCTTGCTCTTCACGTGCCGATAGAGCGCCATCGTCGCGTTGCCCATCTCCTGCGCGACGCGGGCCATCGACACGGCGGCGAGCCCCTCGGCGTCCGCGACCGCGATGGCGGCCCGCGTGATGTCGGCGGCGTCGATGGTCGGCTTGCGCCCCCTCTTCATGCCCTCTAGTCAAACAGATGCGTATGCCATACGCTCATTTAGGTTTTGCGTATTAGGTACGCATAAAAGGGGGTTCCATGATCGTCGAGACAGAGGGTCTGACGAAGAGATACGGCTCGAACACCGTGTTGAACGGCCTGGACCTGAAGGTCGCGGAAGGATCCGTGCTCGCGTTGCTCGGGCCCAACGGCGCGGGCAAGACCACCGCGATCCGCATCCTGAGCACGCTGACCAGGCCCGATGGCGGCGCGGCCCGCGTGTGCGGGTTCGACGTGGAGCGGGAGGGCGCGGCCGTGCGCGGCGTGATCAGCCTGACCGGCCAGTACGCGGCGGTGGACGAGGAGCAGACCGGCCGGGAGAACCTGGTCATGATCGCCCGGCTGCGCCGTTTCACCCGGCCCGCGGCCCGTGCGAGGGCTGTCGCGTTGCTGGAGCGGTTCGACCTGCTCGACGCGGCGGACCGGCGGGTGCGCACCTACTCCGGCGGCATGCGCCGGCGCCTGGACCTCGCGATGAGCCTGGTGGCACGGCCGCGGCTGCTGTTCCTGGACGAGCCGACCACCGGCCTCGACCCGGTCAGCCGCACGACGATGTGGGACGCGATCGGCGACCTGGTGCGCGACGGCGTGACGATCTTCCTCACCACCCAGTACCTGGAGGAGGCCGACCGCCTCGCCGACCGGATCGTGGTGCTGCACAACGGAGGCGTCGTCGCGGACGGCACCGCGGACGCGTTGAAGAACTCGGTCGGCGGCACCCGCCTGGACCTGACCTTCTCGTGTGCCGAGGACGCGTTGCGAGCGCAGGCCGTGGCCGGTGGAGTGGCCGACGGACTGACGCTGAGCGTGCCGTCCGACGGCAGTGCCGTTCATCTGCACCACGTGCTGGACGAGTTGCTGGCGGCGCGGGTGAGCGTGTCGCGGGTGTCCGCGCACCGCCCGACCCTGGACGACGTCTTCACCACCTTGACGGCGGTGGCGGCATGACCGTCTCGCTGACGATGATCGGCCGCGGCATCCGGCTGAGCCGCCGCAACCTCGACACCCTGATCATGGCGGTCGTGCTGCCGGTGCTGATGATGGCGTTGTTCGTCTACGTGTTCGGCGGCGCGATCAGCTCGACGCAGTCCTATGTGGACTACGTGGTTCCCGGCATCCTCGTGCTGTGCACCGGCTACGGCGCCACGTCCACCGCGATGTCCGTGGCCGACGACATGAAGAAGGGCGTGGTCGACCGGTTCCGCTCGATGCCGATGAGCGGTTTCACCGTGCTGACCGGCCACGTCGTCGCGTCGGTCGCCCGCAACGCCCTGGCGACGTTCGCGGTGGTGCTGGTGGCTTTGTTGATGGGCTTCCGGCCGACCGCGTCGCTGGGTTCCTGGATCCTGGCGATGGGCGTGCTGCTGCTCTACGTACTGGCGCTGTCATGGCTCGCGGCGGGCTTCGGGGTGATCGCGCGCACCGTCGAGTCGGCCAGCCTGCTCGGCTTCTTCATGCTGTTCATCCCGTACCTGAGCAGCGCGTTCGTGCCGGTGGCGACGATGCCGACCTGGCTGCGCGCCGTCAGCGAACACCAGCCGATCACGCCGGTCATCGAGACCGTCCGCGCTCTGCTGACCGACCAGCCCGTGTCGTCGGGCTGGCTCGCACTGGCGTGGTCGGGCGGCCTGCTGGTCGTGGCCTTCGGGTGGGCCACCTGGCTGTTCCGGCGGATCAGCTCCCGTTGAGGTGCGCGGCGTCGAGGCGGGTGAGCTCATCCGTGGTGAGGCTCAGCCGTCCCGCCTCGACGTTCTGCCGCAGGTGCTCCGGGTCGCCCGTGCCCGGGATGACCAGCACGTGCGGGCCTCTCGCGAGCGTCCACGCCAGCCGGATCTGCGCGGGCGAGACGTTGCGGGCGTGCGCGATCTCGGTGACCACGTCGTCGTCGGCCGACGTGCCGGCCTCCTGGTTGGCGCCGGTGAGCGCGAAGAACGGCACGTACGCGACGCCCCGCTCCCCGCAGACGCCGACGAAGTCGTCCTGCTCGGGGTGGTGCCCGAGCCCGTAGGAGTTCTGCACGCACACCACGGGCGCGATCCGCTGCGCCTGGTCGAGGTGGTGCGGCTTGACGTTGGACAGCCCGAGGTGCCGGATCAGCCCGTCCTGCCGGAGCGCCGCGAGCTGCTCGAAGTGCGCGCTGACGTCGTCCAGCCCGCTCACCCGCAGGTTGACCACGTCGAGGTGGTCGCGGCCGAGCTGCCGCAGGTTCTCCTCGACCTGTCCCCGCAGCTGCCGCGGCGTCGCGAGCGGCAGCCACTCCCCCTGCGGCGTGCGGCCGGGCCCGACCTTGGTGACGATCACCAGGTCCTCCGGGTACGGCGAGAGCGCGCTGTTGATCAGCTCGTTCGCCGACCGCGTGGCGGAGAAGTAGAAGGCGGCCGTGTCGACGTGGTTGACCCCGAGCTCGACGGCCCTGCGCAGCACCTCGATCGCCTGCCCGCGGTCGCGCGGCTCGGCCCGGCGGTCGAACGCCGTCCCCCGCTGCGGCAGCCGCATCGCGCCGAACCCGATCCGGTTCACGGTGAGGTCACCCAGTCGCCACGTCATTCCCGCCACTGTGCCAGCCTTGGCGCCGTGCCACTGTTCACCCTCGCCGAAGCCAGGACCGAACTCGAACGCCTGCTGCCGTCGCTGGACGAGATCGTGCGCCTGCGGGCCGACGCCGCCGAACTCGCCGTCGGCGGGTCCTCGCTGGGCGGGTTGCCGGAGTTCAAGGCCGCGCAGGCCCGGCTGGACGAGCTGATGGAGACCGTGCAGGCGACCGGGGCGGAGCTGAAGGGCTTCGCGCCACTGCTGGTGGACTTCCCGTCGGAGATGGACGGCGTGCCGGTGCTGCTGTGCTGGCTCGAAGGCGACCGCGAACTGGTCTGGTACCACCGGACGGACCTGGGGTTCGCGGGCCGCCGCCCTCTCTGACCAGGAGCGAGGAGACCCGCGAGCAGCAGCACGTCGATCTGGGCACCGTCTGTGCGCGCCCAGGTGGGGGTCTGCGGGATCGCCGGCCAGCACGTGAACGTCCACAACCCGATCTTCGCGCGGTGACCGGATCCGTCCGCTCCTCGGCCGGGTCGTGCCTCGTGCCCGGTGCCCGCGCCGACCAGGCTGGTGGTCATGAAGCGAGCATTGATCGTCATCGACGTGCAGGAGTCGTTCCGTCAGCGCCCCAACTGGGCCGAGGTGTCCAACCCGGACGTCGTCGGCAAGGTGAACCAGCTGGTCGACCTGAGCCGCGACGCCGGTGACCTGGTGGTGTGGGTGCTGCACTCCGAGCCCGGCTCCGGCGACGTGTTCGACCCCGCGCTGGGTCACGTGCGGCTGATCGACGGGCTCAAGCCCCTCGACGACGAGCCGGTGCTGACCAAGACCGCGCACAACGCGTTCACCACGACGAACCTGCAGCAGACGCTGACGACGCGGGGGGTGCGGGAGTTGCTGATCAGCGGCATCCGGACCGAGCAGTGTTGCGAGACGACCACGCGGGTCGGGTCGGATCTCGGGTTCGACATGACCTTCGTGACGGACGCGACCGCCACTACGCCGTTGCCGCACTGGCGGACCGGGAAGGTGCTCGGGGTCGAGGAGATCATCGAGCGGACCGAGTACGTGCTGGCGGGCCGGTTCGCGCGGATCTCGGATGTCGCTACGCTGACCGGATCGTGACCAGAGTCGTCTTCCTGCTCGTTCCTGGACTGCACCTGCTCGACCTCGCGGGGCCGGCGCAGGTGTTCTCCAGCGCCGCCGACCTGGTGGACGGGTACGCGCTGTCCTACGTCGGCGACATGGACACCGTGCCCAGCCATCAGGGCGTGCCGCTGGGCGCGTCACGTGAGTTGCCCTCTCTTGAGGTGGACGACCTCGTGTTCGTGCCGGGGTGGCGGTCGCCGAAGATCGTGGGCACCGGACATCTGAGCGAACGCGCGTTGGCGTGGGTGCGCGCGCACCACGCCAACGGCGGCACGGTGGCGAGTGTGTGTGCCGGCGCGGATGCGTTGGGGCGCGCCGGTTTGCTCGACGGACGGCGTTGCACCACACATCACGAACTGCAGGAGGAACTCGCACGGCGCTATCCCGCAGCACACGTCGTGCGTGACGTCTTGTTCGTGGAGGACAACAGGGTCGTGACGTCCGCGGGCATCGCGAGCGGCATCGACCTCGCGTTGCATCTGGTCGCCGTACGCCACGGGCCCACGGTCGCCGCCGCGATCGCACGCACGATGGTCATCTACGCGCGCAGGAACGGTGACGACCAGCAAGCCAGCGTGCTGCTGCGGCACCGCTCGCACATCAACGAGACCGTGCACCGCGTTCAGGACGTCATCGAGTCACGCCTCGCCGACCGTCTCTCGCTCGCGGACCTCGCCGTCCACGCCGGTTGCAGCGAACGGACCGTGACGCGGTTGTTCGGCCGTGCGACGGGCATGACGCCGTTGAAGTACCAGCAGGCGTTGCGCGTCGAACGGGCCGAACACCTGATCAGTCAAGGCGCCACGGTCGAGACCGCCGCGCGCAACGTCGGTTTCGAGGACGCCCGGATGTTGCGGCGGCTGCGTTCCCGCTGAGCCGCACGCGTGCGGCCGTCCACAGTCGACGGAACACCCTTGCACGCCATCGGAAGCGGCCTAAGCTGGCCGCGTGACGACTCTGGCGAACCGCCCCGGCACCGCGTTGCTCGTGATCGATGTCCAGAACGGCGTGGTGAACCACGCCCACAACCGCGACGAGGTCGTCGCCAACGTCGCCGCCCTCGTCGGCAAGGCGCGCGCGGCCGGTGTCGACGTCGTGTGGGTGCAGCACAGCAACGCCGAGCACATGCCCAAGGAGTCCGACGGCTGGCAGTTCGTGCCCGAGCTCAAGGTCGCCGACGGCGAACCCGTGGTGCACAAGACCTACGCCGACTCGTTCGAGGCGACGGACCTCGAGGAAGTGCTGGCGGGCAAGGGAATCGGCAGCCTCGTGGTGTCCGGCGCGCAGACCGACGAGTGCATCCGCTCGACCCTGCACGGCGCCGTGGTGCGCGGCTACGACGCTCTGCTGGTCAGCGACGCGCACACGACCGAGGACCTGTCGGAGTACGGCGCGCCCACCCCGGACAAGGTCATCGCGCACACGAACCTGTACTGGGAGAACCACACGGCGCCGGGCCGCACCGCGGGCGTCGTGAAGACCGAGGACGCGTTCGAGTCCTAGGCGGAGAACTTCTTCAGCTCACCGGCCGGGAAGTAGTTCTGCGTGTCGGCACTGATGCGCACGAGGATCTTCCCGCGCTCGTCGTCGAAGTGGACGACGGTGCCGACGTTGCCCGTCATCGTCGTGCCGGTGATCTGAACGGTGTCGCCGATCTTGAAATCGCCCATGGCACCCGATCGTAACGACGAGGTCCGACACCGGCATCTCCAACTCGGGACGCGGTCAGGCCTGCGTGATGAGGTGCCTGCTCGGCATGTAGTCGATCTTCCAGTCCTCGTACACGCCACAGAGCCCGCACTTCAGGCAGCGCAGCCCGACGGTCAGCCAGCGCACCTCGCCGTCCGGGCGGCACGACGACCCGAGCGCGGCGGCGAACTCCTCGCCGCCGCAGGTGCACTCGCACTCCTCCGCGTCCTCGTCGTCCCAGTGCTCCTCGGAGTCGGCGATGAACTCCGCGAGGCCGCAGCCGAGGCAGGTCCGGCGCAGCGCCTGGTCCTCGGTCATCTGGACGTGGAACGACTTCTCGCCGCACCCGCCGCACACGGACTCCACGACGTGCGTGACCTCGTAGCCGTCCTCCTGGTACTCGCGGATGGCCTCCTCGAGCGTCATCCCGCGATCCGGTTGATCTCGTCGCTGCGCAGCACCCGCGCCGCCTGAGCGCCCTTGGCCAGCGCCACCATCGCGCGTCCGAGCTCGTCGGTGCTCGTGACGAACTTCGGCGCCACCTTCTTCAGCACCGGCATGAGCCACGAGGACCACGAGTAGACGTAGCGGTAGATGCGGGTGCGCGACGTGATCCCGTGCCGTGGCTGGATGAAGCCCGGTCGCACCACGAACACCGGCCGGTCCAGCGCCAGCAGCTCGTTCTCCGTGCGTCCCTTCACCCGCGCCCACATCGTCTTGCTCTCGGCGTCGGCGCCCTCACCGGACACGTACACATAGGTGCCGCCGACGACGCGTGCGGCCTCAACCGCGTAGTCGTGCGTCACGGGCGTGTACTCGGCCTCGCTCAGACCCGCGGACGTCACGCCCATGCAGTAGAAGCACGCATCGGCGTCGGCCAGGTCCGCCGCGATCGGCGACAGGTCACCGAAGTCGGCGTGCACCACGTGCCGCAGCTTGGGATCCGCCACGGCCGACGGCGAGCGCCCGACCGTGACCACGGAGTCGACGACCGGGTCGAGCAGGCACTCCCGCAACGCGCCCTGACCGACCATTCCGGACGCACCGAACACCACGATCTTCACCCGGCAAAACTAGCCCCCACCGCCGCGGTGACGCGCTCGCCGTCCCCCGTCGCGAGCAGGTCGAGCAACGCGCCCCGCAGCAACGCGAGGTCACGCGTGCGCGACGCCAGTCCGGCAGCGGTGTCGCGCACGTCCTCGGGCTGAGCGGCGCGCAACACCTCCAGCCAGTCCTCCACAGTCGCACGCGCGAAGCCCGCCCACGGCCCGTCAGGCTCCACGAGAGAACGCGCGTAGGCCTCCAGCCACAACGTCAGCAACGGCCGGTGCGCGGGCGCGGACAGCCACTCCCACAGCCGCGCGACGACGCCGGGACCGGTGCCGATGTCGGCGAGCAGCTCCAGTTCGTCGGCACGCGCCCGCGCCAGCAGAGCCCTGACCAGGCCTTCCTTGCTGCCGAACAGGTAGAGCAGCACGCGTGTGCTCGATCCGATGGCCGCCGCCAACGGCCGCAGCGACACGTCCGCGAGGCCGTGGGTGAGCACGTACCGGTAGGCGGCTTCGAGCAGTTCGGTCTCCCGGGCGGACGGCATGGCAGTATCTTGGCATGACTGAAACAGTCGTGTCAGTGGAGGCGACCATGCTGATCCGCCCGCTCGGCCGGCCCGGTGACCTCGGCTGGGTGGTCCAGGCACACGGCGAGCTCTACGCGTCCGAACTCGCCTGGGACACCTCGTTCGAGGCGTTGGTCGCCAAGATCGTCGGCGACTACGCGGACGACCACGACCCCGCGAGAGAGGGTGCGTGGATCGCCGAACTCGACGGCCAACGCATCGGATGCGTGCTCTGCGTTCGTGAGGACGACACGACGGCGAAGTTGCGCGTGCTGCTCGTGCATCCGAACGCGCGTGGCCACGGCGCGGGCAACAAACTCGTCAGCACGTGCATCGAGTTCGCCCAGAAAGCGGGCTACGAACGCATGGTGTTGTGGACGGTCGCCGGCCTCGCGTCCGCCAGGAAGATCTACGAGGCGCACGGGTTCGAACTGGTCGAGGAAACACCCCAGCACAGCTTCGGCCACGACGTGACCGGCCAACTCTGGGCACGTGACCTCTGAGCGACAGATACGGTGGCCCGCTCCCGGCGGGCCACCGATCCGATCACAGCATGCGAGTCACGTACGGCATGATCCCGCCGTACCGCACGGGGGAGATCCGCACCACGGCACCGGAATGCGGCGCCTCCACCATCATCCCGCCGCCCAGGTACAACGCCACGTGCGTGCCGCCGCCAGGGCCCCAGAAGATCATGTCGCCGGGGGCCATCTGCGACAACGGCACCTTGCGGCCGGAGTTGTACTGGTAGCCGCTGTAGTGCGGCAGGTACACGCCAGCGCCCGCGAAGGCGTACATCATCAGGCCCGAGCAGTCGAAGCCGATCTTGCGGTAGTCGCCGTACGAGTCGGCGACGCCGCCGTCGCGCACGCCGTACGTCGGGCCGTAGTGGTTCCCGCCGCCCCACGCGTAGATGACACCGCGCTGAGCCAACGCCCGGTTGATCACGGTCTGCACGCGGTTGCCGGACGGCGCGGGCGCCGAGGCTGCCGGGCGAGGTGCCTGAGCCTGAGCCTGCGGAGCGGCGGCGGCAGCGGCAGCGGCTGCCGCGGCGGCCCTGCGGGCGTTCTCCTCGTCCTCGCGCTTCTTGGCCTCGGTCCACTGGTCGTACTGCTGGCGTTGCGCTTCCAGCCCGTTGACGGCACCTCGCGCCGAGGCGAGCTCACGCTCGACGGCGTCCTTGTTGGACTGCAGCTCCTCGGTCGCCGCTGCCTGCGCCGAGTGCGCGTCCACGGCCACCTGCTGGGCCTGCTCGGCGACCTTCTTGGCCTCGTCGGCGGCGGCCTGCTTCGCCTCCGCCTTCTGCAGCGCGGCACGGGCGGCGGAGTCGAGGTTCGCGGCCGTGCCCTGGTCGCGGGTCACCTGGTCGAGCCGGTTCAGGCTGGACGCGGACACCGCCTCCAGCATCTGGGCACGGGCCAGCAGGTCCTCCGGCGACTTGGCGCCGATGTACGCGGAGAACGACCCGACGGTCGTGCCCTGCGCGTAGGAGGCGGCCGCGAACTCGTCCAGTTCGAGGCGGCTCTTCTCCACGGCCTTGGAGGCCGCGTCGGCCTCGACACGGGCGGCCGAAGCCTCACGGCGGGCGGTCTCGGCCTCCGAGATCGCCGTTTCCAGGTCCACCCGGGCCTTGTTGGCGAGCTCGCGTTTGTACGAGACCTCGTCGAGCAGCTCCTGCAGGCGTGACTCCGCCTGCGTGAGCCGCCCGGTCAGCTCGCCGACGCGGGCCGCCTTCGCGTCCGCCTCTGCCCGTGACGCCGAGATCTCCGAGTCACTGGGGTTCGGCGGAGGAGGCGGCACGGCAGCGGCCGTCCCCGTGAGGACGGCCGTCATCAACACCGCGACCACGGCGGAGAGTCGTGTCAACACGGGACATCACCTCCAACCGCATTAGACCAATCAGACGCATCCGGCGCATCAGGAACTAACGCACCGTCAACCACACGTGTCACAGTGGAACACGGTCGGTGGTCCTTTTGGGACGATCGAAGTCTGGCGTGTCGCCGGTATGGACTAGTTGACGCCGCGGTCCCTGCCTGCCCAGTACGGCTCGCGGAGCTTGAACTTCTGGATCTTGCCGGTCGCCGTGCGCGGGATCGAGTCGCGGAACTCGATCGACGTCGGCGCCTTGTACCCGGCGAGTCGCTCCTTGCAGTGCTTGATCAGCTCCGCCTCGGTGACCTCACCGGAGAGCACGACGAGCGCCTTGATCGTTTCACCCCACTTCTCGTGGGGCACGCCGATGACCGCGACCTCGGCGACGGCTGGGTGCGAGAACAGGCAGTCCTCGACCTCGATGGACGAGACGTTCTCGCCGCCGGTGATGATCACGTCCTTCTTGCGGTCGGAGATCGTCAGGTGGCCGTCGTCGTCGAAGTAGCCGCCGTCGCCGGTGCGGAACCAGCCGTCCTCGATCGCGTCCGCGGTGGACTCCGGGTTCTCCCAGTAGCCCTCCATGACCACGTTCGACCGCGCGAGCACCTCGCCGTTCTCGGAGATCCGCAGCTGCGCGCCCAGGGCCGGCGCGCCCGCCCGTGACTGCTTCTTCGCCTTCTCCTCACCCTCCGGACCCGGCTGGGCCCGGTTGAAGGTGAGCAGCGGCGCCGTCTCGGTGAGGCCGTAGATCTGCAGGAACTCCCAGCCGAGTTCCTCGGTCACCCGCTGGATCGTGCGCGAGGGCGGCGGCGCACCGGCACACACGATCCGTACGGTGTCACGGCCGGGGATCTCGCCGTCCCACGTCTGCGCTGCGTCCAGCACGGCGTTCCACACGGCCGGTGCGCCACACATGAGCGTGACGCCGTGGTCGCGCACACGGCGCAGGATCTCGGCGCCATCGACCTTGCGCAGCACCACCTGCGGCACACCGAGGCCCGCGAGTCCGAACGGCATTCCCCAGCCGTTGCAGTGGAACATCGGCAGCACGTGCATGTACACGTCGCCCTCCCACGCACGGGTGTGCATGGCGAACGTGACCGCGTTCAGCCAGATGTTGCGGTGCGTCAGCTGCACACCCTTGGGGCGCGCGGTCGTTCCGGACGTGTAGTTGATGGTGGCTGTCGCGTCCTCCGAGGGCGCGCTCCACGGCCGTGGCTCCACATCGAACCGAAGCAGCGACTCGGACTCCTCGCCGAGCGTGAACCGGTGGCGCGCCACGACGTCGTCCAGTTCCAGCTCGGGGTCGACGAACAACGCCGACGCGCCGCTGTGCTCGACGATGTACTTCACCTCGTCAAGGCGCAGGCGGAAGTTCACCGGCACGCAGATGCGCCCGCTGCCGGGAAGCGCGTGCAGCAGTTCCAGCATCCGCGCGGAGTTGTGGCTGACGACGGCGACCCGTTCGCCCTCGCCGACGCCCAGTGCGTCGAACCCGGCCTGCCACGCGCGCACACGGGTCGCCATCTCGGCGTACGTCGTCGTCGCGACCGGCTTCGCGGGCTGGTCCGGTTCGTCGATGGCCGCCGTCGTCGCTCCGAACGCGAACGACGCGCGGTCCAGGAAGTCCGTGGTGATCAGCGGTACGCGCATGAAGCGACCCTACGACCAGGTGCTCGGATCTCCCCAGGACGAGAATTTGCCTCCCCCGGATGGAGGAACGGAACTGAGATCGGGAAGCACGTCGGCGACGGGTTCGTGCAGCACAACGGCCGCCACGGAGTCGTACGGCGTGGGTTCGGCGTTGCAGATGATGACCTGGGCACCGGCTTTGGCCGCCAGCGGCACGAGGCCCGCGGCGGGCTGCACGGAGAGCGATGTTCCCGCCACCAGCAGCACATCGCAGTCCAGGGCGGCGAGGCGGGCGCGGCGCAGCACCTCGCCGTCGAGTTCCTGCCCGAACGAGACCGTGGCGGACTTGAGGATTCCCCGGCAGCGCGGGCAGTCCGGCTCCTGCTCGCCCTCGGCGACGCGCTTCAACGCGTCCCGCATCGGGCCCGTGGCACCGCATCCCAGGCACACGGTGGCGTGCAACGTGCCGTGCAACTCCAGCACGCGATGCGCGTCGGAGCCCGCCTTCTGGTGCAGGCCGTCGATGTTCTGCGTGACCACGGTGCGCAACCGGCCGGACCGTTCCAGTTCCACCAACGCCCGGTGCGCGGCGTTCGGCTTCGCGGTCCACACGGGACTGTCGAGCTTCGCCCGCCAGGAGCGCCTGCGCACCGCGGGGTCGGAGAGGTAGTCGTCCAGCGTCGCCCCGAGCCCGGCGTCGGCGTCGCGCGTCCACAGCCCGTCCGGGCCGCGGAAGTCGGGGATGCCCGAATCCGTGGAGACTCCGGCCCCGGTCAGCACCGTGATCCGGTGGGCGGACGCGACCAGCGCCCGTGCCGCTGCGCACGCCTCCGAGGCCATCGGTTCACACTAGTCCCCGTGCGCAGCGCTGTGGGAGCCGCGATCGCGGCAGTGGGCTTGGTCACCACCATCACCGGGACGTTCTTGCCGTGGCTGAAATCCGGATCGACCACGAGGGACAGTTACGAAGTGCTCTCGCTCCGTGATCTCGCCGGGTTGGACGGGGTGGCGGGCACCGTCGTGACGTCGATCTGGGTGGGGCTAACGCCACTGGCCATGGTCGCGATTGGTCTCTACGTAGTCCGATTTCCACGGTTTGCCGCGTGCGTCGGCCTTGTCTTTGGCACGATCGGGGGAACCGTGGCCCTACTAGCCACAGTCCAAGGGGACAGCAAGGGTGCTTTGGTCGGAATCAGCATCTCCGGACCAATAACGACACTTGCCGGTGCCGTACTGACGATCGTGGGGGCGATCACGGTGCTCACCTCCAACAGGCGCAGCGCAGTGATTACTCCGGGAGGAAAACCGTGAGCTACCCAGGTGGCGGCGGCGGCCAGTGGCAGCCGCAGAACAACCCGTACGGCCAGCAGCCGCAGCAGGGCGGCTACCCGCAGCAGCCGCAGCAGCCGGGTGGATACCCGCAGCAGGGCGGCTACCCCCAGACCGGGCCGCAGGGATTCCCGCAGCCGCCGCAGACCGGGCCGCAGGGTTATCCCCAGCAGGGCTACCCGCAGCAGGGTTACCCGCAGACGGGCCCGCAGGGCTTTCCGCAGCAGGGCTTCGAGCAGCAGCCGTTCGGCTACGCGCCGATGGGCGGCGAGCCGCCGAAGAAGAAGCGCACCGGCCTGGTCGTCACGGCCGTCGTCGCGGTGCTGCTGCTGATCGGCGGCGGCGTCACGTTCTTCGCGCTGAAGAAGGCCGACCCCGGCACGAACGCGGGTCAGGACACCCCGGCCGTCGCGGCGAAGAACCTCATCGAGCAGCTGGGCAGCGGTGACGTCGTCGGCATCATGGCGTCGCTGGCACCCGCCGAGGCCGCGCTGTCCAAGGACTACATGGACTCGATGACGAAGGAGATGAAGCGTCTCGAGATCCTCAAGCCAGAAGCCGACCCGAACAAGCTGACCGGCGTCGAGTTCAAGAGCGAGAACATCAAGTTCGACGAGGCGGCCGCCGAGAAGATCAACGACCACCTCACCATCAACAAGCTGGTCGAGGGCAAGATCACGATCACCTCGGACGCGTCGAAGATCCCGCTCACCGACAAGCTCGTGGACGCGCTCGGCACCGAGTTCAGCACGACCACGTCGAAGTCCGAGACCGTCGACATCACCGCCGAGGTGAAGAAGCGCGGTATGCCGATCGGCATCGCGTCGATCAAGGTCGGCGACAAGTGGTACCCGAGCGCCTTCTACACGATCGCCAACGCGGTCCTGGAGGAGGACAAGAAGAAGTGGCCGGCGCAGGGCATCGCGGCGCAGGGCGCGAGCTCGGCGGAGGACGCCGCGAAGCAGATGGTGAACGCTGCGCTGGACAGCGACCTGACGAAGGTCATCGCGCTGCTGCCGCCCGACGAGGCCGGTGTGCTGCAGGACCTCGGCCCGTTGCTGCTGGCCGAGGCCGGCAAGCAGAAGCCGACCGGCGCCAAGCTCAACGCGCTGGAGACCGACGTCAAGGACGTGACCGGCGGCAAGCAGGTCACGGTCAAGAAGCTGTCGATCACCGCGGAGGGCGAGACCATGACGATCACCCGCGAGGGTGACTGCTACGCGGCCGACGTGCCCGGCCAGGGCTCGCAGAAGCTGTGCGCGAGCGAGATCACGCAGCTGCTGAAGCAGCAGGGCGGCAAGCAGATCCCCGCCGAGGCGATCGACGTCATCGGCCGGGTGGCCGGGTCGGTCATGAAGTCCGGCGTCGGCGTCGTCTCGACCGAGGTCGACGGCAAGTGGTACGTCAGCCCGGTCCGCTCGTACTACGAGCTGGCGCTCACGCTGTTCCGTGGCTTCGAGCCGAAGGACGTCGACGCGCTGATCGAGCTGCTCAAGAAGTAAGTATTCGCTGGTCAGACACGGCCCTGTCACCCGCAACAGCGCGGTGACAGGGCCGTGGCAGTTCGCAGGCCGAATCTCTGCTCATGGACATTCAGGTTCTGATCATCGGTGCCGGCCCGACCGGCCTCACCCTGGCGCTCGACCTCTCCCGGCGCGGCGTCCCGTTCCGCATCGTCGACGCTTCGTCGGCGCCGTTCGCCGGCTCGCGCGGCAAGGGCCTGCAGCCGCGCAGCATGGAGGTCTTCCACGACCTGGGCGTGATCGAGCCGGTGCTGGCGTCCGGCCGGCTCGACCTCACCATGCGCGCCTACCGGGGCCGCGAGGTGCTGCGCGAGTGGGACGTGCACGAGGGCCGCCACCCCACGACCGAGCGCCCTTACGCCCGCACGATGCTCATCCCGCAGTTCCGGGTCGAGCAGGTCCTACGCGAGGCTCTCCCCCAGGCCGTCGAGTACGGGATGCCGCTGACGTCGTTCACCCAGGACGACTCCGGAGTGACGGCGGTGGTGGGTGGGGAAACCGTACGCGCGAACTACCTGGTCGGGTGCGACGGCGGTAAGTCTTTCGTGCGCAAGGAACTCGGCGTCTCGTTCGTCGGCGAGACCCATGAGGACCTGCGGATGCTCATCGGCGACGTCCGGGTCTCCGGTCTCGACCGCGATCACTGGCACCAGTGGGGTGGCCGCATGGACAAGTGGCTCGCCCTCTGCCCGTTGCCCGGCACCGACCTCTTCCAGTTCCAGGCGACCGGCGACGGTGAGCCGTCCCTGGAGCTGTACCGGGAGATCGTCCGCGACCGCACCGGCCTGGACGACGTGATCCTGCACGACGCGACGTGGATGTCGTTGTACCGCACCAACATCCGCATGGTCGACAGGTTCCGCACCGGCCGGGTGTTCCTCGCGGGCGACGCAGCCCACGTGCACTCTCCCGCCGGCGCGCAGGGCATGAACACCGGCATCCAGGACGCCTACAACCTGGGCTGGAAGCTCGCGATGGAGACGCTGCTCGACACCTACGAGTCCGAGCGCAAGCCCGTCGCGGAGTGGCTGCTGGGCATGACGACCGCGCTCGTGATGTCCGGCAACCCGTTCGAACGGCGCAGTGACGAGACGCTGCAGCTCTCGCTGTCGTACCGGACGACCGACGGTGAAGGCCTGCAGGTAGGCGACCGCATGCCCGACGGCGTCACCGAGCAGGGCCGGATCTTCGACCTGCTGCGCGGCCCGGACTTCGTGACGCTCGACTTCCCCGACGGCCCGGTGCTCGTGCGCCCCGACGGGTACGTCGCCGCGATCGGCCGGTCAGCGATCGACGCCTACTTCGGCGCGAACCCGGTCACGCAGCTGCACCACCGCCGGGTCGCTGCTCGGACCGCCGCGTAGCCGTTCCGCCTCGCCCAGGGCGTCCCGCGCACCGCGTGTGTCGCCCTGGGCGCACAACCAGTCCGCGTACCACTCCAGCACCATCGCGCGGGCCGGGCCGTCAGCGCTCCTGTTGACGGTGTCGAGCGCGTGCCCGTGGTGCTCGCCCGCCTCCCCGAGTTGACCGAGGCGGGTCAGCGCCAGTCCCAGTCCGGCGTGGACGGTGGCGCGGAACTGCCTGGCGGGCGAGTCCTCCGTGGCGTCGAGCGCCTGCCGGTACAACGTGACGGCCTGCTCGAAGTCGCCGCTGAAGTACGCCATCTCACCGTAGGCCTGCGTGATCCGTGCCCGGTCCAGGCCGAACGGGGAGGGCGGCACCAGTTCCAGGTCCTCACGGGCGCCGGCGAGGTCACCGATCCTGATCTTGATGCGCGCCGCCTGCATGAGCACCGACATCGGTACCAGCACGGACTCCGGCTCGCCCAGCTCGGCGGCCACCTGCCGCGCCTCGGAGACCGCCTGGAAGCCCTCGGCGAACGCTCCCCGGTTGATCAGCACCATGACCAGGCAGGACAGCCCGAACACCACGGCCCACCGGTCCCCCACCGCCCGGAACCCGCGCAGCGCCTCCCGGTACGCCGTCTCCGCCCGCGGCGCGGAACCCTCGCTGAACTCACCGGCCACCAGCCCGCGCACGAGCGCCGCGAACGCGCGCATCCACGCGTCCGGCGACCGCTCCAGCCGACCGGCCAGCACCTCGAGCCGTTCCGCCAGCGCGGTCTGACCCCAGATCTGCCCGCTGGTCAGCATCAACGCGCACAGCGCCGTCGGGAGGTCCTCCTCCCACAACCGCTCCGCCGCTGCGAGGGCGGCCGGCGTGCCGAGCGAGGCCAGCACCTCCGAGAGCGGGTCGTCCGGCGTGAGCGCGGCCCAGCGGCGGATCTCCTCGAACCGCTTGGTCATCACCAGCCAATGCCACGTGCGCGCGGCCATCATGCGCCGCGCGACGGTCACGTCGTGCCGGACAGCCCACGCCTGCGCCGCGTCGAGGTTCGACCGTTCCACGTCGAAGACCTTCAACGCGTCCAGTTGCTCCGGGCCTCGCAGCAGCGGTTCGTTCCGCTCGGCCAGCGCGACGTAATAGGCGGCGTGCCGGGCGGGATCGGTTCGGCCCTGCTCCAACGCGTACTCGCGCACGGTCTCCAGCAACCGGTAGCGCTCGCCCGAACGAACGACCAGCGACTTCTCGACGAGCGCGGCCAGCAGGTCCTCGGTGTCCCAGAGGTCCTGATCTTGTCGGACCTCCTGAGTACGTTGAGATGTAGGGGTTCCCAGCTCGGGGGTACCCCTGCGCGAGCCTGCCCCGCACACGAAATGCACCGCCTCGGCCGTCGCCCCACCGACGAACACGGCCAGCCGCGCCAGCAGCGTGCGTTCGGCATCGTCCAGCAGTTCCCAGCTCCAGTCGATCACGGCACGCAACGTCCGGTGCCGCGCCGGCCCGGTCCGCGCGCCGCGGTCCAGCAGCCGCAGCCGGCTGTCCACCCGCGACTCCAGCTGCGCCGCCGACAACGATCGGGCGCGGGCCGCCGCGAGTTCCAGCGCGAGCGGAATCCCGTCCAGGGCAGCACAAACCCGCCGCACGACGCCGGGATCCAGCGCGGAGCCGACCCGTGCGGAGAACAGCCCGACCGCGTGGTCGAGGCCGAGCGGCGCCACCGGGTGCACGACCTCGCCCGGAATTCCCAGCGGCTCGCGTGAGGTCGCGAGCACGCGCGCGTCCGGCGCCTCGGCCAGCAACCGCACGCACAACGCGGCGGCCGCGTCCACGACGTGCTCGCAGTTGTCGAGCACCACCAGCGACGACCCGAGCCGCGAGAACAGCGGGGCCGCCAACGGGTTCGGACCCAGGGCGGCGTCCAGCGCCGCGAGCGGTTCGGCCGCCGAGTCCAGCTCGACGAACCACGCCTGCGGCACCGACGCGGCATGCGTCAGCGCGAGGCGCGTCTTGCCCACGCCGCCGAACCCGGTCAGCGTCACCAGCCGGTTGTCCCGCAACAGCTCCACCAGAGCTGCCAGGTCGCCGGCACGCCCGACGAACGAACCGACCGGCGCCGGCAGGTTGCCCCGCGAGACGCGCTCGCGCAGCACCGTCAGGTGGGCGGCCGCCAGCGCCTCACCGGGATCCACGCCCAGTTCGTCGGCCAAGGCCGAGCGAACGCGCGCGAACACCGCCAACGCGTCCGACCGCCGTCCGGCGGCGTTCAGCGCCAGCATCAACCGGGCCTGGACGTCCTCGCGCAACGGATGCGCGGCCGCCAAGGCCTCCAGCCCCGCGAGGTCGTCGCGCAGCAACGCCAGGCGTACGGCCTCGTCGAGAGCGAACGGCGCCTCCTCGAACGCCGCCCCGCGCCACAACGCCGCGTCACGCGTCCGTGCGAAGGCCTCGACGTCGGTCGACGCCTCCAGCCGGTACCCCGACGCGTGCGACGAGATCACCCCGGCACCGACCGACCGCCGCAGCCGCGACACGAGCGACTGCAACGCGGCGGGACCGTCCACCGGTGGCTCGTCCGGCCACAGATCGGCGATCAGCCGGTCCGCCGCCACGACGTGGCCGGGTTCCATCGCCAGCCGGATCAGCAACCAGCGCAGCCGTTTACCGCGCACCTCGACCGGTGCGCCGTCCACGGCCACGACCTGCAGCGGCCCGAGCACGTTGACCCGCATCAGGCCCGCCGCACCCCGGCCACGACCGCGGCTGCCACCAGGGCGACACCGACCGCCACCGTCCCCAGCAAGGACAGCGACGCCCTGTTGTGCCCCAGCGCGTCCAGCACCCACCCGAGCGGAGTGGCCCGCCCGAGCGGATAGGTCAGCACCACCACCGAGAACACCGCCAGCACGGTGCGCCCGATGGAGTCGAAAACGGGGCGGGCGAACATCAGGCCCACACCGACGCCCAGCAACGCACATCCAGTATGCGCGGCGAGTCCGACAAAGAATTCGCCCGCCGTGTACGGGTGCGGGTTCGTCACCACCGGCCACACCGCCGCCAGCAGTGCCATCGCCAGCGCGATCAACACCGAGACCAGCGCGGCCGCCGTCAGCACCCGCGACCACCCACCGGCGGACACGACGGTGATCTCGCGCCGCACCACGTCCTCGGACGTCGCCACCACGACGGCCATCCACGCCGCGATCGGGTAGAGCAACGCCGACGACCCCGAGTACGCCTCCAGCGGCTGCCCGGCGTCGGAGGAGAACAGCATCCCCATCACGCCGAGGAACACCAGCAGAGGCGCCAAATACCGTTGCCCGCGAAAGACATCAGCGGCGAGGTACCTTACGAGGGAGATCACCGCACACTCCGCACCGAGCACCCGAGCCGCAACGCCTCGGCGAGGACCTGATCACTGCGGTCCGGCGCCACGACCACCCGCACGGACGACCCGCGGGCCTGCACCGACCGCACGCCTTCCAACGCTTCCAGGACGTCCAACGCGGAAACCCGGCTGAGATCGATCGTCACGTGCCCACCCGCGAGGTCCACGCGCGTCGCGGAAGCCAGGTGTCCCTCGTGATCGGACACCAGCGCCGTCCGTTCCTCCAGCAACGACACCAGTTCGGCGGCCGCCGAGGCGTCGAGGCCGGTCCACGGCTCGTCGAGCACCAGCACGTCCGAGGCCAGAAAAGCCTGCGCCAGCGCGACCTTCTGCGCGTTGCCCTTGGACAGCTCCGACATCGGCGACGTCATCGAGCCGACGAAACCGAGCCGTTCCAGCACGTCGTTCGCCTCGGCACGCCGGATCCGTCCCATGTGCGCCAAATACGCCGAAGCGGACATCTTGACGTCAGAGGGAAAACGCTCGGGCACGTAACCGATCGAAGCAGGTCGCGAGACACGTCCAGACGTCGGCTTCAGCACCCCGGCGGCGATCTTGAGCAACGTCGACTTCCCGGTGCCGTTCGCGCCGGTCAGCACGGTCAGGCCGGACACCTCCAGAGAGAGGTCGCGCAGCACCCAGGGCCCGCGCCCGTACCGCTTGGAAACCTGATCGAGGAGCACCACGCCAAGATAACCACCCATGACGTCGCTTCCGCTCGCTTTGGCGTGCATCTGGCTCGGCATGGTGCTGGCGATCTCGATCGAGGCACCGCTGAAGTTCCGCGCGCCCGGCATCACGCTGCCACTGGGACTCGGCATCGGCCGGCTCGTGTTCCGCGCCCTGAACTCGGCGGAGATCGTGCTAGCGGCGGCCACGGCGATCACGTTCGCACTGGCCCCGCGCCCGATGGCCGCGACCGTTCTGTTGATCGCCCTGGCGCTGACGCTGGTGGTCCAGGTGACGGTGCTGCGGCCCCGGCTCGAAGTCAGGGCCGAGCTCGTCATCGCGGGCGAGACACCGCCGAAGTCCCGCTCACACCTGGTCTACATCGCGCTCGAAGGCCTGAAGGTGCTGATGCTGATCGCGTTCGCGATCGTCCTGCTGAGCTAGTTGCCGAACAGATGCGCGCCCATCTCCTCCGGCCCCTTGCTCGCGAAGGCCCCGCGCACGGCCGCCAGCCACTCGTCACGGCTGATCCTGCCGTCGCCGTCGAGGTCGACGCTCCGGAACGCACCGGCGGCGACCTCCTCCGCGATGCCGGCCACCCCGTACAGCACGACCACCTCGGACTGGTCGAGCATGCCGTCGCCGTCCTTGTCCGCGGCGGCGAACAGGTTCCCGGCGGCGGTGGCGACCGCGTCGAGGTAGTGCGGGTCCTCCAGCAGCCCCTGGCCGACCGCGGCGACGTACTCCTCGCGGGTGACCTTGCCGTCGGCGTCCGCGTCGGCCTGGCCGCGGATCTGCTCCCACCAGCCGACGTAGCCGACGAACAGCGACCGCGCCTCGTCCGTGCCCGGCGGGTGACCGAGCAGGTAGGCGAGCCGGTGCGCCAGCCCCTCGAAGTCCACGCGCGTGATCACTCCGCTGCGGTCGTGGTCGAGGGCGTCGAAGACGGTGCCGATGTTCGTCCTCTGGAGTTCGCTCAGCATGGTTTCGACGCTAGCCGGTTGATCGGCTCCAAATGTTCCTTCGATGGTGTGGTCGGCACGGAAGCCTCGTGACTTAGGGCAACCTGGGTTGAACCGGCTTACAGGACAAGCGTACTGTTTGGGGTCGAGGGGCAGGGGTCAACCAGGTGAGGAAGACTCTCCCCCATCCCGAACTGACCACCGCGCTGTCACCAGTTATGGAGTTGCACGTGACTGCACCAGCTAGCAAGGACAGCTTCGGCGCCCGCGGCACGCTCAACGTCGGCGACGCCTCGTACGAGGTGTTCCGGCTGAGCGCCGTGGAGGGCGCCGAGCGTCTGCCGTTCAGCTTGAAGATCCTGCTGGAGAACCTGCTGCGGACCGAGGACGGCGCGAACATCACCGCCGACCACGTGCGCGCTCTCGCCAACTGGGACCCGGCCGCCGAGCCGAGCACCGAGATCCAGTTCACGCCGGCCCGCGTCGTGATGCAGGACTTCACCGGTGTGCCCTGTGTCGTCGACCTCGCCACCATGCGCGAGGCCGTCACCCAGCTCGGCGGCGACGCCGAGAAGGTGAACCCGCTCGCGCCCGCCGAGCTCGTGATCGACCACTCGGTCATCGCCGACATCTTCGGCCGCCCGGACGCGTTCGAGCTGAACGTCGACCTGGAGTACGAGCGCAACCGCGAGCGCTACCAGTTCCTGCGCTGGGGCCAGACGGCGTTCGACGAGTTCAAGGTCGTCCCGCCCGGCACCGGCATCGTGCACCAGGTCAACATCGAGCACCTCGCGCGCGTCGTGATGGTGCGCAACGGCCAGGCGTACCCGGACACCCTCGTCGGCACCGACTCGCACACCACGATGGTCAACGGCATCGGCGTGCTGGGCTGGGGCGTCGGCGGCATCGAGGCCGAGGCCGCGATGCTCGGCCAGCCGGTCTCCATGCTGATCCCGCGCGTCGTGGGCTTCAAGCTGTCCGGCGAGCTGCCCCCCGGCGCCACCGCCACCGACCTCGTGCTCACGATCACCGAGATGCTGCGCAAGCAGGGCGTCGTCGGCAAGTTCGTCGAGTTCTACGGCGAGGGCGTCAGCGCGGTGCCGCTGGCGAACCGCGCCACGATCGGCAACATGTCGCCGGAGTTCGGCTCCACGGTCGGCATCTTCCCGATCGACGGCGAGACCATCGACTACCTGCGCCTGACCGGCCGCACCGAGGAGCAGATCGCGCTCGTCGAGGCCTACGCCAAGGAACAGGGCCTCTGGCACGACGCGTCCCGTGAGCCGGTGTTCTCCGAGACGCTGGAGCTGGACCTGGCGACGGTCGTGCCGTCCATCGCCGGCCCGAAGCGCCCGCAGGACCGCATCGAGCTGACCAACGCCAAGGAGTCGTTCCGCCAGGCTCTGGGCGCCTACGTCGCGCACACCGACTCCCCGGAGCTGTCCGGTGTGGACGAGGCCGTCGACGAGTCGTTCCCCGCGAGCGACCCGGCCGCCATCCACGAGGGCGGCAACGGCTCCGGCGCGCCGAAGGTGTTCCAGTCCGCCGCCGAGGGCGCCACCGGCCGCGTGTCGAAGCCGGTCAAGGTCACCCTCGACGGTGCCGAGTTCGAGCTGGACCACGGCGCCGTGGCGATCGCCGCGATCACGTCGTGCACCAACACCTCGAACCCGTCCGTGATGCTCGGCGCGGCCCTTCTCGCGAAGAAGGCCGTCGAGCGCGGTCTCGAGCGCAAGCCGTGGGTCAAGACGACCCTGGCTCCGGGCTCGAAGGTCGTCATGGACTACTACGAGCGCGCCGGCCTCATGCCGTACCTGGAGAAGCTCGGCTTCCACCTGGTCGGCTACGGCTGCACCACCTGCATCGGCAACTCGGGCCCGCTGCAGGACGAGATCTCGGCGGGTGTGCAGGAAGGCGACCTCGCGGTCGTCTCGGTGCTGTCCGGCAACCGCAACTTCGAGGGCCGGATCAACCCGGACATCAAGATGAACTACCTCGCGTCGCCGCCGCTGGTCGTGGCGTACGCGCTGGCCGGTTCGATGGACAAGGACATCACCACCGAGCCGCTCGCGTACGACCCCGAGGGCAAGCCGGTGTACCTGTCGGAGATCTGGCCGACCCCGGCCGAGATCGCCGAGGTCATCTCGACCTCGATCTCCGCGGAGGGCTTCACCAAGGGCTACAAGAACGTGTTCTCCGGTGACGAGCGCTGGCAGTCGCTGCCCACGCCGACCGGCAACACGTTCGAGTGGGACAGCGAGTCCACCTACGTGCGCAAGCCCCCGTACTTCGAGGGCATGGAGATGGAGCCGAAGCCGGTCACCGACATCTCGGGTGCCCGCGTGCTGGCGCTGCTGGGCGACTCGGTCACCACGGACCACATCTCCCCCGCCGGTTCGATCAAGGCCGACTCGCCCGCGGGCAAGTACCTGACCGAGCACGGCGTGGAGCGCAAGGACTTCAACTCCTACGGCTCCCGCCGCGGCAACCACGAGGTGATGATCCGCGGCACGTTCGCGAACATCCGCCTGCGCAACCTGCTGCTCGACGACGTCCAGGGCGGCTTCACCCGCGACTTCCTGGCCGACGGCGCGCCGCAGACCACCATCTACGACGCGTCCGTGTCGTACGCGGAGGCCGGCGTTCCGCTGGTCGTGCTGGCGGGCAAGGAGTACGGCTCCGGCTCGTCGCGCGACTGGGCGGCCAAGGGCACCTCGCTGCTCGGCGTCCGCGCCGTCATCGCCGAGTCCTACGAGCGCATCCACCGCTCGAACCTCATCGGCATGGGCGTGCTGCCGCTGCAGTACCCGGCGGACGACACCGCGTCGTCACTGGGCCTCGACGGCACCGAGACGTTCGACTTCACCGGCGTCACGGAGCTGAACAACGGCACCACGCCGTCGACGGTGCACGTCGTCGCCACGAAGACCGACGGCTCGAAGGTCGAGTTCGACGCGGTCGTCCGCATCGACACGCCCGGTGAGGCCGACTACTACCGCAACGGCGGCATCATGCAGTACGTGCTGCGCAAGATGGTCCGCAGCTAGTCAACGCTGACGAAAGGGCCGCTCACCGCAGGGTGAGCGGCCCTTTCGTCGTCAATGCACTCGTAACGGTCAACGTCCACCCCGCGATGCCAAGTCACCCTGATCACCGCGGGAGACCCCTCATGAGCTTGACCGTGCTCGGCGACCTCAACTGGTTGGCCGTCATCGTGGCCTCGATCGCCTACTTCGCGCTGGGCATGGTCTGGTACGCGGAGTACGCCTTCGGCAAGGCCTGGCAACGGGCGGCGGGATGGGACCTCAGCCCGCCGGAGAACACCAGCGCGGCCGTCTACGCCATCCCGCTGTTCACCTGCTTCGTCATCACGCTCGCGACCGCGATGATCGGCCACGCCTCGAAGACCGACAACATCATGGAAGGCATCCTGCTCGGGCTCGTCGTGGGCGTCGGCATCGCGTTGCCGGTCCGGTTCGTGACGGGCGCCTACGACATGACGAAGCCCGCCCCGATCACCTTCGCGGCCATCGGAGCGGGCTATCACGTCGTCGGACTCACGCTCGCGGGCGCGATCCTCGGTTTCTGGGTCTAGACGCGCGCCGCCTTGTGCAACTCGCGCAACGCGCGCACGGACGAAACGGCGTAATCGCGGTCCACGGCCTGCACGGCCATCACCGAGATGTACTCGTCGTCGGGCAGTTCCAGCCGGGCCCACGCGGCGCCGTCCGGGAAGCTGACCGACAGCACGTCGTTCCAGTCGTAGTGGTGGGACGTCACGACGTTGCGCACGTCGACACCCTCGGCGTCGGCGGTGACGCGGGGACGGGTCAGCAGCAGCACACCGCCCGCCAGCAGGAAGCCCAGCACGATCATGGCGACCTGGTCGGACGTCCGGAAGATCACGCCGGTCGGGGTGTCACCCAGCAACAGTCCCACGATCGTGAACACGACGACGAGACCGACCGCGCACGCCCACGCGACGCGGCGGATCTTCTTGGGACGCAACACGATGGACGTCATCACTCGAAACCCCGCTCGGTCCAGGGCTGACGCAGGCCGCGCAGCACCAGTGCCGTGTCGATCGCGGCGACGGTCGCCTCGTACCCCTTGTCCTCCACCGAGTCCGGCAGGCCGGCGCGGGCCAGTGCCTGCTCCTCGGTGTTGGTCGTCAGCACGCCGTTGCCGACCGGCGTCGACTCGTCCAGCGCGACGCGCGTGAGCCCGTCCGTCACCGAGTCGCACACGTACTCGAAGTGCGGGGTGCCACCGCGGATGACCACGCCGAGCGCGACCACGGCGTCGTGGTGACGCGCGAGTTCTTGCACCACAACGGGAAGCTCGATCGCTCCCGCCACGCGCACCACGGTCGTGTCGACGCAACCGGCGTCCTCGGCGGCCTTGAGGGCGCGCTCGACGAGCTGGTCGGTGATCTTGGTGTGCCAGCGCGTCGCCGCGATCGCGACGCTCAGGCCCTTGCCGTCGAGCCTGGCCTGATCCGGACGGCCCTCGCCGCTCATTCCTGGTCCTCCGTAGCGGAAACAACGGTCTCGTACTGCTCGAGCTGGTGCAGTTCGTGGCCCATCCGGTCGCGCTTGGTGCGCAGGTACCGGAGGTTCTCCGGGTTCGGGGAGATCGGCAGCGGCACCCGGTCGAGCACCCGCAGACCGTATCCGGCCTCCAGGCCGACGCGCTTGGCCGGGTTGTTCGTCAGCAGCCGCATGGACTTGATGCCGAGGTCCACGAGGATCTGCGCGCCGGTGCCGTAGTCGCGCGCGTCGGCGGGCAGGCCCTGCACCAGGTTCGCGTCCACGGTGTCCGCGCCCTGGTCCTGCAGCTGGTAGGCCTGCAGCTTGTGCATCAGGCCGATGCCACGGCCCTCGTGACCGCGCATGTACAGCACGACGCCACGGCCCTGTGCCGCAACGGCTTCCAGCGCGGCGTCGAGCTGCGGGCCGCAGTCGCACCGCAGCGAGCCGAAGACGTCGCCGGTGAGGCACTCGGAGTGCACGCGCACCAGCACGTCCTCGCCGTCGCCGATCTCGCCGTACACGAGCGCGACGTGCTCGATGCCGTCGAGCAGACTGTCGTAACCGAACGCGGTGAACACACCGTGCGCGGTCGGGATGCGGGCCTCGGCGGCGCGGGCGACCTGGGTCTCGACCCGGCGGCGGTACGCGATGAGGTCGGCGATCGTGATGATCGCGAGGTCGTGGTCGGCCGCGAAGACCTCCAGCTCGTCGCGGCGGGCCATGTCGCCCTCGTCCTTCTGCGACACGATCTCGCAGAGCACACCCGCGGGCGACAACCCGGCCATCCGCGCCAGGTCGACGGCCGCCTCGGTGTGTCCGGGACGGCGCAGCACACCGCCCGACTTGGCGCGCAACGGCACGACGTGGCCAGGCCGGTTGAAGTCGGTGGACTTCGAGGTCGGATCGGCGAGCAACCGGATCGTGCGGGCGCGGTCGGCGGCCGAGATGCCGGTGCTGACACCCTCACGCGCGTCGACCGTGACCGTGTACGCGGTGCCGCGCGCGTCCTGGTTCGTGTGGAACATCGGCGGCAGGTCGAGGCGCTCGCAGTCGTCCTCGGTCAGCGGCACGCAGATGTACCCGGACGTGTAGCGGACCATGAACGCGATCAGTTCTGGCGTCGCCTTCTCGGCGGCGAAGATCAGGTCGCCCTCGTTCTCGCGGTCCTCGTCGTCGACCACGACCACGGGCCGTCCGGCGGCGATGTCCTTGATCGCGCGCTCGATCTCGGCGAAGTCGGTGCTCACTGGGCCTCCTCGCCCGCGATGGCCCGCAGGTGCGGGATCGCCAGTCGTTCAACGTACTTCGCCAGCACGTCGACCTCCAGGTTCACCACGTCGCCGGGCGTGCGGCGCCCGAGCGTGGTGAGTTCAAGGGTCGTCGGGATCAGGCTCACGGTGAACTGGTCCTCGGAGACGGTCACGACCGTCAGCGAGACTCCGTCGACCGTGATGGAGCCTTTCTCCACGACGTAACGGGCCAAGGTCGGCGGGAGTCCGATGTGGACGATCTCCCAGTGCTCGGCCTTCTCCCGCGCGAGAATCGTGCCGGTGCCGTCGACGTGGCCCTGCACGATGTGGCCGCCGAGGCGCTGGCCGACCGCGGCCGCGCGCTCCAGGTTGACCCGGTCGCCCTCGGCGACCTTCGCGAGGCTGCTGCGCAGAAGGGTCTCGCGCATCACGTCGGCGGTGAAGGAGTCGTTGCCGACCTCAACGACGGTGAGGCAGACGCCGTTCACCGCGATGGAGTCGCCGTGCTTCGCGTCGCTGGTCACGATCGGCCCGGCGATGCGGATCCGTGCCGCGTCCGGCAGGTCCTCCGTCGCTACGACGTGGCCGAGTTCCTCGACGATCCCGGTGAACACCGCTCCTCCTAATTTTCCGGAACCGCGCTGATCCGCACGTCCGGCCCGCTCATGGTGACGTCTTGCACGGTCAACCGGACAGCGTCCGTGATGGTTGACACGCCCGCTCCCAGCACCGCCGCGGGACCGTCCCCGAGCAGCACCGGCGCGATGTAGGCGAGCACGCGGTCGATCCTGCCCGCGCGCCAGAACGCGCCGGCCAGCGTCGGTCCGCCTTCCAGCAGCACGTCGACCACCCCCTGCCCGGCGAGTGCGGTCAGCACGTCGTCCGGGTGGTGCGTGCGCAGGTGCAGCGCGGTGTGCTGGAGCTTCGCTCCGACCGGCAGGTCGCTCATGCCCACGACCACCGGCAACGGCTGGCGGGGCAACGGCATTCCATCGATGTCCCTGGCCGTCAGCGCGGGGTCGTCCTTCCGGACCGTACCGGTGCCGACGATGATCGCGTCGAGCTTCGCTCGCATCTCGTGGACCTCCTTGCGGGAGGTCTCCGAGCTGATCCACTGGCTGGTGCCGTCACTCGCCGCGATCCGGCCGTCGAGCGAGGCCGCGTATTTCCACGTGACGTGCGGACGGCCCGTGCGCGCGTAGTGCAGCCACGCCCTGAGGGGGCCGCGGCTGACCTCGGTCGCGAGGAGCCCGCTCTCGACGGTGATCCCGGCTTCCTTCAGCCGGTTCGCGCCGCCCGCCGCCCTCGGGTTCGGGTCGCTGACCGCGTGGATGACGTGCTTGATGCCGGCTTCGATGAGCGCGTCGACGCACGGCGGCGTGCGGCCGTGGTGCGAACACGGTTCGAGGGTGACCACGGCGGTGCCGCCCTGGGCCTTCGATCCGGCTGCCTTGAGCGCCATGACCTCGGCGTGCGGGCCGCCGACGGGTTGCGTGCCGCCGAACCCCGCCGCGTTGCCGTTCTCGTCGAGGATGACGCAGCCGACCGGCGGGTTGGGGCTGGTGATGCCCCGCACCCGCTCGCTCTCCGCGATGGCGAGCGCCATCGCGTCTTCGGGTGTCACGTGGTCCTGATGTTCTGGGCGCGGGCCGCCGTGGCACGCAGTGCCTCGACTGCCTTGCCGGGGTCGGCGGCGTCGTACACGGCGGATCCCGCGACGAAGCAGTCCACGCCGGCCTCCGCGGCCTGTTCGATCGTGTCGGCGTTGATGCCACCGTCGATCTCCACGATCAGCTTGAGGTGACCGGTGTCGACGAGGTGACGGGCCTGGCGCACCTTGTCCAGCACGTCCGCCATGAAGCTCTGGCCGCCGAAGCCCGGCTCGACCGACATCACCAGCAGCGTGTCGTAGTGCTTCAGCACGTCGACGTACGGCTCCAGCGGCGTGCCGGGCTTGATGCTCAGACCCGCCTTGCTGCCCGCGGCCTTCAGGTTCCTGGCCAGCGCGATGGGGTCGGCGGCCGCCTCGACGTGCACGGTCACGTTGTGCGCGCCCGCTTCCGCGTAGCCGATGGCCCAGCGGTCGGGGTCGTCGATCATCAGGTGGCAGTCGATCGGGATGTCGGTCACCTTGAGCAGCGACTTCACCACCGGCAGGCCGAGCGTCAGGTTCGGCACGAAGTGGTTGTCCATGACGTCGACGTGGATCCAGTCCGAGGTGGGCACCGCGGCGAGCTCGTCGGCGAGGCGCGCGAAGTCGGCGGACAGGATGCTGGGGGCGATCATCGGCGTGTGGACCACAAGGGTGAAGTCTAGGTGTCCAGCAGGTCGAGCAGCCTGCCGGGAGGCTCGTCGGTGACCACTACGACACCCGCATTGGTGAGCGTCGTGACGTGCGTCTCCCACATCGGGTGACGGCGCTTGTCCGCGTTGGCCTGGGGCTGGACGACGACCTTGCAGTTCTCCACGCCGATGGCCTCGTTCAGCGCGGTGAGCGCCTGGTTGTCGCCGATGCCCAGGGCCAGCTTGGCCACCGAGTTCGCGCTGGCGGGGGCGAAGATGAACGCGTCAGGCGTGGGGTAGGGCTTGGGCTGGCTCGGCATCCTCGGCTCCCAGCGGATCGGGAGGTCGGTGAGCGCCTGCAGCTCGTCCAGTTCCCCCGATTCCTGGAACCACGGGACGACGGCCGGGGTGAACGTGATGGCCAGCCGCCACCCCCGTCGCGCGGCGGGCTCGGCGAGCTCCGTGCGGAACCAGCCTTCGACCCCGCCGCAGCCCGACGCGACCAGTCCGAGCAGCCCACGTGTCATGTGGACGATCTTAGGTCGGGTGCTCCCGCCAGTGCGGCGAGCTGGTCGAGCACGGCGTTCAGCGGCTGTCTGGTGTCGATCTCGACGGTGGCCGACTCGCGCAGCAGCGGCTCGATCTCGCGCGTGTCCGCGATGATCCGGTTCCGCTCTTCTGCCGTCTTGCCGAACGGGTTGCCCGTTCGGCTCGCGACGCGTTCCAGGACGGTGTCGATCGGCGCGCTCAGCAGGACGATCTCGGCGAACCTGGCGTAGAACGCCGTCTGGTTCGCCACCGTGCCCGCGATGAACAGCGGCTCACCGGACCGTTCGTGTTCCGCGATCAGCTCGTCGATCCGGTCCTCGCGCCACAGCGGCTCTCCGGTGCGGTCGATCCAGTCGCCGTGGTCGGTGTCGACCGTGCGATATCCGTTGTGCGCCAACAGGGTGAGCGCGGTCGACTTGCCCGTGCCGGACATGCCGGTCACCAGGACCACTGCCACACCGTACCCCCGCTCGTCACCCGGACAGGTGAACTCCGGACCCGTTGTGCGGTCTGCGGGCGACGAGGTCCGAGAACTGTCGGACCCCGTCGCTAGCGTCCTTCACGAGCGCTCAAACAGGGCGTCGCAGCACCGCGCAGAACATCGCGTCGGTGCCGTGCAGATGGGGCCACAGCTGAACGTGCGGTCCTTCCCCGAGGTCCGGAACTCCCGGGAAGAGCTCCCGCGTGTCCAGCACCTCGACACCGGTCCGCCGCGCGACGTCCGTCACCACCCCTACGGTCTCGGAGAGATGAGGTGAGCACACGACATAAGCCACGACGCCGCCTGGCCGCACCAGTCGCAACGCCTCGGTGAGCAGCTCTCGCTGCAGCTTCGTGAGCGTGCCGACGTCGGTGGGCTGGCGCCTCCACCGCGCCTCCGGGCGCCTGCGCAGCGCGCCGAGACCGGTGCAGGGCGCATCGACCAGCACGCGGTCGAACGCTCCTTCGACGAAGCCGGTCTCCAGGCCGTCGGCCACCTCCACGGTGACCGGCAGGCCTGAGGTGAGCTTGCGCACGAGCTCGGCGCGGTGGGGTGCCTTCTCGACGGCGATCAGTTCGCCGCCCTCGATGCCGACCAGCGCGGCCAGCAGGGCGGCCTTACCGCCGGGGCCCGCGCAGAGGTCCAGCCAGCGGTCGTCGGTACCCCCGTTGTCACCGCCCTGGAGCGACGCGCGCGTCAGGGCCAAGGCACACAGCTGGCTGCCCTCGTCCTGGACGTGGGCGAGGCGTTCCCGGACGGGCTCGAGATCGCCCGGGTCGCCCGCGCCTGACTCCAGGTGCACGCCGTAGGGCGAGTACGGCGCCACGTCGCCGCCGGTGATGGCGGCGAGCTCGTCGGCGCTCACCTCGCCGGGACGTGCCACCAGGTGCACGGCCGGGCGTGCGTCGTCGGCCGCGAGAGCCAGCTTCAGCGCTTCCTCGCGGCTGCCGAGGGCCTCCGCGAACGCCTGCGCGATCCAGCGCGGGTGGGCGTGGGTGAAAGCCAGGTTGCCGATCGGGTCGGTGTCCGGGTCGGGTGCGAGCTCGTCGACCCACGCGGCCTCGTCCTGCTCGGCCACCCGGCGCAGGACGGCGTTGACGAAGCCCGCGACGCCGGACCCGAGCTCGGCCCGCACGAGGTCGACGGTCGAGGCGACCGCGGCGTGGGACGGAATCCGGGTGCGCAGCAGCTGGTACGTGCCCAGCCGCAACGCGTCGAGCGCCGAGCCGTCCACTTCGGACAGTGGACGGTCCGAGCACGCCTCGATGACGGCGTCGAGCAGGCCCTGGGCCCGGGACGCGCCGTAGGTGAGTTCGGTGGCGAGCGCGGCATCACGGCCGGTGATGCGGCGGTCGCGCAGCATCTGCGGCAGCACCAGGTTCGCGTACGCGTCACGCTGCCGCACGGCGCGCAGGGTCTCCAGCGCGGCGAGGCGTGCCGGGTCCTCCACGGGTGGCCGGGCGGGTCCGGTGCGCCGCTTCGGCGGGTGGGGCCTGCTCGGGCGGGAAGGCTTGGAAGCGCCTCGCGGGTGGCCGGTCATGCGTTGTACTCCACTGTCTCTGGCTCCCCTGCGGCGCCGCGGATCACGCGCGCCACGTTCCTGTCCTGCCGCTCACAGGCGACGCCTGCCGAGCTCGTCCTGGAGCGCGTCATGCGATGCGCTCCCCTGATTCGATCCGCACGCCGCGCGCCCAGTCGGTGGCGGCCATGCGCTTCTTGCCCTGCGCCTGGACCTCACCGAGGGCCACGGCGGTGGTGGCGGTGCCCACGAGCACGCGTTTGCGCTCGACGAGCACCTCGCCGGCCGGGAGCGTCACGTCGGCGACCGGCGTGACGGGGCCCAGCTTGAGTCGTTCTCCCCGGAACTCGGCCCACGCGCCGGGCTCCGGTGTCACGGCGCGCGCCAGGCGGTCGACGGCCGTGGCGGGCGTGGTGAAGTCGAGGCGCGCGTCCTCGACGGAGATCTTCGCGGCGTAGGTCACGCCGTCGTCGGGCTGGTCGACGGCACGCAGGGTGCCGTCCTCGATGCCGTCCACAGTGGACAGCAGCAGGTCGGCTCCCGAGAGGGACAACCGGGTCAGCAGGTCGCCGGAGGTGTCGCGGTCGCGCACCTTCTCGGTCACCACGCCGAACACCGGGCCCGCGTCGAGTTCCTTCACGATGCGGAACGTCGAGGCGCCCGTGATGTCGTCGCCGTTGCGCACGGAGGCCTGCACCGGCGCGGCGCCGCGCCACGCGGGCAGCACGGAGAAGTGGAGGTTGACCCAGCCGAACTTCGGGACGTCGAGCGTCCGTTGGGGAAGGAGGTTGCCGTAGGCGACGACCGGGCAGAGGTCGGGTTCCAGCGCGCGCAGGCGATCCAGGAACTCGGGTTCCCCCGCCTTGGCCGGCGTGAGGACCTCGATGCCGTGCTCGTCGGCGAGCGCGCCGACCGGGGAGCGCTCGAGCCTGCGGCCTCGGCCGGAGGGGGCGTCGGGGCGGGTGACCACGGCGATGACGTCGTGGCGGGAGTCGATGAGGGCGCGCAGCGAGGGTAGTGCGACCTCGGGCGTACCGGCGAACACGAGTCGCATGGTCAGCTGGACCTGCCGAAGAGTGGGTGCGGGCTCTGCTTCAAGGTGGGGACCGTACCGTCGAACCACTCGGACTGCCGGATTTCCCGCATGGCCAGCTTGCGGGTGTCGGCGTCGAGGCGGTCGAGGAACAGCACTCCGTCGAGGTGGTCCGACTCGTGCTGGATGCAGCGGGCCAGCGTCTCGGTGCCTTCGACCTCGACGGGCTCTCCGTGCATGTTCCAGCCCTTGGCCACCACGTGCAGGTGGCGCTTGCAGTCCCACGACATGCCGGGGATGGACAGGCAGCCCTCGGAGCCGTCCTGCATCTCCTCGCCGACCACGTCCCAGGTGGGATTGATGAGGTGACCCGCGAAACCGTCGCAGTGGTACGTGAACACGCGCAGTCCAACACCGAGCTGAGGCGCGGCGAGTCCTGCTCCGCCGGCGTCCTGCATCGTGTCCCACAGGTCCTTGACCAGGGTGCGCAGTTCCTTGTCGAAGTCGGTGACCTCGGTGGCCGCGGTGCGCAGCACTGGGTCGCCGAACAGGCGGATGGGTTGGACGGTCACGCAATGCTCCTCGTGTGGACTGGAGGTCAGTCTACGAGGAGCGCGGTCAGTGCTCGGACGCGCTGCCGAGGAAGATCACGCCCAGCAGCGCCACGACGAAGTGGCCGGTGAAGCGCAGCGCCGTCAGCACGGGCCGCAGCAGCGCGTGGAAGTCGATGTGGGCCGTCTGGGTGCCGGTAACAGTGGTCGTCGTCATGCGGTCAACTGTGCCGTTCGCGCAGGTCAGCTCACATCGGCTCGGAGTATCGAGGCTGTGTCAGCCCGAGGTAGGAAGATCGGGTGCAACACTCGGCCGGAAGGTGGACACCAACAGGTCATGAGGCTGATGCGACCGATCTGGGAGGGGGCGGCCGGCGTGCGCGACGACGCCCCGTCGGACGCCGAACTGTGGACACGCGGCGACGAGCACGCGTTCAGCGAGCTCTACGACCGCTACGCCGAGGCGGTGTGGAACCACGCGTACCGCCTGACGGCGTCGTGGTCGACGGCGGAGGACCTGACGTCGGCGACGTTCATGACCGCGTGGCGCCGCCGCGCAGAGATGACGCTCGTGCGGGACAGCGCGCTGCCGTGGCTGTTCACCGTCGCGGGCTTCCTGGCGCGTTCGGAGTTCCGCCGCAAAGCGCGGTTCACCCGGCTGCTGCACCGCGTGCCGCGCAACGAGGTGCAGCGCGACCACGCCGACGACGTGGTGGCATCGCTCGACCACGAGGCCCGCCTGCGCCAGGTGCTGGAGGCGGTCGAACGCCTCCCCCGCGCCGAACGTGAGGCCGTGGAACTCGTGCTGTTCGGCGAACTGTCCGTCGCGCACGCCGCCGAGGCCCTCGGGGTCGCCGAGGGAAGCGTCCGCTCCCGAATCTCCCGCGCTCGTGCCCGTCTGCGCAAGCAACTCTCCTACGACACCCTGGAGGTGGAGTGATGGCCTTCGACCTGCCGCCCCGCCGCGAACTCCCCGCCGACGTCAAGGAGCGCATGCGCCCGGACTTCGCCGAACCGGCCGCCGTCCGCACGCGCCGCAGCCGCGCACCTCTCGCGGTCGCCGCGGGGGTGACGCTCCTCATCGCGGGCGGTGTGGCCGTCACGCAGTCGTCCAGCCACCAGGTCGGCCCTGGCCACGTGCGCGTCGTCACCCCCTCCGATCAGGACCTGGCACGCTGCCGCACCGCGCTGGAAGACCAGAACTGGCAGTCCACCGAGATGGCCGTCTTCGGCCTGCGCAAGGTCCTGCACGGCACGGACGACCGCTTCTGCGAGCTCACCCGTTCCAGGGCCATGGTCGCGGAGCAGCGCTTCAAGCCCGTCGCGTTGCAGGAGGGTTCGATCACCTACCGCTCGAACAAGATCATCGCCGGCGTGCCCCCGAAGGGCACGACCACCGCGAGGAGAGACCGGGTCGACACTCCCCCGTGGGTGGAGCCCGCCTTGGACCCTGAAGCCTTCAACGACAGCGTGGTCACGCCGAGCTTCTTCATCATCGAGATCTGGGGCGTGCTCGATTCGACGCCAACGCTGTTCTTCGACGATCGGCCCGAGAAGACGCCGCCGGTCAGCGCGCACTCCGCGACCATCAAGGAGAGCTTCGAGAGCGGCGACCCCGACAGGAAGTCACTGGTGAACATCCTCGCCAAGTGCACGGACAAAGCGTGGGAAGAGACCGGGGTGCATGCCGAACGACTGGAGAAATGGGAACCCGTCATCGCTACGGGACTCGAGGAGTGGAATGGTGCGCTTCTCGCTCGCCGCGGCGACGCCGAGTTCGGGTACTGCTCCTTCTACAGCACAACCGCGACCAAGCCCTTCTCGATCATCGACGATGTGCAGGAAGAACCCGACGAGCCGTACCTGATCGCACAGGCACCGACCGATGTGATCAACCACGGGGCTGCGATTCTGTCCGTCGGGCAGTACACCGTCATCGGGCGCCTTGGCCGCTGCACCGGATCCGTCGAAGTGTCGGACCGCGACGGTCCTGCCGTCACCGCCGAGCTGGCGGACGGTTTCTTCCTGGCGAACGTCCCCCTCAAGGACGGGCGCGAAGACCTCAAGAAGCCTGACGATCCGCTCGATCCCGGCCGCCTGCACGTGGTCGTCCGTGACGAGAACAACGAAGTCGCCTACGACGGCGAGCTCAAGTGATCATGGAGCCATGACCTGGACCGCACCTGAAGTCGACATCACCGACGAACCACTCCTCGGAGCGGAACGCCCGATGCTGGAGGCGTGGCTCGACCGCCATCGAGCCACGTTCCTGGGCAACTGCGCGGGACTCACCGGCGAGCAACTGGCCGAGGCCTCCGCGCCGCCGTCGAACATGAGCCTGCTGGGCCTGATTCGCCACCTCGCGGACGTGGAGCGCGTGTGGTTCCGGGTCCGTCTGGCGGGCCAGGACGTGAAGGCCCGGCACAGCGTGCCGGGCGACTGGGACGGCGCCTTCGAGGGCCTCGATCCGGACCGCGCCGAGGCCGAGTACGCGGAGCTCGTGGCTGAGATGGCCGAGTGCCGCGCGGCGGCGGCCACGCGGGACCTCGACGACATCTTCTTGCACGAACGGGTGGGCGAGATCTCGGTGCGCTGGCTCTACATCCACCTGATCGAGGAGTACGCGCAGCACAACGGCCACGCCGACCTGCTCCGCGAACGCATCGACGGACGCACCAACAAGTAGCCGGCCGCGCGCTCACTGCGCGAACCGGCAGCGCCGCCCACGCCGAAGGGACGGGCCGTCACGCGACCCGTCCCTTCGGCGTACTGGTGCTGCGGGGTCAGCCCACCTTCACCACACGGGCCGCGCCGCCTCCGCGGCGCGTCGGCTCGGCGACCGCGCGCCAGCGGCCGTCCTTGGCCCGTTCGACGGCCGTGGCGGCGCCGATCTCGGCGTTCTGGCTGAACCTGTGCCCGATGGCCTGCAGGCCCGCGGTGGTCGAGGCGGCGAGGAACGCGGCCTCCGCCGGGGTGGTGGCGGCGTTGCGCTGGGAGGCGCGGGGGGCCGCGACGGCGTCGAGCAGGGACATCTTGCGGTCCAGGCGAGCGGTCAGGATCTGGGCGACCGTGGTGATGATGGTGGCGCCGCCCGGTGAGCCGACGGCGAGCACGACCTTGCCGTGGTCGAGGACGATTGTCGGGGCCATCGACGAGCGCGGGCGCTTGCCGGGGCCGGGGAGGTTCGGGTGCGGGACGCCGGCGGTCGGGGCGACGAACTCGAAGTCGGTGAGCTCGTTGTTGAGCAGGAAGCCGCGGTTCGGCACGACGATGCCGCTGCCGCCCTCCGCCTCGATGGTGAGGGTGTAGGCGACGACGTTGCCCCAGCGGTCGGCCGTCGTGAGGTGCGTGGTGCGTTCGGCGTCCTCGCGCAGGGCAGAGATTCCGGCGGTGGCCTGGCAGGCCTGGGGGTTGCGCGGGTCCGCGGCGGGCTGCGGGGCGGGCAGCACGGCGTCGGGCTTGATCAGGCACGCGCGGCTGTCGGCGAACTTCTGCGAGAGCAGGCCCTCGGTCGGCACGCGGGAGAAGGCGGGGTCGCCCACCCAGCGCAGGCGGTCGGCGAAGGAGAGCTTGGTCGACTCGATGAAGCGGTGCAGGTACTCGACGTCGGAGACCTTCGACAGGTCGGTCGACTCGAGGATGTTGAGCGCCTCACCGACGGTCGTGCCGCCGGACGACGGCGCCGCCATGCCGTAGACGTCGAGGCCGCGGTAGCTGGTGCGCGTCGGGTCGCGGCGTTCGACCTGGTAGCGAACCAGGTCGGAGAGCTGCATGTCGCCGGCGCGGACGTTGCGGGTCGAGCCGGGCACGACCGGCGGCTTCTGCACGGCCTTCACGAGATCGCGGCCGACCGCGCCGCCGTACAGCGACGCCAGTTCGGTGCGGGCGAGCTCGCGGTAGGTGTCGGCGAGCTGCGGGTTGCGGAACGTGCTGCCGACCGCGGGCGCCTGGCCGCCGGGCAGGTAGAGGTCTCGGGTCGAGGTGAAGTCGGCGAAGCGGGCGGCGTTGTTCGTGATCTGCGAGTTGAACGTCTGGTCGACGGTGAAACCACGCCGTGCCAACGCTTCCGCGGGCGCCATGGCCTCACGCAGGTTCAGCGTGCCCCACTTGCGCAGCGCCTGCTGCCACGTCTTGGGCGTGCCGGGGACGCCGACGGACTTGCCGCTGGTCATCGCCTCGGCGAACGGCAGGGGCTGGCCGTTCTCCACGAAGAGCTGGTCGGTCGCGGACCGCGGCGCGGTCTCCCGGCCGTCCAAAGTGGACACGCGGCCGGTGCGGGCGTCGTAGTGGACGAAGAACCCGCCGCCACCGATGCCCGCGCTGAACGGGTCGGTCACGCCGAGCGCGGCGGCGGTGGCGACGGCGGCGTCGACGGCGTTGCCACCGCGGCGGAGCACGTCGATGCCGATCTGGGACGCGTCGGGGTCGACGCTCGAAACGGCGCCTCCCCAGCCCACCTGCTCGGGCACGCGTGGCGATGACTCCGCCGCTCCTGCCGGGGCAGGAGCGACCAGTACGACGGAGAGCGTCAGTGCGGCAACCGTTCGCAACATGCGGAAACTTCTACTCCGTTGTGACCGGATGGCAACACCCCTTGAGGAAGGCCTAAGGTGCGGGCGTGTCGATCGATCTTGATCAGTTGCGAACCGATTTCACGAACACCCCGCTCGACGAGGCCGACCGCGAGGACGCGCTGCACCTCCTGCTGCGCGAACGCCGCGATGAGGACGCCGGCCTGCTGCGCCACCTGCTGGCCGAGGAGACCGCCGCGCACCAGGAGGGCTGGGGCGTGCGCGAGGCGTTGGTGCTCGCCGCCCTGCTGCTCGCCGAATGCGGCCGCGAAGAGGACGTCTGGGCCCTGTGGGAGGCCAAGAACGCCTCCTTCGACACGATGGCGGGCCTCGACGGCTTCCTGCTGTTCCCCGCGGGCATCGCGGGCACGACGGCGCACGTGATCGCGGGTGAGGAGCACCCCGAACGCGGTGACCTCATGACCTACATGAGCGAGTACCTCGAGTACGAGAAGCTGACCGACGAGGACATCCGCGAGCACATCGCCGGCCTGCGCTCCCACTTCGCGAACTGAGCGCCTACAGGACCTCCAGCGGGTCGAGCTTGATGCGCACCAGTTCCTGTTCCTTGCGCGCCGTCCGCACGGCCTGCGCGTCAGCCAGCACGGCGGCCAGCTGACGGCCTTCGGCGCGCGATACCCGCACCAGTGCTCGTTCCTTGGTCTCGTCGTCGCCCAGCGGCACCGGGCCGAGGATCTCGCCGGTGGGCGGCAACCGGAGTTCGTCGAGCATGGCGTTCACCGCGTCCGGGGTTCCGTCGACGGTCGCCATCCGGACCGCCGGCGGGAAGCCCAGCTCGGTCCGCGCGGCGAGTTCGGTGGCGGCGTGCCACACCGGGTCCCACCGCACCAGGGCCTGCACCGGAGTCAGTGACGAGTCCGCGATCACGACCACTCGCCCGTTGCCGGGCCGCACCAGGCCCGCGGCCGTCATCCACCGCCGGAGCGCCTCCTCGGCGGCGCGGAGGTCGGCCCTGCCCAGCAACGCCCACCCGTCGAGCAGCAGCACGGCACCGTAGCCGCCCTCGGCCACGGGTTCGGCGCCCGGCGTCGCGACGACCAGGGACGGCTTGCCCGGCACCTTGGTCAGCACCTCGTCCGCGCCGCTGGTCCGCACCTGGATCCCGGGAAACGCCCGCCCGAGCTCCTCCGCCGTGCGCCTGGCCCCGATGATCTGCCCGCGAAGCTTGCGCGACCCGCACGTGGGGCACCGGAACGCCGCCTCCGTCGCCGCGCACCACCGGCAGTAGGCGGGCTTCGGCAGCCCGTCCTCGGTCCCGCCGGGCAACGCCAGCGGCCCCGCGCACCGGCGGCACCGGGCAGGCCCGCGGCACTGACCGCAGGCGAGCGACGGCACGTAACCACGGCGCGGCACCTGGATCAGCACCGGCGAGTCGGTGAGGGCGAACCGGGCCGCGTCGAACGCGATGGACGGCAGCCGAGCCGTGCGGGCGGCAGGGTCCTTGACGTCCTGCCACTCGTTGTCACCCACGGACACCACACGCGGCGCGACGGACCTCAACGTCTCGCGCGACGCCACGATCTCGTGCGCCCAGCCTGTCTCGACCAGCAACTGCGCCTCGGCGGTGCGAGCGAACCCGCCGATGAGCAGCGCGGCCCCCGTCATGTGCGCGCGCTGCACCAGCACGTCACGCACGTTCGGATACGGCGACCGCTGCTCGACGTGCAGATCGTCACCGTCGTCCCACACGACGAGCAGGCCGGGATCCTTGACCGGCGCGAACGCCGTGGCCCGCGTGCCGACCACGACCCGCGCCACACCCCGGCGCACGGCCAGCCAGCGCTTGTAGCGCTCCGACGGCCCGAGGTCGGCCGACAGCGTCACCACGCCTTCGATCAGCTCAGCACACGCCTCCGCGACACGGGCGAGGTCGCGGTGGTCGGGAACGACGATGGCCACCCCACGCCCGGACGACGCGACAGCGGCGGCCGCCTCCGCCAGCCGCGCGGGCCAGTCCTCGGCGGGCAGCGCCTGCCACACGGCGTGCGCGGGCCGGCCCTCGTGCAGGGCCTCCAGGTACTTGGCGCCGCGGGGATAGCGCGCCCAGGCGTCGGCGGGGACGGGCGGTAGCTGCGAACGCGCGGCCACCGCCTCGGACTGCGGAGCGGCTTCGGCCGACGAGGCTGCTCCGGGCTGCGAGGCCGCTGCGGTCGGCGGGACCCCTGCCTGCGGAGCAGCTCCAGTCTGCGGGGCAGCTTCGGTCGGCGGGGCATCTTCGGTCGGCGGGGCATCTTCGGTCGGCGGGGCAGCTTCGGTCGGCGGGACCGCTTCGGGATGCGCGGCGGGTTCGGGATGCGGTACGGCGGCCCGCGAGCCCCCCGCAGCCTGCGGAACCCCGGGCTGAAGGGCAGCTTCGGAACGAGGGGCGGCCCCGACCGGAGAGTCGGCCTCAGGGTGCACGGCGGCTTCGGTCTGCGAGGCTGCTGCGGGACGCGGCTCTTCGGGCTGCGGGCCCGCTCCGGTCTGCCGGGCCTCGGTCGGTGGGGCAGCCTCGGCCCGCAAGACAGCCTCGGTGTGGGTAACGGCTCCGGTCGAAGGGCCGCCTTCGGGATGCGAGGCGCCTTCGGGATGCGAGGCGGCTTCGGGATGCGAGGCGGCTTCGGCAGGTGAATCCGCTGCGGCCTGCGGAACCCCGGGCTGTGCGGCCACCACGGCTTGCGGCACGGCTTCGGCATGTGAGTCCGCTGCGGTCTGCGAGGCCACCACGGCCTGTGGCGCGGCTCCGGTCTGTGCCGCGTCGGCCGGCTGCTGCCCCACCCATGCGGGAAGCTGGGGCAACGGCGGCGGCTCCACTGACGCGGCAGCCTCGGCTCGGGCGTGCCGGGGCGGGATGGCCAGGCGCAGCACGTCGATCATGCCGCCCGCGTACCTGTCGGCGATGGCGCGGGCCAGGGTGGCGATCTCGGGCGCCAGCACCGGTTCGGGTGACACGACCTTCTCGATGAAGGCCAGTTTCTTGCCGTACTCCGAGGTTTCGGCGCGCTCCAGCAGGTAGCCGTCGACGAGCTGGCCCGCGAACCTCACCCGCACGCGGCAGCCCGCGACGGCGGATTCGTCCAGTTCGGACGGAACCGAGTAGTCGAAGGGGCGGTCCAGGTGGGCCAGGGGCACGTCCACCACGATCCGGGCGACCGGCAGCGACTCCGCGGGGACCCGCTCCCCTTTTCTCGCTCCGGTCTTCGCGTTCATGCCTCCTGGTGTATCAGACACCCCCGACAGTCACGCGTTGCGCCTCACCAAACCGGTGAAGCCCGCCACGAACAGGGTCGCGAACGCCCAGGCCAGGATCTGCAGCAGCCACGTCGTCGCGAGGACCACCTGTCCAGAGGCCGCGCCCGCGTCGACCGTGCAGCGGGCGGCGTCCACCTTGACCAGCGGTGTCGCCACGTTCAGGGCATAGCCGACCTGTTCCACCGTCGAGCAGCGGACGGCGCCGGAGATCAACACCACACCCACGGACACGGCGAGCACGCCGGCCAGCCACACGAGTGCGAGGCCCGGGCGGTAGCCGTGCCCGACGGTCACGCCCCGGATCAGGTGCCAGGCCCGGCCCCACCTCGACAGCTGGCCGCGGCGGCGCAGGTCGCGTTGCTGGGCCACCCGAATCCGTCGCACGTCGCGTTCGTGGCCGGCGGCCTGGTGGGCGGCGGCGAGCTGGGTCCACGGTTGCGTCGAGTAGCGCAGCGTGCGGGTCGCCAGGAACGAGAGCCATTCGTCCACAGTGGCGTCTCGTGGCAGGCCCTCGTAGGTGAGGCCTTCGAGCTGTGCCTTGCCATCGACGCCGTCGAACGGCAGGAACAGTTCCTTGCCCACACGCACATGCCGCAGGTCCAACGCGACATCCGGTGAGCTGACCCGGCCGTCCCGGAAGATGAGCTGGCCGTCGACCCGTGTCCCGCGCAGGCGCACCGACGCGTGGACGCCTCCGCCCGAGACGTCGCACCCCTGGGACAGGAAGATCCCGTCGCCGACCCGCAGGTCGACCAGCACGAGCCCCGCCTCGAAACGGGCGCCGGCGCACATCAGCACCGCCGAGATCTGGGATCCGCTCAGCGTCACCGAACCCGCGGCGTGGAAGCCGTCGTCCAGATAGACGCTGCCGCCGATGCGCATGTGCAGCGCGTCGATCGACTCCGCGGCGGACAGGCGGGCGCCGCTCAGGCCGAGGTTGTGGTCCACGGTCAGGCCCCGCGCGTGCACGGCGGGCGCGGTCAGGCCGCGCAGGTCCAGCTGCGAGAACTGCGCCCGGTCGAGCAGCACCGGCTGCTCGGTCGTGCAGTCGCGCAGCACCAGCGGTTTCTTCGCCACGACGTCGGACAGGTCGAGCTGACCGGTGATCTTGGCCCCGACGAGCACGAACCCGCCGGGGTCCAGTAAGTCGTGCTCGATCATCCGCCGCCGGATCTCGTCCCCCTTGATCTCCACGGGGGCAACGTTATCCGGAGATCGACTCCTGGCCGTTCTCGATGTGACCGCACAAACGGCGGCGGAACCGGGGCTCCTCCTCCACGGTCACCGTCAGGTCGTACCAGCCGGAGTTCATGACCGTCAGCCATGGGATGACGTGACGATGTCCTGGCCTCACAACGTAACGACGCTGCCCCAGCACGAACGTCAGCCGTGACGACCCGCTGTTCTCGAACGTCAACGTCAGCACACGGCTGTATCCACGCACCGACGACGAGACGCGTGCACGGTCAGAGGAAGACCCAGCGAACTCACGACGGAAGCCGTTGGGCCCCAGCAGCACGAGGTCGTGATCACCCGTGACCTCAAGCGATGCCGACGACGTGACGTCGAAGTGCTGCGGCAGCGCGAACTGGCCCGAGTACGGGTACAGCGCGAAGTGCACGGACGCCGATCCGGAGTTCGACATCTCCAGCGACGACCCGCGCAACGACGCGTCAGGTTGATACGGCAGAGCGCGCGCACGTCGCCGTCCAGGCTCCTGCTCCGGCATCTTCTGCTCGGACGGAGGCGCGGGACGCCAGCGCGGCGTCGCGGGCGGCGCGGCGGCGGGTTCGCCGACCTCGGGCCACGTCCGGCGCTTGTCGAAGTCGAACGCCGAGGTCAGGTCACCGGCGACGGTCCGGCGCCACGCCGAGATCTCCTCCGACCGCACCCCTGTCCACTTCTCCAGGAACCGCGTCATCGACGTGTGGTCGAACACCTGCGAGTTCACGTAACCGCCGACGGACCACGGCGAGACGACCGTCATCGGCACGCGCGCACCCAGCCCCAACGGCCGGTCGCCCACGTACTCGTCGGCAACGGACAACGGCGGGCGCGGCGGCGGCACGTGGTCGTAGAAGCCGTCGTTCTCGTCGTAGGTGATGAACAGGACCGTCGACTCCCACACCTCCTGGTTGGACGCCAGCGCGTCCAGCACCTGGTAGGTGATCGAGGCGGAGGCGGCGGGCGACGACGCGCCGGGGTGCTCCGAGTCCACAGAGGACGGAACCAGGTACGACACGGCGGGCAACCGGCCCGCGGCGACGTCCGCGCGGAACGTCTCCCCCAGTCCGCCGGGCTTCACCCGGTGGAGTCCGCGCGAGTACAGCGACTTCTCCGCGGCGGAGAGCTTCGAGAGGTCCAGCGAGCCGATCAGCGCGGGGTCGCCGGTCCCGTACAGCTTGTCCAGCGACTTGAACCCGGCGGGCAGCACCTTGCGCGCGATCTCCTTGAACCGCAGGTAGAACTCCAGGTTGTTGTCCTGGAAGTTGTCCCACTCCTGGTACACGCGCCACGACTTCCCGGCCGCCTCGAGGCGTTCCGGGTACGTCTTCCACGTGTACCCCGTGTGGGTGTCCTCGCTGTAGGCCGCGTTGCCGGTCGCACGGCCGCCGGACGGCTCGAAGCCCGTGTACCCGGACACCCAGTAGTTCCGATTCGGCGAGGTCGACGACGGCACCGAGCAGTGGTAGGCGTCGCACAGCGTGAACGTGTCCGCGAGCTCGTAGTGGAACGGGATGTCCTGGCGCGTGTAGAACGCCATCGTCGCCCCGGTCTTCGCCGGCACCCAGTTGTCGTTCCACCCGCCGCGCAACGCCGAGTGCCCGCCATTCCAGCTGTGGTCCAGGTCACCGATGTACTGGATGTCACGGCCGGACGCCGCCTCACGCACCGGGAACGGCAGCACGCCCGACTGGTTGAACACGCCCTTCAGCGCATTGCGGTCGGAGAACCCGCGCACGCCGCGAAGGGTCCCGAAGTAGTGGTCGAACGAACGGTTCTCCTGCATCAACAGCACGACGTGCTTGATCGCGCGCAACCCTCCCGTACGAGGCTCACGGGCCAACGCGGCATACACCGACGGTGGCAGCAGCGTGCCCGCACCGGCTGCGGCGACGGCAGCCATGAACCCACGACGAGAGAGCGACATGAACGGAGTTTGTAGCCTCGGAAGGTGTCGCGGAACCAACCTTTGGTTAGCGTTCGGGCAACGGCCGGTTGTGACTCTCTCCCCAGGCAAGACACAGAAGAGGGGAAACGACCATGAGACTGCGCATTGCCGCCGCCGCGCTCGCCATCGGGCTCTGCACCGCCGGTGTCGCCCAGGCCGACGAGGTGCCGCCGGAGTTCCAGAACAGACCCACTCCCGCGGACTGCTACAACGCCGTGCCCACGATCGTCGGCGCGGGATTCATCGTCGGCGGGCCGGGACCGGACGTGATCGTCGGCAGCAACGGGCCGGACACCATCCTCGGGCTGGGCGACAACGACATCATCCTCGGGCTCGGTGCCGACGACACGATCTTCGGCGGCGCGGGCAACGACCTGGTCTGCGCCGGCTGGGGCCCTGACAACGTCCAGGGCGGCGACGGGCACGACACCGTCTACGGCGAGGCCGGCGACGACGACATGCTCGGCGGCGACGGCATGGACCTGCTGTCCGGTGACGTGAACTTCGACCGCGGCGACGGCCAGCTCGGCTTCGACTTCTGCCCGGCGTCGACGGAGGTCACCGTCAGCTGCGTGTGACCGCCTGCCGCAACAGGATCTCCGTGGCAGGGTCGGGTCTCACCCCGAGCTGCCGCAACGAGTCCAGCACGCGCGCACGGACCTCCTCGGTCCTTTGTGGATTCCGTGCGCGCAACGCGGCGGCGAGCGCCAGCCGGTGCCCTCGCGGTTCGAACGGTTCCAGCTCGAGCGCCCGGTCGGCGAGGTGACGTGCCTGCGCCGGATCTCCGGTGACGAGCCGGAGTTCGCCCAGTGCCAGCAGGTTGCCGACGTGTCGCTCCCTGATCTGAGCGATCTCCGCCTCGCAGAGGTCGGTCAGGTCCGGGAGCGGTTCGCCTCGCCACAACGCGGCCGCCTCACCCGGCCTGGCCGTGTCGCTCAGCTCGTGGAACGACCAGAGATCCACCGTCAGCCGGTCGCTGCGGACCAGGCGGAGGGACTCGCTGTCGCTGCGCAGGAAGTAGCTGGCCTCGCCGCCGGTCCGGTCCGGCTCCAGGAGCCGCCGGAGGTGGGTCATCGTCACGCGCAGGTTTCTCGCGGCGCTCGCGGGGTCCAGGCCGGGCCACAGCAGGTCGATCGCCTGCGCGCGGGTGATCACGGTGCGCACCACGAGAAGGCCGAGCAGCTGGCGGACACGGGCGCGGCGCAGTTCCGGCGCCTGCGCGGTGAGGCCGTTCCTCGTGACCCGCATCGGCCCGATGACCTCGATGCCGATCGGGTGCTCCGGTGGCGCGGGCACGGTGGCCAGGAGCTTCAGCGCACCGGCGGCGAGGCCGGGATCTCGGGCGAGCTCACGGAACTGGCGGTGCGCGGCCGGCCCGACGCGGTCCGCCAGCCAGGTGCCCAGCGTCGTCCTGCCTCTCGCCGCCTGGCGGGCGGCGAGTTCCGCCGACCACGGCAGCGGCAGGAAGCAGAGGGCGTGTTCCGCCGGCAGGTCGGCGCGGAGATCTCCTTGCCTGGCTTGCAGGAACGCACGTCCCGCCGCGCGGGCCCTGCGGTGGGACGGGCCCAGATCGGTGCTGTCCCAGCGTTCCCTGAGTTCGTCGCTGAGCACGTAGCCCAGCGTCAGGAACCGGCGCAGGTGCCGTTCGGCGACCTTGACGTCCACGGGCCACCGGGCCAGGTGCTGCTTGTAGATGTCGCGGGCCAGCTCCTCGTCGCCGCGGGTGACGGCGGCCGCCGCTTGCGCCGCACACGTCAGAACCGCGTCGCGCGGATTGTCCTGCTCGGCGGACGGCTCGGTGGTGATCTCGCCGAACGACGCGGCGATGACCGCGTGAAAGGCCCGCGCCACGAACTCGTCACGAGCGGTGCCGTCCTCGCTGCCTCCGTGGAACACAACGGGTTCACCGTCGAACCACCGCGCTGTGGCGACGTGACGGCGGGACAGGTCGCCGGTGAGCATCCGTTCGGCCATTTCGGCAGCGTCCTGGCCACGCCCGCACAACGCGAGGCAGTGCACGTGGAACCGCGTCGTGGACACCGCAAGCGCTTGGGGCACCTCGCTCGTGGGCGCCTGGGCGAGGTGGGTGAGCGCGGTCTCCGGGTCGCCGGCGAGCTCGGCCACCACCGCGGCGACGCTGTGCCGGAGCAGTCTCAGCACGGGCGACCGCGCTTCGAGTCGTTGTGCCCGTTGGGCGACGGCGACCAGTCTGGTGAGGTCTCCCCGGGAGTGCGCGGTGATCACGGCCTGTCCCAGCGCAACCGCCGCACCGTCGTGGTCACCGGCTTCCAGCCACTGCGCGCACGCCCTGTCGACGAGGCAGTCGATGACCGGGTCGGTGAAGTCGTCGGCGTGCCGGACCGCGGCGGTGAGCAACAGGAACGCCGGCTCCTGGAGCCGGTGTTCCGGCACGGCATCGAGCCATCTCCTGGCCGTCGCGCTGGGCAGGACCGACAGCGTGGTCCGCACGAGCTCGACCGCCAGGCGCGCGAGCAGCGTCCAGTCACCGGCCCGGCACGCGACCCGTCCGGCCCCTGCCAGTTCGCCGCGCTGGAGCAGCACTTCGACGGCTTCGGCGCGCATGTGGCCGGTGGGCAGCACACTCGCCCACAGGTCGTGAGCCCGGTAGCGGCCGTCGTCGAGCCGGTCGACCAGTGGAACGCTCCGGACGAGGTGTTCCACGTCGGTGGCCGTGCCCGCCACGGTGCCGACCTCCGCGGCGGTCGCGGTTCCGAGGATCACCAGCGCTGCCAACGTGTCCCGCGTCGGTGCGGACAGGCGGCTCAGCACCTCCTCGGCGGCGTAGCGCCAGGACGCGGCCGGACCCGCGGTGAGGGACAGCCTGATCAGCGCGGGCCAGCCGTGCAGGTCCTCGGTGAGCTCACGGCCGAATCTCCTGGCCAGCGCGGACGTTTCGGCGTCGGTGAAGGCCAGGTCGGCGGTCTCGATCGTGGCCACCTCCCCCGCCGCCTCCCTGCGCGCCAGCGGAAGTCCCGGCACGACACGTCCGGACAGGACGACGTGTGCGGTGGCCGGCAACGCGCGGGCGAGGGTGGCGAGCAGCTCCGCGCCGGGCGATCCGTCCGGGACCTCGTGCACGTCGTCGAGCAGCAGGCACACGTCGAGCGGGGCTTTCCGGTGCAGTGCCTGGAGGATCTCCGCCGCGCCGGCCTGGGATCCGTGTTCTGCCGCGAGGGCGTCCAGGATCGCCGCGGCCAGCCGGGTCGCGTCCTCGTGGCCGGGACCGCAGGTGACCCAGGCGTCGATGCCACGGGGTTCCAGGAGGTTCGCGCGGACCGCCTGGGCCAGCGCGGTGGTCTTGCCGAAGCCCGCACCGGCGGTCACCAGCGTGACCGGGCGGCACCACCGGCCTCTCAGGCGGTCGACCAGGCGCGGGCGGGCCAGCTCGACGTCGAGCGGGCGCGGCACCGCGTGCAAGCCTGTCTGGTCGTCCCCCACTCACTGCGGAGGCCCGCGAGAGACCCGAAATACGCGAAACAGCCCGCCTCCGGGTGGAAGCGGGCCGTTCGGGCGTGCTGGGTGATCAGGCGCCGGCGGCGTTGCGCAGGGCGTCGGCGCGGTCGGTCGACTCCCAGGGCAGGTCGACGTCGGTGCGGCCGAAGTGGCCGTACGCGGCGGTCGGGGCGTAGATCGGGCGCAGCAGGTCGAGGTCGCGGATGATCGCGGCCGGACGCAGGTCGAAGACCTCCGAGATGGCCTGCTGGATCTTGGACGGGTCCACGGTCTCGGTGCCGAAGGTCTCGACGAACAGGCCCACGGGGGCGGCCTTGCCGATGGCGTAGGCGACCTGGACCTCGACGCGGGTGGCGAGGCCCGCCGCGACGGTGTTCTTGGCGACCCAGCGCATCGCGTACGCGGCGGAGCGGTCGACCTTCGACGGGTCCTTGCCGGAGAACGCGCCGCCACCGTGACGGGCCATGCCGCCGTAGGTGTCGACGATGATCTTGCGGCCGGTGAGACCAGCGTCACCCATCGGGCCACCGATGACGAAGCGGCCGGTCGGGTTGGTGAGCAGCCGGACGCTGGAGGTGTCGAGGCCCAGTTCGGCGATCTCGGGAGCCACGACGTGCTCGCGCAGGTCGACGCCGAGGAGCTTCTCCAGGTCGATGCCGTCGGCGTGCTGCGTGGAGATGACGACCGTGTCGAGACGCACGGGCTGGTCACCCGCGTACTCGATGGTGACCTGCGTCTTGCCGTCCGGACGCAGGTACGGGACGGTGCCGTCCTTGCGGACCGCGGTCAGGCGGCGGGACAGGCGGTGGGCCAGCGCGATCGGCAGCGGCATGAGCTCGGGCGTGTCGGTGCACGCGTAGCCGAACATCAGGCCCTGGTCGCCGGCGCCCTGCTTGTCGATCTCGTCGTCGGCGCCCTCGACGCGGTTCTCGAACGCCGTGTCGACACCCTGCGCGATGTCCGGGGACTGCGCGCCGATGGCCACGTTCACGCCACAGGAGTTGCCGTCGAAGCCCTTCTGCGACGAGTCGTACCCGATCTCCAGGATCTTCTCGCGGACGATCGTCGGGATGTCCGCGTACGCCTCGGTGGTGACCTCACCCGCGACGTGGACCTGACCGGTGGTGACCATCGTCTCCACCGCGACGCGCGAGCGCGGGTCCTTGGCCAGCAACGCGTCCAGGATCGAGTCACTGATCGCGTCGCAGATCTTGTCGGGGTGTCCCTCGGTCACCGACTCACTGGTGAACAGCCTGCTGCTGTGCTGGCTCACGGACACTCCTTGTTCGAGGGGCTCACAGGGAAAAATTCTACTGAGAATCAGTCAAGCGAACGGTAACCGCGTCCCACACCGCGGACGCCACTTGTGTTTTGGGGCCGTGCGGTATAGGCGTCTCGGTGCCGTCCGGGGACAGCAGCCAGCCCGCGTTGTCGTCCTGCTCGAACGCCTTGCCGTCGCCGACCGCGTTCAGCACCAGGAGGTCGCAGCCCTTGCGCCGCAGCTTCGCCCGTCCGTAGTCGAGCACCGACGTCGTCTCGTCGCCGGTCTCCGCGGCGAACCCGACGATCAGCTGCCCCGTCCTACGTGCGGAAACGAGCTCCACGAGGATGTCGGGGTTCTTCGTCAGCGCGATCGGATCGGGGTCGCCGTCGGTCTTCTTGATCTTGTGTCCGGTCAGCGACAACGGCCGGAAGTCGGCCACCGCGGCGGCCATCACGACCACGTCCGCGTCCGCCGACACCTTGTGCATGGCGTCGCGCAGCTCCACCGCCGACCCCACCCGGACCAGGTCGACACCGGCCGGCGTGACCAGGTCCGCGGTGTTGCCAGCGACCAAGGTCACTCGGGCACCTCGTTGCGCGGCCACCCGCGCGAGTGCGTAGCCCTGCTTGCCGGACGAGCGGTTGCCGATGAACCGGACCGGATCGAGTGGTTCTCGCGTGCCACCGGCGGAAATCGCGACGTGCACGCCTTCGAGTGTCCTCGCGAGGGCGTCGCGGCGCACCAGCAGCAGCCGGGCCAGTTCGACGATCTCGGCGGGGTCGGGCAGGCGGCCCTTGCCGGTGTCCTTGCCGGTGAGGCGGCCGGAAGCGGGTTCGGCGACGATCACGCCACGGCTGCGCAGCAGGTGCACGTTGTGCTGGGTGGCGGGGTGCTCCCACATCTCGGTGTGCATCGCCGGCACCAGCAGGACCGGGCAGCGCGCGGTCAGCAGGGTGTTCGTCAGAAGATCGTCCGCGAGGCCGTGCGCGGCCTTCGCGATCAGGTTCGCCGTCGCCGGGGCGACCACGACGAGGTCGGCGTTCTGCCCCAGTTTGACGTGCGGCACCTCGTGCACGTCGTCGAACGGGTCCGCCGACACCACCTGACCGGACAGCGCCTCGAACGTGGCGGCTCCCACGAACTTCAGCGCGCCCTCGGTGGGGATGACCCGCACGGAGTGACCGGATTCGGTCAACCGCCGCAAAACCTCACAGGCCTTGTACGCGGCGATGCCCCCGCCAACCCCAAGAACGATCTTGGGGCGAACAGGGGCACCAGCGTCAGATGACGCAGTCACTCGCCCTCGGTGTGCTCAAGCAGACCCGCGTGGATCTCGCGAAGAGCAATCGAGAGGGGCTTCTCACGCGGGCCCGGCTCGACGAGCGGGCCGACGTACTCGAGCAGGCCCTCGCCGAGCTGCGCGTAGTAGTCGTTGATCTGGCGGGCACGCTTCGCGGCGTAGATCACCAACGCGTACTTCGAGCTCACCTGCTCAAGCAGGTCGTCGATCGGCGGGTTGGTGATGCCCTCCGGAGAACCGGTCAGGTGACCGAGCTCGGTGTGGGTGATCACTCGTCAATCTCCTGAAATTCGTGGTCCGACCATCAAGGATAGCAAATCGGACGCAGCCGACTTCACGTCGGCGTTCACGACGACCTCGTCGAACTCCTTTTCGGCCGCCAGCTCCTCGCGGGCGATGGCGAGCCGGCGTTCGACGACGTCCGGGTGTTCGGTGCCCCGGCCGGTCAGCCGATCGACCAGATGCTCCCAGGACGGGGGCATCAGCATGACCAGCTGGGCGTCGGGCATGGCCACGCGGACCAGCCGCGCGCCCTGAAGTTCGATCTCCAGGAGCGCGGGGCGGCCCGCGGCCAAAGCTTCTTCGACGGGCCTGCGAGGGGTTCCGTAGTGGTTTCCGGCGAACTCGGCGTGTTCCAGGAACTCGCCCGCCTCGACCATCTGCTGGAACTTCTCGTGGTCCACGAAGTGGTAGTGCACTCCGTCGACCTCGCCCGGCCTCGGCTTCCTGGTGGTCGCCGAGACGGAAAAGTAGATATCGGGTTGCTGACTGCGCAGCTCCGTCAGAACGCTGGACTTGCCAACGCCGGACGGCCCGGACAAGACGGTGAGGCGGGAACGGGCAACACCCGTTCCCGCCTCGGTGCCAATCACTCTCCGCTGAACTCGGAGAGCAGGGCCTTGCGCTGACGGTCACCAAGACCGCGCAGGCGACGGCTGGGAGCGATCTCGAGGCGCTCCATGATCTGCTGAGCACGCACCTTGCCGACACCCGGCAGGGCCTCAAGCAGCGCGGACACCTTCATCTTGCCAAGGATCTCATCGCTCTCGGCGGCCTTCAGCACGTCCGTCAGGGTCGTGCCGCCACGCTTCAGGCGCTCCTTGAGCTCAGCCCGGACGCGACGAGCGGCAGCAGCCTTCTCCAGCGCTGCGGCCCGCTGCTCCTCGGTAAGCTGGGGAAGAGCCACGATTTCCTCCGTGGTGTGGATTCTTTTCGGATCGGTGCCGCGAACATACCGACCGCAATTGCCTGAGTACAACGTGACCCAGTCAGGTAAATCTTCAGCGGTCATGATTGCGGCGGGTGGTAGTAGTACCAAACCCTCCGGCGGCCTGATCACCGCCCTCCGGCAACTCATCGCCCACTCTAGGTGTGCTATGAGGCCGGTGACCAGCGGGGCAGCCGGTGGCGTGGACCCTACCAACACATGTTTGCCCTGGTGAGCGCGCCACACCCCAAATGGCGTGGCGCGCCCCTCCTCAGAGGCTCTGCTGGACCCTCTGCACCGCGCTGACCAGCGACGACACGTCCGGGCCGTGCTTGAGAACATCTCGTGAAGAAGCCGGAAAGACGTTGCGCATGTCGGGTCCGAAGAGCCGTTTTAGATCGGCCACGGAGCCGCCCTGAGCGCCGAAACCGGGCGCCAGGATCGGTCCGTTGAACCCGGAGAGGTCTACATCCGTTTCCCCGATCGTGGCGCCCACGACGAGACCAACATCGCCGCACGGGGAAATGCCTGAATTCCGAGCGGTGGCGAAATCGATGATCGTCTGCGCCACGGTTCGCCCGTCCGGAGCAACCGACCGCTGGACCTGCGCGCCTTCGGGGTTCGAGGTGAGGGCGAGCACGAACACGCCCCTGCCCGTCGCCCGCGCCGCGTCGAGCGCGGGTTGCAGCGATCCGAAACCCAGGAACGGGGAGACCGTGACCGCGTCACCGGCCAGCGGTGAGCCGTCGCCCAGATAGGCCTGCGCGTAGGCGGCCATGGTCGAGCCGATGTCGCCGCGCTTGGCGTCCACGAGCACCAGCGTGCCCGAGCCGCGCAGCTCCGCGATCACCCGCTCCAGCACGGCGACCCCACGCGACCCGTAGGCCTCGAAGAACGCCGCCTGCGGCTTCACCATCGCCACCCTGCCGCCGAACGCCTCCACGGCCGTCAGGGCGAACCGTTCGAGGCCCTCTGCGGTCGGGGACAGGCCCCACGCCTCCAGCAGGCTCGGGTGCGGGTCGATCCCGACGCACAGAGGTCCGTACGCCTCAACGGCTTTCGCGAGTTTGTCGCCGAAGGTCACTTGTCACCCCGCAAAGCGGCCTGGAGGGCCTGCAGCGGCTGGACGCCGATGTCACCCCGGATCAGCGCCTCGATGCCGTGCACGGCCGCAGCGGCGCCCTGGATCGTGGTCACACAAGGGATGTCCTTCGCCACGGCGGCGGTGCGGATCTCGTAGCCGTCGATGCGCGGGCCGCTGTTGCCGTACGGCGTGTTGAAGATCATGTCGATCTCGCCGGCCAGGATCATGTCGACGACGTTGCCCTCGCCCTCGAAGTGCTTGCGCACCTCGGTGCACGCGATCCCGTTGCGCTTCAACACCTCGGCGGTGCCGGACGTCGCGAGGATCTGGAACCCGAGGTCGGCGAGCCGCTTGACCGGGAAGATCATCGCGCGCTTGTCGCGGTTCGCGAAGGACACGAACACCTTGCCCGACGTCGGCAGCGAGCCGTACGAGGCCGTCTGCGACTTCGCGAACGCCTTGCCGAACGACGAGTCGATGCCCATGACCTCGCCGGTGGACTTCATCTCCGGGCCCAGCAACGAGTCCACGCCGTGACCCTCGGGCGTGCGGAAGCGGTGGAACTGCATGACCGCCTCCTTCACCGCGACCGGCGCGTGCTCGGGCAGCCGGGCACCGTCACCGGTGGCCGGCAGGATGCCCTCCACGCGCAGTTCCGCGATCGTGGCGCCGAGCATGACGCGGGACGCGGCCTTGGCCATCGACACGGCCGTCGCCTTGGACACGAACGGCACCGTGCGCGACGCACGCGGGTTTGCCTCCAGGACGTACAGCACGTCGTCCTTGAGCGCGTACTGGACGTTCAGGAGCCCCTTCACGCCGATGCCCTTGGCGATGGCCTCGGTGGAGCGGCGGACGTTCTCGATGTCGGAGGCTCCGAGCGTGATGGGCGGCAGCGCGCACGACGAGTCGCCGGAGTGGATGCCGGCTTCCTCGATGTGTTCCATCACACCACCGATGAACACCTCTTCGCCGTCGCACAGCGCGTCGACGTCGATCTCGATGGCGTCGTCGAGGAACCGGTCGACCAGCACCGGGTGCTCGGGCGTCACCTCGGTCGCGCGGGCGATGTAGCCCGACAGCGACTCCTCGTCGTACACGATCTCCATGCCGCGCCCGCCGAGCACGTAGGAGGGGCGCACGAGGACCGGGTAGCCGATCTCGTCCGCGATCTCCTTGGCCTCGCTGAACGACGTGGCCGTGCCGAACTTCGGCGCGGGCAGGCCGGCCTCGTTCAGCACCTTGCCGAACTGGCCGCGGTCCTCGGCGAGGTGGATCGCCTCGGGCGTCGTGCCCACGACGGGCACACCGGCGTCGGACAGGCGCTGCGCCAGGCCCAGCGGCGTCTGGCCGCCGAGCTGGACGATCACGCCCGCGACGGTGCCGGAGCGCTGCTCGGAGTGCACGACCTCCAGCACGTCCTCGAACGTCAGCGGTTCGAAGTACAGGCGGTCCGACGTGTCGTAGTCCGTCGACACCGTCTCCGGGTTGCAGTTGACCATGACGGTCTCGTACCCGGCCGCCCGCAACGCCATCGCCGCGTGCACGCACGAGTAGTCGAACTCGATGCCCTGGCCGATGCGGTTCGGCCCGGAGCCCAGGATCAGCACCTTCGGCTTCTCCCGCTGCTCCGCGACCTCGGTCTCGGCCTGAGGGTCGAGCTCGTACGCGGAGTAGTGGTACGGCGTCTCGGACTTGAACTCCGCCGCGCACGTGTCGACCGTCTTGTAGACCGGACGCACGCCCAGACGGTGCCGCAACGTGCGCACGCCATCTTCACCCGCGAGCTCCGAGCGCAGCGCGGCGATCTGCCGGTCGGACAGCCCGGCACGCTTCGCCTTGCGCAGCAACGGTTCGTCGAGCACCGGCGCGTCCAGCAGCTCCTGCCGCAGCGTGCCGAGCCACGCGATCTGCTCGATGAACCACGGGTCGATCTTCGACGCGTTGTACACGTCCTCAATGGACGCACCGAGACGAAGAGCACGCTCGACCGTGTAGAGGCGGCCGTCGTGGCCGCGCTCCAGCTGCTTCAGAGTCGACTCCAGAGTAGAGCCCTCCGGGTCGGGCTGCGTCCAGAAACCGACCGATTTCGTTTCCAGCGAACGCAGCGCCTTACCCAGCGCCTCCACGAAGTTCCGGCCGATCGACATGGCCTCGCCGACCGACTTCATCGTGGTCGTCAGCGTCGGGTCCGCTCCGGGGAACTTCTCGAACGCGAACCGCGGCGCCTTCACGACCACGTAGTCGAGCGACGGCTCGAACGACGCCGGGGTCTCCCCCGTGATGTCGTTGGTGATCTCGTCGAGCGTGTAGCCGATGGCGAGCTTCGCGGCGATCTTGGCGATCGGGAAGCCCGTCGCCTTGGACGCCAGCGCCGAGGACCGCGACACCCGCGGGTTCATCTCGATGACGACCATGCGGCCGGTGTCGGGGTGGATCGCGAACTGGATGTTGCAGCCACCGGTGTCGACGCCGACCTCGCGGATGACCTGGATGCCGACGTCGCGCATGTGCTGGTACTCGCGGTCGGTCAGCGTCATCGCGGGCGCGACCGTCACCGAGTCACCCGTGTGGACACCCATCGGGTCGATGTTCTCGATCGAGCAGATGACGACGACGTTGTCGTTGCGGTCGCGCATCAGCTCGAGCTCGTACTCCTTCCACCCGAGCACGCTCTCCTCGATGAGCACCTCGGTGACCGGGGACTCCTCCAGGCCGATCGCCGCGAGGCGCTCCAGTTCCTCTGGCGTGTACGCCATGCCGGAACCCAGGCCGCCCATCGTGAACGACGGCCGGATGACGACCGGCAGGCCGAGGTCGGCAACGGTCGTGCGGACCTCGTCCATCGTCTTGCAGACGGCCGAACGCGGGACCTCGGAACCGATGCCCCGCACCAGGTCCTTGAAGATCTGCCGGTCCTCACCGCGCTGGATGGCGTCGATGTCCGCGCCGATCAGCTCGACGTCGTACTTCTCCAGCACCCCGCGCTCGTGCAACGCGATGGCGGTGTTGAGCGCCGTCTGACCGCCCAGCGTCGCCAGGATCGCGTCGGGGCGCTCCTGCGCGATGACCTTCTCCACGAACTCGGCCGTGATCGGCTCGATGTAGGTGGCGTCGGCGAACTCGGGGTCCGTCATGATCGTCGCCGGGTTGGAGTTCACCAGGCTGACCCGGATGCCCTCCTCGCGCAGCACCCGGCACGCCTGCGTGCCGGAGTAGTCGAACTCGCAGGCCTGACCGATGACGATCGGACCGGAGCCGATGACCAGGATGTGCTTGAGATCAGTCCTCTTCGGCATCAGCGGGCCTCATTCATCAGCGTCACGAAGTCGTCGAACAGGGGCGCGGCGTCGTGCGGGCCCGCCGCGGCCTCGGGGTGGTACTGCACGGAGAACGCCGGCGCGTCGAGCAGCCGGACGCCCTCGACGGTGCCGTCGTTCGGGCAGTAGTGCGACAGCACGGCGCGGCCGAACTCCGAGGAGAACTCCTCGCCCGGCTTGCCCTCCAGCGCGAACCCGTGGTTCTGCGAGGTGATGGCGACCTTGCCGGTGGTCACGTCGATGACCGGGATGTTGATGCCGCGGTGGCCGTAGCGCATCTTGTACGTCCCGCGGCCGACCGCGCGGCCCAGGATCTGGTTGCCGAAGCAGATGCCGAACAGCGGCAGCTTGCGGCCCAGCGCCTCCTTCGTCAGCGCGATGGCGTGGTCCTGCGTGGCCGGGTCGCCCGGACCGTTCGAGAGGAACAGGCCGTCGGGGCTGACCTTGAGGATGTCCTCGAAGGAACTGGTCAGCGGCAGCACGTGCACCTCGATGCCGCGCGCCGCCATCATCCGCGGGGTGTTCGACTTGATGCCCAGGTCGAGCGCCGCGACCGTGAACTTCTTGGTGCCGATGGCCTCGACCACGTACGGCTTGTCGGTGGTGACGTCGACCGCGAGGTTCGCGCCCACCATCTCCGCCGAGGCCTTGACCTGCTCGACCATCGACGCGTCGTCGGTGAGCTCGGAGCCCGAGAACACACCGGCGCGCATCGCGCCCCGCTCCCGGATGTGGCGGGTCAGGGTGCGGGTGTCGAGGCCCGCGATGCCGACCACGCCCTGGTTCGTCAGCTCCTCGTCGAGGCCGCGCTTGGAGCGCCAGTTCGACGGCGTGCGCGCCGGGTCGCGGACCACGTAGCCGGCGACCCAGATCCTCGAGGACTCGTCGTCCTCGTCGTTCCAGCCGGTGTTGCCGATCTGCGGCGCGGTCTGCACCACGATCTGGCGGTGGTAGGAGGGGTCGGTCAGGGTTTCCTGGTACCCGGTCATGGCCGTGGAGAACACGACCTCGCCGAGCGAGACGCCGGTCGCTCCGTACGCCTCACCGCGGAAGACACGTCCGTCTTCCAGCACCAATGCCGCGTTCGTCACGCCTTGCCCTCCGTGTTGATCGGGTTCTGGCTCAGAGCCGCGACCCATTCGTCGTAAACGTCCTTGTCGTCACCGCGGAATCCGGTGTCGAAGAGGTGGCCTTCGTTCTCCCACTGGACCACCAGCAGGCCCTCTTCGCTGAACATGACCTTCCCGGCCAGGCCGCGGTCCGTGCGGGCGTCCCGGATGGACTGGGCGGGGATGAAGATCGGTGACGCGCCGACGCGTTCGATGGCGACGCCCTCCGGAACCAGGCTCAGCGCGGCCTCCGCGCGGAAGCCGATGTCCCCGACCTGGACGCGGTCCTGCCAGTTGCCCGCGTTCGTCGTTCCGATGTAGACGCCCGTGGTCGCGAGCCTCGGCGCGCCCAGGGCGGCCGGTGTCGCGGGGAACGCGGGCAGGTCGGCCTGCTTGCGCTGGCGTCGCCTCCAGCCGTGCCACATGCCGTAGACGCACAGGGCGAAGAAGACGAAAACCGCCAGGGACAGGAGAATGCGCGTCATTCCGCAATCCTCCCCGCCAGTGCGGTCACCCGGCCACGCAAGATGGTGGCCGTCACCGCGGCGGGCAGTTCCATGCCCTCGAACGGGGTGTTGCCCGCGATGCTCGCGAGCTGCGCGCCGTTCACCGTCCACGACGCGTCCGGGTCGACCAGCACGAGGTTCGCGGGCTCGCCGACCGCGATCGGACGGCCCTGGTCGGTCAGGCCGGCGATCTCGGCGGGCTTCTCGCTCATCACCCGCGCGACGCCGCGCCAGTCCAGCAGACCGGTCCGCACCATCGTCTCGACGACGATGCCGAGCGCGGTCTGCAGGCCGAGCATGCCCGGACGGGCCGCCGACCACTCGCAGTCCTTGTCCTGGATCGCGTGCGGGGCGTGGTCCGTGGCGACGCAGTCGATCGTGCCGTCCGCGAGCGCCTGCCGCAGCGCGTCCACGTCGGACTGCGTGCGCAGCGGCGGGTTGACCTTGTTGACCGGGTCGTAGGTGGACAGCCGGTCGTCGGTCAGGATCAGGTGGTGCGGGGTGACCTCGGCGGACACATTGGTGCCGCGGGCCTTGGCCCACTTCAGGACGTCCGCCGTGCCGGTGGTGCTGACGTGGCAGACGTGCAGCCTCGCGCCGACCTGCTTCGCGAGGATGCAGTCACGGGCGACGATCGACTCCTCGGCCGCCGCCGGCCAGCCCTGCAGACCGAGGCGCGACGCGTTCTCGCCCTCGTGCGCCTGGGCACCGACCGTGAGGCGCGGTTCCTCTGCGTGCTGGGCGATGACGGCGTTGAGCGCCTTCGAGTACTCCAGCGCGCGGCGCATGATCAACGGGTCGTGCACGCAGTGACCGTCGTCGGAGAAGACCCGGACGTTGGCCTTGCTGTTGGCCATCGTGCCGAGCTCGGCGAGCTTCTCGCCCTTGAGCCCGACGGTGACGGCGCCGACCGGGTGGACGTCGACCAGGCCGACCTCCTGACCACGGCGGGCGACGTGCTCGACGATGACGGCGTTGTCGGCGACCGGATCCGTGTTGGCCATCGCGAAAACGGCCGTGTAGCCACCGAGCGCGGCGGCCTGGGAACCCGTTTCGATGGTCTCGGTGTCCTCGCGGCCCGGCTCACGCAGGTGGGTGTGCAGGTCGACGAAACCGGGCAGGAGGACCGCCCCGTTGCCTTCGATGACTTCGGCTTCTGAATCCGTGCCCTCTGCGATCACGCCGTCGCGGATCAGCAGGTCGATCGGTTCACCCTCGCCGTAGGGCCGAACTCCCTTGAGAAGCAAGGGTTTCACGCGGTTTCCTCCTCGTGGGCAAGCAGGTGGTACAGCACGGCCATGCGCACGTGGACACCGTTGCGGACCTGCTCGGTGATCGCGGCCTGCGGGCTGTCGGCGACGACGGAGGCGATCTCCATGCCGCGCAGCATCGGGCCGGGGTGCAGCACCACGGCGTGCTCTGGAAGGAGCTTCAGGCGGCGCTCGTTGAGGCCGTACGCGATCGAGTACTCGCGCGCGCTCGGGAAGAACCCGCCGGTCATCCGCTCGGCCTGCACGCGCAGCAACATCACCGCGTCCTGCGACGCGAGCTCGGAGTCGATCTCGTGCGAGACCGTGACCGGCCACTTCTCGACGCCGGTGGGCAGCAGGGTCGGCGGGGCGACCAGCGTGACCTCGGCACCGAGCGTGGTCAGCAGGTGCACGTTCGACCGGGCGACGCGGCTGTGCAGAACGTCACCGACGATCGCGACCCGGCGGCCGTCGAGGCTGCCCAGGCGGTCGCGCAGCGTGGCGGCGTCGAGCAACGCCTGAGTGGGGTGCTCGTGCATGCCGTCGCCGGCGTTCACCACGGACGTGTTGGTGTGCTTGAGCCAGCCCGCGAGCCGGTGCGCGGCACCGGATGCCGGGTGACGCACGATCACGCAGTCGGCGCCCGCGGCCTGCAGGGTCAGCGCGGTGTCGCGCAGCGACTCGCCCTTGCTGACGCTGGAACCGGAGCTGCTGACGTTGATCACGTCCGCGGACATCCACTTGCCGGCGATCTCGAACGACACCCGCGTGCGCGTGCTGTTCTCGTAGAACATGGTGATCACCGTGCGGCCGCGCAGCGTCGGCAGCTTGCGGACCTCGCGGCCGAGCAGCGCCTGCTTCAGCCGGTCCGCGGTGTCGAGGATCGCGATCGCCTGGTCGCGGTCGAGGCCGTCGGTGGAGAGCAGGTGCTTCACTTCAGCACCACTCCGTCGCGGCCGTCGAACTCTTCCAGCATCACGACGACGTCCTCGGTCTTGGAGGTCGGCAGGTTCTTGCCCACGTAGTCCGCTCGGATCGGCAGTTCGCGGTGACCGCGGTCGACGAGCACGGCGAGCTGGACGGCGCGGGGCCGGCCGTGGTCGCGCAGCGCGTCGAGGGCGGAGCGGATCGTGCGGCCGGAGAACAGCACGTCGTCCACGAGAACGACCAGTCTGTCGTCGATGCCGCCCTCGGGCAGCTTCGTCGCCTCCAGCGGCCGCGTGGGGCCTCTGCGCAGGTCGTCGCGGTAGAGGGTGATGTCGAGCGTGCCCTCGTGCACCGTCCGGCCGGAAAATTCGGCGATCTTAGCGGCTAGACGTCGTGCGAGGGGGGCTCCCCGGCTGGGAATACCCATCAAGACGACGTCGGGTGCGCTGGGTGCATCGAGTGCGGTCTTCTCGATGATCTGATGGGCCATTCGGGCGACAGTGCGCGCGACGTCACCGGCCGAGAGAATCTCGCGATCCCCGGCCGGATCCGTCGCGCCACGTTGACGTGACGCCACGGCTGGACCTCCTTCCCCGCCTCACTGGACGGGTCCTTAAAGGACGTCGGACACCTAGTGACAACTAGGCTGACCTGCACCGTATCACCTACGGACGGTCAACCATCCGAGTGGTAGGCCAGGCGTGGCGCGCGTCTCTCCTTGAGATCAGCTTGACCTGCCGACCACGGCGAGTAATCATTACTCTGCGTATCGATCGAAGCCTCCCCGCAGCACGCCGGTACAGCTGACGGGGCGAATGAACGGAGAACCGCCACATGGGCGACTACGCCAAGGCGCTGGGGGCCAAGCTCCGCGCTATCCGCCAGCAGCAGGGTCTGTCCCTGCACGGCGTCGAGCAGAAGTCCGGCGGTCGCTGGAAGGCCGTGGTCGTCGGCTCCTACGAACGAGGTGACCGCGCGGTGACCGTGCAGAAGCTGGCCGAGCTGGCCGACTTCTACGGCGTTCCCGTCGCCGAGCTCCTGCCCGAGGGCCGCGTGCCCTCCGGTGCCGAGCCGGCCACCAAGATCGTGATCAACCTCGAACGGCTGCAGCAGCTGCCGGTCGAGAAGGTCGGTCCGCTGGCCCGCTACGCGGCGACCATCCAGTCGCAGCGCGGTGACTACAACGGCAAGGTGCTCTCCATCCGCACCGAGGACCTGCGTTCGCTCGCGATCATCTACGACATGACGCCGGGCGAGCTCACCGAGCAGCTCATCGACTGGGGTGTGCTGCCTCCCGAGGCCCGTCCCGCGAAGGAAGACTGAGCTTCACACGCCGTCCATGGCTCCCCCGACGTCCTGCTTGTCGCCCTGAGGACGTTCGAGGGAGCCATGTGCGTTCTTCAGGTCATTCGGGTGAGAACAGCCGCCGGACGTGCTCCCGGTCCGTGATCGCGTGGATCGCCGCGATCTTCCGCTCGCGCACCGTGAACGCCACCAGCGCGACCGGCTGACCGTCCACTGTCGACACCAGCCCGGCCTCGCCGCCGACGACCGCGGGTTCCATGCACGGCGCCGCCTGGATCGCCGCCGTCTTGGGCGCGACCATGCCGGCGCCCCGCAGCCAGATCTCCTCCGAGCGCAGCGTCACGTCCGCGTCCAGCACGTCCTTGCCCGCCATGAACGCGTCGACGACCTCGCGCTGCCCTGCCAGGTCCACATCGGACACCGGTCTGCCCGCCACCCGTTTGCGCGCCCGTGCCTCCACCTGCGACGCGCCGAGCGGTGTGCGGCCGATCAGCGGCGCCACCTGCTCGAACGGCTCCTGGAACATGTCGTGCAGCACGTAGGCGACGCGTTCGTCGGGGGTCAGCGCGTCGAGTGCGGTCAGCACGCCGAGGCCGGGTTCCTGGTTCGGCCCCGTGCTCACGACCGGGTCCGGCATCTCGAAGCCGTTCTTGGCGCGCACGCGCAGCATCGTGAGGCTCACCCGCGCGACGACCGTGTCCAGCCAGCCCGGCTCACCGGACTTCTCGATCTTGCGTCGCGCCTCCCTCACCGCGTCCGCCGCATCGGCGAACCGGCCGAGCATCCGGTAGGCGAGCCTGTCCCCCTGGTCCAACTCCCCGATCATCGTTGGTCCCCTTCACCTCGAGCGCCCACTTCCAATAGACACCTGGCGGGCCCTCGATGTGACCAGTGACAGCAGTGGTATTGCTCACGGAACAAGCGCGGCGAGCTGCTTCTGGTCCTGGATCACGTGGATCGCGACGATCCGGTCGTCGCGCACCGTGAACGCCATGATCGAGAACGGCACGCCGTCCACCCGCGTGACGAAGCCGATCTCGTCGCCGACGACCGCGAACTCGACGGCCGCCATCGAGGCGTACTTGCGGAACAGGCTCGCGCGGCCCGCGACCGTCCGTCCGCCGATGATCCGCAGGTCGCCCGCGCGCAGCACGGCGTCCGGGTGCAGCACCGCGACCAGGCCTTCCAGGTCGCCTTCCCTCGACGCCCTGAGGAACGCCCGCACCACCGCGCGCTGCTGGGGCAGGGCGACGTTCGGCTGCGGCCGGTCCTGCACGCGCTTGCGGGCCCTGCTCGCGAGCTGACGCGCGGTGGCCGGGGTCTTGTCGATCAACAGCGCGATGTCGTCGAACGGCACGGCGAACAGGTCGTGCAGCACGAACGCCAGCCGTTCGTCGGGCTTGAGCGAGTCCAGCACGATCAGCATCGCGAGCCCGACCTGGTCCTTCGCGACGGCCTGCTGCTCGGGCTCCTCCCCCGTCTCGATCACGGGATCGGGCATCTCGAACGCGTGCTCCCGCCTGTCGCGCAACATGTTCAGGCAGACCCGTCCGACGACGGTCGTGAGCCACGCGGCCGGGTTGTCGATCTCGCTCGTGTCGGCGCGCTCGACGCGGAGCCAGGCGTCCTGCAGCGCGTCGTCGGCCTCGGCGAACGACCCGAGCATGCGGTGGGCGATGGCGCGCAGCCTCGTGCGCTCCTGCTCGAACTGCGCGATCACGACTTCCCCCTGTGGCCTGGCACACACCCTGTCACGTTCCCGCGCGCCGCCGGGTCGACCGGGCAACGACTCATTCGGGAGAGTAATCATGAAGATCCTCGTGACAGGCGGCACCGGCACTCTCGGCAGGCACGTGGTCGCGTCGCTGCGCGACACCGGCGCGGACGTCGTGACCCTGAGCAGGCACGGGGACATCGCCTGCGACCTGCTCGCCGGTGACGTCCCGCCGATCGACGCCGAGGTCGTGGTGCACCTGGCCGGCGGGCAGAAGGGCGACGACGTGGCGACCCGCAACCTGCTCGCGGCGTGCGCGGGCGTCCGCCACCTCGTCTACATCTCGGTGATCGGCGCGGACACCGTGCCGCTGGCGTGGCTGCGCACGAAGCTCGCCTGCGAGCAGGCGATCGCGGACTCGGGCATCGGGTTCACGATCCTGCGCGCGGCCCAGTTCCACGACCTGACGCTGACCATGGTGCGAGGACTGGTGAAGCTGCCGATCGTGCCGGTGCCGGGCATGCGGCTGCAGCCGGTCGACGCTCGCGACGTGGCCGCGCGCATCGTCGAGCTGGCGCTCGGTTCGCCCGCCGGACGCGTCACGGACATCGCCGGACCCGCGGTCTACGAGATGGGGCAGCTCGTGCGGGACTACCTGTCGACCACGGGCAAGCGGCGCCTCACCGTGCCGTTGCCGCTGCCGGGCAAGGCGGGGAAAGCCTACCGCGACGGGCTGAACCTGACGCTGGACGGCGACCACGGCGCCCGGACGTGGGAGGAGTTCCTGGCCGATCGGTAGAATCCCGGCAACGTGACCCCTTCCGACGCAGGACTTCTCGCCGATCAGAACCCGCTGCCGTCCGGTGTGGACTCACCGCTGCGCGAGCACCTCACGTTCCTGATCGAGGTCGACCGGCTCAAGACCGTGCTTCGCGCCTCCCCTCTCGCGGCGGCGGACCGGCGGGAGAACGACGCGGAGCACTCGTGGCACCTCGCGCTGATGGTGCTGACTCTCGCCGAGTACGCCGACGAACCGATCGACGTCGGCCACACGATGAAGCTCGTGGTCGTGCACGACCTGGTCGAGATCTACGCGGGTGACACGCCGATCTACGACACCGAACTGGGCGAGAGCCAGCAGGAACGCGAGGAGGCCGCCGCCGACCGGCTGTTCGGCATCCTGCCCGAGGACTCGGGGCGCGCGCTGAGGGCGTTGTGGGACGAGTTCGAGGCGCGGTCGACGCCCGAGGCGCGGTTCGCGAAGGCCATGGACCGGCTGCAACCGTTGCTGCTCAACTGGATGGCGAAGGGCGGGACCTGGCGGACGCCCGGTGTGACCGCGGAGGCCGTGCGCGGGCGCAAGGCCGTGATCGGTGAGGGCTCGACAAAGCTCTGGGAAGCGGCGCTGGAACTGATCAACGAGGGCGAGCGGCGGGGCTGGGCGCGGTCCTAAGGGGTGTGCCAGCCGCCGGCGAACCACTGCACCTCACCGGTCGCCGGGTCGTAGCGGCGGCGTTCGATGGTGCCGATGTCGGCGCCGTAGACGTGGATGCCGATGGTCGGTTCGTCGGACTCCGCCACGACCGAGTGAACATCGTCGTCGGTGGTGCAGCACACGGTGACCTCGCCGCGCCGGAAGACCTGCTCGCCGAGCTCGACCAGGGGACCTGGTCCGGTGGGCTTGGCGTAGCGGATCTCGCGTTCGGCGCCGGAGTAGATGCCGACGACGCCCCACGTCTCATGGCCGTGCACGGGCGTGCGCTGACCTGGCGCCCACACGACGACGGCGACGCACCAGCCGGAGGCGAGGTGTAGCGGGTAGTTGACGTGGTGGTCGGGCGACGGGCGGGTGAGTTCGGGCGGAAGGCGGTAACCGCTGTCCAGCAACGCGGACAGCCGGTCCGCGACCCGCTTGGTGATCTCGTGCTGGTCGTCGGAGGCGGCCACGATCGACGCCACGTCGTCGAGGAAGGTCTGCAGGTTCATGACCTGAAGCCTGGGGCAGCGCTCGTATGACGTCCAATGCCAAAACCGCGGGGGTCACATCAACATCGTTGATGTGACCCCCGCGGTGGCAGTACTTACAGAACGGCGCGCAGCTGGTCCGCGATGACCGCGATCCGGCCAAGCACGCCGTTCACGAACCGCGGCGAGTCGTCCGTGGACAGGCCCTTGGCGAGCTCCACGGCCTCGTCGATCGCGACCGCGTCCGGCACGTCGGTCGCCCACAGCAGCTCGTACAGGCCGAGGCGCAGGATCGCGCGGTCGACCGCCGGCATGCGCTGCAGGGTCCAGCCCTCGGCGTGCTCCGAGATGAGGTCGTCGATGCGCGACCGGTGTGCGGTGACGCCCTCGACGAGCGTCACCGTGTAGTCGTTCACCGGCGGCACGTCGGGAGACCCGACGCGCGAGGCCAGCAACGTCACCGCGTCGCTGCCCAGCAGGTCGGCTTCGTAGAGGAAGTCGACCGCGCGCTTGCGGGCCTTGCTCCGAGCACCCATCAGGACTTGTCGCTGATGCGGCCGAGGTAGCGGCCGTCGCGGGTGTCGACCTTGATCTTCTCGCCGGTGGTGACGAACAGCGGGACCTGGATCTCGGCGCCGGTCTCCAGGCGGGCGGGCTTGGTGCCGCCGGTGGAGCGGTCGCCCTGCAGGCCGGGGTCGGTGTGCTCGATGATGAGCTCGACCGAGGTCGGGAGCTCGATGAACAGCGGGACGCCCTCGTGCGTGGCGACCATCGCCTCCTGGTTCTCCAGCAGGTAGTTCGCGGCGTCGCTGACCGTCTCGGCCGAGACCGGGATCTGGTCGTAGGTGTCGCCGTCCATGAAGATGAAGTCGGTGCCTTCCTTGTACAGGAAGGTCATGCCGCGCTTGTCCACGGTGGCGGTCTCGACCTTGGTGCCCGCGTTGAAGGTCTTGTCGACGACCTTCCCGGTCAGCACGTGCTTGAGGGTCGTGCGCACGAAGGCGCCACCCTTGCCGGGCTTGACGTGCTGGAACGCGGTGACGGTCCAGAGCTGGCCGTCGAGGTTCAGCACCAGGCCGTTCTTCAGGTCGTTCGTGGTGGCCACGGTGGGATTTCTCCTGTGTAGGACGGGGATGTCAGACGACCACGAGTTCTTTCGTGGTCAGGGTGAGGAGCTCCGGCCCGCTCTCGCGGACCACGAGGGTGTCCTCGATGCGGACCCCGCCCCGCCCCGACAAGTAGACGCCGGGCTCGACGGTGACCGCCATACCGGCCGAAAGTGTACCGGCACCCGCCTTCGACAACGCCGGTGCCTCGTGGATCTCCAGCCCGACCCCGTGGCCGAGGCCGTGCAGGAACTCGTTTCCGTGCCCGGCCTTCTCGATCACCTCGCGGGACGCGTGGTCGACGTCGCTCACCCGCACGCCCGGCGTGAGCGCGTTGCGGCCCGCCGCCTGCGACCGCGCGACCAGGTCGTACAGGTCGCGCTGCCAGTCCGCGGGCCTGCCGAGGACGAGCGTGCGGGTCATGTCGGAGTGGTAGCCGTCGACCAGTGCGCCGAAGTCGAGCTTGATGAGGTCGCCCACGTGCAGGGTCGCGTCCGTCGGCGAGTGGTGCGGCACGGCCGAGTTCGCGCCGAACGCCACGATCGAGGAGAACGAGGGGCCCTCCGCGCCGTGGTCGAGCATGCGGCTCTCCAACTCGCGCGCGACCTCGCGTTCGGTGCGGCCCGCACGCAGCCCGCCGTGGCCGATCAACGCCCCGAGGGCGCGGTCCGCCGCCGCGCACGCCATCCGCAGCGCCTCGATCTCGACCTCGTCCTTGACCAGCCGCAGCTTCTCGACCAGGCCGCCGGACTTCACCAGTTCCGCCTTGCCCGCGGCCGCGGTCAGCTCGTCCAGGCCGTCGACCGTCACCTGGTGGCTCTCGAACCCGAGCCTGCCCTTCGCGCGCTGGGCCAGCGCGGTGTCGCACGGCCGGTCGATCAGCCGTTCCAGGTCCGGCACCTGCTTCGCCGACTGGGTGAGATAACGGCCGTCGGTGCAGAACACCGTGGTGTCGTCGCCGGCCGCGTCGATCAGGACGGCGGCGTTCGATCCGGTGAACCCCGTGAGGTACCGGACGTTCAACAGGTTCGTGACGAGCAGCGCGTCCAGGTTCGTGGCCTGGAGCTCCTGACGGAGGGCGGTTCGGCGTGCGGCGTACGACGACATGTCTCGCAGCGTACGGCCAGTCCTAAGCTGTCCGCATGCGTCCTTGGTTCGTCCGTGCGTTGTGGATGGGGCTCCTGCACGGAGCCGTGCAGACCGGCGTGGCGGCCGTGGGCGTGCGCAGCCCCGAAGCCTCTTCGGTCCGCCCGATCGCGATCGGGCTGCTGATCGCCGCCGCGGTCATCTGGGGCGCCGTCGACACGGCGCGCGAGATGGACGGGCGCGGCATGCAGTGGTTCATCGCGGCGCTGATCGCGGGCCCGTTCGCGGGCGCGCTGGGTGTGATCGGGTCGGCGTTGCTGGTCGACCAGACCGGGCAGGAGGCGCTGTGGGTGGCGCTGACGGGCGGAGCGGCGTTCACGGCGTTGCTCGTGCTCGCGCCCGCCGGGCTGGGAATGCTGCTGGGCGGGTTCCTGGTCGGCAAGGACTCGGCTAGTCCGAGGAGCTGACGAGGAGCAGGTAGCGCGCAGAGCTGCTGAAGGTGCCCGACTCGCCCTTGACCAGCAGCTCGTGCTCACCAGGATTGAGCGGCGGGATCCACGCCCACAGTCCGCAACCCTGCGCCGGCACGCGTCCCTCGCGCTGCCCCACCACGTTGTCGGGCGCGGCCTGGTAGGTGATCGCGACCGGCGCGATCCGGCGCAGTTCCATCAGCTGCCCGTCGAGGGTCACCGAGCCCTTGGCCGCGGCCATGAACGTCGTGCAGTTCGCGTCCGTGGAGGCGAGGGTGATCGCGGGACCGGCGAGCGGGCGACCGGCAGGCACCCGGCACCTGCGGTCCACGGTGCCGCCGAACGTGCCGGCGAAGAACCACACGTCCTGCGGCTGGTTCTCCGCGCACCACTGCCCGGTGTCGTCGACCACGGGGTTGCGGTTCTCCGGACTCGACGCCGCCCACGTCCACCACTTCGCCTGCAGGTCCTGATCGGACAGCCGCTCGCCTCCGGCCGTCGTCGTCTCGCTGCTGACGGGCGCGGGCTCCGGCGCGGTGGCACAGCCGGCCAGGAGCAGTGCGAACGCGGCGATCCACAGTCTCGGCACGATCAGCATCTTGACACGTTCAGATGGTTACCAGGCGTCTTCAGGCGGCCACGAGCTCGATTTCGAAGCCGTCCTCGTTCTCCAGGAACGCCGCGTAGTGGTCCGCTCCTCCCGCGTGAGGATGCCTGTCCGCGAACATGAGTTTCCACCCGTGCGCCTCGGATTCCCGGGTCAGCCGGTCGACGTCCTCGCGGGTGCCGGCGTGCAGGGCGAGATGGTTGAGGCCCGCCTTCATCCGGTCGTGCGGGCCGGTCATGGCCGGGGACCGCTCGGCCACCACGTAGGTCTCGCCGAGCTTCCAGCTGACGCCGGCGCTCCAGCGCTGGTGCTCGGTCCAGCCCAGTTCGGTGAAGATCCACCCGAACGTGGCCTCGGCGCGGGCGAGATCAGGCACCCACAGTTCGACGTGATGCAGCATTCCGGGCTCCCCTGGCTCCTACGATCGGCTCGTGAAGATCGTCTCGAACGGCGGGCGGCCCGACCTCCAGGGCCCTGCCCAGGCCTCGCTCCGGGACGGCTGGCCACCGTTCGTCCTGCGCGGCCAGATCCCGGCGACCCACCGCGACGCCGTGGCGGAGTACTTCCCGCGCTACGACGTGCTGCTGCTCGATGACGACGACACGGTGCTCGCGCGGGCGACCGCGGTAGCGCTGAGCTGGAACGGCGAGACGCTGCCCGACGGTGGCTACGACGGTGCCCTGGTCGCGGCGGTCACCGAGCACGAGGCCGGGATCGGGCCGGACACCCTGTGCGTCGTGGCCGCGACCGTGCGAACGGACCGCACCGGAGGCGGGCTGGCGGGGAAGGTGCTCACCGGCCTGCGCGAACGGGCGGCGGACGACGGGCTCGCGCGGGTGATCGTGCCGGTCCGGCCGACGCTCAAGGCGACCTACCCGCTGACGCCGATGGAGGACTTCCAGCGGTGGACCCGCGAGGACGGCCTGCACCTCGACCCGTGGATCCGCACCCACCAGCGGCTCGGCGCCACGATCCTCGGACCGGCGCCCCGGTCGATGGTCGTGACCGGCACCGTCGCGCAGTGGGAGCGGTGGACGGGCATGGTGTTCCCGCAGACCGGCCGCTACGTCGTCGCGGGCGGGCTGGACCTCGTCAGGATCGACCGGGAGCGCGACCAGGGGCTCTACGAGGAGACGAACCTCTGGATGCGCCACCCGAATGCGGAATGTCCACTTATTGCTCGTTGATTGACGATCAGCTGGTGGCATCTGGCAGCGAGATCGCCGCTAGCGTCCTGGACATCCCACCGCGAATCCCGGACCGAGGGCGGTCATGACCGACAACTCCCGCACGCGCGACAACATCTCGGGCGACGTCCGGAGAGGAGGCGCGGTCGTGCAGGTGCACAACGTGAACGGGGATCTCCAGTTCACAACGACCGCGGCACGCCCGCGACTCGGCGCGAGCACCATCGAGCCTGTCGTCCTCGGCGCGACCGCGCTCACCGCCGTGGTCCTGCTGGGCTGGAGCTACCTCTTGAGCGCCAGCCAGCGCAGTGCCAGCAGGTAGCCCTCGACGCCCAGGCCCACGATCACGCCGCTCGCGACGGCCGAGATGACGCTGTGGTGCCGGAACTCCTCGCGCTGGTGGATGTTCGAGATGTGCACCTCGACCAGCGGCGCGGTGAGCTGCGAGCACGCGTCGCGGACCGCGATCGAGTAGTGCGTCCAGGCGGCGCCGTTGAGGACCACGGGGATCGAGGCGTCGGCGGCCTCGTGCAGCCACGCGACCATCTCGCCCTCGTGGGCGGTCTGGCGGACCTCGACCTCGAAGTTGAGTTCCTTGCCCTCGGCCACGCACAGGTCGACGAGGTCGGTGTAGGTGGTGCGGCCGTAGACGTCCGGCTCGCGGGTGCCGAGGCGGTCGAGGTTCGGACCGTTGAGGACGAGGACCCTCACAACAGCACCTTTCCGGAGCCGGTGGTCGGCTCGGCGGCGACGGCCGAGTAGGCGGCGGCGATCAGGGACGGGTCCGGGCCTTCGAGGCGGCCGGGCTTGGCGAGACCGTCGAGGACGACGAAGCGGAGCACGCCCGCCTTGTTCTTCTTGTCGACCTTCATGCCCTCCATGAGCTGCGGGAGGGCGTCCGGGTCGTAGGAGGTCGGCAGGCCGAGCAGCTGCAGCACGCGCTTGTGGCGGTCGGCCGTCTCGTCGTCCAGCCTGCCCGTGAGGCGGGCCAGTTCGGCGGCGAAGACGAGGCCCACGCTGATGGCGGCGCCGTGACGCCAGCGGTAGCGCTCGCGGCGTTCGATGGCGTGGCCGAGGGTGTGGCCGTAGTTCAGGATCTCGCGCAGGTTCGACTCGCGCAGGTCCGTGGTGACGACGTCGGCCTTGATCTGGATCTTGCGGCGGACCAGCTCGGCGAGCACCTCGCCGGTCGGGTCGAGGGCGAGCGCGGGGTCGGCCTCGATCAGGTCGAGGATGACCGGGTCGGCGATGAAGCCGCCCTTCACGATCTCGGCCATGCCGGCGATGAGTTCGTTGCGCGGCAGCGTTTCCAGCGTCGCGAGGTCGACGAAGATGGCGTCCGGCTCGTAGAACGTGCCGACGAGGTTCTTGCCGGCGTCGGTGTTGATGCCGGTCTTGCCGCCGACGGCCGCGTCGACCATGCCGAGCAGCGTCGTCGGGATGTTGACCAGCCGCACGCCGCGCATCCAGGTGGACGCGACGAAGCCCGCGAGGTCCGTGACCGCGCCGCCGCCCAGGCCCACGACGACGTCGGAGCGCGACAGGCCGATCTTGCCCAGCACGTCCCAGCAGAAGCCGGCGACGGCCAGGTCCTTGCCGTCCTCGGCGTCGGGGACCTCGACGCGGTGCGCGTCGACGCCCACCGCCTTGAGCTCGTCGACCAGCACCTTCGCCGTCTCGGCCAGCGTCGGCTGGTGGACGATCGCGATCTTCGCCGTGGTCTTGAGGAACTCGACGATGTCGCCGAGCAGGCCGCGGCCGATCACCACGTCGTAGGCCTTCTCCGCGGCGACCCGGATGCGCACGGGCTCGGTCATGCTTCAGCTCCCTCGATCACCGCGTCGGTGACCTGTTCCGGGTCCAGTGAATCCGTCAGGACCTCGATCGTCGCGACCTCGCGGTACAGCGGCAGGCGCGCGTCGAGCAGCGCCTTGAACGTGGCGCGCGGGTTGATGCCGGACAGCAACGGCCGCGAGGACGACAGCCCGGTGCGGCGCACGCCCTCGGCCATGCCCACGTTCAGGAACACGACGGTGTGCTCCTGAAGGCGCTCGCGGGTCGCCGCGGACAGCACGGCTCCCCCGCCCAGCGCCAGCACGCCCTCGTGCTCGACCAGCGCCTTGGCGACCGCTTCCTCTTCCATGGCACGGAAAACGGTCTCGCCGTCGTCGGTGAAGATGTCCGAGATGGGCTTGCCGGCCAGCGCGACGATGTCCGCGTCGGCGTCGCGGAACGGCAGGCCCAGGCGTGCCGCCAGCAGTTCGCTGACCGTGGTCTTGCCCGCGCCGGGCGGGCCGACCACGACGTAGCGCGGGCTCACATGCCCTCCCAGCGGGCTTCCAGGGCCTTGAGGTACGCGTGGGCGTTGCGGCGCGTCTCGTCGAGCGAGTCGCCGCCGAACTTCTCCAGCGCGGCCTCGGCCAGCACCAGCGCCACCACGGACTCCAGCACGACACCGGCGCGCGGCACGGCGCAGACGTCCGAACGCTGGTGGATCGCGGTGGCGGCCTCACCGGTGCGAACGTCCACAGTGGCCAGTGCGCGCGGGACCGTCGAGATGGGCTTCATCGCCACGCGGACCCGCAGGATCTCGCCGTTGGTGATGCCGCCCTCGAGGCCACCGGCGCGGTTCGAGCGGCGCGTCACGCCGACCGGGCCGCTGCCGCGGTCGATCTCGTCGTGCGCCTGCGAACCCCAGCGCTGGGCCGAGGTGAAGCCGTCGCCGATCTCCACGCCCTTCATGGCCTGCACGCCCATGAGAGCGGCGGCCAGGCGCGCGTCGAGGCGGCGGTCCCAGTGCACGTGCGAGCCCAGGCCCGGCGGCAGTCCGTAGACGAGCACCTCGATCACGCCACCGACGGTGTCGGCGGCCTTCTGCACGGCCTCCACCTCGGCGACCATCGCGTCGGTGCCGCGGGCGTCGAAGCAGCGCACCGGCGACTCGTCGATCGCGGGCAGGTCGTCCGGCGTCGGCAGCGCGGAGTCCTCGGGCGTCACGGCCTTGCCGATGGACACCACGTGGCTGAGGATCTGCACGCCGAGCAACTGCTGCAGGAACTGCCGTGCAACCGTGCCCAGCGCCGTGCGGGCGGCCGTCTCCCTGGCGGAGGCGCGCTCCAGCACCGGACGGGCCTCGTCGAAGCCGAACTTCTGCATGCCCGGCAGGTCGGCGTGACCGGGGCGCGGGCGGGTGAGGGCCTCGTTGCGGCCTGTCGTCTTGAGCAGGCTCGGGTCGACCGGGTCCGGCGACATGACCGTCTGCCACTTGGGCCACTCGGAGTTGCCGATCGTGACCGCGACCGGACCGCCCTGGGTCTTGCCGTGGCGCACGCCGCCGAGGATCTCGACCTCGTCCTGCTCGAAGCCCATGCGGGGCGAGCGACCGAAACCGAGCCTGCGGCGCCCGAGCTGGGCGACCAGGTCCTCGGTGGTCACCTCCACTCCGGCGGGCATGCCCTCCAGGACGGCGACGAGAGCGGGGCCGTGTGACTCTCCAGCGGTGATCCAGCGCAGCACGTTCACAATCCTTTCACAGCGTCGTCAACGCCCAGGTGGCGGCCAGCAGCCCCGGTCCGTGCGGCACGGCACGGCTGCGTCTGAACGCGGCGACGACGAGCGTGACCGCGCTGGACAGGATCGCCGCAGGTAAGAGGGACGGCAGCGGGAGCACCGCGCCGAGGCCGAACGCGAGCTTGACGTCCCCGCCGCCCATGAGCGCGGGCCGGAAGCGCCGGACGGCGAGATGCGCGCCACCGAAGACGAGCGCCGAGAGCACCGCCGCTCCCAGCCCGTGGAACTGCAGGAGCAACAGCGCGGCGCCCAACGGGAGGGTCAGCGCGTCCGGCAACCGGTGGTGCCGCAGATCGATCATGGCGAGCACGATGCCGAACCAGGCCAGCAGGAACGACGAGGGTGGAGCGTCCAGGACGGCGGCGACCGTCCACAGGGAACCCAGCGCAGACGCGAGCAGGACCGTGGTCATGACACCACGGTCCTGCTCGGCACGACCTGGCACAAATTTCGGCCTGTCGTGAACGGTCCGTTCACGCACAGGCTTCACGGTGCCTCAGAAAGGGCTGGGAGAACGCCCGGAACAGCGGTTCAGCGAGACCAGTCGAACAGGGTGTCGTTCGCCGCCACGTCGGCGTCCAGCGCGAGGTCGGCCAGCACCTCGGCGGACGCGTCCAGCGCGATCACCGGGCAGATCGGCGCGAACCCGGCCGCCTCGACCTCGGCCGGGTCCCACGTCACGATCCGCTGACCGGCCTGCACCTGCTCGCCCTTGACGACGTGCAGCTCGAAGCCCTCGCCCTTGCGCTTCACGGTGTCGATGCCGAGGTGGACCAGGATGGCCGCCCCGTCACCGTTGGCGACCACGAACGCGTGCGGGTGCAGCGTCACGATGGTCCCGTCGAGCGGCGAAACCACATCGGACTTCGATCGAAGCGGCTCGACGGCCACGCCGGGGCCGACCATCGCCTCGGCGAAGACCTGGTCCGGAACCGCGGAGAGCGCGACCACCCGGCCTGCGACCGGGCTGCCGACGCGGAGGCTCACAGGAGGTCCTCGATGTCCGACGCGATGGTGTCCGCCTCGGGTCCGACGACGACCTGGACGACGTTGCCGGAGCGCATGACTCCGTGTGCTCCCAACGCCTTCAGGGCCTTCTCGTCCACGACGGAACCGTCCTCGAGCTCACACCGCAGACGGGTGATGCAGGGCTCGATCTCGACGATGTTGTCCCGTCCGCCCAGCGCGGCGAGGATCTTCTGAGCCTTCTCGTCAGCCACGTTCGTACCTCTCGTTCCCGTAACAGCGGTTGACACCCGCTCGGTGCGCGGAGCATTCTCCCGCACCAACTGGTCTAGACCGGAAAGTACCACTAGCGACGAGGGAGGTGAGTCGAGTGAACGAGATCGTGGACGGGCCCAAGCCCAAGCACGCGCAGTTGCGGGAGATCCTGCGACGGCTGGCCGAGCAGGAACTCGCTCCCGGCTCACCCATTCCGTCGGAGCGCGACCTCGCCGAGCGGTACGGAGTCTCTCGAATCACCGTGCGGGCCGCGGTCGGCCAGCTGGTCGCGGAAGGCCTGCTCACGCGGGCCAAGGGACGCGGGACGTTCACCGCCAAGCGGCGCTACGACCTGCAGCTCTTCCTGGCCTCGTTCACCTCGGACATGAAGGCGCGCGGGGTCGAACCCAGCACCGAGGTGATCAGCTGCGCCCAGGCGGCACCGGGCTCGAAGGCCTCACTGGGCCTGGAGGCCGACGAGTACGCGTACCGCGTCGTGCGGCTGCGCAAGGCCGACGGGGCACCGTTGGCGCTCGAGGCCGGCTGGTACAGCCCGCACATGCTTCCCGAGCTCGACCGATGTGACCTGACCGGATCGATCTACGAGATCATCGCGACCCGGTACGGAATTCAGCTCGACCACGCGCGGCAGACCGTGTGGGCCGAGACCGCCGACGCGGAGACCGCGAAGGCGCTCGACGTCCGCAAGGGCAGCCCGCTCCTCGTGTTCAGGAGGGTCGCCAGCTCCGACGGGCGGCCCTGCGAAGACGTGACCTCCTGGTACCGGGGCGATCTCTACCAGGTGACCATGCAACTGGACCGGACCGTCCCGGGTTCCGGACCTAACTCCGCCAAGGGAGGTACCAAATGAGCGCCAGCGCCCCAGAGGCGACAGGCGGTCGCGGGTTCAAGGGCCTGGCCGGTATGCAGCGATTCGGCCGCAGCCTCATGCTGCCGATCGCCTCACTGCCCGCCGCCGCGATTCTTCTGCGTTTCGGTCAGCCTGACCTGCTCGGCAAGGACGGCCTGGGCTGGAACAAGGTCGCCGCCGTCATCGGCGGTGCGGGCGACGCCCTGTTCAGCAACCTGCCGTTGCTGTTCGCCGTGGGTGTGGCCATCGGCTTCGCCCGCCGTGGTGACGGTTCGACCGCACTCTCCGCCGTGGTCGGCTTCGTCGTCACCCAGGCCGTGTTCAAGGCCATGTCTCCGATGGTGCTTCCTCTCGCCGAGGATCCCGCCAAGCAGGAGCAGATCAACTACTCGGTGCTCACGGGCATCGTGGTCGGCCTGATCTCCGCCGTTCTGTGGCAGAAGTACCACCGCATCAAGCTGCCGCCGTACCTGGCGTTCTTCGGTGGCCGTCGCTTCGTGCCGATCATCGTCGCGGCCGTCATGATCCCGGTCGCGGTCGTCATGGGCCTCATCTACCCGTGGTTCGACAAGGGTCTGACCGCGGTCGGCGAGGCCGTCTCCGGCAGCACGATCCTCGGCGCCGGCGTCTACGGCGTGATCAACCGCCTGCTCATCCCGCTGGGTCTGCACCACATCCCGAACACGTTCATGTGGCAGGTCTTCGGCGAGTACCAGGTGGACGGCGCCACCAAGACCGGTGACATCCCGAGGTTCTTCGCGGGCGACCCGACCGCCGGCACGTTCATGAGCGGCTTCTTCCCGATCTTCATGTTCGCGCTCCCCGCGGCCGCGCTGGCGATCATCCACACCGCCAAGCCGTCGCAGAAGAAGATCATCGCCGGCATCATGGGCTCGGCCGCGCTCACCTCGTTCATCACGGGTGTCACCGAGCCGCTCGAGTTCGCGTTCATGTTCGTCGCGTGGCCGCTGTACGTCATCCACGCGTTCCTCACCGGCACGTCGCTGGCGATCACCAACGCGCTGGGTGTGCACGACGGTTTCGGCTTCTCCGCGGGTGTGATCGACTACCTGCTCAACTTCAACATCGCGACGAGGCCGTTGCTGATCATCCCGATCGGTCTCGTCTACGCGGCCATCTACTACTTCCTGTTCCGCTTCGTCATCACGAAGTGGAACCTGAAGACGCCCGGCCGCGAAGATGACGAGTCGCCGGAGGCCGACGAGAGTGTCGTCGGCAGCAGCGGTGACACCGCCGTGCGCGAGACTGCGGTGCGCGACACCGCGGTGCGCGAGAAGCGCGCCACGAACGAACAGCAGTAGCACAACCAGTTCTACCGGGAGGAACCATCATGGCCGAGCGACGGGTCACCGTGGCCAGCAAGGTCGGACTGCACGCCCGGCCTGCCGCACTGCTGGCGAAGGCCGCCGCCGACCAACCGGTGACGGTCACCATCAGCAAGGACGGCGGCGAAGCCGTTGACGCGGCGAGTGTCCTGGGACTCATGACCCTGGGCGCTATGCATGGTGACGAGGTGGTGCTCAGCGCCGATGGGGACGGAGCGGATGCCGCTCTGGACGCCATCGCCGAACTGATCACCACCGATCACGACGAGTGAGCCGGGTCGTGAGTGGTCCTGGTCGCCCCGATGACCGAGACCACTCACGACCCACCCGAAGTGCAGCACGACACCCGCGGTCACGACGCCGGCCAAGGTCGGCGGCGTGGCCTGCGGGTAGCTCACCATCAGCCAGACCCCGCCCACGGCCAGCACGGGCGGCACGACAAGTCCCGCGGTCCACTTGCGCAGCAACAGGAACGCGAGCGTCGAGACCAGCAGAGCCGCGCCGAGCGTGTCGCTGAACCGGTGCCAGCCGAGCGACACCGTCTCCGCCGCGACCGCCCCCGCGCCGATCGCCCCCGGCACCGCCACGACCAGCGCGAACCGCTTGGGCACCGCCATCGTCACCGCGATCACCGACGCCACCGCGGCCGTCGTGTGTCCACTCGGGAAGCTGTTGTGCACCAGCACGGCGTCGTCGTCCAGCGGCGGCCGCACCAGCACGTAGAGCTTCAGCACCTGCGCGCCCAGCACCGAGCCGCCGAGCAGCAGCAACGGTGTCAGCGACTTCTTGCGTGCGAGGAGAATCACGAGGACAGCGGCGACGAGGATCGCCATGTCCACGTTGGACGCCCACGAGCGTTGGAGCGACAACTCGGGCAACGCGGCGTTCTCCGCCTTCTGCCCGAACGACGTCCACACCAGCGCGAAGTACGTGAAGAGGAATCCCAGCAAGCTTCCGGCCATGTCTTCGAGAGTCCGCGCGCCGCTCCATGGGAACGTCCACGGCATGTCATGGTTCCGCTACAGAAGCGGCGCCGATGCCGTCTCCTGCCGATAATGGATCTCGTGGCGATGGTCTTGCTGGTCGAGGACGACCCCGCGGTGCGTGAAGGACTCGGACTGGCGTTGCGCCGGCAGGGACACGACGTCCGGGCGGCGGGAACGGGCGAGGAAGGCGTCGAGAGACTGCGCGAGTCCCGCCCCGACATCGTGGTCCTCGACATCATGCTGCCCGGCATCGACGGCTTCGAGACGTGCCGCCGGATGCGCACGCACGCCGAGGTGCCGATCATCATGCTCACCGCGCGCGGCGACGACTTCGACGTGGTCGCGGGCCTGGAGGCGGGCGCGGACGACTACGTGGTCAAGCCCGTCGAACCGCGCGTGCTGGAGGCCCGCATCCGCGCCGTGCTGCGGCGGACCGTCGCCGAGCCGTCCAGCCTCGAACGCCACGGCTCGCTGGTGATCGATCGGGCAGGCCTGCAGGTGCTCAAGAACGACGTGAAGGTCGCGCTGACCCCGACCGAGCTGAAGCTGCTGCTCGAACTCTCCCGCACCCCCGGCCGCGTGCTGACCCGCCAGCAGATCCTCGAAGCCGTCTGGGAGCACGACTACCTCGGCGACTCGCGGCTCGTCGACGCGTGCGTGCAGCGGTTGCGCGCGAAGATCGAGGACGTGCCCTCCGACCCCGGCTACGTCCACACCGTGCGCGGCTTCGGTTACCGCTTCGGCCCACGATGAGGTCGTTGTTCCGCGGCCTGCGCCCGAGGCTCATGGCCGCGTTCCTGCTCCTCACGGTGCTGGGCGCGGTGGGAGCCGCGGGCGCCTCTTATGCGACCGCCCGCACGTTGCTGCTCGCGGACGCGCAGGACAACTTCATGAACCCGCTCGTGCACGACGTCCGCGACTACGCGCCCCGGCTGACCGTGCCACCGGCGCAGCGGGACCTGGACGAGTTCGGCACGTACCTGCGCGGCTCGGGGGTCGTGCTGTACGAGGGCCTGCGCTCCAGCACCGGTCCCGATCCGGCGTTCATCCCCGCCGAGATGCGCGAGCTGCTCAAGACGAGCAGGACGACCCTCTGGCAGCGCCGCACCGACCTGACCGACCCGTACGTCGTCATCGGCATCCCGCTGCTGCGCGCGGACGGCAATCCGACCGGCGTGGAGGTGTGGTCGCTGCTGTACCTGAGAGGCCCCCAGACCGCCATCGACAGCTTCTCGACCGCCGCCTGGGTGGGCGTCAGCCTGGTGCTGCCCCTGGCGCTGGGGCTCGCGCTCTTCACCGCCCGCGGCGTGCTGCGTCCCGTCCGCCGCCTCGGCACCGCCGCCCGAGCACTGGGGTCCGGCCGGCTGGACACCCGCGTCGACGATCGCGGCTCGGACGAACTCGCCGACCTGGCGCGCACGTTCAACCGCGCCGCCGAACAGCTGGAAGCCTCCCAGGCCGCGTCCCGCCGCTTCGTCGCCGACGTGTCCCACGAACTCCGCACGCCGCTGACCGCGATGAACGCCGTGACCGCCGTCCTGGACGAGGACGCGGACACGTTGCCGCCCGACACGGCCGTCGCGGCCAGGCTGGTGTCGGCCGAGACCCGCAAGCTCACCCGCCTGGTCAACGACCTGATGGAGATCTCCCGCTTCGACGAGGGCCGCAACCTGCTGGAACTGGACGACTGGGACATCGGCACGGCGGTCCGCGACACGCTGGCCGCCCGCGGCTGGGCCGCGTCCGTCCAGGCCTACCTGCCCGAGGGCGTGGTGGGCCGGGTGGACCGCCGCCGGCTGGACGTCATCGTGGCCAACCTGGTGGGCAACGCGCTCAAGCACGGCGGCGTGCCGGTGCGCGTCAGCGTGCGGCCGGGTGTGATCGAGGTGTCCGACCGCGGCCCCGGTATCTCGCCTGAGGCCCTGCCTCACATCTTCGACCGCTTCTACAAGGCAGACACGGCCCGCTCCCGTTCCGAGGGCAGCGGACTGGGATTGGCGATCGCATGGGAGAACGCACGCCTGCACGGCGGCACCATCGAAGCGGCCAACGCGCCCTCGGGTGGCGCGGTCTTCACCTTGCGCTTGCCCTGGTGACCCTCACGGCCTGCGGCATCCGCCCGACCTCGATCCTCACCGGGGCCGAGGCGCCGACGGTCTCGTCGCACACGCTGACCATCTACCTCGTGACGCCGCAGCGGGACGGCCTGGTGCGCCGGACCCGCGACTACACCGGCACCGTCGACATCACGACGGCCATGAACGTGCTGCTGGCCGGGCTCACCGACGAGGAGAAGAAGCTCGGCCTGGTGACCGAGCTGCCCACCACGAACGACAAGGCGGTCGCCGTGCTGAACGTGATCGTGATGCCGGAGGGCATCGAGCCGCCGACGTCCAAGTGGGCGGTGTTCCAGGTGCACTGCACGGCGCTGGCGAGCCGCGCGAAGGTCGCGGGAGTCGAGTCGCTCCCCGACGAGAACTGCCCGTAGGCATCATGTCGGTCATGGCTCACACCGCCCGTCGCATGGTCGAGCTCCTGGAGCCGATCTGCCTGGTGACCTTCTTCGCTCGCGAGTGCGGCGAGGAGCTGGCCGCACTCGGCCACCGCACCTACTGGGACGGCTACTTCGCGAGCCGTGCCGCGCCGCTGGGACGGGTGCCGGCGGAGGTCGTGCACGCGGCGTTCTACAACTTCGCCGACGGCGAGGCCGCGCGGCACATCCCGAGCGCGTGGGAGACGATCCCGCCCGAGGCGTCGGTCGCCGCACGGGAACGGGGCAGCGCGGCCTCCCTGCGGCGGATCCTCGGCGAGCAGCTGGCCGGCTCCCCCGGATTGGTGCGCGCCGCCGACCTGACCACCAAGGCCGCGACGAGCGCGCCGCTGGAAGGTCGGGTGATGTACGCCGCCATGCGCACTCTTCCGGTGCCCAGCGACCCGGTCGCCCGCCTGTGGCACTCCGCGACCCTGCTGCGCGAGCACCGCGGTGACGGGCACATCGTCGCTCTCGTCGGCGCACGGATCGGCGGCACCGAGGCCCACGTGCTCTCCGCGCTCGCGATGGGCATCCACCCGGCGGAGACGTTCGGGCGCATCCACCACCTGCCGAAGAAGCGACTGGCCGCGGTCATGGGCGGTTTGCGCGAACGCGGTCTCCTCGACGCAGAAGGCCACTTCACTGACGCCGGTCGCGAGACCCAGCAAGGCATCGAGGCCCTCACCGACGAACTCGCCGCGCCTCCCTACGACGCCCTCTCCCCCGCCGAACTCGACGAGCTGGTCGCCGAGCTCGGCCCCATCACCGCGAAGCTGGTCGCCGCGGGATCGCAGTGACGTCAACGGATCGTCCTGGAAAGAGGCGGGACGCAACGGCGGCCGTAGGCCGTGCGTCCCACCGACCGGCCCTCCCAAGGTGAGGAACACCGGCATGCGATGGCTCCGGCCGAGTGGCACATCGCCCGCAGCCAACGAGTCAGCCGTAGGCAACCACGGGCCCCGCGCACACCGGAATCGAACAGGCCAAGATCAAGACGAAAGTTACGCGCGGGCGCGGGCCGTCAGCGCGGCGTCGAGCGCCAACCGCATGACGTCCTGCGGCGCGGACTTCCCGGTGAACTGCTCCACCTGTCCGAAAGCCTGGTGCAGCAACATGTCCAGCCCGGTGGCCAGCCGCGTCCCGGACGCCTCCACGGCCGCGGCGACCGGCGTGGGCCACGGGTGGTAGATCACGTCCAGCACGTAGGGCGCACGGGCCAGGTCGGCGGCCAGCGGCACGGTGGCCTCGGCGGGCACCGTCGACACCACCACGTCCGACGCGCCGGCCAGCATACCTAGGTCCACAGAGGACAGTTCCAGGACCTCGACGGTGACGCCGACCCTGGACGCGGTCTCCAGGGCCTCTCCCGCACGAGAAAGATCGCGCACTACAAGGGAAGCGGAGGTGATTCCGAGCGCGGCGAACCCGGCCAGGGCGGCCGTCGCCGTGCCACCGGCGCCGAGCACCAGGCCGTGCGAACCGCTGGAGAAGCCCTTCTCCCGCAACGCGCCGACCACGCCGTCCACATCGGTGCAGTCGGCGTGCCACTCGGAACCGTTGCGCACCAACGTGTTCGCCGCCCCCACCGCCGAAGCCCGCGGGGTCACGACGGACGCGAACGCCAGCGCGGCGCGTTTGGTGGGCATCGTGCACGAGAGGCCGACCCACTCCGGCCCCAGAGAGGCGACCAGAGCGGGAACTTCGGCCTCGGAGCACTCCAGGCGCGTGTACTCCCAGTCGAGGCCCAAAGCGGCGTACGCGGCGTTGTGCAGCACAGGAGAAAGGGAGTGCTCGATCGGCGAACCGATCACCGCGGCCTTGCGCACCACTAGTAGACGCCGTCCCTCTGTGCCTTTTGGTCGTTCGCGTTGTGCTCGTCGAACGTGTTCGCGAAGCACGACGTGCCGTCCGTCTGGCACTTCACGAAGTACAGGATGTCGCCGCCCTCCGGCTTGATCGCGGCGGCGATCGCCTGCTGCGACGGCGAGCCGATCGGGGTCGGCGTCAGACCCTGGTTGATGTAGGTGTTGTACGGCCCGTTCGCATCGCGGTCCGCGTCGGACGTGCGGATGTGGGGCTGGTTGTTCTTGTAGTTGATGGTCGAGTCGAACTGCAGGGCCATCGGCTTCGGCTTCACCTTGAAGCGGTTGTAGATGACCTGCGAGACCTTCGAGAAGTCCTTCTCGATGGCCTCCTTCTCGATCAGCGAGGCGATGACCAGGACCTCGTAGGGACGGAAGCCGGTGTTCAGGGTGCCGCCGGGGATGCCGGCGCCCTGCAGCTTCTGGGCAGAGGACACGACGACGCCGCGGATCAGCTCGACCGCGCTGACACCCGGTTTGACCTGGTAGACGCCGCGCATGATCAGGCCTTCGAGGCGGTGCTGCGGCTCGGCACGTTTCACGTCGGCGAGTGCCCAGTCCGGAACGCCGAGGGCGACCGGGTCGGTCTGCTCCGCGGCGGCCTTGATCTCGTCGCCGGTCAGGCACACCTTGGCGCCGTCCTTCTCCGTGCAGCTCGCGTCGGCCAGCAGGGAGTAGATGCCCTTGACGGTCTTGCCGTTGGCCTGGATGTCGGTGAGCTTGAGGCCACCGACGACCTGGACGGCCGGGACGCGCGTCTTCGGGTCGATCATGCGGGCCACCGCGTTCTGGCCCGACATCTTCGTCTTCATCAGGTAGAAGCCTGGCTGGATCGACGTCACGCGGGCGTCGGTCTTGCTGGCTTCGGTGAAGGCGCGCGCGGAGGCGATGACGCCGTTGTCGTACAGGGTCGACGCGATCTTGCTGACCACGTCGCCGTCCTGGACCTCGACGATGGCGTCGGCCTCACCGGTACCGGCGAAGTCGTCGAACGAGCCGATGCCGCGCAGCTCGCGGTAACCGTAGTAGGCACCGCCCATGCCGACGGCGAGAATCAGCGCCACGACGAGCCACAGGACCGTCTTCTTGCGCTTCTTCGCCTTGGCACGGGCGTTGTCCCGGCTGCGGTCACGCTTCAGCGGGCGTCGCTCGTCCACTTCGGGGTCGGTGAACAACCCGAGATCGTCGCCGCTCACACCTCGTCCTTTCGGGCGGACACAACCCGTGCCCGTGCGTCCAGCCAAGACTGCAGGATCTCGACAGCGGCGGCCTGGTCGACCACGGCACGCTGCTTCTTGCCCTTCACACCGCGCTGTGCCAGCACTCGGCTCACCACAACCGTCGTCAGTCGTTCGTCGCTCAGGCGCACCGGCACCGGGGCGATGCGGCCGGCCAGGGCCGCAGCGTACGCGGTCGCCGCCTCCGCTGCGGGGCCGTGCCGACCGGCCAATGTCTTGGGTAAGCCGACCACGACCTCTACGACGTCATGTTCGGCCACGAGACGTACGAGCTCGGTGAGGTCCGAGCCGCGCTTCTCGTCACGCTGCAGGGTAACCAGCGGAGTCGCCAGAAATGCCGATGGATCGCTGAGGGATACACCCACGCGAACCGATCCGACGTCGACGCCGAGCCTCCTGCCGAGGCCCGGGTCGCCGACATCAGTGGAATCAGCGCTGTTCAAGCACCTTGTCCAGTTCGTTGGTGAGGTTCGTGATGGCGTCGGGAACGCCGGCCGGGTTGGTACCGCCGCCCTGGGCCAGGTCCGGCTTGCCGCCACCACGGGCGGCGATGGCCGGGCCGAACACCGGGACGAGCTTGCCGGCGGCGAGACCCAGGTCGCGGGCGGCGGCCGTGGTGGCCACCACGAAGCTGACCTTGTCGCCGTCGACCGAGAACAGGGCCACCACACCGGGCCTGTTGCCCAGGCGGTTGCGGACCTCGCCGCCGAGGGTGCGCAGGTCGTTGCCCGACACGCCCTCCAGGCCCAGGGCCACGAGCGACAGCCCGCGGATGTCCAGAGCCTTGTCGGCGAGGGCGCCGGCGTTGCCCAGCAGTTCGGCGGCGCGGACCTTCTCGAGCTCCTTCTCGGCGGACTTCAGGCGCTCGACGAGCGACTCGATCCGCTCGGGCAGGCCCTCGGAGCCGACCTTGAGCATGTCGGAGAGGTTCTGCACGATGGCGCGTTCCTTGGCGAGGAACCGCATGGCCTCGATGCCGACGTAGGCCTCCAGGCGGCGCACGCCGGAACCGACGGAAGACTCACCCAGCAGGGTGATCGGGCCGATCTGCGACGAGTGCTCGACGTGGGTGCCACCGCACAGCTCACGAGACCACTCGCCACCGATCTCGATGACGCGCACGGTCTCGTCGTAGGTCTCGCCGAACAGGGCGACGGCACCCAGCTCCTGGGCACCGGCCATGTCCGTGTAGACGATGCTGACCGGCAGGTCCCTGCGCACGGCGAGGTTCGAGACCTCTTCGATCTCGCTCTTGGCCTCGGTGGACAGGCCACCGGTCCAGGCGAAGTCGAGACGCAGGTAGCCGGGCTTGTTGTACGAACCGCTCTGCAGGGCCGACGGGCCGAGCACGTGACGCAGGGCGGCGTGCACGACGTGCGTGCCCGAGTGCCCCTGGCGGGCACCGACGCGCCATTCCGGGTCGACGCGGGCCTCGACGTGCTCGCCCTCGCTGACCTCACCGGACTTCACGCGCACCTGGTGCACCCACAGCTTGCGGGCGACCTTCTGCACGTCGAGCACTTCCAGCTCGGCGTTGGCCGTGACGATCGTGCCGGCGTCGGACTCCTGGCCACCGGACTCGGCGTAGAGCGGCGTGCGGTCCAGCACGACCTCGACGATGTCGCCCTCGCGAGCCGACTTCACCCGAGCGCCGTTGTGCACGATGCCGCGCAGCGTGGCCTCGGAGGCGAGCTCGGTGTAGCCGGTGAACTCGGTCGGGCCCTGCTCCAGCAGCTCGCGGTACACCGACTGGTCGCCGTGGCCGGTCTTCTTGCCGGCGGCGTCGGCCTTGGCGCGGGCGCGCTGCTCGGCCATCAGCTTGCGGAACCCGTCCTCGTCCACGGACAGGCCGGCCTCGGAGGCCATCTCCAGCGTGAGGTCGATCGGGAAGCCGTACGTGTCGTGCAGCTGGAAGGCCTTGTCACCGGGCAGCGTGGCGCGGCCGTCGGACTTCACCTCGGCGGCAGCGCCCTCGAAGATCCGCGAACCGGCGTCGAGCGTGCGCAGGAACGTGTCCTCCTCGGCCTTGAGCACCTGCTGGATGCGGGCGAACCCGCTGACCAGCTCGGGGTAGGCCTCGCCCATCGAGTCGCGGACGACCTCGGCGAACTGCTGCAGCACCGGCTCGTTCACGCCGAGAAGGCGCGACGAACGGACGATGCGGCGCAGCAGACGGCGCAGGACGTACCCGCGGGCCTCGTTGCCGGGCGTGACACCGTCGCCGACCAGCAGCACACCGCTGCGGGCGTGGTCGGCGATCACGCGGAAGCGGATGTCGTCGACCTCGTTGGCGCCGTACTTGCGGCCGGAGAGCTCCTCGGCCTTGGTGATGACGGCGCGGACCAGGTCGGTCTCGTAGACGTTGTCGACGCCCTGCAGCAGGTAGGCGACGCGTTCGACGCCCATGCCGGTGTCGATGTTCTTCGACGGCAGCTCACCGATGACCGGGTAGTCCTTCTTGGCACCACCCTCGCCGCGGATGTTCTGCATGAAGACGAGGTTCCAGATCTCCAGGTACCTGTCCTCGTCGACTACCGGGCCGCCCTCCTTGCCGTACTCGGGGCCGCGGTCGTAGTAGATCTCCGAGCACGGGCCGCACGGGCCGGGGACGCCCATCGACCAGAAGTTGTCCTCGACGCCGCGGCGCTGGATGCGCTCCAGCGGCATGCCGGCGACCTTCTGCCACAGCTCGATGGCCTCGTCGTCGGTCTCGTAGACCGTGACCCAGATGCGCTCGGGGTCGAAGCCGTAGCCGCCGGCGTCCTGGGAGTTGGTGATCAGCTCCCAGGCCAGCCGGATGGCGTCTTCCTTGAAGTAGTCGCCGAGCGAGAAGTTGCCGGCCATCTGGAAGAACGTGAGGTGGCGGGTGGTCTTGCCGACCTCGTCGATGTCGGGGGTGCGCACGCACTTCTGGATGCTCGTCATCCGCGGGGCGGGCGGCGGGGCCTCGCCGAGGAAGTACGGCTTGAACGGCACCATGCCGGCGTTGACGAACAGCAGGTTGGGGTCGTCGAGCAGCAGCGAGGCGCTGGGGATGTACTTGTGCCCGGCCTTCTCGAAGTGCTCGCGGAAACGCTTGATGATCTCGTGGGTCTGCACGGGAAGTTCCTAAGTGTGTTGCTGGGGACAGTCAGGGCATGGTCACGGGGCGAACGGCGCTAGTGCTTCCCGTTCGCCCTGGGCGCTCGGCGCCCTGGCGTGAATCCCGTCTGACGTTCCACGGTGTCCTGCAACTCCTGTTCCCGTTCGGCCATCCCCGCGCGCACCTCGGCCCCGAAGGAACCGATGGCGCCGGCGAGTTCGCGCAGGCCTTCACCCACGTTAGTGCCGATACCGGCCGGAGTCGCCTGCTTTGCGACCTCGGCGGCCTTCTTCGCGGCGAACAGCCCCGCGGCGGCGCCCAGGCCGAACCAGAAGAGACGGCTCACCTGGCACCCCGCTTCAGGCGGCGCTTGGCGTGCTTGTTCGGCTGCTCGGCGGCTTTGCGGCGGGCCTTGACGGCCTTGCTCACGCCGTAGGACAGCGCGGCGGCCTTGACCAGCGGCCCGCCCAGCGTGGCGGTGAACAGGCTGGTGAGCGCGGAGACGTTGCCGGTGACGGCGCGCGCGTTGGCCGTGATGCCGTCGACGCGCTCAAGCTGCGTGTTCACGTGCGTGAGCGTCGTGTTGGCCTCGACGAACAACGGGTCCGTGTTCTCGTGGGCCTTGCGCATCGCGATCGTGGCCTCGTCGAAGAAACGCGCCGCCTTGATCGCCACGATCCCCACGATGAGCACGAGCAGCACGAAGGCACCGGCGGCGAGCCACCCTGGCGACACGGATCCTCCTGGTGAACAGGCGTTCGGGCTTGGTTGCGGGTGAGATTACCGGGTAGGTCCGACACCCGACCGAGGGGCACCATTTGTTGATCTTCAGCGACCGGTGGCGCCGTCGATCTGCTCGCGGATGATGTCGGCGTGGCCCGCGTGCCGGGCGGTCTCGGTGGTCATGTGCGCGAGTACCCACCGCAGCGTCTTCGACACGCCTTCGACCGGCGTCACCATCAGCGCCCCGGGATGGCCGGCCGCCTCGATCACCCCGTCGCTGCCGGCGATCGCCGCGCGGTAGTCCGCGATCACCGTCGCCGCGTCGCGTTCGGCGGGCACGGTCATGCCGAACTCGGTGTCCGCGGACCACTCGGCGCCCGCGAGGTGGTAGCCGAACCAGTAGCGCTCGGCTTCGGCCAGGTGCTGGATCAGACCCAGGATCGACGTGCCACTGGCGACCATCGGCCGCCGCAGCTCCTCGTCGGTCAGCCCCTCCGCCTTCTTGAGGACGCAGTGCCGCTGGAACTTGAGGAACTCGTGCGCGACGTCGAGCTCTCCTGTGTCGACGCGCGGCACCGGTTCGCGCTGGGTCTCCGGCATGGCGGTCAACCTACGCACCTCCAATTGGGACGGACCACTCATTGACTCACGGCCGTCACAGCCTGTGAAATACCCGTCACACAGGGCTTGACAGCTCGGTCCTGCACAGCGTGAAGTTAGGCAACCCTAAGTTGACCCGTGCAGGAGGCCCAGTGAAGCCGGTGTCGCACCTGGACTCCTATCGGCCCCAGATCACGGCGGGCCCACCGCCCGTTCCGGACCTGTCGATGCCGTGGGAGGCCCGTGTCGCCCGTGCGGACGGCTACGACCTGCACCTCGTGCACCGCTGGAACCAGGCACCGCACGTGGCGGCGTTCTGGCGGCAGGCATGGACGTTGCCGCAGTGGGAACGCCGGCTCGAAGAACAACTGGCGGGAGACGACGACCGGCCGTTGCTGATCAGCTGGCACGGCCGCCCGGTGATCTACGCCGAGGTCTACCGCGCTGCCAGGCACGCCGTCGCGCGTTGCTACCAGGCCCGGCCGCACGACCTCGGGCTGAACCTCGCGGTCGGCGACCTGGCCATGACCGACCGCGGACTCGTGCGGTCGCTGCTCCCCCGGCTCACCGACGCGCTGTTCGAGGCCGACCCGCACTGCACGCGAATCGTGCTGGAACCGGACGTGCGCAACACTCGCGCCATCAGGTCGTTCGAGGCAGGCGGTTTCGTGGCAGCGGACGAGATCATGCTGCCGGGCAAGCTCGCACTGCTGATGGTCTGCCGCCGCTAGAACGCCGTGATGTCCTGCGGTGCGCGTTCCTTACGACTGAGCGCGCGCACCACGTCGATCGCGCGGTGCTTGTTGAGCGCCATGCGGGTCAGCAGGTCGATGACGGCCTCGTTGACGCGGCGCGGGAACTCGGGCGTCTCCAGCCCGACGCTCACCGCGAGGTCGTCCGAGTGCACGACGAACTCCATCAGCCTGCTGAGCAGGTACTCGTCCAGCGGCACCGCCCACGGCCCCCAGTGCGGCATCCGGACGCCCCGGTTCTCCATGCCCGGCAACGTCTTCGCGAGTTCGTCGAGGGTCTGCTCGAACCGGTCGCACAGGGCCGAGTGTCCCTCCGCCGCCAGCTTCTCGCCGCCCGCGCGGATGCGGGTGTGGAACTCGGAGCCGACGTCCAGATCGGTCCACTTCGCCCGCTCGTAGTGCTCCATCAGCCCGACGACCGGCTCGTCGCCCGCGGGGGTCCCGATCATGCCCGGCAGCGGCAGGGCCTGGTAGGCGACGTGCCCGGCGAGGCCGCTGACCCCGAACTCCGGCAGGGCGCTGGGCCGGTCCCAGTTCGCCGCGACCTGCTGGTGGCGCAGGAGGTCCAGGGCGATGCGGGCGGTGGTCAGGAAGTCTTCTCTGATCGTCACCTCGCCGAAGCTACGCGATACTTCCCGATCGCCCGACGGAATTCTCCGCGATGTGCTTGCGGCTCAACAACCACAGCATCGCGGCCATCAGCAGGATCCAGCCGATGACGGTCCCGGCCAACGCGAGCGGGGCGAGGTTCGGGTAGCGCTCGGTGTCCGAATCGGCCACCAGGTTCCGGCCGTTGTGCGTCGTCGCGACCGGGACCTGGACGCCGATGTGCTCCGGGGTGAGGAAACCCCGTGACTCCATGGTGCGCGCCGGCCCACCGTGTGCGCTGACGTCGACCTGGCAGACGTACCAGGCCTGGAAGCCACCGGTCAGCGTGATCGGATCCTGCCGCTCACACGACCTCGCCACCCCGACGAGTGTGCTGGTGCCGCTGGCTTCGATCTGGTCGCCCAGGTGGGTCCAGACCGTGGCCGCCGTGAGGTACCCGAGCGGCGGCATCACGAAGAGGACGAACAGGAATCCGAGGAGCTTCATCCACCCTGCTTCTGTTCTGGCTCCGAGTCGAACAGGTCGCCCGACTGACTGTCGAACACCTTGCCCGCCTCCTTGCCCAGGTCGACACCCAGCTTCGGCACGGAGTCGGCGGGCGCGGACTTCACCCCGTCCACGACGTGCTTCTTCGCCTCGCTCACCCCGTGCTCGAGCGCGTCCAAGTTGGTGGCCTTGCTGGTGATGGCGTTGGCCACGGAGAAGTTCGTCGCGCCGGTCCGCACTCCCTTGGACAACTTGGTCAGCGCGTTCATGGCGCCCTGAAAGACGTTCTCCAGCTTGCTGAACAGGCCGGTGGCGTTGCTGAACGCCTTCGAGAGCTTCTTGCACCAGCTCAGGGCCTTGTTCGCGTACTTGACGGCCGTCGCGGTGCATTCGGCGATCGCACCGGCGACACCCGCGCCGAACGCGGCCATGGCCGGGGCCCAGCGGATGCAGATGCTGATCAGCTTGCCGACGGCTTCGGAGATCAGGTCGCGGACAATGCCGCGCACCACGTTGAGGATGGTCTTGCAGACGTTGACGAGCACGGAGATGCCCTGCGCGCCGGTCGCGACGGAGCCGTACGTGTCCGCCTTGTCGACGCCGAACCGCTCGTACGCCCGGAACTCCTCGCCGGTCCACTGGCCGCTGTCGGTCTTCACCCACTGCTTGAGGTCGGTGGAGACCTGTTCGACGTGGTTGGCGATGTTGCCCCACGTCTTGGACATCGCGTCGAGCTGTTGCTGGTCGCCGGTGAGCCAGTCGAGCGGCTCCCGCAGGAACGGGACGTGCTCGATCAGCCAGCCGAAGCCCGCGCCGATCAGACCGGCGAGCGGGTCCGCCAGGAAACCCGCCACGCCCATCGCGCCGCCCGCCGCGTTCATCAGGCCCTCGGCCCAGTTGCCCTGGCTGATGGCGGAGAACGTCTCGGCGGCGTCGTGCGCCAGGCCGAGGCCCTCGGTCGCCTTGGTCTCCTCGCCTGCGACTTTCAGCGGGTTCGTCATTTCCGGTACATCCCGTCGAGATCGGCCGCCCGCGCCTGTTCGTTGGTCCTGATGTGCAATGCCATGTCCGCGAACTCGCGGTGGTGCGCGACCGCCGAGTCCGCGGCCTTCTCGATGGCGTTGGCGGCCAGGGCCGACGCGCCCGCGCAGATGCCCGCGAGCGGCATGCCCAGCAGGCCGAACGCCGTCGCGTCCATGGTCGCGTTCGCGGACGTGACCGCGGTGTTGATGCGGGCGCCGATGTCGTCGAGCTTGCCCAGGTGCGCCTTCATCTCGGCTTCGTCGCTGGCGTGGTTCATCGCAGGTACCCGCCGTCGCCGAAATCCTCGTCCTCTTCGGACGGACGGGGTGCGCGGGGCGGGCGCGGGACCGGCGGGTGGTCGTCCTCGATCTGGCCGAGGCCAGACTGCGGCGGACCCCACGACGGGCGTTCGGGCTCGGCGGGCGGCTGGGCACTGCGGAGCTTGTCCATCATCATGTGCATCGCCTCGGAGTCCGCGCCCATCAACGGCGTCATGGCCTCCTGCACCGTCGACGCGACACGCCCCTGCGCGGCCTGCACGACCCGCAGCACCTCGCGGCCGACCGTGTCGCCGTCCTTGCGCTGCAGGGCGTTGCCGAGCCGGAGGTCCACCAGGTTGCCGGCGTCGTTGACGGTCACCGAGATCTGGCCGTCCGCGCTGCGTTCGGTGACCTGCAACGTCGCCAGCGTCTCGCGAATCGCGTCGCTGCGCCGTTGTGCCTCGGCGAGCGTCCCCTCGTAGTTCGCGAGGATCCGGTCAGGATCAGTCATCGTCGCCCCTGGTGTACGTGCAGTCACCCAACGCGACCAGATACTAGTCCGAACAGAGCAACGGCACGCGGCCTACTCGCCCCGGATCACGCGGCGCAGCCGAGGCAGCCGTTCCGCCACGGCGCGTTCGTTGCCACGCCCGGTCGGCTCGTAGTAGTCGCGTCCCACCAGGTCGTCCGGCGCGTACTGCTGCGTCAGCACACCGTCCGGCACGTCGTGCGGATAGCGGTAGCCCTGCGCGTTGCCCAGCTTCGCCGCGCCCGCGTAGTGGCCATCGCGCAGATGCGCTGGCACGGAACCGATGGCGCCCTTGCGGACGTCCTCGATGGCGGTGTGGATCGCGGTGGTGACGGCGTTCGACTTCGGCGCGGTGGCGAGGTGGATCGTGGCCTGCGCGAGGTTCAGGGTGCATTCGGGCAGGCCGATGAGCTGCACGGCCTGGGCCGCCGCCACGCACGTCTGCAGCGCCGTCGGATCGGCCATGCCGACGTCCTCGCTGGCGTGGATCACCAGACGGCGCGCGATGAAGCGCGGGTCCTCGCCCGCCTCGATCATGCGCGCGAGGTAGTGCAGGGCCGCGTCCACGTCCGAGCCGCGGATCGACTTGATGAACGCCGACGTCACGTCGTAGTGCTGGTCGCCGTCGCGGTCGTAGCGCACCGCCGCCTTGTCCACAGTGGACTCCAGCAGCGACAGCGTGATCACGCCCTCGTTGGACGCCAGCGCCGAGTCCGCCGCCGCCTCCAGCGCTGTCAGGGAGCGGCGGGCGTCACCGCCTGCCAGGCGGATCAGGTGGTCCTCGGCGTCGGGTTCCAGCACCACGGAACCGCCCAGGCCGCGTTCGTCGGACACCGCGCGCTTGATGACCGAACGCACGCCGTCGTCGGTCAACGACTTGAGCTGCAACACGAGCGAACGCGACAGCAAGGGCGACACGACCGAGAAGAACGGGTTCTCCGTGGTGGCCGCGACGAGCAGCACGATCCGGTCCTCGACCGCGCCGAGCAGGGCGTCCTGCTGCGTCTTGGAGAACCGGTGCACCTCGTCGATGAACAGGACGGTCGACTCGCCGGAGCGGACCAGGCGGCGCCGGGCCTCGTCGATGACCGACCGCACCTCCTTGACCCCGGCCGACAGCGCGCTCAAAGCCACGAACCGGCGGCCGGTCGCCTTCGACACCAGCGTCGCGAGGGTCGTCTTGCCGGTGCCGGGAGGGCCGTAGAGCATCACGGACGCCGGCGTGGCGCCCTCGACCAGGCGGCGCAGCGGCGCGCCCGGCCCGAGCAGGTGGTCCTGGCCGACGACCTCGTCCAGCGTGACCGGACGCATCCGCACGGCCAGCGGGGCGTTGGCCGCGATGCGCTCGGCCTTCTCCTCGTCGGTCGCGCCGAAGAGGCCCTCGTCGAACAGACCTTCGCTCATGCGTTCGAGCCTAAGTCATGTGCGAGGATCGCGTTCCGTGCCCATCCCTCGTGCCGTGCTGCTCGCCGGACCTTCCGGCTCAGGCAAGTCGACACTCGCCGCCCACCTCGGCTGGCCCGTGCTGCGCCTGGACGACTTCTACCGCGACGGCGACGACCCGCTGCTGCCCCGCGACGAGCACGGCAGGGCCGACTGGGACGACATCGGCTCGTGGAACGCGGACAAGGCGCTGCGGGCGATCATCGAGCTGTCGAACACCGGCAGGGTCGAGGCGCCGGTGTACTCGATCAGCGAGGACCGCGCGGTCGGCACTCAGACGATCGAGCTCGGCGACGCGCCCGCGTTCATCGCGGAGGGGCTGTTCGCGGACCTGCTGGTCCAGGGCGCCCGGGAGGCGGGGGTGCTGCGGGACGCGATCGTGCTCGCGCCGAGTCCGCCCGTCACGTTCGTGCGCCGGTTCGCCCGCGACGTCGCCGAGGCCCGCAAACCGGTGCCGACGCTGGTCAGGCGCGGGTTGCGGCTGATGCGCGAGCAGCCTCAGGTGGTCAAACGATGTGTCAACGCGGGCATGCGGCGCACGACACCGGCCAAGGCGCGGACCGAGCTCGTTTCGTGATCGGGTTCGCCAGTGGCGTGGGCGCTGATCTGGCAGGATGCCGCTCACACCACGACCGGGGGTAGCCGAGATGTCCGAAACGCCCGGCTGGTCCTCACCGGACCAGCCATCGAACCAGCCGCAGCAGCCGGGGCAGCAGCCGCCGCCGCAGTACGGCTACAACGCCCCGCCGCCGCCCGGAGCGCAGCCGACGATCAAGCCCGGTGTGATCCCGCTGCGCCCGCTGGCGGTCGGTGAGATCGTCGACGGCGCCATCACGACGATGCGCCGCTACCCGAAGCTGATCATCGGCGCGGCCGCCGTCGTCGCCGCGGTCACGCAGATCGTCGGCCTGCTGGTGCAGCTGCCGTTCCTCGACGACCTCACCGCCGTCGTGACGCTCGACCCGAACTCGGTTACGCAGGAACAGGCGATCGACCAGTTCACCAGCGCCATCACCGGCTTCCTGACCGGCACGCTGCTCAGCGTCTTCCTGCTGCTGCTCGGCACCGTGTTCCTGTCGGGCTTCATCACCGTCATCGTGGGCCACGCCGTGCTGGGCAAGCCGGTCACGTTCGCGCAGGCGTGGGAGGAGTTCAAGCCGCGGCTGCTCCCGCTGCTCGGCGCGACGCTGCTCTCCGGTCTCGTGATCACCGTCGGCCTGATCCTGTGCATCGTGCCCGGCGTCTGGCTGTGGGTGCTGTTCGCCCTGGTCACGCCCGCGCTGGTGCTGGAGCGCTGCGGCGTCACCACCGCGTTCGGCCGTTCGAAGAAGCTCGTGGACGGCGCCTGGTGGCGGACGTTCGGCATCCTGCTGCTCACCGTCGTGATCGGCTGGGTGATCAGCTGGATCATCAGCCTGCCGTTCGGTCTGCTGGGCGCGGCGACGACCGGGTTCTCGCCCGACCCCACGGCGGCGCTGAGCATCGGCTCGCTGATCCTGTCGACCATCGGCGCGATCATCGCCTCGACGATCACGCTGCCGTTCAGCTCCGCGGTGACCGTGCTGCTCTACGTCGACCGCCGGATGCGTTCCGAGGGCATGGACATCGAACTCCAGCGGGCCGCGGGGCATGGCGGTAGCTGACGTACCGGTAGATCTCGGCCGCGACGAGGCGAGGGAGGCGGCCGCCCGGGAGCTCAGCGACCCGGCGTACGTCTCCGACGACCCGAACCCGCTGCAACGCGCCATCGAGTGGATCCTCGACCGCCTCGGCGAGCTCTTCGCCGGGGCGGGTGGCATGAGCGGCCTCACCGCGATCGTGATCATCGTGGCCGTGGTGGTGCTGATCGTGATCGTCATCCGGCTCCGCGTCGGACGCACGGGCCGTGTGCTGCGTTCGGGCGCCAAGGTGTTCGGTTCCACTGTCATGACGGCCGCGGAGCACCGGGCAGCCGCCGAAAAGGCCGCGGCCGCCGGTGACCTGGCCGAGGCCGTGCGCGAACGCTTCCGTGCCGTGGTGCGCGAACTGGAGCAACGCGGCGTGCTCGACGCACGAGCCGGACGGACCGTGGACGAGGTCGCTTTCGAGGCAGGCCAGGCACTTCCGGCGCTCGCGGTCGACCTGCGCGGCGCGGCGATGCAGTTCGACGACGTCTGGTACGGCGGCAGGACCGCGACCGCGGAGGGGTATCAGGCGTTGGTCTCCGTGGACGGCAAGGTGCGCGGATGACGACGGTCTCCCCCGACGCCGGGCGGATCTGGACGGCCGCGCGCGGGCCGTTGCTCATCGGCGTGATCATCCTCTTCACCGCGGTCGTGATCACGCTGGTGCGCGGCAGCGGCGAGGGCGGGTCGTTCGACCCCCGCTCGTTCCGGCCGGAGGGCAGCCACGCGGTCGCCGACCTGCTGGAGCAGAACGGTGTGCGCGTCGAGCTCACCGACGACGCGTCCTCTGTGGACGGTGCGACGCTGTTCGTGACGCAGCCGAACCTCATCGACCCGGAACGGCTCGCGGACCTGAGCCGCCGGGCCTCCGCGACCGTGCTCCTCGCGCCCGCGACCGGGGTGAGCCGGCTGGAGCCCGAGACCAGGCAGCCGGGCTGCCCGCTGGCGGCCAAGGCGGGCGCCGCGACCACGGGCGGGTTCGTCTACGAGGGCGAACAACGGTGCTACGACTCGACTTTGGTGCGCACCGGCACCGTGACGATGATCGGCTACGGCGGGATCTTCACCAACCGCGACATCGACTCCGAGGGCAACGCGGCGCTCGCGTTGTCGTTGCTGGGCCAGCACGAACGGCTGGTCTGGTACGTGCCGTCGGCGGCGGACAGGTCGCAGCAGAAGACGCTGACCGACCTGGTCTCGGACGGCTGGAAGTTCGCCGCCCTGCAGCTCGGCATCGCGGCCGTGCTGATCGCCCTGTGGCGGGCGCGCAGGCTCGGCCGGGTGGTGCCCGAACGGCTTCCGGTCGTGGTGCGCGCCGCCGAGACCGTGGAAGGCAGGGCGCGGCTGTATCGACGGTCGCACGCCGCCGCACACGCCGCTTCGGTGCTGCGGCAGGCGACTCGGGACCGGTTGGCGCCGCTGCTGGGGGTGCCGGTGGGGGACGATCCGTCCGAGGAGATCGCCCGCAGGACTTCGCGTCCCGTCACTTCGGTGCGGGCGCTGCTGTACGACGAGGGGTCGGTGGACGACCGGGGGCTGGTCGCGCTGGCAACTGATCTGGACGCTCTGGAGGACGAGGTGCGCAAGGCATGACGGCTGTGGTCACCACCGAGGAAGCCCGCACGGCGCTGGTGGCGTTGCGCGCGGAGATCGGCAAGGCCGTGGTGGGCAACGACGCCGCCGTGACGTCGTTGATCCTCGCGTTGCTGTGCAAGGGACACGTGCTGTTGGAAGGTGTTCCGGGCGTTGCGAAGACGTTGCTCGTGCGTGCTCTTGCGCGCGCGTTGGACCTGACCACGACGCGTGTGCAGTTCACGCCGGACCTGATGCCCGGCGACCTGACGGGTTCGCTGGTCTACGACTCGCACAACGCGGCGTTCTCGTTCCGCGAGGGCCCGGTCTTCACGAACCTGCTGCTCGCCGACGAGATCAACCGGACGCCGCCGAAGACGCAGGCCGCGCTGCTGGAGGCGATGGAGGAACGGCAGGTCTCCGCCGACGGCAAGACCCGGCCGCTGCCCTCGCCGTTCATCGTCGTGGCGACGCAGAACCCGGTGGAGCACGAGGGCACGTACCCGTTGCCCGAGGCGCAGCTGGACCGGTTCCTGCTGAAGGTGACGATGCCGATTCCCGCGCGGGAGCACGAGATCGACGTGCTGACGCGCCACGCGTCCGGGTTCGATCCGCGTGACCTGTCCTCGTTGCAGCCGGTGGCGAGTGCTGCGCACCTGGAGGCCGGTGGGGCGGCCGTGCGCGCGTTGACCGTGGCGCCCGAGGTGATCGCGTACGTCGTGGACGTGTGCCGTGCGACTCGTCAGTCTCCGGCTGTCCGCCTGGGCGTTTCTCCGCGTGGTGCAACGGCTCTGCTCGCTGCCGCGCGCGCGTGGGCGTGGCTCTCGGGCCGTGACTACGTGACGCCGGATGACGTGAAGTCGTTGGCCCGCCCTGCTCTGCGGCATCGCCTGGAGCTGCGTCCGGAGGCCGAGCTGGAGGGCGTGACGGCGGACGGCGTGCTGGACGGCGTGCTCGGCGCGGTTCAGGTGCCGCGCTGACGTGGCGCTCACGGGTCGCGCGGGCCTGCTCGCGCTCATCGGGGTTCTCGTCGTCGGACTCCTCTTGCCGTCGTGGCAAGGGATTCTCGTCGTGCTCGGTGTCTTGGTGCTGTGCGTGGCGGCTGACTTGCTGTTGGCTGCCGGCGTCCGGCCGTTGACGTTCTCGCGTGCGGGAGCGACCTCGGTGCGCACGGGCGAGCTGTGCTCTGTTCAGCTCACCGTGCACAACCCCGGCCGTCGGCTGCGTGGTGTTCTTCGTGACGCGTGGGCGCCTTCTGCCGGTGTGGTCTCTGACCGCGTTCCGATTGATGTGCCTGCTGGTGGCTCGCGTGTGTTGTCTTTCGAGCTACGGCCTGTGCGTCGCGGCGATCGCACGGCGGACCGTGTGACCGTGCGTTCCCTCGGCCCGTTGGGCATCGCGGCACGGCAAGGCTCGCACGTCGTGCCGTGGACCGTGCGCGCGTTGCCGCCGTTCCACAGCCGCCGTCATCTCCCGCCTCTGTTGGAACGCCTGCGTGAACTAGACGGCCGCCGTGCGTCGTTGATCCGTGGCGCCGGCACGGAGTTCGACTCGCTACGCACGTACGTCATCGGTGACGACGTGCGTTCCATCGACTGGCGTGCGTCGGCTCGTTCGACGGACGTGGTGGTGCGCACCTGGCGTCCGGAACGCGACCGTCAGGTGACGATCGTGCTGGACACCGCCCGCACGTCCGCGAGCCGCGTCGAGGGCGCCCTGGGCGGCCTGCCGCGTCTGGACACGTCGATGGACGCCGTGTTGTTGTTGTCCGCCTTGGCATCGCAGGCCCGCGACCAGGTGGACTTCCTGGCGTTCAGCCACAAGGTCCGCGCCTCGGTCCCCCGCGCCACGCTGCCGGTCCTGGTGCAGGCCATGGGACCGCTGGAAGCCGAACTGGTCGAGTTCGACGCCCGCGCCGCCGTGGCCGAGGTCCTGCGCCGCGCCGGACGCCGCTCTCTGGTCGTGCTGCTGACGTCGTTGGAGCCGTCGATCGAGCACGGCCTGCTGCCGCTGCTACCGACGCTGGCCTCACGACATCATCTGCTGATCGCCTCGGTGTCCGACCCGGCCGTGCACGCGATGGCCGCCGGACGTGGCGACCTGGAGGCCGTCTACACGGCTGCTGCCGCGGAACGCACTCTGGCCGAACGCCGCCGTCTCACCGCGTTGCTCGCACGGCACGGAGTCGACGTCGTCGACGCACTGCCCGATGACCTGCCACGCGCTCTCGCGGACCGCTATCTCTCGTTGAAGGCCGCGGGCAAGCTCTAGACAGCGACCGGCGCGACGTCCTCACGTTCGCTCGCGTCCACGTCGCCCGTCTCGCCCTGCTGCACGGCCCGCCGCCCGATCACGAAGACGTACAACAGGAACAGCACCTCCGCGACCACGCCGATGCCGACGCGCGCCCACGTCGGCAGGCCGGACGGCGTCACAAAGCCTTCCAGCACACCGGAGACCAGCAGCACCACGACCAGTCCGAGCGCCACGGCGACGACTGATCGTCCTTCCGCGGCAAGGGCTTGGGCCCTTGTGCGCTTGCCGGGGTCGATCACCTGCCACCCGAGCCGCATACCGATGCCCGCCGCCACGAACACGGCCGTGAGCTCCAACAACCCGTGCGGCGCCAACAGCCCGAGGAACAGCTCACCGCGCCCCGCGCCGAACATCAGTCCGATGCCGACGGCGACGTTCACGGCGTTGGTGAAGAGCAGGTAGATCGGCGGAATCGCGAACAGCACACCGAGCAACAGGCACGCGGCGGTCATCCACGCGTTGTTGGTCCACACCTTCGCCGCGAACGACCCGGCGGGATCGCTGGAGTAGTAGGACTCGTAGCCGCCGCCGACCTTGGTCATCTCGCGCAGCTCGTCCGGCGCGGCGATGGCGGCCTGCACGTCGGGGTTGGAGGCGATCCACGCGGCGATGATGCCGGTGACCAGGTAGAACGCGACGCCGGCCGGCACCCACCAGCGCCAGCCGAGGTAGATGGCCGCGGGCAGCCGGTGCGTGAAGAAGCGCGTGAAGACCCGCCAGGCCGGCGTGTGCGTGCCCGTCAGCGCCGACCGCGCCTGCGCGACCAGCGACGACAACCGTTCGACCGTGGCCGGGTCCGGGGTCTGGCTGCGCACGATCGACAGGTGCGTCGTGACGCGCTGGTAGAGCTCGATCAGCTCGTCGGCCTCGGCACCGGTGAGCCTGCCGGAGCGCTTGACCAGCTTCTCGAGCCGCTGCCACGACTCGCGATGGCGATCGATGAACACGTCCAGATCCACGATGAGTCACACTATCCGCGTGGGGGACCTCGTCACCGGTGAAGCCGTAGTTCTGGACCTGCGCGTCGCACAGCTCGCGAGCAGGGCCGTCGCGTTCGCGTTCGACGTGGCCGTGCAGTTCGGCCTGCTGCTGCTCGTGTCACTGCTCGTGCCGATCGGCTTCGACGACGCGCTGCAAACAGCCCTCGCGCTGTCCCTGACGGTGCTCGTCCTGATCGGCTACCCGACCGCCGTCGAGTCGCTGTCCCGCGGCCGCTCGCTGGGCAAACTCGTGATGGGCCTGCGCGTGGTGCGCGACGACGGCGGCGCCATCCGCTTCCGCCACGCCCTGGTGCGCGCGCTCGGCGGTTTCTTCGTGGACTTCTGGGCACTCGGCATGGGCGGCGCGGTCGCACTGTTCGTGTCGCTGTTCTCCCCGCAGGGCAAGCGGGTCGGCGACTACCTCGCGGGCACCGTCGTGATCCACACTCGCGTGCCGAAGCAACAGGTGGAACTCGCCACGATGCCGCCGCAGCTCGCCGACTGGGCGTCCGGCCTGGACCTGTCGCAACTGCCGGACGAGCTGGTGCTGGCGGCGCGGCAGTACCTGAGCCGGTATCACGAGCTGACCGAGCAGGCGCGGTGGGATCTGGGGTCGCGACTGTCGGACGACGTCGGGACCGCGATCCGGTCGCCGCGCGTCGAGTACACGCACCCGCATCCGTACCTGTCGGCGGTGCTGGCGGAACGCCGGCGTCGCGCGGCCAGCTAGGCGTTCGCCAGCCGCAGGCGTTCGGCCCCCTGCTCCCGCACGGCGTCACCGGACGGCGTCGGATCGCCGTGCAGCACCTCCCAGCGTGCGTTGTGCAAGGCGGTCCACATGCTCCCGGCCCACGCGATCTCCATCTCCTCCAAGGAGAACGCACGCCCACGGACCTGCTGATAGGTCTCGATGAACGCCGAAGAACATTCCAGGGGCACAAGACTGGGAGGCGACGCGTTGGCGAACGCGCCGGAGGCCGCTCCGACAAGGGCGGCCTCGGGTTGCCACGCCAGGCTGTCCCAGTCGTGCACGGCCAGCACCGAACCGTCGTGCCAGCGCAGGTTCTGCGCCTCGAAGTCGGTGTGGCCCAGCACGCACGGCAGCGAAGTGGCCAACAGCCGCGCACGCACACGAGTAGCCGCTTCGAGAACGAACGGTGGCACGACGCTCTGGTCCCGCGCGTCGAGGAAGTCGATCGCCGGCCACACCCCGGGATCCGTGTGGTCCCAACGAGCCCAGCGCGGTGACGGCAGCGGTGGTGGCACGGACACGTCGGCCAGCAACGCCATCAAGGAAGCGAACACGGCCGCGTAGCGCCGGGCAATGTCGGGCGAGGAACCGAGCAGCATCTCCCCGCCGGGCAACGACGATTCGGCGTGCACGGCCAGCCCGTCCGCGAACACGACCGGCGTGAGCGGGCGGGGGCACGGAAACCCCCGCTCCGCCAACACTCCCTGCGCGGCCAGGCACGACACGGCTCGGCCGTCGTCCTCGCGGGCCTTCACGTAGACCTCGCGGCCGTCGGCCAGAAGCAGGCCGTGGACCGACGAGATCGACACCCGCTCGTAGAGCACCTCGGACACCGGGCTTCCCAGCTCCGCGACGCACCAGGCGGCGAGGTCGAAGGTCATACGCCCAGCAGCTCGGTCAGCAGCAACGGGTTCATGTAGTCGTCGTAGCGGACGATCTCGCCATCGCGCAAGTGGATGATCGCGACGGCGGTGAACGTGTAGTAGTCCTGCTTCACCTTCGACCAGCCGCGGTGGGTGATCTCGGCGACCGCGACGGACGGGTCGTTGGTGCGCCAGCACTGGGCTTCGACGCTCTGGATCTCGATCCTGTCGCGCACGGCGGCGCCGCGGACCTGGCCGAAGTACGCGCGGATCTCCTCGCGGCCCTTGATCTCCTCCGGCTGGAAGTGCGTCGGGAAGCGGTAGGCCATCACCCCGTCCTCGGCGAAGAGGTCGGCGAACTGGCTGTGCGTCTGCTCCCCCGCGACCATGCGGCGGACGTGGTCGACGATCTGCTCGGGCGTGCGTGTCATGGCTTCATCCCCACAGTAGAATCGGAACGGTGACCCCGGTTATGACGATACGGAACGCACGCCCCGGTTGGCAACGATGAGGGCCGATGCGGCGCGGAATCGCGAGAAGGTGCTGGACGCGGCACGGGAGCTGTTCGCCACCCAGGGGTTCGAGGTGCCGCTGGACGAGATCGCCGGTAGGGCGGGGGTCGGGCCCGGCACGGTCTACCGGCACTTCCCGACGAAGCAGGCGTTGTTCCAGGCCGTCACGGAGACGCGGGTGTCGGCCATGATCGCGTCGGCCGACGCGCCCGCGGACGATCCCCGGCAAGCGCTGTTCGCGTTCCTCACCAAGATGGCGGACGAGGCGTCGGTGAAGCGGGACATGTCCGACGCGATCACCGTGTCACCCGAGCTGCGCAAGAGCCTGCACAAGGCGTTGGGCGGGCTTCTTCGCCGAGCCCAGGAAGCGGGAACGGTCCGCGCCGACGTCACGGCCACGGACCTCGTGGTGCTCATGAAGGGGATGCTGCAGAGCATGCACGACGGGGCGAATCCCGCCGTGCTGCTGGAGATCGTGCTGAAAGGACTTCAGTCGAGCCGGAACCCGTAGGGCAACTCCAACCGATGGCGCGCCAACAGAGCGCTGTCGGCGAGGATCTCGCGGGTGGGGCCGTCCGCCACGACCACGCCGTCGTCGATCAGCACGCTGCGAGGGCAGATCTGCAACGCGAACGGCAGGTCGTGCGTGACCATGAGCATGGTGGGGGCCAACGAGAGCAGCAGCTCCGCCAGTTCGCGGCGGGCCACCGGTTCGAGGTTCGCCGACGGCTCGTCCAGCACCAGGATCTCCGGCGAGCAGGCCAGTACCGAGGCCAGCGCGACGCGGCGTCGCTGGCCGCCGGACAGGTGCAGCGGGGAGCGGTCCGCGACCGACTCCATTCCCACCGCGCTCAACGCCTTCAGCACCCGCGCGTCCACATCGGACATGCCGAAGTTGCGTGGGCCGAACGCGACGTCCTCGCCGACCGTCGGGCAGAACAGCTGGTCGTCGGGGTCCTGGAAGACGAGTCCGACGCGGCGGCGGATCTCGCGCAGGTTCTGCTTGCGGACCTCCAGCCCGGCGATCGAGATCGAGCCGGAGCCGCCGCCGAGAACTCCGTTGAGGTGCAACGCGAACGTGGTCTTGCCGGCGCCGTTCGGGCCGAGCACCGCGACGCGTTCGCCGTGGTCGACGCGCAGGTCGACGCCGAACAACGCCTGGTGCCCGTCCGGATACGCGAAGGCCAGCTTCGAGACCTCCAGCGCCGGAGCCACCACGGTCTCGGGAACGATGGTCGCCGAGCCTCCTCCCGGATTGCCCGTCCAGCCACGCGACACCATCGCGAGATGCACCCTCTCTCCGCGTTCGTAGGACCGGATGAACAGCGTGCCGACCGACCGGGCGACCGCGCCCGCCTGCCACAGGAACCGCGGGTCGTCGCCGCGCGAGATGCGGGCGACGCGCATGCGCTTCGCCTCGCCCACGACGACTTCGCCGTACCGGAGCATCAGGGTCGCGATCATGATCAACGGCGCGGGCACCCGCAACGTCTGCAGGCCGCGCAGCAACTCCCCCGGTGCGGTCGTGGCAGCCAGGGTCAGGCTGATCAGCACACCCAGCGTGCCTTTGGCGAGGATGTTCCAGCCCGCCAAAGAGCCTTCGACCGACACGGAGAAGCCGAGGAAGTCGGTGCGCGGGTCCGTGCCGAAGATCGGCAGCAGGAACGCGAGCACCACGAACGGCGCCTCGATCACCGCGCGCTTGAGAAACCACAGCACGGGGACCTGAGCGGCGAACCACACCGCGACGATCACCAGCAGGTACAGCCCGAACAGCGGGAACAGCGTGCGCGGGGTCGCCACGACGCCCAGCACCGCCCCGAACGCCACGAGGATCTTCACGTGGGGCGCGAGGCGGTGCACCGGCGAGTCGCCGGCGTGGTGCAGGACGTCGTGGCCGCCGCTCATCAGGCGTCGGACTTCTTGCGCAGCACCCAGAACAGGCCGAACGACAGGCCCAGCACCACGATCACGCCGAGCACGCCCGCGAGGCCGGTGAACTTGTCGTCACCGCCGAGCGCGTAGTCGGCGAACGTGCTGCCGGAGAACGGGTGCTCCTGCGCGTGCTCGGCGATTCCGGTGTCCTCGACGGTCTTGTCCAGGCCGTCCGGGTCGCCGGACGCGAAGTACGAGAGCACGCCCGCGATCAGCAGTGACACGAAGACGAACCCGATGGCGAACTTCTTCACGGCCGGACCTCCAGCGGCTTGCGGCTGCCCTTGAGCAGGTAGACGAGGTCAGGCCGGATCGACGCGACCGAGGTGACGGTGACGGCGGTGATCAGGCCCTCACCGATGCCGATCAGCGCGTGCAGCCCCCACATCAGCAGCGCGACCTTGCCGATCTCCACGCCGCCCGCGCCCCCGATCGCGTACTCGACGATGAAGCCGGTCGCGGCGACCACCGTGTTGACGAACGCCGAGATGAACGCGACGGCGAACAGCCCGCCCTTGCCCCGTTCGGCGATCTTGCGCAGGGCGACGGCGACCAGGAACCCGGTCGCGGTGCCGATCAGCGCCATGTTGGTGACGTTCGCGCCCAGCGCGGTGAGGCCGCCGTCCGCGAACAGCAGCGCCTGCACCACCAGCACGATCGTCACGCACAGCGCGCCGACCCACGGGCCGACGAGGATCGCGGCGAGCGCGCCGCCGAGCAGGTGCCCGGACGCGCCGGGCAGGATCGGGAAGTTGATCATCTGGACGGCGAAGATGAACGTGGCCACCAGGCCCGCCATCGGCGCCGTGCGGTCGTCGAGGTCCGCACGGGCCTTGACCAACGCGAACCCGACGCCCACCGCCGCGAGGACGAGGAAGGCGACCGACACCGGCGCGTTCAGCAGACCGTCGCTCATGTGCATGGCAACAGGTGACATGAACCGTCACGCTAATTGCCCGACCTCGGCTATGGCTAGGACTGTGCAACAACGATTTGCGGGCAAGAAGGGCGTTGATCGTCACAGGCTCGCTAGTCATCGGATGATTTCTGCGGTTAGATCCGTTCCGCCGCCGCCACGGCACGGAGGGACGAACAGTGACAGAGCTGTCGCGTAGAACCTTTTTGTACGGGACGGGCGCGGCCGTGGGGGCCTCCGCACTCGGGGTGGGCTCCGCCGTCGCAGCGCCGGAAACATCGGGTCACAACGTGCACCGGGACGTGGTCCGCGATGCCCGCATGGAGTGGAGGAAACTGCCGCAGAACTGGGGCGACAGTCCGTTCCTCGCCAACGGATTCCTGGGCGTCCAGGTCTACGCGGGCCGCACCGCGAACGAGCTGAAGCTCATGCTCAGCCACTCGGAGGTCCAGGACCAGCGCGAACACTGGGAAGCCGCGGTCGGCCTGTCCCGGCTGCCGATCGGGTACCTGACCCTGGGGTTCGCCGGCGCGATCACCGCCGTCGACTGGACGCTCGACCTGTGGAACGCCGAGCTCACCGGCTCGGTGACGACCACGCAGGGCAGCGCCACGTTCACGATGCTCGTGCACAACTCGCGCAGCACGTTCCTCGCCTCCGTCAAAGGCGAGGCGACCTGGGGTTTCCAGCCGCTGGAGTCGTCTACGACCCGCCAGATCCGCAGGCCGGCCGACTACACGGCCAACCCCACCGCGACCCTGGGCACGGCCAACGGCGTCTCCTACGCCGCCCAGCCGCTGCTCGCGGGCGGCGGCTACACAACGGCCTGGCAGACCCGCAACGGCCGGTTCGCGGCGCACGTTGCGTACACACACCCTGCGGACACGCACACGTCCGACGCGATCCGTGAGGTGCGGCAGGCGCTCGCGATCCCGTCCGAGGTGCTGGCGCTGCAGCATCGCCGCTGGTGGAACGCCTACTTCGCGAAGTCGCTGGTGTCCGTGCCGGACAAGCTCGTGCAGCGCTTCTACTGGTTGCAGCTCTACAAGATGGCCGCGGCGACGAGGAACGACGCGCCCGTCATCTCCGAATGGGGCCCGTGGTTCCCCGAGCAGGGCAACAGCTGGACGGCCGTGTGGTGGAACCTCAACGTCCAGATCTCGTATCCGCTGATCAACGGCTCGAACCACCACGAACTCGACGCGGTGACGACGACGTTGAAGCGGTTCGAGCACAACCTCGAGCTCAACGTGAACCCCGCTTACCGCGACGGGAACTCGTACGCGATCTGCCACCCCGGCGACCGCACGCTGCGGTCCGGGCCGCGCTACTGCGGCGTTCCGGGCGTCGCGCCGAACGACCATACGGGCAATCTTCTGTGGGCCTGCCACAACGTCTGGCTGGGCTACCGGCACACGATGGACAAGAAGATCCTCAAGGACGTCCTCTTCCCGATCCTGACGAAGGCGGTCAACTACTACGCCCGCTTCCTCGTCGAGGGCACGGACGGCAAGCTGCATCTGCCGGAGACGCGCTCACCGGAGTACGCGAACGCCACGGACACGACGTACGACCTCTCGCTGATCCGCTGGGGCGTGCGCACGTTGCTGTCCATCGAGGAGAACGCGCGCTGGCGCGATATCGCCACCAGGCTCGTGCCCTACCACCTGGGTCCGAACGGCGCGTTGATCGGCAAGGACGTGTCGCTCAACGACTCGCACCGGCACTTCTCGCACATGCTCTGGTTCTACCCGTTGCGCGAACTGACCTATGACATGCCGGAGCACCGCGACCTGATCAACAAGACGTTCGACCACTGGGTGTCGCGGCAGCAGGCGTGGGCCGGGTACAGCTACGGGGCCGCGTCCGCGATGGCGTCGGCGATGGGCCGGCCGGAGGAGGCGCTCCAGTTCCTGCGCTACTTCCTCGACCGCAAACAGGTCGGCACGAACGCCGTGCTGACCGAGAACACCTTCTACCGCGAGGGAGGCAACCTCGCGATCGAGTCGCCGCTGATGTCCGGTCAGGCCGTGCTGGAAATGATGGTCCAGTCTCACAACAACGTCGTGCGCGTCTTCCCGTCCGTTTCGTCCACATGGGCCGATGCGTCCATCTCGTCGTTGCGCACGCAAGGAGCGTTCCTTGTGGACGCTTCCCGTTCCTCCGGACGGACGGACTGGATCAAGGTCCATTCGGAGGCGGGCTCGCCTTTGCTTCTGGAGCACGGGATCGCGGGCGACATCGACGTCCGCGACACGTGGGGACGACGCCTCGACTACAAGACGCGCGGATCGGCCATCGAGATCCCGCTTCGTCGAGGTCAGAGCGCCGTGGTGTCGCGTCGCGGCACACGTCCTGACGTCTCAGCACGTGATGTGAAAGCGAACGGCTCGTCTTCGCGCTGGGGTCTGCCGTAACGTCCAAATTCGAACATTCGGATTTCGCGTGTGGACGAGTGGAGTGTGCGGTGGATCTTCAGCACTGGCTCAACGAGGCGTTGGCCAACCACGAGAAGTGGACGGCCGACTACGGCACCTTCACACCTCACTCGTCCCTGCAGGTCGACCCGGCGCTCTTCGGTTCGGCGCTCGCGGAGCTGCAGGACCGGCTGCGCGACAACTACCCGTTCTTCCACCCGCGCTACGCGGGACAGATGCTCAAGCCGCCGCATCCGGCGGCCGTCGTGGGCTACCTGTCCGCGATGCTGATCAACCCGAACAACCACGCCCTCGACGGCGGCCCCGCGACCGCCGCGATGGAACGCGAGGTCGTCTCGGACCTGGCGACGATGTTCGGTTACGGCGATCAGCACCTCGGCCACCTGACCTCCAGCGGCACGATCGCGAACCTCGAAGCGCTCTTCGTGGCCCGTTCGCTGCATCCGACCCGTGGCGTCGCGTACTCCTCCGAGGCGCACTACACGCACTCACGGATGTGCGGGGTCCTCGGTATCGAGGGTTTCCCTGTCGCCGTGGACGGCCTAGGTCGCATGGATCTGGACTCGCTCGAAGACCTCTTGAAGACCGGCAAGGTCGGAACCGTCGTCGTCACCCCGGGAACTACCGCTTTGGGTGCCATCGAACCGGTGCATCTTGTACTGGACGTCGCACGCCGATACGACGCACGGGTGCATGTGGACGGTGCGTACGGCGGCTTCTTCACGTTGCTCGCGGGCACCGATCTCGCGCCCGAGCCGTGGGAGGCCATCGGCTCGTGCGACTCCGTGGTGGTGGACCCGCACAAGCACGGTCTACAGCCCTACGGCTGCGGCGCGGTCCTGTTCCGCGACCCGTCCGTGGGCCACTTCTACCTGCACGACTCCCCCTACACGTACTTCACGTCCGACGAGATGCACCTGGGCGAGATCAGCCTGGAGTGCTCCCGCGCGGGCGCCGCGGCGGCCGGGCTCTGGCTGACGCTGCGGCTGCTGCCGTTGACGCGCGACGGTCTGGGCGAGGTGCTGGCGGCCGGACGGCGGGCGGCCGTGCGGTGGGCGTCGATCATCCGCGAGTCCGAGGCCCTGGAGCTCTACCAGGAGCCTGAGCTGGACATCGTCACGTACTTCCCGCGGACCGACCCGCTGACCCTGTCCGCGGTGGACGCCGCCTCCCACCGCGTGATGGAGACGGGCATGAACGCGGCCGTCGACCCGATCTTCCTGAGCGTGGCACGGGCGTCGAAGACCGCGTTCGCCGCCCGGCATCCCGAGGTGGAGGCCGATGTGGACGGTGCGCGGGTGCTGCGCAGCGTGCTGATGAAGCCGGAGTCCGAGGACTACCTCGACACCCTGCACGCACGGGTGCTGAGCCTGCTCTGAGCGCTGGTCAGGGCCTTGCCCTCTGACCGGGCAGACCTCGATTCAACGCCAAATTGGGCGACTCACCCCCGGTGAGTCGCCCAAGGGCGTCGAGTCAGCCGTGCTTGGCGCGCCGACCGGATCGGCGCGGCGGCAGCGGCGTGTCTCCGCGAAGGTCGAGCCGGCGCTGCTCGCCGTTGGCCTCGAGGTGCGTCACCATGCGGCGCAGCATCTCGGCCAGCGACTGGGCCTCCGACGACTCCAGCGAACCGCTGACGAAGACCTCCTCCTCGTTGAACTTGGGGAAGAGGTCGGCCATCAGTTCTTCACCCTCAGGGGTGAGTCGCAGGACCGCCAGACGCCCATCGGTCGGGTGGCCCAGGCGCTCCAGCAGGCCCCGTGACTGCAGCGTCTTGGCGACGCCCGTCAAGGTGCCCTTGGAGATACCCGCCTCCTCGGCGACGTAGCGCGTCTCCATCTCGCCCCAGATCCACACGACCCAGAGCACGACGAAGCCGGTCCAGGTCAGATCGCTGGTGCGCAGCACCGAGTTCTCGAGGTGCTGGCGAATCGCGGTCGCGGCGCGGTGGATGTTCGACACCGCCGCCATCTGCTCGCGATGCAGCGGCACCGCACCGAGCTTGGCCTGGACGGCCTTCTCGGTCTCGGCAATCGTGTGGTGACCAGACAACTCAAAGTCTCCCGTGCTCGAGCTCAGGTGTTCCCGGCACAATACTTGCGGTTCCGAACTATGTCTGTGATGTGGCGCGAGTCGGTCCGCAACCACTTTGATCACGATCCCACATCGTGCATGATCTCGTGACGGTCGTCACCCGTCCAGTTACGGACTGTTGCCCCGTGGTGGACGATGAGTGTGGAGCACCGAACGGGGACCAATGGCGGTCTTTGCTCCACGGACGGGTCGATAGCGTTTGCCCCTCAACGTTATCCCCTCCGCGTCAGCGACACACTGTGCCGGAAAGGTAGTTCGACGTGGTCGGTGAACAGGTGACACGGGAACTCGCGGCAAGACTCGGCGAGGACGGGATCGACGTGGTGCGCGTCGTCTTCCCCGACCTGCTCGGCACCGACCGGGGCCGTGACGTCCTCGTAGAGCACCTACCTGCGGTTATTCAGCGCGGACTGTCGTTCTGCCGGGCCGTGTACAGCACCACTCCAGGCGGCAAGACGACTGAGACCGGGGGTGTGCTCGACGCTGGGCTGCCCGACGTGATCGTGGTCCCCGACCTCGACACGCTGCTCCCGATCCCGTGGGAGCCGGGCGTCGCGTGGTGCATCGGCGACGCGGTGAGCCCGTCCGACGAAAGGCCCGTCGACGAATCTCCCAGACAGGTGCTGCGCAGAGCGCTGGAGGTGTTCGAGACCACCGGGCTGTCCCCGGTGATCGGGCCCGAGCTGGAATATTTTCTCTGCGAACCGGACGAAGATCGCCCGAACGGGTGGCGGCCGTACTGCGACGAGCCCGGAAACGTCTACGCGACCGGCCGCCGGGGCGATTCGGACGGTCATCTGTTGAGAACTCTGCGCACACTCAGTTCGGCGGGCCTGCAGACGACCGGCGGCAACCACGAGTACGCCGGGGGCCAGTTCGAGATCAATCTCGTCCATTCGCCCGCCATGGACGCGGCCGATCGCGCGTTCCGCTTCAAGACGAGCGTGAAAGAACTGGCCAGGCGCGAGGGCCGGCTGGCGACGTTCATGGCCAAGCCGTTCAACGACGGCGGCGGCAGCGGGTTCCACCTGCACCTGTCGTGCCACGAGAAGGACGGCCGCAACGCGTTCCAGGCGCCGGGGAGCTCCAGCGGCCTGTCGGACGAGGCGCGGTGGGCCATCGGCGGCATCCTCAAGCACGCCCCTGCGCTGGCCGCGCTGCTCAACCCCACGGTCAACTCCTACAAGCGGTTCGGCCCGGACTCGCTCGCGCCGTGGCTGATCGACTGGGGACTCGACAACCGCAGCTCGATGCTCCGGGTGCCGGCCGAGCGCGGCGAGACCACCCGGCTCGAACTGCGGCTCGGTGACGCGAGCGCGAACCCCTACCTCGGCATCGCCGGTCTCGTCGCGGCCACCTACCTGGGCATTCGCGACCGGATCGAGCCGCCGCGGCCGTCCGCCGGGTACGGCTACGACCCGTCGAAGGCCCCGACGCTGCCCGCCACGCTGCCGGACGCCCTCGCCTATCTGGAGGAGGACACGGCGATGGTCGAGGTGCTGGGCAAGGACTTCGTGCGGTCCTATGTGGACTTCAAGTGGGAGGAGGTGGCCCGGTTCCAGCGGTTCGTGACCGACTGGGAGTTCACCGAATACGCGTACCACCTATAGTTCACCTGCGATGACTGCACTTACGGACCGGCTCACCTCGATCGCCGACGAAGACGAACTGTTCGACGCCTTCTCCCACTGGGCTACCGAGCGCGGCCTCGCGCTGTACCCGGCGCAGGAGGAAGCGGTCATCGAGCTCGTCTCGGGGGCCAACGTCATCCTCAGCACCCCCACGGGGTCGGGGAAGAGCCTGGTGGCGATCGGCGCCCACCTGGTCGCGATGGCGGCCAACCAGCGCAGCTTCTACACCGCGCCGATCAAGGCGCTGGTCTCGGAGAAGTTCTTCGCGCTGTGCGAGGTGTTCGGCCCGGAGAACGTCGGCATGATGACCGGCGACGCCAGCGTCAACGACCAGGCGCCCATCATCTGCTGCACCGCGGAGATCCTCGCGAACATCGCGCTGCGCGACGGCCACACGGCCGACGTCGGCCAGGTCGTGATGGACGAGTTCCACTTCTACAGCGAGCCCGACCGCGGCTGGGCCTGGCAGGTGCCGATCGTCGAGCTGCCGCAGGCCCAGTTCCTGCTGATGTCGGCGACGCTGGGCGACGTCTCGTTCTTCGAGAAGGACCTGACGCGGCGCACCGGCAGGCCGACGGCGGTGGTCCGTTCGGCGCAGCGCCCGGTGCCGTTGAACTTCCAGTACGTCTCCACGCCGTTGCACGAGACGATCGAGGACCTGCTGCACGGCCGTGAGGCGCCGATCTACGTCGTGCACTTCACCCAGGCCGCGGCTCTGGAGCGCGCGCAGTCGCTGATGAGCGTCAACGTCGCCACGAAGCCGGAGAAGGAGGCCATCGCGGCGAAGATGGGCAACTTCCGGTTCTCGGCCGGGTTCGGCAAGACGCTGTCGCGGCTGGTCCGGCACGGCATCGGCGTGCACCACGCCGGCATGCTGCCGAAGTACCGCCGCCTGGTCGAGCAGCTCGCGCAGGCGGGTCTGATGAAGGTCATCTGCGGCACGGACACCCTCGGCGTCGGCATCAACGTCCCGATCCGCACGGTCGTGTTCACCGCGTTGTCGAAGTACGACGGCACGCGCACCCGCATCCTGAAGGCCCGCGAGTTCCACCAGATCGCCGGCCGGGCGGGCCGCGCGGGCTTCGACACCATCGGCACCGTCGTCGTGCAGGCACCGGAGCACGAGGTCGAGAACATCAAGGCGCTGGCCAAGGCCGGTGACGATCCGAAGAAGCGCCGCAAGATCGTCCGCAAGAAGGCTCCCGACGGGTTCGTGTCGTGGAGCGAGGCGACGTTCGAACGGCTCGTCGGCGCCGAACCGGAACCGCTCACGTCGTCGTTCCAGGTCTCGCACGCGATGCTGCTGAACGTGATCGGCCGTCCCCTCGGCGGCGCGTTCCAGGCCATGCGGCACCTCCTGGAGGACAACCACGAGGACCGACCGAAGCAGCTCAAGCACATCCGTCGCGCGCTGTCGATGTACAAGGCGCTGGTCGCGGCCGGTGTCGTCGAACGCCACGGCAACGACTTCCAGCTCACCGTCGACCTGCAGTTCAACTTCGCGCTGAACCAGCCGCTGTCGCCGTTCGCGCTGGCCGCCGTCGAGCTGCTCGACCGCGAGGCGCCGGGCTACGAGCTGGACGTGCTGTCGGTGATCGAGTCCATCTTGGACAACCCGCGGCAGATCCTGGGCGCGCAGGAGCACAAGGCGCGTGGCGAGGCCATCGGCGCGATGAAGGCCGACGGCATCGAGTACGACCAGCGCATGGAGATGCTGGACGAGGTCACGTACCCGAAGCCGCTCGCCGAACTCCTCGACGCCGCGTTCTTCACCTACCGCCGTGGCCACCCGTGGGTCGGCGACTACGACCTGTCCCCCAAGTCCGTCGTGCGGGACATGTACGAGCGCGCGATGACGTTCACGGAGTACGTGGCGTTCTACGGCTTGGCGCGCTCCGAGGGCCTCGTGCTGCGGTACCTGGCCGACGCCTACAAGGCACTGTCGCAGACGGTGCCGGACGAGGCGAAGACCGAGGAGCTCAACGACCTGATCTCGTGGCTGGGCGAACTCGTCCGCCAGGTCGACTCGTCGCTGATCGACGAGTGGGAGAAGCTCACCAACCCGGACGCTCCCGTCGAGGAGGTCCGCGCCGACCTGCCGCCGGCCGTCACGCGCAACGTCCGCGCGTTCCGCGTGCTGGTCCGCAACGCGCTGTTCCGCCGCGTCGAACTGGCCGCCAAGCGCGACTGGTACTCCCTCGGCGAGCTCGACCACGAGTCGGGCTGGACGGCCAAGGAGTGGATGGATGCGCTGGAGCCGTACTTCGAGGAGCACTCGGACATCGGCGCGGGCCCGAACGCGCGCGGCCCGGCGTTCCTGATCATCAACGTCGAGCGCGAGCGCTGGGTGTGCCGGCAGATCTTCGAGGACCCGGCCGGGGACAAGGACTGGGGCTTCAACGCCGAGGTCGACCTGGCCGCGTCCGACGAACTGGGCGAGGCGGTCGTGACGATCACGGACGTCGGCAGGCTCTGAGTACGTAGGCAACCGAACCTCTCCCTCGCGCGTGGATGCGATGCAGCATTCATGAGCGAGGGGGAGACTCGTGAGAAGAATTCTGTCTTGTGGCGCGCTGTTGGCGCTGCTCACGACACTGATCACACCACCGGTCCAGGCCGCGGCCCACGCGAGCGAACTGGTCGCGTGGACGCAGGTGAACGAGCTGCAGCCGGACACCTCGTACTGGGAGACCGACCGGGGGACGGTCCGCGCCGGCACGATCGACGGTGGTGTCTGGCGGTCCCTGTTCCAGTTCGACACGCGGCATCTGGCCGGTGCACGGATCATCAAGGTCGGCGTCTACCTGGTCGTCGACCGCACCGAGTCGTGCGACGAGACGTCCGTCCAGTTGTGGAACACCGGCGCGATCGATCCGGCCAGGCCACTGACCTGGCGGACCTCGGCTGATCTCTGGCGCGCCCAGGTCGCGACCGGGGCCGCGCAGGCGTGCGGTGAGTTCAACACGCCATTGGGGTTCGAGAGCGACCAGATCACGCAGGTGCTCCAGCAGGCGGCCGACGACCGGTCGGGGTCGATCGGGTTCGGGTTGCGGGCGCAGGAGGAGCACAACCCCGCGTACGGCAAGGCGATCGTGCCCAAGAGCGTGATCCTCGCCGTGGACTACAACAACGCGCCGAGCGTGCCGGTCGTGAACACCTCGTACCCGCGTGCGTGTGGCACGGCGGACGCGCCCACGATCATGCCGCCACCGGGCCAGTTCTCGGGCGGCGCCAAGGACCTCGACGACGACAACGTGAGCACCACGCTGGAGATCCGTGACGCGGCGGGAACCGCGGTGCACACCAGCACCGTCGGCCCGACCGCCTCCGGATCGGCGTTCTCGTGGCCCGAACTGCCCGTCGGTCTGCTCAAGCACGGCGAGAAGTACAGCTACCGCGCGAAGACCAGTGATGGCACGGACACCGGCCCGTACAGCACCGACTGCTGGTTCCTGGTCGACTCGGTCCGGCCGGGCAAGCCGATCCTCTCCTCGACCGACTACCCGAACGGCCAGGCGGTGATCCCCGCCGGCACCACGGGGACGATCACCCTGTCCCCCGCCACGCCGGGCGACGACGTCTACGGCTACCAGTTCGGGCTGCGCCAGGATTCGGCGACGGCCTTCGTCAAGGCCGGGCCGGACGGTCGCGCCGTCGTCCCGCTGACGTTGCCGCGAGACGGGACGCGAACGGCTTCCTTCTACGCACGGGCTGTCGACCGGGCGGGCAACAGCGGCGACCACGCCAGGACCTGGGACGCGTTCGCCCGCCGGGCCGTCACGGTGCAGCCGCACGTGGGCGGTGACCTCAACGGTGACGGCCGCGCGGACGTGACGTTCATGCAGCGCCACGACTTCGGCCGGATGACCATCTGGAACGCGACGGCGCGCGACGGTGGTCTCCACGCCGGAACGCAGCTGTACGACACCGGCATCACCTCGGGGCAAGACCAGTGGGGTCCGCACGTCAGGGGCGACTTCAACGGTGACGGCCTCAGCGAACTGGTCCAGTTCCGGCGCAGCGGGGACAACACCCGGTTGATCCTGATCCAGTCCGACGGCAACCGCCTGGGCGCGCCGCCCGTGCCGTGGAGCGGTGCTCTGCCGCTGGACCGGGCCAGTTTCGCCTCCGGTGACTTCGACGGCGACGGCAAGACCGATGTCGCGGCCGCCAGCGGCTCGCGGGTGCTGGTCTTCCGCGGCGCCGACCTGAGTGCGCCCACGACGTGGCTCGAAGGCGTGAGCGGCAAGATCGTCGCGGGTGACTTCGACGGTGACGGCAAGGCCGACCTCGCGGAGGTCCGGGACGAGAACGGCGCCACGAGCGTGCGCACCTACGCGTCGTCCGGTACGGCGTTCGGTGCGGGCGAGGTGCGCTGGCAGGGCGGCGACTACCGGGCCGCCGACGTCACGCTGGTGTCCGCCGACGTGGACGGCGACGGACGCGGGGACGTCGTGGCCGCGAGCGGCACGAAGCTGGTCGTCCACACCGCCGCGGACTTCGCCGCGCGCACCTGGTGGAGCGGTGCTCTGACCGCGCCGGTGTTCACAGCGGGTGACTTCGACCTCGACGGCAAGGAGGACATCGCGGCCGTGCGGGCCGTCGACGGCAAGACGCAGCTGTGGACCTGGACGTCGACCGGCGGCGGGTTCGGCGCCCCGGTGCTGGGCTGGGAGGACGAGACCCGCGGCACGCCCGCCGCGTCCTAGTGGAACCGGCCACTATTTCCGTCTGAACCGAACGATGGAACTCCGCGTGCGCTCGACCGCGCCGCATTGCAGCAAGAGAGTTAATACGTCGGTCGAGAAGTCCTTCGGCCGACGTAACTCAATGCCGTGATTCATGCGACCTGGGACACACGGGCCAGGCCCGGCGCCACCGGTACCGCCGGGCCTACCAGGCACGTAGAACCGACACGGTGTCGGGAACCGTCGACTAAACGCCGAATCGCGTTCATTTCAGTCGGCGGCCATAAGTGTGCGCCAGTTGAGACAACCGCCAGTTGAGACGGATTGCGCAATCGATTGACCGGGTAGTCCCCTTGGGGCAACATCATTGCACTGGACCGCAGAGGTCGAGATATGGTGTTGCCCAGTGGGGAAATGTCTGGCGCAGCACGACTGGAGGAATCCGTGGACCCGGCACTGGACGCCTTGCGCGACCGGCTGGCGGAGATCGTCGCGTCACCGCCGGACAACACCGAGGAACTGGTGGACACGCTGAGCGGTCTCGCCAAGCTCTCGAACCAGTGGTCCGAGGCGATCCAGGCGCTGCGCGCGCCCACCCGCAGACTGGTCGGCCCGGCCGCCGCCGCCTCCGTGAGCGTCGCCGCCCGCCGTGCCGAGGAGTCGTTCATCGAGCTGGAGATCACGCTCGGTGACGCTCTGGCGGCTCAGCCTCGCGCGATCCGGCAGCCCTGACTGGATCTTCTCCGCACTGCGACCGGCTGAGTTCACTGAGGGTTCGCACCTCGTCACCGAGACACACCCGATCGGAGGGTTTCCGCTCCTCCTCTCCCTGGCGGATGATGCGCCCGATCGGGGTTTCAGGGTGGGAGGGGGTGCTCGTGGTGCACACGGTGCGCGACCGGACCCCCGCGGCGGGTCACCCTCCGTGAGGGGGCATGATCGCGTATCCGACGCCCACGGCTCACCAGGCGCGCGATGACCGAGCGTGGTCTAATCGCCGCCACGTGAGGATCGGCCGTACACAGTTTGGACTCGATCTCGAATGACCTCAGGTCTGCCCTGCCCCATCTGCGAGGGGCCGGATCGACGTGGCGGCCTCGAGCGCTCGCTGCGGGTGCTCGCCGTCGACGACGAGGCGCCCGCGCTGGAAGACCTCACGTACCTGTTGCGCTCCGATCCGCGCATCGCCCACGTGGAAGCGGTCACCGACGCCACCAAGGCACTCCGGGTGCTGCACCGCGCGATGGACGCCGGGCAGCCGTTGGACGCCGTGTTCCTCGACATCCGCATGCCTGGGCTCGACGGTCTCGACCTCGCCCGTGTGCTGTCGCGGTTCGCGCAGCCGCCGCCCGTCGTGTTCGTGACGGCGCACCAGCAGCCCGCAGTGGAGGCGTTCGAGCTGAAGGCGCTCGACTACCTGCTCAAGCCCGTGCGCGCGGAACGGCTCGCGGAGTCCGTGCACCGCATCGTGCACGAGGTCTGGGACTCGAAGACCGCTGCCGAACCCGTCACCCCGGCGCCCGCGCAGCCCGCGAACTCCACGCCGCCGGAGATGGGTGACGAGGTCATCCCCGTCGAACTCGGTGGCGTCACCCGGTTCATCCGTCTCGCCGACATCCGGTACGTGGAGGCGCACGGCGACTACGCCCGCCTGCACACCGCGACCGGCAGCGGCCTCGTGCGCGCGGCGTTGAACGGACTCGAGGAACGCTGGCGCAGCGCCGGGTTCGTCCGCATCCACCGCAGCCACCTGGTGTCGCTCGGCCACATCGACGAACTGCGGCTGGAGGACGGGCACCTGAGCGTCACGATCGGCGGCGCGGTGCTGCCGGTCAGCCGCCGGCACGCCCGTCACCTGCGGCAACTGCTCGTGCGCCGCGCCCGGCCAGCTCCGGTGTCCGGTAGCGCCGGTGTCCTGCAACCGAGGAACGGGCTCGGGTCGTGACGACGCCACCACCCCGGCGGCCGGACCCGAGGCCGACCCAGCGCGTGGTGGTGACGAGCCCGCGCACGCGGGCACCCCGTGCGCGCCGCCCGTACTCGGGCACGCGCGAGATCAACGAGCAGAGCGAGCTCGGCGCCGTCTACATGCGCACGCTGATCCGGGCGCAACGACGGCTGGGGCTCTCGGTCTGCCTGGTGGCGTGCGGGGCGCTGGGCCTGCTGCCGCTGCTGTTCGCGATCGAGCCGGAGTTCGGCAAGTTCCGGATCCTCGGGCTCGGCCTGCCGTGGTTCCTGCTGTGCGTGGCGACGTGCCCGATGCTGCTGCTGGCGGGCTGGTTCTACGTGCGGCAGGCCGAACGCAGTGAACGCGAGTTCGCGGAGCTGGTCGAACGTCCATGACGAGTGGTTACGCCATCGTGGCGGTGCTGGTCGTCGCACTGGGCACGATCCTGGTCGGCACCTACGGACTGCGCGTCTCCCGCACCACGTCCGACTTCTACGTCGCCTCGCGCACGGTCTCCCCGTGGTGGAACGCCTCCGCGATCGGCGGCGAGTACCTGTCGGCGGCGTCGTTCGTCGGCATCGCCGGGCTGATCTTCGCCTACGGGCCGGACATGCTGTGGTTCCCGGTCGGCTACACCGCCGGCTACCTGGTGCTGCTGACGATGGTCGCCGCTCCCCTGCGGCGGTCCGGCGCCTACACGCTGCCGGACTTCGCCGAGGCCCGCTTCCGGTCCCGCGGCGTGCGCGCGGTCGCGTCGATCCTGGCGCTGGCGATCGGCTGGCTGTACCTGTTGCCGCAGCTGGAGGGCGCGGGCCTGACGCTGAACACGGTGACGGGCGCGCCGGACTGGCTGGGCGCGCTGGTGGTCACGGTGGTCGTGACGGTCAACGTGGCGTCCGGCGGGATGCGGTCGATCACGTTCGTGCAGGCGTTCCAGTACTGGCTCAAGCTCACCGCGATCACCGTGCCGATCGTGTTCCTGATCGTCGTCTGGCAGGCGCACGGTGCCGACTCGCTGACCAAGCCCGAGTACCCCACGTTCCGGCAGGACACCGAGGTCTCGTTCAACCGCCAGACCACGATCCACGCCGAGAAGGCCCTGTTCATCAAGGGCACCGGCGAGGTCGACGGCGTGCGCATCGAGAACACCGGCATCGTGCTGACCGAGGGCTACCACCGCATCGGGCAGGGCGCGGAGTTCACGTTCCCGAAGGACGCGCCCGTCCCCCATCTGTCCACAATGGCGCACAACACCAACGAGATGTGGTCGCTGCCGATGTCGAGCGGCCAGGACTTCCCGTTGTACGGGGCCTATTCGCTCATCATCGCGACGTTCCTGGGCACCATGGGCCTGCCGCACGTGATCGTGCGCTTCTACACGAATCCGAACGGCACCGCCGCGCGCCGCACGACGTTGATCGTGCTCGGCCTGCTGTCCGTCTTCTACCTGATGCCACCGATGTACGGCGCGCTCGGCCGGCTCTACACCCCCGAGCTGCTGATGACCGGCCAGACCGACGCCGTGGTGCTCGTGCTGCCGACCCGGATGATCGACGGCATCGGCGGCGAACTGCTCGGCGCCCTGGTGGCGGGCGGCGCCTTCGCGGCGTTCCTCTCCACCTCGTCGGGCCTGGTGGTGTCGCTGGCGGGGGTGCTCTCGCAGGACGTGCTGCGCCTGGGCGGCGTGCGCGGTTTCCGGATCTCCACGGTGCTCGCGGGCCTCGTGCCGCTGGCGATGACGTTCGTGTCGACCGGCATGCCCGTCGCGGACATGGTCGGCCTCGCGTTCGCCGTCGCCGCGTCCTCGTTGTGCCCCTTGCTGATGCTGGGGATCTGGTCGAGTCGCATCACGACGGTCGGCGCCATCGCCGGCATGCTCGCGGGCGGCGTGCCCGCGCTGACGGCGGGCCTCGTCACGATGTTCACCGACACCGGCGACGCCTGGTACGAGATCCTGCTCTCCCGCCCCGCCGCGTGGACGGTCCCGCTCGGCTTCACGGTCATGTACGTCGTCTCCCTGCTCACCCAGCGGCACGTGCCGGCCGGGGTGCAGCGCACGATGGTCAAGCTCCACGCGCCCGAGAACCTCGGGCTGGACAGCTCAAGCTCCAACTCGGGCGAAGAGCGAAGCTAGGGGTGACATGCAGGACTTCCTCACCGCCGCCGCGATCCTGTTCGTGGGCGGAGCGGCCGTGCTCGTCCTGTGGCGGGGCACGCGCAACAAGCAGTCGCTCTCGACCGAGGCCCAGCGCGTCACCTACGAAACCCTGCACACGGCCTGGTCCGCCGCTCCCCCGCTGCGCGCCGGTCTCGTCCCCGACGCGGCGAAGAAGTCCGCCCGGCACCTGCGCACGTTGCTCGACACCCCGGCTCTCGCCCTGACCGACGAGACGGAGGTCGTGGCCTGGGAGGGCGTCTCCGACCACCACGCGGCCGAGGCCATGGCCCAGGCCGAGGACGTCTTCCTGACCGGCCGCACCCAGGCGTTCGACATCGGCTGCACCGAACCGAACTGCCCGATCAACTGCGCCGTCGTGGCCCCGCTGACCGTCGAGGGCCGGGTGGTCGGCACCCTGGCCGCCTACTCCCGCGAAGCCTCGGCCGGGCTCGTGCGCGCGACGAACCAGGTGGCCCGCTGGGCGGCGGGCCAGCTGGAGCTCGCCGAACTGGACCGCTCCCGCACCCGGCTGGTGGAGGCGGAGGTGCGGGCCCTGCGCGCGCAGATCTCGCCGCACTTCATCTACAACTCGCTGTCCGCCATCGCCTCCTACGTCCGCACGAACCCGGAGCGCGCCAGGACCCTGCTCCTGGACTTCGCGGACTTCACCCGCTACTCGTTCCGCCGCCACGGCGACTTCACGACCCTGGCAGAGGAACTGCGCTCGATCGACCAGTACCTCGCCCTGGAACGCGCGCGCTTCGGCGAACGGCTGAAGGTGACGCTGCAGGTGGCGCCCGAGGTGCTGCCGGTGACCGTGCCGTTCCTGTGCCTGCAGCCGCTGGTCGAGAACGCCGTCCGGCACGGCATGGAGGGCAAGGTCGAGCCGGGCCACATCCAGATCTACGCCAACGACGGCGGCGCCGAGGCGCACATCACGATCGAGGACGACGGCATCGGCATGGACCCGGAGAAGCTGCGCCGGACGCTGGCCGGGCAGGTGGACGAGTCGGCCGGCATCGGGCTCGGCAACATCGACGAACGGCTGCGGCGCGTGTACGGGGACGAGTACGGGCTGGTCGTGGAGACCGCCTGCGGGCTGGGCACGAAGATCACCGTGCGGGTGCCGAAGTACCACGCGGGCATCAACGGCATGTGAGCCATCCGTCTGAAGAGTCACATCAGTTGGACGACGGGGCCCTCTGTTGGCGCAGAGAGCCCCGTCAGACCTGATGCTGACCCAGTCGACGAGCAACCTCAGGTGTGATTCCTCCGATCGAGGAATCACACCTCAGAGTATGGCTACCGCACACCTGGAGACTGTGCGAGGCCTTGCCGATTGGTGACAGCACCTTCGCACACACGAAACAACTCAATGACCTGGGCGTTTCAGTTCACACAGCCTCCGTCAGCCGTGTTTCGCCCTGCCGGAGTAGGTCAGTGGAAACACCAGACCGGCACACACTGGCGGCACCACTTCCGCAACGCGGACGGTCATCTCGACCTCTACGGCACCTCCTGCCGGGATCTCCACCTTGTCCTTCACCGGTTCGACTGTGATCACCCCTGCGGGACAACCCTTCACCCGCTGGTGAGAAGCGTCGATCGGCTGGCCAGGAACAGCGGACAGAGCCTCGACGACGATGGCGGCCGAGTTGGGGTTCGTAAGCCGGACCTGACGGACACCGATCGCTCCTGGCACGAGTGGCACGGGCGCGCCAGAAATGTCGTTGATCTCGAACGGCTTCAAGTCGAACGTCAGCGAGCCACCTTCCGACGCGCTCACTGCGTAGGACGGGCCCTGAGGACCTGGCCACGTCAGGTGCATGGCCAGGACCAAGGCGAGCCCCGTCATCAGAATCATGAGCGAAACGGCGATCTCAAGTCTGGGTCCAAGAGAGCGCATGGTGAAGAAAGTCAGCCGGTTTCGAGTTACGGCGAGAACGGGCTCCTCGGTTGGCACGTCGACCCGCAGATCCGCGTCCACCTCACGCCCGGCCGCCAGCGTCCATCGCCTTGCCCACTCCGATTCTTCACCTCTACAGGCCCGCACATAAGCCAGCGTCACGGCGAGTGTTGGGAAGCGCTTGCCGGCAGCGGCCTTGGACAGGGTCGTGTACGAGAAGTGCGTGGCCTCGCCCATCGCACGGTATGTCGGTTCGCCCGCAGCCTGGCGCAGCTGGCGCAGGTCGCGGGCGAACTCTTCGACCAGATCGTCACCGGCGATGGGAGCCTCAGGCCTGCCCATCACCTAGCCCTGCCGCCCCGTTCGCTCCCGCTGGGTCGAATGAGTGCCAGGTGCGCGGTAGATGCAGAGACCGCCATGTCATCGCATCTCCGCCTGCGGCCAGGCGGCATCCGGTGATGCCAAGCGCAACCACGCCCGCGACGACCGCAAGCACGTCATGAATCGCCAACCCCGCGAGAACTAGTGGTACAGCGAGAATCAGCAAGCCCAACACCAACACAACCTGATTTGTCTCAAGCACGGGATTGGCGGAGCATCCTCTTCGAACGCAGCTGACAGGTGCGACGTTTGTTCGCTCAGAGCATGTCAACGGTTGTTCCTCCGAAGTTCGATCGACTGGGTCAAGGCCGATGAGCCATGTCGCCGGATCAACCGGGAGGTCTCGCGGCGCCAACCACGGGATCGACTGGCCATCGGTGCACGACAATGTGCAGGAAGTTGCCCCCTTGGCGCCAGACGAAGCGCCGAATCAGGTGGCGTTACAGCCGAATTGTCAACAATCCACGCTAGAACGGTCAGCCAGTCGCCACCGCCAGGCAGAGACAACCACCCATGTCGTCTCGAAGGGCCGTCGCGCAACAGACAGCATGCCCAGGCGCACGAAAACGCCGGAGCCACCCTTCCGCAGGGTGACTCCGGCGAAGCTCAAAGAGAGAGATCAGCTGGCGGCCTTCGCGGCCCGGCGGTCCGCCGCGTCCAGCACCGCGCGGATCCAGTCGATCTCGTCGGTCCCGCACGCGCCCTCGGCCGCGGCACGACGGAGGCGGACCCACAGCCCCAGGTCGGTCCACTCCTGGAACCGCCGGTGCACGGTCGGCACGGTCACGCCGAACGACGCCGGCAGGTGCCGCCAGGCGCATCCGGACGACAGCACGAACACGATCGCGGTGAACACCGAACGGCTGCACACCCGGCCGCGGCCGCCGCCCTGACGGCGGACCTTGGCCGGCGGGATGAGCGGCTCGACGACGGCCCAGAGGTTCGCCGAGACGAGGCGGGCGGAGAGCTGGTCGATGACGTCACCGCGGCCGGACTCCATGCCGGACTCGGGCCAGGCGGACGTGCGCATCCACGCTTCGGGGCGCTGCGCCACGTCGGCGGGCCGCTGGTCCTGGCGGGCGGACTCGGCGCGCTGACGGGAGCGGAGCAGGGTGGCCAGGGCGGTGTCCTCGGCCGTGGTGCGGCGCTGGGGGACGGCGTAGGCCTGGTGCTGCTGGGCGTGGCGGGCGATCTCGGCGCCGACCGTGCGGCGGAACGACGGGTTGCCCGCGAGGCGGGGGTCGACCGGCTGGCCGTAGCGGGTGGGGACCTGGCTCACGGCCGCCTGACGTGGCGGGATCTGGCCCGCGGGTGTCTGGCGTGGGGGGACTGGGCGTCCTGGCACCTGACGGGGCGGGACCTGTCGCGAGAGTCGCGGGTCCGGGGTGCGAGCGAACTGTGAGTCGGTCATGGGGTCCTCCGCCAGGACTTTTCCGTCAGGTGACAGCGCTCACAGTAGGAAGGAGGCCAGAAAACAGGTAAGTACGTAGGCCATAAAAGGCGGTGAACGGGCGTGCGGTGGCGATACGCGGCTTGCCCTGTTGAGACGAGTGGCGCACTGTCTGCGACGAACGGATAACCGGTCGTGGTACCGCTCTCACGATCGAGTGGCCCACCGGACGGTAATGATCCGGTCGTTGACGCCACAGATACCGTTCGAACTGTGAAGCTCTTGGCCACCAGCGACCTGCACGTCTCCTACCAGGACAACCGCCAGGTCGTGGAGACGATCGCATCACCGGACGAGACCGACTGGCTGATCATCGCCGGGGACATCGGCGAGAAGTTCGCCGACATCGAGTGGACGCTCGCGACCCTCCGGCCGAAGTTCGCGAAGCTGATCTGGTCGCCGGGCAACCACGAGCTGTGGACCACCAAGGACGACCCCAACCAGGCCCGCGGCGAGATGCGCTACAAGCAGCTCGTGGAGCTGTGCCGCAGCCTCGACGTCGTGACGCCGGAGGACCCGTACGTCACGTTCGACGGCGCCCAGGGCCCGGTCACTGTGTGTCCACTTTTCCTCGGCTACGACTACTCCTTCCGGCCGCACGGCGCCACGGACGTGAAGTCGGCCCTCGCCATCGCGCACGAAGCGGGTGTGGTGTGCACGGACGAGTACTTCCTGCACCCCGACCCGTACCCGTCCCGCGAGGCGTGGTGCCAGGCGCGAGTCAAGGAGACCGAGGAGCGGCTCGCCCAGATCCAGGGCCCGACGGTGCTGATCAACCACTACCCGCTCGTCCGCGACCCCACGTTCGTGCTGCGCTACCCCGAGTTCGCGCTCTGGTGCGGCACGACGCTGACCGCCGACTGGCACAAGCGGTTCAACGTGGTCGAGATGGTCTACGGCCACCTGCACATCCCCCGCACAACGCACTACGACGGCGTGCGCTTCGACGAGGTCTCGCTCGGCTACCCGCGCGAGTGGAAACCACGCGGCACCACCCAGGTGAAGCTGCACGACGTGCTCCGGGAGGCATGACCGTGCTGGAGCAGGTCCTTCCCCCGCCCATCGCGGCGGTGGAGCGCTACGACGACGAGCAGCCGGCCGACCTCTTCCCCGAGGAGGAGGCGCTGCTGGGCAACGCCGTGCCCAAGCGCCGGTTCGAGTTCGGCACGGTCCGCGCGTGCGCCCGCGAGGCGATGCGGCACTTGGACGTCGAGCCCGCCCCGATCCTGCCGGGCCCGAAGCGCGAGCCGCTGTGGCCGGCGGGGATCGTCGGCAGCCTCACGCACTGCGCCGGGTACCGGGCCGCGGCACTGGCCCGCGCGAGCGACTTCGAGACGATCGGCATCGACGCCGAACCGCACAAGCCCGCACCGGACGGCGTGCTGGGCGCGATCGCCATCCCCGCCGAGCTGCGCAGGATGCCGGGGCTGAAGGTCGACGACCCGAAGATCTGCTGGGACCGGCTGCTGTTCAGCGCCAAGGAGTCCACCTACAAGGCCTGGTACCCGGTCACCCGGCGGTGGCTCGGGTTCGAGGACGCGGACATCACGCTCAACGCCGACGGCACGTTCCACTCGCGCATCCTGCTGCCCGACACCCCGATCGCCGGGTTCGACGGCCGCTGGCTGGTGCAGGGCGACCTCCTGCTCACCGTCATCGCCGTGCCCGCGCGCGTGTAGGGGACGTGTAGAGGCGGTCACCAGACTCACCGGGCATGGTGACCCTCCCCCGAGTACCCGCCGAACGGCACGAGATCGGCTTCGACGTCGACGTGCTGTTCGGCGCGGTGCCGAACCGCCGGCTCGACGCCTCGCTGGACGCGGTGACACAGGAGCAGGAGAGCCACGGGATCCGCCGCGGCCTGCTCTGCTCGCTGCGCGGCGCGTTGTTCGACGTCGGCTCCGGCAACGACGAGACACGCAAGGCCGCCGAGCAGCACCCGAGGTTCACGGCGGTCGGCACCGTCGACATCCGGGACGCGCTGGGCGCGGAGGACGAGATCGCGAGGCTCGCCGACTCCGGCACGAAGGTCCTGCGGCTCTTCCCGCCCGAGCAGTGGGCCGAGCCCGTCTCCCCCGGCCTCGCGCACATCGTCGACACCGCCGTCGCCTACGACCTGGTGCTGCTCACGAGTGGCGACTTCAGCCAGTTCTGGCGGTCGTTCGCGGACAGGGGCGCGAGGGTGTGCTTCCTCGACGTGCACGCCTACCGCGTCTCGGACTTCGTGGTGATGGCACGGCGTGAGCCCGGTTTCGTGGCCTCGACCCGGATGCTGGTCGGCCCCGACTCGATCGAACGGATCGCGGGCGAGGTCGGCGCGCACCACCTCGCCTACGGGTCGAAGACGCCGATGCACGACGTCATGCCGTCCGCCCTGCGCCTGCGCACGGCCGGACTGACCAAGCAGGAATGGGACCAGGTGGCCCGCGGTACCGCGGCACAGTGGCTGGGAGAGACGCAGTGATCATCGACGTCCACGCGCACGCAGGACCGTGGTTCTTCGCCACGGACGTGGGTGCCGCCGAGCTCAACCTCACGCTGATGGACCGCTACGGCATCGACCGGCAGATCGTGTCCGCGTCCGAGGCCGTCACCTACGACATGGTCGCGGGCAACAGGTGGATGGCCGAGGTCCTGGAGGCCCACCCACGGCTGCTCGGCTACGTGGTGATCAACCCCAACGACCTCGAGGCCGGGGCGCGGGAACTCGAGAAGTACCTGCCTGCCGGACGGTTCGTCGGCGTCAAGGTGCACACCACCTACCCCGGTCAGACGCTGCTGTCCCAGGCGATCCAGGACACCATGGCGCTCGCCGCGCAGGCCGGGTTGCCGGTGCTGGTGCACACCTGGGACGAGAGCGTGCTCGGCCTCGTCGACGTGCTGGAACGGCACCCGGATCTGCGGGTGATCGCCGGGCACATGGGCGGCCCTGCGTGGCGGACTGCGGTGGAGGCGGCCACCCGCTCCGACCGGCTCTACCTCGAACCGTGCTGCTCGATCACCGATCGCGGCCGCTACCGGTACGCGCTCGACCGGGTTCCGCTGGAGCAGATGCTCTTCGGCACGGACAGCACCCTGGTCGACCCCGCGATCGCGCTGGGCGTGGTGGCGGACGCCGATCTCACCGACGACGAGCAGGACCACGTGATGTGGCGCAACGCCGCGCGCCTCTTCGGCATCGGAACGGAAGTCGCCGCATGAAGCGAACCGCAGCACTCGTCGCAGCCTCTCTCGTCGCCACGCTCACGGCGTGCGGTTCCCAGTCGGACGATGCCGTGACGTTGTGGATGTACCCGGTCATCGCCGACCAGACGCAGAACCGGGCGTACTGGCAGAAGGTCGAGTCGGGTTTCGAGGCCGAGCACGGCGTCCGGCTCCGCATCGAGCTCCAGCCGTGGGAGGGCAGACCGGAGAAGCTCGGCGCCGCGCTGATGGCGGGCAACGGGCCGGACGTCGTGCTGCTCCAGCCCGACATGATTCCCCAGTACGTGGAGGAGAAGGCGCTGCAGCCCGTCGGCGACGTGCTGACCGGGCACGCCTACCGGCAGTCCGCGGTCGACGCGCTGACGGTGAAGGGCCAGACCTACGCGCTGCCGCTGTACCAGACCGTCACGACGACGGTGTACAACCGCAAGGTGTTCGCGGAGGCCGGGATCACCGACCTGCCGGACACCTGGGACGAGGTGAAGGCCGCCGCGCCGAAGCTCGCCGCGCGCGGCGTCCCGATCCTCGACTACGCGGGCTCCACCGAGGAGACGCTCAACATGACCTTCTACCCGTTGCTGTGGCAGGCGGGTGGCAGCGTGTTCGACAGCGAGGGCACGAAGAGCGCGTTCTCTTCGCCGGAAGGCGTTGAGGCGCTGAAGTTCCTGGTCGACCTGAAGGCGATGGGCGGTCTGCCGGAGGACGCCGCGACCAAGCGGTCCCTGCTGGCCGACGACGCCGTGGCGGGTGGCAGGGCCGCGATGGCGCACGCGATGGTCTCCTCGACCGCGCGCAACGTCGTCCGCACGGTCGGCGCGGAGAACGCGGTGGTCGGGCCTCCGCTGCGGGGCAGGGAACGGGTCACGTTCGGCCAGCCCGGCGGGTTGTCGTTGCTGCGCAAGGCGAAGAACACCGAGGCCGCGAAGAAGTTCCTCGCCTACATGACCTCGCGGGAGGTCGTAGAGGAGCTCTGCGTCCAGTCCGGTTTCTTCCTGCCGTGGAACGACTCCACGCCGTCCGTCACCGATGACGTCGACAGGGGTTTCGCGCAGGCGCTGCCGCTCGTGCGGGCCGGCGACGCGCATCCGCAGGCGCGCAAGGCGATGGGGCTGCTGGCACCGCACCTGCAGGCCGCGTTGCTCGGGGAGAAGACGCCGGAAAAGGCGCTCTCGGACGCGGCGAACGAGGTCGACGCGTTGCTTCAGCAGCGGTGACGGTACGACGGTGGCGTGAGGCCTGCACGATCCTCGCGTTCCTGCTGCCGGTGCTGGTGGTGTTCGGCGCGTTCCGGTTCCTGCCGATGCTGGGCGCGGCCGGGCTGAGCGTCGCCGACTACCGGCCGGGCGGTGAGTTCGAGTTCGCCGGCGCGGACAACTACACGAGTCTCCTGCAGGACCGGATCTTCCTGACGAGCCTGCGCACCACGCTGACCTACGTGGCGATCTACGTGCCCCTGATCGTCGTGGTGGCGCTGGGCACGGCGTTGCTGCTGCACTCGGTGCCGTGGGGACGCGGGCTGTTCCGGGCCGCGCTGTTCGCGCCGTACGTCACGAGCCTCGTGCTCAGCGGCGTCATCTGGAAGTGGGTGCTCGAACCCGGCGGCTTCCTGCGGAGCCCGTCGGCGGTGCTGCCGGCGCTGGCGGTGGTCGGGGTCTGGAAGGGGTTCGGCTACGCGATGCTGATCCTGCTCGCGGGCATCCGGAACGTCCCCGCCGACTGCCTGGAAGCGGCCACAGTGGACGGCGCAAGCGCTTGGCAGCGGTTCCGGCACATGCTCCTGCCCTCGCTGCGGCCCGCGATCTTCTTCGTGGTCGTGGTCGAGACGATCGGCGCGTTCCAGGTCTTCGACACGGTCTACGTGATGACCAGCGGCGGGCCGATGCAGTCCAGCTACACGCTGGCGTACCTCATCTACGACTACGGTTTCAAGTACTTCGAGATCGGCAGGGCCGCGGCCGCCGGTGTGGTGCTGTGGGCGATCGTGCTGCTGGTGTCTCTCGTGCAGCGTCGCGCGTTCGAACGGAACCCGTGATGCGCAACCGGATCTGGCTCACCGTGCTGCTGTCAGTGGTCTCGCTGGTGGCGGTCGCGCCGTTCGTGCTGATGCTGGTGGTCGCGCTGTCGCCGCGCTTCGCGCCGACGATCCCGTACGCGTGGCCGTCGGCGCTGACCCTGGACAACTTCGCCGCGCTGCTGTCCACGGAGAGCTTCCTGCGGTGGACGGGCAACACGGTGCTCTACTCGGGTGTCTCGGTGGTGGCCGTGCTGCTCTCGGCGTCGATGGCCGCGTACGTGTTCGCGCGCAAGCGTTTTCCCGGCCGGGACGCGCTGCTGTGGTCGTTGCTCTCGACGCTGATGGTGCCGTTCCACGCCGTGCTGCTGCCGTCCGTGGTGCTGATCCAGCAGCTCGGCTGGGCGGACACCTACTGGGGGCTGATCGTCCCGACGCTGGCCAACGCGCAGGCCGTCCTGCTGCTGCGGCAGTTCATCCGCGCGCTGCCGGACGAGGTGTTCGACGCCGCCAGGATCGACGGCGCCGGCGACTGGCGGATCTACCGGAGCGTCGTCCTGCCGTTGTGCCGGCCCGTGCTCGGCACGCTCGCGGTGTTCGTGTTCCTCTGGCACTGGAACGACTTCCTGTGGCCGCTGGTGGTCTCCGGCGACGGGGAGACCACCACGCTGACCGTCGGTCTGTCCACTCTGGACGCCGGGCACCTCACGGCGCCCGAGCTGATGGCCGCGGCGACCGTCACCGGGGTGCCGTGCCTGCTGGTGTTCCTGCTGGTGCAGCGCAGGCTGGTGGACACCGTCACCTTCACCGGGCCGGGACGGTGAGCCCCAGCTGTTCCAGCGCATCGACGGTCCGGCGGACGTGCACCTGCAGGTCGAGCCGGTCGAACAGCCGCAGCGCCTGCTCGAAGCAGACCGCGGCCTCCTCGGGACGCTGGTTGCGGTGCGCGACCCAGCCGAGGCTGTAGAGCGTGGCGGCCTTGCCGACGCTCTCGTCCTCCTGCGGGAACACGGTGAGCGAACGGGACATCATCTCCGACGCCCTGCCCGCGTCGCCCTGCTCGGCGTAGGTGGCGGCCAGCACGTGCAACGCCAGCGCCTCGTCGCGCGGGCAGGACGCCGCGCGGAACAGGCCGATGGCGTCCAGCAACGCCTTTTCGGTCCGCGCGAGATCGCCGCGTGCCTTGTGGTGCAGGCCGAGGCTGAACAACGCGCAGGCCTGCCCGTACCGGCTGGCGAGGCCGCTGAAGATCTCCAGCGCGCTGCCCAGGCACCGCTCGGCGTCGTCGAGCCTGCCCTGGTTGCGGTGCACGATCCCCATTGCCTGCAACGCGAACGCCTCACCGCTCGCGTCTGCGCACGCGCCGAACGTCTCGTGCGCCTGGCCGAGCCGCACCGCTGCCTCGTCCTGCCTGCCGTGGAACAGGTGCACGCTGCCCAGGCCGAGGTTCGCGTAGGCGTGGCCGCGGTGCTCGCCGATCCGGGCGAAGATCTCCTGCGCCGTCGTGAAGTGCTCGTTCGCCTCGCCGTAGTGGTCGCGGTAGAACGCCAGCGCGCCCAGGCCCTGGTGCAGGATCGCGCGATGGCGGTCCTCGGTGGCGGCGCCCAACGCCAGTTCGTGCGTGTGGCGCCAGAGGTCGTAGTGGCTGCGCAGGTCGAACAACGTCGTCAGCGAGCACGCCAGATCGCACGCCAGCGCGGTCATGCCTAGCTTGAGAGCCTGCTCCACGACACCGACGAGCGCGTCCCGTTCGGCCTCCAGCCAGGCCAGCGGATCGGCGAACCGGTGCTCGACGCCGCTGCGCTCGGGATCGAGCCGCACCTTGAGGAACCGGCACGGCAGACCGGATTCGGCCTGCACGGCCAGGTCGAGCCACGCGGTGAACGCCCTGCGCAGCGCCGAACCACGCTCCTCGGGGGCGTCGACCTCGTTCGCGCGTTCGCGGGCGAACACCCGCAACAGGTCGTGGAAGCGGTAGCGGCCCTGCCCGGCCAGATCCGTGCCGGAGACCTCCAGCAGGTGCACGTCGGCGAGACCGTCCACGATCTCCTCGGCGTCGTGCACGCCGACGTCGAGCAGCGCGGCGAGCACCCAGCCGGGGAAGTCCGGCACGTCGAGCAGGCCGAGCAGCCGGAACGCGCGCCGTTGCACGTCGTCGAGCGCCTCGTAGCTCCACGCCAGGCTGGCCCGCGCCTCCAGGTCGTCGATGCGCAGCTCGTTGAGCCGGGTGCCCTCGCCCGCCAGGCGTTCGGCGAGGCGGCCGACCGACCAGTGGCCGCGGCGGGCGAGCCGGGACGCGGCGATCCGCAGGGCCAGCGGGAGGTTGCCGCAGTAGCGGGCGACGGCGGCGGCCGCGTCCGGTTCGGCGGTCATGCGGTCCTGCCCGGCGATCTCGCCCAGCAGCCGCACGGCCTCCTCGGCGTCGAGCACGTCGAGGTTGACCGTCTGCGCGCCCACGAGCTGCACGCGACTCGTGACGAGCACGGCGGAGGACTCGGATCCGGGCAGCAGCGGGCGGACCTGCGCCATGCTCTTCGCGTCGTCCAGGACGATCAGGACGGAGCGGGCCGCGAGCTGCGAGCGGTAGAGCGCCGCACGGGCCTCGACGTCCTCCGGGACGGCGTGCGGGTGCACTCCCAGCGCGATCAGCAGCTCGGCGAGCACGGTCGCGGGATCACGCGGCGACGAGCTCGTGCCGCCGAGGCGGACGTAGAGCTGGCCGCCGCCGAACTGGTCGCCGGACTCGTGGGCCGCGCGGACGGCCAGTGACGTCTTGCCGACGCCCGCCTTGCCGGTGATCGCGGCCAGGGTGGACTTCGACCGTCGCGTGAGGACCTTCCGCAGCCGCGCCAGTTCGGCGTCGCGGCCGGTGAAGTTGTCCACGTCGGGCGGCAACTGCATGGGGCGCACGGGGTTCAGGCCGGGCGCCTCGGGTCTGCCGCCGCGCAGGATCTCCTGGTGCAGGTCCTGGATCTCCTCGCACGGGTCGACGCCGAGCGCGTCGACGAGCACCTCGCGGACCGCGCGGTAGGTCTCCAGCGCCTCGGCCCGCCGTCCTGCCTGGTGCTGCGCCCGCATGAGCCGCCACCACAGGCCCTCGCGCAACGGGAACTGCCGCACCTGCACGCCGAGTTCGGTGATCAGGGCGCCGTACTGGCCCGCGGCGAGCCGGGCGTCGGCGGAGTCCTCGCGGGCGGCGGCGAGGAGTTCGTCGAGCCGCACCACGTCCGCCTCCAGCCACCCGGCGCGCGGCACGTCGCCGAGCAGCGGGCCGCGCCACAGCGCCCAGGCCTCCTGCCAGAACGCCACCGACTTGGCCGCGTCGCCACTGGCCAGGGCCTCGCGGGCCTTGGCGGCGACGGCTTCGAAGAGTTCGCTGTCGAGCTCGTCCGGCTCGACCCGCAGCCGGTAGCCGGCGCTGTCGGTGGTGAGCCTGCCGGGCAGGCCGATGTCGGTGAGGTCGCGGCGCAACCGGCTGACGTAGGTGTGGATGTTCGCGACGGCGGACACCGGCGGGTTCTCGCCCCAAAGCGCGTCGATGAGCCCGTCGAGGCTGATCGGGCGTCCGGCGCGGACGAGCAACGCGGCGAGCAGCGCCCGTTGCCGCGGCCCCGCCGGCTTCAGCGGCTGACCGGAATTGGCCACCCTCAGCGGACCCAGGATCTCGAAACTCGCGGCGTTCCCCAACGCTCCCCCAGCCTGACAGGCCCCCCGCGTCGCAGCGTAGCAGCGGCTCCAAGCGCCTAAAGGTGCCAAAACCCTGTAGAAGCCGTGTAGGTGCCGTGTAGGGAATGGACCTGGAATTCAGGGAGCACACCACCTCCCGAAAGAAACGGAATTCCCTGATGTCTCTCAGAATCGGTCGGACGGTCGCGGGCATCGCCGTGGCCGCCGTGGCGCTGACGCTCGCGCCACCCGCCGCCCAGGCCGCCGCGCCCGCTCTCGAACTGCCGTTCATCTGCGGCACGTCGTGGGAGGGGAACTCCGGTGCCAGCAGCGCGCACCGCAACAACGAGATCGACTTCAACATGACCGGCACCAGCGGCAACGAGGACCTCGGCGAGCCCGTGCTCGCGGCGGCCACAGGGACCGTCGTGCTGGAGGGCGGCGAGTCGTCCGCCTACGGCAACTACCTGGAGATCGACCACGGCGGCGGCTACTCGACGCTCTACGCCCACCTCGACAAGAAGTCCGTGCACGACGGCGACACCGTGCGGCAGGGCCAGGTGATCGGCACGGTCGGCAACACCGACGGCAACACCTCCGGTCTGTCCGCGCACCTGCACTTCGAGTACCGCAACCGCGGCGGCGGCCAGGCCTACCCGAACTACATCAGGCCGGCCTCGTTCCACGACGACCCGTTCGACTACGCCACCGGCAAGGAGACGTACGTCAGCCAGAACTGCGGCACGCTCGGCAAGGCCGCCAAGAGCATCAACGGCGACAAGTACGACGACGCGATCGGCATCGACCCCGACGGCGTCGCGTGGATCTACAAGGGCAAGGCGGGCGGTGGCTTCACCGCCACGACCAAGCTCGGTCCCGGCTGGGGCGCCTTCACCCGCGTCGCCGTGAACGACTCCAACGCCGACGGCTGGGCGGACCTGTTCGCCGTCTCCAACGGCACGCTCTACTACTGGCACAACCGCGGTGACGGCACGTTCGCCGCGTCCAAGGAGGTCGGGCCGGGCTGGGCCGCCTTCGAGTACGTGTCCTTCGTGGACATCAACGGCGACAACAAGACCGACATCCTCGCCCGTGACGGCGGCAAGATGTACGTCTACACCGGTCAGGGCAACGGCGCGTTCTCGGCGCGGTCGCTGCTCGGCGAGGGCTGGGCAGGTCTCGCGCGGCACACCGGCGGGGACGCCGACGCGGACGGCGACGGCGACATCTGGGCGACCAACAACGCGGGCGAGCTGTTCTTCTGGCGCAAGGACGCCGGCGGCTACTCCACGGCGACACAGGTCGGTGCCGGCTGGGGCGGTTTCCGGCAGCTCGTGTCGATGGACGTCAACGGCGACTCGAAGAGCGACATCGTGGCGATCCGCACGTCCGACAACACGCTGTGGCAGTGGCTGGGCGGCGGCGCGGGCACGTTCGGCAAGGCAGTGCAGATCGGCAGCGGCTGGGCCGGCTTCGACCTGGCGGTGAACTGATGAAGCTCCTGTCCTCCATCCTGGCCACGGCGGCCGCTCTGACCTGCTTCGTGCTGCCTGCCCAGGCAGCCGGTGACATCGACCTCTGCGTCTCCACCGGCCGCACCGCCGGGTTCACCGGTGAGACGCTCGTCGTCGCGGTGGCGGTCGGCATGGCCGAGTCCCGCTGCGACCCGTCGGCCCGCTACGTCAACAGCGACAGCCACAACTCGGTCGACCGCGGCCTCTGGCAGATCAACGACTACTGGCACCCCGAGGTCAGCGACACCTGCGCCTACAACGCGCAGTGCAACGCCAACGCGGCGCGCAAGATCTACGACCAGGCCGACGGCTGGACCCCGTGGTCGACCTACAAGTCGGGCCGCTACAAGCAGTTCGTGGACGACGCCCGCGCGGCGATCGGGGCTCCCCCGGCCCCCGTGCTGGCCGCCAAGAGCATCAACGGCGACAAGTACGACGACGCACTGGGCGTCGACCCGAGCGGCAACGCGTGGATCTACCGCGGCAAGGCGGGCGGTGGCTTCGGCACCGGCACCAAGCTCGGCCCCGGCTGGGGCGGCTTCACCCGCATCGGCATCGGCGACTCGAACGCCGACGGCTGGGCGGACCTGTGGGCGATCGGCAACGGCTCGCTGTACTACTGGCACAACCGCGGCGACGGCACGTTCACCTCGGCGGCGACGGTCGACACCGGCTGGGCCGCGATGGAGAACGTGGCGTTCGGCGACGTCAACGGCGACAACCGGACCGACATCCTCGCCCGTGACGGCGGCAAGATGTACCTCTACGTCGGCAAGGGCAACGGCAAGTTCGCCGAACGCGACCTCGTCAGCGCCGGCTGGGCGAGCCTGTTCCGCCACACGGCGGCGGACGCCGACGGGGACGGCGACGGCGACGTCTGGGCGACCAGCAGCGCGGGCGAGCTCTTCTTCTGGAAGCGCAGCGGGGCGGACTTCGCCACTGCGGTGCAGGTCGGTTCCGGCTGGAACGGGTTCCGGCAGATGACGTCGATGGACGTGAACGGCGACAACAGGGCCGACCTCGTGGCCGTCCGCACGTCCGACAACACGCTGTGGCAGTGGCTCGGCACCGGGACCGGCGGGTTCGGCACCGGCACCCAGATCGGTTCCGGCTGGACCGGCTGGGACCTCGCGGCCAACTGAGACAGTGCGTGACACGGCCCCCGGAGGCGTTCCGGGGGCCTGTCGCGTTGTTCCGGAACAGGACACACGAGTGTCGGATTGATCAACCATGGTGCAGAGTGGTGGGCTGAACCCTCGACCGCCGGGAGGCCACCATGGGCGAGGACGTCGCGAAGCACGAGTTCACGCGCGAGGACCGCACGCGGTACCGCACCAAGGTGCGGCGATGTCTCGACGTGTTCGCGCGGATGCTGCGTGAAGCGCGCTTCGACTTCGAAAGGCCGATGACCGGCCTGGAGATCGAGATCAACCTCATCGACGAGAACTGCGATCCGGCGATGAAGAACCACGAGGCCCTGGACGTCATCGACGACCCGGACTTCGTGACCGAGCTCGGCCAGTGGAACATCGAGATCAACGTGGCTCCGCGCCGGCTCGCGGGCGGCGGCATCACGTCGTTCGAGGAGACCGTTCGCCGCAGCCTCAACGACGCCGAGCAGAAGGCACGGGCGGTCGGCGCGCACATGGTCATCAACGGCATCCTGCCGACCCTGCGCACCCAGGACATCTCCCCCGCCCTGCTCTCCGGCAACCCGCGCTACGCGTTGCTCAACGAGCAGGTGCTGGCCGCGCGGGGCGAGGACCTGCAGATCTCCATCGACGGCGTCGAGCGGCTGCACCTCACGGCCAGCTCGATCGTCCCCGAGGCCGCCTGCACGAGCACGCAGCTGCACCTGCAGGTGTCACCGGAGCAGTTCCCCGCGTACTGGAACGCCGCCCAGGCCATCGCGGGCGTGCAGGTCGCCGTCGGCGCCAACTCGCCGTTCTTCCTCGGCAAGGAGCTCTGGCGCGAGACCCGCATCGCCCTGTTCCAGCAGGCCACCGACACCAGGGGCGACGAGCTCAAGGCCCAGGGCGTGCGGCCGCGCGTGTGGTTCGGCGAGCGGTGGATCAACTCGATCTTCGACCTGTTCGAGGAGAACGTCCGCTACTTCCCCGCGTTGCTGCCCATCACCGACGACGAGGATCCGCTGGCCGTGCTCGACAAGGGCGACACGCCCGCGCTGAGCGAGCTGAAGCTGCACAACGGCACCATCTACCGCTGGAACCGGCCCGTGTACGACGTGGTCCGCGACCGCCCGCACCTGCGCGTCGAGAACCGCGTCCTGCCTGCCGGGCCGACCATCGTGGACACCCTGGCCAACGCCGCGCTGTACTTCGGGCTGGTGCGCGCGCTGGCGGAGGACGAGCGTCCACTGTGGTCGCAGATGAGCTTCCAGGCGGCGGAGGAGAACTTCAACGCCGCCTCGCGCAACGGGATGGACGCCCAGATGTACTGGCCCGGCGTCGGCACCGTGCCGGTGGTCGAGCTGGTGCTGCGCCGGTTGCTGCCGCTGGCGCACGAGGGTCTGATCCGGTGGGGCGTCGAATCCTCGGAACGTGACCGGTTGCTCGGGGTGATCGAGCAGCGGTGCCTGAGCGGCGTGAACGGAGCTACCTGGCAGGCCCGGGAGTTCCACCGGCACTACGACCACACGCACATGGACCGGGCGGACGCGTTGCGCACGATGCTCCGGACCTATGTGGACCTGATGCACGCCAACGAACCCGTGCACACCTGGCCGTCGAGCGGCTGAAGAAGGGGGTGTGCCGCTGTGAACCGCTCCCCGGAAGTTGGACTGGGAATCCAGTTCTGACGTCCGGGGAGTGGTTCGTTGCATCCGCGAAGTTCGTTGTGTGAGTGGCAGCGGGAGTCTGCTGTCGCGTTGTTCGAGACCGGGTATGGCGAGAAGGCTGTCGCGACCCGGCTGGGTGTGTCGCGGTCGGCGGTGCGACGCTTGCGTGATCGTTGGAGGCTGCGAAGCGCGGGAGCGTTGGTGTCCATGCCGGGTAAGCGGTCGTTCACGTTCGAGTTCAAACTCGGGATAGTGCGCCGGTTCGTCGCGGGTGAGGCGACCGCGATCGAGTTAGCCCGCGAGCATGATCTGGCCTCACCCAAGCAGGTCGAGACCTGGGTCAGGTTGTATCGGCGTGACGGTGAGGACGGGTTGCGGCCCAAGTCGAAAGGCCGGCCTGCCAAGCCTGTCGACCCGTCCGGGCTCAGCGAGCTGGACCGCCTGAGGCAGGAGAATCTGGAGCTGTCCGCGAAGGTGGCGTTCCTGGAAAAACTGCGGGCCTTGAAGGAGCAGGGGCGAGAGTGAAGACCCAGGTCATCGCCACCCTCAAGGCCGACTATCCGCTGCCGGTGCTGCTGGCGGCCGCCGGGCTTGCCCGCTCGACGTTCTTCTATCACCAGGCCAGACTCACCCGACCCGACCCGCAGGCCGAGCTCAAGACCGCGATCACCGAGGCGTTCGAGTCCGCCCACGGCCGCTACGGGCATCGGCGGGTTCACATCGTGCTGGCACGGCAGGGCCGGCGGGTGACCAAGAAGACCGTGCTGAAGCTGATGAACGTCCTCGGCCTTGTCTGCAAGGTGCGGCGGCCGCGGCGGTACCGGTCCTGGCTGGGACACACCGGCACGGTCGCGGACAACGTGCTCGGCCGCGAGTTCAGCGCGTCCGCTCCGGACACGAAATGGGTCACTGACGTGACCGAGTTCCGGATCGGCGTGGACAAGCTCTATCTATCCCCGGTGATCGACCTGTTCGACCGGTCTGTGATCGCCTACACCTACGGCCCATCACCGACACTGGAACTCACGAACTCCGCGCTGCGCAAGGCGATCGCGACCCTGCCCACCGAGGCCGGCGCCCGGCCGCTGATGCACTCCGATCAGGGTTTCCAGTATCAGCACGCCTCCTGGCGCACCCTGCTGACCGACGCGGGCTTGACTCAGTCGATGTCGAGACGGGGCAACTGCCTCGACAACTCCCTAGCCGAGAACTTCTTCGGTCACCTCAAGGAAGAACTGTTCCACCACAACAAGTTCGACACCATCGCAGAGTTCACCGCGGCACTGCACGACTACATCGGCTGGTACAACACCACCCGCATCTCGACCACGCTCAAGGGCCTGAGCCCGGTCCAATACCGAGCCCAGGCCCTCGCGGCCTAACCTTCAGTTAGCCAGTCCAACTTCTGGGGACCAGTTCACTGACGGCACACCCCCTTCTTCATTCAGTTCAGCTGGTCGGGAAGTTGTCCGGCGTGCGGACGCGCTCGCGCACCCACACACCCGCTTCCTTCAGCACACCGGTACCCGAGAAGTTCGTGCCGGAGCAGGTGCCCGTCTTGAACACCGCGCCCGACAGACCGTCGTCGGAGTAGTTCCAGTTGGCCCACGAGATCTTCTTCTGGGCCATCAGGTCGATGTACTTCTGCGACGTCGTGAAGTCGTTCGAGCCGCCGCCGGACGCGGTCTGCGTGCCGAACTCGGTCACGAACACCGGAACGGCGCTGGAGACGCGGTTCAGGACGTCGATGTACGCCTGCTTGTGCGAGTTGGCGTAGAAGTGGAACGAGTACATGAAGTTGGTCGCGTTGACCTTGTTGTTCAGCACCGTCGACGGGTCCTCGCCGTCGGAGTGGCCGAACGTCGACCAGCCGTTCGTGCCCGAGACGATGAGGCTGTCCGGGTCGATGTTGCGGATGACCGGGATCATCTGCTCGGCGTAGGACTTGACCTTCGCCCACGACGTGCCGTTGGGCTCGTTGGCGATGTCGTAGATGATGTTCGTCTTGTCCTTGTGCCGGTTGGCGATCTCCGTGAAGAACGTCTTGGCGCGGGACAGGTTGTAGTTCGGGTCACCGGGCGAGAGCTGGTGCCAGTCCACGAGGACGTAGATGCCGCGACGCGTGGCTTCCTCGATGTAGCCGTGCATCATGTCGGTGAACTTGCGGGGGTCGGTCTCGTACCCGTCCTCCTGGATGTACATGGCGACGCGGATGAAGTCCGCGTTCCAGTCGTTCACCAGCGCGTCCCACCACTGGGACTTGGCGCACTGGTGGTACCACTGGATGCCGTGCGTGCTCATGCCGCGCAGCTGGATCGGGTTGCCGTACTGGTTGCACAGCTGCACACCGCACACGCGCAGCAGGCCGTTGATGTCGTGCGGCCTGGTGCCGCCGGGCGTGCCCGGCTGCGTGCGCACCGAGACGGAGTTCGAGGCGCCGGACAGGTTGCCCGCCGCGTCGCGCGCCTGCACGGTGAAGGTGTACGCGGTGTCCGGCGTCAGGCCGGTGACGGTGTGCGTGGTGCCGGCCGCGGTCTGCCCGTTGGACAGGACGTACGCGGCGACACCCACGTTGTCGGTGGACGCGTTCCACGCCAGCGAGACCGAGGACGACGTGGTGCCCGTCGAGCGCAGGTTGCCCGGCACCGAGGGGGCCACGGTGTCCGGCGTGCCCGACTGGGCGTCGACGTCGACGCGGTCCAGGTTCGGGCCACCGTTCGCCGTCGTCGCGACCGTCTTGATCGTGTTGGACCCCGCCGCGAGGGTGACCGTCGTGGACTTGGTCGTCCACGTGGTCCACGCGCCGGTGCCAGGGAACGCGAGGTTCGACGCCACCACGGTGCCGTTGACGGAGATGTCCATCGGGCGGTTCGCCGTGGTGCCGTTGGCGAACCGGAACGTGAGTGCCGCCGGACCGGCGGTGCCCGCGTTCACGGTGAACTCGACGGAGCTGCCGACCTCGTTGTCGTAGTTGACGAAGCCCGAACCGGTGAAGCCGGCGTGGTTGGACTCGACGAGGCCGTTGGCGATCGTCGCGCTCTCCGCCTGGTACTGGACCGGGGCGGCGAGGGCGACGGCCGGAACAACAGCGAGTGCGAGAGCTGCTGGTACGACCAGGAACAGGGGTCTGGCCACAGGGTGCCTCCTGTGTAAGGGGGAGAGCAGGGCGCGGCGGCGATTTAGTTAAGAAGGTTTCCTATCAGTGGTGGCTTGAATCACAGCACTAGACCACTGCTCGTGTCAACAAATTCGGGCGACCGGAACAAGTCGGATGAGGCATCCTCAACCACCTGATGCGATCCAAAGTCACCGTGACCCCAGCGCAGCTCCCGGAGGTGCTGCTGCACGTCGCCGTCGTCCGGCCGGTCTTCCTGTGGGGAGCACCGGGTATCGGCAAGTCCTCGCTCGTGCGCAAGTTCGCCGCCGAGCTGGGCCTGGAGTGCGTGACGCTGCTGGGCACGCAGCTCGCGCCGGAGGACCTCATCGGGGTTCCGGAACTGGTCGGTGGCCGTTCCCGGTTCGCCCCGCCGGAGTCCATCGCGCGGCAGGACCCGTACTGCCTGTTCCTCGACGAGCTCAACGCCAGCTCCCCCGAGGTGCAGAAGGCGTTCTACTCGCTGATCCTCGACCGGCGCATCGGCACCTACGAGCTGCCGAAGGGCTCGATCGTGATCGGCGCCGGCAACCGGGCGGTCGACAACGCCCTGGCGCGCCCGATGGCGTCCGCACTCGTGAACCGCATGATCCACGTGCACCTCACGGCGTCTTCGAAGGACTGGCTGGCATGGGCGCGTGAGAGCGACATCCACCCGTGGGTGCTGGAGTACCTGACGCAGCGCCCGGACCACCTGTGGAGCGCGGCACCGAAGGTCGAGGAGTCGTTCTCCACGCCGCGTGGCTGGCACATGCTCTCCGACGCGCTGCACTCGTTCGGCGACGACATCTCCGACGACCTGCTGGAGGTGCTGGCGTTCGGCACGGTCACCGCGAACCACGCGTCGATGTTCAAGGCGTACGTGAAGACCGTGCGGCACGCGTACGGGCTGGAGGCCGTGTTGCGCGGCGACGCCCGCTGGCCGTCCGCTCCCCAGGACCGCGACCTGCTGTACTTCCTGGCCGAGGCGTTCCGCGCGCGGCTGGTGAAGGAACTGCCGCACGACAAGGCGCATGCGCCGGCGGCGGGCAAGCAGCTGGCGCACCGGGGCAAGGCGCTGCTGCTGGACCTGGCCGAGCTGTCGCTGGAGATCGCGCAGATGGTGATCGCGGCCGACGACGACGGCAATCCCGTGCTGCCCGCGTGGTTCCTCGTCGAGGTCACCCGCGACCTGCCCCGACTGGTCGCCGCACGCGCATGAGCCGGCGCGGGAAGGCTCATGTAGACCAGGCAGCGCTGGACTTCGAGGCCGCCCGCGCGCAGATCCGGCTGCATCCGCTGTTCGCGCCGTTGAGCAGCTACGAGAGCCGGAGCTCCGACCACCCGTGGGCGGACATCTCGCTGGACGGGTCGATGCGCGCGCACCCGACGCGCAAGGCCGGTGAGGCCGAATGGGTGTGGGTGTTCGCGCATTGTCTGCTGCACCTGGGTTTCGGCACCGGCTCGTGCGACGAGGTGCTGGACTTCCAGCCCGCGATCCGGCTCGGCACCCGCCCGTTCTCCTGGGAGCCAGGTCGATGCGTGCGCGGCGGACCGGCCGAAGATCCGAAGCGCTGGGTCGATCGGTTCGCCGCCGGACTGTCCAACGCCGCCGTGGCCGCGATCGACGTGGCGGGCGGCGCGAGGTCGTCGTTGTCCGACTCACGGCCGGTGCGCAGCGAATGGGACCTCGCGCTGAGCTGGTTCGTGTCGAACTACCCGTTGCTGGGCGCGCTGGCGTCGACGATGACGGTCGTGGCGGACGCGGAACTGGCGCGGGGCTGGGACATCTCGATCGCGGCGGTGTCCGCGGCCTCGGCCGAGATCTACGTGAACCCGTTGGCGGGCTTGACGAAGCCCGAATGGCGGTTCGTGCTCGCGCACGAGATGCTGCACGCCGCGCTGCGCCACTGCGACCGGGTCGGCGGGCGGGATCCGTACCTGTGGAACATCGCCGCCGACTTCGTGGTGAACGGCTGGCTGGTCGAGATGGGCGTCGGCTCCCCGCCTTCCGGGGTCCTGCACGACCGCGAGCTGCGCGGCCTTTCGGCGGAGTCCGTCTACGACCGGATCGCGGTGGACCTGCGGCGGTACCGCAAGCTGCTCACGTTGCGGGGAAACCATCAGGGCGACCTGCTTGGCGAACCTCTTCGCGGGCCTTCGGACGTGGCCGATCTGGACGACTTCTACCGGCGTGCGTTGCTGACGGGGCTGAGCTGTCACACGTCGTCTCGCGGGCTCCTGCCCGCCGGACTGGTCGAGGAGATCCGGGCGCTGGAGCACCCGCCGCTGTCGTGGGACGCCCAGCTGGCGCGGTGGTTCGAGGAGTTCGTTCCGGCCGTGGAGAAGCGCCGCACCTACGCTCGCGCGTCACGGCGGCAAGCGTCCACTCCGGACATTCCACGGCCCGGCTGGGTGCGGCCGGAGTCGCTGGAGGCGCGGTCGACGTTCGGCGTCGTGCTCGACACGTCCGGCTCGATGGACCCCCAACTGCTGGGAAAGGCACTCGGCGCGATCGCTTCTTATGCCGCGGCACGTGACGTGCCCGCCGCACGCGTGGTTTTCTGTGACGCGATGGCATATGACGCTGGATACGTGCCCGTGGAGGACATCGCGGGCCGGGTGACGGTGCGCGGGCGCGGCGGAACGGTGCTGCAGCCCGGTGTCGACCTGCTCGAACGCGCCTCAGACTTTCCCGAGGCCGGTCCGATTCTCATCATCACCGACGCCGGGTGCGACGTGCTGAGGATCCGGCGCGAGCACGCGTTCCTGATCCCGGCGGGCGCGCATCTGCCGTTCCGCGCTCGCGGCCCCGTCTTCCGGATGTCCTGATGGAGATCGCCTGCGACGAGTCGGGGTCCGAGGGCGAGAAGCTCGTCGGCGGGGTCACCGCGGTCTTCGCCCATGCCGGGGTGCTGCTCTCGCGGGAGGAGGCCTCGGCGTGCGTCGACACGCTGCGCGAGATGATCAAGTCGCCCGCGCTGGAGTACAAGGCGAACCACCTGCTGCGGCAGAAGAACAGGTGGGTGCTGTTGTGGTTCTTGGGGCCAGACGGCCCATTGGTGGGCAAGGCGCGCGTACAACTCGTGGACAAACGGCGGTACCTCGCCTCGCGGGTACGTGCCGAGTTCGGCGGAGTGACGGGGCCGCTGGAGCTCTACAACGACCTGCTGCGGGCCCGCGGTCCGCGCGGGAATCTCGACCCACTGTTCCCCGCCATCCTGCGCGCGGTGGCGCAGTGGCAGACTTCGGGGGGCGGGCCGGTGTCGATCGTGCACGACCAGCAGTTGTCGCTCACCGATGGACGGATCCGGCAGCTCAAGAAACTCGCGCCACGGCTGCAAAGCCTGACGCTGGTCGACTCGCAGTACGACGCCCGCGTGCAGGTTGCCGACTTCCTGGCCGGAATCGCGCGACGGGTCGCCGAGGAAGAACTCAACGGACGACCTGACCGCGAGGTGATCGAGTTGCTGATGCCCTTCGTGGTCGGACCTAGGATGTGGCATGCCTGACGCGATTTTCGCCGACCCAAGACTGGCTCGGCTCTACGACGCCTTCGACGGGCCGCGCGTGGACCTGAACCTGTATCTCGGCATCGCGGCCGAACTGGAGGCGGCGAGCGTGCTCGACGTCGGCTGCGGAACAGGCAGCCTGGCGGTGATGCTGGCGTCGTCCGGCCGGACCGTCGTCGGAGTGGATCCGGCGCTGGCGTCGCTGGAGATCGCGCGCGCCAAGGAGTCCAGGGTCACCTGGATCCACGGCGACGCGACCACGCTGCCCGCGTTGTCGGTCGACCTCGCGACGATGACCGGGAACGTGGCCCAGGTCTTCCTCGGGGACGACTGGGAGGCCACGCTGCGCGGGGTGCGGCGGGCGCTCAAGCCCGGCGGGCACTTCGTGTTCGAGACGCGCCGCCCGGAGCACCGCGCCTGGGAGGACTGGTCACGCGCGAAGCCGCGGGTGCTGGTCGGGGTGCGCGAGCAACTCGAACTGCTCAACGTGAGCCTGCCGTTCGTGTCGTTCCGGCACACCTACCAGTTCCCGGACGGCTCGGTGATCTCCTCGGACTCGACGCTGCGGTTCCGGTCGCGGCCCGAGGTCGAGCAGAGCCTGACGCGCTGCGGCTTCGAGGTCGTCGACGTGCGCGACGCACCCGACCGGCCTGGCCGGGAGCACGTGTTCGTGGCGCGCAGGGTCAACTGACCAGCGCGGGCTGCTTCCAGGCCCGCACCAGCCACGGCAGGACGCGTGGCAGCCGGTCGGCCACGATGTCGTGCAGCACCAGCACCATCCGGCCGGAGTCCGCGGGGCCGGCGTCGAGCCACACCACGTGCATCAGGACGCCGGTCCGCAGGTCGAGCCCCGCCTCCGCCTCCACGAGGGCGGCGGGGGTGGCGGCGACGGGGTCCGCGACCTCGTGATGCGCGAAGCCGGAGCGACACAGCTCGGGATGCAGTTCCACCAGGGAATCCATGGCGGCGGCGAGACGTCCCACGCCCAGCCCTGCCCGAACCTGCACCGTAATGGCTCTCACGTTAGGAGAGCCTAACCTAGGCCCACTCCGGGTTTCGTCCACTGAGTCCCAGGACACGGTCGAGCAGAGGCGCGTTCGAGCCGACCTCCACCGCGGCCCCGAAGAGCGAGCCGTCGCGGCCGTCCGGTCCGATCGACGACACGAAGCCGTGCACGACCTGAAGCAGGCCTTCCTCGACCTCGAACGGCTGCCCGGTCGCCTTGGCGAGATCCCAGCCGTGCAGCACGATCTCGTCCAGCGCCACGGCACCGGCGACCTCGCCGGGCAGGTCGACGCCGCCGGCGCGGGTCATGCCCTCCCACGCCTCTGGTGAACGCCAGGCCTTCGCCAGTTCCTCGAGCCTCGCCGGCATCGACCCGCGGAAGTCGAGCGGCAGCCGGGCCGCGTCGCCGGTGCCCACGCCTTCCAGCGGGGTCTTCGTCGCCGCCATCGTGAACGCGACCGACAGGCCGTTCACGTGGTCGAGCAGGTCGCCGACCGTGTAGTCGGGACACGGGGTCGGCGCCTTCAGGTCGCCGTCCGAAACGTTGCGCACCAAGCCCGCGAGCTGATCGGCCGCGGGAGTCAGGTCGAACATCAGTAGCCGTCGCCTCCCCAGAACTGTTCCTCGAGCGTGTCAGCGGTACCGGCGAGCAACTGGAGCGGATCGGTGAACTCGTGGATGTCGAGATCCTTGAGCGGCAACGAGTGCCGGACCACGACGTGCTCCCCCATGATCGCGAGGCCGCACGCGACGGTCGAGTTGCCCACCTCCGCCAGCACCGCGCGGAGGTCCACGTCCTTGGCCAGCCCGCACGGAGACGCGATCTGCACCCACTCGTGCATCTTGTCGAGCACTTCCCTGACGATGATCACGACCTGCGTGCGTTCATCGTCGCCTTCGTCCTCGTCCCCGAAGGTGAAGAGGATCCTCAGCTCCTCGTCCTCGTCGTGGATGACGTCGTACTCGGCGCGGACGTAATCCGCGAGGTCTCCCCAACTCGCCATGGCGCAACCCTACTGGCCGCGATGGCCCACAGCCCGACGACCAGAACAGCCGCCACCTCCGCGGCGAGCAAGATCCTCTCTATGTAGCCCAACGGGAACACGCGCCACCACCGAACGTCGGAGACCATGCCCATCACAATGGCGTAGAGGAGGGGCATGAATGCGACAACGCTCAACAAACCGGACGCCATCGTCCATCTCGCATGCTTGCCCCACACGTGATCCCGCAGCCACGGCCGCGCCAGCAGGATGATGGCGATCGGCAGACTGACGAACGCGATCATGCTGCCGAACCGGTGAATGCTGCCGCTCAGCTCGTTGGTGCCCATGGCCCAGTTCGTCTTGGGGAACGCCACGACGAGGAACAGGCCGGCCGACCACAGGGTGAGCGCGATCGAGCCTCCCGACCGCCACCTGGTCAGTCCTTTGTGGACCAGCACGGCGAGGATCGCGAGCGAGCCCACGGCCAGCGACACCACCGCGATGTCGAAGACCGTGCGGTAGTCGCCCAGCGCGTACTCGCTGATCGTGCGGCGCAGCGGGCCGACGGTCAGGTCGAGCAGGCCGACCATGGCCACCGTCGCGACGACGGCGAGTGAACCGCCGGTGGCGGCTAGTCGAGGTATCAGCACATATCGGACAACGCCCGGCCTGGACCGCGGGGTTCCTGGGTTCAGGAACCCGACAGCTCGCACCCAGGGTTTCAACAGCTTTCAGCCGAAGACGCTGCCGCAGGTGATGTTGACCTGCGATCCCGTGATGGTGCGCCCCCAGTCCGAGGCCGCGAACACGGCCGCCCTGCCGACGTCTTCCAGCGTCGCGGCCCTGCCGAGCAGCGTGTCGCCGACGATGTCCTCCTCGATCGGCGCGCGATGCTCCGGCGGAACCGACTCGGGGATGCCCCCGGTCTGCAGCGTCACCACCCGGACACCGTGCGGCCCGAGCTCGGCCGCGAGCTGGCGGCGCATGGACTCCACCGCGTCGAACGCCGCGAGCAGGCCGCCGAGCTGCCACTTCCGGTGCGCCGACGGCTCACCGGTGCCGCCGAAGAACAGGATGACGCCCTCGCCCTGCCTGGTCATGTGCCGCGCCGCCGCGCGCGCCGTGAGGAACTTCGACCGGACCGCCGACACCACAGGACTGAGGTAGTCCTCGACGCTCATCTCGACCATGGGCGTGCCCTGGACGTCGTTGTCGGTGGTGACGTTGACGGAGATGTCGATCTGGTCGAACGTGGCGGCGTGCCGGTCCACCGCCTCCTCGTCCAGCGCGTCGACCACGGCGTAACGGGCGTTGAGCTCGTCGGCCTTCGCCTTGAGCGTCGCCTCGGTGCGCCCTGCCAGGTGCACGTCGGCACCGGCCCTGGTGAACGCCGCCGCGATCGCGCCGCCGACGTTGCCCGCGCCGCCGTAGATGACTGCGGTCTTCCCGTCGAGGTTCATCGGTTCGCCGGTCATGGCGTCGAGCGTAAATGCCGTCATTCGGGCGTGCCGATCGATCAGACCGCCGGACTCGCCGCCCTCACCACCGCGCTGCTGAACCGGGTCCGCGGCGGCCCGTTGTTCGACCTGAAGTGGGAGCCTGACGAGGACCCGCGCGAGGAGTCGGTCTTCCGGCAGCTCTAACGCAACGCGACCGCCGCCTCCCGCGCCACCGCGTCGGCCACGGCGTTCAGCGCCGGCGAGTCGAGCTTCCACTGCTGCCAGTACAGCGGCACGGAGATGGTGCGGCCCGGCGCGAGGTCGACCAGGCCGTCCTGGAGCTGTTGCGGCGGTACCATTCCCCAGCCAAGACCCGCGACGATCGTCCGCACGTACACCTCGGACGACGGCACGAAGTGGCGGTGCTCCGAGGCGCCGCGGCCACGGGTCAGCGTGCGCACGAACCGGTCCTGCAGGTCGTCGTTGCGGTCGAACACGACCACCGGCGCGTCCGGCAGCCACGACTTCAGCGGTCCGTCCTCGTGCCGGTCCACGTACGGCTGCGACGCCATCGCGGCGTAACGGATCTCCCCCAGTTTGGTGACCGAGCAGCCCGCGACCGGCTCGCGCGAGGACGTCACCGCCGCCATCACCACCCCTTGCCGCAGCAACGCCGTCGTGTGGTCCTGGTCCTCGCGGTGCAGGTCGAACGAGATCCGCAGCGACGGCGAGACCCGTTGCAGCGCGGGCAGGAACCAGGTGGCGAGCGAGTCGGCGTTCACCGCGATCGGCACCCGCACGACGGCGTCCTCGCCCAGTGCCGCGTCCAGGTCCTGGTCCAGCGCGAGCAGTTGCCGACCGTAGCGCACGATCACCTCACCGGACGGCGTCAGCCGCACCGGCCGGGCCCGCACCAGCAACACGCGCCCTGTCCGCTGCTCCAGCGCTTTGATGCGTTGCGAGACAGCGGAAGGCGTGACGTGCAACGCGGCGGCGGCAGCGTCGAACGTGCCCGCGTCCACCACCGCGAGCAGCGTGCGCACCAGATCCAGATCCATCACGGCTGCTAATGATACGTAAGAATCTGTAGCTGGCCTCATCAAGACGGCGTCAATAGCGTGGACCGCGTGACAGACCTGCTGCTCGGCTTCGGCACCATGATGACCCTGATCGTCGCGATCGGCGCGCAGAACGCTTTCGTGCTGCGCCAGGGACTTCGCAGGCACGCGGTCGCCAAGGTCGTCGCGGTCTGCGCCCTCTCGGACGCGATCCTGGTCGCCGCGGGCGTCGCCGGGTTCGGGGCGATCGTGAAGATGTTCCCGGCGGCGATCACCGTCGCGGCGATCGCGGGCGGTGTCTTCCTGCTGGGCTACGGCTTCCTGGCTGCGCGCCGGGCCTTCCGCCCGTCAGCGCTTCGGGCGGGCGACGACGTGAACACCCGTCCCGTCCTGACCGCGCTGGCACTGACGTGGCTCAACCCGCACGTCTACCTGGACACGTTGCTGCTGCTCGGCTCGATCGCGGCCGGCCGCTGGCTGTTCGGCGTCGGCGCGGTGACCGCGAGCATCACGTGGTTCGTCGCACTCGGGTACGGCGCACGGCTGCTGGGCCCGCTGTTCGCGAAGCCCCGCGCGTGGCGGGTGCTGGACGGCCTGATCGCCGCCGTGATGGTCACTCTCGGGGTGACCCTGATCGCCGGGTGGTGATCAGGACCCGAGCTTCACGGCCTTCGGGAGCCCGGCCGGGTCCGCCACCGGCCACGCCAGCGGATCCGGCCCCAGCTTCACCATTTCCGCGACCTGCAGCCGGGACCACGGCGAGACCGCGCGCGTCCCGTCCAGCACGCCGGACGCGTACTCGCTCCACGCCACCCGTTCGGTCGAGTCGACCTCGTCCGGGTTCGGCACGGGCTCGTCGTCGGAGAGCACGCGGAACACCGGGCACATCTCGTTCTCGACGACGCCGTCCATCTCCGCGCGGTAGCGGAAGGCTGGCAGCAGCAGCTCGGGGCCAGGGGTCTTCATGCCGAGTTCGTCCCGCAGACGGCGGAGAACGGCCTGGGCCATGTCCTCTTCCGGCAGGGGGTGGCCGCAGCAGGTGTTGGTCCACAGGCCGGGGAAGGTCTTCTTGTGCAGCGCGCGGCGGGTGAGGATCGTGTTGCCAGCCGAGTCGAAGACGTAGCTGGAGAACGCCAGGTGCAGCGGGGTATCCGCGTGGTGCACCGCTGCCTTGTCCTCGACGCCGATGGCCGAACCGTCCTCGGCCAGGAGGACCACCTGTTCCACAGTCACGGGCACCACGTAATCACACGCGGGCCAAGATCGGGAACCACGCGGACGAGTGAGCTTGAGCGTAGAGATAGCCGGACCATAGGTGTCGCACGTCACCCTGGGGGCATGACTTCCCCGTTCGCTCAGGCTCACACCATGTTCCTGGTGCTGGTCAGCCCGGCGGGCCAGTACTCGATCTGGCCCGCGGTGCTGCAGGTGCCCGCAGGGTGGCAGGTCGTCCACGGAGTCGCCTGCCGCCAGTCCTGCGAGGACTACGTCCAGGCTCTCCGCAACGACCTTCCCCTGGCTGCCTAGCAGGTCAGCCGCGCGTCCCCACGCTCTCACCCGACGACCTCCACCCCGAACGTCCGTCCACATCGGACTCGGTGCTCACCGGAAAAGAACATCCCTCGACCCGGGCGTTTCGCCCGAGCCGAGGGATGCGACAAGCCATGACTACTTCTGCCGGGCCTAGAGCAGGGTGATGTACCCGTGCGAAGAGGCCCCGCCGTGCTCGTTGTTGCCCGCGTACGAGGCCGTGAAGCCCTGCAGCAGGGTGGACAGGCCGACCAGCAACGCCACCTGGGCGTCGCACGTGGCCTTGCCGGACGAGTTGGTCGTCGCGGTGCAGAGCGGGTTGCCCTTCACCGTGCGGAAGACGACCGGCTGGCCGGCGATCGGCGCCCCGGTGTGCTTGTCGGTCAGCGTCGCGTCGAGCGAGCGGACCGTGAACCCGAGGAGCCGCAGTTGCAACTGCGCGGAACCGGACACGAGCTTCGACGCGGCGGGCGGCACGAAGTTGATCGCGATGCCCACCGGGCGCTGGCCCACGGCGATGGTGCCGGTGACCGTGTTGGACGCCGTGTCGATGACCGACACCGTGTTGCTGTTGAAGTTCGTCACGTAGGCGGAAGCGCCGTCCGGCGTGAGGGCCACGCTGATCGGGCGGTCGCCGACGAAGATCTTCTGCAGTTCGGTCATCGTCGTGAGGTCCACGACGGACACCGAGTCGAACTCGCTGTTCGTCACGTACGCGCGGGTTCCGTTGGGCGTCAACGCGATGCCGTGCGGCGTGAAGCCGACGGACGCGGTGCCGACGACGGTGCGCGAGGCCACGTCGATGGCGGAGACGCTGTCCGAACCCTTGTTGACCACGTACATCCGCGTGCCGTCCGCCGACGCCGCGATGGCGGTCGCCGCGTTGCCGACGCCGATCGTGGTGACGACGGTGTTGGACGTCGTGTCGATGACCGAGACCTTGCCCGGTCCGGGCAGGTCGTGCGTGACGTAGACGGACTTGCCGTCCTTCGTGACGACGACACCGTCGGCGTTCGAGCCGACCGTGACGGTCGCGGTGACCGTCAGCGTGGCCGTGTCGACCACGGACACCGTGCCGTCCAGATAGTTGGTGACGTAGACGAAGCCGCCACCGGGGGCGACCGCGACGCCCGCCGGGTGGGACCCGACGGGAACGGACTTGTCGACCGTGTTGGTCGGCGTGTCGATGACCGTGAGCGTGTTCTGCACGGAGTTCGTGACGTAGCCACGGGTTCCGTCGAACGCGACCGCTGCCATGTAGGGCGAGTTTCCGCCGTTGTCGGCGATCGTCGTGGACACCGCGTTCGTGGCCGTGTCGATCACCGACACCCCGCCGCCGTTGTTGGCGACGTATCCGAGCACCCGGCCGGCGGGAGCCGCCGAGGCCGGGGTCACCACCAGTGCCGTGGTGACGGCAGCCGCCATCACCAGTGGACGCAACCGCATGTTCAATGCCTCCTGGCGCGAGTCATCCCGACCCTTCAGGACATCGCGACCGGATGAGCGGACGTTAGCCGTTTCTCGAACCAGTGATCGGAGTATTCGGCTGCGTTGTACGGAGCAATCTCCACGTACCCGTGCTTGGCGTACAAACTCCTCGCCTCCACGAGATCATCGCGCGTGTCCAGCCGCAGCACGGTGACGCCGCGCTTCAGCGCCTCGGCCTCCATCGCGACGAGCAACGCCGACGCGGCGCCCTGGCCGCGGAACGGCGTCCGCACGAACATCCGCGTCAGCTCGCCGACACCGTTGTCGAGGAAGCGCATCCCCAGACAGCCGACATCGTTGCCATCGCACGACACCACGAGGAACACGGGCACGTCGTGGTCCTGCTCGTCGCGTTCGTAGGCGTCGATCTCGGCGTCGTTCGTCGGACGCCCCCAGTAGCGGCTGATCATCTCCGCGTTGTACTCGCGGTTGAGCGGCGAACGCGCGGCGTCTGCGGCCGTCACGGTCCAGTTGGTCATGCCACCATCATCGAAAGCCCGTCCACTGTGATTCAGGTCACTGCAACACTGGTACCGCGAGAAGCCAACTGGGGGCGTGATGTTCGCGGAGCTGTTCGACGAGCACGCCCATCCGCTGCACCGATATCTGGCGCGGCGGGTGGGCGTCGACGTGGCTGACGACCTGGTCAGCGAGACGTTCCTCGCCGCCATGCGCGGTGCGGAGGGCTACGACCCGGAGAGGGGCAGCGTCGTCGGCTGGCTGTACGGCATCGCCACGAACCTGTTGCGCGGCCACGCCAAACGCGAGACCCGCCTGTTGCGCACCGCCGAACGGTACGGCGTCGACCTGAGTGTGGCCGAGTCGCTGGAGCACACGGTGGTCACCCGCATCGACTCTCGTGCGCACCTGCGCCGCATCGCCCGCGAGCTGGGCCGGATGTCCCAGCCCGATCGCGACCTGGTGCTGCTCGTGTCGCTGGCCGGCCTGTCCGTGCAGGAGGCGGCGGAAGCCCTCGACCTCAACCCCGGCACCGCCCGGTCCCGTCTGCACCGCCTGCGCGCCAAGCTGAAGGAAGTGGAACATGCGTGACGTGCTGGACGACGACCTCGCCGAGCTGTACGCGGTGCGGGGCGGCGACGACGTGCGGCTGGCCCGGTTGCGCGAGCAGTTGTTCGCCGAGAAGCCGCGGCCCCGTTCACGGCGCTGGGTCGGCATCGCGGCCGCGTCCGTCGCGGTGGTGCTGATCACCGGGCTCGTGGTGATGCTCAGGCCGGCCTCGCGGGACGCGCCCGCGACCATGCCGGTGAAACCCGCGACCTCGTTGCCGGAGGCCGCGGCGCTGCTGGAGGTGGCGGAGCAGCCGACGACCAAGTACCGGCACATCAGGTACACGCTCTGGAAGGTGACCTACGGCGGGCAGGAGTACGGGAGCACGGACGTCCAGTTCCAGTACGACGTGTGGCTGCCCACCGCCAAGGACGAGTCGGTCACGATCTTCCGCAGGTACACCGGTGAAGTCCGCGCGATCGACGGCCGGCAACCACCTCTCGACCGCCTCGTCCCGGACGGGGACCGGGGTCCCGTGCTGTGGTCCACCTTCTGCATGGCGACCCCGTGCCAGGAGGAGAGCCTCGCGCTGCCCGCGGGCACGACCCCTGCCCAGAAGCTGCGCGACGCGTCGTTCGCGCTGATGTCCCCGTACACCACCGACGCGGAGCGAGCGGCGCTCTACCGGCGGCTCGCCGAGACTCCCGAGATCCGCTTCGACAACGGGAAGGTGTCGGTGGAAGGCAGCGCGACCGAGTTCACCATCGACCCCACGACCGGCCGGGTCGTCGGCGCGGAGAACCCCGTGAACATCTCCAACCGAGGCAATGGCAACGCGTCCGTCAAGGTCACCTACGAGTGGACCGATCAGCGTCCGTCGTAGCTGCGCGGCAGGTACCAGGCCAGCGCGGCGCGCAGCTCGGCGACGTCGCGCTCGCGCCGCCGCCTGGTGCGCTCGTGGGCGATCGGGAACACCCGCACGCCGCCGTGGTGCGCGCCGAAGAAGCGGCGCGGTGCCGGGTCCTTCAGCCAGACGACGACCCACGGCCGTTTCTTGTGCGGCACCACGCGCACCCGTGCGAGCTCGTACCACCAGTACTGGTGGAACTTGCCGTTGCGCGTGGTGGCGATGCCCTCGCGGCTGATCTCGATGACGACCTTGCGACGGGCGGCGGCGCTGAAGTACCGCACCGCGCGCACGACGAGCACGCAGAACGCGGCCAGCGCCAGCAGCTGCGTGGCGCCGTTGGCCTGCGCGGCCGGATCGGCGATCGCGGCCGCGAGCAGCGCCACCGCGAGGTTCAGGCCGCCCCACAACATCGGTACGAACCGCGACGTCGAGAACGTCGCCGCGGCGGGCGTCATCGGCGCGGGGAGCTTGCTGGTCGGTGCCTTGGGCGTGACGACCTGACTGAGCAGGCGCGTCACCTCGGCCGGGTCGGGACGCTTGGCCGGGTCGCGGTGCATGCACTTCTGCACCAGCGGCCGCAACGGCTTGGGCACGCCATCGATGTCAGGTTCACCGTGCGCGGCCTTGTAGAGCAACGTGGCCGTCGGGCCCTCACCGAACGGACCCTTGCCCGTCGCCGCGTAGACCAGCACGGCGCCGAGGGCGAACACGTCGCTCGGTGAAGCGACGTCCTGGCCGGTGATCTGCTCGGGCGACAGGAAGCCGGGCGTGCCGAAGACCATGCCGGTCTCGGTCAGCGCGGTGTGCTCCATCGCGCGGGAGATGCCGAAGTCGATGACGCGGGGCCCGTCGGCGCCCAGCAGCACGTTGGACGGCTTGAGGTCGCGGTGGACCAGGCCGGCCCGGTGGATCGCGGTGAGCGCCTCGGCCAGACCTTCCGCGAGGCGTCTCAAATGGTGCTCCGGCAACGGACCGTGCCGTTCGATGGCTTCCTGGAGCGTCGGGCCGGGCACGTACTCCGTGGCCATCCACGGCCGGGGCGCGCGCGTGTCGGCGTCCACGACCGCCGCCGTGCCGGCGCTGCCGACCGCTCGGGCCATCTGGACCTCGCGGCGGAACCGCTCGCGGAAGCGCGGGTCGTCGGCCAGCTCGGCGCGGGCGACCTTGACCGCCACCTGGCGTCCGTCGCTGCCTTGTCCCAGGTAGACCGTTCCCATGGCACCACGACCAAGCCTGCCCAAGAGCAGGTAGTCCCCAATGCGCTGTGGTTGGTCCACCTTCACCGGATCGAGGGTAGCGGGAACTCGGGCCGAAACCTCACATCTGAGTAGATCTACGTATCGTTGTCGCCCATGGGCAAGACCCGCTTGTACCGCAACGGCGAACTCGTGGACAGGGACTTCCCGGTCTCCGAGATCGCGGAGCACGTCAAAGATCACTCCGCGGTCGTGTGGTTCGACCTCTGCGCGCCGTCTCAGGACGAGATAGGTCTGCTGCGCGACGAACTGGGACTGCACGAGCTCGCGATCGAGGACGCGTTCACCGAGCGGCAACGCCCGAAGGTCGACCGCTACCCCGCCCACCTGTTCATGAGCGTCTACGCGGTCCAGTACGTCGACCACGAGATCAAGGCGTGCGAAGTCGACTTGTTCGTGGGCAAGAACGTGCTCGTGACGGTGCGCGAGAGCGAGGACTACGACCTCGCCGGGGTGGAGCGCAGATGGGACAGCGCGCCGACGCTGGCCTCGTCGGGCGTCGGGTTCCTGCTGCACGGCCTGCTCGACGACGTCGTGGACGGCCACTACGCGGCGGCCCAGAAGCTCGACGACGACATCGAGGCGCTGGAAGACCGCATCTACGAGGAGAAGCCGCACGTCGGGCGCAGGGCGCTGCAGCTGCGGCGCGCCCTGGTGCAGCTGCGGCGGGTCGCGTTGCCGATGCGGGAGGTGCTGGGGTCGCTGCTGCACCGCGAGCACGAACTCGTGGACGACGCGATGATGCCGTACTACCTGGACGTGAAGGACCACACGCTGTTCACCGCGGAGCTGACCGAGTCGATGCGGGAGCTCGTCACGAACCTGCGCGAGGCCGAGGTGGCGGTGCAGGGCAACCGCCTCAACTCGATCATGAAGAAGGTCACCAGCTGGGCCGCGATCATCGCCGTGCCCACGGCGATCTCGGGCTATTACGGCATGAACGTCCCTTACCCCGGTTTTGAGCAGAAATGGGGCTTTTGGGTGTCCACGCTGGGTATCTTCGGCCTCTCCTACCTCCTGTACCTGATGTTCAAGCGCCGCGATTGGTTGTGAGCCTGTGAAGATCCACCTGACCCGCCGTGACGAGCTCGCGATCATCACGATCGACGCGCCGCCGCTCAACCTGTACTCGCTCGACCTCGACGCCGAGTTCCACGAGGCCCTGGACGAGCTGGGTGACGCGCGGGCGTTGCTGGTCAACGCCACGGGCCGGGTCGTGTCGGGCGGTGTCGACGTGTCGCTGTTCGCCGCGCAGGAGTACCGCGACGAGGCGCAGCAGCTGTTCGACCGCATGCTGCTCCTGCCGCAACGCCTCGCCGCACTGCCGATCCCGACCGTCTTCGCCGCGCACGCCCTGTGCCTGACCTGGGCTTTCGAGCTGGCGGTGGCGTGCGACCTGATCCTGGCCTCCGAGAAGGCCCGGTTCGGGCTGGTCGAGAAGGTCGTGGGCCTGACTCCGACGATGGGCGGCACGCAGCGTTTGGCCGCACGGGCGGGCGTGGGTCGTGCGAAGGAGTTCGTGATGACCGGCGACCTTTACGACGCGGCCACGCTGGAACGGTGGAATGTCGTCAACCGGGTGTTCCCCGACGAAGGTTTCGCATTGGCCGCGGAGCAGTTCGCACTGAGTCTCGCGGCCGGTCCGACGCAGGCACATTTTGCGACCAAACAGGTGCTCGCGCATTTCGAGAACGGTGGCGTCCCGGAGGCCGACGCCCACGTCACGACGATCGCTTCGGCGCTGTTCGAAACCGAGGACCTGCCACGCGCTGTGCACAGCTTCCTCACGGACGGTCCCGGTCGCGCGACATTTACGGGTCGCTGATCTCACACATCAAAGAATCATATGGCTCGGTGATAAAACCGTGATCTACCTGCTCACACGGATGGAGCATTCCCCACCAGGCGGAAGATGATGTTGCGCCGCAACGAGATCCGCTTGACTCCTCCGGTTCTGCCGTGCAGTGTGCTGACCGTTCAACGGCCCCGTACGAAACTTCGTCGCACGAGTTTTGTACAAATTCCGCAACGGCCGACGACACAATCAGCGAGTTCACGGTCCCCCGTCGTGAGCGCGCGTGGAGGTAGAACCAGCCGTGAGACTGAGATTGGCCGTACTGCTGACCGGTGGTGTCATCGTGCTGGCCGCCTGTTCCCCGACCAAGGCGGCCCAGCCGACACCCGTGGCGGAAAGCAGCAGCGCCACCTCGACCAGCACGCCCAGCAGTTCCTCCGCGGCCCCGAGCAGCAGTTCGGCGGCCCCCAGCTCGACGACGAAGTCCGCGACCAACGGACCCGTGAAGCCCCCGGCGAACTCCCCCGCCCCCGCCGGCTCCCCTGGCTGGAAGCTCACCCAGGCCAACACCGGCCTCGCCGCCCACGGTCTGAACTGCGACTCGCTGCCGCTCTACACCGGTCCCGGCGCCCCCGCCGCGGGCACCGTGATCTCCGGCAAGCGCGTCGAACAGGCCCTCACGCTGTTCGCGGGCAACATCACCGTCGAGAAGTCCTGCATCCGCCCGAAGAACCTCGGCGAGACCGCTCCGCTGATCACCACGAACGGCCCGTGCGGCAGCAACTCCTGCCAGGTCACCGGCGCCCCCGTGACCATCCGCGACTCGAACATCGACGGCTCCGCCCTGTCGGCCAAGACCATCGCGGGCTCCTGCGCGTTCCTCGGCGTCGGCACCCTGCAGCGCAACTACATCAGCGGCATGGGCTCCGGCATCTGCTTCTACAACACCGGCAGCTCCCTGAGCGGCCTCGCCGAGGGCAACTACGTCCGCGGCCTGCGCTCGGACGGCGAGTCCCACAACGACGGCGCCACCGTCCGCGACTTCCCGCTCGACAAGAACGCGGGCCGCACCCTGACGTTCCGCAACAACCGCATCGACTGCTCGACCGGCAACGACACCGGCGCGCTGTTCATCCAGACCTACGGCGGCGACATCGACAACGTCACCGTCGAGGGCAACCTCCTGGAAGGCGGCGGCTACCAGCTCGGCCTGGAGTCGGGCTTCGACAACCTCTACGGCCGCAACATGAAGTCCATCAACAACCGCTTCAGCGGCACCGGATGGGGCGCGGCCTACGTGAGCCAGAAGGGCGCCTCGTACAAGTGGGCGGTGTGGCAGGACAACTTCCTGCACGACGCCAACGCTCCGGACGCCAAGGGCAAGCCCGCGGGCACGCCGTAGTCCCGTGACCGCCTTCGCCGCCGAGCCCCCGCCGGCGGCGCAGGCGGCGCGTGGGCTCGGTCAGGCGGTGCCGGAACGGCGCTCGGCCTCGGCGAGGCGTTCCTCGAGGGCCCGGATGCGGTCGTAGAGATCGACCAGGGTCACGCCGTCGGCCACCACGCCGGGGCGCTGCCAGTGCCTGCGCACGAAGTCCTCCCGGCTCTCCTGCGGCGACTGCTGGAACCCGGAAAAAGGCGAAGCACCGGGTGCCGTGTCCGACGTGCGTGTGCCCAGCGCGCCGAACAAGGACTTCTGCAGCTTCATCACGGCCATCCCGCCGAGCACGATCACCACGAGAGCGGTGAGGGGTATCAGCAAACCCCAAGCGTCCGACATGAGAACCCCCTGATCCTGGAACAGCGGAGATCGACTCTACCGGCCGCGGCACCCGCTCAGCCGTTGTCGCGGAACTTCAGCCAGCGCCCGCTGAGCGAGTCCCAGATCTCCTGGTACCGCTCGAACATCTCCCGCACCCGCTCGGGATCCACGTCCGCGGCCGGAGTGGACGCCACGTAGTAGGCGAGATCGTCCTCCAGCCGGTGGAACTTGTAGCTGGCCTCCTCCATCAGCACCCACAGCGAACGCCACGCGAAGAACGGCTCCAAAGCGGACACCACGGTCACGACCGCCACCAGTGAGAACGCCGTTCCCGTCCAGGGGTCGAGGTTCTGCAGGCCGAGGATGATCGTCGACACCGCCGAAAGCACCAAAGTGGTCAGTCGGACGGTTACGGACTTCCACCTGAACCGCTGCTTGCGGGAACGCGCGTACGCGTGCCCGCGTTCGATCTGCCCGAGCAGGTGCTGTGCGAGTTCGTGCGGCTTCAGGCCGGACGGCAAGTCGGTCACCGGCAAGACAATAGTTTCGAGGTAACTTCCCCGCGTGCAGTTCGATGGACCGAGAACCTTGCTGGCCGTCCACGCTCACCCCGACGACGAGTCGCGGTCGACCGGAGGAATCCTGGCCCACTACGCCCGTCAGGGTGTCCGGATCGTCCTCGTCACCTGTACCAGCGGCGAGCTGGGTGACATGCCCGGTGGCGTCAAGCCCGGCGAGCTGAACCACCACCCTCAGGCCGTGGCGGCGCGCAGACGGGCGCAGCTCAACGCGGCGTGCGATGTGCTCGGCATCACAGACCTGGAACTGTTGGGATATCACGACTCCGGCGAGACCGGTGAGGTGCCGCCCGGCGCGTTCTGCTCGATCCCCGTCGAGACGGCGGCGGGGCGGGTGGCCGCGCTGATCGAGCACTTCCGGCCGCAGGTGGTCGTCACGCACGACCACCACAATCCACACCAGCACCGTGACCACGTCCACGCCGCGCGCGTCGCGCAGCACGCGGTCAAGGAGACCGGCATTCCGGCGAAGCTGTACCTGGAAGCGCACGACAGCCTTGCCACGACCACGGTCGACACGTCCGCGGTCGCCGACGTGAAGCGCAAGGCGTTGTACTGCTACGAGAGCCAGTCGCTCATCGGGAAGTTGACGGCGCAACAACGGTTCGCGGCCGAGTCGTACATCCGCGCGATCGACACGACCGGCGCGCCGCTGCCGGAGACCGATCTCTTCGCCGGCATCACGCACCACGGGCCGGATCTGCCTCGCTGGTGAGCTAAGGGGCGTTCGCCGAGGCGAACGCCCCTTGAAGCCGCTACAGCGGGAGCGCGGACAGCAGGCCGCTCGCGAGCTCGCTCACCTGAGCCAGCAGGCCAGAAGCCTGGTGCACGATTCCGTTGACCATGTCCATGAGTCCAGCCACGGCGAGAACCTCCCGGCAAGTCCCGGCGGGCGAATCCCACCGGGTGTTGCCGGGAATCAAAGCGCTAGCACGACAAGGCCGCGCGCCCAGTCACACCATTGAGCTAAATGGACAGTCTCAAGTGGACTAGCGACGACCCAGTGACGTGCAGCTCAGGCCCGCACGACGAAGAACGTCCGGGTCCAGGAGGTTCCGCGTGTCGACGACGACGGGCTGCCGCACGGTCTCGGCCAGGCGAGCCCAGTCCAACGACCTGAACTCCGGCCACTCGGTCAGCACGACAAGAGCGTCGACGTCCTTCGCCGCCTGGTACGGATCGTCCACGACGGACACCGGACCGAGGTCCGTGCCGCCGGTCAGAGCCGGGTCGTAGCCGACGAGATCGGCGCCCGCCTGCTTCAGCAACGCCGCCACGGCCAGCGCCGGGGAGTCGCGCAGGTCGTCCGTGCCGGCCTTGAACGTCAGGCCCAGCAGGCCCAGGCGCACGTGCGACAGCGAGCCGCCGCGCTTGCCCGTGACGGCCAGGCGGACCTTCTCGACCATCCGCTGACGCTGGCGCTCGTTGGTGTCGATCGTGGCGCGCAGCAGCCGGAACTCGAAGTCGGCGGCGTCCGCGACCTGGAGCATCGCGTGCGTGTCCTTGGGCAGGCACGAGCCACCCCAGCCGGGGCCGGGGTTGAGGAACGCCTGGCCGATGCGCTTGTCGTAACCCATGCCCTCGGTGACGTCGGTGATGTTCGCGCCGAGCCGCTCGCACAGTTCCGCGACCGCGTTGACGTACGAGAGCTTCATCGCCAGGAAGCAGTTCGCCGCGTACTTGACCATCTCGGCCGAGGCCGCGTCGGTCAGCACCGTGGGCGCGCCAAGGCGTGCGTAAAGCGCCGCCACGCGCTCGGCCGCGTCCTGCTGGTCGCAGCCGACGACGATGCGGTCGGGGTTCAGGAAGTCGTGCACGGCCGAGCCCTCGCGCAGGAACTCGGGGTTCGAGACGACGGCGACGTCGTCGCGGCGCAGCAGTTCGGCGGTGCGGATCGAGGTCCCGACCGGCACCGTGGACTTGTTGACGATCACAGTTCCGGACGGCAGCAGGTCGCGCGTCTCGTCCACAACGGACTCGACCGCGGCCAGGTCCGCGATGCCGCCGACACCCATGGGCGTGGGCACGCACAGGAACACGACCTCGGCGTCGGCCACCGCGGCCGACGCACCAAGAACGAACGACAGGCGACCGGAGGCCAGACCTTCGGCGACCAGCTCGGCGAGACGCGGTTCGAGGATGTCGACCTCACCCCGCGAGAGGCGCTCGACCTTGCCCGCGTCGACGTCCGCGCACACCACGCGGTGGCCCAGCGAGGCGAGACAGGCACCGGTGGTCAGACCGACGTAGCCGGTGCCGACGACAGCGATCCTTCTGACGAACATCATTCTCCCGTTCGGGTCACGGCGAACGCGCGGAGCACGGCGTCGTCGCTCACGTCGATCATCTTGTTGCCCCACTGGTCGGTGCCGGCGCCGAGTTCGGGCCTGCCGTCGGGGAACGGGCCGCGCGAGGCGAAGCCGGTGAGCCCGTCGAACACGGCCACGTAGTTCTCCGCCTGCGGGCGCCAGTCGAGCACGGCCTCACAGCGGCGACGGCCCTCGAAGCCGAGGCGCGCACGGCGTTCCGCGTCGTCGAGCAGGTCGAGCAGCGACGTCGTGAACGCCTCGACGTCACCCGGTTCGACCAGCACGGCGCATTCGCCGGCGGACACCACGGTCTCCTGCAACCGGTACGTGACGACCGGCAGCGCGTAGGCCATGTACTCCATGGTCTTGTTCATAGTGGACACGTCGTTCAAAGGCGACAACGGATCCGGGCCCAGTCCGACGGAGGAAGTCGACAGGTAACGGGTGATCTGTTCGGGCCCGACCCGTCCGGTGAACTCCACGTACGGATCGAGTCCCCAGGCCGTGGCCTGCTTCTTCAGGTCTTCGAGGCAGTCTCCGAAGCCCAGCAGCGCGAACCTGACATCGGTGCGCCCGCGGTCGAAAACAACTCTCCGTGCGACTTCCAGGACGCCGTCGACGCCGTCCTGCGGTCCCATGATTCCGAGATACGCCACCAGGTGTTTGCCGCCGCGTCGGAGTTCGTCCACGCCCTCGACAGGCCGCATCACGGTGGTGTCCGGGCCGGAGCGCACGACGGTGGTGTGCTCGGGCGCAACGTTGCCCCGCGTCCACGCGATCTTCTGGTACGAGGTGTTGGTCGACGTCACCCGGTCGGCCGTGCGGAACGTCCGGCGCTCCAGCCACTTCAGGATCCGGTACTGCAGCTTGCCCGCGAACCCCTTGGGCTCACCGAAACGAGACAGGAACACCTCGGGGTTGAGGTCGTGGTGGTCGAAGACGAACTTCACGCCACCGAGCCGCCACAGCAGCGCCAACGCCCAGTACGTGTCCGGCGGGTTGCACGCCTGCATGACGTGGAACCGCCTGCGGGCACGCACCTTCACGCTCAGCAACGCCGTGCGCACCCAGCAGTACAGGAACTCCCACGCATAGCCCAGCGCGCCTTCCGCCTGGGGCGGCGGAGCGTACTTGTACAGGTGCACTCCGTCGAGAAGTTGGTAGGCGGGGTCACCCGGACCCTTGGGGCAGATCACCGAAACCTCGTACCCGGCGGCGGTCAGGGCACGGCATTCCAGCCACACCCGCCGGTCCAGCGGCACGGGGAGGTTCTGCACGATGATCAACACGTGAGGCGATGACGTCACGCTCTGGTTCTCGTTTCAGAGGGCAAAACGGTTACACATGGCGCGAATCTCGTAACGGAGGTTGCAAAGCACTCGATGTAGCGCGAAGAGGCCCCAAAGCGAGGAGCGGTTGTGGAACGGTCACCTGTCGCGGTGGTCATCGTCACGTACCAGAGCGAACAGGTCATCGAGGGATGCCTGAACTCGTTGCCCGACGGTGTGAAGGTGATCGTCGTCGACAACGCTTCCACCGACGGCACTGTGTCCTCCGCCACTCGGCCAGGCGTGCAAATCGTGCGAAACCCTGTGAATGCGGGATTCGCGGCCGGTGTGAATTCGGGCATCAAAGCCGCCGAGGGTTACGACGTTCTCGTCCTGAACGCCGACATCCGGTTGCACCCCGGAGCCGTGGAGACACTCCGCGCCGCCGACAGGCCGATCGTCGTGCCGCGGCTGGTGGACGATTCCGGTGAGCTGTCCCACTCGCTGCGCCGCAAGCCGCGCGCCGCCGGAGCGTTCGCGGAGGCCCTCATCGGTGGCGGCCGCGCCGGGCGGATCGGCCTGGGCGAGACGGTCACCGACGACAAGGCCTACCAGGGCGCGCACGCCGCCGACTGGGCGACGGGCTGCGCGTGGCTGATCAAACGGGAAGTCATCGAGCGACGCGGCCTTTTGGACGAACGCTACTTCCTCTATTCGGAGGAGACCGACTACATGCTGCGCGCCGGTGGCGTCTGGTTCGAGCCGCGCGCCACGGCCACGCACATCGGCGGCGAGGTCTCCACGAACGCCCGCCTGTGGTCGATGCTCACCCAGAACAAGGTCCGGCTGCACCGTGAGCTGCACGGCAAGTTCGCAGCACTCTTCATGTGGCTCGCCATGGTCGTGAACGAAGGGCTTCGCGCACGTTCACCGAAGCACCGCACCGCGTTGAAGGGGCTTTTCAGCATGCGCCGCTGGCCGGAGGAAGTGGCCTCCGAGGGCCCGAGCTACCTGTGCTTCTCGGCGCAGGACTGGTGGTACCACAACCGCGCCCACTCGGACTTCCAGTTGCTGCGCCGCGTCGCGAAGCACCGCAAGGTGTTGCTGGTCAACAGCATCGGCCTGCGGATGCCGTCGCCCGGCAAGAGCACGCAGTTCCTGCGCCGGATCTTCCGCAAGGCCAAGAGCGTCGCGATGCTGGTGCGTCAGCCGATCCCGGAGACGCCGAACTTCTACGTGATGACGCCCGCTCCCCTGCCGTTCTACGGCAAGCCGTGGTTGCGCAAGCTGAACTCGGTACTCGTCCGCACGCAGGTGAAAGCGGTCTGCTTCTTCCTCAGGATGGGCACGCCCGTCGTGGTCGCCACGATCCCGACCGCGTGGGACGTCGTGAAGCCCATGAAGACCAAGGGCCTGGTGTTCAACCGCTCGGACCGCCACTCGGCGTTCCCCGAGGCCGACCAGGGCACCATCGCCGGGCTGGAGAACCAGCTGCTGTCCAATTCGGACTCCGTGCTCTACGTGTCGCGCGCCCTCCAAGAAGAGGAATCCGCGCTGACCGGCAACCGGGCGCACTTCCTCGACCACGGCGTGGATGTCGACCACTTCACCCGCCGCACCGAACTGCCCGCGGACATCGCGAGCATCTCCGGCCCGCGCATCGGCTTCTTCGGCAGCCTCGACGACTACCTCGTCGACTTCGACCTGATCGAGAAGGTCGCGCAGGAGTTCCCCGACGCGTCGGTCGTGCTGATCGGCGACGCGACCTGCTCGATGGAGCGCTACGACAGGTACCCCAACGTGCACTGGCTGGACTTCCGGTCCTACGACCAGATTCCCGGCTACGGCTCGGGCTTCGACGTGGCGCTGATGCCGTGGCTGGACAACGACTGGATCAAGCACGCGAACCCGATCAAGATGAAGGAGTACCTGGCCCTGGGCCTGGCCGTCGTCTCGACGGACTTCCCCGAGGTCGAGCGGTACGGCGACGTCATCCGGATCGCCCAGGGCGAGGCCGACTTCATCGACCAGATCCGGCTCACGCTCAAGGACGGCGGCCTGAAGACCCCGGCCGAACGACGTGCGGCCGTGCTGACCTCCTCCTGGGACTCCCGTGCCCGCGAGCTCATGCAGATCGCGGAGGACCGCTGACATGTGCGGTATCGCAGGCATCAGACGGTTCGACGGCGCTCCCGTCTCCCGTGAGCTGCTCGCCGAGATGGCGAAGCGGCTGCACCACCGCGGTCCCGACGACAGCGGTTTCTGGTCCGACGGCTCGATCGGCTTCGCGCACACCCGGTTGTCGATCATCGACCTGGCCGGGTCGCCGCAGCCGATGGCGGGCGCGTCCGGCACCACGCAGATCGCGTTCAACGGCGAGATCCTCAACTACCGGCAGCTGCGCGAAACCCTGAGCTACCCGTTCCGCACGAACGGCGACACCGAGGTACTGCTGGCGCTGTACGAACAGCACGGGCCGACCGCGGTCGCCAAGCTGCGCGGCCAGTTCGCCTACGCGATCCACGACGCCCACACCGGCGAGACGCACCTGTTCCGCGACCGGCTCGGCATCCTGCCGCTGTACTACTACGCGGACTCGAAGATGTTCGCGTTCGCGTCCGAGATCAAGGCGCTGCTGCCGGCGATCGGCGCGGCCGAGGTCGACCACGAGTCGCTGCACGACTACCTGGCGCACCGGTCCGTCCCAGCGCCCCACACGCTCGTCAGAGGCGTCCACAAGGTGCCGCAGGGCCACCACCTGGTCGTCACCGCGAAGGGCGAGGTACGGACCGAGGCGTACTGGGAGCTGCCGCGCGAGTCGGAGATCAGGCAGGTCACGCCAGAAGAGGCGGTGCGCCTCGTCGACGAGGCGCTGACCGCGTCTGTGCGCGACGCTCTGGTCGCGGACGTGCCGGTCGGCGCCTACCTGTCCGGCGGCGTGGATTCCTCGCTCATCACGGCTCTGGTGGCGCGGGAACGGGGCGACGCGGAGCTGCACACGTTCTCCGCGGGCTTCGGCGACCCGCGCGTGGACGAGATCCACCACGCCGAGAAGGTCGCCCGCCTCGTCGGCAGCCGCCACCACAACGTCATCGTCACGGCCGACGACTTCCGCGACAGCTGGGCGAAGCTCTCCTGGCACCGCGACGCGCCGCTGTCCGAACCCGCCGACGTGGCCGTGTTCCGCCTGGCCGAGCTGGCCCGCAGGGACGTGAAGGTCGTGCTGTCCGGCGAGGGCAGCGACGAGCTGTTCGGCGGCTACCCCAAGTACCGCTTCGCCCAGGCCACCCGCCTCGCCGGTGCCGCGCCCTCGTTCGCTCTACGACGCCTGGAGAAGGCCCTGCCCGCCTCCAAGGCACGGCTGGGCATCGCTCTGCGCGCCATCGCGGAGCCCTCCTACGCCGAACGCATGCGCGGCTGGTTCGCGCCCTTCACGGTGTCCGAACGGGCAGCGTTGCTGGGCGGTCCCGCCACCCGCTCCGTGCTGGCGCCGTACGAGAACGGGCGCGGGGACGCGTTGCGGCGCATGCTCTACGCCGACTCGCACACCTGGCTCGCGGACAACCTCCTCGAACGCGGCGACCGCATGTCGATGGCCGCCTCGCTGGAGCTCAGACCTCCCTTCCTGGACCACCGCGTCGCCGAGCTGGCGTTCTCGCTGCCCAGCAACGTGAAGGTGCGCGGCGGCACGACCAAGTGGGTCGTGAAGGAGGTGGCGCGCCAGCACCTGCCGGCCGACATCGTCGACCGGCCGAAGTCGGGCTTCAAGGTGCCTCTCGACGCCTGGTTCCGCGACGGCCTGCGCGACATGGCCTATGACCTGCTGACCGGGCCCACGTCGTTCGTGGGCAAGACCTTCGACCGAGCCGCGGTGCGCTCACTGCTCGACGACCACGATTCCGGTGACCGCAACGAGCAGCCGCGCATCTGGACGCTGCTGTCTCTCGAGGTGTGGCACCAAACGCTCAGCTGGTAGGACGGTCAATGAACAGGGATTTCGTTTCCGGGGCAGGTGGGTGACCCGTGTACGTCGCCTCCTCCCGTCCGTCCAAGACGGACTTCCGCAAGCGGTTGCCGGGCACGGTGTTCGCGCTCGGCACGGTCAGCCTGCTGACCGACGTCTCCGCCGAGATGATCACCGCGTTCCTGCCGGTGTACCTGCTCTTCACGCTGCACCTGGGCTACGCGCAGTTCGGCCTGCTCGACGGCATCTACACCGGCGCCACGGCCCTGCTGCGGCTCGTCGGTGGCAGCGTCTCGGACAAGTTCCGCAGGCCCAAGGCCGTCGCCGCGGCCGGTTACGGGCTCTCGGCGCTCACCAAGGTCTTCTTCCCCCTGGTCGGCGCCTCCCCGTTCGGCATCGGCGCCCTGATGGCGGCGGACCGGGCGGGCAAGGGCATCCGGACCGCCCCACGTGACGCGATGATCTCCCTGGCCACGCCGGAGGACCGGCTCGGAGCCGCGTTCGGCGTGCACCGCAGCATGGACACGTTCGGCGCGCTCCTGGGCCCGCTCATCACGTTCCTGCTGCTCACGCAGATCGGGATGGTGCCGGGGCCGATCTTCGCGGTGTCCGCGGCGTTCGCGGTCATCGGCCTGATCGTGCTCGTCTCGTTCGTGCGGGAGAAGCCGGCCAAGGAGAAGCCGAAGGGTCCGCGCCCCTCGTTCCGGGCTGGGCTCAACCTGCTCACCGACAAGCAGTTCCGCCGCACGACCATCTCCGCCGGGATGCTCGGGCTCGCGACGGTGTCGGACGCGTTCGTCTACGTCCTGGTGCAGAAGGCCACGAACATCTCGCTCGGCTACCTGCCGCTGCTGCCGCTCGGCACGGCCGTCGTCTTCCTCGCCGCCGCCGCGCCGCTCGGCAAGCTGTCGGACAAGGTGGGGCGCTGGCGGATGTTCCTCACCGGCCACGGGCTGCTGCTCGGCGTGTACGCGCTGCTGTTCATCCCCGAGGGCGGCATGGGAGTCGCGATCGCGGCGCTCCTGCTGCACGGCCTGTTCTACGCGGCCACGGACGGCGTGCTGTCGGCCAAGGTGAGCGAGTCGGCGCCGGAGTCGCTGCGCGCTTCAGGCCTCTCAGTCGTGCAGACCGGCCAGGCGCTCGGGCGTCTCGTTTCGTCTGTCGCGTTCGGACTGCTGCTGCAGTTCTCCAGCTTCGGGACGAGCATCACGGTAGCGCTGGCAGCACTGACCGTGACGCTCATCGCGGCTTACGGCATTAACCGCGAGACGCCAGCTTCTGTTTGATCTTCTCGAAGCCACCCTTGCCCAGGACCTTCATGGCCGCGTTCTTCGCGGCCACGCGCCCGGAGTCGCGCATGAACCGGACTGGTTGATCCACCAGCCGGTCCTGTGCCACGGCGAGCGAGCCCGGCGCCGCCACGTCGTCCAGCGAGTCCCCGAACGACGCCTTGTACGGCTCGGGCGAGACCAGCCGGCCGCGTGTGCGGTTCGACACGTTGCCGCCGTGCACGACCTGCAGCCAGCCCGGCGCCCCGTCCAATTCCACGACGGGGAAGTGCAGGTGCATGTGGTTGTGCCAGTGTGCCCAGCACGTGACCGGCTCGTCCCAGGACTCCCGCACCGAGACGAACGCGTTGTGCCGGTCGACCCGGTGGTACAGGCCGCCAGGAGACTTGATCAGGCCGTTGACCAGGTAGTACGCGGCCGTCGTGGTGGGGCGGGGTGCGGCGCAGAGGCGTTCCACGAAGTCGACGGCGAGGCCGTCGTCGTTGTCGAGGTTCGTGGTGATGAGCTCGTCGCCGACCTGACCGTAAAGCGACCGGATGTCCGATCGGAGCTCTTCCCGCGACACTTCCGGACGGTAAACGGGCGTGTACGCGTCACCGTGTGAGGCGATTTTGTCCTTGAGCCATTGCGGTGATTCGGGGTCGAAATAGATGAGCCAACGCGTCCGTTCGTCCGTCTGAGCGAGCACCGATGGCAGGCAGTAGCGCTCGAACAGCGCAACGCGTTCGGTCAGCCATCCTTCTTTTGCCCGGACGTAACTTTCGGCCCCCTTCGAAGGCAGGTTGAAGCGCGTCAGGATGACGTGGTCGGCCATGACTCCCCTTACTCCGGTCATCCCTACATCGCCTGATGGGCCCAAAACGTTGCGGGGCTAACGAATGCGAACCCACACCGATAGTGAGGTTGTGCCAACGCTTCCCACAGTGGACGTCGTGATCCCCTGTTACAACTACGCCCACTTCCTACCGGCCTGCGTCCGAAGCGTCCTCGACCAGCCTGGCGTGGACGTCCGAGTGCTTGTGATCGACGACACGTCGTCGGACAACACGCCTGAGGTGATGGCCGAACTGATGGCCGCGGACAAGCGCGTCGAGGGCTACCGGCACGAGGTGAACAAGGGGCACATCGCCACCTACAACGAGGGCCTGCTGGACTGGGCGAGCGCCGACTACACGGTGCTGCTGTCCGCGGACGACCTGCTGGCGCCGGGAGCACTCCAGCGTGCCGCCGAGGTCTTCGAGCAGAACCCCGAAGTGGGCATGGTCTACGGCCGCGTCGTCTACTACAGCGACCACGACGCGTTGCCGAGGGTCACTCAGCTTCCGACGAGTTCCAAGGTCTGGCGCGGCGACGACTGGATCGAGAACCGCTTCCGCAGCAGCCGCAACGTGATCTCCTCGCCGGAGGTCGTGGTGCGCACCAAGATCCAGCAGAAGGTCGGCGGCTACCGCTCGGACCTCCCCCACGCGGGTGATCTGGAGATGTGGCTGCGCATCGCCGCGGTGTCCGACATCGGGTACGTCAGCGGCAGGCCGGGCGCGTACTACCGGGTACACGAGAACTCGATGATGCGCACGACGTTCAAGTCGGTGTTCGCCGACCTGGAGCAGCGCCGGGACGTGTTCGACCTGGTGCTGGAGCAGAACCCGAGTCTGCCCGCGCGACTGAAGACACTGGCGCACAAGGCGATCGCGAGCGACGCGCTGTGGCGCGCGGTCCGGCTCCACGACCGCGACCAGCTCGACGGCACCGAGCAGGAACTCCTCGACTTCGCCCGCGAGACCTACTCGCGGCTGGAGGAGTTGCCGGAGTACAAGGCACTCCTGCGGCGCAAGAAGTTCAGCCCGCGTTTCCTGAGCCGTACCCAGTTGTTCCTCGCACCCCACGCCGTCAAGCGCGCGAAGCTGTGGATCGGCACGCAGCGCTGGAAGTGGCGGGGCGAGTGGTGAGCACGGACACCGGCCGGCTCGAAGGCAAGGTCTCCTCGGCGATCCGCTGGAGCGCCATCAACTCACTCCTGCAACGACTCGCCGCGGTCGGCATCAGCATCCTGCTCGCGCGCCTGATCGCGCCCGAGCAGTTCGGTGTCTTCGCGGTCGCCCTGGTCGTGCTCAACATCGTGCTGAGCGTGTCCGAACTCGGCGTCAGCGCGGCCCTGGTCCGCCACAACGGCCCGATCGACGAGATGGCGCCGACGGTCACGACGCTTTCGCTCGCGTCCGGCACGCTGCTGGCGTTGATCTGCGCGGTCGGCGCGCCCTGGTTCTCCAACGCCATGGACGCGCCGGAGGCCGCCGGGGTCATCCAGCTCATGTCGATCGCCCTGATCGTCGCGGGCGCGACCGCCGTACCCGGCGCGATGATGCAGCGGAACTTCCGGCAGGACCACAAGTTCTACGCCGACACCGCCGCGTTCGTGGCGGGCACGGCCGTCGCGGTCGTGCTGGCGCTCATGGGCTTCGGCGCGTGGAGCCTCGCGTGGCAGCGGATCGCGCAGAACGTCTCCGCCGCGATCATCATGTTCTGGCTCACCAAGGAGAGGTTCCGGCCCGGCTGGAATCGGGTGCAGGCCAAGGAACTGCTCGCGTTCGGCCTGCCGCTGGCCGGATCGAGCCTGCTGATCTTCGGCGTGATGAACGTCGACTACATCGTCGCCGGCGCGATGCTCGGCACCGTCCAGCTCGGCTTCTACCTGCTGGCGTTCAACCTCGCGAGCTGGCCGGTGGCGGCGTTCAGCGCCCCGGTCAGAAGCGTGTCGCTGGCCGCGTTCTCGAAGGTCCGCGAGGATCCCGAACTGTTCCAGAAGGCGTTCGGACGTGCTCTAGGTCTGCTGGCGCTCGTCACGGTGCCCGCGTGCGTGCTCCTGGCCGCCCTGGCCGAGCCGCTCATCCGCGTCGTCTACGGCGAGCGCTGGTCCCCCGCGGCGACGGCACTGGCGTTGCTGGTGCTGCTCGGCGCGGTCAGGGTCGCCCTCGAACTCGGCTACGACTTCCTCGCCTCGGCCGGCCGGTCGCGAGCGATCCTCGTGATCCACGTGGTCTGGCTCGTCGCGCTGGTGCCGTTGCTGGCGCTGGGCGCGCACCTCGACGGCATCCGGGGCGTCGCGGCGGCCCACGTGATCGTCGCCGTCCTGATCATCACGCCCGCGTACCTGGTCACGTTCAAGCCCTACGGCATCCGCGCCGGCGCGCTCGGCACCAGACTGCTGCGGCCGTTCCTCGGCGGTGTGCTGATGGTCGCGGTCGTGCTCGTGGTCCGGAACATGATCGACAACGAGGTGCTGCAGATCCTCGTCGGCGGCGCGCTGTCCTGCCTCGCCTACGTGCTCGTGGTGTTCCCGATGAGACACGAGATCCTTGCGGTGCTGAAGAAGAGGGCCGACGCGTGAGGCGACTGAGGCAGGTCACGAAGATCGTCCGCGAGCAGGGCGCGAAACAGCTCGGCGTCCGCCTGCTCACCGCCGCGACCCGCAGACTCGGCGCCGAGGGCGAAGACCTGCCGGTGCGCCTCGAAGACGTCCGCAAGGCCGACGTCGAGCAGCGCAAGCCCGTGGTGATCCCGCCGATCCCGCCGGACGGCAAGCTCACGATCAACTGGGTCACCACTCCCCCGTCCAAGGGATCCGGCGGCCACACCACGATGTTCCGGCTCATCCGGCACCTGGAGTCGCTCGGGCACGAGTGCAGGCTCTACCTGTACGACACGTTCGGCAACACGGTCGCCGACCTCGAACCCGGTGTCAGGCAAGCGTTCCCGTTCTTCCGGGGCTCGATCCACGACGTGACGGACGGCATGGCGGACGCGCACGCGGTCTTCTCGACGGCGTGGATCACCGCGTACCCGGCGTTCAACGATCCCTGCGCGGGCAAGAGGTTCTACCTCGTGCAGGACTACGAACCGTGGTTCTACCCGTCCGGCGGCCTCTACGCGCTGGCGGAGAACACGTACCGGATGGGCATGCACGGCTTCACGGCCGGAAGGTTCCTCGCCGACAAGCTCCTCGACGAGCACGGCATGCCGGCCGACCACTTCGACTTCGGCTGCGACGCCGACAGGTACAGGCTCGGCGACGACAAGCGCGACGGCATCGTCTTCTACGCCCGGCGCAAGGCACCGCGCAGGGCGTTCGAACTCGGCGTGCTCGCTCTGGAGGTGTTCGCCGAGAAGCACCCGGACCTCAAGATCCACGTCTACGGCGAGAAGATCGGGCAGCTCGGGCCGCAGTTCCACGACCACGGCCTGGTCACGCCCGACGACCTCAACGCCATCTACAACCGGTGCTTCGCCGGGTTGTCGCTGTCGATGACCAACGTGTCCCTCGTGCCGCACGAGATGCTCGCGGCCGGATGCGTCCCCGTGGTGAACGACGCGCACTTCAACCGCGTAGTCCTGGACAACGACCACGTCCGGTACGCGACACCCACCCCGCACTCACTGGCGCGTGCTTTGTCCGAAGTGGTCACATCGCCGGACTTCGACGCGGTCGCCCGTGCGGCCGCGTCCAGTGTGGAGGGACGTTCTTGGGATGCGGCAGGACATGAGCTGGAAAAGGTGCTCCGCCGCGAACTCGCTACATGACAGGAGACGGCGAGGTGGCTTCAGGAATCAGCACCCGCGCGTCCTGCGAACCGTCGGCGGGCACCACGTGAACGGCGGGCAGCTTGGCGTCCTTGGGCACCGCGGCGAACGCGAGCTCCGTCTCGGTGAGCCACGTCGCCTGGTCGTCGACGCCGGCCGTGCCGGGCAGCCGCTTCTCCGTGTTCGTGGCGAGGTCGAGCACCGCGAGGTCCCACGGCCCGAGTCGGCCGATGCGCTTCTTGTACGCGACCTTCGTGCCGTCCGGCGACAGCGACGGGCATTCCGCGTCGCGGCGCAACGACGTCACGGACTTGCTCGCCAGATCGCCCTTCACCAGCCAGGTGAAACCACCGCTGGCGAGAGTCGCGTAGAAGGTCCTGTCATCGGAACCGACCGTCAGGCCCCAGTAGTTGGCGTCACTCGCGGTGAGCAGAGCACCCTCCACAGTGGCGGCGAAGTGTTCGAGCGACTCGACGGTCTCGCCGGTGCGCACGTCGAAGTAGCCGGTGCGGGTCGAGAAGCCACCGGGAACCGAGTACGAGTCGCCGGTGACGAAACTCGTCCAGGACACCACGTTCCCGGACTGCGACACCTTCGCGCGGCTCGGGATGCCCGGCAGCGGAACCGTCTTGATCGGCTTTCCGCCGCGGCTCACCTCGGCCGCGTAGGTCGGGCCGGGACCGGAGAGCTTCAGGCACACGCTGGTGCCGCCGGCGGCGTAAAACCGCTGGCAGGCGAGTTCTGTCTGGGTACGGGCGCCGCCGTCGGCGAGCTTCTCGACACGGTTCTGGCCTCCGGCGAGATCGACGAAGAGAAGATCGCCGACCTTGGCCTGCGTCACCTGTTCGGTGCCGCCCGACTGCTTCGCGTCGGTGGCCGCCGTGACGACGTAAGCCGTTGTCCCGCCGATGACCACGAGAATGGCCGCGACGGTCACGGTCAGACGTCCTGCACGCATGCTGCCTCCTGGTTTCCACCTGTTCATCGCCGTACAGCTACGGCCTGTAACAGTTGGCAGCTCACCCCGATTTTCAAAGCAGGCGATACCCTACGAACATTGCGTTCGCAATACCGAGCCGCGGATCGGGGATTTTGATGGACTTCTGGGGAACCGTACGAGTGCTGCGGCGGCGGTGGTACATCGCCCTCCCCGCAGTGCTGCTCACGGGCATCCTCGCGCTGTTCGTCTACATCTCGGTGCCGACCCGGTACGAGTCGAGCGGCGTGCTGGTCCTCACCTCCCCCGCGGCAGGCGGCCGGTACACGGCGAACACGAAGCCCGAGGACGTCGTCAGGGTCAACCCGCTGCTGCAGTTCGACGGCAGCCTCACGACCACCGCCCAGATCCTCACGCAGGTCCTCGGCGACCCGATGACGGCGGAGGAACTGGCGGGCAAGGGCTCGACGTCCGTCTACACCGCGAACACCGGCCCGGTCGGCGGCCCGCTGCTGTTCATCACGACCGAGTCGGACTCGGCCGAGTCGGCGGAAGGCCTCGTCGGCAAGGTGCTCGAGAAGACCGTCGCCGAGCTCGCGTCGCAGCAGAAGGCGTTGAACGCGCCCGAACAGACGTTCATCACCGCGCAGATCCTGGTGAAGCCGACGACGGCCTCGGCCAAGATCGGCGGCAAGGTCCGGTACGTCGGCGCGGCCACCGTCGTGTTGCTGCTGCTGACGCTCGCCTCGACGTTCGCCGCCGACTCGATCATGCTCAAGGCCAAGCGCCGCAAGGACAAAGAAGCCAAGGACGGCAAGGACCCCAAGGACGCGGCACCGTCCGAAAAGGAGACGACGCCGCAGCCCGTCCCGCCGGTCCGGCCCAATCCGCATCCGCAGAACAACGGCAACGGCGGCGCACCTCAGCGGCCCATGCCCCAGGGCGTGCCGAACGCGCACCAGAAGACCGTCATCATCGCCGCACCCAAGCCAGACCCAGCATGGCCGACGAAAGACGACTGACCGCCCAGCGAGCCGACGGCGCCACTCTGCTCATCTTCTACATGGTGGCGCTGCTCGTCGTCCCCGCCCGGTTCACCATCGCGTTCGTTCCGATCACGCTGCCGCCCGCGTTGTTCGTGGCGATGTGCCTGGCGGTCGTCTGGTTCGCCGCGCACCTCGTCGACCACCTGGGCATGGCCAAGGGCCGCAACGCCGTCCGCACGGTCCTCGCGATCTACGTGATGCTGCACCTGATGACGTACGCCCTGGCGACGCGGCGCTACCTGCCGATCGACGAGCTGTCGGTGTCGGACTCGGCGCTGATCAGGGTCGTGTCGATGGCGGCGCTCGCGGTGTTCATCGTCGACGCGGTCCGCAGCGGTGAACGCCTGAGCCGCGCCCTGCGGGTGATGGTGGCCTGCCTGACGGTCAGCGCGTTCGTCGGCCTGTTCCAGTTCGGCCTGGGCCTCGACCTCGCCTCGTACATCACGCTGCCGGGCCTGCGCGTGCAGGACAACGGCTACTCCGCGCTGGAATCCAGGTCGATCTTCTTCCGCCCGGCCGGCACCGTGAACCACCCGATCGAGTTCGGGCTGGTCTGCGTGCTGGGCGTGCCGTTCGCCGCGCACTTCGTGTTCCAGGCGAAGGACAAGGGCGAACCCGCCGGCCGCTGGTGGATGGCGCTGTCACTGCTCGCGCTGATGGCGATCCTGTCGCTGTCCCGCACGGCCATCATCGGCCTCGTCGTGACGGGCATCGTGATGGCGATCCTGCTCCCCCGCGAACGCGGCCTGCCGCTGCTCGGCGTCGGCGCGGTCTTCCTGGGCGGTGCCTCGGTCGTCGTGCCGGGCCTGTTCGGCACCGTCACCTCGATGTTCTCCAACATCGAGGACGACCCGTCGTTCCAGGGCCGCACCAAGGACTACGACGGCGCGTGGCTGGAGATCGCCAAACACCCGTGGCTGGGCCGAGGTTTCGGCACGTTCCTGCCGTCGAAGTACACGATCCTCGACAACCAGTACCTGCTGACGATGATCGAGAACGGCTACCTGGGCCTGATCGCGTTCGTCCTGTTGTTCCTCGCCGGCATCTTCGCGGCGCTGCGGGCCCGCGCGCTGTCCCGCGACGAGGGCGTGCGCGGAATCGCGATGTGCCTGGTGGCCGCGATGCTCACGTCCGCGCTGGGCGCCGCCACGTTCGACGAACTCGCGTTCAGCGTCGCCACCGGCATGACGTTCATGCTGATCGGCGTGTCCGGGGCGTTGCTGCGAATAGCCAGACAGGAGGCCGCCGAACGCAAGGCGGCCGAGGTCAGCCCAGCCAGCTGAGCAGGCTCTGCCAGGCAGGGGTGGAGAACGCGAGGACGTCACCGCTCGCGTTCTTCGAGTCCCGCACCAACGCGTCCTGGGCCAGCGAGACCTCGACGCAATCGCTGTCGATCGTCTCGCCGCTGTAGCTGCTCTTACGCCAAGTCCGTTCGCCAGTCATGAAGATCCTCTCGAAGCCCGCTGATGTACTCCGTCAGCTTGGCTTTCGATTGTTCCTCATCCAACGCGACCGCATCCAGCCGCTCGAACAGGTCCGTGCTCCACGCGACGGCCACCTCGTCCTGGGCGAACACCTTGGCGAGATCGGTCTCCGTGTACGCCACCGGCGATGCCTTGGCGAACTCGAACAACGTGCACTTCGAACGGAACGCCAGACCCTTGTTCGTCGCCGGGATGATTCGCACGATGTGCGCGTTGAAGAGAAGACGCAGGTACTGGTCTTCCATGACCTTGATGCCGCCGAGGCGCATACGCAACGCCAGTTCGTGCACGTAGAACACGCATTCAGGGCGATACGGCCGTTGCCAGATGCTCTGCCGTCCCATGCGGCGTACGACACTCTCCTCGATCTCTTCCGGCGACTGACCGCCGACCTCCGCGAACAGTGCGCGTGCGTACGCCTCCGTCTGCAGCAGACCAGGGACCACCAAGATCTCGTAGGCGAAGATCTTCTTCGCCATCGCCTCGACCATGGCCAGCGTGCGCAGGTTGTTCGGTGCCTGAGCGAAGTACAGGTCGAAGGCGTGCCGGTACCGGTTGCTGAACTCCTGGAGGAAGTCGAGGTCCTTGCCGCACGTCGCGAAGTACTGGGCGAGGTCGACATCGGTGGCGCGGGCCTTGCCGGTCTCGATGTTCGACACCTTGCTCGGATCCCAGCCGAGCTGGACGGCCATGGATCGGCCTCCGAAACTGGTGTTGTCCTCGCGCAACCTGCGGAGTTCGTCGCCCAGATCCCGGCTGTACGCGGTGGAAAGGAATGCAGTCATGCCCTTGGACCGTAACTGTTGAAGTAACTCCAAAGAACGGCTCGTTCGGGTGAAAACGGACCGCTCTAAACGGCAATGACGTGCTTTCCCAGCACGCCGCCGCGTTCGAAGGCCTCGTGCGCGACCGCGATGTCGGTCAGCGGATAAACGCTGTGCACCACCGGGCGGAGCGCGCCGGAGGTGACGTGGTCGGCCAGGTCGTCCAGCACGGCGTAGCCGGGGTTGGCGCTGAACGTGCGGATGCGCCGGGAGCCGTGGACGCTCGACACCGCGATCGCGGCCAGGGCGGGACCGGAGAGCGCGATGGTGACCATCCGGCCGCCCTTGGCGAGCCTGCGGCGATACCGCGCCAACTCGGAGCCGACCGTGTCGACGATGACGTCGAACGGTCCGATCTGGTCCGGGGTGGTGGTGCTGTGGTCCAGGACCACGTCGGCGCCCAGAGCACCGAGTGCCGCGGCGTGGCGGTCGCGGGCCAGTGCGGTGACGTGTCCACCCATCGCGTGGGCCAGTTGGACGGCCGCGGTGCCCACACCACCGGCCGCGCCCCGGACCAGGACCCGCTCGCCTTCGGCCAGTTCCACGCTGTCGCGCAACGCGATCAGCGCCGTGCTGCCCGCGACCACCAGGGACGCCGCCTCGACCGCCGACACACCCGCCGGAGCGGGACTGATGCGGTCGGCAGTGACCACGACGTACTCGGCCGCTCCCGCGACGGTGTGGCGTTCGCGGGGGTGCACCATGCCCCACACCCGGTCCCCTGCGCGGTAGTCCTCGACGCCGGAGCCGGTCGTGACGACGACGCCGGTGAAGTCCAGGCCGACGCCGATCGGGAAAGTGCGGCCTGACACCATCTTCAGCCCACCGGCGCGCACGATCGTGTCGTGTCCGTTCACACTGGCGGCCTCGACGCGCACCAGGACCTCGCCGGCACCGGGAGCGGGCCGGTCGATCTCGACGACCCGCAGGACGTCCGGTGCTCCGAAGCTCATGAACTGTGCGGCCTTCATGTCGTGTTCCTCCTGTGATCGGCTGGTGTGCCACCGATCCTGGGCTCCCCTCGCGTGATCACGGTCGTTCGCCTTGTCCTGGGTCTGCCAGACCCACCCTCGTCGATCACCCCGCGCGCATACTGGGCCCATGACGGACGACCCCCGCCGTGAGCTGGCCGAGTTCCTGCGGACCCGGCGAACCCGGGTGCGGCCGCAGGACGTCGGTCTGGAGCCGGGTCCGCGGCGGCGCGTCGCGGGGCTGCGCCGGGAGGAACTGGCCCTGCTGGCCGGGATGAGCCCGGACTACTACCAGCGCATGGAGCAGGGCCGCGACGTGCGCCCCTCCGACCAGGTGCTCGACGCCATCGCCGGCGCCCTGAACTTCTCCGCCGAGGAGTCCCGGCACCTGCACAGCCTCGCGGCCGCCGCGCGCACCCCCGCCCGGGCCGGACGCCGGTACCCGCCGGAGGAGGTGCCGCCGACCACGGTCCGCCTGCTGCACGCGACACCTTCCCCCGCGCTGGTCGTGGGCCGCTTCCTGGACGTGCTGGCCTGGAACTCGCTGGCAGAAGCCCTGCTGGGCGCGTTCACCGAGGTGCCTCAGGCAGAGCGGAACCTGCTGGCCCTGCTGCTGCACCCGGAGGCCGACCAGGCGTGCCCGGACCGCGCGGCCACGGTCGCCGAACTCACCGGCATGCTGCGCGCCCAGGTCTCCGCCGAGCCGGGGCACCCGCGCGCGACGGAGCTGGTGGACGAACTGACGGCGCGCAGCGGCGAGTTCGCGACGCTGTGGGCCCGCCACGACGTCGAGGGCACGACCCGCGGCCGGATTCGCGTCGACCACCCGCTGGTCGGCGACCTGAACCTCGACTGGGACGCCTACCCGATGCCGGGCGCGCCAGGGCCCGTGCTCATCGTGTACACCGCCGAGCCGGGCAGCCAGGACGACGAACGCCTTCGCCTGCTCGCGTCGGCGGTCCTCACTAAATGAGTGTGCGGCCACCCCGGCCCGGTGATAGACAGCGGACGTGCACAACACTTTCGCGTTCCCCGAACTGCTTCGTCTGATCGAGGAGCGCACCGCCGCTTTCTGCGCCGCCGTCGCCGCCGCCCCCGATCTCGACGCACCGGTGCCGGGCTGCCCGGGCTGGACGCTGTACGACCTGGTCCAGCACCTGGGCGACGGCCGCCGCAAGTGGGCGGAGATCGTCGCCGCGGGCCCGGCCGACGCTCCCCCGGTCCGCACGCCGGCCGTGGCACCGCGCGACGACCTGGTGGCGTGGATGACCGAGTCGACGCGGCTGCTGGTCGAGGCGCTGAAGGAGTCCGGCCCGGACCGCGAGTGCTGGGCGTGGTGGAGCGACTTCCAGTCGCCGCGCAACACCGGTACCGCGGCCCGCCACCAACTCCAGGAGATCGCGGTCCACACCTACGACGCCCAGCAGACCATCGGCGCCCCGCAACCGCTGCCGGCCGAGGTCGCGCTCGACGGCGTGTACGAGTTCCAGACGACCTGTGTCGCGACGAGGTCCCCGTGGCCGCACGAGCCCGTGCTCGTCGACTACCACGCCTCCGAGGGCCGCTCCTGGCGCGTGACGCTCGACGCCGAGGGCGCCCGGCTCGGTGACGTCCCCGGCACGGCCGACACCACGTTCAGCGGCACGGCGAGCGACCTGGTGCTGTCCTTCTACGGCCGCTTGACCGGGGACGACCTGAAGGTCGAGGGCGACCAGCGCACCTTCGAACGGCTCGTGGCCTGGGATCCGTCCTAACGCCGAGTGGTCGGCGGAGGCGCTGCCCGGTCCCGGCCGGCGACACGTGTCCGAGGTTCTGCTGGGGCTGTATCCGGCGAATCGGTGACGGAAGCGGGCGGCGACTACCTCAGGAGGGCTCTACTACCACGACGGAGGCCCCCGTTTCCGGGGGCCTCGGCCGTGTCAGACGGCTTTCAGGCCGTCCGGGGTCTCCTCGTGCCGGATACCGCACTCGGGGCACGAAAGATCATCTGAGAGCCGAACGCCGCACGCGCAGACCCAGCCCTTCACGACCGCCGGGTTGCCCGCCACGAACGCGTGCGCGGGCACCGACTTCGTGATGACCGCACCGGCCGCGGCGAACGCGTGCTCGCCGATCTCCGTGCCGCACACCACGATCGCGCCGGCGCCGAGAGTCGCACCGCGCCGCACCAGAGTGGTCTCCAGCGCGTCGCCCGTCTTCTTGACGTGGGCGCGCGGGCGCAGGTCGTTGGTGAAGAGCACGTTCGGGCCGAGGAACACGTCGTCCTCGCACGTGACGCCGTCGAAGACCAACGTGCCGTTCTTGACCGTCACGTTGTTGCCCAGCACCGCGCGCGACTCGACGAACGCGCCGTCGCAGATGTTGCAGTCACGGCCGATGCGCGCGCCCGGCAGCACGTGCGCGAACGCCCACACGCGCGTGCCGTCGCCCACGTCCTCGGACTCGCACAAACCCTTGGGGTGCACACGAACGCCGGTCATCGCAGCGCCTCCTTCAGTGCCTCGGCCACGCGGGTCTGCTGGGCCTCGGTGATCTCCGGGAACAGCGGCAGCGACAGCAGTTCCGCGGCCGAGGTCTCCGCCACCGGGAACGAACCGTCGAGGTGCGCGAACGCGCCCGTCTTGTGCAGCGGCGTCGGGTAGTGGATGCCGGCGCCGATTCCCGCGGCGTGCAGGGCGGAGAGCACGCGGTCGCGGTCCGGCACGCGGACGACGTAGAGGTGCCAGACGGGCAGGTTGCCGTCCAGCACGACCGGCACGCGCACCCGTTCGACGTCGGCGAGCAGTTCGGTGTAGCGCTGGGCGGCGGCGCGACGGGCCTGGTTCCAGCCCTCCAGTCGGCGCAGCTTCGCGGACAGCACCACGGCCTGCAGCGTGTCGAGGCGGCTGTTGAAGCCGAGCACCGGGTGCTCGTACTTGCGCGGCGAACCGTGCTCGCGCAGCAACTTCACCGACTCGGCGATCGCGTCGGACGTCGTCAGCACCGCGCCGCCGTCGCCGTACGCGCCGAGGTTCTTGCCGGGGTAGAACGAGGTCGCGGCCGCGACACCGAGGCCACCGACGGCGACACCGTTGCGGCGCGCACCCTGGGCCTGGGCGGCGTCCTCCACGACCGGCAACCCCAACGGCAAGAGCTCGACCGGCGCGGCCTGGCCGTACAGGTGAACCGGCACAACGGCTTTGGTGCGCGAAGTGACCACAGAGGACACCTGGTCGACGTCGATCAGCAGCGTGTCGTCCACGCAGTCGACGAGCACCGGCGTCGCGCCGGCACGGGCGACGGCCTCGGCGGTGGCGATGAAGGTGTTGGCGGGCAGCACGACCTCGTCGCCGTGGCCGACGCCCAGCGCGCGCAACGCCAGTTCGATGGCGTCGGTGCCGTTGCCGACACCGATCGCGTGCGCGACTTCCTGGTAGGCGGCGAACTCCGACTCGAACCGGGCGACCTGGGGGCCGTTGATGAAGGCAGTCGTCTTGAGCACCTCGGCCCAGCCGTCGGCCACCTCGTCGGCCACCTGCTCGTGCTGGGCACGCAGGTCCACCAGTGGAATCTCGATCACGCGCTCTCCCCACGCAACGGGCGGGCCGGCACGCCGGCCCACGTCTCTCCCGCGGGAACGTCCCGCAGGACAACGGCTCCCATGCCGATGACGGCACCGGCGCCGATCTTCACGCCCTCGCGCACCAGGGCTCCCTGCCCCAGGTACGCGGCCTCCCCGACGTGCACGGAACCCGCGAGCGACGCGCGGCCGGCGAACGTGACGCCGTCCGAGACCTCGTCGTCGTGGGTGATCAGCACCTGGGGCATGGCCACCACGTGCCGGCCGATCGACAGCGGGGTCGTGATGACGACACCCGCGAGCAGAATCGTTCCGGCGCCTACAGAGGCACCGGAGGTGACAGCCGCCGGATGCACGATGGTCGCCCACCGCTCGTCCGGCAGATCGAGCCTCCTGGCCACGTCCAGCCGGACCAGCGACCGCCGCGCACTCGCGATGCAGAGCACGACGGCCGCGTCCGGATGATCGGCCAGGGTGTCGAGCCCGCCCAGCACGGGCACCCCGTCCATCAGGGTGCCGTGCAGGGCGGTGGAGTCGTCGAGAGCCCCGATCGGGTCCCACGTCTCCGGGAGGAGGCGGACCGCCGCGAGAGTCTCGCGAGTCAGCCCACCCGCCCCGAGGAACAGCAATGGCCGAGCAGTCACAGGCGCATCACTGGAACATCACGTCCACCCAGTAGTTGCCACCGTTGTAGGTCGACGTCGGGAACCCGGACCCGGCGGTGAACACACCCGCGGACGGAGTGGCACCCAGCGGCGGTGAGGTCACCGTGCCGAAGTAGCCCTCGTTCACCGCGTAGCGGCCGACGGTGGTCGTGTACGAGGCCGTGTACGTGGTGTTCGCCGTGATCGACACCGGCGAGCTGAAGGTCAGTGTCTGCCAGCCCGACTCGGTCTCGTTCGAGAACGTGCCGGTGGCCAGGCGCTGGCCGTCCGCGGACCAGAGCGACCCGGTGTGGGTGCCGGTGTTGCCCGCGCCCTTGTAGAACTTCACGCCGGTGATCTGCCCGTTCGTGCTCGACGTGAACTTGACGCCCAGCTCGTACGCGCCGTTGTCATCAGCCGAAGTTACCGTCGGAACGGTCGCCGCGCTGAACAGCGAACACGGGCAGGTCTGCGTCGTCGTCGTGGTGAACGACCACGTGACCGGGTTGGCCATCATGTTGCCGAACGTGTCCGCGGCCTTCGCGGTCACCGAGTACACGGTGGACGCCGCGAACCTGGCGGCAGGCGTGAACGTGATCATCCTGCTGTCCGGCGAGAGCGCCCGCGTGCCGGCGATCTTCGCGCCACCGGGGTCGGTGACGTCGAACTGCGCCGAGTTGAGATCCACGGGCTCGTCGAACGACACGGTGACCGTCGAGTTCAACGCCACGTCGCTCGCGCCGGTCAGCGGCGTGTGCGACTGCGCCACCGGAGCGACGTTGTCGGCGTTGGGCTGGTACATCACGTCGACCCAGTAGTTGCCGGAGCCGTACGTCATCGTCGGGAAGCCCGCACCCGGCACGAAGACGCCGTTGAGCTCCTGCGGTGCCGACAGCGGACCGGAGTTGACCGGACCCGTCCCGAAGTACCCGGCGTTCACCGCGTAGTGCCCGGTGGTCGTCGTGTACGAGGCGGTGTAGGTCTGGCCGGAGCTCACGACCACCGGCTGCGAGAACGTCAGCGTCTGCCAGCCCGTCGCGGTCTCACCCGTGAAGGTGCCCGTCGCGAGGCGCTGACCGTTGGTGTTCCAGAGGCTGCCGGTGTGCGTGCCGGTGTTGCCGGTTCCCTTGTAGAAGCGGACGCCGGTGATCTGGCCCGACTGGGTCGGGGTGATCCTGACACCCAGCTCGTACGCGCCCGAGTCGTCCGCGGACGTCTCGTCCGGCACCGTTGCCGTGCTGAAGAGCGAGCACGGGCAGGTCGGCGTCGTCGTGGTCGTGAAGTTCCACTCCGCGGCAGCCGTCATCGCGATGCCGTTGACGTCCGCGATGCCCACGTGTGCCTGGTACTGCGTACCCGACACGAGCTTGGCGGACGGCGTCCAGGTGACCGTCTTCTGGTCGCCGGACAGCGACACCGAGCCGGACAGCTTGGCGCCCTTCGGGTCCTTCAGCCAGATCTGCGCCGACGCGGGGTCGACCGGCTCGCTGAACGTCGCGGTGAGGGCGTTCTGCAGGCCCACGTTCGTCGCGTTCACGGCCGGCGCGCGGTTCGTGATCGTCGGCGGCGTGGTGTCACCGTTGAGGCCGTTGCGGTAGATGACGTCGACCCAGTAGTTCGTCGCGTTGTACGACGAGTTCGGGAAACCGGTGCCGTACTTGTAGACGCCGTTGCCGCCGTCCGTGCCGTTCTGCAACGCGTGCAGCGACTGGTAGCTCGCCTCCTGGCCGTTGAAGTAGCCGGAGGAGACCGAGTAACGGCCGCTCGGGGCGTTGTACGACACGACGTAGGTCGTGTTCGCCTGCACCTGGACCGGCGAGTTGAACATCAGCTTCTGCCAGCCGGACGTGGTCTCCGCGGTGAACGTGCCGGTCGCGAGCAGCAGACCCGTGGAGGTCCACAGCGAGCCGGTGTGCGTGCCGGTGTTGCCGGAGCCCTTGTAGAAGCGGACGCCGAGCACCTCGCCCTTGCCGTCGAAGCGGACCTTGGTGCCGACCTCGACCTGACTGGTGTCACCGGCGTCGATCACGGCCGGTGCCGCGAAGTCGTCCCAGATCGTGCACGGGCAGGCCGCCGGGCGCGGCGATCCTGTCGTGAACGTCCAGTTCGACTGCGAGGAAAGGTTTCCTGCCGCGTCCGCCGCCCTCATCGTGACGGTGTAGGCGGTGGCTGCCGCCAGTGGAGCGGACGGCGTGAACGTGATCGTGCGGGCGTCGTTCGAGATCGACTTGGTGCCCGTGACCGCGCCGGACGGGCCGGTCACCGTGACCTGCGCCGAGCTGAGCGTCACGTTCTCGTCGAACGTGCCGGACACCGTGGTGTTCAGCGCGACCGAACCGGCGTTGGTCACCGGCGAGTTCGCGTTCTGGATCGGCGCGCGGGTGTCGGGACCGGGGTCCGTCGCCCACACCACGTCGACCCAGTAGTTCGTGTTGTCGAACGTCTGGTTCGGGAAGCCGGCGCCGAAGCGGAAGATGCCGTTCGGTCCGTCCACACCGGACTGCAGGCCGGTGATCGGCTGCATGTACGCCTGCTGCTGGTAGAACCCGCCGGTGTCGTAGGCGAAGTGCCCGGTCGGCGTGTAGTACGACACGATGTAGGTCGTGTTCGCGTTCACCGCGATCGGCGACGGGAAGAGCAGCGTCTGCCAGCCCGTCGGACTCTCGTTGGTGAACGTGCCGGTGGCGAGCAGATCACCGGTGGAGGACCACAGGCTGCCGGTGTGCGTGCCGGTGTTGCCGGTGCCCTTGTAGAACTTCACGCCGCGGACGTAGCCGTTGCTGGCGGCCTTCCACTTCACGCCGAGCTCCAGCTGCGAGCTGTCGTCGGCCGAGGCGACCTTCGGGACCTCCGTGCCGGCGAACATGCCGCACGGGCAGGTCTTGGCGGTGACGTTCGGCGTCGCGCTCACCGGTGTGGAGAGGTTCAGCGAGTCGTCGACCGCGCGGACCCTGATCTGTGCCGTGCCGGACTGGTTCGGCGTGTACGTGTAACTCCACGACGTCTGGCCCGCCAGCCAGGTGGCGTAGTGCCAGCGGGTGCCGCCGTCGGTCGAGACCTCGACGCCCGCGACCTTGCCGGACGCGTCGATCACGGTGCCGCCGAAGGTGTAGGCCTGCCCGACCGTCGACTGCGCCGGCAGGGTCGTGATCTGCACGCCGGGTGCCGCGTTGTCGTTGATGGCGCCGGAGACCGTGAGCTGGTCCGCGCCCCACAGCTGGTAGGGCTGCACGCCCATGTCCGCGAGGAAGTTGACCGTCGCCTGCTTGATCCGCTTGTCCGACGTCGGCGTGTTGGTCGGGAACGCGTGTTCGTCGTCGACGCCCCACGCCCACTGCACCGTGCCGGCGCCGAACACCAGCGCACCGGAAGGCGCGCGGTAGTAGGTGATCGCGTGCGTCTCGGGACCCGAGCCGTACTCGTCGCCGTAGTTCTTCAGGCCGTAGTAGCCGTCGAGGTTGACCGTCGTGCGGGACATCTGCGCGACGCCGGCGGGCTGGAAGCCGTTGTCGTAGACGGTGTTCCACTCGTAGCCGAGCGTGCCGGGCTGGAACGTGTACGTGGTGCCCGCGGCCAGGTTCGCCAGGTCGGTGTTGCGCCAGAGCCGCATCTTGCCGTACGCGGCCGGCACCTGCAGCGCGTCGTCACGCCGGCCGTTGACGGTGAACATGTTGCCGAGCAACGCGTTCTCGGGTTTGCCGCCGTCCTGGGGCGGACTGTAGCGAGGATCTCGCCAGGTGCCGGTCCAGGTGTTCGTGCCGTCGTTCTGGGTGCCCTTCGTCTCCTTGAAGCAGACGATGGTGCGCCAGTCGGTCTGGGAGGAGTCCATGCTCTTCTCCCACTTGGTCTTCCAGAAGATCTCGTTGCCGGTCAGGAACGCCATGTGCACGCCGGCGTCACGGGCGGCCATCACGTTGTTCCACTGCTCGTTCGACCAGTACTCGTCGTGGCCGACCGCCATGAAGACCTTGTGGTTCTTGATCAGGTTGCCGCGCCGGGCGGAGTCCACGTCGGTCGTGTAACTCATGTCGTACCCGTTGCGCTCCATGAACCTGAGCATCGGGTACTCGGCGTTGAAGATGAAGTTCTCGTCGCCGTCGCCGCCGGTGTAGGGGCGGTTGTAGCTGACCTTGTACGAGCTGCCGCCCTGGCCGGGGCCGTCACCGAAGTAGAGGCTGTTGCCGCCGTAGCGGTTGTACGCGACCCAGGTGGCGTCGGAGGTCTGGAAGAACACCTTCGAGGTGGAGGCGTCGTCGCGGACGACGAACGCCATCTCGTTCTCGGCGCCGGTGTCGTTGCGCGTCATGCGGACGTAGTAGATGCCGGAGACCGCGGTGGAGGGGATGTTCCAGGTGACCGACACGGCCCAGTTGCCGCAGTCGACGAGCGCGGTCGGCGCGTCCCGCAGACATGGTGGCTGGTTCTGCGGGGTGTTGCGGTTGACCGTGCCCATGTGCCGGGCGCCCTTGCCGCCGTACCAGCCCATCCGGTAGATGTCGAGCTTGTACGAGGAGGCCGACGTCAGCATCTTGAAGCTGACGGTCTGGCCGATGTTGTAGCTGATGTCGGTCGTGTACCCGAGGATCGTGTCGTCCCGGTACTGCGCCTGCCAGTTGTCCGCACCGGTCTGCGTGTTCTCACACGCGACCTTGTTGGTGACGGGGAAGTCACACGGAGCAGCATTGGCGTTGGGGGCGTTGAAGACCCCCATCACGAACATCGTCGATGCGATTAATGCCGTGATCACAAGCACCCGCACGAGACGCGACTGCTGAGCCACCATTGGGTTCTACCTCTCGGACGGAGTTACCGTGTGTGATCCGCGCACTACGCTGGACAGCACAGGGCTGCTACTCCGAACGTCGGCGATCTGTTTAGAACTGTTACGTGTCAACACAAAAATGTTCCGGTGAGGGTTGAATCTTTATTTTTCAACCACGCACGGTCAGTTGGGATGTGTGGAGAGTTTCCGACAACGCTGACACGACGGTGTCCTGTTCGGACTCGGTCATGTCGTGGAAGAGCGGAAGGATCAGCGTCCGGGCCGTGAAGGCCTCCGTCACCGGCAGCGCGACGCTGGGGTGACCCTCGTAGGCGGGTTCGAGGTGTGACGCCATGATTCCACGCCGTGCGCTCACGCCGCGTTCGGCAAGGCCCGCAAGGACTTCCTGACGGTCGGCGCCCTCGGGCAGCCAGACCCAGAACGACTGGTAGTTCGTCGTCCCGTACTCAGGGTCACGAACGGTCTCGACGACGCCGTCCAGCAACTCGTGGTAGCGCGCGGCCAACTCACGGCGACGGGCGATGATCGCGTCCAGTTTGGACAGCTGCACCAGGCCGACGGCGGCCTGGATGTCGGTCATCCGGTAGTTGAACGCGGTCTCCAGGTACTGCTCGATGACGGCGCTTCCGCCGTTGTGGCGGTCCGCCGCGGAGACGCTCATCCCGTGCTCGCGCAGGCGCTTGAGCCGGACGGCCCACTCGGGGTCGTCGGTGGTGACCATGCCGCCCTCACCGGTGGTGAGGAGCTTGCGGGGGTGGAACGACCAGGCGGCCAGCAGCGCGTTCGTGCCGACCGGCTTGCCCTTGTAGGTGGAGCCCGCCGCGCAGGCCGCGTCCTCGATGACCGCGATGCCACGCGGTTCGCACAACGCCTTGAGCGCGTCGACGTCCGCGGGCACGCCGGCCTGGTGCACGACCATGACCGCGCGTGTTCGTTCGGTCAGCACGGTTTCCACTGTGGACGCGCTCAGGTTGCCGGTCTCCACCTCGACGTCGGCGAAGACGGGGGTGGCGCCGGTGTAGCGCACGGCGTTGGCGGTGGCGATGAACGACAGCGACGGCACGACGACCTCGTCGCCGGGGCCGATGCCGAGCACGTGCACGGCCAGGTGCAGACCCGTTGTGCAGGAGGACACCGCGACACCGTGCTGCGCGCCGACCGAGGCGGCGAACGCTTCTTCGAACTCCCGGACTCGGGGACCCTGGGCCACCCAGCCGGACCGGACGGCCTCGGCGGCGGCGAGCGCCTCTTCTTCGCCGAGCAACGGCCGCATTACCGGAATCAAAGCTCTACCTCTTCATTGGCGGAGTTGGTGTCCGCGACCGCCACTGGAGTTCGACGGCGGGTGGAACTCCAGTGACGGTCGCGGAAAGGGGCGCGGACGCGGCGGACCTGGGGGTGTCGGCCGCGTCCGCGGTCTTGGGGGTTACGCGCCCGCCGCGTCGGCGGCGGCCTTCTCGGCACGCCACCACGCGACGAGGTCGCGCAGACCGCCGTCCATCCCGATCTCGGGCTTCCAGCCGAGCTCGGTGGCCGCGAGGCTGATGTCGGCGAGCCGGCGCGTGACGCCGTTCACCTTGCGCTCGGGGCCGTGCTCCAGCGGCAGGTCGGAGTCCATCGCGGCAAGCAACGCGAGGGCGAGCTCCTTGAGCGATGTCTCCTGGGAGGACGCGATGTTGTACACCGTGTCCGTGACCGGCGCCTTGGCCGCGAGGATGTTGGCGCGTGCGATGTCGTGCACGTGCACGAAGTCCATCGTCTGGGCGCCGTCACCGAAGATGAGCGGCGACTTGCCGTCGACGATGCGCTCCATCCAGCGGATGAGCACCTCGGTGTACAGACCGTGGACGTCCATCCGCGGGCCGTACACGTTGAAGTAGCGCAGCGCCACGTAGTCGAGGTCGTACATGGCCTTGAAGCTGCGCAGCATGCCTTCGTTGAACGCCTTCGCGGCGCCGTAGAAGGTGTCGTTGTTGTACGGGTGGTGCCGCTCGTTGGTGGGGAACGACTCCGCGAGCCCGTACACCGACGCCGACGACGACGCGATGACCTTCTTCACCCCGGCGGCCGCGGCGGCCTCCAGGATCGTGAACGTGCCGTCGACCAGGCACTCCAGCGCGAGCCGCGGTTCCTCGGCGCACTGGGTGATGCGGATGGCGGCGAGGTGGAAGACGAGGTCCATGCCCTCGGTCAGCTCGCGCACCAGGGCCTTGTCGTTGATGTCGCCCTCGACGATGCGGACGACACCGGACTCCAGCGCGGCGGCCAGGTTCTCGCGGCGGCCGCGCACGAAGTTGTCCAGCACGACGACCTCGGCCGCGCCGGCCTCGACGAGCTGGTCCACCACCGAGGAACCGATCGTGCCCGCACCACCGGTGACGAGCGCACGCTGACCGGCGATGGGCTGACCCAACTCCTTGGCCGACATCAGGACACCTTGCCTTCGACTTGTTGAACAGGAACGAAAACTCCGCCGGCGCGCAGCGACTCCGACGCCGCCTCCAGCACCGCCAGCACGCGCAGACCCGCGCGGCCGTCGGTCAGCGGCGCCCGCTTCTCGGTGATGGACGCGGCGAACTCCGCCATCATCGTGCGCAACGCCTCGCGTTCCACCAACGCCGGCGCGACCATGTCGCCGGTGCGGTAGGAGATCTTCTGCTGCTCCGGGGACTTGTCGACGCCCCGGTCGTAAATGGACAGTCGCTGTGCGGGATTGTTGTCGTCCCACACGACCGTGCGCTGCGAACCGCCGATGACCATCGTGCGAATCTTCGTCGGCGACAGCCAGTTCACGTGCACGTGCGTGATTGCCCCGTTGGACAGCCGCACCGTGAGGTGGCCGACGCACGCGACGCCCGCGCCGATCGGGTCGGAGCCGTGCGCCGCGACCTCCACCGGGTACACGTCGTCGGGCAGGATCGCCTCGAAGATCGACAGGTCGTGCGGGGCGAGGTCCCACAGCACGTCGACGTCCGGCTGCACCAGACCGAGGTTGATGCGCACCGAGTCGATGTACTGGATGTCACCGAGCTCACCGCCGCGGATGATCTTGCGCAGGTGCTGCACCGACGACGTGTACGCGAAGGTGTGGTCCAGCATCAGCGTGAGGCCGCGCTGTTCGGCGGTCTCCACGAGCTTGAGGCCGTCCTCGAAGTTCGCCGCGAGCGGCTTCTCCACGAGGACGTGCTTGCCGGCCTCCAGCGCCGCGAGGGCGACGGGCAGATGCGTGGCCGCGGGGGTGGCGATGGCGACCGCGTGGACGTCCGGGTCGGCGAGGACCTCGTCCAGCGACGCCGTGGCGCGCACGGTCGAGTACTGGCCCAGCACGCGCTGGGCCTTCTCGACGTCGAGATCGCACAGGTAGCGCAGGTGGAGCTCCGGGGTGGCCTGGGCGTTGCGAACGAGGTTCGGCCCCCAGTACCCGGCTCCGATGACAGCAAGGCCAATCACGTCTTGGTTCCCCATCAGTAGGCCCCCTGGCCGCCGAAGACGGCGCGGAAGGTCTTCCACATGATCACGAGGTCGAGGGCGAGCGACCAGTCCTCGACATAGCGCAGGTCGAGCCGGATCGACTCCTCCCACGAGAGATCGCTCCGTCCGCTCACCTGCCACAGGCCGGTCAGTCCGGGCTTCACCAGCAGGCGGCGCCGTACGTCCGAGGAGTACTTCGCGGTCTCCTCCGGCAGCGGCGGGCGCGGGCCGACGAGCGACATGCTGCCCGCGAGGACGTTGAACAGCTGTGGAAGCTCGTCGATCGAGTAGCGGCGCAGGAACGTGCCGACCTTGGTGATGCGCGGGTCCTTCTTCATCTTGAACAGCACGCCGTTGCCTTCGTCGACAGCGGCGAGCCTGGCGCGCAACGCGTCGGCGTTGGTCACCATCGTGCGGAACTTGATGATCGTGAACGGCACGCCGGTCTTGCCGACCCGTTTCTGGCGGTAGAAGACGGGACCACGGCTGTCGATCATCACGAACGCGGCGACGGCGAACATGAGCGGTGCCAGCAGGACCAGGAGGACGAACGCTCCGACGCGATCGACGACTTCCTTGACCAGACGGCGGAATCCGCTCAGTGCCGGTTCGCTCACGCGCAGCAGCGGCATGCCGAGCACGGCGCTCATGTGCAGTCGCGGGCCGGCGACCTCCATGAGACCGGGCGACACGACCATTTCGGCACCGGAGCCCTCGAGTGCCCACGCGAGCTGCTGGAGACGGCGAGGTGTCCAGTAGGCGTCGGGCGTGACGGCGACGATGCGGTACCCACCGCGGCGGACGTGCTCGGCGAGCTCGCGCAGCTGGCCGACGACGGGAACGCCCTCGACGTCGGTGCCGGAGCGGCCGCGGCCGTCGATCGTGCAGATCGCGTCCACGCGCCAGCCCAGGTGGGCGACGCGCTTGGTGCGGTGGATGAGGTCCTCGACCGTGTCCAGGTTGCCGGCGGCGAGGACCGAGAGCAGGAAGCGTCCTTCACTGCGGCCGCGATGCAGCGGGCGGCGCAGGAGGTAACGCATGGGGAACGCGACCAGGGCGATCGCGGGAACCACGACGAAGATCCACAGGCGGGCGCCGGGGATGTCGACGGCGAGCGCTCCGAGGCCGAGCGCCACGACGGCACCGAACAAACCCCGGCCGAGTCTTCGGAATTCCTCAGCACCTTGGCCGAGAACGGTCGGCGTCCACACGCGGTTGATCGCGAGCGAACCGACGACGAGGACTACTGTGAGTATGTCCAGCAGTGCAAGGGAAAGCGGGCCGAAAGCGGCGTGTCTGATGCTCATGACGGCACCGACGGCGATGACGACCAGGGCAACGGTCAGCACGTCGGCGGTGATCACGGCATAGCGGTAGCGGCTTTCCCAGCGGGCAACGGGTGGGTGCGTCTGTCTGTGTTCCGACAGAGGATTGAGCGTGGAGCGCAACCCTTCGACGTCACGGGCAGCGACGTCACGGGCAGCGCGGACCTGCTCACTCATCGTTCTGATCTCCCCGGCTCAGCGGCGATTTTGGACACGCACAGGCACAGGTCACCCCGAGGACCTTGGAAACTTCCAGCTTCGCGATCTTCGGCACGACGTCAAACTGGATTGGCGCCCGAAGCTCGCAACCGGTGATTCGCACGTACCGGCATCGGCGTTACAGACCCTGGAAAAAACTTTCCCGAAGTCCGAATACCGGACGTGACGCGCGTCTCACCACCTGGAAACCGTGGCGACGTAACACGTTTCCAGATGTCCACAAGGGACATAATTGGATACGTATGCCGCGAGGTAATGGCTCAGAACAGGTCTTCAGGCCCTAGTCTGATCGACTGCCATTGTGCATGCACTTACCGCTGAACGGAGTAATGCGCTACGGCCGAACGGAAATGCGTACTTCGTCACTCTCGACGACCACTACGTCACCGTGCCGCAGCTGTGCTCCACGCCGGAGCTCCACAGCGCCGTTGACGTGGACTTCCCCGTCCTCGATGAGCCCTTTGGCGTGTGCACCGTCCTCGGCCAGCTGCGCCAGCTTGAGGAACTGTCCTAGCCTGATCGGCTCTTCGGAGATCTCGACCGTCCGCATGAGTCCCATCATCCCAGTAGGGCGCTCCCCACTGCTCGCTCGGGGGGCCACACCAGCGCGTTCGAGTGAAGGCGTTGACACGCTTGAAGTATGAAAACTTCGTGGGGGTACGCCGCCTGGTTGGCGGTATCGGGATTCGTCTGCGTCGCGATAACGATCTTCGCCGCGAGCGCGTACGTCACCCTGGACATGGATCAGGCGAGACCGCCGTTGCACGGGCCGGCCCATTACGGCCTTCTGGTCGCCCACATCTTCACCGGAACGGTCGCGGTCCTCGCGGGTGTCTCGCAGTTCTGGCCACGCCTGCGCGGCCGGCATCCGCGGGTGCACCGCGTCATGGGTCGCGTGTACTTCGCGGCGGTCCTGCCGTCGTCGTTGCTCGGCGTCGTGTGCGCCCAGCTGTCGCTGGCCGGGCTGGCCTCGTCCGCGCCGCTGACGGTTCTGTCGGTGCTGTGGTTCGTGACGGCGCTCTACGGCCTGAAGACGGCACGGCGGCGCCAGTTCGGCGAGCACCGCATCTGGATGATCCGCGGTTTCGCACTCACTGGCGCCGCCGTGACGGGTCGCCTTTGGGGCCTCGCACTCGGCTCGGTGATGCCCGACGGGGACGGGCTGCTCATCTTCGCCACCGCGAACTGGCTGTCGTTCGTGGTGAACCTGCTGGTGGCCGAGTGGTGGGTCCAGTCGCGGGGCTACACCCGGACCTTGCCCTCCGTGGCGTTCAAGCCGAGCATTTCCAGCAGGTCAGCGCAGTCGAGCGCGTCCGTGGCGTGACAGGCCACGGTGCGTGCCGCCTTGCTGTTCTGAATCGTGCTGTGCTCCTTCTCCAGAGCCTTGGCCTCGGCGAAGGTGCCGGTTTCGGGCTCGGCGATCGCGGGACGCGCCCAAGTCATCTCGTGCCTGCTTCCGCATCGGGGGATGTGGTCATCATGGCAACTGGGTGACGAAAACACCAGAACCGACGCTTACCGTAATCGATCACCCACGCTGCGTGGTAACCGTGGGAGCGCTTTCTTCGACCAATCCCCTGATCATTCTGCCACGATTCGACTTCACCTGCCGTACCTGAGCACCGATTCCACTTCGGTCACAAATGCGACCAGTCGTTCGTCGTCCACGTCGTCCGGCGTGGGACCGTCCACCGCGAGTCGTTGCAGCGCAACGGAAGTGGTGGCGCTCTCCCGCGCCAGGCGGCGGAACCCGAACGTCGCCTCGTACAGCGACATCGCGGTGCCCAAAGCGGCCAGAACCGTTGCCACGAAACCCCACATGGCCCTGCGCGGCCCGTCCGCCATCCCCACGGCCGCGGCGGCAGCGGCGGCGATGAAGAACGCGGCCGCGAGCGCGACCGTCCACGTGCGAGCACGGGAGTAGCGCTTGCGGGCGCGTTCGAAGTGGTCGAGCCGGTCCTGGAAGCGGTGGCGCAGATAGGCTTCCACGAACTGGGCCTGGCGCTGCTTGTCGCTCATGTCCGTACCACCTCGTGCTTGCGGTTGCTGACCGCGGCTTCCAGATCCGCCACCTTGTCCAGACGCTCTTCCTCCGTGGCCGGGGCGACGGAGGCGAGGTGCGCGAAGTAGAGCGCCCGCAGGCGTTCCGCGCGCGACCGGGCGGTGAGGTACTTGTCGAGCGACTCCCGCTTGCGCGCCACGATCGTGATGGCCGCGGCGAACGCGCCACCCGCCACGACGAGCACGCCCGGCCACGGCGTGTCCTGGAGCCAGGTCTGCAGCCCGGCGAACACCGTCGTGGTGAGGCCGCCCGCGATCGCGAGCACGGCCGTGAGCCGGTAGCGGTTCTGCTCGACCTCGGCCTCGGAGTCGAGCTCCTGGAACGCCGGCGCGACGACCTGGTTCGCGTCGTGGATGGCGTCGGCGAGCGTCGGATAGGCCACGACGAAGCCGGGATCGACGAGCGGGCGCGGTTCCGGCGCCTTGTACCGGACCTTGGGCAGGATCCGCGGCGGCTTGACGGGCTTCTCCTTGCCCAGCAGCCGTTCCAGCGCGGTGACTGCCTTACCGGCGCCCTCGTCGACGTGGATGATGAAGATCTTGCCGCTGCGCACGAGCACCGCGAGGTCGCCGGTGAGGTCACCCGTCGCGATGCGGTCCGCGAGACCACCGGTGCCGGCGAGCACCAGCAGCGGGTTGTCACCGCTGAGGTGGTCGATGACCTCCCGCTCGTTCTCGCCTCCGACGACGAGAGCGACGACGGGCTTCTTGTTGCGCACCGCGTCGATCGTGCGGAACAGCACCGGCGTCGAGTCCGTCCACTCCGAACCGGGCACGATGACGGCGATGCTGTGGTTGGGTTCCAGCGCTACCTGACCGTTGGTGGAGCTCTCGGTGAGGTCGTGCACCTTGCTGCTGGGCGCGACACCGATGACGACGGGCCAGCGCTGCTCGCACGCCTGCAAAGCCATGCCCAGCAAGTGGACAACGCCTCGGTCGGTGCCTTCGGTGACGAACACGGCGCCGTTGCGCGCCGCCGTCACGACCACGGATCTGAGCACCGGCAACAACTTCGCGGCGAGATCCGTCTCGATGTCTTCTGTAGAGCCGAAGACCGAGATCACCGTGCGGCCTCGGGGCATTCCGAGGGCCTTCGGTTTGATGTCGGCGTCCGGCTGGGACAGCCGTTTGACTGTCGGGCCGCCTGCTGTGGGCATGCCGCGCACCATAACGCCGTGATCGACCGTCGGCCAGGGCCGTTCAGACCCGTCTCAGGTGGCCCACACGCTCCTGGCCAGCCGCGACAGGTCGCTCAGGTCGTCGATCACGATCTGGGCTCCAGCTTGGTGGAGATCCTGTCTCGAACTGCGGCCGGTGGCCACGGCGACGAGCCGCACTCCCGCTTTCGTCGCCGCGTAGACGTCGTGCGGGGTGTCGCCGATGAGCACGACCTCGTCCTGTGCGAACGGCCGGATCCGTTGTGCGCGTTCACGGGCGAACGTCACGAGCTCGGCGCGATCGGCGTGGTCGTCGCCGAACGCGCTCGCGTCCCAGTCGACGAGGTGCGCCAGCCCGAACTCCTCCAGTTTGATCCTCGCCACACTGCGGAGGTTCGCGGTCAGCACGCCCTGGTGCACGCGCGGGTCGTTCGCGAAGTGTTCCAGCGCCTGGAGGGCGCCGGGCAGGACCTCGCCGTGGCCGGGCAGCTCGGCGCGGCGCGTCTCGAAGGAGTCCGCCAGGGCGTCGGCCAGCAGTTGCGACGCCTCCTCGGTGTGCTCGATGCCGTGCTGCCGCAGGGTCTCGGAGATGATGTCCAGCTCGGTGCGTCCGCCGAGGTCGACGGGGCCCGCGAGCTCCCGGCCGAACGCCGTCCGGAACGCCTCGCGGTACATCAGCCCGCCGAAACCGCGCGCGGCGATCAGCGTGTTGTCGATGTCCCACAGCACCAGCAGTTCGGGCCCGGTCACTCCGAGCACCCCCTCACCCCGTAAAATGCCTGATCATGACCTCGATCGACCCCGCAGAGCTGGAAGTCTGCCTGCGCGTGCTTGCCCAGGTCGAGGACCTGCCGGCGGAACACGACGACGCCGTGCGCGTCCGCCGGGCCACCGCGAAGATCTTCAAGGCCGCGAAGAAGTTCCGGAAGACCGAACGCAAGGCCGCCGTCACGGCCAACGACCGCGCCGTGACCGCGCTGACGGCCACCGGGTCGCCGGACCGCATCGACGACGAGACGCAGGGCCTCCCCCTCGTGTCGAACGCCGCCGGCGCCACGGCGGGCACGCTGCTGCGCGCGCGGTCCTGCTACACGTGCCGCAAGAGGTTTGTCGAGGTAGACGCCTTCTACCACAACCTCTGCCCCGAGTGCGCCGCGTTCAACCACGGCAAGCGCGACGCCCGCACGGACCTCACCGGCCGCAACGCCCTGCTGACCGGCGGGCGCGCGAAGATCGGCATGTACATCGCGCTGCGCCTGCTGCGTGACGGCGCGCACACCACGATCACCACCCGGTTCCCCAAGGACGCCGCGCGCCGGTTCGCCACGATGCCGGACGCCGCCGACTGGATCGACCGGCTCAAGATCGTCGGCATCGACCTGCGCGACCCGTCCCAGGTGCTGGCGCTGGCCGACGAGGTGGCGTCGCGCGGACCACTGGACGTGCTGATCAACAACGCCGCGCAGACCGTGCGGCGCTCCGCCAACGCCTACACGCCGCTGGCCCAGGCCGAGCACGACGAGCTGACCGGTGACGCCCGCCGTCCCGAGCTGATCTCGTTCGGCGGGCACGGGCAGCTGGCGTTGCCCGGCACGGCGGTGCCCGAGGCGCACTCGGTGACGACGCTGGCGCTGATGGCGGGCTCCAAGGACATCGACGCGGGCGGCCTCGTGCCGGACACCGCGCCGGTCAACTCGTGGATCCAGAACGTCGACGAGGTCGACCCGGTGGAGCTGCTGGAAGTGCAGCTGTGCAACTCGACGGCGCCGTTCCTGCTGATCTCGCGGCTGCGGTCGTCGATGGCGAAGTCCTCGTACCGCCGCAAGTACGTGGTGAACGTGTCGGCGATGGAAGGCCAGTTCTCCCGCGCCTACAAGGGTTCCGGGCACCCGCACACGAACATGGCGAAGGCCGCGCTGAACATGTTGACGCGCACCAGCGCCGAGGAGATGCTGCAGGCCGACGGCATCCTGATGACCGCCGTCGACACGGGCTGGATCACCGACGAGCGGCCGCACCCGATGAAGATGCGGCTCGCCGAGGAGGGCTTCCACGCCCCGCTGGACCTGGTCGACGGCGCGGCGCGGGTGTACGACCCGATCGTGCGCGGCGAGGCCGGCGAGGACCTGTACGGCTGCTTCCTTAAGGACTACGGCCCTTCCCCCTGGTGACGATTTGCCAGATACACGCGTCCGAGGTACCCGTCGGACGCACCCGAACGAGCCCTTTCGTCAGGTCAGAGGGTTATTTGAACACCTGTTCGAGTACTCATTTGTCATGAGGACTGTGTGGCGGGGAGCACTTCGGTTCGGGATGTCGACGATGACGGTGCGGCTGGTGTCGGCCGCCACCGAACATCGCAGCAAGGTGCACCTGGTGCACCGCGAGGACAGCGGCCGCGTGCGGCACCAACAGGTGTGCGGCGAGTGCTCGCTGCGGCTGACGCCGGAGGACATCGGGCGCGGCTACGAGCTGGACGACGGCCGGATCGTGCAGATCGATCCCGGCGATCTGCCGGCGCCGGAGGACGGCGTGATCGACGTGCAGCAGTTCGCGCCGCAGGTCGATCTGGACCCGGTCGCATTGCACCGCAGCTACTACGTGGAGCCGGACGACCTGGCCGTGCGGTCCTACGTGCTGCTGCGGGAGACGCTGGAGCGCACCAAGGCCGCGGCGATCGTGAAGTTCGCGTTGCGGGGCAAGGAAACGCTGGCGGCGCTGCGACCACAGCAGGGCGTCCTGGTGCTGCACACGCTGCTGTGGCCGGACGAGGTGCGGGAGCCGCACTTCGCGTTCCTGCACCGGGACACCGAGGTGCGGACCGGCGAACTGGCCGCCGCGGCGGCGCTGGTGCGGGCCCAAACACGTCCGTTCCGGCCGCACGACTATCCGAACACGCACCAGGAAGCGTTGCTGCATCTGGTGGAAGCGAACGTCTAGGCGTCGATGACACCTCGGCAGGAACTACCCCAGGGCGGAACGGGCTCGTGAACGGCCAACCGAGCTAACCGCATTCCCAACGGTTCGATCACTGGCTACTGTCCGGTCAGGACCGGCTATTGGGGACGGTCGCCTGGGGGCACCATCACGCTTCGGCGTGCTTGAGCCGTTGACCGACGCGGGCCAACGGCGGCGCGAGCCTGCCCTCAGCACATCTGGTTGCCTGGGGGCAAGCACATGGATTCGGGAAGCAGACCTGTCCAACGCTCACGCTGGAAGGCCGTCGGACTCACGTTCGCGCTGGTCACCGGCGTGGCGGCGGCTGTGGTGGCGGACGGCGGCTGGCAGCCGCCAGCGGCCCAGGACAAGCCGATCGACTACACCGACGTACCCGCGGTGGAACGCGAGACGACGAAACCCGCCTCTCCCGGCGCGGTGGCACAGGACTCGGACTGGCCCGGCGGTGGCGCGGCCACGATCAAAGCCGGAAAGAACACGCAGGTCGGAGGGCTGCCGGTCACGGTGTCCGGCGGCGCCTCCTCCTACCGGGTCGAGGTCCAGAACCAGGACACGACCGGCAAAGCCGGTGTCATCGGTGTCGTGCTGTCGGTGCAACCGGAGCGCGAACAGGACAACGAGCAGGACAAGAAGGTCGAGCTCGACTACTCGAGCTTCCGCAACGCCGTCGGCGGTGACTACGGCAACCGGCTGAGCCTCTCGACGCTTCCGGACTGCGCGCTGACGACGCCGGAGAAGCCGGACTGCCAGACGCGGCAACGCGTCCAGGCGACCAACAACGCCCGCTCGCACACGCTGACCGCGGCCCTGCCCGCCGGACGCCACGTGCTGGCCGTCGCCGCCGAGGGCGGCGGTCAGAACGGCACGTTCGAGGCGAGCGACCTCAAGCCGTCCGGCGAATGGTCGGTCACCGGTGCGACCGGCGCGTTCACCTGGTCCTACCCGATCTCCGTGCCGCCCACCGCGTCGGGCAGGGTCGCGCCGGGCATCAGCCTCGGCTACAACTCGGCCGCTGTGGACGGTCAGACGTCCTCGACGAACAACCAGGCGCCGTGGACGGGTGCGGGCTTCGGCTACACGCCGGGCTCGATCGAGCGCACCTACCGCGCCTGCTCCGACGACACGACGCTGCCGAAGGAGCAGCAGACCGGTGACTACTGCTGGGCCGGTCAGATCGTGTCGCTGAACCTCGGTGACGCCTCGGCCGAGCTCGTCTGGGACGCCGACAAGAAGATCTGGAAGGCGGCCAACGACACCGGCGCCCGCATCGAACGCAGGGAGGGCGCGGCCAACGGCGCCCACAAGGGCGAGCACTGGGTGGTCACCAAGGCCGACGGCACCTCCTTCTACTTCGGACTCAACAAGCTGCCCGGCAACACCGGGCAGGAGGAGACGAAGTCGGCGTTCACGACCAGGGTCTACGGCCCGAAGACGACCGACGAGTGCTACCAGACCGGAGGTTTCGCGAACGCCAAGTGCGACAACCTCGGCTGGCGCTGGAACCTGGACTACGTCGAGGACACCAACGGGAACGCCGCCGCGTACTACTACGCGCAGGAGAAGAACTTCTACGGCGCCAACAAGCAGACCACCGGCGTCGAGTACGTCCGTGGTGGACAGTTGCGGCGCATCGACTACGGCCTGCGCAAGATCAGCGGCTCGATCTACGGCCGGACGGTGCCGAGCCAGGTCGTGTTCGAGACGACCGAGCGTTGCGTGCCCGGTGCCGTTCCGTGCGAGGAGGGCCGCCGCAACAGCGCCAGCGCCGCGCAGTGGCCGGACGTGCCCACCGACCAGGAGTGCAAGTCGGGTGCGGTGTGCAACAACAACGCCCCGTCGTTCTGGACGACGAAGAAGCTGTCCGCCATCGTCACCTACTACGACATCGGCTCGGGTCCGGTGAAAGTGGACAGGTACGGGCTCAACCACACCTACCCCGTCGAGGGTGACCGGTCGTTGCAGCTCGACTCGATCGCGCACACGTCCTACGGAAAGAACGGCACGGAGCTCACCGCTCCTCCGGTGTCGTTCGACCGGCAGCTCAAGGACAACCGCGTGCTGGACCACGACAACAGGCCCGCGATGAAGCACTGGCGCATCACCAACATCAACACCGATGCGGGCATGCAGGTGCGGATCATCTACAGCGACCCGTCGTGCACCAAGGACACACTGCCGAGGGATCTCGCGCACAACAAGACGCTCTGCTACCCCGTCTACCAGGTGCCGCCGGCCAAGGAGAAGCCGGAGATCGACTACTTCCACAAGTACGTCGTGAAGCAGGTCGAGGTGCACGACCGCAGCATCCCGAACGCGCAGCCCAGGATCATGAGCTAGGCCTATCTCGGCGATCCCGCGTGGCACCGCGACGACCTGGAGCTGGTGAAGCCGGAACACCGCACCTACGGCCAGTTCCGCGGCTACCAGCAGGTCGAGGTCCGGCAGGGCAACACCACCCCGCGCAGCGAGGACGTGGCGGACAAGCGGACCTTGGTGCGCACCACGTACTTCCGCGGCATGGACGGCGACGTCCTGCCAGACGGGTCGAAGCGGGCGGCATCGGTGCCGGACTCGCAGGGCGGTTCCGTGCCGGACAACCCTCTGTTCACCGATCGCGAGCGCGAGGCGCAGACGTTCGAGGGAGAGAACGGCACCTGGATCTCGACCATGATCACGGACTACGCGCACTTCGCCACGCTCGCCAAGCGCGAGCGGAAGGACCTGCCGCCGCTGGAGGCGACCATCGTCAACACCAGCCAGGCCAGGGAGATCACCCGGCTGGAGGCGGGCGGCAAGCGAACGCTGACCACGGCGAGCCGCTACGACGACGCGGGCCGCATCACGGCGTCCAGCGAGACGGGTGACGACGTCGAACCGAAGTGCGTCACCAAGCGGTACGCCGACAACACCACGTCCTGGATCAGGGACAAGGTGAAGGAGGAGATCACGTCGAAGCAGGCGTGCCCGCCCCAGGACGTCGAGCCGACGTCGATCAGCAAGGCGACGCGCAACTACTTCGACGACTCCCCCACCCTCGGCGCGGTTCCCGGCGCGGGCAACCTGACCCGCACCGACTCCGCGACCGCGAACAGCGCCGACGTGCTGACCTGGGTGACCTCGGCGACCACGACCTACGACGGATCCGGTCGCAACCTCTCGGTCTCGGACGTGCTCAAGCGCACCACCCGGTACGCCTACACGCCCGCGGACGGCGGCGTCCTGTCCAAGATCGTCACGACGAACCCCAAGGGACAGAAGAAGACCGTCGAGAAGGACCCCGCCCAGGGCAAGGACCTCGTCCTCGTCGACGAGGGCGGCAGGCGCACCGACGCCGAGTACGACCCCGCCGGCCGGCTGACGAAGGTGTGGAAACCCGGTCAGGCGAAGGGCAGGACCGACCCGACGGAGGAGCACACCTACCTGGTGCGCACCGACGGACCCATGGCCGTCACCACGAAGACGCTCGTCGACACCGGCACGTCCACCAGCCGCAACACGAAGATCTCGCTGCTCGACGGGCTCGGCCAGCTGATCCAGGCCCAGGAGGAGACGCGGGGCGACCAGCGCATCGTGACCGACGTCGGCTACGACTCGCTCGGTCACAAGCGCAAGACCAACAACCGCTACCTGGTCGACGGGCCACCGAGCACCACGCTGATCCGGGTCGCGGACAGCGCCGTCGCCAACCGGACGCGGATCGACTACGACGGTTCCGGCCGGCAGACGGCCGAGGTGGCGATCTCGCACACCACGGAGACCGCGCGCAAGACGACCATCTACGCGGGCAACAGCACGACCGAGGTGCAGCCGGAGGGTGGTGTGACCACCACGAAGATCTTCGACGCACGCAAGCGCGTCGTGGAACTGCGCCAGCACACCACCACGCCGGGCCCGAACGCCACGGCGAAGTCCCTCGCCGGCACGTCCTTCGAAGCCACGAAGTACACCTTCACGACCGACGGCCGTGAGAAGACGATCGTGGCTCCCACCGGCAAGGAGTGGGGCTATGAGTACGACTTCGCCGGCAACCCGGTCAAGGAGTCCGATCCCGACGCGGGCGAGACCACGTCGAGGTACGACCTCGCGGGCCAGCTGACCTGGACCAGGGACGCGCGCGGCAACGTCGTCACGTTCGAGTACGACGAGCTGGGCCGCAAGACGGCCGAGTACCAGGGCGAGGGCGAGGGCCGCACGAAGCTCGCGGCGTGGACCTACGACGGCGCGACCAACGGTGTCGGCAAGCCGCACACCACCTCGCGGTTCACGCCGGAGGGGACGTACCGGACGGCGGTCCGGACGTACGACCCGATGGGCAACAAGAACGAGGAGTGGCTGGAGGTTCCCGCTTCCGTTCCCGGACTGGGTGGCCTGTACAAGACGATGTACAGCTACACGACCACCGGGCTGTTGACGGCGGCCACCCCGCACACGGCGGGCAGCCTGCCGGGTGAGGCGGTCAGCCTGACCTACGACAGGTTCGGCAAGGCCCAGACCATGGCCGGGTACAACACCTACGTCCACCGGGCGGAGTACACCGGGTTCCAGGAGGTCAAGAAGCTCTCGCTCGGGCCGGAGACCAACACCGCGGCGCTGAGCTACGACTACGACGACCAGACGCGTCTGGTCACCGGGGTCAACATGTCCGCGGTCAGGGCGAGCTCACCGCAGCTCGACGACCTCCGGTACAGCTACGACCCGGCGGGCAACCGCGTCCGCACCGTCAACACGCAGGGGCACGGCGACAGGGCGCCGGTGCGCACCGAGTGCTACGACTACGACACGCTCAACCGGCTCACGGACGCGTGGACGGCGACGGACAACTGCGCGGCGGTCCCGTCGCAGGCGGTAGTCGGTGGCCCGAACCCGTACTGGACCTCGTGGTCGTTCACCCCCGGTGGCCAGCGCGCCGCCGAGGTGCAGCACGCGAAGGCCGGCGACAGCGTCACCACCTACGAGTACAACCAGGCCAAGACCAGTGACGCCAAGGCGCACTCGGTGAAGTCCTCGTCCACGAAGAGTCCTTCGCTCGCGGGCACCCCCGGTCTCGCGGCCAAGGCCGCGGACAACACCTACGACTACGACGAGTTCGGCAACACCACCGGCCGGCCCGGTCCCACCGGGAGGCAGACGCTGAACTGGGACGAGCAGAACAGGCTGGCGTCGGTGCAGGCGGGCGGGGCCACCACCCGGTTCGTCTACGACGCCGACGGAGACCAGGTGCTGCGCAAGGATCCTGGCTCGTCGACGTTGTACCTGCCGATGCAGGAGCTGCGTTACGACAACGCGACGCAGAGGGTGACCGGCACGCGCTACTACAAGTTCAGCGACGTGCAGGTGGCCGTCCGGATCGGCGACGCGGACCCGATCTACTCGGTGTCGGACCCGCACTCCACCGCGACGGTGGCGGTGACCTCCGGCCAGTTCGCGGTGACCCGGCGCGAGTTCGACCCGTACGGCAAGCAGGTCGGCGCGGGCCAGGGCACCTGGCCGGACAACAGGGGATTCCTCAACGCACCGGTCAACCCCGGCATCGGGCTCGTGGACGTGGGCGCGCGCAAGTACGACCCGCAGCTGGGCCGGTTCATCAGCGTCGACCCGAAGATGGACACGGAGAACCCGCAGCAGCTCAACGCCTACACCTACGCCAACGACAACCCGGTGACCTACAGCGACCCGTCCGGCGAGTTCTTCGGCTGGATGATCGGGCTGATCGTCAGCCGCATGAAGTCGGCGTCCGTCAAGGCGAGCAACATCGTCACGACCAGGATGTACGACAAGGGCAAGAAGCGCCTCGGCGTGCCCAGCAACTACATCTACAAGTGGGCCAAGGAGACCGGCGTCGGCGACCTGTTCAGGGAGTTCCTGTGGTCGGACAAGAAGGAGGACCAGCCGATGGTCTACTACGCGAAGGACGGCGACAAGCTGTCGCGCGACCTCCTGACGTCCTCAGAGGCCGACCTCCGCACGAAGATCGAGGACCAGATGGAGAAGGGCATCAGGGGGCCGGACCACCCCGACTACTCGGCGATCGCGTGGCCGTCGCCCAGCGGGATCTCCGGGGCGTTCCAGGCAATGGACGACATGCTCAGGATGATGCACCAGTCGGTCGGCCTCCTCGACGACCCCAAGAACGTGCGAAGCTACCTCGGCGGCTTCGTCGGTGACTTCCAGGTGATGAACGTCAACAAGTACGACGCGACGGTGAAGGTGCTGGTGGGCAACGCCACGACCGTCGAGTCGGGCACGCGCAACCCGATCACCGGCACCGGAGGCTCGATGCTGCCGGCGATGCGGGCAGCGCAGCAGACGGCGTGGTTCGTCTGGCCACCGTCCCTCCTGGGTCCGACCACGGCCGGGGAACAGCAGAGCCAGTACCAGTTCATCGAAGTAACGCTGAAGATCTCGTGCACACACGGCAGCACCAACATTGTCGACGGTAGGCCCGTGCACACGGTGCACCGGAGATTCTGCTGACACAGCACCACGATCGCGGTGGCGGGCAGGTGCCCGCCACCGCGGTCCGTCCGAAGTGGAGAACCATGAACAACCAGCGCACCCGTGTCTTCTTCTGGGTCGCTCTGGCCGCCATGTGCGTGCAGACGGTCGTCGCGTGGGTGAGCCAGCCCGCCCGCGAGATGAACCAGGGGCACTACATGATCATCGCTTTGACGGCGATGGCGACGCTGGCGGTCAACGCGGTCACGATCAGCCTGCTGGCGTGGCAGATCAGCAAGAAGCACGGCCCGAACGGCATCACCGCACTGGTCGTCCTCCCTTCGTTGCTGTGGCACGGTTTCGCACTGCTCCCGGTGACCGGCCTCGCCAGCCGGGAGTTCCTGTTCTGGGTGAACGTGGTACCGGAGCCGACGTTCAACGTCGTCTACCACGCGGTGATGACCGCCGCGTTCGCCATCGTCTTCCTCGTCTCGTTCCTGCGTCGCAGAGCCGAGGTTCCACAGCAGGGCTGAGGCCTGCTGACTCATTCTGGGGGATCACCGAAGTGCACAGATCGACATTGGCCGCCCGCATGCGCGTGTGCGGCCCACTGGCGGCGTTGCTGCTCGTGGGCCTCGCCGTGCCGGTACAGGCACAGCCGAAGCCCACACCGCCGCCCGCGGCGCAGGAGACCGCGCTCGCCCAGGCGAAGCGCACCGGAAAACCGGTGGAACTCGCCGAGCACACCACCGAGACCTCGAAGGTCGAGGTGCAGGCGGACGGCTCGATGAAGCTCACCTCGTCCGCCCGTCCCGTCAGGGTGAAGCGCGACGGCAGGTGGCGTGACACCGACCTCACGCTCAAGGCCCGTCCGGACGGTTCGCTCGCCCCCGTCGCGTCCCCCGCCGACGTCGTGTTCGGCGGTGGCGGCACGGTGCCCGCGATCACGTTCGCCGACGGCGACCGCGCGATCTCCCTGAGCTGGCCGGGCGAACTGCCGAAACCGAAGGCGGACAAGGACTCCGCCGTCTACCCCGAGGTGCTTCCCGGAGTCGACCTGCGGGTCACCGCGGGGCTGAGCGGGTTCACCGAGGTGCTGGTGGTGAAGACCGCGGAGGCCGCCCGCAACCCGGCACTGGCCTCGCTGAAGCTCATCGCCCGGACCACGGGCATGACGCTGCGCACGGCCGCGGACGGCACGCTGTCCACTCTCGACAGTTCGGGCAAGCCCGTCTTCCACGGTTCGACACCGGTCATGTGGGACTCCCGCACGGAACCGGGTGGCGGCACGCCGACAGCCGCCGCTCCCGCCGGCAAGGTGACGAAGCTGTCCGTGACGCAGGCCGCGGCCAAAACCGCTGCCACCACCGACGTGACGATCGTGCCCGCGCCGGAGGCGTTGAAGGGCAAGGACGTCGTCTACCCGGTGTACCTCGACCCCGGTCTCTCCCGGTTCAAGGAGGCGTGGCTCGGCCTCACCGACAAGAACTGGCGGCAGTGGAACACCTCCTACCCCGCCCAGGTCGGCTTCTGCGACTGGGGCGCGCGGTGCGGGGAGACGTTCAGGTCGCGGTCGTTCTTCCGGTTCGACACCTCCGCCATCCAGTCCCGCAACGGGCACCGGGCGGTGCTGACCGGCGCGTCGGTGTACGCGCTGCAGACGCACAGCATCTGGAACGACTGCACCGCCGAACCGACCGACCTCTACTGGGGCGGCTGGTTCGACGGCAACACGAGCTGGCCCGGTCCCGAGGGCGGCTGGTCCGGCACCGGGTGGTCCGGCCGTGGCGACAACTGCCGTGACGGCGCGGGCACGGTCCGGTTCGACGCGGGCAACGCGGTGCAGAAGGCGATCAACGACAACTGGAACCTGCTGAACGTCTACCTGCGCGCGCCGGACGAGGGCAACAGGAACCAGTGGAAGAAGTTCGACCCGAACCCGACGCTCGAGGCGACGTTCAACTTCCCGCCCAACACCCCCGGCGGCCTCGGAGTCGTGGAAGCGGTCAGCTGTTACAGCAAGCTGACCTCGCCCACGGCCAGGCCCACGCTCGTCGCGACCGCCACGGACAACAACAACCCCCCGCTCGACCTCAGCATCGCCTTCGAGGTCTGGACGCCCGACGAGAAGACGCTGGTGCGCACCGGAAGTGCGACGATCCCGTCCAACGGGCGGGCGTCGTGGGCACCGGGCGAGGCGCTGCCGGAGGGTGACCTCAGGTTCCGGACCAGGGCCAGGAACCTCACCGGCGACGCGGCACCCGGCATCGAGTCCGGCTGGTCGGGCTGGCGGTCGTTCAGCGTGCGCGCCGCACCGGTCACCGGCTATCCGTGGGTCGTCGACGACTTCCGCATGGACTACCCCCGCGACAACTGGGGCCAGCAGAGCGGGTCTCCCGGCACCGTCACGCTCAGCCACTCCTGGGACAGCCCGTCGGACAAGAACGTCGTGGGGTTCAGCTACACCTTCAACGGCCCTGGTACCGAGACGGTGCCGGCCACGACGGACTGCGACTACGACCGCACGTTCGGCACCGCGGGCGGCTGGGTGTCCACCAGGGACGGCAACGCGACGATCCAGGTGCCGCCCGGGCTCTCTCCCGGTCACCACACGATCTACGCGAGGTCGTTCGACGACGCGCACAAGATGGGGCCGGAGGAGGGGCCGACCGAGATCTACGTGGCTCCGAGCACCGGTGGCGGCGTCACCCGCGTCGAGGGCGAGTCCCTGCAGGTCACCCAGCCCGCCGGCCAGAACGTGAGCACCGAGCAGCAGGACAGTTCCTGTTGCGACTTCAAGTGGTCCGGCAACAAGCAGATGGCGGTGTGGTTCACCGCGGCCGGGCAGAAGGCCGACTTCGTCTTCACCGTCCCGAACACCGGTGACCCCACCGGCGCGGAGTACCAGCTCGGCGCGGGCGCCACCAAGTCGTGGGACTACGGGCAGGTCCAGTACTACCTCGACGGCGAGGCCGTGGGGTACGACTTCAACGGCACGCCCAGTCCGATCAACTACTACGGGCAGACCACCATGCGCCGGCACGACGTGCTGGCTCACCGCAGGCTGACACCGGGCACCCACCGGCTCACCGTCGAGGTGAAGGCCACGTGGAGCCCCTGGGGACGCTTCGGGTTCGGGCTCGACTACCTCACCCTGTCGACGACGTCCCGGTACGAGGCCGAGAAACTGCCCGTCTCGCAGCCGCCGGGGCAGAACGCCGCCGTGGGTCTGCGCACGGACTACGCCTGCTGCTTCAACGACCAGATCTCGGGTGGCCTGGCCCAGCAGCTCACCGGCGGCTCGATCGGTCAGTCGTTCGACCTGGCGTTCCGCGTGCCGATCGAGGCCGACTACGCGCTCGCCGCGGTCATGATCAAGGAACCCGGCCAGGCCAGGGTCGAGATCCAGGTCGACGGGAAGACGGTCGCGCGCACCGGAGACGAACCGCACGACGGCTACGTGGAGGAGGGGAAGAACCGCGACTACTTCACGCTCGGCGGGCAGCACCTCGCCGCGGGAGAGCACAAGATCACGTTCAAGATCACCGGAAGGCATCCCGACGCGAAGTCCACGAACGTCGTCGTCGACTATCTCACCGCCGTACCGGTCAACAACGTGACCGCCGCGAGCTTCGAGGCGGCCATGAACAACGACGGAATCGGCGCCAGTGCCGCGAATCTCGACTTCGGCCAGGCAGGCCTGTCCGCCGCGAGCCTGGCGGCTGCCGGTCTCGCTCCCGGTCAGCAGAAGACGATCAACGGCGCGACCTTCACCATGCCGCCGCACAAGGCGGACGGCTCGGACAACGTCGTGGCGCTGGGTCAGCGGATCCCGCTGCCGCAGACGGGGAAGGCGTCCGCGATCGGACTGCTGGTGACCAGCACGTGCGGTGTCACGAAGACCGCGTCGGCCACGATCACCTACACCGACGGCACCACGCAGAACCAGGTGGTGCCCGAGATCGAGGACTGGGCCGGCGGCCAGGAGGAGGCCGCCGAGTTCGTGCTGCCGAGCCGGGTCGGCGGCGGCACCCAGATCAAGCCGCGGCTGCAGGTGGTGTTCGTGCACGCGAACCCGTCCAAGACGGCGCAGTCGGTCACGCTGCCCAACTACGGCACGTCCCTGATGCCGGGATGTCCGCAGGCGGCCCTGCACGTGCTCGCGATGGCGCCGCGGCCGGTGGACGCGGGCTGGGTCGGCACCTGGGCGGCCCCGTCGGACAAGCTGGTGACGCCGCCCGGCGGCACCGGGTTGAAGGACCGGACCGTGCGCACCGTCATCGACCCGTCGGTCACCGGGGCCTCGGTGCGGATCAAGTTGCAGAACCCCGGCACCTCGGAGCCGATGACCGTGGGCGCGGCGAGCGTCGGTGCGCAGTCCGGGACGGACACCGCGACCGTGGCCGCCCCGGTGGCGCTGAAGTTCGCCGGTGCCGCCTCCGTGGTCGTCCCCGCCGGCGGTGAGGTGCTGAGCGACGCCGTGGCGTTCCCCGCGGGAGGGACGGGCAAGCTCGTGGTCAGCACCTTCTTCACCACCGCGGTGACGAAGGCACCGGTACACGGCTTCACACCGTCGTTCCTGAACACCGGCGACAAGACCGCGGTCCAGGCGCACGGCGGCACCCAGATCGACGGGGTCTACTACCTCGCCGGGGTGCAGGTGCCCACGACGACCACCGGAGCGGGCACCGTGGTGGTGCTCGGCGACCAGTTCAGCGCGCACGCCGACAGCTGGGTGGACCGGCTGCCGGAGGCGTTGCGGCAGGAGGGCGACGCGGTGCCGGGCGGGCTGGTGAACGCCAGCCGGGCCGGAGTCGCGGGCAGCGGCCAGGTGCTGGGCATCTCGGCTCCCCCGGCGGGCTCCGGAGCGCCGACGATCGGCACCGCCGGGTGGACGCTGGACCGGGCCGCGGTCAGCCAGCCGAACGTGCGCACGGTGGTGATGGCGCTGGGCACCAACGACGTCCTCGCCGGTCGCAGCAGGGACGACATCGTGCGCGACGTGCGGGCGATGGTGCATCCGGCCAGCCCTGGTTCGCTGCGCAACGTCCGGCGGGCCGACGGTTCGCTCGTGCACGTCATCCTGGCCACGTTGCCGCCACTGGGACTGGGCGCGGACGACACGCGGGAGCAGGTGCGGCAGGACGTGAACTCCGCGCTGCGCAACGAGTACGTCAACCTCGGGGCGGACGGTGTGCTCGACATGGCGGGCATGGTGGCCGAACCCGGTGAGGACAACGTCATCGCGCCCGACCTGCTCACCGGCGGGGCGCCCAACGCCCGGTTCCACGAGAAGGTCGCCAGGGACGTCGCCATCGCGGTGACCGGCTTCCCGCCGCTCGAGCTGTAACCGCCGCCGATGAGGGGCCGTCCTCCACCTCGGGTGGGTGACGGCCCCTTGTCGTTCCGGACGGCGCATTACCATCGGTGCCCATGCTCGCCAGCCCGTCCGACCTCGTCGACCTGCTCGAGTGCGAGCACCGCAGCTTCCTCGCTCGTGACGAACGGCGTGGCGACCCCGCCGAACTGCACCAGCAGGCCGCTCAGACGGCAGCCGAGATGCGGTCCGGCGCGGACCTGGTCGAGAACGCCGTGTTCTTCGACGGGGTCTTCCACTGCACGGCTCAGACCCTCGTGCGCACCTCCGAGGGCTACGAGCCGTGCGACGAGGCCTCAGACGCCACTCCCCTGGCTGTGTTGTCGCTCGTCGCGGCCGCTGAGGCGCTGGGGGCCGCGCGGGCGCACCTGATCGTCGACGGGCGGCGGACGGCGTTCCGCGTCGCCGACTTCCTGCCTCTGCTGGGACGTCTCCGTACGCGGCTCGCGAAGCCCTCACCTGCGCCTCAGCGGTCGTGGGGGGACGTGCGGGCCGCGTGCAACGGGTGCCGGTTCGCTCGTCACTGCGCTTCTGGTCGTGAGGAGGCGCGGGACCTTTCGCTGGTGGCGGGTTTGAGGGCTGACCAGCGGCGGAAGCTAGTTTCGGTCGGCATTGACACGATCGACGCGCTTGCGGCGACCGAGGAACGGCCCGCCACGCTGTCGCCTGCCTCGTTCACGGCGTTGACCGCGCAGGCCCGGCTTCAGGTGCAGCAGGAACGGACCGGCGTGACGACCTACGAGGTCGTGGCGCCCGAGGCGTTGGCGAATCTGCCGGAGCCGGCCGAGGACGACGTGTTCCTGGAGGTCGACGGCGACACGTTCCGCACGCCGGGGTGGGAGGGGACGTTCGAGGAGTTCGTCGACCGGACGCCCGCCGGGACGGTCTACCACTTCACGCCGCACGATCTCGCCGGGCGGGCCGCGCGGACGGCGACGAAGGAGTCCGAAGTGGACGAGCTCGTGCGACGGTGCGTCGATCTCGGCGCGCTGACACGACGGGTGTTGCGGGTGTCCACTCGGGAGTACACGCTGCCGGCGCTGAAACCGTTGCTGGACGACGAGGTTCCCACTCGTGGTCTGCGGGATCTGTTGCACGCCATCAAGCTCGAGCGCGAGATCGAGACCGCGCCGCCGCAGGAGCAGGACGAGGCGGCTCGCGAGAAAGCGGCCGAGCGGGCGCGCAGGATGGCGGCGCTGACGGAGCCGTTGATCGCCGAGGGGCACGACCTGTTCGCGGCGACGGTCGGGTATCACCGGCGGGAGGCGAGTCCGGCGTGGGGTGACTACTTCCGGCAGGCGCTCGCGCCCATCTCCGACCTGGAGACCGACTCCAACTGCGCGGTGCCGATCACGCTCAAGGCCGAGGACTGGGTGCCGCCGGCCGGGCGGGTCCGGACGCACAAACGGCAGGTGCACGCGCGGATCGATCCGGAGCGGCCGCATCCGTTCGGCTCCGGGGAACAGGTTCGGCTGCTGTATCCCGGCAACGTCACACGCAACGCCGTGGTGGCGGACGACAACCCGTACGAGCTGGTGCTGACCGAGAGCAACTCGCAGGAGCATTCGGAGTTGCCGATCGCCGTGCTGCCGGGCAGTCCGGTGCCCGCGTCGCCGAAGGACGAGGCCGTCGCGGACCTGGCCGAGCAGGCCGTCGGCCTGTTGCCGCTGCTCCCCCGCAACCCCGGCATCGACCTGTTGCTGCGCACGCCGCCCGCGCAACCGTTGCCGCAGCACGACGACGTGGTGCAGGCCGTGATCAAGGCCGTTGACCAGCTCGATGGCGGAACCCTGGCCGTGCAGGGACCGCCCGGTGCCGGCAAGACGTATCTCGCGACCAAGCTCGTGCGGCACCTGATCGACAAGGGCAAGACCGTCGCGGTGACGTCGACGTCGCACAAGGCCGTCGAGAACGTGCTGTCCTCAGTGGATCCCGACATCCCGATGGCCAAGCGTTCCAAGGAGAAGAAGCCCGTAGAGGGCCTGCCGTGGGACCAGCCGAAGGACAACGGCGCGCTGGCCCGGTGGCGTGAAGAACACCCGCAGGGCCACCTGGTCGGCGGCACGGCCTGGACGTTCTCCAACGCCGTGATCAAGGCGCAGCCGTTCGACGTGATGATCATCGACGAGGCCGGGCAGTTCGCACTGGCCGACGCGGTGGCCGTGGCGACGGCGGCGCGCAACCTCGTGCTGCTGGGCGATCCGCAGCAACTGCCACAGGTCGTGCAGGGTGTGCACCCACCCGGTTCGGACGCCTCCGCGCTGGGCCATCTGCTCGGCGACGCGGACGTGATCCCCGCGCATCTGGGCTACTTCCTGGCCGAGACGCGGCGCATGCACCCGGCGGTCTGCCGTCCGGTGTCCGAACTTTCTTATGCCGGTCTGCTCCATTCGCACGAATCCGCCGCGCATCGGTCGATCTCCGGCATCGAGCCCGGGATCTACCTGCGCGAGGTCGATCACCGTCACAACATCACGTCGTCGGTCGAGGAAGCCGAAGCCGTGGTGGACACCGTGCGCGCGATCGTCGGTCGTACGTGGACGGACAACGGCAAAACGCGCGAACTGACCGATGCGGACATTCTCGTGGTGGCGCCCTACAACCTGCAGGTGCGGGTGATCCGGCGACGGCTGGCCGATGCGGGATTCGGCGAAACTCGGGTAGGCACCGTGGACCGCTTCCAGGGCCAGGAAGCACCCGCCGTCATCATGTCCATGACGTCGTCGTCCACCGTGGACCTGCCGCGTGGCCTGGACTTTCTTTTGTCACGCAACAGATTGAACGTGGCCCTGTCCCGTGCCCAGACGCTCGCCGTGATGATCTGCTCGCCACGGCTGCTGGACGCCGACGTGCGGGGCGTGGAGCAGATGAGACTCGTCGCGGGCACGATCGGCCTAACAGAAAACATGAGGATCTATCCGTGGTGACACCGTAGCGTTGTCATACGGTGACCTTTCGACCCCGCTCGGTTGCTAGCGTGGCCCGGTTCACCCGGTCGGGTGATTCAGATCATGAATGTGTGCTCGGCCCCGCCACGCATCAAAGCAAGAGCAGGAGAGATTCGTTGGCACGTAGAGTTCTCGGCGCGTTCGCGGTGACCGCCACCGCTGCACTCGCCACGTTGGCGCTGTCGACGCCTGCCAGCGCCCACACCCCGAAGTGGACGGCGTCCTGCGACGAGGGCGCCAAGGTCACCAAGGTGTCGGTCAACCTGACCCAGTACAACAAGAAGGCCAAGAACACCGTCACCGTCCTGGACGGTGAGACGAAGCTGCCGATCGAGAAGCCCGAGTTCCAGGAGTCCTTCTCGAAGGAGTGGAACAACCTCGACGCTTCGGTCAAGCACGTGTTCAAGCTCGTCGTGACGGCGTCGGACGGCTACAACTACACGGACACGAAGACCGTCGAGCCGTGCGTGAAGAAGGCGCCGCCGACCACGACGACCACGACGACGACCGCCACGAAGCCGGCGACCACGTCTCCGGAGGTGCCCTCGTCCTCCGAGGTCCCGCCGTCCACCACCCCGGCCGCTCCCGGCGGCAGCGCTCCGGAACCGCCCCTCGCGGCGACCGGCGCGTCCCCGATGTGGCTGCTGCTCTCGGGTCTGGGGCTCGTGGGCGCCGGTGCCGGCACCCTGCTGTTCCTGCGCCGTCGCAGCGCCTGAACCAGCTGAACTGAAAGCGGGGCGGTCCGAAGAGGACCGCCCCGCTTTTCGTTGCTAGAGGTCCAACTCGGTGGCCGGCCCGTGGCCCTCGCGGATGAACCACTCGGTGCCGAACGCGTGCGCGAACGTGGGCTCGTCCAGCGACAGGAAGAACGACTGCTCGGGGATCTGCGAGGCGTGCGCGCGCATCGCCGCGCGCTTCACCTCCAGGTACTTCGCGACATCGACGCCGACGTTGATCTCCGACTCCGATACCGCGTCCTCGCCGAGTGGCGGCGGTTCCTCGATCCCGGCGAGCCGGAACGCCTCGCGGAACTCCGATTCCCGCACCATCGCCTGGTAGACGGCCGGCGTGCCCGCGAGTTCCGCGGCGCGCATGCCCACCCGGTGCGTCTGGATGTGGTCCGGGTGGCCGTAGCCGCCGAAGCTGTCGTACGTGGTGAACACCTTCGCGTCCTCTTCGACGAGGATCGCCGCGAGCTTCTGGGCGGCCTCCTCGACGTCCGCGGTCCAGAACGACCCGGGCTGCCCGTTGAGCTCGTCGCCCATCATCCCGGAGTCGCGGTATCCCAGGAACTCCACGCGCGCGACGCCCAGCAGGTCCGCCGACGCGTGCGTCTCCACGACGCGGCGCTGCCAGAGTTCCTCGCCCTCGGCCAGGTCGTCCGGCACCTCCCCGGCCTCCCCGCGCGTCGCGACGACGAGCACGACCCGGTGTCCCTCCTCGAACGCCTTGCGCATCACGCCACCCGTGACGATGCACTCGTCGTCGGGGTGGGCGTGGAACGTCACCAATGTCGCCATGTCCGCGACGTTACCTGTGAATGGAACTTCGCCATTCCCCCGCGCCCCCACTGCTCCCTAAGGTGGGGAACAAACCCTCGGCCGCGGGGAGGACGCCGTGCGCGTGCTGTGCACAGTCGCGTTCTCGGCCGCCCACGCCAGGGCCACCCTGCCGCTGGTCGCGATGCTCACGTCACTCGGCCACGAGGTGCTGGTGGCGGGCCCTCCGTCGGTGCTGCGCGGCTTCGCGGACGAGCCGGTGCGGGTCGCCGCCGTATTCCCCGAGATCGCCGACCAGCTCGCGGACCTGTTGCAGGGCGAGGTGCTCACGCTCCCACCGGACTACGACCCGTTCTCCGACGAGATGATCGTCGAGTTCGCGGCGGGCCCGCACATCACCGCGGCCGTCCAGGCGCTGTTGCCGGTCGCCACCGAGTTCCGGCCCGAACTGGTGCTGCGCGGCGGAATCGAGTTCGCGGGCCTGCTCGTCGCCGAGCACCTGGGCGTGCCGCACGTGACCACGCCGACCGGTGTCGGCCAGTACATGGACCGCCTGACGCTGCTGAACGCTCTGAACGAACGCCGTGCGGAACTGCGCCGCCCGCTGCACGAGTCCCTCGACTCGGCGCACCGGTACGGCCGGTTGGACGCGGTCCCGCCGGGCTACTCGTTCGCCCGCCAGCCGATGCCGCCCGCGTTCGCCTTCCAGCAGCCGTCGCACCACAGTGCCGGGGAACGCCTGCCGCAGTGGCTGGCGGACCTGGACCCGTCGCGGCCGCTGGTGGTGGCCTCGACCTCCACCTCGGGCGGGGTGTTCGAGTCCGAGTCGTCGGCGGAGCTGTTCGACTTCGACGCGCTGCCCCCGCAGGCCCTGGACCGCTCGCCGCTGGCCCACCTGGAGGCGATGGTGGCCGGACTGTCCTCTGTGGAGTGCGAGGCGGTGGTGCTGACCGGCGGGCTGCCGGTGGAGGCCACGGCGGCGCACGTGCACCTGGTCGAGTCGCTGCCTCAGGCGTTGCTGTTGCAGAGCGCGGACCTGCTGGTGTCGCACGGCGGGTACAACTCCGTTCGCGAGGCGATGCGGGCCGGGGTGCCGTCGGCCGTGCTGCCGGTCCTGCACGACCAGATGCACAACGCTCATCGGGTCAGCGATCTCCAGCTGGGTGTGCGGGTGCACGACTTCAGCTCCGACGCGGTCGCTCAGGCCTGTCAGCGGGCGCTGACGGACGACGGGATCCGGGCGGGCGTGCGGCGGGCGCAACGGCACGTGCTCGGGCTGCCGTCGATCCGGGACGTCGCCGACTACCTGGAACGGATCGTGCACCGCAACCGGAAGCTCGTGCGGATGTGAAAGGGCGGCGCCTCCCCCAGCTCTCCGGGATGGAAGGCGCCGCCCCTCGGCGAACTCGTGGAGCTATCGCAGGGTCAGGTTCCAGGAGTTGATGTACCCGGTGTCACCGGTGTACACGTCCTGGACCCGCAGCTTCCACGTGCCCGCCGCGACCTCGGACGAGGCGTTGACCGTGTAGGTCGCCACCACGTTGTCGGCACTGTCCGAAGTGGACGAGTTCTTCAGCCGGTAGGCGGTGCCGTCCGGCGCGATCAGGTCGATCACCAGGTCACCGCGGTAGGTGTGGACGATGTCCACGCCGACCTTGGTGGCCGAGGAGGCGTTGCCCGTCACCGTGGAGGTGATGGACGACGTCACAGCGGCACCGCGGTCCGCGATGGCGACGTCGGTCGTGTTCTCCAGGCCACCGGACGGCGGCGGAGTCGTGTCGACGGCGGCCACGGTCTTGGCGGCATCCGCGAGGCCCGCGCCACAGCCACCGGAGCAGGTTCCGGGGAGCGGACGGGAGTTCGTCTTGATCAGGTCCTTGACCTGGGCCGGCGTGAGCGACGGCTTCTTGGCCACGAGCAGTGCCGCGAGGCCCGCGATGTGCGGGGCGGCCATCGACGTGCCCTGGTAGGGCTTGTAGTTCTCGGCACCGGGGGTGGTGGCGCCGGCGTTCAGCGTCGACCAGATGCCGTTCTCCGGCGTGGTGATGGTGCCGGGGGTGTCGGTGCCGCGACGGGTCTCGCCACCGGGAGCCGCGATGTCGATGCGGGTGCCGAAGTTCGAGTAGAACGCCTTGTTGCCCTCACGGCCGGTCGCCGCGACGGTGATGACACCGGAGCAGTTCGCCGGGGTGAAGTTGGCGGCGTTGGCGTTCGAGTTGCCGGCCGCGACGACGACCGTGGTGCCGCGGTTGATGGCGCCGTTGATCGCGTTCTGGTAGGTAGTCGAGCAGGACGACTGACCGCCCAGCGACATGTTGATGACCTTGGCGACGTTGGCGTTCGCGGGGATGCCGCTCACCGTGCCGCCGGACGCCCAGGTGATCGCGTCGGCGATGTCCGAGGTGGCGCCACCGCACTTGGCGAGCACGCGCAACGGCTGGATCTTGGCGTCGTAGGCGATGCCCGCGATGCCCTTGCCGTTGTTCGTGGCCGCGGCGATCGTGCCGGCGACGTGCGTGCCGTGCCAGGACGAACCCTGGTCGGCGGGCGGAACGGGCTGGCCGTTCGCGTCGGTGCCGCACTCACCGCGTGCGGTCCAGTCGCCCTCGTCGGCCGGGTTAGAGTCGCGGCCGTTGTTGTCACGGGCACGCGCCGAGTCGGAGACGAAGTCGTACCCCGCGACGACCTTGGACGCCAGATCGCTGTGCGCGACGTAGCCGGTGTCGATGACCGCGACGGTCACACCGGAGCCGGTCGTGCTGGACCACGCGCCGGGCACGTTCATGCCCGCGGTGGCCTCGAACAGGTCCCACTGCCGGGAGTACTCGGTGTCGTTCGGGTCGGCGAACGGCTGCATCAGCAGGTCCGGCTCGACGTAGGCGACCTTCGGGTCGTTCTTGAACGCCTGGATGGTGTTGTCGGCGTTCGTGGTCTTCGCGCCGAGGTCGACGACGACCGCGCCACTCGCCGTGCGGCGGTGCAGGGACTTGCCCTTCTTGCGGGCGTCGTCCGAGGCAGCGGTGTCGGACGAGGCTTCGGCGGTGCCGGGCTTGTAGCCGACGATCAGCCGCTCGAAGGGACGGTTCACCTGGGTCGAGTCCGGCTGGGACTGGATCTGGCTTGGAGCTGCGCTGACGGGTGAGGCAACGCTGAACACGGCGGCGGAAACTGCCGCGGCGCACAGGGTCGTGCGTCGCAATCCGTTCACGTGAGGTCCTTCCACGCAGGGCCTTCGCGTGCCGTTGAGGGCGTCAGTGTTCTGAACCGGCTGCGGAGGTGGGGGGACCGTAAGCCGGGTCACACCTGCGAAAACAGGTCTAGCGGAGGCCGTTTAACGACACTGGCGTGTTCACGACAGGGGTACTGCTCTGAATGGCGCACAATGTGGCCGTGTTGGGACACCTGGGCGTCAACGCGGAACAGACCGCTGTTTACGAGCTTCTGGTAACGGGCGGCAGCCGCACGACCGACGAGATCGGCGTCTCGGCCGCCCTGCTGGAGTCGATGCGGGAGCTCGGCATGGTCCGGCACCTGCCCGGCGACGTGTGGCAGGCCGTCCCGCCCGACCTCGCCGTGGAGGCGCTGATCGCCGCCCGCGAGGAGGCCAACCGCCGGGCCCGCGCGGACGTCGGCCCGTTGATGGAGCTGTACCTGCGCAACCGCGACGAGGAGCTGGCGGACAACGCGTTCGTCGAGGTGGTGTCCGGAAAGGACGCTGTGCGCGATCTGTGGCGCACCCTGCTGGGCGGCGCGCGCGAGGAGGTCTGCGTCCTGGACCAGCCGCCGTACCTGTCGCCGCAGGAGGAACACGCCGAGCTCGAGGACTCGACGCGGCAGCGGGACGTGCAGTGGCGCGTGGTCTACGACAGGTCCGCCGTCGACCTGCCCGGCCGCGTCACCGAGATCATCGAACTGGTCGCGGCCGGCGAACGGGCCCGCGTCACGCCGACGCTGCCGTTCAAGCTCGCCGTGATCGACGCGCACGCGGCCGTGCTGCCGGTGGCGTCCGGCGACGTGATCGACAAGGTCCTGCTGATCCGGCCGTCCGCGCTGCTGGACGTGCTGCGGTCGACGTTCGAGCTGTACTGGGACAAGGGAATCCCGTTCAGCCCCGGCGGCATCTACGCGGCGGCGGCCGACGTGGACCCGAACCTGCTCGGCCTGCTCGCCGCCGGGCTGACCGACGAGTCGATCGCGCGGCAGCTCGGGCTCGCGCCGCGGACCGTGCAACGGCGGGTGCGGCAGCTGATGGACCGGTGCGGGGCGCAGACGCGGTTCCAGGCAGGCGTTCAGGCCATGCGGCGAGGCTGGCTGTAACCGACGCAACCTCCGGTGATCTTGCGGCGTCTTCACCCACAGCAAGCAGGTTCTCACCAGGGGGATTCAACAATGCGCATGCGCAAGGTGATGGCGGCTGCCCTGACGGGCCTCGCACTGATCGGTCTCGCGGGCACGGCGACGGCGTCGGCATCGGGTTCTGGGGACCTCGTGTGGCCGCCGAAGGACGTCACGCCGGTCCACAAGACCAAGGCAGAACTGCAGAAGCAGGCGGACGCGTTCACCGCCCAGCAGCAGCGGACCTACCCGCGGGCCTTCCGCGGCGCGCAGAACGTCTCGTCCGGCAACTGGGGTGGCGAGGCCGAGGGCGTGTTCGACGACATGCAGTACATGGGCAACACGGTGAGCTTCACCTACAAGGGCCAGAACGTCACGACGTACACGCAGGTCAACGCTCCGGGCCAGCACACGTTGTCGCCGAAGGAGTACTGCGAGCAGCTCGCCACGTGCACCGGCCAGGTCAGCGACCACCGGGGCGGTCTGACCGTGTTCGCCAAGAACGAGCAGTTCGGCATCACGTCGGCGCGGAACTTCCGCCGCAACGGTGAGGTCGTCTGGGTCCAGGCCTGGACCCAGGGCATCGACGCGCAGCTGGCGGCTCTGGCCTCCGACCGCGCGTACACGTTCACGAGGTAGTTCCTGAGAGAGCGGGCGCTTCCGGTCATGGAGTCACCGGAAGCGCCCGCTCGATCAGCTGGCGACCTTGCGCGCGGCCACCAGCTGCCCGTCCGCGAACCCCTCCACGCGCACCTCGCGCCCGGTCGCGGTCAACGTCGCGGTGTGCGCGCCGTCGGTCACGTCCAGCGAGGTGGCGGGGCGGCCATCGACGTAGACGTCCACCCGGTCGAGGTTCACGGTGTCCAGTGAGACGGTCGTTCCCTCGACCGCCACTCCGAGCCGCCGCACCGGCAGCGCCTTCAACAGCTCTCCCGCCCGTGCGAGCAGATCCACGTTGCCCTGCAACAGGTCCGCGCGCGTGACCTTGTGCTGGTGCGTCGGGCGCACACCCAGGTCCTCCACCGGCGTGCCGGCGAGCTTGCCGACGCGCAGCGTGCGGCGGATCGACACGCGCATGTTCGCCTTGTTGGGCAACGACTTGTACGGCGACTCGGCGTCGCCCGGCGCCGGGATCGTCAACAACGTCTTCAGAAGGCCGTGCGTCCACACGTTCGCGCCGCCCGCGCCGGTGTTGTCGTCCACGCCGAGGATCGGGCCCAGTTCGTGGTCGGCCCAGCCCGCGGCGAAGATGTCCGTGGCCGAGTAGCACCGCGCGTCGGTGATCAGCAGGACCGGGCCGTGGTAGGTCTGGCCCACCGCGTTCGCCCCGTCGACCGGCGTGATCGTGTGCGAGCAGGAGAACGCCTGGCCCGTCTCGGTCGAGCTGTCGAGCGACGGGAACCACGGGCCGAGGTCGATCTGGCCGGTCGGGTCCTCCGCGTGCCGTCGGCAGATCCGCAGGTTCAGCGGCGTGCTCAGGAACTGCACGGGCTCCGGCTGCACGGGCCTCGGCGTCATCGTCTGCAGCAGGAACTCCGAGGCGAAGATGTGGCCGCCACCGTTGTCGCGGACGTCGACGATGAGTCCGTTCTGCGGCAGCAGGTTCGCGAGCCGGACGAACTCGGCGAGGAACGCCTGCGGGTCGTCGACGCTGAACGTGAAGATCCTCAGGTGCCCGAACGTGCCGGACGGCGTGGCGACCGGACGCGCCCGGAACACGCCGGGCATCGTCGTCGCGACGTCCTGGGACGCCATCGCGACCGCGCCACCGGCGGCCTCGGCCTGCACGACCTTGGGCGCGTGCAACAACTTCTTGGCGCGCGCCTTCTCGTCGGAGTCCAGGTCGACGCCCTGGGCGGCCGCGGCGGGGCTCAGCGCGTCGACGTCGGTCATCGGAGGGAGGTTCTCCGTGACCTGCCAGTCGACCCGGACGTCCTCGGCGGCGCCCGCCTCGGTGCGGAAGGTGACGACCACCCAGTCCTCGTCGGGCGGTAGCTGGATCACCAAGGGGCGCAACGTGAGCGACTCGAGGCCGCGGGCCAGGTTCGCGGCGGTGTTGCTGCCGGCGAAGATCGCGCCGTTCAACGCCACCGCGCGGCCGATCCGCGTGCCGTTCCAGTGCGTCACCTCGGCACCGGCCGGGATGTCGTCGAAGCCGGCGACCGTGCGGGCGACGAGGTACTGCTCGGTGCCGTCGGCGGCGAAACAGCGTTCCAGCTGGAACGGCAGGAAGGCGATCCTGCCCGCGAACGGCGCGGGCAGCAGGTAGTTCGTGTGCAGGTCGCGCACCGAGTGGAAGGTGCTCGACAGCTCGCGGTGGAACTGCCACTCGGCCTCGGCCGTGGCGTCGGTCTGCCGTTCGAGTCTGGCTCGGAGAACCCTGAGTCTTTGTACGGGGTTCACCGCGTGCATGGCGACCTTGAGGGGCAGGTGCGCGTAATTCTGCTCCAGCAGGATCAGCGCCTGGTCGACGATGAGCTTGCGCTGCGCCAGGGTGAGGGTGCCGGCCGTCGCGAGGAACTCGGCGAGTCCGACGGAGTTTGCGACGTTCGGGTGAGCGGTTGTGGTCATGGTGGGGCCTCCTTGTCCAGTAGAGGCTTTCCAGGGCGTCTGGATACACCTGTTTCACCCGTTCGGCCGCTAACTGGAGCAGTTTTCAGGACGACAACTGGAGTAAAGGGGAGGCCGGTCATGAACCCACGGTTCTTGGAACTGCGCATCCACGGGGTCAACAACACACCCCCGGACGCGATGCTGGCCCTTCCCGAGCACGCGGTCGAACAGTTCCGCGGCGACCGGTTCGGCAGCTTCTGGCGGCCGAAGCCGGACAAGCTCGCCGAGCTGCCGCCGGATCACGCCGGGCAGGTGCCCGCGGCCGTCCGGCGCGAGGCGTACTCGTGGGGCGGCATGGCGCGCAGCAGTCCGGGTGTGCCGGGCAGCGGGGTGCCGTCGGTGCTCGCGAACGTGCTGGGGCGCGTCGGATGGGCGTTGCTGCTGCCGTTCGGGCTGGCGAACGTCGCCTACTGGTCCCGCAAACTCCCTGACGACTCGACGCCGACGACCAAGCACATGGTCTGGTGGAACGCCGGGCGCGGCGCGGCCTCCACGCGGCTCTTCGGGCTGGGGCTGACGGTGTTGCTGGTGCTCGCGGTGTGCGAGGTGGCGATCGACGTCTACGCGATCCAGTGTTCGCTGCCCGGCACCACGTGCAAGCGGCTGCCGGACTTCCTGGACGTGCTGGGCGATCCCGCGCGGCACGTCAGGGTGCTCGCCGCGTCCGTCGTGCCGGTGCTGCTGTTGCTCGGGCTGGTGGCGCTGACCTCGTTGTCGCGCAACAGGTACGAGCAGGCGACGATGCGGCGCAAGCCCGTGCGGCGGCCGGGCGTGATGCTCAGCAGGGCATCGATGTGGGAGGGCAGCCCGCGGATCCGCCGGCTCACCCGGCTGCACATCTCGGCGGGGTGTTGCGTGGTGGTCCTGGTGACGAGCACCCAGTTGTGGCGGCACGCGTTCTTCCTGGTGCTGACCGTGCTCGCGGCCGGGGTGCTGGCGGTCGTGATGGCGCGGGTGGTCGTGACGGCGACCGACTGCCCGGACGTGCCGTCGACCGAGAAGGGCGGCCTGTGGTCGTGGCTGCTGATGATCTCGGCGGTGCTCGTGCTGGTGGCGCACGGGTTCGGCCTGTACGCGATCGAGCCGGCGTTCAGCGGGCCGTTGTGGCTGACGTCGTGGGGGCCGCCAGTCGTCACGGTCGCGCTGCTCGGGTCCGTGCTGGCGGCGTGGTCCTGGCGGCGCAACGACGCCAAGGGGCCGCTGGTCCTGCTCGTGCTGTTCGTGGCTTTCATGGTTGCCACGTACTGGGTTCCGCTCGCCTGGATCGGCGCGGTCGTGGCCGGCGGGGCGCTGGCGTGGCGTGCCCGGCCTCAGGACGGTGATCAGTGGCAGGCCTGGCGTGGCGCCGGTCCCGGTGTGCTGCTGGGGTTGTCGCTGACGTCGTCGGTGACGATGGCGACGGTGCTGGTGCTGACGTTCCGGGGCTGGGTCGGCACGGGACTTCAGGCGCCGTCGTTCTACTCGTGGTTCAGCGCCGCGTTCGCCGTCGCGCTGGTTCCGCTGGTGCTGCTGGTGATCGCGCAGGCCGTCGTGCTGCTGCCGCGGCTGACCAAGCCCGCCGTGCTCGACGACGAGGCCGAGGTGCTCGTCGTGCGGGTGCGGCACGTGGTCGCGATGACGCACCGGGCCGAGAACGTGGCGGGCGTGCTGTCGACGCTGGGCGTGCTCGCCCTGCTGCTGACCTGCTACCTGGCGTTCGCCTCGCCTTCGTGGTCGCAGTGGCCGGGCGTGACGTGGGTGGTGGGCAAGGGCGACTGGGTCACCGGGCTCGCCGGGGTCGCGGTGATCGGGTCGTTCGTCGGGGCGGGGATGCTGACCAACCGCCGGCCGCTCGGGCTGGTGTGGGACCTGATGTGCTTCCTGCCGCGCACCGCCCACCCGTTCGCGCCGCCCTGCTACGCGGAGCGCGCGGTGCCGGAGATCGCGGACAGGTCCCGCGAGTTCCTGGACGAGTCGCCTGATCATCGGGTGGTGCTGTCCGCGCACAGCCTGGGTGCCGTGCTGGCCGTGGCGGCGCTGTTCGCGTTGCCGGAGGGCTATCTCCAGCGCGTGCGGCTGCTCACCTACGGCGTGCAGCTGCGGCCGTACTTCGGGCGGATCTTCCCCGAACTGCTGGGTCCTTCGGTCCTGGGCACACCGGAAGTCCGTGCGGGCGCACTGTTCTCGTGCGATCCGTGGCGCCGCAATCCTGGCGGCACACCGGAACGCGGGCTGACCAGGCTGATGGGCAGGAACTGGATCAACCTGTGGCGCCGCACCGACTACCTGGGTTTTCCCGTGCACGGCTGGGAACCCAACGACCTCGACCGGCGCGCCGGCGAGACGAACGGGTCACCGGACAAAGTGGAGACTCACAGCGATTATCACCTGTGCACGGCCTATCGAGACGCGCTCACGGACCTCGTCTCGGCCGATCTGAACCGGTCACCCGATCGTGAACGTGGAGGGGATGGGAACCTGGAACGCAGTTGACTCAAGGAGAAACATGCGCACGACTGTGGCGACCCTCGCGGGAGCCGTACTGCTCACCGGAGGACTGGCCGCCTGTTCGAGCGAGCCCGCACCCCCGTCCGCACCGCAGACCCAGGCCGTCAAGCCGGTGGCCGAGACCGACGTGGCGGCGCCCGCGGCGTCCGGTGACCAGCCGAAGGGCATCACCTACGACGTGGCGCGGATCCCGTTGGGCGCCAAGCTCTCCACCGGCTCGTCCGTAGTGAATGGACAGACGACGGTCGAGCTGAAGGTGTCCGGCCTGCTGCCGAGCACGAAGTACGGCTCGCACGTGCACACCAAGCCGTGCGGCGCCAAGCCTGCCGACTCGGGCCCGCACTACCAGAACGAGAAGGACCCGGTGTCGCCGAGCGTCGACCCGAAGTACGCCAACGCCCAGAACGAGATCTGGCTGGACTTCACCACCGACGCGCAGGGCGCCGCGACCGGCACGGCGACGGTGAAGTGGGAGTTCCGCAAGGGCGAGGCGAACGCCGTCGTCGTGCACGCCGCGCACACCAGCACCGAGCACGGCAAGGCGGGCACCGCCGGTGACCGCCTCGCGTGCTTGACCGCAGCTTTTTAGCGCTAGCAGGGTCCGGTCAGGGCCACCCCTCCCGCGAGGTGTGGCCCCGACATCGGTTCCAGCACCGCCGCGCGGACGAGGTTCAGCACCTCGTGCCGGGATCCGACGCGGCGGACGAGTCCGCGCACGCACAGGTCCCGCAGGGACCGGCCAGGTCCGGCGTCGTCTCCCCCGGCCATCCGCACCAGCAGCTCCCGCCCCTCGTCGTCCACTGTGGACAGGGAGCGGCGCAGCGAGTCGCGCAGGTGTGCCGAGGTGGGGTCGAGCGGGTTGGTCCGCAGCCGGTCCAGCAGGTGCTGCGGCGAGTAGACCATGAACCACCCGGCCGCGAACTCCAGTGCGGACGGCAGCCCGTCCAGCTCGTGCACGAGACCCATGAGCGCGGCCTGGTTGGCCGGCTCGGGCTTGAACGCGGGCCGCACCCGGTGCACGTGCGTGAGCAGCACCCGCATCGCGGCGTCGTCGGCCAGCGCTCCCAGCGGGAACACGTGCTCGTCGGGCAGCCCGGTCGGTGCGAGTGCCGTGACGACGATCCGCAGCCGCGGATGTGCCTCCAGCAGACGCGGGTCCGGCAGGCGATCGGTGACGAGGACCGTGTCCTGGTCGTCGTCGACGGACGGGCTCGGCTGCGCCGGGTGCCACAGGACCGACCAGCCGTGCCGGAAGTGCAGCTCGCCCGCGACCTCCAGGGCGAGCCGGGTCTTGCCGACACCGCTCACGCCGGTGATGGTGACCAGCCGCCGGGACTCGTAGCCTCCCGCCTCCGGCCGTCCCTCCGTCAGCAACGCAGACAGCGCCGCGGCCTCCGCCTCCCGTCCTGCGATCAGGCCCGCCTGCCCGGCCGGCGCGGGCGGCGCCACGGCGGTGCGGCCGGCGGCCCGGCCTCCTGCCTGTTGCAGGTCCGCGCGGCTGGCGTCGTCGAGCCGCAGCCCGTCGGCGAGCAGGCGCACCGTCTCGGCTCGCGGTGAGCGGGTGCGACCGCATTCCAGGTCGCGGATGGCCCGCACGCTCACCATCGCGAAGTCAGCCAGCTGTTGCTGGGTGAGGCCCGCGCCGATGCGGTGCGTGCGCAGCAGTTCTCCGAACTCCCTCATCCCGTTCCCCTCCCTCGGACATCGAGTCTCGGGTGAATCGGCCGCCGAAACATGGGTGGCGATCCCCCATATTCACGTCCGCCCGCAAATCTGGGGGGTTGGTCCCCATGTGCCGCCCGCCCGCGCGTGCGAGGTTGGCCGCGTGACCTCCGCGGCCGAGACCAGCACCGGCGAGAGCTGGACAGCGGCTTTCGCGCACGCTCTGCGCCCGCTGATCGACGCGTCCCGCACGGAGGTCGCGCCGCCGTTCGACGCGGCGTTCGCCGAGCAGCTCGGCCGCCGGCTGGTGGCCATCGCGGCGCGGACGCTCGTGCTGGAGCTGCACGACGCGCGGGACACGCTGACCGCGCCCAGCAGCTCCGAGCGGTTCACCGAGTTCACCAGGACGCTGAGCCTGTCGTCGGTCTTCAACCGCTACCCGGTGCTGGCGCGGTTGCTAGCGCAGGCCTGTGAGCAGGCGGTTTCCACGCACCACGAGCTGTCGTCGCGCTTCACCCGCGATCGCGGGGAGATCATCCGGACGATCTTCGGGAACACCGATCCCGGCGCGCTGATCTCCATCGACATGGGCCAGGGCGACGCGCACCGGCAGGGCCGGACCGTCGCGATCCTGACCTTCGAATCCGGCCGGAGGCTGATCTACCGGCCACGACCGGTCGGGCTGCACGCGCGGTTCCAGGACCAACTCGACTGGCTTTCCCAGCGCACCGGAATCGAGTTCCGCACGCCGCGACTGCTCCCCCGCGACGGTTACGGCTGGCTGGAACACATCCCGTACGTGCCGTGCGCGGACGTGGCCGGGGTCGCCGAGTTCTACAAGAGGCTCGGCGCGCTGCTCGCGTTGCTCTACGCGGTCGACGGCACCGACATGCACTACGAGAACCTCATCGCGTGCGGCGACCAGCCGGTGCTCGTGGACGTCGAGACGCTGTTCCACCCCACGCTCACGCCGGACACGGATCCCGCGACGCTCGCCCTGGTGCGTTCGGTGCACCGCACGGCCCTGCTCCCCCACGTGCTGCTGGGCGACAACGGGGTCGCGGACGTGTCCGGGGTCGGCGGTGACCACGGCGTGCTGTCGCCGTTGGACGCGGTCGACTGGGCCGACGCGGGAACCGACCGGATGCGGCTGGTCAGGCGCCCCAAGACGTCGTCGGGGGCGCTCAACCGGCCGCTGCTGCAGGGTCAGCCCGCCGAACCCGCCGACTACCAGGACTCGCTGCTGGCCGGGTTCCGCGCGGGCTACGACGCGATCGTGGCGCACCGCGACGAGCTGCTGCGGCTCGTGCAGGCGTGTGTGAACGAAGAAGTGCGGTTCGTGGCACGCGCGACACGGCAGTATGCGCGGTTGCTGGACGAGTCGACGCATCCGTCCGTGCTGGCCGACGCGCTCGACCGCGACCTGGCGTTCGGCGTCCTGGTGGTCGACGATCCGCTGCTCGACCGGCTGGTGCCGTTCGAGGTCTCCGACCTGTGGCGCGGAGACGTGCCGCTGTTCACGTGCCGGCCCGGGTCGACCGACCTGTGGACCGCGTCCGGGCTCCGGCTTCCGGGGATGCTGCCGGAGCCCGGACTGCACGCCGTGACGCGCAAGATCCTGGCGATGAGCGAGGTCGACCGGCACGACCAGCAGTGGGTGATCACGGCCCTGCTGGCGTCGCGGCCGCGACCGGTGTCGCACCACAGCGGTGTCGCGGTGTCCGGGCACGTCGCGCCGGTCGATCCGGATCCGGCCCGGCTGCTGGTCGCCGCGTGCGGGATCGCCGACCAGATCCTCGCGCACGCCGTCACCGGCAAGGACCGCGTCAACTGGCTCGGGCTCGAACTGGTCGACGACCGGCACTGGACGGTGCAGCCGCTCGGCGCCGGTCTGTCCAACGGCTACACGGGTGTCGCGCTGTTCCTGGCCGAACTGGGCGCGCTCACCGGCGCCGCGCGCTACGAGGAGTTCGCGCGCGACGCCCTGCGGCCGTTGCCCGCGCTGCTGGAGATGTTCGCCGGGGAGCCGGAGCTCGTCACGGCGGTCGGCGGCGGGATCCACGGTCTGGGCGGCATTTGCTACGGGCTCGCGCGTCTCACTTCGTTGCTCGGCCTGGACAGCGAGCTGTTGACGCAAGCCGTGCGACTGATGCCTCAAGAAGATTCGTCGCTCACCGTCGTTGACGGCGTAGCGGGCTCGTTGGCCGCCATGCTCGCCGTGGGCACGCCGGAATCACTCGCGTTGGCCGATCACTACGCGTCTACTCTGCGTGGCGCTATTTGTCCCGCAAATGGTTTCGCGCGTGGCCATGCGGGAATCGGATGGGCTCTGAAGCGTTATGCGGCAACGTTTCATGACAAGTTGTCCGACGTGACCGCACGATCGTTCCTGGAGAGCGACGCCATCGACCCGACCGACACCGGCTGGTGCACCGGTCTGGCCGGTGCCGCGCTCGCCAGGGACGACGAGCGCCTGGCCGGTCTGCTGGCGTCCAGGAAACCGTTGCGGGACATGAGTCTCTGCCACGGCGAACTGGGCGTCGTCGAAGCACTGGCCGCACATCACCCCAGCGCGGCGACCCGTCGCACGGCGTTGTTGCTGGGAGCACTGGAGGAACACGGCGCGCACTGCGCCACCCCGGGCGGTGTGCCGTCACCCGGCCTGTTCACAGGCCTGGCCGGCATCGGTCACGGCCTGCTGCGCCAAGGGTTCCCGGTCCCGTCGGTCCTGCTACTGCAATCGTCACCCGACAAAGAGGAGTGCACCTGATGAACGAGTCCCTGCACCGCACCGCCGACCAGCCCGAACCGGCCGAGCACGCGATCGGGGAGATGGAGCTCGCGCCGAGGACCTTCGCGGGTGCGCGGGCGCGTGCGTTGATGGGTGTGACCATGGCGATGAGCGCGTTCGTGGCCATCACACCCGCGATCTCGGACACCACGGTGAGCGACAAGTAGGAAACTTTCACCCCTAATACGCCTGGGCAGCCGATACGGAGAACCGCGCAGGACCGTTAGGGTCCAGACATGCAGACCAGAGCGCCCCACGTGGTCGGCCGTGATCGCGAGGTCACGGCCATCACGGGGGCACTCGGACACACGCGCGAGTCCCGTGGCGGCGCCGTCTTCCTCACCGGGGAGGCGGGGATCGGCAAGTCCAGGCTCGCCCGGTACGCGGCCGGTCACGCGTACGACGAGGGCATGCGGGTGCTCAAAGGACGCGGCACGACGATCGGGCCGATGGTGCCGTTTCGTCCAATCGCGGAAGCACTTCTGGGTCTCTTTCGCGGCGAACCGCCGGACGACTCCGCACTCGGCCCGTACAAACCCGTGCTGGGCACGCTGATCCCGGAGTGGCACGACCACCGGTCCACGACGGAATCTGTCGTGGTTCTGGCAGAAGCGGTACTCCGGCTGCTCGCGTCGGTCGCGCGCAAGACGCCGTGCCTGCTCGTGCTCGAGGACCTGCACGAGGCGGACGCGGAGACGCTCGCGGTCGTGGAGTACCTGGCGGACAACCTGGAGGACCAGCCGGTACTGCTGCTCGCCACGATCCGCACCGAACCCGGCCACGCGCTGGAACTCGTGCACCGGATGGGACAACGCGGCTCCGGCCGGTTGGTGGAGCTGCACCGGTTGTCACAGGACGAGGTCGGGCAGATGACGGCCGCGTGTCTGGAGAGCGAGCTGATCCCGGCGGAGCTCGTCGATCGCTTGTGGACGGACAGCGCCGGGAACCCGTTCGTCATCGAGGAACTGCTGCACGGCATGGTGAGTGGTGGCCTTCTCGTGGCGGGAGCGCACGGCTGGCAGGTGCTGGGCGAGCTGAAACTGCCGGTGCCGGCGGCGTTCGTGCGCAGCGTCGCACACCGCACGGACAGGCTGGGACCGCAGGGGCGCGAGGTGCTGTCCATCGCGGCGGTGCTGGGCCACCGGTTCCCGCTCTCCGTGGTGCAGAAGGTGACCGGTACGGACGACCGCGCGCTGCTGAGCCACCTGCACGCCGGGGTGGCCGCGCAGCTCGTGACGCCGGACGAGCCCGCACCGGACTGGTACGCGTTCCGGCACCCTCTCACGGCGGACGCGTTGCTGGCCCAGCTGACGCCGGCCGAACGCGTGAACCTGTCGTGGCGCACGGCCGACGCGATCGAGGACCTGCACGCCGGTCTGCCCGGCGACTGGTGCCCGCTCGTCGCGAAGCTGCGGTTCGACGCCGGATCGCCGACGCGAGCAGGACTTCTGTTCGCCGAGGCGGGCAAACGGGCGCTGGCGGGCGGTGCGGCGGAGTCGGCCGTCACGTTGCTCGACCGCGCGCAGAGCCTGCTCACCGACGAGGCCCGCGCCGAGGTCCTGGACACGCTGCTGCCGGCGTTGGCCGAGACGGGCGACTTCGAACGCGCCTTCGCCCTGGAGATGAAGGATCTCCAGGGCCTGGACGGTCCGCTGCGCGCGAAGCTCCACACGCGACTGTCACGCGTCGCCTACCTCGCCGGCTGGTTCACCGAAGGCGTGGAACAGGTGCGCGTCGCGAGGACGTTGCTCGGACCGGACGCGCCCGACGAACTGGTCGCGCAGCTGGACGTCAACTCCGCCTACCTCACGCTCAACATCCCGAGCCCCGACCGGATCTCCTCTGCCGCGGGTCTCGCCAAGCAGGCGGCGCTCGCTGCGGACCGGGCGCAACTGCCGACGGTCGCGTGCGAGGCGTGGCAACTGCTCGGGATCATCGCGCGAGAGCAGGACATCGACGAGGCGAACACCTGCTTCAGCAAGGCTCTCGCGCTCGCGGACGCGCACCAGATGCCGATCCAGCACGTCTACGCGCTGGTTCGCCTGGCGGGCAACGACTGGCTGCGGCACGGCAGCACCGCGTCGCTCGGCCGCACGCACGCCGAGGCGTGCCGGGCGGGCGCGATCACGGTGGCGCACAACGTGGACGCGATCCTGGCGCTGCAGTCCGTGCTGACCGGGGACTACGTCGTGGCGGCCGAGGAGATCGACCGGTGCCTGCGCACGACGACCCGCCTGCGGTTCCACGCGCTGACCCGCTATCTGCTGATGGCGAAGGCGACCCTGGCCGCGCACCGGGGCAACCGCGCCGAAACAGATGACGCCATCAGCGAGTTCGAGGCGGTCGCGAAGAACGGGGCGCAGGAGTACCCGCTGTGCTTCGGGCTCGCCCGCGCGTTCTGCGCCCTGCTGGAGGAGAACCACGCGCTGGCGATGACGGAGCTCGACCGCGCGCTCGCGCTGGAATCGCAGAACCCCACCACGTTCCACCTTTCCGGCACGCACGGAATGCGGGTGCTGCTCGGCGTGCTCGACGGCCGGTTCGGCTGGCCGGACTACTGGGAGCTGACCGCGGCGTCCGCCTCGGGAATGCGGTGGAACCGGCAGTTCACCGAACTGGCGCACGCCGTACTCCTCGGTCGCGACAACCGTTTCGCCGAGGCGTTGGAAGCCTTCCAGCAGGCCCAGGAAGCCGCGGAGCTGTATCCGTTGGCGAGGCATCTGGGCCAGCGGCTGATCGCGGCGGAGGCGACGGGCTGGGGCGATCCGGTGTCCTGGCTGCGTTCGGCGGAGGAGTACTTCCACCAGGCCACGATCCCGGCGGTGGCGTCGGCGTGCCGCGGCCTGCTGCGCCAGGCCGGAGCGCCGGTCCAGCAACGCCGCAACGGCACCGAACAGGTACCGCGTCAGTTGCGCGGGCACGGCGTGACGGTGCGCGAGTTCGAGGTGTTCGTGCTGCTGGCCGACCGAATGGGCAACAAGGCGATCGGCACCCGGCTGCACATCTCGCCGCGTACGGTGGAAAAGCACGTCGCCTCGCTCATCGCGAAGACCGGCCAGCCAGACCGTGAAGCGCTTTCCACCTATGCGGCCGCGCTGAGCCGCTAGTTTCGATCAGGGCCGAAACGTCGAGGGACATCGGCCGAAAGACTGATGCAACCTCATGGACCTATCAGGTGTCCTTATCGGTAGGTTGGTCGAAACGACATGGGGGACGTTCGTGCGCAAAATTGTTCTCGCGCCGCTGTGCGCGCTGGTCACGGTGGCCGTGGCGGCGTGCAGTCCGTCAGGTCCGGACCAGACCAATCCGGAGCTGGCGCCGCGCGGCACGCCGATGACCAAGGTCAAGCCCACCAGGCAGGACCTGACCACCAAGATCAGCATCACCGGCAAGGTCGAGATGAACCCGACGTTCGGGCTCGTCGCGCCGGTCGCGGGCGAGGTGCGGTACTTCGACATCCCGGCGCCCAACGGCACGCCGACGAGGCCCATCCGGGTCGCCACGGTGTGGAAGGACCAGACGCCGAACTACGTCGAGGCGCCGCCCGGATCCACGTTCAGCGGCAGGCTCGTCGACGACAAGGCGACGGTGACGGCGGGCATGCCGATCGCGTCGGCCAAGCACGTCGGCTACGCGATCGTCGGCGACATCGACGGCCAGCAGGCGTACAAGATCAACGGCGCGCTCACCGACGTGGTGGTGCAGATCAAGAACGGCCCCGGCCCGTTCCCGTGCGCGGTGCTCGGCACGATCGCCGCGCTGCCACAGGGCACGATCCCGGAGAAGCCGCCGGTCACGCCGGACACCAAGGACGAGAAGAAGGACGAGAAGAAGGACCAGCCGCAGCAGCAGCCCAAGGACCAGGCGCAGCAGCCGAGCGGCTCCACGGGCCTGCGCATCGTGTGCACCGCGCCGGCGGACGTGCAGATGATCAACGGTGCCACCGCGTCGATCGAGGTCACCACCGGCAAGTCGGCGCAGGCGCTGGTCGTCCCGGTCGAGGCCGTCGCGGGCGCGCAGGGCAAGGGCAAGGTCGACGTCATCGCGGGAGACGGCGCGCGCCGCACCACGGACGTGACGCTGGGGCTCACCGACGGTAAGGTCATCGAGATCAAGTCGGGTCTCACCGGCGACGAGGAACTGGCCGTGCCGGGCCCGAACCTGCCAGAGGGTCAGCAGCAGGGCGGCGACCAGACCAAGCCGACGGGTCCGTGATGACGCAGTCCTTCGATCAACCCACGGTTCAGGTGCAGGCACCGCTGCTGCAGCTCAACGGCATCACCAAAGTTCTCAAGGGCCAAGGGGAACCGCGCACGATCCTGTCCGGTGTGGACTTCACCGTCCATCCTGGACAGAGCGTGGCGATCCTCGGCCGTTCCGGCTCCGGCAAGTCGACGCTGCTGTCGTTGATCGGGCTCTTCGACCGCGCCGACGAGGGCCAGTACTTCCTGCACGGCAACGACATCACGAAGCTGCCCGAACGCAGGGCCGCGGCGTTGCGCAGCGCGGAGTTCGGGTTCGTCTTCCAGCGCTTCTTCCTGCTCAAGCACCTCACCGCGGCGCAGAACGTGGCGATGGCACTGGTGAACGGCCAGGGCTGGTCGGCGCGGCGCAAGCGCAAGCAGCTGGTGATGGAGGCTTTGGAGCAGGTCGGCATCGCGCACCTCGCGAAGTCCAAGCCCACCAGGCTTTCCGGTGGTGAGCAGCAGCGCGTGGCGATCGCCCGCGCACTCGTGCGGCAGCCGCGGATCATCCTCGCCGACGAGCCGACTGGTGCGCTCGACACCGAGACCGGCAACCTCGTCGTCGAGGTGCTGCTCAACACGACCAGGCAGGGCTGTGGCCTCGTGCTGGTGACGCACGACCACGACCACGCGCGCAAGATGGGCCGCGTGATGGAGCTCCGCGACGGGCGGTTCAACTGATGCTTTCCGGCAAGTTCCGGTCCGCCCTGGTCATCGGCGGACAGGGCATCCGCGCCCGAAAACTGCGCACGTTCCTCTCGATGGTCTCGCTGTTCCTGGGTGTTCTCGCCGTCGTGGCCGTGCAGGCGGGGTCCGAGATCGCCGAACGCGCGATGCTCACGGACGTCGAACTGCAGTCGGGCAAGGACGGCACGATCCGGGGTTACGTCCCCGGCGAGAAGGGCGCGCCGGCGATCGTCGAGTCGACGTTCAAGGGCCGCACCGACGCCGTCGCGATGATCAGCTCGAACGCGATCATCGGCGAGCCCGGCGTGCGGCCGATCAACGAGGGCGGCATGCCGTTCGAGTACGCCGGCCAGGGCGGGAACTACTACGGCCCGCGGATGATCTGCGACTCCAACGGCACGTGCCAGGAGCAGAAGGAGCCGGAGAAGAAGCCGGACGGCCAGGCCATCGAGGTCAACATGGTCGCGCTGACCGGCGACATCCGCCCGTTCAAGCCGTTCCGACCGGTCTCCGGCAGCTGGCTCGACTTCGGGACCGAGCCGTCGCTCGCTCCCCGGATCGTGCTGAACGAGGAAGCCGCCAAGGGTCTGCGGCAGTACCGCGTCCCCGGCGAGATGACGATCGAGGGCGCCACCCACCACGTGACGCCGCAGATCATCGGCGTGGTGCAGGACGGCGACATGCAGCCGCGCGTCTACATGCGGCTCGACGAGTTGCGCACGTGGATGCCGTCGGCCACCGCGACCAGCAACGCCAACCAGTACCGCGGCGGCGGCACGAGCCTCGAGCTGTTCATGCAGCCGGGCACGGACGACCTGCAGCAGCTGCTCAAGGCCAAGCTCGTCGGCGCGGGCCTGCCGCAGGAGCAGATGCAGTTCCAGGCGGTGAAGTCCAAGGAGCGCATGGAGTCCGAGCTGCGGATCATGCGACTGATCTTCCTCGGCATGGCGTTCATGGTGCTGCTGATCGGTGTCGCGGGCATCCTGAACGTCGGCCTCGCCACGGTCGGTGAGCGCGTCGAGGAGTTCGCGCTGCGCCGCGCGGTCGGCATGTCCCGGCTGCTGCTGGCGGGCATCGTGCTCGCCGAGACGTTGCTGACGGGTCTGCTGACCGCCGCGCTCGCGATCGGCGCTGGCGCCGCCGGGTTGCAGGTGGCGCTGATGATGTTCGGCAGCCGCTTCCCGTCGCTGGCGGGCACCACCTTCCCGTGGGAGGCGGGTGTCGCCGGTGTGATCGCGGGCCTCATCGCCGGTGTGCTGGGCGGGCTCATCCCGGCCATCCGGGCGGCGCGGATCCCGATCGCCACAGTCATGCGAGCCTGAGGCGGCTCGTTGCCGACGAAGCCCCGGACCGCGATCATGCGGGCCGGGGCTTCGTATTTGCCGGGAACTAGTTGAGCTCGTCCGGGTTCGGGCCGATGCGGCCGCCGCGGTCCAGAGTGGACAGCGCCTCGATCTCGGCGTCCGGCAGCTCGAAGTCGAACACGTCGATGTTCTCCTGGATCCGGGACGGCGTCACGGACTTCGGGATCACGACGTTGCCGATCTGCAGGTGCCAGCGCAGCACGATCTGCGCGGCCGACTTGCCGTGCGCGAGAGCGATCTTCTGGACGACCGGGTCGCTCAGCAGCTCGCCGCCCTGGCCGAGCGGCGACCAGGCCTCGGTCTGGATGCCGTGCTGGGCGTTGAACGCGCGCACCTCGTTCTGCTGGAAGTACGGGTGCACCTCGATCTGGTTGACCGCCGGCACGACGCCGGTCTCGTCGATCAGCCGCTTCAGGTGCTCTGGCTGGAAGTTGGACACGCCGATCGCACGGACGCGGCCCTCCTTCTGCAGCTCCACGAACGCCTTCCAGGTGTCGACGTAGTTGTCGCGGGCCGGGGTCGGCCAGTGGATCAGGTACAGGTCGAGCACGTCCAGGCCGAGCTTCTTCAGCGACACGTCGAACGCGCGCTTCGTCGAGTCGTAGCCGTGGTCGTCGTTCCAGAGCTTGGTGGTGACGAAGACGTCGTCACGGTCCACACCGGACTGGGCGATGGCGGCACCCGTGCCTGCCTCGTTGCCGTAGGCCGCGGCGGTGTCGATGCTGCGGTATCCGGCCTTCAGCGCCTCCGCGACGGCGGGGGTGGCCTCCACGTCCGGCACCTGCCAGACGCCGAAACCGAGCTGGGGCATGGTGACGCCGTTGTTGAGCTTCACGGTGTTCAAAGCGAGATCCTTACTGTGATCAGGGGATGAGCGTCGGAGCGGTGCCGCCGTCGACGCGCAACGCGGCTCCGGTCGTCGCGGACGACAGGTCCGACGCGACGTAGGTGATGAGGTTCGCGACCTCGTGGGGGCGGATCAGGCGGCCCAGCAACAAGGTCGGCCGTTCGGTGCGGACGAACTCCGCCTCACCGCCGTCGCCGACGCGCTCGCGGATGAACTCCTCGACGCCGGGCGTGAGGGTCGGGCCGGGCAGCACCGAGTTCACGGTGACGCCGGTGCCCCTGACCTCCTGGGCCATGCCGCGCGAGATGGCGATCTGCGCGGTCTTCGTCATGCCGTAATGGACCATCTCGGTCGGCGTGAAGACGCCGGACTCGCTGCTCACGAAGATGACCCGGCCCCAGCCGCGTTCGACCATGCGGGGCGTGTAGTGCCGGGCAAGCCGGACGCCGGACATGACGTTGGTGTCGAAGAACCGCTGCCACTCGGCGTCGTCGATCTCGAAGACCGGCTTCGCGCCGTAGATGCCCAGGTTGTTGACGAGCACGTCCACGTCGGGCACCTGGCCGGTGAGTTCGGCCGCGCCCTCGGCAGTCGCGAGGTCCGCCGCGACGCCGCGCACGTCACCGTGGGCGCTGAGCTTGCCGACCGCCTCGGCCACGCGGTCCTCGGCGCGGCCGGTGATGACGACGGTGGCACCCGCTTTGAGCAGCCCTTCGGCGGTGGCGAAGCCGATGCCGGCGGTGGAGCCCGTCACAAGTGCCGTGCGTCCCGACAGATCCATGTCTCTCCCCGGTAGACTTGTTGAAGACGATTACAAGCGTACGCAATAGTTGCACACGCTGTCTATTCGAGAAGGGTTGACCTATGTCACTGGACGACGACGCCGTCCAGGCGCGCGCACAGGGATGGCGCACGCTCGCGGCGTTGCACGCGCGCATCGAGGACCGCCTCGAACGGGCGCTGCAGAAAGGCCACGAACTCTCCGTCAGCGAGTACACCGTTCTGGACGTCCTCAACCGCCAGGACGGGTTCCACCTTCGGATGAACCAGCTCTCCAACGCCGTGGTGCTCAGCCAGTCAGCCACAACGCGCCTGGTCACGCGACTCGAGGACCGTGGCCTGCTGTCGCGCTACCTCTGCCCCACCGACCGGCGCGGCATCTACACCGAGGTCACCGAGAAGGGCCACGAGCTGCTCGCGCTCGCCCGACCCACGCACGACGAGGTGCTCTCCGCGTCGCTGTCGGAGGCCGGGGACGTTCCGGAGCTCAAGCCACTCGTTGAGGCGCTCGCCAAGCTGTAGCCGCTGGAGCAAGATCGCGCGCATGGATCTCCACGCCCTGATCCGCGCCGAGGCGCCGTTGGCCGAACAGCAGCGCGCCCTCACCGAACCGGTGCTGGCCGCGCTCGTCGACCACGGCGTGCACCGCCTGATCGCCCCGAAGCGCTACGGCGGCGCCGAACTCGGTCTGCCCGACTGGAGCCGGGAGGTCCAGGAGCTGTCGCGGTCCGACGCCTCGACCGGCTGGACCGCGATGACGACCACCATCTCGTCGTCGCTGGCCTGGTACCTGCCCTCCGACGCCGCCGACGAGGTGTTCGGCGACCCGCGCGCGTTGATCGCGGGCACCGCCGCGCCGTTGGGGAAGGCCGTGGAAGCCGACGGCGGTTATCGCGTGACCGGTCGTTGGGGCTGGGGCAGCGCCGTCACTCACTCGTCGTGGGTCATCGGTGGCACGCTCACACCCGTGGGCCCGCGTCTGGCCGTGTACCCACGTGAGGACGTGACGATCCACGACACGTGGCACGCCGCCGGCCTGCGCGCGACCAGTTCGCACGAGTTCTCTCTCACGGACGCCTTCTTGCCGTCACGTCGTGCGGTGTGGCCGATCGGCATCACGCCCGGCATCGAGGGCCCCATCACGGTGTTCCCCTACTTCAGCTTCCTGGCCGTGGGCGTCGCGTCCGTGTGCCTGGGCGTGGCCCGCCGCGCGATCGACGAGATCGAGGCGCTGGCCGTCGAGAAGGTGCCGCAGTACGCGACGTCCCGCCTCGCGGAGCAGACCGGCGTGCAGATCGAACTCGCGCTGATGGAGGCACGGCTGTCGTCGGCGACGGCGTTCCTGCACGAGGCGCTGAGCTCGGCCTGGGACGCGGCGCTGACCGGTGCCGCCGCCGCGGACCCCGTGAAGGCACGGCTGCGACTGGCCTGCTCGTTCGCCTCGGGCGAGGCCACGGACGTGACGCAGAAGGCGTTCGCGGCGGGCGGCGGCAGTTCGGTGTTCGAGTCGTCCGCTCTGCAGCGCTGCCTGCGCGACGTGCACGTGGCCGCGCAGCACACGGTGGTGTCGCGGCGGATGCTGGAGACCTACTCGATGCTCAAGCTGGGGCTCGCCCCGGACATGACGAGGTTCTGATGGACGCGCTCGAAGCGATCATGACGACGCGGGCGATCCGCCGGTTCACCGACGAGCCCGTGGCCGTCGACGACGTGTGGACGTGTCTGCGGGCAGCGCAGCAGGGGCCGTCCGGCGGCAACGTCCAGCCCACGCGGTACCTGGTCGTCACCGATCCTGACGTGCGCGCCGAGGTGGGCAAGCTGTACCGCAGCGCGTTCACCCGCTACGCCGGGATGGCGCCCGAACGCACTGACGCCGTCGGCCTGCGGATCGGCCGCTCCGCGAACCACCTCGCCGACACCCTCGCGTCCGTGCCGGTGATCGTGTTCTTCCTCATGCCGCGGCTGCCGTCGCTGGTGGAGGGCATCGACATCGGGCCGGTGCACGCGTCGGTCTACCCGGCCGTGCAGAACTTCTGCCTGGCGGCGCGCGCGTTGGGGCTCGGCACCACGCTGACCACGGTGATCAGAGTGCATCAGGCCGAGACGCTGGAACTGCTCGGCGTGCCGGAGCGCTGGGAGATCGCCGCGATGGTCCCGCTCGGCCACCCCGCCGAGAAGTTCTCCGTGGCCGTACGACGCGACGTGGCGGAGGTGACGTCGTTCGACCGCTGGAATTAGTTAGGGTGCGTTCATGCCCGACACGCAGTACGAAGACCTGCTCCGCCACGTCCTGAAGGAGGGCGTGCGCAAGGAGGACCGCACCGGCACCGGCACGCGGTCGATCTTCGGCCACCAGCTGCGCTACCCGCTCGCCGCCGGCTTTCCGCTGATCACGACGAAGCGCGTGCACTTCAAGTCGATCGCGTACGAGCTGCTGTGGTTCCTGCGCGGCGACAGCAACGTCGGCTGGCTGCAGGAGCACGGCGTGTCCATCTGGGACGAGTGGGCCTCTCCCGAGGGTGAGCTGGGCCCGGTCTACGGCGTGCAGTGGCGGTCGTGGCCGACCCCGGACGGCGGGCACGTCGACCAGATCGCCGAAGTGCTCAGGACGTTGCAGACGAACCCGGACTCGCGCCGGATCATCGTCTCCGCCTGGAACGTCGGCGAGATCTCGAACATGGCGCTGCCGCCGTGCCACGCGTTCTTCCAGTTCTACGTCGCGGACGGCAAGCTCTCCTGCCAGCTCTACCAGCGCAGCGCCGACCTGTTCCTCGGCGTGCCGTTCAACATCGCCTCCTACGCGCTGCTGACGCACATGATCGCCGCGCAGACCGGCCTCGGCGTCGGCGACTTCATCTGGACCGGCGGCGACTGCCACATCTACGACAACCACGTCGAGCAGGTCGAACTCCAGCTCAGCCGTGACGCGCGCGAGTTCCCCGCGCTGAAGATGGCGCCTGCGGCATCTTTGTTCGACTACGCCTACGAGGACTTCACGATCGAGGGCTACGACCCGCATCCCGGCATCAAGGCTCCGGTGGCGGTGTGATCGGGCTGATCTGGGCCCAGACCGCCGACCGCGTGATCGGCCGCGACAACGCCATCCCCTGGCGCGTGCCCGAGGACATGAAGCACTTCCGGGAGATCACCGCGGGCTCGGCCGTCCTCATGGGACGCCGCACCTGGGAGTCGCTGCCGCCGCGCTTCCGGCCGCTGCCGGGCCGCCGCAACCTGGTGCTGTCGCGCACCGAGCAGGAAGGCGCGGAGACGTTCGACAGCCTGGAGAAGGCCCTGGCCGACGTCACCGGCGACCTGTGGGTGATGGGCGGGTCGGCGGTATACGCGGCCACGCTGCCGTTCGCCGACCGCGTCGAGGTGACCGAGATCCGCGAGATCTTCGAGGGCGACACGTACGCACCCGTCGTGGACCGTGAGCCGGTCAGCGTCGGTGAGTGGCTGGAGTCGAGCACCGGCCTGCACTACCGGTTCGTCAGCTACTAGCGACGGCCGCCGAACTCCCACTCGTGCACCTCGACGGCGTCGTACCGGTCCGCGGTCAGGACCGAGGCCGGGTCCGCCGACCTGACCAGCGCCGCCGTGCCCAGCCAGGCGTTGCTGTCGTCCGAGAGCAACGGCCCGTAGGCGATCAGCTCTTCCGGCCGCGCGGGAACGAGGTCGGCGGGCTCTCCGGAGCCGAACCCGAGCACCAGGTGGCCGCCACCCTCGCGGCCGCCGGGGAAGTCCCACATCGTGCGCCCGAGCACGTTGCGCCACCTGCGCACCAGCACGTCCCGGTAGCCACCCGCCTGGTAGACGGGCTCGTCGAACGCGAACGCACGAGCCGCCGCCGCGTCCGGCACGTCGACGACGTGCACGCTGCCCGTGACCACATCGCCTGCGAACGTCGGGCCTCGAGCGATGAGCTCGAACCCGTCCATGTAGGACCAGTGCTCCTGGATCAGGGCCGAGCGCAGCGGCATCGAACCGGGCCGATCCCGGTGGTAGCAGAGGAACTCCACTAGAGCCCGACCTCGACGGTCCACACGGGAAGGACGAAGTCCTCGTCCGTTTCCGGCCAGTCACCGGCGAGGTAGTCACCGACGACGGCCGCGAGCGTCGCGTCCGGATCGACCTTCGCGCCGAACGGCAGCGCGTCCTTCTTCGCCGAGGTCGTCGAACACTTCAAGTGCCCTGCCTGCACGTCGACCCAGACGTAGAAGGTCGCGGTCCGCTCCATCGCGGTCACGCGCTCACCGAGCCGTCGCGCGGTCTCCTCGAACGCGGCGACCACCTCCGCCGCCACGGGTGTCTCCCCCCTGGCCATGCCCAGCGACCAGGTGTTCTCCTCCGCCTGAGCCTGGAGATCACCTTTCAGCAGCAACGGCTCGTCCGCGACCTCGCGGATCCACTTCGTCAGCGTCACCGGCGCCGTGCCCTCGCGTGCCACGCTTCCACGATCAACTCCTCCAACTCCCCCACCTCGATGTGTTCCAGCCGCACCAGGATCGCCGGATACCCGTTGAAGTGCGGCGTCGTGAAGTAGACCGAGTGGTCCGACGCCAGCAACGCCTCCTTGGCCCCGAGGTCCGGGACGCGGGCGGCCAGGATCGGGCCGGACGGGGCCGCCGCGCCCAGCGCCGACAGGTCGGTCTTGCGCAGCGGCCGTTCCCAGACGAACAGCTTGTCCTTGACCCTCCAGTCGACGACACCCTCTCGCACCCGCTCCGTGACATCAGGCATGGAGGTCGCGATCCGGTGCACGTCGTCCCAGGTGGCCATCGCAAGCTCCTACAGGTGGTCCGGCGGACGCTGCTGCTCGGCCAGGAACCGTTCGAACTCGGCCCCCAGTTCGTCCGCGCTGGGGAGGTCGGTGTTTCCCACAGTCTGGATGAAGGCGTCGTACTGCCGCTCGAGCGCTTCCACCACCTGGGCGACCTCCTCGGAGTCCGCTACCTGCCGGTGGATCTCGGCGTCGGCGGCCTGCGCGGCGTCGACCAGCGAGCCGATGGGCAGTGCGAGGCCCGTGGCGCGGGCGAGGGCGTCGAGCAGGGTCACGGCGGCGGTCGGGTACTGCGACTGCGCCAGGTAGTGCGGCACCTGGGCGGCGAAGCCCATCGCGTCGTGGCCGGCCTGGCCGAGGCGGAACTCCAGCAGCCCGGAGACGTTGCCGGGCACCTGCACGCGGTTGAAGAACGGCTGGTACTCCGACACGAGCTCGGGGCGCGTGGCGTGGCCGATGACGTTCAACGGCCGTGTGTGCGGCACGCCCATCGGGATGCCGTGGAAGCCCACGGTCAGACGCACGCCCCAGCGGTCGATCAGCGACTGCACCACCTTGATGAACGCCTCCCAGCCGCGGTCCGGCTCAGGGCCGGTGAGCAGCAGGAACGGGTGGCCCGCGCTGTCCCACAGCAGGTGCACGACCAGTTCCGGGGCGGCGTAGTCCTCCCAGTGGTCGGTCGCGTAGGTCATCAGCGGGCGGCGGGACCGGTAGTCGATCAGGCCGTCGATGTCGAAACGCGCGACGACGCGGCTTTCGAGGGTCTCCAGCAGGTGCTCGGTGAGCAGACGGCCCGCGGCACCGGCGTCCATGAAGCCCTCGAAGTGGTGCAGCAGCACCGCACCCGTGAGGTCCGGGACCTCCGAGTCCACCTCGTACAGGTTCTCCGGGTCCACCGCACGCCTCCTGAACTGTCGCTCTCGTCTCGTCCAAGCCAACCACGTGGACACGGAACTGATTCCGCTCGGGTCGATTAGCCCATACGGACCGTGTGCGCGCATCACCTCACGGGTACTCCAACACGGTGTATAGGCGCTGGGTGACGCGTGGAGCATTGGTCGCGGCCGTCCTCATTCTCCTCGGAGCGGCGGCGTTCGGTTTTGCACAAATAAAACCCTTCGGTGACGAATCGATCGATCGCAGCCAGCCCGCGATGCTGAAGTCGGTGCGGGACCTGAGCCAGTACCACGCCGCCGCGGGCGAGTTCCAGGTCGTGCTGGACATCGAGAACGACGTGAAGTGGGTGCCTGCCGCGCTGGCCGGCGAACGCACGCTGTTCGTCGCGGCCGGGTCCGTCAACGCCTTCGTGGACCTGGGAACGCTCAAGGACGACGGGCTGATCCTGTCCCCGGACGGCAAGACCGTCGAACTGCGCGTGCCAAAGCCCCAGCTGGACAAACCGAACCTGCACCACGACAGGTCGTACGTGTTCAGCCAGGAACGCGGCCTGATCAACGACCTGCAGGCGCTGGCGGGACCTCCTGACCAGCAACGGTTCTACATCGCAGCGGAGGCCAAGCTCACCGAGGCCGCGCAGAAGTCGGAGATCCTCAAGCGGGCGGAGGACAACACCCGCGTGATGCTGACGGGAATGTTGCAGGCACTGGGATTCCAGGTGAAGGTCGTCGGCGACTGATTCGAACCTTGCGAGCCTTTCCGGACGAACGTTCAGCGGTGACCCACTCGCTCCGGGATAGGATCCGCCGGTGGAAGACGATCTGATGGCCTGGGCGCCCGCGCAGGGTGCTGCGCAGGCGCCGGAGATCGCGTTGCCCGGCTACAGCGGCTTCCGCGTGATCGCGCAGGGTGGCGAGGGCACGATCTACCGCGCCCGTCAGGACGGCCTGGGCCGCGACGTCGCGGTCAAGGTGTTGCAGGTGACGGACCTGGCCACGGTGACGCGCTTCCGCCGTGAGCTGGCCATCACCGTCGAACTCGGCCGCCAGCACCCGCACATCGTCACGGTGCTGGACACGGGCACGCTCCCGGACGGCCGTCCGTGCATCGTCATGGAGTTCTACGAACGCGGCTCGCTGCACGACCGGTTGCGCGCCATGGGCCCGTTGCCCGTCCAGGACGTGGTGGCGGCGGGCATCGCGGTGGCGGACGCGCTGGCGTTCGCGCACGGCCAGAGCATCCTGCATCGCGACGTGAAGCCGCAGAACGTCCTGGTGCTCCCGACTTCGTACGTGCTGGCCGATTTCGGCATCGCGCGCGGTGCCGACGCGGGACATTCCGCGTCACTGCAGATGGTCAGCTACCGGCACGCCGCTCCGCAGATGCTGGAGGGTGCCGCACCGTCGTTCGCCGACGACATCTGGTCGCTCGGCTCGACGCTGTTCACGTTGCTGGAGGGCAAACCGCCGTTCGCCTCGGACAACCCGGACGAGGACACGCTGCTCTCCTACGTCGGCCGGGTCGGCAGCGGCGAACCCCGGTCGCTCACCCGGTTCGACGTGCCGGCGGCGCTCGTCGCCGTGATCGGGCGCTGCCTGCGCAAGGACCGGGCCGAGCGCTTCGGCTCCGCGCTGGAACTGCGCGACGCGTTGATGGCGGTGAACTCCGGCACCTCGCTGTCCACTGTGGACCCCGACGCGACGGCGATGCTGGGCGAACGCCCCGACTACTACCCGGAAGGCCCGACAGAGGCGCCCGGTTTCGGGCCGCGCGGGTTCAGGCCCGAGCCGGAACCGGAACCCGAACCGGAACAAGAGCGCGACGACTCGTGGCAGGGCAGGCTCGAAGACCTGACCTACCGGCAGCACGACCTCATCCCGCCACCGCCTCCCCGGCCGCAACCGGTCGCGGTGCTACCGACAGTAGATCTGCCTCCCGTCGAACCGATGACCGCACCGGTCCGCAAGAGCAAACGCGGCGCGGTGCTGGCGTTGCTGGCCGTGATCGCGGTGACCGGCGGGCTCGCCGCGGGCATCTTCCTGAACCGGGACGACGACCGTCAGCAGGCCCAACCACCAGTGACGACAACGACACCGCCCGTGTCGACCTCGGACTCCGCCGACGCGGGACCGTCACCGAACACCGACCCGAGGTTCGTCCCGGTCCTCAAGCGCGCCGAGTACCAGGGCAGGGCGATCGAGCTGGAATGGAGCGATCCCAGCGACGGCAAGGCCGAGTTCGTGGTGGTCGACGTGACGGGCGCCAAGCCGAACGCCGTGACGCGGGTGACGGGCGGCGGCACGAAGTACGTCATCGAGGACGGTGGCGGCGACCGGCGGTGCTTCCAGATCGCGGCGTTCGGCTACAACGGCGAACGTGGCAGCTCCGCAAAGGTCTGTGCCAACAAGAACTGACCTTATTCACGACCGTTGTTGTTGCGCGCGCACGAACTGGCGTAGGTTGCCCCGGTGCAAAGCGCTCGTTATGCCGGCCCACCGATGTTCGCTCGACAACGAAAACGCCGCATTCTCATTGTGTGGGCGGTCATTCCACTCGTGGTCGGCATCGGGATCGGCATGCTGATCGGCGGCAACCTGCAGTCGGAGTCCCAGCAGAACACGGGCGCCTCGCCCACTTCCCCCGCTGTGCCCGATCAGCTCGAATACACGGACATGCCCTGCGACCCTGGCTCGTCCGTCCTCGTGCTGCACTCGCTGGAAGGCGCGATGCCCCAGTCGGAAGTCCAGGTGCTGCTGGACTACGAAACGATGTGGGTGAAGCATCGTGAGAGCGCGAACCCCGCACTGCGCGGCCAAACCGCGCTGCTGACCAGACGGGACGACGTCTGCCCGGTCATCGTCCCCGAGGACACGCGGTTCACGCAGTTCATCTGGCTCGGCCCGTTCCCGTCCGACACAGCGCCCGGGCTTTGCGAGGCGCTGTTCAAGGTCATCGGGAAGAACTGCATTCCGGCACAGGTGGTGCGCTGATCCGTCAGCGCCGGAACAACGGCCGCGGGTCGATCGCCCACACCACCCGGCGCCACCAGGAAGCCTTGCGCCGCACCGATTTCTTCACCTGGCGGGCCAGCCGCCAGCTGTTCTCGCCCACGACCGGCTGCGGCGCGAACGCGGCCTGGTCGACCAGAACGGCCAGTTGTGCGCCCGCCTCTCCCCACTCGCGCGCGACGTCCGGCACGGTGCGGCTCGGCTTCGGCCGCAGTCCCGCGAGCTGCAGCGCGTCGAGCACCTCGTGCCACGCTCCCACCGGTCCGGCCGCACGCAGCCGGACGCGCCGCGAAGTCCGTGCCACGTACAGCCCGACGAGCAGCAGCACCGGCGTGAACACCCAGAACGGGAAACCCTTCGGCGCCTCGGGCGCGGCCACCTGGTCGCCCCGCACCGCGGTCGGCTGCACCAGTGGCGGCACCGACGGCAACGAGGTCGGCGTCGGCTTCGCGGTGGTCGACGCGAGCCGGTTCAGCACCTCGCGCTTGGAGGCGGCACTGGGCCCGCTTCCGTTGCCGGACACGGGATCGAACGCGACCCAGCCCCACCCGCTGAAGTACACCTCCGGCCACGCGGTGGCGTCGGCGGCGCGCACGATCCGTTCACCGTTCTGCTCGGGCACCGGCTGGAACCCGACCACCACCCGCGTCGGCAGCCCGACGGCCCGTGCGAGCACCGCGTAGGCCGACGCGAACTGCTCCGCCGTCCCCGCGCCCGCGCCGGACTCGCCCGCCGCGCCGAACAGGAACGTCTCCAGCCTCGCGTAGGACGAACCGACCGGCGCCTCGGCGTCCGGCCGGCGGTTGAGCCGCACGACCTGTTCCAGCGCAACAGCCTTCTCGTACGGCGTGCGCGCGTTCTGCGTCGCCTGCCGCGCGTAGTCCGCCAGCGTGAACGGCAGCCGCGGCAACGCCGTGTACTTCGTTGCGCTGGAAGGAACCTGGGCCTCGGCGAGATCGGTGTCGGCCGGCGTCTCGACGACGCCGCGCACGGTGTAGCTCAGCCCGGTCTTGAGACCCTCGGCCACGACAAGTGACCCGGTGTCCGGATCCACCATCGCGTCGCTCAGGGACACCGCCTGCGGCTTCCCGACCCCCGGCAGCCACTCCCCTTTCAGCCCGGTGATCTGCAGATCGACGCTCGCGTCCTGGAACTTCCCGCCGGTCGGCAGGTCCGGCGCGTCCACCACCCCGAGCGGCCCGTACGTCGACGCGGCCTCCCACGACGCCCCCGAATAGCGGCTCAGCGTCACCAGCCGCACCGGCACCTCGGGTCCGCGCATCCGGAACAGTTCTGTGTCCCCCTGCGCAGCCCACGAGGCGAGCTGCGGCAGCGGGTTCGAGAGGGCGAGGTCGGTGACGGGTGGCGTGACGAGCTTGCGCGGCTCGAACCCGTTGGTGGGCAACACGAAGGCCAGCAACGTCAGCGCGGCCAGCGTGGTGGCGAGCACCGCCGGTGGCACCACGGGCCCGCGCCGGTCGATGATCAGCCATCCCAGCGCGAGCACCACGACCAGCGTCAGCGCCACCAGCCCGTAGCGATCTGCCCGGCCGGTGGTGAGCAGCGCCGCCGACACGTACAGGGTGGCCGCGCCGAGGGCCGGCACGAACAACGCCGTGCCGCGCTTGGTCACCGACAGCACCATGCCCGTGGAGATTCCGATGATCAGCAGCAGTCCGGGCACGAGCAGTTCGGGCGTCGCCGGTGCGGGCCGGGCCGCGGTGAGCAGCCTCGGCACGGTGTCGAGCAGCACCCACGTCGGGTCGCGGTCCGGGGACGCGCCGCGGGCCAGGAAGAACCCGCCCGTCATCGCGAGCACCATGACTGCCAGAGCGGCGAGGCCTGCCGGGACGAGGCGTTTCAGCAACAGGGCCAGGAAACCGGCGAAGGCGGCGAGTCCGAAGTAGACGAACGCGCCGTCCCAGGCCTGGGCGAGCTGGAGCGAACCGACCAGCAGAATGGCGGCAACCCACGCGAACTTCATCGGGCCACCACCGCGTTCCACGAGTCGACCAGGTCCTCCGCGCGCGCCCCGCTGATCACCAGCACCGACCCCGCCGCGCTGACCGGCCGCTTCTCGTCCACCACGAGCACCGCGCCGAACGCGGCCCGCCCGGCCTCCAGCACCAGCGCGGGAACGGACCTGCCGCTGATCACGGCGACCACGTCGAGATCGCGCACCGGCACGGTCGGGCGGCCGTCGACGTCCCGCAGTTCCAGGTCGGCCAGCGCGGACAGGATCGGCGCCGAGTCCTGCTGTTCCTCCATGTCGGTGCCGCCGGACGACGTCAGCAGCCGCACCGGGTGGCCCTGCTCCAGGGCCGAGGTGACGAGTGACGCCGCCACCTCGACGGCCTCCTCGAAGCGCTGTTCCTCGGCGTACGAGGAAGCACTGTCGTCCAGCAGCACCGCCAGGTGCGGACGGGCCGGGTCGGCGTCCTCGCGGATCATCAGCGTGCCGGTGCGCGCGGACGTCGCCCAGTGCAGCCGCCGCAGGTCGTCACCCGGCACGTACTCGCGCAGTCCCACCAGGTCCGTGCCGCCGCGCTCGACGCGTTCGTCGGCGCCGACCTGGCCCCGGCGGGCACCGGACGGGAGGCCGCGGACCGGCAGCACGCGCGGCACGACCCGCACCTGGACGACCTCGCCCAGCACGGTGCGCGCCTGCGCCAGACCGGCCATCCCCTTGCGCCGCAACGTCAACGGGCCCACGTCGAACACGCCGCGACGTTCGGTGGGGATCGCGTAGTCGACGGCCTCGACCGCGCCGGGTGTCAGCAACGGCACGTCGACGTCCATCGGCGAGCCCGCCACCACGTCGACGGCGTCCAGCGCCACCGGCCAGCGCCCGGTCGCGGACAGCTCCAGGCGGCCGTTGCAGCGGGCCAGCCGGGGCACGGTGCGCGGGCGGACCGTGCGCGAGACCGACAGCGGTGAAGCGACCAGCACGGAGACGATCGAGGCGATGACCAGCGCGGTCAGCGCCAGGCCGAACGCCGCCATCCCCGCGTACCGCCACCACAGCCCGACACCGAGCATCAGCAGGCCCAGCACCGCGGTTCCGGTGCCGCGCAGGGTGAGTCTCATTGCGCCGCGGGCTTGGGCACCGCCACGCGCGACAGCACGTCGGACAGCACCTCGGCCGTCGTCACGCCCGACAGGACGCTCTCCCGCGTCAGCACCAGGCGGTGAGCCAGCACCGGCTCCGCGATGTCCTGAACGTCCTGCGGCACAACGAAATGCCGCCCCTTCGACGCCGCGTACACCTGCGCGCACCGCACGAGGGTCCGCAGACCACGCGTCGAGGTGCCGAGCCGCAACCGTTCATCGGTGCGGGTACCCGTGCCCACCGACGAGATGTACTGCAGGATCGGGTCGGCGACGTGCAGCAACTGCAACCGTCCGCTGAACGAACTGATCTCGCGCGGCGACGACACCGTGCGCACGTCGGCGATCCGGCCCGCGCCGCTGCCGGGACGCAGCACGTCCAGCTCGTCCTCCACCGACGGGTAGCCGATGGAGGTGCGCAGCATGAACCTGTCGAGCTGTGCCTCTGGCAGCCGGTAGGTGCCGTCGAGGTCGATCGGGTTCTGCGTCGCCACCACGAGGAACGGGTCCGGCACGGCGTGCCCGATGCCGTCGACCGTGACGGTCCGCTCCTCCATGACCTCCAGCAGCGCGGACTGCGTCTTGGCGGCCGCGCGGTTGATCTCGTCGGCCAGCACGATGTTCGCGAACACCGGACCCGGCCGGAACCGGATCTGGCCCGTCTGCGGGTCGTAGACCGAGGTGCCCGTGACGTCGGACGGCAGCAGGTCGGGCGTGAACTGCACGCGCCGCGACAGGCCGCCCAACGCGCCGGCGACGGCACGCGCCAGTGTCGTCTTTCCCGTGCCGGGCACGTCTTCCAGCAGCACGTGGCCGCCCGCGAACATCGCCACCAGCACCAGGTCGATCACGTCGCGCTTGCCGCGCACCGCGCTCTCGACCGCGTCACCGAGACGGGTGTGCAGGTCGCGGAAGGCGGAAACCTCACCGGTGTCGATCACTTGTCCTCTTCTCCACGACGAACACCGATGCGCAGCAGGAACGCACACGCCAGCAGACCCAGCCCACCCGCGCCCATCGGCGCGGTGCCGGCACCGGCCGGTGCCATCCGCGGGATGCAGGTCGGCTTGTTCGGCAGGCAGTCGTCGTAGGTGAAGATCACGGAGCGGGCCGCCGAGTCGACCTGCCCGGCACCGGACGCGGCGTAGGCGCGCACGACGATCGAGTTGCTGCCTTCCTCCAGGTCGATCTGCGCGCTGGTGGCGCTGCAGGCGATGCCGACCGAGTAGCCCTGCGTCCGGTTCACGACCTCGCAACGCCCGTTGTGGCTCGCCCAGTCCGCCGGCGGCGCCATCTTCACGGTGCGGGTCTGCACCGTCCGGACGCCGGTGATCGAGGTGATCACCGCGGCACCCGCGGTCGGCAACGACGGCGGAGGCGGTGGCGGAGGAGGCGTCGTCGTGGTCGTGGTCGGAGGCGGGGTGTTGGGCGGGGGCGTGTTCGGGGGCGGGGTGTTCGGCGGAGGTGTGTTGGGCGGCGGGGTGTTCGCGGGCGGCGTCACCGTGAACGAACCCATGCCCGCGGCACCGGCCGTCGACGCCGTCGAGGCGCGCACCGTCACGTCGAGCCTGCCGCTGGTGCAGAACGTGGAACCCGTGCACGGCACCGACAGATCAGTGGATGTACCGGCCGCCTGGGCCGACACCGAACCACCGCTGAACGACCCGGAACCCGCGACCGTGTACCCCACGACCGGATCGGTCGACGCGGCCGCGCTCCAGCTCACCGTCACGACGAGCGCCGAAGCGCTGCGAGACTTCTCCCGCACCGTCACCCCGGCAGGCGCGGCCGGAGCCGTGCCACCGGCGGAAGGCGGAGCAGCGGTAGTCGAGGGCGGAGGCTGCACCTCGGTGGTCGGACCGTTGTTGAGTCCGGGGTTGCGCGGCGGCTTCGTCGGCTCGTTCGGGTTCGGCGGCGGGGGCGGCGGCACGGACGGCGGCGGCGAGCGGTCCGGGTCCTTCACCGGAACCTCGGGGCTGCGGATCGTCAGCGACCGCGTCCCGCCGTCCGCGTCGACCAGCACACCCGTGGCGGAACCGGGCACGTTGACGAACAACCGGCCGTCGTCGAACACGAGCTCGGGGTCGGACCCGCCGGCGGTGCGCACGTCGTCGCCACCGCGCTGACCGCTCCGGTCGAGAATGATGACCTTGCCGGATCCCTTGCAGGGCACGTAGACCTTGTCGCGGAACACCGCGGGCCGCCCGGGATTCGGGCACCCCATCGCGCCGACGTCGACGCGGAGGACCTCACGACCGACGACCAGCACCACGACCGAGGACGACGGCACCGACGCGGGCACCAGGCCCAGCGGCGAGGTCTGCGCGGCGATCACCTCGGCGTCCGAGCGGGCGGTGGACGAGTCGACGTCCTCACCCGTGCCGTCGCGCACCACGACACCGCCGTCGAGACCAATGAGCGTGACGCCCTGGTCGTGCGGCACCAGGACGGTACGAGGGCCGGCACCGGTGACCTGACGCTGCGAGCGTTCCTGGAACCGCTCCTCGTCGTCCGACCAGTCCAGGGAGCGCAACGTGCCACCGTGGTCGACCAGCCACAGCACACCGCGCTCGTCCACGACGGCGTCGGCCAGGGGCTGCCCTGCCTGCCACGTCTGCCCGATGTCGGCCAGCGACAACGGATCGGCGGTGTGCACGGTGCCGGCCGCGCGGTCGACGACGAACACCAGACCGTTCGCCACCAGCACCTTGCTCGTCGCACCGGGCGGCGCCTGCCTGCGGCCGGAGGCGAGCAGCGTCGCGAGGTCGATGACGGTGATCTCGCCAGTGCGCCGGTTCAGGACGATCAGCCTGCCGTCCTCCTGCGCGATCTCGAGCTGCGAGTCGGGCCCGCTGATCTGCAACCGCGTCTGCGGCTTGCCCGACACGGGGTTGACCTGCACGACCTCGCCGCGCTGGTCATCGCCCAGCCAGGTGAGCCCGTCCGACACCGCGACCGACGTGCGCGAGATGCCCTGTCCGAGCGCGGCGCCCGCGAGCACCAGAACACCCAGCAGTGCCGCGACGAAACTCGCCGATTCCCGCCCTCCACCGGAGATAATGCGTCTGATCCGGTGCCACCAAGACATAACGCGCCCTCCCTCGCCCGCCGGGGATGCTAACCCCCGGCTCTGACAACTTCGGGCGGCGCATGGTTCCCGGTTCGCCCGGTCAGCCGACTGGCAGACATCAGGAAGCGTAATGACGGGGTCTGACAGTTTTGAAAACCGAATGGCGTTCCCCCAAATCGACTAACGCGTAAGGCAGAGTGGACGCATGGAAATCCCCGGCATGGGACTTGCCAAGCAGGCGCTCAACACCGCCCTCGACACGACAGTGGCCGTCGCGGCCGTTCCGGCCCGCGTGCTGAGCCTGATCGGCGAGGTCGAACAACTCGTCCGCAAGGTCAACGGCACGATCGACGCCGTCGACGGCATCGTCGCGAAAGCCGGCGACCTGGTCGACCGCACGGCCAATGTCGTGGCCGACGCCGAAAAGGCCGTCGACGAGGTCCGCGCGATCACGACGAGCGCGAGCGACGTGGCCGAACGGGCCGGGCTGGTCGTCACGACGGCGGGCCGCACCGCGAACACGGCCAACGAACTGATCGACATGTACGAACCGCTCGCCAAGCAGGCCCAGCCGCTCGCGAAGCGGTTCGTGGACGAGCTCTCGCCGCACGAGGTCGAGGCCGCGATCAGGCTGGTCGACGAGCTGCCGGTGCTGACAGAGCACCTGACCAGCGACATCCTGCCGATCCTCGCGACCCTGGACAAGGTCGGTCCCGAGGTGCACCAGCTGCTCGAGGTCACCAGCGACATGCGCCAGGCGATCCTCGGCATCCCCGGCTTCGGGTTCATGCGCCGCCGCGGCGAGAAAAAAGAAGAGGAAGAGGGTGTGAGGGAGCCGGAAAACGGGTAGCCCACCCGCATGACCGCTCTCGCACGCGAAGATCAACTGACCTGGTGGCTGCTGACCAGCGTGTTCGGCCTGCTCGCGGCGATCAACGTCGCACTGGCCGTCACGGAGAGAACGACCTGGCCCTACGCGCTCGCGGCGTTACTTCTCGCCGCGAGCGCGTGGAGTGCCAGACAGGCCCTCAGGCCTTCCCCGTCGTCTGATGTGTCAGGTTCGACGGTGATCCGAACCGGAACGCGCGCACCCGATAGGTCGCGGTTTTCTCGTCTGGAAGTGTGATCACCCCGTACGAGGTGGTGTCCGGGTCGAGCTGCACGGCGACGCGGTAGTCCGCCGCGCCCGCCGGTTTGACCTCGATCAGGTACCCGTCCTCGTCGGACGCGTGGTCCTCCCAGGTGAACAGGATCCCGTTGGCGTGCTTCACCTCCGCCTTCAGGCTCGTCGCCGCCGCCTCGGGTGAGGCCACCGGCTTCGCGCCTCCCCCGCGCTTGACCGGCGCGGTCCAGTCCGGCCCCTCGATCTCCGGCACGTCCTCCCCCGGGGGCAGCGCGACGTCCACAGTGGCCGAAGCGGGTCCGACGAATGGCCGGACCCGGTAGTAGAACTGGGTTTCCGGGATCAGGTCAGGGTGCCGGTAGGTGTCCTTCGCCGGTGCGGCGAACTCCAGGATCGTGTACTCGCCGTCGGCCGCGTTCGCGTACTCGACGACCTGCCCGGCCGACCCCGCCTCCGGACGCCAGTGCAGCGTCACGTCGATCGGCGAGGTCAGCTCGGACGTCAGCACGGGGTCCTGCTGTTCCTGGCCACAGGCAGCCAAGAACAGCAGGAGCACCAGAGCAGTCGTGCGTCGGATCACTTGCGCCAGAACTTGATGTTGCTCCAGACGACCGTGGCAGGTCCTTGGCCACTGGAAGTCCTGTACGCGCCGAACTTGTCGTAGAAACTCGAACCCGAGCTCGCGTAGGTGTGCGCACGCGAGCCGTTGATGTACGTGCGGTGTTCCGTGGCCGTGTTGTGCACGGTGTTCACGCGCACGGTCGCCCCCACGGTCGCGCCGGTGGCGATGGTGTCGCCCCCGTGCACGGCGTAAAGCCGGCCGCCGCGTTCCACGGCGAGCATCCAGAACGGTCCCGCGCTGGGCGCTTCCCGGAACGTCTGCTTGAGACTGATGCGGGTGCCGCCGAGACTCGTGATCCGGAAGCTCCCCTCGAACTGACGCGTGCCGCCGGTGTAAGTGGCGTAACGCCGCTCGGCACGCTGGTCACCGCTCGCGGTCGAGCAGGTGAGCTGGAACGTGAGGTTGTTGACGTTGCCACAGCCGCGTTCCTGAACGGTGAACGACGGCGAGTAGCTGGTCCACGGACCCGTCTCGACCTGTGCCCGCGCCGGTGAGACCGACACGAGCAGACCGGCTGCCAGCGCGATCCCCGCGACACTGCGGAGTCGTTTGGACATACCGATACCTCCTCAAAGCGTGCTGAGGACAGCACGTTTTCTCAGGGGGCGGTATCGGGAGAGTAGCCGATACTGATCGAATGTTCGACCTCCATCGTCTGCGACTGCTGCGTGAACTTTCCCAAAGGGGGACGCTCGCCGCCGTCGCGCAGGCGCTGAACTACAGCCCGTCGTCGGTGTCGCAGCAGCTCTCCCTGCTGGAGTCCGAGGTCGGCGTGCCCCTGCTGGAACCGGTCGGCAGGCGGGTGAAGCTCACGCCCCAGGCCGAGATCCTGGTGCGGCACACCGAAGAGGTGCTCGCGCGGCTGGACCAGGCCGAGTCGGAGGTGGCCGCGTCGCTGCACGAGATCACCGGCACGCTGCGGGTCGCGACGTTCCAGACCGCGGCGCTCGCGTTGATCCCGGCGACGCTGGCACGCATGAGGGACGAGCATCCGTCACTTCGAATCGAGTTCCAGGTCCTCGACCCCGCGGAAGCGCTCTCCGCGTTGAACGCCAGGGACTTCGACCTCGTCTTCGTGGAGGAGTGGCCGGACCAGCCGGAGGCCAGGTTCACCGGCCTGGAGTACCGGGAACTGTGCCGGGACCCGATCCGGCTGGCCGTCCCACGTGGACTTCCGGTCGCCGAGATCGGCTCCTACCCGTGGATCATGGAGACCGAGGGCTTCCCGCAGCGGATCTTCAACGTGAACTGGTGCCGTCACAACGGCTTCGAGCCGGACGTCCGATTCTCCTCCACCGACGTGCTGGTGAAGCTGCGGTTCGTGGAACGGGGTCTCGCGGTCGCGTTGCTGCCGGACCTCATCTGGTACGACCGCGAGGTCGCCGTCGACCTGCACGAGCTGCCGGTGCCGATGTCGCGGCTGCTGTTCACTGCGGCACGGGCAGGACGAGGTCAGCATCCCGCTGTGCAGGCGTTCCGGGAGGCGCTGGCGCTCTCCGTAGCGCCGCTCCAACCCCTGCCGTGATCACCAGGGCGATGCCGCACAACGAGATCACGCTCAGGTGCTGGCCGAGCAGCAACGCGCCGGCCAGCGCGGCCGCGGCGGGTTCGAGGGAGAGCACGACGCCGAACGTGCTGGGTTGCAACGTCTTGAGCGCCCTGATCTCCAGGGTGTACGGGATCGCGGACGCCAGCAGCGCCACCAGCGTGCCGAGCAGCAGGATCCTGGGCTCGAACAACGTGACGCCTGCCGTCGACAGCCCGTACGGCAGGGTGAGCGCCGCCGCGATCAGGCTCGCCCCCGCGAGACCGCCGGTGCCGAGTCCCGCCGTCGCGAGCTTGCGCCCGGCGAGGACGTAACAGGCCCAGAACGCGGCTGCGATCAACGCGAGCACCACACCGATCAGGTCGAGCTTCGCGCCGTTGTACTCGTGCACGCCCAGCACGACGACACCGGCGAGCGCCAGCCCGACCCACACGAAGTCCCTGGGCCGCCGGCTCAGCGCCGCCGCGAGCCCGAGCGGCCCGAGGAACTCGATCGTCACCGCGACGCCGAGCGGGATCCGGTCGATCGCGAGGTAGAACGTGCCGTTCATGCCGGCCATGGTCATCCCGAGCACGAGCGTCTCCTGGCGGAACTTCGGCCGCACGACCACGGCCAGCATCAGCGCCGCGATGCCGAGCCGCAGGGCCGTGGCGCCGGGCGCGCCGATCTGGCCGAAGAGCTGGTTCGCGAACGCCGCGCCGAACTGCAGTGAGACGACCGAGCCGAGGACGAGGAAGACCGACATGGGCCCAGTGTTGTTTCCGCCGTCCCTTCGGTACAGCGAATGTTTGCGAGCGATATCGTTCGGTTTTCCCGAACATTTAGACTGGCCGGTGCGATGAGACGCAAACCCTCCTCCCCTCTCCCCCAGCGCAACGGCCTGGACGCGGCGCGGTTGAAGCTGCCGCCGGAAGGTCCGTGGCTGTCCCTGCGCGAGCACCTCGTGGAACGCCTGCCGCGGGTGGCGGTCGAGCGCATCGACGAGATGCTGGCCGAGGAACGGATCTGGAGCGTCTCCGGGCCGCTGGGCGTCGACGCGCCGTTCGTGCCCGACTCCTACATCTGGTTCCACCGCGACCTGCCCGTCGAGGTGCCGGTGCCGTTCGAGGTCGGCGTCGTCCACCAGGACGACGACATAGTGGTGGCGGACAAGCCGCACTTCCTCGCGACGATCCCGCGCGGCCAGCACATCATGCAGACCGCGCTGGTGAAGCTCCGCGACTCGCTGGGGCTGCCGGAACTCTCGCCCGCGCACCGGCTGGACCGCGTCACGGCCGGGCTCGTGCTGTTCGTGGTGCGCCGCGAACTGCGCGGCAAGTACCAGACGATGTTCCGCGATCGGGTGGTGCGCAAGGAATACGAGGCGATCGCCCCGTACGACCCGGCGTTGGAGCTGCCCCGCGTGGTGCGCTCACGGATCATCAAGGAACGCGGCATCATCACCGCGTTCGAGGAGGACGGCGTACCGAACGCCGAAACGCACGTGTCCCTTGTGGAGCATCGCGGTCCACTCGGCCGCTACCACCTCAAGCCGGTGACCGGCCGCACCCACCAGCTGCGGCTGCACATGTCCGGGCTCGGACTGCCGATCGTGAACGACGACTTCTACCCGGTGCTGCAGGAGCGTCCGCTGGACGACTTCTCGGCGCCGCTCCAACTCCTCGCCCGCACGTTGTCCTTTGTGGACCCCGTGTCGGGCGTCGACCGCTCGTTCACCTCGGGGCTGAAGCTGTCCGCCTGGTCATGAGACGTGGGTGCGGAGGGTTCCGATCGGCTGCGGCTCCCAGACCTGGCCCATCCGGTCGAGCAACCGCTGAGCGAGCGCGCTCATCTCCGGGTGGGTCTCGGTGAACGTCGCCACGACCCGTGCCCGGAACATCAGCCGGCCGCGCGCCGTCGTGCTGTACCAGAACCAGTCCTCGTCGACGACCTTGGCGAGGTGGTCGGTGCCGTCCCGCTCGGCGCGTTGCACCAGCGCGTCGCCGTTCACGAGCCACCGCACGCACGCGTCCTCGAGCCCCGCGGTGAACCCGCGTTCCTCGAAGTAGGCCTGCTCGGCGGCCTCCCGCAGCTCCCGGGGCATCTCGGTGACGGTCGCACAGGTCGGGAAGCCGATGCGCAGGTAGACGACCTCGGTCAGCCCGTCGCCCAGTGCCGCCCCTTCGAGGTCGACGAACCTCGCCCCCTGCGGCGTGTACATGTCGTTGCCGGGGCACGGGTCGCCGTGCACCAGGTCGAACTTCCCGGAGTCCTCGAACACCAGCTCGTTCTCGGCGCCCCCGATCTCGACCTCCATCGCCCGCACGAACCGCAGGAACGGGGCGGGGTCCGGGACCGCCTGGCGCGGCAGCAGCCCGGCGTGCTCCGGCCCGGTGGCCATGTGGAGGCGGGCGAGGCCGCGGGCGTAGGCGATCACCCAGTCCTCCCCGAACGGGTCGGAGCGCAGCCGTTCGAGCACCACTGTCCGCTTCTCGTGGTCGACGTCGAGGACACGCGGCACCACGCCGGTGTGCTCGGCGAGCTTCAGGGCGGTGACCTCGCGGTCGAACGCCACCTGGTCGCCGACCACCTGCTTGATGATCCGGTCACCGTCCGCCCAGACGCGGGACCGGACACCGCTCGCGAGTCGCTGCACGGAAACCACTATTCCACACCCATAAAGAATATGTCACGCAACAATCTTCCATTCGGCGCAATGCTGTAACAAGGGAAGATATCCGGCCGAATTCACCGTCGTGCAGAACCATGGGGCGGGAGCGAAGCCGGGGCGGTTGCCTTCGCTGACCGGCATGAGATTCATCGCCGCGTTCGTCGTGTTCGGATTCCACATCAACTCGGCAGGGTTGTGGCCGTATCTGGACATCGGATTCCGGCAGGGTGCGACCGGGGTCAGTTTCTTCTTCATCCTGTCCGGATTCGTGCTCACGTGGTCTGCCAGGCCGGGCGCCTCAGCTCCCACTGTCTGGCGGCGCCGGGCGGCGAAGATCTTCCCCAACCACGTCGCGACGTGGCTCGTCGTGCTGGTCGCGGCCGCCGCGGTGACCCCGGCGACAGCGCTCGTGAACCTGTCGCTGATCCAGGCGTGGTTCCCCAGTGAGAGCGTCTACTTCAGCCTGAACACGCCCGCGTGGTCATTGTCGTGCGAAATGGCGTTCTACCTCGCTTTCCCGTTGCTCATCAAGTGGCAGATGCGCAGACCGTGGTTGATCGCATCGGCAACAGCGATCGCGATTATGACCGTTCCTGCAATTGCCCTAACCATGCCTGGTCCGATCGAGTACTGGTTCGTTTTCGTCTTCCCGCCGGTGCGCGCTTTGGAGTTCGTGCTCGGCATGGCGATGGCGCGGGTCGTGCAGCAGGGGAAGTGGATCGGCCTCGGGCTGTGGCCCGCGAGCGCGTTGTTCGTCGCCGCGTACGTCGGGTCGGGCTATCTGCCGGCCTCGTTCCCGTACGTCGCGGGCACGGTCGTCCCGCTGGCGCTGCTGATCCCGGCCGCGGCGGTCGCCGACCTCACCGGCAGGTCCTCGCCGTGGCGCTCGAAACCGATGGTGTGGCTGGGGACCGTGTCGTTCGCGTTCTACATGGTCCACCAGATCGTCATCCGGGTGAGCGAGAAGCTCTTCGACGTGCACGCGTTCCCGCTGCTCGCGGCACTGGGGATGTTCGTGGTGTCGATGCTCGGGGCGTGGTTGCTGTACCGGCTGGTCGAGGTGCCCGCGGAACGGTTCCTCAAGGGGGCACCTCGACCAGCACTGGTCACGCCAGCGTCAGCGCGTACAGCTCCACCCGCGGATCGTCGGGCAGCGTGACCGAACGGACCGTCTTCGCGGCGTCCAGCCTCAGCGACTGACCGAACAACCGGACGGGCGGCCCGTCGACGCCCTGGCCCGCCTTGATGCGGTGCGGCATCTCCAGCACGGTCGGGCCGCCGCCCGCCCAGTCCGCCACCGAGGCCACGACCTCGGCCGAGGTGCCGTCGGTGTACCAGACGGTGAAGGCGGTCGACACCGGTCCGTTGTGCGACGAGCCCACGACGTGCAGCCACGAGAACTGGCCGGCGGGCAGCAGGAGCCCCTGCCCGTGTGCCTCCACGAAGTTCGGCTTCGTGCCGGTGGGGTCAGGCGCCTGGTAGGTGATGCCGCCCCACGTGACGGGCCCGGCCGGGGGCAGCAGAGCCGCGTCGTAGCTCCAGCCGCCACCGTCGAAGTCGCCGGACGCCGAGTCGGCGACCGTCGCCGTGCCGTCGTGGTTGAGCTCCGGCGTCACGTCGACCGAACACGTCGAGAACGCGCACAGCGCGGCCGGTTTGACCTCGACGACGGCCTTCAGCGCCACGGACTCCACCTGCACCGAGACCTCGTACGAGCCCGGCGCCACCCCGGCGGGCACCGTGAGCGTCAACGGCACCGTCTTCTGCGTCGGCAGGTGCCGCGACACGATCACGAACGGCTTGGCGCCGCTCACCTTCCAGCCGGCGGGCGCGGTCGCGACCGGCCGCACGCTCGTGGCGCCCGGCGACTGGGCCAGCACGTCGAGCTGCACCGTCAGCGACTGCGCGGAGTCCGAGGTCGGCAACACGATCTCGGAGTTCCGCAACGACGCGGACAGCGCACGACGCGAGTCCTCGTTGCCGTCGTTGAGCGAAGGCGGCTCGTCACCCCGCGCGGTTCCCCACGAGGAGGGCTTGGACGACACCTGGTGAGCGAGCTTTCCACCACGCTGCAACGAGGACCAGGAGAGCCAGGTCTTGCGGACGTCACGCCCACCGAACGACACGCTCTTGACGTACCGGTTGGTGTCCGAGACCCCTGGCGCCGTCACGGTCAGCGTCCCGCCCTGCGAGCCGTGCTGTCCGATTCGGACGGTCGCGGACTCGAACTGCGGCGAGGACAACGCGAGGAAGTCCGCGCCGTTGAAGGTCGGGTAGATGCCCAGCGACGAGAAGACGTACCAGGCCGACATCGTGCCCAGGTCGTCGTTGCCCGTCATGCCGTCCGGGCCGGTGGTGAACAACGTCATCGCCGCCCGCACGACCGTCGCGGTCTTCGACGGCGTGCCCGACCACAGGTACATGTACGGCGCGAGCAGGTCAGGTTCGTTGTTCGGGTTGTAGGTGGGCTTGCCGTAGTAGTCGTACGGCTCGGTGATCCAGTCGTGCCGTGCGGTGCCGGCCGGGTCGGCGAGCAGCTTCTCGTAGGCGAAGAACGAGTCGAGCCGCTTCTCGGTCTCCTTGCGGCCGCCCATCAACGACACCAGTCCGGCCGGATCCTGCGGCACGAGCCACTGGTACTGGTAGGCGCCGCCCTCGTGGAACTGGTGCGAGGCGTCGACCGGGTTGTACGGCGTCAGCCAGGTGCCCGCGGCGGTGCGCGGCCGGAACTGGCCGATCGACGAGTCCCACAGGTTGCGGTACCACTGGCCGCGATCGGCGAACAGGCGCGCGTCCGCCTTCTTGCCCAGCCCCTTGGCCATCAACGCCAGCGACGCGTCGGCCGCCGAGTACTCCAGGGTCGCGGAGGCCGGGTGCACGCAGTCGTTGTCGCCGCCCTTGTGCGCGCAGTCCTTGCCCAGTTCCAGGCCGGACGGGATGTATCCGCGGTCGTTGTAGAAGGTGACGCCGGACCGGCCGTTGTACGGCGAGTCAGCGGGAGGCAACGACGTCGCGTTGGCGCGCAACAGCTTGTACGTCTCCTCCTCGTAGCCCTTGAGCAGTCCCTTCGACCAGGCCTCGACGAGGAACGGCGTCACCGGGTCACCGGTCATGATGTTGGTCTCGGACGACGCCAAAGCCCAGCGCGGCAACCATCCGCCGTCCCGTCCACTGGCCACGACGGACAGTGCGACGTCACGGGCGACCTTCGGTTCCAGGATCTGCAACAGCTGATTCTGTGGTCTGTACGTGTCCCACAACGAGAAGTTCTGGTACGGCGTGTAGCCCGACGCGGTGCGCACCTTGCCGTCGAAGCCCATGTACTTGCCGTCGACGTCACCGGCGAGGTTCGGGTGCAGCACCGAGTGGTAGAGCGCGGTGTAGAACGCGACCTGTCGATCCCGCGTGCCGCCGGAGATCCGCACGGCGTCCAGCTGCTTCTTCCAGACGTCCTTGGCCGCCGTGACAGCGCCGTCGAAGTCGTAGGAAGGAGCCTCCGCCGCGAGGTTCTTCCGCGCGCCCTCGATGCCGGTGTACGACAGGCCGAGCTTCAGCACGACGTCCCGGTCGGCGGTGGCGTCGAACGTGGCCCAGGCGCCGTTCCCGCCGGTGCCGGCCGCGTCCCGGACGCCCGCCGTGGGAACGCTCCCCCGCCACGCCCCGAAGGACGCGAACGGGCGGTCGAACGTGGCCGTGAAGTACACGGTGTGCTCGTCCTTGCCCGCGCAGAACCGGCCGTTGCGCACCCGGCCCTCGATGGTTCTGTCACCAACGACGTGGATTTCGGAGTCCAGCACCGTCTGGTTGGAGCGTCCGGTGTTGAACAGGACGTTCGCCGCGCCGGAGGACGGGAACGTGTAGCGCTGCCAGCCGGTCCGCTGCGTGGCCGTGAGCTCGGCGTTCACGCCGTACCGGGACAGCCCGACGCGGTAGTGACCAGGCTGCGCGGCTTCGTCCGAATGGCTGAACTCGGACTTGTAAGCGTTGCTGTCAACGTTGTCAACGGACCCGACTGTCGGCATGACCGGCAGCTCGCCCATGACGCCGCAGCCCACACCCGACAGGTGCGTCTGCGAGAAGCCGTAGATGGAGGTGGCCTTGTAGTCGTACCCGCCCTGACCTCCCGTGTCAGGGCTGACCTGCACCATCCCGAACGGCACCGAGGCGCCGGGGAAGGTGTTGCCGAAGTTCTGCGTGCCCACGAAGGGGTTGACCAACGACGAAGGTTCCTCGTCCGCCTGTGCCGCTTGAGCAGGGACTGTTAACCCCAGTAACAGCCCGACTACAACCAGTGTCCGCATGGGAGGCAGTATTGTCCGATCGTCGCCGCCCCGACACCCATCGGAGGTCGGCGATGCGCGCTTTGGCCGCAGTGTTGCTGCTTCTTGTCGCGTTTTGTCAACCGGCGCAGGCCGCGCCCACTCTCGACACGGTCACCACAGCGAGCGTTTACGGGTGCCTGCGCACCAACGGCGCCGGCGTGTACGACGCGACGGTGAACAAGACGTTCGTGACGTACTCGGGGACCAGGCACGACGTCTACGTCAAGGCGTTCGACCACGCCGCGAACACGTGGTCGTCCGCCGTCAAGGTCGCCACGCTGAACCTGACGCACGACAACGCCTATCACGACTACCCGGTGCTCACGCAGCTCGGCGACGGCAGGCTCGCGATCTTCCGGGCCACGCACACGACGTCGATGCAGCTCTACATCGCGCCCGCGCCGCGGTCGATCACCGGCACGTGGACCGCGCGGACGATCAGCACGGACAAGAACACCTATCCCGAGCCGATCGTCACCGGGAACACGATCCACCTGTTCTACAGCCACAACACGGACCTGTCGTACCCGTACCGCACGTACAAGGTGATCAAGTCGACGGACAACGGCAGGACGTGGTCCGCACCTCGCACGATCATCGACTCGGGACGCACGGCCGACAGGTACGCCGAGGTGTACGCGTTCGGCGTGACGCACCGCAACGGCCGCGTCTACCTGACCTGGTCGCTGCACGGCGGACCCAAGGGCCACAACGGCGGCGGCAAGAACATCTACGTCGCCTACCTCGACACGGCGTCCGGGAACCTGTTCACCGTCGGCGGCGCGTCGCTCGGCACGGTGATCGACTCCTCGGACACCGACAAGGCCAGGGTCGTCACGACGAACCCCACCGATCTCCCGGCGGGCAAGGACCTTCCGGAGGAGAACCCGGTGACGGTGCCGTTGAACGACGGCTCGCTCGTGCTGGGTTACGGCGTGCACACCGGCACCAGCGCCAAGATCGTGCTATCGCGTTTCGCCGGTGGCACCTGGACCTCCACGACGGCCGACACCTCGACGTCGTTGTTCAAGGACCTCGCCGCGACCGGCAACGGCGTCGACTTCTCCTACGCCAGCGCGGATCGCAAGCGGTTGCTGGTGAAGTCGTGGACGCCGGGCGGGTCCGTGACGGCGAAGCACGACCTGGCGGTGCCGTACTCGGCCGGTGCCGACACGACGTTCTACGCGAACTTCGTGGAGAACCGGCCGAGCGACCTGGTGGCCAGCACCATCGACCACGAGACCCGCAAGACCAACCACACGGGTACGTGGCCGGTGTTCTCGATCAGGGGCTAGTTAGCAGCGCTTGCTGGAGAACGCGGTGAAGTTGTCGTCCTGCTGGACGCTGATCATGCCGTAGGCGGCAGTGCACTGGGACAGGGTGGAGGCCGGCTTGCCCCACAGCTCGACGGGGGCGAACTGGCTGCTGTTGCCGCCCTTGTAGGAGTTCGGCGTGCTGTCGCCGGAGCTGCTGTAGACGGCGATCGCGGTCTGCGTGCCCCAGTAACGACCGGTGGCGCGGAAGCTTTCCCAGACGTAGACGTAGGAGTAGTTCGACCCGCACCCGGCGAACTGCTTCACGGACGCGATGTTGTTGCCACGCCACTTGACGTACCCGGTCGACCCGATCTGCGCGGCGCTGGCGCAGCCGGGCGGCGTCTCCGCGTTGGCGACAGCGGGAGACACGAAACCGAGCAGCACGAACGCGGCGGCGATGATTGCCCTCTTCATGCGGGTGATCATCGCCGTTCGCGCTGACAACTCACTGACACCCGAGTAAGCAGGAGGCATGCCCGTACAGCTCAACCACACCATCGTCCACGTCAGCGACCAGAACCACTCCGCCCGCTTCCTCACCGAACTGCTCGGCCTGCCCGACCCGGTGCGCTACGGCCCGTTCCTCGTCGTCGAGGTCGCGAACGGCGTCTCGCTCGACTACATGACGGCCCGCGGTCCGATCACCGAGCAGCACTACGCGTTCCTCGTGACCGAAGAGGAGTTCGACCAGATCTTCGGCCGCATCCAGGAACGCGGCCTCGACTACTGGGCCGACCCGTTCCACTCCCAGGCCCAGCAGATCAACCGCAACGACGGCGGCCGCGGCGTCTACTGGAACGACCCGGACGGTCACGCGCTGGAGATCATCACCCGGCCCTACGGCTCCGGCAGCTGACGAACCGGTTCACGTATCTAAAAGGTATAGACCACCTCTTGTGCTCGGAGTTCTTGCCTGCCACCGTGAGAGCGGTAACACACCGTGGGCGCGCAGATGCTCCGAGGAGTTGGTCCCCATGTTCCGGACACGCGCCGCCGCCCTGATCGTCGCGCTGATCGGCGTCTTCACGCTCGTTCAGCCGGCGACGGCAGCGCCGTTCATCGTCACCGAAGCGCAGTTCAACCGCATGTTCCCGTCCCCGCCCCGCAACGCCTTCTACACCTACAGCGGCCTGAAGAGCGCGATGGCCACGTTCGGTTCGTTCGCGAACCAGGGCAGTGACACGGTGAAGAAGCAGGAGCTTGCGGCATTCCTGGCCAACGTCTCGCACGAGACCGGCGGTCTCCGCTACATCCGCGAGATCGACCAGAGCGGAGACTACTGCGACGAGACGCGGCCCTACGGCTGCCCTTCGCCCCAGAAGTACTACGGCCGCGGCCCGATCCAGCTGTCGTGGAACTTCAACTACAAGGCGGCCGGCGACTACCTCGGCGTCAACCTGCTGAACAACCCCGAACTGGTGGCCACGAACGCGACCATCTCGTGGCGGACCGCGATCTGGTACTGGATGACGCAGAACGGGCCCGGCACCATGATCCCGCACAACGCGATGGTCAACTCGCGCGGCTTCGGCCAGACGATCCGCAGCATCAACGGATCCCTGGAGTGCGACGGCCGCAACCCCGGCACGGTGGAGAGCCGCGTCTCGAAGTACCGCTCCTTCACCGGCATCATCGGTGTCGCACAGGGATCGAACCTCTACTGCTAGTGACAAAACAGGTCTAGACCCTTGACTGGTCTGGACCATTGATGCCAATCTCAGCGCTGTTCACATACCTGATCCTCCGGGCGCAAGACTCCAGGAGTGAGTGACCTTGCTGAGAAAACGAATTCTGGCGTCTCTCGCGGCGGTGGTGATGGCGGCGACCGTGGCCGTCATCGCACCGACCGCGTCATCACAGGCCGAAGTGTCCGCACAGGCCTGCTCGTTCACCAACTGGACAGCGGGCACGTGGTACCCCGTCGGTTCGATCGTGAAGTACACCAACGGTCAGTACTACCGCGCCAAGAACGAGAACCCGGGCTACGACCCGATCATCTCGACCTGGTTCTGGGAGCCGACGAGTTGCGACGGCGGCGGCACCCCCGGCGGCGGCACCTGCGCCGGCGCCCCGAACTGGGCGGCGGGCACGTGGTACCCCGCCGGCTCGATCGTGAAGTACACCAACGGTCAGTACTACCGCGCCAAGAACGAGAACCCGGGCTACGACCCGATCATCTCCACTTGGTACTGGGAACCGCACAGCTGTGACGGCGGCGGGGGCGACCCCGGCGGCTTCATCATCTCCGAGTCCCAGTTCGACCAGATGTTCCCGCGGTCGTCCCGCAACAGCTTCTACACCTTCCAGGGCTTCGTCGACGCCGCGCGCATGCACCCCGCGTTCGCCGGAACCGGCAGCGACACGGTGAAGAAGCAGGAGATCGCGGCGTTCCTCGCGAACGCGTCGCACGAGACCGGTGGCCTCGTCTACATCGAAGAGATCAACAAGAACAACGACCTCTGCGATGAGAGCCGGCCCTACGGCTGCCCGGCCGGTACCTACGCCTACTACGGCCGCGGTCCGATCCAGCTGTCGTGGAACTTCAACTACAAGGCCGCCGGTGACTACCTCGGCATCTCCGACCTGCTCGACAAGCCGCAGCAGGTGGCGACGAACTCCACGACCGCGTGGAGGACGGCGATCTGGTACTGGATGACCCAGAACGGACCCGGCAGCATGACCGCGCACAACGCGATGGTCAACAGCGCCGGTTTCGGCCAGACCATCCGCAGCATCAACGGTTCCCTGGAGTGCGACGGCCGCAACCCGGCGCAGGTCCAGAGCCGCGTCTCGAAGTACCAGCAGTTCACCGGCATCATCGGTGTGGCGCAGGGCGGCAACCTCTACTGCTAGTGGTCGCCCTGACTAGGACTTGAGTGGTCCTAGTTCGGTCGTAGCTTCAATTCATGACCATGGAGCTCAACGACCTGTTGCACGAGCTGAACGATCAGCGCAGGACCTTCCGCGTCACCGTGCGGGGTCTCACCGCCGAAGAAGCGGTGAAGCGCACGACCGTCAGCGAGCTCACACTGGGTGGGTTGCTCAAGCACCTCACCTTGTGTGAGCGCAGCTGGACCCACATCCTGACCGAACAGCCCGGCACCCCGCCCGGCATGCTCGACTGGGACCAGTACACCTGGACCGGCGACGACTTCGACGCGTTGCTGAAGTCCTACGACGAAGCGGTGCGCACGACCGATGAGGCCGTGCGCACCGCTTCGCTCGACAAGCTGGTGCCGCTGCCGTCCGCGCCCTGGGACCAGAACCCTCAGCCCATGTCGATCCGGCGGATCGTGCTGCACCTGATCCGGGAGACCGCGCAGCACGCGGGCCACGCGGACATCATCCGCGAGACGCTGGACGGTCAGTCGACCACGGCGTTCCTGTACGAGTAGCCGTCAGGCCGCCAACTGCTCCTTCACCTGCGCCAGCGACGGGTTCGTGAGCGCCGCGCCGTTCGGGAAGTGGACGGTCGGCACCGTGCGGTTGCCGCCGTTCACCTCCATCACGAAGTCGGCCGCGCCCGGCGTCTCCTCGATGTTGATCTCGACGTACTCGATGCCTTCGCGGTCGAGCGAGCTCTTCAGGATCCGGCAGTAGCCGCACCACGAGGTCGAGTAGACGGTCAGCTGGTCGGGAGCCATCAGGCGCACTCCTCGTCGAGGTTGGACATCGTCATCAGTGTCAACGTCCGGCGAGGACCACTTCTTCCCGGGGTACCGCTGTGCCCCGCGCCACTCGGACGGCGCAGCCGCCGGCGATCGTCAGACAATCGTCAGGTCAATTCCCTGCACGGTGAGTGAACATAGTTCGCGCACGGCCGAATATTTCGGGCGTGCAATTCGTCGTGAATTCGCTCGGACATTGCCGATCAATTCAGTCACCCATTCGGCGGCCCGTCACCACGCAGAGTTTCCGATATCGTCTGAATTCCGCCGCCGCTACCGCAGTCATGTTTGGAAAGGCTGACCATGCTGAAATCGGTGGCGGCTGCTGCCCTCGCGCTGTCCGCGGTCCTGACCGCGCCTGCCGCGAACGCAGCACCCGATGTTCCTGATTTCGTGATGATCGACGTCGTCACGGTGAACGGTTCCGGCTGCCCTGCCGGCACCGCGGCCGTCGCGGCCGCGGACGACCGCACGGCGTTCACGGTCACATACAGCCAGTACCTAGCCCAGGCCGGACAGGGCTCGGGCCCCACCGACTTCCGCAAGAACTGCCAGCTCAACATCAGAGTGAGCTACCCGCAGGGCTTCACGTTCGGCATCGCCCAGGCCGACTACCGCGGATTCGCCAACCTGCAGCAGGGCGCCACGGGTATGGAGAAGGGGAACTACTACTTCCAGGGCATGTCGCAGACCGCGAGCCGCACCCACACGTTCACCGGCCCGAAGAGCGACAACTGGCAGGCCACCGACCGCGCGACGGTGTCGGAAATCATCTACGCGCCGTGCGGGGAAGTCCGCCACCTGAACATCAACACCGAACTGCGCGTGAACGCGGGAACCGCGTCGAAGGCCAACAGCTTCATGACGATGGATTCCACGGACAGCAGTGTGAGCACGAAGTACCAGTTCTCCTGGAAGCGTTGCTGATCCAGGCACCGATTGCCGCCGCCCGTTCATTTCGTTGAACCCCAGACGGAAAGGTGCCCCATGCTCACCACACTCGCCGCGGCCGCGCTCGCGATGTCGACGATCATCATTCCCCCCGGTGGCGCCCCCGGCGACACACCCCCGCCGGACAACATCACCATCGACGTCGTGACCATCAACGGTTCTGGCTGCCGGGCGGGAACGGCCGCCGTCGCCGTGAGCCCGGACAACAAGGCTTTCACCGTCACCTACAGCGAGTTCATGGCACAGGTCGGCCCTCAGGCCCTGCCCACCGACTTCCGCAAGAACTGCCAGCTGAACCTGCGCGTCAACGTGCCGTCCGGCTTCACCTACGGCATCGCGTCCACCGACTACCGCGGCTTCGCGCACCTCGAACGCGGCGCCACGGCCCTGGAGAAGGCCAACTACTACTTCCAGGGCATGTCGCAGACCGAGTACAGGCAGCACAACTACAAGGGCCCGCTCAGCGACGACTGGCAGGCGACGGACACGACCGACGTGGCCGCCATCGTCTACCACCCCTGTGGCGAGAAGAGGAACTTCAACATCAACACGGAGCTGCGCGTCATGGCGGGCACGTCCGACAAGAAGCTCACCAGCTTCATCGCGATGGACTCGACCGACGGGTCCATCGAGACGACCTACCACTTCGCCTGGAAGGTCTGCCCGCCCAGGCCGTAGTTCCCCGCCAAGCCGTAGTTCCCGCTAGGTGCCGGGCATTCCGCGAACGGGGTGCCCGGCACGCCCCTAGATGAGGAAGCGGTACGCCGTCGACCCCGGCTCCACGTGCTGGATCTTGAGCGGAGACTCCTTCATCCGCCCCCACAGCAGGTCGTAGTCCTCGCGGCGCCCCAGCTCGATGCACACCAGCGCGGCCCCGGTCTCCCGGTTGTCCCGCTTCATGTACTCGAACTGCACGATGTCGTCGTCCTTGCCCAGCACGTCGTCGAGGAACCGCCGCAGCGCGCCCGGCTCCTGCGGGAACTCCACCAGGAACCAGTGCTTCAGGCCGCGGTGGATCATCGACCGCTCGACGATCTCGGCGTAGCGCGAGACGTCGTTGTTGCCGCCCGAGAGCAGGCACACGACCGTCGAGTCCGGCGCGACGGAGATCTCCTCCAGCAACGCGGCCGAGGCCAGCGCTCCGGCGGGTTCCGCGACGATGCCGTCGGTCTGGTACAGCTCCAGCATCTCCGTGCAGACCGCGCCCTCGGACACGGTGAGGAGCTCGGCGCCGCTGTCGCGCACCATCGGGAACGTCACCTCGCCGGCGCGGCGGACCGCGGCACCGTCGACGAACGAGTCCACCTCGGGCAGCGTCACGGGGCCACCGGCCTGGATGGCGGCGATCATGCTCGCGGCGCCGGCCGGTTCCACGCCGATGATCCTGGTGCGCGGGAAGCGTTCCCTGAACCACGTGCCGACGCCGGAGAGCAGGCCGCCGCCGCCGACGGGCACCACGATCACGTCGGGCGCGCCGCCGAGCTGCTGGACGATCTCCAGGCCGACGGTGCCCTGACCGGCGACCGTGCGGCGGTCGTCGAAGGCCGGGACGAGGGTCGCGCCCGTCTGCTGCGCGTACTCCTTCGCCAGCGCGGCCGCGTCGTCGTAGGTGTCGCCGTCCACGACCAGCTGCACCATGCCCTGACCGAGGGCGTGGATGCGGTCGCGTTTCTGGCGCGGCGTGGTGCGCGGGACGTGCACGCGGCCCTCGATGCCGAGACGGCGGCAGGCGTACGCCATGCCCTGGCCGTGGTTGCCGGCTGACGCGCAGACCGCTCCACCGAACGCGAACTCGGTCTGGCAGAGCAGGTTGAAGGCGCCACGCAGCTTGTAGGAACGGCCGACCTGAAGGTCCTCGCGCTTGAACCACACGCGTGCCCCGGTCCTCTCGGACAACCGCTGGTTGACCTCCAGCGGGGTCGTGCGTGCGACACCGCCGAGCCGGGCTGCGGCCGCGGACACCTCATCAGCGAAGGACATGTCAATACATCTTCCGTGAACGACTTGGGTCTGGCACGCGTACCCCTAGAAGGAAGGGGGCGGTGCCTGTGTTTCGCCTTTTGGGCGTGCTATCGCTGCTCATGATGCTCTCCGTGGTTCCCGCGCACGCCCATGGCGCGCCCACTGACCCCGCGAGCAGGGCTTTCCTGTGTTCGCCAGGTCAGCCCACAGCATCATCCCCGCTCTGCCGCAGCGCCATCGCGGCGGGGTTGCCGTCCAAGGAGTGGGACAACATCCGGCTGCCGAACGTCCGCGGCCAGGACGAGGCCAAGGTTCCGGACGGCCGGTTGTGCAGCGCCGGGCTGCCGAAGTACGCCGGTCTCGACCTGCCGAGCGCGCAGTGGCCGGCCACGAAGCTGAAGAGCACCGACTTCACGTACAAGGCCACGATCCCGCACCAGGGCTCGTTCCGGTTCTACATGACGCGCGACGGCTACTCGCCCGCCGCGCCGCTGCGGTGGGCGGACCTCGACCAGTTCCTCAACGTGCCCTCTCCCCCGTTGGTCAACGGCTCCTACGAGTTCAAGGTGCAGCTGCCGAAGGACCGGACCGGACGCCACCTGATCTACACGGTCTGGCAGAACACGGACACGCCCGACACCTACTACTCGTGCACGGACGTCGAGATCGCCGCGGCCGTGAAGCCCGCGCCCCCGGCCGCCCAGCCCGCACCGGCCGCGGCACCCCCGGTGCAGGCCGAGGCCGCACCCCAGAGCTCCGCGGCACCGTCCACCAAGCCGTCCGCGCCGAAGTCGAGCGTTCCCCGGCCCGTTCCCGTTGCGTCGAGTGCCGAACAACCCCCTTCCAACGCAACGAGATTCGGCATATCGGCCGTGGTGGCCGCACTGGGCGGGCTCGCCGTTCTCGGCGGGATCATGTTGTGGCGCAAAAGAATTCTGTGAACGTCCCGGTCCCCAACAGGTCTAGACCTTCTCTACGATGATCTTCGGGCGCGCAACCCCTGCTACACGAAGGTGTGTACCCGAATGGCTCGAAAACTGTTGGCGTTGCTGGCAATGCTCGCCGCCACCCTCGTCCCGGTTTCGCTCTCGGCAACGAGCACGGCACAGGCGGCACCGTTCAAAGTTCTCGCTTTCTACAACGGCACCTGGGACGCGGCGCACATCGCGTTCGTGAACGAGGCGAACCCGTGGCTCACCCGCGCGGGCCAGGAGAACGGCTTCACCTACGAGTCGACCCGTGACTGGAACCGGCTCAACAACCTGACCCCCGCCCAGGCGCAGGTCGTGATCTTCCTCGACGACGCGCCCACCGGGGCGGCCGCGCGCACCGGTTTCCAGCGCTACATCGAGGCCGGCGGCGGGTTCTTCGGCTTCCACGTCAGCGCGTTCACCCAGAACGCGAACGAGTGGCCCTGGTACCACAACACGTTCCTGGCCAAGGGGAACTTCGTCAGCAACACGTGGGGCCCGACGACCGCGGTGCTGAAGGTCGAGACCCGCACGCACCCGTCGACGCTGCGGCTGCCGGAGAAGTTCACCTCCGCGGTCAGCGAGTGGTACAGCTGGGATCGCGACCTGCGGCAGAACCCGAACATCCAGATCCTGGCGAGCGTCGACCCGTCGAGCTTCCCGCTCGGCACCGACCCGAACCAGCAGTGGCGCAGCGGCTACTACCCGATCATGTGGTCGAACAAGAACTACAAGATGATCTACGCGAACTTCGGCCACAACGCCATGGACTACGCGGCGAACCGGCCGCTGTCGTCCACGTTCGCGAGCGCCACCCAGAACAACTTCCTCATCGACAGCCTGCTGTGGCTGGGCGGTGGCGGCACCCCGCCGCCGCAGGGTGAGTGGAAGACGGTCGTCAACCGCGGCAACGGCAAGTGCGTCGACGCCGCCGCCGCGGGCCTGAGCAACGGCACCGTCATCCAGCAGTACTCGTGCAACGGCACCACGGCGCAGAACTTCCGCGCGGTGGCGACGACCGACGGCTACTCCCGCGTCGAGTACCGCAACGACCCGGCCAAGGTGCTGGACGTGAGCAACGTGTCCACCGCCGACAACGCCGGCATCCACCTGTGGGACTTCGGCGGTGGCACCAACCAGCAGTGGCGGGTCACCACCGGTTCCGACGGCTACTCGACGCTGACCGCCCGCCACTCCGGCAAGTGCCTCAGCGCACCGGCCGGGTCCGGTGACGGCGTGCAACTGGTCCAGGCGACCTGCAACGGGTCGGCCGCGCAGAGCTTCAAGATCGGTTAAGAGGATCGTGAGTGGTTCTGGTCGTCGAGGCGGCCGGAACCACTCACGACCACCCGTTCCCCGGGAAGCGGGTCCGTCGGGTGCGGTGCCCCGAGGAACCCGTACATGTCGTTGAGCTGGTGCAGCGCCTGCACCGCGTCCCGCCACACCGGGCAGGGCCACGCGCGATGCCTCCCGTACCAGGCGTGACACGACTTGCACCGATGGCGCTCGTCGGGCTCGTGCATCCGCAGCAGCCCGCGCCACCACGGCAGGGCGGCACGAAGCTGCTCACGCAGTTCGAACACCTCGTTGGGCGAGTCCGTCTGCGCGAGCTGGTTCATGGTCTTGTAGACGACGTCGATCACTGAGCGGTGAAACGACCCCTGTCGTTCAGCAAGCGCCATGTCCCGGAACCTCCGCGAAGTGGCGATCAGGTGGGCTGTCATGACTGTCGCGGACCGCGCGGACACCCTCCGCAGTTGAGACAGACACGGGGGGAGTCTATGTTGGCCATTGGAGGGCTTTCAACTGGTGAAAATCTCGTCACCCAGATAGCCCTTTCCATGGGTGGAGACGCTCACTGCGCGCGACCGGGGAGGCGGCATGGCGGGGCAACGGTCCCTGGCTGACAAGCTCAACCACCTCTTCGCGCGGCACACCGCCAGGTCAGGCCAGGAGTACAGCAACGAGCAGGTCGCGGCGGCCATCGCGGACACCGGTGTGACCATCTCCCAGAGCTACATCTGGCAGCTGCGCAAGTCCAAGAAGGACAACCCGACGTTCAAGCACCTGCAGGCACTGGCAGGCTTCTTCGGTGTGCCCGTGAGCTACTTCTTCGACGACGAGGTCACCGACCGCGTCGACGAGCAGCTGAAATCGTTGCAGGACGAGCAGTCGCGTCTCAACGAGATCGCCTCGGGCAGCGACGCGCAGCTCATGGCGATGCGGGCGGGGGAACTGTCGCCGGACCGCCGCCGTCTGGTCATGGAACTGCTCGACGTCGTCTACCGACAGGAACAGGCCGAGCGCGGCGAAGGATGACTCGTGGCCGAACGAGATTTGCGCAAGCGGTGCCGCCGCCTGCTGAACGAGCTGGACATCCAGCCGCCGCTCGACGTCGGCGAGCTCTGCCGCCGGGTCGGTGACCAGCGCGGCAAGCCCATCCGGCTGATCGCGCACCCGATCCCGGTGCCCGGCCCGTACGGCGTGTGGATCGCCACCGCCAAGGCCGACTACATCCTGTACCAGCAGGAGACGTCGAAGGCGCACCAGAACCACATCATCCTGCACGAACTCGGCCACCTGCTCGCCGGTCACACCAGCGACGAGCAGGACGACGACCTGCTCGCGGGCCTGTACCCCGACCTCGAACCGGACGCGGTGCGGCGCGCGCTGCGGCGCACGTCCTACGACTCGGAGCACGAGCGCGAGGCCGAGACGGTCGCGACGATCATCCTGGAATGGGCGTCGGTGCTGGACAAGGTGGCGCCGCGGGCGTCGGAGGGTCCCGCCCGCCGCATGTCGAAGTCGCTCGCGGACCGCCTGGGGTGGTTGTAGGTGGAGTACCTCAAGGAGACCCAGGGCATCGTCGCGTTCTCGGCGCTGGCCGTGGTGCTGTACCTGCTGGTGCGGCGCCCGCACGACCCGCGGCTGCGTTCGGTGACGGGTCTGGTGGCCGGCTGGGCGGTCGGCTACCCGTTCGGACGGGCGGCGGCGAACGGGCGGTGGTTCCTCGGGCTCGACCCCATGGTCTGCCAGCTGATCCAGCACTCGATGCTGCAGGTCGGCGTGTACGGCCTGATCTGCTTCTTCATCTTCTCGGCGCTGGACGACGAGAAGGCCAGGAAGCACGCACTCCTGCAGCTGATCCCGCTCGCCCTGTGCATCAGCTTCATGACGTGGGCCGTGCTCGCGATCCCGGACGACCTGAGGGTGGCGGCGGCCCGCGTGCCGAACTCGCTCGGCGGCGGCCCGACCGGCGTCCTCGCCATCACGGTGTTCTACGCGCTGGGCAACGGTTACCTGCTCTACGGCTTCGCGACGATGTTCGTCTGGGCCCGCCGTTACGCCCGTGAGGCCGAGCCCCGGTTGCGCCGCGGTCTGCTGATCACCTCGACGGGCCTCGCGCTGCTGGTGCCCGCCGACGCGATCTTCGTGGCCTCGAACGTCTCGCGCTACTTCGGCGAACCGCTACCCCGCTGGCTGCTGACCACCGCCGTGTGGTTCCTGTTGCCGGGCGTGCTGTTCTGCGTCGTCGGCGTCATCTACCCGATCTTCGCGATGCGGTTCGCGGCGACTCGTTTGTGGCTGCGGCATTTGCGCGCGTACCACCGGCTCTCTCCACTGTGGACGTTGCTGAACCAGTCGTTCCCCGAGGACGCCCTGCACCGCGTGCCGTCCAAGCGCGACACGTTGTCGTTGCGGGGCGTGCACCGGCGCTACTACCGGCGGGTGATCGAGTGCAGGGACGGGCTGGTGCGGATCAGCCCGTACGTCGCCGAGACGCCGGACGAGCTGCCGCTGTCCGAACGGCTGCGGGCCGGGCTGGAGACGCGCAGGTCGGGGGCGGTCACGATGCGGCGGCCGATCGCCCTGGCCGTTCCCGAGGACGACGGCATGGACGCGGACGTGCGGGAACTCGAAAAGCTCGCGGTGGCTCTCCGCTGAGCTTATGGTCCCGGTGTGGACCTGCCCGTGATGCCGCCGGTGAAGCCGATGCTCGCGAAGTCCGTGCCCGTGCTGCCGCGCGGGGACGGACTCGCGTACGAGCCCAAGTGGGACGGCTTCCGCTGCATCGTGTTCCGCGACGGCGACGAGGTCGAGCTGGGCTCGCGCAACGACAAGCCGCTCACCCGGTACTTCCCCGAGGTCGTCGAGCTGCTCCGGGAGGCGCTGCCGCCGCGGTGCGTGGTGGACGGCGAGATCGTGCTGGTCACGCCGGACGGGCTGAGCTTCGACACCCTCCAGTTGCGCCTGCACCCGGCAGCCTCGCGCGTGCGCAAGCTCTCGGTGGAGACGCCGGCGAGCTTCGTGGCGTTCGACCTGCTGGCGTGCGGCTCCGAGGACGTCACCGGGCTCTCGTTGCGCGAGCGGCGCAAGCTGCTGGAGGAGATCGTCACCGAGGTCCCCGGCATCTACCTGACACCGTCCACAGCGGACCCGGACGTGGCGCAGGACTGGTTCACCCGGTTCGAGGGCGCGGGGTTCGACGGCGTGATGGTGAAGGCCCTGGACGGCGTCTACGAGCCCGACAAGCGCGTGATGTTCAAGGTGAAGCACGAGCGGACGGCCGACTGCGTGGTCGCCGGTTATCGGTGGCACAAGGACGGCGAGACGGTCGGGTCGCTGGTGCTCGGGCTCTACCAGGACGGCGAACTGCACAACGTCGGTGTGGCCAGCAGCTTCACCGCGGCGCGGCGGCGGGAGCTGGTCGAGGAGCTCAAGCCGTTGCTCGACCCCGCCGAGCATCCGTGGAGCGCGTGGGCGACGTACGAGGGTCCTGGCATGAACAGCCGGTGGAACCCCGAGAAGCAGCTTCAGGTCGTGCTGCTCGAACCGACGCGGGTCGCCGAGGTGCGGTACGAGCACGTGCAGGGTGGACGGTTCCGGCACACCTCACGGCTTGTGCGCTTCCGTGAGGACAAGACGGCGTTGGAGTGCACGTACGAGCAGCTCGAGGAGGTTCCTCCGGCCGAGCTGGACGCCCTGTTCGGTGAGGCCGAACAACGCAGGCGGACAATCGAGCCGTGAAGGTGATCAAGCGGGACGGCACGCACGAGATCGAGATCCAACGGTCGCGGTTCCTGTGCCACGTCGCCCGCGTCACCTCCGATGCGGAGGCTTCCGAGTTCTTCGCTCGTGTCCGCAAGGAGCACTGGCAGGCCTCGCACAACTGCACGGCGTTCCGGACTCTCGACACCCAACGGTCGTCCGACGACGGCGAACCTGCCGGCACCGCAGGCGTTCCGATGCTGGAGGTGTTGACACGCCGGGACCTCGTGGACACCGCTGTCGTCGTCACCCGCTACTACGGCGGCATCAAACTGGGTGCCGGCGGCCTGGTCCGTGCGTATGGACGGGCAGTGTCGGAGGCCATCGACTCGTTGGGCACTCTCACCCGTGAACGGCACGAGAGCGTGCTTCTGGCCGTGGACCACGATCAGGCGGGGAAGCTGGAGAACGCGTTGCGCGCGGCCGGGTACCACGTCGCGGACACCGAATACGGTCATGACGTCACCTTCACCGTTCTCACGAAGGACCCGGACGACTTCGAGGTCTGGCTCGCCGCCCAGACCGGCGGTTCCGTGACCGCGATCAGGGGCGAGCCGGTGGACCTCGACGGCTAGAACTTGTCGGCCCAGGTCAGGGCGTAGTCGGCGACCTCTTCCCAGCCCGGCGTTCCCATGACGAAGTGCGGGCGGTTCGGGAACTCCCTGATCTCGGTGATCGCGGGGCCCTTGTAACGGCGGGCGTTCTCGCGGTTCATCGACGCCGGCACGACGTTGTCGCCCTCGCTCGCGATGAACAGCAGCGGCGCGCGGTTCGGGTTCTTCAGGTCGACCTTGGTCGCGTTGTGGGTGGTGAAGTTCGCGGTCGCGGCCTGCCACAGCGGGCGTCCGGGCGCGGTGATCGCGAACTGCTGCCGCAGCGCCTCGGCCTCGTCCTCCGGCAGGGTGTTCGTGAACGCGAAGTGCCACTCCTCCGGCGACAGCTCGACGTTGCGCTTGGCGTTCGCCGGGTTCTTGAGCACAGGGAACGCGGCCTTGATCGAGGAGAACGGCAGGCCCAGCGTGCCCTTGGCGGGCGCCGAGTGGATGGCGACACCGGCCTTGCCCAGGCCCCGGTCGAGGAGCTTCTGCGTGATCAGGCCACCGAACGAGTGGCCCATGATGATCGCGTCCTCGGCGTGGTGGTCGCGGATGAACTTCTCGACGTGGTCGGTGATCTCCACGACGCCCAGGCCGTTCGCGATCTCGGGGTGGGCCCTCATCTCGGCGACCTCGCCGTAGCCGGGCCAGGTCGGGGTGAGCACCTCGTGGCCGGCCGCCTCGAACCTCTCGGCGACGTTCTTCCAGCTGGCGGAGGTGAGCCACAGTCCGTGGACCAGCACGATCTTCGACATTTCCGTCTCCCTCGGTGGCGGAGAACGCTCGTTCTCCGGTGTGTTTGCTACAGTAGAGAACGAGCGTTCTCCACGGCAAGGGGTACTGACGGTGACCACGGACACAGAGGCCCGCGAGAGGGTTCTGGAGGCGGCTGACCGGCTGTTCTACGCGAAGAGCGCGCACGCGGTCGGCATGGACGAGCTGCGCGCGGAGGCGGGCGTCTCGTTGAAGAAGCTCTACAGCCTCTTCGACGGCAAGGAGGCGCTGGTCGAGGAGGTGCTGCGCCGGCGGGAGGAGGCCATCACCGCCGCGACCATGAAGTACGTGCTGCGCGCGTCGACGCCGGAGGAGCAGATCCTGGCGGTCTTCGACTGGATGGCGGACTCGTCGGGCACGACCGACTTCCGCGGCTGCGCGTTCATCAACTCCTACGCGGAGCTGGGACCGTCCTCGGAGCGTGTGACCGCGGTGGTGCGCCACCAGAAGTCCGGCGTGCGGGGCGCGATCGCGGCGTTGGTCGCGGCGAGCGGGCGGCCGGAGTGGGTGGCGGACTCGATCTTCCTGCTGTTCGAGGGGGCGATGACGAACACGGCGATCACGGTGTCGTCCGAACCCGCCCGGCAGGCACAGACCGCGGCGCGCTTCCTGCTGGAGAAAACAGCCTGAAGCGCGCCGCGTCTTACCCGTTAGTGCTTACGTACAGGGCAGTGCGTCCGGATCGGCGCCCGCCTTGGGCACCCACCGGATGTTCGCGAACGAGGCCTGGAACGCGCCGTCGGTGTAGACGAGGAACGGCGTGTTGACGCTCTCCAGGTCCAGTCCCTTGTTGGAGAAGCAGGAGACCGGGATCTTGACGGTCGACTTCTGTCCAATGGGGAGGTTGCGGAACGCCTGCGTGGCATCGATCTCCGCCATGCACGGGTACTGGCAGTGCGAGCTGATGACGGTGCGGTTGGCCGGGGCCTGGTGCACGATCACGTCGAACTGGATGGCCGCGTTGGCGTTGCCGTAGCCGCGGAGGTCGCTGACCGCCTGGCTCTGCAGGTACACCTGGCCAGGGCCGGTGCCGGTCCACGTCGTCTTGAGCGCGTCCTGCTGGACGTTGACGTCGGACTGCACGACGTTGAGCTCGGCGTGCGAGGCCTGGCCGTCGGGCCCGACCACGGTGCCGCCCCAGTTCTCCGCCGAACCGATCATCGACTGGTACGGCGCGATGTCCGTGCGGTTGTAGATCTCCAGGTCCTCGGTGGCCGTGCCGCCGCCACCGCCGGAGCACAGGACGCCGGGGCTGGTCTCGTCGAGCTTGCCGACGCGGCCGGTCTCCCAGTCGCGCAGGCCGTAGCCGAGCTTGAACAGCGGCTTCTTGGCGGGCTCACCCGGCAGCGCGGGGCAGGCCTCGCCAGGCCACGAGTAGGACAGCTTGCCGCTGAACCCGTTGTGGCGGCCCTTGATCAGCAGGTCGGCGATGCCGCCGCCCTCGGAGCCCGGCAGCCAGGCGGCCACGAACGCGTCGGAGCGGTTGATCTCCTTGTTCATGTACAGCGCGCGGCCACCGACGTAGACGGTGATGACCGGCTTGCCCTTGCCGGACACCTTGTCCAGCACGGCGAGGTCCTGCGGCTGCAGGCGAGCGGACTCGAACGACCGCTTGCCGAGGTCGCCCACACCCTCCGCGTACGGCGTCTCACCGATCACGGCGATGACGGCGTCGAACTGCGCCGGGTCGACACCGTCGGCGGTCTCGGCGAACGTGACGTTCGTCGTGCCCAGGGTGTCCTGGATGCCCTTGAGGATGCTGGTGGCGTTGGGGAAGTCGGCGTTGGTGTTGCCGGTGCCCTGCCACGACAGCGTCCAGCCACCGGTCTGGTTGCCGATGTTGTCGGCGCTCTTGCCGACGACGAGAACCTTGCTGCGCTTGGACAACGGCAGCACGCGCTTGTCGTTCTTCATCAGCACGGCGGACTCGCGCACGGCCTCGCGGGCGAGTTCCTTGTGCTGCAACGCCTTCGCTTCACCCGCGTGCTCACGTAGCGAGGGCTTCTTGGCCTCGAAGACACCGGCGCGCAGCTTGACGCGCAGGATGCGGGTCACCGCGTCGTCGATGCGGGCCATCGGGATCTCACCGGCCTCGACCTGGGCGATCGTGTTGGTGATGAGCGCCTTCCAGTCGTTCGGCACCATGAGGATGTCCAGTCCGGCGTTGATCGCCGCCGCACAGCTGGCGTTCGTGCAGCCCGGAACCTGGCCGTGGCCGTTCCAGTCGCCGACGAGCAGGCCGTCGAAGCCCATCTTGCCCTTGAGGATGCCGGTCTGCACGTACTTGGAGCCGTGCACCTTGCCCTCGGCGATGACGTCGTTCGTCCAGCTGTTGAACGAGATCATCACGGACTGGGCGCCCGCGGCGAGAGCACCGTAGTAGCCCTGACCGTGGACGTTGATCATGTCCTTCTCGGACGAGGCGTTGATGCCCTGGTCCTTGCCGCCGGTCGTGCCGCCGTCACCGATGAAGTGCTTGGCGGTGGCGATCACGCCGTCCTCGCCGATGCGCTTCTTCGCGTTGTCCTGCAGGCCCTTGATGGCCTCGTAGCCGTAGGCGCGGGTGATCCGCGGGTCCTCGGAGAAGCCCTCGTACGTGCGGCCCCACCGGTCGTCCTGCACGACGGCGAGCGTCGGCGAGAAGGCCCAGTCCTGCCCCGTCGCGCGAATCTGCTCGGCCGTGGCCTCGTTGATGTCGCGGATGAGGCACGGGTCCTGCGCCGCGCCGAGACCGATGTTGTGCGGGAAGACCGTCGCGCCGTAGACGTTGTTGTTGCCGTGCACCGCGTCGATGCCCCAGATGACGGGGATCTTGGTGCGCGACTGCTTCGACGCCTCGAAGTAGGCGTCGGCCAGCGCGAGCCACTCCTGCGGCGTCGCGTTCTTCTTGGCGCCGGGCCAGCTGCCACCGCCGTTGAGGACGGACCCGAACCCGTAGGTCGTGACGTCCGCGGCCGTGATCGCACCGATCTCGGGCTGCGTCATCTGGCCGACCTTCTCGGCCAGCGTCATGTCCTTGAGGATCGCCTTGATCCGAGCCTCGTCCTTGCGGTCACCCGTGAGCTGGCTCTCGACCTTCGGCCAGTCCTTGAGCGTCGACAGGGACTTCTCGATGCGGGCACAACCGTGCTCCGTCTTCGGCTGGCCGATGACCGGCTGCTTCGGCGGCCAGTGCTGCGCTTCCTGCGCGACGGCCGCCGATGTTGTGCCGGCGACCAGTGTCAGCCCCAGCACTGCGGCGAGAGTGCTTCTCCAATGCATGCCGCGATCCTCAACGGCGTGTTACGTCCACGTCAATGGGAACGCTCTCACGACTTTGTTCCGGAAACTTTCAGGACGAAAGTTCCATACCGGGCCGAGAGTTCGTTCAGAGGACGCGGAGGTCCTGCCGGGGCGTGCTCCAGGCGACCCGATCGGCCGCCGCGAGATCGGTGAAGGCCAGCACCGATTCGTCAAGCCGATGGAACTCCAGGTCGTCCGTCCACGTCTCGTACAGCTCGCCGGCGATGAGCAACAACGGCCGTCCACCGATCACGAGCAGCACCTCGGCCACCACACCCTCGTCGCCGTAGACCGTGACCTCGTCGATCGGCCCGACCGGCAACTCGCTCAACGCACGCCAGCGGGTGCAGTCGCCGGGCTCGTCCCACAGCACCGAGTCCTGCAGCTTGGCCTCGAACTCCTCGTGCCGGTTGCGCCACAACCCGCTCACGGCTTCCTCGTCGAACGTGCAGATGCTGAACAGCCCGTCACCGAGCACCGCCTGCAGTCCCCACAACTGCAGACAGGGCACCTCCGGGTCGTGGAACTGGGGCCCGCTGCCCGGCACGTCCGCACGCAGCGCCCACTCCACACCGACCCACGACTCGACACGCCGGCCACGCAACGCCGTGAACTCACGAGCGCAAGCACTCTCCCCCGTCATGCCAGCAGTATGTGGGCAGACGCCGACGGATCTCCTCCGAACAAAGACGGCCCCCGATTCCCGTAGGAACCAGGGGCCGTCGGAACGAACCGTCAGCCGGCGAGCGCGCGCACCCGGCGCAGCACCTCGTCCGTGCCCAGCGTGCGGGCAACGGCGTGCAGGTCCGGGCTCGCCTTCGACCCCGTCAGCGCCACGCGGATGAGCTGCGCGGCCTCACGGATGGAGCCGGGGTAGGCGTCCGGGTTCTTCTTGAGCTCCTTGGGGTTCGGCGCGAACCCGTGCTTCGCGGCGAGCTCCCGGATCTGGCCGAACCACTCCTGGCCGTCCTCCAGATCCGCGTAGCCGTCGGCGAAGTCCGCGGCGAACGCGGAGATCAGCTCCGGCGACAGCCCGCCGAGGCGCTCGTCGGTCCGGTCGGACACGAGCGGGAACAGCGACGGGAAGAAGAAGCCGTAGGCGGTGCGGAAGTCCGCCCACTTGCGGAGGTCCTTGCGCGGGTTCGCGACCTCCGGGCCGCGCTCGACGCGCAACGCCGCCAGGGCCGCGTCGCGCTCCGAGGCCAGCACGGTGACCAGCTCGGGGTCGTGGGTCTTGGCCCACTCCGACACCAGCGAGATGATCTCCTCGCCGGACAGCGTCGCCACGTAGTCGGCGCAGATGTCGTCGAGCTTCACCAGGTCGACCAGTGGGCCCGCGACGCCGCACTCGGCGAGCGAGATCGGGGCCTCCAGGGCCTCGGCCAGTGGCAGCTCGGCCAGGCGGGCGTTGACCAGGCCGCGCATGTAGTACTGGACGGCCGGGGCCGGGAAGCCCGCCTCGATGAAGAACTCGACGGACGCCTCGGGGTCCTTGCGCTTCGAGAGCTTGCGCCGGGAGCCGCCCTGCTGCTTCATCAGCGGCGCGATGTGGGCGTACTCGACGCGCTCGAAGCCGAGGGCGTCGAACAGCTGCAGGTGGGTGGGGACCGAGGAGATCCACTCCTCGCCGCGGATCACCAGGTTCACGCGCATCAGGTGGTCGTCGACGGCGTGCGCGAAGTGGTACGTGGGCAGGCGCGGCGACTGGTCGGACGCCTTGAGGATCACCACGTCGTTGCGGTTCGCGTCGTGCTCGAGCGGGCCGCGGATCGCGTCGACGAACGACGTCCGCTCCCCCGCCTTGCCCGGCGAACGGAAACGCACGACGTACGGACGGCCCTCGTCCAAAGCGGCCTGAACGTCCTCGGCGGTCTTGTCGCGCCAGATCGCCCACCGGCCGTAGTAGCCGGTAGGCAGCTTGGTGGCCTGCTGGCGGGCGGTGATGTCCGCGAGCTCTTCCTTCGTCGCGAAGCACAGGTACGCGTGACCGGAACGCACCAGCTCACGCACGTACGTCAGGTAGACCTGCTCGCGCTGCGACTGGTGGTACGGGCCGTACGAGCCCACCGCGTCGGCCTCGTCGGGCTCGATGCCGAAGTACTTGAACGCCTTGTTGAACTGCTCGACGGCGCCGGGAACCTCACGCGCCTGGTCGGTGTCCTCGACGCGCACGATGTACGAGCCACCGGAGTGGGACGCGAGGTCGCGGTCGATCATGCCGACGTACAGGCCGCCGATGTGCAGGAACCCGGTCGGCGACGGGCCCAGGCGCGTGACCTTCGCGCCTTCTGCCAGCCCGCGAGGCGGGTACTGCTCCTCCCAGAAGGCCGGTTCAGGCAGGTCCGAGGGGAACAGGGCGTCGACGACGGCACGGTCGAGCATCGCTAGGGGTCTCCAAACCAGGGAAAGAAGTAGCCCCAGGTTATCAACGTGCGCGAGCCGAAATGCTGGCCCCTCGGTGATCGGCCTAAGCTCACCGGCCATGGCCAAGTACCTCGACGTCCACCCGGTCAACCCGCAGAAGCGCGCCATCGACCAGGCCGTGAAGATCCTGCGGGAGGACGGCCTGATCGCCTACCCGACCGACTCCTGCTACGCGCTGGGCTGCCGGCTGGGCAACAAGGACGGCATCGACCGCATCCGGGAGATCCGCAAGCTCGACGACAAGCACCACTTCACGCTGATGTGCGAGAACTTCGCCCAGCTCGGTCAGTTCGTCGTCGTGGACAACGCGGTGTTCCGGGCGATCAAGTCCTCCACGCCGGGCAACTACACGTTCATCCTGCCCGCGACGAAGGAGGTGCCGCGCCGCATGATGCACGCGAAGAAGAAGACGGTCGGCGCGCGCATCCCCGACCACGTCGTGACGCAGGCGCTGCTGGAGGCGATGGGCGAGCCGCTGCTCACCAGCACCCTGCTGCTGCCCGACGAGGCCGAGCCGCTCGTGCAGGGCTGGGAGATCAAGGAACGCCTCGACCACGTGGTGGACGCGGTGATCGACTCCGGGGAGTGCGGCACCACGCCCACCACGGTGGTGGACTTCTCGAGCGGCGAGGCCGAGATCATCCGCTACGGCGCGGGCGACCCGTCCCGGTTCGAGTAGGTCAGGACACGACCAGCGCGTAGTCGGCGTCGGTCGCGGCCGTCTCGACGTGACCGTCGACGTTGACCGAGGTCGCGATCACCTCGACCGTCCAGTTGCCCGCGGCGGGCGTCTGGACGAGGACGTTCTCCACGGTGTCGACGGTGTTCGCGACGCCGCCGGACGTGGACCAGTTGCCGGCCAGCAGGCCGTTGTTGCCCCAGTAGACGGTGCCGTTCGGGGCGGTGACCTTCAGCGTCAGGTCGTTGACGGTCGCCTTGGCCGCGGTCGGCGAACCGGCCGGGTCGGTGTAGGCCAGCGTCGCGCGCAGCGGCGTCTGGCCGTTGGACGCGACGGTGTACTTGCGCGACTGACCGGTGGCCAGCAGGTCCGTCTCGTTCACCAGCACCGGCAGCTTCCAGCCGCCCGCCTTCGCGCGGTCGTAGAGGTTGCGGACCGACGCCGTGCCCCAGCCCTGGTGCGTGCGCGTCTGGTCGTGGGTGGTGCCGGAGAACGTGAACTGGTTGGCGGTGTTGATCAGCAGCGCCTTGGCGGTCGCCGCGTGCGGGCGGGACGCGAACACGTCACGGCCCTTGCCCGGCGCGCCGTCGAACACGCCGTCGGCCCACATCTGGAACAGCAGACCGGCGTTGCCGCAGGTGATCGGCGTCGCGCCGGACGTGCCGCCGAACGACGTCGTGTAGGCGGTGTCGCTGGTGGACGTCGTGGTGTCGATGCGGTCGTAGTAGTTCGAGATCTCCGGCTTGATGCGGCCGTCGGCGGCGGGGCCGATCGACGCGCCACCGTTCCACTTGTCGTCCGCGCGGTCGAGGGTGTTGTAGTGGTACTGGCCGCCGACCGACAGCACGTTCTTCGCCCACGCCTGGGGACGCGAGCTTCTGGTGCCCGCGTTGCTCTGCGACTGGCAGATCAGCAGGTCGTGGTCGAACACGATCCGGTCCATCTGCTGCGAGATCGAGTTGTACGCCGTGGTGAGCGAGTCACCCCAGCTGTTGGACTGGAACACGGCCTTGTACTGACCGGCCGGGTCGACGAGCTGCTTGGTGTGCGCGTAGCGGTCGCCGGTGTTGTAGACGGCCGTGATGCCCTGGCCCTCCGGCAGCAGGCCGCGGTGCGCGGACGAGACGCCGGACGCGAAGATCTGCCCGTACGTCGAGGTGCCGTGCGAGGTGTTGGTGGTGTTGGCGGTGTGCTGCAACGGTGGCCGGGTGCGGAACTCCTGGTGCGTCAGGCGGAATCCGCCGTCCATCACCTCGCCGCGCACGCCCTGGCCCTTGTAGCCGCCGACGCTCTCGATGTGGTTGGCACCGGACGACTCGCGCGAGATCGCCATGTCGGTCTCCGGCGCGGACACCGGGTCGATCGCGATCACGGCCGGCAGCTTCGCGAGCTGCGCGGCTTGCCCTGCGTCCAAGGTGGCCATGATGTGCTCACGGCTCGCGGAGATGACGTTCACCTTGCCGCCCAAGGACTTCACCTTGGCGGCGACGGCTTTCTGGTCACGCTCGTCCTGCTCGACGAGCGTGATCAGGTAGTCGGAAGCGCCGCCCAGCGCCATGATCTGCGGCTGGGCCTGGAACGGACGCACCTCGGCCACGTAGCTCAGCCGCGACACGCGCGCGGTGCTCGTCATGCGGGCGAGGTAGGTGCCGTCCTGGACGAACGCGCCGAGCCGCACGCCGAGGCCCTGGAGCTGGTGGCGCTGGCCGTCGTTCAGGGTGGTGCGGAACTGCAGCAGGTAAGCGCCCTCCGCCGGGGCAGCGACGGCAGGAACGCCGCTGACCAGCGAGAACACGGCGGCGACGGACAATATTGTGCGCAGCACGAAGACAACCTCCATCGGCAGGGGTGGCGGCGACCGGAGGAAGTCACCGCCCGTGACCAGCACGTTACCGGCAAAGACCAGGTCAGGACATCAGTCGTTCGGCGGTGATCATCTAGCGGGACGATGTAGAAGAATCCGTTCGGCCGCCCATATTCGTTCACCCGGATGGTGCATCCGGAGTAACGTCCGATCGGGTAAGCCCGACATGCCCGGCAAAGCATTTCCGCGCGGAGGACGGATGCCAGTCTCACCTGAGCAGCTGATGGAAGAACTGCGCACCTTGTGCCGTGGGCGCGGTGTGCAGACTCCCGGTATCGACTTGCACGTCGGACCGGCGCTGCGCCAGGTGTGCGGCATCGTCGAGACGGACGGCGCCGAGGCCGTGCGGACGAAACTGCGCGACTGGGTCCTGAACGCGACGCGCGGTTTCCCGGTCGAGGTCCGCAACGCCGTTCTGGCGCCCCTCGGACTGCACGACGACGCGCAGTTCCGGTTCCTCAACGAACGCATCGAGTGGCTCGCGAAGCAACAGGACCGCGGGGCGCGCACGGTGCGCAGGAGGATGGACGCCGGACTGCAGCGCCTGGTGGAGGTGGCGCTGCAGCCGGCTCCTTCGACGACGCACGTGGCGCCGTCGGAACTGTGGCACGTCAAGGAGTTCGACGCGCTGCTGAAGCTGGACGGTCCGACGCCCGCGTGCACGGAACGCCGGACCGTTGTGGCCGACACCGATGGTGTCAACGAGATCGCGTGGTCGATCACGATCCCCTCACCCACGCCCGAAGGTGCTCCAGGTGACCTGGACGTGGAGGTGTTGCACGGGGTCGAGCTCATCGGCCACGAACGTCCGTCCCCGCGACGCTTCCTGATGAAGCTGCGGTTGCCCCGACCCCTCAACGCGGGACAAACGCACCAGTTCGCGCTCGAAGTGCGCGTGCCGCGGGGACAATCGATGCGTCCGACCTACGTGTTCTGGCCGGAGCGGATGTGCGAGTCGTTCCGGTTGCGGGTGCGATTCGACCAGGACGACCTGCCGGAGTCGGTGTGGCGCGTCGAAGAGGCTCTGGCACGCGACACCGACGATCTGACGCCTTGGCCGCAGACGCTGCCGCTGGACGAGATCGGGGAGATCGACGTGCAGTTCCCCCATCCCCGCCAGGGCCGCGGCTACGGCGTGCAGTGGACGCCACGCTAGAAGCCGTGCGAGTTCAGATCGTGTCGATGCAGAAGTGCGGTTCCACGGCTGACACCTCCCTTTGATGGCCAGGGAGAACCGCAGTCCGAAGCGAAGTCAGATCACCGTTGCGATGAAGACGCTGCCTGCCATGAATCCAAGAAAAAGGCAGATAGCGGCAACCTTCATGACGGTGGCGAGTGAGCAGATCATTCTCATCGAAGAATTCACCTTCTCATTCTGACTGGCTTTCGGGCTGTTGTTCTCGCCGATGCACCAAGAGTGGCTTTTCGCCAGTCGAATGAGAACGGGTTTCCTGTTTCCAGCTATACGAGGAAACCCTGGGAATGCTATTTCTGGGCCGTGCGGCGCAACGCCATCACGAGCAGCGCGTGCGAACTGCCGGCGTGCGGGAGCATGCCCTGCCGGACGAGGTCGAGCGCGTGGCAGAACGGCATCGTCCGCACGCGCAGGTCCGCCTCACCGGGTTCGAGCGCCGCCTCGCCCTGGGTGAGGTCGGTGGCGAGGAAGATGTGGTCGACGTGGTTGCTCAGGCTGTCGGCGCCGTGGATCTGGCCGAGCCGCTCCCACTTCGCCGCCCGCAGCCCGGTCTCCTCCGCGAGCTCACGACGTGCCGCGGCCAGCGGATCAGCGTCCGAGTGGTCGACGGCGCCGCCGGGCAGCCGCCATTCGGTGCCGCCGTGCGTGTAGATCCACTGCCGGGTCAGCACGACCTCGTCGTCGTCCTGGATCGCGAGGATCGTGACCGATCCCGGCGCCACGACGTGCGTGTAGGTGCCATGCCCGCCATCGGGTCTGACGACGCTGTCGGAGCGCACCTCGAACCACTCCGACCGGTGGACCACGTTGGTCGCCAAGCGCTGCCAGACCATCACCACACCAGCCGCCTCGTCGAGCCGCGTCATCACCATGACTCACATGGAACCATCGCCGACCGTTCCAGATAGCCCCAGTTGATCGTCAATCAACGGCCAATAAGTGGACATTCGGCATTCGGGTGTTTGACGGCGTACACACTTCCGGGGGGAGGGGGGTGAAGCCGTTGTCGCCCACGTTCGCCCAGGAGGTTCGCCGCCTGCGCAACGAGCGCGGGCTCTCACTCAGTCAGATGACCGGCCTCGTACCGTACAGCAAGGGACACCTCAGCAAGATCGAGAACGGTCAGGTTCACCCGAACCCCGAAATGGCCAGGCTCTTCGACAACGTCCTTCAGGCTGACGGTCACCTGATCGAACTAGCGGACGCGCCGGCCCGTCCGATCCCGAGCGACCACACGACACTCCTCACCTTCGACTCGATGTTCGACCACCACCGCGCTCTGGGCCACCGCCTGAGCCCCGAGGTGGTGTTGTCCAGTCTCCGCCCCCAGGTGGACGCGCTGAGTTCGATGGCCCGCTCCGCCGACGACCCCGGCCTCGGCAGGGGCCTCTGGCTGCTGGCCGCCCGCTACGCCGAGTACGCGGGCTGGATGGAACAGGAACGCGGCGACGACGCCTCGGCGGCCGAACTGACCCGGCGCGCCGTCCAGTACGCCGCACGAGGCGGCGACCCGGACCTGGAGGCCTACGCCTACGTGAGAGCCTCAGAATTCGCCCTGTACCGCGGCGACGCCCACGCCACCGTCAACTTCGCCCGCAGGGCAGGCAAGTCCCGCTCGATCGCCGTCAAAGCCGTGGCAGCCCAACGGGAAGCCCAGGGCTACGCCCTGGCCGGCGCCGCCGACCGCTGCCAGGCCGCCCTCGACCGCGCCGCCGAACTACAGCGAGCCGTGAGCGACTCCCGTTACGGCACAACGAGTCTCGTCGACCAGGTGGCCATCGCCCGCGCCTGGTCGTTCCACGACCTGGGTCGCCACGCCGAGGCCGCCGCGATCCTCGACGACCAGATGCCGCTGATCGCCCCCACCGCCCTGCGCGCCCGCACCCGCTTCGGCCTGCGCAGAGCCCTGGCCCACGCCGAGGCGGGCGACGTCGACCACGCCTGCGACCTGGTGGTCGGCCTGCTGGACGACATCCGCCAGGTGCGGTCGGCGACCGTCCACATCGACCTGACGGCGTTCAGCAAGCTGTTGTCCCGCCTGCGTCCCGCGGCGGGGCGTGAGGTGGCGGGAGAGATCGGCGACATCCTGTTCGCGACCTAGACCGCGGCCCGGTCCTCGCGTTCCAGTGCCTCGGCCATCTCCACCCAGGCCTCCGCGACCCCGCGAGCCATGTCCGCCACCAGTTCCCGGCAGTGCGAAGGCACCCCGGACACCACGGTGGCCCACTCCCCGGACGACACCGCGTGCGTCTCCAGCCACCGCAGCACCAGCCGCCCGTGCTCGTTGAACCGCAGCGACGGGTCGCGGCGCAGAATCGGCAGGGTGGCGTCGGGATCGCGGACGTCGCTCCGCCCGGCGGGCAGCACCGTGTCGGCCCGCTCGGAGGCCCGCATCCGCTCGGGCACGGGATCCAGCCCGGCGCTGAGGCGGCGGCGGACGTCCCGGACGGTCCCAGGGGACACTCCGGAGGCACGGGCGATGTCGCGCAACGAGGCGTCGGGCCGTTCGGCCACCATCCGGCCGGCGAGCCTGCGCCCGGCGGCGGAGTTGACCGGCCTGACCTTGCCGTCGCGGCCCACGCGCACCGGGGCCTGTCCGCCCACGGCCCGCCGCAGCACGCCGACGGACTTGGCGGCGAGGCCGGTGGAGGCCGCGATCGCGCGGTCCGACCACTGCGCATGCGACCGCAGCAGCCGGCGGGCCGCGGCCTCGCGATCGGCGGTCGACAGCGTCGCCAGGTTCAGCGACACCGCCAGCCCGAACAGGTCCTCGACGGGTCCGTCGACGTACTCGACCTCGACGGAACGGCAGCCGCGCAGCACCGCGGCCTTCAGGCGGTGGATGCCGTCGACGACCCTCATCGTCGGGCGGTGCACCACGATCGGTGGCAGCTGGGCGCCGGACGACGCCAGTGAACGAACGAAGTCGTCGCTGCAGCCGCGAAGCCGCGGCGATTCGGCGGACCGCAAAGCGGTGATGTCGATGAACATGCGAAATCAAGCCCCCCAGGCTGATTGTCCCCCGGGACCCCCAGGTACCCGGTGACGACGACGCCAGGTTAGCTAGTCGTTCAACGGGAGCGCCACTCGATCGCGGGACACACGTCCATCACCATGCGCAGGCCGGCCTCGCGGGCGCGGGCGTACGCCGCGTCGTCCACCACGCCGAGCTGGAACCACACGGCCTTGGCGCCGATCTCCGCAGCCTCGTCGGCGAACTGACCGGCGTCCTCCGAGCGGCGGAACACGTCCACGACGTCGACCGCGAACGGGATGTCCGCCAGGGTCGCGTAGCCCTGCTCACCGTGCACGGTCTCGGCGGACGGGTGCACCGGCACGATCTTCTTGCCGCGCTGCTGCAGGAACCGGGCGACGCCGTGGGCCGCGCGGGACGGGTTGCCCGAGAGCCCGACGATGGCCCAGACCTGGCAGTTCTCGAGGATCCAGTCGACGTCTTCGCGCATGCCCTCCACACTAACCTTGTGACCCCGGTCACAATTGACGGAAGCCGGTCGAAACGCCGGGGTGCCCGATCGACGCCTGGGTAGAAACGCACCAGACACCAGGCAGAGGAGACCCGAGATGCGCTTCATGGTCATCGTCAAGTCCACCCCGGAGACCGAGCAGGGCGTGATGCCGACGTCCGACGAGCTCGCCGCCATGGGCAACTACAACGAGGAGCTCGTCAAGGCCGGCGTGATGCTCGCGGGCGACGGCCTCTACTCGAGCGACAAGGGCGCGCGCGTCCGGTTCGACGGCAAGGGCGCGACGACGGTCATCGACGGTCCGTTCACCGAGTCCAAGGAACTGATCGCGGGCTTCTGGATCTGGGAGCTGCCGAGCCTGCAGGACGCCGTGGAGTGGCTGAAGAAGGCGCCGTTCCAGGAGGGCGAGGTCGAGATCCGCCAGGTCCACGGCGACGAGGCGTTCGGTGACGCGCTGACGCCCGAGATCAAGGCGCAGGAGGACCGGCTGCGCGAGCAGATCGCCTCCCAGAGTCAATGAGTGGGCAGAGTCAGTGAGTGCGCGGCAGCGGCACGTCGGGCGCTGAGTGCGCGGTCAGCGCGACGCTCAGGGTCAGCAACGCACGCGGCGAGGTCGGGCGGCAGCCCGTCAGCCGTTCGATCAGCCGCAGGCGGTGGTCGAGCGTGCTGCGGTGGATGTCGAGCCGCCGCGCCGCCGCCGTGCGGTTGCCGTCCTCGCCGATGAACGCCCGCAACGCGTCCAGCAGCGGCTGTTGCGCCACCACGGGTTCGATCACGCGGGCCAGTCGTTCGGCGACGTGCGGCTGGCGCAGCACCGCGAAGTCCGCCAGGACGTTGCGCAGCTCGTAGACGCCCGGCGCACGGCAGGAAGCGATCCGCAGGACGTCCTCCGCCGTCGCACGGGCCGCCGCGAGATCACGCCGGGAAGCCCAGGTGACGCCCATCCACACGTCCAGGCCCAGCTGCTCGTACAGGTCACGGGCCAACGCGAGCTGACCGTCCTGGGCACAGGGCACCAGCACGTAGCCGCCACGAACGCCGTCTAGCACCAGCGCGTCGGCGTTGTCCCGCAACGCTTCCAGCACGCGGGCCGCGTCGTCCTCGGTGGACGCGCAGAACGCGATCACCGCGTACGCCAGCGCCAGTCCGTCGAAAGAACCGTTGTCACGGCCGGAGAGCAGGGTTCTGGCGAGCCGGCGGCGAGTCGCCACGTCCTCGACCGGGGGAAGGTCGAACGGACGGAGGATGTCACGCAGCACGTCTCCCAGCAGCCTGCTGTCCAGCACGGTGGTCACGCGTCGCCTCCTTGAGGGGCCTGCGATGTCGCACCGAACGGTAGGGAACTGTCGACAGTCGGCACAGGTGGCTTGAGGGAGTCTTGACGTTCACCGTGGCGAGCTGAATCCGTTCAGCCCCAGGCGTTCGCGCGGCTCGTCCCGATCGCCGTGCCCAGAACCGCGAGGTCACGCGGGTTGACGGGGCTCAGTCCGGTGAGCTCCTCGATCTGCCACAACCGGTAGTCGATGGTGCTGCGGTGGATGAACAGCTTCCTGACAGCTACCGCCCGGTTGCCGTCGGCCTCCAGCAACGCCAGCACGGTCTCCACGAGAACGGGGTTCGCGAGCAGCGGCGCGACGACCTTGTCCAGCTCGTCGCGGACCTCCGGCGTCTGGGTCATCGCGCTCTCGAACAGCACGTCGTCGATCCGGTAGACACCCGGCGGCCGGGCGAGCGACGACACGAGCGCGTCGATCTCGTCCACCTCCCTGCGCGCCAGGGGAACGCGGGCGGCAGGCCGTTCCGCGACGCACAGCCACACCTCGCCACCGATCTCGGCGCACACCTCCCGGCACAACGCCAGGGCGGCCATTTCGGAGACCGGCAGCAGCAGGTGACCGGACGACGCCCGCAGCACCGTGCCGTGCCGACGGAAAGCGTTTACCACTCTGTCCACCAAGGTTCCGCGCACCGAGACGACGGTGTAGAACGCGGCCGCGCCATCAGGTGCGTCACCGGCGAGCACCGCGTCCGCCGGCCCGTCGTCGGCGGCGCAGAACGACGACATCAGCTCGGCGGCCAGCGCGGTTCCGGCGGCGGCCAGCGCACGGGCGTCACCGCCGTCGTCCAGCATGGCCTCGGTCAGCAACCTGTCGGTGGACCGCAAGGCCACGACCACGTGCGCGACCGGGACCTTCGCCGAACGCAGCCGGGAGCCGACGCGGTGCGCCACCGCCACGGCGGCGTCCTCCCAGCCGTCGGCGTCAGCGGCGGCGGCTCGGTAGACGGCGAGGAACTCCTCGTGCAGCAGACGACCGACGTCGAAGAGCACGCGTCCCTCCCCTCTTTCGCACCGATGAAGGATTTCAGCGCGGGCAGTGGGGAAACCCCCAGCGTTCTCCAGCGGCACGCCAGTTCCCGCGACCCTAACGTCGGGTGCATGGCACCTCAGCTGCTCGCCCCGGCGCGGCCGCCGATCCTCTCGCCGTCGAACGAGGCCTGGCGCCAGTTCGCGCAGGCCCTCGCCCCCGTCGAGTTCGGCCGCGGCGACGTCCTGTTGCGGCTCGGGGTCCCCGCCGACGACCTGATCGTCCTGCGGTCGGGCAAGGCGAAGACGTGCTGTGCCTCCCCCGACGGCCGCGAGCTGGTGCTGGACTTCCACTGCGCGGGCGATCTCCTGGTGGAACCGACGCTGTTCGACGCGGCACCGTCGGTGTCGACGACGGTCGCGATCACCGACGTGCGGGCGGGCCGGATCTCGCGGGCGGACCTGACGCAGTGGCTCGCGCTGTGCCCGGAGATCACCGAACGACTGCTGGGCCAGATCGCCCGCCGGCAGCGCGAGTCGCACCAGATGCGCATGGACCTCGTGCAGATGGACGCCCCCGCGCGTCTCGCGAAAGCGTTGCTGCGCCTGGCCGGACGGTTCGGCACCGACCGCCGCGGCGCGGTGCTGATGATCGAGGACCTCACCCAGGAGGAACTCGGCCAGTACGTCGGATCGCGCCGCGACACCGTCAACAAGACGCTCTCGGACTTCGCCCAGCGCGGCTGGATCTCGATCGAGCGCAAGAGCATCTTCCTCACCGACCCGGCCCAGCTGTCCCGCCGGGTCCGCGTGGGCATGCCCGCTGTGCCTTCGCAGCGCTGATCCGACAACGCAGGGAGATCCTCACGTGACAACAGAAACTCGGACCAGCACGGGCAAGGTCGTGCTCGGAGTCGTGGCCGCGATCGTGCTGGCCTCGATCGGCAACGCCGTCGTGTCGTACCTGGCGCAGGCGCTGGGCGCCGACCCGAACGCCGTCGAAGGCCTGAAACCCCAGGGCTACGTCGTGCTGACCGCGCTGGGGGTGATCATCGCCGCGATCGCGTGGGCGACGATCCGCAAGCGCGCCAAGGATCCCGCGCGGACGCTCGGCAAGCTGGTCCCGATCGTGGTCGTGGTGTCGTTCCTCGCCGACGTCCCGGTCTTCTTCCTGCCGGGTGCGAGCATCGTCGGCGTGCTCGCGCTGATGGTCATGCACGTCGTCGTGGCAGCGGTGTCCGTGCCGATCTTCCGCCGGGTCCTTCCGGTCTAGCAGCACCGAGAACGGCCGGGAGGGCATGTCCTCCCGGCCGTTTTCGCGTTCATTCCGAAAGACTGAGCTCCGGCCACACCAGCGACGTGGCGCCCCACGTGAGGCCACCGCCGAACGCCGTGAGCAGCACCTTCTGCCCCGCCTCCAGCTCCCCCGACCGCACACCGTGCGCGAGGGCCAGCGGGATCGAGGCGGCGGAGGTGTTGCCGACGTCGGTGATGTTGGAGATGAACTTGTCGCGCGGGACCTCGAGTTCCGCCGACACCGCGTCCAGGATCCGCGTGTTGGCCTGGTGCGCGATCACTCTGTCCACATCGGACGCGACCCAGCCCTGCCGCTTGATCGCGTTGCGCGACGCGGCGGACATGCGCGCGACCGCGTTCGCGAAGACCTCCCGGCCCTCCATCTGGAAGAACTTGTCGCCGTGCGGCACGATGTCGCGCGACGACCGCTGCCTCGAGCCACCTGCAGGCACGGTGATCAGGTCGGACAGGTCGCCGTCGGAGCCGAGGTCGAACGGCCCGAGCGCGCCCGGTTCGTCCGGGGATCCCGCCCGCAGCACCACCGCGCCCGCGCCGTCGCCGAAGATGACGGACGTGGTGCGGTCCTGCGGGTTGAGGATCGTGGAGTAGGCGTCGCCGCCGATCATGATGAGGCTGTCCACGATGCCGGCCGTGATCAGCCCGGCGCCGACGCCCAGCCCGTACACGAACCCCGTGCACACGGCCGCGATGTCGAACGCCGGGACGTCGATCAGTCCCAGCCTCGACGCGATCTCCGGAGCCGTCGCGGGACAGGGCCGATCCGGTGTCGTCGTCGCGAGGATCACCGCTCCCGCGCCCGGCACGCCCGCCGACCGCAGTGCCCGCCGCGCCGCCTCGACCGACAGGTCCGAGGTCGCCATGCCGGGTTCGACCACGTGTCTCGTGGCGACCCCGATCCGCGATCTGATCCACTCGTCGGTCGTGTCCAGCCTGGCTGTCAGTTCGTCGTTGGTGACCACCCGCGGCGGGAGCCATGACCCGAGTCCCGCGACCACCGCTGCGCGCATTCTCCGACCTTCCTCACCGTTCGTCAGCCAGGACTTCCGGGAGGAAGCGGCTGGGAAACCCTTGGAACACCACGGGACGCTGGAACCGTTCGACGGCCCGCACGCCTACGGAGGTGTGGAACGGCGACGTGGTCGCGGGCCAGGGACCGCCGTGGTGCATGGCCGGGGTCGTCGCGATGTCGTTGGGCCACTGGTTCCACACGATCCGCCCGGCACGCCCGGTCAGTTCGCTGACCAGTTCGGGCAGAACGTCGTCGTCCTCGCCGTGCACGGTCGCGGTCAGCTGTCCCGGCAACGTGGCGGCGAGCTCCAGCAGTTCGTGGCTGTCGCGGTAGGTCACCACGACGGACACGGGCCCGAAGCACTCGCTGAGCACCTCGTCGTGGCCGTTCAGGACGTCGGTGGCGGTGGTGCGCAACAGGGTCGGCGCGTGCCCACCCGCCACGGAGCCACCCGCGACGAGCACGTCGAGGAACTCCGTCAACGCCTCCACACCGGTCTCGAACCGCTTCGCCACGAGCTTGTTGAACAACGGCTCCGCCCGCAACGCGCGCACCTCGGCGGCGACGTCGTCAGCGAAAGCCTCTGGTACGACGAGAAGTCCGGGTTTCGTGCAGAGCTGCCCGCTCTGCTGCGCCAGCGCCTGGGCGAACCCGCGCGCGATCTCCCGGCCGCGCCTGCGAGCGGCCTGAGCGGTCACGAACACCGGGTTCACGCTGCCGAACCCGCCGTAGAACGGGATCGGCTCGGGCCGGGTCGCGGCGAGGTGGTGCAGTTCGCGGCCCACGCGGCTGCTGCCGATGAACGCGACGGCCTTGATCCGCGGGTCGAGCACGAGCTGACGAGCGCGGCGCTGCCCGTGCACGAGCGCGAACACGCCCTTGGGCAGCACTGCCTCGACGATCTCGGCCGTGCGGTCGGCGAGATCGGGATAGCTGTGGCTCGCCTTCACCACGACCGGGCACCCGGCGGCCAGTGCCGACGCGGTGTCGCTGCCGGCCACGGAGAACGCGAACGGGTACGAGGTGGATCCGAAGACGGCGACCGGTCCGAGCGGCACCAGCATGCGGCGCAGGTCCGGCCTCGGTCCGGCCGGCCACGACGGGTCCTCGCGGTCGACGACGACCCCGTTGACCGCGCCCGAGCGCAGGTGGGCGGCGAACGAGCGCAGCTGGAAGGTGGTGCGGGCCACCTCCGCGCGCAGGCCCTCGCCGGGGAGCCTGCACTCCCACTCGGCCAGCGCGACCAGGTCGCCGGTCTCGCGGTCGAGCGCCTCGGCGACGGCGTCGAGTGCCGCCGCCCGCTCGTCCGGCCGGGTCGTGCCCCACTCACGGGCGGCCTCCGCCGCCCGGTCGAGGATCTCCTCCACGACGGCCTACTTGATGTAGTCGGCGGAGACCCGGGGCGGCCAGCTGGCGACGCTGAGCACGCCGAGGCTGTAGGCGCGCGAGACGAGCGCGGCGCGGTTGGGGGCCTTGAGCTTCTTGAGCATCGTGCCGACGTGGTACTCGACGCCCTGGCGCGACAGGAACAGCCGCGACGCGAGGCGCACGGTCGATTCGCCGGTGGCGATGCCCTCCAGGATGCGGGCGTCGAGGTCGGTGAGGATGCGGTTGCGGTCGACCACGACGGCGTTGGGCTGCTCGCCCTTCTCCGGGTTCACGACGACGACGAACTGCACCAGGCCGCCGTGCACGTCGTGGACGGCGATGCCGGTGATGTCGCCGGTGAAGACGGCGTGGCGCGGGCCGATGCCGGCGAGGTGCTCGACGAAGCGCTGGCGGCGGCCCTCGACGAGGCGGTCGAACTGCTTGCGCATCGGACCGTGCACGCCGGGGTGCAGCAGCTCGTAGAAGCTGCGGCCGAGCAGTGACTCGCGGGAGTGGCCGAACTGGGTCACGAAGTCGTCGTTGGCCTCGACCACGCGCAGCTGCAGGTCGAGACGAGCGAGGCAGAGACCAGAGCGTTCGAGCAGGGAGCGGAACACGTCCGCGTCCGGGACAACGATCGGGTCGGTGGCGAGAGAACCAGCGGCAACAGTGTGCATCAGAGAGAATCCCTCTCGTGCAGAAATGAAACTTGAGGCGGCATCGAGGCGATCTAGAACTATTTCCCGAATCTCACCTTGACACGTTGAATCGTAGGAAGATCTGCCGAACCCGGTCAACGAGGTGTGAGGGGTGGCCCCTAATGTTGTGGTAGGGGTGGGCCGGGGGTTCGGGGAGGCGTCCGCGTATTTCGGTAGGGCGTTTCGGCTGCGTCTCACCTGATGACGCGATACGGCCCTGAACTGCGAAGATGCCCGCGCGACCGAGTGAGACGCCACCGCGCGGTAACTGAGGGACAGCTCAACTGTGCGGCACATGCGCACAAGAAATTCGTAGATGTGTCGCCGGTGTTACGCGTCGGGCGGGTAGGCCCTGGCGAGTGCGCCGGCCAGTTCCGTGCGCCGGCGGATGCCGAGCTTGCGGAACGAGTTCGTGAGGTGCTTTTCGATCGCACGCGAGGTCACGTCGAGTTCGTCCGCGATTTCGGCGTTGGTGAGACCGCGGACCACGAGACCGGCGACTTTGAACTCGGCGCGGGTCAGCGCCACGACGATGCCGGGGGAATTACCGTCGAGTTCCTTCGCGATTCTCTGAGCCAGTCTTTCGGCGCCGCTTTCCACCGCGAGCTGATACGCGTCGCCGAGGTGGCGTTGCGCCTGGGGGTCGCCGTCGGCACGTTCGCGCGCGCCGAGGTGCAGCAGCGTCTTGGCCCGTTCGAACGGGTTGGCGTGCAGGACCTCGACGGCCTCGCGCAGCATCTCGAGGCCCTGGCCGCCGGGCGTGTAGCGGCCGAGCACGGTGAGCGCCCGCCCGATGCCGAGCGGCGCGCCCCACTCGACGGCGCGATCCCAGCCGGCCGCCGCCGCTTCTCTCGCGGCCGCGAAGTCTCCGAGCTGTGCATGCAGCCGTGCGACGTACACGCACCACGGCAGCAGCACAGGATTACGCCACCCCACGGCGTCGAACACGCGACCGCAGTCCTGGAGACGTTCGAGCGCTTGCGCGTGCTCCCCCGCCAACGCCTCCCCCATCGCGTGCAGCATCCGGTACACCGCCTCCACGCCCGCGGGTTCGTCGCGATCGGGCCGGGAGGCGAGGAGTTTCGCGATCAGCCCGGGATCGCGCAGGTCCATCGCGACGGCGATGAGCCCGATGGCGGCGGTCGTGGTGTCACCGCGCCAGTCCAGCACGGCGAGGTCGACGGCGCGTTCGGCGGCCGCGCGCGCCTCCCCCGGTTTGCCCAGGTGCATGAGGACGAACGACTGCTGGGCGCGGATCAGGGCCTGCTCGACGGTGGTCGTCGCCTGCCCGAGCGCCTGGTCGAGCCACGGCACGGCCTCGTGCGCGGCGTCGGCGGCGGCGAGGACCTTGATGAGCAATGGCAGCGCGGTGTGCACGTGCTGGGGATGCGGCGGTTCCTGTCGCAGCACGGTCCGTGCGATGGCCGCGACCTCGTGCGCGGGCAGGCGGGCGGTGAGCATGGCGGCGTCGAGCAGCACGATCTGCAGTTCGCGTTCGCCGGGGGTGGCGCCGCTGATCTGCCGGAGGCGTTGCGCGGAGTCGGCGAGCGACGCGGGATCCGAGTGCCACGCATACCGTTGCCGTGCCTCGAGCCGGTACGCGAGTTCCTGGTTGTGGACGAGGCCGGCGGCGACCTGGTCGATGAGGTCGCGCACGGGCCGGGGCGCGGAACCGAGGGCGGTCGGCGCGATCCGCACGAGCGCGGCCGCCCGTTCCTCGACCTCGCGGAACAACGGCACGGCGTAGGAGATGTGACGGACGGACGCGGCGGGGTCGAAGAGCCGTTCGGCGGTGGCGAGATCGACTAGCAGCCGGGCACGTTGCACGGAATCCCTTGCCACGTCCCGCAATGCGCGGCGCAAGTAGCGGGCGGCAACCTCCGGTGCGCCTCTGCGCAACGCCGTTGCGGCCGCCTCGCCGAGCGCCTCGATCGCCCACGGGCCCTGCGCGGAGGTGACGGTGAGCAGCCGGGCCGCGACCTGTTCGGCGGGCCTGCCGTTGTCGTGCAACAGCTTCACGGCCTTCGCCTGCCAGTCGTCGCGTTCGCCGACGGGCATCGACTCCTCGATCGCGTCCCGGATAACCGGCCTGCAGAGCACGAGACCGGCCTGGTCGAGGACGCGCTGGGCCTCGTGCGCCTGCCGGTCGGTGAGCCCGGCGAGCCGGCCGACGAGCTCGTCCTCCCCGAGCACGGCCGCGGCCTTGGCGAAGTCCTGGGCGAACCGCGGCTGGGTGGTGAGGTCGCGCACGAGCCGTTCCTTGAGCCGCGCGGGCCGCAACTCCCGGACGTGCGGGACCTGGTCGGCGGTGGGGCTGGTGACGTGGCGCAGCACCGCGCACAGGAACATCGGGTTGCCGCCGGTCACGGCGTGGCACGCGGAGACGAACTCCTCGTCGGGGCGTTGGCCGATGCGGCGTTCGACGAGGTCGGCGATCGCCTGCGGCGACAACGGTTCCGGCCGGATCTCAGTGCTCCCGATCAGTCCGCGCGCGCAGTCCCTGGTGGCCGCGACGAGCAGCACGGGCTCGCTCTCCAGTGCCGCGGAGAGCGCCATCAGCCAGTGCAGCGACGGGTCATCGGCCCAGTGGAGGTCGTCGATCAGCAGCAGCACCGGTTGTTCCGCGCCGATCGCCCGCACCAGCGCGGTGAGTCCGCTGATCGCGGCCTCTTGCACGGCGAACACCGAGTCGACCGGCGTGTCCTCCTCGAACACGGGCCTGGCCAGGCCGGCCGGTCCGCTCAGCAGGCGCGCGCTGTCCTGAGCCAGCACGGGATCCAGCAGCTGGCGGGCGACGCCGAACGCGAAGTCCCGCTCCAGTGCGGAACAGGTGGCCGTGAGCACGCGGAAACCGGTGGCCTGCGTCCGGATCGCGTCGAGCAGCGCGGACTTGCCGCAGCCGAGCGGTCCGGTGATGACGACCTGGCCACCGTTTCCCTGGCGTGCGCGGTGCAGCGCCTGAGTGAGCCGGCGCAGTTCGCCGGTGCGTTCGAGCAGGATCATCACGAGGCCAGGTAGTCCGCCAGCTCCGCGCGGCTGGAGATCCCGAGTTTGCGGTAGGCGCGGGTCAGGTGCGCCTCGACGGTCCGCAGCGTGACGAACAGGTGGTCTGCGATCGCCCGGTTCGTCACACCGGCCGCCGCCAGGTCCACGACCTTGCGCTCACTGGCCGTCAGCACCGCCAACCCGTCCACAGTGGACGGCACGCGCATCCGCCCGCCGACGCCGAGCAGCATCGTCCTGGCCGAGTCCGCGAGCGCCCTGCTGCCCGCTCGCAACGCCAGCCCGACCGCGGCCCGCAGGTGCGCCCGCGCCTGCCGGGGATCGTCCACGCCCGCCCACCGCTGGCCCAGCAGCAGTTCGGTCCGTGCCTGCTGGATCAGCGACGGCACGGCCGCGAACCCGTCCGCGGCGGCCCTGGCCATGTCCATCGCGCCGAGCCCGGTCGTGGCGTAGGCCTGTGCCAGCAGGGAGAACGCGGCCGACTCCCTGGTCGGCCACGCCTTGGCCAGCCGGTCCGCCTCGCGCGTGGCGGCGGTGGCGTCCCGTCCGGCCAGCGTCATCACCTGCACGACGTCGATCCACGTCGGCAGCGCGCCGGGGTCGCTGAGCCCGACCGCGGACATCACTTTTTGGCAGGCCGTCATCCGTTCGGCCGCCAGCGGGAGGTCGTCCCGCACGACCGCGAGCCAGCCGGACGCGCGCAGGTACTCGCGGTGGACCGGGGTGAGGTGCCGGACGTCGTCCTCGTCCACCTCGTCGAGCAGCTTCTCCGCGAGCGGGGTGTTGCCGGTCTGCAACGACAGCCAGGCCAGCAGGACGATCGCGCGCGGCAGCCGCCAGCCGCCGTCGCGCATCGACTGGACCGCCGTCGCCGCGTCCTGGGTGGCGCGCGGGAGATCGCCCAGCGACATGTGGACGAGGGCGCGCTGCACGAGTGATCGGCAGCGGGCGAGCGAATCCCCGTTGCCGGAGAAGGCGTCCACGGCCCGGTCGAGCACGGAGAGCGCTTCCCCGGCATGACCAGCCACGCGCAGAACCGTTGCGGCGGACAGCATCGACCAGTCGGTGAGCGCCTCCGAGTCGGCGAGGGCGGCCCGCGCGTACCCGACGGCGGCGTCCATCGTTTCCCCGCCGCGCATGACGGCCTCCGCGACGACGCCGAGCAGACACCGTTGTGCCGTCGTGTCTCCTGCCGGAGGTGGCGTGGCCTTGGCGACGGCCGCCGCGGCCACGCGGGCGTCGTCGAGGTCGATCGACAGTTGCACGGCGTCGAGCAGCGTCACCAGGTCCGCGGACAGCGCGGGATCCCTGGCCAGCCGCAAGAACGAGCGGGTGCGCCCGGTCAGCGCGTGCTTGACGGCGAGCGCGGCCCGCAGATCCGGGTCGGTGGTGCGGTGGAACGCGGCGGCGAGATGCTCGCACGCCTGTGCGGGATCGTGCCGGGACAGCTCGGTCGCCAGGGTGACCCGCAGCTCGACGTCGTCCGGGCTGAGCTCGACGAGCCGGCGCAGGTAGCGGGACGCGTCGCGGGGCTGCCCGCCCGCGGCCGCCTCGTGCAGCACCTGCGACATCCAGGGCGCGTCGACGGCGGGCAGGTGGACGAGCTGGTCGGCGACCGCGCCCGCGTCGTGCCCGAACTCGTCCAGCACGACGGCCGCGCGGTGCCGCAGCTCGGCGGCCTCGGCCGGGTCGAGCACGTCGAGCACTCCCGCCCGGTACCAGGCGCGGACGTGGTCGGGCAGGCCGTCGCCGAGCAGGTGACGGCGGCGCAGGGTGGAGATCCCGTTCTCGGCCACCCGCGTGGAGACCCCGGCGAGTGGCCCGACGAGTTCCTCGCGGTCGACGACCACGAGCGCCGTGGCGATGGCGCGCAGGTGTTCCGGCAGGTCGCGCAGCCTCCGGGCGGCGACGAGTTCCACGGACTCCTGCCGCAACGCCCGCGCGGCGCGGATGTCCGCGAGCACGGTCGTGAGGTGGCTCGGGATGCCGCCGGACAGGCGCAGGCACAGGTTCGTGAACACCGCGTCCGGCGGGAAGTGCAGGGTCGTGGAGATCATGTCGGCGACCTGCGGCGTGGTGAGCGGCTGCAGGTCGACCACGTGCGCGCTGGCCAGATCCACGTGCAGCGGCGAGTTCTGCGACAGCACCAGGCTGACCGGTTCGTCGCCGAGCCTGCGCAGCACGAAGTCCACCCAGCGGACGGTCGCGTCATCGCACGCGTCGAGGTCGTCGAGGACGAGACAGACGGGCGACTTTCGCGCCAGCGTCACGACATCACGCCACATGCCCCGGTACACGCGGTAGAAGGAGGCGGCGGAGGTGTCCGTCAGTTCCGGAACTCCCGTGCCGGCCTGGGCGAGCAGCCGGCGGGCGACGGTGAGCGGCAGGCGTTCGCCGCGGCCGCCCGCGCTCAGCACCGTTGTCCCGGCACGGGTCTCGGTCGCGGCCGCCAGGCGCAGGACGGCGGACTTGCCGGAGCCACGGCCCCCGCGCACGAGCACGGCCTGCGCGCCCCTGCCACGGCGAGCCGCGGTCGTGTGGTGCGCCACCGCGGTGAGCACGCTCTCACGACCGAAGAGCTCCGACTGGTCGTCCACCGCCTACCGCCTCAGGCTCGAAGAGTGACCCTGCGCTGAGGATAAATGCCCCAGGTGACCGGACCGCAAACTCCGTGAGGCAAGTGTCAAAGTCTGGCACGGTGATTCCGCATTGTGCGGGTGGCGAATCCACCGCTGGTTCCAGTCAGTGAACTAATACGCCACCACGCGGCCCGGCACAACCCGGTAGAGGCGCGGATTCTCCGGGAGGAACGCGAGTCCGAAGCGGGTGAGGAACTCGCGGAAGGCCGCGTCCACGAAGTCGTCGTCGGGCAGGCCGTCCCACGTCTCGGCGGCGGCCCTCGCGACGTCGACGGCGGTGCTGTCGTAGACGACGAGGTCGGGCAGGTCGCCCGCGAAGTAGCCGCGTGCCAGCGAGATCGGCGACGTGCTGTCGTCGAGGAACCCCACCACGTCCCACCTGCCCTCGGTCGCCTCGCTCAGTGCGAGACGGGCGGCGACCTCGGACGAGGTGGCGTAGGTGACGCGGTAGCCGCGGCGCACCAGTTCCTCGATCACCGCGAGCGCCGGTAGTGCCTGGCCCTGCGCGGGATTGGCGAAGATCGCCACGTGCCGCCGTCGGGTGCCGACCTCCTCGGCCATCGTTGATGACCACCTCTCTGCGAACGACGTGCTGCCTGATGCCGTTGTACCGCGTTCAATGCCAGGGGAATGTCTCACTTTCCTTTGTTCCCGAGCCGGAATCCGCTGCCCGTTTTCTGCCCGAGGTGACCGGAGGCGACGAGCCGGCGCAGTTCCTCGGCGGGCGCGGGTTCCCCGGTGGGAGAGGCGGCGCTGAGCGTCTCCAGAATGGCGAGCGAGATGTCGAGGCCAATGGTGTCGAGGAGGGTGAAGGGCCCCATCGGATGGTGGAACGCCGTGACGATCGCCGTGTCGATCTCGTCGACCGTGACGTCGGTGCGGCCGAGCATCCGAATGGCGTCGTTGAGGTACGGGAACAGCACGTGGTTCACGATGAACCCGACCCGGTCGGCGCAGTCCACCCCGGTCTTGCGCAGCCACTTCACCAGCGCGTGGGCGGTGGCGTGCACGTCGTCGGCGGTGTGGCCGGTGCGGACGATCTCGACGAGCTTCATGGCCGGGGCGGGGTTGAAGAAATGCAGCCCGATGACGTCCTGCGGGCGGCTCGTGGCGTTCGCGCAGTCGGTGACGGAAAGGCTCGACGTGGTGGTGGCGATGATGGCGCCGGGTTTGACGGCGGCGTCGATGCCTTGCAGCACAGCGCTTTTCACGGCCATGTCCTCGGCGACGGCCTCGATGACGATGTCGGCGTCGGCGAGCTCTTCGTAGCTCGTGCCGGCGGTGAGCCTCGCGAGGACGTCCTGGCGGTCCTGTTCGGACATCCTGCCTTTCCGCACGAGTCTGGTCAGCGACGAACAGATCTGCTGCCGTGCGATCTCGGCCTTGTCCGGTGTGCGGGCGACGAGCGTGGTGGGAATGCCCGCCACGATCAGGACTTCCGCGATTCCCCGGCCCATCAGCCCGGCGCCGACGACACCGGCACGGCGGATCTCGCGCGGTTCGCCGGCGCTCACGCGGTGGCGGGGCGGCGGCTGGATCTCGCCGCGGTCGTCGTACCGGTGGAAGCCGCTGCCCGTTTTCCGCCCGAGGTGGCCTTCCTCGACCTTGCGGACCAGCAGCGGGGACGGAACGTAGGCGTCGGAGCCGGTGCTGGCGTGGAGGTGGTGGAGAGCTTTGCGGACCGTGTCGAGTCCGATCAGGTCGACCAGGTGCAGCGGGCCGAACTTGAGGCCACAGCCCAGTTTCAGGGCGGCGTCGAGGTCCTCGACGGTCGCGTAGCCCTCGTCGGCGAGGTTCATCGTGCGGTTGATGCACGCGTACAGCAGCGCGGTGGCCGCCTCGACGGGCCGGCAGCCGAGACTCACGAGCTCGGTGCCTGCCAGCTGGACTGCCTTGCGTGCCAGGTGAAACGCCTCCAGGGAGGCCATGGACGTGCCGATCAGGCTCGCGTGCCGCCCGTACGGCGGCGGGATGGAGTAGCGCAGTCCGACGACGCGGTCCGGCGCGCCGGACGCGATGGCGAGCTTCGCCACGGACAGCGTCGAGGTGGCGGTGAGGAAGACCGTGCCCGGCGCGCACTGGTCGACGAGCTGCCGCAGCACGGTCTCCTTGACGCCGAAGTCCTCCGGCAGCGCCTCGATGACGAGGTCGGCCCGCTTGAGGTCGACCAGTTCGGTCGCGAGGCCCAGCCGGGGACCGCCGAGCCTGTCGTGGACGCGCGCCAGCACGCCGAGATCGCTGTCCACGCCGATCACCTCGGCCCCGTTCGCGAGCAGGACCTTCGCGAGGCCCTCCCCGAGGCTGCCGAGCCCCACCACACCGATCACGAGCATGTCCGTCTCCTAGCCTAGAGACCGAGTTCTTCGTCGAGCATCGCGAACATCTCGTCGTCCGAAGCCGACTCGAAGTCCTTCTCGGTGCTGGTGTTCTTGGCCCACTTCGTGCGCAGGACGTCGAGCCGCCCGGCGATCTGCTGGTGCAGCGCGGGATCCACGCTGGCCGCGGCGAGTGCCTTCTCGAACGCGTCGAGGTCGGCGAGCACGCTCGGCAACCCGGCCTCTGGCGCGTCGGCCAGCAACTCGGTTTTGAGGTGTGCCACCAGGTCGTTCGGCGTCGGGTAGTCGAACACCAGCGTGGCGGGCAGCCGCAACCCCGTCGCGCCGCCGAGGCGGTTGCGCAGTTCGACCGCGGTGAGCGAGTCGAAGCCGAGCTCCTGGAACTGCCGGTCGCCCTCGATCTGCTCGTTCTCGCCGTGGCCGAGCACCTCGGTGACCTGGCCTCGCACCAGGTCCAGCAACGCGTCGGTGCGTCCCTGGTCGGTGAGCGCGGTCAGGCGGGTGATCAGCGAGTCGGCCGTTTCCTGACCTGCCACGGCCTTCTTCGACCTGGTGCGCACGAGGCCGCGCAACAGCGGTGCGACCTCGTGGTTGCGCAGGACCGCGAAGTCCAGCTTCACCGGAAGGGTTGCTGCGGCGCCAGTCTGGAGTGCCTCGTCGAAGAGGGTGACGCCGAGTTCCTCGGTGATCGCCGGCATTCCGGAGCGGGCCATGCGTTCGGCGTCCTGGGCACTGAGCATGCCGGTGTCCCAGGCGCCCCACGCCATGCTGATCGCCTTCTGGCCGCGCGCCTTGCGTTGTGCGGCAAGGGCGTCGAGGAAGGCGTTGGCCGCCGCGTAGTTGGCCTGACCCGCGTTGCCGAACGTGCCGGCGACGCTGCTGAACAGGATCAGGGTGGCTTCCGGCGCCAGTTCGTGCAGGTACCAGGCCGCGTCGACCTTCGGCTGGAGCACCGGGTCGATGCGGTCCAGCGTCAGGGTTTCGATGGTGGCGTCGTCCAGGACACCTGCCGCGTGGATGATCGTCGCCGGGTTGTGGTCGGCGAGCAGTGCGGCGAGTTCGTCGCGGTCACTGACATCGCAGGCCGCCACGGTGACGTCGGCCTCGAGGTCTTGCACGTCCGCCTGGCCGGTGCGACTCGCGAGGACGAGTTCCCGCACGCCGTGGTTCTCGACGAGGTGCTTCGCGATGATCCGGCCGAGACCGCCCGTGCCACCGGTGATGAGCACCTTGCCGTACTCGGCCGTTTCTTCGCCGCGTTGCGCCCTGGTGAGGCGGCCGCCGAGGATCTCGCCGCCGCGGAGGACGATCTGCGGTTCCTCGGCCTGGATCGCCTGCCGCAGCACGGCGAGGCTGGAGCGCTCGTCGTCGATGTCGAGCAGCCCGAACGTGCCGGGGTGCTCGGACTGCGCGACCCTGACGAGGCCCCAGACCGCCGCCGCGACGGGATCCGGCGCTTCTGTGTCGTTAGCCGCGATGGCGTTCTTCGTGACGAACCAGAGCCTTCCCGGCCTGTTCGCCGTGATCCACTGCTGGACGTTGATCAGTGCGTTGCTCACGGCGGCGTGCGTGGAGTCCACGACGTCGTCGGAGCAGGCCTTGATCTCGGTGAGGACGACCTCGGCGTCGGCGGTCTCGATGGTGTCGTAGACGCGTCCGGCGATGAAGTGGTCGACCAGTCCGAAGTGGTCCTCGCCCGCGATGGCCACGGTGGCGTTGATGGTTTCCGTGGCGGTGATCGGCTTCCAGTCGAGCGTGAACAGGGCGTCGCGGGTGGTGTTCTCGTTGAGCTGCCCCGTGTTGACCGCCCGGACCACGAGCGACCGGACCTCGGCGACCGGGTTGCCCTGCGGGTCGGCGACGACGATGTGCATCGCGCCGCTGTCGTCCCTGGTCATCCTGACCCGGACCGCTGCCGCACCGGTGGCGTGGATCTTCACGCCCTCCCAGCTGAACGGGAGCCCCGCTCCCCCGTCGCCTTCCTGCAGCAACGCGGTGTGCAGCGTGGCGTCGAGCAGTGCCGGATGCAGTCCGAACGCGCCGGGCTCGACGCCGTCGGGCAGCGCGACCTCCGCGAGAACGGCACCATCGTGGCGCCACGCGTTCTTGAGGCCCTGGAACGTGTCCCCGTACGCGAACCCGATCTCGGCGAACTTGTCGTAGACGCCGTCCAGTTCGATCGGCTCCCCTTGTGGCCACTCGGTCAGCGCGGTTCCGCGGCTCTCGCTGGTGCTGAGCGTGCCGCCGGCGTTCTCGGTCCACGGCAGGTCGGTGTCCTCGGGCCTGCTGTAGATCGTGACGGAGCGCCTGTCGTTCTCCTCGGCGCCGATCGCGACCTGGATCTGCACGCCGCCCTGCTCGGGCAGCATCAGCGGTGCCGCGATCGTGAGCTCTTCCAGCGTGTCGAGCCCGAGTTCCTCACCGGCCTTGAGCGCGACCTCCACCAGCGCCGCGCCGGGCACGAGCGCCCGTCCCATGATCACGTGGTCGGCGAGCCAGGCGTGCGTCCTGAGCGAGATCCGGCTGGTGAACAGGTGCCCGTCCTGCCCGGCGAGCTGGACCGCCGCACCGAGCAACGGGTGCCCGACACTGCCCAGACCAGCCGCCTTGACGTCACTCGCGCCCTCCACGACCTTCGGCCAGTACGACTGCCGGCGGAACGCGTAGGTGGGCAGGTCGATCTTCTTGGCGTGGCTGAGCAGCGGCGTCCAGTCGACCTTGACGCCCTCGACGTGAGCCTGGCCGAGCGCCGTGAGGAACCGCGCGACCTCGTTCTCGTTCCGCTTGATCGTCGGAATCGCGCCGTCGACCAGCGGGGTGAGCGCCGCGTCGGGCCCGATCTCCAGGAACGTCTTGTCCCCCAGCGCGGTCACGTTGTCGTGGAACCGCACGGCATCCCGGACGTGGCCGACCCAGTAGTCGACCGTGGTGGGGTCTCCGGCGGTCTGGAACGCGATCGCCGGTTCGTGGAAGCTGATCTCGCTGATCGCCTCCCGGAAGTCGGGCATCATCGGCTCCATCAACGGCGAGTGGAACGCGTGACTCACCTTGAGCTGCTTGTACTTCCACTGCTTGGCGATCTTGAGGACCTCGTCCTCCTCGCCCGCCAGCACCACGGTCCGCGGCCCGTTGATCGCCGCGATCGACACGTTGCCCGTCAGGTACGGCGTCACCTCCTCCTCCGAGGCGATGACGGACACCATCGCGCCACCCTGCGGCAACGCCTGCATGAGCGCAGCCCGCGCCGTGATCAGCTGACAAGCGTCTTCCAGACTCAGCACCCCGGCGACATGCGCCGCCGCGACCTCGCCGATCGAGTGTCCGGCAACGTGATCCGGCTTGACACCGAACGACTCCACCAACCGGTACAGCGCAACCTCAACGGCGAACAGCGCCGGCTGCGCGAACCCGGTCTGGTTCAACGCCTCCTGGTCGTCGCCCCACATGACTTCTTTCAGCGCGGGGTCGAGGTGCTGCAACGCGTCGTCGAGCGCCCCGGCGAACACGGGATACGCCTCGTACAGCTCACGCCCCATGCCAACCCGCTGCGACCCCTGCCCGCTGAACAGGAACGCCACCGGCTTCCTGCTCACCGCCCCACGAGCCACCACCTCACCACCGAGCACCACGGCCCGGTGATCGAACAACGTCCTGCTCGCCAGCAACGAGTACGCGACATCCTTGGCCGCCCCACGGGCCTGCCGGATCCGCTCGACCTGCCCGTCCAGCGCCGCCTCAGTCCGAGCCGACACCACGAACGGCACGAGGTTGTCCACAGGCCGCGAGTTGTCCACAGATTCGCGCGCGGCCCCTTGACCAGCACTTTCATCGCGTACGCTGGAAATTGGGGGGATCCCCAGCGCTCCAGGCGCTTCCAAGATCACGTGCGCGTTCGTGCCGCTGATGCCGAACGACGACACCGCCGCCCGCCGCGCCCGCTCCACCGAGGGCCACGTGGTGTTCTCCTGCAGCAGCTCGACCGCGCCCTCGCTCCAGTCGACGTGCGACGAAGGCGTCGAAGCGTGCAACGTCCGCGGCAACACCCCGTGCCGCATCGCCTGCACCATCTTGATGATGCCCGCGACACCGGCCGCCGCCTGCGTGTGCCCGATGTTCGACTTGATGCCACCGAGCAGCAGCGGCACCTCCCGATCCTGCCCGTACGTCGCCATCAGCGCCTGCGCCTCGATGGGGTCACCCAAAGAAGTACCGGTGCCATGAGCCTCAACGGCATCGACATCAGCAGCAGACAACCCAGCAGACGCCAACGCCTGCCGAATCACCCTCTGCTGCGACGGCCCGTTAGGCGCCGTCAGCCCGTTGGACGCGCCATCCTGATTGATCGCGGAACCACGCACGACCGCAAGAACCGTGTGCCCAAGACGCACCGCATCCGACTGACGCTCCAACACGAGCAGACCAACACCCTCAGACCAACCGACACCATCGGCCGTGTCCGAGAACGCCTTGCACCGCCCGTCCTCCGACAATCCGCGCTGACGGGAGAACCCGACGAACGACCCCGGAGTCGACATCACGGTCACACCACCGGCCAACGCCAATGAACACTCACCGGCCCGAAGAGCCTGCATAGCCCAATGCAGCGCCACCAACGACGACGAGCACGCGGTGTCGATAGACACCGACGGCCCCTCAAGCCCAAGCGCGTAGGACACCCGGCCGGAGATCACCGAAGGCGAAGCACCGGTCGAACCGAAGCCCTCGGTGTCCGCACCGCCGATGAGCTGCGTGTAGTCGTTGTACATCACACCGGCGAACACACCTGTAGAGCTGCCACGCAACGATGCCGGCGCGATCCCGGAACGCTCCAACGCCTCCCACGCGGTCTCCAGCATGAGCCGCTGCTGCGAGTCCGTCGCGACGGCCTCCCGCGGCGACATCCCGAAGAACTCCGGATCGAACTGGTCCGCGTCGTGCAGGAAGCCGCCCGCCCGCACGTACGACGTGCCGGGGTGGTCGGGGTCCGGGTGGAACAGCGTGTCCAGATCCCAGCCGCGGTTCGCCGGGAACGGCGTGATCGCGTCGACGCCGGAAGCCACCAGATCCCACAGGTCCTCCGGAGAGGAAACACCTCCGGGGTACCGGCAGGCCATGCCGACGATCACGATCGGATCGTCCGAAGTGGACACCAGTGCGGGCAGGTCCGAGACGTCCGTGACCGCTCCGAGCAGTTCGTCCTTCAGATACCCGGCAAGTTGCGCAGACGACGGGTAGTCGAACACCACGGTCGCGGGCAGCTTGAGCCCGGTGACCGCCGTGAGCCGGTTGCGCAGCTCGACCGCGGTCAGCGAGTCGAACCCGAGCTCCTGGAACGCCCGCGCCGGGTCGACCGCAGCGATCGTGTCGTATCCGAGCACGGCCGCGACCTCGCCGCGAACCAGGTCCACCAACGCTTCATTCCGTCCGGCCTCGTCCAGAACGGACAGTCGCTGCACCAGCCCGGAAGCCGTCTCCGATCCGGCGACCTTGCGCCGCGTCTTGACCCGGATCAGTCCGCGCAGCAACGGTTTCACGTCGCCGCTCTGCTTCAGCGCGGCCAGGTCGAGCCGCACCGGGACCACCGCGGGTTCCGCTCCGGCGACCGCCGCGTCGAACAACCGCAGCCCCAGCTCAGTCGAAATGGCCGGCATACCGGAGCGCTGCATCCGTTCGGCGTCCTCGGCCGACAACATGCCGGTGTCCCAGGCACCCCAAGCGAGCGACACCCCAGGCAGCCCGTTGAGCTGCCGGTGCGCGGCCAGTGCGTCGAGGAAAGCGTTGCCGGCGGCGTAGTTGCCCTGCCCGGCGTTGCCGAACACCCCGGCCGCCGACGAGAACACCACGAACCTGGAAGCTTCGGTCACGAGATCGTGCAGGTTCAGTGCCGCGTCGACCTTGGCGCGCAACACACCGTCAACCCGCTCCGGCGTGAGCGACTCGATCACACCGTCGTCCAGCACACCGGCCGCATGCACGACACCGCGAACCTTGTGCTGCTTCAACACCTCCCACAACGCGGTGCGGTCAGCGGCATCACAGGCAACGACAGAAACCTTCGCGCCCAGTGCCTCCAGCTCACTCACGTCACCGGAACCGCTGCGGCTCACCAGCACCAGCTCGGTGACCCCGTGCGTCTCCACCAGGTGCCGGGCAACGATCCGCCCGAGCCCGCCAGTACCGCCCGTGATCAGCACCGGGCTCTCCCAGCCACCCTCGCCGGTCACGCCCGCGACCCGCCCGAGACGCGCCGCCCGAGCCTCACCGTCGCGCACGACCACCTGCGGCTCGTCCAGGTCCAGCACCCCGAGCAGCGTCGCGAGCGACGACTCCTCGGCGTCCACGTCGATCAACCCGAACCGGTCCGGGTGCTCGGTCTGCGCGGTCCGCACCAGCCCCCACACCGCTGCTCCGGCCAGGTCATCGCCCTCGACCGCACCGCGCGTGACGAACACCAGCCGCCCGTCGCGGTCCTCACGAATCCATTCTTGGATCAGCTCCAACGCCCGGTGCGTCACGGCCCGTACCGACTCGGCGCTCTGCTCCCCCGCGACCGGCACGAGCACAACGTCCGTGTCCACCAGGGAAAGCAGGCCCTCGACCCGTCCGACGGACAGCCCGAGCACGTCCGGTCCCAGCACGCTGACCGTCTTGCCCGCCCCGGCCGGCGGCACCGCGACCGGCGTCCACCGCACCGCGAACAACGCGTCCAACTCAGCCGGCTGCTCGGTCGCCACGGCCCGCATCACCAGCGACTCGACCGACGCCACCGGGTTACCGGCGGGGTCGGCGAGCGCGATCCGCAGCCCGTTGCCGTCGCGCGTCATCTTGACCCGCAACGCCGTAGCCGCGGTCGCGTGCAGCGACACGTTCTCCCACGCGAACGGCAACCCGGCCGCCCCGCTCTCGTCGAGCAGCGAGGCGTGCAGCGCGGCGTCGAGCAACGCCGGGTGCAGCCCGAACGGCTTGACGTTGACGTCGTCCGGCAGCGCTACCTCGGCATAGGTCGTGTCGCCGTCGCGCCAGGCCGCCCGCAACCCCTGGAACAGCCCGCCGTAAGCGAACCCTGCCTCCGCGAACTTCTCGTAACACCCTTCCACGTCAACAACTTCAGCCTTGGGCGGCCACACCGAGACGTCGAACTCGACGCGCTGCTCCCCCTTGGCCAGCACACCGCTGACCACCTGGGTCCACGGCGCGTCGGTCACCTCGTCAGGCCGCGCGTGGATGGTGAACGTCCGGCGGTCATCACCGGCGGACACCTTCATCTGCAACGCGAGCCCACCGTGCTCCGGCAGGATCACCGGCGCCGACAGCGTCAGCTCCTCCAACCGGTCCAGCCCGACCTCGTCCCCGGCCCGCATCGCGAGCTCGACGAGCGCCGCACCCGGCACCATCACGCGTCCCATGATCGTGTGCTGGCGAATCCACGGATGCGTGCGCGCCGCCAGCCTGCTCGTGAACAGGAACCCTTCCCCGTCAGCGAGTTCCGCCGACGCGATCAGCAACGGGTGCCCGACCGCGACCATGCCGATGCCCGACGCGTCGTCCCCGCCGATCCGTACCGCGGGCCAGTACCGCTGGTGGTCGAACGCGTAGGTGGGCAGGTCGATCCTCTTGCCACCGGCGCAGAACCCGCTCCAGTCGACCCTCACACCTTCAACGTGCAGACGAGCCAACGCCGTCAGCGCCGCAACGCGCTCACCCTTGTCCTTGCGCAGCAGGGGAATCGCGTCCTCGACCAGAGCACTGAGCACCCCGTCCGGCCCGACCTCGACGAACGTGGTCGCGCCACCATCCCTGAGCCGCTGCACGTTGTCCGTGAACCGCACCGCGTCCCGAACGTGACTCACCCAGTAGTCAACGGTCGTGACGTCCCCACCCGCCACAACAGGAATGCTCGGCTCTCGCAGGGTGATCTCCGCGAGCGACTCGCGGAAGTCGTCCAGCATCGGCTCCATCAACGGCGAGTGGAACGCGTGCGACACCTTGAGCCGCTTGCTCTTCCACCGCTCAGCGATCGTCAGCACGTCGTCTTCCGCACCCGCGATCACCACGGACTTGGGCCCGTTGACCGCCGCGATCGACACGCGATCCGTGAGATGCGGCAGAACCTCGTCCTCAGAAGCCTGAACCGAGACCATCGCGCCACCCTCAGGCAGCGCCTGCATGAGCGCAGACCTCGCGGTGACCAGCAGACACGCGTCCTCAACGCTCAACACACCCGCAACGTGCGCCGCCGCGATCTCCCCGATGGAATGCCCGGCAACCTGATCGGCCTGGACACCCCAAGACTCCAGCAACCGGTACAGCGCCACCTCCACGGCGAACAACGCCGGCTGCGCCACCCCGGTCTGGTTCAACGCCTCCTGGTCGTCACCCCACATGACGTCCCGAACAGCCGGGTCGAGATACATCAACACAGCGTCCAGCGCCTCAGCGAACACGGGGAACGCGTCGTACAACTCACGCCCCATGCCAACCCGCTGCGCCCCTTGCCCGCTGAACAGCACCGCGACCGACCGCTGCGACAACGCGACCCCGGACGCCAGCACCTCGTCCCCGAGCACCACGGCCCGATGATCGAACCGCGCACGAGTGTTCACCAACGAGAACGCCACGTCCTCAGGCGCGCCTTCAGCGGCCTTGGCCCGCTCGATCTGCCCAGGCAACGCCTCCGCGGTCCTGGCCGACACCACGAACGGCACCAGGTTGTCCACAGGCGCCGAGTTGTCCACAGATCGCCCAGCGGCCCCTTGACCAGCACTTTCATCGCGTACGCTGGAAATTGGGGGGATCCCCAATGCGGGCGCTTCCAAGATCACGTGCGCGTTGGTGCCGGAGAGCCCGAACGACGAGACACCGGCCCGTCGCGGCCGCGAAACCGCAGGCCACGGCGTCGCCTCGGTGACGAGTTCGACCGCCCCCTCGCTCCAGTCGACGTGCGACGAAGGCGAAGTCACGTGCAGCGTCGGCGGCACAACACCGTTCCGCATGGCCTGCACCATCTTGATCACGCCCGCCACACCCGCGGCGGCCTGCGTGTGCCCGATGTTCGACTTGATACCACCGAGCAGCAGCGGCACCTCCCGATCCTGCCCGTACGTCGCCAACAGCGCCTGAGCCTCGATCGGGTCACCCAAAGTCGTACCCGTGCCGTGCGCCTCAACCGTGTCGACATCAGCAGTGGTCAGTCCCGCAGACGCCAACGCCTGCCGAATCACCCTCTGCTGCGACGGCCCGTTAGGCGCCGTCAGCCCGTTAGAAGCACCGTCCTGATTGATCGCGGAACCACGCACGACCGCCAGAACCGTGTGCCCAAGACGCACCGCATCCGACTGACGCTCCAACACGAGCAGACCAACACCCTCAGACCAACCAACGCCATCGGCGGAATCCGAGAACGCCTTGCATCGACCGTCCTCCGACAACCCGCGCTGACGAGAGAACCCGACGAACGCACCCGGCGTCGACATCACGGTCACACCACCGGCCAAAGCCAGCGAGCACTCACCGGCCCGAAGTGCCTGCGCCGCAAGGTGCATCGCGACCAGCGACGACGAGCAAGCGGTGTCGATCGACACCGACGGCCCCTCGAACCCGAACGTGTAGGACACCCGGCCCGACACCACCGAGGGCGAGGTCCCGGCCCCCTGGTGCCCTTCGGAGTCGGACTCCAGGATCTGCGCGTAGTCCGAGTACATGACGCCGGCGAACACACCGGTTCGACTGCCGCGCAACGCCTGCGGGTCGATTCCGGCCCGTTCCAGCGCTTCCCAGGTCGTCTCCAGCAGGATGCGCTGCTGTCCGTCGGTGCCGAGCGCCTCTCGCGGCGACATCCCGAAGAACGCCGGATCGAACTGGTCCGCGTCGTGCAGGAAGCCACCAGCGCGCGCGTAGGACGTGCCGAGATGGTCGGGGTCCGGGTGGAACAACGAGTCGAGATCCCAGCCGCGGTTCGCCGGGAACGGCGTGATCGCGTCCGTGCCCGACGCCACCAGGTCCCACAGCGTCTCCGGCGACGTCACGCCACCGGGGAACCGGCAGGCCATGCCGACGATCACGATCGGATCGTCCGAAGTGGACACCAGCGCGGGCAGATCGGCCACCACGTCAGCCGAACCGAACAGCTCGGCGTGCAGGTGATCGGCCAGCGCGATCGCCGTCGGGTAGTCGAACACCAGCGTCGCCGGCAGCCGCAGCCCGGTCGCCTCGGTCAGCTGGTTGCGCAGCTCGACGGCGGTCAGCGAGTCGAAACCGAGGTCCTGGAACGCCCGCGTCGCGTCAACGGCGTCGATCGAGGCGTGGCCCAGCACCGAGGACACCTGCGTGCGCACCAGGTCGACGAGAGCCGAGCGCCGGTCGGCGACGTCCATCGCGCCGAGCTTCTGCACCAGCCCGGAAGCGGTGGCGGAACCAGCTGCCGCCCGCCGCGCCCTGACCCGGATCAGCCCCTGCAGCAACGGCGCCACCGCACCACGTGCCCGCAACGTCGCGAGGTCGAGCCGCACCGGAACGGTCAGCGCCGCCCCGCTGGCCACGGCCGCGTCGAACAGCTCCAGCCCCTGCTCGACCGTGATCGGCGGCATGCCGGCCGCGGTCATCCGCGCGGCCTCGGCCTCGGTCAGCTCGCCGGTCATCCCGCTGACACCGGCCCACACGCCCCACGCCATCGACGTCGCGGGCAAACCGGATGCCTTGCGGTGCGCGGAAAGCGCGTCGAGGAACGCGTTGCCCGCCGCGTAGTTGGCCTGCCCGGCGTTGCCGAACACACCGGCTGCCGACGAGAACACCACGAACGCCGTGAGGTCGGACGTCAGCTCGTGCAGGTGCCAGGCGGCATCAGCCTTGGGCTTGAGCACGTTCGCGACGCGCTCCGGCGTCATCGACTCGATCACGCCGTCGTCCAGCACACCGGCCGCATGCACGACGCCCCGGATCTCGTGCTGCGCAAGAAGTTCCGCGACAGCATCCCGGTCGGTCACGTCACACGCGGCGACGGTGACCTGTGCTCCCAACGCTTCCAGCTCCGCCGTGTCGGCCTGACCGCGACGGCTCACGAGCAGGAGCTCCCGAACACCATGCGCCTCAACGAGATGCTTCGCGACGACCGCACCCAGCCCGCCGGTACCGCCGGTGACCAGGACCTTGCCTTCCCACCGGGCTTCGGACTCACCGGTGACCCGCGCAAGCCGTGCGGCCAGCACCTCGCCGTCACGCACCACCAGCTGCGGTTCGTCGACCCCGAACGCCACTGAAACCATTGCGGTGGAAAGGTTGTTGCCACACAGGTCGATCAGCCCGAAGCGTTCCGGGTGCTCCGACTGCGCCGACCGCACCAGACCCCAGACCGCGGCGGCACCCATGTCCTCACCGGTGGTCGCCCCTCGCGTGACGAACGTGAGCCTGCCGTCCTTGCCGCTGCTGATCCACTCCTGCACCAGCCCCAGCACTTGCGCCGTGTTGCGGTGCGTGCTGCCGAGCACGTCTTCCGATCCCACGATCGGCACCAGCACAAGCCCCGCATCGGCGTCGGTGATCGTGTCGACGACCGGGAAGCCGAGAGCAAGCACGTCCGGACCGAGCACCGCGACGGACGCGGGCGCGGCGACGTCCTCCTGCGTGACCGGCACCCACTCGAGCCCGAACAGCTCGTTCTGCCTGGCTTCGCCGAGCTGCTCGACGTTGACCGCCCGCACGATCACGGCCTCGACCGTGGCGACCGGCGCGCCCGTGACGTCGGCCAGCGCGATCGTCCTGCGCATGCCGCCCTCGTCGCGGGTCAGCTTGACGCGCAACTCGCTCGCCCCGGTGGCGTGCAGCGACACGCCCTCCCACGAGAACGGCAGACCCGCGTCGAGCGTCTCGTCCAGCAACGCCGCGTGCAGCGCCGAGTCGAGCAACGCCGGATGCAGACCGTAGGCAGCCCCGTCGACATCTTCCGGCAACGCGAGTTCGGCGTAGATCTCCCCGCCGACCCGCCAGGCCGCCTTGAGGTTCTGGAACGCGTGCCCGTAGGCGAACCCGACGCTCGCGAACCGCTCGTAGCACTCCTCGTAGTCCATCTCCACGGCCCCGGCAGGCGGCCAGACGGAAGCGTCGAAGCTGCCCGTGGTCGTGCCACTCGCCAGGAAACCGGTCGCGTGCTGCGTCCACGGCATGTCCGGCGCGCCCTCAGGCCGTGAGTGGATCGCGTACTGCCGACGACCGTTGCTCTCCGCACCGACCTTCAACTGCACCTGCACAGCCCCGCGCTCCGGCAGGACGAGCGGCGCGGCCAGCGTGAGGTCGTCGACCCGGTCGAGCCCGACCTCGTCCGCGGCCCTCATGGCCAGCTCGATCAGCACGGCGGCCGGCACCAGGTTGCGCCCCATGATCACGTGGTCGGCGAGCCACGGGTGCGTGCTCAGCGACACCCGGCTGGTGAACACGACGCCTTCGCCCTCGGCGAGCTCCACCGACGCGCCGAGCAACGGATGCCCGACGCTGACCAGCCCGAGCCCGGACGCGTCCGATGCCTTGCCGGCACTCGCCGGCCAGTACCGCTGCCGGTTGAACGGGTAGGTGGGCAGCTCGACCCTCTTGCCGCCGCCGTAGAACCGCACCCAATCAACATTGATTCCGTCGACATGTACATGACTCAGTGCAGTCAACATTGACTCAACATCAGACTTGACCCGCGTCAACGTCGGAATCAACCCGTCAACCATCGCCGTCAACTGCGCATCCGGCCCCACCTCGACCAACACCACGTCACCCAGCCGAGCGACGTTGTCGTGGAAACGAACGGTGTCCCGGACGTGGTCGACCCAGTAGTCGACGGTCGTGACATCGCCGGATGTCAACATCTCGACAACTGGCTCACGGAACTCGAGCCCGCTGATCGCCTCACGGAAGTCGCCCAGCATCGGCTCCATCAACGCCGAGTGGAACGCGTGCGACACCTTCAGCCGCTTGTTCTTCCACCGCTCCGCAAGGGCCAGAACCTCTGCCTCAACACCAGCGATCACCACAGACCGCGGCCCGTTGACGGCGGCAACAGACACACCATCCGTCAGGTGCTCACACACCTCGTCCTCGGACGCGATGACGGACACCATCGCGCCGCCGGCCGGCAACGCCTGCATGAGCGCCGAACGCGCCGTCACCAACATGCACGCGTCATCCAGGCTCAGCACGCCCGCGACGTGCGCGGCCGCGATCTCACCGATCGAATGCCCGGCCAGCTGCGAGGGCCGCACCCCGAACGACTCCAGCAACCGGAACAACGCCACCTCGACCGCGAAGATCGCAGGCTGCGCGTAGCCGGTCTGGTTCAGCGCCTCGGCGTCGTCGCCCCACATGACCTCGCGCAACGCGGGGTCGAGGTTGACCAGCGCGGCGTCCAAGGCCTCCGCGAACACCGGGAACGCCTCGTACAACTCACGCCCCATGCCAACGCGCTGCGACCCCTGCCCGGAGAACACGAAAGCAAGCGGCCGGTTCTTCACCACACCGCCAGCGAGCTCAACACCGTTCCACACCACCGCCCGGTGATCGAACAACGCCCGCGTGGTCGCCAGCGAGAACCCGACGTCCACAGCGGACACACCACTCGCCACAAGCGCACCGACCTGCTCGACCTGGGCCCGCAACGACGCCGCCGACTTCGCCGACACCACCAGCGGCGCACCTACGACCTGAATCGATCCCGGTTGGCTGGCCCCCAGGGGGCTGCGAGCCCCCATCTCAATCATCTCAGGCAGGTCTGACAATTCCTGAGCGTCAGGCGCTTCCAAGATCACGTGTGCGTTCGTGCCCGAGACACCGAACGAGGAGACGCCCGCGCGGCGGACACGAGAGACCTCAGGCCACGAAGCGTTGCCGGTCAGCAGCTGGACCGAACCCGCCTCCCAGTCCACGTGGGACGACGGGGAGTCGATGTGCAGCGTCTGCGGCACGACGCCGTGCCGCAGCGCCTGCACCATCTTGATCACGCCCGCCACACCGGCCGCGGCCTGGGTGTGACCGATGTTGGACTTGATCGACCCGAGCAGCAGCGGCGACGGCCGGTCCTGGCCGTAGGTCGCGAGCAACGCCTGCGCCTCGATCGGGTCACCCAAAGACGTACCCGTGCCGTGTGCTTCGACGACGTCGACGTCCGCAGTGGACAGACCGGCGGACGCCAGCGCCTGCCGGATCACCCGCTGCTGCGAGGGACCGTTGGGCGCGGTCAAGCCGTTGGAAGCGCCGTCCTGGTTGACCGCCGAGCCACGCACGACAGCCAACACGTCGTGGCCGTTGCGAACAGCGTCGGACAGCCGTTCCAGCACGACCACACCGACACCCTCGGACCAGCCGACACCATCGGCGGAGTCGGAGAACGCCTTGCAGCGGCCGTCCGGCGAAAGCCCGCGCTGCCGCGAGAACCCGATGAACGCGCCAGGAGAAGCCAGCACGGTCACGCCGCCGGCCAGCGCCAGCGAGCACTCACCGGCGCGGAGAGCCTGCATCGCCCAGTGCATCGCAACCAACGACGACGAGCACGCCGTGTCGAGCGTGACCGCGGGCCCCTCGAAGCCGAACGTGTAGGACACACGGCCCGACACCACCGAAGGCGAACCACCGGTCGTCTGGTAGCCCTCGGAGTCACCTTCGAGCAGCAGCGAATAATCGTTGTACATGACACCGGCGAACACACCGGTCGGGCTGCCCTTCAACGCGACGGGGTCGATCCCCGACCGCTCCAGCGCCTCCCACGACGCCTCGAGCAGCAGACGCTGCTGCGCGTCGGTCGACACCGCCTCACGCGGCGACATGCCGAAGAACTCCGGATCGAACTGGTCGGCGTCGTGCAGGAAGCCACCGGACTTCGTGTACGAGGTGCCGACGTGGTCCGGATCCGGGTGGTAGAGCGAGTCGAGGTCCCAGCCGCGGTTGGACGGGAACTCCGTGATGGCGTCGCGGCCATCGACCACGAGATCCCACAACTGTTCCGGTGTGGCGACACCACCGGGATAGCGGCAGGCCATGCCGACGATCACGATCGGATCGTCCGAAGTGGACGTCAGCGCGGGCAGCGACTTCAGTACGTCCGAGGCACCGAACAGTTCGTCACGCAGGAAACCCGCGAGCACCGCCGACGTCGGGTAGTCGAAGATCAGCGTGCTCGGCAGGCGCAACCCGGTGACTCCAGTCAGCCGGTTGCGCAGGTCGACCGCGGTGAGCGAGTCGAAACCGAGGTCCTGGAACGCCTTCGCCGGGTCCACCGCGGCGACGCCGTCGTGGCCGAGCACTGCGGCGACCTCGGTGCGCACCAGGTCGAGCAGCGCGGTGAGCCGGGCTTCCGCGGCCATCGAGGTGAGTCGCTGCACCAGCCCGGAGTCGGCCTGGGCCGCCGCACGACGAGCCTTCGTGCGGATCAGTCCGCGCAGCAGCGGGCGGATCTCGTTGTGGCCGCGCAACGTCGCGAGGTCCAGGCGCAACGGCAGCAGCACCGCGTCCTCGCCGGCGATCGCCGCGTCGAACAGCGCGAGCCCCTGCTCCACCGACAGCGGCGGAGTTCCGCCGCGTGCCATGCGTTCGGCGTCCGCCTCGGACAGCATGCCGGTCTGGTTCCACGCGCCCCACGCCAGCGACACCGCCGGAAGTCCGGCCGAACGCCGGTGCTGCGCCAGCGCGTCGAGGAACGCGTTACCCGCCGCGTAGTTCGCCTGCCCCGCAGCACCGAATGTGCCGGCGGCGCTGGAGAAGATGATGAAGTTGTCGAGGTTCTTGGTGAGTTCGTGCAGGTTCCAGGCGGCGTCGACCTTGGGCTTGAGCACGGCCGAGAGCCGTTCCGGCGTGAGCGATTCAATCACGCCGTCGTCCAGCACGCCGGCGGTGTGCACAACGCTGCGGACCTTGTGCTTCTTCAACACCTTCTGCAACGCCTTGCGGTCACTGACATCGCACGCGACCACGACAACCTTGAAGTCCAAATCGGACACTTCAGCCTTGCCGGTGCGGCTGACCAGCACCAGATCCTTGACTCCGTAACGTTCGGCGAGATGCTTCGCGATCACCCGTCCCAGCCCGCCGGTACCGCCAGTGATCAACACAGGGCCAGTGAACTCGCCCGGCTCCGCAGCCTCGGCCCGCGCGAGCCGTGCCACGGAGACCTGGCCGTCGCGCACCCGCAGCTGCGGCTCGTCGATCGCGAGAACCTGCTCGGACACCTCGGCATCGGTGTCGACGAGCGTGAACCGGCCGGGGTGCTCGTTCTGTGCGGCCCGGACCAGACCGTGAACCGCGCTCGCGGCCAAGTCGTCCTGCCGCGTCACGAACACAAGCCGTTCGGCACGCTCCTCAGCGATCCAGCGCTGCACCAACTCCAGCGCACGGGCGGCGAGAGCGTGCGTCTGCGCGACGACATCCCCGTCGCCGACGAACTCCTCCACACACACGGCGGCCGCACCGGCGTTGGGCAGCGACACCGGCGCCCAGTCGAGCCGGAACAACGAGTCGCGGTCCACCGCGCTCACCTGCTGCCCGGACACCGCCCGCGTCACCAGCGACCCGATCGTCGCAACCGGAGCGCCTGTCGTGTCGGCGACCGTGATCACCCACGCGTCCCCGTCGCGCCGCAGCCTCACCCGGACCGCAGCAGCACCGGTGGCGTGCAGCGACACGCCTTCCCACGAGAACGGCAGCCCCGCCTCGGCCCCGTCGAAGAACCCGCCGGCGTGCAGGGTGGCGTCGAGCAGCGCCGGGTGCAGCCCGAACGCCGCCCCGTCCACGTCCTCGGGCAGCGCGACCTCGGCGAACACCTCGCCGTCCCCGCGCCAGACCGCCCGCAGCCCCTGGAACACCGGCCCGTACTCGAAGCCGTTCTCCGCGAACCGCTCGTAGGCCCCTTCGACGTCAACGCTTTCCGCGTTCGGCGGCCAGACGGTCGCGTCGAAGTCACTGGCAGTCGCGCCACTCGCCAAGAAACCGGTGGCGTGCTGCGTCCACGGCGCGTTCTCGCCATCCGGCCGTGAGAAGACTCCAACCGTACGACGCCCGTTCTCGTCCGCGCCCACCGCGACCTGGAGCCGCACAGCACCCTGCTCGGGCAGCACGAGCGGCGCGGCCAGCGTCAACTCGTCGACGCGGTCGAGCCCGACCTCGTCACCCGCGCGGACCGCGAGCTCCAGGAACGCCGTGCCGGGAAGCAGCACCTGCCCGAACACCCGGTGATCCGCGAGCCACGGGTGCGAGCTCAGCGACAACCTGCTCGTGAACAGCACCCCGTCCGCACCGGCGACGTCGACCGCCGCCCCGAGCAACGGGTGCTCCACCCGCGTGAGCCCGAGCGCACCGACGTCACCGGCCTTGCGCACCGCCATCGGCCAGAACATCTGGTGCTCGAACGCGTACGTGGGCAGATCGACCTTCCGTCCACCGGTGTACAGCTGCATCCAGTCAACGTTGATTCCGTCAACATGTACTTGACCGAGTGCAGTCAACATTGACGCGACTTCACCGCGATCACGCCTCAGCACCGCCGTCGAGCCGTCCACCATCGCGCTCAACTGCGCGTCCGGCCCGACCTCCAGCAGCGTGACGTCGCCCAGCCGAGTGACGTTCTCGTGGAACCGCACCGCGTCCCGGACGTGGTTCACCCAGTAGTCGACAGTGGTGACATCGCCGGATGTCGAGATTCCGACAACCGGCTCACGGAACTCGATCCCGCTGATCGCTTCACGGAAGTCGCCCAGCATCGGCTCCATCAACGGCGAGTGGAACGCATGCGACACCTTCAGCCGCTTGCTCTTCCACCGCTCAGCAACAGCCAGCACCTCGTCTTCGACACCAGCGATCACGACCGTGCGCGGTCCGTTGACCGCCGCGATCGATACGCCCGCGGTGAGGTGCGGCAACACCTCTTCTTCGGAAGCGATGACGGACACCATCGCGCCACCGGCCGGCAACGCTTGCATGAGAGCCGCCCGCGCCGTAACCAGCAAGCACGCGTCCTCAAGGCTCAAGACACCCGCGACGTGCGCCGCCGCGATCTCCCCGACCGAGTGCCCGACCAGGTGGTCCGGCCGCACCCCGAACGATTCGATCAACCGGTACAGCGCCACCTCAACGGCGAACAACGCCGGCTGTGCCACGCCGGTCTGGTTCAACGCATCCTGATCGTCGCCCCACATGACCTCACGCAACGCCGGGTCGAGGTTGACCAGCGCGGCATCGAGCGCCTCGACGAACACCGGGAACGCCTCGTACAGCTCACGCCCGGCCCCGATCCGCTGCGCCCCTTGCCCGGAGAACAGGAACGCCAACGGCCTCCCTGCCGCCACCCCTTCCGCGACAACCTCACCGCCGAGCACCACGGCCCGGTGGTCGAACAACGCCCGCGTGGTGGCCAACGAGAAGCCAACGTCCACAGCGGACACACCACTGCCCACCAACGCCGTGATCCGCTCGACCTGCGCCCGCAACGCCGCCGCCGACTTGGCCGACACCACCAACGGCACCACGCCGACCTTCGGGATCGATTCGGATTGGCTGACCCCCTGGGGGGAACTACCCCCCATCCCAATCATCTCAGGCAGGTCTGACAATTCCTGAGCCTCAGGAGCTTCCAAGATCACGTGCGCGTTCGTGCCCGAGACACCGAACGACGAGACGCCCGCGCGACGGGCGCGTGACACCGAAGGCCACGTGCGGGACGAGGTCAGCACCTCGACGGCGCCGGACTCCCAGTCGACCTGCGTGGTCGGCGTGCCGACGTGCAGCGTCTCGGGCAGCACGCCGTGGCGCAGCGCCTGCACCATCTTGATCACGCCCGCGACGCCCGCGGCGGCCTGCGTGTGGCCGATGTTCGACTTGATCGAACCCAGGTAGAGCGGCTCGGAGCGGTCCTGCCCGTACACCGCCAGCAGCGCCTGCGCCTCGATCGGGTCGCCCAGCCTGGTCGCGGTGCCGTGCGCCTCGACCACGTCAACGTCCGTCGGCGACAAACCGGCCGAACCCAGCGCCGCGCGGATCACGCGTTGCTGCGACGGGCCGTTCGGCGCGGTCAGGCCGTTGGAAGCACCGTCCTGGTTGACAGCCGAGCCGCGCACGACCGCCAAGATGGTGTGACCGTTGCGAACAGCATCAGACTGACGTTCCAGCACCAGCAGACCGACACCCTCACCCCAACCGGTGCCGTCCGCGTCGTTGGAGAACGCCTTGCACCGTCCGTCAACGGAAAGTCCGCGCTGACGGGAGAACTCGACGTAGGTGGTGGGCGTCGACATCACGGTCACGCCGCCCGCGACGGCCAGCGAGCACTCCCCCGACCGCAGCGCCTGCGAAGCCAGATGCAGCGCCACCAAGGAAGAAGAGCACGCGGTGTCGACCGTGACGGCTGGGCCCTCGAAGCCGAACGTGTAGGAGACGCGGCCCGAAGCGATCGAGCCCGCGCTGCCCTGGCCCTGGTGTCCCTCGAACTCGCCACCATCCAGAATGGACGCGTAGTCGTTGTACATGACGCCGGTGAACACGCCGGTCGCACTGCCCCGCAACGAGGCCGGGTCGATCCCGGAGCGTTCCAGCGCCTCCCAGGTGGTCTCGAGCAGCAGGCGCTGCTGCGAGTCCGTGGCCAGGGCTTCGCGTGGGGACATACCGAAGAACGCCGGGTCGAACGCGCCCGCCTCGTGCAGGAAGCCACCGGCGATCGAGTAGGTCGTGCCCGCGTGGTCGGGGTCCGGGTGGTAGATGCCGTCGACGTCCCAGCCGCGGTTGACCGGGAACTCCGTGATCGCGTCGACGCCCTCGTCCACGAGTCGCCACAGGTCCTCGGGCGACGACACGCCTCCGGGATAGCGGCAGGCCATGCCTACGATCACGATCGGATCGTCCGAAGTGGACATCAGCGCAGGAAGCTGTGACACCGCGTCCACAGCGCCGAACAGCTCGTCCTTCAGGAAACCGGCAAGCACGGCGGCGGTCGGGTAGTCGAATGTCAGCGTCGCGGGCAGGCGCAGCCCGGTCACCTCGCCGAGACGGTTGCGCAGCTCGACCGCCGTCAGCGAGTCGAAGCCCAGTGACTGGAAGGCGCGCGACGGGTCGATCGTCTCGGCGCCGCTGTGTCCGAGCACCGCACCGACCTCGGCCCGGACCAGGTCCAGCAACGCCTCCAGGCGGCCGGCGTCATCGAGACCGGCCAGTTTCCGCACCAGCGACGACGAGGTGCCGGACGCCGACGTCCGGCGAGCCCGGACCTTCACGAGCCCCTGCAGCACGGCCGGAACCTCGCCACGGGAACGGAACACCGGCAGATCCAGCCGCAGCGGCAACACCAGCGCGGCACCGGAAGACAGTGCGGCGTCGAAGAGTTCGACGCCTTCCGCGGGCGTGATCGGCGGCATGCCCGACTTGGCGAGCCGCTCGGCGTCGGCGCCGGACAGCATGCCCGTCTCCGCCCACGCGCCCCACGCCAGCGACACGCCCGGCAAGCCCTGCGAACGCCGGTGCTCGACCAACGCGTCGAGGAACGTGTTGCCCGCCGCGTAGTTGCCCTGGCCCGAGGACCCGAAGATGCCCGCACCGGACGAGTAGACGACGAACTCCGTGACGTCGCCGGCGAGCTCGTGCAGGTTCCACGCGGCGTCGATCTTGGGGCGCAACACGTTCGACAGACGCTCTGGCGTGAGTGACTCGATGACGCCGTCGTCCAGAACGCCCGCGGTGTGCACGATGGAACGGATCTGATGCCCTGCAAGGAGGTTGGCGACGGCGTGCCGATCGGCGACATCACAAGCCGCGACCGTGACCGACGCGTCCAGCTCCGCCACCCAGTCCGGCGTCTCACCGCGCCGACTGACCAGCACCAGGTCGCGGACACCATGTGCGGCCACAAGGTGCCGCGCGATGACCTGGCCGAGACCACCGGTACCGCCGGTGACCAACACAGGTCCTTCCAGCACAACGCTGTCACCGGCGGCGACACGGGCGACACGCGGCACGAAGACCTCGCCGCCCCGCACCCGCAGTTGGGGTTCGGCGCTCGCGAGCGCCGCGTCCGGCAGTTCGCCGTCGGTCTCGATCAACGCGAACCGGCCGGGGTGCTCCGACTGCGCGGCCCGCACCAGTCCCCAGACCGCCGACGCGCCCAGATCGCCTTGCCGCGTCACGAAAACGAGCTTCTCGGCGCGTTCGGCCGCGATCCACTCCTGGATCTTCGCGAGCGCCTGAGCAGTCACGGCGTGCGCGGCCTCGACCGGAGAGCCGTCCGTCTCGACGCGCTCGACGACGTGAGCGGCCGGGACCGCCTCGGTGAGCGTGATCGGCACCCAGTCCAGCCCGAACAGCGCGTCCTGCGCGGCACTGAGCTGCTGCGCCGACACGGCCCGCGTGACGAGCGAGCCGACCGTCGCGACCGGCGTACCGGCGTCGTCGGCGAGGGCGATCTCCATGGAGCTGTCGCTCGTGGTCCGCACCCGCACCCGCAACGACGTAGCGCCGACCGCGTGCAGCGCGACGCCTTCCCACGAGAACGGCACCGCGCCCTCGGTCCGCTGGTCGGCGAACGCGACCGCGTGCAGCGCCGCGTCGAGCAGCGCCGGGTGGATGCCGAAGCCGGTGGCCGTCACGTCCTCGGGGAGCGCGACCTCGGCGAACACCTCGTCGCCCAGCTTCCACGCGGCCCGCAGACCCTGGAACGCGGGCCCGTAGTCGAACCCGAGCTCCGCGAACCGCTCGTACGCGCCGTCGATCTGCACGGCCTCCGCGCCCGCGGGCGGCCACGTCGAGGTGTCGAAGTCCGCGGTCGTGGTGCCGGACGTCAGGAAGCCGGACGCGTGCTCGGTCCACGGCAGGTCGCTGTCCTCGGGACGGCTGTGGATCGCCACCGCCCGCCGGTCACCGTCCCCACCGACCCGGATCTGCACCTGAACGGCACCTGACTCGGGCAACACGAGCGGCGCCGCGATCGTCAGCTCGTCCACACGGTCGAGGCCCGCCTCGTCCGCGGTACGCAACGCAAGCTCGACGAGTGCCGCGCCCGGCACGAGGACCTTGCCGTGCAGCGAGTGGTCCCGCAGCCACGGGTGTGTGCGCAGCGACAACCTGCTCGTGAACAGCAGGCCCTCTCCTCCGGCGAGCTCGACGGCGGCGCCGAGCAGCGGATGCCCGACCGCCCCGAGACCGGCAGACCGAACATCCGAGCGCGTGGACACCTCCGGCCAGAACGTTCGCTGCTCGAACGCGTAAGTCGGCAGGTCGATCTTCCGACCATGTTGACAGAACCTGTTCCAATCAACATTGACGCCGTCAACATTGATTCGACTCAATGCCGTCAACATTGACTTGACCTCGTCAACGTTGCGCCGCACCGCGGGCACACAGCCGTCCACCATCGCGGACAGCACGCCGTCCGGCCCGATCTCCACGAACTTGACGTCACCCAGCGCGGTGACGTTGTCGTAGAAGCGAACGGTGTCGCGGACGTGGTTCACCCAGTAGTCGACAGTGGCGACATCGCCGGATGTCGACATTCCGACGACAGGCTCGTGGAACGTCAGCCCGCTGATCGCGTCGCGGAAGTCCTCCAGCATCGGCTCCATCAACGGCGAGTGGAACGCATGCGACACCTTGAGTCGCTTGTTCTTCCACTTCTGCGCGATGGCGAGCACTTCTTCTTCGACGCCGGCGATCACCACAGACCGAGGCCCGTTGACCACCGCGATGGACACGCCATCGGTCAGGTGCTCGCGCACCTTTTTCTCGGAAGCGACCACGGACACCATGGCGCCACCGACCGGCAACGCCTGCATGAGCGACGCACGCGCCGTCACGAGCTGACAGGCGTCTTCGAGGCTGAACACACCGGCAACGTGTGCGGCGGCGATCTCGCCGATGGAGTGACCCGCGATGCGACTGGGCTTCACGCCGTAGAACTCGAACAGCCGGTACAGCGCGACCTGGAACGCGAACAGCGCGGGCTGCGCGACCCCGGTCTGGTTGAGCGCTTCCTGGTCGTCGCCCCACATGAACTCGCGGACGGCCGGATCGAGGTTGGCCAGCACCGCGTCGAGCGCCTCGGCGAACACGGGGAACGCCTCGTACAACCCGCGGCCCATCCCGATCCGCTGCGATCCCTGCCCGCTGAACAGGAACGCCAGTTCACCCACCTCGGCGACACCGCGAGCCAGCACCTCGCCGTCGAGCACCACGGCCCGGTGATCGAACAACGCGCGCGTGGTCAGCATCGAGAACGCGATGTCCGCCGCGTCCCCCGGCCACGCTTTGATCCGCTCGACCTGCCCGGCCAGCGCGTCCGCCGACCGCGCCGACACCACGTAGGGCACGGGCACCGCAGGGGGCGCGGACACCAGAGCCGCCTCGATCTGCTGAATCGATCCCGCTTGGCTGGCCCCCAGGGGGCTGCGAGCCCCCATCTCAATCATCTCAACCGGGTCTGACAATTCTGGAGCGCTCGGCGCTTCCAAGATCACGTGCGCGTTCGTGCCGGAGACGCCGAACGACGAGACACCGGCACGGCGCGGGCGGGCGACGGAAGGCCATGTCGTCGCGGCCGTGACCAGGGAGACCTCGCCGGCGGTCCAGTCGATGTGGGTCGACGGCTGGTCGACGTGCAGCGTCGCGGGCACGACGCCGTGGCGCATCGCGTGGACCATCTTGATGATCCCGGCGACGCCCGCGGCGGCCTGGGTGTGGCCGATGTTCGACTTGATGGAGCCGAGCAGCAGCGGTTCGGCGCGGTCCTGGCCGTACACCGCGAGCAGCGCTTGCGCCTCGATCGGGTCGCCCAGGGTGGTGCCGGTGCCGTGCGCTTCGACGACGTCGACGTCGGTCACGGAGAGTCCGGCCGACGCCAGAGCGGAGCGGATCACGCGCTGTTGCGACGGGCCGTTCGGCGCGGTCAGGCCGTTCGAGGCACCGTCCTGGTTGACCGCCGAACCTCGCACGACCGCCAACACGGTGTGGCCGTTGCGCAGCGCGTCGGACTGCCGTTCCAGCACGAGGAGGCCGACGCCCTCGCCCCAGCCGGTGCCGTCGGCGGCATCGGCGAAGGACTTGCAGCGGCCGTCCATCGCGAGGCCGCGCTGCTTCGAGAAGGCGACGAACGAACCCGGCGTCGACATGACGGTCACGCCGCCGGCCAGTGCCAGTGAGCATTCGCCGTTGCGCAGAGCTGAGGACGCGAGGTGCAGTGCCACCAAAGAAGAAGAGCAAGCCGTGTCGACGGTGACGGCGGGGCCTTCGAGGCCGAAGGTGTAGGCGACACGGCCGGACAGAACGCTTTGCGCGGTGCCGGTGCCCTGGTAGCCCTCGAAGATGTCGTCTGACACCAAAGTCGAGTAGTCGTTGGACATCACGCCCGCGAAAACGCCCGTTTTGGAGCCACGAACGGAAGCTGGGTCGATGCCCGCACGCTCGAAGGCCTCCCACGCGGTCCGCAGCAGCAGCCGGTGCTGCACGTCCGTGGCGAGCGCCTCTCGCGGCGACATGCCGAAGAAGTCCGGGTCGAACGACGGGGCGTCGTGCAGGAAACCGCCCTGCATCACGTGGGTCTTGCCGGCGGCATCCGGGTCCGGGTCGAAGAGTCCGTCCAAGTCCCAGCCGCGGTTCGACGGGAAGCCGGTGACGCCGTCGCGCTCCTCGAACACCAGGCGCCACAGGTCTTCCGGCGACGCCACGCCGCCCGGGTAGTGGCAGGCCATGCCGACGATCACGATCGGGTCGTCGGACACCGCTGCGGCGACCGCTTCCGGCACGAAGACGTCCGCACCGAAGAGTTCATCCATCAGGTAGGAGGCGAGGGCGCCGGCGGTCGGGTAGTCGAAGATCAGGGTCGCGGGCAGGCGGATGCCGGTCGACGCGGTCAGGCGGTTGCGCAGTTCGACGGCGGTCAGCGAGTCAAATCCGAGCCCCTGGAACGTGCGGGTCCGGTCCACTTCGGACGCACTGCCGTGGCCGAGCACCGCGGCGACCTCGGTGGCGACCAGTCCCAGCAACGCTTCCAGCCGGGCGTCGGAGCCGAGCCGCGACAGTTCGGCGACAAGTCCTTCCGCCGCAACGGACTGCGCGGCGGCGCGGCGCTTCGGGGTCTTGATCAGGCCACGCAGCAACGGCGGCGGCGTGCCCTGGGCGCGCAGCGCGGGAAGATCCAGGCGAAGTGGCAGCAGGAAAGCGTCTGAACCGGCGGCACCGGCATCGAACAGGGCCAAGCCCTCGGCGACTTTCAGCGGAGGCATGCCGGACCGGGCGATGCGTTGCATGTCTGCGTCCGACATCGCGGCGGTCATGCCCGAGGTCTGCTCCCAGGCGCCCCACGCCAGCGCGACAGCGTGCTGCCCGGATGCGCGGCGCACGCGGGCGAGAGCGTCGACGAAAGCGTTGGCAGCGGCGTAGTTCGCCTGCCCGGCTCCGCCGAACGTGCCCGCGGCCGACGAGAACAGCACGAAAGGCACGTCAGGCAGCAGCTCGTGCAGGTGCAGCGCCGCGTCTGCCTTCGGGCCCAGCACCACGGCGATGCGCTCCGGCGTCAGCGATTCGACGACACCGTCGTCCAGCACCGCGGCCGTGTGCACGACGCCTCCAACGGAGTGCCACGACAGCAACGATTCCAGCGCCGAACGGTCGGAGACATCGCATGCCTCGACGATCACGTCCACGCCGAGCTCCTGCAACGCCGAGACGTCGGCAGAGCCACTGCGCGAGACCAGGAGCAGTTCGCGAACGCCGTGCTCCACAACGAGATGCCGGGCCACCAGCTGGCCGAGTCCGCCGGTGCCACCGGTGATGAGCACGCGACCGGACCAGGACAACTGCGAGGTGGGCAGCGCGGCACGGGCAAGGCGGGCGGCGAGAACAACACCGTCGCGGATCGCGAGCACCGGCTCGTCGGTCGTCAACGCGTGCAGCACCGCGCCCACGGAGGCATCGGAGAAGTCCAGGTCCACCAGCACAAAACGGCCTGGGTGCTCGGACTGTGCCGACCGCACCAGGCCACGAGCGGCGGCCGCGGCGAGATCGTCGCCATCCACCGCGCCGCGCGTCACGAACGCCAGCCGACCTTCAGGCCGCGTCACGAACTCCTGGATCAGCGACAGCACTCGAGCACACGTCTCGCGAACATCCGTGCCGACCAGAGGAACCAGCGTCAGGTCGGCGTCCGTCAACTCGGACACGACGGGACCGGCGGCCAGCGACAGCACGTCCGGTCCGAGCACCGCGACGGTCTGCTCAGCGAACCCGGACGGCAGCTCGACGGGTGCCCACTCGATGCGGAACAACGAGTCGCGCTCGATCCCGGACCCCAGTTCGTCCACGGGAACCGGTCGCGTCTGCAGAGCCTCGACGGACGCAACGGGTGCGCCGGTCGCGTCGGCGACGGCGATCTCCAGCGAGCCGTCCTCGCCGCGCGACAACCGCACCCGCACCGCGGAAGCGCCCGACGCGTGCAGCGACACGCCCTGCCAGGAGAACGGCAGCCCGCCTCGGCTGATCGAGCCGAGGTCACCGAACCCGGCGGCGTGCATACCGGCGTCCAGCAACGCCGGGTGCAGCCCGAACGCGCCGCCGTCGACGCCCTCGGGCAGCGCCACCTCGGCATAGACGACACCGTCGCCGCCACGCCAGACCGCCTGCAGGCCCTGGAAAACCGGGCCGTAGTCGAAGCCCATGTCGGTGAAGCGCTCGTACGACCCGGCGATGTCGACGGACTCGGCACCGGCGGGCGGCCACACCGAGGCGTCGAACGAGACCGCGTTGGTGCCCGAGCCGAGCACACCGGAAGCGTGTTGGAGCCAAGGCAGGTCAACGGAACCCTCGGCCCGCGAGAAGATCGCGACGCTGCGCCTGCCCTCGGAGTCGGCCGCGCCGACGGAGACCTGCACCTGGGCGGCGGTGTCCGGCGTCAGCACGAGCGGCGCGGCGAGCGTGAGTTCCTCGACGCGGTCGCAGCCGACCTCGTCCGCGGCGCGAACGGCGAGCTCCAGGAAAGCGGTGCCGGCGAACAGAACCCGTCCCATCACGACGTGATCGGCGAGCCACGGGTGCGTCGCCAGCGACAACCGGGACGTGAACAGGTGGCCCGACGAGCCCGCCAGTTCCACGGCCGCGCCGAGCAGCGGGTGACCGACCGAGCCGAGCCCGGCGCCGCGCACGTCGCCGGACTGCGTCTTCGGGCGCGGCCAGAACCGCTGCCGCTGGAACGCGTACGTCGGCAGGTCCGCCTTCTGCGCCCCGGATCCCTCGAACAACCGGGTCCAGTCCACGGGAGCGCCCGCGACGTGCAGCCGCGCCAGCGCCGTCACGAGCGCCAGCTCCTCGCCGCGGTCCTTGCGCGCGGTCGGGATCGCGTCGTCGACCATCGCGGCGAGCACGCCGTCCGGGCCGACCTCGACGAACGTCTTGTCACCCAGTGCGGTCACGGTGTCGTGGAACCGCACGGCGTCGCGAACGTGCCGAACCCAGTACTCGGATTGTTCAACAATCCCACGAGCCGCCAGGGGAATGGAGGGGTTGTTGAACGAAATTCCGGAGATCGCCGCGCGGAAGTCGTTCAGCATCGGCTCCATCAGCGGCGAGTGGAACGCGTGGCTGACCTGCAGCTGTTTGACCTTGCGCGGCGCGTCAGACGTAGGATCGTTGAGTTGTTCAACAATCCTATTGGCTTCGTCTTCCACACCGGCGATGACCAGCGACGCTGGGCCGTTGATCGCGGCGATCGAGACGCCGTCGGTGAGGAGCGGGAGGACCTCGTCCTCCGTGGCCTGCACGGCGATCATCACGCCACCGGCCGGAAGCGCCTGCATCAGCGAGGCGCGCGCGGTCACCAGCGTGCAGGCGTCCTCCAGCGAGAACACCCCGGCGACGTGCGCGGCCGCGATCTCACCGATCGAGTGGCCCGCCACCTGCTCCGGCACGAGTCCGAACGACTCCAGCAAGCGGAACATGGCGACTTCGAAGGCGAACAACGCGGGCTGCGTGTAGCGGGTCTGGCCCAGCGCGGCGGGGTCGTCGCCCCACATCACCGAATGCAGAGCGGGGTCGAGGTGATCCAGAGCGGCGTCGAACGCGGCGGCGAACACGGGGAACCGGGCGTGCAGCTCACGGCCCATGCCGAGACGCTGGGATCCCTGGCCGGAGAACAGGAACGCGAGCGTGGTCTCGTCGGCGGCCACTCCGCGGGCGAGCTCGGCGCCGTCCGGCAGCACCACGGCACGCTGCTCGAACGACGCCCGCGCCGTCGCCAGGGTGAACGCGATGTCCAGCGGCGACAGGGAGTCCACGACCGCCTGCAGCCGATCCCGTTGCGCATCCAGGGCAGCCGCGGTGCGACCGGACAGAACCCACGGCAGCACAGCGGGAGCGGACACGACGGGAGCGCCTTCGACGACCAGCGCAGGAGCCTGTTCGAGGATCACGTGCGCGTTCGTGCCCGAGACACCGAACGCGGACACACCGGCACGCAGCGGGCGGTCGACCGAGGGCCACGGCCGCGCGTCGTGCAGCAGCGACACGTTGCCCTTGGTCCAGTCGACCTGGGTGGAGGGCGTGCCGAGGTGCAGGGACTGGGGCAGCAGTCCGTTCTGCAGAGCCATGACGACCTTGATCACACCGGCGACACCGGCGGCACCCTGGGGGTGACCGATGTTGGACTTGATCGACCCGAGGTAGAGCGGCTCGGCGCGGTCCTGCCCGTACACCGAGAGGATGGCCTGCGCCTCGATCGGGTCGCCCAGCGTGGTGCCGGTGCCGTGTGCCTCGACGGCGTCCACATCGGACGGTGAGAGGCCACCGTTCTGCAGTGCCTGGCGGATGACGCGCTGCTGCGACGGCCCGTTCGGCGCGGTCAGGCCGTTCGACGCGCCGTCCTGGTTGACGGCGGAACCGCGGACCACGGCGAGGATCTTGTCGCCGGCGCGCTGCGCGTCGGACAGTCGCTTCAGCACCAGCACGCCGATGCCTTCGGACCAGCCGGTGCCGTCCGCGTCGTCCGAGAACGCCTTGCAGCGCCCGTTTCCGGCGAGCCCGCCCTGCGAGGTGAAGGCGGCGAAACCGGCGGGCGTCGTCATGACCGCGACACCACCGGCGAGCGCCAGGTCGCACTCGCCGGCGCGCAGAGCGGAGGAAGCGAGGTGCAGTGCCACCAGGGAAGAAGAGCAAGCCGTGTCGACGGTGACAGCAGGGCCTTCCAGTCCTAGCAGGTAGGAGATGCGGCCGGAGAGAACGGAAGCGGCGAACGCGGTCGTGGCGTACAGGCCGACGTCCTCGCCCGAGCGCGAGAGCAGATCGGCGTAGTCCTGCGAGGTCGTGCCCATGAACACACCGGTCTTGGTGCCGCGCAACGACTGCGCGTTCACGCCCGCGCGTTCCAGGGCCTCCCAGGCGGTTTCGAGCAGGAGGCGCTGCTGCGGGTCCATGACGACGGCTTCGCGGGGCGAGATGCCGAAGAACCCGGCGTCGAACGACGCCGGGTCTTCGAGGAAACCACCTTCGATGGTGGCGGAGTCGAGGTCGGTGACGTCCCAGCCGCGATCGGCGGGGAATCCGCCGATCACGTCCCTGCCCTGTGCGACGACCTGCCACAGATCCTCGGGCGAGGCCACCCCTCCGGGGTACCGGCAGCCGATGCCCACGATCGCGATCGGTTCCGCCGCTGCCGCGATCAGCTGCTGGTTCTGCTTGCGCAGCCGGTCGATCTCCTTCAGTGACGACCGCAGAGCCTCGACGTACTGGTTAGCAGAGGTGGTCATCGCGCTTCCTTCTCGGATCGCCCGCTAGTCCATGGCGTCCCCGATCGCCAGACGCAGGAGGGCTTCGCCGTCCATGTCGTCGATCGATTCCGCCTCGGCTGCAAGCACAACATCTCCGGCGCTGTTGTTTTCCCCACTGTCCTGAGCAAGTTGGAGCACCAGGTCCAGGAGCCCTGCCTGTCGCAGACGGCTGATCGGGATCGCCGCCAGCGCGTCCCGGATCGGCGCGTCGGGGTCGTTGGCGGTGGTCGCGGCCTCGCCGAGCAGTTCCGTGCGGATGAACTGGGCCAGCGCGGCGGGCGTCGGGTAGTCGAACACCAGCGTCGCGGGCAGCGCCACGCCGGTGACGACCTTGAGCCGGTTGCGCAGGTCCACCGCTGTCACCGAGTCGAAGCCGACGTCGCGGAACGCCCTGGTCGGCCCGAACGCCTCCGCGCCCTCGAAGCCCAGTGTCGCCGCGGCCTCCGTGCGGACGAGGTCGAGCAACGTGCGTGCGCGTTCCACCTCGGGCAACGCCAGGAGCCGTTCCTTGAGCCCTGAGTCCGTCGTTTCAGGCTCTTCCAGGGCTTCCCGGACGGACGGGATGCCCATCAGCAACGGGCTCGGCCTCGACGCGGTGAAGCTCGGCGCGAACTTCTCCCAGTCCATGTTGGTGATCGTCAGCGACGTGTGGCCGTCCTCGACCGCCTGTTGCAGCGCGGTGATCGCGAGTTCGGGCTTCATCGTGTGCACACCGCGGCGGCGCAGTTGTTCGGCGCCTTCCTCGTTCTCCGACGCCATTCCGGAGTCCGCCCAGGCACCCCACGCGATCGACGTCGCCTTGAGGCCCTGCGAGGCCCGGAAGTGCGCGAGACCGTCGAGGTAGGCGTTCGAGGCGGCGTACGCGGGTTGCGCGCCACTGCCCCAACTCGCCGCGCCGGACGAGAACAGGATGAACGCGTCCAGGTCGCTGGTGAGTTCGTGCAGCAGCCAGGCCGACGTCATTTTGGCCTTCAGCAAGCGATCCAGCTGATCGATGCCCACCGCGTCGGTGGTCGCGTTGCCTTCGACGATGCCTGCCGCGTGCACCACGGCCCGCAGGTCGGGCACTGTGTCGATCACCGACTTCAGGCTCTGCCGATCCGACGCGTCGCAGGCAGCGATGGTGACGCGCGCTCCCAACGCTTCCAGCTCTTCACGCAACTCCGCCGCTCCGGGCGCCTGGTCACCGCGACGGCTGGTGAGCAGCACGTGCTCGGCGCCGCGTCCGGCGACCCAGCGGGCGACGTGACCGCCCAGCGCACCGGTGCCGCCGGTGATCAGCACTGTGCCGCGCGGGATCCACTCCGTGGGCTGGGGCGCACGCTGGGCCGGGACGAGCCTGCGGCCGTAGACGCCGGTGTCGCGGACTGCGAGCTGGTCCTCGCCGCCGCCGTTCGTGATGGCGGCGACCAAACCCTGTTCGATCTGGCCGTCGATGATCCCCGGCAGGTCGACCAGGCCGCCCCAGTGGCGCGGCAGGTCGAGCGCCGCGACCCTGCCGAGCCCCCACAACGCCACCTGCTCGGGGTGGTGCACGGGATCAGTCGCGCCGGTCGAGATCGCCTGCTTCGTGACCGCCCAGAACGGCGCGGTGCTGCCGGCGTCGCCGAGTGCTTGCAGGAGCAGGACGTTCAGTGCGAGACCGAGCGGCGTCGCGGTGAACTCCTCGTGTGGCGCGTTCTCCTTGCCCAGCAACGAGATCACGCCGACCGGTTCGATGCCGATCAGCTCGGTGGCGAGCAGAGCACGTTCGGCGTTGGCGCGGACCGTGACGCGCACGAGGTCGTTGCCGAACGTCCGCAGCACCGCCTCGGTCCACTCGTCGACGTGCTCGGGAACGGCCGCGAGCCAGGTGCCGTTGATGCCGGTGGCCTGGACGCCGCGCAGGAGTTGCCACGAGTCGCGGTAGCGCCAGCCATCCACAGTGGACTGTGTCTGCTGCTTCGCGCGCCATTCCCTGAGCGCGGGCAGGACGTTCTCCGCGTCGACACCGAGAGCGCCGGTGAGCTCGCCGTTCTCGACCAGCTGCCAGAACGCGCTGTCCTCGGCGTTGACGATTTTGGCGCCGGCCTTGGGCCAGAACCTGCTGCGGCTGAAGGGATACGTCGGCAGGTCGATCCTGCGGCCCTCGCACTTCCACCGCACGTCGAGGCCCGCGACCCAGGCCTCGGCGAGCGAGGTGGTGAACCGGCGGCTGCCACCCTGGTCACGGCGCAGCGAGCCGACCGTGACGAGTTCCGTGCCGTCCGCTTCGGCCGTGGCCTGCGCCGACATCGTCAGCACCGGATGCGGGCTCGCCTCGACGAACACGCGGTAGCCGTCCTCGATCAGCTTCCTCGTGACCGCGACGAACTCGATGGGCCGGCGCGCGTTCTCGTACCAGTAGTCGGCGTCGAGGGTCGCGGTGTCCAGGCGTTCGGCCTTGACCGTCGAGTAGAACGCGATGTCGGTCGAGCGCGGCGTGATCGTGCCGAGAAGGCTCATCAGCTTCTCGCGCAACGGTTCGACCTGCGGACCGTGCGAGGCCACCGTCGAGGCGACGACCCGTGCCCGGATCTCCCTTGCCTGGCACAGTTCCACGAACTCGTTGAGCTCCTGCAGGGCGCCGGCGACCGTGCAGGCGTTGGGGCTGTTGATGCCCGCGATGGACAGCACCGGCCACTGCTCGATGAGCTTTCGCGCCTCCTCGACCGGCAACGCGACACTCGCCACGGCGCCATTTCCGACGAGTTCGTCGGCGAACAGCTGCGACCGCAGCACGACGATCTTGGCCGCTTCGTCGAGGCTGAGGGCTCCGGCGACGTAGGCGGCGGCGATCTCACCCTGCGAGTGCCCGACGACCGCGGCGGGCTCGACGCCGTTGGCGCGCCACGTCTGGGCCAGCGACACCATGACTGCGAACAACGTCGGCTGCAGCACCTCGATGCGTTCGAGTAGTGCGGCTTCGCCGCGCAGCACGTCGATGACCGACCAGCCGACGAGCCTGCCGATCGCCGCGTCGCACTCGGTGATCCAGCGCGCGAACGTCTCGTCCTCGTCCAGCAGCTCGACCGCCATGCCGTGCCACTGACTGCCCTGACCGGGGAAGATGAACACCGGCGCACTTTCTTGCGCGACGCCCTGGACCACTTCGTCCCCGATGAGCACCGCACGGTGGTCGAACACCGACCTGGTCGTCAGCAACGAGAACGCCAGATCGTTCGCATCGCTCTCCAGCGCGCGCACCTGCTCGATGCGCGCCTTCAACGAGGCCGGCGACTTCGCCGACACGACCAACGGCACCACGCCGACCTGCTGAACGGACTCCGGCCGACTGGCCTGACCTGGGGCTTCTTCGAGGATCATGTGCGCGTTCGTGCCCGAGATGCCGAACGCGGAGACGCCCGCGCGGCGCGGGTGGCCGTTGGTCTCCCAGCCGCGGGCCTCGGTGAGCAGCTCGACCGTGCCGTCGGACCAGTCGACGTGCGAGGAGGGCGCGGCGACGTGCAGCGTCTGTGGCAACAGGTTGTGGCGCAGTGCCAGCACCATCTTGATCACGCCCGCGACACCGGCGGCCGCCTGCGTGTGGCCGATGTTCGACTTCACCGAACCCAGCCACAGCGGCGACGACCGGTCCGCGCCGTAGGTGTTGATCAGAGCCTGCGCCTCGATCGGGTCGCCCAGGGCCGTACCGGTGCCGTGTGCCTCCACGACGTCGACATCGCCCACGGACAGACCAGCGTTCGCGAGAGCAGCACGGATCACGCGCTGCTGCGAAGGACCGTTGGGGGCGGTCAGGCCGTTGGATGCGCCGTCCTGGTTGACCGCCGAACCGCGGATCACCGCGAGCACCTGATGCCCGTTGCGCACCGCGTCGGACAACCGCTCCATCACGACCATGCCGACGCCCTCGGACCAACCGGCACCGTCGGCGTCGTCGGAGAACGCCTTCGACCTGCCGTTCGCCGCGAGAGCACCCTGTCGGGTCAGCTCGGCGAAGGCGAACGGCGTGGTCATGATCGTCGCACCACCGGACACGGCCAATGAGCACTCACCGCCGCGCAACGCCTGTACAGCGAGATGCATCGCGACAAGAGAGGCGGAACATGCCGTGTCGACGGTGACAGCCGGTCCCTCGAAGCCGAACGTGTAGGACAGGCGGCCCGAGATCACCGAGGCCGCGAGACCCGTGGCCGCGTGGCCCTCGGTGTCCTCGGCCGACGACGTCAGCAGCGTCGCGTAGTCCTGGCCGTTCGTGCCGACGAAGACGCCGGTCTGCGACCCGCGCAACGACAGCGGATCGACGCCGACCCGTTCCAGCGCCTCCCACGTGGTCTCCAGCAGGAGCCGCTGCTGCGGATCCATCGCCATCGCCTCACGCGGCGAGATCCCGAAGAACGCCGGGTCGAAGTCCGCGGTCCCGGCGAGGAATCCGGCCTCGCGCGTAACCGAGGTCGACAGCACCGACTCCACGTCCCAGTCGCGGTCGACCGGGAACGCGCCCATGCCGTCCCGTCCGTCGACCAGCAGCTGCCACAACTGTTCCGGCGTGGTGACGTCGCCGGGGAAGCGGCAGGCCATGCCGACGATCGCGATCGGTTCGTCGCCCCGTAGGACGACGTCCTCCTGCGACTCGGCCACTCCCCCGCGCAGGTGGTCGGCGAGCCGGCGCGGCGTCGGGTAGTCGTAGACGAGCGACGCGGGCAAGGTCCGGCCGGTCGCCGCGGACAACTGGTTGCGCAGCTCGATCGCGGTCAGCGAGTCGAACCCGAGGTCGCGGAACTCCTTGTCCACGCCCACCGCGTGCGGTCCGGCATAGCCGAGCACCGAGGCGACGGCCGTACGGACGACCTCCAGCACGTCACCACTGATCGCCATCTTCTTGCTTGCCTTGGGCTTCTTCTCCGGCAGGATCGCGATGGCGACGGTCGGCGCGTCCTCCGCGACCGCCCGCCACATCGACTCCACCGCCAGATCGGGCCGCATCGTGATCGCGCTCAGGTCGGCGCCGACACCGTCCGCCATCCCAGAACCGGCCCACGCGCCCCACGCGATCGACGTTGCGGCAAGCCCCTGCCTGCGCCGATCCCGCGCAATAGCGTCGAGCACGGCGTTGGCGGCCGCGTAGTTGGCCTGACCGGGGTTGCCGAGAGCGCCCGCGACCGACGAGAACAGCACGAACGCGTCCAGCTCCCGATCGCGCGTCAGCTCGTCGAGCACCAGGGCCGAGGCGACCTTCGACCGGAACACGTCCGCGAACCGTTCCGGCGCAAGGCCTTCCAGCACACCGTCGCTCAGCACCCCGGCCGTGTGCACGATGGCGTTCGGCGAGTACGTGTTCAGCAGGTCGGCAACGGCCGCGCGGTCCGCGACGTCGCACGCCACGATCTCCGCACCCAGTTCTTCTTGCAGCTGGGCGGCTCCCGGTGCGTCGATACCGCGCCTGCTGACCAGCACGATCTTCTCGACGCCGCGCTGCTTGAGGTCGCGGGCGACGTGCGTGCCGAGCGCGCCCGTGCCACCGGTGACGATGACGGTGCCGTGCGGCTCCCACATCGCCTCTGTCGGCCGAGCAGCGTCGTACCGCCTCGCGAACACGCCTTCGGGCCGGATCTCGACCTCGGTCTCGTCGCCGGCGAGCACCGCCGCCAGCTCCGCGACGTCACCGGTCACGTCGACCAGACCGCCCCACTGCGCGGGCAACTCCAGCGCAGCGACTCGCCCGAGGCCCCAGACCGCGCTCTGCGTCGTGCTGGTCGCCGCACCTCGCGTGACTGCCCAGACCGGCGCGCTCACACCTTTGCGCGCCAACGACTGGATCAGTTCCATCGTCGCGATCACGCCTCGCGGTACGCCGTTCTCATCGGCCTCGCCGTCCAACGCGAGCAGCGACACGATCCCGTCGAACGGCGTCTCCGGCACCTCCTGCACCACTGTGCCGTTGACGGCCGTCGCGACTTCGCGGGCGAAGTCGTCCTCGGCACCGAGCACGAGCCAGGTTCCAGAGGTCGTGCCGCGCGGGGTGATCTGCTCCCACGACTCGCGGTGCCGCCACGAGTCCACAGTGGACTTGGCGCGGTCGATCGGTGCGGTATCGAGCACGGTCGGCCAGTAGCGCTCGTGCTGGAACGCGTACGTCGGCAGGTCGATCCGCCGCGCGCCTGTGCCCTCGAACAGCGCGCTCCAGTTCACGGTCGCGCCGCTGACGTGCAGGCGGGCGAGCCCGGCGACGAATGCCTGCTCCTCGCCGCGGTCCTTGCGCAGCAGCGGAATGCCGCTGACCATCGCCGACAGCACGCCGTCCGGTCCGATCTCCAGGAACGTGCTGCCGTCGAGCGCGCGCACCGTGTCGTGGAAGCGCACGGTCTCCCGCACGTGCCGCACCCAGTATTCGGATTGTTGAACAATCCCACCAGTCAACAACGGGATCGTCGGATTGTTGAACGAAATCCCGGAGATGGCCGCGCGGAACTCGTCCAGCATGGGCTCCATCAGCGGCGAGTGGAACGCGTGGCTGACCTGCAGTTGCTTGAACTTGCGCGGCGCGACGCCGGACGCAGTCTCGTTGAGTTGTTCAACAATCCTACGTGCGTCTTGTTCAACACCCGCGATGACCACGGCGTTCGGGCCGTTGACCGCGGCGATGGACACGCCCTCGGCGAGCAGCGGGGTGATCTCCTTCTCGCCGGCCTCGATCGCGAACATCGCGCCGCCGGTCGGCAGCGCCTGCATCAGCGAGGCGCGCGCGGAGATCAGCGTGCACGCGTCTTCGAGGCTGAACACCCCGGCGACATGCGCGGCCGCGATCTCGCCGATCGAGTGCCCCGCGAGCCGGTCGGCCTTGATGCCGAACGACTCCGCGAGCCGGTAGAGAGCCACTTCCAGCGCGAAGATCGCGGGCTGGGCGTTGCCGGTCTGGTTCAGCGCGTCCGCGTCCTCGCCCCACATGATCGACCGCAGCGCGGGGTCGAGGTGCGCGAGCACTGCGTCGAAGGCGTCCGCGAACACGGGGAACCGCTCGTACAGGTCCCGGCCCATGCCGAGCCGCTGCGATCCCTGCCCCGTGAACAGCAGCGCCAGATCTCGTTCGCCCGCCTCTCCCCTGGCGATCTCCACGCCGTCCACCAGCACCACCCGGTGCTCGAACGCACTGCGCGACACCGCCAGCGAATAGGCCAGGTCGAGCTGCGAGGCATCGACCGAACCGAGGCCCGCGAGCTGATCGGCCAGCGCCTCCTCCGACCGGCCCGACACCACGAGCGGCACCACCGAAGCCGTCGCCGTGACTTCGGGAACCGAAGCCGTGAACTCCGGCGCCTCCTCGATGATCACGTGCGCGTTCGTGCCGGAGACACCGAACGACGAGACACCGGCACGGCGTGCGTGGCCGTTCGCGGGCCAGTCGCGGCGCTGCGTGAGCAGCTCGACGTTGCCGGTCTGCCATTCCACGTTGGACGACGGCGCGTCGACGTGCAACGTCCGCGGCAGCACGCCGTTGCGCAGCGCCATGATCATCTTGATGACGCCCGCGACACCCCCGGCGGACTGCGGGTGGCCGAGGTTCGACTTGATGGAACCGAGCAGCAGCGGAGTCTCCCGGTTCTGCCCGTACGTCGCGAGCACGGCCTGAGCCTCGATCGGGTCACCGAGGGTCGTGCCCGTGCCGTGCGCTTCGACAGCGTCCACTTCGGACGGTTTCAGTCCGGCGTTCGCCAGAGCCTGACGGATCACGCGCTGCTGCGATGGGCCGTTCGGCGCGGTCAGGCCGTTCGACGCGCCGTCCTGGTTGACCGCCGAACCGCGCAGCACGGCGAGCACCTCGTGGCCGTGGCGGCGAGCGTCCGACAAGCGTTCCAGCAGCACCACACCGGCACCCTCGGACCAGCCGGTGCCGTCGGCGGACTCCGCGAACGCCTTGCAGCGGCCGTCCGGCGCGAGTCCGCCGGCCGCGGTGAACGCCGAGTACGCGTTCGGCGTGGTCATCACCGCGACACCACCGGCCAGCGCGAGGTCGCACTCACCGTTGCGCAGAGCCTGTGCGGCCCAGTGCATCGCGACCAGCGACGACGAGCAGGCCGTGTCGATCGTGACGGCCGGGCCCTCGAGGCCGAGCAGGTAGGAGATGCGACCGGACAGCACCGACGCGGAGAACGCCGTCGTCGCGTACGGGCCGGTCTCCTCCAGCGAGCGGTTGAGCAGCGACTCGTAGTCCTGGCCGGTGGTGCCGACGAAGACGCCGGTCAGACTGCCCTTCAACGACGTCGGGTCGATGCCCGCGCGTTCCAGCGCTTCCCAGGAAGTCTCCAGGAGCAGGCGCTGCTGCGGATCCATCACGACGGCCTCGCGCGGCGAGATGCCGAAGAAGCCCGCGTCGAAGTCGGCAACGGCGTCGAGGAACCCGCCCTCGAACGTCGTGCTGGCGAGCCGTTCCAGGTCCCAGCCGCGGTCGGCCGGGAACCGCGAGATCACGTCCCGTCCCTCGAAGACCAGTTCCCACAACGCTTCCGGCGTCGTCACGCCGCCGGGGTAGCGGCAGCCGATACCGACGATCGCGATCGGGTCGTCGGTGGCGATCGTGGCCGCACGGACCTCGATCTGCTGCGCGCCGCCGAACAGTTCGTCGCGCAGGTGCTGCGACAGCGTCGTCGCGGTCGGGTAGTCGAAGACGAGCGTCGCGGGCAGTGCGAGCCCGGTCGCGGTCTTCAACCGGTTGCGCATCTCGACCGCGGTGACCGAGTCGAAGCCGAGCTCGCGGAACGCGCGCGTCACCGGAACCTGGTCGCTTTCCTGGTATCCCAACGTCTTCGCGGCTTCGGCGCGGACGAGGTCGAGCAGCGCGCGGTCACGTTCGGCCTCGGTCAACCGGGAGAGGCGCTGCTTGAGCTCCGACTCCTCGACGACCTCGTCGGCCAGCGCCGCACGCACTTCGGCGATGCCGCTGAGCAGCGGACTCGGGCGTTCCGCGGTGAAGCTCGGCGCGAACCTGGCCCAGTCGATGTTGGTGACGGTGAGCTGGGTCTGGTCGTCGGCGACGGCCTGGCGCAGCACCTTCATCGCGAGTTCTGGAAGCATCGCGCCGATGCCGATCCGTTGCAGCGCCTCGTACATGCCGTGATCGGCGGCCATGCCGGCTTCCGCCCACGCACCCCACGCGATCGACGTCGCCTGCAGGCCCTGCGACCGGCGCAGGTGAGCGAGGCCGTCGAGGTAGGCGTTGGCCGCGCCGTACGCGGGCTGGCCGCCGCTGCCCCAGCTCGCCGCACCCGACGAGAACAGGATGAAACGAGCCTGGGGCGCGAGTTCGTGCAGATGTTGAGCTGCGGTGATCTTCGTGTCCAGCAACGCGGTGACGTTCTCGTACTGGATCTCGTCGATCGGGGCGTCGCCGGTGCCGATGCCCGCCGCGTGCACGACCGTCGTGAGGTCGTCAATGCTCGCGAGCAGGGCCGCCAGGGCGTCCCGGTCCGCCGCGTCGCAGGCCGCGATCGTGACGCGGGTGGTCGTTTCGAGCTCTGCCTTGAGTTCTGCCGCGCCGGGTGCGTCGAGGCCGCGGCGGCTGGTGAGCACCAGGTGCTCGGCGCCGGCCTCGGCCATCCAGCGGGCGACGTGGCCGCCGAGCGCGCCCGTGCCGCCGGTGATCAGCACCGTGCCTGACGCCTGGAAATCCGGGCTGTGGTGGGCGTTCGTGCGGATGAGACGGCGGGCGAACACGCCGTTGTCACGGATCGCGACCTGGTCCTCCGTGCCGGTCAACGCGGCCGCGAACCGTTGTGCGGCCTTGTCATCCAGCGTCGCGGGCAGGTCGATCAGGCCACCCCAGCGGCGGGGCAGGTCGAGTGCGGCGACGCGGCCGAGGCCCCAGATCGCGGTCTGCGCCGGGTCGACCTGCTCGCCGCCGACCGCGACGGCGTTGCGGGTGACGGCCCAGATCGGCGCGCTGACACCGGCTTCCGCCAGTGCCTGGACCAGCGTGATCGTCGCCTGCAGGCCGGTCATCGCGATGACGCCGTCGATCGTCTCGGGCAGGCGCGCGGTGAGGTCGGCGCGGGTGATCTGCTCGTCGACGTCGAGGTGAACGGCGTCGAGCGCGTCGATCACGTCCTGAGCGGCCGTGCCGGAAGTGACGACCAGCCAGGAGCCGGACGGGGTTCCGCTGACGGTGACCGGGGTCCACTGGTCGCGGTACCGCCAGGTGTCCACTGTGGATTCGGATTTGCGGCGATTGCGCCACTGCGCAAGCGTGTGCGCGACACCCTGCCCGACGCCCATGTCCTCCAGGCCGCCGTTGTCGACGAGCTCCCAGAACTCGGCGTCGACCGGGTCGGAGGTGTCCTTGACGAGAGGTTCGGGCCAGAACCTCTGGTGGTCGAACGGATACGTCGGCAGCGCGACGGTCCGGCCACCGGGGTACCGCCACCGGACGTCGAGACCCGCGACCCACGCCTCGGCGAGCGAGGTGGTGAACCGGCGGCTGCCTCCCTGGTCGCGGCGCAGCGACCCGATCGCGACGATCTCGGTGCCGATAGCTTCCGCGGTCTGTTGCGCGGGCAGCATCAGCACGGGGTGCGCGCTCGACTCGATCAGCACGCGGTGGCCGTCCGCGAAGAGCGTCTCGACCACCTTGGCGAAGCTGACGGGCTGCCGGGCGTTCTGGAACCAGTACTCGGCGTCGAGGGTCGTGGTGTCGATGCGCCCGGCCGTGACGGTCGAGTAGAACGGCACGGTGCCCGGCTGCGGCGTGATGTCCGCGAACAGATCCAGGATCTGGTCGCGGAGTCGGTCGACCTGAGCGCAGTGCGAGGCCACCGTCGAGCCGATCACGCGAGCCCGGATGTCCTGGGCGACACAGCTTTCCACGAACTTCTCGAGCTCGGGGACAGCGCCGGCAACCGTGCAGGCGTGCGGGCTGTTGACGCCCGCGATCGCCAGCTCCGACGGCAGCAGCTTCTCGACTTCTGGTGCGGGTAAGGCGATGCTCGCGACGGCGCCGTTGCCGACGAGTTCGTCCGCGAACAGCTGCGACCGCTTGACCACGATCTGCGCGGCCTGGTCGAGGGTGAGCGCGCCCGCGATGTAGGCGGCGGCGATCTCACCCTGCGAGTGGCCGACGACCGCGGCGGGCTCGACGCCGTTCGCGCGCCACGTCTGAGCGAGCGAGATCATGATCGCGAACAGGGCGGGTTGCAGGACCTCGATGCTCTGGAGCAGCTCGGCTTCACCGCGCAGCACGTCGATGACCGACCAGCCGACGTGCTCGGCGATCGCCCGGTCTGCCTCGGCCATCCACCGAGCGAACGTCTCGTCCTCGTCGAGCAGCGTGACCGCCATGCCGTGCCACTGGCTGCCCTGGCCGGGGAACACGAACACCGGACCCGGACCCGCGTCCGCGACCGCGCCTTCGACGACCTCGTCGCCGACGATCACCGCGCGCTGGTCGAACCTGCTGCGCGCGGCCAGCGAGAACCCGACGTCGATCGGGTCACGCCCACCGTCCACGAGCGCCTTGATCCGCTCGACCTGCGCCCGCAGCGAACCCGCCGACTTCGCCGACACCGCGAGCGGCACCACGCTGACCTGCTGAATCGATCCCGCCTGGCTGGCCCCCAGGGGGCCGCGAGCCCCCATCCCAATCATCTCAGGGAGGTCTGACAATTCCGGAGCCTCGAGGATCACGTGGGCGTTCGTGCCACTGATGCCGAACGACGACACGCCGCCGCGACGGGGCCGGTCGACTGCGGGCCAGTCGCGGGACGAGGTGAGCAGTTCGACGGCGCCCGCGTCCCACTCGATGTGCGAGGACGGCGCGGACACGTGCAGCGTCTGCGGCAGCACACCGTGGTGCAACGCCATGATCATCTTGATCACGCCGGCGACACCGGCCGCCGACTGGGTGTGGCCGATGTTCGACTTGATCGAGCCCAGGTAGAGCGGCTGGGCACGGTCCTGCCCGTAGACGGCGAGCAACGCCTGCGCCTCGATCGGGTCGCCCAGCGAGGTGCCCGTGCCGTGCGCTTCGACGGCGTCGACGTCCAGCGGGGTCAAGCCTGCGGACGTGAGCGCCGCGCGGATCACCCGCTGCTGTGACGGGCCGTTCGGCGCGGTCAGGCCGTTGGACGCGCCGTCCTGGTTGACGGCGGTGCCTTTCAGGACCGCGAGGACGTTGTGGCCGTTCCGCAGAGCGTCCGACTGGCGTTCCAGCACGAGCAGGCCTACGCCCTCGGAGAACCCGGTGCCGTCCGCGCCCTCGGAGAACGCCTTGCACCGCCCGTCCGACGAGACGCCGCGCTGCCGGGAGATCTCGATGAACGTCGCCGGTGTCGACATCACCGCGACACCACCGGCGAGAGCCAGCGACGACTCCCCCGTCCGCAGCGACTGCGCCGCGAGATGCATTGCCACCAAAGAGGAAGAACAGGCGGTGTCGATCGTGACGGCCGGACCTTCCAGACCGAGCACGTAGGACACTCGGCCGGACGCGACCGACGGCGAAGAGCCAGTGCCGTGGTGGCCCTCGAACTCACCGCCGAGCAGCTGCGCGTAGTCGTTGTACATGACGCCCGCGAACACTCCGGTGTCGCTGCCTCGCAACGAGACCGGATCGATCCCGGCGCGTTCGAACGCCTCCCAGGCGGTCTCCAGCAACAAGCGCTGCTGCGAGTCCGTCGCGAGGGCTTCGCGCGGCGACATGCCGAAGAACGCCGGGTCGAACTCTCCCGCGTCGTGCAGAAAGCCGCCGAGGCGCGTCGAGGAGGTGCCGATGTCGTTGCCGGAGAACAGGGTGTCGAGGTCCCAGCCGCGATCGGACGGGAACTCGGAGATCGCGTCCGTGCCGTCCAGCACGAGCCGCCACAGGTCCTCGGGCGTGCTGACGCCGCCGGGGAACCGGCAGGCCATGCCGACGACGACGATCGGGTCGTCGTCCGACACCGTCCGCGTCGTGACGACGTCGCCGCCGTCCGCGCCGAACAGTTCGTCACGCAGGAAGGTCGCGAGCACGTGAGCGGTCGGGTAGTCGAACACCAGGGTCGCGGGGAGCCGCAGCCCGGTGACCGCGGTGAGGCGGTTGCGCAGGTCGACGGCGGTCAGCGAGTCGAACCCGAGATCGCGGAACGCTCGCGAGGCGTCGAAGCCCTCCAATGCCAGCACGGCACTGACCTGCGCGCGGATCAGGTCGAGCAACGCGTCGAGGCGCTCGGCGTCGCCCAGCGGGCGCAGCTTCGCGGCCAGACCGGTCGCCGCATTCGAACCAGCGACCGTGCGGCGGGCACGCGTCCGGATCAAGCCGCGCAGCAACGAGGGAACCTCGCCCTGCGCCCGCAATGTCGCGAGGTCGAGGCGTGCGGGTAGCAGGACCGACTCCCCGGTCGCGAGCGCCGCGTCGAACAACGCGGTGCCCTGCTCCGGCGTGATCGGCGGCATTCCGGCGCGCACCAGGCGTACCCGGTCGGCGTCGGTCAGCGAACCGGTGAGGCCGACCGTCGCCTCCCACGTGCCCCAGGCCAGCGAGACGGCGTTGCCGCGGTGCTCGGCGAGCGCGTCGAGGAACGCGTTGCCCGCCGCGTAGTTGCCCTGGCCCGCGCCGCCGAGAATGCCTGCGGCGGAAGAGAAGAACACGATCCTGGCGTCGGGCAACAGTTCGTGCAGGTGCCACGCGGCGTCGACCTTGGGCCGCAACACCGTGTCGAACTGCTCGGGCGTGAGCGATTCGATCACGCCGTCGTCCAGCACTCCGGCGGTGTGCACGACCGACTTGACCGTGTGCTTCTTCAGCAGTCGCTGCAACGCCTTGCGGTCACTGACATCGCACTTGACGACCTTGACGGCCGCGTCCACTTCCCAGTCAGGCTTGCGGCCGCTCCTGCTGGCCAGGATCAGCTCCGTGACACCGTGCTCGGCGACGAGGTGTTGGGCGATCACACCGCCGAGCCCGCCGGCGCCGGTGATCAGCACCGGGCTCTCCCAGACGGTCTCCTGGGCCGCTGCGACGCGCTGGAGCCGTGGTACGAAGACCTGCCCCTGTCTGACGCGCACCTGCGGTTCGTTTGAGGCAAGCGCTTGCGGCAGAACGGCTTCGTCGTCGATGTCGGCCAGCACGAACCGGCCGGGGTGCTCGGTCTGCGCGGACCGCACCAGGCCCCACACGGCCTGCCCGGCCAGATCCCCTTCGCGGGTCACGAAAGCCAGGCGCTCAGTGCGTTCGCCGGAGATCCACTCCTGAAGCTTGGCGAGCACTCGGGTCGTCAGCGTGCGCGTCGACTCGATGACGTTGCCGTCGCCTGCGACGTGCTCGATGACGACGTTCTCCGCCGCATCGGACGGCAACGCGGCAGGCGTCCACTCGATGCGGAACAGCGAGTCGCGGTCGACCTCGTTGCGCGGCAACGCGACGGGCCGCACGACGAGCGATTCCACCGTGGCGACGGGCTGACCGGTGGTGTCGGCGAGCGCGATCTCCATCGCGTCACCGTGGGAACGCAACCGGACCCTCAGCTCCGTCGCGCCGGTGGCGTGCAGAGACACGCCTTCCCACGAGAACGGCAGTCCGGCGCTGTCCTTCGCGAGCAACGCGGCGTGCAGCGCGGAGTCCAGCAAGGCCGGGTGCAGGCCGAAGCCCGCGGTCTCCTCGGACGTGGTGACCTCGGCGTACACATCGTCGCCGGAGCGCCACACCGCACGCAGGCCCTGGAACGCGGGACCGTACTCGAAGCCCATGTCCGCGAAGCGTTCGTAAGCTCCGTCGACGTCAACACTTTCGGCCTGAGGCGGCCACGTGGTCGCGTCGAAGTCGCTGGTGGCGCTGCCAGTCGACACCGTGCCGGACGCGTGCTGCGTCCACGGCGCATCGTTCTCGGTGCGCGAGTAGATCGCGATCTGGCGGCGTCCGCTGGGGTCCTCGGCCTTCACCGCGACCTGCAGTTGCACCGATCCGTCCAGGACGAGCGGTGCGGAAATCGTGAGCTCGTCGAGCTGCTCGCAGCCGACCTCGTCGCCGGCCCGGACCGCGAGTTCGACGAAAGCCGTGCCAGGCAACAGAACCGTGCCGCTGACGGCGTGATCCGCGAGCCATGGGTGTGAGTGCGCCGACAGCCTCGACGTGAACAGCACGTCCTCGCTGCCCGCGACGCTGACGGCCGCACCGAGCAACGGGTGCTCGCCTGGCCGTACCTGCCGGGACGGCCAGAACCGCCGCCGCTGGAACGCGTACGTGGGCAGGTCGATCAGTTTGCCGCCGGGGAAGTCCCACTGGACGTCGAGCCCTCGCACGTGAGCCTGCGCGAGAGCAATGGGCAGGTGCCCGCCTTCGTTGCGCCGCAACGTTCCGAGAACAACGGCCTCGGTGTCGTGGTGTTCGACGGTCTGCTCGACGCCGAACGTCAGCACCGGGTGCGCGCTCGGCTCGACGAAGAACCGGAAGCCGTCGCGCAGCAGGGCGCTGGTGGCGTTCTGGAACTCGACGGTCTGCCGCAGGTTCGTGAACCAGTAGCCGGCGTCCATGATCGCGGTGTCGATCGGTTCGCCGGTCACCGTGGAGTACAACGGGATCGTGCCGGTGCGAGGCTGCAACTCCGCCAGATCAGCCAGCACCCGGTCACAGATCGCCTCGACCTGCGGGGTGTGCGAGGCGTAGTCGACCGCGATCATGCGCGCCCGGATGCCCTGCGTCTCGCACTCCAGCACGATCTCCGCGAGTGCCTCGACCTCGCCCGCTACGACCGTGGCGCGAGGCCCGTTGACGGCCGCGACCGCGACCCGCTCGTCAAAGCGCGCGATCCGCGGCCGCACCTCGTCCACCGGCAACGGCACCGACAGCATGCCGCCCTTGCGCGACAACGCCTCGTCGACGGCCTGCGAGCGCAGCGCGACCACCCTTGCCGCGTCGTCGAGAGTGAGTGCCCCGGCGACGGCCGCCGCAGCGATCTCGCCCTGCGAGTGCCCGACGACCGCCTGCGGCTCGACGCCGTGCGAACGCCAGACCTCGGCCAGCGACACCATGACAGCCCACAACACGGGCTGCACGACGTCGACCTGGTCCAGCGGCAGTTCGTCGCGGAGGACCTCGATCAACGACCAGTTCACGAACGGCCGCAGCGCCGCGTCGCACTCGGCGATCTTCTGCGCGAACACCTCGTTGGTGGCCAGCAGTTCGCTGCCCATGCCGACCCACTGCGAGCCCTGGCCGGGGAACACGAACACGGTCTTGCCCGCGGTCGTGACCTGGCCGGTGACGACGTCCTCGCCGATGACGACCGCGCGGTGGTCGAACGCGGTCCGCGCGGCCAGCGTGAACCCGACGTCGACCGGGTCGGCCTCGACCGCCCGGATCCGCTCGATCTGGGCTTCCAGCGCTTCCGCGGACTTCGCCGACACCAGCCACGGCACCGGAGCGGCCTGTGACGGTACGGACTCGGCTTCAGGAAGGCTCGGCGCTTCCAAGATCACGTGCGCGTTCGTGCCCGAGACGCCGAACGACGAGACGCCGGCGCGGCGCGGGCGGGAAACCGAAGGCCACTCGCGCATCGAGGTCAGTAGTTCGACGGCGCCGGCCTCCCAGTCGACGTGCGACGACGGCTCGGTGATGTGCAGGGTGCGCGGCAGCACGCCGTGGTGCAGCGCCTGCACCATCTTGATCACTGACGCGACACCGGCGGCGGCCTGCGAGTGGCCGATGTTCGACTTGATGGAGCCGAGCAGCAGCGGTTCCTCGCGATCCTGTCCGTAGACGGCGAGGAGGGCCTGGGCCTCGATCGGGTCGCCCAGCGGCGTTCCGGTGCCGTGCGCCTCGACGGCGTCGACATCGGTGACCGCGAGACCTGCGGAGGCCAAGGCCGCGCGGATGACTCGTTGCTGTGACGGGCCGTTCGGGGCGGTGAGACCGTTGGAGGCGCCATCCTGGTTGACCGCGGATCCACGCACGACCGCGAGGATGCGGTGACCGTTGCGCAGCGCGTCGGACTGGCGTTCCAGCACGACCTGGCCGATGCCCTCGGCCCAGCCGACACCGTCCGCCGAGTCGGAGAACGCCTTCGAGCGACCGTCCTCGGAGACGCCGCGCTGCCGGGAGAACTCGATGAACGTCGACGGCGTGGACATCACCGTCACGCCGCCGGCCAGCGCGAGCGAGCACTCCCCCGACCGCAGCGACTGGATCGCCCAGTGCATCGCGACCAGCGACGACGAGCACGCCGTGTCGACCGTGACGGCAGGGCCCTCAAGCCCGAACACGTAGGACACGCGGCCCGATGCGACGCTGCCCGCGCTGCCCTGGCCCTGGTGTCCTTCCATGTCGCCGCCACCGACGACGGACTGGTAGTCGTTGTACATCAGGCCGGTGAACACACCGGTCGCGCTGCCCCGCAACGACGCCGGGTCGATTCCCGCGCGCTCCAGGGCTTCCCAGGCGGTCTCCAGCAGCAGGCGCTGCTGGGTGTCGGTCGCGAGCGCTTCCCGCGGCGACATGCCGAAGAACGACGGATCGAACTCGGCCGCGTCGTGCAGGAACCCGCCGGACCGCGTGTAGGAGGTGCCGATGTGGTCGGGATCCGGGTGGTAGAGGCCTTCGAGGTCCCAGCCACGATCGGACGGGAACCCGGTGACGGCGTCGACCTCGTCCATCACGAGCCGCCACAGCTCTTCCGGCGTCGTGACGCCGCCGGGATAACGACAGGCCATGCCGACGATCACGATCGGATCGTCCGAAGTGGACACCAGCGCGGGCAGGTTCGGCGTGACGGCGACGGCTCCGAGCAGTTCGTCACGCAGGTAGGACGCCAGCGAGCCGGACGTCGGGTAGTCGAAGATCAGCGTCGCGGGCAGGCGGATGCCGGTCGACGCGGTGAGGCGGTTGCGCAGTTCGACGGCGGTCAGCGAGTCGAAGCCGAGGTCGCGGAACTGCTGCGCCGGGTCGATCACCTGGGCGTTGACGTGGCCGAGAACCCCGGCGACCTCCACGCGGACGACATCGAGCAGCGCTTCGAGCCGATCGGCCTCGGACAGTGCGGACAGTCGTGAGACGAGCGTGTCCGCGGTGTCCGAACCGGCGACCGAACGCTTCGAGCGCGTCCGGACCAGGCCGCGCAGCACCGGCGCCACCTCGCCCTTGGCCCGCAGCACGGCGAGGTCGAGCCGGAACGGTGCCAGCGCGCCGCCGCCGTGCGCGATGGCCGTGTCGAACAGCTCTACGCCCTGCTCCACCGAGATCGGTGGCATGCCGGCGCGGCGCATGCGTTCGACGTCCACTTCGGACAGCTGCGCCGCCATGCCGCCTTCCCAGGCACCCCAGGCGAGGGAGACGGTGTTCGGCCGGTGTTCGGCGAGCGCGTCGAGGAACGCGTTGGCCGCCGCGTAGTTGCCCTGGCCCGCGCTGCCGAGCGTGCCGGCGACGGACGAGAACAGCACGAACCTGTCCAGGTCGCCCACCAGCTCGTGCAGGTGCCACGCGGCGTCGACCTTGGGCTTGAGCACGGTCGCGAGGCGCTCGGGTGTGAGCGACTCGATCACGCCGTCGTCCAGTACCCCGGCGGCGTGCACGATCGAGCGGACGGGGTGCTTCTTCAGCAGCTTCTGCACGGCCTTGCGGTCCGACACATCGCATTTCGCGACGGTGACGCGCGCGTCCAGTTCCGCGACCCACGCGGGCTTCTCACCGCGTCGGCTGACCAGTACCAGGTCCTCGACGCCCTGTGCGACAAGGTGTTTCGCGATGACGCCGCCCAGCCCACCGGTGCCGCCGGTGATCAGCACCGGCCCCTGCCAGGTGACCTCGCTCCGCACGCCGGCCGCTCGCGCGAGCCTGGCGGCCTTGACGACGCCGTCGCGGATGATCAGCTCGGGCTCGTCGATGCCCGACGCCCGTGCGACGAGTTCGCCGGAGTCGGTGTCGATGATGCCGAACCGGCCGGGGTGTTCGGTCTGCGCCGACCGCACGAGGCCTCGCACTGCAGCGCCTGCCAGGCATCCCTTGCCGGTGACGAACACGAGCTTCTCGGGCCGTTCATCGACGATCCACTCCTGCAGCCGCGCCAGTGCCTGGGCCACGAGGATGTGCGTGGCCTGGACGACCTCGCCCTCGGCGACGACGTGCTCCACCACGACGTCCGTGGCGGGTTCGGCGGGCAGGTCGACCTCGATCCAGTCCAGCTGGAACAGCGAGTCGCGGTCGGTCGTGCTGAGCTGCTCGGCCGAGACAGCGCGCACCACGAGCGCGTCCACCGACGCGACCGGTGCGCCGGTGGTGTCGGCGAGCGCGATGGCGAGGCTGTTGCCGTCGCGGGTCAGCTTCACGCGCAACCCCGTCGCGCCCGTTGCGTGGAGCTGAACGCCCTCCCACGAGAACGGGAGCCCGGCGCCGTCGTTGACGAGCAGCGCGGCGTGCAGCGCGGAGTCGAGCAGCGCGGGGTGCAGCCCGAAGCCGCTCACCGACACACCCTCGGGCAACGCGACCTCGGCGAACACGGTGTCGCCGCTCCGCCACGCCGCCCGCAGTCCCTGGAACGCGGGTCCGTACTCGAACCCGTTCTCCGCGAACCGCTCGTAGGCGTCCGCGACGTCGATCACTTCCGCGCGCGGCGGCCATTCGCCGACCTCGGCGACGGTCCCACCGGACCCGAGCACACCGGTGGCGTGCTCCGTCCACGGCTCGTCGACCGCGGCCTCGGCCCGTGAGTAGACGGTGATCGACCGGCGGCCGTTCTCTTCGACGCCCACGATCAGCTGAACCTGGACGCCGCCGCTCTCCGGCAGCACCAGCGGCGCGGCGAGCGTGAGCTCCTCAACACGATCCAGCCCGACCTCGTCGGCCGCCCGGACCGCCAGCTCGACCAGCGCCGCGCCCGGCACGAGCACCGCGCCGTGCACGGTGTGGTCGGCGAGCCAGGAGCGGCGCGACAGCCGCGCCGTGAACAGGTAGCCCGCGCCACCCGCGAGCTCGACGGCCGCGCCGAGCAGCGGGTGCTCCACCACCCCGAGCCCGGCCGACCTGACGTCGGACTTCGCGGTGTTCTCGGGCCAGTACGACTGGTGCTCGAACGCGTACGTCGGCACGTCGACCCGTCGACCGCCGGTGTACAGCTGCGCCCAATCAACATTGATTCCGTTGACGTGTACATGACCGAGTGCAGTCAACATTGACTCAACATCAGACTTGACCCGCGTCAACGTCGGAATCAACCCGTCAACCATCACCGTCAACTGCGCGTCCGGCCCCACCTCGACCACCGTCACGTCACCCAACCGTGTGACGTTGTCGTGGAAGCGGACGGTGTCGCGGACGTGGTCCACCCAGTAGTCGACCGTCGTGACATCGCCGAATGTCGACATGCCAACAACAGGCTCGTGGAATATCAGCTCGCTGATCGCCTCGCGGAAGTCGTCCAGCATCGGCTCCATCAACGGCGAGTGGAACGCGTGACTGACCTTCAGTCGCTTGTTCTTCCAGTTTTCCGCGACGGCCAGAACCTCTGCCTCAACCCCGGCGATCACCACAGACCGAGGCCCGTTGACGGCGGCAATGGACACACCGTCGGTCAGCCGAGCGCGCACTTCCTCTTCGGACGCGATCACCGACACCATCGCGCCGCCGGTCGGCAACGCCTGCATGAGAGCGGCCCGTGTCTGGACCAGCTTCGCCGCGTCCTCAAGGCTGAGCACTCCGGCGACGTGCGCGGCGGCGATCTCACCGATGGAGTGCCCGGCGACCAGACCGGGCCGCACGCCGAACGACTCGAGCAGCCGGTACAGCGCCACCTCGACCGCGAAGATCGCGGGCTGCGCGTAGCCGGTCTGGTTCAGAGTCTCGGCGTCGTCACCCCACATGACCTCGCGAACGCCTTGGAGGTGCTCCAACACGTCGTCCAGCGCACGCGCGAACGCGGGGAACGCCTCGTACAGCTCGCGGCCCATATCCAGACGCTGCGAACCCTGCCCGGAGAAGACGAACGCGAGCGGCTTTCCGCCCACCACGCCCTGGGCGACGACCTGCCCGCCGAGCACCACGGCTCGGTGGTCGAAGGTCGTCTTCAGCAAGAGCGAATACCCGATGTCCCGCGCATCGCCCTCCAGCGCGAGCACCCGCTCGACCTGCCCGTCCAGCGATGCCGCGGACTTCGCCGAGACCAACCACGGCACGGCGCCACTCTGCGGAATCGATTCCGACTGGCTGGCCCCCAGGGGGCTTTCGACCCCCATCTCAATCATCTCAGGCAGGTCTGACAGTTCTGGAGCGCTCGGGGCTTCCAAGATCACGTGAGCGTTCGTGCCGGAGACGCCGAACGACGAGACGCCGGCGCGACGCGGACGTGAGGCGGACGGCCACTCGGTGGACGTCGTGACCAGGGTGATGTCGCCGGCCTCCCAGTCCACGTGGGTGGAGGGCTCGTCCGCGTGCAGGGTCGCCGGGACGAGGCCGTGGTGCATCGCGTGCACCATCTTGATCACGCCCGCGACGCCTGCGGCTGCCTGAGAGTGGCCGATGTTCGACTTGATGGAGCCGAGCAGGAGCGGTTCGGCGCGGTCCTGGCCGTAGGTGGCGAGGAGTGCCTGGGCCTCGATCGGGTCGCCCAGGGTCGTGCCGGTGCCGTGGGCTTCGACCACGTCGACGTCGGCGACCGACAGGCCCGCGGAGGCGAGGGCCGAGCGGATGACGCGTTGCTGGGAGGGGCCGTTGGGGGCGGTCAGGCCGTTCGAGGCGCCGTCCTGGTTGATGGCAGAGCCGCGCACGACGGCGAGGATGGTGTGGCCGTTGCGGATCGCGTCGGACTGGCGTTCCAGGACGAGGAGGCCCACGCCCTCGGACCAGCCCACGCCGTCCGCGGTGTCGGAGAAGGACTTGCAGCGGCCGTCGGCGGACAGGCCGCGCTGGCGGGAGAACTCGATGAACGTGGACGGGGTCGACATCACCGTGACGCCGCCGGCGAGGGCGAGGGCGCACTCGCCGTTGCGCAGGGCCTGCGAGGCCAGGTGCAGTGCTACCAAGGAGGAAGAGCAGGCGGTGTCGACCGTGACGGCCGGCCCCTCGAAGCCGAAGGTGTAGGAGACGCGGCCGGACGCGAACGTTCCGGCGCTGCCCATGCTCTGGTAGCCCTCGAACTCGCTGCCGCTGATCACGACCGAGTAGTCCGTGTACATGACGCCCGCGAAGACGCCGGTCGCACTGCCGCGCAACGAGACCGGGTCGATGCCGGCGCGTTCCAGGGATTCCCAGGCGGTTTCGAGCAGCAGGCGCTGCTGCGAGTCGGTCGCGAGGGCTTCGCGCGGGGACATGCCGAAGAACGCCGGGTCGAACAGCGGTGCGTCGTGCAGGAAGCCACCGGAGCGGGTGTAGGAGGTGCCGATGTGGTCGGGGTCCGGGTGGTAGAGCGAGTCGACGTCCCAGCCGCGGTTGGACGGCATGTCGGTGACGGCGTCGACGCCGTCGACCACCAGGCGCCACAGGTCTTCCGGCGACGACACGCCTCCGGGGTAGCGGCAGGCCATGCCGACGATGACGATCGGGTCGTCGGAGGCCGCGGACCGGGCCTGCGCCAACGGAACGACCGTGTCGGCGCCGAAGAGTTCGTCACGCAGGTAGGAGGCGAGCACGCCGGAGTTCGGGTAGTCGAAGATCAGGGTCGCGGGCAGGCGCAGACCCGTGACCGCGGTGAGCTGGTTGCGGAGTTCGACAGCCGTGAGCGAGTCGAAACCCAGTGACTGGAACGCGCGGCCGGGATCGATCTCGTCGGTGCCCGCGTGTCCGAGGACGGTGGCGACCTGGCCGCGCACGAGGTCCAGCAACGCTTCCAGGCGCGCGGTACCGTCGAGCGAAGCCAGGCGGCCGGTGAGCGAGGCGGCGGTGTCCGAGCCCGCGACTACCCGGCGCGGGCGGGTCTTGATCAGGCCGCGCAGCATCGGCGGGATGTCGCCGCGTCCGCGCAGCACGGGCAGGTCGAGGCGCACGGGGACGGTGTTGCCGGCGGTGATGGCCGCGTCGAAGAGCTCGACGCCCTGTTCGACGGTGATGCCCGGGATTCCGGTGCGCGCCATGCGTTCCGCGTCTGCGCCGGACAGCATGCCCGCGATCCACGGGCCCCATGCGAGCGACGTTCCCGGCAGGCCGTTCGCGCGGCGGTGTTCCATGAGTCCGTCGAGGAACGCGTTGGCGGCGGCGTAGTTGCCCTGGCCCGCCGTGCCGATCGTGCCCGCGACCGACGAGAACACGACGAACGCGTCGAGGTTCGTGACCAGCTCGTGCAGGTGCCAGGCGGCGTCCACCTTGGGCCGCAACACGGTGCCGACGCGGTCGGGCGTCAGAGACTCCACGATGCCGTCGTCGAGAACACCCGCGGTGTGCACGATCGCGCGAACCTCGTGGCGTGCCAACAGGTCGGCGACGGCGGCGCGGTCGGAGACGTCGCACGCCTCGACGGTGACCTGGGCTCCCAGCGCTTCCAGTTCCGTGACGTCGGCCTCGCCGCGACGGGAGACGAGCAGCAGATCGCGGATGCCGTGCGTGGCGACGAGGTGACGGGCGATCACCAGGCCGAGTCCGCCGGTTCCGCCGGTGATGAGAACCTTGCCCTGCAAAGAGAACTCGCCGGACGGAGCCAGGCGAGCGAGACGCGGCACGAACACCTCGTTACCGCGCAACCGGATCTGCGGCTCGTCCAGCGCGAAGACCTCCGCCGGAACGTCGCCGTCCGCCTCCACCAGCACGAAACGGCCTGGGTGTTCGGTCTGCGCCGACCGCACCAGGCCCCACACGGCCGCCGCACCCAGGTCGCCGGGACGCGTGATGAACGCCAGGCAGTCCTGCCGTTCATCGGCGATCCACTGCTGCATGCGCGCGAGCACCCGCGACGTCAGGGCGTGCGCGGACTCGATCGGGGAGCCCTCGGAGACGACGTGCTCGACCTCGGCCGCAGCGGTCTCGTCGGGGAGAGCGACGGGGGTCCAGTCGACGTGGAACAGAGCCTCGCGCGCGATTCCCGAGTCATCGGCGGGGATCGGGCGGGTGACGAGCGAGTCGATCGAGATGACCGGGGTGCCGTGGGGATCCGTCGCCGTGATCGCGAACGACTCGCCCTGAGGCCGGATCTGCACGCGCAGCGCGGACGCACCGGTCGCGTGCAGCGAGACTCCTTGCCACGCGAAGGGCATGCCTCCCTCGGACGCGCTGAGGTCGGCGGCGTGCAGGGCGGCGTCCAGCAGGGCGGGGTGCAGGCCGTAGCGGTCGGTCTCGTCCGCGATGGAGACCTCGGCGTAGACGTCGTCGCCGACTCGCCAGGCCGCTTGCAGGCCTTGGAAGGCTGGCCCGTACGCGAAGCCGTTGTCCGCGAGACGCTCGTAGAACCCTTCCAGGGAGACGGGTTCCGCTCCCCGTGGTGGCCACACCGAGGTGTCGAGGGCGGTCGCGGTGCCGGACGTGAGGTAGCCGGTGCAGTGTTCGAGCCACGGCGCGTCCGGGTCGAGCCGTGAGTACACGGCGACGGAACGGCGTCCTGTCGTGTCCTGGGCGCCGACCGCGACCTGGAGCTGCACCGGGTCGTTGAGCACCAGCGGCGCGGAGAGGGTCAGTTCGTCCAGGCGGTCGAGGCCGAGTTCATCGGCGGCGCGCAACGCCAGTTCGACGAAAGCGGTGCCGGGAAACAGGATTCGGCCACCGACGACGTGGTCCGCGAGCCACGGGTGGGTGGCGGCCGAGAGCCTGCTGGTGAACACGACTCCCTGGCCGTCGGCCAGTTCCATCGCCGCGCCGAGCAGCGGGTGGGAGACGGCGGTGAGGCCGAGCCCGGACGCGTCGGTGTTCTTCGGGGTCGACGGCCAGAAACGCTGGCGCTGGAACGCGTACGTCGGCAGGTCGATCCTGGTGGCGCCTTCGTAGAACGGCGTCCAGTCGACGTCGATACCTGTGACGTGGAGGCGGGCGAGCGCGGTGATCAGAGTCTGGGTTTCGGGGCGGTCCTTGCGCAGCGAGGGGATGCCGTCGACCAGCGCGGACAGCACGCCGTCGGGGCCGATCTCCAGGAACCTCTTGTCGCCCATAGCTTGCACGGTGTCGTGGAAGCGGACCGTGGCGCGGACGTGGCGGACCCAGTAGTCGGGGTTCGCGACGTCGCCCAGGCCCGGAATGGTGGGGGCGTTGAAGGTCAGGTGTGCGATGGCGGCGCGGAAGTCGTCCAGCATCGGGTTCATCAGCGGCGAGTGGAACGCGTGGCTGACCTGAAGCTGCTTGGACTTGCGGTCCTCGAACCGGGCGACTACCGCGCGGGCTTCGTCTTCCACACCGGCGACGACGAGCGAGTCCGGGCCGTTGATCGCGGCGATGGACACGCCCGCGGTGAGGTGCGGGGTCACCTCGGCTTCGGTGGCCTGGAGCGCGATCATCACGCCGCCGGCGGGCAAGGCCTGCATGAGCTGGGCCCGCGTCTGGACGAGGGTGCAGGCGTCTTCGAGGCTGAGCACGCCCGCGACGTGCGCGGCGGCGATCTCGCCGATCGAGTGACCGGCGACGTGGTCGGCCTTGATCCCGAACTCCTGCAGCAGGCGGTAGAGCGCGACCTGCAGCGCGAAGATCGCTGGCTGCGCGGTGCCGGTCTGGTCCAGGGCGTCGGCGTCGTCACCCCACATCGCGCTCACGTCGAGGTGCTGCGCGATCTCGTCGAACGCGCTGCGGAACGCCGGGAACGCCTCGTACAGCTCGCGGCCCATGCCGAGACGCTGGGAGCCCTGGCCGCTGAACAGCATCGCGAGCTGCTTCTCACCGGCGACACCGCGCGCGATCTCAGCACCGTCGAGGAGGACCGCGCGGTGCTCGAACAACGTGCGCGACGAGAGGGCGTGGCCGACGTCCTTCGCGTCCGCGGTGACGTCGCGCAGCCGGGCGATCTGAGCGGTGAGCGCCGCCTCGGACTTGGCCGAGACGAGCCACGGAGCGCTCGGAATCGATTCCGACTGGCTGGCCCCCAGGGGGCTTTCGGCCCCCATCTCTATCGTCTCAGGCAGGTCTGACAATTCCGGGGCGGGCGGTGCTTCCAGGATCAGGTGCGAGTTCGTGCCCGAGACGCCGAACGACGAGATGCCGATGCGGCGCGGCCGGTCGACGGACGGCCACGGGGTCGCGGAGGTCAGCAGCGAGACCGAGTCCGCCGTCCAGTCGACGTGGGACGAAGGCTCGGTGACGTGCAGGGTGCGTGGCAGGACGCCGTGCCGCATCGCCTGCACGACCTTGATCACCGAGGCGACGCCCGCCGCCGCCTGCGTGTGACCGATGTTGGACTTGATGGAGCCGATGTAGAGCGGGACGGCGCGGTCCTGGCCGTAGGTGGCGATCAGGGCGGCGGCCTCGATCGGGTCGCCCAGGGTGGTGCCGGTGCCGTGCGCTTCCACGGCGTCGACGTCGGCGGGCGTCAGGCCGGCGGAGGCCAGCGCGGCGCGGATCACGCGTTGCTGCGACGGGCCGTTCGGCGCGGTCAGTCCGTTGGAGGCACCGTCCTGGTTGACGGCGGAACCGCGCAGCAGCCCCAGCACGTGGTGGCCGGCGGCGACGGCGTCCGACAGCCGCTCCAGGACGAGCAGGCCGGCGCCCTCGGCCCAGCCGACGCCGTCGGCCGAGTCGGAGAAGGCCTTGCAGCGGCCGTCGGAGGCGAGGCCGCGTTGCAGGGTGAACTCGATGAACGAGCTCGGCGTGGCCATGATCGTCACGCCGCCGGCCAGCGCCAGCGAGCACTCGCCGCCGCGCAAAGCCTGCATGGCGAGGTGCATGGCGACAGAAGAAGAGGAGCAGGCGGTGTCGACGGAGACCGCGGGGCCCTCGAAGCCGAACGTGTAGGAGAGACGGCCCGACAGCACGGACGCGATGAGGCCGGTGGAGGCGTGCCCGTCGCCGTCCACCGACACCAGGTCCGCGTAGTCCTGGCCGTTCGTGCCCACGAACACGCCGGTCTGCGAGCCGCGCAGCGCCGCAGGGTCCAGGCCCGCGCGTTCCAGGGCCTCCCACGTCAGCTCCAGCATCATGCGCTGCTGCGGGTCCATGCCCAGGGCCTCGCGCGGCGAGATGCCGAAGAAGCCGGCGTCGAACGAGGCCAGGTCGGTCAGGAACCCGCCTTCCTGCGCCAGTGACTGGTCACGCAACGAGGACAGGTCCCAGCCGCGGTCAGCCGGAAACGGGGAGACCAGGTCCCGTTCGGAGACAACGGCCTCCCACAGCTGCTCGGGTGTGGTCACCCCGCCGGGGAAGCGGCACGACATGCCCACGATCGCGATGGGTTCGCTGTGCTTCTGCTCCAGTTCGAGGACGCGTTCGCGAGACCGGCGCAACTCGACCGTGACTCGCCTCAGGTAGTCGGCAACCTTGTCCTGCTGCTCTTCCTGCACTGGTCCGTCCTCATTTCGTGCGGGCAAACACTGCTTCTACGAGAGGTCGAGCAACTCGTCGTCGATGATGTTCAGGAGGTCCTCCACGGAGACGTTGCGGATGTCGTCGTCCGAAGTGGACACCGGCTTCTTCAGTCGCCCGAGCAGTTTCTCCAGACGCTCGCGGATCGCGTCGTGATCAGCGGACGACGAAGCCACCGCGGTTTCGAGCCGGGTCAGCTCGGCCAGTGCCGAGCCGTCCGTCGCGGCGGACAGGCCGGTCAGCAGGTGCTCGGCGACCAGGCGTGGCGTCGGGTAGTCGAACACCAGGGCCGACGGCACGGGCAGGCCCGTCGCGGACTTCAGGCGGTCGCGCATCTCCACCGCGGTCAGCGAGTCGAAGCCCTGGTCGCGGAACGCTTTCTCGGCGTGGATCGACTCGACGCCGGAGTAACCGAGCACAGCGGCGGCCTCGGAGCGCACCAGGTCCAGCAGCACCCGCGAGCGGTCGGCCTCCGACAGGCCGGCGAGCTTCTCCTGCAACGCCACCTCGGCGCCGGCCACGTCGGCATCGGGCACCAGTGCCGCGACGACCTCGGGAATCGACGAGAACAGCGGCGACGGGCGGGACGCGGTGAAGCCGGGTGCGAACCGGGCCCAGTCGGTGTTCGTGACGGTCAGCACGGTCTCACCGTCGGACACCGCCTGCACCAGCGCGGTCAGCGCCAGCTCGGGATCCATCGGCAGCACGCCGTGGCGGCGCAGCTGGTCGTAGGCGTGCGGGTCGGCCGCCATGCCGGCCTCGGCCCACGCACCCCACTGCACGGACGTCGCCACCAGGCCCTGACCACGCCGGAACTGCGCGAGCCCGTCCAGGTAGGCGTTCGCGGCCGAGTAGGCGGGCTGGCCGCCGCTGCCCCACGCCGCCGCGCCCGACGAGAACAGCACGAACGCGTCGAGGCGACCGGTCAGCTCGTGCAGGTTCCGCGCCGCCACCATTTTGGCGCGCAACAGGTCTCCGAGCTGGTCGGCGGACAACTCCAGCAGAGGAGCGTCGCCGCTGTCGATTCCGGCGCAGTGCACGACCGCCGTCAGATCGGGCAGACCGTCCAGCAACTCCGCGAGGGCAGCGCGATCAGCGGCGTCGCAGGCCTCGACGGAGACCTCGGCGCCCAAACCTTCGAGCTGCGCCACCAGGTGCTCGATCCCCGGAGTGAGCGAACCACGGCGCGAGGTCAGCACGATGTGCGAAGCACCCCGCGCGGCAACAGCGCGAGCCACGAACCCGCCCAGCGCACCGGTGCCGCCGGTGATCAGGACCGTGCCGGACGGTTCCCAGTCCTCGCCGTGCTCCCCGCGCGGCGCGGGCACCAGGCGACGGGCGAACACGCCGTTGCCGCGCACCGCGATCTGGTCCTCGCCCAGCGAGTTCCGCAACGCGGCCTGCAGCCCCTGCGCGATCTGGTTGTCCACGCCGCCCGGCAGGTCGATCAAGCCACCCCACCGGCGCGGCATCTCCAGAGCGGCGACCCGGCCCATGCCCCACAACGCGGCCTGCACCGGCGATGTCACGATGTCCCCGTGACCGGTCGACACGGCACCGCGCGTCACCGTCCACAACGGAGACTCGATGCCTTCGAGAGCCTTCAACAGCTCCAATGTTCCGGACAGCGGATAAGGCACGTCACCGGAGTCGTCCGCGACACCGAGCAGTGACACGACACCCGTGAACTCCCGGCCGGCCAGCCCCGAGACCTTGTCCAGCGGCACGGCGACACCGCCGAGGATCTCGACGACGTCCCGCGTCCAGGTGTCCTGCTCCCCCGGCGGCACGACGACCAGCCACGACCCCGAGAAGGCACCGGACAGCGACAGCCGGGTCCACGACTCCCGGAACCGCCAGGAATCCACAATGGACTGCGAGCGCTGCCGTGTTCGCCACGACGACAAAGCCGGCACGACCGCCGCCGCGACCTCGGGATCCAGCTCCAGCACGGACGCCAGCTCGTCGTTCTCGACCAGCTGCCAGAACGCCGCGTCCAGCGGATCGGCGCCGCCGACCGCGACCTCGGGCTCCGGCCAGAAACGAGACCGCTGGAACGCGTAGGTCGGCAGGTCGACGCGCACCGCGCCGGTGCCCTCGAACAGCACGGACCAGTCCACCGGCACACCCACGACGTGCAGGCGTGCCAACGCCGACACCGCGGACGCCTCCTCCGGCCGTTCGCGGCGCAGCATCGGCACCACGGCGGTGTCCAGCGGCACCGCACCCGTCTCGGTCATCTCCGCCACCAGCGCCGACAGCACGCCATCAGGCCCGATCTCCAGGAACGCCGAGACTCCCTGACGCCCCAGCGCCCGCACGCCGTCGGAGAACCGCACGGCCTCACGCACGTGACGCACCCAGTACTCCGGTGAGGTCAGCTGTTCGCGCACGGCGAGCTGCCCGGTCACGTTCGACACGACCGGGATCTGCGGCTCGGAGAACGACAGTCCCTCGACGACCGCGCGGAAGTCGTCCAGCATCGGGTTCATCAAGGCCGAGTGAAACGCATGGCTGACCGGGAGACGCTTAGTCTTGCGATCGGCGAACCGGGCCACGACCGCCTCGACGCCGTCCTCGGTGCCCGCGATGACGACGGAACGCGGCCCGTTCACCGCCGCGATCGACACCTCGGACCCCAGCAGCGGCAGCAGTTCCTCCTCCGTGGCCTGCACCGCGACCATCGCCCCGCCCGGCGGCAGCGCCTGCATCAGCCGCGACCGCGCGTCGACCAGCCGGCAGGCGTCCTCCAGCGAAAGCACACCCGCGACGTGCGCGGCGACGATCTCGCCGATCGAGTGCCCGCCCACGAAGTCCGGCCGCAAGCCGAACGACTGAGCGAACCGGAACAACGCCACCTCGATCGCGAACAACGCCGGTTGCGTGTACCGGGTCTCGTTCAGGGCATCGAAGTCGTGGCCCCACATGACATCGCGCAGCGAGCCGTCCAGGTGCTCCAGCACCGCGTCGAACGCGGAGGCGAACACGGGGAACCGCTCGTACAGCTCACGTCCCATGCCGAGCCGCTGCGAACCCTGCCCGGAGAACAACACCGCCAGCGGACGTTCGGAGGCCACCCCCCGTGCGATCTCCGTGCCGTCCACGACCACAGCGCGGTGCTCCAGCTGCGTCCGGGTCGACACCAGCGACGCGGCGACGTCCAGAACGGGGGCCTGCACCGCCCGGAACCGCTCCAGCTGTGCGTCCAACGCGACGGCGTTCTTGGCCGACACCACCCACGGCACCACCGAGAGCGTCGACGACGGCTCCTTCGGCGTCACCTCGACCTCGGGCGCCTCCTCCAGGATCACGTGCGCGTTCGTGCCGGAGACACCGAAGCCCGACACGGCGGCCCGGCGTTCCCGGGACACCGACGGCCACGGCTGCTCCGAGGTCAGCAGCTCGACCCGGCCACTCCCCCACTCCACGTGCGCCGACGGCGACGTCACGTGCAGGGTGCGCGGCAACGTGCCGTGCCGCAACGCCATCACCATCTTGATCACGCCCGCGACGCCCGCCGCGGCCTGCGTGTGGCCGATGTTCGACTTCACCGAGCCCAGCCACAGCGGCCCGGAAGAATGAGGCCCGGTGCGGTTCTGGCCGTAGGTCGCGAGCAATGCCTGCGCCTCGATCGGGTCACCCAGGGTCGTGCCGGTGCCGTGCGCCTCCACCGCGTCGACGTCCGAAGTGGACAATCCAGCGGACGCAAGCGCTTGCCGGATCACGCGCTGCTGCGACGGGCCGTTCGGCGCGGTCAGGCCGTTCGACGCACCGTCCTGGTTGATCGCCGAGCCGCGCAGCACGGCGAGAACCGTATGACCGTTGCGGCGAGCGTCAGACAGCCTCTCCAGCACGACGAGACCGGCGCCCTCGGACCAGCCCGTGCCGTCGGCGGAGTCGGAGAACGCCTTGCAGCGGCCGTCCGCCGACAGTCCGCCCTGCCGGGAGAACTCCACGAACGTCTGTGGCGTCGACATGATCGTCACACCACCGGCCAGCGCGATCGATGACTCGCCCGACCGCAGCGACTGCGCGGCCCAGTGCAAGGCGACCAGGGACGACGAACACGCGGTGTCGACGGTGACGGCCGGCCCCTGCAGCCCCAGCGTGTAGGCGACGCGACCGGACACGACGCTGCCCGCGGTGCCGGTCGTCCAGTACCCCTCGGTCCCGGCGGGCGCGTCCAGCAGCCCGGCGCCGTAGTCGTGGTACATCACGCCCGCGAACACACCGCCGTTGGTGCCGCGCAACGTCGCTGGGTCGATGCCCGCGCGTTCCAGCGCCTCCCACGAGACTTCGAGCAGCAACCGCTGCTGCGGGTCCATCGCCAGCGCCTCACGCGGCGAGATCCCGAAGAACTCGGCGTCGAAGTCTGCGGCGTCGTGCAGGAACCCGCCGCCGCGCGTGTGCGAGGCGCCGTCGAACAGCTTCTCCAGGTCCCAGTTGCGGTCGGCGGGGAACGGCGACACGACGTCGCCGCCCGCCATCACCAGCCGCCACAGGTCCTCCGGCGAGGACACCCCGCCGGGATAGCGGCAAGCCATGCCGACGATCGCGATCGGCTCGTCCGGCGCCGACCGCACCATCTCCAGCGGCGCGGCGGAAGCCCGTTCGCCCAGCAGTTCCGCCCGCAGGTGCCGGGCCAGCACGGCCGGGGTCGGGTAGTCGAACGCGACCGGCGCGGACAGGTGTAAACCGGTCGCGGCGGTCAGTCTGTTGCGCAGATCGACCGCGGTCACCGAGGTCAAGCCGAGTTCGCGGAACGTCTTCTTCGCCTCGGCACGCTCGGCGCCGGTCAGTCCGAGCACGCCCGCGACCTCGGTGCGCACCAGGTTGAGCAGGAAGATGTCCTGCTCCTCCGGCGACATCGCGACCAGGCGCTGGCGTAAGGCGGAGAGGTCACGCTCGTCCGGGGTGGCGAGCCGCGCGGAGACGTCGATCAGGCCGCGCAGCAACGCCGGGACCTCGGTCGACGACGTCTGCTCCCGCAGTGCCGCGCTGTTGATCCTCATGATCACAGCCTGTGCGAGCCCCGCCGAGGTCGCGACGTCGAACATCGCGCTGAACTCGTGCGCCGACAGCTCGCCCACCCGCGACGCCGTGGTCGGCGCGTCCGTCGACCCGACCGCGAGGAACGTCGCGGCCAGCTCGCGCTTGCGGCGATAGCGGGCCAGCGCGTCGAGGAACGAGTTCGCGGCAGCCTGCTCGCCGGAGCCGACCAGGCCCAGCGCGCCGGCGACCGTGCAGAGCATGACGAACGCGGTGACGTCGCCGCTCTTCGTGAGCTGGTGCAGGTTCACCGCACCGTCCACAACGGACCGGAACACGTCCGGGCGCTGGAGGTTCGCCGACGGCTTCGCGGGGTGCTCGCCCTCGCCGTGGATGACCGCGGTGATCGGCCGCTTGAGCTTGCCGAGCACCTCGGCCAGCGCCGCACGATCCGCCACGTCGCAGGCCGCGACCGCGACCTTCGCACCCAGCGCGGACAGCTCCGACTCCAGCTGGGCCGTCGCCTCGTCGGCGCGGCCACGTGGGCTGATCAGCAGCAGGTGGCGCGCGCCGTACGCGGCGACGAGATGCCGGGTCAGCGCGGCACCCATGGTGCCGTCCGCGCCGGTCACGACCACGGTGCGCTTGGGGTCGATGCGCAGCACCTCGTCGCTGTCCACCGACGCCGACACTCGCTTCAACCGCGGCATCAACGCGATGCCCGAACGGATCGCGAGCTGCGGTTCGCCGGCGGCGACCGCGCGCGGCAGCACGCCGACGGACGGCGCCTGGTCGTCGATGTCGATCAGCGTGAACCGGTTCGGGAACTCGACCTGCAACGACCGCAGCAGTCCCCACACCGGCGCGTGCACCAGGTCGCGCACGTCCTCGACACCGGCCGCGACCGCGCCGCGCGTCAGCACGACCAGGCGGGAGTGCGCGAACCAGTCGTCGTTCACCCACGTCCGCAGCACACCGCCGACCTTGCGCAACGCCTCCTGCGCCGCCGTCGTGAGCTTGCCGCCGGTGTCCATGTCGTCGGGGCAGCACAGCACCGCGACGTCCGGCGCGGTCTCTCCGTCCACAACGGACACGTGCAGCGAGGCCGCGTCCGGATAGGTGGCCACGTGCACACCAGCTGAGGCCAGGGACGCCGTCAGCCCGAACATGTCCGGACCGACGACCGCCCAGCGCTTCGCCAGTTCCAGGCCCGCTGTGCGGACCGACGTCATCGGCGCCCAGTCCATGCGCAGCAACGACTCGTGCTGCCCGCCACTCGCGGCCCGCAGCCGGGCCGGGCGGTCGAGCAGCACGTGCCGGGTGATCTTGCCCGAGGTCGTGCGCGGGATGTGGTCGATCTCGTACAGCTCTTCCGGCACCTTGAAGTTCGACAGCTGCTCGCGGCAGGCGTCGTACAGGCGCACCGGGTCGACGCCCTGACTGCCGGGCACGACGAACGCGATCGGCACCTCGCCGAGGATGTCGTGCGGTTTGCCGACCACCGCGGCGTCGGCGACACCGGGAACCTTGAGCAGCACCTCCTCCACCTCGCCGGGGTGGATGTTCTCGCCGCCGCGGATGATGAGCTCCTTGACGCGGCCGGTGATCGTGACGTAGCCGTACAGATCACGCTTGGCCAGATCGCCGGTGCGGTACCAGCCGTTCGGCATCGCCTGCGCCGTCGACTCCGGCTGGTTGTGGTAGCCCGCCATCAGACTCGGGCCTCGGACCCACACCTCGCCCTCGGCCTCCACGTCGACATCGACATGGGTGTCCGGGTCGACCAGCCGCACCGCGAGACCCGGCACCGGCAGACCGACCGAACCCGGAACCCTGGTGCCCTGCGGCCAGTTCACCGCGATCAGGCCGCACGTCTCGGTGCTGCCGTAGCCGTCGAGCAGCGCGACACCGAACAGGGCCTCGAACTCGACGCGCAACGCCGGCGGGCACGCGGCACCCGCGGTCAGGCAGCGCTTCAACGTGCCCGCGGAGACCTCGCGCGTGCGCGCGACTTCCAGAAGATGGTGGTACATGGCGGGAACACCGCACAGGAACGTGTAATCGTCGCCTTCCAGCGCGGTCAGCACCTCGTCCGCGGCGAACCCGTCGAGGACGCGGGCCGAAGCACCGACCGCCGTGACGCCGACGACGCACAGCACGTGGGCGAGAGAATGGTGCAACGGCAACGGCCACAGCACCTTGTCCTCGTGGCTCAGGCCGATGACCGGTGCGTAGCAGGCGGCGACCGACCACAGGCAGGCGCGCTGGGTCGACAGCACGCCCTTCGGTTTGCCGGTGGTGCCGGAGGTGTAGAGCATGAACGCCACGTCGTCGAGGCCCTGATCGTCCCGCGCGGGAACGGCCGGGTCCGTCGAGGTCAGTTCCTGGTACGACACAACGGAACCGCCACGCGGGAGCGGTTCGTCGCCGCTCACCACCACCTGGAGGTAGGGGCGGCCCGGCAGGAGCTTGCGGACCTGGTCGAGATGCGCGAAGTCGGTGATCACGACGCGGGCGCCGCTGTCGTCCAGCACGTAGGCGAGCTCGGCGTCGGCGGAGTGCGGGTTGAACGGCACCGCGACCGCGTTCGCGCGGGTGACGCCCAGGTAGCTCTCGATGATGTCGACGCTGTTGCCCAGGAAGATCAGCGCCCGGTCTCCCGGCTGCAACCGCAGGCCGGCGAGATGCCCACCGAGCCGCCGGGTGCGCAGTTCCAGGTCCGCGTACGTGACCGTGCGCCGCGAGTCCGCGAACGCGACCTTCTCCGGCACGTTCGCGGCGTGGTAGCGCAGCAGTTCGGACAACGGCCGGATCAGTTCGGTTCGAAACATCCCGACGTCGCTCCCTATTTACCGGCTTACTGGAGACGTGGCCTGCACCTCGAGCGATGCTAGCCTCGGCCTCATCGAGCCGGTAAGTAGGAAATCCCCTAGCACCCCCCTACGATCCCCCTATCATCAGGCCGAAAGTGCTTTCTCCTGGCGCAGGAGTTCTGCGGAGCCCGCCCGGTGGCTAATCTTTGATCACCGGACCGGAAGAGCAGCCGGAAACAATAATTCGACTCCACTCCGCAAAATTCTTTACCTACTCCTCGGAGGGGCATTCCAATGACTCAGGCGCAGCAGACGGTGAACCTTCCCAGCTCGGTGTTCACCGCCCTCACCGAAGTCAGCCACGCAGCGGCCACCGGAAACGTTCTCGGAGTCGTCAACTACACGACCGAGTGCACCGACCCGCGCATCGAGAATGGCCTCCTCACGCTCGACCTGCACATGGCGAGCGACCTCGGTGAGGCATTCGCGGAGGTGTGGACGACCACCGGCGCCGTCGAGACCGGCGAGCACCACGGCGTCGTTTACGCCCACGACGGCGAGTACCTCCTCGTCGCCGGGCGGATCGCCCCGACGGGCCGCTACACCGAGGACACCCGCGCCGCCTACGTCGCCGCGCTCGACCTGATGGACGGCCTCGGCTACAAGAACTGCTTCCGCATGTGGAACTTCCTCAACGACATCAACGGCGACAACGCCGAGGGCCTGGAGATCTACCGGGACTTCTGCAAGGGCCGCGCCGAGGCGTTCGAACTCTTCCACTTCGGCGACAAGGAGGTCCCGAGCGCGACCGGAATCGGGTCGCAGGGCGGCGGGATCGCGTTCTACTTCCTCGCCTCCCGCTCCGCCGCGCTGACGTCGGTGGAGAACTCCAAGCAGATGGCCGCCTACCACTACCCGCGGCAGTACGGCCCGCGCCCGCCCAAGTTCGCGCGGGCCACCTACCTCGCCGGCACGCACACCGACCGCAGGTCAGGACAGATCTACGTGGCCGGCACCGCCAGCATCCGCGGCCACGAGACCCTGCACGACGGCGACATCGAGGCGCAGGTGAAGTTGTCACTGGACAACATCGAGCACCTCATCTCCGACGAGAACCTGGCGGCCTACGAGATCACGCAGGGCAATTCCTTGCTGAACCTCGACAACATCAAGGTGTACGTCCGTCACCGTTCCGACATCCCGGCGGTCCGCAGGATGTGCGAGGAGCGTTTCTCCCCGAACGCCCGCGTCCAGTACCTGAACGTCGACGTCTGCCGCGCCGATCTCCTCGTGGAGATCGAGGGCATCATCGCCTGACTCGTCCGGCCGAACCAGATACAGGAGCGAGAACAATGCCTCAGACGGTGAAGCTGACCGAGTTCACGCAGACGCAGACGGCGGCCCCGTGGATGACGTTGCCGGCGACGCAGCAGCCGCACTGGCACCACCACCCCGACTACGACCTGATCGAGGCCGAACTGTCCGGCGCACTCCCCCTGGTCGCGCATTCCGAAATTCGCGAGGCGAAACGTGCTCTGGGTCTCGCTGCCCTCGGTGAGGCGCGTGTCCTGCAGCTCGGCGACTGCGCGGAATCGTTTTCAGACGTCGACCCGGGGACAACTTCCGGAAAGGTGCGCAACATCGGGCGCATCGCGTCCCGGCTGGCGGAACGAACCGGGCAGCAGGTGGCTCGTTTCGGACGCATGGCCGGGCAGTACGCGAAGCCCCGTTCGAGCAACTTCGAAACGATCGACGGAGTCGATCTGCCGTCGTTCCGCGGTGAGCTGGTCAATTCGTTCGAGCCCGGCGTTTTCGCCCGCAGGCACGATCCGGAGCGAATGTTGCAGGCGTACGACGCGTCGGCCGCCGTCATCCGAGAAGTGCGCACCCACTGGTCGGGAAGTGCCGAGGAACTGTCCGGTGGCCCGTGGGTGGCTCACGAGGCATTGGTGCTGGATTACGAGAACGCGCTCATTCGCACGGACGAGCGCACCGGCGAGCAGTTCCTCACCTCGACGCACTTCCCGTGGATCGGCGAGCGCACCCGCCAGCTCGAGAACGCGCACGTCAGCATGTTCTCGGCGATCGCGAACCCGATCGGCGTGAAGGTCGGCCCGACCGCCGACCCCGAGACCGTCGTGCGCCTGTGCCAGCTGCTCGACCCGCACCACACGCCCGGCCGCCTCACGCTCATCGTCCGCATGGGTCGCGAGGACATCCACGTCGCCCTGCCGCCGATCGTGCGCGCCGTGCGACGAGCGGGCCACCCCGTCGTCTGGATCTCGGACCCCATGCACGGCAACACGGTCACCGCCGAATCTGGGCGAAAGACTCGACATGTCACCCATATCATCGAGGAGGCCACGGCGTTCCGGCACATCCTCGAGACCGAGGGAGCGCACGCGGCCGGCTTGCACCTGGAAGTGGCCGCGACGGACGTGACGGAGTGCGTCGGCGGGTCCGTCCCCGACGAGAACGCTCTCTCCGCGCGCTACGAGACCCTCTGCGACCCGCGGCTGAACCCCGGACAGGCGCTCGGAGTGATCGACTCGGTGTTCTGATTCCCCCAGGCAGACAGGGAAACTGATGAAGTCACACACCGCCGACGTCGCGGTAGTCGGCTGCGGCCCGGTCGGCCTCGTTCTGTCCATCCTCCTCGCGCACAAGGGATGGCGGGTCGTTCTGCTGGAGAAGTACCGCGGCCAGTACCCGTTCCCGCGCGTCGTCGCGTTCGACGGTGAGACCGCGCGCTCGTTCGCCTCGGCCGGCATCGGCGCCGACCTGATGGAGCTCGGCGAACCGCTGGGGCAGTACATGTTCCAGAACGCCGAGGGCCGCGAGCTGTTCAGCTTCGAGGCGCCGTACGAGCCCGGCCGCGACGGCTGGCCGATCGCGACCGTGATGCACCAGCCGACGTTCGAACGGGCACTGCGCGAACACGTGCTGACCTTACCGAACATCACGACGTTGTTCGGGCACAAGGTGGAGGCGGTCGAGGACCACGGCTCGCACGTGTCGATCACCGCGCCCGGTCCTGACCACGAGGGTGATGTCACGGCGTCCTACGTCATCGGGTGCGATGGCGCCAACAGCTTCGTCCGCGACGTCATGGGCTCGCGGATGATCGACCTGAACTTCAAGCACGACTGGCTGCTGGTCGACGTCGTCTTCCACGAGAAGCGCGCGTTCCGGCCGAACGACGTGCAGGTGTGCGACCCGGCCCGGCCGACGACGATCGTCGCGTCCGGCCGCGGGCACCGGCGCTGGGAGTTCATGCGACTACCTGGCGAGTCGATCGAAGAGATGTCCACTGTGGAGCGCATGTGGGAGCTTCTGGCGCCCTATGACGTGACCCCCGCGAACGCCGACCTGACGCGCAACATCGTCTACACGTTCCAGGCGGCGATGGCGGACAAGTGGCGCAACGGCAGGATGTTGCTGGCCGGGGACTCGGCGCACCTGATGCCGCCGTTCGCCGGCCAGGGCATGTGCTCCGGCATCCGCGACTCGGTGAACCTGGCGTGGAAGCTCGACCTGGTGCTGCGGGACCTGGCCTCTGACTCGTTGCTCGACGCGTACCAGGCCGAGCGCGCCCTGCAGGTGCGGCACACGATCGAGATGTCCATCGAGGTGGGCAAGATCGTGTCGGAGCTCGACCCGGTGGCCGCGGCCCGGCGGGACGCGTTCCTGATCGCCATGCAGGCCAAGCCCGAGGGTGTGGACCTCGCGCCATCCGCCTACGCGCTGGAGGACGGCGTCGTCCGGCGGACTCCGGACGTCACCCTGCCGCACGGCGAACTGTCGCCCCAGGGCGTGGTGGCGCGGGGAACCCAGCGGGACCGGTTCGACGACGTCGTCGGCCGCGGGTGGCAGTTGATCACGACGCTCGACCCGTACGAGGCGCTGGGTGAGGACGAGCTGGAGTTCCTGAAGTCACTGGGAACGCACCTGGTGCGGGTGATGCCGGCCGGGATTCCCCCGAAGATCGCTCGGGCGCACGAGGTCGTGGACGTCGAGCGCCTCTACCTGCCCTGGCTGGCCGGGTACAAGAAGGTGGCGGCGCTGGTGCGGCCGGACTACTACGTGTTCGGGTTCGCGGCGGACCGGGCCGACCTGCCCGCGCTGGTGAACGACCTGAAGGCGCAGCTGCCACTGGTGCGCTAGACCAAGGCCGGAGCCGGTTGAGGACGCGGTTGCGGCAAAACCCAACTGGGCGTCAGCGTGCCCAGGCTGTCGGTGCGTCTCGTCTCGGGCTCAGCACCCTCGAAGGCGTGGAGCACGTTGCGGCGGGCGGCGCGATCCGGATCCAGCCAGCCCGGCGGGTAGAAGCGCGGCAGGCCCTGCACCATCCTGATCTCCCACTCGCTGTGGTGGATCAGCCGGTGGTGGTTGCGGCACAGCAGCACGGCGTTGTCGACGGAGGTGCCGCCTCCGTTGGACCAGAACCGGACGTGGTGGGCGTCGCAGTGTTTCGGCGGGCGCTCGCAGCCGGGGAAGGCGCAGCCCTGGTCGCGGGCCGCCAGCACTCGGCGGATCGCGGCGGGGAACGTGCGGGCCTTGCGGCCGATGTCCATCGGCTGGGAGCGTTCGCCCAGGACCAGCGGAATGATGCCGGCGTTGCAGGCGAGCTGACGGGCTTCGGCGGCCGGGATGCGCTCGCGGTTGTCGAGCATCGCCTGGCCTTCCTGGTTCACCAGGTCCTCGTAGCGCATCGTCAGGGTGAGGCTGACCGGTTCGCCGCCGTGTTCGGGCAGCTGATCGGCGCGCAGCATCAGGTCGACGAGCTCGGCCAGGGCGTCGCCCTCGCGTTCGGAACGCGTGCGGAGGTCCGGGCCTTCTTCTGGCGTCTCCGCGCGCGGCTTGGCCAGCGGGTCGAGCAGGGCCTCGTACTTCGCGCCGGTGATCTTGTCGAGCTTCGCCCAGATCTCCAGGCACTCGCCCTTCCAGCGCATCACGTGCTGGTTCGTCGGCGGCGCGGGCTCGGTGTCGCGGGGCTCCGGGTCGTCCTGGTACAGGCGGTAGGCCAGTTCCTTGCCGAAGGAGCGGACCGCGCTCGGCTCGTGGGCCTGCGCGAACTCCACCACCGGGGCTTCGGCCGCGGCGGGAAGCTTCTTCATCACCTCGGCGACAGCGGAGATGTGGTCGGCCGACAGCGTGCCCTCGGCGACCGCGACGGCGGTCACCGGGAGGTCCGGCTCCAGCCTGCTGCCCGTCGGGGTGATGTCGTGGCTCAGGGCGTGCGCGTTCGCGAGCCATTGCCGGGCGGTCTTCAGGTCCCAGCGGACCGCGTGCCGCAACACCTGCGGCAGGTCCTTGTAACCGAGTTCCTCAGCCGCACCGCGACGGTCCAGCTCGGCGAGCTTCCGCAGCACCGCGTGCTCACGAACCCTGATCTCCACGACCTCGCTGACGACGCCGCTGAGCAGCTCGTCAGTCGAGAGGAGGCACGGGTCCGGTTCGCTCATGTGTTCGACACTACCGCAAGATCACGTTTCGATAACGGGCCAGAGCGGACACGATCGAGTGAAAGCGCGGCGTCCTCAGTGGAGGATCAAGCCGTGCTGGGCAGGTACGAGTGCAGATCTGCCGGGAGATCCTTGCGGTACTTGACGTTCAGCTTCCGGTACACCCGCGTCAGGTGCTGCTCGATCGTCGACGGCGTGATGTAGAGCTTCGACGCGATCTCCCGGTTCGTGTACCCCACGGCGGCCAGCGCGGCCACCCGCCGTTCCGCGTCGGTCAGCGTGGCGATCGGATCGGCCGGCCTCTCCTCCGCCGGCGCGTCCTCGCCATCGGCCTTCCCGCGCGAGGGCAACAACTCCTCGCACAACTCGGCGGCGTCGCAGACGTTCGCCACGTGCCACGCCCGCCGCGCCACGGTCCACGCGCGCCGGTGTTCCCGCAAAGCCTGATGTGCCTTGGACAGATCCGCCAACGCGCGGGCCAGCTCGTACTGGTCCCCGTACTCCTCCAGGATCACCACGGCGTCCTGCAGCAACTGCGGCCGGTTGTGCGGCTGGTTGGTGGCGGCCAGCAACCGCAACGCCACCCCTCGGGTGCGCGAGGCGTCCGGGCCCAGCCTGGCGAGCTGCTCGTTGATCAGCCGCTTGGCCTCGTCCCGGTTCGCCCCGTGCAGCAGCCACGCCTCCGCGGCTGACGTCCGCCACGGCACCACGCCCGGCTGATCCACACCCCAGGACGTCATCAGCTCGCCGCAGGACAGGAAGTCCGCGAGCGCGGCGTAATGCCGGGACGTCGCCAGGTAGTGATGGCCGCGCGCGTACAGGTAGTGCAACCCGTACCGCGACTGGAACATCGCCTCGGGCACCGGCTGTTCCAGGAACGACGCCGCGTCCTCGTGCCGTCCCATCTTGGTGGCCGCGTTGATGAGGATTCCCAGCGGCATGCCCAGCGCCACGCCCCACCCGCCGGCGGGCATGAGGTCCAGGGCGTTCTGGGCGTGCTCGAAAGCGGTGGTCAGGTCGCCGCGCCGCAGCGACACCTCGGCGCGCACGCAGGAGAAGAAGGCGCGTGCGACCGCGAGGTTCTTGGTCCGCGCCTCGTCCAGGAGCTTGTCGCACCACTGCGCCGCCACGTCGAGCCGATCCGCGTAGACCAGGGCCTGCAACGCCAGCATCGCCGACTCCGGGCCCCACCAGCCGCTGTCGGACGGCCGCGCGGCCTGCAGCACGTGTTCGGCGTCGGTGGCCGAAGCATCGTTGTTGCCGTACGTCAGCACGTTCGCGAGCGCGGTGACGGCTTTCAGCATCGGGCCGGAGGTCAGGCTCACCGTCCGGGTCTTCACGGCCTCCGGGGTGGAGGTCGCCCGGCGGGCCAGGGTCGGGTGCGAGCAGGCGAGCCACAGTTCCATGGCGCGCAGGCCGTTGCTCGACGTGGTGGTGCGCCGGACCCGGTCCATCGCCTCGGTGGCCTCGTCGACCTGACAGTTCCACAGCATCGGCTGCACCAGCGACGTGACGTCCCGGTCGGAGAGCTGCCCGGCCCGCATCGCCGGCACCACCGTGCCGAGCCTCCTGCCGGCCGCGGACGGGTTGACCCGCCACTCGACCCGCACCAGCTTCGCCGCGATCGCCGCGCGTCCGTGCACCTCGACGCACGCCCGATGGGCCAGTTCCAGGTAGCGCAACGCCGTGTCGATCTGCTCGTCGCGCAGGGCGTGCTCGGCGGCCTCCACGAACACCGGCACCATCCACGGGTTCTCGGAGTGGTCGGCCATCACCAGGTAGGGAGCGACCTCCGTCGCGGGCGCGCCTTCGTCGTGCAGCAGCAAAGCCGCCCCGAGGTACATCTCCTTGCGGTCCTGAGTGGACAGATCGTCCAGCACAGCACCTCGCGCGGCCGGGTCGCGGAACCAGCCGTCGCACAACAGCCCGGCCTCGTTCATCACGTCCAGCGCGGACGCCACGGTGTCGGTGTCGGTGCGAGCCAGTCGCCCCAACGACTCCCGGGTGGCCTGCTCCCCCGTCACGGCCAGCGCCCGCGCGACGGGCAGCACGTGGTGGTCGCTGCGATGCAGGCAGCTGACCAGCGCTCGCCGGTAGCTGGGTCCGATCACCAGACCACCGTCGTCACGCGGCTTGCACAGCCGTTGGTCGTCGAGCAACGACCGCACCAGCAACGGATTCCCGCCGGACAACGCCATCGCGTCCACAGACGCCTCGAACAGCTCCCCCAACGATCCCAGCGGCGCCAGCTGGACGTCGCGGCAGTGCGGGTGGCGCAACAGCTCGGTGTGCAGGGCGGTGTGTGCGGCGCGCGGTGAGGCGGTCTCGCTGAGCATCAGCAGCACCTTCGCCTGGCCGATGCGGCGGATCAGGTACAGCAGCCAGTGCAGCGACGGCGAGTCGGCGTGCTGCACGTCGTCGATGCCGATCACCAGTGGCGTTTCGGCCGTGAGATCCAGCAGCGCCAGGCACAACGCGTGCAGCTGGCGCGCGGTCGGCCCGTCAGCGCTGCGGGCGGCGGCGTCGAGCAGTTCGCCGACCTCGTCCGGTGCGTCCAGGGGATGGAAGATCTGGCTCGCCACGCCGAACGGCAGGTCGCGCTCGAACGCCGAGCAGGTGGCCTTGACGAAGCCGGCGCCGGAGGCTTCACCGAACGCGTGCAGCAGCTCGGTCTTGCCCGACGCGACAGGGCCGGTGAGCAGAGCGACCCTTCCAGATCCTGACAGGGAGTCTGCCAACAGCGTCTCCAAGGTGGCCCACTGGTCGTCCCGCTCGATCAGGCCCGCGAGCCTCGCCTTGGTCATGCTGTTGTCAGACGTCCCGGTCATGATGATGTACCTCTCGCCAGGAAAGCCGTCGTGCCGCAGCGCGGTGTGTGCTGATGAGGCACCACCACGTTCCCCCAGTAGCGCGGGCATGACGGGTCGGCACCGAGCGTCGCAGGCGAACGCATTCCCATCAAATCGATACGCGCCAGTTCTAGGTGTTCTCCTGGAGTACCGGTGCTTTCGAACACTAGGTCTTCTTCTGGAGAAGGCTGCCGCTCTGGGACACGGCACCTCGGGGTCCGGCAGGCTCGCGGTCATCAGGCGTCAGTCCGAAGGGTGAAGTCCATGAGCCAGCGGCCGATCCTGTTCGTCAGTCTGCCGGAGAGCGGCCTGCTGAACCCGATGCTCGTGCTAGCCGGGGAACTGTCGCGCCGCGGCGTCGAGGACCTGTGGTTCGCCACCGACGACAAGGCTCGCGAAGAGGTCGAGGCGGCGGCGGTCAGCTCGCCGATCCAATTCTGCTCGCTGGGGGACGTGATCCCGGAGATGTCCTCGGTCACCTGGCCCGACGACGTCTACGCGCAGGTGACGCAGCGGTCGCGGTTCAAGGCGCGCAAGGCCGTCATCGCCCAGACCAACCGGCCCGAGCAGCGGATTCCCAAGTACCGCGCGCTTTCGGAGCTGGTCGACGAGATCCAGCCGGCGTTGATGATCGTCGAGTCGATGTGCATGTTCGGCTACGAGGTCGCCATCACCAAGGGCGTGCCGTACGTGATCAGCAACCCGTTCGTCGCGTCGAACCTCGTGACCTCCGCGATCCCGATCGGTCCCTCGTACACGCCGAAGGACTTCCCGCGCCCGCACACCGGTCTGCCCGCCGACATGTCCTGGACCCAGCGCTGGGCCAACAGGCTCTTCGGCTGGCGCACGCTCGCGATCGCGTTCTCCAAGGACAACAAGGACCGCAACGCGCGCAACGCCAAGGTGATCGCCGAGCTGGGCATCTCCCCCAAGGCCTTCGGTCAGTTCGCGCGGGTCGAGCAGGCCGAAATGGTGCTGTGCTACTCGATCCCGGAGATGGACTACCCGTTCGACGTCCCGGAGAAGATCCGCACGGTCGGCGCGCTGGTGCCGCCGCTCCCCCAGGCGGAGCCCGGCGAACTCGGCACGTGGCTGGACACGCAGAAGTCCGTCGTGTACATGGGTTTCGGCACGATCACGCGGCTCACCCGGGACCAGGTCGAGGCGTTCGTCCAGGTCGCTCACAGTCTCGACGGGAAGCACTCGGTCCTGTGGAAGCTGCCGCGCGACCAGCAGGAGTTCCTGCCCTCCACGCTTCCCGGCAACCTGCGCATCGAGACCTGGGTGCCGTCGCAGCTCGACGTGCTGGCGCACCCGAACGTCAAGCTGTTCTTCACGCACGCGGGCGGAAACGCTTACACCGAAAGCATTTACTTCGGCAAGCCGATGGTCTCACGGCCGTTGTGGGTCGACTGCTACGACCAGGCGATCCGCGCCACGAGCTTCGGCGTCGGGCTCACGCTGGACAAGCCGCACACCGTCGACCCCCACGACGTCGTGGACAAGCTGACCCGCGTCCTGGACGACCCGAAGTTCACCGAGAACGCCGAACGTCTCGCGGCGCTGCAGCACTCCGCTGGCGGTCGCAAGACGGCCGCCGACCTGATCCTCTCTCTGCCCGCACTGGCCTCGAAGTGAGTTGACGATGAGCTATCGCTATCCCGTCTCGATGCCTTCGTTGCGCGGCAACGAGCTCGAGTACACGACGAAGGCCGTGACGGACGGCTGGATCTCCTCGCAGGGACCGTACGTGCCGCAGTTCGAGGAGGCCTTCGCCGCCTACAACGACGTCAAGTACGGCGTCGCGTGTTCCTCCGGCACAACGGCTCTGACGCTCGCACTGAGGGCTCTGGGCGTCGGTCCGGGCGACGAGGTGATCGTGCCCGAGTTCACGATGATCGCGTCGGCGTGGGCCGTGACCTATACCGGTGCCACCCCCATCTTCGTGGACTGCGCCGACGACCTGAACATCGACGTCACGAAGATCGAGGAGAAGATCACCCCGCGCACCAAGGTGATCATGCCGGTGCACGTCTACGGCCGGCAGTGCGACATGGACCCGATCCTCGAACTGGCCTACGAGTACAACCTGCGCGTGGTCGAGGACTCGGCCGAGGCGCACGGCGTCAAGCCGACCGGTGACATCGCCGCGTTCTCGTTGTTCGCCAACAAGGTCATCACTTCGGGCGAGGGCGGTGTCTGCGTCACGAACGACCCGCACCTGGCGCGGCAGATGGCGCACCTGCGCGGCATGGCGTTCACCCGCGACCACAGCTTCCTGCACAAGAAGCTCGCCTACAACTTCCGGATGACCAACCTGCAGGCCGCGGTCGCGCTCGCGCAGACCGAACGCCTCGACGAGATCATCGCGACGCGCGCACAGATCGAGAAGCGGTACGACGAGGGTCTTCGTGGCATCTCCGGCATCACCCTCATGCCGCCGCGGGACGTGTTGTGGATGTACGACCTGCGCGCGGAACGCCGTGAGGAGCTCAGGACCTTCCTGGCGGACAACGGGATCGAGACCCGTCTCTTCTTCAAGCCGATGAGCAGGCAGCCCGGCTATCTCGACCCGGTGTGGCCGACGCTGAACGCGAACAGGTTCGCCGAGGACGGGTTGTACCTCCCCACCCACGCCGAGCTGACCGAGGACGACCAGGACCACATCGTGGCGCAGGTCCGCCGGTTCTACGAGGGATGAGACATGACGAGCACTGACCTGGTCCCGTTCATGATGCGCCGCCCCGGCGTGCCGTTCCCTCCTCCCGAGTACGAGGGGTTCCGCACGAAACCCGGCCTGACGAAGGCCGCGTTGCCGTCCGGCGAGACGGTGTGGCTGGTGACCAGGCACGAGGAGGTGCGCGCGGTCCTCACCGATCCGCGCATCAGCTCCAACCCGACGCACGACGGGTTTCCGCGTCCGTCACGAACCGTGGGCGCGCCGTCCGCGGACGACGTGCCGGGCTGGTTCGTGTCGCTGGACCCGCCGGACCACAACAGGTTCCGCAAGGCGTTGATCCCCGAGTTCACGGTGCGCCGCATCAGGGCGTTGCGGCCGGCGGTCGAGGAGATCGTCGACCACGCCATCGACCAGATGCTGGCGAAGGGCACGACCGCCGAACTCGTGGAGGACTTCTCGCTGACGGTCCCGTCGCTGGTGATCTCCTCGCTGCTGGGCGTGCCGAAGGTGGACCGCGACTTCTTCGAGGAGAAGACGAAGGTCCTCGTGACGCTGACGTCTACCGACGAGGAGCGGGACAAGGCGTCCGAGCACCTGCTGCGGTACATCAACCGGCTGATCACGATCAAGTCCAAGCGCCCCGGCGACGACCTGATCAGCAAGCTGCTGCAAGGCGGTCTGCTGACGCCGCAGGAACTGTCCGGCGTCTCGATGCTGCTGCTGATCGCGGGCCACGAGACGACGGCGAACAACATCTCGCTCGGTGTCGTCACCCTGTTGCAGCAGAGGCAGTGGATCGACGACGACCGCATGATCGAGGAGCTGCTGCGCTACCACTCCGTCGCGGATCTGGTGGCGTTGCGGGTGGCGATCGAGGACGTCGAGATCGGCGGCCAGCTGGTCAGGGCGGGCGAGGGCATCGTGCCGCTCGTGGCCGGCGCGAACCACGATCCCGAGATGTTCGAGCGGCCGGACGAGTTCGACCCGTCCCGCTCGGCCACCGGGCACGTGGCGTTCGGGTACGGCGTGCACCAGTGTCTCGGGCAGAACCTGGTGCGGCTGGAGATGGACGTCGCCTACCGCGGCCTGTTCAAGCGGATCCCGACCCTGGAGGTCGCGGTGCCGCTGGAAGAGCTGCAGTTCAAGTACGACGGAGTCCTCTTCGGACTCCACGCGCTACCTGTGCGTTGGTGAGAAGGGATCGTCATGGCTCGGATCAGTGTGGACACCGGCAAGTGCATCGGCTCGGCTCAGTGCGTGCTGGCCGCGCCGGACGTGTTCGACCAGGACGACGACGGGTTCGTCACGGTGCTCGACGCCAGCCCTTCGGGTGACGCGGAGTCCGCCGCCAGGACGGCCAGGGGCATCTGCCCGGCCCAGGCGATCACGGTGCACGACTGACGTCAGCGACCGCGACGGGGTTTCGCCCGCTTGGCAGGCTGCTTCTTCTGCTGAGGTGCGGGGCCCCGTCGCTGCTGCTGGGGCGCCTGCTTCTTCTTCTCGGGCTCCGGTGCGGGCCCGCGGGTGCTGTTGACCGTGCGGCCGCGGACGATGCCGATCATGTGCTCGATCAGCTCGGGGTTCTCGTCGCGGATCGGGAACGACAGCGCCACGCGGGACTGCGGCGCGTCCGAGAGCGGCACGTACTTGAGGTCCTTGCGGTGGTGCAGCCGCGCCAGTGACTGCGGCACGACCAGCATGCCGACACCGGCGGCCACGATCTGGATCGCGTCCGCGGTGGTCTCCGGCCGTTCGACCGGCGGCTGACCGGGCTGCGCGTCCCAGTCGAGCGGGTCGTCGAGCGGCTGCCACAGGACGTGCGGGGCGAGGTCCTCGAGGGACAGTTCGTCGGCCGCGGCGAACTCGTGGTCCTTCGGGAACACGACGACGCTGGTCTCGGTGTAGAGCGGGATCGCGTGCAGGTCCTCGCGGTCGCCGGGCAGCCGCAGCAGCGCGGCGTCGGCCTCACCGGAGCGCACCTTCGCCCCTGCTTCGGCGACGGTCACCTGGACGAGGGTCAGCGGGGTCTCCGGCAGGCGTTCCTCCCAGACCCGTGCCCACTTGCCCGGCGTCACACCTGGGACGTACGCGAGCGTGAAAGAGCCGGTCACGCGCTGAGGCTACCGGACGCAGCGGTTACTCTTTGCGCATGAAGTCGCAGCAGACCATGAAGCCAGCCACCGCCGCCAAGAAGCTCGGCGTGTACCTCGAGGCCACCCCCGAGGAATTCCAGGCCGGCGTCGTGTCGCGCGACGAGCTGAACGAGCTGCAGGCGAACCCGCCGGAGTGGCTGGCGGACCTGCGCAGCAACGGCCCGCACCCCAAGCAGCTCATCGCGCAGAAGCTCGGTATCTCGGCGTCGGGCCTGGTGCGCGCCGGCATCACCGAGGCGCTCACCACCGACCAGATCACCGCGATCAAGGACGAGAACCCGGAGTGGCTGGTGCGCGAGCGCGCCACCTACAAGGAGTTCAAGGCCGAAGAGGCGCGCCTGGCGGAGAAGGCGCGCCTCGAGGAAGAAGCGGAGTGACCCCGCTCACCAGGTGACGGGGAACCTCTCCAGACCGCCGGCGAGCCTGCCACCGGGGTGGGACTCGAGCTCCGACTCCGGCACCGCGAGCCGCAGCGTGGGCAGGCGTTCGAACAGCGTGGTGTAGGCGACGGCGAGAATGATCCGCACGAGCGGGGCGCCGGTGCAGTGCCGCATGCCGTGACCGAACGTGAAGTGGTGGTTCGGTGAGCGGGTGACGTCGAAGTCATTCGGGTTCTCGAACGCGCGCGGGTCGAAATTGGCGAGGCTGAAGTCCAGCATCACGAGGTCGCCCTCCTTGATCGTGACGCCCCCGATCTCGATGTCCTCGCTGGCGTAGCGGGGCAGGACGGGCGAGCTGATCGTGGCGCGCATGACCTCGTCGACGGCGCGCGCCATGATCTCCGGGTCGGCCATGGCCTTCGCGCGCTGCTCGGGGTTGCGCAGGAACAGCAGCACGCCGAAGTCGAGGTGGCTCGCGAGGCCCGCGAGGCCGGTGAACAGCAGCGTGACGACGTGGAGACCGATCTCCTCGTTGGTCAGGCCGGTCTCGATGAACCGTGAGATGACGTCGTCGCCGAGCTCTGACCTGCGACTTTCGCCGATGTCGGCGGCGAATCCGAACAACGGGTCCATGCCGGCCTCGGCAGACTCCTGGTCGGAGGCGCCGACGGTGTCCATCATCTCCAGGAGCTTGACTCGGTCCTCGACGGGGATGCCGACCATGTCGCACAGCGCCTGCTGCGAGTAGTCCATCGAGTAGGCGTCGTGCAGGTCGGCGGGCTGACCGGCGGCGATGATCGCGTCGAGCTTCTCGTTCGCGATGCCGACGACGCGCTCGCGGCGTTCGATGACGCGGCGCGCGGCGAAGCTCTTGGTGTAGAGGACGCGCTTCTTCTCGTGGCGCTCCTTCTCGACCTCGATGTCGTCGGCGGTGATGAGCATGTCGAGCATCGGGTTGCGGAAGTACCTCGGCGCGTTGGCCGGGTCCTTGTGGCTGCGGCCGAGCTTCTGGTTCTGCAGCAGCGACTTCACCTCGGCGTGGCGGGTGACGAGCCAGCCCTCGTCGCCCGCGGGCGTCCGGATGCGGCACACCGGCGCCTGTTCCTGCAACCGCAGCCGGAGTTCGCTGAACGTCAGGATCGACGGCAGTTCGACCCCGATCAGGGGCAGTTCCTGCGATGTGGTCATCGGACGCCTTCCAGTTTCTCGATACGGGTGCTGAGCCAGTCCTCCATCACGTCCGCGATGACGCCCGCGTCCTCCTTGACCATGGCCATGTGGTCGGTGGCGACGACGCGGATCTCGTCGGCGGGCACGTCGACGTCCTGGTCGGTCGTGACGAGGTCGGTGCCCTTGACCTCGTTGGCGCAGCGGATGAGCAGCTTCGGGACCGTCGTGTGGAGGCCGGTGTCGATGATGAGCGGGAACCAGTGCGCCATCGCGGACAGGCGCGTGCTGTTCATGTTCACCGCGGGTGAGTCCATGGTGTTGAAGTAGTTCGTGGTGACGGCGCCGAAGTCCATGCCCTCGCTGGAGTTGTAGTTCATGGACAGGGTGTCGAGCATGATCACCGCTTCCGGGGTGATCCCCCAGGTCTCTTCGAGCACGGCGGCCGCGAAGTAGGCGAGGGTGCCGCCGGAGGAGTGTCCGACGAGGACGAACGGGTCGCCGTCGGTGCCGTTGAGGATGCTTTCCGCGACGAACCTGGCCGCTGCTTCGGTGGTGCGTGGCAGTGCTTCGCCTTCGTTGAAACCGATGAGTGGCAACGCTGAGACGTGGCGTTTGCCGCGCAGGTGGGCGGCGAGCCGCGCGTACATGTGCACGCCGGCGGTGGCGCCGGGTGCGCTGACGCAGACCAGTTTCGGCAGTGTCGGGCCGTCGGCGAGGGTGACGGGGACGGGCAGATCCTCCAGTTCGGCCGGGCTGTCGAACATCGGGCGCAGGTTGGCGACGGCCTTGAGCAGTCTGAGGCCTTCGACGACCTTGCCGCCCGAGACGCTGTCCATGAACAGCCCGAACACCGTGTCGTGCGCGCTGACCGTCATGCCGTTGCTCGTGGCGGGCCCGGCGATGGTGCCCAGTTCGGCGTCGACCCTCGTGGCGAGCGCGGCCGGGGTGCCGCTGTCGAACACGGCGCTGCCGGGGAGTTTGAGGGCGAGCATGTCGTTGAGCTGGTTGCGCAGTTCGACGGCGATGAGGCTGTCGAAGCCGAGTTCCAGGAAGTTCTTCTCCGCGTCCACTTTGGACGTGTCGTTGTGGCCGAGCAGCGCGGCGCACGTGCCGACGACGAGTTCGCGGACCTGGTCGACGCGTTCGTCGCCGTCGAGGTTGCGCAACCGGTCGAGGACCGTTACGGCTGCCATCTGGCTCTGCTGCGGGAGGAGCTGCTCGTCGACGATGTCGCGCAGCAGTGGGGCGACGCGCTGCTGGTTGCGGTTGACGTGCATGGGGATGACGACGCGCTTGTTCTCCGCGAGTGCGGCGTCGAACAGCGCGAGGCCCTGTTCGGCGGCCAGCGGGGGCATGCCGGAACGGGCGATGCGGTCCATGGCAGCGTCGCTCAGGCCCGCAGTCATGCCGCTGTCCTGCGCCCACGGGCCCCAGGCGAGGCTGATGGTGTTCGGCCTGGTCTGCGCGAGGGCGTCGAGGTAGGAGTTGGCGGCGGCGTAGTTGCCCTGGCCGGGCGCGCCCATGACGTTGGAGACCGAGCTGTAGAGCACCAGCAGCTTGAGGTCGTGCTGGGCGAGCAGGTGCGCGGCGTCGGCCTTGGGCGTGAGGACTGCTTTCAGGCGGTCCGGGGTGAGTGCGTCGACGAGGGCGTCGTCCAGCACGCCCGCCGTGTGGATGACGGTGGTGAGCGGGCGTTCCGTGGCGGCGAACAGGGTCTGGACGTCGTTGGGGTTCGAGACGTCGGCGGCCGCGATGGTGACGGTGGCGCCCCTGTTCTCCAGTTCCTGCTTCAGGTTCTGCGCGCCGGGTGCCTCCTCGCCGCGGCGGCTGGCGAGCAGGAGGTGCCGGACGCCGTGCCTGGTGACGAGGTGTTTCGCCAGTTCGGCGCCGAGACCGCCGGTGCCGCCGGTGATCAGGACGGTGTCGTTCTCGCTCCACTCGTACGTGGCGTCGGGGTTCTCGGGCAGTTCCCTGAGGCGGGCGACCTCGACCTTGCCCTCGCGGACGACGACCTGCGGTTCGTCGCCGTTGACGAGCGAGGTGAGCAGGGCGCCGGAGACGTCGAGGCCGTCGCTGTCGACGAGCAGGAAACGGCCGGGATTCTCGGCCTGTGCGGTGCGGACCAGGCCCCACACGGCCGCCGCCGCCAGGTCCTCGCCCGCCGCGGCGCCGCGGCTGACGAAGACGACGCGGGAGTTCTCGAACTTCAGCGCCTCCTGCAGGATGCTCAGGGCTCGCCGGGTCTGCGCGTGGGTCGTCTCCGGAGTGTTGTCGCCCGTGACGGCCACGACGAACACGTCCGGAGTGGTGTTCTGGGCGGCCTCGGCGAGGGTTTCGCCGTAGCCGCTGACGGACTGGCCCGCCGCGTACAGGACGTGGGCGAGGTCGAACTCGTCACCGCCAATGATCGCCCAGCGCGCGCCCGTGATGGCCGGTGCGTCCACTGTGGACTTCACCCAGTTCAGCTCGTAGAGCGCGGGGCGGCTGGCGTTCGGCTGGGCGCCGGGGGCCATGGTGCTCCGCGGCCAGAACCGCTCGGTGTCGAACGGGTAGGTGGGCAGCGCCGTCTTTTTGCCTTGCTTCGGCCAGGTGATCTTGGCGCCTGCGGTGTAGAGCTTGGCCAGGGCCGTGATGAACGCCGTGACCTCGTCCTTGTCCTTGCGCATCGTCGGAATGGCGCGGTCCACGAGGGCGGCCAGGACGGCGCTGGGGCCGATCTCGACGTGCGTGGCTTCCTTGATGCGGCTGACGTTGTCGGCGAAGCGGACGGTGTCGCGGACGTGGCTGACCCAGTACTCGGGGTTCGTGACGTCGCCGGTGGCGCTGAACGGGATCTTCGGCGGGTTCAGCGTGATGGTCCTGATGGCGGCGCGAAAGTCGTCCAGCATCGGCTCCATCAGCGACGAGTGGAACGCGTGGCTGACCGCGAGCTGCTTGGTCTTGCGGTCGGCGAGCCGGGCGGCGACCCTCCGCGTCTCCTCCTCGACGCCGGCGATGACGACCGAGTCCTCGGCGTTGACGGCGGCCAGGGAGACGCCCGCGGTGAGGTGCGGCGTGACCTCGGCTTCGGTGGCCTGGAGCGCGATCATCACGCCGTCCGCCGGGAGGTTCTGCATGAGGCGCGCCCTGGCCGTGACCAGCTTCGCGGCGTCTTCGAGACTCAGGACGCCGGCGATGTGCGCGGCGGCGATCTCGCCGATCGAATGGCCCGCGACGTGGTCGGTCTTGAAGCCGTAGCTCTCCAACAGTCGGTACAGCGCGACCTCGAACGCGAACAGCGCGGGCTGGGTGTGGCCCGTCTGGTCGAGCCGGGTCTCGTCCTCCCACATGACCTGCCTCAGGCCCGCGGGGAGATGCTGGAGGGCGACGTCGAGGGCCTCTCGGAAGGCGGGGAACGCCTCGTACAGCTCCTTGCCCATGCCGACGCGCTGGGCGCCCTGGCCGGAGAACAGCGCGGCGAACGGCTTGCGCTGCACGATCCCGGTCGCGATGACCTCGCCGTCGAGGAGCACCGCGCGATGGTCCAAGGTCGTCGGCCGCGTGGTGAGCAACGAGTACGCGATGTCCTGCGGCTCTCCGCCGAGCGCCTTGACCTGCTCGACGCGGGCCTTCAGGGCGTTCGCCGACTTCGCCGAGACGACGAGCGGATGCCGTCCCGCCAGCCCCTGAATCGATTCCGGGTCGCTGGCCCCCAGGAGGCTTTCATCCCCCATCCCAATCATCTCAGGCAGGTCTGACAGTTCTGGCGCCTCTTGGATGATCACGTGGGCGTTGGTGCCGCTCACCCCGAAGGAGGAGATGCCGGCGCGGCGGGGTTTGCTGGTGCGCGGCCACGAGGTGGTCTCCGTCAACAGGGCGACGCTGCCCGCCGACCAGTCGACGTGCGACGAGGGTTCGCTGACGTGCAGGGTCGGCGGCAGGGTGTCGTGGCGCAGTGCTTCCACGATCTTGATGACGCCCGCGACGCCGGCCGCGGCCTGGGTGTGGCCGATGTTGGACTTGATCGCGCCGAGCCGCAGGGGCGTCGCGCGGTCCTGGCCGTAGGTGGCGAGCAGCGCCTCGGCCTCGATCGGATCTCCCAGCACCGTGCCGGTTCCGTGGGCTTCGACAGCGTCCACATCGGACGCCGACAGGCCCGCCGACGCCAGCGCGGCCTTGATCACCTCGCGCTGGGCGGGGCCGTTCGGGGCGGACAGGCCGTTGGAGGCGCCGTCCTGGTTGATCGCGCTGCCGGCGACGACGGCGAGCACCGGGTGGCCGTTGCGCTGGGCGTCGGAGAGCTTCTCCACGAGCAGCACGCCGATGCCCTCGGCCCAGCCGGTGCCGTCCGCGTCGTCCGAGAACGCCTTGCACCGGCCCGAGGTCGCGAGACCGCCCTGCCGGGTGAATCCGGCGAAGTTCGAGGAGGTCGCCATGACGGTGACGCCACCGGCCAGCGCGAGCGAGCACTCGCCGTTGCGCAGCGCTTGCGAGGCCAGATGCAGGGCCACCAACGACGAGGAGCACGCGGTGTCGACGGTGACGGCCGGGCCCTCGAAGCCGAACGTGTAGGAGATGCGGCCGGAGATGACGCTGGCCGCGGTGCCCATGCCCGCATGCCCCTCGACGTCCTCCTGCGAGGCGATCAGCACGTGGCCGTAGTCCTGGCCGTTGGTGCCGACGAACACGCCGGTCCGCGAGCCGCGCAACGACGTCGGGTCGATGCCCGCGCGTTCGACGGCCTCCCACGTGGTCTGCAGCAGGAGTCGCTGCTGCGGGTCCATCGCCAGGGCCTCGCGCGGCGAGATGCCGAAGAAACCGGGGTCGAAGTCGGCGGCGTCGTAGAGGAAACCGCCCTGGAGCGTCGCGCTGGTGCCGCCGGCCAGGGTGGCGAGGTCCCAGCCGCGGTCGGTGGGGAAGCCGGTGATGGCGTCGCGGCCCTGCGACACCAGCTCCCACAGGTCTTCCGACGAGCGGACGTCGCCAGGGAAGCGGCAGGCGATGCCCACGATCGCGACCGGTTCGTGCCTGCCTGACTCGACCTCCTCCAGCCGCTGGCGGGTCTGGGCGAGATCGGCGGTGACCCACTTCAGGTACTCAACGAGCTTCTCTTCGTTCGGCATCGCCGGAAACCTTCCGTCCGCGTGGTGGGGTCAGCGCTCGGTGCGTCGGCCGAGTTCGTTGTCGATGAAGGCGAACACGTCGTCCACGGTCGCCGAGTTGATGCGGTCGTTCACGGCTTCCTCGGACTTCGCGCCGCCGTACTGGGCGAGCAGCGTGCGCAGGCGGGCGGCGATTCCGGCCCTGTCCTCGTCGGGGCTCGCGGCCAGCACGGCCTCGAACCTGTCGAGTTCGGTCGCGAGCGACGGCCCGGTGTCGTCGCCGAGCAGTTCGCCCGCGAGGTAGTCGGCGAGTTCGTCGGGTGTCGGATAGTCGAAGACGAGGCCGGCGGGCAGTTTCAGGCCCGTCGCGGACGCGAGACTGTTGCGCAGCTCCACGGCGGTCAATGAGTCGAACCCGAGGTCGCGGAACTGCTTGTCGTTGTCGATCGCCGCGGGCGTCGCGTGCCCGAGGACTCCTGCAGCGTGGCCGCGCACCAGGTCGACCAGGTACTTCGCCCGGTCCTCGGCGGGCACGGCGTCGAGCGTCGCCGCGAAGTCCACAGTGGACGAATCTCCGGTGCCGACAGCGCGCTTTCCGCCGCGCACCAGGCCACGCAGCACCGCCGCGACCGCCCCGTTCGTGCGGCCGGTGGTGATGCGGGCGGGAACGAGCACCGCGTCCTCGCGTGAGGTCGCGTCGTCGAACAGCGCCATGCCCTGCCGGACGGACAGCGGCGGCATGCCGGTGCGGCCGATGCGGTCCATCGCACCGTCCTGCAGATGTGCCGTCATGCCACCGGTTTGTGCCCATGGACCCCACGCCAGCGACGTCGCCGGCAGGCCCTGGGCACGCCGGTGTTCGGCCAGTGCGTCGAGGAAGGCGTTGGCCGCGGCGTAGTTGCCCTGCCCGGCGCTGCCGAGCACGCCCGACACCGACGAGTAGAGCACGAACGCCTGGAGCTTCTGCTTCTTCGTGGCCTCGTGGAGGTTCCACGCGCCGTCGACCTTGGGTTTGAAGACGGTGGCGAGTCGCTCCGGGGTGAGGGAGCCGATGATGCCGTCGTCGAGAACACCGGCGGTGTGGATGACGGCGGTCAGCTTGACGCCCTTGACCACCTTCTTCACCGCCTTGAGGTCGGCGGTGTCGCAGGCGGTGATCGTGACGTCCGCGCCATGCGCCGTGAGTTCTGCCTGCAATGCAACGGCTTCCGGCGCTTCTGGACCGCGCCGGGAGACGAGTAGCAGGCGCTTGACGTCGCGTTCGGCGACCAGGTGACGGGCCAGTTCCGCGCCCAGACCACCGGTGCCGCCGGTGATCAGGACGGTGCCTTCCGGGTCCCACTCGGTCGTCGCCACTGCGTCGGTGACGCGGGCGAGGCGAGCCACGTAGGTCTTGCCGTCGCGGACACGGACTTGAGTTTCCCCCGCGTCCAACAGTCCGGTGGGCAGCGAGGTGCTGCCGTCGGTGTCGACGAGCAGGAAACGTCCCGGGTTCTCGGTCTGGGCCGTGCGGACCAGGCCTTCGACGGTCGCGCTCGCCAGACCGCTCGTCACGAACGCCAACCGTTCCTCGGTCTGTTGGAGGAGCTCCAACGCCTTGGCCGCCAGTTCGTGCGCCTGTTCGACGCTCTCGCCGGTGAACCGCACCTCGCGCACGTCCGCAGCGGGCTGGGTTTCGGGTGCGGGCACCCATTCCAGGCGGAACAGCGAGTCCTGGTGGTGCTGGGCCACGAGTGGTGCGCCGAAAACGATGTTCCGCGCCGACACGACCGGCGAACCGCTGGTGTCGACGGCGGCGAACTCTCCGTCGCGCAGCCTGACCCGCACCGTGTCGGCACCGACCGCGTGCAGGCTGACGCCGTGCCACTCCAGCGGAACCTGTGTGTCCTCGGTGATTCTGGTCGCGCAGTCGAGCAGTGCCGGGTGGACGCCGTAGAACTGGGCATCCGTAACCCCTTCTGGCAGCGTGACCTCCGCGTAGACGGCGTCGCCCGCCTGCCAGATCTGCTCGCCGATCGCCGTGGCGCCCTTCGGCGGCCACTCGCTGACCGTGAATCCGGCCCGGTACTCACCTTCCGCGAGGGTTCCGCTCGCGACCCTGCTGAACGGCTGCTCATCGTTCGGTCGCGTGTAGACGGTGAGGGAGCGCTTTCCGTTGTCCGGCGCGCCGATCCACACCTGCAGCACGCCGGGTGCGAGCGGCCCAGTGACGGTGAGTTCCTCGACCGTGCCGTACCCGACCTGGTCGGCGGCCCGGAACGCGATCTCCGCGAACGCCGTCTCCGGGAACGCCACCGCCAGCCGGTTGGTGAACACGACGGCGTCCTCCTGCGCGACGCTCAGCGCGGCACCCAGCAGCGGGTGGTCGGCCGGGCCGAGGCCGAGCCCGGAGGCGTCGGCGGCCTGGGCCATCTGCGTGGGCCAGTAGTGGTCGTGGTCGAACGCGTAGGTGGGGAGGTCGACTCGCCTGGCACCGGTGCCCGCGAACGCTTCCGCCCAGTCGACGTTCGTGCCCGCGACGTGGAGTCGTGCGAGCGCGGTGAGCCAGGCCGTGGTCTCGTCGCGATCCTTGCGCAGCGCGGGGATCGCTCCGTCCACCAGCGCCGACAGCACGCCGTCCGGCCCGATCTCCAGGAACGCGGTGACTCCCGCGGCTTCGAGCGCCGTGACACCGTCGGCGAAGCGCACGGCTTCCCGGACGTGCCGCACCCAGTACTCCGGCTCGGTGAGCTCGGCGCCCGCAACGGTGCCGGTCAGGTTGGAGACGACGGGGATGCGCGGCGCGGCGAGGTCCAGCGCCGTCACCACAGCACGGAAGTCGTCCAGCATCGGCTCCATCAACGGCGAGTGAAACGCATGGCTGACCGGCAAACGCTTAGTCTTGCGGCCCATCGCCGCGAACCCGTCAGCGATCTGTCGGACCGCTTCCTCCTCACCGGCGAGCACCAGCGACCTGGGACCGTTGATGGCCGCGATCGACACGTGCTCGCTGGCCGTGACCTCGTCCTCGGTGGCCTCGACCGCGATCATGGCTCCCCCGGCCGGGAGTGCCTGCATGAGTGCGGCACGCGCGTTGACGAGCTTCGCGGCGTCCTCAAGGCTGAAAACCCCGGTGACGTGCGCGGCCGCGATCTCACCGACGGAGTGGCCGCCCACGTAGTCGGGCTCGATGCCGAACTTCTCGGCGAGCCGGAACAGCGCGACCTCGACGGCGAACAGCGCGCGCTGCGTGTTCCCGGTCTGGTCGAGCGCCGCGTCGTCGTCGCCCCACATGACGTCGCGGACATCAACGTGCTCGAGCACCTCGTCGAGCGCCTTCTTGAACGCCGGGAACCGCTCGTACAGCTCCCGCCCCATGCCCAGCCGCTGCGAGCCCTGCCCGGAGAACAACACGGCGAGCTTGCGCCTTCCAGCCTGTCCCTGAGCAACCTCCACGCCGTCCAGCAGCACCGCGCGGTGCTCGAATCGCGACCGCTTGAGCAGCGAGAACCCCACGTCGAACGCGTCAGCCTCGACCGCGCTGACCCGCTCGATCTGAGCGCGCAGCGAAGCGGGGGACTTCGCCGAAAAAACGAGAGGCGCCCCCTTGGGGAGACGCGAGGTCCCCTTTCCAATCATCTCAAGCGGGTCTGACAATTCCGGAACGGCCGGCGCGGCCTCCAAGATCACGTGCGCGTTGGTGCCCGAGATGCCGAACGACGAGACGCCGGCGCGACGCACCCGGTCCGCGACGGGCCACGGCGTGTTCTCCCGCAGCAACGACACCGAGCCGGCCGTCCAATCGACGTGCGACGAAGGCGCGGTGAAGTTGATCGTGCGCGGCAGCAGGCCGTGGCGCAGCGCCATCACCATCTTGATCACGCCTGCGGCGCCCGCAGCGGCCTGCGTGTGACCGATGTTGGACTTGATCGAGCCGAGCAGCAGCGGCTCCGCGCGGTCCTGGCCGTAGGTCGCGAGCAATGCCTGGGCCTCGATCGGGTCGCCCAAAGTCGTGCCCGTGCCGTGCGCCTCGACCGCATCGACGTCGGCGAACTTCAAGCCCGCCGAGGCCAGCGCCTGACGGATCACCCGTTGCTGCGAGGGTCCGTTGGGCGCGGTCAGGCCGTTGGACGCACCGTCCTGGTTGACCGCCGAGCCACGCACGACCGCGAGCACGTCATGTCCAGCGGCGACCGCATCGGACAGACGCTCGACCACGAGCACACCGATGCCCTCAGACCATGCGGTGCCATCGGCGGTGTCGGAGAACGGCTTGCACCGGCCGTCACGAGCCAGCCCGTCCTGCAGTGAGAACTCCATGAACGCACCCGGCGCCGACATCACCTGCACACCACCGGCCAACGCCAAGGAACACTCGCCGTTGCGCAGCGCCTGAACCGCCAGGTGCAGCGCGACCAGCGCCGACGAGCATGCCGTGTCGATCGTCATCGACGGGCCTTCCAGCCCCAGCGCGTACGACACCCGGCCGGCGATCACGCTCGGCGAGGTTCCAGTGCCCGAATACCCCTCCAGCGCCTGCTCGGACGCGAGCATCAGGTGCGCGTAGTCCTGCCCGGACGCGCCCACGTAGACACCGGTCCGCGAACCGCGCAACGCCAGCGGGTCGATGCCCGTGCGCTCCAACGCCTCCCACGACGTCTCCAGCACGAGCCGCTGATGCGGGTCCATCGACACGGCCTCGCGCGGCGAGATCCCGAAGAACGCGGGGTCGAACGACGCGATGCCCTCGATGAATCCGCCCTGCCCGGTGACGGACTGTCCGGCGCCGTCGCCGACGAGGTTCTCGTCCCAGCCACGATCGGCCGGGAACCCGCCGATCGCGTCCCGCCCGCCCAGCACCAGTTCCCACAACTCCTCGGGCGACGACACGCCGCCGGGGAACTTGCAGGCGATACCGACGATCGCGATAGCCTCGTCGGAGACGCGCACCGAGTCCTCGACCTCGGCGGTCCCACCGAACAGCTCGGCGACGAGGTGCTCGGCCAGCGCCTGCGGGGTCGGGTAGTCGAACACCAGCGTCGCGGGCAACGTCAGCCCCGTCGCGGTGCCGAGCCGGTTGCGCAGCTCCACCGACGTCAGCGAGTCGAAGCCGAGCTGCCGGAACTCGCGATCGCCGTCGATCGCGTCGGCCGAGGCATGTCCCAGCACCGCGGCGGCCTCACCCCGCACCAGGTCCACGAGCATGCGCACCCGCTCGGCCGGACGAACGTCCTGCAACCCCTGCAGTGCAACGGTTCCTTGTGCACGAGCCGCGGTTCGGCGGCCGCCGCGCAGGAGGTTGCGCAGCAACGGCGGCACCATGGTCGTGCTGGCACCGGTGATGATCCGCGCGGGCACGACGAGCGGTTCGTCGACGCCGATCGCCGCGTCGAACAACGCCAGTCCGTGCTCCAGCGAGATCGGCGGCATGGACGACTTCTCCAGCCGCTCCAACGCGGCCGCGTCCATCGTCTTCGTCATGCCGACCTCGGACGTCCACGCGCCCCACGCCAGCGACACCGCCGGCAGCCCCAGCGAACGCCGGTACTGGGCCAGCGCGTCGAGGAACGCGTTGCCCGCCGCGTAGTTGCCCTGGCCGGCGGTGCCGAGCACGCCGGACACCGACGAGTACAGGACGAAGTGCGCGTCCGGCAACAGCGTATGCAGGTTCCAGGCCGCGTCCACCTTGGGCCGCAACACCTTCTCCAGCCGCTCCGGTGTCATCGACGCGATCACGCCGTCGTCCAGCACACCGGCCGTGTGCACGACAGCCGTCACCTCGTGTCCACTGAGGACATCCGCCAGCGCATCCCGGTCGGCCACGTCGCAAGCGGCGATCGTGACGTCCGCGTCCAGCGTCAGCAGCTCCTCCGCGCCCGGTGAGTCGAGGCCGCGACGACTGAGCAGCAACAGTTTCCTCGTGCCCTGGGCGACGAGGTGCCGGGCAAGCTCGGCGCCCAGTCCACCGGTGCCGCCGGTGATCACGACGGTGCCGGACGGGTCCCAGCCCGCGGGCACGGTGATCACGATCTTGCCGATGTGCTGGGCGCGGCTCATGAACCGGAACGCGTCGCGTGCCCGCCGCACGTCCCAGGCCGCGATCGGCAGCGTGGTCAGCACATTTCGCTCGAACAGGTCCACGAGCGCGACGAGCATGCGCTGGACGTGGTCCGGATGCGCCTCGCCGAGGTCGAACGGCCGGTAGAAGATGCCCGGCACGTCCTCCCGCAGGTCGGTCTTGCCCATCTCCAGGAACCGCCCGCCCTCACTGAGCAGCCGCAGTGAGGCGTCGATGAACTCGCCGGTCAACGCGTTCAGCACGACGTCGACCTGCGGGAACCTGGCGGCGAAGCCGGTGTCGCGGGAGTTGCCGATGTGGTCGTCGTCGAGGCCGAGGCCGCGCAGCACGTCCCACTTGCCCTCGCTGGCGGTGGCGAACACCTCCGCGCCGAGGTGCTGGGCGACCTGGATCGCCGCCATACCAACACCACCGGCACCGGCGTGGACGAGAACCTTCTCCCCCGGCCGCACGTTCCCGAGCTCGATCAACGCGTAGTAGGCGGTGAGGAACACCAGCGGCACGGACGCGCCCTGCTCGAACGTCCAGCCGTCCGGAAGCCTGGTCAGGTAAGGCTCCTCGATGACGCCGATCGGTCCCATACCGCCGAACAGCATGCCGAACACCGGGTCGCCGACCTTCAGGTCCTCGACCTCGGGCCCGATCTCCGCAACCACACCGGCGGCCTCGGCACCGAATGAGCCCGCCTCGCCCGGATACATGCCGAGCGCGTTCAGGACATCGCGGAAGTTGAGCCCGGCCGCCCGGATCGCGACACGAACCTGTTTTCCCTGCAACGATTCTGGCGTCCACGGCGCCAGGACGAGGTTGTCCAGGCTGCCCTTCGCGGTCGTGTCGAGCCGCCACGGCGTTCCGGTAGGCGGCACCAGCGTCGGCCCGGTCTGCAGCCGCGCCAACCGTCCAGCGTGGACAGTTCCGCCACGGACGATCAGCTGCTGTTCCTCGGTGAGGAGCATGCCGGGCGTCAGTTCGCTGTGCTCGTCCAGGTCGACGAGCAGGAACTGGCCGGGGTTCTCCGCCTGGGCGGACCTGACGAGTCCCCAGGCCGCCGCCGCGCCGAGCTCGCTGATCGGTTCGTCCCCGATCGCCGCGGCGCCACGCGTCACGAACACGACGCGTTCTTCGGCGTTCTGCAGGATCTCCAGGACACGCTGGGTTGTCTCGTGTGCGGACTTGCCACTGATCTCCACGACCCGCGCGTCGATCTCGGTCGCCTCGCCGACCTGCATGGGCACCCACTCGACGCGGAACAGCGAGTCCTGCACGGCGTTGCTGGGCGCGTTGACGGTGGGGGTCCTGACCACCAGCGACTTCACCGACAGCACCGGCGTGCCCTCGACGTCGACAGCCGTGACCTCGACCGCGTCGCTGCCGGTGTGCTTCAGCCGCACGCGCAACCGCGACGGCCCGATGGCGTGCAGGGACACGCCGTTCCACTCGAACGGCAGCCCCTGGCCGGCGCCTTCCACGAACGTGATGGCGTGCAGCGCGGAGTCGAGCAGCGCCGGGTGCACGCCGAACGTCGCCGCGTCGTCGACGCTGTCCGGCAACGCGACCTCGACGAGCACCTCATCACCGTTGCGCCAGGCCTGTTGCGCTCCCCGGAAGATCGGCCCGTACGCCAGTCCGCCCTCCGCGAGCGTCTCATAGAAGCGTTCAAGGTCAAGGCTTTCGGCGTTCGCGGGCGGCCACTCGCTCGTGTCGAACTCGGCCTGGTGCGGCCCTTCGGCGAGAGTGCCGCTCGCGTGCTGGATCCACTCGTCCGCGCCGGGATGCTGCGAGTGCACGCTGACGAGCCGGCGCCCGTGCTCGTCCGGCGCTCCGACCCGCACCTGGACCGCGACGGCCTCCCGTTCGGGCAACACGAGCGGGACGACGATCGTGAGCCCGTCGACGCGGTCGCAGCCGACCATGTCGCCCGCGCGGATCGCGAAGTCGAGGAACCCGGTGCCGGGGAAGAGCACCGCTCCACCGACGACGTGATCAGCGATCCACGGGTGCGTGGCGAGGCCGAGGCGGCCGCTGAGCACGAGTTCGTCGGTGCCCGCGACGGCGATCGCCGCACTGAGCAACGGGTGCCCGCCGGACCTGAGCCCGTACGCGGCGGGGTCGCCCGCGCGTCCGCCGACCGTGGCCTTGGGCCAGAACCGCTCGTGGTCGAACGGGTAGGTCGGCAGCGCGATCAACCGGCCGCCGCGGTGCCACGGCGTCCAGTCGACGTCGATTCCGTCGACGTGCAGCCGACCGAGCGCGGTGGCCAACGCGGCCTGCTCGGGCTTGTTCTTCCTGAGCGCCGGGATCGCACCGTCGACGAGCGCCGACAGCACCCCGTCCGGGCCGATCTCCAGGAACTTGGTCGCCGGGATCTTCGCGACGTTGTCGGTGAACCGAACCGCGTCGCGGACGTGACTCACCCAGTACTCGGGATCGGTGACGTCGCCGCTCGCGCTGATCGGGATCTTCGGTGCGTGGAAGGTGATGGCACTGATGGCGTCGCGGAAGTCGCCGAGCATCGGTGCCATCAGCGGTGAGTGGAACGCGTGGCTGACCTTGAGCCGCTTCGTCTTCTCGAACCGGCTCGCGATGGCCTCGACCTCGGCCTCGTCGCCCGCGATGACGACACTGGCCGGCCCGTTGACGGCCGCGATCGACACCTTGCTCGTAAGGTGCGCGCTCACCTCTTCTTCGGTCGCCTGCACGGCGACCATCGCGCCGTTGCGCGGCAACGCCTGCATGAGATTCGCGCGCGCACTGACCAGCTTCGCCGCGTCCTCCAGGCTGAGCACGCCCGCGACGTGTGCCGCCGCGATCTCGCCGATCGAGTGCCCGGCGAGGTGGGCGGGCTTGATCCCGAAGGCCTGCAGCAATCGGTAGAGCGCCGTCTGGAACGCGAACAACGCCGGCTGCGTGTACCCGGTCTGGTTGAGCTTCTCCTCGTCGTCGCCCCAGACAACGCTCTTGAGCTGCGGATCGAGGTGCGCCAGCACGTCGTCGAACGCGTCCGCGAACTGCGGGAACCGCGCGTACAACTCCCGCCCCATGCCGAGCCGTTGCGAGCCCTGCCCGGAGAACAGCACGGCCAGCGTGTGCTCCCCCGCGACCCCGCTCGCGATCTCGGCACCGTCCAGCAACACCGCGCGGTGCTCGAACAACGCCCGCGACTTCGCCAGCGAGTACGCGACGTCGACCGGCGCCGCCTCGACCGCACTGATCCGCTCGACCTGCGCCGTCAACGCCGCCGCTGATTTGGCTGACACCGCCAACGGGACGGCGCCGACCTGCTGAATCGATCCCGACTGGCTGGCCCCCAGGGGGCTGCGAGCCCCCATCTCAATCATCTCAGGCAGGTCTGACAGTTCTGGCGCACTCGGCGCTTCCAAGATCACGTGGGCGTTCGTGCCGCTGATCCCGAACGACGACACGCCCGCGCGCCACGGCCGATCGACCGAGGGCCAGGCGGTGTTCTCCGTCAGCAGTGAGACCGCGCCCGCCGACCAGTCGATGTGCGACGACGGCGCGGTCACGTGCAGGGTCTGCGGCAGCAGGCCGTGCTGGAACGCCATCACCATCTTGATCACGCCCGCCGCGCCCGCCGCCGCTTGCGTGTGCCCGAGGTTCGACTTCACCGAACCCAGCCGCAGAGGCTCGGCGCGGTCCTGTCCGTACACGGTCAGCAGCGCCTGTGCCTCGATCGGGTCGCCCAGCACGGTTCCGGTGCCGTGCGCCTCGACAGCGTCCACATCGGACGGCGCCAGCCCGCCGGACGCAAGCGCTTGCCGGATGACTCGTTGCTGCGACGGGCCGTTCGGCGCGGTCAAGCCGTTGGACGCGCCGTCCTGGTTGAACGCCGAGCCGCGCACGACCGCCAGCACCGGGTGCCCGGCGGCGACAGCGTCGGAAAGCCGTTCCACGACGAGGATGCCGACGCCCTCGGACCAGCCGGTGCCGTCCGCTGACTCGGAGAACGCCTTGCACAGCCCGTCCGGCGCGAGCCCGCCCTGCCGCGAAAAGCCGGAGAACGACGTCGGCGTCGCCATCACCGTGACGCCACCGGCCAGCGCCAGCGAACACTCGCCACCGCGCAACGCCTGTGCCGCGAGGTGTAGCGCCACCAGAGCCGACGAGCACGCCGTGTCGATCGTGACCGCGGGCCCCTCCAGCCCCAGCGAGTAGGAGATGCGGCCAGAGATCACCGATGCCGCGAGACCGGTGCCGGCGTGGCCTTCCAGGTCCTCGCTGGAGGCCATGACGACGTGCTGGTAGTCCTGCCCGTTCGTACCGACGAACACACCGGTCCGCGAGCCGCGCAACGAGGCGGGGTCGACGCCGGCGCGTTCGACGGCCTCCCAGGAGGTCTCCAGCAGCAGCCGCTGCTGCGGGTCCATCGCGAGTGCTTCGCGCGGCGAGATACCGAAGAACGCCGGGTCGAAGTCCGCGACACCGGACAGGAAGCCGCCGCGCAACGTCGAGCTCTGCAACGACGCCAGGTCCCAGCCGCGATCGGCGGGGAAGTCCGACATCGCGTCCTCGCCCTCGACCACCAGCCGCCACAGGTCTTCCGGCGAGTCGATGTCGCCGGGGAAGTGGCACGCCATGCCGACGATCGCGATGTCGTCGGTGGTCTGCACGACGGACACGTCGTCGACGTCAGCACCCTCGCCGAGCAACGACGCCAGCAGGTGTTCGGCCAGCACGCGCGGCGACGGGTAGTCGAACACCAGGCCGGCGGGCAGCGCGAGTCCGGTGATCTCGGTCAGGTGGTTGCGCAGTTCGACGGCGGTCAGCGAGTCGAACCCGATGTCGCGGAACGCCTTGTCGCTCGCCACCGCCTCCTTGCCCGAGTGGCCGAGCACCTGCGCGGCGCGCACCCTGACCAGTTCCAGGACGGGCTCGATCCGTTCCGCGGCAGGCAGTTCACGCAGACTGCGACGCAACTCCGCGGCCGCGGACTCGCTGTCGCGGCGCGCGGCCGCCAGCTCGTCCAGCACCTCGCTGGCGCCGGGCAGTTCGGCCAGCACGGGCGAGGGCCGCAGGCTCAGCAACGCGCCGAGCAACTGCGGGTGGTGGATGTCCGCGATCACGACGGTGGGCGCGGCCTCCGCCGCCACACCTCGCATCGCCGCTACCGCGAGCTCCGGGTCCAAAGTGGACGCACCGACGGACTTGATCGTCCGTGCGACGCGTTCCTCGCCTGCCATGCCGTCACCGGTCCACGCGCCCCACGCGATCGACGTCGCGGGCAGGCCCTGTTCACGACGTCGCGTGGCGATGGCGTCGAGAACGGCGTTGGCGGCGGCGTAGTTGGCCTGGCCGGGGTTGCCGATCGCGGCCGCGACCGACGAGAACAGGATGAACGCGTCCAGCTCACGTTCACGGGTCAGTTCGTCGAGCAGGAACGCCGAGGTGACCTTCGCCTGGAACACGTCGGCGAACCGCTCCGGCGTGAGCCCGTCGAGCACACCGTCGTCCAGCACACCGGCCGCGTGCACGACGGCCTTGACGTCGTCCGTCAGCACCGCAGCCAACTCCGAACGGTTCGCGGCATCGCACTTCACGACCTCGACGCCCAGCTCGGCCACGATCTCCGCCGCGCCCGGCGCGTCCAGGCCGCGACGGCTCAGCAGCACGACCTTCTCCGCGCCACGCGCGACGAGGTCCCGTGCGACGTGCTTGCCGAGCGCGCCCGTGCCACCGGTGATCACGACGGTCCCGCGCGGCTGCCACTCGCCCGACCCCCGTGGTGCCACGAGAATCCGCCGGCCGAACACTCCCGACGCCCGCACCGCGACCTGGTCCTCGTCGCTGCTCAGCACCGCCGCGACCCGCTGCGCCGCCCGCTCGTCCAGTCCTGCGGGCAGGTCGATCAGGCCGCCCCAGCGGTTCGGGTGCTCCAGCGCGGCGACCCGGCCGAGCCCCCACACACCAGCCTGCCAGGGGTCGGTGACGGCGTCCGCGCGCCCGGTCGACACCGCGCCGCGCGTCAGCACCCACAGCGGTGCCATGACTCCGGCATCACCGAGCGCCTGGATCAGCGCGGTAGTGCTGATGATCGGCTCGTGCGCCGGCAACGCCACGACACCGGTGAACGGGGCCTGCGCGAACTCGGCCAGCCGCTCGGCAAGCTGTTCCCGGTCCTGTCCGATAGCGAGAACCGTGACGTCTCCGAGCGCGGTCAGGAGCAGTTCGTCGGCCTCGCCGACCACGAGCCACTTGCCCTGCTTGGCGGTGAGACCGGCGATCGGCTGCCAGCTCTCCCTGTGCAGCCAGGAATCCACAGTGGACTGCGCCTGCCGCTTGCCCCGCCACGCCGACAACGCCGGCAGCACTCCGGCGAGCGTCTCGCCGTCGAGGTCGAGCGTGGCGGCCAGTGACGCAACGTCCTCCTGCTCGACGGCCGTCCAGAACGCCGCGTCGGCCGGATCCGCCGCCACTGCAGCAGTCGCCGCTTCCGGCCAGAACCGCTCATGCTGGAACGGGTACGTCGGCAGGCCGATCGCGCGCCCGCCCTGGTAGAAACCAGACCAGTCGACGTCGGTACCGCTGACGTGCAGCCGCGCGAGTGCCGTCACGAACGCCTTGTGCTCGCCACGATCCTTGCGCAGCAATGGAATCGCTCCGTCGACGAGCGCAGCCAGCACGCCGTCCGGGCCGATCTCCAGGAACGCGCTCGCACCCTGTTCCCTGAGTTTGCCGACGTTCTCGGCGAAGCGGACCGTGTCGCGGACGTGACCGACCCAGTACTCGGGATCGGTGACATCGCCCGTGGACGCGATCGGGATGCTCGGCTGATGGAAGGTGATTCCCTGGATCTCCCGCCGGAACTCGCCGAGCATCGGTTCCATCAGCGGCGAGTGGAACGCGTGGCTGACCTTCAGCTGCTTGCTCTTGCGGCCCTCGAAATGGGCGACGACCGCGCGGGCTTCATTCTCGACTCCCGCGATGACCAGCGAGTCCGCCGCGTTGATAGCCGCGATGGACACACCCGAGGTCAGGTGCGGCGCCACTTCGGCCTCGGTCGCCTGCAGTGCGATCATCACGCCGCCCTGCGGCAGCGCCTGCATGAGCCGCGCGCGTGCTCGGACGAGCTTCGCCGCGTCTTCGAGGCTGAACACCCCGGCGACATGCGCGGCCGCGATCTCGCCGATCGAGTGCCCGGCGAGTAGTCGCGGGACGACCCCGAACGACTCCACCAGCCGGTACAGGGCCACCTCGACCGCGAACAGCGCGGGCTGCGTGCTGCCGGTCTGGTTCAGCGCCTCGGCGTCGTCACCCCACATGACATCGCGGACGTCTCCGAGGTGCTCCAGCACCGCGTCCACCGCCTCGGCGAACACGGGGAACGCCTCGTACAGCTCACGCCCCATGCCGAGCCGCTGCGCACCCTGCCCGGAGAACACCATGGCGAGCGTCTTCCCCGACGCCTCACCGCTGGCCAGCACCTCGCCATCCAGCAGCACGGCCCGATGCTCGAACAACGCGCGCGTGGCCGCCAACGAGTACCCGACGTCAACGGGCGCCGCCTCGACCGCACTGATCCGCTCGACCTGGGCGCGCAACGCCGCCTCGGACTTCGCCGACACCGCGAGCGGCACCGAGCCGGCCAGCGGAATCGATTCGGATTGCCCGGCCCCCAGGGGGCTGCGAGCCCCCATCTCAATCATCTCAGGCAGGTCTGACAGTTCTGGCGCACTCGGCGACTCCAAGATCACGTGCGCGTTCGTGCCCGAGAGACCGAACGACGAGACGCCGGCGCGGGCCGGACGATCCACGGCTGGCCATGGGGTGTTCGTCGTGAGCAGCGAGACGGCGCCCGCGGACCAGTCGACGTGCGAGGACGGTTCGGTGACGTGCAAGGTTCGGGGCAGCAGGCCGTGCTGGAAGGCCAGCACCATCTTGATCACGCCTGCGACACCCGCGGCGGCCTGGGTGTGGCCGAGGTTCGACTTGATCGCGCCCAGGTGGAGCGGTGCTCCAGCGCGGTCGCGGCCGTAGGTGGCGAGCAGTGCCTGGGCTTCGATCGGGTCGCCCAGGCGCGTGCCGGTGCCGTGTGCCTCGACGGCGTCGACGTCCGAAGTGGACAGACCGGCGTTGGCGAGGGCCTGGCGGATGACACGTTGCTGGGCGGGGCCGTTCGGAGCGGTCAAGCCGTTCGACGCGCCGTCCTGGTTCACCGCGGAGCCGCGGACCACCGACAGCACCGTGTGGCCGTTGCGGATCGCGTCCGACTGGCGTTCGACGACTAGCACGCCGACACCTTCGGCCCAGCCGGTGCCGTCTGCGTTGTCGGAGAAGGCCCGGCAGCGCGCGTCCGCCGCGAGGCCGCCCTGGGCGTTGAAGCCGGCGAAGTTCATCGGCGTGGACATCACCGTCACGCCGCCGACGAGCGCCAGCGACGACTCGCCCGAGCGCAGCGACTGCGCGGCGAGGTGCAGTGCCACCAAAGAGGAAGAGCAGGCGGTGTCGATCGTGAGCGCGGGTCCCTCGAAGCCGAACGTGTAGGACAGGCGGCCGGAGATCACCGCGGCGGCGAGGCCGGTCGAAGCGTGGCCCTCGATGTCGCCGCGCGCCCGCAACACGAGATTCGTGTAGTCCTGTCCGTTCGTGCCGACGAAGACGCCGGTCTTCGAGCCGCGCAACGTCGCCGCGTTGATGCCAGCCCGTTCGACGGCCTCCCAGGAGACCTCGAGAAGCTGACGTTGCTGCGGATCCATCGCGAGTGCTTCGCGCGGCGAGATGCCGAAGAACGCCGGGTCGAACTCCGTTGCGCCGTAGAGGAAACCGCCTTCGACGGTGCCACCGGCGGCCAGCGCGTCCTGTTCCCAGCCACGGTCGGTCGGGAAGCTCGCGATCGCGTCGGCGCCGTCGGCGAGCAGGCGCCACAGGTCGTCGGGAGTCGAGACGCCGCCGGGGAACCGGCAGGCCATGCCGACGATCACGATCGGGTCGTCCGCGTCCGCGACGGCCTGCGCGGTGATGTCGAGGTCCGTGCCCTCGCCGGTCAGTTCGGCGAGCAGGTGCTCGGCCAGCACGAGCGGCGTCGGGTAGTCGAAGATCAACGTCGCGGGCAGCGTCAGGCCGGTGGCCGCGGCGAGGGCGTTGCGCAGTTCGATCGCGGTCAGCGAGTCGAAACCGAGCGCGCGGAACTCCTTCTCCGCTCCCACCGCGTCGGCGTTGGCGTAGCCGATGACCTTCGCGGCCTCCGCGCGCACGATGTCGGCAACAGTCCGCACGCGGTCAGAACCAGCCAACCCGCCGAGTTTCGCGAGCAGTCCGCCTGCCACGATCTCGCGCGCGGCCGTGCGCCGCCCCGCTCGCACCAGGCCGCGCATGATCGCGGGAACGTCACCCTGCGCCGCACCACCGGATGCCAGCGGCACGAGCAGGGACTCGCCGGAGGTGACGGCCGCGTCGAAGAGCGCGAGGCCCTGCTCCACCGACAGCATCGGCATTCGACGCAGATCGCTTTCGTCCAAAGTGGACGTCATGCCGGTGTCCCAGGCGCCCCAGGCCAGTGACAGCGCGGGGAGGCCGAGCCCGCGCCGGTGAGCCGCGAGAGCGTCGAGGAACGCGTTGGCGGCGGCGTAGTTGCCCTGGCCGGCCGCGCCCATCACGCCGGACACCGACGAGTACAGGACGAGCCGCGCGTCACCGGCGAGTTCGTGGAGATGCCAGGCGGCGTCGACCTTCGGCCGCAGGACAGCGGAAAGCCGTTCGGGCGTCAGCGAACCGATCACGCCGTCGTCCAGCACGCCCGCCGTGTGGATGACGGCGGTGAGCCGCTCGCCGGCCAACAGGTCCGCGACAGCGGCGCGTTCCGTGACGTCGCAGGCTTTCACCTCGACTTCGGCGCCCAGCGCCGTGAGTTCGTCGCGCAGGCCGGCTGCGCCGGGGGCATCCAGACCGCGACGGCTGACCAGCAGCAACCGGCGCTGGCCTCGCGTCACGAGATGGCGGGCGAGGACGGCGCCGAGCCCGCCCGTACCGCCGGTGATGAGCACCGTGCCGTCGCAATCCCATTCGCCCGCAACGATGTCGGTGGCACGCGCCAGTCGGCCCGCGAACACCTCGCCCGCACGGACGACGACCTGGGTCTCCCCCGCGTCGATCAGTCCACCGAGGCCGGGCAGCAGCGCTTCGGACTCGGGCGCGTCGTCGAGATCGACGAGCAGGAAGCGGCCTGGGTCCTCGGTCTGCGCGGACCGCACCAGTCCCCAGACGGTCGCGGCCGCGACATCATCCCCGGTCACGGCTCCGCGCGTGACGAAGACCAGTTTTCCGGTGGCCTGCTGAAGTGCGTCGAGCGCGGCTGTGGCCAGGGCGTGCGCGGACTCCGGCGTCTGCTCACCGGTGAAGTGCGCGACGGTCACGTCGGCCGGCGTGTAGGTGACCGGCACCCAGTCGAGGCGGAACAGCGAGTCGATGCCGGTTCGGGTGCTCAGTTCACCCAACGGCTCGATGGTCACGGTGTTCGCGGACAGCACCGGGTCCCCGGCCACGTCGACGGCAGCGAGCTTCACGCTACCGTCCACAACAGACAGCTTTACCCGAACGACTTCCGCACCGTTCGAGTAAAGGGAAACGCCCTGCCAGTTCGCGGGCACGCCTTCAAGACCGAGGAACGTGGCGGCGTGCGTGGCGGCGTCGAGCAGCGCGGGATGGACGCCGAAACCCTTTGCGTCAACGGGCAAAGCTACCTCGGCGAACACCTCCTGTCCCCGCCTCCAGGCGGCGCGCAGCCCCTGGAACGCCTCTCCGCAAGGGGTGTCGTCGTAGAAGCCGTCGAGGTCGACGACGGTCGCACCCTTCGGCGGCCACTCGCTTTCCCTGGCCGGCGCCGGAACGCCTGCCCCGAGCAGCCCGGTCGCGTGCTCGACCCAGTCCGCGTCGCCGCGTCGCGCGTGGAACCGGAACGCGCCGTCGCGTCCGACGTGGAACTGCACCTGAACGGCACCGCTGTCCGGCAGCACGAGCGGCGCGATCCGAGTGAGCTGCTCGACGCGCTCGTAACCCGCGAGGTCGGCGGCGCGGAACGCCAGTTCCAGCACGCCCGCGGTCGGGAACACGACGTGGTCGGCGAGCCAGCCCGTCCTGCTCAGCGTGCCGGTGAGGATCAGTTCGCCGGAGCCGGCGACGGTCATCGCGGCGCCGAGCAGCGGGTGGTTCGCCGGGGACAGGCCGAGTCCAGCTGCGTCGCCCGCGCTCACCGACACCGACGGCCAGTAGCGGTCGTGCTGGAACGCGTAGGTGGGGACGTCGACGCGTTTGCCGTTGGGATAGAACGGTTTCCAGTCAACCTCAACGCCCGCGACGTGCAGCCGGGCCAGTGCGGTGATGAAAGCGGTGCGCTCGTCGCGGTCCTTGCGCTGGGCGGGAATCGCGTCGACCAGCGCGGATAGCACGCCGTCCGGCCCGATCTCGAGCAGCGTCCTGTCGCCCAGACCGGTGACGGTGTCGTGGAAGCGGACGGTGTCACGGACGTGGCGGACCCAGTACTCGGGATTGGCGACATCGCCGGTCATCGGGATCGCCGGGCTGTAGAACGAGATGCCGCCGATGGCTTCGCGGAAGGCGTTGAGCATCGGTTCCATCAGCGGCGAGTGGAACGCGTGGCTGACGGCGAGTTGCTTGCTCTTGCGGCCCTCGAACCGCGCCACGATCGCGCGGACTTCGCTCTCGACGCCCGCGATGACCAGGGAATCCGGTCCGTTGATCGCCGCGATGGAGGCGCCGGGGGTGAGGGTGATCTCGGCCTCGGTGGCCTGGAGCGCGATCATGACACCACCGGCGGGCAACGCCTGCATGAGGCTCGCGCGCGCCTGGACGAGCTTGGCGGCGTCTTCGAGGCTGAACACGCCCGCGATGTGCGCGGCGGCGATCTCGCCGATCGAGTGGCCGGTGACGTGCGCGGCGGTGACGCCGAACGACTCCAGCAGCCGGTAGAGGGCGACCTCGAACGCGAACAGCGCGGGCTGGGTGTTGCCCGTCTGGTTCAGCGCTTCCTCGTCGCCCCACATGACGTCGCGCAGCCCTGGGTCGAGGTGCCGCAGCACCTCATCGAACGCCTCACGGAAGACTGCGAACTCGGCGTACAGCTCCTTGCCCATGCCGACGCGCTGCGCACCCTGCCCGGAGAACAGCAGTGCCAGTTCGGTCCGCCGCGCCAGGCCGTGCGCGATCTCGGTTCCATCCAGCAGCACGGCCCGATGCTCGAACAACGCGCGCGTGGTCGCCAACGAGAACCCGACGTCCACCGGGTCGGCGTCGAGCGCGCGCACCCGTTCGATCTGCGCCGCGAGCGAGGCCTCCGACTTCGCCGACACGAGCCACGGCGGCGCGCTCTTCGGGATCGATTCGGATTGGCCGACCCCCTGGGGGGAACTACCCCCCATCCCAATCATCTCAGGCAGGTCTGACAATTCCGGAGCGCCAGGAGCCTCCAAGATCACGTGCGCGTTCGTACCCGACACACCGAACGACGAGACGGCGGCGCGAGGGGCGCGGCCGCTGGAAGGCCAGGCCACGGCCGAGGTGGCGAGTTCGACGGAGCCGGTGGTCCAATCGACGTGCGTGGACGGGCGGGAGACGTGCAGGGTGGCGGGCACGACGCCGTGCCGCATCGCCTGCACCATCTTGATGATGCCCGCGACACCGGCGGCGGCCTGGGTGTGGCCGATGTTCGACTTCACCGAACCCAGCAGCAGAGGCGAAGGTCGATCGGCGCCGTATGCCGCCAGCAGGCTGCGGGCCTCGATCGGATCGCCGAGCGGTGTGCCGGTGCCATGAGCTTCCACAACGTCCACATCGGACGGTGCCAGGCCGGCGCGGTCGAGGGCGGCGCGGATGACGCGTTGCTGGGCGCGGCCGTTCGGGGCGGTGAAGCCGTTGGAGGCGCCGTCGGAGTTGACGGCCGAACCGCGCACCACGGCCAGAACCGGGTAGCCCAAAGCCTGAGCATCCGACAGACGGGCCAGAGCCAGCACGCCGACGCCCTCGGACCAGCCCGTGCCATCAGCGTCGTCGGAGAAGGCCTTGCATCGGCCGTTGGACGCGAGTCCGCCCTGTCGCGAGAACTCGACCAACGAGCCTGGCGTGCACATGACGTTGACGCCGCCCGCGAGAGCCAGTGAGCACTCCCCCGCGCGCAAGGCGTGCACGGCCAGATGCAGTGCGACCAAGGAGGAGGAGCACGCCGTGTCGACGGTCAACGTCGGGCCTTCGAGGCCCAGCGCGTAGGAGATGCGACCGGACTCGGCGGACGCCGCGATACCAGTGCCGACGTCGCCAGTGGCGTCGTCGAGGCCGCGGATCAGCAGGTGCTCGTAGTCCTGGCCGTTGGTGCCGACGAAAACACCGGTGCGTGAGCCGCGCAAAGAAGAAGGATCGATGCCGGAGCGTTCCAGCGCTTCCCAGGACGTCTCCAGCAACAGGCGTTGCTGGGGGTCCATCGTCACGGCCTCGCGCGGCGAGATGCCGAAGAACGCCGGGTCGAAGTCCGCGATGCCCTGCAGGAAGCCACCCTGCACGGACACGCTGTGGCCGCGTTCGTCGACGCCACCGCCCAGCAGCGCGTCGACGTCCCAGCCGCGGTCGGCCGGGAAGCCGGTGATCGCGTCGCGACCGGACGACACCAGCTCCCACAGGTCCTCCGGCGAGCTGATGCCGCCGGGGAAGCGGCAGGCCATCCCGATGATCGCGATCGGTTCGGTGGCGGCGGCGACGAGCTGCCGGTTCTGCTTGCGCAGCCGCTCCGCCTCCTTCATCGCGGCGCGGAGGGCCTCGACCACCTTCTCGCTGGAGGTACTCATTCATCAGCTCCGTCAGTCCAGCCGGACACGGTCATCCCGCCAGCAATTGGAGCAGCGGAAGCGGTAGCGAATTCCTCAGAAAACCGGCGGCCGGTCACCCCTGGGGAAGTGACCGGCCGCCGGGAGTCCCGGATCAGTCGGTGTGGCCGTCCAGCGCGGCCTGAATGAGGTCGTCGACGCTCATCTCGTCGATGTCCTCGTCCGTCTGAGCCGTTCCCTTGCCAATGAGCTGCATCAACGGCTCCAGCACACCGATCTCGCGCAACTGGGTGAGCGGCACCCGTGCCAGCAGGCCGCGGATCTCCGACTCCTCCGTGTCCACCACGGCCGCATCCGGGATCAGCTCGGTCAGCACGTGCGTCGCGAGTTCCTCCGGTGACGGGTGGTCGAACACCAGCGTCGACGCCAGTGCCAGGCCCGTGGCGGCGTTGAGCTGGTTGCGCAGTTCCACCACCGCGAGAGAGTCGAACCCGAGGTCGCGGAACGGCCGATCGGGGCGTACGGCATCGACGTCGGCCTGTCCGAGCACCTCGGCCGCCCGTGTCCTCACTAGTTCCAGCACCTCGTCGTGCCGCTTCGCCACGGGCAACGCCAGCAGCTTCTCGCGGAACGCGCCCTCGGCGACCGGGGCCTCTACCGCGGCCTCGGTAGCGAGCTCGCGCAGCAGCGGGTTCGGCCTGAACCCACCGGAGAACCTGCCCTTGTCGACCGCCGCCACGACCGCCGTCGCCAGACCCTCGCCGACGAGTTGCCGCAGAGCGACACACGCCAGCACCGGGTCCATCGAGGCGATACCGGCACGTTTGGCGTTGGCCAGCGCGTCCTCGGTGTCGGCCATGCCGCCGCCACCCCACGCACCCCACGCGATCGACGTCGCCGCGAGACCCTGGCCCCGCCGGCGATCCGCGAGCGCGTCGAGCATCGCGTTGGCTGCCGCGTAGTTCGACTGGCCGGGGCTGCCGACCGACGACGACGCGGAGGAGAACAGCACGAACGCGTCGAGGTTCTCGGTGAGTTCGTCCAGCAGCAGTGCCGAGGTGACCTTGCTGCGGAACACCGCCTCGAACCGTTCCGGCGTCATCTTGTCCAGCACACCGTCGTCGATGATGCCGGCGGTGTGCACAACGCCCGTCAACGGCTGTGGGAGCACGGAAAGCATTGCCTGCAGAGACTTCCGGTCGGCCACGTCACACGCGGCGATCGTGACGTCGACGCCCAGACCGACGAGTTCCGAACGCAACTCGTCCGCCCCCGGCGCGCTCAGCCCGCTGCGGCTGACCAGAACAAGGTGCTCGGCGCCGTTCTGGGCGAGCATCCGGGCGACGTGGCCGCCCAGCGCACCGGTGCCGCCGGTGATCAGGACCGTGCCGCGTGGCTGCCACTCCTGTGCCGGCACAGGTGCCGGTGCGGTGACCAGTCGCCGGCCGAACAACCCGTTGGACCGCACCGCGACCTGGTCCTCGCCATCGAGTCCGGAAAGGACGGACGTGAGCCCGTTCGCGACCCTGTCGTCGATGACTGCCGGCAAGTCGATCAGGCCACCCCAGCGTTCGGGGTGTTCCAGCGTGACGACCCGGCCGAGGCCGTGGATCGCGGCCTGCGTCAGGTCCTCGAGAGCCGTTCCGTTGACGGCGGCTCCGTCACGGGTCGCACACCACAGCGGGGCGTTGATGCCCGCGTCACCGAGCGCCTGGATCAGCGCTGCCGTCAGCAGCACACCGGCGGGTGCGCTGCCCTCACCGACGTCCGCACGTCCGAGCAGTGACAGCACACCGGTGAACGACGTGCCCAGCGAGCGCAGTTCGTCCGCGATGGCCTCGCGGTCCGGCCTGGTGACGTCGATCCGCACCACGCTCACGCCGAGCGAGTCGATGACCGCGTCGCTCCAGTCGTCGGAACCGGCCGTCACCGCGAGCCACGTGCCTGCCAGTTCACCGGACCTGTTGGTGTCCAACGGCTTCCAGGTGATCCGGTGCCGCCAGCTGTCGACGAGTGCGTGGTCGGTGCGCTGCTTGCGCCAGTCGAGCAGCGCGGGCAGCACCTGCGACAGCGCGTCGGTGTCGACGCTCAGGACGTTCTGCAGCGACCCGAAGTCCTCGCCCTCGACCGCGGCCCAGAACGCCGTGTCGTCGCTCGCCGGCGCGGCGGGCTTTGCGGAGCTGACCATGGTCGACGGCCAGAACCGCTGGTGCTGGAACGCGTAGGTCGGCAGCGTGATCCTGCGGCCTTGTGTGCCGAAGAACCCGGCCCAGTCGACCTTCACGCCGCGGATGTGCAGGCGGGCGAGCGCGCCGACGATCGACTGCTCCTCGTCACGGTCCTTGCGCAGCAGCGGGATCCCTTCGACCAGGCCGGACAACGTGGCGTCCGGGCCGAGCTCGACGAACGTGGTGACGCCGCGTCCGGTGAGGGTCCTGATGTTGTCCGCGAATCGCACCGCTTCCCGCACGTGCCGCAGCCAGTACTCGGGGTCGGTCACATCGCCTTCCGCCACCACGGGAATCCGCGGCTGCTGGAACGTCAGCGACTCCACAGTGGACCGGAACTCGTCCAGCATCGGGTCCATCAGCGGCGAGTGGAAGGCGTGCGAGACGCGCAAACGCTTGGCCTTCCAGCGCTCCGCGATCGCGACGACGGCTTGTTCCGGTCCGGCGATCACGACCGACTCGGGGCCGTTGACCGCCGCGATCACCACACCGTCGGTGAGGTGCGGCAGGACGACGTCCTCGCTGGCCTGGACCGCGACCATCGCACCGCCTTCGGGCAGCGCCTGCATCAGCGCCGACCGCATGGTCACGAGCTTCGCCGCGTCTTCGAGGCTGAGCACCCCGGCGACGTGGGCGGCCGCGATCTCGCCGATCGAGTGACCCGCCAGGAAGTCCGGCTTGAGGCCCCACGACTCGGCGAGGCGGAACAACGCGACCTCGACGGCGAACAGCGCGGGCTGCGTGGTGCCGGTGAGGTCGAGCGCGTCCTGGTCGTCGCCCCAGACGATGTCCTTCAGGCCGGGGTCGAGGTGGCTCAGGACCTCGTCGAACGCCGCCGCGAACACCGGGAACCTGGCGTGCAGCTCCCGGCCCATGCCGAGGCGCTGCGAGCCCTGCCCGGCGAACAGGAACGCGAGCTTGCCGGAGCGCGCCACCTCGTCGCGGACGACCAGGGGGTTGCGGACGTCGGACGCCAGCGCGGCCAGCGCGCCGGTCAGCTCCTCGCGGCTGCTCGCCAGCACGACCGCGCGCTGGTCGAACGAGGCGCGCGTGGTGGCCGCCGAGCAGGCGATGTCGATCAGGTCGGCGTCCACGTCGAGCAGGCGCGCGGCCTGGTCACGCAGGGCCGACGGCGTCCGCCCGGAGACCAGCACCGGCAGTACGTCGAAGTTATCCACAGATCGCTGAGCGGCCCCTTGACCAGCACTTTCGTCCGGTACGCTGGAAATTGGGGGGATCCCCAACGCTCCCGGCGCTTCCAAGATCACGTGCGCGTTGGTGCCGCTGGCGCCGAAGGATGACACGGCGGCGCGTCGTGCGCGGTCAACGGCAGGCCACGCCGTGCGTTCCTGCAGCAGCCGCACCGCGCCGGCGGTCCAGTCGACGTGCGACGAAGGCGTCTCGGCGTGCAGGGTGCGAGGCAGCTCGCCCGCCCGCATCGCCATCACCATCTTGATCACGCCCGCCACACCGGACGCCGCCTGCGTGTGGCCGATGTTCGACTTGACCGCGCCCAGCAGCAGCGGCGCCGACCGGTCCTGCCCGTAGACGCTGAGCAGGGCCTGCGCCTCGATCGGGTCGCCGAGCTTCGTGCCAGTGCCGTGCGCCTCGACCGCGTCCACATCGGACGGACGCAGTCCCGACGCGGCCAGCGCCTGCCGGATGACCCGTTGCTGGGCCGGTCCGGACGGGGCGGTCAGGCCGTTCGACGCGCCGTCGGAGTTGATCGCCGAGCCGCGCACGACCGCGAGCACCTCGTGGCCGTTCCGCTGAGCATCCGACAGCCGCTCCAGCACCAGCATGCCGACGCCCTCGGCCCAGCCCGTGCCGTCGGCGCTGTCGGAGAACGCCTTGCAGCGGCCGTCCTCCGACAGCGCGCCCTGGGCGCTGAACTCGATGAACCCGACCGGCGTCGACATCACGCACACGCCGCCGGCCAGTGCCATCTCGCACTCCCCCGTGCGCAGCGCCTGGGCCGCGAGGTGCAGCGAGACCAGCGACGACGAGCATGCGGTGTCCACCGAGACCGTCGGGCCCTGCAGGCCGAACGTGTAGGCGAGGCGGCCGGACAGCAGCGACGCGGACTGCGCGGTCTGCCACTCCAAGCCGGTCTCCTCGGGCGACGGCCGGTACTCGCCGCTGCCACCACCGACGAACACACCGGTGACGCTGCCACGGATCGTTGCCGGGTCGACACCCGCCCGTTCCAAAGCCTCCCAGGCGGTTTCGAGCACGATGCGCTGCTGCGGGTCCATGACCATCGCTTCGCGCGGCGAGATCGAGAAGAAGTCCGGGTCGAAGTTCGGCACGTCGTAGAGGAAACCGCCGCTGCGGGTGACGCTCTGTCCACTGTAGAGCGTGGCGAGGTCCCAGCCGCGGTCTCCGGGGAACTCCCCGATCGCGTCGACGCCGTCGAGCAGCAGCTTCCACAGGTCTTCCGGCGACCGCACGTCACCGGGATAGCGGCAGGACATGCCGACGATGGCGATCGGGTCGTCGGTCACGGTCCTGGTGACGAACTCGACTTCCTCCGCGCCGCCGAGGAGTTCGGTGAGCAGGTGCTCGGCGAGCTCATTCGGTGTCGGGTAGTCGAACACGAGTGCGGCGCTGAGCTGCAGACCCGACTCGGTCTGGATCTGGTTGCGCAGGTCGACGGCGGTGAGCGAGTCGAAACCGAGGTCGCGGAACGGCACGTCCGGCTCGATCGCGTCGGTTCCGTTGTGGCCGAGGACCAACGCCGCCTTCTCGCGGACGAGGGTCAGCAGGGTGCCGTGCCGTTCGTACTCGGGCAGCCGTTCGATCACCTGCTTGAGAACCGGCTCGACGACTGTCTTCTCCTGCACGAACCCGCTGAACAGCGTGCTGGGCTGCTGGAACGTGCTCCAGTCGACGTTCGCGACGACGACGTTCGTCCGTCCACTCGCGACCGCGCTGTGCAGTGCCGCGATGGCGTTCGGGGCGTCGAGGACCGGGATGCCGCTCATCCGCAGATGCGCGGCCATGCTCTGGTCGGTCGTGCCCTCCCACGGCGAGTACGCGATGGAGGTCGCTTTGAGACCACGGGCCTTCCGCTGCCGCGCGAAGTCCTCGACGATCGCGCTGTGCGCGGCCTGCTGGGCCTGGCCGCGGAAACCCCAGGTCCCGGCGACGGAGCCGAAGACCACGAACGCTTCCAGGTCCCGGTCGCCCAACTGCTCGTCGAGCTGCCTCAGGGAATCGGCGCCACCGAGGTGGATCACCGCGGTGACGTCGTCGGTCAGGGTGTCGGTGGTGTTCTCCAACGCCCTGAGCTGCTCGCCCATCGGGCCTTCCGCGCCGACGAGCAGGATCTTGCCGGTCGGCGTCCACGGGGTGGTGGCCTCGATGCGGCGCAGTCGTGGCACGAACGCGCCTTCGTCGTGGAAGGCAACTTCCTTTTCCTGCAACGGAATCGCCCACGCGTCGGTGTCGACGCGGATCAGGCCGCCCCAGCGTTCCGGTTGTTCCAGCGCGGCGACGCGGCCTTCGCCCCAGACAGCGGGTTCGTCGCTGACACACCACAGCGGGGCCGTGATGTTGTTCTCGGCCAGCGTGTTCAGAATCTCGAACGGGCTGGTACTGCCGGTCGCGATCACGCCGGCGTAGTCGCCGGGCACGAGTTCCGTGACGGTGTTGCCCGTGAAGCCCACGGTGTCGCCGATCGCGAGCCAGGTGCCTTCGGTCGTGGTCCGGACCTGCTGCTGCTCCCACACGACCTCGTACAGCCAGTCGTCGGTGACGGACTTCGGCGTCGTGGTGGGCCAGAAGCGTTCGCGCTGGAACGCGTAGGTGGGCAGCGGAACGCGCTTCGCGGTGGTGCCGGCGAAGTACTCCGACCAGTCGACTTCGGCGCCGCGGACGTGCAGCGTGCCGAGGGCGAGGGCGAACGCGCTGACCTCGTCGCGGTCCTTGCGTTGCGTGGCAACGGCGCCGTCGACCATCGCGGCGAGCACGCCGTCCGGGCCGATCTCGACGAACGTGTCGATGTTGCTGAGGCTCTGGACGTTGTCGTGGAAGCGGACCGTGTCGCGGACGTGGTTCACCCAGTAGTCGACGGTCGTGACGTCGCCGGTGGTGGCCATCGGGATGCGCGGCGGGGTGAACGTGATGCCTGCGATCGCCGCGCGGAAGTCGTCCAGCATCGGGTCCATCAGCGGCGAGTGGAACGCGTGACTGACGGTGAGCTGCTTGGTCTTCTCGAACTTCTTGGCGATCTTGGCGACTGCGGTCTTGTCACCGGCGATGACGACGCTGTTCAGGCCGTTGACCGCGGCGATCGACACCTTCTTGGACTTGCCGAGCTGCTTCCTCACCTCGGCTTCGGTGGCGAGGACGGAGACCATCGCGCCGCCGGCCGGGAGTGCCTGCATGAGCGCGGCGCGGGCGGTGACGAGCTTCGCCGCGTCTTCGAGGGTCAGCACGCCGGCGATGTGCGCGGCCGCGATCTCGCCGATGGAGTGGCCGGCGACGTGGTCGGGCAGGACACCGAGACTCTGGACGAGCCGGGCGAGCGCGACCTCGATCGCGAACAGCGCGGGCTGCGTGGTGCCGGTCTGGTTGAGCTGCTCCTCGTCCTCGCCCCAGATGATGTTCCTGAGGTTCGGGTCGAGGTGGGCGAGCACCTCGTCGAGGGCCTGCCGGAACGTGTCGAACCGCTCGTAGAGCTCACGGCCCATGCCGAGACGTTGCGAGCCCTGGCCGGTGAACAGGAACGCCGTCGTGCCCGCCTTGCGTGCCACACCGCTCGTGACTTCGACACCGTCGATCAGCAACGCACGGTGCGCGAACTGCGCCCGCGTCGTCGCCGCCGAGAACGCCAGGTCGAGCTCATCGGCCTCGACCCCGCGGAACCGGTCGATCTGAGCGCGCAGCGCATCGGAGGACTTCGCCGAGACAACGACGGGGGCCCCCTTGGGGGGACGCGAAGTCCCCACTCCAATCGTCGCACGAGAGGCCGGCGACTCCGGGCCGGCAAGATCGACAACTGCCGAGTTGTCCACAGGCGCTGAGTTGTCCACAGATTCCTGCGCGACGCCCTGACCTGCGTTTTCGACGGGTACGCTGGAAATTGGGGGGATCCCCGCGGTCGGCGCTTCCAAGATCACGTGGGCGTTGGTGCCGGAGAGGCCGAACGCGGAGATGCCGGCGCGGCGTGGCTGACCGGTGGCCGGCCAGGCTGTGTTCTCCGTGAGGAGCGACACCGGGCCCGATGTCCAGTCGACGTGCGAGGTCGGCGCGTCAACGTGGAGCGTGCGGGGCAGGACGCCGTGGCGCATCGCTTCGACCATCTTGATGACGCCCGCGACACCTGCGGCCGCCTGCGAGTGGCCGATGTTCGACTTCACCGAGCCCAGGTAGAGCGGCTCCGAGCGGTCGGCGAACGTCGCGAGGAGCGCCTGAGCCTCGATCGGGTCGCCCAGCGTCGTGCCGGTGCCGTGCGCTTCCACGGCGTCGATGTCGCTCACGGACAGACCGGCGTCCGCGAGAGCGCGGCGGATTACGCGCTGCTGCGAGGGGCCGTTCGGGGCGGTGAGGCCGTTGGAGGCGCCGTCGGAGTTGACGGCCGAGCCGCGCACGATGGCCAGAACCTCGTGACCCGCAGCGATGGCGTCTGACAGGCGTTCCAGCACGAGGATGCCCGCGCCCTCGGACCACGCCGTGCCGTCCGCGCCGTCGGCGAAGGCCTTGCAGCGGCCGTCCGGCGCGAGTCCGCCCTGGGTGGTGAACTCGACGAACGAGTCGGGGCTCGACATGACGCTGACACCGCCGGCGAGAGCGAGAGAGCACTCACCGGAGCGGAGCGCGCGCATCGCCCAGTGCATGGCGACCAACGACGACGAGCAGGCCGTGTCGATGGTGACGGCGGGTCCTTCGAGGCCGAGGACGTAGGACAGGCGGCCGGACATCACCGACGCCGTGTTGCCGGTGGCGAGGTAGCCCTGGATGTCCGGGTCGAGCGAGCGGCGCAGGACGTTCTCGTAGTCCTGGCCGTTCGTGCCGACGAACACGCCGGTCGCGCTGCCCTTCAACGACAGCGGATCGATGCCGGTCCGTTCCAGTGCTTCCCAGGCGGTTTCCAGCACGAGGCGTTGCTGCGGGTCCATCGCGAGCGCTTCCCGCGGCGAGATGCCGAAGAAGTGCGCGTCGAAGTCCGCAACATCGCTCAGGAAACCGGCTTCCAGAGACGCTGACGCACCAGCGCCCAGCGCGGCCAGGTCCCAGCCGCGATCGGCCGGGAACGAGCTGATGCCGTCGCCGCCGGAAGAAACGAGGTCCCAGAACGCTTCCGGCGACGTCACGCCGCCGGGGAAGCGGCAGCCGATGCCGACGATCGCGATCGGATCGTCGTCGACCCGCTTCGTGATCACCTCGGCGGGAACGTCGCCGACCTCGCCCAGCAGGAAGTCCGCCAGGTCGTAGGGGGTCGGGTAGTCGTAGAGCAGCGACGCGGGCAGCGTCAGTTCGGTCGCGACCTGGAGGCGGTTGCGAAGTTCCAGCGTTGTCAAGGAATCGAAGCCGAGGTCGAGGAACGCGCGGTCCGGATCGACGTCGGAGGCGTTGCCGTGGCCCAGAACCGCGGCGATCTGACCGCGTACCAGGTCCAGCACCGCGCGGTTGCGTTCGGCCTTCGACAGGCCCGCCAGCGCCTTGCGGAACTGCGGCTGCTCGTTCTCGACGACCTTTTCCGTGGTGTGGAAGCGTTTGACCTCGGGCAGGTCGCCGACCAGCGGTGCCGGGCGCAGACCGGCGAGGGCGGGCAGGAACCGTTCCCAGTCGATCTCGGCGACCAGTACGGCCGCGTCGCCGTGTTCGATGGCCTGTTGGAGGGCCTGCAACGCGAGTGCGGGCTCCATTGGCGTGAACCCGCCGCGCTTCAAACGTTCCGCGACGCCACCCGCGACGGCCATGCCGGCCCCGCCCCACGGTCCCCACGCCACCGAGGTGGCCGGAAGTCCCTGCAGGCGGCGGTGTTCGGCGAAGGTGTCGAGGAAGGCGTTGGCCGCGGCGTAGTTGCCCTGACCCGCGCCGCCGATGACGCCCGCGGTCGACGCGAACAGCACGAACGCGTCGAGGTTCTCCGTGAGCTCGTGCAGGTTGCGGGTCGCGTGGACCTTGGCGCGCAACAGGTTCGTGAACGACGTGGCGTCCATCGACTCGACGAGGCCGTCCTCGACGACTCCCGCCGCGTGGAACACCGACGTGACCGGGTGCTCGGCGAGGAGTGCTGCCAGTGCGTCGCGGTCGGCGACGTCGCAGGCCTTGACGATCACGCGCGGGTCGTCGAAGTCCGCGGTTCCGGTGCGGCTGACGAGGACGACTTGTTCGGCGTCGTGTTCGAGCAGCCACCGTGCGACCTGCTTGCCGATCGCGCCCGTGCCGCCGGTGACGAGCACGCGGCCCGGCCGGTAGTCGCGGTGCAGCGCGCTCGGGGTGCTGTGGATGAGGCGGCGGGCGTAGACGCCGGACGGCCGCACCGCGACCTGGTCCTCGCCCGTGCCGGCCAGCACGCCGGGGATGCGGCGCGCGGTGTTCCAGTCGAGCTGTGCGGGCAGGTCGATCAGGCCGCCCCAGCGCGTCGGGTGCTCCAGCGCGATGACGCGGCCGAGGCCCCAGACCGTGGCGCTGTCCGGGTTCGCGATCTGCTCGCCGCCGCCGACCGACACCGCGCCGCGCGTCGCCACCCACAGCGGGGCGTCCTGTCCGGCGTCGCCGAGTGCTTGCACGACAACGGAAGTGCGGACCAGTGCGTCCTCGGCCTCGGCGTTGATCGCGAGCAGCGACAGCACGCCGGCGTAGTCGCCGTGGACCTGTTCGGCGAGTTCTGTTCGGGTGGTGGCGTTGACCGTGACGGTCTCGACGCCCAGTGCCTCGATCAGCTCGGACGCGTCGTGTTCGGTGATGACGAGCCAAGGACCGGTGAGGGTCGTCGACGTCGTGATCGGCTTCCAGGTGACCGCGTAGCGCCAGGAGTCCACAGTGGATTGCTGCTTGCGCGAACGCCACTGCGCAAGCGCGGCGAAGTCCTCGCGTTCGACGGCGGCCCAGAAGTCGTCGTCGACGAAGTCGCCTTCGGTGGCGGTCGCGGTGACGGGCTCCGGCCAGAACCGCTGGTGCTGGAACGGGTACGTCGGCAGCTCGACCTCGGCCGTGGCGCCCGCGAAGTACGCGGACCAGTCGACGGTCGTGCCGCGCACGTGCAGGCCCGCGAGCGCGGTCAGCAGCGTGACTACCTCGTCGCGGTCGCGGCGCAGCGCGGGGACGAGCACCGCTTCTTCGGTGAGCGACTCCTGGGCCATGCCGGTGAGCACGCCGTCCGGGCCGAGTTCCAGGAACGCCCGCACTCCCTTGGTTTCCAGCTGCGTGACGACGTCGGCGAACCGTACGGCGTCGCGGACGTGCCGGACCCAGTGGTCAGATTGTTGAACAATCCCGCCAGTCAACAAAGGAATCGTCGGATTGTTGAACGAAAGCCCGTCGACGACGGCGCGGAACTCGTCGAGCATCGGCTCCATCAGCGGCGAGTGGAACGCGTGGCTGACCTTGAGCCGCTTGGTCTTCTCGAACCGGCCCGCGATCGCCTCGGCTTCGGTCTCGTCACCGGCGATCACGATGCTGGTCGGCCCGTTGACGGCGGCGATCGAGACGCGCTCGGTGAGCAGCGGCGTGATGTCGCTTTCCGTCGCCTGGACGGCGATCATCGCGCCGCCGGCCGGCAACGCCTGCATGAGACGGGCACGGGCGGAGATCAGCGCGCACGCGTCGTCCAGGTTGAGGACGCCCGCGACGTGCGCGGCGGCGATCTCGCCGATGGAGTGGCCGGCCAGGTAGTCCGGGGTGATGCCCCACGACTCCACGAGCCGGTAAAGGGCGACCTCGATCGCGAAGATCGCGGGCTGGGCGTAGCCGGTCTGGTTGAGCTCCTGCTCGTCCTCGCCCCACATCACGTCACGCAGCGGGCGGTCGAGGTCCGCATCGAGATAGGCGCAGACGGCGTCAAGGGCGTCCGCGAACAACGGGTAGCGCTCGTACAGCTCACGTCCCACGCCGAGGCGCTGCGAACCCTGACCGGTGAACAGGAACGCCGTGCGGCCGCGCGCGGTCTGCCCGCGCACGACAGAACTGGACGGCTGGTCATCGCGCAACGCCGTCAGGCCGCGCACCAGTTCGTCGCGGTCGCTCGCGATGACGACGGCGCGCCGCTCGAACGTGGACCGCTTGGTGGCGAGCGATGCCGCCAGGTCTCCGAGGTCCTCGTCGATGTCGATGAGGCGACCGGCGACCTGCTTGAGGGCCTCGTCCGCGCGCGCCGACAGCAGGACAGGCACTGCACCATTCGGCGGAATCGATTCCGATTGGCCGGCCCCCTGGGGGGAACTACCCCCCATCCCAATCATCTCAGGCAGGTCTGACAATTCCGGCTGAGTCGCCTGAGCTGGGGCTTCTTCGAGCACCACGTGGGCGTTCGTGCCGGAGAGGCCGAACGACGAGACGCCGGCACGCTTCGGGTGGTCGGTCTGCGGCCACGACTCCTCGGTGGCGAGGAGCTTGATGGAGCCCGAGGACCAGTCGACCTTCGTCGAGGGCTGGTCGACGTGCAGGGTGCGCGGCAGTACGCCTGCCCGCAGTGCGAGCACCATCTTGATGATGGACGCGACGCCGGAGGCCATCTGGGTGTGGCCGATGTTCGACTTCATGGAGCCGAGCAGCAGTGGTTGCGCGCGGTTCTGGCCGTAGGTGGCGAGCAGTGCCTGGGCCTCGATCGGGTCGCCCAGGGCCGTGCCGGTGCCGTGGCCGTCGACGGCGTCCACTTCGGACGGTTCGAGGCGCGCGTTGGCCAGGGCCTGGCGGATCACTCGTTGCTGTGACGGGCCGTTCGGGGCGGTGAGGCCGTTGGAGGCGCCGTCCTGGTTCACCGCGGAGCCGCGCACCACGGCCAGGATGCGGTGGCCGTTGCGGACCGCGTCGGACACCCGCTCCAGCAGCACCAGGCCCACGCCCTCGGCGAGGGTCATGCCGTCGGCGGCGTCGGAGTAGGCCTTGCAGCGGCCGTCGCGAGCCAGCGCGCGCTGCCTGGAGAAGCCGACGAACGCGCCGGGCGTCGCCATGACCGAGACGCCACCGGCCAGCGCCAGAGACGACTCGCCGTCGCGCAGTGACTGGCAGGCCAGGTGCAGTGCCACCAAGGAAGAGGAGCAGGCCGTGTCGAGGGTGACCGCGGGGCCTTCGAGTCCGAACAGGTAGGAGACGCGGCCGGACAGCACGCTGGAGAGCGTGCCGGTGATCATGTGGCCCTCGTCGCCGGGCTGCTCGGAACTGCCCGCCGAGTAGTCCTGATAGGAGGCGCCGATGAAGGCGCCGGTCAGGGTTCCCTTGAGCGACTGCGGGTCGATACCGGCGCGTTCGATGGACTCCCAGGCGGTTTCGAGCAGGAGGCGTTGCTGCGGGTCCATCGACAGGGCCTCGCGCGGGCTGATGCCGAAGAAGCCGGGGTCGAAGTCCGCGACGTCGTGCAGGAAGCCGCCCTGCACCGAGTAGGCGCCGCCGGGGGCGTCCGGATCGGGGTTGTAGAGGGAGTCGCCGTCCCAGCCCCGGTCGGCGGGGAAGCCGGAGATCGCGTCGACGCCGTTCATCACGACGTTCCACAGGTCTTCCGGTGTGGCAACGCCTCCGGGGTAGCGGCAGGCCATGCCGATGATCGCGATCGGCTCGTCGGACGCGGCAGAGGCGATCACCGGAGCGGTGGACGGGGTGTCGGCGCCGAGGAGTTCGCCGAGCAGGAACTCGGTCAGCGCGAGCGGGCTCGGGTGGTCGAACACCATCGTCGTCGGCAGGGTCAGACCCGTTGCGGTGGCCAGCTTGTTGCGCAGGTCGACGGCGGTGATCGAGTCGAAGCCGACCTCGCGGAACGCCCGGTGCTCGGTCAGCGCGTCGGTCGAGGCCATGCCCAGCACGGACGCGGCTTCGGCGCGGACGAGTTCCAGCAGCTGCTGCTCGCGTTCGGCGGGCGGCAGGGTCCTGAGTTTGGCCGCGAACTCGCTGTCCGAGGTGGTGGCCTGCTCGGCGGCGACGGCGAGAGCGCGCACCTCCGGCAGCTCCTCGAAGAGCGTGCTCGGACGCATCGCCGTGAAGACCGGGTGGTAGCGGTCCCACGCTATGTTCGCGATGGCGATCTCGGTGTCGTCGTCCTCGATCGCGCGCTGCAGACCGGCGAGTGCCAGTCGTGCCTTCATGAACTCCAGGCCGCTGCGGCGGATCTGGTCGGTGTCGACCCGTCCGAGGCCGATGTCGTCGGACCAGATGCCCCACGAGACCGAGGTGCATCGCAGGCCACGCGCGCGGCGGTTGGCGGCCAACGAGTTCAGGTAGGCGTTACCGGCCACATAGGACGCGTGGTTGCCCGATCCCCACATGCCGGAGATGGACGAGAACAGCACGAAAGCGTCGAGGTCCTCGGTCAGCAGCGCGTCCAGGTGGGCGGCGCCGTCGACCTTGGCGGCGAGGATCTCGCTCAGACCCTCCACAGTGGATCCGTCGATGGAGTGCAGGCCGATCACCGCGGCGGTGTGGACGACCGAGCGGATCTCGCGGCCTTCCGCGCGCAGGTCGTTCAGCATGCGTTCGACGTCGTCGCGCTGGGCGATGTCGCAGGAGACGACCGTGGTGGGTGTGCCGAGTTCTTCCAGCTCCGCGACGAGTTCGCGGGCGCCGGGAGCGTCGAGGCCGCGGCGGCTTGTCAGCACCAGGTGCTCGGCGCCCTTGTGCGCGAAGAACCTTGCGACGTGCGGGCCGAGCGTTCCGGTGCCGCCGGTGATGATCGTGGTGCCGCGCGGGGTCCAGTCGCTCTCGGTGGGCTTGGACGGGGCCCGGACGACGCGGCGGGCGAGCGTGCCGGACGCGCGGATCGCGAGCTGATCTTCGTCACCGGCGTTGACCAGTGCCGAGACGAACCGTTGCGCCGCGCGCTGGTCGAGCTGTTCCGGCAGGTCGATGGAGCCGCCCCAGCGCTGCGGGTGCTCCAGTGCGGCGGTCCAGCCGATGCCGATCGCCTGCACCTGCGCCGGGTGGTCGACGGTGTCGGAGCGGCCGGTGGAGAGGGCGTTGCGGGAGATGTTCCAGACCGGGGCGTTGATCCCGGCGTCGCCGAGGGCGTTGATCAGGTGGACGGTCAGCAGCAGACCTGTTGGCAGGCCGAGGGTTCCTGGTCGTTCGTCGGTGGGCAGCAGCGAGACGATGCGGTCCGTGTCGCTGAGCTTGGCCGCGATCGAGGCGCGGTCGTCGTCGGCGCCGAGGACGATGCGGTGCACGTCGCCGAGTGCGGTGACCACGTCGGTGTCGTCGATGGCGTCTGTGGTGATGACGGTCGTGGTGCCGGTGAGCTTGCCGTTGTCGAGTCCGCGCAACGGCTTCCACGTCGTGCGGTAGCGCCAGGAGTCCGTTGTGGACTGGTCGCGGCTGCTCTGGCGCCAGGTGTTCAGGGCGGGCAGGACGGCGGAGAGGGTGGCCTCGTCGAGGTGCAGGCTCTGGGTGAGGGTGGCGAGGTCGGACTGTTCGACGGCCTGCCAGAACGCGGAGTCGGCCGGGTCCGAGCCGGGTGCCGCGACGGGGTGCTGCGGCGGGCCGATCCAGAAGCGTTCGTGCTGGAACGGGTAGGTGGGCAGGTCGACGCGGGTGCCTTCGAGGTGCCACTTGACCGGGTAGCCGCGGACCCAGACCTCGGCCAGTGACTGCAGGACGCGCTGCCGGCCGCCGATGTCGCGGCGCAGCGTGCCGGTGACGACGCCGCGCTTGCCTTCGAGCGCGTCCTGGACGCCCGGCGTGAGGACGGGGTGCGAGCTGACCTCCACGAACACCTGGTGTCCTGTGCCGATCAGCTGCTCGACGGCTTCGTGGAGGTGCACGGTCTGGCGGAGGTTCGTGAACCAGTACTCGGCGTCGGTGTTCGCGTCGTTCCACTCGCCGGTGACCGTGGAGAAGAACTTCGTGTGCGGAGTGAGCGGGGTGATGGTGGCGAGGTCGCGGAGGACGTCCTCGCGGATGTCCTCGACCTGGGCCGAGTGCGAGGCGTAGTCGACCTCGATGCGGCGGACCCGCACGCCCTGCTCGACCAGCTTGCCGCAGAACGCGTCCAGCGCCTCCAGGTCACCCGAGACGGCGACGCTGTGCGGGCCGTTGGTGGCGGCGAGGCTGAGGCGGTCGCCCCATTCTTCGAGGTGTGGCTGGACTTCCGCTGCCGAGAGGCCGATGGACACGATGCTGCCGCGGCCCGACATGACGCGGCCGATGGCCTGGCTGCGCAGGGCGACGACCTTGGCGGCGTCTTCGAGGCTCAGTGCCCCGCTGACCGCTGCCGCGGCGATCTCGCCCTGGGAGTGGCCGATGACGGCGTCCGGGGTGACGCCGTGGTGCTGCCAGACCTCGGCGAGCGACACCATCATCGCCCAGCTCGCGGGCTGGACGACGTCGACGCGGTCGAGGCTGCCCGCGTTGCGGATGACGTCGAGGAGGTTCCAGTCGATGTGGGGCTGCAGGGCGGCGGCGCACTCGGCCATGCGGGCGGCGAAGATCGGCGACTCGTCGAGGAGCTGCGCTCCCATGCCGACCCATTGCGAGCCCTGGCCGGGGAAGATGAACGCGACCTTGCGCTCCAGGTCGGCGATGCCCCTGGTGTCGGTGCCGTCGATCAGGACGGCGCGGTGGTCGAAGCTCGGGCGCAGGCTCAGGCTGTACGCGATGTCGGCCGGGTCGGCGTCGACCGCGCGGATGCCTTCCAGCTGTGCGCGCAGGGCGGAGTCCGACTTGGCCGACACGAGCCACGGCGCTGCTCCGTTCGGCGGAATCGATTCCGATTGGCCGGCCCCCTGGGGGGAACCACCCCCCATCCCAATCATCTCAGGGAGGTCTGACAATTCCGGAGCGCTCGAGGCTTCCAAGATCACGTGCGCGTTCGTGCCGCTGATGCCGAACGACGAGACGGCGCAGCGGCGGGCGCGGCCGGTCTCGGGCCACGTCGTCGTGTCCTGCAGCAGCGAGATGGTGCCGGGGCTCCAGTCGACGTGCGTGGACGGCTCGGCGGCGTGCAAAGTGCGGGGCAAGACGCCGTGCCGCAGGGCCATGACCATCTTGATGACGGACGCGACGCCGGCGGCGGACTGGGTGTGGCCGATGTTCGACTTCACCGAGCCCAGGAGCAGCGGGCGGTCGGCGTCGCGGTCGCGGCCGTAGGTGTTGAACAGGGCCTGGGCCTCGATCGGGTCGCCCAGAGATGTGCCGGTGCCGTGCGCGTCCAGGGCGTCGATGTCGGCTGTGGTCACGCTGGCGTTCGCGAGGGCCTGCATGATGACGCGCTGCTGCGACGGGCCGTTCGGGGCGGACAGGCCGTTCGAGGCGCCGTCCTGGTTCACGGCCGAGCCGCGGATGACGGCCAGGACGCGGTGCCCTGCGGCGAGAGCGTCGGACTGGCGCATCAGCAGGAGCATGCCGATGCCCTCGGACAGGGTCATGCCGTCCGCGGTGTCGGAGAACGACTTGCAGCGGCCGTCCTTGGCGAGAGCGCGCTGGCGGGAGAACGCGATCAGCGGCTTCGGGTTCGGCATGATCGTCGCGCCGCCGGCGACGGCGAACGCCGACTCGCCCGTGCGGAGTGACTGGCACGCCAGGTGCATTGCCACCAAAGAAGAAGAGCAGGCGGTGTCGACCGTGACGGCCGGGCCTTCGAAGCCGAACACGTAGGCGACGCGGCCCGACAGCACCGACGGCGAACTGCCGGTGACCTGGTAGCCCTCGGAACCGCCGTCACCGCCGCCGTACTCGATGTAGGAGGAGCCGATGAACGCGCCGACCTTCTTGCCGCGCAACGCCGCCGGGTCGATGCCCGCGCGTTCGACGGCCTCCCAGGTGGTTTCGAGCAGGAGGCGTTGCTGCGGGTCCATGCCGGTGGCCTCGCGGGGCGAGATGCCGAAGAACGCCGGGTCGAAGTCGCCCGCGTCCGGCAGGTAGCCGCCGGCGGTGGTGTAGGTGGTGCCGGGGCGGTCCGGATCCGGGTCGTACATCTGTGCCATGTCGAAGCCGCGGTCCGCGGGGAACTCCGTGATCGCGTCGGTGCCAGCGAGCACCATCTCCCAGAACGCCTCCGGGGTGTTCGCCTCGCCGGGGAAGCGGCAGCTCATGCCGACGATCGCGATCGGCTCGTCCGAGTCGACGTTCGCCGTGTAGGTCAGCGCCTCCTCCTCCGAGCCGAGGAGTTCGGCCAGCAGGTGGTCGGCGAGCACGAGCGGGGTCGGGTAGTCGAAGACGAGGGTCGCGGGCAACGGCAGACCGGTGGCGTCGGACAGCTTCTTGCGCAGCTCGACGGCGGTCAGCGAGTCGAAGCCGATGTCGCGGAACGCCCGGCTCTCCCCCACCTCCTCGACCGAGCTGTGGCCGAGCGTCGCGGCCGCTTCGGCGCGCACGAGTTCGACGAGCTTGCGCTTCTGGTCCTCTTCGGACAGTGAACGGAGGTTCTTCGCGAACTCCGAGTCGTCGCGCTTGACCTCCTCGACGACGGCTTGTGCCTTGACCTCGGGCAGGTCGGACAGCAGCGGCGACGGCCGGACCGAGGTGAACAGCGGGTGGTAGATGTCCCAGTTGATGTCCACGACGGTGACGCAGGTGTCGTCGTGCATCACGGCGCGGTTCAGTTCCACGACGGCCTGGTCGGGCTTCAGGAACGTGAGGCCGCGGCGTGCCAGGTTGTCGGACATCGCCTCGTGCGTGGCCATGCCGACCTCGGCCCATGGGCCCCACGCGATCGACGTCGCGCGCAGACCACGGGCACGGCGGGCTTCGGCGAGTGCGTCGCAGTAGGCGTTCGCGGCACCGTAGGCGGCCTGGCCGCCACTGCCCCACACGCCGGCGATCGAGCCGAACAGCACGAAGAAGTCGACCTCGCCGACGAGGGCGTCGAGGTTCGCCGCGCCGATCACCTTGGCGGACAACACGTTCGCGAAGTCCGGCAACTCGGTCAGTTCGAGCGGGGCGTGCTGCGCGGCGCCGGCCGTGTGCACGACACCGGACAGGTCCGGGACGTCGTTGATGACGGCGGCCAGCGCGTCGCGATCGGCGACGTCACAGGCCACAATGGACACACGTGGTCCGAGTTCCTCCAGGGCGGCCTTGAGTTCGGCGGCGCCGGGTGCGTCCATGCCTCGACGGGACGTGAGCACGAGGTTCTGAACGCCGCGCTCCGCCAGCCACTTCGCGGTCGTGGCTCCGAGCCCGCCGGTACCACCGGTGATCAGCACGGTGCCGTGCGCGGTGTAGTCGGACGGCAGTGCGTCGACCGGGCGGTGCGCGAGCCGGCGTCCCAGGACACCGGACGAGCGGACCGCCAGCTGGTCCTCGCCGTCGAGTCCGGCGACGCAGGACACGAAGCGGCGCAACGCGTTCTCGTCGGGCGCCGCGGGCATGTCGATCAGACCGGCCCAGCGCTGCGGGAGTTCGAGGGCGGCGGCGCGGCCGAAGCCCCAGACCGCGGCCTGCGCGGCGGACCGCACCTCGTCGGAGGTCTCGGCGGCGACCGCGCCGGACGTCACCGTCCAGATCGGTGTCCCGACGGACTTGACCAGCAGGATCGACTGCTCCAGACCGGTCGTGAGGACGTCCGAGGGCGACTCGTCCAGCGCCACCAGCGACACGATCAGATCGCATTCGGGCACGTCGGCGACCGAGGTGACGACCGTGATCTCGGCGCCGTGTGCGGCGAGTGCAGCGCGGTAAGGCTCGGCGTCGACGGCCGGGGTCGTCAGGACGGCGATGTGACCGGCCAGGACCGGCGTGCCCGTGACGCGGACTGGCGCCCACAGCACGCGGTAGCGCCACGAGTCGAGCAACGACTTCTCCTGGTTGCCCGCGCGCCACGACGACAGCGCCGGGATCAGGGAGTCCAGTGACGCGCTCTGCTCCTCGCCCAGCCTGAGCAGGGCCGCGAGTTCGCGGGCGTCGCCGCGTTCGATGGCCGCCCACAGCTTGGCGTCGGCCGGATCCGCGTCCGTGCCGGTCACGGCCGGAGCAGTGGAGCCGAGCGGCCAGTAGTACTCGTGCTGGAACGCGTAGGTCGGCAGCGCCACGCGTTGCGCCGGACCGAAGAAGGTCTTCCAGTCCACGGACACACCCGACGCGTACAGGCGCCCCAGGGCCAGCGCGACCGACGCCGCTTCCGAACGGTCCTTGCGCAGCACCGGAATCGCGCCCTCGACGAGCGCCGACAGCGCGCCCTCGGGGCCGATCTCCACGAACGTCGTCACGCCGGCGGCACGGGCCGCCTCGACCGCGTCGTGGAAGCGGACGGCCTCGCGGACGTGGCGCACCCAGTAGTCGGATTGTTGAGCAATCCCACCAGTGAACAGAGGGATCGTCGGTTTGTTGAACGAAAGGCCCTCGACGACCTGGCGGAACTCGTCGAGCATCGGCTCCATCAGCGGCGAGTGGAAGGCGTGCGAGACGTCGAGCTGCTTGGACTTGCGATCGCGGAACCGTTCGACGATCCCACGAACCTCGTCGCCCGCGCCCGCGATCGTCACGGACTCCGGGCCGTTGATCGCGGCGATCGAGACACCGGACGTCAGCAGCGGGGTGATCTCGGCTTCCGTCGCCTGAAGGGCCACCATCGCGCCGCCGGTCGGCAGCGCCTGCATCAGGCGGGCACGGGCCGACACGAGAGTGCAGGCGTCGTCCAGGGAGAGCACACCCGCCACGTGCGCGGCGGCGACCTCGCCGATCGAGTGGCCGACCACGGCGTTGACCTTCACGCCCCACGACCGCACGAGCCGGAACAGCGCGACCTCGAAGGCGAACAGGGCGAGCTGGGCGTTCCCGGTCTGCCGCAGGTCCTCCTCGGAGGAACCCCACATCACGTCACGAACAGGAAGCCGGTCGAGCACCTCGTCCAGAGCGGCGGCGAACACCGGGTAACGGCCGTAGAGCTCACGCCCCATGCCCAGGCGCTGCGATCCCTGTCCGGAGAACAGGAACGCCACCTTGCCCGGCACGACCTCGCCCTCGACCACGGCGGCGTCAGGGTTCTCCGTCGCCAGCGCGCCCAATGCCCGCAGCAGCGACTCACGATCAGAAGCCACCACGGCGGCCCGCTGCTCGAACGCCGAACGCGTCGTCGCCAGCGAGAAAGCCAAGTCGTGCAACGAAACATCAGACGACTCGACGTACGAACGCAGGCGCGCGGCCTGTCCTCGCACGGCACGGCGAGTACGGCCGGACAACACCACCGGCACGACGACCGAGGAAGGCTCGGACGCCGACACCTCAGCGGTCGGCGGCTGCTCGATGATGACGTGCGCGTTGGTGCCCGAGATGCCGAACGACGAGACGCCGGCGCGGCGCGGGCGTTCCACGGAAGGCCACGAACGCGACGAGGTCAGCAGTTCGACGGCGCCCTCGGTCCAGTCGACGTGCGAGGAGGCGGTGGTGACGTGGAGGGTCTGCGGCAGCACGCCGTGGCGCATCGCCTGCACCATCTTGATCACACCGGCGACACCCGCGGCGGCCTGCGTGTGGCCCATGTTCGACTTCACCGAGCCGAGCAGCAGGGGTTCGGTGCGGTTCTGGCCGTAGGTGGCCAGCAGGGCCTGCGCCTCGATCGGGTCGCCCAGGGTCGTGCCGGTCCCGTGTGCCTCGACAACGTCCACATCGGACGTTGCCAGACCGGCGTTCGCCAGTGCCGCACGGATCACGCGCTGCTGAGCAGGCCCGTTCGGGGCCATCAGGCCGTTCGAGGCGCCGTCCTGGTTCACGGCCGAGCCGCGGATCACGGCGAGCACGGGATGGCCGTTGCGCACGGCGTCGGAAAGTCGCTCCAGCACAACGACACCGGCGCCTTCGGACCAGCCGACGCCGTCGGCCGAGTCGGAGAAGGCCTTGCAGCGGCCGTCCGGCGACAGGCCGCGCTGCCGGGAGAACTCGACCAGTGCGGTCGGCGTCGACATGACCGTCACACCACCGGCCAGCGCCAGCGAGCACTCCCCCGCTCGCAGGGCCTGCATCGCCCAGTGCATCGCGACCAGCGACGACGAACACGCGGTGTCGACGGTGACCGCGGGGCCTTCCAGTCCGAGGGTGTAGGAGACGCGACCGGACACAATGGACGGTGAGGTGCCGGAGCCCTGGAAGCCCTCGAAGTCACCGCCGGCGAGCCGGGCGCCGTAGTCGTTGTACATGACGCCCGCGAACACGCCGGTCTGCGTGCCGCGCAACGAGACCGGGTCGATCCCGGCGTGTTCGATCGCCTCCCACACGACTTCGAGCAGGATGCGCTGCTGCGAGTCGGTGCCGAGGGCCTCGCGGGGGGACATGCCGAAGAACCCGGCGTCGAACTCGCCCGCGTCGTGCAGGAAGCCACCGGAGCGCGAGTACGTCGTGCCGGGGTGGTCGGGGTCGGGGTGGTAGAGGTTCTCGAGGTCCCAGCCGCGGTTCGACGGCAGGCCCGACACGGCGTCGCCGCCCTCGGACACCATCCGCCACAGGTCGTCGGCCGAACCGATGCCGTCCGGGTAGCGGCAGCCCATGCCGACGATCACGATCGGGTCGTCCGAAGCCGCGGCGCGCACCTGTTCCGGCACGGCGACATCCGTGTCGCCGGCGAACAGCTGGTCCAGCAGGTGAGCGGACAGCGCGTCGGGCGTCGGGTAGTCGAACACCATCGTCGCGGGCAGGCGCAGGCCCGTCACCGCGGTCAGCTGGTTGCGCAGCTCCACGGCGGTCAGCGAGTCGAAGCCCAGGTCCTGGAACTGGCGCGACGGCTCGATCTCGTCACCGGAGGCGTGGCCGAGCACGGCCGCGACCTGGCCGCGAACAAGCTCCAGCACGGCGTCCGACCGTTCCTCCGCACCCAGCACCGACAGGCGGCGGATCAACGTGTCCGCGGTCTCCGAACCCGAAGCGGCGCGGCGCGTGCGCATCCGGATCAGGCCGCGCAGCAACGGCGGCACCTCGCCGCGCTGCCGCAACGTCGCCAGGTCCAAGCGCGCCGGCACCAGCGCCGGCACTGAGGAGGCGACACCACGATCGAACAGGCCAAGCCCCTGCTCCACGGTCAGTGGCGGCATTCCGGTGCGTGCCATGCGTTCGGCGTCCGCGTCGGACAGCATGCCCTCGACGGCCCACGCCCCCCACGCCAGCGACACGGTGTTCGGGCGGTACTCCGCGAGCGCGTCGAGGAAGTGGTTGCCGGCGGCGTAGTTCGCCTGGCCGGCCGTGCCCCACGTGCCCGCGAGCGACGAGAACAGCACCATCGGCACGTCCGGCAGCGCCTGCGCCAGGTTCCAGGCGGCATCGACCTTGGGGCGCAGCACCGTGTGCAGACGCTCCGGGGTCAGCGACGAGATCACGCCGTCGTCCAGCACGCCGGCACTGTGCACGACGGACGAAATCTGATGCTCTGCGACAAGAGTGGCGAGCGCCTCGGCGTCCGCGACGTCACAGGCGACGACGGAGACGGTGGCCCCCAGCGCTTCCAGATCCGACACGTCACCCGTGCCGCGGCGGCTGACCAGCAGGAGGTTCTGGACGCCGTGCTCGGCGACCAGGTGCCGGGCGATGACCTTGCCCAGGCCGCCTGTGCCGCCGGTGATCAGGACCTGCGGGCCCCAGCCGATCGGCGTTTCCTCGATCTCGGCGCGGGCCAGGCGCGGCGCGTAGATCTCACCGTCGCGCAACGCCAGCTGCGGCTCGTCGGATCCGGCGGCCGCGGCGAGAGCGGCCTGGGAGGCTTCCGTGCCGTCCAGCTCGATCAACGAGAAGCGGCCCGGCGACTCGGACTGCGCCGAACGCACCATGCCCCAGACCGCGGCGGACGCGAGGTCCGAGCTGCTCGTCACGAACACGATGCGTTCGTCGCGCTCTTCCTGCAGAAGGCCGAGCACGCGCTCCGTCAGTTCGTGGACCGATGCGATGACGTTCTCATTCCCTTGCAGGGGAACGATCAGGACGTCAGCGTCAGCATCGGCCGCGGGCACCGTCACCGGCACCCAGTCGACCTTGAACAGTGAGTCGCGGTCCACGGAGGACTGCACCGCGACTGGGCGCACCACCAGGGAGTCGACGGACGCGACCGGTGCACCGGCACCGTCGACGGCGGCGATGGCGTAGGCGTTGTCGCCGGAACGGGTCAGGCGGACGCGCAGCGAGGAGGCGCCGGTCGCGTGCAGCGACACGCCCTCCCACGAGAACGGCAGTCCGGCCTCGCCCTCGCCGGAGATGATCGCGGCGTGCAGGGCGGCGTCCAGCAGTGCCGGGTGCAGGCCGAATCCGGCCGGGTCGACGCCTTCGGGCAGCGCGACCTCGGCGTAGACGACGCCGTCCTCGCCGCGCCAGGCCGATGTCAGTCCCTGGAAGACGGGCCCGTACTCGAAGCCCATCGCGGCGAAGTTCTCGTAGCAGCCTTCGGTGTCGAGCGCGGTGGTGCCGGCGGGCGGCCACACCGCGGTGTCGAAGGAGAGTTCACGTGCGGGCGCGCCGAGCACACCGATCGCGTGCTGCGTCCACGGTTCGTCGTCGGAACCCTCGGCGCGCGAGTAGATCTTGACGGTGCGGCGGCCGTTCGCGTCGGCGTTGCCGATCCACAGCTGCACCTGGACGCCGCCGCGTTCGGGGACGATCAGCGGTGCGGTCAGCGTCAGTTCCTCGACGCGGTCGCAGCCGACCTCGTCGCCGGCGCGGATCGCCAGTTCCAGATAGGCCGTGCCGGGCAACAGGACCGCGCCGCGCACGGCGTGGTCGACCAGCCACGGGTGGGTCTGGCGGGTCAGGCGGCCGGTGAGCAGTGCGCCGTCCTGGTCGGCGAACGAGACGGTGGCGGTGAGCAGAGGGTGTTGTGCGGCACCGAGTCCTGCGGCGCGCGGGTCGTGGAAACCGCCGCCGCCCTTGGGCCAGTAGCGCTTGGCCTGGAACGCGTACGTCGGCAGGTCGACGCGTTTCGCGTCGGTGTGGGCGAAGTAGGCGTTCCAGTCGACCTTGGTGCCGCGGACGTGCAGGCCCGCCAGCGCCGTGGTGATGGCCTCGATCTCGTCGCGGCCCTTGCGCAGCAACGGGATGGCGCCTTCTTCGACCAGCGCGGACAGGACGCCGTCGGGGCCGATCTCCAGGAACTGCGTGACGCCGTGGGTTTTCAGCCAGCTGATGCCGTCGGCGAACCTCACGGCCTCGCGGACGTGGGAGACCCAGTAGTCAGCGGTGGTGATCTGTTCGACGCGGGCCTGTTCGCCGGTGACGTTGGAGATCAGCGGGATGATCGGCGCTTCGAAGGTGATGTCCGCGATCGCTTCGCGGAACTCGTCGAGCATCGGCTCCATCAGCGGCGAGTGGAACGCATGGGAGACATGCAGTTGCTTGGTCTTGCGGTCTTCGAAGTGCCTTGCGACTGCGAGGGTCTCAGCTTCGGTGCCCGCGATGACGATGCTCGCGGGGCCGTTGATGGCGGCGATGGAGACGTTCGCGGTCAGGTGCGGGGTGACCTCGTCCTCGGTGGCCTGGAGGGCGATCATCACGCCGCCGGCCGGGAGGTTCTGCATGAGCCGCGCGCGGGCCTGGACCAGCTTGGCCGCGTCTTCGAGGCTGAACACGCCGGCGATGTGGGCGGCGGCGATCTCGCCGATGGAGTGGCCGGCGACGAAGTCCGGCTTCAGGCCCCAGGACTCGGCGAGGCGGTGGAGGGCGACCTCGATGGCGAACAGCGCGGGCTGGGTGTGGCGGGTCTGGTCGAGGGCTTCCTCGTCGTCGCCCCAGACGACTGCTTGGAGGTCTGGGTCCAGGTGCTGGAGGACCGCGTCGAAGGCTGCCGCGAAGACCGGGAAGCGGGCGTGGAGGTCGCGGCCCATGCCGATGCGCTGGGCGCCCTGGCCGGTGAACAGGAAGGCCTGTTTGGTTCGGGTGGCGGTGCCCTGAAGGAGGCCGGGCGCGGGGGTGCCTGCGAGGAGTGCTTCGAGGCCGGCGCGGAGGTCGCCGACGATCGCGGCGCGGTGGTCGAAGGACGCGCGGGTGGTGGCGAGGGAGTAGGCGAGGTCGAGAGCGCGCTCAGGGGCGAGTGGCCGGGCGTCGGTGGTCGCGAGCAGGCGCTCGGCCTGGGCGCGCAATGCCTCGCGGGAGCGGCCTGAGACCACGAACGGCACGGCTCCCACGTTCGGAATCGATACGGATTCACCGGCCCCCTGGGGGGATCCACCCCCCATCCCAATCATCTCAGGGAGGTCTGACAATTCCGGAGCGGGCGCTTCCTCGATGATCGTGTGCGCGTTGGTGCCGGACAGGCCGAACGACGACACGGCGGCACGGCGCGGCTGACCGGTGGAAGGCCACGGGGTGTTCGAGGTGACCAGCTGAACCGCGCCGGCCTCCCAGTCCACGTGGGTGGACGGCGCGTCGACGCCCAGGGTCTGGGGCACGACGCCGGCACGGATGGCCATGATCATCTTGATCACGCCGGCCACGCCCGCCGCGGCCTGGGTGTGGCTGATGTTCGACTTCACCGAGCCCAGCAGCAGGGGCTGCTCGGGAGAGCGGTTGCGGCCGTAGGTGGCCAGAAGTGCCTGGGCCTCCACCGGGTCGCCCAGGACGGTGCCGGTGCCGTGTGCCTCGACCACGTCGATCTGGTCACTGGTCAGGCGGGCGTTCACCAGCGCGGACTTGATGACTCGTTGCTGTGACGGGCCGTTCGGGGCGGTCAGGCCGTTGGAGGCGCCGTCCTGGTTGACGGCGGAACCGCGCAGGACGGCCAGGACCTCGTGGCCGTTCGCCCGTGCGTCGGAGAGGCGTTCCAGCACGAGCATGCCGACGCCCTCGGACCAACCCGTGCCGTCGGCCGCGTCGGCGAACGAGCGGCAGCGGCCGTCCGAGGACAGGCCGCCCTGGCGGGAGAACTCCACGAAGGTCGCCGGGTTCGCCATGACGGTGACGCCGCCGGCCAAGGCCAAAGTGGACTCACCGGCGCGCAGGGACTGCATCGCCAGGTGCATTGCCACCAAAGAAGAAGAGCAGGCCGTGTCCAGGGTGACGGACGGGCCGACGAAGCCGAGGGTGTAGGAGATGCGGCCCGAGATGACCGAGTTCGAGGAGCCGAGCAGGACCATGCCCTCGCCGCCCTCGCCGGGGCCGAGCTGGTAGTCCTGGTTCATCGCGCCCGCGAAGACGGCGGTCTGCGAGCCCTTCAGCAGGTGCGGGTCGATGCCGGCGCGTTCCAGGGCCTCCCAGGTGACCTCCAGCAGCACCCGCTGCTGCGGGTTCATGCCGAGGGCCTCGCGGGGCGAGATGCCGAAGAAGTCGGCGTCGAACTCGCCCGCTCCCTCGAGGAAACCGCCCTGGTCGCTCGACGACAGGGCAAGCATCTCGGGATCCCAGCCGCGGTCTTCTGGGAACGCACGGATGCCGTGTTCCCCGTTGACGACCATCCGCCACAGATCTTCGGGACCGCGCACCCCACCGGGGAAACGACAACCGATGCCGACCACGGCGATCGGTTCCGCCGCGGCAGCCTCGATGTCCTGCAGGCGCCTCTTGGTGCGCTGAAGGTCCGTGCTTGCCCGGCGGAGGTAGTCCCGGAGCTTCTGTTCGTTGTCCATCCCTCAACCCATCTCGAGACGCGACCTGTCAGGAATCCTCGCGTCCGGGCGCCTGGCATACCCCTAGAAACGGACAGGGGCACCCCTGCGGCGAGGGGTGCCCCTGAACGACGAAGCTCTTACCAGGTAACGGGAAGCTCCCGCAGCGAGTAGACGATGGCGCCGTCGCGGAACCGGAGTTCCTCCGCCGGCTTGGCCAACGCCAAAGTCGGGATGCGGGTGATCAGCGTCAGCAACGCCACCTGGAGTTCCACGCGGGACAGGAACTTCGCGATGCAGCTGTGGATGCCGTGCCCGAACGCCAGCGGCGTCGAGTCCTGGCGCGTGATGTCGAGCTTGTCGGCATCCGAGTACACGCTCTCGTCGCGGTCCGCGGACGAGAGCAGGGCGATGATCCCCTCCCCCGCCTTGATCGGCTGACCGGCGATCTCCAGGTCCACCCGGGCCACCCGGCCGACACCGCACTGCATCACGTTCTGATGCCGCAACAGTTCCTCGACGGCGCCGACCACGAGGTCCGGGCTCTCGCGCAGCTTCACGAGTTGCTCCGGGTGTTCCAGCAGCGTCAGGATGCTCAGCGCGATCGACGACGCGGTGGTGTCGTAGCCGGCCGACAGCAGCATCATGCCGATGACGACGGCCTCTTCGCGTTTCAGCTCGCCCGCGGCCATCTGGTTCACGACCAACCGGCCGAGCACGTCGTCGGTGGGCGATTTCTCCTTCTGTGCCACGAGCTTCGTCAGGTAGCCGAACAGGGCGCCGGCCGCGGCGTTGCGGTGGGCCTGTGACGACGTTGTCTCGACGAGGGTGTTGATCCAGCGGCCGAACGCGAGGCGGTCCTTGTAGGGGACGCCGAGCAGTTCGCACACGACGGTCAACGGGATCGGGCGCGCGAAATGCGTGACCAGGTCGACCGGCAGCGGGCCCTTCAGCAGCGCGTCGATCCGCTCATCCACCAGCTTCTGCACCGAGGGACGGACTTCCTCGGCCCGCTTCTTGGTGAACATCGACATGATCATGCGGCGGTACCGGGTGTGATCGGGCGGGTCGACGGTGACGAACGCGCCCGGCTGCGGATCGACCGGGAACAGGTAACGCGGATAGCCGGGGTTCATCACCTCGGCCGAGAACCGTTCTGTGTCAGCGAGAAGAGCGCGCACATCCGTGTACCTGGCCACGAGCCACGCCGTGTCGCCCGCCGGTGTCGTCACCTTCTGCACCGGCCTGTCGGCGCGCAACCGGGCGTACTCCGGCGGCAGGTCGAGCGGGTTCTGCGGATCACGGGCGAAGGGGAACGGGCACGCCGAAGCCGGCGCGATTACTTCTTCCGTCATAGCGGGAACCTTCACTAAGAGGAGCGGAATCGGTTGATCGCGTCGATGTTTCTGCCGCGCAGCTCGTGGTCCAGCACCCCGAGACCCTCGGACGGCGCCAGGCACAGCACTCCGACCTTGCCCTGGTGGGCGTTGCGGTGCACGTCGTGCGCGGCCTGCCCCGTCTCGTCGAGCGAGTACACCCTGGACAGTGTCGGGTGGATCTTTCCCTTGGCCACCAACCGGTTCGCCTCCCACGCCTCGCGGTAGTTCGCGAAGTGCGACGAGACGATGCTCTTCAGGTTCATCCACAGATAGCGGTTGTCGTACTGGTGCAGATATCCCGAGGTGGAGGCGCAGGTGACGATCTTGCCGCCCTTGCGCGCCACGAACACCGAAGCACCGAACGTCTCCCGGCCGGGGTGCTCGAACACGATGTCCGGGTCCTCGCCACCGGTCAGCTCACGGATACGCGCGCCGAACCGCTTCCACTCCCGCGGGTCCTGCTCGTGCTCGTTCTTCCAGAACCTGTAGCCCTCCGCCGAACGATCGATGATCAGCTCCGCGCCCATGGACCGGCAGATCTCCGCCTTGTCCGGCGAGGACACGACGCAGACAGGGGTCGCACCGCCGTTCAACGCGAACTGCGTGGCGTAGGAACCCAGACCGCCGGACGCACCCCAGATCAGCACCGTGTCGCCCTGCTTCATGTTGCCGCCGTTGACGGACACGAGCTGGCGGTACGCGGTGGAGTTGACCAGACCGGGCGAGGCGGCCTCCTCCCACGTCAGGTGCTCGGGCTTCGGCATCAGCTGGTTCGCCTTGACCAGCGCGAGATCGGCCAGGCCGCCGAAGTTCGTCTCGAAGCCCCAGATCCGCTGCTGCGGGTCCAGCATCGTGTCGTTGTGCCCGTCCGGGCGTTCCAACGGCACGTCCAGACAGTGCGCGACGACGCGGTCGCCCGGCTTCCACACGGAAACACCGGGTCCGACGCGCAGCACGACACCGGCGAGGTCGGAGCCCACGACGTGGTACGGCAGGTGGTGCTTGCCGCCCAAGCGACGAAGGAACCCGAACGTCGACACGGGTTCGAAGATCGACGTCCACACGGTGTTGTAGTTGATCGCGGACGCCATCACGGCGACCAACGCCTCACCGGGCGCCAGCTCGGGTGTCGCGACGTCGCGGATCTTCAGCGACCGCCGCGGGTCCTTCTCCCAGGTCGGGAGGCCCGCGAACATGTCGGCGTCGCTCTCCTCGACCACCACTGCGCGATAGCTCTCCGGCACCGGGAGCGCCTCGAAGTCCCGCGCCACCGCGTCGTCAGATTCGATGGCGCTCAGGATTTCGCTCATGCACCTCAAGGTAGGAGGACCGGCCCTAGGGAATGCCCGAGAGAAACGAGCCCTGCAAGTCTAGGGATTGCCGGTGCGTCCGCTGAGGTGTGCTGGGTCGTGTGCTCGCCCGATTCCTGAACCACCACCTCCGGCCGTACCGGGGAACACTCGTGCTCCTGGTGGTGCTCCAGCTGGTCCAGACCGCCGCGACCCTGCTGCTGCCCACGCTCAACGCGCAGATCATCGACAACGGCGTGCTCCTCGGCGACGCCGGCTACATCTGGGGCACCGGCCTCACGATGCTCGGGGTCGCGGCGGTGCAGATCCTCACCGCGAGCGGCGCGATGCTGCTCAGTTCCCGCATGTCCGCCGGCCTCGGCCGGGACCTGCGCGACAAGGTGTTCCGCAAGGTCATGACCCTGTCGGCGCGGGAGGTCGACCAGATCGGCGCGCCGTCGCTGATCACCAGGACCGTCAACGACGTCGGGCAGGTCCAGAGCATCGTGCTCACGACCGCCGACGTCGCCGTGTCGGCGATCATCATGTGCGTCGGCGGTGTCGCTCTGGCTCTGGTGCAGGACGTTCCGGTGTCGATGATCCTGATAGCGCTGGTCGTCATCGTGATCGCCGGTCTGACGTTGATGCTCAAGCGGCTGTCGCCGTTCTACAAGGCCATGCAGAGCTATCTCGACCGCATCAACCACCTGCTGCGCGAGCAGATCATCGGTGTTCGGGTGATCCGCGCGTTCGTCCGTGACCAGCACGAACGCGGCCGGTTCGACGCCACCAACGGTGACCTGTACGGAACATCGCGACGGGTCGGGCGGATCATGGCGACGATGCCGGTGATGGTCATGACCGTGATGAACGTGCTGACGATCGGCATCATCTGGTTGTCCGGTCATCGCATCGACGACGGGACCATGCAGCTCGGCGCGCTGCTCGCGTTGCTGTCCTATGTCACGTTGATCATCATCGCGATCATCATGGCGATGCTCGTGTTCACCGAGGCCCCGCGCGCCGCCGTGTCCGCGAACCGCGTGAACGAGGTCCTGCTGGCCGAGTCGAGCATCGCCAGGCCGAAAACACCCATCACGGAGATGGCCACGCGCGGGCATCTGGAACTGCGCGCCGCCACGTTCGGCTACCCCGGCGCGGAGAAGCCTGTGCTGCGGGACGTCAGCCTCACCGCCCGGCCGGGCGAGACGGTCGCGATCCTCGGCAGCACCGGTAGCGGCAAGTCGACGCTGTTGTCGCTGGCACTGCGGCTCTACGACGTCACCGGCGGCCAGGTGATGGTCAACGACACCGACATCCGCGACCTCGATCCGCTGACGCTGCACCGGATCGTCGGGTACGTGCCGCAGAAGGCCCACCTGTTCAGCGGCACCATCGCGTCCAACCTCCGGTACGGCAAGGAGGACGCGACCGACGAGGAACTGTGGCACGCGCTGGAGATCGCGCAGGCCGCCGAGTTCGTCCGGCCGCTCGGGCTCGACGCGCCGATCTCGCAGGGCGGCTCGACCGTCTCCGGTGGACAGAGGCAGCGCCTCGCCATCGCACGCGCATTGGTGCGGCGGCCCGAGATCTACCTGCTCGACGACTGCTTCTCCGCACTCGACCTCGGTACCGAGGCACGGCTGCGCGACGCCCTCGACCGTGAGCTCCACGACGCGACGATTCTGCTGGTCACCCAGCGGATCAGCACGGTCGAGGCGGCGTCGCGGGTCATCGTGCTGGAGGACGGCCAGGTCGTCGGCTCCGGCACGCACGCCGAGCTGATCGGCACCAACCAGACCTACCGGGAGATCGCTCTCTCCCAGCCAGTCGGAGGGACCGTCCGATGACCCTGCTCGCCGATCCCGAAGTCCGGTCCGAGATCGCGGAACCGAAGAAACCCAGCACCACCCGGCGACTGTTCGCGCGGCTGGTGCCGTACCGGGGCAAGCTCGTGATCATCGGACTGCTCGCGGTCGTGACGATCGGGCTCAACCTGCTCGGCCCGATCCTGCTCGGCCGCGCCACCGACCTCATCTTCACCGGCCTCGTCAGCCGCGGCCTGCCCGCGGGCGCCACCGAGGAACAGGTCCTCGCCCAGCTGCGGGCCGAGGGCAAGGACACCCTCGCGAACGTCATCAGCACCGTCGACTTCGTGCCCGGCCAGGGCGTCGACTTCGACACGCTCGGCAAGTTGCTGCTGCTGATCCTCGGCCTGTACCTCATCGGGTCGGTGTCGATGCTGATGCAGGGCCGGGTCGTCAACACCATCGTGCAACACGCGGTCTTCAAGCTGCGCGAGGAGATCGACGCGAAGCTCACCCGGCTCCCGTTGGCCTACTTCGACCGCAACCCGCGCGGCGAGATCCTCTCCCGCGTCTCCAACGACGTCGACAACCTGCAACGGACCGTGCAGCTGTCGATCGGGCAGATGCTCACGTCGGTCATCTCGGTGTTCGGCGTGCTGGCGATCATGCTGGTGATCTCCGTGCAGCTCGCCGTGCTGGTGCTGATCTGCGTGCCGATCGCGCTGGCGCTGGCCGCGTGGATCTCCAAGCGCGCCATGCCGAAGTTCGCCGAGCAGTGGCAGTCGACGGGAGCCTTGAACGCGCACGTCGAGGAGATGTACAGCGGCCACGCGCTGATCACCGCGTTCGGCCGCCAGGAGCAGGCCGCGCGGGAGTTCGCCGGGCGCAACGACACGATGTACCGATCATCGTTCAGCGCGCAGGCCATCTCCGGGCTGATCGGGCCCGCGACCCGGTTCATCACCGACCTCAACTACGTGCTGGTCGCCGTCGTCGGCGCGCTGCGGGTCGCGTCGGGCTCGGTGTCGATCGGTGATGTGCAGGCGTTCATCCAGTACTCCGGCATGTTCTCGCGGCCGATCATCGACGTCGCGAACTTCTCCGGCCAGCTGCAGTCCGGCATCGCCTCGGCCGAGCGGGTGTTCGAGCTGCTGGACGAGCCGGAGCAGTCACCGGCGCCCGCCAGGCCCGCGACCGTCTCGCCAGTGCGCGGGCACGTCGAGTTCTCCCGCGTCTCCTTCCGCTACACGCCCGACAAGCCGTTGATCGACGATCTGTCGCTGTCCGCGGCGCCCGGCAGGCTCGTCGCCATCGTCGGGCCGACCGGCGCCGGCAAGACGACGCTCGGCAACCTGCTGCTGCGGTTCTACGAGCTCGACGGCGGCCGGATCCTGCTGGACGGCACGGACATCACGTCGCTGACCCGCGAGGAGCTCCGCTCGGCCATCGGGCTGGTCTCGCAGGACACGTGGCTGTTCGAGGGCACGATCGCCGAGAACATCGCCTACGGACGTCCGGGGGCGACGCGCGACGAGGTCATCGAGGCCGCGAAGGCCATGTGCGTGGACCGGTTCGTGCGGTCGCTGCCCGACGGCTACGACACGGTCCTCGACGAGGAGCACGGCGGGTTGTCCGCGGGCGAACGGCAGCTGATCACGCTGGCGCGCGCGTTCCTCGCCCAGCCCGCGATCCTGCTTCTGGACGAGGCCACGTCGTCCATCGACACCCGCACGGAAGTCCTGATCCAGCAGGCGATGACGTCGCTGCGGGCGGGACGGACGAGCTTCGTGATCGCGCACCGGTTGTCCACGATCCGGGGCGCCGACCTGATCGTCGTGATGGACCAGGGCGCCGTGGTGGAACGCGGCACGCACGAGGAACTGATGGCCGCCAGGGGCTTCTACGCCCGGCTGTACTCGGCCTAGGACCAACGGGATCTCCAGTTCGGCGCGCTCCGCTTCGGTCGGGGCGCGCCGTCCCGTTCCCTCGGCGGGCAGCTCCCGCACAGCGTCACGCAGCTTCATCCAGGACAGCGAAAAAAGATCCACAGCCGCGAACTACAGCGGCTGTGGATCCCGGGAGGGTGGATCTACCAGCTGGCGGCGGCCAGCAGTTCGCCGTACTGGTGCTCGGTGGCGACGTGCTTGAGGTCGGCCTCCACCATCATCTTCATCAGCGCCGAGAAGTCGACCTCGGGCTTCCAGCCGAGCTCGCCGCGCACGCGGGTGGTGTCGGCGCACAGGATCTCGACCTCGGCCGGGCGGACCAGCACCGGGTCGATGTAGACGTAGTCCTCCCAGTTGAGGCCGACGTGCTCGAACGCGAGGCGCACGGCGTCGCGCACCGAGTGCATCTCGCCGGTGCCGACGACGTAGTCCGTGGGCTCCTCCTGCTGCAGCATCATGTGCATCGCGCGGACGTAGTCACCCGCGAAACCCCAGTCGCGCAACGCGTCCAGGTTGCCCAGCGCCAGCTTGTCCTGCAGGCCCTGCGCGATCTTCGCGACGCCGAGGGAGATCTTGCGGGTCACGAACTCCGCGCCGCGGCGTGGCGACTCGTGGTTGAACAGGATGCCGCCGACCGCGTACATGCCGAACGACTCGCGGTAGTTGCGCGTGATGAAGTGCCCGTAGGCCTTCGCCACGCCGTAGGGACTGCGGGGGTGGAAGATCGTGGTCTCGCGCTGCGGCGTCTCGGCGGCCTTGCCGTACATCTCCGACGACGACGCCTGGTAGAAGCGGATGTTCTTGGCGGAGGCGCCGTTGTGGCGGCTGCTGGACAGGCCCGAGACGATGCGGATCGCCTCCAGCACGCGCAGCACGCCCATGGCGTTGACCTCGGTGACGAGCTCGGCCTGCTGCCACGACATCGGCACGAACGAGATGGCGCCCAGGTTGTAGACCTCGTCCGGCTGCACCAGGTCCACAGCGGACACCAGCGAGGCCTGGTCCATCAGGTCACCGTCCACGAAGGACAGTTCCGACATGAGCCGCGACACCCGCATCTTGTGCGGGTTCGCCTGTCCCCTGACGAGTCCCCACACGTCGTAGCCCTGCTTGAGCAGGTGCTCCGCGAGGTACGACCCGTCCTGACCGGTGATCCCGGTGATCAGTGCCCGCTTGGCCATCCCGTTTCCTCTCATCGCCTTACCGCGTGGTCCGACACGGGACGGACCTGAATCCCTTGCAAAATTAGGGGTTCAGGCACTAGGGGATTCGCCGGAAACGAAGTCCACGAGCGCGCTTCTGTTGTCGGACAGAAAGAAGTGGCCGCCGGGGAACACCTTGAGCGTGAAATCACCGGTCGTGCGCTCACGCCACCGCCCCACCTCGTCCACCGACGCCTTCGGGTCGGCGTCGCCGGTCAGCGCCGTGAGCGGGCACCGCAGCGCCGGGCCCTGCCGGTAGCGGTAGGTCTCGGCGGCCCGGTAGTCGGCGCGGATCGCCGGCAGCACCATCCGCACCAGTTCTTCGTCGTCGAACACCCGTGCGTTCGTGCCCGCGAGCTTGCGGACCTCGGCGATCAGGCCGGCGTCGTCGCGCTGGTGCACGCGGTCGTCACGGACGAGCTGCGGCGCGCGGCGGCCGGAGACGAACAGGTGGTCCGGTTCGTGCCGCAGCGCCACCTCGAACGCGATCATCGCGCCCATGCTGTGCCCGAACAGGTGCAGCGGGCGATCACGGGTCAGCAGGGGCGCGATCTGGCCGGCCAGTGTGCGGATGTCGTCGATCAATGGCTCTGACCTGCGGTCCTGCCGTCCCGGGTACTGGACCGCGACCAGTTCGGCCCGTCCTTCGAAGTGCCGCGCGAACGGCTGGTACCAGCTCGCCGAGCCGCCCGCGTGCGGGAAGCACACCAGCCGAGGTGCGTCAGGAGGCGCCTCGGAGAGTCGCCGGAACCAGAGATCGGTGTCGAGTGTGGAGGCCACGGCGTCGATGCAAGCACCGTTTGCACTGAGGAAACGCCTCGGAAGAGTTAGGTTGGACGGCATGGGCAAGTCCCCGGCTGTGGAGCTCGAGGTGGAGGACCGCGTCGTGCGGATCTCCAACCCCGACCGCGTCTACTTTCCCGCGCGCGGCGAGACGAAACTGGATCTCGCGAACTACTACCTGTCCGTCGGCGACGGAATCGTCCGCGCGCTGCGGGAACGGCCGTGCATGCTGCACCGGTTCCCCGAGGGCGTCATGGGCGAGAAAGTGCACCAGAAAAGGCTTCCGAACGGCGCGCCACCGTGGGTGCGGACCGTGCGGGTGCATTTTCCGCGCTACAACCGGCACGCCGACGAACTGTGCGTCACGCACCTCGCGGACGTGATCTGGGCGGTGCAGATGTCCACAGTGGAGTTCCACCCGTGGAACTCGCGCGCCGCGGACACCGAGAAGCCCGACGAGTGGCGCATCGACCTCGACCCCGGCCCGACGTGCACGTTCGACCGCGTGCGGCGGGTGGCGCTGGTGGTGCAGGAGGTCCTCGCCGACCTGGGCGCGACGGGGTTCCCGAAGACGTCCGGGTCGAAAGGCCTGCACATCTACGTGCGGATCAAGCCCGACTTCGGGTTCCAGGACGTACGAAAGGCGGCTTTGGCGTTCGCGCACGAGGTCGAACGACGCGCGCCCGACGACGTCGAGACGACGTGGTGGCGCAAGGACCGCGACCCGTCGCTGGTGTTCGTGGACTACAACCAGAACACGCGTGACCGGACGATCGCCAGCGCCTACTCGGTGCGCGGCTATCCGGAGGCGACGGTGTCGACGCCGATCCGCTGGGACGAGATCCCGGACGTCGACCCGCACGACTTCACCATCGCCACCGTGCCGAAGCGCTATGCCGAACTGGGCGACCTGCACGCCGGGATCGACGACGCAGTGTGGTCGATCGAACCGCTGCTGGAGTGGGCCGCCCGTGACGAACTCGAGGTTCCTGATGAGCAGTAGCCCGCTGAAGTTCTCGTCGCTCGACCAGCCGTTGTTCGGCGGGCTGCTCAAGGGCGACCTGGTGGAGTACCTGGACTTCGTGGCGGACAGGTTCGTGCCGGTGCTGGCCGGGAGGCAGCTGTCGGTGTGGCGGATCCTGCGCGGCCAGGACCCGTTCATGCAGAAGAACGTCCCCAAGTACACGCCTTCGTACGTGAAGACCGTCGAGGTCTGGGCGGAGGCGTCGCACCGCAAGATCAAGTACGCGATCTGCGACGACGAGCAGACGCTCATGTGGTTCGCGAACCAGCGCGCGGTCGAGTACCACGTGCCGCTGTACCTCGGTGACCACTTCGGCGAGGACCACCACCAGACCCACATGGTGCTCGACATCGATCCGCCGGAGGGCGCCGGTTTCGACGTCGTGGTCGGTTCGGCGTTGCTGATTCGCGAGGCGCTGGTCGAGGCCGGTCTGGAAAGCATCGTGAAGACGAGTGGCGCCAAGGGCGTGCACATCTTCGTGCCGTTGGAGGAGCACTCCCCCGACGACGTGGCCGCGGCGACGCGCGCGGTGGCGGTGCGGGCGGAGAAGCTCGACCCCTCGCTGGCGACCACCGCGTACATCCGGGCCGAGCGGGGCGGGAAGGTGTTCCTCGACTCGACGCGCGCCTGGGGTGCCACGGTCGTCGCCGCCTACAGCCCCCGGCTGCGCGAGGGCCTGCCTATCTCGTTCCCCGTGCCATGGGAGTCGTTGAAGGACGTCACCCCGGCCGACTTCACGATCAAGACCCGGTTCGAGGGCGACCCGTGGGCGTCGCTGATGCCGAAGCCGCAACGCCTGCCCGACGACCTGGTCGCCGAAGGGCACACCATCCCGGTCGCCCGCGTCGTCGCGATGCACGAGGGCAAGCGGCGCAAGGCTCAGCGGGAGCGCGAGAAGTAGGCGACGACCGCGGCCGCGAGTGGCAACGTCACGTGGGCGACGCTGGTGAACGACGGCTCGTTGGCGGACACGTAGTCGTTGGCGCGCACCAGCAGTCCGGCCGCGATGGCGACATAGGCGGCCAGTCTCGCCGGGCCGGTGGTCAGGGCGGCGACCAGCGGGATCACGACCAGGCCCGCCAGGCTCGCGTGCGTGACGAATGACGGGACGTCCGCCGACAGCATCAGAACCGCGTCCAGCAGCAACAGGGCCGGGGCGACCGCACCAGGCCACCACCGCTCCCGCCAGACGCGGTAGGCCGCGAGGCAGACGAGGGCGGCCGCTACCGCGAACAGCGTCAGCTCCTCACCGTCGTCGTTGATCGGCGTCAGGTCGTGGGCCGCGTACGCGATCAGGTAGACGCCCACCGCACCCAGCGCGCCTCCTGCCGCCGCCAGCCACCACGGGGTCGTCGTGCACGCGACGGCCAGGGCCGTGGCCGCCAGCGCCAACGGGATCCAGGTGAGCGTGGTGTCGCCGCCGATGAACAGGCCCGTCGTGCCGGCCAGCAGGCCCAGCGCGGCACCCGGCACCCACGGGTGGTCGCGGCAGGTGATCACGAACAGCGCCGCCACCAGGGCCCACGGCCAGGCCGCGGCGAACACGAAGGTGTTGGGGCCGGCGTCGAGGCCCCTGAGGATGCCGCCGGGGATCTCCATCAGGCCTACGAGCAGGAGCGCCAGGGCCAGGCCCGCGGCCAGGCGGGGCAGGACGGTCGTGACGGTGGCTCGGGAGAAGGGCTTGGAGTCGGCGGCTGCGGAGTCGCCAGTCGCGGCGGTGTCCGCCGCGGAATCGGCTGCTGTGGTGTCCGGTGTCCGCCGGGGAATCGAGGTGGAGGCGGACGAGCCCGAGCCGGACGCGGTGAGCAAGGTCCGCTTCGGCCTTTTCGGAATCGATTCCGCCTCGTCGACCCCCGGGGAGGCCGAATCCCCCACTCCCATCGTCTCAGGAGGCACCGACAGTTTTCGCGCGGTGAGGTCGTCCCTGGTCGGCAGCTTCGACGTCGGCGCGGGTGCGGTGGTCGCCGTTGGCGCGGTGGTCGGCAAGGGCGTGGGGGTCGGCACGGCAGCGGTGGTCGACACGGGCCGGGGAGTCGACGCGGCGGCTGCGGCCGGCACGTGCTCGGTGGCCGGCCCGCGTGTGGTGGCCTGCGTGGGTGCGGCGGTCGACGAGGGCGGGATGACCGGCGTGGGCTTCTCTCCCAGCGCCTCGCGGGCCGCCGACGCCACCATGCGGCTGTCGTCCTCCAGCAGCCCCCGCAACGCGAGCCGGGCCGCCAGCACCCGTCCCTCGTGCGCGACCGACAGCATGCGGCGCAGTTCCGGGATCGCGCCGGCCCGCACGCCCGGCAGCGAGTGGTCGATCGCGTCGCGCAGTTCGGCGGGCAGGGCGGCCGGCACCGTGACCGGGCGGGCGCGGCGGGCTATGCGCAGGTCGCCTCGCACGTCGAGCATCCACTTGCCGGGCGTCTGGTGCGGGGTGACTCGGCGGACGCGGTCGTAGACGTACTCGTAGAGTTCGTCGAGGCCCACGTGGCCGTCCTGGTCGCGGTCGGCGTCGCCCGATTCCAGGCCCTCCACCAGTGCCGAGGTGAAGACCGAGGGTTCGCCCTCGGACGAGTCCGCGACCGCGGCGCCCTCGAAGGCGTACTCCATCGCCGACGAGGCCGTGATGACGGCGCGGCCGCTGCCGCCGAACTGTTCTTCCAGGCCGATGGTGCCGCCCGCGCGGGCGACCATGCCCCGGCCGAACGCCCCGGAGTAGCAGCAGTCCAGCAGCAGCACGATGCGGCGGGAGCGGGAGCGGTTCATGCGGCGGGCCACGAAGTCCGCGCCCACGGCGGTGCCCGCGAGGCGGGAGAGTTTGGTGCTCGACGTGGCGAAGTGGAGTTCGCCCGCCTCGTCCTTGACGCCGTGGCCGGAGAAGTGGAGCACCAGGAGGTCGTCGGGCTCGCGGTCGGCGAAGAAGTCCTCGACGGCCTCGTTCACCTCGGCGGCCGGCGAGTTGATCAGGGTGCGCACGTGGAACCCGCCGATGCGCGGGTTCGCCAGCACCTCGCCCAGGCGTGCGGCGTCGTGGGCGGGGGCGCGCAACGACGACAGGCCGGGGTCGGCGAACTCGTGGCTCGCGATGATCAGGGCGTAGCGGTGGAGATGTCTGCCGAGCCACGCGGACCGCTCCGCCAGTTCCGCCTTCGTCGGCGCGCCGGTGAGTTCCAGGGCCTCGCCGTCGGCCTCGACCGTCACGGAACGCCCGCGCCGCTGGCCCAGCCACGACGACACGGCGGTGATCAGCGCGGCCAGGACCGTGGACTGGGAGATCGTGGTCAGCAGCGTGCCGAGCTCGGCCACGTCGAGGGCCTTGGCGCCTTCGGGAGCCTCGCCGGGAACACCGGACAGAGGGACTAGTTCGCTCAGCTCGGACCGCAGGAAGACGGTCAGCTGCTCGATGCGTTCGTCGTCGGCCCCGTCCTCGTGGACGCGCAGTCTGACGTCAGTCATAGCGGCCTCCTACCGGAAGGTCGCTCACCGAGCACAAAGCATTACGAAGGGTCGGAACCCCGGAAAGCGCCCCACCACAGACCGAGCACCCCGGCGATCACCGTGGCCGTGATCCAGCCGGTGAACCCGCTGCCGTCCAGGTAGGCCCAGAACAGGCCGACGACCGGCGCGGGCACCATGAACACCGCGTCGGCCCGCAACTGCGCGGCCAGGCCACGGGGTGCGCGCGTCTCCGGATCGGGCCGCACGGGGTTGTCGAGACGGCGGCCGCGCGGGTGCTTGGTCACCGGGCGCCCGGACGGGTAGAGGGTCACGCCGTCGATGACGGCGACCCGCCCGCCGCGCAGCTCGACGGAGGCCGGCGACGGCAGCGTCACGAGCACGGGGTCGTAGTAGACGGGCAGCCAGCGCTCGACCGGGCCATCGATCTCCAGCCACGACCGCACCATCAGCCCCGACTGCAGCCGGATCCGCCGCACGGACACGGTCACCGCCGCAGAACGTGCTGTCCGCACCGCGAGCAGCACCTTCACCGCACCGACGAAGACCACCAGCAGCGCCACCGCGACGGAGAACGTCACGCCGCCCAGCGCCCGGTCGATCTCCAGGAACAGGTCCGAGCCCGGGATCACCGCACGGGACGGGTCTGCGGGGTCGAACGCCACCTGGGTCTGCTTCCCGACGATCCGGGCGCCGTTCTCGTACGCGACGCGGGCGGTCCCGGACGGCGACCGAACCTCGACCGCACCGTCCGAAAAGGACACCACGGAACCCGTGTCACGGGACGTCAGCGACGCCAGCACCGCGCGATCGTCCGAATAGGACAGCCACGAGAACAACGCGACCACGAAACACACGACCAGCACGACCGCCGTGGCGAAGAGGCCATGACGCAGCGCACGAACCCGGGAACGCAGCAAGACGAGCTCCAAACAGAAAGAAACGGCCCGGCGGAAAGACCCGCCGGGCCGTTCGACAGCCAACTACATCATCACTCGGTGAAGCCCATGTGGATGTAGTCGTACGGACGGTTCGCGTACGCGACGGCACCGAAGTTGGCGACGTTGCTCTTCACCGCGACCGCGCCGGGCAGCTGGTACAGCGGCAGCTGGGCGCCCAGCTCCCAGATCTTCTTGTCGGCCTCGTTGGCCAGCTCCAGGCGCTTGGTGTCGTCGAGCTCACCGTTGGCCTGCTCCAGCAGCTTGTTGACCTCTTCGGAACCGATGCGGCCGTAGTTCTGGTTGGTGCTGGCCGGGTCCAGGGAGTAGATGCCCTTGCTGTCCGAGATCGGCGTGGCCGAGGCCAGCCAGCGGAAGCCGGTCATGTCGAAGTTGCCGACGTTCACGAACTGCTTGAAGAAGTCGGTCGACGGCACGGCCTGGATGTCGACCTTGGCGCCGACCTCCTTGAGCTGCGACTGCGTGAGCTTCGCGATCTGGTCCGAGATCGGGTTCGGAGTCGGGATGATGTAGCGGATCACCAGCTCCTTGCCGTCCTTCTTGCGCGTCTCGCCCTCGAGCTTCCAGCCCAGGTCGTCGAGCTGCTTCTTCGCGGCTTCCTTGTCGAACGCGGCGACGGCCGAGTTGTCCTTGTAACCGGCGGAACCCAGCAGGAAGAAGTGGTTACCGGTGACCTGAGCGTCACCCTTCAGCATCTGACCGAGCAGCGCCTTGGAGATGACCTTGGTGTCGATGCCCTTCATCAGGGCGACGCGGAGCTTCGGGTCCTTGAGGATCGAGGAGTCCGCACCGTTGAACGTGATGTGCGAGTAGTCCGGCGTGATCGCCTGGCGGATCGTCACACCCTGCATCGACTTCGCGCGGGTGAAGTTGTCGACGCTCGAACCGATGTCGAAGAAGTCGATCTGGCCGTTGGCGAGCGCGTCCGCGAGCGCGGGGCGGTCGACCTGACGGAACGTGAACTTCTCGAGCTTGGGCTTGTCGCCCCACCAGTTGCTGTCGCGCACGACCGTGACGGTCTTGGCGGTGCGGTCGATCGTGCCGATCTTGAACGGACCGGCGGTGATCTTCGGCTGGTCGGCCCAGCCCTTGTTGAACTCCTCGGCCGCGGAGGACATGGCCTTCGGGTAGAGGGGCGAGAACAGGCCCTTCCACTCGGCGAACTTCTTCTTGAAGGTCACCTTGACGTCCTGGTCGGACGCGCCCTTCTCGACCTTCTCGATGTCCTCGTACCCGGTGGTGCCGGCGACCTCGAAGGCCTTGTCGGTGCCGTTGAGGGACTTCCACATCGCCTCGAAGTCCTGCCAGGACAGCGCGGTGCCGTCCGACCACTTGGCCTTCGAGTTGATCTTGAACTCGAGGACCTGCGGGTCGGTGGAGGCGAGCTTCGCGTCGTCGAGGTAGTCCTTGTTGACGTCGATCGTGGCGTCGGCCTTCTGCTTGTACAGGTTCGGCATGACGGTGTCGATCATGCGACGACCGTCGGCGTTGGTGCCGTCGAGCTGGTTGTAGTTCCAGTTGTCCGGCAACTGGTCGACCGGCCAGCGGAACTCGCCGCCGTCCTTGACCTTGGCCGCGTCCTGCGGGTTGATGTCCGCTTGGCCGATCGCGTTGTCCGCGCCCTTGAGCCCGGAGTCGGTCTTGCTGGGCCCCCCACACGCGGTAAGCGTGAGGGCGACGACGGCCAGCGCGGTCACACCCACCTTGGTACGTCGACTCACTGTCGTGAACCTCCCTCGTGCCCGGACACCAGTTGCCGGGGACACTGTTCCTTCGTGCTCGCAGGGCTTCTGAGGCGACGGATGCATCAGAGCACCTGACGGATCTGGGCGAAGTGGCAGGCGGCCTCGTGGTCGGGGGCCTGGACTTCGCGCGGCGGTTCGACCTCGATGCACTTGCGCTGCTGCTCGGGCGGCAGCGAGGCGTGCAGGAAGCACCGCGTGCGGAACCGGCAGCCGGACGGCGGGTTCGCCGGGCTCGGCAGGTCGCCGGTGAGGATGATCCTCTCCCGCTGACGTTCCTTGACGGGGTCGGGAATCGGGATCGCCGACAGCAGAGCCTGCGTGTACGGGTGGCGCGGCGCCTCGAACACCGAGTCCACCTCGCCGATCTCGATGATCTTCCCGAGGTACATCACGGCCACCCGGTCCGCGATGTGGCGCACCACCGACAGGTCGTGTGCCACGAACAGGTAGGCCAGGCCCAGCTTGGACTTGAGCTCCTCCAGCAGGTTGATGACACCCGCCTGGATGGAGACGTCCAGCGCCGACACCGGCTCGTCGAGCACGACGAGCTTCGGTTCGAGCGCGAGCGCCCGCGCGATGCCGATGCGCTGACGCTGACCGCCGGAGAACTCACCGGGGTAGCGCGACAGCTGCTCGGGACGCAGGCCGACAAGCCGCATCAGTTCCGGAACGCGCCGGTTGATCTCGTCCTTGGTGTAGCCGTGGACCTGCATCGGCTCGGCGATGCAGTCGTTGATCGTCAGCCGCGGGTCGAGCGACGCCATCGGGTCCTGGAAGACGACCGACATGTCGCGGCGGATCGCGAAGCGGCGCTTGGTGTCCACTTCGGACGACTTCGTGCCGAGCACGGAGATCTCGCCGCCCATGGGCTTCTGGAGGTTGAGGATCTCCATCAGCGTCGTGGTCTTGCCACAGCCCGACTCGCCGACGAGACCCAGGGTCTCGCCCTCGCGGACGTCGAACGTGATGCCAGCGACCGCGTGCACGGTGCCGACGCGGCGCTTGAACACCACGCCCTTGTTGACCGGGTACTCCTTGACGAGGTTGTCGAGGCCCAGCACGACGTCGCGCTGCTCGCGCGGGATCTTCGCGACCTCGGGCTCACCCGCCACCTCGGCGCCGAAGATCTCGACCGCGGCCTCGGCGCCCTCGGCGTCGGTCGCGGCGATCTCGTTGGTGCGGATGCACGCGGCGCGGTGCTCGGCCGACCCGTCCACGTCCACGAGCGGAGGCTCGGAGGTGTGGCAGGCGTCGACGACCATCGGGCAGCGCGGCGCGAACGGGCAACCGTCCGGCAGGTCCGTGAGCGACGGCGGCTGGCCCTTGATCGGCACCAGCGCCTGCTTCTCGCTGACGTCGAGACGCGGGATCGAGCCGAGCAGGCCGAGCGTGTACGGCATGCGCGGCTGCTGGTAGATGTCGTCGACCAGGCCGGTCTCGACGGCGCGACCCGCGTACATGACCATCAGCCGGTCCGCGAACCCGGCGACGACGCCGAGGTCGTGGGTGATGATCACGATGCCCGCGCCGGTGACCTCCTGCGCGGTCTCCATCAGCTGCAGCACCTGCGCCTGCACCGTCACGTCGAGCGCGGTGGTCGGCTCGTCGGCGATGATCAGGTCGGGGTCGTTGGCGATCGCCATCGCGATCACCGCGCGCTGCCGCATGCCGCCGGAGAACTCGTGCGGGAACGCCTTGGCGCGCTCGACGGCGTTCGGGATGCCGACGAGGTCGAGCAGCTCGACCGCGCGCTTGGCGGCGGCGGCCTTGGACACCTTGCGGTGCACCAGGATCGCCTCGGCGATCTGGTCGCCCACGGTGAAGACGGGCGTCAGGGCGGACAGCGGGTCCTGGAACACCATCGAGATGCGGCGGCCGCGGATCCTCGACAGCTCGGCGTCGTTCTGGCCGATGAGCTCACGGCCCTGGAACTTGATGGAACCGGTGATGCGCGCCGAGGACGGCAGCAGGCCCATGACGGCGAGCGACGACACGGACTTGCCCGAACCGGACTCGCCGACGATGCCGAGGACCTCGCCGGGCGAGACGTGGTAGCTCAGGCCGCGCACGGCCCGCACGCGTCCGGACTCGCTGGGGAAGGACACGTGAAGGTCCTCGACCTGCAGAACCGGGCCGCTGGCGACCGGGTCGGCCGGAGTGTCGAACTGAAGCTCCGAGGTGGTCATCAGGCGGCCTTCTCCTTGGTGTCCTTCTTCTCCTTGCGGCGCACGCGCGTGGAGGTGGGGTCGAGCGCGTCACGAAGCCCGTCGCCGACCCAGTTCACCGCCAGCACGAACACGACGAGGAAGCCCGCCGGGAACAGGAACAGCCAGGGGAAGGTCGTCGCGGACTCGGCGTTGCCGCCGATCAGGGTGCCGAGCGAGACGTCGGGCGACTGGACGCCGAACCCGAAGTAGCTCAGGCCCGTCTCGGCGAGCACGGCGGAACCGACGTTGATGGTCGCGTCGATGATGAGCAGCGACGCCATGTTCGGCACGATGTGCTTCGCGATGATCTTGCGTGCCGGCTGGCCCATGAACTTGGCCGCCTTCACGAACTCGCGTTCCTTCAGCGTCAGCGTCATGCCGCGCACGATGCGGGCGGTGATCATCCACTGGAACGCCGCGAGCATCAGCACCAGCAGGAACCACGACTTGCCGCGGAACCAGGGGCTCAGGATCGCGATGATCAGGAACGACGGCAGCACCAGCAACAGGTCGACGACCCACATGAGCGTCTTGTCGGCGACACCGAGGAAGTAGCCGGCGGCCGCACCGACGATCGCGGCCACGGTGGTCGAGATCAGCGCCACGAGCAGGCCGATGATCAACGACTTCTGCAGTCCGCGCATCGTCAGCGCGAACATGTCGGTACCGATCTTGTCGGTGCCGAAGATGTGCTCGGAGTACGGGGGCTCCAGGAACGCGCTGTAGTCCTGGGTGTCGTAGGTCCACTTCGTCAGGAACGGGCCCACGAACGCCATCACGTACATGCCGAGGATGATCACCAGGCCGACCAGAGCCAGCTTGTTGCGCATGAATCGGATGAACACGAGCCTGCCGCGCGTCATCGCCTTGCCCGGTTCGGGCGCCGCGTCGACGGGGCCACCGGAGGCGGCGCCGGTGGTTCCGGCGGCGTCCCCCTCGTTGAGGATCACGGTCACGTCGTCGTCACCTTGCCTAGTTCACGCGGATTCGGGGGTCGAGCGCGGCGTACAGCACGTCGGCGAGCCAGCCGGAGAACAGCACGCACACCGCGACGAAGAGCGTCACCGTGGCGGTGATGTTCGTGTCCTGCGCCGAGATGCCGGTGACGAGCCAGTCACCCATGCCGAACCAGCCGAAGATCCGCTCGGTGAACGTGCCACCGACGACGAGCAGGCCGAAACCGAACGCGAACAGGGTCGCCATCGGGATCAGCGCGGTGCGCAGGCCGTGCTTGAACAGCGCCTTGCGGCGGGTCAGCCCCTTGGCCTGGGCGGTGCGCAGGAAGTCGCTGCCGAGCACGTCGAGCATCGACGAGCGCTGGTAGCGGCTGTAGTAGGCGATCTGGCCGAGCGCGATCGCGAGCGTCGGCACGATCAGGTGCTGCAGCCGGTCGCCGAGGTGCTCGAACCAGTTGCCCTGGAATCCGGGTGTCGTCTCACCGACGAAGATCAGCACGTTGGTGCCGATCGAGTCGTTGATCCCCTGAGCGCCCATCTTGAGCAGCGTGCCCAGCACGAACACCGGCGTGGACAGCAGTATGAAGCTGAACAGGGTCGCGAAGTAGTCGCTGAACTTGTACTGCCGGATCGCGCTCACCACACCGAGCAGCACGCCGAACAGGATGCCGATCGTGATGCCCAGCAGGAACAACCTCAAGCTCACGCCGATGCGCCTGCCGAGTTCGTCGGTGATCGGGCGATCGGTGATCGTGCGGCCGAAGTCGCCCTGCACCACCCCGCCCATCCACGTGACGAACCGCTGCGGGATCGGCTGGTCGAGGTGCAGGTCTCGTTTCTTCGCCTCGATCGACGCCGCCGGTGGCGGTGGGTTGCGTTGTTGCAGCACCCCGATCGGGTCAAAGGTGGCGGAGGCCAACGTGAACGCGAGGAACGTCGCCACAAGGGCGAGCACCACGTAGTTGACCAACCGCCGCAACAGAAATCCGGCCACCCGTGTTCAGTCCTCTCCCCGGTGGTTGCGACATCGGCACACTGGATTGCAGTGGACGAGTTGCAAGAGATTAACCGCCGATCTGGCGGACCGCTGCCCACCCCCACCATTACGCGGGGGCCCACTGACCGGGCCATAGTCACCCATGCGTGGAGGAAAGGTCGGCCGAACTGCCACATCAACAGTTGACTCTCGTCAATTGTGTGCCGAAGCGTGACCATTGTGCGGCCGGATCGCCGTATTCACCGTGAAGTTCTGTCTCACCACGGATGGATGTGACGCATCTGGGTGAATGCATTGACCAGAAGATGTGGGACAAGCAGCGCAATGTGATCAGAAACCGGGCATCACGCTGTGGAGCCTCTTGTAACTGCACGGTTACTGCATCGATAAGGAGCAGGTCAGGCCTCCGTCCAGCGGACGGGGAGCTGGACCACCCCGCCCACCAGCTGTTCCGTCCTCCTGCTCAGTGCGGAGAGGTCTCCCGCTAGGCCGAACGTCGTGAAGCGCGTCACAAGGGCTTCGAGGGTCTCGGTCAGTTCGACTCTGGCGAGCGGGGCGCCGACGCAGAACCGGAAGCCGTGCCCGAACGCCAGGTGCGGGTTGGGGACGCGCCTCCGGAACGCCGCCGGGTCGGGGAAGTGCCCCTCGTCACGGTGCGCCTGCTCGATGCCGAGGAGCACCAGGTCGCCTGCCGGGACGACGATCCCCTCGACCTCGATGTCCGCCATCGCGTACCGCGGCAGGCCGGAGTCCTCGGAGCGCGCCGACACCGGTGAGCGGTGCCGCAGGACCTCCTCGACGGCGGCGGGGACGGCTCCTGGCCGCTTGAGCTCGTCCCACTGGTCCGGGTTGAGGCTGAGCAGCAGCACGGCGCGGTCGATCGCGGAGACCGTGGTCTCGTGGCCCGCGAACAGCAGGCCAGCGCCGAGCTGCGCGATCTCCTGCTCACGGGCGTCCGGGTTCTGCCCGATCATGTGGCTGATGACGTCGTCCGCCGGGTCTTTCTTCTTCCGCGTGACCAGTTCGCTCATATAGGCCCAAAGATTTGCGAAACCCTTCATCGACCTCTGCTCGTCGTTGAGCGTGCTCATGGCCTCTGACCAGGTTCGGAACTCTTCGCGGTCTTCTGCCGGGACGCCCAGCAGTTCGCAGATCACCAGAACGGGCAGCGGGAACGACACCGCTTCGTGAAAGTCCGCGGGCTGATCCTGTTCCACCAGGTCGTCCAGCAGATCGTTGAGCAGATGACGCACGCGTGGGCGCATCGCCTCCATGTTCTTCGCGGAGAACGCCGGGGCGAGCATCCTGCGCATCCACGTGTGCTTCTCGTTCTCCTCCTCCGCGGTGGCTTTGTGCGGTTTGCCGAGGATGACCGACGTGGTGAACCTCGGCGCGTTGTCCGGGTCCACGTGGCCGCGACCGAGCCTTCGGTCGGCCAGCAGGGCCTTGACCTGGTCGTAGCCGGTGACGAGCCAGGCCTCGTCGCCTGCCGGGGTGGGTACGCGTTTGATCGCCATCGTTGCCCTTTCGATCCGTCGTATACGACGCGTCGTATGCAACGTACCTCTAGACTGCGTGCCATGGCCGAGGTTTTCGAGGATGCGGAATCGGTGATGGCGCACCTGCGCGCGTTGCGGCAGGACCTGCTGACGACATCGATCGAGCCGTCCGGGGACCAGGCCCGCAGCGGACTGACCGCGCCCCAGGTCGCGCTGATCAGGTCCCTGGTGGTGGAGGGGTCGGCGACGGTCACCGAACTGGCGCGGCGGCTGAGCCTGTCGCACTCCACGACGTCCGGGATCGTGGATCGGCTGCAGGCGCGCGGACTCGTGACGCGGGAGCCCGATCCGCACGACCGCCGGTACACGCGGATCGAGGTGACCGAGCCGGTGCGGGGCTACACGCGCGAGATCTCCGAAGGCCCGTACGGACGGCTCACCCGAGCGCTGGACGCGGCCTCCCCCGCGGAGCGCAAGGCCGTGCTGGACGGGCTGGAGACGTTGCGGGCCCTGCTTTCTAGGTGAGGCGCCACAACCGGCCGCCCGCGATCACGAACACCTGGTCGCCGACCTTCTCCGCCGCCACGACCTCGCCGGACGGACCCGCAGCCGGGCGTTCGTCCTTTTCGGACACCAGCTTCACCCCGCCGTGGTCCACCAGCAGCGTCGGCGTGCCGTTGACGTCGATCGGGGCCGCCAGGGTGTCGTCGTCGCCCACCGGGACGTCCGGGGTGGTCAGCTTCTTCCAGTCCGGGCCCGACCACCAGGCGAGCTTGCCCTGGGCGCGGCCGACGACGTGGCAGGTGCCGTTCCAGCAGCGGGCGGCCAGCGCGGCGTCGCCGTCCGGGAGGGTCGCGGTGGTCCAGGTGGTGCCGTCGAACCGCCAGACCGCGGCGCTCACCACGCCCTTCGCGATCTGCCAGCCGACGACGAGGGCGCCGTCGCCGTCCGGGGTGACGGCCAGCGGGAACCGGAGGAGTTCCTGCGAGCTCTCCAGCACGGTGCCGGCGGACGGCTGGCGGGTCCAGGTGTCGTCCGCGAACGTCCAGGCCGCGAGGTCGAGGCCCGCCTTGGCGCTCTGCCAGGTGCCGATGATCAGCGGGCCCGTCGCGGTGCGCACCGGCCCGATCAGCTCGCCCGCGCCGTAGCCGCCGAACGTGCTGAAGGCCTGCGGTTTCTCGTTGATGGCACGGGTGTCACCGGTCCAGGCGCTCCAGCGGACGTTGCCGTGCGCGCCACCTCGTTCCCCGCCGACGCCGGTGATCGTGGTGCCGTCGGACGTGATGCCGTACCAGTGTGCTTCCTTGCCGTACGGGGTCGCCGGGGTCAGCCTGGAGTTGCTCAGCACGCCGTCTTTGGTCCGTGTGACGAGTTCCGGGTGGTCGGACGGGCGGGTGCCGATGACCAGCATGTCGCCGTGCGTCGCCAACGCTTCGGGCGGAGCCGTGAGGTCGACAGCCGTGAAGCCGACCGTGTTGTCCGCACCGCCTGAAGAGCAGCCGGCGAGGACCAGCAAAACCGCGAGCGTCAACCTCCGCATGCGGGCCAGTATGACCACATGCGGCCCGCACACGGTCAGGTGTTGCACTTCTCCGAAGATCCTTCGATCACCCGGTTCGTCCCGCATCTGGCGGCGACGGCGCGGCAGCCCGGCGAGTACGTGTGGGCCGTGGACGCCGCGCGCTCCCCCGACTACTGGTTTCCCCGGCAGTGCCCGCGTGCCATGGCGTGGACGAGCGACGGCACGAGCAGGGTGCACGCGATCGAGTACGGGTGGCTGGAGCGGATGCGGACCGTGGAGCTGTACGCGTACCGGTTGCCCGCGAGCATGTTCCGGCCGTTCGGCGAGGACGGTGCCGGCGGTGCGCACGCCCACGTCGCGACCGAACCGGTGGTGCCGCTGGGTCCGGCCGAACGCGTCGGCGACCTGTTCGCGCTGCACGAGGAGGCGGGGATCGAACTGCGCGTGCTGGCCAACCTCTGGCCGTTCTGGGACGAGGTCACGGCGAGCGCGCTGGAGTTCAGCGGCATCCGCCTGCGCAACGCCCTGCCTCGTTCAATGGAATGATCAGCGCCCATGCGGGTGCTGCTGGTGGAGGACGACGAGCCGATCGCGGAATCGCTCACGCGCGGTCTGTCCCGCTACGGGTTCGAGGTCACGTGGGTGCGCACGGGTGCGGAAGCGCTGACGGCCGGGGAGTTCGCCCTGGTGCTCGTCGATCTCGGCCTGCCCGACATGGACGGCCTCGACGTCTGCCGTGAGCTGCGGGCGCGCGGGAACGTGCCGATCATCGTGATCAGCGCACGATCCGACGAGGTCGACCGGGTGGTCGGGCTGGAGATCGGCGCCGACGACTACGTCACCAAACCGTTCGGGGTGCGCGAGGTCGTCGCACGGATGCGTGCGGTTCTCCGGCGCGTGCAGCCTGCTCAACCTGAACCGGAGGTGCACGGGCGGGTGCGCATCGACCGGCGCGGGCGGCGGGTGCACCTCGACGGGGACGAGGTCGAACTGACGCCGAAGGAGTTCGACCTGCTGTCGTTCCTGGCCGAGGAGCCGGGCGCGGTGTTCACCCGCGAGCAGATCATGGAGGCGGTGTGGGACGAGAACTGGTTCGGCCCCACCAAGACGCTCGACGTGCACGTCGGCGTGTTGCGCCGCAAGCTCGGTGACGCGGCCTCGCTGGAGACCGTGCGGGGCGTGGGATTCCGGCTGGTGCTCCCGTGATCCGCCAGCTCGCCTGGAGCTACGTGCTGCTGGTGGCGGTGGCGATCGCCGCGTTCACGGTGCCGGTGGCGTTCACGCTGAACACCCAGATCTACGGCGATGCCGTGAACACCGCCCGCCGTGAGGCCGACACCGCCGCGTTGCTGCTCGCGTCGGGCGACATCAGGTCGTTGAACGCCTTGGTGGACGCCTACGAACGGCAGACGCCCGGCCAGATCGACGTCCTCGAACCCCAGGCGGAGTCGACGGTCTGGGACGACGAGGGACTGAAGCTCACGGTTCCGGCGAAGACGCCCGACGGCACGGTCGTCGGCGCGATCCGGCTGTCCTATCCGGACGGTCTGATCACGCAACGGTTGTGGCAGATCTGGGGTTTCCGGGCCGCGCTCGCCGTGGGCGTGCTGATCCTGGCGGCGTTCCTGGGACTGTGGCTGGCGCGCAGGGTCACCCGGCCGTTGCGCGAGCTGAACGCGATGGCGGGCCGGCTGCGTGACGGCGACCTGACCGCGCGCGCCGAGGAGACGGGACCGCCGGAGACCCGCACGCTCGCCAGGACGCTGAACACCGCCACCGAGACGATCGGCACGCTGGTCGGCTCGCAGCGGGCGTTCATCGGCGACGCCTCGCACCAGCTCCGCACCCCGCTGACCGCGCTGCGGCTCTCGCTCGACAACGTGGCCGACGGCGTCGACGACCCGGTGGTCCGCGAGGACGTCGACATGGCGACGGCCGAGGTCGTGCGGATGTCGCGGCTGGTCAACGGCCTGCTGGCGCTGGCACGGGCCGAGGCGGACGTTCCCCACCCCGAACCGGTGCAGGTGCTCGACGTCGTCGCGGAACGGTTCACCGCGTGGCGCGCCGCCGCGGACGAACGCTCGATCTCCCTGGTCAGTGAGGGCTTCGACATCCGAGTCCTCGCGACGCCGGGGCACCTCGAGCAGGTGCTGGACAACGTGCTGTCCAACGCGCTGGAGGTGTCCCCGGACGGCGCCACGATCCTCGTCCGCACCACGCGGCCGGGCCTGGTGGAGATCATCGACGCCGGCCCCGGCCTGCCGGAGGCCGACCGGGCGCGGGCGTTCGACAGGTTCTGGCGTGGTCAGGGCCTCACCGGCAAGGGCGGCTCGGGCCTGGGCCTCGCGATCGTCAAGCAGCTCGTCACCGACGACGGCGGCGCGGTGTCGCTGGAGGCCTCGTCCAGCGGCGGGTTGTGCGTGCGGATCAGGCTTGCTCCGGCATCGCCGACGAGTGGTGGTTCACGATGAGCCACTCCCCGCCGATCTTCTCGTAGACGAACGTGTAGCGGGCGTCCACGGTCGTCGGCTTGCCGTCCTTGGTGAGCGAGAACCGGTAGGTGCCCGCGTCGATCGCGTCGTCGGCGTCGAGGACGGCGACGTGCGAGTCGAGGATCTCGCCGCTCGGCTTGTTCAGCAGGAAGTGCTCGAAGTAGTCGACGATCTCGGCCCGCGTGGACCGCACCTGGTTCGACACCGTGGGCAGCAGAACCGCGTTCGGAGCGTAGCGATCGGCCACCTTCTGGGGGTCCCCCGTGGCGAGGGCGGTGTTCCAGTCGGCGAACAACGCCTTGATCTGCTCGGGCGCCGGCGCCGCCTCCGTGGTGGCGGATTGCGCTGGGGCGCTGGCACATCCGACGAGCAGGGCGCTGACTCCCGCCAGTCCGGCGGCGGCGATGAGGTTCTTGCGCATTGTGTCGTTCTCCCCGATCGAGTGGCTGTTGAGATCCACTTTCGGGCTACGACGGGAAGCGCTCGGACAGCAGAGGCCCAGTACCGGGACAAGCTTTGGGAAAGCCTGGTAAACGTGGACGTATGGGACTTCTCAGCGGAATGATGGGGAACGCGTCGAAGCTCGACCCGCGGGACGCCGCGAAGGAGTTCGGGCGGCTGCTGGCGCAGGGGGAGCAGATCCACGCGGCGTACCAGCTGGTGCGGGACTCGTTCCTGTTCACCGACCGGAGGCTGATCCTGGTCGACAAGCAGGGCATGACGGGCAAGAAGGTCGAGTACCACTCCGTGCCCTACAAGGCGATCACGCAGTTCTCGGTCGAGACGGCCGGCCACTTCGACATGGACGCGGAACTGAAGATCTGGGTCTCCAGCGCCGACGCCCCGATCTCCAAGCAGTTCGGCAAGGGCGTCGACGTCTACGAGGTGCAGGCACTGCTCGCCGCGTTCATGGCGCGGTAGAGGTCTAGCGGGCCTGGAGCATCGGGCGGAACTTGTCGCGGTACGCCCACGCGAGACCGATCTCGGCCAGCACCACCAGGATCGCGATGCCGAGACCGGACGGCTCCAGGAAGACGTGGATCAGGAAGATGTTCACGACCATCGGAGCCAGCATCGCGAGGGCCAGCGGGACGAACCGGCCGATCACCAGCAGGACACCGGCGACCAGCTGCACACCCGAGGCCAGCTGCAGCATGTAACCGGTGGCGTACAAGGCGGTCGTGAACGCCACCCCGGCGGGCGCCATCGTGCTCGGATCCGGTGCGGGCATGAAGTTCAGGAACCCGTTCAGGCCGGTGACGGTGAACAGCAGGCCGGTCAGCACGCGGGTCACGAGCGTCGCGTGGCGAGCGGCGGCCGACTTGCGAACAACAACGGCGGGGGTGGTGGTGATCGTGGCGGTCATGTCGAGTTCCTCCTGGGCTGTCGTGTCCTTCCACTGATGCGTCGAACGGGCACCAGCCCGGATCGACACGACAGCCCAGAAAATCTTCGAAATTCTTGTCGCCGCTGGTCAGGCGTCCGCCTTGGCGGCGCGCACGTGCTCCGCGACCGGGCTGAGCTTCAGCCACCCCGGCAGGCCGCGCACCACCCAGCGCGACCCGGTCAGCTCGATCGTGCCCGCGCGCACCGCGTCGAGCAGGCCGACCTCGCCCTCCCACATCCGGTAGAGCGTCGCGATGTCGGACGCCAGCACGGCGTCGACCTCCAGGCCGGGGTCGGTGTAGCAGATCGAGGCGTCACCGGGTTCGACGACGAGCCAGAACGTGCGGCGCCGGTCGTGGATGCGGACCTCGATGTTCGCGCGCTTGCTCAGCGTGCCGGTGTCGATGCGGCCGTGCATCCACCACATCAGCACCTCGGGGTCGAGTTCGTCGGCGCGCGGATCACCGAACGCGTACCGGGCGCCCCAGTCGGCGAGGCCGAACACGAGGGGGCGCAACGCCAGTCCGGGCGGCGTCAGCGTGTAGCCGTCGCCGTTGCGCTGCACCAGACCGGCGTTCGCCAGCTGCCGCAGCCGTCGTGACAACAGGGCCCGCGAGAGTCCCGGCAGGCCGCGGGAGAGCTCGTTGAAGCGCGAGGCACCGATGAGCATGTCCCGCACGATCAGCAACGTCCACCGGTCGCCCAGCACCTCGACGGCGCGGACGATCGGGCAGTACTGCGCATACGTCCTCACAGGGAAAGTCTCCGTCGCCGCGGGAGTTTCGTTACCGCCGTCCGGTTCACTTTCAGAACTACCTGCGAGGCTTGCGCGTTCTTACGTTTGTCGCATGACAACACTTGAGACACCGCGGGTGACCAGCACGTTCCCCACCGTGACCAGAGACGACGACGCGAAGTTCGTGGAGATGGCCGCCCGCATCGGCGCGATCGCGGCCGCCCACGCGGCGGAGCACGATCGCGACGCCACGTTCGTGAGCGAGGCGTACGAGGCCATGCGCGAAGAGGGCTACCTGGCGTTGGCCGTACCCGAGGACCTGGGCGGGCTCGGCGCCACGATGCGCCAGGTCTGCTACGCCCAGGCCGAGCTCGCCAGACACGACGGCGCGACCGCGCTGGCTGTCACGATGCACCTGTACCTGACGCTGATGCAGGGATATCGCCGGCGCAAGGGCGCGCCGGACGCGGAAGGCGTGCTGCGGCGCGTGGCGGCGGAAGGCCTGGTCATCGCTACCAGCGGCGGCTCGGACTGGCTGTGGCCCACGACGACGGCGACACCGGTGGACGGCGGTTTCCTGGTGAGCGGCCGCAAGGCGTTCTGCAGCCAGTCGCCGCGGGCGAACGTCGTGGCCACGTCCGCTGTGCTCGGCGAAGAGGTGCTGCACTTCAGCGCCCCGCTGAACGCCGACGGCGTGCGCATCGAGGAAACGTGGGACACGCTCGGCATGCGCGGCACGGCCAGCCACGACGTCGTGCTGGAGGACGTGTTCATCCCCGCTGAGAAGATCGCCGCCCGCCGGCCGTACGGCGAGTTCGGCGCGCCCCTGTTCGCCGCGGTCGTCCACTTCGCACCGGTGTGCGGGGCGACGTACTTCGGCATCGCGTCGGGTGCGCGGGACGTGGCCGTGCGGACGACGTCGAAGAACGCCACCAGGCAGATCGGGCTGATGGACTACAAGCTGCGCACCGCGTGGTGGTCGCTGATGGGCTCGATCGAGGAGCTCGGCGACGACTACACGGCCAACGCCGAGTCGACCATCACCGTGATGCTGGCCAAGCGGCAGACCGTCGTGGAGGCGATCGAGGTCGTCGACATCGCGATGGAGGTCCTGGGTGGACGGTCGTTCTTCAAGCGGTCACCGCTGGAACGCGCCTACCGCGACGTGCGCGCCGGAACGTTCCACCCGCTCACACCCGAAGCCACACTCATGTACACGGGCAAGGTCGCTCAGGGTGACTCCGGTGTTACCGAGTAAGTTCAAGTTGTAGGTGTACCAAGGGTTTGCGAGGATGCGCATCCGTCTTCCAGAAGGAGCGATTCCGGTGGCCACTCGCCTCAACCCGTACATCAGCTTCGACGGTCAAGCCCGCCAGGCGATGGAGTTCTACCAGTCGGTCTTCGGCGGCGAACTGAAGATGAACACCTTCGGCGAGTTCGGCATGCAGGACACGCCGCAGGCCGACCAGATCATGCACGCGCAGCTGGAGACCGACGCCGGCTACACGATCATGGCCGCCGACACGCCTCCCGGCATGGAGTACAGGTCCGGCTCCAGCATCACGGTGTCGCTGTCGGGCGACGAGGAAGTGCTGCGCGACTACTTCAACGCCCTCGCCGACGGCGGCAAGGTCGGTACCCCGCTGGAGAAGCAGATGTGGGGCGACGAGTACGGCGACCTCGTCGACAAGTTCGGCGTCAGCTGGATGGTCAACCTGGGCGGACTGGGCTGATCCCTGTCAGGCGGGGCTGCGGGAGTAGCCCCGCCCGCCGTGCTGACGCATCCTGTGGACCATGAGCGAGCGTCTGCGGGGTGTGGTCGGCCAACTCGCCATCCGGCCCGGCGACCGGGTGCTGGAGATCGGCTGCGGTCAGGGCGTGGCCGCCACCCTGGTGTGCGAACTGCTGTCCACCGGCACGCTCACCGCGATCGACCGCTCCACCAAGATGATCGAGGCCGCGACCCGCCGCAACGCGCCGTACGTGGCGTCGGGCAAGGCCGAGTTCCTCATCGCGTCGCTGGAGGACATGAACCTCGGCGACCGGCGGTTCGACCTGGTGTTCGCGGTGCGGGTCGGGCTGTTCCACCGCGATCCCGGCCGGGCGAACGCGCTGCTGGAACCGTGGCTGGCGCCCGGTGCGCGGGTGCTCTCGTTCTTCGACGTGCCGGTCTAGATCCGGCCGAACAGGTCGGTGATCAGCTTCTTCGACGGCTCGACGCCCGCCGGTGACATCACTTCGATCTGCGTCTTGCCCTTGCGCGCGGCCACCGTGTGCTGAGCGGTCTCGGCACCGCCGGCCGACGCCTCGTAGGCCTCGTCGAACAGGCCCTCGAGCGCCTTGGCCTTCTCCGGCTTGCCCTTGGCGAACGTCGTGGCGGTCGCGTTCGCCGTGAACCGCACCTCGACCGGCATGCCCGCACCCACGTACCGGCAGGTCGTGACCGCCTTGTCGACCGTCTCCTGCTGGCCCTGCAGCCGCAGCCCGAGCGCCTTGCCCACCACGGAGGAGTTGGCGTTCGCGCAGTTGGGGCCGTTGCCCGCGGGCTGCTCGACGGTGGTCGGGGCCGGCGGCACCTGCGACGGCGCGGCCTCCGGGGTGGAGGTGCAGGCGGCGAGCAGGAACGCGGCGGCGGCGAGAAGGGTGATGCGCACATCCCTTCATCGGGCCTGCCGCCGCCGCGTTACCCCGTTCAGGCGTCCAGGGTCAGCCGGAGGATCTCGTCGACACGGGCATTCCAGTCGACTTCCGCGACGGTGCCGTCGAGCACCGCCACCGCCGCGAGCGTCACGGTGCCCTCGACGTCCGCGGTCAGCACGGGGACCTTCGCCGTGGCGGTGAACGCCGTGCCCTGCGGCGCGGCCCGCGACTCCTCGCCGGTCCAGCCCCGCACCCCGACCAGCGGGGACGGCAGGTCCGTGGCCCAGCCGGTGAGCTCGGCCCTCGTGCCGGGCGGTGCGCCGATCACGCGGTGGATGCGCAGCTCCTGGTCGTCCCATACGGCCGTGACGCTCTCGATCCGCAGGCCCGGCACCATGGGCTGGTTCGCGTCGAACACCGGCCGGTGCCAGGACGCGGCCCAGTTGTCCGCCGCGCCCAGCGGGTGGATCCGCCTGCGCACGCTGCGGTCGCCCCGGACGACCAGGCTGATGTGGTTGTCGGCGACGTTGTGCCGCACCGTCGGGCCGCTGGCCGTCGAGTAGGCGAAGCGGCTGTAGAGCGGGTCGTCCTCGGTCGCGTACTCGCCCTCGAACGGACGGACGTGGTCGCTGCCGTGGTTGTGCAGCCGCGTCACGCCGTTGTGCCGCTGGATCAGGAAACCCGGTCCGGGCAGTGCGAGCGTGCGGTCCTCGTCCGGGCTCTCCTCCTGCGCTGTCCACAGTGGATGCTCCGGACCGGCGAGCAGGCAGACGAACGCCTTCGACGCCCAGTAGGGCGAGGCCGGTCCGGAGTAGACCTGGAGGCCGGCCTCGTGCGGGCCGTGCCAGCCGAGACTGAGCAGGCCGTCGGACAGCGATCCCCGGTCGAGGAAGTACTGGAGGGTCTGGCCGATGAGGTGGCGGGAGTGGCCGGGGCTCAGCGGCGTCTCACCGGTGACCGCGCCCAGTGCCACGGCCGACGCGGCGGCGAAGCGGTAGGTGAGCGACCGTCCGAAGTAGAGCGGGGCTCCGTCCGCGCCGAACAGCAGGTGGAAGCTCTCCAGGTGCTCGCGCAGGTGCGTGGTGACCGGCCGGCCGTTCAGGTGCGCGTCCAGCGCCGGGTAGAGGTGCAGCGCCCAGCCGTTGTAGTGGTCGAACGCGCGGCCGTCGCCGTCGGAGTACCAGCCGTCGCCGACGTACCAGCCTTCGAGCAGTTCCATGGCGCGGTCCTGAGCCCGCCGAGTCTCGTCGTCACCGCGTCCGGCCGACTCCAGGAACGACGCCACGGTGTACGGGAAGAAGTACCAGTTGTTGGCGGCGGGAACGTGCCGCAGCGCCTCCCGCAGCCAGGCCTCCGCCCGGTCCTGCACGGCCTCGGGCAGCTTGTCCCAGAGCCACGGTTTGGTGAGGCGCAGGCTCAGCGCCACCGAGGCCGACTCGACCATGGGCTGGCCGACGTCGAAGATCGCGGGCCACTCCCCCGCCGTCCCGGCCGCCAGCCCCGCGGCGTAGCGCTCCAGCCAGTTGTGCGGGTCCTCGCCGTGCGCGGTGCGGAAGGCGGCGGCGAGGAACGTGCGGGCGTACCCCTCCAGCCCGTCCGACCGGACACCGCTGCGGGACGGCCGGCCCGGCAGATCCAGAAACGCCTGGTCCGGGGACGCGTATCGCCAGGCGGAGCCCAGCAGCGCGTCCGCTGTGTCGACCCACTGTTCGCGGCTGTGGCTCACGCGATGTGTTCCCTTCGTTCCGCGGGTACGGGCGTCTCGAACGGCTCGCCGGCCGCCCATCTGCGGACCTCTCCGAGCGCGTGCTGCCCGAGGCGGTCCCACTCGTTGCCCTGCGACCCGGCCAGGTGGGGCGTGATGAGCACGTTGTCGTTGCGCCACAACGGATGGTCCGCCGGCAGCACCTCGGGATCGGTCACGTCGAGCACCGCTCTGATCCGGCCCGCCTCGCCCGCCAGCGCGTCCTGGTCCACGACGGCACCTCGGGCGGTGTTGATCAGCACGGCGTCGTCGCGCAGCAGGCCGAGCAGCTCGGCGCTGACCAGCCCGACGGTCTCCGGCAGCAACGGCGTGTGCACGCTGACCACGCCGCTGCGCTCGAACAGCTCGGTGATGCTCACGGACTCGGCACCGTCCACTTCGGTCACGAACGGATCGTGCACCAGCACCTGGAAATCGTAGGGCGCCAGCAGCTCGATCACCCGCCGGCCGATCATCGACGCGGACAGGATGCCGACCGTGGCGCCGAAGTTGCCCACGGACGGCGAGACCCCGTACACCGACATCCGCTTGGTCTCGCGGTACTCGCGGGCGCGTTCGAGCACCCGTTTGCCGCTCAGCAGGATCATCGCGACGGTGTACTCGGCGACCGGCAGCGCGTTGGCCTGGGCGGCCGACGACACCGCGATGCCGCGGTCCCAGCAGGCGTCGGTGACGAAGCCCTTGACCGACCCGGCGGTGTGCACGATCGCTTTCAGACTGGGGAGTGCCGCGAGCACCTCGGCGGTGATCGGCGGGCAGCCCCAGCCCGTGACGAGCAGGTCGACGTCGGGCACGCCAGCGAAATCCTCGCTGACGCCCTCGAAGTCGCACAACGCTTTCAGATCGTGGAGCACGGGCGCGAGGACGGCGGCGGCGGCCTCCTCCGACATCACGCCCGCGGCCCTCACTTGACGGCTCCCGCGGTCATGCCGGCCTTCCAGAACCGTTGCAGCAACATGAACGCGAGAATCAGCGGCAGCACCGCGAAGAGAGATCCCATGATCACCACCGGGTAGTACTCGGGAGACACCGTGGCCGAACTGTTCCACTGGTAGAGGCCGAGGCTGACGGGGTAGAGCTTCTGGTCGGACAGCATCACCATCGGCAGGAAGAAGTTGTTCCAGATCGTGGTGAGCTGGAACAGGAACAGCGTCACCATGCCCGGCCCCAGCATCCGCAGAGCGACCTTGAAGTACGTGGCGAGGTCGCCCGCTCCGTCGATGCGGGCGGCTTCCAGCACCTCGTCCGGCACGTAGCCCTGGGAGAAGATCCGGCCGAGGTAGACGCCGAACGGGTTGAACAGCGCCGGGATGAACACCGCCCAGAACGTGTTCACCAGGCCCGCCTCGGACGCCATCAGGTACAGCGGCAGCGCGAGCACGGTCTGCGGCACCATCACGGCCGCGAGCACGAGCCCGAAGAGCTTCTCCTTGTGACGGAACGAGTACTTGTCGAACGCGTACCCCGAGGCGATGGAGATGAACGCGCTGACGGCGGCACCGATCACCGCGTACAGCAGGCTGTTGAGGTACCAGCGCCCGTACAGGCCCTTGTCCATCGCGAACAGGTTCTTGACGTTCTCCACCAACGAGAAGCCACCGAACAGGTCGCTGTTGAACAGGGCGTCGACGTTCTTGGTGGCGGCGAGCAGCAGCCACATCACCGGCAGCAGGGTGTAGAGCACCGCTACGCCGATGACCACGTTCACCGTGGTCCGGCCGAGGAGGGTCATCAGGCGGCCTTCCTGTTCGTCCAGCGGGTGACGCCGAAGGACAGCGCGACCGTGAAGGCCAGCAGGATCACGGACGCGGCCGCGGCGAGGCCGTAGTTGTTGCGGGTGAAGGCGGCGTCGTAGATGTACATGCTCGGCGAGAACCGGGCGCTGATCATCGGTGTGGACTGGCTGAGCAGCACGGGTTCGGTGAACAGCTGCAGTGCCCAGATGAGCGTGAAGATGCCGACCGTGACGATCGCGCCGCGCACCAGCGGTGCCTTGATCCGCAGCGCCTGCTTGACCGGGCCCGCTCCGTCCACGACGGACGCTTCCAGCACCTCTCGCGGCACGGCCTGCAACGCCGCGTAGAAGATCACCATGTTGTAGCCGAGGTTGCTCCACAGGGCGATGTTCACGATCGACGGCAGAACCGTGTGGATGCCGAGGAAGTTGATCTGGATGTCGGCCTGGGCGAACAGTTCGATGATCGGGCTCAACCCCGGCGTGTAGAGGTAGAGCCAGATCAGGGCCGCGATGATGCCCGGAACGGCGTGCGGCAGGTACAGGCCCATCTGCATCCAGCTGCGCAGCTTCGCCACCCCGGAGTCCAGCAGCAACGCGAGGGTGAGCGCGCCGACGACCATCAGCGGGATGTAGAGCAGGCAGTACAGGACCACGGTCAGGAGACCGTTGAGGAACGTCGGGTCGCTGAGCACTGCCACGTAGCTGCGCAGGCCGACGAACACCGTGCTCTCCGGGCCGAAGCCCAGTCCCGGCTGGTCGGCGGCGAAGAAGCTGAGCCAGACCGCGGTGCCGGTCGGGATCAGGAACACCGTGACCAGCAACAGGAAGAACGGCGCCATCAGGACGGCGCAGGCGAGTCTGCTCTTCATCGCGCACCCTCCTCAGTGGACAGACCGAGGGCCTTGAGGTCCGGCATCGTGCCGCTCTGGGCCGTCCGCACCGCGTCGATCAGCGTGCCCTCACCGGCGCCGGCCTTCGCGAACCCGTCCTGCATCACCTTCAGCGTGGCGGTCATTCGCGGCCCCCACACCCAGCCGTCGCGGACCTTGTTCGCCTCCCGTTCGAAGAGCCGGTAGATGTCCTGACCGCCGTAGTACTCGCCGGGGAACGCCTTGGCACCCGCCTCGACCAGGCCGGGCGCGACCGGGTACTGGCTGCTGGTGCCGCTCTTCAGCCGAGCCGTCAGCGCGTCCGGGTGGGTGCACTGCCACTCGATGAACTCCATCGCGGCCTCGGGTTCCTGGGAGTCCTTGGTGACCGCGAACGTCGAACCGCCGTGCGTGCCGACGACCTGCTCGTCCCAGATCGGCATGGCGGCGATGCGCCACTTGCCCTTCTGCGCCGGCCTCGCCCGCATCTGCGCGCCCGCGTCCCAGGCGCCGCTGAGCCTCGTGATCACGCGGTCCTGGCCGATCTGGGCGTCGTGCTGCTTGCTGTCGCCGGCGTTGCGGAACACCAGGTCCTCGTCGATCAGCCCCTGCCAGTAGTCCGCGACCTTGCGCGTGGGCTCGTCCGCCAGCGACACCCGCCACTTGCCGCCGCTGGTGTCGAACCACTGCGCGCCGGCCTGCCAGGCGTGGCAGGCGAACTGCGTGCCGCCATCCGTCGGGAAGATCGTGAGCCTCTTGTCCGGGAACTTGCTCCGCACGGTGCGGGCGAGCCCGGCGAACTCGTCCCAGGTCGTCGGGATCTCGAAACCGTTGGCCTGGAACAGGTCCTCGCGGTAGTGCAGGACCATCGGCTCGATGTCGAGCGGGACGCTGAACACGCGGTTGTCGAAGGTCGTGAGCTTGAGTGCCTGCGGCAGGAGCTTCTGCTTCAGGCGATCGGTCACGAGGTCGGTGATGTCCCTGGCGACGCCGTCGATCGCATACCCCGGGACCTGCGGGTACTCGATCGTGGCGATGTCCGGTGCGTTGCCCGCACGAGCCGCGTTGCTGAGCTTGGCGTAGCCGCCCTGCCCACCGGAGGGGATCTGCTGGAAGACCACCCTGATGCGGTTCTGCGAGGAGTTGAACGCGTCGACGACCTGCTGACTACCTCGCAGGGCCGACCAGAACGTGATCTCTACCGGACCTCCGGCACCGCGGCGTTGCGGAGTGGAGCAGGCCGCCAATGGTGCCGTGAGACCCGCCGCGAGAAGTGTGCGACGACTCAGGCGCATGAAGCGCATCCTGATCGCCTGATCGCTTTGCCGTCAAGAAACGGTCAAACGCTCAGTCGATGAGCGGATCTTCAACGTCGGCAGCAACTCGATGCGTTCGGTGGCCGCGACCTCCCCTTTCAGCTTCCGAAGCAGCAGCTCCGCGGCGACCCGGCCCACCTCGGTCTTCGGCGGCGCGACGGCCGTGAGCGGGATGCTGCCGAGCGACGCGACCACATCGTCGTACGCGACGACCGAGCACATCCGCGGCACCTCCATCCCGGCGTGCATCATCTGCTGGACCAGCATCAACGCGTCCTCGTCGCCGTGCAGCACCGCCGCCGTCGCCCGATGCTTCCGCAGCACGTCCACGAGCCCGGTGTCCGGTGAGCTCCGCACCGTGACGGCGTCCTCCAGGTCCGCCGAGATCTCCCGGAACGCCCTGCGCAGCACCCGCGCCGTCGGGCTGTCGTCACGTGCGGCCAGCACGATCCGACGGTGGCCGAGGTCGGTCAGGTGCTTCACGGCCAGATGCATGCCATACCAGTGGTCCGAGCACACGGAGTTCATCGCCCGCAGTCCTCCGCTCGGGCGGCGTTCCATGAGAACGGTCGGCACGCCGGTGTCCGCGAGCCAGTCGTCCTCGGTCTCCTCCTCGAACGTCCGCCAGCGCGGCGCCATCAGCAGCCCCTGCACCTGCTCGGTCAGCGCCTTCTCGACGATGGGCCGTTCCGCGCCCCTGACCTGCGGCGCGATGTGCAGGACGACCCGCATGCCGGCCTCTTCGAGCGTCTTGCGGGCGCCGTTCATCGTCTCGTACAGGTACGTGTGGCGCTCCGGCACGACGAGTGCGATCGCGCCGTTCGTGGCCTGCTTCGGCACCGGCTGCTCGACCGGCGTGAGCGACCGCGCGACCCCGTGCCCGCGGCGCAGTTTGCCGAGCCGGGCGAGCTCCTCGACGTCCCGCCGGATCGTGACGATCGAAACGTCCAGTTCCTCGGCCAGATCGCTCACCCTGACCGTGCCCCGCGACGCTGTGACGGCCAGAATTCGCTGCCGCCGTGCCTCGCTGGACTCCCGCATGACCGACCGCCTGTTCGTTTGAGCGTTTTGCCGGAGCATAGCTGAAACACCTCTCAGCGATCGGGGACTAGCGTCGGCACCGAGGGGGACGACCAGACATGAAGATCGTGATTCCAGGCGGTACCGGGCAGGTCGGCGGCGTGCTGACCCGCGCGCTCAGGGCGGCGGGCCACGACGTGGTGATCATCAGTCGTAGCGCCGGCGTGCGGTGGGACGGCCACACGCTGGGCAGGTGGGCCGAACAGATCGACGGCGCCGACGTCGTGATCAACCTGGCCGGGCGGAGCGTGAGCTGCCGCTACACCGCGGAGAACCTGCGGCAGATGATGCGGTCGCGGATCGATTCGGCGCGGGTCGTCGGCGAGGCCATCGCGAAGGCGGACAACCCGCCCGCGGTCTGGCTGCAGATGAGCACCGCGACGATCTACGCGCACCGGTTCGACGCGGCCAACGACGAGGAGACCGGGGTCATCGGCGGACGCGAGCCGGACGTGCCGGGGTACTGGGCGTACAGCGTCGAGATCGCCAAGCGCTGGGAGGCCGAGCTGGACGAGGCCGACACGCCGGGCACCCGCAAGGTCGCGCTGCGGTCCGCGATGGTGATGAGCCCCGACCGCGGTGGCGTGTTCGACTACCTGTCGTGGCTGGCCCGGCTCGGGCTGGGCGGCCCGGTGGCGGGCGGGCGCCAGTACGTCTCGTGGATCCACGACGACGACTTCGTGCGGGCGGTCGCGTTGCTGATCAGGGAACCGATCGCGGGCCCGGTCAACCTGGCGGCGCCGGGCCCGGTGCCGCAGCGGGAGTTCATGCGCGACCTCCGCCAGGCGTGGAACGTGCCGGTGGGGCTGCCCGCGACCCGCTGGATGGCAGGGCTCGGGGCGTTCGCCCTGCGCACCGACACCGAGCTGCTGCTCAAGAGCCGCCGGGTCGTACCGGGAAGGCTCACCGAGGCCGGATTCGAGTTCCACTTCCCGAACTGGCGGGAGGCGGCGCAGAATCTGGCTGAGCGCAGGAGGTGACATGCCGAGGATCAACGACGTCGGCGGGCAGGACGGGTTCGGGCCCGTGATCGAGGAGCTCGACGAGCCGCCCTTCCACGCGGACTGGGAAGCGCACGTGATGGCCATGAACCGGGCGCTGATCGGGCAGGGCGTCTACAACCTGGACCAGTTCCGGGACGCCGTCGAACGGACCATGTCGCACGAGTCGTCCTACTACGAGAACTGGTTCCGCGCGATCCAGACTCTACTGAAGGAGCGCGGCGTTGTCTGAGCGCTACCGGACCGGCGACCGCGTCCGCACGTCCACAGTGGACCCCGGTCACCACACCCGGCTGCCACACTACGCGCGCGGCCGCCTCGGCACGGTCGTCGGCGGCGACGGCGTCCATCCGCTGGCGGACCTCAGCGCGCGCGGAATCCAGCAGCCACAACAGGTGTACCTGGTGCGGTTCTCCGCACGCGAACTGTTCGGCCACGGCGACCACAACGTGACGCTGTCCCTCTGGGAGGACTACCTCAGCGATGAGTGACGACCACGACGACTCCCCGATCGCCGCGCGCGTGCGCGAGCTGGAAGCGATCCTCGAGGAGAAGGGGCTGCTGGACCCCAGGGAACTGGACCAGGTGCTGGAGGCGTTCGCGCACAAGGCCTCACCCGCCAACGGGTTCCGGGTCGTGGCACGGGCCTGGACCGACGACGGCTTCCGGGCGCGGCTGCTGGAGAACGCGAACGAGGCGTTGCCCGAGCTGGGCCTGTCGATGGGCGGCGGCCTGCAGGTGCAACGGCTGCACGTCGTCGAGAACACCGAGGACGTGCACAACGTCATCGTCTGCACGCTCTGCAGCTGCTACCCGCTCTCGCTGCTCGGACCGTCCCCCACCTGGTACAAGAGCACGGCGTACCGCTCGAAGGTGGTCAGCCACCCGCGCGAGGTGCTGGAGCAGTTCGGCCTGACGCTGCCCGAGACCACCAGGATCGAGGTCTGGGACGCGAACGCCGAGTCGCGGTACATGGTGCTGCCGCGCCGCCCCTCGGGCACGGAGGACCTCTCCGAGACCGAGCTGGCGGCACGGGTGACGCGCAACGGGCTGATCGGCACCGCGGCCGTGTGACCGCAAGTCAGGGGCCACTCCGCAAGGGAGTGGCCCCTGACGCTCATTTCTCCGCCGACATAGCTGTGTCGAGGTCGTTCAGGAGCGCCTGGACGGGCGGCCAACTCATCGACACGGTGTCCTCGTCAGGCGTGAATCCTGTTTCCAGCTGACGACGAGGATGGATGTAGTTCCGGAAGTCCCTCACCGGATCCATGAAGCTCTTGGCGTCCAACTGGATCAGGCCGCAGTCGTGTGCGGCGGTGATGAGCAGATCGAGCCCGGCCCGTTTGGCGGCGGTCTTCCTGCCGTCCCGGCCGACGAAGCCCTCCGCGGCGAACTCAGGATTGCGTTCGATGAGCACGCCGTAGAGGAGTCCCTCCACAAAGCTCCCGATGCCGAACAACGCCAGCAGGTGTGCGCCCACGGCTTCCGACTCCTGGCTCTGCCTGACCCGGTTGACGAGCAGCGTCACGAGTTGCTCGTCTGAGATCCAACGGCGCAGCCGTTGTTCCACGTCGTCGAGGTGCAACACCACCCTGCTGGGACCAGCCTGCCCGATCTCGGCCACGACCGGCCGCCCGGACACGTACCGGATCTCCAGCTGCTCAGGTTCGAGGACGCGGTTCAGCTCACACCGCATCACGTCCGCTGTGGACAGTCCGTCCTCGTACTCGATGGGATCACTGACCCGGCGCAGAAAACGTTCCACTTCATCGTGATCCCGGTCGCCGAGGCATTCCACGATCCAGGCCACGCGCGGGGAGCCGTCATAGTCAGGAGCGTCGCGCCAGCCGGACGAGCGGAGCAACGACTCCAACTCTCTGCCAGTTCGTTCGTACGGACCACCTTGGTCGACGGTGACCTTGGCGATCCGGTCAAGTGTCTTCTCGTCGAGTGGAAACATCAGGCTCCCTGCCCATCGATCAACTGCTGTGCACGGGTCAACGCCTCGCCGAGGAGTTGTTCCATCTTTCGGGACTTGCGTTCGAAGCCGAGTTCCTCGACTGCCTGAGCAACCCGGGTGTCACGATCGACCTGCAGGCGGTCGGTAAGCAGCCAGCAGCACAACTCGACCAGTTCCGTCTGGGTGTAGTGGACGATCTGCGGACGTTTGGGAGGCGGCAGGAATGCTGGGCGCGGGCCACGGCTCGGCGCCACGGCGACGGGAGGCATGCGAGAAGCCGGCGGGGAGCTGACCACGACCGCGCGGTCAGCATCGATCATCGCCTTCTCCCAGCTCTTCACGATCGAGTCCAGTTGCGTGCCGGAGTCCCGGAACCAGTCACTCGCCCACAGCCTGTGGAATCGCCAGCCAAGGCGTTCAAGGTGCTCCTGGCGCAACCGGTCACGATCACGCGCACTCGCCAATCGGTGGTAGGTATCTCCATCGGCCTCCACCGCAAGCACCATCCGCCCCGGCTGATCCCGATGTCCCAATGCGAAATCGATGCGATAGCCGGTGACACCCCACTGCGGCACAACTGGAACGCCGGCACCTGTCAGTGCGTCGTACACGCTGCGTTCGAAGCCGTTCAACTCGGCTTTGCCTTGTGCACCAACGAGGTTGATGTCACCGCCGTTCTCCGCCAACTCCAGGAACTGGCGCAGCAGACCTGACCCGGCGTAGGTACCACCCGGCGCGATGTCGTGCGGGGAGAAGGACGCCACGACCTGCATCCGTTTTCTGGAACGGGTCACAGCGACGTTGAGACGACGCTCACCGCCCTGGTGGTTAAGTGCTCCGAACGAGTTGAGTGACAGCTTCCCGTGCACACCCTTCGCCGCGCCGAGACTGAAGATGATCACGTCGCGCTCGTCGCCCTGGACGCTCTCGATGCTCTTCACGAACAGCCGTCGGCCTGTGCCCTGCATGCGGGCGGTGAACTCGGCGAGTTCCTCGTGTTCAGAGCTTGCCTTGCGCAGAGCGGCGTCGATGTGGTCGGCGTGTTTGCCTCCCATCGTGATCACGCCGAGCGTGTCCTCCGGATGTGCCCGGACGTGATCGAGCACCATCTCGACGACAGCGGCGATCTCCTCCGCGTTGGTGCCGTTCCTGCCTGGCCCGACCTGGCCCCCGACCTGACGCAGCGACATCGGGCTGACGGACTGACATCCGGGGAAGGTGACCAGCTTGCCGCCGTAAAACGCCTTGTTGGAGAACGCGATCAATCGTTCATCGAGACTGCGGTAGTGCCACTCGAGCATCCAGCTGTTGGGTACGAACGTGCTCAAACACGCCAGAATCGACTCGTAGTCACCCAGCTGCGCGACGTCGGCATCCTCCTCGTCGTCCTCGGCCTCGGTCCCGCTCATCGCGCTGCGGAAGAAGCCGCTGGGAGGAAGCTGTTTCTCGTCTCCGGCCACGACCAACTGGCTACCGCGCATGATCGAGGTCATCGCGTCGTGCGGCTCGACCTGGCTCGCCTCGTCGAACACAACGATGTCGAACAACCGCTCGGCGGGGAGAAGCCTGCTGACGACGATGGGCGACATCGCCCAGCACGGGCGCGCAGCGAGCAGGACGTCCGGAGCCTTGGCCACGAGCCGGCGCATGGACATGTTGCCACGCTTGCGCTTCGCCTCGGCACGCACCACATCGTTCTGCTCGGGATGTGCGTCACGTGCTGCCCTCAACCCTTCGGCCACGTTGCGGCGCACCCTTTGCGCATTGAGCATGAAGTGCTGAGCGTCGAGCTCGCGGAACTCTCCGACGACCTGCGCGTGCTGGCGACCGGAGAACCGGCCGAGGTGCTGGATGCGAATGCGGTGCTCGTCGAGGAGTGAGCTGTACCAGGAGAAGCGGAACGCCTCACGCGCCTGATCCGCGTCGGCATCGCGATCCGCGAGCTCACCGAGCAACCGGGCGAGTCCGAGAGCGATCAGGCGGTCACGAAGCTCGTTCAGCCGGGGAACCCCGAAAAGCTGCTCTCTTTCGACGTGCAACTGCTTGACAGCTGCCGTCACCTTCTCCTCGGTCCACGTGTCTGCTTCCGGCAGTTGTGCTCCCATCGCGACCGCCGCCAGTTGATCACGAGCATTCGCGATCTGTTCAACGATCTCGGCCAGGCCGACGACCTCCTGCGGCTGCCCTCCGGCAATCGCGAGAGCGCCCCAACTGTCGCGCTGAACAGCGGCGGCACACAACTCGGCGTGGAGCGTCTTCCTGTCGCAGCGGCCGGCTCTGCGCACGAAGGCCGCTTCCTTGCGCAGCCTCCAGCGCTGCAACCAGCCGAGCGGACGTGAGTGCTGGGCCCGGAACCTCCGGTCACCGGTCGCATAGCGGTAGTCGTCGAGGTTCGCGCCGAACACCTCGGGGTGGAACAAGGTCAAAGTCCGTTCGACCTCGCGAAGCAGCCCCAGCACGGACTGCCATCCTGGCAGGTCCACAGGTCGTTGAAACCCGACCTTGCCAACCAGGCGACGCATCTGTTCCTGTGCCTGCGGCCACGTCCGGGCGTGCAGGTCGTCGAGCTCGACCACGAGACGACGTACCTCGTCCTCGCTGCGGATCTCCGAATGCGACCAGGCCGACTCTCCGCGGTGGAACACGAGTCCACCGTTGTTGACGAACTCCATCAGCGCGTCCTCCACACCGCGCACGACGTCACCGTGCAGGTCGCGGAGCTCAGTCCCGTGAAAGCGCACCGGGTTGCCGCTACCGGAAGGCAGCTCGAGCAGACGCTGGTAGAGGCCGAACGTGTGCTGTTCCCAAGGTTCGAGGCTTTGGTGCATCGCGAGGCGGTGCCTGATCAGGTGATCCCGGCGGTCCCGCAGACGATCGTGCAGGCCGTTGTCTGCCGCTGGAGGCTCCTTGCTGGCCCTGTCCAGCGACTCGGCGACCTGCTGAGCGACCCGTTGCTTGTCCAGTCGCTGCTGGTGCAGGTCGAACACGAGATGACCGAGATCCATACCCTCCAGCCGGCCTGTCACCGCTTCGATGGCAGCCCGCTTCTCCGCGACGAAGAGCACCCGCTTCCCCACAGCCGCCGCACCAGCGATGATGTTGGCGATCGTCTGGCTCTTGCCGGTGCCCGGCGGTCCCTGGATGACCACGTGCTGGCCGGAAAGCACCGAGTTGATGGCTCGCTGTTGCGACGAATCCGCGTCCAGCACGAGGAACTCGTCTCGAGGAACGACCGCATCCGGCTCAGCAAGAGCTTCAGCTGCGGCAGCCTGCCGAAGCGCGTCTTTGGCCGGTTCCCATCCGGCCGCGGCGGCGATGACATCGTGCGAGGCGAGAAGTTCCGAAGCGTTCTTCAGCTCGTCGACCATCGGCATTTTGTCGAAGCTGAACGTCCCCGCGAATGTCCTGTCTTCCAGCTCAGCGATGCGCCCGTGCTCACCGACGAGTGCGCTCAGCTTCTCGAACACGGCAGTAGCACGGATGCTCGGATCTTCGACTCCGTTGACCAGGTCGTTGATCTCGTCGACGACTCGTTCCACATCGATGTCGATTCCGTGTTGACGGTTCAGCGCGTAGAGGAGCACCGGATTGATCTCAGGTTCGCCCAGCAGTTCGAGCGTGTAATCAGTCTCCGCAGCCGTCCGCGGCGTGATCACGATCTGCTGCAGCACAAGCGGCGAACGCAACGCCTTGACCGGCGCCGTTCCTTTGGTCTTCGTTGGTTGAAGGCAGAACAATCCCTGGGCCAGGCGGCCGACGTCGACGCCTTGTTCTTCCTGGAAGGTGAGCATCCTTCTACGCAGGTTGCGCGCTCGCGTACAAGCGACGGCATGCGCCTCCGGTTGTGGCACCAATGCGGTCAGGCGCGTCTTCTTCTTGTCCAGAAGTTGTCCCAAAGCCGCGCTGGGAGTCGCGGTCAGATCAAGTCCCCAGGTCTTGCTGTCCACGTGGTACAGCAGTCCATTTCTCGGGCCGAAATCGATTAGGGCGTCCGCCCAGGACTCAGCCTTCGCACGTACGAGTTCCATCCTCGCGCGTTCGGTGTGCGACAACGCGATCCCCGTCCTTCACCTGCTCAACATTCAGCGCGAGCGCCGAGCTTCCAGAGCAACTGGCCAGCCGCTCAGTCTGCCCAAAAGCATCAAGGAAAGGAATACAGTCAACGCACATATTCATTGACAAAAGATGGACACAAAGATCCGCGCAACACATCAGGGGCTTGACTCAGAGTGAGTCAAGCCCCTGATGTGATTTTCCAGAGAGCCGTGCGCTTTGTTAAAGATTTGCCATGATGGTGTCGATCGCCTTGCCGAGCTGCGCGTACTTCTGCGTGTACAGCACGGGGTACACGCCGGGCGGGTCGGCCGGGCGGTCGGCGTCCACGTAGTCGGTGCCCAAGTTGCAGAACACGACCACGATGTAGTTGCGGTTGTCCTTGCCGCGCAACGACTTCACGATGCCCGCGTCGGAACCGGTCGTGTCGACCCAGCCCGTCTTGTGCGCGAACGTCACCTCGGCGGCGTCGTTGCACGGGCGGACGTCACGGTCGTAGACCGCGTCGCCGACGGTCACGGTGCCGTCCGGCTTGATCCAGCGCGACGGCACCTGCTGCGGGATGCCCTGCGTCGGGTAGTCGCGGCCGCACCAGTTCGGCGTGGACAGCATCTCGTTGTGGCCCTGGCCCGCCAGCGTCTCCTGGAAGAACTTGCGCGAGGAGGACGAGAGTTCGTTGCGGGTGACCGGCTTGCCCTTGTCGGTCGTCCACAGCACGCCCGCGCCGCCGTTGACCAGCAGCAGGAGCTTCGCGGTGTCGAGGCCGCTCATGTTGGAGCCGATCCACTGGCCGCCGTTGCCGGGCAGCGTGCCGGTGACCATCAGGGTCGGCATGCCGAGGTCGACGAACGTCTGGTTGACCTCGCCCCACGCGTTGTGGTCGTGGATCAGCTTGATCAGTGAGCAGGTGGACTCGTTCTGCGACTTCGTGATCATCTCGTCGAAGTGCTGCCGGATCTTCTTCACCGACGGGCCGCCGCACGCCGGGCGCACCGGGTCCGGGGCGTAGACGTAGTCGGCGTCGAGATCGATCTTGCCCTGGTCGGCCAGGCGCAGGACGCCGAAGCCCACCATCAGCTTCAGCACCGACGCCGGGTACGGCGAGGAGAAGTCGATCGCCGCGTTCTCCCTGCCGGGCAGGACGTCGACGGTGCCCTTGCCGCCGTTGACGTCCCACTCGGTGTCGTCCCACCAGCGGTAGCGCACCTGGTCGGTGGACAGGCCCTTGTGCTTGACCGGCACGACCACGCCGTTCGGGTACTGCGGGCTGAGCAGCACGTTCGCCACGGACTTCGGGCGGCCGAGGACGTCGAGCTCGATGATCGCCGCGTCCATGTTCGGCGTCTGGTGCAACGGCTTGCCCGCCGCCGCTGCCGTCAGCGACCGGGCCTTGTCCATCAGCTCGGCGGGTGAGGCGTCGTACTTCTCCCGCTTGCCCGCCGACCGCGCGCCGGGCTCCGGCGGGGTCAGGTCGATGACGTCCTTGAAGTTCTGCGCGGCGATCGCCTCACGCAGCCGGTCGGCCAGCGGGCGGTGGTACTCGTCGGCCGACGCCGCCGGCGCGAGGGTCGCGGCGGAGAGCGCGAGAACCGTGCCCAGCACGGCAAAACGCTTGAGTTTCATTCAATTCCCCAGTTTGAAGTGGATCCAGCGCGGTCGAACTGTATCGAGTGCTGATGATCACCGCGCATCCGTTCACAAAGACGCCTCGGGCTCCTGTCACGTTGCACGGATCAGCGAACCGGCTCGGGCACGTTCTCCAGCGACCGCACGGACCGGGACGCGAGCATCCCCGCGGTCGCGAGCAGGTAGATCGCCGCGCACCCGAGCAGCGCCGCCGACGTCCCGAAGGCGTGCGACACCGGCCCGATCGCGAGCTGGGCCAGCGGAATCGCCACGAACGAGCCGAGCATGTCGTAGGAGTACACGCGTGCGAGCCGGTCAGCAGGGACGTGGTGCTGCAACGCCACCTCCCACGCCACCCCGAACTGCTCCAGGCCCAGCCCGGACGCGAACGACGTGAGAAGCAGCAGCCACGGTGCCGGGTGCACGACCATGGCCACCGGCAGCAGCGCGAACCCCGCCACGCACGCCACCCCGAGCAGCAGCGGGCGCCGTACCTTGATCCGCATCACGACGAACGCGCCGGCGACCATGCCCGCGGTCTGCGCGGCCAGGATCAGGCCCCACATCTCCCGTCCGAACGTCGTGTCCGCCAGCACCGGGCCGAGGACCATCACGCCGCCGACGAGGGCCGCGTTGACGAACGTGAAGGCCACGACCACGACCCAGACCCATTGCCGTGACACGAACTCCGTCCAGCCGACCTTCAACTCGGCCAGCACGGACGGCTTGTGCTCGGCGGCGACATGCGCGGCGGGCACGCGCACGAACGCGAAGAACACGCCTGCCAGCGCGAACGAGAGCGCGTCCACGGCGAGGCCCCAGCCGGGACCGGTGAAGGCGATCAGCAGTCCGCCCAGTGCCGCGCCGCCGATGCGCGCCGAGTTCAACCCCAGGCGCAGCAACGCGTTCGCCTGCAGCCGCAGGTCGGCGGGCACGGTCTGCGGCACCAGCGCGGCGGAGGCGGGCAGGGAGAAGGCACTCGACATCCCGTTGACCGCCGACAGCACCACGAACCAGGTCACCGACGCCGTCCCGGTCAGCACGAGCACGGCGATCAGGGCCTGGCTGGCGAAGCTGACCGCGCACGACCCGGCGAGCACGAGGTGGCGCGGCAGCCGGTCCGCGACCACCCCTCCCCACAGCAGGAACACCACGTTGGTCAGCGACCGCGCGGCGACGACGATGCCCAGCGACGTGATCGACGAGGTGAGGTCGAGAACGGCGAACGCCAGCGCGATCGGCGCCATGGCGTTGCCCGCGATGGTCGTGAAGCGGCCCGCGAGAAGCCAGCGGAAAGCCGGATGCGCCAGTGGCGCGAGTGATGCCCCCATCAGGAAAACCTATAACGGCGGGAGCCGCCCGACCCCGAGGATCGAGCGGCTCCCGGTCATCGCACCCTCGGGTGCGATGAGGCGATGACCACCGCGGCGGCGACGGTCACCAGGTTCTTCAGGATGTACTGGGCTTCGAACGACGCCTGCAGCGGACCGGCCCACATCTCGCCGGGGAACAACACCAGCGGTGTCGACACCAGCACGACGTGACCGGCGAGCAGGACCGCGCACAATCGCGGTGCGCGGAAGCTCAGCAGAACCAGTGCGATCCCGATCTCGGTGATCGCGGCACTCACTCGGGCGAAATCCCCGTGGACGATCCCGAACGTCAGCACGGAGACCGTGCGTTCGACGAGATCCTGGGCAGGGCTGCCACCGGGAAAGAGCTTCAGCACGCCGAACCAGAGGTACACGACCCCCAGTCCAATGCGCAGCAGAGGAATTCCCGACTCTCGCGCAAAACGAGTCAGGCGTTCTTCCGCGCTTTCACGGCGTGTGGTTTCCGGACTCGACATGATCTCCCTCTCCTGTCTGACTGCCACCACCCAGCCAGACAGGACGAGCGGGGAAAGATCAGCTGATCGGATCTCCCAGCGGGTTCAGCAGGTCGGCCTTGCCCTCGAACGCGAACAGCAGCAGGTCGACCATCCGGAACGTGCTGGAGTCCGGGCCGAGGGTCGGCCGCCAGTACGGCGAGCGCACGATCGAGATCCGGCTGCCCTCCATCGCGCGGTGGAAGACCTCCGCGGTGATCCGGCCGCCGACCGGGCCCATCAGCCCGTTGCCGACCTCGGCCTCGCGCAGGACGTAGAACCACAACGGGGTGGCCTCGACGAGCTGCGCCTTCTGGTCCTCGGACAAGCCGTCGAGGACCGCGCCGCCGTTGCCCACCAGGATCTGTTCGGCGGTGAGCGGCTCGGCCTCGAACAGCTCGGCGATCTGCTGACCGGTGGCGAGCTCCATCATCGAGGCCCTGGTCAGGTTCCGGAACGCGAGGTTGCGCTCGATCTCCCGGAACTGCGTGCCGCGGCCGCCGAACGTGCCGGACGGCAGCTGCGTCAGCGGGTCGACGAGCAGCGTGTCGATCCGCTTGGTGACGTTGCCGCCGTCGAACTCCGCCGGTGCGGCCAGGTCGTCGCGATCGGCCTCGGTGAAGTCGTAGAGCCTGCGGAAGTCCGCGATCCAGTTGCTGGGCAACGTGAAGAGGTCACCCCTGGTCACGTCGTCCAGGTCGGCCGGAAGGGCCGACGACGGGTCGAAGTTGCCGCTCACCCCGGTGAAGGTGAAGAGCTGGAACAACGACGCCGGCACCTGCAGCGGGCCACCGGTGCGGAACACGCGGTTCCACTCGTACCCGCCGCGGACCTGGCTGTGCCCGAAGCGGTACGAGGCGACCGAGAACTCGATCGGCATGGTCGGCGAGTCGTGCCGGCTGCGACCGGGCACCTCGAAGAACCTGCGGCCGTTCGTGAAGACGTCGTCCACGATCGCCGGATCGATGATCCGCGGCAGGAGGTCGGTCTTCAGCATCCACTGGTAGTGCCGCACCACGAGTTCCTTGGCGGCGCGGAACAGCCGCTCGCCCGTGAGGCCGGTGAGCGCGAGCTCGTCGACCACGCGGTTGTGGAAGCGCAGGAACGCGAGGTGCGTCTGCGCCACCACGAGGTTCTCGTCGTTGCGGGCGTCCGGGATCAGCGGCAGCCGCCGATCCGCCGCCGTGCCGCCCGTCCCACCGCGACGCGGCAGGTCGAAGCCCTCGAACGGGACGTTGGTGCCCTCGTCCGGGAACGGCACCGGCGTCGTGGTGCCGACCTTGAACTTGACGCCGTCCTGGGCGTAGAAGACCTGGTCGTCCTTGTCGCGCGGACCGCGGCCGTAGACCGAGTCGAGGTCCAGCGCCGGCGAGCGGCCCTGCATCAGCTCGTCGAGGTTGACGTCCTGCCCGAGCTGCGACTCGGTGCGGTCCATGGTCAGGTCGTGGTCGACGAACTGGCCGAGGTAGGTGAACCCCGCCGGCACGGCCGGATCGGCCGAATCCGGTTGTGGCACGGTCGCGGTGATCGCGGTCGCGAGGGCGACCCGCGTCTCCTCGTCCGTTCGCGGCCCTTTCGGCCCCAGTCGCGAGAACCGGAACCTGCGCAACTCCTCCGCCGTGGAGGGCTGACGCGTGGTGGCCTCACCTTTGCCGTCGAATTCCAGCACACCTTCGCCCACGACGAAGAAACTGTCGCGCACGTGCCTCTTCATGTTTCCCCCTGTTTTTCCCTCTGTCAGGCGACCTGTTCTCCCCAACAAGCACCTGCCCCACCACCAGTCTCCAGACGGTCTAAATTACCGTCGAAGCTTTTGGTCAAAACCAAAATGTGGTCACACAGCGGATACGAGGTGGTCCGGAATATTCGTGAATTCCTCAAGATCAGCGATCTGCGAGGCCAGGTTCCCAGCGACGTCGTGATAAGTCCTCGTGTTCAGGACGTGCTGGATTCGATCAGCGAGGACTGCCGCGGTCAGTCCTTTCACCTCTACCTGGACGCCCGCGCCGAGTTCTTGAATTCGTGCGGCGTTGCGAGGCTGGTCGGCGAACAACGGCACCACGACCATCGGCACGCCCGCGGTGAGCGCCTCCCGCACGTCGCTGTAGCCCGCGTGCGTGACGGACACCTTCGCGGTGCCGGGGAACTTGCCGAGCGCCTCCACCACGACGTGCGACAACTGCGAGCCGGACGGCAGGTGGGCGCCGAACGACGCGACGACCCCGCGGTCCTGTTCGATCGGCACGCGGAAGTGGTGCTGGGCCGGATGCCAGAACGCCGGGGTCAGGCCCGCGGTGAAGACCGGTTCGGTCGCCCCGACCCCGAACTTCGCGCGGACCTTGTCCATGAGCTCGTCGAGGAGCGGGATCTCCAGCGGCGCGAACGGGGCCGTGTCGACCAGCGCGTGCGGGATGCCGAGCACCTCGGCGGCGATCTGGCCGCCGTACTCGCTGGTCTCGCGCAGGATGACGTCGGGGCGCCAGGTGCGGGCGAAGTCGAGGACGTTCGCGGCCGTCGCGACCACCAGCTCCGCCGACCAGAACGGCGCTTTCAGCACACCGTCGCGTTCGGGGAGCCACGACGACGGAGGACTCAGGTCGTACGGCGCCGTCACGACCACCGCGTCGTGCCCCCGCTCCCGGAACGCCCTCGCGAGCGGCACCACTGGTTCCAGGTGGGAGCGACTGGGCAACGAGGTCAGCAGAACGCGCATGCGAAACAGTTTCGCGGCGGCCACCACCGGGTACAGCTGCGAAATGCTCGAAGTCACGGTGACCGAGTCGTCGCCTGCCTCCACCCTCGTCGCGGTCTCCGGCGAACTCGCCGGTCCAGGCTCGAAGCGGCTGCTCGCGAAGCTCGACCGCCTCCTCGACCAGGGCCACCGCTACGTGGTGCTGGACCTGACAGCCGTCACGTTCTGCGACTCCAGCGGTATCAGCGCGCTGGTGCGTGGCCACGCCCGCGCCTCGGCCGCGGCGGGTGGGTTGAAGCTCTCCGCCGCGTCCGACCAGGTGACGAAGGTGCTCGAGATGTCAGGGCTCGCGCGGATGCTCGGCCTTCAGTCCACAGTGGACATTTAGTTCCGGGTAGATCCAGGAGCAGACAGGGGTGGCGGAGCTGTCGGTGACGCGGCGAGGGTCAGAGCGACCGCCAGAAGCCCCATGATCTCCGAGAGTGCCATGATGGCGGGGTGGAGTCCACGCGCATCGACCGCTGGCTGTGGGCGGTCCGGCTGACGAAGACCCGCCCTGACGCCGCCCAGGCGTGCAAGGGCGGCCACGTGCGCATCAACGACAAACCCGCGAAGGCCTCGGCGACCGTCGTTCCCGGAGACACGGTCCGCGCCCGCGTCAACGACAAGACGTGGACCGTCATCGTCGTGCGCGTGATCCAGAAACGGGTCGGCGCGGCGGACGCGGCCACGTGCTTCCTCGACCGCACTCCCCCGCCACCGGTCGAGGCCCCGATCGCGCGGCGCGACCGGGGTGCCGGGCGTCCGACGAAGCGGGAGCGGCGCGTGCTGGACCAGTTCAGGTCACAGAACTAGGTCGGCGAGCCTCCCGACCTCGAGATGCGCGATGTCACCGTCCGCGTCCATGGCTGCGTCCAGCAGGTGAGCGAGCGAGGTGCCGAGCAACGGCACCTCCGCCGGGTCGTCGCCGTCGCGCAACACCGCCCACTGCGGTTCGACGGCGTTCCACACCTGGACCTCGCCGACGTACCGCCCGTCCGCGAGCGCGAACCAGCAGCAGATCGAGTGCGGGCCGAGGTCCCGGTAGACCATGTCCGCGTAGGGGAGCAGTCGCCAGGAGCCGTCGAACAGCGACGCCGACGCGATCCGGTTGTGCAGGGCGAGCATCTCGGCGCCGCCGGACAGACCGCGAGGAGCCGTCTCGGGCGGCGTCGTCTCGTGTTCCGCGATCAGCCGGTCGATCACCGTCTCGATGTCCGGAGGCGCGTCGAGGAGCGCCCAGCCCGCGACTGGCCGGAGCGCGCCGTCCGGATCCTGCGCGACGCCGGTCAGACCAGCGTCGAGCGCCACGACGCGGTTGATGCCGAGGTCTTTGACGTTGATGATCGCGCGGCACAGCGTGGCGGGCACGGTGTCCGTGCGGATGCCTGGGCCTCGTTCGCCGCGTGGTTCGCCGAGGCGCAGGTCCAGCATGGGGTTCGGCGCACCATTCGTGCCTTCCAGCGCGAGATACGGGTAGAACCGCGAGATCCACCCGGTGACCACCTCGCCGCCGTACGCGTCGGCCGGGTTGTAGATGCGCTTCCAGAAATCGGTCCGCGCATCGCCCGACGCGGCCCGCACGAACTCGTCCATGATCGGCGCGAGCGACCGCACCCACTGGCCGAGCCCGAGCACGCTCAGGTCGTCGACACGGGCGCGGATCTCCTGCCCTTGTGGCTGACCAGCAGCGGCCGCAGTTCTTCCGCGTGCAGCTTGATGTGCTGGGCGATTCCGCGTGCGATCGTCAGCCACACCGCGTACGGGGTGAGGACGAGCGGCCGGTGCTCCGCGAAGGCCTTCGCCACCGCGCTCAGCAGCGGGTGCACACCGTCCGGTTCGAGCACCGCCTGGTCGCCGCCGACGACGAGCGCGTCCGGGAACTGAGCGGCGAACGGACGGGTGGGCAGCGCTTCGGTCACCGGCGTGACGTCATCGACCGGGAAGGTCACCATTTCCGGACTCTAGAACGACTTCAGCCAGCTCCGTCAGCGATTTTCCGAGCGGCAGGTCGACCCGCAGCGAGGCGTGCGGATCGCCGCGCGTCTCACCCCGGTTGATGATCACGACCGGGATTCCGGCGGTGGCCGCGCGGCGCACGAACCTGAGGCCGGACATGACCGTCAGCGAGGAGCCGAGGACCAGCAGGGACCGTGCGCTGTCCACGAGCGAGTAGCACTGCTCGACGCGCGGGCGCGGCACGTTCTCGCCGAAGAACACGACGTCCGGCTTGAGCACGCCGCCACACTCCGCGCACGGCACGACCACGAAGTCCTTCACGGTCTCCTCGGGCAGGAAGACGTCGCCGTCCGGGTTGACCTCGTCCGTCGTCGCGTGGAAGTCCGGGTTCGCCTCGCGCAGGCGGCGGTCGAGGTCGATGCGCGGTGAGAGCAGCCCGCAGTCCAGGCAGATCACGCGGTCCAAGCCGCCGTGCAGTTCCACGACGTCCGATGAACCGGCGGCCTGGTGCAGGCCGTCGACGTTCTGGGTGATGACGCCGGAGAGCTTGGCCGACAGCCTGGTGACGGCGTGGTGGCCCGCGTTCGGGTGCGCGCGGGCGATGGTGCGCCAGCCGACGTGGCTGCGTGCCCAGTAGCGCTGCCGGCCCGCCTGGCTGGTGGTGAACTCGTCGTAGGTCATCGGGGTGTGCTTGCGCAGGGACCCGCCCTCGCCGCGGTAGTCGGGGATTCCGGACTCCGTGGAGAGGCCCGCACCGCTGAGCACCAGCACCCCACCCTCAGCGACGATCGGCACGACGTCGGTGAGGGTGGAGGCGCGCGGCAGTGACGGGCCCGGGTTCGACCAGCTCAGAGTGGGCCTAGTTCGCACTTCACCAGCTTACGTACCACTGTCGAATCTCGGCCTCCGCCGCGGCGACGTTGCCGCCCGACGAGGCTGTGACCAGCGCGAACTGCCGCCCTTGGCCACCCTGGAGCAGCAGTTTGTCGCCGTTGACGGCCGACGGCACCGAGCTGATCACCAGCGGCGAGCGCAGCGACTCCGGCAGGTGGAGTTCGGTCGGCGCGCTGCCCCCGTTCGAGTCCCAGACGATCACGGCGAACGGGGCCGAGCCGACCAGCGTGCGGACGTTGGGGAGCGGGATCTGCTGCCAGGTCTGGTAGGCGCGGTCCTCGTAGGCGAACGCGAGCGTGGTGCCCGCGACGGCCTGCGGGTAGACGCGGTCGACGATGGCCCGGTCGACGTTCAGCACCGCGTTGCCGGCGGCGTCGAGCTTGACCGCCGAGAAGTGCTCGTCGTTCATGGCGTCGCCGTCGGTCTTGACCTTGCCCGGGTTGTCGTTCATCAACTCGTTGTGGCGGCCGTAGTTGGTGTCCCAGTGCCACTGGCTGCCCGAGATCACGCTCCCCCGCGGCGCCGACCACCAGCGCGCACCCGATGCCGTCGAGTCGAGGCCCTGGTAGATCGCCTTGAGCACGGACGGCGTCTTGTCGGAGGTGTAGCCCGAGACGGGGTGGCCGAACTCGGAGACGATCGCGGTGGTGCCGAGTGCCGCGGCGCGCTGGCGGATCGTGCCGAACGCCTGGGTGTACTCGCCGTCGGCCGCCTTGCCCGGCATCAGGACTCCCGACTGCGCCTTGCCGTCGTAGAAGTGCGCGTTGAACACGAACCGTTCGCCGAGGCCGGGAACAAGGGTGAGGCCACCGGGTTCGGCGAAGAAGTCCACGTTCTGGTTCCAGAACACCAGCGGTTCCACGAACGCGGGCTTGGCCGCCCAGCCCGCCTCGTCCATCTCGGCGCGGAAGCGGTGGTAGAACGGCATCAGGAGGTCGCGCTCCCACGTCTGCGAGGTCTGGCCGGCGTCGTACTTGCCGGCATAGGGCTCGTTCAGCGGGTCGACGCCGACGACGAGCTTGAACTCGTTGGCGGGCAAGGCTTCCCCGACGTGCTTGAGCGCCTCGCCGGCCGCGTTCACGAACGAGTCCTGCACGCCGCCGCGGTTGTGCCAGAAGTCGTAGGTCGCGGCGGTGACCGCGTTGTTGTTCTTCATGTTCTGGCCCCAGTGGAAGCAGAGTCCGCACGACTCCTTGGGGTAACCGCTCGCCGCCCAGGCCGGCGCGCCGTCGCCGGTGTACCAGCTGTCCTTGTTGAACAGGTGACGCGAGTACAGGTCCTGGTGGAAGTCGAGGTAGACGCGGATGCCGAGGGCGGTGAACTGGCGCAGTTGGTTCGTGACGCCGTCGAGGTAGGCGTGGTCGATCTGGCCGCGCTGCGGTTCGATCCACGCCCACGTGAGCAGGAACCGCACGGCGTTCGCGCCGGTCAGCTGCTTCATCGCTTGTGCCGACTTGCGCGCGTCCGCGGTGTTCGCGAACGGAAGCCCGCGGTACTCGGCGAGTTTCGCCGTGCCGGAGACGTTGAAGCCGCGCAACACCACCTCACGGCCGTGTTCGTCGCGGAAGACCCCACCGGACACGCGCAGCTCGGAGCCGTCGAACGACTCCGCGCGCACCGGTGTGACCACCAGGGAGAAGAGGAAAAGGACCACCAGCAGAACTGCTCGCCGCATCGCCGCCGCCTTTGGGAACGTGAACGAGATTCGCGTTGAACCGTAGCCGGTCGTTCCGCGTTCGACCAGCGATTCGACGATCCGCGTCGTCCACAAGATCAGAACGGTCTGGAACAGCCCGCGGGCTGTTCCAGGCCGTTCACCAGGCTCTGGGTGCCGGTCAGCTGAACTGCGCGGCCACCAGTTCGGCGGTCTTGGCCAGCAGCGGTTCGTCGGCCCCGCCCTTCGGCGTGTCCTTCTTCGTCGACAGCACGGCGATCACGATCGGCGCACGGCCGGGCGGGAACGCGATGCCGACGTCGTTGGTGGTGCTGTACTCGCCGGTGCCGGTCTTGTCGCCCCAGCCCCACGCCGCCGGAAGGCCCGCGCGGACGCGGTTGCCGCCGGTAGTGTTGGCCAGCAACCACTTCACGAGCTGGTCGGAGTCGTTCGAGTTGAGGGCGTGGCCCAGTGTCAAGCGCGCGTAGCTCTGACCGATGGCGCGCGGCGACGTCGTGTCGGTGACGCGGCCCGGTTCCGCCGAGTTCAGCTCCGGCTCCCAGCGGTCGAGGCGCGTGACCGGGTCACCGATCGAGCGGCTGAAACGGCTGATGGCCGTGGGGCCGCCCAGTTCCTTGAGCAGCAGGTTCGCCGCGCAGTTGTCGCTGTAGGTGATGGTCGCCTCGCACAGGGCCGAGATCTTCATGCCGTTCGCGAGGTTCTCCGGCTTGCCGGTGATCGGCCCGTAGCCGGACTTGTCCACATCGGACTTCGTGTAGCGGATCACCTTGTTCAGCAACGATCCGTCGCGGTCCTTGCGCAAGATCGCCGCCGCCGCGATGGTCTTGAAGGTCGAACACATCGGGAAGAGCTCGTCCGCCCGGTGCAGCACCGTGCGACCGGAGCCGGTGTCCGTCGCGAACACGCCGAGGCGCGCGTTGTGCTGCTTCTCGAGCTCACGCAGCTTGCCGGTGACCGTCGAGGCCTGTGCTGTGGCGGGCACGGCCACGGCCAGCGCCGCTCCGGCGCCCAATGCCAGCACGGCACGTCGGTTAACGCTCAACGTCCTGTCCCCTTCTTCGGAAACCTCTCCACAGGACAGGACGCGCGAGAGATCAACTGGTTGTCACGCGATTCGGCGCCAGCACGCGAGGTACGTGAGCGCGGCGATCAGCGACCCGGCCGAGGCGAACGAGCCGGCACCGAGGTAGATGACCCACTCGTCGGCGTTCAGACCCTCCTGGGCCAGCGGAAACACCCACAGGATCGCGCCCAGCGCGAGGGTGGCTGTGGCGACCAAAGACCAGAACACCACCAGCACGACCCGGCCGACGCGCCGCGGTCCGGTGTAGGGCTCCAGGGATCCCTTGCGCTGCAACCACCACGCCGCCAGCGCCGCGATGGCGAGCGCGATGCCGTCGGCGGCGAGCGTGTCACTGAGGCGGTGCCACTTCGCGGTCAGCGTGTACTGCCCGATCGCGGTAGCCCACGGCAGCAAGAAGAACAGCATGACGCCGCGCCACTTCCACGGCACCACGATGATCGCCGCGAACAGCACGGTCATCGCGATCGTCGTGTGTCCACTCGGGAGACTGTTGTGCGCGTAGTCGCCGGTGACCTCGACCAGCGCCGGGCGCGGCAGGAGGAACCGCTTGAGCGCCTGCACGACGACCTGCCCCGCGACGATCACGCCCACCGCCGCGATCGTGAGGTCCCAGCGCTTTCTGAGCACACCGACGAGGGCGACCGCCACGACCGCCGCGGCCAGCGAGTAGATCGTGATCTGCCCGAGCGCGTTCCAGGCGGCGTCCGATTCGGACACGTTGTCCTGGTCGGCGCCGCGCAGGGCCGCGTTCTCGATGGTCTGGCCGGCCTTCGTCAGCACCGCGAGCACGTACACGATCGCCGCGAAGACGAACCCCGCCGCCGCGACCACGGGCCACCGTCGATAGTTCACGCGGGGAAGTCTGCCGCCGTTCGGCCCAGCGCGCTTCCTGAAGATCAACCGGCATGCTGTCCGGCATGGACGATCACGACGAGGCTCGATCCCGGTTCCTGCGCGGTATGTGGGCGATCGTCGACGAGCACGGCCCGCCGAACGGCCAGACCCACCAGGTCGGCGAGGCCGCACAGGAGCGGCTGCTGGCGCTGGGAGCGGCGCCCGAGGACCTGCGGGCGTTCGCCCGCATGGTCGCCTTCGAATCGCTGTTCGCCGCCCTGCACTTCCTCGACGACCCCGGCCCCGGTGATCCCGGCTGGGCCCTGGTCGAGACGTCCGGCGGCGAGCCGACCGGGCGGCTGGTGCAGGGCCTCTACGAGGACCTGGGCCCCGACCGCTGACCGATCCGGTCCAGCACGGCGGTGATCGCGAGGTCCACCGTGTACTCGAACTCGACTCCGCGGTCGAACTCCGCGAGGTGCGGCGCCGTCGCGACCACCGAGGTCAGCCCGGCGGCTTCCAGCACTTCCCGGCGCGCCCCGTCGTCGCCACCGAACGTCGGTGCCGCCGACACCTCGCGCAGCAACGTGCCGATCAACGTGGCGAGCAGCATCCGCAGCAGGTGCACGGATTCCTGGGCCGAGGCACCCGCGGCCAGCAGGACGGCGAGCACCGCGTCGACGGGCGCGAGGCCCTCCAGCGACGACAGCTGACGGGTCAGCACGAGCGGCGCGGCGCCGGGGTGGGCCAGGGCGCGCGAGCGGAACGCGTCGGCGATGGCGTGCAGGTCGCGGCGCGCGTCGCCGGTGGGCTCCGGCAGGACCAGGCCGCCCAGCAGGTGTTCGGCGACGGCGTCGAGCAGGCCGTCCTTGCCGTCGACGTGGTTGTAGAGGCTCTTCGCGTCGACCCCGAGCGCACGCGCGACGGAGCGCATGCCCACGGCCGCGACGCCTTCCACGTCGATGACCTGCAGCGTCGCCGCGACGATCGACTCGCGGGACAGCAGCGGCGTGCGCGGACGCCCTCGGCGCGGTTCAGTCACCCGGCCATTGTGCCTTGCGGATATCCACGCCGTGGGTTTAACCTCCAAATTAACCCACAGTGTGGGTATTGGAGGGGATGATGAGCTTCACCAGGATCGACACGCTCGACAAGATGGACGTCGAAGGCGGGCCGGGCGCGCGGCTGCGGGTCGTGCGCGAACGCGGCGAGGCGTTCCGGCGAGAGTTCGCCACCACCGGCACGCCGGGCAGCATCGTCACGCGCGACCTCGTGACGTTGCCGTACCCGACGCGGTTCGGGCTGTTCAGGGCGTCGCGGGCGATCGCGCCGTTCCTGTCGATCACGAACCGCATGCTGGTGATCCGTTGGCACGACGGCGGCCGCGAGCGGATCCTGCTGTTCGAGCCGAGCGACCACGAGTACGGCCGGTACACGCCGTACTTCGAGGACCTGTCGGGCCGGACGCCGGACGTGATCGAACGGCGCATGGTCAAGGTCCACGGCACCGTGCCCGGCCATCTCGAACGGCTCGGCATCGCGCCCGAGGACGTCGACTACCTGATGTTCGACCACCTGCACACGCAGGACCTGCGGCGCTGGATCGGCGCCACGCCGTACTTCCCGAACGCCAAGGTGATCGTGCAACGCGACGAACTGGCGGCCCTGACCGAACTGCACCCGCTGCAGAAGCCGTGGTACCAGCCGGACACCTACCGCGACCTGCCGCAGGAGGCGTTCCTGCCGATCGACGGCTCGGTCGTGCTGGGTCCGGGCGTCGCGGTGATCAAGACCCCCGGCCACGTGTTCGGCAACCAGAGCCTCGTCGTCAACACCTCGACCGGCATCTGGGTGAGCAGCGAGAACGTGATCGCCGCCGAGGCACTGACGCCCGAGCACTCGAAGCTGCCCGGCCTCGCGTCGTGGACGCGCCGGTGGCAGCAGGAGGTCGTGCTCAACGCGAACACCGTCGAGACCACCGCCGACCAGTACAACTCGATCATCCTGGAGAAGACGCTCGCCGACCGCAGCCAGGCCGACCCGCGGTTCGTGCAGTTCTTCCCCTCCAGCGAACTCACCGGCGCCTGGACGAACCCCGGCACCAGGCCCACGTTCAGCCACCGCCAGATCGTCCACTGAGGAGCTTTCGATGCCTTCGCGTTTTGTCCTGCCGCCCGAGGAAGTCCTGCAAGCACGCGAAAAACTCGTGCTCGACCACTTCCGCGACGAGGTGGCGCACGACTGGGACGCCACGCTCTCGACGTTCCCGCACCCGCACTACGAGGTCATCGCGCAGATGGTCGTGCACGACGGCGACGACGCGGTGCGGCAGTACTACACCGACACGCGCGTGGCGTTCCCCGACCAGCACCACGAGCTGATCTCGTTCCGGCACAGCGTCGACGCCGTGATCGTGGAGTTCTGGCTGCTGGGCACGCACCTCGGGCCGTTGGGCAAGATCCCGGCGACCGGCGGCAAGCACCGCACGCGCATGAACGCGTACTTCATCTTCGACGCCGACGAGAACCTCGTCACCGAGCGGATCTACTTCGACCAGCTGTCCGTGCTCAAGCAGGTGATCGGCGGCATCGACCGCAAGAAGCCGAGCGGTCTGCGGAAGTTGTTGCAGGTGCTGCGGGGCGTGCTCGCGATGTCGGGCAGCCGGCCGGACGCCCGCCTGACCAACACCACGCCTCCAGATCTCACTGCTCCGAACGAGTAGTACTTCAAGGCCCCCGAAACGCCCCGGCGCGCGCGATCGACGAAGGTCCTGATCGCGTCGCGCGCGGAGGAAGGGGCTTGTGGGTCGATGATCCGCTTCGAGGACAACGACGGCACCGAGTGGCGCCTGGACGAGGGCGCTCCGATCGGGGACCGGGGCGGAATGGGCCAGGTGTTCGCCGGTCACGCGGCCGACGGCACGTCCGTCGCCATCAAGAAGATCGTCCTGCCCCGCCCCACCGAGAGCAAGAAGCGGCAACGGGACCGCGAGATCGAGATCGTCGAACGCCTCCTGCTCGCGAAGCGGTCCGGCCACGACACGAGCCACCTGGTCCTACCCCACGGCTACTGCTTCCTGGGCGACGACCTGCTGATCGTCATGCCGCGCGCGGAGAAGTCGCTGAAAGCCGCCCTGGAGGACGAACCGTTCTCCACGGCCGCCGGCGTCGACGTGGTGCGCCAGGTGGCCCTGGGTCTCCAGCAGCTCTCGCGGCAGAGCATCGTGCACCGCGACCTCAAGCCCGCCAACGTCCTGAAGTTCGGCGCTGTCTGGAAGATCGCCGACTTCGGCCTGTCCAGGGACCTCTCCGAGGCGACCGGGACCTACACCCTGGCGGGGTGGGGAACCGATCCCTACACGGCCCCCGAACTGTGGCTCAACCATCCGGCGGACGCCATGTCGGACCTGTACGCCCTGGGGGTGCTGGCCTTCGAGGTGTTCACCGGCGACCTGCCGTTCAAGGGCCCCGAGGACGACTTCCGGCGCCAGCACCTGCACGACGCCCCACCCGCCCTCGACGACCTCTCCCCCAAGATCGCCCGCCACGTCCTGCGCCTGCTGCACAAGCGCCCGGCCGAACGCCCTCAGGACGCCCGCGCGGTCTACGACGGCCTCGCGACCTACGCCCTGACACCGCAACAGGACTCGCTGGTCAACGCGGCTTTGGGGGTCGAGCAACGCCTCATGACCCGGCAGACCTCGGCCTCGGCCGCCGAGGCGGACACCGAGCGGCAGGAAGGCCTGCGCCACCGGGCGCTGGCCGACCTGGACGAGATCCTCGCCGACGCCCACGACGACCTCCGCGAGGCACTGCCGGACGTGCGGATCGACGCGGCGGCACGGACGATCTCACTGGGCGACCTGGTGGTCACCTTCGAAACGTTCGAACCGCTCCGTCTGTCCACACACGACACCGCGGGCAAGGCGGTACTCCTGGGCGTCGTCCGCGAACACAAGCGCGAAAAACGACCTCAGAACGGCGCGGTGCACGCACACCTGAAGTACGGGCCGGACGCCGAACTGCGGCTGCGCTGGACCTTCACCGGTCCGACGCCGGCGGACGTGCACCAGCGGGCACTCGACGCGAGCGCGGTGCTCGACCTGCTGCGCGCCGCGATGGAGTCGCACGCGGGACGGCACTAGCGGCTAGAGCCGGATCAGCTTGCGTTCCACGGCGGTCGTCACGGCCGCCGTCCTGGTCTCGACGCCGAGCTTCGCGAAGATCCGCACCAGATGGGTCTTCACGGTGGCCTGGCTGATGAACAGCTCCTTCGCGATCTCCCGGTTCGCGAGGCCCTTGGCGAGGCTCTCGAGGATCTGGATCTCGCGTTTGCTGAGCTTGGGCGCGGGGTCGCGGACCTGGCCCAGCAGCCGTTGCGCGATGTCCGGGGAGAGGACGGTCTGGCCCGTCGCGGCGGTGCGCACGGCCCTGGCGAGTTCTTCCGGTGCGCAGTCCTTGAGCAGGTAGCCGATCGCGCCTGCCTCGACCGCGCGCACGATGTCGGCGTCCGAGTCGTACGTCGTGAGGATCACGACCTGCGGCCCGTTCTCCACCGCGCGGATCTGCCTGGTGGCCTCCACGCCGTCAATTCCCTTGCCCAGTTGGAGATCCATCAGCACTACGTCCACAGTGGACGCGATTTGCACGGACTCCTCGCCGTTCGCGGCCTCGACCACGTCGAAGTCGCGCGACAGCAGGCCGACGAGTCCGAACCGGACCACCGGATGATCGTCGACCACCAGGACCCTCATGGCGTCGGCACCGTCACGGCCACCGCGGTTCCCTCCCCCGGCGCGCTCTCCACGGACACGGTGCCGCCCAGTTCGGCGATGCGCCCGCGAATGGACGCCAACCCGTAGCCGCGGCCGTCCGCGGTGCGGACCGCCGACAGGTCGAAACCGCGGCCGTCGTCCACCACGTCCATCGTCACCGCGTCTCCCAGGTAGGACAACGTGATCGCCACCCGGCCGGCTCCCGCGTGCTCGGCCACGTTGGCCACCGCGCCCTGCGCGACCCGCAGCAACGCCACCTCTGTCTGCACGCTCAGGGCGTACGGGTCGCCGTCCACCTCCACGTGCGGGACCAGCCGGTGCAGCGCGTCGACCAGCGTGCCCTGGATCGGCGACAGGTCGCGGACGAACCGGCGTGCCTCGCCCAGGTTCTCGCGCGCGACCTCGGCGGCCCGCTCGGACTCCCCGAGCGACAGCAGCAGGTTGATGCTGGAGAAGCCCTGGGCCAGGGTGTCGTGGATCTCGCGGGCGAGGCGCTGGCGTTCCTGCAGCACCCCGGCCTCGTGCAGGAGCCGGGCGCGATCGAAGAACACCGCCGCCGTCAGCACCGCGACACCGACCGGGCCGAGCACCAGCGACCAGTCGAACGTCGCCGCGAGCCTGATCTGGGCCAGCACCACCGCCGCCGTCAGCACGGCCGCGATCGGCAACGCCACCCGCGGCCTGAGCTGGCGCAGGCACTGGAAGAACAACGGGATCGCGCACCAGCCGAAGCTCGGCGCCAGCCACACCAGCACCAGCCACACGGCGAGCACGACCGGCAACGCCCGCGTCCACCGCACGCTCGCGGGATAGAACACGGCGAGAGCGAGCGCGAGGCCGAGCACCACGAGATCGGCGCCGTGGTACGCGACGTACCGCGCCGCCGACGCCGTCAGCAGCACGTAGAAGCCCGCGTGCATCGCTCTGTGCAGCCACACATCGGCGACCTTAGGCGACAGGCACACCACGGCGGGTCAACCGATGGGTTGAACCGCGGTTCAACCGTCACCACCAGGGAAAACAGCGCTGACCAGCGCATCGTTGGTGCCATGGACCTCAAGAAGATCGCAGTCGCCACCCTCGTCGTGCTGAGCATCGGCGGCGGCTACGCGGCGGCCGACCAGCGCACCACCACCCGCACCGAGAAGGTGCTGACCGTCGACGCGGCGATCAGGGCCGCCCAGGCCACCCTCGACGCGGCGGAGAAGGAGAACCAGCGCGTCACCGTGGCCGTGGTCGACCGCAGCGGCGACCTGGTGGTGCTGCTGGCCGGTGACGGAGCGGGCCCGCAGACCGAGGAGTCGGCGCGGCGCAAGGCGTTCACCGCGGTGTCGTTCAACGCCCCGACCTCGGAGCTGGCCGGCCGCGTCACGGGCCAGGGCGCGACGCTGCGGGACATCCCCGGCACGTTGTTCCTGGCAGGCGGCGTGCCGGTGGCGGTCGACGGCACGTCCGTCGCGGGCATCGGTGTCGGCGGCGCGCCCAGCGGCGACCTGGACGAGAAGTTCGCGAAGGCGGGTCTCGCGACCCTCAAATGATGCGATGGAGGCCGTCCATGCGAGGGAACGGACGGCCTCCATCGGCTCACATCAGCAGGGCGACCACCGCACCGCCGAGGGCCGTTCCCACGAGGAACGTGCCCGCGAGCCACGTCAGGGACGGGCGGGTGCGCACCGGCCGGTCGAAGTCGGCGAAGTCCGGCACGTAGTCACCGACCTCACCAATCGGCATCGGCTCCGCCGCGACCTCCGGCGTCTCGCGCAGTCGCAAGTAGGCCCTCTTCCACGCCGGGATCCGGTCCTCCGGCTCGCCGCAGACCAGCAGGAAGTGCTCGACGCGCCCGAACGTCGAAGGCAGCCTGCCGTGTTCCTCCTGGCACATCTTGTGCAGGGTGCTGCGGGACTGCGGATAGCCGAGATCCTTGCTGCGCTTGGCCATCTCGGTGAACGTCATGCCGGACCGCGTTCGCACCGTTCTGAGGCCGTTGAGGAAGGCCGTGGTGGTCCGCATGCCGGCCGGGTCCGGCCCAATCTCGGGGTGCCCTTCAGCACCCCTCGAATTCCTAGCCATGAAGAATTGCTCCACATTCTGCAAAGGATCCGAACGCGACCTCTCACCTGCGTGGCAGCGGTACGGGAATACCGGCATCCCACGAGAGAGGGTCGTGACCTTACACGCGCAACTGCGACCGAAGAAATCGACGCGCTCCATCCACCCAAAGCAACACCCGCATCGACTGTCGGTGAACACTGATCAGTAGCTCAACAATGCGTCGATCAGTCGATCATCACTCGATCCGGTACGGAACACGGAGAGATCCCGCAGGTAGGGCGTCCGACGACGTCACGTAGCCGTTCCACCACCCTGAAACGGCCGCGCGAGCGTGTAACGTCCGGACGGCACTGAGCGAATTCGTTCACGGCCCTCACGAACTCCCGGCCAGGCCTGCATCTTCTGCAAAGGATCCGGACGCGGCACGGGACATCGGGAGCAGACCCTGCGGGAACAGGGTCTGCTCCCATCACACGAAAGCAATTTGGTGGACGCGGCAACAAATAGCGATTCGGTCACCCGAACCGCGCCGCAGCCAAAGGCCACAACGCGGTGATCAAACACAGCATCATCATGAGCGCGACCAGCGCCGCACGACCGGCACGCGCGGCTGTCACCGTGCACGCCCGCCCACGTCTGGGCGTGGTGATCGTGACGGTGAACAGCACACGGTCTCGGCGCCGGCGCCTGGTCCGGACGGCCTGGGGAGCGGCACCGGTCAGCCGGACGCGTGCCTCCTGCCACGCCGCGACCCACTCGTCCTGTGCGGCGTCGCCGACGCCGCAGGCCTGGACGAACGCGCGGACCTGTTCCTCACGCGCCGGTAATCGCTCGTGATTGACCAGGTGGTGCGCTGTGCTGCGCGGCAGGCTGTCGCTGCGGCGTCCGATGTCGGTGAACGACGTCCCGGTCTGGATCATCAGCCGCCGCAGCTGGTGGTTGAACTGCTGCGCCGAGTTCACCCGCCTGGCCTGGACAAGCGGATCCGGCCCCTGCAACGGGGTCGCCGGTTTCGCGGAGGGTTTAGCCCGCATCGGCCTCAGCGACGGCTGGGTGGGCGGCCCGCTGACCTCCCGCACCCATCGCCACACCGCCTCCTTGAACTTCCTGTCGTGCTCACCGGGAGCGGGCAGGGCGTCGTTCATCGCCAGCCACTGCAGGTGCGGATTGAGCCCCTGCCGCCCGTCCAGGAAGTCCTTGAACAGTGCTTCCGCCCGCCCACTGCCGGCGGCGAGGTCGTCGGGAGCGGGTCTGCCCGCGAGGTTCCAGCGCCGGATCACATCGGCCCTCAGAGCCGCCGCCAGGCCGGCGGCGGCCTCGGGTGTCTCGGCGGACATCAGCGCGCGTGCCCGCCGAACTGGGACAGCATGCCCAGGCCGACCACGATCGCGTTGACGATGACGACGGTCTCCAGCACGAGGCTCGCGCTGTGCCCGCGTTCGGTCATCGCCCAGATCAGGGCGATGTTGCCGAGCAACGGGTTGGTGTGCGGCATCGCGGTGAGCTTGCGCAAGAAGGGCAGGTTGAACTCGAACTGCATGGGACGTCCCGTCTTTTGGTGACTCCGAACTTCGCTCCAGCCCCGTCACCGGCGGTGCCAGCCGCCTCGTGGTGATCAGGTTCTGCGGAGCCTGCTCACCCATGCTGCACCGGGAAAACTCAGGCGTGCCAGCCAGAACGGGCGTGTCGCCGCGAGTGGGGACGGCCGTGGGACAGACTCGGAACGTTTACCGCCGTCCAGGACCGTCCAGGACCGTCCACGCGGTTGTCATGGACACCGTGGACGCGCAGATCAGCCGCGTCCAATTGGCGGGGTTTCGCGGGACGAATAGTGTTGGCCGCGGCGCGAAAGCGCTGTGCCTGCTCGAACCGCGGACTGGTGACTCCGGACGTGCACCGGGAGGTACTGCGGTGGCCGGGGGTGCCAGCCTCCGGTCACCGGCGCCGTTCGGTCGCGCCCCAGCCGGGATTGATCCGCTCCGTCGCCTCGGGGTCGATGGCGTGCCGAGCCACGTGCTTGCCCGGCTTCGGCTTCTTGCTCATCAGCATGAGCGCGACGGCCACGATCAGCCCGATCGTGGCCAGGCCGGCGGCGACGGCGCGGGCGGCCGGGTGTTCGAGGATCAGCGTGCTGATGGTCAGGGCCAGCACGAGTGCGGCGATCGGGCCGATGACGGCGATGTCCGAGCGTTCCTCAGGCTCCTGCGAGGGCTCCGCCGGGGGCGTCACCTGCACGACAGGCGCGTACACCTCGATCGTCTCGAAGTTCCCGCGCGGCTGCTCGTAGGGCGGGGGCCGTAAGCCGGGAGGGACCGTCACCCCCGCCATGCTGCCCGAGGAAGGCGCGCCGCCGCAAACCTCGCATTTCACATGACGTACGTGTTCCCATGTAACGCCTGGTTATAGGGAGGTTCGTCATGTGCCGGTGGCTCGCGTACTCCGGTTCTCCGGTCCTGCTGGAGGAACTGCTCTACGCGCCCGAGAACTCGCTCGTCATGCAGTCCAAGCACGCCAAGCTGGGCGCCACGGCGGTGAACGGCGACGGGTTCGGCATCGGCTGGTACGGCAACACGAGCACTCCCGGTCTCTTCCTGAGCACCGAGCCGGCGTGGAACGACCGCAACCTGCGGGAACTGTCCGCGCAGATCACCGTCGACCGGGTGTTCGCGCACGTGCGGGCCTCCACGGGCGGCGCGGTGCAGCGGTCGAACTGCCACCCGTTCCGCCACCAGAACTGGTTGTGGATGCACAACGGGCTGATCGCGAAGTTCCCGCTGGTGCGGCGCGAGCTGATGCTGGCGATCGACCCCGTGCTGTTCCCGCTGATCGAGGGGTCGACGGACTCGGAGATCATGTTCTACCTGGCGATCAGCTTCGGGATGGAGCAGGACCCGCCGGCCGGGGTGGCGCGCATGGTCGAGTTCGTCGAGGACGTCGGCAGGCGCGCGGGCGTCGAGTACCCGATCCAGATGACGGTCGCGGTCACGGACGGCTCGACGACCTGGGCGTTCCGCTACTCGAGCCGCGGCAAGTCGCGGAGCCTGTTCCACAGCACCGACGTGTCGACGTTGCGCCGTCAGTACCCGGACAACCCGGCGCTGCACCACCTCACCGACGACTCGCGGCTCATCGTGTCCGAACCGCTGGCCGACCTGGTGGGGGCCTGGCAGGAGGTGCCGGAGTCGACCTGCGTGGTGGTCAGGCCCGGCGTCGAGGAGGAACTCATGCCGTTCAAGCCGTGAATCGTCAGGTGACCGTCAGTTGACGAACCGCGATTCGTCATAGCGTCTGGTGCTGCCGCCGCCACGGACCCCTCGGAGAGGTTCCACATGCTCACCACGGCAGCGGCAGCACTCATCGCCCTATCCGCCCTCGCACCCGCGGAAGAGGCCCCGGCACCCGTTCTGGAGGTCGTGACCGTCAACGGCTCGGGGTGTCCGGCGGGCGACGCCGACGTCCAGACCGACGGCCGGACGTTCACGATCGGCTACCACACCTTCCTGGCGCGGGCGGGCAACGGCTCGTCCCCGCTCGACCAGCGCAAGAACTGCCAGGTCAACCTTCGGGTGAACGTGCCGGAGGGCTTCACCTACGGCCTGGCGAGAACCACCTACGAGGGCTACGCGCACCTCCAGAACGGCGCGACCGGACTGAGCCGGGTCAGCACCTACCTGCAGGGCACCTCGCCCACCGCGACGGTCAGCCAGTCGTTCACCGGTCCGTTCAGCGACAGCTGGCAGACCCACTACCGCCCAGGTTCGGCCGAGATCCAGTGGGCGCCGTGCGGTGAACGGCGCAACATCAACATCAACGCCGAGGTCCGCGTCACGCTCGGGTCCGCGGACCCCGACCGGCTCAACTTCGCGATCGTGGAATCCAGTCGCGGCGCGGTGCGCGTGAAGCGCTGCTGAGCTCCCGCCTGGTGGCGGTGATCGCCGCCGCCACCAGGCCGATGATCGCGACCCACGTGTACGCGTCGCCGTAGACGTGTTCCTGCCACGACCACAGCATCTCCTTGTCGCCGGTGCTCGGCAGCCACGTGAAGGGCTGCACCAGGAAGATCACCAGCAACGCGCCGAGCGCCGGCCACGCCCAGTTCCCGCGCGCGAAACCCAGTGCCAGGAACGCCGGGACGCACCAGACCCAGTGGTGCGACCACGAGACCGGCGAGACGAGCAGGCCCGCCGTCGCGATCGCTGTCAGCGCCGTGACCTCGTTACGAGCCCCGTGCGCGGCCACGACCGCGAGCGCCACGACGATCAGCGACAACCCCAGCCACAGCAACGACTCCGCGTGCTCGCCGGGGTTGATCCGGTGCAGCACACCGCGCAACGACTGGTTCGCCATGTACGCGAGACCACCGGCGCGGCTCGGGTCGAGCAGCGCGTGGAACCAGAACTCGGCGGAATCCTTGGCGGCGAACAGGAATCCCAGCACCGCCATGCCGGCGAAGGCCACCGTCGACATCGCGGCCGCCCGCCATTCCCTGCGCACCAGGAAGTACAGCAGGAAGATCAGCGGGGTCAGCTTGATCGCGGCGGCCACCCCGACCAGCAGGCCGCGGAACCGCGGATCGCGCACGGCCAGGCAGTCCACCACCACGAGCGCCATCAGCACCAGGTTGATCTGTCCGAAGAGGAACGTCGAGATCACCGGTTCCAGTGCCACCGCGAGGATCGCGACCGCGGGCCCGACGGTCCACACGACGTCCGAGCGCCGGGTGAGGCGTGCGGTGACGAGAACGCTCACCACCGACAGGCACAGGAAGTTCACCACGACCACGAGCGAGTTCGCCGCCCAGATCGGCAGGAACGTCAGGCCGCTGAACAGCACGGCGGCGATCGGCGGGTAGGTGAACGGCAGCCTCGGGCCGTCCAGCGCACCGGGGAAGTCGACGTAGAGGGCCTGTCCCTGCGTCCAGGCCACCCCGCCGGTGCGGTAGACCTGCAGGTCCAGGAAGTAGAAACCCATGCCCATCAAGGAGATCGGCAACGCGGCCAGCGCCACGAACCACAGCACGCGCACGACCTTGCGCGCGGCCACCCAGCGGTGCCGGGTCAGCAGTCGTCTCCTGCCGGACTCGAACGCGCCGGTGGACATCGGCGGGACCTCGTCGGCGAGCCCCTTGATCAACAGCATCTCGTTCACGACTACTTCTTGGCCGGATCGCGGATCGGCGTTTCACCAAAAGGAATGTGACAGTCCTCATGGGAACGCTCAGGGGGTCATCGACCAAGAGGGGACATGACCCACGAGCAGTTCCTTGCGCTGAAGCGCTTTCCCGCACTGGACGGTGTGCGCGCCATCGCCGCGTTGATGGTCGTGTTCTTCCACTACGGCGGGCCGGGCTTCCTGCAGGGATGGCTCGGGGTCCAGATCTTCTTCGTGCTGTCCGGGTTCCTGATCACCACGTTGCTGCTGCGCGAACAGGCGCGCGACGGCCGGATCAGCCTGAAGGAGTTCTACCGCCGCAGGGCGTTCCGCATCCTGCCGGTCTACCTCGTGGTCCTGCTCGTCACGGCGGCGGGCCTGCTGGTCGCCGGGCAGTTCTGGCAGAACCCGCTCGGCCGTGACTTCCCGCTGTACCTGACGTTCCTCAACGAGTTCGGGCACGGCGGCGCGTACGGGCAGTCGTGGTCTCTTGGCGTGGAACAGAAGTTCTACCTCGTGTGGCCGTTGCTGGCGTTCGCGCTGCTGCCGCGCTGGCGTCCGGCGGTGACCGTCGGACTGATGGCGCTCGCGTTGGCCGTGGTGCCGTTCACCGTGTCGTCCGACCCCAAGGGCTGGTCGGTGCACTACTTCACCGTGCTCGTCGGCTGTGTGCTGGCGTTGCTGATGAACAGCAAGCGGGGGTTCGCGGTGATCAGGCCGTTCATGACGCCGTGGGTGATCCTGCTGTTCCTCGGCGTGCACCTGTCGGTGCCGTACATCTCCGGCGCGCTGGACGGCGCGATCCCCGGTTTCGTGTCGGTGGTGCCGATCTACGCGGTCGCCGTGGGGCTGATGCTGCCCGCGCTGCTGGCGCCGGGGCTGGCGCAACGGGCGCTGTCGGCTCGCCCGATGGAGTGGCTCGGCGAGCGGTCGTACTCGATCTACCTGGTGCAGTCGATCGCGCACTCGATCGTGCTGCTCACGGGCACATCAGGCCTGGTCATGGCACTGTTGACGTCAGTGGTGGCGATCGGGATCGCCAATCTGACCTACCGGTTCGTCGAGCTGCCGATGATCAGGCGAGGCAGGTCACACCGTCCGGCCGGGAACGCGTTGGCACCGATCGGCCAATAGTTTCCGTGAGCACCGAGACAGCGCCGCCGGCGCGAACAGGAGGGCCGGGGGTGACGAAGCCTCTGGACAGGGACGCCTGGGTCGAGCTGTACGACCGGCACGCCCGCGATCTGCACCGCTACCTGGCGCTGCGGGTGGACACCGCGATCGCCGACGACCTGGTGTCCGAGGCGTTCCTCATCGCCTGGGAACGCCGTGAGAGCTTCGACCCGGCCCGCGCGAGCGTCAAGGCGTGGCTGTTCGGCATCGGGACGAACCTGCTGCGCCAGCACGTGCGCTCCGAGGGCAGACGCCTGCGGGCCTGGGCGCGCGACCACGGCAGGCGCGCGGTGGCCGACCACGTCGACGACCGCACGGCGTCGGTGGTGGACGCCAAGTCGCTGCTGAGCGACCTGGGCGAGACGCTCGCGGACCTGCGGCCGGAGGAACGGGACGTGCTGCTGATGGTGGCGTGGGCCGATCTGAGCGCGGCCGAGGTCGCCGAGGTGACCGAGACGCCGGTGGCGACGGTGCGGACCCGGTTGTTCCGGGCACGCGCCAAACTGCGGGCGAAGATCAACGGACAGGAGGGTGGCGACGATGCGTGACGTGACTCGTCAGGTCGAGGACGAGACGGTCAAGTGGGCGATGTCGGACGTCGCCCCGATGAGCGACGACGCGTTCGACCGAGGCCGCGCGGCACTGCTCGCCCGGATCGACGCCGAGGAGTCCGGCAAGGTCGTCGCGCTGGCACCCCGTCGCCGTCGCCGCATCCCGGTGGTGGCCGCGGCCGCCGCGATGGTCGTGATCGCGGGCGCCGCCCTGGTCGCCCCGTCGATGATGTCGCGCGAGAAGGGCCCGAACGTGGGCAGCGCCGCCGCGGCCGAACTGCTCAGCCAGGCCGCGAACCTCACCGGTGACGCGACGCTGCAGCCGGGCCAGTACCTGTACGTGCTGCAGAACGCCCGCTGGTCGATGACCGAGTACGACCACAGGTGGATGTACCTGCAGGACCAGAAGCTGCAGACGTGGATCCCGGCCGACCGCAAGGGCTCGTGGCTCTACCGGCGCGACGCCGTCGGCGACCGGCAGTGGCTGATCGGGTCGCCGCAGGACCTCTCCCCCACCGAACTGAACTCGCATCTCGACGGGAGCGACGAGTACCGGTCGGAGGGCGGCCCCGCGTTGCACGACAAGATCAAGGCCAGTTTTCGCGACCCGTCACCGGAGTACCTCGCCTCGCTGCCGAGCGACCCGAAGGAGCTGTACCAGAAGCTCCGCGACGAGGTGTCGGGCGACGAGGGCCTGGTCTTCCTGCAGATGGTCAACGACGGCCTGGACACCGGCGTGTACCCGGCTGCCGTGCGATCGGCGGTCTACCAGGCGCTGAGCCACCTGCCGAAGCTGGAGATCGTCGAGAAGACGGCCGTGATCGACAGTCGCAGCGGCACCGCGCTCGGCGTCACCGAGAACGAGACGACCGAGCAGATCGTCATCGACCAGGCGACCGGCGAGTACCTCGGTTCCCGCACGGTGCTGGCGAAGGACGCGTGGGGCCTGAAGCGCGGCCAGGTCGTCGGCACCACCTCGGTGACGACGAAGGTGGTGGCGGGCATGGGGCTGGCCGCCTGAGTCACCGTGCGAAGTCGCGGTACAGCACGACCCAGAACTCGCCGGGCCGTTCGGTCGCGCCGGGGAACCACCTCGGCGCGACGGCCTCGGCGAGTTCGTCCGCGCGTTCGAGCAGCGTGCTGACCGCCGGTTCGCCGACGACGACCACGGCGGACCAGTCGACGTGCGCCAGCATGAAGTCCCGCGTGACGCCGAACCGCTGTTCCAGCACCATCATCAGCTCGTGGGCGGTGTCCGGACCCGCGTCCACGTCGCTGACGTCCGGCACCTCCGCCTCGGTCGCCGGTGCGGGTTCCGCCTCGTGCTGCTCGGACCACACGTGCTTGTCGAGCGAGTAGATGCTCGACGTGAGGTCGTGCGCCTGCTCCTCGCCGAGGACGAGCGTGATCGCGCGTCCGTCGGTGAGCGTGAACGTCAGTTCGGCTTCCGGGAACGCACCCGACCCCGGCACCGCCGCGACGGACCCGGCGACCTCACCGGTGAGCACGTGGTCCGCGTGCGTCTCCGTGCCCATCCGGAACGACGGCAGGTTCGCGGCCATGTCCACGACGAGCCGCGCGGCCGTGAAGAACGCTTCCTTGTCGTGGAACTCCTTGCGGCCACTGGTGAGCGTGCGTCCGATGCCGGCCGGCTCGACGTACGCCTCGACCGTGCCCGTCCCGTCCCACCGGGCGTGGACGGTGATCCCGTTGGCCAGCCGCTTTCGGTAGTTCTCCTGGCCACTGTGGCGGGACCAGCGCCCAGCCGGCGACCGATTCCTCTTGGTGCACCTGCGATCCTCTCCGGTGAGGATCCGACGCTGTCACACGACGGCGTGCCGCGTGGCCTTTTCCGCCTCGCACGTCTGTGACCTGTCGGCGATGTTTCGACTCACCCCGAAACGAGCGCGCAAGATCGTCGCGACCTGGTACGAAATGTCCGTGACTGATGAGTTCGCCGGGGCCGTCCGGCGTTTCCGGCTCCGTGCGGGCCTCACCCAGGAGGCCCTCGCCGAACGGTCGGGGATCTCGGTCAGCACCATCCGCGGCATGGAGACCGGCAAGCGCCGCAACCCGCAGCTCGCCTCCGTCCGGCAGCTCGCGGCCGCGCTGGCGCTGCGGCCTCAGGAGCAGGAGGACCTCCTCTCGGCCGCCAGTGCCGAACCCGTGCCGGCGCCCCGCCAGCTGCCGCCCGAGCTCGCGGGCTTCGTCGGCCGCGGCGACGCGCTCGGCCGGCTCGATGCGGTCCTGGACGACGGTGCGACGTCGACCGTCGTGATCAGCGCGATCTCCGGGACGGCCGGGATCGGCAAGACGACCCTCGCGCTGCACTGGGCGCACCGGGTGGCCGACCGCTTCCCCGACGGCCAGCTGTACGCGGACCTGCGCGGCTTCGACCCCGGCGGCACGGTCATGGCGCCCGGTGAGGCGTTGCGGGCGTTCCTGGAGGCGCTGAACGTGCCGGCCCGCAGCGTCCCCGACGACGTGGAGGCGCAGGCCGCGAAGTTCCGGACGCTGATGGCGGGTCGCGCGATGCTGGTCGTGCTCGACAACGCCCGCGACGCAGCCCAGGTCCGTCCGCTGCTGCCGGGCACGCCGGGCAGCCTCGTGGTCGTCACCAGCCGCCACGACCTCACCGGGCTGATCGCGACGACCAACGCCCGCGGCCTGCCGCTCGCGTTGCTGAGCCGGGAGGAGGCGCACGCGCTGCTGGCCGACCGCCTCGGCGCGGAGCGGGTGGACGCGGAGCCCGCCGCCGTCGCGGAGATCATCGACCGGTGCGCGGGGCTGCCGCTGGCGCTGGCCGTCGTGGCCGCACGCGCCGCGCACACGTCGTTCTCGCTGACGGCCTACGCCGAGGAACTGGGCGGTCTGGACGGGTTCGGCAGCGGGGACGAGGCGACGGACCTGCGGGCCGTGTTCGCCTGCTCCTACCTGGCGCTGAGCCCGGCGGCGGCCAGGGCGTTCCGGCTGCTCGGCCTGCACCCAGGCACCGAGATCTCCCTCGCGGCGGCCGCCAGCGTCACGGGGCTGACGTCGGCGCGGCGGGTGATGCAGGAACTCACCCGCGCCCACCTGATCGTGGAACGCACGCCAGGGCGTTTCGAGTTCCACGACCTGTTGCGCGCCTATGCGGCCGAGCAGGTCCAGCCGGACGAACGGCACGATGCGCTCTATCGGCTCGTGGCGCACTACCGGCACAACGCGGAACACGCCCGTGCCAAAGAACACCCCGGCACGCCGGCCGAGCCGACACCGCCGGACGGAGTGGTGGCCGTCGCCTACGCCGACGTCACCGCCGCCAGGTCGTGGTTGGAGACCGAGACACCCGCCCTGCTCGCGATCGTGCGGTCCGATCACGGATTCCCGCGGGAGGTGGTCGCCCTGGTCCGGGCCATCGCGAACTTCCTCGACGTCAACGGCCGGTTGTCCGCCAACGTCGACATCCTGCACCGGGCGATCGCGTTCACCCAGGACCAAGGGCAACTGGTCGCCCTGTGGAAGCTGATCGCGCGGGTGCACACCAGAGCGGGACGTCACACCGAAGCACGGGCGTTGCTGGACCACGCCCTGGAGATCGATCTCGCGTCCGGCGACACCAACGCGCTCGGCTACACGTACTTCGGCCTGGCCCGGCTCGCCGGCGGGCGGGGCGACCACCGCGAGGCGTTGGACCTCGTGTCGAAAACGGTCGCGTGCTTCCAGGAATCCGGCAACCGCTCGGCCGAGGCGGACGCGTTGAACGGCGTGGCCTGGTGCCTGGCGATGCTCGGCGAGTACGACGAAGCGCTGGTGCGGGCCGAACAGGCGATCGCGGCCGGCGAGGTCGTGAGCGCCGGCCGGATCGACACGCTGGGGTACATCCAGCACTGCCGCGGCAACCACGGCGAGGCCGTGCAGCACTTCCGGACGGCGATCGGCATCGCCGAGAACGCAGGTGACCGGTACATGCTCGCCGAGGCGTTGACCCACCTCGGCGACACCCACGAGGCCATGGGCAACCACGCCGAGGCGCGCGAGACGTGGGAGCAGGCCGTCGAGGAGTGGGAAGCGCTGCACTCGCCGGAAGCGGACGCTCTCCGCGCCAGGCTCACCTAGGCGCTGTCACAGATCGGCGGTGTGTCCGGTCTTTCTTTTCATGAGCCACGAACACACGCACCAGCTGGACAACCCAGACAAGAGCGGACCCCCGCCGAAGATCGAGGTCATCGGCACCGTGCCGGGAGCGCCCCAGATCCCGGACGGCGCCGAGGCCATGACCATCTTCGTGACGCTGCCGCCGTCGAGTCCCGGAGCGCCGCCGCACCGCCATTCCGGTCCCGCGTACGGCTATGTCGTCAAGGGCGCCATCGTCTTCGAACTGGAAGGCGAGCCCGAACGGGTCGTGCGCGCGGGCGGGACGTTCTGGGAGCCGGGCGGCGACGTCATCCACTACCAGGACGGCAACCACCTGGCCGACGAGGAATCCGCTTTCGTCGTCACGATGTTCTGCGCGCCCGGCCAGCCGATGCTGACCGTCGTGGAGGCGGACGAACTGGAGGCGCGCAAGCACCTCAGGGCACCCCGGCCGTGACGAACGCGAGGGGCGGGGACTGCTCCCCGCCCCTCGTTTCTCACTCGACCAGTTTGCCGGCCGTGTCGACGTCCCTCATGAGCGACGTGATCTCGTCCGGCACCGCGGGAATCTCCTCGCGCTCGACCTGACCGGGGCCCGCCCAGACGAGGTTCACCTGCTGCGCGGGATCGATGTCCGGGAAGTCCGACCGGTTGTGGCAGCCACGGGTCTCGCGGCGTTCGAGGGCGCACTCCAGCGTCGCGCGGGCGGAGAGCGCCGACGCCACCAGGTCGAAGGCGTGCGCGAGGTCCTGGAAACCGGCGAGGTCGGGGTGCACGCCGACGTTGCTGATGCGTGCCTCCAGCTCGTCCAGTTCCGCGAGTCCCTTGCGCAGCCCGGCTTCGTCACGCACGACGCCCGCGTGCTCGGTCATCGTGTTGCGCAGCGCGCGTTGCAGGGCACGGACGTTCTCCTGGCCGTCTGCGGCGAGCAGTCCGTCCACTTCGGACCTCGCTTCGCCGAGCGCGGTGTGCGAACGCCGTTGCGCGTCCAGGGAAGCCGAGTACTCGGCCGCCGCCTCTCCGACGATCCGGCCGTACACCAGCAGTTCGATGAGCGAGTTGCCGCCGAGGCGGTTCGCGCCGTGCAGGCCGCTGGACGCCTCACCGATCGCGTAGAGGCCGTCGACACCCGTCGAGTGGTCCGCGGGTGACACCCACACGCCGCCCATCGAGTAGTGCGCGGTCGGCGCGATCTCGATGGCTTCCTGGGTGACGTCCTTCATCTGCAGTTCGAGCAGTGTCTGGTAGACCCTGGGCAGTCGTTGCATGATCTGCTCGCGCGGCAGGTGCGACACGTCCAGCCACACGCCACCGTTCGGGGTGCCGCGGCCTTCCTTGATCTCGGTGTACGCGGCGAGCGCCACCCTGTCCCGTGTGGACAGTTCCATCCGCCGCGGGTCGTAGCGGGCCATGAACCGCTCACCTTGGGCGTTGGTGAGGATGCCGCCCTCGCCGCGGGCGGCCTCCGACACCAGCGTGCCGGCCGCGTTCTCCGGTTCGAGCAGGCCGGACGGGTGGAACTGCACCAGTTCGGGGTCGCGGATGCGGCCGCCCGCGAGCACCGCCAGGCGGAACGAGTCGCCGGTGTTCTCGTCGCGGCGGCTCGACGTGCGGCGCCAGATCCGGGTGTGCCCGCCCGCGGCGAGGATGACGACGTCCGCGTGGAACACGTACCGCTTGCCGGTGTTCAGGTCGAACCCGTACGCGCCGAACACCACGTTGTCGCGCACCAGGATCCGCGTGATGTAGCAGGAGTCGTGGATGGGGACGTTGAGCTGCGTGGCCCGGTTCACCAGCGTGCGCTGGATCTCCAGCCCGGTGTAGTCGCCGGCGAACGACGTGCGGCGGAACGTGTGCGCGCCGAAGAACCGCTGCGAGATGCGCCCGTCGGTCTCCCGCGCGAACGGCATGCCCCAGCGTTCGAGGTCCTCGATGCCGCGCGGCGCCTGCTCGGCCACGACCCGCACGATCTCCGGATTGGCCAGGAGGTAGCTCTCCTTGATGGTGTCCGCCGCGTGCTGCTGCCACGTGTCGGCGGGGTCCATCGTCGCCAGCGCCGCGTTGATGCCGCCGGCGGCGAGGGCGGTGTGCGCGTCGTTCTTGGGTCGCTTGCCGACGACCAGTACGTCGACTCCGCGTTCGGCCAGTTCGATGGCGGCGCGCAGTCCCGCGCCCCCGCTTCCGATCACCAGCACTGACGTTGCGATCTGCTGTTCAGTCATCGCGGCCTCCGTTGCCCGTCTCTTCCATTAAGTAGGACCGGGCAGCGCTTCTGCTTGTGACTGTTAGCTGCGTGACAGTGCGTCCGTGGACACACCACTAGGGTCAGTGGTGTGTTCGTGAAGCTTTGTGGTCTGCGCACCGAGTCCGATGTCGCCGTGGCGGTCGAGGCCGGGGCTGACGCCGTCGGTTTCGTGCTGACGAGCAGTCCCCGCCAGATCGACGTCGACCTGGCGTCCCGGCTCGTGGCGGAGGTGTCCGCCGAGATCCTGACCGTCGCGGTGGTGCGCGGAATCGGCGCTGCGGAAGCCGGTGAGCTGGCGCTGAAGACGGGCGTGCGCGCGTTGCAGTTGCACGGCGACTACCCGCGTGAGGCATTCGACGAGTTGGTGGACCTGCCGTTCGGGCTGGTTCGGGCGACGGCGCTCGGACCGGACACCGACGTGCTCACCGGGGCGTTCGGCGAGGAGCTGCTGCTGATCGACTCCCCGGTCGCGGGCTCTGGCGAGCAGTGGGACATCACGCGACTCGCCGAGAACCCGCCCACCGGCAAGTGGTTGCTGGCGGGCGGGCTGTCTCCGGAGACGGTGGCCGGGGCGATCAGCGTCGCGAAGCCGTGGGGCGTGGACGTGTCCAGCGGCATCGAGTCGAGCCGTGGAGTGAAGGACCACGGCCGGATGCGCGAGTTCGTTCTCGCCGCACGCGGTTAGACGACGCGTTCGCCGCCGCGGAACACCGCGCGCACGTCGAGCAACGCGCTGAGGTCCTGCAACGGATTGCCTGCCACGGCAAGGAGATCGGCGTCGTGGCCGGGCGCGATTCTGCCCTTGCGCTCGCCGATGCCGCACGCCCGCGCGGCCACGCTGGTGGCGGACGCGAGGGCGTCGGCGTTGCTGAAGCCGAGGAGTTCGCCGAACTCGATGACGCCGTGCGGCAACGAGTCGAAGCGTTTGAACGGGCCGATGCCCGCGTCCGACGAGCACACCAGCCGCACGCCGCGTTCGCGCATCCGGCCGAAGTTCTCGCGCAGGGTCAGGCTGACCGGGGTGGCGGGTTCGGCGGTCGGGCGGCGCGCGGTCGTGGTGCTGACGTAGATCTCCTTGCGCACCAACGTGTCCACAGTGTCCCAGTCGACGGCGAGGCCGCCGGGTGCGAGGAAGAAGGCGTGCTCGATCGAGTCGACGCCCGCGTCCACCGCCGCCTTGATGCCGGTGGACGCGTGCGCGTGGACCGTGACCGGGATGCCCGCGGCGTGTGCGATCTCGACGGCCGCTCGCAGTTCCTCGGTCGTGTACTGCTGGTCGAACGGCGACGAGCCGGGCGTGATCGACCCGCCGGTGGCCATGATCTTGACGACGTCCACGCCGCGCTCGACCCGTTCGGTGACGGCGGCCCGCACGCCGTCGAGCCCGTCCGCCTCGCCGCCGAGGAACCAGCAGTGGCCACCGGTCGTCGTGACGGGCGGGCCGGAGACCAGCACCTCCGGGCCGGCGTCGCGAGCTTGGAGCGTCAGGTAGCCGCGATCACCGAGGTCACGGACGGTCGTGATGCCCGCTTGGAGCGCCTCCAAGGCGTTGGCGCGGATCCGGGCGAGCACCACGTCGTCGGGGTCGGTCTGGTCGGTCGCCACGCCGAACGGGTCGAAGGCCAGGTGCACGTGCGAGTCGACCAGACCCGGCAGCAGCGTGACGTCACCGAGGTCGGTCACCGGCAGGCCGGCCGGGTCAGCGGAGACGATCCTGCCGTCCTCGACCACGACGACCGGTTCGCCGGTGATCTCCCTTTCGCCGTCGAAGATCCGTGCTGCCCGAATGGCCTGTTTCATGGTGTCCCCCAACACATGTGACTGGGGTCCAGGCTAGTGGCGCGACCCGGAATGTTGGCGAGGTAATCCACGCTCAGCAGGGCGCCTCGCGGCACCGCCCCCACGCCCCCATACATCCGGTATGAGGACGTGGGGGCGGCACCACGATGCACCCGTCTGACCGCGAATTCCCCCGGCAACCTTCCGTGCCGCGCCACTAGGCCGCGCGGTAGCCGGGGACGTCCTCGACCCGGTGGTAGACCGGCAGTCCGCGCTCGCGGGCGATCCGCACGTCCTCGTCCGCGCCGGTCGACTCACCGGGCAGCCGCAGCACCGCCTCGCAGCGTTCCAGCAGGCGTTGCGCGGTCGGGTACATGATCTCGGACGCGATCGGGTCGGTCGGCGAGCTTCCCCCTGCGCCGCGCAGCACCGGCAGCGCGACCCACTCGCCGATCATCGGCACGTGGCCGCTGCGGAAGATCGGCCATGCCGCCTCCTCCAGCCGTTCGAGGTTGCGCGCCATGAGTGCGGGGTCGTCCCCGGTGCCGGATCGGTAGGGCCCTGCGATCAGAATCAGCATGCCACCGACCATAATGTGCAAGACTCGGCAAAAACAAGGAGAAACGTGCATGTTGGCTGCCCAACGCCGTGACCTGCTGCTCGAACGACTGCGCACCGACGGCCGGATCGTCGCCAAGGACCTCGCCGCCGAAGTCGGCATCTCCGAGGACACGATCCGCCGCGACCTGCGTGACATGGCGGCGGCGGGCCTCTGCCAACGCGTGTACGGCGGCGCACTGCCCGTATCCCCGGCCATCGCCGACTACGCCACGCGTCAGGGCGTGCAGGTCGATGGCAAGCAACGGGTCGCACGAGCGGCGGCCGCGTTGATCGAACCGGGCAGCACCGTGATCCTCGATGGCGGCACGACCACGCTTGCCGTCGTGCGCGCGCTACCGCTCGATCTGCAGGCCACGGTCGTCACGCACAGTCCGACGATCGCGAGCGCGTTGGAGGAGCACCGGGACGTGGAGGTCTACGTCATCGGAGGGCGGCTGTTCAAGCACTCGATGGTCGCGTGCGGTGCCGCTGCCGTAGAAGCCGCACGAGGCGTGCACGCCGACCTCTTCTTCGTAGGTGTCACGGGCGTGCACCCCGAAGCAGGGCTCACGACCGGTGACGCGGACGAGGCCGCGATGAAGCGCGCGCTCGCCCATCAGGCCGCGGACACCTACGTGCTGGCCAGTTCGGAGAAGATCGGCACGGCGTCGCGGTTCTCCGTGCTGCCGTTCGCCGAGGTCGCCGGCGTGATCACGGACGCGGACAACGAGACCGTGCGCGCGTTGGAGGTGCCTGTCATCCAGGCCTAGGCCGTGTCCTGCAGGTCCGTTCGATGAGAGTCACGGTCGAGAGACCCGGAGGCGGTGCCGCCGGAGCGCCCTCATACCGGGCGTATTCGGGCGTTCCGGCGGTGCCGCCTCCGGGGCCCTCGGCCGCGACTATCGGGGACGAGACCTGCAGGACACGGCCTAGCTGATGACCTGCAGGTAGCCCTTGGGAGAGCCGTGCGTGCGGCCGCATTCGGTCAGCGCGAGCACGCCGTGCCCCTCGACGTCGCCCTCGAAGTAGCCGGGGTTGACCGACAGTTCCTCGGCGATCTCGGTGGCCCAGATGTCGTCGAGGTCGTCGTTCTCGTCGCTGGTGTCGTGCGGCAGGCCTCGGCCGTCCTCCACGTCGAGCTCACCGACCTGGTCGTCCGGCTTGAACGCGTCGTAGTAGCGGACGATCTCGCCCTGTTCCGCGACGCACCACGCCGTCCAGCCGTCGCCGCAGCTCATGCCGTAGTAGTGCGCCTCGCCGAACACGGCGCTCAGCACCGCGCAGATCTCGGTCACCGGACGGGTCGCGTGCTCGAACGGCTCGCCGAACACCAGCGTCCAGCCGTCCCACGAACCCGTGACGTACACCCTGGCGCACCGGACGTGTTCGTCGTCCTTGGTCCACGCGTGGTGGTCGTTGTTCCAGGCCTGGGCGCCCAGCACCTTGGTCACCGGCACCGGTTCCCGCAGCCCGCAGACCTCGAGCACCGCCGCCTGGTTCTCGGTCTTGATCGCGTACCAGCCGCCGCAGAGGTGCATCTCGTCGACGCTGTACAGGTCGTCTTCGAGCTTGAACCGGACGAACCGGTCGACCACCTCGCGGTCCTCCGGCGAGAACGCGTCCGGTCCGGCGACCTCCGCGATGCCGATCAACGCTCCCCTGCGCAACGCGCCTTTGGCCGTGCGGCGGGTTTCTTGCAGCAACGGCAACACATCCGGTCCCATGGTCCCGAACGCCCACAACGCTTCCCGTTGCACGTAGTGGTCCTCGTCGGCGAGCACGGGCAGGAGCGTCGCCGCGTGCTTGAGCGCCGTCTCACCCCGGAACATGCTCGCGGCCGCCCGGCGGATCCCGTGATGGGGGTGCCGCAACGCGTCGAGGTAGGTCTCGTCGTCCGCCCGCACCAGGGAGAACACCCGGTAGCCCTGCCGCACGACCTGACCGTCCTCGGAGGTGGTGATCAGCTCGATCAGCCCGTCGAACGTCGTGATCGCCTGCTCGCGCACGAAGTCCCCGGCCTCGAGTCTGAAGCGGTCGTCGTCCATGCGGTCGAGCAGCGCCCGGAGCTCCATGGCGCGGCACCCTAGCGCGTCGTCCCAAGTGGACCTCGGGTTCCACCGGATGGCCGAGACCTTGACTCGCAGCGGCGTACTGGGCACGCTGCGAACCGTGACGAGCCTGGCTGAGGAGCACGTCAAACCCGCGGTGCGCTGGAGCATCGGCCACGCACTGCCGCGTGCCGTGCTGCGCCTGGCGGCCCGCCGCGGCGACCTGCAGGGCCGCATCACCGTCGAGGCCTCCACCGGCGCCGATCTGACCGGCCTGTTCGACGAGATCCGCGCGCAAGGCCCGCTCGCCGCCACGAAGATCGGCCACACGACCACACGACACGAGGTCGTCAAGGCGATCCTGTCCGACGACGCGTTCGTGACGGCTCGCCCGCGCTTCGGCGCCGGCATCCTCGGCAAACTCGCCGCGTGGTCGGCAACCGAGGTGATGCACCCCGTCCAGCCGCCGTCGCTGCTGGCCGTCGAACCGCCCGCGCACACCCGCTACCGCAAGCTCGTCACCCGCGTCTTCACCGCCCGCGCCGTCGAACAGCTGCGTGCCCGCACCCAGCAGATCGCCGACGACCTGCTCGACGACCTCGACCCGGCCGGCCCGGTCGACCTGATCGAGGCCTACTGCGGCCTGCTGCCGGTCACCGTGATCAGCGAGATCCTCGGTGTGCCACCCCAGGAACGCGCGACCGTCCTCGCTCTCGGCGCGGCCGCCGCACCGAGCCTGGACCTCGGCCTGTCGTGGCGCGTGTTCCGCAACGTCGAGACCGGCCTGAACACGTTCGACGCCTGGCTCTCCCGCCACCTCGACTCCCTGCGCGCCAACCCCGGCGACAACCTGCTCAGCCGCCTGATCACCGCCCGCGAGGACGGCGTAGGCCTCACCGAACGCGAGCTGAAGGCCACCGCGGGCCTCGTGCTGGCCGCCGGTTTCGAGACCACCGTGAACCTCCTCGGCAACGGAATCTCGTTGCTCACCAAGCATCCCGCGCAACTCGAGACGCTTCGTTCAAGCCCGGAGCTGTGGGGCAACGCCGTGGACGAGGTGCTGCGCCACGATCCACCGGTGCTGCTGACCGGCCGCATGTGCGCCCGCGACACCACGATCGCCGGCATCCCCGTGCACCGAGGCCAGCTCGTCACGACCGTGCTCGCCGGAGCCAACCGCGACCCGTCGGTCTTCGAGAACCCGGCGGCGTTCGACGTCGCCCGCCCGAACGCCCGCGACCACGTGTCGTTCGGCGCCGGCCGCCACTACTGCCTGGGCGCCCAGCTCGCGCGCATGGAGGGCGAGATCGGCCTGCGCACGATCTTCGACCGCTTCCCGGACCTCGCCACGCTGCCCGGCGCGCGGCGCCGCCCGACCCGCATCCTGCGCGGCTTCGAACGCCTGCCCACCGTTCTAGGCTCGGCGGGTGAGCACTGATTCGGCCGGACGCATCCTCGACGCCGTCCTGACCCTGTTGTCCCGGCACGGCATCGGCGGCGTGAGCATGCGTGCCGTGGCAAAGGAAGCCGGCGTCGCTCTCGGCCTGGTCAACTACCACTACGACGACAAGACCAGCCTGATCTGCGCGGCCCTGCGCCGCATCGAGGACCAGGACATCGCCCTGGTGGAGCCGGATCCGTCGTTGCCTCCCGCCGAACGGCTGCGGGTCGCGTTGCGGCGGGTGGCCGACCCGGAGTTCCTGACGACCGAGTACCTGTCGCTGCGGCTTCAGCTCTGGTCGCTGGCGCAGGCCGGCGAGGAGTTCGAGCGCATCAACACCGAGGCACAGGGCCGGTACCGCGCCGGGCTGGCGCGGCTGATCCGCGCGGCACGACCGGAACTGTCCCGCTACGAGTGCGCGAAACGGGCGGCGGACGTCGACGTGATCCAGAACGGCATGTGGCTCACCGCGTTGCTCGGCCTCGACCGCGCGTCACTGCGCCGGGCTGTCGCGCTGTGCGAGGACATCGCACTCTCTTGAACGACCGTTCAATACGCTCTACCTTGGGACACATGAAGGTCACGGCGGAGGACGTTCATCGCATCGCCACCGGTCACCACCCCGATCCCGCGCGTTCGATGTCGTTGCGAGCCGAGGCGTACGTCGAACCTCTCTGGGCCGATTTCGAAGACCGCGCGGTCTTCTCCCGTACGTGGCAATGGATCTGCCACGTCGGACAACTGACCGAACCCGGCAGCTACGTCGCGTCGACCGTGGCAGGCATGCCGATCGTGGTGGTGCGAGACCGAACCGGGATCCTCCGCGCGTTCTACAACGTCTGCAAACACCGCGCGCACGAACTCCTGACCGGCAGCGGCGTGACACGCAACATCGTCTGCCCGTACCACGCGTGGACGTACGACCTGAGCGGCGACTTGAAGGCCGCACTGGGCACCGGACGTCGCCAAGCTGACGCACGCCCGCAGACTCACGTACACGATCGACTCCAACTGGAAGAACGTCGTCGACAACTTCCTCGAGTGCTACCACTGCCACATCGCGCACCCGGAGTTCGTGGACCTCGTCGACATGGGCACCTACGACGTGAAGACGCACGGCATCTGGTCGAGCCACTTCGCCGAAGCCGGCAAACAGGCGAACAGCGCGTACGACGTGTCCGGCGCGACGGTCAACCAGCACGCCGTGTGGTGGCTGTGGCCCAACACGTGCCTGCTGCGCTACCCCGGCAGATCCAACTTCATGGTGCTGCAGATCCTCCCGGACGGCCCGGACCGCACGCACGAGACGTGGGACTTCTACTTCGAGACCGCCGACCTGACCGCCGCGGAGTTGGACGGCGTCCGGTACATCGACGAGGTGTTGCAGCAGCAGGACATCGGCATCGTGGAGAGCGTGCAACGCGGGATGCGCACGCCGGCGTTCGATCAGGGGCGGATCGTCTACGACCCTGCCGGGACCGGGTTGTCCGAGCACGGCGTGCACCACTTCCACGGCCTGCTGCTGGACGCGTATCGCGCTGCCGCGGACTAGTGGCGGGCGAGGTGGTCGCGCAGCCGTTCGTGGCGGAACTGGTAGTTCGCACCGGACTGCCGCAGCACGCCGAGTTCGTAGGCGTCCTCGAGGAACGCGATCATCGCCCACGGCATCCGCCCGGTCACGGGCCACCAGAAGCGGACCAGGATCAGCCATTGGCCCCACGCGGTGAACGTGACCAGGTAACCGAGCGCACCGACGCAGCCGCTGATGCCTCCGATCGCGACAAGGGCGAGCAGCCGCGAGTCCAGGACGCCGACGACCCCGTTGAGCAGCTTGACGACCACGTAGCCGCTGAACAGGAACATGAGGGTGACCGCCGGAACCAGCGCCGTGGCCTGACGCAGGGCGGTCACGCGGTTCTCGGCCAGAAGGCTGACGGGGTCGAAGGCTCTGCTGACGTCGAGCGGCGACTCGAGAACCGCCGCGAGGCCGAGCACCGCACCACCCGCGATGGCGAAGACCAGGCTCCAGACGATCGAGTTGACGACCGTCATCACGAGCACATCGGCGCCGGTCACGTCCTCTGGGACGCCTCCGAACAACTCGCCGAAGAACATGCGCACCAGCGTGGTCACCACGGCGTAGCCGATTCCCAGCCCGAATCCTCCGCTCAGGCCGAGGGTGATCGAGCCGCGCACGGACCGTCCCGTGCGAGGGCCCCACAGCCGCAGTCGTACCCGCGACGGCCTGACGACGTGGCCTCGCATCGTGATCACGCCGTAGATCAGGCCGAACATGATGCCGGCGGCAGGTGCGAAGAACATGCCCTCCAGCAACGCCGTGCGCACGCCCTTCGCCACGCCTGTCTCGGCCGAGTACACCGGCAGGTAGACCATCCAGTCGAAGAGCGCGGTCAGCAGTGACACCGCCAGCCCGACGGAGGCGATGCGCCGGAAACGGCTCATCGTGCCGCCGAACTCCCACCACGCCAGATCCCGCGTTCCGAGCCGGGCCAGGTGCCCGAGCCACCGGCGGGCGTCGTCGGCATCCCACCGGCGGCAGTCGCGGTAGGCGGCCGGTACGAACGCGCCGAGCAGGTGTTCCTCGGTGGCGGGCTCGTCCGGGAACCGCTTCGCGTCGAGCAACGCGGACGGGCTCTCGGCACCGCTGTGGACCTTTCGCGCGAGGGACGCCATCAGCGGTGTCCGCAACACCTCGGCGAGGCGGCCCTCCGGATGGGCCTCGATCTCCGCGAGCACCGGCGCCCACTCACCGGTGTCCGGCAGGTAGGCGGAGAGGTCGGCCGCGGTGACGCCGGACAGCTCGATGACCGCCGCCCTGGCGAGCGGGCGGCTCGCCTTCTCGTACTCGCCGAGCCTGCTGGTCAGCAACCACGGGAGCTTCGAGCAGCTCAGCTTCTCCAGCGCTCTGTCGTGCAGACCGGACGCGATCTCGTCGAAGCCGTCGAGCACCGGCAGGATCCAGCCGTCCTCGACCAGTTCGGCGGCGAGGCTCGTGCCGCCGGGAACCCGTGCGTCCATGCCCGTGTGGTCGCGCAGCAACCGTTCGATCAGCCAGTCGCGCAGGCCGAGGCGCGCCGGGTCCCACGAGGCGAGGCTGAAGATCACCGGCACCGGGTCCGAGGCGGCGCGCTTCCGCACGAACTCCTGGACGAACCGGATCGTCAGCATCGTCTTGCCGGAGCCGGGCTCGCCGAGCACGACCAGCCGTCCGTCGGGGGCGTTCTCGTAGACGTCCGCGATCGTGTCCCCCTCCTTCCCCGCGCCGAGGGCGGTCCGCGGCCACCACCGGACCGCCAGCGGGCCGGGGTCGTACAAGCCGCGGTTCTCCTCCTCCCGGCGGCAGCGGCGGCTCACGGTCTCCGCGAGTTTCTCCGCCTGCGAATTCATCAGGTCGTTTCTTCGCCGCAGCGCCGCACCCAGTTTCAGCTCCGAACCGAATCCCGAGGCCGTTGCCCGGATCGGGAACTGCTTCGACGGCTCGGTCATGGCGTCAGGGTCCCGGAATGCGGCTCGGCGTGTCCACCCGGCCACCGATGGCCGGTCTGTGGCCTGGCCGCTGAGGAGGCACAACGCCATGATCGACGTGCTCGGAAGGAAACCGGAGGGGGAATTCCATGTCGATTCGATTTCGCACCGCGCGAAAACGCGGAACGTGCTTGTTCGCCGTGCTGACCGCCGCACTGGCGTTGTCCAGTCCCGAGGCAAAAGCCGCAGACGCGGCGCCACCGCAATTCACCGACGGATTCGGCCTGGTCGTGACGAGCCAGCCGCGCTGGGTCGACGAGAACCACCGCACGTTCATCTTCAGCGTGTCCACGAACCAGGTGCCCACGCCGACTCTCCTGGAGGGCCAGGAACCCGGCAGGCACGCCATCGTCGTCACGCTGCCGGACGACTACAACGCGACGACCAAGAGCTACCCGGTCCAGTACTACCTGCACGGCCACCCCGACCGGCCCGACGCGCAGTGGAACCAGCGGGTCGTCGAGAAGGCGACGGCCGGGACGGACCTGATCACCGTGCAGCCCAACGGAAGCGGCCGCGGCTGGTACTCGAACTGGGTGAACCCCGGCGCCGCGGGGCCGCAGAACTGGGAGACGTTCCACCTGGAGCAGGTGATCCCGTTCGTGGACGCCAACCTGCGCACGAAGGCGGCCAAGGCGGATCGCGCGATCGTCGGGCACTCGATGGGCGGCTTCGGGGCACTGCACTACGCCGAGCACCGGCCCGACCTGTTCGGTTACGCCGGCAGCTTCTCCGGCGGGCTCGACCTGCGGAACTCCGAACTGCGCGCGGCGATCACGGCCACGTTGGTCAACCCGGCCAGTGGCACGCCGACCGTGAACGTCGACGCGGTCTTCGGGCCGCCGATCTGGCCGTTCGACGGCATCTGGAACGCCCAGAGTCCGGCGCACAACGTGGCGTCGTTGAGGGGCATGGGCATCGCGCTGTACACGGGCAACGGCGGTGACCTGACGGTCAACCCGATCCAGGCGGTGTTCGAGCACCGGGCCAGGGAGACGGCGCTGGTCACGGCCGCCAACCTCACCGCGGCGGGCATCGGGTTCCACTTCTCCGACTACGGCGACGGCAGCGGGTGGGCGCCGGGCTGCACGGGCAAGCACGCGGACGAAGCGTGCGTGCAGGCCGACATGAACCACTTCGTCGGGTTGTTCACGCGCCACGCCTGACGTGCGACGTTCGTAGTGAGCCGAACGGGGCATTTCTGAAATCGCGCGTCCTGAATGCCGTCCTGCCTCCTCTAATGAGTCTGACGGGCCCCTGCACCTGCGCGAAGTGCGCGGGCGACGCCCGCTTAGGAGTTGGAGGAATCGTGTTCCTGGGTTCACGATCACGCCTGCGGACCGCGGTCATCGCCGCGGCCGTGGGCGCCGGTGTGCTGACGGCGGCCACCCCCGCCGCGGCGGCACCCGCCGCAGGTACGCGTGCTTATCTCGTCATCACGGCGCCCGGTGCCACTGCCGGTGCCGCGACGGCTGTGAGCGGCAACGGTGGCACGGTGTGGACGAGCTACGACGCCATCGGTGTCATCGTCGCGCACTCTGGTGCCGCTGACTTCGCCACCAAGATGCGCGCCATCAGCGGTGTGCAGAAGGTCGGTGCCACGCGCACCAGTGACATCCCCGCCGAGGCGGCGAACCCGCCGGTTCCCGCCGCGAAGTCGCAGGCCGCCCCGTCGACGACTGAGCCGGTGCGCTCGGACATGACTCAGATCGGCGCCGACAGGGCGTGGGCGAAGAACCTGGGGTCGTCCAGTGTCACGGTCGGTGTGCTCGACACGGGTGTCGACGACCTGCACGACGACCTCAAGAGCAACTTCGACGCCGCCAACTCCGGCTCGTGCGCCTACGGCAAGCTCGACACGCGTGCGGGTTCGTGGCGTGACACCGACACGCACGGCACGCACGTGGCGGGCACGATCGCGGCGGCCAAGAACGGGCGTGGCGTCGTCGGTGTCGCACCCGGTGTGAAGATCGCCTCGGTGCGCATCGCCGAGAAGCCGAGCGGGCTGTTCTTCCCCGAGAACACCATCTGCGCCATGGTCTTCTCCGGTGACCGCGGCTTCGAGGTGACCAACAACAGCTACTACACCGACCCGTTCCTGTTCAACTGCCCGGACAACGCCGACCAGGACGCGATCCTCGAAGGTGTGAAGCGCGCGGTGGCCTACGCAGAGGGCAAGGGCGTGCTCAACGTCGCCGCGGCGGGCAACGAGAACTACAACCTCGCGAGCAAGTCCCGTGACACGACCAGCCCCAACGACTCCACCCCGGCGACGCGCACCGTCACCAACGCCTGCCTGAGCGTCCCGACCGAGCTCTCCGGCGTCGTCAGCGTCGCGTCGATCACCTCGGGCAACGCCAAGTCGTCGTTCTCGAACTTCGGCACCGACAAGATCCACATCTCGGCACCCGGTGACAGCGTCTACTCCACGGTCCCCGGTGGCGGCTACGGCTCCAAGTCCGGCACGTCGATGGCCTCCCCGCACGTCGCGGGCGTCGCCGCGCTGCTCAAGTCCACCAACCCCACCGCCACCCCTGCCCAGCTGCGCACGCTGCTGGCGACCCAGGCGGACGACCTGAGCTGCTCCGACAGCCGGTGCAGCGGCACCGCGGCGAAGAACAACTTCTTCGGTGAGGGCCGCGCCGACGCGTTCGCCGCGGTCGACACCGGCACTCCCCCCGGCAACTCGTTCGAGAACACCGCCGACGTGGCCATCCCGGACGCTGGCGCGGCCGTGACCAGCCCCATCGCGGTCTCGGGCGTCACCGGCAACGCCCCGGCGACGCTGAAGGTCGACGTCAACATCGTGCACACCTACCGAGGTGACCTGGTCATCGACCTGATCGCCCCGGACGGCACGGCGTACCGGCTCAAGGCCTCGAGCAGCAACGACGGTGCCGACAACGTCGTGGCGAGCTACACGGTCAACGCGTCGAGCGAGGTCGCGAACGGCACCTGGAAGCTGCAGGTCAAGGACGTCGCCGCGCAGGACACCGGCTACATCAACTCCTGGAAGCTGACCTTCTAGAACGGCATTCGGAGGAACCTCGGCGGCCACGGCTAACTAACGTCCCTGCCTGCAGCGATAGCAGTGACGTGGAACCCGATCTGTGGTCGTCGGCCGCCGAGGCCCTCGACGAGCACGAACACGCCTTGGTGATGGCCCGGCTGGCCGGCACCGTCGTCGGCCCCGGCCAGACCGAGCGGCTCTCCAGGGGCGAGCGCGACGTCGTGTTCCTGCTGCCCGACCGGCTGGTGCTCGTGCGGCCCGAGCCGTTCTGGACGGGTTCCTACGACCGCGGCCAGATAGTGCGCATCATGCTCGCCGCCGGGCACGTCCAGTTCGACGTGACCGGCGGCGACAGCGTCGAGTTCTGGATCGACACCGAGCTGTCGCCCGCCGAGCCGTTCGTGGAACAGGCCGAGATCTGGCTGGCCCCGCGCAAGAGCTCCACCAGCGGCGCGGTCATCGGGTTCGGGCTCGCGATCATCATCGCGTTCCTGTTCATCCTCGGACCGGTGGACCTGATGCCGTCGGACGACCGGCTCACCGTCAAGTCCAGTTGCGGCGACTTCCTCCGCGCGGGCGTCGACGAACAGGTCGAGCTGCTCAGACGGCTCTTCGGGCAGGTCGGCACACCCGCGGAGGCGGACAAGCCGATGACGCTCGACGCCTCCCGCCGGCACTGCGGCGAGCACAACGGCGCGACGCTGGACTCGCTCGTCACCGGCAAGTGAGGCTTAGGGCCTTCATCGCGGACCAGACCTCGATACAGGCCCTAGAGTGCGGAAATGTTCGACACCCGCCAGCTCGAGGTCTTCGCGACGGTAGCGCGAACCGGATCGTTCAGCGCCGCCGCACGACTGCTGCACTGCACCCAGCCCGCCGTCAGCCAGCAGATGCGGGCGCTGGAACGGCAGGTGGGCGGACCGCTGTTCGTGCGGACGGGTCGCGGGCTGCACCTCACCGAGGCCGGGCGGATCCTGGCCGAACGCGGGTCGGACCTGCTCGACCAGCTGGCCACGACGCACCAGCAGGTCAGCGCGATCGCGACGCACGACATCGGCACGATCCGGATCTGCGCGTTCCCCAGTGCCAACGTCTCCCTGGTGCCCGCGGCGGCGGCGATCCTGGCAGAGGAACGGCCTCAGCTGCGGCTCGAGCTCGTCGAGGAGGAGCCGCCGGACTCGTTCGCGCTGCTGCGGCGCGGTGAGGTCGACGTGGTGCTGAGCTTCAGCTACCTGGACGAACCGCAGGACGAGGCCACGGTCAACGGCATGCTGAGCGTGCCGTTGCTGCGCGAACCGCTCGCGTTGCTGGTCCCCTCGGGGCATCGGCTCGCCGGTCGCGAACGCGTGTCGTTGTCCGAGGCGGCTGAGGAACGCTGGATCGCCGGTTGTGTGCGGTGCCAGCGCGCGTTGCACGTGGCGTGCGGGGCGGCCGGGTTCGTCCCGGACATCACCTGCTCCACCGACGACAACCTGGCCATCCAGAGTCTCGTCACCGCAGGTCTGGGCGTCGCGCTGGTGCCGCGGCTGCTGTTGTCGTTCCTGAAGCACCCCGGTCTGACGGTGGTCGAGGTGGCGTCGGCGGCGCAACGGCTCACCTCGCTCTACACGTGGCCGGACCTGATCAAACTGCCGATCATGCGCGCGACGGTGGACGCGTTGATCTCCGCGTCGGCGAAGGCATAAGCGCGCCTTATAAGCCCCCAACAAATGGCCATCTACTGCGCATAGCTCGCACTGGTCATGGTTGGCGGTATGGGCATCGTCAGGACCACTCCGCGCACGACCGACTCGGTGCTGCCCGGCCTGGCCCTGGTCGCGGGCGGTGTCGCGGTCGCGATGGTCGTGTCCTGGTTGCAGCCCTCGGTCAGCGCGCTCACCGTCGCGGTGCTGCTCGGTGCCGTCGTGGCCAACGTCGTGACGCTGCCGCGGTCGGTCACTCCGGGTGTGAAGATCGCCGGACGCCGTCTGCTGCGCCTGGGTGTCGTGCTGCTCGGACTGAAGCTGGTCTTCCAGGACGTGCTGAAGCTCGGTTACGAGATCCTGCTGCTCGCGGTCGTCGCCGTGGTCGTCACGTTCGTCGTGACGCGGTGGCTCGGCCGGGTGCTCGGGGTGAGCGAGGGCCTGTCGTTGCTGATCGCGACCGGCTTCTCGATCTGCGGCGCCTCCGCGGTCGCCGCGATGAACAGCGTGCGCGAGCAGGACGAGGACGACGTCGCGAAGGCGCTCGGCCTGGTCACGCTCTTCGGCACCGTCGCGATGTTCAGCCTGCCCGCGTTGTTCCCGCTGACCGGTCTCACACCCGCGCAGTACGGGGTGTGGGCGGGCGGCAGCGTGCACGAGGTCGCGCAGGTCGTCGCCGCGGCTGGACCGGTCACCGGCGCGCTGGCGATCGCCGTCGCGGTGAAGCTGACGCGGGTCGTGCTGCTCGCGCCGATGCTCGCCGCCGTGAGCTTCGCCGAACGTCTCAAGTACCCGACGTCCGGGCAGCGTCCGCCGATCGTGCCGTTGTTCGTGCTCGGATTCCTCGCCATGGCGGCGGTGCGGGCGACCGGCCTGCTGCCCGACGTCGTGCTGTCGGCGGCGACGTTCGTGGACAACGTGCTGCTGGCCGCGGGCATGTTCGCCCTGGGCACGGCGGTGCGCCTGCGTTCCCTGATCCGCTCCGGCCCGGCGGTGCTGCTGCTGGGCCTGCTCTCGACCACGGTGATCGTCGTCCTCGTGCTGACGGGCACGGTGCTGATCGGCTGATCTCCCCGTTCCTCGAAGGAGGACCCGCTCATGACGCACAGCCTGCTCTCCCCCACGGCCACGCTTCTGGTGGGCTCGCTCCGGGCCGCGATCGCCGGCGGCGGTGACGACGCGGCCGTCGCCGCACGGGTGTCCAGGACGCTCGAAGGCCACCTCACCGACCCGTTCCTGCTGAGCGCGGCGCAACGGGAACCCGACCCGGACGCGTACCGCCAGCACGTCCTGCACGTCGAACCGGACGGGACCTTCTCCGTCGTGGCGCTGGTCTGGTTGCCGGGCCAGGAAACGTGCATCCACGACCACGTCTCGTGGTGCGTCGTCGGCACCTACGTCGGCGAGGAGGAAGAGACCACCTACCGGTTGCGCGGCGATCGGCTGATTCCGTTGCGCTTCAACAAGACCCCGGAGGGCGTGGCGTCCTACCTGGTGCCGCCGGGCGACATCCACAAGGTGTGCAACAACTCCAGCTCCGTGGCGATCTCGATCCACGTCTACGGCGCCGACGTCAGCGTGCTGGGCACGAGCATCCGGCGGCGCTACGACCAGCTCGTCAGCGGGCGCTGACGGCGACGGACCGGAGTCGCGGAACCTGCGAGCCGTGCTCCGTCGCCGCGAGATCCACCGAGCGCAGGCGTCCGTACTCCTGGAGCATCCCGAGCATCCGATAGCGGGTCCGCGGGCCGCTGGTGTCCGCGACGAGGATCGACTTGCACACCAACCCGGCGACCAGTTCCACGAGCTCACCGCCGGCCACGCCGTGGCCGGCACACGCGCTCTCCGCCTCCCGGAGGCCGAACTCGCCGGGGATCACCGCCAGCCGGACCCACAGGCGTCTCTCCGGTTCGGAACACAGCTCCCAGCTCCGTTCGACCGAACCGCGCAACGAGTGCGAAGCGCCCCGGCTGTCCAGGAGCGCGAACAGATCACCCGACCTCTCGACGGCGTCACGAAGAGACAGGACGCCGAGCCGCATCGCGGCCAGTTCGATGGCCAGCGGGAGGCCGTCGAGCCTCTCGCACAACGTCTGGACGTCGCGCCGGTCGACGTGGGTGATCCTGAACTCCGGCGCCGCCGCCGACGTCCGGCTCAGCAACAGCTCCACCGAGTCGTGTCCGGCCGGCGATCGGCAGTCCCCGGAGCGCGGCGGCACGCTCATCGGTGCGACGACCACCACGTGTTCACCGGGTCGCCCGAGGCGTTGCCTGCTGGTCACGAGGATCCGCAGATCGGGAAGTGCTCCTAGCAACTCGGTCACCACCGCTGAGACCTCGCCGACGGAGAACTCGCAGTTGTCGAGGACCAGCAACGCGCGTTCGCCGCGCAGGTGCTCGACAACGCCGGCCCGGTCACCGCGGCCGGGCTCCGCCCGCACTCCCAGTTCGGTGGCGAGTGTCCGATCGACACCGCCGGGCTCGGCGAGATCGGCGACCCACACCCCACCGCCGAACGTGCCGGCCCGCTGTGCCGCCAGGTGCAGGGCCAGCCGGGACTTCCCCACGCCGCCCGCCCCGGTGAGGGTGACCAACCGGCCCGCCTCCAGCAGCCGGCCGAGGTGCGCGAGTTCCTTCCGGCGACCGATGAACGCCGTCGTCTCGGCCGCGAGGTTGCCGGCGACGCGGGGTTCCTCGCGGGTCGCCGGGCGGGGCACCTCGCGCAGCAACTCGGGGTCAGCGGCCAGAATCCGCTGGAAGAGATCGGTCAGCTCGGCACCGGGACTGACGCCCAACTCGGTGGAGAGGACGGCACGGACGTCGCGGTAGCACTTCAGGGCATCACCTTGTCGCCCTGCGCGGTACAGCGCCAGCATGCGTTGCGACCAGAACCGCTCCCGCCACGAGTAGACGGCGGTCAACTCGCGCAGCTCCGCGAGCACGTCCCCGTGCCGTCCCAGGTCGATGTCCATGTCGATGCGGGACTCGATCGCGTCGAGACGCTTCTCGATCAGCGCGGGCACCACGTCACGCTGCACCTTCTCGGACGGCACGTCCAGGAACGGCTGTGCACGCCACAGATCCGTGGCCCTGCGCAACGACGTGGACGCCCGCGACACGTCTCCCGACTCGGCGAGCCGCCGGGCCTCGGCCGTCAGCGCGTCGAAGCGGTGCAGGTCGCAGGAGCCGTCGGCGACGTTGATCCGGTAGCCCGCCGGGTGAGTGACCACCAGGCCGGCCGCCCCACCGCCCAGGGCGCGACGCAGACGCAGAACGTAGTTCTGCAGCGTGTTCCGCGCACCGTCGGGAGCGTCCTCGTCCCACAGGCGGGCCGTCAGCGTGCTGATCGGAACCACCTGGTTGGCGTCGATCAGCAACGCGGCCAGCAACGCCCGCAGCTTGGCGGTCCTGATGGGAACCAGTTGCCCGTCACGCCACACCTCCAGCGAACCCAGGACGTTGAACCGGAAACCTGGTGTCATACCGTCCGACTCCCCCCGACCGAACTCCCTCGCCGCCCGCGCGTAACGTGCCCGACAGGGTCATACGTGCGATACACACGGTCGTATGGCTGATCATGGAGCGCTCCAGCCGCGGGGGCCTTTGCCCTCTTCAGAGCAGGTCGTTCCGACAAGAAGCCGTCCCCACCAAGCCCACACATGCGGTACACATGAGCGCGGCACCGTGGACATCGGGGGGTAGATGCGACTGCGAGTGCTCGGCCCCGTCGAAGCCCGCGACGGCGACGAGCGTCCACTCCCGCTGGGGCGCGTCAAGGAACGTGTGCTGCTGGCGATGCTGATGCTGCGCGCGAACACGGTGCTGTCGAAGGACTCCATCTGGATCGGGCTGTGGGGTGACCGGCCCCCGAAGTCCGCGGCGGCCAACGTCTCCACCTACGTGTCGAACCTGCGCCGACTCCTGGCAGCCGGTGGCAGCCCCGGTCCGGCACTCGAGACACATGCCGACGGGTACTCGCTGATCGCGGCCGCGGAGGATCTCGACGTCCTGGCGTTCGAACGGCTCGTCGCGCAGGGCAGGGAGGCACAGGCCGCGGGCCGGCACGCCCTGGCCGCCGAGCGGCTGGCTCAGGCCACCGGGCTGTGGCGAGGGCCGGTGATGGACGGGCTGTCCACACCGGACGTCGTGCGGCCCGACGTCGCCCGCCTGGACGACCTGCGGCTGGCGGCGATCGAGGACGGCGTCGACAGCCGCCTCGAGCTGGGGCAGCACGCCTTGCTCATCAGCGAACTCGCCGCGTTGACCGCCCGGCACGAGTTCCACGAAGGGCTGTGGCGCCGGCGGATCCTCGCGCTCTACCGGTCCGGCCGGCAGACCGAGGCCCTGGCCGCCTATCGCGAGGTGGACGGACTGCTGAGGGCACAGCTCGGGATCGAGCCCGGCGTCGCGCTGCGCGCCCTGCACCAGAAGATCCTGCGTTCCGACACCGAACTCGACCCGCCGGCTCCGCCAGGACGGCCGCCGGTTCGTCCCAGGCAGCTACCGCCCGCGGTGTGGGGGTTCTCCGGGCGCGCCGGCGAGTTGGCCTGGCTCGACCAGGTGCTCGACGAGATGGCCGTCGTGGACGCCGCGACGACAGCGGCGCTCGTCGGTACGGCGGGAGTGGGCAAGACGGCGCTGGCAGTGCAGTGGGCGCACCGGGTGGCCGCTCGCTTTCCCGACGGCCAGCTCTACGCCGACCTGCGCGGACATGGCGCCCACGAGCCCGCCGGCCCTGCCGAGGTGCTCATCGCGTTCCTCCGCGCACTGGGTGTCTCCGACGAGACCATGCCCACCGGCGAGCCGGCGCTCACGGCCACCTACCGGTCGCTCCTGGCGGGCCGGCGGATCCTGGTGATCCTGGACAACGCGGGTTCCGCCGACCAGGTCCGCCCGTTGCTGCCGGGCGACTCCGGCTGCCTGACCCTCGTCACGAGCCGCCGCCGGCTCACCGGCCTCGTCGCGCTCGACGGCGCACGGCTGCGTGTGGTGCACCGCCTCGATCCCGCCGAGACGAGCCAACTGCTGATCCGCCTCCTCGGAACCGACCGGGCCCAGACCGAACCGGCCGCGCTCGCCACGCTCGGAGACCTGTGCGCCCACCTTCCCCTGGCCCTGCGGCTGGCGGCGGCCAGAATCGTCAGCACAGACCTGTCGATCGGCGACTACGTCTCCGGTTTCGGCTCCACGAAGACGCTCGACCTGCTCGCGGTCGACGACGAGCCCAGTCCTGTCAGGACCATGTTCGACGCGTCGTACGAGCCGCTGAACCCGGAGGCCCAGCGGCTGTTCCGGTTGCTCGGGCTCGTACCGGGACACCACTTCACCCCACGCGCCGCCGCCGCACTGCTGGCGGTCACCCCGGACCGTGCCGGACCGGTGCTCGACGTGCTCATCACGGCCAACATGGTCGAGCGCAAGGCCGCGGACCAGTTCGCCATGCACGACCTGCTCCACGTCTACGCCAGGGAGAAGACCGGCGACGACGGCGCCGTCGCGGTGAGGCGGCTGCTCGACGCCTACCTCCAGGACACCGAGACCGCCATCGCCGCCCTGGGCGTGTCGCTGGTGCGGATGCCCCTCCCGCCCGTCGGCACCCGCCTGCCGGACCTCGAGATCCCGGACGCCGACAGCGCCATGTCCTGGCTGGACGCCCATCGGGCCCGGCTGGTCGCCGCGGTCGTGCACGCCGCCGACCACGGACCGCGCGAGGTCGCCTGGTGGCTGTGCGATCAGCTCCGCACCTACTTCTGGCTCAGCCGCTCCGCTCCGGAATGGCTCGCCGTCGGCGACGCCGCGGTGCGCGCCGCGATGTCCGACGGCGACGCCGAGGGCGAGATCGTGGCCAGGCACTGTCTCGGCGACGCGCACTGGAACCTCGGCGACTACGAACGCGCGATCCACACGTACGAGCCGGCCATCGCCCGCTGCCGCCAGGCCGGGCTGCCGCAGCGGCACGTCGCGGTGCTGAACAGCCTTGGCTCGGTGCATCGTGAACTCGGCAATCTCGACCAGGCCCTCACTTGGTTCCGCGCGGCCCTGGACATGCAGGAGCGCAACGGACTCAGCGAGACGGGACTGCGCGCCAACATCGCGACGATCTACGAGGAGATGGGCCGCCTGGAGGACGCGCTGCGGGAACACTCCCGTGTGCTCGCGGTCGATCGCACCCCAGAAACCAAGCCCGCCCACGCGTTCAGCCTGGACGCGCTGGGCGCGATTCACGGCCTCATGGGGCGGCTGGATCTGGCCTTCGCGTACAACGCCGACGCGCTGGCCCTGCACCGCGAGGCGGGCAGTCGTGCCGGCGAGGCGAGCGCTCTGGAGAACCTGGCTTCACTGCACCTGTACCGCGACGAACCCGCGCAGGCCCTGACACACGCCCATGCCGCGCTCGCCATCGCCGAGGAGATCGCCAACCCGCGGGTCGACGCCGCCACCAAGACCATCGTCGCCAAAGTGCTTCTGCACCAGGGCGACCACGCGGAAGCCGAGCTCCTCTACGGACAGGGCCTGAGTCGCGCCAGGGCGAACCGGATGACCTACCTCGAGGTCGCGGCACTGCTCGGCCTCGCGGCCACCCTGCACGCCACCGGCCGGTCCGACGCCGCGGCCGAGCACTGCGAGGAAGCGCTCCGCGTCAGCGGGAAGGCCGGCTTCCAGATCCACGAGGCGACCGCGCGGACCCTGCTCGCCGAGTTCGCCCACGGCCGCGGCGACACGGCGGCAGCGGCCGGGCAGGCGCAGCGAGCAGTGGCGATCCACGAGAGCACGCAGTGCGATCAAGGCCTGGACCGCGCCCTGTCCGCTCTGGTCCGGTCACGAGAACCGTCGACGTGGAGGTGACCGCCGCTCCCGCTCGTCATCGGGCGAGGACGCCCCGCTCGATCGCACCGGTGGCGAACGCGATCAGCTGAGCCGGCTTGACCCGGTTGATCCGCGCGCCCTGCAGCAGCAGGTCGTCGGCGAGGCCGATCAGCGAGTCCCAGACCCAGTGCGGCAACGCGGGGTCGTCGATCAGCTTCTGGCCGCAGGCCTCCGCGGTCTCGTTCAACGCCTTCGCGAGCGCCTTGAGCGTCTTGCGGTAGTCCTGGGCCGATCCGGCGACCTCCTTGCCCCTGCGGCCGCCGGAGAGCACCTTGGCCTCCCACTGCGCCGCCGAACGGCCGAAACGCCGCCACAGCTCGGTGATCTGCGGCTCGATCTCCTTGAGCACGCCCGCGATCCCGAGGCTGCGGTCCACGGTCGCGAGGGTGCGTTGCAGGTCGTCCAGGCGGCGTTCCATCAACGCCGCGAAGACGTCCTCCTTGCCGGAGAAGTACTGGTAGACGGTGCCGGAGCTGACGCCGGCGCCGACCGCGATCGCGCGCATGGTCAGGCCCGCGTAGCCCTGCTCTTCGAGGATCAGCTCGGCGGAGGACAGGATGTCGCGCCGCCTGCCCTCCGCGTCACCCCAGGCCGTTTGCTCGGTGCTCACGAACCGGAGCTTACTTTGAACAACGTTCAGAAGCATATTGAACGTTGTTCGGTTTGGTGGCACTCTCAGGGTGTGGACCACCTCGACCAGTTGGAAGCCGACAGCATCGACATCTTCCGCGAGGCCGTGGCGGAGAGTGAGCGGCCGGTGCTGCTCTACTCGATCGGCAAGGACAGCTCGGTGCTGCTGCACCTGGCGCGCAAGGCCTTCTACCCGTCCAGGCCGCCATTCCCGTTGCTGCACGTCGACACCACGTGGAAGTTCCGGGAGATGATCGAGTTCCGGGACGCCACGGTCGCCGAACTGGGCCTGGAGCTGATCGTGCACCGCAACCCGGACTGCGTGGCCGCGGGCATCAACCCGTTCGACCACGGTTCCGCGCGGCACACCGACCTGTGGAAGACCCAGGGGCTGCGGCAGGCGCTGGACGAGCACCGGTTCGACGTGGCGTTCGGTGGCGCCCGGCGGGACGAGGAAGCCTCGCGCGCCAAGGAAAGGGTGTTCTCCTTCCGCACCGCGCAGCACCAGTGGGATCCGAAGAACCAGCGGCCAGAGCTGTGGCGGCTCTACAACACGCGGGTCGCGCCCGGCGAGAGCATCAGGGTGTTCCCGCTGTCGAACTGGACCGAGCTCGACGTGTGGCGCTACGTCGAACGCGAACGGATTCCTGTGGTGCCGTTGTACTTCGCGGCGCGACGGCCCGTGGTCGACCGCGACGGCGCGCTGATCATGGTCGACGACGACCGGATGCCGTTGTCCTCGGAACCACGCCAGGAGCTGGTCCGGTTCCGGACGCTGGGCTGCTATCCGCTGACGGGCGCGGTGCGCAGCGAGGCCCGCACGGTCGCGGAGATCGTCGAGGAGATGCGGACCGCGACGACCTCGGAGCGGCAGGGACGGGTGATCGACCACGACCAGAGCGGGTCGATGGAGCGCAAGAAGCGGGAGGGGTATTTCTGATGGAGCTTCTGCGGTTCATCACCTGCGGCAGCGTGGACGACGGGAAGAGCACGCTGATCGGGCGCCTGCTCTACGAGTCGAAGCTGCTCTACGCCGACCACCTCGCGGCCTTGGAGGCGGACTCGAAACGGGTCGGCACGCGCGGCGGCGAGCTGGACTTCGCGCTGCTGGTGGACGGGCTGGCGGCCGAACGCGAGCAGGGCATCACGATCGACGTCGCCTACCGGTTCTTCGCGACCGAGGCGCGGCGGTTCATCGTCGCGGACACCCCGGGGCACGAGCAGTACACCCGCAACATGGTCACCGGCGCGTCCACCGCCGACGCCGCGGTGATCCTGCTCGACGCGCGCAAGGGCGTGCTCAGCCAGACGCGCCGGCACGCGCGCATCGCTTCGTTGCTCGGAGTTCGGCACGTCGTGGTGGCCGTGAACAAGCTCGACCTCCTCGGCTACTCGCAGGAGGTGTTCGACGAGGTCAGCGCTTCGTTCGCCGAGTTGGCCAGGGAGCTGGACTTCGACGAGATCACCTGCGTGCCGATGTCGGCGACCGAGGGCGTCAACGTGGTCGGGCGCAGCGAGCTGACGCCCTGGTACGACGGGCCGACCCTGTTGCAGTGGCTGGAAACGGTCGAACCTCGCGCGAGGCGAGCCGGTCCGTCCCGGTTCCTCGTGCAGTGGGTCAACCGGCCGGACGCGACGTTCCGCGGGCTGTCCGGGCGGGTGCTGGGCGGGACGGTGCGCCGAGACGAGACGGTCCGCCTCGGCAACCGGACCACCACCGTGGCCCGGATCGTCACGATGGACGGCGACCTGGACGAGGCGCCGACCGGATCGTCGGTCACCGTCGTGCTGGCCGACGACGTGGACGCGAGCCGGGGCGACGTCCTGGGTGCCGCGCAGGATCCGCCGGGCGTCGCGGACTCGTTCCAGGCGCGGCTGGTGTGGCTGCACGAGGACGGGTTGCTGCCCGGCCGGCAGTACCTGGCGAAGATCGGCGCGCGCACGGTCGGGTTCACCGCGACCAAGGCGTTGGGGCTCAACGAGATCGGCGTCGACACCGTGCACTTCGACGCGCCCGTGCCGTTCGAGGGTTATCGGGCGAACCGCGATCTCGGCTCGTTCGTCGTGCTCGACCGGTTGTCCAACGCCACCGTCGGGGCCGGGATGATCGACTTCGCGCTGAGCCCGTCGAACGTGCGGTGGCAGACGCTCACCGTCGACAAGCAGGCCCGGATCGCGCGCAACGGGCACCGGCCGTGCGTGGTGTGGCTGACCGGGCTGTCCGGCGCGGGCAAGTCCACGATCGCGGACCTGGTCGAGAAGACGCTGCACGCCGAGGGCAGGCACACGTTCCTGCTCGACGGCGACAACGTCCGGCACGGCCTCAACTCCGACCTCGGGTTCACCGACGCGGACCGCGTCGAGAACATCCGGCGGATCGCCGAGGTCGCCGCGCTGATGGTCGACGCGGGCCTGATCGTGCTGGTCTCGTTCATCTCGCCTTTCACGGCCGAGCGGGCGCTGGCACGGGACCTCGTCGGCGGCGACGAGTTCTGCGAGGTCTTCGTCGACACGCCCCTGGCCGTGGCGGAGCAGCGCGACCCGAAAGGCCTGTACCGCAAGGCGAGGCGGGGTGAGCTGGCGAACTTCACCGGCATCGACTCCCCCTACGAACCGCCACTGGAACCCGAGATCAGGCTCGACACGACGACGCTGAGCCCGCAGGCGGCGGCGGACGCCGTGGTGGCCAGGCTTCGCACGCTCGGCGTCTGTTGAACGTTGTCCAAAATCGTGTACGTTCAGCTAGAACACGTTCTAAATTCTGGAGGAAGTCGTGCCGGATCAGGCGTGGTCCCAGTTCTGCCGGGCGCTGGAGAAGGCCGGTGAGGTCGTGCTCTCCGACCAGACGCCGGACGCTCCGCTGGACCGGGCGGAGGGCTACCGGTACCTCGCCCGGCTCACGCGCGAGATGCTGTACTCCTGCCTGGACAACGCCGATCCCGACTTCCCGCGCTTCCACGAGCTCGATCTCGTGAAGATCGGCGCGGACAACCCGGACAACGTCTACCTGTCCGCGAACGTCCGCGGCGACCGCACGTACCGGATCACCGGTACCCGCGGCACCATCGCGTACTTCAGCATCGGGTCGAAGGCCAACCGGTACGCCAAGGACGGCACGATGGCGTCGACCGGCGAACTCTCCGACGCGGACCTGACGATCGCACCGGACGGCACGGTGGAGATCATCGCGAGCGCCGCTCCCCAGGACGGGAACTGGCTGCCGCTCGCCCCCGACTCCACCGGTCTGGTGGTGCGCCAGACGTACCTCGACCGGGACTCCGAGCTTCCCGGCCGGTGGCACATCGAGCAGATCGGCGGCCCCGCCGAACCAGCCGCGCTGACGCCCGAGTTCCTGGCGAAAGCGTTGCAGCGGGCGGCTTTGTCGGTGCACGGCACCGCGGCGACCTTCGCGCACTGGACGCGCACGTTCATGGCGCGTCCCAACGAACTGCCCGACTTCGGCCAGGAGATGTTCCAGCGGGCCGGCGGTGATCCGGGGATCTTCTACCTGCACGGGTACTGGGTGCTCGAGCCCGGTGAGGCGTGGGTGATCGAGACCGACGTGCCGGACTGCCCGTACTGGAACTTCCAGCTGGACAACTGGTGGATGGAGTCGCTCGACCACCGCCGCAAGATCACCGTGAACAAGCACACGGCGACGTTGTCCGAAGGGCGGTTGACGATCGTGGTCGCCGCCGAGGATCCCGGTGTCGGCAACTGGATCGACACCTGCGGCCACAGTTCCGGCACCGCGTTGCTGCGCTGGCTCGGCGCGAGCGTTCACCCGATCCCGAAGTGCCGCGTGGTGCCCCTGGAGGAGGTTCGATGACGGTCACGACCGCGCTGAACGTGCCGGAGTTGCTGGAGAACGCGTCCGCCAAGACCGGGCTCTCGGACTTCGGCGACGACTGGTTCCGCGAGCCGCTGGACGTGCTCGTGCGCAGCCTCAACACCGAGGCCGCCTTGTCCCCGCTGGGTTTCGAGCTGACCAGGCGCCGGCTGACGGCGCTGCTGTCCGACCGGTTGCGGCTGCGCGCGTTGCAGCGCGCCAACCCCGAGGTGCTCGACGTCGAAGTCCGGGTGGCCGCCGAGATCTGCGGTCTGCCGCGCACCGGTTCGACGCTGCTGCACCGGCTGCTGGCGGCGTCGCCCCAGGTCACGTCCACGCTCTCGTGGGAAGTCGCCTACCCGCTGCCGTTCCCCGGCGAAGGCCCGGACGCCGAGCAGCGCAAACGTCGTGCGCAGGAACGCATGGAGATGTTCTCGCAGCTCTCCCCCGACTTCGGCGACCTGCACACGGTCGTGTGGGACGGGCCGGAGGAGGACGTGATCCTGCTGGACCGGACGTTCGTGTCGATGAGTTTCGACTCGTTCTACTGGGTTCCCTCCTACGGTGACTGGCTGCGCTCCGCCGACCAGCGCCCCGCCTACCGCGAGCTGCGCGAGTGGCTGCAGGTGTTGCAGTGGCAGAACACTTCCCGCTCGCTGCCCTGGGTGCTCAAGTCGCCGCACCACCTGACCGCCGTCGACACGGTGCTGGACGAGTTCGCCGACTGCAAGATAGTGATGACGCACCGTTCACCGGTCAACGCCGTGCCGTCGTACGCGTCGATGGTGCGCGCGATGTCCTCGCAGTACAGCGACAACGTCGATCCGGTCCTTATCGGACAGTACTGGTCCCGCCGGTTCGCCCGGACGTTGCAGGACTTCGCCGCGGCACGGACCGCGCGCCCGGACCGGTTCGTGGACGTGCGTTTCGCCGACACCGTCAGCAAACCACTCGAAGTCGCCCGCCAGGTGCTGGACGCGCTCGGCCTGCCGGCCGGTCCTGCCGACGAGGCGGCGTTCGAGACCTACCTGGCGCGCAACCGCACCGAACGGCACGGCTCGCACTCCTACACGCCGGAGGACTTCGGGCTGTCCGAGGACCGGCTGCGCCGTGACTTCGCCTTCTACTCGGAGGTCTACCTGTGATGCTGCAAGACGAGGTGGTGGTGATCACCGGCGTCGGCCCCGGCCTGGGCTCGAAGCTCGCCGTCCGCGCCGCCGCCGAGGGCGCGAAGGTCGTGATGGCCGCCCGCTCCGCCGATGTGATGAAGCAGGCGGAGAAGGACATCGTCGCGGCGGGTGGCGAGGCCGTCGGCGTGCAGTGCGACGTGCGCAGGCCCGAGCAGGTGGCCGAGTTGGTCGAGACGGCCGTGGCGCGGTTCGGCACGATCACCGGCCTGGTCAACTCGGCGTTCGGGCACCCAGGCTGGTTCGACCTGCTGGAGACGCCGGAGAAGGCGGTCCGCCGGTCGATGGACATCATCCTGTTCGGCGCGCTGAACGTGACGCGCGAGGTCGTGCCGCACATGAAGGCCGCCGGGCGCGGGTCGATCGTCAACGTGGGCACGATGACGACCCGCAAACCGATGCGCGGCGAGGGCGGCTACGCCGTGGCGAAGGCCGCGATGGCGACCGCGACCCAGTTCCTGGCCCTGGAACTGGGCGAGCACGGCATCCGCGCGAACCAGGCCGTGATGGGCTGGCTCGACGGACCGGGCGTGCGCTTCTACCTCAAGTTCACCGCCGAGGCGCGCGGGATCACCGAGCAGGAGGTCTACGACGAGATCGCCGCCCGCAACCCGCTGGGCCGCATCCCGACCGACGACGCCTGCGCCGGCGCTGTGCTGTACCTGTTGTCCCGGCACGCTTCCGAGGTGACCGGTGCCGTGCTGGACGTCAACGGCGGGGAGTACATGCCGGCATGACTCACCTCATCGAATCCGTGGTCGTCGAGATCGACGCGCCTGCCTCCTTCGTGTGGGAAGTGCTGCTCGACTACCCGAACTATCCACAGTGGAATCCCTACACGCTGGCGGTCGCCACGACGCTGGAGATCGACTCGCCGATCGACCTCACGCTGCCCCGCCCGGACGGCGGCGAGGGAACGTTCGTCAGCCGCGAGTACATCCGCGAGGTAGAGCCACCGCGTCTGCTGCGCTACGACACCGGCGACACGTTCCCGGGCCTGCTCGGCACGCGCGACCAGCTGATCACGCCACTCGGGCCGCAGCGGTGCAGCTACCGCACCTTCGAGACGTTCACCGGCAGGTACGCCGACGCGGTCTTCGAGGCGCAGCGGACGTACGTGCAGAACGGCTTCGACTCCGTCGCCCACGCGCTGCGCGACCGGGTCGTCTCGCTGCTCAGAGTGTGAGCAGCTCGTCGATCGCCGCCTCGTCACCGTCGTGGGCGAGGTGCGCGATGGCGAGCATCGGCGCGATCGCCTGACTCCAGGCGAACAGGCGATCTCCGTCGAGCCCGCACGCGGCCGCCACGGCCTCGCACCGGGCTCGCACCCCCTCCTGCCCGGCTCCGGCCACCACCAGGTCGGCCGCGTCGAAGCACGGATCACCCAGGCACGCCTTGGGATCGATGGCCATCAGCCCGCGCTCACCGCCGTCGAGCACGTTGCCCAGGTGCAGATCACCGTGCAGCAGGACCGTGGTCGCCTCCGTGTCGAGCAGCTTCCGGCACCGCGCGATCGCCCGGCTCCACAGGGCTTCGCTGATCCGCGCCCCGATCACCGGTTCGGCCAGCCGTCGCCCGACCCGTGCGAAGGACTCCTCGCACCGCCCGCGCAACAGCCCCACCGGCCGCGCCGGCACACCGTGCAACGCCGCCAGCAGATCGGCCCACCGGCCGGGCAGTGAGGCGAACGGCAGGTCCTCGGCGAGCGTGCCCGGCAGCACCTCTTCGAGCACGACGGCGTCCCGTTCCTGGGCGAGCACCTCGGGCACCCGCCCCGACGACGCGAACAGCGCGAGCATCTCGCTTTGCGCGGCCAGCAACTCCGTGTCCGGACTGAGCTTCAGCACCGCCGGAGTGCCGTCGGCCCACCAGCACCGCAGCACCACCGACACGGCACCGGGTTCCAGCGCCTCCCCCGGCACGAGCCCCCACCGCGCGCTCACCCGGTCCACCAGCGCCGGGACGTCCGCGCACCAGCCGGCGACCTCCGGCCCGAACCGCCTGGCCAGCCGCGCCGTCATGCTCGCCTGATCTTCCACCGGCCCGACGCTACCGGCTGAGTAGTTGTACCGATGCCTGCCGCGAGAACCGTCGGCACTCTCGACGTGTGACCGAAATCGACAGTGGCCGCCTCGCCGCTCTGGCCGGGTTCGCCACCACCGCCGTGTTGCTCGTGCTGACCGTCGTCGCCTTCCAGACCGATGCCCTGGAGTCGTTCGGCTGGCAGGGTGGCGAATACGCCTACTCGTTCATCTGGATCGCGCTCGGCTCGGCCGTCGTCGGCCTGGTCTTGAAGATGGCCACTCCCGCTCCCTGGCGTTCTGCCGGAACGGGAATGGCGCTCGCCGGCACGGTCGGCGTGGTCGTCGTCATCACGCTGATCGTGGTGTTCGTGTGGGCCCTGTCGAATCTGTCGGTGTAGCTACAGCATCCGGGACAGGCCGCGCAGCGCGGTGGCGATCTGCTCGCGGTGCCCTTCCAGCGTCTCCCTCGTGACGCCGTCGGCCGCGGCCGTCGCGACGTCGTCCGTGGCGACCTTGAGCACCGCGCTCATGGCGGCGGCCTGCACGCGGACCTCGATGGCGTCGCGCGCCAGGCCCGCGCGTTGGGCGAGCACCTCCCCGAGCGCGTCCTCCGCCCGTTCGCGCAGCATCAGGTAGGCGGCGCGCAACGCCCGTTCGCCGTGGGTCAGCCGCACGACGGCCAGTACCGCCTCGATGTCCTCGTCGGTGGCCGCGTCCAGCAGCGGGCTGTAGGCCTCGCGCAGGTGGTCGACCAGTTCGAGTTCGCGCGGCCAGTCGTGCAGCACCTCGCAGAAGGCGTCGACCATCTTGGTGAGCAGCGGTTCGACGCAGCTCTCCTTGTGCGGGAAGTAGCGCCAGAACGTGCGTTCGGAGACGCCCGCGGCCTGCGCGATCTGCTCGCCGGAGGTGGCGGCGACGCCCTGGTCGGCGAACAACCGGACCGCGTGGCGCGAGATGTCGAGGCGCTGACGCTGACGTTGCTCGTCGCTGACCGGCGGCCTGCCCCGGCGAGGCTTTTCTGTCGCAACGTCCGTCATCGGGCGATTTAAGCACGTCACCCGGCCGGGAACATTTATTGGCACCATCTGCCATTAAGCGCTACGGTCGGTGCATGAGCATTGACGCAGAGCGCCTGAAGCTGCCGCTGGCCAGGCCGAACGTCCTCGATCTCGCTCCGCTCTACGAGGTGCTGCGACGCGAGGCGCCGATCGCGCCCGTGACGACACCGGCCGGCGACCCCGCCTGGCTCGTGACGCGGTACGAGGAGGTCCGCCTCCTGCTGGGCGACAAGCGCTTCGGCCGGTCGCACCCAGAACCGGAGAAGGCGTCCCGCATCTCGACCGCCGCCGTCCAGGACGGCCCGACCGGCGAGTACGAGACCGAGGAGGCCGACCACACGCGCATGCGGCGGCTGCTGACGCCGGCGTTCTCCGCCAAGCGGATGCGCATGCTGGGCGACAACATGGAGGAGCTGGTCGACGCCTGCATCGACCAGCTGATCGCCGAGCACTCGTCGAGCGGCGTGGTGGACCTGCACCACGGCCTCGCGTTCCCGTTGCCCGTGGCCATGATCTGCCGGCTGCTCGGCGTGCCGGAGGAGGACAACGAGAAGTTCGCGTCGCTGTCCGAACGCATGGCGGGCACGGAGATCGGCGAGGAGGCGCACAAGGCGCGCGAGGAGTTCTTCCACTACATGGTCGGGCTCGTCGAAGCCAAGCGCGGGCAGCTAGGCGAGGACGTGATCTCCGACCTCGTGCGCGCGCAGGCCGAGGACGCGTCGTACGACTACGTGCAGATGGTCCGGCTCTGCGTCGGATTGTTGTTCGCGGGCCACGAGACCACCGTCAACCGCATCGGCCTCGGCGTGCTGTTCCTGCTCACCGACCGCTCGCGCTGGGACGCGCTCGTCGCCGACCCGGACGGCCGCGTGGACGCGGTGGTCGAGGAGGTCATGCGCCTCGGCGCACCCGGTGACCTCGGCCTGCTGCGGTACGCGCGGGAGGACGTCGACATCGCGGGCGTGACCATCCAGGCCGGGGACGCGCTGGTCCTCTCGATCAACGCGGCCAACCGCGACGCCTCGGTGTACTCCGAGGCCGAGGAGTTCAACCCGGACCGTCCGGAAAGGACACACCTCGGCTTCGGCCACGGCGCCCACTTCTGCATCGGCGCCTCCCTGGCCCGCACCGAACTGCGCGTGGTGTTCGCCGCGCTGGCCAAGCGCCTGCCGTCGATGAGGCTCGCCAAGGACCTCGACCAGCTGCAGGTCCGCGCGACGCTCACCGGCGGCGTCGCCGAGCTGCCCGTCACCTGGAGGTAGGCCGTGAAGGTAGTGGTGGATCAGGGAAAGTGCGTCGGCGCCGGGCAGTGCGTGCTCGCGGCGGACGACGTGTTCGACCAGCGCGACGACGACGGTCTGGTGGACCTGCTGGACGCCAGCCCACCGCCGGAGCGCCTCGCTGACGTGCGGCACGCGGCGGCCGTGTGCCCGGCTTCGGCGATCGCGGTGGAGGACTGACCTCAGCTCTCCACGAAGTACGAGTCGTGCTCGTCGAGGAACGCGGCGCGGTCGGCCGCCGCGACCTCGCCGAGCCGCTCGAAGTACTCCTCGCGCGGCGCACCGGGCGTGAACAGCAGCAACATCTCGGCCGGTGCGTCGGAGTCGTTGCGGAAGGCGTGCAACCCGCCTTGCGGAACGTGCAGGAAGTCGCCCTCTCCCGCCTCGACCCACTTGTCGCCGTTGTACAGGCGCACGACGCCGTTGAGGATGAAGAACGACTCGGAGATGGTCCGGTGGAAGTGTGTCGCCGGACCTCCCGCCCTCGGCCTCATCACGACCCGGTACAGGCCGAACTCGCCGCGCGTGGTCTCGGTGGTCGCGAGGTAGTGGATGCCGCTGTCGGGCACACCGTTGTCGATCGGGGTGCTCGCGGGCCGGTAGCGCGCGCTCACCTCGCCGGCTTCGCCGAAGTAGACCTTCTCGGGGTAGGACATGGTGTTCATCCCTTGCTCGTGGATTCCTTCACCAGGAAGACCGGATTGCCCACGAGAATGTGACAGCTACTGCTTCACCAACGGCTCGACCAGTTTCGAGCCGTCCGCCTTGCCGACGAAGCAGTGGATGAGGCGGTCCGAGGTGCGGTACCCGTTCTCCGTCTTGACCTTCCACGCCTCGGCGGTCGGGATGATCACCCAGTACCGCAGGGTCTTCTCCTTGTCCTGGCCGGTCACCTTGTCCGACAGGAACGTCCGCGTGCAGCCGGAGCCGCCCATCCTGGTGAGCTGCTCGGCGCCGGGGTACGGCACGTCCTTCTCGATCTCGATGTCGGCGAGCACGGTGTCGAGCGACTCGACGTCGTGCGCGGCGTAGCAGCCGACACGGTCCTCGGCCTGGATCTTCGGGGCGCCCTTCGCGGGCAGCCAGGTGAGGCACGAGTTCCGGAACGCCAGCGACAGCGTGCCGTCCTCCAGATCGCCGTCCGGGCCGATGGTCAGGACCGGCTGCATCGCGGCGGTGCTCGCGGGGTCGTCCGGCACGCGCGGGGCCGCGGCGATGAGCATCGGCCTGAACACGGTGACGTACAACAGGACGAGCGCGCCGACGAGGAACAGCGGGATCAGCGTCACCGTCAGGACCAGGCCCACCGGTCGCTTGCGGTGAGGAGGAACCGGGAAGGCCGGGGCGGGAGCGAACTGGCCGATGGCCACCGGACCGGACGTGGGCAGGGGTCCGCTTCCGGACGCTGCGGCGAGGTTCACGCCCAGCGTCGGGCCGGCCACCGTCGGCCCGCCATCGACCACCGGACCGGTCACCACGGGTGGCCTGGCCGGGTAGAGCTCCGCGACGGCCAGTGCGTGCTCGATGAGCTCGTGTGACTTGGCCACGCCAAGTCTGCGTGCGGGATCGGGTTCCATCAGGCCGGTGATCAGCTCGCCGAGCGGGCCCGCGACCCTGGGCACCGGGCGTTCGCTCATCACCGCGAGGATCGTGGCCGAGGTGGTCGGGTGGTCGAACGCGCCGCGCCCCTCCACCGCGAAGAACAGCGTCGCCCCCAACGCCCACAGGTCCCAGGCCGGCGATGCCTCGCCGCCCGCGAGGCGTTCCGGGGACATGTAGGCGGGCGAGCCGATCAACGTGCCGGTCGCGGTCAGCCGGGGATCGTCGACGGACTGGGCGATGCCGAAGTCGGTGAGCTTCGCGGTGCCCCTGCCGGGCACCATCACGTTGCCGGGCTTGACGTCCCGGTGCACGACACCGGACCCGTGCGCCGCCTCCAACGCGTTCAGCAGCTGACCCGCGAGCGTCGCGGCCGCGCGGGCACTGAGCGGTCCGGAGCTTTCGACCAGCGACTCCAGCGTCGGAGCGTTGATCAGCTCCATCACGATGAACGTCTGGTCGTCCTCGGAGATGAGGTCGTAGACGGTGACCACGGCCGGGTCCCGAAGTTGCGAGGCGATGCGTGCCTCGCGCAGCACGCGTTCCTGGTACACGGCGCGTTCCTGAGGCGGCACGCCCACGGGCAGAAGCAGTTCCTTCACGGCGACGTCGCGGCCGAGGACGGTGTCCTTTCCGAGCCACACGGCCCCCATGCCACCCCGGCCCAGCTCGCGTTCCAGCCGGTAGCGTCTGTTGCCCACCTCGCGCATGCGCGGCAGTCTTTCACCCGGTCCAGTGACGTACACGCGCAGCGTCATCTGACGGGCGCGACGGGCCGGAGGCCCCGCTTAACGTCGCGCGGCGTGAGACGACTGACGAAGCTGTTGGCAACAACGCTGCTCCTGACCGGGCTGGCGCCCCTCGCGCCGGCATCGGCGAGCACCCCGAACTGCACGACGGTCGCGGTCACCGCCCCCGCCGGTGCGAAGATCGAGTCCGTGGACGCCGTGAGCCGTCCCGAGCACTGCGAGATCACCGTGACGCTCACGCACGCCGACGACCACGTGAAGGTCGTCGTCGGTCTTCCGCTGACCGGCTGGACGGGCCGGCTGCAGGGCGTCGGCGGCAGCGCGTACGCCGCGGGTGACACCGGCGCGCCGTTCACCCAGGCCGTGAAGGACGGCTACGCGGCCGTGACGACCGACGCGGGCGTGCTGGACGGTCTCAACACGAGCTGGGCGCTCAAGAACGGCGAGATCGACCGCACGCTGCTGACCAACTTCGCCACGCGTTCGGTGCACGAGGCGGCCGTGATCGCGAAGCAGGTCGTGCGCAAGCACTACCAGCGTTCGGTCAGCTACTCCTACTGGAACGGCTGCTCGACCGGCGGCCGCCAGGGTTACGCGGAGGCGCAGCGGTTCCCGGACGACTACGACGGCGTCCTCGCCAACGCGCCCGCCGTGAACTGGTCCCAGTTCGCCGTCGCGACGCTGTGGCCGCAGGTCGTGCAGGGCAACGACGGGCACGTCGTCGGCAACTGCGTACTGCAGGCGTTCCAGAAGGCCGCGATCGAGGCGTGCGACGCGCAGGACGGTGTCACGAACGGAATCGTCGACCGGCCGGACCGTTGCAGCTACGACCCGCGTCAGCTCGTCGGCGCGAAGATCCTGTGCGAGGGCAACGAAGTCACGGTGTCCAAGGCCGACGCCGACGTCATGCGCAAGATCTGGGACGGCCCTGCCGACGAACGCGGCCGCACCCTCTGGCCAGGTCTGCCGAAGGGCGCCGACCCGGTCTGGCTGGCGGGCACGATTCCCGGCTTCCCCGGCCCCGGTTTCCCCGTCGCCGCGCAGTGGGTGCAGAGCTTCCTTCTCAAGCAGCCCGGTTTCGACACCTCGAAGCTCACCTACGCCCAGTACCGCGACCTGTTCCGGCAGTCGGTCCGCGAGTTCGACGGCGTCATCGGCACCTCGGACCCCGACCTGTCGGCGTTCCGGCGCTCGGGTGGCAGGCTGATCACGTTCGTCGGCACCAACGACCAGCTGATCCCGCCCGGCGGCACGCTGAAGTACCGCGACGCGGTCGAACGGCGCATGGGGTACGTGAACGACTTCTACCGTCTGTTCACCGCGCCCGGCGTCGACCACTGCTTCGGTGGCGACGGCCCGCAGCCGACCAATGCCCTGAGCCAGCTCGTCGACTGGGTCGAGCGCGGCAAGGCCCCGGCGACGCTGACCGCCGCCACGGCCGACTCGACCCGCAACCTGTGCCCGTACCCGAAGACCTCGCGGTACGCCCACGGCGACCCGAAGGCGGCCTCCAGCTACCGCTGCGTCTAAGTCGTACCGGCCGTTCGGGACGGCGGCGGAGTTTCGCCGTCGTCCCGGTCGTCATCGACCTCTGAGCGAACCGCCACAGCTCATCGCGTCGGTCGGCGCGGCCTCGCCGTGCGTGCGCACGAGATGAGCCTCACCCCACACCCGGACTCCCTCGACGACGGGCAGAACCGTTTCCCCGTAAGGCGTGAGCCGGTAGATGACCGGCGCCGGAACGGGTCCGGTCTCCACGCGTTCGACGAGCCCGTCGGCTTCGAGCTCGCGCAGTTGCTCGGCCAGCACCTTGGGCGTGATCGGCGCTCCTCGGCGGCGCAGCCCGGCGAAGTGGGTCTCCCCGTGGGCGAGCCAGTAGAGCAGGGTCAGCTTCCACTTCCCGCCGATCGCGGCGAACGCGGCGGCCATCGGGCAGCCGGGCAGCGGGTTGGGGCGCGAGGGGTTACCCGCAGGTGCCTTCTTGTCCATGGCCGCACTCCGCTCGGATAGTCAGGCCATGACCTTGCCACACAAGCGAATCCTGATCGCGGTCCTGTCCTTCCTGATGGTGGCCGCGGCGGCCGCGGCCGCCGCCGAGCCTCAGGCCACCGGCGGTCAGCGCGACTTCGACTGGGAGATCGGCAACTGGCGCACCAGCGTGCGCGTGCTCGCCGAACCGCTGTCGGAGTCCGCGGACGAATGGCTCCAGTTCACCGGTACCAGCCTCGTGCGTCCTCTCATGGACCGGCGGGCGAACGTCGTCGAGCTCAAGATCGCGGGCGAGAGCGGCCGGATCGAGGGCATGAACCTGCGGCTGTTCGAACCGCAGGCGAACCGCTGGAGCCTGAGCTTCGTCAGCCTGCGCGACGGGCTGCTCACGCCGGCGGCGTTCGGCGGATTCCGCGACGGCGCGGGCGAGTTCTACGGCGACGACCAGCTCGGCGGCCGCCCGATCAAGGTGCGTTTCCTCGTCTTCCGCCAGGGGCAGGACAAGGCCAGGTTCGAGCAGGCCTTCTCCGGCGACGGCGGAACGACGTGGGAGACGAACTGGATCGCGGTCGACCGCCGGATCTGACCGCCGTCAGAAGAGCTTCTCCCCCAACCACTTCCGCGCCACCGTCCACGCGTGCCCGTCGGGTTCGATGACGCTGAAGTGGTCGCCGCCGGGCGATTCCACGAACTCCGCCAGAGCGTGCGTCTTCGCGTACGTGCGGCTGAACTCCGCCGGAACCACCTCGTCCGCGGCGCCGTGGATCGCGAGCACCGGCACACCGCCGTCCGCCATCTCCACCGGTGACGTGACCGCGTACAGACCGGGATCCTCCACCGCCGAGGCCCCGAGCAGCAGCCGCGTCATGCCGTTCCCGACCCCGGCCGCCACGATCGGCCAGGCGTCGGGTCCGGACGGTCCGGGCGCACCCCTCGGCGGCTCGCCGTCGAGGTCGGCCAGTTCGGTGCCGAGCCGGGCGTTGTCGGCGGAGACCAGGTCGAGCACACCGGCGATCGACACCGCGCCCACCAGCCGGACCGCCGGACGCGCGCCGGCAACACCGTCCGGCAGCCCGGCCCGGTGCGCGGTCCACGTCGCGAGGTGACCACCGGCCGAGTGACCCACGACGGCCACGCGCGAGAGGTCCAGCGGCGCATCGAGTTCCGCCACCAGGTCGACGGCACGGGCGACGTCCTCGAACGTGCCGGGCCACCCGCCACCGGGTTCGCCGACGCGGCGATATTCGATGCTCCACACCGCGTAGCCCTGATCGACGAGGTCGGCGATCAGCGGCTGCACGGCCGTGTCGTCCCACATCGCGGCCCACCAGCCGCCGTGGATCATCACGACGACCGGGAACGGGCCGTCACCGGACGGCAGGCGCAACACGCCGTACTGGGACGGCTCGGCGCCGTAAGCGACCTTGCGAGACAGCGGGATCGTCATGCGGAGAGCTCGCCTTCCTCTGCGGTGACGAGCGAGTCGATCGCGTCGAAGAACGCCTTGATGCCGGGCCGGTTCGGGCCCTTCCGGCTGGACACCGCGTAGTCCTCCGACGAACGCCACTCGACGATGTCGAGCCATTCGTCGCCAGGCAGCCGCACGAGCCGGGCGCCGAGGAATCCCTCTCGGTCCGCCTCGAAGTCGGCGACCATGGCCGGACGGGCGGCGAGCAGCGCCTCGACCTTCTCGGGCACCACGCGGAAGCGGGTCAGTTCCACCGAAGTAGTCATAAACTGATGATAGTCATGATTTGTGACTAAATCCAGGCAGTGAGCGCCATCCGATGGCGCCGATGAACACGGTCAGCGCTCCCACGAGTGCTCCGGTCATCAGGCGCCATCCGGCGGGCTGGGTGAGGTTCAGCCACTGCGCCGTCAGCGAGACCGACGCGGCCAGGGGGAAGGTGAACGACCAGAAGCCGGGCGAGAACTTCAGCCCGCGGTAGCGCGGCAGCATCCCGATCTGCATCAGCAGCAACACCACGCCGAGGCCGGCGATGGACTGCGCGACGGGGTCCACCACGTGCCCGTTCAACGTGAACCACGCGAGGCCGCCGACGGCCGGCGGTGCCAGCAGGATCATCGTGGTGGGCACCAGCGCGTCGGGCAGCGGGCCGCCGAACGTGAGGCGCGGCACCACGACGGCCGTCAGCGCGACGCCGAAGAACGCCCCGGCCCCGAACAACGCCCACGCCAGACCGCTGTTCCCGAACTTCATCGCCACGTCGGCGCCGATGAGTCCCGGCGCGACAGTCGGCAGCAGGTAACCGGGGTGCAGCGACGCCGGTTCCAGCCTCCCCTCGAACCAGAAGCCGAACACGACGACCACCAGCGTCGCCGAGGCCGTCAGCGCCACCAGGTACAGCGCCCACCCCGCCACGTGCGAGTACGCGTGCAGCTGCGCCGCCAGCAACATCGCGGTGACCGGCGCCAGCGACGCGATCGGTCCCTGCGCCGGATGCCGCAGCTGGTCGATCAGCCGTTGGCCGCTTCTCGCGCCCCGCACGAGGTGCGCGACGATCAACCAGACCCAGGCGATCGCCGCCACCGCCCAGAACACCTGGGACACGGCGCGCGGCAGTCCGAGCGCGGGACTCGCCCACGTCCACGCCCCGGCGAGTCCAGCCAGGCCGAAGCCGATGGCGAACGTGGTCAGCGGAATCCGCGTCACCCGCAGGGCTCCCGCGACGGGCTGAACGAGCGTGCTGGTCATGAGTCCTCCGTGGACAGTCCGTTCCTGCAGGAGGAATGTTTCGCCACAGGGCGGTGACCGCGCGTCTGTCAAATGACCGTCGTGAGAACGACCGTCGCCCCGACCGTCAGATGACGGACGCTGTGCGAGGACGCCACGACCACGATGGAGACATGAAACCCACCATCGTTCTGGTCCATGGAGCTTTCGCGGAGTCCGGCGGCTGGGGTCCCGTCGCCGACCGCCTGCAGGCCGAGGGACACCGCGTCGTCGCGGCCGCCAACCCGTTGCGCTCGGTCGCCTACGACGCCGCCCAGGTGCGGGCGCTCGTCGACTCGATCGAGGGCCCCGTCGTGCTGGTAGGCCACTCCTACGGTGGCATGGTCATCAGCAAGGCCGGTGCGGGCGCGGAGAACGTGACCGCTCTGGTGTTCGTGGCCGCGTTCGCCCCGGAGGCCGGGGAGAGCGGCGCGAGCCTGTCCGGCAAGTTCCCCGGCAGCACGCTCGGCGAGACGCTGCGCACCGTGGACCTGCCCGACGGCGGGCAGGACGCCTATGTCGCACAGGAGCTGTACCACCGGCAGTTCGTCGCCGACGTGCCCGCCGAGCAGGCGCGGCTGATGGCGATCACCCAGCGGCCGATCACGATCGCCGCGCTCAACGAGGCCGCCGAGGGCCCGCAGGCGTGGCGCGGGCTGCCGAGCTGGTTCGTGATCGCCGAGGCGGACAGGAACATCCCGTCCGCGTCCGTGCACTTCATGGCGGAACGCGCCGGTGCGGAGATCGTCAGCGTCGAGGGTGCCTCGCACGCGGTGTTCGCCTCGAACCCGGATCTGGTCGCCGACGTGATCCTGCGCGCCGCGAACGCGTGAGCGGGTGGCCGGTCAGTCCTGTGTGGACCGACCGGCCAGGCGCTGGTGTTCGGTGATGTCGACCAGCATGCGCTTGAAGCGCGTGTACTCGCCCTTGCCGACGCGTTCGGCGTGCCGCTCCTGCATGGCGGCCATGATGTGGTCCGCCGCCTGCATCTGCGCGAGCCCGCGCACGGTCGGGCAGATCAGCTTCGCCCTGCGGTCGCTCGGGTCCGGCCGCCGTTCGACGTAGCCGAGCGTCTCCAGCTCGTCGATCAGCGTGCCGATGATCTGCTTGTGCTGCCCGGAAAGGTGCGCGAGGTCCGTCGCGCGCACCCCTTCCGGGTCCAGATAGGCCAGCACCGCGCCGTGGCGGTGCTTCAGGTCGCCGAACCCCAGCTCGGCGAGCGTCTGGAAGAGTTCGCGCTGCACGGCGAACAGCAGGCGGCCCGACAGGACTCCCAGATCGGGGTTCGAGGCGTTGCGTTCCGCGCGGGTGACCATCGGAACACCCTAGCGACGGACCAGTTCGCGCCCGAGGACCTCCCTCAGATGGACCTCGATGAACACCCGCAGGTAAGGGTCGTGGGCCAGCTCGTCGAACGCGGCCGCGAGCGCGGGATCCCGTTGATCGGTCAGGTTCACGATCCGCCACAGGTTCAGCGGGTCCTGCTCGCTGCCGCCCACCGAGTGCTCGACGTGGAAGATCGGCTGGCCGGTGCCCGCGGTGAACACGCGGCCGTCCGGAGCCTCGAACCGCTCGTCGCCCACGAAGAACGCGCGGCGGTTCTCGTGGTCGAGCCGCACGTGCTCGATGATCAGCGCGGTGCGCGCCCTGTCGGTCCAGAGGCGTTGCTCGGACACCCGCGTGAACTCCTCGACCTGACCGCGCCAGACGCTCGGGAACTTCTCGGCGCCCGGCAGGACCACGGTCGGGATGAAGACGTCCGGCGCCTTGGCCTTGCGGACCTCCATGTCCCAGAGCTGCGCGCCCGTGTACTCGAACGGCGGGGACACCACGTAGCGCTCGTGCAGCACGTCGTTGACCCGCACCGGCGGCAGGTCCGCCGTCGTGGCGCCGGCCGAGGTCCAGGCCTGCTCGAAAACCGCCTCGTGGTCGAGCGTGGTGACCATGACGTCTCCCAACTAGTCATCGATCGTGATAGTCACGATAGCTGACCATATCGAGCGAGGCCAGCCACTCCCCCGTCTCGTCGAGGCGTCGAGTCGCCCGCAGGGACGCCGAAGGCCCGCGCGAGGCCTCCTGGAAGTGCACGCGGGTGCGGTCGCCGGGCTCGGCGAGCAGCAACCACGACTGGTAGAAGCTCAGACCGTCGCTCACCGCGATCCAGCCGAACCGCTCAGGGCGTTCGAGCTCGCCGACGATGCCGTCGAGCGTGTGCAGCGCGGTCACCACGAGGAACGCGCTGCCGACCGCGAGTTCGCCCTCTGCCTGCACGCCGGTGGTCCCGCGCTGCCACCTCGGCCATTCCCCCGGCGCCGTGAGGTGGCCGAACACGGCATCCGGCGGCGCCGCCGCCACGAGCCGTTCGTGGTTGACGAAGCTGTCGCAGTGCTCCGGCCCCCAACCGGGAGGCCAATGGACGTCTGTCATGCCCCCGAGCGTGTCGCGAGCGCCGCCGCGACAGCATCCGTCACATGACGGTCCGGTCGTCGTACGAGGTCAGCGCGTCGCGCAGCGCGGCACGGGAGGTGATGCCCAGCTTGGGGAAGATCTTGTAGAGGTGATCGCCGACGGTCCGGTGCGACAGGAACAGCTTCTGGCCGATCTGCTTGTTGGTCAGGCCGCCGCCCGCCAGCTCGGCGATCTCGCGTTCCTGCGGGGTCAGCAGCGACTCGGCCGTCGCCTGGCGGGTGATGCCCGTGGCACGCAGCTCGGCCGCGGCCCGGTCACGCCAGGGCACCGCGCCGAGTGCGTTCATGGCGTCGTGGGCGAGCGTGAGCTGCTCTCGGGCGCCACCGGTGTCCCGCTGCCTGCGCAGGCGTTCGCCGTAGAGCAGCCGCACGCGTGCCGTGTCGAACGGCCACAGGTCGAGGTCCGGAGCGGAGAGCGCTACCTCGAACTCCTTGGTGTCGGGCGCTGTCAACGCGTTCGCCGCCGTGGCGAGCAGTCTCATCCGCGGTGAGAGGAACTTCATGGGGGCCATCGCGGCCGCGTGCTGCTCGGCCTCCTGCCGGCGTCCGGTGTGCAGGGCGGCCTCGACGAGGTCCAGGCCCGACCACAGCGCCGTGGGCCGGAAGTGCGCGAGCTGTCCGGCCGGGCTGACCCTCGTCGCGTACCGGTGAGCCGCCGGGAAGTCGCCTGCGCCGATCTCGGCGAGCCCGCGGGCCTGGAGCGCGAAGTACGAGACGCCCAGCGCGCGGTTCGCCTGCGCCCACCGGACCGTCGTGTCGGTGAGCTGCCGCGCGGCCTCGACCTGACCCCGGCCGGCCGCGACGAGAGCCTGCACCCAGTCGAAGTACCAGCGGAAGAAGCGGAACCCGTGCTCCGCGCACACGGCGATGCCCTCGTCGGCCAGTTCCCACGCCTCGTCCCACCGTCCTGAGTGGAACTCGTCGACGGCGAGGTGGATGAGCGCGCCGATGTAGCGCCGCGCCGGGCCGTTGCCCTCACGGCCGTGCTGCACGAGGAGACGTTCCGGACCGCGCAGCCGGTGCAGGCGGTCGCCGAACAACGCGGCCGTGCCGATCCGCACGAGCCTGGTGGGTTCCTCGTCGTCGTCCACCGAGTCGATCAGCGCGTCGAGCGTGGCGACGTCGTCGGTGGTGGCGCTCGCGGGGTCGGCGAACACGGCCGCGTTCACCCGCGTCACGGGCGACGGTTCCGGAACGAGCTTGTCGACCAGCGAACGGTGATGGCGTCCTGCCTCCTCCGTGCCGACCCACCAGCTGATGAGCATCAGGCTGTGCATGGCCTCGGTCAGCACCGGGTCCTCGGCGTCGAAGCCGTGGTCACCGGCCTCGACGGCGCCTGAGAGCAGCCGGTAGGCCGTGGTGACGTCGCCATCGCTGTTGATCAGCAGGTGCGCGGCGGCCGCGGCGGCGTACAGCGTCTCCGGGACGCCGGTCTGCCGCGCGTCCCCGAGCAGCCTGGTGGCGGTGGCCATCTCGCCGCCGTTCTCGGCGCCGATGTACGCGGCCTCGGCGAGCCTTCTGCCACGGGCGTCCTGGTGCGGACTGAGTTCGGCAGCCCTGGTCAGCGCGACGATCGCGCCCAGTGCGTCGCCCCGTTTCGACAGCGCGTGGGCCGCCGCCTCGAGTTGTGCCGCGATGTCCTCGTCCGGGTCCAGGGTGGACTCCGCGAGGTGCCGGACGCGCCGTTCCGGGGAGTCCGCGACGGTCGCGAGCACGCCGTGCGCCCAGCGCCGTTCGGTCTCCGTGCACGCCTCGACGACCGCGGCTTTGACCAGCGGGTGCCGGAACGTCAGCCGGTTCGGGCCGATCTGCACCAGCCGGGCCTCCTCCGCCGGCGCCAGGTCGTCGAGCACGCAGTCGTTGTTGTTGGCGGAACGCAGCCGCGCGAAGTCGACGTTGCCCGCGAGCGCGCACAGCAACAGCATCAGGCGAGCCTTCTCCGGCAGCTCGCGCACGCGGCCGGTGAACAGCACCTGGAGGCGTTCCGGGAGCGGCAACGCCTCGCGCAGGGTGGTGAAGTCGGTGCGCTGCTCACCGTCCAGCGCGGACGGCAGCTCCAGCAACGCGAGCGGGTTGCCGGCCGCCGTCTCCAGCAGTCTCCTGCGCACGGCCGGCGCCAGGTCGGGGAAGTTCTCGTTCACCAGCGCCCGTGAGGCCGGGACGGGCAGCGGCGACAACGTTGTCTCGTTGAGGCCGCTCTGCTGGAAGAACCCGCGCTCGCCCGTGCGGCAGGCACCGAGGAACACGATCGGGCTGCCGACGAGCCGTCGCGCGACGAAGCCGAGCACCTCGGCGCTCGCCCGGTCGACCCAGTGCAGGTCGTCGACGATGATCAGGAGCGGCTGTCGTTTCGCGACCGCGCGCAGCCACATCAGAGCGGCGTTCGACACGACGAGCCGATCGGGAACGGGGCCGACGTCGAACCCGAGCGCGCGCTTCAGCGCCGTGCGGTGGGCCTCATTAAGCGGCGGCATCTCGTCGCCGAGGGGGAACAGCAGCTGGTTGAGCGTCGAGTAACCGACCTCGGACTCGAACTGGGCACCGGCGGCCCTGAGGACCTGCGCGCCGCTCTCCCGGGCGGCGAGCTCGTCGAGGACGGCGGTCTTGCCCACTCCGGCGTCACCGGAGACGAGCAGCGCTCCACCGCGCACTCCGGCGGTGTCGAAGTACGCCCTGATCGAACTGATGTCCTGCTCACGGCCGATCAACGACACTGGCCGGTCCCTCCCGAGGTGCGATGCTCCCGCGGGAGCATCGCTCGCGCCAATCGAGATGGCCACGTCCGAGCGGCTCAACTTCCGTCGAAATCGTATCTAGTCATGAAATATGATAATAATAAATCGTGACTAATCTGAGCGGGCTCGTCCGGCTGGCGCGACCAGCGGGCGAGATCGACGTGCGCTGCCTGATGGCCGGGGGCGTGACTCTCGACAACCCGGCGGCCGAGCGCGGCGCGGTCCCGTTCCACCTGCTGCTCGACGGCGCCTGCACGCTGACGTCGGGCACGTGCTCGGTCGATCTGCTGCCCGGCGACATGGCGCTGCTGCCGCACGGTGACGCGCACGTCGTGACGTCGGACGAGAGCATCGACCTGTTCTGCGGCCACTACCGCTTCGACCAGGCCGGCTCGCTGCTGTTCCGGCTGATGCCGCCGGTCGTGCACGTGACGCTGGACCCGCCCGCGCTGGCGCTGGCCGAGGTGCTGCGCGCGGAGGCGGTGTCCGCGGGCGCCGGCTCCCAGGCCGTGATCTCCGCCCTGCTGGACGCGCTGCTGGTCATGACCCTGCGCAGCCGCCCCGACCAGCGCCTGGACACCCCGGGACTGTGGACGGCGATGGGCGACGACGTGCTCGGCCGCGTGATCACCGGCGTGCTGGAGCAGCCAGGCGAGCCGTGGACGATCGACCGGCTGGCGAGCGAGGCATCGATGTCGCGGGCCACGTTCCTGCGGCGGTTCAGCGCCAGGACCGGCACGACCGTGGCGACGCTCCTGACCGCGATCCGGATGATGGCCGCGGCCGACCTGCTCAGCAGCACCGATCTGTCGGTGACGCGGGTCGCCGGCGAGGTCGGCTACCGGTCCGAGTCGGCGTTCAGCCAGGCGTTCCGCGCGGCGCTGGGCACGTCGCCCGCGAGGTTCCGCCGGGAGTCCGCGTCGCGCTGACCGTCGCCACTGCCACGGTCCAGTCATGTGACAGACCCTGAAGGCGTGACCGGCGGAGCAGAGTCACCCCTGACAGCACCGAGCCGACAGGGAGCACCGCGATGCCGACGATCACCACCGAGGACGGCGTGGAAATCTTCTACCAGGACTGGGGCACCGGTCAGCCGATCGTGTTCAGCCACGGCTGGCCGCTGTCATCGGACGACTGGGACACCCAGATGTTGTTCTTCGTCCGGCAGGGCTTCCGGGTCATCGCGCACGACCGCCGCGGCCACGGCCGTTCGTCCCACGTCGCCACCGGCCACGACATGGACCACTACGCCGCCGACCTGGCCGCGCTGACCGACCACCTCGACCTGCGCGACGCCGTCCACATCGGACACTCCACCGGTGGCGGCGAGGTCGTGCACTACCTCGCCCGGCACGGAGAGTCCCGCGTGGCGAAGGCAGCTCTGCTCGCCGCCGTGCCGCCCCTGATGGTGCAGACCGAGGCCAATCCTGGCGGGCTGCCGCTGTCCGTGTTCGAGGGTCTTCAGGCTCAGCTGGCCGCTAATCGGTCGGAGTTCTACCTGGCGTTGCCGTCCGGGCCGTTCTACGGGTTCAACCGGGATGGGGTGGAGCCTCGGGAAGCCTTGATCCGGAACTGGTGGCGGCAGGGGATGATGGGGTCTGCGCTCGCGCATTACGAGGGGATCGTGGCGTTCTCGCAGACCGACTTCACCGAGGATCTGCGGAAGATCACCGTGCCTGTGCTGGTGATGCACGGCGATGACGATCAGATCGTGCCGATCGCCGATTCCGCGTTGTTGTCGGCGCCGTTGTTGAAGAACGGGACTTTGAAGGTCTACGAGGGGTTCCCGCACGGGATGCCGACCACGCACGCGGACGTGATCAACGCCGACCTGCTGGAGTTCATCCGGTCCTGACGTCGGGTCGGCTTGCATCGAGGCTTGACCTTGAGCCTCTGGCTGGGCGCGTAGTCGGCCTCAAAGACCGGGGTTCACAGCGCCCCGGCCGAGCCCGAACAGGGCGGCATCCAACCCCTCAAGGTCAAGCCCCCATCGCCATGAGCGGGGTGCTCGCCTGCCGTGCGAGCCGTCAGACGCGTTGCAGCGCCTTCGGGTACAGCCAGCTACCGGGCGTGTCCTCCGCCGGGTTCGTGTAGTAGTCGCGCACGGCCGTGACGTATTCGTGCACGCTGATCGCCCCGTCACCGTCGGTGTCGAGGTGCATGAACGCCGTCAGGCAGTCGGCCTCGGCCAGGCCGCGCGCCTTCAGCAGCACGCCGAACTCGGCGGAGTCCACGCGGCCGTCGCCGTTCGTGTCCATGATGACCAGGAGGGATTGGACGACCTCGAGGAAGTCCATGGCGATCGGGCCGCCCTCCACGAACGCCTCGATCATGGCCTCGCGGTACTCCTCGGGGCCGATGCGGCCGTCGCGGTCGGTGTCGCAGTGGTCGGCCAGCATCTCCCAGAAGCGGTCGTAGGCCTCGACGAGTTCGCGGCCCCGCTCCGAGGACGCTGGTTCGCCGAACGCCTGCAGCAGGCGGTTGGCCAGCGCGTAGACGTCGGCTAGTTCGATGACGCCGTTGCGGTTGACGTCGTAGTGGGCGAAGGTCGAGTCGATCCTGTGCTGCAGCACCTGCTTCATGACCAGGCACTGTGGTGACGCCGGGCCGTCGGCGCAACGCGCGTCCCCCTCCTGGGTGGTGTTGTTCAGCCGGTTCCGCGAAGCCGGTATAGTTATACCGGCACCCGCTGATGGAGGAACACGTTGATCGAGCTCAAGTCGCCCGCGGAGATCGAGCGCATGCATGTCACCGGCCAGTTCATCGCGGAGGTGCTCGACGAGCTCTCCGCCAGGGCCGCGGTGGGTGTGAACCTGCTCGACCTCGAGCATCACGCGCGTCACATGATCGAGGAGCGCGGCGCCGTGTCCTGTTACTGGGACTACTCGCCGTCGTTCGGGCGTGGGCCGTTCCGCAACGTGACCTGTCTGGCCGTCAACGACGCGGTGCTGCACGGGCTGCCGAAGAGCTACGTGCTGGAGGACGGTGACGTGCTGACGATGGACATCGCGGTCACCGTCGACGGGTGGGCGGCCGACTCGGCGATGACCGTTGTCGTCGGCACGCCGCGTGAGGAGGACCTGCGGCTGGTTCGGGCCACCGAGGTGGCGCTGGCGGCCGCGATCGAGGTCGCGCAGGCCGGTAATCGCATCGGTGACATCTCCGCGGCGATCGGCGAGGTCTGCACCGGGCTCGGGTACACGCCCAATCTCGAGTTCGGCGGGCACGGCATCGGGCGCACCATGCACGAGGCGCCGCACGTGGCCAACAACGGGCGTCGGCGGCACGGCATGAAGCTCAAGCCCGGGCTGACCATCGCGATCGAGCCGTGGCTCGCCGCCACCACCGACCAGATCATCTACGACGAGGACGGCTGGACGTTGCGTTCGGCCGACGGGTCGCGCACCGCGCACTCGGAGCACACCGTCGCGATCACCGAGGACGGGCCGTTGGTGCTGACGCGCCGCAAGAGCGAGCTGAGGCCTCAGGCAGGGCCCGAGGCCTCCGAGTCCACTCAGGCGCGGTTGCCGTAGTCCACTAGCTCGACCAGCAGCCCCGTCGACGGCCCGAGGTGCGCGAACGCCACCCGCAGCCCGGGCCGTCCACCCTGGCACGGCTTCTCGTCGACGAGGATCGCGCCGCGGTCCTGCAGCGCCGCCAGATCCGCGTCGATGTCGTCCACCTCGAACGCCACGTGGTTCAGGCCGGGGCCGAGCCGCGCGAGGTGCCCGTGGACGGCGGCGTCGGGGCGCACCGGCGCGACCAGTTCGATCGACGTCGTGTCGCCGGGGCACTGCCAGAACGAGGTCGCCACGCCGTAGACGTCGACGTCGTCCTCGTAGGTGCACTTCAGGTCCATCAGGCCCATGCCGGACGCGGCGGCCTTGATGTCGTTGGTGACCACGCCTACGTGGTCGATGCGCAGGATCATCCCGACTTCTCCTGTGCGCTCGACACGGCGGCGACGAGGCTGCCGACGTCCTTGATCGCGAAGTACTCCTGCAGGTCCAGGCGCACCGCGAACTTCTGCTCGATGCCGGTGAGCAGGCGCAACGCGTCGTAGCTCGTCCAGTTGGCGAGCGCGTCGAACCGCGCGTCGGCCGAGATGTCCTCGGCCGGCAGGTCCGTCACCTGGCCCACGAGGTCCGCGACCTCCACGAAAACCTCAGACATCGGCCGACTCCCTTTCCACGACGAGGTTCGTCCACTCAGGACTGATCTGCGGCCGCGGGTGCAGCGGCAGTGCGAAACGGCCGTCCGCCAGGCGTTCGAAGCCGGCGTCCGGGTAGAACGCGGCCGCGGCCTTGTTCCGTTCGGTGGCAGCGAAGTCGGCCTCCAGCCGCACAGCGCCCGAGGACGCGGCGCGGTCGGCGATGTGCTGCACGACGGTGTGCTCGACGCCGCGGGTGAAGACCCGGCAGCTCATCACGAAGTTCTCGACGAGCCAGTGGTCGTGGTGCTTCGACACCCAGACGCCGCCGACGACGCCCTCGGCACCGAACCGGTCCGCGACCTCGAAGACCAGCACGACGTGGTCCTCGGACGCGGCCATCTCCCTGGTGCGGGACTCGGCGTGCGAGGTGCCGATCATGTTGAACTGGTTGGTGCGCTGCCCCAGCTGGACGAGCCGCGGCAGGCTGAACTCGTCGGCCTCGCGGACCGAGACCTGGATCTCCAGGCTGCGCAGGTAGTCCTGCACCGAGCTGAACGAGCCGGCGAACTCGGTCCGTTCGGCACGGGCCTTGTAGAGCTGCGTGCGGTCGCGGTCGGTCGCCGTGGTGGTCAGCACGTCGAACGAACCGTTGCGCTGCAACGCCGTCACGTGGTCGGCCGGGTCGCCGTTCAGGTGCACGACGGTGACCTCGGGGATCGAGCCGCGGACGAGCTGCGTCTCGAACGTGCTGTCGTCGGCGAAGACGAAGCTGTCCAGGCCGAGGTTGAGGCGGCTCGCGAGCCCGCGGATGTTGTGGTCCTTGGGCTGCCAGTCGACCGCGCTCGCCGCGATGTCGGCGGGGCGGATCACCATGTCCGGGTGGTCGTTCAGGACCTCGTCGACGATCGTGGCCTCGTTCTTGCTGGCCAGCGCCAGCACCACACCCTGCTTGCGCAGCTGGACGGCGCGGCGTTGCATCTCACGGAAGGCGTTGCCGGGGTACATCGAGCCGATCTGGATGCCGCTCGGGCCGTCGTCGCCGACGACACCGCCCCACAGCGTGTTGTCGAGGTCGAGCACCAGGACCTTCTTGGCCAGGCCGAGGAACGCGCGGCAGAAGTTCGCGGCTTCGGCGGCGTAGACCTGCTCGACCTCGGGCGTCCAGGCCGCGCTGGCGAACCGGTACAGCCGTTCGTCGCGCAGCCGGGCCGGGGCGTCGACCAGGTACGCCTCCAGGTCCAGCGCGTGCACCTGGTCGTGGCGCAGGGCCATGCCGAGCAGGTCGCTGTTCAGGTCGCGCCAGGCCCTGCCCAGCGCGGCCCTGCCGTCGAACGCCACGACGCCGCGCATCTCCACCGGCGACAACGGCACGGTGTGCACGAGGACAGCGCTGCCGGAGCGTTCGGTGAAGGCGCGGACCAGGTTGTCGAACATCGACCAGCGGCCGCGGACGTTGTTGTCGAACGACTCCACGTCGTCCCATTCCGCCGGGACGAACCAGTCGTCGTGCAGCAGGCACAGGGTCACCTGCGGCTCGAACGACGCCAGCGGCGAGTCGGGGCTGCTCAGGTCGACGGCCAGCTGGTCGAAGCCGGACACGTGGATCTCCGGCGCGATCCCCTTGCCCAGCAACGCGATCCGCAGCAGCGGCGCGACCCCGGACGCGGTGAACGTGCCGGTGATCGCGATCTTCAACGGCTTCAGCTTCCCCAGCAGCCCCGCCGGTACCTTCGCGAGCAGCCGTCCGGCCTCGAGCAACGCCGGAACGTCCTTCAACTGCTGGAGATCGGTCAGCAGCGCCGGGTCGGCGGCGGCGTCCGGTCTCGTCAACTGGCGGATCCGCGCCAGGATCTCTTTGGTCTCCACGGTGTTCTCCCCCTCAGATCGCCAGAAGCGTGCACAGCCAGTGCATGCCGCTGGCCGTGCTGGTCAGTGCCACGACGTCGCCCTCGGTGAGCTCCTCCGTCGTGAGGTAGTGCTCCAGCGACATCAGCTGGTCGGCGCACCCGACGTGCCCGTACGCCTGCGAGACCTCGGTGTTCGTCCATTCAGGACCCTGGTCGAGGTCCTTGGCCAGCAACGTCATCGCCGGCACGCTGTCGTGCAGGTGCAGGAGCTTGCGCAGGTCGCCGGGCGTGATGCCGGCCCGCTTGCAGGCCCGGCGCACGACCTCGTGGTTGTTCGTGCGGATCGTCGAGACGAACTCGAACATCTTGCGGATGTCGCCCGCGAAGAACTCCTCGAGCCGCTTCTGCGGGCTCTTCACGCCCACGTCCGTCTGCCCGGCGAAGGGCCGGGCAGCGGCGCCGACGTCCATCATCATGAAGTCGGCGTACCGGCCGTCGCTGATGATCTCGGTGTTCAGCCACCGGTTGCGCGGGTGGTCGCGCTGCACCACGGCCGCCGCCGCGCCGTCGGAGAAGATGCTGGTGTTGATCTCCATCCGGTTCCAGTACGGCTCGCACACCCGGTTGGCGCCGATGATCAGCGCCGTGCGGTAGTCCGGGTGCGTGGCGAACTTGCCGGCGACGACGTCGAACGCGGCCACTCCCCCGCCGCACGCCTGGGTCAGCAGCACGTTCTCCGACCCGTGCGCGCCGATCTTGGCCTGGGTGGCGCCGGCGGCGTCCCAGTACAGGTGCTCGGACAGGTCGGACATCGCCAGCACGATCAGGTCGACCTCGTGCGGTTGCACGCCCGCGTTGCTCAGCGCCTTCGCACCGGCCTCGGCGGCCAGGTCGGTGAGGCCGACCCCGTCCTTCGCGCGGTGGAACGTCCGGTAGCCCCAGCCGAGCACGCGGTCGACGTCGCCGGTGTAGTCGGCGGCGGCGGACGCCACGTCCACGGGATCCCCGAGAACGTGGCCGAGCGACATGATTCCGAAGTGGACGGTCACGGGATCTCCTCGATTCTGGCCCCGGCGTCCGTCAGGAATCCGGCGGTGATCTGGTTGTGCGGGGTGCGGCGGTGCCGGAAGGCGATGTCGCCGTGTTCTTCGCGCAGCCGCTGGAGCACGACGTCCTCGACTCCCTTGCCGAGCACGACGCAGGACAGCGAGAACACGTCCACGACGCCGTCACCGGTGATGCCGACCGCGCCGCTGACGCCGTACTCGCCGAACTTGTCGCTCACGCGGACCGCGAACACCTCGCGGTCCTCGGACAAGTCGAGCTTCTCGGTGCCGAGGGTGAAGTCCTTGGCCCTGGACACGACCTCGACGACCTTGGCGGCCGAGTCGGGTCCCACGGGCTGAAGGTCGACCTCGACGTTCAGGCCCGCCATGAAGTCGTCCAGCGAGACCGTCTCCCTGGCGGTGCGCCGAGCGCGCCGGACGGTGGTGTCCGGGGCGGGAAGGCGGTCCAGCAGCCCGGACCGGACGAGCTCGTCCCGCCACGCGTCGGGCTTGGCGTCCAGCCGCAACAGGACCGCGGACTCGGCAGGGACACCGGCCGCCACGGCCAGCGCCGCGACCTCCTCCGTCCCCGTCCGCACCACGACCCTGGCCCCGGACTCGCGCAGCCGGTTCACCGGCTCGCCGAACGCGGCGACCGAGTCCTGGTCCACCACGACGACCCGCGGCGTCAGCCCGTACACGGCCCGGAGCACGCCGGCGAGCCGAGCTCCCAGCTCACCGAACACCGCCTCGGTGTACGGGATCTTGGCGAACTTGAACATCGCGGCGTGGTGGGCCTTGGCCGTGCCGACCGCGCGGACCGCCTGCTCGGCGTCGACCACCCAGGCGTCCGGCCTGTTCGCCAGCTCGGCCCGGATCGCCTCCCTGGCCTCGTGGGCCACTGCGGCCGTTCCCGCGGCCCGCCCGTCGTCGAGGTGCCCGAACGCCCGTTCCTCCGGCACCGCGGGCAACACGACGACCAGGAACGACTTCCAGCGCCGTGCCGCCGACAGCGCGGCGTCGACCGCGGTCTGCAGCTCGTCGCCCAGCTCCTCGAACCGAGGAGCCACCACGAGCACGTCCGGCCTCGCCAGCGCCATCGCCGACGTGTCGTCCAGGCACTGCCGCACGATCTGGTTGAACGGCGCGGTGCTGAACGAGACCGGCAGCCCGGCGTCGTGCAGCGCGACACCGACGTACGGCATCAGCGGGTCGATCGTGTAGCTCGCCAGCAGCCCCACGCTCACGGCCGGGCGGACCTCGGTCCTCGCGATCTCCTGCCAGCGCAGACGCACGTCCATCAGACCTCGACCCCCTTGGCCCGCAGCACTTCCCGGACGTCCCGGACGGTGCGCGCGTCGGCGATCTCCTCGTAGTCGAACGACAGCCCGTAGGCCTCCTCCAGCATCACGATCAGCTGGATGTGCCGCATGCTGGTCCAGCTCGCCAGCGTGTCCTGGCCGGCGTCGTCGGTGACGTGCGCGGGATCGACGTCCAGCGCTCCGGCCACCACATCGGTGAACGTCATGACCGTCCTCTCAGGCTGAGCGGGCGCATGTCCGTCCACACGCGACCGATGTGCGCCAGGCACTCGTCCTTCGTGCCGCTGACCCCCGCGTCACGCCACCCCGGCGCGTTGTCCTTGTGCGCGGGCCAGAGCGAGTACTGCTCTTCGTCGTTGATGACAACTCGATGAGTCACGTCGGCTCCTCAGTCGGCCAGCGCGGGCTGGCGGTCGAGCGGCTTGGCTTCCGGCTCCGGCTCGTGGTCCGGGACGAGGGTCTCGACCTCGCGGACGTTGCGGCTGAAGAAGCCCGCGACACCGACACCCGCGCCGAGCACGCCGACGACCACGAACAGCAGCCCGATGCCCGAGCCCGGTCCGGTACCGACCAGCCAGCCGAACGTGTCGGCCAGCGCCGTGTCTCCGCGCATCGCCGGTTCCAGCACCTTGTCCACCAGCGGACCCGCCGCGGCGAAACCGATCGGGACCGACAGGTTCTCGAAGAAGTTGCGAGCGGCGAAGACGCGGCCCTGCACGGCGGGGTCGACCTTCTCCTGCCAGATGGTCTGCGCGAGACCGTCGATGAACGGGATGGTCAGCTCGACGAAGAACATCGCCGCGGCCCACGCGATCAGGCCGTCGCCGACGCCGTAGAGGATCCGGCCGACGATGCTGAACACCAGGATCGCGCCGAGCACCACCAGCATCTTCCGGCGCGGCGGCCGCATGAACGCGAGCAACGTGCCGCCGAGCACACCACCGACCGCGCCGATGCTCTGCACCAGGCCCAGCGTGCCCTCGTCACCCAGTGTGCGGGCCAGCACCAGCGGCACGATCAACGCCCACGCCAGCGCGGCCAGGAGGCTGATGGAGAACAGCACGACCTGCACGGCCAGCAGCGGCGGGCGTTCGACGATGTACCGGAACCCGAACACGCAGTCCTGCCAGAAGGTGGTCTTCTCGCGGTCCTGCCCCGGCACCGGCGGGATGGTCACCACGAGCACCGTGATGATCGCGGCCACGTAGGTGAGCCCGTCGACGAACAGGATCAGCTTGATGCCGGTCAGCCCGAGCAGGGTGGCGGCGAACGCCGGCGCGAAGATCACCGGGAAGCTCTTGACCGACCACATCATCGCGTTGGCCCGCAGGAACTTCCCCTTCTCCATCATCAGCGCGATGGTCGCCCCGAACGCCGGCCCCTGGATCGCGAGCAACGCGCCGGTCAGCACGTTGACGAGGTAGAGGTGCCAGAGCTCGGTCGAGTCGGTGAGGAAGAGCGCCAGCAGGATGAACGTGACGGCGATCGACCCGATCTCGCTGACGATGATCGACGTCTTGCGGCTCCACTTGTCGATCAGGCTGCCCGCGATCGGGCTGAACAGGACCGTCGAGCCGAAGCCGCAGAACATCATCAGCGCCATCGCCGTGGCCGAACCGGTGTGCTGCCACACCCAGATGCTGAGCGCGAAGTTCGTCATGCGGGTGCCGAGCGCGGACAGCAGCTGTCCTACCCACATGATCGTGAACGCGCCGAATCCCGAAGGCTTGGGCATTACCTCATCCTGTTCTGGTCAACGAGCCGGCGAAGCAGCTCTTCGATGTCGCCGAGCATCTGGCGCGCGGTCTCGGGCAGGTACATCTCGGTGCCGTAGTTCATCTCGACGCGGATCCGGCCGTCGACGAGCGATCCGACGACGTCGATCCGGCCGGGCCACACCGTTCCCCTGTCCTGCAGGACACCGAGTTCGGACTGGCACAGGTCGAACAGCTCGTCGGCGCTGGAGAGGTCGGTGAACCCGAACGCGCCGGCGTAGTTCACGGTCAGCTGCGGGTTCGGCGTCTCCAGGCGTTGCCGCACAGCGGGATCCGGGTTGTTGTAGCGGAGCAGGCCGTAGCCGATGCCGTTGACCGGCACCCGCCTGAGCTGGTCCGCGAGCGAGACGATCGCGGCCGTGTCGCCCGCGTCGGGCAGCGTGAGCCGGACCGGGTACATGACCTGGAACCAGCCGACCGTGCGGGACAGGTCGAGGCCGTCGAACAACGCCTCCCGGCCGTGTCCCGTGGTCGCGATCGTCCACTCAGGACTACCAGAACGGTCGGCTGCCATCCGCACGGACGCCCAGACCAGCAGGTCGCTCACACCGACCTGGTGTGCCTTGGCCAGCTCGCGCAGCCGCGCGGTGGTCTCGGCGTCGATGGTCGTGTGGATGTCCTGCATGACGCCGAACGTGTTGCGGCCGGGCAGGTCGGCGGTGATCTCCTCAGTTCCTGGCGCCTGGCGCTCCCAGTACTCCAGCTCCTCCAACGGCTTCGAGCCGCGGGCGTACTCGTCGATCTTCAGCGCCCAGTCCCTGAACGCCGTCGTCTTCGGCCCGAGGTCGGCCTTCCTGCCCGCGAGGACCTGGCGCAGCGCGTTCTGGAAGTCCTCCAGGATCAGGCTGCGGGAGATGCCGTCGGTGACCAGGTGGTGGCAGATGACCATCACGCGGTCGGGCTCGTGCCCGCCGAGTCCGAAGTGGACGACCTTGGCCAGCGGGCCGTCCGCGATGTCGAGCGTCGGGTGGACCTCGTTGAGGTGGTCCTCGATGGCCTGTTCGCGGTCGGTGGCGCCGGAGACGTCGAACGACACGAACGGCATCGCGCCCTCGGCCGGACCGTGCGAGGCGTGCCAGTCGATGCCCTCGCGCCGGAACCGCAGACGCATTCCGTCGTGGTGCTCGACCAGCGCGTTCGTGGCCTGTTCCAGCTGCTCCGGCGTGGCCGGGACGCGCAACTGGAGGTAGTAGGGGTGGTTGAAGTGGGCGGGCGCGACCATCGACGTCGCCAGCGCCTCGAAGAACCAACGCTGGGCACCGGTCGCCGGGAAGTCGCCCTCGACGGGTCCCTGGTCCGCGACCTGGTGTGGTGCCGCCGAAGCGCACAGCTCGGCGATCGTCCGCTTGGCGGTCAGCTGGGCGGGCGTGAACTTGATGCCGGCCTGGTTCGCGAGCCACACCACCTGGATCGCGGTCATCGAGTCACCGCCCAGCGCGAAGAAGTCGTCGTGGACGCCGACCTCAGACAGCTTCAGCACCTCGCACCACACGGCCGCAAGCGCTTGCTGCTCCTCGGACATCGGTACCCGCAGCAACTCGGCGATCGTGCGCTTCGCGGTGAGCTGGGCCGGGGTGAACTTGATCCCGGCCTGGTTCGCGAGCCACACCACCTGAATGGCGGTCATCGAGTCGCCGCCGAGCGCGAAGAAGTCGTCGTGGACGCCGACCTCCGACAGCTTCAACACGTCCTGCCACACGGCCGCGAGCGCGCGTTCCTCGTCGGTGCGCGGGGCTTCGGTCGTGCTCGTGTCCTCCGGAAGTTCGCCCGAGTGCACGAGCCGGGCGAGTGCGTTGCCCAGCACGACGTCCTGGCTGCCCTCCGCCATCAGCAGGTCGACGACGGACACCGCCGGGAAGCGCCGGGCGAGGCGGTCGGTCGCGTGACCGAACACACCGGGCCACGGCTTCTCGTCGCGCTCGGACGTGGCCAGCACCGCCAGCCCCGAGCCCGTGCGGCCGGTCCACCGCTCGATCGCCGAGCACAGCCGGGCGAAGGCGTTCTCGAACTCGCCGACGCCGCCGTCGAACAGGTCCTCCCACCGCAGCACCAGCGCGGTCGTCTCCCGTTCCACGCCGTCGAGCCCGGCCTCCGGGTCCAGCAACGGTCGTAGGACCTGACCTGCCGGCGTGGTGCGGACCGTCATCGGCAGGTCGAGCCTGTCCGCCCACGACGACAGCACCGGCAGCACACCGTCGAGCGGCCGCGACGACACGATGCTCATCGGGCAGCCATCCACAGTGGACTCGACCCGCTCCACGACGATCTGCGTGTCCGGTGCCTCGACCAGCTCGGTGAGCTGCGAGACGAACGACTCCAGCAGTTCGTCCGCCCCACAGGGGGTGAGCAGGTCGGCGCTGTACTCCAGGGTCGCGGCCAGTTCGCCGTGCTCGGTCGTCAGCGTGAGGAACAGGTCGAAGTCGAGGCTGGTGACCGGCACCTCCAGCGGCACGAGGTCGAGCCCGGGCCACGACATGGCCTCGTCGGGCAGGTCCGCGTAGTTGAACGCGCACTGGTAGACCGGGTGCCGCCCCTTCTGCCGCGGCAGCACGTGGGCGACGCTGGAGAACGGCACGTCGGCGTGCTGGTAGCCGTCGACCATCGAACGGTGCACCCGTTGCAGGATCTGCCGGAACGTCAAGCGTCCGGCCAGGTCCACGCGGATCGGCAGCAGGTCGGTGAAGCAGCCGATCAGGTGCTCGACCTCGGGACGCGGCCTGCCCTGCTGCGGCACGCTCAGCACGACGTCCGGCTGAGCGCTGCGGCGGTAGAGCACCACCGCGTACGCCGCGAGCAGCGTGGCGAACGGCGTGCTGCCCTCGGCGCGGGCCAGTTCCTTGAGCGCTTCCGCGACCTTGCCGGGCACTTCGGAGGACGTGCGGCGCGTCTCGTTGCGCTCGGGGCGGTCCGCCGGCACCTCCAGCTGTGACGGGGCGTCGGCGAGGTAGGAGCGCCAGTGGTTCAGGTGCGGTTCGAGCGCGTCCTCGGTGAGGAGTTCCTGCTGCCACGCCGCGTAGTCCGCGTACTGGACCGCCAGCTCGGGCAGGTCGCCCTGGGCGTAGCAGGTGGACAGCTCGGCGAGCAGCACGCCCCAGGACGTGTTGTCGCAGACGATGTGGTGCATGCCGAGCAGCAGGTGGTGCTCGTTCGCACCGGTCCGCACGAGCCGTACTCGCAGCAGCGGCCCGTTCTCCAGGTCGTACACGTGGTTCGTGTGCTCGACCAGGAACTCTTCCGGCGAGCCGACGGACTCGGGCAGCCAGCAGTCCATGTCCTGGTGCACGACCATGACGGGCCGGCCGTCCTTTTCGGCGAACGTGGTGCGCAGGATCTCGTGCCTGCGCACGACTTCCGCGACCGCGCCGCGCAACGCCGGCACGTCCAGCGATCCGCGCAACAGGACCGCGAACGTCGTGTTCATCCGGGTCGTGGTGGTGTCGAGCTGGGTCGCCGCCCACATGCGTTGCTGGATCGCCGACAGTTCCAGGGCATTGGTGCGGGAGACCGGCGACAGCGGATGCCCGGTCTCCTGCGGCTCGTCGACGAGCGCGGCCAGTGCCTCGACGGTCGGGTGGGTGAACAGCGCGTGCAGCGACACGTCGACACCGAACTCGGCGAACACCTTCGACAACAGCTGCGTCGCGAGCAACGAGTGTCCGCCCAGTGCGAAGAAGTCGTGCGTCACGCCGACCTCGTCGAGCTTGAGCACCTCCCGCCACACCTTGGCGAGCCGCTCCTCGGTCTTCGTGCGCGGCGCCACCGGAGGCGTGTCGATCGCGACGGCCCTGATGGCGGGCGCGGCGCGGTCGGACAGCGACGCCGGGTCGCCGAGCGCGGTCTCCAGCAGGTGCAGGCGATTCGCGCCGGGGTGCAGCTTGCGGGCCAGCAGGATCGCCAGCGCGGCGAACATCTCCTGCGTGTACGGGACGTGCCCGAGCTTGTCGGCCTGCGGGTCGAACGTGCCGCTGACCGGCAGTGCCTTGGCCCAGTCCGCGAACCACACGGCGTGCACGCTCTCGGTCTGGTCCGCGAGCACGGCCAGCCGGTCGTCGAGATGACCGAACGTCTGCTCGGACGGGCACACGACGAGGTACAGCGGTGCCTGCGACCGTTGCCGGTAGGCGGTGACCGCGGTCTCCAGGTCCTGCCAGTTCGCCTCGACGGCGTCGCCGTGCCGCCGCCAGTCCTCCCAGCGCAGCAGCACGACGTCGGCGAGCCTGCCACCGTCACCGGCGAGCAGGTGCCGCACGATCTGCTGGTAGGGCGCCAGTTCGACGTCGACGGGCAGCCGCAGCACACCGTTGAGCACGTCGAGGGGCTCGCGCACGGGGTCCGCGGTGAACGTGGCCGCGATCGAGATCCGTTCCCTGTTCCGCAGCGGCTGACCCGACACCAGCCCGGTCAGCACGGTGAGGAACTGCTCGCCCAACTCGCCGACGGTCTCGTCGAGGTAGAGGTCCGCGTTGTAGCCGAGGACACCGCGCAGCTCGCCGTCCACTCTGGACAGCACGACGAACAGGTCGAAGTCGGTGAGGCCGTTGTCGACCTCGAACGGGCTGAACTCGACGCCGCCCGCCATCCGTGCGGCCGGCGCCTCGGTGAGGCTGAGCATGGCCTGGAACAACGGGTTCTGGCTCGGGTCGCGCGGCGGGTCGACGGCCTCCACCACCCGCGCGTAGGGCGCGTCCTGGTGCGAGTAGGCCTCGCTGATGGCGCGGTGCGTGCCCCGGACGACCTCGCTCGCGTCACCGTCCAGATCGACCCGCAGCACCAGCATGTTCGCCAGCGAGCCGATCATCGTCTCCAGCTCTGGGCGCCCGCGGCCGCTCACAGGCATGCCGAGCAGCACCCGTTCCTGGCCGATCAGCGCCGCGAATCCGCTGAGCACCACGGCGTTCAGCGACACGCCGAGCTCACGAGCCCTCGCCGCCAGCCGCTCGGTCAGGTCCTTGGGGACGACGAAGTGGTGCCGTCCCCCGGTGTGCGTCTGGACGGCCGGGCGCGGCAGGTCGGACGGCACGGTGGACCGGGCAGGGCTGTCGGCGAGCTTCTCCCGCCAGTAGGCCAGGTGCTCGTCCATCACCTCGTCGGTCAGCCTGCGACGCTCTGCCGCCGCGTGACGACCGAACGACGTTGCCAAGTCAGGCAGCGTTTCGCCGCCGTAGTACGCGACGAGGTCGGCGCCGAAGACCTCTGCCGACGCCGCGTCGAACACGATGTGGTGCGCGGTCACCAGCAGGAGGTGCTCCTGCTCGCCGAGCACCACGAGCCGGAACGCCACCAGCGGGCCCGCGCTCAGGTCGAACACGTGCCGGGCGTGCTCCAGCGCGATCTCCTGGGCCCGCTCGGGGTTCTCCGACAGGTCGGTGACCTCGATGGCGATCGACACGTTGTCGCGAACCCGTTGCCGCAGCGCGCCGTCACGCTCGAAGAACGTGGTGCGCAAGGCGGAATGCCGGTCCACGACCCGGCCGACGGCCAGTTCGAGGGCGGTGCGGTCGAGCGGCCCGGTGAGCCTGAGCCCGAACGGGATCGCGTAGGCGGGGTTGCCGGGGTCGAGGCGGTCGAGGAACCAGAGCTGTTCCTGCGTGAACGACACCGGCTGCGAGCGGTCGGCGTTGCGCAGCCGCAGCGCGAGGAGTTGTCGCTGCTCTTCTGTCAGCGAGCTGGTCAGGTGGTCTGTCATGACTGGGAGATCTCCTGGGCGTCCCGCTCGCGGTCCAGTTCGGCCCGCAGCTCTTCCGGTGACATGTCGCGGATCTCGGCGAGCAGGCGGGCGAACTCGTCGTCCTGCGCCGGCGCGGCGTCAGCGCGCGACTGGTCGATCCTGGTGGCCAGCTTCGAGGGCGTCGGTGCCTCGAAGATCGCGGCCGCGGGCAGCGTGACGCCGAGCTCCGCCGTGATCCGCGCGAGGATCTGCGTGGCCAGCAACGAATGCCCGCCCAGCTCGAAGTAGTCGTCGTTCGGGCCGATGCGCGCGATGCCGAGCAGTTCCTGCCAGATGCCGGTGATCACGGCCAGGTCGCCGCCCACCGCGGTGTCGATCGCCTGCGGCAGCACCTCGATGACTTCGATCTCGCGCGGTGCCGTACCGGGAAGATCGACCCAGTGGCGTGCCCGCTCGAACGGATACTGCGGCAACGGAACCCGGCGCCTGCGTTCGTCCGCCGTCAGCGCACCGAGGTCCACCTCGGCACCGGCGATCCACAGCCTTCCGGCCGCGGCCAGCATCGTGTCGAGGTCGTGCTTGTCCTCACGCGGGTGCCGAAGCGACCCGAACGCCTTGGCACCGGCCAGGTCGTGCTGGCGGGCCAGGGTGGTCAGCACGTTGCCAGGCCCGACCTCCAGCACGGTGACCGAGTCGGTGAGCATCGCCCGCAGGCCTTCGCTGAACCGGACGGCGGCACGGGCGTGCCGTGCCCAGTAGCCGGGCTCGGTCGCCTCCTCCGCGGTGATCCACGTGCCCGACACGTTGGAGATGAAGGGAATCCGCGGCTCGTGCAGCTCGACCTGGCTCACCAGCGCGGCGAACTCGCCGAGCATCGGGTCGATCATCGACGAGTGGAACGCGTGCGAGGTGTGCAACCGCCGGCTGGTGACGCTCAGCCCCGCCTCGAACCGCTCGATCGCCTCGAACGTGCCCGCGACCGTGCTCATGTTCGGCGCGTTGCTCGCCGCCAGGCACACGCCCTGTGGCAGCACCAGGTCGTCGGCACCCAGCGGCACCGACAGCATGGCGCCCGCGGGCAGCGCGTCCATCAGTTCACCGCGTGCCGTGACCAGCTTCAGCGCGTCCTCCAGGGAGAACACCCCGGCCAGGCACGCCGCCACGTACTCGCCGACGCTGTGCCCGAGCATGGCGCTCGGCCGCACACCCCAGTGCTCCCAGAGCTTCGCGAGCGAGTACTCGACCGCGAACAGCGCGGGCTGGGTGTACTTCGTGCGGGTCAGCCGGTCCGCGTCGGCGAGCACCTCGTCCAGGTCGAACGGCAGCAGCGCGGCGCACTCGTCCAGCGCGGCGCGGAACACCGGCTCCTCGTCCGCGACCTGGGAGGCCATGCCGGCGTACTGGGAACCCTGGCCGGGGAACAGGAACACCACGTCCCGCCTGTCACCAGTGCCGATCCACGCCTCGGAGAGCGCGGTGGCGGCGGAGCCCGTGCTCTCCCCGCCGCACACGGCAGCGACCATCCGGTGCCTCAGCACCCGCCGCCCCGTCCTCAAGGTGTGCGAGACGTCCGCGAGCGACTGGCTGCTGGTGGCGAGGTGCCCGGCGAGCCGCTTCTGGCTCTCTTCCAGGGCCTTCTCGCTCGCGGCCGACAGCACCAGCAGGTGCCGTGACCTGCCCGGCGGCATCGGTTCGGGCGACGGCGGCTCCTCCAGCACGGCGTGCGCGTTCGTGCCGCCCATGCCGAACCCGCTGACCCCGGCCCTGCGCGGCCCCGATCCCGGCCACGGCATTGCCTCGCGGTTGACGAAGAACGGGCTGTTCTCCAGCCCGGTCTCGGGGTTGGGCGCGGTGAAGTACGGACTCGGCGGCACCACGCCGTTCTGGACGGCGAGCGCGGCCTTGACGAACCCGGCGACACCGGCCGCCGCGTCCAGGTGCCCGATCAACGCCTTGACCGACCCCAGCGCACAGGCCTCTGGCGGGCTGACGAACGCCTGTGTCAGCGCGGCCACCTCGATCGGGTCGCCGAGCGGCGTGGCGGTGCCGTGCGCCTCGACGTAGCCGATCGTCGACGAGTCCACTTCGGACAGGTCGTGCGCGGCCCTGATGACCCGGGCCTGGCCGTTCACGCTGGGCGCGGTGAAGCCCACCTTGTCCGCGCCGTCGTTGTTGACCGCGGTGCCCTTCACGACGGCGTAGATCGTGTCGCCGTCGGCCATCGCGTCCTCCAGGCGGCGCAACACCACGGCGGCGACACCGTTGCCCGCGACCACGCCGTGCGCGTCCACGTCGAACGGGAGGCAGCGCCCGTCGGCGGCGAGGATGCCGCCCTCGGTGTGCTGGTAGCCCTCGTGCACCGGCGGCCTGATCGACACGCCGCCGGCGAGTGCGATGTCGCAGTCGTGGCCCAGCAACGCCTGGCAGGCCACGTGGATCGTCACCAGCGACGACGAGCACGCCGTCTGCACGGTGATCGCGGGCCCGGTCAGGTCGAGGTGGTAGGCGACCCGGCTGGCGAGCGTGTCCTTGTCGTTGGCCAGCAGCAGGTCGAGCGGCTGCAACCCGCCCGGCACCGCGGGGTTGTTCCACAGGTGCCGCAACAGGTAGGTGTCGATGCTCGCCGACGCGTAGACGCCGACGTCCTGCCCGCCGCCGAGGTGCCCGGCGTGTTCGAGCGCGTGCCAGGCGCACTCCAGGAACACCCGCTGCTGCGGGTCCAGCACGGCCGCGTCACGCGGGCTGTAGCCGAACAGCTTGGCGTCGAAGAACTCGATGCCGTCCAGCGCGCCGCCCATGGGTACGAAACCCGGATCCGCGCGCCTTTCCACGGATACGCCCGCGGCGTCGAGCTCCTCGTCGGTGAAGCGGCGCACGCCGGTCTCACCGGCGAGCACGTTGGCCCAGAACTCATCCACAGTGGACGCTCCGGGGAAACGGCCGGCCATGCCGACGACCGCGATCTCCAGTCCGGTGTACTCGGTCACGACTTTCTCCCCCTTGCCAGCAAAGCCTTACGGCCGCCAACGGCCCGCGTCTCCACCTGACCGCTTCCGTCGAAGTGAGCTGCGAGCGCTCGAACAGTCGGATAGGTGAACAACGTGACCGTCGGCACCTCGCGTGCGAACAGCTCGGCCAACCTGCTCCGCGCCTTCACCAGCAGCACGGAGTTGCCGCCCAGGTCGAAGAAGTTGTCGTCGGCACCGACCCGGTCCATCCGCAGGACCTCGCGCCACACGTCGGAGATCGCGCGCTCGGTCTGGTTGCCGGCGGGCACCACGACCCGTTCGGTCCGCACCGACTCCGGCTTCGGCAACGCCCGGTGGTCGAGCTTCCCGTTGGGGTTGCGCGGAATCGTCGGCACCTCGACGAACGCCGAGGGCACCATGTACTCGGGCAGCCCGCGCCGCAGGTGTGCCCGCAGTTCCGAACCGTCGATCCGGCACCCGTCCGCGGCCACCGCGTAGGCGACCAGCCGCACGTCCCCCGGCACGTCCTCGCGAGCGATGACCACCGCCGCGCGCACCGAGGGGTGCTGGCTCACCGCGGTCTGGATCTCGCCCAGCTCGATGCGGTAGCCGCGCAGCTTGATCTGGTCGTCCATCCGCCGCAGGAACTCGACCTGCCCGTCCGGCAGGAACCGCGCGAGATCGCCGGTCCGGTACAAGCGCCCGTTGCTGAACGGATCGGACACGAACCGCTCAGCTGTGAGCTCCGGCCGGTTCAGGTAGCCGCGGGCGACCTGCACTCCGCCGAGGTACAGCTCCCCAGGCACCCCGACGGGCAACGGTTCCCGGTTCTCGTCCAGCACGTAGGCAGTGCTGCCCGTGATCGGGCGGCCGATCGGCAACGGGCTCTCCGTGCCGTCACACTCCGCCGCGGTGATCCAGATGCTCGCCTCGGTCGGTCCGTAGACGTTGATGAAACGGCGGCCCGGCGCCCACGCGGCGGCCACCTCGTCCGGGCAGGCCTCGCCGCCGGCCATCAGCGTGCGCAGGCCGGGCACCAGCGCCGGGTCGGTCAGCCGCAGCACGGTCGGCGGCAGGCAGGCCATGTCGACCCGCTGCGAGGTGATCGTGCGGGCCAGGTCGGGGCCGGGCTGCAGGTCGTGCTGCGCGGCCAGCACCACTGTGGCGCCCGAGCGCAGCGTGACCATGATGTCGGCGACGGACACGTCGAAGCTGAACGACGCGAACTGCAGCATCCGGTTGCCGGGGCCGATGCCGAGCATCCTGGCCAGTTCGTCCGCAAGGTTCACCACGCCCCGGTGCGGCAGCATGGCGCCCTTCGGCTTGCCCGTCGACCCGGACGTGTAGATCACGTACGCGAGGTCGTCCGGCTCCACGGTCCGTCGCAGGCGCGCATCCGGAACGCCCGAGAAGTCGGTCTCGTCCAACGGAAGCGTCGCCACACCGGGAAAGCGCCCGGCCAGCGCCGCCAGTGTCACGACGACGCGAAGGCCCGAGTCGGAGACCATGTAGGCCAGCCGATCCGCCGGGTACTCCGGGTCGAGCGGCACGTAGGCCGCGCCGGACTTGAGCACACCCTGTTGCGCCACCACGAGGTCCAGCGACCTCGGCAGGCTGATGCCGACGAAGTCGCCGCGGCCGATCCCGCGTGCCCGCAGCACGTGCGCGAGCCGGTTCGCCCGCTCATCGAGCTCGCGGTAGGTGAGCTGCCGGTCCTCGAACACCAGCGCCACGGCGTCGGGCGTGCGGTCGGCGGAGGCCTCGGCCAGTTCGTGCACCAGCACGCCGTCCAGCCGTGCGGAGGCCGGCGGGTTCCACTCGTCAAGGATCTGCACGCGCTCAGCACCGGTGATCATCGTCAGGCGGCCGATCGGGCACGACGGGTCGGCGAGACCGGCGGTGAGCAGCGTTTCCAGGTGGCCGAGCAGGCGACGCGCGGTCGCGGGCTCGTACAACGCGCTGTCGAACTCGAGCAGGCCGGTGATCCCGCCCTCGGTGGAGGTGACGCCCAGTTCCAGGTCCCACTTCGCGGTCCCGGAGTGCGACGCGACCCGTTCGACGGCGACACCGGGCAGCGCGAAGATCTCGTGCTGGCTGTCCTCCATGCCGACGATCGTCTGGATCACCGGCTGGTGCGCGGTGCTGCGCGGCGGGGCGAGGGCCTCGACGACCCGTTCGAACGGCAGGTCCTGGTGCTGCTGCGCGGCCAGTGTCGTGTCCCGCACCTGCTGCAGCAACGACCGGAAGCTCGCGGCGGAGTCCACACCGGACCGAATGGCGACGGTGTTGACGAAGAAGCCGATCGCGTTCTCGATCTCGGCCCTGCGGTTGCCGACGTTCGTACCGACCACGATGTCGTCCGCGCCGGAGTACCGGTGCAGCAGGACGTTCCACGCGGTCAGCAGCACCATGAACGGCGTGACGCGCTCGGCCAGGCAGAACGAGTCGAGCCGCTCCTTGAGCGTGGCGGGCCAGGCGAACTCGACGGCACCGCCCCGCATCTTCATCACGGCCGGACGCGGATGATCCGTCGGCAGTTCGAGCACCGGCGGTACCCCGGCGAGCTGCGAGGTCCAGTAGTCCAGCAGCCGGGTGCCGTCCGCGCCACCGAGCCACTCCGTCTGCCAGCGGCTGAAGTCCAGGTACTGCGTCGGCGCCGGGCCGAGGTCACGCGACTCGTAGGCGGCCCGCCACTCGGCGAACAGCAGCTGGGTGCTCCAGCCGTCGCAGACGATGTGGTGCATCGAGACGAGCAACAACGCGTCGGTCTCGTCGAACACCACCAGTTCGGCCCGCAGCAACGGCCCGTCCGCCAGATCGAACGGTTCCTGTGCGGCCTCAGCGGCACGAGCGACCGCGAAGCCGTCACGGTCGACGACGTCAACGTGGGTGACGACCAGCGAGAACTGCGGCTCCGGCAGGATCACCTGCCGCGGGTCGCCGTCGAGGTCGAGGAACACGGTCCGCAGCACCTCGTGCCGCCGGCCGATCTCCAGCAGTGCGTCCCCCAAAGCGGCGCTGTCCACGGTTCCGCGCAGCCGGAAGGCGTACGGCACGTTGTAGACGGGGCTGCCGGGGTGCAGCTGGTCGAGCAACCACAGGCGGCGCTGCCCGGACGACACCGGGTACACGCCGAAGTCCTCACCCCGTTCGGCGAGCTGCGCGAACACGGCCGCGCGCTTGTCGGGATCCAGCGCTTTCAAGCGCTGCAACACGTCCTGCACGATTTCCCCCTCTTTCACAGATCGAGCAGGTCGGCGACGGAGAGCGAGGACCTGGCCTCGGCTCGGATCGCACCGACGGATACGGGTGTGGTGTCACGCAGGCGATCGACCTCGGTGGCGATGCCGGCGACGGTCGGGTGGTCGAACAGAGACCGCATCGGGAGCCGGACCCCCAGTTCGCTCTCGATGCGCGTGAGGATTCGGGCCGCCTTCAGCGAATGGCCGCCGAGGTCGAAGAAGTCGGTGTCCCGGCCGATCGACTCCGCGCCGAGCACCTGCCGCCACAGGTTCGCGATCGCGACCTCGGTGAGCGTCTGCGGCTCCTCCAGCACCTCGGCGGTGATCTCCGGGTCCGGTAGCGCCCTCACGTCGAGCTTTCCGTTGCGGGTCAACGGCAACGCGTCCAGCGACACCAGCGCGGACGGCACCAGGTAGGCGGGCAGCGCGTCCCGCACGTGCCGCATCAGCTCGTCGAGCTGCTCCTCCGCCTGCTGCTCCAGCACGACGTAACCGACCAGACTCACGTCCCCGGCAGCGTCCTCACGAGGCATCACCACGGCCTGGCGAACGAGTCCCGACGAGTGCAGGCAGGCCTCGACCTCACCCGGCTCGATCCGGAACCCGCGGATCTTGACCTGCCGGTCGGCCCGCCCCAGGTACTCGAACGTCCCGTCGGGCAACAGCCGCGCCAGGTCACCGGTCCGGTACAGGCGTGCGCCGGGCTTGCCGCCGAGGTGGTCGGGCACGAACTTCTCGGCGGTCAGAGCGGGATTGCCGACATAGCCACGGCCGACGCCGTCACCGCCGATGCACAGCTCACCCACGGCCATCGGCGGTACCGGTTCCAGGTACTGGTCCAGCACGTAGAGCTGCGTGTTGCTCAGCGCACGCCCCAGCGGAACACGGCCTTCCGCTCGCTCACACTCGTGACTGGACGCGAAGGTCGTGGTCTCGGTCGGCCCGTAGCCGTTCACGACGTGCCTGGGACCGCCGGGATGCGCGATCAGGGTGGCGATCGCGTGCTCGTCCGGCTGCTCGCCGCCGAACACGAAGTAGCGCAACCCCGACAACGCGCCGGGCATCTCCCGCGCCACGTGCATGGCGACCGAGGTGGTGAGGAACAACGTGTCGATCTCGTTGGCCCGCAACCACTCCCCCAGCGCCGCCGGGTCGAGCGCGACGTCCTTGGACAGCCCGATCAGCCGGCCGCCGTTCAGCAACGCGCCCCAGATCTCGAACGTCGCCGCGTCGAACGTGGTCGTGGACGCCTGCGCCACCCGGTCACCAGGCGCGAAGTCGACGTAGTTCGTGTCGCGGACCAGCCGGACGACGTTGCGGTGACTGACGCACACGCCCTTCGGCATGCCGGTCGAACCGGACGTGTACATCACGTACGCGAGGTCGTCCGCGGCCAAAGTCCGTTGTGGACGGTCAGCGGGGCACGTGAGGACCATCGCCGACAGATCGAACAGCTCGACGCCGGACAGCTCGACGAACCGGTCCGCGACGACGACAGCGGCGGAAGCGTCGGCGCACAAGGCCTGCAGGCGGTCGAGCGGATACGCCGGGTCGAGCGGCAGGTACGCACCACCCGCCTTGAGCACACCGATCGCGGCGACGATCCAGTCCACGCCGCGGTCCATCAGGATGCCGACGGGCGTTCCGGTGCCGACCTCGAGCGTGCCGAGGTGTGCGGCGAGCCGGTTGGCTCGCAGGTCCAGTTCCGCGTAGGTGAGCCGCACGCCGCCGAACTCGACGGCGATGTCGCCGGAGTACCGGTCGACGGTCTGCTCGAACAGCTCGACGAGCGTCGCGTCCGCCGGGTACGCCGTCGCGTTCGCGTTGAGGTCGCGGACGATCCGGCCGCGCTCGTCACCGGACAGCAACGAGAGATTGGACAGCCGCACGTCGGGTGTGGTCGTGAGCTGGCCGAGCACGGTGGCGAAACGCTCGGTCAGGTCGACGACGTCGGCACGCCGGTAGAGCGCGGTGCGGAACTTGACCCAGCCGCGCATCTCACCGCTGCCGGAGTCGGGCAGCTGCAGTTCGAGGTCGTAGATCCCCTGGTCGCTGGTGCCCTGGGTGAACGTGAAGACGCAGCCACCGGCGGCCAGCGGACCGGCCAGCGGCGGCGGGGACGCGAAGACCACCTGGAAGATCGGGTGCCGGTCGACGTCGCCGGTCTGCCCGAGCGCCTCGCAGACCTGGTGGAACGGCGCGTCGCGGTGGTCGAGCGCGTCCAGCACGGTGTCGCGGACGACGTCGATCGCCTCGCGGTACGTCGGGTCGGAGCCGAGCCGCACGCGCAACGCGAGCATGTTGACGAAGTAGCCGACCAGGTCGTGGGTGTCGGCGTGCTCCCGTCCGGCGGACGGGGAGCCGACCACGATGTCCGACGAGCCGGTCAACCGGTGCAGCAGCACGGAGAACGCGCTCAGCAGCACCATGAACGACGACGAGCGGTGCGTGCTCGCCGCGCGCCGCACCGCGTTCGCCAGCTCCTCGGGCACGACCAGCGGCAGTGCCTCGGCGGCGAAGTCGGTCTGGGCCGGGCGGGTGCGAATCCCTGGCAGCTCCAGCGGTTCCGGCAGATCGGCCAGTTCCGAACGCCAGTGGTCGACCTCTCCGGCCAACGGCGCGATGTCGCGGAAGGCGACCGAGGGCCGGGGCAGCGAGACGTCCAGTCCGTCCACCGCGGCCTGGTAGCAGCGCGGCAACTCGTCCTGGATCACCGCGACCGATGCACCGTCGATCGCGATGTGGTGCACCAGCAGGACGAGCTGATGACGGTCGTCCTCCAGGCGCAGCAACACGATGCGCAGCGGCAGCCCGCCGGAGATGTCGACGCGGCGGGCGAGTTCGGCCGCCACCAACGCCTCCGCGCGCGCCGAGCGTTCGGCGGGGGGAAGATCGCGCAGGTCACGCGTCGCGATCGACACGTGCGCTTCCAGCGCGATCTCCGGTACCAGCTCGGTGCCGTCGAGGCGGTAGCTGGTGCGCAACGGTTCGTGCCGGTTCACCACCGCGGTCAGCGCGGCGGCGAGCGCGTAGGTGTCCAGCTCGCCGGTGATCTCCACGTACACCGGCACGGTGTTGAACGTGGCGTCCGGCGCGAGCTGGTCGGAGAACCAGATCTGCTGCTGACCGCGGGTGGCCGCGGGGTGCTGCTGGGTCACTGCACACCTTCCCTGGCGGTCGCTGAACGCAGGACGCTCGTCACCGCTGCCGGATCGTCTTTGAGGTAGAAGTGGCCGCCGGGGCGGACCACGAGGTCGAAGCCCGCCACGGTGTGGTGCTGCCAGGCTGCGACGTCGGCCACGCTCGCGAGCGGGTCGTCGGTGCCTGCGAACGCGGTGATGGGCACGTCGATCACGTCCCGCGTGCCGTGGAATCCGGCGCACACGGTCAGGTCGGCGCGCAGCGTCGGCAGGAGCAGGCCGAGCATCTCCTCGTGCGCCAGCAGATCCGCGGGCACACCGCCGAGCGTGGTCATCCAGTCGAGCAGACCGTCGTCATCGAGCAGGTGCGGCTCGCCACCGAACGCCAGGTGCGGGGCCTTGGCCGCGGACACGAACAGGTGCTCGACCTGGTCGCCGAGCCTGCGGGCGATGTCGAACGCGAGCAGTCCGCCCATGCTGTGGCCGAACAACACCAGCGGTGTCGGGACCTCCGCGCGGATCGCCTCGGCCAGTGGCGCGGCGATCAGCGCCGCGTCGGTGACCGCGGGTTCGCCGAACCGCCGTTCCCTGCCCGGCAGCACCGCGCTCCACAGCTCGACGGAGTCGCCCAGCAGGTCCGGCCAGTCCCAGAAGGCCGACGCACCACCGCCGGCGTACGGAACGCACACCACCCGCAGCGCCGCCTCCGGCCGAGGCCGAGGACAGATCAGCCAGCTACTCCCCACCCGTAACACCCCCGTGTTCCTTCACTGCGAGGAAGTTACGAAGTGCCCCTTAACGCAGCCTTCGGGAAACATGATGGTTCCCTTATCGCCACCGAAAAGCGCAGCTCAGCCCGCCCGAAGAACTTCAGAGGGCCTGCTGCCGAACAGATCCGGTTCGGTGGGCAGGACGCCGATCTCGCGCATCTGCTCCAGGTAGACCTGATACCGCCGGCGGGCCTCGCCGTGCCGTCCGGCCGCCCTGAGCGCCTTCACCAGCCGCACGTGCGCGCCCTCGTCGTAGCGGTCGAGTTCGAGCATCCGGACCAGGTACCCGACCTGCTGATCGGGATCGCGCACGAGTTGCACCAACGCGCGCAGCACGGCGGTGTACCTGCCCCGCACCTCCTCGCGCACCTGGATCGCCCACTGCTCGTACGGTTCCTCGGCCAGGAACTCGCCGAGGTAGAGCTCGTCCGCGGCGATCAGCAACGGCACCGCGGCCTGGTCGCCTCGGCGGTGAGCCACCAGCGCGGTGCTCGCCGCGCCGAGGAACGCCGCCACGTCGAGGTCCACAAGGGACAGATCGAGCGACACCGTGTCCCGGTCGGCGACCAGCGGTTCAGCGTCGGCGGGTAACCCCGGCACGCACAGCACGGTCCGCAACGTCGACAACAGCACGGAAAGCCGGTTCGCAGTGCGGGCCGACAGGTCGTCCGGCCACAGCAGCTCCACCAGTTGCGGCCGCGGCACCGGCCGCCCGCTGTTGCCCGCCAGGATCTTCAGCAGATCCCTCGCCTTCTTCGACTGCCACAACGCGGACGGCACCGGGGCACCGTCACGCAGCACCTGGAACCCGCCGAGCGTCCGCACGACGATCCGCGCGGTCCTCGGCGCGCCCGTACCGAGCACGTCGGCCATCGAGACGTCGGTGCGAACTCCGTGCGCGTGCACCGCGTTCTCGAACCGGGCCACGTCCACCCCGGTCAGCCGGGCCACCGCGAGTTCCGCGGTCGACGCGCCGACCGGATCGTCCGCCGCCCGCCACACCATCACGGCCTCGGCCAGCAACGCCTTCCGATCGGCCGAGGTCGCCGCCGCCAGCTGCAACGCGTCCGCGAGTCCCGCCTTGTCACCGCGACGGCCCGCCAGCGCCCGTGCCGTGGCCGCGTCGGCCCGCGCCGTCTCCCGATCACCTGCCAGCACGGCGACCCAGCCGCGGGCGAGCAACGCGGGCACCTCCCGCAACCGCAGGACCTGGCTGGTGGCAACGGCTTGTTCCGCGAGCTGTCGTGCCCGGCCGGGATCCTCGCCCGCCACGACCCTGGCGAGCGTCGCGCAGACGAGCGGATCGGTGCCCGGCAGCGCCAGCGCCTCGTCCAGCAACGCCTGCGCCTGGCCGGGCTCGCCACGCCGGCGGTGCACCTCGGCCCTGATCACCAGGTGGCGTGGGCACTGGCCGGCGTCACGCAGAGCCTCGTCGAACCTCCCCAGCCTGACCGCGGCGAGCGCCCGGATGCCCAGGCAGTCCGGTTCGTGGCCGGTGAGACCCGCTTGCCTGCCGAGGACCAGCACCTCGTCGATCTCGGCCAGCGCCTGCGCCGGACCGGCCTCTCCCGCCAGGAACCACGCCCGCTCGGACCGGATCGTCAGCTCCAGCATCCGGCAGCCCGCCCGTCGCGCCCGGTCCACGGCCTGCCTGTAGTGCATCTCGAACGCCGCCCGGTCACCGTCGAACCCGGCGAGCAGCCCGCATGCCCTGCTGCTCCAGGCGAACGCGGAATGGCCACCGCACCGGCGGGCCGCCTCCGCGCACCTGCCGGCCAACTCCCGCGCCTTCTCGTGCCGCCCGGTCTCGCGGAACCAGCGCACGGCCAGCGACAGCAGCCGCACCTCGTCCAGCGACGCGACGTCGTCGAACACCGTGCGCTCGAACACCTCGACGGCCTTGTCGGTCTGCCCGGTGAGGGCGTGCAGCTGCCCCATCCGCCACGACGACCTCACGGTGCGTTCGCCCGCCTGTTCGTAGCAGTGCAGCGACCCGAGCCAGTCGCCCTTGTGCTGCAAGGCGAAACCCCACACCAGGTACAGGCGGGAGTCGTCGATCTCCAGCTGTTCCAGGGCCGCGAGCACCGCGTCGGTGTCACCGCCCGCGACGATCCGCTCGTCCCTGCGCAGCAGCAGCTGTGCGACCAGATCCCACTTCCGCGCGGCGACCAGGTGTCTGAGGGCTTCGGCGTGCGCGCCGGTGCGTTCGCAGAACACGGCGGCCTTGACGCGGATCTCCGGATCCTCGGCGTCGCGGCGCACCAGCTCCGCGACCGGTTCGAGGACGCTCCAGTCCGGGCCGGTCAGCAGACCGCGCCGCGCGAGTCCGCGCAGCGTCTCCCGGACGTCGGTGAACCCGAGCGCCACGCACAGCGCCGTGCTCACCCGGCCGAGCGTTGCGATGGCACGCAACAGTTCCCGGTTCTCCTCGGGTTCCGCGGCGAGCCTGGACGCCGCGAGCTCGTCCTCGCTGTGGCCCTCGCCGGTCAGCACCACGGCCGGTCCGGGATCGAACCCCAGCTCGCCGCGGGTCAGCAGCACCACGCTGAGGAGTTCCGGGCCGCGCAGGCACAACGACTCGACCAACCGGGCGGCGTCACCACCGGCGGGCAGCACACCCGCGTCGTCCACCACCAGCACCACCGGCTCGTCGAGGTGCACGTCCACCAGCCCTCGGATCAGGCTCGCGACCGTGTCCGCGCCCTGGGCGGTGGTCGTGATCAGTTCCGCGGGCAGGCGCGGCAACCGCTGCCGCAAAGCCCGCAACAGTCCGCGCGACAGGCGTTCGAGCGAGGTGCCCGCGTCGACGTTCAACCAGCAGGCACGTCGCGTCTCCGCCCACGCGGCCACCGAAGTCGTTTTCCCCCAACCAGCTCCCGCCTTCACCACGACCACCTTGTGGGCGGACGCGGCGTCGAGCGTCGCGATCAGTGCGGGCCTGTCCACCAGCCTTGCGGGTAACGCGGGCTGCAGCATCTTCGAACACCACTTCCTCGCCGTACGACCTGTCGGGAAGGAGTGCATCAATGCCTTGCATCCGTGCCGCATCGACGACCGATGCACGGATGTCGTGCCTGGTCAGCCCACTGACGCGATCTCGCGCACGACCGTCAGCGCCCTCGGCGTCTCCTGGCCGCTGACACAACGCATGCACTGTGCGCCAGCATCATCGAGGTGCGCGCGGGGGTTCTCCGCGTCCACGGCTCCGTCCGGATACAGCGCGACAGCCCGCTCCCAGTGCGTGCGGGCCCAGTCGGGATCTCCCCGCCGGGCGGCGACGTGGGCGAGTCCCTCATGAGCCCGTGCCCGCACCATCGGCAACGCGCCGGCCATCGCCAGTTCCTCCGCGTCCCACAGCAACGCCTCCGCCTCGCGCAGCCGCCCGGCCGCGAGGCAGGTCTCCGCGAGCCCGTTCAGCGCGTCGCCCTCGGGTTCCCTCAGGTCCATGCGCCGCGCCGACTCCAGCGCTTCCCTGCCCACGGCAAGGGCGTCCGCGATCCTGCCCTGCCGCCGGTAGGTGACTCCCAGCCACGCCAAGGAGATCCCCTCGCCCCGGCTCATGCCGATCTCCCGGCTCAGCCGCACGGCCCGTTCCAGTGCGACGGCCGCCTCCGCGTCGCGTCCCCGCAACTGCGCGAGCCAGCCGATGTTGATCAGCACCACGACCTCGCCGCCGACGTAGCCGCCCAGCTGGTGCATCGCGAGCGCGTCGCGGAACCGGGCGTCTGCCTCGCGGTATCGGCCGAGGTTGCAGTCCACGAACCCGAGGTCGATGGTCGAGTTCACCTCGGCCCGCTGATCGTCGATCGACCGCGCGAGCGCGACCGCCTCGGCGAAGCTGGCCGCCGCGTCGTCGAGCATGCCCGCCTGCACCTGGGACGCGCCCAGGTCGCGCAGGCCGCCGACCGCCGCGGGCAGGTCGCCGAGCTCACGGCTGATCGCGATGGCCCGGTCGAGGAACTCCAGCACCTCGCCGTGCCGACCGGCTTCCCGCAGTGCGAACGCGATGTTCGTCAGCGCCATGGACTCGCCGCACCGATCGCCCAGCGCCTGCGCGGCCTTCAACGCGTTGCGGGACAGTTCGAGCACGCCGGAACGCAGTCCGACGCGGGTCAGGTAGGGCGTGAGCAGGCACGGCAGCTGCCACGCGTGCACGTGCCAGCCGTGCGCGCTCGCGTAGTCGGCCACCGCCACCATGTTCTTGTACTCGGCCCGCAGCTGGCGGATGTCGTCCTCTTCGGACGCCGATGCCGGGAGCTCCGGTTCCCACGTGAGGCCGGTCTCGAAGCCACGCCGCCCAGGCAGGCTGCGCCGGCCGCGCACGTCCGCCAGGTGCAGGTAGTAGTCGAACAACCGGCGGCGAGCGGTGTCCAGTTCGGACGGTGGGTCCGCCGCGTCGGCCAGGTCACGGGCGCAGTCGCGCACGAGGTCGTGCAGGCAGTAGCGGTCGGAGCTGCGCTGCATCAGCAGGTTGCACTCGACCAGTTCCTCCAGCACGTCCTGCGCGTCGTAGACCGGCACTCCGGCGAGCGCCGCCGCCGCGTACGCGTCGAAATCGGTGCCGGGAACCAGGGCCAGCGACCGGAACAGCTTCCGCCTGTCCGCGGCGAGGTGGTGGTACGACAGGGCGAGCACGCCCGCCACGCTCAGGTCGTTCGCGGTGAACGTGCGTGCACGGCGTTGCCGGTCGCGCAACTGCTCGGCGAGGTGGGCGACGCTCCACGGTCTTCGGCAGAACCGGGAGGCGGCGATCCTGATCGCGAGCGGAAGCCTGCCGCACAACGAGATCACGTCCGCGACCGCCTCCGGTTCGGCGTCCGCCCGCTCGGGGCCGGCGATCCGGCGGAACAACGCCACCGCGTCGGCGGCGGGCAGCACGTCGAGCGACACCGGGACAGCGCCCTCGATCGCCATCAGGTGGCACCGGCTCACGATCAGCACCACCGCGCCCGGCGCACCCGGAAGCAGTGGCCTGACCTGAGCGGCGTCGGCCGCGTTGTCCAGCACCACCAGCACCCGCCGTTGTGCAGTCTCGGTCAGCCAGAGGTCGCGGCGCGCCGCCGGATCCACCGGGATCTGATCCGGTGACACGCCGATCTGGCGCAGCAGCGACTCGAGCGCGGCACCGGCGGCCATCGGCGGCGTGTCCGCGGTGAACCCGCGCAGGTCGACGTAGCAGCGCCCGTCCGGGAAGCGGTCCTCCAGCCGGTGCGCCACGTGCACGACCAGCGCCGTCTTGCCGATGCCACCCATGCCCTCGATGGTGACGATCGCGGGTGACCGCGTGCCGATCGCCTCGACCAGCAAGTCCACTTCGGACTCCCGGCCGGTGAAGTCGGGGATGTCGAAAGGAAGCGACGACCGGCTGATCCGCGTGGCCGGTCTTTCCGGTTCCGGCTTCGGTTCCGCGCGGAGGAGTTCGGCGTGCAGGCTTCGAAGCTCGGGACCGGGGTCGGCGCCCAGCTCCTCGGCGAGTGCTCGCCGTCCCTGTTCGAACACCGTCAGCGCGTCGCCCCGGCGACCGGCGAGGTCCAGTGCGCGCATCAGCGTGGCGCGCAACGACTCCCGCAGCGGATGTTCGGCCACCTGACCCGTGAGCTCGCCCAGCAGCGAGGCGACCTCGCCCAGTTCCAGGCGCAGTTCCGCGAGTCGTTCCACGGCCTGGAGGCGTTGTTCGCGCAGTCCCTCCGCCGCCGCGTCGATCGACGCCGAGCCGAGCCCGGCCAGTACCGGTCCTCGCCACAGGTCGAGCGCGCTTTGCAGCAGAGCCACGGCCTGTGCCGGAGTGCCCTCCCGTGCGGCAACCTCGGCGTCACGGACCTGGGCGCGGAACAGATCCGCGTCGAGCCGCCCGTCCGGCAGGTCGAGGCGGTAGCCGTGGGTGCTGGTGGTCAGCCTGCCGCCGCCCCTGGTGACGACGCGGCGCACCGCGGCCGCCGCGTTGCAGACCTGACGGCGCGCGGTCTGCGGCGGGTCCTCCCACAGTTCGTCGATCAGGCGGTCGAAGGACACGACGGTGCCCGTGCCGAGCAGCAGGAGCGCCAGCAGCTTCTGCTGACGTTCTCCGCCGAGCGCGACGGGGCGCCCGGCGGACCGCAGTTCCAGCGGGCCCAAAATGCGATAATCCATTCGGACGCACGCTTCCATCTCGGAGTACGACGGTGGAGCCGGCGGAGACACCAGTGGCACCGCAGCGGTGATATGAGATATCACCTTTAAGAGTCGGCATGAGGCAGAAAGATACGCCTGATTCCCTGTACCGATTCAGTGTCACGTGGAATCACCCAGAGCAGCCGGTCGCACACGGCCCGTTACCAGTTGACGAAGTGGACAAACGCTGCCATATTCCCTCCGCAGTGATGAGGAAGGGAGGTTCCTCGTCGCATCCAGGAGGGGATCAAGAAAGATGAGACGGGCCGGTTTTTTTGGCGCACTTTTGGCTGCCGTGGCACTTGTCGCCGTGACCATCGCGAGTTCCGCGTCGGACGTTCAACCCACTGATTCAGAAAACAGGACCGCACTCATCATCGGGCCCTGCACGACAGGTGCGTGCTGACCGACCGGGCAACCGGTCCGATGTCCGCCGAAATGGATTCCCAGGCCCGTGCCGCGAAAGGCATGGCCTTCACCGGTGCCGCACTCGGGATACTTCTCCTCGCGACCACCGCCGCCCAGCTTCCCACCGATGTCGTCGGGCAGCACATAGGCGCTCAGAAGGATGCTTTCCGTTTGTTCTGGCCGCAAGGAATGAAGCTCTTCACGAATGCGGCGGGGCGTGAGTTCACGGTCGCGTACCACCACGACGAATCCGCCGGCACGTTCGTCCCGATCACCCGGACCGCGGGTGACCGGGACTACCTGGCGGGTCTCGACCGGGCGTCGTACGCCGACCTGACCCGGCTGCTGGCCACCGTGGACGAGCTTCCCGGCGAGTCCTGGCAGGACTGCACGGCGGCGACCGTCTCCGACTGCGCCGCCGTTCTCTCCCAGGCTCCAAGAGTGGCTTTGAACAGCTATTTCTCTGCCGAGACACCCTGCGGCCCGACGGTGTTCGCGATCGAGCGCCCCAGCCGGGACACCTCGTCGCGGCACGTCGTCCGCGTCGCCGCCGTGGACCTCACATGCGCACCCCGGTAGTCCGCGCGCTGGCGTTCGACCCCAGGACGCCGGCGTTCGGCATCGCCCGTTCGCTGGTCGCGATCGCCGAGCTGACCGTACTCGTGTTCACCTCGGACACCGATCTATTCCCCGTTGTGCCGAATGGACCAACGGGCCCTCGCTGCGACGGTCTGCGCGCCCTTTCACTGTGGTGTTTCGACTCGTCGACGACCGCCCAGACGATTTCCCGGTTCGTGACGATCGCCGCACTCGTGCTCGCCGCCTCGGGCTACCGCCCGCGCTGGACGTGCATTCCGCACTGGTACGCCACCTTCAGCCTGGCGGCCGCGATCCACGTGCCCAACGGCGGCGAGAACGTGGCCCGATTCCTCACTCTGCTGCTCATCCCGCTGTGCCTCGCCGACGACCGGATCTGGCATTGGAGACGCCCCGTCACCCCGTTACCGGAGTGGCCGCGAGGCAGCGCCTACGTCACCCATCTGACAATCCGCCTGCAGGTCGTGATCGTCTACGGACAGGCGATCTGGCTCAAAGTCGTCGAGCTGGAATGGCGTGACGGCAGCGCGATGCGTCATGTGATGCAGGACGCGTATTTCGGAGTCGCTTCCGAACTCACGGGCTTACTGGAATGGAACGTGCTGACAACGTCGGTCACGTGGGGGACGATCCTGCTCGAATCGGCGATCGTGATCTGCGTGCTCGGAAATTCGAGACTGCGCCGCATCGGCCTCGCACTCGCCGTCGTTCTGCACGGCGGCATCGTCCTCGCACTCGGCCTCGTGAGCTTCGGACTGGTGATGATCAGCCTCGTGGCCGCGGCGAGCAGCGGCCGTTCGGAGTGCCGAGCGCCCGTACTGCCGAGGCGATGAGTTCCGACGGCGAACCGGTGCCGTAGGGGGAGGGGATCTCCCGCAGTGCGGCCCGATGCCCTTCCACGTCGTCCAGCCACGCCAGCACCGAGTCGCCCACCAGCGGGCCGGGAGGGACGAGCGTGCCGAACGTGCCCTCGATCTCCGGCCGTTCGGTGCTGCGCCGCACGACGACGACGGGCCGCTTCAGCACGCTCACCTCCTCCTGGATGCCGCCCGAGTCCGACACGATCACCGCGGATCCGTGCGCCAGGGCCAGGAAGGTCCGGTACGGCTGGGGTTCGATCACCTGCAGGCCGTGCAGCAGGCCGTCGAGACCGAAGGCGGCGACGCGTTGCGCGGTGCGGGGGTGCAGCGGCAGCACGACCGGGAGCGGCAGCTGGCCCAGCTCGCGCAGGATGGTCTCCAGGTTGCCCGCGTCGTCGACGTTCTCCGGGCGGTGGATCGTGGCGAGGACGTAGCGGTCGTGCTTGAGGCCGAGGTCGCCCAGGACCACGTCCTCCTCGTCCGCGGACGGCAACGCGTGTGCCAGCGCCTCCACGACGGTGTTGCCGGTGACGGCGATGCGGCCGTCCGCGACGCCTTCGGCCAGGAGGTTGTTGCGGTTCAACGACGTCGGCGCGCAGCAGAGGTCGGAGAGGTGGTCGATGAGCACGCGGTTGTGCTCTTCCGGCATCGCGCGGTCGTAGCTGCGCAGGCCCGCCTCCACGTGCACCAGCGGCACGTCGCAGGCGTTGGCCGCCAGCGCGCCGGCGAGCGCGGAGGTCGTGTCGCCCTGCACGATCACGGCGGCAGGGCGTTCCGCGGCCAGCACCTCGTCCACGGCCGAGACGGCGCGGCCGAGCTGGTCGCCCCGGCGCAGGCCGCCCAGCCGCAGTTCGTGGAAGCCGCCCGGTTCCGGCACATCGCGGCGGATGAGCGAGTACATCGAGCGGTCGTAGTGCTGGCCCGTGTAGATCATGGTGCACGCGCTGCCGAAGTGTTCGACGAGCGGCGCGAGTTTGATCAGTTCCGGCCTGGTGCCGCAGACGATCGTCACGCTGTTCGTTTCCCGCACCGCGGCAAGGTACTTCATCGATCTTGACGAATCCGGGCGAATCTCACCGGCGTTCACCCGAAAGAGTTGCCTGGGATATCGCTCGAAAGTGTTGCGGCACAGGCGTGTCGTAGTGTCCGCGCTCATGTCCGGTCATCTGGCACTTGCGGTGTCCACTGTCCTCTACGGCCTGGGGATAGTCGCGCAGACCGTCGCCGCGCGGAGGGCCGACGAACGTCCTGGCACCGGGGTGGGGCTGCTCGCGCGGCTCGCCGCGGACCGGGTGTACCTGCTGGGGTTCACCGGTCAGGTCGGCGGTTTCCTGTTCGCGTTCCTCGCTCGTGAGGACCTGCCCCTCTACCTGGTGCAGGCGGGGTCGTCGTGCGCGGTCGGCCTGGCCACCGTGATCGGCGTGCTGCTGCTCGGCTGGCGGATCCGGCGCGTCGAGATCGCGGTGCTGGTGGTGATGGCGTGTGGTCTGCTGTTGCTGACGGGTGCGGCGGCGCCGTCGACGGCCCGTGAGCTCCCGCTGGTGCCCGCCCTGGTCGTGCTGGGGCTGCTGACTCTGGCGGTGCTGCCGCTGGCGCGGACCTTCAAGGCCGTCACGCCGGTGCTCGCCGGAATCGCGTTCGCCGTGGTCGCGGTGGCCGCGCGCAACGTCGCCGGCAAGCCGGTGCTCGACTTGGTGCTGCACCCGCTGACCTGGCTGATGGTGATCGCCGCGTTCGTCGGGCAGGCGTGCCTCGCGACGGCGTTGCAGCGAGGTTCGGCCACGTCCGCGGTGGCCTCGATGGACGCGACCACCGTGGTCATCGGCTCGGTGGCCGGGCTCGCGCTGATGGGCGACCAGATCGCGGCCGGGCGTGAGTGGTGGGTCGTGCTGGGCGTGCTGCTGGTGGTGTCCGGCGTGCTGGTGCTCGGATACGCCGCGAAGCCCGCTCGGGAACTGGTCTCCGCCAGAGGTGAGCGATGAAGCCCGTCGCCAGTGTCTCGCTCGACCTCGACAACCTGTGGGCGTACCTGCGCACGCACGGCGATCCTCGGTGGGAGAGCAGGCCGAGTTTCCTGCCGTCCGCGGTGCCGCGCCTGCTCGATGTCTTCGGCGAACACCGGTTGACCACCACGGTCTTCGTGGTCGGCGCGGACGCGGAACGCGACGACGGCGCCGAGGCCGTGGCGTCGATGACCGCGGCCGGGCACGAGATCGCGAACCACTCGTTCTGGCACCAGCCCTGGCTGCACCGGTTCTCCGACGAGGACGTCGAGAAGGAGGTCATGCGCGCCGAGGAGGCGATCATGGCGGCCGGGGCTCCGAAGCCGATCGGGTTCCGCGGTCCGGGCTACAGCGTCACGCCCGCCCTGCTCGACGTGCTCGCGCGGCGCGGTTATCGGTACGACGCCAGCGTTCTGCCGACGTGGATCGGGCCGCTGGCTCGCGCCTACCACAACCGGACGGCGGGTTCGACCGACGGCGGCGAGGACCTGTTCGGCGGCTTCGGCAAGGTCCGGGCTCCCAACACCGCGTATCGCTGGCGCGACAACGGACTGATCGAGCTGCCGGTGACGACGATGCCGTTGCTCCGGGTGCCGATCCACGGCGCGTACCTGTTGCAGCTGCACCAGATCTCGCCCCGGCTGGCTCGCGGGTACTTCCGCACGGCATTGCGGTTGTGCCTGGCGCGCAACGTCTCCCCGTCGTTGCTGCTGCATCCGACGGACGTGCTCTCGGGTGCGGAGGCTCCCGGGATGGAGTTCTTCCCCGGCATGGCCCTGCCGGGTGCTCAGAAGGCAGAGCTGCTCGGCTGGGTGTTGTCGTTGCTGCGCAAGCACTTCGACGTGGTCGGCACCGGCGAGCACGTCGAACGGGTCGCGGGTTCCCGGCTGCGCGAACGGGATCCGGTCGCATGTGGCTGACCGCCCTGCTGCGCGCCCTCGCCTGCGGGACGGTGGCGCTGGCCCCGCTGGAGGGCTATCTGCTGCAGGTGCACGGGCAGTCGGCCAAGGTCGTGCCCGCGCTGCTGATCGGCGTGTGGCTGTTCTCGCTGTACCGGCAACGCCGGTTGCCCGCGCCGCATCCGCTGCACCTGCTGATCGCGTTGCTGGCGGTGGTGCTGCTGGCGACGTCCGCGGTGCACGAGGCCGAGCCGTTCACGCTGGAGTACCTGGTGCGGTGGGTGCCGTTCCTGGTGATGACGGTGGTGCTCGCCGACGTGGCCGCGCGGGAGGTACCGGTCCGCGCGCTGCTCGCGGCGACGGTCGCCGGTGCGGTCGTGGCGGCGGCGGGCGGGTTGTTCAGCGTCGCCGGCGGCTCGTTGCGCGCCACCGGGCCGTTGGAGGACCCCAACGACCTGGCGTTCTTCCTCGTGGCGGCGCTGCCGTTGCTGGTAGCCCTGCCCGCCAGGGGGCGGTCGCGGATCGTGTTGTTGTTGCTGGGCGCGGTGTTGCTGGCCGGTGCCGCGGCGACGTTCTCCCGTGGCGGCGGGATCGCGCTGGCCTGTGCGCTGGTGTGGCTGATCGCGCGGCGCGGGCTGCCGGTCCGCGCGGTGGTCGTCACCGCGGCCGTCACCGGGGTGGCGGCGCTGGTGTTCGCGTCGACGGCGCAGGCCGAGCTGTCACGGGCGTTCCAGGAGAAGAGCCACATCGCGGGCACCAACGCGGACACCAGGATGCTGCGCTGGCAGGCGGCGTCGCGGATGCTGGCCGACAACCCGGTGCTCGGCGTCGGCCCCGGCGGATTCCGCCAGGAGTACGCGGCGGCCGGGCACAACGCGGAGATCGACGAGCAGACCCCGGTGGCGCACAACCTGTTCCTCGAAGTCGCCGCCGAGCTCGGGGTTCCCGGGTTCGCGTTGCTCATCGGGCTGATCGCGGTCGGTTTCGTGTCCGGTGAACGGGCGTTGCGGCGGGTGGCGGACCGGCGTGAGGCCGTGGCCGTGCAGGCGGCGCTGATCGCCGTGCTGGTCGCCTCGATCTTCCTGTCCGAGCAGTACTACCTGCCCCTGTGGTCACTCGTCGCCATCGCGGTCGCGATCGAGCGGCGTTCTTCTGAGGAGAGTCGATGCGCGTCCTCCACGTGATCAGCGAGATGGGCGCGGGCGGTGCGGAGGCGCTCGTGGCCGGCATGGCTCTCGCGGGCGGCGACGTCGGCTGGGAGTCGGCGGTGGCCAGCGGCGGCGGGTTCCGCGTCGACGCGTTGCGTGCCGCCGGGGTGCCTGTTTTCGACGTGCCGGTGGCGCGCCGCTCCGCGCTGGGTGTGCTGCGCGCGACGTGGGCGGTGCGGGCGGCCCTGCGCCGGTTCAAGCCTGACGTCGTGTTGGCGCACAACGTTTCCGCGTCGCTCGTCGCGCGCCTCGCCTCTCCGCGACGACCGGTCGTGACGGTGTTCCACGGCGTCGCCTCGGAGGACGTGTCCGGTGCCGTCCGGGTGCTGCGGCGGGTGTCGACCGTCGTCGTGACGGTCGCTTCGGCCGCCGCCCAACGGTTGTCCGGCCTCGACTCCGTGGTCGTGATCCCGAACGCGGCCTTCCCTTCGGTGCCTTCCGCGGACCGCGCGACCGTGCGTGCCCGGCTCGGCACCCCGCTCGACGTGCCCGTCGCGCTCTGCCCGGCCCGCCTGGAACCGCAGAAACGGCACGACGTCCTGCTCGACGCGTGGGCCCAGATCTCCGGCGACGCCGAACTGTGGCTGGCCGGCGACGGCAGCCTGCGTTCCGCGCTGGAAGCAAGGGCTCCCGGCCGTGTCCGCTTCCTGGGCACCCGCACCGACGTCCGCGACCTGCTCGAGGCGGCGGACGTCACCGTGCTCACCAGCGACTGGGAGGGCATGCCGATCGCGCTCCTCGAGTCGCTGGCAGCGGGCCGCCCGATCGTCGCGTCCGATGTGGACGGGGTGCGCGAGGTCCTGTCCGGCGGCGGCGGAGTCATGGTCCCGCGCCGAAGCCCGTCGCAGACCGCGAAAGCGTTGCGCGGCCTGCTCTACTCCCCCACCGCGCGTTCGGTGGCCGCCTCTCACGACGGCTCGGCCGACGCGCACACGTTGATGAAGTCCTACGACGAACTGCTGCGTACCGTCCTGGAGGGACGATGAAGGCTCCGAGAGCTGTACTGGAGGGCCTGCTGGCCGCCGTTCTGGTCGGCGCCGCCGTCCTGCTGGCCGTCGCCCTGCGCGACGGCGTGACCGAGGGCAGACTCACCCTGCTCGCCACTCCGTCCGCGTCCGACAGTGCCCAGTTCGGCGAGGTCACCTCCCTCGCCACCCCGGCCGTCGTGCAACTGGTCCGCAGCCCGTCCGTCCTGGACGTGGCCGCTGCCGCAGCGGGAACGACACCGGACCGCCTGTCCGACGCCATCGCCGTCGAACTGGTCCCGGCGTCCGGCGTCGCCAGGATCTCGGTGCGCGCCGACTCGGCCGCCCACGCCTCGGCCGCCGTCACCGCCGTGGCTCAGGCCGTGATCGAAGCGGACCTGCTGGCGCCCGCCGCCAAGTTCCGGCTCCTGGACCCGCGCCCCGAGACCACCCAGGTGACGCCGGACTGGCGCCTCGCCACCGGCCTCGCCCTGGTCGCGGCCGTGATCGCGGGGGTGGCCGTCATGGCGTTGCGGCGGCTGCGCGGCAACACCGTGCGGGTTGCGCTCTCCGGTGCGGGCATCACGCGCCCGGTCGTCGTCACCACCGGTGATGATCCCGAACTTGCTGACCGTCTGACGACGTTGTGCGTGGCGGCGGCTCGCCCGGTGCGCGTGCTGGCGGTGAGCCCGTCGCTGGTGGAGCGTGCCGAGGCGCTCGCGCGGGCGTTGCCGGACAAGGCTTCCGAGCCCGCGGACGGCACGGCCGTGATCGCGGTCGCGTCGAACGACCGGGCGCGGCGCCACGACCTGGCCACGGCCCTCGCTGTGCTGCCGGCGTCGTCGGTGCTGGTGGCGGTGGTGCTGGCGTGATCGCGACGTCCAAGTCCACGGCTCTGGACACCGGCCTCGCCGCCGAAGCCGATCCGGAATTGTCAGACCTGCCTGAGACGATAGGAGTGGGGGCCGATTCCCCCCAGGGGGCCGGTCAGTCCGAATCGATCCGGATGACGACCGTGCTCACGGTGGCGGGGCTCACCGCGCTGGCGGCGCTCGCCGCGGTCGCCGTGGTGGCGGCAGCGTCGGTCGTGCTGGCGGTGGTGCCGGAATGACGAACCCACTCCGCTGGAGCGCCCCCGTGCGCAGCAACGACATCCCGGCCGCGCTCATCACGACGGCCCGCCTCACCTCACTGGCCGCGCTCGCCGCCCTGGCCGCGACCGCCGTCGTCCTGGAGGTAGCGCGATGATCACCACCACCAACCGGGCCGGGCTCGCCAAGACGATCGGCGTGGCCCTCGTCGCCCTGGCAGGCGTCCTCAGTGCGGTCCGCGCGCTCAGGCCGTCGTGGGAGGTGCCGCTGCCCACCGAGGCGAACCTGCCGGAAGAACGGATGCAGGACTTCCGGGACGCGCTGTACTTCCCCATCCGCGAGTTCCTCAACGGCGGCAACCCCTACGACCCGGCGGTGATGTTCGAGCACTGGCCGGTACGCCAGAACTTCAACCTCTACCAGCCCTACCACCTGGTGTTGCACCTGCCGTTCGCGCTGCCGGACTACCGGGTGGGCGCGGTGGCGTTCGCGTTGGCGTGCCTGATGCTCCTGATCGGTCTCGCCGTCATGGCCGCGGGACGGGCACGGCTGCCGATCGTCGCGGGCACGGTCGTGATCAGCACGCTGCTGGTGACGAGCCAGGTCGGCAAGGCGCAGATGTACGTCGGGCAGGTCAACCCGCTGATCGCGGTCGGCGCGGCCGGGGCGTTGCTGCTGCGCACGAAGAGTCCTGGGTGGGCTTCCGCGGCGCTGGCGCTGGCCTGGTTGAAGCCGCAGTTCGGGCTTCCGCTGGCACTGCTGCTGTTCGTGCGCGGTGACCGGAAGGTCGCGCTCATGGGCACGGCGATCGCCGCGCTGGCCAGCGTGCCGGTGGCCGGGTTGCTCGTCATGAGGGGCGGCGGGGTCGGTGAGTTCCTCGACGTCATCAAGCGGAACCTCGATTGGGCCAGCAGCACGGGATACGGCGCGGTCGACTCCATGACGGCGCAACGCGTCGACCTGCCGGCGGTGTTCTTCCGCGCCACCGGGTGGTTGCCGCCCGCGGCGGAGTTGCTGGCGTTGTGCGGTGTTCTCGCGGTGACGGCGCTTCTGGCGCGCAAGCTCGACCGCACGGAGAACGGGGCTGAGGCGGCCGATCTGCTCACCTGCCTTGGCATTGTGGTCGCGCTCGTGCACCAGCCGGGCGACGTGTTGATCGCGGTGCCGGCGATGACGGCGCTGGCCGTTGTGTGCTGGCGGCGGCGGAGGGACAGCCACTGGCGGTGGGCCGGGGTCGCGACTTTGCTGCTCGCGGTTCCGTTCGCGCATCTCTACTTCGTCGACACGGCCGTCAAGGGTCTCCTGGGAGCTCGGGCCGCTGTCACGCTGGACGGGGTCGCGGTCGTCGCGGCCTGGGTGATCCTCACGGCGTTTGCGATACGACACGTGCGGCGTAGCGCATGACCGACGTGGCGGTGCGGGGGTCGTTGTGGCTCTTCGCGGTCAACCTGGTGAGCAAGAGCAGCCAGATCGTGGTGACCCTCGCGCTCGCCCTGTTCCTCACGGAAGCCGACCTGGGCGCGGTGGCGCTGGTCGTGTCGATCGTCAACATCGGCCAGGTCGTCCAGGCGATGGGCGTCTACGACATCGTCAGCCGCACCAGGCTGGATCCACGAAGAACAGCGGGGACCGTACTCACGATGAGCATCGCGGCCGGGGTCACCCTCGCCGCGATCATCATCGCCACCGCCGGCCCGATCGCCACCGCGCTGGGGGCACCGGAGGCAGCCGGGATGCTGCGGCTCGCGGCGCTCACCCTGCCGTTCACCGCGGCAGGTGGGGTGCAGATGGCGTTGATGCACCGCAACCTCGACTTCCGGCGCCGCATGCTCCCCGACGCGGGCGGCATGCTCATCGGCGCGGTCGTGACCGTCACCCTGGCAGCCAACGGAACCGGGCCCACGGCGTTGGTCCTCGGTCTGCTCTGCACGGCGGTCGCCCAACCCGTGCTCGCCGCCGTCGCGGGGGCGCGGATCCGGCCTGTCTGGGACCGTGACGCCGCGACGGAAGCGACGAGGTGGCTCGCGGTCGTCGGGCCTGGCGCGTTGATCGCGGTGCTGCTGATCAACGTCGACTACCTCGCGATCGGGCACGTCCTCGGGCCCGAGGCGGTGGGCGGGTACAGCCTCGCCTTCCGCATCGCCTGGGTGCCGTACATCATGATCGCGGTCGTGCTGGGCGGCGTCCTGTTCCCGATCTGCGCCGAACTGGTCCGAAATGGACAGAGCAGCCAGTTGTCCACGACACTCCAGCGGTTCACCATCGCGACCCTCGTCATCACCGGCGGCCTGTACGTCGTCACGGCATTGTCCGCGCACGGCATCGTGGTCCTCGGCGAGCAGTGGGCTGGCGCGGCACAGATCCTGGTCCTGCTGTGCGGTTACGGATTCGGCCTGAGCCTGCTGCACGTCTGGTACCAGGTGATCAGGGCCGCCGGACACGCCCGCCAGTACCTCGCCCTCGAAGCCACCCACCTCGTCGCCCTGCTGACGGCGCTCGCGTTCACCACCGAACTCGGCCCCCAGGCGGTCGCCCTCACCCAACTCGCCGTGGTCTGGCTGCTGGTCCCGGTGACCTGGCTGGTTCTGGCCCGCCACGGCCTCGCGTTCCCCCTCCCGTTCCGCGCCACGACAAGCGTCATCGGCGCCGCGCTCGTCTGTACGGCCATCAGCACCCTCCTGCCGGAAACCAAGACGGTCGCGGGACTGGTCGCCACGGGCCTGGTCCTGCTCGCGACCTACTGCGCGATCACCCTCCCCCTGAACCGCACCGTCCTCATCGGACTGAAGGAGCGCGCGTGAAGATCGTCCACGTGACGCAGCCGGTCGAGGCCGGAGTCGCCGTCGTGGTCCTCAACCTCGCCCAGGCCCAGCAACAGCGGGGCTGGAACGTGAGCATCGCCTGCCCGCCGGGTTGGCTGGCCCGCGAAGCGACCAAAGCCGGAATCCCTCTCCACCCCTGGCAAGCGACCCGCACACCAGGACCGAGTACCGCCTCAGAACTCCGAAACCTCCGCAAGATCCTGCGAGACCGAAAACCGGACGTCGTTCACCTGCACAGTTCCAAAGCAGGCCTGGCCAGGCTCGTCCTGCGCGGCCGCGTCCCGACGATCTTCCAGCCCCACCTGTGGTCGTTCCGCGTCGCCACCGGGCTGCTCAGCCGCGTCTGCCGTTTCTGGGAGGCCAAGGCTTCGAGCTGGACGGCCGTGCTCCTGTGCGTCAGCGACGACGAGCTCAAAGCCGGCCGCGCAGCAGGAGTGACCGCACGGGCCGAGGTCGTCTGCAACGGCGTCGACACCCAACGCCTGAGCCCCCGACCGAAAACCCACGACATCCCCACCGCGGTGTGCGTCGGACGACTGGCCCACCAGAAAGGCCAGGACCTGCTGCTCGAAGCCTGGCCCCAGGTGCTCGAGAAGGTCCCGGACGCCGAACTCCTGATCGTCGGCGACGGCCCGATGGCGGCACAACTCCAAGCCACCCCGACCCCGAACACCCGCTGGCACGGCCACAGCGACGAGGTCGAGGACTTCTACGCCGAGGCCGACGTCGTGGTCCTGCCGTCCCGCGCCGAAGGCATGGCGCTGGTGCCGCTGGAAGCCATGGCCTGCGGACGCTCGGTGGTCGCGTTCGACGTCGAAGGCGTCGAGCAAAGCCTCGGGGACGCGGGCGAGGTGGTCCCCGCCGGCGACACGAAAGCCCTGGCGCAAGCGATTGCGCTCAGGCTCGCGGATCCGGAACTGGCGGCCGCGGAAGGAAAGCGCGGCAGGCAGAGGGCCGAGACCCTGTTCGACCGCGACCGCATGGCGGACCAGATCGTGACGCTCACCGAGACCCTGGTCTCCGAGGAAGGACGACGATGACACGGATCGCCTACCTGCTCACCCAGGACAGCGGTGGCCCGGTGGACGTGACGGTGCGCCTGGCCGCCGCGCTGGCCAAGTCGGGCGACGCCGAGGTGCGCGTGTTCGGCCCGCGGCCCCGGCGTGGCGCGGAGCTGATCGACCCGTTCTTCGAAGAGACCCTGGTGATGCGCAAGGGGGACATGGTCGCCGCACGGCAGGCGCGGGCCGCCCTCAAAGCCTGGCGCCCGGACGTCGTGCACGCACAGGATCGTCGGTCCGGACTGGTCAGCGCCGCGCTCGCCACCACCGGCACCAAGATCGTGCACACCTACCACGGCGTGCCCGACGATGTGGCCGAGCCGTGGTTCCGCAACGTCCGCGGCGCGACCCCTCCCCCGCCCTACACCAGGGCGGTGCTGGCCGCCGACGCCGCCGTCGCCCGCGTCGTGCACCGGACCGTCGTCCCCGCCAGGGAGATGGGCCGGTTCCTGCGCGAACGCCTCTACGTGCCCCCGCACCGCATGACCCACATCGACAACTGCGTCGAGGTCGGTGCCGCGAACCCGCCCACCAAGCCCGTGCGCAAACTGGTGTTCGTGGGCCTGCTCGTCGAACGCAAGGGTCTGCTGAACCTGCTGGACGCGCTGGAGACCACGATGCCGGAGGATGCCACGCTCACGGTCGTCGGCGACGGTCCGCTCAGGCTCCAGGCAGAGGGCAGGGTGACGCGCCGGGGTCTCGCGGACCGGGTCGAGTTCCTGGGATTCCGCAGCGACGTCCCCGAACTGCTGCTGGAGCACGACGCGCTGGTGCTGCCATCCACAATGGAGCAGCAGCCGCTCGTGGTCGCGGAGGCCATGGCGGCGGGCAAACCCGTCGTCGCCACCGACACCGGCGGTGTCGCGGACATGCTGGGCATTCCCGGCGAGGACTGCCCGAAGCCCGGCGACGTGCCCGCACTCGCGGCACGGCTGCAGGCGTTGTTCGCCGACCCCGACCCCGCGAGCACCGGGCTTCGGCTCGCCACGAGGGCACGGGAGCGGTTCACCGCGGAGGTCTGTGCGCGACGGCACCTCGACCTCTACCGCAAGCTCACCGCTTCGGACCGTTGACCAGTACCACCGCGTCGGCCGACGGCAGGTCGAGCCGGTCCGGCACGGCTTCGCCCTTGAGCGTCACGAGACCCGGCGGAGGAGTGAGGAGCACGGAGGTCTTCGTCGGGTTCACGGCCACCCAGCCGCCCGAGTAGCGGCGGTTCCACACGCCGCTCGGCAGGCGGTTGGCCGTCTCGATCGCCTCGCCGAGCCGCGCGTCCTGGTACAGCGACCAGTACGGGTTCTTGTAGTCCGGCTCGGCCCTGGTCCAGCACGTGTGGGGGCTCGCGAGGAGCGCGGCCGAGGCGTACCCGACGCGTTCCTCCTTGTCCGACTTCGTGTGCGTGATCAGCAGCAGCCAGGACTCGCCGAGCGCGGCCTGGGCGCGCTGCTCCTTGAACTGGTTGCCCTGGAACGTGATCAGCTCGCCGGTGCCGTCGTCGCCCTGCAGGCCGAAGTTCTCCTCCATCGCGCCCGCGTACCGGGAGTGCGCCGACCAGCGGCCCGGTGTCAGTTGCGACTCCGACACGTTGGGGATCAGCATCTTCCCGGACTTCTCCAGGGCGTCGCCGGTGAGTTGGAGCATGCCGTCGAGGCCGTCGCGCAGCAGCCGGTCAGACCCGGCGGAGTCGGCGGTGCCCGCGATGATCGACGGCGAGTAGTACCGCAGCGAGCTGAAGTCGTTGTCCGCCAGCACACCGTCCCAGCCTTCGCGCAGCACCTCGCCGACCACGGCGTCCGCCCACGCCTTCTGGTAGGCCGGGTCCCAGACCGTCATCTGCCAGTGCTTCGGGTAGCCGTCCCACTCGATGCGCTGGCCGAGGGTGCTGATCGCGAACCACCCCGGCTGCTTCTGCTCGGTGGCGACGTAGCCGACGCCGGTGGGCAGGTACCGGGCGTCCCGGTCGCCCTCGACCGCGCCGTAGTAGTTGCGGGTGCTGGAGAAGTCCTTGTACACCAGCACTTTGACCCTGGGGTTCAGCTCGTGCAGCTTGCGCATGGCCGAGGTCTCCCACGCGTTGAGCACGACGACGTCGTAGTGCTTCGCGGCGGCCCGGATCTCCCACGACGAGGGCGAGTCGCCGATGCCGTACCACCACGCGCAGGGCGCCAGCGGTTTCGGCGTCGGCCCGGTGATGATCGGGTCCGACTCGGCGGCACTGACCGCACATGCACTCGAAAGAAGTACGAGAGCGACAGCGGCGAATCGACGTATCAGCGATTTCTCCGACAACACAACTCACCCGCTGTCATCAGTAGAATCCTCAGGTCGAGCCACAACGACCAATTCGCGATGTAGTAGTTGTCGTATCGAGACCTGTCGGCGATTGAAGTGTCACCTCGCAGACCGTGCACCTGGGCTAGTCCAGTCAAGCCGGTCGGAACGCGATGGCGCGCCCAATATAGCTCGTGAATAGCGGAAAACTCGCGAACGAAACCAGGACGCTCCGGGCGTGGCCCGACGACGCACATGTCGCCGCGCAGGACGTTCCACAGCTGGGGCAGCTCGTCGAGCGACGTCCTGCGCAGGAACCGGCCGACCGGCCCGACCCGCGAGTCGCCCACGACGGACCACTTGACCTGCGAGTCGTCCTCGCCGGACTGCCGGACGCTGCGGATCTTGTAGAGGGTGAACGTGCGGTCGTCCATGCCGACGCGGACCTGCCGGAAGAACAGCGGCCGGCCGCTCTCCACCAGCACGGCGAGCGCGCACAGCCCGATCACCGGGGACAGCACGACCAGGGCGAACGCGGCCAGCAGCAGGTCGGCGGCGCGCTTGATCCACCAGGTCGGCCTGCTGGTCGGGGCGGTGCCCAGGCGCATCAGCGGGTAGCTGCGCAGCCGTTCGATGCCGGGGCCGTCCGGGTGCAGCTCGTACATGCGGGGCACCACGAGCGTCGAGCAGCCGAGCCGGTGGGCGGTGATCGCGGCCTCGACCAGCGGCGAGTCGCGGGTGTGCGAGAACGCGAGCACGACGGTGCCCGCCTTGAGCCGGACGATCGCGTCGGCCAGGTCGCCGTCGATGACCTCCAGAAGCGGCGGCTGCCGGTCCGGGTCGGGGCCGGAGTCGGCGAACGCGACGGGCCGCAGGCCGAACTGGGGGTGCTCCAGCATGGTCCGCGCGAGGTTCACGCCGACCTCGCCCGCGCCGACGATGATCGTGCGGTCGCAGCGGTCGAACTTGCGGCGGCACCACCGGCCGAACGCGAACACGCACCACCGGACCGGCTCGATGACCAGCGCGAACACGATCATCGCCCACTGCGCGGCGGCCAGGTCGGCCGCGTCGGAGCCGCCGATCAGGCCGATGCCGGACAGCAGCGCGAACGCCAGCGCCGTGCTCGCCGCGGACCGGGGCAGGTCCTGCAGCCACGACAGCCACAGCCGCCGCCGGTAGAGCCGCCAGGCTCCCCTGATCGTGATCATCGCGGCCACGACCGCGGCGCTCCAGCCCCAGCCGAGACCGCGGTGCGCGCACACGGCGGCGAGCGTCACGGCGTCGGCGAGGACGAGCAGGACCGCGACCGCGTTCACCCGGCTGAGCAGGTCCCGGCGGACCGACGACGGTTTGAGGGGGCGTTGCGGAGGGCGTCTGTGCTCAGCCTCGCGCGCGGGGAGGGGAGCTGCTGGAACGGCAACCGCCGAGAATCGCCTCATGGAAGATCATCCGATCGAAGGAGTTTTGGCCGCAGGAGCGCACGAAAGAGTGAATGAACTCTGAGAAATCATCTCTTCGGGTATCAATATCCCTCTTCTGTGTCCCGCGTGAACGCAGTAGGTGAGGTTTCGACGTAGTTCCTGCCCTGAACTCACCCAGGGCCGCCTCAAAGCTTTAGCACGCCGTGTCAATAATTCACGCCACCAACCACGAGCCACCGAAGAGGGGGCATTGAGCGTGAGAGTCGACGAACACGGCATCCGGCATTCCGCCGGCGAACCGGTCGCGATCGTGCAGAAGCCGATCCGCACGTGCGGCGATGTGCACGTCGTCCTGCCCGCCTACAACGAGGCGGTGGCGCTCCCGTCGCTGCTGGCGCGCATCGCCGGCACCGATCTCGCCGACCGGATCACCGTGTGGGTGGTCGACGACGGCTCGTCCGACGGCACCGGCGCCAGCGTGACCGGCGTGCGCGGCCTCGACGTCCGCCTGGTGACCCACCCGGTCAACCTCGGGCTCGGCCAGGCCGTCCAGTCGGGACTGCGGGCCGTGCTCGCCGAGGCCTCGCCGGAGCACGTCCTGATCGTCATGGACGCCGACGACACCCACGACCCCGGCGTCTTCCCCGCGATGCTGGCCGAGATCAAGGCCGGCGCGGACGTCGTCATCTGCTCCCGCTTCGTTTCCGGCGGCGACGACTCGACGGCACCGCAGTGGCGCAGGCTGCTCTCGCGCGGCGCCCGCGTCGTGTTCGGCAAGATCCTGCACTTCGACGGCGTCCGCGACTTCACCAGCGGCTTCCGCGCCTACCGGGTGAGCCTGCTGCGCCGCGCCACCGCGCACTGGGGCGAGCGTCTGGTCGAGGAACGCGGGTTCGCCTGCATGGTCGAGCTCCTGCTCAAGCTGCGGCACTGCGGGCCGATCGTCAGCGAGATCCCGCTGCACCTGCGCTACGACCGCAAGCCCGGCGCCAGCAAGCTCCGGCTCGGCCGCACGCTCAAGCAGTACCTGCTCCTGCTGACGCGTGACCGCCTCGCGCCCGTTCCGTTCCGGAAGCTCTGATGGCCGCGCGGGTCGTCGTGATCGGCGGGGGCATCTGCGGCCTCGCCACCGCGCACCGCCTCGCCCGCGAGGGCATGGCCGTGACGCTTCTCGAAGCCAGTGACCAGCTCGGCGGCCTCGGCACGTTCTTCACGTCGCAGGGCCGGTCGGTGGAACGCTTCTACCACTGCGTGATGCCGACCGACGCGGCGTTGCTGGCGCTGCTGGACGAGGTCGGCCTGCGCGAGAGCGTCGGCTGGAACCCGACCACGATGGGCATGATCGTCGAGGGCGAGCACCGCTCGTTCAACTCTGCTCTGGACCTGCTGCGGTTCCGGCCGCTCAGCCTCGTGAACCGGATCCGCTTCGGCGTGGTCTCGTTGCTGCTGCGCAGGCTGGGCAAGGGCAAGGACCTCGACAACCTGCGCACCGAGGACTGGTTGCGCGGCCTGTACGGCGACACCATCTGGGAGATGCTGCTCGCGCCGATGTTCGGCGCCAAGTTCGGCTCCGCGTTCGGCGACGTGCCCGCGCTGTACGTGTGGCAGCGCCTGGGCCGCGAGAGCAACGAGGCGGTCCGCGGTTACCCGGCCGGTGGCTACAAGAGCGTGATCGACGCACTGAGGGCCTCCATCGAGGCGCACGGCGGCGAGGTCCGCGTCTCCGCTCCCGTTGGCAGGCTTGAGGCTTCGGCGAACCGGGTGGTCGTGACGCTGGCCGACGGCGAGACGATCGAGGCGGACCACGCGGTCTCCACGGTCCCGCTGCCGGCGTTGCGGGCCATCGCGGACGCCGAGCTGGCGCCGCGGCTGCCCGAGGTCCAGCTGCCGTACCAGGGTGTCGTCAACACGTTGTTCTTCCTGCGCAAGCCGTTGTCCGGGCACTACTGGGCGCCGGTGCTGCGCTGCGGCACGGACTTCGACGGCGTGATCGAGATGACCCCGCTGACGGGTTCGGAGCGCTACGGCGACCGGCATCTCGTGTACGTCATGCACTACACCGATCGCGAGTCCGCGCTGTACCGCGAGGACTCCGACAGCATCGCCCGCCGCTGGACCGAGCAGCTGCTGAACATCCACAAAGGACTCACGCCGGACGACGTCGACGAGGTGCGCGTGTTCAAGGCGCCGTTCGTCGAACCGGTATACCCGCTGGGGTATCTCACGAAGCGGCCGCCCGTCGAGGTGCCCGGCACGCGACTGCTGCTCGCCACCACGGCCCACGTCTACCCCGACGTCACGAGCTGGAACTCCAGCGTCGAGCTCTCCAACTCCGTGACGGACACGCTCCTGCGCGCCGCCAGGAGCTCCTCGACCCAGGAGAACGCCGCATGGTCAGCAGAATCGGCGCGGTGATCGCAGCACTCACGGTCACCGCGGTCAACCTCGTCTCCTCGCAGCACGTCCAGGCCGATCCCGCGCCGCTGCTGCCCGATCTCCGCCAGGCGCCCATCGGCTGTCCCGGTGGCCACGACGGCTCCCCGTTGCTGTGCCGAGCCTGGGACGTGTGCCTGGTGGAGGACGCCTCGGCGGCACGGGGCAAGTGCATGTACCGCGGCGGCACCGCCCAGGCCGTCCGCCTGCGGTTCACCACCTCGATCGACAACGTCGGCGACGGCCCGTTGCTGCTGCACGCGCACCGTGACAGCACGTCCACGCCGACGATGAACGTCCGTCAGGCCGTCCAGTCCGGTGTGGACGGTTCGATCGCCGGCTCGTACAACGAGGCGCGGCGCGAGACGAACTCCAGCGCGTACTACGAGCCCGCTCCCACTCACACGCACTGGCACCTGCTCAACTTCGAGTACTTCCAGCTGCGCACCCCCGACGGCGGCGTGGTCGTGACCGACCGCAAGAACGGGTTCTGCATCGGCGACCGCTACACCGTCTCCGACTACCTCGAGCACCGGCCCGCGGACCCGGACAGCCCGGCGGGCAAGCTCGCGGAGCGCCTGGACGGGCACATGTGCGAGCACCACAACCCGTCCGCTGTGGACGTCGTGTTCGGCATCTCGGTCGGCTCCGGCGACGACTACAAGCACGACGTCGACTTCCAGTGGCTGGACCTCACCCACGTGAAGTCCGGCATCTACGACGTGGTCAACGTCGTGAACTCCGACCACGCGTTGCTGGAGAAGAACTACGACAACAACGCGGCGTCGATCGCGATCTCCGTGCAGTGGCCGGACGGGGCGGCGAACCCTCCCGACAGGATCGACGAGGCCCCTTCGGTGCGCATGATCCGCAGTTGTCCCGGTAAAGAGCGGTGCGCGAAGACGTACGGCTGAGAAGTGCCGAAACAAGCCCCGAACGGGGGTGTTCCGCGATGCGGGCACCCCCGTTTTTCTTTTGTACCGGGACAAACGGGCCGAAAACGAACGTAATACCACGACGCCCGCGATTAGCACAATCCTTCACTCTGCGACACCATTGGCGATCACGCATAGCACACTCATGCCCGCAGACACAATTGCGCACGAAGACAGTAGGAACCGATCAAGTCAATAGACCGAGCGGTGCAATCTTGATCACAGCGCAGAGTGTCGCACGCAACCCCCTTGGCTCTTGACCTGGGCATGTGGCTGGTTGAGAGAATTCACGTTGCGATTCCACCCCGTCAGGATTGCAACCGACCGGATTACCGGCCCGATCAGGAGTGCCCCATCTTGAGCGCGCCAGCCGTCTCCCTGCACGATTTCGCCATCGGACAACTACGCGACCTCCTTCGCGCCGTCGGTTTAGCGGACTCGGCGCAAAGCGCGACAAAACTGCTGGGTGAGACATTGGGCCCTGGTTGCAGACTGCCTCTCTCCGCGGTGCCCCATTGGACCTCCAATGTCGCCGACGACCACACCCCCGTCGAATTCTCGGTGGCTTTGGCCCAAAACGAACGCCCGGTCGTCCGCATGATCGTCGAATCGCTCGCCGAACAGCCCGGCCCGCGCGCCAATCTCGGCGCGGCGCTCGGCGTGCTCGACCGGCTGGCACGGCGGCGCGGGCTGAACCTCGGACAACTCGACCGGGTGCGCGACCTGTTCCTGCCGGACGACCCGCAGGGTGCGTTCGCGTTCTGGTACTCGCTGATCGTCGGGCCGGAGACGCCGCCCGCGATCAAGGTCTACCTCAACCCCGACGTGCGCGGCCGTGAGAGCGCGACCGCCCTGGTCGGTGAAGGACTGTCCCGGCTCGGCCTGAGCGCGGCGATCCCGGCCATCTCGGAGCACGGGCTGCGGCGCGAGGGGCTGGACCGGTTCTCGTTCTTCGCCCTCGACCTCACGGACGAGAACCAGGCACGGGTGAAGACCTACGTGTCGCACGACGACGCGGCGATCGCGGACGTGGTGGCGGCAGCGGCGGCGGTCCCCGACGTCGACCCGGTGCTCCTGGCGGACGTCTGCGAACTCGCCTGCGGCGGCGCGGGACCGTTCTCCCGGCGTCCGCTGATGTCGAGCTACACCTTCCTGTCCGGCGACACCGAGCGACCCAGCGGCTACTCCCTCTACATCCCGGTGCGCGACTACGTGCAGGACGACCTCGAGGCCTGCGAGCGCGTCCTGGCGATCATGGCCAGGTGCGGGTTCGACCCGGCGCCGTTCGTCATGGCGCTCGCGAGTCTCGTCCAGCGCCCCCTCGGTGACGGCGTGGGCCTGATCGCCCACGTGTCGCTGCGGCTGGGCAGGCCGAAACCGGGAGTCTCGGTCTACCTGTCGTCCGAGGCGTACGACGTCACCCCCTCCCGCGCCAAAGCACTGCTTGTTTAGCCGCCGCACCGAAGAAAGGCCCGTTGTGGAGCCGTACCGCATCAAGGTCGTCGAGCCCATTCCCATCACCACCCGCGAGTTCCGGGAACGCCGCTACGCCAAGGCCGGGTACAACCAGTTCAACCTCACGGCTGAAGACGTCACGATCGACCTGCTGAGCGATTCCGGCACGGGCGCGTTGTCCGCCGAGCAGCAGGCCGCGGGAATGCGCGGCGACGAGACCTACGCGGGTTCCCGTTCCTGGTTCCGGTTCCGCGCGGTGACCGAGGAACTCACGGGCTACGAGCACATCCTTCCCGTGCACCAGGGCCGGGCGGCGGAACGGATCCTGTTCGGCTCGCTGCTGAAACCCGGGCAGATCTCGGTCAGCAACACGCACTTCGACACCACCCGTGCGAACGTCGAACTGGCGGGCGGCGTGGTGCGGGACCTGCCGTCGCCGGCCTTCGCGGACCTCGACAGCGACGAACCCTTCAAGGGCAACATCGACCTCGTCGCGCTCGAGGAGTTGCTGGAGGGCCCCGAGGACGTCGGCCTGGTGCTCATGACGATCACCAACAACGGCGGCGGCGGGCAGCCGGTGTCGATGGCGAACCTCAAGGCCGTGCGGAAGTTGTGCCGCAGGCACGGTGTGCCGTTCATCCTCGACGCGGCCCGGTTCGCCGAGAACGCGTGGCTCGTGACGCAGCGGGAGGAGAAGTACCGCGACCACACTCCGCGTGAGGTCGCGAAGAAGGCGTTCCGGCTCGCCGACGGGTGCGTGCTGAGCCTGAAGAAGGACGGCATCGTCCACATCGGAGGGATGCTCGCGCTGCAGGACCCCGACCTGGCCAAGCAGTGCGAACTCCTGCTGATCGCCACTGAGGGGTTCAGCACGTACGGCGGGCTTTCCGGCCGTGACCTGGACATGTGCGCGCAGGGGCTGCTCGAGGTCACCGATCCGATGTACCTGCGCGAGCGGGCCGAGGCCACCGCATACCTCGCCGACTGCGCCCGTGAGGCCGGTGTGGACAGTGTGCGGCCGGCGGGCGTGCACGCGGTCTACCTCAACGCGGGCAGGCTGCTGCCGCACATCCCGCCGAGCAGGTTCACCGGGCACGCGCTCGCGTCGGAGCTGTACCTCGCGGGCGGAATCCGTTGTGCCGAGGTGGGATCGCTCTACCTCGGGGACATCGACTCCTCCGGGGACCTGATCACGCCCGCGCCGTTCGAACTGGTGCGGCTCGCGATCCCGCGCCGGGTCTACACGCGCAGCCACCTGGAGTACGTGGCGGAGACGCTGGCGGGGATCGCCAAGGATCCCGAACAGGTGCCCGGTTACCGGCTCACCGAGGTGCCGCCGATCCTCAGGCCGTTCCGCTGCCGGCTCGAGCAGATCAAGCCTTAGCAACAGTTGAAGCCCTTGGCGCACAACGCCAAGGGCTTCAACAAAGGTCAGCTCAGGCCATCACGTCGAGCCGGTTCATCGCGTGTTCGATCACGCGGACCAGCACCGCCTTGCACGACTCGCGGTCGCGGGCGTCGCACAGCACCAACGGCACCGTGTCCGCGACGTCCAGCGCCACGCGCATCTCCTCCGCCGTGTAGGAGTGGCTGCCCTGGAAGCAGTTCACCGCCACGACGAACGGGATGCCCCGCCGCTCGAAGAAGTCGATCGCGCCGAAGCCCGCGTCGAGCCTGCGGGTGTCGACCAGGACGACCGCGCCGATCGCGCCGACGGCGAGCTCGTCCCACAGGAACCAGAAGCGGTCCTGGCCCGGCGTGCCGAACAGGTAGAGCACCAGTTCGGGGTTGATCGTGATCCGGCCGAAGTCCAGGGCGACCGTGGTCGTGGTCTTGCCCTCGACGCCGTAGAGATCGTCGATCTCCTCGCCGGCCTCGGTGAGCAGCTCCTCGGTCCGCAGCGGGGTGATCTCGCTGACCGCGCCGACCATCGTGGTCTTGCCGACGCCGAAACCGCCGGCGACGACGATCTTGACGGAGGAGGGGATGGTGAGTTCCTCACGCCCCTGCCCGGAATCAGGCCGATCAGATTGCACGGACACCATCGAGCACCTTCTGGAGTAGGTTCATGTCGACCGGGACCACCGTGGTGGCCGGGCCGCTGGTGATGACGTCTCCGCGCTGGATGAGGTCGCTCAGCAGCACCTTCACCACGACGAGCGGTGCGTGCAGGTAGGCGGCGACCTCCGCGACGGAAAGCGGTTTCCGGCAGAGCTTGATGATCTCCAGGTGCTCCACCGACAGCGTGCCCTGGTCCGTTGTCGTGCGCAGTGCCCGGACCTGGGTCGTGAGGGTCAGGTCCTCACCCGCGGGCTTGGGCCTGGTGCGGCCGTTCACCATCGCGTACGGGCGGACCATGGGGCCCGCCGCCTCGTCGTACCACCAGTCGGAGGAGTTGCTCATGACAACCCGAGGGGGTTGGGCATCCTCGGCGACGCCAGTGTTCGCGGTGCCGACGAGAGGTAGGCGCCTACGCGCTTCACGAGCATGTTCATCTCGTAGGCGATCATGCCCATGTCGGCGTCCTCGTCGCCCACCACCGCGAGACAGGCTCCCTGCCCCGCCGCGGTGACGAACAGGTGCGCGCGCTCCATCTCCACGATGGTCTGGCGGACCTGGCCACCTCCGAAGTGGCGTCCGGTTCCGCGAGCGAGGCTCTGGAACGCCGACGCCATCGCCGAGAGGTGGTCGGAGTCGTCCTTGGACAGCTCGGGAGAGTGGGCGAGCAGCAGGCCGTCCGCGGAGAGCACCACCGCGTGCCGGGCACCGACCACTCTCGCGACGAGGTCCTCCAGCAGCCAGTTGAGCTCGGGGTGCCCGCCGGTCAGGTCGTCCACGGAAATAGCCCTTTCAGTTTCGTGATCACGGTTCCACGACGTCGTCGGCCTGGCGGGCGCTGCGCGTGCCCTGCTGGAAGGCGGACATTCCGTCGCGGGTGCGTTCCGCCCGTTCCTCGGGGTTGAACTCCGCGAGTTCGGGCATCGGCCGGGGTTCGTCGTTGGCCAGCTGAGGTACGAGGTGCTGCTGCCGCCTCCGGCGCGGCAGCTCCGGCCGGGCGTTCTGACGCGTCGTCGCCTCACCTTCCGCCGGGTCGTCTGTCGGCCAGACGCCTCCCAGGCGGTCTTCCCGGGGCAGCTCGATCTGCCCGCTGCTGCTGTCCAGGTCCCTTTCCGGGCCTGGGCTCCGGCCGTTTCCCACTGCCCTCCCGGCCCAGAACTCGTCCAGGTGGAAGGTCTCGGTGGGGCGTTCGGCGGGCCGGGGGTCCCGCGTCAGGTCGCCCTGCATCGGGACCGAGGACTCCAGGGCCTCCGGTGACCGCGAGGCCTGCTGGAGCGTCTGCTGGCGGAACGTCGGCTTGGGCATCTGGACCGAGTCCGCGGGGTCTGCCGCGCCCGCCTCGCCGACGATCAGCTCGGACGGGATCAGGACCAGCGCGATGGTGCCGCCGGACGGGCAGTCGCGCAGCTCGACGTGGATGTGGCGGCGGGCGGCCAGCCGGGCGACGACGAACAGGCCCAGGCGGGACTCGCCGCGCAGCCTCATCGCCTCGAAGTCGGGCGGCGCTTCCAGCATCTTGTTGTGCAGCTCGCGGTCCTCGGGCTTGATGCCGAGGCCGTGGTCCTCGATCTCGATGACGAGACCCTGCGGCACCTCGCTGCTGTGGATCTCGACCTGCGAGCGCGGCGAGGAGAACGAGGTCGCGTTGTCGACGAGCTCGGCGATCAGGTGGATGGTGTCCGCGACGGCGGCGCCGACCAGCGCGACCTCGGGCACCGGGTTGACCTTCACGCGGGCGTACTGCTCGGTCTCGGCGACGGCGGCGCGCACGACGTCGAGCATGCGCACGGGCTTGCGCCACTGCCGGCCCGGCTGCTCGCCGGTCAGGATGATCAGGTTCTCGGCGTTGCGGCGCGCACGGGTGGCGAGGTGGTCGAGCTGGAAGAACGCGTCGAGGTGGTCGGGGTTCTCCTCCTCGCGCTCCAGCTTGTCGAGGATCTTGAGCTGGCGGTGCACCAGGCCCTGGTTGCGGCGCGCGATGTCGAGGAAGACCCGGTTCACGCCTTCACGGGTCTGCGACTCCTTCACGGCCGCGGCGACGGCGGTGTACTGCGCGGCGTTGAACGCGTCGGCCACCTGCCCGATCTCGTCGTTGCCGTAGTCGAGCGCGGGGACCTCGGCGGCGACGTCGACGTGCTTGCCCTCGCGCAACCGCTCGACGATGTTCGGCAGGCGTTCGTGCGCGAGCTTGAGCGAGTCGCTCTTCAGTGCGATGAGGCGGACGATCAACGCCTTGTTGACGAGGCGGTTCGAGACGCGGACCGCGACGAAGATGCCGGCGATGACCGCGATGAGGGCGATCAGGCTGCCGATGAGGACGGTGGTGAACTTGTCCTTGCCGTTGGCCATGGCGATGTTGACCGCGCCGGTGGACTGCTCCTGCACCATCGTGGTCAGCTCGGTGGACACGGCGCGGGTCGCGTTCTCGTAGTCCGCCAGCGTGACCTGCTGCCCGACGGGCCGTTCCGCGTTCTGCAGCAGGCGGTTCTCCAGGGTCACCAGCTGCTGGTACGGCGCGCTGCCGGTGAGCTGCTTGAAGTGTTCGCGCACGTCCGGCAGCGAGGTGGGCTCGATGACGTTGAGCGTGAAGTGGTACGCGCCGACGAGGTTCGCGAACTCGCGGTGCTCCTCCGGCGTGAACTTGCCCGCCGCCAGCGCGCCCGCGGCGACCGAGCTGGACCGCGACATCGCGTCGGAGGCCTGGAAGTACTGCAGCGCACCGAGTGCGCCCTGCACGGTCTCGGCGTCGGGCACGATGCGGGCCTGCGTGCCGAACAGCGAGCCACCGGCGTCGAGAACGCTGTTGTAGTAGCGGTAGATCTCGTCCTTGGACGCGTTGCCGGACTCCAGGCGCTCGCGCTGGTCCGGCAGCTGGTCGAGCAGCCCGTTGAGCTTGTTGATGCCGTCGACGATCTCCTGCGGCGCCTGGGAAGCGAGTTCGGCGAACGCCGACTTCATCTTCTCGACGTCCTTGTCGGTGTCCTGCTGCTGCTTGAGCAACGCCGACGTGCTGGAGCCCGAGCGGCTCAGGCTCGTCATGCTCAGCTCGCGTTCCTTCTGCAGCGACGCGAACGACTGGACCGCGGGGATCGAGGCGTCCCGCGCGCCGGAGGCGACCAGCTGGAGGTAGAGACCCTCGAACACCGTGTAGGACGAGAACAGCGCCCACATGGCCAGAAGGACGACGCTGGGAACCACCACGACACCAGTGAGCCGGGAACGAATTGTCTTGTAATTCGTCTCAGGCACGTTCTTCAGCTTCACAACGCTCCACGACCACCCGAATTGGCGACGGAAAGATAACACCACATGATCAACATGACCAACAGCGATGATCTTGAGGGGGTGAGTGCAGAGTACTCAGTCAGATGCGCAACGCAACACCCCCGTTCTCCGGTTCGATCCCCAGCTGTTGCAGTGATGTGCACGCTCTCGCAGGGAGGTCGCGCGGTCGTGACCGAGTGGGCGAAAGGACGCGAGCTGGGCTTTCGCTAACTGAACAGTGGAAACGCGGCGGCTATTGCCCCGAACTTGACAGCGGCGTGCGGCATCTTCTAAGCAGAACGGAGCGCAACCGAGCGTCGCTTTCCGTTACCGGCTCTTATTCGTGAATTCGCATGCGGATCACCTCGCCACGCCGTGATCAACACAGGTCATTCCTTGGTCGTGATCAACGAGACAGGGCGCTCCCGTGTCGTCAAGAACGCGGTAATACCGCTGGTCACCGCCACTACGGCGAGAGAACCGGCCGCGACCACCGCGAGGAGCGCCCAAGGAACGTGCACGACGGTCACCCCGATCGCGGCGCGCACGGAACCGCCGATGCCCGCCAATCCGGCGGCGGCGACCGCGCATCCGAGCACCAGTCCGATGATCGCCACCGCAGTGGCCTCGGCCACAGCCGTCCGGGCGACTTGAGGCCGGCTCAGCCCGGTCACCCGGAAGACGGCGAACTCGCGGCGGCGTTCGGTGCCCGCGATCACGACCGAGTTCACGACGGCCATCAGCGCGTAGAGCCCGGCCAATCCCATCAGCACACTAAGGATCTGCACGTTTCCTGCCTGATTTCTGCCCGCGCGCGCCCTCGCCCAATCCTGCACGGTGTGCACCTCTCCGATACCGGCACGCTCGATCCGTTCGGCGACAACACCGGGGTTTTGTTCCGCAACGACCTGGATGACCGTCTCCGTCGGCGCGTTCGCCCACACCTGCCTGGGCAGAATCCGCCGCGGGACCAAAAAGCTCTCGCCCGGTTCGAGGGTCTCCGGAAGTCCTCCGACGACGGTGAGGCCCAGCGGTTTTCCTTCTGCGTCCACGCTGAGCACCTCGCCGAGGCCGATCCACTCGGAGTGCTGGGCGGGGCCGACGAAAACGGTGTCACCGGTGAGTGCGTTCAAGTCACCGCTCGCCGGAATAAGGGTGTGCGTGTGCATGTAGTCGGCCGCGTCGACCGCGATGATCCCGGAGTGGACGCCGCGCCGGTCCCCCGCCGTGATCGTGATGTCCACGGCGTTCTGCCGGGACGCGACGGCCACACCTTCGATTCCGGGCAGCCGTTCCGCCTGTTCCCCCGTCGAGGTGACCACGAGGTGGGCGTTCAGCGACCGTTTCGCCTCCTCCCCTCCGGCGTCGGCGAGCGAGCCGAACGTGCCCGCGAGGCCGAGCAGCAGTGAGACCAGCACGATCAGCGGGGACGCGGTGGCGGCGCTGCGCCGCACGCCGTCCCTGAGGGAGGCGATGGCCAGGCTGCCGGGCGCGAGCAGGCCGCACAGCCAGGCGGCGAACGGGACGACGAGCGGGCTCAGAGTGCTCATCGCGACCGCACCGACCATCGAGATGCCCAGCGCCGCCATCATCGCGCCGATCAGGTTCGCGCCGTGCGCCCACACCACCATGGCGACCGTGCAGGCCGTGCTGGACAGGCCGAGCAACCAGCGGGAGGCGGTCATGACCCTGGCGGCCTTCCCGGTCTCCCGCAGGGCGTCCAGCGGCCGGATCCGGGCCGCCCGCAGCGAGGCGGCGAACACCCCGGTCAGCGCGACACCGACACCGGCGACCCCGGCGACGATCACCGCCCACAGCCGCCACGGGGCCGTGAAACCGTCCGGCACCAGGCCGATCTCGACGAGCAGCCACGTCTGCACGTGCTTCGCGATCAGCCCGATCGGCACCCCCAGCGCCGATCCGACGATCCCGAGCAGCAGCGACTCGGACAGCAGCAACATCCGCACCTGGCCGCGGCTGCCACCGGTCAGCCGCAGCAGGGCGAGGTCGCGGCGGCGCTGGTCGACGGTGAAGCCGAACGTGGAACTCACGATGAAGACCGCGAGGAACAGGGCGAGGAACGCGGTCATGCCCATCACCGTCGCGGCGCCGACGAACCCTTCGCGGATCCTGTCCTCGGCTTGGCGGGACAGCCCTTCCGGGATCCGCGGCTCCCCCGTGGCCGCGAGGACGAGGAGCGAGGCCTGCACGAGCGCGACTCCGACGGCAACGCTGAGAACGGCCCCCGCGAACAGTTCCCACCGCTCCCGGAACGTGCCGAACGACATCCGGAACATTCAGCTCTCCAGCCGCGCGAGCCGCTCGGCGACCTGGTGCGTGGTCGGCTCGGTCACCCGGTCCACGATCCGTCCGTCGGCGAGGAAGACCACCGCGTCGGCACTGGCCGCCACGGCGGGGTCGTGGGTGACCATCACGATGCTCTGCCCGGCGCCGCGCACCATGTCGCGCAACAGCGTCAGGACCACCCTCGCCGACCGCGAGTCCAGCGCGCCGGTCGGTTCGTCGGCGAACAGCACGGCGGGGCGGGAGATCATCGCGCGGGCGATGGCGACCCGTTGCTGCTGGCCGCCGGAGAGCTCACGCGGCCGGTGCGTGGCCCGGTCCGCGAGTCCGACGCTGCCGAGGACCTGGCGCACGTCGCTCCTGGACGCGCGGATTCCGGCCAGCTTCAACGGAAACGCGACGTTCTGCTCGGCGGTCAGCGAACCGATCAGGTTGAAGTTCTGGAACACGAACCCGATCGCGCGCCGCCGCATCTCCGTGAGCACACCGTCCGTTGCCGTGGTGATGTCGCGCCCGGCCAGCACGACGCGGCCGCTGGTGACCTGGTCCAGCCCGGCCGCGCAGTGCAGCAGCGTGGACTTGCCCGACCCCGACGGCCCCATGATCGCGGTCCACGTGCCGGCCGGGCAGGCCAGGCTGACGTCGTCGAGGGCGGCGACACCGGTGTTCTTGGTTCCGTAGAAGCGGGTGACCTGGCGCAGTTCTACGGCTGGATACGACATGGGAGCACTCAACCGCGCGCCGCGGGCGGGAGTCACTGGCGTTGATGTCCGCTTCGCAGGTGGTGAAACCTCTACCTGACTACGGTGGTCCGGGTGGGGGAACGCACGATCTGGGAATCCGCCGGGCGGCGGCGGTTCCTGCTGACCAGGTGGCCGTGGCGGGCGACGGCGTACGTGCTGAGCACTCCGGTGGTGGCGCTGCTGAGCCTGGTCGCGCTGCCGTTCGCGCTGGTGGGCGGCCCGGCGGTGGCTCGTCCCGTCGCTCTGCTCGAACGCCGGCGGCTGCGACTCGTCGATGCCGCGCGGGCCGGTCGCCCCGCTTCCTGGTGGGACGTCGGCTATCTGTGCGCCGTGGCGTTCCTGGCGCTGCCGTCCCTGGTGCTCGCGCTGGCTCTGACGCTGGTGCTCGCGTTGATCTCCGGCCCGTTCTTCGTGGCACCGGACCGCGCGCTCGCCCTCGGTTTCGGCGAAGCCCGCACGGTGTCCGAAGCGCTGCCGTACGCGCTCGCGGGCTTGGCGCTGTTTCCGTTGCTGCTGTACCTGTTCGCGCTCGTGGCCGGTGTGCACGCGACGATCGCGCGAGCCCTGCTGTACCCGTCCGGCAGCGGGCTGCGGACCGAACTCGTGCGGGTTTCCCAGTCGCGCGAACGTCTTGTCACCGCGTTCGACGCGGAACGGCGCCGCATCGAACGCGACCTGCACGACGGTGCCCAGCAACGGGTAGTGAGCCTGATCCTGCGACTGGGCGTCGCGAAGCTGGAGCTGCCACCGGACTCCCCCGGCACCGAGTCCGTCGCCGACGCGCATTCGCAGGCGAAGCAGTTGCTGGTGGAACTGCGGGAGTTCATCCACGGAATCCACCCGCAGGCCTTGTCGGACCTGGGCTTGCCGGCCGCACTGAGAGAACTGGCCGACCGCTCGCCGATTCCGGTGACCGTGCACTGCGTCGTTCCCCAACGCCCTCCCGGCACCGTCGAGGGCGCCGCGTACTTCGTGGTGGCCGAGGCCCTGAGCAATGCCGCCAAACACAGCGGCGCCACCACGATCCAGGTCGCGGCATCGTTGCGGCGCAACGTTCTCACCGTCGAAGTCACCGACGACGGCCACGGCGGTGCCGACGCCTCGCACGGTTCCGGTCTCACCGGCCTGGCCGACCGCTGCGCGGCTCTCGGCGGCACCCTGTCCCTGTCCAGCCCCTCCGGCGGACCCACCACCGTGCGAGCGGAGTTCCCGTGCTGATCCGCACAGTCCTGGCAGAAGACGGCGCTCTGCTGCGCGAAGGCCTGGCCGCGTTGCTCGACCGCTTCGGTTTCCCAGTGGTGGCAACGGTCGCCGACGCCGACGCCCTGATCGCCGCCGTGGCCGAACACGCACCGGATCTCGTCGTCACCGACATCCGGATGCCGCCGGGCTTCACCGACGAGGGCCTGCGCGCCGCGGTCCGGTTGCGCCGGGCGAACCCGGCCCTGCCCGTCGTCGCGCTGAGCCAGTACGTGGAGACGAGTTATGCCGCCGACCTGCTCGACTCGGGTAACGGAACCGGCGTCGGCTATCTGCTCAAGGACCGGGTCGGCGACGTGCGGGAGTTCCTCGCGGCCCTGCGCCGGGTGGCGGCGGGCGAGACCGTCATCGACCCCGAGGTGGTCCGCAAGCTGCTGAGGCGCAACCCGCTGGCCGGGCTGTCGAACCGCGAGCGCGAGGTGCTGGGCCTGATCGCCGAGGGCTGCTCCAACGCGGGCATCGCCGAGAGGCTCGTCGTCTCCGAGGCCGCGGTGAACAAGCACGTCGGCAACATCTTCGCCAAGCTCGGACTCGTGCCCGGCGAGGACCGCAACCGGCGGGTGCTCGCCACGCTCACCTACCTGGGCGACCGGACCGCGGGCTGATCAACTGCACCCCCGAAGATCGACTCGCTGCGCGAATCAGCCCGCGACGGACAGTGACTACCGCTACGGTGGGTGTGTGCTCACAGCGTGGGGGCTGACCAAGGCCTATGAGGGTCGCACGGTCGTTGATCAGGTGGGCTTCGAGCTCCAGCCCGGCACCGTGACGGCCTTCCTCGGGCCCAACGGCGCCGGCAAGTCGACGACCCTGCGGATGATCACCGGACTGACCCGGCCGGACCGCGGCCAGGCGACGATCGCGGGCCGCCCGTTCACCGCGTGGCCGAACCCGTCGCACGTCGCCGGGGTGCTGCTCGACGCGGCGGCCGTCCATCCCGGACGGAGCGGGCGGGGCCATCTGCGCATGGCCGCAACGCTTTCCGGCGTTCCCGCCCGCCGGGCGGACGAGGTGCTCGAGATGCTGGGGCTGGCCGACGCGGCCACCCGCAAGATCGGCAAGTACAGCCTCGGCATGCGCCAGCGGCTGGGCATCGCGCACGCCCTGATCACCAACCCGCCACTGCTGGTGCTCGACGAGCCCATCAACGGCCTCGATCCCGAGGGCATCCGCGCGGTGCGGAACCTGTTGCGGGGGCACGCCTCCCGCGGGGGCACGGTGCTGCTGTCGAGCCACGTCCTGTCCGAAGTGGACCAGACCGCGGACAGGGTGCTGGTGATCGGCAACGGTCGCATCGTGGCCGACGGGCCGCTGGCCAGTCTGACGAGCTCCGCCCGCTCCCTGGTGCGCGCCAAGGACATGAACCGCCTCGCCGAGTCGTTGCAGCGGGGTGGCATCGCCATCCAGCCCGCGCCGGACGGCTTCATCGCCGCGCACGCGCCGGTCGAGAAGATCTCCGACGTCACCTTCGCCGCGGGCATCCCGTTGCTGGGGCTGCGCGAGGAGCAGATGAGCCTGGAAGACCTGTTCTTCCGGCTGACCAGTGGGGGTAGGTCATGACCGTCGGGCATCCGCCTGCCTGGCAGCAGCAACAGCAACAGCCGCCCGCACCGAACATGCCGTGGGCCGCCCGCGCGAGCAGTTCCTCGTCGTTCTGGCGGCTGGTGGCGGTCGAGGCGCGCAAGCTCGTCGGCACCCGTTCGGACAAGATCGTGCTGGCCGTCGCCCCGCTCTTCCTCGTCGGGCTGATGGCGCTGTTCACGCTGCCGCAGACGAACCTCGCGAGCGCGGGCAGGCAGGTCGTGCCGATGCTCTTCGTGATCCAGCTCGGGCTGCTGCTGGTCTTCGCGACGGTGATCAAGCTCGTCGCGGGCGAATGGCAGTACAAGAGCGTGCAACCGACGCTCCTGGTGCAGCCCTCACGGATGCGTTATCTGTTCGCGCAGGGCACGGTGCTCGCCGGCGTGTGGCTGGTGTGCACGGTGTTCACGTTCATCCTGTACCCGGTCCTGATCAAGACCGCCGCGACCGGGCTCAACCACAACTACCTGCTCGGTTCCCGGCCGGGATGGGTGCTCGGCGTGGCCATGCTGGCCACCGCGCAGGTCCTGCTGACGGCGTTGATCGTCTCGCTGCTCATCCCCAACACGGGCGGCTCGCTGACGGTGTTCTTCATCGCGGTGCCGCTGCTCGCCCTGGCGCGCATGATGCTGCCGGAGGTCTTCGGGCTGGTCTACCCGCTCGAAGCGGCCTTCCACATGGCGGGCGAAGGCGCGGGATGGCTCCAGACGATCTCGTCGCTGGTCGTCTGGCTGGGCCTGCTCGCCGTCTCACTGGTCTCGCTCAGCCGGCGCGACGCGGGCTGAGGGGTCAGCGGGCCCTGCTGCCGCCGTTCTCGTCGAGCACCGGCAGCAGCTTCTCCGCGGCCTCCCTGGCCCTGGGGCAGAAGTCGCGCAGCGCGCGGTCGATCGGCTGGTCGACGTCCCGGTCCGCCAGGGCGATGCTCTCCTGGAACTCCATCGAGGCCTCGACCTCGAACGGCCGCTCGGAACCGGTGTCGACGGTGACCACGCAGGTGTCGTTCACCGACCCCACGATCTTGGTGATCGCGTAGTAGCGGTCCAGCAGGATCGACCGCTGGAAGTAGTGGCCGGCGCTGAGGTCACCGTTCCAGTCGTCGACGAAGTACTGGGCCTGGGACTTCCTGTTCGACAACGGGCTGAACAGCTGGATCTTGAGGTCGCCCCACGGCTCTCGTGCGAGGCACCCGCCGCCCATGGCCGTGGCCGGTTTCGACTCGAGCCCGAGCAGCGACTGGAGGTTCGAGGGCAATGACTCGCACTTGCCGTCGAAGACGGGCGGCCGCGACCGGTTGAAGTCGAGGTTGTCGTAGTTGACCGCCTGCGGGTCCAGTGCGGGTCCCGGCGAGGCCATCGGCGGTTCCGGCGGCGCGGTGCAGGCCGTGAGGGCCGCGATGGTGGCCAGGAGTGCGGTGAGACGGATCGCGCGCGTGCCCATGCCGATCAGTTCAGCACATTCTTGATCTTCCGGTGGTGATTTGGCGCGGTTGACCAGCCGCACGACCGGGTGACGGATTTCAGCGCGTGCGTTCTTCCTCGCGCTTCAGTGCGACGCGTTCTTCCAGGTCCGCGAACCACCGCTGGCCCTGGGTGCCGCAGCTGTCGCGGATCTCGTGCTTGAGCTCGGAAGTGTTGGTGTTCAACGTGCGGACCATGTCGAGCCCCTGCTCGACCTGGGACCGAAGTTCGCTGTGCGAGCTCCGCAGATGTGCCGCGGCGGCGCGCATGTCGGCACGGGCCCGCTTGCTCACCACCAGCTGAAGCGGTGCGACTCGGGCGTGACGGACCAGGAACGACATGGTGTGCAACGAGGTCTGCGCGGACCCGTAGGCCAGGTGGGCGGTGTCGGCGCACTGGTACGACTCGCGGTGGAAGACGCGCAGGGAGTGGAACTCGACGTCGGGGCGTGCCGGGTTCCTGGCCTGGAGCTTCACCAGGCGGGCCTGCACCTGTTCGGCCTGGCGGCGCACTCGGACGTTCTCGGCACGGACGCGTTTCAGCGTGCGGTCGGCCTCGACGGCCGCGGTGCGCACTTCCTCGACGGTGACCCGGCGGGGGCGGCGGTCCCACAACGCCGTCGCGACCAGCACGACGACACCGATCAGTGCCGCACCACCGAAGAGCGGCATGCCGTCGTCGACGACGTGCTCGCCGGGAGCGGACGGCTTCCGCTCCAGGAAGGCGAAGGTGTTCATGGCGGTGAGCAGCACGACGCCGCGCGTGAGGAACCCCGCCCAGCGCTTCAGCGGCGGTGTCCCGCGCACGCGGCCACCGCGCTTGAGCACGGACCTCACCAGCAGCACGGCCAGCGGCACCGAGATGGCCGCGCCCCAGAGCCACTCGTGCAGGTAGGGCTGCTGCTCCGGCAGGCCGTCGACGAGGATGCGGGCCGCGAACGCCGGTGCCACCAGCACGATTCCCAGCGGCAGTACGAAGATCAGGGCCAGCAACGCGAACGCGCAGCCGCCACAGCCGCTCCGATTGCGGCTCACCTGCGGTGACGGCCGGGTTTGCGGCCGGCCGGTGCGAGAGCGGCCGCGCCGGATCCGTTGAGCACCTTGTCGATGACGTTCGCGACGCCGCCGGTGAGGTCGGTGTGGTGCTGGACGAGCATGGTGGTGAAGTGCGAGGTCAGGTCGATGTAGGCGCGGCGTTCCTCCAGTGCCAGCCCTGGTTTGACGGTCTCGCGCTGCATGTTGACCATGCACTCCCGCAACGCCGCGGCACTGCGGTCCGCCCTGCCCAGGTGCTTCTGCATCTGGCGCAACGTGGTGGAGGACTCGCGGCGGCGCTGGTCCAGCAACGCCAGCGTGATCTCCTTGTCGTGCGCGGCCTTCGACTCACCGACCCGGCGCATCTCGGTGTTCAGCGCGTACGACTCGGCGACGCACCGCCCGGCGGGTCCGAGCGGGCTCAGCGAGTCGGCGATGCGTGCCACCGACTCGCTGAACCTGACGGCGTTTCCCTCGACCGTGACCAAACTCATGGCAGGTTCATCCGCCCCGCCCGGCCGAGCGTTACAGCCCGAACGAACCGTTTCAGGGCCAGGTCAGACGTCGCGGCCGCGCAACGTGACGGCGGCGGCGAGGAGAGGCACCACCACCCACGCGGCGAACACGGCCGCGCCCGTCCCGGCGCTGAGCAGTTCCGGGCCAGGAACGACCCTGGTGAACGCCTCGCTCGCGGTGGAGGGCAGGTACTTCAGGACGTTGTCGCGCCAGGACACCGGAAGCACCAGGCCGCCGAGCCCCGGCACCAGGAACAGCAGGGCGACGAGAGTGGTGATCGCGCCCGCCGTGTTGCGCAGCAGGGTGCCCAGCGCGACGCCCATGACCGCGACGCCGGCCATCGTGGCGGCGGTGCCGAGCAGCGCGGTGGTCACGCCGGGAGCACTGATCGTCGTGGTCGGAAACCCGTTGGCGCCCATGATGATCTGGCCGCCGAAGAAGGCCACCAGCACAGCGGCGATCATCACGGGGAAGACCACCGCGGTGACGACGCCCGCTTTCGCGACGAGCACGGGCAACCGGGACGGCACGGCGGTCAAGGTCGATCTGATCATGCCGGTCGCGTACTCGCCGGTGATCACGAGCACCCCCAGCACCCCGATGACCAGTTGCGCGAACATCGCGCCGGTCAGGGTGATGCCGGCGGGTTCCGTGACGCCGTTGGCGCCGTCGCTGTCGGTGCCGGCGGTCGCGGCGAAGATCAGGCCCACGCCGAGCAGGACGGCGGCCGCCGCCAGCACGGTGAACACGCTGGAGCGCAACGAGCGGAGTTTGACCCATTCGCCGCGCACCACGCCTCGGAAGGCGATGCCGCCGGTCGTGGCACTCATCAGGCTGCCCCTTCGCCCTGGTACTCGACGGCGTCACGGGTCAGTGCCGTGTACGCCTCTTCCAACGACGCGCGCTGTGGTGTGAGTTCGTACAACGGGATCCCGGCTTTCAGCGCCCGCACGGCGATGTCCTCAGTGGACACACCGGTCACCTGGAGGACGTCCCGCTCGAGGGTGGTGATCTGTGTTCCGTCGCCGCTGAGCACGTGAACGAGATCGTCGGCTCTCGGCGTGCGCACGTGCACGCCGCTGCCGGTGGACTCGATCAGTTCGGCGACCGACGTGTCGGCGATGAGCCTGCCGCGGCCGACCACGACGAGGTGGTCGGCGGTCAGAGCCATCTCGCTCATCAGGTGCGAGGAGAGGAAGACGGTCCGGCCTTCGTCGGCGAGGTCCTTGAGGAGATGGCGAATCCACCTGATGCCGTCGGGGTCGAGCCCGTTGACCGGCTCGTCCAGCATCACCGTCTGCGGATCGCCGAGCAACGCCGCCGCGATGCCGAGCCGCTGCCCCATGCCGAGCGAGAACCTGCCGGCCCGGCGCCGAGCCACGCTGGTGAGACCGACCGCCTCGATCACCTCGTCGACCCGGCCGGCACCGATGCCGTGCGTGTGGCCGAGGGCCTGGAGGTGATGGCGCGCCGAGCGCCCGGGATGCAACGCCCTCGCCTCCAGCAGCGCGCCGACCTCCCGCAGGGGCGCCCGGTGGTGCGGGTACGGCTTTCCGTTGATCTTCGCGGTTCCCGACGTCGGCGCGTCGAGGCCCAGCAGCACGCGCATGGTGGTGGACTTGCCGGCGCCGTTCGGGCCGAGGAATCCGGTCACGACTCCTGGGTGGACGGTGAAGCTCAGTCCGTCGACCGCTGTGGTCGTGCCGTACCGCTTCGTGAGGTTCTCGACCTCGATCATGTTGTCTCCCAAGTGGTGCTGCGAGTCATGTGCGGATCCGGCCCCACGGTTTGAACACGGAGAGCACCATCGCGAAGCTCAGCAGTGCCATGGCCGTGGAGGCGAGGAAGGCGACGAACCAGATGTCCTGCAACGGTTGTTCGCCCGTGGAGAGTTCGGTGATCGGGCCGAGGAAGGCGAGCATCATCGCGCAGGCGACCACGTTGAGGACCAGCTTCACCGCGACCCACCGGTACCGGACGAGGCCCCACTTGGTCGCGAGCCCCAGCAGAACGCCGGTGAGCAGGCAGATCGCGCCGGCCGCGAGGGCCGTATAGAGCATCGGGACCACGAACAGGTCCGCGAGTGCCTGGTACGTGGTGGTGCGGCCGTCGCCGGAGCGCGTCCAGCCGATCAGCACGAGCACGGCCGAGACGACGTCGATCCCGATCCACGCTCCCGCCGACCCGACGTGGGCGACCAGGACGGTCTTGCGCAGCCGTACCGGGAGTCGCCAGCGCACCTGGTTGTCCCGTGCCCGTGACACGGGTCGAGACGCGGTGGAAGTACTCATCTTCTTCCTTCTTCCAAAAATGGCGTCGCCGAGGAATCGGCGGAATCCACTAGAAACGAACGAGACCTGTTTGATAGGCCACCACGACGAGCTGGGCGCGGTCTCTCGCCTGGAGTTTCATCATCGCCCGATTCACGTGGGTCTTCACGGTGAGCGGCGAGACGACCAGTTTCTCGGCGATTTCGTGGTTGGACATTCCGTGCGCCGCCAAAGCGACCACTTCACGTTCGCGCTGGGTCAGCACCGCCAACCGGCCGGGGTCGATCGGATCGCTGCCGCGCTGGGTGAGGAACCGGCCGATCAGGGCTCTGGTCGCTTTCGGGGACAGCAACGCGTCCCCCTCCGCGACCGTGCGGATCGCGGCCTGCAGTTCGGAGGGCTCGACGCCCTTGCCGAGAAAGCCGCTGGCTCCTGCCTGGAGGGCCTGCGCCACGTACTCGTCGATCTCGAAGGTCGTCACCACGAGGACCTTCACCCCCGCGAAGTCCTCGTCGGAGGTGATCCGGCGGGTCGTCTCCAGCCCGTCCATCCGGGGCATCCGGATGTCCATGAGCACGACGTCGGCACGCGTCGTGCGCAGCAGGTCGAGCGCCTCCACCCCGTCCGCGGCCTCGCCCACGACCTCCAGATCGGGTGCGGAGTCGATGAGGACGTGAAAGCCGGCCCTGATGAGCGGCTGGTCGTCGGCGAGCAGGACGCGGATGGTCATGAGCTCTTCCCGGCGGGAAGGCTGACGTGGACGTGGAACAGGCGGTCGGCTTCGAGACCTGTGCGCACCGAGCCGCCGACGGCGTTCGCCCGTTCCCTCATGCCGACCAGTCCGAGTCCCGAACCGCCGGCACCAGACCCGCGACCGGGGGAGTTCACGACCTCGATCACGAGTTCGGTCGCGGTGTAGGTCACCGACAGGTCGGTGACGCCGGTTCCGTGCCGGTGGGCGTTGGTCAGCGCCTCCTGGACCACGCGATAGGCGACCAGGTCGACGGTCGCGGACAACGGCCGTTCCTCACCGGCCGAGGTCCACCGGAGGTCGAGCTCGGACGTCCGGAACGACTCCACCAGCGGTCCCAGCCGCGCCATGCCGGGAGCGGGCTCGGTGGGCTCACCCGTCTCGTCGGACCTGCGCAGCACGCCGAGCAGGCCGTGCAGCTCCTCCAGCACCGCGCGGCTGGACAGCCGGACGTTCTTCAACGCCTCCGCGGCGGCCTCGGGCCGGGTGGTGAGCAGGTGCCCGGCGACGCCGGCCTGAACGTTGATCACCGAGATGTGGTGGGCCACCACGTCGTGCAGTTCGCGGGCGATGTGCAGCCGCTCCTCGACGACCCGGCGCCGCGCCTCCTCCTCACGCGACAGCTCGAGGCGCGCCGCCCGTTCCTCGATCGCGGCGATGAAGGCCCGCCTGCTCCGCGTCGCCTCCCCGACCGCCGCGGCCATGCCGATCAGGGTGAACCGGCCGAGGTTCTCGGCGGTGAAACCGGACGACCCGATCAGCAGCGCGACAGCGGGAACGACGAAGAGGGCACCGGTCACGACCGCACGGCGCGATGTCCACCTCTCGGCGTGCGCGGCAACCGTGTAGACCGCCACGGCCAGCGGAACCAGGAACGGCTCCAGATCGGCCCCCGACGCGGTGGCCGGCCATGTCCCTGCGGCGGTGACGGCCAGCGTCCACAGCGGCCACGCGCGGCGCACGGCGAGACTCGCGCTGACCACCGCCAGCAGACCGATGACCGGGAGAGACCAGACGTCCAGCGAGGTGTCCGGGCCGTTCGCGACGACCACGGCGAAGTACACCGCGGCACCGGTCGCGTCGACGACGAACGGATGCTCCCGCGTCACCGCGCGGATTCTTCTCATCACCAGCACATCGCTCACCCGTCCGGCGCGGAACAACGAATTCTGTCCTCGCAAGAATTGCTGTCCGGGCGGGAAAGCACGTCCTGCCGGCGCAGGTGTTCCAAGTACCGCGACCGCAGTATATCCGCGAATGCCCCCTAAGGGACGGCAAGCAGTTGCGTTCCGGTAAATCGGCGATTTACCGGAACGCAACTGCCGGGGTGTGCGAATTCATCCGAGAAAGATCAGCAGGTCACGCGCTGGTCACCGCGTTCGCGATCCGCAACGTCATCTCCTGCTGTGTGGCGTCACGAACGGTCGGCGTGAACGAGTACCCGATGCGCCGCTGCCCGTCCCGCGTCGAGAACACGCCCGCGTTGAAGCCGTACCACTCCCCCGTCTTGCCCCACACCTCGACGCCGTTGACGGTGAAGGTCTGCAGGCCCGTGGCGTACGCGGCGGGCCGACCGTCCACCATGGACACCTTCGGCACCGTGAACATCTTCTCCAGCAGGTCTTTCCGCACCAGCCGCCCGTCGAACAGCGCGGCGATGAACCTGGTGAGGTCACCGGTCGTGGAGACCATGTCGCCCTCGCCGTGGGCCCTGGAGGAGTTGTAGTCGCTGACGTCGACCAGGCCCTGCCCCGGCACGTTCAGGTAACCGTGCACGTGGGCGCCGCGGATCTTCGTCTCGTTGCGGCCCGGCAGGTAGGTCTTGGTGAGGCCGAGCGGACGGGTGATGCGCTTTTCGACTTCCTGCGCCAGATCGCAGCCCGTGACCTTCTCGATGATCATCGTGGCGAGCAGGTAGTTGATGCCCCGGTACTCCTGCTTCGTGCCGGGCGTGAACTTGGGCTCCGTCGGCGGGACCAGCGCCCTGAGCTGTTCGGGCGTCCACTGGTCGTACCGGTGCGCGACGACCTTGTCCGGCGTGCTCAGGTCGGGGTAACCGACCTCGTTCGGGATTCCGCTGGTGTGGTTCAGGAGTTGCCCGACCGTCACCGCGTCGATGGACTCCGGCAGGTCGGGGAAGTAGTGCCGGACCTTCGTGTCCAGGCTGAGCCTGCGCTCCGCCACCAGTTGCAGCGCGACCGTCGCCACGAACACCTTGGTGACGCTGCCGATCCGGAACCGGTCGTCAGGCCGGACCGGACGTCCTTGCTCCGCGACACCTTCGGCGCCGTACCAGCGGCCCGCCTCGCCGGAGACCCTCAACTGCGCCGACGTCACGACCGGATGTTCCAGGTCGGCGATGGCCGCGTGCAGCAGTTCCGGTTGCAGCGGCGGCAAAGGGGTCACCGCGACCAGGGCGGCGATCAGGAGTGACTTCATGATCACCACCGTGCCGCGCCGGCCGGGTCACGACCATGGCGCTGGCCCCCGCGCTCGCGGTAGGGCCAGCACCAAGCCGTTCTACAACTAACGAACCGCGCTGACGCCGTTGGCGAAGAACGCCAGCCGCACCTCGCGGTCCATCGCCCGCTCCGGGTGGTCCATCAGGCCGAACGCCAGTCCGTCGGCGCTCGTGATGCCCGCGACGTCCTCGAACGACCCGTCCGGGTTGGAGTCCTTCTCGTACCGCAGTGCGACGCGGTAGCCCTCGGTCTCGCTGCCAGGGTCGAAGCGGCCTTCGCCGTGCGCGCACGGGAAGGTGAGGGTCTGACCGCCCAGGCCGGCGAGCCACGGGCTGTCGTTGTCGGTCTCGACGACGTGCCGCTGGTTCTCCTCGTTGCGGAACGTGCCGGCGCTGTTGACCTTCAGGCCGACCTTGCCGAAGCACCCGCCGCGCACCGCGATCTGGAATCCGTTGCAGATGCCGATCAGCGGACGCTGACGGCACGCCTCGAACTGGTCCGCGAGGTGGCTGCGCAGCAACGCCGCCGCCACCGCGCCACCGCCGAGGTGGTCGCCGAACGAGAACCCGCCGGGGATGCAGAGGATGTCGGCGTCGTCGAGCCGTTCGGTGCCCGCGAGAAGGTCTGCGGCGAACCGCATCCGCGGCTCCGCACCCACCTCGGCGAACGCTCGGACGGTCTCCTCCTGGCAGTTGGTGCCGGGCAGGTACAGGACGTTGACGGTCGGCTTCATGCGATCCTCGCCGTGAACGAGTTGAGCCAGCCGTCGCGCGCGGCCGGAGCGAACAGGTCGATGCCTTCGAGCACGATTCCGGTGCCCTCCAGCGTGCCTTCGAGCACACCGAGGACGACCGGGTCGAGCTCGGCGGGCAGGGCGGCGACGTCCTCGGGGGCGACCTCGACGACAGCGCCGACGCGATGCTCGGCGAAGAGCGACTCGGTGGTCGCGGACTCCAGCTTCACGCCGATGCCGCTGGCCAGCACGCCCTGGGCCAGCACACCCGCGACGCCGCCGGCGCCGATGCGGGCACCGCTGCGCAGCAGAGCCCTGCTCGCGGCGAGCGCGGTCAGGTAGCTGTCCACATCGGACAGTTCCAGGTCGTCGAGCGCGCCGATCGGCAGGCTGAGCTTGCGCGCGGCGACCGTGCCGACCGGAGAACCCGTGGCCAGGCCGATGCGCACGAGCACGTTGCCCGCTGTGGTCCACTGCTCGCGCAGCAGGTCGTCAGTGTGCGGGACCTTGCCCAGTGCGGACAGGAACACCGCGGGCGGCACGCTGACGAGGCCCTCGTCGGTCTGCACTGAGCCGGCCGAGGAGTCCTTGCCCGAGATCAGCGGCACGCCGAAGTGGCGGACCAGCACCGCGAGCTCGTCGACCATGCCGACCAGCCACTCGCGCCAGTGCGGCGAGAGGTGCGGGGTGTAGAAGTTGTCGCACATGCAGATGTCCTTGACGGCGACACCCGCGAGCACCTGGCCCGCGATCGCCGCGCAGAACATCTGACGGGTCGCGGCGACCGGGTCGGCGTCGAACATCCACGGGTTGAACGCGGTGTTGAGCACGGCCGCGGCGGGCGAACCCACGACGGGCGTGCCCGCCCAGTAGGCCGTGCGGACCGAGTTCTCGGTGCCGTAGTGCGGGCCGTACCAGGTGTTGCCCTGGACCGTGGAGTCGTACTGCGAGTCGGCGAAGTGCTGCGAGGCGATCTCCGCGTCGGCGACGACCTCCTCCAGCAGCCCGGCGAGCTGCGTGGGCGCGAGCTCCGGCCACTCGACCACGTCGGATGGACGCGGCGGCGGGCCGACCTCGAACCGTTCGACCTCGATGTCCAGCAGGTCGTACGCCACGTCGAAGCCGAGTTCGCCGTTGTGGGCGGGAACGGCGTCCGGCGCCGCGGCGATCAGGGCTTCCTCGGTGAGATCCGGGGCGTGGAACACGTGGTAGCGACCCGTGTCCGCGAACCGGCCGATGACCGTCGACCGCACCATGTGGCGATCGAGGATCTTCTTCGCCCGCTCCTGGTGCTCCGGCGGCACGGCGAGCAGCATGCGTTCCTGCGACTCGGACAGCAGGATCCGCCACATCGGCAGCGCCGCGGTCTTCAACGGCACCAGCGCGGTGTTGATCCACACGCCGCACGCCTCGCCGATCTCACCGACGGCGGAGTTCAGGCCCGCGCCGCCGACGTCGGTCAGCGCGCTCATGCAGCCCTCTTCGCGCAGCTCGATCAGCGCCTTGCGGAACTTGACCTGCTCCAGCGGCGCGCCGATCTGCACGGCGGCGGTGTCCATCACGGCACCCGCGGAACTCGCGGACGCGCCGTGGATGCCCTCGTTGCCGGTCAGGCCGCCGATCAGCACGACGAAGTCACCCGGTCGTGGAGTGCCGCGCTGCGCCGCCGACACGGGCAGCAGGCCGATGCTGCCACCGAGCGCGAACGGCTTGGCGCGGTACGCGGGGTGGAACGTCATGCGCGACGACATCATCGGCACGCCGAACGTGTTGCCGTACTCCTTGATCGCGCGGATCGTCTCGCCGGCGAGCCTGCGCGCGTCCGGCCGGCCCTTGATCGGCGCGGGCGCCTCCGGCTCGCCGACCGCGGTGTACTCGAAGCTGCCGATGGGGTCGGCGCTCAGGCCCGTGCCGAGGATGTCGCGCAGCACGCCGCCGAGCTTGGTCAGCTGGCCGAAGTAGCCGGAGATCGCCGACGGCCCGTTGTGCGTCTCGGCCTTGATGGCGATCGCGTGGCCGTCGTAGAAGTCCCAGACGCCCGCGTTGTCGTGGAACATGCTCAGCACGTTCGGGTTGTCGACGTCCTTCGCGGCCTGGACGAGCCTGCCGAGCAGGCTGCCCAGCGACTTCCACGTGGTGTGCGCGCAGTGGTCGCTCCAGCGGGCGTCCAGCGCCTCCAGCAGGACGTCCGTGACGAACTCGTCGCCGAGCGTCTGCTGGACGTGCTGCACGTGCTTCATCTGGGCGAGCGAGAGGTTGCGGCCCCCGGCCACCCCCAGCTCGGTGAGCCCGGCGTCGTCGAGCCCGCGCAGGTCGTACTGCGCCGCCGACTCGTAGTGCCCCTGCGGCACGAGGGTGTCGTAGTGCGGTTCCTCGTCGTGCAGCTCTTCGATCGTGGAGTTGAACCGCGTCGAGACGATCAGGTCCCGCAGGTTCGGCGAGGCCGACCTGTAGCTGGTCGCGACCTTGCCCGCCCGCGCCCTGACGCCGAGCAGCCCGCACACGGTGATGATCGAGTCGCTCTCGTTGTCGACCACGCCACGCTTGTAGGCGACCTGCACGGCGCCCGCGGGAAGCGGCTGGTCCAGCGAGACCTCGACGTCGAGCTGGTCGCCGAGCACGGCGCCCACCTCGCTCAGCGCGGCGGGGTCCGGCGTGCCCTCGAACTCGACGTAGTAGTCGCGCCACACCTCGAGGTCGTCGAGCTCCCACGATCGGCCGAGCTCACGGATGTCGGGCTCCGCGATGCCGGCGGAGCGAACCGAGAACTTGTGGATCAACAATCCTCCTGGAGCTGAACGGTCGGAGCCAATTGTCCTGGGCGGCGACCGCGCTCGAGCAGGCACCCAGGCAACCGGGCGAGGCCGCACTGCGACACATGCAGCACCCTAGGCGGTGAGGCCGTTTCGACCCGCATCGGCGGAACGCGACGCGCGTCACGCCCGCAAGACTGGTCACGCGACCCCGACCGGGCCGCCTGACCTGTCGCCGCGAGGAGAACGAATGCCGGACCTGAAGATCCCCGCCGACGGCCTGAGCCAGACCGCCCTCTACACGGCCTGGGTGCGGCACCAGGAGGGCGAGCACCCGCGGCCGTTGTTCACCGACCCGCTGGCCACCTTCCTCCTCGCCGAGCTGAAGGACCACCCGACGTCGCCCGCCGTGGCCGCGTTCATCGAGCAGATGAAGATCACCTCCAGCGGTTTCCCCTCGTACCACGTGGTGCGCACCCGGTACTTCGACGACCGGATCGGGGACGCGCTGGACAGCGGCGTGCGGCAGGTCGTGACCCTCGCGGCAGGCGTGGACGGCCGTCCGGCGCGCCTGCCGTGCCCGCCCGGCACCCGCTGGTTCGAGCTCGACCTGCCGGACATGACCGAGTTCAAGACGGCACTGGTCGCGCGGTCCGGCCTCGTGTCCTCGTGTGAACGGATCGGGGTGGCCGCCGACCTCACGACGGACTGGACGGCGCCGTTGCGCGCGGCCGGTTTCGACCAGGCGCGGCCGACCGCGTGGCTGGTCGAGGGCGTGCTGATGTACCTGACGCCGCAGGAGTGCGACGCGCTGCTGGCGGCGGTGACCGCGCTGTCCGCACCCGGCAGCCACCTGTTCCTCGAACACCTCCAGGTCTCGATGCTCAGCGATCAGGGCGCGCAGGTGCGCGGCGGGCTGGGCAAGCACGGCGTGGCCTTCCGGTCGGCCCGCGACGACATCACGGACTGGCTCGGCGCCGCCGGGTGGCTGGCGAGCACGCACGCGGGCGTGGACCCCGCGATCGGGCACGGCAGGTTGGTCGCACCGGTGCCGGCGGCCTGGCTGGCCTCCGCGACACTCAGGATCGCCACGGCAGGCAACCATTCGCATGGCCTGAGTGGTAGGTCCCGGTGACGGACTGAGGCGAAAGGCCGTGAAGTGGTGCGCTCACCTGAGGGGTTCGAGGAGTTCGTGGCGATCGCGTCGCCGCGGCTGCTGCGGACGGCTTTTCTGCTGACGCGGGACGCGGGGCACGCGGAGGACCTGCTGCAGACCGCGCTGGCGCGGGCGTGGCGGGCCTGGAACCGCATCGACGGTGATCCGGAACCGTACGTGCGGCGGATCATCGTGAACTCGCACGCCACCTGGTGGCGGCGCCGGTGGAGAGGTGAGGAGCCGACCGCCGAGTTGCCGGAACGGCTCGGCGAGTCGCCGCAGAGCGCGGTGGACGAGCGCGAGTGGCTCTGGCAGGCGCTCGGCCGGTTGCCGCGCAGGCAACGCACCGTGCTGGTGCTGCGGTTCTACGAGGACCTCACCGAGGCGCAGGTGGCCGGGCTGCTCGGCTGTTCCGTCGGCACGGTGAAGAGCCAGGCCAGCAAGGCGCTCGCCAAGCTCCGGCTCGACGACACGATCACGTTCGAAGGGGTGCGGCGATGAACCTGACGGACCTCAGCGAGGTGCTGCGCGACCGCGCCGAGCTCGCCGACTCCTCCCACGAGGCGCGCATGGCGGGCGTGCGCGCCAGGGTGACGGCTGCCAAGCACCGCCGTGCCGCCGCCGGGGCCGCCTTCGTCGTGCTCGCGCTCGTCGGGATCGTCTACGCGCTGCTGCCCCGCCTCGAGCAGCCCGAACCCGCTGTCCCACCGCGCAGCCTGCCGGAGTACCAGCAGGGCACGCGACTGCTCACCCAGGCCTGGGGAGACCTGCCCTCGACCAGCGTCACCGTGCGGTTCGTGCCGAAGTCCCTGGACCTCGTGCTGTTCACCAAGTGCGACATCGGGCCGAACGAGCAGCTGCTCATGAGCACCACCGTCAACGGCCACCCGTTCGTGCAGCGCAACTCCTGCGGCGGTGGGTCCAGCGCGAACTGGAGCGCCCTCGGCGTCGTGCCGGGACAGCCGTCCGTCATCACGCTGACCATCGACGGCAAGCAGGGCAGCGGCACCCCCGGCGCCCCAGGCCCTCCGCCGGCGTTGCCGCTGCCGGAGAGCGGCTCGTTCGCCCTCGGTGTCGGTGAGGCCGTGCCGGTGAACGAGTACCCGTTCCCGCCGCGCCCGCAGACGTTGGAGACGTTCCAGCCGAGCCTCGGGGAGCCGGCGATCGAGGTGCGGTCCGACGCGGCGGACCCGGCACGGCAGAAGGAGATCACCGCCGCCTGGCCTGGCGACAACATGCTGCACGCGGAGATGAACACGCCTGGCAGGATGCGGATTCTCGTCAACGACGTCGAGGTCATCAACTACTCGCACTGGACCTACGGCGTGGGCAGCACTCAGACCTTGCCCGGCGACTGGACGAGACACGGGCTCCAGCTGACCGAGGGTCAGCAGGTCAAGATCACGGTGATCCCCGAACGCACCACGGGCGATTGGCGGGTGACGTTCATTCCGCGATGACAGCGGGTCAGGGTCACTCGTACCGGGGCAGGAACGTCCGCAGGTCCAGCGCCGCGAGCCAGCGGCGCCACCGCGGCACCGTCGCACGCATCCGGTTCCTGGTCTCCCGCACGGCCGTCCAGTACGCGTCCACGGCGGCCTGGTCCGGTGTACCGGGGCCGAACACGTGGTCGTCCGCGTGCACGGCGAGACCGCGCAGGTCGAACCGGGCCAGCGCGGCCGCCTGCTGGCGCCGGGTCAGTCCCCGCGGCACCTTCGCCCCGAGGTCGCGGGCGTGGTCGACGATCTCGCGCCAGCCGGTGGCGAACCTCGCCGCCGGACTGCCGCGCGTCCGCCTTCGGTGGCGCCGCAGGGACTTCACCCCGACGAGCAGGCCGATCAACGCGCCGATCGGGAGCAGCACCGAACAGAGGGTGACCAGGAGATCCCTGAGCCACGACGGCAGGAACGGCTGGTCGATCGGACCGGTGCCGACCCCGGCCGCGTCCGCCCGGCTCGCGTCGACGAGCGAGCTGGGCATCTTCACGGTGTTCGGCGGCGGCACGACCGAGGCATCGGTGTTCTCGATCTCCTGCGGCGGCTGGTGATCAGGCTTCTTCGAGCGGTCGGGCATGTACTCGGTGTTCGGGACGACGGCCCACGTGCCGTCCGCGAGGTGGATCTCCACCCACGCCTGCACGTTCTCGCCGCGCACCACCCCGCCCGAACCGGGCAGCGCGCCCAGCACGACGCGGGCAGGCATGCCGATCTCGTTGGCCACCAACGCGTACGCGGCGGCGTACTGCTCGTCGTTGCCCGCCGGTCGCTTGGCGTTGAAGAACGCCGTCAGCCTGGAGGTGCTGTGTCCCGGCAGGTATTCCGTCTCGCCGGGACCGCCGTCGGTGTAGGCGCCGTTGTCGCGCAGGTACGCGGCGGCCGCCTTCAGACGACCGGCGATCGTCGTCGCGTCGCCGGCCCACTTCGCGACCTTGCTGCGCACGAACGCCAGGTCACCGGTGCGCACCGACGGCCGTCCGAACGGCTGGGCGTCGTCGGGGATTCCCTGCGCCGCAAGGACTGTGCGCAGCTCATAAGTGTCACCCTCGCGCAGCCGGTCGGCGACGATGCCGGACGCGGTCGCGAGGTTGTAGCGCAGGTTCTCGGTGTGGCCGGCCTTCCGGTCACCGGCGAACGCGATCTCCCGCGCGCGTCCGGCCGTCGGCAGCCACGCGCTCAACTCGTCCGCCGTCGCGTAGGCCGCCTCGATCCGGATCGTCACGTCCGCCTCGGCACCGGAGCCGGTGACCGGGATGCGCGCGCCGACGCGTTGGAAGTTGTTGCGCTGCAACGGACCGGCGATGCCGGACGGATCGTTGGTCGCGCCCCACACCCGGCCGTCGTAGCCGTCGAGCGTGGCGATCCGAACGCGCTCGCCCTCGGGGAGGCCCTGCACGGTGAAGAGCGTCTGGTCCCACAGCTGGTTGGCGTCCTTGGTGTGCTTGCGATAGCCGACCAACGGGCTCGCGTACGCGCCAATCTCGAACGGCGGCTCCACGTAGTTGCGCAGCACCAGCCGATCCGCGCTGCCGGTGCCGGGCAGCACCGGCGCGACCAGCAACGCCAGGCCCGCGGCAGCACTCACCAGCACCACCGCGGTCACCGATCGCATCCCGCGGACGCGCGCCCCGGTGCGATGCCGTGCCGCCCGCGCCGCGAGCCAGCCGGCGCCGACCGCCGCGAACGCGGCACCGAGCATCCCGGCCGCTTCTCCGGTGCCGAGCAGGATCACCGCGGCGAGCACGGCGAGCGGCGCGCCGATCGGAGCCGCGCCGGCCTTGACCCGGCGGGCCAGCGTGAAACCGCCCGCACCGCAGAGCAGACCGAGGATGTACGGGATCACCAGCAACGGACCGGAGCCGTCGACCGGCGGCAGCGTCGTGAGCAGTTGCTTCCAGCCGTGGACACCGAGATCGGCCAGGCCCGCGAGGGTGTCCGGCGTCGGCACTCCCCCGCTGCCGCGCATCGCGACCGCGCCGCCGAGGAGGAAGAACACCGCCACCGTCATCGCGGCGACGGCGATCATCGGGCGCCGCAGCACGGAGGCCACGTGCCCGGCGAGCACGCCGAGCACCAGTCCGGCGCCCCCGGCGAGCAGGAAGCCCCAGCCGGTGTAGGTGCTGCGGAAACCCAGCAACGCCAACACGAACAACGCGCTCAGGAAAGCGGCGTCGACGAGGTCGTCGCGGCGGGGCACGAGTCCGGTCATTGCAGGGTCCCTCCCGCGAGCAGCCCCGGCAGGTCGCCGAGCTGCCGCAACGTGAGCACGGTGAAGGAGGTGCTCGCCGCTCGTCTGGTGTGCTCGGCCGGGTCCACCCGCAGCACGACCTTGCGCACCTCCGGTGAGAACGCGGACGCCGCGACCCGCAGGTCCGCGTAGCTGTGCCGCGCGCTGGTGATGATCACGACCAGGGTGCCGTCCGGTGCCGCGGCCACCGCACGGGTGGCGGCTCCGGCGAGGCCGAGACCGCCGAGTTCGGCGCGGGCGAACACGTCCAGCACGTGCTGTCCGCCGCCACGGCCGGAGATGTGCCCCGCCGCGACCACGGTGGTGTCGATCTCGTCCGCCGCGGCGCGTGTCACCACGGAGGCACCGGCAGACAAGGCCATCTCGAACACCTCGGGGTCCGAATAGGACTGTTCCGCGCCGTCGACGATCACTACGATGTGCGCCCGCCGCGTGTCGAGATACTGTCGCACCAGGAACCGTCCGTCCTGAGTAGACGCAGCCAGCTTCGCCGTGGAACGCCAGTGGATGTGCCGCCGGTCGTCGCCCGGCGCGTACTCGCGCAGGGCGTGGAAGGCCAGGTCGCTCATCGAGACGTCGTTGGTGGTGCAGCCTTCCAGGTCGCGCAGCAGCCCGGTGCCCAGTGGCGCGAGCGGCACGGTCAGCGGGTGCACGAACAGTTCGACGACCTCCGTCATGCCGACCGTCCGCCGCACCAGTCCGAGCGGGTCGCCGCGCACCGTCGTCGCGGGACCGACCGCGATCACGCCGCGCTTCAGTCCGGCGATCTCGATCTCCCGGCCGCGGTCGAACACCTCGACGCGGTCCTTGCCGATCGGAAGCTCGACCTCGGGCGCGAACAACGACCTCCGGCCGTGGTGCTCGACCTCGACCGCACACCGCGTGGACTCGTCAGGCTGCAGACGGCGCTTGGTGACGTCGACCCGCACCCGAACCGCGCCACGGCCCAGCGTCAGCCCGCACGCCAGTGCCAGCAACAGCACACCTGTGGCGCCGAGCAGCACGAACTCGTCCCAGCCCAGCAAGGCACCGAGAACCCACGTCCCCGCCGCGACCACGGCGAGCAGCCGCCCGGACGGCGAGACGGCCTCCAGCAGCCGCCCCACGTCAGACACCTCGCCGGACGGGCGGCTCGATGTCCGCGAACAGCGAGTCGATCACCTTCTCGACCGTCGCGCCGTCGAACTGCGCCTCCGGGTGCAGCAGGATCCGGTGCCCCAGCACGGGATGCGCTAGCTCCTGGATGTCGTCGGGCACCACGTGACTGCGACCTTGCGCGAGCGCCCACGTCTTCGCACACCGCACGTACGCGAGGCAGCCACGCACCGAAACCCCAAGCCGCACAGCAGGATGCGCCCGCGACGCCTCGGCGATCCGGCTGACGTACCCGAGCACGGCCGGGTCGACGTGCACGAGGTCCGCGAGCGCGGTCAGCTGCGACACCGCGTTCGCGGCGATGGTGGCGGGCACGTTCACCGATCTGTCCCGCGTCGCCGCGTCCGCCAGCAACGCCACCGTGGCGTTGTGGTCCGGGTAGCCGACGCTGGTCTTCATCAGGAACCGGTCGAGCTGCGCCTCCGGCAACCGGTAGGTGCCGGCCTGCTCGATCGGGTTCTGCGTCGCGATCACCATGAACGGCGACCCGACCGGGTGCGTCTCGCCGTCGACGGTGATCCGCCCCTCCTCCATCACCTCCAGCAACGCCGACTGCGTCTTCGGCGACGCGCGGTTGATCTCGTCCGCGAGCACGATCGAGCCGAAGATCGGGCCGGGGTGGAAGCGGAACACCCCGCGCTGCTGGTCGTAGATCTGCACACCGGTGACGTCCGACGGCAGCAGGTCCGGCGTGAACTGGATGCGGGTGCTCTTGCCCTGCACCGTGTTCGCGAGCGCCTTGGCCAATGACGTCTTCCCTGTGCCGGGGTAGTCCTCCAGCAGCAGGTGGCCGTCGGAGAGCAGGCAGGTGAGCGCGAGACGGATCACGTGCTCCTTGCCGGAAATGGCACGGGAGATGTTCAGCACCATCTGCTCGAAGGTCTGCGCGAACAGCCGAGCCTGTTCAGGAGAGGCGGTCATGATTCTTCCTTCACTGTTCGCACGTCACCAGACCATTGATCCCGAGACACCGCCGCAAGTGGCCGTGACCGTTGACCCCGGATATCCAAAGAAGTTTCTCGTCTGCCGTCGCTCATTCGGTCCGAAGTTCTCGTTGACGAACCCGCCGCCGCGACTGCTGGTGAAAGTGCACGTCACATTGCCGGGGAAATTCGCCGTCTGCACGACGATGTAGGCACACGCGCTTGAAAGACATTCCCCCACCGTCGCGTGACAGCCTCCCGCAGGACACGGCGCACCCTTCGAGACAGTCACGGAGGGTGGTGGCGGGGGTGGCGGTGTGGTCTGTTGCCGGGACTGGCTGAGCGTCGGCCTGCCCGCGTCCGACACCGTCACGGTGACAGTCACGTTCGCCGAGTAGCCGGCGTCCTGGCTGCCGGACCAGCTCCACCCGCCCACGCCCGTGGTGAACGACTGGTTGAAGCCACGGCTCGTCGTCACCTGGACGTTCGCGGGCTTGCCGTTCGGATTCACCGACACGGAGAAGTTGACGACCGTGTTGCTGTTCGACGTGTTCAGCACGAGGTCGCGCATCGGCCCGTACGTCGTCACCCCGGCGGACACGGCGCTGTTGCACGGGTTGCCCGCATAGGCACCGCCGCCGCTGCCGTTGCACGCCTGGAGGTTGATCGTCACCGGCTGCCCGTTCGGCAGCCCGGTGATCGTCTGCGTCGCCCCGGCCTGCCCGCCGGTCGGATAGGTCCACGTCCCGCACGAGCCGCCGGACCACGTGCAGGTCACGGTGTTGGACTTGCCGTGCGAGGCCGGCGCGTCGAACCGCAGCGTCGCCTGCCCGTCCGACCCGGTGGGCGTCGCGGTGAACCCGGTGATCGGGTCCGGGGTCGCGGTCGCCTCCATCTGGGCCGCGGCGCTGGCGGGCGACATGTGGCCGGCGGGTTCGGACTCGGCGGCGGCGTTCGCGGCGACGACGGTGTAGCTGTAGATCGTGCCGTCGTTCTGCAGGCCGTCGTCGAGGCAGGTGGTGGCGGTGACCTTGGTGCAGACGGTCTTGGTGCCGCCGCCGGTGCGGGTGAGCGTGTAGCTGGTCGGGCCGGGCCCGTTGGCTCCGACCGCGCCCCACGACACCGTGACGGCACGGGTCTGCGCGTTCGCGGCGTTCGTCGCGGTGAACGACGGCGCCGCCGGAGCCTGCGGCGCGCCCGCCGACTGGCCTTCGACGGTGACCGCCGGGCCGGGGCCCTGCGAGTTGACCGCGATGACGGTGAACACGGTCTTCGCGTCGTTGTCGAGTCCACTGGCCGTCACGCCCGTGGCACCACCCGGTGCCGTCGTGCGGCCGCCACCGGACCACGTGATCTCGTGCCGCAGCACGGGCGTGCCGTCGTTCGGCGCCGCGACCCAGCTCAGTTGCAACGAACCGTCACGCGGCGTGGACGTGCTCAGCCCAGACACCGCGCCTGGCACCGTGTTCGGCTGTGCGGGTGCGGACGCGCCGCTGGGCTTGCCCCAACCGACGAGGTTGTGCGCGCGCACGGTGAACGTGTACTCCGTGCCGTTGGACAGGCCGTTGATCGTGCACGGCGAGGCGGAACACACCTGCTTGCCGCCGCCGTAGCCGACCTCGTAGGAGTCGATCGGCGCCCCGTTGCCGGACGGCGCGCTCCACGACAGCTCGACGACCTTGCTCAGCACCGTGCGGCCGGGCGCCGGGGTGCCGGGGGCGTCGGGCACGCCGAGCACGTTCAGCCTGATCCGTCCGGTGACCTTGCGGTCCTCACGGCTGGTGTCGGCGACGTCGGTCACGACGACGTTGAAGTCGATAGCGCCGTGCGCGTCGCCGTTCGGTGTGATGCGCACGGTCGAACCGTCGTTGCTCGCGCTCGCCGCCGCACCGCCGATCTGGTTCACGGAGACGACCGCGATCTTCGGGTCACGCAGCTGCGACCGCACGTACGAGACGAGGTCGACGGTGGCGGTGTCGCCGGCCTTCACGCCGTCCAGCGTCACCGGGGCGACGGTGGGCGGCGGGGCGGCCGCGACCTTGACCGCGATCTTGCCCTTCGGCCCGTCGCCCGCGCTGACCTCGATCGTTCCGGTCGTGCCGGGCTTCGCGCCGCCCGCCGCCGTGACGGTCAGCGTGCGTTCGCCGGAGCCTTCGAGCGAGACGCCGTCCGGTTGTTCCGCCCAGGCCGCCGAGTACCGGACGTCGCCGAGCTTGGAGCGGTCCGCGACCCACACGTGGCACACAGCGGTGACGTCGACCTTCACCGGCAGCCCGCCCTCGACGACGGTCAGCGCCGACGCGGGACAACGCAGCACGGGGGTGTCCGGCCCGACCTGCACCGGCACCGTGATCAGGGCGAACTTGCCCTCGGGGTCGGTCAGCGAGTTGCCGTCGGTGACCTGGAACGTGACGGCCGCCGGTCCGGTGTAGCCGCCGCGAGCGGTCAGGACCAGCCCGGTGTCGCCCTCGTTGCGGACCTCCAGCCCGGTCGCGGGCGCGGCGGTCACCTTGTCGACGGTCGTGAGCTTCGGCTGCTTGCCGGACGGCACCTCGACGTAGTCCTTCACCTGCACGGACGTCGAACCGTCTGCGGGCACGGAGATCAGCTTGTCCGGGATCGCCCTCGGCGCTCCCGTCCCCTTGGACGGCACGTGGATCAGGCCGGCGGCGGTCGCGCCGGACGCGTCCTTGACCTCGTAGGCGAGGGTGCGCGGGTGGTCGCCGACCGGCACCGTCACCTTGCGGCCGGACACCTTGGCCTGGTCGTGGAAGACCTTGGTGATCTCGAGCCGGTCCGCCGGGCCGTCCGGGTCGGCGATCGCGGGACCGAGATCCACCTCGATCGTGCTGTCTTCCTTCTTCGCCACCGGGAACAGCTCGCCCGCGACCGGCGGGATCGCGTAGTCCTCACGGCTGCGCACGGTCAGCGTCGCGATGGACGGCTGCCCCAGGCCGTTCGTGATGCCGTACGTGATCACCAGCGGCTTGCCGGTCAGGTCCGGCGCGGTCAGTTCGATCCGCCCGTCCTGCCCCTTCACGTCACCGGGCAACGACGGGTTGCGCGTGCTCAGCGGCTCGACGGTGATCGTGTCGCCGGGCGCCCGCACGTCGTTGACCAGCACGTTCACCGCGAGACGCGCACCGGGTGCGGCCGTCACGACGTCGTCGACGGCGACCGGCGGCTGCGGATCTCCCGGCGGCACCACGGCCACGCGGATCAGCGACTGCCCTTCGCGGCCGTAGGTGTCGGTGACGATGAAGCCGAACGAGTCGGTGCCGTTGGACGTCGGGAACGCCTCGTAGGTGAGCGAGGTGCTGGCGATCCCGACGACCCGCCCGAGGGTGGGCGCGGACGCGATGCCGGTGACCGCGACCGAGTCGCCGTCCGGGTCCGCGCCGCTGGACGGGATCGTGATCGTCACCCGGTCGCCCGCGACGGCCCGCACCTCGACGGGTTCCGGGGCGGGCGGCTGGTTCGGGTTGGCCGGGGTCGGCGCCGGGTTCACCGTCACGTGCGCGCGGCCGACGGCCTGGTCGCCGTCCGGGTTCTGCACCACGTAGGAGACCTCGGCGACGAACGGGGTGTCGAGGCGATCGGGGGCGAGGTAGCGGACGACGTCACCGGAGACGTAGGCGGTGCCGGGGTCCTTGCGGCCGTCCCGTGCGGTGACGGTCAGCCTGCCGGTGCCCGGCGCGCCCTGCACGTTGGACTGCAGGGAGAGCGGCGCTCCGGCGGGTGAGATGTCGTTGTCCAGCACCGGGATCGTCGCCGAGTCGCCGGCACGAGCGGTCGCGCGGTCGTCCTTGGGCACCGGGGTGTCGTCGGCGGGCGGCGCGAGCTGGGTGACGGTGACCTCGCCGGTGATCGGGCCGGTCACGCCGTCGGTCACGGTGTAGCGCACGACCTGCGGGTTGCGGTCGAGGGCGGGCGCGGTCGCGTTGATCCGCAGCCACCGGCCCTTCACGACGGCCACCTCCAGCTGCCCGCTGGTGCTCTCCGCGTGCTGCACGCCGAGGACCGATCCGGCGGGGCTGAAGTCGTTGGCCAGCACGTCGGCCACGACCGGTTCCTGGCCGCGCACGACCGCGTTGTCGGGCATCGCGACCGGCGGCAGCGGCGTCTCGGGGGCCGCGGTGACGTCCACGCGGATCGCGCCCTTGGCGAACGGCGCGTTGCCGAACGCGGCGGTGTAGTCGAGCGGGTAGGTGCCCGGTTTGGTGGCGGTCAGCGTCACCAGTCCGGTCTTGGTGTCGGTGGTGACCGTGGCTCCCGCGAGCGGTGCCACGTCGGCGGCGAGCCGCAGTTCGGCCGACGGGTCGACGGGGTCGGCGCCGGGCAGGTCGTTCTCCAGCGGGCGGACGAGCACGGGCGTGCCGACCTGGCCGCGTGCCACGTCCGGGCGGGCGACCGGCGGCAACGCGGTGGGGGCGGCCGGGTCGAGGACGCGCACGCGTTCGGCACCGGCCACGGGCTCGGCGATGCCGTCGGTGGCCTTGTAGTCGATGGTCTGCTGGCCCGCCTCGATCGGAGCCGCGTACTCGACGAACCCGCTGTTCGTGGTGGTCGCGACACCGGCCTTGGCACCGGCCTCGACGAGCACGACCGGGTCGCCGTCGAAGTCGCGCCAGTCCGCGAGCACCGGCAGCGTCAACCGGCCGCCCGACGCGACCGACCACTCGTACGGCTCCGCGCCCTTGCGCACGGCCGGTGCCTCGTTCTGCGCCTCGGTGCGCACCTGCACGGTGACCGCGGCCGTCGCGTTGAGGCCCTTGCCGTCATCGACCGTGTACTTGAAGTGCACGTCCTGGGCCTGCTCCGGCAGCGTCACCTCGACGGTCTGGCCGTCGGGGGCGATCGCGAGCCCGGCGTCCTTGCGGTCGAGATCGCTCACGGCCGTGACGGACAGGATGTTGCCGGCGGGATCGGAGTCGTTGTCGAGCACGTGCAGCACCGTCGTGCGGCCGGGCCGCGCGCCGAGCGTGTCGTCGGTGGCTTTCGGCGGCTTGTCCTTCGCCGACTCGGTGGTGTTGTCGTTCTTGTCCTTGTCGCTGGGCTTCTGCTCGGGCGGGGGCCGCACCGACTGCCAGTCGTCGACCTTGTTCTGGGTGCCCAGGTCCCAGACCGCGCCGGTCGCGACGTCGTTGAGCACGATCGCCCTGCGGTTCATCCGGAACACCGGCTGGACCAGGGCCTTCGCGTCCTTGAGGTTGCCGGCCGACGCCTTCTGGCCGCCGCACGAGCGGAAGTAGCCGCCGGACGCGCCGGCCCACGCGGCGTGCACGCACTCGCCGAGCCGCACGGGTTCGGCCGGGGCACCGTCCACGCCCTCGTGCAGCGTCGATGTGCCGTCGCCGTCGAGGTCGAACGTCTTGAGCTGGTCCTTGGTGGCCACGACGACCGCTTCAGCAGCGGGTCCTGCCTGCTGCAACACGGATTCACGTCCGGCCTGCGTCGTGCGGCCGGGCAGGAAGAGCGTGCCGGACTCGGCATCGAGCACGACGGCCTCGCTACCCACCGCCGTGATTCGCGGTGCCTTGGGTGCGGTCGCGAGCTTTCCGTACGACGGCTCGGCGAACCCGGTCTCGGCCGGCGTCACCTTCACCGTGCGGCCGTTGGCGGACACGGCGTGCACCGTGCCGTCCAGTCCCACGGCGAGTGCGGCGGCATCGGCTCCGTCAAGAGTGGCCAGCGGCGGGGACTCCTGGCTCAGCTGGTCCAGTGCGCTCACGCCGGCGTCGACGTCGACGCGGCTCGCCCAGACCTTGCCCGCGGCGGGGTCGAGCACGGCGAGCGTGCCGCCCGCGAGCGCGACCTGACCACCGCTGGGCAACACCAGTCCGTGGTCACCCAGCGTCACCGAACGGGCGACGTCGACCGGGTAGAGCTTGCCGCCCGCACGGTCCCGCGCGACCACCGCGGCGGCGTCCTGAACGATGTCCAGCTGGTAGTTCTGCTGCGCGCCACCGGGTGGGTTGATCGCGGCGTCCAACGACCCGACGGGTTTGTTGAGCCTTCCGAACAATCCGTCGCGATCACTCGTCACCCACACCCCGCCGTCGTTGAGATCGACCTGGCGGACCGGATTGCCGTTCGACGAGAACGCGTAGGCGACGAGCGAGGCGGCCGCGAGAACGAGCACCGTTCCGGACGCGAGCGTGGTCCGGTGCTTTCGGAAGAATCCCACTGTTCCCCTCGCAGAGATCGCATGCCGTCATCGGCGGTTCCGTCAACCGCCTATCGGGCCGATCCACGAATTCGTTGCAGCATTCACCCGATTGCGGGCGAAGAATTATCCGCAGCTCTCCTGCGACCAGTCCGCGGTCGCGTTGCCGCCGTCCGCGCGCACCACTTTGACCTGCAGGCAAAGGGGTTGCGCGCCTTCCACGTCCACCTGCGGCTCCTTCGCGACGCCGCTGCGGGCGTCGTCGGAAGTGCGCCAGGAGAACGTGTCCGTCGCCTGCTGGGCCGAATAATTCCAAGTGAACCGGACAGTTTTCGCGTCCAGTCTCGTCGCGGTGATCGCGGGCCTGCCGGGCGGTGCGTTGTCCGCGCCCGCGTTCTGGCCGGAACCGTCGTCGGCGACGGTGCTCACCGCCGGTCCGTTGCCCGGCTTTTCCTGACCGGACAACAGGAACACGCCCACCCCCACGATCGCGACCGTCGCCAGCGCGCCGGCCGCGTAGTGGGGCCAGCGCAGGCGGACCGGCTGATCAGGCTGCGGCGGCGGTGCCTCGTGGATCGTCCGCGGCGGCGGAATCTCCTTGCGCACCACGGTGTGCGGCGCCGAACTCGCCGGAAGCGGAGACGTGAACATCTTGCGTTGCGTCGGCGGCGCGACCGGCGGTGGGGGCGGCACGAACGCGGGGGCGGCGGGTGCCGGTTGCCTGCGGGGTGCCACGGCGGGCATCAGCACCAGCGCGGTCTCGCCGTACCGTTGCGCCTTCTGGATTCGCTGCAGTCCGAGGGCCAGCTTCAGCGCAGACAGCGGCCGTTCCTCCGGCTCCGTCGCCATGGCGGCCAGCAGCAACCGCCGCAGGTCCTCCGGCGCGGGCAGCGCGGACGGCAACCAGCCGGACACGATCCGCCGGTCGACGGCCTCGATCGAGTTGTCGGTGCCGGGCGGCATGAACGGCGAGTGCCCCACGATCAGGTGCCACAACGTCGCCCCGAGCGAGAACACCTCCGTCAGGACAGCGTTCTTCTCCTTGGCGGCGCCGGTGAGCAGTTCCGGGGCCGACCACGGCACGGACAGCATCACCTGGCGTTCCGCGTCGTTCTCTGCGAAACGGCCGGCGATGCCGAAGTCGGTGAGACACGGCTTGCCGTACTCGTTCATGAGCACGTTCGCGGGTTTGATGTCGCGGTGCAGGATCCGGCGTTCGTGCGCGGTCTCGACGGCGCACGCGATCTGCACCCCGATGTCGAGCACGTCCCCGACCGGCAACGGCGCCGCGGCCGAGAGCTTCGCGAGATCGCCGCCGGGGCAGTACTCCATGACCAGGAACGGACGTCCGTCGGCCGCCGTGTCCGTGTCGTAGACCGTGGCGACGTTCTGGTGGTTGCCCAGTTCCGCCATCGACTCGCCCTCGGCGATGAACCGCTCCCGCAGATCGTCGGACAGTCCGGTCGCCTTGGGCACCTTCACCGCGACGTCGCGCTTGAGCTTGTGGTGGTAGTAGCGGTACACCATCGCGAACCCGCCGCCGCCGATGTCGCCGCGGTACTCGAAGTGCGGGATGGCCGGAGGTCCCAGGGTCATCCGCTCACCTCGAAGACGAAGAAGAACTGGTCGCCGAGCGTCACGCGGGTGCCCGGATAGAGGATCTCGTCGATGTGCGGGGCGAGCTTCTCCGGCGGGCAGCCCGGCCGCGAGATGCTGGTGCCGTTCATCGAACCGAGGTCGCGCACCAGCACGTCCCAGTTCGCCGGCCGGATCTCCACGTGCGTCCGGGAGATCTCCGTGTCGTTCTCCCTGCCGACCTGAACGAGGTTCACGCCGCCGCGGTCACCGCTGGGATCACGGCCCATCACGACGTTGCGGTCGAGCGAGATCGTGTCTCCAGTGGACAGTCGCAGCAACCCGAGCACCGGCACGGGCAACATCGCGGCGACCTGCTCCGGCAGCGGAACCTCGCACACCCGGCAGTACACGGCGTAGTCCGAGCTGAGGTGACCCGCCGGGCACTTCCTCGCCCGCACCAGACCCGTTCTGGTGCCCTGCAGCATCTGGGTGTCGTTGGGGGACATCATGGTCGTGCGCAGCACCGTCTCCGTGACGGGCTGCCGGGCCGGAACCGGTGGCGCGGGGGTGGCTGCCGGGGTGTTCTGGGGCGCCCAGTCGAACGACTGGATCACGCCGGTGACCTGGGTGATCTGAGTTGACGTCGGCGGCGGCGCGGGTTGCTCACGCACGACGGTCAGCTCGACCGCTTCTTCCTGCTGCACAACGATGTGCTCGACCGGCACGGGCACCGGCTGCGGCACCGGCACGGACTGCGGCACCGGCTGCGGCGCGGTGTCGGAAACCGCGACCAGAAGCTCGTTCGCGAGCACCACTCCAGCGCGCACCGGCAGCCCGGGCCCGCTCACCCCGGCCACGACGCGCAACCGTGCGACGTCGTCGAGGTTGCGGTCGACCCACGTCCCCACGCCCGCCGCGGTGATCTCCTCGACGGCACCGGCCGCGTTCATGACCTGCAGCCGCGCCTCACCTCGCACCACCGCACGGTTCGCGGTCAGCAGCGCGAAGCCGCTCACCGCGCGAAAACCCTCGAGGACGATCGCGGAAAGCACCTCGTCGAGCGGCTCGTCCGACCGCACCAACTCCCAGCACCGGCGCACGAGAGCGGATTCGGGCGCCACGGCCAACAGGAGCCACGTGCGCTCCCCCACCACCGCGACCCACGTGCCCGGCACGTACTCGACCTCGGTCATCTCGGGCTCCGAGGTGCCGTGTCACAGCTGGACGTCTCCGCCACGACCAGGTGGTCGACCACGAGCGCGGTCACGTTGTCGCGCGCCTGAGCCGCCACCGCACGATCCACCAGCACGGCCGCCGCGTCCTTCGCGTCGGCGTGCAGCCGGAGAACCTCTTCGATCTCGTCGTCGGCGAGCTCGTTCGTCAGCCCGTCCGTGCAGATCACGAACCGCTCTCCGACGCGCGGCGGGAACAACCACAGGTCAGGGTCTCCGATGCCGGCTTTGCCGAGCACGCGGGTGACGACGTTGCGGCGCGGGTAGTTCCTGGCCTCGTCTGCGGTCAGCAGGCCCGCCGTGACGAGTTCCTGCGCCTCGGAGTGGTCGACGGTGAGCTGCGTCAGCCCCGCGCCGTCGAACCGGTAGACCCGCGAGTCACCGATGTTGAACACGACCCAGTGCGGCCGCTCGGACAGCGTGACGAGCGCGAGTCCCGCGACCGTCGTCATGCCACCGTGGTCGGCCTCTTCCAGCGTCCTGCCCGCGACGGACAGCGCGGCACGCACGTCCTCCGGCCCAGGCACGTCCTGCTGGTCCAGGTCCCGCAGGCACGCGACGAGCAACGCGCTCGCGACCTCTCCGGCCGCGTGCCCGCCCACGCCGTCGGCGACCGCGAAGACCTGCCTGCCCGCGATCGCGCTGTCCTCGTTGACTTCCCGCACCACACCGGGATGCGTGGCGACGCCCGCCAGCACCGCGCTCACCGCACCACCTCCGCTCCGCCGTTCGGACCTCTCATCGCTCGGCGTTCACGAAGCGTTATGCGGAATCAGGGACAAAAAGTGGCCAGGGAGAATCGGAAACGTCCGGGCCGCGAGCAGCGATGCACTCGTCGGACGGAGCTCAGACGATCTTCGGCCACACCAGGGTGGCGGACCCCCAGGTGAACCCGCCGCCGAACGCGGTGAGCAGCACCTTCTCCCCCGCGTGGATCTCGTCGCGAGCCACGGCGTCGGCCAGCGCGAGCGGGATGGAGGCAGCGCCGGTGTTGCCCACGCGGCTGATGTTGCCGAGGACCTTGTCGTCCGAAATGGACAGTCGCTGTCCCACCAGGGAGAGGATCCTGGCGTTGGCCTGATGGGCGACGACGCGGTCGATCTCCGCTGTGGTCCAGCCCACGTTCTTCAGTGCGGCAAGGGAAGATTCAGTCATTCGAGTGACCGCGTGCTGGAAGACCTCACGCCCGCTCATCCGGAAATGGCAGTCCGTGGGCCCGTACCGCCCCGGCTCCGCCCGTCCGCGCGCACCCCCGCCGGGCACGGTGATGAGGTCATGACCCGCACCGTCGCTGCCGAGGTCGAACCCCAGCACCTCGCCCGCCTCACCGGACTCGCCCGCGCGCAGGAGCACCGCACCGGCCCCGTCACCGAACACCACACCGGCGCCTCGGTCGTCCGGCGAGATCAACGTCGAGTAGACGTCCGCCGCCACCAGCAGCACCCGCCGCGCGATGCCGGCCGCGATCATCCCGCTCGCCGTGGCCAGCCCGTACACGAAGCCGGTGCAGACCGCGGACACGTCGAAAGCGGCCACGCCGCCCAGCCCCAGCCGCGTGGCCAGCACAGGAGCCATCCCCGGCATCGGGTGGTCCGGCGTCGAGGTGGCCACCAGCACCGCGTCCACGTCACCGGCCGGGCTCTTCGCCAGCACCGCCCGCGCCGCGGCCAGCGCGAGATCCCCCGTCGAGGTGCCCTCGTCGACCCAGTGCCGGGTGCCGATCCCGGTGCGCCTGCGAACCCAGACATCGTTCGTGTCCCAGTGCGCCGGAAGGTCCTCATTGGACACGACCCGTGGCGGCACGATTCCGGCCACGGCCTCCAGCACCGGTACCGGGCGATGCGTGTGCTCACTCACCGTGCGTCCTCTTTCTCACAGCCTCAAAGGGGGAATGAGATTGAACGTACAGGGCGGGAGCGCGATGTCCTTTCCCATCTACGAGACGGAGTTGTTCCGTTGAAAGGACTTCAGCGACCTGGACCGGTCCAGGTCGACCGAGGGGGCGGGGGGTGATCCCGCCCCCTGAACGGCCTCAGACGTGGGCGGCCGCGACGTCGACGATCCACGTGACGCCGAACCGGTCGGCCAGCATGCCGAAAGCGGGCGACCACTGCGCGGGGCCGAACTTCTCGATCACCGTCGCGCCCTCGGCGAGCCGTTCCCAGACCGGCGCGACCTCGTCGACGCTCTCGCCACGCACGGACAGGAAGAACGGTTCCTCGGTGACCGTGGTGCCGTTCACCCGGTGGGTCGTGGGCTCGCCGGGCGCGACCGGCTCGCCGGATCCGGGCACGTCATAGGCCATGACGCGGAAGCCGTTCTCGCCGACGACCTCGCCGAACACCACGTTCTTGGCGCCGGGTACCTCGGCGGGCATGCCGAAGTCGGCGTACGTCATGACGGTGATTTGCCCGCCGAACACCGAGCGGTAGAACTCCAGCGCCTCCCTTGCCTGGCCGCGGAAGTTCAGGTGGGTAACTGCGTTGAGTGACATGAGAGGGACTCTGTCAGCAGTAGCGGACAGGGAACGTCCGCTACTTGTGCGAGGCTGACCGCATGCCGATCGCCGCCTCGACGACCACGTCCGGTCGCCTGCTGTCGTTGCTGTCCATGCTGCAGGTCCGCCGCGACTGGCCGGGCGGCCTGCTGGCGGAGCGCCTGGGTGTGAGCGAACGCACGGTGCGCCGCGACGTCGACCGGCTGCGTGAGCTCGGCTACCTCGTCCACGCGGTGAAGGGCCCCGACGGCGGGTACCGGCTCGAAGCGGGCACTCAGGTGCCCCCGCTGCTGTTCGACGAGGACCAGGCCGTCGCGCTCGCCGTGGCGCTGCGGATCGCCGTCGGCACCGGCGCGGGCATCGAGGAGGCCGCCGCACGGGCGTTGGCGACCGTCCGCCAGGTCATGCCGTCCCGCCTGCGTCAGCGCATCGACGCGCTGGAGATCGAACCGGCCGGTCGCGGCCCTCAGGTGGACACCGGCCTCCTGCTCGCGCTGAGCACCGCCGTCCGGGCCTGCGAGGAACTGCGGTTCGACTACGCCGCCCCGGGCCGCCCGGACACGCCGGGGCCGCCGCGCCGCGTCCAGCCGCACCACCTCGTGGTCCGGGCGGGCCGCTGGTACCTGGTCGGGTGGAGTCCGGAACGCGAGGACTGGCGGACGTACCGGGCCGACCGCATGACGCTCCGCACCCCCAACGGCCCGCGCTTCCAGCCGCGCGAGGTGCCGGGAGGTGACGTCGCCGCGTTCCTGTCCGCCCGGTTCAAGGGCTCCGACACCGACGCCTGGCCCTGCCGCGGCGAGGTGATCCTCGACCTGCCGCTCGCCGAAGTGGCCCCGTTCACCGGCGGCGACACGGCCGAGGAGGCCGGCACCCGGACCAGGCTGCTGACCGGCGCGTGGTCGTGGGCCGCGCTCGCCGCGAAGCTGGCCCACTTCGACGCCGACGTCGAGGTGGTCGGCCCGCCCGCCCTGCGCGACGCGTTCGCCGACCTGTCCCGCCGCGCCGCCAGGGCAGCGCTCAGCCCTTGACGTCCACGCTGACCTCCGTCAGCGGCGTGCTGGTGCAGGCGAGCACCTGCCCGGCGGCTTTCTGCTGCACGGTGAGGCAGTTGGGTTCCTGCTGCGAGACCTTGCCGCCCAGCAGCTTCACGACGCACTCGCCGCAACTGCCGACGGTGCAGGAGTACGGCATCGGCAGACCGGCCGCGAGCCCCGCGTCCAGCAGGGTCTGACCGGGCTCGACCACCGCCGCGCCAACGGGTTGCCCGCCGTCCTCGACGCGCATCCGTTGCGGTGTGTCGGAAACGACCGCCGCGGACGGTCCACTGGCGTAACGCTCGACGAGAACGTGCTCGCCGGGGACGCCCAGTTCGTTCAGCGCCTGCCGAACGGTGTCCATCAACGGTTCCGGTCCGCAGACGTAGAACCTGGGGCCGGGCAACGCAAGGGCGGTGATCCACTTTTGCACGCCGGCGGCGTCCAGGCGCCCTTCCCGGGACGTCAGCACGTGCGTCACCGAGAAACGGCCGGGGTGTCGCTCGCCCAGCCTGGTCAGCTCGGCGTCGAAGATGGTCTCCTCGACACCGCGATTGCTGTACAGGAGCGCGATTCGACCCGTGCCGGATGTGCTGAGAAGCGTGCGGATCATGCTCATCATCGGCGTGACACCGCTGCCCGCCGCGATGAGCACCACACCGTCGCCGGAATCCTCTGGCAGGTGGAACGCGCCTGACGGGCCACGCACGAACAGCCTGTCGCCGACCGCGAGACCGTGGACGTGGGTCGAGAACCGTCCACTTTCGACCTGCTTGACCGTGACCTCCAATCGCGACGAACCAGGTGCCGAAGACGCCGAGTAGGGCCTGCGCACCCGGCGGCCGTCGACATCGGCCACCAGCGTGAAGAACTGGCCGGGCTTGAAGTCGAACGGCTTCCCGTCCTCCAGCACCACCGTGACCGCGCTCGGCGTCTCGCGGCGCACCCCGACGACACGCACCTCCCGCAACGGGTCCTGCGCGGCGGCACGGGGCCGGAGGCTCGCGATCTCGTAGCCCTCCTTGCGCAGGCCGGAGCGGTAGGCCAGGTTCATCACCGCCCGCAGCCACTTCTCCGGGATCAGCCGCGTGATCCCGAGCAGCCTGCTGCCCGTGTTGGCGGCCAGGTGCCGGCCCGCCAGCGCCATCAGGTCCGGCACGTCGCGATCGACGTCCGCGGTCCACATCCGCGCCCGCGCAACGGCGTCGCTCACGACCAGCTCGGCGGTCTCGACGTCGATGAGCAACGCGGCGTGCGGCGGCGTTCCGTGCAGCGCCAACGGTTCCAGGTGCGCGGGATCGACGGTGATCCTCCCCCGGCCGCGGACCTGCAGCACACCGGTCCGTCCCGGGACCAGCGCGGCGAACGAGAGCCGGTCGTCCTGCAGCAGGTTGTGCAACGAGTCGGCGCGTTTGTTGCCCTTGCGGTCCGCCATCAAGAGCGTGCGGCCGTCCACGATCCGCACGACCGCTCCTCTGTCACCGCGCGGACTGGTGTCGCTCCCACTCGTCGAGTCCCATGTGGACAGAACCAGGAACGGTGCCGCCACGAGGAAGTCCGCGACACCGGCCTGCGCGAGCGGACCGTCGCTGATCTCGGGGGCCGGCTCCGCCGGTGCGGGTGGTTGCCACAACCCGGAACGCAGGACGGCCTGCGCGCAGTGCACGTACACCTCCTCGACGTCGAAGGTCACCTCGGCGCCAGCACGCGCGACCCCGTTGACCCGCAACGTCTCCCCCACGCCCGGCAGCAGGAAGACCAGCGACCCCGGCCCGTCGGCGACGGATCCGTTCACCGGAAAGGAGATCCGCGTCGGCGAGTGCACCCGCGCGAACCCGGGCCTGCCGCCGACGAACGTCGTGGCCGCGCCCTCCGCGTCCCGGTACCCGAACCCCGCGATCGGACTGCGGGTGAGCACCTCCACGCATCCCTCGTCGAGTGCCTTGAGCTGCTTCAACACGACCATCGACGCGGGCCGTCCGACCACCGCCTCGACCTCGTCCACTGTCGTGAGCAGACGACTGTCTTCCAGCTTGTTTTCCCAGCTCATACCACTATTATGAGCTTTTGCTCACGTCTTGAATACTCGCTTTTGCCGCCCCTCGAGGAGACCGTCATGCCGTCGGCCCACCGCGACATCGACCCACGTCGGAAGCCTCGACAGGTTCGTGCGGAACTCACCAGGGACCGCATCCTCACCGCGGCTGCTCACGTTTTCGCGGAGCACGGCTACGCGGCGGGCACCACGAACCGCATCGCCGAACGGGCACGCGTCTCGATCGGTTCGCTGTACCAGTACTTCCCGAACAAGGACGCGATCCTCGCCGAGCTTCTGGTGCGCCACGTGGACCGCGGCACGTGGACGGGAACCGAAGAGCTCGACCTGGCACCGGGAACCCTGGAACCGGTCGTGCGGGCCCTGGTCCGCGACGCGATCGACAACCACCGCGACGACCCCCAGCTGCTCCGGATCATGGTCGAGGAAGGCCAGTTCTCGCAGGAGCTGCGCGACACGATCACCCGGCACGGCGCTCAGCGCGTCGCCCAGGTCCGCGACCTGTTCGCCCGGCACCCCGACGTCCGGGTGCACGACCTGGACACCGCGGTCGACCTCATCGTGTTCACAGTGGAGCTCAACACCCACCGGTTTGCCGCGTCCCCGCAGACGACCCCGGTCGAGACGTTCGAGAACGAGCTCGTGCACATGGTCACCCGCTACCTGCGCGGCGACTAGAAGACCAGGCGCGGACCTGGTCGATCGCGGTCAGCGGCGGAACGGCCTGCGCGGATCACGGGTCGACGGGTCGTCGAAGGGCGTGAACCACGCGGGCGCGGTGTAGTCGCCCATCCGCAGGTACCTGTTCTGCTCGTCGTCCGGATCCTCGATGCCGTCCCGGCTGGGATCGAACAGCTCGAGAATGTCGTTGTCCTGGAAGAGGACTTCCCTCAGCAGGTCCCAGTCGAGATCGTCGGTGTGCTTCGGAAGTGCGCTGAAATCGTTCTCCAGGCCCGACCAGCCGTCGTCGACCGCGTCACTCGCGTGGCTCAGCATGAGGTGCAGCGCCATCTCCTCCGCCGCACAACACGGTTGCGGCACCCGCCCCGCCGCCAGATCCTCGGCAAGATCGTCGAACGACCGCGCCGCCTGACGACGCCAGATCGCGTTCTGCCTCCACGTGATCCGCGGGAACTCGTCGAACAGCGACCACTGCGCGGTCGTCGTCACCGGATCATCGCCGTACTCGATCACGTCGTCGTACGCGTGATCGGCGAGCAGCCCCGCCATGTTCCACAACACAGCCGCCGTACGCGATGTCACCTGAATCCCGGCACACCGCCCGCACGACGGCAGCCCGCACGCGCACACCTCGAACAACGCGGCGAAATCAGGCAACACCGGTCGCGAATGACCGTTCGTCTCGACCGAGTACTCCGCACCGCCGACCTCGACACCGTCGACGTCCACGACGGCGTCCAGGTCGAGAAGGAGCGACAGCGCGGCGGCCGAGTCCCCTGCGACGACATCACGTTCAGCGGCACGCAGTTGTTCCTGCGCTTCCTCGGAGTCCTCGTCCAGCGCGAACACCATTCCGCCGATGTGCGCCAGCGCCGCCCGCTCCAGCGCCGCCGGGTCGGCCACGTCCACCTCGAACTCCGCGGTGACCTTCAGCCTGCACCCGGCGACAGCGTCGTCATCGACCATGTGACGCAGCTTAGGACCGACGCCTTTCCCCCAGCGTCGATTTCGATCCCGTTCCGCCGATCAGTGCTTCCGCACAAGAGAGTGGAGCTCCGTCAGCAGTTTCTCCGCCGCCATCGCCCAGGTCCGCTTGACGGCCATCTCCTCGCGGAGCGCCCGCGCCGCCGCGAACGCCGGCTTCGGGTTGTTCAGCAGAGCCGACAGCGCGTCGCCCCACCGCAGGGAGTCCACCTTCTCGTCGTCGGTCACGGGGATCAGGCGGTTCGTGAGCTCGACGGAGAGATCACCGCGTTCCTCGTCGAGCAGGGCTCCCAGACCGCTGCGCCTGCTCACCAGCGTCGGCACCCCGGTGGTGATCGCTTCCAGACCGACCAGGCCGAAGCCCTCCGCCCGTGAGGGCATGGCCACGACCGTCGACTGGTAGAGGTCCTGCGCCAGGGTCGCCGCGTCGGCGGAGTACGGGCGGGGCACAACACGTAACGGCACCGCGCCCGCCCACTTCCGCACCTGCTCGACCAGCGCAGTTCCGTCCCTGTCGAGCACGCCGCGCAGAACGAGTTCCACGTCGGGATCGTGCGCTCCCCGGTGCGCCAGCGCGTGCCCGAGCGCACGGGCGATCAGGTCCACGCCCTTGAGCCTGGCCTCGCGAAGGCTGAGCCTGCCCACCAACAGGACGCGCACCGTGTCACTCGGTGGCGGCTGCTCCGCAGCCCTTCCCGACGTGTCGAACCCCGGATCCAGGCGATGCGGTTCCCTGCCGGTCGTGCCCCGCAGACGGTCACGCAGGTAGTGGTGCAGCACGGGGCCGACACCGACGGCGAGTTCGGCGCGTTCCGCGATGACGAGCTCGGCCTTCCAGCGCTGATCCGCCTTCGCCACCCCGTCCTCGCCGTCGCCGTGTTCCTTCACCTGTTCGACCCGGTCCGAGATCACGTGGCAGAAGTGCACGAGTTTGGCGTCGCGGAAGTGGTCCTCCACGAGCCACATGGCGGGCTCCCCCGTCTGACGGCCGTGCCCGATCACCACGTCCGGAACGACACCGTCGGGAAACCGCGGGGGACGGGACAGCGCGCTCACCGGTGGGCCCAGCGCGGGTGGCGGGTGGACCAGGTGAACGCCGAGCGACTCGGCGTGAGCACGTTCGTCCTCCGTCGCACCGGGGACGGAGCAGTAGACATCGGCGCCCCGCGCTGCGAGCGCGGCGCAGAGCTCCCGGTTCAGCGTGCTCAGGCCACCGTTGCCGGACGACCACTCGGTGTTGACGCTCAGCAGCGTCAAGCGCCGCGGCGAGACGTTCACGCGCGGCGTGGCGCTGACCGCCGGCTTGGGCTCGGGACCCATCGTGGTGACCGCCTTGACCCGCAGGCGTACGGCGTCGTCCATGGCACCGACCTCCTCGAACAACGCGATGGCTGCGGCTCGGTGAGCGTTCGACTCGACGAGGTTCCCCGACGCTGCGGCCGCCTCGCTGATTCCTTCGAAAGCCACCGCCTCCTCCCGCGGCGCCTTGCCGAAGCGGGCACGCTGGATCGCCTCGTAGAAGGTCTCGGTCGCCGCCTCGGTCCGCCCTCTGACGAGCTGCACCCGGCCGAGGTGGGACAGCAGCTGTGCGATGTCGCCGTCGCGGAAGTCCAGCTCCACGAAGGATTCGAGCGCCTGCAGGAAACGTTCCTCGGACTCTTTCCACATGCCGAGCCGGAACTTGCACCGGGCGATGAGATCCAGGGCGATCGCCGCGTTGAACTTCTGGTCGTGACGCAGGTAGAAGGCCCATGCCGTCTTGCTGAGGCCCAGAGCGACCTCGAAGTCCTCGCTGTCGTAGGCGAGCCACGACTGATTCGCGACGACGTTGTTCTCGCCGTACACGTCGTCCGCAGCGAGGAACTCCGCCCTGGCCCGCGTGTACAACCGCATCGCCTCTTCCGGCTTGTTCAGCTGGCTGTGCGCGAGGCCGAGACCGTTCAGGGTCACGCCGGTGGCCTGGTGGCTCCCGACGCGCGTGGCCGAGTCGAGCGCGATCGCCGAACACGACGCCATGAGTTCCCACTGCTTGCTGGCGTAGAAGTACTCGCGCAGGTGGTGGGCGAACTGCCAGCACTCGTTGTGGTGTTCCCGCGCGTTCATGTCCACCACGAACGGCAGGAAGTTGTCGACTTCGAGGTCCATCCACAGCTTGGTCGACAGCGCGTCGGGGAACTGCGGACTGATCACGGCCGTGGCCGGCGGATCCAGCGGGAGCCGGTAGCGGTTCTCGTTCGCCCGCGTGTTCGCCGCGGCCGCGGTGTGCAGGACGTAGTCGTACAGTCGCCGCCGACCGGCGGAGGCCTCGGCGGAGGAGATGAACCCGCCCGACGGGCTGCGCAGATGATCACGCAGCATGTCGTGCAGCCGGTAGGCGTTGTGCGAGTGACGTTCGAGCATGCCTGACCGGATCAGGTCGTCGAGCACGTCCTCCGCGAGGGCGGGGCTGATTCCCGCCAGCGCGCCCGCCGCGTACGCGTCCACCCTCGGTCCGGGATGCAGCGCGAGCAGGGACAGCATCGCCTGGTGCGACTCGGACAAGGTCGCGCAGGACGCGGCGAAGACCGCCGTCACACTTCGTTCGCCGTCGTCGAGTTCACGCAGCCGCGCCGACTGGTCGGTCAGCCGCGCGACCACGTCTTCCAGGCGCCGGACCGGGTTGTCGCGAAACCTGGAGGCGACGATGCACACGGCCAGCGGCAGTTCGTAACACAACCTGGTGATCTCGGCGATCTGCGCGGGGTCACCGCGGTCGTCCGAACCGGGCACCATCTGCGCCACCAGGCGGAACAGTTCCCCCGCGTCCGCCGGCGCCAGCTCGCGCACGTGCCTGATGAGCGTGGAACCCAGCGAGGTGAGTGGCTTTCTGCTGGTCACGACCACGGCGGACCGGCCGTTCGACGGCAGCAGGTGCGACACCTGTTCGGCACTGCTGACGTTGTCGAGGATCAGCAGGACCCTGCGGTTCGCGAGCTTCTGCCTCAGCAGCGCCCCACGCTCGCCGGTGCTCTTGGACACCAGCAGTTCACCGGGCACGCCCAGCCTCCGCAGCACCCGTGACAGCGCCTCGTCCTGCGTGACGGGCTGGTTGTCCTGTTGGTAGCCCTGCAGGTCCAGGTAGAGCTGACCGTCCGGGTAGTCCTCACGCAGCAGTCCCGCGACCCACAGCGCGATCGCCGTCTTCCCCACGCCGGGCATGCCGTGGAACAGGCACACCCGCGCCGTGTGGGTGTCGCCGGCGCGTAGATGCCGCATCACCGCACCGGCCTCGGCCTCCCTGCCGATCAGCCTGGGCGGCGCGCTGGGCAGGTCGGACACGAGCACGGTTTCCGCACGCCTGGCGCTGACGGCACGCGCCGCCGCGGCCTGCGCGAGCTCGTCGCCCGTCCCGAAGACCCGGTCACAGGCCGCGGCGAACGCGGTGGTGGGCGGTGAATGTCCCTGCTCCACCCTGCTGACCTGGGCCTTGCTGTAGTGGATCAGGTCTCCGAGCGCTTTCGTGGAAAGTTCGCGAGCGATGCGCAGTTCGCGCACTCTGGCGCCGAAGGTCTTCGAGTCGTCCACAGCGCCTCCTCACGAACGTTCGTTTGCCGCGCCACCTGCAATGATCGGGCACGAACACGCGGTGTCAGCGGCCGGCTACGTTCCACACCGTTTCAAACCGGGTTTGTAACGCTGTGGAACGCCGTTCTGGCACCGTCCACGATGGACTGCTGATACCAATGAGGACCCTCGACCGCGACAGTGCCAGGGACGACGACGTCGTCTTCGGAGAGGATCCACCGACTTGCGCGACCCAATGTACGACGTGTTCCTGTCATTCTCCGGCGTAGACCGGTCATCCGGCCGCGAGCTGGCCGAGGAACTGCGCGTCACTCACGGCCTGCGAGTCTTCTTCGACGAGCACAGCATCGAGACCTTCTCCGGCATCAATGACACCATCCTCGACGGCCTGCGCTGTTCCAGGTCCCTGGTCGCCTACTACTCGGAGAAGTACGCGGCCCGCGTGGCATGCCGGCACGAGCTGATGATGGCCTTCCTCGCAGGTCAACGCGAGGGCGACGGCTGCAAGCGGATCATGGTGATCAACCCCGAGCAGACCGAAGAGCACCTGCGCCCGATCGAGCTCGCGGACGCGAAGTACGCCCTGCCAGGGACGGACGTGCAGGCTCTGGCACAGCTGGTCGCCAAGCGCGCCGCCTCTCTCGAAGGCACCATCGGCGCGACCGCACCGAGCTTCCCCGGCAAGTGGCCAGTGCACAGGTCGAAACACCTGAAGAACTTCGCCGGGCGCTACCGCGAGCTCTGGGATCTGCACAGCGCATTGCACGCGACCGGCTTCCCACTGCAGGCGGACACCATCGGCAGCCCGGCCGCCGCCGTGTCCGGCCTGCCGGGCGCGGGCAAGACGGCCCTGGCGACGGCCTACGCCTGGCGATTCGCCGCGGCGTTCCCGGGAGGCGTCGAATGGCTCAGCCTGGCGGGGGCACCGGACGCCACCCCGCACGAGCGTTACCTCGGCGAGCTCCGTCGCATCGCACAGGCCCGGAAACTGCACGACGTGCCCGACGCAGACCTGGTCGAACGTCTCTGCGACAACGAGCAGAGCAGCCTTTGGATCATCGACGACATCCCACCGGACGCGGGCACAGACGTGCTGGAACTCCTGCCGCTGCCCACCGGCACCCACACGCGAACGATCCTGATCAGCGAGGTCGACCAGTTCCGCGACACCCTGCCGGTGGTGAGGGTGGGCCCGCTCCCGGCAGAGGACGCGACCACGCTGCTCGACGTCTACCGCGAACCGGACGACGACCAGGACCGCGCCGCACGCGACCACCTGATCCGCCGGCTGGGACACAACGCGGGAGCCCTCACGGCCATGGGCGACTACCTGCGCGACCGCCAGGGCCTGTCGTCCTACGTGTCCTTCGAGGACGAGCTCGCGGCGTTGCCGGAAGTGGCGGAAGCCGTGTTCGCGCACGTGCACCCCGTCCTGGACCACATGACGACGATCGAGTCGTTGCTCCTGCGAGTCGCCAACGAGTCCGGGACAACCCTCCCGGCCGCGGCGCTCCGAAAGGAACTGCCGGACATCAGCCCCTCGGAGCTCGGCAACGCGCTGAAGTCGCTGCTGCACCGGTTCGTGGCCTCGCGTGAGGGCACCGAGTGGCGGCTGGACCCGTACGTCGTGCACGCCGCGAGCACACCGAGGTCGTGCTCCGGTGATGTGGTTCGGAGGACATCTCAGCCGTTGACCGCGATCCACTCGTTCGCGGTCTTGGCGCACCGCTTGAGAGCCGCCCGTTCGTTGAGGTAGCTGCTCGCCATGCCGACAACCGGCACCTTGCCCACGATCACGTGATGGGCGTGGCCCTTGGGCCGGTTCTCCAGTTCTTCGCGGATGGCCGAGATCATTCGTCCCTGGCGCCACAACAGCTTCGCAGCCGCGGCGACTTCGAACTTCGTGCCCCTCCGCGGTTCCACGGAGTTCCCGGCAACGGCGTCAGCCGCCAGCCGGCCGACCACCTCCTCGTCGTGCTCGTCGTCGCCGTCGCCCGCCGCCATCGCGAGATCGATGTCCCGGCCGAACAAGACCGCCCCCACCAACCGCACCTTCGTGCCGTCGTCATCGATGCCGCGCTCGGACGCCATGGCGCACAACAGAAGTCCCTGCCCTGCCGAGCCGAGCATGTCCTGCAACGGCAACCGCTCGCCGATCACGGGCGCAAGACCGGTGAACGACGTGACCAACGCCGTCAGCCGCCCGACCCTGTTGAACCACCAGTCCGTCCGGTCGTCCACGTCCATCCGCGCCCACGAGTCCGAACCGGGAAACCTCGCCTGCGTCAGCCGGCCCCGCATCTTGCCGAGCACGCCGCCGGCCACCTCGGTCTCACCGACGTCGACCGGTTCTCCCTTCTCCCGCAACCGCTCGATCATCAGCCCGCAGCCCCGGACGAACACCCGGAGAACCGCAGAAACATTCGCGTCAGTAATGGCCTCGGCCATGATTCGCGGCCTCCACAAGGGGTTTGAACCTTCCACCGCCTTACTTCGCCGACCCCGGGACCCGCGTTACCGTTCCACACCAACGAAATAATGGACAACAAACTGGACACGAGAAGGCTGATCAACTGCGGTAACGGAATTCTGAAAGGGTCGATACGCCGTTCATGAACTGGCCGCGGAAGCCGTTGCCCGCGCGGGCAACGGCTGGAGCCTGGTGCGCCTGCTGGACAGGATCTGTGCTGCGTTCTTCTGCGCACCACGTTCCCGTACGACCTGCTCAGGCAGAATCACGGCAACACGACGAACTTGTACCGCAAGGTCGTGTCTGCCGTGCTCAACAGTCCGGACGACGTCTCGGGCGAATTGGCGGAGTTCGGCGGCTGAGATCTGGCAGACGACCGCGCCCATGACAGCCCACCCGCCTCCTTCCACCTCACCGGTCATGACGACGACAAGCTGAGGAACTCCGCGGTGCCGTCCGCGCGCAGCTTCACGATCGGCACAGCCTTGCCCACAGCCGTGCCGTCCTTGTCGAACGACAGCCACCCACTGGCTCCGGGCACGGACATGGTGTCGTGCAGACGGTTTCTCGTCTGGAGGACCTCCTTCGCGCTGACCACACCCGCGGTCTTCCCGCTCGAACGGCGGATCGCGAAGACCGCGGTGAGCACCGAGTCGTAGGCCATGATCGCGGCGGCGTCCTCCAGCGAGTCGTCCGGGAATGCGGTGGGGAAGCAGTACGAACAGATCCGCTCCGCGAAGATGAACGTGGCGTCCTTCTCGAACGCCTTCGGTTCGCGATTCCACGCCTCCGGGTGTGCGAGCGTGGTGAACACGACCTCCACACCGGAATCCAACGCCCTGCGGACGACACCTTCGCCGAAGACGGCGGTGGACACGTCGTCCCCGCTGAGGACGGTGATCCGGTGCTCCTGACAACGACGTCCGGTCAGCTGGGTGACGAACGAGGCGAGGTGCTTGCCTCGGCCCGCGAAGAACACGACCTCCGGCTTGCTGTTGCAGATGTTCGGCATCATCTGCAGGAACGTGTTGTCGACGCTCGGCAGACTGGAGTCGTAGAACTCGGTCTGACCCACGAGCTTGTGGTCCTGGTCGGGGAAGTTGTCCGTGAACGACGTGGCGAGCGTGGCCGGGTAGAGATCCGACCTGCTGTCGTCCTGCACCAGCAATGCCTTGCGCACCTTCGGCTTGATGTAACTGGCGACGGCCTTCGCCTGCCCGGAGTTCGTCGGCGCCATCCGCAGCAGGTTCGGGATCTTCCGCAGGTCGTCCGACGTGACCGTCGAACCCAGCATCAGGATCCCCTGCTCGGACAGCCGATTCATCGCCTTCCGCGCGTTCTCGGTGCTGGTCCCCATCCCGGCGACCGCCACGAGGTGATCGGGCGCGGCCGTCCTGGTCAGGAGTTCGTTGACGACGGGTTCCCACGCCGCGATCTGGCTGCCCGCGTTGGCGATCAGCAACCGGACCAGCGGGAGATCGCCGGCGACGCGGTCGTGGTTGGCGCGGTACTGCGCGAGATAGGCGCCCTGCAGCTGGTGCTTGACCCAGCCCATCGAGACCGAGTCCTTCTCCGTCACCGTCATCTGCGCGAAGAATCCTATTGTGACGTAAGGCTTCCCGGATCCCAGAACGTCCTCGTTCTCGGCGCGGATGCGGCGCTGGACGTCGGCGAGTGCTGGATCGAACTCGTAACTGCCGTCCGTCACCCCAACGCATTCATGATCACGATGCACAACGCCGTCAGCACACGTGCGTGCGGCGTTCAGCACCATCGGTACCGCGACACCGCCGCCGGCGAGGAGCGCGGCGACCGCGATGAAGATCCACGGCGTTTTCCTGCGCCACCAGGGTCTGGGAACGTGCGGGGTGACCAACGTGCTCACAACAAGCCCTTTCGATACGCTTCCGCGCGGTCCTGGAGCGCCAGCGTCCCCGCGCCGTGCACCTGGATCGCGATGTGGTCGAGCGCCGTCGCGATCGTCTGCCGCAATGTCCTGAGTGGATCTGCCAGCGGATCGCCGTACAGCCACTGTGCCGCTACGAGGCGGGACAGTGCCCGGGAGTTCTTGGCGTGCCTGGCCGTTCCGATGAGCTGCTCGACCTGGTCGCGCGGGTCGGCGTCCGCGGTCAGCCGGTTGGGTGCGGCCGTGATCGCGTCCAGGTCCTGGAGCCATTCCCTGCCCGCGTCCTCGTCGAAGAGGACCTCGTCGGCGTCGAGCGGACCGCTCAGATGGGCCACGACGGCCTCGATGTCCCCGAGCGCGAGGCCGTGGTAGAGAGCGTCCACCTGGCTGTCGTGCTTCTCGTGACGCACCCGGCACTGCGTGTGCACCCTGTTCCAGCTGGCCCGGTGATCGGCGGGACGCGCTGCCAGCTGATGCAGCAGAACGCGGCGCAGCCAGGGATTCAGCACGAGGCGCCCGTCCTGCCTGCGCACCCAGAAGTTGTTGACCAGCGGCGCTTTCAGCTCGTGGAGGCCGTAGGACATCTCGGAGCCGAGCACCTTGGTGTCCGCGAGCAGTTCGATGCCCGGCCCCGCGCTGGCGGTGATCAGGTCGTCCCGCTCGGTCAGGCTCCCGAACTCCCGCAACAGGTATTCGGTGCACTCTTCCGCCAGTCCGTCCAGCACCGAGCGCAGATTCGCCGTGGTGGGAGATTCCGGCAGCGCGGAGGCCACGCGCCGCACCGCCCACGGCAGTCCCCCGGTCAGGCGGTGCACGAACGAAGCGTGTGACGCCGCCACCTCCGCGGTGTCCTGCTCGGTGAACTCACCCAGCAGGACCAGGTACCAGTGCGCACTCAACCGTTCGGGATCCGTGCTGTCACCAGCCACCTGGTCAGGACGACGCGGAGGCGAGAGCGTGGTGCCCCGCTCGTCGGCGATTCCCGGCCGCTGCCACCCGTCCCTCCACGACGCGTTCCACTCCCTGCTCGTCGCGACGAACGCGACCGGATCCTCACTCCTGACTCGATGGAGCACTCCCAGAAACGCCTGTCCTGACCGCACATGAGTGTTGTCGAGCAGCACGAGGCAGTTCGCCGACCTGCGAGCGCTGTTGACCCAACCGGCGAAGGCGTACCGGAGATCGGCGAAGAACGCCTTGCCGAACGTCGTGTCCACAGCGTCGTCGTCGACACCGTCACCGATCGCCGTCATGAGATCGCTGAGCACCGACTGCGCGTCACCGGCGCCGGTGGTGCGGAACCGGTTCGACAGCCGCCGTCCCTCCGCCGCCGCGATCAGCTTCACCAGCACGTCCACCGCGCCGCCCAACTCAGGCACGGTGCCCGCCTCGGTCACCCTGCGCGCCAGATCCCCCATCCTCGTGGCGAAACCGACCGTAGGACTGACCTCGTCGATCACCGCGCGCAGCTCGTCACCGACGCGCGCCCCGGCTCCGGTGCCTGTTTTCCTGGCGACGACCGCCGCACACAACGAGACAAGCGGAAACGGCAGCCTGCCGAACTGCGGGCAGTGCCTGCTCAATCCGACGGCCAGCTTCGAGAACACTTCGTGCGGACGGGCATCCGGGTATTTCTCGAAGTCGAGAAGCACCCTGGGCACATGTCCCGTGAAGCTCTCCTCCAGCGCGTTCACCAATGCCGTCTTGCCGGCACCTCTCGGCCCGAGTGCGACCACGACGGGCACCGATCGGCTTTGCCGGTTCGGACGCCGAACCAGCTCATCAACGAACTGACCGATGCCCCTCACTCCGGCGATACGTTTTTCTTTCTCGGCCATGACCCTCTCAATGATTCACTCCAGGTCCGATGAGCGAGAGAGTATGAGCATCTTCTTCTTCAGCTGTAAAGAGCCAAACGAATCCAGATTCCTTGCAGGGCAACGATTTTAGCCAGGGCTCGCGTGGAATACACGCGAGCCGGTGGACGCCGCAGTGGAATACTGGCCAATACAAGGACAGCTCGGGAACGTTCGGTAGCCGAGGTGACCCCTCTCAGTGATTCACCCGATCGCCGCCGCGTTCCCTGGTAACCACGGACGACGAAACCGCGACTCCTAGTGCATCGTGTGAACCGAGGAGCCGCTATGGAGCCCGTTGTGCTGGAATCATTGCCCGACGAGGTCGTCGCGAGCCTGGAAATCCGTGATGCCTGGCGCCGCAAGCTGTCCGAGTCCGGCGAGGGTCTCGAGTTCATCGTCTCCGATCTCACCCGCTGGCCTCTCGGCGAGGCGGTACGCGTGGCGTTCCTCGACGGTGACAAATCCCTGCACCAGGACATCGCCGAAGCGACGAAGCAGATCACCGACTCCTGCAATCTCACCCTCGATTTCGGCCTCACCGACGGCGAATACCGCAGGTGGACCGAGAGCGACACGTCCTACGCCGCGGAGATCCGCGTCAGTTTCGACCAGCGCGGCTACTTCTCCCTGGTCGGCACCGACAGCACCGACCGCACAGTCGGCGCACCGGGTCTGCCGGTGGGCGGCCGCCCAGATCAGCGCAGCCTCAACCTCGGCGGCTTCACCACCTCCCGTCCGACCAAGTGGGAGGGCACCGTGCGCCACGAATTCATGCACGCGCTCGGCTTCCACCACGCACACCAGAACATGCGTGGCCCGTGCGCGGCCGAGTTCCGATGGGACGACGACTCCGGCTACCAGCCGACCCGGGACCCGCGAGGCACGTACGTCCCGGACACGGCCGGCCGCCGGCCGGGCGTCTACACCTACCTGGCGGGCGCACCGAACTTCTGGTCCCGTGCCAAGGTCGACCACAACCTGCGCACCGACAACGACCCCGAGCTGGTGCTGGGCCCGTTCGACCGCGCGTCGGTGATGCTCTACGTCTTCGCGGACTTCTTCTACAAGAACGCGCCGAGTCCCTGCTCGCCAACGGGAAACGGCATCGACCTGTCCCCAGTGGACAAACGCGGTCTCCGCCTGCTGTACCCGCAGACCGCGCGGCAACTCGCAGACCGCGCCAACCAGTCGTTGTCCGCCATGGGGGCGGGCAACGAGGCCGCCGTGGACAGCACCGACTATCAGGCGCGGGTCATCGAGCTCCTCACCGGCATGGCCGGGGTACGAGCCTGAAGGGCAGACGAGCGTGCTCTTGACCGAAGACCAGCGCAACCTGTTCGCGACGCTCATCGTCGACCACCTGAACGGACAGTTCTACGGCACCGCGGCGATGGACCTGTTCGGTGCGCAGGTGCTGCGGACGGTTCCAAGCCGGTCCGGGCCGTTCAGGGACGCTCACTCGTTCATCGTCCACATGGAGAGCGAGCTCACCTCGGCGCTGTTCGTCAAGGTCCTGCGGGAGGTCGACAAGTCCGGGTTGCTGGCCGAGCTGCAGGCGCTCGCCGACCGGTTGGAACGCGGCGAGCTCCGCTGGGGTGCGCAGCCGGGTGCGGAGATCCTCTGGATGCCCCTCGACCAGCCGTTCGCCGACCGGTCCGCGCTGCGCACGGTGGTGCAGTCGATGGCGATCGGGGTGGGACCGCCCGCGATCGCGATCGAGGCGCCCGCCGGGCACGGGAAGCGGACCATGTGCGCCTACGTCGAGGACCTCGCCAGGCAGCATTCGGTCGTCCCCGTCGTGAACCACCTGCGGCGCACCGGCGACGCGTGCGTCGTCGAGTACCTCGTCACCCGCCTGCGCATGAGCATTCCGTTGTCCGCCCCGGTGTTCACGCTCGACCCGCGCAGGCAGGCGCGGCTGCTCGCGCGGGACGCTGATGGCGGGCGGCCGACGTGGTTCGTGGTCAACCTGCAGGGCAGCGAACAGGACGAGGGCGTGCTCGCGTTCGTCGACGAGCTGCTCAACGAGGTGCAGCAGGATCCGCTCTACTCCGGCGGCCTGCGGATGATCGTGCTCGCCGACGACCTGCTGGCGAGTGGGCTGAACAACCTGCCGGACGCCGCGCACCGCCACACCTTGCCGGAGATCACCTGCGCCGAGCTGGAGCAGTGGTTCGCGCTCGCGCTGCCGGGCAGATCCGCCACGGACTACGCGAAGGCCGCGGCCATGGTGCTCGAACAGGTCGACGCCTGGAAGCCGAGCCCGCACATGAGGCTCAGCTACGTGGCGCAGCACTGCGCCGCGGTGCACCGCCACCTGACAGGGGTGCTCAATGGACACCGATGAGCGGCTCCACCGTCTGCTGATCGCGCTGTTCGACGACCCACAGGAACTCGAACGTTCGTTGGTGCTGCAGGGAATCCCGCTGATCCGCAGCGGCGGGGCGAACATCGCCGCGTACGCGAGCCGCGTGGTGGACCGGCTGCGTTCCGATCCCGCGCTGCACGAGAGGTTGTTCGAGGCGCTCGCCGCGGTCGTCCCCGAACGCGCGGACGACGTCGCCGCGGTTCAGAAGTACTACCGCCACGTCCGCGCGGCCGAACGTCATCAGCCGTCGGCAGACCAGGACGAGTTCACGACCTCGCTGCGCACGGCGTTGGCAGCGGTCGAACCACCGGACGAGTCGCGGGCGCTGGACGACCAGCATCTGCCGTGGACGGCGGCGGCTTGTGTCCTGGGCAGTTTCTGGCCGACCGGTCTGCACCCTCTACCGGGTTCCGGGTCTTCGCACACTTCCGCGCTGACGGCCCTGGCCGGCTTCGTGCACGTCGACTTCGCCGGGCACTGGTCGCTGCGCGACGACGTGCGTCGTGAGTGTCTGTCCGCCCTGCACGAACTCAACCAGCTGGACCAGGCGCTGCAAGCGAACGCCGGCCTGAAGGACAACAAACGGGACATGTTCGCCGAGCTGCTGCACCACGGCCTGCCCACGCGCCTCGCCGAGCTGAGCACCGACGAGCTCGACGAGTACAGCACCGTGCTCGACTGGATGGAGCCGGTAGGACTGGTGCCCGCGCCGGTGCGGGTGGTCGTGCAGTCGGCGCTGGAGCGGCGGCTCGTGCTCGATCCGTTGCGCGCCTTGGTCGGCAGGCACTTCAGCGGCCGCGACGACGAGGTCCGTCTGCTCGAAGATCACGTGCACGGCCGGACGCAGCGGCCGATCATGGTGGTCCAGGGCGCGGGCGGCGCGGGCAAGTCGACGGTGCTCGGCAGGGTGTTGCTGGAACTGGAACGGCAGGCCGACCGCGTGCCGATCTCCTTCGCCTACATCGACTTCGACCGGCCGGCCAACGACCCGCGTCAGTGGGAACGCCTGCTCGCCCACATCAGCAGGCAGCTTCGGTTGCTGCACTCGCTGGACGACGACGCGCGGGCGTTCTCGTCGCTGGAGTCCACCTACTCGGGCATCGATCGCAAGGCGCAGAAGGTCTCTCCGCTGGTGGGGCTGGAAGAGCTGGCCGAGCGGCTGCGCCAGGTCCGGCGAGGGAACGCCCCCGCGCTCGTTCTCGTGCTCGACACCTTCGAAGAGGTCCAGGCCAGAGGACCAGGTGCGGTCGAGGACGTGCTGTACCTGGTGGAGACGTTGCGCCTGAGGATTCCGAGCATCAAGGTGATCGTCGCGGGACGGGGCAGCCAGCAGGTGGTGTTCCCCCGCGCCGGCACGGAGGCGGTGCTCGATCTCGGGGAGCTCGACGCCGACATCGCCGAGGAAGTGCTGGCACACCTCGGCGTGGAGGAACCGGCACTGCGCGCAGCGATCGTCGAGAAGTTCGGTGGCAACCCCCTGACCCTGCGGCTCGCCGCACAGGCCATGAGGAACGCGAGCGTCGACGGGATCGAACCGGCCGGGCAGGCCGAGGCGCTCACGGAGGCCGCCGCCGACATGGTCCAGGGAATGCTCTACGGCAGGATCCTCAGCCACATCGCCGATCCCGAGGTGGTCCGCGTCGCGTATCCGGGCCTGGCGGTCCGGCGGGTCACCGTCGGCGTGCTGCGGGACGTGCTGGCGGAGCCGTGCGGACTCGATCCAGCCTGTGCCAGGGAGATCTTCGCGAAGCTCCAGCGCGAGGTGAGCATGTTCGACCGGGAGGGCGGAGCGCTGCGGCACCGGCAGGACGTGCGCAGGCTGATGTTGCGCACGATGCTCGACGACCCCGGCCGAGCCGCGACCGTGGCGCGGATCCATCAGCTCGCGATCGCCTACTACCGCAGGCAAACCGGGCTCGGGTCACGCGCGGAGGAGCTCTACCACCTGCTGATGAGCGATCAGGATCCGCGTGGCTTCAGCAAGTTGTGGACCGACGAGCTGCGGTCGCTGCTGGAACCGGCGCTGAGCGAACCGCTACCGGCACGGGCACGGCGATGGCTGGAACGACGGCTCGGCCGCACGTCCGGAGACGACCGCACGGAGTGGGACCAGGAGGACTGGGAGGCGGAGGCGGCATCGCGCGCTGCCTCGTGGCTCGCGTCCGGCAAACCGGACCGCGCGCTGGAAGTGCTCGCCGAACGCCACGAACGGTTGCCGGGCAGCAGGTTGTTCGCTGCCGAGGTCAACGCACGGCTGGAACTGGGCGACATCGGCGGGGCGGAAGGCGTGCTGCGGCACGGCATCGAGAGCGCGCAGAACAGCGGTGACCGGCGAACACAGGAGCAGCTCTCAGAATGCGCGGTGCAGGTGTACGTGGCGCGGAACGACCCGCGCGGCGTCGAGACTGCGGCGCGATGGGCAGCGCGCTCGTGCGACATGCTGGGTCAACCGGACCGCGGGGTCGATGTGCTGGCATTCGCCGTGCGAGCTCTCAACGGCGCACCAACGGGGCTCGGCGAGGAGCTGTCCGCAAGGTTCGTGCGACTGTCGAGGCAGGTGCTCCGCGAGCAACCGGACCTCGTGTGCCGAGTGCTTCATGCCGCGGGTGAGACGGAGCCCGCGTTGCTGCACCACGCTGCCGCCGAAGTCGGGGAGCCGGAGCACAAGGTGTTCCGCTCGGACGCGTTCGTGCTGGACAGGTTGCTTGCCAGGGTGACGCCCGAGTCGCTTGCCGAACTCGCGACGCAACTCGGCATGCGCGCGAGTACGACGACCGAGATCTCCGGGCAGGCCGTGCACATGGGGCGCGCAGGGCACGTTGTGTCGTTCGTGCTGGACCACACCAGTGATCCGGTGCAGGCAAGGCAAATGGTCGTGCAAGGCCTTGTGCGCTTTGTTGTTCCACTGTTCCCCCGGAGTGCGCCATGACGTTCCGCTTCCTGTCCGACGACGTGCTCGCCAAGGTCCAGCGCACCGCCATCGGCCTCGGGTTCGCCGGTGACGCCGGGCTCAACGCCGGGGTCTCGCCCGCCTTTGTGGGCAGTTTCGCCACCGGGGCCACCGACGTGGCCAAGCTGTTGACGTTGAGCAGGAGGATGAACGTCACCAGAGCACTGGTGTCGGGCGAAGTGCCGTTGATGACCTGGCTGCAGAACGCGATCACGATGGCCGGCAGCGTGCCGGAGGAGCGGGTGTTCCTGGAAGCGCTGGAGCTGGCGTCGGCCGACGGCATCGCGTTGCCGACGGACCCTGTTCCGCAAGAGGACCTGCCCGCGGAGATCGCCGCGTTGCCGCGGGGAGCGCACGGGTTGCAGGTCGTGATCGGTGAGGACGACACGATCGACGTGGCGTTCCTGCACGACGGGGCCGCGGTGGCGCGGTCGGTGGCGAAGCTCGCGGTGCACCGGCATTTCGACGGCAGGCCGTCGACACTGGCCGGCGGCAAGCCGGACCTCGGGCTCGGGACGGGGTGGGTGCTGGCGCCCGGACTGCTGATCACGAACTGGCACGTGGTTGACGCACGCCTGCCGCTCGAACCGATGGCCTCCACTGCGGACTTCGAGCTGCAGGGCAAGTCCACCCAGGTGCAGTTCGACTTCTACGACAGGGGCAAGGACGGGCACACCGTGCACAGCGTGAGTTGTGCGGCCAGCAACAGGGAACTCGACTACGCGATCTTGCAGCTGTCCGACGACGAGCGGCCGGCGCTGCGCCTGCGGACAGAGCCGGTGCTCAAGCCGGCGAGCCGGGCGTTGCGGGAGCGGGTCAACGTGCTGCAGCACCCCCGCGGGGAGCCGATGCGGCTGGGGTTCCGCAACAACTTCGTGGTCACCGGCACCGATGACCGGCTGAGCTATCTCACCGACACGGCCGGTGGTGCGTCCGGGTCGCCGATCTGCGACGACGCCTGGTTCGTGGCGGCGCTGCACCGCGGGTGGCGGATGATTCCTGGCGATCCGGTCGAGGTGTGGGGCCGATCGATCAAGCAGGAGAACTACGGCACGCCGATCGGGTTGATACTCGCGGATCTCAAGGACGCACACCCCGACCTGTACGCGCAGGTGTCAGTCCAGAAATGAGTTCCTGCGGTCGGTGTGGCCAGGGGAACGGCTCGGGATTCTACGGTCGTCCTGGCCATCACCGGCCGGGACAGGCAGGACTTCGACGTCATGGTGGATTCGACGCGGTGATCGGGGACCGGCGAACCAGCAGCGGATCAAGCCCGAGTACGACAAGGCGACCGCCTGCACATCGGCGGCAAGTGTTCGAGGCGATGACGAAGAAGGTCCAGTTCCCAACGCTGTGATCTGCTAGCCCGGCCTGCCGCGGAAACGTGCGGCGATGTCGGCCGGCACCGGGTGGCTCACCACGTCGTCCTGCGTACTCGCGTCGACCAGCAGGATCAGGCTCCCCGGAAGGCAGGGAGTGAGATCGGGGAACGTCATCACGTAAGTGACCAGGCTCTCGTTGGGAAACCACGGTCCGCGGCCGGGGATCACGATCCTGCACGTCTGGCCCGGCGGGGTTTCCGGAACCGGCAGAACCGGCGGTGTGAAGGCCAGACTGGACGTGACGGACGGCCCCAGTCTGGTCAGCAGCCGTTGCCGCCACAGAACGGTTCCGCTGTTGCGCAAGGTTCCGAACAGCACGAACAGTTCTCCCTTGGCCAGCGCGACCTCGAGCGCACTCTCCTTGCGCACCACCGTGACGGCGTCGCCAGCGACGGGAGTCCAGTCGTCCTGTGGCGGCAGGGCGAGGAGCGCACTCGCCTCGGTGAGCAACGCGTTCAGGTCAGCGCCGTGCTCGCGCGCCAGCTGCTCGTACAGCGGCCAGCGGGGATTTCCGCGCACCCGGCGGGCCATGTCGTGCAGTCGCCGCCGCTGGTCGGTGGCGGTGATCACCGGGTCTGGTCCGCTGAGCAGGCTCCGCCACCGCGCGCGCAACGCCGCGTCGAGCAACTCGTCGGCCGCGCACGTCTCAGCGATCGCGCGGAGCAGCCGCTCGGGGATCTTGCTGCTGCCCTGTTCGTGCCGGCTCAGCCGCTGGCGGGTGAGCTTCGGCCCGGAGCGGCTCTCCAGTCGGTGCGCGAAGTCCGCGAGCGAGAGACCGAGCGCTCTGCGGGTCTCAGCGAGCAGGTCCGCGGGCTCGGTCATGTCGTCCGCCAGGGTGTCTCGCATCCTGCGTACCTGTCGGGCAGCACGATGAGGCTCATGATCGCCCCGACCAGCGTGCTCGGGTAGCAGTAGACCCCGTTGGGCCAGCCGAGGCGCAGACACAGGCGGTAGGTGCCGGGACGGGACGGGGCCTGGATGGGCACCGCGATGTCGACCTCACCGCCGGGAGGCGCGTCGGGCACCGGTACGAATGGGGGTGTTCGCAGTCCCGCGTCACCGCCTCCCGCGCGGTAGAACACCTTGTTGGCCCACGGCCGCACTCCTGTGTTGCGCAGCCTCCACCAGCCGAGGACGTACGTCCGTGGCGCCACCACAACCCCTTCTGGCAGATCGCGCTCCCGGTTGACCACGTTGTTGCACCGGTCCTCGTGGTCGGGCAGCCAGTCCGACGCGGTGGCGGGCATGCTCGGATAACGGCGGATGGCCGCGCGCATGTCGTGCACGGCCGCGCGCATGTGTTCCGGGCCGTCGAGGAACATCGCGACCTCGGCGTCGAAGCCGTCGGGACCGATCTGCGCGAGCCGGGCGTGTGCGGGGGCGCGGGGCGGGTCCCCGGACTGGTCGGCCTGCAGCGACACCGCCCACCGGTACATGTCGACGAGATAGCCGTCGGCCAGGAACGCCACGTCGTAGGCGTGCACCAGCCACGCGGGAACCTGGCTTCCGCGCAACTGCTCCCGCTGGTAAGCGCCGACCGACCGCAGCCAAGCGGGTATCGGTGCCTTCGTCGTGTTGCCGGTCTCGATGCCGGACACATAGCCCACCGTCACGGGATGCGGCAGCGACAGCGTGCTGCCTGCGGGCCGTGCGGGGTCCAAGTCCGGGTACAGCTCGGCGATCGCGGCGTTGAGCACCTCCACCGCTTCCTCCAGCCGCTCGCACCCGGCTGCCGACCGCAGCTGCCGCATCGCCGCGGACAGCTCCTTCATCACGACCATGTGCGTGAGCGCGACCGCTCTGGGCCGTCCCCTCCTGCCTGGACTCACCGGCGCCCTCCTCCCTCGGTTACGTTCGCGCGGAAAAATGCCTTAGCCGCACTCTGTTCGGCATGAGCACACAGCCGGATGTCACTGTCCTCTCCGTCGGTACCGAATGGCACTCGCTGACCGGCGGGATCGACATGCTCAACCAGAGGATCTGCGTCGAGCTGGCCCGCGCGGGACTCCGAGTGTTCTGCCGGGTCTCCCCGTCCTCGGACCAGGCGATCGCCGACGCGGCACGGCAGGGTGTCGTGCTCGTGCCCGCACCGCCGGGCCCGAGAGACTTTGCACTCGCCCGGCGCCCACGCCTGCCCGGCGGGGTGGTGCCCGACCTCGTCATCGGCCACGGGAGGTTCACCGGGCTGGTGGCGCGTGGCATCACCGAGGACCACTTCCCCACCGCGCGGCGGCTGCACTTCCTGCACGTCGCGCCGGACGAGATCGAGTGGTTCAAGCACCGCCGCGGCGAGGACGCCGGGGAGCGTGCCGAACGCCGTACCGCGCTCGAGCTGGAGCTGGCCAGGACCGCGGACCGAGCGGTGGCCATCGGTCCCTTGCTGCACAACAGGTATCTGACCGAGCTGTCCGCGTTCGACAGCCCGGCTCCACTGCGGTTCGTCCCCGGCTTCGACTCCGGTTCCTCGGTTCCGCGCACCCCACCGCCGGGTGCACCGGTGAAGATCCTGCTGTCCGGCCGGGTGGAGGACTTCTCGATCAAGGGTCTCGACCTCGCCTCTCGCGCGGTCGGGCTGGCGACGCGCCGCCGCGGACGGGGCACCGCAGGGGTCGAGTTCGTGGTGTACGGCGCGCGCCCCGGCACGTCGGCGGCCGTCCGCTCCAACGTGCTGCGGTGGTCCGGGCATCCGGGGTTGAACGTCGTCGTGCGCCCGTACACCAGCGACATGACCCGGCTGGCAGCCGCACAGCGAACCGCCAGCCTCGTGCTGATGCCGTCGCGCACCGAGGGCTTCGGCCTGGCGGGCGCGGAAGCGATCAGCGCCGGCACGCCGGTGTTGGTGAGCAGCACCAGCGGTCTCGGTCTGCTGCTCGTCGAGGAACTCGGGCCGGACGCGGCACGGCCGTTCGTGGTGCCGGTGTCCGGAGATGACGCCGAGGACGCCGAGGCGTGGGCGCGGGCCGTCGAAGCCGTGCTGAACGACCGCGCGGCCGCCTTCGCCCGCGCGCACGCCGTTCGGGAGCACCTGGCAAGCCGCTTCTCGTGGGACTCCGCGGTCACGTCGCTGCTGGGAGAGCTCGGTGTCCACCAGTCCGACCTCGTGTGATCCCGCACAGTCACCTGCCGAGGCTGAATTGCCACACGTCCAGGTGGCCGGCGCGAAACCCCGCCTCCGCGTAGGCCAGGTAGTACTCCCACATCCGCGCGAAGGTCTCGTCGAACCCGAAGCGCGCCACCTCCTCCCTGCTCGCGAGGAACCGTTCCCGCCAGGTCTCCAAGGTCCGCGCGTAGTCGAAACCCGAACTGCGCCGGGACAGCACGCGCAGCCTCGTGCGCGCCAGCTGCTCCTCGACCGCTCTGACCGACAGCACCTGTCCGCCGGGGAAGACGTACTTCTGGATCCACGTGTGGACGTTCATGGTGGCCAGCATCCGGTCGTGCGACATGGTGATCGCCTGCAGTGCGACGCGGCCGCCCGGCGCGAGCAGGTGGTCAAGACAGCCGAAGTACGCAGGCCAGTACTCGGCACCCACCGCCTCGACCATCTCGACCGACACGATCGCGTCGTAGGTTCCCTTGAGCTCCCGGTAGTCGCTGAGCAGCACCGTGGCTCGATCACCGAGCCCGGCCGCCGCGATCCGCGACGTCGCCACCCGGTGCTGTTCAGGGGAGACGGTCGCGCTGACGACCTCGGCACCGCGCCGGGCCGCCATGATCGCGAGAGTCCCCCACCCCGTGCCGATCTCCAGCACCCTGGTGCCCGCGCCGACAGCAGCGTCGTCGAGCACGCGGCCGATCTTGTTCAGCTGGGCGGTGAGCAGGTCGTCGGTGTCGTCGAAACAGGCGCCCGAGTAGGTCAGCGACTCGTCGAGGAAGAGCGCGAAGAACTCGGCGGGCAGGTCGTAGTGGTACCGCGCGTTTCTGCGCGCGCCTTGCTCCGTGTTCCGCTCGGACTCAGGCACCCGTGCGTCGAGCACGCGCCGCAGCGCGACCGCCGTGCGGCTGACCGGTCTGGTGAGCCTGATCGCGAACGGGGTCAGCACGCCCGCCGGGTCCTGGCTCGTCCAGTCACCGGTGAGGTAGGCCTCGCCGAAACCGATCGGCCCGACCCTGGCGAGGCGGCGGAAGAGCGCGCCGGGCCGGACCACGCGCATGACTGGTGAGTGCGGACCGCCGCAGCCGATCGTCTCGCCACCGGGGAACACGATCCGGATGGGCAGACCTGCCGCCCTCCACCGGAACAACCGCTCCAGCAGCCATACCCGTACCGGCGCGGGCGCGGGCAACGCCAGCCCAGGCCAGGAGATCACCTGTTCTGTTGTCATGACTCACCTTCCTCGTGCCGCGGTCGTCTCGTGCGGCGAAAACCCTTGAGTCGCAACACCGTTCCGTGCGCCCGAATCAGCGCGCTCACCCGCAACGGCAACAATGCTCCTGTGCTCAGCTGGCGGATCAGCTCGCGAGGAGTGGCAGGCCGCCGATGTGCGGTGAGCACCGCGGTCAGCAGCAGTCGTTCGTCGCTGCGCAGTGCGACCGTGAGCGAGGCGAGATCGTCCGGCAGCGGCAGCCGCATCCGATAACTGCCCTCCATCGGCAGAAACGGAGAGACGTAGAAGGACTTTTCCACGTCTGACTCCCCGATGCCGACCAGGTAGCGGTGCTTCTCGCCGTAGGTGTTGCCGACTTCCGCGATCACGCAACGCAGCACGCCGTCCGGACCGTGGCACCAGTACACGGTGATCGGGTTGAACACGTGACCGAGCACCCTCGCGGCGCCGAGCATGATGATCTGGCCGCCCTCGAGATCGATGTCCCTGGCCGCGAGCCACTCGTCCACCGCGGCGCGCATCAGGCGTCTCGGCTCACCGAGGTGGTCGGTGGCGCGGAATCCGGCGAGTGGCCGCACGAGCAGGGGCAGCACCGGCAGCGCGTCGAGATCGACCAGCCAGAGGCAGATCCGCTGACGGAAGACCCTCAGCGTCGGATCGTGGCGCACGTGGACGACGTGCCCGACGTAGAGCGCCGGCAGTCCGCTCACCACTTCACACCAAACGCCCGCGCAGCGCGCACGCCGGACAGGCAGCCGTCCTCGTGGAAGCCCCAGCCGTGGTAGGCACCGGCGTACGCGGTCCTGCCCGTGTTCAGCGAAGGAAGTTCCCGTTGAGCGGCGACAGAAGCACTCGTGTAGACAGGATGTTCGTACACCGCTTCCGCCACCACGGCTGAAGAGTCCACATCGGATTCTCCGTTGAGGGTGACGACGTAGCGGAGAGGTTCACTCAGGCCCATGAGCCTGTTCAGGTCGTAGCTGACGAGGGCGGGGCCGGCACCTCGGCAGGTTCGCTTGGTGTGGTTCCACGACGCTCTTGCCCCCTCTGATCTGGGGAGCACGGCCGAGTCGGTGTGCAGCCACATCTCGTTGCGGGAGTATCGGAACCCGCCGAGCGCGCGTCGCTCGGCGGCGGTCGGGTCGGCGAGCAGTGCGAGCGCCTGATCCGCGTGCGTGGCCAGCACGACTCGGTCGAACATCGACGAGGTGCCGGTCGGGTCCAGGATCTCGACATGGGTGTCGTGGCGGCGCACGGCCCGTGCCGGGGTCGCCGTCTTCAACACGGACAACCCCGCCGCGATCCGGTCCACGTAGGTCTGGGAGCCGCCCACGACGGTGCGCCACCCCTTGGCAGGCCGAATGCCGAGCAGTCCGTGGTGGTCCAGGAACGCGAACAGGTAGCGGGCCGGGTATCGGGTGCTCACCTCCTCGCCCGCCGACCAGACCGCGGACACCAGAGGCAACGCGTAGTGGTCGACGAAGTAGCGGGAGAACCGGCCCCGCACCAGGAACTCGCCGAGACTCGCACCGGTGTCGCGGCCGGCCAGCAGCCGCCGGGCAGTGCGGTTGAACCGCGGCAGTTCGGCCAGCATCCCCAGGTAGCGTCTCCCGGCGCGCATCGCACCCGGCGTCACGAGCCCGGCGCCACGTTTGCCGCCCGCGTACTCCAGGCCGCACTCCCGGCAACTCACGCTCATGGACATGTCGGAGGTCCGTGTGCGGACCCCGAGTTCCTCGAACAACCTGGTGAGGCATGGGTAGTTCGGTCCGTTGTGGACGATGAAGCCGGTGTCCACCTGGACGAACGCGGAGTCGGGGGTGCGGATCGTCCGTGTGTCGGCGTGACCGCCCGGCTTCGTACCCGCCTCGTAGACCACCACGTCGTGGCAGCGGCTCAGCAGGTGCGCGGCGGTCAGCCCGGCGACCCCCGCCCCGATCACCGCGATGTGCTCCCTGGTCACCGGTCTCGCCCCCAGCCCGTGTTGCCGGTCATCGAGCAGATCTCGACCGGAGCGGGGACGAGCAGGCCGAAGTCGCGGCGCACCTGCTGGACCACGGCCAGTGCGCTGCGCACGGCCCCCTCTGCCGAGTCGACGGGGTAGGTGTTGCGGATCGCGGAGCCCGCGAAGTACACGCCCGGTGCCGGTCTGCGCAGGATCCGGCCGGGCCTGAGGTAGTCGGCCGCGTAGACCGCCTCGCCGGGACGCTGGTTGGACCTGCGCAGCACCGAGCGGAACTCGTGTTCCAGCTTGAGGAAGTCCCGTACCTGGCCGAGCACGTAGGGCGTGTCCGTGCGCGACGTCAGCGTGCACAGGACCACACACCGAGCGCGCTCCGGCTGGACGAGGACGTTGATTCCGTTGTGGGAGTAGAAGGTCGGCTGCGATGACGCCAGCACGACCTCGTCCGGGTGCAGTTCGACGGTGTGGGCCACGCAGTGCGTGTGACCGACCTCGACGATCGTGTGGTCCAGGCGTGAGGCGTTCAGCAACGTCACGAGCTCCGGTACGAACGTCGTGACCACCACCGCGTCGAACAGCTCCCCGCCCCGCGCGCTCGTCAGCACGACGCCACCGGGTTCCGGTTCCATCCGCGTGATCCGCGTTCCGGCGTGCAACTCGACTCCATTGGCACGCAGGTGACGCACCCACGGGTCGATCAGGTGACGGTCTGTCGGTCCGGGCAGGACGTACCCCGTCTTCGACTTCAGGATGCTGCCGAGCAGGCGTGGCAACGAGGCAGGCGAGTAGTTGCGCAACGAGCCGTACCGGTTGTCGTGCAGACCTCGCTCCGCCACCAGCGGCGAGGGACGCCAGGCCAGCACGGCGCGGACCTTGTCCCGCGACGGGACCTCCCTCGCCATGAAGCGGTATAGGTGGGAGATCTCGGTCCAGCCGGTGTCGACGCGGGTGAGCCGCCGCACGGTGCGCAGCTCACCGAAGACCGTCGTGCCGCCGTCCGCGCACTCGATCTGCCGCAGCACGTCGAAGAGCCTGGTGTAGTCGTCCATGAAGAACCGCGGACAGTGCTCGCCGTCCTCGGTGACGTTGGCTCGACCACCGAACTGTTCGTCCTGTTCGAACACCGTCAGCTCACTGTGCGGGTGACGGCTCAGCTGGAACGCCGTGGTGAGGCCGGCGATGCCCGAACCGATGATCGCGATCCTCATGCCGCTCTCCCGGCGAGTACCTGGTGCACGCTCATCCGGTTGGTCTCGAAGGCCAGCGCGGCACCAGCGAGGTAGAGCCTCCAGATCCGGCCGCGGCGACCGCCGTAGCGGTGGAGCACCTCGTCCCAGCACGCGTCCAGCCTGTGTGCCCAAGCGTCGATCGTGCGGGCGTAGTGCTCGCGCAGCGACTGGACCTGGCGCACCTCGAACCCGGCCTTCTCCAGGTGTGCCAACGTCTTCGGCAACGAGCGCATCGTCATGCCCTGTGCGATGTAGGACTCGATGAACGCTCCACCACCGGGTGACCTGTCACCGCGCGCCATCTGCTGGAGCAGCAACAGACCTCCTGGACGCAACGCGCCCGCGAGCCTGGCGCAGAAGTCGGGATAGCCGCGTTCGCCGACGTGTTCGCCCATCTCGATGCACGCCACCGCGTCGAAGTCGCCGCCGGAGATGTCCCGGTAGTCGGCGCACCGGATCTCCACGAGAGAAGACAGGCCCATCGCCGCCGCCTTGGCCTGGGCGAACTCAGCCTGCCGCGCCGACAGCGTCACGCCGGTCGCGTGCACACCGCGATGCGCGGCCGCGTGCCGCACCAGCGCACCCCAGCCGCAGCCGACGTCGAGCAGCCGCATCCCCGGCCGCAGCCCGAGCTGGTCGCAGACGAGGTCGAGCTTCGCCCGCTGGGCGGCGGCGAGGTCGTCCCCTGTCTCCTCCGACCAGAATCCGCTCGAGTAGGACATCGACTCGTCCAGGATCAGCTCGTAGAAGTCGTTCCCGAGGTCGTAGTGGTGCTCCACCACCGCCTTGGCCCGTGACCTGCTGTTCGCCCTGGCCCCGACCCGCAGCTCCTCGACGGGTACTCGGGGCAACGGCCCGATACCGCCGAGCCGGACGAGCAGCCCCAGCAGCGTGGGCCAGTTCGCCAGGTCGGGCGGCCCCGTGGCGCGGATGCGCTCAGCCAGCTCACGGCACGCGCGCAGACCTTCCTTGAAGTCGCCCTCGATGTCGACGTCGCCAGTGACGTAGGCGCGGACCACCCCGAGCTCGCCAGGCCGGCGCAGCAGATGCCTGACCGCCCGCGGCGACCTGATCGTCACCGTTGGCCCGGTGGTGGCGCCGCCCGTGCTGCCGTCCCATGCCCGCAGACCGACCGGGAACGGGGTGCCGAAAACGGATTCGGTCGTCGTGGCGATCCGGCGCGCGATGCCGCCGGCGTGTGGCGAGAACTGGGTCGTCATGCCGTAACGCCATCAAACGGACGACCGAGAAAGTGGGGAGCCTGGAAAACGCCGGAATCAACCGGAGCAGCAGAGGAGCGCCGTGCCGCGCGAGACGGACCGCTTCGTCGCGGAGCTGAAGGCCGCCGTGCTGCGCGCCGAACGCCGCCTGGGAAAGCGTCTGGACCGCAAGGCGTTGGCCCGTGACACGAGCGTTTCGAAGTCGTCGGTCTACGGCTACCTCAACGGGACAAGTCTGCCGCCGAGTGACGTCCTCGACGCGCTGCTGACCGCGATCGGCGCACCGGGTTCTGAGCTCGCGCACCTGGCGACGTTGCGTGACGCCGCCGACCTGGAACGGCAGTTGCAGCGTCGCGATGTCCCGGCGACGCCGGTACCTCACCAGCTCCCCGCGGTCGCGGCCGGGTTCATCGGGCGCGCGGAGCAACTGCGTGACCTGGACGTCCTCGCTCAGGCCGGCGCACCGGTCGCGATCATCGACGGCACAGCGGGCGCGGGCAAGACGACCCTCGCGCTGCGGTGGGCGCACAACGTCGTGGACAGGTTCCCCGACGGCCGGCTGCACGCGGACCTGCGCGGGTTCGCCCTCACCCCGCCCGCAGACCCGGCCCAGGTGCTGCACCGGTTCCTGCAGGATCTCGGCATGCACCCCACCGCGATCCCCGCCGATCTCGAGGCCCGCGAGGCCCGGTTCCGCACGCTGGTCGCGGACCGCAGGTTGCTGATCCTGCTCGACAACGCCGCGTCGGCCGAGCAGGTCACGCCGCTGTTGCCCGGTACCACTGGCAGCATCGTGATCATCACGAGCCGCGACCGGATGGACGCGCTGGTCGCCAGGCATGGCGCGCACCGGGTCACCGTCGGTGCCCTGCCCGCGAAAGACGCGCTGGCGCTACTCGGAGATCGCATCGGCGAACGCGTGCCGGCCGAGCTCGGCGCCGCGAGTGAACTGGTCGACCTCTGCGGCAGGCTGCCGCTCGCACTCGCGATCGTCGCCGCCCGCGCGACCGCCGTCCCCGACGCCGCGCTGTCGATGCTCGCCGACGAGCTGCGGCACGAAGGGCTGGCCGCGTTGAGCACACAGGACCCCGGCCTCGACCTGCGCGCGGTGTTCGAATGGTCCTACGCGCGCCTTCCGGACGCCGCCGCGAAGCTGTTCCGCTTGCTGGGCAACCATCCTGGCACCGGCATCGGGCTGCACGCGTGCGCCGCACTCACCGACGAACGGCAGCCCCCACGCGCTGAGCTCACCTGGCTCACCGGCGCCCACCTCGTAGCAGAGCGCACGGTCGGACGTTTCGAGTTCCACGATCTGTTGCACGCCTACGCCGCCGATCTCGCTGCACAGCACGAGAACGAGAGGCGCGCGGCCACAGGTCGCCTGCTTGACCACTACCTCGACACCGCACTGCTGGCGAACAGATACCTGCAGCCCTGCTGGACCGGTTACATCCCACCGGTGTTCCACCACTGGTCGCAGCCCGCGATCACCAGTTACGACCAGGCGCTGGCGTGGTTCAGCGCCGAGTTCGCGTCGTTGCGCGCGCTGATCAGCTACGCCGGTCACCACGGGTTCGAGGCGCACGCGTGGCGGTTGGCTTGGGCCTGCACGGTGTTCCTGCGCCGCACCGGACGGCGGGAGGACCGCGTGGCCGTGCACCGGATCGCACTCGCCGCCGCTCGGCGAGCCGGCGACCACTTCGCGCACGCGACGATCCTCCGGTTGCTCGCCGACGCGACAGCACGCCTGGGTGAGCACGACAACGCCCTCGACCTGCTGCACACCGCGCTGGCGGAGTTCCACTCGCTCGGCCACGACGACGGCAGCCGGCAGACCCACCTGTCCCTGGCGCGAGCACGGGAATCGGCAGGCGAGCACGCCCGCGCGCTCGAACACGCGCGGCTCGCGCTGAGGCTCGCCCAGCGGGCGCCGGACCTGCTGGCGAAAGCGGACGGTCACACGTCGGTAGCGGCTCAGCTGTCCGCGCTGGGCGAGCACCGCGACGCTCTGCTGCACGGGACTCGGGCGTTGTCGCTCTACTCCAGACTCGGGCACGCCGAAGGCGTGGCGGACGTGCTGACCCACATCGGTGCCTCCACACAAGAGCTGGGCCGTCACCAGCTCGCGATCGCGGCGTACACGCGCTCGCTCGACATCGACCGCAGCCTCGGCGACCGCTACTGGGAGGCCTACGCGCTCGACCGGCTCGCCGATCTGCACGCTCTCACCGGTGCCGGGAACACGTCCCGCACGCTGCGCGAAGAAGCGCTCGCCATCCTCGAGTCGCTGTGGCACCCCGATGCGGAACTCGTCCGCACGAAGCTGATTCCACTTGGGAGAGAAAGAGATTCGGAGTAACACCCGATGCCGGACCGGCGAAGTTTCAAACACGCCGCCCCGGAGGACACATGAGTCTCTTCAGTCCGACTCCCGATCTCATGCCAGCCGTCCTGATCGCACTCGTGAACGACGACAGGTACGCGCGCCGGAAACTGGCCCGTGAACAGGAATCCCTGCTGAACAACCTCGGCGCCGACGAACGTCTCGTCGCGGTCGGAGTGGATGTCACGTGGAACTCCGGTGTCACCGTCGTGACCACGACACGCGTCTTCCAGCTCAAGCGCGGCGAGGTCATCAACGAGGCGAGCGCCTCCCGCATCCGCGGCACAGAACTCGTCGTCCGTCCCAACGGCAACTACTTCGTGTCGTACGAGGGATGCGGCCTCTACGTCACCACCTTCCTGCACAAGGAGGAAGCAGACCGCCTCTGCCGCGCGGTGGACGGCTACCTCGTCGGAGCGCCACCCGGTGAACGCGACATCCCTGACCTGTTCCCCGACTTCTACCTCGGAATCCTGCGCGACACCGGTAAACCCGAAACCGCGGAGAACGTCGTCGAACTCGTCGACAGGACCAGGAGGGCGGTCGCGGCGAGCGGTGCGCTCGCGTTCTTCAAGCAGGCGAACGACGAGCGCGCTCGTGCCCAGTTCCACGACCAGTTCATGGTGGATCGCGGCCAGGACGGGGAGACGCTGCTCAGAATGCCCGACCAGATGATCGACTTCCTCTGGCACTGGAACCCCGTCTGCCACGAACCGTTGCGCCGCATGATCGCCCGCTTCCACGAGCTCATGACCGGGCCGGACAGCTTCCTGTGGGAGTGCGGCGACGAGATCCCCCGGTGGGACGACGAGGACTGATGATCCCTGCCGCGTACACGCACGAGGACCCTGTGGTGACCCAGGCCGAACGCCTGCTGATCCACTCACGCCACACCAACGACGTCGAGGCGCTGCACCAGGCCCGCGATCTGCTCGAACGGGAGATCGCACGGATGGCTCCCGGAGCCCACTACCGGTCGGAACGGCTGAGCGTGCTCAGCCGCGTCCTGCGGGACCTGGCAGTCAACAGCGGACAGGTCGAGCTCCTCGACCTGTCCGTGCAGGCCGGCGAACAGGCGGCGGCGTGCCCAGGCATCACCGAGTTCGTTCTGCTCGTCGCGCTGATCAACCTCGCCTGCGCGACGATGGACCGGTTCGAGGCCAGCAAGCAGGTCGCCGACCTCGACACCGCCGAGACCGCGTACCGCCGCTGCCTCGGACTGCTCCCGGACTGCCAGGCAGCTCTCGCCGGGCTGTCGACGGTGCTGCGACACCGGTACGACCTGACCGGCTTTCCATCCTATTTGGACGAACGCCTGATCTTGTGCCGGCTGGCGGTCAAGGCATCGACCGTCGAGCCGATCGCACTCGCGGTGGCGCAAGCCGAGCTGAGTGACGCGCTCCACCTCAAGCACCAGATCTCCGGCGACCTCGCTCTGCTGCAGGAGGCTGCTGAGGTCGCGGCAGTCGCCGCGGGATGCAATGAGGGGTCCGTCGAACACCGCGCGATCAATCTGAACAGCTGGGGCAACGCACTCGTCGAGCTCTACTCCGAGACCTCGGAAGCAGCGGCGCTCGATCAGGCACAACGCGCCTTCGAGGCCTCCCTGGCGATGCTGCCGGCGCGTCATCGGGTCCGTCCGGCGGCGCTGATCGGGCTGGGCAACGTGCGGCGCCTCCAGTTCGGTCGCTCTGGTGACATCGCTCTGGTCGACTCGGCCGTCGAACTGTGCCAGGAGGCGCTCGGCTCGATCACCCCCGAGTCCGTCGACTTCGGCGGTGCCCTGCACGAACTGGCGACTTCGCTGCATCAGAGGTACGAGCTCACCGGCGCACCTCATGCGCTCAATTCCGCCATCGACGTGCTGCGCAGGGGCGCCGGCTCACTACCGGACTCGGACTCGTTCAGACCGGCCGTGCTGAGCACGCTGGGCGGATACCTCACCGACCGCGCGGACATCCAGTTCGACCAGAAAGCCGCCACCACAGACCGCGATGAAGGTCTGCGGCACCTCCGGACAGCCCTGGGTTCCGCGTTCGGCCGGGGCGCGCTGGCGCCCGTCCTGGTCAACAACTACGCGGTCGGACTGCTCAACGTGTACCGCGCCAAGCGAGAACATCGGCTCCTCGACGAGGCGGAACAGATCGTCGAAGAGGCGTTCAGCCGGCTGACCTCGGCCGGCCGCGGCTACGACCTGCTCGTGAACACCCTCGTCTCCGTTGCTCTTGAGAAGGCAGAAGGCGGTGCGCCGCTCTCCGTTCTCGACCGTCCGGAGCAGCTCATGCGGGCATTGCTCGCGAGCACCCAGCGCAACGACAGGGCCAGGACCGTGTTCGAGAGCCAGTTGGGCGAGATCCTCTCGCACCGACTGGGCGAGGCGCAGGACGACGAAGTGATGGCCGCCGAGTTGCGGGGGCTGTGGCAGGCGACCGCGGACTCCGAGGTCACGGCGCCGATCGTGCGCATCCGGAAGGCCACGAGCCTCGCCCGTGTGGATGCCGTCGAGGGCAACTGGGATTCGGCCGCCGAGCACTACCGCACGGCGATTGGGCTCTTCACCGAGCTGGGTCCGGCCACGTGGCGACGAGCCGACCGGGTGAGCCAGCTGCCGAAGGTGTTCGCGGTAGCTTCGGAAGCCGCTGCGTGCGCCATCCGCGCCGGTCGCCAGGAACTCGCCGTGGAGCTGCTCGAACAGGGCAGAGCGGTCCTGGTCGAACACCCCCATCTCGAACGTGTGGCAGTGACCTGCCTGCGCCGCACCGAACCAGGCCTCGCCGACGAGTACACCGCTGTGATGGCCGAGCTCGCGTGTCTGAGCACCACGGCCTTCGATGGCCACCTCGGTCCCGCGCTCGACGTCGAGCACCGCCTCCAGGTGCAGCGGCGCCAGGACGACGTGCTGCGCGAGATCCGTGCCCTCGGTGGCGGCCTCGGCCGGTTCCTCCTGCCGCCGCCGTGCTCCGAACTGGTGTCGATGCTCGGCGACCGCCAGGTCGTGGTGATCAACGTCGCGAGGGCCGGGTCGGACGCGATCCTGGTGGGGCGCGGTGCCGTACGCGTGGTGCCGTTGCCGGGCTTGAGCTTCGACGCGGTGGTGCGGCAGACCTCGTTGTTCCTGCGGTGTCTCGAGAACGACGACGGCGATCTGCGCACCGCCCACGCCGTCATGACCTGGCTGTGGCGAGGCGCGGTGCAACCGGTGCTGAACGCACTCGGGCTCCCTGCACACGACGGCCGGCTCGCCCGGCTCTGGTGGTGCCCCACGGGTTTCGTTCACAGCCTGCCCCTGCACGCCGCCGGGTGGTACCGCGCCAGACCGGGGGCGTGGGACGGCGAGCGCGTGGTCGGCCAGTCGACGATGGACCACGTCATCTCCTCCTACACGCCTACCATCCGCATGCTGGTCGATGGGCTGGGCAGGCCGGCACCACCACCTGGGCCACCGGACGTGCTCGCCGTCGGGCTTTCCACCACGGAGAGCGGCATCAAGCCCACTATCGCCAACGCGGGCATCGAGGCCGAGGCCGTCGCGCACGAGGTCGGCGCCGGAGTCCTGTTGCTGGAGCAGGAAGTCACGCACGCAAGGCTGTCCCACGAGATCGCGCGGCACAGCTGGCTGCACTTCGCCGGGCACGGTGAGCTCGACCAGAACCGTCCCGACAGCGCGCTGCTGATCCCGTACGACGACGTGACCACCGGTCCGCTGACCAGCCTCCAGGTCGCCGAGTTGCAACGCGGTACCGGTGAGCTCGCCTACCTGTCGGCGTGCGACAGCGGCCGCGGCCGGCTCGACATCGCCGACGAGCCGATCCACGTCGCCGGTGCGTTCCAGCAAGCCGGTTTCCGCTCGGTGATCTCCACCAGGTGGCCGGTCCCCGACCGCCCCGCCCGCGAGGTCGCCGTGCTCTTCTACCGCGCTCTGCTGGCTGATCCGCGGTGCGGTTCGGCCGCGGCGCTGCACCACGCGATGTGCGCCGTGCGGGACGGCCGCTCGGCGCTCGCGTACCCGCGACCGTTCTTCTCATGGGCCCCGTTCATCCACAGTGGACTTCAGGAGACTCGCTGATGACAGCACCAGACCCGCGGCTCACCGAACTGATCACGAGATCTGTGCACTACTGCAGGCAGTTCCTCGAGCGGATCTACCCCGGCTGCGTCGGGGACCACCCGATCGGCGTACTGCCGAACTTCGAGGCCTTCACCGTCTACCACGGCGGCGCTCTGACCCTCGCGTACGTCGACATGACCAATGCGCAGCCAGGTTTGTGGACCATGCAGATCTCGACGGGGATCACCGTCGACGCGCCGGAGGTGACCGCGACGGTCGAATGGGTCAACGATCTGAACCGCAACCTGCGGATCGGCAAGTACTACAGCGCGATCACCCAGGACCGTTCGATGTGCGCGGTGCTCTACGACACCTTCAACCACGGCACGCTGTTCGAAGCCGTCTGGGCGAACCCGGAGTCGCCGACGGTCGGGCAGATCAGCAACTGGGTGCTGAACATGGTGAAGAACAACGTGCAGAGCACCCCTGCCGACTGTTCGTTCGCGAACCAGAGGTGGAGCGGGAAACCGTTTCAGAACACCGACGAGGACAAGATGAAGCTGTTCGCCATCAGCAGCGGGTGACTGCCCAGCGGAAAGGAGAACCGACATGTCCGCGCGAGACGAGATTCTCTCGATGCTCAACCAAGTCAGCGACCTGAGGCTGAGCGCGGAACGCTGGCAGAAGGTGACCGCGCTGCTCCACCGCATGGAGAGCGCACGAGCCGCGAACGACCTCGACGGGATGCTGGCGGTGGTCGTCGAGCTGGAGATGGCGGCCCGCAGGATCCCCACGATCGGATCGGAACCTGCAGGACCTCCACCTCCACCGGTACGTGACCGGCTGAACCAGTTGGTGCACGCGCTCGGTGGCGACCAGGGAAGCGGACCATCGCGGTGACTCGACCAGACGTGACGAACCAGGCTGTGGTCGCGCACTTCTTCGCGCCGCTCGACGGGTCTGTCTCCGCCGCGGACGACCTCGTGCGGGAGAGGTGGACAGAATGTCAGCAGGCTTTCGGCGCCACAGCGCCGATTCCGTCGACCAGTCTGCCGACCCGCATCCCGCAGACACTCCCCCGGCCTGCCGTCACGGGATCAGCACTGGTGGCGGCGGCGCAGCGCCCCGACCGGACCGCCCAGCTGATCCTGCGCATCGAGCACGACGTCCTGGCGCTGTCCATCATGGTCACCGGAGCGACAGGACGTTGGGAGCACACCGATCCCACGTTGTTCACACCAGCGGACGACCAGCCTCTGCTCGGATCAGCGCTCTTCCTCATCGGCAACAGCGAGGAGCCGTTCGCACGTCCGGCCCTGCCCGCGTGGGCCGGTTCGTCCGACTGGCGCGACAGTTCCCTCGCCGGCTCACTCGCCCTGTGGGAGCTGGGTCCGCTGGACGACGAACGGTCGCACCGGCGGTTCGTCGCGCTCTCGGTTCCTCAGGACGACTGGACGCTCGGCAGCTGGACGTGGTCGCACGACGGACGTCCGGAGATGCCGCGTCTCGCGCGGTACCTCATGCACGTGGCCAAGATCCGTTACGAGCTGCGGGTCTGGTCGGCATTCCAGGACATCGCCGAGCTGTGCGGCAACCACTACGGCGACGTCGCGGCGTTGACGCGAGCGGTGAGCGCTGCCAAAGCGATGCGCCACACAGTCGACATCGCCACGACCAACGCGAGATCCGCGCTGGCGCACGACCACACCGACATCGATGCGGCGGATCCGCTGGCCGACGACCGGGAGCTCGCGGCGTGGTTCCGGCAGCGGCTCGACGACGCCATCGTCTACCTGGACACGTTCCTGGACGGCGCGCTGAGCCCCGGCACGGCGCCCTCCGCGGCCGTGGAGGCTCCTCGAGACAGGCCGGTCCGAGTGCTCGCCGTGGCCGACGAGTGGTTCTCGAGCCAGGGCGGGCTCAGCGTGTTCAACCGCCGTCTGTGCATCGCCGTCGCCCAGGCCGGCGCCGAGGTGATGTGCCTGCTGCCCACCGCGTCCGGCGAGGAACGTGACGACGCCGCCGAAGCCGGTGTCGTCTTGGTGGTCACGCCTGATCTGCCCGGCAGCACCGTTCGCGAGAGGTTGATGCGCAAACCCGTGCTGCCCGGCGGCACCCCGCCTGACATCGTGATCGGGCACGGCCGCATCACCGGCCCCATGGCCAAGTGCCAGGCGGAGGACCACTTCCCCGGCTCCGCGCGGCTGCACCTGCTCCACATGGCACCCGATCAGCTCGAATGGTTCAAGCAGGACCGGGCCACCGACGCCGGCAGCCGCGCGGACGAACGCACCCGCGCCGAGTTGGACCTCGCCCGGCACGCAGCCAGAGTGCTGCCCGTCGGACCGAAGCTCGCAAGATGGGCGGTGCGCGATCTGTCCGCACTCAACGGCACGACACCGCCGGTCCACCGCATCGATCCCGGTTTCGACCGCGGGGTCGACAGGTCTCGCCTACCGCTCGACGGCGATCCGCAGATCCTCGTGATGGGCCGGATCGACGACGCGAGAATCAAGGGCCTCGACCTCGCGGCCAAGGCACTCGGCCGCGCCAGGGAGCTCTCATCCGCGCAGGAGAAGTGGGAACTGCTGGTGCGCGGCGCGGCGCCAGGTGAATCCGAGCCGGTGCAGGTCGCGGTGTGCGACTGGGCCGGCCACCACATGGTCCAGGTCGTCGTCCGTCCCTACACCACCAACTCCGAGCACATCGGCGAAGACCTCCGCCGCGCGAGCCTCGTGCTGATGCCGTCCCGCGCCGAAGGGTTTGGGCTGGTGGGCGCAGAGGCCATCACGGCGGGCACCCCACTGCTGGTGAGCGCCGACAGCGGCCTGGGCATGCTCCTGCACGAGGTCCTGCCCAGAGAGCTCGCGGATCGCGTCGTGGTGCCGGTGGTGGACCGCGACGAGGTGGACGTTGAGCGGTGGGGCTCGATGATCAACACGATCATGGGCAACCGGGTGGCCGCCTTCGACACCGCACGAGCCGTTCAAGCCGAGATGGCCACACACCGGACCTGGGCGACAGCAGCCGCGACGGTGCTGGATCTCCGCTTCGAACCGAACCCTTGACACGCCGCGACATGCGGCCGCCCGGGGCCTCCTGAACGTGAGGCAGCCTGCCGCATTCTACCGCCACCTCAACGAAGGGCTGTCGACAGCAAAGGCGTTGCGCCAGGCGCAGCTGTGGATGCTCGGCCCCGGCCGCGTGCTGCCTGAGGAAATGCCGCAGGAGTTCAGAGCGCTGGGCCGGGTTCACGCCGCTGGGCCGATGAGAACAGACCTCACAGGACGGTCAGGCGATGGGACCGGCCGTGCGCAGAACGAGGTCGACGACCTGTTGCATCTGGCTCCAGTCGGCGGCGTTGGAAGCGCCGTAGACGATGTAGTCGAGACCCGCCCGCCGCCAGTAGCGCGCGAACGCATGCCGTTGCACACCTTCCGCCGTGTACAGGAACTCCCACTCCACCACCTCAGCGCTGGACGAGACGGTGGCCAGCTTGATCCGCTGGTAGCCGGTCTTCACCCCGGACTCGTTGGCGGCGACCGCGTGGTAGAGCGGCCGGACCTCGGACGCGCTCGCGCCGTACCGGACGAGCGCGCCCGGCGTGGCAGGATCGTCCGCCTGGTGGTTGGTCGTCTGGCTGCCCGCGGCGACCGTCCAGGTCTGCGGGATCGAGACGAAGATGCCGTTCGGACCGGTCACCGCGCGGTATCCCGTCGGAGTCGATGCGACACTGGACACCGAAGTGGACGGTCGAGTGGTCGTGTACTTCCGTTGGGGCACCGTCGTGGTCGTGGTGACGGGGCCCAATCTATTCGATGTCACGGGGACTGGCGCGGCACCAACGTTCTGCCCGGTCGAAGATTTCTCGTCACCGCGCACGAAACTGACGGCCACCACGGCGGTCACGGCTACGAACGACGCGACCACGGCCGCGATGATCGCCTTGCCCTCCATGGACTTCCGCGGCGCAGGTGGCGAGATGAACTCACTCACGACCTCCGCAGGCGGATCCTCGTAGATCGGCACCGCCGGCGAGACAGGTGGCGGCGTGCCCCTCACCGGTGCCGGACCCCACAGCGAAGCTCGCGGCGGTTCCGTGTTTTTCCTTGTCAAATCGGTGTTCGCGGCGTCTTCCATGCCGGTCCGTCCTTCCCGAGACCTCATCCACCAGAAACAATCGCCACCGCATCGCGCGATGTTTCTCGCATGACGAGGAGAGCACGATGACCGACAACCGTCCCGCAGCAGGAGATCTGACGGACCAGCGCGTGCCGGGCCGGGTGGCGGTCGGCACCGTCACCCGGATCGGCACCGTCCGTCAGGAACCCTTCGTGAGAAGAACCAGCCTGACCGTCGCAGTGTGGGGATGTGTCGCGCTGACCGTCGCCGAGGTCGCGTTCAGCCCTGTACTCGGCGGGATGTCCTTGCTGGCCAAGGCGTTTGTGGCCACCTTTGTGGTCACGGCGGCGGCGTGCGCTCTGCGCCGCTGGACGCCGAAGCCGGACAAGGTCGACGTGCACCCTTTCTGGGTCACGGACGCGACCGGCGCGGAACACCCTTGCCGCGTCAGGGGTTCGATGACACACGGCCTCCCGTTGGAGGGTACCGGCGTCGAGGTGTACGGCCGGGTCGACAGGACGGGATCAGTGCTGGTCCGAGAGCTGGTCACGGACGGTGGACAGGCTTCGCGACCCAGGTTGCCGCTACCCCAACGGATCTTGCGCGGCGCCGAGGTGCTGAACGTCGTCCTGTGGGCCGGAGCTGCGCTCACGGTGGCCTGGCTGCTGGTGTTCTCGCGGTGAACGGTTGCTCCGGTCGAGTGACTGTTCGACGGAAGTTCCGCACGGCGTAATGGTTTTTGAGCTGCGTTCGATGAGACCGGCATCGAACGCGTGACGTCCTCGATGGACATGAGGGAGCTGGTGGCGTGCCGAGGCCACTGATGAACAACAGGTCCGAGCCCACGACCTGGACCGGGCGGACGACCAGGTCGAACGCATCGGCGCGGACGAAGGTGCTCTCCGAGCGCAGGTCGGCGCGTTATCTGCGCTCACTGCAGGCACTCGACGGCTCCGGCAAGCTCAGCACGGCCGACGTCGACGAACTCGTCGGCTCCGTGCACAAGGAGTTCGCCGAGAAGTTCTGCACGACACCGCTCGGCATCGTCTCGCGCTGTTACCTCGGCGCGCCGTACGAAGTGCACACGCTCGCGTTGGACGGCTCGATCATCTCGCACTACCGCGCCGGAGAACCGTTGCCGCACGGCATGGATCGCGCGCGATCCCTCGCGGAGTCCGAACGCTACCTCGCCATCGAGGTCTACCCGGACCGTCTGATGTGCGTCCGTCCCGACGGCTCGACCGTTCTGCTGGAGAGTGACCGGTGAACACGACCAATGTATCCGTGACAGACCTCTCCAAGGTCGTCAACACGCTGAACCAGGTGACGCGGAACCAGCAGGCGCTCGGCGACCAGCAGGTCGTCCTGCACAACGCCATGTCGACCGTGCAGCGCAACCAGGACACCACCCAGCAGGAGCTCCTGGGCCTCAAGGCGCAGTTCGTCGAGTACGTCCGGCGCGACGAGCTGCGGCAGAACCTCCAACTGGCCCAGGTCCAGATCCTGGAGGTGCGCGGCGAGCTGAACGACAGGTTCGGGAAGTTCGCCGACGTGCGCGAGCTCGCCACCGGCACGTTGCAGGCGCTCGACGCGGGCATCGTCTCGCAGGGCGCCATCCGCGACCTGTCCGAGGAGCTGATGCTGCGCACGCCGGGCTACTGGCTCGCGCCCGCGCTGATCGCGGTCGCCGCCTGGATCAGGGACGAGCCGGAACTCGCGACGAAAGCGATCGGCGAGGCACTGCGCAGGGACAACGACAAGGCGTCGCTGTTCTTCGCGCTCGTGCTGCGCCGGCACCAGCGCGACCGGGCAACAGCCGCCTGGGTGCGGCAGTACGCGGCGCGACAGGACCCGACGAAGCTCTCCCGGGAGTTCGTCGTCGTGCTGGACGCCGTGTCGACCGGCGCGTTCGGACGCGAGGCGAAACCGATGCTGCTGGAGCAGATGTCCGAGTGGTACGGACGGCTGAGCCAGGATCAGGACACTGTGGACAGACAGGTCGAGCGCTGGGCGAAGATGATCGACACGATGCGCCGCCCGGCCGACGCGTGCTACGAGCTGCTGCCCGTGATCAGCCCGACGTGGCCGCAGCTCAAGGACCTGCTCGAAGGCGCGACCGTGCACGGCGCGGCGGAGGAGATGCTGCGCGCGACGTTCGAGGGGCCCATCCCGCAGAGCCAGGATCTCCACGAGCGGGTGGACAACATCCTCGACAACCTGGTGCGCGACTTCGACGCCGAGGAAGCCCCGTACCGCAAGCGGGAGGCTTGGCTGCAGGCCGTCGTGGACGCGGACGGCGACCACGACGTGGCCAAGCGGAAGATGGCTGCCGAGGACCCGTTGCACGAGCAGGCGGTCGACTTCCTGACGTTGCTCAGCAACGCCGCCCTGCACGGCGACCGCGCCGGAGCCTCCGCCGGCACCCAGCGGTTCACGCTGGCGCTGGCGCGCGACTGGCTGACGCAGGGTGCGGGAAGGCTCGAGGCGGACAACATCGCCGCGATGCCGTCCCGCGTCGAACTGCGCGCCGAGGGCTGGACCGGCTGGGTCGACGGCAACACCGACGAGCAGAAGTTGGTCGGCTCGCTGTCCGAGCACATCGACCGGGAGACGGAGAAGGCCGTCAGCGAGGTGCGGATGAGCGGTGCGGCGCAGGCCGCCTCGATCTTCGGCGGCCTGGCACTGCTGGTGGCGTTGCTCTCGGCGGTCGGTGGCGCCAGCGGGTTCGCGTTGTTCTTGTTGCTCGTGGCGGCAGCGCTGGGCGCGTGGGCCGCCTTCGACCTCAGGGCGCTGCCCGCCCGCCGCGCGGAGATCCGCCGCAAGGGCGACCAGCGCCGCGTCGCCGCCGTGGTGCGGCTGCGCGGGGCGATCGCCGAACTCGTCGACCTGCGTGGCGAGTGGCAGCAGGAGATCGCGAAAGCGGGCTCGCTGCGCGCCTTCGCTGAAGGGCTCACCGCCACCGCCTTCGTCGCCACCGCACCCGACCAGCTGCGAGGAGCCTGACATGCCCGGTCCAGCCCACACTCGGGACCAGCGCGTGCCACAACCGGCGGTCACGCCACGCCACGGTGTCACCGAACGGGACATGGCCCTGGAGTTGCCCACGTGGGACCTCATGCCTCCCGTGGAGTTCCTCGACCGCCACCGCAGGCGGTAACCCCGATGCGGCACGCTCCCGGACCGTACGCGGACTGGCGCGCGTGGCTCGACGCGTTCGCCAAAGGCATCGACCTGCCCGCCGAGCACCTCGCACCGATCGGCGAACAGATGGGGCCGCACGTGCAGGAGCGCCTGATGCGACACATCGCCGAGGCGTTCGCCCAACGGCAACGCCGCTGGGCGGACACGTTCCAGCGCGACCTCGGCACCCTGACCGGCGATCCGGTGCACGCCCTGGCTGCGATCTTGGCGAGTGCCCGCACCCGGCTCGCGCCGTTGCGCAAGTTCTGCGCGTCCCCCGCCATGACACCGGCGCTGCGCGAAGAACTCACCTCCGCGCTCGACGAGACCTTGCGGTCCTCGCAGCGCAGCCTTGAGGACTCGGTCCGGCACGCGCCGATCGCGTTGCAGGCGGTGGTGCGCGACAACCGGCTGACGACCGCACCGCCCCCTCTCCCTGCGCCGGGCGGGCAGAGCCCTGGCCGGCGAGTGATCATCTGAGCATCGGAGAACCACATGCCCAACGGAGCGGAGACCAAAGCCCGCGTCGAGTCGTATCTGCTCGCCCGGATCCCGTTCGTCTCCATCCGCACCGTCGAGCGCACCCGCGTGCTGGACGCGCTCGGCGAGCTGGCCCGCGAGAAGCAGCTCGACGTCCTGGTACACACCCTGAGCCAGGGCCTGCGCGACCTGCGCACCAGAAGCGTGATCAGCGATGACAAGTCGCTGCTGGGCGCGCTCGACCTCGCCGGTGAGTGGTTCCAGTCGAGGTCGAACCTCACGATCGTCTTCACCGACGTACAGCACCTCTCCGACGACAACGACGTGTCGCGGCGGTTCGCCGACCTGGCCACGCTCGCCGAGGAACACGGTGGCTGCATCGTGATCATCACGTCCGACCCGGTGTGGAGCACGTTGCAGCGCATGGGCATGTCGGTGCGGCTCGACCTCCCCGACTTCGACGAGATGCACCAAACGATCAGGGAGTTCCTCCGCCCGTACACCACCGACATCCGCATCGAGTGGAACCCGGCCGACTACGAGCAGGCCGCGTCGATCCTCGCGGGAGTCACCAAGACCGAGGCCCAGAACATCCTCGCCACCTTCGTTGTGAAGAAGGAGATCACCAAGGCCGACCTCGTAGAACTGAGCCGCGCCAAGGACTCCATCTTCAGCGAACTCTCCGGCATCGAACGCGTGGAACTGCGCCCCGGCGAGTACGAAGTAGGCGGCCTCAGCGGCCTCCGCCACTGGCTGGACCGCAAACGCGACCTGCTCACCATGGACCTGCGCGACCGGGGATCCGAGCCCCGCGCGGCGTCCTGCTCGTAGGCGTACCCGGCTGCGGCAAGTCCTTGTCCGCCAAGACGATCGCCTCAGACTGGCAACTCCCCCTCTACCGCCTGGACATGGGCTCGGTGCTGGGCGCGTACGTCGGCCAGTCGGAGAAACGCCTGCGCGAAGCCCTCGCGACCGCGGACACCGTGGCTCCGTGCGTGCTCTGGATCGACGAGATCGAGAAGGGGCTTGCCGGTTCCGGCACTGACTCCACCGGCGTCACCACCCGCCTGGTGGGTCAGTTCCTCTACTGGCTGCAGGAATCGCGCGCGAGAGTGTTCGTGGTCGCCACTGCGAACGACGTCCGCTCACTGCCACAGGAACTGCTGCGCAGCGGCCGGTTCGACGACATGTTCTTCGTCGACCTGCCCGAGCCCGACGAACGGCGCGAGATCATCTCGATCTACCTGCGCAAGTACCTGCGGACGCCGGTCGAGCCTCACCTCGTTGACGAGTTGGTGCGGATCAGCGACGGGTTCGCCGGCTCCGACATCCAGTCGGCGGTGACCGAGATCTGCCACGAAGCGATCCGGATCGGCGACCACAACGTCGGTGAGGACTACTACCTGAGCTGTTTCCGCAACGTCATCCCACTGCTGCGGTCGGCGCCGGAGAAGGTCGAGGAGATCAGGCAGCTGCGAGACCGGGCGATCCCGGCGTCTGGCCGGACCCGTGCCACGGCCGATCAGCCGGCTGCGGCCCGCAGGGTTGTGCTCGGCTGACATACCCCGCGGGTGCAGCCGTCGACGCATCGCTCTAAGCCTTTCGCACGCCGATTCCTGGAGAACTCCGACGCCACGAACCGTCGCGCGCCGGTGGGCCGCCTTTCAACAGGCGGGCGAACACGTGAAGAAGAGGCCATGGCCCGGCCCGCGACCAGATCCAGTGTCAGAGCGGCAATGCTCCGACCTTCGTCACGCCCAGCCCGGCCGTCACGGTCGGCCTCGGCGGCGAGCCACTCGTAGAATCCCTGCCGCCGGAGCCCGAGGATCGGCACAACCGCTGACTCCACAGATGGCGCGGTGCTCGGACATGAACCGGTAGCGGTAGATCATCGATCCATCTCGTGCGCAAACAGACAGCGCTTTGCGGAGAATCTCCTTCTCCAGTTCTGCCGGGCGCTTGCGCATCGCCGCAGTCTCCAGGGCCTGCTCGGCCTGCGCCACCTGCTCCGGTCCTTCGCCCGCCGCGCATCCCGCACCCACGACCGCAATGTCGCATGCAAGCGCATCCTGGCGGAACAACGCCGGATACCTCGTCGGACGAGACGACATCCTCTCGCCCAACAGCACACGCTGTCAGGACTCAAGGTGCCCGGCAGCCAGGGACACCAGGGCGGCCCATTGCGGGCAGGGATGTAGCGCAACGGCAGGGGGAGAACAGGGCCCGTCGCCTCTTGCCAGCAGCAGGAACAGCCTCTGCTCGTCGCCGTGTCAGAGCTTTGTCAGCGCCATGTCGGAGCCTTGCCCAAGGGCACTGCGCACACGCTGTCCCGCTGCCAGAACAAAGGGAACAACCATGTCCAAAATGGTCACTGCCGTGGCTGTCACTCTGCCGGTCCTCGTAGGCGCCGCAGGAACCGCGCAGGCCTCCACCCTGTCCACCTCCGAGGACGCCACCGCATTGGCCGACCTCTGCAGTTGACCCGCTGGCCGTAGGAAATGCACTTCCACGACAAGCCGCACGCACACGATTCCCGGCGCTGGACCGAGGCCGTGGCCAGGCTTTGACCGAACGGAAAGAAACCACCGCATGAAGACGAAGATGAAGACCCAGGGCGCCATTACGGCACTGGCGACCTTCGCTGTCCTGGGCTGCCTGACGTTGAGCGCGACTCAGGCTTCAGCCGCAGCCCCGCGGGCGCTGCCGTCCCCGGCCGAAACCGCCGCCGCGCTGCCCGTCGTCAACATGGAGGCCACCGTCCTGGCCGCCCAGATCGATCCCCGGCGCGCCGACGACACGCTGACCCCAGGCGCCAAGGACTCCGTGCTGGCCGTCGAGCGGGCACTCCAGGCACGCAATCTGCTGGACGCCCAGTGGGTCGACGGCTACTTCGGAACCACGACCATCAAGGCGTACGCGGCCTACCAGCGTTCGCTCGGATACACCGGACTGGCCGCGAACGGGCTGCCCGGCCCGAGTTCGCTGGCCACGCTCGGGCAGAGCCGGTTCACCGTCTCCCACGTGATCAAACCAGGCTCGAAGGTTCAGCGTGACGGGTACGTCGTCAACACCCGTACCCAGGCGATGCTCACCGAGACCGAACGTCTGCTGGGGCGTCGCCTCGTGCTGGACCAGGGCTCCTACAACCCCGGCGGCGACCCGACCTCCGCCGGCACCCACGACGGCGGCGGCGTCGTGGACATCAACGTCGACGGCATGTCCGCCGCCACCCGCACCGCCATCGCCCGTGCGCTGCGCCAGGTCGGCTTCGCCGCCTGGGTCCGCAGCCCGTCCCAGGGCGACTGGCCGTGGCACATCCACGCCGTGGCGATCAACGACACCGACCAGGCCACCCAGGCCCAGAACCAGGTCGGTGACTACTACCTCGGCTTCAACGGCCTCGCCAACCACCGCCCGGACGACGGCCCCCGCATCCCGATCCGGACGTGGGAGGACTACCAGCGCGCGAACTGATCAGAAGCCCAGACACCACCCGGATCACTGACACTTCACCAAAGGGAAACCCGTGAAAATCGCACGCATGACGCTCGCCGTCGCCGGGGCCGCACTGGCCCTGGTCGCGCCCCTCATGGCCGCCACCGCCTCGCCCGCGTCCGCCGCGAGCAGGGACGGCGACTGCGACAGCGGAGAGTTCTGTTACTACTACAACAGCAACCAGGCCGGCTCGCTCTCCGACTTCACCGGCTCGATCAGCGATCTCGGCGCCACTCAGCCGTCCTGCTACGAGTTCAAGGGCGCCGGCGCCGGCAAAGGCGTGTGCGTGAAGAACAACGCCGCATCAGTGCGGAACCGCACCAGCCACACGGTGCGGGTCTACTTCAACAGCGGCTACGGCGGAGCGAGCCAGGACTTCGCACCCGGCGCGGCCGGCAATCTCAACGCCACACTGAAGAACAACAACGCCAGCCACAAGTTCCTCACCGGGGGCGGCGGCGGTTCACAAAGCCCCACCAACGACTACGACGGCCGTCCCCGCGGGTTCGCCCAGAACAACTGCACCGCCTTCGCGGCCTACCGGGTCGCCAGCAGGCTCGGCGTCCCCAGCTTCAGCAACTCCTACGGCGGAACCACCTGGGGCAACGCCGGCACCTGGGACGACGCCGCCCGCCGCGTCGGCGGCGTCACGGTCAACAAAACCCCGAAGGTCGGCGCCATCGCCGTCAACGACGTTCACAGGGTCGGCCACGTCGCCTACGTCAACGCGGTCCACTCCGACGGCTCGTTCGACGTCGAGGAATACAACTGGAACAACCCACTCGCCTACGGCACCCGCAAAAACGTCCACGTGAGCAACGCCCAGGCCGACTTCCAGTGGATGCTCCACTTCTGACCGGCCAGTGATCACCCTCGAGGTGCCGGTAGTCCTAACGGCACCTCGAGTTCGCCGGTTACCACGCAGCCCGAGACGCCCAGGCCTCCAGGCTGAACGCCAAGGAGTGGACGCCGCAGGAGATGAAGCACAGCTTCGTTTCGGTGCTGTCAGCGTCCGGCGTGAAGATCGAGGACATCGCCCGCTGGTCGGGCACAGCAGCACGACGGTCACGGAGACGGTGTACCGCCATCAGATCGTGCCCGGGATGCAGCATGCGGCCATCATGATGAACGACATTTCCCGCTGGCGGGTTAGACCGTTGTCGCTCAATTAGTCACTCAGGTCCCCAAATGGTCCCCAGCAAGATCACGAGCGTGATCAAAACGGCGACATGCAAAAGACTCTCTGATCAGGCGTTATGTCACGATCAGAGGGCCTTTCCAGACCGTCGGGACGACAGGATTTAACCTGCGACCCTTCGACCCCCAGACACGCGTTCACAGCCCGTTGACCTGCAGAAACAAGACGCTCAACGCAGTTGGATGTACTTGACGAACGGTCAAGTGCGCTCGCGCTCGTTGTGCGGCTGCTCAAGATCCGCTGAATGGATCGGGCCTTGTGAACGCGCCAAGTCGCCACTGTTGGTCAGCCGCCCGTTGTGGTGCGACACCGGTGTGCCTGAGCGATCGACGCCGGTCGCGGTCGCGGTGTTGTTCACCAACCCCGGCTTCCACGTCGGACTGTGACTCAGCGCCGCACGAGTTCGTGGTGCAGTACCTGTTTCAGCTCCGGCTGCGTGAACCGGAACCCGCCCTCGGTCAGACGGGCCGGAAGCACGCGCAGGCTGCCGAGCACCTCGGGGGCGACCTTGCCCAGTGCCAGCCGCATGGTCCAGGTGGGTACGCGCAGCACGGCGGGCCGGCCGACCACCCTGGCCAGGGTGCGGGTGAACTCGATGCTGCGAACCGGGTTCGGCGTGGTGATGTTGTACGGGCCTCGCGCACCGGGCAATTCGGCGAGGAACCGGATGGCGCGCACGGCATCGGTGAGGCCGACATAGCTCCAGTACTCGCGGCCGGAACCCAACCGGCCACCGAGTCCCTTGCGGAACAACGGCAGCAACTGGGGAAGTAACCCACCTTCGCGGGCGAGCACGAGACCCATACGCAGATGGCACACCGGAATCGTGGCCGGTTCGGTGGCCCGTTCCCATTCCCGGGTGAGGTCTGGCAGGAAACCGGACCGGGCCGAGTCGGCGATCTCGGTCAGCTCGAGTTCACCGCGATCCACGCCGTAGTAACGCATTCCCGACGCCGAGAGCAGGATCCGGGGTTGCGGGTCGGCCTGCGCGGTCAGCACGGCGAGCGCGTGCGCGGTGTCGATCCGGCTGCGCCGCAGTACGTCTTGGTACGCGCGCGTCCACCGCCGCTCGCCGAGCCCGGCTCCGGCGAGGTTGACCACGATGTCGGCGCCGGCCAGCAATCCGGAATCCGGTGAAGCAGTGGGGTCCCAGCGTCGTTCGTCGGCGGCGGTGGGTTCCCTGCGAACCAACCGGATCACGGTATGCCCGTCCGCGGCATACGACCGGCGCAGCGCGGTCCCGATCAGACCGCTCGAACCCGCGATCACGATCCTCATCGCAGACTCACTGCCAAAGCGACCACATAGGACACTCCGACAAGAACAGTCATGGTAGCCGCACGCACGGTCAGCCGACGGCGGAAGCCGGGAATTTCCTCAGGCAGCGCGAAGATCCTGGCCGGCCAGTGCCGCCACGAGACGTCGACGAAGATCCCCGCCGCGACCACGTCGAGCCCCACGGCCAGGGTGAAGCCGACGGACACCGCCCCGGAGCCGGCGATCGCGACGCCACCCCCGCTGAACAGCAGCCCGACGACGAGCGCGACGACCGGCCACCGGTTGCCGTTGGCCAGGACGACGAGGAACTCCTCGCGCTGCTCGTCATCCCGGAAGAACCTGGCGACCCTGGGCTGCACCACGACCAGGCTGTAGACCATCGACCCCAGCCACAGTGTCGTCAACACCAGGTACACCAGCTGGACGATCACGACCATCCCGCCCACCCCTCGCCTCCGCGACCATAACAACGACACGCACGTGAGACATCACGGGCCCGTGTGCCTGCTCCGGGCAGTTCACTCGATGGTTGGGTGGCTCCCAGAGTTCCGAACCTGGGATCGGTGTCGGGTCACGATGCGCAAAGAGGGTCGCCAGGGACAACGTGTGCGCGCCCACCTCCCCGACGCACTCGACCTCGCCGCCTGACTGTCACAACGGATTGGTCACGGCGTGAACCGCAAGAGTGTTGGTGCACTCTGAGCAACCATGCGACTTTTCGTGCTGGCACGCTGGCTGCTCACCGTGCTCACCCTGCTCGGGGCGGTGCTGGTTGGGCCGGGCGTGGCGAACGCCTGTGCGTGCGGAGCGGCGATCGCCGACAACCTGACGCCGGTGCGGGAGACCGCGCTGGTCGAGCTGGATGGCCCGACCGAGCACGTCACGGTGAACATCACCGCCGACACCACGTCGGACTCGGTGGCGTTCCTCATGCCGGTACCGAGCCGGGCCGAGTTCGCCATCGCCGACGCTGCATTGTTCACCGACCTGGACGAGGTGAGCCGGCCCAGGGTCGAGTACCGCGAGAAGAGGATCGACGGCAACGGAGCCGGTGGCGTCGAGGCGCCAGGCGGCGAGGTCACGGTCGTCGACCACGTCGAGGTCGGGCCCTACGAGCTGGCCCAACTGACCGGCACCGACAACCGCGCGGTCAGCGACTGGCTCACCGCCAAGGACTTCACCCTGCCCCCTGACCTCGCCACGCACCTCGGCCCGTACCTGGCCGAGGGCTGGCTGGTCATCGCGGTGCACCTGCGGCCGGAGGCGGCAAAAGAGACCTTCGCCGACGGGTTGCCGCCGATGCGGATCAGCTTCGCCACCGACGAGCCGGTCTACCCGATGCGGTTGTCGGCCGCCGCCAAGCGCAGCCAACCGCTGCGGCTGTACGTGCTCGCCGACCACAAGACGGACGTCACCGACCCCACCCCCGGCGACAGCGAGCCCGACCTGACCTTCGCCGACTGGCTGACGCCCGACGAACTCGACAAGCATCCGGAGCTGGCGAAGCTGGTGACCGAGCGTCGGTTCCTGACCCGCTACGAAGCGCGGGTCGACCCGGCGAAAGTCACCGACGACATCCACCTCACCCAGGCGGCCGAGGACGAGACGTACCGGGCGGTGGTGGTCCAGACGCGGTACGTCCGAGGCCCGTCCACCACCGAGGTGACACTGGTGGTGCTGGGCGGCGTAGTGCTGGTCGGGCTCGCGGCCGGGACGGTCATCCTGGTGCGGCGGCGTCGACAACGCCAGTGAGGGCCCTGGTAGCTCACGGGTGACCGAAGGGCGCGGGCGCGCACTACGCCGGAACTTGGCGTCGTGGCGGCCCTTGGTCTTCTTGCCCGCGTCGTAACCGGTGCTCGCGGTGGGAACGGTGTCGCCGCCGCGCGCTGTGTGGGAATCCACGATCGCGTTGGTGGGTAGTGGATCCCGTCCGTCGTGAAGGCGGACCAGGTCACGCAGTGCGTCGTGAACCTGTTGCCACACATCGACTTTCGCCCAGCGGCGGAAGATGTCGTAGATGGTCTTCGCGGGCGGGAAGCCGTGGGGCAGCTGTCGCCAGGCGATCCTGTGCCGCTCGGAAAGTCATCGTGTCTGCGTAATCGGCCAGGCTGCCCCGACTGAGAGCATGTTCGAGGAGATCGCGTTCCTGAGCCCGCCGAGGATCCGGGTGCGCCACAGTCCGCAGTTGTTGAGGCCATGCACGGCCGGCGGGGTGCTTCTTTCTGCGCAGGCTGAGGTCGTTCCAGCATGTCCGAGCGGTCACTCACCGACCAGATTCTCCCTGCACAGCGGGGTGGTCTTCGTCGGCGGCGGCCCCCGCCTGGCCAGGCGGGGGCCGCCGTGCCAGAACACGACCGCTGGGACGCCAAGGTTCTCCCCTTACGCGGAGCCCGGCCGCATGGCGCTATCTATGAGGGCGTTCACAACCTACGAGCCACAGAAACAAGACGTTGAGCGCAGTTGAGCGCACTTATCCCCCAGATACGGGTTCACAGGCCGCTGACCTGCGAAAACAGGCGCGTTGGACGCAATTCGGCGCACTTGATGCAACTCAAGTGCGTTGCTGCCTTTTACGCAGCCGCCCAAGATCCACTCCTTCGTGCCTGAGGTTCATACGACTTCGCTCCACCTGCGACGCCGCACGAAGAAGTCCAGCAGGCCGTTGCCGAAACCGTCTATCTGCAGGTCTCATCCGATAGGGCGCCACAGTCTTGAAGCAGCAAGAACCGATGGCTCCAGCGACTCTTCGTCCGCCTGCTGCCGAACGCGATCACCGTCCTGGCCATGTGCTCGGGCCTGTCCGCGGTGCACTTCGCGAACGTCGGCATGTGGGGCGCGGCCATCGCCTCGATCGCGGCAGCCGCCGTCTTCGACGGCCTGGACGGCCGCATCGCCCGCATGCTGGACGCGACGTCGAAGATGGGCGCGGAGCTGGACTCGCTAGCCGACGCCATCTCGTTCGGCGTGGCGCCGGCCCTCGCGATCTACCTGTGGAAGTTCGAGGGCAACCGCGCCGGCTGGGTCATCGCACTGATCTTCGCGGTCTGCATGGTGGTCCGCCTCGCCCGCTTCAACACGTTGCTGGAGAAGGAACAACCGCCGTTCGCGAAGGAGTTCTTCGTAGGCGTCCCCGCTCCCGCAGGCGGATTGTTGTTGCTGCTGCCCCTGATCATCGAGGAGCAGGTCCGCACCGCCGGCTGGTGGAACAACTCCTACGTCGTGGGCGCGTGGACCGTCCTGGTGGCGATGCTCCTGGTGTCGCGAATCCCCACCCTGTCAGTGAAGACGGTGAAGGTGCCGCCGCGCGCGGTGGCCCCGTTGCTGGTCGCCGTCGGCCTGCTGGCGGCCGCGATCATCACGTACCCGTTGGTAGCGCTGATCATCGCGATGGTCGTGTACCTGGCACACCTGCCCTACTCGGTGCGGCGGTACATGTGGCTGTCCAAGCACCCGGAAGCCTGGACCGTCACCGGTGCTGATCGCCGGGCCATCAAGCGGGCGCACGGTGTCGCTGCCCGCCGTCTCGGCCTGCGTCAGCCTTTGCGCGGCCGCGTCGCTGGTGCGCGCGGTGCGTCGGCCACGGCGCGACGTCTCCGCTGCCACCGCGGCGGGAGAGTGCGTCTTCGGCCAACAGCCGTCGTCGCTCGTGGCGGCGACTGGGCTTGAGGCGCCAGCCGAAGCGCTGACCGTGCTCGGGAGCAGACTGAGGGCCAAACGCCATCGTTGTGGCCAACCCTCGGCGTCTGAACTCTCGAACTAGCCGCATGGCATCTTCTCAGCCCTCTCACGAACTTTCTCGCGCTCAAACGCGCTCAACATCGATGAAGTCCGTGATGGCAGCTTCGTCCCGCGCCATAAGCCGGGTGATCCAAGTACACATCCGGCGGAGATACTTCCAGCGCACTCCAGCACTTGGAAAGCACCCTTGCCACGAGGCCGTTCGCACCTAATTCCCCAGAAAATGCGAAAATGTCGACGCCGTCGGCAAGCGTCCACATCCGAGCAACGAAGTCGTCGCCCTCCGCTCCAGGAGCACGCCGCGACCTCGCGGTGGTCCTGATCTCCAGGACCACCATGCTGACCAGCGTCACCAGAGCCGTGCAGCGCGTCACACGCTTCTGCCCCATCCCGAATCTGCAGCCGAAAACGAAGCAGGGCCCTCGCCGACTTCACGATCGACGAAGGCCCCACTTGCCATCTAAGCCTCGAGCACTATCTCACTGCATCAGCCATTCACCCAAAAGGATGGGACGATCCCCGTTCTTGATCATGGAGAACATCTCATTTCGATCTTCCCCATACTGGTAGACCGATGAGTCAAACCCCGCGTAGAACTTTCCGTCGTTTCCCGAGTACAAGGTCACATGAAAGCTGTCCACCCCGACAGGGAACAGAACAGCATCAGCCACCTCCGCGCATCGACGAGCCACGTCCGCATCGCGGGCAGTGCACACAGCAGTCGGATCAAAGCTCGTCCAACTTGAGATCATCTTTCCTTCAATGACCGTGGTCGGCGGATGGTCGATCTTCAGGCCGTAATACGCAGCCAGGAAAGATCTCGCTTCCGGATGAGAGACGAAGCCGACGCGCTCTAGATCCACTACGGCGCCGCCCGCTTCGCCGCGCACCTCAGCCTCATTCCAACCGAACGAGACGAGAAACTCTTTCAGCTCCGTGTCACGCACTTCTCTCACCCCAACTCTCTCGCACCGCTACGAACCAGCACATTCAGACACGAAATACATGCCCCTTCTCTTTTGCGCGTCGAGTTGCGAACCGTGGAAAATATTATGTCCGACAACTCCGGTTCGCGGTTCGTCCTCTCGAAGAACTCGCCGCCGTGTACTGCGATCAGATTATTGCAGGCTCGAATTTCCGCACAGTTGTCAGCTGTCCGACCAGCGACCTGACCACCAGCGGGCAACGCATCACTGATCGCGGCTTCATAGAATGACGGAGCAGAAGAGTGCCCGGAGTACCCGGTTTCGATCAGATCATCATAACCCCGGAATCCAGCTGCTGCACTCATCGTGGCATCCTTAGGTGCTGACGCAGCTGCCGCCTTGGCGGCGTCTTCGACTCCGCAGTTGTGAACCAGGACCGCTGAGATGCCTGCCAGCACGAAGTACGTGTGAATGCCTTCGACCGTCAGGTTGAAGACACGTGTGTGCTCGGTCCATGCCCGCACCCCGCTGACCTTCTGCCGAACACCGTTCGAGTTGAGCAGAACTTTCCCGACAGACAGTTCCGAGGCCTTGGCCCAACGCTGCTCATCAGGCAACCAGAACGGATGGCCGCCAGTTGCCGTGATCGGTTCGACGGCCGAACCTGCGGCACCGTCGACGTCGACCGTGACCTCAACCAGGTTTTTCTCTCCGTTGCCGACGATCGTTCGCACGACCGCTTTCGCTTCGGACTTGTCCTGCTCGGGGGCAGCAGCAAGTACCTGGTCGCCGACCTTCACCTCTTCGATGGGTTTCGACGAACCATCCGCCATCAGCACACGTGTGCCAGCTTTGAAACTGTTGACCAGACACGACGCCGCATCCAGAGCTTCAGCCGCGTCCTCAACGGCTTCTTCGGCCTTCTCCTCGATCCGACGCAACCTCTTAGCGGCGTCTGCGATCTTGTCGAAGACCTTGTTCGCTTTGACGATCGCTCTCACGATCCGCTCACCGGCCTGCAACAGCTTGAAGGCCTTGGCCGCGGGCACCAGGCTGACGCAAGCGAGGATGTCGAAGTTGGTGAAGCAGTCCTTGACGTCGTTGATGCCAGTGAGATCCATCAACAGGTCAGGAAGCTCCGCAACGATGATGCTCCACCAGGACTGCGAGTTGTTGGCCTCGCGCAGGTACTCCTCGTACTTGTCCTTGCCGCCAGCAGCATCGTAACGGGCCTGCTGTGCCGCCGCAGTGGAAGCCTGTCCCCTCTGCTGCTTCCTGGAAGCGCTCGGATACGCTTGTGCAAGTCCGCTGTTGCCTGGCGGATTGCCGACGATGATGTCGCGTTCCTTGTCGATGCCCCAGCTGTGACCGCTTCCGTCCGTGCCGCCTTCCAGGTACATGCCTGACGGGTCGCTGAACGTGACGGGGTTGTTGTTGCTGTACGAGTACCCGTTGACCTGCTGCGGGTTCGCCGTGTTCATGATCGGGTCGTCGGCGAGGAACCGGCCGGTCGCCGGGTCGTACTCGCGAGCACCGAGGTGCGTCAGACCGGACGTGTCCCGGGTGCCGCCGACGAATCCCTTGTCGTCCGGCCAGGATCCGCCGTTGGGGCCGCGGGCCTTGCCGAACGGGTCGAAGTACTGACGCTGGTACGTCAGGTCTCCGGCCTTGACGGACACCGTCGGGGTGCCCTGGTGGTTGCCCACCTCGTACGACAGCCGGCCGGTGGAGGTCCGCACCGCGACGACGTTGCCGCCGTGCGCGTAGTAGCGCTTGCCGGACACCGTGTTGGTCGCGTCGTCCTTGACCAGTTCCATGCCCTCGGGCAGGTACAGGGTTGTGCGGCCGGGTTCGCGCTTGATCAGGCGGCTGCCGTCGGCGCCGTACAGGTACGACGACTCCTTGCCGGAGGCCTCCACGACCTTGGACGTGCGGCCCTCGACGTCGTAGGAGATCGTCTGGGTGTTGCCGCCCACCTTGCGGGTGCTGGTGTTGCCGGTCTTGTCGTAGCCGAACTCGTCGATGGCGGTGCCGGACGGCCCGCTTTCCTCGATGGAGCGGACTACGTGCGGCTGGTTCGCGGTGTCGTAGTTGTACTTGCGTTCGACCACGTTGGATCCCGTGGTCGTGAGCTCCTTCGTGCGGTTGCCGATCGAGTCGTACTGGTACTCGTGCTGGTACGGGGCCGCGCCGCCGACCACGGTGGTCGCACAGTCGCCTGACAGAGGAGTGAACGCCTTGGTCAGCCTGCGCAGCTTGTCGTACTGGAAGCACTGGGTGTCCCACGCCGACTTGTCGGTCGGCTCGTCCGCGATCCGCGTGATGTTGCCACCGGTGTCATACGAGTACTTCTGGTTGGAGATCCGCCAGTCAGTGTCACGCGAACGGTCCACGATGGACTGTTCGAGGCGGCGGCTGCCCTCCTCGAAGTAGTTCGTCAGCCACAGCTGGTTGCCGCCGTCGATGGGGTTGGGCTCCGGGCCGAGGGTCAGGCGCAGCGTCTCGCCGAACTTCGAGTAGATGTGGTCGCTGGCATAGGTGGTCAACCCGGCGGTCTTGGTCGGTGCGCCCTGGTCGTTGTAGAAGGTGGACACCCGCTCCGCGGCCAAACCACCGGCGGCGGGCGTCTGCGAGGAGAGAATTTCGCCAGCGACCGGCGTGTAGTCGCGCTCGAACTTGTAGGTCCGGCCCAGTCCTCCTTCGGACGCGGGGATCTCGACCTGCGACTCGCGGATTCGGCTGTACGCGTCGTATCTCGTGATCCGCTGGACGTAGGCCTGGCCGCCGGAGAACCGGGTGGCCGAGTCGAGCATGCCCTTCTTCTTCGTGTCGTAGGCCCACTCGGCGAGCTTGGTCTCGCCGGAGAGCATCTGGGTCTTGCGGCCCAACTGGTCGTACTTGACAGACACCGACCGGTTCTCGCTGTCGGTCGTCTTCACGACCTGGTCGAGGTTGTTGTACTCGACTGTGCTCGTGCCGCGGTCCGGGTCGGTCTCCTTCCACTTGCGGCCAAGCAGGTCGTACTCGTACGTCCACTTGTTGCCCGCGGGGTCGGTGACCTGCTCCAGCTGTCCCTTGAAGTTGAACTTCGACTTCGTCACGTCGGCGCCGAGACCGTTGTGCTGGATGCGTTCGATCTCGCGACCGTGCGCGTCGCTGACGACGGTCGTCGGGATCTGGCCCGCCGGAGGCGTCACGTGCACGCGGTCGCCCGCGTACACCGTGGTCGTGTCCCACTGCTTGGTGCCGAACTTGTGGAAGGCCACGCTGACCGGACGGCCCAGCTTGTCGTACTTGGTGAACTCCTGGTTGGGCACCTGAACGTCCAGCACCACGAACAACTTGCCGTCGGGCGCCTGCTTGTTGAAGTACGCGTTGCTGGTCTTGGTCACCAGGCCACGCGAGTCGTAGAACGTGTCCGTGATGATCCGCCCGAGATCCCCGGCCTTCTGCTCACCGTCGGGCACCTGGGTCTGCCGGGCACGCATCAGGCCGTCGAAGATCTTGTACGACACGTTGTACTGCTGGTCGCGCTCGCGCAACGACTTCGAGACCTCGATGACGGTCGCCGTCGCCTCGTCGTAGACGTACTCGTACTGAGCACTCGCGTCCAGATCCCGCTCTCGGTGCGGGAGCCAGGTGTGGGTCAACCGGCCCAGCGCGTCGTACTTCGCGTCGATCCGCTCACCGTTGGGTCCGACCTGCGCGACCGGCAGGCCGAGTGCAGGGTCGTACTCGACGATCGAGTTGTGGCCCTTGGCGTTGGTGGTGGTCACCTTGCGCACCGGGAAGCCGAACGCCGGCTCGTTCACGATGCTCGTGTCGCCGAGCGCGGGGTCGGTCGTCTTCTTGACCCGGCCGTAGACGTCGTACTCGGTGGTCGTGATCGCCTGGTAGACGCGCGGGCTCGTGCGTTGACCGTTCCACCGTGACGCGGTGGTGACGAGGCCCTTGGTCGGGCCCTCCCCGGACGCCTTGCCGTCGTACGCGGAGATGGTGTCGCTGACGGTGTTGTCGTCCGTTGCCGCGACATCGCACTTCGCGGCGTAGGTGAGGATCCGGCTGGCGTAGTTCCACATCCACGCGGCCTCGTTAGGCGCGTAGGTGGTGGTCGTGCACCGTTCGTCACCGGTGACGTCGATGTCGCCCTCGTCTTGAACGGTGAGGGCGCGGCCGTAAGCGTCGTCGAACGTCGTGCTCGCCCGCTTGGTCCGCCACCGGTCGGTGCCCAGCGAGGTCTTCGTGGTCACCGTCTTGGTGTTGAGCAGCAACGCCTTGTCGTCGCCGTTCTCCGCGGTGGCAGGAGACATCCACGGCTCACTCGTGGTCTTCGAGTGGACCGCGCCGCCATTGAGCGAGAACGTCTTCCACTCGACGCCCTTGAGCCGCTCGTGGTCCTCGATCCGGTCGCCGTCGTACTCGACCCAGGCATCCCGCTTGCCGCCCGGCACGGTGTCGCCGTCCATACCGCGCAGGTAGATCTTCTCGGTGACCGGCCGGTCCGGCTCGTTGGTGTCACCGGAGATCGTGCGGACCTTGTTGTAGCCACGCCACTGCGACCACGTCCGGTACTTCGGGTCACCGAAGTCGTTCTCGTCGTAGTGCCACAACGGGGCGCCGGCGATGCTCTCGTACTCGTAATAGACCTTGGTCTGCTCGCTCAGCTCGCGAACCCGGTCGTCCGCGATGACCGCGCGCACGACGTACTTGTGGAACCAGTGCAGCTGCGGCTCCAGCGCGCCTTCCGGCGTCCAGTACGACGGGAAGCACCGCATCGTGTTGAGGTGCGCGTTGGCGAGGACGGGCATGCGCGTGCCCGGCACACAGTCCTTGTCGGTGTACTCGACCTCGGTGATGCCGCCGGCCTCGTGCTGGACGCGCTTGACGCGGCCACGCAGCAGCGGCGGGTACACGTCACTGTCGCCGTCCACCCTGTTCGCCAGCGTGATGCGCTCGAACTTCGTGGCGGGCAACGACTTCGCGTCGCCGACCAGACCGGTGTGCTTGATGCTGTCGAGCCACAGCGCCGGGTCCAGACCGTCGTTGGACGGCGGGAACGACTGGCCGAGCTCCCACTGGTCGACGTCACGCCACTCGGCGGCGACGTTCTCCTTGCGCACCTGGGTGCTGATCTTCGTGAGCCGCAGCTGACTGAAGAACGTCGGCGAGTACTGGTTCTCACAGCGCGCACCGGGCGCACAGATCTGGTCGAACGGCACGTCCGGCCACTGCTTCGCGTTGTCCTTGTTCAGCTTGCCCGGAGCACAGTCGAACCCGGACGACGGAATGCATCGCTCCGAGTAGTGGAACTGGACCCGGCCGGGAGCCGGAGCGTTCTCGTCCGAGCTGTGCAGGCCGTAGTCGATCCGGTCCATCCGGCCTGCGCGCTCGTACTCCACACCGTCGGTGGCCTCGAGGTTGCGGCCGTAGCGGTTCTTCTCGGTCTGGTAGTAGAACCGGGTGACGTTGCCCTTCGGGTCCACCACGTAGTCGACGTTCCAGCGCCACGCCTGGCGGCACGACAGGTCCTTGAACTGCTTGCCTTCCGCCCAGCACTGGTCGCCGGGGTGGTTGCCGAACACCGGGACGGTCCACGTCGACTCCGCCTCGCGCGAACCCAGGAAGTACTGGGTGCCGTTCGGGGTCGTCACCTTCCAGTACTCGCCGTTGTTGTCACCACCCGCGACCGGCGTGCGGTAGAGGCGCTCGATCTTCGAGCCGTCGTCGTTCTTGGCCCGCCACGTCTCCGTGGTGCCGACCCTGACGAGCTCCGACGAGATGCCGGCGAGCTGGATCGTGGCGTTGTCGGTCACCCAGCACTGGTCGGCCGTCTTCTTCTGACCGATCGCGGCGTTGAGGTCCTCACCGCAGCTCTTGTAGCGGCGCTCGATGAACCCACCCGCGCTGAGGTCCCAGCCGTCACCGGCCGACGACGCCTGGTTGTTCGTCGCGCTGGTGCGCCCGTCAACACCACTGGACGAGTAGCCCAGCGCCACCTGGGGCGCGCCTCCTCCGACCGAACCCGGCAGCTTGATCGGGTAGCTGAAGGTGAAGTCACCACTCGAACCGCCGGCGGACCAGCTTCCCGCAGGAGACAACGAGGTCGCCTGGAACGAACCGCCGGCGCCACCCGCGGCGGGCTCGGCCGCGAGAACCATCGCACCCGAGGAGGGCGCGAGGTCGGTGGCCGTCAGCTTCTTCGTCTTGACGTCGTTGCGCGACTGCACCGGAGTACGCGTCTTGCACTCTGCCTTGTCCGGTGTGGACAGTGCGCACTCCGGCAACCGCACCAGCCGCAGGCGCGAACCGTAGTCACCGCCGTACGCGTGCTCGAAGCCCGAGTAGTCGACCTGGACCGACGTCTTACCGAGAGACTTGCCCGCGTTGTCGGACACCTTGAGCACGACACCGGCCACGCCGATCTTCGCAGACGTGTCCTGGCCGAACGTCTCGACCCGAACCGGGGCCGCGTCCGCCTTGCTGACCTTGACCGGCGACGTGCCGGCCTGCCGAAGGTCACCGGCGGCGGCGACGTCGGACTTGCCCGCCGTCGGCCAGGCGACCTTCGGCGCCGGCTGGCTGCTCGCCACGATCGGTGTGACGGGCCGCAGCTTCGCGGGCTCGCCGGGAACGTTCTTCTCGGTCTGAGTGTCGGGTTTGCGCACGTCTCTGCCCGTGGGCTGGGCAAGCGCCGGCGTCGGGGAAACGACGCCGGCGATCATGACCCAGCCCAGCGACAGGGCTAGAGCGCGCGACCACCTGCTGTGGTTGCGCATGAACTTCCTCTGTTAGGAGTGAGGTGCTGGATCAGCTGTGGGTTCGCAGCGCGAGGATCTCGTCGTCCGAGAGCGCGCCGACGTAGACGCGTACGTCATCGATGCCGCCCTTCCAAAAAGCACCAGCGGCCGTCGTCGATGTGAGCCTGCCGAGCTCCACAGTGGACTCTGTCGTGGCCGAACCACCGGTGAACGGAACCCTGGTGATGTAGACACCGTTGAGGTAGAGCCGCATCTCAGAGGCGGTCGTGTCGTGCACGGCCGTCAGGTACGTCCACTCCTGCAGCTCCGCGCGATAAGCGGTCGCGACAGTGGTATCGCCCATGACGAACTCCCACTTCTTCGAAGCGCCGCCATAACGGATATCGAGCTGCGAGATGCCGTTGTGCACCAGACTCACGACCGTCCGCGCCTTGTCCTCGTGCGCGTCCAGGTCCAGCCGCGCCCACGCCGAGACCGTGAAGGAGCGGTCCGTGCGGATACCCGGAGCAGGGGCCGAGGCGTACGCCTCAAGGTCCTGCGGGTTACCCTCCGCGTCAGGCCCGTTGAGAAGCAATGACGTGAGATCACCGTCCTTCTCCCAGCCGACCTTGCCACCGAGACTGGCATTCCGGGCAGTAACCTCGTCCTTCGTAAAGGTGCCGGTGCCCTCACCGATCTTGTAATGGGCACGGACCCCGGCCAACTTGGCCAGCACCTTGATCTCGGCGTCGTTCAACGTGCGGTTGTACACCTTCAGCTCGTCGACCGACCCGACGAAACCGCTGACGTCCTGGCCGTTCCAGCGATGGCGGCCCACCAGCAACTGCGACGCCTGCCAGCCCTCCAGCCCTGTGACCTCGCTCTGCTTGATGCCGTCGACGTGAAGCGCGAGCGTCTTGGTCGTTGCCTGGTAGGTGCCGGCCAGATGTGTCCAGACACCGACCTGTGCCTCGCGCAGTGAATGCGCCACCTTGGCGTCGGCCTTGTTGGTGGCGGCCGTCATGCCGAACGCCCAACGTTTGTTGCCCTGGTCGTAGTACAGGCTGGAACTGAAGGCGGCACTATCCACTGTGGATAGAACGACGCGGCTTGAATCAGCGCTGTTCATCTTCGCCCACGCCGACAACGTGAAGTTTTTCGAAGTGTCGATGACCGCACTGCCGCTGAGGTAGTCCTGGGTCCCGTTCAGACCGGCAGCCTTGCCCGAATAGCCCGCGGCCGCGAGGTTCGGAGCGCCGTTCGACGTCAATGCGTTGCCACCGTTGGAGTCGGTCAGCGTGCCGTCCAGGGCCCACTGCGCGACGGGAGGACCACCAGTGAGCACGATGAACTCGTACCGCTTCAGCTCAGACAGATTTCCGGCCTTGTCCACCGTCTTCACGAACAGCGTCTGGGTGCCCGCGGTGTTTGGCGTCCACCGGATCGTCGCCTTGCCGTCCGCACCGGCGGCCATCTCCTTGCCCAGACCATCGCCGCCGTCATGCGTGAACGAGTAGACGAACTTCGCTACGTCGCCGCTCGCCGACTTCACCGAGTCCAGCTCGAACGTCCCCGTTACACCGACGCCACCCCCCGGCGTCGACGCCGGGTACTCGACGGAAGTCGTCTCCGGTACAACGGGTTTCACCGTATCGACGATGAAACGACATACTGGGTCGCCCAGCCACGTAGGCCATGCACCCGTGAGTTCACCATCAGAGGTGCTCGCATTCCAGTAATACGCGCCATCCTCGGTGATGGCTCCCGGCTGCACCTGGGCTTCCGCATAGGAACCCGAGGGGGTGTCGTTGACGTGGTAGCTCGCAACGGTCACGGGAAGCCGCCCCGGCTTGCCAACCCAGAAGTCCGACGACAACACGCCGCCGTCCGGGTCCTCCACCTTGGCCCGCATGCGGGGCGTCCTGGTGGGCACGTACACCCTGTTCTCAATCCCACCCTCTCGGCACGGCAACAAGCCACGCTCCATGCTGCGGTCTGATGGCGGCAACGGAGGCGAGTTGTACTGGATACGCAGCACCGGGTTGAGATCGAACCGGCGCCACGCCTTGTCATTCGTCGCGTAGTTGTCGCTCGCAAACCCGACAGTCAGGTTCGTGAAGCCGTTGTCCGCCTGGTGCTGCGCCTGTCCAAGCACGTCGAACTCAGTCAGCCCGTCACTCGGGCAGTAGTTGGCGTTGTTCTTCTTGTTCGTCCAGGACTGCTTGGTGTACCAGGCAGGGCCGGCGTTCCACCTGGTGTCGGGACCGATCGGCCCGGTGTGCCACGCGGCGGTCGGCTCTACCAGGTCGCAGTTCGCCGAGTGGATCACCTTCACCGCGAGCTTCGCCGAGTGGATCTTCTTTCCGACCATCGGCGCGAAGTTCATCTCGACATAGGAGACAGAGAAGCCGGTGCTGCTGTGCCAGCCCGCCTTGAGGTCACCCAGTTCCCCGTCGGTGCGGTCGTAGTTGCGGGCTTCCGGATTGCTCTCCTGTGCGACCGCGTGGTGGTTCTTGAATCCGGCCCAGTCGTACCTCGGATCGATCGACACCGGGAAGGTCGTCTCCGACGAAGCCAAGAACGCCTGATCAGGAACCACTGAGATGGTCTCAGCCGTCAGTTCGACTCCCATCCTGGCCACGCGACCGGTCGCATCCCACATCTGCGACGCGTCACCCGTGAACCGCACGGCTCCCTTGTTGTCCTTGACCTCCAGCAAGCCGTCACGCTGGCTCAGCGTGCCGCCCTTGACATGCGAGCCATAGGTGATCTTGCGCAGCTTGTCCGACTTCGCCGCCTCCGCGGTCTTCACCACCAGCAATTGGCTGAAGCCGGTCTCGGTCGCCGTGACCGTCAGGTCGATGCCCGACCACACCTCCCGATACGTCGTGGTGGCACCGTCCACCGTCGGTTCCGGCAACGCTTCAGGCCAGCTCAGACCCACCTCAACGCCATCCCTGGCCACCACAGCCAGCGGCGTGCCTTTGCCTTTTCCGGCGAGCCGGAGATCCACCAAGGTCGCTTCAGGACGGATCAGACCGTCCGAGTGCTTGCGCACCTCAGTATCGACCGGAACCCACTTGTCACCACGCTTGGCCCGCTCCGGACGGAGCGTCTGAGTCACCGTCATCGTGCCGTCCGGATTCGCCGAAGTCTCCGACGCCTCAGTCGTAAGCTCGGACACCTTCACCGGCGTATCGAACTTCCGCGCCGCAGCAAGGGCAGACGCCTCAGTCGGAAGCTCAGTCGGCGCAGCCTCCGCGCTCCCAACAGGTGTGATCAAGCCAGCTGATACAGCCAGCACGAGAATGAACGAGCGCATGCCAAAGCCGCGCGCCGGTCTATGGCGCATCACAAAGATCCCCCCAAGTCAGACACATCCCCCTAAGCGACAGCCAGCCTTGACCAGCGTTCGCTTGAGGGCAATCGTCCAACCGGTCTAACTGAACGTCACCTCGATCTGACAACGGGTAGCACCAGTGACCCTGCCCACATTGTCCGTTCCAGGCCCACCGACACGGCGTGCGGCCATGTCGCGCCGCGCGATGAGGCACCGGAAACTGGGGGAACAAGTGAGAATCAGATTCGTAGGCACGCTGGCGGCAGTCGCGCTCGTGGCCGCGTGTGGCACCGATGTGCCAGCCGGCTTGGCCGACAAGGTGGAGTCGGGCTGCCCCGGCCCGCTCAAGCCCGAACCGCTGGCGGTCATCACCAAGGGCTTCGAGGTCTCGGAGGTGAACTCCGCGGAGGCCAACAGCTGTCAGGTGTTCGTCTCGACCGGGAAAAAGGTTCTCAGTCTGGGGCTCGTCGCTTACGCGAGTCAGGAGGAGTCGGAGCGGCTCACACCGATGCTCTGCACCAGCGGGGTGCTGGACTCCGAGACCAAGTCCTGTGAGGCCGGGCAGTCCGGAGACGGGGAACTGTCGGTGCACGCCGTTGCCGGGCGGTGGAATGTGCGGGTGCACGTGTACGAGCTGCCGTCGAACGACGAGATCAAGGAAGCCGTGCAGCAGATCATCGAGGATCTGAGAAGCTCGGACAAAACCAGGAACTCCTAAAGAATGATCTTGGAACACTGTTGATCGTCCATGCGTTTACTTTGGCATGCAGGAGGATGCGCAGCTTCCCTGGATCGTGTTCGACGAGTTGTGAGCGCGGATCGAACCGCTACTCCCCGCGGTCACGCGTCGCGCCGGGCTTCCAGAACGTAGGCAGCTGGACGATCGCACGGCGTTGCACGGCATCCCGTTTCGTGCTCTCACCGGGATCCCGCGGGAGTTCTTGCACGGAGCTTGCGACCACCGACGAATTGGACGTCATGACGCACGCGACCGAACTCCGCACCCAACGCGCGGCCGGCCTGGCGGAACTGATCCATTCCTGGAAGAGAGCCCATCTTCCTCATCGATCTGGTCACCGATCCGAGTGAAACCGAACGACTCCAAGAGTGAGGCGCCGGGTCAGGTCGAGCAGCGCTGATCACGCCTCCGTCCTCCACAGGATCTTCACGGCGCGCCCTACGCTCGATCAGACGGCCAGCTGACATGGTCACAAGTGGCATCGGTCGGACCAGCAATGATGCGAGCTGTGGTCGCAAAGTGGTCGCATCCGGCGCATGCTCCGGTTTCTGACTGCTCCAACAGGAGCAGATGTGGCAGGAAACCGGAGGACATCGTCATGAAGAACCCGAACCGCGGTCGCGTTTACCGCCGTTGTGCCTGCCGTGGCGCCGATGGTCGCCAACTGGGCGCCCGCTGCCCGAAGCTCGCCAACCGCAAGCACGGAACCTGGACCTTCGCAGTCGATCTACCCACGCTTGACGGCAAGCGCCGGACGCGCCGTCGCAGCGGCTTCGTCACCAAGGCGGACGCCCAGACCGCGCTGGGCAAGGTACTGGAGTACGAACGCACCGGCATCGTCATCGACGATCGGCAGACGGTCGCCGATTACCTCATTACTTGGTTGCGTACCAAGGCGTTGACGCTCAAGCCGACCACAATGGCGAACTATCACGCGTATGTCCACAAGGATCTGATCCCACACATCGGCTTGATCAGACTCGAAGATCTCTCCCACCAGCACGTCGTTCTCTATGTCCGCAACCAACTGGAGGCCGGCCGCGGGCACACAACACTTCGCCGCTGCCTGGCAACGCTTTCCAGCGCCCTGGGCGACGCCGTGCGGCAGCACCGTCTGCCGTACAACGCAGCCAGATACGTCTCTGTCGTGCGCCCCACGAAGTATGAGCCAACGTGCTGGTCTCCGGCTGAGGCCGCGCAGTTCCTGAAGTACTGCGCTCACCACGACGAACCGTTGACCAACCTCTTCGAATTGATCATCGGCACCGGCATGCGCAAGGGCGAGGCGCTCGCACTGCATTGGGCCGACGTCCATCTCGATGAGCACGTGCTCTTCGTGCGTCAGACCTTGTCCAACGTCAACAACACGACGCCGGTCTTCACGACTCCCAAGACCAAGAGCAGCCTCGCTTGGGTCGGACTCTCAAACCGGGTTACCGCCGCACTCCAGAACCAAGCCGAACGCCAACCTGATCGCGCGCTGGTGTTCACCCGCCGCGGAGGACAACCGCTGCGGCCCGAGTACGTCCTGCACCGACTCCACAAGCTCACCGAGCAGGCCGGACTGCCCAGGATCCGGGTACATGACCTGCGTCATTTCGCTGCAACCACGATGCTCAGCTCACAGGTTCCGTTGGCCATGGCATCCAAGACGCTGCGCCATTCGACCTTGTCGACAACCACGGAGATCTACGGCCACCTGCTCCGGCACGTCGCGCTAGATGCGGTGAAGGCGATCGAGACGGCACTGAAAGAAGCTGAAGCGGCGTAGCGCGACCACTTTGCGACCACAATCGGGCAAAAACGGCACCAGCGGGTCTACCTCTAAAGGTAAACCCGCTGGTCATTGGCCGTCGGGACGACAGGATTTGAACCTGCGACCCCTTGACCCCCAGTCAAGTGCGCTACCAAACTGCGCCACGTCCCGGCCACACGTCCGGTTTCCCGGCGTGCATGGGAAATCCTACAACACCCCGGACAGAGATCAAAAACGACCCCCGAAACAGGCCTCGAGCTGCGGAAATACGGCGGGGACCCGAAGTTCGGGTCCCCGCGTCCCTCGGTCCGACCGATCCCCCGATCCTCGACCGACACCCAGATCATGCGGTGGCGGCGTCTCGGGCGCCACCTCCGAAAGTCGAGTCTTGTCCGTCAACCTTCGACTTACCGGGCGGTAGGACTGCGCTGACGCTGAAGCCGCCGTCTGCTCGGTATGAGGTGGTCAGGGTGCCGCCGGCGAGGCGGACTCGTTCTGACAGGCCGTGCAGGCCCGCGCCTCCGCCGTCGGCCAGGGACGGTAGGTCGCCTGGGCCGTTCACCACTGCTACGCGCACTGGTGTGGCTCGGTCCACCGTTACGGTCACGGCGGCGCCTGGGGCGTGTTTTGTCACGTTGGTGAGGGATTCCTGGACTACTCGGAAGAGGGCTCTGGAGACGGCTGGGGACAGTGGGGTGTCGCCTGTTTCCGAGAGCGTCACGGACACGCCTGCTACTCGGGCTCGCTCGATCAGTTCCTGCAGGGACGGGTAGGAGGTGTCGGAGTTCAGGAGGCCCAGGGCCGCTCGCATTTCGGACAGCGATTCCTTTGCCAGGGCGCGTAGGCGGAGGGCGGTCTCGCGTACTGCTGCGTCTGGGGCTGTGGCGGCCAGGGCGGCTGACTCGACGGCTATCAGGGTTGCGTGGTGGCCTACCGCGTCGTGGATTTCGCGGGCTATTCGGGCTCGTTCCGCGGCACGGGCCGAGGTTTCTTGTGCCTCTAGTTCGGCGGCTCTGGCTCGGCGGGTTTCGTAGAGGGACTGGGTCAGCTCTTTGCGGGTGGTGATCAGGGCGCCCAGGGCTGTGGGGGCGGCGGCCAGGCCGAAGGCGAACGCGGTGGCCAGCAGTAGTGGGCCTAGGGGGATGGCCTCGGTCATGAGGACGGGGGCTATGGAGGCCACGGTCATCAGCAAGGCCCAGAAGAGCTGGACCGGGATCGACTTCTCCTTGCTTCCCAAGCGGTATTGGGCTACCAGCGCTGGCGCCCAGCCCAGGCCGCCGGCTACGGCGGGGATGCACAAGAGGGAGGCCAGCCACGGCCAGCGCAGGCGTAAGGGCAGCAGTAGCGACGCGGCTATCGCGGCGCCCAGGGACCACTCGAACGGGCGGTCCTGGGTCAGCAGGACCACTCCCGTGGTGACGGCGACGGTGAGGACTTCGCGCAGGACCGGTTTCACCACACACCGACCTGGTGCGCGACGAGAGCCGCCTGCACCCGGTTCTCCACGCCCAGTTTGGTCAGGACGGTGGAGACGTAGCTCTTCACCGTCGCTTCGGACAGGCAGAGTTCCTCGGCGATCGAGTGGTTCGAACGGCCGGCCGCGACCAGTCCGAGGACCTGGCGTTCGCGGGCCGACAGCGAGTCGAGCTGGCGGTTGGCGCGGAAGCCGCGCAGGCGCGGTAGCAGGCGGGCGGTGATGCGCGGGTCCAGGACGGCTCCGCCTGCCGCGAGGTCGACCACGGCGCGGACCAGGGCTTCCGGTTCGGCGTCCTTCAGCAGGAAGCCCTGGGCGCCGAGGTCCAGGGCGGTCGCTACGTAGTCGTCCAGGTCGAACGTGGTCAGCACGGCGATGGCGGGTGGCGTGGCCCAGGTGCGCAGCCTGCGCACCGCCTCCAGGCCGTCGACGCCCGGCATCTGGACGTCCACCAGCACCACGTCCGGCAGGTGGGCCAGGACCGCTTCGACGAGTTCGGCGCCGTCGGCTGCCTCGCCGACCACCTCTACCCGTCCGTCGGCCTCGAGGAGGACTTTCAGGCCCCGCCGCAGCAGGGCCTCGTCGTCGGCTAGCACCACGCGTACGGCCACTGACCCAACCAACCGCACCCCATGACAAAGGGCAACCAGATCGGCTGGGTCGTCACCCGGAGAAACTACTTCTTGCCGGCGCCGGCCTTCTTCTTCTCGCGCACGCGCACGGAGATGCGGACCGGGCTGCCCTCGAAGCCGAACTCCTCGCGGAGCCTGCGCTCGATGAACCGGCGGTACGACGCCTCCAGGAAGCCCGTCGTGAACAGCACGAACGTCGGCGGGCGGGTCGAGGCCTGCGTCGCGAACAGCACCTTGGGCTGCTTGCCACTGCGCACGGGCGGCGGGGTGGCCGCGATCAGCTCGGTCAGCCACTGGTTCAGGCGACCGGTCGGAACGCGGGTGTCCCACGAGTTCAAAGCGGTGCGCAGCGCGGGGGCGAGCTTGTGCACTGCGCGGCCGGTCAGGGCCGAGATGTTGACCTTGTCCGCCCACGGCACGCGCACCAGGCCGCGTTCGAGCTCGCGGACCATCTCGGTGCGGCGGTCCTCGTCGACGAGGTCCCACTTGTTGAACGCCAGCACGCACGCGCGGCCCGACTCGACGACCATCGTCAGCACGCGCAGGTCCTGCTCCGCCAACGGCTCGTGCGCGTCCAGCAGCACGACCGCGACCTCGGCGGTCTCGATCGCGGACTTGGTGCGCAGCGAGGCGTAGTACTCGGCGCCGCCGGAGAACTTGACCCGCTTGCGCAGGCCGGCGGTGTCGACGAAACGCCAGATCTCGCCGTCGAGCTCGACCAGCGAGTCGACCGGGTCGACGGTGGTGCCCGCGACCGAGTCGACGACCGAGCGGTTCTCGCCGGTCAGGCGGTTGAGCAGCGACGACTTGCCGACGTTCGGCTTGCCGACCAGCGCCACGCGGCGGGGGCCGCCGTTGCCGGCGCCGAAGTCGTCGCGCGGGGTCTCCGGCAGCTTCTGCAGGATGATGTCGAGCATGTCGCCGGAGCCGCGGCCGTGCAGGCCGGACACCGCGACGGGCTCGCCCAGGCCCAGCGACCACAGCGACGCGACGTCGGCCATCAGCCTGTCGTCGTCCACCTTGGACGCGCAGAGGATCACGGGCTTCTTGGACCGGCGCAGGACCTTCGCGACGGCCTCCTCGGTCTGCGTCGCGCCCACCGACGCGTCCACGACCAGCAGGATCACGTCCGCGGTCGCCATCGCGAGCTCGGCCTGCGCGGCCACGGAGGCCTGCAACCCGACCGCGTCCGGCTCCCAGCCGCCCGTGTCGACCACGGTGAACTTGCGGCCGTTCCACAGCGCGTCGTACGCGACCCGGTCGCGCGTCACGCCGGGCACGTCCTGCACCACGGCCTCTCGGCGGCCGATGATGCGGTTGACCAGCGTGGACTTGCCGACGTTCGGCCGTCCCACCACCGCGAGCACCGGCTGTGGCGGCGCGGCTTCCCCACCGTCAGAGCCGTCGAGGTCGTCGAAGGCTGACCAGTCGGCCTCGTCCTCCCAGGTGCCGTCCAGGTCCGTCATCGTCTTCCCTCACTCATACGAAGTCCATCAAGTTCGGCGACCAGTGTCGCCAGGCGATCACGCACCTGCTCGGTGGCAACGCCCAAAGCAGCCCGTCCCTTCCCCTCGGGAAGGTGGAACGGCTCACCGATCAGCACGTCGACCTCGGGGCGCCAGCCCTTGGCCTGGTAGGTCCCGCGGCAGGCGATCGGCAGCACCATCGCGCCGGACGTCTTGGCCAGCCACGCGGCGCCGTTCTGCGCACTCGCCACGTCGCCCTCGCCGCGCGTGCCCTCGGGGAAGATCCCGATCACGCCGCCGGCCTTGAGCAGGGACTGCGCGGTGACCAGTGCCGTGCGATCGGCCTCGCCCCGTTTGACGGGGATCTGACCGATCTTGCGCAAAAGGGTGCCGACGACGCCCTTGAACATCTCCTGCTTGATCAGGAACGTCACGCGCCGGGGCAGCGCCCCGAACAGGATCGGCCCGTCAGACATCGAGCTGTGGTTGGCGACGACGACCACGCCGCCGCTCAAGGGTACGCGGTCGAGGCCGTGCACCCGAATCCGGAACTGCCAGGCGTAGGGAACCCGCCCGATCCAGCGTCCGAGGTCGAACAGCCAGGGCACCGTCCCCGCGGGAACGCTCACCCGGTCACCCGCAGCCCACGGCGCTCCACGAGCTCCAGCAACGCCCTGATGGTGCCCGCGAGGTCGAGGTCGGTGTTGTCGAGCTCCACCGCGTCGACGGCCGCCTTCAACGGCGACACGGCGCGCGACGAGTCGTAGTTGTCACGCCGCTGCACGTCGGCGAGCGCGGTGTCCACAGTGGACTTACGTCCGGCCGCGGTGTCCTGTTTGGTCCTGCGCGCGGCCCGCGCGTCCGCCGACGCCGTCAGGTAGACCTTCAACGGGGCGTCGGGCGACACGACCGTGCCGATGTCGCGACCCTCGACGACGATCCCGCCGACGTGGTCGACGGCGTCCGCGATGATCGCGCGCTGCTGGGCCACGAGGAGTTCCCGCACGTGCCGGGTCGCGGAGACGGGTGACACCGCCAGCGACACCTCGGGCCCGCGGATCTCGGCCGACACGTCGTCGCCGTCGAGCGTGATGCCGGGTTTCTGGGGGTCCGTGCCGACGACGAGCACCGCGCCGTCCACGACCGCGGCGACCTTGACCTCGTCCGTCGGGTCGACGCCCGCGCGCAGCACCGCCAGCGCGATCGCCCGGTACATCGAGCCGGTGTCGAGGTAGCGCGCGTCCAGCGCCATCGCGACGCGCTTGGCCACGGTGGACTTGCCGGTGCCCGCCGGTCCGTCGAGAGCGACCACACCGCGCAACTGACCCTGGCCCACAGCAGCTCCCTCCGAGACACCCACGGCCCACATTGTGCCTGGTGCGGACGCTCACACCGGCACCGGGACGGTCCAGGTGCCGATCATCCGGAATCATGCCCCGGTGAACTTGCGCAGGTGGCGGCTCGCCGTCGTGGCGTTCGCCGTGTCGGTCATCGGTGTCTGGATCTGGCTGACCACGCCGGACGCGGGCGGCGAACTCGGTGGCGTGGCAGGGGCGGTGCTCGCGGTCGCGGGCCTGGTGGCCGGATTGCTGAGCCTTCGTGCCGGCGTCACCGCGCGTGACCCGGACCAGGCGCTGGAGGACCTCGCCCGGCTCGTCACCGGGCAGTGGGAACGCGCGCACCAGGACCCGCTGGAGGTGCGCTGGGCGTCGACGGGACGGCCGGTCGCGCCGAGCCCCGCGGAGATCATCGGCACGGGCGTGGTCGCGGGCAGACCGATCCTGCTGAAGCTGCACGGCGAGGCGGGCGACCTGGCGAAGGCGCTGCGCGAACTGCCGGCACACCAGCTCGTGGTGCTGGGCGAGCCGGGTTCCGGCAAGACGAGCGCCGCGGTCCAGCTCACGCTCCGCCTGCTCGCCCAGCGAGAACCCGGCGACCTGGTGCCGGTGCTGTTCCCACTGGCGTCGTGGAATCCCAGGAAGCAGGACCTGGACACGTGGATGGCGCGCCGGATCTCGGCCGACCACCCGGTCTTCCGCCGACGCGGGAAGCGGGTCGCACGAGAACTCGTCGACCGCGGACTGGTCCTGCCCGTGCTGGACGCCCTGGACGAGGTCGCGCTGAAGGTCGACGCCGTACGGGACATCGCGCGCGTGGCCGGACGGGCCGGGCCGTTGGTGCTCACCTGCCGTGCCGACGACTACGAGGAGATCATCCGGGAGAGCGGCGTCCTGGTCGGACGCGCCGCCGTGGTCGAACTGCGGCAGCTCTCGGTCAGCGGGGGTGCGGCACCAGAGCCGACGACATCAGCCGGCACCGTGATCGTGTCCGACGAGCCGTCCTCCGTCCTCACCGTGACGTCCACATAGGACAGTCGTGTCCATTCCCAGCGGTCCCCGAACCCGATGTATCGATCGGTGGAATCCGCAACAGGCGCGTGCTCCCGTGGCCGATCTCGTGTGCGCATCACCGATCACATGGAGGGCTCAGTGACCACCACGGAACAGCACAGCGCCGTCGAGGCGTTGCTGCACCGCACGCTCGCCGCGCACAAGTCGATGTTCCTCGCCACGGCGGGTTCGGACGGCTCGTGGGTGAGCGGCGTCTACTTCGCCGAGGACGGGCCGCACACCCTCGTGCTCGTGCTGGAAGAGCGCGGCCGGACGATCAAGGCGATCAAGGAGAACCCCGAGGTGGCGCTGGTCGTGTCGACCGGGTCGCCGATGGAGCCGTTCCTGCAGGCCAGGGGCACGGCCGTGGTGGTGGACGGCGCCGAGGACGAGGCCGTGCGGCAGCGGCTCGTGACGAAGGTGCCCGAGGTGGCGCCGTTCCTGGCCACGCCGATCCGCACGGTCAAGGTGTCCGTGCCGTCGTGGCGCGTTACGGACATCCCCAACGGATGGTTGCCCGGCAAGGACTTCAGCGCCTGACGTCGCCTGCGCCCCGCTCGTCAGGGCGGGGCGCCGCGAGACGCTGGAACTCCTCCTCGGAGATCGGCAGCGACTCTCCTCCGAGCGATCCGCTGACCGGTTTCCAGCCGTCCGGCGTCCACAGCTCGTACTCCAGTTCGTACGGATTCGGCAGGCGCCTGGCCAGGAACTTGACCTTGCCGAAGTCGTAGACGGCGTCCTTGGTGCTGAAGAACGCCTGGTAGTCGTGGGGACGGCCGCGGAACCTGCGCGATCTCGCCGTCATCACGGCGACGTGGCGGCTCATGCGGAAGTGGCGCTCGCCGAATTCCATCACCCACCAGCCGGGCTCCAGCCGCCCGAGCACGTCGGTGCGCCGCCAGCCGAGGTCGTCGGGGGTCTCGTCGACAGATCCGGTGCGGCGAACGAGGTCGTGGAGGTAGCGCCCGTCCTCGACGGCGAGGCCGTGCCAGACGTCGAAGTACCTGACCTCGGCGGTCTCCCGGCCCCGGATGGTCCGTTCGACGTCCTCGCGGCCGACCGGCAGCACGACTCGATCCCGCGGCACCCTCCCCGGCACCCACTCGCCCTCCCGCAGGTACGTCTCCCATTCGCCGTCACCGCTCGCGGGGCACCGGATCAGGGCGTGCGCGCGGTCGACGTGCGCGACGTCGCCCAGACTCTCGAACTCCGCGAAGTGGTAATGGCCGTCCACCGGTTCGGCTTGCCGCCGTGCCGCCAGAAGTTCGGGGACGCCACCCCGTTCGACGGGCGCCGACCGCGGCTTTTCCGGCTGCTGGGCGTCAATGCGGCGCGTGAGGTGCTCCACCTCGGCCGGGGTCGCCTCGCGGTAGTCGTCGTAGGAGTCGCGGTCCCCCGCTCTGGACAGGCTGCAGCTCGGCTCCCACCTGCCGTGGCCCTCGTACCGTTCCTCGTCGCCGGCGATGATGGAGCGGTACAGGCCCTTCGCATTGCCGGCGTCGGACATGCCGCGCCCGTCCTCGAACAACGCGTAATAGCGGTAGTCGGCCAGATAAGGCTGGAACATGCGATCGCCCCCCGGTGATCACTTCATGTCAGCGGAAAGTTCAGTGGTTGAGGTCGGTCCGCAACGCCGCCGCCCCGCGCAGGTAGACGTGTTTGATCGACGACCGCGGCAGATCGGTCTCGACGTGCGCCAGCAACCGGATCACGCGCGGCATCGAACCGGGCACGGCGATCTCCGTCGCGGACAGCAGTGGTACGTCCGAAAGACCGGCCAGGCGGGCGGCGTAGGCGGGGAACTCCGACACCAGGTCAGGGGTGGCGGTCAGCACGACGCTGATCAGGTCGTCGGCTGTCAACGCGTTGCACGACAACACCTCCCGCACCAGCTCGGCCGTCGCCTCCAGCAGCAGGTCGCGCGAGTCCGCGTCGATCTGCGTGGCTCCCCTGATCGCTCGCACCGCCATGCGATCGACCCTACAGCGTCCTCAGTGGACGTCAGTGGTCCACGACGATGTTGGGGAAGCGGAGGGTCAGGCCGAGCAGGTTCACCACGTAGGCGCCCCACCCGCCGCCGAGCAGCACCAGCCGCCGCTGCCCGAGCACGCCCGCGGTCTCGATCAGCACGTGCAGGCCGCTCGACCCGATGAACGTCAGGCCGCTGAAGTCGATCACGACGTCTCCCGCGCCGTCCCCGAACGAACAGGCGAGAGCGAGCTCGGAGCGCAGCAGGTCGCTGGTGCTCAGGTCGACCTCGCCGGTGAGCGTCACCACCGCGCCGTGGCGACGTACCTCCAACAGGACTGGCTGCGGTTCCATCGTGGGTGCCTCACGGATCAGGAGACAGCAGATCGCGCACCGCCGCGAGCACACGCAGCGGGTGCGTTGGTTTCGGCAAATAAGCATCGGCGACGTGAGCGGCCGGCTCGATCGCCGAAACGGCTACCACCGGCACGCCGGACGTTCGTGCCGCCGCCGCGAACCTGGTCCCTTCACCATGAGACGTCAGCAGGTCCACGATCGCCAGTGCCGGTGGACTCTGAAGAGCCTCCTGCGCGGCCGGGACCGTCGTCACGAGCGTCACGTCGTACCCCTCGGCGTGCAGGAACGCGGCCAGCGACTGGCCGGAGAACCGGTCGCCGTCCAGCAGCAGCACGCACGGGCGTCCCGGAGGCGCGGGCAGGTCCGGGACGCCCGCACGCGACCAGACCCGCACGAGCGCTCGCACGACCGTGCCGGGCCAGGTCGGTTTGCCGGGCCGCACCTGCACCTCGTCGGCGATGCCGAACAGCAGGCGCAGGCCCAGCGGCCGGGCGGCGGTGCCGGCCTCGAGGTCGAAGACGCCGTCGTCCTCGATGGTCAGCAGCACGGCGTGGTCGCGCGGCTCCCACGTCACCCCGACGACGGACGCTCCCGCGCGCCGCACCGCGTTGTCCGCCGCCTCGGACACCGCGAGCAGCACGTCCCGCGCGTCGTCGCCGTGCAACCCGGCCTCACCGGCGAGACCCCGCACGAAGGCCCGGATCTCCGGCAACGACCCTGGTGTCGCCGGAAACCACCGGGTCCGCGCGCTCATCACGCGGCGTGCGACGGGGCCGCCAGCAACGGCGTGATCAGCTCCCGCACCGTGGTCGCACGGCGTCTACCCGCTTCGGCGTGCAACGGATCGAGCTTCTTGCGCGTGCGGGCGGACATCATGTCCCCGGTCTGCACCACGGCGAGCCCCGCCGTCACCGCCGCCTCGTCCGCGTCCCCTTCCAGGAGATGGTTGAGCGACAACGCGATCAGCGCGAACGTGCGGCTGCGCGCCATGTCGTCGCGGTACCCCGTCACGGCCTGCCGCAACGACGTGATGGCCGGCCGCGCGAACCCGGGATCGACTGTGCTCGCAAGAGAGGTGTAAACGGCACCGGTGATGCCCGCGAGATCGTGCACGTCGAAGAACGCGGCCCACGGCGCGGCACGATCGACGTCCGCCCGTGCGAACTCGTCGTGCGCACGCCCCAGCAACGCCAGCGCGGCCACCCGGTCCCCCATCTCGGCGTGGCACCACGCCTGGTTCGCGGCCAGGATCGCGTTCGTGTGGTGGTTGTTCGCGACGATCCCCGCGAGCCGGAACATGCCGAGCGCTTCGGCGGGTCCACCGTGGTGCAGGTGGACCCGCCCCATCCGATAGCGGATGTTCGCCACCAGATCCTCGTCCTGGGCGAAGTCGAGGGCGAGAAGGAAGTGACGGTGCGCGGACCCTCCGAGCCCTGCGTCGAAGGCGGTCCACCCGGCGAGCGCGTGCAGTTCCGCGATGGCGCACCGGAAGTCGCGGCGAACGGCGGCGCCGGCCGAGTGCGGGAAAGCCTTGTCGCACCAGGACAACATCGCCTGCACCTGCGTGCGGCACGCCCCACCGCCGTAGCGGTAGTCGACCGCGCGCAACGCCGACGTCATCGCCCTCAGGTGCCTGACGTGCACGTGCCCGATCTTGGCGTGGGGCGGCGGCAACGAGGGTGAGGCGTCGTTGTGCATTGGACGATTTTCAACGCGTGTTGGGCCGGGGACCAGGGTCGAACGAACCCGCCGGGCAGGGCCCTACGGTGACAGGTCGGCCAGCAGAAGCCCGCTACGCGGCTTCGGGGTGAAGTAGGTGCTCTTGCGCGGCATCTTGGTGCCTGCCAGGACCTCCCGCAACGGCACCGGCGCGATCAGCAACACCGCCTCTGCCTCCACGGACGGATCCACGACGGCCCGCACGCGCGGACTCTCCGGGTCGAGCCCGAGCGCCTCGCCCAGCAGCACCGACTCGACGACCGCGTGGTCGATCCCGTGCCCCGCGGGCAGTTCGACCCGCAGCACCGCGTCCGCGCACCGCACCACGACGACACCCGGTTCCGGATCGACGACGTACGGCAACGACGACACCGTCAGCCCGACCCGTTCCCACGCGGTCACGAGATCGGACGTGCTGAACCCGGTGCCGACGATCGCGCGGTGGATCGGCCCGACCCGCAGCCCCGGCCCGGACGTGACGAGCGCCAGCAACCCGGCCAGCCCCGCCTCCCGCGCCGCCGCGACCCGGTGGTTGCCGTCCGCGACGAGCAACGGATGCGCGCCCGCCGCTTCGAGGAACCGCTCCTGCGACTCCCCCGGCCCGACCAGCCACACCCAGTGCCGCCGCCCGCCAGAGTCCACGAGCGACACGGCCGGCTCCCCGGTCATGCCCAGCACCAGGTCCGTCAGCCCGTCGTGCGGGGTGATCGGGACGAGCATGGCCGCGCTCGTCGCGATGCCCAGCGAGGCCAGCACCTGACCGCGCTCGGCGACCACGCCCGGGTAGACGTCCTCGGTGTGCGCGATCCCGTCCGGATCGACCAGACACAGCAGACCGCACGCCGTCCCGTCCGGCCCGTCCACCCGATACGGCGCGACGACGTCCGTGACCTCGGTGTACGCCCGCCGGATCAGCGCCGCGAGCTCGGCGCGGGCGTGCGGCAGCGCGTCGAGCAGCCCGGTGCCCGCGGCCAGGGCGGCGGGCGTGCGATGGGGGTGCTGGACGGCCAGCAACGTGCCGTGCGGGGCTCTCGCGAGCGCCCCGATCACCTGGCCGGGTTCGGCGAACTCGTCGACGTCGGGGCCGGGCACGCGCTCGCGTACCACCCAGCCGCGACGCACGGGGCGTACACGCAGTGACATGCACGTATCATGATCTGTGTGAACGTAGAGATCACGCCCCTGCCGGGCATCGGGACGCGCCAGGACTTCATGATCCGCGCCGGACGCCGAGTAGGCGTGATCACCTACCGGGACGGCCGGTTCGAGCTCATCCTGTCCAAAGCGTCGGATCCCGACTCCTGCGCCGCCTCGATACCCCTCTCGCCGGAAGAGGCGAACACGCTCGCGGGCCTGCTCGGCGCGCCGCAGCTCGTCGCCCACCTGCGCGAGGAGACCCGCGACATCGCGGGCATCACCACCCGCCAGCTGCCGGTGACCGCGTTCGCGAACCACTCGCTCGGCGAGACCGCTCTGCGCACGAGGACCGGTGCGTCCATCGTGGCCGTCGTGCGCTCGGGCAACGCGCATCCGTCGCCCGGCCCCGACTTCCTCTTCGAAAACGGTGACCTCGCGGTCGTCGTCGGCACCGCGGAGGGCCTCGACGCCGCCGCTGAGATCCTCCACGGCGGTTAAGCACAGTGCACGAGACAACTATGGCCATGATCCAGCTCGGCGCGGTGTTCTTCGGCCTCGGTCTGCTGGGTCGTGTGGCTCGGCGTGCCGGAATCTCCCCGATCCCGCTCTACCTGATCGGCGGGCTCGCGTTCGGCCAGGGCGGGCTCGTCCCGTTACACGGCATCGAGGAGTTCACGCACCTCGCCAGCGAGATCGGCGTCGTGCTGCTGCTCCTTCTGCTCGGCCTGGAGTACTCGGCGTCCGAGCTCACCAACGGGCTCAAGAAGTCCTGGATGGCCGGCGTGCTCGACCTGGTGCTGAACGCCGCGCCGGGCGCGATCGCGGCGTATCTGCTCGGCTGGGGCACCGTCGGGGCGCTGGCGATGGCGGGCGTCACGTACATCTCGTCGTCGGGCATCGTCGCGAAGGTGCTCGGCGACCTCGGACGGCTGGGTAACCGCGAGACGCCGGTCGTGCTGTCCGTGCTCGTGTTCGAGGACCTCGCGATGGCCGTGTACCTGCCGGTGCTCACCGCCGTGCTGGCGGGCGTGAGCTTCCTCGGCGGGCTCACCTCGGTCGGCATCTCGCTGTTCGCGATCACCGTGGTCCTGGTGGTGGCGTTGAAGTACGGCCGGTTCATCTCGGCCATTGTGGACAGTCCGGACCACGAGGTGTTCCTGCTCAAGCTGCTCGGCTCCGCCCTGCTCGTCGCGGGCATCGCCTCGCAGCTGCAGGTGTCCGCGGCGGTCGGCGCGTTCCTGCTCGGCATCGCGATCTCCGGGTCGACCGCCGAGAACGCGACGCGCCTGTTGGAACCACTGCGCGACCTGTTCGCCGCGATGTTCTTCGTCGTGTTCGGACTGAACACCGATCCGCGCTCGATTCCCCCGGTGCTGGGGATCGCGGTGGCGCTGGCCGCCGTCACGACGGCGACGAAGGTGTACACGGGCTGGTGGGCGGCGCGCAGGCAAGGCATCGGCAAGATGGGCCGCATGCGTGCGGGCGTGGCGCTGGTGGCGCGCGGCGAGTTCTCCATCGTCATCGCCGGGCTGGCCGTGGCGTCCGGCCAGGTGGCCGACGAGCTCGCGGCGCTGGCGACCGCGTACGTGCTGCTGATGGCGATCCTCGGGCCCATCGCGGCCAAGTACGTTGAGCCAATCGGTGAATTCTTTCAACGCAGACGGCAAACGGCCTGAAACAACTGCCCCGATGTGACGACTCTCTAGTGAGGGCTAGACGGAGAGTAGGGGCGAATCGTCATGACCGAACCCGCGGAAGTGGAGACCACCGGCCGGTTCCTGGTGCTGTTGCAGGAAGACGCCGTAGAAGAAGGCCTGGCCGAGCTCGGCGCGATCGCCGGGTTCAACCCGAACACCGGCGACATCGGCTCGGACACGCTGCAGGTGTTCCCGGAACTCGGCGTCGCCGTGGTGTCCGGTGACCCGAACCTGCTGGGCCAGCTGAACGGCGCCGCGGAGGGTCCCGGCGCGGTCCAGATCGTCGAACCGGAACGCGTCGTGCACGTGTTCGCCGCGCCGGTCGCGGACGAACCTGAGGCCGCGGCCGACGAATCAGTGCTGACCTGGGGGCTGCAGGCGGTCGGCGCGGACGTCAGCACGGCCACCGGCAAGGGCGTGAAGATCGCCGTCCTGGACACCGGCTGGGAGACGAACCACCCGGACTTCGCGGGCCGCACCATCACCACGAAGTCGTTCATCACCGGCGAGGACGTGCAGGACGGCCACGGCCACGGCACGCACTGCATCGGCACGTCAGCGGGCCCGCGCAAGCCCGCCACCCTGCCCGGCTACGGCGTCGCGTACGAGGCGGAGATCTTCGCGGGCAAGGTCCTGTCGAACGCGGGCTCCGGCTCCGACGGCGGCATCCTCGCGGGCATCGACTGGGCCGTCGCCAACGGCTGCGCGATCATCTCGATGTCGCTGGGCGCCGACGTCCCGGCGGGCACGCCGTACTCGCAGATCTACGAGACCGTGGCCCAGCGCGCGATGGCCAAGGGCACGCTGATCATCGCCGCGGCGGGCAACGCCTCGTCACGCCCGGCCCGCATCGCGCCGGTGGGCCACCCCGCACGCTGCCCCAGCATCATCGCCGTGGCCGCGATCGACGTGAACCGAGCGATCGCGTCGTTCTCGTCAGGCTCAGCGGACAAGATCGGCCAGATCGACGTCTGCGCCCCCGGCGTGGACGTCTACTCGTCGTTCAAGCTCCCGCAGAAGTACTCGCGCCTGCGCGGCACGTCGATGGCGACCCCGCACGTGGCAGGCGTGGCGGTCCTGATCGCCGAACGAACCGGCGCCCGAGGCTTCGAACTGTGGGCCCGCCTGGCCGGCACCGCACTGCGCCTCCCCCTGCCGTCCACCGACATCGGCACCGGACTCGTCCAGGCGCCATGACCGCTTCGGTGGACCAGGTGATGGTCTCCGTGACGGACGGCAGCCTCCCGCGGGTCCTCGACGACCTGCGGGAGGCGGGCCTGGTGGTGGACACGGTCCTGGAGGCCCTGGGCGTGGTCACCGGCACCGCCGAGGTCAGAGCCATCCCAGCCCTGCAGGCGGTACCCGGAGTCATCGACGTAGAACGGCAGTGGCGCGTACAGCTCCCGCCGTACTGACTAGTCTCTCTCCTGACCCCACACACGCCTGATCGAACAAGTGTTCTATGCTGTGCGCGGGGTCACGTCGTTGCGGAGAGAGGAAACCTGATCGTGTCGGACACGCTCACCGAGGTGCAGGCAGTCGAGGAGACCGTCGTGGAGGAGACTCCGGCGTCGGCCCCAGTGGCCGAGAAGGCCGAGGCGCCGAAGCCGGTTGAAGCGCCGAAGGCCGAGGCTCCCAAGGTCGAAGCCCCCAAGGCGGAAAAGCCGAAGGCAGGCCGCCCGAAGAGCACGGCGAAGAAGACCCGCACCGTAGAGCTCACGCTCACGGTGACCGGTACCGCCGAGGGCGAATGGCAGGCCGACCTGGTCCACGGCACGCAGCGCGTCGTGTCGGGCCTGGTCATCCCGGCCATCGCCGTCGCCAAGGCGGCCAAGGAACTGCATGAGGACATCGCGGAGGGCATCGAGTCGGTGCTCGAGGCGGCGCGCGACCAGCACCGCACCCGCATGGAGGAGCTGGAAGCCGAACTGGCGAGGGTGAAGGCCCAGCTGGCTGAGCTTTCGGACTAGTTCCAGCAAGACGCAGAAGGGCGGCCCGCACAAAGCGGACCGCCCTTTCGCATGCAAACAACGGCCATTCGCAGGTTCACCGGTTCGAGCCAATGCACACACGCACACCCAGCCGCCCGCGAAGCCGAAGGCGAGCCGTCTTTACCAAGCGGGCCCGGCGGTGGGGTCCCGTCACGAGTCGCACCACAGCTCTTGCTGCATGCGAGAAGGGGTGTCAAGCGGACACGCTTTTCGTCCGCTTGACACCCCTTCTCGCATGTGGCCCGCTCTTGGTGGGACTTGGGACGGGACCCCACCGCCAACGCAACCCTCAAAGCAACAGGCAGCCGCCCAACGCAACAGGCGTGCCATCAACCCACGTACGGCGCCACCCCCCGATCAGATTGCCGGGGGTCTGGGGGCAGAGCCCCCAGGGGAAGCACCCAACGCAAGCTGGCCGCCCGCAAGGCGACCACCCGCAAGGTCGCCGCCCGCAAGGTGACCACCCGCCCGGTCGCGGAACGCGACAAAACTAGCGAGACGGATCAAGCACAAGTTTCCCCTGGGTCTTGCGAGACCGAAGGTCCTCGTGAGCCTGCCGAACCTCCCCCATCCCGTACTCCCCACCAGGAACAGCTCGAACCTTCCCATCCACAACAAGCTGGAACAGCTCAGCCATAGCCCGATGCGCCAACGTCCCATGCTCAGCGTCCCGAACCCTCAACGCGTGCGGCAACCACATACCCGCAACGGCCGTGGAGTGCACCAGCAACGCCCCGAGGTCAACCGGCTTCGGCCTTTCCCGCGAGGCCATGCCATAAAACGCAAGCCGCCCAAAAGGCCCCAACGCCACAACCGACTGATCAGTGACCGCTCCCCCAGTCATGTCGAGCACAACATCAACCCGCCGCCCCTCGTTGGCCTCGATCAAGGCAGCGGTCATGTCCTCGGAACGAGAATCGATCGCAACATCAGCCCCGAGATCCAACGCCAACTTCCGCTTGTCATCAGAAGAAGCGGTGGCGATGACCCGCCCGGCCCCCCACAACTTGGCCAGCTGAACGGCGATCGTCCCCACACCACCAGCAGCAGCGTGCACGACGACCGACTCACCGGCCTCCATGTGAGTCGACTTGCGCAACAACAACCAGGCAGTAGCACCCTGAACGATCAACGACAACGCAGTCAGATCGTCAACGCCATCAGGAACGTCAAAGGTGGTGAGAGCAGGCGCAACAGCCTTCTCCGCATACCCACCAGAGTTCTTGGTGAGCGCAACAACCCGACGCCCATCCTCCGTAACCCCAACAACCTCACCACCAGGAACCAGCGGCAACGACATCTTCGCCAGGTAGGAGTTCTCCGCCTGATGCGTGTCGGCGTAGTTCAACCCAGCACGCGAAACGGAGATCAGCACCTCGCCCTCGCCGGCAACCGGGTCGGGCAGCTCCACCTGCTGGAGCACCTCGGGCCCGCCGAACTCGGTGATCTGAATGGCACGCACGATCAGTTCTCCTCAAGCGCGATGGAAACGGGGTCCTTGCGAGCGGCCTCGATGCGCGAGCCGTCAGCGGCACGAGGCCCAGGCGGGTTGCGGAACCCGAACGGCTCCGACGGACGACCTGCCTGCACGAACCAGGCCTCGCCGGTGCCGGAACCCTCCACAATGGACATGAAACCGTCCACCACGGCGGACACCGGGATGATCGGCATGCCGATCTCGTCCAGCGTCGAGCGCAGCGGAACGATGATGTTGGTGTCGGCGAACCCAGGGCACAGCGCGTTAATGCGCACGTCGGGATGGGCGCCACCGAGAGAGCGCACGAGCCCGACGACAGCGGCCTTGTTCGCGCCGTAGACGGGGTCGCCCGGCATCGCCATAAGGCCGGCCATAGACGCCGTGGCGATGATCTGGCCGCCGCGCTTGCGCACCTCGGGCAACGCGTAGTGCGCGCCATAGACCACGCCGTCGAGGTTGATGGCCATCGCGCGCCGGTACGTCTCGACGTCGAAGTCGTCGCCCAGCGAGCACCCGGTGCCGATGCCGGCGTTCAGGAACGCGATGTCGAGCCCGCCGAACTCGCGCACGGCGAGTGCGACAGCCTCAGCCGAGTCCGAAGCCTGGGTCACGTCGCAGCGCACGAACACGCCGCCGATCTCATCGGCGACGGCTTTGCCCTGGTCGGCGTCCACATCAGCCACGACGACGTGTACGCCGAGCGACGCCAGACGCCGGGCGGACGCGGCGCCGATGCCGTTGGATCCGCCGGTGATGAGCGCGACCTTGCCGGTGAGTTCCACGGGCATCTGCCTCCTCGAATTGCCACATTCCGACCAGTCGGTATGGTCGTCCGCACAGACCTGGACGTCAAGCGGACTGATAGGTACGTTACTAAGCGCTTGCTTAGCTCACCATCCCCTCACCGAAGGAGGACCCGTGGCCGACAGGGTTGCGATCGTCACCGGCGCGGCTCGTGGCATCGGTGCCGCGGTCGCGCAGCGTCTCGCCGCGGACGGCCTAGCCGTCGCGTTGCTCGACCTCGACGAGCAGGGCGTGCTGGACGGCGCCGACAAGATCGTCGCGAGCGGCGGGCGCGCCATCGGCCTCAAGGTCGACGTCGCCGACGAGGAGCAGGTCAACGCCGCCGTCGCGAAGGTCGCCGAGGAGCTCGGCGCGCCGACCGTGCTGATCAACAACGCCGGCGTGCTGCGCGACAACCTGCTGTTCAAGATGACCTCCGCGGACTGGGACACGGTCATGAACGTGCACCTGCGCGGCGCGTTCCTGATGAGCAAGGCCGTGCAGGCGTTCCAGACGAAGGAAGGCTTCGGCCGCGTCGTCAACCTGAGCTCCACGTCCGCTCTCGGCAACCGCGGCCAGGCCAACTACTCCGCCGCCAAGGCCGGTCTGCAGGGCTTCACCAAGACCCTCGCGATCGAGCTCGGCAAGTTCGGCGTCACGGTCAACGCGATCGCGCCCGGTTTCATCGCCACCGAGATGACCAAGGCGACGGCCGAGCGCATGAAGATCCCGTTCGAGGACTTCCTCACCGGTGCGGCGCAGGCGATCCCGGTCGCGCGCGTCGGCCAGCCGGAGGACATCGCGCACACCGCGTCGTTCCTCGTGAGCGAGGGTGCCGGGTTCGTGTCCGGCCAGGTCATCTACGTCGCCGGCGGACCGAAGGACTGAGGACTCCCACCATGCGCGCTTTCGAGAACATCGACGAGCTGGTCGCCGCCAAGGGCGAGCACCTCGGGTTCGGCGAGTGGCACGAGGTCACGCAGGAGCAGGTCAACCTGTTCGCCGACGCGACGCTGGATCACCAGTGGATCCACATCGACGTCGAGAAGGCGAAGAAGGGCCCGTTCGGCGGACCGGTCGCGCACGGCTACCTGACGTTGTCGCTGGTGCCGTATCTGGTGCGGGACGTCTACACCGTCAAGAACATCAAGATGGGCGTGAACTACGGCAGCAACAAGGTCCGCTTCCCGCAGCCGGTGCTGGTCGGCGCCAGGGTGCGCGGCGGCGTCGAGCTGCTGGACGTCACGGACATCTCTCTGGGCAAGCAGCTCGTGACCAAGGTCGTCATCGAGATCGAGGGCAGCGACAAGCCCGCGTGCGTCGCCGAGATCGTCAGCGTGATCGTGCCCTGAGGATCAGGCCCTGAGGCTGTGGATCAGCAGATCCGCGTAGTGCTCCGCCAGCCGCCCGGCCGGGATGTCCCCGTCCGGGCGGTACCACGTGCCGAGCTGGTGCAACGACCCGAAGAAGTAGTACGTGGCGACGTCGGCGGGCACGTCGTCGCGGAAGGTCCCGTCCTGCTGGCCCTCCTCGATCAGGCCGCGGAACTTCTCGTGGTAGCGCCGCCGTTCCGCCCGCACTTCCTTCTGCTTCTCGGCGGACAGGTGGTTCATGGACCGGAAGAACACCTTGGCGGCGTCGAAGTCCTCGATGCTCGTGACGATCACGTCGATCGCGGCCTCGCGGAGGCGCTCGACGACCGGCCCGGTGCTCGACGCGATCTTCTCCAGATGTTCGGTCTGCAAGCGCAGCAACCGCCCGTAGATCTCGTGCAGCAGGTCGTCCTTCGACCCGAAGTAGTGGTACATGGCGCCTTTGGTGACGCCCGCGTGTTCCACGATCTCCTGCACGGCGACCCGCTCGTACCCCTTGTCCGCGAACAGGCGGGTGGCGGCGTCGATCAGTCTTTCAGGCACGGTCACGACCGGAGCGTACCTTCCGAGCTAGGAGAATCCAGGCAATGACCACTCGCTGGACCGTGGTCGTCGATCGCGACGACCTCACCAAAACCGAGGTGCTGCACGACGAACTGCCGGAGCCGCTCGAGCTGTCCGACTGCGAGGTGCTGCTCCGGGTGAGCCACGTCGGCCTCACCGCCAACAACGTCACGTACGGCGTGATCGGCGACCTCATCGGCTACTGGCGCTTCTTCCCCGCGGGCGGCGAAGGCCAGGGCGTGGTCCCGGTCTGGGGCTTCGCCGACGTCGTGGAGTCCACAGTGGACGCTCTGCCCGCCGGCACCCGCGTGTACGGCTACCTGCCGATGGCGAGCCACTTCGTCGCACGCGCCAAGCTGACCTCGTCCGGTTTCGTCGACACCGCCGACCACCGCGCCGACCTGCCTGCGGTCTACAACAGCTACCTCGTCACCTCCCAGGACCCCGCCTACGACGCGTCCCTGGAGGACCTCCAGGTCCTGTACCGGCCGCTGTTCCTCACGTCGTTCCTGCTCGCCGACCAGCTGGCGGACAACGACTTCCACGGCGCTCGCACCGTCGTGATCTCCTCGGCGTCCAGCAAGACGGCGTTCGGCACCGCGCAGTGCCTTCGCGGTCAGGGCGTACGGGTCGTGGGCCTGACCTCGCCGCGCAACGTGGAATTCACCCAAAGCCTCGGCCTCTACGACACCGTGCTGCCCTACGGCGCTTCGGTGGACGTCGAACCGAGCGTGTACCTGGACTTCAGCGGATCGGCCGACGTGCGTTCGGCGCTGCACGACCGCCTCGGCTCCGCGCTGGTGAAGGACATCTCGATCGGCCTGACCCACCAGGCCGCCTCGCAGGACGCGCGCTCCGAGTTCTTCTTCGCCCCGGACCAGCTGCGCAAGCGCACAGCGGACTGGGGCTCGGACGGTCTGGCCCAGCGCTTCGGCGAGGCGTGGCGCGGCTTCACCACTCAGGCGGGCGACTGGGTCGGGGTCGTGCGGCACAGCGGGCCGGAGGAGCTGATCGACGTGTGGCAGGCCGTGCTGGCGGGCAAGGCGAACCCGAACACGGCCGACGTCATCACCTTCTGAACTGGTCCTCGCCCTTGACCATGGCGAGGAACGAACCCCAGGCGGGCGCCGCGACAGTGGCGTCCGCCCGGCCCTTGGAGTCGCGGATGCGGGCGGCGGAGCCGTCCACGGCGATCTCGACACACTCCGTGTTGTCGCCGGCGTTGCTCCGGCTGCTCTTCCGCCAGACAGCAGACAAGTCGATCCCTACCTCTCAGCAGCCAACCTCCCGATCCAATCGGCGGACTCGTTCGGCGCCAGCGCCAGCTTCGAGAGGTGCTTGAAGAGCACTTTACTGGCCTTCACCTGCTCGCTGTCCTCCACATGCGCGGCGCCCGCGGGATGTTCGACGTAGAGCACCGTCATGTCAGCGAGGTAGGCGAAATCAAGCAGGTGGAACGATCCGGTGTACCCGTCGTTCAACCCCACTGCGAACGGCAGGACCTGCACTCTCACGTTGGGCCGCGTCCCCATGTCATTGATGTGCAGCAACTGCTCACGGTCAGCCAGAGGAAAAGCCGCCTCGGCGATGATCGCGTGATACTCGAGCCCGTCATCCGCGATCAGCCGCTCCTTCCGCCTCGTCCGAACCGCGATCTGGTTCTCGATCCATTTCCGTGAGCGCTGGACCTGCCAGCCCGCGAACAACGCACGCATGTAGCTCTCGGTCTGCAGGAGTCCAGGGATGTAGCCGAGGGAGAACGTGCTCAGTCGGGTGGCGTCGTGCTCCAGGCTGAGGTAACCGTGATCGGCGACGCGATAGGGATGCCACCAGCCCTTCTCGCTGGCGCGTTCCCACATGTCGATGTACGGCGCCTCTTCCGACACGAGCACGCCGTAGAGATCGAGCATCGCACGCATGCCGTGGTACTCCGGCAACTGACCGTTCTCGATGCGGCTCAGCTTCTGATAGTTGTAGCGGAGCCGGTACGCCGCCTCCCGCTGACTGATCCCGGCCCGTTCGCGCAGCTTCCTCAACGCCTCGCCGAGGCGCACCTGCCGGAACGTGGGGTCGGTCATAACCCCAAACGTTACGGGCGAGATCTGACATTCGTGAATCACGGTGGCGGGGTCCGGTGAGGACCGTCCACAGCATGGAGTACGTCCACAGCATCCAGTACCACCGGCGCGGCAAGAACGGCCGGCTCACCCTCGCCTACGTCGAATCCGTAGAGGATCATGGTTGGTACATAAGGAAAGGAGCCGACTGGAAGTCTTACTACACGGTCGCCTGCGCAACCGAATACCTCACGCGAGTGTCAGCGGACGCGGGCACGTTCGCCATCACGGTGTGGAGAGACGCCATCCGCGTCTGCACGGTCGGAATCGACTGGAATCCTCCGAACAGGTGATCTCAACGCCCGAGCAGCCCCGCCAGCAGGCCCGCGATGTTGTGGGCGTCGTCGTGGCCGCGGTGGTGCGTGCCGTCGAGCTTCTGCCCGGCGAGCCGCACCGCCTCAGCCATCCCGACCTCCCGCGGCAACGCGTGCGTCAAAGCGAAGAGCGTCTTGACGTTGACGTGCCGCGGCCCGAACGGATACCGGACGCCGAAGTCGGCGCACTGCCGTTCGAACATCTTGCGGTCGTAGTCACCATAGGAAGCCCACACCCGACGATCCGACCGGAACTCCTTGCGCAGCAACGCGCACGCCTCCGCAAACGAGACACCGTCCGCGACTTGCGAAGCGGTCAACGTCGTGAGCTGAGTGCAAAAAGGACTGACGGACGACCGCGAAGGCCGCACCAGCACCGATCGCCGCTCACCGCGGACCCCGGTCGCCACCGCGACCGGGCAGATCCCGATCTCGATGATCTCCGAGACCTCACCGGCGGGCGGCGTTCCCTCCCAGCACGTCGACTCCACGTCGACCACGAGCACTTCATCCAACGAAATCACGCGCTGATCGTCCCCCACCCGTCTACTGGAATACGACGACCGGCAGCACCACGATCTCGCCGGTCGCCGCGTTCCACGACTGGACCTTGCCGAGGCACCGCGCGTTGAACTGGCCCGGCGGCAACGTGTCGCGCAGGCTCGCCCGGTCGCATTCCACCCGCACCCGGTGCTCGCCCACGGGCGCGATCAGCACCGCCGCGCCGTCGCCGTCACCGACCTCGAACCGGCCGTGCAGCGACACGTAGTCGCGGATGTCGTTGAGGCGCCGGGCTTTTCCTCGCCGCCACGACTCGTCGGCCGTGATGGTCCGCGTCGTCAGGTCGACGTCGATCACGCCGTGGCCCGCGCGCAGGCCGGCCAGCACGACGCCGATGACGTCGATCTCCGTGGCCGGCTTCTCGTAGGTGTCGGTGTTCTGCGAGACCACCGAGCCGTCCACGCCGATTCCGAACTCGCTGGGGCCGACCTGCAGCTTACCGTTCTTGGTGACGGTGATCTGCTTGACGAACTGCCGGGTGACCGCGTCGTCGTACCTGCCGACCTTGCACAGGTTGATCATGCGCTGACCGTGCACGTAGAACAGCAGGCCCGGCACCTCGGGTTCCGGTTCACGGCGCCGCAGCCACCGCCACCCGAGCGCGACGACCACGACCAACGCGATCAGCGTCGCGACCCACAGCAGGATCCAGCCCCACGAGACCGACCACCAGAGCGCTCTATCGACATCCACGGATCTCTCTCACCGCCTCCAGCAACGACTTCGCGCCGGCCTCCACGAGACGGCCACCGCTCGCCTGCGCCACCCGGTCCAGTTCCGCCGTCGAGGCCTCGCCGAACCGGATCGGGAACACCGGCACCTCTCCCCGCCCAACGCGAAGGAACTCGTTCACCGACGGCCCCGCGTTGTTCTCCCCGTCGGTCATCAGCACGACCGCCGTCTCCCCGCGGGCCAGCCGGAGCGAGTGGTCCAGCGCGGCCCAGATCGCCGTGTTGTCCTGCAGGTCGTCGGACGCGACGACGGCCAGCAGCGCGTCGAGGTCCTGCTTCCCGCGCACGGTGATCGAACGTTCCTCCAGCACGGTGCCCGCGAACCGGACGATCGTGACCGTCTCGCCGACGTAGAAGCGGTCGAACCCGTTGAGGGACGCGAACGCCTCCCGCAGCCCGGCGAGCCGCGGGCCCCGCATGGACGTCGAGTAGTCCAGCACGAAGATCACCTGACGGCCTTCGCCCGCGCGGTCGTGGAACAGCAGCAGCCGGTCGAGCACCTCCTGGCTGTCCGGGAAGTACAGCGCGGTGCCGAGGTCGGCGCGCAGCTTCTCGTTGCGCACCACGGAGGGTTCGACGGGCCGGCGCCAGGTGCGTTCGGCGATCATCCGCTGCGCGTCCGGCGACCGCAGCCATTCCACGACCCGGTCGTAGGCGGCCCGGTGCGCGGACTCGACGAGCATCAGCGGATAGTCCGACAGCACGATGCCGTCGCGCGGGTAGACGATCTCCAACGGTTCCGCCAGACGCCCGGAGGCGTTCAAGGACAACAACTCCGACTCGTGCGCGACCAGTCCGTCCACATCGGACCGTCGAGCGAACTCGTCCACGGGGTTCGGTACGTCGAACGCCCGCCCCGCGAGGAACCCCTGCAGGCGGTCGCAGCTGACGTCCTCGGGCCGCAGCGGCGCACCGGTGCCCGCGGCCGCCGTCGCGACGCCGATCAACGCGGCCATCCCACCACCCGAGACCCGCGGATCGGCCATGCCGTACCGGAACTGGCCCAGTGCGGCCCGGTCGGCGACGTCCGCCCACGTCGGCCGCTCGCCCAGCACCGCCCGGCTGCCGCGCTTCACCCCGAGCACCACCGGGGACGTCATGACGCTCGACGCCAGCTCGGGTTCGGCACCACGAAGCCGCAGGAACCTGGTGGTGGACAACCAGGCCAGGTCGAACCCGGCGAGCGACCTGCTGGCCTCGACCGTGCCGCGGTGCTCCACCGCCAGCTCGACCCCGGTGGCCTTCCTCAGCTCCGTCAGAACGGGACCGAGATCGGCCAGTTCGGTGCTGGCCAGCATCGTCAACCGGACCGCGGGCGTGCTCGGCGTGCACGCGGCCAGCAAGAGCAGCAGAACTGCCGCCAGCACTCTCATTTGCAGTCGCCGACGACGTCGAGCATGCGCTCGAAGAGTTCCGCCTTGGGCAGCTGGACCCTGCCCGCGTCACCGGCCGGCGGCTCCGGCAGACCGCGGCCCGCGATGTAGGTGCCGAAGTCGTCGGCGGACTCCCCGTTCCAGCTCAGCGAGTGGAACCCCAGCTCGACCGCGCGCCTGCGCAGTTCCGGGTCGTTCATCATCAGCTCGCCGATCCGGTCGCCCTCCGGCGTGAACGAGATCAGCTCGGGCGTGCTCTGGTGCTGCTTGTTCGGGTAGAGCAGCACTCGTTCGGTGTCGATGCTCTTCTGCCGCAACTGATATGCGATGTACTGGTGCTCGTAGATCACCGCGATGACGGCGTGCGTGCGGCCCTCCGGCACGAAGTACTTGGGGGCCATGTCCTCACCGGCCTGGCCCTGCGCGTCGACGTACGGCTTGACCGCCAGTGCCAGCTTCTCCGCGGCGTCGACGGTCTGCGGTGGCTCGTCACCGAAGGCGGTGGCGAAGAACCCGACGAGCGTCGCGCCCGAGTAGGCCTTGCAGGGGTCCGGCGACTGCACGATGACCCGGTTGCCGTTGGTCAGGCCGAGTTCGTTCCACCGCTTGTCCTTGTCGGCCAGTTCCTTGAACTTGACCATGTCCAGGTTGTAGTAGAGCGGTTTCTCGCTCTGATCGTGCGGTGTCGCGACGCCTTCCTTCTTCAGCGCCTCGGCGTACTCGCGGAACGTGGCGAGCACGACCGGGGTGAAGAACGGCCGGTACGGCACGACGTGCTTGCCCGCCCGGCGGGTCTTCACGTGCTCGTTCGCCACGTGTCCCGACGGGAACACGAAGTGGTACGAGTCGAGGTCGGGTTTGTCCGCGAGGTCGCGCGAGCCGATCGGCGTCACGTGCACCTGGTAGCCGCGCGCCATCAGGATGCGCTTGACCTGCTCGTCCTGGAAGAAGTCGCGCTTGGAGGCGAACAGCGCCCGCACCACCGTGACAGAACGGAACGGGCCGGTGATGTGCCCCGAAACGAGCAGCACCACCAGCCCGGTCACGAACACCGCCAGCGGCGGGACGAACCACAGCAGGAACCGTCTTCGCGGGTCGACAACCTTGAACTCGGGCTCCCGCACGGCTCCCCCTGGAGTCAGACGATCACGGCACCACCGTCGACGACGAGCGTCTCACCGGTAACGTAACCGCCCGCCGGTGAGGCCAGGAAGACAACGGCGGAAGCGAGCTCCTCCGGGTCACCGATTCGCCCGGATGGCAGCGACGCCTGGATCTTCTCCAGGTACCCCGGCGGGTACTGGTCGGTCATCTCGGAGGCGAAGAAACCGGGGCAGATCGCGTTGACGCGGATGCCCTTGCGCCCGGTCCACTGCTGCGCCAGGTCCCGCGTCAGACCGAGCAGGCCGGCCTTCGACGCCGAATACGCGGCCTGGGGAATACCGCCGGTCACGAGGCCGAGAACGCTGGAGATGTTGATGATCGAGCCACCGGACTTCATGACGGCCGCGGCCGCCTGGGCCATCCAGTAGGCGCCGTTGAGGTTCACGTCCATGACGCTGAGGAACTGTTCCGGCGTCTCCCGCGAGGCCGGCACCGCCGATGCGACACCGGCGTTGTTCACGAGCACCGACACCAAACCGAACTCCGCCGCCGCGCGAGCGACCTCACGGCAGTCGTCGGGCTGCGACACGTCGGCCTGCACGACCAGCGCGCGACGGCCGGTGGCCTCGACCAGAGCGGCCGTCTCCTTCAGCTTGTCCGCGCGACGAGCCGCGAGCACGACGTCCGCGCCGGCCTCCGCGAGGCCCTTGGCGAACGCGACGCCGAGCCCTGAGGACGCGCCGGTGACGATCGCGACCTTCCCGTCGAGGCGGAACTTGTCGAGGATTCCCACTACGAAAGCCTTTCCAGGATGATCGCCATGCCCTGGCCGCCGCCGACGCACATCGTCTCCAGGCCGAACTGGGCGTCGCGGGCCTGCATGCCGTTGATCAGCGTCGTCATGATCCGCGCACCGGTCGAGCCGAACGGGTGGCCCAGCGCGATCGCGCCGCCGTGCACGTTGAGCTTGTCGATGTCGATGCCCAGTGCGCGCTGGGAACCGAGCACCTGGACGGCGAAGGCCTCGTTGATCTCCACCAGGTCGATGTCCGAAATGGACAGACCGGCGTGGCCCAGCGCCTGCTTGGTGGCGTCGACGGGTCCGAGGCCCATGATCTCCGGCGACAGGCCCGAGACGCCTGTGGACACGATGCGCGCCAACGGGGTCAGGCCCAGCTCACGTGCCCGCACGTCGCTCATGATCACGACAGCGGCCGCACCGTCGTTGAGCGGGCAGCAGTTGCCGGCCGTGATCGTGCCCTCGGGCCGGAACGACGGCTTCAGCGCGGAAACGGCTTCCAGCGTCACCCCGGAACGCGGTCCGTCATCAGTCGACACAACGGTTCCGTCAGGCAAAGTCACCGGCGTGATCTCGCGGGCGAAGAAGCCGTCCGCGATGGCCTTCTCGGCGAGGTTCTGCGACCGCACGCCGAACTCGTCCTGGTCGTGCCGCGAGATGCCCATCTGCGTGGCGACGTTCTCGGCCGTCTGGCCCATCGAGATGTAGTAGTCGGGCAGTGCGCCGTCGAGCCGAGGGTCGGTCCACGCCGCGTTCGACGCGGCCGTGTCCAGGGTCCGCTGCTGCGCGTCGGCGAACAGCGGGTTGAACGACGGCGCGCCCGCGTGCATGTACCGCGAGACGCACTCGACGCCGGCCGAGATGAACCCGTGGCCCTCCCCCGCCTTGATGGCGTGGAAAGCCATTCGCGCGGTCTGCACCGAAGACGCGCAGAACCGGTTGACGGTCGTGCCCGGCAAGTTGTCGTAGCCGAGCTGCACGGCCACGCGGCGCGCGATGTTCTGGCCGTGTTCGTCCTGCGGCTCGGCACACCCGAGGTGCAGGTCGGTGATCTCGGACGCCGGGATGTCGCCCAGCGCCGCCGAGATCACCTGCGTGGCCAGGTCGTCCGGGCGCAGCGAGACCAGGGAACCCTTGCGGGCACGGCCGATCGGCGACCGGGCGGTGGAGACGATGACTGCTTCAGCCATGGAAAACCTCCTACAGGCCCAGGTCGCGGCCGATGAGTTCCTTCATGATCTCGTTCGAACCGGCCCAGATCTTGGTGACGCGGGCGTCCATCCAGGCGCGGGCAACGCGGTACTCGGTCATGTAGCCGTAGCCGCCGTGCAGCTGCACGCAGGCGTCGATGACCTCGTTCTCGATGTCGGCGCTCCAGTACTTGGCCTGCGCCGCCTCGACGGGGCTCAGTTCTCCGCGCACGTGCTGCATGGTCAGCGTGTCGATGAACGCCTGCGAGACGTCCAGCTTGGTGCGCAGCTCGGCGAGCAGGAACTTGTTGTGCTGGAACTTGCCGATCGCCTGGCCGAACGCCTTGCGCTCCTTGACGTACTCCATCGTCTCGTCGAAGACGCCCTGCGCGTGCGCCAGGTTCGAGATGGCGCCGCCGATCCGCTCCTGCGGCAGGCGTTCCATCATGTAGATGAAGCCCTGGCCCTCGTCGCCGATCATGTGCTCGGCGGACAGGCGCACGTCGGAGAAGAACAGCTCCGCGGTGTCGGACGGGTGCTGGCCGACCTTGTCGAGCTTGCGGCCGCGCTCGAAGCCGGGCATGCCGGTCTCGACGGCGAACAGCGTGATGCCGCGCGCGCCCTTGGACGGGTCGGTGCGGGCCGCGACGACGATCATGTCGGCGGTGTAGCCGTTGGTGATGAACGTCTTGGAGCCGTTGAGGATCCAGTCGTCACCGTCGCGCACGGCGTTGGTCTTCAGCGCGGCGAGGTCGGAGCCGCCGGACGGCTCGGTCATCGCGATGCCGGTCTTGATCTCGCCGGTGCACATGCCGGGCAGCCAGCGCTGCTTCTGCTCCTCGGTGCACAGGTCGACGAGGTAGGGCGCCACGACGTCGCCGTGGATGCCAAGGCTCGACGCCACCGCGGCGTTGACCCGGCACAGCTCTTCGGCGAACACCGTGTTGAACCGGTAGTCGTTCGCGCCGCTGCCGCCGTACTCCTCGGGGATCTCGAGGCCGAGCAGGCCCTGACGGCCGGCCTCCAGCCACACGTCGCGGTCGATCACCCGCTGCTCGATGAACTTCTCGATGTTCGGCGTGATCGTGCGCTCGACGAACGCCTTCGCCGACTCACGGAACGCGGCGTGATCCTCGTTGAACAGCGTCCGCTGCACGACTACCTCCATACTAAGCGGTTGCTTAGAGCTAAGCGCCCGCTTAGCGTGCAGTACGATCCATCACCTGTCAACACGCGAGGAGCCGCCCGATGACGACGACCGGACTGGACGGGTTCTCGCTGCTCGACGAGACCTGGCGCACCGTCACCCCGGATGCCGCCCGCCGGATGCTCATCGCGGCCGTCCAGGCGTTCGCGAGCAAGGGATATCACGCCACGACGACCCGGGACATCGCCTCACTGGCCGGAATGTCCCCCGCGGCCGTGTACATCCACTACCGGTCCAAAGAGGAGCTTCTGTTCAACATCTCGCTCGTCGGCCACGAGACGTCGCTGACGCTGCTGTCGGGCATCGAGGGCACCGGCGCGGTGGAGCGGCTGAAGAACGCGGTGGCGGCGTTCGCGGGGTGGCACGCGGAGTTCCACACGACGGCGCGGGTGGTGCAGTACGAGCTCGGCGCGCTCTCTCCCGAACACCACGAGCAGGTGGCGGAGCTGCGCCGGCAGATCGAGCAGCGGATGCGGGCCTACATCGCGGACGGCATCGAGGAGGGCGTGTTCGACGTCCCCGACCTCAAGGGCGCGACCCTGGCCGTGCTGTCGCTGTGCATCGACGTCGCCCGCTGGTACCAGCCGAGCGGGAAGCGGACTCCGGACGAGATCGGCGCGATGTACGCCGACCTCGTCCTGAGGATGGTCCGACCTACCTGACCGACTTCCTGCCGTACACGCCGGCCACGACTGAAACACCGATCGCGGCGACGACGATCTGCACGATCACTTCAATCCAGTCGATGCCCGGCGTGTCCTCCACGCCGAGCAGCCGCGCGATCCAGGACCCGATGAACGCGGCCGCGATGCCGACCAGCAGGGTCAGCCAGATCGGGATGGCCTGCTTGCCCGGTGCGAACAGCTTGCCGAGCAAGCCCAGGATCAGACCGATGATGAGCGCGCCGAGAATGCTCTCGATGGTCACGGACGCCTCCTCCCGCTACACCCCGATGCACTCGGGGATCTCGCGGAAAATCATCCCGTCATCCGGCAAGATCCGCAGCTCGAGATCGGCAAGCGGTACGCCCAGGTGCCGATGACTACCAGCGGCTGCCGGAGACCTGGCTCATCCACTGGTTGATCGTGGCGGTCCAGTCCGTGCCGACCGCCTGCTGGTGCGAGACGGCGAAGCGGCCGTACGCGTCGCCACCCGCGCGGAGCAGGCCGGCGCGCTTGTCGGCCTCCAGGATGACGTGCAGCTCGCCCGGCGTCGTGACGAACGTCAGCTCGACCTGCTTGACGCGGCCAGCGAACTGCGGCGGCGGGTAGAACTCGATCTCCTGGTAGAACGGCAGCTGCTGCGGCACGCCGTGGATGCGGCCGCGCTCGTTGTCCGCCTTGGTGAAGCGGAAGCCCATGTGCCCGAACGCCTGGAGCACGGCGTCCTGGGACTGCAGCGGGTGCACCCAGATCGGGTCGAGGTCGCCGGGGTCGACGGCGCCGCGGACCTCGAGCTCGGTGCGCAGGCCCAGCTGCATGCCGTGCAGCTGCTGGCCGCCGACGACGTTGATCGGGCACTCGAACGGCACCGGGATCTGGAACGGCAGCGAGAGGTTCTGGTGCGGCTGGATCATGATCCGCTGGCCAACGGAGAACTTGTGGAACTCCATGTTGGTGTTGTACTCGTTGTCGCCGCTCTCGACCTCGACGCGGGTGAGCAGCGCGAGCGTGACGTGGTCGACCTCGGCCGGGTGGTCGCCGCCGGCGATGCGCACCTCACCGGACAGCACCTCGCCGGGCCTGACGTTGGGGTTCGTCAGCACCGTGTCGACAGTCGGCCCGCCCACGCCGAACGCGCGCATCATCCTCTTGAACACCACTGCGGCCTCCTGAAGCCCTTGCTGTTTGCGGGGAGTCTGCCAACTGGATCGCCCGTTTGCGGCGAAGTGTTCCGTTGACGCCTCAGCACCACGATCGGTTCCGTATGGACTTCCGTTCACTTCAGATGGCAACATGCGACCGCCGTCACATACTAAGCGGTCGCTCAGGAGGTCGTCTTGCTGCTCGTCGCCAACCGGGGTGAGGTCGCCGTGCGCGTCCTTCGCGCAGCGGCTGACCTGGGGATACGCACCGTGGCGGTGTACGCGGAGGACGACGCTTCCTCGCTCCACGTGACCCTCGCGGACCGTGCCGTGGCCCTGCGTGGGCCGTCGCCGTACCTGGATGTGGACCAACTGCTGGATGCCGCCGAGGGGTGCCAGGCCGTGCATCCGGGGTGGGGATTCCTGTCGGAAAACGCCGCTTTCGCTCGGGCGTGTTCGGAGCGCGGACTGGCGTTCGTCGGGCCTTCCTCTGACGTTCTGGAACTGCTCGGTGACAAACGGCGAGCACGGGAGCTGGCTTCCTCGCTGGGGATCCCGGTGCTGGACGCGCTGCCCGGCGAGTTCCCGGTGATGGTGAAGGCGGTCGCCGGGGGTGGCGGCAAGGGCATGCGGGCGGTGTACTCGGCTTTGGAACTCGACGCCGCGGTCGAGGCGTGCCAGGCGGAGGCGCTGGCGGCGTTCGGGGTGGGCGACGTCTACTTCGAACGATTGATGCCCTCCGCGCGGCACATCGAGGTGCAGCTGGTCGGGACGTCGGTGATCGGTGACCGCGACTGCTCGGTGCAGCTGCGGCACCAGAAGGTCGTGGAGATCGCGCCCGCTCCCCTGCTGGACCCGTTGCTGCGCAAGGCACTGCACGAGGCAGCTGTCACGTTGGCTGTTGCAGCCGGCTACACCGGCGTCGGCACCGTCGAGTTCCTGGTGTCCGGGGACTCGTTCGCGTTCCTGGAGGTCAACCCGCGGCTGCAGGTCGAGCACACCGTCACCGAGATGGTGTCCGGAGTGGACCTCGTGCGCACCCAGTTGCTGCTCGCCTGGGGCGGCGACGTGGACTTCACGCCGCACGACCGCGGCGCGGCCGTGCAGGTGCGGCTGAACCAGACCTCGGGCGGCGTGCTGTCGTCGTTCGGGCTGCCGGCCGGACCGGGCGTCCGCGTCGACACGCACGGGTACGTCGGCTACCGCGTCGGGACGCGCTACGACGGGTTGCTCGCGAAGCTCGTGGTGCACGGCGAGGACCTGGACGTGGCGCTGAACCGGGCGCGGCGGGCGTTGGGCGAGTTCCGGGTCGAGGGGGTCTCGACGAACCTGGAGTTCCTCCGCTCGCTGCTTGCGCGTGACATCGTCGGGGCGACTACCGACTTCGTGGTCGAGGAGCCGGTTTCTGGGATGCGGGCTCCGCTGGCGGGCACGGTGGTCGCTGTTTCTTCCGACTCCGTCGTGCTCGAAGCGATGAAGATGCAGCACGTCGTGCGGGTGTCCGGCGACGTGCTGGTGTCGGTGGGCGACACCGTGTCCGAGGGCCAGGTGCTGGCTTCCGGGGTCGGCGAGTCCACTGAGGACGTCGCCGAGGTGGATCTGGAGTCGGTTCGGCCGGATCTGGCCGAGGTGCTGGCGCGCCACGACTTCGACCGCCCCGAGGCCGCTTCTCGGCGACATTCCCGGGGTGGCCGGACCGCGCGGGAGAACATCGCGGACCTGTGTACATCGTTCGTCGAGTACGGCGGCCTCGCGATCGCCGCCCAACGCCAGCGCCGGTCGTTGGACGACCTGATCGAACGCACGCCCGCCGACGGTCTTGTGGCAGGCATCGGCGTCGTCAACGGCGCACGGGTCGTGGCGATGTCCTACGACTACGCGGTCCTCGCCGGCACACAAGGCCTGCGCAACCACCAGAAGAAGGACCGACTGTTCGCCCTGGCGCAGCAGGAGAACCTGCCGGTGGTGCTGTTCGCCGAAGGTGGCGGAGGGCGTCCCGGTGACACCGACCACAGCATGGTCAGCGGACTCGACTGCGGCTCGTTCCACGCGTTCGCGCAGCTCAGCGGCCGGGTGCCGTTGATCGGCGTGGTGGCGGGCCGGTGCTTCGCGGGCAACGCGGTACTGCTCGGCACGTGTGACGTGATCATCGCGGTCGAGGGCGCGAACATCGGCATGGGCGGGCCGGCGATGATCGAGGGCGGAGGGCTCGGCACGTTCCGGCCGGAGGACATCGGCCCGTTGGACGTGCAGGTGCCCAACGGCGTCGTGGACATCGCGGTGGGGTCAGAAGAAGAAGCCGTGGCCGTGGCGAAGAAGTACCTCTCGTACTTCCAGGCTCCGGCAGGCTTGCAAGCTCCCGCAGGCGTCCAGGCTCCCGCAGGCTCTCGGGCTCCCACAGGCTTGCAAGCTCCCGCAGGCGTCCCCTCGTCGAGTGCGCAGCCTTCGCCGTCGCCCTCGGGGGGACCCCTGAATTCAATTCTCCCAGACAGCACCGACAATTTCGGATCGTGGAACTGCGCGGACCAGCGCCTCCTCCGCCACGCCGTCCCCGAGAACCGCCTCCGCGCCTACGACATCCGCGCCCTCATCACCACCCTCGCCGACACCGACTCGGTCCTCGAACTCCGCGAAGGATTCGGCAAGGCCATCGTCACCGCCTTCATCCGCGTCGAAGGCCGCTCGATCGCCCTGATCGCCAACGACCCCGGGATCCTCGGCGGTGCCATCGACGCCGACGCCGCCGACAAGTGCGCCCGCTTCCTCCAGCTCGCCGACGCGTTCGACATCCCAGTCGTCTCCCTGTGCGACACCCCGGGGTTCATGGTCGGCCCCGACGCCGAACGCACCGCCACCGTCCGCCATCTCACCCGCATGGTCGTGACGGGCGCCAACCTCACCGTCCCCTTTGGACTCGTGATCCTCCGCAAGGCCTACGGCCTCGGTGCCCAGGCCATGGCGGCAGGCTCCCTGAAGGTGCCGCAGTTCGCGATCTCCTGGCCCACCGGCGAGTTCGGCCCGATGGGACTCGAAGGCGCCATCAAACTCGGCTTCAGGAAAGAGCTCGAGGCCATCGCGGACCCGGACGAGCGCAAGCAGCGCTACGACCAGATGGTCGCGATGGCCTACGAGCACGGCAAAGCCCTCAACGTCGCCTCGGTCTTCGAGATCGACGACGTGATCGACCCGGCCGACACCCGCCGCTGGATCACCACGGCGCTGGCCCCCGCAACTTCCCGTTCTCAAGGGAAGAAACGCCCGTTCATCGACACGTGGTGAGGAGAATCCGTGGTCAGCGTCGCCCCTGCGGAACAGAAGACCTTACGTCGGCTCATGGCAGCCGGGCTCGTCGGTTCGAGTCTTGAGTGGTACGACTTCTTCATCTACGCGACCGCCGCGGCACTGGTGTTCCCCAAGCTGTTCTTCCCGGAGGCGACGCCGATCGTGGCGCTGCTCCTGTCGTTCAGCACGTTCTGGGCGGGCTTCGTCGCGCGCCCGCTCGGCGGCCTGGTCTTCGGCCACGTCGGCGACAGGGTCGGACGCAAACCGGCCCTCGTCATCTGCCTCGGGCTGATGGCCGCGGCAACGTTCCTCATCGGCCTGCTGCCCACCACGGCGTCCATCGGCGTCGGCGCACCCCTGCTGCTGGTCCTGCTCCGGTTCCTGCAGGGCATCGCGGTCGGCGGCCAGTGGGGCGGCGTGGTCCTGCTGCTGACCGAGACGGCCGGGCCGAAGAAACGCGGCTTCGCGGGCACGTTCGGCCAGGCCGGCGTTCCGATCGGCGTGCTGCTGGGCAACGTCGCCTTCATCAGCGCCACGACGTCGCTGTCGCCAGAGGCGTTCGCGTCGTGGGGCTGGCGCGTGCCGTTCCTGGCGTCGGCGCTGTTGTTCCCGGTGGTGCTGTTCATCCAGCTCAAGGTCGAGGACAGCCCGGTGTTCCGCGAACTGAAGGAACGCCGCGCGACCGAGCCCGCCGCCGCCCCGGCACCGCTGACGGAGGTCCTGCGCACCCACCGCAAGCCGATCCTGCTCGGCGCGGGCCTGATGTTCGCCTCCAACGCGATCTTCTACGTGTCGATCGCGGGCGTCCTGTCCTACGCCACCACCACGCTCGGCCTCGCCCGCGAGTCCGTGCTGATCGTGAGCCTGCTGTCGTCCATCGTGAGCATCCCGGTCATCCTCTGGGCCGGCCACGCCTCGGACCGCCTCGGGCGCCGTCCACTGATCATCGCGGGCACCGTCGGCATGATCGTGTGGGCGTTCCCGTACTTCCTGCTCGTGGACACCGGCTCGCTGGTGTTGATGTTCGTCGCGTCCACGGTCGGAGGCATCGCGTCCTCTCTCGTGTACGGCCCCATCGCCGCCTACCTGGGTGAACTGTTCGAGCCGCACGTGCGGTACTCGGGTGCTTCTCTCGCGTACCAGCTGGCGTCGATCCTGGTCAGCGGCGGCACGCCGTTCGTGATGACGGCCCTGCTGGGCGCGACCGGGACTTCGATGTCCGTGTCGGCGTTCCTGCTGCTCATGGGCCTGTGCACGCTGGTGTCGGTGATCAAGCTGCCGGAGACGCACCAGCCGGAACGGACCTGATCAGAGGCTGTGAAGGCCCGATCTAAGAGACAAATCGGGCCTTCACAGTCAAGACCTCTGCGGAACCTCCGGTCGATGCCGTACGTTGGCGCGTCGTGACCACTCTCATGGCGCGCTTCAAGCAGCGGATGCGCAGGTTCGCGCAGAAACCGGGGTCGATCGACCTCGCCCCGTTCCAGGCCCTGCTCTCGGACGTGGACAAACACGCCGAGACGTTCAAGGCCTTCAGCGACGAGGAGCTGACGGCACACGCCAAGAAGCTGCGCGAGGAGAGCACGGACACCGAGCTCGTGGCGCTGACCCGGGAGGCCGCCGAGCGTGCCATCGGGCAACGTCCGTTCGACGTGCAGGTGCTGGGTGCGCTGGGGCTGTTGAGCGGCCTCGTCGTCGAGATGGCCACCGGTGAGGGCAAGACGCTCGCGGGCGCCATGGCCGCGGCCGGGTTCGCGATCAAGGGCAAGCGCGTCCACGTGGTCAGCGTCAACGACTACCTCGCCCAGCGCGACGCGGAGTGGATGGGGCCGCTGTACGGGCTGCTCGGCGTCACCGTGGGCTGGATCAACGGCAGCTCGAAGGCCGAGGAGCGCCGCGAGGCCTACCAGTGCGAGATCACCTACGCGCCGGTCAGCGAGATCGGGTTCGACATCCTGCGCGACCGGATCGTCACGAGCCCCGACGACCTGATCGTGCCGGAGCCCGAGGTCGCGCTGATCGACGAGGCCGACTCGGTGCTCGTCGACGAGGCGCGCGTGCCGCTGGTGCTGGCCGGTTCGACCAGCGCGGAGGCGGCCGACCCCGTCATCGCGGACCTGGTGAAGCGGTTGCGGCAGGAGCTGCACTACGAGATCGACGACGAGGAGCGCAACGTCTTCCTCACGGGTGCGGGCTCCGAGGCCGTCGAGCGGGCGCTCGGCGAGATCGACCTGTACTCGCAGGAGCACGTCACGTCCACGCTGTCGAAGGTGAACGTCGCGCTGCACGCGCAGGTGCTGCTGCACCGCGACGTCGACTACATCGTGCGTGACGGCAAGGTGCACCTGATCAACGACACGCGTGGCCGTGTCGCGAAGCTGCAGCGGTGGCCGGACGGCCTGCAGGCTGCGGTCGAGGCCAAGGAGAACGTGCAGACGACCGAGTCGGGCGAGATCCTCGACTCGATGACGGTGCAGGCGCTGCTGTCGCGTTACCCGACGCGGTGCGGCATGACCGGTACCGCCGTCGCCGTCGCCGAGACGCTGCGGGAGTTCTACGAGCTCGAGGTGCTCGTGATCCCGCCGAACAAGGAGAACATCCGCGAGGACGAGCACTTCCGCCTCTACGCGACGCTGGAGCAGAAGGAAGACGCGATCGTCGAGGAGATCAAGACCGCCCACGAGAGCGGGCGCCCGATCCTCGTCGGCACGCTGGACGTCGCCGAGTCGGAGCGGATCTCCTCGAAGCTGCGCGCCGCCGGCATCGAGTGCGTGGTGCTCAACGCGAAGAACGACGCCGAGGAAGCCTCGATCATCGCGGACGCCGGTTCGTACCAGCGCATCACGGTCTCCACGCAGATGGCCGGTCGCGGTACGGACATCCGCCTCGGTGGTCACGAGGGCGAGGACCACGACCGGATCGCCGAACTGGGCGGCCTGTACGTGATCGGCTCCGGACGCCACTCGTCGTCGCGCCTGGACGACCAGCTGCGCGGCCGCGCCGGACGTCAGGGCGACCCCGGCGGCTCGGTGTTCTTCTCGTCCATGCAGGACGAGCTGATCACCCAGTACGCGCCGGACGCCGAGGATCCGTCCGAAGTGGACAACGACGGCCGGGTGCACGACAAGGGCCTGCTGCACACCTTCGAACACGCGCAGCGCGTGGCCGAGGGCGTGAACCTGGAGATCCACCGCAACACGTGGCGCTACAACAAGCTGATCGAGCACCAGCGCGACCTGCTGCTCAAGCATCGCGACGTGGTGCTGCGCACGGACGCGGCGTTCGAGAAGGTCGGCGAGAAGGAAGGCGCGCCGGACGACATCGCCGCCGACGCCGCCCGCAAGATCACGCTGTTCTTCCTCGACGACCTGTGGACGCACCACCTGACGTTCCTGTCGGACCTGCGCGAGGGCATCCACCTGCGCGCGCTGGCGCGGCAGAACCCGCTGGACGAGTTCCACCGCGAGGCCATCCCGGCGTTCAACAAGATCGTGCCGGAGTCCTGGGAGCTCACCAGGGAGAAGTACGAGGCGGCCAAGATCACCGACGACGGCTACGACCTCGCCGACGCCGGAGTCAAGCGCCCGAGCTCGACGTGGACCTACCTCGTGCACGACAACCCCTTCGGCTCCGGGCTCGAGGAGACGATGAAGGGTCTCGTGAAGATGGTGCGCGGCCAGCGCCGCTGACAGTCAGATCTTCCCCGGGACGACGAGGTCGTCCGCGGGTCTGGCGGGCCGGGGCAACGCCTCGGCCCGCCTGGCCGTTCTGGGCGTGGTCATCTCGTCGGTGAGTTTCCTGATCTCCGCGAGGATGTCCAGGTGCTCCTGCGACGGCGGTGGCCCAACGAGGTTGGACCTGTTGTGCGCCGTCCGTTGCGCGCGCTCGGCCAGAAGCCGGATGCGGCGCAGGTGTTCGTGCTCCCCGTCCGGGAGCAAGAAGTCCGTCTGCTCCATCACCCGTGCCAGCTTTCGCCGTGCACGGGTGAGCAGTCGATCCCCTAGTCGGCTGATTCCAGTTTCTGGACGAGCCAGGCGTGGAATCCGCCGATGTGGTGCTCTGAGGGCACCAGCACTCCGCCGTGCGCGTAGGCGCGTGAGGCCATCGCGGGCTGGCATCGCTCGCAGGCTTCGAAGTCCTGTTCGTTCACCCGGTGGAACAGCTCGACCGAGCGAGAGACGTCACGGCCGGTGTCGACGACTTCCTTGGCGTAGAGCCAATCGCACTCGACGATCGTCCGGTCCGCCGCCAGCGGGTACATCCGGTGCAGGATCACGTGGTCCGGCACGAGGTTGATGAACACCTGCGGTTTGATGGTGATGGCGTAATACTTCCTGTCGCGTTCCTCTTCCAGCGCCGAGAGTTTCTCGAATCCCTCGCTGCCGTCGACGGTGAAACCCCTGATCTCGTCACCGAACTCGGCGCCGTGCCCGACGTAGTACTGCGCCGCGTAGCCGTCGGCGAACTCGGGCAGCACCTCGGTGAGCTCGGGGTGGATCGTCGCGCAGTGGTAGCACTCCATGAAGTTCTCGATGATGAGCTTCCAGTTGGCCTTGACGTCGTAGACGATTCGTTTGCCCACGGACAACTGGTCGATCTCGTACCCGTCGATGCCCTCCAGCGAGCCCAGCCGTTCGGTGACGGCGCTCAGTACGTCGTCCTCGAAGCTCGGCGGGTCCTCGGCGAGGTTCACCCAGGCGTACCCGAGCCACTCGCGCAGATGCACCTTCGTCAGGCCGTACGCAACGCGATCGACGTCCGGCATTGAGGTGAGATTGGGTGCGGCGATCAGGTTGCCGTCCAACGCGTACGTCCAGGCGTGGTAAGGGCACTGGAACGCCCGTTTGACGCTTCCGGCCTCGTCGACGCAGATGCGCGCGCCGCGGTGCCGGCAGACGTTCAGGAACGCGTTGAGGCCTCCTTTGCGGTCGCGCGCGATGAGCACGCTCTCCCGTCCGACCTGCACCGTGCGGAAGTCGCCGGCGTTCGCCAGGTCGCCCGACTTCACCGCGCAGAACCACATCTGCTCGAAGACGCGCGCCTGTTCCTGGGCGAAGATCGCGGGGTCGGTGTAGTAGCGGCCCTCAAGGGTGGAGATCAGGCTGCCGGTCATGCTCCGCCTCTCAAGCGAGCAGGGTCGAAAAGGCCGATCGGGTGCCGCGTGGCCCCGTCGATCACGAGGTCGGCGAGGATCTCGCCGACGACGGGCACGAACTTGAAGCCGTGCCCCGAGAAGCCGCACGCCACGGTCACGTCGTGCTCGCGGGCGATGACGAAGTGCCGGTCGGCTGTGTTGGTGTACATGCAGGTCGCGGCGCGCTGGAAGGTGCCGGCGAGGCCGGGCATCGGCGACCTGGTCGCGGCGGCCATCGCCTCGACCTCGTGGGCGTGCACCGTGCGGTCGATGGTGTCGGGCGTGCAGATCTGGCCACCGCTGTGGAACGCGACCTTCACCGCGCCGTCGTGCTCGGGGAAACCGTAGAAGATCGTGCCGTCCGCGCGGTCCCAGATGTAGACCGGGTGGTCGCGGAAGTCGCCGTCCGGGGTGAAGTAGAACTGGACCTGACGTTCGATCTCAAACGGGATTCCCAGGTCCCCCAACAACTCCGGCGCCCACGGGCCGGGGCACACGACGACGTGCCCGGCTTCGTACGTCGCACGAGTCGTGGTGACCCTGCCGTCCCCCCAGCTGATCACCGCCTCTTCGAAGTGCAGGTCGGCGCCCGCCTGCTGGGCGAGCGCGAGGTGAGCCCGCACGGCCGTCTCCGGCACGACGAAGCCCGCGCCGGGTTCGTACAGCCCGATCTCGTCCGCCGCCGGACGCATCCCGGGAAAGCGCCCGCGGATTTGGGACGCGTCGAGCAGCTCGTGTTTCAGACCGAACTGCTCGACGCTCGCCCGGCTACCCGTGATGGCGCCGCTGGCCGGATCGCCGACGATGACTCCGCCGACGCGGTGGAAGACGTGCTCGCCGCTGTCCCGTTCGATCTGGTCCCACATCTCGTGGGCTCGCAGCAGCAACGGCACGTAGGCGGGATCCTCGAAGTAGGCCTGCCGCGTGACGCGCGACCCGCCATGGCTCGACCCGTGCGTGTGCACGGGCGTGAACTTCTCCAACCCCAGCACGCGTTTCCCGCGCTGGGCGAGCCGATACGCGGCGGCACCGCCCATGCCGCCGAGCCCGATGACGATGACGTCGTACGTCATCCGCGGAGCCGCTTCATCTCGGGATCGAACAACGGCTCAGGTGCCGGGCGGGCCTTGACCTTCTGGCCGAAGTACTCGATCTCGACCTCGTCGTCGATCTCGCTGGGCAGCCACGCGTAGGCGATGTTGAGGCCCGTTGTGTACCCGTAGGCGGCGCTGGTGACGTAGCCGACCGGTTCTCCTTGGTGGAACACGGGTTCGTTGCCCAGCACGACGCTGTGCGGGTCGTCGATCGTGAGGCAGGTGAGCTTCTTGGTCGAGGTCAGGTTGTGCAGCGATCCCTTGCCGAGGAACTCCTTGTCCTGGCGCACCGCGAACCCGAGCCCCGCCTCGAACGGGTCGTGCTCGGTCGTCATGTCCGTGCCCCACGACCGGTAGCCCTTCTCCAGGCGCAGGCTGTTGAACGCGCCGCGCCCGGCCGCGATGACCCCGTGCCGCTGCCCGGTCTTCCACAGCGTGTCCCACAGCTTCGGGCCCATGTCCGCGGTGGTGTAGAGCTCCCAGCCGAGTTCGCCCACATAGGACAGTCGCAGCGCGGTCACCGGAACGTTCTTGATGAAGGCCTTCTGCGCGGTGAAGTACCCCTTCCGCGTGTCCAGGGTGTGCGAGATGTCGTCGATGAGATCGCGGGCCAGCGGCCCCCACAGGCCGATGCAGCACGTTCCGGCCGTGATGTCCTTGACGTACACGTCGTCCGGCGCGTGCCGGGTGAGCCAGTCGAGGTCGAGGTTGCCGTTCGCGCCTACTTGGAACGTCGTCGCGTCGAGGCGCGCGATCGTGAGGTCGCTGCGCACGCCGCCCTGTTCGTCCAGCAGCAGCGTGTAGACGACGGCGCCGGGCTTGCGGTTGAGGTTGTTGGTCGTCATGTGCTGCAGGAACTCCAGTGCTCCCGGCCCGCTGACCTCCAGCCGTTTCAACGGGGTCATGTCGAACAGCGCGACCCGTTTGCGCGTCACCAACGCCTCGGCGCCGCAGATCGGCGACCAGAACCGGCTCGCCCACTCACCTCGCGCGGGCACCTCGGCCACCTCGGGCAGATCGGCGTTGGCCTCGTACCAGTGCGGCCGCTCCCAGCCGGACGCCTCGAGGAAGAGCGCGCCGAGCTCCTGCTGCCTGCCGTAGAACGGACTCGTGCGGATCGGCCGCGGACTGTCCATGGGCTGCAACGGGTGCAGCACGTCGTAGACCTCGACGAAGTTCTGGCAGCTGCGTTCCAGCACGTAGTCCGGCGCCAGCTGCACCTGCTCGAACCGGTTGAGGTCGCTCGAGTGCAGGTCCAGCTCGGGCTGCCCGTCGACGATCCACTCGGCCATCGACCGCGCCACCCCGGCGGAGTGCGTGATCCACACCGCCTCCGCGACCCAGAACCCCTTGAGGCCAGGATGTTCGCCCAGCAACGGCATCCCGTCGCTGGTGAACGAGAACAGCCCGTTGAACCCGCGCTCGACCCCCGCCTCGGCCAGCGCGGGGATCAGCTCGACGGCCGACTCCCACGACGCCTTGAAGTCCTCCTCGGTGAACGGCAGCTCCGAGCCGGTGATGTCCTGGGCGGCGACGGGCATGGGCCGATGCCCGTACGCGCCGATCCCCAGCGCCTGGCCGTGCGAACGGAAGTACAGGTCGGCTTCCTGGTGCCGCAGGATCGGCTGCCGTGCCAACGCTTCCGCGTCAGCGTTCACGTTGCCGGTGAACACGTACTGGTGCGCCATCGGCACGAGCGGGACGGTCAGCCCGACCATCTCCCCCAGCACCGGCCCCCACATCCCGGCGCACGACACGACGATGTCCGCGGGGAACACGTCCGACTCGGTCCGCACCCCGGTGACCCGGTCGCCCGAGGTCTCGACGGCGACGACCTTCTGCCCGAACTCGAACCTCGCCCCGCGTTCGATCGCCCGCCGCGCCTGGATCTCGGCGGCCTGCACGGGCCTCGCCAGGCCATCACTGGGGATCAGGAACCCGCCGAGCAGCTGTTCCCGGTCCAGCAACGGGTGCAGGCGCGCGACCTCGTCGGCGTCGATCAGCCGGCTCCGCACGCCCCACGACGTGGCCCAGCCGTGCCTGCGCGAGAGGTCGGCGAGCCGTTCGGGGCTGGTGGCGATCTCCAGGCCACCGATCTGGTCGAAGCAGCCCAGAGCGGTGTACTTCTCGACGGTGTAGCGGGCGAAGGCGGTCATGCTGCGGCACGAGTTGGTCTGAAAGACCAGGCCAGGGGCGTGACTGCTGGACCCGCCGACCGCGAGGCCCGCTGCCTGGTCGAGGACCGTGACGTTGGTGAAGCCTCTGTCGGTGAGCTCGTCGGCCAGCGCGCACCCGACGATCCCCGCTCCCACAAGCACCACGCGAGGCACTTCACCAGGCATCAGGACACCCCTTCGCCGCAGTTGCGAGTAACAGAACTCGTTCCGCTATCTGCAACAAGTTGCGGCCAGGGCGTCCGGCTGTCAATACCGCCGTTCGCGCGAGCAGGAAAATCGTGTCCGCGCGAACGGACATCGTCCGCACAATCGGGCATGGAGTCCACCACCCTGCACACGATGGCGCGCAGGTACCTGATGAGCCGCAACGGAAAGCCGGCCTTGCCCAGGCGGCAGACGGCAGACGCGATGCTGAGCGAGGTCGAACGACTCGATCCCGAAGACCTGCCGCACCTCACCCAGCTCGCCAGTGCACTCGCCACCGTGGCCACGACCGCGCCGAAGGCATCTGGACCGACGACATGCTCGACTGGATCGCGTACGCCTCGCACGAGTCGTCGGTGGCGTTCGGCGGCACACTCGCCGAACGCCTCCGCACGTCCTGGCCGAGCTGGGCCCCCTGGCGGGATCAGCCCGCGAAGTAGCCCAGCTGGGCCGAGAGACCAGCCGCCGCCGACGACATCGTGGTCACGATCTGGTCGACCCGTTCCCGCGACAACCGGTACGACGGACCGGAAGCACTCATCGCCGCGACGACCTCGCCACGGTGCCCACGCACCGGAACGGCCACCGCGTGCAGGCCGAGTTCGAGTTCCTCGAAGCACGCCGCGTACCCCTGCGACGCGACCTCCTCCAGTTCCGAGAGCAGTCGCGCGGCTTCCACGAGCGTGTGCTCGGTGTAGGCGTCGAGCGGCAACGAGACGAGGCGGCGACGTTCGTCCGACGGCAGGTACGCGAGCAGGATCTTGCCGGACGAGGTGGCGTGCAGGGGTGTGCGCTGGCCGATCCAGTTCACGGCCGAGATGGCCGCGGAGCCGCGGGCCTGGGTGATGTTGATGGCGACGCCGGCGTCGTGCACGGCGATGTTGACGGTCTCGCCGAACGAGTCCGCGAGGGTCTGGCAGACGGGCTGGCCGAGCTTGGTCAGGTCCATCCGTCCGGTGGCGGCGCCGGCCAGGCGGACGACCCCGAAACCGATGGCGTATTTGCCTCTTTCACCGAGCTGCTCCACTAGGCCACGTGACTCCAGCACGGAGACGAGTCTGGACACCGTGGACTTGTGCACACCGAGCTCACCAGCGATTTCGGTGATACCGGCTTCACCTTGCGCCAGTAGTTCGAGCACGCTGATGGCTCTGTCCACGGACTGCACCTGAGCTGCCGAGTCGGAGTTGCTCATCGCGCAACAGTAACCGGCAGGCAAAACAACCAGCTGGACTCTTGACGGCGGGTCTCGCGAGGCTCACATTGTGTTGCGTCATTCGGAACGTGTGCCGCGTCACGCAACGGAGGCCGACGATGATCCGCGCCTGCGCTCTCATGGACCTGCCCCCAGGGGAGGCGGTTCGCATCGTCGGCCCTCATGCGCCGATCGCGGTGTTCAACGCCGAGGGCGCCATCTACGCCATCGACGACACCTGCACCCACCAGGACGCTTCGCTGAGCGAGGGGTGGCTGGAGGGATGCCTCGTGGAGTGCCCTCTGCACGCCGCGAGCTTCGACCTTCGCACCGGCGCGCCGACTTGTCTGCCCGCCAAAAGACCGGTGAAGACCTATTCCGTCCAGGTGAATGATGGAGAGGTCTATGTCGATGCCGAAGTGAACAAGGACGTGGCGTGAAGACGATCGCGATCATCGGCGCCTCACTCGCCGGTTTGAGGTCGGCGCAGGCACTGCGCCAGCAGGGGTTCGACGGACGGCTCGTCGTCATCGGCGACGAGATCCATCTGCCCTATGACCGGCCTCCTCTCTCGAAGGACTTCCTCCTCGGCAAGGTCGAGGCGGTGCCCCTCGCGGACCAGGAGGACATCGACGCGCTCAACGCGGAGTGGCGTCTCGGCGTCCGGGCGACGGGGCTGCTCTCCACCCAGGAGATCGCGCTCAGCGACGACACGACCGTCGAGGCCGACGGCATCGTCATCGCGACGGGCGGTCTGCCGCGCACGATCCCCGGCACGCACGTCCTGCGCACGCTGGACGACGCGATCAAGCTCCGTGAGGCGTTCGGCACCGCGCAGCACATCGGTGTCATCGGCGCCGGGTTCATCGGGGCTGAGATCGCCTCCAGCGCGCGTGCGCTCGGTAAGGACGTCACCGTCGTCGAAGCGCTCCCCACGCCCCTCACACGCGTGCTGGGGGCCGAGATGGGTACCGCGTGCGGACATCTGCACGGCGACCACGGATCAACGTTGATCACGGGAATCAATGTTGACTCGGTCAACGTTGACGGCGGAATCAACCTCGCGGACGGCCGGGTCGTCCACGCCGACGTCGTCGTCGCGGGCATCGGCACGCGCCCCGCGACGGACTGGCTCGCCGGGGGGCCGGTCCACCTCGGCAACGGCGTCGTGTGCGACGCGGGCGGCGTGACGAACGTGAAGAACATCGTCGCGGTCGGCGACGTCGCGAACTGCGCGGGGCACCGCGCCGAGCACTGGACGTCGGCGACCGAACAGGCGCAGATCGCCACCCGCAACCTGCTCGCGGGCGAGACCGTCGCGACGCACACCAACGGAGGCTACGTCTGGTCGGACCAGTACGGCGTGCGGATCCAGTTCATCGGACGGGCGACGGACGACGTTCGAGTGGAAGATGGGTCCATCGAGGACAGGAAGTTCGTCGCGACCTATCGAGACGGTGAGCACCCGGACGACATCGTTGGCATTGTGGCCATGAGCAACGCACGACTTTTCACCCGGCTCCGCAGGAGTCTCAAGTAGGAGACGGTCGTCACGGTTTACGCCCACCGGCGACCGGCTAAACCCCGGTGTCCTTCGTGGACACACGAATCAGGGAGGCAGTCCGTGTCGCCGGTGCGGCAGATCATCAACCCCTTCGACCAGAGCGTCATCACCGAGGTCGAGGAGCAGACCCGCGACCAGGCGATCGCAGCGATCGCCAAGGCACGCCACGCCTTCGACGACGGCGACTGGCAGCACTCCAGCCCCGAACACCGCGCCGCCGTGCTGAACCGCGTCGCGGACCTCCTGGAACGCGACAAGGAGGACATAGCCCGCACCGAGACGCTCGACACCGGCAAGACGCTGGTCGAGAGCCGCATCGACGTGGACGACGTCGCCGCCGTGTTCCGCTACTACGGCAACCTCGCCGGGCTGCTGCACCCGAAGATCGTCCAGGGTGCCCCGGCGGACGTCATCAGCCGCGTCGACTACGAACCCGTGGGCGTGTGCGGCCTGATCGCTCCGTGGAACTACCCGCTGCTGCAGGTCTCCTGGAAGATCGCGCCCGCCCTGCTGGCCGGCAACACCCTGGTGGCCAAACCCAGCGAGATCACTCCACTCACGACGATCAAGTTGTTCGAGCTGCTGGCCGAGGCCGGACTGCCGGACGGGGTCGCGAACCTCGTGCTCGGCACCGGTCCCGAGGTCGGCGCCCCGCTGTCCGAGCACCCCGACGTCGACCTGGTCTCGTTCACCGGCAGCCTCGCGACCGGCCAGCGGATCATGGCGTCGGCCGCGAAGACCGTGAAGAAGGTCGCCCTCGAACTCGGCGGCAAGAACCCGAACATCGTCTTCGCGGACGCCGACATCGACGTCGCCGTCGACTACGCGCTCACGGCGGCGTTCTTCCACGCGGGCCAGGTCTGCTCGTCCGGCACGAGGCTCATCGTGCACAGCAGCGTCTACGACGACTTCGTGAACGAGGTCGCGCGCCGGGCGGATCTCATCAAGCTGGGCAACGGTTTCGACGAGGACACCGAGTCCGGGCCCCTCGTCTCCGCCGAGCACCGCGCCAAGGTCGAGAGCTACGTCGAGGTCGCCAGGCAGGAGGGCGCGACTCTCAAGGCCGGCGGCAAGCGTCCCGACGAACCCGAGCTGCAGAACGGTTTCTTCTTCCGTCCCACCGTCTACGCGGACTGCACCAGGGACATGAAGCTCGTCCAGGACGAGACGTTCGGCCCGATCATCACGGCCGAGCGCTTCGAGACCGAGGAAGACGCGATCAGGCTCGGCAACGACACCGAGTACGGCCTCGCGGGCGGTGTCTGGAGCCAGGACCTCGACAAGGCGCAGCGCGTCGCGAAGAAGCTCCGGCACGGCACGGTCTGGATCAACGAGTTCGGCCCGTACCTGCCGCAGGCCGAGTGGGGCGGCTTCAAGCGTTCCGGCGTCGGCCGTGAGCTCGGCACCGCGGGCCTGCACGAGTACACCGAGCCCAAGCACGTGTACCAGAACCTCAAGCCTGAAGCCCAGAACTGGTTCGCGCGAAGGGACTCCAAGTGACCGCATATGACTACGTGATCGTCGGTGGCGGAACGGCGGGCTGCGTGCTCGCCGCGCGGCTGACCGAAGATCCCTCGATCACGGTCGCGGTCATCGAGGGCGGTCCCTCTGACGTCGGCGACGAGAAGATCCTGAACCTGCGCAACTGGATCAACCTGCTGGAGACCGAGTACGACTACGACTACCCGACGGTCGAGCAGCCGCGCGGCAACTCGCACATCCGACACAGCCGCGCGAAGGTGCTCGGCGGGTGTTCCAGCCACAACACGCTGATCTGCTTCAAGCCGCTGCCGCAGGACCTCGACGACTGGGGTCACGGCTGGACGTGGGACGCGGTCGGCCCGTACTACGACAAGGTCCAGCTCAACATCATCCCGGTGGTGGAGAAGGACCGGAACCCGATCGCCAAGGACTTCGTGGCCGCCGCGCGGAAGGCCGTCGACGTCCCGGAGGTCGACAACTTCAACGCCGCGCCCTTCGAGGACGGCGTCGGCTTCTTCTCCATCGCCTACCACCCGGAGAAGAACAACCAGCGTTCGTCGGCGTCGACCGCCTACGTGCACCCCATCCTGGACCGCAAGAACCTGACCCTGCTGCTCAACACCTGGGCCGGCCGGATCGAGTTCGACGGCAACCGGGCGATCGGCGTGCACACCGACAAGGGCTACATCGAGGCGGACAAAGAGGTTCTGCTCTGCGCGGGCGCCATCGACACGCCCCGGCTGATGATGCTCTCGGGCATCGGCGACGCCGAGCACCTGAGCAGCATCGGCATCGAGCCCAAGCACGACCTGCCCGGCGTCGGCGAGAACCTGCTCGACCACCCGGAGTCGGTCATCGTCTGGGAGACCACGAAGCCGTTGCCGGAGAACTCGGTGATGGACTCCGACGCCGGTCTGTTCATCCGGCGCGACGAGTCCGACCCGCGGCCGGACCTGATGTTCCACTTCTACCAGATCCCGTTCACCACCAACACGGAACGCCTCGGCTACCCGGCGGTGGAGCACGGGGTCTGCATGACGCCGAACATCCCCAGGCCGCACAGCAAGGGCAAGCTGTGGCTGAAGTCCAGTGACCCCAAGGAGAAGCCGGCGCTCGACTTCGGCTACTTCGTGAACCCGGACGGCTACGACGAGCAGACCCTCGTGGACGGCTTCCGGATCGCACGGCAGATCGCCGAACAGGAGCCGCTCAAGTCGTGGCTCAAGCGGGAGATCGCACCCGGCCCGGACGTCACGAGCGACGAGGCGCTGTCGGAGTACGGCCGCCGCGCGGCCCACACCGTCTACCACCCGGCGGGCACCTGCGCCATCGGGTCCGTTGTGGACGGTGATCTGAAAGTCATCGGACTCGAAGGCCTCCGGGTCGTCGACGCGTCCGTGTTCCCCACCATGCCCACCGTGAACCCCATGGTCACGGTGCTCATGATTGGAGAACGCGCCGCGGACCTGATCAAGGAGGCGTGAGTGACCCAAATTGATTCAGCACTGTCAGCGGAAGACAGGCTCAAAAATCTCGGGTACACCTCGGAGTTCAAGCGGGACATGAGTCCCTGGGCGAACTTCTCGCTGGGCTTCACCTACCTTTCCCCCGTGGTCAGCACGTACACGTTGTTCGGCGTCGCCCTCGCCCTGGGCGGCCCGCCGATGATCTGGAGCTTCGTCGTCGCGGGCATCGGCCAGTTCCTGGTCGCGCTCATCTTCGGCGAGCTCGTGGCGCAGTACCCGGTGGCGGGCGGCGTGTACCCCTGGGCACGCCGCCTGTGGGGCAAGCGCTGGGCGTGGATGACCGGCTGGGTCTACATGATCGCCCTGCTGGTCACCATCGCGTCCGTCAGCTACGGCGCGGGCCCTTATCTGGCAACACTTCTCGGCTACACCGCCAACGTCGGCAACACCGTGCTGTGCGCGATCGCGATCATCGTGGTCTCCACGCTCATCAACTACGCGGGCACGAAGGTGCTGTCGTGGGCCGCCATCTTCGGGTTCGCGGCGGAGATCGTCGGCGCGCTCGTGGTCGGCATCTGGCTGCTGGTCGACAACCGCGTCCACGGCCTGGGCGTGCTGTTCGACAGCTTCGGCGCGGGCGGTTCGGGCAGCTACCTGCCGGCGTTCTTCGCGGCGGGCATCATCGGTCTCTACCAGTACTACGGCTTCGAGGCGTGCGGTGACACCGCGGAAGAGGTCAAGGACCCCGGCCGCGTCATCCCGAAGGCCATGCGCCGCACCATCTACATCGGCGGCGCGGCGGCCACGTTCGCGTGCCTGTCGCTGCTGCTGGCGGTGCCGGACTTCGGCAAGGTCATCAGCGGCGAGGACGCGGACCCGGTCACGAACATCCTGACCAACGCGTTCGGCCCGGTCGGCTACAAGATCGTGATCGGCGTCGTGCTGATCTCGTTCCTGTCCTGCACGATGTCGCTGCAGGCGGCCGCGTCCCGCCTGACCTACTCCTACGCCCGCGACAAGATGATCTTCGGGCACAGGGCACTTGCGAAGTTCAACCCGAAGCGCCACATCCCGCCCTACGCCCTCGCGCTCGCCGGCGTCATCCCGGCGGTCATCGTGATCGCGTCGATGCTGTCCACGAACGCGCTGGACAAGATCGTGTCGTTCGCGACGCTCGGCATCTACCTGGGCTTCCAGATGGTCGTGTTCGCGGCGCTGCGGGCGAGGCTCAAGGGCTGGACGCCGTCCGGCGAGTTCACGCTCGGCCGGTGGGGCCTGATCATCAACGTCCTGGCGCTCGCGTACGGCGTCGCGGCGATGGTGAACATGGTCTGGCCGCGCACCCCGGACGGCCCCTGGTACGACAACTACGTCGTGATCCTGAGCGGCACGCTCGTGGTCGGCATCGGCCTGGTCTACATGCTGATCGCCAAGCCGTTCGGCCACTCCGACGCGGCGGCGGGCGACGCGGTGCCCGCCCTAACCGGTCAGGCGAAGTAGCCGCAGGGCGAGCTGCACCTCCAGCACGCGGTCCGGCGACTGCCAGTCGCCGAGCAGCGACGTGACCCGGTCGAGCCGTTGGGTGACCGTGTTGACGTGGAGGTGCAGCTCCGCCTTGGCACGACTCAGGTTCGCGCCGCAGCGGAAGTAGACCTCCAGCGTGTGCACCAGTTCCGTACCGCGCTCGGAGTCGTAGTCCAGCACCGGGCCGAGCACCGATCGCACGTACCCGGAGACGTCCGCGCGATCGCCCAGCAGCACGCCGACGAACCCGAGGTCGTCCATCGTCGCGGCGTCCTTCTCCCGGCCCAGCTGCCGCAACGCCTTCAGGCACCGCCGCGCCTCCTCGTAGGCCGCCGCGATGGCCACCGGCCCTGCGACCGGCCCGCACGCACCCACCGTCGCGTCCAGCGCCTTCGCCACTTCGCGAGCGACGTCCGTGGACCGCGACGGCAACGCCAGCACGACGTCCCGGTCACGCGACCCGGCGAGTCCTCTGTGGACCGAGGCGTAATGCGTTGCCCCGGAAAGGTTTCCATCCGCGACCAGCACGACGTGCGGATCGCTCAGCTCGACGCCCACCCGGCGAGCACGCGCCAACAACCCCGCGGCGTCCCTGCCGTCCAGAATGTCGGTGATCAGCTCGCCGCGGACCTTGTTCTCCGCCTCGGCCACGGTTCGGCGCAGCAGCAACAACAACGCCGTCACCACGGCCGAGCGCTCGAACAGCCGGCGATCGACGTTCGGCAGGTCCGGGCACCCGGTCAGCGCGATGCCGCCCAGAAGTTCCGATCCGGCCAGCACCGCGCACACCCAGACGTCGTCGAGCAGCACGGCCCGTCCGTTGGCCCGCACCGCCGGCGTCGGCACGGTGTCCAGCACCTCGACCTGCCCGCCGAGCAACTCCCCCACCGCCGCGGCGACGTCGGCCGAGGAACCGCCGCGCAGCACCAGGTCCGTGAGCCGGTCGTGGGCCTCCTCGGCCCGTTTCATGGCCTCGTTGTGCGACTGGATCGTCGCGAACAACGACGCCGTGTCGATCGCGATGGCCGCGTGGTCGGCCAGCGACTGCAGCAACGCGACTTCCTCGGCCGGGAACTCGCGCGAGGTCCGGTCGGCCGCGTACAGCACGCCGATGACCTTCGAGTCGAGCTTCAGCGGCACGCCCAGAATCGCCGTGAGGCCCTCGTCGTGCACAGCCGAGTCGATCGGGTTCGTGTGGTTGAAGCGGGCGTCCGCGAAGTAGTCGGCGGTCGCGTAGGGCCGTGCGGTCTGCGCGACCAGCCCGCCCAGGCCCTCGCCGAGGCCGAGCCGGACCTTCTGGAACAAAGGGGAGAACGACCCGTCCGTCACCCTCATGTAGGTGCCGGCCGGGTCGTTCATCGACAGGTAGGAGACGTCCGTCCCGAGCAGCGTCCGGGCTCTGCGCACGATCGAGCGGAGAACCGCGTCCGGGTCGCGCATGCCCGCGAGCTCGGACGCGGTCTCGAACAACGCCGCCAGTTCGGCCTCACGCCGTCGTGTCACACCCCAACCCTGTCACGATCCTCCAGATCCGCACCACGGGTCTCCTTCGCCAGCAGGATCGCCACCACCGTGATCACGCACGTGATCACCACGTAGATCGAGATGGGGAGCGAGGCCCCGTAGGCCTTCAGCAACGCCGTCGCGATCAACGGGGCCAGCGCGCCCGCCACGATCGACGCCAGCTGGTAGCCGACCGACGCGCCCGAGTACCGCACCCGCGTCCCGAACAGCTCCGAGAAGAACGCCGCCTGCGGCCCGTACATCGCGCCGTGCAGCACCAATCCGATCGTGGTGGCCAACGTGATCAGCACGGGGTCCTTCGTGTCGAGCAACGCGAAGAACGCGAAGATCCAGACGCCCATGCCGACCGCGCCGATCAGGTAGATCGACCGCCGCCCGAACCTGTCGGACAGATGGCCCCACACCGGGATCGTCACCAGGTGCACGGCCGAGGCGATCAGCACCGCGTTGAGCCCCACCGACTTCGACAACCCGAGTCCCGTCACCACGTAGACCAGGATGAACGCCGTGATCACGTAGTACGACACGTTCTCGGCGAACCGCGCGCCCATCGCGATCAGCACCTCGCGCCAGTTGTGCTTGAGCAGCACGAGGACCGGCGCCTTCTCCTGCACGGGCTCCTTCGCGCGCTTCTCCTGCGCCGCCAGGAAGATCGGCGACTCGGACACCGTCAGCCTGATCCACAGCCCGATCACCACGAGCACGCCGGAGAGCAGGAACGGGATCCGCCAGCCCCACGCGAGGAAGTCCTCGTCCGACTGCACCGCGGCGAGAATCGCCAGCACACCCGTCGCCAGCAGGTTCCCGCACGGCACACCGGCCTGCGGCCACGACGCCCAGAACCCGCGCCGTTTCGCGTCACCGTGCTCGGAGACGATGAGCACGGCCCCGCCCCACTCACCACCGAGCGCGAAGCCCTGCACCAGTCGCAGCAGCGTGAGCAGGATCGGCGCCAGGATTCCCACCGACGCGTAGGTCGGCAGCACACCCATGAGCATCGTCGCGCCACCCATCAGCAGCAACGACAGCACCAGCAACTTCTTGCGCCCCAGCCGGTCGCCGAAGTGGCCGAAGACGACGCCGCCCAACGGCCGCGCCAGGAAGCCGATCGCGTACGTCGTGAACGCGAGCAGCGTGCCGTTCAACGGGTCCGCGGTCGGGAAGAAGAGCTTGTTGAACACCAGGGCGGCTGCCGAGCCGTAGAGGAAGAAGTCGTACCACTCGACAGTTGTTCCGATGAGCGAAGCGCCTACCACTTTTTTGATCATCGACAACTCCTCATTGAGCTGACCAGCCGCCATCGACGGCCAACGACGTACCGGTGACAAAACTGTTGTCGCACAACCACAGCACTGCCGAGGCCACCTCGGAAGGCTCCATCATCCGTTTGACTGCGCTGCGCTGGAGGAAGATCTTCTCCGGAACTTCCGACTCGGGAATCCCGTGCGCCTTCGCCTGGTCCGCGATCTGCTTCTCCACCAACGGAGTCCGCACGTAGCCGGGGGCCACGCAGTTGGACGTCACGCCGTGTGGGGCGCCTTCGAGCGCGGCGACCTTGGAGAACCCCTCCAGGCCGTGTTTCGCCGCGGTGTAGGCGGATTTGAAGGCGGAGGCGCGGATGCCGTGCACGCTGGTGATGTGGACCAACCGGCCCCAGCCGCGCGCGTACATGTGCGGCAGCACGTGCTTGGTGAGCCGGAAGGCCGCCCCCACCATCAGTTCGAGCATCGCCGAGAAGCGCTCGGCGGGGAACTCGTGGATGGGCGCGACGTGCTGCACGCCGGCGTTGTTGACGAGAACGTCGATCTGGGCGGGCAGGGCGTCGACCGGGTCCATCAGGTCGAGCACGTGACCGGCGCCGCCGAGTTCCTCGGCGAGGGCGAGGACCTTCGGATCTCGATCTACCAGATGGACTTCGGCGCCGGCGGCGGCCAGTGCGCGAGCGCAGGCCAGGCCGATGCCGCTCGCGGCACCGGTGACCAGCGCGCTGTGACCCGTGACACTCGACATGCCTGGAAACGGTAGGCGTCACGCGGCGTGATCAACATGTGGCGGGCCCACACAACGCCTGGTCACAGGGTGGCTTTAGCCAACATTTAGCGTCTCACTGGCATATCTGGCCGAATGACTGGGTACAGAGGCGTAAGCTCCCGTCACCTGAACGGGGGAAGATCCGCAAGAGGGGGCTACACCATGTCCACAACGCCTATTTACGACGACCTCCTGCGCGAGCTCGACGAGATCGCACAGGAGGCCGGTTCGACCAGCTCGGAGCCCACTCCCGAGCCGGTCAAGTCGTAGGGGGAAGCACTACTTCGGAGGGGCGATCAGCTCGGCGGGCACCGGCTGGTCCTTGCTGATCAGGTCGAACAGCTGTGACGCCTTCTCCTTGTTCCACTGCACGACCGAGCCCGCACCGGGCACCGTCGGCGTGCCTCCGACCGGCACCGTTCCGCTCGTCGCATCGCTCATGTTGAGCGCGACGCTGGCCAGGTGCCACACGTGGTCGTCGTCGTTGACCGACACCGATCCGGACGCCGCGTTCATCAGGGGGATGACGCGGAACGGGTTCGCGAGCGTCGCCGGGCTCTTCACCTTCTCGAAGAGCGCCGACAGGAACTTGCGCTGGTTCTGCACGCGCTGCAGGTCGGCGGTCGCGAAGGCACGGGTCCGCACGAACCCGAGCGCCTGCGGTCCGTCGAGCTCCTGGCACCCCGCGGGCAGGTCGATGCCGGCCAGCGGGTCCTTGATCGGCTCGTCGATGCAGATGTCCACGCCACCGACCGCGTCGACCATGTCGGAGAACCCGCCGAAGCCGATCTCCATGTAGTGGTCGATGCGCACGCCGGTCGCACCCTCGACGGTCTGCACGAGCATCTGCGGCCCGCCGAACGCGTACGCCGCGTTGACCTTGTTGCGGCCGTTCTCCGGGATCGCGACGTAGGAGTCGCGCGGAATCGACACCAGCACCGGCTTGGCGGCGCTGTTGTCCGGCAGGTGCAGCATCATGATGGTGTCGGTCCGCCGTCCGGCGGCGTCACCGGTGGCCAGCGCGTCCTTCTGCTCCTGCGTCAGGCCCTCCCGCGCGTCCGATCCGACGAGCAGCCAGGTGGTGCCCGGCGTCTCGGCGGGACGGCCCTCGTAGTCCGGCAGCGCGCTGATCCGGGTCAGCGTCGAGTCGACGTAGAACCCGAACCCGATCGTGCCCAGCACCAGGACGAGCAGCAGCACCAGAATGACGCGTCCCGGACGCCTCTTCTTCTTCATCGGCCGCTGCGGCGGCATGGGACGCCGCGGCTGCTGGTAGCCGTGGTGATACCCAGCGCTCATTTGTCGCCAACCCCGATCGCATCAGTTTCGCTTTGCAACTAGAGACGCCGTTCGTCCCTTTAGGTTGCGACGAAACCTACCGGGGCGGCAGCACCAACGCCTCGAAAAGCCGGGTGACCTCCGCCGACGGGTCGTCGGTCCAGCCCGTGTGGGCCGGTGACGTCTGCACGATCGTGCTGCGAGGAGCGGTGAGCCAGCGGAAGCGCTGCCCGACCGTCGTGCTGCTGACCGGACCGGCCTCGGGAGTGCCGTCGCACGAGTTGGCGAGGTGCTTCAGCGACGATTCGAGCGTCTCGACGTCGAGGTGCGGGTCCAGCACCCGCAGCCTCTCACCGTCCACATAGGTCTTCGCGCACAGGAAGCCCAGCGACGCGCAGTAGACGATGACGCCGACGTTCATGAACTCGCCCCGCTCCTGCCGCGGCACCGCCCGCAGCAGCGCGTACTCAAACACGTGCGGCACGCGCGGCCTCCAGCGAGTCGACCCAGCCGCGGTTGTTCAGGCGGTAGGTGAAGAAGTCCTTGTAGCGCTGACGGAGTTCGGCCGGATCGCCCTCCAGCCACTCGTCGGGAACGAGTGCGAGCACCTCGTCGAGCAGTTCCTGCGTCACCTTCGCGGCCAGTTCGGCGTCCACTTCGGACAGCGCCCCCGCGTTCGGCAGCATCGCGTGGTCCGACGAGTCGTACCGGTAGTCCTTGGTGGCCGGGCGGTCCTCACTCCACGAGTAGTGGAAGTAGAGCGCGGCGCCGTGGTCGATGAGCCACGGTTCGCGGTGCCACAGCAGCATGTTCGGGTTGCGCCAGCTGCGGTCCACGTTGAGCACCAGCGCGTCGAACCACAGCAGCCTCGTCGCGAGCCCGGTTCCGGGGTCGCGCACGATCGGGTTGAAGTCGAACGACCCGGGCAGGTAGTCGAGGCCGAGGTTGAGGCCGCCACTGGCCCGCAGCAACTCCTGGACCTCCTGGTCCGGTTCCGCGCGCGCGAGTTCCGGGTCGAGGTGCACCAGGACGATCTCGGGTATCCGGAAGCCCAGCCGCCGGGCGAGCTCGCCGACGACGATCTCGGCGACCAGGACCTTCACTCCCTGTCCCGCGCCGCGGAACTTCACCACGTACATACCCAGGTCGTCGGCCTCGACCAGCCCCGGCATCGACCCGCCCTCGCGGAACGGCGTCACATAGCGGGTGGCCGTGACCTCCCTCAGAAGACTCACCCGCGCATGATCACACGAACGCCTGCCGGAAGCCGACCAGATTAGCTCCCCGGCCGCCTTCCCCGGAGACGCCTTCGCGCACGCGGTCCGGCTTGGCGAAGTGCCGTTCGAAGGCGCTGTGCACCAGCTCAACGCGGGTGCCGGAGCCCTCGGGGGTGAAGGTGATCTCCACCGTGGAGGCCCGCGCCGGGTCCGGGTCGTAATCCCGGTCACCGTCGAGGTGCCAGGCGAGCAGCGCCCGCGGTCCGGACACGAGCAGCGTGAAGATCTCGCGGAGGGTCGGATCACCGAGCGCCGCGAACGCCGTTGGGCAAGTCTCCACGAACGGTAAGCCCGAACTTACCTGCTGCGGGAAGTCAGCGCCTTGAAGTAGGCGACCTGACCGGCCCTGTTCGGGTGGTAGGAGTCGGCGGTCGGATTGATCAGCGCGTTGATCCACGGCTCGCGCGAGCAGACGCCGTGGTCCGCAAACGCTTCCCTCACGTCCACGTACCGCGCTCCCGCCCGTGCGGCGGCCTCGGCGATCACCCCGGACAGCTCGTCGGCGGCGGCGTTGAGATCCTCACGCTTCATCGTGGAGAGCGTGCGACACCCGTCGACCTGCGTGAACAGCCGCGGATAGCCGAGCACGACCAGTTCGGCGTTCGGTGCGGCGGTCTTGATCGCGGAGTAGGTGGCGTCGAGCCGCGCGGGCAGTTCGTCGCGGGCGAACTGCCGGGCCTTCTCCACCCGCTTGCCGCACGCGTTGTCGCTGCCGAGCGTGCAGGTCGTCAGCACGTCGACGAACCCGAGGTCGTTGCCGCCGATGGTGATCGTCGCCAGCGTCGTGGCCGGGGTCAGTGCCCGGAACTGCGACTTCAGCGACTTCGTGGTCGCGCCGCTGCACGCCACGAACTTGAACGACGAGAACTCCTTGCCCTGCAACGCCGGGTAGGCGTTCGAGCTGCGACGGCACGAGCCGTCCACATAGGAACCGGCGCCCGCACCGGACGCGTAGGAGTCGCCGAGTGCGATGTACTCCGGTGCGAACGGCGCGGGCGCCAGCAGAGCGACAGCGAGGACTCCAGCCATAAGACCCATGAGAGCCGGAGTACCACTGTGGACGATCGACTAGGAAGGGTATTAACCCAGTCGTGTGGGCAGCACGCAGACCGGGATCGCGGTCTGCAGCGCCGTGCCGGACGAGGTGATCTTGCCGGTTGCCTTGTCCACCGTGAACGACGTGACGTTGTTCGAGTTCTGGTTGGCCGCGAACAGCAGAGACCCGGTCGGGTCGAACGTGATGTGCCGCGGGTACTTGCCGCCGACCGCGGTCGTGCCGAGCATCGTCAGCCCGGAACCGCCGACCGCGAAGTGCGCGATGCTGTCATGCCCGCGGTTCGACAGGTAGACGTTCCTGCCGTCCGCGGAGACCAGCACCTCGGCCGGGTAGTTCGTCGGGCTTCCGGACGGCACGGTCTTGAGCACCTGGCCCGGCGTGAGCACCCCGTTCGCATAGGTGCAGGTCACGATCGTCGAGTCCAGTTCGTTCGCCACGTAGGCCGTCTTGCCGTCCGGGTGGAACGCGATGTGGCGCGGTCCGGCTCCCGGTGTGAGCTTCGCCTGCGAGACCTGGGTCAGCTTCCCGCCGGTGAACGAGTAGACGAACACCGAGTCCGCGCCGAGGTCGACCGCCGCCGCGTACTTGCCGGCGGGGTCGAACACGATGTGGTGCGCGTGCGGGCCTTCCTGACGTTCCTTGTTCGGCCCTGACCCCTTGTGCTGGACCTTCTGCGTGCGCGCGCCGAGGCTGCCGTCCGCGTTGACCGGGAAGACGCTCAAAGACCCCGACGAGTAGTCCGCCGTGATCAGGAACTTCCCGGACGGGTCGAGCGTCAGGTGGCACGGGTCGGCGCCACCGGTCGCCTGCTTGTTGATCACCTTGAGCGTGGCCGCGTTGATCGCGGTGACCTCGCCCTTGGTGTTCTCGTTGACGGCGTAGAGGAACCTGCCGTCCCGCGACTCGATCACGAACGACGGGTTGACCACGCCTGTGATCACGCCTGTCGTCTTCAGCTGCCCGGTCACGGTGTCGTAGGTGCCGATGCCGATGCCCTTGGCGCCACCGCTCCACGTCGTGTAGGCGCCGAAGAACACTCTCCGCGTGGCGGCAGCCGCCTCAGCGGTTCCTCCGGTCATCAGCAGTCCAGCTCCTACGCCCATGGCTCCGAGAAAACGTCGCCGATCAACACCCACGTCCGCACCTCCGGAATGAACTTTGCGGCGGCGGCGCAGCCCACACTGGCCCAGACCACTACGGCCAGGCAATAGGTGCAATCAAGATTGCGTCTAGCGCAACGGGTCGGCGGAGATCAGCCGGGCCTTCTCGGCCTCGATGTCGTAGGCGGGCGGCGGGAACTTCGGGTCCATCTCGCGCATGGTCTCCAGCAGCAACCGGCTGATCGCCCAGTTCCGGTACCACTTCCGGTCCGACGGGACGGCGTACCAGGGCGTGGCCGAGCAGTTCTTCAACGCCTGCGTGTAGGCGTCCTGGTACCGGGACCACTTCGACCGCGAGTCGATGTCGGCCGGGTTGTACTTCCAGTGCTTCTTCGGGTCGTCCAGGCGCGCGAGCAGCCGTTCCTTCTGCACCTCCGGCGAGATGTTCAGGAAGCACTTGACGACCGTGACGCCGCCGTCCGCGAGTTCCCGCTCGAACGCGTTGATCTCCTTGTAACGCCCGCGAATCTCCGCGGCCGTCAGCAGGCGTTCTACTTTGGGCACCAGGACGTCCTCGTAGTGGGAGCGGTCGAACGCCCCGATGCGGCCCTTCTCGGGCAGGACCTTCCTGACGCGCGTCAGGAAGTGCTGGCGCCGTTCGGCGGGAGTCGGTTTCTTGAACGACGCGATGCGCACGCCCTGCGGGTTCACCAGGCCCACGACGTGGCGGACCACGCCACCCTTGCCCGCGGTGTCCATTCCCTGCAGGACGAGCAGCACCGCGCGAGAATTCTCCGCGTACAGCGCTTCCTGCAGGTCGTCCAGCTCGGCCCCGGTGGCGACCAGGTCGTCGGCCGCCTCCTTCTTGTTCTTGGGACCGACCGGGCGGCCCGCCGGGTCGAGGGTGGAGAGATCCACCTCATCGAGCCGCAGGGCTTCACGAACCGACTTCTTGGACATCACCAGACCGTAGCGATTCACCGCCGATTCCGCCTGCTGTGCAAAGTTCCGCCACTGATTGATGAATCTACGCAACGAACTGAGGCAGTGCGCAACGCTTCACGGTCGATATCGCTTGTCCGGGACCCTAGCCTTGGAGGATGACCGCCATCGCTGACCACCACACCGCGGAGACCACCACTTTGGCTAGCGCTGACTACGTCGCACTCGACGAGGAGTGGAGCACGCACAACTACCACCCGCTTCCGGTGGTCATCTCGCACGGCGAGGGTTCGTGGGTCACCGACGTCGAGGGCCGCCGTTACCTGGACTTCCTGTCCGGCTACTCGTCGCTGAACTTCGGGCACCGCCACCCCGCCCTGGTGGCCGCCGCCGTCGAGCAGCTCGGCCGCGTCACGCTGACCAGCCGCGCGTTCCACCACGACCAGTTCGGCCTGTTCTGCCGCGAGCTCGCGGCACTGACCGGCACCGAGATGGTGCTCGCGATGAACTCCGGCGCGGAGGCCGTCGAGTCCGCGATCAAGGTCGCGCGCAAGTGGGCGTACCAGGTCAAGGGCGTGCCGGAGGGCACGGCCGAGATCATCGTCGCCGGGTCCAACTTCCACGGCCGCACCACGACGATCGTGTCGTTCTCGACCGACGAGACCGCGCGCAACGACTTCGGACCGTTCACGCCCGGATTCAAGGTCGTGAAGTACGGCAACCTCGACGAGATCGAGTCCGCGATCTCCCCGCGCACGGCCGCCGTGCTGCTGGAGCCGATCCAGGGCGAGGCCGGCGTCGTCGTGCCGCCCGCCGGGTACCTGGCCGGGATCCGCCGCCTGTGCGACGAGAACAACGTCCTGATGATCGCCGACGAGATCCAGTCGGGCCTCGGCCGGACCGGCGAGCTGTTCGCGCTGGACCACGAGGGCGTGCGCGCCGACCTCTACACGCTCGGCAAGGCGCTGGGCGGCGGCATCCTGCCGGTGTCCGCCGTGGTCGGTTCACGGGCCGTGCTGGGCGTGCTGAAGCCCGGCGAGCACGGGTCGACGTTCGGCGGCAACCCGCTCGCCTGCGCCGTGGGCCGCGCGGTCGTGGGGCTGCTCGCGACCGGCGAGTTCCAGCAGCGCTCGCGGGAGATGGGCGCGTACCTGCACGCCGAGCTGAACAAGCTGGTCGGTCACGGGGTGGCCGAGGTGCGCGGGCGCGGCCTGTGGGCCGGTGTCGAGATCGCGCCCGGCGGTCCGGTCGGCAGGGCCGCGTCCGAGGCGCTCTCCCTGCGCGGGGTGCTGTGCAAGGAGACGCACGCGTCGACGTTGCGCGTCGCTCCGCCGTTGGTGATCACGCGGGACGAGATCGACCTGGGCGTTCAGGCGATCGCCGAGGTTGTTCGTCCCGTTTAGGGTGATTTTCATTCGTAGCTAGGTCACAAAAGCGGCGGACGGGCCACGCTGCCCGTCCGCCGCAGGCATGATGACTCTTATGGGTGAACGGGTTCGCGCCAGGGCTGCTGCGGCATTGGGCCGTTGGGTCGAGCCGGACGAGGTCTACGCGGAGGGACGCGCGTTGCGGTCCTCTGTGGACTTCAAGGCGCACCGCGCGATGTCGCTCGCCTCCGCACGCCCGTCCGTGCTGGAGTTCCTGCGCGCCAGCAACAAGGGCCGATTGGAGAACCTGATCCCGTTGCGGGTCGGACGGATGCTGGAGAACCCGTTCGCGTTCTTCCGCGGTTCGGCCGGGTTGCAGGCGGGCGATCTCGCCGCCGGGTGCGCGACAGGACTTCACGCTCAGTTGTGCGGTGATGCACACGCAGCGAACTTCGGCCTCTACGGCACGCCCGAGGGCCAGATCGTCATGGACATCAACGACTTCGACGAGACGCTCCCAGGACCGTGGGAATGGGACCTCAAGCGGCTCGTGGCGTCCCTGGTGCTGGCGGGCCGGGTCGGCGGCGTGTCGGACAAGGGCTGCCGTGACGCCGCGGAGGACGCGGTGCGCGCGTACCGGGGCTCGATCAAACACCTCGCGGAGCTCCCGTTCCTGGACTCGTGGAGCGCGCTGGGCGACGAGTCCTCGCTGTCGAAGGTCAAGGCGGACGACCTGATCAACGACTTCTCCAAGGCCGCCGAGAAGTCGCGCAAGAACACCAGCGCCCGGTTCGCCGCGAAGTGGACCGCGCACGACGGCGAGAAGTGGCGGTTCATCACGAACCCGCCGACGTTCACCGAGGCCACTCCCCCGACCGCAGAGGCCGTGATCGCCGCGCTGCCGTCCTACGTGGACAGTCTGCGCGAGTCCCGCCGGAACCTGATCATGCGTTACGGCGTCTCGGACGTGGCGTTCCGCGTCGTCGGCACCGGCAGCGTCGGCCTGCGCAACTACCTGATCCTCTTGCACGGCAACGGGTCCGAGGCTCTGGTGTTGCAGGCCAAGGAAGCCAGGCCGTCCGCCCTGCAGCCGTTCCTCGACGTCGATCCCGCCAAGCACGAGGGCAAGCGGATCGTGCACGGCGCGCGACTCGTGCAGGCGGAGACGGACATCCTGCTGGGCTGGACGACGATCGAGGGCCGGCACTTCATCGTGCGGCAGTTCCGCAACCGCAAGGGCGAGATCGACGCGACCACGCTGAAGCGCGACGACCTGGACGACTACGGCCGTCTCGCCGGCGCCCTGCTGGCCCGCGCGCACACGCGTTCACTCGACCCGCGACTGCTCGCCGGGTACTTCCAGAACGGCGGCGGCGACGACCTCGACGAAGCGTTCGCGAAGTACGCGTTCGACTACGCCGACCAGACCGAGGCGGACCACGCCGAGCTGGCCAAGCTGGTCAAGAGCGGGAAGCTGCCCGCCGTCGTCGAAGACCGGTGACGCGCCTTCGGGCCCTCACTCGAGAGTTGACCTAGCCTGGCGGTATGAAGATCCGTCGCGCCGCCTCCCCCGACGACGTGTTCGCCGCCGCGCACCTGTTCGACGCGCCACCGCGGCCGGACGCGACCGCTCGGTTCCTGGCGCAGGATCACAGCCATCTGCTGATCGCCTACGTCGGCGACCAGCCCGCCGGGTTCGTGTCCGGGGTGGAGACGACGCACCCGGACAAGGGCACCGAGATGTTCCTCTACGAGCTGGGCGTGGACGACTCGTTCCTGCGCCGCGGCATCGGCACGGCGCTCGTCGAGGCGTTGAAAGCCCTTGCGCTGGAACGGGGTTGCTACGCGATGTGGACCGGCACCGCCGCGGGTGACACGGCGGCGCAAGCCACGTACAAGAAGGCGGGCGGGTCGATCGACGACGGCGCCTTCGTCAGCTGGGAGCTTTGAGCTGCCCGATCAACGCGTGCCAGGCGGCGGTCGAGAACGCGAGCGTGAGTGCTCTTACGCCAGGTCCGTTCGTGAGCCATGAGGATCCCCTCGAAGGCCGCTGACGTCTGCAGTCGCTAGTTGCTGTCGCAGCGCCAGTTCTGCTCCCAGGTGTTGTCGTACCTGCCCAGCCCCCAAGCGGTCACCCCACGAGCCTTGAAGAACCCGTATGCCGCCTGGCACCGCCGGTTGGCCTCAGATCGCGTCTCGCGCTGCGCGGCTTCGTCCGAAGGCCGATTGTTGCCGTGGTAGGAGGTCGCGATCCAGTACGTGTGCCAGCTGTTGGCCTGCGCCGGCACCGTCCCCAGAACGACCCCGGCGCCCAGAGCGAGGGCGAGCGCACCGCCCGTCATTCGCACAGCCCTGCCGGATTTCTTGCGCACAACAACCTCCATCAAGCACGTCACGAATGTGTGTGATCACCTTCGTGCGCGCGCTCTGCTTTCGGCAATGCCGGTGCAAGAATTTCCTGGTTTTGCGGAGTTATGTCCAGACCGGTTCGTCCACTTCGGACACCTTGCCGTCGGCCCGGAAGTGCAGGAACCGGTCGAACGACTTGGCGAACCACCGGTCGTGCGTGACCGCCACGACCGTGCCCTCGAAGTGTTCCAACGCGTTCTGCAACGCCTCCGCCGACGCGAGGTCGAGGTTGTCCGTCGGCTCGTCGAGCAGCAGCAACGTCGCCCCGGACAGCTCCAGCAGCAGGATCTGGAACCGCGCCTGCTGCCCGCCCGACAGGTTCTCGAACCGCTGGTCGCCCGCCTGATGCAGGCCGTAGCGCTGCAGCACCGACATCGCGGCGCCCCGGTCCTTGCCGCGGCGCTCGCCCTCGCCGTGCCAGAGGATGTCCACGAGCGTGCGGCCCAGCCACTCCGGGTGCTCGTGCGTCTGCGCGAACAGGCCCGCCACTACCCGTGCGCCGAGCTTCCACTTGCCGGTCGTGCGGACGTCGTCCCCGCCGAGCAGCCGCAGGAAGTGGCTCTTGCCGGAACCGTTCGAGCCCAGCACCGCCACCCGGTCGCCGAAGAAGATCTCCTGCGAGAACGGCCTCATCAACCCGGTCAGCTCCAGCTGCTCGCACGTGATCGCGCGAACGCCCGTCCGGCCGCCCTTCAGGCGAGGCGTGACCTTCTCGTCCTGAGGGATCTCCGGCGGCGGGCCCGCCTGCTCGTACCGTTCGAGGCGCGCGGCCATGACCCGGTACTTCTGAGCCATCACCTCGGAGGACTTGGCCAGCTGCTGGAGCGTGCGGACGAGGTCCTTGAGCCGCTCGTGCTCCTCGTTCCAGCGCCGATGATCTTCCAGCAGCCTGTCGATGCGTTTCGCTCGGGCGCCGTGCCAAGTCCCGAACGAGCCCGCGTGCGTCCACGTGGAATGCGCCTCGACCGTGACGACGTGCGTCGCGGCGGTGGACAGCAGCTCACGGTCGTGGCTGACGACGAGAACGGCCTTGTCGGTGGCCTTCAGCCGATCTTCGAGCCAGCGCTTGCCGGGAACGTCGAGGTAGTTGTCGGGCTCGTCGAGCAGCAGCACCTGCTCGTGGCCGCGCAACAACGTCTCGAGGACCAGCCGCTTCTGCTCACCACCGGACAGCGTGCGCACCTCACGGAACCGGGCCCGGTCGTATGGCAGGCCGAGCGCGGCGACGGTGACCGTGTCCCAGAGGACCTCGATGTCGTACCCGCCGGCCTCGCCGTAGTTGGTGAGGGCGTTCGCGTACCGCATCTGAGCGGCTTCGTCATCGGTGTCCATCAACGCGAGTTCGGCGTCGTCGAGCTCCTTGGCGGCCTTCCGCAACGCCACGGGCGCCACGGACAGCAACAGGTCCCGCACCAGGCTGTCGTCGCGGACCGAGCCGATGAACTGCGGCATCACCGCGAGCCCGCCCTGCACGTGCACGCTGCCCTGCTTCGGGATGAGCTCACCCGACAGGATCCGTTGCAGCGTCGTCTTGCCGGCACCGTTGGCGCCGACGAGCGCGACCACGGTCCCGCCGCTCACCTTGAACGAGACGTCGCGGAACAGCTCCCTGCCATCAGGCAAGGCGTACGCGAGCCCGTTCGCTTCCAGATAACCCACGCGGAGATGGTCCGGGTTGTGCTGTTCCGGCGCCAGCGAGTTTCCGCTACCGGAGGCGGAGCGGGTACTTGCGAAGCACCAGCACACCGGCTGTGACCAGCAGGCACTGGAAGGCGGGGCCGAACGCGCTGATCACCGTCAGCAGCACCGTGAGGCCACCGAAGAGGACCAGGAGAGAGTAGAACAGCCAGGGCCGGACCTGGCGGTTCATGGTGCGGGCGAGTCTGGGCTCGTCCGCGAGCAACCGCTGCTCGATCTCTTCGAGCGAGCGGCGTTCGGCTTCACTCAGCATGGGTGCCTCCGGAAGACGTCGGGACGTCATCATTCCCGCTCGTCACCCAGTGGATACTCGAACGCCGCCGGAGTCAAACCCGAGACAACGCGACCAATCGGCTGACAGCTCGCAGGTACTTCTTGCGGTAGCCGCCGCGCAGCATCTCCTCGGTGAACAGCTCCGACAACGGCCGCCCCGACACCGCCACCGGGATGTCGCGGTCGTAGAGCCGGTCGCCGAACGCCACGAGCCTCAGCCCGACGCTCTGGTCGGGCGCCGGCTTGACGTCCTTGAGGTGCACGGCGGTGACGCCGTCGAGCAGCCTGCCGTACTTCGACGGGTGGATGCGGGCGAGCGCTTTGCACAGGTCGTCGAAGTCGTCGATGGTCGAGCCTTCGGTGTTAGAGGCTCTAACAATCAGTTCGGTGTCTGACAAGGGTGAAGGGGCGTCGGGCAGGCCGCGGTGGCGGTAGTCGGGGCCGTCGACGCGGACGACGTCGAACTTCGAGGACATCGACTGGATCTCGCGCAGGAAGTCGGCGGCGGCGAACCGGCCCTCGCCGAGCTTGTCCGGCAGGGTGTTCGAGGTGGCGGCGACGTGCACGCCGGCGGCGATCAGTTCCTTGATCAGGCGCGTGACGAGCATGGTGTCGCCGGGGTCGTCGAGCTCGAACTCGTCGATGGCGAGCAGCTTGTGGCCGCTCAGCCGCCGGACCGCCTCGGGGAAGGTCAGGACGCCGACCATGTTGGTCAGCTCGACGAACGTGCCGTACGCCTTCGGGCCCGGCACGGCGTGCCAGAGCGAGGCGAGCAGGTGGGTCTTGCCGACGCCGAAGCCGCCGTCGAGGTAGAGGCCGAGCTTGCCCGCCTCTTCGTCGCGCGAGCCGAACAGCGACCACTTCTTGCGGCGGACGCTGACCCGCGCGGCGAACACGCGGCCGGCCTCGACCGCAGCGGCCTGCGAGGGCTCGTCCGGGTTGGGGATGTAGGTGTCGAAGCTGACCGAGTCGAACATCGGCGGCGGCACCAGGTTCTCGATCAGTTCGTCGGGACTGATCCGGGGATCCCGGTCGGACAAGCGCATGCCCGCAGCTTATCGGCGTGATGGGATGGCCAGGTGGAGATGTTGTGGCCCTCACCGGGCGTTGAGATGACCGACACAGCCCTCGAGTCCCTGTACGCCTACCCCGCCGATCGGACGTGGGTCACCGCGAACTTCGTGTCCAGCGTGGACGGTGCGGTGTCGGTCGACGGGCGTTCGGCGGGGCTGGGGTCGCCCGCGGACCGGAAGATCTACCTGCTCGGGCGCGAGCTCGCCGACGTCGTGATGGTGGGTGCGGCGACCGTGCTGATCGAGGGGTACCGGGGTGCGACGCGCGCCAGGCCGTTGCCGATCGCCGTGGTGACGACGCGCGGCTCTTTGACGCCGGACCTGCCGCTGTTCACCGACACCGCCGTGCCGCCGATCGTGATCACGTGTGAGGCCGCGCGGATGCCGGAACTGCCTGCCGAGGTGATCGTCGCCGGGGACACCGAGGTCGATCTGAAGGTGGCGGTCGCCGAGCTCGCGGCGCGCGGGTTGCACCGGATCAACCTCGAAGGCGGGCCGCGGCTGTTCGGGTCGATGGTGGCCGAAGGGCTGGTGGACGCGCTGAACCTGACCGTGGCGCCGGTGCTCGCGGTGGGCGACTCGTCGCGGATCGCACACGGCTCGGTCATCCCGCCCGTGGATCTCGCGCTGGCATCGGTGCTGCGCGCGGACGACGTCCTGTTGCTGCGGTATCAGCGGCGGAATTCCAGCTGACGAGGCAGGATGTGCCCGTGGACCTACCGCTGACGCCACCTCTGCAGCCGATGCTCGCCACCGCGGTGGACGGGATCCCGGACGACGCGAACCTGTTCTTCGAACCGAAGTGGGACGGGTTCCGCTGCGTGGTGTTCCGCTCCGGCGACGAGGTGCTGCTGCAGTCGCGCAGCGGAAAGCCGCTCAACCGCTACTTCCCCGAGGTCGTCGCCTCGATGCTCGACGTGCTGCCCGACAAGGTGGTCGTCGACGGCGAGCTGGTCGTCGCGAAGAACGACGAGCTGGACTTCGACGCGTTGTCCGAGCGCATCCACCCGGCGGCCTCGAGGGTGACGATGCTGTCGGAGGCGACGCCGGCCACGTTCGTCGCGTTCGACCTGCTGGCGCTGGGGTCCGAGGTGCTGCTGGAGCAGCCGACGATCGCGCGGCGCGAGTCGTTGCTGAAGCTGCCGGGGTTGAACGTGACTCCCGCGACCACGTCCGTCGAGACGGCGCGGCAGTGGTTCACGCTGTTCGAGGGCGCGGGGCTGGACGGCGTGATGGGCAAGCCGTCGGACGGCCCGTACACGCCGGGCAAGCGTTCGATGATCAAGGTGAAGCACGCGCGCACCGCCGACGTCGTGCTCGCGGGCCTGCGCTGGCACAAGGACACCGAGCCCGGCACTGCGGTCGGCTCGCTGCTGCTCGGCGTCTACGACTCGAACGACCTGCTGCACCACATCGGCGTCTGCGGTTCGTTCAAGGCGGCCGAACGTCGTGAGCTGGCCGGCGAGCTGGCACCGTTGATCACCTCGGGTGACCATCCGTGGGCGAATCCCGTTCCCGGCCAGCGGATCCCCGGCGAGATCAACCGGTGGCGCGGCAAGCAGGCCGAGTACGTGGCGCTGCGGCCCGAGCGGGTGCTGGAGATCCACTACACCCAGACCGAGGGCGAGCAGCCCGTGCGGCTGCGGCACAACGGCCAGTTCGCGCGGTGGCGCCCGGACCGCGAGCCGCTGTCGTGCCGCTACGACCAGCTGGAGATCCCGGCCCGTTACGACGTGGCGTCGGTGCTGAAGGGCGAGCTCCGGGCTCGTTAGACGTCGGGCTTGGCCGATCTCGTCGCACCGACCGACGCGATCACGACACAGCCGACGGCGACCCACTGCACCAGTGCGAGGTGTTCCCCGAGCAGCAGCAGGCCCGCGACCGCGGCCACCGCCGGTTCCAGCGACATCAGGATCCCGAACACGCGCGGCGGCATGCGGCGCAACGCCTCCAGCTCCAGCGAGTACGGGACGACCGACGACATCAGCGCGACCACGATCGCCGCCGCCAGCACCACCGGGTCGAGCATCGCGGTGCCCGCCGAGCCGATGCCGAACGGCAGCGCGATCACCGTGCCGACCACCATCGCGAGCGCGAGGCCCTTGCCGTCGTTCGTCTGGCTGCCGAGCTTGGCCGTCACCAGGATGTACGCCGCCCAGCACGCTCCCGCGGCCAACGCGAACAGCACGCCCGTCCACAACAGACCGCCCTGCACGCGCGTGAGCAGCACAACACCCGTGCCCGCCAACAACACCCACACGCCGTCGAGCCAGCGCCGTGAGCCGGCGACCGCCACCGCGAGCGGCCCGAGGAACTCGATCGTGACGGCCGCGCCGAGCGGGATGCGGGCCAGCGCCGCGTAGAAGCAGAGGTTCATCACGGCGAGCACGGCGCCGTAGGTGACGACCGTGACGAGCGTTCTGCGGTCGAGCCTGAGCGACGGACGCCAGATCGCGACCAGCACCAGCGCGGCCATGAGCAGCCGCAACGTGACCATGCCCGCCGCGCCCGCCACCGTGAACAGCTGCTTCGCGAACGCCGCGCCGACCTGCACGCTGACGATGCCCAGCAGCACGAGCGCCGTCGGCGGGATGCCGCCCACGAGGCGAGCCACGGGGAGCCGATCGGCGTGATCCATGTCCCCCATCCTGACTCACCGCGTCCATTCCCGAACGGGACGAGCCTGGAAGGTGAGTCAGGGCGCAAAGGACGCGCCCTGACTCACCTTCAATTCACCTGTGGCGTGCGAGGCTCGCCTTCCCGGAGTGTGAACGAGAGTGAGGGAATCTGTGCGTGGCGCTGCCTTGGCCCTACTGGCAGTGAGCGTGCTGACGGCGTGCAGCGCGGGTCCCTCGAGCCGGCCGGTGATCGCGGTCAAGGGCGAGGAGAACCAGCCCGTCGACCAGAGCGCGCTCGCCGGGCCGCAGCCTGTACCCCCGCTCGGCGAGTACAAGAAGGACTCGCTGCAGTGGTCGCCGTGCAACGAGCAGATGAAGGACCGCTTCGGCGCGGACGCTCCCCAAGGCGAGCAGACCTACGAGTGCGCGCGCATGACCGTCGTGCTCGACCCGCCGGGACGCCCCGGACGCGGTCAGCTCGGCATCGCACTGACGCGCGTCGGCACGGGCAAGAGCGCGCTGGTCGTCGTCAACGACCCCGGCGGCGAGCCCGGCACGCTGAAGGCCGCGCGGCTCGCGGCGGCGTTGCCCAAGGACATCCTCAGCACGTACACGATCATCGGCGTGGACCGGCGAGGCACGGGCCGTTCGGACGGCATGTCGTGCGTACCGCAGGCCACGCGCGCCCAGCTCGTCGAGTACGACCCAGCCGAGACCGAGCAGTCGAACCTCGTGGTCGCCGCGGGCGAGGCCTCGCAGGAGTGCGTCCTCGACCTGGAAGGCAGGCTGACCGCGTTCGACTCGTGGCGCGCGGCCGCCGACCTCGAACGCCTCCGCGACTTCCTGGGCACCGACCGCCTCAACGCCATCGGCCTCGGCGAGGGCTCCCGCGTCATCACGACCTACGCCCAGCGCTACCCGAACCGCATCGGCCGCACCGTCCTCGACGGCGCCCCGGACCCGACGCTCGACCAGGTGGGCGTCCTAGAGTCACGTGCCGTCGCGGCCGAGGCGACGTTCGACGCGTTCGCCCGCGACTGCAAGACCCGCGGCTGCGCTCTCGCGAACCCGCGCGAGGACGTGCAGGCGCTCCTGACGCAGCTGCGTTCCGGACGCGTGCGCGGCGACTACGTCGACCTGACCCCGGGCTCGGCCCTGAACGCGATCGCCGCGGGTCTGGCCGATCGCGGGCGATGGCCTGCTCTGGCCGACGCACTGGTGAAGGCCCGCGCCGGCGACAGCACGGGCCTGTTCGCCCTGCTCGACCCGCTGGTGAACGACCTGGACGAGAACCCGCCGCGCTTCGACGCGGGCCTGATCATCGGCTGCAACGACACCGCCACCCGCATCCCGCCGGACCGCGTGAAGGCCCTCACGGCCGACTGGCAGTCGAAGCACGCGATGTTCGGCGCCCTGTTCGCCCGGCAGCTGCTGCACTGCAACCCGTTCCCGCCGCCCAAGGCCGAGAAGGTCGACGCCCTGAAGAGCGCGCCGCCGATCGTGGTCCTGAGCACGGCCAACGACCTCTCCACGCCCGCGCCGGGTACCGAGCACACAGCGCAGCGGTTGCCGGGGTCGTCGTTGATCGGGTGGCAGGGCAGCGGACATGGCGCTCTGACCCTGTCGGGGTGCGCGACCACGGCCGTCCGGGACTACCTGATCGACGCGAAGGTGCCGTCGAACGGGACCGTCTGCCCGCCGTGATCGGTTTCAGTCATCCACGACCAGCGTGATGAGCACTCCATGGCCCCAGTAATGGATGGCGTGCGAAGTCACCCTGCCTCGTCCGATCGCCTGCGCGATGGCCGGGTGAGTTCTCGCGAGTGACGCGGGATCGAGGTCGATGACACCCGGAGCCTCGGGCGTCCCTCTGAAGTCGTAGGTGTTCCAGTGAACGATCTTCTGAGCCATGCGGTCTACGTCGGCGGAACCGTGCCGTGGGTTACCCCGGACGTGACGCGGGGAGCCTTTCGCGTGACCACGACGCGATGAAGGCTCCCCCGCCCGAATCTTGTGTCAGCAGCTCGAACAGCAGCCGCAGCCGGGACCCGTGCACCCGGAACAGCACCCACACGTACCCATCAGGGCCTCCCCGTACTCCAAGCCGGACCTGCGCGGGACCTCCGCGCATCCCACGGTCCGCCCCGGTACAAGCCCTGGGAACCCCTCTCACCCGAACGCGTGGCGACAACCACCGGGGAGTCGCAGCCCGTGATGGCGCTATGCGCCCAGGTCGTCCAGAGCCTTCTGGGCTGCCTCCAGTTCGGCGCGCAGTTGCTCCACGCGGGCGAGCTGCTGAGCACGCGCCGCGTTCAGCACGCCCTCGACGATCTCGGCGACCTCGGGCGTGAGCAGCTTCGCGGCCTGGGCCACGGAGGCGGGCGGCACCGGCGTCGGCCGGACCGTCTTGCGGGTGCCCTGCAGCACCTCCACGGTCCACTCGCCCTCGCCCACCGACACCAGCGTGACGGTGACCTCGGGGACGGCGTTCTTCGCGGACGGCTTGCGCGCGGCAGGCTTCGCGGGCGCCTGCTCGACGGGAGCGGGTGCGGGTTTCGGCTTGGGGGCCGCGGGTTTCACCGGCGCCTCCGGAACGTAGGGGTGAATGATCTCAGTGTGGCGCGGCGGCTCCGCGGGCGCAGGGGGCGGGGTCGCCGGCTTCTTGCGCGGCGGGGGCTTCTCCAGCGTCAGCTCGGCCGGGGAGAACGACATCTCGTCCTTCGAACCCGTGGGCCGGACCTGGATGAAATCGCCCTCCGGAGGATCGGTGACGGCCAGCAGCTTCGCCGACCTGCCCTCCTCCATGCCCACCGCGGCCGCCGTGAACCACACCATCGGCACGGTGCCTTCGTCCAACTGCGAGCGCAGGCTGTCGACGTCCTCCGCCGACAGCCCGCTCTTCTTCGCCATCGCGCTGCCTCCCCAACCATTCGAACACCTGTGCCCAAAGCATGCCCTACACCCCTGACATTTCTGAGCACCGGGTCGACTGCAAGATCATCAGGGGTTCCCGCCACCGGTGACGTTCGCGCCACTGACGTGCCCGAGACCGAGTCGCGTGTTCCAGTACACGATCGGGTCATCGACGGGTGCGTGAGAGCGCTCTCACGGCAGCTTGCTCAGGCTTCTTCGCCTTCACCGGCGCGCAGCCGGTACTCACATCCGTACTCGACCGCGTACTCGAGGTCGTAGACGTGCACGATCTTGGGACCGCCGTGCAGGTGCACGTACGTCACGGTCTGCTTCGGGTCCTCCGGCGTGGACGGCAGCGAGTCGACCCTGCCGTCGAGGGGACCGCCGACGTACCGCACGACATAAGGCTGGGACATCACGACCTCCTCTCGCGTTTCGTCCATTCTACGAGGTCGCCGACTAGATCCGTCTCCGATACAGCCGGTTGGCGCACTCACCGATCGGGATCGACCAGCGCCACTTCCCCGCGCCCCCACCGCTCCAGCAGTTCACGAAACGATCGCGCCTCGTCGGGCAGATCGCAGCGCGCGACCAGGAGGCGACCGAGATCCGGGCTGGGATCGGACGATGCCGCTTCGACCAGCGCGGTGAACGCGAGAAACGCGGGTGCCTTCGACGCGGGGAAACCACGCACGTTCAGCCGGCGCAACTCCTCGACTACCACCCGCAGGACCGAAGCGGGGATCGGCAGCACCGCCTCCCAGTAGACCAGCAAGTGCAGGAACACCAAGCTGTCCAGCCCGCCATCACGGATCGCCTTGACCGCGGGACCTGGCACGTACCCGTCCACACCCGGTAGCCGGGCGTACAGCAAGGCCGCGTGGCCGTGCGCCCGCGCGAACATCATCGGGTGCTCGATCCCGTGCCGCACTTCGCCCAGCGCCACCTCGTACGCGACAGAAGGTACGCGGACCACCATCCCGGCACCTAGCCTGAGATCGCCGCCGGGTGCGCTTCTGGCCAGCACCGCACGCGCGACGCTGGCGGTGCGCGTCCGCTTCACCCGCCGCACCGCTTTGAGCGCGTCGAACAGAATCTGGTCCCCGGTCCGCCCCAGGAGTTCGAACGCCTGCTCCAGCAGGGCTTCGGTCGTGGCCCGGCGAAGCCTGTTGTGCTCCAGGAAGGTCACGCAGAAGGTGATGACCGCGAGTTCGTCCTTCGCGTTCTCGAGAAGCAACCGGACACAGGTGTCACCTCCGTCCGCGCGGTGCACGTCGTAAAGCTGCAAGGCGATCTGAGGAACCACCAGGCTTCTGCCGGAGACGATCATCGGCAGCAGGCACTCGACGATGTCCTCCGCGGTCTCCCGAGTGCGCAGCACGTAGCAGGCCGTGTAGTACTCCATGAACGTCCGATGCGTGAAGCCGAACCGCCGCTCGCCCTCCGGGGACGTGTCGACCTGGGTCAGCACCCAGGCCCGCTCGGCGCAGTAGTCCAAGAACTCCCGGGCCTGCTGGTGATACGACTGCACGCCCTCTTCCTCGCGCTCGCTCAGGTGCGCGACCACCAGGCGTTCCAATGTCTTCTCGCCTTCATCACCCTGCCCGCCGAGGCCGAAGAAGAAGTGCTGCGCCAACTCCTGCACCAGGAACTTCGCGAGCTTCACCGACCGGATCACCGACGGCACCTGGCTCACGGCGTCCCACCGCACCAGCATCAGCTCGGAACACTCGCGGTAGACGTCAGCGGTGTTCTCCGGGATGTAGCCCTCGCTCTGATAAAGCATGCACAGCAACGAAAGTATCAACGGGTTGGACCTCAGGTCGGCCAGATGCCCGCTGTCCCGCAGGAACGCCTCCGCCCGGCCCGCCGCGTACACGAGGGCGAACCAGGTGCGGACGTAGTGCCCGACCTGGTCGGGGTCGAAGTCGGGCAACCGGTACACCGGGAAGGTCGTGTCCTCGAGCCTCGCCGCCGGATAACTCTCCTGGCGGCACGTCACCACGATGCGCGCCAACGGAAAGCGCGCGGCGAACGCCTCGATCGCGGCCACCGCCGAGCGCCGCGCCTGGATGTCGCCGACCTCGTCGAGTCCGTCGAAGACCACCAGCGCCTCGCCCGCGTCCAGCAGGTCCGCGACGTGCCGCCGCGGCACCACGCGCTGGGTCAGCGGCCGCAGTTCCCCGGAGATGATCGTGACGAAGTCCTCCGCGAGTTTCTGGTGTTGCTTGAGCTGCACCAGCAGCGGCACGAGCGGCGCGCGGTGCAGCAACCGCCGGATGAAGGTGCTCTTGCCGGCACCGGGGTTCCCGACCACGACGAACCGGCGGTCGCCCACCTCGTCCTCGCCGACCGAACCACGCCCGAGCCGCAGCCTGCGGCGCACGTAGATCTGGTCGACCGGAAAGCGGAAGTCCGCCTTCGAGTGCGGCATGACCATGCGGTCGTGGGCACGTGCCATCGCCGTACGGATCACCTCGCCCGTGGCGCGCGACTCGGTACGCCGGCCCATGTCGACGGCAAGAGCGAGGCGTTCGGCGATCGGGCGTTCGGGGCCGGTCACCTTGATCCGGATCCGGTCGCGGACGTCCAGGACGCGGAACGGCGCGTTCTGCTCGATCACACCCCACAACGAAGCCGCGAAGTCGGCGGACTCCGGAGTCTCAAGGTGGACCGCGCGCTGGAACTCGCGGCGGAACGCCTCGGCCAGTTCGGCACGTTCCGCGGCCTGCTGGAACGCGCCCTGTTCGGTGTGTTCGAGCTGGCAGAGGAGCTCCAGCAGGGAGGCGCAGTCGGGGCCGCCCAGGTAGTCCGAGATGCGGCGCCGCACCAGTGCGGACATCGGCACGGACGAGTTCCGCACCCACGCGAGAGCGGTCTCGGCCAGGTCTGCCACGACGGTCGCGATCGCTGTCACGCAGACAGGATCGGCTCGGAACGGTGGGCTGTTACTCCTGCTTGCGGGCGCGGGAAGGCTGCACCCGCAACGGTTCTCCCGGCATCTTCGGGTAGTCCGGCGGATAGGGCATCTCCCCGCGCGGATCGGCCGCGTACCACTCCAGCAGCGTCTCGATCCCGAACGCCTCCGAGTCCAGTGAGGCGTGGAGATCGCCCCGCTCCTCCAGGTACTTCGGCACGGTCAGCACGTCGAAGTCATCAGGGTCCACAGTGGACAGTTCTTCCCACAGGACCGGCGTGGACACGGTCGCGCGAGGAGTGCCCCGCACCGACCAGGCAGAGGCGATCGTGCGGTCGCGGGCGGCCTGGTTGAAGTCGATGAAGACGCGCTCACCGCGTTCTTCCTTCCACCAGGCCGAAGTCGCCAGCGTCGGCGCCCGCTTCTCCACCTCGCGTGCCAGGGCGATCACGGCGTGCCGGACGTCGATGAAGTCCCACTCCGGCCGGATCCGCACGGCGACGTGGATGCCGCGTCCGCCGGAGGTCTTCGGGTAGCCGGTCAGGCCGGCGTCGGCGAGCACCTCGCGCAGCACCAGTGCGACGCGGGCGGCGTCGGAGAAGTCGGTGCCCGGTTGCGGGTCCAGGTCGATGCGCAGCTCGTCCGGGTGGTCGACGTCGGCGCGCCGCACCGGCCACGGGTGGAAGTCGAACGTGCCGAGGTTCGCGGCCCAGACGATCACGGCTTCGGAGGTCGGGCAGATCTCGTCGGCCGGGCGGCCGGACGGGAACTTCACCTGCACGGTCTCGACGTAGTCGGGAGCGCCCTTGGGCACGCGCTTCTGGTAGAACGCCTCGCCTTCGACGCCGTCCACGTAGCGCTTCAGGACCACCGGGCGGTCGCGCAGCACCGACAGCAGCACGGGTGCGACGGTGCGGTAGTACTCGACCACCTGCCGCTTGGTGATGCCCCGCGCGGGGAAGTACGGCTTGTCCGGGTTGGACACCCGCACCAGCTGGTCACCGACCTCGAGCTCGATCGCCTTGGAAGCCACGCCAGAACACTAAAGGCCGCGCACGAACGCCGCGAGCGCCAGCTCGAAGCTGTCGCGGTCCAGTTCCCGCGCCACGCCCGGCAGCAGGTGGGCGCGGTCGAGGTGGGGATAGCGGTCGGTGTAGTCGGCGGGGTCGGCGGAGAAGCCGCTGGAGAACGAGCTCAGCGCGGAGCCGAACACGATGTACATCAGGCCAGCGGCGATCATCGTGGCCTCGCGGCGTGACCAGCCGGCGTCGACCAACGCACCGTGCAGCAGGTCGAGGCGCTGGAGCGACTCCTCACGACCGGCCGGGCCGTACGCGAGAAAAGGAACGATGTTCGGGTGCGACGACAAAGCCGCACGGTACGAGCGCGCGCACCGGATCAGGCCCTCGCGCCAGTCGACCTCGAAACCGGACACGTCGACCGTCGACAGGATCGACGACGCGATGTCGTTCAGCAGCTGGTCCTTCGTGCGGACGTGCCCGTACAGCGACGCGGCCTGCACTCCCAGCTCGGCGGCGAGCTTGCGCATGGACAGGCCGTCGAGGCCGTCGCGGTCGATGATGGCCAGAGCCACCGACCTGATGCGATCGGGGCTCAGCAGAGGGGTGCTCGGCCGGGGCATGTGAGTTAACCTAACACTGTTCGGTTAGTCGGGAGGGCCTGTGGATCTAACGCTTTCGAACGAACACCGGCAGCTCAGGGAGCTGGCCCGGCGGTTCACCGACGAACGCATCGTCCCGCACGCCACGCGCTGGGACCGCGACGAGGCGATCGACAGGGACCTGGTCCCGGCACTCGGCGAGGTCGGGTTCCTCGGGCTCGGCATCGACGAGGACTACGGCGGAAGTGGCGGCGACAACCTCGCCTACTGCCTGGTGCTCGAAGAGATCGCCCGCGGCGACAGCGCGGTCAGGGGGATCATCTCCGTCTCGCTCGGGCTGGTCGCGAAGTCGATCGCCAAACACGGCACGGAGGAGCAGAGACAGCGCTGGTTGCCAGGCCTCACCGCGGGCACGCAGCTCGGCTGCTTCGCCCTCACCGAACCCGGCACCGGCAGCGACGCGGGCAACCTGACGACCAAAGCCACGAAGACGGAGAACGGCTACCGGATCAACGGCCGCAAGGTCTTCATCACCAACGGCACGTGGGCCGACGTCGCGCTCGTGTTCGCCCGCACCGGAGGCCCAGGCCCGAAGGGCATCTCGGCGTTCCTCGTGCCCACGGACACCGAAGGCTTCGTGGCCACCGAGATCAAGGGCAAGCTCGGCATGCGCGGCCAGGCCACCGCCGAGATCACCCTCGACGACGTCGAGGTGCCCGACGACGCCCTGCTCAGCGACGAGGGCTTCAAACTCGCGATGGGCTCGCTCGACAAGGGCCGCATGTCCGTCGCGGCGGGCTGCGTCGGCGCCGCGCGAGGTGCCCTCGAAGCCGCGCTGAAGTACGCCAAGGAGCGCGAGCAGTTCGGCAAGCCCATCGCGGGCTTCCAGCTCGTCCAGGAACTGCTCGCGGACATGGCCGTGGAGACCGACGCCGCCAGGCTCCTGACGTGGCGCGTCGCCGACCTGGCCGACCGGGGCGAACCGTTCGGCACCGAGGCGAGCATGGCGAAGCTCTACGCCAGCGAAGCCGCGGTCAGGGTCGCCAACAACGCCATCCAGGTCTTCGGCGGCTACGGCTACATCGACGAGTACCCGGTGGGCAAGTACCTGCGGGACACCCGTGTCACCACCCTCTACGAGGGCACCAGCCAGATCCAGAAACTGCTCATCGGCCGGGCGCTGACCGGCATCAACGCGTTCGTCTGAAAGGAAAGCAATGGACTTCACGCTCGACGAGGAGCAGAAGGAGATCCGCGACTGGGTGCGGACCTTCGTGCGCAAGGAGATCATCCCGCTGGAGCCCGAGGTGCTGCGCCGCGAACGCGCGGGCCAGCCGGGGCTGCCGAAGGAGGAGCTCAAGGCGCTGCAGGACAAGGCCAAGCAGGCCGGGTTCTTCGGCGTCCTCACGCCGCAGGAGTACGGCGGCATGGGCCTGGGCGCGGTGATGACCGCGCTCCTCGAAGCCGAACTGGGCCGGAGCTTCGTCCCGTTCCGCTTCGGCGGCTACGCGGACAACATCCTGTTCCACGGCAACGAGGAGCAGAAGCAGCGCTACCTGCTGCCGACGATCTCCGGCGAACGCGTCTCGTGCTTCGCGATCACCGAGCCCGGCGCCGGCAGTGACGCCAAGGCCATCCGCACGTCCGCCGTCAGGGACGGCGACGAGTGGGTCATCAACGGCGAGAAGACGTTCATCACGCAGGGCAACGAGGCCGACTTCGTGATGGTGTTCGCGGTGACGGACAAGGAGAAGGGCGCCGACGGCGGCGTCACCTGCTTCCTCGTCGACCGCGACATGGGCTGGAAGTCCGAACCCATCCCGACCATGGGCCAGTGGGGTCCCGCGGCGCTGGTGTTCGACAACGTCCGCGTGCCGCACGAGAACATCCTCGGCGAGGAGGGCAAGGGCTTCAACCTCGCGATGCAGTGGATCGGCCAGGGCCGCTACCTGCTGCCCGCCCGCGCGCTCGGCAGCGTCGAGCGGCTGGTCGAGATGGCGATCGACCAGGCCAAGAACCGCGTCACGTTCGGCCAGCCCATCGCCGAGTACCAGGCCATCCAGTGGATGATCGCCGACTCCGCGGTCGAGATCGAGGCGCTGCGCTGGCTCGTGCTGCACGCCGCGTGGCTCGTCGACCAGAAGCAGGACTCGCGGCAGGCGCAGTCGATCGCGAAGCTCTACGGCGGCATCAAGGCCAACGAGATCGTCGACCGCGTCCTGCAGATCCACGGCGGCATGGGCTACACCCGCGAACTGCCGATCGAGCGCTGGTACCGCGAACTGCGGCTGCTGCGCATCTACGAGGGCACCGACGAGATCCAGCGCCGCACGATCGCCCGCAACCTGCTCAAGGGCCACGCGAACATCCGGGGCACACTGGGGTAATGCTTCAACGAGACATCCTCGGCGTCGTCGAACGACAGGTCCGCACCTGGTCGGCCGGCGACGCCGAGGTGTACGCGGCGGCAGCCGGTGGCTACTCCCCCGCGTTCGCCATCCCGTTGTTGCAGCACGGCGGCCCGCAGCTCGGGCTGACAGGCGCCGACATGACCCAGGTCCTGCACGCCGAGCAGTCGTTGTGGCTGCACGGCAAGCTCCCCGAGCACGGCTCCACAGTCGTCACCAAGACCGTCACGAACATCTACGACAAGGGATCGGGCGCTCTCGTCGTCAGCACGTGGGAGTCCGAGTACGCGACAACGCGGTCGTCGTGCTTCATCAAGGGCGAAGGCGGTTTCGGCGGCGAGCGTGGCGAGAAGCGCGAGTTCACCGTCCCCGAGAAGCGCCACGAGATCAGCTTCTTCCAGACGACGGAGGACCAGGCGCTGCGCTACCGCGAGACCGGCGACGTCAACCCGATGCACCACGACCCCGAGTTCGCGCGGCGGGCGGGGTTCGCGAGACCTATCCTGCACGGCCTGTGCACGCTCGGAATCACCGTGAGCGGCCTGGACTTCACCGAGCTGCACGCCCGGTTCACCGCGCCCGTGACGCCCGGCGACGAGCTCCGGATCGAGCGCTGGCCGACCGGCGAGTTCCGCACGTTCGCGAAAGATCAGCAGGTTCTCGTCGGATCGGTTCGGTTTTCCGAAGTGGACGGCCGCTGAAACTTCGCACGATCGTGTCATGAGTAGTGCCCTGGCAACCGTGGACTCCGGAATCGAACCGGTGCGCGTGGCGGTGGAGTCCCGTGACCTGATCAGCGCGGCCGGCGTGACGCACCTGTTGAAGACCACACCGCGCGTGCGGGTGGTGCAGGACCGCTCGGACGCGCACGTGCTGCTGGCCCTGGTGAACGAGCTGTGCGCGCAGCAGGCCGCACGGCTGAGGGCCTGCGGTTCCGCCAGGATCGTGGTGATCGCGGCCCGCGTGCACGACCTCACACCGTCGATCGCGGCCCAGGCCGGGCTGGCGCTTCCGTTGCGGCGAGCCGATGTCAACGCCGAACGCCTCGTCAAACTGCTCGTCGGCGGCCAGGCCGTGCAGGACCGCTCCCCGGTGCTGAACGACCGCGACCTGCAGCTGCTGAAGCTGCTGGCGGACGGCGCGACGATCGCGGAGGTCGCCGCGCGGCTGTTCTGCTCGGAACGGACCGTGAAGTACGCGCTGCACCAACTGCTCGAACGGTTCGGGCTGCGCAACCGGGTGCACGCGGTGGCGTGGGCGCTGCGCTCGGGCCTGCTCTAGGCGGGAAAGACTGCGGAGAGCTGCACTCGCCTGCTGATCCCGACCTTGCGGTAGACGCGGGTCAGGTGCAGCTCGACCGCCCGTTGCGTGACGCCGAACCGCGCGGCGATCGCCCGGTTCGTCTCTCCTTCCAGCGCCAGCAGGACAATTCGGGACTCGTGCGGCGTCAGCTTGTCCCACGCCGCCCCGCGCGCCGGCCGGTGCCGTGGTTCCGCCAGCGCCGCCCGCGCCTGGTCCGCGAGTTCGGCGGCTCCCGCCCGTTCGGCGTCGGCCAGGGCGGCCCGGGCGGCTCCGAGAGCGAGATGCATGCGGGCGCGCTCGCGCAGCAGCAAGACGCACGCCCAGGCCGGTGGCAACGCCCCCGTGTAACCGAGCCGCACCAACATCTCCCGCGCCTCACTCGGACGTCCAGCGTCCACACAGGACGCCACGAACGCCGTCGCGCCCAACGCCACACAGCCGCGCAACGGTGACGCCTGAGCGAGTTCGCGCATCAGCCGGGAGACTTCGGCGTGATCGCCGTTGGCCCGATGCGCCCACATCTCCAGCGCCGCCAGCCAGTCCCGTTCCGCCCCGACGAGCCGAACCCGCAGCTGTGGCGCGAGTTCCAGCACCACCTGTTCGGAACCCTGCCGCAGCAAGCCGAGTCCGGCGAGAGCGAGCGACGGAACAACGAGCGGGCCACTCTCCGGAAGATCACGCAGCGCCTGTTCGGGATCTTCCGGAACGACCGGGTCGCCGCCGAGCAGGTCCTCGTCGCACTGCCAGTCGAGCACCACCGCGTCGAACCAGTCCCCGGCGGCGACCCGCTGCCGGGCGAGCTCACCGGCCCGGGGCGCGATCCCGCACCGCAGATGAAGATCCGCCATCGCCACGGCCACCTCCGCCGCGACCTCGCCGGTCAGCGGCTCGCGCAGTGCAGCGCGCAGACACCTCGCCGCCTGTTCCGGCCTTCCAGCCGCCCGGTGCAGGCGAGCCGCGCCGTGCAGCACCGGCGCCGTCCACCCCGCCCCGACGGGTTCCGCGCACGCCACCACGTGCTCAGCGATCACGACCGGTGAATCACACCGCCGCTGCAGGACCTGAGCGGCCGCGAGGTGCAGGCGTTCGCGCTCCTCGGGCACCATCTCGTGCCGGATCGCGTGGCTCAGCGCAGGCGTCTGGACGCGCATCGGTTCGTCGACGGCCATGCGCGCGTCGACAAGCCGTTCGAACGCGGCGAGCGTGCGGAACGAGCCCATTCCGGCGACCTCGCACAGCACGTCCAGCGACGTGCTCCCGAGCACCGCAAGCGCTCGCGCGACCGCTACCGCGTCGGCGTCCAGCGCCTGCCGGCTGCGACGCACGGCTCGCAGCAGCCGCGGCACTCGCAAAACAGGGAACATCACGCGCAAAGCAGAGACTGAAACGTCCGTTACAACCTCTAACACATCGCTCAGCACTCCCGGCGCGCCACCGCTGTACTCCAGGCACAGCGCGGCCAGTTCCGGCGAGACCTCGACGTCGAACCGCCGCCGGATCATTTCCGCCACGGCCTCGGCGCCGATCGGCCGCAACGGCACCCGCACGGCGTCGAAAACCGACAAATCGTCCGGATCGCAGTCGCCCGCGAGCAGCACCGCGCCCCGAAAACGCGCCAGCCGGTCGGCCTCTTCCTCACTCAGGCGCTCGACGTCGTCCACCACCAGCACCGTGTGGCTGTCGACCCCGCTCAACGCCCGCAAACCGCGAACCGGCCGCAACCCGCTGCGCAACGCGATTGACGACGCAACGGACAACAATGCACTTTTACCCATACCAGTTGCACCATGCACAACGCACGATCGGGCGCCACCGCTCAGCGCGTCCGTCAACAGGGAGATCTCCCGCTCACGGCCCACGAGCAGGCCACCCGCCTGGCGCACGGCGGTGCCGACGAGGCCGGGGCGAAGTGGGGCAACCATGTCAGCCAGCAAATCGTGAGCGCCCCGGCAGGACCATGCAGAAGCACCGGCAGAAGTTCCGCAGGTCTGCCCCTTCGCACAGCGTCCCCGGCCGACGCGCCGGCGGAGAACGCGAAAACCATTCAACCAATCAATTGGTAATGGCAACAGGACACGATGAACCAATTCGGTTCCCATTACGTGATGTCTTAAGTACCCATGGCGAACACTTCAGGGAGTCCCGATGCGGGTCGCGTCACGCACCGTCTTCGACTTCGTCCGGCCGAACGGTTCCACCGCCCCGGTCGAGACCGAGCTGCTCTACCGGTCGGAAGACCCCTTCGCGGTCACGATGAAGTTCCGCTCCGGCGGCTCCGTCGCCACCTGGGTCATGGGCAGAGACCTGCTCGCCGAGGGCGTGAGCAGGAGAACGGGCGACGGCGACGTGCGGTTGCGGCCGCACTCGGGCCGCGTGCTGGTGCTGGAGCTGGTCTCGGACCGGCACATGACGGTGTTCCGGGTGCCCGCGGGCACCCTGCGGAAGTTCCTCGACGCCACCTGGCGGCTCGTGCCGGCGGGGACCGAGCGGTTCGACGCCGACGCGTTCCTGAGCACCGTCCTACGCTGACCGGATCCCGAGCGCGTCCGCCACGTCGTGCTGCAGCCTGGTCATGCCGGGCGACTCGTAGCCCTCGCACTCGGCCAGCGCGCGCACCCGGTGCCCGATCGCCGCGTCGCGGTCGCCCATGCGGTCGCACAGCCCGGCGAGCTCCATCAGCACGGACACCCTGAGTTCCGGGTCGGACAGCGCCTCCACGGCCCTGGCCAGCTGGTCCCGCGCCTCGGCAAGCCGTCCGGCGGCGGCCAGCGCGTGACCGCGGGTGTGCCGGGCCATCGACACCAGGTTCGCCGCTCCCCGCCCGGTCAGTTCCTCGGCCAGCGCCACCACCTCGAGCGCCTCCGCGTGATCGCCTGCCGCGACCAGCGCGTCCGCCAGGCGCAGCACCAGCTGGGCGGCGTTCTCCAACGCCACGCCGCGCTCGTTGCCGCGCAACGCGCGTTCCTCCTCGACGCACGCCCGGTGTGTCTCGACCGCCTCGGCGAAACGGCCCAGCCGTTGCAGCAGAACACCGGAGTAGGACAACGCGAGCACCACGTTCATCGGCTGACCGGTCTCCCGGAACAACTCCGCGGCCCGCCTGGCGTGCGTCACGCCGGCCTCGTGGTCGCCGAGCCGGGTCTCGACGGCCGACCGGTAGTAGTGCGCCCAGGCCGTCTCCTGCACCGAGCCGCACTCCCGCGCGACCCGCGACGCCTCCTCGTGCCACCGCAGAGCCAGCGGGATGTTGGTGTGGCGCGCGACGTAGACCCAGCAGACGAAGTTGAGCTGCTGGGCCTGCCGCTCCCGCTCGCCCAGTTCCCCCGCCGCGGCGACACCCGCCGTGTAGATCTCCAGCCACAGCTCGCCCGTGCCGCGGTGGTCGGAGTACCAGTGCATCGCCGTCGCCAGCGCCAGCACCTGTTCGTGGGCACCGTCGGCGACGGCCTGCCGGAACGCGCCGCGCCAGTTCGCCAGCTCGTCCGACAACCAGCGGCCCGCGCCGACCAGGTCCGACGAGCCCTGGCCGGGCAGGAACGCCGACGCGCATCGGGTCGCGGTGGCCAACAGCCAGTCGCGCGTGCGTAGGCGGTGCGTCTCCACGTCGGTTTCGTCGCTGTGCAAGCGTTCGCGCGCGTAGTCGCGGATCAGGTCGTGGAACGAGTAGCGGCCGGGAACGTCCGGCCGGAGGAGGCTCGCGTCGACGAGTTCCTCCAGCACCGGCTCGGCGTCGTCGATCCCGGCGGCCACCGCCGCGAGCGCGACGGACGTGTCCGGGCCGGGGATCAGCGCGAGCCTGCGGAACAGCGTCGCGGTCTCGGGCGCGAGCAGGCGGTAGGACAGCTCGAACGCGGTGCGGACCTGCACGTCGCCGGTCGCGAGCACGTCGAGCCGTGCGCGTTCGTCGGAGAGCTGCTCGGCGAGATGCCGCAACGACGACGTGGTGCGGCCCGCGATGGCGAGCGCCAGCGGAACACCACCGCACAGCGTCGCGACCCGGTCCGCCGACTCGGGGTCGGCGGCGATCCGATCGGTGCCGGCGGTCGCGGCGAGCAACGCGACGGCGCCGTCGTGCCGCAACGGAACGAGATCGACGCGGGAGCGACTGTTCAGGCCTGCCAGGACGTTTCGGCTGGTCACGACCACGAGCGAACCGGGACTGGCGGCGAGCAACGGCCGGACCTGGGCCTCGTTCGCGGCGTTGTCGAGCACGAGCAGCACGGTCCGTTCGCGCAGCATCGACCGGTAGAGGCGGAGACCGTCGCTGGGATCGGACGGCATCTTGGCGTCCGGCACGCCGAAGGCCCGCAGCAGCCGCGCGATCGCCCGTTCCGCCGACAACGGGGACGTGTCCATGCCGCGCAGGTCGAGGTGCAGGCAGCCGTCGGTGAACCGGCCGGCGAACCGGTGCGCCGCGTCGACCGCGAGCGAGGTCTTCCCGACGCCAGGAGGTCCGTGCACGACAACGACGTCCAGCACGGACGACGCGGCCGCACGGCTGATGCACTCCGCCAGGTGCTGCTGCTCTGCTTCACGGCCGATGAGCGGTTCCACCGGAGGCGGCGTGCAGTCGGTGCGTTCGGGACGTGGTCGCACGGCTTCCGACGACCGTGCGAGCGCCACGAACTCCTGAGCCTCGGCACCGTCCAGGCCGAGCCCGGTCACCAGCAGATCGACGGTCTGGGCCTGCGGGGTGTGCACGCGGCCGCGTTCGAGATCGCTCAGCGTGCGGACGCCCAGGCCGGCGCGCACGGCGAGGTTCTCCTGGGTGAGGGCCGCCCGGCGCCGGTAGAACCGCAGGAACTCGCTGAAGGTGGTCGCCCGCATCCCCTCACCCTCCGGACAAGCGCTCCCGCACCTCGGCGGCGATCTCGCGCGTCGCGTCGGTGTCCCACCGTTCGCACGCCGCGAGCGAGTCTCGCAGATGATGTTGATACGCGCTGTGGTCACCCCGTGACTCGGCGTTGCCGGCGAGCGCCCGCAGGATCTCGATCTCCCCGAGGCCGTCGCCGATCGCGCGGAACCCGGCGAGCGCCTGGCCGAGGTCCTCGTCGGACTCGGTGAGCCGGCCCGCCGCGCGGTGGGCGAGGGCGCGGTGCCACAACGTTCGGGCGAGCCAGGACGCCATCTGCGCGCGTTTGTAGACGCCCTCGGCCTCGGTCAGTGCCACAACGGCGTCATCGGGCCTGTCGACGTCTATCAGCGCGAGGCCAAGCCATCCGAGCGTGCGGCCCAGCGCGGAGAGTTCGTAGATGGTGTTGGCGTAGGCGCGTTGTTCCTTCGCTACTTCCTCGTGTGCGGTCACGGCGGCGATGGGCCGGTTCATCGACCGCCACAGCACGCCCAGCACGGACCGTGCGTAGTGCTCGTCCATGGGCTCGTGCATCGAGTCGATCGCTTTGAGGCACACGCGTTCGGCCTCGTCGAAGTGGCCGAGCCCGCTGTGCGCGGCCGACGCGATCAGCCACACCCAGCCGAGGTGCCCGGTCTCCCCCGACTCCTCGGCGACGCGGGCCGCGTGGGTCAGCACTTCCAAAGCGGGTCCCGACCGGCCGGCGACGTCGAACAGCACCCAGCCGAGCTGGCCGCGCACGACGATCTCCTGCCACGGCTCGCGGGCGGAGGCGAGGGCGAGGCGGTAGACGCGTTCCCAGACCAGGCCCGGTTCGATGGCCGCGTAGTGCGAGAGTGCGATCACCGCACGGGCCACCTCGTCGTGCAGGTCCCTGGCCTGCGCCCGTTCGACGATCTCGGGCAGCAGGTCGCGGTGCTCGTCCAGCCAGCGCCTTCCCGTTGCCACGTCGGGGAAAGCCCTGCCTCGCGGCCTCACTCGCCGCGCGTCGCCCGTCTGTCCGAACAGGACTCCGGCGGCCACGGTGGTCTCCAGCAGCCAGGCGAGCATCCTGCGGTCGGCGTCGTCGTCGGTGGCGTCGATCAGGCCGGTGGCGAACGTCCGGACGAGGCCGCGGATCGCGTAGCCCTGGTCGTCGGGGTCGAGCAGGCTGACGTCGGTGAGTTCCTCCAGGGCCTGTTCGGCCTCGGTGACGGACAGGCCGGTCAGTTCGGCGGCGAGCGCAGGGGTGACGTGGGTGCCGACGAGCAGCCCTAGCCGCCGGAACACCAGCCGCGCGGTCTCGGGCAGGTGCGCCAGCGACACCTCGAACGCGCCACGCACGTCCAGATCGCCCGCGGTGAGCGCGGCCAGCCGGCGTTCCTCGATCTGCTCGACGAGATGACCGAGGGGCCAGCGCGGACGGCTGGCGAGCCGGTTGCCCGCGATCCTGAGCGCGAGTGGCGACATCCCGCACAGCCGGACGAGTTCCCGTGCGGTCTCGCGGTCGGCCTCGACGCGGTGCGCACCGATGATCGACGCGAGCAACTCGAGGGCGCACGGCTCGGTGAGCCCGCCCAGCCGGATCCAGGTGGCACCCGCCAGCCCGGCGAGCCTGTGCCGGGACGTGACGATCGTGAGGCAGCCCGGATCGGCTCGGAGCGTGCGGATCTCCTCCTCCGTGCGCGCGCCATCGAGCACGAGCAGAAGGCGCTTGTCCGCGAGCAACGACCGGTAGAGCCGCGTCTGGCCGTTCACGTCCTCGGGCACGTGTTCGGCGGGCACTCCGAGGTCTTTGAGCAACCGTTGGAGCGGCTGTGCGGAGCTCTCCAGGTCGATGAGCAGCTGACCGTCCGGAAAGCGGCCCTCCAGTAGATGGGCGGCCCTCACGGCGAGGCTGGTCTTACCGGTTCCCGCGGCACCATGGACGACCACGAGCCCGTTGGGCTTGTTCGCGATGGCGTCGAGTTCGGCGTCCCGGCCGACGAGGTCCGCGACGTACATCGGCAACGACCAGACCGGGGACCAGACCGGGCTGCCCAGCGCGACCCGGCCGGTCCTGGCGAGGCAGCGCAGTTCGGCGCGGCCGGCTTCGTCGAGGTCCAGCGCGTCGAGCAGGGCCTCGGTCGTGCGGCGCTGCGGGGAACGGGCGCGGCCGCGTTCCATGTCGCTGATGGCGCGGACGCTGACACCGGACCGTTCGCTGAGCTCTTCCTGACTGAGCCCGGCGTTCTTGCGGTGCTGCACGAGCCGGGCGCCGAACATCATGTAACTGAAGTTAGTGGGTCAAACTCGTCAACATCTGCGCACACACCCGAGAGAGGTGCCTGCGCATCACCGTCGACGCCTTGGCCGCGTCACCGTCCGCGATCGCCCGCACGAGTTCGTCGTGGTCGTCCATCGACGCGTGCTGGTGCGGCGGGTCGTCCGCCAGCGCACTGCGCAGCAGCACCACGCGCTGCTGCACGAGCCGGACCTGCTCGGAGATGTACGGGCTGCGAGCGGCGTGCAGCAACGTCTGGTGGAACGCGAGGTCCAGCCGGTACGGGAACGGCTGCCCGGCCTTGTAGTTGCGCCGGCTCTCCGCGCAGACCTCCTGCAGCCGCACGAGATCCACATCGGTCCGCCGCGACGCCGCCAGTTCCGCCGCCGCGCACTCCAGTGCGGTGCGCAGTTCGAACAACGCCCTGACGTCATCAGGACTGGCGTCGGGCACGAACGCGCCCCGGTGCGGAACCAGTGTCAGGAGGCCCTCGGAGGCCAGATGCCGGATCGCCTCGCGCAACGGCCCGCGGCTGATGCCGAGCTTCTGCGCCACCTCGACCTCGTTGACCCGCGAGCCCGGAGTGATCTCCCCGGTGAGCACCTGCTCTCGCAGCACGTCCACGGCCTGCCCGGCCAGACTGAGGTGCAGGGGCGTCGGGGGTGTCACCTTCGTCTCCTGATCTGGACGGCACCGGCCGTCCTCCCGCTAAACTAGCGAACGTGTCAACTGTCGACAGTTGGCAGTTTCTCGGGATCTGAGCGGGAGGGGCGACATGGGACACGAAGTGGTGGCCGAGGTCTGGCGAGGCGACTTCCTGGAGTCCGTGCACCACGGCACCGTCGTCGCGACCGATCCGTCCGGCTCCCCGGTGCTGTCGGTCGGCCGCCCCGGCGACGTCGCGTTCCCGCGCTCGTCGAACAAGCCGCTCCAGGCCCTCGCGATGCTCCGCGGCGGTCTCGACCTCGACGGCGAACTGCTCGCCCTGGCCTGCGCCTCGCACTCGGGCGAGGACTTCCACGTCGACGGCGCCCTGCGGATCCTGGCCTCGGCCGGTCTGACCGAGGACGCGCTCCAGTGCACCCCCGACCTGCCGCTCGGCGACCAGGCCCGCGCCCGGCACCTCGCGCAGGGCCTCGCCGCCGCCCCGAAGTACATGAACTGCTCCGGCAAGCACGCCGCGATGCTCGCCACCTGCGTCGTCAACGGCTGGCCCACCGACAGCTACCTCGACCCCACGCACCCGCTGCAGGTCTCGACCCGTCAGACGATCGAGGACGTGGCCGGCGAGCCCGTCGCCCAGGTCGGCGTGGACGGCTGCGGCGCCCCGATCTTCGCCATCAGCCTCACCGGCCTCGCCCGCGCGTTCGGCCGTCTCGCCGCCGCTGCCCCCGGCACCCTCGAACACCGCGTCGCCACCGCCATGAGCACCTTCCCCCAGTGGGTCGGTGGCACCGGCCGCGACGTCACCGTTCTCATGGACGCCCTGCCCGGCGTCATCGCCAAGGACGGCGCCGAGGGCGTCTACGCGGTCGGCCTGCCCACCGGCGAGGGCGTGGCGCTGAAGATCGCCGACGGCTCGTCGCGCGCCCGCGCGGTCGTCATCGTCGCGGTGCTCAAGAGGCTCGGCGTGGACGTGAGCAAGGTCGAGGACCTCGCCACCGTGCCGGTTCTCGGGCACGGCCGGGCGGTCGGCGCCGTCAAGCCGTCCCTCGCGCTCGCGAGTTGACCGTCACTTCAGCGGTGAACGCCCGGCACACCGGAATCCCCTCCCCCAGCCACTAAGCTGGGAGTTATGGGCGATTCGAAGGACGAGAACGAGAAGTTCCAGGAGGAACTGATCGGCCTCGACCCACACGATCCCGAGACGAAGGCGTTCGCCGACCATCTCGACAAGATGAAGCGGCAACGCCCCGGCTTCACCGTCGAGGGCTACCTGGACGGCGTGCAGGACTTCGCCGACTCGGCGAACCGCACGACCGGGCACCAGCGGCTCGTCGCCGTCATCGTCGTGGGGCTCATCCTGCTGGGCGTGCTCCTCACGATCTGGTTCGCGCTGGGCGACATCCTCGCCATCATCTTCTGATTCCAAACGAGAACGAGTCCTTAACGGGGCCTTACGGCGCCGCAGGCCACACCCCCGCCGGGAAGCCCTGAAGGCGCCGCGGAGTTATAAAGAGACATGGAACCTGTTGTCGGCACCACCCCCAAGGTCGTGCGTTCCGAAGAGGAATGGCGCGCCCAGCTCAACCCCGCCGAGTTCGCGGTGCTGCGCCAGGCCGGCACCGAGCGTCCGTGGACCGGCGAGTACACCGAGACCAAGACCGAGGGCCTCTACGAGTGCCGTGCGTGCGGAGCCGAACTGTTCCGCAGCGACACCAAGTTCGACTCGCACTGCGGCTGGCCGTCGTTCTTCTCGCCGCTGGCCGGTGACTCGGTGATCCTGCGCGAGGACCGGGCGCTCGGCATGAAGCGCGTCGAGGTGCTCTGCGCCACGTGCCACAGCCACCTCGGGCATGTTTTCGAGGGTGAGGGGTATCCCACCCCTACGGACCAGCGCTACTGCATCAACTCCGTCTCCTTGAAACTCGTTCCGTCCGAATAGGAGACTGAGCCTCAGTCCGGTCACCAAGGATCCGGACCGACCTGGGAGGCACCATGAACTTCCGCATCGTCCTGCGCGGCACCGACGGCGAAGGCTCCAGCGGTGTCGACGGCGGCTCGTCGAGCTAGCCACAGGCGCAGAGCAGTGACAGAAAGCGGCCAACCCTAAGGCTTCGTCAACAAGCCTTGTGAGGCTGTGGCGCGGACCACACCATTGACCCACCGAAGCACTTTCGGGGCAGTCAGGGGGTGGGTCGCATGCAGAGGCCTTGGGGATTGTCCGGACCGGAGTTCCTTCAGCTGTACTGGATCGGGCTGGCACTCGCCGTGCTGGTCGCGATCGTCGTTCGGGTACGCGTGCGGGCGGGTCACAGCACCCAGCCCGTGCGCTCCCTCGACATGGACGAGCTCGCATATCTTGCGGGCGGTCCAAGGCGCGTGGTCGAGACGTCCATCGCGCGATTGCTCACCGCGGGTGAGCTCAGGACTTCACGGCGTGGCACCGTTCAGGTCACTTCCACCACGAAGTCGCTGAACCAGGTGGACCGCGCCGTCATCACCGACTGCCAGCGCTACACCAACCGCACCGTCAACCTGATGATCCCCGCCGTCGCAGCGGACGGCGTGGTCACGGCGATCGGGCAGCGCCTGCAGGACATGGGCCTCGTGGTCGACCCTGCCGTCGCGAGAAGCGCTCTGCGCAAGGGATCCATCGCGTTGTGGGTGCTGCTCGTGATCGGGATCGCACGCTGGGTCAACGGCCTCGCGATCGGCGCGAACGTCGGCTGGCTCATGCTGCAGCTCGTCATCGCGGGCCTGCTGATCCTGCTTCTCACGCGGCGCGGCAAGCACGTCCGCACCAGCAAGGGCAACCGCGTGCTCGACGGCGCTCGCACCACGAGCACCAGGTCGGCGGGAAGCGTGGACGAGGTCATGTACGCGGGCGCGGCCGGCGCGGTCCTGTTCGGCGGCCTCCTCGTCTATCCGGATCTGGCGGTGCGCACCTCACTGCTCGCCTCCTCCGGTTCCGGCAGCTACAGCAGCAGTGGCAACAGCACGTGTTCGGTCGGTTCTTCTTCGTGTTCAAGCGGAAGCAGCAGCTGCGGTGGCGGCGGTGGGGGCGGCGGCTGCGGTGGCGGGTGCGGCGGAGGCGGCTGATCCGATGTTCGGTTCTTTTCAGGTAACACCAGGAACCCAGGGGTAGATCTCACGTCGAAGATGCACTGACACCAGTGAGGGGAGTGCTGATGTCCAAATCTTCGACACCGCACCAGGCCACGTGGTCCGCGGAGGAGATCGGGTTCCTGGCAGGGGGACCGGGCAGGGCGGCCGAGGCCGTTCTCTCCCGGTTGCTGGACGGCGGTCTCGTGCGCATCTCCCGCGAGGGACTCGTGACCGCCGTCCACCAGAACGGTTACGGCGCCAGGACGGCGCTGGAGGCGTACGTCCTCGCCGGACTCCAGGGCACCGCTCGTCCCATCCAGCAGGTCGTGCAGGTCGCGCGAGCGAGCCACGAGATGGGCGCGCTGCACCAGAGCCTCGTCGACCGCGGCATGGTGCACCGCCGGTTCGGCAGGCCCCGCGGCGGCAGGATCGCGTTGCGGGTGGTGCTGTTCCTGCTGGCGTTCGTCTCGGTGTTCGTCGCCTTCGCGATCGACGCGAGACTGTTCCTGCTGACGGCACTGCTGGTGTTCCTCGCGATCCTGCTGCGGAACCCAGGCAGGCTCACGCGAAACGGCAAGACCGTGTGGATGTACGCGATGAGGACCCGCGGCAGTGCGGACTCGGTGGCGTTGTTCGGACTGCGCCGGGGCAAGCAGCGCACGACGTCCTCCTCCACCCCGTACGTCGGCACCAGCGGTTGCAGCTCGTACGACTGGGACCACCACAGCTGCGGCGGCACGTCGAGTTGTGGTGGCAGCAGTTGTTCGAGCAGCAGCTGCGGCAGCAGTTCCAGCAGCTGCGGCAGTTCCAGCAGCAGTTGTTCGAGCAGCAGTAGCAGCTGCAGCAGCTCGAGTAGCAGTAGCTGCAGCAGTTCCAGCAGTTGAGGGGGAAGCAATGACGGAACAGACAGGCGCGCAGGGGGCGTGGCTGTCCGCGGAGGAGGCCGGTTTCCTGACAGCCGGTCCCGGACGAGCCGCGGAGACCGTGCTGGCCCGGCTGATCGACCAAGGCCTGCTGCGGGTGTCGCGCGACGGACTGGTCTCCGCGGTGCACCAGGACGGCCAGGGCGCCACCACATCGGTCGAAGCGCGGATGCTGAGCTTCGCACGGACCCCCGTCCAGTTCGACGCGATCGTCCTGGCGACCAGGAACTGCGCGGAGGTGGCGCAGCTGTACCGGCAGCTGCTCAGCCGTGAGCTCATGCAGGTGCCTCACCGCCGCCACGGCAGCCGGTGGTTCTCGCTCGCGGTCGCGGGTGTGGCGGTGGTGCTCGGGTTCATCTCACCCGTGTTCCTCATCGCCGCGGCGATCGCACTGGGTTTCTTCGTCTGGCAGTACGGCAGCGGCCCGATCACCCCGGCGGGCAGAGAAGCCCTGGGTCAGGTGAAGGCGAGCGACCGGGTGCACGTGGTGGCGCTGTACGGGTTCGACGGCAGAGTCCGCGGGCAGGATGTCGGTGAGCTGTTCGACTTCCCGCGGCGTGTGGTGAGGACGGTCCCGCGCAGGCCTGCCAGGGCGAGGCGGAGGTCCATCTGGAACGGTGGCGGGTGCGGTTCGTCGTCGAGCTGCGGCAGTTCCGGTTGTGGCGGTTCCAGTTCCAGTTGCGGCGGCGGTAGCAGCTGCGGTGGCGGCGGAGGGGGAGACTAGTGGCGGCACCAACGGCGGCAACGGGCACGCGAGTACCCCCGGAACAGATCGGCTATCTGACGGAGGGCCCCGGCCGGGCCGCGGAGACCGCGCTGGCGAGGTTGCTCGACGCCGGTCTCGTGCGGGTGTCGCGCGACGGGATCGTGTCCGCCGTGCACCAGAACGAGCTGGGCGCCACGACCGCGGTCGAGACGCTCATCCTCATCGGCCTGCGCAAGCCGGTGCGATTCGACGCGGTCGTGCGGAACGCCATGAAAAGCGCGGAAATGCGGTCGTTGCACCAGCAGATGCGCGCACAGCGACTGACCCGCAACCCGCGTCCCCGGCTCGCGGCGTGGTGGGTCTTCCTCGTGATCGGCGTCGTCCTGGGCCTGGCCGCCTTCCTGGAGCCGTGGACGCTCTTCGGGGCACTGGGGTTCCTGGGCTTCGCGTATTGGACATATGGCGCGAAACCGCTCACCAGGGCGGGGCGGGCGGCGTTGAAGGACGTGACCGCTAGCGACCGGGTTCTCACCGTGGCGCTGGAGGGCTTCCGCGGCAGGATCGGCAACCGGACCGTCGCCGAGCTCTTCGGGCTGCCGCAGAGCGTCGTCAAGATGCTGCCGCGCAAGAGGAAGAAGACCGGCCGGCGTGGCGGTAGAGCCGCTTCGAGTGCGGCGGCCTGCGGCAGCAGCGGCTGTGGCTCCAGCAGTTGTGGTAGCAGTAGCAGTTGTTCGTCGGGCAGCAGCAGCTGCGGTGGCGGTAGCAGCTGTGGCGGCGGCGGAGGAGGCGACTGATGGCGGGGATCAAGGACCTGGGTGTCGGCATCGGCTGGCGCTCGGAGATCGACCTGACGGTGGAACGGTTGCCCGGCGTGGACTTCGTCGAGGTCGTCGCCGAGAACCTCCACATCGGACACCTGCCCGAGTCGGTGACGCTGCTGCTGGAACGCGGCGTCCCGGTGCTCCCCCACGCCGTGTCGCTGTCCCTGGGCGGCGCGGACCAGGTCGACCTGCACCGGGTCGAGCACCTGGGCGCGGTCGCCGAGGCGGTCGGCGCGCCGATGGTCAGCGACCACGTGTGCTTCGTGCGGGCGGGCGGCCTCGACTCCGGGCACCTGATGCCGGTGCCGCGCACCAAGGACGCGCTCGACGTGCTCGTCGCGAACGTCAAGCTCGCCCAGCGGAACCTGCCCGTGCCGCTCGCGCTGGAGAACGTGGCCGCGCTGCTGGAGTGGCCGGACGGCGAGCTGTCCGAGGGCCAGTTCCTCGCCGAACTAGTCGAACGCACGGACTGCTGGCTGCTCGTGGACGTCGCGAACCTCTACGCGAACGCCCGCAACATCGGCACCGACCCGGAGCGGTTCCTGGACGAGATCCCGCTGGAGCGCCTGGCGTACGTGCACGTGGCCGGCGGCGAACAGCACGGCGACATCTACCACGACACGCACGCCCACGCGGTTCTGCCCGAAGTCCTCGAGGTGCTGGACGAACTGTGCTCGCGCGTCGCGCCGCCCGGTGTTCTGCTGGAACGCGACGACAACTATCCGTCCGACACCGAAATCGCGAGTGAACTGGCCGCGATCCGCGCCGTCGTGGACAAACACCGTGACTGAAATCGTGAACGAGAATGAAGTTTCGGCAGCACGCGAAAGGCTTGCGACCCAGCAGGCGGAGCTGCTAAACGCATTGCTCGGCAACGGTCCGGCACCGGCGGGATTCGACGAACAACGCCTGGCTGTCGAACGCCGTGCGCTGCTGTCGAAACGGCGCGGCATCGTGCGGATGCTGGGCCCGGCGGTCGCCGACGAGCTCGGCGACCGGTTCCGGCCGCTCTTCGACGCCTACGCGGTCGAATACCCACGTCGCGCGGGCTCACGCGCGCGCGAGGACGCCGCGGCGTTCGCGGAATGGTGCCGTGCTTCCGGAGAACTGTCAGCAAAACGCAAGGCTCGCTGGAAGTTCTGGCAGTCGAACTGACGGGCGAACGAAACGGGGGCCAGAATCCCCCGTTCGGCCCTGTGTTACCCGGTTGTTATATCGATACGTTCGAAGGGTCGGGGGACCTTTTTCGCATTGCCTTCGCTTTGCCGCAGGAGGCCTTCCGGCCTGCGCGGACCACAGCGCGCAGAAATTCGAACCATGAGGGGATTCGAATGCGCGGAAAATCGAAAGTGCTGGGCGCCGTCACGGCGCTCGCCCTGACAGCGGCCTCCGTGGCGACGGCCACGGCCGCACCACCGGACGACCACGCCCCGCGTCCCGGCCAGACCACCGACGAGGTCACCCTCGTCACCGGCGACAAGGTCCTGCTGGGGCACGACGGGCAGGTCGTCGCGATCCAGCCCGGCGAGGGCCGCAAGAACATGACCTTCAAGACCGCCCGCACGGCCGACGGCCACACCGTGGTGGTGCCGAAGGACGCCTTCGAGCCCCTGGCGGCGGGCCGGCTCGACCGCAGACTCTTCGACGTCACCACGTTGCTGGAGTTCGGCTACCGCGACCGCATGCCGTTGATCGTGGACGGCCACGCCAGAGTCGGCGCCAGGTCCTCCAGCGACTGGTCGGCACTCAAGTCGGAGGCCACGACCGGCGACAAGATCTGGCTCGACGGCATCCGCAAGCCGAGCCTCGACCGCAGCGTCGCCCAGATCGGCGCGCCGGCCGCCCACCAGAAGGGCATCACCGGCAAGGGGATCAAGGTCGCGATCGTCGACACGGGCGTCGACGAGAAGCACCCCGACCTCGCGGGTCAGCAGATCGCGGAGAAGAACTTCACGACCGACCCCGACAACACCGACAACGTCGGACACGGCACGCACGTCGGGTCGACCGTCGCGAGCCACGACTCGAAGTACGGCGGCGTCGCACCGGGTGCGCAGCTGATCGACGCGAAGGTCTGCGTCGAGTTCGGCTGCCAGGAGTCCTGGATCCTCGACGGCATGCGCTGGGCGGCGGAGCAGGGCGCCCAGGTCGTCAACATGAGCCTCGGCGGCGGCGACACCCCCGAGGTCGACCCGCTGGAGCAGGCCGTCAACGACCTGACGGCCCAGTACGGCACGTTGTTCGTCATCGCGGCGGGCAACTCGGGTTCGCCGGGGTCGGTGAGCTCCCCCAGCACGGCCGAGGCCGCGCTGTCGGTGGGTGCCGTCGACCGCGACGACAAGATCGCCCCGTTCTCCAGCAAAGGCCCTCGCGTTGGAGACAGCGGGCTCAAGCCCGAGGTGACCGCTCCTGGCGTCGACATCGTCGCCGCCAAGGCCGGTTCCGCGGACCACTTCGCGGCCAGCGGCACGTCGATGGCGACGCCGCACGTCGCGGGCGCCGCGGCACTGCTGCGCCAGCAACACCCCGAGTGGACGCCCGCACAGCTCAAGTCGGTGCTCGCGACCACGGCCAAGCCCACCGAGGGCGTCAGCGCGTTCGACCAGGGCGCCGGGCGCATCGACGTGGCCAAGGCGATCGGCCAGGTGCTGACCGCCGACGTCGTCGCGGTGAACCTCGGCCTGCACGAGTGGCCGCACGCCGACGACAAGCCGGTGACCAAGCCGATCACCTACACCAACCCGACGGACGCGGCGATCACGCTCGACCTCGCGTTCAAGGGCAGCGCTCCGGCGGGCATGTTCACGCTGGGCGCCTCGAAGCTGACCGTGCCGGCCAAGGGCACCGCGTCGGTCAACGTCACCGGTGACACGCGCGTCGGCACCAAGGACGCCGCGTACTCGGGCGAGATCGTCGCGACGTCCGGCACGCACACGGTCCGCACGCTCGTCGGCATCGACCGCGAGGTCGAGAGCTACACGCTCACGATCGACATGATCGGCCGCGACGGGCAGGATCCGGGTGACTCGTTCACGTTCCTGGTCGGCTTGGACAACAACGTGGTCAAGGCGCTCTCCGGCGCCGGGGACCTGAAGATTCGTCTCCCCAAGGGCACCTACTACCTCGACACGAGCCTGCCCAACGGCGAGCGCGGCATGGACCTGCTCTTCCAGCCGGACGTGAAGCTGACCGGCGACCTGACGATCACGCAGGACGCCCGCCTGGCCCAGCCGGTGTCGGTGAAGGCGCCGGAGGAGACCGGTGACTTCACCCTGGGTCTGATCGCCTTCCGCCGCTCGGTGGGCGGACAGGACCGGTTGGGGGGCACGCTGGTGATGTTCGGCGGCTTTGAGGGCGTCGCGATCGCCCAGGCCGGCGGACCGCTGCCGCCCAGCGACCTGTCCTCGCTCGCGATGCTGCAGGCCAACACCACGGCCGATCCGCACACGTTCTACCGGCTCGCCTACCCGGTTCCCGGCGGCTTCCCCGTCGGCCTGAACAAGGCGCCGGCCAAGAAGGACCTGGCCAGGGTCGAGTCCACGATCGGTGGCCTCAAGCCGGACAGCCAGGCGCAGAAGGGCGAACTGCCGGTGACCACGCTCGGGGTGAGCAGCGGCACCGCGCTCTACCCGGTGGCCGTGGGCGCCACTGCGGTCGACTACGTGACGACCGAGGACGTTCGCTGGCAGTCCGCGGTCGCGACGCGGCACGCCAACGGCGCGCAGGAACGCATCACTTCGGGGACGCGCACGTACGCGGCGGGCAGGACCTACCGGGAACGCGAAGTCCGGCCGGTGTTCTCGCCGGGGCTGCCCGAGTCGCCGTACGGGTTCGTCGAGCGGTACGGCTCGCAGTTGAACGTCAGCCCGCCGATGGTGAGCGACGGCACGCACGGCGACGGCAGGTCCACTGTGGACAGCGCCAGGACCGCGTTGTACCGCAACGGAGTACTGATCGGCGAGACCGACACCCCCGGTGGCTACTTCTCGAACGTACCGCTGCCGCAGGCCGACTTCCGCGCCGAGATGAGCATCGACCGGAGCTCGCAGTTCGAGTTCAGCACCAAGGTGTCCGCCGTGTGGACCTTCAAGTCCAAGGGCACCGAGGGCAAGATCGACGCGCCGCCGCTGTCGGTGGTGCGCTTCGAACCGAAGCTCGACGACAACGGCGCGGTGCCCGCGGGCACGTTGCAGCGCATCGGTTTGCTCACCCAGACGCAGGGTGACACGGGCAAGGTGCGCATCACCGGCGTCGAGTACTCGCACGACGACGGCAAGTCGTGGCGCCGTGCGGGCGTGGTCGGCAACAGCGCGTTGGTCTACAACCCGGCGAACGCGCAGTGGACTTCGTTGAAGGCCACTGCGACGGACGCCAAGGGCGGCACCGTTGAGCTGACGGTGATCCGGGCTTACAAGGTTTCCTAGGGCAGGTTGAGAACCAGCTCGGCGACCGGGACGCGGGTGCCCGTGTAGAAGGGGATTTCCTCTCGCACGTGCAGCCGCGCCTCGGTGCCGCGCAGGTGCCGCATGAGGTCGACGATGCGGTGCAGCTCGTCGGCTTCGAACGCGAGCAGCCACTCGTAGTCGCCGAGAGCGAACGACGCGACGGTGTTCGCGCGCACGTCCGGGTAGTCGCGGGCTTCCTTGCCGTGGTCTGCCAGCATCTTGCGGCGGTCCTCCTCCGGCAGCAGGTACCACTCGTAGGACCGCACGAACGGGTAGACGCAGATGTACTTGCGCGCCTCTTCACCCGCGAGGAACGCGGGGATGTGGCTGCGGTTGAACTCCGCGGGACGGTGCAGGGCGACCTGCGACCAGACCGGTGTGGAGACCTTGCCGAGCGGGGTGCGGCGGAAGCCCGTGTAGGCGGCCTGCACCTGCTCGATCTCCTCGGCGTGCCACCAGATCATGAAGTCCGCGTCGGCGCGCAGACCGGCCACGTCGTAGACGCCGCGCACGACGACACCCTTGCCCTCCAACGCGTCCAGGTAGTTCTGGGTCTCGCTGGCAGCAGCCGAACGGTCGTCCGGAAGCTTGCCGGGTTCGACCCGGAACACCGACCACATCGTGTAGCGGATGGTGTCGTTGAGCTCGTTGTAGTTCAGGCGCGCCATAGGTCCATCTTGGCACGGGCCTCTCAGCGCCGAACGCGGCCCAGCAGGTGTGCTGCGACACGGGCGGCGGCCGAGTCGGCGGTCGCGATGCAGGCCGGCACACCCACGCCGTGCAGGGTGGCGCCCGCCACGGCGAGGCCCGGCACGTCGGCGATCCCGCGTTCGATGGTGTCCACCAGGTCGACGTGACCGACGCCGTACTGCGGCAGCCCGCCGCCCCAGCGCTGGACCACGTAGTCGATGGGCGCGGCCTTGATTCCCGTCAGCTCCCGCAGGTCGTTGCGCACGGCCTTGACCAGGTCGGCGTCGCTGCGCTGCAGGAGCGCCGTCTCGCCGTGCCGCCCGACCGAGCCGCGCAGGATGACCGGTTCGCCGTAGTGCGCCCACTTGCGGCTGGAGAACGTGAAGGCCTTGGCGGTGAACGGGGTGATGCGGTCGGAGTACCGCTCCCCCTCCGCGATCAGGACGCCGGAGCGCTGCGGCAGTTCGGTGCCCGGCGGCAACGCGAGCGCGACCACGGCCATCGAGGCGACCTCGACCTTGCCGTACGCGGCGGACACCTGCGGCGCGATCTCGTGCAGCAGCTTGCGCGCGGACGGGGCCGGGACCGCGAGCACGACGCCGTCGCACTCCAGGTACTGCGGGGTCGCGGCCGAGCCGATCTCCAGTCGCCAGCCGGCGCCGAGCCACGACAGGACCCTGACCGGCAGGCCGAGCCTGATCTCGGGCTTCGCGACCTCGGCGAGCCTGTCGACGAGCGACGAGACGCCGTTGCTCAGGGACGCGAACACCGGCGGTCGTGCGGAGCGGGCCTGGGGTGGGGCGGGCATCATCGTCGCGGCGGCCGCGAGCAGCGAGCCGACGCCCTTGTCCAGCAGCGTCGCGATCTGCGGCATCGTGGCGCGCAGGCCCAGCTCGTCCGCGCGGCCCGCGTAGACGCCGCCCAGCAGCGGACTGACGAGGCGGTCTGCGACCTCGGGGCCGAACCGCTCCTTCATCAGCGTGCCGACGGCGACGTCGCCGCCCCTGAGCTCGATCGGCGGCAGCGTCGGTTCCATCTCGACGCGCAGCGCGCCCTCGGACGACAGCATGTGCCGCACTGTCTCGACGCTGGCCGGGACGCCCATGAACGTGTGCGCCGGCAGTTGGTGCGTGCGCCCGGCCGCGTGAACGCTCGCCTTCGCGGCCGTCGGGTGCACGACGTGATCGGCGAGGCCGACCTCGTTGATCAGCTCCTGCGCCTCGGGCTTGCGGTGCAGGAACGCCTCGGCGCCCACGTCGAACCGCACACCCGCGAGCTCGGTCGTGCGCAGCTTGCCGCCGAGCCGGTCGGACTGCTCGATCACCGTGATCCTGGCCTGCGGGCCGAGCAGCATCCGCAACCGGTGCGCGGCGGCCAGGCCGGAGATGCCTCCCCCGACGACTGCGACGTGCGGCGCTCTTCCGTGCATTACAAGCTGTGGATCAGTTCGACGGTCCGGGTGATGATCTCCGGATCGGTGTCGGGCAGCACGCCGTGGCCGAGGTTGAAGATGTGGCCCGCGGCGGCCTTGCCCTCGGCGTGGATGCGGCGCACCTCGCGTTCGACGGCCTCGAAGCCCGCGAAGAACAGCGCCGGGTCGAGGTTGCCCTGCACGACCGGCTTCGGCAGCTCGGGGTTCGCCTGCTGGAGCCGCCGCACGGCGACGTCCAGGGGAATCCGCCAGTCGACGCCGACGACGTCCGCGCCGGCCTCGCGCATCGCGGGCAGCAGTTCGCCGGTACCGACGCCGAAGTGGATGCGCGGCACCGTCGTGATCGTCTCCAGGACGCGCTTCGAGTGCGGCAGAACGAACTCGCGGTAGTCGCGCTCGGACAGCGCGCCCGCCCACGAGTCGAACAGCTGGACCGCCTGGACACCCGCGTCGAGCTGGGCGTGCAGGAACGCCGTCGTGACGTCGGCGATCTTGGCGAGCAGCGCGTGCCACAGTTCGGGGTTGCCGTGCATGAGCGCCTTCGTGCGCTCGTGGTTCTTGCTCGGTCCGCCCTCGACCAGGTAGGAGGCCAGCGTGAACGGCGCTCCCGCGAACCCGATCAGAGCGACTTCCTGCGGGAGTTCCTTGAGCAGCAACCCGATCGCGTCCGCGACCGGCTGGACCTGCTCGGCGTGCAGCTCGGGAAGAGCCTTGACGTCTTCGAGCGTCCTGACCGGGTTCGCGACCACGGGACCGGTACCCGCGACGATGTCGAGGTCGACACCGGCGGCCTTGAGCGGCACGACGATGTCGGAGAAGAGGATCGCGGCGTCGACACCGTGCCGCCGGACGGGCTGCATGGTGATCTCGCAGACCATCTCCGGGTCCATGCACGCCTCGAGCATGACGGTGCCCTGGCGGAGCGCCCGGTACTCGGGCAACGACCGTCCCGCCTGCCTCATGAACCAGACAGGGGTGTGCGACGGGGTGCCGCCACTTGCGGCCACGAGGAGGGGAACTTGTGCGCTCATATCTCTTTCATGGTCCCACGTCCCGGCGTGCCGCCATCACTCGGCCGGATTGCGAGGCATACAGTCAGTTGTGTGACCGAGCCGGAAATCTTCCGCCGGGCGGTGGGGACGCTCAAGTCGGTTCGCCACAGGCCCGAGATCGAACTCACCGAAGTTCGCCCACCGCAGCGGCTCGCTCCGTGGGCGTACGCGCTGACGGCTGAGGTCACCGGCCCGTCGGACGAACTGTCGACCGGAAGGCTCGTGCTGCTGCACGATCCGGACGGCGACGAGGCGTGGGGCGGTGTCCTGCGCGTCGTGGCGTACGTGCGCGTCGAACTGGACCACGAGCTCGCGTCGGATCCCCTGCTGCCCGAGGTCGGGTGGTCGTGGCTGACCGAGGCGCTGGAGCAGTCCGAGGCCGGGTTCACCGCCCTGGGCGGGACCGTCACGCAGACGTCGTCGGCCCGGTTCGGCGACATCGCCGGCCCCGCGCGCACCGATGACCTGGAGCTGCGTGCGTCGTGGACCGCGCTCGACGGGGAACTCGCCGAGCACGGCACCGCGTTCTACGAGCTGATGGCGACGGCCGTGGGGCTGCCGCCGGTCGGCGTCACCATGTTCGGCCAGCGCCAGCCCTGAGACTCAGTCGGCGTCCCGCAGGACTCGCAGGACGTTCGCGCCCGCGAGCTTGACGCAGTCGTCCTCGGACCAGCCCTTGTCGAGCAGCGCGCCGAAGAGGTTCGGGTAGGTGGAGACGTCCTCCAGGCCCTGCGGCAGCGCCTGGACGCCGTCGTAGTCGCCGCCCAGTCCGAGGTGGTCGACTCCGACGACCTCACGGGCGTGCTCGAGGTGCAGGACGACGTCGTCGAGCGTGGCGATCGGCTTCGGGTGCTCGACGATCCACTTCTCGCCGAACGCCTTGCGCTCCCCCATGTCGGCGTGGTTCGCGCCGGCGGCCGTCATGGCCGCACGAAGGGCTGCGTCCCATTCAGCGACACGGGGTGAGACGAAGTCCGGCACGAATGTGATCATGGCCACACCGCCATTTGCCTTCAACTTGATCAGCACGTCGTCCGGAATGTTGCGCGGGTGGTCCGCAACCCGGCGGCACGACGAGTGACTGAAGATGACGGGCTTGACGCTCGTCTCGAGCGCGGCGTGCATCGTGCTGGGCGCGACGTGGCTCAGGTCGACGAGCATGCCGATCCGGTTCATCTCGCGCACGACGTCGCGGCCGAACTCCGTCAGCCCGCCGTGTTCTGGCTGGTCAGTGGCACTGTCGGCCCACGGGGTGTTGTCGTTGTGGGTCAGTGTCATGTACCGGACGCCCAGGCGGCGCAACGCGCGCAGAACACCGAGTGAAGAGTTGATGGAATGTCCGCCCTCGGCCCCGATGAGGGAGGCGACACGCCCGGAGGCGAAGACTTTTTCAGCTTCGGCGGCCGTGGTCGCGAGGCCCAGGTGTTCGGAGTACCGCCCGGCCAGCTCGTAGACCAGTTCGACCTGCTCCAGCACGGCGGTCACCGCTCCGTCACCCGCCAGCCTGCCGGGAATCCAGACGGACCAGAACTGCATCCCCAGGCCGCCCTCGCGCATTTTCACGATGTCCGTGTGCAGGCTGGGATGACGTTCCGTGAGATCGATCTTCGCGGCGGTCGTGTAGACGTCCTCGCCCGTTCCGTCGCCGAACTCGCGCAGAGCCCACGGCAGGTCGTTGTGGCCGTCGACGAGGGGTGCGCGCTGCAGCAACGCCCGCGCTCGTTCGAGACCAGAACTGCTAGGCACAACCAACTCCAAGATGTCGTTCTGAGAGGGGCTCGCGTTACACCCCCTATCTAGTTGTCATCCAATCGTGTGACACATGGGGCCATCTGTCACAACTCAATAGGGATAGATACCCGATTGATCGTCCCGTAGACCCGCATGGGCGGCTACGCTGCCCCAGACGACACCACTTTCGGTCGATCAGTGGCGCGGCTGATTGGACGAAAGTCTCCGGTGCCGGTCGGGGGGCACGACCGACTCCAGGGAGGTAGTGACGTGGCTGCCGTCGGCTTAGGTCAGGCCGTTCGTACCACGCCAGCCGGCTCGTTGCCGGCGAACATGGTCCCGCACCCGCGGGAAGAGCTTTTTTCAGTGCTGGTGGTCGACGACCACCCACTGCTGAGGGAGGCGATATCAGCCCGGCTCACACAAATGGGAGCCGGCACAGTTCATGAGGCCGCTTCGGTGGCGGAGGCTCGGGCGCGGGCACTCGCTACCGGACCATGCGACCTCGCGATCCTCGATCTGGGCTTGCCGGATGGCACCGGCATCGACCTGGTCACGGAACTCCGTGCTCAGGGCTGGCCCCGCATCGTGGTCCTCGCATCCTCCGACGACCCCTACGCGGTCAGGTCGGCCTTCCAGGCGGGCGCCCAGGCGTACCTCCTGAAGTCCGCCTCTCCGATGGTGGTCACCGACGGGGTGCGCAGGGTTCTCGATGGTGGCGTTTACGCAGATCCGAGCGTGGCACCAGTACTCGCAGCGGGTACTCGGGTGCCAGGCACGGACAACACGCCGCGGGAACTTTCCGCGCGTGAGGTCGAGGTGCTCCAGCTGGTCGCCGATGGCCAGAGCAACAAGGAAATCGGCGAGGCTCTGAGCTTGTCCGCGTTGACGGTGAAGTCTCACCTGTCGCGGATCGGCCGGAAGCTGGGCACAGGAGATCGCGCTCAGATGGTCGCGCTGGCCATGCGTGCCGGCGTGATCCGTTAGATACCGGTTTGAAGCACTGAACCGGCCGAGAACACCTGTGAGTGGTGCGATCGTCGTAGGGTCATCCGCTGTGGATGTACCCGCCGACGAGCCAACCGCACCAACCGGACCAGATCCGGTACCGCTGACGGAACCTGCTGATGGGGTCCCGCCCGTGGTCGCCGATCAAGCTGCGCTCCGGCGAGCCGCTGACGCGCTCGCCGGGGCGAAGGGCCCGGTCGCGGTGGACACCGAGCGAGCCTCGGGCTACCGCTACTCACAGCGTGCCTATCTGGTGCAACTGCGCCGGGAAGGCGCCGGCACATGGTTGGTCGATCCGATCGCCCTAGGCGGACGGCTCGATCCACTGGTGCAGGCGTTGGATGGCACTGAGTGGGTGTTGCACGCGGCGTCTCAGGACCTGCCGTGCCTCGCCGAACTCGGGCTGCGACCCGGCGTGCTGTTCGACACCGAGCTGGCGGGCAGGCTGGCTGGGTTCGACCGTGTCGCACTGGGCACGCTGGTGGAACGGCTACTCGGTTTTAGGCTCGAGAAGGGGCACGGCGCGGCCGACTGGTCGCGCCGGCCCCTTCCTGCCGACTGGCTGACGTATGCCGCTCTCGACGTGGAGCTGCTCGTGCAGCTGCGCGACGTTCTCGAAACAGAGCTGGAGCGCCAGGGCAAACTCGCCTGGGCGCTCGAAGAGTTCGAGGCGGTGCGGATGGCGCCTTTGCCGCGTCCCCGTACCGACCCCTGGCGGCGCACGTCAGGTATCCACCGCGTGCGCAACCAGAGGCAACTGGCCCTCGTGCGTGCGCTGTGGGAAGCCCGCGACACCGTGGCCCGCGACCGCGACATAGCCCCAGGCCGAGTCCTCCCGGACTCAGCTCTCATGGAGGCAGCCGCCCGCAACCCGGCCAATGAGGCCGAACTGCTCGCTCTCCCGGTCTTCCGCGGCCGATCCCAGCGCCGCATGTCCAGCGTCTGGATGAACGCCCTGCGCAAGGCGGGCGCGTTGGCCAAGTCGGAGCTCCCGGAACCCGCGGGCCAGCACGACGGCCCACCGCCGCCCAACCGCTGGGCGGACAAGGACCCGGACGCCGCAGCCCGCCTGGCCGCGACCCGTGCGGCACTGGCGACCATCGCCGAGGCCAACACCCTCCCGGTGGAGAACCTGCTGCTGCCCGACCTGGTGCGCCGCACCTGCTGGCAACCGCCGGCCGACCTCTCCCCCGAATCCGTGGCCACCGTGCTGCGCGACGGAGGGGCCAGGTCGTGGCAGATCGACCTCACGCTGGAAGCCCTCACGAAGGCCCTGGCGGCGACGGCACCTCCGCCCGCACCTCCGGCTCCTCCAGCACCTGCTCCTGAACCCGCTAACTGATATCCGATATATCAGCTGCCGTGCGTGGTCAGATCACGCACGGCAGCTGATCTCCATGCCGTCCTCGACCGGAAACGCGACGCTGACGTACCCGTTGGCCGGTTCGCGCACGTAGGCGAGGTAGTCGGCCATCGACTCCTGGTCGATGTCGTCGGCGACGACGAGCGCTCCGGGCGCGAGCCGGGACTCCAGATCCCGCAGCACCGGCAGGCAGAGCTCCTTCCAGCCGTCGAGCAGCACCAGCCCGATCGGTCCCTTGAGATCGGCCAGCGTGCGGCGGGCATCGCCCGGCAGGATCGTCGCGACCCCACCCAGCCCGGCCTCGTCGAGGTTCTTCCGCGCGGTGGCGACCTTCGCCTCCGACATCTCGGTCCCGTACACGTGCCCCTTGCCGTTGTCGGCGACCGCCGCCGCCAGGTAGAGCGTCGAGATGCCGAACGACGTGCCGAACTCGACGACGGTGTCCGGCCGGCTCGCCCGCACCAGCCCGTAGAGAAGATCTCCCCCGCGTGCGGAGATCGGCATGTAGACGCCCTCCAACGCGTCAGCACGTTCCTGCGCGCTGGCCGACCCCAGGTCACCCCAGGCCGGCCCGTCGTGGTCGTCGTCAGACGCCGCGGCACCGAAGAGCCGGTCAAGAACCGAATGAACCCGAGGCTCATGCAATGTGATGGTCATGGCCGCCAGAGTAGACGCAACGTTGCGTCTAGACTAGCCCTGACTAAGGTACGGCTCCTGGAGGTGGCCGATGGAGAGCAGTACCGCGCACCGCGGAAACCGGCACGGACGCAGCGAAGAGGCCAGGCAGGCAGTCCTGGAGGCGGCCGACGACCTGCTGGCCGAACGCGGCTTCGCCGGCGTGACCATGGAGGGCATAGCCGCACGGGCAGGCGTCGCGAAACAGACGATCTACCGCTGGTGGCCGACCAAGGTCGACGTGCTGCTCGAAGCCTTCACCGAGGACATGGCCGACCACCTGACCCCGCACGACCACGGCGACCTGGGCACCGACCTGCGCACCCACCTGGCGAACGTGGCCGAGTTCCTCACCGACTCAGACCCAGGCGCCGTCTTCCGCGCCCTCACAGGCCAGGCCCAGCACGACCCACAACTGGCGACCAGACTCCGCGACGACCACCTGAGCCACCAGCGCGCCCGCGACCGCCTCCCCCTGGACCGCGCGATCGAACGCGGCGAACTCCCCGCCGACCTCGACGTCGACGCGGCCCTGGACCACCTGGTCGGCCCCGTCTACTACCGCGTCCTGGTCACCGGCTCACCCGTCCCGCGCACGTTCACCGACGACCTCGTCGCCGCCTTCCTGCACCGCCACCACCGCCCCAGCTGATATATCGGCCAAGCCGCACCCTCCTGACCTGCCGCTTAGCAATGACTCGTTGGACTTCGACCGCAAAAGACTCGTTGCAAAGGGCACTTCACGTTGATCAGCACAGCCCGCCTCGACCTGCTGCCGCTACGACCCGAGCACGCCGCCGAGATGGCGGAGGTGCTGTCGCACCCGAACCTGCACACCTTCATCGGCGGCACCCCGCTCTCCCCGGAAGCGCTCCTCGCCCGCTACGAACGCCTGGCCGAGGGCTCCCCCGACCCAGCCGTGCGATGGCTGAACTGGGTGATCCGGCTCCGCGACGAAGACCGCCTCACGGGCACCGTCCAAGCAACGATCACCCTCGCCGACCACACCGCCGAGATCGCGTGGGTCGTCGGCACCTCGTGGCAGGGCCGCGGCATAGCCCGCGAAGCAGCCCAGGGCCTCGTCACCTGGCTCCGCACCCAGCCGGTACACACCGTGATCGCGCACATCCATCCCAGCCACCACGCCTCAGCCGCCGTCGCCACCTCCGCCGGCCTCACCGCCACCGACGAGGTCCACGACGGCGAGGCCCGCTGGCTGCTCCACCTCCCCTTGCAATGACTCGTTTGCGGACGAAGTCAAATGGGTCATTGCTAAGCGGCAGGTCACGATCGCCCTGAACTGATATATCGACCGATGTATCAGTGGGTCGCGGGCTCGCCGAGTCTCCGGGCGAGTTGTCCGGAGTGTTGACAGTTGCCGTTGCGAAATATCGAGGCCGGGTGACGGACATATGCCGCCGAGGAGTTGTCCGTCCCTAGGAGAGGCCTCCGTTGAAACCTCATCTCCCCCTCGCCATGGCCGGCCTCGTGCTGGCCACGGCGCTGAGCGGTGCCACCCCCGCCGCCGCGACCACGGCCGCCACCACGAGTACCCCGGCATCGGACCGGCAGCAGTGGATCACCCTCATCACGGGTGACCAGGTGCTGACCGACGACAAGGGCAAGCCCCAGCAGTTCAAGGCCGCGCCGGGCCGCGAGCACATCATGGTCTCCACGAGAGAGGACGGCACGCACCTCTACGCCGTGCCCGCCGACGTGGAGCCGATGATCACCGAGGGCCGGTTGGACCGGCGCCTGTTCGACCTCGCGCTGCTGAGCAGGCCCGAGTACACCAAGCGCAAGGGTCTCGGCGTGCTCGTGTCGGCGGGGTCCGGGCTGCAGAGTGCGCGCTCGTTCAGCCGCATCGGCGTGGACGCCGTCACGGTGACCGCCGAGTCCGCGCCGGACGTGTGGAAGTCGTTGGCGAACGGCCGCGCAGCAAAGACCACCATCTGGCTGGACGCGGTGCGCAAGGCCGCGCTCGACCGCAGCACCGCCCAGATCGGGGCTCCGCAGGCGTGGCAGGCCGGGTTCGACGGCAAGGGCGTGAAGATCGCCGTGCTGGACACCGGTGTCGACAACACGCATCCGGACCTCGCCACGCAGGAGGTCGCGGAGAAGAACTTCTCCGACTCCCCCGACAATCAGGACCGCGTCGGCCACGGCACGCACGTCGCGTCGATCGCCGCCGGCACCGGGGCGAAGTCGGGCGGGAAGTTCAAGGGCGTGGCGCCCGGCGCGCGCATCCTCGACGGCAAGGTGCTCGGTGATGACGGGTCCGGCTACGAGTCCGGGATCCTCGCGGGCATCGAGTGGGCGGTCGAGCAGCAGGCGGACGTCGTCAACATGAGTCTCGGCGGCGAGGACGGCCCGTTGCTGGACCCGATGGAGATCCTGATCAACAGGCTCTCGCAGGAGACCGGCACGCTGTTCGTGATCGCGTCGGGCAACTACGGCCCGAACTCCGTCGGCTCCCCCGGCAGCGCGGACGCGGCGCTCACCGTCGGTGCCGTGGATCGCGACGACAAGCTCGCGAGCTTCTCCAGCACCGGTCCGCGCGAGGGTGACGGCGCGATCAAGCCGGACATCACCGCGCCTGGTGTCGGCATCGGCGCCGCGGCGGCGGGCAGGCTCGGCGAGACCATGCCCAAGCCCGCCGAGGGCTACATCTCGCTGAACGGCACGTCGATGGCGACCCCGCACGTCGCGGGCGCGGCGGCGATCCTGGCCCAGGTGCACCCCGACTGGCGCGGCGACCAGATCAAGGCCGCGCTGATGGCGTCGGCGAGGCCCGGCGCGCACGACCCGTTCGAGCAGGGTGCCGGACGCGCGGACGTCGCCAAGGCGATCAAGCAGACCGTCTCGTCCGGTTCGGTCTCCTTCGGCACGGCGTTGTGGCCGCACCACGACGACGTCCTGATGACGCGAGATGTCTTCTACCGCAACGAAGGCGACCAGCCGGTCACCCTCACGCTGAAGGTCGACACGGCCGCGCCGCAAGGCTTCTTCACGCTCAAGGACTCCACTGTGACCGTGCCCGCGCACGGCACTGCCACCACCACGCTGACCGCCGACACCAAGGTCGGTGGTGACGCGTCCGGCACGTTCAGCGCGTACATCAACGCGAGTGGCGGCGGCCAGTCCGTGGTGACCCCTGCGGCTGTGACGCGCGAAGCCGAGCGCTACACCGTCACGGTCAAGGCGATCGGCAGCGACGGCAAGCCCGCCGCGGACTGGCGCGCGGAACTGCAGGGCGTCACCGGGGACGCGCAGGGCGACTACGTCGGTCTCGGCACCGGGCTCGAGTCGCTGCGCGTGCCGAAGGGCCGCTACCTGCTCACCGGCCGCCAGTGGGTCTCACCGGACCAGCCGAACGCGGAGTACAACTGGTTCAACGGCACGAACATCGAGGTCGGCGCCGACACCACGATCACGCTCGACGCCCGCCAGGCCAAGCCCGTCGACATCGGGTGGCCGGGCAACCCGGCCGAGCGCCACTCGTACATCAGGGTCGGCCACAAGATGCCGTCGATGGAGTACGGATTCGGCCTGCTGGGCCTGCCGCTCAGCGTCCTCAACACGGCGCACGTCGGTCCGGAGGGCAAGGCCGGCGAGATGAACGAACTGGTCGTCGCCTCCTACACCGGCGCCGACCGGGAGGAGTTCCACCTCGCCGACCAGTCCACGACGCTCACGAAGTTCTGGACGGGCTACGGCAAGCAGCTGAAGTCCAAGGACCTCGTGACCATCGAGGCCTCGGCAGGCGCCACCGTCGAGGGCCGCACCGGCTATCTGTTCGCCAGCGCCGCGCTCGGTGACAGCCCGCTGTTCGGCGTCGCCTTCGGATACGCCCTGCCGCACGCCAGGAAGATGTACCTCTACTCCCCCAAGCACACCTGGGGCTTCCGCTTCGAGCAGGACAACGCCGACGGCACCGAGGCGTACTGGAACGCCGAGGACGAGCAGTTCAAGCCGGGCCGCACCTACCGCAAGACGTTCAACACCGGCGTCTTCGGTCCGGCGCTCACCACCGAACGCCGCGTCGGCCTGTACCGCGACGGGGACGTCCTCTACGGCAGCCTGCCGTTCTTCGCCGACGGGCAGGGCCGCTCCGGCGGGTCGGTCGTCGAGTCGGGGTCGACGGTGCTGAAGCTCGGCGGCAAGGTGGTCGACTCGACCGACCGGCCGCTCGACCTGGAGACGTTCTTCTCCCTGCCGCCGGCTCCCGGCCGCTACGAGCTGACCACCACGGCGACCCGTTCGGGCGTCGCGGCGATCAGCACCTCGGTCACGACGACGTGGGGATTCGACTCGGCCACGACCTCGGGTGTCACGCAGGTGCCGTTGTCGATGGTCCGCTTCACGCCGGACCTCGGCCTCGACGGAACCCTGCCCGCGCACCGGTTCCAGCGGATCCCGCTGACGGTGCAGGGCAAGGCGAGGTCGCTGACCGCGCAGGTGTCCTACGACAAGGGCGCCACCTGGCAGCGGACGCTGGTCTTCGGCGACTCGATGTTCGTGCTCAACCCGGCCAGGGGTGGAAGCGTCTCGCTGCGGGCCACCGCTGTGGGCAAGGGCGGTGACTCGGTCACCCAGACCGTGATCAACGCCTACCTGACGAAGTAACGGCGAATCGGCGATGCGCCCACACCGGGCGCATCGCCGATTTCGTCAGCGCTTCGGGAACGCCTCGTCGTAGACCGCGCGCAGCTCGGGCTCGTCGAGTCCGCTGTAGCCGCACCCCATCACCTGAAGGTCGCTCGCAGCGACGAGGTACCTGCGGCCGATCTCGGGCTCGAACCCGGCCAGCACCGGCGAGTTGGTGGTGTTCCGCACCTCGACGAGGTCGGCCTCACCGGTCCAGGCCCTGTGAACCTGCAACGTCACGACATTGCCCTCGATCCGCAGGACGGTGGCCTCGAACGCCATCTGCGCGCGTTCCTGGAGAACCGCCGCCTCCGGCTTGCGGCACCGGACCTCCGGGTCCACCGGCGCTTCCGTGAGCACGGCGACGGTGGTCTTGCGGCCGTCGGACGACGTGGTGGTCGGCGGCGGCGTTGGCGACGTGCTGGTGCCGGGCCGCGGCTGACCGCTGGTCGTGGGCCGCCCGCCGCTGTTGTCGGGCAGTCCCGAACCGTTCTCCAGACCAGGCTGGGTCGAGGTCGGCAACGCGACGTCCGGGCCCGGCGCCTGCCCGGAACCACCGCTGCTCGCCACGAGCACCCCGGCGACCACCGCGATCACCGCCGCGGCACCGACGAGCACCGGCAGCCTTCGCGAGGAGATCCGCGGTGCGACGGGACCGTCGAGCGCGGCCCCTGCCACCAGCCGCCGCGCCTCGTCGTCGGGCAGCGGGCGCAACGAGGCCGCCGGATCGGTGCGGCGCATCCGGTCGCGCAGGTCGTCGTCCGTCATGGCCGCTCTCCTTCCGCCTGCTCGTCCAGCAGGGATTTCAACTTCCGGCGTGCCCGGTGCAGGCGAATGCTGACCGCATTGGCGCTCATCCCGACGACCTGTGCGATCTCGGCGGGCCCGAGTTCCTCCCACGCCCAGAGCCGCATCAGCTCGGCGTCCGCGGCGGACAACCGCGCGAGTGCCCTGGCCAGCCCAGGATCCGGGTCGTCACGGGCCGGCGCGTGCTCCGGCGGTCTGGCGAGCTGCCAGATCCGCACGAGCAACCGGTCCTGCCTGCGCCGCGTCCGTTCCGCGTTGGCGAGACAGTTGCGCGCGACGGCGTACGCCCAGGCCAGCGGCTCGGCCGGCATCTCGGCGCGGCGCCGCCAGGCCACCAGCAACGTCTCGGACAGCACGTCGTCCGCGGTCGCGGCATCGGTCCGCCGCGCCAGGTACCGGCGCAGCGGCTCGATCAGCTCCTGCGCGACGGCCTCGAAACCCGTCTGGCGCGGTTCCACGTCCACCTGCTCCACCCCGGGTCATGTCCGGCAGGACGCCCGCTCTTTCACCCCGCGACCACATTCCCTCCAGGCCTTTGCAACGAGTCTTTTGCGGACGAAGTCCAAAGAGTCATTGCTAAGGCGCAGGTGGGAGGCGCGCCGAACTGATATATCGGCCGATATATCAGTTCAGGACGCGGGGTCGCCGGGTCCGTCGCCGATCACGTCGCGCGACACCTGGACGTGTGCGAGCCGCCGGACGGCCTTGAGCACGGCATCGCCGATGAGGGTGCCGACGACCATCGCCTCGATGACGTCGTCGCGGGACCTCTGCTTCGCGACGTAGGCGACGTCTGCCTGCGCGATGATCTTCAACCCCTCCAGGTAGGGGTCGAGCAGGTCGCGGAACTGGCCGTGGCCGACGGAGCGCGCCACGGTCAGGGCCGCGGCGAGCATGTGGGTCACGTTGCTCTCGGTGACGTCGACGCACTCGGTCTCGCCCTGTCGCGCGAAGAAGGCTTGGACGTCCTCGATCGCGAGCGGGTCGAGCTCGACCGCGCTCGGCTGGCTGATGGCCTCCTGCACGGCGCCGAGCTTGTTGTGCAGCGACTCGTCGCGGGTGTCGATGGCGGCGAGGACCTCGCGCACCGACGCGATGGAGAGGCCGCCGACGTCCACGAGGGCCCGCACCAGCCGGAGTCTGCGCAGGTGCTCCTCGTCGTAGTGGGCCTGGTTGGGGCTGGTCAGCACGCCGGCGGGCAGCAGTCCCTCGCGCAGGTAGTACTTGATCGTCGGCACCGCGACGCCGCTTCTCTTGGAAAGCTCGCCAACACGCATATGGATAGTGTAGCTTCCGGATAGTAGAGAGTGCCGCTATCCATTCAGGGGGTATAGAGATGCTTCGCACGTGGCACCGGCCGTTAGTCCTCTTCGGCTGGTCGATGGCGCTGCTGGTCCCGATCTCGCTCATCGGGCTGCTCGTCGACGACCGGATGGTGGTCAACTCGCCGATCTGGCTCAAGCCGTTCAAGTTCGCCGTGTCGCTGGCGCTCTACGCCTTCACGCTGGCGTGGCTGCTCACGTACCTGAAGCGGTTCCAGCGCGTCGGCTGGTGGGCCGGCACCGTGCTGGCGGCGGCCGGAGCGGCCGAGATGGTCGTCATCGTCGGGCAGGTCGTGCGCGGCAGGCGCAGTCACTTCAACTTCGAGACGCCGCTCGACGCGACGCTGTTCTCGATCATGGGCGCGACGATCGTCGTGTTGTGGGTGACGCACGCGATCGTCGCCGTCCTGCTGTGGCGCACGAAGATCGAGAACCAGGCCCTGTCGTGGTCGATCCGGCTCGGGCTCGTCATCTCGTTCCTGGGACTCGGCGTCGGATTCCTGATGACGCAGCCGAAGCCCGGCCAGGCCCTCGACGGCGGCACCCTCGGCTCGCACACGATCGGCGCATCCGACGGCGGCACGTACATGGCGCTCACCGGGTGGAGCACCGAGCACGGCGACCTGAGGGTCGGGCACTTCGTGGGTATGCACGCCCTGCAGGTGCTGCCGCTGCTCATCGCGCTGCTCGGCACCCGCGCCACCACGAAGCTCGCCTGGGTGCTCAGCGGGTCGTTCCTGGGGATCTTCCTGCTCGTGACCTGGCAGGCGTTGCGCGGCCAGTCCCTGATCCAGCCCGACAGCACGACGTTGCTCGCGCTCGCCGGGATCATCGTCGCGACCGCACTCGGCGTGGTGTGGGCGCGTGCACCGAAGAAGGAGCTCGTGAACGCATGACCGCCACCCTGTTCGACCTGACGTTCCTGCTGATCGCACCGTTCTGGCTGCTCATGATCTTCGCGCCGAAGTGGTCGTGGACGCAGAAGATCGCCGAGTCGTACCTGATCGTGCTGCCACCGGTCGTGATCTACGTCGTGCTGATGATCCCCGTGCTGCCGGAGCTGCTGCCGCTGGTCACGAGGCCCGAACTCGGCGCGCTCGCCGAGTTCATGAGCACGCCGACCGGCGCGGCGCTGGTGTGGGCGCACATGATCGCGTGGGACCTGTTCGTCGGGCGCTGGATGTACCTCGAAGGGCGCCGGCTCGACGTCAACCCGCTGATCATGGCACCCGTTCTGGTGATCACGATCCTGCTGGCCCCGGTCGGGTTGCCGCTGTTCCTGATCGTGCGCAAGGTGTGTGACACAACGAACAGGGGCACGGCAGTGGTTACTCACCAGTAACTAGGGTTAGAGTTGGCGTTACCGACCGGTAGGGATGTCGCGCAATCCTGCCGGTAGTGGACAGAGTTGTCACCACAAGTGGAGGAGACGCCGTGGCCGCACCAGCAGCGCCGGCACGCGTTCGGAACGTGGTCTTCGTCGACGGCGTCCGCACGCCGTTCGGCAAGGCCGGCCCGAAGGGCATTTTCGCCGAGACCCGTGCAGACGACCTCATCGTGAAGGTCATCCGTGAGCTGCTGCGCAGGCACCCCGAGCTGCCGCCGGAGCGGGTCGACGAGGTCGCCATCGCCGCGACCACGCAGATCGGCGACCAGGGCCTCACGCTCGGCCGCACCGCCGCACTGCTCGCGGGCCTGCCGAAGTCGGTCCCCGGTTACTCGATCGACCGCATGTGCGCGGGCGCGATGACCGCCGTGACCACGGCCGCTAGCGGCATCGCGTTCGGCGCGTACGACGTCGCCATCGCGGGCGGTGTCGAGCACATGGGCCGGCACCCGATGGGCGAGGGCGTCGACCCGAACCCGCGCTTCCTGTCGGACAAGATCGTCGACACCAGCGCGCTCGTGATGGGCCAGACCGCGGAGAACCTGCACGACCGGTTCCCGCACATCACCAAGGACCGCACCGACGCGTACGCGGCCGCTTCTCAGGCCAAGTACGCCGACGCGATCAAGAACGGCAAGATCGGGCCGGAGCTCGTGCCCGTCGCGACCCGCTCCGCGGAGAACGGCTGGGGCCTCGCGACGGCCGACGAGCCGCCGCGTCCTGGCACCACGGTCGAGGACCTGGGCAAGCTCAAGACGCCGTTCCGCCCGCACGGCCGGATCACCGCGGGCAACGCGGCCGGTCTGAACGACGGCGCGACCGGCTGCATCCTCGCCGAGGAGGAGACCGCGCGCGAGCTCGGCCTGCCCGTCGGCATGCGGATGGTCGGCTACTCGTTCCTGGGTGTCGAGCCCGAGGTCATGGGCATCGGCCCGGTTCCCGCCACGGAGAAGGCTCTCCAGCGCGCCGGTCTGTCCATTGAGGACATTGGCCTGTTCGAGGTCAACGAGGCGTTCGCCATCCAGGTGCTCGCGTTCCTCGACCACTTCGGCATCGCCGACGACGACGCCCGCGTGAACCAGTGGGGCGGCGCGATCGCGACCGGCCACCCGCTGGCTTCCTCCGGCGTGCGCCTCATGACGCAGCTGTCGCGTCAGTTCGCCGAGCGTCCGGACGTCCGTTACGGCCTCACCACCATGTGCATCGGCATCGGCATGGGTGGAACGGTCATCTGGGAGAACCCGAACTGGAGTGGCAAGTGACCATCACCGCTGAGGAAGCAAAGGCGATCTTCCCCGACGAGGTCGTCACCGTTGCCAAGACTCGTCTGATCTCGGTACCGGGGCTGGACAAGCCGGTCGCGTTCATCACGATCGACAACGGCCTGGACCACACCCGTCCGTCGACGTTCGGCCCGCAGTCGCTGGTGTCGCTCGGTGCGGCGTTCGACGAGGCCTACGCTGCCGGCCCGGCCGCCATCGCGGTCACCGGCAAGCCGTTCATCTTCGCCGTAGGCGCCGACCTGACGGCCGTAGAGCAGGCGACGGACCGCTCGCAGGGCGTCACGATCGGCAAGCTGGGCCACGAGGTCTTCAGGAAGTTCACCGACTCGGACATCCCGACCTTCGCCTTCGTCAACGGCGCGGTCATGGGTGGCGGGCTCGAGCTCGCGCTGTCGTGCCACTACCGCACGCTGGCGTCGAACGCGGCCGCGATCGCGCTGCCCGAGGTGTTCCTGGGCCTGTTCCCGGGCTGGGGCGGCACGCAGTTGCTGCCGAACCTGATCGGCGCCAACGACGCCGTGACGGTGATCTTCGAGAACGCGTTGAACCAGAACAAGATGCTCAAGCCGAAGGACGCACTGGGCCTGGGCATCGCGGACGTGCTGTTCGACTCCGCCGACTACCTGGAGCAGTCGCTGCTGTGGCTGTCCGGTGTCGTGCGTGGCGAGATCACGGTGCCGCGCAAGGAGATCGACCGCGGTGAGGCGTGGGACGCGGCCGTCGCGCGGGCCAAGGGCATCGTGCACGGCAAGACCAAGGGTGCGGCGCCCGGCGCGTTGAAGGCGCTGGAGCTGCTGGAACTGGCGCGCGAGAACGACCTGGACAAGGGCTACGCCGCCGAGACCGAGGGCCTCGCGGACCTCGTCATGAGCGACGAGCTGCGCGCGGGTCTGTACTCGTTCAACCTGGTGCAGAAGCGCGCGAAGCGTCCGGCCGGTGCTCCCGACAAGTCGTTGGCGCGCAAGGTCACCAAGGTCGGTGTCGTCGGCGCGGGCCTGATGGCCTCGCAGATGGCGCTGCTGTTCATCCGCCGCCTGCACGTGCCGGTCGTGCTGACCGACATCGACCAGGCGCGCGTGGACAAGGGCGTCGGCTACGTCCACAGCGAGATCGACAAGCTGGCGGGCAAGAAGCGGATCTCGCCGGACGAGGCGAACCGCCTCAAGGCGCTGGTGTCCGGCTCGCTGGACAAGTCCGCGTTCTCCGACGCCGACTTCGTGATCGAGGCCGTGTTCGAGGACCTCGCCGTGAAGCAGCAGGTGTTCGCCGAGGTCGAGGAGCACGTCTCCGCCGAGGCGATCCTGGCCACGAACACGTCGTCGCTGTCCATCACGGACATGGCGTCGAAGCTCAAGCACCCCGAGCGGGTCGTGGGCTTCCACTTCTTCAACCCGGTCGCGGTCATGCCGCTGCTGGAGATCGTGCGCGCCGAGCAGACCGACGACGCCACGCTCGCCACGGCGTTCTCGATCGGCAAGCAGCTCAAGAAGTCCTCGGTGCTCGTGAAGGACGCGCCCGCGTTCGTCGTGAACCGCCTGCTGACCCGCTTCATGGGCGAGGTCATCAAGTCGGTCGACGAGGGCACGTCGTTCGAGGTCGCCGACAAGGCCACCGAGCCGCTGGGCCTGCCGATGTCGCCGATGATCCTGCTGCAGCTGGTCGGTTCCGCCGTCGCGCTGCACGTGTCGGAGACGATGCACGGCGCGTTCCCCGACCGCTTCACGGTGTCGGAGAACATGAAGAAGTTCGTCGCCGCCGGCAAGGGCGCTGTCTGGCAGTGGGACTCCACCGGCAAGCAGACCGTCGACCCCGAGGTCCAGGCGCTGTGGGAATTCGGCTCCTCGCCGCTCACCGGTGACGAGGTCAAGTCGCGCGCGCTGGAGGCGCTGGCCGAGGAGATCCGGATCATGCTCGACGAGGGCGTGGTCGCGGAGGCGCAGGACATCGACCTGTGCATGCTCCTGGGCGCCGGGTGGCCGTTCTGGCTGGGCGGCATCACGCCGTACCTGGACCGCACCGGCATCTCGGAGAAGGTCACGGGCAAGCGTTTCCTGGCACCGGGCGTGGCTTCCGTGCCTGCCTAGTGTGTGGTGGTTCTGAAGCCCCGGCTCTCTCGACGGAGCCGGGGCTTCACTCCGTTTCGGGCACGTACTGCTCCGCGCTGCCGTCCTCGCGGATGAAGTAGGCGTCGATGTTCGTCGCGCGCAACGTCACCTCGGAGCCCGCCACCAGGTCCCGGTAACGCAGCAGATCCGGCATGCCGATGGCGACGACGTCGAACGGGTTCTTCTGGCGCAGCATCAACGACCTGCGCAGCGCCTCGCTGAACGCCCAGCGGGGCGCATCGTCGTCGTGGGGAACCTCTACCAGCGCGCCTTCGAGCTGACGTTCGAGCGCGGCCCGCACGTGGTCCGCCGTGCCCCACGTCGCGATGTCCGTGACAGTCATGTGTCACGTATCGGGATGAATCACGGGATCATTAGCCGTTCGGATGTTTCGATCAGGTCATGTTCTCGCGTCCCGCGATCCTGTTGGACGTCGACGGCCCGCTGAACCCGTTCATGGCGAAGCCGACCCGACGCCCGGCCGGCTACACCACGCATCGAATCCGTCCGTACGGTTTTTTCCGGCCTCTGCGAGGCGAACGAGCTCATCGGACTGCCCGAGCTGGAGTGGATCGACGTCGGCGGGCGCGGGCGTTCTTCACTGGTGAAACGCGATCTCCGCGAACTCCTGCACCCGCGCGACGGTGATGCCCTCCCGCTGCTCCACCGCGAGCGGATGCCCGGTGGGTTCGACCTCGACCAACGGCCGCACACCGATCTCCTGTGTGTGCAGGTTGGTCTTCAGGTTGAGCGTGGTGGGCTCGTAGCCGGGCAGGGTCGTGGACAACCAGCCGAAGTACGGCGGCTCGTTCACGCGGGCCGGGTCCTCGAAGACCTCGGTCATGCGGAAGAAGTTCGCCGGCGAGAGCGACACCCACACGCCCCACTCGAAGTCCTCCTCCGCGTCGCGCACCGGCAGCACGATGCGGCCGCGCACGAAGAAGTGCTCGTTCTCGATCACGCACTGCTCCCCCGAGAGGAAGCTGCCGGGCTTCTCGGCGACGTCCGGCGACCAGTACACGGGTGCGGCCATCGAGTAGCCGGACGGAAGGCCTTCGTGCACCTCACCGCAGCAGGAGCAGGTGAACCCCGGAGAAATCATGGCGGCCAGCCTAGAGTCGCCGGCCTGCCCTGCTCCGCTCAGACCTGACGGATCGGCACGACCTCGACGAGACGCCCGACGTCCTTGAAGTCCTTGACGTTCATCGTCAGCACCGGCAGGCCCGCGACCGCCGCCGTGGCCGCGATCTGCAGGTCCATCCGCCGCGGCCGCGGTGAGCGGCCGGCCCGCCGCACCAGCGAGGCCATCTGCCCGTAGACCTTGGCCTCCTCGACGCCGAACGGCAGCACCTCGAACGTCTGCAGCGCCGCGTAATACCGTTCCGTGCGCGCGAACCGCTCGACCGGGTCCTCGGTGTCCAGCCCGAACGCCAGCTCCGCGATCGTGACGGCACTCAGGAACGGCCGGGCGTTCAGGTACTCGCCCAGGTTCGCCCGCTCCAGCCTGATCAGCACGCAGGTGTCGAGCAGGCAGTTCAGCTCTGCCACGGGTCGTCCACCGGGTCATCGGCGCCGAACACCTCGTCGGCGGCGCGCCGGTCGGCTTCCCACCGGTCGGCGTCGACGGGCGGCAGCGTTCCGAACAGCACCTGCACCTCACCGAGCGAAGGCTTCGAGACCACCTCCGCGCGATAGGGCAGGAGCTGGGCGACGGGCTTGTTGTTGCGGGTGACGACGAAGCTCTCACCCGCCTCGACGCGCCGCATGATCTCCGCGTTGTCGTTGCGGAGCTCACGCTGGCCGATGGCTTTGAGCTGCTGCATGCCACCACTGTAGCTCAAACCACCAATAAGTGCTACAGAGTAGCTACACCGGCGCCGGGTTACCCCGGAGGGCGTGATCAGGATCGGCACGTCGGGCTGGCGCTACCCGGAGTGGCGCGACGGCTTCTACCGCGGCATCCCCCAGCGACGCTGGCTCGGCCACCTGGCCGAGCACGTCGGCACCATCGAGATCAACAGCTCCTTCTACCACCCGCAACCGCCGTCGAACTACCGCAAGTGGGTCGCCGAGACCCCGCCGGACTTCACGTTCGCCGTCAAGGGCCCGAAGCTGATCACGCACGTCAGACGCCTGCGGAACGCCGAAGAGCCGCTCAAGGCCTTCGCCGGCTCGCTCGCGCTCGGCCCGAAGCAGGGCCCGGTGCTCTGGCAGCTACCGCCGACCCTGCGGTTCGACCGAGCGGTCCTGACGGAGTTCCTCGCCGCTCTTCCTCCAGGCCGGCACGCCGTCGAGCCACGCCACGAGTCGTTCCGCGACGACGCCTACTTCGACCTGCTCCACGCGCACAACGTCGCCCACGTCGTGTCGGACGCACCGACGTTCCCCTGCATCGAGGCGGTCACGGCCGACTTCGCCTACGTCCGCCTGCACGGCCACGACGAGCTGTACATCAGCTCCTACGACGACCGGCAACTGGACGAATGGGCGCGCAAGATCCGCGCCTGGGACCGCGACACCTACGTCTACTTCGACAACACCATGAGAGGCGCGGCACCGTACAACGCACTGGCTCTAGCGCAACGCCTTGGAACGCCGATACGGTCACATATGTGAAACACATTCGCGTCTTGGCTCCCCTGCTCCTGGCCGCGAGTCTCGTGGCTCCCGTGCAAGCGCACGCGGACGAGGTGGCCTGGACCGGCCCCCTCAGCACCCGAGGCCGGTGGATCGTCGACGCACACGGCGACCGCTTCAAGCTCAAGTCCGGCAACTGGCACGGTGCGAGCGGCACCTACACCGGGTCCGGCGACATCAACGACCCCGCCAACCACCACTCCGGCGAGAAGGCCGACCAGGTCCCGCTCGGACTCGACCGCGCGACCATGGCCACGATCATCAATGGCTTCAAGGAGATCGGCGTCAACAGCGTCCGGCTGCCGTTCTCCAACCAGATGATCAAGGACACGAACCCCGTCAACGGCCTGAAAGACGCGCAGCTCAACGGAAAGCGGCCGCTCGAGGTCTACGACGCGGTCGTGGCCGAGCTGACCCGCAACAACGTGGCCGTCATCCTCAACAACCACACGACGACGTCGCGCTGGTGTTGCGGCGTCGACGGCAACGAGCGGTGGAACACCAGCCAGAGCACCGACCAGTGGATCAACGACTGGGCGTTCATGACGGACCGCTTCAAGGCGAACAAGCGCGTCGTCGGCGCCGACCTCTACAACGAGGTGCGCCGCAACGTCTGGGACGACCCGAACTGGGGCTGGGGCAACGACCACGACTGGCACAAGGCCTCGCAGCAGGCCGCTGACCGCATCCAGCAGACCGCGCCGGATCTGCTGGTCATCGTCGAGGGCATCAACTGGACCGGCATCCCCGTCGACGGCTTCGCGCACGGCCGTCCGACGCTGGAGCCGGCGCGGTTCCTCAGCCACACGCTCGCCAACCCCGACAAGCTCGTCTACTCCGCCCACTTCTACGGCTACACGGGCCCGAACCACAGCGGCGCCTCGGGAATCGGTGAGACGAGCGACCCGCGCTACCAGGACCTCTCGCCGCAGGAGCACATCAACGTCCTGCAGCGCCAGGCGTTCTTCATCACCGAGGCGCAGAAGCACTTCACCGCACCGCTGTGGATCAGCGAGTTCGGCGTCGGCGGCCGCGGCGAGAACAACCCCCTGGCGCGCGACTGGTTCGAACGGTTCGTGAACCAGCTGATCGCGAACGACACCGACTTCGCGTACTGGCCGCTGGTCGGCTTTCACACCAACCGGGGCGGCAACGGATGGGCGCTGCTGCACTGGGACGCCGCCGGAAACCGCATGGGCGTCAACGACGGCGACGACTGGCGGGCCGGCGCGTGGAACCGTCTCGTCAACGCCTCCAGCCGCACCGGGCAGATCCCGCGCGAGACCCGCTGGAACCAGCTCATCAAGGAATCCTGTCCGCAGAGCGAGAAGCTCGTCGGCATCAGCCACACCGGCAACCGCGGCCTGTGCGTCAGCGGTCCACAGTGGAGCAACACGACCAGGGTCACCAACGAGCAGCACGTGACCAACGACTGGGCGTCCGGCTACACGAAGCTCCAGTGCCCCAACGGAAACGCGGCCGTCGGCTACGCGAACTTCACGCTGGTCTGCGCGCCCGTCGCGCAGGGATCGCAGACACGGGTGCTGTGGTTCGACCGGGGTGACAACCGGCCGGACCAGGGCGGCGACTGGGCCAACGGGCACTACAAGGGCCAGTGCGCGCAGGACGAGCACATCGCCGGTGTCGCCTACAACTGGCGCAGGACCCCGGACGCGTTGCTCTGCAGGAAGTGACTCTGCTCGAACCTGATGCCGAAGTAGTCCAGGAAAGCGGCCGCAGGGTCCTCGATGTCGGTCGAGGTCCTGTGGCCGTTCTCCGTCAGCACGAGCTTCTTGTCCGTCACGGTGATCCGCCCGACCGGCAACGCGCGGGTCGCCATCGGCCCCTTGCGGAAGTGCGACTCCGGCGAGGTCTGCTGCCACCAGCAGGTCGGCACGAACTCCACCAGCTCACGCGGCCTGCGCTCCAGCCGGTAGGCCGGCGCTCCGTCGTGGAACACGTCCACGTCGTCGCCGTTGTCCGCCAGCCGGAACACGCCACCCGGATCCTTCTGGTCCTCTCGCGACGTCCACGACAGCGGGTGCAGCGAGAAGGACCCGAACCCGACGTCCGCCAGCCAGGCGCCGTCCACGAGCAACGCCATGTGGTCGAACGGCGGCCCGAGCCGCTGTCCCTCGCCGTACACCCGCGCCGCGAGCAGGTCGACCTCATGTCCCAAGTCGCGCAACAACTCCGCGAACATCCCGTTGAGCTCGTAGCAGAACCCGCCACGGCGCCGCACCACGATCTTGTCGTGCAGCCACGGGATCTCCAGCACGATCCGGGTGTCCATGTGGGTGTCGAGGTTCTCGAACGGGACGCTGAGCAAGTGCCGTTCGTGCAGCTCCGCCAACGACGACGTGCGTGAGGCGCCGATGCGCTGTAGGTAGTCGTCCACCGTGCCACGATAACCACATGGGCGAGGTCAGGATCGGCACTTCGGGATGGGTCTACCCGCCCTGGCGCGGCGTGTTCTACCCCAAGGGCGTCACGCAGAAGCGCGAGCTGGCCTACCTGAGCGAGCAGCTCGGCTCGGTCGAGATCAACGGCTCCTTCTACTCGCTTCAACGCCCGTCGAGCTACCAGAGGTGGGCCGCCGAAACGCCCGACGACTTCGTGTTCTCGGTCAAGGGCAGCCGTTTCATCACGCACATGAAGCGCCTCAAGGACGGCCACGAACTCCTCGCGAACTACCTGGCGTCCGGAGTGCTCGCGCTGGGCCCGAAACTCGGCCCGATCCTCTGGCAGCTCCCGCCCACGCTCCAGTTCGACGCGGACCTGCTCACCGCCTTCTTCGAGGGTCTCCCCCGCACCACCACCGAGGCCGCCGAGATCGCGAAACGGCACGACCACCGCGTCGACCCGGCGCACACCACCACGGACGCCGAACGGCCGATGCGCTACGCCCTCGAAGTCCGCCACGACAGCTTCCACACACCGGAGTTCGTCGACCTGCTCCGGCGCCACGACATCGCACTGGTGGTCGCGGACGCCGCCGGCAAGTACCCGTACATCGAAGAGGTGACGAGCGACTTCGTCTACGTCCGGCTGCACGGCCACGACGAGCTCTACGTCAGCGGCTACACCGACGAGGGCCTCGACTCGTGGGCAGGGAAGGTCAGGGAGTGGCGGAAGCAGGGCGACGTGTTCGTCTACTTCGACAACGACGCGAAGGCCTACGCCCCACGTGACGCCATGGCACTCCAAGATCGTCTAGCCGATTGATCCGAACGGACGCACACTCGTTGCAACGGAGGTGCGCCCATGTCGTCGAAGAGCCTCATCGCCGCCCTGGTGATCACTGCGGGCGCGGTTGCCTCCAGTGGGATCGCTGTTGCGCAGAGTGACAAGACCTGCGACAAGGGCGAGTTCTGCGTGTGGGCGGGGCCGGACTACACAGGGGCCGTGCAACGCCTGGACCTGGAGACGGCGAACCCCAACGAGTGCATCACGCTGACCGTCGTCGGCAGGTCGTTCGCGAACCGCCTGAGCAGGGACGCGACCGTGTACCAGCGGGAGAACTGCTCGACCGAGGCCGAGTTCACCACCTACCCGAGGCAAGGCACCTACGTGCCGGACGCGTACTTCGTGATCAGGGGCCTGCAGGTGTGGGGGCCATAACGACATCGACGTACTTTAGTCACCCTATGTAACACCACTCGATCGTGTGAGTACTCGTCAGTAGCTCCACTTTCGTGCCTAAGTTGCCGCCCTATCGAGTGGTGGCAGCTGGAGGAAATGTGACCGTGGCGGGTGAAGCCGGGTTACTCGAACTGATGGCCGGGCGACTGGCCAAAGACGATCTCACCCCACGAGCGGCAGAACTGGTGCTGGCGGCGTGCCGGGGCGATGGTGCGCTGGACCGCGCCCTCGCCGGCGTGCCCGATCAGGAGGGCGCCCCGCGGGAGCAGACGGACGGCCCCGGTCACGGGATCTACCTGTCGGAGATCCGGGTGCGCGGTTTCCGGGGCATCGGCCCCCAGGCACGCCTGCCGCTCGCGCCGGGTCCTGGCCTGACCGTCGTCACCGGCCGCAACGGCTCTGGCAAGTCGAGCTTCGCCGAGGCCGCGGAACTGGCGCTGACCGGCTACAACGCCCGCTGGACCCGTGCGCGGCACGACGTGTGGCTGCAGGGCTGGCGCAACCTGCACCGGCCTGACACCGCCGTCGAGCTGGACCTCGTCCAGGCCGCGCGACCGGGCAGGACGACGATCCGAAGACGCTGGGCGCCGCAGGAGGACCCGGCCCAGGGCGAGTGGACGCAGGACGGCGAGCCGTTCGACGACCGCAGGTGGCACGACGCGCTGGAGACCTACCGGCCGTTTCTGCCGTACAGCGAGCTGGGGACCGTTCTCGACGCACAGCCAGAAGATCTCTACGAGGCGATGCACCGCCTTCTGGGCCTGGAGGCGATCACCGAGGCGCAGCAGTCGCTCGCCGAGCACCGCAAGCGCCTTGCGGAGATCGTTGCCCGCCCCTACGACCGGCGGGAACGGGTGCGCGCCGAACTCGCGGCCTCCGCGGACGAACGCGCCCGCCGTGCCGCTGAACTGCTCGGCAGCGACTCCCCCGACCTCGACGCGATCGCGGACCTCGCGCTCAGGGCCGACGTCGGCAGCGGAACCAGCCTGCTGCACCAGATCGTGGACATCACGCTGCCGCCCGACGACGAGATCGACCGGGTCCGCGAGACGCTCGACCTGGCGCTCGGCGCGGTGACCGCGGTGGCGACCGCCAACGCGCAGGACTCGTTGCGCTGCAGCGAGATACTGCGGCTCGCGATCCAGCTGCAGGAGTCCGGCGGCACCGAGTCGTGCCCGGTGTGCGACCTCGGCCGGCTCGACAACCTGTGGCTCGGCAAGGCCAAGCAACGCGCCGAGCACCTCGCCAAGGCCGCCGCGGACCTGCACGAGGCCGCGGACCGGCTGGACGTGGCGGTGGCGGCCACCCGCGCGTTGTGCCAGCCGGCGCCGGACGTGCTGGTCGAGGCCCAGGACATGCTCGACACGACGGCGGTGCTGCAGGCGTGGCACGCGTGGGAGGCCTGCGTCTCGTTCGACGACCCGGTGCGGCTGCGCCAGGAGATGTTCGACCGCTACGCGGAGCTCGCGCTGGCCGTGGAACAGCTGAAGTCCGTGGCGCGCGAGCAGATCGACCGGCGCGACCTGGTGTGGCGGCCGATGGCGATCGCGCTGTTCGAGTGGCATTCCCAGGCACAGCAGGCGTTGGAGGACTCCGAGGGGCTCGCCGACGTGACGGAGGCGGAGAACTGGATCCGCAAGACCGCGGCCACCCTGCGGTCCGAGCGCATCGCACCGTTCGCCAAGGAGTCGCAGCGGATCTGGCAGCGGTTGCGCCAGCAGAGCAACGTCGACCTGGGCGCGGTGCGCATGGGCGGCGCCCGCAACGTCGAGCTCGACGTGTCGGTCGACGGCGCCTCCAACTCGGCACTGGCGGTGATGAGCCAGGGAGAGCTGCACTCGCTGGGGCTGGCGCTGTTCCTGCCGCGCGCGATGGTGGACGAGAGCCCGTTCCGGTTCGTGCTGATCGACGACCCCGTGCAGGCGATGGACGCGTCCAAAGTGGACGGCTTGGCGCAGGTGCTCGCGGACGTCGGGCTCACCCGCCAGGTCGTGGTCTTCACACACGACGAACGACTGGTGGAGGCGCTGCGGCGGTTGCGGCTGAGCGGCACCGTCTGGGAGGTCTGCCGCAGCGAGGGATCCGTCGTGCAGGTGCGGATGTCCGACGACGCCGTCGGCCGGTGCCTGAACGACGCCCGTGCGATGCGCACCGACCAAGATCTGCCGGAGACGCTGCGAGCGGAACTGGTGGCGTCGTGCTGCCGGACGGCCCTGGAAGAGGCGTCACACGCGAGATTCCGCCGCGAGCGGCTCGGACGCGGGATGCCGCACGCCGAGGTCGAACGCGTGCTGGAGTGCGCGTTGACGACCAGGCAGAAGCTCGCGCTGGCCGTGCTCGACGACCTCACCGAACCGGCGAAGGTGTTGCCGCACCTGGAGGACGTCGTCGGGTCGTGGGCGATCGACCTGCTGCAGGCGTGCCGCGTCGGCGGTGAGAGCGGAGATCTGGACGTGCTGATCCGCGACACGGAACTGCTCGCGGGGTGGCTGCAGCGATGAACCTTCCCTCGGACGTGCAGGACCGGCTGACCTGCGTCGCGAACCTGCTGGCACGCCCGGATCAGCTCGACGGCGTGCGAATTCGTTGCTGCGCCGAACTGTTGCGCACGGCCGTGGAGCGGTCGGTGGCGCGCGCTTGCGGCGCCGAGAACACCGACCAGCCGGTGCACGCGCTGCTGGTCAGCCTTCCGTTCCACGCAGACCCCGATGTGGCGTACGACGCCTCACAGCTGTGGCACGCGCTGAGCCGCGCGATCCGTCACCACGGCTACGAACTCACCCCCACCGTCGCGGAACTGGTCGGCTGGCACGCCGACACCGCGGCCGTGAGCGAGGCGCTCGGCCTGCCATTGACCCTGTCCGGCACCATCGAACTCACCTGAAGGCACCGGTGAAACTGCTGCTGTTCGCGGACCTGCACCTGGACACGCGCTTTCCCAGCGCGGGCCCGGAGCGGCGTCAAGCCCTGCGCGACACCCTGGGTCACATCGTGGACCTCGCCCGGGAGACCGGCGCCGACGCGATGCTCTGCGCCGGCGACCTCTACGAGCACGATCGCTGTTCCCCTTCCACCGCCGCGTTCCTGCAGTCGGCGTTCGACTGCTCGCTGCCGGTGTTCCTGGCGCCGGGCAACGACGACTGGTACGGGCCGCAGTCGGTCTACCAGCAGGTGGACTGGACACCGAACGTGCACGTGTTCTCGTCGGAGTCGCTGACTCCGGTGGAACTCACCGACGGCGTCACGCTGTGGGGCTCCGCGCACGTCGGACCCGGCCCCGCGCGGGACGTCCTCGACGGTTTCGCGGTGAACCGCGGCGGCGTGAACCTGGCCCTGTGCCACGGTTCCACGCCCGGTGACGTCGCGATCACCGGGCTGGACCACGCGTTCCTCGGCCACGTGCACACGCCGGAGCACGCCGCCGACTACACGTTCCCCGGCAACCCTGATCCGCTGACGCCAGGTGAGACCGGCGAGCGCGGGGCCGTTCTGTGCACGGTGCGCGAGGACGGTTCGGTGTCGCGCGAGGTGTTCGACGTGTCGGCGTCGCGGTCGCTCGGCTGGCTGGACGCCGAGCGGACGTTCCCGTTGCTGGACTTCGACACCGTCGCCGCGGAACGAACAGTGCGCGGCCAGTTCGTGCGCGACGTGCTCGCAGATCCTTCTTTGGACGTGGCCCTGCGCGGCCGCGTGCTGTCGACCGGCCTGCGGGCGTTGGAGGAACGTTGAGGATCGAGTCCGTCACCGCGCACGCGTTCGGGCCACTGCACGATCGCACGCTGCCGTTGGCGCCCGGTCTGACCGTGGTGTCAGGCGTGAACGAGTCCGCGAAGTCGTCCTGGCACGCCGCCATCCGCGCTGCTTTGTGCGGTGAACCGTCGTCACGGCATCGTCCGTGGACCGGCGAGTCCTGGCGGGTGGCAGCCATGGTGTCGCTGGAGTCCGGTGAAGTCGTCGCGGTGGACCGTGACCTGAACGACGACGCGTCCCCGGACATCTCGCTCCGGCTCGGTCTGGACCGCACGTCGTTCGCCGCCACCGCGTGCGTGGACCAGGCACAGCTGCTGACCGTGCTGGACGCCGCGAACGGCCTGCAGGACCACCTGCGGCGCGCGGCGGCCACCGCGGGCACGGACGGCACGGTGGAGCAGGCGCTGCAACGGCTGACCGCGCCCGTGGACGCGTTGCGGGACGCGCGAAACCGCTTGCGCGAGGCCGAAACCGACCTGACCGCGGCTCGCCGGGAGCACGCCCGTTACCTGGAACTGAGCACGCAGGCCCGTTCGGCCGCCGCGGCTCGCGCTCGCCTGGCCGTGCAGGAACACGGGGCGTCGCTCGACGCGCTTTCTGCTCGGGTGACGCGGCTCAGCGAACTGCAGGAGCGCTTCGGCGACTCGCCGCCGTCCGGTCTGGCCGCGCAGGAAGAGCTGACCCAGGTGGTGAATCGCGCGCTGGCCGCGTGGCGTGCCGCGCCGACCCCGCGCGCGCTGACGGGCCCGTCCGCGGCGGCGCTGGAGGCCGAACTCCGTGCCCTGCCGGACTTCCCGGTCGGCGAGACCGCGCTGGACGAGGAACTTCGCGTCGTGGCCTCGGCCTACGCGACCGCGTCCGCCGTCGCCGCCGCGCACAACGAACGCCGACCGTCACCGCGGACCACCGCCGAACCGTCCGTGCTGCGCGGACTGGCCACGCGCCTCGACCCGGCCGCCGGCGCCCGCCTGACCACCGCGTCGATCGACGTCGACACCGCCCGCGGTCACCAGGACGAGGCCGCCGCCTGCGCGGCCCGCACCCAGGTCGAAGCGGACGTGGCAGCGACCCGCGTGCAGGAGATCGCGGTGCCGAACCCGTTCCTGCGCAACGCTTTGCTGGCCCTGAGCTGCCTCACGAGCATGGTGGGCGTGCTGCTCTTCCTGACCGGCCAGCAACTCGCCGCGATCGGCGTCCTCGTCGCCGCGCTGGTGGCGGGCGTGGGCGGCGCGATGTCCCGCGGCAACGCGGCCCAGCGCGAGATCGCCATCGCGTTCGCCGCCGACCGCGCGACCGCCGCCGCCCAGGCACGAAGCGTGCTGTTCACCGCCGACCGCACCCTGGCAGAGGCCGAGGGCCAGCGAGCGGTGGCCGTGGAGGCCGCCCGCGTCCACGACTCGGCCGTCGCCGAGTGCGCGTCGCTGGGCGTGCCAGCGGACCGCGAAACGTTGTGGCGCCTGGCGAACCGCCCCGCCTGGGAGGCCGAGCACGCCGACCTGGTGTCCGAGGTGGCACGCACCGAGAAGGCGATCCGGGTGGAACTCGCCGCGCGCGGCAAGGTGGACGCCGCGATGCCCGTGCCGGACCTGCTGGTGGACTACGAGACCGACTGCAAGGTGCGCGCCCGCCAGGCGTTGATGGCGGCCCATCGCCCCCAGTTGTCCCAGACCCTGGCAGACCGCCGCCAGGCAGAGGCCACCGTCGCCGAGGCCACCGCCGCCCACACCCGAGCCCTCGTCCTGCTGCACGAGGCCGTGACCGCGATCGGCCGCACCGGCGAACGCCCAGAGGACCTCCTGCGCGCGATCGCCGAGTGGCAACGCGGCTGGGACGACCTCCTGCGCGAGGCCGAGGCCGAACGCAAGGCGTGGGCCGAACTCCAGTCACTGCTGGCCTCGGGAACCCTGGACGACCTGGAAGCCACCCTCTCCGCGGCCCAGACCCACCACGCCACCCTGCTGGAAGCGGCCCTCCGCTACGCGGCCTGCGCCCCGGTGGACCCGTCCCTGGCCGCGTCCGCGGACTCGCTGGCCGCGACCGTCGCGGAGATGGCCCGCTCACTGCCGAGCGTCGCGGAAGCGGAGGAAGCCGTGCAGGTCGCCGCGGCCGCGCTGGCCGAGGTGACCGCCGAGGTGGAGGCCATCGACCTGGCCTCCCGCTACCTGACCGCGGCCCGCGAGAAGGTGCACAGCACCATCGCCCCTGCCCTCGAAGACACACTCCGAACCTGGCTGCCCGCGATCACCGACGGCCGGTACGTCGACGCCGCCGTGGACCCGTCGACCCTGACCGTGCGCGTGTGCGCGGCCTCCGAGTCGTGGCACCAGGCCGCGCACCTGTCCCTCGGCACAGCCGAACAGATCTACCTGCTGCTGCGCGTCGCCCTGGCCCAGCACCTCGCCTCCGAGCCGTGCCCGCTTCTGCTGGACGACGTCACCGTGCAGGCCGACGACTCCCGCACGCGCGCATTGCTCGACCTGCTGCTGCAGCTGTCCGCGGACCGGCAGATCGTGCTGTTCGCGCAGGAGGCCTCGGTCGTCGAGTGGGCTCAGGAACGGCTGGGTGAGCGGGACGTGCTGCACCAGCTCATGCCGGTGGCGGCCTGACCAGGAGAAGGGCCGCGAGTGCGGTGCTCTGGGCGACATCGCCCGGGGCACCGCACTTTCATGTCTTGGCCGGACTCGCGGACGTGAGCTGCACATCGGTGTCCCGGTCGCGAACGACCACCCCGTGCAGCTTCACCCTCCACCACTCGCGGTTCGCCTTCGGCAGTTGACCGTGCTCCGGGCACGAGTGCCAGAAGCATCCGTCGACGAACAACGCGATCCGCGCCCCACGCAGCAGCACGTCGACACGTCTGCGGCGGTTGGTGCCCGGCGGGGCGACGTCGACGAGGTAGCGCAGCCCCCGGCGGTGCACCGCTCTCCTGACCGCCAGTTCCGGCGCGGTGCCGACGCGGCGAGTGCGGCGCATGACCTTCGACGTGGCCTCGGACGTGGCGGGCGGAGCAGGGCCCACGTCGACGTAGCGGTACATGACCAGCAGTTTCCCGGAAATGTCAGACCCCGTCGCTACCGTCGGCCCATGACCAACGCCGCCTTCCGCAAGCTCACCCCCACCACCGGCGAGAAGCTCGCCGACCTGGGCCTGCGCCTCGCGATCCTGGACCGCGCGATCGCCGCCGGTATCGACGCACGCGCCGCCTCGCCGCCGTTCGGGCCGACCAACGCGCCGGGCCTGCTCGACTGGATCCACCGGGTGGGCACGCTGCGCCAGCTCCTCGCGGCCGAGGGGTGGCAGCGGCTCGACCACTGGAACGCTGGCCTGATCCAGCACCCGTCCCGCCCGATCCTGCTCGGCACGTTGCAGGGCAATCGCGGTACGGGGTCGCCGGAGGCGCCGTTGCGCAGCGACTACGCGAAGGGGCCCGCCATCGCGGCGATGATGCGGGACAACGACCACGACCAGTTCGCGCTGTTCGAGAACATGCGCAGCGAAGGGCTGAAGTTGTGGTTCCTGGTGACGTATCCGCTGCAGCTGGAGGATCGGCTCGTGGTGTTGCGCGAGGTGTCGCAGCCGGAGCCGACGCCGCAGAACCAGATCATCGAGCGGTGGGCGCATCGGATCCCGTTGCCGCCGATGGAGTTCCCGCAGCGCAGGACGCCCAATGTGGATGGTCCGGAGGAGGTGGACTTCCCGATCGCGCTCCGGCGCTGAGCCACGGCTGGAAGCTCGACGGTGGCGAGCACTCGCTCGGCCTCCGAACCCAGGCCGCAGGAAGTTGCCCGGCTGATACATGTCGACCGCGAGTGCAACGAACCCGTGACCAGGTCGAACGGTCGCGGAACGCTGATCTGATCAGTGCACCAGGACCCGCGTGGCATCGCGACGGTCCAAGAGCGACAATGGCCGGATCATGCTCACGCCCTCGCGACTCACGCTCGCCCGCACCCGGCGCGGACTCACCGCGGCCGAGCTGGCGCGGAAGTCGGGCGTGCAGGCGCGGGCCATCGGCGAGTACGAGCGCGGGCTGCGCAGGCCCAAGGCCGCCGCGGTCGAGTCGCTGGCGGGAGCGCTCGGATTTCCGGCCGAGTTCCTGACCGCGCCGGAGCCTCCGCGGCCGCAGAACGCGCCGGACGACGCCCAGGCGACGGCTGCCGCGCAGCTCGCGATTGAGTTCAACGGCTGGCTGGAGCGGCTGTTCGTGCTTCCCCAGCCCTCTTTGCCGCCGCCTCGGACGTCGCCGCAGGGCACGCGTGACGCGTGGCGGATCGCCGCCGGGCCGGCGCCGAACATGGTCCAGCTGCTGGAGTCTCGTGGTGTGCGGGTGTTCTCGCTGCCGGTCGACTGCGTCGAGCAGGAAGCTTTCTCCTGCTGGCACGACGGAACTCCGTTCCTGTTCCTCGCGCCGACGGCGACGCCGGAGCAGGCGCGGTTCGACGCGGCCGTCCAGCTCGCCGTGCTTCTCGGGCACGACGAGCCGCACGAGTTCGCCGCCGAGTTCCTGATGCCCCAGCGGCAACTGCCCGGCACCGACCACCGGCACTGGCACGTGGGCAGGGACCAGTTCACGAAATGGGCGAACGTCCACAGCCTCGTCCAGGGCGGCATGACGCGCCGCGAGACCTCGAAACTGCTCACCAAGGTGTTCAGGGTCCTCCGCGAGAACGGCACACCGCCGTTGCACGTGGCCAAGGAACTGAATCTGGGCCTTGAGGAACTCAACGGGCTGGTGTTCGGGCTCGTGCTGACCGCATTGCCGGGTGGCGGGGAACCGGGGCCGCGAGGCCGCGCGCGCCTCACCCTGGTCCACTGATCGATTCTGGTCACGGGCTGGAGTCTCCAGTTCGTCGTACTAGGCCAAATGAGCGAACTGTGAAACGCATCGTCCGGCATGCCCGACACTGAGAGTGACGGGAAGCCGAGTCGTGAGGATGCCCCATGACGATGCAGCAACGCACAGAACCTTCGCCTGCCGCAGTCCTGATAGCCGTTGCCGTGCTCGCGCTGGTTCTGACCGTTGCTTTCGGCCCACTGGGCTTCGTCATCGGACTCGCGCTGTTCGCGTTGATGTTCATCGGCACCAAGCACAGCTCGGCCGAGCAGATCGCCCCGTCGCGCACTCGGTCTCGCCTGCGACGGCTGTCCACGGCCGGGCGGGTGGCGATCGTCGGCGAGGCGCATCACCAGGACGCCATCGCCGAGGTCGCGAGGCTCTCCACGCTCGATCTCAACGACGACAGCTCCGTCCCGGCGACCGCGGTGCTGGTGCCGGAGTCCCCCGGCCGGCACGACCGCGCGGCGGTGCGAGTCGACCTGCTGCGCGGCGACGGCACCGCGACCACCGCCGGCTACCTGCGCAGTGAGCAGGCCCTCGAATACCAGCCGCTCCTGTCCGAACTGGCCGAGCGCGGCGAGATCGGCTCGTGCCCGGCCCGCATCATCGGCGGCGGCCAGCCCTACGGCGTGCACCTGCATCTCGGCGTGCCGCGGCTGCTGCTGCTCGACCACGAGGCACTCGGCACGGCTCCGACGCTGCCCGCTGAACAACAGGTCGCCGTCATGGGCGAGAGGGCCCATCAGCACGTGCTGCACCGTGTCGTGAACGGCCGCACTCCCGTTCACGTGATCGCTGAACTCCGCGACTGCCGGATCGCCAGAGGCTCTCACATCGGTGAACACACACTTGAGGTGCTGCTCGAAGGCGAAAGCATCGGCCAGCTCACGTATGCGATGGGCCTTCGCTACTGCGACATGGCGCAGGAGTGGCGCGCCCGCACGGGGCGCGCGCTCTGCGAAGCCGTCATCACCAACGAGGGCACGCGCGGTCTTCAGGCGAACTTGCTGCTGCCCAGGTAGTCGGCGAACGTCCGCGGCGCACGGCCGAGGACCCGCTGCACACCGTCGGACAGGTGCGCCTCTTCTCCCGTGCGGATGCGCATGAGCAGCATCGTGACGAGGTCCGCGATCTCGTCCGGGTAGCCGAGCCCGCGCAACGCGGCGGCGAACTCGTCCGGCTCGATGTCGTTGTACAGAACGGGCTTGCCCGTCACCGCGACGATCCGCGCCAGCATCTCGGCGAACGACAACGCCTCGGGCCCGCTCAGGTCGTGGTCTGCCCGTGGTGACCGGGTTCGGTCAGGGCGACGACGGCGACCTCGGCGATGTCCGCGACGTCGATGAACGGGTGGACGCCCTGACCGGCCGGCACGGCGAGTTCACCGTTCTGCACGGGCTCGGCGAACAGGTCCTCGTCGAAGTTCTGCATGAACCAGGTGGGCCGCAGGATCGTCCACTCGGCGCCCGAGTCCTTGATCGCCGCTTCGAACGGGTCGCCCTCGGGGGCGCCGCGCATCGACAGCAGCACGAGCCGGGTGATGCCGGCCTTCACCGCGACGGTCACGAACTCCGCGAGCTGCGAGGGGTTGTCCGGCGGCACGACGTAGACGGCGGTGGTGCCGGCGACCGCGGCTTCCCAGGTGTCCGGGGCTGACCAGTCGAACGTCGTGGACGCGGAGCGCGACGCCGGACGGGCGGCGGGGCCGAGGAGAGCCGTGACACGGCGGCCGGTCTTGCCGGTGGCGCCGAGAACGAGGATGGACGAGGTGTTGATCGCGCTCGATGTTGACATGACTAGAGCTAATCAACATTGACGCGGACGATCCATGCCTCATCAGCCGCCATCCTTGCTCGTTCGTCCACGTGGTAGTTAGTGAGTCATGAGTCAGCGTGATCTCGTGGACCTGAGGGACGCCCTGCGCGCGTTCGCCGCTGCCCGCGACTGGGACAGCTACCACACGCCCAAGAACCTGGTGATGGCGTTGTCCGGGGAGGTCGGGGAGCTGACCGACCTCTTCCAGTGGCTGACGCCGGAAGAGGCGGAAAACGCGATGAAAGACCCCGAACTCGCGTGGAACGTGAGAGACGAGCTCGCGGACGTGATGCACTACCTCACCAGGCTCGCGGACAAGCTCGGTGTCGATCTGATCGAGGCCTCGTTCGCCAAGATCGAGCGCAACGAGCGACGGTTCCCGACCGGGAGCCTGACCCCCGTGCCTGTCGAGAAGGGTGAGCTGTGAGTCTGCAGAACGTGCACGTCCTGCACGTGCACCAAAAGGTCACGTTCATGGTCAACCGCTACGAGGTCTTCGCCGACGACAACGGCAAGCCCGGCGGGCAGGTCGGCTTCGCCGAGCAGAAGAGGCTCAAGATCAAGGAGCGGATCACGATCTACACCGACTCCTCGAAGAGCCAGGTGTTGTTCGAGTTCAACGCTCGCAAGGCGATCGACCTCGGCAGCGGCTACGACGTGACGGACGCGAACGGGCAGCGGATCGGGTTGTTCCGCAAGGACTTCGCCAAGTCGCTGCTGCGGTCGACCTGGCACCTGGAACAGCCGGGCCTGCCCGCGGTGACCGGGGCTGAACGCAACAAGTGGCTGGCGGGCTTTCGCCGGCTGTGGCAGTGGATTCCGTTCATCGGAGACGCGCCGTTCCCCATGCGGTATCACTTCGACTTCGTCGCGGAGAACGGCGCTCCCGTGTTCAGCGTCGACAAGAAGACCTGGATTCGTGACCACTACCTGGTCACCGTCCAGAATCCTGGCGTCGATCGCCGGCTGGTCATCGCCCAGGCCGTGGCGCTCGACGCGCTGCAGTCCCGCTAGAGGTACGTGAGCAGGAGGAGGATCAGGCACACCAGCAGCACGACGCCGAGCACCGCGGGCAGGACCGACTGCGAGGACGGCGCGGGCTCGCGGGCGTGCCTGCCCCGCCTCCTGCGCGCTCGCCACCGCAAAGGTGCCTCCCCTGCCCACTGCTCGTTCATGACGATCACGGTAGGGATCGGGAAGCCGGGCTTGACTCGTGTCACCCGCTCGCCGGGGCGTCATCACCCGGACAGCCGCTCAATGAACACGGCACCACTTGCACGAAGGCATGGAAAAGAACGTGAAAAAGCCCTGCGGGGAGCGCTCAATGGCGCTCGACCCGCAGGGCAAATTAAGTTCGGCGGCGACCTACTCTCCCACACCGTAACCAGTGCAGTACCATCGGCGCAGAAGGGCTTAACTACCGGGTTCGGAATGGGACCGGGTGTTTCCCCAACGCTATGACCACCGAAACACTATGGAATTCAACCTAAAACCCCGAACCAGCAGGAAACCTACCCCGCTGGGGGTTCGATCGGTTCTGGTTGTTCTTCCAGAACCGCACAGTGGATGCGTAGCGTCTTTGTAACAAGTCCTCGGCCTATTAGTACCAGTCAGCTCCAACCGTTACCGGTCTTCCACCTCTGGCCTATCAACCCAGTGGTCTAGCTGGGGGCCTTAACCCACGAAGGGTGGGATACCTCATCTTGGAACGAGCTTCCCGCTTAGATGCCTTCAGCGGTTATCCCTTCCGAACGTAGCCAACCAGCAATGCTCTTGGCAGAACAACTGGCACACCAGCGGTCCGTCCGTCCCGGTCCTCTCGTACTAGGGACAGCCTTCCTCAAGTATCCTACGCGCGCGGCGGATAGGGACCGAACTGTCTCACGACGTTCTAAACCCAGCTCGCGTACCGCTTTAATGGGCGAACAGCCCAACCCTTGGGACCTACTCCAGCCCCAGGATGCGACGAGCCGACATCGAGGTGCCAAACCATCCCGTCGATATGGACTCTTGGGGAAGATCAGCCTGTTATCCCCGGGGTACCTTTTATCCGTTGAGCGACCACGCTTCCACAAGCCATGGCCGGATCACTAGTTCCGACTTTCGTCCCTGCTCGACCCGTCAGTCTCACAGTCAAGCTCCCTTGTGCACTTGCACTCAACACCTGATTGCCAACCAGGCTGAGGGAACCTTTGAGCGCCTCCGTTACTCTTTGGGAGGCAACCGCCCCAGTTAAACTACCCACCAGGCACTGTCCCTGATCCGGATCACGGACCGAGGTTAGACATCCAATACGACCAGAGTGGTATTTCAACGTTGACTCCACACTGACTGGCGTCAGCGCTTCACAGTCTCCCACCTATCCTACACAAGCCGAATCGAACACCAATACCAAGCTATAGTAAAGGTCCCGGGGTCTTTCCGTCCTGCCGCGCGTAACGAGCATCTTTACTCGTAATGCAATTTCGCCGGGCCTGCGGTTGAGACAGTCGAGAAGTCGTTACGCCATTCGTGCAGGTCGGAACTTACCCGACAAGGAATTTCGCTACCTTAGGATGGTTATAGTTACCACCGCCGTTTACTGGCGCTTAAGTTCTCAGCTTCGCCCCGAAGGACTAACCGGTCCCCTTAACGTTCCAGCACCGGGCAGGCGTCAGTCCATATACATCGTCTTGCGACTTCGCATGGACCTGTGTTTTTAGTAAACAGTCGCTTCTCGCTGGTCTCTGCGGCCGTCTCGCCCTAGCCTGCAAGAGGCTTCAAGCGCTACGGCCCCCCTTCTCCCGAAGTTACGGGGGCATTTTGCCGAGTTCCTTAACCACAGTTCGCCCGATCGCCTTGGTATTCTCTACCTGACCACCTGTGTCGGTTTGGGGTACGGGCCGCGTGAAAGCTCGCTAGAGGCTTTTCTCGGCAGCATGGGATCACTCTACTTCGCCTCAATCGGCTACGCATCACGTCTCAGCCTTAATGAAGCACGGATTTGCCTATGCTTCGGCCTACACGCTTGCACCAGTACTACCACTCACTGGCGGAGCTACCCTCCTGCGTCACCCCATCGCTTGACTACTACAAGTTCAGGTCCCGCGCTCCACAGTCCCCATCGGCCCGAAGGCTTTCAGGAGGTGCTTTGGGCGGTTAGTATCACAAGGTTCATCATGGGCGCGTTCACACGGGTACGGGAATATCAACCCGTTGTCCATCGACTACGCCTGTCGGCCTCGCCTTAGGTCCCGACTTACCCTGGGCGGATTAGCCTGGCCCAGGAACCCTTGGTCATCCGGCGGACGAGTTTCTCACTCGTCTTTCGCTACTCATGCCTGCATTCTCACTCGCATAGCGTCCACGGCTGGATTACTCCGCCGCTTCAACCGCTACACGACGCTCCCCTACCCATCCCGAGTAAACTCGAAATGACACAGCTTCGGTGGTGTGCTTAAGCCCCGCTACATTGTCGGCGCAGGACCACTTGACCAGTGAGCTATTACGCACTCTTTAAAGGGTGGCTGCTTCTAAGCCAACCTCCTGGCTGTCTGTGCGACCCCACATCCTTTCCCACTTAGCACACACTTAGGGACCTTAGCTGGCGTTCTGGGCTGTTTCCCTCTCGACTACGAACCTTATCGCCCGCAGTCTCACTGCCGCGCTCTCACACCACGGTATTCGGAGTTTGGTTGATTTCGGTAAGCTTGTAGGCCCCCTAGACCATCCAGTGCTCTACCCCCGTGGTGAAACACACGACGCTGCACCTAAATGCATTTCGGGGAGAACCAGCTATCACGGTGTTTGATTGGCCTTTCACCCCTAACCACAGCTCATCCCCCAGGTTTTCAACCCTGGTGGGTTCGGGCCTCCACGCGGTCTTACCCGCGCTTCACCCTGGCCATGGCTAGATCACACCGCTTCGGGTCTAGACCACGCGACTCAAGCGCCCTATTCAGACTCGCTTTCGCTACGGCTACCCCACACGGGTTAACCTCGCCACGTAGCACTAACTCGCAGGCTCATTCTTCAAAAGGCACGCCGTCACCCCTAAAGGCTCCGACGGATTGTAGGCACACGGTTTCAGGTACTATTTCACTCCCCTCCCGGGGTACTTTTCATCTTTCCCTCACGGTACTAGTCCGCTATCGGTCACCAGGGAGTATTTAGGCTTAGCGGGTGGTCCCGCCAGATTCACAGCGAATTTCACGAGTACGCTGCTACTTGGGAACACTCTAAACAGACGATAGGTTTTCGAGTACGGGAGTTTCACCCTCTACGCTCACGCTTTCCAGACGTATTCCTCTAACCACACGTTTTCTGACTGTTTGCCAGTTCGGCAGAACTGACCAAGAGGTCCCACGACCCCGTACACGCAACCCCTGCCGGGTATCACACGAATACGGTTTAGCCTCTTCCGCTTTCGCTCGCCACTACTCACGGAATCACGGTTGTTTTCTCTTCCTGCGGGTACTGAGATGTTTCACTTCCCCGCGTTCCCTCCACATACCCTATGTGTTCAGGTATGGGTGAACCCACATGACTGGGTCCGGGTTTCCCCATTCGGAAATTCTAGGATCTCAGCTCGGTTGACAGCTCCCCTAGACTTTTCGCAGTCTCCTACGTCCTTCATCGGCTCCTGGTGCCAAGACATCCACCGTATGCCCTTACTAACTTGCTACAAAGATGCTCGCATCCACTGTGCAGTTCTCAAAGAACAATCAGACACTCTCGCACCAGTGCGAACGCCGGCCTGACCAATGTCAGGTGGTTCATCCGCGGCAAGAGCCCGACCACTGAAAGACACGAAAAGCGTGTTCCCTCAGGACCCAACAGCGTACCGATCTATTCATCCAGCCCCCGCGACACCTTTCCACGCACCCGAAGGCGCAGTACTCACTGTCGAAACAACCGAACGTCTAGCCAGCCAGCATCCACTAATGAGCCCTACCTCGCTTAAGCGAGTGCAGGTTCTGACTACCGCTCGGAACGTTTGCCCAAGATCGGTAGTAGATGCTCCTTAGAAAGGAGGTGATCCAGCCGCACCTTCCGGTACGGCTACCTTGTTACGACTTCGTCCCAATCGCCAGTCCCACCTTCGACCGCTCTCCCCCTTGCGGGTTGAGCCACGGGCTTCGGGTGTTACCGACTTTCGTGACGTGACGGGCGGTGTGTACAAGGCCCGGGAACGTATTCACCGCAGCGTTGCTGATCTGCGATTACTAGCGACTCCGACTTCACGGGGTCGAGTTGCAGACCCCGATCCGAACTGAGACCGGCTTTATGGGATTCGCTCCACCTCACGGCTTAGCAGCCCTTTGTACCGGCCATTGTAGCATGTGTGAAGCCCTGGACATAAGGGGCATGATGACTTGACGTCATCCCCACCTTCCTCCGAGTTGACCCCGGCAGTCTCCCATGAGTCCCCGGCATTACCCGCTGGCAACATGGAACGAGGGTTGCGCTCGTTGCGGGACTTAACCCAACATCTCACGACACGAGCTGACGACAGCCATGCACCACCTGTGAACCAGCCACAAGGGAGGCTCTATCTCTAGAGCTTTCTAGTCCATGTCAAGCCCAGGTAAGGTTCTTCGCGTTGCATCGAATTAATCCACATGCTCCGCCGCTTGTGCGGGCCCCCGTCAATTCCTTTGAGTTTTAGCCTTGCGGCCGTACTCCCCAGGCGGGGTGCTTAATGCGTTAGCTGCGGCACAGAGGGCGTGGAAGCCCCCCACACCTAGCACCCACCGTTTACGGCGTGGACTACCAGGGTATCTAATCCTGTTCGCTCCCCACGCTTTCGCTCCTCAGCGTCAGTGTCGGCCCAGAGACCCGCCTTCGCCACCGGTGTTCCTCCTGATATCTGCGCATTTCACCGCTACACCAGGAATTCCAGTCTCCCCTGCCGAACTCAAGTCTGCCCGTATCGACCGCAAGCTTGGAGTTAAGCCCCAAGTTTTCACGGCCGACGCGACAAACCGCCTACGAGCTCTTTACGCCCAATAATTCCGGACAACGCTCGCACCCTACGTATTACCGCGGCTGCTGGCACGTAGTTAGCCGGTGCTTCTTCTGCAGGTACCGTCACTTGCGCTTCGTCCCTGCTGAAAGAGGTTTACAACCCGAAGGCCGTCATCCCTCACGCGGCGTCGCTGCATCAGGCTTTCGCCCATTGTGCAATATTCCCCACTGCTGCCTCCCGTAGGAGTCTGGGCCGTGTCTCAGTCCCAGTGTGGCCGGTCACCCTCTCAGGCCGGCTACCCGTCGTCGCCTTGGTAGGCCATTACCCCACCAACAAGCTGATAGGCCGCGGGTCCATCCCATACCGCCTGAACTTTCCACACCGAATCATGCGATTCAGTGTCGTATCCGGTATTAGACCTCGTTTCCAAGGCTTATCCCAGAGTACAGGGCAGGTTACCCACGTGTTACTCACCCGTTCGCCGCTCGTGTACCCCGAAGGGCCTTACCGCTCGACTTGCATGTGTTAAGCACGCCGCCAGCGTTCGTCCTGAGCCAGGATCAAACTCTCCAATAAGGATTATGTTTGATCGCTCCAGACGGAATATGTCTGGCATCAATCTGGTCTTGCCTCAAAGGAACTACCTCGACGAGGAGGTAATTCATATATTACTGGCTGTGTTTCGGCACGCTGTTGAGTTCTCAAAGAACACGCGCACACCGCAGCTCATCTCCGAGGAGAGTCACTTCCGGGGCTGTGTCAGGCTTAGAAGTCTTTCGCCGCACTCCGTTCCGGCTGTGTTTCCCGGCCCGTTCCGTGCTGGCATGGAGAAATTTACACGGGCGCCCCAGGAGATCCAAATCGGGGGTCCCTAACGGCGTAACCGCAGGTCAGACACTACGCCGACGGCCCAAACCCGCCAAGATCGACGCAGAGTGTGACCGGGGCCACGCCGACAATCTTGTATCCGGCTTCACCGAGGTGCGGCGGGCAGGTGCACGGAGACCGACAGACCACCGGTCGGCACGGCCACTGCCTGCGCAAACCCGCCGTGGGCCGCCACCGCGGCACGCACGATCGAGAGCCCGAGCCCCGTGCCGGACTGGCTGGTCCGGTCCTTGCCCCCGCGGCGGAACGGCTCGAACAGCTCCTCCACGCGGTCCGGCGGGATCAACTGGCCGGACGACGACACCCGCAGCACCGACCACTGCGGTCCCGTCTCCACCACCGTCTCGATCCATCCGCCGACGTGGTTGTGCCGGGTGGCGTTCTCGAGCAGGTTGCCGGCGATGCGCTCCAACAGAGCCGGATCCCCGACCGCGAGCGCCGGCACGCACCGGAACACCGCGCGCAGGTTCCGTGCCTCGGCCTCGGCCCGTGTCGCCTTCCACGCGGACTCGACCACAGCGGACAGGTCCACCGGCTCACGAACAGCAAGCCCGATCCCGTCCGTACGTGCGAGCAGCAGCAGCGCCGACACCAACTGTTCGGCACGCTCCCCCGCCGCACGCACGACACCGGCCATGCGCCGGAGCTCTTCGACGTCGGCGTCCGGATCGGACAGAGTCACGTCCAGCTCAGTGCGCACCACCGAGAGAGGAGTGCGCAGTTCGTGCGATGCGTTCGCCACGAACCGGCGCTGCGAGTCGAAGGCGGCTTCCAGCCGGTCGAGCATCGAGTCGAACGTGTCCGCGAGCTCCGCGACCTCGTCACGCGGACCTTCCAGTCGCAACCGCGACCCCAGCGACTCGGCCGACAACCGGCGGGCAGCACCCGTCACGTCGTGCAGTGGCTTCAGGACACGGCCGGTGAACGTCCATGCCAGGACAGCAGCAGCTACGACCATGCACGCGAACGCGATCAGTCCAGCGCGTAGCAGGTCCTGACGCGCGGTGGCCGTCAACGCGTCGGTCAGCACCTTCACGGTGACGGTGACGCCGTCGACCGTGACCTGGGTGTCGGAGGGGAACGACGGCGACGAGTCGAAGACCCGCCCGACCAGCGTCCAGCCGAGGAAGAGCAGGACAGCACTCACCACGGCGACGAGCGCGGTGGTGAGCAGCGTGATCCGGAGACGCAGTCCTGGCCCGCGTCGGCGCACAGGTCAGTCCTCTGCAGAGCCGTTCGAGGCACTGGGGACCCGATAGCCCGAGCCCACGACGGTGTCGATGATGCCCGGCTCGCCCAGCTTCTTGCGCAACGTCATCACGGTGACGCGCACGGTCGTGGTGAACGGATCGGCGTTCTCGTCCCACACGCGCTCAAGCAGCTCTTCGCTGCTGACGACCGATCCCTTGGCCGCGAGCAGCACTTCGAGGACCCCGAACTCCTTGCGGGTCAGCTCGATCGGCTGCCCGCCGCGCGACACGGTGCGCCGCGCCGGGTCCAGTTCGACGTCCTGGGCGGCGAGCACGGGCGGCGTCGCCGGGGTGGCGCGCCGGGCCAGTGCCCGCACGCGCGCGACCAGCTCGGGGAACGCGAACGGCTTCGCGAGGTAGTCGTCCGCGCCCAGTGACAGGCCGGACACGCGATCCTCGATGGACCCGCTCGCCGTCAGCATCATGACCCTGGTGAGCGCGCCGGAGCTGAGGATCTCCTTGCACAGCTCGTCGCCGGACATCCCGGGGAGGTCTCGGTCGAGCACGACCACGTCGTACCGCGTGACGGTCGACTTCTCGTGCCCGGTCTCGCCGTCGTAGGCGACGTCCACGGCCATGCCTTCGCGCCTCAGGCCGCGAGCGATCGCGTCGGCCAGAGGCGCCTCGTCCTCGACTACCAGAATCCGCACGCCTCAAAGGTGCCACATTCACCTGAGAAGGCGCTTAACGACACCTTCACAGGCTGTTTCGGCCAGGAATTCCTCGCCGGCCGGTGCCATCACGACCCCGGCCGGCGACGAAGTCCTACTTCTCAGCCGGCGCGTCGATCTCGACGGGCAGGCACTCCAGACGAGCGGCCCACTCCGTCACGCGCCGTGCGACGTCCTGCGCGGTGATGCCGCACAACGCCAGCACTTCGCCACGGTCACCGTGGTCGTGGAAGCGTTGCGGCAGAGCGATGTCGCGCAACGGCACCTCGACGTCGGCATCGCGAAGCGCGGCCGCGAGAGAGGAGCCGAAGCCACCGTGGCGGCCACCGTCCTCGACCGTCACCACGAGCTTGTGCGACGCGGCCATCTCCACGAGGTCCACCGACATCGGGTAGATCCACCGCGGGTCGACGACCGTCACGCCGATGCCCTGGTCCTCCAGCCGTTGCGCGGCCTCGAGACCAAGCCCGCCCAACGCGCCGACCGTCACCAGCAGCACGTCGTTGCCCGAACGCCGAAGCACGTCCACGGAACCCACGCGCTCCAACGCGGGCAGGTCCGGGCCGACCGAGGCCTTCGGGTAGCGGATCACCGACGGCGCGTCCGAGATCGCCACGGCCTCTCGCAGCTCCTCGACCAGCGTGCCGGCGTCACGCGGCGCCGCCACGTGAATGCCAGGGATGACGCCGAGGATCGACATGTCCCACATGCCGTGGTGCGACGCGCCGTCCGGGCCGGTGACGCCGGCCCGGTCCAGCACGACGGTGACGCCCTGCTTGTGCAGCGCGACGTCCATCAACAGCTGGTCGAACGCGCGGTTCAGGAACGTCGCGTAGACGGCCACGACGGGGTGCAGCCCGCCGATCGCCAGACCGGCGGCGGAGGTGAATGCGTGCTGCTCGGCGATGCCGACGTCGAAGAAGCGCTCCGGGTACGCCTTGGCGAACGGGTCGAGGCCGGTGGGCCCCTGCATCGCGGCCGTGATCGCCACGATGTCCGAACGCTCGCGGCCGACCTGCACCAGCGCGTCGGAGAACACGTGCGTCCAGGTCCGGCTGGACGGTTTGACGTCCTCGCCGGTGATCGGGTCGATGACGCCGGTGGCGTGCATCTGGTCGGCCTCGTGGTTCTCGGCCGGCGCGAACCCCATGCCCTTGCGGGTGACCGCGTGCACGATCACCGGGCCGCCGAACGACTTGGCGCGCTGCAGTGCGGCTTCCAGCGTCGCCATGTCGTGGCCGTCGACCGGGCCGATGTACTTGAGGCCGAGGTCCTCGAACATCGCCTGCGGCGCCAGCGCGTCCTTGATGCCGCGCTTGGCGGCGTGCAGCGCGGCGTAGAGGGGCTTGCCGAAGAACGGCGTCTGCTGCAGCGCGCTCTTGCCCTTCTCCAGCACGCGCTCGTAGCCGGGACGCAGCCGCAGCGACGACAGGTGGTCCGCGAGACCACCGATCGTCGGTGAGTACGAGCGGCCGTTGTCGTTGACCACGATCACGACGGGACGGGTCTTGTCCGCCGCGATGTTGTTCAACGCCTCCCAGCACATGCCTCCGGTCAGCGCGCCGTCACCGACGACCGCGACCACATGGCCGTGGGCGCCGTTGATCTGCTTCGCCTTCGCCAGGCCGTCCGCGTAGGACAACGCCGTCGAGGCGTGCGAGCTCTCCTGCACGTCGTGCTCGGACTCCGACCGCGACGGGTACCCCGACATGCCGCCCATCTTGCGCAGCCGGTCGAAGCCGTCGCGGCGGCCCGTGACGATCTTGTGCACGTACGACTGGTGACCGGTGTCGAACACGATCGGGTCCTGCGGCGAGTCGAAGACCCGGTGCAGTGCCACGGTCAGTTCGACGACACCCAGGTTGGGGCCCAGGTGCCCGCCCGTCTTGGACACCTTGTCGACCAGGAAACGCCGGATCTCCTCACACAGGCGCGACAGCTGCGCCTCGTCCATCCGTTTCAGATCAGCTGGTCCGTGCACGGACTCCAGCAGGGTCACCACGCCCACCTCACTCCTGAAGACTTCGGCTCAGTCTACGGAGACGCGACTGAGACGCTGCCTCAACTCGTCTCAGGCACGAGCAGGGCGATGCACTCCATGTGATGGGTCATGGGGAACGCGTCGAACGCCCGCAGCTCCGCGAGCCGGTACCCCTGAACTGTGAATTCGGCCAGGTCGCGGGCCAGTGCGGCGGGGTCGCAGGCGACGTAGACGACCCGTTCGGGACGGCGTCGTGCGACTTCAGCCACAACGACCTTGCCCGCCCCCTTGCGAGGGGGGTCGAGGACCACGACATGAGGGTTCTCGACGGGCAGTTTGCGGGTCACGGCGAGCTCCACCTTGTCCGCCACCCACTCCACCTGGGACATGCGGCGGAGGTTGCGCCGGCCGTCCTCCACGGCACCGGGGAAGGACTCCACGACCAGCACGGATCCGCTTTCGCCGACCTGCCGTCCGAGCACGGAGGCGAAGAGGCCCGCACCGCCGTACAGGTCCCACGCGCGTTGCCCCGGCTTGGCCGCGGCCCACTCCCCCACGACGGACGCGAACGTGTCCGCGGCGGCCGGGTGGACCTGCCAGAAACCATCGGCCGAAACTCGCCACTTTCGTTGGGCAGCGGTCTCGACGGCCGTACCGGTTCCGGCGCGTCGCGTGGTGTGTCGGCCACGCACCTCACCCACATGACGGTTGCCGTCACCGTCCTGGACGATCGTGAGCTCCTGTGCCCGCCACTTTCGGTCGGTCACCGCCTCGACCATGCCCGGCCGGGAGATCACACAGTGGTCGATCGGGATCACATCGTGGGAACGCAGACCCCGGAAGCCCGGCTTCCCGTCGCGGCCGACGGCCATCCGGATCCGGGTCCGCCACTCCAGCGGACCGCCCGGCAGCGCCTCCACGACCACGTCGCGTTCGATCTTGGCGAGCCTCGACAGCTGCTCGCGGACGACCTCGGCCTTCAGCTCCCGTTGCGCGTCCCACGAGACGTGCTGGAAGTCGCAGCCGCCGCACATCCCCGGCCCGCTGAACGGGCACGGTGCCTCGACGCGGTCCGGTGACGGCTCCAGGATCTCCACGGCGTCCGCACGGCAGAACGAGCCGCCGTTGTCCTCGTACACGGACACCACAACGCGTTCGCCGGGCAGCGCGTGACGCACGAACAGAACGCGCCCCTCGTGCCGTGCGACGAAATGCCCGCCGTGGGCGACAGGTCCTACTTCTACTTCGAACTTGCGTCCGGTCCAGTCTTCTTTGGTGGTGCTCATCGGTCGTCAAGTCCCCTTCGGACAGCGCCGGGCGCGATGACGTCCTTGTCCTTGACCTTCTTCACCGAGGATTCGAGCTGCCACGGGACACTGGTCACCATCACACCCGGCTGGAAAAGCAGCCTTCCCTTGAGCCGCAACGCGCTCTGGTTGTGCAGAAGCTGCTCCCACCAGTGGCCGACCACGTACTCGGGAATGAACACGGTAACAACGTCGCGTGGGTTGTCCGACTTGACGCGCTTGACGTAGTCGAGAACGGGCTTGGTGATCTCCCGGTAGGGCGACTCGATCACCTTGAGCGGGATCTTGAAGTTCTCCTTCTCCCACTCCGCGACGAGCCGGCGCGTGTCGCCGTCGTCGACGTTGACGGTGACGGCCTCCAGCACGTCCGGACGCACGGCCTTGGCGTAGGACAACGCCCGCAGCGTCGGCATGTGCAGTTTGGACACCAGCACCATCGCGTGGTTGCGCGCGGGCATCGTGCGCACGCGCTCCTGCTTGCGCAGTTCCTCGGCGACGGTGTCGTAGTGCTTGCGGATCGCGGTCATCAACGCGTAGATGGCGGCCATCGCGGCGATGGCGATCCACGCGCCCTTGGTGAACTTGGTGATCAGCACGATGATCAGCACGGTCGCGGTCAGGGCGAGTCCGAACGTGTTGATGGCCTGCGAGCGCCGCATCCGCCGGCGCACCTGCTCGTCGGTCTCGGTCTTGAGCAGCCGGTGCCAGTGCTTGATCATGCCGAGCTGGCTGAGCGTGAACGAGACGAACACACCGACGATGTAGAGCTGGATCAGCCGGGTGACCTCGGCGTCGAACGCGATCACCAGCACGACCGCGAACCCGGCCAGGAAGATGATGCCGTTGGAGAACGCCAGCCGGTCGCCGCGGGTGTGCAGCTGCCGCGGCAGGTAGCGGTCCTGGGCGAGGATCGAGCCGAGCACCGGGAACCCGTTGAACGCGGTGTTCGCGGCGAGCACCAGGATCAGCGCGGTGACGCCGGCGATGAAGTAGAAGCCGGGCGGGAAGTTGTCGAACACGGCGTGCGCGATCTGCGCGACCATCGTCTTCTGCTCGTAGCCCGCTGGGGCGTTGGTGATCTGCTGCTGCGGGAACTCGGCCATCCGCACGTCGGTCAGCTGGGCGAGGATGATCAGGCCCATCAGCATGACGACCGAGATGGTGCCCATCAGCAGCAGCGTCGTCGCGGCGTTGCGGGACTTGGGCTTGCGGAACGCGGGCACGCCGTTGCTGATCGCCTCGACGCCGGTGAGGGCGGCGCAGCCGGACGAGAACGCCCGCAGCACCAGGAACACGAACGCGAGGCCCATCAGGTGGTCCTGCTCGGCGTGGATCTCGAGGCCCGAGCTCTCCGCCCGCATGTCGTCGCCCATCACGAAACCGCGGAACAGGCCGTAGCCGATCAGGCCGAAGACGCCGACCATGAAGGCGTAGACCGGCACGGCGAACGCGCTGCCGGACTCGCGGATGCCGCGCAGGTTCACCGCCGTCAGCAGCACGATGGCCGCGACCGCGAACTCCGCCTTGTGGGTCGCGACGAACGGGATCGCGGAGCCGATGTTCGCCGCGGCCGCCGAGATCGACACCGCGACCGTGAGGATGTAGTCGACGAGCAGTGCGCTCGCCACCGTGAGCCCCGCACGGCGGCCTAGGTTGACCGTCGCGACCTCGTAGTCGCCGCCGCCGGACGGGTAGGCGTGCACGTTCTGCCGGTAGCTGGCCACCACGGTGAGCATCACCACGACGACCGCGACTCCAACCCACGGCGCCATGGTGTAGGCGCTCAGGCCCGCCACCGACAGCATCAGGAAGATCTCCTCCGGCGCGTACGCGACCGACGACATGGCGTCGGAGGCGAACACGGGCAGGGCGATGCGTTTGGGCAGGAGGGTGTGCGCGAGGCGATCACTGCGGAACGGCCGTCCTACCAGGAGGCGTTTGGCAGCGGTGGCGAGCTTGGACACCGCCAGAGCGTAAGGGGTCCGCTCACCAGGACGGGCTAATGCTCGGTAGGTTCTGCGCAAGGTTCGCCTGAGGAGGCATGTCGTGCACGTGGTGATCATGGGGTGTGGCCGGGTGGGGGCGTCCCTGGCCAAGGCTCTGGAGCGACTCGACCACCAGGTCGCCGTGATCGACAAGGACCCGCAGTCGTTCCGCAGGCTGGGCAGCGACTTCCACGGGCAGCAGGTCGTCGGCAACGGTTTCGACCGCAATGTCCTGATCGAGGCGGGTGTCGAGCGCGCGGGCGCGTTCGCCGCGGTCTCCAGTGGTGACAACTCGAACATCATCTCGGCGCGGGTCGCGCGCGAGACGTTCGGAGTCGAGCACGTCGTCGCGCGCATCTACGACCACAAGCGCGCCGCCGTGTACGAGCGGCTGGGAATTCCGACCGTGGCGACGGTGCCGTGGTCGACGGACAGGTTCCTGCGGATGCTGTTGCCCGAAGGCGCGGCGACGGCGTGGCGCGACCCGTCCGGGACCGTGGCGGTGCTACCGATCGAGGTCGCCGAGGAGTGGGTCGGGCGGCCGGTGCGCGAGCTGGAAGAGGCGATCCGGGCGCGCGTGGCGTTCGTGATGCGCTTCGGCACCGGCGTGCTGCCGGACGCGAAGACCGTCGTGCAAGCCGATGACACCATCTACGTGGCGGCGCTGTCCGGCACGATCACCGACGTCGCGGCGGCGGCGCTGCAGGCACCGGAGGAGAGCTGATGCGGATCGCTATCGCTGGTGCGGGAGCGGTGGGACGGTCCATCGCGCAGGAGCTCGTCTCGGACGGGCACCAGGTCATGCTCATCGAGCGGGACCGCAAGCACTTCGACCCGAACTCGGTCGAGCAGGCCGAGTGGGTGCAGGCCGACGCGTGTGAATTGTCCTCTTTGGAGGACGCGGGCATGCACCTGTGCGACGTGGTGATCGCCGCGACCGGTGACGACAAGGTCAACCTCGTGGTGTCGCTTCTGGCCAAGACGGAGTTCGCGGTCCGTCGCGTCATCGCGCGTGTGAACGACCCGACGAACGAATGGCTCTTCACCGAGTCATGGGGTGTCGACGTCGCCGTGTCGACGCCACGGCTGTTGGCCGCCATGGTCGAGGAGTCCGTGACGATCGGTGACGTCGTACGGCTGATGACGTTGCGCCAGGGCCAGGCGAACCTCGTGGAGATCACGCTCGACGAGTCGACGCCGTTCGCCGGCCGCGCGGTCTCGGAACTGGAACTGCCCCGTGACGCCGCTCTGGTGACGATCCTGCGCGGCGGGCGGGTCATCGTGCCGCAGCCGGACGACACGCTCGAAGGCGGCGATGAGCTGTTGTTCGTCACCACCGCCGCCGTCGAGCAGGACATCAAGACCGCCCTGGGTTATTAGGCCCACCAGTACTGGTTGCCGCCTCCGTGGCAGTCCCACAGCTGCACGGAGGCGCCGTTCCACCAGTTCGCGCCCGCGATCTCGACGCACCGGTTGCCGGACTGCCACGACCGGATCCGGCCGACCTCCGCTGTCGAGGAGGCGGGGCGGTAGAACAGCTGGAAGGCGTTGTTGCTCGCCTGGCAGTCGTACATCTGCAGGTGGGCGCCGTTGTCGAGGTTGCCCCAGGCGGCGGTGAGGCATCTGCCGCCGTCGGCGTTGCGCAGTCTCAGCCCGTCCCAGTACCAGCGCTGGGTGAGGGCGTTCTGGCAGTCGACCATGATGACGCCGGCGCCGTTCTGGCCGGTCGAGGCGGTCATGCACCGGCCGTTGAACTTCGACTGGACGTAGATGGTGTTCTGCGCCTGCGCCACGGAGGACGTCACGAGGACGCCGCCGGCGACGAGGGTCAGTGCTGCCAGGATCGCGGCCTTGCGTTTGAGAAGGTTCATGGACTTTCGACGCCTGCCGCTCACCGCCTGATACAGGGCATGCTCGTCCGGTCCGGTATCTGCGCATCGGAAGCGAGCACTTACCACCTGTGAGCGATCAGCTGCCCCTGGTCGGGCGCGAGAGAGAGCTTCGGACCGCGTTGCAGGCGTTGGCCGTGGACGGCGCGGTGCTGCTGTCCGGCCCGCCGGGCGTGGGCAAGACACGTCTGGCCGCCGAGGCACTCGCCGCCGTGCCGCACCCGGTGGTGCGTTGTTACGCCACGGTCGCCACGTCCCGGATTCCACTCGGCGCGATCGCGTCGCTCGTTCCTACCAACCTGCCTGCCTCGCGGGGGTCGATCCTGCCGTCGTCGTCCGTGCGCGCGGCCGCCGAACATCTCTCTCGTGGCGGGCGGCGGGTGTTGTCGGTCGATGACGCGCATCTGCTCGATGACGCATCGTTGTTGGTGTTACAGCATCTTGTGCGTCACCGGCTGACGCGGATCATCTGCACCGCACGGCCCGGCTGGGGCATGGAGGGGCTGACCGTCGTCGGGGTCGACGCGCTGGACCAGGAACGTGCGGGCGCGCTGCTGGCGACGGCTCTCGGCGGTCCCGCCGACGCCTCGACACGGCGCCTGGTGTGGGCGAACAGCCAGGGAAATCCGTTGTACCTCAAGGAACTCGTCGCCGCGGGACGGCACTCGGGCGCGCTGACGGAGACCGTGGGCGGGTGGAACTGGAGCGGACCGCTGGAGCTGTCCGGGCGGCTCGCCGAGCTCGTCGACCTGACGCTGGGACGGCTCGCGGAACCGCAGCGGCGGGCGTTGGAACTGCTTGCCTACGGCGAACCGCTCGAACCCAGGTTGTTGCCCGTTCCGCAGGATCTCGTGGACATGGGGTTCGTGCGGATCGGTGATGACGGACGTGCGCGCGTCGCGCATCCGCTCTACAGCGCGCGCTTACGTGCGACGTGCCCGACTCTGCGGGCGCGAGCGCATCGCCGTGCGTTGGCCGATCGGCTGGAAGCGGAAGGCGCGGACCGGCCTGACGACGCGGTGCGCGTCGCGACGTGGCGGCTCGACAGCGGGACGGCCGAGTCGCCGGACGTGCTGGCCCGGGCTGCCGAGCACGCACTGTCCGCGCAGGACTGGGAGCTCGCGGAACGGCTCTCGCGCGCCGCCATGGCGCGTGGGGCGACATCACGTGTGGGGCTCGTGCTGGGTCTTGTGCTGATGTACCAACGTCAGTGCGCACAGGCCGAGGAAGTGCTCGCCGAGACCATGGCGGCGGGCGGCGACATGCTGACGGTGATCCAGGTCGGCTGTACGCGCGCGTTCAACCTGTTCTTCGGTCTTGGTGACGAGGACGCCGCCGTGGCCGTGCTGGATCTCGTCACCGCACGGGAGCTGCCGGCCGAGTCGGAGCACGCGGTGCTGTTCTTCGCGCTGACGTTCGCGCTGGAGGCCGCGCCGCTGGGAATCGCGCGACTCGGCGGTGAGCTGCTGATCGCCGAAGGCGGCTGGGCGGCGACGGCGGGACGGCAGGTGCTGGCGTTCGCCGACCAGTTCGCGGGCCGCTACACCGAGGCCATCGCACGGGTCGAGGACAACCATGAGGCCGTGCTGGCGACAGCGGGACGGTTCCCGTCGTTGATGAGCGCGGCGAACGGTGTGCGCAACGAGAGCACTCTGCGGTGCGGTGACCTCGTAGGTGCGGAGAAGCGGGGCGCGCAGGCGTTGGCAGAGGTGATCGAGGAGGACCGCTGGTCGGTCACGCAGGTGCCGCCGCGGGTGTTGCTGAGTCAGAGCGCTCGGTGGCGCGGGAAGGCTGCTTCGGCGGTGCGGATCACCGCCGAGGGCGTTCCGGACCCGGCCGCGCTGCCGATGATGTGGGACGTGCTGCTGCTGGCCGAGTTCGCGGCCGGTGCGGCGTTGCAGGGGCAGTCGGATCGCGCTTTCCGCGCGCTGGCTCGCGCGGAAGCCGGGTTGCGGCCCGCGTGGCGTATCGCGCAGTTCGCCGTGGGGGCCGCACGGTCGTGGGTGCTCGCGGGCGCCGGTCGCGTCAACGAGGCGATGCAAACCGCGTTGGACAACGCGACCTTGGCTCGGGCGCACGGCGCGTATTCCGAGGAGATCGGGTCGCTGCACGACGCCGCACGGTTCGGTGCGGACACCTCACCTCGTCTTCTGGAGCTCGCGAAGTCACGCAAGGATCCGCTCACGACCGCGTACGCCTCGCACGCCCAGGCGCGCGCGTTGCGTGACCCGGCGGGGCTGGAGGAGGTGGCGGCGGCGTTCACGGCGTGCGGTGCCACTTTGTACGCGGCCGAGGCACTCGCGGAGGCGAGCAGGCTCTCGCGGTTGCACGACCGGCCCCGTGACGCGGACCGGCTGGAGCGGCAGGCGTCGGCGCTCGCGGAGTCGTTCGACGGCGCGACCACGCCCGGTCTGGTGGTGACGAGCACGCTCGCCGCGTTGACGCCACGCCAGCTGGAAATCGCGCGGCTGGCCGTGGCCGGGCTGACGAACGTGGAGATCGGCGAACGGCTGGCGATCGCCAAACGCACCGTGGACAACCATCTGCACACGACGTACGCGGCGGTCGGTGTGACAGGCCGGGGTGGCTTGCGCGCGTTGTTCGGCCAAGGCGCGTAAATCGATGTGCCCGGTGAGCCGGACCTTCGGCACACTGCGAGTTGTGTGGCCGTTCGTGGGCAGGGTGCGGGAGCTCGAGGACGTGATGTCCGCGCTCACCGCAGTCGACGAGAAGGGCGCCGCGCTCGTCGGTCCCGCCGGTGTGGGCAAGACCCGGCTCACGGACGAGGTCGTGGCACGGCTGGAGCGCACCGGTCTGACCGTGCGGCGCTGCTACGCGACGGTGGCGACGTCGACGATCCCGTTCGGGGCGATGGCCGCGATGCTGCCCGCCGACATGCGCACGGCGAACCCACTCGGTCGCGCCGTGGAGCATCTTCTGTCCGAACAACAGCCGTTGACGATCGTGGTGGACGACGCGCATCTGCTCGACGACGCCTCCATCGCGTTGCTGCACCACGTGATCCGGCACGGACACGCGCGAGTGCTGGTGACTTCGCGGCCCGGTGAGCGCACGGAACTGTGGCAGGAGGGGCTCCTGCGGCGCTACCCGCTGGGAGACCTGTCGCGGTCCGAGTCAGATCTGCTGCTCGAACGCGCGCTGGACGGGCCGATCGACACCCGGTCGGCGTCGCTGCTGTGGTCGGGCAGCGCGGGAAACCCCTTGTACCTCAGGGAACTCGTCGTGTCGGGCCGCGCGGTGGGGGCGTTGCGCGCGGAGGACGGCATCTGGTCGTGGCACGGCGCGATCGAGCTTGGCGGACGGCTCGCGGAACTCGTGCGGTCCAACCTCGGCCGGCTGGAACCGCCGCACCGGCACGCGCTGGAGCTGCTCGCGTATTCCGAGCCGGTGGAACTAGACCTGCTGGCGTCACTGGTGCGGGACGAGACACTCGACGACCTGGAAACGCGCGGGTTGATCCGCGTCGTGCCATCGAGGCGACGCATGGTCGTGCGGCTCGGGCATCCGTTGTACGGCAGCCTGCTTCGTACGACGTGCCCGACGTTGCGCGCGCAGTCACACCAACGCGCGTTGGCCACCGCTCTGGAAGCAACGGGCGCACGCCGACGTGAAGACCTGATGCGCATCGCCACCTGGCGTCTGGACGGCGGTTCGCCCATCTCGGTGAACCTGCTGGCCGCGGCCGCCGAACAGGCCTGGGTCGCACAGGACGTGGCGCTCGCCGAACGCCTGTGCCGCGGCGCCGTCGAGGCGGGCGGGCTGAACCGCGTCGGGCACGTGTTCGGCCAGGTCCTGATGCACGGCCGCGCACCCGACCAGGCCGAGGCGACGCTGGCGGACGTCATGGCGGGCCCGCTGTCGGCGGAGGACCTGAGCCGCCTCGGCGCCACCCGGTCGATGAACCTCCACTTCGGCCTGGGCGACGCGAACGCCGCCGCCGCGGTGCTCGACCGCGTCGACGTGCCCGGCCTCCCCGCCGACCTGCGCGACTGGCTTCAGGTGGTCCGGGTGATCGAGGCCGCGCAACACGGCCACGTGGCGACAGTGCTGGAGAGCACCTATCAGCCCGTGGCCCCGCATCTGACCGTCCATTTGCGACGCACCAGAGCACTGTGCCTCCTGCATGCGGGCCGCTATCGCGAGGTTTCGGAGGAGATCGCCGCCTACGAGGCGTGGGAGGACTTGTCCGAGCCCGACGACGGCACTCTGCGCATGCGTTGCTTCGCGCTGGCGTTCGCCGGCAACCTCGCCGAAGCGGAAGCCCTCGCGCTGACGATGCACAACAGGCCGTTCGACGAGTTGGCCTTCACCGGCGCGACGTCGCTCTACGGCGTGCTGTCGTTCTGCGCGCGCATGCGAGGCCACGGCTCCCAAGCCCTGCGCCTGGCCCGTGAAGGCAGCCCGAAATCCCCGTCGCGTCCCTTGATCTTCGACGCCATCGCACTGGCGAACCTGGCCGGCACCGCGGCGATCTGCGGCGACGCCACCCTGGCCCAGGAAGCCCTCGCTCGCGCCGAGAAAGCCCGCCGCCCGGCATGGCGCCTCACCGGGACCACGGTCTCGGTGACCCGGTCCCAGGTGCTCGCCTGCACCGGCGACCTCCGTGCCGCCGCCGACGCCGCGATGGCCGCCGCCGACGAATGCGCCGAACTGGGCGCGCACGGCAACGAAGCGATGGCCCTGCACAACGCCGCCCGTCTAGGCGTGAACACATCCCAGCGCCTCACGGCCCTCACGGCCACGATGGACGACCCGATGACAGCGGCCTACACGGCACACGCGACCGCCCTCGCGCACGCCGCACCGACCGCGCTGGAGGCCACGGCAACGGACTTCCAGCGCCTGGGCGCCACCCTCTACGCCGCCGAAGCCCTCGCCGCCGCCACCCGCCTGCACCGAACCCAGGGCAACGCCCGCGCCGCCTCCCAGGCCTCCGCCCGCCAGGCCCTGCTGATGCGCGACTTCGACGGCGTCCGCACCCCGGCCCTGTGCGCCGACGACCTCACCCACCTGACCCGGCGCCAGGCCGAGGTCGCGCGTCTCGCGACGTCCGGGCTCACCAACCAGCAGATTGCCGAACGGCTCCACACCTCCAAGCGCACGGTCGACAACCACCTGCACGCGATCTACGGGGTTCTCGGCGTGACGGGGCGCGACGAACTGCGAACCGTGCTCGGCCCGTCCTGACTCCGTCGCCGACATCCGATATATCGCGGTCTCAGCCCTGGCCGTACGCCCCCACCTGCCCTTGGGCGCCTTTGCAATGAGTCTTTTGCGGACGTCCGCAAACATTTTTGCATCCGGGTGGGCGGCGGAGCGAATGAGGACGGGCGAAGACGAGCAGGCGCCGCGCGCCGATATATCGGATATCAGCGTCTGCCGGTCACGCCTGAGCACACGTGGTCGAGTCGCAGGAGACGCTCCTGGCGGCGATCGGCCGGGCGAGCCCGTCGCCGCCGAGCGCCCCTTCACCGACATGCGCACAACAGAACGCGACCGGCGCCCCCAGTGGGAGGCGCCGGCCGCGTCGGAAGTGGAGCGGGGTCAGTCTCTGGACTTGTCGCGGGACTCGGCGTCGACGACGCGCTTGAGCTCGTCCATGTCCGGGGTGAGCAGGTCGTCGGCCGTACGTGCGAGCACGTCCTCGGCCTCGGACTCCGCCTTGACCTTGGCCTCGGCCTCCTCGGCGGCCTTGAGGCGCTTGTCGGCGCGTCGGACCGCCCAGACCGTGGCGAGCAGGGCGATGGCCATCAACGGGTAGCCCATGCCGAGGCGGGCGACGGCGAGCCAGCCGACCTGGTCCTCGTCGTAGAGCCAGCGCTGCACCACGAAGCGGGCGAAGAAGACCAGGGCCCACACGAAGGTCGCGATGTCGTAGTCGCGGACCGAGGCCTTGTCCTCGCGCCAGGAGCGGTCTCTGCCGTTGAGGAACGTCCAGATCACGCCGGCGAGCGGCCGGCGCACGATGATCGACAGCAGAAACGCGCTGCCGTACACGACGCTCTGCCAGATGCCGAAGAGGAAGAACCCCTTGGCCTCGCCTGTCTTGTAGGCGATGAACGCCGCGATGCCCACGCCGAAGACGGCGGAGATCGCGGGCTGGATGGTGCCCTTGCGCACGGCCAGGATCACGCCGATGACGACGGCGGCGGCGAGCGAGCCGATGATCGCGGCCATCAGGTTCTTGGTCGCGAAGTTGATGATCACGAAGACGAGGACGGGCAGCGACGAGTAGAGCATTCCGCTCACGCCGCCCATCTGCTCTAGGACGGTGGGCTGTTTTTCTTCGGTCTCAGCTGAGGTCATGAAGCGTTCTGCAACTCGTAGTAGGGGTTGTAGAGCACCTTGCGCCCGTCGCGCACGGCGATGCGGCCCCGGGCCTTGATCGTCCGACCAGGCTCGATTCCCGCGATGCGACGGCGGCCGAGCCAGACGAGCGTGACGCCCTCGGTGCCGTCGTAGAGCTCGGCTTCCAGAGTGGCGGCCGCGTCCCGGGGGCAGAGCTCCACGCTGCGGAGCCTTCCGAGGACGGTGACCTCCTCACCGGACTTGCAGTCGCAGGCCTTCACCGCGCCGACGGCCTCCGCTTTTCGCGAGAGATCGTCCGCGTCGAGCTCGGTGACGTCGCTGGTCAAGCGACGCACCAAGCGGCGCCAATAGCCGCTCATCCCCGACTCCTGCATTGCTCTGGTGGCCCCGTGGTGTGGGCCGTCTGACAGTGAGGGTACGCACGGGCGACGACAATCTCGGGCGTGCCTGCCGAGACCGTCCTCCTGCTGCCCGGAACCGCCTCCGACGAGGTGTTTGTCCGATCCGTGTTCACCGAGCCGTTGTCGCAGGTCGGTGCCGTTCTCAACGCACCACGCGTTCGCACACTCGGTGAACGGTTGACGGCCCTCGAAAATGCCCCGGCAGGCCACCCGATCGTGGCGGGTGGCGTCTCACTCGGCGCGCACGTCGCCGCGCGGTGGGCCGTGGCCAACCCGGACCGGTGCGCGGGGCTGATCCTGGCACTGCCGGCGTGGTCCGGGGCCCCGGACGAGGCACCGGCGGCGCTCGCGGCCAAAGCCAGCGCGGAGATCGTCCGCACGCAGGGACTCACGACGGCGCTCGCCGGCACGACCGGCTGGTTGCACGACGAGCTGAACCGGGCCTGGCGCGGCTACGGCGACCAACTCGTGCCGCACCTCGAGGAGGCCGCCGAGTCGCTCGCGCCGACGCTGGAGGAGCTGAGGTCGCTGGACGTGCCGACGGGAATCGTCGGGTGCACCGATGATCCGGTGCACCCGATCGCGGTCGCGCGGGCCTGGGCGGAAGCCATCCCACGCGCCGTGCTCGTCACAACGACGCTGAACGCCTACCCGCACGCATTGGGGCGCGCGGTGCAGGCGTGGCAGCGGGCTCGTTAGCCCTCTTGCTGCTGGATGTGCCGGGCGATCGCCTCGGGCAGCTCGACCGGCAGCGGGGTGCGGGGCGGCATCGGCTGCTCGCCACGCACGACCACGGTGCCGCGCAGCATCTCGCGCAGCGCCTGTGCGTTCTGGTCGAAGTGCTCCTCGGGACCGGCCGCGACGCCGCGCAGCATCCACCGCGGGCCGTCGACGCCGACGAAGAGGATCTGCACGCCCTGGTTGCGCGCGGTGATCTCCTCGCCCCACTCGCCGTTCTCCCGGTTGATGCGGGCGCCGTCCTCCTTGAGGCCTTCGATCAGCTCGGCGCCGACCTCGCGCCAGAGACCGCCCGACTTCGGCGCGGCGAACGCGCTGACCGTCAGCTGGCCGACGGACGTGAGGACGTGCACGGCGCGCACGGAGCCGTTCTGCTGGTCCATCTCGACCTGCAGCTGGGCCTCGTCGGGCATCGGCAGCTGCACCGAGCCCAGGTCGAGCCGCTCGACGTCGTCCTGGGGCGCGACCGTCGAGTCCCACGGGCCGTCGACGTCGTCGAAGACCTCGTCGTGCTCGGGACCGGTGTCGACCGCCCCCGAGGAGTGACGACCGCGCTTGCGGCGCCTTCCGAACATGCCCCTACCCCTCCGCCTTCATCCGGGCGAGCACCACGTGCCCGCCGGTCGAGCCATAGCCTCCCGCACCGCGCTCCGTTTCCGGCAACTCGGTGACCTCGCGGAACACCGCGTGCTCGACGCGTTGCACGACGAGCTGGGCGATCCGGTCGCCACGCGACAGCGCGATCGGCTCACGAAGATCATGGTTCACGAGGCAAACGCGGATCTCACCGCGGTAGCCGGAATCGATCGTGCCGGGCGTGTTCACCACGCTCAGGCCGACCCGCGCGGCCAGTCCGGACCGCGGGTGCACGAACCCGGCGAACCCGTCGGGCAGCGCGATCGCGACACCGGTTCCGACCACGGCGCGCTCACCTGGTGGAATGACCACGTCCGACGTGGTGACCAGATCAGCGCCCGCGTCGCCATGACGGGCGTAGGCGGGCACGGGAACCCCCGGATCGAGCCGGGTCAGCAACACCTCGACGCTGGACACGGCGGCCGAGATTACCCTGACGACGTGAGTGAGACTGCCGTGACCGCCACTACGACCTTCCGCGAACGCCTGTACGTGACGTGGTGGATCTGGCCGCTGCCGCTGCTCGCGGCCGCGTTGCTGGCCGCCGAGGTGCACATGGGCTTTCCCGGCGTCCGTTCCTGGCTTCCCTACGTGATCCTGTTGCCGCTGACGATCGTGCTGATCGTGCGGATGGGATCGACGAAGGTGGAGGTCGCGGACGGCGAACTGCGCGCCGGTGACGCGCACATCCCGCTGGAGCTGCTCGGCGAGGTCGAGATCATCGCCGCCGAGGACCGCCGCAGGGTCATGGGCCGCGAACTCGACCCGGCGGCGTTCGTCGTGCACCGGGGCTGGGTGAAGCCGCTCGTGCGGGTGCACGTGAGCGACCCCGAGGACCCGACGCCCTACTGGGTGATCAGCACACGGCATCCGAACGAGCTCGCCGCCGCGATCAAGTCCTGAAAGAACACAACTGGGCGCCACCCGTGAGGGTGAGCGCCCAGTTCTTTCTTCGGCGGACTGAACTCAGGCGCAGTCCCGGCAGATGTACGTGCCGCCGTTGTCCTCGGCGAGCCTGCTGCGGTGGTGCACCAGGAAGCACTTCGAGCACGTGAACTCGTCGGCCTGCTTGGGCAGGACCTTGAACGTGAGCTCCTCGCCGGACAGGTCGGCGCCCGGAAGCTCGAAGTTCTCCGCGCTCGCGTCCTCGTCGACGTCGACGACGCCGGACTGCGTCTCGTTCCGCCGGGCTTTCAACTCCTCGAGGGAGTCCTCAGCGAGTTCGTCCGCCTCGCTGCGACGCGGCGCGTCGTAGTCGGTCGCCATCTTCTTCACCCCTGCGGTCTACGGAGACTGTTCGTGTCGCTGGTTAACGCTCCAGCGACCTCTTTTGTGCCCCACGTCAAGGTGACGTAGGTCTCGCACACCCGGCGGGCAAGCCAACCCCCTTGACGTGACCGTCGGCTTGATCGAAATGTGTGCGGAGCGCGCAGAGGGTAGCTCATTGCCCAGGTGGCTCGTCATCGGGTTACCCCTTACCGACCGGACGGGTGACACAACCTTTCTACGCTGGACCGATACCCTGTGCGGGAGCACGTGTGCTCTGGCGTGCAACCTGGCGCCAGGCCGGTACCGTCCTGACTGTGAGCAATCAGGCCGGTGCTTTCGGTCACGCACGTCAGGGCGCGCAACAGCCGGGCAGGGCCTAGGCTGACCTCAGGGGACGGATCACGGGGAGGACTCGAACGTGGGATCCGCATCGGGAAGCTTGACGCCTTACAAGAGGCGTCGGCCCGTGCCCGCGCTCGTCCTGTTCGCGGTGCTGTTGGTCAGTTCCGTGTTCGTGTGGGTGAAGGTGCTCGGCAACGCGAGCGACGTGGACGCGGCCATCAAGTGCAACGTGCCCGGCAACGTCGCGACGACGACCTCGGCGGTCGCGGGGGCCGATCCGGCCGACGCCACGCCGACGGCACCACCGCCCACTCTCGGCACCGTCCTGGAACACGACGCGCTCGACCGCACGAATCCGGTGCCGGTCGGCGAGGTCAACTTCAAGGTCGTCAACGCCTCGACGCAGCGCAACCACGCCAAGGCCGTCGCGACGATGTTCACCGAGCTCGGCCTGAAGCAGGCGGCCGACCCCGGCAACGACCTGGTCTACCCGGCGGGCGACATGAACTGCCGCGGCCAGATCCGCTTCGGCGCGCCCGGTGCGTCGGCCGCGAGGACGCTGTCGCTGCTGGAGCCGTGCCTGGAACTGGTGCGCGACGACCGCCAGGACGCGACTCTCGACATCGCGATCGGCAAGAAGTTCGACGAGGTCAAGCCGAACAGCGACGCCCGCAAGGTGCTCGACCAGCTCAAGGAGTGGGCCGAGCAGCAGCCGGAGCAGCAGGGCGGTCAGGTCGCCGCGGCCGCCCCGCCGACGCTCAGCGCCGACAGCCTGTCCGGCGCGCGCGACGTCACCTGCTCCTGATCATCTTCGAGCACCGCACCACTGCCCCTTCATGCAATGAACGTTTGCGGACGACCGCAAACGTTCATTGCACAACCGATATATCAGTGTCCTGACCTGCGGTTTCAGACCTCGCCGAAGCCGGACTCGGTGAGCGCGACGTACAGCTCGTCGGCGATGCCGGGCGTGGCGGCGAACGTCGCGTCCTCCCCCAGTTCGGGAGACGAGCCCGGCAGCCGCACGACCGCGCCGGCCTCCGCGGCGATCAGCGCACCGGCCGCCCAGTCCCACCGGCCGAGACCGTGCTCCGTGTAGGCGTCGAGCCTTCCGGCGGCCACCGAACAGAGGTCCAGCGACGCCGCACCGGCCCGGCGCAGGTCGCGCACCCGAGTCGACATCCGCGCCCACGCGTCGGCCTGCCGCTGACGCCGTTCCGGCCGGTAGGCGAACCCGTACCCCAGCAACGACAGGGACAGGTCGGTCGTCGCGGAGACGCGCAACGGCGCACCGTCCAAGAAGGAGCCGTAGCCGCGTGCGGCGGTCCACACGCGGCCGGTCGCCGGTTCCACCACGGCGCCCGCGACGGACTCGCCGTCGAGCTGCGCTGCGATCGACACCGAGTACCAGGGGATTCCGTAGAGGTAGTTGACGGTGCCGTCGATGGGGTCGACCACCCAGGCCAGGCCCTCGACGGCAGCACCGTCTCCCAGGCCGCCTTCTTCCTCGCCGAGCACCGGTTCACCGGGGCGCAACTCGGAAAGACGCGTCCGGACGAGTTGTTCTGAGGCGCGGTCCGCGGCGGTCACCACGTCCGTCGATGTGCTCTTGGTGTCGAACGAGACGACGGCGGAAGCACGCATGCGCTGAACAAGAGCGCCCGCTTCCCGTCCGATGGCCGTCGCGATGTCGACGAGTGGCCGGGGATCGAACACGACCGGTTCCCTCCTGCGTCACTAGCACGGGACTATCGGAGACCGTCAGGCTAATGTCTGCGCACCACAGGTACTGAATCGAAGCAAGCAGGATCGAGTAGGAAGGACCACGGGGATGGGCATCACCCGCGGGTTCGGTGTGGACATCGGCGGCTCGGGCGTCAAGGGCGGCCTGGTCGACCTCGAAGCAGGGGCACTGGACGGCGAACGCTTGCGGATCCCCACGCCCCAGCCTTCGACACCGGAGGCGGTGGCGGAGGTCGTCGCGGAGATCGTCGAGAAGTTCCAGTGGGACGGCCCGGTCGGCGTCACGCTGCCGTGCGTGGTCAAGCACGGTGTCGCCCTCAGCGCCGCGAACGTGGACAAGGGCTGGATCAACTGCGACGCCCAGCGGCTCTTCGCCGAGCGCCTCAAGCGCAAGCCAGAGGACATCGTCGTGATGAACGACGCGGACGCGGCCGGCATCGCGGAGATGTCGTTCGGCGCGGGCGTCGGCAAGAACGGGACCGTGGTGCTGCTGACGTTCGGCACGGGCATCGGCAGCGCGGTGTTCCTCGACGGCAAGCTCGTCCCGAACACCGAGTTCGGCCACCTCCAGGTCGACGGGCACGACGCGGAATCGCGCGCGGCCGCCTCCGTGAAGGAGGACAAGGGCCTGTCCTGGGAGGAGTGGACGCCCAGGGTGACCAGGTACATCAACGTGCTCGAGGACCTCATCTGGCCGGACCTCGTCATCGCGGGCGGTGGCGTGAGCAAGAAGGCGCACAAGTGGTTGCCGTTGCTCGAGGTCCGCACCGAGGTCGTCGCCGCAGCGCTCAAGAACGACGCGGGCATCGTCGGTGCCGCGTGGGCCGCCGCGCACGGCGTCAGGCCTTGACGAGCGTTCGACACCGAAACGTGTCCGACTCGATCTAGCTGCGAGAACGCAGGTGAGAGCGCCTCGAAGCACCTCGGGGCGCAACACCGAGTCACGGACGTCGTTACAATGGAACGCACACCCGCCAAGCAAGATCGGCGGGGAGATCCCCCGAACTCTGGCGACCGAGGTTTCGCGCCCTCTGGTTTGCCGTGAACGACCGTCGCGAAAGGGCGTACGTGGCAGCCGCAGAATCCGCAACCCGACGCTCCAGCTCCGCCGCGAGCGCCGCCAGGACCACCAAGGCGACCGCGGCCGGCGAGGCCGAGGAGAAGCCGAAGCGCAAGACGACCGCTGCGGCAGCGAAGAAGCCCGCAGCCGCCGCCAAGGCCCCGCGCAAGACGGCCGGCAAGGCCGATCCTGCCGCGAAGGGCACCGCCAAGAGCGGCGACGAGCCTGATGACATCGAAGGCGCTCCCGGCGCCGAGGACCTGGTCGAGGACGTCGAGATCGTCGACGAGCCCGTCGTGGACGAGCCCGAGGAGGCGGAGGACACCGCCGACAGCAAGACGGGCGACTTCGTCTGGGACGAGGAGGAGTCCGAGGCCCTGCGCCAGGCGCGCAAGGACGCGGAGCTCACCGCCTCGGCCGACTCGGTCCGCGCCTACCTCAAGCAGATCGGCAAGGTCGCCCTCCTCAACGCAGAGGAGGAGGTCGAGCTCGCCAAGCGCATCGAGGCGGGTCTCTACGCCGCCGAGCGCGTGCGCCGTTCCGAGGAGGACGCGGAGAAGCTCACCCCGCAGCTGCGCCGCGACCTGCGCTGGATCGTCCGTGACGGCGAGCGCGCCAAGAACCACCTGCTCGAGGCGAACCTCCGTCTCGTCGTGTCGCTGGCCAAGCGCTACACCGGCCGTGGCATGGCGTTCCTGGACCTGATCCAGGAGGGCAACCTGGGTCTGATCCGCGCCGTCGAGAAGTTCGACTACACCAAGGGCTACAAGTTCTCCACGTACGCCACCTGGTGGATCCGGCAGGCGATCACCCGCGCGATGGCCGACCAGGCCCGCACCATCCGCATCCCGGTGCACATGGTCGAGGTCATCAACAAGCTCGGTCGCATCCAGCGCGAACTGCTCCAGGACCTGGGCCGCGAGCCCACCCCGGAGGAGCTCGCCAAGGAAATGGACATCACGCCCGAGAAGGTGCTGGAGATCCAGCAGTACGCGCGTGAACCCATCTCGCTGGACCAGACGATCGGCGACGAGGGCGACAGCCAGCTCGGTGACTTCATCGAGGACTCCGAGGCCGTCGTCGCTGTCGACGCCGTCTCGTTCACGCTGCTGCAGGACCAGCTCCAGTCCGTGCTCGCGACGCTGTCCGAGCGCGAGGCGGGCGTCGTCCGGCTGCGCTTCGGCCTCACCGACGGCCAGCCGCGCACGCTGGACGAGATCGGTCAGGTCTACGGCGTCACGCGTGAGCGCATCCGCCAGATCGAGTCCAAGACGATGTCGAAGCTGCGTCACCCGTCGCGTTCGCAGGTTCTGCGCGACTACCTCGACTAGGTCTTACCCAGACATACGCACGCAGCCCCGCACCGGTTCGGTGCGGGGCTGTTGTGTTTTGCTGCGGCATGATTCTCGGCCGGCTGCCGGTGGACGAACAGGTCGACGCGCTGCGCACCACCCTCGCGCGCAACGAGGTCCTCGTGGAGGTGCTGCGCGGCGCCGCGGAACTGGAGCTCCCTGGGTGGTACCTGACCGCCGGGTGCTTGTTTCAGACGGTGTGGAACGTGGTCACCGGCCGCCCGCGGCCATCGACTCGTTCGCGGCGACCACGTGCTGTCTGGGCGTCCGCCTCGAATCCAACGGCAAGTGGCGTGTCTACGCGCCACACGGCCTTGCTGACGTGTTCAACCTCGTCGTCCGTCCCAATCCCGTGCTCGCTCCCAGTGCCGTCTACGAGACCAAGACCGCGCGGTGGCGCGGGCAGTGGCCGGAGCTCACCGTGCTGCCCTGGCCTGAGCAGCCGAGATCGAACGCATCCGAAAGATGAGTACCCCTGTACTCATGTGCCGCCTATGCGTCCGCGACACCATCAAGTGTGTGGCTGTGCCGGAGGGGTGCACAGGGGCAGTTCCGGACAACGGAACGAGGGGGCGGGAAAACATGGGCAGGTCGGTACTCGAAGGGGCTTTCTCCCTGCTGGACAAGCTGACGGACGACGGCGAGCTGGGGCTCACGCAGCTCGCTGATCGCTGCGACATGCCGAAGACGACGGTGCATCGCCTTCTGGAGCAGATGGAGCACCTCGGCGCGGTGGAGAACGTGCGGGGCCGCTACCGCATCGGCGCGCAGATGTTCCGGTTCGGGCAGGCCTGGGAACCTGCTCCCGGCATTCTGCGGGTGGCGCGGCAGCCGTTGCGGGCGTTGTCCGCGACGATCAGGACGTCGACGATCCTCGCGGTGCCGCGGCGGGACCGGGTTCTGGTCGCGGCGGCGAGCATCGTGCGGGCCGAGGACGTGGCCCGGTTGCGGCCAGGGGCGACGGTGCCGGCGGGCATGGAGTTCGTCAGCGCTCCGGTGCGCACGCCGTCCAGCAGCGTCATCGGCACGGTGTGCGCGGTGCTCGACAACGGGCGCAGCGCCACGGGTCTGAGGGAGGCCGTGGGGCATGCCGCACGAGCGATCAGCGCAGCCCTCGCGAGCTGATCGGACGGCCTGAGCAAGCGCTCGATCGGGATTTTGATCACGGTTCCGCGTCCGAATTGTGGGACGTTCGTGACCTGTTCGCGGAGGGCGGACAAGGGCAACCGATATCACACTCTCGGCCGCACGCAACCGACCGGATGGCGCGAACGTGCTGCTCCACCAGCGGGTTTCTGGTTGCTCAGCGTGCGTGTCAAGACGGTGAACCGGTGGCAAACCCAGGTGTAGTCCTGCTGCAGGCGGGTAAATCCGATAGTGACGCGAGTCGCCACGTACACGGGAACACTGACTATCGCCGAAACGTCTGTCAGAGTGGAGCCAGCGAGCACCGCGCACCTGCCAGGGGCGCTGTGGTCGCAGCTTGGTAAGAGGGCACCGGGACACCTCAGTTCCGTTGCCGGGACGGAGGGAGATTCATCATGACTGCAGCACTCACCCGCCCCGAGTTGACCGCTGCCGACCGCTGCGACCGCTGCGGGGCTGCTGCCCAGGTTCGCGCTTTGCTCCCGTCCGGGGGCGAGCTGCTGTTCTGCGGGCACCACGCCCGGGCGCACAGTGAGAAATTGCGCGAACTCGCTGCTGAAATTCAGCAGGGCTGACTTCCACCCCACCTAGCCGCTCGGGGCGGAGATCCTCCAGGGATCTCCGCCCCCTTCGCTTCTCCGGGCTTTACAGCGCGTCCAGGACGGGTTCGAAGGCCAGTTCGGCCGCGCCGACGAGCTTCGCGTCGCGGCCCAGCGGCGAGGTCACGACCTGGGTTCCGCCCACCGCGCGGGAGACCAGGCTGCGCACCTGCACGGCCGCGCTCACCGAGTCCACCACCGACGCCGGCAGCGCCGTGTACAGGTCGCCGAGCACGACGAGCTCCGGGCCGAGGACGTTGACGATGTTCGCGAGCCCCAGTGCGAGCCAGCCGGCGAACTCGTCGAGTACCGACGGGTCGTCCAGCGCCCGCAGTGCCGCGACGACGGCGCCGCGTGGTGCGTCGTCGGGAAGGCCCAGGGCCCGGCACAGCGCCGGTTCGCCCACCTCGGTCTCCCAGCAGCCGTCGCAGCCGCAGTAGCACCGCAGGCCGCGCGGGTTGACCACCATGTGCCCGAGTTCGCCGACGTAGCCGCCGGAGCCGCGCAACGGCTGCCCGGACAGGATCACTCCCCCGCCTACGCCGACGTCCGCGGAGATGTAGACCATGTCCGCGGACTCCCGCGCCGCGCCGCGCACGTGTTCCGCGAGTGCGCCGAGCTCCGCGTCGTTGCCGACCTGGACCGGCAGCTTCAGCACCGCCTCCAGGCGTTTGCCGAGCGCGACACCGGTCCAGTGCAGGTTGGGTGCCTCGTGCACATGCCCGTCGGCGCGTCGCACGACACCGGGCACCGAGACGCCCACCCCAACAGCGGTGGCGTCGAGGTCGTCGGCCATGAGGCGCGCCGAATCGACGATGTGCGTGATGACCTCTCCCGGATCACGCGTCCGGTGCAGGTTCCAGCTGTCCCGCCCCAGGATCTCCCCGCCGAGGCCGACGAATCCCATCGCCACGTGCTCCACGCGCACGTCGATCGCGATGACGACGGCGGCGCTGGGCTGGGGCAGCACGAGAAGGGATGGACGGCCCGCTCCGCTGCGCAGAGCGGGCACGCGTTCGGCGACCACACCGGCTTCGGCGAGGCCGTCCACCAGGGCCTTGATCGTGCTGCGGTTGAGGCCGAGCTCAGCCGCGAGCGACGCCCTGGTGGACGGTCCGTCGATGTGCAGGCGGCGCAGCAGCGCCGTCCTGTTGTGCCTGCGGATCTCGTCGGGACGAGTGCCGGACGTAGGTCCTGTCACCTCGTCAGCGAGCCGACGTGGCCGCCCGGCGGCGGGACAACGCGTCGACGCTCGCGGCGAGCAGCAGGACCAGGCCGGTCACCATGAACACGACGGCGGAGGGCTGCTTGAGCAGGCCCATGCCGTTCGCGATGACCGCCAGTACCGCACCACCAATGACGGCGTCACGCAGCCTGCCCTTGCCGCCGAACAGCGACGTGCCACCGATGACGGCCGCACCGACCGACATCAGCAGGGTGTTGCCGCCACCGGCGTTCGGGTCGACGGAGCCGACCTTGGAGGAGTAGACGATGGCGCCGATCGCCGCCGCCGAGGAGGCGATCACGAAGACGCTCATCCGGATCTTCTCCACGTTGATGCCGGCGCGGCGCGCGGCCTCCTTGTTGCCGCCGACCGCGTAGAGGTGACGGCCGTAGCTGGTGCGGTCGAGCACGAACGTGCCGATCACCAGCAGGACGAGCACCAGCGGCACGACGTACGGCACGCCCGCGATCACCACGAGGGTGCTGGGCGACCGGTTCTGCGTCAGCGCGAAGGTAGCGACCGCGGCGAACAGCGCCAGGCCACCGATCTTGGTCAGGACCAGCGCGGTCGGCTGGGCGACGAGTCCCTTGCGCAGCCGGGTGAAGTGCCGGTTGAGCACGAGGGCCGCGTAGCCGCCGACCGCGACCACGAACAGGATCCACGACCCGGCGGTGCCGATGTTGCCGTTGGCGACCTGGAAGATCGTGTCGTCACGCAGGCCGAGCGTGCCGCCCTGGCCGATGAACTGCAGCACCACACCGCTCCACACGAGGAACAGCGCCAGGGTCACGACGAACGACGGGATGCCGATCTTCGCGACCAGGTAGCCGGTGATGCAGCCGATCGACGCGCCGACGCAGATCGCCAGCAGCATGCCGATCCACGCGTTCGCGGGCACGCCGAGCAGAGCGATGACCAGCGCGATGCCGGACAGCACGGCGCCGGTCCACAGGCGCATCAGCAGCGAGAGGCCGACCGCGAGGACCAGCCAGCCGCAGAAGACGTAGAAGACCCCGTCGCCCATGCCGCCGAGCAGGTTGCCGCCGTGGATCAGGTCCAGCGCCATCACCGAGGCCGTCACGCCGGACGCGGTGCCGGCGGACAGGTCGATCTCGCCGAGCAGCAGCACGAACACCAGGCCCATCGCGATGATGGTGATGCTGGCGCCCTGCTGGAGCAGGTTGGCGAGGTTGCCGAGGGTGAAGAACGAGTCGGACAGCGAGCTGAACACGATGAGCAGCACGATCAGTCCGAGCAGAGCGGGCAGTGAGCCGAGCTCGCCGCCGCGGACGCTGGACCAGTAGTCCCTGATGGCCTCACCGGTGGAACGGGAGGTCGTGTCGATGCCGAAGTCGGAGATGGCGCCCTGTTGGGCAGCCTCCGACTCGTGCGTTTCGGTGGTGTCGGTCATGCTGCTCGCCTCTTCGGAACTCATCAGATCGTCGCCGCCTCGGGGCGGGCGATGCCCAGGTCACCGGAACGGCCGGCGGTGATCAGCTCGACCACCTGGCCGTGGGTGACGTCCTTGGTCGACACGACGGCGGCCATGCGGCCGAGGTAGAGGCACGCGATCTTGTCGGCGACCTCGAAGACGTCGTTCATGTTGTGGCTGATCAGGACGACGCCCAGGCCCTGCTCCGCGAGCCGGCGGACCAGGTCGAGCACCTGGCGCGTCTGCGCGACGCCGAGCGCTGCGGTGGGTTCGTCGAGCAGCACGACCTTGCTGTTCCACAGCACGGCCTTGGCGATCGCCACGGTCTGGCGCTGACCACCGGACAACGACGACACCTGCGTGCGCACCGACTTGACCGTGCGGACCGACAGCGACGCGAGCGTCTTGCGTGCCGCCTGCTCCATGTCCGACTCGTCGAGCAGGCCACCCTTGGTGCGCTCGCGGCCGAGGAACATGTTCTGGACGATGTCGAGGTTGTCGGCCAGAGCGAGGTCCTGATAGACGACCTCGATCCCGAGCTCGGCGGCCTCACGCGGGCCCTTGATGTGGACCGGCTGGCCCTCGAAGAGGACCTCACCCGAGTCTGTCGGGTGGATGCCCGCGATGCACTTGACCAGCGTCGACTTGCCCGCGCCGTTGTCGCCGACGAGGGCGGTGACCTCGCCGGGTTGGACGTCGAGGTCGATGTCGTGCAGGACGTGCACGGGACCGAAGCTCTTGTTGATGCCGCGCAGCTCGAGAATCGGCTCGCTCACTGGGTTTCCTCCGTGGTTACCACGCGGCGAGAGGCGGGGTGCGTCAGACGCGCACCCCGCCTTCACCGCGAGCGGTCTTACTTGATGCCGAGCTCGGTGCAGGCAGCCTGGGTGTCGGCCACGCAGATCTCAGTGGCCTTGACGAAGGCGGCGTCGACGACGGACTTGACCTTGTCCTTGGTGATCAGCTGGGACGTGAGCAGCACGGACTTGACGTCGCGGCTGCCCTTGGTGTCCTTGGTGACGCCCGAGGCCAGCTTGTCGGCGCCGGCGGTGTCGCCCTTGGCCAGCAGACCGGCCAGCTTGGCGGCGGCCTCGGCCTCTTCCTTGATCGGCTTGAACACCGTCATGTACTGGTCGCCGCGGAGCACGGCCTGCAGGCCGTCCGGGGTGGCGTCCTGACCGGTGACCGGAACCTTGCCGTTGAGGCCGACCTTCTTGAGGACCGTGATCACAGCGCCGGCGAGGCCGTCGTTGGCGGCGACGACGCCGTCAACCTTGCCGCCGTTGCCGGTCAGGATCTGCTCGAAGACCTGACCACCCTTCTGGTTGTCCCAGTCGTCGATCGGCTGCGACTGGACGAGCTTGAGCTTGCCCGAGTCGTACAGCGGCTTGAGGATCTTCTTCTGGCCGTCCGCGAAGAGGGTCGCGTTGTTGTCCGTCGGCGCGCCCTCGATCTCGATGACGTTGGCGCCCTGCGGCTTGTCCTTGAGCGCGTCGGCCAGACCCTGGCCCTGCAGCTCGCCGACCTTCACGTTGTCGAACGACACATAGTAGGACGAGGAGCCACCGAGGTTCAGGCGGTCGTAGTCGATGACCTGGATGCCCTGGGCCTGCGCCTTCTTGGCGACGGAGGCACCGACCTCGCTGTTGGGCGTGGCGATGATCAGGACCTTGACGCCGTTGTTGATCATGCCATCGGCGAGGGTGCTGAACTTCTGGACGTCGCCCTGGGCGTTCTGGATGTCGGGGTCGAGACCCTCGGCCTTCAGAGCGGCCTCGAGGAGGGGCTTGTCGAAGCCCTCCCAGCGGGCGGACGTCTTGGTCTCGGGCAGGATCACGCCGACCTTCGCGCCCGTGCCGCTGCCAGTCTTCGTTTCGGTGCTTCCTCCGGTGTTGGAGGAGGTGTTGGCGCCGCACGCCGTAACCGCCAGGGCGAGGCCCGCGGTAACAGCGATGGAAGCGAGAGTCTTGCTGCGCATCCGCCATCCCTTTCACTGCGCTGTGTCACAGAGAATGTTGTGGCGCACAACGTATGCCTGACATATGCGTGACCGGAACCACACTAGATCGATTAAGTCGCAACGATGCGGTAACCCTGGCGAAATTTAGTCACTGAGAGTCGTGAGAGCGTTACCACCACGCTACTGATTCCAGCGGCGATATATCGGATATCGCCCGCGGCGAACACTCGCCTGTCACCTCCAGGACACCCCTAGGTTGGGTGCATGACCGTCGACAAGGAAGCCGCCGAAAGGCTGGCGAACTCGTTCGGTGCCGACGCGGCTCGCTACGACCGCACCCGCCCGGCCTATCCGGACGAGCTGGTGCGGAAGATCATCGAGGTCAGTCCGGGGCCCCGCGTCGTCGACGTCGGCTGCGGCACCGGCGTTCTGTCCCGCCCGCTGCTCGCGGGTGGGTGCGAGGTGCTCGGGGTCGAGCACGACGAGCGGATGGCCGAGTTCGCCCGCGGCACCGGGGTGCCCGTCGAGGTGTCGAAGTTCGAGACCTGGGACCCCGCCGGCCGCGAGTTCGACGCCGTCGTCGCCGGGCAGGCGTGGCACTGGGTCGACCCCGAGGCGGGCCCGCGCCAGGTGGCGCGGGTGCTGCGGCCCGGCGGGGTGTTCGTGGCGCTCTGGCACGTGTTCGCGCCTCCGGAGCCGATCGCCCAGGCCTTCATGGACGCCTACCGGAAGGCGGCGCCGCACATCCCGTTCCGCGTCGGCCAGAGCCGTGAGGAGGCGTTCGACGCCTATCAGGCGGGCTGCGTGCGCACGGGTGAGACGTTCGTCGGCACCGGGGCGTTCTCCCACGCCGACCAGTGGCGGGTGGGCTGGGAGCAGACCTACACGACGGCCGACTACCTCGACCTCATGCTCACCATGGGCCCGATGGCCCTGCTCAGCACCGAGCAGGTCACCGAACTCCTCGACGACGTCGGCGGCGCGATCGACGCGATCGGCGGCCGCTTCACGACGCACTACGACACGCTGGCCGTCGCCGTCACCCGCAACTGATATATCGGATATCGGCTAGCGGAAACCCCCGTGCTACCAGGAGCGCAGGGTCGAGATCCGTTCTTCGAGCTGCTCGATGGTGGCCATCGCGGTCGGTGGCCCACCGCAGTACTCGCGCAGCTGGTTGTGGATCTTGCCGTGCGGCTTCTTCGTGCGGTGGTGGTGCATCGCGACGAGGGTGTTGAGCTCCTTGCGCAGTGACGCGAGGCGTTCCTGCACGCCGACGGGCCTCGCCTCCCGCACCGCGACCTCGGGCTTGGGGCGCTTGGCGGCGGTCGCCATCTGCTCCTCCTGCCGCTGCAGCAGCAGGGTCCGCACCTGGTCGGGCTCCAGCAGTCCCGGCAGGCCGAGGTACTCCTGCTCCTCCTCGGAGCCGGCGAGGGTCGGGGCGCCGAACGACGAGCCGTCGAAGATCACCTGGTCGAGCTCGGCGGTGGTGCCCAGGGCGGTGAAGGCGCGTTCGTCCTCACCGGGTTCGTCCTTGGTCTGATTGGCCGCCGCCATCAGCTCGTCGTCCCAGCCGTCCTTCTCGCGGTGCGGCTTGCCCAGGACGTGGTCGCGCTCGGCCTCCAGCTCGGACGCGAGCGCCAGCAGCACCGGCACCGAGGGCAGGAACACCGAGGCGGTCTCGCCGGGCTTCCGGTTGCGCACGAAGCGGCCGATGGCCTGGGCGAAGAACAGCGGCGTCGACGACGACGTGGCGTAGACACCGACGGCGAGCCGCGGCACGTCGACGCCCTCGGACACCATGCGGACGGCGATCATCCAGCGTTCGTTCGTCGCGGCGAACTCGGCGATCTTGCCGGACGCCTTCGGGTCGTCGGAGAGGACGAGCGTGGGGATGTGGCCCGTGACGCGCTGGAGCACCTGCGCGTAGGCCTTCGCGACGGTCTGGTCGGTGGCGATCACCAGGCCGCCCGCGTCGGGCAGGCCGTTCTCGCGCTTCTGCGTCAGCCGCTGATCGGCGGCGCGCAGGACGGACGCCACCCAGTCGCCGGCCGGGTCCAGGGCGGTGCGCCACGCCCGCGCGGTCTGCTCCTGCGTCAGCGGCTCGCCCAGGCGCGCGGTGAACTCCTCGCCCGCGCTGGTCCGCCACGACGCCTCACCGGAGTACGCCAGGAACAGCACGGGCCGCACCACGCCGTCGCGCAACGCGTCGGAGTACCCGTAAGTGTGATCCGCCTTGGACGTCTTGAAGCCGCCGTTGCTCTCCTCGTACTGCACGAACGGGATCGGCGAGTCGTCGGAACGGAACGGCGTGCCGGTCAGGCAGAGGCGGCGCACGGCGGGCGTGAACGCCTCACGGATCGCGTCGCCCCACGACTTGGCGTCGCCGCCGTGGTGCACCTCGTCGAGCAGCACGAGCGTCTTGCGGTTCTCGGTGCGCACCCGGTGCAACGTCGGATGGGCGGCGACCTGCGCGTACGTGACGGCCACACCGTGGTAGTCGCGGGAGGTCATCGCGTTGGTGTTGCGGAAGTTCGAGTCGATGTGGATGCCCTGCTCGGCGGCCGCTTTCGCCCACTGGTGCTTGAGGTGCTCGGTGGGTGTCACGATCGTGACGGCCTCGATGGTCCGATCGGCCAGCAGCTCGGCGGCGACACGCAGCCCGAACGTCGTCTTGCCCGCTCCCGGCGTGGCGACGGCGAGGAAGTCCTTCGGTTTCACGGCCAGGTACTTGGTCAGCGCGCGGCGCTGCCATGCCCGCAGCGGTCGCATTGCTGCTGTCGCTGTCACAGACGTGTTTCTCCTCATTTATGCAGGTCAAACAAGGTAATGCCCTCAGGCGGACGATGGCCGAGGGCATCGCGACTCTACCTGTTCCGAGCGTCGATGCCGCGAAACGTGGCGGTATGCACCATGCTTGTCACTGCGATGGGTTCGCCTTCCGACAACGACGCACGCAGGTCCGGCCGCAAGGGGCCGCTGCGTCTACTCGCGCGCACGCTGTCGAAGGCGTGGCAGGGCAACATCTTCTCAGAAGCCGCCGAGGCCGCGTTCTGGCAGACGCTGTCGTTCCCTCCACTGCTGCTCGGCGTGCTGGGCTCGATGGGCTGGATCGGCACCTGGTTCGGCCCCGAGATCGTGCTCTCCGTCCAGGAGAAGATCATCGGATTCACCCGGACGATCTTCAGCGGGGACGTCGTCAACGACGTGATCCAGCCGACCGTCGCGGAGATCCTCTCGACCGGCAAGGGCGAGATCGTCTCCATCGGCTTCCTGATCTCGCTGTGGGCGGGGTCGTCGGCCATGTCGTCGTTCGTCGACGCGATCACGGTCGCCCACGGCCAGTACGGCGTGCGCAACGAGCTGTGGCAGCGGATCTTCGCCCTGCTGCTCTACATGGTGTCCCTGGTGGCACTGGTGATCGGCCTGCCGGTGCTGGCGCTCGGCCCGGACGTCCTGCCGCAGTTCTTCCCCACGTCCTGGCAGCCCTACATCGCGACGTGGGTCGGCCGGTTCTACTACCCCGGCGTGGCGCTGCTGCTGGTGCTGTCGCTGTCGCTGCTCTACAAGGTCGCACTACCGCGAAGGCTGCCGTACCACCGCGTGCTGCCCGGCGCGATCCTCGCGATGGCGGTGTTCATCCTGTCGTCCATCGGGCTGCGCCTGTACATCCAGTGGATCACCACCACCGGCTACACCTACGGCGCGCTGGCGACACCGATCGCGTTCCTGCTGTTCGTGTTCTTCATCGGCCTGGCCATCACGATCGGCGCGTACTTCAACAGCGCCGTCCAGGACATGTGGCCGGCCCGCATGACCCGCCGCCAGCGCCGCCGCTGGCGCAGGCTCGAGATGGAACGCGCGGCGTCCCGCATCCGCGAGGAGACCGCACAGCCCGCACCGGAAACGAACGACACGGTCTACTCGGCGCCCTCGCCCGCCGACACCCAGCTGACGACGCCGCTCAAGATCCAGGAGCAGCGCCAGCACTCCGAAGAAGAGAAACAGCGGGGCTGAAAGTCACGAGAACAGCAACGCCCGGCGTCTCGAGTGACTCGAGACGCCGGGCGGGTGAAGTTCTGGAGGCGAGGCTCAGTCGCCGTCTCCGCCGGGAGGCAGGTTCTCGTAGATGTTCTTGCAGTCCGGGCATACGGGCGAACCGGGCTTCGGCGACCGCGTGACCGGGAAGACCTCGCCGCACAACGCGACCACGTGCGTGCCCATCACGGCGCTCTCGGCGATCTTCGCCTTGCGCACGTAGTGGAACATCTTCGGCGTGTCGTCCGAAGACTGGTCGGTCTCGTCCGGCCGTACGTCGACCTCAGGAAGAGTCTGGGTGCTCACGCGCCCAGGGTACCTGGGATGATGTCCCCTCGTGACCACGCTGCACATCGCCGATGAAGTTGCCGCCGCACTGGCCGAGAACCGGCCCGTCGTCGCTCTTGAGAGCACCATCCTGTCCCACGGCCTGCCCGCGCCGCGCAATCTGACCGTCGCCGCACGCCTGGAGAAGGTCGTGCGGGAGGCAGGTGCCGTTCCCGCGACGATCGCCGTGCTCGACGGCGTACCGCACGTCGGCCTCACCTCCGCCGAGCTCGACCGCGTCTGCAACCAGGGCGACCTCGTGAAGCTCTCGTTGCGCGACCTGGGCCCCGCCTACGCCCTGGGCCGCAGCGGCGCGACGACCGTGGCCTCGACCACGGCCCTGGCCCACCAGGCGGGCATCCGCGTCTTCGCGACCGGCGGCCTCGGCGGCGTGCACCGCGGCGCTCGCGAGACGTGGGACGTGTCGGCCGACCTCGACGTGGTGGCGACGACGCCGGTGCTGATCGTCTGCTCGGGCGTGAAGTCGATCCTGGACATGGGCGCGACCCTGGAGGTCCTCGAGACCCGTTCGGTGCCGGTCGTCGGCTACCGGACGTCCCGCTTCCCCGCCTTCTACCGCCGCGAGTCGGAGTTCGACGTCCCGTGGCGCGTCGAGACCGCCGCCGAGGCCGCCGCCGTGTTCGCGGCCGGTGGCCGCGGCATGCTGCTGGCCAACCCGATCCCCGCCGCGTTCGAGATGGACACCGCCCTGCACGACCGCCTGCTCGCCGAGGGCCTGCAGAAGCTCGTCGACGGGGACGTGCGCGGCAAGGACGTCACGCCCGTCCTGCTGGAGCACTTCCACACCGCGAGCGAGGGCGTCAGCCTCGACGCCAACGAGGAACTCGTCGTCAACAACGCCTCGGTCGCCGCCGCTGTCGCCGTCGAGCTGTTCCGATGAGGCCGATCGTGGTCGTCGGTGACGCGGGCCTCGACGTAGTCGCCCGCCACTCCGGCCCCATCGCCCACGGCGGCGACGTGCGCGCGAAAGTCACCATCGAGCCAGGCGGCGCCGGCGCCAACACGGCCGTGTGGCTGGCCGCGTGCGGCGCCTCACCGGTCCTGGTGGCCCGAGTGGGCGCCGACTCGGCCGGACGCCAGGTCCACGCCGAACTCACCCACGCCGGCGTCCAGTGCGCCTTCGCGGTGGACCAGGACCTGGCGACCTGCTGCGTCGTCGTCCTGGTCGACGAGAACGGCCAGCGCTCGATGCTGCCCGACCGAGGCGCGAACGCCCGCTTCTCCCCCGCCGACCTCGACCCCGGCCTGCTCACCGGCACCAACGGCCACCTGCACCTGTCCGGCTACGTGCTGCTCGACGCCACCTCGCGCCCGGCAGGCCTGGCCGTGCTCGAAGCCGCCCGCACCGCAGGCTGGACGACGTCCGTGGACCCCCAGGCTGCCGTCCTGATCCACTCGGCCGAGGCGTTCCTCGAAGACGTGCGCGGCGTCGACTTCCTGCTCCCCAACGCCGACGAACTCCTCGCCCTCACCGGCTCCTCCGAACCGGCCGCGGCGAAGTCCCTGCTGTCCCACGTCGGTGCCGTCGTGGTCACCTCAGGTCCGGACGGAGCGGCGTGGGTCGACGCCGACGAGCTGGTCTCGGTCCCCGCTGAAGTCACCGAGTGCGTCGACTCGACCGGCGCCGGGGACGCCTTCGACGCGGGTTTCCTCGCGGCCTGGCTGTCCGGTGCGTCGAAGCGCGACGCGCTCCTCGGTGGTGTCCGGGCAGGCTCTCGCGCCGTCAGCGTCGTAGGCGCCCAACCACCCCGCTAAGCCCTTGGGACCAGCCGATATATCAGCTCTCGGGTTGATATATCGGCGACCTCAACGCGCCCGCCAACCTCGCCTCCGAGGCCATCAGCCCAGTTCGCCGCGCGCCCTCCTCGGCCAGCCGGATGCAAAAAACGTTTGCGGACGTCCACAAAAGACTCATTGCAAAGGCGGGGCGACGCGGGTGCGGCCCTAGCAATGACTCGTTTGCGGACGAAGTCCAAAGAGTCATTGCAAAGGAGTGGACGGCGTTGGGCGACTGCCTGGTCGTGCGGAATTCGGCGGCGGGTCAGCCGTCGATGACGGTGGTGCTCTTCTGGGTGATGGCGCGGCGCTCGACCTCGTAGCGGTTGGCCTTCTCGGTCTTGCGCGGCGGCCTGTCGTTCGCGATCAGCACGGCCATCCACGGCAACGGCACGGACAGCACGATGAAGAACAGGGCGAGCCACCAGGTCTGAGCGAACAGCGCCGCGAGGATGAGGCACGGGAAGCGCAGACTCATCATGATCGCGTACTTGCGGCGCCGTGCGGCGTGCTGTTCCTCGTAGGACGGGGCCGCCTCGGTGATCAACACCGGGGTGTCGTTCCGGTCGGGACTGCTCACGACACCACCTCCACGTGTCTCATGGTCCCACGTCCGAGTGACCGCCGGGACACCCGGTCGGCGGTTAACATCCGCGGGTGGTCGCCCTTGATCGCCTCGTGGACGTGCTCGGCAGTCTGGGCACGCATCTGGCCTGCGCGCCGAGGGGTCGTGACGCCGAACTGCGCGGGGTGGCTCTGCACGATCCGGCGGAGAACACGCCGGCCACGGCGGGCGATGTGCTCCTGGGGCTGGGCACACCATCGGTGGCCGCGGCGGCGCGTCTGGTGTCCTCCACCGCGGCCTCCGCCGTGGTGTTGCACGGGAAGCCGCCGCTCGACGAGCGGGTGATCGCCGCCGCCAAGAAGTCCGGTGCGGCGGTGTTGCTCGTGGATCCGTCGGTGCCGTGGGGGCAGCTCGCGAACGTCACGCAGACGCTGGTCAACGGCGGTACGCGGACCGGTGACCTGTTCGGTCTGGCGGACGTCATCGCGGGTGTCGTGGGCGGGCCGGTGACGATCGAGGACCAGCAGTCACGGGTGCTCGCGTACTCCTACCGGCAGGAGGACGTCGACCCGGTTCGGGTGCAGACCATCCTCGGGCGGCGTGTTCCGGAGGAGGCGCGGCGGGCGCTGGACGAGTTCGGTGTGTTCACGCACCTCGCGTCGTCGGACGAGCCGATCTTCGTGCCCAAGCTGACCCCGCAGCTGGGCAACCGGCTCGTCGCCGCGGTGCGAGCGGGTCGTGAGCTTCTCGGGTCGGTCTGGGTCGAGGTCACGGGACCGGTCGACGCCGCCCGGAGTGCTGCGCTGGTCGACGGGGCGCGCACGGCGGCGTTGCACCTGCTGCGGTCGCGGGCGTCTACCGACCTCGAACGCCAGGCCGAGGCCGACCTGGTGATCCGGCTGCTCGAACATCCGGAGTCCGCCGACGTCGTGCGCCTCGGCCTGCCGTCCGCCGAACTGCGGGTGATCGCGGTCCAGGCCCACGCGGGCGAGGGCGAGCACGGGGCGGCGGTGCTCGCGTTCCAGCGGGCCACCGCGGGCTTCGGCTGGTCGCGGCCGGGGCGCAGCGCGCTGTTCGGCAACGTCCTCTACACCGTCATCCCGGCCGCGGACGACGCCGCCGGGTGGGTGCGTTCGCTGGTGCGCGAGCTGCCCGCCGAGGCGACGGTGCTGGCCGGCATCGGAGGTCCGGCCGAGGCGACGCAGCTGCCGACGTCACGGCAGGAGGCGGATGAATGCCTCGCGCTCTCCACCGGTACACCCGTTGTGTACGACGACGCGTGGGCGAAGGTCCTGCTGCACCGGCTGGCCGCCGTCGCCGAGGCCGGACGGCTGCCGACCCGCGGGCCGATATCCAATATATTGCGCTACGACGCCGAGTACGGGACGCAGTACGCGACGACGTTGAGGGCGTGGCTCGCGGCTCAGGGCGACGTGCGGGCGGCGGCGAAGGAGCTCAACGTGCACCCGAACACGTTGCGGTACCGCATGCAGAAGATGTCCGAGGTGACGCCGCTCCCCCTCGACGATCCCGACCAGCGGCTCGCGATGGCCATCGCCCTCCAGATCACGCGATGACTCGAGCGGCGTGAAAGCATCTCCACCCGTGCACCCCGATCTTTCTGTTGACCTCTGCGCCCGTTTGCGCGGGGCGTTCGAGACCGCCGGCTACACCGCGGACGGCGTCGTGGAGGCGCTCGGCGCCCAGGCCCACTCCGCGCTCGGCCGAGGTGAGCCCGAACCCGCCCGCCGCGCGAGCAAGGACGCCGGGACGCTCGGCACGCTGATCCGCCTCTTCCTCCTGGGCGACCACGAACCGGAGCAGGACGTCCGCAAGGCGCTCGACGGTGTCGGCATCGACGACCTCGTCGCCAACGAGGTCCTGGCCCCCGCCCTCGACGCCGCGAGTCTGAAGGCCGGCCTGGACGTGCGGCCCTACGAGGACAACTGGTGGGTCATCGCCGACCTCGACTCGGACCTGCGCGGCAGCGCCGTCCCCGAGGACCACGTTCTCGGCGTCGGGCACGCGTCCATCAGCCTCGCTCGCGCGACCAAGCGCACGCCGGTCGGCACGCTGCTCGACCTCGGCACCGGCTGCGGTGTCCAGGCGCTGCACGCCGGCACGCACGCCGAGCGCATCACCGCGACCGACCTGTCCGAGCGCGCGCTGAGGCTCGCGCAGGGCACGTTCCGCATCAACGGGCTCGACGTGGAGACGCTGCAGGGCGAGTGGTTCGGCCCGGTCCGCAACCGGCGGTTCGACCAGGTCGTCTGCAACCCGCCGTTCGTCGTCGGCCCGCCGCGCGTGGACTTCGTCTACCGCGACTCCGGCCTGGGCGGCGACGACGCGTCGGCGCTGGTCATCCGGCAGTTGCCCGCGTTCCTCAACGAGGGCGGCGTCGGCCAGCTGCTCGCGTCGTGGGTGCACCGCAGGGGTGAGGACTGGGAGGAGCGCGTCTCCGGCTGGTTGCCTCGCGGCGGCATCGACGCGTGGTTCGTGCAGCGCGACATCGCCGAGCCCGCCCTGTACGTCGGCACGTGGCTCAAGGACGCGGGCGTCGACCCGCGCAGCCCCGAGGGACGGCAGAAGGCCGCGGCGTGGCTGGACTGGTTCGAGGAGAACGACGTCCAGGGCGTCGGCTTCGGGTACGTGACGCTGCGGCGCACCGACGAGATGCACTCCCAGGTCATCTGCGAAGACCTGCGCCACGCCTACGACGACCCGCTGGGCCCGGAGGCGGCGCGCTGGCTCGACAACGTCGCGTGGCTGCGCGCGAACCCGGACCTGCTGAGCCGGCGGTTCCGGGTCGCCGACACCGTCCTGCTCGAAGAGGTGTCCGAACCGGGCGACGAGGGCTGGCGCAAGGTCGTCGCGCGCCTGCACCGCACCGACGGGCCCGGCTGGCAGCACGAGGTCGACGAGGCGACCGCCAAGCTCGTCGCCGGTTGCAACGGCTCTCTGCCGTTGGAGGACCTGCTCTCGCTACTCGAGTTCGCTTACGGAGAAATCGACGCGGAAGCGGCCTTGCCGATCGTTCGTGATCTCATCCGTCACGGAATGTTGATTCCCGCGTGAAAGCAGTTGTGGCGCGCGTCACAGAAGCGAGTGTCGAAGTCGAAGGGGACATCGTCGGCGCGATCGACGAGCCCGGATTGCTGGTGTTGCTCGGCGTCCATCACGACGACACGGCCGAGCACGCTCGCAAAATGGCGCAGAAGCTGCACGGTCTGCGCATCCTCGACGACGAGCAGTCGTGTGAGTCGACCGGTGCTCCGCTGCTGGTCGTCAGCCAGTTCACGCTCTACGGGGACACTCGCAAGGGCCGCCGTCCGTCCTGGACGGCGGCCGCCCGGCCCGAGCACGCGGAACCCTTGGTGAACGCCGTCGTGCAGGAACTACGCCAAAAGGGCGCGCGCGTCGAAACGGGACGATTCAGAGCCGAGATGAAGGTACGGAGCGTGAACGACGGTCCGTTCACGGTGATCGTCGACCTCTGACCAAACGGTTCTCAGGCAATCCTCAGATTAGACGCGCAACCGCTGTGACAGCGATGACGTCTTCAGGTCATGGAAGTCGGGAACGAATTCGGAATCGTCTTCGTTACCCAGGTATAAGCCAGCTAGCGATGGGATCCCGAGCGGGCCCGCCGCAACCGGCAACCAGGGCGCAGCGCCGCGCCGCCTTGACCGCCACGCGCGACTGTCCTGACCGACAGCAGCGTCGCCCGCACCAGGGGGAGGGAGATCCATGACCGTCACGAGGATCTCCGACCGTGAAGTCGGAGAGAACACGCCCACCGTCGTCGAGCACGAACTCGACGCGCAGGGACCAGCAGCCGACCTCGTTCGAGTCTACCTGAACGGAATCGGCAAGACCGCGCTCCTCACCGCCGATGAGGAGGTGGAGCTCGCCAAGCGCATCGAGGCAGGTGTGTTCGCGCAGCACGTCCTCGAGACGGCCAAGCGCCTCACGCCCACCCGCCGCGACGAGATGGGGGCCCTCGTCCGCGACGGCCGCCGCGCCAAGGACCACCTGCTCAAGGCGAACCTGCGCCTCGTCGTGTCGCTGGCCAAGCGCTACACGGGCCGTGGCATGCCGCTGCTGGACCTGATCCAGGAAGGCAACCTGGGCCTGATCCGCGCGGTCGAGAAGTTCGACTACACCAAGGGCTTCAAGTTCTCCACGTACGCGACGTGGTGGATCCGCCAGGCGATCACCCGCGGCATGGCTGATCAGGGCCGCACCATCCGTCTCCCCGTCCACCTCGTCGAGCAGGTGAACAAGCTCGCGCGGATCAAGCGCGACCTGCACCAGACGCTCGGCCGCGAGGCGACGCACGAGGAGCTCGCGCAGGAGTCCGGCCTCAAGGTCGACAAGATCGCCGACCTGCTCGACCACGCGCGTGACCCGGTATCGCTGGACATGCCGGTCGGCACGGAGGAGGACGCTCCCCTCGGTGACTTCATCGAGGACTCGGACGCGACCGACGCCGAGAGCGCCGTCATCTCCGGGCTGCTGCAGGACGATCTGCGCCGCGTCCTCTCGACGCTGGAGCCACGCGAGCAGGCCGTGATCCGGCTGCGCTACGGCCTCGAGGATGGCCAGCCGCGCACGCTCGACCAGATCGGCAAGCGCTTCGGCCTGTCGCGCGAGCGGGTGCGTCAGATCGAGCGCGAGGTCATGTCCAAGCTCCGTCAGGGCGAACGCGCCGCGAAGCTGCGGGCCTACGCCTCGTAGCCGGAATCGTCCCTGGTGGCGTTACGGTCGGGTCTCACCCGCCGAGCAGTATTGACTTGTGACTCAACTCACGGCACGGTCGGGCGTTACCAGAGCCACGCGACGCCCGTCGTGAGTCGGGTTAGCACGCGAAGGAAGGTCGGGACGGCCGGGGGCCGCCTCGGCCTTCCGCGTTTGCGGGACCCTTGCGAAAACGGTTGCGAAGAACACGGTGGACGGGGACCAGTACGTCCCTTTGATGGCGGTACGGTTTTCTGATCCGAACTGCACACCGTTGGAGTTGTGTACCCCGTGCCCACCACATTCGAGTACACCGACGTCCTCCCCCTCGCGAAGGACACCGAGACCGAGTACCGCCTCGTCACCTCCGACGGGGTCAAGCTCATCGAGGCCGGTGACCGCAAGTTCCTCCAGATCGCGCCCGAGACGCTGACGCTGCTCGCGAAGGAAGCGATCCGGGACATCCAGCACCTGCTGCGCCCGTCGCACCTCGCCCAGCTCCGCAAGATCATCGACGACCCCGAGGCCTCCGGCAACGACCGCTTCGTCGCCATGGACCTGCTGCGCAACGCCGCCATCTCGTCCGGTGGCGTGCTGCCGATGTGCCAGGACACCGGCACGGCGATCATCATGGGCAAGCGCTCCGAGACCGTCCTGACCGGCGGCGACGACGAGCAGGCGCTGGCCCGCGGCGTCTACGAGGCCTACCAGGAGCTCAACCTGCGCTACTCGCAGATGGCCCCGGTGACGTTCTGGGACGAGAAGAACACCGGCACGAACCTGCCCGCGCAGATCGAGGTGTTCCACAAGCCCGGCCAGGAGCCCGTCTACGAGTTCCTGTTCATGGCCAAGGGCGGCGGTAGCGCGAACAAGACGTTCCTCTACCAGGAGACGAAGGCGGTGCTGAACCCGAAGCGCCTCGCGTCGTTCCTGGACGAGAAGCTCCGTTCGCTCGGCACCGCGGCGTGCCCGCCGTACCACCTCGCGGTCGTCGTCGGTGGCCTGTCCGCCGAGCAGAACCTGAAGGTCGCGAAGCTCGCCTCCGCCCGCTACCTCGACAACCTGCCGTCCGAGGGCTCGGCGCTGGGCCACGCGTTCCGCGACACGGACCTCGAAGAGCAGGTCCTGGAACTGACCCGCAACTTCGGCATCGGCGCCCAGTTCGGCGGCAAGTACTTCTGCCACGACGTGCGCGTCATCCGGCTCCCCCGCCACGGCGCGTCCCTCCCGGTCGGCATCGCGGTGTCGTGCTCGGCGGACCGCCAGGCCAAGGCCCGCATCACGGCCGAGGGCGTGTTCCTGGAGCAGATGGAAAGCGACCCGGCGAGGTTCCTGCCCGAGATCGAGGGCGAGGACCTGTCCGACGAGGTCGTCCACATCGACCTCACCCGCCCGATGTCGGAGATCCGCGACATCCTCACCAAGCTGCCGGTGAAGACCCGCGTCTCGCTGACCGGTCCGCTGGTCGTGGCTCGCGACATCGCGCACGCCAAGATCAAGGAACGCCTCGACGCCGGCGAGGAGATGCCGCAGTACCTCAAGGACCACCCGGTCTACTACGCCGGCCCGGCCAAGACGCCCGAGGGCTACGCCTCCGGTTCGTTCGGCCCGACCACCGCCGGCCGCATGGACTCCTACGTCGAGCAGTTCCAGGCCGCGGGCGGCTCGCTGGTGATGCTCGCCAAGGGCAACCGCTCCCAGCAGGTGACGAACGCCTGCTCGTCTCACGGCGGCTTCTACCTGGGCTCGATCGGTGGCCCGGCGGCGCGGCTGGCGCAGGACTGCATCCGCAAGGTCGAGGTGCTCGAGTACCCCGAACTGGGCATGGAGGCGGTCTGGAAGATCGAGGTCGAGGACTTCCCCGCGTTCGTCGTGGTCGACGACAAGGGCAACGACTTCTTCGCGGAGACGTCGACCCCGACCCTGCAGATCAGTTTCCGCCGCTAGGTTCCCTCAGCCACCCCGAAGCCCCCGATCAAACAGTACGGTTGTCCCGTATTCGTTGCGATCGGGGGTTTCGCGTTGATCCACCACGTGCAGGTCACCTGTCCGGCAGGAGCCGAAGACGAGCAGCGCGCGTTCTACACGGGCGTGCTGGGCTGGACCGAACTGCCCAAACCGCCGCTGCTCGCCGCGCGAGGCGGCTGCTGGTTCGCGGTACCCGGCGGCGGCGAGATCCACGTGAGCGTCGAGGACGACTTCCGCCCCGCCCGCAAGGCACACCCGGCGTTCGTGGTCGACGTGAACGCGGTGGCCGAATCCGTGGCGGCAGCGGGCCACCCGGTCGTCTGGGCCGATCCCGCGGAGATCCCCGGCCGTCTCCGCTTCCACACCTTCGACGCCGTCGGCAACCGCGTGGAGTTCCTCGCCCACGCCGGAAACTGATATATCGGCTCGCTCCACGCCGGTCACTTCCCGGCCTTTGCAACGAGTCATTTGCGGACGAAGTCCAAAGAGTCATTGCTAAGCACCAGGTGAGCGGGTTGGCCCGGCGCTGGGTGACGCACGCGAGGGCGTGCGGTGCGCCACCCAGCTCCGGACGACCGCGAACTGCGGGGGTGCCGGACGCTCAGCCGGTCTCTTCGCGGGCTTCGAGGACCAGGCGGCGGTTGCCCAGCGGCGCGTCCAGGCGGACGGTCAGCGGCACCTCACGGATCTCCTGGGTGCACACGGTGCCGGGGGGCTGCTTGGTGATCGTGACCAGCGTGATCTGGACGACGTCGGCCGACTGGCCGGTGATCTCGGCGCGGGCCTCCTTGCAGCCGCCGCCGGCGCCGAAGACCTCGACGTCACGGCCGTCGCCGAAGACGTAGGCCTCGTCGCGGTAGGTGTCTGACAACGATGTCGTGTCGACCTTGTCCTTCGCCACGGGCGTGACGCCGGGCGGTACGACGGGCTTCTGCTCCGAGATCGAGACCGGAGGCTGGACGGGAGCGGTGGGGTTCCCGCTCGACGAGCCCGTGCCGGGGGTGCCGCTCGAACCGGGCGCGTTCGTGCCCGTGGGCGCCCCGCCCGACGAGCTGGAGCCGGGTGCGCCGGACTGCGTGCCGGACGAGCAACCGACGAGCACGACGGCGAGAGCAACGGCTGCGACGGCGTTTCTCATGCGCACCATCCTCGCAAACCGGGACGGGAAGTCCCTGTCAAATGTCCTGCGACCTGTCCGGTCGAACTTTCACCGAGAAGAAAAGAGGTACCCGGCCGGCGGGGCAGATGCCGGCCGGGCACCGTGGGAGGAAGGTCTACTTCTGTTCCTGCCGCGACGTCAGCACGACCGTGCGCTCACCAAGGGGCTCGGAGAGCTGCACCGTCAGCGGAGGGAAGCGGATGTCCATGGTGCACATCTGCTTGGTCAGCGGCAGCGTCTCGAGCAGCTCGATCTTCACCGTGGAAGCGTTCTGCTCCAGCACGGACGCGCTCGCCTTGCCGCATCCGCCCTCCTGGGCGACGACTCCGACGGTCTTCCCGTCGCCCTGTGTCCAGACGGTGCGCGGATAGTCCGGCGTCAGACCGTTGGCATCGAGCTTCGTCACGGGTTTACCGTCCGGCGGCACTTCTCCGGGTGCGATGTTCGGGGGCAGCTCCGAGGGTGAGGTGGCGGTCGGCAACTCCTGACCGCCACCTGCCCCGGTGCCCGCGTTCTGCGCGCTGCCACAGGCCGAGATGACGAGCAGCAGGACGCCAGTGCCAACTACGGTTCCTATGTGCCTCATGTTCAAAGGACGGAACCGCACTCACAGCGGGTTGCAGTGACTTACCTTCACAGTTAGCGGCTGACGGCCGCTACAGCCTCTCGCAAAGCTTCCAACCGTGCCGCGGACGCAAGACCTCCGTGGTAGAGGTGGAACTCCTCCACGCCGGCGTCCAGGTAGGCGAGCCACTCCTTCGACAACGCCGCGCCGTCGGCCGGCTTGGGCGGCAGCCCCAGCACGTACGCGGCGATCCGCGTGTCCGGGGCGGCGGAACGAAGAGCCTCGATGCCGGGAACCGCGATCTCCGGGCCAGGCCAGCACATCGTCGTCAGGACGTCGACATCGGCGCCGACTCCCCCGGCCACGGTCGCGAACGGCCCAGTGCCCCAAGGATCCGCCGTCACGTGCATGCCGACCCGGATCGAAGGCGCCGCGGCACGAATCTCGCCGACCAGCTTCTGCCGCAACGACCGCACCACGCCGGTGCGCACGGCCTGAACGTCCTCCGCGAGCGCACCCAACGCTTCCTCAACGCTGGGTGCACCGCGATCAACCCCGGTCCGGACCGCTTCACGCAGGGCATCCGGGTCGGCGTACAGGGCGGTGCAGGCAGAGCAGAAGCACAGCGACAACAGCTTCTGCTGCACCGCGTTCCAGTCCGTGCCGTCGGTCTTCTCGTGGTGCCCGCCGTGGAAGAACCCCAGCGGCCCGCAGGCCTCCAGGATGATCCCGTCCGGCGCGCCGAGCTCCAGCACCTCGGACACCAGCACCGACGCGTACTCGACGACGTCGGGCTGCGCGGTGCACAACGCGTACGGGTAGCGATCCCCGAACGCGTTCACCACGGTCACATCGGGGTGCAGGTCGCCCAGCCGCGAGTTGTGCGTCAGCACGGTCCACGCGTACACCGGCAGTCCGGCGGCTCGAACCAACGCCGCCGCGGCACCGAACGAGTCCGAACCGTCCACCCAGGACGGTTCGGCGGGCACCAACCGGCCGTACTTCTCCGAACGCACCGGCAAGTAGAACGCCGCGTGCCGCGCGTCGACCATCCGATGCGAAGGGTGCAGCGGCGTCGCGGCCCGCACGGTGTGGTACGACGCGGCAACGGCGATCGCGTCGACTCCGAGTTCCTGGTACCGCGTGACGGCTTCAGGGTCTCCGATCAGGTCCCACGGATAGGCGTGGACAACCGACTTCACCACCGGGGACGTTTCCTCTCGTAGCTCGGGTCGAACTTCTGCATGTAGCCCGTGTCGTCACGAGCCGTGATGCCGCAACGAACGTAGTTCTCGGCCATGCGCGCCAACGCGTCCCGATCCAGCGTCACACCGAGACCTGGCGTGACGGGCACCGGCACAGCGCCATCCACAAAGGACAGCACACCCGGCTCCACGACCTCGTCGGCCGCGTTCCACGGGTAGTGCGTGTCGCACGCGTAGTTCAGGTTCGGCGTCGCCGCCGCCAGGTGCGTCATCGCGGCCAGCGAGATGCCGAGGTGCGAGTTCGAGTGCATCGACAGGCCGATGCCGAACGTCTGGCAGATCATCCCCAGCTGACGCGACCGCTGCAGGCCGCCCCAGTAGTGGTGATCGGACAGGAGCACCTGCACGGCGTCCTGCTCCACCGACGGCTTGAGGTGCTCGAAGGCGACCACGCACATGTTGGTGGCCAACGGCATCGGCGCCTTCGCGGCCACCTCCGCCATCCCGGAGATCTCCGGAGTCGGGTCCTCCAGGTACTCCAGCACGCCGTCGAGTTCCTCGGCGACCTTCAGCGACGTCGCCGTCGACCAGGCCGCGTTCGGGTCCAGCCGCAACGGGTGCTCCGGGAAGGCCTCACGCAGGGCGCGGATCGCCTCGATCTCCTGCTCCGGAGGGAAGACACCGCCCTTGAGCTTGATCGACCCGAACCCGTACCGCGAGATCATCTTGGTCGCCTGCGCCACGATGCCGGCGGGGTCGATCGCCTCGCCCCACTCGTCCGGCTCGGCACCGGGATGCCCGTCCCACTTGTAGAACAGGTACGCCGAGTACGGGACGGCGGAACGCACCGCGCCACCCAGCAGGTCGTGCACCGGACGGCCCAGCGCCCTGCCCTGGATGTCCAGGCAGGCGACCTCGAACGGCGAATACACGCGGTCGACGGTGCTCTCCGCCGTGATCTTCCCGGTCAGGCCGTGCTTGTCCTGCCCGGCCTTGCCGCCGAGAACGGCGGAGACCCGCGCGTGCATCTCGTTCAACGCGAACACGTCGAGGCCGATCAGAGAGTCCACAACGGACCTCGAGCGCTCCAGGTGCCCAAGGTCGCCGTAGGTCTCCCCCAGCCCCGAAATGCCCTCGTCGGTGTGCACCTCGACGATGGTGCGCAGCGCCCACGGCTCGTGGACGCCGGCCGAGTTCAGCAGCGGCGGGTCCCGGAACGCGATCGGTGTCAGAACAATCTCGGTGATCTTCATTCCGAACGCCCTCTCAGCTCAGCAGAGCCTTGCCCGCAGCGATGATCTTGTCGAGAGCGGCCAGGTGCTCGTCCAGCGGGTCGATCAGCGGCGGACGCACGCCGCCCACCTCGAGCCCGTTCGCACGCACCGCGGCCTTCACCAGGGCGACCGCGTAGCCGGGAACCTTGTCCCGCAGCTCGACCAGGGGCTTGTAGAACTCGTAGAGGAAGCGGTTCACCAGCACGGTGTCGCCGGACTGCACGGCGTTGTAGAAGCCGATCGAGATCTCCGGCGCGAAGCAGAACACCGCCGACGAGTACAGCTCGACGCCGATGCCCCGGTACGCGAGCTGGGTCATCTCCGCGGTCGGCAGGCCGTTGAAGAACTGGAACGGCTTGTCAACGTTGGCACGGACCGACAGCACGATCCGCTGCATCTGGTCGAGATCGCCGATGCCGTCCTTGAAGCCCACGACGTTCGGGATCTGCGCGACCTCGACGGCGGTCTCCGGCGTGAACCGCGCGTTGTTGCGCTGGTACACGATGATCGGCAGCTCGGTGACGCCGGCGACCTCGGCCACGTACCGCACGAGTCCGGCGGCCGGGTTGGTCACCAGGTACGGCGGCAACAGCAGGATTCCGTTGGCACCGGCACGTTCCGCCGCCTGCACGAACTGCTTGGTCGCCACGACCGAGCCGCCCGCGCCGGCGAACACCGGCACCTTGCCCGCGGTCGCCTCGACCGCGACCGCCACCACGCGCTCGAACTCCTCCAGCCCCAGGGCGTGGAACTCGCCGGTGCCGCAGGCGGCGAACACCGCGCCCGGCCCGGCGGAGACACCGTGCTTGACGTGCTCGGCGAGCACGTCGTACGCGATGTTCCCCTCGCTGTCGAACGGGGTCACCGGAAAGAACAGCACACCATCGAGTTGCATAACCAGACTCATCCCTTGATCGCTCCGGTGGTGATCCCACGCAGGAAGGACTTCTGCAGCGACAGGTACACGACCAGGCTCGGTACCAGCGCCAGCAACGCTCCGGCCAGCACGATGCCCGTTCCGACCTGGTCGTCGGATCGAAGCGCGAGAAGTGCGACCGTGAGCGTGTAATCGGAGGGGTCAGCGGCGACGATCAGGGGGAGCAGGTACTGCTCCCAAATCATGTTGAAGCCGAACACGGCGATGACGCCGAGGGCGGGTTTGCACAGCGGGAGGATGATCTGCGCGAAGAGACGCAGCTCCCCGGCACCGTCCACTTTGGCCGCCTCCTCCAGTTCGTTGGGGATCTCCTTCATGAACTCCGTCATGACGAAGATGGAGAAACCCCAAGCCCCCAACGGGAGGATGACGCCGAGCAGGGTGCCCTTGAGACTCACGTGCACCAGCGGTAGGTCTCCGATCACCAGCGACAGCGGGATCGCGATGACCTCCTCCGGCAACATCATCGTGGCGAGAATGACCAAGAGTGCGATGGCCTGACCGCGGAACTTCTTGCGCGCCAACGCGTAGGCGGCGAACACACTCACCGACAGCTGCAGCAGCAGCGCACCACCGGCGATGATCAACGAGTTCATCAGGTAGTGCCAGATCTTGTTCTCCGCCGCGACCTGGAAGTTGATCAGCGACGGGTTGGCCGGGATCACCGACAGCTTCGTCGGGTCCGGGTTGTGGTCGAACGCGCCGGAGAAGATGACCAGCAGAGGGCCGCAGAAAAGGATTACAGCGAGGGCACTGAAAAGGAAGCGGACGGCCTTGCTGCCCCACGCGTCCGGCTTGGTGGACCAGCCGATGGCGCTGTCGAAGCGGCTCGAGTTGACGCTCATCGCGCCTCCTTCCTCCGGCGGTACCACTGCACGCTGACCGTCAAAATCAAGGTAACCAGGAACAAGAGCACAGAACCAGCCGATGCGAGTCCGGCTTCGGACTGTTCGAACGCCGTGGTGTAGACGCGGGTCATCCAGACGTCGGTCGACCCCGCGGGGCCGCCTCCGGTGAGCACGTACACCTCGGTGAAGACGCGCAGGCCGCGGATCGCCGCCAGCGTCAGGAGGATGGTGATGACGGGCCGCAACGCGGGGAGCGTGACGTTCCAGATCCGTTGCGGCGTCGAGGCTCCGTCGATCGCGGCGGCCTCGTACTGCTGGCGGTCGATGCCGGCGAGCCCGGCGAGGATCAGCACCATGTCGTACGGGGCGTGCTTCCAGATGCCCACGAACATGACCGACACCAGCGAGGTGTCCGTGCTGTGGATGTACTCCCAGGGCCCGAGGCCGACCCACGAGATGAGCTCGTTGAGGAAGCCTTCCGGCGCCGGGTAGAAGAACAGCCGCCAGATCTCACCGATGACCGCGGTGGCCGCCACGACGGGCAGGAACACCGCGGACCGCACGAACCACAGCGACTTGGTGTGGCCTTCGAGCAGCAACGCGAGGAAGAAGCCGATCAGCATCGCGCCAACGGTCTGACCGCCGGCCAGCACGAGGGTGTGCCAGCTGGCGGTCAGGAACTTCTCGTCCTGCAGGATCGTCGCGTAGTTCTTGAAGCCGACGAAGATGTCGCCGAGGAACGGCCGGACCTCGAACAACGAGAGCCGGATGCCCTCGCCCATCGGGATGAACTTGAAGACCAGGAAGATCAGCACGGCGGGGAAGAGAAAGAGCCACGGGACCCAGACATTTCCTCCTGGGGTGGCTCCCGTGAGGCGACGCCGGCGGCGTCGCCTCACGGGGTGGGTTTCGACGGCACCGCCGCCACTAGCCGTCGAGCCCACGTCTCGGGTGTCGCCGAGTGACTGAACTGCCGTCACTTCGACGCCTTCTGGTTCTCGAGCTCCTTCTTCAGTGCTTCCGCGAGCGTCTTCAGCTCGGCTGAGGAGTCAGCGGGGCACTTCGCGAAGATGGAGTTCAGGGTCTCCGAGGTCTTCTGCCGGAACGGCGCGAAGTTCGGAACGCTGGGGAACGGCCGCGCCTCGCTGGAGTACACGCCCGCCACGGTCGCCCACCGCGGGTCCTTGTACGTCGCGTTGACGTCGACGGTCTTGTTGACGGGCAGGCGCACGACCGGCTGCGGGTCGCCCTTCATGCCGGCCTGCTGCGCCTCTGGCGTGATCAGGTACTCGGCGAGCTTCTTCTGGTCGGCGGTCTTCGCGGAGCCGGCCATCTGGTAGATGTTCTCGCCCTCACCGAGCACCGTGGCGCCTGCCGGGCCCTTCGGGGAGGCGATGACCTCGTACTTGTCCTTGCCGACCGACTTGTCGAAGCGGCCGATCATGTACGGGCCGGTGAGGTAGATGCCGCTCTTGCCCGACTCGAACAGCGGGTGCGCGTCGTTCGTGCCCAGGGTCAGCGAGCCGGGCTGCATGACCTTGTCCTCGCAGAAGAGCTTGCGCAGCCGTTCGACGGCCTTGGTCGACTCCGGCGAGTCGATGCCGACGCGGAACTTGCCGTCGCCCTCGTCCTCGAGGATGTCGCCGCCGCCCTGCCAGATGTAGCTGGCCGCCCACCACGCGAGGTAGCCGCGGTCGGTCGTGCCCGGCACGAGCATGCCGTAGGTGTCGTTCTGCCCGTTGCCGTCGGGGTCGTTGAAGGTGAAGGCCTTCGCGAGGTCGTCGAGCTCCTCCCACGTCGTGGGGACCGGCTTGCCGAGCTTCTCGCGCCAGTCCTTGCGGATCAGCGTGACCATCGCCTGGGTGGAGTAGGGGATGGCGTAGAACTTGCCGTCCGCGCCCTTCCCGTTGTTCCACGCGCGGTCGACGATGTCGCCGCTGCCCGCGATGTCGTCGCGGTTCACCTCGGTGGTCCAGCCCTGCTTGACGAAGTTGCCGAGCGAGCCGGTGTCGGTGACGACGACGTCGGGGAGGTCCTTCGACGCGGCGCGCTGCTGCACCTGCTTGTCGAAGTCGTTGAAGATCGGCTTGTAGTCGACCTGCACACCGGTCTTCTCGGTGAACGACTTGAAGATCTTCTCGTAGACCTTCGCGGTCGCCTCGGTCGAGCGGGTCCACACTTCGAGAGGCTTGTTCGGGTCCTTGGACGACGTCGCCGTGGTGCCACCGCTGCCACATCCTGCGAGCAACGCTGCCACGCCAAGCGTGGCGATCGTGGTGGCTGTTCTACGGCGCATCGTCGGAGCCCTTCGTGTTCATGTATGTGAACGTGGGTCGTACTTGTGAACCTGAGTCAGGACTGTAAGAATCAGCACAGCAACGTGTCAAGGGAAAGTTTCTTCCCTGTTTCGAGGAGGCTTCAGGTGGCGTCGCCGATCGGCAAGGGCACAGCTCGTCCCGGTGCGGTGAAGTCCGCCGACCGCACGGTGGAGTTGCTTGAGGTGCTGTCCGCGTCGGACCGCAGGCTCACGCTCACGGAGCTGCACCGCGAACTCAGCTATCCCAAGTCCAGCCTCTACATGTTGTTGCAGACGCTGGTGGCGCGCGGCTGGGTCGAGGTCGACGCGGACCGCGGCACCTACGGCATCGGTGTGCGCGCACTGCTCGTCGGTACGTCCTATTTGGACCACGACCCCGTTGTGCGCGCGGCGATCCGCGTGATGGAGCAGGTCCGTCAGGACATCAACGAGACCGTCCACCTTGCCCGTTTGGACGGCGCGGACGTCGTCTACCTGGCGAGCCGCGAGTCCGAGCACCACCTGCGGGTCGTCTCGCGCGTCGGCCGCCGGCTGCCCGCGCACTCGACGTCGCTGGGCAAGGCGGTGCTCTCGACGCGCACGCCGGAGGAGGTCGACCTGATCCTTCCGGCCGAGCTGGCACCACTGACGCCGAACACCGTGATCGATCGGGCGGCGCTGCACGAGCAGCTCGCCGGGTTCCGGAACGTCGGCTACGCGCACGAACGCGAGGAGAACACGCCCGGGCTGGGCTGTTTCGCGGTGGCGTTGCCTTACCGAAATCCCGTTCTGGACGCTATGAGTTGTTCGGTTCCACTGGGCAGACTGGACCCCGAGCACGAGCGGCAGGTCATCTCCGCTCTGCTCGACGCCGCCCGGCAGATCACCGAACTCCTCCGCCAGTTCGGTCGCTGAGCTTTGCCGACACACCTGAACAAGACGGAGGGCTCCAACCCGTGACCGCACGCATCCTGATCACCGGCGCCGGCGGCGGGGTGGGCACGCTCATGCGTACCCGCCTCGCGGCGGAGGGCCGTGTCCTGCGGCTGCTGGACATCGCGGAGCTTCCCGCGGCCGCCGACGGCGAGAACGTCGAACTCGTCGAGGCGTCGGTGACCGACATGGCCGCGATGGAAGCGGCGCTCAAGGACGTCGACGCGGTGATCCACCTCGGTGGCCACAGCCTCGAGGAGCCGTGGGAGAAGATCCTGAGCGTCAACATCGACGGCACGCACACACTGCTGGAAGCCGCGCGCCGCCAGGGAGTTCGCCGGGTGATCCTGGCCAGCTCGAACCACGCGGTCGGCTACGTCGAACGCGCTGACGGCGAGGCGGGCGACTACGCGTTCCCGCGCCCGGACACCTACTACGGCGTGTCCAAGGTGGCGCTGGAGGCGTTGGGGTCGCTGTACGCCGACCGCTACGGCATGGACGTGATCGCGATCCGCATCGGTTCGTGCTTCGAGAAGCCGCGTGACGTGCGGATGCTGTCGACGTGGATGTCGCCGGACGACGGCGCGCGCCTGTTCGAGGCGGCTCTTTCCTTCCCCTCCCCCGGTTTCCGGATCGTGTGGGGCGTATCGGACAACAAGCGCGGCTGGTTCTCGCTCGACGAGGCCCGCGCTCTGGGCTATGAGCCGCAGGACGACTCCGAGGAGTACGCGGCCGCGGTGCTGGAGCAGCACGGCGGTGAGCTCGATCCCTCGTCGTACGCGGCGAGGTACGTGGGCGGGGCCTGGTGTGGCCCCGATTTCGACACGGCAGTCAAGGAGGCAGGGCGTTGAGCCACGTCGTTCAGGGATACAACCCGCGCACCGGTGAGCCGTTCGGCGAACCGGTTGCGAAGACCCCCGACAGCGAGGTGGACCGGATCGCCACCGCCGCGGCCACCGCGTTCTCGGCGTGGTCGGTCGTTCCGGCGGCGGATCGCGCCGTGGTGCTGGAGAAGGTCGCGGACGCGCTGGACGCCGAGTCGTCGGTGCTCGTCGAGACGGCGGACGGCGAGACGGCGCTGGGCGTGCCGCGGCTGACGACCGAGCTCAAGCGCACGACGAACCAGCTGCGGTTGTTCGCGGAGGTGCTGCGCGAGGGCAGCTACGTCGAGGCCACTTTGGACACGGCGAACCCGGACATCATCCCGCCGCGTCCAGTGCTGCGGCGCGTTCTCCGTCCTTTGGGGACGGTCGCGGTGTTCTCCGCGTCGAACTTCCCGTTCGCCTTCTCGGTCGCCGGCGGTGACACGGCTTCCGCGCTGGCGTCCGGTTGTTCCGTTGTGGTGAAGGCACATTCGGCGCACCCGTCGACGTCGCGCGAGACCGCGCGGGTCGTGGTGGACGCTCTTCGCGAGGCCGGTGCGCCCGAGGGTGTGTTCGGCATCGTGTACGGCACCGAGTCGGGTGTCGCGCTGGTGAAGCACTCTGCGGTGCGCGCGGTCGGTTTCACCGGGTCGACCGGTGGCGGGCGGGCGCTGTTCGACCTGGCGCAGGGCCGGCCGGACCCCATCCCGTTCTACGGCGAACTGGGCAGCGTCAACCCGACGGTGATCCTGCCGGGCGCGGCCGGGCGCGAGGACATCGCCGCCGGTTTCGCGGCGTCGCTGACGATGGGCGTCGGCCAGTTCTGCACCAACCCCGGTCTGGTCTTCACGCCCGAGGCGCTGGTACCCGCGCTGGGCGAGGCCGTCGCGGCGACTGCCGGCGGCGCGATGCTGAACGAGCGGATGTGCGACTCCTACACGGCGTCCACGGACGCGCTGGCCGCGTCGGACCTGGTGACCGTCGTGTCCTCCGGTACGCGCCCGGACGAGGCGTGGGCCGTGGCTCCGCGCCTGTTCAGCGTGCCGGTGTCGGTGTTCGAGGAGAACCTCGAGAAGCTGACGGAGGAGCACTTCGGCCCGGCCGCCCTGGCCGTGACCTACTCCGATCCCGCCGAACTGCACTCGGTGCTGGCGAAGCTGCCGGGCACGCTGACCGGCACGGTGCACGCGGAGGCGTCGGACCACGCGGAGGCCGGTGAGATCGCCGAGGTCCTGCGGCACGTCGCGGGTCGCATCATCTTCAACGCGTGGCCGACCGGTGTCGCGGTGGCGTGGGGTCAGCACCACGGTGGTCCGTGGCCGTCGACGACGAACCCGCTGCACACGTCGGTGGGCGCCACGTCGATCCGCCGCTGGATCGCGCCGGTGACGTACCAGTCGTGGCCGGACGCGTTGCTGCCGGCCGAGTTGCAGGACGCGAACCCGCTCGGCATTCCGCGCCGGATCGACGGGGTGCTCGGCGTGCATTGAAAGATCGTCGGATGAGCGGGGCCGCTGACTTCACGTCGGCGGCCCCGTTTTCGTTGGGAGGACGTGGGGTGGCCGGGCCGGATCTCTCCCCGGCGTCCCCGAGACGTTCGACCTGCTCGTCGACCCACAGCGTGCTGGACGACCTGCGTCGAGAGGCTGCCGGAGCCCGCTTCCGGGAGTGGTTTCGCGTGCCTCCTAATGAGACGCTCCTGATCGGCGATTGATTAGTCGGTTAATACCAATACGGCGAGGCGCACGCCGTATTCGTGTCGGTGACATGTCACCACTCCGACAGCAGACCGATGTTTAAATGAATTCGACAGCTCCTTTCGCGGCCCGCCGGTGCAAGATGGTTATCGCACGGCGTCGTCCAGGGGAGTGGGACATGACCGACCTGCGTTTCGCATGGCTTGAGATCACCGGCAAATGTCAGCTGAGCTGCACGCACTGCTACGCGGAGTCCGGACCGCACGGCAACGAGGGCGTGCTCAGAACTCGTGATTGGTTCCGGACCATCGACGACGTCGCCGAACTCGGCGCGCACTCGATTCAGTTCATCGGCGGAGAGCCGACATTGCATCCCGATTTACCCGAGTTCGTCGACCGCGCACTCACCGCCGGACTCGAGGTCGAGGTGTTCAGCAATCTCGTGCACATCGGCCCACGCCTGTGGGACACCTTCTCCCGTCCTGGCGTGCGCCTGGCGACGAGCTACTACTCCGACACGGCGTCTCAGCACGAGGCGATCACCCGCCGGCGCGGCAGCCACGCCCGCACTCGCGCGAACATCGCCGAGGCACTGAGCCGAGACATCCCGCTGCGCGCCGGCGTCATCGATGTCAGCTCGTCCGAACGCATCGGACTCCAGCGCACCCGCGCCGCCCAAGCCGACCTCTCGTCACTGGGTGTCTCGGATGTCGGCGTCGACCGGCTGCGCCGCGTCGGCCGCGGCGCAAACGCTTCACCGAGTTCTGACCAGCCCATTTCCGACCAACCCGACCTTGATCAGGCCGGCTTTGACCAACTCTGCGGCCGCTGCGGCCACGGCGCCGTCGCCATCTCACCGTCCGGCGACGTCTGGCCGTGCGTGTTCGCCCGCCGAATCCAGCTGGGCAATGTATTGGATACGGATCTGGCGACGATCCTGTCGACCGCCCAGCTGACCCCGGCGATCACCGCCGGCCCGTCGTGCTGGCCTCAGGGCGGCGGCTCCTGCGCCCCGAACGACGACCCACCTCGGCCCTGAACGTTCCCGACCCGCGCGGCGATCACCTTCGCGCACTCGACCGCCTCGGCCTTCGCGGTGTCGACCTCGACGTCGTAGCTCATCCCGCGATGCACCAGTTCAGCCTGCGCCTCGGCCATCCCGGCAACCCGATCACCTCGAGCAAGCTCGCGCCCGGCGGCGACAGCGGCGTCACACCGCACGCCGACCCACACCACGTCGAGCCCGTCCAGCGCCTTCTCCCACCGCCGCCGTGACTCGGTCCCACCGAGGAACACGTCGTCCACGATCACCCGCGCCCCCGCGCGCACCATCGCCGCGACGCCGTTCATCCACGCGTCCTCCAGCAACCGGAACTCGGCCCCGACGCTGACCTCACCGTCGCCCGCGAACCCGATCCCCTCCGACCCGAGCCGCAACCGCGCGGGCATCACGTCGATCAACGTGTCGACCCCGATCGCCAGCCACGCCTCCGGCAACACCGCCTGCAGGCACCGCGCGACCCCCGACTTGCCGGAGCTGGACCCACCGTTGAGAACGATCACCTGAGCACTCGACGACACGCTCCGACCGTACCCACGCCGCCTAACCCCTCACCCCTCATTTACCACCCCTCGCACCCTTGGCAATGAGTCTTTTGACGACGTCGTCAAAAGACTCATTGCCAAGGCCCAGCTCACAGGCCGCCGACGACCTGATATATCGCTTCCTGCCCACGCCGGATGCAAAAAACGTTTGCGGACGAAGTCAAAAGACTCATTGCAAAGGTCAACATCGCGGGCGGCGGCGCAGGGCAGCGCGGCGAGTCAGCGGCGAGTGGCGCCGGCCCGCCGTTCCTCCTGCAGCTCCCGCTGGTACCCGAGGAAGTCGACCTCCAGCGTGTGCCGCTTCGACTTCACGTACCGGCGCCGCAGTGTCTCCCGGTAGGAGGTGATCTCCGCCTTCATCTCCGGCACCGGCGGCAGCGCCCCGCGCCCCGAGATCAGGTCGGCGATCCACTCGGACTGCGCCTCGGCCAGCGGCATGATCGCGCCCAGCGGCTGGATCAGCCCGAGGAAGTAGAGCCCGGGATGTGCCGGATCCACGACCCGCCGGTAGAGCGACACCTCGTTGTCCGCGGACGACACGGCGGGGAACTCGGCGGAGGAGAGGAACGGGAAGTCGACCTTGTACCCGGTGCAGTAGACGATCACGTCGACGTCCTCGCGGGACCCGTCCGCGAACACGACCCCGGACCCGTCCAGCCGCGTCAGGTTCGGCTTCACCGTGATGTCGCCGTGCCCGAGCCGGGTCAGCAGGTCGTCGGACACCGTCGGGTGCGCGGCGAGGATGCCGTGCGACGGTTCGGGCAGGCCGTAGTCGGAGAGCTTGCCGCGCGCCAGCCGCAGCATCGCCCGCACGGACAGCGCCTGCAGCCAAGCGGGCGCGAAACGGGCGAGCGGTGAGGTCGTCAGGTGATCGGTCGGCATGCCGAAGAGGTACTTGGGCATGATGTGCGCGCCTCGACGCATCGCCAGAAACGTCCGCGCGGAGACGCGTGAGGTCTCGACCGCGATGTCACAGGCGGAATTGCCGATGCCGAGAACCAGCACCTTCTTGTCCGCGAATCGTTCGGGCGTCTTGTAGAAGTGCGCGTGCATCTGTTCGCCGTCGAACGAGCCGGGAAACGCGGGTTCGGGCATCCGCGGTGACCAGTGGTGCCCGTTCGCGACGATTACTGAACCATAGACACCCGAAACCTCCTCGCCCGTATCGCGATCGCGCGTGGTGACCGAATAGCCACCTGGTGCGACGGAAACCGAGGTGACCTCGATCCGGAACCGGATGCGGTCGCGGAACCCGTGGTGCTTGACGAAGTCGTCGAAGTACTCGGCGATCTGGAAGTGCGAGGGATAGGCGGGCAGACGCGCGGGCATCGGGAAGGACTTGAACTCCATCATCTGCCGCGAGGTGTTGATGTGGAGGGACCGATAGGCCGACGACATGCCGTTGTCGTTGAGGTAGCGCCAGTTGCCGCCGATCTCCGACCCGGTCTCGAAGCAGTCGAACTCGATGCCGCGGGCACCGAGCACCTGACATGCGGCGATGCCGGATGAGCCCGCACCGATGACGCACACGCGTTCCATGGCTCTGAAGTATTTTCACGTTCGGAGCGGCTGTCAATCACCTGGACACGGTCATAAATCGGACGAAATTGTCGGACCTCAGCGCCATGATGCCCCCATGACAGACGCGATCGTGGCCGAAGGCCTGGTCAAACGCTACGGATCGGTCGTCGCGCTCGACGGCCTGGACCTCACCGTGCCCGAGGGCACCATCACGGGCCTGCTGGGTCCCAACGGCGCCGGCAAGACGACGGCGGTTCGGGTGTTCACCACGCTGCTCGAGGCCGACGAGGGATCAGCGCGCGTCGCCGGGCTCGACGTGCGCAAGCAGGCCGACGAGCTCCGCACGAAGATCGGGCTCTCCGGCCAGTACGCGGCCGTCGACGACAACCTCACCGGGTTCGAGAACCTCGACATGGTCGGCCGTCTGTACCACCTCGGCCGCGCCAGAAGCCGGGAACGAGCCCGCGAACTGCTCGCCCGCTTCGATCTCGAGGACGCCGCCGACCGTCCGGTGAAGGGCTACTCCGGCGGCATGCGGCGCAGGCTCGACCTCGCGGGCGCGCTGGTCGCGAAGCCGACAGTGCTGTTCCTCGACGAACCGACCACGGGCCTCGATCCGCGCTCCCGGCTGGGCATGTGGGACGTGATCGAGGAACTGGTCAAGGGCGGCACGACCCTGCTGCTCACCACCCAGTACCTCGAAGAGGCGGACCGGCTCGCCGACCAGATCGCCGTGATCGACCACGGCAAGGTGATCGCCGAGGGCACCGCGGACCAGCTCAAGGACCAGGTCGGCGGCGAACGTCTCGAACTGTCCGTCGCCACGTCCGCCGAACTCGGCAGCGCCGCCACCACTTTGGCAGGTCTCGCCGTCGGCCAGATCGAGTCCGACGACCGCCAGAACCACCTCACCGTGCCGGTCTCGGGCGGGTCCTCCGTGCTGATGGAGGCGATCCGGCGCCTGGACGCCGAGTCGGTGAAGGTCCTCGACATCGGGTTGCGCAGGCCGACGCTCGACGACGTGTTCCTCTCTCTGACCGGTCACGTCGCGGACGACTCAGTGCAGGGGGAACAGAAGTGAAGCTGTTGCAGGCACTCGCGGACGGCGGGGTCGTCGCCAAGCGCAACCTGATCAAGATCAAACGCGTGCCGGACCTGCTGGTGTTCTCCACCGCGGCGCCGATCATGTTCGTGCTGCTGTTCGCCTACGTGTTCGGCGGCTCGATCCAGATCCCCGGCATGGACTACCGCGAGTTCCTGATGGCGGGCATCTTCGCGCAGACGGTGTTGTTCGGCGCCACCATCACCGGCAGCGGGCTCGCCGAGGACATGACCAAGGGCATCATCGACAGGTTCCGCTCGCTGCCGATGGCGCGCTCGGCCGTCCTGGTCGGCCGCACCACCTCCGACCTGGTCAACAACGCGCTGGTCATCGTCATCATGATGACCACCGGCCTGATCGTCGGCTGGCGCATCCACTCGTCGCCGCTGGAGGCCCTCGCCGCGGTCGGGATCCTGCTGCTCTTCGCCTACGCGTTCTCGTGGGCGATGGCGTGGATCGGGCTGCTGGTGCGCAGTCCCGAGGTGTTCAACAACGCCAGCTTCATCTTCATCTTCCCGATCACCTACATCGCGAACACGTTCGTGCAGTCGGAGAACCTGCCGGCGGGCCTGCGGCACGTCGCCGAGTGGAACCCGGTCTCGGCCGTCACGTTGGCCGCCCGCGAACTGTTCGGCAACACCTCTCCCCTGCAGACGCCGCCGGACGTGTGGCCGCTGCAGCACCCGGTGCTCGCGTCGCTCGGCTGGGTGGTGGTCTTCCTGCTGATCTTCGTCCCGCTGGCCAACCACCAGTACAAACGCGCCGTAGCCCGCTGAGTGGAACGGGGTGTACCGAACCGCGTCGCGCCAATACGTTGTGCCCCATGCGAAATCTTCTCGTGGCAGTCACGTCGGTACTGGCGTTCGCGGTCTCCACCGGTACGGCGGCGGGCGCACCGCTGCCGTGCCCGGAGATCTTCGCGACGAACAACACCGCGATCATCACCGACCCCGCCGACCCTCGGTTGCAGGACAGACTGGTCAGGTTCGACCGCGAGGTCCGCGCCGTCGTGCACGCGAACGGCGGCCTCACGACCCGTTCGACGCTGCTCGACGGCGTGTTCTGGTCAGGTGACCAGCAGCAGACGACGTTCGAACGCTCCCGCAAGTTCGACGTCACCCTCGACGAGGAAAGCCTGCGCCACACCGCGTCCACGATCAGCAAGCAGTTCCGGCAGGAGTCGGTGCTCACGTTCCGCTTCCTGCTCGCGAACTCGCCGAAGGTCGACGCCGTCCAGGTCGAGGTCGACGGCATCACCGCGACGCAGGTCCGCGAAGGCCTGCTCAAGGACGCGGTCGCACGCGAGAAGCTCGGCGGCGGCAGCGTCACGTTGCAGAACAAGGCGATCCTCATCGCGGACGTCAACGACCTGCCGACCGTGCGGGCGTTCGTCACGAACATCGGCGGCGACCTCCGCAAGGCCAAGGTGCGCAAGGGCACGTGGGAGTTCGTGAGCGCGGAAACTCTTTTGTGGAACGGGCGAAGCGCCGCCTAACCTCGTGGGCATGGCAGCAACCCTGGTCCGCGGCCAGAACGTGGACATTCGCATGTGGACTCGACCGGACGAGGTCGAGGAGTTCGCCATGCGGCAGCTGCAGAACATCTCCTCGCTGCCGTGGGCGTTCAAGCACATCGCGGTCATGCCCGACGTGCACTACGGCAAGGGCGCCACGGTGGGTTCGGTGATCGCGTTGCGCGACGCCGTCTCTCCCGCGGCCGTCGGCGTGGACATCGGCTGCGGCATGACCGCCGTGCGCACCTCGCTCACGGCCAACGACCTGCCGGAGACACTGCGCGGCTTGCGGTCCCGCATGGAGGCCGTGGTCCCCGTCGGTTTCGGTCAGCACAAGGCGACCGCGTTCACCGAGAGGGACGCGTCCGACTGGGGCACGTTCTGGAGGAAGTTCGACGACCTCACGCCCGTCGTGAAGGCGCGCGCCGACAAGGCGCTGCACCAGATGGGCACGCTCGGGGGCGGCAACCACTTCCTGGAGGTCTGCCTGGACGGCGACCAGCGGGTGTGGGTCATGTTGCACTCCGGGTCGCGTGGGATCGGCAACGAACTGGCGCAGCACCACATCGCGGTGGCGCGCACGCTCGCGCACAACGCCGAGCTGCCGGACCCGGACCTCGCCGTGTTCCTCTCGGGCACGCCCGAGATGGCGGCGTACCGGCACGACCTGTACTGGGCGCAGGACTACGCGCGACGCAACCGCGCGGTCATGCTGCGCCTGGTCTGCGACGTGCTGCGCGGCGAGTTCCCGCAGATCGCCTTCGAGGAGCCGATCTCGGCGCACCACAACTATGTGTCGGAGGAGAACCACTTCGGCGAGGACGTTCTGGTGACGCGCAAGGGTGCGATCCGCGCCGGACGTGGTGAGCTGGGCATCATCCCGGGATCCATGGGCACCGGTTCGTACATCGTGCGCGGGCTCGGGAACCCCGACTCGTTCGAGTCGGCGTCGCACGGCGCCGGCCGCCGGATGTCGCGCAACAAGGCCCGCAAGACGTTCACGACGAAGGATCTCGCCGCCCAGACAAGTGGTGTCGAGTGCCGCAAGGACTCCGGCGTGGTGGACGAGATTCCGGGCGCGTACAAGAACATCGACACCGTGATGGCGAACCAGTCCGACCTGGTCGAGGTGGTCGCCAAGCTCAAGCAGGTGGTTTGTATCAAGGGTTGATGTTTCCCTTGTGAGTGAACGGGAAGCCTCCAGGACAGCAGAGTCTTTCTTGCCTGTCTTGGAGGTTTTTCCATGTCAACGGGCGCCATCATCGGCCTGGTGGTCGCGGTTCTAGTGGTGCTGGCGGTCCTCGCGTTCGTGCTGAGGCCCGCTATGCAGCGCAAGAAGCTGCGCGACCGCTTCGGCCCTGAATACGACCGCGCGGTCACGGACAGCGACAGCAGAACGGCCGCGGAGAAGGAGCTCGCCGAGCGGGAGAGCCGCCACAGCGAGTTCGACCTGAAGCCGCTTTCCCAGACGGCACAGGAGAGTTACCGCCGGCACTGGGCGACCGTGCAGGCGAAGTTCGTCGACTCGCCGGAGAGTGCGATCGCGGACGCCGACCGGCTCGTGACCGATCTGATGGCCGAGCGCGGTTACCCCACCGAGGGTTACGAGGCGCAGCTGAGCGTTCTGTCGGTCGAGCACGCACGGACCTTGGAGCACTACCGCAAGGCGCACGACATCTCGGAGCGCCAGGAGATCGGCGAGGCCAGCACCGAGGACCTTCGCACCGCGATGGTGCACTACCGCGAACTCTTCACGGATCTGCTCGAACACGGCGCCGAGCCGCGTAAGGACAGGGAAACCGTGCGGAAGGAGAAGACTGATGTCTGAGGCACCGACCCACGCCGCTGGGGTTCCCACTCCGGCTCGTCCGCAGCAGGGTGACCGCACCCCGCAGCAGACGCAGCGCGCAGACGCGGAACGGACTGACGCGAACCGAACCGAGGCCCAGCGCACTGAGGCCCAGCGGACTGACGCTCAGCGCACCGAGGCCCAGCGCACCGATGCGAACCGGACCGACGCGCAGCGCACTGAAGCCCAGCGGACGGACGCGAACCGGACGGACTCAAGCCGGACGGACACCAACCGGACGGACGCGAACCGGACCGAGGCTCAGCGGACCGAGCACCAGCGCACGGAAGCGCAGCGCACCGAGCACGAGCGCGGCGAGCAGCACCGCACCGACCAGAAGCCCACCGGGTCGCAGCGCGCCGACCAGCCGCGCACCGACCAGAAGCTGTCCAGCAAGCTCGAGGACGAGTGGCAGTCGGTGCAGTACGAGTTCGTCGACGACCCGAAGGCCGCCGTCCGCAAGGCCGACGACCTCGTGACCCGCGCGCTCGAGGAACTGAACACGCGCCACCGCTCCCTCACCAAGCAGCTCGAGGGAAACGGTGATCCACAGACCGAGGACCTGCGACTGGCTCTCCACCGCTATCGGGAATTGTTCAAGTCGCTCGTCGCCGTCAAATAAGTGCTGGAAGCCCCGGCGCCGTGGCCGTAACAGGTGGCGGCGCCGGCAGGCATGTCCGGACCTTTTCGCGCCTCAGCTGGGCAGTTCGCGGATCTCCATCTCGAGCACGTCGATCTCGTCGCTGATCGCCTCGTCGAGCATGTCGTCCAGCAGTTTGCGGCACTCCGCCGATCCGCAACGGGGAAGTCCCGCGCCGAACCGCGGCACCTGCTCCCACCACACCGCCGGGTTGTTCCAGAACGATCCGGAACCCTGGTCGACACCTTCGAGGCAACGCAGCCTCTGGTCACTCGCCGGAAGGGCTCGCACGAACTCGATGAACAACGCGAGTGCGTCGGGATTGCTCACCGGGACCGCGCCGTAGCCGCGCAGGCAATCCTCGAGTTCTGCGAGGAACTCCGCCTTGAAGGACACGGCACACCCCCGCTCCTCCGCACCGTTGCGGACGTCCTGAAGTTCGTACCGTCAACAGTACCTCCGCGACTTGAGCGGGAAACGAGTGCGAACGGGCGGTATCTTTCCTGCACCCGCACGGGGTGCGGTGACCCGCAGTCACTTCACCTGATGGTCATGTTCCTTCGTGCGACACGTAGCGGGACACCAGGAAACCGTTGTCCAGCTTGACGATCTGGCCCACGACCAGCTTGTCGGCCGGGTCGGCTCCGGACGTGCCGCTCGCACCGGTCCGGTCGAATGTCAGCCTCCCGGACGCGCCCGGGAAGTCACGCAAAGTGCGCAGCCTTTCGTAGAGGTCTTCTCGTGACGCCCCAACGAACGTCTGCCGCGCGACAACGCTGACGGCGTCATAGGCAAGCAGAACGTGTCCGTTGGGGCCCGAAAGGAATGCCCTTCTGGCGTGCTTCTTCTGGGCGGCCTCGTACGTGGTGAAGAACTGTTGCGTCGGTTGGGGAATCGGCTCGCGGCCCGGCGTCCACGCGAACGTCGTGAAGTAGAGCCGGCCGTCGGCGAATCGTTTGATGTCTTCCAGATCCGTGAAGTTCGTCGTCTCGAGCTGGGTCAGGTCGTCGCCGCCGAACACCACCGGGTCGGTGCAGTTGCTGTGGCTGAGCTCGGTCAGCAGCCCGCCGACCTCCGCGGTGCGGCCCGTGTAGAGGATGAGCGGGTTCGGAGCCTTCTCGCAGATGTCCGTCACCACCTGCCCCAGCTGGGTGGTGACCGCGTTGGCCGTCTCGTCGTAGTCGTGGCGTTCAGGCCTCAGCACGGCCTCGAACTTCTCGGCGAGATCCGAGCTGTACTCGTCTCCCGGGCTGCGCACGAGGTGCAACGGGCGGCCGCGCAACGCTTCGGTGCGTTCGATGATGCGGGCGGCGACCTGCGCCTGACGGTCGTTGGCCGGCGCGATGCGGAAGAAGTACGGCTTCTGGCTGAAGTTCGTCGACGACAACGACGACCCGACCATCGGGATGCCGGTCGGCTGTTCCTTCGACGGGGCCAGCACGGCGAGCGCCGACTGGGTGGTCTCGCGGCTCTGCCCGAGACCGGTCACGGCGATCACCGACGAGTCCCGTGCGGCATACTCGCGGATCTGTTTCGCGACGTTCTCCGCGTACTTGGACTCGCCTCCGAAGTTCGCGAGGACCAGGCGCACCAACGGGTTGCGGCCGAGGCCGTCGAGCTGGTTCCAATCGCGCTGGGCGAGATAGGCGCCGCGGAGTTCGTTCACGCCCGCGGACAGGTCCCGCTTCACGCGCTCGCTGGAACTGAGCATGGTGGCGACGACGATCGTGACGACGCTGCGGTCCCTCACCTTGGTGGCGCGGTCGTTCTCCTCCGCGATGAGCTTCGCGAGCTCCTCCACCTCGGCGTCGTCGTTGTTCTGCGTGGCCGGGTCGCCGTACGCGAACCTGCCCGGTTTCTCACTCAGGCCAACACATTGCACTCCATCCATTTTGGACAGGCGAGTGCGCTCGCCCCTGAGGTCCGCGACGAGCTCGGCCGGTTCGAGAACGCCATAGCGCAAGCAGTTGGTGCTGTCCTGGAGGTAGAAAGCCGCGCCGTACAAGGCAAGCAGCACGACGACGAGGTAGACGGTCGCACGGCGCACCGAGTTGCGGCCCGGCCAGCGCCGCGGATACGGGAACCTGCCGACCGTGGACGGGCGCGGCAACGACACCGGCGGCGACGCGGGCGTGTTGTGCTCCAGCGCGCGTTTCGTCGTGCGGTAGGCGATCAGGCGTTCCTCGGCGCCGTCGAGTTCCTGGTGGGTGCGCAGAACCCGGTCGTACATCTCGACGGTCGGGCGAACGCTCCGACTCCGGGAGCGCAGTTCCCACGTCGCGATGACCGCGTCCTCCAGTAGCCCTGTCTCCGGGCGCACCACGCTGTCGTAACGGCGATGCAGGTTGCGTTTCGTTCCGGTTCGCAGGCGCTCCCACCACGCGCGCGGCTCTTCGTCGAGCTCCGGTTCGCCTTCGCCCGGTGGCATCGGGGCCTCGGCGATGGCGGCGAGCTCGGCGATCCAGCGGTCGCTGCGTTCGTCGACGTGCGGGCGCAGGCGATGCGCGACGAGGTGGACTTGGCCGAGCGCGAGTGCGTGGTAGAGCGCGTCCTCGCGTTGCCCGAGGCTGTCGTAGCGATCCTTCAGCAACCGGTGGACGTTCGCGTGCGAGAACGACTGGTCCGCCGGTACGTCGCGGAGCCTGCGTGCGAGAAGGTCGCGCAACAACGGGTGCAGAACGAAGTTCTCGCCCTCCTGGCCGACGAAGCTGAGCTGCGCCAGCAGAGCGCGCATGTTCTCGGCCGACCACGACGGCGGCAGCAACGCGCGGATCACGTGCCGGTCGAGTACTCGCGGGGCAGCGAGACGGGCGAAGATCTCGCGCGCGGCCTCGCGTTCCGGCATCTCCTCGGTGCCCGGAATGCGTTGGAAGAAGCGGAGAAGCAGGTAGTCGCCGACGGTGGCGTCCTGGAACGTCGTGGTCTCGTCGACGGGCAGCCGTTCGTCGAACACCGACCGCACCGACGGCAGCACCTGGTCTCGCGCGAACACGAACTGCACGAGCTGGATGGCGAGCCGCACCGCGAGCGGGTGGCCGTGCGTGACCTCCTGCAGCTCTTCCACGAGCGCCTCGGACTCGACGGTGCTGTTGCGGGTGCGGTTCCACTCGGCGAGGAACTGCCGCGTCTGCGCCAGGGTGAACGGTTCCAGGCGCACCGGCTTGAAGACCGCCGAGTCGTCCAGTGCGGGCGCGGACTGCTTGGTGGCGATCACGAGCAGCGGCACGTTCGGTTCCTTCGCCCGGCGCTCGGCGAGCAGGCTCAGGAAGTCGGTCGCCCGTGCGGCGGGCCGCGGCCGTTTCGGGGGCAGGTAGGAGTCGATGCCGTCGAGCAGGTCGGCGCCGTCGAGCAGCAGGAGGCTGTTCATCCTGCGGTAACGGCGGAACCGGTACGCGGCCGTGATGTCGGCGAGGAAGGCGGCGACGAGCAGGCGGTCGATCTCCAGCGTGTCGCCGGAGCGGTGCAGGCTCCACGTGTGCACGAGTGCGGCGTCGAACTTCAGGCGCTGTACCGATTTCAGTTCCTGGCCGACGTAGTTCTCGAACCAGCGCAACGCGCTCGCGACCCGTGGCCCGCCCAGCAGCCAGCGCAACGGCCGCGGCGCGACGACCGCGAGCCCGATGAGCCACAACAGCAACGGCCGCAACACCTTGCCCAGGCCCTGGGCGGGCGGCAGCATCTCGACGACCTCGGCGGCGTCGGCCACCGCGACGAGCCGGGTCATCTGCTTGGCGGCGAGCTCACGGGCGCGGTGGTGCGGATCGTCCGCGGGTTCCGTGTACAGCGCGAGCCGGGCGAGGTCGTAGCGCGGCAACCGCATGCGGCCGAAATCGGCGTGCCGGTAGGAGCGCAGCTGCTCGGCGGCGACGTCGAGGATGTCCTTGCAGGAACGGGATCCGGCCTTGTCGAGGTCGACCTTCGCCGTCGGCGCGTCGCGGTAGCGCCGGCGGACGTGGTCGAGCAGCGACGTCTTGCCGCTGCCGCCTGGGCCGAACGCGACGATCACCGGCAGGGGGTGTTTCGCGCGGCGTTCGACGAGGGACTCCACCAACGCGGTGATGTCGTCCCTGCCGACGAGCCCGATCTCCGGTTCCAGCGCCATGATCCTCAGACGCTTCGGAGGCCGATCCTGTTCCGTTCCGAATGAACCGGGCTAGCGGTCGGCGTGCAGCCTGGCCACGAAGCTGAACCGATCACCCCGGTAGAGCGAGCGGGCGCGTTCGATCGGGTGGCCGTCGACGTCGTAGGAGACGCGGTGCAGCAACAGCATGGGCAGCGCCGGGTTCGTGCCGATCAGCAACGCCTCGCGGGGCGTGGCGAGCACCGTCTCGACGCGTTCCTCGGCCTCGGCGAAACGGACGCCGAGCCGTTCGGTGAGGCAGGCGTAGAGCGAGCCGGCGGGGTCGAGCTTCTCCAGCAGGTCCGGGAAGCGACCGAGGCTCAGGTACGTCGACTCGAGGCCGATGCGTTCGTCGTCGGCGAGCAGGACGCGTTCGAGGTGCACGATCGGGTCGCCGGGTTCGAGCGTCAGGTCGCGGGCCAGGCCCTCGTCGGCGCCGAGCTCCTCGACCGTGATGACCGTGCGGTTCGGTTCGACGCCCTGACGGCGCATGCCCTCGGTGTAGCTGACCAGGGACAACGGCTGGACGAGCTTGGGCGGCGCGACGAATGTGCCACTGCCCTGGCGGCGGATGAGCTTGCCTTCGAGCACGAGTTCGCTGACGGCCTGCCGCAGCGTGACGCGCGAGACGGAGAACCGTTCGGCGAGTTCACGTTCGGAGGGCAGGACGGTGCCTTCGCCGAGGTTCTCGACGAGGTCGAACAGCTCGGCCTTGACCGCGTAGTAGCGCGGGACTCTGCCGTGTTCGGGAATGCCCGCGCGAACGGGTCGATCAGCGCGGTGCGGCGGGACGCGGTTCACGTGGCGTGAGCCTACGTGACGCCCCGTGTGATCAGGGGGCCAGCTTCGGCGGGTCGGGAATCTTGTAGCCGGAAGATCCGATGTTGACCTCGAGCGACTTGCGCCAGGCACCCGTGTCGATCATCTTCTGCATCGCGGCCTGGACCTTCGTCTTGCTGGCGGGGTCGTCGCGGTGCAGGCCGACGCCGTACTCCTCCTTGCTGAACGGGTCGCCGACGACCCGCAGGAGTTCCGGGTTCTGGGCGGCGTAGCCCGCGAGCAGCACGTCGTCGGTGGTGACGGCGTCGACGTTCTCCGCGAGCAGCGCCGTGACGCAGTCGCTGAACTTGGCGTACTCGACCATCTTCACGTCCTTCGCGAACTGGTCGCGGACGTACTCGGCCGAAGTCGAGCCGGCGGTGGAACACAGGCGCAGGGTCGCGTTGAGCGACTTGGGGCCTTCGATGCGGTTCTCGTTCATGCGCACCAGCAGGTCCTGGCCCGCGACGAAGTACGGGCCGACGAAGTCGACGATCTGCTTGCGCTTGTCCGTGATCGAGTAGGTGGAGACGACCATGTCGGCCTCACCGCTGGTCAGCAGCGTCTCCCGGTTGCCGGGCTGCGCTTCCCTCCAGGTGATGTTCTCCTCTTTGACGCCCAGTTCGTTCGCGATGTACTTGGCGACGTCGACGTCGAACCCGCGATAGCTGCCGTCGAGCCTGCGGATCGACAGTCCCGGCTGGTCGTACGACACGGCGATGACCATGCGGTCGTCCGAACTGACCTTGCTGGCCATACCGGACCCGCCGCCACCCGCGCACGAGGCGAGCAGGAGCACGGCCGCACATGTTGCCGCGACCAGGCGGAGAAGTGCTCTCGGCGTCATTCGTCCCTCTTACAGCGGTCATCCACTACAGCGGTATTCCACGGGCATGCGCCTGCGCACCTGCTTCGGCGCTGCTGGGCGATGCGGGAAACCTAAGCGGCGAACCGACGCATGTCCATACCTCGACGCGAATGGAAACAACGGAATCGGTGCGGTAACAGATCAGTCCGGAGTCGGCCCAGGAGTCAACGCAGCCGACGTGGACCAGCGTCGTGCAGGGACGGAGGCGGGCCGATGACGACGCGGGCGCTGCTCACGAAAGCCCCTGCGGCAGAAGCAAGAACGGGTTCGAGCTTCAGGGAACGCACCTCCGGAAGGTCCTCGGCCAGTGCGGCCAAACGGAGTACCAAATCCTGAAGCGCTTTCAGGTCCGCGGGTTCGTCGCCGCGGTAACCGGTCAGCAACGGCGCTGCTTTCGGTGCGGCAACGAGTTCCGCCGCGTCGGTGTCGGTGAGTGGTACCGCCCGGTAGGCCCGGTCGCCGAGGAGGTCACTGACCAGACCCGACAGTCCGAACCAGACCAACGTGCCGAAGCTCGGGTCGTCCTGCAGGCCCAGGACGCAGCTGACTCCCTTGGGCGCCATGCGTTGCACGTACACGCCCGGTTTGCCGGAGAGTTCGGCGAGGTCCTGGTAGGCCCCGGCGACCGATTCGGCGTGGGCGATGTCGAGCCGGACGCCGACCAGATCCGTTCGGTGGCGCAGGCGTTCACTGGTGGCCTTCATCGCGACCGGGTAGCCGAGTTCGTCCGCCGCGTGCACGGCTTCCTCGGCGCTGTGGGCGATGCGGAACGGGACGACGTCGATGCCGTAGCACTCCAGCAGTTCGACGGCTTTGCGGTCGTCGAGGCGGACTTCGCTCCGCGGGTTGTCCACAATGGATCGTGCCTTGTCGGCGTCGATGCCTTCGGGACGCACGAAGTTGCCCTGCGGCGCGGCGCGCCAGCGCGCGTAGCGGACGGCGCGGGCCAGGGAGAGCACGGCGCGTTCGGGACTGGCGTAGCTGGGGATCGACCCCTTGCCGGGCATCTTGAGCTCGTCGGGAATGCCCTCGACCGCCAGGAACGTGGAGACGATCGGCTTCGTGTGGTGCGCGGACTCCTTGATCGCACGCGCATAGGCGGCGCCGGGGACCGCGATCGGCGGCACGAACACGACGACGAGCGCGTCGGTGTCGGCGCGGTCCAGGGCCTCCTTGACCGCCTTCGCGAACTCCTCGGGGGTGGCCTGGGCACCGACGTCGATGGGGTCGCCCGCGAGTTCGAGGTCCTGGGCGAGCAGCGTGTCGGCGGCGAGCAGGCCGATCGCGGTGGAGTTGCCGACGACGGCGACGCGCTTGCCCTTGGGCAGCGGCTGGTGGGCCAGCAGGAGCGCGGTGTCGAACAGCTGCGCCAGCGAGTCGACCCTGATCACGCCGGCCTGCTCGAACAGGGCCTGGACGCTCGTTTCGTCGACTTTGGCGGCGGTGGCGGCGAGGCCGGGAGCGACGGCGTGCCGGCCGGACTTCACCGCGACGATGGGCTTGGTGCGGCCGAGCCGGCGGGCAAGCCTCGCGAACTTGCGCGGGTTGCCGAACGACTCCAGGTAGAGCAGGACGACGTCGGTGGCGGGGTCGGTCTCCCAGTACTGCAGCATGTCGTTGCCGGAGACGTCTGCGCGGTTGCCCGCCGAGACGAACGTGGACAGGCCGAGGCCCCAGCCGGCGGCGTTGGCGAGAATGGCCGTGCCCAGTGCGCCGGACTGGCAGAAGAAGCCCGCACGGCCCCGTGCCGGCAGCTTCGGGGCGAGGCTCGCGTTGAGGCGGACCTTGGGGTCGAGGTTGATCACGCCCAGTGCGTTGGGGCCGACGACGCGCATGCCGTGTGCTCTCGCCTCCGCCGCGAGCCTGCGTTCGGCCGACAGCCCGTCCGGCCCCGTCTCGCCGTAGCCGGAGCTGACGACGACGAGCGCCTTCACGCCCTTGGCGAGGCATCCGTCCATGACCTCGTCGACGCTGGCCGCGGGGACGGCGACGACGGCGAGGTCGACGTCGTCGGGGATGTCGAGCACGGTCGGATAGGCCCGGACGCCCCGCACGGCGCGATGCTCGGCGTTGACGGGGTAGACGGGCCCGTTGAAGTCGGCTTCGAGGAGGTTCTTGAGGACGGCGTGCCCGATCTTGGTCGGGTCGGTGGACGCGCCGATGACCGCGACGCTGCGCGGGTGCAGCAGGTTGTGCACGCTGCGGGCCTCGGCGGCCTGCTCGCGGGCCCTGGCGACGGCGACGGACTCGTCGGTGGGGTCGATCGCGAACTCCAGGTGCAGCACGCCCTCCTCGAACGCCCTGCTGACCTGGTAGCCCGCGTCGCGGAACACCCGGACCATCTGCCCGTTCTCGGCGAGCACCTCGGCCTCGAACCGCTCCAGCCCGACCTCCCTGGCCGCGGCGGCGAGGTGTTCGAGCAGGATGCTTCCCAGCCCGCGCCCCTGGTGCCCGTCCTCGACGACGAACGCCACCTCGGCGCTGTCTCCCCGATGGCCGTCACCGTGGAGCCGGTCGAACCGGCCGACGGCGACGATGTCGTCGCCCAAAAGCGCGATCAGCGCGACGCGGTCGTGGTGGTCGACAGTGCTGAATCGGTCGAGGTCCCGCTGCGGGATCCGCGGGTACGGCCCGAAGTATCGGAAGTACCGCGTCCGCTCGGACAGCCGGCCGTGGAACTCCCGCAGCTTCTCGCTGTCGTCCGGCGTGATCGGTCGCAGGTGGACCGTGCCGCCGTCGCTGAGGACGACGTCCGCCTCCCAGTGCCGCGGGAAGTCGAACGGATCTCTGTGCCCGGTTTCGGAGCCCACGTGGCTTCAGTCCCTGGGGTCGTCGGGATCAAGTCCGTGCAAGGGGAACACAGCGCGACGGGTCTCGCGGATCGCCTTGTCCACCGGCTCCTCCGCGTCCCCACCCCACGGCTGGTGCCCAGCGTCGCATCCATCCGTCATCGACGCAGGCAAAGGCCACTCGGGCGCGATCCGTGTCGCGTGCGCGATCCAGTCCGCCGGCAACGGCCGGTTCGGGTCGACATCGCGGTCCAGGACCGTGGCCAGCAGGTGCGTCCACGACCGCGGCACCACCCTGAGCAGCTCGTACCCGCCGCCCCCGAGCGCGAGCCACTTGTACCCGTGCTCGTTCACGAGGTCCCGGAACGCCTGGTAGATCGCCCGATGCCCGTCCACGCTCAAGGACAGGTCCGCGAGCGGATCCTCCTTGTGCGTGTCGACACCGCACTGCGTCACCAGCACCTGCGGCCGGAACGCCCGCAACAACGAGGGCACCGTCGCGTGAAACGCCCGCATCCAGCTGCCGTCCCGCGTCCCCGCGGGCAACGGCACGTTGACCGCACTCCCCTCGGCCCCGGCGCCACCGACCTCACCGGCCCACCCGGTACCGGGCCACAGGCTCATCGGATGCTGGTGCAACGAGATCGTCAGCACCCGCGGGTCGTCCCAGAACGCCGTCTGCACCCCGTCCCCGTGATGCACGTCGACATCGACGTAGGCGATGCGTTCCACCCCGCTGCGCAGCAGCCACTCGATGGACACCGCGCAGTCGTTGTAAACGCAGAACCCGGCCGCACTGTCCGGCATCGCGTGGTGCAACCCACCGGCGATGTTGACCGCCCGATCCACCTCGCCCGACGCGATGGCCCGAGCCGCCACCAGAGACCCGCCCACGACCAGTGCCGAAGCCTCGTGCATCCGCTCGAACACGGGATTGTCCGGCGTCCCCAGCCCGTGCCCGACGTCCCACCCGGCCGTGGGCGCCGCCTGCACGGCACTCAAATAGCCGGGCTTGTGCACCAGCTCGATCTCTTCGTCGCCGGCCGGCACAGGAACCCTCAGCTCAACGCCGTCCAGCACGCCGAGCGCCGTCGCGAGCCGGACGGTCAGGTCGAGCCGCACCGGATTCAGGGGATGGTCGCCACCGAGGTCGTACCCGAGGAAGGACCTGTCCCAGACAACCGCGGCTGGCTTACCCATGCCCAGCAACCTACAGTCGCCACTTTCCGGCGCGCCCTCCCAGCGCGCCTTTCCGGCGCACTTCGCCGGAACCGATCTCACCGAACAGGGGTCAGAGGCGACATGCACCTGCGACCAGCGGCCGTCCTCCTCGCACTGGGCCTGACCCTCGCCGCCGTCACGGGCTGCGCCGAACAGGTCAAGGGCTCAGCGGCAGCCGACCCGAAAGCGGTCCAGGAACCCGCCGACCCCACCACGACCACGAAGAAACCACCCGCCAGCACCCCGGTCTCCAAGCCGGCGGACCCCACCGCCCCGAAACAGGGCGACGTGAAGATCACCACCAAGAAGAAGACCACCGGCCTGGAGACCTGCGGCGTGCTCAAGGCGGCGGACGTCGAAGCCGCCACCGGCGGCAAGTCCTCGGCGGACGGCGGCTGCATCCACACCACCACCGGCCCGTCCACCGTCATCACCCAGATGGTCACGGTCCCCGAGGTGGCGGACCAGGAAGGCGAGAAGAAGCAGATCGAGATCGGCGGCAACACGGCATGGCAGGTCAGCGCCTCCAAGGAGGACTGCCAGGTCACCGTCATGCTGACCGACGACCCGAACGCCATCACCTCAGCCTTCTCGGTGAGCGTCCTGGCGATCGAGGAACTGGACACCTGCGCCGCGGCCCTCAAACTCGCCACCGAGGGCTTCAACCGCATCCCCAGCGCCTAACCCAGGCGGGCACCATCAGCCGCCGGTCGCGACCTCCCGGTCCAACGCACACCAGTTGGACCACGACCCGGCGTACAACGCGGCCGGCTTCTCGGCCGACGTGATCCCCGCGACCTCCAGCGCGAGCACCACGGACGAGGCGGTGACGCCCGACCCGCAGTACGCGCCGACAGCCACGCCACCCGACACCCCGAGTCCGGCGAACCGCGCGGCGAGTTCCTCCGGCCCGAGCCACCGCCCGTCCGCTCCGACATGCCCGGTCGTCGGCGCGTTGAGCGCCCCTGGAACGTGCCCGGCCTTGGGATCCACCGGCTCGGTCTCCCCGCGATACCGAGCAGCCGCCCGCGCGTCGAGCAGCACACCCTCCTGAGCGAGCGCCGCTGCCTCGTCCGCGTCCAGCACGGGCATCTGCCCAGGCCGCACCACCACGTCACCAGCGTCATCACCCGTCGGGGTGGGCGGCACGTCCGCGGTCACCGGCAGCCCGGCGGCCTCCCACGCGGCGAACCCGCCGTCCAGCACCGCGACCTCACCGAACCCGGCCCACCGCAGCAGCCACCACACCCGCGCGGCGACCGACCCGTCCCCACCGTCGTACGCCACGACCTGAGCGCCTTCGCGCACGCCCGCGCCGCGCAGCACCTCCTGCAACCGCTCCGGATCCGGCAGCGGATGACGGCCCCCGATCCCGGGCGGAGCGGACAGCTCGGTGTCCAGATCCACGTACACCGCGCCAGGCACGTGGCTGACCTCGTAGTCTTGACGTCCGGGTGGTCCGCCGAGACGCCACCGGACATCCAGCACGACGGTGGTCGAACGCGCACTCAGCGCATCGGCGAGGGCCTCAGGAGTGATCAAGGGATGCACGGCTCACATCCTGCACCCGCGCGGACACCTGTGTCCCCCGGCACGACTACCATTGACGCCATACGAAGGGGAGCGGGTGTGAACGACCTCATCGACACCACGGAGATGTATCTCCGCACGATCTACGAGCTCGAAGAAGAGGGCGTGGTGCCTCTGCGCGCCCGCATCGCCGAGCGCCTCGGCCAAAGTGGACCGACGGTGAGCCAGACCGTCGGCCGCATGGAACGAGACGGCTTGGTCATCGTGGCGGAGGACCGCCACCTCGAGCTCACCGAGCAGGGCCGCAACCTCGCGATCGCCGTCATGCGCAAGCACCGGCTCGCCGAGCGCCTCCTCGTGGACATCATCGGGCTCGAGTGGGAGCACGTGCACAGCGAGGCATGTCGCTGGGAGCACGTGATGAGCGAGGCGGTCGAGCGCAAGCTCATCAAGCTCCTCGGCAACCCCACCACCTCGCCCTACGGCAACCCGATCCCCGGCCTCGACAAGCTGGGCGACGGCGAGCCGGCCCCGCCCGCCGAGGCGGACCTGGTGCGCGTGGACGAGGTGGCCCGCCGCGGCGGCGGTCGCGTCGAGGTGCGCCGCATCGCCGAGCACGTCCAGCTCGACCCGGACCTCATGGCCGAACTGAAGGGCGCCGGCGTCGTGCCGGGCGGCACCGTGGAGGTCGAGGCGCTGGGTGGCGCCAAGGTCATCCAGGTGCGCGGCGGCAACGGCACCACGGCAGAGCTCGACCCCGCGGTCGCCCACGCGGTCATGGTGCTCGCCCGGTGACCCAGGCGACGACACCGGCCGAGAAGGCGGCCGAGGCGTTCCAGCGCCTGCACGGACGCGCGCCCGACGGGGTCTGGTCGGCCCCGGGCCGCGTCAACCTCATCGGCGAGCACACCGACTACAACGACGGCTACGTGCTGCCGTTCGCGTTGCCCCACCGCATCGCGGTAGCGGCGTCGCCCCGTGCCGACGGCGTCATGACCGTCAGCACGATGGGCGACGACGGCGGGCTGCAGGAGGCGGACCCGGTCGTGGTCGCCGACCTAGTCCCCGGCACCGTCAAGGGGTGGGCCGCGTACCCCGGTGGCGTCGCCTGGGCCCTGCGCGAGCAGGGGATCGCCGTCACCGGTGGGGCGGACCTCGTCATCGCGGGCGACGTGCCCGCGGGGGCCGGTCTCTCCTCCTCGCACGCTTTGGAATGCGCTGTCGCGCTCGCGCTGCTCGGCCTCGCCGGCGCCGACGCCGAGCGGGCGGACATCGCGCGCTGGGTGCAGCGCTCCGAGAACGACTTCGTGGGCGCGCCGACCGGCATCCTCGACCAGACGGCATCGTTGTGCTGCATCGAAGCGCACGCCCTGTTTTACGACGTGCGCTCCGGCAAGCCTGAGCAGGTCGCGTTCGACGCGGCTGCCAGCGGACTCGAGGTTCTCGTCATCGACACCCGCGCCAGTCACGCCCTCGTCGACGGCGGCTACGGCGCCCGGCGCGCGGGCTGCGAGCGCGCGGCCGGCATCCTCGGCGTCCCCGCGCTGCGCGACGTCGACATCGCCGAACTCGACCAGACGCTCGTCCGGCTGCCCGAAGAGCTGCGTCCGCTGGTGCGGCACGTCGTGACCGAGAACGACAGGGTCCTGCGCACCGTCGAACTGCTCCGCAACGGCAGGCTCGCCGACGTCGGCCCCCTCCTCTCGGGCTCCCACACGAGCCTCCGGGACGACTACCGGGTCTCGTGCCTCGAGCTCGACGTCGCCGTCGACTCCGCGATGGCGGCCGGCGCCCTGGGCGCCCGGATGGTCGGCGGCGGTTTCGGTGGCTCGGCCATCGCCCTCGTGCCCGTCGAACGGCACGACGAGGTCGAGCGGTCCGTGCTCGCCGGCTTCGCCTCGCGCTCGCTCACGCGGCCGAGGCTCTTCACGGCGGTTCCGTCCGCGGGCGCGGGCAGGGACCGGTAGCCAAGAACGATCTTGACCAGGAATGCGAGGACTGTGGTGAAGCTGCTCGTCACGGGCGGGGCCGGATACGTCGGCAGCGTGTGCGCCGCCAGGCTGCTCGAAGCCGGACACGAGGTGGTCGTCCTCGACGACCTCTCGACCGGCCACGAGGACGCCGTCCCCGCGGGAGCGCGCTTCATCAAAGGCGACATCGCCGAGGTGATCGGCGATGTCCTCGCGGAAGGGTTCGACGGAGTTCTGCACTTCGCGGCGAAGTCCCTCGTCGGCGAGTCCATGCAGGACCCCGGCAAGTATTGGACGGGCAACGTCCTGACGGCGATTCGTCTGCTCGACGCGATGAAGGATCACGGCACGCCGAAGCTCGTCTTCTCCTCGACTGCCGCGACGTACGGCGAGCCTCGGGAGGTGCCGATCCCCGAGACCGCGCCCACCGCGCCCACTAACACCTACGGCGCCACCAAGCTGGCCATCGACCACGCGATCACGTCGTACGCGGCCGCGCACGGCCTGGCGGCGACGAGCCTTCGGTACTTCAACGTCGCCGGCGCCTACGGCAGCATCGGCGAGCGGCACGCGACCGAGACCCACCTGATCCCGCTCGTGCTCCAGGTCGCGCTCGGGCAGCGTGAGCACATCTCGATCTACGGCGAGGACTGGCCCACCGAGGACGGCACCTGCGTCCGCGACTACATCCACGTCACGGACCTCGCGGACGCCCATCTCCTCGCGCTCGAGCACGCCACCGCCGGCGAGCACCGGATCTACAACCTCGGCAACGGCACCGGCTTCTCGGTCAAGCAGGTCATCGACACCTGCCGCGAGGTCACCGGCCACCCGATCCCCGCCGTCGTCGCCCCGCGGCGCGCCGGCGACCCGGCCGTCCTCGTCGCCTCCGCCGAGCGGGCCCGCACCGACCTCGGCTGGAAGCCCGAGCGCGCGGACATCACCGGCATCGTCCGCGACGCGTGGGAGTTCACCCGCGCCCGTCACGAGGCCTGAACCGGGATGACCGACTTCGCCTCCTTCGAGAGCTACAACGCCACCCCGCGGCTCGCGTCGCTCGCGCTGTCCCCGGACGGCACCCGGCTCGTCACGGTCGTGTCCACGCTCGCCGCGGACGGCAAGACGTGGCAGGGCGCTCTCTGGGAGGTCGATCCCACCGGGGAGCGGGAAGCCGTCCGGCTCACCCGCTCCGCCAAGGGCGACTCCTCCCCCGTGTTCGCACCGGACGGATCGCTGCTGTTCCTGTCGGCCCGCCCGGACCCGCTCGCGAAACCGGGCGAGACCAAGGACAAGAAGGCGCTGTGGCGGCTTCCGGTCCGCGGTGAGGCCACCGAGGTGCTGCGACCCGGTGGCGGAGTCGGTCAGGTGCGCGCCGCCGGCGACACGGTGCTGTTCACGTCGTCGGCGTACCGCTTCACGGAGTTCGGCGACGGCGACAACGCCAAGCGCAAGGCCCGCGAGGACGCCGGCGTGACAGCGATCCTGCACGAGTCGTACCCGATCAGGTACTGGGACTCGGACCTCGGCCCCGCCTACCCGCGACTGTTCGCGGCTCCTGTCGCGGACGTCAGCGCCGAGAAGGTCACGACCCTCAGCGAAGACTCCGAAAGCCGGCTCAGCGACGAGGACGTCGCGCTCAGTCCAGACGGGAAGTGGGCCGTTCACGGCCACGCCGTGGACGTCAGCGCCGCCTACGGCCGCAGGATCGAGCTCCGGGTCGTGGCCACGACCGGTGGCGCGTCCCGGGTCATCGCCTCCGAGGACGGTTTCTCCTTCCACAGCCCCACGTTCACGCCGGACTCCGCCGCCGTGATCGCGATCCGGTTCCGCGAGTCCACTCCGGACTCCCCCTACCGGCGCGACCTGGTGCGCATCGACCTGGCGAACGACTCGATCACGCCACTGGCGCCCGACTTCCAGGAGGAGCCGGACCACCCGGTGGTGAGCCCGGACGGGTCGGCGGTCTTCTTCACCGCGAGCCACCTCGGGCACCAGCCACTGTGGCGGCTCGACCTGGCGAGCGGCGAGATCACGAAGCTGACGGTCTCCGGTTACTACAGCGATCTGGTCGTGAGCCCGGACAGCAAGACGCTGTACGCGCTGCGCAACTCGGTCGACCATCCGCCGCAGCCCGTGCGGTTCGCCGCCACCGGAGCCGACCAGGATCCGGAACGGCTGCGTGCGCCCGGTGCCCTCGGTTCGGTGCCCGGCACCCTCACCGAGATCTCCACGGTCGTCGCCGACGGCAGGACCGTCCGGTCCTGGCTGGTGCTGCCGGAAGGCGCCTCCGCCGACTCGCCCGCGCCGCTGGTCCTGTGGGTCCACGGCGGCCCGGTCATGAGCTGGAACGGCTGGACCTGGCGCTGGAACCCGTGGCTGATGGCCGCGCGCGGCTACGCCATCCTGCTGCCCGACCCCGCCCTGTCCACCGGGTACGGGCCGGACTTCATCAAGGCCGGCTGGGGCCGCTGGGGCGCCGAGCCCTACACCGACCTCATGGCCGTCACGGACGTCGCCGTCGAGCGGGCCGACATCGACGCCTCCCGGACCGCCGCGATGGGCGGGTCGTTCGGCGGCTACATGGCCAACTGGATCGCCACGCAGACCGACCGGTTCCGCGCGATCGTCACCCACGCGTCCCTGTGGCACCTCGACGCCTTCTCCGGTGGAACCGACAGCTCCTACTTCTGGATGCGGGAGATGGGCGATCCCCTCACCCGGCCGGAGCGGATCCTGGCGAACTCCCCGCACCTGCGGGTGGCCGACATCAAGACCCCGATGCTCGTCATCCACGGGGACAAGGACTACCGGGTTCCCATCGGTGAGGGGCATCGCCTGTACTTCGACCTCGTCCGCCACGGGGTCGCCGCGAAATACCTTTACTACCCAACCGAAAACCACTGGATCCTCACCCCCGGGAACTCTCGGGTCTGGTACGAGACGGTGTGGGCGTTCCTGGCCGAACACGTCCTGGATCAGGACTGGGAGCGACCCGAACTGCTCTGAGCTCCGGCGAGCAGCTCATGGGCGCTGTCCAGGTACTTGGCGGACAACGCCCGCATCTCCGACGGCGGGAACGCGGCGCTGACTGCGGCGCGGATGAGCTTGCTCAGCGCATGGCCGGGGCAGGCCTCGTCGGCCGCGTCGAGCGCGATGGACGCGATCCCGCCGTCCCCGCGCTGGTAGGCGTAGAACGCGAGCAGGCAGGCAGGCTCCGCTCGTTCCGGCGCCGGGCTGGCCCTGGTGAGCTCGAGCCACAGGCGTTCAGCCAGGCGGGACCTGGGCTGCGCCGCGAACCCCATGCTCGCGTCGCGCACCTCAGGCACCGACAGCGCCCTCGCCAGAGCGACGATCTCCTTGTCCGGCAACGATCCCTTGCGGTGCTCCACGGCGTCGATCGCGTCGCTCACCCGACGCAGCTCGGGCCTCGGGTCAGGGTCGTACGAGGTCGTCACGAGCTCGTCGAGCAACGTGGATCTGCGTTCCAGCGCCTCGGGTGGATCCAGCGCGGCGATCGCGGCCATGGCGGCACGCGACTCGAACGTCACGTTGCCCTCGTGCGCCGACGCGCCGGCCATGGCGGACAACTGGGGATCCGGCAGTGTCCCGTGGCAGTCGATGTCGAGATAGCAGAGCCATCGCGCGTCCTTCTGGCACGACGGCAGCCACACCGCCTCGACGACTTCGATGCCCACGCCACCCAGTTCGAGTTTGAGAGTGGTGACCAGTGGCTCGTGCGGCAGTTCTTCTGGCATGTGCTCAGACGGCGGGCACACGACCACGAGGATCACTTCGGTCGCGCCTTGTTCCTGCAGCGGACCTTCCAGCTGGGCCGCGAGAAAGCCTCTATGTCGCGGGCGGGGAAGGTCGACGCGCATGGTCATGTTGACCAGATGATCTTTCAGCACCAGCACGACGAGCGAGTCGGCCGGGTGGAACCCCATCAGGTGCGGGATCGCGGCGTAGAGATCGCCGGCTTCGCGGACGCGGATCGGCTTCGAGAGGGCTGAGGGCATGGGCCCACTGTGGGGGGCGGGCCGGGTGGTGAGCCGGGTCGGCCGCGAGGTTGTGGACAACTCGGCGGTTGTGGACAGGTTGAGATCTTGGGGCGCCCGGGAGCGGAGTTTTGTCGGGGGTGGGTGCTAGGTTGCCGCGCTTCGGCCCCGGGAGACCGAAGCGCGGCATCACATCAGAACGTCTGGAACACGGTGCGCCAGCCGCCGACGACAGGCAGTTCCACCGACGTCCGGGTGAGGTCCAGCGACAGGCCGGCACCCGGTTGGGGGCGCAGCGTGTAGTCGTAGTCGCTGGAGATCACGACGAACTCGAGCCGGTGACCGGTCTGCAGGATGTAGTCGTCCGGCACGATCGGCACCTCGACGTCGTAGAACTTGCCGGGCTTGATCGGCGACGTCCTGTCCGGCCGCTCCCTGTTCTGCGGGTCGGTCGAGCCGCGCGTGATGACGTGCGACCTGCCGTCCGGCGCGCGGTCGACGAGCAGCGTCGTCACGTTGGCCGCGGGCCGGTCGAAGGCGACCCGCAGGTTCGCCGTCGACTTGCCCGACAGCCGCAGCGGCTTCTTCGCCGCCTCCGAGGTGTAGGAGAGCCGGTTCGGCGAGGTCGCCAGGTCGATCAGCGACTCAGCCGTCTTCGTCGCGTCGTCGGTCAGCTTCTCGACGCCGCGGCCGGGCAAAATCCCAAGGCCGCCCTTGACCGATCCGCCCGCGGACAGCCGCAGCTTCACGTCGGACGTGCCGGGAGCCGGCCAGTCCTTCTCGTCGGTCCACGTCTTGTCCTCGCGCTGCAGCGTCGCCTTCGGCTCCTTGTCGATGCCGTTGCGGTGACCCCAGAGGTACTGGGTGAACCAGCGGTTCAGCGTGCGCCGCCACTCGACCGAACGCAGCGTGTCGGGATCGGTGTGCCCGGACTGGTGCAGCCAGATCTTGTGCGGCACACCGACCTTCTTCAACGCCGAGTACCACTGCTCGACGTGCGTCATCTTGACGTTCCAGTCGTTGAGCCCGTGCACCGCCAGCACTGCCGCATGGACCTTGCGGACGTCGTTCAGGTAGTTCCGCTTGTCCCAGAACCGGCTGTAGTCGCCGGTGACACGGTCCTGGTCCTTCGCGATCTCGGCGATGATCGGCTTGCAGATCTCCCTGTCCGCGCGCGTGTAGACGTACTCGGCGAGCACGTCGGCGTCTTCACCCTGGAACGTGCCGGGTGCCACGACGGCGCCGTCCGCGCGGTAGTAGTCGTACCAGCTGGAGATCGCGGCGATCGGCACGATGGCTTCGAGACCGCGCACGCCGGTGGAGGCGACGGCGTTGGGCAGCGTTCCGTTGTAGGAGACGCCCATCATGCCGGTCTTGCCGGTCGACCAGGTCGCCTTGATGGCTTCACCCGTGGCGGTGCGTGCGGTCGCACGGCCGTTGAGCCAGTCGACGACGACACGCGCGCCGATCGTCTCGTTGACGTCGCCCGTCGTCGGACAGCCCGTCGACTTGCCCGTGCCGAGCGATTCGGCGTAGACGACGGCGTATCCGCGCGCGATGAAGTAGGCCTCGTAACGGCCCGAGGTGATCGGGTTCGGGCCGAGGGCGGCGGTGATGCGTTCGTCGGAGGAGGACTTCAGCAACCGGCCGTCGCGCTTGTCAGGCACGTACAGCTCGACATCGACGTTGTGGTTGGCGACGTCGTTGCCGCCCGAGAAGTACGGGCTGACCATGTAGACGACGGGGACTTTGAGGCCGCGTTCGGTGGCACGTGGCCGGACGACCTCGGTGTAGACCTCGTCGTCCTTGCCGTCGCGGTCGCTGTCGACCGGAGCCCGGAGCCAGAGGCTCTCCTTCACCACGTCCTTCGGATCGAAGACGGGTTGCGCCTCACCGTCGGAGAACACCGGCCCCTCGGCTGCTTGCGCCGTCGTGGGCAGGAATGGCAGAACCAGCACCGCTGTCAGCAGTGCAACTCTTCGTGCGCCCCTCACGAGGCACCCCCAATGCGGAAGCCAGAGACAGGGATTCGCCTGCACCCTCTCCTTTGACTGCAAGACATGTCACCCGTCGAATGGCCCTTGACCTGAGAGCATTGACCGTGCACATTTCCGACTTCGTCCACGCGCTGCCGAAGGCCGAGCTGCACGTCCACCTCGTGGGCGCGGCTTCTGTCGACACCGTCCTCGCACTTGCCCGCAACCATCCCGGCGGGCGGGTACCGGCCGATGAGGACGCGTTGCGGAAGTTCTACGAGTTCAGGGACTTCCGGCACTTCATCAACGTGTACGGCATCGTCAACGACCTCGTCACCACCGGCGAGGACATCCGCACGCTCATCGTCGGATACGCGCGCGACGCCGCGCGGACCAATATCCGATATGCGGAGCTGACGATCAGTGCGACCAGCCACCTGCGGGCAGGCATCGCGCCCGACGAACTCGTCGAAGCGTTGAAGGCTGGCCGCGACGAGGCGCTCGCCGTGCACGGTGTGGCGTTGCAGTGGATCTTCGACGTTCCCGGAGTCTGGGACCGCGACTGGGGCATGACGAGTGCGCGGTTCGCGACCGAGCACCGGCCAGACGGGCTGGTCGGGTTCGGGCTGGGCGGATTCGAGTCGGACTCGCCGAGGACGAACTTCCGCGAGGCCTTCGCGATGGCACGCGACGCCGGGCTGCGCATGGTGCCGCACGCCGGCGAGACGACGCCGCCCAGCGAGATCTGGGCCGCACTGCGCGATCTGCGCGCCGAACGGATCGGGCACGGCGTCAGCGCGGTGCAGGATCCCGAGCTGGTGCGGCATCTCGCCGACGAGGGCGTCGTAGTAGAGGTGTGCCCGACGTCGAACATCCGCACGGGTGCGGTGAAGTCACTGGACGAACACCCGTTGCCGAGGCTCGTGGAAGCCGGGGTGCCGGTGACGATCAGCACCGACGACCCCGGCATGTTCCACACCGATCTCGACCGCGAGTACCTGCTGTGCCACGAGCGGTTCGGGTTCGGGCGCGACGAGCTCGCCGGCCTCGCGCGGGCGGCGGTGCGGGCGTCGTACGCGACGGACCAACTGAAAGACCAGTTGATGAAGGAGATCGACGCGCTGTGAGTGATGTGAGCGTGGTGACGACGACGGTCGATTCCGCCGAGGCCGCGGAGTCGCTGGCGAAGGGCGTGATCGAGGCACGGCTTGGCGCGTGCGTGCAGATCGTGCCGATCCGCAGCGTCTATCGGTGGGATGGGGAGGTGCGTGTCGACGCGGAGTGGCGGTGCGTCGTGAAGACGTCCGCCATCCGCGTCGACGACCTCGTCGCGCACATCAAGGTGCATCACACCTATGACGTGCCCGAGGTCGTCGTCACCCCCGTGACCGGAGGTAACGACGACTACCTGGCGTGGGTCTCAGAGGAGACCTCTTAGGTGACGTGGCAACGGTTCGGTGTGCAGGACGCCGAGCCTTTGCGTCGCCCTCGTCAGCGCCACGTACAGCTCGCTGGGCGACATGCGGTGCGGTTCGACGACGAGGACGACGTCGAACTCCAGCCCCTTCGACGCGCGCGGCGGCATCCAGCCTTCGCCGATGACAGCGATCGTGCGTTCGTTGCGTGCGTCGGCGTGTGCGTCGAGTTCGTCGCGCACGGCGGCCGATATATCAGTCACGCGACGAGCCCACGGACGTACGCCGGACGTACGCACCGACACTGGCGCAGACGCGTCGGGGTCGACGAGCTTCAGAACCGGGGTCGCGACGGCCATGATCTCGCCGGGCGTTCGGTAGTTGACCTCCAGCCGGCGGTAGGCGAACCGGTCGAACACCGACCCCCAGCTCCGGACACCGCCCGCCGCCTGGCGCTGTGCCAGGTCGCCGACGACGGTCATGGACCTGTTGGGGCATCGGCGCAGCAGCACGCGCCAGTCCATTGCGGACAGTTCCTGCGCTTCGTCCACGACGACGTGGCCATAGGTCCACGTGCGGTCGTCGGCGGCACGTTCGGCGAGGGTGCGCTGGTCGCGAACCTCGTGCCGGGTTGCCAGCACCTCGGCGTTGACGAAGTCCGTGACGATGTACTCGTCGGAGTCCGCGCGCCTGTCGATCGACAGGACGTCCATGACGCCTCGCGCGTAGTCGAGCTGTTCTTCCTCCTCTCGCCTGGCCGCGCGTTCCGCAGTGCCGTCGGACCCGAGCAGGTCAGCGAGCTCGTCCAGAAGCGGCACGTCGGACACCGTCCACGCTTCGGCATCAGGCCGGTACAACTCCGGTGCGCCGATCCTGAAACAGCGGCCGGCGTACAGGTCGGCGAGCAACTTCTCTGGCGTGAGCAGCGGCCACAGCCTGTCGACGACGTCGCGCAGCGCGGAGCTGTGGCGAAGTTCGTGGCGGACGTCCTCCTCGATCTCCGGCCAGTCGACGCCGATCAGCCGCAACGCCGGCGCGACGAGTTCCTCGGCGAGTGCGAGGAAGAAGTACTTGCGGCCAGCGTTGTGAGGCAGGCCGTAGTAGCGGGTCTTCTCTCGCGCGAGGGCGGCGATGTGCGCGTCGAGCGGAACGACGACGTCTTCCAGTTCGATCTCGACGGGTTCGTCAGGAAGTTCCTGCCGGTCGGCGACGGCGACAGCCAGCAGGTCCAGAACTGATATATCGCCTTTCAGTCGTTGCAACGGCGGGGTGTCCTCGACGTCGGTCACGAAGCCGGGGTACAGCTCGCCGGGCGTCGCGAACACGACGTCGGTCTCCCCCAGCGACGGCAGGACGTCGCCGACGTAGCGGAGGAAGCCGGTGTTCGGGCCGACGATCAGCACGCCATGCCGCGACAGGCGTTCACGGCGCGTGTACAGCAGGTATGCCACGCGATGCAGGGCCACAGCGGTCTTGCCGGTGCCAGGGCCGCCTTCGATCACCAGAACGCCGGGGCCCGAGTAGCGGATGATCTCGTCCTGTTCGGCCTGGATCGTCGAGACGATGTCGCGCATCGTCGCGGTCCGCGGCGCGTTGAGGGCGTCGAGCAACGCGGTCGTGTCGGTCAGCAGTTCGTCGTCGTGGAAGTCGCACAGCTCCCGGTCCCGAACGCGGAAGTGCCGCCGCAGTACGACACCTTCCGGGTTCGCGGCGGTCGCCGTGTAGAACGGGCGCGCGGCCGGTGCGCGCCAATCCAGCAGCAGCGGTTCGAAGTCGTCGTCGAACAACCCGACGCGTCCGATGTAGGTGCAGTCGCCTTTCTCCGAGTCGATGCGGCCGAAGCACAGCCCCTCCTCCGCCGCGCGGTACTTCCCCACTTCCCTGGTCAGCAGCTCGACGGACGTCTCGCGATCCAGTCGCTGGGTAACGGTGTCCCGCAGTGCGGCCGCGAGGTCGGCGGCCGCTTTGTTCCGTTCTTTGTCGAGCTTTTCATACAGAGAGGTGATCCGTGCCTGTTCGCTCGCCAACACCTTGCTCCCTGTGATACAATCATTCTGTCTTCCCGGAAAATTGATTCCGAAAATGCAAAGCCATTCTTTTTATCACACTTCAGTCGCGCGTGGAACCCTTCGTGAGATCCCGCGATGAAGTTGATCCGCGCAGCTCAGCGGGCCCAGCGAGTGACCACCGGCCCTCCAGACCTCATTGCGCAGACCCACGAGCTGATGTCAGCCGGAGAGCCACTGGTAGCCACTAAGGCCGGTCCTTCGCAATTCGTCGTCCGCCGCACCTGAAAATGTAAGATTCAGCGAAGCGGCTCGCACTGCAGGAGAGATCCCCGAGGACGTGGTCAAGGCATGAAGCTGGTCATCCTGGGCGGAGGCGGCTTCCGAGTGCCGCTCGTCTATCGCGCACTGCTCGCCGATCGCTCGCCCGGCCGCGTGACCCAGGTCGTGCTGCACGACCTGGACGCCGTCCGCCTCGCCGCGATCGGTGGCGTCCTCGCCGAACTCGCGACTGATGTATCGGACGCGCCGGCCGTGACGACGTCGATCGATCTCGACGAGGCACTGCGCGGAGCGGACTTCGTGTTCTCCGCGATCCGCGTCGGCGGACTGGACGGACGCGCGGCCGACGAGAGCGTCGCGGCGGGATGCGGTTTGCTCGGGCAGGAAACAGTCGGCGCCGGTGGCGTTGCATACGGGCTGCGTACCGTGCCCGTCGCGCTCGACATCGCACGCCGTATATCAGTGCAAGCGCCGGACGCGTGGGTCATCAACTTCACGAACCCGGCCGGCATGGTCACCGAGGCGATGTCGGCGCACCTCGGCAACCGCGTCATCGGCATCTGCGACTCCCCCGTCGGGCTCGGCAAGCGGGTCGTGCGGGCGGTCGGTGCCAGCCTCGAAGACGCGTGGCTCGACTACGCCGGCCTCAACCACCTCGGCTGGCTGCGGGGCGTCCACGTGCGTGGGCGCGATGTGCTGCCGGACCTGCTCGCCGACGCCGAGCGGCTCGAGTCGTTCGAGGAAGGCAAACTCTTCGGCGCGGAGTGGCTGCGGACGTTGGGTGCCATCCCGAACGAGTACCTGCACTACTACTACTTCACGCGTGAGGCGGTGGAGTCCGGCGCGTCACGCGGGGCGTTCTTGCTGGAGCAGCAGAAACAGTTCTACGCGGCGCCTTCGTGGGAAAGCTGGGAGCGGACCCGTCTCGAACGCGAGCAGACCTACATGGCCGAGACCCGCGACGACGGACGCGACAGCGACGACCTCGACGGCGGCGGCTACGAGCGGGTCGCCCTCGACCTGATGCACGCGATCACGTCCGACCAGCGAGCCACTCTGATCCTCAACGTGCCGAACGGGACGACGTTGTCGTGTCTCGACGCGGACGCCATCGTCGAGGTGCCGAGCCTTGTCGACGCGAACGGCGCGCGGCCGGTGTCGGTCAGCCAGGTTCCAGACGAAGGCGTCGGCCTCGTCACCGCGCTCAAGGTCGTCGAACGCGCCACCATCAAGGCGGCCATCAGCGGTGAGCGTGCGCACGCGGTGAAGGCGTTGGCGCTGCATCCGCTCGTTGATTCCGTCAGCGTCGCTCGCAAGATCGTTGACGCACATCCGCTTCTGTCCGGAGTCTTCCGCGCTACGTTCTGAGGTCGTGGACACCACGCTGCTGCGTCAGCTCAACGACGATGTCTGGCACCCGTTCCCGCTCGCCTACGCGCGGCTGGACGCACCGGCGTTCCTGGACCTGTACTCGCCGGAGCTGATCCGCGCGGGTGGCCCGGCGAAACAGGTGTTCGGGTTCTCCGAGTACGCAGACCAGATGGAGCGGTGGTTCGCCGAGCTCGCTGACCGCGGCAGCTCGGTGAGCATCACGTTCCGGTTCGTCGAGCGCGTCGCGGCGAACAACATCGCGAGCGAGCGCGGCATCTTCCAGCTCGAGTCGACGCGTGCGGACGGCGACGGACGCACGTTCTATGGCCGCTTCCACACGTATTCACGACGCACAGACGGACGGTGGCGCATCTGCGTCGACTACGACACCGACGAGCGGTCAGCGACGTTGGCGGAGGATTTTCTCGCCGCAGCCGACGTCAACGACCTCGACGCGTTCAAGGAGTGACCAGGGTCTGATGCCAAGCGGCGGTGTTCTTAACTACGCTCGTCCGCAAATGGACACCACCACCTCTCGCCGCGTGCCACTCGTCATGGGCATCGCCGTGCTCGTGCTGCTGCTGGACCAGGCCACCAAGTTCTGGGCCGAGAGCGCGCTGACCGGCCGCGCGCCCATTCCCGTTCTCGGGGAGTTCCTGCAGTTCAGGCTCCTCTACAACCCCGGTGCCGCGTTCTCGATCGGCGCGGGGTCGACGTGGATCTTCACCATCGTCGCGGCCGTCGCCGTCGTGATGCTCGCCCGGTACGGCATGCAGCCGCAGTCGAGGCTGCGGGCGATCGCACTCGCGTTGATGCTGGGCGGCGCGACGACGCACCTGCTCGACCGGCTGTTCCGGCCGCCGGGCTTCGCGCGCGGGCACGTCGTCGACTTCATCGACTACAACGGCTGGTTCGTCGGCAACGTCGCGGACATCGCACTGGTCGGCGGCGCGATCCTGCTCGTGTTGCTGAGCTTCACCCCGACGAAGCAGCCTGCTTCGTGAGCGTGTCAGCGCGGCGGGTCGTCTCAGGCAGCCGGTAGCGCGGGGCCAGGCGCAGTACCTCGGCGCACGCCCGGTCCAGGTCGATCTTGTGGCCGACCGACACGAAGACGGGTTTCACGCCGTCCTGTGTCCGCAACGCCCTGCCGACGACCTCGTCGCCGTTGTCGCCGTCCATGACGAGGTCGCTCATCGACCCGCGGGCGTGGCCTGGTTGCTCGAACGTGCCCATCGCGTTCTTGGCGACGCCGATGCTCGGGATGCCGGTGCGCACGCCGAGATGGCACGCCAGGCCGAACCGGCGCGGGTGTGCGAGGCCCTGACCGTCCGCGACCAGCAGGTCGGGCGCGACGGTCACCTGATCGAGGGCGCGCAGCAGGACAGGCATCTCGCGGAACGCGAAGAGCCCGGCGATATATGGGAAGTCCGTTGTGTCCTCGACGACGACCTCGTCGAGGACGACCAGCGTCTTTGCATCGAACACCACGCAGACGCCCGCAACTGTGTCATTGCTACGGTAGCCGACGTCCAGGCCTGCGACGGTGTCTATGTGCAGGTCAGGGGCACTGGTGGTGATCACCTGGGTGCGCAGGCGTTCTTGTGTCGCTACGGCAGCATCAATTCTCGGGTCAACCGTTCTGGGCCACTCCACGGGCGACAGTGTGCCGTGACGCGCCGTAGTGGGCCGCGAGCAGGTCATCGCCGAAGTCACCTGAATGGCGACGCCAGACTGTGTGGACGTGGTTGGCCTCGTTGGCCGTGTTGTCGTACTCGATGAGCAGTTCCGGGCCCTGGATTCGGTAGTAGTGGCCCTCGCCTTGGCGTAGTGAGCCCTCCCACGAGAAGTGCAGGCGTTCCTGGTCGATCTGGGCGAACTCCTCGTCGGCCAGTTCGTACGAGAGCCGGTCGAGGTAGAAGCGGACGATGTCGACGAGCAGTTCCGCGGCTGGTTTTCCGAGCTGGGCCGGGGTCACGCCGACCGGTTCGGACGGGCTGATTCGTGGCGCGTTGCCGGTGCGGATGTCGTGCGGCGCGGTGTCCGAGACGATGGCCAGGCGACGGGCGGTCGGGCCCATGCGGTCGAGGAGTTCGCGGGCGAGTTCCTCTTCCAGTCGCAACGGCTGGCCGACCACGCGGCCGCGGTAGAGAACGCGCGCAGGGTTCGCGCCGAGGAAGAACGGTGTCGCGGAGACGTGGCCGTCGGCGACGGCCACGTTCACCGACAGGTGGTGTCCTTCGACGCGCCAGCCCCACGGCTCGTCGCTGCCGGGCGTGCCGAAGAGCACGGTCCAGAAGTCGCCGCTGTGCCGGTCGCGGCGCCCGCCTTCGCGGTGGTCAAGCACGTCTTCCAACGCCATCACGGCTGCGGCTTGGGCGTAGGCGTGTGGGCTGAGCACGGTCGCGAGCATGCCGTGCACCGCCTTGCGCTGGTCTCGCTGGAGTTCACCGAGCGCGAGTCCGGGCCGTGTACCGGGTGTATACGCCCAGCTGTGCCTCAGGTCGTCGTCCGTGATCGCGCGAATCGCGTGTTCGCGCTGGTCAACGGCGAGCAAACCAATATATCGGTGCGTGGCGTCAGCGACGTCGTGCAGCATCACTCGAACTTATAGGCCTTGAGGTCGATGTTCCGATGCTCGACATGGGCGCACTTAGGTGTTAAAAACCTTACGTAATGAAGTTGCCACATGATGATGACGCCGTCTGGCGCGCCCTCGCGAACCCGCTGAGGCGCGCGATCCTCGACGTCCTGCGCACGGGACCGCGCACCACGGGAGAGCTGGTCGAGGAGTTGGAGACCAGCCGGCACGTCGTCATGCAGCACCTCGGTGTGCTCCGCGAGGCCGATCTGGTGCTCGTGGAGCCGCGGGGCCGGAAGCGGGTCAACCACCTGAATCCCGTGCCCATCCAGCAGATTCACCAGCGGTGGGTCGCGCATTACGAGGAGAACTGGGCAGCGGCGCTGGTCGGCCTGAAGTTCACGGTCGAGAGCGCCGAACAGGAGGATGAGGACGTTGGCTGAACCCGGCACCGAGCTGTTGCACAGCATCGTGATCGCCGCGCCCATCGAGAAGGTGTGGGCGGAGATAACCAAACTCGACGGCAAGCAGCGCGCCATGATGGACGCGGTTCTCGACTCCGCACTCGAGCCGGGCGCGCCGTTGTACTACCGGTCGACCGATGGCAAGCGGGTCTTCGTCGTCGGCCGCATCGTGGAGGTCGATCCGCCGCGGCTGCTCTCCCACACGCAGCGGCTCACCATGCGCGACGATCCGTGGACCGTCGTCTCTTGGGAGCTCGAAGAGGTCGACGGCGGCACGCGTGTCACGTTGCGCAACTCCGGTTGGCCCGAGGGCGTCAAGCGCCTCGACAAGGTCGACACCACCTGGAAGGGCATTCTCGCCGCGCTCAAGCAGGTCGTGGAGACCGGCGACGTCGGTGCCGGCCTGAGGTTCCAGTACGCGATGATGCGCGCCTTCATGTGGGCGATGCCGGCAGGCACCAAGACCGAGAACGTCCCCGAACCGCCTGGCGTCGACCAGGCCGTCTAGAACGTGAAACCTGGTTTAGCAATGAGTCTTTGTACGACGCCGTCCAAAGACTCATTGCTAAGCGGCAGGTCAGGTAGGTCGCGAGAGCGATATATTGGTTGGGCTAGGCGTGGCAGGCGATGGGGCCACCGTGGAGTTCCATCATGTCCCTCCAGACGCGAGGGAGTTCGAGGCGTTCGGAGAGGGGCTTGCCGTCCAGTTCGTGGTAGGCGCGGTGGAGGTTGCCGACCAGGCGCTCGGACTCCTGCCACGACGAGAAGCGCGACTCCCCCGCCTCGCGGACGACCTCCATCGGGGTCTTGGCGGCGGCGTGGCCGGACGTGGCGAGTTCCGAGAGATAGGTCGTGTAGGCGACCAGGTCGTCCAGGACGCGGTTGATCTCGGGGCCTCGCAGTAGCGGACCGTGACCGGGGACGACCACCGCGGCGTCGAACGAGCGCAGGAACTCCAGTGCGGACAGGTAGCCGTGGATGCTGCCCTCGGCGAGGAACGGCTGGCCACCCGCGAAGACCAGGTCGCCGGTGAACAGGACGCGTTCGGCGGGCAGCCACACGACGGTGTCGCCGCGGGTGTGCGCCGGGCCGGGGTGGTGCAGTTCGACCACGCGCGTGCCCAGGTGCAGGGTCAGGGACGTGGCGTAGGTGAGCGACGGCGGCCGGACCTCGAGGTGGCCGTAGTCCGGGCCGGTCAGGACCTGCGCGGCGAGCAGGCCGGCGGCGAGCACCTCTTCGCGGCACGCCTCGTGGCCGACGATCACGGTCGACGGTGGCATCAGCCAGTTGCCGAAGGTGTGGTCGCCGTGGTGGTGGGTGTTGATCACGTAGCGGGGTTCGGCGGGGCACACCGACGCCACCGAGGCGAGCAACGCGCGGTTGCGTGCCTCGGTGGACGTGGTGTCCACGAGCAGCAGCGAGTCGTCGGAGCCGACGACGACGCCGGTGTTGTTGATCATCCAGGACCCGTCGGGCTGGATGTAGGCGTGGACTCCTGGTGCGACCTCCACCAGTTCTGGGACGAGTCCGGGCCGGCCAGGAGAAGGTTTCACCCGATCCAGCGTAGTGAGTGACTCGGGTCAGCCCTGGGCGATGTAGGCCTGCAGCTGGTCCTGCGACTGTTCGAGCTGCCCGATCCGGCTCTTCACCACGTCGCCGATGCTGACGATCCCAACCAGTTGCCCGTCGGACAGCACAGGTACGTGACGGAAGCGCCGCTCGGTCATCACGACCGTGAGGCTGTCCACCGTGTCCGACGGCGAACAGGTGAAGACGTCGGCGGTCATGATCGCCGACACAGGAGAAGACAGCAGCTCAATGCCCACTTCGTGCAGCCGGCGCACCACGTCGCGCTCCGACACGATCCCCGCCACGCCGGAAGCCCCGACGACGACGATCGCGCCGATGTTGTGTTCGGCGAGCGCTCTGAGCAGTTCGGACACCGGAACGTCCGGGTCGATTGTGGCGACGGCTGTTCCCTTGGCCCGCAAAACGTCAGCGATCCTCATCTGGCGCCTCCGATCCTGTCGGTCCGGTAGCAACTCAGGCTAGATCGGATCCGGACAGAACGGGAGATCGAACCCACGAAGAGAGCAGGGGACGCGGTCGTTCGACCGCGTCCCTGCTGGTGTCGCGCCTGGTTCGGCGTCGGCTACGCGGTTCCTCCGCGGCGACGGGTCGCGAACTGGCGCGGCTGGACCAATGGCGCACGCAGCTGTGGCTGCTGGAAGTGCGCGTTCGGGTCCTGCTTGCCCCGCTTCTGCGCACGACGCGCGGCGCGGTTGCCCGGCTCGGGCTGGGGTTGGGTGGTGTCAGGCATGCGAAAGCCTCCTCGCGAAGAGGGCGTGCAAAGGGCACGGCGAAAACAGCCGTGAGAGATGGACCCGCTCATGGGTCACCGGAGGCGCGCGACGACGAGGTCGCGAGGGCAGCGTCAAGAGCGCTGCGGGGCTTCATCAGATGAGGCGCATGTCCGCAACGTTAGCGACGCCGTCGCCGCACGCCAACCGAATTAATCCGGAGCTCTAACCCCGTGCGCGAGCGGCTGCCGCTCCGGCGCCGAACATCACGAGGATGACGGTCACCACCGCCCACTTGCGGGACTTGGTCAGCGGCGTGGTCTCGGGATCGGCCGCGAGTTCCTGGCGCGGCTCGGTCCTCTGACGCGCGGCGCGGATCGGCACCGGTTGCGGCGCAACGGAAGGCGGCGTGGTCGTGGCGACCGGCGGCTGCCGCACGATCGGCGCGGGCAGCGGGGCCGGAGCAGGAGGAACGCCAGGGGCGGGAGGAGCCGGCGGCTGCGGCACCTCGGGGCGCGGGGCGGGAGGTTCGACGCGGGGCGGCATCGGGTTCGGCAGGCAGCCCGCCGCGTCGATCAGGCTCATCTGCGGACCGGTCGAGAGCTCCACCGCCGTCGTGCCCGTGACGCGGTAGAGGCGGCTGTAACCGTTGTAGCCGTTGTTGATGGCGTAGACGGTGCCGGCGGCGTCGATCAACACGGCGCCGTAGGTGGACTTGCCGGGTAGACCGGCGATCTCGGTCCTGCTCTGCACGCGCCCGGACACCGGATCGAACGACACGACCTCGCCCGGTCCCCAGCCCGCGGCCGACACCCCGGTCAGCTTGCCGGTCGCCGGGTCCGCGGTGAAGTCGTCGAGCGTGAGAGCGGGCCAGTCCAGCACGACGGTCCGCACGATCTTGAGGTACGACGGGCTGGCCGGGTCTATGTCGATGGCGTGCAGCCGTGCGGTATCGCGCACGTAGAACGTGGTGCCGACGACCGCTCCCGCCGACACGTCGTCGGTGCGGAACCAGTGCGCGTCAACGGGTCCTAGGTCGTTGACCACGCCCTTGGTGTCGATCAGCACGACGTGCGAGGGGTTCTTCCACCAGTGATGGCCCTTGGACGTGAGACCGACCAGACGGCCCAGCGTCGCCGAGTACCCCAGTGCATTCAGCGCGTAGTCCAGGCGGGCCACTTCTGTCACCCCACCGGATGAGACGTCCACTTTCGTGAACGTCGAGAAGTCTCCACGATGGGATGAACGGACTTGATAAGCGTCACAGTTCGGGAGTGCGGTCTGAGCAACGGCGCTGGTGAACGGCGCGGAAAGCATCAACAGGGACGAGACACCACCCAGTGCGAGCATATTCCGCCGCCACCGGAATGGAGTAGCCCAATACGACAACCGGGTATCACTGCTGTTGCCGCGCATTCCCACCTGACCATTACTCGTTAACCAGACCGTGCTGTACCGGTCACAGTAGACCGTGGTCTAATCCCACACCAGAAAGGAGCCGAATTGAGCATTTACCTCAGCGGCACGCTCTGGGTTCTCGGTGCTGCCGTCATCTCCGCCGTTCTCGTCGTCATCACCCGCCGGTTCGGCTCGGAGGAAGTGAGCGAGAAGAACCTCGGCGCGGGCGGATCGGTGTTCAGCATCGTCGCCGGCCTGCACGCGGTGCTGGCCGCCTTCATCCTGATCTCCCTGTTCGACGCGGCCAACGGCGCGGAGGAACAGGTGCAGAAGGAGGCCAACTCCCTCGTCGCCGTCAACTGGGCCTCGGACTCGCTGCCCGAGCCGGCCAAGACCAAGGTCGACGACCTGATCCGCGACTACGTGTCGACCGTCGTCCAGGACGAATGGCCCCGCATGCGCGACGGCGAAACCGTCGACAACGAGGGCTGGACCAGGTTGAACCAGATCAGGGACACGATCGCGGCGGCGGCGCCGGAAGGCGACTGGCAGCAGGACCGCAAGGCCGAGGCGGCGAACCAGCTGTGGGAGGTCTACCAGGCCAGGCAGGAACGCCTGGACGCGGCGGACAACGGCGTCAACCCGGTCGTGTGGCTCGCGCTGCTGATCGGCACCGGTCTCTCGCTGCTGTTCCCGTACCTGTTCCGCGGGCCGACCCTGACCTCACAGCTGCTGATCACCATCACCCTGACGTCGACGCTGGTTCTGCTGCTGTTCGCGATCTGGCAGCTGCAGAATCCGTTCAGCGGTGGCGTGCTCATCCCGTCGGACGCGTTCAGCTCCGCACTGGACCGGCTGAGCTAGCGCGAATCGGACTTTCCATCGGCTTCCTCGATCTGCACGGACAGCACCTCGCCGTCGATGACCTTCGGCAATGCGTCCGTCTGAGCGAAGTAGCGATTTGCGAATGCGCCGACCGCTCTGGTAGAGGCGGCGTCGATGCCTCCACCGATCACGCCGCCCAGCAGCGGAACACCCTTCGCCGCGACGGTGCCGAGTTTCTTCGTACCGTATTTTGTGATGAGCGCCGACGCGGCCTTCTTGGTGAACTGCTTGATGCCGACCTTTTTGAACAGCTCGGTTCCGGCGTTGCCGAGCAGGCACAGCAGGATGGCCATCTGCACCTCGTCGCTGTCCACGTCGTGGCCGCGCAACGACGCAATGGACGCGATGAGGTGCGTCTGGATGACGTAGGTGGCCGCGATGTTCGACGGCAGCGACACCGGGAGCGTGATCAGGCCGCCGAGGTTCGTGACGAAGCCCTGGGCACCCGCCAGCGCGACGTGCGTGCGGATGAGGTGCTTGATCGCGTCGACCTCGTCGCCCTTCTTGACGAGCGCGTCGGACGCGGACTCGCGAGCGCTCTTGAACGGGCCGAAGCCGTCGACGCCGGCGCGCAGCAGGTAATCGGCGATGCCCTGCTGGACCTTGTTCAGCTCACCCTTGGACTCAGCCACAATCCCGACATTACGCGTTCGGCTGCCCCGATGAGACGTCAACAGGCTGTTCCAGCAGAACCGCGCCCGTGCCGCCGTCGACGGTGATCCGCTCGCCGGTCTTGATCCTCGTCACGGCCTCGCGCACGCCCACGACCGCCGGAATGCCGTACTCCCGCGCCACGACCGCGCCGTGCGAGTTCGCGCCGCCCATCTCCATCACCAGGCCGCCCGCCGTCAGGAACAGCGGTGTCCAGCCGGGATCGGTCGACGGCGCCACGAGGATCTCGCCGGGTTCGAGATGCGCGCCGACCGGGTCCATGACGACGCGCGCGATGCCGGTGATCGTGCCCACCGACGCCGGTGTGCCGACGAGATCACCCTCTACGGACGCACCGTGGTGCACGGCTTCGGGTTCCGTTCCGTCCGACAGCAGCACGCGCGGGATGTGCCTGCGTCGCATCTCGCGGCCGTAGACCTCACGGCGCTCAGCCACGAGAGAGCGCAGATCCCCTTGCGGGGAGCGCATTTCCTCGAAGTTCAGGAAGAACACGTCGTCCGTGGTGTCGAGCCGGTCGGCCGCGACGAGCTGGGCGCCGATGTCGGCGACGCGCTTCCGCAAGGCGCCGAACAACGTGATGATCAGGTACTTCGGGTACTCCCGCAGGCCGGCGAGCAACCTGGTGCGGCGCAACGCGAAGCGCACGAACCAACCACGACCCCAGGCGCGCCGGGCGAGCGTGTCGATCATCGCCTCGGCCTCGGCGGCACCACGGGCGAAGACCGCGTCCGGTTGAGCCTGATCTTCTTCCAGGCGCAGGAAGTTCTTCACGACGCCGATGACGTGCGCGGGGTCGTCGGACCACCTCGGCAGGCCGAGGTCGATCTCGGCGACGGCGCGATGACCCCACCGTGCGAGGAACCGGTCGAGCGCGGCGGGGCGTTCGCCGTTCTGGAACTGCCGCAGCGCGACTGGGTCGTGGCGGATCTCCTGCGCCAGGTCCCACATCGCCATGTCCATCTCGGTGGTGATGTTGTTCGGCAGGCCGCGCAGCACGGTCTGCAACTCCCCCGGCCCGGTCTTCACGACCTTGCCGACCAGGCCGAGCATCGCGAACCCGATCAGCGCGGTGGGCGCGAGCCGGGGCAGCACGGGCACGACGCACTGTTGCAACGCCTGTTCGATCGAGAGGGCCGCGGACTTCTCCAGGATCTCGCGCTCCAGCAGCAATGCGTTCCGCACAGCCTTCTCGGGGTTCGCCAGCGCCTTCATGGCCGTCACAGGCACGTGGAACCGGCGGCCAAGCCGGAGAACGCGCTTCAGTGCGGGCGCCGGTGAGGAGTTCCTGATCGCGAACCTCGGGTCGTCGAACAGGCCGCGCAACACCTCGGAGGACCGTGCCTCCATCACGCTGAGCAGGCGCGTGACGAACTCGCGGCCGACCGTGCTCTGCAACGCCTTGGTGGCGTCGAAGAAGATGCGCTCGCCTGCCTCCACATAGGACTTGCTCTTCGGGTCGCCGATCACGATCTCGAGTGCGGACTTGGCGATCTCCCGGAACGCCGCGCGCCCCATCGGCGTGATCGGGCGTTCGAGCCCCTGCGCGAGGCTGAAGCAGAAGTAGACGTGCGCCCTGCCGTCCGGGTTGTCCGGCAACGGGAACAGCGTCGTGATCGGGCGCGACTGGGTGAGGTGCAGGTCACCGTCGTCGTCGATCGCCCACTCGGTGTCCTGCGGCGACCCGTAGTGCTGCTGCACCTTGCGGCCGAGGACGGCGAGCGCGTGGATCTGCCCGTCGCTGAGGCATTGTTCGTCGCTCTCGCCGACCTCGACGTGCTCGGTGCCGCCGCCGGGCAGCGAGCGGATGACGAACTTCTTGTCCCCCAGCCGTTTCTCGACGATCTCGCCACCGTCGACGACGAAGTGGTCGGGGTTGACCGCGCCGGACACCACGGCCTCGCCGAGACCGGGGCTCGCGTCGATGACGATCTGGTCGCGCGTACCGGTGACCGGGTTCGCCGTGAACATCACGCCCGACACCGCGGACTGCACCATCCGTTGCACGACAACGGCCAGGTAGGTGGTGGTGTGGTCGATGCCGTTCGCGTCGCGGTAGCTGACCGCGCGGTCTGTCCACAGCGAGGCCCAGCACCGGCGCACGGCGTCGACCACCGCGTCCTCGCCGACGACGTTGAGGAACGTGTCCTGCTGGCCCGCGAAGCTCGCGAACGGCAGGTCCTCCGCCGTAGCGCTGGACCGCACGGCGACCGGCACCCCAGAACCGCCACCGTCGCCGAGTTCGCGGTACTCGGCGACGATCGCGTCCCGGATCTCCTGCGGCACAGGGGTTTCCAGCAACGTCCTGCGGGCGTTCTCCGGAGTGGTGCTCGCCAGTTCGTCGGCCTGCGCCACGGCGCGGTAGGCGTCCGTGGTGACGCAGAAGCCCCGCGGCACGGGCAGGCCGGCGCTGGTGAGCTCACCGAGGTTCGCGGCCTTGCCGCCGACTGTGGCGAGCATCGAGCCGTCGATGGACTTGAAGTCGATCGTGAGCGCCATGGTTACCCCTCCAGGTTCCGCTGGGGAGGAGGTTACGAGCGTTCGGCCAAAAACTCAACACGCGATGAATAAATCACCCCGCCGAGGTCAACGCTCCTGTTCAGAGCGGCTCACCCAGTCCGGGAGTGGTTCACGTTCTCGCCGCCACTGCTCCGGTGGGCTCGCGATGATGCCGCCGACGATCGCGGCCGTGGTGTCGATGTCGCCACCCGCCCGGACGCACGCCGTGATGGCGGCGCGGTAGTCGCCGAGGTGGTGAGCCGCGACCCAGAGCGTGAACGGCACGGTGTCCTGCGCCGTCACACGCGAGCCGTTGCCGAGGACGTACGCGGCCTCCTCTGCGTTACCGATCTTGCGCGCCTTCTCGATCCCCTTGCGCACGAACGAGTCGTCGAGGTGGTCGAGCACCGTCCCGAGCAGATCACGTGGTGGCGCACAGGTCAGCCGCGCCCTGGCCGCGACGGCTGACGCGTGCGCCACGGCGAGGCCGCCCATGACACCCTCCGGATGCTGGTGCGTCACCTCGCTGGCCCGGATCGCCTGCGCCGTAACGACTTGAGGGTCGTCGGCGAAGTAGGCACCCAGCGGTGCGATCCGCATCGCGGCCCCGTTGCCGCACGAGCCCTGCCCGTCGAACGCGCTGGAGGCCGCCTCTTTCCATGGCGTGCCCTGGCGAATCTTGCGCAGGATGATGAACGCCCCCGCGCCGTAACCGCGGTAGGGCTCGCAGCGATCGGCGAACGTCGTCGCGAGCCGGGTTTGGTCGACATCGCCGTGATCACGAAGCTCGGCGACGAGGTTGCAGGCCATTTCGGTGTCGTCGGTCCACTCCCACGGACCCCGTGGCGGCTTGCCGGCCACGAGGTCGGGCAACGAGCGGCCGACCATGAAGAACTGTGCGCCCAGAGCGTCGCCGACGGAGAGCCCGTCGAGCGAGGCGTATGCGAGGTCCAGGCGCGCACGAGTGTGCAGAACTATGCGCATCACCTGCGATTTTACCGGTTTTGCCTACCCCAGGCACATGGATTTGGACCGCGGGAACTGCCGCTCATCGCTGAGTTCGCAGAGATGGTCACCGCGACAGCCCGGCAGGGGTGAAGACGAAGCTGTCGCGGAAGCCACCGTCACCGCGCCGGGTCGCCATCAGCCGCATCTCAGGCATGAAGTGGAAGAACACCAGCGACCCCGACCGGTCCGGGTAGCCGAGCGTCTTCGAGTACTTGGGATTCGTGCCGCCCAGCCACAACGGAGGTTCGCCGTACTCGGCGATCACGTCGTCGAGCAGGCAGTCCCGTTCACCCAGCACACCGGGAATCCGGCTGTCGGCGTCGAGCGACAGCCAGCCCTGCCGGTGCGCGAGATCCGCGTACACCGACGCCATGACGTCCTCGCTGCGATGCCCGAGCGCCTCGTGCACCGCGCCGCTGACCATCGCCGCGTTCGCCGCACCGCGCTTCACCAGCGCGTCGAGCTCGATCTGCCACCGGTCCGTGCGGTCGTCGGCGAACGCCAGCGCGTCCAGCAGGGTGAGGATCACCGCTTCACCGCCGTACATGCCGGGACGCCGGACAGCGGCGTTGAGCTGTCCGAGCAGGTAACGGCGTAAGTCGTCGAACGAAGGCATCTCTCCCCCTTAATGCGAGATGTTCTATCAGTTGCGGGTGGGCGAAACGGAATCGCCTTCATGACCGACAGGGGAGTCAACAACTGGGGAGAGGACCACATGAGCATCAGCAACCGGCAGATCGTCGCGTACTGGGTCGAGCACGAGGTCGAACTCAGCCTCGACTGGAGCACTGCCCACGAACGCTGCTGGCGCTGCGGTTACAGGTCCTCACTGGAGCAACACCTTGTCGTGCCTGCGTCAATGGGTGGCAGTCGCACCACGGACAACGTGGTGCTGCTGTGCGGGCGCTGTGTCAGCGAGTCGCCGAGCCACCTGGATCCCCAGTACCTGTGGCGGTGGCTGCGCGCGACGTCCATGTCGTCCAACGACACGTACTGGACGCTGCGCGGCTGGGAGGAGTTCGAGATCATCTTCGGCCGCAAGCCGCTGGAGTGCTTCCAGGAGGCGTCGGTCGACCACCGCTCGCTGAACGCCGAATGCCGGGCGTTGGCGGCGGACGAGTTCGCGAAGACCGTCGTTCGCTTCGGGGAGGGCCGGCTCAACCCGTCGACGATCGCGTGCGTGATCGCGGAGATCGAGAAGAAACTGGCTGACCGTCACGGCATCAAGTTGCCGTGACAATCCGCGGCTTCGAGGAGTTCGAGGTCATGTTCGGTCGGAAGCCGATCGAGTGCGTCCTGGAAGCCGGAGTCGAAGGACGCGCCTTGGCCGCTGACTTCGCCGACGCACTCGACCGCGAGTTCGAGAAGGCGATCATCCATTTCGGCGAGGGCCGGCTCAATCCGTCGACCATCGCCTGCGTGATCGCGGAAGCCGAGAAGAAGCTGGCTGACCGCGCCGATCGTCGCTGCCTGCTGGGGAACAGTCCCCAGCAGGCAGCGACCAGCGATCAGCTGCAGCCGGACGTGCTGCCGCAGCCCTCGCACAGGTAGCAAGAACCAGCGGGACGCATCTTCGTGCCACAGGTCATGCACAGCGGCGCGTCAGCGGCCTTGCCCAGGTGCAGCTCCAGCAGCTCGGTCGAGCTACCCACGTGCTTCGGCGTCTCGACGGCGGCCTCGACCTGCTTCGGAGCGGCCTCCACCGATCCGCGCAGACCCTCGAGGTCCACGTCGGACGACGCGGGGGCGCCGTACTCGCCGGCCACCTGCGCCGAACGCTCGTCGGCGGTGAAGATGCCGAGCTGCGCGCGCTTGTCGTAGGACAGGTAGTCCAGCGCCAGGCGGCGGAACAGGTAGTCCAGCACCGACGTCGCGATGCGCACGTCCGGGTCGTCGGTCATGCCCGCCGGCTCGAAGCGCAGGTTCTGGAACTTCGAGACGTAGAACTCCAGCGGGATGCCGTACTGCAGGCCCACCGAGATGGACATCGAGAACGCGTCCATCACGCCGGCCAGCGTGGAGCCCTGCTTGCCCAGCTTGACGAAGATCTCGCCCAGGCCGTTGTCCGGGTAGGAACCGGCGTGCAGGTAGCCCTCGGCGCCACCGACCGTGAACGACACGGTCTGCGACGGGCGCTTCTTCGGCAGGCGCTTGCGGACCGGGCGGTACTCGACGACAGTTTCCGCGGCCTTGGCCTCCGCGCCCTTGTTCGCGCCCTTGCCCGCCGACAGCGGCTGGCCGACCTTGCAGTTGTCGCGGTAGATCGCGAGCGCCTTCAGGCCGAGCTTCCAGCCCTGGTAGTAGATCTCCTCGACGTCGGCGATCGTCGCCGCCTCCGGCATGTTGACCGTCTTGGAGATCGCGCCGGACAGGAACGGCTGCGCGGCCGCCATCATCCGCACGTGGCCCATGGGCGCGATGGAACGCTCGCCCATGGCGCAGTCGAAGACCTCGTAGTGCTCGCGGCGCAGGCCCGGCGCGTCGACGACGTGGCCGTGCTCGCCGATGAACTCGACGATCGCCTCGACCTGCTCGTCGAGGTAGCCGAGCGACTTCAGCGCGCGCGGTACCGTCTGGTTGACGATCTGCATCGAGCCGCCGCCGACGAGCTTCTTGAACTTGACCAGGGCCAGGTCCGGCTCGATACCGGTGGTGTCGCAGTCCATCATCAGGCCGATGGTGCCGGTGGGGGCCAGCACGGACGCCTGGGCGTTGCGCCAGCCGTTCTTCGCGCCGATCTCCAGCGACTGCTGCCACGCCTCGGTCGCGACCTTGTGGGTCGCCGAGTCGTTGCCGCCGTAGGTGCGGATCAGGTCGTTGGCGGCGGCGTGCTTGCGCATGACGCGCTGGTGCGCCGTGGCGTTGCGCTTGTAGCCGTCGTACGCGCCGACCATGCCCGCGAGCTCCGCGGAACGGCGGTACGAGACACCGGTCATCAGCGAGGTGATGGTCGCGGCGAGCGCGCGGCCGCCCTCGGAGTCGTACGCGTGGCCGGTGGCCATGAGCAGCGCGCCGAGGTTGGCGTAGCCGATGCCGAGCTGGCGGAACTTGCGGGTGGTGTCCGCGATCGGCTCGGTCGGGAAGTCCGCGAAGCAGATCGAGATGTCCATCGCGGTGATGATCAGCTCGACGGCCTTGGCGAACGTGACGGCGTCGAACTTGCCGTCGTCGCTCAGGAACTTCATCAGGTTCAGCGACGCGAGGTTGCAGCTCGAGTTGTCGAGGTGCATGTACTCCGAGCACGGGTTGGACGCGGTGATGCGGCCAGACTCGGGGCAGGTGTGCCAGTCGTTGATCGTGTCGTCGTACTGGATGCCGGGGTCGGCGCACTCCCACGCGGCCTTCGCGAGCTTGCCGAACAGCTCCTTGGCGTCGACGCGCTCGATGACCTCGCCGGTCTGGCGTCCGCGCAGACCGAAGTCGTTACCGCTCTCGTAGGCGTGCATGAACTCGTCCGACACGCGGATCGAGTTGTTCGCGTTCTGGTACTGCACCGACACGATGTCCGCGCCGCCGAGGTCCATGTCGAACCCGGCGTCCCGCAGCGCGCGGATCTTGTCCTCTTCACGCGCCTTGGTCTCGATGAACTCCACGACGTCCGGGTGGTCGACGTCGAGGACGACCATCTTGGCCGCGCGGCGGGTGGCGCCACCGGACTTGATGGTGCCCGCGGACGCGTCGGCGCCACGCATGAACGACACCGGGCCCGACGCGGTGCCGCCGGAGGACAGCAGCTCCTTCGAGGAACGGATGCGCGAGAGGTTCAGGCCGGCACCGGAGCCGCCCTTGAAGATCAGGCCCTCCTCGCGGTACCAGTTGAGGATCGACTCCATGGTGTCGTCGACCGCGAGGATGAAGCACGCGCTGACCTGCTGCGGCGAGCTGGTGCCGACGTTGAACCACACCGGCGAGTTGAAGCTGAACACCTGGTGCAGAAGCATGTAGGTGAGCTCGTGCTCGAAGATCTCGGCGTCCTGCTCGCCCGCGAAGTAGCCGTGCTCGCGGCCGGCGCCCACGTAGGTCTTCACGACGCGGTCGATCAGCTGGCGCAGCGACTGCTCGCGCACCTCGCTGCCAACTGCCCCGCGGAAGTACTTGCTGGTGACGATGTTGGTGGCGTTCACCGACCAGAAAGCGGGGAACTCGACACCGCGCTGCTCGAAGTTCACCGAGCCGTCGCGCCAGTTCGTCATGACGACGTCGCGGCGCTCCCACGTGACCTCGTCATAGGGGTGGCGGCCTTCGGTGGTGTAGACGCGCTGAATCTTCAGCGCGGCAGGCTTCGCAGCCGCCCGTGCGGCTGTCTTCTTGGCTGAGCCGCCGACGGTCTCGGTCACGGTGGATCTCCCTCGTGCTGGTGCTTAGAAAAGATGGTTGTCTCACGCGCTCTGGTGCGCGTGGATCACTGCTCGGCCGGTGCTTCCTCGGCTCTCGCAGTGCGAAGATCAAGAATTTCCTTCTCGAAGTCCTCTACGGACGAGAAGGACCTGTAAACGCTCGCGAAGCGCAGATAAGCGACCTCGTCGAGCTCACGCAGGGGGCCGAGAATGGCAAGGCCTACCTCGTGACTGGCGATTTCCGCGCATCCCGTCGACCGGATCGACTCTTCCACTCGCTGGGCGAGCTGCTGGAACGCGTCCTCGTCGACCGGGCGGCCCTGGCACGCCCTGCGCACACCGACGACCACCTTGTCGCGGCTGAAGGGCTCCGTCACGCCGGAGCGCTTGACCACGGCGAGAACCGCTTCTTCGACCGTGGTGAACCTGCGGCTGCAGCTGTTGCAGGAGCGGCGGCGACGGATCACCTGTCCCTCGTCGACCTCACGGGAGTCGACCACCCGCGAGTCCGAATGACGGCAGAACGGACACCGCACGCCACCTCACCCCTTCCCAGCGCAGCACTCACCGCAGCAGCCACACTGGTCGGGTTACCCACAACCTGTGGACTACTTACAACGGTGGAACCACTAGATGTAGGGGTAGAACCTAGATCGCAGCGGACGGCAACGCAACTCGACACGGCGCGTCGCGCGTCACCCTGTTGGGCGAACCGCCGACGATCAGCAGTGATTACGCAACGACGCCCGCACATGACGGAGAGAACACGTCACGCCGGGCGCCGGGAACACAAGATGTAGGGGCAGGCCTACGGGGTGACCCCCGCCTGCTGTAGGTAGAGCACGCCGAGCGCGACCACCGTCAGGGCACTCAGCACGCCGACCGCGACGAGTTCGAACACCGACTCGCGCTTCGGCCGGACCTCGCACGAGCTCGATTCGCGCGACACCGGCACCGCGACCGGACGCGGCCTGGTCGCCGGCCTGCGCGGCATGACGCGGGGACCCGAACGGAGTGGACGTCCCGCTACGACGTCCGCGTCTTCGACTACCCGCATCCGCTTCTCGACGAGTACCGCCATCACGACCTCCATCGCAGGTCAACCACCATGATCGAACAGGGGTTCGATCGAACGTCCGTGCGAATTTCTACCAGACCGACTCTCCGAACGCCACAACACGCGCCCAAATACCTCGAACAGGTGTTTGATCTGTGCAGCAAACACGACTACCGTCGACCACGAAGATCGACGGAGGCCGGATTCCCATTCGAACTGGGGGCGGCGAGGAGGACAGCGACCGTGGCAGGCAAGACGATCGACCCGGATCCCGCTCTTGTGGAGACACAGGTGAACGAGATCGCGGGAAACGCCGGCCTGACTCTGCGTCAGCGCAAGGTGCTCGACGTGATCCGCGATTGGGTCGACCGTTTCGGCTATCCGCCGAGCGTGCGCGAGATCGGTGAGGCCGTGGGTCTCACATCGACCTCGTCGGTCGCCTACCAACTGCGCGCGCTGGAGCGAAAAGGTTTCCTGCGCCGCGACCCGAACCGCCCGCGCGCGGTCGGGATGCTGCCCAACGAGATCGACGCCGGTCTCGACCCGATGTCCAAGCCCACGCCCGCCTACGTGCCGATGCTCGGCCGGATCGCGGCCGGTGGGCCGATCCTGGCCGAGGAGTCGATCGAGGACGTGTTCCCGCTGCCGCGCGAGATCGTCGGCGAGGGTGAGCTGTTCCTGCTGCGCGTCGTCGGTGACTCGATGATCGACGCCGCGATCACCGACGGCGACTGGGTCGTGATCCGCAAGCAGCCCACGGCCGACCAGGGCGAGATCGTCGCCGCCATGATCGACGGCGAGGCGACCGTGAAGACGTTCAAGCGCAAGGACGGCCACGTGTGGCTGATGCCGCACAACACGGCCTACCAGCCGATCAACGGCGACGAGGCCACCATCCTGGGCAAGGTCGTGACCGTGCTCAGGCGTCTTCCGTAACTTCTCCGCAGCCCGCCGCCCAGCTCGAGTCAGCTGGACGGCGGGCTGTCGCATGGAGACGGGAAAGCCTCGTAGGTGTTGCTGGCGGGGTCCTGCGCGTAGGCGGTCCAGCGCCCGTGGTCCCGTGCGGCCAGACGCGCGCCCAATGCGACGGCCATGGCGAGCGAGCCGCCGAGGAAGATCGCGTGCTGCCCGGTGCGCGCACTTTCGTGCAGCGACGCCCCCTGCCACTCGCGGCAGACCAGGTCCACCACGCGCGCGAGTGCCGACGTACTCCCGTTGCGCAGCGCGGGCGGCGGAGTGATCATCAGCAACAGGCCGATCCCGTCGCGCCTGCACGTGGCCTTGACCTGGTCGAAGTACTGATCGCCTGCGCTTTGCAGGTCCAGCGCGATGGCGACACGTGTCAGGTCGCCCCTCTCGATAGGCCGGAGCCGACCGTAGTACGACGTCTCCTGGCCGTCGACCGCTCGCGGCGACAGCAGGGGAACGCTCGTGGAGGTCCCACCCTGCCCGACCTCGTGCACCAGCACGTCACGGGCGAAGGGGTAGTCGGCGATCTTGGCTCCGAACAGGAAGCAGACGTTCTCCGCCATTGCCGGGACCAGGTTGATCGCGGTGGCGTCAGGGGCGGCCCACTCCGCCCACGCGGACCCCTCCGCGGTCTTGTCGGCGAAGTCGTCCAGCGAACCGCGATCGCCCGCGCCGTCCGCGTCGAGGTCGACGTTGACCTTCAAGGTGTAGTCGCACAGGGACTTGCTGAACTTGTCCGCGCGCTGCTCCAGCTGACGGATCCGGGCGTGTCCGCCACGCGGGCCGGTCGCGGTCGGCACGATGGCGACCCGCATCCGGCTGCCTGCCGTCACCCGCTGCCACACGCCGAGCAGGAGGATCGCCAGGCCCGTAATCGCGAGCGCCAGGAACCACCAGCGACCTCCCGCCTCGCCGGTCACGAAGCACTTCGTGGCCTCACCACCGAAGGTCGCCGTCAGGGCACTGCCCACCCCGATCTGCGTGGTCCCGTCCGTGACCGCGGCCACTACGCTGCTCCACCTGCTCGGCGGCTCGCTGGGCTCCGCCACCGTGAGTCTGGCCCGCACCGGCCGTTCGGCCCTTGTCATCGCATCCGCCCGTCCGCGAACTGAACTCGCCTTGTGATCAGGTTCCGCGTACGGCCGTCATGTCGCGGCCCTCCCGCACTACCGTAAGCTTACGTTGTCCAATTCAAGTGTTTCCTTTTTGGGAAACGGCCTGTTCATCGTGCACAATGGGCCCAGATGTTGACCTGGACGAGGTGAGCAGTGGGCACACCAGAGGAGTTCGGTGCTGAGCTTCGGCGTCGTCGCGCCGCCGCCGGCCTGACGACCACCGAGTTCGCCGCGCGCGTGCGCTACAGCAAGGGCTTCGTGAGCAAGATCGAGAACGGCAGGAAGGCGCCGAGCACCCAATTCGCGCGGGTCGCCGACGCCGTGCTCCAGGCGGACGGCCGGCTCCTCGCGCTGCACGAGGGACGCTCGACGCCGCGAGCCGAACCCCCGGCTTCCCCTCCGCCGGACCAGCCCTCCCCCGAGGACGTTCCAGCCGAGACGCCGCCCGCCCTCGACGACACCGAGGCCAAGCACGCGCTGTCCGCGTTCGAGCGCGTGTACGACGAGGTGCGCGACCTCGGTCAGACGCTCAACCCGTCGGTGGTGGCGAGCATGCTCGTCCCCCACATCGCCGCGCTGGAGTCGCTCGCGAGCACTCTGCACGAGCCGTTGCGCAACGACGCCCTGCGGCTGACCGCGCACCTCACCGACTTCACCGGCTGGATGACCCAAGAGGCGGGAGACGACGTCACCGCCCGCGCCTGGATCAACCGGAGCGCGGCACTCGCCGAAGCCGTGCAGGACGACGACATGATCGCCCACCTCTACGTGCGCAGGGCGAACATCTCGCTGTACCAGCAGGACGCGTACGGGACCATCGAGGCGGCCAGACAGGCGAGCACGTTCGCGCGCACTCCGCGCAGGCTCAGCTTCTGCAAGTCCCGCGAGGCCCAGGGGCACGCGCTCGCGGGCGACTTCCGGAGTTTCCGGACCTGCATGGATCGGGCGTTCGAGCTGTACGCGCTCGCGGAGAGCACGCGGCAGCCGCAGCGCGGCCCGGTCGCGGGCCCGATGCGAATCCGGAATCCCCTGAAGCTGGCCGAGGGGTGGTCGTTGTACGACCTGGGCATGCCCGCCGAGGCCGTCGAGATCCTCGCCCTGGAACTGAGCGAGACCCAGAAGACGAACGGCAGGGCGTGGGCGAGGACCGCCGCCCGGCTCACACTGGCGCTGGCGAGCCTGCGCGAGATCGGTCGCGCGTGTGCCCTGGCCGAGGAGATCCTCCAGGTGTCGGCGGTGGCGCACTCCGCGACGATCCGCAGCGACCTTCGTCTGCTGGCCAGGATGCTCAACCGCTGGAACTCGGACCCGGCGGTGCGTGAGCTCGCGCCCAAGCTGTCCGCGGCGCTGGCGCCCAGCTCCGGCGGTCACCTGCCGGGCGTCTCCCCCACTGACCTGGGGAGGCGCTGGTGACGAGCATCTTCCTCTGCTACCGCTCGGCCCACGACGCCTACGTGGCCGCGTACCTCGACGAGAAGCTCTCCAAGCTGTTCGGGCGCGACAACGTGTTCCGGGCGACTCGGTCGGTGGCACCGGGCGAGAGCTACGACAAAGCGATCATGGGAGCGCTGGAGCGCTGCCGGGCGATGCTGGTGATCATCGGCCCAACCTGGCGCGACGAGCTCGCGGCCCACGACGACGCCCAGGAGGACTGGGTGCGCATCGAGATCGCCAAGGCGTTGGCGCACAACAAGAAGGTCATTCCGGTCCTGTTGAGCCGCACTCCCCGGCTGACCACGAGCGAGCTGCCGCCGGACATGATCGGCCTGGCCTTGCAGCAGCACGTCAAGTTCGAGCACCGAGAGCCGGAGGCGGACCTGGACCGGCTCGTCGCGGTGCTTGGGCAGGCCCTGGGCCTGCACGACGGCGAGGCTCGGCAGCTCGTTGACGATGCTGAGTTCACCGTGCACCGCGAACCGGGCGACGACGGCCGGGTGGAGGTGGACGTCGTTCAGCGGAACACCGGTGGGTCGATCGTCGGACGTCTGACCGGTCGCGCCCGCGCTGCTGACCTGCCTCGGATGGCCGCATTCCTCGCCGATCCCCCAAAGACTCCCTAGGCGCGGCGGCGCAGGCGCAGGCCGATGACCAGGGCAGCGACGAGTACAAGGCCGCCCAGGGTCAGTGCCAGTGGCCAGTTCTGCCACGACGTCGACGCGGGCTCGTCGGCCTGGGGTTCGTCGGCGGCCGCGGGTGGCTGCGTGGTATTCGTCGGCGGGGGTGGCTGGGCCAGGGCCGCGGCGCCCGCTACGGCGCGGATCGGGGTACCGGTGCCTTCGGAGGCCGAGAGCAGGGTGCCGTCCGGATCGAAGGCGATGGCCTCGCCCTGGGGCTCGTTCGGCAGCGGGACTCGGACTGGGTCGCCGGACAGCGCCTTCACGACGTCGCCGTCTGGGACGGGGTACAGGTAGGCGTCCGTGTAGGTGCGCAGGGCGATGACGGAGCCGTCTGGTGTGGAGGCGGCTCCGGTCACGAGGCGCGAGTCGAGGGTGCCTTCCAGGGGGCCGCCCGGGGTGTCCGTCGTCGACAGCGACACGCGTGCGACCTGCTCCAACGGCACCGATATATCAGTTTGGAGCGGGGCCGTCGGGCGATACACCAGCGCGGAACCGAGGGGTTCCTTGGTGATGATGTACGGGGTGCCGGACTTGTCGATGAGCAACGCCTCGGCGTCGTGCTTGCCGTCCGGGTAGGTGACGCGGAACCGCTCCACGGCGCCCGAAGGCGAGACCTTGTGCAAGGCGACCGTGGAGCGGGACTTGTTGTTGTCGCCGGTGTCGGACGCCCAGAGGGTGCCGTCCGGCGTCATCGCCAGGTCTTCGACGTCGTAGGGGTCGACGGGCGCGGTGATCGTGCGCGTCACGACGCAGTCGCGGCCCATGACCTGGATGCGCAGCGTGCCGTTGTCGCTGTCGCTGACGGCGAAGAACTGCTTGCCGTCGGACGTGAGCCCGGAAAGCTCCTGCATGGCTACCGGGCACACGTCCACGGGTGGAGGCGGGATCAAGCAGGCGTCCCGTTCGTCGCGAACTCCTCGAGCGCGCTGGCGAGGTCCGGACGCACGCGGGCGCTGAGCAGGGTGCCCGACTCCGTGTGCTTCTCGGACAGGATCTCGCCGTCGCGGTGCACGCGGGCGACGACCTCGCCGCGCGCGTACGGCACGAGAGCCTCGATCACGACCTCGGGATGCGGCATCAGTTCGGCGATGCGGACCCGCAGTTCCTCGATGCCGAGGCCCGAGTGCGCCGACACGAACGACGCGTCCGGGAACAGGTGCCGCAAGCGGGCCATGCCCAGGTCGCCGACCGCGTCGATCTTGTTCACGACGAGCAGCTCGCGCGGCATCGGCGCGTCGGTCTTGTCGTTGATCTCGGACAGGACCTCGCGCACGGCCTTGACCTGCTTCTCCGGCATGCCGTCGGAGCCGTCGACCACGTGCACGAGCAGATCGGACTGGCCGACCTCCTCGAGCGTCGAGCGGAACGCCTCGACCAGCTGGTGCGGCAGGTGCCGGACGAAGCCGACCGTGTCCGTCAGCGTGTACGGCAGGCCTTCCGGCGTCAGCGCGCGGCGCGTCGTCGGGTCGAGGGTGGCGAACAGCGCGTCCTCCACCAGGACTCCGGCGCCCGTCAGCGCGTTGAGCAGCGACGACTTGCCCGCGTTCGTGTACCCCGCGATGGCGATGCTCGGGATCTCGTTCGCCGTGCGGCGGCCCCGCTTGGTCTCGCGGACGACGCCGATCGCGGCGATCTCGCGGCGCAGCTTGGAGATGCGGGCGCGGATCCGGCGACGGTCGGTCTCGATCTTGGTCTCACCGGGACCGCGCAGACCCACGCCGCCGTTGCCGCCACCGGCACGACCACCGGCCTGCCGCGACAACGACTCACCCCAGCCGCGCAAGCGCGGCATCAGGTACTGCAGCTGGGCCAGCTCGACCTGCGCCTTGCCCTCCTTGGACTGCGCGTGCTGCGCGAAGATGTCCAGGATGAGCGCGGTGCGGTCGACGACCTTGACCTTGAGCTTCTCCTCCAGCTGACGCAGCTGGCCTGGCGAGAGCTCGCCGTCGCAGATCACGGTGTCGGCGCCGGTCGACTGCACGACGTCGCGCAGCTCGGAGACCTTGCCGGAGCCGATGTACGTCGCCGCGTCGGGCTTGTCGCGCCGCTGCACGAGGCCTTCGAGCACCTCGGAACCAGCGGTCTCGGCGAGGCGGGCGAGTTCGGCCATCGAGGCGTCGGAGTCCGCCGCCGTGCCCTCGGTCCACACCCCGACGAGCACGACCCGCTCCAGGCGGAGCTGCCGGTACTCGACCTCGGTGATGTCCTCGAGCTCGGTGGACAGTCCCGCGACACGGCGCAGCGCGGCGCGTTCGACACGTTCGTAATCACCCGTGGAGAAGTCGTCCTCCTCCCACGTGGCGTCGAACTCCGGGTCGAACTCTGTGCTCTGGATGTTTTCCGTCATTTGCCCTTCATCGTCCCACGGACAGTTAGTCCCCCGGATACACCGCGAGGTAGATCGCCACACGGGGAACATCCGGCTTGACCGGTTGCGCGGCCAGCTCATCCATCAACGACGCGAGCCGCTGCTTTAGTTCCTCGGGGTCGACGGTGACGACCAGACGGCTCTGATCCACTTCACTGAGCCCGATGTCGGCAACCTCGCCGAGGAAAGCGTGCAGCATCGCTTCGCCGACGGCGACCGCATTTTCGCTGTTGTCGAGCTCCCAGGACAGTCCTGTCGACCGATAGGGGATCTCTTTCGCCCCCCGGTTGCCCGCGCGGGGCGGCATCGCCTCCAGGAATCCGGCGGCGACGAGCTTGCGCACGTGGTGCAGCGTCGTGGCCGGGTCCCTGCCCAGCCGCTGGGCCAGCTCCTTGTTGGTGAGCGGGCGGTCGAACGTCAAGCGGATCATCCGCAGCCGCAGGTCAGAGCTCAGCGCCGCGGCTTCGTCGCTCGTCGCGGGACGTCGCTTCCGGGAGAGTGGCACGACCACAGTCTAAGTGATTGACACTTTCCAATCACTCAGCGCAGACTTCTCAGCATGGCGCTTTGGGGGCATCACGACTTCCGCCGGCTGTGGATCGGCGACACCATCAGCCAGTTCGGCTCGACGATCGGGCTGACGGTGATCCCGCTGCTCGCGGCGGGCGTGTTGAACGCGACACCGTTCGAGATGGGACTGCTGGCCGCGGCGGGCACGATGGCGTTCCTGCTGATCGGACTGCCCGCGGGCGTCTGGGTCGACCGGATGCGCCGCAAACCGCTGATGATCGCGATGGACGTCGTCCGTGCCGCGCTGATGCTGAGCGTGCCCATAGCGTGGTGGATGGACGCGCTCGACCTGCCGCAACTGATCATCGTGAGCCTCGCGGTCGGCGTCTGCACGGTCTTCTTCGACGTCGCCTACCAGTCGTACCTGCCGTCACTGGTGGGACGCGACCAACTCGTCGAAGGCAACTCGAAACTGCAGGCCAGCATGTCCGTGGCCGAGGTGTCGGGGCCGGCGATCGGCGGGTACGTGGCGCAGTTCCTCGGCGCGGCCAACGGTGTGCTCGCGACCGGTCTCGGCTACCTGAGCTCGGCGTTCTTCCTGACCCGGATCAAGGTCGTGGAGCCCGTTCCGGAACGCCACCCCGACCCGCACCTGCGCCGCGAGATCATGGAAGGGCTGCGGTTCGTCTTCGGCAACGCCACCCTGCGCAAGATCGTGGCCTGCACCGGCACGTCGAACTTCTTCCACGGCATCCAGAACGCCGTCAGCGTGCTGTTCCTGCTGCGGGTGGCCGGGCTGAGCGAAGGCACGGCGGGTCTGATCTTCAGCGCGAGCGGTGTCGGCGGCGTGCTCGGCGCGATGGTCGCGCACCGGCTCGGCGTGCTGATCG